>NZ_CP133290.1:0-4302538 GCF_047947045.1 Pantoea sp. App145
AAACGCGTGGTGCCATCCGGCATCAACCCTTTGCCCTGCGTGGCGCGGATCGCCTGACACAAGTTGGTTTTACCTGACAGACAGAACTTACATTTGCCGCATTCCGGGGTATATAACGGGATCACGTGGTCACCGACTTCCACGCTGGTTACGCCTTCACCCACCGCTTCCACGATGCCGCCGCCTTCATGACCAAGAATCGCCGGGAACACGCCTTCCGGATCTGCACCTGACAGGGTATACGCATCGGTATGGCATACACCGGTCGCCACGATGCGTACCAGCACTTCGCCTTTCTGTGGTGGCATCAGATCCACTTCTTCGATTTTCAGTGGTTCGCCAGCTGCCCAGGCAACGGCGGCACGGGTTTTAATCATGTTCATGCAATTCCTCTTCCTGTAGATGCGGGCCAGGCGGCCCGTTGGTCGTGATAACGGTTAAAATTACTCGGTCGCATGCAGCGGATGCATCAGCTCATCGTTGAGCGGCCGGTCATCAAATAATTCAATAATCAAATACTTCAATGCTTCGACATTGGGGGTGAACGCATCCCGACGCCACATCAGCCAGGTCGCGGTGTCGCGATACGCCGGGGGTAGCGCATGTTCCTGTACCCGAACTTTGCCGGGCATTTGGTTCAGCACCGATGCCGGGATCATCGCCACACCCGCACCGCCTGCAACGCAGGCCATCATGGCGTGATAAGACTGGATTTCCATCACGTTATCCGGCGCGGTCTGGCTGTCGCGATACCAGGACTCCAGTTTGACGCGATACGAGCAGCTGTTACGAAAGGCGAACAACGTATCGCCCTGAGTATCACGCGCATTGATGATCGGCTTATGTTCAAGGCTGGTGATTAACACCATCTCTTCGCGAAAAGCGATACAGCCGTTGAGATCATCATGGGTCACCGGGCCATCAACCAGCGCGGCCGCCAGCGTACCTTCGCGCACTTTATCGATGATCTCGCCCGAAGTGCCGGTGATCAGCGACAGCGCTACCGAGGGAAAACGCTGGTGATATGCCGCCAGCAAGCCCGGCAGGCGCGTTGCTGCGGTGCTTTCCATTGAACCGAGCGCAAAGTTGCCACCGGGTTCACCGGCGCGTGCCATACTCAGCGCTTCATCGCTCAACGCCAGAATGCGCTGGGCGTAGTTGAGAAAGTTATGACCCATCGGTGACAGGCGGATGCGCTGCTTTTCGCGGATAAACAGATCCACGCCCAACTCTTCTTCCAGCTGGCGCAGACGGGTGGTGAGGTTCGAGGGAACCCGATGCAGCTGTTCCGCTGCCCGAACCAGAGAACCGGTTTCAGCCACAGAACAGAACATGCGTAGTTGGACCAGATCCATATTCTCTTCTCGTAAACAACTTCGTTAGTATTATTCACTTTCCGTGAGTTTAAACATCGCGCATGCTTGAAGCAAGTGATAAAACAATATCAGGGGTTAGTTATGGCGTTTCGCGTCGCGCTCAGTGCATTCTTAAGTTTAGTGGTTGCGATGGGGATTGGGCGGTTTGCTTTTACGCCGCAGGTCCCATTAATGATTCAGGACCATCAGTTGACGCTGACCAGTGCCAGCCTGGTGGCGGCACTGAATTATCTGGGGTATTTGTGCGGCTCCTTTGATGCCATGCGGGCACGCACACGCGTCGAATGGCGCTTGCAGCTGGGAGTATGGGGCGCGGTGGTGCTGACGTTGCTCTCTGCCTGCGTATCCGGCCCATGGTTGCATGGTCTGATTCGTTTTCTTATCGGTTGTGCCAGCGGCTGGGCGATGGTACTGGTGGCGGCATGGAGTAATGAACAACTACTGCATCATGGACGCCCGGGATTGTCAGCGGCGGTGTTTGCCGGACCGGGCACCGGGATCTTCCTCAGCGGGATGCTGGCGGTGTTGTTGCATGCCACCGGTGCCAGTGCCGCGCTGGCGTGGGGCGCGTATGGTTTACTGGCGTTGCTGCTGATTGCGGCCATCGCCCGTTTTCTGCCGCGCCAGGGCCAGCTGCATCGGCCCGATCAGGCCCCTGCGCCGCTGGTGTTGAATGGTAACCTGAAGCGATTGGTACTGAGTTACAGCCTGGCTGGCTTTGGTTACATTCTGCCCGCAACCTTCCTGTCGCAAATGGCGGCAGCCCGTTTCCCGCATAGCGCCTTCGCCCAGTTTGTCTGGCCGGTGTTTGGCGGTGCGGCGGTCATCGGCATCCTCCTTGGCATCATGACCCGCCACTGGGGCAGCAGTCATGTCCGGCTGGCGCTGGTGTTGTGGGCGCAGGCGCTGGGCGTGATCGCCGCAAGCGTGCTGCCGGGGCTGAATGGTTTGATGATCGGGGCTGCGCTGATCGGTGGTGGTTTCCTGTGCGTGGTACAACTGACATTGCAATATGGCCGTGAGCTGGCTCCGCAGCATACGCGTTATCTGGCCGGGCTGCTGACCACGGGCTATGCCGTTGGACAACTCGGCGGGCCATTGCTGTCGTGGGTCTCTTCTCTGCTGTGGCATCAGCTGGAACCGGCCTTATGGGTTGCCGGAGCCGGTTTACTGCTGGCGGGCGCGCTGGTGTTGCGTCGTAGCGCTCCATGAAAAGCTTTCATCTCCAATCAGATTGATTGCTGGATTAAGGGCGCGGAGTGTTTCACAATACGCGCTCAGAAATTCCCCCGCAGGCATCGACCTGCGGGCGCATCACCTGCCGGAGAAGATTACGATGAGCACCTTAAGTCAGGAAGCCGCCCTGGTTCATGAAGCGCTGCTGGCGCGTGGCCTGGAAACGCCGTTACGCGCCCCGGTGCGTGAAATGGACGATGAAACCCGCAAGCGTCAGATCGCCGGTCACATGACCGAAATCATGCAGTTGCTGAATCTTGACCTGGAAGATGACAGCCTGATGGAGACCCCTCATCGCATCGCTAAGATGTATGTGGATGAAATTTTTTCAGGTCTCGACTACGCCAACTTCCCCAAAATCACCGTTATCGAAAACAAGATGAAGGTTGATGAAATGGTGACGGTGCGTGATATCACCCTGACCAGCACCTGCGAACATCACTTCGTGATCATCGATGGTAAAGCTACCGTGGCTTACATCCCGAAAGATAAAGTGATTGGCTTGTCGAAAATCAACCGCATCGTGCAGTTCTTTGCCCAGCGTCCGCAGGTGCAGGAGCGTCTGACCCAGCAGGTGCTGATTGCGTTGCAGACGCTGCTTGGCACCAACAATGTGGCAGTGTCGATTGATGCGGTGCATTACTGTGTCAAAGCACGCGGTGTGAAAGATGCCACCAGCGCCACCACGACCACTTCATTAGGTGGCCTGTTTAAATCCAGCCAGAATACCCGTCAGGAGTTTCTGCGCGCGGTACGTCATAACTAAGACTGTTTGGGCGGCGTTTGCCGCCCGTTTTCATTTTTCCCTCAGGACACCCGATGCAACGCTATCTCGCGCTGGATTTCATTCGTGGTTGCGCCATTCTCGGCATTCTGCTGTTAAACATTGTTGGCTTCGGCTTGCCATCGGCGGCGTATCTCAATCCGGCATGGCAGGGCGAGATTTCGCTGTCTGACGCCTGGACCTGGGCGGTGATGGACGGTCTGGCGCAACTCAAATTCCTCACGCTGTTTGCGTTACTGTTTGGTGCCGGGCTGCATATGCAGATTCCGCGCGGCAGCCGCTGGATTTCGGCGCGCCTGTCGTTGCTGGTGCTGCTGGGTTTGATCCATGCGCTGTTTTTCTGGGAAGGGGATATCCTGCTGGATTACGGCCTGATTGGGCTGGTTATCTGGCGGATGTTACGTGAAGTGCCCTCGAACCGCGCATTATTACAAACCGGCGCGCTATTGTATCTGGTGGGGTGCGGCGTGCTGCTGGTGTTTGGTGTGATTTCCTCGCCGCAACCCAGCCGTTCCTGGTTGCCGGGTGTGGCCGATCTCCAGTATGAACGCTATTGGAAGCTGTTGGGGGGCTGGGAAGCGGTGCAGAACCGCCTTGATCATCTTTCTTCCAGCCTGATGGCGCTGGCCTCGCAATATGGCTGGCAGTTGGCAGGCCTGATGCTGATTGGTGCTGCGTTGATGCGTACCGGCTGGTTGAGTGGGCAATTCAGCGTGCAGCATTATCGTCGCGCAGCTGTGATATTGCTGAGCGTAGGCTGGCTGATCGCCATTCCTGGTATCATCGGGCAGTGGCATCTTGGCTGGGATTTCATCTGGAGCGGATTTTATTTGCAGGTACCGCGTGATGTCGCCAGCCCGTTTCTCAGCCTCGGTTATGCCGCGCTGTGCCTTGGCTTTTGGCCACAGATTGCCGCAACGCGTATCAGTTTCGCCATTCAGTGCGTCGGGCGGATGGCGTTGAGTAACTACCTGCTGCAAACGCTGATCTGTACCACGCTGTTTTATCGTTTTGGTCTGTTTATGAAGTATGACCGCCTGCAATTGCTGGCCTTTGTTCCCCCTGTGTGGCTGGTTAACATCCTGTTTTCCGTGCTGTGGCTGCGCCGGTTCCGCCAGGGACCCATGGAGTGGTTATGGCGCAAACTGACGGCATTAGCGGCGGGTAAATCGCGTAACGCGATCCAGTAAGATAATGACGGCCATCACAAAGGTTGCAGAATTGTATGTAACCGTTTTCATTCGTGTGACGTAATTCACGCTGCATCCCCAGAGGCCCTGACAGAATAGCGCCGTTACGCGCACCAGGCGCATTTTCTCCTCTGTGGAACAGCTGCATGATAACGATTCGTGATGTCGCCCGTCAGGCCGGCGTGTCGGTAGCCACCGTCTCGCGTGTGCTCAATAACAGCAGTGCCGTTACCGCGGATACCCGCGAAGCCGTACTCCATGCGGTGGATACGCTGGGTTACCGGCCTAATGCCAATGCTCAGGCGCTGGCAACTCAGGTCAGCGACACCATTGGCGTTGTCGTCATGGATGTCTCCGACCCCTTTTTTGGTGCGCTGGTGAAATCGGTAGATACCGTTGCTCAGCGCATGCAAAAACATGTGTTGATCAGCAACTCCTGGCATCTGGAAGAGAAAGAACGTCATGCCATTGAGGTGCTGATCCGCCAGCGTTGCAACGCGCTGGTGGTGCACGCGAAAACGCTTTCAGACGCCGAACTGGCGCATTTCCTCGAACAGGTTCCTGGTATGGTACTGATAAATCGTACTATTCCGGGTTTTGAACACCGTTGCGTCTGTCTCGATAACGTGACCGGTGCGCTGGTTGCTACGCGCATGCTGTTACAACAGGGGCATCAACGCATTGGTTTTCTCAGCTCCAGTCACCCGATTGAAGATGTGTCCCAGCGACGTGAAGGCTGGCTGCAGGCCCTGGCAGAGCAGGGGATCCGTCCACCGGAAAGCTGGGTCGCCCAGGCCGAGCCGGATATGCAGGGCGGTGAGGCGGCCATGGTAGAGTTACTGGGACGTAACCAACATTTAACCGCCGTATTTTCCTACAACGATGGCATGGCCGCAGGCGCGCTCACTGCGTTGAAAGACAATGGCATTCAGGTGCCACAGCATTTCTCCGTCATCGGCTTTGATGACATTCCCATCTCACGTTATACCGATCCACAGTTAACGACTGTGCGTTATCCCATTGTTTCTATGGCGAAACTGGCCACCGAGCTGGCGCTGAAAGGTGCCGCCGGGGAACTGGATCCGCATGCGACCCATTGCTTTATGCCGACGCTGGTACGCCGCCATTCGGTGGCCCAGCGGCAAAATGTGGAGTCTGTCACTAATTCAGGCGATGGGGCTGTGTAACCGTTTTCAATCTGTGATTGTATTCACAGTTAATTAACATGCCGATCACTATGATGGCAGCGTCTTACCGGACTGAAACATTATGTAACGCCGGGTTTTCCTTCCCCGGCATGGTTTCAGCAGCCGATTGAAATGGTTCACAACATTCTTCAGGAAGCGGTTACGCACAGGGAAGTCAGGAAAACGGTGGTGGTTTGGCTTTGAGCTTGATGCATCCGCCCCACCAGAGAGTTTCAACCGACTGCGCTGTCTGCCACAGAGCAGCATGGCGCGATGAAATACCCTGCATAAAAAAACCGGAGATACCATGAATAAGAAGGTTTTCACGCTCACAGCACTGGTTGCCAGCATGATGTTTGGTGCGACTGCTCACGCCGCAGATGCACGCATTGGCGTCACCATTTACAAATATGACGACAACTTTATGTCCATGGTGCGTAAGGACATTGAGAGTGAAGCGAAGAAAATTGGTGGCGTACAGCTGCTGATGAATGACTCGCAGAATGACCAGTCAAAACAGAACGATCAGATTGACGTGCTGATGGCTAAAGGCGTGAAAGCGCTGGCGATCAACCTGGTAGACCCGGCTGCTGCCGCAGTGGTCATTGATAAAGCAAAAGCCAATGATGTGCCGGTGGTGTTCTTCAACAAAGAACCGAACGCCAAAGTGCTGGCCAGCTATGACAAAGCCTACTACGTGGGTACCGACTCTAAAGAGTCCGGTGTTATCCAGGGCAAACTGATCGAGAAACACTGGAAAGCCACCCCGGCATGGGATCTGAACAAAGACGGCGAAATTCAGTATGTCCTGCTGAAAGGTGAACCGGGCCATCCGGATGCTGAAGCCCGTACGAAATACGTTATCGATACCCTGAACAAAGACGGCATCAAAACGCAGCAGTTAGCGATGGATACCGCGATGTGGGATACCGCACAGGCGAAAGACAAAATGGACGCCTGGCTGTCAGGCCCGAATGCGAAAAAAATCGAAGTGGTTATCGCCAACAACGACGCCATGGCAATGGGTGCGGTAGAAGCACTGAAAGCGCACAACATGACCTCTATCCCGGTGTTCGGTGTTGATGCCCTGCCAGAAGCGCTGGCGCTGATCAAATCTGGCGCACTGGCCGGTACCGTGCTGAACGATGCGGAAAACCAGGCAAAAGCGACGCTGGATATGGCGAAAAACCTGGCTGATGGTAAGCCAGCAACCGAAGGCACTAACTTCAAGATGGTTGATAAGATCGTTCGCGTTCCTTATGTACCGGTAGATAAAGATAATCTGTCTCAGTTTGTGAAGTAATCCGTCCCGGGCGCGGCATTACGCCGCGCCTTATTGCATCTGACCAACGCTTTTTTTAGCCAGGTAAATTATGGCCAGTGATAATCCGACCACACAGCGTGAATATCTGCTGGAGATGACGAATGTCTCGAAATCATTTCCAGGGGTTAAAGCCTTAGATAATGTGAATTTAAAAGTGCGGCCTCACTCGGTTCACGCATTGATGGGTGAAAACGGAGCCGGCAAATCCACATTATTAAAATGTCTGTTTGGGATTTATAAGAAGGATACGGGGAGCATCCTGTTTCAGGGTGAAGAAATTGATTACAAAAGCTCCAAAGAAGCGCTGGAAAATGGCGTATCGATGGTGCATCAGGAATTAAACCTGGTTCTGCAACGCAGCGTAATGGATAACATGTGGCTGGGCCGCTATCCACGCAAAGGCGTATTTGTCGATCAGGATAAAATGTATCGCGATACTAAAGCGATCTTTGAAGAGCTGGATATTGATATTGATCCGCGCGATAAGGTTGCCAATCTGTCTGTTTCGCAGATGCAGATGATTGAAATCGCCAAAGCTTTTTCCTATGACGCCAAAATCGTTATTATGGATGAGCCAACGTCGTCGCTGACGGAAAAAGAGGTTAATCATCTTTTTACTATTATTCGTAAGTTGAAAGATCGTGGCTGCGGTATTGTGTATATCTCGCATAAGATGGAAGAAATTTTCCAGCTGTGTGATGAGATTACCATCCTGCGCGACGGACAATGGATTACTACCCAGCCGCTGGAAGGGCTGGATATGGATAAGATCATCGCCATGATGGTTGGCCGTTCACTCAACCAGCGCTTCCCGGACAAAATTAACGTACCGGGTGAAGTGATTCTGGAAGTGCGTCATTTGACGTCGCTGCGCCAACCGTCGATTCGCGATATCTCGTTTGATCTGCATAAAGGTGAAATTCTTGGCATTGCCGGGCTGGTGGGGGCTAAGCGTACTGATATCGTCGAGACCCTGTTTGGTATTCGCGAGAAATCAGGCGGCACCATTAAGCTGCATGGCAAAGCGATTAATAACCACAGTGCGAACGAAGCGATTAACCACGGTTTTGCCCTGGTAACGGAAGAACGGCGTTCCACCGGTATTTATGCTTACCTCGATATTGGTTTTAACTCACTTATTTCCAATATCAGAAAGTATAAAAACAATATGGGACTGCTGGACAATAAACGGATGAAAAGCGATACCCAATGGGTGATTGATGCGATGCGGGTGAAAACTCCGGGCCATCATACACAAATTGGATCGCTCTCTGGCGGTAACCAGCAAAAGGTGATTATTGGCCGCTGGTTATTAACTCAGCCGGAAATTCTGATGCTGGATGAACCGACTCGTGGTATTGACGTCGGGGCAAAATTCGAAATTTACCAGCTGATTGCCGAGCTGGCGAAGAAAGAAAAAGGCATCATTATTATCTCTTCTGAAATGCCAGAACTGTTGGGCATTACCGATCGCATTCTGGTGATGAGTAATGGACAGGTAGCGGGCATTGTTGATACTAAAACGACCTCGCAGAATGAAATCCTGCGTTTAGCGTCATTACACCTTTAATGAAGCAAGGGCTTTAACATGAAAGCGACTACTAAAAAGAATGCGCTAACCTGGTTAAAAGAGGGCGGCATTTATGTTGTCCTGTTGGTACTGCTGGCTATTATTATTTTCCAGGATCCGACATTTTTAAGTTTAATGAACCTGAGTAATATTCTGACCCAGTCATCAGTGCGTATTATTATCGCACTCGGTGTGGCCGGGTTAATTGTTACCCAGGGTACCGACCTGTCGGCAGGGCGTCAGGTGGGTCTGGCGGCGGTGGTGGCGGCAACCTTGTTGCAGGCCATGGATAATGCCAACAAAGTCTTCCCGCATCTGGATACCGTGCCGATTCCGCTGGTTATTCTGACGGTGTGCATCATTGGTGGCATCATCGGTCTGGTGAACGGCGTGATCATCGCCTATCTGAAAGTGACGCCATTTATCACCACCCTGGGTACCATGATTATCGTTTACGGCATTAACTCGCTGTACTACGACTTTGTCGGTGCATCGCCGATTGCGGGTTTTGACGCTGGCTTCTCGAAATTTGCCCAGGGCTTCTTCCGCTTTGGTGATTTCAAACTGTCGTACATCACCTTCTACGCGATTATCGCCATCATCTTCGTCTGGATCCTGTGGAACAAAACGCGCTTCGGTAAAAACATCTTTGCAATCGGGGGTAACCCGGAAGCCGCGAAAGTCTCCGGTGTTAACGTGCCGCTGAACCTGATTCTGGTATATGCGCTGTCCGGGGTGTTCTATGCATTTGGTGGGATGCTGGAAGCGGGGCGTATCGGCAGTGCGACCAACAACCTCGGCTTTATGTATGAACTGGATGCGATTGCGGCCTGCGTGGTCGGCGGTGTCTCCTTCGCCGGTGGGGTGGGTACGGTCGCAGGTGTGGTGACCGGTGTGATCATCTTCACCGTCATCAACTACGGTCTGACCTATATCGGCGTGAACCCTTACTGGCAGTACATCATCAAGGGCGGCATCATCATCTTCGCCGTGGCGCTGGACTCGCTGAAATACGCCCGTAAAAAGTAACGTTCTTATCTGTGCATGGGTCACCATCAATGGTGACCCTGCCGTTTTGTAGGGTCGGGATTTATCCCGACCTTTTTATTTTTTTAGCTTCTGTTCCAGCTCCAGCAACTGCTCTGGCGTCACCGCCGGGTAACTCTGCGCATCCTCGGGCACTTCATGCACCGCCGGAATCGGCACCAGCGGGCCGAGGAAACGCGGCTCGCGTTTCATCAGGTACAAATCTGCCAGCGCCCCTAAGCGCGCACCCACTTCGCGGAAACGCACCGTCAGCATATTTTTCGGTGACGGCACGGCATAGCACTGCGCCTGAATCCCCAGATGCAGGGCGATAAATAGCGCGCGTTCACAGTGGAAACGCTGGGTGATGATGATGAAATCATTGGTATCGAAAACTTTGCGGGTACGAACGATCGAATCCAACGTGCGGAACCCGGCATAATCGAGCACGATATCGGCCGGATCGACGCCTGCTTTGATCAAATCGCGGCGCATCGTCATCGGTTCGTTATAGTTTTGCTGCGCATTGTCGCCGCTTAACAGCAGGTAATTCACTTTGCCGCTGTTGTAAGCGTTGAGGGCACCCTGAATGCGATACAGGTAATACTGGTTGATTACGCCAGTGCGGTAATATTTGGCCGTGCCTAACACCACACCGACCTGGCGATGCGGTAATGCGGCGACATTTTCATAGATGAAGGGGGCGGTTTTCCAGCTGATCCAGCGATCGAGGCCAAGTGCGGTCGCCACCATCAGTAAGATGATGAAAAGCAGACCAAAGAAAACGCGTTTAATCATGCGCGCAGGCACTCGGTTGGCGGAAAAAGGAATGATTCAAGGCTACTTGAGGCCTCTGCGGGAAGCAAGTTAACGCCAGTCAGCTGGTGTTTTTTTGCGCATTGCCGGGCGAATTTGCCCGGCAATTAACCTCAATCAGATTGAGGTACGGCGGTAGTGACGATACTGCGGTAGCCAGAAGTTGTTATTGATGGCCCTGGATAGCACATCTTCCGACGTGACCACGGCAACACCAGCCAGCTGTGCGGCTTTACCCACTTCCATGGCGATCACTTTGGAGACGCCCTGGATATCCTTGATTTCCGGCAGCACCGGGCCTTCGCCGTCATTCACCAACGGTGAACAATCGGCTAAAGCACGGCTGGCGGTCATCAGCATGGTATCAGTAACGCGTGACGCGCCAGAGGCGATCACACCCAAACCAATGCCCGGGAAGATGTAGGAGTTGTTGCACTGGGCAATCGGATAGATTTTGCCTTTCCAGCTAACCGGTGCAAACGGGCTACCGGTTGCCACCAGCGCGGCACCATCGGTCCAGGCGATAATATCCGCCGGGGTGGCTTCCACGCGTGAGGTAGGGTTTGACAGCGGCATCACAATCGGACGTTTACAGTGTTTGTTCATCTCACGGATGATCTCTTCTGTGAACAGGCCCGGCTGACCGGAAACACCGATCAGGATGTCCGGTTTAGCGTTGCGCACCACATCCATCAGGGAAATGGAATCACTGGTGATATCCCACGCTTTCAGGTTGTCGCTCTTCTGCACCAGACGGCTCTGGAAATCGAGCAGGTTCGGCAGTTTATCAGTCAGCAGACCAAAACGATCCACCATCAGCACGCGGGCACGCGCTTCGTCATCGCTCAGGCCTTCTGATTTCATCTGCGCGATGATCTGCTCGGCGATACCACAACCGGCAGAACCGGCACCAAGGAACACCACTTTTTGCTCGCACAGGCGGCTGCCCGCAGCGCGGCTGGCGGCAATCAGCGTACCGACGGTCACGGCTGCGGTGCCCTGAATGTCATCGTTAAAACAGCAGATCTCATCACGATAACGCTCCAGCAGCGGCATGGCATTTTTCTGCGCAAAGTCTTCAAATTGCAGCAGTACTTTCGGCCAGCGACGTTTCACCGCCTGGATAAATTCGTTAACGAATTCTTCGTACTCTTCACCCGAGATACGCGGATGACGCCAGCCCATGTACAGCGGGTCATTCAGCAGTTGCTGGTTGTTGGTACCCACATCCAGCACCACGGGCAGGGTGTAAGCTGGGCTGATGCCGCCACAGGCGGTATACAGCGACAGTTTACCGATCGGAATCCCCATACCGCCGATACCCAGGTCGCCAAGACCAAGGATACGCTCGCCGTCGGTTACCACAATCACCTTCACGTTCTGTTTGGTGGCGTTTTGCAGCATGTCTTCGATGCGATCGCGGTTGTTATAGGAAATAAATACGCCACGCGCACGACGATAAATCTCAGAAAAGTGTTCACAGGCGGCGCCGACCGTCGGGGTATAGATAATCGGCATCATCTCTTCCAGATGATTGTCCAGCAGGCGGTAGAACAGGGTTTCGTTGGTGTCCTGGATATTGCGCAGGTAAACGTGTTTGTCGTTATTGTTCTTGAAATCCTGGAATTGACGCCATGCACGTTCGGCCTGTTCTTCAATGGTTTCAACTGCTTCGGGTAGCAGGCCATTGAGATTGAACTCATTACGTTCTTCGAGGGAGAAGGCGCTGCCTTTATTCAACAGCGGAAATTCCAGCAGGATCGGACCGGCATAAGGAATATACAGCGGACGTTTACTTTCGTACTCGAGTTCCATGCAGTTTTTGCTCCGGTTGCAGTGTTTTCTGGCGTGTCGCCGGGAAAGGTAACGCCAGACTTTCTTATTGTGAAGTGATTTCTGGCGCCAGATCCTATGAAATTTCCTGCAGATGTACAGCTTTTGTTAATAAAAGGTCACAAAAGCGGTAAAAGGATCACTTAACTGCGCAAACTGACAAGGTGACAGCGGTAAAATCGCCACATCCCAGCGCCGCCAGTGTGGCACGCGTAGCGTCATGCTGGCTGAGCACGGCCCCCTGACATTCCGCCAGTACCGCCTGTTGCACGCTATCCAGCGCTTCGTTGTGCATATTCAGCAGAATCAAGGCTGCCTGTAGCGGGGGCAGGCTGGGGTTGAATGCGGCATTTTCCGCATAACGTCCGGTAAAAATCTGCCCGCTGCGGCTACGCAGTGCCACTCCGCTGTAGCTGTGGCTGTAGGGGGCATGGCTCTGATTGGCTGCCTCAATGGCTGCCTGTTGCAGAGTGTCGCCCTGCAAGCTAAAGCCATGATTGACCGGGGTCAGCAAACGCTCAGCGATATTCAAATCCGCGGGGCCGAAAGCATCCGGCAAGTAATCGCCCAGGGTGCTGACAGCACGGCCTGGCAGGCTGATGCGAATGGCGGTGCCGCTGTTCAGCTCGTTCATAAACTGGCGGCAGTGGCCGCACGGTGTGTAATTGACGGTGATGGTCTCCAGCTGCGTTTCACCCCGCAGCCAGGCATGGGTGATGGCGCTTTGTTCCGCGTGCACCGTCTGCTGTAAAGGTGCACCGCGGAATTCCATATTGGCACCGAAATACCAGTTACCGCTGCTGCCACGCGCAATGGCACCGACGTTAAAATTTGAAACCGGCGCGACGGCACAGGACGCCGCCAGTGGCAGCAAGGCGAGAGCGAGGGCATCGGCTTCCAGCGTGGTAGCCTGCTGTAACTGCGTCACTTCATCGGCCTGCAGGACACCATGAAAATCGGCGGCATCCATGATGGATTGCAACGCCTGTTGCAGATTGACCGGCAGGGCAGAGAAAGCGGAAGTGAATCTTGGATGCATGATGGCCTCGTTAACGCGTCAGCGGCGGTGCGCCGCCTGAAGGGTTATATGTGATCTATATCGCTCTGACAATGTAAGCTGACTTGCTTGTTTCAACTTTGCGAGATCTCTCGCAAGTTTACCCGAACCAGTGCATCAGCACCGGGTAGAGAAACGGTGCCAGTAGCGAGGTAATAATGCCGCAAATCACCAGCGCCAGAGAACTGAACGCCCCTTCCTGATAATCAATCTCTGCGGCGCGCGCGGTGCCCAGCGCATGCGAGGCATTGCCGATCGCTAATCCGCGTGATGCCTTGCTTTTTATCTGCAACAGATTGAGCAGCATATGGCCGAATACCGCGCCCAGCACACCCGCAATCAGTACACAAATGGCGCTGATAGCTGGGATACCATGCATTGAAGCCGAAACCGCCATAGCAATCGGCGTTGTGACCGACTTCGGCATGATGGTGGCAGCAATCTCCGGTGTTGCACCCAGCCATAAGGCGATGGCTGTGCCGGAAATCATTGCCGTGATGCTGCCAATAAAACAGACGCTGATAATGGTTTTCCAGCGGGCGCGGATTTGATGCATCTGCTCATACAACGGTAAGGCCAGCGCCACCACAGCGGGTTGCAGTAGCTGATTGAGCAGCGCGCTGCCAGCAAAATAGCGGGCATAGGGCATATGTGTCAGCAGCAGAATGGGGATGACAATCGCCATCGCCACCAGTAACGGGTTAACGATGGAAATTTTGATTTTTGCTGCAAACTTACGGGCGAGGAAATAGGCCAGCAGCGTCAGTGGCAGGGACCACCAGATATCACTCATTTCCTGGCTCCTTTGGCACGCCAGACCGCTGCATTCGCTCGGCGCTCAGGCCGACCACCACCAGTACCAGAAAAGTACTGATCAGGCAGGAAACAACGATAGGACCGAATTGCGCGGTAAGGATATCGGTATAACTCATCACTCCGACGCTGATCGGGACAAACAGCAGCGCCATATAGCGAATCAGCAAATGACAACCGGGTTTGACCCAGTCCACGGGCAGGATTTGCAGCGCCAGCAGCATAAACAACAGCAGCATGCCGATGATACTACCGGGAATGTTAATAGGAAGCAGGGTAGAAATGCCGATTCCGGCATAAAGAGCAGCGTAAATGATGATAAAGGCGCGCAAATAGCGCCAGCTGACAGACAGCACGGTGGGCATGACAGGCTCCTGTTTTCATAGGGCTTCATCATACGCATTAAGCGCTTAGCGTGCCAGAGATCACATCATGGGTAAGGTTTGCAGTCTGTAGCGGCGCGCTTTATCGCGCTGTTTTTCGACAAAACACACGCGATAAATCGCGCCGCTACAGGAGGAGCAGGAGCCGCCTAAATGGCGGCTCAGAACTTTATTTCACCGGCATTCCTGGCTGTGCACCGCTATCCACGGACAGCACAAACAGGTCTTTGCCGCCAGGACCCGCTGACAGCACCATCCCTTCCGATACACCGAAGCGCATCTTACGCGGT
Organism: Pantoea sp. App145; assembly: GCF_047947045.1. NCBI lineage: Bacteria > Pseudomonadati > Pseudomonadota > Gammaproteobacteria > Enterobacterales > Erwiniaceae > Pantoea > Pantoea sp. App145. The sequence goes on from NZ_CP133290.1 coordinate 14,886, forward strand.
GCCAGGTTAGCGACAATGATAGTCATCTTGCCGACCAGCACTGACGGATCCGGATAGGCGGCACGAATGCCAGAGAAGATCTGGCGTTTCTCACCGCCCAAATCCAGCTCCAGGCGCAGCAGCTTGTCTGAACCTTCCACCAGCTCTGCTTTTTCGATCAGCGCCACGCGCATATCGACTTTGGCGAAATCATCGATGGTGATCGCGTCGCCAATCGGTGCTTCAGCCAGAGGGCCGGTCGCCGCAGGCTTGTTAGCGGCAGCAGCATCTTCTTTCGATGCCTCAACCAGCGCGTCAACTTTGGTCATCTCAATGCGGCCATACAATGCTTTGAACGGCGCAACGCTATGATCCAGCAGCGGCTGCTGGATAGCATCCCAGCTCAGTTCGCTCTGCAGGAAAGCTTCAGCGCGGGCGCTCAGAGAGGGTAATACCGGTTTCAGCCAGGTCATCAGTACGCGGAACAGGTTGATACCCATTGAGCAGATGGCTTGCAGATCAGCATCACGGCCTTCCTGTTTCGCCACCACCCACGGTGCCTGCTCATCCACATAACGGTTGGCGAGATCCGCCAGTGCCATGATTTCACGGATGGCACGGTTGTATTCACGGCTGGCCCAGGCTTCACCGATCTTCTCCGAGGCATCGACAAAAGTCTGATACAGCGCCGGATCGGCCAGTTCGGACGACAATTTGCCGTCAAAGCGTTTAGTCAGGAAGCCAGCATTACGTGACGCCAGGTTGACCACTTTGTTGACGATGTCCGCATTCACGCGCTGCACGAAATCTTCCAGGTTCAGGTCGATATCATCGATACGTGAAGAGAGTTTCGCCGCGTAGTAATAACGCAGGCTGTCGGCATCCAGATGCTGCAACCAGGTGCTGGCTTTGATAAAGGTGCCGCGAGATTTTGACATCTTCGCGCCATTAACCGTCACATAACCGTGCACAAACAGGTTGGTCGGCTTACGGAACTGGCTACCTTCCAGCATCGCGGGCCAGAACAGGCTATGGAAATAGACGATGTCTTTACCGATAAAGTGATACAGCTCGGTGGTGGAATCTTTCTTCCAGAACTCGTCGAAATCGATATTGCCGCGCTTATCGCACAGGTTTTTAAACGACCCCATGTAGCCGATTGGCGCATCCAGCCACACGTAGAAGTATTTGCCTGGCGCACCTGGAATCTCGAAGCCGAAGTAGGGCGCATCGCGCGAGATATCCCACTGTTGCAGGCCGGATTCGAACCATTCCTGCATTTTGTTCGCCACCTGTTCCTGCAACGCACCAGAACGCGTCCACGCCTGCAGCATTTCACTGAAGGAAGGCAGATCGAAGAAGAAGTGCTCGGAATCACGCATTACCGGCGTCGCGCCAGATACCACGGATTTTGGTTCGATCAACTCGGTCGGGCTGTAAGTGGCACCGCAGACTTCACAGTTGTCGCCATATTGATCCGGCGATTTACATTTCGGGCAGGTGCCTTTAACGAAACGATCGGGCAGGAACATGCCTTTTTCCGGATCGTACAGCTGAGAAATGGTGCGATTTTTAATGAAGCCGTTCTCTTTCAGACGGCCGTAAATCAGCTCCGACAGCTGGCGGTTTTCGTCGCCGTGCGTCGAGTGGTAGTTGTCATAGCTGATGTCAAAACCGGCGAAATCAGTCTCATGCTCCTGCTTCATCTCAGCAATCATCTGCTCAGGCGCAATGCCGAGCTGCTGTGCTTTCAGCATGATCGGTGTGCCGTGCGCGTCGTCGGCGCAGATGAAGTAAACCTGATTGCCACGCATTCGCTGGTAACGCACCCAAATGTCTGCCTGGATATGCTCGAGCATGTGGCCGAGATGGATTGAGCCGTTCGCGTATGGCAGCGCGCACGTTACCAGAATTTTTTTAGCGACTTGAGTCATAGTTTGCGTAGCTTTCTGTAAATGAAAAATCGGGCTTAAGATGTTAACCGAAGCACTCTCTGGCGTAAACACAACCTGACAGTCACCTCACTTTATGCCCTATCTGATATTATTGAAATCACATCGCTGAAGTTCAGCGTCAGAATAAAGAGTAAGGAGCGGGGATGACTTCACAATCCCGGGAACAACATTCACCTGAGGCCCTGCGCGCCGTGGTGATAGGCGTGCTGAGTGGCTTTGAACATCCGACACTGAAGCACAATCTTACGACACTGAAAGCCTTGCGCCATGTCGCGTTGCTGGATGACATACTGCATCTGGAACTGGTGATGCCTTTCGCCTGGGCCAGCGCGTTTGAAGAATTGAAAGCACAAACCAGCAGCGAGCTGCTGCGCCTGACGCAAACCCGGGCGATTGACTGGCGGCTACGCCACGATATCGCCACCCTGAAGCGGGTGAAAAACCATCCTGGCGTCAATGGTGTGAAAAACATCATTGCCGTCAGTTCTGGCAAAGGTGGCGTGGGCAAATCCAGTACCGCGGTGAATATGGCGCTGGCGCTGGTGGCGGAAGGGGCGCGCGTGGGGATTCTCGACGCGGACATCTATGGTCCGTCGATTCCCAACATGCTCGGTACGGAAAATCAGCGTCCGACTTCGCCGGATGGCACCCATATGGCCCCGATCATGGCGCACGGGCTGGCGACCAACTCCATTGGTTATCTGGTGACTGACGATAACGCAATGGTGTGGCGTGGCCCTATGGCCAGCAAGGCATTGATGCAGCTACTCAATGAAACGATGTGGCCGGACCTGGATTATCTGGTGCTGGATATGCCGCCTGGTACCGGTGATATCCAGCTGACGCTGGCGCAAAATATCCCGGTGACCGGCGCGCTGGTGGTGACGACGCCGCAGGACATCGCGTTGATTGATGCGCGTAAAGGCATGGTGATGTTTGAGAAGGTCAACGTACCGGTGCTGGGTGTGGTGGAAAATATGAGCATCCACATCTGTAGCGAATGTGGTCATCATGAGCCGATCTTTGGTACGGGGGGCGCGCAGAAACTGGCGCAGGATTACAACACCCGTCTGCTGGCACAGCTGCCGCTGCATATTAATCTGCGCGAAGATCTGGATGACGGTGAGCCAACGGTGATTCGTCGTCCTGACAGTGAGTTTACCGTGATGTATCGCGAGCTGGCCGGGCGCGTGGCGTCGCAGCTTTACTGGCATGGGGAAGTGATCCCCGACGATATCGCCTTCCGCGCGGTTTAACCGACTGATTATCCGCTGGCGCGCGCCGTCAGCGGATAGTGCATCAACAGGTATTTCCCCTGATCGCTTTCACCCTGCGCCACCTTTTGCCAGCCATGCTTCAGATAAAAGGTTTGCGCAGCCTGGTTCAGCAGCAGGCATTTCAGCGCCCCGGTGCCGGTAAAACGTGCCTGTACCGCGTCCAGTAGCGCACTGCCCACTCCCTGGCCCTGAAAATCGGGGGAGACATACAGGCTGTGCAGGAAATTATCATTATCGAGCACACCGGCAAAACCGGCGCGATGGCCGTCAATTTCCGCGACCAGCACGGTCTCACCCATGATCACCCGATCAAAATCCTCCAGCTGCCAGTCATCACTGTCGAGCCAGGTCCAGTTGGTCCGGCGCGCTGCAAGGAACAGCGTACGCAGAAAAGGGCGGTCAGCTTCCTGAAACAATCGAATATGCACTGATGAACTCCAGCAGTCAGTTCACTCAAAAGTAGCAGTTCCGGCGCAAAAAGATAAACCACGTTAAATCAGGGGAGTTTCTGTGTAGAATGCCGCGGCAGGCCGCAGAAATCGGGCCTTGTCGCGTTTGATAGCTTTTGTTTATCTAATTGATAACGGCTGCATATTAGATGTTGGCCCGAAAATTATGTAACCTGCATCACATCTTTTAACGGAGGTCACCCGATGTCTATCATTAATACCAAAATTAAACCGTTCAAAAACGCAGCATTCAAAAACGGCGAATTTATCGACGTAACCGAGAAAGACGTTGAGGGTAAATGGAGTGTTTTCTTCTTCTACCCAGCTGACTTTACCTTCGTATGCCCGACCGAACTGGGCGACGTGGCTGATCATCACGAAGAATTCCAGAAACTGGGCGTAGATATCTACTCTGTTTCTACTGACACCCACTTTACCCACAAAGCCTGGCACGGTTCTTCTGAAACCATCGCTAAAATCAAATATGCGATGATCGGCGACCCGACAGGTGCACTGACCCGTAACTTTGAAATCATGCGTGAAGCTGAAGGCCTGGCAGATCGTGGTACTTTCATCGTTGACCCGGAAGGCATCATCCAGGCTATCGAAATCACTGCTGAAGGTATTGGCCGTGACGCCTCTGACCTGCTGCGTAAAGTGAAAGCGGCACAGTACGTTGCTTCTCACCCAGGTGAAGTTTGCCCGGCTAAATGGCAGGAAGGCGATGCGACTCTGGCTCCATCACTGGACCTGGTTGGCAAAATCTAAGCCACCACGCAGCCCTTCGATGTTTCTCCAATCGGGTGCTACGGCACCCGATTTTTCGACCAGCAACAGGAACTCATTATGCTCGACACCAACTTAAAAACCCAACTCAAGGCTTACCTTGAGAAATTAACGAAACCGGTTGAGTTAATTGCCACACTGGATGATGGCGCCAAATCCGCAGAGATTCGGACCCTGCTGGCTGATATCGCGGCCCTGTCTGACAAAGTCAGCTTCCGTGAAGAGAATGATCGTCCGGTGCGTAAGCCTTCATTCCTGATTACCAACCCTGGCAGCCACAGCGGCCCGCGTTTTGCCGGTTCGCCGATGGGCCATGAATTTACTTCACTGGTACTGGCACTGCTGCAGACCGGTGGACACCCTTCGAAAGAAGCGCAGAGCCTGCTGGAGCAAGTGGCTCAGCTTGAAGGCGAGTTCCATTTCGAAACTTATTATTCCCTGTCATGCCACAACTGCCCGGATGTTGTTCAGGCGCTGAACCTGATGGCCATCCTCAATCCGAATGTCAGCCATACGGCGATTGACGGTGGCATGTTCCAGAACGAAATCACCGAACGTAACGTGATGGGCGTTCCGGCGGTCTATCTGAACGGCAAAGAGTTTGGTCAGGGCCGTATGAGCCTGGCGGAAATCGTCGGTAAAGTGGACACCAACGCTGACAAACGTGCGGCGGAAGAACTGAATAAGCGTGATGCCTATGAAGTGCTGATCGTCGGTAGTGGTCCGGCGGGCGCAGCAGCAGCGATTTACTCGGCACGTAAAGGTATTCGTACCGGTCTGATGGGTGAGCGTTTTGGTGGCCAGGTACTGGATACCGTGGACATTGAAAACTACATCTCCGTACCGAAAACCGAAGGTGCGAAGCTGGCTGGCTCACTGCGTGCCCACGTTGATGATTACGATGTTGATGTGATTGATACCCAGAGCGCGATCAAACTGATCCCGGCAGCCAAAGAGGGCGGTCTGCATGCGATTGAAACCGCTTCTGGCGCGGTGCTGAAATCACGCAGCATCATCCTGGCTACCGGCGCTCGCTGGCGTAATATGGGTGTGCCGGGTGAAGAAGAGTATCGCACCAAAGGCGTAACCTATTGCCCGCACTGTGACGGTCCGCTGTTTAAAGGTAAGCGTACTGCGGTCATCGGTGGCGGTAACTCGGGTGTTGAAGCGGCCATCGACCTGGCGGGTATCGTTGAGCACGTCACCCTGCTGGAATTCGCCAGCGAAATGCGTGCTGACAAGGTATTGCAGGACAAACTGCGTAGCCTGAAAAACGTGGATGTGATCCTTAACGCACAAACCACGGCAGTGAAAGGCGATGGCAGCAAAGTGACCGGCCTGGTTTATACTGATCGCACCAACCAGAACAGCCATGAAATCGCGCTGAGCGGCATTTTTGTGCAGATCGGTCTGCTGCCGAATACCACCTGGCTGGAAGGTGCTGTTGAGCGCAACCGCATGGGTGAGATCATCATTGATGCGAAATGCGAAACCAGCCTGAAAGGTGTGTTCGCGGCGGGTGACTGCACCACGGTACCGTACAAGCAGATCATCATTGCCAGTGGTGAAGGTGCCAAAGCCTCACTGAGTGCGTTCGATTATCTGATCCGCACCAATCCGGCTGAATAATTTTGTTGCGATAGCCACGCAAATGCCCTGCAACCCGTGTTGCAGGGCTTTTTTTTGCACGTCAGTACCCGGCCAGTGTCATCAGCATCATCCATACCGGTGTGGTCACCGCCGCGAACAGCGTGGAAAACAACATACTGGCCGCAGCCGGCCCGGTCAGCACCTGAAATTTTTGCGACATCAGGTAGACATTGACGCCTACCGCCATCGATCCCAGCAGCACCACCACTTTACTCTCCAGCGCCGGTAAATCGGTTAGCCAGGCGATCGCCCAGATGCACATCGGCTGCACAATCAGCTTTAGCAGGCAGATGCTGTAACTCTCCTTCAGACCATCACGCACCCGATAGTGCGCCAGGCTCATGCCAAGCGTCACCAGCGACAGCGGTGCGGCAATGGAGCCGAGCAGATCAATGGGTTGTGCCGCAATCAGCGGAAGCGGTCGTTGCAGGAAACTCCAGGCCGTACCACTCAGGATGCCGATAATTAGCGGGTTTTTCAGTACGCTAATCAGCGTGCGACCAAGCCCCTGTATCGAGAAGCTGCCATGCTTTGACCACTCCACTGATACTGTCAGCAGGGTCCAGAGGATCAGGCTATTAAACACCAGCACCAGCGCCACCGATGGCAATGCCTGTTCGCCCAGTAATACCGTGGCGATGGGAATGCCCAGCATCACGTTGTTGGAAAAAATACCACCCAGCGCAAACACCGACCCGGCAATGCTTTCCAGCCGGAACACTTTTGCTGCGATCACGCGCCCGGCAATAAACACCAGCAGACAGCTGCCAAAAAATGCCAGCAGCAGACGAAAATCCACCGGCGGGCTTTTGTAGAAATCACTCATTACATCAAACAGCATGCAGGGCAGGGCCACATTGAACACAAAACGGTTCATCCCTTCACTGATACTGGCGGGCCATTTGCCAAAACGCGTCAGGCAATAACCGAGAAAAATAAGAATAAATAATGGGGCCGAGAGGTAAATCTGGTGACTCAATGTGGTTAATAGATCAGGCATAGCGGTGATATTGGCAAAAGGTTAATATGGGCAGGTTACCACGCTATAACATCTCTGCAACATACAATCCGCTGATATCTGCCTGATTATCCTAACCAGCGGCGTGCTTCCGCATCACTGATATCACGGTAATAAACCCGATGAATACGCTCGCCGCATCCTTTGCAATGTGCCTGGACATGCGTGGAATGATAGTGACGACCAGAGGGTGAAACTGCGCCTTTACGTGAGATCTGAATATTGCGCCATTTATGCGCGTGCGGAATAAAACTGAGTAATTTTAATTTCATGGTATCTGCCGGATTTAATTATATTCTTCAGGTCCGGAATGAAATTAGGCCGTTTTTTACCCGCTCATAGTTTGATATTAATCAAGCAACAGTGATGTTGCTCTCATTTTGAAATTATTTATTAATTTCAAATAAAAAAGCGCGCAGGGGACTCAGCCTGCGCGCAATATAATTTGATTTGCCCGGTCTTATTTTATTAACGCCAATAACTATTTTGAGTTATTTGTTGTGCCACCTCCTTTTTTGCCATTCAACATCCGGGATGTTATTTGCGCTGAATCAGTTATGACGATTTGGTGCGTCAGTGATGAGAAATGATCCAGCGCAATTTGTTCGATTACAGGCTTTCGCTGCGACTCGCCCTTTTTCCATCCAGACTCAGGCTACGCACCATCACCTTATCGCCTGCGGCAATGGTCGGTTGTGCCTGCGGATGATAGTCAATCCAGCTGTTGCCATTATCCAGGCTGTATTGCAGCGGCAGACCGGGCAGGGCGATGTTCATTTCCAGCCTGCCTGCATTGATGCGCGCGCCAGGGACTGGGAGACGGTAATGAACACCGGCTTTATCCAGTTTGCCCAGTTCGCGCTGGCCCAGCAGATTGGCAAAACGCTGCCAGTCGCCAGTGAGCTGTGCCTGGTTGACATGGTGGGTTTCACCGCCTTTATAGCTGCGGCCCTGCTGATAATCCAGCTCCCAACTGGCGCGATGCCAGCCACGTTCCGCAACCGCTAACAGACGCGGGAAAATCATATATTCCATTTGCTGATCGGTACGCACGGTTTCGCTCCATAGCTGGGCAGAGAGGCCATATGCACCACCCCACGGCTTGTCCGACGTCGTGGCGAAAGGATTGCCATCACGATCAACTGAGGTCTCAGCATTTTGCGGCAGGTTATCCGGTGCGAAGCTGAACATTTTGCGCTCATCACTAAAACGTGTCCCCCAGTAATAGCCGCGTTCCAGTGGATTAACCTCATAGGGGAAGTCCATGTAGACGTAATCCGGATTGGAGATCACCACATCGTAATCTTTTTGTGTCCAGTCATTGGCGCTGTCGAAGCCACCCCAGTACAAGGTGTCCCAGAAATTAACGCGCGTGCGTGAGGTGGCGAAAGCATGAGCGTTGCTGGCATCTTTCAGACCATCCTGCCATGCCTGCATCACCGGTATGCCGTGCGCTTTGACCAACTGGCTGACTTCCAGCGCAAAGTGGCTTGGCAAATGTTCCAGGTCCTGCACTTTGCCGGATTTCACCAATGCCTGGCAGACCTGTGATTTAGCCCAGGGCTTGTCTTGCTGACTCTGATCGAGAACGCCTTTACCTGCCTCAGGATTTTTTATATCGGTGTAGCCTGCGCCAAGACGAATGTTTTTCGCTTCGTCACCACCAAAGTGCCAGGTCGTCAGCGGCTGGCCTGCTTCGCGGTGCATGCGTTGAATTTCACCTATCACCTTGTCAACAAAACGTTGCGAGGAGTCGAGGCAGGGGTTGAGGTAGCTGGTACGATCGTACAGTTGTACCGAGGTGGTAGTGGAAGTGTCGGTGGGATCAACCAGGCGGAATTCGCTTGCCGCGTGCGTTTTGCCTGCTGCCATCAGCCGGTTATAGCGTGCTTCCATCGAGATGACGGCGGCACGGGCGTGGGCAGGCATATCGATTTCCGGAATCACTTCAATATTGCGTGCCTGAGCATACTTCAGGATCTCAATATAATCGGTGCGGCTGAAATACCCACTACCATGATTATCGCTGAACGGACCGGAGCCCAACTGCGGTACCAGGCATTGTTGTTCGCTCAGGTCGTGACAGCGTTTGCTCCCGACATTGGTCAGTTCCGGCAGACCGGGGATTTCGATGCGCCAGCCTTCATCGTCACTAAGATGGAAGTGGAATTTGTTCATCTTCCATGCGGCCATCTGGTCCAGCATCCGCAACACCGCCTGTTTGCTGTGGAAGTTACGTGCCACATCCAGGAAAGCCCCGCGATAGGCAAAACGCGGTGCATCCTGCGCTTCCAGCGTGGCGATAATGGGTTTGCCCTCGGCAGGGACCAGCGAGAGCAACGACATCAGGCCGTAGTATGCGCCAGCCGCATCATAGCCAACGATATCGGTACCACGAGGGGTAATGCGCAGCTGGTAAGCACCCGATACCGCCTCTTCGCCGTGGAACTTGCTTGAGTCAATACGGGTTTTGATGCCGTAGCCTTTCAGATTCGGTTGAATACCCAGCATTGCGAAACGTTGCTGTACTGCCTGAGCCTGGTTGGCTGACAAAGCATCGAGATGCAACACCACACCCTTGCTCAGATCGACATCAGCTGCATGGATGTTGACCGAACGTGGAGTGGGGGTAATTTGTCCACGCAACGTAGTTGCCGGCAGCAATGTGATATCAGCATTTTTGGCGAAACGGCTGTCGGGTTGCATCAGCACGTTTTTATCGTCAGCCACACGCTTCCATTGATCGCCAAACGGCTGGACGAAGTCAGTTAGATTTTCCGTGTCGGTGCTGCTGATAATTTTTGGCGATGCCCCTTCTGCGGTGACGTACCAGCGCGGCATCACATCGGTGATAAACAGCTGCCAGTATTCATTAACGATGGGGATCTCTACAGTGGCTCCCGCAGCAAAGCCGGTGAATTTATCTGTCGGTTCCAGGCGGGTTAAATCGCCGACGACATGTGTCATCTTAAACTGGTCGTTATCGACGCGCAGGGTCTCATGCACGTTGCTCATGTAAATCGCCCAGTTGTTGCTGGTGATGGCCGGGCCATGGTTGGTTAGCCTGATGGTGGCCCGATTGCAGGAAGCCCAGTCAGCGCCGAGTTGGGCGCAATCTACGCCATGACTGGCGGCCTGATTGTCGGTTACCTGGTACTGCACGCCAAACTGGCTGATTTGATCCACGATCGCTTGCTGGTTTTGTGGTACCGATTTACAGGCACCGAGCGCGATAACGCTCAATGCCAGAAGGCTAAAATTCAATTTTTTCATGCTGTTATCCTTATACGTGGATGAATTCTGGCTCCAGCCAGCTCAGGGTCAAAAAAGGGTAAAGGGCGCGATGACCATAAATTTGATGTCTTTCTCGTCCTGGAAAATATTGCCGTAGCCACCGCTGTAGCTGGGCAGGTTGCTGTGATTGTCATACTGGGTGTAATGCAGTTTGAACTGAGTACCTTTGGCGCGCGTTTCCTGCAGGGTATAAACCAGGTCGAGACTCCACGCAGATTCCGTCAGGCGTTGTTGCTGGTTGTAGATGGGATTTGTTGAGGGTTTTGCATCCCAACCATAGGCATAAGATCCACCCGCCTGCCAGCCCGGCAATTGCCAGTGGCCAAGATCGACCATGACTCCGGCAAACAATGCTTTCTCGCCATTGGCGTTCCAGTCTGAACGTGAATCCCACCACACATCCATGCGACCATTGGAACTGGCATAGGAAGGCGTCATGCGTTGCAGGAAAAAGCCCTGATTGCCTTCGGCTTTGACCCAGGTCCCTTCGAGACGGAAATCAAAAGCACCCAGGGTGTAACCCAGTGTCATGGCCTGCAGCCAGGCTAAACCGTCATAGACATGGTTGATATTGCTGGTGCCGCCGCTTTCGCGATCTTTGGCCCCGTAAAATTGATAGCTGGTGCGTAGCGGTGACCCGGCCAGCGGCAGCTGATATGAGGCTTTGGCAAAATACTGATCCATGTATTCTGCCGCCTGACCATATGCGCCTTCCAGGATGAAATCGTTTTTAAAGTCATACTTCGCGCCGAAGGATTGCAGCCACGGAATACCCGTTTTGCCGTCCGCTTTGCGGAAGTTGTACATGTGCTGATACCACGGGGCTTTGTACTGATCTGCCCACATCCAGGAGAAGGAAAGGGCGCCGGTATCTGCAAAGTCGAAGGTGGTTCCCGCTTCGACGCCGCGATAGGTGCCTGGCAGGAAGCTCCAGTGCGGTGCCAGCAGCGTCTGGCCGGTTGGTTGCAAATAACCAGCACGCAGCCAGTTATCCTGCCATTTGGTTTTCAGTGCAGCCTTGTACAGGCTGGCGCCACTCTTATCACCGGTCCATTTTTCATCCCAGCGTGTGCGGGCATCGCTGAAGCCAATTTCATTGGGGGCTGCGGGGCCACCATTGGTTAATTCCAGCGCACCGAAAGCGGCGAGATCGAGACCAATAAAATTCGCCAGATAGCCGGAAGAGAAGTCCAGGCTGGCATTGGCAGAAGCATGGTGCAGGTTGGCATCATACTGGCCGTACTTGCCATGCTGCGGATCCATCTCTTTACGATCTCGCTGGCGTTGCCAGTAGAAGAGCGAACCGCTAAGAGAGGAGTCATCAACAAAGCCTGCCGCCAGTGCGGGTGTGCAGGGAATCAATGCCGTAATAGCCAGGATGGAAGCAATAGCAGCAGCCAGTGGCGTGCGAAGAGTCCGGTTCATGGTAAATCCTCCGTGATAATTCCTTTAGTGATGATGTTTGGTGAAACTGTTACCTCATGTAACAAGTGGTGTGATGTTATTTTTCGCGACGCGAATTATCAATAGCATTTTTTGCAAATTATGACGCGGCACGCAAAACACAGGATCTCAGGTTTAGACAGGATGGTTAATCTTATCTGTATGATATTTAATTAAATAAAGATATTTCAGGTCAGGGGGAGGATGTTCTTATCGTGATGAATCCCTTCATGAAACCAACAGGCGGGCGAGGGGAATGACATTGCGAAACAGGACAGGCTAAAAGGTGGCAGGCGAAGTGTATTCTTTACAAAGCAGGGAGTTCATGAATCCAAAGATAAAAATTTTCTTATCGATGCTAATTACGACCTGTTGTGCTTTGGTGTAGTTTCTATACCTTGATCTGGATGAGGATTTTGCCTAGGATTTTCGCCGATAGCCAGCACACTTCTGGCTGCTGATCTGAAGGGGGCGTTATGCCACTTAATTTAACCTCAGGAGCTGTAAAATGACTGATGCTTTGGAGAAAAGACAACCTGAAGACAAACGCGTTATTCGTCTCAGTGAAACCTGGGAAGTCGAATATTGGACTAAAACCCTGGATGTTTCTGTCGCACAATTACGAACCGCAGTCGCAAACGTGGGTAAGGATACGCAGAAAGTGAAGCAATATCTCGGTAAGTAGGTGTCCATTCTGCCTGGAAACCCCGCTCTGCGGGGTTTACTACATCAAATAATGGATTAAAAGATAAGGAATTATCGGGATGATAATAGGCGAACAGAAAAAACAAGATATTGAAGAAGGAACGCTGCGTCTGATGACTTTGGGGGAAATTGCTATGGCACAGAGGGTATTAGGTCATAGTATTGCCTATAATCGAGTCTGGATTCATTGTGACAGTTATCTTCCCTTTGGACTGCAAAATCCTGACTATGCTATGACTCCTAACGGTGAGATATGGTTCAGGAAAAAAATTTACAGCCCGGATTTTTCAGCTTCTTCAGTAAATATGGTTGATAAATGGGTTTTCATTCATGAGTTAGGCCATGTATGGCAGCATCAACGTGGGCAATGGGTGCGCTTGCGTGGGACTTTTAGCTGGGCTGCAAATTATACCTATGATTTGGATAAAGAGAAATTAATGGATTATTCGCTTGAGCAACAGGCATCAATTATTGCTGATTATTGGCTATTGTTGGTTTACGGAATCGAACAGTGGCATTTCTACCAAAGGCCTTCGCGTTTCGGAAAATACCGGGGTAAACACCCCTTAAAAGATGTTCCAGTACTTTATAAAAAGATTGTGACAGGCAGGGGAACGTAAGTGTATAAAAATTATTTAATAATAGTGGCAGCCGCTCTGCTTTCCGGTTGTCCCGGGCCGGGCGATAGAATTCCACCTAAAGAGCCAGCTAATGTCGCGATAAGAGATAACCGGGTTTGTATTACCGCACCAATACGAACGGGTGAATATGTTTCTGCGGTACAGATATCAGATGGAGAAGATAATCATCTTCTCAGGACATTAGCCAAAAAACCTGCGTATGTAACCAATGGACAATGTTTGCCAACGTTTGGTTATGATTTCAAACGGGACCATACATATACTGCCTATTACACGATTGAAAAAAACGATATTGATAGTGGGCGTTACCTTTCCGTTGTGTTTTCAACATTGAATGGTCTGCAGCAGATTAGCCCACCAGTTGGACGCTAACGTTAATCATCATCGGATTTACGTAGATTTTATCGCTTGTTTGTCGGGCTTTCTGCTGGCATTATCCTGTTCATGAGTTAATGAAGAACATTGACGCAACCTTTTGATTTTAAATGACTCGGGGTGCCCTCTTAAACGGGGCTGAGATACACCCGCTGACCTGATCTGGATAATGCCAGCGTAGGGAAGTCAGATGCCTGACCGCATTCGTCTTCTTGATCGCCGGTTGGGAGCCTTATGAAACAGCCTGACCTTCTCTCCACAGCGCAACTCGCGCAATCTCTTCAGTTACTCCGTCAGCATATGCCGCTGGTGCACTGCATGACGAATGATGTCGTCCAAACCTTTACCGCGAATGTCCTGCTGGCGCTGCGCGCTTCACCTGCCATGGTGATCGAGGTAGATGAAGCCGCACAGTTCAGTGGTTTCGCCGATGCGTTGCTGATTAATGTCGGCACCCTGACACGCGATCGTCGTGATGCGATGCAAGCAGCTGTCTCCGCAGCCAACCGGGCAGGGACGCCCTGGACGCTCGATCCGGTAGCGGTCGGCGCGTTAACGTTTCGCACAGAATTTTGTCAGCAGCTGCTAAGCCAGCAACCTGCGGCTATTCGTGGCAATGCCTCAGAAATCCTGGCGCTGGCGAATCAGGCGGCAGGTGGGCGTGGTGTGGATAGCCTGCATCAGGCCGACGCGGCGATCAGTGCCGCGCAGCAGCTGGCGCGTGATTATCACAGCATCGTAGCGGTCACTGGCGAAGTGGATTATGTCACTGACGGCCACAACACCCTGGCTATTCCCGGCGGCAGCCCGTTAATGACGCGGGTGGTGGGTACTGGTTGTGCACTATCGGCAGTGGTGGCGGCCTTTGCCAGCCTGCCGGGTGAGCGTCTGCAACATGTGGCTGCGGCCTGCCGAGTGATGTCGCTGGCGGGGGAAAGGGCTGCGCGTCAGGTGCAGGGACCAGGGAGCTTTGTGGCCACCTTCCTCGATGAGCTGTGGACGCTGGAGGTGACGCCATGAAGCGCATCAATGCATTAACCATCGCGGGCACCGATCCGAGCGGTGGCGCGGGAATTCAGGCCGATCTTAAAGCCTTTTCGGCACTCGGCGCTTACGGCACCAGCGTGATCACCGCTCTGGTGGCGCAGAATACCTGTGGCGTGCAATCGGTGTATCGCATCGATCCGGAATTTGTCGGTGCACAACTGGATTCGGTACTCGATGATGTGCGTATCGACAGCGCTAAAATCGGCATGCTGGCGGAAACAGCGATAGTGGAAATCGTCGCTGCGAAGCTGAAGCGTGCCAGCCTGCCGTTTGTGGTGCTGGATACGGTGATGATTGCCAAAAGCGGCGACGCGTTGTTGTCACCGGATGCCATCGACAGTATCCGTGAACTGCTACTACCCCAGGTTTCCCTGATTACGCCAAATTTACCGGAAGCGGCGGCGTTGCTTGGACGGAGCATGGCGCAGGATGAAGCCACCATGCTTCAGCAGGGCGATGCGTTGCTCGATCTCGGGTGTGAAGCGGTACTGATGAAGGGAGGACATCTGAGTGATGCGGAAAGCCCGGACTGGCTGATCACTCGCAGCGGACGCCAGCGCTTTACCGCACCTCGCGTCAATACCCGCAACACGCATGGCACTGGCTGTTCGTTGTCAGCGGCGCTGGCGGCACTGCGTCCACGGCATGACAGTTGGTCAGCCACGGTGGCGGAAGCCAAAGCGTGGCTGCAACAGGCGCTGTTGCAGGCGGATTCGCTAGAGGTCGGCAAAGGTATTGGGCCGGTGCACCATTTCCACCGCTGGTGGTAGGGCGTAACGCCGGATTGCCGTTTTTTGCCTGCGCATCTGTCTGAAAAATGGAGTCAGCAATTTGCCAGCCTGGCGGATTTGGGTCCAGGCTGTTGGGGGCGAATCGGCAGGTGTCGGTTCCAATCCAGCCATTTATTCAGGAGTCAGCATGACGGACATCGTTCAGTTATTGGGCAAAGAAGCGGACAGTCTTCTTCAACATCGCTGCATGACCATTCCAGCGGAAAGCCTTTATTTACCGGGCGCGGATTATGTTGATCGCGTAATGACGGACAACAATCGTTCTCCAGTCGTGTTACGTAATATGCAAACCTTGTACAACACTGGCCGACTGGCGGGCACGGGCTATCTGTCGATTCTGCCGGTTGATCAGGGCGTTGAGCACTCGGCGGGTGCTTCGTTTGCTGCCAACCCGCACTACTTCGATCCGAAAAATATCGTGGAGCTGGCGATTGAAGCGGGCTGCAACTGTGTCGCTTCTACCTATGGCGTGCTGGCTTCGGTTGCGCGCCGTTACGCACACAAGATTCCCTTTATGGTGAAACTGAACCATAACGAGACGCTGAGCTATCCAACCCAGTACGACCAGACCCTGTACGCCAGCGTGGAGCAGGCGTTCAATATGGGGGCCATCGCGGTCGGTGCAACTATCTATTTCGGCTCTGAGCAGTCTCGTCGACAGATTGAAGAGATTTCCGTTGCGTTTGAACGCGCCCATGAGCTGGGCATGGTGACGGTGCTGTGGGCCTATCTGCGCAATAACGGCTTTAAGAAAGATGGTGTGGATTATCATGCCAGCGCCGATTTAACCGGTCAGGCCAACCATCTTGCGGCGACCATTGGCGCGGACATTGTGAAGCAGAAAATGGCGGAAAATAACGGGGGTTACACCGCCGTCAACTTCGGTCACACCGATGAGCGTGTCTACAGCAAGCTGACCACGGAAAACCCGATTGATCTGGTGCGTTATCAACTGGCGAACTGTTATATGGGACGCGCCGGATTGATTAACTCTGGCGGGGCAGCCGCCGGAGCGACCGATGTCGCCGAGTCAGTGCGTACGGCAGTGATTAACAAACGCGCGGGCGGTATGGGTCTGATTCTGGGACGCAAAGCGTTTAAGAAATCGCTAAAAGAAGGCGTGGAGCTGATTAACGCGGTGCAGGATGTTTATCTGGCGAAAGACGTGACTATCGCCTGATTATGCTTGCCATTTCGCGTCCGGGCAGTGCTTGCTGCTGTTCGGGCGCGATAAATCGCGCCACTACGAAATTAACAATCACTTAAGGCGCTTCAAACCACTCGCTATTACGTTCCGCAATCGGCGTGATGGTCAGAATCATTTCCTGCAAATGACGACGCATCGCTGACTCTGCGGCCTCGACATCATGCGCTTTCAGCGCCGCATAAATCTCTTCATGCTGCTGAATCAGGCTTTCCGGTGGCGAAACTTCGCTCAGTGTCAGAAAACGGACCCGGTCCATGGTGGCTTTAATGTTCTCCACCGTTTCCCATGCCAGCAGGCAGTTGATGCTTTCCGCAATCAGGCGGTGAAACTCATCATCGAGGGAGAGGAATGACTGGCTGTCATGGCGTTCGGCCGCTAAACGCTGCAGCTGAAGATTATGTTCCAGCGCCATCAGCGCCTCTGGCGCGATTTCCTGAGCCGCACGGCGCACCACGGCGATTTCCACCGCCTCACGGATAAACCGGCCATCGGCGACGCGCTGGGCGGAAATCTTGCGTACAAAAGTGCCGCGTTGCGGTAATACCTGTACCAGTCCAGCCTCAGCCAGTTTGATAAAGGCTTCACGCACTGGCTGGCGTGAGACATTAAAGCGCGCTGAAACCTCTTTTTCCGACAGCAGCGAGCCGGGATGGATGGCGCAGGTAACTATATCCCGACGCAGATAGCGGTAAATCTGCTGATTTACGGGTTCGCTGGTGGTTATGGTATAGGCAATCGACATGCAGCAATATCCGTATCGAATTATGGAGGTTATAAGGGAGCAGTCTAATCAGCACGCTGCCTCTGCGCTACAAGTTTGTTGCAGCCCGGGTGAGGGCATGCACTGTGGCGCGAGCACCTGCGGCACACAATTGCTGATAGAGTTCGGTGACGCGTGCCACGAAGCCGGCATGATGCAGTAAGTCCCCACCGAATACCGCTTTCAATCCCAGTAAGGCGCGAACACGAGGTGCACCTTCTTCGCTCGACGCCACAATGCGCGCCAGCTCATCTTTCAATGGGTCGCGAATCTCAATCGGCTGGCCGTGTTCATCCACACCGCTGACATAACGCATCCAGCCCGCCACCCCCAGCAACAGAAAATCGCAGCCTGAACCATTTTGCAAATGCCAGCGCACACTATCCAGCATGCGCTGCGGCAGCTTTTGCGTGCCATCGGTGGCGATCTGATAGGTGCGATGTTTGATCGCGCGGTTTTCGTAGCGAGCAATCAGCGAATCGGCATAGGCCGCCAGATCCACTCCCTGGGTACGCAAGGTGGGAGCCTGATCCTGCATCATCAACGCGCGGGCGGCGCTGCGATAATGGGGATCGGCCATACAGTCGCTGATATGTTCGTAACCCGCCAGGTAGCCAAGATACGCGAGGAAGGAGTGGCTGCCGTTCAGCATACGCAGCTTCATCTCTTCGAACGGCAGCACATCGCTCACCAGCTCAGCCCCGGCATTCTCCCAGGCGGGACGGCCACTGACAAAATTGTCTTCGATCACCCACTGGAAGAAGGGTTCCGCTTCCACGGCAACCGGATCGCTGCTGCCGAGCCGTGCCGCCAGGGTGGCGAATGCGGCATCAGTCATGGCCGGAACGATGCGATCGACCATGGTCGAGGGGAAGGAGAGGTGGGCTTTAATATAATCGGCCAGATCGCTGCTGTGACGTTCCGCCAGCTGGACGATCACGTTGCGCGTCACGTGACCGTTCTCCGGCATGTTGTCGCAGGACATCACGCTAAACGGCGCTAAACCCCGTTCGCGGCGACGGATGATCGCAGCCAGAATCAGCCCCGGTAAAGAGCGTGGTGCCTGCGGCTGGGCCAGGTCGTGAACGATATCAGGATGATCAGGGTTGAGGTTGCCGCTGGCAGGCAGGTGGCAGTAGCCTTTTTCGGTGACCGTCATCGACACAATCGCCACATCCGGCTGGCTCATGGCCTCAATCACCGCCTCAATGCCATCCCCCTTGCCATGCAGGGCGGCGGTGATCACCCCAATCACCCGGGTATGCAGACTGTCATCGGCCATTTCAGTCAGGGTGTAGAGTAAGTCCTGCTGGCGCAGCGCCTCGATTAATGCGCCGCTGTTGAGGTTCACTTCACAGTAACCCCAGTCACTGCCCTGAGCGGCCAGTTTGTCGCTCGCCAGTGCCTGATGGGCGCGGTGAAAGGCACCAAACCCGATGTGGACCATGCGGGTTTTCAGTTTGGTGCGGTCATAGCTCGGACGTTGTACGTCGGCGGGAAGGCGTTCAATCTCTAACATCATCATTCCTTTTAGCAAACGGGGCGCGGAACCGCCCCGTCATGATCAATCTGTTAAGCGGAAACCGGTTTGTTGCTGGTTTTCGGGCTGCGGATGACAAACAGCACCAGCAGCGCACCCAGGCCAGCGACCACTCCGGCCAGCACAAAGGCGCTGTCAAATTTGCCGGTGTGCTGGACGATAAAGCCGGTGACGATAGGACCAATGATGCCCGACAGGCTACCCACCAGATGGATAAAGCCACTGATGCTACCGACACGGCTTTTGTGCACCACGTCCTGAATAATCGCCCAATAGATCGCGCCAGTGATGTAGAGGAAGAAGATGGAGATCGACATCATGATCACCGCCGAATTGACCTCTTTTATCGTACCCGCCAGCGCGACACAAATTGCGGCAGCCAGCAGTGAGACCACCAGCACAATTTTACGCGACAACAGCAACTTACCGGTGATGTTGAAAATTTTGTCGGAAATCCAGC
This sequence comes from Pantoea sp. App145, assembly GCF_047947045.1. Classification (NCBI taxonomy): domain Bacteria; kingdom Pseudomonadati; phylum Pseudomonadota; class Gammaproteobacteria; order Enterobacterales; family Erwiniaceae; genus Pantoea; species Pantoea sp. App145. The sequence goes on from NZ_CP133290.1 coordinate 34,263, forward strand.
CACCCAGCGCCAGACCGACGAAACCGACAATCCACGGGATCATGGTGGTGATACTCATGGCTTTGATATCCAGACCATGCGCCTGCACCAGATACGCCGGGAACCAGCTCAGGAAGAAGAACAGAATGTAGTTGTAGCAAAAGAAGGCGAATGCCGTGACCAGGATGATTGGCTGGCGCAGATAGTAACCCATACCGTGCGCGGCCCCGGCCAGGTCCTCTTCTTCATTCGACTGTTCAGCTTTCAGTTTTTCCACCAGCGCACGCTCTGCCGGTGAGACACGTTTGCTTTTCGCCGGGTTATCCGCCGCGATAAAGAACCAGATTGCCATCCACACCAGACCAATGACGCAGATGGCAACGAAGGCCGGACGCCAGCCGAATGACAGCGCCAGATAGCCGATAATCGGACCAGCGACTGCGCCACCGAGCGGGGAACCGGCACTTAATAAGCCCATGGCCGTGGCGGCCTGTTTTTTCGGGAACCAGCCATTGATGGCTTTGTTGGCCGAGGCGCAGATTGGCCCTTCTGCCATGCCGAACAGCACGCGCAGGATCATCATCGACCAGAAGCCAGTGGCAAGCGCGGTCATACCGCAAAACAGCGACCACATGCCCACCGCAGTGCCGAGCACAATGGTCGGACCGAATTTATCGGTGGCGAGGCCGCCGATAAAGTTGAAGAGGGCATAGCCGAAGAAGAAACTGCCGAAAATCATGCCGAACTGCTCGGCATTGATCATCAAATCTTTTTCCACCAGCGGAACGGTCAGGGACAAGGCAATACGATCGAGGTAGTTGATCATATAAACCAGAAACAACAGCAGTACGAGGGTCCAGCGCAGATTCTTCAACATAGAAACTCCGACATCATCATCTTTATAGTAGTACTGCCGGTGGGTACGTACCGGCAGGAGGACACCTGGTGTGAAGGTTAACTCAGGCCATGTGCAGAATCACTTTGCAGCAGGTGCGTGGGTCTTTTTCGAACAACGTCATCGCGCGTTCAATTTCTGCCAGCGGGAAATAGTGCGTAACCAGTTTCTCTGGCTGAATCTGGCCTTTTTCCATCCACTCAATCACTTGCGGAAAACGGTTGCTGTTGAGACGCGAAGTAAACAGCGACAGTTCTTTGCTGGTCAGGCTCTGCTGCGTAATGCTGCAGGGTTCGCCTGAAAAGCCCAGCAGGCCGATGCGGGCTGCCGGTGAGGCGAGGGCGGCCGCTTCCGCCAGAATGGCCGGATGGCAGGCGGCATCAATGATGAGCGTGGGCTGCACCCCTTCAAGCTGGGCAGCCAGCGGGATCTCGCTGTTGTTAAACACCTGGTCGGCACCGTTTTGTTGCGCCAGCGCCAGGCGTTCTGGCAGACGGTCCACCACCAGTACCTGTTTAACGCCGTAGACCCCTTTCAATACCTGAATGGCGGTCAGACCCATCGGACCGGCACCATAAATCAATGCGACATCCTGCGGCTGCGGTTGCAGGAATGCGGTGATGTTGGCGGCGATGGTGAAAGGCTCGATCATGCTGGCCAGTTTATCGGGAATGCTGTCGGGCAAACGGAAGGCATTTTTGGCCGGGGCGACAGCGAACTCGCTAAAGCCACCATCGCGGTGCACGCCAATCACCTGGAGTTCTTTGCAAACATTGGGGCGACCAATGGAGCAGGGATAGCAGTGGCCACAACTCACCACCGGATCGACGGCCACGCGTTCACCAATACGACGTTCATCAACACCGAGACCTGTGGCATCGATCACACCAAAGAATTCATGACCGATCACGCGTGGATATCTGGCGAATGGATTATGACCGTGCCAGATATGCACATCGGAGCCACAGATGCTGGCAAACTGGACTTTAACGCGTACTTCTCCGGCGGCAGGTTGCGGCACAGGACGCTCCGCCAGCACCAGTTCACCCGGTTGTTCAATCACGACACTTTTCATCATCAGCTCCTTGCCTGGCATCCTCTTCAGGGGAATTGGGCATTAACGGGAATTCAATGAGGAAAAAATACGCGCACAAATACTACCATACAAGTCTACGTTGCGGAGTTGTGAAGAGGGTCACAAGATGGGCAGGTACAGACACTGAGTGGTAGCGGTGCGATTTATCGCGCAACGTCTTGCGCGGCGTGGTGAAAAAAATGCGCGATAAATCGCGCTGCTACGGGGGGATATTGTTCAGATCACGCCAGCAACGGACACTGCGGTGGTAAACGGCAGCTCAGCGCGCCCGGCAGTACCTCAATCTGGAATTCACTGCCGGTGAGCGGTTCACCATCGAGATTGAAGGTCATCTCATGGGGTGAGCGAATATGCAGTGACGGTAACTTCGCACCGACAATGTTCGGGTTTTCATCATCGCGCGTCAGTGAATGCAGCAGGGTAGGCAGCAGCTCCTGAGCCGTGACGATACTCAGGTTGAGCTGACCATCATTGATCAACGCATCCGGGCATAATTTCTGTCCACCGCCCGCCTGGCGACCATTACCAATGCCGATCACCAGCGCATCGCCTTGCCAGTTAAAATTCGCGGCGCTGATTTCGCAGCTATCCGGCTTTAAGGTATCAACGCGGGTTAAACCGTGAATAAAATACGAGACGCCGCCGAGCGCCGATTTGAGTTTCTCTGGCGTTTCTGTGGTGATACGGGTGCCAAAGCCCCCGGTTGCCATGTTGATAAAGTAGCGATCGCCATTCACCCGCGCCAGGTCGATGGCGCTGGCCTTGCCGAGCACCGCCAGGCGTAATGCCGGTTCCATCTCCAGCGGGATACCTGCGCTGGTAGCAAAATCATTGGCCGTGCCAAGCGGTAAAATCCCCAGTACCGGTCGTTGTGATTCCGCTAATGCGGCCAGTGCGGTAGCGATTTCATTGATGGTGCCATCACCGCCACCCGCCACCACGGTTTCAGCCTGCAAACTGACCGCTTCCTGGACATAACGGTCACCATCGCCTTTTTCCCAGGTGACACGCACGGCCAGATTAAAGCCTTCGTCACGCAGTTGATTGACGGCGGCCCGCAATTCCTCATTTCCGGCGCCTTTGCCGTTGAGGATCAATAACGTCAGCGGTTTGTTTTGCATGATTCGTCCCTTAATGCTTTCTCAGACAGGTGGTTATAGCATAGCTGGGCAGGGAACTTTATCGGCGGGTGACGAAAAAAGAAAACCCGCACGGGGGAGCCGGGCGGGTGAATGAGGTGGTTCCTGGTACTACCTGCTGTTTATTGTTACTCGTTAGCAGCGGAAACGAGTTTACGCCAGGGCGAAACGGCGGTCTGTGATCTTGTTCTAATTTCAACCATTTCTTTTCATTACGTGCGATTGCTGGCGTGAGGATCGCGCGTGCTGTCGCCATCGGTAAAATTACGCAGCAGCAGGGCGAAAGCCAGATCGATATGTTCCGGCACCGGCAACCAGATGCGGTGACCATCACCCGGAGCCACCTCAACCGCGTTGCCTTTGTCATTCTGCATTGCTTCCAGCCGACAGTTCAGGTTGCCGTTGGGAGTCATGATCTCCAGTTCATCACCGAGCAGAAATTTGTTCTTCACTGCCACCTGCGCCCAGTCACCCCGGCGTTCGCCGGTAAACTCGCCGACAAACTGCTGGCGTTCGGATACCGAGTAACCCTGCTGATAATTCTGGTAACTGTCATGGGTATGGCGACGCAGAAAACCTTCGGTATAGCCGCGATGTGCCAGCCCTTCCAGCGTTTCCAGCAGCGCGGGATCGAAGGGCTTACCGGCGGCGGCATCGTCAATGGCCCGACGATAAACCTGCGCGGTACGTGCACAGTAATAAAACGACTTGGTACGCCCCTCAATCTTCAGGGAATGCACTCCCATCTGACTCAAACGCTCGACATGCGCCACCGCGCGCAGATCTTTGGAATTCATGATGTACGTACCATGTTCATCCTCAAAGGCGCTCATGGTCTCGCCGGGTTTCATCTTCTCTTCCAGCAGAAACACCCGGTCGGTGGGGGTACCGATGCCGAGCGTCGGTGCGCTGTCCTGCATCTCCACCGGCTGATGAAAACCGACAATATTGCCGACTTCATCCTGCTGGCCTTCTTCCACCTTGTATTCCCAGCGGCAGGCGTTGGTGCAGGTACCCTGGTTGGGATCGCGTTTGTTCAGGTAGCCCGAGAGCAGGCAACGGCCGGAATACGCCATGCACAGCGCACCGTGTACGAAGATCTCGATTTCCATTTCCGGCACCTGCTGGCGGATCTCGGCAATCTCTTCCAGTGACAGTTCACGCGACAGGATCACCCGCGTCAGTCCCATCTGCTGCCAGAATTTCACTGTCGCCCAGTTGACGGCATTAGCCTGCACCGAAAGATGAATCGGCATCGCCGGAAAGGCTTCACGCACCAGCATAATCAGGCCGGGATCGGACATGATCAGCGCATCCGGCTGCATCGCCACCACTGGCGTCAGATCGCGGATAAAGGTCTTCAGCTTGGCGTTATGCGGCGCAATATTGACGACGACGTAGAATTTTTTACCGAGCCGATGGGCCTCATCAATACCTTTGGCGAGGTTTTCATGGGTGAATTCGTTATTGCGCACGCGCAGGCTGTAACGAGGCTGACCGGCATACACCGCGTCGGCACCATAGGCAAAGGCATAGCGCATATTCTTCAGCGTTCCCGCTGGAGAAAGCAGTTCAGGTTTAAACATGGGATCTCACTGATGTCAGGTCAGCATGCCATCGTGGATGGCATGTGCAGTGGCCGTGTCAGACGGCCCTGCAAAAGGTGGGGAATTTTAGGCAGGGCCACCGCGAAGTAAATTGACCTGGATCAAGGTAATGCGCTGCCTGCTACACTAAGCGGCACACATCGGCTTCCCAGCGATAGCCCATACCGTATACCGCGCGGATAAAGGGTTGCTCGGCATCGAGATTTTCCAGCTTACGGCGCAGATTTTTGATGTGACTGTCGATGGTGCGATCGGTGACCACGCGGTAGTCGTCATACAAATGGTTAAGCAGCTGCTCGCGCGAAAACACTTTGCCCGGCTCCAGCGCCAGAGTTTTCAGCAAACGAAACTCGGCGGGCGTCAGCTCCAGCGGCTGTTCGCGCCAGCTGGCCTGAAAGCGGCTTTCATCAATCAGCAAATGGGACGCCTGCTGGACTTCTTCCGGCGAGCGTTTGACACGGCGCAGGATGGTTTTCACCCGAGCTACCACTTCACGCGGACTGAATGGCTTACAAATGTAATCGTCGGCACCGATTTCCAGCCCCAGCAGGCGATCAATCTCTTCAGTGCGCGCCGTCACCATAATGATCGGCAGATCGGAAAAACGGCGGATTTCACGGCACAGGGTCAGGCCATCACGGCCAGGCAGCATTAAATCCAGCAACATCAGATCCGGCGGAGACTGCTGCACATAAGTCAGCACCTCGCTGCCATCGCCAATGTGATGGGTGCGGTAGTTAGACGCCTGCAGATAATCAATCATCAGCTGCGCCAGTTTTGGCTCGTCTTCAACAACAAGGATTAAAGGGTCTTGCTTTTCCGTGCTCATAGGCTGCGCTTAGTGAGGAACATAGGGCAAGTTTAGCGTGATTTGCAGTCCACCTAAATCAGAGAGATCTGCACTGATGCTGCCGCCATGCGCTTCCGCAATATTTTTGCAGATGGCCAGGCCAAGGCCCGAACCGCCGCTGGCACGGTTGCGTGAGCTTTCGGCACGGAAGAAGCGCTCAAAAAGCCGTGCCTGATGGGCCGGATCGACACCGGGTGCGCTGTCTGCAAAGCACAGCTGCCAATGGTCACCCTGGTTTTTCATGGTCAGACGTACCTGACCACCCGCATCGGTATAGCGCAGGCTGTTTTCCAGCAGATTGGTGAACAACTGCATCAGCCGATCCGGATCGCCGAAACTGGCCGCTTCAGCAGGCAGCGACAGTTGTAATGTCAGTTGGCGGCTGCGATAGCGCTCACCAAAACTGCCTGCCACCACTTCCAGCAGGTGCACCAAATCCACTGTCTGCTTGCGGTAGGCAAGGGCGCCTGCATCCGACAGCGACAGTTGATGCAGATCGTCCACCAGTTTGGTCAACACCACCACTTCGCTTTGCAGCGAGATAATGGCCTCCGGCGTCAGTTTACGAACGCCATCCTGCATCGCTTCCAGCTCACCGCGCAAAATCGCCAGCGGAGTCCGCAGTTCGTGGGAGATATCCGCCATAAAGGCGCGGCGATTGCTCTCATTTTTTTCCAGTGAACTGGCGAGCTGGTTGAAGTCACGCGCCAGCTGACCAAGCTCGTCGCTGCTGCCCACTTCAACCCGGGTGGCGAAATCCCCCGCGGCCAGATGATGGGTGCCATCCACCAGCCGTTTCACCGGGGCCAGTAAACCGCGCGCCATCAGCCAGGTCGCCAGCGCCGCCATCAGTGCGGTAAACGCCACAATGATCCAGCTGGTACGGCGTTGTTGCTGGTCAAAATTGATATCGGTGCTGCGCGTCAGGCGTTCCGCCGGAGAACCAATCACCCAGCCAACCACTTTACCGTTGCTGGTGGTAATGTTGCGCCTTGTGCCTTCAGGCGGTACCGGTGAACGCGGGCCGGACAGCACTTTGTACTGCTGGTCGATGATCCAGAACTGGGTACGCCAGCCGTGGGGTGGCAACTGATTTTCGCTGCCGGGATTCTGCTCCAGCGAACGCAGGATGGTAAAAATCAGGCGGTCATTATTGCGCAGGAAATCCCAGTTGCCGTGCTGCTCGTATTGATCGGCCAGCGCATCGCTGAGCAGCGTCAAACGTTGCTCGTTGCCTTTGCGGATGTAATCCACGAAGCCGTGTTCAAAGCTGAGTCGCACTCCCCAGTGCATGATGATAATCACCAGCATGCAGGTGGAAAAAATGGCCAAAAACAGCTTGGGACCAATCCCGAGTTTTACTGGCCGCTTCATCCTTCGCTCCTTTTACGTCGCAAATCGACGTTTTTGCTCACATCCTGCGGCACGCGCCAGAACACCAGCGCAGGCAGGATAATCACCAGCGCCATGCACAGGTAGGAGTAGATGAAGGTTTGATGGGCCGCAGCGCTATTCACCACCGCGCCATGACCGAAAGCACCGAGCAGCAGACCAGCCACGGTCACCCCGATACTGGTGGAGAGCTGCATAATCATTGACAGTAAACTGTTGCCGCTGGACGCCAAATCGTCAGGTAACTCTTTCAGCGTCAGGGTATTCATCGAGGAGAAGCGGATAGCGTTAACCATGCCCTGCAGTAACAACACCACTGGCAACAGCCAGGTCCAGCCGAGCAGCGCCACCGCTGGAAACAGCAGCACCACCAGCGCCAGCGCGCAGGTGCCGCCCACCAGCGCGTTGCGGTAGCCAAACATATTGACGATCCTGACCACCACGCGTTTGATCCCCATATTGCCCAGCACCATGGGAATCATCATCAGGCCAGCATGAAACGGGCTAAACCCGAGACCGACTTGCAGGAAAATCGGCGTCATAAACGGCAACATGCCGCTGCCGATGCGGCCAGTAAAGCTGCCGAGCAGGCCGATGGAATAGATACGGTTATCGAATAATTTCAGGCTGAACAAGGCGTTGTCGTTGTTGCGACCATGCATCAGGTAGAACAGCAGGGAAAACACGCCAACCAGGATCAGCAGGCCGAGCAACAACGGCGAGCCACCGGTGCTGCGCTGCCCATCCAGCGCCAGCGTCAGAGTTGCCATACCTACCGCCAGCAGGCCAAAGCCGAGAAAATCGAAGCGCCGGGTTTGCATGGTGTAGTTGGGCATGATGGCCAGCGTGGCGATCGCGCCGATAATGCCTACCGGGATATTAATCAGGAAGATCCAGTGCCAGCTGGCGTACTGCACCAGGATGCCGCCGAGCGCCGGGCCGAGGAGTGGGCCCACCTGGCCGGGCAGGGTGACAAAAGTCATTGCCGACATGTACTGCTCGCGTGGGACAATTTTCATCACCGTTAAGCGCCCGACCGGCACCATCATCGCGCCGCCCACCCCCTGAATCACACGCGCCAGGATCAGTTGATCCAGCGAGGAGGAGAAGGCGCAAAATATCGAGCCAATGCTGAATAACACGATGGCGGTGAAGAAGATATTGCGCACGCCAAAGCGGTCCGCCAGCCAGCCGCTGAGCGGCAGGGTGACGGCCACCGTCAGGACGTAGGACACAATCACCGAATGCATATGCAGCGGGCTGACGTTAAGGTCATGCGCCATCGACGGGATGGCGGTGTTAACGATGGTGGTATCCAGCGACTGCATAAAAAAGCCAAAAGCGACAATCCACAGCTGCCAGCGCACTGTCGCGTTCTGAGTGGTCATGGTTTCTTCATCCCGTCAATTCTCCTGAATGTTGATCAGTACCGGACGCTTCCTGCGCCGCAGCTTATCCATCATCAGATACACCACCGGGGTGGTGTAGAGCGTCAGCAACTGGCTCATCACCAGGCCACCGGCGATGGTGATGCCGAGCGGCTGACGCAGTTCCGCGCCGTCGCCACTGGTCAGCACCAGCGGCAGTGCACCAAACAGCGCCGCCAGTGTGGTCATCATGATCGGGCGGAAACGCAGCTGGCAGGCCTGGAAAATCGCGTCACGTGCGGTCAGATTGCCTTTGCGCTCTGCTTCGAGGGCAAAATCGACCATCATGATGGCGTTTTTCTTCACGATGCCAATCAGCAGCAGAATGCCAATCAGCGCAATCAGGCTGAACGGCGTATTAAACAGCTCCAGCGCCAGCAGCGCGCCGACCCCGGCCGAGGGAAGAGTAGAGAGAATGGTCAGCGGGTGGACGTAGCTCTCGTACAAAATCCCCAGCACGATATAGACCGCCGCAATGGCCGCCAGAATCAGGTACAGCTGGCTGGATTGTGATTGCTGGAACACCTGTGCGGTACCAGCAAAGCTGCCGCGTACGCTGGCGGGCACACCGAGAGCGGTCATGGTGCGGTCGATGGCATCCGACGCCTGGGATAAGGATACCCCTTCCGGCAGGTTGAATGAGATAGTCGAAGCGGCCGATAAGCCCTGATGGTTAACGGACAGCGGCGCGTTGGCCGGTTGCCAGCGGGCAAACCAGCTCAGTGGGATGGCTTTGCCGTCGCTATTGATCACGAACATCTGGTCCAGCGCGCTGATATCCTGGGTGTAGCGCGGATCCACTTCCATCACCACTTTGTACTGATTCAGCGGCTGATAAATGGTGGAAATCTGCCGCTGACCAAAGGCGTTATTCAGCAGTGCGTTAGCATCGGAGACATCAATTCCCAGCCGCGCCATGCTGTCGCGATCGTACGTCAGGTCCATTTCGCTGCCTTTGTCCTGTTGATCCGAGTTGACGTCGGCCAGTTCCGGCAAGCTGGAGAATGCCTGACGGATCTGCGGTTCCCAGCTGCGCAGGTCCGTCAGATTATCGGACAGCAGGCTGTACTGATAACTGGCGTTGGATTCACGTCCACCGATGCGAAGATCCTGTACCGCGTTGAGGTAGAGATTTGCGCCCGGTTCCTTCGCCAGTTTGATGCGCAGGCGCGCAATCACCTGCTGCGCATTTTCGCTGCGTTCAGATAAAGGTTTAAGCGAGATGAACATCGAACCGCTGTTGGTACGCGAACCGCCGGTAAAGCCGGTGACGTTATCCACCGCCGGATCGGCTTTGATGATGTTCATAAAATCCTGCAATTTGCCGCGCATCGCCTGGAAGGAGATGCTCTGATCGGCGGAAATAAAGCCAGTCAGCCGCCCGGTATCCTGTTCTGGCATAAAGGTTTTGGGGATAGAAATAAACAGCCAGATGGTCAGACCGACGGTAGCGATCAACACCAGCAATACCCAACGCGCATGATCCAGTACCCAGCCCAGCGAGCGACCGTAACCATGCTGTACTGCCATCAGCAGCCGACCGAAACCCCGTAAGCGCGGTTGCGCGCGACGGGCCTGGGGCTTGAGCAAATACGCGCACATCATCGGTGTCAGGGTGATGGAGACAAACAGCGAAATCAGAATCACCACTGACAAGGTGATGGCGAACTCGGAGAAGAAACGCCCAATCAGTCCACCCAGCATCAGCAGCGGCAGGAATACCGCAATCAGCGACAGGCTCATCGACAGTACGGTAAATCCGACCTCACGCACCCCTTGCAACGCGGCCTGCAGGGGCTTCATACCCGCTTCCACATGGCGTGCAATGTTCTCCAGCACCACGATGGCATCATCCACCACAAAGCCAGTGGCGATCGTCAGCGCCATCAGCGACAGGTTGTTCAGGCTGAAGCCACACAGATACATGGCGGCAAAGGTGCCAATCAGCGAAACCGGCACTGCGGCGGCGGGGATCAACGTGGCGCGGCCATCGCGCAGAAAGAAAAATACCACCAGAATCACCAGCGCCACTGCAATCACCAGCGACTGCTCCACCTCATGCAGTGAGGCGCGAATGGTCGGCGAACGATCCTGAGCGACCTGTAAGTCAATAGACGCCGGGATCACATCATGCAGCAACGGCAGTTCGGCGCGGATGCGGTCAACGGTATCGATAACGTTGGCATCCGGTGATTTACGGATGATCAGCAGCACTGCGGGTTTGCCATTGGTCATCCCGGCGTTACGCACGTCCTGCACTGAATCCTGCACGTTGGCCACGTCACTCAGTCTGACGGACGCCCCGTTGCTATAGTTCACCACCAGCGGCTGGTAATCGCTGGCTGATTGCAGTTCATCGTTGGTACGCAGCTGCCAGCGCAGTTGCTGATCGTCAATCGCACCCTGCGGGCGGCGCTGGTTGGCGTTAACAATGGCAGTGCGCACCGCATCCAGCGATACGCCCTGATTAAATAGCGCCTGTGGATTGAGATCGACACGCACCGCCGGTAATGAACTCCCCCCGACGGTGACATCGCCAACGCCTTCAATCTGCGACAATTTCTGTGCCAGCTGGGTTGAGGCATAATCATACAGCTGACCGGGATTATAAATGTCCGAGGTCAGCGTCAAAATCATGATTGGCGCGTCGGACGGGTTGGCTTTGCGATAAGTCGGACGGCTCGGCATACCCGTCGGCAGCAGGCTTTGCGCGGCATTGATCGCAGCCTGCACATCGCGCGCCGCACCGTTAATATCACGGTCAAAATCGAACACCAGAATAATACGAGTGCTGCCGAGCGAGCTGGTGGAGGTCATCTCGCTGACCCCGGCGATACGCCCGAGCGAGCGCTCCAGTGGGGTCGCGACTGACGACGCCATGGTTTCCGGCGAGGCGCCGGGCAGGGAAGCGGAAATCACGATTACCGGAAAATCCACCTGCGGCAGCGGCGCAACCGGCAGCAAGCGGAAGCCGAGAATACCCGCCAGCGCAATCGCCAGCGTCAGCAGCGTGGTAGCGACAGGCCGGTGGATAAACAGGGCGAAAAACTTCACGGTTGTGCCTCCGAACGTTGGAAGCGGCGGCGCGTGGCGTGCGCCAGACGGTCAAATAACAGGTAGATCACCGGCGTGGTGAACAGCGTCAGGATCTGGCTGAGGATCAGCCCCCCTACCATCGCGATCCCCAGTGGACGCCGCAGCTCAGCACCCGCACCCATGCTCAGCATCAGCGGCAACGCGCCAAGCAACGCCGCCAGGGTTGTCATCAGTATCGGGCGGAAACGCAGCAGGCAGGCCTGATAAATCGCCTCATAGGGTGCCATCCCCTGTTCACGTTCGGCGGCCAGCGCGAAGTCGATCATCATGATGGCGTTTTTCTTCACGATACCAATCAGCAGGATGATGCCGATGATGGCCACAATATCCAGCTCGTTACCGCTCAGCATCAGCGCCAGCAGCGCACCCACCCCGGCGGTGGGCAGCGTTGAGAGGATGGTGATGGGGTGAATAAAACTCTCGTACAGCACGCCGAGCACGATATACATCGCCACCACCGCCGCGATAATCAGCCACACCGTGCTGGTCAGCGCCGCCTCGAACGCCAGCGTGCTGCCCTGGAATTGCGTCATCATCTCGGCAGGCATCCCCACCTGATCTTCCGCCGCACTGATGGCTTTAACCGCTTCACCCAGTGAATAGCCCTCGGCGACGTTAAATGAAAACGTGGCTGACGGGAACTGGTCAAGATGGTTGATGCTCAGTGCGGCGTGACGTTCCTCCACCGTGGCAATGGCGCTGAGCGGTACGCTGCCACCAGCGGTGCTGGCAAGACGAATGCCGTCAAGGCTGGCAAGGCCGGGTGTGGCATCGTTGTTTTGTCCCAGCACCACGCGATACTGATTTGCCTGGGTGTAGATAGTCGAGATCAGGCGCTGACCAAAGGCGTTGTACAGCGCGTTGTCGATATCCGCCATGGTGATGCCGAGTCGGCTGGCGCTGTCGCGATCGACGCGAATAAAGGCTTCCAGCCCCTGATCCTGCCAGTCGCTGCTGACATCACGTAACTCAGGCAGGGTATTGAGCTGGTTAAGCAGCGCAGGAACCCAGGTACTGAGCGACTCCAACGAACCCGATTGCAGCGTGAACTGATAAGGGGTGCGGCTAGCCTGGGTATCGATGGTGAGATCCTGTACCGGCTGCAACCAGAGCGAGACCCCGGGAATCTGCGCCACCGCAGCCTGTAGCCTTTTTTGTACCGCCGGGATGCGGTCATCACGCTCGGACAGGGGTTTCAGGTTGATTTGCAGCCGTGCGCTGTTGAGCGCGGCATTGGTGCCGTCAACACCGACAAATGACGTCAGGCTCTGCACTGCCGGATCTTTCATCACAATAGACGCAACATCACGCGTGCGTTGCGCCATGCTGGCATAGGAAACCGACTGCGGAGCCTGCAATGTCCCCTGAATAATGCCGTTGTCCTGCTGTGGAAAGAAGCCTTTGGGAATCGCTATCCACAGCAACACGGTAAGCAGCAGGGTGCCGATCGCCACCGACAGCGTCAGCCAGGGATGTCGAAGTACCTGTGTCAGCCAGCGACCATAACCGGCGATGATACGGTCAAACATCGCTTCACTGGCGCGGGAAAAACGGTTTTGTTTACGCAGCGATTCGAGGCTTAGCATACGCGCGCACATCATTGGCGTCAGCGTCAGCGACACCACGGCGGAAATCAGGATCGCCACTGCGAGAGTAACGGCAAATTCGCGGAACAGACGGCCAATCACATCGCCCATAAATAACAGCGGAATCAGCACGGCAATCAGCGAAAAGGTCAGGGAGATGATGGTGAACCCGATTTCGCCTGCGCCTTTCAGTGCGGCGGTCAGGGGTTTCTCACCTTTCTCCAGATAACGGGAAATATTCTCGATCACCACGATGGCATCATCAACCACGAAGCCGGTGGCAATGGTCAGCGCCATCAGCGTCAGGTTGTTAATGGAGAAACCGAGGAAATACATCGCGGCAAAGGTGCCCACCAGTGACAGTGGCACCGCTACCGCCGGGATAATGGTCGCCGGGACATTACGCAGGAACAGGTAAATGATCATCACCACCAGACCAATCGCCAGCATCAGTTCATGCTGGGTATCCGCAACGGAGGCGCGGATATTGGTGGTGCGGTCGGTCAGCAGTGTGACCTCAACCGACTTAGGCAGCGCTGCGGTGAGCGATGGCAGCAGGGCGCGAATGTTATCAGCGGTGGCAATGATATTGGCCCCCGGCTGACGTTGTACGTTAAGCACAATCGCGGGCTGCCGATTGGCCCAGGCACCGAGCCAGCTGTTTTCTGCTCCCTGTTCAATGGTGGCGACATCGCCCAGACGCACCGGTGCGCCATTGTTGTAGCTGATGATGAGGCGGCGATAATCCTCGGCGGAGGTCATCTGATCGTTGGCGGACAGGGTGATGGAACGAGTGGGGCCATCCAGGCTGCCTTTAGCCGAATTGACGTTGGCATTGCTGATCGCTGTGCGCACCGTTTCGCTGGTTAGCCCCAGCGACGCCAGCGCCTGGGCGTTCATTTGCACTCGTACTGCCGGGCGTTGCCCGCCAGAAAGTGTCACCAGCCCGACACCGGAGACCTGGGAAATTTTCTGCGCCACGCGCGTTTCCACCATATCCTGCACCTGAGTTAACGGCATGCTGGTGGTGGTGACGGCGAGAGTCATAATCGGCGGATCCGCCGGATTGACTTTACTGTAAACCGGCGGGTTAGGCAGATCGCTGGGTAGCAGGTTGGTGGCGGAGTTGATCGCCGCCTGCACTTCCTGTTCCGCCACATCCAGCGACAGTGAGAGCTGGAATTGCAGTGTGACCACCGAAGCGCCACCGGAGCTTTGCGAGGACATCTGCTTCAGCCCGGACATCTGGCCGAACTGACGCTCCAGCGGTGCGGTAATTGAGGAGGTCACCACATCCGGGCTGGCCCCGGGGTAGAGGGTGACCACCTGAATCGTCGGATAATCCACTTCCGGCAACGCGGACACCGGCAGGAAGCGATAACCGAGAATACCGGCCAGCAGGATGGCGATCATCAGCAGCGTGGTCGCCACCGGGCGCAGAATAAACAGGCGCGACGGTCCGCCGCTGGCGTCGGGAGGCATCACCTGCATTATTGACGTTCTCCACGTGCCGGCTGGGTGGCGCGCCGGTTCAGCGGCGTGGTGCTTTGCGGTGCGACAATTTCGACCGTCGCCCCTTCAGTTAAGCGGTCCAGACCATCGGTGACCACGCGATCCCCTGCGGCCAGCCCGGCACTGATCACCACTTGCTGGCTGTCCTGCAAACCGGCGGTGACCCGTTTTTTACTCACTTTATTCTCGCTGTTCACCACCCAGACGAAATGACCCTCATTACTCATTTGCAATGCGGCGGTGGGGATCACCACCGCATCCTGCAGGGTATCGACTTTCAGGCGCGCATTGACGAACTGGTTGGGGAACAGCGCGTCATCCTCGTTGCTGAAGCGCGCTTTCAGTTTGATGGTGCCAGTGGTGACATCGATCTGGTTATCAATACTCAGCAGGGTGCCGGAGGTCAGCAGGGTTTTATTGCTGCGATCCCAGGCATCCACCACCAGCGGCTGGCTGCTTTTCTGTGCTTTGAGGATCTGGCTGATATTGTTCTCTGCCACGCTGAACACCACGTCGATCGGGTGGGTTTGCGTGATCACCACTAACCCAGTGGTATCACTGGAAGTCACGTAGTTACCGACATCAACCTGTTTCAGGCCAACCCGCCCGGAAATGGGGGCGGTGATACGGCTATAGGTCAGATTGAGCTGGGCGCTGGCGACGTTACCTTCATCGGCCTTGATGGTACCGAGGGTTTCACTCACCAGTGAACGTTGGGTATCCAGTTCCTGCTGCGACACCAGCGCGGTTTTCGCCAGTTGTTCATAACGGGCTAAATCACGCCGCGCATTAGCCAGTGTGGCCTGATCTTTCGCCAGTTGTCCCTGAGCCTGAATCAATGCGACCTGATAAGGGCGCGGATCGATTTCTGCCAGTAACGCCCCGGCAGCCACCTGCTGACCTTCATTGAAATGTAGCGCCATGAGCTGACCATCCACACGGCTACGTACTGTGACGGTGTTGGCGGCGGTGACGGTGCCCAGCCCACTCAGATAATGCGGAACGCTTTGTAATTCGGCGTTTGCGGCCTGCACCGGCGCCAGTGGACGTCCCCCACCATTTGCGCCACCGGCACCACGACCGTGATGGCGCTGTCCTTCGGCCTGTGGTTGTTTATTCGGTTCTGCCGGATGCTGCCACCAGTAATAACCTCCGGCCAGCACAGCGACGATCGCCAGGGTGATGAGACTCTTTTTCCACAACGGATGTCGGTTCTTCATGAATTGATGCGCTCTCCTGCGTAGTCGTTTCCCAAAATGCGCAACCCAACCAACCGGAGCGCAAACCAAAGAATTGTAATCGCCTGGTCTGGGCAAAAATTGAAGGAATTAAGAATATCGTTCTGAGCCTGCTAATTATTCATATTCTGTACGAATTTATCAGGATTTTTTCACCAGCAGGTTTCGGCCCTTTGCTAAGCTCGGAAGCTATACCGTCTCGTTTCAATTAAGGAGAAATAAAATGAGTCAACAATCTACCCGCCAGCTTGGCGACAGTGGTATTGCAGTGCCGGTTCTCACTTTTGGAGGCAATGTCTTCGGCTGGACCGTTGATGAGAAAACCTCGTTTTCCCTGCTGGATGCGCTGGTGGAGAAGGGATTGTGGTTCATCGACACCGCCGATGTTTATTCACGCTGGGTACCCGGTAATGCAGGTGGTGAATCCGAAACTATCATTGGCAAATGGCTGAAGAAAAGCGGCAAACGCGACAACATCGTACTGGCGACCAAAGTGGGTATGGAGCTGTCACCGGAAAAAACCGGCCTGAAGCCACAATATATTCGTCAGGCAGTGGAAGATTCGCTGCGCCGTCTGCAAACCGACTACATCGACCTGTATCAGGCACACCGCGACGATCAGGATACCCCGCTGGCCGAGACGCTGGCCGCGTTTGATTCGCTGATCAAAGAGGGCAAGGTCCGTGCCGTTGGAGCCTCTAACTACAGCGCCGACCGTTTGCAGGAAGCACTAAAAATCAGCGAGCAGCAGGGATTAGCACGTTATGAAACTCTGCAACCTGAGTACAACCTTTATGATCGCCAGGGTTACGAAAACGGCCTGGAGCAGGTCGCGGTGGGACATGGCCTGGGCGTGATTAATTATTATTCACTGGCGAGCGGCTTCCTCAGTGGAAAATATCGTAAAGCCGCGGATGCCAGCAAAAGTGCGCGCGGGCAGGGCGTGGTTGCCAAATATCTCAACCCGCGTGGCCTGCGTATTCTGGAAGCGCTGGACGATGTGGCTGACTCGCACGATGCTTCGCCAACCCAGGTAGCACTGGCCTGGCAGATTGCGCGCCCGAGCATCACTGCGCCGATTGTGAGCGCGACCTCGCTGTCGCAGATTGATGATCTGGTGAAAGCGACACAGCTGACGCTAAGCAAGCAGGAGATTGAAGAACTGTCTCGCGCTAGCGCAGAGTAGTCGTTTAACCACCGCGGCGCGATTTCTCGCGCCGCAACAATAAGTTAGCCTCGGGACTGTTCCATTATTTTTTCCAGTCAAAAAATGCCATTTTCGGCAAAAGATTTTCATTCATAGATCGCTGTCACAATTGCGTTAAAAAACTGTCACTCTACGGAACTCTGAGCACATATTTGCAAAAACGCCCCCTACCCCAGCACTATTCTCTGCTCGATCTTTCCAGAAACTCACAAAAGAATAATCATCATGAACAGAAAAGAAGCAGTGCAACGCCTCCCGAGCCGTCTGGCCGCGGGAACCATTATGTTTGCTCTGCTGAGTGCCTCTGCCGTGGCAGCGGATGCATTCAGCTACGATTCACCCTACATGTTCGGTGACTGGGGCGGTTACCGAACCCAACTGGAGAATGATGGCGTTAAGTTTGATGTTAACTACACCATGGAAAGTGCTTCGAACCTGGGTGGCGGTTACGATAAAAACACCTCAATGCGCTACAGCGACCAATGGGCGTTTGGCGTTAATTTAGACCTGGAAAAACTGCTGAACTGGCAGGATGCTGAATTCCAGATGACCATCACCGACCGTAATGGCCAGAATATTTCTGATCAGGTGGGCGATCCGCGTAGCGGCATGCTCTCCTCTGTGCAGGAAGTTTATGGTCGTGGACAGACCTGGCGTTTAACGCAGTTCTGGTTACGTCAGGGATTATTTAACGATGTGGTTGATATCAAAGCCGGTCGTGTCACGGTGGGCGAAGACTTCGATAACTTTGATAGCAAGTTCCAGAACCTGGCATTCGGTAGCGGCCAGGCCGGTAACTGGCGTGGCGATCGTTGGTACAACTGGCCGGTTTCCCAGTGGGGCGGTCGTATCAAATTTAACATTACCCCGGAAGTCTTCTTCCAGGTGGGCTTCTACAACGATAACCCGAAAAACTACGATACCGGCAATGGCTTCCGTCTCGATATGGGCAATTCCTTAGGCAATATGGTGCCGGTGGAATTGGGCTGGAAACCCACCTTTGGTCCGGACAAACTGCCGGGTAACTACCGTATCGGTTATTACTATTCTTCAGTTGATGGCGATGTCTACGGTAGCTGGCGCAACGGTGGTTACCAGGATCAGGCGCATGCCTACGGCGGTTATGTGCTGTTGCAACAACAGCTGACTGCACAGGGTGGCGATGCCAGCCGTGGTCTTGGCGTGACGGTTCAGGCGGTAATGAACGACCACAAAACCTCGAAAACCGACAACTATCAATCTATCAGCTTTACCTGGAAAGGACCGTTTGACGCGCGTCCTGCCGATGAAATTGGTATTGGTGCGGCACGTATTCACGTCAACAGCTCTTACACCACAGCATTACGCCAGCAGAATGCGGCTAACGGTGAGACGGATTACAACAGCCCGACCTATCTGCCGATTCAGGATGGTTCAGAATACAACTATGAAATCTACTACAACGCTCAGCTGACCAAATGGCTCCAGCTGCGTCCGAACCTGCAATATGTCACGGCGCCGGGTGCAGTGAGCGAAGTGAAAGATGCGTTTATTGGTGGTATCGCGGCAAATATCAGTTTCTAATCAGAAACTTTGCGGAAGGCGTCCTGCGGGACGCCTTTTTTTATCTCAGGCAAACATAATTTCAGCCCAGCGGGCCAGACCTGCGGTCACCGAGCCAAAATCATCGCCGCTGGCGATCGGCGTATCCGGTAATGCCTGTTGCAGTGCCGCGCGCAGAATCGGTGAACGCGCGCTGCCGCCGGTCAGATAGATCACTTCAGGTTTGGTGGCGCAGGTTGCCAGCGCCAGGTGAACCTGTTCCAGAATCCGCTCCAGCGGCTGATTGATCGCCTCTTCCAGCTGGCTGGTGCTGGTTTCCGCCTGCAACTGTGAGGCAATAAATGCCAGCGAGGCGGATGTGATCGGCTGCTCGGACAGGGCGATTTTGCTTTCCTCTGCCGCACGAACCAGGCGATAACTCAGTTTTTGCTGCCATACTTTCAGCAGGTGAGTGACCTGGTCGGGGTTCTGGGCATCGCGGATTAAATCACGCAACAACTTGCCACAGGCGGCGGAATAGAACTCGCTCTGTGCCGGAACATCGTTAATCGCCACCGCGTTCCACCATGGCAGAGCGGGCAGGGCAATGCCTTTTTGCGTGCTGCCACCAAGACCGAGCAGGGGCATCAGGGTTTTGAATGCCAGCATGATATCGAGATCGTTACCCCCGACGCGGCAGCCACTGTGGCCGAGTAAACTCTCGCGGCGATCGGCTTTATTGCGCCATTCGGGTCCCATCAGCAGCATCGAACAGTCGGTAGTGCCGCCGCCGATATCCACCACCAGCACGCGCGTTTCTTTTTTCAGTGTGGCTTCAAAATCGAGGCCCGCAGCTACCGGCTCGAACTGGAATTCGACATCGCGGAATCCGGCGCGTTTTGCTGCACGCAGCAGAATGCCCTGAGCCTGTTCATTCGCCTCATCGCCACCCAGCCCCTGGAAGTTGATGGGACGGCCAATGACCGCCTGCTCAATCGGTTGATCCAGCTGGCTTTCGCCCTGCTGACGGATATGCAGCATCATGGCGCACACCAAATCTTCAAACAGCGCGATCTGTTGTGGTTTCAGGCCGCTGGCCCCGAGAAAGGATTTGGGTGACTTTACAAACCACACCTCTTCGGGATCGACCATATAGTTCTGCAACGCCGTGAGGCCGAACTGCACGCTGCCCGGCGTGACATCGATATCTTCTTCGCGGTTAAAGCGTAACGCGCGTTGCAGCAACGCCTGACCTTCGTTATCCGGGGTAGGTACCTGATGATGGCGATACAGCCACTCGCTAATGGCTTCGCGGGTCGGGGCGCAAATCATGGAGGGAAGCAGGCGCTGACCATTCTCCAGCGTAAGCAGTCGTGGTTCGCCCCGATCGCTGACTGCGATGGAACAGTTGGCTGTGCCGTAATCGAATCCGATAAACATCATTTCCCCCATGCCTGAAAAAAGGGGGCGACTTTAGCGCAGCTCAGGCGGGCAGGCAAGGCAGATTACATCTGTATTTCCTGATAAACGTGATACTGACCACGTCCGGCGTGTTTGGCGCTGTAACAGGCAACATCCGCCTGTGACATCACCAGGTTGCTGATGCAGTTATGTTCATCAATTTGCGTCATACCCGCACTGGCACCGACCTGGTAGACGTTCTCCATCCACATAAAGCGATACTGATTGACCGCCGTGACCAGGCGATGCACCACATCCCTAACCTGGTCCACCTCACAATCCGGCAGCAGCAACCCAAACTCATCACCACCGAGGCGGGCGAGGAAATCACTGCTGCGTAAATGATGCTGCATCAGTTCACCCAGCTCGCGCAACAACGCGTCTCCGGCCGCATGGCCTGCGGTATCATTCACCGCTTTAAATTTATCGAGGTCGATAAACACCAGTACGTGTTGATGCTGATGCACCGTGGCATCGCTCAGCAGACGCTTGAGTTGCTGTTCAAAGCTCAGCCGGTTGGGCAGGCGTGTCAGCATATCGTGTGAGGCGCTGTAGCTCAGGCGCTTCATCATCTTGCGTGATTCGCTAACGTCCTGAATCACCATTACGGCGCCAATATTGTCGCCGGTCAGGGTTTTCAACGGCGTGATGCTGTAATGGATTTCGAACACGCCACCGTCGGCGGTATGCAACACCAGCTCCTCTTCCAGTCCGGGGGTGGTTTTTTCTCCCGGCAACTGGCACAGCAACAAATTCTCGAGACGAGGACCCGCGGCTCCGCGCGTAATATTGAGCAACTCAGAGATCGGCAGCCCAGCCGCAGCATCCTGGGTCCAGCCGGTCATCATTTCCGCTACCGGGTTCATAAAGGTGACACACATTTCGTCATTGGTACTGATCACCGCCTCACCGATCGAATCGAGGGTGATTGCCATGCGCTCTTTTTCCTGGAACAACGCATCGTTCAGGGTTCGCAGATGGGTGATATCCTGACTGATGCCGAGCATGCGTTCAATTTGCCCATCCTGGCTGAGGATACGGTTGGCCTCGGTGCGTACATAGCGAATGCCATCCGGCAGGTTGATGCGATATTCCATGTGAAACGCGCTGCGGCGCTCAATCGCTTCCTGTACCGTAAGCGCGGCGTAGTCCTGTTCTGACGGGTGTACGAGCTGCATCCACAGGTCGTAGGTTGGCACTTCATGGGCAGCCAGACCATACAGCTCGTGCATGCGCTTATCCCACATCAGTTCACCGGTCAGCAGGTTCCACTCCCATACGCCAATGCCACCGGCTTCATTTGCCAGCGTGATACGTTCCATCAGACGACGATTGACCTGCTCACTCTGTTTCAGCTCGGAAATATCGACAATCTGCGAAATGAAGTAGAGCGGCTGCTGCTGTGTATCCCGCACCATTGACACCGTCAGACGCGCCCAGACGATATCGCCATCCTTGCGGAAATAGCGTTTCTCCAGGGTGTAAGTCAGAATTTCTCCCTTCAACAGGCGTTTCAGCTGCTGCAGGTCGGATTCCAGATCGTCCGGGTGGGTGATTTGCTGGAAGGTGAGTTTTTTCAACTCATCAGCCGGGAAACCCAGCGTGCGACACAGCGATTGGTTTACCTGCAACCAGCCGCCCTGCGGCGATACCAGCGCCATGCCGATAGCGGAATATTCCATCGCATTACGGAAGCGGGTTTCATTTTCGGAGATATGGTTTTTCTCACGCTGAAAGGCATCCATCACCAGAGCCATCACATGGCTGGGGAGTAATACCAGCAGGAAGGGGAGCCAGGTCCCGGTCTGACCCAGCATGCGATCCTCATGGCCGAGATTGACCAGACCAAACGCCAGCAGGAACGATATAAAGCTGGAGTTGATCAGGAAAAGTAAGAAAGCCTCAAACTTCGGCAGGCGTACTGCGCACCAGAACAGAATCACCACAATAAAGGTGAAGGGCCACGGCAGATAGCGCAGGCTCAGATAACTGGCGATCAGGGTAACGGCCAGGGTGAAGAGTGTCTCCAGACCACGATGACGCGCCACCGGGTTTTCCTGCTTACCTGATGGCCACAGCAGCAGTACCGGACCGAGCGCCAGCATACCGATGATCTCTGAAACTACCCAGGTCGAGAAAAAGGGCAGTGTGGCTTGGCCATCCACATGCAGGATCCACAGCGCCAGCATCCCACCTGCCAGCGGTGCCAGCAGCCCGGCGAACACCACGTAACGCCCCCAGTCGAGCAGCGAATTCAGTGGTGCATTGCGGTTAAGCAACGCGCGGAGCATCATGCCACCGATCAGCGCCTGTAGCAGATTCAGTAAGGCAAATTTGAGGTTACTGACTGCCGGACCGATCATCAGCAGATTGGCTAGCGCAGTGCCAATCAGACAGCCCAGCAACAGGAGCGGCACGCGCGGCGCAGGGGCGCGGAACACCACAATGGTCATCAATGCCGTGGAATACCACAGCGGCGAAATACGTCCACTGACGACGATTAGCTCCAGACAAAACAGCGTTAGCAGAAACGCGATTACCCCCAGATAGAGGGCGCTGAGCCAATATTTCTTAGAGCCATACTGCGAGGTCAATATGTCGAGGGTCATGCACGAATCCAGCAGCGCGCATTCGCAACACGACGAAAAATGCGCCAGTCATTCTCTATCAGGCATGCTAGCACATCTGGTACAGATGTCTGCCGCCAATTCACTTTTGCGCCTTATTCAATAGATTGACTGGCCCTTTGTTAACAAAGGGCCAGTCAGGTTACTGACGAAAGAGGTCGGCACGTGTATACGGTTTTTCCAGACCGGCAAGGTCGGCAGAGAAGCGCTCAAGGAATTGCTGTGTGGTGGCAACGCGGCCATGGCTGACGAGTAACAGTGGCACCAGAAAAGCGACGCCCATCTGCGGCAGGCTAAAGGCTTTCAGCGCGGTGTCACGCTGGCTAAGCAGGAAGGCGCTGCTGAGTGTAAAACCCAGCGCCAGACCAGCGATCACTTCGCTGGGTGAATGTGCGTGGATCGCGAGGCGGGATAACCCGACCATCATCGGGATCAGATAACCGATACTGATGGTCAGCGTGCGCCAGAAGCTGGACCAGCGACCGGAAACCAGCCACATCATTACCGGCCAGAGTGTGGCAGACATCGCGCTGTGGCCGCTAAAGCCCGTGAAGTTAAACCGGGCGCTGCCAATGCCAAAGCCGAGAAACATAATTTTAGAAATGCTGACCAGCAAACCAGCCAGACCAAACGCCAGCAGCCAATACCACACGGTACGGCGGTTGTCGCTTTTCCACGGCAGCACCAGTGCGATGATCACCGCAGTGGGGATCAGCAGCATACTGTCACCGAAATAGGTCAGGGTTTTCCAGCTCATACATCTCCTTTGGACTTACACACGGTCAGGCACAACATTGCACGCAATATTGGCAGAAGAACAGTGTATCGATTAAGCGGCTTGCTGCAAAAGGGGATAATCTGAAAAGCCACGGCCCGCATTTCTCTGGCATCAAACCGGTGAAATACCTATAATTGCCGCCAACCAAACCCTCTCATTATCGGCCCGTCGAAGTTCCGACTTCAACAGGCTCCAGTTATCAGGTCTTAAAAAAGTATGACTGACAAGTCCCATCAGTGCGTGATCGTTGGCATTGCAGGTGCATCCGCATCCGGAAAAAGTCTTATTGCCAGCACGCTCTATCGTGAAATCCGTGACCAGGTCGGTGACGAGCATATCGGGGTAATCCCGGAAGATGCCTACTACAAAGATCAAAGCCACCTCACCATGGAAGAGAGGGTCAAAACCAATTATGACCATCCGAGTGCGATGGATCATGACCTGCTGCTGCAACATCTTCAGGCGCTGAAGGCGGGGCATGACATCGAACTGCCGGTTTACAGCTATGTTGAGCACACCCGTACCACTGAGTGTATCCACCTGAAGCCGAAAAAGGTGATTATCCTCGAAGGGATCTTGCTGCTCACTGATGCGCGTCTGCGTCAGGAAATGAATTTCTCCATTTTCGTCGATACCCCGCTGGATATCTGCCTGATGCGTCGCATGAAACGTGATGTTAACGAACGCGGCCGTTCGATGGATTCAGTGATGAGCCAGTATCAGAAGACGGTTCGTCCGATGTTCCTGCAGTTTATCGAACCCTCCAAGCAGTACGCCGACATTATTGTGCCGCGCGGTGGGAAAAACCGCATTGCCATTGATATCCTCAAGGCAAAAATTAACCAGTTCTTCGAATAAACCGCGTCCGGATGGACGTGACGCGCTCAGGTTGTCACATCAGCGGCAGCCTTTCGCTACACTTAAATCATGGAGTCACAGCGATGAGATTATGCGATCGCGATATAGAGACCTGGCTGGACAGCGGTAAGCTGGCGATCTCGCCACGTCCGCCAGTTGAGCGTATTAATGGTGCCACGGTCGATGTGCGCCTCGGCAATCAGTTCCGCACTTTTCGCGGCCACACCGCGGCATTTATTGACCTCAGTGGTCCAAAGGATGAGGTGAGTGCTGCACTGGATCGGGTGATGAGCGATGAAATTGTGCTGCCGGAAGGGGAAGCGTTCTTCCTGCATCCGGGCGAGCTGGCGCTGGCGGTGACGCTGGAATCAGTGACGTTGCCGGATGATCTGGTCGGCTGGCTGGATGGTCGTTCATCACTGGCCCGTCTGGGGTTGATGGTGCATGTGACGGCACACCGTATCGACCCGGGCTGGCAGGGGCGCATCGTGCTGGAATTTTATAATTCCGGTAAGCTGCCGCTGGCACTGCGTCCCGGCATGCTGATTGGTGCCCTGAGTTTTGAGCCGCTCTCCGGTCCGGCGGCGCGTCCGTACAACCGTCGTGAAGATGCTAAATATCGTGGCCAGCAGGGTGCTGATGCCAGCCGTATCGACAAAGATTGATCGCCGGATATTGAGGATGTAATGAGAAGAGTGATAACCACGCTGGCCATCCTGTTAGTGGTGGTCGTAGCGGGAATGACAGCACTGGTGTTGCTGGTGAATCCCAACGACTTTCGTACCTACATGGTACAACAGGTGGAACAACGCAGTGGTTATCGGCTCCAGGTCAGTGGCGATCTGCGCTGGCACGTCTGGCCGCAGCTGAGCATTCTGGCTGGCAGGATGAGCCTGACTGCGCCCGGGGCCAGTCAGCCAGTGGTCATCGCGGAAAATATGCGTCTCGACGTTAACCTGTGGCCGTTACTCTCTCATCAACTGAGCGTCAGCCAGGTGATGCTGAAAAATGCCATCATCCGCGTCACGCCTGATAGTGATGCGAAAAAGCCGACGGGAGCACCGGTAGGGCCGCGTGATGCCGAACCGGTTGCCAGTAACAATGGCTGGTCATTTGATATTGGTAAGTTGCGCCTTGCCGATAGCCTACTGATTTGGCAGCAGCAGGGCGGTGACGAATACAACTTCCGCGCGCTGAACCTCAACCTGAGTCAGGATGCCAGCAAGCAAGCCAGCATTGATCTCAGCACCCGTATTTCCCGCAATCAGCGCAACCTTGTGGTCAGCCTCAAGGGACAGCTTGATGCTGCGCAATATCCCCATCGTTTGACTGGTCAGATTGATGCGCTGGATTACACGCTGGATGGCGCCAATTTGCCGACCCAGGGAATCAAAGGCACGCTGAGTGGCGAAGGTGAATGGAATAATGACCGCCAGCAGTTTGCCTTGAATAAAATGCAACTGAGTGCCAATGACAGTTCGCTTGACGGCAGCGCGCAAGGACGTATTTCTCTGCCGCAGCAGCTCGCGCTGAAGCTGCATGCCTCGACGCTGAATCTCGATAATCTGATGGCCAGTGCCCCGGTCAGTGATAGCGGTACCCCGCAACATGTCAGCGTGATACGCACCCCGGTGATCGCCGAGCCGCGTGAGCGTGACAACAGCGATTCGCCGCTGAATATGATGGACCTGTCACTGAACCTCAACGCGGACAAAGCGGTGTGGCGTGGATTGACGTTAAGCAATCTGCAACTGGCCGCCAGCAATCAGGAGGGCCTGATGACCCTCAGCCAATTGCAGGGCAAGCTGGGCGACGGGCAGTTCTCGATACCGGGAACGGTAGATATTCGTCATCCGGTCACTGAGGTGACGCTGCAACCGGAACTGTCACAGGTGGCGATTGCGCCGCTACTGAAGGCATTTGAACTGCCGGAAGCGTTACAGGGAACGGTGTCACTGCAGGGTGATTTGAGTGGCAGCGGCCTGAGTATCGATGATGCCAAACAGAACTGGCAGGGGAGTGCGGAATTAACCGCCAACAACCTGCAACTGGCGCAGATCAATTTGCAGCAGATGGTGCGCCGTGCTGTCGATCGTATCAGCAATCGCGTCACCAACGACGCCAGCGACGACCAGAATATCCAGCAGTTGAGCGGTCGCATCAGTCTGAATCATGGCAACATCGTCCTGCCGGATTTGCAGGGTGGCAGTAGCCATCTGGCCGTGCAGAGCCAGGGCAATATTAACCTCGCCACTCGTCAGCTGGATGTCACCATTAATATGATGCTGCGTGGCTGGAAAGGCGACGATAAGCTGGCTGCGGTGATGAATGAGCAGACTATTCCGCTGCGTATGTACGGTCAGTGGGACAATTTGCAATATTCGCTGCCGGTGGATCAGGTTTTGCGCCAGCAATTGCAGAGTGAAGCGAAGAGCCGCCTGGATCAGTGGCTGGATAAACAACAGCCGTCCAAAGCCAAACCCTGATGATGTTGTAGCGGCGCGATTTATTGCGCCGCTACGGGTTCTGCACAACCTCCGATGCCAGCGGCACAATCTCCACCTTCTGCACGCGGTGATTTTCTACCTGCAACGTCCGCAGCAGGTAATCTCCCACCTGTAAAACTTCCCCTTCTTGTGGCACGTGTTGCAGGCTATCCATCAGTAAACCAGCCAGCGTGTGATAGTTACGTTTCTCATCCAGTGGCAGGTGTACATACACCGCTAAATCTTCCAGCGGCATATGGCCGTTAGCAATCCATCCGCCGTCGGAGCTGGGTTGAATGTCATAGCGGGCATCAATCTCTTCTCCTTCATTAGGCAGATTGCCCGCAATGGTTTCCATCACATCGCTAAGCGTGACCACCCCTTCCACCGAGCCAAACTCATCGACCACAAAGGCAAAATGGGTGCGTGCCTGGCGAAACTGTTCCAGCGCCTGCAGCAAAGTTAGGCGTTCGGGGAACACCAGCGGCTGACGAATCAGCGAACGTAAATCGAGTGATTTAACATGCAAAGCCTGATGCATCAGATCAATGACATGCACCACGCCCAGTGGCTCATTGCCCTTTTCGGTAATCAGGATGCGGGTGTGCTGATTGCGATCGAGTTTCGCCATAATTTCTGCCGGGTCTTCACTCAAATCGATATGTTCAACGTCATGGCGTGAGGTCATGATGCTGCTGATTTGTCGCTGTCCCAGCCCCAGTACGCGCGCAATCATGCGCCGTTCCTGGCGATTAAACAGCGCGCCTTCCTCGCTATCCGCGAGGAGCGATGCGGTGTCGGCGTCCAGCTCCGCACGTTGCGCTTCACCACGTAAAATACGCAGCACCGCTTCAGCAGTGCGCTGACGCAGCGGACGGCCAGCAGAAAGAAAACGGCGGCGGTTAAATATCGCCAGCTGGTTGAATATTTCAATCAGGATTGAGAAGCCGATGGCGGCGTACAGGTATCCCTTGGGGATGATAAAGCCAAGGCCTTCTGCCACCAGGCTGAAGCCAATCATCAGCAGGAAACTCAGGCAGAGAATGACAATGGTGGGATGGCCATTGACGAAACGCGTGAGGGGTTTACTGGCCAGCAACATCAGCAGTATGGCGATGGTGACTGCCGTCATCATCACCGGCAATTCATTCACCATACCCACTGCGGTGATCACCGCATCAAGCGAGAAGATGGCATCCAGCACCACGATTTGCGCCACGACGGGCCAGAATTTAGCACCATTATTAGTTTGACCGTCGTCTTCGTCGCTGCCTTCCAGCCTGTCATTTAATTCGGTTGTGGCTTTAAACAGCAGAAATACACCGCCCGCGAACAGCAGCAGATCGCGCGCACTGAAGCTATGTTGCCAGAAGGTAAAGAGGGGTTGGGTCAGGGTAACCAACCAGGAAAGCGAGGCCAGCAGCAGCAGACGCGATACCAGCGCCAGCAGCAGACCAATCACACGGGCGCGATCGCGTACCGACGAAGGTAATTTTTCCACCAGAATGGCAATGAAAACCAGGTTATCAATGCCCAGCACCAGCTCAAGAACGATTAGCGTGACTAATCCGGCCCAGAGCGAGGGATCAGTGATCCACGCCAACATGCTTTCATCACCTGAATGTCTGAGAATGAGCTTAGTCTTATCATAGTTAATCCTCAGCCAGGGAACAAATAGCGCCTGATCACCGTATTACATAGGGTGCTCATGATAATAAGGAATATTCCTAAATGCTATTTTTTACAGATAAGTTGAATGTATGGATAAACAACATGCGCCTGATATCACCACTATTAATTTTTTTCTTCATGCGTCGATGTGCATTTTTAATGCGAAATGCGCAGAAGGTGAGTATCGAATTATTCTGATTTTTGCGTGGGAATGGCCTGAAAGGGATGGCATCAATACTAATGACTGGTAGTCTTTTTCCTAAAATAGAGCAGGGAACACGGGGTCTACTTGTAAACAAGCCAGTAATAACTAGTATAGCAACGTGTTAGTAAATGTCTGCGCTTATGTTGTTAATAGCGCGCTGTTTAGCTTCTTAATGTTGAGAATTGTGATCGTGCCCAGGTTAAGGCCAGTTATTGTCATGGCTTTTAAGGTCGTTCACAGACAGGAAATAGGGTGAGTAAAGCGGTATTGGCAGCGACAGCCAAGGGCGGTAGCGTGTCCGAAGTGCTTTTCTCTCCTGGGGGGTTACTTTGCAGGGGTATCAGCAGGAACTCGGACTAATCTGTTGGTATTTATCATAATTTTCTGGGTGTGACTGCAAAAGAACTGGCATCAACGCCGAAGATATACCCCCCAGATTGCTGCTTTCGTGACAGTTTTTTATATCGCTCATTTATTACGCAGTCTTGTGGCATTAAGGATTAGGGAAATAAAATAAAGAGTTAATTATGCGCGATAACGAATTTACCTATAAAAGTCTCCTCACTAAAATTTTACTGGCGTGCTCGGATTTAATTTGTTTCAACGCGGCGTTGTTTATTGCTCTGGCGCTGATTAATTCGCTCACGAACTCCCCACTGGCAGATATTTCTGAAAAAGACCTCGATTTAAAAATCGCCACACACATCTGTCTGTCGATTATTTGTGTTGGCTGGTTCTGGATTCGCCTGCGACATTTCACCTATCGCAAGCCTTTCTGGTTCGAGCTAAAAGAGATCTTTCGTACCATTCTTATTTTCTCTGTCATCGATTTGTCAATTACCGCACTGTCACAGTGGCAGATGTCGCGTTTTGTCTGGGTACTGACCTGGCTTCTGGCATTAATCCTAATTCCACTGGGTCGTGCCCTGTCAAAACGCGTCCTGAACCATTTTGGCCTGTGGAAAAAGCAGACCATTATCATCGGCAGTAACAAGAATGCCGAAGAAGCCTGGCAGGCACTGCAAAGCGAAGAAGTGATGGGATTTGATGTGATCGCTTTTTTCGATGTGGATGGCAGTTGCCCACAGACCAGCATTGCCGGTGTTCCGGTGCTGCGTAATGAGCAGGAATTGTGGCAGCTCACCAACGTTGAGACGCAATTTATCGTCGCGGTGGAGTTTGAGCAGAGCCAGCATCGTGATAACTGGCTGAAGACGCTCGCTATGCACAACTGTCGCTCAGTTTCCGTTATCCCAACGCTGCGTGGTGTGCCGCTCTATGGCACCGATATGGCGTATATCTTCAGCCACGAAGTGATGATCCTGCGGGTTAATAACAACCTGGCGAAGCGGACTTCGCGTTGCCTGAAACGTGTCTTCGATGTTGTTGGCGCGCTCAGCATCATCATTGCGCTGTCACCGGCATTACTGGTGCTGGGATTCCTGGTGGGACGTGACGGTGGCAACCCGATATACGGCCATGAACGCGTCGGTATGAATGGGCGCAAGTTCAAATGTCTCAAATTCCGCTCGATGGTGATCAACTCAAAAGAGGTGCTGGAAGAGGTACTGCGTACCGATCCGGTGGCGCGCGCCGAGTGGGACAAAGATTTCAAACTGAAGAACGATCCCCGCATTACGAAAGTCGGTCACTTTATCCGTAAAACCAGTCTGGATGAGTTACCGCAACTGTGGAACGTGGTCCGTGGCGATATGAGCCTGGTGGGACCGCGTCCGGTTATCGAAGATGAACTCTGCCGTTATGCCGGTGACGTCGATTATTACCTGATGGCGAAACCAGGCATGACGGGATTGTGGCAGGTCAGCGGTCGTAACGACGTTGACTATGAAACGCGCGTCTATTTCGATTCGTGGTATGTCAAAAACTGGTCGCTGTGGAATGACATCGCGATTCTGTTTAAGACGATTGGCGTAGTGCTGAAACGCGACGGAGCTTATTGATAGACAGCGAGGGCACGGCGACAACATAAAACCCAGGGAGCCAATGATAATGACCCACAGTTTCGGTGTTTAACCCGTCGGCTTTATTTTTGTAAGACGCTTACACAGCGGCGTTTTCGCCTCTATCAATCATTAACTGATAGCGAAGATCCAGATGATTACAATGAAAATTAAAATGATACCGTTACTGGTATCGGCCACTATTCTCTCCGGGTGCACGATCGAGCCAGGTCAGCGCCTTTCCACTAGCGGAAAAGATGTCATTGAGCAGCAGGACAGCAATTTTGACATCGACAAATACGTTAACGTCTTTCCTTTAACACCGCGTCTGGTTGAGCAGATGCGCCCGAAACCGCTGGTGGCGCAAGCCAACCCGGCGTTGCAGAACGAAATTCAGAGCTATGAATATCGTGTCGGCATTGGTGATGTACTGAACGTCACCGTGTGGGATCACCCGGAATTGACCACCCCTGCGGGCCAGTACCGCAGTGCCAGCGACACCGGTAACTGGGTGCAGGCTGATGGTACGATCTTCTATCCCTATATCGGCAAAGTGCGGGTTGCGGGTAGAACCGTGACTGAGATCCGTGCCGAAATCGCGCGCCGTCTGGCGCAGTACATCGAAAGTCCGCAGGTGGATGTGAACGTCGCTGCCTTCCGTTCACAAAAAACCTATATCAGCGGTTCGGTGACGACTTCAGGCCAGCAGGCGATTACCAACGTACCGCTTACGGTACTGGACGCGGTCAACGCCGCAGGGGGTCTGACGGCGGATGCCGACTGGCGTAACGTGGTGCTGACGCACGGTGGCCGCGAACAGCGCATTTCGCTGCAGGCGCTGATGCAAAACGGTGACCTGAGCCAGAACCACTTGCTGTATCCGGGCGATATTCTTTACGTCCCACGTAACGACGATCTGAAGGTCTTCGTTATGGGTGAAGTGAAGCAGCAAACCACGCTGAAAATGGACCGCAGCGGCATGACGCTGGCTGAAGCGCTGGGCAATGCTCAGGGCATGGATCAGACCACGGCAGATGCCACCGGCGTGTTCGTCATTCGTCCTATTCGTGGCAGCAACCGTACCAAGATCGCCAACATCTATCAGTTGAATACCAAAGATGCTGCATCAATGGTGATGGGTACTGAATTCCAACTGGAGCCGTACGACATCGTGTATGTCACCTCCACTCCGCTCACCCGCTGGAACCGTGTTATTTCCGCGCTGCTGCCAACCATCGTAGGTATCGACGATGCAAGCTCCGCAGCTCTGCGTTTCCATACATGGGATAACTAAGGTTTAACCATGATTAGCTCCGTGTTAGTCGTCTGTGTCGGCAACATTTGCCGCTCCCCGACCGGGGAGCGTTTGTTCAAACGCGCTTTACCTGAAACCCGGGTAGCGTCTGCGGGGCTGGGTGCTCTGCGTGGCTCCCCGGCAGATCAAACTGCCAGTGATGTGGCTGCCAGACATGGCGTGTCACTGGCAGGTCACCAGGCTCAGCAGTTAACGGCCGAAATGTGCCGTGACTATGACCTGATTCTGGTGATGGAAAAGCGTCATGTTGAGCAGGTAAATCGGATCGATCCAGCCGCACGCGGGAAAACCATGCTGCTTGGGCACTGGCTCAACCAACAGGAAATAGCGGATCCGTACAAAAAAAGCCGTGAGGCCTTTGAAGAGGTTTACGGGTTACTGGAACACGCTACCCAGAAATGGGTCAACGTACTAAGCCGATAGTTGGGATTATCCATGAATATAAAAAACAAGGTTATGACAGCGCCGAAAGAGGATTCGAATGGATGGGATCTGGCGCATCTTGTGGGACAACTCATTGACCATCGGTGGGTCATTGTTGCCGTTACCGCCTTCTTCATGTTGGTGGGAACCCTCTACACACTGTTTGCCACGCCGATCTATAGCGCCGATGCCATGGTGCAGGTCGAGCAGAAGAACACCAACTCGGTGCTGAACGATCTGCAGGATATCCTGCCGTCAACACCGGCTTCCGATACCGAGATTCAGATTCTTGAATCGCGCATGGTCATCGGTAAAACGGTGGACGATCTTGGTCTGGATACCGTGGTGCAGCAGAACTATTTCCCGATCATCGGTAAAGGTCTGTCGCGTTTGATGGGCAACAAACCGGCGCAGATTGCTATTACGCGTCTGGAAATCCCGCGTTCAATCGACAAACGTACCGTGCAGCTGGAAGTAACCGGGCCGCAGACCTACACCGTGACCAGCAATGGGGACGAGTTGTTTAAAGGCCGCGTGGGCCAGCTGGAACAGCACGGTGAAGTCACCATGCTGGTAAGCGGTATTCAGGCGGATGCCGGCACCAGCTTTGATGTCACCAAGCTGAGCGATCTGCAGGCGATCAAAGCGGTGCTGGGCAGTCTGACGGTTGCTGATAAAGCGAAAGACACTGGCGTGCTGGGTCTGGAATATCAGGACGAAGATCCGGATCAGGCCAGCCGCGTGCTGAATCAGATCGTTAACAACTATCTGTTGCAGAACGTTGAGCGCAAATCGGAACAGGCAGCGAAGAGCCTTGATTTCCTGCGCAATCAGCTGCCGATGGTACGCGATAACCTGAATGAAGCCGAAGACAAACTGAACGCCTATCGTCGTGAAAACGAATCGGTAGATATGTCACTGGAGGCGAAATCAGCGCTGGATTCTTCCGTTAGTGTGCAGAGCCAGTTGAATGAGCTGACCTTCCGTGAAGCTGAAGTGTCGCAGCTGTACACCAAAGATCACCCGACTTACCGTGCGCTGCTGGAAAAACGCAAAACGCTGGAAGACGAGCAGGCCAATCTGAACAAGAAAATTGCACAGATGCCGCAGACCCAGCAGGAGATCCTGCGTTTGACCCGTGATGTGCAGGCAGGGCAGGAAATCTACATGCAACTGCTGAATCGTCAGCAGGAGCTGGGTATCAGTAAAGCCAGTACCGTCGGGGATGTGCGCATCATTGACCAGGCAGAAACCGCTGGCTCGCCTGTCGCACCGAAGAAATTGCTGATCATTGCCGCCAGCCTGATTCTGGGTCTGGTGCTGTCCGTCGGCATTATTCTGCTGAAAGCGGTGTTCCATCACGGTATTGAAAACCCGGAGCAGTTGGAAGAACTGGGTATGAACGTTTATGCCAGCGTGCCGTTGTCTGACTGGCAGCGTAAGAAGGATACCGAAGCACTGGCGCGGCGTGGGCACAAAGAGAAAAGTGACCCGCACAATACGCTGCTGGCGCTGGGCAACCCGACTGACCTCTCCATCGAAGCGATTCGTAGCCTGCGTACCAGCTTGCACTTCGCGATGATGGAAGCGAAGAACAACATTCTGATGATCACCGGTGCCAGCCCGGGTATTGGTAAAACCTTTATCTGTGCCAACCTGGCAACGCTGGTGTCGAAAGCGGGTCAACGCGTGTTGTTCATCGATGGTGATATGCGTCGCGGCTATACCCACGAACTGCTGGGTGCGGAAAACAAAGTTGGCCTGTCTAACGTGTTATCCGGCAAGAGTGAGTTCTCTCCGGGTATGATTCAGAAAGGCGCGTACGGATTTGATTTCCTGCCACGTGGTCAGGTGCCACCTAACCCCTCAGAGCTGCTGATGCATCGTCGCATGGGTGAGTTGCTGGAGTGGGCGGGTAAAAACTATGACCTGGTGTTGATCGATACGCCGCCGATCCTGGCCGTAACCGACGCTTCCATTATCGGTAAGCTGGCCGGAACCTCGCTGATGGTGGCGCGTTTTGAGACCAACACCACCAAAGAGCTGGATGTCAGTTACCGTCGCTTTGCGCAGAACGGTATTGAGATCAAAGGCGTCATCCTCAACGCCGTGGTGCGTAAAGCGTCGAATGTCTACGGTTATGGCTACGACTACTACAACTACGAATACGGCAAAGAAACCAAAAGCTAAGAGACAGACACTCTTTCGGGGCGGTTTATCCGCCCCGTTTTTATCGTGCGTTTTGCACTGATTTTTAAACACTTATACACACAGCACACGCTTAGGTAATTCCGTAATGGTAGGCAACTGCTTAATGAGAAATGGATATAACGGCATGATTTTTTAGGAAAAAAGCCGATTCCCATCATCAGGTGGCGGAGTATACCGTTGAATCTGGAACAGCTGTTTAAGAGGTGCTGGCAATGCAGGATATCCACTTCTCAATTGTAATTCCCGCTTATAACGCGTCGAAGTCGATTGTGACGACGCTGGATTGCGTCAATGCGCAGAGTTATCGCAATTTTGAAGTCATCATTGTGGATGACAAATCAGCCGATGCGGCTGAACTGGCGCAGGTGGTGCGCAGCGATCGCTATCAGGACCTGGACATCAGGCTGGAG
Organism: Pantoea sp. App145; assembly: GCF_047947045.1. Classification (NCBI taxonomy): domain Bacteria; kingdom Pseudomonadati; phylum Pseudomonadota; class Gammaproteobacteria; order Enterobacterales; family Erwiniaceae; genus Pantoea; species Pantoea sp. App145. The sequence continues at coordinate 69,214 of NZ_CP133290.1, forward strand.
CTCTCTGAGGTAAAACTCAATGGGGCAGGGGCGCGCAATAAAGGGATTGAACTCGCCAGCGGTGATTTCATCAGTTTTCTTGATGCCGACGATGAATGGCATCCGGACAAGCTGCTGGAAGTCTCGCGCACCATCGCTAATCTTGAGGCACAGGGCAAGTCGCGTTATGTCATCTTTAGTCAGGTGAATATTCACCAGGACGGTAGCTTCCTGAAAGTGATGCCGATGCAGCCACCCGGTAACAACGAAACCGTGGCTGAATATCTGTTTGGTTGTTATGGCTTCATCCAGACCAGTACCATCGTGCTGAAGCGTGCCGATGCCGAACAGATCAAATTCGATACGCGCTATATTCGCCACCAGGACTATGACTTCTGCATTCGCGCCGATCGCATGGGCTATCAATTCGTCATGATTGATAAACCGCTGGCGACCTACCATCTGGTGACCAAATTTGGCTCGAAGCATAAAGGGGAGTCGGTGAAATACTCCTTCTTCTGGCTCGATACCATGAAACCCTATCTGACGGCGCGCGATATCCACACCTACAAAGCGTTCAAACTGCCGCTGCGGTACAAAATGGATGGCAACTCGCTACTGGCGAGCGTCAGCTTCGCGCGTTACTTCTTCCTGACTAACAAAGATAACCAGGCTTACTTCATGAGCCGTCTGATGAACAAGGTGAAATCCCGTTTCTTTGGCAGCAGGGCTGTTTCCTGATTGGTGGTTCTTTTGATTTCACTTGCTCCCAGACCGGGGCAATTTTTTGTACTTCCTGTCATCTCCTCTTACGGGTATTCAGATGAAAAATCATGTAGGCACCATCGGCATTGTGATGCCGATGTATAACGCGCGCCAGACGGTATTGCGTGCGGTGCAGTCGATTCTCGATCAGAGCTATAGCGACTGGCATCTCTATCTGATCAACGATAAATCGACCGACGATTCGCTGGCTTTAGTACGTGAACATTGCCAGGACGCGCGTATCACTATTCTCAACAATGAGATGAACCAGGGTGCGGCAGAGACCCGTAATGTCGGGCTGCGTGCTGCACAGCAAGAGATCATCGCTTTCCTTGATAGCGATGATGAATGGCATGCGGAAAAGCTGGCTGAACAGGCCGCTGCTATTGCTGCCGGTGACGATTTTGTTATTACCCATTACCACTACAAAACCAAAAGCGCTGACCACGATATCATCTACAGCAAACCCTATCTGCAACAGCAAAACTTCGTGAAGAAGCAGTATCGCGTCTGCTTCTCTTCAGTTTGTTTTCGCCGTCCTCCGCAGGGCATCTTCTTTCAGCGTAAAGGCCATGAAGATTTCCTGTTCCTCTACGAGCTGTTTCTCCGTTACCGGCAAGCCCGGGTGATCCAGAAGACGCTGGTGAACTATTACGAGTTGGGTGATTCGCTGTCTCGTAACAAAAATAAAGCGGCAAAATGGCACCTCGAATTATTAAGAATTATCTATAAAAACAATCCCTTAAAAATCTATTACTATTACGGCTGGTATATGGTGAACGGTGTGCTTTTCACCCTGAAGCATCGTTGATACCGGCATCATTTGCGCGTTTGAGGTGGAAAGCGTTTCATGAAAAAGATTGTACTGGTGATTAAGGATGCTTATTCGTACGCGGGTACGGAAAACATCTGCAACTTTATGTCGGAGTGTCTCGGCGAACAGCATGAGGTGACCGTTTATTCGCTGGAAGGTAGCGGAAAGCCGTTTTACCCCTTTACCCATGCCAAAGAGATTGTCAGCTTTGCCGGACACAGTAATCCGATTAAAAGCGCGGTGGCCCGCATCCAGCAGGAAGGGTTCGACAGCGTTTTCCTCATCAGCATGGGGCGTCTCAGCGTGATGTTTGCCTTCTGGAACTTGATGTCCATGAAGAAAAAGCGCTTCAAAGCCTATGCCTGCGAGCACATCGCCATCAACTCCTTTAGTAAACCGATCAAATTGCTGAAATGGCTGCTGCTGCGCTTCTATGACCAGGTGATCGTGCTGACCGATAAAGACCATCAGGTCTTCAGCCGCTGGAATATTCCCAGCCAGCAGATTCCCAATCCGGTGGTGTACAAATCTTTTGCGCGTCACACGCGTACCCGTCAGGCGCTGGCCATTGGCCGCCTCGAACATCAGAAAGGTTTCGACCTGCTGCTGGATATCTGGGCTGATTTCAGCAAAACCCACCCTGACTGGACGTTGGTTGTCGCCGGAGACGGTGAGGTACGCCAGCAATTACACGATCAGGCTGCACAGCTGGGGATCACGGGCAGCGTCAATTTCGTCGGCAGAGTCAGCAACATCAATGATTACTACCGTGGCAGCGACATGGCGCTGATGACCTCGCGTTATGAAGGATTACCGCTGGTGCTGCTGGAAGCCAAATCCTGGTCGCTGCCGGTGGTGGCGTATGACTGCCCGACCGGACCGCAGGAAATTATCAATCATGGCGAAGATGGCTTCCTGGTACCCATGAATGACAAAACCACTTTCCTGGCACGTATGGACCAACTCGCCAGTGACGATGCGTTGTTCTACCGCATGAGCGAGAAAACCAAAGAAACGGCGCTGAAGTTTGACGGCAAAGAGATCAAACAAAGCTGGCTGGCGCTGATTTAGCGCCGCATGAAGCCTACGGCTACCTCGGGGACACACTTATGGCCGCCTGGCGGCCCCATGACCACGGGATTTGATGCATGAAAAGAAGAGAAGTCTTACAAACCGCAGCCTCCTCCATTGTTGCTGCGCTCTCGGTGAGTGCATTTTCCAGCTATGCCGCAAAAAATGGCCAGCCAGCATTGAAGGCGGTCGACCCTTCCAGCGTACCGCAGGGAGATGTCCCGATTCTCACGCCGGAAAATGTTTACACCATGCCGCCGCAATTCTGGCAGAACTTTGAGGGCAAATTGTGGATTGGTAAGGCCGGTAGCGATGCCAGCAAAGCGGGTAACCAAATCCCGGTTTATCTGCGTGATGCCAGCGGCAAAATATCGCAAATCAGTCAGCCGATTGCGTTGAATAAGGGCAATTTTGCGCAATTTATCCACGATAATGCGGCGTTAATCGCTGATCCTGCTCACTCGATGGCCGTTGAAGACAACAGCGGCAATACGTTGTTTTCCATTGATGACGTCAGTCGTCCCAATCAAAGCAACTTCAGTCAGCGCCTGGCGCAACCCAATGGTTACCAGCTGATCGGGGAAATCCCCTCGGTAGAGGAATTGCGTAAAACCCGTCCGCTGTTTGCCGGTGCCAAAATCAAGCTGAAAAGCTGGCATGAAGGTCTGGAAGTGGGCGGTGGCGAATTTGTCGGTGCCTTTGGTGATGGCAAAGACGATAGCGGCGTGATGTTCAGCGGTAACGGTTTTACCTGGCGTCGCGTGGTGGAAGATTTCAACCGTCTGACGCTGTTCGATTTCGGCGCGATCGCTGACGGCAAAACCGATGCCGCACCTGCCATCAAGGCGATGTATCAATGGTCGCAGGATGCTAATCAGCCGATTTGCGTGCAGTTCCCGGCGGGGACGTTCTTTGTTTCCGGTTGTGATTTCGGTGACCAGCAACAGCGCTTCTTCCGTATTTCTGGTGCGATGGTGAACTTTGGCTATTTCCCGGCCACTACGCTGGTTTCGGATGGGCGTTCCGAATTCCTGTTTCAGGTAAATGCCCGCTGGACCGAAATTTCTAACCTGATTTTTAACGGTAACAGCGACAAGCGTCCGAATAAGCAGGGGTTATTCCGTAATACCTGCCCGGGAGGCCAGTTCTTCCGTGGGGCTTGTTTGCGCTTTAACCAGGTGGGCGGTGTTTCGTTAAGTTTGCTGGATACGCTGGATTGCAAAATCGACCAGTGGTACGCCAACGGCTGTACAGGCGATGTGATTAAAGCCAGCTGGTCCGGGCAGAAAGCGGGTAACTGGGATCACAGCACCGCCATTGAACTTTCCAACTTCAATGCCCAGCACTGTAAAGGCGGGATGGTGCTGAATCTGCCACGTTGCAGCCAGTCGATCATTCATAACGGCTGGATTGAGCACACCGAAAATCCCGGCGATATCTCCAATGGCCAATGGATCATTGATGCACTGAGCCTGGAAGATTGTAAGAACCCGCTGATTGCCCGTAACTCACGGCTGAATATGCGCCAGACCAATCTGCAGGCCGGTAGCTGGATCGATAACTCGCTGGAGGGCGAGCGCTGGCTGAATATCTGGGAGATGGGTTCGACGCGCGTTGAATCCTATGGCGTCGCCATCGACGGCAGCCTGAATTACAACTACATCACTTCACGTTTTCGCCTGTCGAACAACACCAATCAGGAAACCTGGTTTGAGCTGGGGAATTTTTATTCACCTGCCGTGGGTGATAGCTGGGAAATTGAGGTGTTTGGTCAGGCGCAATTCAGTAATGGGACGGACAACCAACCGCTGATGAACCCGATCGACGGCAAAGGCACCGGTGGCCGGGCGGTTATCCACTTGCAGCGCAAGAAAAGCAAGGCGGAAGCCAGCTGGTCTGCGGAAGGCAGTTCACCGCTGGTGGATGTGCGCTATGAACCGCGTACTGACACGGACACCAAAGTGTTCGTCAAACTGGCCGGCTGGACACCCGCCACTGTTGTGCTGATCAAAAGTACCGCGAAGGATCGCTTCCTCGCCGGTCGCTGTGCGCGCGTCGATGCCACCATGACGCAGGGAACGCCTGCCAGCGGTAGTCAGCAGGCACCGCAGCGTTTCAGTCTGCACAACGGTAAAGCCGGTATTGGCGGCAATGAGCAGGGCGATCTGTTGATGGCCTCACGCATGCTGAAACCGGAGCAGGTTGATACCCGTGAACCCAAAGGTTTTATCTCGGTGGTGATTAATGGCGAGCCCTGTGCACTGCCGTATTTCGCTCTGAAATCGTAATACGTTCATCAGCAAACCGGCCGCAAACAGGAGTGCGGCCGGATTAAATGGAGCAGTTTTTTTCAGGCGTTCGCCTCTCTTGCAGTCCTTTTTACACAGAGTTCACTTTTGCCAGGCCAGGAAAATGGCGGCTTGTAGAAAATTACAAAAATTTATCTGGAGTTTTTATGAAGATTTTATTGGTGGGTAACCATACCTGTGGAAATCGTGGGGATGGCGCGATTTTACGCGGGCTGATTGATTCACTTCAGTCCGCGCGTGGTGATCTGGATATCGACGTCATCAGCCGTTATCCAACCAGCTCTGGGTACTTACTGCAACAGGAAATCCTGCAGGATTCTCTGTTCCTGCACAATAACAAATCAGCTAAAGGGTTAGTGGGAAGCGTAAAGCGTAAAGTGGCTAACCGTTTGATGCCGGATATTATGATGGCGCATCTGGGAAAGGGGGGATTATATAAATCATTCTCTGTGCCGCCGCATCTGGCCGAATTCACCAAAAGCCTTGAACCTTATGATGCCATTATCCAGGTCGGGGGATCTTTCTTCGTCGATCTGTATGGCGTGACCCAGTTTGACCATGCGCTGTGTGCGCTCATGGCGAAAAAGCCGCTGTATATGATTGGGCATTCCGTCGGACCTTTTGAAAACCCGCGCGTCAATGCACTGGCGAACTTCGTGTTCGACCGCGTTGATAGCCTGGTGCTGCGTGAAGAGGTCAGCTATGAGCGGCTGAAGCAGGATGGCGTCACCACCAGCAAAGTTAAGAAAGGTGTCGATACCGCGTTTCTGGTGCAGGCGCGTGAGGTAGAAAATCCCAGCCATAACCTGTTGCACTGGAAAGAGATTATCAGCTCACGCAAAACTATCGCGATTACCGTGCGTGAGCTGGCCCCGTTCGATAAACGTCTCGGCGTTACGCAAAAAGAATACGAAGCGGCGTTTGGTCGGGTGATCAATGCGATGATCGCCGACGGCTATCAGGTGGTGGCCTTCTCAACCTGCACCGGTATCGATAGCTATGCCAAAGATGACCGCATGGTGGCGCTGACGCTGCGTGACAGCGTTGATCATCCGGAGCATTACCATGTGATCATGGACGAATTCAACGACCTCGAACTCGGCATTTTGTTAAGCCACTGCCATCTGACGATCGGCACCCGCCTGCATTCCGCCATTATTTCCATGAATTTCGGCACACCTGCCGTTGCTATCAACTATGAACACAAGTCACTGGGTGTGATGAACCAGCTTGGCCTGCCGCAAATGGCAACCGATGTGCAGAGCCTGATGGATGGCTCGCTCATCGATAAAGTGCAGACTGTGCTGGCTGACTACGACAATGTGAAGCAGAAAGTTGATGCAGCGGTGGCGCAGGAGCGTGAGATTGGCAACCGAATCACTGAAGAAATTCTCAACGTCTTAGGGTGAAGTGATGAAGCTGACCTTTTTCACCATGCGTTTTCCGGTTGCCTCTGAGACCTTTGTCCTCAATCAGGTAACGCATTTCATTGATGCCGGTTATGACGTGGAGGTGATCTCCGTGTTTCCGGGCGACTTGATTAATCGCCATGCCGCGTTTGATGACTACAATCTGGCAGCAAAAACCCACTATCTGCTGCCGGAAGAGAAGGTATCGAACCTCGATAAGCTCACCCAACGCATCGGACTGATGCTGCCGAAAATTGGCAAACCTTCACTGCTTAAATCCCTCAACGTGCGCCGTTATGGCGCACAATCCAGCAAACTGCTGTTGCCCGCGATCGTGGCCAATGCCAGGCAAACCTTCACCGCTGACGTATTTCTGGTGCACTTTGGCTACGCAGGTGCGCTGGCGAATAAGCTGCGCGAGCTTGGCGTGCTGCGGGGTAAACAGGCCACGGTCTTCCACGGCGCGGACATCTCTCGTCGTCATATTCTGGAAGAACATAAACAGGACTATCTCAATCTGTTCCGCCAGAGTGAGCTGATGCTGCCCATCAGCCATTTGTGGGAAAACAAGTTGATTGAGATGGGTTGCCCGGCAGAGAAGATACACGTCACGCGGATGGGCATTGAGCCGGAGAAATTTAATTTCCAGCCGCGTGAAACTTTCCATACGCCGCTACGCATTGTTTCAGTCGCACGCCTCACTGAAAAGAAAGGTCTGGATGTGGCGGTGAAAGCCAGTGAAATCCTGCGCAATGAAGGTGGGCAGTTCCAGTTCACCATCATTGGTAATGGTGAGCAGGACGGCATGATGCGCGAACATATTGCGCGCGCCGGTCTGGAAGATTATGTCAGCATGCCGGGCTTTAAGCCTCAGGAGGAGATTCGTCAGGCACTAAGTGAAGCCGATATCTTCTTGCTGCCTTCCAAAACTGCAGCGGACGGCGATATGGAAGGGATTCCGGTGGCGCTGATGGAAGCGATGGCAGTAGGGCTGCCGGTGGTTTCCACCTTCCACAGCGGCATTCCTGAACTGATTCAGAACAACGTGAGTGGCTGGCTGGTTTCAGAAAATGACCCCGGGGAGCTGGCGCAAACCTTATTGCGTCTGTCGCGTGGGGATGTAGATATCGCACCCGTCGTTGCTGCCGCACGGCACAAAGTGGAAACCGAGTTCAATCAGCATATCGCCTATGGCGAGCTGGCAAAAATTCTGGAGCGCATGGTGTGAGTGGATTAAAGTCACAAGCCGTCTGGCTATTTGGCAGCACCTGCTTCGCCGCAGTGTTGCAGGTATTACAACTCAGCGTACTGGCACGCAGGCTGGAAGCGCATGAGCTGGGTTTACTGGCGATTATCAACGCCATTCTGGCGGTGGCCGGGGTACTACAGGACATGGGGATGAGCAGCTACATCGTGCATCGTCAGAACATTACCCGGCGTGAGCAAAGCACTATTTATTGGGTGAACGTTTCGCTCAGCTTCTGTACCGGCTTGATTATGTTGATGATTGCCTGGCCGGTGGCATGGTTTTATCACCTGCCGGAGTTGACCGGGCTGATTATGCTGACCAGCCTCAACTTCCTGGTTCTCGGGCATCTTTCACAGTATCAGGCGCACTTTGTCAAAACCAAACGCATGGTGCTGCTGGCGAAGATTGAGATGGTGACCAAGCTGTTTGCCTTTCTTTGCACCGTGGCAATGTTGTATTTCACATCGCTGACCGTTGCGGCGGCTATCCTCGGTCTGTTTATTAATGCCTTCACGCGCATTCTGTGCATGATTTACTTTGGCGAGAAATCCTGGCGTCCAACCTGGGAATTCGATCGGGCAACGTTTATCGCCGCCGTGCGTTACGGTATCTATCAGCTGGGGTCGCAGACCATTAACCAGCTACGCACGCAGGCAGATGCCCTGATCGTCGGGAAAGTAATGGGTGCCGATATGCTGGGGATCTACTCGCTGGCGAAAGAGCTGATCCTGCAACCGCTGAAGCTGGTCTCGCCGGTGATCAACCGCCTGGCGCTACCGCGTTTTGCTGAGAAGCAGCACGATCCGGAACAGCTGAAGAAGCTGTTCCTGAAAGGCACGCTCGTCATCATGCTGTTCAGCAGTACCATGTATCTGGCGATTGGTATTCTGTCCCCGGTGATTGTGCGTCTGCTGTATGGTGCATCTCATGAGCAGGTCTACCATCTGATCCCACTGATGCTGTTGTTTGGCATGTTGCGTCCGATGGGCGGGCTGACCGGGGCGATTTCCCAGGCGAACGGGCGTACCAACGTTGAGTTCTACTGGAATGTCGTTGCCAGCCTGGTGGTGCTGGTGGTGCTGGCGACCACGCTGATCTGGCCTAACGTCATCTACGTGGCGCTGACACTGTCGATTTCACAGGTGTTGATCTCCGCTTTTGCCCATCCTTTCTTTATCAAACCCGTTATCGGCATTCGCTTTATGCCTTATGCGCGCCAGTGGGTTTCGGTCTCGGTGGTGTTTGTCGGCCTGATGTTGCTGGTAAACCACTTTAACCTGTTTGTGATGCCAGAATGGTTTGCAGGCTGGTTGTAACCTTTGACAACCTAAGGTCGCGGCGTAATTAAGTGCGCCGCGACGACATGATCAGTCTGAAAATGGCTGGTCTTATCAATTCTGACTTTCTCCTGGCTCCCTCACTGTTTTACAGTGGGTTAGCGATTCTAATTACCCGCCAATTGGCGTCACGGTTGGGGCCGAAAAAAGCGTTTTTTCATGTTATGACAGAGAGTTAGTGCCGGTTTTTCAGATAAAGATTATACTTGCTGTTCCGGCCGATCCTGCATAATCGACCCCACGTATTCACTTCATGAAATGGAATAAATATGACCAAGCTTAAAGCTGTAATCCCGGTTGCGGGTCTCGGTATGCATATGCTCCCTGCGACAAAAGCGATTCCAAAAGAAATGCTGCCTGTCGTTGATAAACCGATGATCCAATATATCGTTGATGAGTGCGTGGCTGCAGGCATCAAGGAGATTGTGCTGGTCACCCATGCTTCCAAAAATGCGGTGGAAAACCACTTCGATACCACTTACGAGCTGGAAGCCCTGCTGGAAGCTCGTGTGAAACGTCAGCTGCTGAGCGAAGTGCAATCAATTTGCCCACCGGGCGTGACGATCATGAACGTCCGTCAGGCCAATCCGCTGGGCCTCGGCCACTCGGTGTTGTGCGCGCGTCCGATGATTGGCGACAATCCCTTCGTGGTGGTATTGCCGGATGTGCTGCTGGATGACTCGACAGCCGACCATCTGCGTTATAACCTGGCGGCCATGGTAGCGCGTTTTGAGGAAACCGGACGCAGCCAGGTACTGGCTAAACATATGCCGGGAGCTGACCTCTCTGAATACTCGGTGATCACCACTGAACAACCGCTGGATAACCCTGGCGATGTCGGCACTATCACCAACTTTGTTGAGAAGCCGGAAGAAGTCAACACACTGGATTCGGATCTGGCCGCGGTAGGGCGTTATGTCCTTTCTGCTGATATCTGGGCGGAACTGGAGCGCACTGAGCCGGGTGCCTGGGGCCGTATTCAGCTGACCGATGCTATCGCTGCGCTGGGCAAGAAAAAACCGGTTGATGCCACCCTGCTGACGGGTACCAGCTTCGACTGTGGCCGTAAACTGGGTTACATGCAGGCATTCGTCTCCTACGGTCTGCGTAATAACAGCCAGGGCCGTGATTTCCGCGCCGCCATTCAGAAAATCCTGGCAAAATAAGCTTTTCTCATCGTGTGCCGCGCCATTGCGCGGCTGAAAGGAGTAAACATGGCTATTTTGGTAACGGGTGGAGCAGGGTACATCGGCTCTCACACGGTGCTGGCGCTGCTTCAGCGCGGTGACGACGTTGTGGTGCTGGATAACCTCTGTAATGCTTCGCGCGAAGCTGTTGATCGCGTTGAAAAGCTGGCGGGTAAAAAGGCAGTATTTGTTGAAGGTGACGTCCGTGACCGCGCCTGCCTGCGTGATCTGTTCGCTGCAAATGATATTTCAGCGGTTATCCACTTTGCGGCACTGAAAGCGGTAGGTGAATCCACCCGTATGCCGCTTGAATACTACGACAACAACGTCTCCGGTACGGTGGTGTTGCTGGAAGAGATGCGCAGTGCAGGTGTGTGGAACTTTATCTTCAGTTCCTCTGCCACCGTATATGGCGCTGATGCCCCGGTTCCTTATGTGGAAACCACGCCGATTGGCGGTACCACCAGTCCGTATGGCACTTCCAAGCTGATGATTGAGCTGGTCATGCGTGACTTCGCCAAAGCGGATAGCAACTTTAATGCGATTGCTTTGCGTTACTTCAACCCGGTGGGCGCGCATGAGTCGGGTGAAATCGGTGAAGATCCTGCTGGTATCCCGAACAATTTGTTGCCGTATATTGCTCAGGTGGCGATTGGCCGTCTGGACAAACTGGGTGTGTTTGGCGATGACTACGATACGCCAGACGGCACCTGCCAGCGTGATTACATCCACGTGGTCGACCTGGCTGAAGGTCATCTCAAAGCGCTGGATCATCTGCCGAAGGTCACCGGTTATAAAGCCTACAATCTGGGTGGCGGCAAAGGTTTCTCGGTGCTGGAAATGATTAAGGCCTTCGAGAAGGCTTCCGGAAAACAGATCCCGTTTGAATTTAAACCGCGTCGTGATGGTGATTTGCCTGCGTTCTGGGCCGATGCATCGCTGGCGAACACCGAGCTGGACTGGCGTGTGACGCGTGGCATCGATGAGATGATGCGTGATACCTGGAACTGGCAGTCAAAAAACCCGAATGGGTTTAAGTAATCTCTTCCCCGGCGGGTTTACAACCCGCCAATCTCTTCCATCCCTCTCATATAATCAGGCTTACGCCTGTTTCATCAAAATCTGATTGAGTTGATTCTGTGACTCAGTAACCATCTTCCGCGCTACACAGCGGTCAATATTTGCACTAACTCCCCGATGAGAAATGCAATTTATTCGTCATTGATCTTAGTGAGTGATAGAATTAATAACTGTTTAAAGATAATCCCCCTTTATTAATTACCTTGATAAACGAGTGATTATTCAGAAAGATAGCTGCAAATAAGTTTGATATGCCGCTTCTGCAATTTGATGCCGTCTCAGCTATGTGGGAGCTGTAACCCAGGGGCGGTAGCGTGCCTGTTAGACAGGCATTTTCCATTTCATTTTGGTGTAAGTCTTACTGAGTAAGTCGGGATAAACGAGACGTTATGAAAATCTTAATTACGGGTGGTGCAGGGTTTATCGGATCAGCGGTGGTTCGCCACATTATCAACAATACCAATGATGAAGTGATTAATGTTGATAAACTGACCTATGCTGGCAATCTCGAATCTCTTGACGCAGTCAGCCAAAGCGCACGCTATAACTTTAGAAAAGTTGATATTTGTGATGGTGCTGGGTTGCAGGAAGTTTTTAATGAATTTAAACCCGATGCGGTAATGCATCTGGCTGCTGAGAGCCACGTCGACCGTTCAATTACTGGCCCTGCTGAATTTGTCCAGACTAATGTTGTGGGTACCTACGCATTGCTGGAAGCGAGCCGTCAATACTGGTCTTCGCTGCCTGCCGAAAAGAAAGACGCATTCCGTTTTCATCATATTTCTACCGATGAAGTTTATGGCGATCTTCCGCACCCGGATGAAATGGCCGGCGACTTACCGCTTTTTACTGAAACCACCCCTTATGCACCAAGCAGCCCCTATTCATCGACTAAAGCGGCCAGCGATCATTTAGTTCGCGCCTGGGGACGTACCTACGGCCTGCCTGTGATTGTCACCAACTGTTCCAACAACTATGGTCCTTACCATTTCCCGGAAAAACTTATTCCGTTGATTATCAGCAATGCGCTGGAAGGGAAGCCGTTGCCGATTTACGGTAAAGGTGACCAGATCCGCGACTGGCTCTATGTTGAAGATCATGCCCGCGCGCTTTATACCGTGGTGACTAAAGCTGCTACCGGCACCACCTATAACATCGGCGGGCATAACGAAAAGAAAAACCTTGATGTGGTATTGAAGGTTTGTGAATTGCTGGATGAACTGCGCCCGAAAGCTGCGTCTTATGCAGAGCAGATTATTTATGTCCAGGATCGTCCGGGTCATGATCGTCGTTATGCCATTGATGCTGAGAAGATCAAGAAAGAGCTGGGATGGTCACCTCAGGAAACGTTTGAAAGCGGATTAAGGAAAACCGTTGAATGGTACCTGGATAACCAGACATGGGTTGAGCATGTGAAAAGTGGTGCCTATCAGAACTGGCTAAAAGAAAACTATGAGAATCGCAAATAATGAATATTTTGTTATTTGGCAGAAACGGCCAGGTCGGCTGGGAACTGCAGCGTGCGCTCGCACCATTAGGTAAGGTAGTGGTACTGGATCGTCACTCTCTGGACTATTGTGGTGATTTCGAAAACCCAGTGGGTATTGCCGATAGTATCCTGAAGCTCAAACCTGATGTCATTGTTAACGCGACGGCTTATACCGCCGTGGATAAAGCTGAGAGCGAAGTTGATAAAGCCCGGCTGATCAACGCTACCAGCGTCAAAGCGATGGCAGCAGCGGCGAAAGAAATTAACGCCTTAGTGGTTCACTACTCAACGGATTATGTCTTTGATGGCAGCGGTACCAGACCGTGGAAGGAAACGGACGCCACGGCACCGCTAAATACCTACGGACTGACCAAGCTTGAAGGTGAAGACGCGATTATCAGCGTCGCTGAAAAATATCTTATCTTCCGCACCAGTTGGGTCTATGCCGCGAAAGGAAATAACTTCGCGAAAACCATGATCCGCCTTGCTCAGGAACGCGAGTCATTATCGGTAATTGATGATCAGTACGGAGCGCCAACAGGTGCCGAATTAATTGCAGATTGCACGGCTCATGCGATTCGTATGACAGTCGCGCAACCTGAAAAGTCTGGAATTTATAACCTTATTGCCTCAGGTGTTACGACCTGGCATGCCTATGCTGAAACGGTTATTGAACATGTCAGGAAAAAAGGTTTGCCGCTGAAAGTTGCAACCGTAAATAAAGTTGAAACCTCGGCCTTTCCAACACCCGCTAAGCGACCATCTAACTCCCGCCTCAGTACAGATAAGTTCACTGCCACATTTGAACTTAATTTGCCGGATTGGCAGTTCGGGGTGATTCGTATGCTGGATGAATTATATAACTGAATGTTGTGACATCAGATTAACAAATTGAAGGGTAAACGTTGTGAAAAGTAAAAAAGGAATAATTCTCGCGGGTGGATCAGGAACACGCCTTTATCCTGTAACAATGGCGGTCAGTAAGCAGTTATTGCCTATCTATGACAAACCTATGATCTATTATCCGTTGAGCACCCTGATGTTAGCGGGGATTCGGGATATTTTGATCATCAGTACACCGCAGGATACTCCGCGTTTTGAAAGCCTGCTGGGCGATGGTTCCCAGTGGGGATTAAACCTGCAATATAAAGTTCAGGAAAGTCCGGACGGACTCGCTCAGGCATTCATCCTTGGTGAAGAGTTTGTGGGCGATGATAACTGTGCTTTGATTCTTGGCGACAATATTTTTTACGGCCACGATCTTTATAAGCAGTTGGAAGAGGCATCGAATAAAGAGCAGGGTGCAACCGTTTTTGCCTATCACGTTCATGATCCAGAGCGCTATGGCGTTGTTGAGTTCGATAAAACAGGAAAAGCTATTTCACTGGTTGAGAAGCCCAAAGAGCCAAAAAGTAATTATGCTGTGACCGGCCTGTATTTTTACGACAACAGCGTGGTTGAAATGGCTAAAAATCTCAAGCCCTCTCCGCGTGGCGAGCTGGAAATCACCGATATCAACAATCTCTATCTGGAGAAAGGTGAGCTTTCCGTTTCAATTATGGGACGCGGCCACGCCTGGCTCGATACCGGAACTCATGAAAGCCTGATTGAAGCAAATAACTTCATTCAAACCATCGAAACACGCCAGGGCTTGAAGGTTGCCTGTCCGGAAGAGATTGCGTATCGCATGGGCTTTATTGACCGGGAAAGTTTGAAATCTCTGGCCGAACCTATGATGAAGAACAAATATGGCCAATATCTGATGGCGCTGTATGAAGGTAAGTTAGTATGAAGATTATCGACACGAAAATTGCGGATGTAAAAATTATTGAGCCGAAAGTATTTGGCGATGAGCGTGGCTTTTTCCTGGAAACCTTTCAGAAAGAACGTTACCTGTCAGCTCTGAATATTGAGGGTGATTTTGTTCAGGATAACCATTCGCGGTCCTCTAAAGGTGTTTTGCGCGGATTACATTTCCAGCGTGAAAATCCGCAGGGAAAACTGGTGAGAGTGGTAAGAGGCGAAGTATTTGATGTAGCAGTTGATATTCGCCCTGAATCACCTACCTTTAAGCAGTGGGTTGGTGTGTATCTCTCTGAAGAGAATAAAACACAATTCTGGATTCCACCGGGCCTGGCGCATGGTTTTGTGGTGATCTCTGACTTCGCTGACTTTGAATATAAATGTACGAACTATTATGACCCAGGCAGTGAAGGTTGCTTACTGTGGAACGATCCGGAAATCGGAATTGAGTGGCCGATGGAATCACCACTTCTTTCAGAAAAAGATAAGTGTGGAAAATTACTTTCTGAGCTGCTGTGAGTAATAAGAAAAAAGTCCGGGCAAGGTTTTCTTTGCTGAGCTTTTTTCAATACATCAGTGAACGAGTAAAGCTTCCTTTTGATTAACAGACGTCTGGTACTGATAGTAATGGATTTATAATGGACCCGCATTCTATAAAATCTTCATCGATGTTCGCACTACTGAAAAGTGTATGCGCGAATCGCAATCTGATATTTCAGATGACTAAACGAGAAATAACAGGCAGATATCGAGGTTCTGTTATGGGGTTGCTTTGGTCTTTCATTAACCCCATATTAATGTTGACAGTTTATACATTCGTTTTCTCGGTAGTATTCAAGGCTCGATGGGGAACGGGTACTGCTGGAGAGTCAAAAACAGATTTTGCTGTTATACTTTTTGTTGGGTTGATTGTTCATACACTGTTTGCTGAAACATTAATGCGTGCCCCAACATTAATCATAGGGAACGTGAACTATGTTAAGAAAGTAGTCTTCCCGCTGGAGACACTTTCAATTACCAGTTTGGCCGGTGTTGTTTTTCACTCTTTAATCAGTCTACTGGTGTTACTCATCGCGTTCGTGATTTTTAACGGCTTCATTCACTGGACAGTGGTATTTATTCCGTTAGTTTTTTTTCCATTGATTATCGTTGCACTCGGGTTTTCCTGGTTTCTTTCTTCACTTGGCGTATTTATTCGAGATGTTGGACAAACTATTGCTATTATCACTATGATATTGATGTTCCTCTCGCCAATATTTTATCCGGTCAGCGCACTACCAAAAGAATTTCAAGCAGTTATTATGCTCAATCCACTGACGTTCATTATTGAACAGGCAAGAAATGTATTGATTTGGGGCAAAATTCCAGATTTTCAGGGTTTGGCAATTTATTCGATTGGTGCGATTTTCTTGATGTGGATTTGTTTTATCTGGTTCCAGAAAACTCGAAAAGGCTTTGCAGATGTCCTTTAATGAAAATGCGATTGAGATTCATGGCGTAAGTAAATGCTTTCAGGTTTATGAAAACCCAGCACGCCGGCTGAAACAATTTATTTTCCCGCGTATCGACAGGGCTTTTGGTAAGGAAGCCCGGGTTTATCACGACGATTTTTGGGCACTACGTGATATCTCTTTTGTTCTGCCAAAAGGGCAAACTATGGGGATTGTAGGGCGCAATGGTTCAGGAAAATCTACACTGCTACAAATTATTGCGGGAACGTTAAGCCCTTCAAGCGGAACGGTCAATGTGAATGGGCGAGTCGCGGCGCTTCTTGAATTGGGCGCGGGTTTTAATAGTGATTTCACCGGTAGAGAAAACGTTTATCTAAATGCCTCCTTACTGGGACTGACCAGGGAGGAAACGGAAAATAAATTAGATGATATTCTCTCCTTTGCTGATATTGGACGTTTTATCGATTCTCCGGTGCGTTCCTATTCGAGTGGTATGCTGGTGCGTCTGGCCTTTGCAGTACAGGCCCAGATCGATCCGGAAATCCTTATTGTCGATGAAGCCCTTGCAGTTGGGGATGCAAAATTCCAGGCTAAATGTTTTGCGCGCCTGAAAAAATTAAAACAAAACGGGACATCTATTTTATTCGTCTCTCATGCTACTGAGCAGATAGTCACGCATTGTGATAGTGCGGTATTACTTGATAGCGGCATTGCCCAGGCGGTCGGAAAACCTAAAGATATCGTTAACCAATATCTCGATATTCTTTTTGGTAAGAAAAACGGCGGTAATGATGAGAGACAAAAAGTTGATGAGCAGATAGAAGAAGCTGCTAAAGGCGAGCGCGATCGACTGACAAGAGAAATAAATAATAAGTCAGAAGAAAGTGAATTCAACGCATTGTTGAATGGTGCTTACCATGAACGAGCGAATTATAACCCTACCGAGTACCGCTGGGGTGACAAAGCAGCAGAAATTATCGATTTCTATCTTGAACAGAATGACATAGCTTACCCAACCGTCCTGGATCCGGCTAAAGAATGTATTTTAGCTTTAAAAGTCCGATTTAATCATACCGTTTTTCGTCCTATTTTTGGCTTTGCGGTTAAAACCAAAGAAGGTGTAACGATTTATAATACCAATTCGGAGTGGCAATCGGTGCCAGTTCTTGATGAAGGTGTGGCCGACAGTGAGATTATTGTTTCTTTAAAAATGCATAATCAATTGTCTGAGGGTGACTATTTCATTTCTGTAGGTATTGCCAGCAGTAACACTGCTGGAGAAATCATTCCCCACGATCGTCGTTATGATTCTATACATATTACAGCAGGACCTGTCAAAAGATTTACAGGATTAGTTGATCTGAATGCGAGAATTAACTTTGAAAAATGATATCAACGAAGTATTAAAGCAATTTGGATTTCGCCAAAAGGACGATAGCGGTGTATGGTTTCCAGAGAAAATGGCAGAATTCGGCTACAATGACGGCGACGAAGCAGAAAATTACATATTAAATGTAGTGTCTAATGCTTTAGATTTAAGTGTCACCTCTGATGAACTTGCGGAAAAAATGATTGATTGGCCATCGACGTATCATTTAAGTCCGCGTCGTGCCAATCTATTACGTCCATTTAGTCATTTATTCCATGGCAAGAGAGTGCTTGAAATTGGGTGTGGCTGTGGCGCAATTAGCCGCTTTCTTGGGGAATCAGGTGCTCAGGTAGTATCCGTTGAAGGCAGCTTCAGACGTGCAAGCATCGCCAGAGCCCGTTGTCGAGATCTGGATAATGTGGAAATTATTTGTAATCCAGCCGATAAATTGCCTGACCTGGGTGAGTTTGACTTTGTTTTACTGATTGGTGTGCTTGAGTACTCACGCGTTTTTGTTGGCGTTAACGGTGAAGATAAGTTACTGGCTGAGTGTTATAGCCGCCTGAGTGATGAAGGTAAACTCTTTGTTGCGATTGAGAATAAACTTGGTATCAAGTATTTTTCTGGTGCACATGAAGATCATGTAAACCAGCCGATGTTTGGTATTAATAATTCTTACACTGACAAAAGTGTGGTAACTTTTGGTCGCCAGGAGTTAATTGCGAAGCTGTGTACAGCCGGATTCATCAATACCCAGGAATTCCTGCCACTTCCCGACTATAAACTTCCAACTTCTATTGTGACGCCAGTTGGCTGGCGTGACTATTCTCCTGAACTCTGTCAGCTTGCTGTTGAAAGTATTCATAAAGATCAACAATTATCTTTTGAGCATGTTTTTTCGGCAGAGCAGGGGACTCGCAACGTCTGGAATAATAAACTGGCTGTGGACCTTGCTAATTCATTTTTAATGATCTCGGCTAAAAATGAACAGGAAACACTTTTAGAAGATGTTGCTGCCATCCATTATTCTGATGTTCGCTTAGCTGAATTTAGTAAAACCATCGAATTTATTCGACATGATGATGGAGCATTGCGGGTACATACGCGTAAAAAAGATGCTGCTGAAGTAGTGCCAGGTGATGAAGACGCAACAAGTATCACTGATTTTTACCAAGGTAATTCATTATGGTTTGAATTAACACATTTATTGAATCGACCAAATTGGGAACTCTCTCAGGTTTCAGCGTGGGCGCAGGAATGGATAAAACAACTACTAAACATTGCGGAACTACCCGTCACTTTTGATAAAGACATCATATTGCCTGATTCTTATCAGGATGCATTGCCATTCAACGTCATCTCACCAAAATCCGGTGAATATCACTTTTTTGATCTTGAGTGGACCAGCAACATGCCAACGCTTGGCTATATTGCCTTCCGTGGTATTTTCCATTCGCTGTTGCGTATTACATCATTAAGCCATAGTGATCTTTGCCCTACCGTCAATATTTCCGAGCTGACTTATATTATTATAAATGATATGGGCTTTAGCGTTGATAAGACAGTTTATGACACTTATCTTCATAAGGAAGCTGAATTTCTTGGGCATGTACAGCATGATGATGAAAGTCGAATTTACGAAACACTTAAGTCATTGAATTTAGTAGTTCGTGCTAAGAAATTAATTAATATCAATTTACTTGAAGCGGCTCAGGCTGAAGCGGCCAGTGCGATTAACCAACTGAATGCGGTATTGGCCAGATCAGAAGATTACTCCGGTGAATTAGCACTGGATATTTATAACAAAAATCGTCAAATCGCCACGCTCAGTGAAACCATTACAGAGCTGGAAAATGCTAAAAATGAATTAGAAAGAGTTAATCAATCCTATGCTGCAGAACATACCCATCAGCAACGCTTGCTGGGGCAATATCATGCCGATATGCAGCAAATACTCAATTCATTTAGTTGGAGGCTGACGTCTCCTTTACGTGTGATTGGACGCCGTTTACCTGTCCGCTTTCGTGCGCCGGTAAAGCGAGTCTTTATGTATGCTTTTAGATTGCTACAGCCTTTGAAGGTTAAAGTTGGTTTAGCGTTCAACAGTTTCAAACAGCATAGTGCACGTAATGGAGCGCTTAGCACCTTGAAGGTGAGTGCGAGGCGTCTGGCGCGCGCAAGCTACTATCGTTTGCCGCTCAAATATCGCCATAAAGCGCTGACTATTGCGATGAAGCTGTACCCGCGTGGATTTACACATCATCCTGAATATAATGCTGTCACAGGGCAAACGGCTGGCTCATTTGCTACCTACGCACATCCCGCATTTATCAACCACAACGGCAAATCTGGATATAGCCTGGCAGTAACGCCAGATGAATACATCTATATCCCGGCGAAGAAGCCATTCTATTATGATGATATCGTTGCTGGATTATCTCTGAAACCTAAGTTTTCGATAATCGTTCCAATCTACAATACCCCACTGGAACTTTTTGAACTGATGGTATCGTCGGTCAGGGAGCAATGGTATGGCAACTGGGAGTTGATTCTGGCTAACGATGCCAGTCCACGTCCTGAAATTGTTCCGGTGCTTAAAAAAGCCGCTGAATCTGACGAAAGAATTAAAGTCGTTCATTTGAGAGAAAATCAGGGTATTGCTGGAGCCACTAACGCTGCTATAGATAACGCTACCGGAGATTATATTGTTTTTCTTGATCATGACGATGAACTGACTCATGACTGTTTGTTTGAGCTGGTGAAATGCATTAATGGGGAAGATCCAGACTTCATCTATAGCGATGAAGATAAATTAACGCCAGACGGAAATTATACTCAGCCGCATTTCAAACCTGATTGGTCGCCAGAAACCATGATGAGTACGATGTATACATGTCATGTTTCCTGTGTAAGGACGGCACTGGCGAAGCAACTGGGTGGTTTGCGGTCTGAGTTTGATGGTTGCCAGGATTGGGATTTCGTATTACGCGTTTCGGAAATGACCGATAAAATCAGTCATATTGCGAAGGTGTTATATCACTGGCGCATTATACCTGCATCTATTGCCTCTGATATTACTGCGAAGCCTTACGTCCTTGCAGCTTCAAAAGCCGTACGTGAACAGGCCCTTGAACGCCGTCAGCTACAAGGGGTAGTTGAAGAATTACCCGGCTATCACGGCTATTTCAGGGTAAATTATAAGCCTGTTAATAACCCGTTGGTTTCAATTATTATTCCGACGCGCGACAATGTTAATGTTCTGGCTCGCTGTGTGGAGTCATTGACAGAAAAAACACGTTACAAAAATTATGAAATAATCATTGTTGATAATGGTTCTGTTGATGAGAGAACGCTTGAGTTATTAACCAGACTGAATGAACAGGAGAAAATCACTGTCTTACGACATGATATTCCGTTCAATTTCTCTGAGCTGAATAACTTTGGTGTTTCTAATGCGGCTGGCGACATTCTGCTATTCCTGAATGACGATACTGAGATTCTTCATGAAGATTGGCTGGAACGTATGGCCGGTTATGCGCAACTGGAACACGTTGGTGCTGTTGGTGCGAAGCTACTCTATCCTGATGGCAAGAGTATCCAACACGCTGGCGTATTGAATCTGCAAAATGGCCCAAGCCATGCTTTCCTGCATCAGAATAAAGATTATCCAGGTTATTTTCTGCGTAATCAGATCGAATATAATTGGTTGATTGTGACTGGTGCCTGCCTGATGGTGGAGCGGAAGAAATTCGAAGCAATTTCTGGCTTTGATGAATCATTTCCGATTGCATACAACGATGTCGATCTTTGCATGTCACTGAGTTCAAAAGGCTATTATAATGTGATGTGCCAGGGCGTTAACTTAATTCATCATGAATCAATATCACGTGGTGTTGATCACATGGATGAGCAAAAAGCCTTACGCCTCAAAGGTGAACTGAATCGGTTAAATATCAAACACCCTGAATTCTATCAATTCGACCCCTATTTTAATCGCAATCTTTCGCCTAATGGTTATAATTTTGAGATCATGAAATAATGGAAATATATAACATGATAACATCAAATAAGTCTCTGGGAGAGCAGGACCTTTACACACTGAGATTTCTCGCAAAAAATGCGAAGGTAATCTCTTTTGATTTTTTTGACACGCTCTTCTTAAGACCCTTTGATGACCCTGAGGATACATTTGATATTATTGGTATTAAATATAATTTTGCCAATTTCCGTAAGCTACGCCGCAAAGCCCAGACTGAAGCATTTCGCGAAATGACTAAGGAAGGTCGTAAAGAGATTAATCTTAAAAATATTTATAATAACTTTCCTGAAGTCGGCCATCTTCGTCTGGAATTAGAAGAGGCTGAATATTCTCTCGAGCTGGACCTGGTAGAGCCCAACCCGGTTATTATGAGTTTCTTCAATGAAATGATCGCTGCGGGTAAAAAGGTGATCATTACCTCCGATATGTATTTTGATGCCGGTTTTTTCAGCGAAGCCTTAGAGAAATACAATATCAAACAGGTACCTCTCTATATTTCAGCCGATCAGAATGCGACCAAACGTGATAGTGGGGAGATCTTTGAGAACATAATCCGCGAACTGTCTGTTAAACCCGATGAAATATTGCACATCGGTGATAATCAAACCGCTGATGTTATTCGACCGGGTGAGAAAGGTATCCTAACCTGGCATTATAATCCCGAGCATTTAGCCAATAAGCGTAGGGGGCAATCCCTAATTGGTTCAATCGTGAGTGGGTTACATCGCACCCGCTCTGAGGATATTATTCCTGTCGGAACTTTCAGTGAGTTGGGCTATAAGTTCCAGGCTCCTGCGACATGGGGTTTTTTGAAGTGGATAAAATTACAGTGCATTACCGATGGTATCACTAAGTTACTCTTTGTCTCGCGTGATGGTTATTCGCTTGAACTGCTTGCGAAGGAGTACTTTAAAGATAAATTGCCATCTTTTGACTATTTCATGGGTTCAAGAATCGCTTTCAACCTGGCACTGATAACTGAGCAAAATTTTATCAGTCACATCCCTTTTCTTATGTCAGGTTCTGACGGGCTTTCCCCGGGAGAATTATTAGAAAGAATTGGTGTTGAACCTCCGAATGATGAGGTGATGCAATCAATAGGAATTCCTGCCAGCACGATTATTGCCCCAGATAATTATGAGTTGGTGAGTAAGTTCCTCACAGCTTACCGTACAGAGATACTCAAAGTCTGTCAGCTAAATCGCCGTGGTTTGTTCATGTACCTACGTGAGTTAGGTATTAAACCGGGCGATAAAATTGGTATGGTCGATGTTGGTTGGAGTGGAACAACACAGGAAGCCTTCGAACAGATCGTTAAGAGCTTCATGGATGTTGAAGTTGTGGGGTATTACTTTTGCCTGGCAAATACCCCCGAGAAAAGACGTCGTGAAAGCAAACATGTTATGAAAGCGTTGGTCAACACCGAGTCTGTCAGCCCACAGATTGTTGATAAAATTTATGAAAATCGGATGGCGGTCGAGTTATTCTTCTCCGCTCCCCATGAAACCATCATTGGCTATAATCCACTCAGAAATCGTGTAATTGCGGTTGCGGACGTTGGTCGCGCCAAAGCGAAGAATCACAATGAGATCATTTCAAG
Organism: Pantoea sp. App145; assembly: GCF_047947045.1. Classification (NCBI taxonomy): domain Bacteria; kingdom Pseudomonadati; phylum Pseudomonadota; class Gammaproteobacteria; order Enterobacterales; family Erwiniaceae; genus Pantoea; species Pantoea sp. App145. Next base: position 92,165 of record NZ_CP133290.1, read on the forward strand.
CCTTAATCATGGATTGGCCTCTTTTACACAAGATTATCTGTCCTTCTCTAAGAAGATCAACGTGCGGTTTTCACCACTGCAATTAGCCCAACCGATGATTGATTTGGTCACAAATGACAACTGGCGCAATGATCCTCTTTTTGGACAAATCGAGAATTTCGATTCATGGGCCAGTTCACGCAATCAAACCATGAAATTCGCAGATTACTTTAAAAAGCCGTGAAAACTTATGACTAATAAGTCTTCATCTTCTGTTGCTATTCTGCTGGGCACCTATAATGGTGCCCATTTCATCAATCAGCAACTGGACTCCTATAAGCGACAGACGTACAGCAACTGGTCTTTATGGGCTTCAGACGATGGATCCACAGATCAGGGCTTAGGCGCCATTAAAGATTTTTCCCTGTCTGTGCCGCAGTCTATTAACCTGCTGGAAGGTCCCCGGCAGGGCGTTTGTCGCAATTTTGTTTCATTAATTAATAATGAAAATATTAATGCGTCCTATTATGCTTTTTCTGATCAGGACGATATCTGGATAAATGATAAGTTAGAACGGGCCGTAAACTGGCTTGATGCAGTTGATCCAGAGGTTCCTGCGCTCTATTGCAGTCGGACAGAACTTATCAACACTGGAGGGGAAAAGATTGGCTTTTCTCCTGATTATGCTAAACCTCCTTCATTCGCTAATGCTTTACTGCAAAATATCGCCAGCGGTAATACCATGGTGTTCAATAATAAAGCACGTGAATTGTTGAGACAGGCAGCTGATGGCGAGATGGTGATTCATGACTGGGCATTGTACCTGGTCGTGACAGCCTGTGGTGGCCGCGTTTTCTTTGATCGTAAACCAACCGTTTTATATCGTCAGCATGATAACAACGTTATTGGTAATGGCATGGGCCTTATGACGCGTATGGCTAATTTTCGGAAAGCACACCATGGTCGAAAGGCTGCCTGGAATGATACTAATATTGCCATGATGGGGTTAATAGGTGGGCAGATGACTGCTGAGAACCAACGCAGACTGAATGATTTTCTCGCGATCCGCGATAGCTCATTAATACAGCGTTTATGTTTACTCAGGCAGTCTGGTGTCTATCACCAACAGTTGGCTGGTACGCTAACCACTGTGTCTTACACACTATTGAACCGTATGTAACCAACTGGTGTTTGAGTGAAAATTATTGCCTCCTTAGTTTTATATCGCCATAGCCAGGCCGATATCGAAAAAACGCTGGAATCGTTATCTTCCGAGCAAAGTATCGATAAGATTTGCATCGTCGATAACGGTGGTCATTGCAGCTGGCTGGAAGGTTTACGCCACCCTAAAATTGAAGTGATCAGGCTAGCGGTCAATCGTGGGTTTGGTAGCGGTCACAATGCGGTATTCCAAAAGTTCAACCAGGACTGCGACTACATTCTGGTGTGCAATCCAGACATCTCTTTTACTACCGGGCAGGTTGATAAGCTCTATAGCTTCAGCATGCAGCGGCAGACAGGGCTTTCCATACCAAAAGTTGTCTATCCCGATGGTAGTTTGCAGCACGGTTGTAAGCTGTTGCCTACACCATGGCAGCTTTTTGTCCGTCGCTTTGGTTCGTCACTTGCTGACAAAATGAATCAGGATTACGAACTTCGCCAGGCCGATTACAGCTGCTCTTTTTTTGCACCCTCATTGTCAGGTTGCTTTATGCTGATCAGCCGGCAGGCCCTGCAAAAGACCGGTGGTTTCGATGAACGTTTTTTCCTCTATCTCGAAGATGTTGATCTCAGCCGTCGGGTCTGTACATCGGCATTGCCGGTTGAATATTGCCCTGGTTCAACCGTGGTGCATGAATCGCAGCGACGCTCATATCGTGATATCAAGTTCCTGATGTACCACGTTTTTTCTGCTGTTCGCTACTTTAATAAGTGGGGATGGTTCCTGGATACAGACCGCGATGCGTTGAACACGCGTTGTTTATCAGAGCTTCCTCAGGCACGAAATGTTTGACAAGTCATCCTGATAATAAGAGGTTGTACGGACGATAAAATCTCATGATGGTCAAGATTGTACAAATTAAAACCTCATTTTTATCAGTGATTTGAAATTATCGATTCGTGTTTTTTGGGAGAGCACTTAGCATCATTGGTGATGTATGATGGTGCGGTCATTGATAATGTAATCGATACTTCCCTTAGATAAGGCCAAAGCTGTTAGAGCTTTTATATCCAGACAGGAGTAAGAAATGTCCAAGCAACAAATCGGTGTTGTTGGTATGGCGGTAATGGGCCGTAACCTTGCGCTTAACATTGAGAGCCGCGGCTACACTGTATCTATCTTCAACCGTTCTCGTGAAAAGACTGACGAAGTCATTGCTGAGAATCAGGGCAAGAAACTCGCGCCTTACTACACCATTGAAGAGTTTGTTGACTCACTGGAAAAACCCCGTCGTATCCTGCTGATGGTACAGGCTGGTGAAGCGACTGATAAAACCATTGCTTCGCTGACCCCGCATCTGGATAAGGGCGATATCCTGATCGATGGCGGTAACACCTTCTACAAAGATACCATCCGTCGTAATAAAGAACTGTCTGACCAGGGCTTTAACTTCATTGGTACTGGCGTTTCCGGTGGTGAAGAGGGCGCTCTGAAGGGGCCGTCTATCATGCCTGGCGGCCAGAAAGAAGCTTATGAACTGGTTGCGCCGATTCTGGACAAAATTGCTGCACGTGCCGAAGATGGCGAAGCCTGTGTGACCTATATCGGTCCGGACGGCGCAGGTCACTACGTGAAAATGGTGCACAATGGCATCGAATACGGTGACATGCAGCTGATCGCAGAAGCGTATGCACTGCTGAAGGGTGCGCTGGGTCTGACCAACGAAGAACTGGCGAAAACTTTCACTGACTGGAACAACGGCGAGCTCAGCAGCTACCTGATTGACATCACCAAAGATATCTTCACCAAGAAAGATGAAGACGGAAAATATCTGGTTGATGTGATTCTGGATGAAGCGGCTAACAAAGGCACCGGTAAATGGACCAGCCAAAGCTCGCTGGATTTGGGCGAACCGCTGTCTCTGATCACCGAATCAGTATTTGCCCGCTACCTGTCTTCGCTGAAAACACAGCGTGTTGCGGCATCTAAAGTGCTGAGCGGTCCGCAGGCGAAAGCCTTCACCGGCGACAAAGCTGAATTCGTTGAGAAAGTACGTCGCGCGTTGTATCTGGGCAAAATCGTTTCTTACGCACAGGGCTTCTCTCAGCTGCGCGCTGCATCTGAGCAATACAACTGGGATCTGCAGTACGGCGAGATTGCTAAAATCTTCCGTGCGGGCTGTATCATCCGTGCTCAGTTCCTGCAGAAAATCACCGATGCTTACGCGGAAAACGCGAACATTGCCAACCTGCTGCTGGCTCCGTACTTCAAGAACATTGCTGACGAATATCAGCAGGCACTGCGTGATGTCGTCGCTTATGCGGTACAGAACGGTATCCCGACTCCGACTTTCTCTGCAGCGATTGCCTACTACGATAGCTATCGTTCAGAAGTTCTGCCTGCCAACCTGATTCAGGCTCAGCGTGACTACTTTGGTGCGCATACTTACAAGCGTATCGATAAAGACGGTGTGTTCCACACTGAGTGGCTGGACTGATCATAATAAGGCTTCCCTCGGGAAGCCTTATTTTTTAACCCACCAGCAAATCCCCTTCCCGACCCGCACTTTCCCCCGCAAGTCTTACCACCAGCATGCCCGCTGTCGCGAACTTCATCAGATGACGTGCATACAGCACACCACCAAATTCCGCCACCAACGGTGTGACCTGATCAGTAATTGGATCAACAATCTCTGCCACCACTTCACCCGCTTTTATCTTTTCACCGAGCGCACAGCGATTAAGAATCAGGCCTGAATGCGGGGCAAAAATATACTCACACCCGGCTAATGGTGTCGCGGGGTTAATCAGGGCAGGGGATGCTTTCACCTCTCCGGCAATATAATCACTCTCAATCAACGCATTGATAATGGCGTCGGCATCTTTCTCCGCCTGATCGGCGGCAACATCCACTACACCACGAAGTTCCAGCGTCACCGGCAGCAAGCCACGCGGCATGGGATATTCATCACCAAAGCGTTCGGCCAGTGTCTGCCAGGGTTCGCAGCAGGCCTCATCAAAAGGTTCACCACCGGAAATTTGCGCCAGAAGCTGGACTTCACTTCCTAGCCAGCGAGCCAGCGGCTCAATATCAGGCCAGGCGTGAGGTGTGGTGTACAAATGTGGCAGAGCATCCCAGTCACAGTGCAGGTCGATCATTAAATCCGCCTGGCTGGCCATGCGCATCAGCGTGAAACGTTGTGCATCCAGCTCGGTTTTGGCGATCTTGTCGCGGTAGTGGCGGTCGATAGCATCACGAATCAGCCGCTTGTTTTCATATTCGCTGTGGGTCAGCGTTCCAGCCAGTTCATCGACCAGTGTTTCCCCCAGTGCCGGGAAGCGGCGATTGAAATCCTGGCCTGAGAGGGTATGAAAGCGTCCCAGATGTGTACCATGCCAGTGTTGTCCCAGCGCCAACGGATTGGCGACGGGCACCAGCGTGAATGAGGCTTTGAGTTGTCCGGCAGACTCCAGCGCCAGCAACTTCTGCTTCAGATACCATGCCACCGCCATGCCGGGTAGCTCATCACCATGTAGTGCGGCCTGAATATACACACGTTTATGTCCATCGCCACTGAAGTGGAAGCTATAGATTTCGCGCTGTGTTCCCAGCGACGCGCTGAGCAGAGGATGATGTTGTTGTTGCATGACGTTGATGATGTCCTGTTGTTCGCCACGGTGCAGGCTGACTCACACCGGCAAGAGTTGTCCGAATGGCAATTATTATAGTGCGATTGAAAAGAAGGGCGGCAAACGCCGCCCTGGGTTTACTGCTGAATGGAGATATCTGTCGCGAAGTATTTCTTCTGGATTTTGTCGAAGGTGCCGTTCTTTTTGATTTCATTGAAGGCGTCATCCAGCGCGGTCTTCAGCTCGGTATCACCTTTACGCAGGCCGATAGCCGTTCCCGGTCCGATGATGGGATCCTGTACCGTTGGACCAGCCAGTTCAAAGTCTTTGCCTTGCGGTTGTTTGAGGAAGCCGATGGCGGCCTGTGCGGCATCGGTAAACACCGCATCAAGACGGCCAGAAACCAGGTCGTTCTCAACCTGAGCCTGATCGCCATAAGGCACCACGTTTACACCATTGGGCTGCCATTTGGCACGTGCATAGCGTTCCTGCACGGTACCCTGTTCTACACCCACTGTTTTGCCTTTCAGCGATTCAGCCGTTGGCAGTAGGCCAGAGCCTTTACGCGCGATCAACTGTGTTTTGGTATCGTACAGCGGCATGGTGAAATCGATCTGTTTCAGGCGTTCTTCAGTCACGCCCATATCAGACAAAATGGCATCAAATTTGCGTGCTTTCAGCGCTGGGATCATGCCGTCGAATTCGCTTTCTACCCAGACACATTTGGTTTTCATTTGCTCACACAGAGCGTTACCCAGATCGATATCAAAACCGACCAGTTTACCCTGCGGTGTTTTAGATTCGAAAGGAGGGTAGGTCGGATCAACGGCGAAACGCACCTGATCAATTTTTGCCTGAGCACCAAACGCGCAACCTGCCAATACTGCCAGCGCCAGCGTCTGACGCAAACGGACGGAAAAACGTGTACTTGCCATAAAATCGGTCTTCTTTTGTCGTGATGTGGAACCCAGCAGATTACTCTGCTGTGCGCGGCAAATCAAATGAGGCAAGACCTTAATATCGTTATAATTTTGCAGAAAATGTGTCGGCCAGAATTTAACATATATCAATCCAGTTAATTCCTGGAGTCAGGCAGGTTGCCTGGGTAGTACAAAAATGGTAGAAAGGCCACCTCTCCAGTGAGTCTTTATCTATGCTCATTGTGATGACCAGGGATAGTGCGAAGAAAGCGGTCAGAAATGCGCGGAATTTCGGGCTACGGCGCTAGTGACCTACTTCAATGAGATAAAAAATGCATGACGCAAACCATAAAAAAATTCTCTTCGTAAGCGAAACGCTGCATGGTCATGGCGGAATGGAAAACGTCACCCGGCAGGTCATAAATTTAATCAATAGTGATAACGCGTTCAGTGCGGGCCTGTTCCTGCTGGACTCCCGGCTGGAAATCGCTTCAGAAAGTTGGTTAGACGGGCTGGTCTGGGGACAGAGCAGCAGCGTGACCCGTAATCCTAAAATTGCCCGATTTGTACATATTCTCCGTCTGGCGCGTTTTATTCGTCAGCATAAACCGGACGTGGTTATTGCCCTCAACACCATCCCTTGTATGCTGGCGCGTAAAGCACTGAATCTTTCAGGATGTAAGGCGACGCTGTATTCCTGGATGCACCTGCCGCCGAAAAATCGCTATCGTCCCCATTATTTGTTAATGGCTGATGCCCATCTGGCCATCAGCGCGGAAATCAAATCGCAGCTGATTGAGCTGGGTGCTAAACCTGACAATATCCATGTGGTATTCAACCCGGTAAAAGCGGTGCCATTGGTGATCGCGCGTCCTGCTCATACGCGCTTTTTGTATGTTGGACGGGTGCACTTTGAAGATCAGAAACAGCTGAAAGATCTGTTCGATGCATTGCAGCAGGTACAGGGTAACTGGACCCTGGATATCGTGGGCGATGGCTACGATCGGGAGCGTTGTGAAGACTATGCGCAGCAGTTGGGGATTGCTGATAATCTGCAATGGCATGGCTGGCAACCTAACGCCTGGAAGTATATTGAAACGCATATTAAAGAAGTGACTACCCTGGTGCTGACCTCGAATCATGAAGGTTTTCCGCTGATACTGTTGGAGGCGATGGCGCGCGGCATTTTTTGCGTCTCTTCCGATTGCATCAGTGGTCCATCGGAGATAATTTACCCAGACGTCAATGGGTTGCTTTATCCGGTGAATCAGGTTGGGCAACTGGCTGAAATATTGCAGGGAATTGCGGATGGCAGGGCGTTGCCCGATGCGCAGGAAATCAAACAAAGCCTCGCGGTATTTTACGAGGCAAATTACATGGAAAGACTGGAACGTATCATTGTTCAGGACACCCACATTGAATAACTCTCTTACCTTCGTCGCGCCTGCCAAATGGGTTGCGATGATTGTGACGCTCATCGCACTTTTATTATGCGGTTCACTGGCGAGCAGCCTTTCCACTTACGGCTATGCGCAAAAAATATTCTATTTTGCCTCCTACCTGGCGCTGTTTCTGGTTGTTTATACCCTGGCCACTCCGGTCAATCGTAAAAGGCTCAATAAGTACGCCTTGCTGCTTTTTATCGCGGTTTTTGCCCTGGGTTTGGTCCAAATCAGCTGGGCGTTCTATATCAATAAACACTATGGTGATTTTACTCTCACCACGATAAACACCATAAGTAACTATCAGCTTGGTGGTAAGCGGTTGATACTTGGTGCTTTTATTGTTTTAGTGCTCAGCATCTATAACAAGGAAATTGCTGAAGTCAGTATTAACTGGTGTAAAGCGATTTTGTGGGTTGGTGCCGCTGTGGCGATGGTGATGGGGGTGCATGAGCATCTGCTAACGGGCGATCGTATCAGGCTTACCGCAAATGTGGCGTCCAGCTCCTCCTACATGGTGATGTTTCTTTATTGCACTTACCTGTGGCTGTCGGTTAAAGAGGCGGGCCTCAGGTGGCAGATACTGGATATAGCTTTGATTGCTATCACGCTGAGCCTGGTGCTTCTCACCGGAACGCGGGTCACGCAACTGGCCTTTTTCTTTATAACGTTGTGCCAGATCAGCCGGTTTTACGGCTTATTAAAGATATTGCAGCCAAAACGGAATCGCTTAATCGCGTTAGTTATTGTGGTTGCACTGGCGGCACTGACGGGTGAGCGCTGGCTCCAGGGCATCAATAATCTTGAGAACTACGATTCCGATAGCTCGACGTCGCTCGGTGCGCGCGTTGCTATCTGGGACAGCGGTCTGCATTTCCTGCCGCAGCATCTGGGTTATTCATCTCCTGATGAGCGTACCGTGACAGCCAGAGCCTTTATTGCGCGTGTTCATCCCGGCAATACCGAAGGTTACAAGAACGTGCAGTACAACATGCACAATGAATTTCTTGAAATTGCCACTTTGCAGGGCATTGCCGGACTGGCGGCGCTGGTCTTTTTCTACGCGGTTGCTCTATGGGTGTGGTTTAAACGCAGTGCCTTGATGGGGGTATCCATGCCAGTTGCGACACTTTTCATCATGGGAATGACGGACTCGGTGCTGATCTACTCACCGACATCGATGATGTTTGTCAGCGCCCTGGCATTGTGTGCCATACGGCCAAAGCTTCACCACCTCTGATATCCGTGGCGCGTGCGACTTAAGCCGTTAAACGCGCCACATTCCCACCGCAAATAGCACGATAGTCGGCGGTTTTTAACACCACGGATTTTTCCAGCAGGCCAGCATTGAAGGCGATCTCGTCATAACGTTCGAACAGCAGCGGATCAACCACCAGCAGCAAATCCGGATGGAAACTGAACGGGGGAATGGCACCAAATACGCAACCCGTTAGCGCATCGACCTCGGCCGGGCTGGCGAGTGAGGCGCGTCGTCCGCCTACAGCTTCTGCCACTTTGCTTAAATCCGCCTGTTGATCGGCGGGCAGCACCGCCAGGACATGCTGTTTGATGCCGTTACCTTTCACATGACACACCAGCGCTTTCGCGCCCTGGCCGACTTCTGTTCCGCGAATCGCCGCCACAGCCTCACATTTGCCGGTGGCTTCATGCGTCATCACGTTATAACGCGCATGGTGTTGATCGAGCAGGGCCAGCAATTTTTCATGGGTGGTCATGGTACAGCGTCCTTAAAGGGAATATTGAGAAGCATACTGCTCAAAATTCGCCAACAGTGACGATTTTGAGCAGCATAGTGCACAATCGGTTATTTATGGCGTGCACGCAGGTTATTGATGATGGCGCTCAGATCAAGGTCCTGATCCTGCAACAATACCAGCAGATGGTAGATCAAATCTGACGCTTCATTGGTCAGTTCAAAGCGATCGTTAACGGTGGCGGCGAGGGCGGTTTCAACGCCTTCTTCACCCACTTTCTGTGCGATGCGCTTGGTTCCGCTGGCATACAGCTTCGCAGTATACGAACTGGCCGGATCGGCGCTTTTACGCTCGGCCAGCAGTTGCTCCAGCTGATACAGGAAAGTCCAGTCTGGTGCTGCCGGGGAGAAGCAGCTCGATGTGCCGAGATGGCAGGTGGGGCCAATCGGGTTGACCAGTACCAGTAAGGTGTCGTTGTCGCAGTCCGGCGTAATGCTGACCACTTTCAGGAAATGGCCCGAGGTTTCGCCTTTGGTCCACAGACGGTTTTTGGTGCGCGAGAAAAAGGTGACATTGCCGTCCGTGAGGGTTTTCTGCAATGCTTCCTCATTCATATAACCGTGCATCAGCACTTCGCCAGAGACGGTATGCTGGACGATAGCAGGCATCATGCCCGCGGTTTTGACCCAATCCAGGTTGGCCAGTTGTTCTGCAGTTAACACGCGCGAATCTCCACACCGTTGTCAATCAGGAAGCTTTTCAGCTCACCAATATTAATAATCTGTTTATGAAACACCGAAGCCGCCAGCGCGCCATCGACATTGGCCTGTTCAAAGGCTTCGAGGAAGTGTGCCATGGTGCCTGCGCCACCGGAAGCAATCAACGGCACCTTACAGACATCCCGCACTTTCTTCAGCTGTACCAAATCGTAACCGTTACGCACGCCGTCCTGGTTCATCATATTCAGGACGATTTCGCCAGCACCCAGCTTCTGCACTTCCTGCACCCAGTCCAGCGTTTCCCACTGGGTCACACGGGTACGGGACTCATCGCCAGTATACTGATTGACGTGATATTTGCCGGTAGCCTCGTCGAACCAGGTGTCAATGCCGACCACAATACACTGTACGCCAAAGCGATCGGCCAGACGGGTAATCAGTGAAGGGTCGGCCAGCGCCGGTGAGTTGATGGAGATTTTATCGGCACCAAACTGCAAAATGCGCGCGGCATCTTCGGCACTTTTGATCCCTCCAGCCACGCAGAACGGAATATCAATCACTTCCGCCACGCGTGACACCCAGCTTTTGTCCACCACGCGTCCGTCCGAAGAGGCGGTGATATCGTAGAACACCAGCTCATCAGCACCTTCCTGCGCATAACGTTGCGCCAGCGGTACGATGTCGCCGATGATTTCATGGTTACGGAACTGAACCCCTTTCACCACCTGTCCATCACGCACATCAAGACAGGGAATTATCCGTTTTGCCAGCATGCAATAGCCTCCGAAACCGTAAATTTATCTTCCAGCAGTGCACGACCGACGATCACGCCTTGTGCACCGCTGCCGCGCAGCGCAGCGATATCATCCAGCGAACCGATACCGCCGGAAGACTGAAATGCGATGTCCGGGAATGCCGCAGACACTTCCTGATACAGGGCGACATTGGAGCCGCTCAGAGTGCCATCGCGCGAAATATCGGTGCACAGTACGTGTTTCAGCCCCACCGGCTGGAACCAGCCAATCACTTCTTCCAGTGTGACGCCAGCCGCTTCCTGCCAGCCGCTGATCGCCACTTCTTTGCGATTATCGGCATCGATACGCACATCCAGCGCCAGCACAATGGCATCGGCACCAAATTCGCGGAACCAACTTTTTACCTCTTCCGGTTGCTTCACCGCGGTGGAACCCACCACCACACGGCTGGCACCCGCCGCAAGCAGCGCTGCAACATCTTCACGGTTGCGGATACCGCCACCGACCTGCACCGGCACGCTCACGCCACGCAGCAGAGTTTGCAACAGCGGGATCTGGCGTTTGGCTGGGTCTTTCGCGCCGGTCAAATCCACCAGGTGGAGCACCTGCGCGCCCTGACGCTCGTAGTCCTGCAGGCGTGGCAACGGGTCGCTACCGTAATCACGTTGCTGCCCGTAGTCCCCCTGATGCAGGCGCACCACTTTGCCGTCGATTAAATCTAAAGCCGGAATAATCATCACATCTCCAGGAAATTTTTCAGCAGCTGTGCGCCTGCTTTGCCGGAACGCTCTGGGTGGAACTGCACACCAAAGAAGTTATCTTTCTGCAATGCCGCGGTGAATGGCTGGCCATATTCGCACTGGGCGATGGTATTAGCATTTACCGGCATGGCGTAGCTGTGCACAAAATAGAAATAGCTACCATCATCGATGCCGCGGAACAGGTGATTCCCGGCCTGCGAGGTGATCTGGTTCCAGCCCATATGTGGCAGCGGTAAGCCTTTGGTATCCATCAGGGACACGGGCTGATCGAGAATGCCAAGTGTGGTGATGCCGCCATTCTCATCGCTGCCGCGTCCCAGCAGCTGCATACCGAGGCAAATGCCCAGTACCGGCTGGGTACAGGCTTTAATCAGCTCGATGAGATCGCGTTCTTCCAGCTGGTTCATTGCCGCCTGCGCGGTGCCAACGCCAGGCAGAAAGAGTTTATCGGCACGCAGTACCACGTCAGGGTCACGGCTGACTTCCGGGGTATAGCCGAGGCGTTCAACTGCCCACTTTACCGACGACAGGTTGGCGCAGCCGGTGTCGAGAATCACCACGTTCATCACAGCACTCCTTTCGAGCTCGGCAGGGTGTTACCGTCCACGCGGATCGCCTGGCGCAGCGTGCGGCCAAAGGCTTTAAACAGACTTTCCACACGGTGGTGATCGTTGCGGCCTTTGGTTTTCAGGTGCAGCGTGCTCATCATGGCGTAGGAGAGCGAACCGAAGAAGTGTTCGACCATCTCAGTGCTGAGATCGCCCACGCGCTGATAGCTGAATTCGGCTTTATATTCGAGGTGCGGGCGGCCTGAGATGTCCAGAGCACAACGCGCGAGGCATTCATCCATCGGCAGGACAAAGCCGAAACGGCCAATGCCGCGTTTGTCACCCAGCGCCTTCAGCAAGGCTTCGCCCAGCGCCAGGCCGGTATCTTCCACCGTGTGGTGATCGTCGATATACAAATCGCCTTTGACATCGATATTCATACGGAAGCCACCGTGCACCGCAATCTGGTCGAGCATGTGGTCAAAGAAGCCGACACCGGTGTTGATTTTGCTGCCACCTTCGCGATCCAGCCAAACTTCAACTTTAATCTGCGTTTCTTTGGTGTTGCGATTCACCAGCGCGTAGCGGTCACGTTTGGTCAGACGCTGCTGGATAGCATTCCAGTCTTCGCCTTCGGCTCCGTAGCGCAAACCCTGGATACCCATATTCTGCGCCAGCTGAATGTCGGTGTGGCGATCGCCGATCACATAGCTGTTGGCGATATCGAGGGCCCCCTCTGCCAGCCAGGCTTCCACCATCTTGGTTTTCGGTTTGCGGCAGTCGCAGTTATCTTCCGGCTTGTGCGGGCAAATCAGAATGTCGCTAAAGCGGATTCCCTGCGATGTCAGGATTTGCATCATCAGATTATGCGGCCCGTCAAAATCGGCCTGCGGGAAGCTCTCGGTACCCAGGCCATCCTGATTGGTGATCATCACCAGCTGGTAACCAGCGCTTTGCAGCGCCAGCAGGGCAGGAATCACGTTCGGCTCAAAAGCCAGTTTTTCCATGCGGTCCACCTGAAAATCCACCGGGGGTTCAGAGATGATGGTGCCGTCGCGGTCGATAAAAAGGGTCTTCTGGCTCATGCTTGCTCCACGGGTAAGGCTTGCAGTGCGGCGATCAGACGCTCGCATTCTTCACGGGTGCCAATGGAGATGCGCAGACATCCCGCCAGGCCTGGGTTTTTGTTTTGGTCACGCAGGATAATGCCTTCATCCCACAGGGCTTTAAACACTTTCGGAGAATCGGTAAAGCGCGCCAGAATGTAGTTGGTTTCGCTCGGAAACACCGCTTCGACGCAGGCAATCTGTGGCAGCTGTTCCAGCAGCCAGCTGCGGTTGTCATTCAGTTGCAGTGCGTGTTCACGCATCAGTGCCAGCCCCTGGTCGCTCAGTGCCTGGGCGGCCACGTCGGCCACCGGGGTGGCGAGCGGGTAGGGGGCAATCACTTTCAGCAGCAGATCAATCACCGGCTTGTTCGCCAGGGTAAAGCCGCAGCGCAGACCAGCCAGCGCAAAGGCTTTAGACAGGGTGCGCAGGATCACCAGGTGCGGGTAATCTTTCAGCCAGCCAGCCAGCGTCGCCTGTGGGCAGAATTCAATATAGGCTTCATCGGCAACCACCAGCGCTTTTCCGGCCGTCATATCCAGCAGGGCGCGAATATCGTCCGGATTGATCAGGTTGCCGGTGGGGTTATTCGGGCTGCACATATACACCACTTTCACCCCGTCCAGCTGATCAGCAATCGCTGGCAGATTCAGCTGCCAGTTATCCAGCGCCGCAACAGTACGATATTCGATACCGATGGTTTCCGCGCTGACGCTATACATGCCATAGGTCGGCGGGCAGAACAGAATCGCGTCTTTACCCGGTTCACAGAAAGCGCGCATCACCAGTTCAATGCCTTCATCCGCGCCACGGCTGACCAGCACCTGCTCCGGCGTCACACCGGCATACGCGGCATAGCGCCCGATAACCAGCTTTGGCTGGCATTCCGGGTAACGGTTCAGCGTTTGCTGCGAGAGCTCGAAAGGCACCGGCAGCGGAAATTCATTGGCATTCAGCCACACATCACCATTGCCACCCAGACGACGGGCTGATTGATACGGCGTCAGCGCGCGCACATTGGCGCGGGCCAGATCTTCAACATTCAGGCTCATGCTTGCTCCTTCAGGGCTGCAACTCGCAGGGTAACGGCATTTTTGTGGGCTTCCAGCTGCTCAGCGGCGGCCAGGGTTTCGATGGTGGCTGCCAGACCAAGGAAGCCCTGCGGTGTCAGTTCCTGCACCGTCATACGCTTCTGGAAATCGGCCAGCCCAAGGCTGGAGCAGGTGGCGGTGTAGCCATAGGTCGGCAGCACATGGTTAGTACCAGAGGCATAGTCGCCTGCTGATTCCGGCGACCAGTCACCAAGGAACACCGAACCCGCGCTGGTGATACTATCCACCAGGTCGCGTGGAGTGCGGGTCTGAATAATCAGGTGCTCCGGGCCGTACTGGTTGGAGATTTCAATACACTGTGCCAGGTCGCGAGCCACAATCAGGCGGCTGCTCGCCAGTGCCTGGCGCGCCGTGACCGCACGAGGTAAGCGTGCCAGTTGTTCTTCCACCGCAGCAGCAACACCATTGGCCAGTTCCAGCGAGGGCGTCAGCAGAATGACCTGGGAATCCGGGCCGTGTTCTGCCTGAGACAACAAATCGGAAGCGACAAATGCCGGGGTTGCGCCCGCATCGGCAATCACCAGCACCTCAGACGGACCGGCAGGCATATCAATGGCAGCGCCATCGAGACGCTGGCTCACCTGGCGTTTGGCTTCGGTAACATATGCGTTGCCAGGACCAAAAATTTTGTCCACTTTCGGCACGGTGGCGGTACCGAACGCGAGGGCGGCGATGGCTTGTGCGCCGCCGACCTGGAACACTTCTTTCACGCCACACAGCTGCGCGGCATACAGGATTTCATCGGCAATCGGCGGTGGAGAACACAACACCACGCGGCCACAACCGGCGATGCGCGCCGGGGTTGCCAGCATTAATACCGTGGAGAACAACGGTGCGGAACCGCCTGGAATATACAGGCCAACCGATTGCACCGGGCGCGTGATTTGCTGACAGCGCACGCCGGGTTGCGTTTCCACATCAACTGCTGGCAACTGCTGCGCGTTGTGAAAGGTTTCGATATTGCCCACTGCTACGGCCATTGCCTGCTTCAGGGTGTCGCTGAGACGCGCGCTGGCTGCCTGCATTTGTTCTGCGGTGACACGCAGGTTCTCCACCTGCGTTTTATCGAAGCGCGCGCTGAATTCACGCAATGCGTCATCACCGTTTTCCCTTACCTGCGCCAGCACATCACGTACGACCTGGCTGATGCTATCGGAGGCGGAAATCGCCGGACGCATCAACAGCGCCTGTTGCTGTTCACTGCTGCATTGCTGCCATTCAATGGGGGTCATCAGGGTGCTCATTCGGTCACTCCAGCATTTTTTCAATTGGCAGCACCAGAATTGAGCTGGCACCCAGGGATTTCAGTTTTTCCATGGTTTCCCAGAACAGCGTTTCGCTGCTCACCATGTGCATCGCCACACGGCTCACTTCACCAGCCAGCGGCAGCACGGTAGGACGTTCTGCGCCCGGCAGCAGGGCAATCACTTCTTCCAGACGCTCACTTGGCGCGTGCAGCATGATGTACTTAGATTCGCGTGCTTTGATCACACCCTGAATACGCGTCATCAGTTTATCGACCAGCTCCTGCTTGGCTCCACTCAGTTCGCCATCGCGCTGAATCAGCACCGCTTTGGAACGATAAATCACTTCAACTTCGCGCAGGCCATTTGCTTCCAGCGTGGCACCGGTAGACACCAGGTCACAGATCGCATCAGCCAGACCGGCACGCGGTGCCACTTCGACAGAGCCATTCAGCAGACAGGATTTGAACGCGACGCCTTGTTTATCGAGGTACTTTTTCAGCAGGTGAGGGTAGGAGGTCGCGATACGCGACTTATCGAGGCATTGCGGACCGGTGTACTCGGCATCAACCGGCATCGCCAGCGACAGGCGGCAGCCACCGAAATCGAGGCGGCGCAGAGTAAAGTAACGCGGGTCTTCTCCCTGGGCGCGGCGCGTCAGCAACTCTTCTTCCAGCACGTTTTCGCCCACGATACCGAGATCCACCACACCATCCATCACCAGGCCCGGGATATCGTCATCGCGCACACGCAGAATGTCGATGGCCATGTTCTCCGCAAACGCAATCAAACGCTGCTGCTGAAGGTTAATTTTGATGCCGCAGCGTGCCAGCAGTTCGCGTGATTCATCACTTAAACGGCCTGATTTCTGCATAGCTATGCGTAAACGGGTGTTATCTAACATGGTTCCTGTCCTCTTATTCAATCCTGTCTGAACTCAGTTGGGTCGCGTCAGCCCATAAAAAAACCCCCGGAAGATGATCTTCCGGGGGCTCTCTTTGCGCTCACACCACTGGAAGATCCTAAACGTCTTCCAGCACACATCGCCTGAAAGACTAGTCAGGATGATGGTGATGATGGTGGTTGAACTGAACGCGTGTCATAAAAAATTCCGTTGCTGAATGGGTATTCATTTGCGTGCTGATTAACCTAACGAAGATAACGCCGGCTGGCAAGAATTTTTTAACGTCAGTTTCCGGAATTCCCCGAAACAGTTAGCGCTGGTCTGACACAGACGACAGCACTAAGATGAAATGTCTTTGAGCAGCGAAGCCAGGAGTCGATATGAAAAAGGTCGCGATTGTAGGGCTGGGATGGCTGGGCATGCCGCTGGCGATGGCGTTAACGGCACGCGGCTGGCAGGTGACGGGCAGCAAAACCTCGCCGGATGGGGTAGATGCGGCACGCCGCTGCGGTATTGAGGCGTGTCAGCTGGTGTTGACGCCGGAACTGGAGTGTGAAGCCGACGATCTGAATACGCTTCTGTCGGTGGATGCATTGGTCGTGACCTTACCCGCCAGCCGTACGGTGCAGGGCGGTGAAGACTATATGCAGGCGGTGCAAAACGTGGTGGACACGGCACTGGCTTACAAAGTCCCGCGGATTATCTTCACCAGTTCGACATCGGTGTATGGTCCCGGTCCTGGGGTGATGAAAGAACGCAGCCCGTTACGGCCAGAAACCGTGGCCGGTAAAACGCTGGTGGCGCTGGAGAACTGGCTGCATGATTTGCCGGGCACCAGCGTGGATATCGTGCGCCTCGCCGGGCTGGTGGGGCCAAATCGTCACCCCGGACGCTTCCTTGCCGGGAAAACTGATTTAAGTGACGGTTCACATGTGGTGAATCTGGTGCATCTGGATGATGTAGTGGAAGCCATCGTCTTGCTGTTGCAGACGCCGAAAGGCGGGCGCGTTTATAACCTGTGCGCGCCAAAACATCCGACACGCAGTGAGTTTTACCCCACAGTGGCACGTCAGCTTGGACTGACACCGCCGACATTTGTGGCCGAGACCCAGGGGAATGTCGGAAAAAACATCGACGGCAGGGCGATTTGCGATGAGCTGGGTTTCGAATATAGCTGGAGTGACCCCATGACGATGCCTTTGGGTTAAGTCACTTTATTTCACGGTCTTCCTTCACGTGTCGCCGCCGATTTTTCAGCGTGTGACACGTGAACATATTTTCATGAGTTGTTATCTTTATTTCTCATAATATATCTCGGTCTTTTCTTAGCCTCGACATAAATTCTTCCGATGTACTCACCAGGTACCCCGATACCAATTAACTGAACGCCACCAGGAAACAAAATCGACACGAGGATTGATGGATAACCCGCCACAGGGTTGCCCCAAACCAGCTTGTCGATAATCATCGAATGATAATCCGGCGACGAAAAAGCCAATATATGTCCACACACGTAAAGGGAAGGTGGAGAACGAGGTAATCCCTTCACGCGCCAGATTCCATAGCTTCCAGCCATTAAACTTTGTCAAACCGGCAATCCGCTCGGCACGGGTATTTTCCACGACTGCAGTACGGCCACCGACCTATGAAAGAATGCCCTTCATGAACAAATTCCTCTCAGGCAGCAGTTTTATATTATCAACGATTTCACGAGACATAAGGCGGAAGTCACCCACATTCTCTTCAATCTGCGGCTTGCTGATCATGTTGTGCAATTTATAAAAGCATTCAGCACTTTTGCGCTTCAGGTGACTATCGGACGAACGATCAACTCGTTTTGCCAGAACAACGTCAGCTCCTTCTTGCCACTTTGCGATCAGACGAGGTATGACATCGATCGGATCCTGCAGATCCACATCGATAGGAATAACCACGTCACCCGTTGATGATTCAAGTCCGGCAAATAATGCAGGTTCTTTACCAAAATTACGTGTAAAGCAGATATGTTTAACGAGGGGGAACGGTCTCTTCAATTTGCTGAAGTAACGTCTCGGTATTGTCGGTGCTGCCATCATTGACAAAGATTATTTCAACATCATCATCATGGCGACCATTCCCATGAAGAACACATACATGATGTAGCGAATGGTGGTCGCATTGAGCCGAACGTCCATTTGGCATTAGCGAAAAATGAGAAGGTTACAGCAACGAGAAATGCAATGAAGTTGGACAAAGATTGATGGAGACCCCGTTCGACGCAGATGGCGAAGGTGATCCAGTGGATTAACGTGTTGATCACACCCACCGATGTGTATCTTGCAAAGAGTTTCAGAATGGCGATGTTCTGTAGCAAGTGAGGTGCAGATCCTTACACTTGCCTGCCACTGAAGCAAGGGATTGTTCATGCAGGATATCATTTCATCATGATGAGTGGGGTTACATGATCCTGAGGGAGCTTTCGCTCCCTTTTTTACACCCCCAGCCGATCTCTTAACGCATACCAGGCAGCACTCATTGCCGTCAGGGGGACTTTAAAGCGTCTGCCGCCCGGAAAGGGCAGGTGCGGCAATCTGGCGAAGGCATCAAAACGTTCCGCCTGACCACGTAGCAATTCCGCAATCAGCTTGACCTGACACCGCCGACATTCGTTGCCGACCCCCCTGGGAAATGTCGGAAAAATCATCGACGGCAGTGTGATATGTGAGAGTGAGGTTTTGAGTATAACTGGAGTGATCCGATGACTATGTCTTTGGGTTAAGTCACTTTTTTC
This sequence comes from Pantoea sp. App145, assembly GCF_047947045.1. NCBI lineage: Bacteria > Pseudomonadati > Pseudomonadota > Gammaproteobacteria > Enterobacterales > Erwiniaceae > Pantoea > Pantoea sp. App145. The sequence continues at coordinate 110,931 of NZ_CP133290.1, forward strand.
CACTGCCTTTATCTGCCTTTCACCGCCTAATCTTCAGTATGTGGCACGAGAAACATCTTTTTCCTCCTGGAACCTGATCTTACGCAATCTTAACTTTTCCTTTTCGTTTCCTTTTAATTGCAAAGTCAGTATCATTCCTGACACAAAAAAAGTATCAGACATTGCCTAAGAATGGTTTGTCAGGTTTGGGGATCACATATGCAACAGGCCTCAAAAAATAAGGCTGGCCCGGCGAAAAATATTGTTATCGCTGGCGGTGGCTTTTTCGGCTTATATCTGGCGGAACAGCTAGCGTTAAAGGGTTGTCAGGTCACTATTTTTGAGAAAAGCCAACAGCTAATGTCACGCGCGTCATATGTTAATCAGGCGCGTGTACACAATGGCTATCATTACCCTCGAAGTATTCTTACCGCTTTACGATCGCGCCTCTCTTTTCCGCGTTTCGTTAATGAATTTCGTGACTGTATAGATGATGATTTTGCTAAGTATTACCTGGTGGCCGGGTCACTAAGCAAAGTCACTGGCGATCAATTCCTGCGTTTCTGCCAGCGAATTGGTGCTGAATGTGACGAAGCGCCAGCTTCAGTCAAACGTCTGATGAACCCGGCGCTGATTGATTCCGTGTTCACCACTCGCGAATATGCATTTGATTCCCACAAGCTGCGCGACCTCATGATTGAACGACTGTCAGCGGCTAATGTGCGCATTGTTACAGATGCGACGGTGGAAAAAGTCCGGCAGTATGGCGATGGGCTTGAGGTATTCACCTCAATCTCCGGTCAGCCCGAAACGGTTTATGCCGATCATGTGTTTAACTGCACCTATTCACGTATCAATTACCTTCTGGATGGTTCAGGGCTGGCATTGATTCCTTTACGTCATGAAATGACGGAAATGTGTCTGGTCGATGTTCCTGATGAATTTAAAAAAATGGGTCTGACGCTAATGTGCGGTCCGTTTTTTTCGGTCATGCCATTTCCTTCGGCACAGCTGCATTCGTTTAGTCATGTGCGCTACACCCCGCATAACCAATGGAGTGATGTCGCCAGTAAATCTTATGAAGATCCCCACATTAAATATGATCAGAGCCCGCGTCAGTCGGCATGGGGTCATATGCTGCGGGATGCACAACGTTATGTTCCCGGTTTGAGCGAATGCCAGTACCAGCGTTCAATCTGGGAGGTAAAAACAATTTTACCCCGTAGTGACAGCGACGATTCCCGTCCTATTCTTTTCCGTGCCAACCACGGTTTAAGAGGATTGCACTGCGTGATGGGTGGCAAAATTGACAATATTTATGACGCGTTGCATGAAATTGAGCGCCTGATTGAGCTGAATTAATAATGATAAAAAGTGAATCATTTGTCTCTGTGGTGATTGTTATCCAAAACCATCTGGAAAACATTTATGAGCCATTATCAAAACTTGGATCGCTGTTAGATGAGAACTACAGCGATTATGAATTAGTTGTTATCGCCCCCGGATTAAACACAACACATGCTGAAGTTGAAGACCGTGTGCTGAAACACATTCCCTGCGTGCGTATTATTCAACTTTCCAGCGCGGTGTTTTACGATGTTGCGCTGGCGGCGGGTCTGGAAAGTGCTATCGGGGATTTTGTCGTTCTGTGGAATCCATTGTCCGATCCGATCCATATCGTGCCGGAAATTGTGAATCAATGCCGTAGTGGTACTGATGTGGTGGTTGGGGTGTCGAGCCATGTACGCACACTACGTTACCGTATTATCCGTCGTTTGATGAATGTCGCGCTGCGCACTATCGATTATGATATTCCCCGTAATGCTACCGGCTTACGTTGTTTAAGTCGTCGGGCGGTTAATGCTGTGACGCGAATTGGTCGTTTTCACCATCAGTTTTACCTGCGCATTCAAAAAACAGGCTATCCAGCGGGCGAGTTGAAATATACCCCGTTTAAAGAGTCTGAAGGCGCTAACGTGGTTGAGTCTCTGCGACGTTTATTACGTTTAATGGTGTTTAACTCCTCTCGCCCGTTGCGCTGGATGTCCGTGCTGGGAATGTGTGGGAGTGTGGCGGGTTTTGTTTTTGCCTGTTATAGCGTGTTTATTCATCTGCTGAATGGCAATGTCGCGGAAGGATGGACGACCACTATACTGTTTATGACCTCATTATTTATCGTTCAATTCGTGATGATGGCGTTTTTTGGCGAATATTTAGGCCGACTACTGGACGAAAGTAGCGCCCAGGCTGAATATGCGGTGGTCTATGAGCGTAACAGCGAAATTATGGTGAATACCAACCGGGTAAATGTCATGGATACATCGCTGGCGCCGGAAGCCAATCACGTACAGACTGGCCGCGACAATTAATTTACTCAGAGGTTAACATGGACGCACTAATTGGATTTTCTGGTTTTGTTGGCACCACGCTGTTGAAGCAGCGTCATTTCGACTCGCTCTATCGCTCCACTAACATTGATGAGATTGTCGGCCAGACTTTCGATACCGTCGTTTGTGCTGGCGCACCGGCGCAAAAGTGGCTGGCGAATAAAGATCCCGCTGACGATTTACAGAAAATCGAAGCGCTGATCGAAAAATTAAAAACGGTGACCTGCCGTCAGTTTATTCTGATAAGCACTGTTGATGTATTTAAAGATCCGGTAAATGTGGATGAGGCGACCCCGATCGATACGACTGGGTTACACGCGTATGGTTTACATCGCTACTATCTTGAGCAGTTTGTCAGCCAGCACTTCCCTGATGCACTGATTGTGCGTCTGCCAGGGCTCGTTGGACCGGGCCTGAAAAAAAATATCATTTATGATTTTTTGCATGAAAATAACGTCGCGCAAATCGAAAGCCGCGGGGTGTTCCAGTTCTATCCCATGATCAACCTGTGGTATGACATCGAGATTGCCTTGCAGCATAAACTAAAGCTGCTGCATTTGACTGCGGCACCGGTAAGTGTGGCTGATGTGGCAAAACACGGCTTTGGCTTCGAATTTACTAATCATGTGCAGGCTAAACCGGGCAATTACAGTATGAAAAGCCGTTATAGCCATCTGTTCACCAGCGATGCAGATTATCAATACAATCGTCGTGAATCATTGATGGCTATTCGTGCCTATGCACAATCTGAAAACGGCGGGAAAGCTGGATGAGAATTTCAATCTCAAACATTGCCTGGGACCCGGCCGATGACGAGGCGGTCTGCCGCCTGTTACATCGCTGGCAAGTTGATGCTATCGATATTGCGCCCGGTAAATATTTTCCCGATCCATTGCAGGCTAGCGATAATGATATCGCCATAGTACGACAGCGCTGGGAACAGCAGGGGATTACACTGGCAGGTATGCAATCGCTGCTTTTCGGTACCCAGGGGCTGAATCTGTTTGCTGACACCGCTGTTCAGGCAAAGATGCTGAACCATTTGCAGGCTGTCAGCCGCATCGCAGCCGGGCTGGGTATCCCTGCTCTGGTTTTTGGCTCCCCCAAAAATCGCGATCGCCAGGGTTTAAGCGATGAAGCCACCTGTGACATCGCCAGCGATTTCTTCCGTCGCCTGGGCGATATCGCTCAACGCGAAGGTGTGGTGATTTGCCTGGAGCCGAATCCTGAATGCTATGGCGCTAATTTCATGACCGGAACGGCTGAAGCCGCAGCCATGGTGCGTCAGGTTAATCATCCCGGAATTAAAATGCAGCTGGATACCGGCGCTATTGCGATCAATCAGGAAAGCATCAGCGAGATCATGCAGCGAGATGCTGACATCATCGGTCATATTCATCTGAGCGAGGCAAACCTTATTCCACTCGGTCGTAGCGCGGTTGATCATACGACTGTAGCCGCAGCCATCAATCATGCCCTGCCACAACGGGTTGCCACCATTGAAATGCTGATGACACAGAACGAATCCCCTTTGTCTGCCATTGATGAAGCCTTAGAATTTGTGACCCGACACTATCGTGACTCAGCAGGAGCCGCGGTATGAAATGGTTGATCCTTATTTTTGGAATCGCATCCAATGCTTCCGCAAGCGTACTGATAAAGATGGCGATGACACCGCCTCGCAAGTTGCCGAGCCTGGCAGAGCCTTTGGCCGTATTGTCTAACTGGCCATTGTGGCTGGGTATTTTTCTTTATGGTATGGCTTTCCTTCTTTATGCCGCCGCACTGGCCTTCCTGCCATTAAATGTTGCTCACCCGGTGCTGACCTCAGGTGCCATTGCTTGTGTGGCGCTACTCTCAGTATTAGTGTTTCGTGAGCCAATTTACTGGTCAACCATTGCCGGGATTTTTATGGTGATGGCGGGCGTCGCCTTGATTACTCTAAAAGTTAAGTAAGCAGAAAATATTATGACTGAATCAATACCTCAAAACCTTCGTGCCGGTTGGGAAGTTCCTGCATTTGAGCGCCAGATGTGGCAGGGCAAAACACATGATTATTGTGTAGTGATTCCGGTAATCAATGAAGGTGAACGTATTCGTAATCTGCTGGCCCGTATGGCGGCGATTAATGTTGCGTCCTATGCTGACATCATAATTGTCGATGGTGGCAGTCGCGATGGTTCTCTGGAGCTGGAAGCGCTGAAACAGTTGCAGGTCAGCGGATTATTACTAAAAACCGGGCCGGGCAAACTCAGTTCACAGCTGCGCTGTGGTTATGCATTTGCGCTGGACCAGGGATATGAAGGCATTGTTACTATCGATGGTAACGATAAAGACGATCCCGATGCCATCCCGCAGTTTATTGCTGCATTGAAAGACGGTGTGGATTTTGTGCAGGCATCACGTTTTGTCAAAGGTGGCGTGGCTGAAAATACCCCTGCTTCACGCGACTTCGCGATCCGTTTTATTCATGCGCCGATGCTGAGTGTATTTTCAGGTTTTAAATGGACTGATACGACTCAGGGATTCCGGGCTTACAGCCGTAAAATGTTGCTTGATGCGCGTATCGCACCGTTCCGCGACATTTTTTCGACTTATGAGCTTCTTGCTTATCTCTCTTATCGCGCGCCAAAATTGGGTTTTCGTTGCCTTGAGATTGCGACTGTCCGTCGTTACCCGAAAGGTGAAGTTCCCACTAAAATTAGCGCTATCCGTGGTAACTGGTCAGTTTTGTCGATTCTGTTTGCTGCCTGCTTTGGTAAGTATAACTAAATATTAATTCTGCTATGATCAGGATGATTTATGTTTGCATTTTCTCGTGCTAATACTATCCAGACAGGCAATGCAAGAGCGGAATTATTTAATCTCGCTCAGTTGTTTGTTTTTATATTTTCCATTATTCTTACAGCAACAAGTCAGCAGCCACTTAATGTTGGATCAGTGGGTGGTGCTGAACAATGGGTAAATGTGCTACCGGACTTTTTTACTGGTCCGCAAGATTTTCTATTTAGTTATGGCCCATTATATTGGCTGAGTGGCAAGGTCGTTGTCCAATACTCCCTGCTTACGCATTGGCTCACTGCTATATTTATTAGTTTGTATGCTGCAATTAGCTGGGCAATCATGTTGCGTCTGGCTATCAGATATCGCGCTGTTATTCTTTTAGCGATAGTTTATGTTGGAGTCGTAAGAGTTTTCGATTCGGCAGCAATTTATTTTATCCTGCCGCTTTTTATCATAGTTTATTGTTGTTCAATAGGCCAGGAACGCTGGTTGGAAAATAAACGAGCATTGTTTTTTCTTGGGATTTTTATCTCGTTTTTATTTTACGTGCGTTTTTTTTATGGCATGGTTGCATTGCTTACTTTTGGTAGCTATTTTTTTTCGAAAGGAATAATAAAGCGTCAATTCTCAGCAGTGGTTTTTTTTACAATCACAGCTGTCATTTTCTATTTTCTATTCGGTCTTCTTATCTTTCATCATGCCAGCAGTATCATTGATTACACCGTTATCAATTCACAGCTTAACTTTGGTAACTCAGTTGATATGACGTATGATGTGCGTTTGAAAAACGCTACTTACATCATAATTTTTCTTGTTTTCGTTTGCTTTAATTTTTTTCTCGCTAAAAATATACCGGTATTGTTGTTGACCATTAATGGTCTTCTTTTGATTTTTTTAAAAATTGGATTTTCACGTGCCGATCACTATATAAATTATTTTATTTTTCCTGTTTCATTAATGTCTTTGGTCTTTATTATAAGTTCAAGGCGCAAATGGATTGCATTAGCATTTTTTATAGTGGCGTTGATGTTTACGATGGGGCGTATATCAATTTTCTCCGGAGTAAATAAACTCCCCTACTTGAATACGCATGAAGATTTTTCACAAAGCTATACTGACCGTGCCGCTGGAAAATACCCTCAATACATATTGCCTTCCGATATTGTTGCAAAAATTGGCAATCAAAAAATTGATGTCTACCCCAATAGCAATGAATATTTATTAGCTAATAAACTTAATTACTACCATCGCCCATCATTTCAAAACTATATGACATTGACACCGGTGCTGGATAATCTAAATGCTGACTTTTTTGCCGGTGATGATGCCCCTGAGTTCGTGTTGTGGACTGCGACCATGATGTGTACCGACCCTCATTGTGAGGCATATAATGATTTTGATAACAAATATGTCCTCAATGAAGACCCTCTGACGTCGACGGCGATATTGAGCCATTATCAGGTAATCCGTACTTTCCCAGGAGAAAGAGGAACGCCTGTTATGTTGTTGAAGAAAAAACCACAGAGCGCACCATTAACACCACAAGTCCTGGGCAAAGTGAGTTTGCATTTTGGTGAATGGATTCCTGTACCTAAATTCACTTCTGGTGCGGTAAAACTTAAACCAGAGCTAAATTTAACGTTGATGGCGAAATTACAAAATACGCTATATCGTGGTGGTATTCTCTACGTAAATTATAAACTGGGCAGTGGTGAAATTAAGCGTTATCGCCTGAATATTATTAATGCACAGAGTGGAGTCTGGGTGTCCCCCTGGCTTGATAGCTTCCCTCAGCAAGGAGAACGCGTCATTGAAGTGATGCTTGAGACACCGAATCGGCACTACTTCAAAGATGATTTCCAGGCGAGCTGGGAAAACTATCCTTTTGATAATATTAAAGTCGAAAACTCATCATTACAGACATTTACGGCTGAAAAACCTGCAGGGTTGTCTGAGATAACGACAACTTGTGATGCCAGTATCGATGCGATTGAACCGATACGTATGGTTCTTGACGGACAGACGAAAACAAGGCTGACGAGTGCGGGCTGGACCGCATTTTCTATCGAACATAATCAGCCTGCCGAACGGGCATGGTTAACATTGACCAATGATCAAGGGCAGCGCTTCTATGCGCCAATGACGCCTACTCCACGTGGTGATGTGGCGAATTATTTCCATAAGCCAGGTTTAATCAATTCCGGTTATAAAGTTGTGGCAGATGTCACGGATTTTAAAGGAAATTATCAGGTCGGTGTGTCAATTGCCGGTGATGGAAAACTGCTGCAATGCAGTAACTTCGCCAAACCTATCACACTTCAATAAGCCAGAACCTAAAAGGGAGCTTTCGCTCCCTTTTTTACACCCCCAGCCGGTCCCTTAATGCATACCAGGCAGCACCCATCGCCGTCAGGGGGATTTTAAAACGTCTGCCGCCCGGAAAGGGCAGGTGCGGCAATCTGGCGAAGGCATCAAAACGTTCCGCCTGGCCACGTAGCACTTCCGCAATCAGCTTGCCGGACAGATGGGTGCAGGTTACGCCATGCCCGCTATCGCCCTGCATAAAATAGACATTTTTCTCCAACTGGCCGAATTGCGGCATGCGCGACAGTGTTAGCAGGAAATTGCCGCTCCAGCGATAACTCAACTGCACATCACGCAGTTGCGGAAAGGTACGTAGCAATTTTGGCCGAATCAGCGTCTCAATATCATCGGGTTCACGCGCACCGTACACCACGCCGCCACCGTAGAGCAGGCGGTTATCGGCAGTCAGGCGGAAGTAATCCAGCAGATAATTACAATCTTCGACGCAATGATTGTTTGGCAGCAACCCGAGCGCCTGGTCGCGGCTGAGCGGTTCAGTGGTGACGATTTGCGAACCACAGGGCATGCTTTTGCGGCTCAGACGCGGTTCCAGCTGTGAAGGCAGATAGGCGTTTCCGGCGAAAATCACAAAAGTGGCGCTGACATCCCCCTGCGCGGTCTTCACCCGATTCGGTGTGCCATATGCCACTTGCAGTGCGGCGGACTGCTCATAAATACGCCCACCATGCCGACGAATCGCTTCGGCTTCACCCAGCGCCAGATTCAGCGGATGCAAATGTCCACCGCGTTTATCCAGCAGACCACCAACATAGCGATCGGTCGCCACTTCCCGGCGGATAGCACGTTCATCAAGCAGTTCTAAATCATGGTTGCCATAACGTGCCCAGCTGACTTTCTGACTGCGCAGATGTCCCATCTGGCGGTTGTTGAGCGCAGCAAAAATGCCTCCGGGTCGATAATCACAGGCGATGGCATAGCGATCGATGCGATCGCGAATAATGTCCGCCCCTTCGAACATCATGCTGCCCAGCATCTTCGCGGTATCTTTTCCATAACGCTGTTCAATCACATCAACATCGCGGCTGTAGGAGTTCACCACCTGACCGCCGTTACGGCCGCTGGCACCAAAGCCGATTTTCGCCGCTTCCAGCACCACCACATCATAGCCAGCCTCGGTGAGAAACAGCGCCGATGACAGCCCGGTAAAGCCGCCACCAATAATGCACACGTCACACTGAATGCTTTCCTGCAGTGCTGGCCAGGGCTGGTGCGCATTCGCAGTTGCGGCGTAATAACTCTCCACATGTTGCATCACAACCTCCTTATGCGCGAAACGTCAGAAATTTGCCGGAGAGTGGGCGCTGACAATCCGGCATGGCTGATCGGACATATTGGTAAAACTGTGTGGCAAGCCAGTATCGATCACGTAACTTTCACCGGCATACAGGTGATAACTCTGGCCGTTCACCACCAGGGTGATCTCGCCTTCCAGCACTGTCCCGGTCTCTTCGCCGGGATGGCGCAGTTTTTCACCGGTGCTGGAGCCAGGAGCATAATTTTCCAGCAGCATCGCCAGTGCGCGCTGTGGTACACCGTTATCAATTAATTGTAACGACACCCCAAGGCTACCGATCTCGACACGATCGTCAGGGCGGATAATCACCCGTGGGGTATTATCCTGTTTGGGTTCGGAAAAAAATTCCGACAGGGACAAGCCATAAACCTTGAGCAGTTTTTGTAGGGTGCTCACCGCCGGGCTGACTTTATCCTGCTCGATGGTGCTGATGGCGCTGTGAGTTAAACCGGATAATTCGGCAACGCGGCGCTGAGACAATCCCAGCTCCTGGCGGATTTGTGATAAACGTCGTCCGGGCGCCAGAGTGGCGTCGTTCATGGTCGTTTTTCCTTGTGATAACGAGCAGCAGCATGAATAAATGCTTCGAACAACCGGCGCGAAACCGGATCGTCGGTCGAATGCCACTCCGGATGCCACTGCACTGCCAGGGCAAACGGGTGCTGACGTAAACTCACCGCTTCTATCAGGCCATCGGCCGCGCGCGCCTCGATGCGCACCTGGGGACCGGGTTCGCGTATCCCCTGTTGATGGAGCGAATTCACCGTAAAAGCGGCATCGCTACCAAGCAACTGGCTGAGCAGGCCATCCGCTTCCGGTTTTACCTCATGTACCGGTGCGTACTGCTGTTCCAGTGGTAACGAGTCATCTTCACGATGTTCCTGGAACTGATGCGTCAGGTGCAGGTAGCGATGCAGCGCACCGCCGTTCGCCACCACCAGTTCCTGTAAACCGCGACAAATACCCAGTAACGGCATCTTTTTACCCATCGCGTGGGTGATAAGACCAAAAGCGAGACGATCGCGCGCCGGGTCGGCATGGGATTCCACCCCTTCCTCACCATAATGCCAGGGTTCAATGTTACTCGGGCTGCCGGTGAGCAAAATACCGTCCAGCAGCGTCATACTGTTTTCTAATAGATGAGGAGCTTGCATCAATTGATGTGGCAAAGGGAGGGGCAGGCCATCAGCGAGCACGATGGCATCAAGATACTTGTTATGAACGGTCTGACCCGGATGGCTGCCAATGTTGTTCTGGCACATCACTACGCCAATCAAGGGTTTGTCAAAAATAATGCCCATTACGTCTCCGCGTCGCTGTTCAATATTTTCGCCGATAATGCGCACTTGAGGTAAAAGTGTGCAATATATTGTCAATCTAGCAACCACCTGGCTAATCTTCAAACAGATTTGTTACATTTGCACACTTTTTGTGTTGGAGCTATGTTAGATGGGTGGCTGTTATTTTGAGCATTGCGCAAACCTGACAAAACGGTAAAGGGCGGGTGGGATCATGACGAACCTCGTGGAAGTAGAAGACTTCACGCGACATAGTGAAGAGAAGCGAACCAGCGCGTTCCAGCTGGAGGTGAAAACCTGGCTGGAACGCCATCCTGAAACGCAGTATGTCGATATACTTTTAAATGATCTGAATGGGGTATTTCGCGGTAAGCGCATTCCCGTCTCAGCGTTAGCAAAACTGGAAAAGGGCTGTTACTTCCCGGCTTCGGTCTTTGCCATGGATATTCTGGGTAACACCGTCGAAGAGGCCGGACTGGGACAGGCGCTCGGCGAGCCAGACAATATTTGCTTTCCTGTCCTGGGTTCTTTAATGCCCTCTGCTGCCGACCCCCAACGCGTTGCACAACTGCTGCTGACCATGTGCAACCAAGATGGCACTCCCTTTGACGTTGAACCCCGAAATGTCCTCAATCAGCTGTGGCAACAGTTGCGCAATCGCGGATTATTTCCGGTGGTAGCGGTAGAGCTGGAGTTCTATCTGGTCGATAAAAAGCGTGATGCAGAAGGGTATATCCAGCCGCCTTGTGCGCCTGGCAGTGATGAACGCAACATGCAAAGCCAGGTCTATTCGGTGGATAACCTCGATCACTTCGCCGACGTGCTGCGTGATATTGACGACCTGGCAAAACAGCAAGGCATTCCGGCGGATGGTGCGCTGGCCGAAGCCTCACCAGGACAATTTGAAATCAACCTGCATCACACGCGTGATGTGCTGAAAGCCTGCGATCACGCCATCCAGCTGAAACGCCTGGTGCGTCAGGTGGCGGAAAATCATGGCATGACCGCAACGTTCATGGCGAAGCCCTACGAGGAGTATGCGGGCAGCGGGATGCACGTACATATCAGTATGCTCGATGCGGCCGATCACAACGCCTTCTCACTGGATGATGGTAGCGATTCACCACTGTTGAAGCGTGCGCTGGCTGGGATGATCGATTTGATGCCGGCTTCCATGGCGTTGCTGGCACCAAATGTAAATGCGTATCGTCGCTTTCTGCCGGATGCTTTTGTACCGTTGCAGGCTTCCTGGGGACATAACAATCGCACGGTCGCGTTACGTATTCCCTGCGGCGATGTGGAAAATCATCGCGTGGAATATCGTGTTGCCGGAGCCGATGCAAATCCTTACCTCGTAGTGTCAACCATTCTTGCCGGTATTCTGCACGGTCTGGACAACGCATTGCCGCTACCGCATCCGGTGAAAGGCAATGGTCATGAGGCGGAGGGGCTGGCGCTGCCGATTCGGCAGAGTGATGCGCTGTATGAATTTGAGAACAGCTATCCGCTGCAAAAAATATTGGGGGAGCGTTTCAGTGCCGTCTGGCATAGCTGCAAACAGTACGAACTGATGCAGTTTGAGCGGCTGATCACCGCAACCGAGATTGACTGGATGCTGAAGAATGCCTGATCGCAGGAAGAATAGCGGCAACATCTTGTATTGAAGCCAGTAATTAAGGCAAAATATGCGCCCTGCAAAATACCAATATAACCGACGCTTATCGCGTCGGTTATTTTTTGCAGAGTGATTTCACCATAATTTAACCGAGGCCGGACACGCATCCGGATAGATAGACACTGAAACACGCGTTGCGCGTGAGATTTTGAGGATACAAAGATGGGGCTGTTTACAACTGCACCAGCGCAGGCTGGTTCTCGCTTTCGTGATGACTACGGCGCTGCGGTAAGCACAAATGCTTATCAACCCACCTCCTGTCGCAATTTGCGCAGTTTCCCTGTGGTACAACCCAGTCCGGTTGTTGCTGTAGGGGGCCTGAACAATGTCGCTTAATACCTCTAGCGCACCACAGCGTGCACATCTGAAAAAATCCCTGACCTTGATCCCGGTGGTCATGATGGGCCTGGCATATATGCAGCCCATGACCCTGTTTGATACCTTTGGCATTGTTTCAGGTCTGACTGACGGCCACGTCGCCACAGCGTATGCGTTCGCGCTGATTGCCATTCTGTTCACTGCTATTAGCTACGGTAAGCTGGTACGCCGCTTCCCATCTGCGGGCTCCGCTTATACCTATGCACAGAAGGCCATCAGCCCACATGTTGGCTTTATGGTGGGCTGGTCATCACTGCTGGACTATCTGTTCATGCCGATGATCAACATCCTGCTGGCAAAAAGCTATTTTGAAACGCTGGTGCCGGGCATTCCGTCGTGGATTTTCGTGGTGTTGCTGGTGGGCTTTATGACGCTCTCCAACCTGCGTGGTATCAAAACCGTTGCTAACTTCAACAGCCTGATTGTGGTGTTGCAGGTTCTGGTGATGATCGGGATTACCGCGATGGTGATCTACGGTGTGGCGCACGGTGTAGGTGCAGGTACGCTGACCAGCTCGAAACCGTTCTGGTCATCTGACGCCCATGTGGTGCCGATGATCACCGGTGCGACTATCTTGTGTTTCTCATTCCTTGGCTTTGATGGCATCAGTTCGCTGTCGGAAGAGACCAAAGACGCTGAACGCACCATTCCGCGCGCGATTTTCCTTACCGCGCTGATCGGTGGCGTGATCTTTATTGCGGTGTCTTACTTCCTGCAACTGTACTTCCCGGATATCTCGCGTTTCCAGAATCCGGATTCCTCTCAGCCGGAAATTATGCTGTTTGTGGCAGGTAAAGCGCTGCAGGTTGGCATCCTGATCTTCTCGGTGGTCACGGTGCTGGCATCTGGCATGGCGGCACACGCGGGCGTTTCCCGTCTGATGTATGTGATGGGGCGTGATGGTGTGTTCCCGGAGCGTTTCTTTGGCTATGTACACCCGAAATGGCGTACCCCGTCACTGAACGTGCTGCTGGTGGGCGCGATTGCATTGCTGGCGATTAACTTCGACCTGGTGACCGCAACGGCACTGATTAACTTCGGTGCGCTGGTAGCGTTTACCTTTGTTAACCTGTCGGTGATTGCGCAGTTCTGGATCCGTGAAAAGCGTAACAAAACGCTGAAAGATCACTTCCACTATCTGGTGTTGCCGGTACTCGGTGCGATGACCGTCGGCGCGCTGTGGATTAACCTGGAAGAGACCTCGATGGTGTTAGGTCTGGTGTGGGCAGCGGTAGGGATTATCTACCTGGCGTTTGTGACCCGCACCTTCCGTAACCCGGTGCCGCAGTACAGCGAAGAAGTATAAATCAAAGTGGTGCGCGGTAACGCGCACCACTACGTTATGTTCTGAATGTAATTACGAAACCAGTTCCTGCGCATATAAATACAGCGATTTTAGCAATCCCAGCTTTTCGTTATTTCCTTCATGCAAACTCGCCAGTGACTCCAGCTCCAGCAGGAATGCCTGCACACGCTCGGCGTTCAGCGCTTCGCGGCGATGCTGTAACCAGCGCTGCTGCTCGGCATCATCCAGCGTGCCCGGAAAGTTGCGCGCCCGGTAGCGGAACAAAAGCTTTGCAATGCGCTTATCATCAAAGGTTAAATCCAGCGCGGGCAGATTCTGTGCCGGTGTCTGACGCACGATATTCATTGCTGCCCGGTCGGCATCACTGAAGAAACCGTTATACAACTGCGCATCCACATCATCTGATGGGGTAAACGGCTCGGCCTCTGCAAATAACGTCACTGCTTTTTCCCGCACTTCCGCATGCTGACGCAACAGCGCAAGGTTTGCCAGGCAGGCCTGGCGATCGATATTCAGCCGCTCAGCATCTTCCGGGCGTAGGGTGTTGGCCGGGGCCAGCACCGGGCATTTATTGATATGTACCAGTTTGATGGGGACTGCCGCACGATCGCCCAGTTCGCTATGGCGGGTGTACAAGCGTTCGCGCAGTTCATCAGGAGACAGCTCAAGCAGTGGCGTCATGTCCCCGGCCAAATCGGCCACGATCAGCGCGTTACGGTTATCCGGGTGCCATGCCAGCGGCACAATCCAGCTGGTGTTGCCCCGCGCCGCGCCGAACATCCCTGAAACATGCACCAGCGGCTTCATTTGCGGGATGTCGATAAGCGTCATCAGTTTCTGTTTATTGCGATGGGTAAACAGGAACTCAAACAGTTTCGGTTGCTTCTCTTTGACCAGCTTTGCCATTGCCAGCGTGGCATAGACATCCGACATCGCATCATGCGCCTGCTCGTGCGCCACGCCGTTCGCTTTGGTCAGATGTTCCAGTTTAAAGCTGGGGAAGCCGTCATCATTTTCCGGCCAGATAATGCCCTCCGGGCGCAACGCATAGCAGGCGCGCATCACATCCAGCAAATCCCAGCGCGAGTTACCGTTCTGCCAACTCCAGCCGTAAGGATCGAAGAAATTTCGATAGAAAATGTTGCGGGTGACTTCGTCATCGAAGCGGACATTGTTGTATCCCAGCACGCAGGTCTGCGGCTCGGTAAACAGGCCATGGATACGCTCGGCAAAGGCCGCTTCCGTTACGCCGCGTGCCTGCGCCGTTTGCGGGGTAATGCCGGTGATCATCACGGCTTCAGGTTGCGGCAGATAATCATCTGCCGGCTGGCAATAAAACACCTGCGGTTCACCTATGGCATTGAAATCTTTATCAGTACGCAACCCGGCAAACTGCGCCGGTCGATCCAGCGAGGGGCTCTTGCCGAAGGTTTCGTAATCGTGGACTAAAAAGGTGAATTCGGAGGCGGGCACGGCGTTATCCTGGCAATGTAAAATCAACGCACAGAATAGTCGTCCGGCTGGCACAGTACAACCTTCCTCCACCGCTCTGCGCGTCCGCGCGCAGAATTTGTCCTCAGTTCATACTTTTTTTCAATTTATTCAAACCTCTTAAAGGCATTTGCCGTACAAAGTGCGGCGGTAAATTCATTTTTTGAGGAAGAAGTGTTGAAAAGGCGTCTGCTGGTAACTGTATCTGGAATGATTTTTTGGGCATCGCTGGCGCAGGCTGACAACAGCATGCCATTCCCCCTGACGCCTCCGTCGATTGATGCGGCTTCCTGGGTCCTGATGGACGCGACTACCGGGCAGATTCTCACATCCGGAAATCCCGATGAGGAGCGCAACCCGGCCAGTCTCACCAAACTGATGACCGGCTACGTGGTGGATCGGGCTATCGATCAGCACAAAATCACGCGCGACGATGTGGTTACTGTTGGCAAAGATGCCTGGGCTGCCGGCAACCCGGTGTTCAAAGGCTCCTCACTGATGTTCCTTAAGCCTGGCGATAAAGTGACGGTGCGTGACCTGAGCCGTGGGGTGATCATCGATTCAGGCAACGATGCCTGTGTGGCACTGGCTGATTACGTTGCGGGCAGCCAGCAAAACTTCGTCACCATGATGAACAGTTACGTGCAGAAACTGGGCCTGACGCATACCCACTTCGAAACCGTTCACGGCCTGGATGCGCCGGGTCAGCACACTACCGCCCGCGACCTGGCGGTGCTTTCTCGCGCCATTATCAGTGGCGAACCCGATTTCTATGCCATGTACAGCGAGAAAACCCTCACCTGGAACGGCATCACCCAGAACAACCGTAACGGTCTGCTGTGGGATAACAATCTGCATGTTGACGGCCTGAAAACCGGCCATACCGAAACCGCCGGTTTTAACATTATCGCCTCAAATATCATCGGCCAGCATCGTCTGATTGCGGTGATTATGGGGGGTAAAAGCTCTAAAGGACGTGAGGATCAGGCGCGTAAACTGCTGATCTGGGGTCAGAATAATTTCGATACCGTTCAGCTGTTCCATGCGGGCAAGAAAATTGGCACCGAAAACGTCTGGTACGGTAATCCGCATCAGGTGGATGTCGGCACCATCCAGGACATCTATCTGTCGCTACCGCGTGGCGAAGTACAAAACGTGAAAGCGAAATACGTCATCGACCGCAAAGATCTGGAAGCGCCATTGAAGGCCAACGAGCAGGTGGGTGAGATTCAGGTGATGGATAAAGATAAGCAGCTGGCGAGCTATCCGCTCTATGCGCTGACAGCGGTAAATAAAGCCGGGATCGTGACGCGTATTGAAGATTACCTGAAGCAAAAACTGTAAGCATGGTCTAACTTCGGTATCAGCATCCCCATTTGCTGATACCGAGGTGAATCATGAAAACATCTGTCGTTGATCGTCCGGCGCAAAGCTGGGTCGGTTATCGCCTGAAGGGACCCTGGCAGGAAACTGTGCCGCAGGGTTTTGGGCAGCTGAAGGTGTGGGCGGCGCGTCATGGCTTCTCCGGGGAGTGGATGGCCATTTACTATGGAAATCCCCAGCAGTTACCGCCTGAGGAGTTAGAAGTGGAAACCGTGCTTACGGTTCCTGCGGATTTTGCCCTCGCGGCGGGGGACAATATTCAGCACGGTACGCTGGCGGGAGGGTACTACTTCCATACCTGCCGGGAAGTGACCAATAACGACTTCTTCGCCGCCTGGAATGAGTTGTTCGTGCTGTTGCAGCAACGCAGTGACTGGCAAATCGATGAACGCCCCTGCTATGAGCATTATCTTTCCGACGGTTCGCAAAGCGGCAACTGGCTGCTCAACATGTATATTCCGGTGCGGCCCTGCTAAAAAAGAGCATGTCGTTACATCTATGTTTCGATTGGGAAAAATGGATGTAGCGCGCATGTTGGTTTTTGTAAGCAGTCGTCAAAAAGTCAGTAAAAATGCGCGTCAGGGCTTAAGCGATCCTGTTTTGCCAGGGTAACATAGCGCGCAAAAATTTCCCGTTCCCGGACCATCATGTTACACGCTGATAAGCCTATTTCATCCATTGAGTTCTGGCTCTACCGTCATTATCGCGCCGTGCATGGCGTGCGTATCGCCATCGCTTTTGTCCTGAGCTTTTTGTTTGTCCGTCTGACAGAGATCCCGGAAGGAACCTGGCCACTGATTACGCTGGTGGTAGTGATGGGGCCGATCTCGACCTGGGGAAATGTCTTTCCTCGTGTGGTCCAGCGTATCATTGGCACCTTTGCGGGTGCGGTCTCGGGACTGATCGCCCTGAAGCTGGAACTGATCTCACTGCCGGTGATGCTGGTCTGGTGTTTTGCGGTGATGGTGGTGTGCGGTTATCTCACCCTTGGCAAACATCCGTATATGGCACTGCTGATAGGCATCACCCTGAGTGTGGTGGTTGGCGCACCGGCCGGGGACTTCACCGTGGCGATGTGGCGCGGCGGGGATGTGATTCTGGGCTCGCTGATGGCACTGATGTTCACCGCCATCTGGGCGCAGCGTGCCTACATTCACTGGCGTATCCAGCTCTCCGATGCCTTTATCAATATGGCGAAAATTCATCACACCGGGTTTTCTGCCAACCTGGTGGATAAACCCCGGCTGAATAAACCGTTTCAAAAACTGCTCACCAGCGTGATCAAAATGCGCGCGCTACTGGAACCCGCCAGCAAAGAGACGCGCATTCCAAAATCGGTGTTTGAAGCGATTCAGACCATAAACCGTAATATGGTTAACACCATGCAGATGCAAATTGATGCGTGGTGGGCGTCACGCGAGAGCCATTATCTGTTACTGAATGCACCCGCGTTACGCCGCACCCAGCAGATGACGGAAAACACCCTTAAGGCACTGGCGGTGCTGATGGTTAAAGGGGAGACGGAACAGGTCACGGCCAACAGCCATGAACTGGGCAACATCATGCAGGAACTGGAGCAACTGATTGCTAATGGCAGCAAGCAGCTGGAGACCACCTCGATTTATGGCTATGTCTGGCTGAGCCTTGAACAGGCGCGCCAGCTGGAGCGAATGACCGATCTGGTACGTCTGGCGTTACGTAAATAGTTTTCGCGGCAATGACTTAATGTGAATCGCCCTTTCTTTGCGCTAAGATAAGTCCCTGTCCGATTTTAGCTGTGAAAATTGCTTACGAGGCTGGCAAGCCGCTAAGCTAAAGATACCCGTCATACTTCAAGTTGCAGGTGCGTTGGCTGCGCTCATTCACCCCAGTCACTTACTTCAGTAAGCTCCTGGGCTTCATTCTCTTGCCGCCTTCCTGCACCTCGAAGTATTTAGGGTATATGACTATTCCGCCTGCTCAGGCAGGCCCAAAGAAAGGTGCCAACATGGAAAATGCCAAGCAATCATTTCAGGACGTTCTGGAGTTTGTGCGTATGTTTCGTCGTAAAAACAAACTACAGCGCGAAATTACGGACAACGAGAAGAAAATCCGTGATAACCAGAAACGTGTGTTGCTGCTGGATAACCTGAGCGAATACATCAAACCGGGCATGAGCGTTGAGGCGATTCAGGAAATTATCGCCAGCATGCGCGTAGACTATGAAGACCGCGTGGACGAGTACATCATTAAAAACGCGGATCTCTCCAAAGAACGCCGTGAGCTGTCGAAAAAGCTCAAGGCGATGGGTGAACCCAAGCCGCAATAAGTATTCGGGGGCCGAAGGCCCCTGAATGTTTTTCCGTCGCGACTATTCGCGCAGCAGCCGTCTTGCCAGCACCTGCAACTGTTGCGCCACCTCGGCGAGATCTGACTTTTCCTGTTGCGGCGCTGCCGTGGTTTCCCGCACCACCAGCGTGGTTTCCAGTGGCTGCTCGTCGTGGCTCGCACCGTCCAGGCGCGCCAGCAGCCGATCAACACTGATTGCACCGAGCTGCTGCAAATCCTGACGCACCGTAGTCAGTGGGGGCTGGTACCAGGCGCTCTCCACCGTGTCATCATAACCAATAACGGCTATCTCAGCGGGAATCTGCACGCCATGCTGATGCAGCGCGCGCATTGCTCCGAGCGCCATCTGATCGTTCGCCACCAGCAGCGCCTGCGGCAGGTGATGCGGTAACTGGCTGAGCAATGCCTGATAACCTGACGCCGCGCTCCAGTCGCCTTCCAGCACGCAACAGGTTGTCAGTCTATGGGTTGCCAGCGCCTGCTGCCATGCCTGAAAGCGTGCGCGCGCAGAGGCTGAACTTGCCGGACCGTTCAGCACCCCAATCTGGCGGTGGCCGAGCGCTACCAGATGATCCACCGCCTGGCGTGCGCCAGATTCACTGCGATACTGACATTGCATGACCCGGGCACTACGCTCAACATCAAGAAACAGGGCAGGTTTATCACCACATTGCTGCTGAATCTGTTCTGCTGCGCTGGCGTCCAGCGGCAGATTGATCAGCAGTGCATCAACCCGCTGCGCCAGCAGTTCATTGACCGTGTCCTGAGCGCTGCCTGAAGCCATGGCAATCACCAGATGGTAGCCAAGTACTGCGGCACGTTGCTGGATGGCTGAGGCGATCTGCGCCGGTGCCATCAGAGCCAGGTCACTGGTTGCCAGCCCCAGCGTGCGGGTGGCTTTACCGGCCAGTTGCTGCGCCACGCGGTTCGGTACATAGTTTAGCTGCAGCATCGCGGCTTCAACTTTTTCCCGGGTACGCGGGGAGACCTGTGCGGAGCGGTTAAGCACGCGGGAAACGGTTTGGTAGGAAACCCCCGCCAGTTGAGCGACGTCATCGAGGGTTACGGAGCGCGAAGTCATTGAACTCTCCTGAAGATGATAGCGGCGAGTGTAGCAAATTTTTCCCTGTCGGCGTGGTCTTAAGGCGTACACTGCGAGAGATAACCTGAGGAGAACAACATGCAACTCAATAAGGAACACATTCACGATATCAACACACTGGCGCAGTGGCTGGCGCTGGATCATATGCCGCATCAGGGCACGCTGGAGGCTGACCTGGCCATTCTGGCCGGGCATGCGGTGCTGCCGAATATTGAAGGTGTGGTGGCGCTGGCAAAGAAATACCAGCTGCCGTTATTAATCAGTGGCGGGATTGGTCATTCCACGCCGTTACTGGCACAGATGATGGCCGCGCATCCGCTGTATCGACAGATTGATACCCGGGGCAAAAGCGAGGCCGCCATGCTGGGTGACATTGCACGCGTCTTTGCGGCATTGCCTGACGATCAGCTGCTGCTGGAAGAAAAATCACGCAACTGCGGAGAAAATGCTGCGTTCAGCCAGCAGTTGCTGGATGCCGAGCAGTGGCTGCCGCAGCGGGTGATTCTGGTGCAGGACCCGTTGATGCAACGTCGTACCTGGGAAACCTTTCGCTGGCAATGGCGCGATCGCACGGATGCGCCGGAATTTATCAGCTGGCCGGTGTTTATCCCGCAGGTGATTATTGATTCAGGGATGTTACGTATCACCGGCGCGCCGCCACAGGGGCTGTGGTCCATGGAGCGGTTCCTGTCGCTGCTGATGGGTGAGGTGCAGCGGCTGCGTGATGATGAGAACGGTTATGGGCCGCGTGGCAAAGGATTCTTTGGTCATGTTGATGTGCCGGAAGCGGTGGAAGCAGGCTGGCAACGGCTGATGCGCCTGCCAGGGGTGCAGTCGCGCATCAGCCAATAATCGTTAAGCGGTTAATACAATCTTCCCGACGTTAAGACCCTCTTCCATGCGCTGATGGGCGGCACTGGCTTCGGCAAGGGGATAGACACTGTCAATGATGGGCATCAGTCCGTCGTGACCAAATTCTGCCAGCCAGCGCTCACGGAAGCGCTGTGACATGGCGTGTTTAACCGCCTGGCTGCGCGATTTCATCACGGTGCCGATAATTTGCAGGTGGCGATACAGCAGCCGATCCAGCGGAATTTTCGCGTTTTCGATGCCGCCCATAATACCAATTTGCACCAGACGGCCACCAAAGTTGAGTGCATTGACGTTGCGTTCGAAGTAGGGCGCGCCAATGAAGTCGAGGATCAGGTCCACACCGCGATTCTCCGTCAGGCTGGCGACCACCTCGGCAAAGTCTTCATGCACATAATCGATGGCATAATCCGCCCCCATACGGCGTACCAATTGATGGGCGCTGCCCTGGGCTGTGGTAATGACCGTTGCGCCCAGGGCGTGCGCCAGCTGGACCGCCGCACCACCCACGCCACCGGCACCGGCATGGATCAGCACCGTTTCCCCCGCCTGTAATTTGCCCAGGTGGATCAGCGCTTCATTCGCCGTGACAAACACTTCGGTGATGGCGGCGGCCTGAACATAGTTGAGGCTGTCAGGGATGGGCATCGCCATGCGGTAATCAATGCGTGCAACCTCGGCGTAAGCACCCCCGCCGACAATCCCCATCACCCGGTCACCGATGCTAAAGCCGGTAACTTCAGCACCAACCGCAATCACATCCCCGGCGATTTCCAGCCCCATTAGGGTAGAATCACCAAAATCGGGCCGACCATAGCCACCACGGCGATGGGTGAGGTCGGCGCGGTTAACGCCTGCGGCGCGGGTACGGACCAGCAGGTCATGAGGGCGAAGTGTCGGTTCCGGCACCTCGCAAAGTTTTAATACCTCTGCCGGTCCAAACTGTTCAAAAGTAATGGCTTTCATCGCGTTATCCTTAAATATCAATTAGCCTGGTCGTCAGCAAACGTGGCGTTGGCATAAGCCGACGCGGTAATCGCGGCGGGGAAACCGGCGTAGAACGCCAGATGGGTAATCACTGCGCTCAACTCGGTTTTCGTCAGGCCATTTTCGATACCGCGACGTAAGTGCGCGGGCAGCTCATTGGCATGATTCAGGGCGATCAAACAGGCGATGGTGATCAGACTGCGGTCACGCGGGGCCAGATCGGCATCCTTCCAGACTTCTGAATACAGCGGTTGCTCAACGAAATCCGCCAGTTTGGGTGTAAAGGGACGGGCGGCCGCACGCGGGCTGGTGAAATCAATCGGTTTCATGGTTTTCTCCTTAAATCTGGCTGATAAATTTGTTGGTTAAATAATGTCCGATGCCTTCGCTGCCGCCCTCAGAACCGTGGCCGCTTTCTTTCATGCCGCCGAAGGGCAGTTCGGTGGCGATGATGCGGTACTGGTTGATACCGATCATGCCGGCTTCCAGCCCGTCACCCACATCGATAGCGGTGCGTGCATCACGGGTAAATGCATAGGCGGAGAGCGCATAGGGCAGGCGATTGGCTTCGGCCAGGCCATCTTCCAGCGTGTCAAAGGGGAGCATCACCGCAATCGGACCAAAGGGTTCTTCATGCATGATGCGGGCGCTCATCGGCACATCCGCCAGCACGGTAGGGGCGAAGAAATAGCCGGGGCCGGGGATACGTTTACCACCGGTCAGCACTTTGGCGCCCTGGGCAACCGCATCAGCCACCAGTGATTCCATCTTTTCCAGCTGACGTTGATTCGCCAACGGTCCCACCTGAGTTTCGACGGCCATGCCATCGCCAATTACCAGCTGCTCCGTGGCGGCGACAAAGGTGGCGACAAAGCGCTCATAGGCCGGGCGTTGGATCAGGAAACGGGTTGAGGAGATGCAGATCTGACCGGTACCGCGGAAGCGGTTGGCTGCGCCACCGGTGGCGGCGGCATCGATATCGGCATCGGCAAACACCAGCACCGGACCATGTCCACCCAGCTCCAGCGTAATGGGTTTCACCCCTGCGGCGGCCCGTTCGGACAGCAAACGACCAATCGGCACCGAACCGGTAAAGGCGACTTTACGAATGATCGGTGATGCAATCAGCTGGGAAGAGACCTGGTCCGGGACGCCAAAGACGATTTGCAGGACCCCTTTCGGTAAACCGGCATCATCGAGGCAGCGGGCGAGGGCCAGCGCGGTGGACGGACTTTCTTCTCCGGGCTTAAGAATCACGCTGCATCCTGCGGCCAGTGCGGCGGAAAGTTTGCGCGCCGGGGTGATAGCCGGGAAGTTCCACGGAGTGAAGGCGGCAACCGGACCTATCGCCTGGCGTTTCACCAGCTGTTGTACGCCCGGACGATTGGCCGGGACGACACGGCCATCGATGCGACGAGCTTCTTCGGCGAACCACTCGAAATATTCAGCGGCGCGCTGGACTTCATCGCGGCTCTCAGTCAGCGGCTTGCCTTCTTCCAGCGTCATTTGTGTGGCGATATGCTCCGCCCGTTCACGCATCAGGTCCGCTGCACGTTTCATAATGCGGGCGCGCTCAGCCGGGACGGTATGACGCCAGACATTGAAGCTGTCCTGTGCGACATCCAGCGCCAGCGCCAGGTCGGCGGCGGTCGCCAGCGGCAGGCGGCCAAGCACGGCACCATTGGCCGGATTGACGACCGGCGCAGTATCGCGATGGTCTGCGGCCAGCCAGGTACCGTTGATGAACAGGTAAAGTGGATCATAAGTTGGTGTTTGCATGGTCTTCTTCCTCAGATTGATGATGTTTCGATTTGCGTTGAGAAGAAGGTTAAGCCGGGGAGGCTTCGCTGATAAGATGGCTTCTCCCCACAACAGCTATGCAAGAAATGCACAGATGCAATCAGAGAAATTTGCCGAGTTCCTCGGTGTCTTCGTAGACGTAGCACGCGAGAGTAGTTTTTCCGCCGCCGGACGTCGCCGTGGCCGCACGCCATCGTCGATTGGCCGCCAGATTGATGCGCTGGAAGCACATCTTGATACGCCGTTGTTTCTGCGCTCTACCCGCCATCTGACTCTGACCGATGCCGGCGAGGCGTTGCTGATCCGCGCCAGACAGATTCTGGACTCACTGGTGGATGTGCAGCAGGAGCTGGCATCGATGAAGGGCGAGGTCACCGGGATCCTGCGTGTGGCCTGCTACCCGACCTTTGGTAAACGTTATGTCCTGCCGGTGATGGGTGAACTGTCGCGTCAACATCCTGAACTGCGACTGGAACTGGATTTGACGGAAAGGCTGGCGGACCCGGTCGCAGAACGGCTGGATTTGGTGATCCGCATTGGAGATATGTCCGACAGCACCCTGATTGGCAGCCGCATTGCCTCACAGACCCGTGTGCTGTGTGCCAGTCCCGCTTATCTGGCGCAGCAGGGGACGCCTGATTCACTGGCCGGGCTGGCGGCGCATCTGTTGATCGACAAATTACATGGTTCTGATTTGCTAGGCTGGGCCGATGTGCTGGGGCATCCGACACGTGCGGGTAGCACTGCGCCGCTGTTTGGCTGTGATGATTTCGAGGGTATGCGGCTGGCGGCGGTTGAGGGCATGGGGATTGCTTATCTGCCCGACTGGGTAGTGGGGGAAGATATCAAAGCGGGAAAATTGCAACTGCTCTTTCCTGCGTGGTCGGCGCAGCCCCAGGCGGTCACCGGTATCTATGCTTTGCGCGCGCTGCGGCATCCACCGGCGCGTGTGACGATATTTCTTGATGCATTGCGGGCTTATATCGGTAACCCGGCCATCTGGTCAGTAACGGATACGTAGCGGCGCGATTTAACGCGCGCCTTTGACCTTGATGCAGCGGGCAAAATGCGCGATAAATCGCGCCGCTACGCTTATGTGCTATCGATTCTTCAGATACACCTGCAAATTGACATACACCGCATTCAGCAGCGGCGTTACCACGCCGTTGCGCGTGCCACGCACCAGCAAATCGCCGATGATTTGGTCCGCTTCGATGTCATAGCCCTGGGTCAGATCGCGATACATCGATGATGTCATCGCTGCCGCCGGCTTATTCAGCGTCTCAAAAATCTTCGCCGTCACGGCCGGGCGCTCCTGATAGCCTTCTGCGCTGATGACGGACAGCACTTCGCCGAAAACTCCCCGCAATAACGCTTCACCGCCCTGTGAGGTGAGGATCTGCTGGGTATTGCCACGAGCGATACAGCAGACGGCACCGAGCGTGCTGAGCAGCAGCCACTTTTCCCACAGTTCGCTGCCGATGTTATCGGCAAAAACGCTGTCGAACTGCGCACCACTCAGGGCCTCATTCACCCGTTGCAGACGTGCATCGTTGTGACCATCCAGCGCGCCATAAAACAGGATGTGCAGCGGGGTCATCTGTACCACTTCGCCGTTTTCACCCAAAGTCGCGTTGATTTTGCACAGACCGCCAATCACCTTATCGCCAAAGCGGCTGCGTAGCGTATCGATATGCCGCATGCCGTTCAGGATCGGCATAATCAGCGTCTCCGGGCCAACCGCAGGGGCGATATCTTCAATCGCCTGTGTCAGACCAAAGCTTTTCACCGTCAGGATAATCAGATCATAAGTGCCGTGCAGCGCACCGGCCTGCACCAGCTGTGGATGCAGGGTCTCGCTGCTGGTGGGGGTTTTCAGTACCAGCCCGCCGTTTTTTAACTGCTGAAAACGGCGCTCGCGCACCAGAAAAGTCACATCACGTCCTGCTTGCGCCAGACGCGCACCGAAATACCCGCCGGTTGCGCCGGCGCCGACTACCAGAATGCGCATGGTTGTGTTTCCCGTTGAGAATGAGACCCCTACCATAAAACGCAGCGGCATGGGATGCCAGTGGTCAAATGCGTATTGATGTAATTGTGGTTGGTGAAAAACAGCTCAAACTGTTCGTATTCATTCGTACAATAGGTCTACGCTATATAGCAACAGCGGGCAATGGTGCCCGCTTTTTTCCGTCAAACAGACTAAGGACGCATCATGCCCCGACCGCTACCCATCGAACGTTATCGCAATATCGGCATTTCCGCGCACATCGATGCCGGTAAAACCACCACCACCGAGCGCATCCTGTTTTACACCGGGATGAGCCATAAGCTGGGTGAAGTGCACGATGGCGCGGCAACCACCGACTGGATGGCGCAGGAGCAGGAGCGTGGTATCACCATCACCTCGGCTGCCGTGAGCTGCTACTGGCCGGGTATGGATGGCAGCTTTGCGCCGCACCGTATCAACATCATCGATACCCCCGGACACGTCGATTTTACTATCGAGGTGGAACGTTCTATGCGCGTGCTGGATGGGGCGGTGATGGTGTATGACGCCGTTGGCGGCGTGCAACCGCAGTCAGAAACCGTCTGGCGTCAGGCCAACAAATATCATGTGCCGCGTATTGCCTTCGTCAACAAAATGGACCGGCAGGGGGCGGATTTCTTCCATGTGGTGCAGATGATGAAGGATCGTCTGCACGCCAATCCGGTGCCGATTGTGATCCCGATTGGTGCCGAGGAACACTTTACCGGCGTGGTGGATCTGATCAAAATGCGCGCCATTTCCTGGGATGACGCGACTCAGGGGATGACCTTCAGTTACGCACCCATCCCGGATGATTTGCAGGCCCAGGCGGCGGAGTGGCGCGAAAACATGGTTGCCGCTGCGGCGGAAGCCAGTGAAGCGCTGATGGATGCGTATCTTGAGCAGGGAGACCTGAGCGAGGAGCAGGTGATTGCTGGTCTGCGTCAGCGTACTTTGCAGAACGAGATCCAGCCGATGCTGTGCGGCAGTGCCTTTAAAAACAAAGGGGTGCAACGCATGCTGGACGCGGTGATCGAGCTGATGCCGTCGCCGGTGGATGTGCCGCCGGTTGCCGGTGTGGATGAGCGTGGCGAACATGCTGAACGCCATGCCGACGATGACGAACCCTTCTCGGCGCTGGCCTTTAAACTGATGAGCGACCCGTATGTCGGCCAGCTGACCTTTGTCCGCGTTTATTCTGGCGTGTTGCGTAAAGGCGACAGCGTGTGGAACGCGGTGAAAGGGCGCAAAGAGCGTATCGGGCGCATTGTACAGATGCAGGCTAACGATCGTATTGAAATCGAAGAGATTCGGGCGGGTGATATCGCTGCCTGCGTCGGCCTGAAAGAGGTAACCACTGGCGAAACCCTGTGTGATCCCAACGCGGTGATCACGCTGGAGCGCATGGAATTCCCGGAACCGGTGATTTCGCTCTCCATCGAGCCGAAAACCAAGAGCGACCAGGAAAAAATGGGGCTGGCATTGCAGCGGCTGGCGGCGGAGGATCCCTCATTCCGCCTGCATACTGATGAAGAGTCAGGTCAGACGATTATTTCCGGCATGGGCGAGCTGCATCTGGAGATCATCGTTGATCGCATGAAGCGTGAGTTTGGCGTCGAAGCCAACATTGGCCGACCGCAGGTGACCTACCGTGAAACCATCCGCAAAACGGTACGTGATGTGGAAGGGAAGTTTGTGCGTCAGTCAGGCGGTAAAGGCCAGTATGGTCATGTGGTTCTGACGCTGGAACCGCAGCAGGCGGGAGCCGGTTTTGCGTTTGAAGATGCCACTAAAGGCGGGGTTGTACCACGCGAGTTTATTCCTTCGGTAGAGAAGGGGATTCGCGAAGCGCTCAATAGCGGCGTGCTGGCGGGCTATCCGGTGGTGGACATTAAAGCCACCCTGACATTTGGTTCCTACCATGATGTTGACTCGTCGGAAATGGCGTTCCGCATGGCGGCAATTTTTGGCTTTAAGGCGGCAGCAAAACTGGCCGATCCGGTGATCCTCGAACCGGTGATGCAGGTTGAAGTGGAAACCCCGGAAGAGTACGCCGGTAACGTGATGGGGGATCTCTCCTCACGCCGTG
Source organism: Pantoea sp. App145 (assembly GCF_047947045.1). Classification (NCBI taxonomy): domain Bacteria; kingdom Pseudomonadati; phylum Pseudomonadota; class Gammaproteobacteria; order Enterobacterales; family Erwiniaceae; genus Pantoea; species Pantoea sp. App145. The sequence goes on from NZ_CP133290.1 coordinate 138,496, forward strand.
GCACGTTGCAGGGGATGGATGAACGTTTTGGCGCACGCATAATCCGCGCTGAAGTGCCGCTGGCGGAGATGTTTGGTTACTCCACCACGCTGCGTTCGATGTCGCAGGGGCGTGCCACCTACAGCATGGAGTTTAATCACTACGCCGAAGCACCGAAAAACGTGGCCGATGCGATCATCGCTTCACGTCATTAAACTTACAGCGCCGTCACGCCCAGCGTGGCGGCCTGTTGTTCCCACTGCAACACCTCATCATAAAAGGCGCGATCTGGCGTGGCGAAACCGCCAATCAGGCTGGCAGCGCACAGCTCCCGATACTTCTCATCCTCCGTCAACTGCGTTAGCACGGCGCGTAATTGTGCCAGCGTATCCGGGCCGGTCTGTGCCGCGGTGATCAGCGGCAACGCGGCGCACAGTGGCGTCTCGCCAATCATCGCCAGCCCGGCCAGTTCCCCGGGGAAATTGCGCTGCACCAGCGCCCAGGTGATACAGTCTATGGCGGCGATATCGGCCAGGCCCTGACGCAGTGCGGCCAGTGACTGACGATGGCTGCCGCTGAAGTGAGTCTCCGCAAAGAAACGCCCCTGCTGTGCCAGCGGCGCCACCACATAACGCAGCGAGTTGTAGCCGGAGTGCGAATCGTCGCTGTTGCACACCGCGCGGCGACCACGAAAGTCAGCCAGCGACAGCGCCTGATCTTCATCGCGGACCACCAGCCAGCTGCGATAACGCAGCCCCTCACAACCCGGTGCACCGGACTGAAACGCGCCGACCAGTTGCACCTCCGGCAGCAATTTCACCAGCGGATAACCACAGGTCTGGCTTAGCAATAAATTGCTGTCGCGCCAGTGCGGCAGCAGGTCGCTGTGCCACTCCACGTTTGCCGTGATGCCACGTGCTGCCAGCAGCTGCGCCAGTGCCCCGGTCAGTGCTGCAGTCACGGCATGATTGATATCGTACATCGGCAACGACAAGCGTTTAGTCATCCTGTGCATCCTGTTTGCGGCCCGGATGGGCGTTAACATTGACCGGCCTGGCCCAGAAACGTCGCAGCCACTCGGCATAACCTGCCGCACGGAAACCCTGGTTACGCTGGAAGTAGCCATCCCGGTGCAGCAGGTAAACCCGACGCAGGCCATACCACGGCAGGCCAGGCAGATCGTGATGTACTGAATGATAGTTGAGGTTGAGAAACAGCAAACGCCACGGCAGTGCAGCTTCGTTATTTACCGAGCGGGCCAGCGGTTCCTCTTCAGCCCGATGTTCATAAAAGGATCGGACTTTGGTCAGTGCCAGCGCCGGGTAGCTGACAGCCAGCACAAACCACAGCGGCGAAAAGCCCTGCTGTGCCAGCCAGGTAAACAGCCCAGCCAGCAGGCCAAGGTGAATGATCCACATGGTGATAGCGCGCCCATCGCGCTGGTGGAAAGCGTTCAGCATGGCATGCAGGGTGGCCAGAATATCCAGCAGTGGCCCGAGCAGCAGACGCCCGGGGAAGGTATTACGCAGATGAATGATCCGGCGCTGCCACGGCTGGAGCCGCGCCCAATGTTGTGGTGTCAGGTAATAGCTTTCAGGGTCATCCTGTGGATCGGTCAGGGTATGGTTGTGATGATGTGCCAGATGCGAATCACGATATAACCCATACGGATACCACACCGCCAGCGGCAGGGTGCCAAACAGCTGGTTAAGGCGTGGCCAGCGAGTGGGGTGGCCATGGATCAGCTCATGCTGCAACGACATATACCAGGTGGTGAAGATAATCAGCAGCAGGGTGGTGGGTAACAGCCCCAGCCGTTGTCCATACCACAAGGTGCCAAACCAGCCGCTATAGACCACCAGGATCAGCAGCCAGGTTGGCAACTCACTGCGCCACAGCCAGCTGCGCTTCAATTGATAAATCTGTTCACGCTGTTGCGCGCTGATATAGGCGGAGGAACCCTGGGTCATGATGGCGGCGTCGTCCTGCTGTGTAATCTCTCCGCCAGACGATGCGGCAAGGTCAAAAAAAAGACAAAGACCTTAATTTTCTTACTTATGTCGAAAAACTTGATGATACGGTTGAAAACTATTGGCTATCAGTACGCACCGGTCTGACGTAACCTTTCAGCATCGAAACTGACTTGACTTAGCCGGGGCGTAACCCGCCCACGAGGAGAATATTTCCATGAAAAAGATTGGCTTCTTATCCTTTGGTCACTGGACCCCATCATCGCAGTCCGCCACCCGTTCCGCGCAGGATGTACTGCTGCAATCCATTGATCTGGCCGTGGCTGCTGAAGAGTTAGGAGCTGACGGCGCTTATTACCGTGTGCACCACTTTGCCCGTCAGCTGAGTTCGCCATTCCCGCTGCTGGCTGCGGTGGGGGCGCGTACCAAAAAGATCGAGATTGGTACTGGCGTGATTGATATGCGTTATGAAAACCCGATGTATATGGCGGAAGACGCCGGTGCAGCGGACCTGATTTCTAATGGTCGTCTGCAATTGGGTATCAGCCGTGGTTCGCCGGAGCAGGTGGTCGAAGGTTATCGCTACTTTGGTTATAACCCGAAGGAAGGCGAAAGCGATGCGGATATGGGCCGTCGCCACACCGAGGAGTTTCTTGAGGTGTTGCGTGGAGAAGGTTTTGCCAAACCTAATCCGCAACCGATGTTCCCGAATCCACCGGGCCTGCTGCGTCTGGAGCCGTTCTCAGAAGGGCTACGTGAGCGTATCTGGTGGGGTTCTGGCTCCAATGCGACGGCCATCTGGGCGGCGCAGCAGGGGATGAACCTGCAAAGTTCTACGCTGAAAGATGATGAAACCGGCGAGCCGTTCCACATCCAGCAGGCCAAACAGATTCGTGCTTACCGTGAAGCCTGGCAGGCGGCGGGGCATCAGCATACGCCACGCGTTTCCGTCAGCCGCAGCATTTTTGCGCTGACCAACGATATTGACCGTGCTTATTTCGGTCGCAGCGGTCAGGAACAGGATTCAGTCGGTTTCCTCGATGAGAAAACCCGTGCCATCTTCGGTCGCAGCTATGCGGCGGAACCGGAACAGCTGATCAAACAGCTGGCGCAGGATGAGGCGATTGCTGAAGCCGATACCCTGCTGCTGACCATTCCGAACCAGCTGGGTGTGGATTACTGTGCCCATGTGATGGAAGCGATTCTGACCCACGTTGCACCGGAGCTGGGCTGGCGTTAAGCCGTAGCGGCGCGATTTATCGCGCACCCTGTAGGGAGGCCCCTGTGCCTCCCATTTTTTATTCTGGCGGAAATTGTGCAAACAACGCTGTCTCTTCCATTTGCTGCACCACCTGTTGCAGCTGCGGGTAATCCTCCGCGGGTACCACCTGCGGAATGATCGACTGAATAAATCCCCATATCACTGCGCTGCTGATCGCCACCTGATCCGGATGTTGCGGGTTGATATCACGATCCGCCAGCAAGCACTCCCAGCCTTTACACGCCGCCAGTAACTGCCGTGTCACACGGTCAATCCAGGGCTGATGTTGTTTCTCCTCAGGGCGCAGGCTACGTTCGTAATGGTACTGCACTGCTTTATCGCTGGCAGCCAGCGCCAGACCAAGAATCTGCGTATCTTTTGCCAGTGCTGCCGCTGCTCAGCCAGCGACGCTTTCTAAGGATTTCTGTTAGCAAAACTAACGCTTAATATGGCAGGCTAAGGTTTTCTTCTATGGCGGAGTTTGTATGGCTGATTTTCCCCCGGTTGCCGGTCTGCGCAGTTTTGAGGCGGTGCCTTCTTTCGCAAGCCACTGGCTGGTGACGCGCAGGGAGAGTGACAAGCGCCAGGAAGAGGCGGCGTTTATTACGTGGTTAATGGAGGAAGCGATACAGTGGCAGGCCATGCAGAACTGATGTTTTGACGTTGGCATATTGCTGGCGTTGCTACAGGCAAAAAAAAAGCAGCCTTTTCAGGCTGCTCTTCTTCGAATTTGGCTCCTCTGACTGGACTCGAACCAGTGACATACGGATTAACAGTCCGCCGTTCTACCGACTGAACTACAGAGGAATCGTTTGAACGGGGCGCATAGTAACGAGCAGGCAGCGGCTTGTCAAAGCCCTTTTGCATAAATTGTTCTGACTGCTGAATAAAGCATCAGGCTGACCAGCGTGAAACCAGATATCAACAAAATGACCCGGGGAAATAATGAAATGTAAAATTCATCACAATACTAAATGGGAACAATAGATTGTGATGCTTATCACTAACCATATGAAAAATTACATTCTATTTTGTCGTTTTTGTCAGGCCGATCGCATGCATGATCACAGATATTTCATTTCACCATTGTAGATGCACAAGGTGAAATTTATATTCCGGATCACTTCTTCTGTGAACCCAGGATGTGCGCTATGAACAAAGTCAGAATCGGTATGATTGGCAGTGGCTACATTGGACGTTGCCATGCAATTGCCTATGCACAGGCACCCACGGTTTTTGCGCTGAAAGGTGAAATCGTGCGAGAGATGCTGGCGGAGGTCAATCCGGAGCTGGCAGCAAAACAGGCGGCAACCTTTGGTTTTGCCCGTTCCACCGGTGACTGGCGTGAGCTGGTGCGCGATCCCGCCATTGATGTGGTTGATATCTGCGCCCCCAATTTCCTGCATAAGGAGATGGCGCTGGAAGCGATTCGCCATGGTAAACATGTTTATTCAGAAAAACCGTTATCTCTCTCGGTTGCCGATGCGGAAGAGATGGTGCAGGCCGCCCGGCAGGCAGGTGTCAAAACCCTGGTGGGCTTCAACTACATGAAAAATCCGACCAGCCAGCTGGCGCGTGAAATCATTGCCCGGGGGGAAATTGGTGAGGTGGTGCATTTTTATGGCACCCACAATGAAGATTATCTGGCGAAGCCGGAAACGCCACTGGATTGGCACTGCCAGAAATCGCTGGCCGGACTGGGCGCGCTGGGTGACCTTGCAGCGCATATCGTCAATATGGCGCACTATCTGGTGGGCGATATTGCCGAAGTCAGTGGCGACATGATGACGGTCATCAAACAGCGCCCCGATCCGAAAGACCTGACTCGTCTGTTGCCAGTAGAAAATGAAGACCAGGCCAGTGCGTTGCTGCGATTCAAAAACGGCGCGCATGGGGTGTTTGAAACCTCGCGCATCGCCTGCGGTAGCAAAATGGGACTGACCTACGTGGTGACTGGCACCAAAGGTACGCTGCGTTATACCCAGGAGCGTATGGCGGAGCTGGAACTTTATCTCCACGATGACCCGGCAGGTCGCCAGGGTTTTAAAACCATTCTCACCGGGCCTGCTCACCCAGACTATGCCAACTTCTGCGTTTCTGCCGGGCATGGCATTGGTTTCAACGATCAGAAAACCGTGGAAATTCGTGACCTGATTAATGGCATCGCGGCAGGCGATCGTATGTGGCCTGATTTTGCCGAGGGATTACAGGTGCAGAAGGTGCTGGAAGCCGTGGCGGTGTCGGCAGTGGAACGGCGCTGGATGACGGTGTAACCCTGGAACGTTAATCGTAGCGGCGCGATTTATCGCGCAATTCCATGCACGCTGCTGGAAAAACCTGCGCGATAAATCGCGCCGCTACGATCTGAGCAGTTCTGTGGTCACTCTGCTGACATCTGCCACCACAACTTATCCAGTGCATAATACCGGTCGCGTTCCATCTCAGGCTGATACAAATCACGCTTCCAGGGTTTCGTCAGAATGTAATGCAGGTTTTTCACCTCTTCAGACTGCCACATCTGCGGATGCTGAAAAGGTAAGGTTTTCAGCGCATTGTAGATATAGGGCAGTGGCAGCCAGCGCCCGGCAAAAACCTCATTGAGTAAATCCTGCTCGGAGAAAGGATAACGGCGCAGATCGTCAATCGCGGCGATTTTATCCTGCAACTGCTGAAAAACTGCCATATCGGGCTTCAGTACCAGAAATCCGCCGTTGAGATAACGATCCAGCTCTGGCGGGGGCGGCTGGTGGCGCTCCTGCCAGGTATAGTGACAATTCTCCGGCTGCCAGCTGGCCGGGTAACTGGCAATCTGATTCGGGTTACAGCGGCAGGCATGGCAGGCGGCGAGGGGGTAATCACCCAGATCAAGGGTGAAAAGCTCGTCCATATTGCGAAGTACCAGCATATCGGCGTCGAGAAAAACCACGCGTTCACAGCCGGTGAGCTCCCAGGCGCGCAGTTTGCTCCACACCTCACCAAACTGCGCCGAAGCGTAGTGTTGCTCCAAATCGGCACGGGGTGTCAGCGGCGTCACGGGATGGAGCACGCAACCATCAGTCTGCAACGCTTCACGCGTGGCGACATCAATGGCATCGGTCACCATCACAATCAGTGGCCATTGGGTTGCGCTTTTTTGTAGCGAACGATGCAAAGCTCTCACTCCGACCAGGTAATCGGGTTGTGTTAATAAAGTGACCCAGGCAAACATACTTTCCTCTCGTCAGGCTTAATCGAAAAGGGCGGTAACGTAGTCATTGCTGAAACGGCGATACGGATCGAGCTGCTGGCGCACGGCGCGAAAAGCATCCCACTGCGGATAAATATCACGCCAGTGATAGCGTCGGGCATCGTAATATTTGCCCCAGTGTGGGCGTCCCCCCTCGGCTGCCAGCAATTTTTCCACTTCAGTGAGAAAGTGCAGCCCATCCTGCGATAACGAACCATCATCGGCGTAATACACCACAAAGCCGAAAAAACAGGTGGCTTGCTGCCAGGACGGACTCAGCCAGGCTGAGGAGGGGCCGGTGCAGCGCAGAATGATCGGGTAATGCATATGGGGATGATTGGCCGCATACCAGGCTTTGATTTTGCTGATTATTTGCGGAGTCTTGTCCAGCGGAACACCAATCTCAACATTAATTTGTGGCACCGCAATGCCGCGACAAAATAGCTGGTAGATATCGCCGCTGATATCGGTGAAGTCACGAAAACGCGTGACCGTGCGGAATTGTTTGCCGCCTTTGCCCTGGATCTGCGTATCCCGATGCATCTGCGCCAGCGTTTGATCGATGGTGTCATTCAGGCTGCTGTTGGTTTCTTCTCCATGCTCAATCACTTCACGCTGACTGGCGTAATAACGTTGCTTGTCCTGCTCACTGGCCTCTTCGGCATTCCAGACATGTATCAGATTGTCATCAACAAACCACCAGGCTTTGCTCAATTCGTATTGCTGGTTCCAGTTCAGCAAATCCTGTTCAAGATTATCAGCGGACACGGCATTCTTGTGGCAGGTAAACAGGCGAAAAGGCTGGGTACGCAGCGTGACAGCGGTAACAATGCCCAGTGCCCCGAGCGCGACCTGGGCGGCAGGGAAATCGGCATCGTCGCGGGTAAATTCCCGCAGGCTGCCATCGGCCAGCACCATACGGATCCGGAGCGCTTCGTCTGCCAGTGAACTCTGATCCAATCCCTGGCCGTGGGTACCGGTGGACATAGCGCCAGCCAGTGTTTGTACCGCAATCACGCCCGGAGATGAAGCCAGCATCAGGTTCATGGCAGTGAGCGTGGCATAGACCTGCTCCAGCCGGGTGCCCGCCCCAAAGGTGACGCTGACCTCATCGCTGGCGATCACCCCTTGTAACGCGCTGAGATCCAGCAACACATCCTGCTCACCGACCCGCAGCATTCGTCCGGGTGACAGACGGCTCCCCAGTACGCGCACTTTGCCCTGCGAATGGCGCAAAATATGCTGCAGTTCGGCTTCATTCTGTGGTCGCAGTAACTGGCTGCGCTGGCCGACGACGGCATTTTGCGCCCAGTTCCATAGGGCAGTGGCATGATCGATGCTGGCGGTGTGACGTAATGGATAAAGGTGGGAATCTTTCACTACGGCGTTCCTTAGTCTGAGGTCTGTGACGGTCCCATTTCACTAAAGCGTAGACCATCACAGCGCAGCCGCAGACTAAGGGGCTTTACGGATATAGCGCAGCGTGGCGGTGACGGCCAGCTGCCGGTTGCGGTGGATACTCTCCTCTTCACTCTTATCCGGGCTAAACAGCGCGTTAAAGGTGTAGCGGTTCGAGACATGATGTACGCAGATACTGCTGATCAGGCGATGCACATCGATGGTATTCACATCGGTGATAAAGATGCCCTGCTGTTGCCCGCGCAACAAAATATCATCGAGCAAATCAAGGGCGCTCTTGTTCAGCGCTTTTATCCGTTCCGACTGGGTGATGTAGCGACCACGTAACAGGTTTTCGGTGCAGACCAGTCGCATAAAATCGGGGTGGGAGACGTGGTAATCAAAGCTGGCTTCGACCAGTTTGATCATCGCTTCTTCCGGAGCCATCGCCGCCAGATTCAGCCCGGTTTCATGCTGACGAATTGCCTGATAAACCTGCTCCAGCACTTCGATATATAGCTTTTCTTTATTACCAAAGTGGTACACCACCATACGTTTGGTGGTCTGAGCGTGCTCGGCAATCTGCTCCAGCCGTGCACCCTGCATACCGAACTCGGCAAAGGTTTTCAGTGCGCCAGCGAGGATGCGTTTTTTTAGCCCTTCAGGGTCATTCTTACGTTTGGTGGTATCCGACATAGTGCTCAGTAACAAGGTACAAAAAGAGGATGTTAGCACAGCATAACGCGTGATCACGCAGTGGCTGTGCGCTTTATATGCATTTTGTGAATAACAATGCTGAAATCGAGATTAAGTGATAATAACGCGCTGCGTATACTGCGCTGATTCCCGGCCCGTTAACCGGGCAGTGCTCAGCCGATGCAGGATGACCCATGACACTACTCTTTCCCCATGACATTTCAATATCGCGCCGTGCGGTCAGCGATACGCAGGATCGCTTGCACCCCTCACCCGTGGTAGTAAGCGTACGCGATATTTCACGCCGGTTTGGTGCCACACATGCGCTACGCAAGGTTTCACTCACGGTAAACCAGGGAGAAATCCTCGGCATCATTGGCCGCAGTGGTGCCGGGAAATCCACGCTGATTCGCTGTCTGAACGGCCTGGAACAACCTGATGAAGGTGTGATTGAGATTGAAGGGCGCGCTATCAGTGATTTATCAGAGAAAGCCTTACAGGCGGTGCGTAGCCGGGTAGGGATGGTGTTCCAGCACTTCAATTTATTGTCAGCAAAAACGGTGGCACAGAACGTGGCGCTGCCGCTAAAAATCGCCGGGGTGGCCAACGCACAGCGGCAGCAACGTGTTGATGAATTATTACAACTCGTGGGATTGGCTGACAAAGCGGATCACTACCCGGCAGCCCTGTCAGGGGGGCAGAAGCAACGCGTGGGGATTGCTCGTGCACTGGCGGCAGAACCAGCACTGCTGCTGTGTGATGAAGCCACATCGGCACTCGACCCTGAAACCACACGCTCGATTCTCGCGCTGCTGAAATCACTTAATCAGCAGCTCGGCATCACTATCCTGCTGATCACCCACGAGATGGAGGTAATCAAAACGGTTGCTCATCGGGTGGCGGTGATCGACGGCGGCGAAATTATTGAAAGTGGCCCGGTGTGGCAGGTATTTGCCCATCCACAAACCTCATTAACACAAACATTATTACGTGGTTTGCTGCCGCAGCTGCCGGAAAGTCTGGCGGCACGTATCCAGCCGCAACCTGACGGAGAAGCGATTTTTCGCGTCAATTTTGCCGGTGATGATGCTCAGGGGGACCTGCTGACGCGGCTCGCCAGTCAATGGCCTGGCGCATTTCGTCTGTTACAGGGCGGGGTGGATCATATTCAGCACTACGCGGTCGTCCGTTTCTTTATTGCACTGCCATACGCGCAGCAGCAACCGTTAATCAGCTGGCTGCAACAGCAGCAGGCGCAAGTGGAGTTAATAGGTTATGTCGCCAGTCATGATTGATTTATTGCTTAACGCCATTGGCGAAACGTTACTAATGACGCTGGTTTCTGGATTGTTCTCTTTGGTAGCAGGCTTACCCTTAGGCTTAATTCTGGTGGTCACCAGTCCGGGTGGAATTGCCGAACATCGATTCATCAATCGGGTACTTGGGGTGATCATTAATGGCTTTCGTTCGCTGCCGTTTATTATTCTGCTGGTGGCGTTGATTCCTTTTACCCGTTTTCTGGTTGGCACCTCGCTTGGAACCTGGGCCGCAATTGTTCCGCTTTCAATCACCGCGACACCGTATTTTGCCCGGGTGGCGGAGGTGTCATTGCGTGAGGTGGATCGTGGCCTGATCGATGCAGTACGCGCGATGGGAGCCAGCAGATTACGCATCGTCTGGGAGGTTCTGGTACCCGAAGCTCTTCCGGGTATCCTGGCGGGGTTTGTTGTCACCCTGGTGGCGCTGGTGGGCGCGTCGGCGATGGCGGGTGCCATTGGGGCCGGTGGGTTAGGGGACCTGGCGATTCGCTACGGTTATCAACGCTTCGAAACCAATGTCATGCTGGCGGTGATCGCGGTACTGATTATCCTGGTATGTGGCATTCAGTGGCTGGGCGATCGTCTGGTTGCGCGCGTGGACAAGCGGCGTTAAGCGCCCGTTTTCTGTCCAACCCCACCGGAACTGGCTGGTAAGCATCGGAAAAACTCGAATTCATTTCTTTCTCTTCACATTTCAGATGGGCGTTTATTTTCAATAATCAGGTGAAATCCATTATCTGATGGGATAAACGTCTCATTTGTACGGTTTTGTAAGTTTTTTAACCTTCATGTCGCCCGTCACTGCAGTTTTCACTCATTCTTCCCTGAATCAGATCCATTATTTGTATGAAATTTTATGAATTTTCTATGTACGAAATCTCATCATAAGTGATTATTTTCTTATGTTTCTAATCATTTTTTGGGAGCATTCTTATTTAAACCCGGTAAATTTGGCTGAATTTGCATTAGTTTTATTTGTTAATGTTTATTTAAGTATATTTCCAGGATAACATCGCGTTGATATTTCGTCAGGGTTATGTAAACCTTTGGCAATTGTTAACAATTCGATTGTGATTTTGTGCTCACGGGCGGGTGTTACCTGGCTCGTGCGGTAGCCATGCTGGCGCGAATGTTTTTAACATATTGATTTAGATCGATTATTTTAGCGTAATTAACAGTTAAAATTCGTCATTGCTATTACCCCCTGATTCAATACTGTTTAACCAGTCTCATTGAACAGGGTGATTTTCAGACCGGGAATGTCATAAGAAAATCTTGTGATCGCTGATTAACCTCCTTTGAGTTGCAAATATTGATCATTTTGATGAATGATTTGTCCGCCACTCAGAAACTCCCGCCTGGTCTCTCGTTTCCTTTTATTGCATCTTAAATACTTAATTATAACTGATCAGTTGTGAGCATCTTTTTGCTTATTTCTGCCACAGGAATCTTGTGGTTAATTTTTTTAAATGGTCCTGTATTGCAGCATAAATAACTGCAAACAGTGATTTGTTTTGCCAACAACCGGCCAATGGCCATTTTTTAGAGATTAATGGAACTAAACATGAAGAAAATGGTGAATCTCCGCATTGCGTTAAGCCTGCTGTTTGTCTTTGCTGTTGCAGGTTGTAAAGCGCCACCGAAAATCACTGATGACACTATGGTCACCAGCACCGTCGATGGTGTGACCCTGATCCATCGTCATGCCGTTACCCCCCCTGCGCAGTTAAGCCCCATCAATGAAGAATATCGTGCGCTCTATCCGGCGTCGGTTATGACCCGCCCTGACTTCGGCGGCAAAGTCGTCACGACGTTACAAACCGGCGGAAGCTATACCGTGCTTGGCATGGTAGAGAACAACTGGCTGGCTGTAGGCGAACAACCTCAGCAGGCTGTAGCGCCGGATGCCGATGCGAAGAAAGCCGCAGATTCAGTACCTCAGACGACGGCGCAGCCAGCTCAGCTAACCGGCTATGTGCCGTTCCGCGCGCTGGTGAAAAGCGATTTGTATGATCAAACCCTGAAGGCTGACCAACCTAAACGCCGTGCCCGTACCAGTGCGAAGAAGAAAACCTGCGTGTCGGTCGATGGTGACAGCAAAGCCTGTCAGAACGGCAATAGCGGGACCTGGATCATCAACTAAACACGATGAACATGGAGGGACAGAAGATGGCATTGACGCTAACAACATTCCGACTGAGGCAGTGGCTGTGGCCGCTGCTGGTCCTGCTGCTGACTGCCTGCAGCAGTAGCCAGACCCCGGTGGCGCGTTACAACCTGAACTTTCAGGCGCACCCGCAAATCAATGCCGGTGCGCCGCTCAAGGTGCGGGTGATGCTATTAACCTCTGATGCGGCATTTATGTCTGCGGATTTCTATTCCCTGCAAAACCAGCCGGCCACTGCCCTGGGCAACTCACTTCTTAATACGCAGGAATTCTTCCTGCGATCAGGACAACTCAGCAAAACTCTCACCGGCAAGAGCCTGCCGGAAGCGCGTTTTATTGGCGTTATGGCTGAATATCAGACGCTGGATGGCAAGGTATGGCGTCTGGCATTGCCCTTCCCGGATGGTGACAACAGTTCTTTCTGGCAATTCTGGAAAAGTAATGATGGTGAGCTTAACGCCCGCATTGTTGCTGATATCAACGGTCTGCGCCCGGTTAAGCAGTAAAGGATGATTATGAACAGAGCCGAAAAGGTGGTGTGGACAGAAGGTATGTTCCTGCGCCCGCATCATTTCCAGCAGTCGGAAAACTTTCTGCACAGTACGCTGCGCGAATGGGGGCAATCCCAGCGCGTCTATACCTGGGGTTTTTTTGACGTTGAATTTGATGAAGCCTTGCTGCGTCAGGGCAAACTGGCGTTGAGTGCTGCCAGTGGTTGTCTGCCAGATGGCACCTTCTTTTCCTTCAGTCAGCCACAGCAGGGCCCGGCACCACTTGACCTGCCAGAAAATGTTGATCGTGCCAAAGTGGTGCTGGCGATTCCGACACGACGCAATGGGCGTGAAGCGGTGGCCTTTCAGGATTCACAGGACTCGCTGGCGCGCTACCTTGCCTGGGAAACCGAGGTGGAAGATGACAATGCGCTGGCTGTTGGTGCGGCAACGGTGCAGTTTGGCAAATTACGCCTGCGCCTGATGCTGGAGCAGGATCTTACCGCCGAATGGACCGCGATGGGTGTTGCTCGGGTGGTGGAAAAGCGTAGCGATAACCATATCCGCCTCGACAGTGACTACATCCCGCCGATGCTGACCCTCACCGGTAGTCATGCTTTACAAAGCATGATGAACGATCTGCACGGGCTGATACAGCAGCGTAGCCAGCAACTGAGCCAGCGTGCACCTAACACGGGCCGTTTTAATAGTGCCGACATGGTTGATTTCATGCTGCTGGCGCTTCTGAATCGCCAACTCGGTTTGCATGCCCATCTGCAACATTTGCCGTTGCTCCACCCCGAATCGCTGTACTGCCACTGGCTGCAACTGGCGGCGGAGCTTTGCACCTGGCTACCGGCCCGCACGCCGGATATTTTTCCCCGCTATGACCATGACGATTTGCGCGGGTGTTTTACCCGCCTGGCACTGTTGTTACGCCAGGGGCTATCGCAGGTAATGGAGGAGAGCGCGATCCAGTTGCCTCTGACGCAGCGTTCACATGGCCTCAATGTCGCGACCGTGCCGGATAGCAGTATGGTGCGCGAGTTTGGTTTTGTACTGGCGGTGAAAGCCAGCGTCCCGGCCGATGCCTTAAAAACCCATTTCCCGGCGCAGATGAAAGTCGCACCAGTCACCAAAATCCGCGATCTGGTGCAGCTGCAACTCCCCGGTCTGGCGCTGATTGCCATGCCTGGTGCACCGCCGCAAATCCCGTGGCATGCGGGTTACAGCTACTTTGAACTGGATAAAAACAGTGAGCTGTGGAAGGAGATGGAGCGCTCAGGAGCCTTTGCACTACACCTTGCCGGTGAATTTCCGGGCCTGAATATGGAGTTCTGGGCCATTCGCAGTCAGTCAGAATAATCAAAACTGAGCACGCATGATGCAGCCACAACCAAAATCGAATAGCGATGCCGCGACGCCAGACCTGAGCCACCAGAATATCCTGGTGGCAGCGGCGAATCCGCTGATTAACGCCATCCCTCAAATCCGCCATTCTGTATCTCACGACGACCCTGCGCGTCTGCGTCAGCAATTGATTGATCAGATTCGTCGTTTCGAGCTGAGTTGTCAGCAATCGGGTCTGAGCTATGAAGTGATCATTGGTGCGCGTTACTGTCTGTGTACCGCACTGGATGAGGCCGCAGCGCTCACGCCGTGGGGCAGCCGGGGAGTCTGGACCAGCAACGGTCTGCTGGTGACCTTTCATAACGAAACCTGGGGCGGTGAGAAGTTTTTCCAGCTGCTGGCAAAACTTTCACAGAATCCACGTCAGCATATTTTGTTGCTGGAGTTAATTTATTTCTGCCTGCTGCTCGGTTTTGAAGGGCGCTATCGGGTGCTGGATAACGGGCGCTCGCAACTTGAAACCATCAAACAGCGTCTGTTGCAGATGATCAGAGGCGTTCGTGGCAGCTATGCGTCTGCACTGTCGGTGCATCCTACCGATCAACCGGTGCTGCGCAAGCTGTGGCGTCCCATGATCCCTCTGTGGGCCTGCGCGGCAGTGGCGGCGTTGGGGGCCTGTCTGTTTTACATCATTCTGAACTGGCGGCTGGGGGACTACACCACCCCGGTGCTGGCCAACATCTATCAGACATCGCTGCCAGAAATCCAGATTCGTAATCCGGCACCGCCACCCCCTGCGGCACTTAACCTGAAAACCTTCCTCAAACCGGAAATTGATGCGGGTCTGGTAGCGGTACGTGATGAAGCCGATCAAAGTGTGGTGACGCTGAAAGGTGATGGTTTGTTTACCTCCGGTGCAACGACGGTACGTGGCCGCTATGAAGCGGTTATTCAGCGTATTGCGGCGGCCATGAACAATGTCAGCGGCAAGATTCTGGTGGTGGGATATACCGATAACGTCCCGATCCGCAGCGCCCGCTTTGCCTCCAATTATGAACTCTCCCTGGCGCGTGCGCAGTCAGTCCAGACCCTGCTGCAACAGCAGCTGGCGCAGCCGAATCGGGTGAAGGCCGAAGGGCGGGGCGAAAGCAATCCGCTGGTGCCGAACTCCAGCGCCGCAAATCGCTCCCGTAACCGCCGCGTAGAAATTACGCTGCTGGTGGCACCGGATGCGACGCAAGCTGAACTCAACGGCCTGGCGAGAGGGAACTAATCCATGCTGAATATGCTTTTTGCCGTGCTGACCAGCCGCCTTGCCTGGGGGTTTGTCGGGATCACTGCACTTTCTTTCATTATCTGGGTCATTGGCCCGGTATTCTCTATTGTTGACTCCCGGCCACTGGAGCCGGAACAGAATCGTGTTATCAGCATCGCTTTGCTCTATCTGGTGTGGGGCCTGAGTCAGGCGATTCCCCGCATCTACAATATGTGGCTCAACCGTAAACTGATGTCGAGTCTCGAAACGTCACCGGCGGATGTTCCAGAGCAGGATCGCAAACGCCTGACCAACGAAGAACAGGTGCTGGCGAGCCGTTTTAGCGAAGCGACCGACATGCTCAAAAAGGCGCATTTTCAGCGCCATAACAGCAAAGGCACGCCATTCTGGGCGCAGCGTTTCAGCCGTCAGTATCTCTATCAGCTGCCCTGGTACATGATCATCGGCGCACCGGGTGCCGGGAAAACCACGGCGCTGGTGAACTCCGGTCTGCAATTCCCGCTGGCGGATAAGTTTGGTAAGGCGGCGCTGCGTGGCATTGGCGGGACACGTAATTGTGACTGGTGGTTTACCAACGAAGCGGTGCTGTTGGATACCGCCGGACGTTATACCACCCAGGAAAGCCAGCAGGAGCGCGATGCCAGCGAGTGGCATCATTTTCTTGGGCTGCTGTGTAAGTACCGTGGTCGTCAGCCGATCAATGGCGTAATCGTCACCCTCAGCGTGGCAGATCTGTTGAGTCAGACGCCGGAAGCGTTGCGTAATCAGTCGCTGGCTTTACGTCAGCGATTGATGGAATTGCACGATCGTCTCGGTATTCGTTTCCCGGTGTATGTGCTGGTCACTAAGGCGGATTTGCTTAAGGGATTTCGCAGCTACTTTGGTGGGCTGGATAAAGCACAGCGGGAACAAATCTGGGGCTTCACCTTTCCCTGGGCGCAGGCCTCAACGGCTGAATTTGAACTGAGTAGCCAGTTCCAGCAGGAATACTCACTGCTGCAGCAACGTCTTGATGCAGGCCTGGCGGATACCCTGCCGTTGGTCAGTGATGCGCAGGGACGTGCTGAAAGTTACCTGTTCCCGCAGGAGTTTGCCGCCTTGCGTCCCCATCTGGCGGAAGCGCTGGATACGTTATTTGCCCGTTCGGATTTCGAGACCCAGTTTGCGCCGCGTGGCATTTATTTTGCCAGCGGCACCCAGGAAGGTTTGCCATTTGACCGCGTGATGGGGGAGCTGACCCGTGCGTTGCACCTGCCCGGACAACGGGACGGCGAGTCAGGCAATTGGGACCAGGTCGGAAAAGATGCACCAATTCCGCCGCCGAAGGGACAAAGCTTCTTTCTCAAAGACATGCTCGAAGACGTGGTGTTCCAGGAGTCAGGATTGGCGGCCAGCAATCGCTGGTGGGAACTGCGCAACCGTGCCGGTCTGTGGTCTGGCTATCTGGCATTACTGGTCATCGTGTTGATCGCCGGTGCGCTGTGGCTGACCAGCTACAGTAAAAATAAGGCTTACCTGCAGGAAATGGCGGCAAAAACGCCTGAAGTGGAAAAACTCGGGGCGCTGCTGCAACGGGAAGGAACGGGCGATCTGTTTGCGCTGGTGCCTTATCTCAATACCATTCTGCACCTGCCAGAAAGCAATGACTTTTCGTTGCAGGATCCGCCGCTGACACGCCGCATGTGGTTGTACCGGGGTACTGAAGTCAGTGACGCCACCCAGGCGCTGTACAACAAGGCTCTGAAGCAACTGCTGATGCCACAGGTGGCGCAGCATATCACTCGCTGGTTACGTAATGACAACGGCAGCGATGCTGACTACAGCTACGAAGCGCTGAAGGCGTATCAGATGCTGTATCAGCCGAAGCACTACGACGGCAAGTTCCTACAGGCGTGGCTGATGCTGAACATCTCGCGTGAACTGCCGCAGAACGTGACGCAGCAGGAAGTGAAACAGCTGGCATGGCATCTGCAACAACTGCTGGAAACGCAAATTCAATCCTCGCCCTATGCGAAGGATGATGCGCTGGTAAAGCGCGAGCAGGCGCTGATTAATCAGATGCCGCTATCCCAGCGCGTTTACGGACGCCTGAAGCGTCTGCTGCAACGTGATGGCACCTTACCCGCGGTGACGCTGGCAGCGCTGGGCGGTCCGCAAAGTGAACTGGTCTTTTCCCGTAAAAGTGGCAAATCAGTGAATGATGGTGTGTCCGGCCTGTATACGCCGGAGGGATACTGGCAGCACGTGGATAAACAAATAGCGCCGGTAACCCAGGCGCTGTTCCAGGATGATGTGTGGGTACTGGGCGGCACCAGCCAACAGGAAAACAGCCAGCAGACCGATCTGGCGGTGCGTCAGCTGTATATGCAGGATTACATCCGCCAGTGGGAGCAATTCCTTAGCGATATCCAGCTCAATAGCAGCGCTGATCTCGCGCAACGCATTAACACCGCGCGTCTGCTTTCCGGCAACCATTCACCGCTGCGCCAGCTGGTGGTGAATCTCAGCAAAATATTGACGCTTACACGCGCGCCGACGGATGACAAAACGGCGCAAAAGCAGCCGTCTTCCTCAGATAACAGCGCAACACGTACCCTCCAGGCGTTGTTTAGTACGCCGAAAGCCAATGCGGCACAAAGCCAGGGCAGCCCGGCGCCGGAGCAGGTGGTTGGCGCGCACTTTGCGGCCATTATCGAACTGGCGCAGCCGTTGCAGCAGGGCAGCAAGGTGCTGGCAGTGGACGATTTTCTGCGCCAGATTGACGATCTTTATCGTTATCTCACCGCAGTACAGGATGCGGCTAACAGCGGCATGCCGCCGCCTTCAGGTGATGCGATCAGTCGTGTGCAGGCCAGTGCCGGACGCTTACCGGGTTCGCTGCAAAATATGGTTTCAAGTATGGCTGTCGGGGCCAGCAGTGATGCACAGCAGCGTGACATGGAAAATGTGCGTAAGCGTATCCGCATGGAGGTAGGCAGCTTCTGTCAGCAGGCCATTGCCGGACGGTACCCGCTGGTACGTAATGGCCGTAATGAAGTGACACCGGATGATTTAGCGAGAATGTTTGCGCCTGGCAGTGGCCTGATGGATAGCTTCTTCCGTGACAATCTGGCGAACAAAGTGGATACCACTCATGCGGCCTGGCGGTTTACCCCGGGCATTGATGGCAAAACCCTGCCTGGTGGTGAAGCGCTTTTACGCCCGTTCCAACAGGCCCAGTCAATCCGCGATGCCTTCTTCACCAACGGCGCCACCACGCCGTCATTCCGCGTCACGCTGCGCACGGTGAAAATGGATAACGACATCCTCAACCTGACGCTCGATGTGGACGGGCAGATTCTGCGTTACAGCCACGGTCCGCAGGCGGTGCAAATGGTGAGCTGGCCAGGAACCGGTGGGACCAGCCAGGTGCGTATGCAGCTCGGTTTAACCAACGGTACGACATCAACGCTGGTGACCAGCGGCCCCTGGGCACTTAACCGCTTTTTTGACCGCGCCCGACTGACGGACGCAGGTGGTCTGACGCGCGAAGCCAGCTTTAATGTTGAGGGCCATCAGGTCACGCTGTCGTTCACGCCCGGCAGTATTCGTAACCCGTTCCAGCTTCCCGCTTTTAGCTGCCCCTGAATTGGAGCCTGACAATGACGCAATACGCAGCACCCGGCTGGTACGGCAAACTGCCCAATGCGGGTGATTTTGTGAAGCGACGCTTTCCCGACACCTTGCTGCGGCAATGGTCAAACTGGTTTCAGGTGGGTTTGCACCACTGGCAAACCAGCACTGAAGGGGAGAGCGCCCCTTCGCGTGACTTTCTGAGCGCACCGGTCTGGAATTTTGTGGTACCCCCGATGCTGGGGAGCCAGCTCATCCAGATGGGCAGCCTGACCGCCTCGCGCGACAGCGTGGGCCGTCACTACCCGCTGTGCGCCTTGCGCCACTTCAGCCCTGCGGAATGGTCACCTGCTTTGCTGGCCCATTCCGGTGACTGGTATCAGCAGGTCGGCAACACCTTGTTGCGGGTGGTGAGGGATGGCAGCACAGTGGAGCAACTGGATCAGGCGCTGCTCAGCATTCCGCAGCCACAGCAGCAGGCGAGTGGCGAGCCCTCGGACATTCTGGCGATTATCGGGGAGGGGGGAAGTGTCTCGACCCTGAGCTGGCAACTGCCTGCCGACAGCTTTGACCCACAGTTTTACACCAGTTTCTGGTGGACAAATCAGAGCGACGGATTCCCGCTGTACACCCATGTGCATAGTGGCAACTTCACTGCACAGCTGTTTTCGCTACTGTTTGATCCCGCTGGCGGCGCGAAGCCAGGACGAAACGGACTTTATCCCCCTATGTTTGAATCCTGAGGTGTACCCGCATGACGATCAATATTCAGGAGCTGCTGGCACCGGTCAGCAATGACCATCCCTGCGGTGAAAACCTGGAATACCACGCAGATTATCAGGCGATGGAGCAGGCCAGTGCCGGTAAGGCGGAACAGCAATTTGGTGACACCATCATCCCGGCGGAACCGGCTGACTGGAACCGGGTAGAAAAACTGGCGACTGAGTTGCTTAGTCGCAGCAAAGACTTGCGCGTGATGCTGGCACTGACGCAGGCGTGGGCCAATCTCCAGGGTCTGCTGGGGTATGCCCGGGGGCTGACACTGATTGAACAGGCCCTGCTGTTGTATTGGGAACCGCTCTGGCCCCGTCTGGAAGAGGATGGCGAGCAGGATCCTTTCTACCGTATTAACGCGTTGGCGCTGCTGGGGGATCAATCTTCTCTGACCGCGGCGGTACGTCAGGCCTGGCTTTTACGCCATGCTTCCGATGGCATCATCCTGCGCGATGCCGCCGCCCTGTGCGACGGCAGCAAAGCGGAAATTGCTGATTACCCCGGCGGCATGGCGCGCTTGCGGGATGAACTGGCACAGCCAGGGCAACCTGCGGCTGAAGCCGTGCTGAGTATTCATGTGCGTCTGCAAGCTATCCGCGAAATCCTGGTGGAACGTCTGGATGAAACCGCAGCACCAGATATGGCGCAGTTGCAGAAAAGTTTTGCGCTGTTAGCGGGGCTGGCTCAGCCCGGTGATCCGGGAACGATGCAACCTGACACTGCCAGTGAGCAGGCCGCCGATGAATCTTCCCCTGCCGCAGTCCCTGGGGCCACACGCAATGCACCTGACTGGCGTAGCGCGCAACTCAGCACCCGCGCCGATGCGCAACTGATGCTGGAAAAGGTAAAGCAATACTTCAGCCAGCACGAACCCAGCCATCCGGCACCGCTGATGATTGATCGTGTGCAACGGCTGATCGAGCTCGACTTTATGGACATCATCCGTGATCTGGCCCCGGACGGGGTTCACCAGCTGGAAAATATTTTCGGACGCCGTAACTAACGCGCGTTTACCTCTTCATCACGCAGTGAGACCTGCGCCTTTACCCGCGCATCATTTATGGAGAAAACCATGGCCACAATGAAATCCAGTGGGCAGAAATTTATCGCCCGCAACCGCGCGCCTCGCGTTCAGATCGAATATGACGTGGAGATCTATGGCGCGGAGCGCAAAATCCAGCTGCCGTTCGTCATGGGCGTGCTGGCAGACCTCGCAGGCAAGCCGCTGGAACCGCAGGCAGCCGTTGATGATCGTAAATTCCTTGAGATCGATATTGATAATTTTGACGAGCGCATGAAAGCGATGAAGCCTCGTGCGGCGTTCCAGGTGGACAACACTCTGAACGGCGAAGGCAAACTCAATATCGAACTGACTTTCGAAAGCATGGATGATTTCTCGCCCGATGCGATTGCCCGTCATGTTGAGCCGCTCAACAAACTGCTGGAAGCGCGCACTCAACTCGCCAACCTGCTGACCTATATGGATGGCAAAAATGGTGCGGAAGAGCTGATTGGCAAGATTTTGCATGATCCCACGCTGTTGCAGGCGCTGACGCATCTGCCAAAACAGGCTGACGCGGCAGAAGGGAAGGAGGAGTAATCATGAGCCAGAGCACCGAACAGCAGCAACTACAGGGTGGCACCAGCTTCAGCCAGGATGAGTTTAGTGCGTTACTCAGTAAAGAGTTCCGCCCGAAGAACGATCAGGCACGAGAAGCGGTAGAAAGCGCGGTAAAAACTCTGGCGCATCAGGCGCTGGAAAATACCGTGACTATCTCGAACGATTCCTATCGCACCATCCAGTCACTGATCGCGGAAATTGACGAGAAATTATCGCAGCAGATTAACCAGATTATTCATCACGATGAGTTTCAGAAACTGGAAAGCGCCTGGCGTGGCTTGAGTTATCTGGTGAATAACACCGAAACGGATGAGATGCTGAAAATCCGTTTTATGAGCATCTCCAAGCAGGAATTGGGACGCACGCTGAAGCGTTACAAAGGTGTTGGCTGGGATCGTAGCCCATTGTTCAAGAAAGTCTATGAGCAGGAATATGGTCAGTTTGGTGGCGAACCCTTTGGTTGCCTGGTGGGCGATTACTACTTTGACCACGGCCCGCAGGATGTGGAGCTACTGGGTGAAATGGCGCGTATTGGCGCTGCCGCGCACTGTCCATTTATTACCGGTGCAGCACCGGAAGTGATGCAGATGGAGTCCTGGCAGGAATTGGCCAATCCACGCGATCTGACCAAGATCTTCCAGAACACGGAATACGCGGCCTGGCGCAGCCTGCGTGAATCGGAAGATTCACGTTACCTCGGCCTGGTGATGCCACGTTTCCTGGCGCGTCTGCCGTATGGTATCCGCACCAATCCGGTCGATAGCTTTGATTTCGAAGAAAAGACTGACGGTTCCGATCATAACAATTACGCCTGGAGCAACGCCGCTTATGCGATGGCGGCGAACATTAACCGTTCGTTTAAAGAGTACGGCTGGTGTACCTCCATTCGCGGCGTGGAATCGGGCGGGGCGGTAGAAAATCTGCCTTGTCATACCTTCCCGAGCGACGATGGCGGCGTGGATATGAAATGTCCAACCGAAATTGCCATCAGCGATCGCCGTGAAGCCGAGCTGGCGAAAAATGGGTTTATGCCGCTGGTGCATCGTAAAAACTCCGATTTTGCTGCCTTTATTGGTGCGCAGTCGTTACAGAAACCGGCTGAATATCACGATCCTGACGCGACTGCCAATGCACGTCTGGCGGCTCGACTGCCGTATCTGTTTGCCTGCTGCCGCTTTGCTCATTATCTGAAATGCATCGTGCGCGACAAAATTGGTTCTTTCCGTGAGCGCGATGAGATGGAGCGCTGGCTGAACGACTGGGTGATGAACTACGTAGACGGTGATCCGGCTAACTCATCTCAGGAAACCAAATCACGCAAGCCGCTGGCGGCAGCCGAAGTCAATGTTGAAGAACAGGAAGATAATCCGGGTTATTACGCGGCGAAATTCTTCCTGCGTCCGCATTATCAGCTTGAAGGTCTGACGGTATCACTGCGACTGGTATCAAAACTGCCGTCGCTGAAATCGAAAGATAATTAATCGTTGCGAATGATTCAGAGAATCTGAATTTTCAGGTTCTCTGCACCCTTTTCTTATTGCGTTAATTCGTAATAAGAATCCCCTCTGAATAACACATGTAGCGCTATTCAGAACACGAGGCAGAGGTAAAATATGGACTGTTTTATTCAGCCCCATGCTTTCCTGTTTGCCATAACGATGCTTGTTAAAAGCAAAGCGTAAATCAAACAAGAGAAGAGAATTATGGCTATAGATATGTTTTTAAAAGTTGATGGTGTGACGGGTGAGTCAAAGGACTCTAATCACACCGGCTGGACGGATATTACCTCCTTTAGCTGGGGGGCGACTCAGCCTGGCAATATGGCAGTAGGTGGCGGCGGCGGTGCCGGTAAAGTGAACTTTAATGATCTGAGCGTGAATGCCCTGATCGACAAATCCACCTCCGCTATTCTGAAGTACTGTGCGAACGGTAAACACGTGACTAAAGTGGAACTGTCCGTGTGCAAAGCCGGTGGTTCTCAGGTTGAATATGCGCGTATCACGCTGGAAGACGTGCTGGTTTCTCGTCTGGATTACACAGGTGCTGCCAATGGCGACACTCTGGCTGTGACCTACGGTTTCCAGGCAGCGAAAGTGAAACAGCAATACTGGGAGCAAAGTTCTTCTGGTGGTAAAGGTGCTGAGAGCAGCGCTGGCTGGAATATTAAAGAAAACAAAGAGTCGTAATTGTTTTATAAGGCGGCCTTACGGGGCCGCTTTATGTGATATTAAAAAATAACTGCATTTAATAGCAAAAGGATATTGTGATGAGCGGAAATAGCATGGTTGAACCGGGTTTTTGTGTGGTGCAACGTCCCGGCAGACTGACAGAGCAGGCGATGTTTCTGTTCGGAAACCGCAATATTGCGGCGGCCAATTACTTTTTGCAATTAAATGCGGATGTCGCCTGGGCGAAACCAGGGCAGATACTGATAGTGGCTGATCCCTACGGTCATAACAGCCCGGCAGCCATGAATGCGTTGAGAGCAGCAAAAACTGCGACCAATAACAGCCTGGATCATCTCTCTGCAGATGAAGCCAGCTTTTTTCATCAGCATTACGCTTCGATTGCAGCAATCACCAACTTTATGGACAAATCATCGGGTGTTATCGGTGATGCCGGAGAGAAATATTTCGCGGAGATTGGTAAAAAACTGACCGCCATTGAGGTCGCTTACCGCAACCAATACCTGACTGCGGGTACGCTTATCGGCGAGCAGTTCTTTGTTGAGCGTCGTCGTTTGTTTGGCGAACTGGATGTGCTGTTAAATAAATTTTCCCGTCTGGTACTGAAATTACAGCCTTATCAGAAGTTAAAACACGCTTTAAACCTGTCAAGTTCATCGATCGTACACGACTGGGAGAGTGCAGGGGTTGGTGCAATTCGTGGTTACTCCACCTACGTTGATGGTGCCGCGAAGGCCGCAAAGTTTATGAAAATGGGTGGCTGGGTATCGATTGGATTTAGTGCGTTGAATAC
The DNA here is from genome assembly GCF_047947045.1 of Pantoea sp. App145. Lineage (NCBI taxonomy): Bacteria > Pseudomonadati > Pseudomonadota > Gammaproteobacteria > Enterobacterales > Erwiniaceae > Pantoea > Pantoea sp. App145. Next base: position 162,615 of record NZ_CP133290.1, read on the forward strand.
GACAAATGATGTTTATGATGCCTGCACCGTAGACCGCAGGGATGAATGTGCTCAGGTTGCGGTAAGTAAATACACCCAGTTTGCTGCCAGCACTGCGGCAGGCATTTATGGTGGCATCGGTGCGGCCCTTGCCCTGAGAGGGGCATGTCTTGCGGTTGGAGCAGTTACTGGACCTGTCGGATTGCTAACGTGTACTATAGTCAGCTCTGCTGCTGGTGGAATAATTGCAGCAAAAGGTGCAGAAGTGAGTGTGGGTTCTTTAATGGATAAGTTATTATGACATTGGCTGATTATTTCCTATATTTATCTCTGGTGTTATATTTTATCGCATTCTCTTCACAGTTAGTCGCTTATTTTGTTTTCAAAAAAAATCAAAGTAAGTACGAGTCTTTATTGAGTGACTTCAGACAGCACGGTATTCAGTTGGATATCATCACGAATTTTGCATCTTTTCTTGGTCCAATATTTAATGCGCATAAAATAGCTTATTTTGTTGATGTTTATCACGGAAAGAAAATTTATCTGGATAGAAATAAATCCGTGAGTGAAGAAGCGAACTTGTTTGTTAAAAATCAGCCGCTGAGCAGAATTTCCTGGATATTGAGTTTGCATAAGTTAAATGTTGCCAGTTTTACGGTGCTGTTTCTTGCTGTTGCATTAAGTTTTATATCCAATTCTTTTCTGAAGTAGCTCAATGGTGGTGTGGTAGGTACTATCGTGGATAAATACGATGCCTTTTATGATTTCCTGCTTTTCTTACAAGTTTTTTTATTACTTCTTACTTTCAGTATTCATATGTATGGAGTCTTCCTGTTCAAAATTAATGCCAGAATCTATGATTCTCTATTAAAGGATTTTGGTAGTAAAGGCTTGCAATTGGATATAATAACCAGCATCTCCACTCATTTTGGAAGTTTCTTGAATGAGCTTAAAATCATGTATTTTACCCGCCTCTACTATGGGAAGGCGTGGTATTACAAGAAAAATGAGGTGGTGAGTGCGGAAACATATCAGTTTGTTCAGGAGCTCCCAAAGGATAAAATTGGCTGGATTATTAAACTTCATCGAGTAAATATGTTTGCTTTCGGTATGGCTGGGTTGTTCGTTGTAGTCGCTTTGATCTGGAGATTTTTGTATTTTTGAATTATCAAGGATGAGTCAGGTTAATATGTGTGATTTTTTTATGTACGGAAGCGTATTTTTGTTCTTTTTGATTGGATTTTTGCATATATATGCGAACTTTGTTTTTAAAAGAAACAAAAACAAATATGATGATTTTTTAGATGAGTATGAACAAGCAGGGCTGCAGTTAGATCTTACCACCAAAGTCTCTAGTCATATGGGTTTCTATGCTAATTATCAGAAATTGGCTTTTTTATGCGATTGTATCGTTGGGAGAAAATACGATTTTCGCGTAATGAGTTTGTCAGGAGGGAAGCGTATGAGTTTGTTCAGAAACAACCAAATGATAAAATAGGTTGGATGAAAGGGTTGTTGAGTTTGTATAGGGTGATTTATTTTATAACGGCTTTATTTTTTTCTTTTATGGTGATTTTTATTCATGTGTGTAAGTGACTTGTAGATTTAACCCGCCTGTAGTCGAGTTGGTTTCCTCAAAAGGAGAGGGAAGCTCATGAATAAAAGAGTAGCAATAGCATCATTACTGGCTCTGTATCAATGTTATGCCAATGCTCAGAGTGTATGTAGCCATGCGGTAAGTGATAGTGAAAACTATGCCTGCCGTAAAGAAGAGAAACTTAAGTCTGAACAAGCCTTAAATACGGAATACCTTGCGGCGAAAAAAAGAATAGAAGATGAATACAAATCTTCACCTGTAGATCTGAAAAATTACCTCGATATTCTCATCAAGTCCCAGAGAGGATGGCTTGTCTATCGTAATGGTCAATGTAATCTTGAATCCTTTATCGCCGAGAAAGGCACCATTGTTCACAATACCCTTAATGATACATGTATCTCCCGAATAGATATGGGACGTGTCGAACAACTTAAAATCATACCTTATAACTGACTTTACCGGTATCAAACCATTCTGGCTTTATAAATTAAACTTCCCCACTCAAAAAAATCAGCTCCCTATATCCCGCCCCTTTCCTCCGAGAGGTGCGCAATATAGATGCCGAACAGCTAACCGCAGGAATCCGTTATGCGCTTTACGATAATAACGACTAAACCCGGCCATCAGCCGCCGCAAGCCCTTTTTGACTTCTTACCACCTGGTGGCACCATTGGTCGTGGTGTTGATAACAACCTGGTGTTACCCGATGACGACCGTACCATCTCCCGTTTACAGGCCATTGTCCATATTACCGCTGACGGTGAATGTCGCCTGACGAATCGCGGCAACGTCACGCGTGTGATGCTGAACGATATTCCGCTGGAACGTGGGCGACAGGTGGAATTACAGGACGGCGATATTCTCGGCATTGATGACTATCAGCTGCTGGTTAATGATATTAACGCACAGCAACCCGCTCAGCCGCCGAAGGCCCCATCCCAGTCGGTGACCAAACCTGCTGTGATTGCTGATGAACCCCCCGCAGCAGTGGCCAGCGGTACCGCTGCGATCCCTAGTGAGATCTGGGATAGCCTGGCGAAGGAGTTCTCCATCTCCGATGATCTCTCGAAGCCAAACAAAGTGACACCCGCAGCGCCAGAAGTGAACCCGTTGACGGCCCCCGCATCGCCCGATCGTAACCCGGAAGATCCGCTGGCCTCACTGATTAATGATGCCCCGCTGGATATTGGTCAGCAGCCTAAAAATAACAGCCTGTTTGATGCCGGTGACGCCCTGTTCGCCCAGGACAGTATTTTCGACGATGCAACGCCGAGCGCGCTGGCAGGGCAGAAAAGCGTCGTTGCAGCGGCACCGCCCGAAGCGAAGCCCGCGGAACTGGACCCGCTCAGCCTGTTTGGCAGCCAGAGCGCTCCCGATCCTCGTATTCATGACGATCCGCTCGGCCTGATGATGGGAGGGGCGGTTCCGCTGGCACAGCCACAGCCAGCGCAAGCCATCAGCGTCACCCAACCTGAGCCTGAAGAAGAAGCCTCAGACGTCAAACTGGCCGATCTGAGCAGTTCACCGCTGTTTGACGACACCGAAACACAACCAGCCGCTGAACCTGTGCCATTGATTGATGAGGCCGTGGAAGCCAGCCCGGCAAGCCAGGTTGAATACGGCGGCATCACCCTGCCGACACCGCAGGCGGTACAACGTACACCATCACCGACGCCGAAAGGTCGTCTGCGTATTGACCCGGTGGCTTCCAGCAGCCAGAGCGGTACTTCAGCTCAGAGCAGTGGCGACGCGTTAAAAGGCGAATTGCTGGATGCCTTGCTGGAAGGCATGGGGTTGCAGGATTTGCAGCCCACGCCGCAGTTCGATCGTGAACAGATGCGTCAGTTTGGTCAGATGCTCAGCATGTTCTCACAGGGGACGGTGGCGCTGCTCTCTTCACGTTCGATTCTGAAGCGTGGCGTAAAAGCGGATATGACGGTGATTCTCGACGACGCCAACAACCCCTTCAAATTGCTGCCCTCGGGCAAAACTGTCCTGATGCAGATGTTTGGCAGCCGCATGCCCGGCTTTATGCCACCCCGTCAGGCGGTGCGTGATGCACTGATCGATTTGCAGGCGCATCAGTTGGGAATGATCGCCGGAATCCGCGCCATTATCGCTTCGATGCTGCAATCCTTTAACCCGGATCAGCTGGAAGAAGAGGCGCGTCAGGCGGGATCGGTATCGCGTCTGGGGCTGCCCGGCAGTCGCAAGGCGGCATTGTGGGAACATTTTGTTGAGCGTTACGGTGAAACAGCCGGAGAAATCGAAGACGACTTCCACACCCTGTTCGGCGAAGCCTTCCTGCACGCCTATGACATGGAAGTTAATCAGTACAAAGACTCACAAACCCACACGGATGACGCATGAATATCACCATTGCTTCCACGTCGAATCAGGGCGACCGCGCCAGCAATCAGGATCAGACCGGTGAAATCATCGGTGAACGTTCAGCCTGCTTTGTCGTTTGTGACGGCGTAGCGGGCTTTCCCGGCGGTGAGGTGGCGGCCACCATCGCCCGCAGCAGCCTGATGGATGCTTTCAACGGTGATAGCCACCTGAATGCACAGTCCATCCGCAATTATGTTAATCACGCCAATCACGCGATTCGCCAGCAGCAGAAAGCCAGCAGCGAGCACAGTCGTATGGGTACGACGCTGGTCAGCCTGTTTATCGATCGTGATTACGAGCTGGCCTACTGGGCACATGCTGGAGATAGCCGTCTTTATTTATTTCGGCGCGGTTATCTGTATCACGTCACGACCGATCACAGCCTGGTCCAGCAAATGAAAGATGCTGGTCATCAGACGGAAGGGATCAATACCAACTTGCTTTATTTTGCCCTTGGTATGGGGGATGAACAGCGTGATGCCAGCTATAGCGATGTGGTGGAGATTGAAGATGGTGACGCCTTTTTATTGTGCACCGATGGATTCTGGCACGGCGTCACGCTGGAGCAGATGCAGCAATCGTTGCATATGGTCAATACGCCACAGGAGTGGCTGACGCTGATGCAACAAATCATCAGAAACGACCAACCGGAAAAAGGTCAGCAGGATAATTTCAGTGCGCTGGCTGTCTGGGTTGGTTCACCTCAGGACACCACCTTACTGCACTCGCTGTCAGATGCGGCGCAGTTTTTCCCTCTTCGCGATTGAGAACGCCAACATGAAATATGGATTACTGGGTCTGGCTGCGTTGCTGCTGAGCACACACGCTTTTGCAGAGAACTATCGCATTGTTCAGTCCCCGGCACAGAAACTGGATGTCTGGATTGATGACGTAAAAGATAACCAGCTGGCAAGCTGGTGCCAGAAGAGTGTGGATCTGCGCATCGTCACCAAAGGTGAAAAAAATGCAGCGGTACTGGATGGATTCCTGCCGCGCGTGGCGGGGCTGATGGCTTCCCAGTGTAAGTCGCTGCAACAGCTGCATTGGCAGCTGGAGGATGAGCAAGGTCACGCGCTGGCAGAGGGCAGTGCCGAGCAGACGAAGAACTGGCAGCCCGTCACCACGCCACCACCACCCGTCGCTGCCCCAGCACCGGCGGCACCGGTGCTCAATTCACCCCCTGCGGATACCACGCCCTGGCAGCAATTCAGTCTGCTGGATGGGTGCCATTTCCGTACCTGGTGGACTCAACCGGCACATTCCAGCGCGATTTTTGTCCCGTCGAAACAGGGACTGGTCTGCGCTCAGGATGGCTGGCTGAGTGGTCACAGCACCCTGACACAGATGGGGAATGGCGCAGCAAAATCGGTGGAAGTCACCTTCCTGCAGGGATTTCCGGTTGCCGGGCTGAATAGCAAACCCTCACCCCGTGAACTGACGATTACCACGGTCAACCGTGAGCGCATGGTGCTGAGTAACGAGAAATCACCAGAAAGCTGGTTGGTATTGCCGTTTAGCCCGCAGTTTAACGGCTGGCAGGCACCTGATCAGGTGGTGGTACAAATGCCAGCCAGCGATGCTGCGGATGAAAGCGCATTACGCGCCCGGCTGCAGGAAGTACGCAAAGTCTGGTCGCCGTGGCTGAACAATGCATCACCGCTGAAAATTCTGCTGGTGGAACAATTGCATCCGGAACTGAAAGATCCGGCTGCTGCCGTTTATCGCACCGTTAACTAACGCAAAGGAGCATGCATGGACAGGTTACAACAGCGTCTGGCTACCGCATCACTGGCGGAAAATCTTGCCAGCATTACGGCGCAGATCCAGGCGAATCCGGCTGATGCCGATTTGCGCGCTGCCTTTGTTCAACTGCTGTGTCTGGCTGGCAACTGGACGCGAGCGCAAACCCAGCTGCAATCCTGGCTGGCATTGACCCCGCAGGCGCAACCGACAGTCACGCTGCTGCAACAGGCGATTGCCGGTGAACAACAGCGCGCTGCGGTATTGCAGGGTGAAGCTCAGCCACACCTGCCGGGCAGTGCCTGGATGTGGTGTGAAACCTTGCTGGCTGCGTTGCAGGCTGACATTGCCGGAGATGTTGCACATGGCACCGAACTGCGTCAGCAGGCACTGGAAAACGCTGCCGCGAATCCGGGTTCGCTGGAGCAACAGGACCAGCAGATGGATTTCCCCTGGTTGATGGATGGTGACAGCCGTTTTGGTCCGGTTTGTGAGGCGCTGGTTAACGGGCGTTATTACTGGATTCCGTTTGCCGCCATTCGTGAAATGCAGTTTCAGGCACCGACCAGCGTGACGGATCTGGTATGGCGTCACACGCGGGTACAACTGGTGGATGGCAGCGAGCAGGTCTGTCAGCTTCCGGTGCGTTATCCTCTCACGGCAACGCCTGAAGAGCGCTGGCTGCGTAGCAGCGTCACCGAATGGCAACCGCTGGGCAATGACGACAGCCAGTTTATTGGTCACGGTCAGAAAGTCTGGCTGAGCGACAGCGCTGAATATCCGCTGCTGGCGCTGCAGCGCCTCACGTTCGATCTCGTCGAGTCGTCTTATGAGCCGTGATTATCCTGCGCAACAGGACGGCTATGCCCAGCTGCATGGCGGCTATCGTGCGCGTAAAAATCGCGACACCCTCACTTCGCGTGACAAGTTGCAATCATCGCTGCTGGATCGTCTGACCGATGATGCCCCCGACAAACGCACGGAGCCTGGCAACAGTATCCTGATCAGCCACAGTACTTTGCGTCGCCATGTGCTGCGTGATTTGCAGTGGCTGTTTAACACCATCAACAACGAAGCGCAGCAGGATCTCGACTGCTTTACCCATGTGCAGCGCTCGGTGTGGAATTTCGGCGTCGCACCGCTGGCCGGGCAAAATATGTCCGATATCGAATGGCAGGATGTCCAGCGCAAAATGACCGATGCCATCCTGCATTTTGAACCCCGTATCCTGCCGCAGGGTTTGCAGGTGCGTTGCGTTAGCGACCTGACTTCCCTCGATCTGCACAACGTGTTGTCACTGGAGATCAAAGGTCGCCTGTGGTGCGTACCTTATCCGCTGGAGTTTCTGTTCCGTACCGAGGTGGATCTTGAAAGCGGCCATTTCGAACTACAGGATGCGGGGTAATCATGGACAGTAAACTGCTCGACTACTACAACCGTGAGCTTGCCTATCTGCGCGAAATGGGAGCGGAGTTTGCTGCCCATTACCCCAAAGTGGCGGGGCGATTGGGGATGCGCGGCATTGATGTCGCTGATCCTTATGTTGAACGGTTGATGGAGGGGTTCGCGTTTCTCACCTCCCGCGTGCAGCTGAAAATGGATGCAGAGTTCCCACGCTTCTCGCAGCGGCTGCTGGAAATGATTGCACCGGGTTATCTGGCACCCACACCTTCGATGGCGATAGCTCAGTTAACGCCGGACAGCCGTAAAGGGGATATCAGCAACGGCTTTCTGGTGCCACGCGGCACCATGATGGAAAGCCAGAGCCTGAAAAAATCCGGCGTCACCTGCAGTTACACCACGGCACACGACGTGATGCTCCATCCCTTACGCATCAGTGAAGTGTCACTGGGTGGCGTCCCGGGTGATATCCCGTTGGGTGAACTGAAACTCAGCGGACATGGTGCCAGTAGCGCGTTACGGGTGCGTATCGAGTGCGAGGGCGTTTCCTCTCTCAGTCAGCTGAATCTCGATGATTTGATGCTATACCTCAGCGGGCCGGATATTCAGGCGCTGAAGTTACTGGAACTGTTGATGCAGCATCGGGTTGGCATCCTGCTGCAATCGGTAGAGGCGCAGCCACAGCGCCAGGTGCTGGCAGATAGTGCGCTGCAACAGCAGGGCTTTGCACCGGAGCAGGCATTGTTGCCGGACGATTTGCGCAATTTCGATGGCTATCGGCTGTTGCAGGAATATTTTGCCTTCCCGGCGCGTTTTCAGTTTATCAGCCTGCACCAGCTGGCGTCGTTTCTGGCGGGATGCCACAAAGCACAGGCATTCGACATCATCATTTTGCTCGATAAGGCCGACCCTGAGCTGGAAAGCGTGGTGGATCGCAGCCATCTGGCGCTGCACTGCACACCGGTGATTAATCTGTTTCCGAAAACGGCTGAGCGCCTGAAAGTCAGCGACAGCCAGCATGAATATCATCTGGTGGTGGACAATATCCGCCCGCTGGATTATGAGGTGTACTCGGTGCAGCGGCTGTTTGCCACGGTAGACGGGCAACGCGAGGAACAGGTTTTCCGCCCGTTCTGGAGCACTTTCAGCCCGGATAGCGGCGACTATGGCGCGTATTTTTCTCTGCGCCGCGAACAACGCACCCTCTCGGAACATGCGCAACGTTACGGCACCCGCACCGGCTATATCGGTTCTGAAGTTTTTCTCTCACTGGTTGATGAACATCATTCGCCGTGGCGGGATGACATGCGTTTCTTCTCCGCTGAAGTGATGTGCACCAGCCGTGATTTACCGCTGATGTTGCTGCAACAGGAGCAGGGCAACTTCGTCATGCCGGACTCTATCCCGGTAAGCCAGCTGACGCTCTGCAAAGGGCCAACACCGCCGCGTCCGGCGCTGGCTGAAGGGTTATCCTCCTGGCGGTTGATAAGCCATCTGCAAATGAACTACCTCAGCCTGATGGACAGCGCTGACGGCGAAGGTGCTGCTGCATTGCGTCAGTTACTCAGCCTGTATGCGAATCTGGCTGAGGCACCGGTGGCCCGCCAGATTGAAGGTATCCGCCATTGCCAGCTGAAGGCGGTGCATCGTCGTGTCCCTGAGCCAGGGCCGGTGGTGTTTGCTCGCGGCGTGAGTATCGCGCTGGAGGTGGATGAGCAGGTGTTCTCCGGTGCCAGCCCATGGTTGTTTGGCAGCGTGCTGGAGCGTGTCTTCTCGCGGCTGGTGGCGCTCAACAGCTTTACCGAATTGACCCTGAGCAGCCAGCAACGGGGCGAAATTGGTTACTGGTCGCCACGTATGGGCCAGAAGGCACTGCTATGAGTGATGTCGCACAGGTTATTCCGCTGCAGCGCGCCAGTCGTCTGTCTGATGATTTCTGGCAGGCGGTGATGGCTGCGCCCTGGCGCTACGATCTTTTCCAGCTGTTGCGCAGGCTGAATGCGCAGAGTGGTCAGCGTTATAGCCTGGGGCGTGCGCCACTGCCGAAGTTCGAAGCCGTCCGTCTCGGCCAGACGCCTTCACTGGCGTTTGCCCCGGCGACGCTGGCTAAAGTCAGTGAGCGCGAAGAGGATGGACGTCATGATGTCTCGATCTACAGTTTTGGCCTGTTTGGTCCAAATGGTCCGCTCCCGACGCATCTGACTGAATACGTGCGCGAGCGCATCAGCCATCATCAGGACCACAGCCTTTCAGCTTTTGCCGACCTGTTCCACCATCGTGCCACGCTGCTGTTTTATCGCGCCTGGGCTGATGCGCAGCCGACCGCCTCGCTGGATCGCGGTGACGATAAACGCTTTCAGGATTATCTGGCGTGTCTGGCGGGCATTGGTTTTCCGGCGCAACAGCAGGCCAGTTCGCTCAGCCTGCATGCCCGACTGATGCTGGTGGGCCATCTCAGCCGCCACGGACACGATGCAGAAGGTTTAGAACGCATTCTGCGCCTCTATTTTGGTGTGCCAGTGACGATGGAGCAAAACGTACCGCAATGGCTGACGCTGGATCACCGTGACCAGGCCCGACTCGGTGCCGGAAGGCAAATGCCTCGTCTGGGAGAGTCCGCCTTTCTTGGGATTGCAGTGCGTGATGTTCAGCATCGCTTCCGCCTGCGTTTTGGCCCACTTAGCGCTGAGCAATATGCGCATTTCCTGCCCGACGGGAAAGGGGCATGCGAGGTGCGCGACTGGGTGCGCCATTATCTCGGCATCGAAATGCAATGGGATCTCAGCCTGATTCTTGCGGCTGAAGATGTCAACGGCGTGACTTTAGGGGGTAATGCCCGTCTGGGTTATACCAGCTGGCTGGGACAGCCCGACCAGCCTGTCGATCGCGAAGATTTCGTTTTTGAGGTTGAGGCCGCTTCGCTCTAGCCCAACCCCTTTTCCCTGCCACATAGCCAGCTTCTTCATATTACAGGACCCGATATGTCTGAAATCAGCCGAGCCGTGTTATTCGGTAAACTGGACACGCTGTTATTTTCCTCGCTGGAAAGCGCCACCGCCTTTTGTAAGCTGCGTGGCAATCCCTATGTTGAACTGGTGCACTGGCTGCATCAGCTGATGCAGCAACAGGAGGGGGATTTACAGCAGGTCATCAGCCATTTTTCACTGGATGAAAACGCGCTGACGCGGGATATCGTGGCGGCGCTGGATCGCCTGCCGCGCGGTGCCAGTGCCGTCTCCGATCTTGCCGAACACATCGACAGCGCGGTAGAACGCGCCTGGGTTTACGCCTCGCTAAAATACGGTGCAACACGCATCCGTGGCGGGCATCTGCTGATCGGCATGCTGAAAACCTTCAACCTCGCCAGCGTGCTGAAAGGCATTTCATCGCAGTTTGCGCGTATTAATGCCAACGTGCTGCTGGAGCAGTTTGACACCTTACTCAGCAACAGTAAGGAAGTGCAGCAGGCGCTGACGCAGCCAGATGTCTCCGCACCCGCGGCGGCCGGTACCAGCACCCTGGTGCAGTACGCGCAGGACCTCACCGCCCGGGCGCGCAGTGGCGCGATCGATCCGGTGACGGGGCGTGATGAAGAGATCCGCCAGATGGTGGATATCCTGATGCGTCGCCGCCAGAACAATCCGCTGCTGACCGGTGAAGCGGGCGTCGGGAAAACGGCGGTCGTTGAGGGGCTGGCGTTGCGTATTGCGGCAGGCGATGTACCTGCTCCGCTGCGCGATGTGCAGCTATGGCTGCTGGACATTGGCATGCTACAGGCCGGTGCCGGGATGAAAGGCGAGTTTGAGGCGCGGCTCCAGGCGCTGATCAACGAGGTGCAATCCAGCCCGACGCCGATTGTGCTGTTTGTGGATGAGATCCATACGCTGGTCGGTGCGGGCGGTCAGCAGGGCACCGGCGACGCAGCAAACCTACTGAAACCAGCGCTGGCACGCGGGCAACTACGAACCATCGGTGCTACCACCTGGGCCGAATACAAAAAATATATTGAGAAGGACCCGGCGCTGACCCGCCGTTTCCAGACGGTGCAGGTACAGGAGCCGGATGAGGCGAAAGCCATCCAGATGCTGCGCAGTACCGTGAGTGCGCTGGAAAAACATCATCAGGTGTTGTTGCTGGATGAGGCGGTGAGTGCGGCGGTTAAGCTGTCCCATCGCTATATCCCGGCACGCCAGCTGCCGGATAAAGCTGTCGCACTACTGGATACCGCCTGCGCACGTGTGGCGGTCAGCCAGGGGGCGCAGCCCGCCGCACTGGAAGATTGCCTGCATCGCCTGGCGGCGCTTGATATCGAAGCGGAAATCGCCGAACGCGAGGCTAAAGTCGGGTTGGGTGCCCACGGGCGTCAGCAGGAAATTGCTGTGCTGCACGCGGAGCTGTCTGCCACCCGCGATGCGCTTATGACTCGCTGGCAGCAGGAGCGGGAACTGGTTAATCAATTGATCGCCTTGCGGGCACGTTGTGTCAGCGAGGGGGAGACCACGCTGCGCAGTGAGCTGGACGCCACACAGCAACAACTGCGTGCGATCCAGGGGGAAGAACCGTTGCTGTTTGCCGCAGTGGATGCCAGCGTGGTTGCCGCCGTGGTCTCAGACTGGACTGGCATCCCACTGGGACGCATGGTGAAGAACGAAATCGATGCGGTCCTCAATCTTGCCGATACCCTGAATCAGCGGGTGATTGGACAGCGCCATGGTCTGGATCTGATTGCCAGACGGGTACGCACCGCGCGTGCGCGACTGGATAACCCGAATAAGCCGGTAGGCGTGTTTATGCTGTGTGGTCCGTCGGGGGTAGGGAAAACCGAAACCGCCCTGGCGCTGGCGGAATCCCTGTATGGCGGTGAACAAAACGTCATCACCATCAATATGAGCGAATTCCAGGAAGCGCACACCGTCTCTACGTTAAAAGGTGCGCCTCCGGGGTACGTCGGTTACGGCGAAGGTGGCGTCCTGACCGAAGCAGTGCGCCGCCGTCCTTACAGCGTGGTGCTGCTGGATGAAATCGAGAAGGCTCATCCCGATGTGCACGAATTATTTTTTCAGGTGTTCGATAAAGGCTGGATGGAGGATGGAGAAGGACGCCATATCGATTTTCGTAACACCATCATCATTCTGACTTCCAATGTCGGTACGCAGCTGATCAGCGCGCTCTGTGCCGATCCGGAGCTGTTGCCCGAACCTGACACGCTGAGTACCGCACTGCGCAAACCGTTGCTGGAGGTTTTCCCTCCGGCATTGCTGGGACGCCTGCTGGTGGTGCCTTATTACCCGCTGAGTGATGCGATGCTGGCGGAGATTGTTCGCTTGCAGCTGACGCGCATTGTGCGTCGTCTGGCAGAGAATCATGGCATTGAGGCGGATATCGAAGACTCGGTCGTCAGCCAGATCGTGCAGCGTTGCACCGAAGTGGAATCCGGTGGCCGCATGGTCGATGCCATTCTCACCAATACCCTGTTGCCGCAAATGAGCCAGATGTTGCTCAGCGCCCATGCCCGTGATGAACGTTATCGCCGGGTACAGGTGCGCTGTGAGCAGGGCGAGTTTGTTTGCCAGTTTGATGTCTAAAGCCGTTCGTTATCAGAGAGTTTTCGTCTATGTCGGAACACGATAATCACCTCAATGTACCCAACGCATTACCGCTGGGTTACCGATTCAATGAGTTTGAAATTAAGGAAGTCATCGGCGGTGGCGGCTTTGGCATTGTCTATCGCGCCTGGGATCATCAGCTGGAACGTGACATCGCGATTAAAGAATTTATGCCTGCCTCGCTGGCGGTGCGCAGCGAAGGGCTGAATCTGGTACTGCGCAGCGAGCGCTTTAGCAAAACGTTCGCAGCGGGTTTGAACAGTTTTATCCAGGAAGCCAGGCTGCTGGCGCGTTTCAACCATCCTAACCTGCTGCATGTGCTGCGCTTCTGGGTACAAAACGACACGGCCTATATGGGCACGGTGTTTTACAGCGGTACCACGCTCTCCATCGTGCGTGCGCGCAATCCACAACAGATTGATGAAGCATGGATCCGTCGTCTGCTGCCACCCCTGCTGGGGGCAATTAAAACCATTCATGATGCGGGCTATCTGCATCGTGATATTTCGCTGGATAACATCCAGATCCAGAGTAACGGCGAACCGGTGCTGCTGGATTTCGGTTCGGCACGTAAGACCATCAGTAACCTGTCTGACGAAAGCGAAACTATGCTGCGTCCAGGTTATGCGCCGATTGAGCAGTACAGCGACAACGATGAAAGCGAGCAGGGGGCCTGGACAGATATCTATGCGCTGGGCGCAGTGCTGCATACGCTGATCACTGGCGCGCCACCGCCGGTAAGTGTGGTGCGTAGCATCGAAGATAACTACCAGCCGCTGGCCCAGCGTCGTCCGGCAGGATTCTCCCCGGCGCTGCTCAACGCTGTCGATGCGGCTCTGGCGCTGAAAGCGGAAGACCGTCCGCAAAGTATCGATGCCTTCGCTGAACTGATGGCATTGCCGGAAAGCACCACAGAGACCGCGTTCGCCGCCAACGTCAGTGGGCCAGGGACCATGCTGGTACCGGTTGAGGAAGTAGAGGAAGACGCGGTACCTCTTTCGCCGGTTAAAGCCTTGCTGCGTCATCGTTTCGCGCTACCGGGATTGGTGGCGGCAGGTGTGGTGCTGGGGTTATGTGTTGGCCTGCTGGTGGCGGGTGGTGGGGATAATGATGTGCAGGCTGAGTCACAGCCTCAGCCGGAGTCTGCCCCGGTTGCCGTTGCCAGCGCGGCACCTGCGGTCCAGCAACAACCCGCTACTCCGGCAGAACCACAACCGGCACCGCCGCCAGCACCGGTGGCGCAGGTATATATCAGGTTACAACCGGGTGAACAGGTGCAGGTGAATGGTAAGCAACAGGCACTGGTACCGGCTGCCAATGGCTTCGCCGCATTGCAACTTGCACCGGGTCATTACACCTTCTCCATTCACGGCCAGCATGGCGCACGTGAACAGACGCTGACCATCGTTGATGAAGGCGTCTGGCTGCTCGATCCTCATAGCTAACTACAAGGGATTTGCTTATGTTTTCACGCATAACCGTTCAGCTGCCCATGGAGGGCTTGCTGTTCTGGAAACTCAACGGGTCTGAAGCCCTCTCGGAATCATTTGTCCTGGACGCGGAGCTGCTTGCCACCGATGCGCGCATCGATCGTCAGTCTCTGCTGGGAAAACCGGTCACCTTTACGCTACCGACAGAGCATCTGCTGAGTACGCGCTATATCAACGGCAAAATCACCCGTGTAGCGGTACGCAATGAAGAGCTGAACGGCACTCGCTACGCGGTCTATGCGTTGAAAGTGGAGCCGGACCTGTGGCCAATGAGGCGCGATCGTAACCTGCGTATCTTCCAGAGTCAGACGGTGCCGCAAATTGTGCAGACGCTGCTCAAGGAGTACAGCGTCAACGTGGAATCGCGACTCAGCAGCAGCTATCGGGTCTGGGACTATTGTGTGCAGTACCAGGAAAGCAGCTATGACTTCATCAGCCGTTTGATGGAACTGGAAGGTATTTACTACTGGTTCCGCCATGAGGCTGATAAGCACACCCTGGTGCTGTGCGATGCAGCGGATCAGCATCAGCCGTTCAGTGGTTATGAAACCATCCCTTATCACGTTGCGCCGTCGGGCGGCAGCGTAACGGAAGAGGGCATCAGCCAGTGGTCCCTTGAGGAGAGCGTGACGCCGGGGATGTACAGCACCGACGATTATGACTTCCGCAAACCAAACGCCTGGATGTTGCAGGCGCGCCAGAATCCGGTGGCACCGAGTCCCGGCACCGTGGATGTTTATGATTGGCCGGGGCACTTTGTGGATCACAGCCACGGCGAGTTTTACACCCGCATCCGCCAGGAAGTATGGGAGGTGGAGCACCACAGTATAAGCGGGGTGGGGACGGCGACGGGTATTGCACCGGGCTACACCTTCGGTCTGCTCAATGCGCCGCACTTCAGCGACAACGGCAAATATCTGACAGTAACAGCCGAATATTCTTTCGAGGAAAACAGCTACGCCAGCGGGGATGTGACCACCACGCACAACATTCGTTTTACTGTGCTTCCGGCATCCATCACTTACCGCACGCCGCCGCTCACGGCATGGCCGAAAACGCACGGTCCGCAGACGGCGAAGGTGGTGGGACCAAAAGGCGAATCGATCTGGACCGATCGCTATGGTCGCGTCAAGGTGAAGTTCCACTGGGACCGGCTGGCAAAAGGGGACGACACCAGCTCGTGCTGGGTGCGCGTTTCCAGCGCCTGGGCAGGACAGGGATTCGGCGGGGTACAAATCCCGCGCGTGGGTGATGAAGTAGTGGTGGATTTCATCAACGGCGATCCGGACCGCCCACTGATCATTGGTCGTGTTTATAACGAGGCGAGCATGCCACCGTGGGCGCTGCCAGCGGCGGCAACCCAGATGGGCTTCCTCAGCCGGACCAAAGACGGCACCGCAGATACCGCCAATGCGCTGCGTTTTGAAGACAAAGCGGGCGAGGAGCAGCTGTGGATTCAGGCGCAGAAAAATATGGATACCAACGTCAAAAATGACGCCACCCATACTGTCGCCAAAAACCACAGCCACTACGTCGGCGTTAATGAGTTATATCGGGTTGAAACCAACCGTGTACACGGCGTGAAAGGTGGTGAAGAACTGCTGACCGGCAAAGGAAAAATCGATGCGGCGGTAGAAACTTATGTGCTGGGGTCAGGCACAAAATTGCGGCTGGAATGCGGTGAAAGTGCGATAGAACTCAACGCCAATGGGCAGATCAATATCGTCGGCAAAGGGTTTAATCTCTTCGTGCAGGGTGACGGAAATATCACCACATCGGGCGGCAAACTTAACCTGAATACCGCAGGCGCACAGCCCGGAACAGGTGCGCCGGGAAGCAGCCATAAGCAGAATATTACGGAGGCGGTGACGAATCTATTCCCGGCAAAAAAGGGGGGTAAGGGGGAAGTAAAATCAAACTTGGTCTTAAGCCAACCATCGGCTGCTGTTATACAAAAAGCTCAGGTGGCAAAAAGTAATAAACTTTCAGATAATATGATTCGTTCAATCATGAAATCTGAAGGAGTCTCAGGCGAGCAGGGAGGAATCCCTGAAGTATACGGGTTTCGTAGAGGTTTTGGGCCGGCTTATGATGAAGTGGTAGCTGCTAGAAAAAAATATGGTTTGGGGAGTGATGAGGAGTTTAAGGTGGTTGCAAAACACATGAATCAAGAAGCCAAACATGCTGGGGCTCTGAACTTTACCGATCCTGGAAAGAGGGCCGCTATAATTTCACTAACTCATATGAGAGGACGTGGGGGGGCGCAGGCTATACTTAATTCAATGAGCAGTGGCAATATTGTCAAATCTTCTAAGCTTACTAAACAATCCATTGATTATATTGAAAATATGACTCCATCTGATTTTCAGTCTGACCTCGTTAAAGCTCGCCTCAATTATGATAAAGTTATATATGGTTCAGGTACAACTACGAAAAATGGTGTTAAATATAACTGGTGGGAATACTATTCTAATGGGCTGAGTAAGCGTTATGTTAGAGAAGCAGCGGAATTCTCGAAGTTTTCAGGTGAATAAAAATGAAGTTAACTGTTAGGTTTTTTGTTTTTTTAATTTCTTTATTAATTTTTTTTGGTGCTGTCAGTCGCGCAAAAGCAGAGCAAGATTTTTCCAGTTATGAAACTCTTGAAACAGTTTCAAATATCTTTAGCGATGCAAAGGTAGTTTCTGGCTTGAAATTATTATTAGGGCCAGATTATGCCATATTTAGTGAAAATTTTGATGTGTTTGGGCAACCACATAAGACAGATGAGGGGGGCATTTTTGTCGAAGGCTGGTTGAAGGACTTATACCTTGAGCAGGCGTCGGCATTTGTTATACAGCCTAATGGTAAGATTTATGTTGGCTGGATAGTTCCAAATGATAGTAAGGTAAATTATCGTAGTAATGATGATGCCACCACGGATATGCAAAAAGATATCAAAGTATGGTCAGAACGTTTTAAAAATACAGCTATTACTGATGATTATTCAGTAGTGAGTCGGGTTAACACGACAGATAGATACTTTGAAACTAAGAAATTTCGGGTGAAACTTACTGTATTATGTCCTCCCGATAATGAGAACTGTAATGATGTCGCCTATGAAGGAATCAGAAAATCGGATGGGGCCGTGCTCAGATTAACTGGGAAGGCGACTCGGAGTGAATGTGGGGGGAAAGTATGCCCAATCTTGAGTTATAAATTTCATAACCATGATGCTATTTATATTGTCAATGCTCTCATTAATAATCTATCAGTGATTGTAAACAATAAAATGGTATTAAGTGAAGATGGGATATGGATGGACAAGCCATTGTTAAAATGAAATGGTTTTCAATTTGGTTGGTTAAAATGCTATCTGCCTTGAACAGATAATTTTGATGTATGTATTGTACTGGAAGGTATCATATATAAATTCACTAAGAGAATTGATTTTTAATCTATGACTTAATTATTTTATGTGGGGTTTATAGTCTTTCATAACTCACCATTCTTCCTGAGGTGTTAATTACGATATGCTAAGAGTGAGGCAGTCTTTAGCAAGGAGGTTTTTAATTTGTTTATTTGTAATGCTTTCGGTTCAGCCTGTATCTGTCTTATCTTCAGAAAATCTATCAGGTCAGTGGAGTGGCGTAATCAGTAATGAAGACGGTTCTTCTTATTCAGTGTTGACTCTTAAAATAAGACAGTCAGGTGATAAGTTGAGCGGGGTTTATTGTTATGTTACGAGAGGCGGGAATAGAATTGACTGTCCGGATGAAGGTGAGAATAATCTTAGAGGTGATGTAGGAAATAGTAAAGCAACAATAGAGTTTGATTCTAGCTTTGGAGGGAAGAATGGCAAGGCTGAATTAACCTTAAATGGTGAAAAGCTCTTGTGGCATCTTATCAAAGAACCACAAAATGGTGATTTTTATGCTCCTGAAAATTATGAGTTAGATAGGCAGGATGTTAAAAAGATAGCGATGCAGAAAGCAAGGAGTTTTAAAACTCAATCTTTTATTATCACCCTTGTTAACAATTGTGGGGATTTTTTTGCTTCATGTTCTGATGTGAAATACTACGGAATGAGAAATAGTGACCAAAGCCAAATTGTGCTCGCTGGACATACTATTGATAATTCTGCGTCAGGTAAAATTGACGGTATGTTATTTAAAAATGGTAACATTGAGTATTTGATTGATTTTGAACCGTTAAAGTTAAAAGTCTCTCAGGGAGCTAAAGTACTGGTTGAGCAGGATGGGCATTGGGAGTGATTTTTTTCACTTCCGATCTGTGAGGTCAGAGTTGGGCAGTCATTCAATATATAATGCTGCCCTGATTTCAACAGAAGCAAAAAGATGCTTATTGGGAATCATCTGTCATTAAATTCAGATGTAAATGGTTCTGATTATGATGATGGGTGTTTTTATATTTTCATTTCAGGGAGTGAGAAATGAGATTGTTAATATTTTTTCTATTCATTCCGTTTATCGTGTCCGCTAATGATTCTTGCCAGAATTTAGATAAGAATGCGATTTCTCAGGGTGCTCGCTTTAGCAACACTCAAAACATCTACAGAGTAGGCGGCGAAGGTCGGTTGCAATTTTATTCTGCACCTGACAGAAAATGTTTAATTGACCATGTTTTTGTCATCCCGGGTGACTCACTCATCGCTTATATTGAATATGAAGATTTCTACCGGGTTATGTATTTTGCCCGGAACAATGAACAGATAAGTGGGTGGGTAGAAAAGAATCGGTTGAGAGAAACGCATAAAGGAATTGCACCTGATTATAACACTCCATATCTAACAGAAGTCAATACGTTAACAGGATCTTCAGATTTCACCATTATGCTTAATAATAAATATATTTCACTCGGTGAACAATGGGATGAACAAGTGAGAAAAAGGGCTGGTGCTCAAATTAGCGAAAATTTTGTTGGTGATGTATCGGTTGGTGAAAGTTATTACAAATACTACCAACATAATTATGGCGGTTTTGAAATTTACACGGCTAATATTTTTTGGCAGAAAGAACATCGTGATATAGATAGTTATATCATTTCCCAGATCATACTTGATGAAGCAGGGTTCCTCACATCCCGAGGTATCTCGATTGGAGACAGCCAGCAGATAGTGGTTGAAAAGTATGGCCAGGTTAAAGTAGATAACAGTGATAATCAGCATTGGCTCTATTACGATGGTGATGGAAAACGCCTATCATTTCAGATCATAAATGACAAAGTGAGTCGTATCATATTGGCATTGAACCCTGATGAAAACGGTATCTGAGATGCAAAGATATTCCGGCATTCTTGCTAGTGTAATGATGTGTTTTTATATTTACCCTCACACAGCAGTGTCGGCCGAAAAAATAAAAAGCAATGAAGATTTCGCTATTTTAGCGGTACACCAGGCAATCAGAGACCATCAGTTATCACCGTTACGTGACCAATGCCTGGCGTATAACCATGATGAAACCTCAGATAAAGATTTTTTATCGTAGATGTAAGAGAAGATAAGCGCTATGCCATTTGCGGTGGTGACCCAGAAACATCGGTCCATCTTCTTACCTTCAAAGTTAATCGAAAGGATAATTCACTAATGACGGATGCGGATTCGAATAGTGGTAATTTTTACATTATTAAAAAATAAAATGTTATCTGCAATTCACACAAGGATGAGTAAATGAGATTTGATACGTATCTATGATTGGGGTATGTGTTTTTATTTCTCCCCACTCCGCAATCTTTCGAAACGCTAAATCGCACAGGCTAAGAATTAATCAAACCACCTTTAGCAACTCGCAGCGAAAAATATGGCGAAACCTCTCGCCTCTACACCCCGATTTAAACCCCAGAACGGATAACCAACATGCACTACCAATTCAATGAGGGCGCGTTTTCCCTGTTTCCGGCTGCCTGGCAGGATACCACCATGAATATCCTGCGTGATGAGGCCAGTGGCCTTGCGCTGATTGTCAGCCGTGGTCCTATCCCGGAAGGCAGCGACTTTGAACAGGAGTTTCAGCATCAATGGGACGCGCTGCGTCAGCAGATGGGAGAAATCCATCAGAGTACCTTTGCACATGTCACCGCTGGCGCAGACCATGCCCTGCACGCCATTGAAGTGGAAACCGCTTATGAACGCAATGGTCAGGCACTATGGCAAAAGCAGCTGGCCGCCGAAGTACCCGGAACCCGCACCTTGATGGTTTTTACCCTCTCCGCCCTTCGTCCTTTCAGTGAAGAGGATACTGGACGCTGGAACGCATTCCGGCAGAGCTTGACGTTACATAACTCACGGAAAGCATAAGGCATGGATAACCGCGCAGCCCGGCAGGGCGATGAGATCATTCATTCCAGCATCCTGGCGGATATCACCAGCATCGTCGCGGAGGGCGTGACCTATGCGGCAATGGGGGCAATGGTCGCGGGGGCGGCAACTTTTGCTGGCCCGATCCTTGGTATCGGGGCACTGACTGCGCTCGGCAGCAGCTGCCTGCTGAGCGGGATCGTGGCGGGGGTGGCCGCCAATGCCACCGGTCTGAGCAGCAAAATCAGCGCGGGCGCGGACGAAATCGGCAACTTTCTGTTCCCGCCATCCCCGTCGGGTGTGATCATCAGCGGCTCTGACGATGTGCTCATCAACGGCCTCGCCGCTGCACGTGCTGCCGGGACCCTGACGTCCGGCGATACTCCCGCGCCGGAACCGCAGTCCCCCGCCAGCTTTGCCGATTACGGTGGTATGCTGCTGGCGGCGGCAGAGCAGTTCGGCAGCGCCATGTGGCAGCCCGGCGTGGCGTCTGCCGCTGCGGGTACCTCGCCGCTGATGCAGGACAAAGTGCTGTGTGAAAAGCACAGCGGTCCGCAGTTTCTGGCGGAAGGTTCGAAAAGCGTCTTTATCAATGGTCAGCCTGCCGTGCGGGCAAAGGACCGCACCACCTGCGAAGCCACCATCAGCGATGACGTCTCGCCTGATGTCATCATCGGCGGTGAGACGCTGACGGTACGCGATATCAAAAGCGGCAAACAACCCGGCCTGGCGCTGGCGATGATCGGGCTGTCACTGATCCGCGGTCGTCCGTCGCAGATCCTGAAAAATATGCCCTGTGCGCTGGCGATGGCCGGGGGCGGTATGCTGGCGGACATGGCGATCAACGCCGTGTTCTCCTCGCTTCATCCGGTGCACGCCGCCACGGGCGTGAAAGTCCTGAACGACGACGCCGAGCGCGACTTCGTCCTGCCGGGACGCTTCCCCCTGCGCTGGCAGCGCAGCTACAACAGCCTGACGCAGCGCGCCGGACTGTTTGGCACCGGCTGGGCCACGGTGTTTGACAGCTACCTGATGCTGGAAGGGGAACAGGCTACCTGGTTTGATGACTCCGGCCGCGAGCTGACGTTTACTCTGCCCGGAGATCAGGCGGTGCTTTACAGTATCAGCGAAGGGCTGATGATCCGCCGAAATGCGCAGGGTGATATCGCCATTGCCGACGATGATGGTGCTGTCTGGCGGCTGTACAAACCGACGGCGGCAGATCCGCAACAGCTGCGGCTGGCCTCGCTGAGCGATGAGTATGGTAACGCGCTGGAGACCGGGTGGGATGCGCAGGGGCGTCTGGTGCGCATCCACGATGAGCCGCTGGCGATTGATGTGGCGCTGCATTATGACGATCCACGTCATCCGCAGCGGGTCACCTCCGCGCACCACTTTGATGGTGAACGGCACTGGCCGCTGATGCGCTGGACATATGATGCGCAGGGGCAGCTGGCTAACGTTACCGATGCGGCGGGCGTGGTCACCCGTCGCTTCCGCTACAACGCAAACGGGCTGATGGTCTGGCATCAGCTGGCGGGCGGTGCGGAAAATGAATATCGCTGGGAAAAGTTCGACCACTGGCGCGTGGTGGAAACCCGCAGCAGCAGCGGTGACGGCTGCCGCATGCATTACGATCTGTCCGCCGGGATCACCCGTGTCTCAACCTATGATGGACAGCAGCGGGAACACCACTGGAATGCACAGGGCCTGATAACCTGTTTTATCGATGAGCGCGGCGAAAAATGGCGCTATGAGTGGAATGAACACGAGCTACTGACGCGGCGTATTGACCCGCTCGGCCATGCGGTGAGCTTTACCTATGATGACTACGGTAACCGCGTGGAGGAACAGGACGCGGACGGCGGCGCACAGGCGGTGCAGTGGCTGCCGCATCGTGCATTGCCGGTGGCGGTCACCGCGCCGGGCGGCAGCGTGACGCAGTATTTTTACGACAGCCATCACGGGCTGGAACGGGTGGTGGATGC
The DNA here is from genome assembly GCF_047947045.1 of Pantoea sp. App145. Lineage (NCBI taxonomy): Bacteria > Pseudomonadati > Pseudomonadota > Gammaproteobacteria > Enterobacterales > Erwiniaceae > Pantoea > Pantoea sp. App145. The sequence goes on from NZ_CP133290.1 coordinate 185,102, forward strand.
GCTGGGTCAGAGCACGTTTTACCGGCGTGATGAATACGGACTGGTGACGGAGGAGCAGGACGCGGCGGGTAATATTTACCACCGTGGCTATAACGATGCTGGCCAGGTGATCCGCGAGACCGACTGTTCGGGGCGGACCACGCGTTACCGCTACCATGCCCGGGGATGGCTGAGCTGTGTCATCACCCCGGATGGTGAAGAGACGCGTTATGAATACGATGCTGCCGGTCGCCCGCAGCGGCTGGCGCGAGCGGAAGGCTGGGAAGAGAACCTGAGCTGGAACGGGGAAGGATTGCCGGTTGTCTGGCACGCCGCTGACGGCCAGCGCAGCCTGTTTCGCTATGATAGCCAGGGCCGCCTGATTGTCACGCGCAACGCGCAGGGCGAGGAAGTGCAGCGAAGCTGGGACAGCCGCAGCCGCATGACGGCGCTGACCAATGAAAACGGCGAAAGTTATCACTTTGAGTGGGGGGCGGATTCGCTGCTGCTGGCTGAGATTGGCCTGGATGGCATGGCGACGCGTTATGAGTACGATGCGGCGGGGCAGACGCGTTCGCGTACTTTTGCCGCCGGGCACCCGGCCGCCATCACGCACCGGTTCAGCTGGAGTCCGGCGGGGCAGCTGCTGGACCGTACCACCCCGGAAGGCCAGACGCGTTACCGCTACACGCCGGAGGGTCAGCTGGCCCGCATCACGCGGCATCTGCCGCTGTCGGACACGGCGTGGAGCCGCCAGGCGGAGCAGGAAATCACCTTCCGCTACGATGCGCTGGGGCGGGTGACGGAGGAACAGGGCGGACAGGGGCGTCTGGCATGGCAGTATGATGCGCTGGGCAACTGCACCGCGCTGACGCTGCCGGACGGACGTCAGCTGAAGCAGCTGTACTATGGCAGCGGGCATCTGCTGAGCATCGCGCTGGACAGCCTGACGGTGAGCGAATTCACCCGCGACATGCTGCACCGGGAGCTGAGCCGCAGCCAGGGCGGGCTGACGACGCGTACTGAGTATGACCGCCTGGGCCGTCTGGTGAAAAAGGATGTGTTTAACGGCGATGCGCAGCGTCCGGCCCCGCGCTGCTGGTCACGCCGTCGCGATTTTGACTACCGCAACAACCTTATCCGCGAAGAACGGGATGACAACCCGTTCAGCCAGACGCTGTGGCAGTATGACAGCGCGGGCCGCCTGCTGGGGCAGGAGGGTGTGCAGCCGGGGAATGGTCAGTGGCGCTGGGACGCAGCGGGAAATCCCCTGGAGCGCCATGCCGGTGCGGTGCCGCATAACCGGGTGACGCAGCTGAACGGCATCCGCTGGCAGTATGACGTGCATGGCCGCACCACAGAGAAGGACAACGGGCAGGTGCGCTGGCGCTACCGTTACGACGGTGAACATCGTCTGACGGAGGTACTGAGCGAACCGTACGACCGCAACCGGCCACCAGTGCGGGTGAGTTTTCAGTATGACCCGCTGGGCCGCCGTATCAGCAAAACGCGGCAGCCGCTGGTGCAGGGCAGGCCGGCCGGGAAGGCGGTGACCACGCGCTTCATCTGGGAAGGGTTCCGCCTGTTGCAGGAGATTCAGGATGATGTGCCGCTGACGTATGTGTACAGCGGGGCGCAGAGCTTCGAGCCGCTGGCGCGTATCGACGGCACGGAGAACCCGGAAATATTCTGGTTCCACTGTGCGGCAAACGGGATGCCGGAGCGGCTGACGGACCGTGAAGGGCGCATCAGCTGGGAAGGGGTGAACGGCGCGTGGGGCAAACTGCTGCGAGAGTCGGCCCTTCAGACCCCCGGCTTCGCGCAGAACCTGCGGATGCAGGGCCAGTACCTGGACCGGGAAACAGGACTGCACTACAATCTGTTCCGGTATTACGATCCGGACAGCGGGCGGTTTACGCAGCAGGACCCGATAGGGCTGGCGGGGGGAATAAATCTCTACGCTTATGCGCCGAATGCGTTCAGCTGGATAGATCCGCTGGGGCTTAGCAACTTCTTTACGCCGTCCGTGTTCAATGCACCATCTGGTAGCACGCATACAGTTTATCAGCAAGCAATTGACTGGGATTTGCCTGTAAATACGAGAAATGGTGTGAAAACAAACCTGGATTTAGCTTTGGAAGGTAAGAGTCCTTTTGTGGTGAAAAATGGGAAATATTCACAAATTAACCTTCATCACTCGGAACAAAATGGATTAGGGTCATTGTTTGAGTTGTCGGCTGATACTCATCAAAAATATTATGGCACAAATGCATTGCATCCATACTTACCGAACCAACATCCAATAAACCCTGTAAACAGAGATACTTTCAATATGGATCGTGATAGTTACTGGAGGCAACGGGGTGAAAATGAATTACATAAACGAAATTTGAAGGCTAAATGTAGAGGTTGATATGTTATCTCATAATGTTAAGGAATATCTCAAAGAGCAGGGGTGGTGGTTCGATGATGCTTCCGATGATTATAAGGATGCACTTAGTAAGTTAGGCATTGAACCATCTTCAAATATATCATTGTTTTATTCTCATGCCGAGGGCGGCCCTACCTTTTATAATCAAAAAAAAGAAATATACCAATTGGGTTGGTATATATTAAATTCGGATTATTCTTTGGATTTAAGGAGGAGTCATGAAGGTTTAGGATTATCGGAAAAATATCTTCCATTAGATAGTTTTGAAGGAGAAAGTGGATTTTTTTACAATAAAGAAACTGGTGAGGTTGTTCGGTTAACTTTGGGTAAGGAATTACAAGACTTCAAAGCAGGTAATCTTAAGCCCCAATGGAGTGATTTTAACTCTTTCCTCGAGTGGTACTTCGAATTATAAATTAATAAGTCTTCAAATAAGCCGGAAGTGTTCCCTGAAATCCTTCCGGCTTTTTATTTTAGCTGCCCGCCGTCAGGATAAGACAACCCGCCTCCACCCGAACGGTAACCGGCTGGCCGGTCTCAAACCCGACCTCCTGCAGCCACTTGCCCGCGATGCTGACCTGCGGCGTGCTGCGATCACCGGACTTTGGTTGATAGCCCACAAGGCTGCACTCTTCTATCACGCACCGGTTCAGCTGGAGTCCGGCGGGGCATCTGCTGAGCATCGCGCTGGACAGCCTGACGGTGAGCGAATTCACCCGCGACATGCTGCACCGGGAGCTGAGCCTCAGCCAGGGCGGGCTGACGACGCGTACTGAGTATGACCGCCTGGGCCGTCTGGTGAAAAAGGATGTGTTTAACGGCGATGCGCAGCGTCCGGCCCCGCGCTGCTGGTCACGCCGTCGCGATTTTGACTACCGCAACAACCTTATCCGCGAAGAACGGGATGACAACCCGTTCAGCCAGACGCTGTGGCAGTATGACGTGCATGGCCGCACCACAGAGAAGGACAACGGGCAGGTGCGCTGGCGCTACCGTTATGACGGTGAACATCGTCTGACGGAGGTACTGAGCGAACCGTACGACCGCAACCGGCCACCAGTGCGGGTGAGTTTTCAGTATGACCCGCTGGGCCGCCGTATCAGCAAAACGCGGCAGCCGCTGGTGCAGGGCAGGCCGGTCGGGAAGGCGGTGACCACGCGCTTCATCTGGGAAGGGTTCCGCCTGTTGCAGGAGATTCAGGATGATGTGCCGCTGACGTATGTGTACAGCGGGGCGCAGAGCTTCGAGCCGCTGGCGCGTATCGACGGCACGGAGAACCCGGAAATATTCTGGTTCCACTGTGCGGCAAACTGGATGCCGGAGCGGCTGACGGACCGTGAAGGCCGCATCAGCTGGGAAGGAGTGAACGGCGCGTGGGGCAAACTGCTGCGAGAGTCGGCCCTTCAGACCCCGGCTTCGCGCAGAACCTGCGGATGCAGGGCCAGTACCTGGACCGGGAAACAGGACTGCACTACAATCTGTTCCGGTATTACGATCCGGACAGCGGACGGTTTACGCAGCAGGACCCGATAGGGCTGGCGGGGGGAATAAATCTCTACGCTTATGCGCCGAATGCGTTCAGCTGGATAGATCCGCTGGGGTTATATAAAGGTGATCGTGGATTAGGGAAATATCATGTGTTCCATGAGCATACTTTAAAGCCTTCAGAATATGAGTTATCAGATGCTGAACATTTTAGAAGAGGGAATCAATCTGTATATGAACGTTTAAATGCAGATGCAGACTTTAAACGTGAGATGCAAACGAAATATCCTGATCTTATTGAACATGTTCAACCTAACTCTAAAGGCAAGTTTAGTAAATATTCTCCCCCAGATATGACATGGCATCATGAAAATAAAAGCGGAGTACTAAGCTTGGTTGATTACGATGATCATCGGTCATATCACAAAATCTACCATCCAGATGGTTCAGGTGGTCGTAAAAAATGGGGTGGTGGTTCTACGTGTCGCTGAAAAAAAAGAGTGATCTATGAAGACGATTAAAGGCTTTGACGGTTTGTTATCTGTATATAAAGATTTACCTAAAGTGGGCGGCTTTTATGTGGATGAGGATTTTATTAGTAAGAAATCCATAATCGAAAGTGCTAATTATTATCTTGCTGAGTCAGAAGAGGAGGATGATGATATGGAGGATGATTATAAAACATGGCTAGAATACCCGACATTTAAAGCTATTATCCAAAATAAGTTGGAGCACCATCCAAAATCAAGTAAAGATGAGTTATTAAATGCAGTTGTCTATTATCTTGAAAACGATGACTTCTTAGATTAAAAAATAAGCCGGAAGCGATCTGAATGATCCTTCCGGCTTTTTTACTTCAGCTGCCCGCCGTCAGGGTAAGACAACCCGCCTCCACCTGACGGTGACCGCCTTACCGGTCTCAAACCCCGCCTCAGCCAGCCACTTGCCCGCGATGCTGACCTGCGGCGTGCTGCGATCACCGGACTTTGGTTGATAGCCCACAAGGCTGCACTCTTCTATCACGCACCGGTTCAGCTGGAGTCCGGCGGGGCATCTGCTGAGCATCGCGCTGGACAGCCTGACGGTGAGCGAATTCACCCGCGACATGCTGCACCGGGAGCTGGGCCGTAGCCAGGGCGGGCTGACGACGCGTACTGAGTATGACCGCCTGGGCCGTCTGGTGAAAAAGGATGTGTTTAACGGCGATGCGCAGCGTCCGGCCCCGCGCTGCTGGTCACGCCGTCGCGATTTTGACTACCGCAACAACCTTATCCGCGAAGAACGGGATGACAACCCGTTCAGCCAGACGCTGTGGCAGTATGACGTGCATGGCCGCACCACGGAGAAGGACAACGGGCAGGTGCGCTGGCGCTACCGTTATGACGGTGAACATCGTCTGACGGAGGTACTGAGCGAACCGTACGACTGTAACCGGCCACCAGTGCGGGTGAGTTTTGAGTATGACCCGCCGGGCCGCCGTATCAGCAAAACGCGGCAGCCGCTGGTGCAGGGCAGCCCGATAGTTAATCTAACCGATAAAAGCCGGAAGAGATCCCCGAGATCCTTCCGGCTTTTTTTCAACACAGGAAAATATCATTATCCAGCATTTAAAAATTAACGTTATCAAGACTAACACCAATCGGTTACAGGGGGCGTAACTATTTCTAATAATGAAATTTTTATTCCCTCTATTTTTCTCCTCTGGTTTTTATCAGAAAATTATCCGAAGTATGAGGTGGTTCATGCAGCAATGATAATGATAGCTTCCCAACTCCCACACAGGAAAAATCATCCATTTAATCAGTGTCATCATGTCATGTTTTAGTTGTGATTATTATAACGCTTAACATATTACTCAGAGGCTGAGATTTTCAGGGGAATAAGCTTCACGAAAAATAAATTCGGAATAACTAATCATATGCAAGGACGGTTAAAATGATAGCAGATAAATATATTTCCCTGGGTGCAGTGTTGATCTCTGTTGCTCCGGTCTCTGTACTGGCTGGTAACTTTATAAATAACAATGATTCATTAATTACCAATGTATCTGGAACAACTGCTGATATTAAACAGTGGCACCAGGTTTTTAATATCGATGATTCTCTGCTTAAGGCGGAGAATGTTTATGCCATTGATATGAATCCTGAAGAACCTCTGACGTTCAGTAAGACACAGTCCGTACAGAGCCTGACGGTGAATTTCAAAACCCAGTCGCAGATAGATAAAGTCGTCAAAGCTACCGAACTGAAATTAATTCTCCCTGAGGGAGTCGTGCGTTCAACCCACGGAGATATCGTGGTGCGCTGCTCGCAGCATACCGACTGCAAATACGATATTGATAACACCTGGACAGGCAAAGAAGGGCATCAGATGATTCTCCTGGCGCTGGATTTACAGCCGGGTGAAAGCTACAGCCTGACCGTGCCGGTTACGCTGGAGAAAACCCTACCCGCAGAGATAGCCCCGATCGAAGCGGTCATCGGGCAGTCGCCGAGTGTGAAACTGGATTCACCGGACCGGATTGTTGCTCAGAACAGCGTAACAGGTGGGAAAAAAGCGGTGAAAGTTGAAAACCGGGTTTCTGTCCATGCCCTTGAGGCTGCATCGCAGAAGGTGAAAGATGCAAAAACCTTTACCGCGCATGTTGTCGCCGAGGGGGTGGAATCGACGGATAAACTCAGTCTGACAGATGGTACACACAGCTGGCCGATGACGTTGCAGACCGAATGTGAAATTAAAGATACCAGCTGTTTTAACGCAGATCTTCCTATCCCCACCGATCCCTTTACCTTCAGCCTGACGGCGGTGGTTACTGCACAAAATGAAGAGTTAAACCGGACGCAACTGGTCACGCCGCTTAGAGACGATTCCATCGCGCCTTTTAACTTTCTTATACAGTGCGATGAACCCGCGTCTGCGGCGGATGGATGCATGCTGAATTGGGCAGATGAAAACAGGCCAGCACCGGTGCCTTATCTGGCTGATGATAGCTGGTTAACGCTAAGTAATATCTACAAGCACAACAGGATATCTGCTGAGACCTATAAACACCTTAATGATCTGATGAAAGAGAATGGGCCATTAGTGGTGATCCCCCGAAACGATGGTCCTCAAGGCTGGAAACCGCTACTGACTTTTGAAAACACCAATAAAACACCGAGGTTAAACAAGGAGAGGATGGATGCTGGAGACAAAGATGTGCACGGTCTTATTACCCCTGGAGATATTTTACCCCGCTACGGCGTGCTGCATTTCTACTATGGAAAATAAGCAAAAATTTATTCACTAAATAAATGCCAGACGCATCGGGAGATGAGTCTGGCAGAGGTGAAAATAGCGTTATCATCAGTGATATCAAACGAGAGTAGTTTATTTATATTCAAGGAAGAGAAAATGATGCTAAGAAAATATATTGCCATGATCGGATTATTAATGTCGATGCTATCGGCTGCTTCGGGTGATATTCAGATACGAGATCGGGTTGTATTAAATGATCTTTTGCTTAAGGCTGAGAACGTTTATACCGTTAATATGAATTCTGAGGAACCCCTGACCTTCACCAGGGCACAACCGGTACAAAGCCTGACGGTGAATTTCAGAACCCAGTCGCAGATAGAAAAAGCAGTTAACGCCACAGAACTGAAGGTCATTCTGCCTGAAGGGGTGGTGCGCTCAGGAGATATTGTGGTGCGCTGTTCACAGCATGCGGATTGCAAGCCTGAGTTCGATAATAGCTGGACAGGTAAAGAAGGGCATCAGCTGCTTATCCGTGGGATGGATTTGCAACCAGGTGAAAGCTACAGCATGACCGTGCCGGTGACGCTGGAGCAAACGCTGCTCGCCAATCTCGCGTCTGTCGAAGCGACTATCGGGCAGTCAGCGAGTGTAAAAGAGGATTCCACGGACCGGATAGTTGCACCGAACAGCGTGATTAGCGTGAAAAAAGCCGTGAAGGTTGAAACGCGGGTGACGATTCATGCACTGAAGGCGGCGGCGCAGAAGATTATCAATGCGAAGATCTTTAGCGCGCATGTCGTTGCCGAGGGGATGGAATCGACGGACAAACTCAGTCTGACGGACGGCACGCAAACCTGGCCGATGACGTTACAGCCCGAATGCGATGTCAAAGATGCCAGCTGTTTTAGCGCTGAGCTGCCTATTCCGAGCAATCCCTTTACCTTCAGCCTGACGGCGGTGGTCATCGCGCAGAATGAAGAGTTAAACCGGACACAGCTGGTCACGCCGCTTAAAGACGATTCCACCGCACCTTTTATCTTCCTTGTACAATGCTCGCAGGACCCTCTTGATGACAGGCACCCTTGCACACTAGGCTGGGGCGATGAAAACCGTCCTGCACCGATACCTTACCTGGCTGACGATGGCTGGCTAACGCTGAGCAACATCTATAAACATCGCCGGATAACGGCGGAGTCTTATCAGGCCATTAATGAGGCGATTAAAGAGAGCGGTCCACTCAAATTACGTATTACAAATGTGGGCTGGAGCCCGCTTGATCCGTTCAAAAACCAGCAACAAGCCCCGACAATAAACAGTGAGCGCATGGATACCGATGATAAAGATGTACACGGTCTTCTCACTCCGGGAGGCATTCTCCCGCAATATGGCACGTTGTTTTTCTTCTATGATCTGTAATCGCAGCTTCGTGCGGTCGTGGCAAGCAAAAAAAAAGCAGCCTTTTCAGGCTGCTCTTCTTCGAATTTGGCTCCTCTGACTGGACTCGAACCAGTGACATACGGATTAACAGTCCGCCGTTCTACCGACTGAACTACAGAGGAATCGTTGGAACGAGGCGCATATTAGCGATGCCGATCCCCGTTGTCAAAGCCCTCCTGCACACTTCTGGTTTAAGTGCGCGGAAAAGCAGCGGATTGCTGTTTTTCTGCCTTGAATGATCACAATTCAAACTGCCAGCAAGATCTCACTTTAAACGCAATTCCTTGCAGATGTTAGATGCGTGTCAAAGTTTTGTTATTTGCCGATTTTAAAACAACTGTTTCAGTGCTTTTATGATGAAAATTTCAAATGTCGTTAAGATGGAATAAATGAACTGCTTATCATCACGGGTGGAACAACTTTTATAACCCGAAACACTGTTTTGAAAATAACTTGTTGATAAGGAACATGTTGCAATGATGAGTTGTTGAAAACCGATAACGTTAAACCAGAAGCCTTACCTCTACAACCAGATAAAAAACGCCAGCGACGTTGAATGAATGTAAAAGAATTTTTTCATTCGCGGTATCAGCCAACCTGAGCATGTTAACGATAAAGAAGGGTTACCTATGAACATTAAAAAAGCGTTAGTGACTTCCCTGTTAGCTTGCATGTTACCTGCCGCTGTAATGGCAAAAGATATCCAGGTCGGTGTCTCTATGGCGTTGTTTGATGACAACTTTCTGACCATCCTGCGCACCGCGATGCAGAAAGAGATGACTAAAGACAACGTCAAAGGCCAGGTCGAAGACGCAAAAGGTGACGTATCTCAGCAGCTGCAACAGGTGCAGAACTTTATCGGTCAGGGTGTGGACGCCATCATCGTTAACCCGGTGGATACCAACGCGGTGAAACCGGTTATGGATGCGGCCACTAAAGCGGGCATCCCGTTAATCTTTGTTAACCGTAAACCGGCCGGAGAACTGACGGACAAAATGGCCTACGTTGGTTCTGACTCCGAGCTGGCAGGGCGTTTGCAAATGGAAGCGCTGGCCAAAGCGATGAACGGCAAAGGCAACGTCGCGATCCTGATGGGTGACCTGGCGAACGAATCAACCCGTGACCGCACCAAAGGGGTGGAGGCGGTAGTCGCCAAATACCCGGGTATCAAAGTGGTACAGAAACAGACAGCCAAATTTATGCGTAACGATGCAGTCGATGTGGTGAGCAACTGGCTGACCGCAGGTGATGATATCCAGGCGATTGCTTCTAACAACGACGAAATGGCGATTGGTGCTCTGCAGGCACTGGGTAAAAACCCGAACCACATCCTGATTGCTGGCGTTGATGGCACACCTGATGCGTTACAGATGCTGAAGAACGGCAAAATGGTCGCTACCGTCTTCCAGGACGCGAAAGGCCAGGGTGAAGGCGCGGTGCAGGCAGCCATCAAGCTGGTTAATGGTGAGAAAGTTGAGAAGGTCATCAACATCCCGTATCAGCTGATCACCAAAGAAAACATGGCACAGTTCGAAACCCGTAATCAGAAATAAACCGATCCCGACAAAGCCGTACGGAGGTGATGTATGACCGCTTTTGCGCTTGAAGCCGAAGGCATCAGCAAGTTCTTCCCTGGAGTGAAGGCACTCGACAATGTCTCACTGCGCGTTAAACCAGGGTCGGTACATGCCCTGATGGGCGAAAATGGCGCAGGCAAATCCACTTTAATGAAATGCCTTATCGGGATGTATCGTCCCGATAAGGGCACCATTCGCATTAAAGGGGAGCCAGTGCAGTTTCAGGACACCATGGATGCTCTGCGTTCCGGGATCTCCATGATTCACCAGGAACTGAATCTGGTGCCTCATATGACCGTAGCTGAAAACATCTGGCTCGGTCGCGAACCGATGAAATACGGCTTTGTCGACCACACCTTGCTCAACCAGCAGACACAACAGCTACTGAACAAACTGAATATCCGTCTGAAAGCCGACCGTATGGTCGGTGAACTGAGCATCGCAGCCCAGCAGATGGTGGAAATCGCCAAAGCGGTGTCGTGGAACTCTGACATCGTGATTATGGATGAACCGACCTCTGCTCTGACAGAAACAGAAGTTTCGCACCTGTTCACCATTATTCGTGACCTGCGTGAGCAGGGCAAAGCCATCATCTATATCAGTCACAAAATGGATGAAATCTTCTCCATCACCGATGAAATCAGCATTTTCCGCGACGGTGCCTGGGTGGGCAGCAACAGCACCACGCAGTTTACCCGTCAGTCGCTGATTACCCAGATGGTGGGACGTGAACTGACTCAGCTGTTCCCGAAATTTAACAATGCGATTGGCGAAGACGTGCTGACGGTGCGCAACCTCAACAGCAAAGGTCGCTTTAAAGATGTCAGCTTCACGCTGCGCAAAGGGGAAATTCTTGGCGTTGCCGGGCTGGTGGGTGCCGGTCGCAGTGAAGTGATGGAAAGCCTGTTTGGCATGGAAAGTTTCGACAGTGGTGAAGTGCTGATCGACGGCGTGCCGGTGAAAATCGACTCACCCTCCACGGCAATTGAGAAGGGCATGGCGTTCCTGACCGAAGACCGTAAAAAATCGGGGCTGTTTCTGGTGCTGTCGGTGCTGGAGAACATGAGCATCGTCAACATGCCGGATTACATCGGCAAAAGCGGTTTTGTCAGCCATATGAAGATGGCGCAGGACTGCATGGAGCAGATCCGCAAGCTGAACATCAAAACGCCGACCATGGACCAAATCATCAATAACCTCAGCGGCGGTAACCAGCAGAAGGTGCTGATTGCCCGCTGGCTGCTGGCTCAGCCGAAGATTCTCATTCTTGATGAACCGACGCGTGGTATCGACGTGGGTGCCAAAGCAGAGATCTATCGTTTGATCAGCGAACTGGCGAACCGTGGCGTCGCCATCATTATGGTGTCCTCGGAGTTGCCGGAAATTCTCGGCATGAGTGACCGCGTGATGGTGATGCATGCAGGACGTATAACCGGCATCCTCAATAAAGAAGAGGCCGACCAGGAAACCATTTTGTCGCTGGCATCTGAGTAAGGCGCGAGGCAACTATGAGCAACATGAAAGTTACAGCCCCCCAGGCAACGGAACAACAGACGTCCTTTTTCAGCAATTTGCGCCACAAGATGCCGAAAGATACCGGTATTTTTGTGGTGATGCTGGGTATTGCCCTGATCTTTGAAATTGCGGGCTGGTATGTCCGCGATCAATCCTTCCTGATGAACACCAATCGTCTGGTGCTGATTGTGTTGCAGGTGGCGATTATCGGTATCATCGCGGTGGGGGTGACTCAGGTCATTATTACCACCGGCATCGATCTCTCATCCGGTTCGGTCATCGCGCTGACGGCGGTGGTCGCGGCCAGCCTGGCGCAAACCTCTGACAGCCTGACGCCGATGTATCCTTCGCTGGTTAACCTGCCAGCTGCCATTCCGATTGTTGCGGGTATTGGGGTGGGGCTGGTCTGTGGGCTGGTCAACGGGGTATTGATCACCAAAACGGGAATCCCGCCGTTTATCGCCACCCTCGGTATGATGGTATCCGCACGCGGTCTGGCGCAGTACTACACCCAGGGTAACCCAATCAGCTTCCTGTCTGATGGCTTCACCTCGATCGGTCAGGGTGCGATGCCCGTGGTGATCTTCCTGGTGGTGGCGTTCCTGTTCCATATCGCACTGAAGCACACCCGCTACGGCAAATATGTCTACGCCATTGGCGGCAACATGACCTCCGCTAAAGTCTCGGGCATCAACGTCAATAAATACCTGATTATCGTCTACACCATCGCCGGTGCGCTCTCGGGCCTGGCCGGTGTGGTACTGGCGGCGCGCGTCAGTAGCGGACAGTCAAGTATGGGCCTCGCCTATGAGCTGGATGCTATCGCCGCAGCAGTTATCGGCGGCAGCAGCCTGATGGGCGGCGTGGGTCGTATTACCGGCACGTTGATCGGTGCGGTGATCCTTGGTCTGATTAAGAGTGGATTCACCTTTATAGGGGTGGATGCCTACGTGCAAGACATCATTAAAGGCATCATCATCGTCGCGGCAGTGTCCATCGATATGCACCGCAACCGCAAAAAACGCTGATACGCGGCATCATTCGTGTTGTAGCGGCGTTGGCATCCCCCGCTTACCCTGGTCACATAGTTAGCTATGCTCCCAGGGATAAGCAGGAGATGCCGCCTTGCTACAACGCGAATGATTTAGCGTATCGCTATGGATGGCAGGTGATAAGTTTTACTACTGGCTTTGTCATATAACCTTCATTTAAACCCCTGATTTTCCCTGTCTTTGCCCATGCTGACGCCATTCAGTGCACTAAAAAGAGTCGCCGGGTCATCACTTTTTTGCACGCCTGCCTCGCATTTTCTGCACTTATTTGGTGCATTGCGCGTAATCTTTCAACAATCCGTGCCATGTGCTGCGCTTATTAACTCTAAAGTGGTAATCAGAAACGCTTATTTTCCGCGTCGTTAGGAAAAATCTGGTAAAGCTTTTACGTGTTTTGATAAAACCTGGCCTGCATATTGCAACCTATATCACCACAAGCCAGCAGGCTAAGAGCACCAATAATTATTGGGCATTCGGGGATCCGTGACGGAGGCAAAATGAACTTAAGACGACTGAAATACTTTGTAAAAATCGTCGATATCGGCAGCCTGACTCAGGCAGCAGAAGTGTTGCATATTGCGCAGCCCGCGCTTAGCCAGCAGGTGGCGACGCTGGAGAACGAGCTGGATCAGCAACTGCTGATTCGTACCAAGCGAGGCGTAACGCCGACGGAAGCCGGTAAAATTCTTTATGCCCACGCACGCACCATCCTGCGTCAGTGCGAACAGGCGCAGACGGCGGTGATCAATGCGGGCCAGGCGCTGAATGGCCAGGTTTCGATTGGTCTGGCACCGGGTACCGCAGCATCATCGCTGACCATGCCGTTGCTGCAAACCGTCCGCGAACAGTATCCGGATGTGCTGGTGTATCTGCATGAAAACAGCGGTACCTCTCTGAACGAGAAAGTGATGAACGGCCAGCTGGATATGGCGGTGCTGTATGACCGCGCACCGACGGCTGGCATTAACAGCATTCCGCTGATGAAAGAAGAACTGTATCTGGTCGGTGCGACCGACTGCCCAGGAGCCACGGTGGATCTGGCCGATGTGGCGCAGATGAACCTGTTCCTGCCACGCGATTACAGTGCGGTACGTAAACGTGTGGATGAAGCCTTCTCCCTGCGTCGCCTCAGCGCGCGCATTATTGGTGAGATTGAATCGATTTCTACGCTGACTGCGGCAGTATCGAGTGGTATGGGCGTGACCGTACTGCCGGAATCGGCTGCGCGTGCGCTGGTCAGTTCTACTCATGCCTGGATGGCGCGTATCAACAGCCCATCGTTGAATCTGCCGCTGTCACTGAATGTGTCTGCGCGTCTGCCACTGTCGCCATCAGCGCAGGCGGTGAAAAATATTCTGCTGTCGCTGCTGAATAAGCCGATGGTGGAAGATCGTGAATTAATGCTGGTGGGTTGATTGCGGTCGGGGGCGACCGGTCAGGCTGCGCCCGACACCCACTACGAGGTGATTTCGTTCGCTACAGGCACTGGCAGTTTCAGTTCGCCGGTGCGGCGACCGAGCAAAGGGGACCTGGCCGTCCCCTTTGCATTCCCCGGCCTTGCGCCGCCTGCCTCGCCGCTTCGCGGCTTTTTCGCGCGATAAATCGCGCCGCTACACGCCGCCTTTCGCCGTATCCATGCGGCTCATCCTGGAATCGCTCCCGCGCTCAGCAAGTCGGGATGGCGCTCACACCATGGCTGCCCCAGCCATGCCCGCCCGCTTGCACGGTGATGCTGAAACTCGGCCATGCCTGGCGGGCGGAACCTTACCCCTTATTACCATTCCGCATAACAAACCGTTTTTTATTATTTGTTGTACTGCCACCAACTTCATAACATGGATGAAACAGGGGCAGGAACAAGGAGAAAAGGTGTGAATTTCCAGCAACTTAAAATTATACGTGAAGCAGCCCGTTGCGAGTTCAACCTGACTGAAGTCGCTAACACGCTCTTTACCTCGCAATCCGGGGTCAGTCGCCATATTCGCGATCTGGAAGATGAACTTGGCGTCGAAATTTTTATCCGTCGTGGTAAGCGTCTGCTAGGGATGACCGAGCCAGGTAAAGCGTTGCTGACCATTGCTGAACGCATCCTTGATGAAGCGGGCAAAGTCCGCCGCCTCGCCGATGTGTTTACCAATGAAACCAGCGGGGTGCTGACCATCGCCACTACCCATACCCAGGCGCGTTATAGCCTGCCGCGGGTGATCAAAGCTTTTCGCCAGCTCTACCCCAATGTACGGCTGGAGCTGAATCAGGGATCGCCGCAGGAAATTGTGGCGATGCTGCTGGCGGGGGAGGCGGATGTCGGTATCGCCAGTGAACAACTGGTGAATAACGCCAGCCTGGCCGCCTTCCCGTGGTTTAGCTGGCATCACTCGCTGCTGGTGCCGCACGATCATGAACTGTTGCAGACGGAGCAGGTATCGCTGGGTCAGCTGAGTCGCTATCCGCTGATCACCTACCGCCAGGGTATCACTGGCCGTTCGCGTGTTGACCGCGCCTTCCAGGCTGCCGGGCTGAAGCCGGATATCGTGCTCAGCGCCCAGGATTCCGATGTGGTAAAAACCTATGTCGAGCTGGGTCTCGGCGTCGGCATCCTCGCCGACCAGGCTTGCGATATCTATGATGGTGAAGATCTGGTAAAAATCGATGCCCGTCATTTGTTCGATGCTAACACCGTCTGGCTGGGCCTGAAACGCGGCCAGCTGCAACGTAATTATGTCTGGCAATTCCTCGAACTCTGTAACGCCAACCTGTCGCTGGAAGAGATCAAGCGTCAGGCGCTCTCCTACGAAACCGGCGAAGAACCCGCCATCGACTTCCAGATCTAACCTCCCGCGTGCGGCTCGTTCGGGCCGCGCAGCATAAAATTTCTTTTCCCGTCACAAAACGCGTAGCTGTGTCATTTCGTTCTCGCAGAAAAACATCCTGCGCTGTGCCGCCGCGTTACAGTGAAATGACATAGACACAGGGGAAAAGCATGTCGCGAATTCAACTGAAAAATACGGAGTTACTGCGCCAGCAGGCGTTATTTGGCGGGCGCTGGCAGGATGCGCACAGCGGCGCGACGTTGCCGGTTGTCGATCCTTCCACTCAGGAAACGCTGGCGACCATCCCGGCACTGGGTGCGGCAGAAACCGAACAGGCAATAGATTATGCCGAATCGGTACGCATCAGCTGGGGTAAGACGCCGAATGCCGCCCGCGCGGCGTTGCTGGAAAAGTGGCATCAGCTGATCCTGGAGAATGCGGATGACCTGGCGATCATCATGACCGCCGAACAGGGCAAACCGCTGGCGGAAGCCAAAGGCGAAGTGCTGTACGGTGCCAGTTTCGTTAAATGGTTCGCGGAAGAGGCGCGCCGTATCTATGGCGATACCATCCCGGCACCGAGCGAAGATCGCCGCATACTGGTGCTGAAACAACCGGTGGGGGTGGCTGCCGCCATCACGCCGTGGAACTTCCCGATTGCGATGATCACCCGCAAAGTCGCTCCGGCGCTGGCAGCAGGGTGCCCCATCATTGTGAAACCTTCCGAACTGACGCCGTTATCCGCACTGGCGCTGGCGGTGCTGGCCGAACGCGCAGGCTTCCCGAGCGGCGTGCTTCAGGTATTGACCGGTCTGCCTGCCGATATCGGCAGCACGCTCACTGCCAGCCGCACGGTGCGCAAAATCTCCTTCACCGGATCCACGCGCATTGGACAACTGCTGATGCAGCAAAGTGCCGACAGCGTGAAACGTTTGAGCCTGGAACTGGGCGGCAATGCACCCTTGATCGTCTTTGACGATGCCGACCTGGAGATTGCGATTGCTGGCGTGATGGCGAGCAAGTTCCGTAATGCTGGACAAACCTGCGTCTGCGCCAACCGCATCCTGGTGCAGCGTGGTATTTATGAACGTTTCAGCGCCCGGTTGCTGGCAGCGGTGGCGACGTTAAAAGTCGGCGACGGCTTTGATGCGCAAAGCACCATCGGTCCGTTGATCAACGATCGCGCGGTTGAAAAGGTGAATAGCCATATTGATGATGCGCTGAGCCAGGGGGCAACCCTGCTGACGGGGGGCATCAGCCAGCCCAACGGCACTTTTGTCCAGCCAACGGTGCTCGGTAATGTCACCAGCCGCATGCGTATCGCCCATGAAGAAACCTTTGGCCCGGTTGCGCCGTTGTTTATTTTTGATGAAGAAGAAGAAGCCATCGCTATGGCGAATGATACGCCTTATGGTCTCGGTGCTTATTTCTTCACCGAAAATATTCGGCGGGCGTGGCGCGTAGCAGAAGCGCTGGAATTTGGCATGGTGGGATTTAATACCGGTACCATTTCATTAGATGCCGCGCCATTCGGTGGAATTAAATTATCCGGCTTAGGACGTGAAGGATCACGCTACGGAATTGAAGAGTATCTGGAGCAGAAAACTTTTCATATTGGCAGTCTCTGATTAAAAATTAACAAACGAATAGCTCAGCGCCTGTTGCCTTTGGTTACAGGCGTTTTTTATTTTGTGCGCAATGTCATGTTTTTCCCGGTATTCGCTGTTTTAGTGCAAGTTTCATGCGAGGTGCACCAAAGGGATGCGCGTATTTTGTGAAGTAAATCATCTGTTTATTGCTTCGGCAATTCCGCAAAATTTAGCTCGCCAATACGGCAGAAAATTTTTTTGGGCTGTTTTTTACGCATTATTATTTTTTGGTGGGCTGGCATACTTTCTGCATTAGCTTATTAACAGCGCAGATAACTGTGGCAAGAAATTTTAATTAGCACGCTAATGACGGGTGTAACAAATAAGGATTTTTCCATGTTAAGTTTCGACCCTGAAAAAGTTTCTTTACCCGCTGGACATTATATTAATGGTCAGCATCAACATACGCAGGGCGCGTCTTTTGCGGTTAAACGCCCCTCCGATGGCAAAGTCTACGCCAGCCTGAATGAAGCCACCGCAGCGGATGTGGATGGTGCGGTCACTATCGCTCACCACGCATTAACTGCCAGCGGCTGGCGCAGCTGCCCACCGCGTGAACGGGGCAAAGTGCTGCGTCGCTGGGCGGATCTGATTGAGAGCGACCTGCTGCTGGCGCAGCTGGAAGCGCTTGGTTCCACCCGCCCGATCAGCGACGTGGTGCAGCATGAAATTCCGTTCACCGCCGAAGCGATTCGTTTCTACGCCGAGTGCGCCGACAAATACAGCGGCGACCTGTTCCCGACCAAAGAAAGCAGCCTTGGCATGCTGATCTCTGAACCTTATGGCGTCATCGGCGCCATCACCCCGTGGAATTTCCCGTTATCGATGGCGTCATGGAAATGCGGCCCGGCGCTGGCGGCGGGCAATGCCGTGGTGCTGAAACCCTCCGAGCTGACACCGTTCTCCACCGTACGCATGGCTGAGCTGGCTGTGCAGGCCGGTTTACCGGCGGGCATCCTGAATATTGTGCAGGGCAGCGGGGCGGTGACCGGCCATGCACTGGTCACGCACCCGCTGGTGCGCAAAGTCTCCTTTACCGGTTCTACCGTGACCGGTGCACGCATCATGAGTGATGCAGCGCAGCACGGCATGAAGCCGGTCACGCTGGAACTGGGTGGCAAAAGTCCACAGCTGGTGTTCGATGATGCAGGCGATATTGAGGTGCTGGCGCAGCGCATCCTGCGCGGCTTTACCGCCAATGGCGGCCAGGCCTGCGTGGCGGGTACGCGTCTGATTGTGCAACGTGGTATCGCACAGCCGTTGCTGGATCGTCTGGTGACGCTGTGCCAGCAACCGCGGCCGGGTGTCACCTGGCAGGATGACAGCCGTTATGCACCGCTGATAGACGAGCGCCAGGGCCACAAAGTGGCGTCGGTGATCGCGGCCGCGAAAGCGCAGGGGGCGGAGGTGCTGGTAGGTGGCGAGCGTTTTGCCGACACCGCCGAAGGCTGGTTCTGGCAGCCAACGCTGTTATGCGACGTGGCACCTGATAATCCGGCGGTGCAGCAGGAAATTTTTGGCCCGGTACTTACCGTGCAGGAATTTGACGACGAAGAACAAGGGCTGCAACTGGCGGCACATGAAACTTATGGCCTGTGCGCCGGGGTGCACACCCTGAGCCTGCCACGGGCGATGCGGGCGATGCGTGCACTGGAATCCGGCACCGTGTGGATCAACCGCTATGGCCGTTCCGGCGATTTTATTATCCCCACCGGCGGCTTCCTTGGCTCCGGTATTGGCAAAGATCTGGGGCGTCAGGCTTTTCAGGCCTGTCAGCGCCAGAAGAGTGTATTAATCGATTTTTAATTTCCGTTTCAGACAACGACGAGGTCGCGTCATGGCACTGTTTAAACCGAAATACATCACCTTTGATTGCTACGGCACCCTGATCAAATTCGATATGGCGGGAGCGGCGGAACGCTGCTTCAACGATCGCGTGGCACCGGAAGCGATGCGGGCGTTCACCACCGATTTCGCCCGCTACCGTATGGATGAAGTGCTGGGAGCATGGAAACCCTATTACGACGTGGTGAGTCACGCGCTGCAACGCGCCTGTAACAAGTGGGGCGTGCAGTGGGACAAGGCCGACAGCGACTTTATCTACACCGACTGCGCCACTTGGGGTCCGCATGCGGATGTGCCAGCCGGTCTGGCGAAAGTGGCGCAAGAGTTCCCGCTGGTGCTGCTCTCCAACTCGATGAAAGACCTGCTGCCACAGCATATTCCGCGTCTCGGTGCGCCGATCCACATGGCGATCACCGCAGAAGAGGTCGGCGCATACAAGCCGCAGATGAAAGGCTTTGAATACATGCTGGAAAAACTTGACTGCCGCCCGGACGAGATTCTGCATGTTTCCTCCAGCCTGCGTTATGACCTGATGACCTGCCATGACATGGGGATCACCAACAAGGTGTGGGTCAATCGTGGTCACGATCCTGCCAACCCGGCTTACGGCTACACCGAGATCAAAGATATCGGCGGTCTGCCCGCTGTGGTCGGACTCTAAGCCCGGAGGGCAGCGCAATGAAACTCGAATCTTTCTGGCAGGCCACCGCCCCGCAATTTACCGGCGCAGCCACGGGTGCGCTGCCCGCCACGGCCAGCGTGGTGGTTATTGGCGGTGGTTTTACCGGCGTCTCGGCAGCGCTCAACCTGGCACGGAGCGGCATCGATGTGGTGCTGCTGGAAAGTGGCGACATCATGAGCCAGGCCTCGGCGCGCAACGGCGGCCACTGCAATACCGGCGTCTCACAAAACTTTGCCGCACTGGTTGCCAGTCAGGGGCTGGAACAGGCCAGCCGCTTCTATCGTGCTTTCGATGGGGCGGTGAGCTATGTCGAACAGCTGGTGCATGACGAGCAGATCGATTGCGACTTCCGCCTGTGCGGCAAACTGAAACTCGCCAGCAAAGCCACGCACTTCCCCGGCTTGCGCAGCGCCTGGCAACTGATGCGCGATACCGTGGACCCGGAGATCGAGCTGATTAGCAAAGAGGACATCCGGCGTGAAGTGGGTAGTGATGCCTTTCACGGTGGCCTGCTGCAAAAGCGTGGCGGCCAGATGCATATGGGGAAATTTGGTGTCGGACTGGCAGAAGCGGCCGCGCGTAGCGGGGCGAAGATTTTCCCGCATCACGCGGTTACCGGGCTAACCCGTCTGAACGGCTATCGCCACCGTATCACCACCACGCAGGGCGAAATCGTGGCAGACAAGGTACTGATGGCCACCGGTGTTTCAAACGAAGGGCCATTTCCGTGGTTCCAGCGCCGCATCGTGCCGGTGGGCAGTTTTATTGTGGTGACCGAACCGCTGGGCGATGAGTTGCTGCGCCAGATCCTGCCGCAGGATCGTACCTACGTCACCTCGCTGAATATCGGTAACTACTTCCGTACCACTGCCGACCGTCGTCTGGTGTTTGGCGGCCGCGCCCGCTTTGCCGTCAGCAATCCGACGTCAGACTCGCGCAGCGGCGAGGTGTTACGGGCGGCGATGACCGCGCTGTTCCCGCAGCTGGGCAAGGCCGGCATTGATTACTGCTGGGGCGGCATGGTCGATATGACCGCCGACCGGCTGCCGCGTGCCGGTGAGCACGACGGCGTGTTCTATTCCCTCGGCTACAGCGGGCATGGCACCCAGATGTCAACCTGGATGGGGCGGGTGATGGCCGATGTGCTGGCCGAAAAACGCAATGATAACCCGTGGCAGCGAGAGGCCTGGCCTGCGTTGCCCGGTTACCACGGCAAACCGTGGTTTTTGCCTCTCGCGGGCTTGTATTACAAAGCTAAGGACCGGCTCTCCTGATCATCTCCTGCGCCTGTTCGCGCGATAAATCGCGCAGCTACGGCGGGGTGCGGTCTGTAGCGGCGCAATTTATTGCGCAAAACGGCAAGGCGCAGGGTGTCAGTAACGATTATCAAAGCAAACAACATTTCATATTGAGGGTGTGCAGATGAGTAAATTTAAGAAAGAATCTGACGCTGTGAATCCGGCTCTGACGCGTGCATTGACCGAAGGGTCGCTGTCCCGTCGCAGCCTGATGAAGTTGTTGTCCGCCGGTGCGGTGATGAGTACCGGCCTGATCGGTTTTCCGGAAATGGGTTTTGCGGCGGAAACGCCGGTCAAAGGCGGTAAGCTGCGCGCGGCGATGGCCAACGCCTCAGCCACCGATACGCTCGATCCCGCCAAAGGCAACAACAGCGGCGACTACACCCGTCAGTTTATGGTCTACAGCGGTCTGACTGAACTGGACAAAAACCTGCAAATTCAGCCGGGGCTGGCGGAATCGGTGGCATCCAGTGATGGCATTACCTGGCAAATCAAGCTGCGCAAGGGCGTGACCTTCCACGATGGCAAACCGCTCACCGCCAAAGATGTGATTTATTCCCTGAGCCGCCACAAAGATCCAGCGGTCGCTTCCAACGCCTTCAAATTGGCCGATCAATTTAAAACCTTCACCGCCGTCAATGATAACGAAGTGCAGCTGGTGCTGAGCCAGGCCAACTTTGACGTTCCTTATATGCTGGCGGCGGCACCGTTCCTGATCGTGCAGGATGGTACCAAAGATTTCAGCAAAGGCATCGGCACCGGCCCGTTCAAACTGAAAGAATTCAGCCCCGGCGTGCGTACCGTGGGCGTGAAGAATCCCAACTACTTCAAACCCGATTTGCCACATCTCGACGAGGTGGAACTGCTGGGCGTGACCGACCAGGCCGCGCGCGTCAATGCGCTGATGTCGGGTGACCTGCATATCATCTCCACCCTCAGCGCTGCCGATTGCAAACGTATCAAAGCCACCAGTGATTTCGGCGTGCTGGAGAGTAAATCCGGCATGTACACCAACCTGATCGTGCGCACCGACATGAAGCCCGGCAGCAACGAAGATTTCGTGCTGGGGATGAAGTATCTGCAACCGCGCGAAATGCTGGTGAAAACCGTGTTGCAGGGATATGGCGACGTGAGTAATGACACGCCTGTACCGCCCTGGCATCCGCTGTACAACGCGGACCTGAAGCCGCGTCCGATGGATGTGGAAAAAGCCAAATTCCACTTCAAAAAAGCCGGCATGGTCGGGGCCAACGTGGAAATCATCACCACGCCGAACATCGAAGGGGCTGTGGAGGGGGGCCAGCTGATTCAGCAGGTGGCGCGCAATACCGGGGTGAATTTCAAGGTGCGTCGCGTGCCGTATGACGGCTACTGGTCAACGCACTGGACCAAAGATCCGGTCGGCTACGGCTCCATCAACCCGCGTCCGACACTGGATATGCTGTTCTCTCAATTCTATCTCTCCACCGCGTCGAACAATGAATCCGGCTGGAAAAATGATCAGTTTGACCAGCTGGTGGTGGCGGCAAGGGGTGAGCGCGATCAGGCGAAACGCAAGCAGATGTACGGCGATATGCAGACGCTGATTTACGACCACTGCGGCACCATCATCCCCACCTTCATCAGCTCCACCGATGGTTACAACAAGAAGGTGAAAGGGGTGGAGGCGTGGCCATCAGGCATGATGATGGGTTATCGCTTCCATGAGTTTGCCTGGCTCTCTGCCTGATCCCTAACCCTGAGAGGAGTACGCCGATGAACCGATACATGATGTTCCTGATTGCCCGGCGCGCAGGCGCGGGCGTCCTGACTTTACTTATCGTCTCGGCGGTGGTGTTTTTTATCACCAGCCTGCTGCCCGGTGATGCGGCGCAGATGATTCTGGGGCAAAACGCCACACCGGAAACGGTGGCGGCGTTACGCCAGCAGCTCGGGCTGGATCAGCCGCTGCTGGTGCGATATTTCAGCTGGCTGGGCGGCATGCTGCATGGCGATTTCGGTATCTCGTTTGCCAGCCATTTACCGGTGGCACAGCTGGTGGCGCAACGCATTCCGGCCACCTTCGAACTGGCGGCAATCACCACGCTGATCTGCGTCCCGCTGGCGCTGGTGATCGGCATTGCGGCGGCGATGAACCGGGGTTCAATGATTGACCGATTTCTCGTGGTCAGCACCATGGCGACGGTGGCGGTACCGGAATTTCTGGTGGCAACGGTGGCGGTGCTGATTTTTGCGGTGAAACTGCATTGGGTGTCGGCGATGTCATTCGGCAGCCCGGATATGAGCCTGCTCAGTTACCTGAAATCCTATGCGTTACCGGTGCTGACGCTGTGCTGCGTGCTGGTGGCGCAAATGGCGCGTATGACGCGTGCTGCCATCATCAATCAGCTCGACAGCCCCTACCTGGAAATGGCGCGCTTAAAAGGCGTCTCGCCGCTGCGCGCAGTTTTGCGTCATGCGTTGCCTAATGCCGTCGGGCCGATTGCTAACTCCATCTCGCTCAGCCTGTCGTATCTGTTTGGTGGCGTGATCATTATCGAAACCATCTTCAGCTACCCGGGCCTCGCCAGTGCGCTGGTGGATGCGGTCAGCAACCGCGATCTGCCGGTGGTGCAATTTTGCGTCATGCTGTTTGCCGCCTGCTACCTGCTGTTGTTGCTGGCAGCCGACATCCTCACCATCGCCTTTAACCCGAAATGGAGGAGCTGATGAATAGCTTGCTACTTCCCTGGCGCTTTTTTCAGTCGCTATCGATCTCCGGTCGTTTTGGCCTGCTGATCTCGCTGTTCTGGGTGTTTATGGCATTGTTCGGTACGCAGCTGGCTCCGCACAGCGTCGAAGATATTGGCGGCGGCCCGATGCTGGGCGGCTTTACCGCAGATAACTGGCTGGGTACGGATTATCTTGGCCGTGACATCCTCAGCCGCATTCTGTATGGCGCGAAGTTCTCCATTGGTCTGGCGCTGAGCGCGGCGATCGGGGCCAGCCTGATTGGTACGCTGCTGGCATTGCTGGCGGCCGTCACCGGGCGCTGGCTGGAGGAACTGCTGGGACGCGTCAACGATGCGCTGCTGGTGCTGCCCGGCAAAGTGCTGTCGCTGATGATTGTGGCGGTGTTCGGTTCTTCCCTGCCGATGCTGATTCTCACCGCAATCTTCACCTACTGGCCGGGTGCCTTTCGTATCGCGTTTGCCATGGCGAGCAGCCTGCGCAATATGGACTACGTGCGCGCTTCGAAGCTGCGCGGTGAAAGCCGCTGGTACATCGCCATCCATGACATCCTGCCGAATATGGTGCACCCGATGCTGACCGATTTTGGTCTGCGTTTTGTCTACATCGTGTTGCTGCTCAGCGGCCTGAGTTTCCTTGGTCTCGGTGTACAACCGCCGTATGCCGACTGGGGCACGCTGGTACGTGAAAACATTCAGGGCCTGTTTGATGGTTCACCTGCGGTGCTGATGCCTGCGGTGGCGATAGCCAGCCTGACCATTGGTGCCAACCTGTTTATCGACAGCTTGCAGGCAATGCGTCCGCTTAGTTTTGCGAAGGAGGGAGCATGAACGTGACACCGCACACCGCGATGCCGGTGATCGCCGTCGAGAATCTGCGTGTCACTGCGCAGACCGACAAAGGCGAAGAGATCTCACTAGTTTCCGACATTCGTTTTACCGTGCAGAAGGGGGAAGTGCTGGCGTTGATTGGTGAATCCGGCTCCGGCAAAACCACCATCGCCATGGCGCTGATGGGCTATGCGCGTCATGGTTGCCGTATCGCGGATGGCATGATCCATGTGGCAGGCACCGATGTCCGCAGCCTGTCGCCGGTCCAGCTGCGCGAGTTTCGTGGTAACAAGGTCGCCTATATCGCGCAGAGCGCGGCGGCATCGTTCAATCCCGGCATGCGCATTCTTGATCAGGTGATCGAGCCGGTGGTGATCCACGGCAGCATGAAGCGTAAAGCGGCGAAAGAGAAGGCCATCGCGCTGTTTCGTGAACTGGCGCTGCCGAATCCGGACACCATCGGTGACCGCTTTCCGCATCAGGTATCCGGCGGCCAGTTACAGCGTTTAATGACGGCAATGGCGCTGATTGGCGATCCGGATGTGGTGATTCTGGATGAACCCACCACCGCGCTGGATGTGACCACCCAGGTGGAGGTACTGAAGGCGTTTCGCCGCGTGGTGGCGCAGCGCGGCGTCACGGCAATCTACGTCAGCCACGATTTGGCGGTGGTGGCGCAAATGGCCGACCGCATTCTGGTGCTGCTGCGCGGCCAGATAGCGGAATATGGCACGACCGAACGCCTGATCGGCGACCCGCAGGCGGAATATACCCAGTTGCTGATGGATGCCGCACGTCAGACCGAGCGGCCAAGCAGCTGGAGCTGTGCCACGGCAGAGATGCAGCCTTTGCTGGAAGTTCGCGATCTCTGTGCCGGTTATGGTCCACGCGGCAGAGATGGTCAGCCCAAAATCCGCATCCTCGAAGACATCAATCTGAAACTGTGGAAAGGGCAGGCGATCGGCATTATTGGCGAATCTGGATCCGGTAAAACCACGCTGGCGCACGCCATCGCCGGGCTGAATGCGCCGAGCCAGGGACATCTGTTATTCAACGGTCATTACATCAACGGTGACATGCACAAGCGGCCCGATAACGAGTTGCGCCGTATCCAGTATGTCTTTCAGATGGCGGACACCGCGCTGAATCCGGCGCACAGCGTTGAACGCATCCTGTCACGCCCGCTGGCCTTATTTCACGGCCTGAGTGGGGCGGCACGCGAACAGCGGCTGCATCAGTTGCTCGACCTGGTCAAACTGCCGCGCAGCGTGTTATGGCGGCGTCCGTGGGCGCTCTCCGGCGGGCAAAAACAGCGCGTTAACCTCGCACGGGCGCTGGCCGCCGAGCCGGATCTGATCCTGTGTGATGAAGTGACCTCAGCGCTCGACACCGTAGTGGCGGCGGCGGTGCTGGATCTGATCAGCGAACTGCGGCGTGAGCTGGGGCTGTCCGTGCTGTTTATCAGCCACGACATGCACGCGGTGCGCGCCGTTTGCGACGATATCGTGGTGATGAAAAGCGGCCGCATTGTCACCCAGCTCGCCCGAGCGGATTACGACAAACCCACCAGCGAGTTGTATTTCGAACGCCTGAAACGTGCGGTGCCGGAACTGCGTCAGGGCTGGCTCGACGAGCATGAAGAAGTGTTGAAGGCGGAATAGTGCATCGCCATTCCCAGGTCGGCATTCATGCCGACCAACGTCAAAACAACAGAATATCGAGGTAGCAACGTTATGCCTGCGCCGATTCGTTATGTACAGGACAGTGCTGATTTCCCTGAGTCCGCCGATGTGGTGGTGATTGGTGCCGGTATCGCCGGCTCTGCCGCCACCTGGGAGCTGGCCCAGCAGGGGTTAAAAGTGGTGTTGGTGGAAAAAGGGCTGGTGGGCGCGGAACAGTCGAGCCGTAACTGGGGCTGGTGTCGCCAGCAGAACCGCGACGAGCGCGAACTGCCACTGATTATCTATGCGCTCCAGCGCTGGGGTGAACTCAATGCGGCCACCGGCGAAGAACTGGGCTTCCGCCGCAGCGGCCTGGTGTATGCGACGCGTAACGAAGAAGACATCGCGGCCTGGGAAAAATGGGGCCGGATGGCAAAAAACTACGGGGTACGCAGCGACATGCTCAACGCGGAGCAGGCCAAAGCGATGACGCCTGGCAGCACCACCCCCTGGCTCGGAGGGGTGTCCTCACCCACCGATGGCCATGCCGAGCCACGACTGGCTTCCGCCGGGCTGGTGATTGGTGCGCAGCGTCTTGGCGCGCGGGTGTTCCAGCAATGCGCGGTGCGTGGCCTGGACATTGCGGCAGGCCGGGTCAGCGGCGTGTGGACCGAGCGTGGCCTGATCAAAACCAGCCGCGTGATTTGCGCCGCCGGGGCCTGGACATCGATGTTCTGCCGCCGACACGGCATCGATCTGCCACTTGGCAATGTGATCGGCACTGCCTTCCGCACCCAGCCGATTGAGCAGGCGATTGCGATGCCGCTGTACACCCCCGGCTTTGCCTGCCGCCCGCAGATTGACGGCAGCTATACCGTCTCGGTGTCCGGTCGTGGTCGTCTTGAACCGGGTGCGCAGGGCATTCGCTACGCACGCCAGTTCTATCCGACCTTCAAAAGCCGCCGCAAAAACCTTAAATTCAATCCTGGCATCAAACCGTTCTTTTCTGGCCCGGAAGCGCTGGGCAGCTGGGAGTTTGATCGCCAGTCGCCGTTTGAGCGGGTACGTATTCTTGATCCGGCAGCGGATGCCAGCATAGTGGAAGAAGGGCTGGCGGCGATGCGTAAAGAGTATCCGGCGCTGGCCAATCTTAAGCTGGCGCAATCCTGGGGCGGCATGATCGACAGCACGCCGGATGCCATTCCGGTGATCTCCACCGTGGCGAAACTACCGGGACTGGTGATCTCAGCCGGGTACAGCGCACACGGTTTTGGTATTGGTCCGGGGGCCGGGCGGTTGGCCGCCGATCTGGCGACCGACGGCACGCCGGTGGTGGATCCGACCCCATATCGTTATTCCCGTCTGGTTGATGGCAGTGGCCTCGACGCACCAGGCATGATGTAAGGAGCACAACATGAGTATCACACTACGCGCGATGACGGCGGACGACATTGAACAGGGTTTTGCCATGACGCAACACCTGAAGTGGCCGCACCGGCGCGAAGACTGGTTGCAGGCGCAACAACTGGGCGAAGGTGTGGTGGCCGAGGAGGACGGTGCTTACCTCGGCAGCGCCATCGGCTGGCGCTGGGGGGAGCAGTCCGCCACCATCGGGCTGGTGATCGTCAATGACCAGTTCCAGGGGCGCGGTGTCGGCAAACAGCTGATGCTGGCGTTGCTGGAGAAATTTCCTGGCTGCAACGTACGCCTGCACGCGACGGAAATGGGCAAAGGGCTGTATGCGAAGCTCGGTTTCAATGTCACCGGCCATATCCAGCAGCATCAGACGCGTGCGCTGGCAGCCGTTCCGCAAGTGGCTATCCCGACCGGGCTGACGCTGCGTAACGCCACCCCGGCGGATGCGGATTTGCTGACCGAACTGGATCACCAGGCGCATGGCATGTGGCGTCCACGTTTGTTAAACCACCTGATTGCCAATAGCCAGACGGTGCTGTTGCAGGATGCGCAGCAGCGTATCCTGGGTTTTGCCAGCCTGCGGCGTTTTGGTCATGGCTGGGCGATTGGTCCGGTGATTGCGCAAAACTTGCCGGTGGCGCAGGCCCTGGTGGCTGCGTTGATGCAGGGCCTGGGCGGCGAATTTGTCCGCATCGATACTGATGGTGCACAGCCGCTGGCCGCCTGGCTGGAAACGCTGGGACTGGCGCAGGTCGATGCGCCGACCACCATGATACGGGGAACGCCGTGGTCACCGCAGGCCGGTGAGATGCAGGCGTTTGGGTTGATGACCCAGGCGATGGCCTGATGCATATCGTCTATAAATCGGACCCGGTGCGCGGTGCGCACTGGCAACGCTGGCTGGCGCAGCACGCGCCGGATATCCGGCTGCATATCTGGCCAGAGATCGGTGATGCCGCACAGGTGGAAGTCCTGATTGCCTGGCAGCCGCCGGAAAATGTGCTGGCGACCTTTCCTAACCTGCAAGCGCTGCTGTCGGTAGGCGCGGGTGCTGATCAGTTTGACCTCAGCACGCTGCCGCCGGATCTGCCGGTGGTGCGCATGATTGAACCCGGCCTGACCCAGGGCATGGTGGAGTACGTCACGTTTGCCGTGCTGGGACTGCATCGCGATATGCCGCGCTACTTCCAGCAGCAGCGTGAACAGCAGTGGCAAACCCACAAAATACATACCGCCGGGGAGCGCCGGGTCGGGGTGATGGGGCTGGGTGAACTCGGCCAGGCCTCGCTGAAACAGCTGGTATCGCTCGGTTTTAACTGCGCGGGCTGGAGCCGCACACCTCGCGAAATCGATGGGGTGCGCTGCTGGCATGGTAGCGATCAGCTGGATGAATTTCTTGCCCATAGCGACATCCTGGTATGCCTGTTGCCGCTTACCGACAGTACGCGCGGGCTGCTCAATGCCGAACTTTTTGCCCGGCTGCCCCACGGTGCGGCGCTGGTGCAGGTAGGACGTGGGCCGCAGCTCAATGACGATCATCTGCTGGCGGCACTGGCGAGCGGTCAGCTCAGTGCGGCAGTGATCGACGTGACCGATCCTGAGCCGCTGCCTGCCGGGCATCCTTTCTGGCACCATCCGGCCATCTGGCTGACGCCGCACATCGCCAGCCAGACGCAAAACGATAGCGCGGTGGCGGCGTTGCTCGACAATCTGCGCCGCTATCAACGCGGCGAACCGATGGTCGGTGTTATCGATCGCAACCGGGGATACTGAAAGCATTTCCCTGCTGAAAGGCTGACGATTTTAACAGGAAATGCCGCTGCTCCGGCAATTACGGCAGCGTGAGAAACCAATGGGTTGCGATACTTGAGCCAACCGAACGTTACGTGGATGAGGGTTAAAAATGCAGAATGTCATGGCGGAACAGCAAACATATTCCGATAACAGCCTGTTACTGGACGCGCGTGAGCAGCATGTGCCGCGTGGCGTGGTCACCGCACATCCGCTGGTGATCGAGCGGGCAAAAGGCAGCGAAGTATGGGACGTGGAGGGCAATCGCTACCTTGATTTCGTTGGCGGCATTGGTGTCCTTAATGTCGGCCATAACCATCCGGCGGTGGTTAATGCCGTCACCCGCCAACTGGGCCTGGTGTCGCACGCCTGTTTCCAGGTGGTGGCCTATCCGGGCTATATCGAGCTGGCACAGCGTCTGAATCAGCTGGTGGGGAATGGTCAGCCGTTCAAAAGCGTGTTTTTCACCAGCGGCGCGGAGGCGGTAGAAAATGCGGTGAAAATTGCCCGTGCTCATACACAGCGCTCTGGCATCATCGCCTTTGACGGTGCGTTTCATGGTCGTACCTTGCTGGGATGTACCCTGACCGGGATGAGCCAGCCTTACAAACAGAATTTTGGTCCATTCCCGGGCGAGGTGTATCGCCTGCCATTCCCGAACGCGTTTTATGGCGTGAGCGATGAAGATTGTCTGCAAGCGCTGGATCAATTGTTTGCGGTGCAGATTGCGCCGGAACGCGTCGCCGCGATCATCATCGAACCGGTGCAGGGCGATGGCGGTTTCCTGCCTGCCGGTGCCAGTTTTATGCAGGCACTGCGCCGCGTTACCGAGAAGCACGGCATTTTGCTGATTTGTGATGAAGTGCAGACCGGTTTTGGTCGCACCGGTAAAATGTTCGCCTTCCAGCATTCGGGTATCACCCCGGACCTGATCACGGTGGCGAAAAGCCTCGGTGGCGGTCTGCCCATCTCCGGCGTGGTGGGTAAAGCGGCGATGATGGATGCACCGTTACCGGGTGGTCTGGGCGGCACCTATGGCGGCAACGCGCTTGGCTGTGCGGCGGCACTGGCGGTGCTTGATCTGCTGGAAAATGACAACCTGCTGGCGCGCAGCAATCAATTGGGTGACAAGCTCAATGCGCATCTGCACCAGCTGGCGGAAAAATATGCCTGTATCGGCGATGTGCGCGGCGTCGGCTTTATGCAGGCGGTAGAAATTATCGACTTCGAAACCAAACGCCCTGACGCGGTGATGACGCAGAAGATCCTCGACTGCGCCTGCCAGGAAGGATTGTTGCTGATTAAATGTGGTCTGCACCGCAGCACCATCCGCTTCCTGGCACCGCTGGTGACGACGGATTCGCAGCTGGAAGAAGCGCTGCATATCTTTGATATCGCGCTGGCACGCGCCAGTGGCCGACTCGGATAAATCCGGCTTCCTCATTGATATTGCTGAAATTATTCTCAGGCTTCCCGAAAATCGTGGCGTGCGTCAGTGCTGGCGCAGCCACATTAAAGCGTGATATACCATCGGGATAACCTGCACAGTTGGTCAACAATGAGGGGTGCTATGAACGGCTTAATGAAACTCGACCGCATCGATATCAACATCCTGGTGCAACTACAAAAAGATGGCCGTATCAGCAACGTCAACCTGGCCGACGCCGTTGGACTTTCACCCAGCCCCTGCCTGCAACGGGTGAAACGTCTGGAGCAGGCGGGTTTTATCACCGGCTATGAAGCGCATATCAATCTCACCAAAATTACCGATTCGGTGACGGTGTTTACCGAAGTGACGCTCTCCGGCCATCGCCGCGAAGATTTTATGAAATTCGAAAACGCGGTGCGTGATGTGGATGAGCTGATGGAGTGCCATCTGATCACCGGCGGTTACGACTATTTGTTGCGTTTTATTACCCGCAGCATTGAACATTACCAGGAAGTGATTGAAAAGATGCTGGATGCGCAAATCGGCATCGATAAGTATTTCAGTTATATTGTGATTAAGTCGCCGATTATGAAAAGCAGCGTGCCGTTGAGGTCACTGATCGCGAAGCAGAATTCGGTGGAATTTGGGGTGTAGTTTCGTTTGCAACCCGGTGTTTTTGCGCGATAAATCGCGCCGCTACAAATAACAGCACGCTGTCGTAGCGGCGCGATTTATCGCGCATGGTCATTAGATCCGAAACCTACAGCATAAAATTTCTTTCCGGCACAAAATTCCCTTTATCTTAGTTGTTCAGGCTCCGGCTTCAGTCGTTATGCTTGCCCCGACGCCTTTAAACTCAATTCACCCCTTTACAAGGAGTTGCCATGGACGCCTTAACCATCCCCGCTCAGCAGTGGCAGCGCGATGACTTCACTCTCTCCACCGAACGTCAGCGCCTCGATATAGACTGGATTCATGATCAGCTGGCGGTGCGTTCGTACTGGGCAAAGGGACAGCCGCGTGCGAAAACCGAGCGCTCGATTGCCGGGTCGCTGCCGTTTGGCCTCTATCATCAAAATCAACAAATTGGCTTTGCCCGGCTGGTGACTGACTACACCCGCTTCGGCTGGTTATGTGACGTCATCATCGATGAAAACTGGCGCGGCCACGGCCTTGGTAGCTGGCTGGCGACTTGTGTGCGGGAGCACCCGGAGTTACAAACGGTGCGCCGCTGGATGCTTTCGACGAATGATGCCCATCAGCTATACCAGCGCCTCGGCTGGCGTGTGGTGCAGGATCCGCACAAGCTGATGGAATTTCCGCTCTCCTGATAATGGGAAAACACCATGGGTTACCGCGTTGGCGTAGATATTGGCGGCTCCTTTACTGATTTCGCCGTCCTGAACGAGCAAACTAATCAGATTCACACCTTGAAAGTGTTATCGCGACCGGATCAGCCCGGCAGTGAAATTCTCACCGGGCTGGCGCAACTGGAACAACGCGACGGCATCGCACCACAGCAAATCGACTACTTCACCCACGGCACCACGGTGGGGATTAACGCGGTTATCCAGCGGCGCGGCGTCAAACTGGCGCTGTTCGCCACCGAGGGTTTTTGCGATGTGCTGGAGCTGGCGCGTCTGAAAATACCGCATATCCACGACCTGTTCTCACGCCGACCAGAGCCGTTGATTTCCCGTGACCGGGTGTTTGCCATCAAAGAACGTACCGACCGTAATGGTGCTGTGTTGCAGGATGTCGATCGTGACAGCGTGCTGGCGGCGATTGCTGGCGCGCGGGCGGCAGGGTGTCAGGGCATCGTAGTGGCGTTTCTGCACAGCTACCGTAATCGCCACAACGAAGCAGCGGTGAAAGCGATTATCAATGACCAGGCACCAGAATTGCTGACCTCCTGCTCGGCAGATATCTGGCCCATCATCCGTGAATACGAACGCACCATCACCGCCACCATTAATGCCTATGTTCAACCGATGGTGATCCATTATCTCGAATCCTTTGAACACGCCCTGAACACCATGGGAGTGACGCCGCCGCCGCGTATCACCAAATCCAACGGCGGGGTGATGGGAGTGGAACAGGCGAAAAGCGAATGCGTGCAGATGGTGCTGTCCGGCACCGCATCTGGCGTGATGGGTGCCAGCTTCCTTGCCAGCGCCTGCGGCTTTGACAAAATCCTTAGCCTCGACATTGGCGGCACCAGTGCCGATGTGGCGGTGATCATCGATGGCCAGGTGGCGCAGGGCAATGGGGAAATCATCGGTGATTTCCCGATCTATATCCCCTCGGTGGCGGTGACATCCGTCGGGCAGGGCGGGGGTTCACTGGCATGGATCGATAACCAGGGCGTGCTGCACATGGGGCCGGATAGCGCCGGCTCCCTGCCCGGGCCGGTGTGCTTCCAGCGTGGCGGCACGCAGCCGACCGCCACCGACGCCTTTGCCGCCTGCGGCATGATCGGTCACGGCGATCTGGGCTATAACGCCGTCAGGGTGGACGTTGCGGCAGCGCGTGCTGCCTGGCAGCCGCTGGCGGAGAGGCTGGGTATCACTGTGGAGGAGACGGCGGAGACCGCCATCGAACTGGCGATTTCCAGCATGTACAGCGATACCAGCGGCCTGCTGTCACGTTTTGGCCTCGATCCGCGTGAATTCTGGTTCCTTGCTTTTGGCGGGGCTGGTCCGATGATGGGCTGCTTCCTGGCGCGTGAACTGAATATGAAAGGGGTGATTGTCCCGCCGACGCCAGGCGTACTGTCAGCGCTGGGTGGGCTGGTGGCCGATATTCGCAATGACTTTATCCGCACCCTGTACAGCGATCTGGATGCCTCACTGGCGGATAAACTGGCGACAGAAGCGGAAGCGCTCAGCTTGCGCGCGCGCGGCTGGCTGAGTGAACAGCACGGTGCCGCGATGCCCTTTACGCTGCACTACAGCGCCGATATGCGCTATCGCGGTCAGTCGTTCGAAATTGAAGTGATGCTGGAGGAGTCATGGCTGGCGCAGGCCAATGTCAGCGCCTTACATGATGCCTTTGATCGCCAGCATCAGCAGCTGTTTGGTCATTGCGATGCCAGCGCGCCAGTGCAGATCATCAATCTGCGGCTGGTGATCGCCTCGCCGACCCCAAAACCCACGCTGAATCGTCTGGCTGCGGCCAGCGGGCCGGTAGCCGTGGCGCAACAGACCCGCGCGTGGATCGATGGGGCAGAACATCAGGTTGATGTGGTGCTGCGCGCCAACCTGCGTGCCGGACATCAGCTGACCGGGCCGGTGATTATTGCTCAGGATGACTGCACCACCTGCGTGCCACCGCACATGCAGGTATTGGTGGATGAGTTTGGCAACTTACTGATTACCCCACGGGAGGCGCACTAAGATGGCGATTGACGGACGTAACCTGCAAATTCTCGCCAACTATTGTGCGGCAGCGGCCGACGCGATGGCGTTTACCCTGATGCGCACCGCGCACTCCACTTTTGTCAAAGAGACGGAAGATTTCTCCTGCCAGATTGTCAGCCGGGACGGGCTGGCGTTTGCCTCACCGCGCAGCTTTGGCGCGCCCTGGTATAGCGGGATTGATTACGGTCCGGTGCTGACCCTGATTGACCATTATGACGAGGGAGATATCTGCATCACCAACGACTCCTACGCGGGCAACGTGGCAACCCACTCGCCGGATATCCATATCTGGAAACCGGTGTTTCATCAGGGGGAAATTGTCTGCTTTGTGGTGGGGCATATTCACAATACTGATGTGGGCGGCGCAGTCCCGGCTTCGCTGTCGCGTTCCCTGACCGATATCGTGCAGGAAGGCATCCGCATTCCGCCGCTGAAAATCATGCGTAACGGTGAGTTAAATGAAGAAGTGGCGCGCATTATGCGGCTCAACGTGCGTGTACCGGATCAGAACTGGGGCGATTTCAAAGCCCAGCTTGCTTCGGTGAACGTGGGTGAGCGTAAAATCCACGAGATTATCGCCCGTTTTGGGGTGGTGGATTTTCTGCAAGGTATCGAGGGGATGCTGGAGTACGCCGAACGGCAGGCGCGCAGCATTATCGCCACCATTCCCGACGGTGAATATTTCTATGCCGACTTTGCCGACGAGGATGGTGAAGGGGGCTTCCCGTGCCGGGTGGCGATCACTCTGCGGGTGCAGGGAGAAACGCTGGAGCTGGATTACACCGGCAGCGATCCACAGCTGGCTTCCTCGCTGAATATGCCAACCGGTGGACGCGAACGTCACCCGCTGGCGCTGGTGGGGGTCACCTATGTGCTCTCCACGCTGGACCGTAACCTGTTGCTGAACGCGGGGACGCTGCGCCCGACGCGCGCCATTCTGCCGCCGGGGACGGTGATGAACTGTGAAGCACCGGCGGCAGTGGGCATGCGTTCGCTGACCTGTGCTCTGTCGCAGATCGCCACCATCGGCGTATTTTCCCAGGCGATCCCCGAACGTTTGCCCGCCAACTCGCCGGGTGGCAACTCCATCATGAATATTCGCACCAGCGATGCAGCTAACCGCAGCGTAGTGGCATCGCTTGGTCCGGTGGGCGGTGGTGCGGGCGGTACGCCACGTCACGATGGCCCGGATGGATCCGGTGGTTTATCCGCCTTCCTGAAAAACACGCCGATTGAGATCAACGAAGCGGAAGTGCCGATCCATTTCCATCGCTATGGCCTGGTGCCTGACAGCGCCGGTGCCGGACGTTATCGCGGCGGCTTAGCCAGCGAGATGGTATTTGAGGTTTTTGCCCCGGATACGCTGGTCACCGCCCGTAACCGTAATCGTTCGGTATTTGCCTCGGCGGGAGTGCTCGGCGGCGCACCGGGCGGTTTGTCTCACTTCCGCACCCTGCGTGACGGTGACACCCTCGAACATGGCAACACCGATGTGATTCGTTGCCTGCCTGGGGATGTGGTCGAGGTGTGTGGTCCGGGAGCGGGGGGCTACGGTCTGGCAGTGGATCGTGATGTGCAGGCGGTGCTGCGGGATGTGCGCTGCGGCTTCGTCAGTCTGGCGGCGGCCCGTGAGCAATATGGCGTGGCGATCGTCAATGACCAGGTTGACGAGGTCATGACCGCTGAACTGCGTCACGCCCTGCGCCAGCCTGTTGCCGAACACTTTGATCACGGTGCGGCGCGTGACGCGTTCGAAGCGATATGGACACCGCAACGCTATCAGTTGCTGACTACTTTCCTGGCGGCTGCACCGGTTGGCTGGCGTCATTTTCTTAAGCATCAGGTGTTTAAGGCAGTGGCAGCGGATAGCCAGCCAGAGGCTGGTGTGGCGGCGCAGATGCACGCCATCTTTAGCGATTTGCGTCTGCGCTATCCGGCGATGAGGGTTTAATGACGCACATCGCGCTAAAACTGTTGTGGCTTTCCTGCCAGGCTTAACCTCTTTGCCCGATGGCAGGCTCATCGGGCTTCTGACATTTTCAGGAGAGTCTCAGCATGGCAACAGCAAAACAACCCGTATGGTTTATTTCCGGCTGCTCCACTGGTTTTGGTCGTGAGCTGGCGCAGCAGGCGATCGCGCGCGGTTTTCAAACCGTGGTGACGGCACGCGATCCAGGGAAAGTGCAGGATTTGGTTGAGGGGCACAGCAACGCACTGGCGGTGGCGCTGGATGTCACGCAGCAGGCCAGTATTGATGCCGCGGTAGCCAAAGCGCTGGCGACGTTCGGCACCATTGATGTGCTGGTCAACAACGCCGGATACGGTTATCAGAGTTCGGTAGAAGAGGGCGAGGATCAGGAAATTCGTGCCCAGTTTGATGCCAACGTGTTTGGTTTATTTGCTCTGACCCGCGCCATCCTGCCAGCGATGCGTCAGGCGCGCAGCGGGCACATTATCAATATCACCTCGGTGGCCGGATTTATGGGGTTTGCCAGCTCGGGTTATTACTCGGCTAGCAAACACGCGGTGGAGGGCTGGTCGGATTCGCTGGCGCTGGAAACCGCCCCGCTGGGCATTCACGTCACCTGCGTCGAACCCGGCCCGTTCCGTACCGACTGGGCAGGGCGTTCACTGCATCAGACGCCGAGCAAGCTGCCGGAGTATGCCGAAACCGCCGCTGCGCGTATGAAAGCCACTTCAGGATACAGCGGCACCCAGGCGGGCGATCCGGCGCGTGCCGCCAGCGCGATGATCGCCATCACCGAAAACACCAACCCACCGCGCCATCTGGTGATGGGGGCCTGGGGTTATGACGCGGTGATCAATAAACTGAAAGAGCGGCTGGCACAGGTCGAGGCATGGAAACAAACCTCGATTGATACGGATTTTCCGCAATAATATTTAATATTTAGCGCGATAAATCGCGCCGCTACAAATATGTGCAAAGTACCGTAGCGGCGCGATTTTTCGCGCAATTATAAATAATATCGATCCAATTCCCAGCGCAATGGGTTTTGCTCAATATATTGCCGCACAAAATATAATTCTCCCTCGTCCCGAATCACGCGTTCATGGAAATTAAATTGCCAGATTTTTTGCTCGCAACGTCGTGTGACTCCGGCCTTGTATAACGCGATAATCCGTTGCAAAGGGCAGAGCATATTTTCTCCCAGCCATAAGATGCCATGCAGATGATTTGGCATCAGAACAAAAGCATCAAGTTTTAATTTATTTATGCGTGACGGCAACATTGACCACTCCTGTTCGGCAATTATTCCAAAGCGGCTACTCATTAATTGCGTGTTTTCAATATGTCCAAACAGTGGAGCACGTTGGCGAGTTACCAGCGTTACAAAGTAGGCCCCTGCTGATTTATAGTCATAGTAGGGTAAGCGCAGATTCTTGCGATGTGACATGTTGCTCTCCTTGTTGCGGGAGCATATTGTCAGAAATTATGCGGTGGTTAATTTTTATATTGGTTTTTTGCGTAACGGATTCCAGTAAAATTTGCTCACTGCCGCGCGATAAATCGCGCCGCTACAAATATGTGCAAAGTACCGTAGCGGCGCGATTTTTCGCGCAATTGAAAATCACACCATCCTTTCAATTTCCTCGATCGGCACGGCCTGGCTGAACAGATAACCCTGCAACTGATTACAGCCGGCATCGGCCAGCGCGCTCATCTGGCCTTCGGTTTCCACCCCTTCGGCGGTGACCATTAACCCCATGGCGTGGCCGAGGCGTACTACCGATTCAATAATTGCAGCCGAATTCTGCGCCACCCCTAATGACTGCGTGAAGGAACGGTCGATCTTGATTTTGTCCACCGGGAAGGTGCTGAGGTAATTCAGGCTGGAATAGCCGGTGCCGAAATCATCCAATGCGATGCGGAAACCGGCATTGCGTAACGCGATGATGTTGTTGCGCGCCTCATGCTCATCCTCAATCAACACCCCTTCGGTAATCTCCAGCTCCATGCGCTGCGGATCGGCCCCTTCGGACTGGACAATTTCAATCATCCGCTCGACAAAGCCACTGGCGCGAAACTGCACAGGCGAGACATTGACGGCGACGAGCAGTTGCGGCATGCGAAGTGAGGTTTTGCAGGCTTCGCGCAGCACCCATTCGCCCAGCGGGATGATCAAACCGGTTTCTTCTGCGATAGCAATAAACTCCCCGGGAGCGACCTCGCCGCGTGTGGGATGCTGCCAGCGTAACAGCGCCTCCAGGCCCACCACACGCTGGCCGCTGATCTCCATCAACGGCTGATACCACACCGCCAGACCGTCGTAATGCAGCAGCGCCTGGCGCAGATCGGCGGCGATTTGCTGGCGGGTGCGCAGCGATTCATCCATCGCCCGCTCAAACTGGCGATACTGACCGCGTCCGCCGTTTTTCGCTTCATACAACGCGATATCCGCTTTGCGCATCAACTCCTGGCGATCCAACCCATCTTTTGGTGCCAGGGCCAGGCCGATACTGGCCCCAATCCAGGCTTCACTGCCGAACAAATGGTAAGGCTCACTCAACGCACCGATGATGCGTTTCGCGACTGTCTGCACCTGGCCGATATTCTCCACATCCGGCATCACGATAATAAATTCATCTCCGCCGATGCGGCCAACGGTATCGCTGGCGCGCACCAGACCGGTCAGCCGATGCCCGACTTCGATAATCAAATCATCGCCCGCGTGGTGGCCGTAGGTATCATTGATATTCTTAAAACGATCGAGATCGATCAGCAACAACGCCACGCGGTGGTCATAGCGTGCCGCTATCGCCAGTGCCTGGCTGAGCCGGTCCTCCACCAGCGACCGGTTGGGCAGGCCGGTGAGCACATCATGAAACGCCAGATGCTGCGCCTGCGCTTCGCTGGCCCCCAGCCTGAGCAGGGATTGCGACAGATTCAGTGATGAGGTCCAGATACGCCGAACCATAAACAGGCACACCAGGGTAATCATCACCACCGAAAGCAAGGTGGAAGGACCGATGGTGCGCAACATCTGCGCGCCGGGCCGGTCTGGCTCCCAGCTGATATAGCCCACCGGATCGCCTTGTTGCGAGTTCAGCAGATAATGCGCCCGGTCATTGGGCTGCGGTGTGCTGCCGCTGAAATGCAACTGCCGTAGCTGGCTGCGTGTCGCCAGCCGGTTCAGATAACCGTCGTCGAGATATTTCACACTCACCAGCCGATAGTGTCCCCCCTGACTGGCATCGCGGCTGATATCACCCACCGCGATTGAGGCGGCGCGATCGCCAATACGCACAAAATCGGCGCGATCTGCGGAATGGTCACTGGTGTGCAGCAGCGTACTGTCGAGCATCGCCTGCACCTGCGGCCCCACCTGGCGATCCGGCACCTGCTGGCCATTACGCCACACCTCAACCAGCTGATTATCCTGCCCCAGTATTAAGACCAGCTCATGGTCGAACATTTCATACAGCCAGTTGCCGACATTCTCATCCAGCCAGCCCTGATCCGGTTGTGATAAATCCAGCTGATTAGCCAGCGGCGTCCAGCGCGTCAGGCTACGCAGCTGACGCAAATGCTCCGCCAGGCTTTGTTCAAATGAGGCCTCAATCATGCGTTGCTGCTGTTCCTGGGCTTCATTATTGGTCAGCCGGGTGCCCCAGAACAGGCCAGCACCGGCACCGGTAAAGGTCAGCACCAGAATCGCCACTAGCGGCAGGATCACTTCACGCACAAAATTGCGCCGAAAACCGTCTGACAGTTTGATTGCATTAATCATTTTAAAGTTCGCGTAACAAGGAAGTGTCATGTTTTAACTTAGCAGAAGTCCGAAAAGCTGCATTGCGTAAGGGTGGCGTAAATGGAGTGGAAATAACCGATATTTTTTTGAGCAGCATCACAAAGGCAACAGTTAAAAATTTTTTATTAAATTCCCGCCTGAATCACTCGCATCCTGCTGCCTTAAAGCAAATTCATCAGTGCGTCACTGAGCCGTCACGGAGTTGTCATTTGCCTGCGTCAAGGTAGTCGCCATCCCGCAGCGTCTCTGGCTGCGATTCCACAACCTTACGCGAGCGAGGTATTGATGGTGATGGAGATATCCAGACATCCGACCACTGTGTACCAGGCGGTCGCCGCCCAACTGGAGCAGGCGCTACAGGAACGCTATCGCTGCGGCGATTACCTGCCTTCCGAACAACAGCTGGCGGCACATTACGAAGTCAATCGCCACACGCTGCGCCGTGCGGTAGACGAGCTGGTGAATAAAGGGCTGCTGCAACGGCGTCATGGCGTCGGCATCCTGGTGCTGATGCGTCCGTATGACTACCCACTGCATGCTCAGGCCCGTTTCACTCAGAACCTGCTGGAGCAGGGCAGCCATCCCACCAGCGAACGTCTGCTGGCGGTGCTGCGTCCAGCCAGTAGTGACGTCGCCAGCGCCCTCGGCATCAGGGAAGGGGACAGCGTTATTCACCTGCGTACCCTGCGTCGCGTTAATGGCGTACCGGTCTGCGTCATCAACCATTACCTGCCTGAGCTGAGCTGGTGGCCGGTGCTGCAACAGTTCCACAGCGGTTCGCTGCATGACTATTTACAGCAGCATGCCGGCCTGCAACTGACCCGCGCGCAGACCCGCATCAGCACCCGCCGTGCACAGGCCAAAGAGTGCCAGCAGCTGGAGATTGCTTTGCAGTCGCCGGTGCTGTGCGTACGCACCCTGAATAAAAACAGCGACGGCCAGGTAGCGGAATACTCCGTCAGCCTGACGCGTGGCGACATGATTGAACTGACCCTGGAGCACTAATGAAACAACCTACGGCCCGTCAGCACTGGATGTCGGTGCTGGCTCACAGCGAAGCCAGCCAGCTTGACGCTCACTGGCAACCGCTCCGACTCAACCCGAGCTTTGAACGGGTGCGTCCGGCAGAAACCGGTCTGACCCGTTTGCAGGCGCGCATGGGGGGCAGTGGCAAGCGCTTTGTGATGGGCGATGCCACGGTGACGCGTGCAGTGGTGAAACTGCACGATGGCACCCTCGGGTTCAGCTATGTGCTGGGACGCGATAAAGCCCATGCCGAGCGTTGCGCCTTGATCGATGCCTTATTACAACAGCCGGAAACCCAGGCGCTGATCGAAGAAAAAATAATTGCCCCGCTGGCGGCCCTGCGTGAAGAGCAGCGTCAGCTGCGCGCACGCGAAATCGCCAGCTCCAAAGTGGATTTCTTTACGCTGGTTCGCGGAGATAACTGATGACATTACTGGCAAGTTTTAACCATCCGGTGGCTGATGCGCAGCGCGCTTTCCGTCGCATTCTGAAAGCGATGAGTGAGCCGGGCGTGATGGTGGCATTGCCGCTGGCCCAGGGCTGGGGCGATCTGTCACCGGCGGCAACGGCGGTGCTGCTGACGCTGGTCGATCAGGAAAGCGCCCTGTGGCTGGATGAGAAGATTGATAACGAGATCCTGCGCAGCAACCTGCGTTTCCATACCGGTGTACCGATTGTCAGCGAGCGCGATGCTCCCTTTGCCCTGACCCATGCCAGCGCTAACCCTGATCCGGCGCACTTCGCTGCCGGTGACAACCTGTCACCAGAAAAAAGCACCACGCTGATTATTGAAGTGCCATCGCTGAACGGTGGCCTGACGCTGCGTCTGTCGGGTCCGGGCCTGCGTGAACCGCGTGCCATCGCCCCTCAGCTGCCTGCGGCGATTCTTCATTACCTGCGTGAGCGCCCGCATCCGTTCCCGCAGGGCGTCGATCTGATTTTCACCTGCGGCGAAGCGATGATGGCGTTGCCGCGCACCACTGACGTGGAGGTGTGCTGATGTACGTGGCGGTGAAAGGGGGCGAAAAGGCGATAGCCAGCGCCCATCAATTGCAGGCCGATTTACGTCGTGGCGATCGTGCG
The DNA here is from genome assembly GCF_047947045.1 of Pantoea sp. App145. Lineage (NCBI taxonomy): Bacteria > Pseudomonadati > Pseudomonadota > Gammaproteobacteria > Enterobacterales > Erwiniaceae > Pantoea > Pantoea sp. App145. Next base: position 227,255 of record NZ_CP133290.1, read on the forward strand.
CTGGCGGAGCTGCAGTGTGACCAGCTGGCAGAGCAGCTGGGTCTGGCGGTGGATCGCGTGATGACCGAAGGCGGCATCTACGATCCGCAGCTGGCGGCGCTGGCGATCAAGCAGGCGAGCGGCGATTTAGTCGAAGCGATTTTCCTGCTGCGCGCCTATCGCACCACATTGCCACGCCTGGCGGACAGCCTGGCATTAGACACCGATGCGATGCGTATCGAGCGTCGTATTTCGGCAGTGTACAAAGATCTGCCCGGCGGCCAGGTGCTTGGCCCAACCTATGATTACAGCCACCGCCTGCTGGATTTTACCCTGCTGGCGAACGGCGAAACCCCGTCAGCGCCGCGTGACGACCAGGTGCTGCCGCAGCATTGCCCGCATATGTTCAGCATGATGACCGCCGAAGGGCTGGCCACGCGTGAGGAAGATGATGGCAGCGAGCCGTGCGATATCACCCGTGAACCGCCATCTTTTCCGGCATCGCGCGCCGCGCGTCTGCAACAGCTGGTACGCGGTGATGAAGGTTTTCTGCTGGCGCTGGGCTATTCGACCCAGCGAGGTTATGGCCGCAACCACCCGTTCGCCGGTGAAATCCGTACGGGTTATCTCAGCATCGAAATCTGCCCGGAAGAGCTGGGTTTCGAGATTGAGATTGGCGAAATCCTGCTGACCGAATGTGAGATGGTCAACGGCTTCGCCTCTCAGGACGATAACCCACCGCAATTTACCCGTGGTTACGGCCTGGTATTTGGCCGTACCGAGCGTAAAGCGATGGCGATGGCGCTGGTGGATCGCGCACTGCAAACCCGCGAGTACCAGGAACGCATCACCAGCCCGGCGCAGGACGAAGAGTTTGTGCTGGCCCACGCCGACAACGTTGAAGCCGCGGGCTTTGTCTCGCACCTGAAGTTGCCGCACTACGTCGATTTCCAGGCGGAGCTGGAGCTGCTCAAGCGGCTGCGCCAACAGCATCAGGAGCAGAATGATGAGTGAACTGAGCGGCTATAACAGCGGCTATCTGGATGAGCAAACCAAACGCACCATCCGCCGCGCCATCCTTAAAGCGGTCGCCATCCCCGGTTATCAGGTGCCGTTTGCCGGACGTGAAATGCCGATGCCCTATGGCTGGGGTACTGGCGGGATCCAGATCACCGCCAGCATCATTGGCGATCAGGATGTGCTGAAGGTGATTGACCAGGGCGCAGACGATACCACCAACGCGGTATCGATCCGGCGTTTCTTCCAGCGTGTCAGTGGGGCGGCCACCACGGAGCGCACCGTGGATGCCACGCTAATCCAGACGCGTCACCGCATCCCGGAAACGCCGCTGGAGGAAGATCAGGTGCTGATTTTTCAGGTGCCGATCCCGGAACCGCTGCGTTTTATCGAGCCGCGTGAGACGGAAACCCGCACCATGCACGCGCTGGAAGAGTACGGCATCATGCAGGTGAAACTGTATGAAGACATCGCCCGCTACGGCCATATCGCCACCACCTACGCTTACCCGGTGAAGGTCAACGATCGCTATGTGATGGACCCCTCGCCGATCCCCAAATTCGACAACCCGAAGATGCATATGATGCCCGCGCTGCAATTGTTTGGTGCCGGGCGTGAGAAACGCATCTATGCGCTGCCGCCGTATACCAAAGTGGAAAGTCTCGACTTCGACGATCACCCATTCAGCGTACAACAGTGGGATCAACCCTGTGCGCTGTGCGGTTCACGTCACAGCTATCTCGATGAAGTGGTGATGGATGACGCCGGTACGCGCATGTTTGTTTGCTCCGATACCGATTTTTGCCACCAGCAGCAGGAACAACAGCATGCACAGTGAACAGCCGCTGCTTGCGGTCAATAACCTTACTCACCTTTACGCGCCTGGCAAAGGCTTTGAGGAGGTCAGCTTTGAACTTTATCCCGGCGAAGTGCTGGGGATCGTCGGCGAATCCGGCTCCGGCAAAACCACGCTGCTGCGCAGCCTGTCAGCGCGTTTAGCGCCGCAGCAGGGCAACATTATTTATCGCAATCAGGACCTGTATCAGCTGAGCGAGAGCGACCGACGTCGCCTGCTGCGCACCGAATGGGGCGTGGTCCATCAGCATCCGCTCGACGGCCTGCGTCCGCAGGTGACCGCGGGCGGCAATATCGGCGAGCGTTTGATGGCGGTCGGGCAGCGTCATTACGGCAATATCCGCGCCGAGGCGATGCGCTGGTTGCAGGATGTGGAGATCCCGGCTGGTCGCATCGACGACCTGCCGACCACCTTCTCCGGCGGGATGCAGCAGCGTTTGCAGATTGCACGTAACCTCGTCACCCAGCCCTCGCTGGTGTTTATGGATGAACCCACTGGCGGGTTGGATGTGTCGGTGCAGGCGCGTCTGCTGGATTTACTGCGCACCCTGGTGCGCGAACTCAATCTGGCGGTGGTGATTGTCACCCACGATCTCGGTGTGGCACGCCTGCTGGCGCATCGTCTGCTGGTGATGAAACAGGGCAGAGTAGTGGAGAGCGGCCTCACCGATCGGGTGCTGGACGATCCGCATCACCCTTATACACAACTGCTGGTCTCTTCGGTGCTCAACTAATGGCGGAGTTAACCATGAATACGCAACTGCGCGTGGAGAAGCTGTGTAAGACCTTTGTGCTGCACAACCAGAGTGGCGTGGCGCTGCCGGTGTTGCAGGACGCCAGCCTGGAAGTGAACGCAGGCGAATGTGTGGTGCTGCATGGCCGTTCCGGGAGCGGAAAATCAACGCTGCTGCGCGCGCTGTACGGCAACTATCAGGCCAACAGCGGCCATATCTGGCTGCAACATGCCGGGGAATGGATCGATATGGCGCAGGCACCGGCGCGCCAGATCCTTGCCATTCGCCGCAACACCATTGGCTGGGTCAGCCAGTTTCTGCGTGTCATCCCGCGTGTGCCGACGCTGGAAATCGTGATGCAGCCGCTGCTGGAGCGCGGTGTGGAGCGCGCCTTCTGCGAGAAACGCGCCAAAGAGCTGCTGACGCGTCTGAATGTGCCACAACGCCTGTGGTCACTGGCTCCGTCAACTTTCTCCGGGGGTGAGCAGCAGCGCGTCAATATCGCGCGTGGTTTTATCGCTGATTATCCGGTGCTGCTGCTGGATGAACCGACCGCTTCCCTCGACAGCGCCAACAGCTCGGCGGTGGTGGAACTGATTGAACAGGCGCGCGCCCGGGGTGCGGCCATCGTAGGTATTTTTCATGACGAAGCGGTGCGCAGTCGCGTGGCCGATCGCCTGCACGTCATGCAGCCGGTACAAACAGGAGCAGAAGCATGATCGTCAATAACGTCCGACTGGTGCTGGAAAATGAAGTGGTGGCCGGGTCGCTGGAGATCCGCGAGGGGCGTATCGCCAGCTTTAGCGACAGCAACAGCCAGCAACCTGGCGCGCTGGATGGCGAACAGGCGTATCTGCTGCCCGGGCTGGTGGAGCTGCATACCGACAACCTGGACAAATTCTTCACTCCGCGTCCGAAAGTGGACTGGCCAGCCCATTCCGCCATGAGCAGCCATGATGCGCTGATGGTTGCCAGCGGCATTACCACGGTGCTGGATGCAATTGGCGTGGGTGATGTGCGTGACGGCGGTCATCGCCTCGATAACCTCAACAAGATGATCGACGCCATCCGCGACAGCAATCGCAAAGGGTTGAACCGCGTCGATCACCAGCTGCATCTGCGCTGTGAACTGCCTTATCACACCACGCTGACGCTGTTTGAAGCGCTGGTAAGCACGCCGGAGCTGTCGCTGGTGTCGCTGATGGATCACTCGCCAGGCCAGCGTCAGTACGCCTCGCTGGAGAAGTACCGCGATTATTATCAGGGCAAATATCAGCTCAATGACGCACAAATGGACGAGTTTGAACGCGAACAGCTGGCGCTGGCGGCCGAATGGTCACAGCCGAACCGCAACGCCATTGCGGCGATGTGCCGGGCGCGTGGTATTCCGATTGCCAGCCACGATGATGCCACGGCGGCGCACGTGGCCGAATCTCACGACGTCGGCAGTGCGATTGCCGAATTCCCCACCACGCTGGAAGCCGCTGCCGCTTCACGTGCCTGCGGAATGCAGGTGCTGATGGGCGCGCCCAATATTGTGCGCGGCGGTTCGCACTCCGGCAATGTAGCAGCCTGGGAGCTGGCGAGTGCCGGTCTGCTGGATATTCTCTCCTCGGATTACTACCCAGCCAGCCTGCTGGATGCGGTGTTCCGCCTAACGGCGGATGAACGCAACACGCTGGAACTGCCGCAGGCGGTGGCGCTGGTGACACGTAATCCGGCGCGGGCCATCGGCTTGCAGGATCGCGGCACCATCGCCGAAGGACTGCGTGCCGACCTGGTACTGGCGCACACCGATCACGGTCATCCGCATATTCGTCATGTGTGGTCGCAGGGCAGGCTGGTGTTCTGATGGCGCGCCTGATCTGGCTGACCGGGCCATCTGGTTCGGGGAAAGACAGCCTGCTCAACGCGCTGCGTGAAGCACCGCCGGAGCGTCTGGTGATCGCCCATCGCTACATTACACGCCCGGCGGATGCCGGGGGTGAGAACCATGTGGCGCTGAGCGAAGCGGAGTTTCGGCGGCGTGAGGCGCTCGGGTTGTTTGCCCTCAGCTGGCAGGCGCACGGTCTTAGCTATGGTCTGGGTGAAGAAATCGACCACTGGCTGGCACGCGATCTTAACGTGCTGGTCAATGGTTCGCGACTGCATCTGCCGGTGGCGCAGCAACACTACGGCAGCCAGCTGCTGCCGCTGGTGTTGCAGGTGTCACCCGAGGTACTGGCGGCGCGTCTGCGGCAGCGTGGACGCGAAAGCGAGGCGGAGATCGCCCGCCGCCTCGCCCGTGCCGCTGAGCCGCTCCCGGCCCACAGCTTTCCGCTCAATAACGATGGCGCGCTGGCGGATACGCTGCGGCAACTGCGTTTGCTGCTGGAAAACCCCGCGTGATGAATCACGCCGCTACAAATCGCACCAACCGTAGCGGCGCGATTTATCGCGCTGTTAGTGGGCATGCTGTCACGGTTTGATCATTTTGCTGTCATCAAGTCTTCATCCCGTTTGGCCGTAATAAGCGGGCAATTCACACCTCAGATGAAACGGAGCGGAATATGGCACAGGCATTACTGAAAACCGTGGTCGACAATCCTTATGTTCCGCACCTGCAGCAGGGCAACAAGGTGTTGTCGGTGCAGGGACTGTGCAAAGCGTACGGCGAAAACCGCGTACTGGATAATGTCAGTTTCGATCTGCATGCGGGGGAACTGGTGGCGGTGATTGGCCGCTCCGGCGCAGGCAAATCGACATTGTTACATATGCTGAACGGCACCATCTCAGCCAGCGAGGGTTCTATCCTCACCCAGCGTAGCGGCGAAGCGGAACGCAACGTGGTGGCACTGAACAGTCGCCAGATGCGTGAGTGGCGCAGCGAATGCGGCATGATTTTCCAGGATTTCTGCCTGGTGCCGCGCCTCGATGTGCTGACTAACGTGCTGCTGGGGCGTCTCAGCCAGACCTCAACACTGAAATCCTTCTTTAAAGTCTTTTCCGAGGCTGACCGCGCTCAGGCCATTGAGCTGTTGCAGTGGATGAACATGCTGCCGCAGGCGCTGCAACGCGCCGAAAACCTGTCTGGTGGTCAGATGCAGCGCGTGGCGATTTGTCGCGCGCTGATGCAGAACCCGAAGATTCTGCTGGCGGATGAGCCGGTAGCCTCTCTCGACCCGAAAAACACCAAACGCATCATGGACGTGCTGCGCCAGGTCAGCGAGCAGGGCATCAGCGTGATGGTCAACCTGCACTCGATTGAACTGGTGAAAAACTACTGCACCCGCGTCATCGGTATTCAGCGCGGCAAGGTGCTGTTTGACGGACATCCTTCTGAGTTGACCGACGGCCTGCTGCATGAGCTGTACGGCGACGAAATTAACCAGCTCCACTAACTCCCACGGCAAGAGAATAACCACCAATGAAACTGACCTCTTTAGCTTTACTGACTGGCGCTTTGATGGCTTTTGGCGTTAACGCAGCGGATGCCCCTAAGCAACTTAACCTCGGGATTCTGGGTGGCCAGAACGCCACGCAGCAGATTGGCGACAACCAGTGTGTGAAAACTTTCTTCGACAAAGAGCTGAATGTTGACACCCAACTGCGTAACTCTTCTGACTACTCAGGCGTGATTCAGGGCCTGTTGGGTAACAAAATTGACCTGGTACTGAGCATGTCACCGGCATCGTATGCCTCGGTCTACCTGCAGAACCCGAAAGCGGTCGATATCGTTGGTATCGTGGTGGATGACAAAGACGGTTCACAAGGTTACCACTCGGTGGTGATCGTTAAAGCGGACAGCCCGTACAAAAAGCTGGAAGACCTGAAAGGTAAATCCTTCGGCATGGCCGACCCGGATTCGACCTCTGGCTTCCTGATGCCGAACCAGGCATTCAAGAAAGAGTTTGGCGGCACGGTGGATGATAAGTACAAAGGCACCTTCTCTAACGTGACCTTCTCCGGCGGCCACGAGCAGGACATCCTCGGCGTGCTGAATGGTCAGTTTGACGGCGCGGTAACCTGGACTTCACTGGTGGGTGATTACAACACCGGTTACACCTCAGGTGCGTTTGGTCGTTTGATTCGTATGGACCACCCGGACCTGATGAAACAGATTCGCATCATCTGGAAATCACCGTTGATCCCGAACGGCCCAATCCTGGTGAGCAACAATCTGCCAGCCGACTTTAAAGAAAAAGTGGTGGCAACCATCAAGAAACTGGATAAAGAAGATCACAGCTGCTTTGTTAAAGCAGTGGGCGGTGAGCAGCATATCGGCCCGGCAACTGTCGCTGACTATCAGAACATCATTGATATGAAGCGTGACCTGATGAAGGGCAGCCGCGGCTAACGCTTTCTCTGCGCGATAAATCGCGCCGCTACGAAATCGTGCACACTGCCGTAGCGGCGCAATTCATTGCGCGTTAAATCGCATCGTTATGGTACGCATTCCAACCACAGGACCTCCCCTTTGACCGATTTCGAACACTACTATCAACGCATCCGTCGTCAGCAAAAGCGTGACACGTTGCTGTGGTCGCTGTTGCTGGTGGCGCTGTATCTTGCTGCGGGCAAAATCGCGGAATTCAACCTGGTCACTGTCTGGCAATCATTGCCACATTTCTTTGATTACATTGGCGAAACCATGCCGGTGCTGCATTTTCCGGTGCTGTTTGCTGATGTGAAAACCGAAGGTTCCTTCGCGTATTGGGGCTATCGCCTGAATATTCAGTTGCCGCTGATCTGGGAAACCTTACAGCTGGCGATTTCATCAACGGTGATTGGCGTGGCTATCGCCGCCGGGCTGGCCTTTTTCGCCGCCGACAATACACAATCTCCCGCTGGCGTGCGTCTCGCCATTCGCGCGTTTGTCGCCTTTTTGCGCACCATGCCGGAACTGGCGTGGGCGGTGATGTTCGTGATGGCCTTTGGCATCGGTGCCATTCCCGGCTTTCTTGCGCTGGCATTGCACACCGTTGGCAGCCTGACCAAGCTGTTCTACGAATCGATTGAAAGTGCTTCCGACAAGCCGGTACGCGGCCTGGCCGCCTGCGGTGCCAGCAAATTGCAGCGCATGCGTTTTGCCTTCTGGCCGCAGGTCAAACCGACCTTCCTCTCCTACAGCTTTATGCGTCTGGAGATTAATTTCCGCTCCTCCACCATTCTGGGTCTGGTAGGGGCAGGGGGTATCGGCCAGGAGCTGATGACCAATATCAAACTCGACCGTTACGATCAGGTCAGCATTACGCTGCTGCTGATCATCGTGGTGGTGTCGCTGCTGGATACGATCTCTGGCTGGCTGCGCCGTCGCGTGGTGGAAGGAGAACGCGCATGATTGCTCTGGCCCCGGATATCGGCAAACTGAAGCAGGAACACCCGGCGCTGTTTGCCGCGCAAAAGCGTTATCTGCGCCGCATTGCGCTGATCGCGCTGGCCGTGCTGCTCTACTACATCTTTTTCTTTGAAGTTTTTGGTATCGAATGGAGTCGCCTGTTGATTGGCTGCCAGCAGCTGGGACGTTATTTCCTGCGCATGTTTGTCTGGCAGGATTTCGCCAACTGGCCATTCGGTTATTACCTGTCGCAGATTGGCATCACGCTGGCGATTGTGTTTGCCGGTACCTTCACCGCGACGCTGCTGGCGCTACCGATTTCCTTCCTGGCGGCGCGTAACGTGATGCACGACCCGCTTACCCGCCCGATTTCGCTGCTGATGCGTCGTGTACTGGATATATTGCGCGGCATCGATATGGCGATTTGGGGTCTGATCTTTGTGCGCGCGGTCGGCATGGGGCCGCTGGCCGGGGTGCTGGCGATTGTGATGCAGGACATTGGCCTGCTCGGCAAACTGTATGCTGAAGGACACGAAGCGGTGGAACGTTCGCCGAGCCGTGGCCTGGGAGCCGTCGGGGCCAACAGCCTGCAAAAACACCGCTTCGGTATTTTCACCCAGTCGTTCCCGACTTTCCTCGCCCTCAGCCTGTACCAGATTGAATCCAACACCCGCTCGGCGGCAGTGCTGGGCTTTGTCGGCGCAGGTGGTGTCGGCCTGGTGTATGCCGAGAACATGCGCCTGTGGAACTGGGATGTGGTGATGTTTATCACCGTGATCCTCGCGGCGATCGTGATGATTATGGATGTTGTCTCCAGCCGTCTGCGTAAACGTTACATCACCGGGAAAGCGGTGCCGCTGTGGCAGCCCGCCGCGCGCGACTGAGCCGTTCACTGCGCTGCCAGGCGCGTTCCAGCGCCTGCACCAGCTGCGCCTGATGCCAGGGTTTTGCCAGCCGCTCACACAGCGGCAGCATCACCGGCGTCTGGCGCAAATCCTGTCCACTGATCAGCAGCGTCGCCAGTTGCGGCCACTGCTGCTGCGCCTGGCGGATCACATCGGCACCGTTGAGGTTGCCGGGTAGCATCAGATCACTGATCAGCAGTTCGATATCTGGCGTCTGGCGCAGCAGCGTCAGCGCGCTTTCGCCATCGCCACACTCCAGCGTCAGGTAGCCCAGCTGATGTAAATGTTCGCACAACGTCTGGCGCACCGCCGGTTCGTCATCCAGTACCAGCACCAGCCGGTCGGCACTGGCGCTCAGCAAGTGGGGCGCAACGACGGATGCGGGCTGTGCCACATCAGGAGCACGCGGCAGTAACAGGCGCACCGTGGTGCCCTGGCCGGGCGCGGTTTCCAGTTCGATTTGCCCGCCGGACTGACGCACAAAGCCATACACCATCGACAACCCCAGCCCGCTACCGCTGCCAATCGCTTTGGTGGTGAAAAACGGTTCGAACACCTGCGTCTGCACCTCGGCGGACATGCCGCAGCCGTGGTCGATCACTTCAATGGTGACACGGTCGCCTTCGTCGCATTGCTGATGCCAGACGCGCAGACGGATGGTGCCGCTCTGTTTTTCCATCGCATCGCGCGCATTGACCACCAGATTCATCAGCGCATTCTCCAGCTGCCCGGCGTCGATCCACGCGGGCCAGCCGGGGCGCTCGGCCTCAATCACCAGTTGCTGGCCTGGCAGCAGCGAGTGCTGCAACAGGCCCTGCAAATTATCCACCAAATCGACCACCGACACGGCGCGTGGGTAGAGTGCCTGCTTGCGTGAAAAAGCCAGCAGACGCTGGGTGAGCTGGGCGGCACGGTCAGCCGCTTGTCTTGCGCGTTCGATACGACTGGCGAGGGTGCCGGGGGGCAGTTGATCGACGGTAAGGGCCAGGCTGCCAATAATCACCGCCAGTAGATTGTTGAAATCGTGGGCCAGCCCGCCGGTGAGTTGCCCAACCGCCTTCATTTTCTGGCTATGCAGCAGCGCCTCTTCCAGTGCTTTGCGCGTGGTGCGTTCCAGCACGGTGTTGACCATGCCACGCCGTGGCACCGGGCTGAAGCGCAGCTCCAGCGTGCGACCATCTGCCAGCCGCACTTCCTGGGCCTCGCCCAGCCCGTTCAGTTCAATCTCCAGCCGTTTCAGCAATTGCTGATAATGCAGGCCACGATGCAGTTCACGCGGGGCGATACCCAGCAGTTGCGCGTATTGCGCATTCCACACCACCAGCCCGCCGCTGTTGTCGAACAGGGCAAAGCCATCGCGCATCGCCAGAAAGGTAGACTCCAGCTGGTTACTTTTCTCTTTCAGCAGCCGCGAGGTATGGGCCAGTGAGGCGGTATTGCGCGCGAACACGTTAAAGGCACGCGCCAGATCCCCCAGCTCGTCACGTCGCGCCAGCCCGGGCACATTGACGCTTTTCTCCCCCTGCGCCAGCAACGTCATGGCGTGGGCGATGGCTGTCAGGCTGGAACCCAGGTTGCGATAAATGTAGTAACCGGCATACCCGGTGATCAGCAGCGCCAGCAGCATAAACAGGCCGATAAAGCCGATGATGGAGTCCAGCTCCTGATGGGTGGCCTGGCTGCGAGTGTCAGTTTGCTGCGCCACCAGCTGCACGTAATGAGTGATGTCATCGTTAAGCATGGCCACCAGCGCTTTGATGCGATAGGTGGCGTAGGCAATGGCGATATCGCTCTGATCCAGCTCGGTGGCAACCGGCAGTAGTACACGTTCGGTGCTGACCAGTTGCTGCACTTTATCCGCCAGTACCCCCTGCGTTGGCAGCGCTGACCAGGCACCGAATAGCGTATTCAGCTGGCGTACTGCTGCCTGTGGCGTAGTGGATTGAATGGCGACGGTGAGCAGGCGAGTCGTTTGCTGGCGCAGGTCGGGGGAAAAGGGCTGCTGCACTGCCAGGCTATCGATATGGTTGAGCAGCAACTGAGCCTGCCACAGGCCGCTCAGCATCAGGTTGCGTTGCAGATGGCGCTCATGGCCCTTGAGCAACAGCTGATTGATGCTTTGCTCCAGCATCTGGCTGCGTTCACGGATGCGTTGCAGCAAGGCCGGTTGCAGCAATGCCAGCGGTGCACGCGCCAGTTGATTCAGCGAGTGCTGCAATGCCTGCTGGGTTTGTTGCAGGCGCGCCGATTCACTTTGGTACTCCAGCGCGCCCACCACCTGGGAAAGCCGTACTGCGGCGGTTGCCACGTTGGCGGTGTCGCGTGCCAGCGCCAGGCTGCCGCTCATATCGGCGAGGGTTTGTGCCTGCGCCTGTTCCTGAATGTGACCGGCGTGGCGAAATCCACTAATCGCCACCAGACCCACCGCCAGGGTGACGCACACCACCAGCAGATTAAACAGCAGCAGGCGACCGCGCGCGCCCACCTGCCAGTGCAGACTTCGACTCATGCTGCGTCCTCCAACCGGCCCTTTTCTGCGCGAGTATAGAAGTGCCAGGTCGGCGCTTTATGACAAATATGAATGGTGGCTGACATTTTCCATTTATCTGTCATTGCTTAACTCGCTGCACGATTTGCCAGCAGGAGCGAACCGATGGCGGCCACACCGATTCTGGAAATGCGGGAAATTACCCGGCGCTTTGGCAGTTTCTACGCGCTGAAAGGGGTGGATCTGACAGTCTGGCCCGGCGAGGTGCATGCGCTGATGGGAGAAAACGGCGCGGGCAAAAGCACGCTGATGAAAATTCTGGCCGGGGCATACACCGCCAGCAGTGGAGAAATCCTGATTGATGGTCAACCCTATGTCATCAAAGGACCGAAAGACGCGCTGGCGGCAGGCATCACCCTGATTTATCAGGAGATCAATCTGGCCCCCAATCTGACGGTGGCGGAAAACATCTTTCTCGGTAGCGAAATCACCCGCGTGGGTCTGGTTAAGCGTCGCCAGATGGCGGAAGAGGCGCAGCAGGTGATCGATCGCCTTGGTGCGCAGTTCAGCGCCACCGATCTGGTCAGCCGTCTCAGCATTGCCGAGCAGCAGCAGGTGGAGATCGCCCGCGCGCTGCATCGCAACAGCCGCATCCTGGTGATGGATGAACCCACCGCTGCGCTCTCCAACCGTGAAACCGAGCAGCTGTTTGCCTTGATCAAACGTCTGCGTAGTGCGGGGATGGCGATCATCTATATCAGCCACCGCATGGCGGAGGTGTATGAACTCTCCGACCGCGTCAGCGTGCTGCGTGATGGTCAGTACGTCGGCAGTCTGACGCGTGATCAACTCAACGCCAGCGAACTGGTGCGTATGATGGTCGGGCGTCCGCTCAGTGATCTGTTCAACAAAGATCGCACCATTCCTTTCGGTGAAATTCGCCTTGCAGTTAACCACCTGACAGACGGCAAAAAGGTCCATCCCAGCAGCCTGGCGGTGCGCGCCGGAGAGATTGTCGGGCTGGCGGGCCTGGTGGGGGCCGGGCGCAGCGAACTGGCGCAGCTGATTTTTGGTGTACACAAATCGAGTGGCGGCGAGGTCTGGATTGACGGCGAGAAGGTCAAAATCCACTCCCCGCGTGAAGCTATCGCCCACGGCATTGGCTTTCTCACCGAGAACCGTAAAGAGCAGGGGTTGTTTCTCGAACTGGCCGCTCAGGAAAACATTGTGATGGCGACGCTGGAACGTGACGCCAGCTATGGCCTGCTCAATCGCCGCAAAGGCCAGAAGATCGCCAGCGAGGCGATCCAGACCCTCAACATTCGTGTGCCCCATGCTCAGGTGCGCGCCGGTGGCCTGTCCGGCGGCAATCAGCAGAAGCTGCTGGTGTCGCGTTGGGTGGCGATTGCCCCACGCATCCTGATCCTCGATGAACCCACGCGTGGCGTGGATGTCGGTGCCAAAAGTGAAATCTACCGCATGATGAGCCAGCTGGCGCAGCAGGGTGTGGCGATTCTGATGATCTCCAGTGAACTGCCGGAAGTGGTGGGGATGAGCGACCGGGTATACGTGATGCGCGAAGGCACCATTGCCGGTGAACTGAGCGGTGAAGAGATTAGCCAGGAAAACATTATGACACTGGCCACCGGCGCACAGCCGGTCGAGCCTTGAGGAGACGCGGATGACCAGTGAAACCACCCGTATGAAAAACCCGACGCTGAAACGCGCGCTGATGGCGGATCTGTTGCAGACCGTCGGCATCCTGCCAATTTTGATTCTGATCGTCGCGGTGTTTGGTTTTGTTGCACCCAACTTTTTTACCGAAGCCAACCTGCTGAACATCACCCGGCAGGCATCAATCAACATCGTGCTGGCGGCAGGCATGACCTTTGTCATCCTTACCGGCGGCATTGATTTGTCGGTTGGTTCGATGCTCGGCACCACGGCGGTGGTGGCGATGGTGGTTTCGCTCGACCCGGCGTTTGCCAGCCTGACCATCCCGGCGGCGCTGGGGGCGGGCCTGATCATGGGGCTGTTCAACGGCCTGCTGGTGGCCTGGGCCGGACTGCCGCCGTTTATCGTCACCCTAGGCACCTACACCGCCTTGCGGGGCGCGGCTTATCTGCTGGCGGACGGCACCACGGTGATTAACTCCGACATTAACTTTGAGTGGATAGGCAATGGCTATATTGGGCCGATTCCGTGGCTGATTGTCATTGCCTTTGCGGTGATTGCCTTGTGCTGGTTCATTCTGCGCCGTACCACGCTTGGGGTTCATATCTACGCGGTGGGCGGCAATATGCAGGCGGCACGTCTCACCGGTATCAAAGTCGGGGCGGTACTGGCGTTCGTCTATGCCGTCAGTGGCCTGCTGTCCGGGCTGGGCGGGTTGATGAGCGCCTCGCGGCTATACAGCGCCAACGGCAACCTCGGGGTGGGCTACGAGCTGGACGCGATTGCTGCGGTGATCCTTGGCGGCACCAGCTTTGTAGGCGGTATCGGCACTATCACCGGCACGCTGATTGGTGCGTTGATTATCGCCACGCTGAACAACGGCATGACGCTGATGGGGGTGTCGTACTTTTGGCAGCTGGTGATTAAGGGGGGGGTGATCATTATCGCTGTGTTGATCGACAAGTACCGTACCCGGCATCACGTGGGTTGAAAGAGAAAAACACGCGCGATAAATCGCGCCGCTACGGGATGGCGCACGATTTTGTAGCGGCGCGATTTATCGCGCAATGCAATACCAACAAAAAAAGCAGGAGAACATCGACTATGCGTTTTAATCCGATTATCACCGGACTGCTGGCGGCCACGCTTCTCAGCGCACCGCTGGTCCAGGCCAAAGAGTTAAAAGCCATTGGTGTCACCGTCGGCGACCTCGCCAACCCGTTCTTCGTGCAGATCACCAAAGGGGCGGCACTGGAAGCACGTAAGCTGGCAGGAGATGACGTGAAAGTGACGCTGGTCTCCAGCGGTTACGATCTCGGCCAGCAGGTGGCGCAAATCGACAACTTTATCGCCGCCAAAGTGGACATGATCATCCTCAATGCCGCTGACTCGAAAGGGATCGCGCCTGCCGTTAAACGCGCCCGTGATGCCGGGATCGTGGTGGTGGCGGTGGACGTGGCCGCCGAAGGTGCCGATGCCACCATCACCTCCGATAACACCGCAGCAGGGGCAATGGCCTGTAAATACATCTCTGACCGCCTGAAAGATAAAGGCAACGTGGTGATCATTAACGGACCGCCGGTTTCAGCGGTGCAGAACCGCGTGGAAGGCTGCATGAACGAGTTCAAAACCCACCCGGATATCAAGATCCTGTCCTCCAACCAGAACGCCAAAGGCAGCCGTGAAGGTGGTCTGGAGGTGATGACCGGCCTGCTGTCGGCTAACCCGAAAATTGATGCGGTGTTCGCCATTAACGATCCTACCGCCATCGGCGCGGATTTAGCGGCTAAACAGGCGCAGCGCCACGAATTCTTTATTGTTGGCGTCGATGGCAGCCCGGACGGTGAAGAGGCGCTGAAACGCAAAGGTTCGCTGTTTGTCGCCACCCCGGCGCAGGACCCGCAGGTGATGGCGGCAAAAGCGGTGGAGATCGGTTATGACATCCTGCAAGGCAAACCTGCGCCGGATAAGCCAGTGCTGATCCCGGTGTCGATGATCGACCGCAACAATGTCAGCAGCTACAAAGGCTGGACGGTGAAATAACCGACGCGGGCGGTGCGCCATGGGCCGCCCCCACTTTCCACTGACCGGAGACGCAGTGATGCAACGTTCGGAAGTGAATACCATTCTGCAACTCACCCGTGAATTCTTTATGCGCCAGGATGTCCATCTGCCCAGCTGGGCCGATTACGGCCTGAGCCAGTGGCGTGCGCTGGATAAGCCAGCGGCCGACGAGCTGCTGGCGCTGCACCTCGGCTGGGATGTTACCAGCTTTGGCGCGCAGGATTTCTTTCAGACCGGTTTAACCCTGTTCACCCTGCGTAACGGTTCGCGCGGCGGCAAGCCGTGGGCGAAACCCTACGCGGAAAAGATCATGCACGTGCGGGAAGGGCAGGTGACGCCGATGCACTACCACCCGCAAAAGATGGAAGACATTATCAATCGTGGCGGCGGCAACCTGATTGTGACGCTGCACAATCGTGATGGCGACCGGCTGGCCAACACACCGGTGAACGTCACCCTCGATGGCATCCGTCAGACCCATGCTGCTGGATCACAACTGCGCCTGTCGCCGGGGGAGAGCGTCACCCTGGTGCCAGG
The DNA here is from genome assembly GCF_047947045.1 of Pantoea sp. App145. NCBI lineage: Bacteria > Pseudomonadati > Pseudomonadota > Gammaproteobacteria > Enterobacterales > Erwiniaceae > Pantoea > Pantoea sp. App145. The sequence continues at coordinate 242,825 of NZ_CP133290.1, forward strand.
TATCTGGCACAGCTTCTGGGGCGAAGAGGGTTATGGCGACGTGCTGGTGGGGGAGGTTTCCATGCCGAACGATGACGAGCACGACAACGTCTTTCTCACCCCGCTGGCGCGCTTCAACCCGATTGATGAGGATGAAGACCCGCGCTGGCTGCTGTGTAACGAATATGCCCGCTGGCTGGACTGAAGGAGCAACGATATGGCACTGATCTCACTGGCGCAGGGCCTGGCTCATGCGCAACAAAACGGTTATGCCCTCGGCGCGTTTAACGTGCTCGATACCCACTTTCTGCGTGCCCTGTTCCATGCGGCAGAGCAGCAGCGTTCGCCGTTTATCATCAATATCGCCGAAGTGCATTTTAAGTATGTCAGCCTCGATCATCTGATTGCGGCCATCCGCACAGAGGCGGCATTGCACGATATTCCGGTGGTGCTTAACCTCGATCACGGCCTGCATTTCGAGGCGGTGATGCAGGCGATCCGTCTCGGTTTTACCTCGGTGATGTTTGATGGTTCCACCCTCAGTTATGACGAGAATGTGCGCCAGACCCAGGAAGTGGTGAAGATCTGCCACGCGCTCGGGGTGTCGGTGGAAGCGGAACTCGGCGCGGTCGGCGGGGATGAAGGTGGCGCGTTGTTTGGTGAGGCGGACAGCGATAAATTTACCGATCCCCGACTGGCGGCGGAGTTTGTGCGCAGCACCGGCATTGATTGTCTGGCGGTGGCGATTGGTAATGCGCATGGTAAATACAAAGGCGAACCGAAACTCGATTTCGACCGGCTGGCGGCGATCCGCGATGCGGCGCGCGTGCCGCTGGTGCTGCACGGCGGTTCCGGCATCAGCGATGCGGATTTCCGTCACGCCATCAGCCTGGGTATTCATAAAATCAATTTCTACACCGGCATGTCTCAGGCGGCGCTGGGGGCGATTGAGAGCCAGATTGCCCAGCGTGAAGCGCGCTACGATGCCTTTGCCGAACTGCTGATGGCAGTGGAGCGCGATATCGCCAACGTGGTGGCGCAGCAGATGCGGGTATTTGGCAGCGCCGGGAGAGTCTGAGATGGTGGCACGCAGCGGCATCTTAGCGGCAGGCAGCATGCTGGTGGATCATGTGCAGCGTATCAGCCACTGGCCGGAGCAGGGCTGGCTGGCCGAAATCCACCACAGCGAAAAGTGTAGCGGTGGTGCGGTGCCGAATGTGTTATTCACCCTGGCACGTATGCAGATCAACCTGCCGCTGGCGGCTGTCGGGACGATCGGTGAGGACAGCGACGGCGACTACCTGGTGCAACTGCTGGACCAGCATCATGTTGAACGACGTTTTGTCCAGCGTATCCGCAGCGTGAATACCGCCATGACCCAGGTGATGACCACGCCCGATGGGCAGCGCACTTTCTTCCATGCGCGGGGAGCCAATGCGCAGCTCGATCTGGCGCAGTTTGCCACGGTGAATACCGATCATCGCATCTTCCATCTGGGGTATCTGCTGCTGCTGGATGCCCTCGATGTGCCGGATACAACCTGGGGCACGCGCAGCGCACAGTTGCTGGCGCAGATGCAGCAGCGCGGTTATCTGACCTCACTCGATCTGGTGTCGCGTGCCGGGGAGTATCAGGCATTGGTGGTGCCCGCGTTACGCTGGCTCGACTATCTGGTGATTAACGAACTGGAAGCGCAATCGCTCACCGGCATCAGCCTGCGCAGTACACAGGGACTGGCAGCACCCGCCAGCTTTGCTGCCGCTGCCCGCTGGCTGGCGCAGCAGGGGGTGCGTCAGCGCGTGGTGATCCATGCCCCCGAGGGCGCATGGGGATTGCAGGTCGGTGGTGAAGGGCACTGGCAACCGGCGTGGCAGTTACAGCCGGAGGAGATTGTTGGCAGCGTCGGCGCAGGGGATGCCTTCTGTGCCGGGGTACTGTATGCCAGCCACCAGGGCTGGCCGATGACCGACACCCTAAAGCTGGCGCATACCTGCGCCTGTTTCAATTTGCATGCGGCCAATGCGCTGGACGGCACCCGCCCTTTGAGTGAGATGCAGCGCTGGATGGGTCAGGCGATTTGCGTGACCGGCGCTACCGACGCCGGGCGCATCACATCGGCGGAAAAAACATAACCGAGGCCGCGGATGGTGCGGATCAGGCTGGGTTGGTGCGGATTCATTTCAATCTTGCGCCGCAGCCGCATGATCAACACATCAATGGTGCGATCAAATACATCCAGGGTTTCGCTGTGGGTGAGTTCCAGCAATTGATCGCGCGTCAGCACTTTGCGTGCATGGCACACCAGCGCGCGCAGCAGCGCATACTCGCCCTGGGTGAGCGGCACACTTTCGCGCTGGGGGTTGAACAACTGGCAACGTGCTTCATCCAGCCGCCAGCCATTAAATTGCCAGCCGTCATCCTGAAGGTTGTCTGGTTGCGCCAGCCGTCCGCAACGGCGTAATGCGGCACGGGCGCGTGCCACCACCACGCGGGGATTGAAGGGTTTGGCAATATAATCGTCCGCGCCCATTTCCAGCCCGACCACCATATCCGCTTCCGATCCCATGCCGGTCAGCATGATCACCAGCAGTTCGGGCCGTTGTCGTTGCATCTGCTGCAACACCAGCAGGCCGTTGGTGTCCGGCAGCATCATATCCAGCATGACCAGCGAAATTTCCGGATGCGCCGCCAGTAAGGTCAGCGCGTCTTTGCCCTGGTGGCAGCTATAAACGGTAAAAACATGTTCACTCAACACATCATGCAGCAGTTCGCAGACGGCACGATCGTCATCCACTACCAGAATTGCGGGCTTCATTACGGGCCTCTTTTGTTATGGAAGAGTTAACGGAGAGTGTATACCGACCGCTTTTGCCTGCTGCATCAGGCAACAGAAACGTGAGCGACATCGCCTGACAGAATGCGAAAGCGTGCGTTACCGCAATCTTTTTTCATGCCCCCATTGACGTGTGGGAAAACGATTGCGCGGACATGGTGCAATGCACCATAATCGCGCCTCGTTCTGGTTCAGAATAGTCTTAGCCGGTGCTGTGATTGAGAAGGTAAACGATTGCGTCCCGGCATGGCATAGCAATTGCTATGAGGACTGAGGGGAAAGGAGTTTGTATACAAGGCGGATCGATGGCAGAGCATGCAGCCCCGTCTGCTTTTTCCCGAAACAATAACGCGCATGCACACCCCATTGGCAAGAGAACGCACGTCAGTGACGTCTCCCCATCACGAGAGATGATGATGTTAGAAAAACTATTCAAGCTAAAAGCGCACAACACAACGGTCCGCACCGAAGTTATTGCGGGCATAACCACCTTCCTGGCAATGGCCTATATCCTGTTCGTTAACCCAAGCATCCTCGGTGCCACTGGCATGGATAAGGGTGCGGTCTTTGTGGCGACCTGTCTGGCGGCGGCGATTGGCTGCGTCCTGATGGGCCTGATTGCCAACTACCCGATTGCGTTGGCACCGGGTATGGGCCTCAACGCCTTCTTTACTTACACAGTGGTACTGCATATGGGCTACACCTGGCAAATCGCGCTGGGTGCGGTATTCCTCTCTGCCTGTATCTTCTTTGCCTTGTCGGTGTTCAAAATTCGTGAATGGATTATTGCCAGCATCCCGTTGCCATTGCGCGCCGGGATTGCGGCGGGTATCGGCCTGTTCCTGGCGCTGATTGCGCTGGAAGGGGCGGGTATCGTGGTAGATAACCCGGCGACGCTGGTGGGTCTGGGTGATCTGACCAAGCCGGGTCCACTGCTGGCACTGCTGGGCTTTGTCATCATCGTGGTGCTGGAAGCGCGTCGCGTAACCGGTGCTGTGCTGATCGGTATTCTGATCGTCACCTTCCTGTCGATGGGCATTGGCCTGACGCCGTTTGGTGGCGTGTTCTCTGCGCCGCCGTCAATCGCCCCGACTTTCCTGCATCTGGATATCGCGGGTGCCTTTAACGTCGGCCTGGTGAGCGTGATTTTTGCCTTCCTGTTTGTGGACGTGTTCGACAACACCGGTACGTTGCTGGGTGTGACGAAGCGTGCCGGTCTGGCGGATGAGCAGGGTAACGTGCCGAAAATGGGCCGTGCGCTGATTGCCGACAGTGCGGCAGCATTGTTTGGTTCACTGCTGGGTACCTCAACCACCACCAGTTATGTGGAATCGGCAGCGGGCGTCAGCGCCGGTGGTCGTACCGGTCTGACGGCGATTGTGGTTGCCATTCTGTTCCTGCTCAGCCTGTTCTTCTCGCCGCTGGCGGGTAGCGTGCCGGTATTCGCAACGGCTCCGGCGCTGCTGTTTGTCGCCGTGCTGATGGCATCCGGCCTGGCGGAGATTGACTGGAAAGACATCACCACCGCAGCACCAGTCACCGTGACTGCGCTGACCATGCCGCTGACTTACTCCATCGCCAACGGTATTGCGTTTGGTTTTATTACCTGGACGGTAGTGAAGCTGTTGAGCGGGCGTACTAAAGAGGTAAATGCGGCGCTGATTATTATGTCGATCCTGTTTGTGATTAAACTGGGTTGGCTGAGTGCGTAATCGCTGCAGAGTGATTGCGTTCGCCACGGGCTAAGGTAGTTTCAGCTCGCTGGTGGGCGACCGGACAAAGGGCGGCATGTGCAATGGCCGCCCTTTGCATTTCCTGTGACCGGCCCCGAATTCCGTGCTAATGAGCCTTGTTGCTGTGCCTTTTAACGGCGCGCGATAAATCGCGCCGCTACGGTTATGTCCATCTCTCTGAATTGATTAGCAAAAACCGCAGCGCATTTGTAGCGGCGCGATTTATCGCGCAGTCGCCCTTTAAGATTCAATATTCTTTTCTGGTGGTGGTTTTTTTTGTTTTTTCTTGCCACCTGGGTACCGACTGGGCCATATTTCGTCGGGAGTCAGGCCTAATGCATGCGCAATAATTTTTTCTCCTCGTGGCCAGGGTTTTCGCAGGGCATTATTTAATGTTCCAGCAGCAAGGCCATTTTCCCTTGAAAGTGCAGCGAGAGACTTCTTCTTTTTTCTAACAGCAGCAAGAATATCCTCTATATGCCAGTCTTTAAGATTCATTTTCCCTTTTCGCTCCACTGCCTATTCATCCGTTAAATTGAGTATCTCTACGTCATGTGATGATTTATATATGGAGTGATAAATGATGTAAATCAGAAGCAAAAAAACACCTATGAAAATTCATAGGTTTAGGCAGTTATGATGAGATGAGGTTGATAAAATAAATTAAAGAACAATGTGATAGGGCATAAACTCATGCAATCCATTTTGATAACAGAAAAAAACAAGTTGGTCCCGCGTATCGACTCTGAACTTTTCCTTAATATTCATCAAATGAAAATCGTGCGATGAAGTTGATATTCCTGCCAGTTCGGATATCTTTCGGCGTGAAAAACCTTTCAGAAGATAAAATAATACTCTCGACTCAACAATTGTCAGGTTGAATCCGGAATAGTCGCAAACTCTCATGCTGGAAGCAGTACCTGCAAGGTTGCCAAATTCAACTGAGCCATTGAAAATCAGTGCTGTTGCGATCGTGCCTGATGGTTTTCCGCTTTTGGAGTAGATGACTTTTTTACTGGTAAATAGGCAGGTTTTTACAACACCACTTAGCGGTTCAATAACGTTATATTCTAAACCCGAAAGAATGTCTTTTTCGTGATTTATGTAAATATCTTTATTTTCTGCCCATGGCATATGTTCATCATTCAGGCCTATGAGGGATTCTGGCGTGTAACCTGAATAACTACTGAATACTGAGTTTGATGCGATAAATTCATGATTTGAGTTTTTTACCAACATAATGCCAGTATTCCAGTGAATAATAGGGTGATCACAAAACCACTCAAAAAATAACTCTTCGGCTTGAGGTTTCTGAAAAATAACCCTACTATCATTAGTAGTCATATTGAATGTTCTCGCGCTTATATCATTTTATTGGAAGGATATTGCTGTCATGCCTTGCATGTGTGCAATTAACAAGGACGATCATTGTCATGAAAAACAAAGAAAAAAAGCTCAAAACATTTCATTTGCCACAACAAAAAGGCAAGCTGCCCGACTACTGGATTGCTATTTGTGAAGGTGAGGTAGAAGGCGCAGAAACAGAGCAGGAAGCGATAAAAAGGATCCTGAATAAAAGGAAGGATTTACACTGAAGGGTGTAAATGTCATCTTATTTACTGACTCTGAATAGCTGGCCTTTCCTCATATAATAAAAAATAAAGAGTATTAATTTTGCTGTCTTGTCGGCGCAATTTTAAGATCGCGCACACATACTGATTGCGGTAGTTCGTATGAAAATATGATGCTGTCAATAACATTTTTGGCAGAAATGACACCGCCTATGCTTTCTTTCCATTCGATATAATCATTTTTCACGAAGTCGTCGCTAATATGGCTGATAAGCTCTGTTTCGGCGGCTCCTGGGGAAATGGTGATCACTCTGACGTTGTCCGGGGCAACCTCCCAGCGAACGCTGTCGGACAAACCGTGCACGGCGAACTTAGTTGCACAATATGCAGCATGGTATTGATAGGTCTTTTGACCCGCCAGGGAGGAGATATTGATTATTGTTCCTGTTTTCCGTTCGCGCATTGAGGGCAAGACCGCCTGCATACCATGAATGACGCCTTTAATATTGGTATCAATCATTCGGTTCCATTCGTCATGATTCTGATACTCTAATTCGCCCAACAACATCACTCCCGCATTGTTTATGATGCAATCTACGTCGCCAAACTTCTCTTCAGCCTTACGAATAGCATTAAAAACCTGTTCACGACAGGTAACATCGACTTCAAAACACAGGGAGTTTGCAAGATTCATTGCACGTAACTTATCGATACGACGAGCCAGGAGAGCAAGACAATATCCCCTGTTGCTCAGTGCCCTGGCAACTTCAGCGCCAAATCCGGAACTGGCTCCCGTTATCACTACCAGTTTATTTTTCATAGAAAATTGCCCCATTCTGCATAATATTTCTTAGCAACATCGGGATGAGAGCGCAGCCTTCCCTTCATATAATTCAGACCCACATCTCTGAGTAGCGGGTTGTTTGGGTCAGTTTCGATAAATGAGGAGTCTGAGGTTAATTCTGCGGGCAATCTGAATACCGGTACGACAGAATCGAGACTGGCACCTAAGAAATAGGCCACTGAAATTCTGTCATTCTCTCCTGCCGGGGCCAGAACCTTATGAACGGTTGCTTTGAGGTATCCGTTAGTGGCTAACTCCAGTAGCTCGCCCAGATTAACCACAAAGGTATTATCAATTGGGGAAACATCAACCCACTTATTATCGGTAGTCTTAACTTGTAAGCCTTTATTTTCGTCCTGAAGAATTAACGTCAAAAGACCAGAATCTTTATGAGCCCCCACACCCTGAGTCTCGGTTATTTTTTTACAACGTGGATATCTGATGAGTTTGATATGTTCGTTCGGTGTGTCACCGTATATTTTGTCAAAGGAATTTTCTGGCAACCCCAGACCTGATGCAAGGCTTCTGAGTAATCTCAGAGAGATGTTGGTTAATATATTGTTGTAGAAAAGAAGGGTATTCTTCAACTCAGGCAAGGATGCAGGCCATTGATTAAAACCATGCAAGCCCATCCAGATAGGATCCTTATCCGTTAAGTTATAGGGCTTCCGTTCTGCCCCGATATCAAATTGTTCTCGCCAGTCTGCTTTACCGTTGGTTAATTCATTACCGGCTCGGTTATATCCTCTGAAATGAGGGGAATTAATCATTGAAACCGAGAGTTTTTCTTCTTCAGATAATAAAAAAAACTTTCGGGTTTGTTCACGAACTTCAGTCAGGAATGATGCTGCGACGCCATGATCGCTAAGATAGAAAAAACCAACATCGTGGGCTGCTTCGTTCAATAAGCCAATAAATTTATCTTTGTCATTCCGATCCCCATCTAACAAAGATAATTTTAATACAGGTATAGCTGCCATTATCTCTCCCTCCATCATGAGTACATTCAACTGGCAAAACTTTACGGTACCGTACCATAACACAAAAAACTATACTAAAGTTTAGTTTAAGTGATGTGAGCTTTATCGCATGTTGAAGTCATGATCGGAGGATTGCACCGCCCACAAAGGAGCGGTGACATTAATTACCTGAACGGCGGTTCATTAAAGGTACGCAATTTGCGTGAATGCAACTTATCCCCCTCGGCGCGCAGCAGCTCGACCGCACAAATCCCAATTTGCAAATGCTCGGAAATCGCCCCTTCATAGAAGCGATTTGCCTGACCAGGCAGTTTGATTTCACCGTGTAACGGCTTATCCGAAACGCACAACAGCGTGCCATAAGGCACCCGGAAACGATAACCCTGGGCGGCGATGGTGGCGCTTTCCATATCCACCGCCACCGCACGGCTGAGATTAAAGCGCAGCGCAGAAGCGGAATAACGCAGTTCCCAGTTGCGGTCATCTGTCGTCACCACCGTTCCGGTACGCAGGCGTTGTTTGACCTCTTCACCGGGCATGCCGCTCACTGCTTTGGTGGCGTCGTAGAGCGCGCGTTGCACCTCGGCGATGCTCGGAATCGGAATATCCGGCGGCAGTACGCTGTCCAGCACATGATCGTCACGCAGGTAAGCATGCGCCAGCACGTAATCGCCAATGGTCTGGCTTTCACGCAGGCCGCCGCAGTGCCCTATCATCAGCCAGGCATGTGGGCGCACCACCGCCAGATGATCACAGATGGTTTTGGCATTGGAAGGACCCACGCCAATGTTGACCAGAGTAATGCCACGGCGATTGGGTGAGGTCAGGTGCCAGGCCGGCATCTGATGTTTCTTCCACGCCAGATCCGACATCATCGCTTCCGGGTCCTGGGTATCTTTGGTGATCACCACATCACCGGCGCAGGCGAGGCTGTCGTAGGAGGTGTTGGGATCCTGCACCTGTTCAATTGCCCAGCGGACAAACTCATCAACGTAACGCGTGTAATTGGTAAACAGCACAAACGGCTGGAAGTGCTCCACGGCGGTGCCGGTGTAATGGCGCAGACGCGCCAGCGAGAAGTCGGTACGCAGTGCATCAAAGTGTGACAGCGGGAGCTGCGCGTCAGCATGGAACAAACCATCGGCGGTTTCATCACCAATCTGCGACAGTTCGGTGGTGGGGAAATGGCGTGCAATGCTGGCGCTCATCGAGCGGTCCAGAGACAAATCGGAACCGTCAATCACATAAGGGTAAGGAATTTCCTGCTGCGAGGGTCCGACTTCAATCACCACCTCGTACTCTTTCTCAATCATCAGCAATTGCTCACTGAGATAGTGACGCAATAACGCCGGGCGCGTGATGGTGGTGCTGTAGCTGCCAGTGTGGGTAAAACGGCCCCAGGCCCGGGTACGATTACGTTGCGGACCCTCGCCAGCCCAGGTAATACGCAGCTCCGGATAGACAAATAACCCCTGCTGGCGCGCTGCCTCATCCGGCAAACGTCCGTTTTCAGTAAAGTCGCGAATCGCGTTGCGTAACGCCTCTACCGCGTTGGCGTATAACCGCTCAAGTTCATCCAGCGCCTGCTGGCTGCTGATGCCGTTCCGTTGTGTATTCATAAGTTCTCCCGCATCAATTTTGGGCCGATTTGGCTATAGCATAGCGGGTAAACCCCTCAGCACCATGAAGAATCTGTGATCAACCGCATTCTGCACCAACAGAGTGCTGGTGCGTCTTAAAACGCTGGCTATGGTTAAGATCAGCAGACGCGTTCCCTCCCGCTTTGGCGCGATGCCGGTGCAAAAACTTGTCACCAATGCTTACCTTTGGCGAGCTTTTTGCTTGATTGTTAACCGTGGCCCTGCTGGTCACAGACTGCACATCGTTAAGTTTCAGAAATTGATTTCTCCCAGGCCGTGGTATGGCTCCGTTCCTGACCCGTTGAGGATTGAAAGCATGTCTTTGAAATTCATAAAATTACCATTGAAGGTTGTGATTGCAGGTTGCCTGAGCGCGGCGTTTTATGCCCAGGCAGATATTAAGATTGGGGTGGCCGGTCCGTTCTCAGGCCCCAACGCCACTTACGGCGCACAGTACTGGAAGGGTGCGACTCAGGCAGCCGATGACATCAATGCGGCCGGAGGGGTGAATGGTGAAAAAATTGTGCTGGTGCAGGGGGATGACGCCTGCGAACCGAAACAGGCCGTCGCCGTTGCCAACCGCCTGGTAGACCAGGACAAGGTACTGGCCGTGGTGGGGCACTTCTGCTCCTCTTCCACCATGCCCGCTTCCGAAGTGTATGACGATGCTGGCGTGCTGGCGATTACCCCCGGCTCGACTAACCCGCAAATCACCGAACGCGGCATGAAAACCATGTTCCGTATGTGTGGCCGCGACGATCAGCAGGGGGCGATTGCCGCTAACTACATCATCGATAAGCTGAAAGCCAAACGCGTGGCGGTGATCCACGACAAAGACACCTACGGCCAGGGGCTGGCCGATGCCACCAAGGCTGCGCTGGAAAAGCGCGGAGTCAACGAGGTGTTGTATGAAGGTCTGTCGCGTGGCGAGAAAGATTTTAACGCGCTGGTGACCAAAATCGCCTCAGTCAAACCGGATGTGGTGTACTTCGGTGGCTGCCACCCGGAAGCCGGTCCGCTGGTACGTCAGATGCGTGAGCAGGGTGTGACGGCGGCCTTCTTCTCCGGTGACTGTATCGTGACTGAAGATATGGTAACCGCAGCGGGCGGCCCGCAATACACCAAAGGCGTTTATATGACATTTGGTCAGGATCCGCGTCAGATTCCTGACGGCAAAGCGGTGATCGCCAAATTCCGCGCCGGTGGTTTTGAGCCGGAAGGCTATACCCTGTATGCCTACGCTTCAGTGCAGGCGCTGGCCGCCGCTTACAAAGCCGCAGGTAAAGATAACGCCAAAGCCAGTGAGTGGCTGAAGGCCAATAGCGTTGATACCGTGATGGGCAAAAAAGCCTGGGACGGCAAAGGCGATCTGAAAGTCTCGGATTATGTGGTGTATCAGTGGGACGATAAAGGCAAATATCACCAGCTGTAAGCTGACACGCGGCCCCGCGTGTTGCGGGGCCATTCGCGATTGGGCGCGAAGTTTGCGCTCCCTTTAAGCACGGGACTTGCATATGGAAGCCTTCTTTCTCCAGCAGCTGGTGAACGGCCTGACACTGGGCGCGGTTTACGGGCTGATTGCCATTGGCTACACCATGGTTTACGGCATCATCGGCATGATCAACTTCGCCCACGGCGAGGTGTATATGGTCTCTGCCTATCTTTGTGCCATCGGGCTGGGGCTGCTCAGCTTTTTTGGCATTCACTCCTTCCCACTGCTGATTTTCGGCACCCTGATCTTCACCATTGTGGTGACGGCGGTCTACGGCTGGACTATCGAGCGCATCGCCTATCGTCCGTTACGTAACTCCACCCGTCTCGCACCGCTGATTTCTGCCATTGGTATGTCACTGATTTTGCAAAACTACGTGCAGATAAGTCAGGGTCCGAACCAGCAGGGCATTCCCACCCTGATGTCCGGTGTATTGCGCATGGAAGTGGGCGATGGCGTGGTGCAAATCACCTGGACCAAAGTGTTTATCCTGATTGCCGCGTTGTGCGGCATGGCGTTGCTTACCTGGATTATCCAATACACGCGGCTGGGACGGATTTGCCGTGCGGTGCAGCAGGACCGGCGCATGGCCGCCATTCTTGGTATCAACACCGACCGGGTGATTTCGCTGGTGTTTATGATTGGCGCGGCGATGGCGGGCCTGGCCGGGGTGCTGGTCACCCTGAACTACGGCACCTTTGATTTCTATATTGGCTTCGTCATCGGCATCAAAGCCTTTACTGCGGCGGTGCTGGGTGGCATTGGTTCGTTGCCGGGGGCGATGCTTGGCGGCCTGTTGCTTGGCGTGGCTGAAGCGCAGTTCGCCGGGCTGGTGAACTCCGATTACAAAGATGTTTTTTCTTTTGCCCTGCTGGTGGTGATTTTAATCTTCCGGCCACAGGGGCTATTGGGACGACCGCTGGTTGCCAAAGTATGAGGACGCCAAAATGAGTGCAATGACGCAACGAATTGATCTGCGCCAGTCGCTGCTGGATTGTCTGATGGCCGGGTTGGTGGCGCTGGTGGTGTTTGGCCCGATTGTCGGTGTGGTGCTGGATGGCTACAGTTTTCATCTTTCGCCGCAGCGTGTTGCTGTGCTGGTGGCGGTAGTGATGGTGGGCCGTCTGCTGTTTAGCTTGTTTCAGCAATCCGCTGCCGGGCAGCGCTTCGCGCGTAAATTCGAAGGCAATGATGATGGCGTGTACGTGCGCGAACCGGGCCATCGTTCACGCCTGCGCTGGATCCTGCCCTTGCTGCTGGTGGTGGCGCTGGCGTTTCCGTTCCTTTCGAGTAAATACCTGCTGACGGTGGCGATTCTCGGACTGATTTACGTCTTGCTTGGTCTTGGGCTGAATATTGTGGTGGGTCTCGCGGGGCTGCTTGACCTCGGTTATGTGGCGTTTTACGCCATCGGTGCCTACGGGCTGGCCCTCGGTTATGAGTATCTCGGCCTCGGATTCTGGAGCATGTTGCCGCTCGCGGCGCTGATGGCCGCCTTTGCTGGTGCGCTATTGGGTTTCCCGGTGCTGCGGATGCACGGCGATTATCTGGCGATCGTCACCCTTGGCTTTGGCGAAATCATCCGTCTGGTGCTGAATAACTGGCTGACATTTACCGGCGGCCCCAACGGGGTGTCGGTGCCGTCACCCACCTTTCTCGGGCTGGAATTTGGTCGCCGTGCACGCGAGGGCGGGGTGCCGTATAACGAGTTTTTCCACCTCGACTACAACCCGAACATGAAGTTTATCTTTATCTACGTGGTGCTGGTTCTGGTGGTGCTGCTGGTGTTGTTTATCAAACATCGCCTGACGCGCATGCCGATTGGCCGCGCCTGGGAAGCGCTGCGCGAAGATGAGATCGCCTGCCGGGCGATGGGGCTGAATCACGTATTGGTCAAGTTGTCGGCGTTTATGCTGGGCGCGTCAACTGCCGGTATCGCTGGAGTGTTCTTTGCCAGCTATCAGGGTTTCGTCAATCCGACCTCGTTTACCTTTTTCGAATCGGCACTGATCCTCGCCATTGTGGTACTGGGCGGGATGGGTTCGACGCTGGGTGTGGTACTGGCGGCGTTTGTGCTGACCGTTGCTCCCGAGCTGCTGCGCAGCTTCGCCGAGTACCGGGTGCTGCTGTTTGGCGTGCTGATGGTGCTGATGATGATCTGGCGGCCACGCGGGCTGGTGCGAACCGCACGCGTAGGCGTGCCGCTGCGTAAAGGAGTACGCCATGAGTGATGCTATTTTGCAGGTGGATAACCTGATGATGCGCTTTGGCGGCATTAAGGCGCTTAATGACGTCAGCCTGGCCGTTGAACGTGGTTCGGTGACGGCGCTGATTGGTCCCAACGGCGCGGGAAAAACCACGGTATTTAACTGTTTAACCGGCTTTTACCGGGCGACAGGTGGGCGCATCACCCTGAATGCCAGGCAGCGCTCTACCGACGTGATTCAGGTACTGGGGCAGAAAATTCACCCTGCTGACTGGCTGCATCCGGCGCGGCTCGGTTCGCGCGTCTGGTACAAAATGTTTGGCGGTGCGCATCTGGTGAACCGTGCCGGTCTGGCGCGCACCTTCCAGAATATCCGCCTGTTTCGTGAGATGTCGGTGATTGAGAACCTGCTGGTGGCGCAGCATATGCAGGTTAACCGCCAGCTGCTGGCGGGCATTCTGAATACCCGCGGCTATCGTGAGGCGGAAAATCGCGCGCTGGATCGGGCGTTTTATTGGCTGGAAAATGTGGACCTGGTCGGCAGCGCCAACCGACTGGCGGGCACCTTGTCTTACGGCCAGCAGCGACGGCTGGAGATTGCCCGCGCGATGTGCACGCGACCGGAGCTGATCTGCCTCGATGAACCGGCTGCCGGACTCAACCCGGTGGAAACCGAGGCGTTAAGCCAGATTCTGCATCGTCTGCGCGCTGACCATCGCATCAGCGTGTTGTTAATCGAACACGATATGCCGATGGTGATGCGCATCTCTGACCATATCGTGGTGCTGGATCACGGGGATGTGATTGCCCAGGGCACCCCGCAGCAAATCCGTCATGACCCGAAAGTGATTGCCGCCTATCTCGGCGCGGAAGAGGAGAGTGATCATGGCTGAACCGATGCTGAGTTTTGAAGGGGTGGATGTGTTTTACGGTCCGGTACAGGCTCTGAAACAGGTTTCCCTGACGGTGAACGAAGGGGAAACTGTGGCGCTGATTGGGGCCAACGGGGCGGGCAAATCCACGCTGCTGATGTCGATCTTCAGCCAGCCGCGTATCGCTGCCGGGGAGATTCGCTTTCGCGGCGAAGCCATCAGCCACAAATCGACCCATGCGATTGCCGCCAGCGGCATTGCCCAGTCCCCGGAGGGGCGGCGAATTTTCCCCGATATGACGGTGGAGGAAAATTTGCTGATGGGTACCATCTCGCTTGGCGATCGTCATGTGCGCGAGGATAAGGACCGTATGTATCAGTTGTTTCCGCGCCTGCTGGAACGGCGTAAGCAACGTGCGATGACGCTGTCCGGTGGCGAACAGCAAATGCTGGCGATAGCGCGTGCGCTGATGAGTCGGCCAACGCTGCTGCTGCTGGATGAACCAAGCCTCGGTCTCGCACCGCTGGTGGTGAAACAGATCTTCAGCATCCTGCGTGAACTGACACAACAGGGCATGACGCTGTTTCTGGTGGAGCAGAATGCCCGCCATGCGCTGCAACTGGCCGATCGGGGCTATGTCATGGTCAACGGTGAAATTCTGCTGCGCGGCAGCGGCGAGGAATTGCTGCATAACGAGGATGTACGCAGTGCTTATCTGGGCGGTGCGGTCGATCCTGCGGCCCCGGGAACAAAAAGTTTGTAATAATGATTAAATGTTGACGGGAAACACTTTGCATAATTGTTAGCGGCCTATCATCATTATTCTTCTTGTCCAAAGTGATTTGGTATTCCCTTGCAAAATCCTGGCGTAGCAGTGATGCGGGCGATCAGAAAAACGGCGTGGTACCCAAAACGCCGTTCTTATCGCACGCTGTTGTGGCGTGAAATTACGCCTCTGGCCGTGCCCATCTTTATCGAAAACCTCTGCGTGATGCTGATGGGCGTCCTCAGTACCTTCCTGGTCAGCTGGCTGGGTAAAGAAGCGATGGCGGGCGTAGGCCTGGCCGACAGCTTCAATATGGTGATCATCTCATTCTTTGCAGCCATCGATCTCGGCACCACGGTGGTGGTGGCGTTCAGCCTTGCCAAACGTAATGGCAAACGCGCGCGCGCGGCCACCCGTCAGTCGCTGGGATTGATGACGGTACTGGCATTTTTGCTGGTGATCGCCATTGAGATCTGGGGTCACCTGATCATCGATGTGATTGCCGGGAGCGCCGAGCCCCAGGTGAAGGAGCTGGCGCTCAGCTACCTGCAAACTTCTGCGTGGAGTTATCCGGCAGCGGCGATTGCGCTGATCGGTAGCGGTGCTTTGCGCGGGGCGGGCAACACCAAAATCCCGATGCTGATCAACGGCGGGATGAACATCCTCAATATCATCATCAGTACCGTGCTGATCTATGGCTGTTTTGGCTGGCATGGCCTGGGTTTTATCGGGGCCGGTCTCGGGCTTACCATCTCACGCTA
Organism: Pantoea sp. App145; assembly: GCF_047947045.1. Lineage (NCBI taxonomy): Bacteria > Pseudomonadati > Pseudomonadota > Gammaproteobacteria > Enterobacterales > Erwiniaceae > Pantoea > Pantoea sp. App145. The sequence continues at coordinate 258,502 of NZ_CP133290.1, forward strand.
TATCGGCGCAATAGCGGCGATTTACGTGCTGTATCTGGGTATCAACCCGGCGCTAAAGATCTCCATCCAGAGTTACTTTCGGCGCTGGAATTACGGCATCCTGATGGAAGTGCTGAGCATTGGTGTGCCCGCCAGTATCGAATCGGTGTTGTTTAACGGCGGTAAGCTGCTGACGCAGATTTTTGTCGCCGGGATGGGCACCAACGAAATCGCCGGTAACTTTATCGCCTTCTCGATTGCTACCCTGATTAACCTGCCCGGTAACGCATTAGGCTCGGCCTCGACCATTATCACCGGCAAGCGACTCGGGCGTAATCAGGTGATGCAGGCCGAACGCCAGATCAAGCATGTGTTCTGGCTGGCGATGATTGGCCTGTGTAGCCTGGCGGCGATCACCGTGCCGCTGGCCGGATTGCTGGCGAAGTTCTATACCCGCGATCCGGAAGTGATCACGGTGACCAAACACCTGATCTGGCTGAATGCCGCTTTTATGCCGATCTGGACCGCCTCCTGGGTGCTGCCCGCCGGGTTGAAAGGCGCTCGCGATGCCCGTTACACCATGTACGTTTCGATGTTCAGCATGTGGGGCGCCCGCGTGGTAGCCGGTTATCTGCTTGGTATTGTGCTGGGTATGGGGGTGATTGGTGTGTGGCTCGGCATGTTCCTCGACTGGACAGTGCGCGGCATTTGCTTCTGGTGGCGTCTGACCAGCGGCACATGGCTGAATAATTATCGGCGAATGCTGGCGAAAACCGGGGGGTAAGTTCCCTTTAACGATGCGCGATAAATCGCGCCGCTACGGTATGAGCAATGAATTGTAGCGGCGCGATTTATCGCGCGGATAAGTCAAATGCGAAATAAGTAAAAACTATTATTTCCCCGCCGCTAATCTGTGCCATTTTCCCTGCTTAACTAAAAATTAAATTCATCTGCTGGTCAATTCCGTTAATTAACCGCTGGCTTCGATACCGAAAAACTATTTTTCAGTGCAACCAGGAGCGTCAATATGGAAAACCCTGACAACATCGCCCCGTTATTTTCTGTGCGCCAGCTTTCTGTGGCGTTACCTGCCGGCATGGACCGCCGTTTTGCGGTGGAAAACCTCAGTTTTGATCTCTGGCCCGGGGAAATTCTTTGCATCATTGGCGAATCCGGCTCGGGTAAATCCGTCACCGCCCATGCGGCGATGGGGTTGTTGCCGAAGGCGCTGCGCGTGCAGGGCGGAGAGATTCTGTTGCGCGGTAACAACCTGTTGCAGCACAGCGCCGATCAGCTGCGTCAGTTGCAGGGCAAGACAATCGCCATCATCTTTCAGGACCCGTTGTCGGCGCTCAATCCGCTGATGACCATTGGTGAGCAGATCGCCGAGGTGATGCTGGCGCACAACGTCGGCACCCCCGCGTCACGCCAGCAAAAAGTACTGGCGCTGCTGGAAGAAGTCGGGTTGCCGGAACCGGAAAAAATCCAGCATCAGCACCCGTTTCGCCTGTCTGGCGGGCAGCGTCAGCGCGTGATGATTGCCATGGCGCTGGCGCTCGACCCCGATATTCTGATTGCCGATGAACCCACCACTGCGCTGGACGTCACCACCCAGGCGCAAATCCTGCGGCTTATCCGTGGCCTGCAACAGCGCAAGGCGATGAGCGTGATGTTTATCACCCACGATTTTGGTGTGGTGGAGGAGATCGCTGACCGGGTCATCGTGATGGAAAAAGGCCATATGGTGGAGTCTGGCCCGGCACAGCAGGTGTTAAATGCGCCCCGACATCCCTACTCGCAGAAGTTGATTGCTGCCGTGCCACGTATGCATGCCGGTGACAAAGATGTGCGTGACACGCCAACGGTATTGCAGGTCAATAACCTGGTGAAAACCTACCGCAGTGACGGTGGCTGGCTGAGCCGCAGCCGTGAGGTGAAGGCGTTAAACAACGTCAGCTTCAGCCTGAACAAGGGAGAAACGCTGGGCATTGTCGGCGAGTCGGGTTCCGGCAAATCCTCGCTGGGCCGGGTGTTGCTGAAGTTGCTGGCGGCGGATAGCGGGGAAATCCTGTTTGACGGGCGCGATATCCTGCCGATGAAAGAAGCGGATTTTCGTCCGCTGCGGCGTTATATCCAGATGATTTTCCAGGACCCCTTTGCTTCACTTAACCCGCGCCACACCATCGGCACCATCCTCTCGGCCGGTCCGCTGGCGCTGGGCGGCATGACGCCGCAGGAAGTGGAGCGCAAAGCCAAACAGCTGCTGCAACGGGTGGGCCTGGATGCCAGTGCCTGGCAGCGTTTCCCGCATGAGTTTTCCGGTGGTCAGCGCCAGCGCATTGGCATCGCGCGCGCGTTAATGTTCGACCCGGTGCTGCTGGTGGCGGATGAATCGGTCTCCGCACTGGACGTGTCGATTCAGGCCCAGGTACTGGAATTGCTGCGTAGCATTCAGCAGCAAACCCAGGTGGCGATGATTTTTATCACCCACGATCTGCGTGTCGCCAGCCAGATTTGTGACCGTATCGCGGTGCTGTTTAAAGGAGAAATTGTCGAGCAGGGCACGCCGCAGGCGGTGTTTCGCCAGCCGCAGCATCGTTATACGCAACAACTGGTTAGCGCCATTCCTGGCCATGCGGAAGAACGGGTGGTGTCTTAAGTTAAATTGGAAAAAGCTATGACAAAAGTCGTTGTCATTGTCCACTATCTCGCCAATACTTGATTAAAGTTTTGACTGCCTTAATCCCTTCTTCTGAGACGTTTTTTTTCAGTAATGTGGAGCGCAGAATGATAAAACCAGCTGTTCCGCAACAAGCCGTTGACGTGGATTTGGGACCGCTTGGCAATATGCTGAGTTTTTACATTCGTAGCATCAACATCGCCGTGTCGCGTGACCTTGACCAGCAACTGGCTGGACTCGAAGTGGCGCGCGGCACCGGCAAAATCAGTACGCTGCTGGTGGTGGATCGCCACCCCGGTATCCGGCCTTCGGTGATTGCCGATGTGATCCAGCGTGACCGTTCGGCCATGGCACGTCTGCTGGAGCAGATGGAGCAACAACAGTTGCTGACGCGCGAGGCCGACCACAGCGATAACCGTTCACAGGCGCTGTTTCTTACCGATCACGGTAAGGCTCTGGCGCAGCGCGTGCGCGAACTGACGCAACAGCAGGAAGATCGTTTTTTTCAGCGGTTGACGGCCAGAGAAAAACACACCGTCATCCGTTTATTAAAAAAAGTCTTACAGCCGTAATGCATGAATAAAAGCTGCATATTTCTGTGGGTGAGAAATTAATTTCACCTGCACGGCGAACTGTTGTCGAAATATCTCTGATGGCGTCTGATGGCAGACTGAAATAATGATGACAAAACTGCGGGAATTATTATGCCTGGTCCGTTTGTTGTGCCGGTTCACGGCGATGTGACATTGCCGGAGAAAGTCGATGTGGTGGTGATTGGCGGCGGCATTATTGGTTGCGCCACCGCGCTGGAAATTGCCGAACAGGGCGTCAGCGTCGCGTTATGTGAAAAAGGCGGCATTGGTCAGGAGCAATCCAGCCGTAACTGGGGCTGGGTGCGGCTGGCGCGTCGCGACCCGCGTGAAGTCCCTCTGATGGCCGAATCACTGCGTATCTGGCAGCAACTGGATCAGCGGGTGCAGGCGGACACCGGTTATCAGCGTGCTGGCATCACCTTTAACTGCGCCACTGACCAGGAATTCAGCGAGCTGCAAAGCTGGTCGCGGCATATGGCAGGCACCGGCTTTCGTGCTGAAATGCTGGATCGCGACGGGGTAGAGAAACTGTTCCCCGGCCACAAAATTCAGGGCGTGGGTGCGCTCTATACCCCGGATGATGGGCGTGCTGAACCGCAGAAAGCGGCTCCGGCGATTGCCGAGGCGGCACGCCGCCACGGTGCGCATATTCTGACGGAATGCGCGGTGCGCGGTATCGAAACCAGCGGTGGGCGTATTTCTGGCGTGATGACGGAACGCGGTGCGATTGCCTGCCAGAGCGTGGTGCTGGCCGGAGGTGCCTGGTCAGGCCTGATGGCGCAGCGCTTTGGTCTGCGCCTGCCACAGCTCAAGGTGCTGAACAGCGTGGTACGCACCGAGCCGCTGGCGGGAGGGCCGGAAGCGGCGTTCTGGGCGCGCGATTTTGCTATTCGTAAACGTCAGGATGGCGGTTACACCATCGCCTCCGGGCATGAAAGCGAAGTGGATTTCGTGCCCGACACTTTTCGTTTTGCCCGCAATTTCCTGCCAGCACTGCGCCATGAATGGGGATCATTACGTCTGCGTCTCACCGGGCGATTTTATGACGAGTGGCGTATGCCACGTCATTGGCATCTGGATGAACCCAGCCCGTTTGAATATTGCCGCGTACTCGATCTGCCGCCGTCGAGAAAACTCACTGACAAGGTACTGGAGCAGCTGAAACAGCAACTGCCTGCACTGGCCGGGCTGAAAGTCGCGCAGCGCTGGGCAGGCTGCATTGATGTGCTGCCGGATGCCATCCCGGTAATTTCCCATATCGAGCGTTATCCCGGCCTGGTAATGGCCACCGGTTTTTCCGGCCATGGCTTTGGTATCGGACCCGGAGCCGGGCGCCTCACCGCTGACCTGGTGCTCAACCGCACCCCGGTAGTGGACCCCAACGCTTTCCGTTTCTCCCGTTTCACAGATGGTTCAAAGATCGAAATTATGACCGGCTACTAACTCTTATTGCCGCAGCGCGGCGTTGTGTTTCTGTTCACCTGAGGAATAACAATGAGCGATAAGTTTGCAGATTTCCTGCCAAAAATTTCCCGTCGGCAGGCCTTGGTTTATCTGGCCTCCGGCACCGCAGCGATGGCATTGCCGGGGCTGTTCGGTAGCAACGTGGCGCGTGCCGCAATGACCGGGGCTGCGGGAAGTGGTGGACAGATGGTGGTGGGGTTTTCCCAGGAACCGACGGTGTTTAACCCGCTGATGCCCCATATCGAGGTAGACGACGGCCTGCATTTCAGCTTGTTCGATCCGCTGTTTGGCATTGATGAGAAAGGCAATTTCATCCCAGCCCTGGCGACAGAAGTGCCGACGCAGGCGAACGGCGGCATCTCCGCCGATGGTCTCAATTTCCATCTCAAACTGCGCGAAGGGGTGAAGTGGCACGATGGTCAGCCGTTCACTGCCGAAGATGTGAAATTCACCCTGGAACTGCTGGTCGATCCGAATTTCCGCAGCTGGAGCCGTTCCGGTCATGAGCTGGTGCGCGACATTACTATCGTCTCGCCAACCGAAATCAAATGGCGCATGGAAAAACCCTATTCGCCTTACACCTCGATTCTTGCCGCCACCTTTATTGTGCCGAAGCATGGCTTTGCCAACGTGCAGGACAAAAACACCGCGCCGTTCAACAGCGCGCCGGTGGGCACCGGACCGTTCAAATGGCAGCAGCGGGTGCCGGGCGACCATATTGAACTGACGGCCAACAAAGATTACTTTGGCGACGGCCCGAAACTCGACCGGCTGATTTATAAATACATCCCGGATCTCAACGTGATGTACACCCAGTTTGTCTCCGGCGATATCGACATTGCCGGGTTGCAGTGGATCTCGGCGGATCATTACGACGAGGCGAAAAAGCTGCCGGGTAAAGTGGTGGACGTGTTCCAGAGCGCCACCATTGAGAACTTTGCCTTTAACCTGGCGCGTCCACAGTTCCAGGACCCCGCCGTGCGTGAAGCCCTGTATTACGCCATTGATAAACAAACCATTATCGATGCGTTGTATTACGGCCTGCCGAAGCCGACCGAAACCTATATGCCGCGTCAGTCGTCATATTTTAACGCCGACTTACCGGTCCATGAATTCAGTCTCGATAAAGCCAAAGCGCTGCTGGATAAGGCAGGCTGGAAGCCCGGTGCGGGCGGGATACGCGAGAAGAATGGCGTCAAACTGTCGTTCACCAACTCCACCACCGCCGGGAACCATCTGCGCGAACAAATGCAGCAGTTTATGCAGCAAAGCTTCCAGGAAATTGGCGTCGAGATGAAGATCTCCAACCTGCCGCCTGCGGTGATGTGGGGCGATTACTGGATGTTGTCGAAATTTGATAGCGCCATTGTCGGCCTGAATTACCTCACCGGTTCTGACCCGGATACCGCCACTTATATGCGTTCCGATGCCATTCCGGCCCAGGGTGGGGCGGGGCAGAACGTATTCCAGTACAAAAATCCCGAGGTGGACAAGCTGCTGGCCCAGGGCAGTGCCGAGTTTGCCCCCGAGCAGCGTAAGGCGGCTTATCTGCAAATCCAGGCGCTGGTGCGCAAAGACCTGCCGTTCCTGACGTTGTTCAGTTTCGCCAATGTGCGCGGTCACAAGCAGGGTGCGGAAAATATCATTCCCAACATCAACGTGCGTATCGATAGCTGGAACGTCAACACCTGGTACTGGAACAAAAAAGCCTGAGTCCATTCACAGAGCGCGTGACGTGATCGCGCGTCACGCCGGGGAGGAGAGCCATGGGCGCATTTTTGCTGCGACGTGTTGGCCAAAGCATCATTTTGCTGTTGCTGGTGTCGATCATCGGCTTTGCCGCACTGAACCTGGCACCCGGTGGGCCACTGTCGCAATATGCCTTAACGCCGGGGATGACCCAGGAAGCGATGCAACGCATCGCCACCCAGATGGGACTGAACCGGCCTTTGCCGGTGCAATATTTTGACTGGCTCAGCCATTTGCTGCGTGGGGACTGGGGGCGATCTTACCGTGATGGTCAGCCGGTACTCAGCATCATCTTTTCGCATCTGCCTGCCACCTTGTTGCTGATGTGCACCTCAATGGTGTTTTCCATCGCTATTGGCGTGTGGATCGGCATTCAGAGCGCCATCAAACGTGACAGCCTGTTTGATCGCATGGCGACCATGGGGGCGATGGTGGCGCTGTCGATTCCCACCTTCTGGTTCGGCCTGGTGGCGATTTATTTCTTTGCACTGAAGTTGCAATGGCTGCCCGCCGGAAATATGTACACCGTGGGGGACGGTTCGCTGTTGGATGTGCTGCGCCATCTGATTCTGCCGGTGCTGGTGCTGACTTTTGTCGATGTGGCGATCTGGAGCCGCTACATGCGCACCGCCACGCTGGAGGTAATCAACCAGGATTTCATCAAAACCGCGCGTGCGAAAGGTGTTTCCCCACGTCGCGTGCTGATGAAGCATGTGGTGGGCAATGCGCTGCTGCCGATGATTACCCTCGCGGGCATGCAACTGCCGACCATTCTCGGTGGCGCGCTGGTGGCGGAGACGGTGTTCACCTGGCCGGGCATGGGGCGTCTGTTCCTCGACAGCCTCGGCTACAGCGATTACCCGGTGGTGATGGGGTTGCTGATGTGTTCGGCGATTTTGGTGCTGATTGGCAATCTGCTGGCGGATGTGATCACCGCGCTGGTCGATCCGCGTATTCGTCCCGCTTAAGGAGGCAAGATGGCATCTTCTGTGATTACGCCACCGGTCGCCACGTCACGCTGGCGAGGCAACCGTACGCTGCAACGCTTTTTGCGTCACCGGCTGGCCTGCACCAGTCTGCTGCTGATTATCCTGATGGCACTGGCCTGCGCATTCGGCCCCGCATTGCTGCCGTTTGACGATTTACATATCGACCTGCGCGCGCGTTTTGCGCCGCCGCTTACCGGCTGGCACTGGCTGGGCACCGATCCACTCGGGCGTGATTTGCTGGCGCGACTGTTGATGGCCGGGCGTATTTCGCTGCTGGTGGGTTTCTTTGCCATGCTGCTCAGTATCATGCTGGGCACGCTGGTGGGGATTGTGGCTGGCTATTACGGCGGACGTGTTGGCGCGCTGCTGATGCGTGTCGTCGATGCGTTTCTCGCTTTTCCCAGCGTGTTTTTGTTGCTGGCGCTGGCGGCGTTTATTAAACCGGATCCGGCGATGATTACCGTGATTATCGCGGTGACCAGCTGGATGGAAGTGGCACGCATTGTTGAGGCGGAAGTACGTTCGCTGCGTGAACGTGAATATATTCTGGCGGCGCGCATGCTGGGTCTGTCCGGGCGCTGGATTATGTTCCGTGAGCTGCTACCCAACGTGGTCGGGCCGATTATTGTCGCCGCGACGCTGACGGTGGCGCGCGCCATCCTGCTGGAAGCCTATATCAGCTTTCTCGGCTATGGCATTCAGCCACCGCTGCCGAGCTGGGGCAACATGCTCAACGGTGCACAGCAGTACCTGATTCGTGCGCCCTGGCTGGCACTGGTGCCGGGCATCGCCATTACCCTGGCGGTCACCTGCTTTAACTTTATTGGCGATGGATTGCGCGATGCGCTGGACGCCCGCAGCGAGAAAGAGTGAGGTGACGAGCATGGGTAGATTCTCTCCGTTTGAAGATTCGCTGTGGTTTGCCACTGCCGCCGCTGCACCACATCTGCCCCCTTTGCAGGGTGATCGCAAGGCCGATGTCTGCGTGGTGGGCGGCGGTTATACCGGCCTGACCACGGCGCTGACGCTGGCAAAGCAGGGGGTAAAGGTCATTCTGCTGGAGGCGCAGCAGGCGGGTTTTGGTGGCTCAGGACGCAACGCGGGTCACTGCACACCCACCTTCACCCATTTTTCCCTGCCGGAACTGCGCCGCTTGTTAGGTGAACCCTGGGCGGAACGATTGATTACGCGTCAGACCCAGGCGAATCATCAGGTCAGCGCGATGATTCGTGATTACCAGATTGACTGCGAATGGCAGCAAAACGGTTATCTGCAGGCAGCGGCACGGCCCGGAGCCATGAAACTTGTCGAAGAGAAAGCCCGGCAGTACAACGCGGTGGGAGCGCATACTGAAGCGGTAGATGCCGCGCAGGCGGAACGCATCAGTGGCAGCCCGCGCTTTTATGGTGGCTGGTTTCATCATGAAGGGGGGCACCTCAATCCGTTGGGTTATGCGCGCGGCCTGGCGCGCGCAGTGTTGCAGGAGGGCGGAGAGATCTATTGTGAATCGCCGGTCAGTGAGGTGAAAAAACAGGGTACAAAATGGCAGGTGATCACGCCGCAGGGCACCGTACTGGCGGATAAAGTGATTTTCGCCACCGGTGCTTATACCGTCGCTGGCTGGCCGCAGCTGGCAGAGAGTTTTCGTATCATGCGGGTGTTTGTGGCGGCAACCCAGCCGCTGGATGAAGCGTTGCGCCGCCATGTACTGCCCCTGAATACCACCCTCCATGATGGACGCGGTGATATCTACGTTTATAAATACAACCAGCAGGGGCGTATTGTTGCGTCGATGTTTCCGATGGGGCGGCGCGGGCGTGAGATGAACTATACCCATCAGGTGATGAGTGACCGACTGCGCTGGCTGCATCCGGCTATCGACCAGCCGTTACGCTGGGAATATTTCTGGTATGGCGAGCTGGATATGCAGCAGCGCACTATCCCGCGGCTGTATCAGCTGGCACCCGGTGTGGTGGCGCTGACCGGCCTTTCCGGGCGAGGCGTGCCCACCGGCAGTATGCTGGGCGGCATTCTGGCCGAATGGGCGCTGGAGGTGCCGGAGAGTGAGCTGGCGCTGAAAATTGAACCGCTGCATAAGGCCCCGTTCTGGATGGGCTTTGGCCCACAACTGACGCTGCGTTATTACCGTGCACGGGATTGGTTGCGCTGCCGCATGGAAGGTGCCGCGCTGCCACCTCATGCCTGATGTTATATGCAATTTGCGGCAATGAAGCGCAGAACTAATTGTTTTGGTTATAAGCCGGGGTGCGCTTTACTGACATGGTCAATCATTTCTGGAGAACAGCCGATGAAAAAGTTACTACAGCAGTGGTTTAATCGTTTCAATCAGCCGCAGAACGCGGTGCCGCAACAGCGTGACATCGATGTCGCGAAACATATTGAGCTGCTCATCCCCATCAGCCAGCTGTATGGCATTGAATTCCATCCCTCGGTGTATCGTTACTATGAAAGATGAACGATTCCATCTGGTGATGCGCTACAGCTACTGGAATGAGCTGTGCGCGTTTGCCAGTGCGCGATAAATCGCGCCGCTGCATTTCAGTGCATCCCGTAGCAGCGCGATTTATCGCGCTTTTTTATGTGCCCGGCCTGACGATTTTCTGCACATTGTTTAAATAATTCCAATAAACCCTCCTTGTGTTTGCAGGCGGCGGTGTTGCAGGCGCTGAACAACAATCCGCTGTTCTTTTCCGCCGCGCTATTATTGCTGTCGCTGCTGATGCGTGGCTGGACAGAGGTGTAAACCAGCTCGTTAGTGCTCAAACTCGCACTCCGTCATGGCCTTTTTGCCCTTGATCACGCCAATGAACAGCAGACGAAATTCATTGAATTGATGGGTAATAATGGTCTGGTTATCGGCCGAGCGGAACGCCTTCACCATAAAGGAGGGAACACTGCGGGTGTGGTCGTAAGGCTGATGCTTAATCTGCACCAGCGAGAAATGCTGATTAAGCATATTGATACTGTCTGTTCCCACCTGGAGAGAAACCAGGGTGTAGGCGGTACCGTTGGCCGGGTCCGGGATATTATTGAAGCCGCAACGGTAGGTGCCGGTACGGATAATCACACGACCTTCTGGCATGATGCGGCTCACACCCGTGTTAGGCGGCGGCGTGTAGGGTTCCGGTGTGACAGAACCTGGCTGGTAAACATAATGAGCCGTGGTGATCGGCTGCCCTGGCGCAGGCTTCGCCGGCGCGTGTGGCGCATCCGCTGCGGGTGCTTTGGTTTCAGCCACAGGGGAAACCGCTGTGTTGTTAAGTGCCGCGATGCGTTGCTGGTATGTCGTCTGTAATTGGGCGGCATCGGTGCCGCGGCTGCGCAGTTGTTTCAGCCAGTCACGCTGCGATTGTTTTAACTGCGCTGCATCGTTACCGGTAAGGCCAGACATCTTGTTGCGATAAGCGGCGGCTAAGGTTTCATCCAATGCTGAGAGTTGCGGATTCTGGCAAATCAGTTTTTCCTGCGGCGTGCTGGCGCGGGTGCAGTCAAAAGAGGCGGCCATGGCCGGAGAAACTGCGCCGAGTAACAGCATGGAAGCCAGGATAGTTCGCTGGAGAGGCATCATTATTCCCTGATTGATGGATTCTCTCCGTCATATCGGCGGCAGGCAGGCAAACTTTACTTCAGGCTTTACGCACTCTTCTTTTTGATTTCATCCAGGTAGTTGTAAATGGTGTAACGGGTGACACCGAGCACTTTGGCCGCCTTTTCTACACCACCGCGTACGATAAACATTCCCTTGTTCTGCATCTGCCGCACGATTTCAACTTTCTCTTTTTTACTGGTACCGGTTCTGAGCTGCCCGTTTGGAGGGATACAGCTGCGGATGATCTCATCCATCTTTTCTTCCAGCCCGGCCTCGCCCTCATCTTTGCTGCTGCTCTGCGGAAGGAGCATAGCCAGCGCATCGCGCGCCGCCTCTATCGCATGGTTGTCAGCGTTGAAACACAGCGCCAGTGCGGGTTTGCCGTTTTCATCTTTAAACAATGCGGTTGAACTGCGCAGTGGGCTGCCCTGCAGACTTGCGGTCGGGTAATTGGGAAAAACCGTGGGTTCAGTGTTGGACGGCAGAGTATCCAGGTTCAGCAGGCCGAGAAATCCGCGATCATTCTCCGGGCCATCCAGCAGGGAACTGCCTGGCTTTCTGCCGGAGACATGACCATTAATGATTTTTACCACGGAGGATTCAGGCTGCGTCAGATCGTGCAGTACCACCTCAACATGATGACCTGAGATCGAAGCAAAGGCATCCATAACCGCACTCAGTTGCTGTATCAGGCGTGATTTTTCGTGATCGTTTGTCATGCGCCAAACTCATGGTGTAAGAGCAAATTTTGCCTGCGAGTATAAACAATTTGTTGAAATAGAAACATGATTACCGCTACGACTTTTTCAACTAAATGTTGATATTTCAACTTTTCGTTGTTATTTTAGGTTGTCCACTTAGCCTGTCCATGCGGGGGCAATCATGAATCCAGCTATTAAAAATTATGCCAGCAGTTTGCCGTTTCCTTTTGCGGCGGCGACAGAAACCAACGGTGTGCTTTATCTTTCCGGCCAGGTGTCGATGACGGCGCATGCAGAGCCGCTGTACGGCGATATTGCCACGCAGACCGCCAATATTCTCGCCAGTATCCGGCACACATTGGTGGAGCTGGGATCCAGTCTGGAGAGTATTTTTAAGGTCACGGTCTGGTTGTCGGACATGAAGCATTTCGCTGAATTTAATCAGGAATATGCAAAGTGGTTCCAGCATGGCTATCCGGCCCGTTCGGTGGTCAGTGGCAAGCTGGCTTTTGACCTCGATGTAGAAATCGAAGTGCAGGCAGTCGCCCAAAAAACCTTAGCAGAACAGGTGAGTTAACATGCCATTACACCTCAACACGCCATTGTTGAATTCCCGTCCTTTGAGCCAACTTACCGGCAGCCAGGTCTGGTTAAAGATGGACGCGCTGCAACCCTCGGGTTCATTCAAGATCAGAGGCGTTGGCCTCGCGTGCCAGCGCTATTATCAACAGGGGGCGCGTCGTTTTATCTCGTCCTCCGGCGGTAATGCCGGGCTGGCGGTGGCTTACGCAGGCCGAACTCTGGGCATCCCGGTGACGGTTATCGTGCCGGAGTCCACCCCAATCCGCGCCAGAGAACTGCTCAGGCTGGAACAGGCCGAGGTGATCGTCCATGGCGTGTCCTGGCAGGAAGCGAACCAGTATGCACAATCGCTGTTAAGCGCAACCGATGCCTTTATTCATCCTTTTGATGATCCGTTGCTGTGGCAGGGACATGCCACGCTGGTCGATGAGGTGGTGGCTGCCGGTGTACGCCCCGACGCGGTGGTGTTGTCGGTGGGTGGGGGGGGCTTGTTATCCGGTGTCATTACAGGCTTGCAACGCAACGGTTTGCCGGATGTGCCGGTGATTGCGGTGGAAACCGCAGGTGCAGCATCTTTTCACGCGGCCATCAGGGCAGGGCATGCGGTTGAAATCGACCGCATCAACACGGTTGCCACCAGCCTCGGCGCGAAAAAGGTCTGCGACCAGGCAGTAAAACTTGCCGGGGAGCATCCGGTGATCAGCGAAGTGGTGACAGATGAAGAGGCATTGCGCGCCTGTCGCCTGTTTATCGATGACCATCGGGTGCTGACCGAACCCGCCTGTGGGGCGAGCCTGGCCTGTTTATACCAGCAAAAAGCAGTGATGCAGCCTTACCGCAACCCGCTGGTGGTGGTGTGTGGCGGTGCAACGCTGTCGCTCGAACAAGTGCTGAATGCCTGACTACTGCGTCAGCTCGCGGGCAAACTGGATAAAATCATGTAATGCCTTATTTTTTATCTCCCGCTGCCAGCTCATGGTCAGCGTGGAGGTGGCGTGCTGATCCTGCAAAAAGCAGTAGGCTACGTCCGGTATCATCACCGAACGCTGGGTCTCAGGGACCAGCGTCACTCCCATCCCCATTGAAACCAGGCCAATGGCCACCGAGACGTCACGGGTCGGCTGGATTTTCTGCGGCACAAATCCTGCCTGCTGGCAGGCATTAAGCGCTGACCAGCCCAGCCCGACGCCTGGCGGGTCTTCCTGCATCAAAAACGGTTCGGCAGCAAGTTGCGCCAGCGCAATACGGGGCTGGGAGGCCAGTGCATGGCTGCGTGGCAGCACGGCAATCAGGGGGCGGGTGGCGAGATTGAGATATTCCAGATGATCATATCGTGGCACTGGTGAGCGGACCAGGGCGACATCTATTTGATTAGTTAACAAAAGTGTAAGTTGTTCGTGAACATTGCGTTCTTCAATCACGATATCGATGTCCGGTTTCCGCTTACGATAACCATTAATTAACAGCGTGAGTGCCGGATCGAGGATGGAAGACCCGACATAGCCGAGCTTAATTTGTCCGCGATAGCCCAGGCGTAAGCTGCGGGCATTGTCGCGAAACTTAACGTAGTGGCTCGATGCAATGCGCGCTTCTTCCACCAGCTGTTCGCCTTCAAAGGTCAGTGCTACATGCCGCCTGTCACGGGTGAATAGCTCGAATTCCAGCTCCTTTTCCAGCGCCTTAATGTATTGACTTAATGCCGGTTGGGCGATGTTGAGGCGCAGTGCCGCCTTGCCAAAATGCAGCTCCTCCGCCAGTACCACGAATGCGTGTAAATGCCGGTAATCCATCGGTTCTCTCCTGATTTTTCCTGATAATAACTCCTTATCAAAACTGCCGGTATTATTATTGGACTCTTATCACCGATCCTCTAAAACTGTGGGGGCAACGACGGGAGGTGCCGGTTCTATGCCACTGAATTCACTCCTGTTGTTCTCAAGGTGTGCCTGCGTTTGTCTGCGCCGCTGCATCACCGATTACCACGACTAAGAGGGACATTGAGATGTCTGTTAAGCAAACGAAAGTCACCGATTTGCGTTCCGCACTGGAAGTGTTAAGCCAGTACGATGATGAATTGATCTACACCGATGAACCGGTAGACCCGATTGCGGAGCTATCCGGGGTTTACCGCTATGTTGGTGCGCACGGCACTGTGAAACGCCCAACGCAAATCGGTCCGGCTATGATTTTCAACAAAATCAAAGGCTATAACGATATGCGGGTGCTGATTGGCCTGCTTTCTTCACGTAAACGTGTGGCGCGTCTGTTTGGCACCACCCCGGAAAACCTGGCGTTTATGTTGAAAGATTCCGTGGCTAACCCGATCGCGCCAATTGTCATTCCCCGTGAACAGGCAGCCTGCCAGGAAGTGGTTCATCTGGCCAGCGACCCGGATTTCGATATCCTGAAAATTCTGCCTGCGCCGACCAATACCCCGGAAGATGCCGGTCCGTATTTCACTCTGGGTATGTGTTATGCCGCCGATCCTGAAACCGGCGAGCACGACGTCACCATTCACCGTTTATGCGTGCAGAGCAAAGACGAAATCTCGATGTATTTCGTGCCGGGCCGCCATCTGGATACCTTCCGTCAGAAAGCGGAAGCCGCCGGTAAACCGCTGCCGATTTCTATCAGCATCGGTGTCGATCCAGCGATTGAAATTGGTGCCTGCTTTGAGCCGCCAACAACGCCTCTGGGCTTCGATGAACTGTCTATCGCCGGTAGCCTGCGCAACCAGGCGGTTGAATTGACCGAATGTGTGACCGTGAATGCGCGTGCCATCGCCAATGCTGAAGTGGTGATTGAAGGCGAACTGCTGCCAGGCGTGCGTGTGCGTGAAGACCAGAACACCAACTCCGGTAAAGCCATGCCTGAATTCCCGGGTTATACCGGTGCAGCCCAGGCCGAAGTTCCGGTGATTAAAGTGAAAGCCATCACCCATCGTCGTTCCCCGATTCTGCAAACCTGTATCGGTCCAAGCGATGAACACACCAATATGGCCGGTATCCCGACCGAAGCCAGTATCCTGCAAATGGTTGAACGCGCACTGCCTGGCTTTGTGCAGACCGTACATTGCCCGACTCCAGGTACCGGCAAATATCTGGCGGTGTTGCAGGTGAAAAAACGCACCCCGGCTGATGAAGGACGTCAGCGCCAGGCGGCTCTGCTGGCTTTCTCCGCCTTCTCCGAACTGAAACATGTGATGCTGGTGGATGAAGACGTGGATGTGTTCGATATCAACGACGTCGTCTGGGCGATGACTACCCGCTACCAGGGTGATGTGGATACCGTGTTTATCCCCGGCGTGCGCTGCCATCCGCTCGATCCGTCTTCCGATCCGGCCTACAGCCCATCGGTACGTGATCACGGTATTGCCTGCAAAACGATTTTTGACTGCACCGTGCCTTATCACCTGAAAGCCAATTTCCACCGCAGCGAATTTCTTGAAGTGGATGTAAATCGCTTTATCCCAGGTTTTAACAAAAAATAAGGAGGCAGCATGTCAGGGTCTGTAGTTCGCAACAGTGGTAAACCTCGGGTGATTGTGGGCATTAGCGGTGCCTCTGGTTTTTCTTATGGCGTACAGGCATTGCGCTATTTACGTCAGCTGGATGTGGAGAGCCATCTGGTGATCTCTCCGGCGGGGCATCTTAATCGTGAACATGAAACCGACCTCAGCGCAGAGGATGTGGCGGAGTTAGCCGATGTGGTTTATCCCATCCGTGCCGTAGGGGCGGCGATCGCCAGCGGTTCATTCCGCACCCTCGGCATGCTGGTGGCTCCCTGTTCGATGCATACCCTGGCGGCTATCGCCAACGGCCTGACCGACAATCTGCTGACGCGTGCTGCTGATGTGGTATTAAAAGAGCGGCGCAGGCTGGTCCTGATGGTGCGGGAAACTCCGCTCCATCTGGGACATATCCGCAATATGCAACAGGCGACCGAATCCGGCGCGATTGTTTTCCCGCCGGTGCCTGCGCTCTATGCCAGGCCGCAAAGTGTGGAAGAGATTATTGCGCATAGCGTTGCACGTGCTCTGGGGCTGATGGATCTGGATTGCGCCGATCTGCCGCGCTGGGGAGAAGACGTGACTTTAATGACCAGGAGTAATAAATCGTGATTATTGGACCCTATATTAATGGCTCTGCGGTACTGATTGGTGGCATTGTCGGTGCGCTGCTCAGCTCACGCTTGCCCGAGCGTATCAGAACCTCCATGCCGCTGATCTTCGGCGCTGCCTCGATGTGTATGGGGATTGTGCTGGTGGTGAAAGTCAGCCATATGCCGGTAATGGTGCTGTCGGTGATCCTTGGCGCACTGCTCGGTGAGTTGTGTTATCTCGAAAAAGGCATTGGCAAGCTGGGCAGTAAGGCGCGCGGGCTGGTGGAGATGTTTGTCAGTTCAGGTGCGCAGGATCAGGAATCGCAGGAACAATTTCTGCAAAGCTATGTGGCGATTATCGTGCTGTTTTGCGCCAGCGGCACCGGGATATTCGGTTCAATGCACGAAGGCATGACCGGCGATACCAGCGTCCTGATTGCGAAATCATTCCTTGATCTATTCACTGCCGCAATCTTTGCCACTTCACTGGGTTTTGCCGTGGCAGTGGTGGCGGTGCCACAGTTAATTATCCAGTTGCTGCTGGCCTATGGTGCGGTATTTATTTTACCGCTGACCACCCCAGCGATGCAGGCGGACTTCTCAGCGGTAGGCGGCGTATTAATGTTCGCTACGGGCTTCCGTATTTGCGGCATTAAAATCTTCCCGGTGGCAAATATGTTACCTGCGCTGGTTTTAGCCATGCCGATCTCTTCGTTGTGGACCAGTTTCTTTTAATAGAGGGAGGGGGTAAATAACACGTTAAAAATGGGATGGAAATGTTATAAATCCAGGGGCCGGAAACGGGTGCTTTACTTTCCGGCATCTTAAGCAAGATCGGAATTTATCATGATTAAAAATAAAATTACTTGCGCAATAGCCTTGCTATTGCCATTGGCATCATACGCAGCGGATAACGCAACACAGGGTCTTGAAGTACTTCAGGTTACTTCTCCAGCTGACGATGGCAGCAATGGTACGCTGCGTTGGGCACTGGAAAAGAATAATCAAAATCCTGGTCATTATCGCATCGAATTACATTCCACTAACAACCAGCCACTGATTATTAAACCCAATAAACCACTGCCGGAAATTAAAGGACCGGTGGATATTATTAACAGCGATTTCCTCAAAAATGGCAGCTATGTGGCTATCGACGGCTCGGGTTATATTAAAGGCGTCGATCCGCGATCCTGCCCGGGCGCCGTTAGCGGCCAGTATGGCGCGAATGTTCGTACTACCACCATGCCGGGCCTGGTGCTGCGCGATACCCATGATGTCACCCTGCAAGGGGTAGAGGTGCGTAATTTCTGTATCGGCATTCTGATCAATCGCGCCAAAAATAACGTCATCGAAGATAACCGTATTGTCGGTAACCACGGTGGTGCCGGTATTATGATGACCGGCGATGATGGTAAAGGCAACTCCACGGCAACCACCACCGAACGTAATAAAATTATCCGCAATACCTTTATTAACAACGGCGATGCAATGGAAGCCACTCGTGGCGCTTCATTCAATCTGATTGCGGATAACTTTGTCACTACGGATAGCGTACATAATCAGGAACCGTCGCAGGGCCTGGAAATGTTATGGGGTAATGACAACGAAGTGATTCATAACCACTTTGAAAATTATTCCGATGGCGTACAGCTGAACTGGGGTAATCGCAACTATATTGCCGATAATACCTTTACTAATCTTTCTTCAGCGGTAACGTTAAGCGGCACTGGCAATGTGGTGGCGGGGAATATTATGACCGGTAACCGCGTGGCCGTGTCTGTTCGTCCGCAAGGTGCGCCGGGTAAAGATGGCAGCTTTGGTATTAACCGTATTACCGGACCAGCCGTAAACCGTATTACTGAAAATATTATGGTCGATAACGGTAAAGAAATTAAACGTTGCTTTGCCGGTGGTAGCTGTCTGCCGGGTTATGCCGGAGCGATTGTATTTAATGTACCAGGTCTGGAACACGCGGCCTTTATCGGTAACCGTGGTGGTGGTATCAGCGATGACACCAGTAAACTGGAAAAAATCTGCGCTATTGATGGCAACGTTGCCGGTTGTGAACCGACGCCGAATAAAGACCAGCATGCCCCGGCTATTACCCGTGTCGTCCGTAACCAGAACACGCTGACCGTAGACGGTAATGTGAAAGGTGAAGCCAATACTGAGTACCGTATTGAGTTCTTCTCCAACAGCAAACCTGCCATGGATGAAGCTGAGCATTTCCTTGGTTATGAAATGGTGGCAATTAATGCGCAAGGCAATGGCACCATTCATTATCAGACCCCGCTAAGCGCTGATTTGCAGGTTGCGAATGTGACCTCGACAGCCACCACCAATGACGGAGCAACTTCACCGTTAAGTAAGCCTGCCCCGATGCAATAACTCTTTCCTGGATAAGCCTCGACATCGCATTACCTGACAGCATTCACCTGAAATTAAAAAAATAATCCGACCGGAAAGAGACGGTATTCGTGCCGCTCTCATCCTGTCAGGTGTGTCATTAGCGAAACAGGAACAACCCATGAACTTGCGTAAAAATGTATTAGCGATTTCTCTGCTGCTGGCCTTGCCGGGCGTGACCAACGCCATCGCTGCCACCAGCGCACCTGCCGCCGCAGTTAGCGTGCGTCACGCAGAACCGATTGTTATCCGTCAGACCGCGATTGGCGAAGGTATGCCGAAAGTCATCATTCCGACCACGGGTGCGACAGCCGATCAGGTACTGGAACAAGCGAAAGCCATCGGCGCCAACCCGGATGCCGATTTGATTGAATACCGCATTGATTACCTGAATTTTGCTACTGACGCCGCCAAAGTTGGCGCGCTGGGCAAACAGGTTGCGGCAGATGTCCAGGGTAAACCGCTGATCCTGACTTTCCGTACCCAATCTGAAGGTGGCGCGAAAGCCATCAGCGATAAGGACTATGGCAAGTTATATCTGGCGCTGATTAAAGACCATTTCATCGATATTCTTGATGTGGAAATGTTCCGCGATCCGGCCGTGATTCATCAGGTAGTCACTGCGGCCCACCAGGCGGGGATTAAAGTGGTGATGTCGAGCCATGATTTCCACAAAACCCCATCGACCAGTGAAATCGTTGCGCGTCTGCGTAAACAGGACAGCATGGGTGCCGATATCCTGAAAATCGCGGTGATGCCGCATGATTCCGGCGATGTGGTGAAACTGATCGATGCGACTGCGCAGATTCGTAATCAATATTCACGCAAACCGCTGCTGACCATGTCGATGGGCGGATTGGGTGCTATTTCCCGTTTGTCGGGTGAAGTGTTTGGCGACGATCTGACTTTCGGTATGTTGGGCACGGCTTCAGCGCCGGGTCAGGTTGATGCTGCGCAGCTGCATCAGGTATTGAAAACCATCAATGTTGCGCTGAACGGTCATTAATTCCCGCCTGTTAAATGCGCCTTCCACGTTTGTCGTGGAAGGCGTTTTCTTTTAGAACTTCACTTTGACCTGCACACCCGCTACCCAGGTATCTTTAATCTCTTTATTCGAGAAGGCACCCGGTTCTTTGATGTACTGCACGCTCGGGCGCACGGACAGCCACGGCGTTGCCTGCAGGGTATAGGTCATTTCAACCAGTTGCTCACCAATATCCAGACCGCTCACCATGGCGGCGTCTGCTAATTCACCTTTGGCGCGCAGGCTATCGACCGCGTTATCACGGCTGTGCTGGTTGTACACTGCACGACCATAACCAATCGCAATCGCGTCATTCGGACGTGATTCAAACGGACCATTCAGCACCAGACCTGCTGAGTACCAGTGACGGAACGGAGAGGTCGCTTCGTCGGTGGTGGTGGCCTGGCCAAATACGTGCAAATTCTGGCTGCGTGAGGACGCGGACTGCCAGACGGTTTGATCCGCCAGCAGATAAGCACCCCAGCGTTTATTCGCACGGCGATCCGGCTGATCAATACGCGCGACGTTGGAACTGTCGTAGTAATAACCTAACTTGTACTGACCGGGCAGGGCGCTGTTGAAATTGTAAATCAACTCAACGGGCACGATATAACCGGTGGTGCCAGGTACGAAGGGTTTAAATGCGTTTGATGATTCGCTGTTTTGCTGCGGGTTAACATTAAACACAGCGGTTTGCAGTGCCCAGCTATCATTGAAGGTGTACTTCAGCTCACCCCCCAGATGCGCATTTGGATAGTTGCCCCAGCCACTGCCTCCCGACATAGAAAGCGGGTGGGCACAGAATCCGGCGTTCATAAAGTTAGTCAGAATCGACAGACCACCAAAATCATTGCCCATCGCCAGCCAACCCAGTTTGTACTGCAACTGCTGCGTAAACAGGGTGTTGGTGTAGCTGAATTCACTCAGACGGGTATATTCCCCACCATAAACTTCCTGAATCGGCAGACGGTTGCCCACCAGATCGGCAGAGGTGCTGCGTCCACGACGGTCATTGATGCTGAGCTGGATCGTACCGGCATGTTCAGCATTAAACAGACGATTCAGATCAAAAGTGGCACCGAGGCGAATTTGCTGCGCATAGCGGGTGCCATAAGACTGGCCGCCACTGAGGACACCGGCGGTTTCAGAAACATAATCGCCGGTTAAGTTGACGCCATGTTGCGCCAGGTCGGTGCGTGCACCCCCCCAGTCGCCGGTCATCGTGTCCTGATGGAAAAAGTCGGTTGCATAAGCGGCAGGCATGGCCAGCGCACAAAGTAATGCTACAGGCAAGGGCCTGATTTTAAGACGAATGGTATTCATGATGTGTAAATTGTGATTAGTGAAAATGCACCCTTATTGTACCGCTCGGTTCGTTTTAGATCGCCGTTTATTGACGTTTCATGACAAACTAAGTGTTTCCATTTCTTTTTAACGGTAACTTCAGGTTTCAGCGGTGTTAGCGGGAAGAAAGACGATGAATAAAGAAAAATATGCTTACGGTATTACTATAAAAATGGCATTTTCTGGCAATGATTTGGTTAAATATTGCTTGTGGAAGTAGGATGTTTCTGAAATAGAATCTGTATATTGATATCCTTTCCACATTAAACCACTCGTAAGGAAACAGAGATGAGTGCACTTTCCCTCAGCATTGAACGCTGGCGCAATATTGTTGAACAAACGTTCGACTTCTCTCTGCAATATCGATACCGATTTGATGAAGGCCAGCAAGAGATTAACGTTGAGTTACGTGATGATGCTGTTCCTGAACAATTTTTTTCTGGAAATACAGAGGTGGTGTGTCTCACCGGTAAGAATGGTAGTGGCAAATCGGGCGTAATGGGCATACTTAACCTTACTGGCACGTCGTTAAAAATCGGGCAATCCGTGGAAGGCGGAACCGATGCCAGTACCTATGCCTTCACCTATATTTTTACCCGGTTTGACTACCTGTATGTGGTGAAAGTGACTCAGGGAAAAGTGTCTGGCTTATGGCAGACAAGAGATAAGTTTCATGCTGATAAGATCATGCGATTAAGTTGTGAGCAGATAAAAAGTACGCCCATAGTAGACACCTGGTATTATGCTTCCAACAATCTCCAGCTGAGTTTCTCCGGGAATAAGAACTCACGACACGATCTATCGATTTCGCATCGGCGGCGTAATAAAAGTCACGCAGGCCACGATGAAATATTTTATTGCTATCAGGTTATGGGACATCTCGATCTGAGAGAGCGAATGGCATCGCGTTTGTTTACGTGGAATGTTCAGCGTTCATGGTATCAAAAATTCGGTAATATTGATGTTAAGTTGCCAGAAGATACATCATTACATTATAAGAAAAAATATGTGGCAACATTAGTTGCACTCAGATTGTTATGGGGTATAGCACGTTCCTATGAGGAAAATGATTATTTCTGGAGAACGGTTAATAAAGATAATCCGGATGCCAGGTATTTAATTCCTGGGAATGACTCATTGTTGGAAAACATCAGTCAGATTAGCTCGGAAGAGAGTGCTTTTAAGCTGCTTAATGAGTTCTCTCCACTATGTCATTATTTCTTTTCAGTTGAACCTTACATGCTGGTAAAGTCTCTGTATTATATGCAGCGTAGTAATTTCACCCGAAATGGAACGGTGCGTTATGAGTGTTCTCCTGACAGGCAAAATGATGAACCGTTTCACAGTATTCTGTCGGTTATGGTACAAATTAAAGAAAATGTCAGTGAAAGTCGTTTTACCATAGAGCCTCCATTTAGTACTGGAGAATGGAAACTGATTGATCTTTATGCCACATTACAGCGAAAGGCGAAAGAATCGCGGGCCAGGGCAAATAACATGCAGTTGCTGCTTGATGAACCCGATTCAGATTTGCATCCCGACCTGCAAAGATGTTTGATTAAATCGATGCTCGATTTATTAGCAACTCATGCAAAACAGCGTATTCAGTTGATTATCTCCAGTCATAATCCGATCGTTATTTCCGATCTGCCTTCTGCTAGTGTGATAGCGGTAGACTCTTCTACTGATATATTAGGGAAAACGTTTGGCAGCAACATTCACGATTTGTACAAGCATCGCTTCTTCGTCGAACGCTCGGTAGGTGCATTTGCGAGCAGCAAAATCCGCGAGGTGCTGGATAGCGAGGAGATTGATGACGAGATGTTGCGTTTTCTGATTGCTGAAACAGGAGAGCCAGTTGTGGTTTATGCCTTGCAGAATAAACTCAGGACAACAAAAAATATGTCAGACCAGGAGATAGATCAATTTCTTTCAAGGCTAACGGATCAGCAGCGTGCATTGTTAAGAGGAAAACTCAATGAGGGATGATTCGGCTTTTTTCGAGTGGTGTGTGCGGGTCAATTATTTCTCCGAATTCAATATCACGTTACCTTCTAATAAAAACTTGAGAACGGCAGTCGTAACTGTATTTTTCGACGGAAAAATTAATGATTATAATAATTTCAATAGCGATATTGCCAGACTGGAACAGATTGAGACAACAAAAGCAAAAATCGATTCACTGCGCCGTTTCCTCAATACGCCACATGCTGCGTTTGTTAAAGCCGCTTTTATTAGTACACCATGGCAGAGAAAAAGATTAAACGCGCGAAGTCAGGCCTTTGAAGCTGCATTATGTCGCCTGACACCCCGGCAGCGTCTCGACTTTGATACATGGATGGAAGCAAGCTATAAGCGCTTCAGAAATTCAGTTTCGGCACCTTGTTTTGCTAAGTCGCTAAGCACGGTGGTGTGCCCTTACTGCGATAAGGCGTTTCTGGATGTGGGAAAACAGTTTTATGGTGAACTCGACCATTACCTGGATAAATCGACATACAGTTTTTATGCCCTGAATATTCATAATTTTGTAGCTGTGTGTGGTGTTTGTAACCGAAAGAAGAGTAAAAAGAGGTTGCAACATTTCAACCCGATAGATGATAACCTGGATTCTGTATTTTACTTTTATCTCTCGGATCAGGATAAACACAATGCATTGGTAAACTACCAAACATCAAATGTAAAAATCCGGCAAAATTACGTACAGGGGAAAAAGAATCATTTGAAGGAGCTAAATGATACATTTGCATTGGACGACCGTTATGAAAATATGACCGCTGTTGTTGATTATCTTACTCAACTTAAACGGATCTACACACCTGAATGGATGGATGAATTAGAGACGATTTATGGGATTAGATTTTCCCGGGATCAACTCAAACAATTACTATTAGGCCAGTTCAGTTTTCGCAACCCGACGGCCCGCCTGCAACCTTTAACCAAGTTGATTGATGATTTGGTCCAGGATTTAGATGTATTTAACGAAAAGCCGTGATGGCGGCTGATCGCGTAGAGTGATCAGCACAGAAAAGCAAAAAGCCCGCTCAGGTTTCCCTGAGCGGGCTTCTCTAAATATGGCTCCTCTGACTGGACTCGAACCAGTGACATACGGATTAACAGTCCGCCGTTCTACCGACTGAACTACAGAGGAATCGGTGTTGATGGCGCGCATATTAATGGCCACTGGCAGATGTGTCAACAGCTAAAAACACATTTGTATTCAACTGGCTAGCATTAATACAAAGCGATCACGCTTTAAGCAGACTCCGGTGGCGTGGGGGCTAAACGCGCCAGCGGGTCCTGACGGTAAAACTGTTGCAAATGCTGGTACATGGCGGGAAAACGGTTCGCCAGTAGATCCGGCGCGCTAAAGAAATATTCGGACAGCACCGCAAAGCATTCGGCAGCATCGCTGGCTGCGTAGGGGTCGATAGTGGCGGCTTGCTCACCGACCAGCTCGACCTCGGCTTCAATTTGTTCCATCGCATGCAGCAAATCTTTCTCCCAGCTGGCGACATCACGCAGCGCAATCGCCGGAATACCGCTGGTATAACCGCTACCGCGTGCATCCAGCTTATGCGCCACTTCGTGGAGCACCAGGTTATAGCCGGAGAGATCGAACGAATCCTGAATATCCAGTGCGTTTAACACCACCGGGCCTTGTGTCCAGCTCTGACCGGCGTGCACGGCTGCCGCCTGGTGCACCAGACCGCTTTCATCCTGCCAGTGGTCATCCACATTAAAGGGCTCAGGATAGATAAGGATCTCGTGGAAGCCGTCGAGCCATTCCAGACCGAGTTTTAACACCGGCAGGCAAAACAATAACGCCAGTCGCGCGGTGCGCAGCTCATCCAGTTGCAAACCCTGAAGTGGAGTCATCTTTTTCTGTTGCAGGAAGCGCTGGGCCAGGGCGATCAAGGCTCGGTGCTCATCCTCCTCCAGCAGAGAGAAGATAGGCTGCGCCAGCGCCTGTTGCCACGGGAGCGCTGCAACGGAAGATTCAACCTGCGCTTGCCACGGCCATTTGAACATTGCATTACTCACTCTTCAGGGCGGAAGACGGTATCGTCGCGCGGTGCAGAGAAAATTACCAGCGCGGATTCAAAGCTGTCTATTCAACCTCTTAGCGAGGATTTTGTCTGTGACTGGGATTACAAAGGTGAGAGTTTTCCTCTCCCGCAGGCGGGAGAGGAGGGAGGATTTATTCACGTTCTACGCGCTGGAACTCGATCACCCATACCCAGGGGTTAACTTCCCAACTGGTGGCACCGTATTGCTTTTGCCAGGCCTTGCGGTAGGCCTCTTTCGGTGATTCAGCATTCATATTCATGGTGAAGAAGTTATTCAGGAAGTGCGAGTCGGTCTGGACGCCTTCTGCCATGATGTCGTCTTCACTGATGTCCTGAATTTTCTCCGCGCGCACTGAGGTAATTTCCAGGTCGATGCGGCTGGCCCAGCGCGGCATATGGATGGCCGTCTGCCAGCCAAATTGCTCGGCGTCCTGCATGTTCTCATCCAGTTGCCCCAGTTCATTGCTGTCGGCACGGTATTGGCAGAACGACGGCAGGCGGAACGGGATAGGGTCACGCTCGTATTCTGTAAGCTGATCTTCGGGGACAATCGGTCCACGCCAGGTCTCGCGTACCCACAGACGATCGCCGGGTTTGCCATAGGGGCAGTGATAACTGATATCAGCCATCGACATGAGTTTGTAGCCGTGCAGATGGTTCGCGCTGACGTCAAATGCGTGCACACCTTCGTGGTGATCCTGACCCGGACCAAATGCCTGAGTCTTCATAATGCGCCGGGTCTGTGTTTGCTGGCCAACCAACAGGGCGCGTACCCGCTGTTCGGAAAAAAGAATCGGCCGTTCTTTCATGATTTACCTCTTGTTATGTCACGAACCCGGAGAATCTGCTGCCTCATTCGCGTCTGCGGATGTGCAGAATTAGCATAATGGGTTTAAATAAATTTGCTTAATAATTTGTCGCCTTATAGTCAGGCCATCCGTGCGTTTTCAGTTTTAAAAATGGCTCATAAGCAAAAAGCATGCTTGTTTGGCTTAGACGGAAAAACAAAATCACATTTTTCTCAGATACAGTACGTTATAACGGACAAAATGGGAACTCTTTCAGAATATGCCGTGGGTGATCGCTTTACCGAAACGTTTTTAACTAGCGGGTTAAACCAGAATAATTGATTAACACACTATATCTGTATGGCTTTAAAACATTATGGCTGCTAAACAGAGTCGTTTAACTGAAACGAGGATGAGGAAATACCGAAAACATCCATGACGCTGGGAAAGCGGAGTTAACAGCGCTATAACAGGATCAGGATCCCATTTTTTCCTCATGGCTTATGCAGGAGGGGTGTAAAGATAGTGTCATCAACGGGCCGCTATGATGTCCGCAGGAGTAGCACCCTGAGCCTGGCGGTGCTTTATAACAGCAATAACAGGAGAAGCACGATGTCGCTAACTGGTTGGCAAACACGATTCGAAAACTGGCTGCAGCAGAACTGGCTGCATGATGATAAAGCCCATGATATCGCCCACCTGCGCCGTGTCTGGATGAGCGCGTCGCGCATTATGCAGCAGAGTGATGCTGATCCGCTGGTGGTGCTCACCGCCTGCTACTTCCATGATGTGGTCAACCTGCCGAAAAATCACCCGGAACGCCATCTGGCCTCGACCTACGCCGCAGAAGAGACGCGTCGTATTTTGCAGCAGGACTTCCCTGATTTTCCCGCCGATCATCTTGATGCAGTTGCCCATGCGGTACAGGCGCACAGCTTTAGCGCCGGAATCGCTCCTCATACGCTGGAAGCGAAGATTGTGCAGGATGCGGACCGGCTGGAATCACTGGGGGCGATTGGACTGGCGCGCGTCTTTTATACTGCGGGTGCGTTGGGTCGTCCGCTGTTTGATAGCGACGACCCGCTGGGTAAAGACCGCGAGCTGAATGATGTGCAGTGGACGCTGGATCATTTTCAGAAGAAGCTGTTGCGCCTGCCTGAAACCATGCAAACAGAGGCCGGACGGCAGCTGGCAGAATACAACGCTGACTTCCTGGTACGTTACATGGCCAAGCTCTGTGCGGAGCTGCAAGGCAACCTGACATCCATTGATGAATCGGTATTAAGAGATTTCAGCCCTATACAGGTTTAATATTAAATTTTTATGACAGCCTGTTAACTTTCGGCATCTTCCGCTACGTTGATGAAAATCAAAAAGGAGTAACAAGATGACCGAGACCGTTAACTTAACCATTAAAATTGATCCTGCGCTGAAAGAACACATCAAACAGCTGGCTCTGGACAACCAGATTTCCATGAGCCAGGAGATTGTTAATCGCTTGCAGGCGAGCTTACTGGCACCGTCTCAGGACGCAATTGATAATCAGGACACAGAGGAAGCACCGGCTGAACAGCTTAGTGCCGCTGAACTGAAACAGATCCGTACGTTGCTGAAGAAGCAGGGTAAGAAGAAGAAATAAGAATAAACCCGTCGCCTGACGGGTTTTTCTTTTGAGACATTTAAGCGTGTTCCACGCGAAATTGCTGTGCGCGTTGCGCCAGGCGGTCTGAAAGATCACGCAACTGCGCAGCCGCGTCCACCTGCTGCGCGTTAAGCGTTTCATTTTTCTGGAGTTGCTCGCTCATCGCCACCACTTCCTGGGCAATAGTGCTGACACGACGGCTCTGGGCCGTGGTATTGGTTTGCAAATCGTCCAGCTGTTGTACCACACCCGAAACCGCGTGGCTTATTTGCGCAAACAACGTTTCCAGCGTTTTCACCTTATCGAAACCGTCACTGACATGCTGGCGCGTATGCTGAATCAGACCATCGATCTGTCGTGTTGACTGGCCGCTTTGCTGCGACAACAACCCAATCTCTTTCGCCACCACCGAAAAGCTGCGGCCATATACTCCAGCATGTGCCGACTCAATCGCCGCATTGAGTGCCAGCAACCGGGTTTGCAGCGATAGATTATCCAGCATATCGACAATCCCGGCGATATCGCCGGAAGCGTTGACGATCTGCTGCATCTGATGTTCCATGTTATCCACCTCCCGCGCGCAGTTACGCATTAACGTATCGGCAGACTGGGCTTCCTGGGTGGCCTGCTGTGAGAAGCGTGCGCCATTTTCCACTTCTTCTGATACCCGATGCAGACGCTGTGACAAGTGATGGAAGCTGGCGTTTTGCGCCTGATGTTGCTGCATCACCTGCTCGTTATGCTGTTGCATATGTTCGGCACCGGCCGCAACACTCACCGCGACGGTATTGATATCGCTCACGATCTGCTGCAACCCCTGGCGCATGGTATCGATTGACTGGAATAACTGGCGTGTTTCCAGCGACTGGCGACCGGCTAAGGTGTGGCTGGCAAGCAGGTCACCGGTGGCGATTTGTGCCAGCTGGGCATTGGCGTGACGCAGTGGTCGTAATACACCGCGAATCAGCAGCGTCGCCGTCAGTAACAACAGGACCATTAACAGCGCACTGACCAGCAAGGACAGGTCCCGGCTATGTTTCAGAGTGCTGAGGGTGCTTTGATTTACGCTGCTAAGTTGATGGTTGGCCTGCTCGATTTCGCTGAACCAGGCATCGTTGAATTGCTGCTGAAATGCCTGCATCGGCACCATAAAGAAGGCGTTGATATCATTGGCGCTGAGACCTTTGAGCTGCTCCTGCAACCCGCCAGCCAGCAAAGCGAAACCCTGCGCCAGCGGGCTATCGGCTGCCGCATGATATTGCGTAAACAGCTGCTGTGCCTGATTTAACGAGTCCTGAGCGGCGGCGGCAAGACTTTTCCAGCTATCCACTGAGCCGCTTTGCTGATCCTGCATCAGATAGATGGCCGCCCCATGGCTATTATCACTGGCGGTGAGTAACTCAATACGGGCTTTATCCAGCAGGGCCAGTCTATCCCGGAGCAGGCTGGCCTGTTGCAGCGAGGTTTGGGTCTGATTCACTTTACTGTTAAGCAGCATCACGCCTGCCGATTGCAGCAGGCAAAATAGCACCATAAACAGCAAAAACTGGCTGCGCAGACTGGTGAGCCACAAAGGTATGCGCAGGGAAAACCGGGCGCGCAGCCGCGCTGGCAGAGAGATAACGGAAAGGAGTGACATCAAACGCCCCCAAAAAATAAAAAGCAGTATTGGCAGGGCGTGTGACAGTTTGGTGACAGAGGAGTGACTGCCCGGGAAAACAGCAGAACACGCGTTCCTAAAGGAAATTCTGGACCGAAATCACTTATTGTTGTGCGTGTATTGCTCAATCAACGGCAGCAGCAATTGCGCGACAGCAGCAAATACCGGCACCACCACCGAGTTGCCGAACTGTTTATAAGCTTGCGTATCGGAGACCGGAATGCGGAAACGTGCTTCACCGGGCGCTTCAAATCCCATCAGGCGCGCGCATTCCCGTGGTGTTAAACGCCGCGGACGGCGCGCCATATTTCCGGGATGCTGAAAGTTCTGCTCGCCTAATGCGCTATCCCAGCCGCGATCGATAAGAATTTCCGAACCATCCTTGTAATAGCGTGCCGACAGAGTACGCACACAGACCGCAGGATTACGCGGATCGTTCAGGCCGAAACCGAATCCATTACCTTTGGCTTTATGTTTTTTAGCGTACTGATAGAGATAGTTCCACAGCACCGGGGAGAGTGTGTATTTGGCATCGGGCTGCGGCTCCAGCAGGCTGTTTAGCGCGGGGATCGTTTTTGGGTAAAGCGTGGAGAGTGTGCGCAGTGAGAA
Source organism: Pantoea sp. App145 (assembly GCF_047947045.1). Classification (NCBI taxonomy): domain Bacteria; kingdom Pseudomonadati; phylum Pseudomonadota; class Gammaproteobacteria; order Enterobacterales; family Erwiniaceae; genus Pantoea; species Pantoea sp. App145. The sequence continues at coordinate 288,490 of NZ_CP133290.1, forward strand.
ACCCTTACTGAGCGCGGTATCTCGCCGGATACCCACCAGCACGATACGTTCGCGGTGCTGTGGCAGGAAATGGCGCGCATCGACGATTTTGGCATCCGGCAGTCTATCGTCATGCGCATTAGCCACGTCATAGCCCAGTTCATCCAGCGTCGCCATGATGATGGCAAAGGTGCGGCCTTTATCGTGGCTCTTGAGGTTTTTGACATTTTCCAGCACAAAGAATGGCGGTTTTTTCGCGGCCAGAATACGTGCCACATCGAAGAACAGCGTGCCCTGCGCTTCACATTCAAAACCGTGTGCTCGCCCCATGGCGTTCTTTTTGCTCACGCCTGCCAGTGAAAACGGCTGGCAGGGGAAGCCTGCCAGCAGTACCTGATGGTCAGGGATAGTGTTGGCGATGTGCTGATAAATTTCCTGCTCATCAGTCAGTCCCGCCGGTTGTGTCACCTGACGAATATCACTGTTAAAACTATGGGTCTGCGGATCGCAATAGTGGTTCGCCTTGTAGGTACGCACCGCTTCTTTATTCCATTCACTGGTGAAGACGCACTGGCCGCCAATCTGCTCAAACCCACGGCGAATGCCGCCAATGCCCGCGAACAGGTCAACAAACTGGAAGCGCGGTGCATCGTAATGTGCGGGTCGGCTGGGTAATAACGCCTGCAGGCTAGCCACTTCCGCGCTGCTTAGCGCCGGTGCTGCCATCTTGCCCTGACGTATCCGGTTGAGACGTGTTACGTTCCAGTCACGACCACCGGCGTTGCTGAGTGTGATGACCAGATCGCGCGCGGCATAAATCGCCAGTACCTGTTGCAGCAGGTTGCTGGCATCGTCATGGGTGGAAACAGTGAGCGGGGAGGGTGAGGCAGTCGCGGCGGTCTCTTCGGCGTGCATGCGTTTTTCCTTAACAGTGAAGCGGCTATGCTATCACTCATCACGCCCCGAAGAAATTGGCCCGCAGTGCCTGCCATCAAATGCTACTTTTTCTTACGCACCTCCAGCGCATATTCCACGCCATTAATGCGCACCTTCAGTAATTCCGTGGCGTCGTTGAAGTCGGCGACTGCGCCTTTGGCTGCGTGGAGCAGTAATTCACCATTGTGGTTATAACCGAAGCCGACGTTTTTATTCCCTGTCCAGTGTTGTTCGAATACCACCGGGGTCTTCACGGCTTCGTCGAGTGCCGCCGCTTTGGTGGCATCACATTTGGTGAATGCTTTTCGAAAGATAAAATGGACACCGGCCTCAAAGCGATCTTCGGCGTTGGTATCCACCAGCACTTTGCAGAAGCCGGTATACATAGCGAGTTTGACGTAAATACGGCAGTCGTTTCCGGAGACTTTTTCTGTATGGACTTTAACTATCGGGCAGGAACCTTCGCCGTACCAGCTACATTGAATCTGGCTGTTATCTACCTGGAAATAAATATGCGCCACACCTTCTGGTGTCCGGTCACTACAATCCAGCTGGGTATTACCCATGCTGTTAAATTGTGCACTGCCGACCACCTGCATATGTGCCTGTTGCGATTGTTTCATCTGAATTTCGCCGACATAAAACCAGGTTTCTTTGTCGCTGCGATTGTCCATTGTGTGTTGCGAGGTGATGTAATCGTAATTCAGAGAACCGTTAATAATGATGCCGTTGTTCTCCAGTTCAATACTGCCATCCTCATATTCCGACAGCCAGCGTGTACCCGAGGGAGTAAAATCCAGTCCGTTTCCACCCTGAATATTTTTCTGCAACGTAATCGCGCGGCAATAGGCCATGTTCATGGGTTTCTTACAATCTTCAATGCTAAGCGCTTCAATAATCCATTGACCGTTGGAGAGGTCGCCTGGGTCATCAGAGTGTTCAATCCAGCCATTGCGCAGCAGGGATTGAGTCGCGCGTGGGATATCTATCGCCGGAAAGTCGCTGTTGTACTGAATATTAAAATTGGACAACTCGATGGCTGTGGAATGATTCCAGCCACCTTTATCGGTATCAGACCAGCGTGTATAAATGATCGCGTTCTGGCAGTGGCTGCCATACCATTGGTCAATTTTGCAATCCAGCGTATCCTGCACATCCAGACCACGACCGCCTAAATTATTAAACTGAATGCCACTGACGCGCAGGAACTGACCCGCCACTTCAATATTTTTAAAAAAGCCTTTGCTATTGGCGACAGGCACGGCGCTGGTTTTGCTTTCGCCATCCACCACTAACGCCGAAATCTCGACAAAGCGTGCTTTGACGGTAAACATCACCTGATTATTGGCCCGATCGGATACCAGAGTGGTGGGAGAAAAATAGCCGGAACTAATGGGCGCGCCGGAGAGTTTGAAGCGATTGATAGTTTGAGCGGAAATATCAAATTTTGAAATGAAGAACTTTCCGGCACTGAAGCGAATCCCGATGGTGGGATAATTGGCCTGTGACCAGTTAAACATCCGTTTGATGGCATCCGTACAATCGGTTTTACCATCTGCGACGGCACCGAAATCGAGCACAGTTAAATTATTATATTCAAATAATATGCGCTTCCAGCGTGCACCTTTTGCCGTCACGATGTTAAGCCCGTAATCTTCGGCAGTTTTCTTATCCGCTTCGTCATACATAAAAATACCACCGCCTGTTTTGGTATTTTTGTTGTACTCCAGAACAGCGGCTAACACGCCCGGGTGGGTGGGTTCGGTTTTACGTAAGGTATCGATATCACTTATCTGCATCATCGGCGCGTCTTCACCGACATTAGCCAGTTGCAAAATGAAGGTGCTGAAATCAACGCTGGTTCCGCTGCTATCCTGCGCTCTGATACTGGCCACAAAGTCGCTATAACCGGTGTTTCCAGGGCTCTTTGGTTTTTTCGCCATCATGAATTCCTCGCATGGGGTAAGGAGATTTTGTCACGCCGTGTTATTATAAATTGATGAAATTAAATGAGTTTGTCAGTACCAGTCGTTGATTGAAACTGCGGAGTTGCCCCCGCCGCACGCACTACCAAAACCCATGATTACGGAGAAAAAAACGCCGGGGGAAAATCAGATTTTAAGAGAAACCGCAGGTGAGCTTTTTTTAGAATCGGTCCGAAAAAATGGCTTTGTGCATCTTGCTTTCGCTTTTGCCCCAAACCGCTAAAGTTGAAGGAGCCACAAGAAGAAGGAAACGTTATGGCCGACGTCCATTCCCGTGATGTGCGCAGCAAAAATATGCGCGCGATTCGCAATCAGGACACTGAGATTGAACAACGTATCGCTTTGATATTAAAAGACCGCGGCTTTATCTATCGGGTGCAGGATAAAGCATTAGCAGGCCGTCCTGACTTTGTTGTGCCTGCCCAGCAGGCGATTATTTTTGTTCATGGCTGCTTCTGGCACCGCCATCACTGTTACCTGTTCAAGATGCCCGCTACGCGCACCGAATTCTGGACCGGAAAAATTAACAGCAATGTTGAACGTGACAGGCGCTATGTCCGCCAGCTACAGGAGAGTGGCTGGAAGGTACTGATCATCTGGGAATGCGCGCTGCGCGGTAAGCTGCGTCTGGATGATGAAGCGCTGATCGAACGGCTGGAGGAGTGGTTACTGGCAGCCAGTCATAGCGGTGAAATTGATCATGCCGGTTTGCATCATTATCGCGCTGAATAAGGGTGATTGTTGCTTTTATACGCCATAACGGTTTAGATCTCCCCTTTCTCTGGGACGCGGAGTATAGCCATGAGCAGCATCAAACTGACGGTCAAACGCCTGTACCAACTTCGTGACGAACGGATGATCAACACCCGAGCCACCGCACGTATCTATCTGGGAGATACGCTGGTGGCAACCGAAGAGATTACGGGTATGACGGAAAGTCCGGTGAGCAAATATTTGCACGCGGGAGATGTGGCAGGGCAACCATTGCGCGTCGAGTGGGATTGTGCGGGCATCGCCGATATGTCGGTAACGGCGGTTGAGCGTTGCCCCTGTTGTCAGGATCACGAACCGGAATAAGGATAATATTTTGGCAGGAACCAGCTTACTGACGCTTCTGGACGATATTGCAACGTTGCTTGATGACATCTCGGTCATGGGCAAGGTGGCAGCAAAAAAAACGGCGGGTGTCTTAGGAGATGATCTCTCGCTTAATGCGCAACAGGTTACCGGTGTAAAAGCCAATCGCGAATTGCCGGTGGTGTGGAGTGTTGCCAAAGGCTCGTTTATTAACAAATTGATTCTGGTGCCGCTGGCGCTGCTGATCTCCGCTTTTGCTCCCTGGCTGATTACGCCGTTACTGATGGTAGGTGGCGCGTATCTTTGCTACGAGGGGGTGGAGAAAGTGCTGCACAGCCTGAATCATGATAAAGCAGAAAAAAGCCCGGAGGCGCGGCAGCAGCGGCTTGAGCAGCTGGCACAGCAGGACCCTCGGGAATTTGAGAAGAATAAAGTGAAAGGTGCGGTGCGTACCGATTTTATTCTTTCCGCTGAGATCGTGGCGATTACGCTTGGCATCGTTTCTGAGGCACCGTTGCTGAATCAGGTGCTGATTCTGGCGGGTATCGCGATTCTGGTCACCGTCGGCGTCTACGGTATTGTGGCGGTGATTGTGAAAATCGACGACCTCGGATACTGGCTGCGGGAAAAGTCATCCACGCTGGCGCAGGCTGTCGGTGGGCTGTTGCTGGCGGCGGCACCGATCCTGATGAAAATTCTGTCGGTGGTGGGGACGGTAGCAATGTTTTTGGTCGGGGGTGGCATCGTGGTGCATGGGATTACGCCGTTGCATCATGCCATTACCGAGTACAGCGGCGGATTTGGCCCGCTGATCTCTGCGCTGCTGAGTAACGGCGCCAATCTGGTGCTGGGATTCCTGATTGGGTCGATCGTGCTATTAGTGGTGAATCTGGTTGCCAAATTGCGTGGATAATCGTTATAAAGCGCAGGAAATTTTTAATCACGGGTCAGGAGAACGATGATGAACGACGATATGTTTGAATTTGATATCGATGCACAGCTGGAACAGGCTGAGGCGAAAGCAGCTGAAAAAGCGCGCGAAGTGCCGACCGATCTGAGCGATGAAGCCGATTGCGAAGGCTGCAAAATCTGATTTTCCCACCCGGGAAACGATTTCAAAGCGGATAATAATTTTTATCCGCTTTTTTTATTTTCCGCATTTTTAACTGCTTATTCCTAAATTGCAGTTGTAATCACAAACTCTTATAGGCAAAAACATCCCCCACCTGCTATACCTGATGAGGTTCATTCAACGGTAGAAGGGAGGGCGCGTAATGACCTTTGCGATCAGTGACGAAGTTCAGCATAAACAGGGCGGACCCACTATGGTGGTGACCGGCTATGCCAGTGGAATGGTAGAGTGTCGTTGGTATGATGGCTATAGCGTGCGCCGTGAGGCGTTCCATAGTGACGAACTCTGTCACTTATCCGCAGCGCGTCAGCTGGCCAGCTAACCGCCTCCGGGACGGTTTTTGCCGTCCCGTGTTATTCAGCGAACTATCTGATTTTCATTTGATTCCCCCCTGTACGATTTTTTTCCTGCTGACTACACTGTTTTCATTCGCCTTTTTCCGGAGCATGGTTGCTGATGGCACAATCGCCACTTCCCCGGCACTCGGGCAATCCTTTTTTACCGGTTCACCTGTGTTTTTTTGCGGTTTTCCTTTTCTCAGCTTTTCTCACGGTTCATGAAGCACTGGAACTAAAAACCAGTTATGAGGACCGTCAGCGCGCGCAGCTGTCCGAGATCCAGAAAAATCTCGACAGTCAGTTTCAGGAAAGTGTTGATGAGTTGGTTTACTACGAGAAAATGCTCAGTTATGCCTTAGGGCATCCACTCGATTCCGATAATGCGCGTGAAGCAATAACACGCTTTCGCCATCTGCGTGTGCAGCCGCAATGGCAATTGCAGCTGAATAGCCCGCGCAGTATGCCGCTCAATGGGGTGAGCGATGCCTGGATGGCACGCGATTCGCTGTTACAGCGCGATCCAGCGCGTATTGACCAGGAAATTCGAGCGGCGCTGGAATTCAGCTTTATTATGCAGTTCAGTGATCCCGACCACGATTTTCATTCACGCTTCTGGTACATCTCACGCGCCGGGTTTTACATCAGTTCGCGGCCGCCGCAAAGCGCGCAGGAACTGGAGTTGAGTTACGCCACTATGGTGCAGCGTAACTATTTCCGCGCGCTTGCCCCGCCACAAACTCCCGCCAATCGCCTGCGCTGGACCAGCGGTTATCAGGGATTATTTAATGAAGGCCTGATGCTGACTCTCAGCACACCGATTATCAGCAATGGTTACTGGTATGGCGTATTGTCGATGGATTTCCCGCAGGCACGGATTCGCGATCTGATGGCGAAAACGCGCCATACGTTGTTGCAGGGCAATATGGTATTCCTGGACAGGAAAATGGATGAAATCGCCCGCCTGCATGCGCCGGATGAAGTTCCCCTCAACCCTGAACAACGGCAGCAATTATTAGGTCGGATGCAACACGAACCGAGTGGGATTCTGCGGCTTGGGACGAAATTTGCCAGCTGGAGCAAACTGGAAAATGTAGATGGTTATATTATCAATGTGCAAACTCTGAAGCAGGGGATGCAGCAGGAATTAGGGCGCGTTTCGTTGTTCCTGTTTGGCATGTGGATGTTGTTTGTGCTGTTGTTGGTGGTGGCGCATCAGGTGATTTTTCGCCTGGTAAGGCGTATGGACGATCTCTCTGCGCGCCTCACCTGGCGTGCGAACTATGATGGGTTAACCCGCCTGCTTAATCGCAATGCCTTCTTTGAACAATTCGTTGCTCAGGCAGCCCGTTGCCAGCAACAGGGACAGCCGATTTCGGTGATTCAGTTAGATGTTGACCACTTCAAAAAAGTGAATGACACCTGGGGGCATCACGCAGGTGACCAGGCGCTGATTCGCGTCGCCAGCGTCATCAGTCATACGCTGCGTAAATATGATAGCGCGGGGCGCATCGGCGGGGAGGAATTCTGCATTGTGCTGCCGGAAACCCGGCTTGAGGAAGCCTCTGCGGTCGCAGAACGTATCCGGGCACGGCTGGCGGCAAAAACCATCCTGGTTAATGCCAGCACCACTTTCAATATCACCTTATCCGCCGGGGTGACCAGCAGCGAGGAACAGGGCGATTACCACGCCGAGAGCCTGCAGGCCAGGGCTGACAGCAGGCTCTATCTGGCAAAAACCAGCGGGCGTAACCGCGTGTGCAGTAAAGATTAGACTTTACCGTCGTTATCCTCTTCCACTGCCTGATAAATCCGTTGCAGGATATCGGGAAATGCGGATTGCACGCGGCTCCAACTGGGGATAAAAGGTTTGTCATTCGGGCGTTCAATAAACGCCTGACCGGCGTCGAGAATCGCCTGGGTGAACATTTCCACCGCCGCTTCTTCGATATGCTGGTCGAACTTCAGGCCGTTCATGGTGGCTTCGTGGTTGTAGATTTCCATCATATCCAGCGCATTGCGGTAGTAGGTGGCTTTCAGCACCCGGAATGAATCGCTGGTCAGAGGAACCCCCATCGTTGCCAGTTTACGCAGCAGCGACTGCACAATGTCGTTACTCATGCGTTTCAATCCACCGGTACCATCCTCTTCCGACAACGGCTGATGCTTATGATCATAGTTATCGGCGATCTCAACCTGACAGCTCTGGCGGGTGGTGTAATTGCGATAAATCTCCGACAGCACCCCAATTTCCAGCCCCCAGTCACCGGGAATCTTGATGTTATTCAGCACATGGGTGCGCATGGCAAATTCGCCGGAGAGTGGATAGCGGAAGCTGGCGAGGTAATCGAGATACTCCGAATGGCCGTAGACTTTTTGTAATGAACGCAGCAACGGACCGACCAGCAGACGGCCAACACGCCCGTTCAGTTTGCCCCCCGCGACGCGCGCGTAAAAACCTTTACAGAACTCATACTGAAAAGCCGGGTTAGCCAGCGGATAGAGCAGACGGGCGAGCATGCTGCGTTCATAGGTGACGATATCGCAGTCGTGCAGGGCGACACAGCTGGTCCGGTCAGAGGCCAGGGTGTAACCGGTGCAGAACCACACGTTGCGGCCTTTGCCTGGCTGGCTGGGGGATAAGCCTTCTTTATCCAGCTCGGCATCCAGCGCCTTCAACCGTGGTCCGTCATTCCACAGAATCCGGTGGCGTTGCGGCAGGCGGGAAAAGAAGTCACGAGCAAACAGAAACTGATCGCGGTCGGCACGATCAAGCCCAATGACGATTTCATCGAGGTAGGGCACTTTCGCCAGTTCGTTGACGATATTATCCAGTGCCGGACCTTCCAGTTCGGAAAACAGCGACGGTAAAATCAGCCCCATTTTGCGTTTACGTGCAAAGCGCACCATCTCTTTTTCCAGCGATTCAACGCTGCGGTGGGTGAGATTATGAAAGTTAGTAATCACGCCATTCTGGTAAAAATCACTCATCGCCTCATCCTTCTGATTAGCTGTGCGGCCCGTTAATCGGGTTGGGCAAGAAAATAATCCAGACCTTCACGCCAGCCCTGCGGGCCAACATGTGCGGTGTGGTAGACGTTTTCATCATCATCGCGCTGCAGGATGACCGGCGTTTTACTGAATCCCTTAATCACCACGGCATAATCGACACCTTCCAGCATCGGCGCATCATTGGGACCATCGCCTAAACCAATGGTGATACGCGTCTGGCCTTCCTGGCGGGCAAGATGTTGTTGCAGACGTTGCAAGGCGATGCCTTTACCACTGCCCTGCGGCATGACATGCCAGAAACGTCCCCCCTGGGTTAACGCCAGCCCAAGTGGTGCCAGTGCGTCGCGAAATTCTTCAAGACGGGTGGGTTCATCGCGCCACAGCACGACTTCGGATGCCTCGCGCAACCGACTCTGTCGCGCTTCGGCAGGCGTCAGCCCGGTGAATTTCGCCACCTCCATGTCGCTGAAATCATGAAAGCCAGTGAAGTGAAATCTCCTCTGCAAGGTTTTCAGTTGCTGGCAGAGATCGAGATAGTCACGGCTCGGGTCTTCGGGCAGGGTTTGTTCACCGCCCCAGGCGAGACGGGCACCGTTTTCAGCGATAAAGGGTGCACCGGCAATGCCGAGTTTCTTCTGTAACGGGATAATCTCGGCAGCGGTTTTGCTGGAACAAATCACCAGCGGGATTTGATGTTGTTTCAGGCGCATCAGCCATTCGCTGGCAGCATCCCAGCGATAATCGTGATGGTCCAGCAGCGAACCATCGAGGTCGGTGACAATCAATAGCGGTTGGTCAAGACTGACCATCATCACACTCCTTACCCCCTCGGGTATGCGTAAAGCGAGGAATTATCAGTATAATAGCGTAATCGTGATCACAGTTTTTCGCCTGTCGGCGTGCAACGGGATTGAGAAAAATCCGAAAACGCAGTGATAGCAGAATTGTGCATGCTGGATGATTGTGCAGAAAAAAGGCAGCAAAGGCGCGGTGTTTTCGGTAACAACCTGCGTGGCAAGCGCGCATGGCGCTGCATCTCCAGTAAGTGCTGGCTCTTGTCTTATTCAGACCAGCGCGTAATCTGGCTGCTGTGTTAGAGATTTTCCTGGTGTAACGAATTTAACGCTTTATCTTTACCCGGCCTTCCCGCCGGGTATTTTTTTGCCGCGAAGGTTAGCGGTTGACTTCGGTGATGGTGTAATCGCGGATATCCAGTTCAAAGGCCTCCGCCAGCTCGGTATAGGAGTCAAAAGATTCACCCCCCACCTTTACGCGGTGCGCGTGCTCGGGTTCCATATACTCTTTCACCTCACCCGAGGTTTTTTCCTGAATAGCCTGAAGCAACGCTTCAACATCGATATTCACTTCACGCTGAACGTTATCGCTGTACTCTTTTGCAGTTGCCATCATCAGCCTCCTGAAAGGCGCAAGGGGTCTTAAAACAGTATAGACGGCAGGGAGAAATGGGCGGGCGGCTTATTGACAGGCAAAAAAAAGCCCGCGCTGCGCGGGCAAAAATCCTTGTTACTTTTAGGTTGACTGCGCCTTTGGGGTTGGTGCAGTGCTAAAAATTCTACGCGCTGAGGGCGTCAAAAGTCTCGCCACTAAACGTTAAGAAAGTGAAAATCCCTTACCGGGCACATCGTTAGTCGTTCTGACGTGCGAATCATCTGATGCTGATCGCGATCACGCAGTTGCCCATTTCTTCCGTTACACTGTGTCCGAGGCACTATTTCTGGAGAGTAATCAATGAAGGTCAATGACCGCGTGACGGTAAAGACAGACGGTGGTCCACGCCGAAGCGGGATAATCCTGGCGGTGGAACCCTTTAATGAAGGGGTGATGTATCTGGTGGCGCTGGAGGATTATCCGCTGGGTATCTGGTTCTTTAATGAAAGCGATCATGCGGAAGGGATATTTGTCGAGCCGTATGCAGGGGATTAATGAGTCGCACCCGTAGCGGCGCGATTTATCGCGCAGGTTTTACGACGCGGTGCAAGAGACCGCGCCGTAAAACCCGCCGCTACGGAATATGATTGATATCTAATGCTTAAAACGTTTCCCAATTATCATTACTGGTTGCTGCCAGCGCCGGGCGCGGACTAAACGCCTTCGGCAGTGCTGGTACAGACGATGTGGGCACCAGCAATCCCGGGCTGTCATTTAAACGAAATGCCGCCACGGCCTGCGTCAGTTTGCCCGCCTGATCTTCCAGCGATGCCGCCGCCGAAGAGGCTTCTTCCACCAGCGAGGCGTTCTGCTGCGTCACGTTATCCATCTCAGTCACAGCCAGACTCACCTGCTGGATGCCACGGCTCTGCTCATCTGAAGCGGCGGCAATTTCCGCCATAATATCGGTCACCCGACGTACCGCCTCAACAATCTCGCTCATGGTGGCACCCGCCGCGCCGACCTGGCTGGATCCATTGCTGATCAGATCAACCGACTCGCCAATCAGCGACTCAATCTCTTTCGCCGCCTGGGCGCTGCGCTGTGCCAGGCTGCGCACTTCGCTGGCGACCACAGCAAAACCGCGCCCCTGTTCACCGGCTCGCGCAGCTTCAACCGCAGCGTTCAGAGCCAGAATGTTGGTCTGGAAGGCGATGCTGTTGATCACATTGGTAATCTCAGCAATTTTCTTTGAGCTGCCGGAAATGTTGTTCATGGTTTTCACCACGCCGTTAACCAGCTCACCACCGCTGCGTGCTTTACCGGAAGCATCCGCTGCCAACTGGCTGGCATGATGGGCGTTTTCTGCGTTCTGCTTCACCGTGGCCGTCAGTTGTTCCATGCTGGCCGCCGTTTGCTCCAGCGCAGAAGCTTGTTCTTCGGTACGTGAGGAGAGGTCGGTATTACCGGCAGAGATTTCACTGGACCCCTGATAAATCGCCACAGCGCCTTCACGCACCGTTCCCACCGTGCGCACCAGTGAGGCCTGCATCAGTTGCAGATTATGCAGCAGGCTGCCAATCTCGCTGCGGCCCCAGTGCTGTTCCGGCGCGGTCAGGTCGCCCTGCGCGATGCGTTCAATGCGCGCCACGGATTGACGCAGCGGGTTAATCACCACGCGGCGCAGGAACAGGAAGGTCAGTAGCACCAGCACCAGCGCGGCGGCAAATGCCGCTGCCATCGCGATAAAACCGATGCGGGATTGATGTGCGGCCATGGCGTTAATGGCATCTGCCCGGTCGGTGCGAATCTTAATCGCCTTCAGTAACACCGCGTTATACGCATCATCCAGCTTGCGCGTTACGTCGGTTTCCTGCGCGATAATTCCTTCAAAGCTGCCTTGCTTTGCCGAGTCGATCATCGGCTTCAGTCCTTTATCGATATAGGCATTGAAGCGTTCGGTTAGCGGTGCATCCAGTGCCAGGTCTTCTGCGGTTTTGGTTTTACGGTCCATATACAGTTTGAAGCCAGCACGAGCCTGTTCAATGCGCTGCTCGGTGCGCGCCAGATCGGCACGGTAGCCATCCATCTCACCAATACGTGCTGCCGCGCCGGACTGGATCACATTCAGACGGGCGGTGCGTAAGTGGTTGGAACTGTTGGAAATCCCCATGCGGATTTGAATTTCATCCGTGGCGTCATTCAGCGACGTATTGCTTTGAATCAGAAAGTAGCTGGCGAGTCCAATGCACAGGGCAAAAAGCAGCAGAATGCCACCAAAGATCATGCTGAAAAGAGGCATCAGGCGCAGGTTCTGCCAGATGCTGAGCTTATGTTGCTCATCAATCGATGCTGTTTTCATATCCTTGCTCTCAGTTAGGTAGGTGTGCTGAAGCTAACATCGGCAAGGCAGGAGAAAGGATTAGATGGCAGAGTGGGATCTGCATCGCAAAACGGATAAAACGCATAAAAGGGCTAATCCGCTGATTAGCCCTTATTTTTACCGTGTGAAATTATCGCACGTTGACATAGATGCCAGAAGTAACATTATCCGTCAGACGCACAACATGGTAAATAACCTGTTTATTGTGGGTCTTAATTTTGCGTTTAATATTACCTTTGTGTGACGAAACTGTTTTCGCCTTAATTTGCATCTTATCTGAAATCTGAATGGTGTCGTGGCCTGACATCCACATTTTCAGCATGTTCGATTCCGTCTGACTTAATGTCAGAGGGTGAATATCAAGTCCAGCTGAAATTCGCGGCGCTGCATTGAGTTTCTTTTGCAGGTAGGTGCCAAGTAAGGAGTCCAGGGTCGATGTTTTAATCGATTTTGACGTAATAATCAGGTTCTTACGAACGTAGAGATATTCCTCAAAATGGATGTTTGAAATCGCCATGAAGATGAAAAATAAGGTGTCAGGGTGCTGCATGATAATACCGCGAATACGATCACTGGAATCGGATTCATGAATGAAACACTCTTCGTTAATAAATACCACTCCGGGTTTTAGCTGTTCACAGCGTTGCTGCAATTGCTCGATATCCGACACGGAAGTAATATTTTTCTTTTTAACTCCTTTTGCAGACATATAGTCCGATAATCCCAGGCGTGTGTAGTTGCATGAATCCATAATAATCGTTGGCATGTTAGCGACCCTCACCAAATTTGTTATCCGTTTAAATCAACGATGAATTACGCGTTTGCGGTACGAGAGAGATTTCCAAAGACACTTTTTTATTCTGCTCAGCAGTCTGGCGACTCGTATGCCATAATGACTCTTCCCTGACCCGTCCTGCGAAGTTTGTTGTGTTACTTCACGTCACTCTTGTCCCCGCGATAGTGGGAATCGCCGGGAAGTTGCCTTAAGTACTTAGATCGCACTGTTTTTGCGAGCCATGTCACTATCGCGCATGTCACAGACAAATCTGATAGGACAAATCTTAAAAACATTTGAATTGCGAAAGTGTGACGCTTCAGCGAGTGTTGACAATGCCGTAAAAAAAGAATTCTTACAAGAAAAATCGCTGTTAAATTTTTTTTGTTCAAAAACAATCTTTTGGGCATTTTCTCAACGAATCCACACGTTTAGGCATCGTAGGATTCGTCTGACTAAAATACTTGAAGCGTCGTTTAATAAGAATAATTTTCACCATAAATGCGCATTTATCAGAATATCCTCAGTTGATTTCTGAGAAATATGGTTCGAAAAATGCACAAATAGATTTTGAATCCTTAACTATCACTTAAGAACGGCTACAGAATCGTTAATCATCCTTGCCGGGAGAGTTCTGACATGAACTGAGCGAGCAAATCAAAGACTTCGCTGAAGAGATGTTCGCAGAAGGGGGCGAGCAGAGGCATCATCAGACCCAGGCTGAGGATACCCACAGATAAGGTTATCGGGAAGCCCACCACGAAAATTGATAACTGTGGTGTAACACGGTTTAACAAACCCAGGGCCATGTTGATCGTGAGGAGCAGAACTATCAAAGGCAGCGCTAACATCATGCCGTTAAGGAAAATTAATCCTGCTGCCTTCACCAGCGCCATAAAAGCGTTGGCGTTAAGGGGGTGATCGCTGATCGGCATAGTGTGAAAACTATCGACCAGCATCGAGATCAACCACAAATGACCGTTAAAAGTCAGGAACAGCAGCATCGCCAGCATATCAAGGATACGCGCCAGTACCGGCATATTGAGGCGACTGGCGGGATCAAAGAACGTCGCGAACGACAGCCCCATCTGCAAACCAATCACTTCACCCGCCATGCGCACCGCACCAAAGGCAAACTGCATGGTCAGACCGAGGCCGACACCAATCAATATTTGCTGCAGCAGCAGCCAGAAACCGGCAGCGCTAAACAGCGTAACGTTAACTGAGGGCAGCAGCGGCATCAAAATCCAGGTGGTGAGCACTGCCAGGCCAATTTTGACGCGGTTAGGAATGCTTTTTTCACTCAAAACCGGTGCGCTGGCAAACAGTGCCAGCAAACGCACCATCGGCCAGAAAAACTGGCTGACCCAGTGGACCAGTTGGCTGCTGTCGAGGGTAACCATTAACCGATGATATAGGGCAGGTTGCTGAACAGGTTGCGCATGTAATCCAGGATCAGATTCAGCATCCACGGGCCAGCAATTACGGCGGTGGCGGCAACGGCGAGAATTTTAGGGATAAACGACAGCGTTTGTTCGTTAATCTGCGTAGCGGCCTGCAACACGCTGATGATCAATCCGCTGACCAGCGCCACCAGCAACATCGGGGCGGCCATCATCAGCGCGATACGCATCGCTTCCTGTCCCATTACCATTACCGATTCGGGTGTCATGTTGCGCTCCTGTGTTGAGAAAAGTGGCGAACGACGCCACTCAGGAATAGAAACTTTGTGCCAGTGAACCCACCAGCAATTGCCAGCCATCCACCAGCACGAACAGCATCAGTTTGAACGGCAGCGAAATCGAGGCCGGTGGCACCATCATCATCCCCAGCGCCATCAGCACGCTGGCAACCACCAGGTCGATAATCAGGAAGGGGATAAAGACTGAGAAACCAATCTGGAAGGCCGTTTTTAGCTCGCTGGTCACATAGGCGGGCAGCAGGATACGCATCGGCACGGCTTCCGGTCCCTGAATCGGTGGCGTGTTAGCCAGACGGGCAAACAAGGCGAGGTCGGCTTCGCGGGTTTGACGCAGCATAAAGTCACGCAGCGGTTGCGCACCTTTATCAATGGCGACATCCATGCTGATCTTGTCCTGACTGAACGGCAGATAAGCATCGGTATAAATTTTGTCGAAGGTCGGCGCCATGATGAAGAAGGTCAGAAACAACGCCAGACCGACCAGCACCTGGTTCGGCGGGGCTGACGGCGTCCCCAGAGCGTTGCGCAACAAACCAAACACAATAATGATGCGGGTGAAACTGGTCATCATCAGCAACACTGCCGGAAGAAACGACAGGGAGGTGATAAATACCAGCGTCTGCACCGGCAGCGACCAACTCTGGCCGCCGTTTGCCAGCGGATGGCTTACCAGACCTGGCAGTTGCGCATGGGCAACCGGTGCCAGCAACAGCAGTGGCAGAAGGGGAAGCAATCGACGCATCATTGGGGTTTTCCGGGGCGTTTAACTAAAGTCTGTAGCAGCTGACGAAAATCCTGCGCGGGCGCCGGGGCAGCAGAAAGCTCTTCCGGTGCAATCGGCGGCAGGCTGTGCAGATGGGTAATTTGCTGCGCGGTCACGCCAAGTACCAGACGGGCATCCGCGGTATCGACAATCACCACCCGCTCCTGCTTGCCGACCAGTACGCTGGCGCTGACTTTCAGCGCCTGACCGTTGACCGTTTTCGGCGCAAAACCGAGGCGGCGTGCCAGCCAACCGCAGGCGAGGATCAGCAGGATAATCACTGCCAGCACGCTGCTGACCTGGCCTACCACCGAACTGGTTGAAACCACCGGTTCGCTATGGATTACCGGCTGACCGGTTTGCGCATCTTTTAACATTATTAGCGGCTCAGACGACGCATACGTTCGGATGGGGTGATGATGTCAGTGATGCGCACGCCATATTTGTCGTTGACCACGACGACTTCACCTTGGGCAATCAGGTAGCCGTTGATCAGGATATCCAGCGGTTCACCGGCCAGTCCATCCAGCGCCACCACTGACCCCTGGGTCAGACGCAGCAGCTCTTTAATGGTCATCTTGGTGCGACCCAGTTCCACAGTCAGTTTGACCGGGATATCCATGATCAGATCGATGTCCTGCAATGAACCGCTGGCCGCACCGCTTTCGAGCGATTTGAACACGCCATCGCTTTGCTCCGGCGCACTGGTTGCCGCCTGCTCGTTCATTGCTGCAGCCCACAGATCGTCCGCGGAGATGTCGTCATCGGACGGTTTCTTGCTGTCACTCATTGGGCTGTTCCTCATTCAGCGAATTCAAAATCGGGTTAATCAGGTGCTCAACACGCAGCGCATACTGGCCATTTAACGTGCCGTACTGGCTGGTCAGCACCGGTACGCCATCTACGTGTGCGATGATGCGATCCGGCTTCTCAATGGGCAGGACGTCACCAGGTTTCAGTTGCAAAATACGTGACAGACGCAGCGATACATCGGCGAAGTGGGCAATCAGCTCCAGCTCCGAGTGCTGCACCTGTTTCACCAGATTGTCACGCCAGTGGTTATCTTCCTGACGGGAGTTTTCCAGCGGGGGATTGACCAGCAGCTCGCGCAGCGGCTCAATCATTGAAAACGGAATACAGATGTTGAATTCACCCACCAGGTTTCCAATTTCCACCTGGAACGGGGTATTCACCACGATGTCGTTCGGTGAAGTGGTGATATTGGTGAACTTCACCTGCATCTCGGAACGGACATATTCCACATCCAGCGGATAAATCGCTTTCCATGCATCGCTGTAACCTTCCAGCGCCAGCTTCAGCATGCGGCGGATTACGCGCTGCTCGGTATGGGTAAATTCGCGGCCTTCCACTTTGGTCGGAAAGCGGCCATCACCACCGAACAGGTTATCCACGGCGATAAACACCAGACTCGGCGAGAACACCACCAGCGCGGTACCGCGCAGCGGTTTCAGGTGGATCAGGTTCAGGTTGGTCGGCACCGGCAGGTTGCGGGCAAACTCATGGTACGGCTGAATCTTGATCGCCCCAACGCTGATATCCGGGCTGCGACGCAGCAGGTTAAACAGCGCCATACGAAAGTGACGGGCAAAACGCTCATTGATGATCTCCAGTGCCTGCAAACGCTCGCGTACCACGCGGCGCTGGGTATTGGGATCATAGGGACGAATATCACCATCGCCCCCGGTGGAACTCTTCTCTACTTCCGCGCTGTCACTGTCGCCATTGAGCAGCGCGTCAATCTCAGCCTGGGAGAGAATGCTATCGCCCATTAAATCACCTCAAAATGAAGGCGGTAAACAGCACGTCACTGACCACCTGCGGAGGTTGACCCTTTACCAGCGGCGGTGACAGCACCTGTTTGATTTGATCAACCAGGGCCTGTTTGCCTTGCTCCGATGCCAGTGAACTTGCGCTCTGGCGGGAAAGCAGCAACAGCAGGCGGCTGCGCACTTCCGGCAGGTAGTCATTCAGCCGACGACGGGTATCCTCATCGGGCAGACGCAGCGTAAAGCCCACGTACAGCACACGGTCAGGATCGTTGTCAGGATTGACCAGGTTAACCGTAAAAGTATCCATTGCAAAAAATACGGGGGCGGGTGGCGGCTCAACTTTCGCCACTTCCGGCTTACCGCCCTCGTGTTTATTCATCATTCGCCAGACTGCATAGCCTGCCACGCTGCAAGCGGCCAGCGTCACAATCAGTAACACCGGAATTAATATTGAACGTTTGCGGCCTTTAGCTTTCGCGTTATCAGACATGTTTGCAGTTACTTCCTGTGAATTATGGGCAAGCCTTTCGGCTCGCCTGGACAGATTATCCCGCGTCTTAAGTCAAACAATGGGAAGAAAAGACGCGGGTTTTACGCTTACCTTCAGCGTTAGCCGCTGTCAGGCAAAGATATCGACAGCGCCGTTGCCGGTCGCGCGCGCCTGGAGGGCTGCCGGGACGGCAATAGGCGTTATCTCGTTTTCACTGTCCTGGGAGAGGGTAAAGCTACCGTACTGTCCATCACGGCGACCTTCCTGCTGGCCCTGATAATTCTGGCCCTGTGCGGAGGCGTCGCTGCTGACATTACTCTGTCCCAGGTTGATGCCACTCTCCGCCAGCGCCGTTTTCAGCTGTGGGAGAGCCGCTTCCAGCGCGGCCCTCACATGGCTGTGGCTGGAAACCATATTTAACTGTGCCTGATCCTTATCGAGGGTCAGGCTGATCTGAATTGCACCCAGGTCCTCCGGGTGCAGACGCAATTCGGCGTTTTGCTGCCCATTGCGGCTGAACATCACAATCTGCTGACTCAGCGCCTGCTGCCACTCTGCGCTGCCGAGTTGCGCGTTGAGCATCGGGGTCGATGGCGTAGCGCTGGTCGACGCGGTGCTGCTGGCCAGGGTACTGGTACTGCTTAATGGCGCGCTGGTGATCGGGGTGGTCGTGTCGCTGCTGTTGCTCAGGTCACGCTTATCATCCGTCTTAGCCAACGTGCTCAGCACCTGCTGGAAACTTTCATCCAGCGTCAGGGCTGTGCTGTTCGTGCTACTGCTACTGGCCGTGCTGCTGGTGGCCGCTGTGGCGCTGGTCTGCGCGGTTAACGCATCCGCGACATCACTGGTTTTCTTCATCGTCACCGTTGTGGTGGCCGCCGTTGTCTCGGGCTGTTCATCCTTCATGGCGCTGGCCAGCGAATTGAGTAACGAGCTATTCAGGCTGGCGTTTTTATCGCTGGTGCTGTCACTCAGCGCGCTGGTTGCTGCTGTCTGTGTGGTTCGGTTTTCTACCGCAGCTGGCAACATGGCGAACAGGGCCTGAACATTCTGTAAGTCGCTGGCGCTTAACGAACTTGCCTCACTCTTATCCTTATCATCGGCTGATTTCAGCGTGGCTTTAATATTTTCCGGTTGTAAAAGTGCGTTCAGGGTCTCTGGTTTGTCCAGTGCCTCCATCAGCGTACTCAGAGAGACACCTTTGCTGGATTTTTCATCGTTTTCTGCTGATGAATCAGCCGATTGCGTGCTGGTGCCTTGTTGTTGCGCCAGCGTGAGCAGCTTATTTCCCAGCGCGGTGACGAAGTCCTGCGGCAGGTTTTCCACCCCCTGCAGAATGTCCGTCGAAACTGAAGTGTCCGCATCACCCGCAGTCGGGGTTTGCGTCACCACTGTTGGCAGCGTAATCATTCGCCTTTCCTCAATGCAGCCCGTTGGGCGTATTCATCCATCCGTTTCTGGTCGAGACGGTTTTCCTGTCGTAAAGCGTTTTCGGCAGCGCGGGTGATTAGCGTTTGGTAGGCATTGAGCCGCTTTTGCTTTTCGCGCCAGTTGTTGAGAGCCTGATCGAGACGCTTTTCCCATTGCTGCAGCTGTTGGCGATGCTGTTCAATGGCTTTTTCCAGCGTCTGAATAAATTGGTGGTAGTTGGTCCAGCGGGTGCTGGCGATGCCACCTGACATGTCCTGATTTAACTTGTTGCGATATTCATCCTGGTAATCGAGCAGCATATGCAGCTGCTCGTCCGCCTGTTGCTGACCGCGGCGCATATCACCGAGATGAATAACCGCTTTTTCCAGGTCCTGTTCCGCCAGATCGCGCAATGTATCAATAGCATTGGCCGTTTTCATTGCATTCCCCTTAACACCGGGTTAACCGAACATCGCCTGTAAATGCAGGCAGGCATCGTCGTAGTCGCTGCGTTCGAAAATCCCCTGTTGCAGGAAAGCCTCCATTTGTGGATAGAGCTTGATGGCCCGATCCAGCATGGGATCGCTCCCTGCGGCATAAGCCCCCACACTCACCAGGTCACGGTTACGCTGGAAGCTGGAGAGCAGTTGCTTAAACTGACGCACGCGTGCGTAGTGGTTTTCATCGATCAGCGCCGTCATGGCACGGCTGATCGAGGCTTCAATATCAATCGCCGGATAGTGTCCGGCTTCTGCCAGACGGCGCGATAACACGATATGGCCGTCAAGGATGGCACGCGCCGAATCGGCAATCGGATCCTGCTGATCGTCGCCTTCGGTCAGTACGGTATAGAAGGCGGTGATGGAACCGCCGCCGTGGGTGCCGTTCCCGGCGCGTTCCACCAGCGCAGGCAGTTTCGCGAACACCGAAGGCGGATAACCTTTGGTCGCCGGTGGCTCGCCGATAGCCAGCGCGATTTCACGCTGGGCCATGGCGTAGCGGGTGAGAGAGTCCATAATCAGCAACACGTGCTGACCCCGATCGCGGAAATCTTCGGCGATGCGCGTGGCATAGGCGGCACCCTGCATACGCAGTAGCGGTGAGACATCCGCCGGTGCGGCAATCACCACCGAACGGGCACGGCCTTCTGCACCGAGAATGTTTTCAATAAACTCTTTAACTTCGCGACCACGTTCACCAATCAGCCCCACCACAATCACATCGGCTTTGGTGTAACGTGCCATCATGCCGAGCAACACGCTTTTGCCGACACCGGAACCGGCGAACAGGCCCATACGCTGGCCGCGACCGACGGTGAGCAGGGCGTTAATGGCGCGCACACCGGTATCCAGCACATCTTCGATTGGGGTACGTTGCAACGGGTTGAAAGGCGCGGTGATCAGCGGGGCGCGATAGCCGGTTTCCGGTGAGGGCAGACCATCCAGCGGTTTGCCGCTGCCATCGAGCACGCGGCCCAGCAGTTGCGGACCGAGCAGCAGCTGTTTACCGCTGTGGGCGTTATCGCCGGTGACGCGGGCATAAACGCGGGCACCGGGCAAAATGCCGTCCACTTCTTCCAGCGGCATCAGAAACAGTTTCTGGCCGTTAAAACCGACCACTTCGCTTTCCACTTCGGTAATATTCGCGCCATCGTGGCGTTCAATCACACAGGTGGCTCCGAGCGGCAGTTGCAGGCCAGTGGCTTCCAGCACCAGGCCGGTGGCACGAATCAATCGACCATAACGGCGCACGGTCTGGACCTGAGAAATACGCTCTTCGAAGGCGTCCAGCGCCCCGAGCCAGCGATTGAGGCGCGTAGTCATCAGAACTCTCCCGGTGCCGCCAGGCGGCACAATTCCTGCCAGCGCGTTGCCACGCTGGCGTCGAGATCGCCATCCTCGGCACTGAGCTTACAGCCGCCGGGGTGCAGGGTACTGTCAGCCAGCAGACGCCAGCCGTGCAGATCCAGTGTCGGGCCGAGTGTCTGCTCGATACGTTGCAAATCGTCAGGATGGACGCGCAGTTGCGGTTTGCCACTGAACATCGGTTCCTGCTGGATCAGCTGCTGGATCTGGCGCAGCAGGGCGCTGCCATCGACCGTGGTCGCCTGGCCAATCACCGTACGGGCGGCTTCCAGTGCCAGCTGCATCAGTCGCGCGGCTATCACGCTATCGAGGGATTCCAGGGTGTGCTGGAATTCCGTCACCAGTTGCTGCATACGCGCCTGCAAAGGAGCCTGCTGCTGCTGGGCATCGGCTAATCCCTGCTGAAAACCGGCGTCATAACCATGTTGCTGTGATTCGGCATGGCCTTTCTGGTAACCCTCACTGTAGCCCTGGGTTTGAGCTTCTTTGCGCATCTGCTGTTGCAGACGTTCCAGCTGTTGCTGCTGCTCATCTTCGGGACTCAGCTCTTCGTTGCTGATAGGTTCCAGCGGCAACGGTTCCGGTTCCGCATCAAACGAACGCCCTAAATCATCAGGCTGCCAGGGCTGCCACGGACGGGCGGAAAAGGCATCAGACATAGGTTTCCTCGCCACCACCAATTACCATTTCGCCTGCTTCTGCCAGACGGCGTACCACCAGCAGGATGGCTTTCTGTTCGTTTTCCACCGCCGACATACGCACCGGGCCACGGTTGGCGAGGTCGTCGCGCAGGATGTCGGCCGCACGGGCGGACATGTTTTTGAGGAACTTCTCGCGCAGCGGCTGCTCGGCACCTTTCAGGGCGATCAGCAACTGCTCGGATTCCACTTCCTGCAACAGACGCTGGATGCTGCGGTCGTCCACTTCCACCAGGTTTTCGAACAGGAACATCTCGTCGATGATCTTCTGTGCCAGCTCGCCATCGAAGTCGCGAACCGCTTCGATAACCGCTTCTTCCTGCTGGGTTTTCATCAGGTTGATAATTTCTGCTGCGGTTCTTACGCCGCCCATCTTCGCGCGCTTGAGGTTGGTACCATCCAGCAGGCTGTTGAGCACTTCGGTCAGCTCTGCCAACGCCGCTGGCTGTACGCCGCCGAAGGTGGCGATACGCAGCATCACATCGTGACGCAGACGCTCGTCGAACAGCGCCAGAATATCTGCCGCCTGGCCACGTTTGAGGTGGACCAGGATGGTGGCGATAATCTGCGGGTGTTCGTCGCGGATAAGGTCCGCCGCTGCCTGCGGCTCCATAAAGTTGAGGGTTTCCATCCCGCTGGTGGTTTCACGCGTTTCGAGAATGTCCTCCAGCAGGCTGGAGGCGCGTTCTTCGCCCAGCGCTTTGACCAGCACCGTACGCAGGTAGTCATTGGAGTTGAGACTCAGCGCGGCAAACTGCTCGGCATTCATCTCAAACTCACGTAACACCTCGGTCAGCTGCTTGTGCGAAATCTGTTTCATGCTAGCCATCGCCGCACTCAGATGCTGCACTTCGCGCTGGTTGAGGTGTTTGAACACCTCAGACGCACGATCCTCGCCAATGGTCATCATCAGAATGGCGCTTTTTTCAGTACCGGTCAGACTCATAGTTCGTTACTCATCCATTCACGGATCACCAGCGCAACAACGCGTGGATCGTTTTCAGACATATCGCGGATGCGCTGGCTCAACACTTCCGCGCTCATGCGGTTAGTTGATTTACGCTCCTGATCCACTTCATCTTTGCTGAGCTGCACGTTGTAGGCCTGCTCTTCTTCCTGCGCAGCGGCGCGGGCGGCAGCAGCTTCAACGGCAGCCTGTTCCTGTTCACGTTTACGCAGCAACTGCGGACGGACCAGCTTGCGGTAGAGGATGAAGGCAACCAGTGCGACCAGCAGCCAGCGACCGGCGGTCATCAGCTGATCAAAGAACGACTGCTGTTGCCAGAAGGGCAGGTCGCCACCGGCAGGCTCAGTCATGTTGAACGGTGAGTTCACCACGTTGATGCTGTCGCCACGGGTCTGCGAATAGCCCATCGCTTCACGCGTCAGGTCTTCAATCTGCTTAATCTGCTGGTCGTTAAGGGCAACAGGTTTGCCTTTGTCGTCAGCGCGATAGTTCACCACCACGGCAACCGACAGACGCTGCACATCACCGACATTCACTTTGGTGTGACGGATGGTGCGATCCAGCTCGTAGTTCACCGTGTCGTCACGACGCGAGTTGCTCGGGCCGCTGTTCTGAGCGGTGCTGGTGGTACTGCCATTCGCCGCGTTGTTCTGCCCATTGGCGTTCTGGCCGTTGGCATTATTGGCTGGCGGGTTGGTGACCGGTGCCGTATTGGCCGGAGCCGGTTGATTAGACAATGCACCCGGTACGCCACCCGGATAAGGGCTGCCGTTTTGCTGGCTGGTACTGGTCTGGCGTGAGCGGATCGCCGAGTTATCCGGACCACCGTTCGGCTGATATTTCTCGTCGGTTTGTTCGCTGCGGTCAAAGTTGAGCTGCGCCGTCACCTGCGCATGCACATTGCCCTGGCCAACAATCGGGTTGAGGATAGCTTCGATGCGTTGTTGATAACGTGCTTCCACTTCGGAAGTGAATTTCAGCTGGGCATCGTTAAGATCGCGCCCTTCGCTGTCAGAACGGGTCAGCAGGCGACCGGCCTGATCCACCACCGTGACGTTACCCGGCGGCAGACCGGGGACGCTGCTGGAGACGATATGCACGATGGCCTGAATCTGGCCTTCATCGAGCGCACGTCCTGGTTGCAGGTTCAGGGTGACTGAGGCAGAAGGGGCTTTCTGTTCACGAACAAACAGCGTCGGTTTTGGCATTGCCAGATGGACGCGAGCGCTTTTGACGGGGCCGAGCGTTTCGATGGTGCGCGCCAGTTCACCTTCCAGCGCACGTTGATAGTTAACCTGTTCGCTGAACTGACTGATGCCGAATTTCTCTTTATCCATCAATTCAAAACCGACCGAACCCCCTTTCGGCAACCCCTGCTCGGCAAGACGCAGGCGCAGTTCATGCACCTTTTCTGCAGGCACCATCAGCGCACCGCCAGTCTCTGAGAACTGGTAAGGGATGTTCATCTGGGTCAGCTGGGTAACAATTGCGCCGCCGTCCTCATCGGAAAGGTTGCTATAAAGGACGCGATAATCCGGGGTTTTGGCCCACAGTACCAATGCAAAAACCACTGCGATAGCCGCAGCGGCAGCGATAATTAAGGGAATTCGCGGATTGGCGCGCAGGCGGGCGATAAGGTCACTGAAGCCTTTCTTTGTTGTATCCTGTGTAGCGGCTGCACTCGCATTCATGACCGATTCCTGCCTGACATAATTGACCGGGTGTGTTGTGGTGACAAAACTGACTCCCTGAAACGTCGAAAAATGAAATTCCACTCCAATGCTTTGCATTATTTTCTGAATCGCGAAATTTGATGGCTGAATAAGCCGGGTTTTTTGCAGTCATTTAGCGCCTTTGTCTTATTGACAGTGTGCTAACTTTTCCATCGTGAAAATTCGGATCAACTTCAACGAGGTAATGGCATGTCGATTCAGGCAATTGATGGTGTTCTGCAGCAGCTCCAGCTGACATCGGTGCAGGCCAGCGGTCAGCAGAGTGACACCACACAGCAGGTGGATTTTGCAGCCACCATGAAAGCCGCGCTGGATAAAATCAGCGACACCCAGAACAACGCACGCACCCAGGCGCAGGATTTTGAGATGGGTAAACCAGGCGTCGCACTGAACGACGTGATGGTCGATTTGCAGAAATCATCGATTTCAATGCAGATGGGAATTCAGGTCAGAAACAAGCTGGTCTCGGCTTACACCGACATCATGAATATGTCGGTGTAGAAACAGAGTTAATACCCGAAACATACTGTTTCCAGGCTAATAATAAACTTAGCAACTATTGCTAAGTTTCGCTGGGAATAATCTGAGATGATTGTTCTGCCCCTTCAAGAGCTAAGCCAATTACGAGTGCCGGAGATAAGCGCCGGGTGGGGCATTAATTTCAAGACAGGCTACCTGCGGGTGGCCTGTCTGCTATGGCATCATAAAACCTATTGAATCTCCGGCCAGGCCACGGCAGGAATGCCGTTCAGCTGCGGGCGGGCAAACAGGAAACCCTGGAATTTGCTGATCCCGGCAGCTTCCAGCCACATCCACTCTTCAGCTTTTTCTACCCCTTCGGCAATCACTGAAATCTCCAGTGAGGAGCAGCACTTAATCATGGCATGCACGATAGCCTGCTTCGGGCCGCTTTTGTGTACGTCTTTGATGATGCTGCGATCGATTTTGATCTTATCGGGCTGAAATTTTGCCAGCAGCGACAGGCCAGCAAACCCGGCACCAAAGTCATCAAGCGCCACGCTGATCCCGGCGGCCTTTAATTGTTTAATTGCGGCGGCGAATTCATCGGCACGCGAGATGGCTTCATCTTCGGTCACCTCCACCACTATCTGCTCAGGCACCAGGCCGCTGGCCCGAATTTCAGCCAGCAAATAATCCACGGCGTTGGGCACCATCACCAGCGACATCGGTAACAGATTAATCGACAGCGTCAGTTCCGGAATGCCGAACTGTTTTGCCAGCTTAAAGGCCTGGCTTTTACTTTTGAGATCGACCTCATAGGCTTGCTTGCGGCTGTAGGGAGCAAAGAACTTTTGTGGCGGTCCGCCATCCGCGCTGCGAATCAGCGCCTCCAGCGCCAGGACTTCGCGTGAGAACGGGTCGATAATCGGTTGAAAGGCAAAGTGGCACTGCGTGGTGGGATCGGGAATAACGTCGATAAGCACCTTTTCTCCGCTATCAGCGATAAATTCCCAGGTGCTGGCCGGCGGAATTTCAAAATAGTTTTCTTTTTCTCTGGCTTCGACAAAGGTACGCAAAAAACGTAACGCCCGATCTTCAAAGGTAAGCTGATACTTAGATGTCCCCTTGTTCAGCACTGCCTGCAACACCGTGGCCTTATCATGCTCGCGCAGGTCAAACAGCTCCATACCGGAATTGCCAAAACGGCGGGCGGGAGCATAGTCATGCAACAATTCCACCAGGTTCTCATGACGCGCGTCTTTACAGATCCGATCATAGATAGACTGCACGGCTTCAGGCGGTCCCTCCAGCAGCTGGAAAAAATGCAGACCATCAAATAACAAAATGCCCGTTACATTCGATAATTCATTCTTTTTATTGGCTTTATCAACCATATCTTCCAGAGTTTTCACCGGAACATGGTCGCACAGATGGCTGCGATAAAGGACGGTTGAGAGCATGGCAGGTTCCACAGCATTATTTTTGTGTGACCTACATTAACAGAGCGATGACGGAAAAAGACGATATGACAGATGATTTATCTTTGCCGTTGCTTTCCTTCCTTTCACCGGCTGGAACGTGGCGATGGGTTTACGTCAAGTCGGATTCTTTCTGCATCAGGTTGTTACTCACTTATCGATAAAAAAATTAGATTGAAACGACAAATAAAAAGCGTAATGTAACCTTCGTTAACGGGAGGTGAGTACAATGTTGCGTGATTATTTGAAGATTGATGATAGCGATCGCTTAGTAGAACAGGGTATGCAAAGGCTTAACAATCGCGGTCAGGAAGATATTACTGAATGGCGCATTATCGGTGCGAATGGCGAACATAAAGGGCGGGTGTCCCTGTTTGATAAAATGTGTATCCAGCGTTCCTGGTGCGTCAGTTATCGCATTACGCAAACCGATGTAAACGGAAGGGTTGTCGTCGATCACTTGACCGACGTGTTGTAATTTTTGCCGTAGTTTTGTCTTATTTGACCCGCCACTGTGCGGGTTTTTTGCCCGACATTGATCTGCAATCAGTTCCGATTATTCCTAAGGCGTTACCGCTATTTTCTACTAACTTTAATCATTCGCACGTTATTAAAACTGGCAATTTTTAGAAAAAGGAAAATAGCATGAGTGATTCAGAGGCAATCAAAACCAAAACTGACTACCTGCGTGATGTCACCTCACAGCTAAAAGAGATGCGTCATTACGCGCAAACCAATACTGAAATGCTTTCCAGTCACTGGCTGGCCTTCGATGCGGGTGAATATAAAGATAAAGAGTATGCCACCCGGTTTGATGGGTTGATCAACAGGCAGGGAAAATTGCTGGATGATATTGATCAGGCGATTCAGGATCTGGAAATCGCCATCAATCATAGCGAGCAGGAAAGCTAAGCCGATGGAGCTGGTGGTTAATCAGCCACCAGCCACATATCAGCCTCATCGAACATCTCTTCGATGATACGTGCCAGGGTGGCTTTCTCGTTTTTACTCATGTCGGTTTCGATGGCATTGCGTTCCATCGGCTTAACCCGCACTTCAATTTCCGGAAACACCCGCTGCACACGTTTTTCCAGTTCCTGCAAAATCATTTCGCGCGCGCCAGGCAATCCCGCTACGTTGCGCTTGTCGTAAATCAGCTCCACAAACATCAGGGCATTCCATTTAATGAATCAGAGCGTCATATTACTGTAAATAAAAACAGTATCAAGCGGCGGGAAGGGATAAGACGAAAATATTATCTTTGATCAGGATACTTTACATTCCAGGGGGTAAACATGCGGCAATTGGTCATCGATATTTTGCTCAAGATGGCAAAAATGGATGTGGAAGCAAAAGAACTCATGGCACAGGTGGAAGCACAGTCGCTGCTGATTGCTGCGCTGCTGATTCAGGCCAAACAGGATAATTCGCTGACCATCAGTGACACGGTGCAGGACGCCATTGTGACGGCATCACGCTCATCACAGGAGTTCTTGCAGTCCGATGTGGATCTGTTGCTGACGCACATTAACCGCCTGCTGGCCGTGGCGCGTTATGTAGAAGTGAAGGCGATTGAACGCGAAGAGTAGCAAAAAAATTTTACCTCTGGAGGTGGAAATCCAGCAACACCTCCAGAGGCGGTGCAAAGGCACCATTCGTTCAAGGACAATCTACGACCGAAGTCGTGAGATTAAGTTATACAACTTTTATTGAGTTGTACAACTTTATCCTGATCATTTTGAGCTTTTTAGGGCCAGATGAAATCGTGCTGCGGAGTCAGAGTTCGTTTTTGATGCAGAACTCTTCCCACGTCATTCCCAGCGCCGTAGCGTGTGATTTCAGATAAGTTTCGATAGCGGTTGCCGCCACTTCCTTGTCTGGCTCGGCGAGTTGAATGGAAAACAGCATACCGTCGAGATTTTTCTGGCGGAGAAATGCGGCGTAGATACGCTCCGCGTGCCACTGGCGCAGGGCGGCTAATGTCATGCTCGCCTGCTGGGCATCCTGCTCCGTCAGTTCATCCAGTGCGGACTGGAAATCAGGGTGGGCGGCAAAAAACATCTCGCGCGCCTGGGCGTAATATTGTTCTGGTGTTTTCATGCGGAATTCCTGCTGATCGACTCGGCGCGTAGTGTAACGTGCCGCAGCCGGGTTGTCGCCCGGGCGCGCTTCTATGACGGAAAAAGAGCGTGATACGAACAACCAGCGCGCAGATAGCTTGCGAAACTCACTGGAAAAATTATAACGTAGCCGCCATTGAAGCGAGTGTAGGGACCGAAGATGAAAAAGTGGATGATACTGGCGGCGCTGGCGCTGACCGGTTGTGCGCAGATTAACAACTATGAAGCCGCCGTGAAAACCCCGCCTCCGGCAGAATTGCAGGGTTACTGGCAAACCACAGGGCCGCAGAGCAAGCTTATCAGTGACCAGGCGATGGCGAGTCTGATCATCGGTGCGAAGGGGGATACGCTGGATTGCCGTCAATGGCAACGCGTGATCGCCAAGCCGGGCAAACTGACGCGTTTTGACGATCAGTGGGTCAATGTGACGCGTCTGGTACGCGTGATGCCGCTGCGACTGCAAAATGGTGAGCTGCGTTACGATGGTTTGCGCATGCGCAAAGTGGAGCGCCCGACAGTTGAATGTCAGCAGGCCTTACAGGAAGTGGCGGCGCGGCCAAATGAAGCGGTGATTCAGAATATTGAGCCGGAAATTTTGCGGCCGACGCAGAGCGTTGCGCAGCAATAAAGGCAGGAAAAAAACGCAGCGGCGGGGAAAGGATCTTCCACTGCCGCTGCGTGAGGGTAAAAAATCAGACCGATTCGCGCGGCACCAGTACGCTGCCTTGCTTGCCGTAAGCGCCCATCACCGACTTCTGCCGTGATGTCTGCCCTACCAGCTGTGCCAGTTCATCCATACGAGCCTGCAACAGACGTCTGACTTCACTCTCGTTGTCGAGGATATGGCGGAGTACCGGGCGCAACTGTTCCTGGGTTTGCAGCGAAGGTGCAGCATCCTGCGTTGATCGGGCTAGCTGTTGCACCGCACTGACATACTCCAACTCCTTTTTAATCAATTCATCCCATTCGCCTTCTGCGGCAAGGCGCAGCATTCCCTGGCTGAGATCGAGTAACTGTTGATAAATGGCAATCAGATGCGGTGCGATAGTCATTAAACGGCGTCCTGAAGGTGTTGAGGTTGAGCGACTTCTTTCCAGGCATCAGCGATATTACGCAGAAGGCCTTCAACTTCTTCGATGGCTTCCACGTCATTACGCAGATTAGCCTGTAGCAGACGGCGAACCATGTAGGCATACAGCCCTAACAGGTTATCGGTGAGTTCATCACCGTTGCTGTCTGCCAGACCCTGTTTGAGTCCGTTTTCGATAATGTTGATCGCATGTGAGAGCGAGCGGCCTTTGCCCTCCATATTACCGTCCTGTAAAAACAGGCGGGCGCGAACCAGCGCACTGAGCGCACCGTCAAACAGCATCACCACCAGTTGCTGCTGGCTGGCGCTCATGACGGCGCTTTCAACGCCGATTTTGGCATAGGCTTTTGTGCCATTTGCGCTATACATGAATCACTCCTTATGAGGATGAGCTACTGCTGGATGACGTACTGAACTGTTGAGTCAGGTAAGTACTGGTGCTATTCAGCGAGCTCATAGTGACGTCGAGCTGGGTAAATTGCGTTTTATAGCGCGCAATCAGGTTATCAATACGCGTGCTCATGTCGTTGTACTGATCGGTCAGGTCGTTCAGGGTCTTACTGACACCATCAGTTGCTGATTGCACAATACCGGTAGTCGAGAGCCAGCTGGTCAGGTTGGTAGCAATGGTGGTGGTAATACCCGTGGTTTTACCGTCGCCGACAATCATCTCTTTAACGCCAGCGGCATCGGTGCTCAGTGCGGTTGACAGTTTGTCGGAATCCAGCTCCAGCTGACCTGATGTCGGATCGGTGGTGATGCCAATCTGTGCCAGGGTTTTATAGGTAGATGAACTCTGCGCATTGGTCAGCATGCTTTTCAGCTGGGTCTGAATGGTACGCAGGGTACTGTCGCCGAGCAGTGCGCCGTTGCTGGAGTCCTGTGAATCTGAACCCACATCCACCGCGGTATATTTGGTCAGGGTGTCGAACTGCGTCAGCAGGGCGTTATAAGCACTCACCCAGCTGGTGATTGCGTTATCTGCTTTCGATGAGTCTTTAGTGATGGCCAGCGTTTGGTTGCCGGTGGTGGTATCGTTCAGATTAAGCGTAATCCCTTCCAGCGCATCACTGATGGTGTTGCTGCTGTTCTCAATCGCCACGTTATTCACTGTCAGTTTGGCGTTCTGCGCGGCAACGCTTTCTGTCATGACGTTGCTGCTGGCGCTGGCGTCATAGCCGACGATACCCTGCAACGTATCATCGCCTGTCACCGTGATGCTGCTGACGGCATTATCGCTGCCGGTTTCAGTTGAGGTCAGTGACAGACGGTAGCTGCTATCGCCGGTTTTAATAATAGTGGCGGTGACACCGGCATCGGCGCTGTTGATGGCATCACGCATACCGGTCAGCGAGGTCTGATCGCTGGTCAGGGTGATGTCTTTACTGGTGCCATCCACCAGTTTAATCGTCATGGTGCGGCTGCTGGCCGAGCTATCGCCCAGTGCAGTGCTGTTGCTGGTTTGCGTGGCGGAGGTCAGCGTCTGTGCCTGTGCCAGCTGAGATACGCTGATAGTGTAATTACCGGCTACAACGTTACCAGACGTGGTGGCGCTAAAGGCGCTGGAAGTGCTGGTCGCGGTTGTTGCAGTAAACAGGTCAGCACTGTTTAACGCGGTATTGGCTGTCTGGAACGTCGTCAACGCACTTTTCAGCGTGCCGTAGGCACTCAGTTTGGCGGTGTACGCCGTCTGCTGATTGGAGATCGGTGTTAATGACGCTTTTTCGGCGGTTTCCAGACTATCCAGAATGCTACTTAAATCAAGGCCTGAACCGACACCCAGGTTAGTAATCGTTGCTGCCATGTTGTTTCCTTATTTATGTCGACACGGAGAGTGAATACCGGGGTTATCGGCTTAGGATGGGGAAAGTTTAAAAGTATTTACCTGAGAGTAATAAAGCGAATAGCGCATATAGAGAAGGGTATTTCTGGCGCTAGAAAAGTGATCATTCAGCACTAAAGAAGTGCAGGACCTGGGCGATAAAGATAAGCGTGACAGGCTGAAGTGAAAAATTTTTGCCTGGTACTAAAAAAAATCTAAAGGTTGTTTAAGGGCAGACGATAACAACTTTGACGGCGCTGAAGCCGGCGGGTTGAAGCCCACACCTTAACCGAAAGACTTGATTAACAGGAATATTTATCATGGCCCAAGTCATTAATACCAACAGCCTCTCGCTGATCACTCAGAACAACATCAACAAGAACCAGTCTGCTCTGTCTACTTCTATCGAGCGTCTGTCTTCTGGTCTTCGTATTAACAGCGCTAAAGATGACGCAGCGGGCCAGGCGATTGCCAACCGCTTCACTTCTAACATCAACGGCCTGACTCAGGCAGCGCGTAACGCCAACGACGGTATCTCTGCTGCGCAGACCACTGAAGGCGCACTGTCTGAAATCAACAACAACTTACAGCGTATCCGTGAACTGACCGTACAGGCACAGAACGGTACCAACTCTGATTCCGACCTGTCTTCAATCCAGGACGAAATCAAATCACGTCTCGACGAAATTGACCGTGTGTCTGGCCAGACCACCTTCAACGGCGTGAACGTGCTGTCTAAAAACGGTTCAATGAGCATCCAGGTCGGTTCTAACGATGGCGAAACCATCGATATCAACCTGCAGCAGATTGACTCTTCTACTCTGGGTCTGAGCGGCTTCTCCGTCTCTAAAAACTCTCTGGATGTGTCTGACTCTATCACTCAGGTTGCTGATACCGGCACCGGCGTGATGAAAGATATCGACCTGACTGACGTAGCAAGCAAACTGGGCGTGAGCAGCGGTACTCTGTCTCTGCACCAGATCTCTGGCACCAGCGAATACGTGGTACAGTCTGGCAGCGATTACTACTCTGTATCTGTTGATACTGATGGAACAACTGGCAGCAACGCAGGTAAAGTTGAACTCAACACCGTTGACGTTTCTTATGATGACGCAGCGAATGGTCTGTCGAGCGGCAGCCCGGCGACCGTGAGTGGTCAGTTGATTAAAGTGGGTACCGACAGCAGCGGTAATGTGACTGCTTACACCACCCTGCAAGACAAAAACTACGCAGTAAGCGGTACCGTGCTGGCGAACAGCAATGACGCCACTCAATCAACCAGCGGTACTATGGCCATTCATCTGAGCACCAGCGGTGCAACCACCGCGACTGCAGAATTCGCTGGTGCATCCACTGCTGACCCGCTGGCACTGCTGGACAAAGCTATCTCTCAGGTTGACACCTACCGTTCAAGCCTGGGTGCGGTGCAGAACCGTCTGGACTCTGCCATCACCAACCTGAACAACACCACGACCAACCTGTCAGAAGCACAGTCCCGTATCCAGGATGCGGACTACGCGACAGAAGTGTCGAACATGTCTAAAGCACAGATCATCCAGCAGGCGGGTAACTCCGTGTTGGCGAAAGCTAACCAGGTTCCGCAGCAGGTTCTGTCTCTGCTGCAGTAAGTTTCTAATGGCTTGCAAACCCCGCTCCGGCGGGGTTTTTTTATGGCTGAATAACCACAAAATCGTGGCGCTGCTTGGCGGATTGAATTCGCTGGTAACCCTTAGGATAAGGAAAAATCGTCTTGCTGCGTGCCGATGACGGTTGACGCAACCATTGCCAGAGAAGGGCCATCATGAACCACTCCCCACTTGTCAGCATTATTATCACGGCGCATTTTCCCGTTTGGCTGGAAGCGGCACTCAACAGTGCGCTGGCGCAGGATCACCCCAACTGTGAAATCCTGGTGGCTGACGTCAGCGGTACGGAATTTGTCGCACAACTGCTACAACCTTATCTGAATCAGCCGGGTCATCCGGTTCGCCATCTGGTCTATCCGTCACGACATCCTGAAGTGATTGCCGAAGCGATTCGGGAAGCGCGGGGTGAGTTGATTAATGTGCTGAGTTATACGGATCTGTTGACCAGCAACGCCATCAGCACCCTGGTCGGAGCATTAGAGACAGCACCTCAGGCGGTGCTGGCACTCGCAAAACGCAATCGGATGGATGCAGCCGGTGAACCGTTGCCAGATATCCTCTCCACCGCCGCGTTTCTGCCGGAGCCGGGGGTGATCAAGGGTATGGACCTGTTGCGTTACCAGTGTCGTCTCGGCTACAACCTGCTGGGTGATCTCAGTGCTGCGTTGATGCGTCGGGAAATGTTACTGGCGCTGATGCCAGATAACGGTGCGTTATTAAGCATTGAGGGTGAGGCGCTGCCAGAAATTGGTGCGCTGGTGCTGTACAGCAAACTACTGCCGCAGGGGGATGTGGTGTGGTTCCCACAGGCGCTGTGCACGGTGCGCGTGTCAGATTTGTATGTGCAACCGCATATGAAAGAGGGGGAAGATCACATCCGCATTCCCCGTGAGAAACTGATTCAGCAGTTGCGCAAAGCGGCATGGTATATCAATGCTAAAGGTCCGTCGGATATCGTCAGGGTGACCTCGTTGAGGCAACCGGCTCAGACGACGCAATACAATATGCGTCAGCAGCAGTATCAGGCGCTGAGCAACAGCACCCTTAACCACTGGAATACGGTACGTCAGCTGACTCCGGCTCACCAGGTGGCGCTGATGCAATTGAGCGCGGAAGTCGCGCAACCGGTTTGTGTGGCGGTGGTGATCAACGTCACCCCGGATAATGCGGCCCTGCTTGATGAAACAGTCACATCGCTGGCGGCGTTTTCTTCCCCATTACTGACGCTGCACCCAATGCTGGTCGGTGCGGTAAGCGATAATCAGGCAGGCGTGCTGGCGTTTCCGGCCGCAGCCGATCAACGTTTGCCGGTGATTAATCAACTGATCAACGATCAGGATGCCCACTGGTTTATCTTTGTTGAGGCAGGGACGCGTTTTAATGCCTCTGGCCTGATCGCACTGGCGAGTACCTTGCCATCCCGTGATGATGTGCTGGCGTTATATGCCGATGAGTATTTCTTCATCAACGGTGAACCCTCAGGTCTGGCATTTCGCCCGGATTTTAACCTCGATATGCTACTCAGTTCGCCGAAAACCATGGCCCAGCACTGGCTGTTCCGCCGTGAATTGCTGCTGGCAGCGGAAGGGTTTGACCTCCATTATCCGCAGGCGGCAGAGCTGGATTTGATCGTGAAATTGATCGAATCACAAGGATTGAATGTCGTCGGGCACCTGGCGGAACCGCTGGTGACGGCGCACCTGCGTGCACGCGAGGTGGTGGTGGATGCCGGGATTATCCAGCGTCACCTGCAAAACCGGGGGTACGCCAATGCCGAAATTGCCCTCGACAATTACTACAACTATCGCCTGCGCTACAACCACGAGGCGCAGCCAAAAGTATCAATCGTGATCCTCGCCGGGCAAAGTCTGCCTGCGTTGATTACCTGTGTGACCACCCTGATGGAGAAGACGCGCTATCAGCATTATGAGCTGCTGATTGTGGCTGACGATCAGCACAGCCCGGAACGCGACAACTGGCTGAGTGCCATTGCCACGGTGGATCCACAACGTATTCGCGTCATTCACTATCCGCATCCGTGGCATCAGGGGGCGATGAGCAATCTGGCAGCAGAGCAGGCACTGGGTGAATACCTGATGTTTATGCACAGTGAGCTGGCGATTGCCGATGGCGACTGGCTGGATAATCTGCTCAATCATGGGCAGCGTCCGGAGGTGGCGATCGTTGGCGGTAAGCAGCTCTCCACCAATAATAAAGTCCGTCACGCGGGATATATTCTGGGCATTAATGGCGTGGTGGGTGATGTGCTGCGTGGCCATGATGATAAAGATCCCAGTGTGCTGGGTCGCCTGCATCTCGATCAGAATTACAGCGCCGTGTCCGGCGACTTTATGCTGGTGCGTTTTGCCGTGTTCGCGGCGCTTAACGGTTTCGACGAAAACCAGCCGCTGTTTAGCGATGTGGATTTGTGTTTGCGCGCGCGCGAACAGGGTTATCTCACGGTCTGGACGCCTTACGCACGTATTATGCGTGCCGCCGAACGCAAAAGTCCCTTTGCGGGTGTCACCCTCAAGACTGCCGCCCAGCTCAGGCAGCAGGAAGAAGACACGTTGCTGCAACGCTGGCTGCCGCTGGTGGGGCATGACCCGGCCTATAACACCAATCTGTCTCTGCGCAGCCGCCACTTTGATATCAGCAACGACAGCGAAATGAGCTGGCGTCCGGTGCAACGAGCCGCGCTGCCACAGTTGCTGCTGCATCACTCTGATACGGCGGGTTGCGGTCATTACCGCATGTTGCAGCCGTTGTATGCCATGCAAATGGAAGGAAAAGCGCAGGGCAACGCCTCGTTATCTTTGCTCAATCTGAGCGAAGTTGCCCAGTATCGTCCCGACAGCCTGATCATCCAGCGCCGTTACGCTCCGGCCTTTCATACGTGGATCGAACGTGCGGGTAAGTTGCCGGATATGTTCAAAGTGTTCGAACTGGATGATTACATCCTCAATCTGCCGATGAAGCATTACAACCGTGCCAATTTCAGCCAGGAGATCTCCGGACTGCTGCGTAAAAGCCTGAGCTACTTCGACCGCTTTGTGGTTTCGACACCGCCACTGGCGGAGTCGCTCGCCACTTTCCATCCCGATATCAAGGTGGTGCTGAACCGTCTGCCGGTGAACTGGTGGGGCAACCTGCACAGCCTGCGCGGCCAGGGGCGCAAACCGCGCGTGGGCTGGGCCGGTGGCTCCAGCCATCAGGGCGATCTGGAAATGATTGCCGACGTGGTGAAGGCGCTGGCGAATGAGGTGGAGTGGGTGTTTATGGGCATGTGCCCGGAAAAACTGCGTCCTTACGTCCATGAACATCATGCTGGTGTAGACATCAGTCTCTATCCGGCAGCATTGGCGGCGCTCAATCTCGATCTGGCGCTGGCACCGGTGGAAGACAATATCTTTAACGTCTGCAAAAGCAATCTGCGTCTGATGGAGTACGGTGCCTGTGGTATTCCCGTGATCTGTAGCGATGTGGAATGTTATCGCCACACTGATTTGCCGGTCACGCGCGTTAAGAACCGCTTTAAGGACTGGGTGGATGCGATCCGTATGCACCTCAGCGATGCGGATGCCAGCGAACGCAATGGTCTGGCACTGCAAACCCTGGTGCGGGATGAGTGGATGCTGACCGGTACGCATCTGGACAACTGGTTAAAAGCCTGGACTGTCTGATAACGACATAAATACCCCGTTTTTGCCCTTTGTTTTGGGGATTGGAGGCAGAGCGGGGTCGCTAGTATAGGGAATATTTGCCGGGCTACATCAGCTACAGAAGAAGCGCACAACGATGACCACCATTCAGGACGAAAACTTCCCTTATTTCATTATTGCGCCGGATTATCGCGAGTCTTCGGCTGGCATACAGGTGATGCATCGCTTGTGCCATCTGTTGAATGAAAGTGGCAGACAGGCATGGATGGTCAATTGCGCCGTTAATCCGGCATGGAATACACCGGTGGTCAGCGGTAAAGAACTGCGGGAGCACAGGCTGCGTGGTGGCCTGTTTACCGCTATCTACCCGGAAGTGATAAGCGGCAACCCTCATCAGGCAGCAATGGTGGTGCGTTACATGCTCAACCAGGAAGGGGTAATTAACGGCAATGCCCTGGAAGCCGGTGCTGATGACCTGTTTTTCTGGTATCGCCCGGAATTTGCTGGCAAACACGCCAATCCGCGCATGCTCAATATCGAGTGCTATGACCTCGACTTGTTCCAGAACGATCAGCCAGAGAAAAGCTGCGACATTCTGTATCTCAACCGTGTACCGCTCTCTGCGGTTGATTTCTCCGCCTTACCGCCAGGCATTGAGATCCTCTCGATGCGCAATCCGCTGACATTGACAGAATTGGCAGCCAAGCTGAAAACGGCGCGAACGTTTTATACCTTTGAGTCATCCGGTACCGCCTTGCTGGCCATTCTGTGTGGCAGCCCGGTGGTGGCGCTCAGGGCGGCGGGTTACGAAAAATATGCCCTGACCGAGGCGACGCTGGCGGAAAATGGTGCTGTCGGCATCTGCTGGGATGACCATCCCGCCACGCTTGAGGCTGTGCGGGCCAATTTATGGCAGATGCGCGATACCTTACTGAAGCGACGTGAGCAGACGCAGGCGCAGATCCAGCAGCTAGTGGATATTACCCAGCAGAAGCTGCGCCAGCACCAGCAGGCACTGTGGCAGGGACGACTGGAAAACTGGCTGGTGCAACGTAGCCTGACACCCACTCTGCATGACAGGCTGGCATTAGCCAGCTCGCCGCGTATCCTGGTGGCGGTGTTTAACGATCCCGACCATCCTGAGCATCTCTTGCTGACGTTAGACACGCTGGTGCAACGGCCCGCGTTTGTGCAGGTGGTGGTGATTACGGCGCAGGATATTACCTTGCCTGCTGACATACTGGCGATTCATGCAGATGAGTGGCTCAACTGGCTGCAACACGCCAGTGTTGATGCCACCTATGATTGGTTACATTGCATCCCCGCTGGCAGTTTTTACAGCGCGGAAAGCTGGCCAGTACTGGCCCATTTCCTCAGCAGACAAGCGGATGCACTGGCGGTGTACAGCGACGAGCTATGGCTGAACGCGGCAGGTGCAGCGGTGCCACATCTGAAACCCCAGTGGGATTGGGACCTGTTCAGTGCAGCACCTGCGGCATATTTGCAACGATGCTGGTTGTCACGCCAGGCACTGCAACGCTGGCAGGGTGAGGCACGGCAATATCCGCAGGCATTTGAAGTTGCTCTGATGCAGCAGATCACCTTACACGCAGGTGCTGAGACGATCCGACATTACCCGGACCCGCTGTGTATCCTGCCTGAGCCGCAGTTGACTGAAGCAGAGAGTCTGGAGACTGGGCGGGTGCTGGAGCATGGCCTGCAGCTGATGGGGTATCCCGCGGCTCAGGTCCATATTCAGCCAGGTCAGACGCTGCAGCTGCTGTATGGGCATACGGCAATGCCGCTGGTCTCGCTGATCCTGCTGGCAGGCAATTCGCTGGCAGAGCTGGAGCGTGCCATCACCAGTCTGCTGCAACATAACAACTGGCCGCATACCGAGCTGCTGGTGGTGAATCATCAGCATGAAGACAGCACCCTGAATACCTGGCTGGCAGGGCTGGCAACCATCGATCCAGCACGCATTCGCGTGATTGAGGTGGACACCGGCTGGCAGCCCGTTGCACTGCGTAATGCGGCAGCAACGCAGGCCACCGGCGAGTTCCTGTGCTTTATTGAGCCGCAGTTGATCTTCCTGCTGGATAACTGGCTGGCAGCGTTGATGAACCATGCGCTGCGCCCGGAAGTGGCGATGGTAGGGCCAAAGTTGATCCACACCGAACAGCATATCCTCTCGGCAGGGGTTATTGCCGGTCATCGCGGGCTGGCCGCACATATTGGTCACGGCGAACGCTGGGATTCATCGGCAATGGGCGGTTATCTGCAAAGCGATCGTCAGTCACGGCTGCTCAATGCTCAGTGCCTGTTGATCCGGCAGCATTGCTGGCAGCAGGCGGGTGGGCTGGACGAAAGCTATAGCGATCCTGCCGTGGCAGAAATCGACTTTGCGCTGAAAATTGCCCAGGCGGGTTATCGCAGTATCTGGACACCGCACAGTGTGGTGGCAACCGAGGGCAATGCGCGCGGATTCAACCCTTCGTCGCCAGAGGCCAGTCAGCTGCGCCAGCATTGGGGACGTGACTTGCTGTGCGATCCGGCTTATCCCCTTAATTACTCGTTGCACGGTGATCCTTTCAGCGTTGATGAGAGCCTGAAACAAACCTGGCCTGCCTTTAGCGAGGCAAACATTCCCCGTGTGGCTTTTGTACATGGCGATCAACATAAGCACAATAGTGCGCGCTTACTGCAGGTCTTGAGTGTGATGGCACAGCAGCAACAGATTGCACTGCTGACCTATGACGCCTTTACCCCCTGGGTGCTGCTGCGTCTGCAACCGGATATGTTGATCGTTACCGCCGATGTCGCCGAGCGACAACGGGAAAATATTGCGTCGCTAGTGAACCTGAGCGGCTGCCAATGCTATGTCCTGCCGGAAGCCAGTGTCAGCCAGCAATCCGGCTCGAATTTGTTGCAGGCCAGCTGGTTGAACGGCTGGCTGGTGTGGAGCGAAGAATCACAGCTTTGGCTGCAAAAACGTAAGCAAAGCGCGTTTCTGCTGCCGTCGCAGGTCATGATGCCAGAAACACCTCCCCCCCGTGCACCGCGTCACGCACGTCTGCGCGTGTTGTGTGACACCCGTGAACTCAGCGCTGCCGATGTGCGCTTTTTTGCCTGCGTCGTGAGCGAAACCTCAGCATTTATCGACTGGGTGATCCGGGGTGCAGCACCGGCCAGCTGGCTTGGTTCGATTTGCGAAATCCATCGCGTTGCGCCGGGTCCGGTTTCGGCCGACGAACTCGCCAGCCTGCACGTCAACATGGCGGTGCTGTTTCGTCTCAATCTGGACGAAAACCGTGGCAAAGATGATTTGTCATTACTCCATTACCAGGCGGCAGGTCTGCCGGTGCTGTGCAGCGACATTGCTTCGCTCCGGCATCGCGGGTCGGCGAGCCATATCCGTAACAAAGAGAATATCTGGATAACCGCACTGCGCGACTGGCACCAGCAGACTGAATGGCCGCCGGTTCCCGCGCTCGACCCTGCGTATCAGCTGACAGCAGCCGGGCTTATGACCTTCTGGCAACAGGCTGGTATCCATTTTCCTGACCGTGACACCGCCCACAGGGGGTTTTGATGAAAAAGATTGCGCCACATTACGACAATAAAAACATTCTGGTCACCAGCCCGTTATTGCCGCCGCTGGAAGAGTTTATTCCTTATCTGGAGAATATCTGGCAGAGCAAATATCTGACCAACGGCGGTCCGTACCATCAGGCGCTGGAAGCGGCACTGGCGGAGTACCTTGGGGTCAAACATATTTGCCTGTTCTCTAACGGCACGCTGGCCTTAATGACGGCGCTACAGGCATTACGCATCGGCGGAGAAGTGATCACCACGCCTTATTCCTTTGTCGCCACCTCACACTCGCTGCTGTGGAACGGCATCAAACCGGTATTTGTCGATATTGATCCGGTGACCTGTAACCTCGATCCGGCCAAAATTGAAGCGGCCATTACGCCACAAACCAGCGCCATCATGCCGGTACATTGCTACGGTATTCCGTGCGATACCGATGCGATTCAGCGTATTGCCGATACCTATGGCCTGCGGGTGATTTATGATGCTGCGCATGCCTTCGCGGTGAAGCGTGAAGGCGTCAGCATCCTGAATCATGGCGATTTATCGGTGCTGAGTTTCCACGCCACTAAGGTGTTTAATACCTTTGAGGGCGGGGCGATTATCTGTCCTGATGAGAAAATCAAACGTCGCATCGATTATCTGAAAAACTTCGGTTTTGCTGACGAAACCACCGTGGTAGCGGCGGGTATCAACGGCAAAATGAGCGAATTCCAGGCGGCGTTTGGTATGTTACAGCTCAAACACGTTGATGCTGCTTTTGCGGTGCGTCAGCAGATCTATCAGCGCTACGTTGCGGCACTGGCTTCTGTACCCGGTGTGTCACTGTTGTATAGCGATGCGCAAACCGAGTGGAATTATGCCTACTGTCCGTTGTTTATCCATCCTGAACACTTCCCGCTGTCGCGCGATGAACTGTACCAGCGCATGAAAGATGCCGGTATTTATGCGCGTCGTTATTTCTACCCACTGATATCGCAGTTCCCGATGTACAAAGGCTACGATTCATCCCATCCCGACAACTTGCCGGTGGCGACCGAAACCTCTCAACAGGTTCTGTGCCTGCCGATCCATCCGACGCTGACCGAAGCTGAGCAGACGCGTATCATTGATATC
This sequence comes from Pantoea sp. App145, assembly GCF_047947045.1. NCBI lineage: Bacteria > Pseudomonadati > Pseudomonadota > Gammaproteobacteria > Enterobacterales > Erwiniaceae > Pantoea > Pantoea sp. App145. The sequence goes on from NZ_CP133290.1 coordinate 329,901, forward strand.
GTGCTGGCAGCCAGCCAGATCGCGGCAGCCTGAAGACAGACGACAAGAGCATCTCCCCTGACGCGGGGGAGATGCGGTTACAGCAGGGTTAGCTGGCGGCGGTAACCGGCTGGCTGAGCAGATCCAGCAGCGTAACCGGTTGATGCAGTGCAGCACTGCGCTGCGCTTTCTCAAGAAAGGTTAAGCCACTCAACGCGGTATCAATACCCAGGCTGTAATCATTATGCTCACCGCGCAAACTGTGCGCGATATCCACGTAATAATTGGCAAAGGCTTCGATAAACCCGGCAGGATGACCGGCTTTGAAGCGGCAGTAGCGAGGCAGATTAGCGATGCGGTTGGCGTTATCGGTACGATCAATTAATGTGACCTGCCCCTGTGCGTTGGTGAGCTTCAGGGTCTCCGGTTCGACCTGGAGCCATTCGGCACTGCCTTTATCACCCATCACCCGGATGCGTAAGCCATTGCGGTAACCCAGCGCGGCTTTGCCATACCAATACTGGCATACCAGGCCGTCTTCATAACGGGAAACGGCATGCACGGTATCGATGATATTGGGCAGCGAGGTGAAGTGGCTATTGATGGCATATACATCGGTTGCCCGGCGTTGCACGACAAAATCCACCAATTGATGGACATGTACGCCGAGATCGAGAGAGACAGTTGGGATCACTCCGTCGGATTGTCGCCAGCTTTGCGGACGAGCCACTTCACCGGCCGGATTGCGGCGACTAAAGCCTTCCTGCGGCATTTCCACCAGTACTTGCTGAATATCGCCGAGTTCGCCTTCCGCGATGCGTTGACGCAGTTCGCGCACCATCGGGTAGCCACTGTAGTTATAGGTGACATACAGACGGCCACCGGTGCGTTGCAGGGTACGGTGCACCAGCTGGGCGCTGGCGACGGACTCGACCAGCGCTTTTTCACAAATCACGGCGACGCCGTATTCCAGGCAGCGCACGATCACATCAAGATGATGGGGGGTTGGCAGTAAAATCACCACGGCGTCCAGTTGGGCATGTTCGGCAGCCAGTAACGCCTCGTAATGGTCATACAGGCGTGCTGCCGGGATCCCCCAAGCCTGTGCCGTTTGCTGGTTAATTTGTGCATCGCGGCTGAAACAACCGGCGACCAGCTGGAACTCGCCATCCATCTGGCAGGCAATTTTATGCGTCTGGCCGATGGCGGAATTCATCCCGCCACCGAGAAAGGCCAGTTTGAGCGGCTGGGTCATAATGATCTCTCCTGTTGTATCGACGGGTTGAGATATTGGTTCAGATGAGGAGTCAGCTCTGCCAGCGTGGTCAGGCTGTCGCATTCGGCAAACACCAGACCCGCGCGATCGCGTGGTGCGGCCTCCAGCGCGTCGCCTGGCATTTTCAGCGGGATCACATCCAGAATCTGTGCCGGTAATGTCGCGAAGTGAAAACCAGGGAAGCGGGTCGCCTCGGCTACCGAGACGGTATGACGGGCGATAAAACGCTGACGTACCGGACGGCGTTGATCAAAATGGTCGTCAAGACCGATAAAGGGGGCGACAAAGTGGCTACAGTACGGCACCCCGGTGGAGAGGCTGATCAGGCGACTGTAAAGATCGCCAGGACAACGGCGCGTCAGTTCAATCAACCAGAAATCGTTGCCATCAGTCATAAACTGGGTGTGCAGCAGACCATCAACCAGACCAAGTTGTGCGGTTAGCGTCGCCAGACAGTCACTGACCCGATCCTGCATTGCGCTACTGAGCTGGGTGGTGAGGGAGCTGCTGTTGACCTGCCACGGATAGACGGTGCAAAACTCATCGACAAAGAATTCACAGACGATTTCACCGTTGCGAACAAACGCCGAATGACTGTGCAGCGTTCCCCGAATAAATTGTTCGATCAGCGCCTCACCGCTGCGCGATGCCTGACGGGCTGCGTCAAAGGCAGTGGGTAACTGTGCACGTTCGCTGATATGCGTAATACCCAGCCCACTGTAAGCATCCACGGGTTTCACGATTAATGGTAAAGGGAGCGATTCGCTCTCACTTAGCTGCTCAACAGCGGCAGGAACCGGGAAATGGTTGGCCTGTGCCCAACTGCGGAACTGGTCCTTCTGAAACAGCGTGTCACTCACCTCGGGAGAGTCGAATCCCGGGAACCCGAGCTGGTCAGCCACGCGTGAGCCGGTGAGATAAGACACATCAGTGACGCCGGGCAGCAAGGCAGCAATGCGCCATTCACGGCACAAATCAATCACCTGCTGGACATCACCATAGTTAACCGGGCTGCTGTCATCAGCGAAACGATGGCCGGGGTCCTGGTTTTTACTGCCACAGACCGCAGTGCGATAACCCTGTTGGCGTAACACATCGAGAAAGGGCAGCGATGCGAATCCCGCATCCAGCAGCAGCGCCCGTGAGGGTGAAGACATGGTGTCCAACCTTAGCCTGAGTAAATTTAACGGTTTTATTTTATGCAGCAGGCAGTGGGAACAATGGCTTAAACAGACGGGCTTTTTGGCCTGATTTGCCGGGTTTTGCCAGGGTGTGGCAGCAAGACGCTTCAGGGTGACGATAAAATCGTGATGCAGGTCGGTTTGTGAACAAGTCTCAGGGAAGGAGAGCAGGATTTCAGGTAAAAAAGGGGCTGCTATAGTCGGTGAACTGACGCGCGCCGCGTCAGATTTAATGATGGATTATTATCGGCCTGATAAGGAAACAATTATGCCTGATGCTAATAACGTGAATTCGGTAGTCAATTTCAATCGGCAATCAACATTATCCACGCCAGCAACCTCGCAAATCAGAACCACAGCTGTCACATTGTTAGCAAATAGTTCGGCACGGCTATCATTACCGCCACAGTTAATGCCCGCACGGGTTTTATCGCGCGCAACCAGTTTATCCTTACCTCTGTTATCTTCCCGTAGTAACGTGGTAAATCAATTTACCCGATCAATTCGTACGATATCTCCGGTCACAATTCCCACGTTGCAGCGACCCTCTCCGGTATTGGCAATGGATTGCAGCCGCGATATGAATAATAAAAAACAGCGTATCACGGGTGATTGGGGAGTAAAGGGTATATTGCAATCTACGGATAATATAAAGAATGCTATAAAAGAAAAAAAATTTATCAGGAAAAATGCGGCTCAGCAGCTGGCGAAACTCTCACTGAATAAGCATGAGAGTAATCAGGTTGAACAAATTAAACAGGATATATTAAGAAACATACGCCAGCCCGGCAAATGGAATCATCAGGCGATTGATATTGCAGTGGCGGCGCTGGCGAATGCATTTAACCTTCACTTGAATATTTATGACGCCGATTTGGGTTTTTCTGTTAATATTGGGCAATCACCAACGCCACAAAAGACGATAAATTTACAAAGGATCAGGGTTCATGATCAGGAACATTATCAATTTATCGATGATTCCGGCGTCGTTCGCGATGTAGCGGCGGATGGAAATTGCCTGTTCACGACAGTATCTATTGGGCTGTACGGCGATGAAGATTCCTGGGGTCATTTAAGGAATGAAACAGCGAGTCATATTAATGAATATTGGGATGATTATAAAGAATTTATTGAGCAACCATCGGAAGATACATCATTAAATGAACGCTTGTCAGAACTGACTGAAAGCAAACCGCATATTAAAGATAACATCCTCGATATCACCGCGCGAATGCTGAAAGAGAATTTATACAGCTTTATTGGACGGTACGTAACGCCGGTGCAGGTCATTGCTAAAGCAGATGAAGTAACTTTACGAAACGTGTTGCATCACTTTTTATCGATCTATGATGTGAAAAAGCTGGCTGAAATAAAGCAAGCCATTACTCGCTGGCAACTGGACCCGGTGGAAGAAAAACGACAGCTGGGGCGTTTACAAACGCTGGCAGAACGTTCTCAACATAACCTGCGCTGCCTGGAGTTTCGTGAGCAGGCCGGTCAGCAAAAACATAAAGATGTTAATTCACTGAAGATTTTTGCGACGGCCATCAGTAATGATCTGGTGAGCATTATGGTGGGTACAGGAATCAATCCTCATCAGCTGCTGGCCTTTCTTGAGGCAACCGAAGCCGCGAATCTGCTACAGGATGCCGGTTTGCTCGGTGCCACCTGTGAGGATCTGGCTGATATCTTACAGGGGACGGCAGAAGATCCTGATTTGCCAGCCGAATACATGCGCATTAAGGAATACTCGGTTCAGCGCCAGATTGAACAGTTAAAAGAAGATTTTGAAGAGAGTCTTGTTGCCCTTGCTCAGTTTGATCAAGATATCGATGCCGACGGTTTTTTCATTATGAGCGATCGGCAATTAGATGATAATTATAGTCCGGAGAATTACAACCACACCGATAAGCTTGATGATGTAGTGAGCAGGGAAGGTGTTAATAAAAAAGATGTCATTGCTCATCGAAGCAGGCGTTTATTAGAGAAGCTTTTTATGCAGCGTGTGGCGGTTAATCATCTTTTTGAGGATGTAATCTATAACGGCCCGCTGTTTATGGTGAGGAGCGTAATTAATCCTGAGCAAAGGGAGGTGTATTATGATGGTGAAATCAGTGAAAAAAGTGTCAGGCATCATCTTAACAATAATCGCGCGGCCAGATTAGCCAGCCTGAAGCAATATATGACCGGTGCGCCTTTTATACTTGGTGAAGGGGAACCGGTTAAGGATATGAACCTGGATGGTCTCAACTATGGTGATAAAGGGTTGAGTATTGAGACATTAAACCGGGAATTGATCGATAATCCGACTGTATCAATATTTCGCCTGAATCGTATTGGTCTCTGGAGTAATACGGTAATTTCTAAAATCACCCAAACCGGGGTAATGGATTTCCACTGGATGGATGAGTTAAAGGATGATACGGTCGAGGCCTTATTTCAGGGGGTAAGAAATCCGGGAAATAATGATGAGCTGGATAGCTTGTTATTATTCTCATCGTTAATGCGTATCGGAAAGATAATTAAAGGGGATGAATTCGATGAACACCAGATTGCCGGACTTATCGAAGAAGGTCTTGAACCCTTTACCCTGGGGAAATTATCACTAACACTGGACGAGCTTGCCCATCTGTTGTTTTTACTGCCGTATGGCGTAGACGGGGGACGGGGTATTATTGATATTGCCACAAAGATCGATGAAGAATGTGCGGAAGGCGAAGTACCTTATAGCCCAGTCGCTGACTGGAAAATGCTGGTAACTCTGTTGGCCGATAAAACAAGGTTCAGAGAAAGGCTCCAGTTACGTTTGCAGGTTTTACAGGAAAAAATTGATCATATTCCTCTTCCGGCGTTCTGCCGCTATTTAGCCCGACAAGGGAATATGATAGTTATCGAGGAGGACGAATCGCAGGAGTTTCTGGCTTACTATGAACCAACAGGTCAGGTTGTTTTTACGCCACCGGCAGAGCAGCCAGACCAACCTTTCATGGTGCTGCGTCCTGATTCCTTAGAAGTCTATGATGGCAGAGAAGCAGAACCGATCGAATTTTCCCGCTTTGAACAAACTAATTTCTCTGCCCTGCGGGCAATTATTGAAACTGAGGCAATCCGTTTTGCGAATATACGCATGCGCAAACCCACTGACGCGGAGAATCGGGAGGCTTTAGAACAATTTGCGCTGAACATCTTAGCGCACCATAAAGGCTAAAAACTCAACAACGATGCGATTTATCGTACCGCTACTGAATATGCCAAAACAGAGGAGGTACATCAGAGAACAGAGGTTATTGTGTTTTTATTTCGCACCAGGAATATAAAAGCCTGTTGTAATGATTGCTGATATAAACATATTCAGTGTCAGAATAAATGATGGATTATCAAGGCTTAAGAAGGAATATATCATGCCAGATTTTCATAATGTTCATTCATTAGTGAATTTTAATCGCCAGTCCACATTATCTATCCGCCCACCTGCATTGAAAAAAATAACAACGGTTGCATCATTAAATAATACCACCGCATCAATCGCTTCACGTATTATGCCACCAGCACTCCGGCCAGAGCGGAATCTATCCTCTGCTGCCAGTCAATCTTTCCCTTTCCGCAACCATGCAGACAGTAAATTTATCCGTTCAATTCAGAAAATAGCGCCATTTAGTATCGCGCAGAAAAGACCGTCTTCGGTTATGGAGATTACCCGTGGTCGCAAAGAGCAAGTTAAAAGTAAACGCTTTGATCCCAGCTGGGGCGCGAGCGATATATTAAAATCAGGGAGTAAAGCAAGATATAATGCAAAAGTAAAAAAATCGATCCAAAAAAACGCCACACAGTTACTGGAAAAACTTTCATCACAGACGAAGGAAAAAAGTGAAAGCGAAAAAGAAAAAGAAAATTTATTAAGTTGCATTCGTGAGGAAGGCAGATGGGATCATGATGCCATCGATATTGCCGTGGATGCGCTGGCTAATGCCTGCAATATACGAATCCGAATCTATGATGCTGATGTGGGAATGATTGCTGATGCCGGTCAGGAGCAGAATGCACAGAGAACCATTAATTTACAAAGAGTCAGGATTCGCGGTTATGAGCATTATCAATTTATCGATAATGCAGGTTACGTGCATGATGTGGCGGCCGATGGCAATTGTTTGTTCCGCTCAGTATCCATGGCGTTGTACGGCGATCAAGACTCCTGGATTTATTTAAGAGGTCAGACAGCAGATCATATTGAAAATCACTATGATATTTATCGGGAATTTGTTCGGGTAGCACCGTTGGAGCTGGCACCAGATATAACCGGGCAGGAAAAAAAACTTGAAGATCTCTTGCCAGATCTTACGCTAAGTAAGCCACACGTTAAGGATATTATTCTGGATAACTTCTTAACGACGTTGCAAAAGGATTTACGCAGTTTTATCGGGCGCAGTGCGACACCATCGCAAATTGTTTCTGAAAAAGATCAACGAATTCTGAGAAATGCTCTGCACCATTTTTTATCGATCTATGATGCCAGCAGGTTTCAGGGAATAAAAGAAACGATTGCTTATCTGAAGCCAGTTGAGCAAAAGAGAATCCTCGGTCGTTTACAGTATCGGATCGAGCGTGCTCAGGATGGCGAGTACAACCTTGAGTTAAATGAGCAGGCAAGCAGGCAGAAGGTCAGGGAAATGGCTTCACTGAAGATCCTTGCCAATGCCATTACCCATGATCTGGTGACAGTGTTGTTAGAAACCGGTATCAGTCCTCACCAATTGCTGGCTTTCATTGAACTGACTGAAGCCGCGACATTGCTACAAGAGGGCCAATTACTCGGTACCGCATTGGAAGATCTGGGAGAAATTGTGCTGGAAATGGAGAAAGACCCCGATTTACCCGAAGATTGCCAGCGCATCAGAGAGCCAGCGGTTCAGGAAAAGATAGATAATTTAAAAGAATGCTTTGAAAAGGATCTGATTGAACTGGCACACTTTGTTAATAACATCGATTTTGAAGGGCATTTTTTTCTGAATGAGCAGCAATTAGACGAGAATTATAGTGCTGAAAATTATAATTACACTGACAACCTTGAGGTTGTGCTCGCCAGAGAGGGTGTAATTAAAGAACATTTGATTGCTAACCGTGTCAGGCGATTGCTGGAACATCGTCACCTGCAACGTCTCCCCATGAGTAATCTTCATGAGGACGCGGCTTATAATAGCCCATTATTTATGACGAGAAGTGTGATTAACCCGGAAGAAAGGGGGCTGTATTATGATGGCCGCCTTAGCGTAAAAAACCTTAAGCATCACCTCAGAAATAATCGCGCCGCCAGATTGGCCAGTCTGAGGCAGCATATGATTGGAGCACCGTTTATTCTCGGCGAGGGTAAGCCCGTTACCGGTATGAATCTGGATGGTCTCGACTATGGTGATAAGGGACTAAGTTATAAATTTCTCTATCAGGAATTAATCGATAATCGGAATATTTCCATCTTTCGCCTTAATCGTATTGGTCTCTGGAGTAATACCATTATTTCAAAAATAACCAAAACAGGCATGCTTGATTTTCACTGGATGGATGATTTCCCGGATGACGTGTTAGAGTTATTATTTTGCGCATTCAGAAATCCCGAACAAAACGGTGATCATGATAGTTTATTATTGTTCAGTGCACTGCAACGTATTGGTAAAAAACTTAATGGAGATAAATTTGACGAGCATCAATTCGGAAAATTAATTCAGGACGGTCTTTACCCCTACACGCTGGAAAAGCTATCTCTGAAAGTAGATGAACTGGCGTATCTGCTGTTTTTATTCCCGAATGGTGTTGATGGCGGCCGGGGTATCCTTGATATTGCTGCATTGATAAATCAGGAACCTGTTGAAGGTGAGATACCTTATAACCCTCACGCTGACTGGAAAAAACTGGTGACCTCGCTGGCAATGGACAAAACCTGGCGGGCAAGGCTGGAAGAGCGTCTTCAGGTGTTGCAGACTGCCATTGATGATATTCCCTGGGAGCGGCTATGCCACTATCTGGCCCGGCATACGAATATCATGGTGGTTGAGCAAAATCAGGTACGTGATTTTGTCGCTGATTATCAACCGAACGGAGTGGTCAGTTTCATACCACCCGCCGATCAGCCAAATGAACCCTGGCTGTTGCTGCGTCCGGATTATTTAGAGGTTTACGATGGCGAAGGGGTATCACTCGGTGAATTTTTCCGTTTTGAAAACACCGGTTTTTCCGCACTGCGCGCCATTATTGATTCAGAAGCGTCGATTTTCTACGATACTCACGGTCGTTTCCCGACCGATTCAGAAAACCGGGAGGCGCTAGAGCGTCTTGCTAAACAAATTTTAGCGTTGCATAAAGCGCAGGAAACCCGCCAAAATTCTATCTGACAGGTTATCTTTCCGCAGCGGTACGATTCAGTGTGCCGCTACCATAAAAAAAGTAACCATCCTGTTACAGAACCCGCCTAATCTGCCGATAACCCCTTTCAGAATCACACCAATTATTGCCTTATTTTTTCCATTTTCTGGGGTGTCTATGCGCTTCAATTATGACTTGTTACCCGGTGAGCTACTGACTTTTGAAGAGATCGCATTGCGCTACACGCAACAGCATCCTGACGAAAAAGAGCTTACCTCCCGCGGGTTGCTGAGCCCGTCAACCAGCTATCGCAATTTGATTATCCGCGCAGTGTTTGCCCAGCAGGAGTTCAATAGCCCGCTGGAAGATCTGTTATTTGTCTCGGATGATAACGAACGTAAAAACTATCTGCGCCGTTTTGAGCATTACCTGAAAAACCAGCAGGCTTTCCTTTATTTCCGTCGTACTGATGAAATAAAGAAAGAAAATCGCTGGAAGGTGGTGGGGGAAACCCGGGTCTATGCGATGCTCGATCCGCATTCTGCCGAGGCGCAAAACATGCTGGCGAGCCGTGGTTTTAAGCTGGTACTGATGCGCCAGAATGAAGAGGATGAATACTGGCAGTTGTTCGACCCACAGGCGCACCCTTGTTTCCCGCTGTCACGTAAAGTGCAATTCCTGGTGGTACTGAGTACGCCGCAACATAAAGTACCGATCGCAGTGATGCCCGGCATCGAAGTGGGCAGGCGGGTTAAAGCCAGAGTTTTCCAGCGCGACAGCCAGGCCGAATTTAGCGCCGCGGTTAAGGCGCGTTATGGTGCCTGCATTATCACTGGTACCCGGTTGACCGAGCGCCATAGCTGGCCCTGGGTTGAAGCCTGCCATATCGATACCCAGGAAAATGATGATGGATTTCTCGCCGATAATAGCGTGGACAACGGTTTGTTCCTGCGCAGTGACTTACAACGGCTGTTTATCAACCGAATGTTAAGCATTGATGCGGAAACTGGCCAGGTGTTGTTCAAATCACAACTGGAAAGCGACGATAACATTAATCCTTTTTATCAGGTGCTTGAGGGTAAAATCTGTGCGCTGTGGGATGCGGTGCCGCCCGGCACGCGGCAGCGTCTGCGTAATCTGCGTTAATCTCCCGATGGATGGCGGCTCATGATGCTGCCATCTATTACAAATTTGAAATAACCGCGCTTTGCCCGCCTATTCACCCAATCAAAACACCCTACAGAATTGGATAATCATGCCGATAACTTTACTAACGCAGGGTAGTCAACGTGAACGATCTCTATACCGCCGATGGCGTGATGGATAAACATTCGCTCTGGCAGCGCTACGTTCCTCTGGTGCGGCATGAAGCGCTGCGTCTGCAGGTGCGCTTGCCAGCCAGCGTTGAACTTGACGATCTGCTGCAGGCCGGTGGCATTGGTTTACTGAACGCCGTGGAACGCTACGACGCGTTACAGGGTACCGCCTTTACCACTTACGCCGTGCAGCGCATCCGGGGATCAATGCTGGATGAATTGCGTAGCCGTGACTGGGCACCACGCAGTGTTCGCCGTAATGCGCGCGAAGTGGCGGGTGCCATGCATCAGGTAGAACAAGCGATGGGGCGCGCGGCTACCGAGCAGGAAGTGGCTGAGCAATTGAATGTTTCGCTGGAAGAGTATCGGCAGATTCTGCTGGATACCAACAACAGCCAGCTCTTCTCCTACGACGAGTATCGGGAAGAACACGGTGACAGCGCAGAGCTGGTGACGGAAGGGCATGAAGAAGCCAACCCGCTTCATCAACTGATGGAAGGGAATCTGCGTGAGCGCGTAATTGAAGCGATCGAGGCATTGCCCGAGCGTGAAAAATTGGTGCTGACACTGTACTACCAGGAAGAACTGAACCTGAAAGAGATTGGCGCGGTGCTTGAAGTGGGCGAATCCCGCGTCAGCCAGCTGCACAGTCAGGCGATTAAACGCCTGCGTGCCCGATTAACGGGAGCGCGCTGACAGAATCAGTTCCTGGCGATCCAAAAATAATAAAACCGGGGACTCAGCAATGGGAGCCAAATCCAAAGCCAGACCTTTAAGTCGCTACCTTAAAGACTACAAGCACAGCCAAAGCAATTGTTCGCACTGTGGCAAAGTTCTTGACCGTATGGCGTTAGTGTTCCGTGGCCAGATTATCAATAAGGAGGCCATCGCACGGATGGACCAGATGATTGACGATCAGGTCTGGATGAAACTCCAGCCGGAATTGACTGCCTTGTGTCGTTTTTGCAGCGATATTTTTTGTAATACTCATCCGAATTACTTCGATATCATGGCGTTCAAACAATACCTCTTTGAACAGACTGAGATGAGTCACAGCACCATTCGTGAATATGTGGTGCGGTTACGTCGTCTCGATGACATGCTTAAGGCGAAAAACTTCCCGGCAGAACGCTTGCGGGGCAACAGCTGGCATGAATGTCTGGAGAACGATTTACCTGATGCCGGTAACAACAACTACCGCATCGCTTTGCGCAAATATGACCAGTTTTTAGGCTGGCAGCGCAGTTAACTGTGATCCTCCCCTCTGTTGTTGTCGAAGACGTCAGCAACAGGGACCGCACCCGGTGATTTCCGGGTGCGACTTCTCTCATCTTCTGCAACACTGTAAGAATAATCGCACTTAGCCCGAATGGAGGCTGCATTGTCCTTACATCTTTTGCACCAGTATCCCCGTCTTGAATTACTCGGTGCACCTACGCCGCTGGAACACCTGCCACGTCTGTCTGACTATCTGGGCCGTGATATTTTCATCAAACGCGATGATTTCACGCCGATGGCGTTCGGCGGCAATAAACTGCGCAAACTTGAATTTCTGGCGGCCGATGCCCTGCGCGAAGGCGCGGATGTGTTGCTGACCGCTGGCGCTATCCAGTCGAACCATGTGCGCCAGACCGCCGCGGTGGCAGCGCGTCTTGGCCTGAAATGCGTGGCGCTGCTGGAAAACCCGATTGGCACCCACGCCGCAAACTACCTCAGCAACGGTAATCGTCTGCTACTCGATTTGATGGATGTTGAAGTGGTGATGGTGGAGGCGTTACACAACCCAACCGCACAGCTGGCGGAGCAGGCAATCCGCCTTGAAGCGCAGGGATTCCGCCCTTATGTGGTGCCCGTTGGCGGCTCCAATGCGCTCGGGGCGCTGGGATATGTCGAGTGCGCGCAGGAAATCGCACATCAGAGCGAAGGGGTGGTGGATTTTGCTGCGGTGGTTGTCGCGTCTGGTAGCGCCGGTACCCATGCCGGTCTGGCGATTGGTCTGGAGCAGTTGCTGCCAGATAGCGAGCTGGTGGGGGTGACCGTTTCGCGTAAGGTGGCCGATCAATTGCCAGTGGTGGAGCGCATCCGCAGTGCACTGGCACAGCAGCTGGAGGTCACCGCTAAGGCGCCGATTACCCTGTGGGATGACTATTTTGCCCCGCGCTACGGTGAACCGAACGAAGAAGGGATGGACGCCGTCAAGCTGCTGGCGCGGCTGGAAGGCATCATGCTTGACCCGGTGTACACCGGCAAAGCCATGGCCGGTCTCATTGATGGTATCAGTCAGCAGCGCTTCCGCCGCGAAGGACCACTATTATTTGTTCATACCGGCGGTGCGCCCGCGTTATTTGCTTATCATCCTTCGGTCTGAGGCGCGGCTGAAAAAAGGTTTATAATCCGGCCGTTATTTGACTTGCCCGGTTAAGTAGCGCTAATAACAATAGTGCGGCAGATGTGGTTTTTGCCGCCTCACAACACACAACTCACAAATAATAAATGGGGTAATTATGGCTTTCTCACAGATTCGTCGCCAGCTGGTGATGGGCGTGATGGCGGTGGCGTTAGTCGCTGGCTTCAACGTGAAAACCTTTGCGGCAGAAAATCTGCTCAATAAAGTTAAAGAGCGCGGTACGCTGCTGGTGGGGCTGGAAGGGACGTATCCACCGTTCAGCTTCCAGGATGAAAACGGCAAGCTGACCGGTTTTGAGGTGGAGTTTGCTCAGCAACTGGCTCAGCATCTCGGCGTCAAAGCCAGCCTGAAACCGACCAAATGGGACGGCATGCTGGCGGCACTGGATTCAAAACGCATTGACGTCGTCATCAACCAGGTCACTATTTCTGACGAGCGTAAGAAGAAATATGACTTCTCCACGCCATACACCATTTCTGGTGTGCAGGCGCTGACGCTGAAGAAAAACGCGGGCAGCATCAGTAAGCCGGAAGATCTCTCGGGTAAGAAAGTGGGCGTTGGCCTCGGTTCTAACTATGAACAATGGCTGCGCGATAACGTCAAGGGTGTGGATATCCGCACCTACGATGATGACCCGACCAAATATCAGGATCTGCGTTCTGGCCGTCTTGATGCCATCCTGGTTGATCGCCTGGCTGCGCTGGATCTGGTGAAGAAAACCGGCGATACCATGGCAGTGGCCGGTCCGGCCTTCTCCCGTCTGGAATCGGGTGTGGCACTGCGTAAAGGCAATGATGATTTGCTGAACGCGATTAATGCCGCCATTGCTGAGATGCAAAAAGATGGCTCGCTGAGCAAGCTCTCCGAGAAATGGTTCGGCGCGGACGTCACTAAATAATGCAGGAAAGCCTACAACTGGTGCTGGATTCAGCACCATTTCTCCTTAAAGGCGCGGTGTTCACCCTTCAGCTGAGTATCGGCGGGATGTTCTTTGGCCTGATACTTGGCTTTGTGTTGGCATTGATGCGCCTGTCCCACTTCTGGCCAATTAACTGGCTGGCCCGCATTTACGTCTCGATCTTCCGCGGTACCCCGCTGATCGCCCAGCTGTTTATGATCTACTACGGTCTGCCGCAGTTCGGTATCGAGCTGGACCCGATTCCTTCCGCGATGATTGGCCTGTCGCTTAACACCGCAGCCTATGCCTCGGAATCGCTGCGTGGTGCCATTGCGGCGATTGAGCGTGGACAGTGGGAAGCGGCCGCCAGTATCGGTATGACGCCGTGGCAGACACTGCGGCGCGTGATCCTGCCGCAGGCGGCGCGGACGGCATTGCCGCCGCTGGGCAATAGCTTTATCAGCCTGGTGAAAGACACCTCGCTGGCAGCGACCATTCAGGTGCCGGAGTTATTCCGTCAGGCGCAGCTGATCACCTCGCGTACCCTTGAGGTGTTTACCATGTATCTGGCCGCGTCGGTGATTTACTGGGTGATGGCCACGGTACTTTCTGCCTTGCAGAACCGGCTGGAAGCGCATGTAAATCGTCAGGATCGGGAGGTGAAATGAGTGCCATTGAAGTTCGTCAGCTGGTGAAGCAATTTCACGGCCAGACGGTGCTGCACGGTATCGATCTGGACGTGGCTTCCGGCGAAGTCGTCGCCATTATCGGACCGAGTGGCTCGGGTAAAACCACGTTATTACGCAGTATCAACCTGCTGGAAGTGCCGGACAGTGGGCGCATCAGGGTCGGGGATATCTCGGTCGATGCCGCACTGGGCATCCACAAGCAAAAAGAGTTGGTACGGCGTCTGCGTCAGCAGGTTGGTTTTGTGTTCCAGAACTTCAATCTGTTTCCTCACCGCTCGGTGCTGGAAAATATCATTGAGGGGCCGGTAATCGTCAAAGGCGAGCCGAAAGCGGAAGCCATTGCGCGCGCGCGCTCGCTGCTGGAGAAAGTCGGCTTGCAGGGTAAGGAAGAGAGCTTCCCACGCCGGTTGTCCGGTGGACAGCAGCAGCGCGTGGCGATTGCGCGTGCGCTGGCGATGCGGCCGCAGGTGATTTTGTTTGATGAACCGACGTCCGCTCTCGATCCTGAGCTGGTGGGGGAGGTGCTGAATACCATTCGTGCGCTGGCGGAAGAGAAACGCACCATGGTCATCGTCACCCACGAAATGAGCTTTGCCCGTGATGTTGCTGACCGGGCGATCTTTATGGATCAAGGACGCATCGTAGAGCAGGGGCCGTCAAAGGCGCTGTTTAGCAACCCACAGCAGGCGCGTACCCGGCAATTTCTCGATAAATTCCTTAATCAATAATCCTCAACGCCGCAATTCAGTTGCGGCGTTTTTTTACTCTTCTGACTCGATTATTCCCTGGCTGAATAGTAGGTGAAATATTCTTAATTGTGAGGGGTGTTGATATTCTGTTGACAGTGATGGTGGTTACTCATCGTTTAAATAAATGAAGTAAATCATTAGCCTGCTTATTTACAAATAAAGATAAAACCACGTAACGCATTGTTATATCAGGACCAGTGAAAAACTTTTAAGAGTTTCGCTACAGTAATGCAACCTCTCCTGCCCGATAATCGCCCCTTAATCAAAAAAAGTACTCGCCATTTATCTGCCTCACATTTTTCACATTTCAGACCTACACAGCGGGAGTTAATCTTATGAATAACACCAGGAGCGATGAAATATTGTGGGTAAACACCCTCAAAGGGACCTGCATATTACTGGTTGTGCTCTATCACACGGTCTTACCCGGATTTGAGAATACGGTGCAGTATCTGTCGGCAGGATGGATTCCGGCTGAGTTATGGGTGAAGTTCAATACGGTATTGTCGCCACTGCGTATGCCCGCCTTTTTCTTTGTGTCGGGATTGCTGGCGGCAAACGGGATTATGAATCGCCCGTGGAAACAGGTATTTACCAGCCGGATTACCAACCTGTTCTATCTCTATATTTTATGGGGATTCATTCAGTGGTGGTCAATTGTTGGTATCTCCTCTGAAATTACCGGGCAGCGTATTTCCGAAAACCTGAATGCGGCGTATGCAGGTTCTTTACTTGAGTTTCTCAAGCTGACCTTCCTCGCGATGAGTACTTCCTGGTATCTGTATGGTCTGGGCATTTACTTCCTGCTCGCCAGGATCTTCCGTAAGCAGAAAATGGCGTTGCTGGTGGTGGCGGTGGTGCTGAATTATCTGGCCGTAGAGAAGATTATTCCTTTCTGGGGACCACAAAGCCTGGCGCAATATTTCCTGTTCTTCCTGATGGGGGCATTCTGGAGCCCGCTGATGCTGCGCCTGAGCGAATGGCGGCGTGAGAATATCGTGCCCTGGGCGCTGCTGGCGGCCATTGCCGGTGTCCATGTGATCTTCGGTATGAACCGCAGCCTGTTTATGTGCCTGATTGCGGTGCTGTGCAGCGTGGCAATTTGTCGCTGGCTGAATGCCCATTTCCGTATGAGCTGGCTCAACTGGATTGGGCGTAATACGTTACAGATTTACGTTATTCACCGCATCTTCATCGAGTTCTTTGGTATGTCGGCGATTCTGTTTGCCCAGCGTCATCATCTGTTCGAGCAAACATGGTTTTCCGTGCTGTGGGCATGTCTCTACCCGATAGCGATCGTCACCATCTGTTCGCTGTGCTCGGTACTGGTGTGGTCATTAACCAATCGTGGTCTGGGGCAGTCCTTGTTTGTCTTCCCGACTCTGATTGGTATGAAACGTAAGAAAACCGCTGCGTAGCAACGCGATTTATCGCGTAATAAGATCTGCAAAGCGGCCCTGTAACAGGGCCGCTTTGCTTTTCAATATCAACCAATGGTCATCAGGCTGGCGTTACCCCCGGCAGCGGCGGTATTGACGCTGAGCGAGCGCTCAATCAACAACCGTTCCAGCAGCAGATTGGTTTCGCCACGGGCAAAGCCCTGCACGGAAACAATCGCACCGTCACGCGCGGCAACCTGTTCGCACAGGCTACGCAGCTGATCGGCATCACCGTGGTAGATCACCGCGTCAAACTCACCGGCCAGCACATCTTTTGCCAGCGTAATACGTTGCTGAACCGCCGCAGGTAACGCGGCGCGCAGCGCCCGATGCAGTTCATCATCCGGCCACAACGCATGGCTGCCGACGCTGGTGACGGCTGCCAGTTGCGCCAGCGCATCCTGTTCATTATCGGCGATACACAATACCTGCTCACGTGGTAACAGGGTAAAGGTGTTGCGCTCTCCGGTCGGACCCGGCAGCACGCGCACCGTACCGGCCTGTGTCAGCTGTTCATAACGCTGTGTCAGGGCCAGTAGTTCAGGTTTGTCCTGTGCCCATTGTTGCAGTGCCTGATGGGCGCTGAGCAGCGTGGTGCGCAGCACGCTGTCCACCGGGCGCTCGGCATCCTGGCGATCAAAAGTCGTGCGCAGTGCAGCGTCCGGGCGGTTTGCCAGCAGACGATAGAGATAGAGCGGGCCGCCGGCTTTCGGACCGGTACCCGACAAGCCTTCACCCCCAAACGGTTGCACGCCGACCACGGCACCGACCATATTGCGGTTCACATACAGGTTGCCAACTTTCGCTCCGGCGGTGACCTGCGCAATGGTTTCATCGATACGGGTGTGTACGCCGAGCGTCAGGCCATAACCGGAGGCGTTGATCTGATCGATCAGCTGCGGCAGGTTATTGCGTGCGAAACGCACTACATGCAGCACCGGACCAAATACCTCTTTGTCGAGATCGCTGACCTGTTCCAACTCAATCAGCGTTGGTTTAACAAAGGTGCCCGTCGCCCATTCTTTGCTGTCCTGCGGATTTTCCTGTGCGGCCTGGTAAATGGTGAAGCCTTTACTGCGCATCGCCTGAATGTGACGCTCAATATTGGCTTTGGCTTCGGCATCAATTACCGGACCCACATCGGTGGAGAGGCGCTCCGGATTCCCCATGCGGCACTCGGCCATGGCACCACGCAGCATTTTCAACGTGTGATCGGCCACATCATCCTGCACACACAGCAAACGCAGGGCGGAGCAACGCTGTCCGGCACTATCAAACGCGGAGGCAACGATATCCACCACCACCTGCTCGGTCAGCGCTGAGGAATCCACGATCATCGCGTTCATCCCTCCGGTTTCGGCAATCAGCGGCGTTGGACGACCCTGCGGATCAAGACGACCGGCAAGATTGCGCTGCAGCAGGGTGGCGACGGCGGTAGAACCAGTGAACATTACACCGCGCACGCGTTCGTCTCCGGTCAACTGAGCACCCACGGTTTCCCCCAGGCCTGGCAACAGTTGCAGCACGCCAGACGGCACACCGGCATCCAGCATAATCTGTACTGCCTGGGCGGCGATCAGTGGCGTCTGCTCGGCCGGTTTCGCCAGCACGCTGTTGCCTGCGGCGAGGGCGGCGGCAATCTGGCCGCTGAAA
This sequence comes from Pantoea sp. App145, assembly GCF_047947045.1. Lineage (NCBI taxonomy): Bacteria > Pseudomonadati > Pseudomonadota > Gammaproteobacteria > Enterobacterales > Erwiniaceae > Pantoea > Pantoea sp. App145. Next base: position 347,842 of record NZ_CP133290.1, read on the forward strand.
ATCGCCAGCGGGAAGTTCCACGGACTGATACACACCACCGGACCCAGCGGGCGATGGGTGACATTGTCGAAATCATCACGCACCATGCCCGCGTAGTAGTAGAGGAAATCCACCGCTTCACGCACTTCGGCGATGGCGTTGTTGTAGGTTTTGCCCGCCTCGCGCACCAGCAGGCCAATCAGTTGCTGCATCTGGCCTTCCATCATTTCGGCAGCGCGTTCCAGAATGGCGGCGCGTTCCTGCGGTGGGGTGGCAAACCAGATCGGACCGGCATTCACCGCGGCATCCAGTGCTTGTGACACCTCCTGGGACGTGGCTTCGCGCACGCTGCCCACCACATCAGCAGGAGCCGACGGGTTGAGCACCGGACGGCCGCTACCGGCACCCAGTTCACCGTCAATCAGCGGCTGGGCCTGCCACGGCTGGCTGGCGCTGTTCAGCAGGGCGCTGGACAACGACGCCAGACGGTGTTCGTTCGCCATGTCGAGACCGGCGGAGTTAACGCGTTTTTCACCATACAATTCGCGCGGCAACGGAATTTTCGTGTGCGGTAGGCCAATCGCCCCTTCGCTCGCACCCATTTTTTCCACCGCCGTGACCGGATCGGCCACCAGTTCATCAATCGGCAGCGAAGTATCGGCGATGCGGTTCACGAACGAGGTGTTAGCTCCGTTTTCCAGCAGACGGCGTACCAGATACGCCAGCAGGGTTTCATGGGTGCCGACGGGTGCATAAATTCGGCATGGGCGATTGAGTTTGCCATCCGCCACTTTGCCCACCACCTGCTCATACAAGGGTTCCCCCATGCCATGCAGGCACTGGAATTCGTACTGGCCTGGATAGTAGTTGTTACCTGCCAGCTGATAAATCGCCGCCAGCGTATGGGCATTATGGGTGGCAAACTGCGGATAGATCAGATTTGGCACCGCCAGCAGTTTGCGTGCACAGGCCAGGTAGGAGATATCGGTATACACCTTGCGGGTATAGACCGGGTAGCCTTCCAGGCCGTCGATCTGGGCGCGTTTGATTTCGCTGTCCCAGTAGGCGCCTTTCACCAGACGGATCATCAGGCGACGACGGCTGCGCTGAGCCAGATCCACCAGGTAATCAATCACGAACGGACAGCGTTTCTGGTAGGCCTGAATCACAAAGCCAATCCCGTTCCAGCCTTCCAGCTCCGGTTCAAAGCACAGTTTTTCCAGCAGATCGAGTGACAGTTCGAGACGGTCAGCTTCCTCGGCATCGATGTTAATGCCGATGTCGTAAGAGCGCGCCAGCAGCGTCAACGATTTCAGCGTCGGGTAGAGTTCTTCCATCACACGTTCATACTGCGCGCGGCTGTAGCGTGGATGCAGTGCCGACAATTTGATGGAGATACCCGGGCCTTCGTAAATGCCACGACCATTAGAGGCCTTACCAATGGCATGAATGGCCTGCTGATAGGAGACCAGGTAGGCTTTGGCATCACTGGCGGTAAGTGCCGCCTCGCCCAGCATATCGTAAGAATAACGGAAGCCTTTTTCTTCCAGCTTGCGTGCGTTAGCCAGCGCTTCCGCGATGGTTTCACCGGTCACAAACTGTTCCCCCATCAGACGCATCGCCATATCCACACCTTTGCGGATCAACGGCTCACCGCTCTTACCAATGATGCGGTTAAGGGAACGGGACAGGTTAGCCTCATTGTGGGTGGACACCAGACGACCGGTGAACAACAGGCCCCAGGTGGCGGCATTAACGAACATCGACGGACTGCGACCGAGATGCGACTGCCAGTTGCCATTGCTGATTTTGTCGCGGATGAGTGCATCACGCGTCGGTTTATCTGGAATACGTAGCAAAGCCTCGGCCAGACACATCAGCGCCACCCCTTCCTGAGAAGAGAGGGAGAACTCCTGCAACAAACTTTGCACCATTCCGGCGCGCCCGGTTGCACCTTTTTGATGCCGAAGTTTATCGGCGAGGGTGTAAGCCAGCTGATGGGTTTTTTCCGCCAGCGGGGCCGGGAGGCGTGCCTGTTCCAGCAGCATCGGGACGGCATCGGTTTCCGGACGACGCCATGCGGCGGTAATGGCTGAACGTGTCACCGACTGTGGCAGGATATGCTCGGCGAAATCAAGGAACGGTTGCAGGGGTTCTTCAGCTGACGCGTCTTCCTGCACAGTGTCGCTGGATTGCAATGGAATCTCTGGCAGCGAATCCCCGGCCTCAAGTTGCGCCAGATAGTTAAAAATCGCCTGTTTAATCAACCAGTGTGGCGTGCGATCGATCTTCTGCGCTGCCAGTTTAATGCGATCGCGGGTGGCGTCATCCAGCTTCACCCCCATGGTGGTGGTTCCCATGCTTTCCTGTTCCTCAAAAAGAATAGTTTGATGTCCGGTGTGAACTGCACTATCACTTATGTTGCAACTTTGTGCAACCTTGTTAATTGTGCGCTAAGTCATTGGTCTGGGGTTTGTTGCAAGAATCTCGCCAGGGTTGCACCTTTCGTGGTTGTAAATTCATTGGGTGCAACCGTCTGTGGCGCGGAATGAAAGGCATTGTACCGGCCACCGCTTTGCGGCAGGATACCGCGGCTTTATGGAAATCGAATAATAAGTGGAGAGATAAAATGAATGTCAGTACACCGATGCTGGTGACTTTTGTTGTTTATATCCTCGGGATGGTGTTGATCGGGTTTGCGGCATATCGTTCAACCAAAAACTTTGATGATTATATTCTCGGTGGCCGCAGCCTTGGCAGCGTGGTAACGGCGCTCTCTGCAGGGGCGTCAGATATGAGTGGCTGGCTGCTGATGGGGTTGCCAGGTGCCATTTTTCTCTCGGGCATTTCTGAGAGCTGGATTGCCATCGGCCTGACTATCGGTGCCTGGCTGAACTGGAAAATCGTTGCCGGACGTCTGCGTGTACAGACGGAGCATCATAACAATGCCCTGACGCTGCCAGACTTCTTTACCAGCCGCTTTGAGGACCACAGCAAAATTCTGCGGGTGATCTCTGCGCTGATCATTCTTATCTTCTTCACCATTTATTGTGCTTCAGGAGTGGTTGCCGGCGCGCGTCTGTTTGAAAGCACCTTCGGTATGGATTACCAGACGGCGTTATGGGCCGGTGCTGCGGCCACTATCCTCTATACCCTGGTGGGGGGCTTCCTGGCGGTGAGCTGGACTGACACCGTTCAGGCCAGCCTGATGATCTTCGCGCTGATCCTGACGCCAGTGATTGTGATTGTTGCGGTGGGTGGCCTGTCCGACTCGCTGGCGGTGATTGAAGCCAAAAGCCTGGAAAACCTCAACATGCTGAAAGGGCTGGACTTTGTGGCGATTGTCTCGTTACTCGGTTGGGGGCTGGGTTATTTCGGTCAACCGCATATCCTGGCGCGTTTTATGGCTGCCGACTCCCATCGTTCCATCCGCAGCGCGCGTCGGATTGGGATGACCTGGATGATCCTGTGCCTGGCAGGCGCAGTGGCAGTGGGCTTTTTCGGTATTGCTTACTTCCAGAACCATCCTGACCAGGCTGGCGGTGTCAGTCAGAACGGTGAGCGCGTGTTTATCGAACTGGCGCGCATCCTGTTCAATCCGTGGATTGCCGGTATTCTGCTGTCGGCCATTCTGGCGGCAGTCATGTCAACGCTGAGTTGCCAGTTGCTGGTGTGTTCCAGTGCGCTGACGGAAGATCTTTATAAAGGTTTCCTGCGGAAAAATGCCAGTCAGCGGGAGCTGGTTTGGGTGGGACGTCTGATGGTGTTAGTGATTGCCTTGATTGCAATCGCGCTGGCTGCAAATCCGGAAAATCGGGTGTTGGGTCTGGTGAGTTATGCCTGGGCCGGTTTTGGCGCTGCCTTTGGTCCGGTGGTGCTATTTGGTGTGTGCTGGCAACGCATGACACGTAACGGTGCGCTGGTGGGCATGATTATCGGCGCAGCGACGGTGCTGGTGTGGAAACATTTTGCCTGGCTGGATCTGTATGAAATTATCCCAGGTTTCCTGTTTGCCAGTATCGCGATTGTGGTGGTGAGTCTGATGGGCCGGGCACCCTCGCAGGAGGCGCAACTGCGTTTCGCAGCGGCAGAAGCCGAGTATCAGACTAAATAAGCCTCAGCCCGCCTCATTTGATGGGGCGGGTTTTATTGCAGTGCCATAGAGATGAGGTGTTCAACCGAGGGTGAATATATTTTCCAGGGTAAAACAATTATCCCACCTGCCGATTGTTGACCAGTTGGTTAATAAACACACAGCACGTTTTACCACATCAGATGCGCAGGCTTCATCCCCGTCAGGTTTTCCTGAGTTTCGCATGGCACCTGCGGTTTCCGAATCCTCCTAAAAAGTTCAGACCAACCTGAAATAACTAACCAATTGATAGTTATCATAAATTTAATTTAAGATGCAGACCGGGTGCATGCCACAGTCACTTTTTGTTAGCCGATAGTTAAAATTACTGTTGCAAAGGACCGTAAATATGATGCACTTTAATCATAAGCGTTGTCAGAAGTGTGGCTAAGGTCACTGGAGTTCGCGCATGATTCGGTCCTTCAAAGGACAGGTAAATACCCTCCAACATACGCAGTCCACTGCGGGGGATTTCTTCCCTCGAAAGTTTCCTCTTCGTTTTTCAATCTTCAGACTTTTTCAGGCCCCAATTCATTACCGGTGCACGGCAGCGTTTTGGCGTTGTTGTACACCTTTCTCAATGGCTAGAAACGGCTCTAAAGGAAGCCACGTAAACCTCTAAAGCGTTCACGTCATCGCAACAGGAAAGCCCCTGCGGCGATAAATGAAACCAACTGTAAGGTGCCACTATGGGAAGACAGAAAGCAGTGATCAAAGCGCGTCGCGAAGCAAGAAGAGTAATTCGTAATGACTCTCGCAGTCATCGTCAGCGTGAAGAAGAATCGGTCACTTCGCTGGTGCAGATGGGTGGGCTGGATGCAATTGGTATGGCGCGGGATGTACGCGATCGTTCACCAATTGAGGCCAGAAATGATGCTCAGGCGCACTATCTTAATGCCATAGAAACGAAACAGCTTATTTTCGCCACCGGTGAAGCCGGCTGCGGAAAAACCTGGATTAGCGCAGCCAAAGCGGCCGAGGCGCTGATACATAAGGACATCGACAGGATAATCGTTACGCGCCCGGTTCTGCAGGCGGATGAAGATCTCGGTTTCCTCCCCGGAGATATTTCCGAGAAATTCGCCCCTTATTTCCGGCCGGTCTATGACGTTCTGGTTAAACGTCTTGGCGCTTCCTTTATGCAGTACTGCCTGCGTCCCGAAATCGGCAAGGTGGAGATCGCGCCCTTCGCGTATATGCGCGGACGCACCTTCGAAAATGCCGTAGTGATTCTGGATGAGGCGCAGAACGTCACCGCCGCGCAGATGAAGATGTTTCTGACGCGCCTTGGTGAGAACGTGACGGTCATCGTCAACGGTGATATCACCCAATGTGATCTACCGCGTGGCGTGCTATCAGGCCTTGCAGATGCGCTGGCGCGCTTCGAAGAGGATGAGATGATTGGGGTTGTCCGTTTTGCTAAAGACGACTGTGTCCGTTCAGCACTCTGCCAGCGCACGCTGCATGCTTACAGTTAACCATTGAGAATCAGGACAGTAGACAAAACCCGGCTCAGGCCGGGTTTTTTTGTGCTAAATGTTGTTGGACAACCTGACGTAAAGTGCTGAGAGCGTACATTTCGACTGGTGACGGAAGCGCAACGCTCCCAACCGCACCGACTGAGTAAGCCACAATCATTGTTCTGCGCCTGGGCAGCTTGATGCTGGACTGGCGCAGGGAAACTATACCAATGAATAATAAACGGTAATCATCAAGGGTTAGCTGATAGATTTCAGACCGGTTATCTGTGTCTATTCTCTCCAGCAAGTTGATTTTTATATGAGAAAATTAATATAAATGAAATTTTCCTTAACTAAGATTTTTCCTGGAGTTATCATGCCCTTTTTGTGAAAGGGACGTTGCCATGAAAAACTTGCGAAGGACTCCGGAAAGTGAACCTGTCTCCCATCCAGGAATGTTTGAGGTCTACAAGATCAGAAACTCTGTATGCTTATCACGTTTACACACTCCGGATGGACCCAGCGTGAACTCAGATCCAGAAAATGATGCTGTGAAACCTGTCGCAGAGAGGTCTCCCGAGATGATTGCTTATTTCCTTCGTGCTGGGTACTGAGTTCACAAAACTCAATCTTAAAGAACCGTATCGTTGCATTTTATGGATCCGGTTCGTAAAAAAGCCCGCAGCAGCGGGCGAAATTCTTTATATGGGACTATCCATGTAATTTTTACCAGATACGCCGGTAATGCTTCATTCCGCCACACCTTCCCGGCATCTAAATTTCTTTTCCTGACCATCCCTTCCCAGAAAGATCCTACGATCTACTTGATCGATTCTATCGATCGATAATGCATGTCTGCACATGCAGTAATCAGTAAGGGGTAATCACCATGCCACGTTACCGCGACATACAGATCGCCTTTCACCAGAGCATCAAGATGGACCCGATAGGGTAGAAGACAGTGAACACAACTGACTGCGTGGCAGAATTGGAGTGACATCATCATCACTGGTCATTACCTCTCTCACCCGAAGAATATGCAAAAAAAAAGTCTGAACGTAAGTTCAGACTCTTCTTCAAAATTGTGGCGGTGAGAGGGGGATTGACTCGCTTCGCTCGCCCTGCGGGCAGTTTGTTCGCTGTGCGCCCAAACTGTCCAACCGGCTGCGCCGGTTGTCGAACCCCTTCAGGGGGAACAGGAACGAATGGTAACATTATTAACTTCACAGGGCAGTTAGACCAAGGGGTGGTGAGTTCTTCGCTTGGTGGAACCGGAGGGGCATCATTTAGTAGCTATGGTGGTCTTGGACACTGAGCATCAGCTGGTGATGATGGAGGCTTTCCTGGCGGCGGTGGAGTGGGTGGTTCTAAGCCTGGCTCAGCTTTTGCGTCAGGAAAAGGTGCGAACAGGTATGTAATTATCGAGGAGTAAACCTAATGGAAACACCTGACTATGCAATGATCAAATCCGGCGATACGGAAATTATCAACGTCCTCGTGGCTGAGGATGGGTTTGAAATTGAAGGGTACTGCTTCATTAAAATAGAAGCTGGAGTGTTTGTAACTATTGGAATGAATTACGATAAAAACACTGGAGGGTTCAATTAACCCCTCCAAATTCCAATTAAGCTTTACTCAATTGTTTCGACTTTAATACCGTTCCTGTAAACATATGCGGATGAAATCTCCTGCAGGTCCTTATAGGGTAAATCCCCATTGATTATAATGATGGGGCATTTACTATCTGTTGATGACCTTAAGTCACTATCGCCAGGGACATGCTCCCAAACAGACCTGTTAAGAATTAAGTTAAGATAAGCCCTGACCCGAGTGCTGTTAAAAATCCTTGCACACTCAAATCCATTAACCTCCTTTATTCTGCTTGCCAATTCATGATTAGACTTCTGGATTGAAACCCAGTCCTTGAATTTGCTTATGTCTTTTTTGTATGTGTTAATCGATAGTGGAATGGAAATTAATATAATTACCAGTGTTACTAATCTTAATTTTTGAGCCTCGGAGACAATCAACTCTCCAATCAGTACAGCAAGAAGGAATGCCAGCTTAAACCTGTCGAATGTGTAGCTTGTTGCATGCTGAGCCAGTATGACATTCTCTACAAGCATAAACACGCAGAGCAGGATGGCAATTCTTGTTAAATTGTTCGATTTATTTCTACCTATAAATTTGTGTGCAATGTAAACAGGAATGACGAGCAGGAATAAAGAGAACGACTCATAGTATCCAAAGATGAGGTCTGTGAAGTTTGCATTCTCACCACTCCTGACGCTAAAGCGCGCCAGGGAGGCAGAAGTAAAGGTGGATAAATCCAAGGTGAGTAATAATTGCATACCAAAAATGAGCAGGGAGGCAACAAGAGATGACATGATACTGATTGCGAGCCTGTAGTCTCTGTTTGCTTTACTCAGAGTGAAATATAACAATGAAAGCCCACCCAGAACAAAGCCAGTCCACTCAGTCAAAGCGATCAGTAAACAAGACGCAAAAACAAAAAATAAAGAACTGCGAGTTTTACTTTCAATTCTGCGTGCAACTGAGAGCATGAATGCCGAGATAAGCAACTGGCTTAGTGATTGAGGCCAGTAAAGTATTCCAGAACTAGCCAGTGATTCTCGGGAAAGTATGAGTGGAGCACAAGCAATCGCTGCAAGAACAAAACCAAAACACCGTTCAGGTTTAAATAACTTTAAAATTAAAGAATAAGATATTATTGATGTTGAAATTAATATCAATAAGTTTATGTAAAACAAGCTTTGTATTGAGTAGTCAAGATTTAATGTTCTAATGAACATTTCTGGAACTAAGAAACCAAAACTGGGAAAACTAGTATAGATATAGCCACCGGATTTGTCAGGAACTGCCGCCCCCCAAGGGATGTTAGAATTTACGGCGCCACCCAATGTAACAAGCGGCAAGAAATGATGTTCTGAAAAGTTTCTCTCCGAAATTGACTTGGCAATTAACAGAACGTGATATGATGCCTCAATGTTTTCGATGCCATTGTCGTCCTTCATATTCTTATACTTTATTAGGCTTGAAGCTAAAACCATAATCAACAATATGGACACGCCAAATATATTGTACTTATGTAATTTCATGTTAATTCTCAATCAATATCCATGATAAAAACCGCTATCTAATGAAATGATATCACTCAAATCAGATAAGAACACAAGTCATTGACACAGAGAGAGACCACTTTGCCTTCTGTAGTCACCACTCCCACAACCAACTAAATTCCCTTTCCCGCCAATCCCTTCACGCATCCCGGTCACCTTCCACTTGATCAGTTCCGCCGATCAATAATGCTGTGTGTATATACAGTATCTATTGGAGGGTGCACCATGCCCCCGCGAACTCGACATCCCATACGCTTTCACGCTTGAAGTTATCCGTAATCAAAGGGGTTTGCTGACTGTCAAGACTTCAGTGTTCCGGACTGAGCTTCACAAGCTTAATCATGACTGGCCCCTGCAGCGCTGCAACGAGTGGTTTACCCGCAAGCAGACTTTCTTCAAGGACATCACTGATGGCGATGGTGCCGATCGCACCTATGTTTTACGCAACATGGGGAGGGTGCTCTGATGGGATTTCCTTCACCGGTGAATGATTATGTCGAGCCACGCCTCGACCTGAATCAGATATTCATGCCGAACCGGGCAAACACGTTCATGATTGAAACTGCAACGGGCTGTCTGCTCGTTGACCAGGTGGTTAAGGTGAGGCCTGGCGATTTGGTCGTCTTCCAGATTGATGGATGCCAGATGATTGGGAAGTGGTACCCGAAATACCTGATGACCGATGACGGGATTATCGAAGCTGATGCGCTGGAGAATGTGATCGTGTTGGGAGTGGTGAGAAGGGGATTGACTCGCTTCGCTTGCCCTGCGGGCAGTTTATTCGCTGCGCGCCCAAACTGTCCAACCGGCTGCGCCGGTTGTCGAACCCCGTCGGGGGTTCTCACCCTCTCTCACCCGAAGAATATGCAAAAAAAAAGTCTGAACGTAAGTTCAGACTCTTCTTCAAAATTGTGGCGGTGAGAGGGGGATTCGAACCCCCGATACGTTGCCGTATACACACTTTCCAGGCGTGCTCCTTCAGCCACTCGGACACCTCACCACATTTTTTGCTGCTGACCTTGGCGGGTCAACGGGGCGCTACTATAGGGAGTTCGCCTAAAAGGGTCAAGCCCTATTTTCTCCTTTTTTTCTATTCGCTTAAGCCCTGAGCGAATCGCTTTAACCCTGTGCGCTTTGGTTATCCTGTCATCAAAATATTGCATGTCAGTCACAGAAGTGTCACTAAATTGTCGCAGACTTGTCCGCGGAAACATTTGGTTATATTTGTGAATAAGGATGCTTATAAATGAAACATATACCTCTGATTACGGTTCCACTTATCGCTTCACTGTTTGCTTCGGCTGCGGTGGCGGATGAGGCAACTTACTCCCGCGCCGCAACCGGCGATTTGACGCAGCACGGCGGTGCGCGTCGTCTGACGGGGGATCAAACTGAAGCATTGAAAGCCTCGCTCAGCAACAGCACGGCTAAAAACGTGATTCTGCTGATTGGTGATGGCATGGGGGATTCAGAAATCACCGCAGCACGTAACCAGGCGATGGGGGCCGGTGGCTTCTTCCCGGGTATCGATGCGTTACCGCTCACCGGCCAGTACACCCACTATTCTCTGGATAAGAAAACCCACAAACCAAACTACGTCACGGATTCAGCCGCTTCTGCCACGGCTTGGGCTACCGGGACCAAATCCTATAACGGTGCCATTGGCGTTGATGTGAACGGTAAAGATCAGACCACGCTGCTGGAGCTGGCAAAAGCAGCGGGCAAGGCGACCGGTAACGTTTCTACTGCGGAATTGCAGGATGCGACACCTGCGGCACTGATCGCCCATGTGACCTCACGTAAATGTTATGGCCCGGAAAAAACCAGTGAGCTATGCCCGACCAATGCGCTGGAGCAGGGTGGGAAGGGTTCAATTACCGAACAGATGCTGAAAACCCGCGCGGATGTCACGCTGGGCGGCGGAGCGAAATCCTTCAGCGAAGTGGCGAAAGCGGGTGAATATCAGGGCAAAACCCTGCGTGAGCAGGCGCAGGCTATGGGTTATCAGCTGGTGGATAATCTTGATGGTATGAATGCTGTGCAGCAGGCAGACCAAAGCAAGCCAGTGCTGGGGCTGTTTGCGGAAGGCAATATGCCGGTACGCTGGCAGGGGCCAAAAGCCAGCTATCACGGTAACCTGGATAAGCCGGTGGTCACCTGTGAAGTGAATAAAGATCGCCCGGCAACTACGCCGACACTGGCGCAGATGACCAAAAAGGCACTGGACTTGCTCAGTCAAAATGACAAAGGTTTCTTCCTGCAGGTTGAGGGGGCATCGATTGATAAACAGGATCATGCTGCCAATCCCTGTGGTCAGATAGGTGAAACCGTGGACCTGGACGAAGCGGTACAGCAGGCACTGGCCTTTGCCCGCCAGCACGGAGACACGCTGGTGGTGGTGACTGCGGACCACGCTCACAGTAGCCAGATTATCGAAAATGGCACCAAAGCGCCGGGACTGACGCAGGCTGTTAACACCAAAGATGGCGCGGTGATGACCATCAGCTACGGTAATTCAGAAGAGGATTCGCAGGAACATACCGGCACTCAGCTGCGTATTGCTGCTTACGGCCCTCATGCGGCCAATGTGGTGGGTCTGACAGATCAGACTGACCTGTTCTTTACCCTGCGGGATGCGATGGGGATTAAGTAACGCATTAATCTTACGCGATAAAAAATCCACGCAATCGCGTGGATTTTTTCGTATTTGATTGCGGTAAGAACAGTCTTCATCATAAAGAACAGCGTCTTAGTGACTGGGTTGCCCAACGGTGGTTTTTAAATCTTTACCCGCGAACTCATACTGATAATTGAATTTACCATTACATCGGCCATATGAATGCGGATGAGTAAGCTCGCCTTGTTTCCCGTTTGAAGTGACGTAGGGTGGTGAAACGGTGATTTGCGCGACTTCCGGAATAGAACAGGTTGCAACATTCTTATAATACTCAATCCACCCCGCCTGGTTGTTTCTTAATGTTCCTGAACCCGCAGGCAGGCGCCATGCACCAATCTGTGTTTCATCCTTACTCCCTTCTTCTTTGACGAAACCGTACCAGGTATTCGTGTCATGGTTATCACGGCGAACTTCAAACAGATATTTTTTACCTGTCTTGATCGGATACAGGGTAGAACAACTCACACCGTGACCGCCATCAGCACCCAGGCGACAGTGCTGACTGTCCAGTACAGCCGTTCCGTTAATAAAAGAAGAGAAAATCAACATATATTGTTCGGTTGTGTGTGGTTGCAAACCAATATAACCAACGGCACTGGTACCAGTGAAAGAAAATTGATTTGCAAAATAATAACCAGCAGTGTCTGGGGCCTTGTTAACCGTTAACGGCAGGGTGAGGCTGGTAATATTGTCCGCATTGACAGACCAGTTCCATCCGGCCACACCACCTGGGGTTATAGCGCAGACATTGCTTGTTAAACAGGTGGTTACAGCCAGGGCAAAAAAAGAATATTTCATGTTTCTCCTCCATGAATAAATCAAGTGTGCTGAATATCTGGCAGTGGCTAATTATTAGTTGAATTTTGTTTTGTGCAAATTTCGATAGAAAAAAACTCTTTCTGAGTGGTGTTGAATATTAAGATAATTTTCTGCTTAAAGTTCGGTAATGTAACAGTATGTGGGATAGATGTTTTCTTTTGGGAATCACAGAAATGTCTTAGCTGTTATTTCATCAGCGACAATGAATAAGACAGCAGGAGAGCGAGGAAAAGGGACTAATTAGCGGTGGTGTGTAAAGAAAAATCCACGCAACTGCGTGGGTTTTTGGTTCGCGAAGGAGAGCTCGCAATACTGGTGCCATTGTTAAAGCCAGATCATTCAATGTTGACTTCAACGGTCAGATTCGCGCGTTCTTTTTTCCAGATAAGGTTACGGAACTGGGTGCCGGCAATAACCGTGATCATCACAGAACTACCCGATGCAAGATTTCCTAAAACTCTGGAGCCGGTGAGGAAAAATCCCTGGAGTGTCTTCAATCTGTAAACCGTATTGAAGCTAATTGACAAAATGCCGGGTAATAATAGCGGTAATAAAAAAGCCCATGCAATTTGCATGGGCCTGATTTTTGACGTCAGCTTATAAGAAGTAAATCAGACGTTAAACAGGAAGTTCATCACATCGCCATCTTTCACGATGTATTCTTTGCCTTCTGAACGCATTTTTCCTGCTTCCTTCGCACCTTGTTCACCCTTGTAAGTGACAAAGTCATCAAATGCGATGGTCTGGGCGCGGATAAAGCCTTTTTCGAAGTCGGTGTGGATCTTGCCAGCGGCCTGTGGAGCCGTTGCGCCTACCGGGATGGTCCAGGCACGCACTTCTTTGACGCCTGCGGTGAAGTAAGTCTGCAGGTTGAGCAGGGTGTAACCGGCGCGGATAACGCGGTTCAGACCTGGTTCTTCCAGACCCAGCTCCGCCATAAACTCAGCACGCTCTTCATCATCCAGCTCGGCGATATCTGATTCGACAGCCGCACATACCGGTACTACGACAGAGCCTTCAGCGTCAGCAATCGCACGAACCTGGTCGAGGTAAGGGTTGTTATCGAAACCATCTTCGTTGACGTTGGCGATGTACATGGTTGGCTTGAGCGTCAGGAAGCTCAGATAACGGATGGCGGCTTTTTCATCGGCATCCAGATCCAGTGAACGCAGCATACCGGCGTTTTCCAGATGCGGCAGGCACTTCTCCAGCGCAGCCAGTTCAGCTTTTGCGTCTTTATCTCCGCCTTTGGCTTTCTTCTGCACACGCTGAATAGCGCGTTCGCAGGTATCGAGATCCGACAGCGCCAGTTCGGTGTTGATAACGTCAATGTCTTCAGCCGGGTTTACTTTGCCTGCAACGTGAATGATATTGTCATTCTCAAAGCAACGTACCACATGGCCGATAGCTTCGGTTTCGCGGATATTGGTCAGGAATTTGTTGCCGAGACCTTCACCTTTCGACGCACCTTCAACCAGACCGGCGATATCGACGAATTCCATGGTGGTTGGCACAACACGCTGCGGCTTAACGATGTCGCTCAGTTGATCAAGACGCGGGTCGGGCATAGGCACCACACCGGTATTGGGTTCGATGGTGCAGAACGGAAAGTTGGCTGCTTCGATACCCGCTTTAGTCAGCGCGTTGAACAGGGTGGATTTACCGACGTTCGGCAGGCCCACAATACCGCATTTAAATCCCATGGTCTGATTACCTTTCTCACTGAGGGTGCAGCGCTGGCTGGCAACGCTGACAGATTCTAAAAATTTCGCGCATTATACACAGAAATGCTGCTGTGCGGCGCGGGAATTGGCGTTAACCGGCTTTGAAAGCGTGCAGGCGGTTCATCGCCTTTATTTTGTCTTCTTTCAGCCAGAGTTCAGTGCAACGCACCGCTTCATCAATGGCATCATCAATCAACTTCTGCTCGCTGGTGGGCGGTTTACCCAGCACAAATCCGGTGACTTTATTGCGATCTCCAGGGTGGCCAATGCCAACACGCAAACGGTGAAAGTTATTGTTATTCCCCAGTTTGCTGATGATGTCTTTCAGCCCGTTATGGCCGCCGTGGCCGCCACCCTGCTTAAATTTTGCGATGCCAGGCGGCAAATCCAGCTCATCATGTGCGACCAGAATCTCTTCCGGCGCAATACGGTAAAAGGTCGCCATCGCTGCCACCGCTTTGCCACTCAGGTTCATAAATGTGGTCGGTACCAGCAGGCGCACATCTTCTCCTGCCAGCGACAGCCGGGCGGTATAGCCAAAGAATTTGGGTTCGTCTTTCAGAGACTGATTGTAGCGCTCTGCCAGCAGATCCACATACCAGGCGCCAGCGTTATGGCGCGTGGCGGCATATTCGGCGCCGGGATTCGCCAGTCCGACAATCAGTTTAATGCTGCTCACGATGGTTATCCTGTCTCGATCACGAAAGGGCGATAGTTTACTGCGTGCCCGAGAAGATGACAAAGGGCGAGGCTGAAGAATAGTGACGCTTCGTTATTTATCATTTTCTATCGAAATCAATCCGATAAGCGGTAAAGTTTTGTCAGAATTGTGAAAGATGTGTGATCCTGTACGCATATTAACCGCCTGGTATTGCCTAAACTTATGGTCAGTTAACGTTATGTGCTGTTCTGAGCTTTGCTCATAAGGAAGGAGGTAAACCATGAAACGTCATCATACTCGCTATATTGGTAACGGCCTGATGTGTCTCGGCTTACTCACCATGGTGCTCGGCGTCGGGTATTCGATCATTAATCAAATTCCTTCGCTGAATCTGCCGCAATTTCTGGCGCATGGCGCAATGTTCAGCATCTTTATCGGTGCGCTGCTGTGGCTGGTTGGCGCACGCGTCAGCGGACGTGAAAAAGTAGAAGACCGTTATTTCTGGTTGCGGCATTACGGCGATAAACGTTGCCGCCGCAATACCCATCATTCTTAACGCTACACCAACGTAGCCTGATTAAACGGCTGTAACTGCGCCAGATACTGTTCGGTGCGGTTACGGCCTGTGGCTTTTGCACGGTAGAGTGCTTCATCGGCCAGTGCCAGCAATGCCGGGAAATGTTTATCTTCCTGACAGGAAGTGGCAAAACCAATGCTGACGGTGTAACTGATATCATTCGGTTGCGACAGCTGAGTCGCTACCCGGATGCGTTCGCAGACTGTTTGCGCCAGTTCGCTGCCACCTGGCAGAATAGCGGCAAATTCCTCGCCGCCCAGACGGGCAAACTTACCTTCCTCCGGCAATAACGCCTGCGCAATCTGACAAAAATCGATGAGCACCCGGTCGCCTTGCTGATGACCATAACGGTCATTGATGCTTTTGAAGTGATCCAGGTCGAACAACACTGCGGTGAATGGCTGCTGCTGACGTAATCGGCGGGCAATGATCTTTTCTGCCTGCTCGAACAGGGCCCGGCGATTCCACACGCTGGTTAACGGGTCGTGCAGTGATGCCAGCTTGTGTGCAATTTGCGTGCGTTCATTCACCATTGCCAGAATCGTAAAGGCCAGACCAATCACGAACAAAATGGATTCAAGAATGACGTAGACGGAAAAACTGGAGCCACCAATCGCCCCATGTACCGGAGTCGCCACGGCATCATCAAGAAAAATACGGGCAACGTGGAACAGCAGATGAATCCACAGCAGAGTTTGTGCAGGCCAGAATGTCACCGTCAATGTGGCGCGGGCACGCCAAAGCAACTGAATTAAGGCTGCGGTGTAAAAGATACACAGCAGACAAACCACCAGCACGCGTTTGGGCAGACTGTAATAAAAGGCGGGGAAGCAACACAGAATCGCCCAGAGCAGGGCACCGGCCAGCCAGCTTAATCCCAGTGGCTTGTTATCGAACACGCGGAAGGCATTCAGCAAACTGCCATAGGCCAGCAGCATGACCACATTTCCGACTGCGACCGGCAGGAAGTGCAATCCTGCGGCGCGCAGGCTGCTGAGAAACACCGCCAGTAAGGTTAATGTCAGGGTCAGCGAAGTGAAGCCCAGCACGCGATCATATTGTGAACCGACCCAGGCGAAGACCAGAATGATGCTTAAAAACCCCAGTACATAGAGCTCACAAACAAAAAGTGTGTAGATGTCGAGAGCCATAGTGGTCGGAGTTCTCAAAAAAAGTGTGGTGAAAAATACCACTAAACATGGTAGCGCTAAAGCCCGGATGTCAGTGTTGGCTGAAAACAGTGAATGGCAACGAGAATAGTGAATTTTAACGAAATTTATCGCGCAAGAACCCGCGCCGGGAGCGGCTTAATCGGTAAATGACGCAATAGCAGGGTGAGAGAAATAAAACCGGGCACGAGGCCCGGTTTCGTTCGATTAATGTTCGAACATGGCAGAGATAGATTCTTCGTTGCTGATACGACGAATCGCTTCGGCCAGCATGCCGGACAGCGTCAGAGTACGCACGTTAGGCAGAGATTTCATCTCGTCAGACAGTGGGATGGTGTCACAAACGATAACCTGATCGATCACCGATTTGCGCAGGTTTTCCACTGCGTTACCAGAGAAAATCGGGTGTGTGGCGTAAGCGAACACGCGCTTCGCACCGCGCTCCTTCAGCGCTTCAGCCGCTTTACACAGCGTACCGCCGGTGTCGATCATATCGTCGACCAGTACACAGTCTCGGCCAGCGACGTCACCAATGATATGCATGACCTGAGAAACGTTGGCACGCGGGCGACGTTTATCAATGATAGCCATATCGGTGTCGTTGAGCAGTTTGGCAATCGCACGGGCGCGAACCACACCACCAATATCCGGGGAAACCACAATCGGGTTTTCCAGACCAATTTGCAGCATATCTTCCAGCAGAATTGGGCTGCCAAACACGTTGTCAACCGGGACATCAAAGAAGCCCTGAATCTGCTCGGCGTGCAGGTCTACCGTCAGAACACGGTCAACGCCCACGCTGGAAAGGAAATCCGCAACCACTTTAGCGGTGATTGGCACACGCGCAGAACGCACACGGCGGTCCTGACGGGCATAGCCAAAGTAGGGGATAACGGCAGTAATACGACCAGCAGAAGCCCGACGCAGCGCGTCGACCATCACAACCAGCTCCATCAGATTATCGTTGGTGGGGGCACAGGTGGACTGGATGATGAAAATATCACCACCGCGTACATTTTCGTTAATCTGTACACTCACTTCACCATCGCTGAAACGACCGACAGCGGCGTCTCCGAGGCTAGTGTAAAGGCGGTTGGCAATACGTTGTGCTAGTTCCGGGGTGGCGTTACCAGCAAATAGCTTCATATCAGGCACGAGAAGAACCTCAGGCTTTGCGTCCAGCGAATGAACAACACTGCGATAACCGGCGCATACCGCAAAGCGTGTTCAGACAGGTGTGTTGATGCGTCGCGTGCTGTGTCTGGAACAGGGGTGACACAGTCACGCATACGCTTAAATCCCGGAAAGAGTACGCTGCAACGGCGAGATATTTAGCCCGCGCGCCACAAATCCTCGTATCCATTCCGGGGCAAGCTCCAGCACCTGACGAGCGGCGGATTCGGTGTTAAATTCAGCAAACACACAAGCTCCGGTCCCAGTCAGGCGCGACGGCGCGTATTCTAGCAGCCAGGAAACCAGCTCATCAACCTCACGAAAACGTTTTCTTGCCACAGACTCACAATCATTGTGGAAAGGAAGCTGCAAAAGTTCATCAAGTGAGCGAGTTGGTGAATCTCTCGTCAGCTCCAGATCGCCAAAAATTTGCGGCGTAGCGATACTGACGCCAGGATGGGCCACCAGATACCACTTTTCTGCCGGGGCGGCTGGCTGCAATTGTTCTCCCACGCCTTCGGCAAAAGCTGCCTGCCCGCGGACAAACACCGGTACATCGGCTCCCAGCCGCACGCCAAGGGTCGCCAGCTCATCGACACTCAACCCGGTTTGCCACAGATGATTCAGCGCCACCAGCACCGTAGCGGCATCTGATGAGCCGCCACCCAGCCCACCACCCATCGGCAGACGCTTTTCCAGGGTGATCTGCGCACCGGCATGTGGCGGCAGGGTGCCGCGCAGGTTTGCCGCCTGCATTAACCCCCGGGCGGCCCGCACAATCAGGTTATCCTCGTCCGGCACGTCATCAAGTGGTGTCAGCAAACGAATATCGCCGCTGTCATCCGGGGTGATGGTCAGCGTATCGCCGTAATCAAGGAACTGAAACAGGGTTTGCAGATTATGATAGCCGTCCGGACGACGGCCAGTGATGTAGAGAAATAAATTCAGCTTCGCCGGAGCAGGCCAGGTGGTGATCATTGTACGGTCCAGCTATCCATACGCAGTTTGATGCGCTGCTCACCTTCAGTCAGCTCCAGATTTGCCGGCAGCGGTGGTGTGACTTTGCTGTCATAATCCGTAATCGAGACCTTCCACTGCTGGCCGTTACGGCTATAGTTCAGGCTCTGCAACTGATACTGGTCGTTCAGCTGATACTCGCTGGCATCGCCAGGCAGGCCCATCATCCACTGACGCAGATTGGCGAGCGGAATATCCATGCCGGTCAGCTGGGAGATCATTTTTTCAGCATCGTTGCTAACGTAGCGTTTGCCTTTGTTATCGACGATTTGAACGACTGAACCTTGCGCATCCAGCTGCAACTCGGTGCTGCCCAGCGGGTTGGTCAGCAGCAGGCGATAGCGGTCAGCGGCGGTTTGTTGCCAGTTAAAACGGGCATACACTTTCTGGCGATCAGAGATGTAAGCGAACGCACCACGGGTTTCATAGTGGCTGATTTTCGCCACTGTCTGCTGATGTTGTTGCCACTGTGGTGAGGTGGTGCTGGGACCAGGACCCTGCTGCGGCTTGTTGATGCTACAGGCAGCCAGCAGCACACTGGCAAGGGGTAGAAAGCGCAACAGCTTGCGCGGGGGCATGTGCATCACGTGGTCATCTCCTCAGACACGTTTTTATTTCGTAACCGGTAACGCTAACCATCCGCATCTAAGCCGTCAATGCTGATGTACGGATTATTGCGCACGATCAGTTTAATCTTATTACAGTCATAGCCTTTGTATGGCTTTTCTTGATCTAAGGCATCTTGTAGAATGCGCTTCACAAAACCATGACAATACCTGGGATATCCCAACCAGAATCACCATGACGCTGCTTGCTCTCGGAATCAACCATAAAACCGCACCCGTTGCACTGCGCGAACGTGTATCGTTCACGCCGGATACGCTGGATCAGGCACTTAGCAGCCTGCTGTCCCAACCGATGGTGCAAAGCGGAGTGGTGCTTTCCACCTGTAATCGTACTGAACTCTACCTCAGCGTAGAGCAGCAGACTGATTTGCAGGAGAAGCTGGTGCGCTGGTTGTGTGATTATCACCAGCTGCGCGAAGAAGATGTGCGCAAAAGTCTCTACTGGCATCAGGATAACGCCGCCGTCAGCCATCTGATGCGCGTCGCCAGCGGGCTGGACTCACTGGTGCTGGGCGAGCCCCAAATTCTGGGGCAGGTGAAAAAAGCCTTCGCCGATTCCCAGCGCGGTCATGCGTTGACCAGCGAACTGGAGCGCATGTTCCAGAAAACCTTCTCTGTCGCCAAACGCGTCCGTACCGAAACCGAAATCGGTGCCAGCGCGGTTTCCGTCGCTTTTGCCGCCTGTTCCCTGGCGCGTCAAATTTTTGAATCGCTCAGCACCGTCAATGTTTTACTGGTGGGTGCCGGTGAAACCATCGAGCTGGTGGCGCGCCATTTGCGCGAGCACCATGTGCAAAAACTGATGATCGCTAACCGTACGCGTGAGCGCGCTCAGCTGCTGGCCGATGAGGTCGGGGCTGAAGTGATTGGTCTGGCGGATATTGATTCGCGTCTGGCCGATGCTGATATTATTATTTCTTCTACTGCCAGCCCGCTGCCCATTATCGGCAAAGGGATGGTGGAACGCGCGTTAAAAGCACGCCGTAACCAGCCGATGCTGCTGGTGGATATCGCGGTACCGCGTGACGTAGAGCCGGAAGTGGGCAAACTCGCCAATGCCTATCTCTACAGTGTGGATGACCTGCAGGCCATCATTGAGCAGAATATGGCGCAGCGTAAAGCCGCTGCCGTGCAGGCCGAAAGCATTGTGGTGCAGGAAAGTGGCGAATTTATGGCCTGGCTGCGCGCGCAAAGTGCCGTTGAAACCATTCGCGAGTATCGTACCCAGGCTGATGATGTCCGCGCAGAATTGCAGGAGCGTGCGCTGGCAGCATTGCGTCAGGGCGCGGATGCGGAAAAAGTATTGCAGGAGTTGGCACACAAGCTGACCAACCGTTTAATTCACGCTCCAACCAAATCACTACAGCAGGCCGCGCGCGATGGCGACAGCGAACGCCTGCAGATCTTACGTGACAGTCTCGGTCTCGATTAGGCTGTTACGTCCTTTTACGGGATACCCTCAATTACATGAAGACCTCTATTGTTGCCAAGCTGCAAGCGCTCCAGGAACGTCACGAAGAAGTGGAAGCGATGCTGGGCGATGCTGGCGTGATTGCCGATCAGGACCGTTTCCGTGCGCTTTCGCGCGAATATGCACAGCTGTCTGACGTGACCCGTTGTTTCCGTGAATGGCAGCAGGTACAGGAAGATGTTGAGACGGCTGAGATGCTGCTCGACGATCCTGAAATGCGCGATATGGCGCAGGAAGAACTGAAAACGTCACGCGAAAAACGCGAAATACTGGAGCAACAGCTACAGGTATTGCTGTTGCCGAAGGATCCTGACGACGAGCGTCCCTGCTTTGTGGAAGTCCGTGCGGGCACTGGCGGTGATGAAGCGGCGATTTTTGCCGGAGACCTGTTCCGTATGTACAGCCGTTATGCGGAAGCGCGTCGCTGGCAGGTAGAAATTATCAGCAGCAATGACGGCGAGCACGGCGGTTATAAAGAGGTTATCGCCCGCGTAATTGGCGATGGCGCTTATGGTCGCTTCAAGTTTGAGTCAGGTGGACATCGCGTGCAGCGCGTCCCGGAAACGGAGTCGCAGGGCCGCATCCATACTTCAGCCTGTACCGTGGCGGTGATGCCTGAGTTGCCGGAAGCCGAACTGCCGGAAATCAATCCAGGCGACCTGAAAATTGATACTTTCCGCTCCTCCGGTGCCGGTGGCCAGCACGTTAACACCACCGACTCTGCTATCCGCATTACCCACCTGCCGACCGGTATTGTGGTGGAGTGCCAGGACGAGCGTTCGCAGCATAAAAACAAAGCGAAAGCGCTGGCCGTATTGGGTGCGCGTATCCACGCAGCTGAAATGGCAAAACGCCACGAAGCCGAAGCCTCAACGCGTCGCAACCTGCTGGGCAGCGGTGACCGCTCCGACCGTATCCGCACCTATAACTTCCCGCAGGGAAGGGTGACCGACCACCGTATCAACCTGACGCTTTATCGTCTGGACGAAACCATGGAAGGTAAGCTGGATACCCTGATTGAACCGATTGTGCAGGAATATCAGGCCGATCAGCTGGCGGCGCTGGCTGGACAGGATTAATGGAAATCCGTCATTGGCTCCGGCAGGCCGTCACTACGCTCCGTGGTGGCGATAGCCCAAAACGCGATGCAGAAATTCTGCTGGCGTTTGTCACGGGCAAATCCCGCAGCTGGCTGGTGGCGTTTGATGATGCGCAGCTTGATGACACCCAGCTACAGCAACTCGATACTCTGCTGGCACGTCGTGCCCGGGGTGAGCCGGTGGCGCATCTGGTGGGTGAACGCGAATTCTGGTCGCTGCCGCTACGCGTCAGTGACGCCACCCTGATCCCGCGTCCTGATACCGAAGTGCTGGTGGAGCAGGCGCTGGCCCATCTGCCTGCTGCTGCCGCAAACATACTTGACCTGGGCACCGGCACCGGTGCTATTGCGCTGGCGTTGGCCAGTGAGCGATCTGATTGCCAGGTTATCGGCTGCGATCGTGTTGCCGCTGCCGTGGCGCTGGCGCAGGAAAATGCCCAGCGTCTGCATATTTCTAACGCAACGTTTTTCCTCAGCCACTGGTTTAGCGACCTTCCCCCGCAACGTTTTGACCTGATCGTCAGCAATCCTCCCTATATTGATGCCGCCGATGAACATCTGCAGCAGGGGGATGTACGTTTTGAACCACTCAGCGCGTTGGTGGCCGATGATGCCGGACTGGCGGATCTTCGGGTCATTATCGCATCGGCCCCGGATTGGCTTTTGCCGGGCGGCTGGCTGTTGCTCGAGCATGGCTGGCAACAGGGTGAGGCGGTGCGTACCTTGCTGGTTCAGCACGGCTATCAAGAGGTGAACACCGTGGACGATTACGGCGGTAATCCGCGCGTGACGCTTGGACAATTTCTCTGATTAAGGAAGCAAGATGGTTACCTGGTATCCACTGATCAAACATTTCCACCTGCTGACGGTGGTCATCACCATTAGCCTGTTCTTGCTGCGTTTCTACTGGCTTTGTACCGGTTCCGGGCAGTTGAACCGTCGCTGGGTGCGCATTGCGCCACACGTAAACGACACCTTTTTACTGTTGAGCGGCGTGCTGTTGGTCATGATTACGCACTTTTACCCGTTCTCACCACAAGGAAGCTGGCTGACGGAGAAGCTGATAGGGGTTATTATCTACATCGCCTTAGGTTCCGTGGCACTAAGTCGTCGCCCACGCAAGATAAGTATCCGCTGGATTGCCTGTCTGCTGGCTATCGTGGCGTTGCTGGTCGTGTTTAAGCTGGCGATGACCAAAGTGCCGTTATTGGGGATAGTATGACCTCGCCAGAGCAACTTGATTACAGTCAAACACCGTTAAGTGAAGCGGTTATTGGCGCAACCTGCGCCATCCGCGAAGATTTTTCTGCTCAATCCGTTGAGCTTCAGCTGGCTGCGTTGGTTGAAGAAGCGCGCGTTTATGTCAGCAGTGCAACGGATGCCGACCTGCAACTGGAAAAGTTGCTGGAGCTGTTTTATCGCCAGTGGGGATTTGGTGGTGCCAGTGGCGTCTACAATTTATCGGATGCGTTATGGATCGATAAGGTGCTGAAAAGCCGCCAGGGCACGGCGGTGTCACTGGGCGTGATCCTGCTGCATATCGCTGAGGAGCTGGAGTTGCCGCTGATGCCGGTGATTTTCCCGACGCAGATGATTCTGCGTGCGGACTGGCTGGATGGCGAAATGTGGCTGATCAATCCGTTTAACGGCGAAACCCTTGATACCCATACGCTGGAAGTGTGGCTGAAGGGCAATATCAGCCCGACAGCGAAACTCTATCAGGATGATCTCGACGAAGCGAAAACCGTCAGCGTGATGCGCAAAATGCTCGATACGCTGAAAGCGGCGCTGATGGAAGAGAAGAAGATGGAGCTGGCGCTGAATGTCAGCCAGGTGCTGTTGCAAATCGATCCGGACGACCCGTATGAAATCCGCGATCGTGGTTTGATCTATGCTCAGCTGGAATGTGAACATATCGCGCTGAACGATCTTACCTACTTTGTTGAACAGTGTCCGGAAGACCCGGTGAGCGAAATGATTCGGGTGCAGATCCACGCAATTGAACAAAAACAGGTCACGCTGCACTAAGCGTACCTCTGAATAAGGAAAGGGCATGACACAGAAAGTAGTCAGTATTGGTGATATCAAGGTCGCAAACGATCTGCCATTTGTTCTCTTTGGCGGCATGAACGTGCTGGAGTCGCGCGACCTCGCCATGCGTATCTGCGAACACTACGTGAAAGTAACCGATAAACTCGGCATCCCTTACGTGTTCAAAGCCTCTTTTGATAAAGCGAACCGTTCTTCAATCCATTCCTATCGCGGTCCGGGTCTGGAAGAGGGTATGAAGATTTTTCAGGAGCTGAAACAGGCGTTTGGCGTGAAAATCATTACTGATGTCCATGAAGCGGCGCAGGCACAGCCCGTTGCTGATGTGGTGGATGTGATTCAGTTGCCTGCATTCCTGGCGCGTCAGACTGACCTGGTTGAAGCGATGGCGAAAACCGGCGCGGTGATCAACGTGAAGAAACCGCAGTTTGTCAGCCCGGGTCAGATGGGCAACATCGTGGATAAATTTGCCGAAGGCGGCAATGACAAAGTCATTCTGTGTGACCGTGGCAGCAATTTCGGCTATGACAACCTCGTGGTGGATATGCTCGGTTTCAACGTCATGAAGAAAGTCACCAACAATAGCCCGGTGATTTTCGACGTTACCCATGCGCTGCAAACCCGTGACCCCTTCGGTGCAGCATCCGGTGGACGTCGTGCACAGGTGGGTGAACTGGCGCGTGCGGGTATGGCAGTGGGTATTGCCGGCCTGTTTATCGAAGCGCATCCGGAGCCGAACAGCGCCAAATGTGATGGCCCGTCAGCGCTGCCACTCGACAAGTTGGAGCCGTTCCTGGTGCAGATGAAAGCCATTGATGATCTGGTAAAAAGCTTCCCGGAACTGGATACCAGCAATTAATTTGCCGGTTGATGAAAAAAGGCGTCGTAAGACGCCTTTTTAATTGCACGTTCGATTACAACATAATCGTCATCAGGTAGCCGACAAACAGAGCCAGATGGGCCGCGCCGTTGAGCACATTGGTACGCCCGGTGGAAAACGAAATATGGCACAGGATCAGTACGGCGCTCATCACCACCATATGCGGCGGCTCCAGGCCGAACACCAGCTGCTGGCCAGTCAGCGTAGCGATAATGGTCACCGCAGGTACCGTCAGGGAAATTGTCGCCAGCACGGAACCGAAAAACAGGTTCATTGCGCGTTGTACCTGGTTCATCAGCACCGCTTTGATCGCCCCGAGTCCTTCCGGTGACAGAATCAGTAATGCTACCAGGAAACCGGTAAACTGCTCGGGTGCATTTAATTCTGTCAGCAGATGTTCCAGCGTATTGGCGTTCATTTTGGTCACGCTGATCACCGCAATCAGATGCACAATCAGCCAGGCGGTATGCCAGACAGAACTGTGCGCCGATGGCTTGCCATGATGCGGGTCGCCATCATCGCTCTCATCTTCGTGCTCATAAACAAACAAATTCTGGTGCGTTTTGGTCTGAATCAGCAGAAACACGCCATACATCGCCGCGGAAATCGCCGCAATCAGCAACGCCTGGGCGGTGGTGAAATTGCCACCGGGTAACGCATTGGGGAACACCAGCACCAGTATCGCCAGCGGGAAAATGGCGATCAGATACTGCTTAACGCCAACCAGATTGACGTACTGGGTAGCGAATTTACGTCCGCCGAGCAGCAGCGCAAAGCCGACCAGGCCTGCGGTAACAATCATAATGATGGAGTAAAGCGTATCGCGCATCAGTGCGGGCGCGGCATCGCCGGTTGCCATCAGCGCGGAGATCAGGCTGACCTCCAGAATCACCACCGACAAGCTGAGGATCAGTGAGCCATAAGGTTCACCTAGCCGGTGGGCCAGAACGTCAGCATGACGAACCACGCTGAATGCGCTGCTCAGAATAGCAACCAACGCCAGCAGGTTAATGCCGACGACAGCCAGCAGGCTGGTTTGCCCGCCAAAAAAGCTCAATACTGCCAGGGCGACAATCGGGAAAATCAGGGAATACTCAGAATGTCGGGTTTTCTCTTGTGCAGCCATTCACCATCCTCTCCGGAAAAAAGAACAAAATCAGGCAGTCAGTGCCTGATAAATATACGTGGTTTTACCGCGATGCGCAGTGTAACTTTTCAGCTTCTCCGTTGTTGCATCTTTACGCGTTTTTACTTTTATTGAAATCAAGACAAATTCGGGTAAAAAATAAGGTTATCTCAATTCATCTTCATATTTTCATGATGTTAATGTTTGAGTGATGAAGGTTTGAATGGTAATTTTTGCGATTTAATTTTGAGTTTATGGATAAAAATTGATGTTATAACTGAATTATTCTGTTTATAAGGTAAAAATGGTGGTTTGCGTTTTTCTTTATCTGTTCCAGACTTATAAGGTGTGTTCGCAGGGGAGGAACTATGCCTTATTCATCAACACGTCAACTGCCTGACAGCATACGCCATGTACTGCCAGCGCACGCGCAAACCATCTACCAGAAAGCGTTTAACAGCGCCTGGGATCAGTATCAGAATGAAGACGATTGGCGCGGCGATGATTCACGGGAAAAGGTGGCACATAAAGTGGCCTGGGCGGCAGTGAAAAAAGATTACCAAAAGGGCGACGATAATAAGTGGCATCGTAAACATTAATTTGCGCGGGTCTTTGCGGCCCGCTTCACACTTCTCAACTCATCTGACTTTCTCACCTCAAGTATCATGCCAGGCAGCCGATGCTATTTACGGGCAATTTACCCTTTGTGATCGGCATCAACCTTGAAAAAATTGTGACAAATGCATTAATGTCTTCTTATCAGGCAGCTCTGTGCTAGCCAAAGGTCATGAAACCAGTTTCAGCGGAGCCAAATCGACAGGATGTCAGGGGA
Organism: Pantoea sp. App145; assembly: GCF_047947045.1. Classification (NCBI taxonomy): domain Bacteria; kingdom Pseudomonadati; phylum Pseudomonadota; class Gammaproteobacteria; order Enterobacterales; family Erwiniaceae; genus Pantoea; species Pantoea sp. App145. The sequence goes on from NZ_CP133290.1 coordinate 374,453, forward strand.
GTTGAGGAGGTCGCATTGCTAACCCGGGAATTCTTATTAAAAGCGGATTGTAAAACATCATTCGGCGATATTGATGACACGCTGCTGTGGAGCTGTGAGCAACGTGCCGCTTCTCTCGCTGCCACGCTTGCCTGTCGGCCTGACCAAAGTCCGGTGTGGATTTTCGGTTACGGCTCGCTAATGTGGAACCCGGTTTTTGAGTCGGAAGAAGTGGCGTCTGGTCATCTTGATGGCTGGCATCGTGCTTTCTGTCTGCGCCTCACGGCTGGACGCGGTACCGCATCGCACCCTGGCCGCATGCTGGCGCTGAAAGAGGGCGGTAGCACCAGTGGGCTGGCGTTTCGTCTGCCAGAAGCGCGTCTGCATGAAGAGCTGGAATTGCTGTGGAAGCGTGAAATGATCACTGGCTGCTATCTGCCCACCTGGTGTGAGCTGAAGCTGGACGATGGTCGCAGCGTATCTGCGCTGGTGTTTATTATGGATCCGCGCCATCCGCTGTTCGAAGCCGATTCCTGCCCTGGGACTATCGCCCCGTTAATTGCCCAGGCCAGCGGCCCGCTGGGCACCAACGCGCAGTATCTCTTTGCGCTGGAGCAGGAACTGGCAAAGCGCGGTATGCAGGAAGAAGGGCTAACGGTGCTTGCCAGCCAGGTCAGAGCGCTGCAACAGCGTACAGCGCGCTTATCCTCTTAATTGCCGGGATTAATCAGCCAGGTGCCAGGTTTATCAATGGTCAGCGTCTGGCTGTGAACCTGGCTGCCACTGTGCACTTCAATATGATACTGGCCTGCCGCCAGGCTCAGCGAGGCAAACCCGTTGCTGGCAGGCTTCACGTTCTGCGCTTTCCCATTCAGCACGATATTCTCGCCGCTCTGCAAACGCAGATAAAGGGTTGCCAGCACGGGTGCTGCATTGCTGACGGTTTTGCTGGCTTCGGCGGGTGCAGGTGTGCCTGAGTTCGCTAACGGCACCGCCACTTCACGATGATTCACTTTCCAGACGGCAACAATCACCGCCAGCAGTGCAACGGCAGCCACCGCCAGCAGTCCGGGTGATAAACGACGGACGTTGCGTGGGGTGAGCGGTTCAATGGCCGCCGCCGCGTGGTTAACTCCCATGATCTGGGGTTCAGGAATGATGATCGCTGGTTCAGGTTCCGCTGGCGTTTCGCTGACGCTGGTATACCGGGCTACCAGCGCTTCGACATCGCTTACCGGTAAGTCGATCAGGCTGGCGAAAGCATCAATGGTTTGTGGCCGGTCAGTGGGTTTCATCGCCAGCGCGCAGTCGATGGCATGCAGCAGGGGCAGCGAATAGCCTGCAGGTTTACGTTCTACCAGCGGCTGATAGTTGTCTTCAATGCAGCGCACCACGGAAACCGGTGGCGCATAGCCGGTAATCAGATTATGCAGTACCGCGCCCAGCGCGTAGATGTCGGTCCAGGGGCCCTGTTCGCCTTCACCTTCTTCGCTGTATTGTTCAATGGGCGCAAAACCGGGTTTCAGCATAATCTCGGTTTCATCGGACAGGTTGCCAATCTCTTTACGCGCGGAGCCGAAATCCAGCAGCACTGGCAGCTGGTTTTCCTGAATCTGGATATTATCCAGTGAGATATCACGATGCAGGTAACCGGCCTGATGAATGGTATTGATGGCGCCAAACAACGGCGGCAGCAGGCGACGTATCCAGGCTTCGTTGACGCTTTCCGGGCTGGTCAGCTGCCACTCTTTCAGCGTCATGCCGCTGTAGTAGAGCGTCCCCATATAGGCCGTGCCGTTCTCCTCCCAGAAACGCAATACATGCAGCAGGCCGGGATGGTTAAAACGCGCCAGCAGACGGGCTTCCTGAATAAAGCTGTTGCGACCGGCGTTGAACAGCTTCTGAAAGCGCTCGCCGCGCAGCTCCAGCGTCAGATCAGCAGCACGAATGGCCAGTGAAACCGGCATATATTCTTTGATGGCGATAGTGCGCTCCAGCTGATGATCCCAGGCACGGTAAACAATGCCGAAACCACCGCCGCCAATCACATCCTTGATTTCAAACTCATTAAACCGGTAACCCGCAGGCAGGGCGTTGGGTACTTTCTGATTATCGTTTGCCGACATAGTGAACTCTCTGAACACGTCCTGTAGCGCCCGGCCATCGCGATGACATGGGCAACGACCGCTAATTAATTAATGTTACGCCAGGCACCAATCGCGGGATCGGCGAGATCCGCATGCAGGGTGTCAATCAGTAACACAGTCACTTTTTGCTGTGGCATAAACTGTGGCGTCCAGACGCCACGTAAGGTATCAACCCGCTTTTTAACGACATCACTATCCTGTCCAGCGGTCTTATCCATTTTAATCAGCAAAGTCCCGGTAAAGCGCCACAGGTGTTGTTGCGCATCAAACGGCAACACCAGCCAGCTACCGTCGGCATCAGGACGCGTCACAATCATGCGTTGATTATTCACAGCCACCACCTGCAACGCTGTCGCGTTCAGATTGAGATCGGCAATGGGATAACCCTGATAAAAATTCACTGACTGCTTGCGGGTCTGGCCGGCACTCATCAGCGTCAGTTCGCTCGCACCTTCCAGCCAGCCTTCACTGGAGCAGTGCTGCTGGGTACTCTCCGGGACAAATAACGATTCCCCTTTCTCATCCCATGAAGTCCGGAAATGGCAGCCACCGGGCAGCGCAAATTGCTGCAATGGCGTGCTGTCCGCAGGGCGCGATAAATCAAGCGGTGCGGCATTATCGTTGCTGGCACTGGCCGTGGCGTCATTCAATACAATCGGCCGCCAGTTCTGCAATTTGGTGGCACTGCCGTTCGCCAGTACGCTGTCTTCTTTATCAGTCATTTGCCAGGGAATGACATCAAGCGTGCCACACTGATTCGCCAGTAATGTCCCTACGCGCGGCAGGAAGCTGGTGAGTACGCTGGAGTCGGTGCTTTTACCCGAGACAATGCGCAGCGGCAGCGTCTCTTTACACCAGTCGTTCGGCGCATTACTGGCCACGTCATCGATATACACTTCCAGTGAGAGGCTTGGCGAGTACACCACCCGATAATCTTCGGCCTGTGCTGTCAGGGTGAGCAGCAAGGTCGCTAAGCCCGGCAACCACAATTTCATATGAATCCTTGCATCAATAACGTGACGGCAGAAAACGTGCCGCATCAGCCTGGGAATAAAGCAGCGTTGCTTCCTGTGGCTCGCCAATCCAAATCGCCAGAGCACTCAGATTGTCGCTTTTTACGCTGCGGTTAACGGCTTGTTCCATCAATGCCAGCCACTCTTCGCAGGCATTCACCATGCGCAGTGCCTGTTCCATTTCTTCGGTGGTCAGGTTGAGCCAAAATCCGTCGGTGCAGACAAGAAATGCGTCGCCATCCTCCAGCGCAATCACATCGCTAAATGTGGCGGGTTTCGCCGGTTCAACGCCCAGCGCATTATAGAGTAAATTACTGTTAATGCCGGTATTTTCATAGCCAGCTTCGCGTAACTGCTGGGCAAGACTGTGGTCGCGAGTGACCTGGTGCAGCGCACCATGACGGAAGTGATAAACCCGGCTGTCACCCGCGTGCGCCCACCACGCGCATTGTTTTTCCCGGTCAATAAACAGGGCAGCGAGCGTGGTACTCATGCGGGAAAAATTCGGATTCTTTCCCTGCGCGTCCAGCAACACGCGCTGGCAAAGTTTCACCGCTTCACAGGTGACTTCCGGTGTGAAGTCATCATTGTCCTGCAATGCACCCAGCAGCGTGTCACGTACCAGCTGTGCCGCCATGTCACCGCCGGGTATGCCTGCGACGCCATCACAGACCAGAAAACAGGCTTTATGCTCGTCAAGTTTCGCGCCGGTGCGATCCTGATTTTCATCGCGCATACCCTGCTGGCAGCGACTGGCAAACATCATCTTCATGCGTCTTCGGTCCGCGTTTGTGAGTCCTTGTATTGATTGACTTCCATGTCGTAGGCATGAAGAAAGGCTTCGCCGAACAGGGTGTGGAAGTCATCCTCAATCTCACCGGCGGTGCGCTGATAATGACGGGAAAAATGGTCCCACAGCGCGGCTTTGCGGGTATTGGAAAACGGCATTTTCGGCATGGCGCCATCGCGTCGTGCCTGTTCTTCCAGCCGTTGCGGATTGAACGATTGCAGCATTGCCGCAATAATGGCACGAATCCCGGCGATCATTCCGAGTTGATGTGCCTGTAAATCCACCAGCGCATCGCGTACCGCCGTTTCCGGCGGCATAAAGCCCGGCATCTGGCTCTGGTACATCTGCATCAACACAGTTTTGCCGGAGGGCAGGATCTTGAACGGGTTATTGGCCTCATTGAGGATCATCGTCATGTCAGCTTTTACGCCGCGCTTGAGAATCGAGCGCGAGGAAAGCAGCGCCACCGTTCCCTGTGAGAACAGACTCAACATGCGGCCAGTGACCCGCATTTGATCTTCATTCATCGGCGTCTGATGGCCGTTATTCAGCCCCATCCCCTCCAGCAAAGCAGCAATCAGTTTATCCTGATCGCTGCCGGTCATGATGGCGGGCAGGGCGGGGGAATCGCTCTGTGGATCGATGCCGAGCCGGGCATCATTATGACGTTCAGAGCGTGTCACTAAGGGTTCAGAGATAACATTCTCAGCGGGGATATGCAGGCCATCCAGCATGCCGAGAGGATCGCTTTCGCTGGCAGCAAACAACGCCAGCGGATCATCTTTTTGCGTACTTGTACGCACCGGATCGCGGACCTCCAGGCCATAATCGCCAATCTTTAGCGTATCGCCATGCTGCAGGACTGCCTGCGCGCCACGGGGTAATGCTGCACCATTCAACACCACCGAGGTGACGCTTCCCTGATTGGTCAGACGGCATTCGCCTTCTGGCGACAGATGTACCAGTGCCTGCAGGCGCGAAATGGCCCGCGATTCATCCGGCAGCACCAGGTCATTATCCTGGCTACGGCCGATGGTGCCGCCGGGAGGCTTAAACGCCACCGTTTTTGCCGGCACATCCGTATTGCATTGCACAATGGTAAATTCCATGAGTCTTCCCGTTTTCAGAGGGCAAACGTCGCGGTCTTATTCGAACATCGGCGGATAAAGACCGTTACGTCCCGGCTGCGCACCAGACGCCGGGTTAAACAATAACGAAAAAAGCTGCGCGGTGAGCGGGCCACTGTGTTTATGCGTGGCGTGAGCAAAACCGTCACTGCGATTACTCCACCAGTAGCTGATATGCTGCTGGGGATCAAACTGGTCTGCCACCTCACGCCAGCTCAGCGTGCTGGGCAGATCGTCAAAACCGATGACATCCATGATGTCAGAGCGACGTTTTTCCGGTACCAGCAAAGGTGACACCTGCTGTATCGACTGTTCCAGCTGCTCCGCTGTCTGTGCTTCACGCACTGCATGCCACAGCGTCGCACCCAGCTCCTGGAACCACTCACCGGAAATCGCCAGCTGAGCAGGATGCCACAGGTTGAGTGGAAAATGGTGCAATGCCAGCAGCGGCCAGGCGCGACCGACACGATCGCACGAGGGCAGCAGGCAACCCATTTGCACCTGCTGGCGCAGTGGCGAAATCGGCAAAACAAAATTCCACACCGGTGCGGCGAGAAACTGCTGGGTACTGGCATCATGCTCCGGGTGCCAGTGCAGCAATCCCTGTTGAAACCAATGGCTCCAGGATGTCACGGTATTTTCACTGAGACGCTGTCGCAGGAAATCACCGGTTGTCGGCAATTTCCCGTACCAGCCTGGGGCGGTATAGGTCGCCATCGTTACCTCACCATTACTCACTGCGTCCGGTCAATCGCTGTGCAGCCTTTAAAGGCACGAGCGTCAGCGTATTGCCATTCTGACCCGCATTTTTCAGATTTTCCGCAAGCTTACGCATCATCAACGCATTGTCGCTGGCATAAGGCGAAGACTGAATCTGCTGATCCAGCAATTGGCTGAGATGCCAGTCCAGTTGTTGTAAATCGCGAGCGCTGACATTGGCGGGCAGGGAACGTTGCAGGTTTTGCATCAGCCAGCCGCGCAGAAACTCACCGTCATAATTGCGAGGCTGATACAACATCTGATAGGCCCGCAAGGCGTTGCGGCTGTATTCATTGTCGGTACCGGGATCGTCGCGCAGCAGATTGGTAATTTGCTGTGCCACGCGTGGCAACAATAAAGACTTTAAGGCGTTTTGATAAAGCACCCATGCCGCGTCACTCACCTGATTACCGCGATACAAGCCGACACGCATAGTAAGCGGTGGATTGTCGAGGGAAAAACGGTCCGAAAGCGGCAATTTGACCAGGTTATTTAAGAAGGGTAGCAGATCAAAAATATTATCAGCAGGCTGATGAATCACCTGCTGGCTCTGGCGGGTAATGGGCGCGATACGAGCGGCGACCTGGTCCAGATAGCGCTGATTCTGGAGATAACTTGCCAGCCACAGGCAGGAAAGCAGCAGCAGGGCACCAGTGAGGGCACCGTAGCCAATCCAGTGAAATAACCGGTTGCGATACTCCCAATGGCGGTTACTCCCGGCCAGCCCGCTCTCACGAAACACCAGGTCACTCAGGAGATTACGGATAAAAAAGCTTTGACCTTTGGTACCGGGAATCGGGCTGCTGCGATTGACACTATCCCAGGCAGCAATGGTGTGCTGCCCAGCCAGCGGCAGCTGTAATTTGCGGTTCAACTCACCCATGATGCGGTCAAAGGGCAAGCCTTCCTGGGTGCCGCTGGTAAAAAACAACCCGCGCGCGGACCAGGCCACGGCATCCTGATGACCGGAAAACACCACATCGAGATATTCGCTCAGCAGTGGTCGCAGGGAGCTGAATTCCTGCGGGAAGAGGAAACTGTCGGCACGTTGCGTCAGGTCGCGATCCTGCGCCATCACCCCCGCCAGCTGCTGTTGCAGGCGTTGTTCCAGCAGGTGGAAATGCTGATTGAAGCTGCGATGCCAGCTGTCCTTGTGCGGTTTACCTGGATCCCACGGAAAGGTAAAACCCCAGATGGCATCGCGCTGTTGCTTAGTCAGTGCACCGTAAAAGCTGAGAAATCCTTTCAGCAGATCGGTTTTCGTCACCATCACATAAACCGGGAAATGAATGCCGGTTTGCTGATGCAGTTCGACCATCCGCTGGCGCAGGGCGGTGGCCTGAGCATGGCGCGCTTCGGCTGAATCGGTCAGCAGATCGGCCACGCTAATAGTAATGATGACGCCGTTAATCGGCTGACGGGTGCGATAGCGTTTCAGCAAATGGATAAAGTTTTGCCATTCGCTGGCATCGCGTGCACGCTGACTCTCCTGCAATGCATAGCGACCGGCGGTGTCGATCAGTACCGCGCTGTCGGTAAACCACCAGTCGCAATGGCGTGTTCCGCCAACACCACGGATTGCCGCGTTGCCAAGGCTATCGGTAAGGGGAAAATCCAGCCCGGCATTAAGCAGGGCGGTGGTTTTACCGGCACCGGGAGCACCAATGATCACATACCAGGGTAACTGATAGAGATAGTGGCTCTGAAAACGTGCCAGCCAGCTTTGCTGTGGACGTCGGCCAAACTGGGTACGCTTCAGGCGCTGTGCGGCTTCACTGAAACGTTGTGTCAGGAGCGTTTCGGTTGCCAGGCGATCGGTTAACTCTTCACTGCTGTCCTGTTGCAACCGGGTGAGGAGTTTACTGTTAAACCACCCCCGCCAGATTGCCGGGATAAACTGGAACAGAACCCAGCAAAAATAGAGGAAGCCCACCACCAGCTGGCGTGGCCACACCGGTTCGAGCGGGCGGGTATCGCCCCAGCTCCACAGCGGACCGAGTATCCACAGCACGCAACTCAGCGCGCTGACACCAATAAAGCTCCACAGCAGGCGGTGGGTTAATAAATGCTGAAGTGATGCGCGCATCACTGGCCTCCCTGATGATTGCTGAGGGTTTCCGGTGCCGCGAATAGGGTGATTTCCACCCGGCGGTTGCGGGCGCGGTTTTCATTGCTGTCGTTGGGCAGCAGGGGATTGCTGTCGCCACGTCCTTCAGCTTTTACGTTGTGCCCCTCAGCCAACTGCGGATTGAGCAACTGCGCGACGGCGCGAGCGCGGGCAAAGGAGAATTCATAGCTGGAGGCAAAGCGTCCATCCACGGCACTGTCATCGGTATACACGGAAACCAGCACCGTACCTTTCACTGATTTCATCGCACTGGCGACGTGTGCCAGCAGGGCGCGTCCCACCTGATTGACGACCGTACCGTCGGCGGCAAACAGTTTATCGGCGGGGATGATCACCTTGCTACCAAATGCACCATCGCTGACTTCCAGTTGCCCGGCGGCGATCACATCGTTAAGGCGCTGATGCAGGTCAAGCAGTGCCTGGGGGGATGTTGGGCGGCGTCCTGGCGTAATTTGCGGTAACGGTGTTTGATAGATGGCGCGCAGCAGGGGTTCCGCGGCGTTGCCCAGACGCCAGTTCAGGCCACTGTAGATCAGGCAGGCCACCAGGGCCGTCACTGTGACGCAGGCCCACAGTGGCACCATCGGACGGGATAAGCTGCTCACCAGCGGATGGACCTCCACCAGGCGAGCCATCGCGGCAGCGTTATCCGGACGGGTTTCGGCAATCAAATGCGCCAGGCGCTTACGGATGATTTCGCACTGCGCAGGGCCGTTTTCACTACCGCGATAGCGGCCTTCGTACCCCAGCAGCAGACAATAGTGGATCACTTCCAGCAGCCACAGATGTTGTTCCGGGCTTTGTGAAATGCGTGACAGCAGTTGAAAGACCTTGTCGCCGCCCCAGCTTTCATTATGGAAAGTGACCAGCATGCCATTACCGGACCAGACACCACGGGTGCCCCACGGCGTTTGCGCGGCGGCTTCATCCAGCAGGCTACACAGGCAATAGCGGGCGCCAATGATCATCTCAAACGGTAAACCGGCTTGTTTACAGCGGCTTTCGAACTGGCGAACTTCATCGATGAGTAACTGACGCAGCCCGGCAGGATCGTCATGCGTCGCGGCCTGCCGAATCTGAACGACGGCATTGAGGATTGGGGCTGCGGCAGTCAATAAAAGGTTATCATTGCCCGTGACGTTCGCATCACGTGCAGGAGCGTCCTGAGTCATTAAATCGTGTTCTTCCAGGCAATAGTGAAACTCTCTGCCCGCAGAGAGTCAGCCTTCTGCGGGCAATATGCGCCGGATTTCATGATCAGTCTAAGATCCAGGTCGCGGTATCGTTGGTGCGGCATGCCTTGCTGGCACCCCCCACGTCTACACAGACCTGTTTGCTGCGGCGGGGGCGAGGACGGTCACTGCGCACGGTGGCATCGTAACGGCTGCTTTCGACACCCGCTTTCGGCGGCACGTAGCCAATCAGCTGACCCTGCGCTTCATCCGCAATCGCCAGCCAGCTATGCTCAACCCGGCCTAAAACTTCAAAGGTTTTACCGGTTTCCAGGTAACGCACCACTTTGCCGCTATAGTCGGGTGTGGTCATGATGGATGCGCCATATAAGGCACGAAAGCTCTCATTGACCGGCGTAAATTCGCCAGGTGCTGCCACCGCATGACGATGAACCAGTTTAACCCCATTCACTTCACTGGTTACCAGGGTGTCATCTGTGACTGGCGGCGGTGGCGCTTTGCAACTCGCCAGAGTGAGCACCGCCAGCAGTGTTAGCACAAGACTCTTATTCACCATGATCCTCAAATTTCATCAGATTAACTACATAATGGGGAGTCCCGGGTGCCTGTTAACGGGCGCAGGAGGCCGGATTATGCAGTGAGAAAGCCATCAAAAAAACAGACAGATTACAGAAAGATAGTGCTCCCGTCAGTCTACCTAAGACTTTTGAGAATTCAAACCATTGCACCGTATGAAATCCCGTGTTAACGGGGAAAACGGGACGATCGTTGGTTGATAAAAAAACTGTGCGCGTGGGGATAGTTAAGCCAATTTAACTTATTTGATGCTATTCGGCGCTCAGGCCAGCGTAACTGCTTTTGATACCCGTCAGGACCAAAAATAAACGGTAAATAAGATTAATCTATTTTCTATTGTAAAAAAAGATTGCGGCAGTAAACAATTTTCTTACTTTCAGAATATCCACCCCTGATTCGGCCCGTTGCAATATCAGTTCCGGCATGGCTTTTGCTAAGTCTTTTAGTCGAAAAGGTTATTTGCCAGGAGAATGCGATGACTCAGGCTGTGGATTATTTGCAGGCCAGCCGCGCGAGCGAAATTGCCAGCCTGCAACGGCTGCTGCGTACTGGTGAATTAATCACTGCAATCAGTGAGTTAATTCATCTGTTGCAACGCGAAAGAGGCGTCAGCAACATCTGGTTGTGTTCAGACGGACGTTTATTTGGTGATGAGCTGGAAGCGCGCGCGTTGGATGTCCTGCGTGGTCAACAGCACATGCTCGCCGTGCTGCCACCGGCAGATGCGCAACCAGGCTACAGTCGCTTCTGCCTGTTAATCGCGGCGGGTTTACAGGCGCTGGAAGGATTACCCGCACTGCGGTTGCAGGTACAAAGCCAGCAGCTGGCGCATGCACAGGCGATGGAAGCGTTCAACCACATTATCCGCACCTTACTCAATCTGGTGTTTGAAGCGGCGGATACCGCCAGCGAGCCGGATATTTCACGCGCGCTGATCGCGCTGTTCAGCTTTATGCAGGGGAAAGAACTGGCCGGGCAGGAACGCGCCACCGGCTCTGCGGGTTTTGCCGCCGGACATTTTAGTGAGCAGCAGCGGCAGCGGTTGCAGGCATTGATTGAAGCCCAGGAGCAAAGCTTCGCCACCTTCAGCCAGTTCGCCGATGCCTATAATTTGCAACGCTGGCGCGCTATGGCTGATGCGGGAGGGGATATTGAACGTCTGCGGCGTATCGCCTGTACCGGTGCGCATTGTGGCGAGAACGGCGTACTGCAATGGTTCCGGTTGCTCACCGCGCGTCTCGATAAAATGAAACAGGTAGAAGATGGCCTGAGTGCCATGTTAATGAGCTGCTGTCAACGCGCCATCGCCGCCAGCGAGCAGCATGATACCCACGCGCCTGCGCTGGCGGATGAGGCCGGTTTCACCTTATATGTCGCAGGGGCTAACTGGCTGGCGGGGCAGGATATCACGCTGGATAGCAATGGTCTGGCCCCCCAGCTGGGCCGTTCGGTGCTGTCGCTTATCCGCGAACAGGCGCAGCGTTTACAAACCCAGGCCGATGAACTGGCCAGCATGCGTGCCTCGCTGGATGAGCGCAAAATCATTGATCAGGCCAAGGGCTGGCTGATGCAACAACATGGCTACAGTGAGCAGGACGCGTGGCAGACGCTGCGTAAAAGCGCCATGAACCAGAACAAACGCATCCTTGAAATCGCTCAGGCGATCCTCGCGGTCGCTGCCACGTTAAAGGCATAACCCATTAGAGTTAGCTGCACAAACAATGTGCGTATTTTGCGTCAACGCAGTGCGCACCGTTGAACGAAAAAAGGGCTTAGCCGCTTAACTGCCTGAAATGTCGCCCTTCACCTTCCTGGCACAGCCTTTGCAATATCCTGAATGACATTACGCATTTGTTTTGCCAATGGCGGCAGAACGAGTGCTTTGGATAAAGGCGTCCGGCCCCGTGCAATTGCATGTGGGAGGACGCCTTTTTTTATTCCTTTTTTTCAGGGTAAAGCGGATGAGCAAAACGCGGTTTTCGATTTCCCGTCGTCAGTTTTTGCTGGGCAGTGCGGTGGTGGGCAGTAGCTATCTGCTGCCTGGCTTACGCAACGCCGTCTGGGCAGCAGGCAGTGATGCGCCGGAGAAAAGTACAGTGCGGGTGGGGTTTATCCCGTTGACGGACTGCGCACCGGTGGTGATGGCGGCCGTGAAAGGATTCGACAAAAAATATGGCCTCAGCCTGCAACCCAGCAAAGAAGCCAGCTGGGCGGCAGTGCGCGACAAACTGACGTCCGGTGAGCTGGATGCGGCCCATGCGTTGTACGGCATGATCTATGGCCTGCAATTGGGTGTGGCCGGTCCGCAGCACGATATGGCCAACCTGATGACGCTGAACAACAATGGCCAGGCCATCACCTTAGCCAACCAGCTGAAAGATCAGAAGGTGACCGATGCCGTCAGCCTGAAAACCCTGATCGCGGGCAGCGCCAAAGGCACTTATACCTTTGCTCACACCTTTCCCACCAGTACCCACGCCATGTGGCTGTATTACTGGCTGGCAAATGCCGGGATCGATCCCATTGAGGATGTGCGTACCGTGGTGGTGCCACCGCCGCAAATGGTGATGAACATGAAAATCGGCAATATGAGCGGTTTTTGTGTTGGCGAACCCTGGAACCAGCGTGCCATCAGCGACAACATTGGTTTCACCGCCGCAACCACACAGCAAATCTGGCCGGATCACCCGGAAAAAATCCTCGCCACCCGCTCGCAATGGGTCACGGAAAACCCCAACACCGCCCGCGCGCTTACTGCTGCGGTACTGGAAGCCGCGCGCTGGATTGATGCATCCGACGACAACCGACGCGAAACCGCACAAACCCTGGCAGGGCGCGCCTGGATCAACACCAAACCCGAAACCCTGGAAGGCCGCATGTTGGGTCATTACGAAAATGGTCTCGGTCAGCAGTGGCAGGACGCGCATGCGATGCGCTTCTTCCACGACGGTGAAGTCAGCTTCCCGTGGCTTTCCGATGGCATGTGGTTCCTGACGCAACTGAAACGCTGGGGAATGCTGAAAAGCGATCCGGATTACCTTGGCGTGGCACAGAAAATCAACCGTATCGACATCTATAAGCAGGCTGCGGCTGCGGTGGGCAATGTCACGCTGCCCACTGGCGTCATGCGCAGCAGCACCCTGATGGACGGCAAAGTGTGGGATGGCAGCAACCCTGCCGCCTACGCCGCCAGTTTCGCTATTCACCATTAAGAGGAGTTGCCATGAAATCTGAAGCGCGCACCCTGAAACCTCCGGTCAGCGCCGCCGCTCCGACGGCGCAGGTGATCACTCTCAAGCTTCAAACGGCCCCCAGCATCCGCCAGCCCTGGCTGCGGCCGCTGCTGCAACGGCTGATCCCGGCAGGCTGCGGCATGCTGTTGCTGCTGCTGGTATGGCAAATCGCCGCGCTATCCAGCAAAGGCTTTCCCACACCGTACGCCACCTGGCAGGCGGCACTGACCCTGTTTGCCGACCCTTTCTATAACAACGGTCCAAACGACCAGGGCATTGGCTGGAACGTGCTGGCATCGTTACAACGCGTGGCGGTGGGCTTTGGTCTGGCAGCGCTGGTGGGCATTCCGGCAGGCTTTCTGCTCGGCCGCTTCACCTTTGTCTCCCGCATGTTCAATCCGATCATCGCGTTGCTGCGTCCGGTAAGCCCGCTCGCCTGGCTGCCAATCGGCCTGCTGCTGTTTCAGCGTGCTGAACCGGCCTCCAGCTGGACCATTTTTATCTGCTCCATCTGGCCGATGGTGATCAACACCGCCGAAGGGGTGCAACGCATCCCGCAGGATTACCTTAACGTGGCGCGGGTGCTGCAACTGTCTGAATGGACGGTGATGCGCCGCATCCTGTTCCCGGCGGTGTTGCCCGCAGTGTTGACCGGGGTACGTCTGTCCATCGGTATCGCCTGGCTGGTGATCGTCGCCGCCGAGATGCTGACCGGAGGCCTGGGGATTGGTTTCTGGATCTGGAATGAGTGGAACAACCTCAATGTGGAAAACATTCTGATTGCCATTGTGATTATCGGCGTGGTCGGGCTGTTGCTCGAACAAATACTGATGCTGCTGGCGCGTCGTTTTAGCTGGGATAAATAAGGAGCCTCTCTGATGAATCCGATCATTCGTGTGCAGCAGGTGAGCCAGCGTTTTGCCACGGCTCAGGGTGATTTTCTCGCCCTCGACAACGTCAGCTTTGACATCCATCCGGGGGAAACCCTCAGTCTTATTGGTCATTCCGGCTGTGGCAAATCGACGCTGCTTAACCTGATTGCCGGACTGACCGCGCCGAGCAGCGGTGTGCTGCTGTGTGACAACCGCGAGATCACCGGTCCTGGCCCGGAGCGCGCGGTGGTGTTTCAAAACCATTCGCTGCTGCCGTGGCTGACGGCGTATCAAAACGTTGAACTGGCTGTGCAGCAGGTCTTTAAAGGCAAGATGAGTCGCAGCGAGATGGCGGAGTGGATCGAACACAACCTCGGCAGGGTGCAGATGAGTCATGCCATGCATAAACGCCCGGGTGAAATCTCCGGTGGCATGAAGCAACGCGTGGGCATTGCCCGTGCGCTGGCAATGAAGCCGCGAGTGCTGCTGCTGGATGAGCCCTTTGGTGCGCTGGATGCACTGACCCGCGCCCATTTACAGGACAGCGTGATGCGCATCCAGCAGGAACTCAACACCACCATCGTGCTGATTACTCACGATGTGGATGAAGCGGTGCTGCTTTCTGACCGGGTGCTGATGATGACCAATGGGCCTGCTGCGCAGGTTGGCGAAATTCTGGCGATTGATTTGCCACGCCCGCGCTCGCGTGTGGCGTTGGCCGATGAGCCGCGTTATCACCAGTTGCGCCAGCAAATCCTGCATTTCCTCTACGAAAAACAGACGGCGGTCGCGTAAGGAGCCGGGTATGCAGCAGCTGATTGTTATCGGAAACGGTATGGCGGGGATGCGCATGGTGGAAACCCTGCTGCAGCGTGCGCCAGGACGTTATGCGATTACCGTCATTGGCCGCGAACCCGAGGGAAATTACAACCGGGTGCTGCTGTCGCCGGTGCTGGCGGGGGAGAAAACCTTCGCTGAAACCCTGATTCATTCCCCGCAATGGTATGCAGAGAACGGTGTCAGGTTGCTGGCGGGGGAAGAGGCCGAGTCGGTGGACATCGACGCCCGACTGCTGCACACCGACCAGCGCACCCTGAGCTGGGACAAGCTGGTATTTGCCTGTGGATCGCAGCCACGGATGCCGTCACTGCCAGGCATCGGACAGCCCCATGTGCTGGGATTCCGCACCTTACGCGATGTGGAAAAAATGCAGGCTGAGGCGGGACCGGTGGTGGTGCTGGGCGGTGGCTTGGTTGGTGTTGAGGCGGCAGCGGCACTCTGCCTGCAGGGGCGCGCAGTCACTTTGCTGCACCATCGTCCCTGGCTGCTGGATCGTCAGCTGGATGCCCACGCCGGGGCACTGTTGCAGCAACATCTGACCGCGCGTGGTATCGACTGCCGTCTCGGGGTGTCGTTGCAGCAGGTGGGGTCGCAGCAGGTGACGCTCACCGATGGCAGCCAGATCGCCGCACAGCAGGTGGTGATTGCCATCGGCGTCATTCCGGAGATTGCGCTGGCGCAGGCGGCGGGCGTGCCTTGTCAACGCGGCATTCTGGTGAATCGCCAGTTGCATACCGCGATCCCCGGTATCTATGCCCTGGGTGAATGCTGCGAGATTGACGGGGAAACCTTCGGCCTGGTCGCACCCTGTCTGGCACAGGCGGCGGTGCTGGCCGGAAGCCTGGCAGGGGAGCCGGTGGATGATTTTTATTACCAGGAGAGCGGCACCCGGCTCAAGGTCAGCGGCATCGAGATGTTCAGTGCCGGAGACATGAGTGAAGCCCCTTCGCTGACCAGCTTCGACCCGCTAGCGGGACACTACCAGCGGCTGTACCTGCGTGATGGTGTGCTTTCAGGCGTGCTGTTGTTTGGTGACAGCAGTCCGGCAGCAACGTTACTCACCCGATTACAACGGACCGAACGCGTTGATATCAATGCGCTGTTTGGCCTGGACAACAATACGACGCAGCCAGTGGCTGCAGGAAGCACAATGATGAGCAAACCCATTCTCGCAGTCGTGGGCCACGGTATGGTTGGCCACCATTTTCTTGAGCAACTGGTCAGCCGCGAGCTGCATCAGCAATATCATATTGTGGTGTACGGCGACGAGCCGCAGATGGCTTACGATCGCGTGCATCTGACCGAGTATTTCACGGGCAAAAGTGCTGACGACCTGTCACTGGTAAGTGACAACTTTTTCCAGCAGCACGGCATTGAGTTGCGTAGCGGTTGCGAAGTTAATGCGATTGACCCGCAGCGCCGCAGCCTGCGCGACAGCCAGGGGAACGAACTGGCGTGGGACAAACTGGTGCTGGCGACCGGCTCAGTGCCGTTTGTGCCACCGGTGCCAGGCCATGACCTGCCGCGTTGCTTTGTCTATCGTACGCTGGCGGATCTCGATGCTATCGCCGCCTGTGCGCGTGGGGCGCAACGCGGGGTGGTGATTGGTGGCGGTTTGCTGGGTCTGGAGGCGGCTAATGCCCTGAAGCAACTGGGACTGGAAACCCACGTTGTTGAGTTTGCCCCACGCCTGATGGCCGTGCAGCTGGATGACGGTGGTGCGCAAATGCTGCGTGGCAAAATCAGCGCCCTCGGGGTGCAGGTGCACACCAGCAAGGCGACGGAAGCGATTGAGAGCCAGCCGGACGGCAGCGTGCAACTGCGTTTCGCCGATGGCAGCCTGCTGGATAGCGACCTGGTGGTGTTTTCCGCCGGGATCCGCCCGCGCGATGCGCTGGCGCGTGCGGCGGGCATTACCCTCGGTGAACGTGGCGGCATCGTCATTGATGATGGCTGTGCGACCAGCGTGCGCGATGTGTATGCCATCGGGGAATGCGCCCTGTGGCACGGACAAATTTTTGGTCTGGTGGCACCCGGTTACCAGATGGCGCGGGTGCTGGCCGGACGACTGGCTCAGGAAGAGACGGCCTTCAGCGGCGCGGACATGAGCACCAAACTTAAGCTGCTGGGGGTGGAAGTCGCATCATTTGGCGACGCTCATGGTCGTACTCCGGCCAGCCAGAACTATCAATGGATCGATAACCCGAAAGGCATCTACAAAAAGCTGGTGGTGTCTGAGGATGGCAAAACCCTGCTGGGTGGCGTGCTGGTGGGAGACAGCAGCGATTACGCCAGCCTGCTGCAAATGATGCTGAACAAAATGGCGCTGCCGGAAGCGCCTGAAAGCCTGATTCTGCCGCAACTGGCGGGGTCGCCGGCCAAAGCACTTGGCGTTGCCGCGTTGCCGGACAGCGCGCAGATTTGCTCCTGCCACAATGTCAGCAAAGGCGACATCTGTGCTGCGGTGCAAAGCGGCTGCGGTGATATGGCGACGTTGAAAAGCTGCACCAAAGCGGCCACCGGTTGTGGGGGCTGCAGCGCGCTGGTGAAGCAGGTGATGGAGCATCAGCTCGCCAGTCTCGGGGTTGAAGTGAAGAAGGACATTTGCGAGCACTTTGCCTGGTCACGCCAGGAGCTGTATCACCTGATCCGCGTGGGTGAGATCACCACGTTTGATGAGTTGCTGGCCCAGCATGGTCGTGGTCATGGCTGCGAAATCTGCAAGCCGTTGGTGGGGTCACTGCTGGCCTCCTGCTGGAATGATTATCTGCTTAAGCCCGCGCATCTGCCGTTGCAGGACACCAACGATCGCTACTTCGCTAACATCCAGAAAGATGGCACCTACTCGGTGGTACCGCGCGTACCCGGTGGTGAAATCACTCCGCAGGGCCTGATTGCGATTGGTGAAGTGGCGGCGCAGTACGATCTCTACACCAAAATTACTGGCGGGCAGCGTATCGACCTGTTTGGTGCGCGTCTCGATCAACTGCCCGCTATCTGGGAAGCGCTGATTGCCGCCGGATTCGAAACTGGCCATGCCTATGGTAAATCGCTACGCACGGTTAAATCCTGCGTCGGATCGAGCTGGTGCCGCTACGGCGTGCAGGATTCTACCGCCTTTGCCATCGCGCTGGAGCATCGCTACAAAGGCCTGCGAGCGCCGCACAAAATTAAAATGGCGGTATCCGGCTGTACGCGCGAATGTGCGGAAGCGCAGAGCAAAGATATTGGCGTAATCGCCACCGATAAAGGCTGGAACCTGTATGTGTGTGGCAATGGCGGTATGAAGCCACGCCATGCTGATCTGTTTGCCAGCGACCTGGATGACGACACCTTGATCCGTTATGTCGATCGCATTCTGATGTTCTATGTCCGCACTGCCGATCGTTTGCAACGTACCAGCGTATGGATGGACAACATGGAAGGCGGGCTGGCGTATCTGCGTGAGGTGGTGATTGACGATGCGCTCGGCATCGGTGCCACACTGGAGCAGGAGATGCAGCGGGTGGTGGATCGTTATCAGTGCGAATGGCACACCACGCTGGCCGACCCGTCGCGCCGTGCGTTGTTCAGTGCCACCATCAACAGCGACCAGCCGGACGAAACCCTGCATTACAGTGAAGTACGTGGCCAGCGTCAGCCGGCGGATAACCTCAGTATCCCGGTCCTGACCCTGCCAGTGGAACCGTGGCATGCCATCTGTGATGAGGCGGCGATCCCGCCTGCGGCAGGTGTCGGGGCGCGGCTGGGTCAGCAGCGCGTGGCCTTGTTCCGCTTCGGTAGTGCCATTTATGCGCTGGAGGATATTGAACCGGGTACTCAGGCCAGCGTGTTGTCACGCGGCATTCTCGGTGATGTGGCCGGGGAACCGGTGGTGATCTCGCCATTGTATAAGCAGCGGATACGCCTGCGTGACGGACAAAGTCTCGACAACCCCCAGCTGCAATTACGTTGCTGGCCAGTGCGGGTTGAGGGTGGCAAAGTCTGGTTGGGTAATCAGCCGCTGCTGGCCCTGGCGGCAGCATCATGAAAACCACCTGTCCCTACTGTGGCGTGGGTTGTGGCGTCGAGATCCATGCTCCTGATGCCCCGGTCAGTGGCGACCGCCAGCATCCCGCCAACTTTGGCCGCCTGTGCGTCAAGGGTTCTGCGCTGGGGGAAACCCTCGGGCAGGAGGGGCGTTTGCTGTGGCCGCAGGTAAAAGGCCAGCGTGCCAGCAAGGGGCAGGCGCTGGATTATGTGGCCACAGGATTGCGTGACATCATCCGTCAGCATGGCCCACAGGCAGTGGCGTTTTATGCCTCCGGGCAACTGCTGACTGAAGATTATTATGTCGCCAATAAACTGATGAAAGGTTTTATTGGTGCCGCCAATATCGATACCAACTCGCGGCTGTGTATGGCCTCGGCAGTGGTGGGGTACAAACGGGCCTTTGGTGCCGATGCGGTGCCTTGCTGCTATGAAGATATTGAGCAGGCGGATCTGGTGATTCTGGTGGGGTCCAACGCCGCCTGGGCGCATCCGGTTGCCTGGCAGAGGCTGGTGCAGGCGAAGCAGCAGCGGCCCGGGATGAAGCTGGTGGTTATCGATCCGCGACGGACCGCCAGCTGCGATCTGGCCGACCTGCACCTGGCCCTGCGTCCCGGCAGCGATAGCGCCTTATTTGCCGGATTACTTAACTGGCTAAGCAGCGAGGGTGGCATCGATAGCAGCATGTTGCCGCACCTCGACCATGTCGAAGCGACGCAGGCGGCCTGTACTGACTGGGATCTGGCCGCCGTTGCCCATGCCTGCCAGCTGGATCAGGCCAGCATCCTTGCTTTCTGGCAGCTGTTCACCGCGCATCCCCGCGTGCTGACGTTATGGTGCATGGGGATCAACCAGTCGCAGACCGGCAGCGACAATAACAACGCCATCCTTAACGTGCATCTGCTGAGCGGCAAAATTGGCCGCGCTGGCTGCGGGCCTTTCTCGCTCACCGGCCAGCCCAATGCCATGGGCGGGCGCGAAGTTGGCGGCCTGGCCAATCAACTGGCCGCGCATATGGGGTTTAGCGTGGAAGAGGTGGATCGACTGGCCCGTTTCTGGCGCAGCGAGCGGGTAGCCTCTCAGCCCGGACTGAAGGCGGTGGAACTGTTCCAGGCGGTTGAGCGCGGTGAGGTAAAAGCGGTCTGGATTATGGGCACCAATCCGGCGGTGTCGATGCCGGAGGGAAATCGCGTGGCTGAAGCGCTGGCGCGTTGCCCGCTGGTGATTGTCTCGGAGGTGAGTGCGGCCACCGATACCAGCGCTTATGCCGACGTGCTGCTGCCCGCCCAGGGATGGGGGGAAAAGAATGGCACTGTGACCAATTCGGAACGCCGCATTTCGCGGCAACGCAGTTTTGTTGCGCCCGCCGGGGAAGCGAAGCCGGACTGGTGGTTGCTGGCTCAGGTGGCTCAGCGCCTCGGTTACGGAGACGCTTTTGGCTGGCAGCATCCGCATGAAATCTTTATTGAACATGCAGCACTGTCTGGCTTTGAAAATCAGGGGCGTCGTGCGTTTGATATCAGCGCCCTGGCAACGCTCAGTCGTGAACAGTATGACCAGTTGCAGCCGGTGCAGTGGCCGGTTAACACGGCTGCCCCGGCAGGTACCCCGCGGCTGTTCAGCGATCGCCGCTTCTTTCATCCGGATGGTAAAGCCCGTCTGCTGCCGGTAGCCATTCCGTTATCTACCCCATCGTCCGAACACTATCCGTTGCTGATGAACACCGGGCGTATCCGCGATCAGTGGCACACCATGACGCGTACCGGTGCGGTGCCGCGGTTGATGCAGCATTACGACGAACCTTTTGTATTGCTGCATCCGCATGACGCGGCGGCACATGGCCTGAGTCAGGGCGATCTGACGCGGGTGCAATCACAACTTGGCTGGTGGTGTGGACGGGTGAATATCGATAACGGCCTGACGCGTGGACAGCTGTTTATCCCGATGCACTGGACGCGTCAGTTCAGCGCCCAGGCGAATGTCGATGGGCTGGTGGCGGCGCGTTGTTGTCCGGATTCCGGGCAACCAGCTCTCAAGCAAACTGCCGTGCGTCTGCAACCGCTGCGTCCGCAGTGGCAGGGCTGGTTGTGGCAGCGCGAGCAGGTGGATCCCCAGCATGTGGATTATTGGTCACGCGCGCCGCAGCCGGGTGTACAGCGTTATGTGCTGGCCGGGCAGGGAGCACCTGCCGATTGGTTACAGCAACAGCCCGGTGCAACTGAACTGCAATGGCAGCAAGCCCAGGCAGGTCAGCAGTTGCATCTGTTGGGCTGGCGCGATGGTCAGCTGGTGCGGGCATTCTATGCCGCCCCCTGGTTACCAGAGATTGACCATTCCTTTGTCGCGTTGGGATTCAGCGAACATCCAGCAACGGCGCAACAACGTCATGCGTTACTTGGCGGACGGCCTGCGCAGGGGGAGAGCCAGGGACGGACTATTTGCAGTTGTTTTGGCGTCGGTGAAGTCGCCATCCGACGTGCCATTGAGCAGGGTTGCCACTCTCCGGCAGCGCTGGGCGCAACGCTCAAGTGCGGCACCAACTGTGGCTCCTGTATTCCGGAGCTGAAACAACTTATCAGCGCGCTTCAGGTAGCGCAGTAGCGGAGGCCATCATGACCCAGGCAATTGAGACACTGGATAAACTGTTTAACCCGCCGGGATTGGATGCGCCACAGGGTCAGGTATGGCTGGTGGGTGCCGGGCCGGGCGATGTGGAGTTGTTGACGCTGAAAGCGCTGCGGATGATCAAAAGTGCGGATGTGGTGGTCTATGATCGGCTGGTCAGTGATGATGTCATGGCGGAAGTACCCTCCAGCACGCTGGCGATTGATGTCGGTAAAAAACCGGGCAGTCATGGGTTAAAACAGGCGCAGATCAATCAACTGCTGGTGGATCTGGCGCGTAGCGGGCGCAATGTGGTGCGTCTGAAGGGGGGCGATCCTTTTATTTTTGGTCGTGGTGGGGAAGAGATGGTTTTTCTCCAGCAGGCCGGAATTGGTTGTCAGGTGGTGCCAGGGATTACGGCCGCTGCAGGTTGTGCGGCAGCCAGCGGTATTCCACTGACCCATCGCGAATGCGCCCAGTCGCTGCGACTGATTACCGGGCACGGTAAAACCGGCGAGCCGCAGCTGGATGATCATAGCCTCGCCGCCACCAATCAGACGCTGGTGTTTTATATGGGGCTGAAATGGAGCGCCAGTATTAGCGTACAGTTGCAGGCGCAGGGGCGAGAACCGACCACGCCGGTTGCCATCATTGAGAATGGCACGCGACCAGAGCAACGGGTACTCATCACCACCCTGGAGCAGCTTAGCGAGACAGTAGCCCGCGAGCGGCCGCAATCACCCGCGTTGTTGCTGGTGGGTGAAGTGGTGCGCTTTTATCGCGCGACCAGCGTCGCAAACGCGGCACATTGCGCTATGGTGTAGCCGCGCGATTCATCACGCCATTTTCTGCGATGCCCTGTCCTGAAAGGGCATCGTTTTGAAATGACTCTTTGCTGATACTTTCCTGAACACCCCGCGATATCATCAGTGCAGGCGGTAATTTCCCTTATGGCTAAATAAGCTGACATTTTCCCCCCTTAATCCACGCTTTAGCGTCCGCGCCTTTTGGCATCCTATGCTCAGAATTCCAGTCAGCAGAGGTATGTCGTGGCTGAAGACAGTAGCGATGAGGACAAAACAGAATCGCCCACAGCGCACCGACTTGAAAAAGCGCGTGAGGATGGGCAGATTCCGCGTTCGCGCGAGCTGACGTCATTACTGATGATGTTATCCGGCATTATGATTTTATGGCTGGGTGGCACCAGCATGGCGCGACGGCTGGCGGCGATGGTGGCGACCGGTTTTCGTTTTGATCATGGCATGGTCACTGATGACAAAGTGATCGTGGCGCATATCAGTACCCTGATTGGCCAGGCGGTGCTGGCGGTGCTGCCGCTGATGGCCGGTTTAGTGCTGGTGGCGATGGCTGCACCCATGCTGCTGGGCGGTATCGTCATCAGCGGTAAATCTCTCAGCCTCGATTTAACCAAACTTAACCCGTTAAGTGGTCTGAAACGTATGGTTTCAGGACAAACCTGGGCTGAGCTGCTGAAAGCCATCCTCAAGGCGGTGTTGGTGGGGGCGGTGGCTGGTTGGTATGTCTGGTCACATTGGCCGGAGATGCTGCGTTTAATCAGTGAATCCCCCATGAACGCGCTGGAACATGGCATGAACATGATTGCTGTGTGCTGTGTGCTGGTGATGCTGGGTTTGATTCCGATGGTCGGCTTCGATGTGTTTTGGCAGTTGTACAGCTACTTCAAAAAATTACGCATGTCGCGCCAGGATATCCGTGACGAATTCAAACAGCAGGAGGGCGATCCTCATGTTAAAGGGCGAATTCGTCAGGCGATGCGCGCCGCTGCCCGACGCCGCATGATGGCTGACGTACCCAAAGCCGATGTGATCGTCACCAACCCGACGCATTACTCGGTTGCGCTGCAATATAACGAGAAAAAGATGAGCGCGCCGAAGGTGATCGCCAAAGGTGCCGGAGACGTGGCGCTGAAAATTCGCGAACTGGGCAAAGAACATCGCGTACCCATTCTTGAAGCACCGCCGCTGGCGCGTGCGCTATATCGTCATACCGAAATTGGTCAGTTCATTCCGGGGGCACTTTATGCGGCGGTGGCCGAAGTGCTGGCGTGGGTCTGGCAGCTGAGACGCTGGAAGCGTGAAGGCGGCATGATACCGAAGAAACCTAATAATCTGTCGGTCCCGGCAGAGATGGACATTCCAGGAGAGAACAGAAACGATGGCTAATCTGGCCGAAAAGCTGCGGCTACCGGGCAACTTCAAAGACACACAATGGCAGGTACTGGCTGGTCCGGTACTGATCATGATGATCCTGTCAATGATGGTGCTGCCGTTACCCGCGTTCATCCTTGACCTGCTGTTTACCTTTAACATTGCGCTGTCGATCATGGTTTTGCTGGTGGCAATGTTCACCCAGCGCACGCTGGATTTCGCGGCATTTCCTACCATTCTGCTGTTCTCCACGTTGCTGCGTCTGGCGCTTAATGTCGCCTCGACACGTATCATCCTGCTGGATGGTCATACCGGTGCCGCAGCGGCAGGACGCGTGGTGGAAGCCTTCGGCCACTTTCTGGTCGGTGGTAACTTCGCGATTGGCATCGTGGTGTTCATCATTCTGGTCATCATCAACTTTATGGTTATCACCAAGGGTGCTGGCCGTATCGCTGAGGTGGGAGCGCGCTTTGTCCTCGATGGGATGCCCGGCAAACAGATGGCGATTGACGCCGACCTGAACGCCGGTTTGATCGGTGAAGAGGAAGCCAAACGCCGTCGCTCAGAGGTGACCCAGGAAGCTGACTTCTACGGTTCGATGGACGGTGCCAGTAAGTTTGTACGCGGCGATGCCATCGCCGGGATCATGATCATGGTGATAAACGTGATCGGTGGCCTGCTGGTGGGTGTAGTTCAGCACGGTCTGGATCTGGGGCACGCAGCCGAAACCTATACGCTGCTGACCATCGGTGATGGTCTGGTGGCGCAGATCCCGGCACTGGTCATCTCGACCGCTGCGGGTGTTATTGTGACGCGCGTCAGTACTGACCAGGACGTTGGCGAGCAGATGGTGGGCCAGCTGTTTAACAATCCGCGCGTACTGATGTTAAGTGGTGGGGTGATTGGTTTGCTGGGCCTGGTGCCTGGAATGCCTAACTTTGTATTCCTGCTGTTCACCGCTGGGCTATTGGGTCTGGCCTGGTGGTTGCGTGGCCGTCAAATGCAGCCGAAGAAACAACCGGAAGCGTCCAGCGTGGTGAAAAGTCAGGAGACGCCTGCCACGGTTGAAGCCTCATGGACCGACGTCCAACTGGAAGATTCACTCGGTATGGAAGTCGGGTATCGCCTGATTCCGATGGTCGATCATTTGCAAAATGGTGAACTGCTGGGGCGTATCCGCAGTATCCGTAAAAAAGTGGCGCAGGAGGTGGGCTTTCTGCCGCCTGTGGTACATATTCGCGACAACATGGAACTGCCGCCCGCACGTTACCGCATTTTGATGAAAGGGGTGGAAATTGGCAGCGGCGATGCCTATCCGGGACGCTGGATGGCGATTAACCCTGGCACCGCAGCCGGCACCCTGCCGGGTGAAGCGACTGTCGACCCAGCCTTCGGCCTGGCGGCTATCTGGATCGACAGTGCGTTGAAAGAGCAGGCACAAATTCAGGGCTTCACCGTGGTGGAAGCCAGTACCGTGGTCGCAACGCACCTCAATCATCTGATTGGACAATACGCCAGCGAGTTGTTTGGTCGTCAGGAAGCCCAACAGCTGCTGGATCGTGTGACGCAGGAAATGCCGAAACTCACCGAAGATTTGGTGCCGGGCGTGATCACCCTGACCACGTTGCATAAGGTCTTGCAGAACCTGTTGACGGAGCGAGTGTCGATTCGTGATATGCGCACCATTATCGAAACGCTGGCCGAACATGCACCGGTACAGACCGATCCGCAGGAGCTGACCAGTGTGGTTCGCGTGGCGCTGGGTCGTGCCATCACCCAGCAGTGGTTCCCGGGCAACGGGGAAGTGCAGGTGATCGGTCTGGATGCCACGCTGGAACGTCTGTTGTTACAGGCGTTACAGGGCGGCGGCGGTCTGGAACCGGGTCTCGCCGATCGCTTGTTGCATCAGGCACAGGATGCGCTGCAACGTCAGGAAATGCTGGGTGCGCCGCCGGTGCTGCTGGTTAACCATCCGCTGCGCGCATTGCTGGCGCGCTTCCTGCGCCGCAATCTGCCGCAGCTGGTGGTGTTGTCTAATATGGAGCTGACGGATAACCGCCAGATTCGTATGACCGCCACCATCGGAGGTAAATAACATGCGTCGCGTCTGGCCGGGTCTGTTGCTGTTATTACCCCTGTGGGCAGTGGCGGCGGACGGTGCGTGGCATGCCAGCGCCAGCGGGCCGACTCTCGGCGCGCGCGGTAACTGGCTGGCTTCTCCGCCGCTGCGTGCCACAACCAAGGTGCAGGGAACGATTTCACAGGTGAGTTGGCGCTATCAGCTGAGCCGTCCGGCACCGTCCGGGCTGGTGGTGCGCCTTTGTGCCAGCCAGCGTTGTGTGCTGCTGGAGGGGGCGAGCGGGACGACGCGCGGTTTGGCGCACATCGCTGCTGATGAAACGTTGCACCTGGCTTTTGGATTTAACGGCAGGGGGGCGGTGCCGCCTGGCCTGCGCGTGGTGAGCAGCGAAGTTACTGTGAATTATCACTAGCCCATAAAAAAACCCGCCTTCTGGCGGGTTTTTCGTATTACATACGTTCGACAGTTTTAATGCCGAGGGTATCGAGACCCTGCTTCAGCGTTTTCGCTGTCAATGCCGCCAGTTGCAGACGGCTATTACGCACCTGCTCATCTTCCGCCGACAGGATCGGGCAGTGCTCGTAGAAGCCCGAGAACTGACCCGCCAGATCGTACAGATAAGCACACATCACATGAGGTGTCCCGTCACGAGCAACCTGAGTAATGACTTCTTCAAATTGCAGCAGACGCGTTGCCAGCTGGGCTTCACGCTCTTCAGTCAGTACGATCTCGCCTTGCAGGCCGTCGGCTTCAATGCCGGCTTTACGGAACACCGACAGCACGCGGGTGTATGCATACTGCATGTAAGGCGCAGTATTGCCTTCAAAGGCCAGCATATTGTCCCAGTCGAAGACGTAATCGGTGGTACGGCTTTTTGACAGGTCGGCGTATTTCACCGCGCCGATGCCCACCACTTCCGCCAGATCCTGCAACTCCTGCGGTGTCATATCCGGGTTTTTCTCACTGACCAGCGCCAGTGCGCGTTCAACCGCTTCGTCCAGCAGGTCAGCCAGTTTGATGGTGCCGCCGGTACGGGTCTTGAATGGACGGCCATCTTTGCCCAGCATCATACCAAATGCGTGGTGCTCCAGCGGCACGCTCTCAGGCACGTAACCGGCTTTACGCACGATGGTCCATGCCTGTTGCAGATGCTGATGCTGGCGTGAATCGATGTAGTACAGCACGCGGTCAGCATGCAGGGTTTCGTAACGATATTTCGCACAGGCGATATCGGTGGTGGTGTAGAGATAGCCACCATCTTTCTTCTGCACAATCACCCCCATCGGTTCGCCTTCCTTGTTTTTGAATTCATCAAGGAACACCACGGTTGCGCCTTCACTGATCACCGCCAGACCTTTCTCTTTCAGGTCTGCAACGATGCCCGGCAGCATGTCGTTGTACAGGCTTTCACCCATCACATCTTTACGCGTCAGGGTAACATTCAAACGATCATAAACTTTCTGGTTCTGACTCATGGTGATGTCGACCAGCTTCTTCCACATGGTGCGGCAATATTCATCGCCACCCTGCAATTTCACCACATAGCCGCGCGCGATTTCGGCGAAAGCTTCGTCTTCGTCATAAGTGCGCTTGGCTTCGCGGTAGAAGGCTTCGAGGTCAGCCAGTGCGATATCTTCATGATGTTCGTTCTGCTGTTTTTCCAGGTAGGCAATCAACATACCGAACTGCGTACCCCAATCACCGACGTGGTTGGCACGGATGACATGGTGGCCGAGAAACTCCAGCGTACGCACCGCAGCATCACCGATGATGGTGGAACGGACGTGACCTACGTGCATTTCTTTCGCCACGTTCGGTGCGGAATAGTCAATCACCACGGTTTCGGGTGCCACGCTGCTAACGCCAAGACGGGGTAATACCAGCGCCTGCGCCGCCTGCTCAGCCAGCCACTGGCGATCGAGGAAGATATTAATGAAGCCGGGACCGGCGATTTCGACTTTGCTGGCAATACCGTG
Organism: Pantoea sp. App145; assembly: GCF_047947045.1. NCBI lineage: Bacteria > Pseudomonadati > Pseudomonadota > Gammaproteobacteria > Enterobacterales > Erwiniaceae > Pantoea > Pantoea sp. App145. The sequence continues at coordinate 401,988 of NZ_CP133290.1, forward strand.
CAGATCAAGATGCTGGATCACCTGCTCAGCCAGCTGACGCGGTGCCTGACCGAGCTTTTTTGCCACCGCCATGATACCGTTCGCCTGGTAGTCGCCAAATTGCACCTTAGCGGACTGACGAACCTGGGGTTCGCAATCGGCAGGCGCACCTGCCGCGATCATTGCCTGACTGACTTTGTCGGAAAGAAGAGCCTGAATATTCACCGCGTTACCTTCATATGCTGAAATGGCCCGCCTGCCATGAGCGAGCCGTTGTCGTCATCCCGCAGAGGCGTTCTCGGGCTGGCGGGACGGAAAAAAATAAGAGGGGAAGTATACGTGAAATGATAGAGTGCGTCAGCAATCGGTTCAGGGCGAACAATAGCGGAAATTGCAGCGCCGGTTAACGGCGCCGTGTAAAGCGACGAGGATTTTTAACGCTTTTGTCTTCACGCACCTTCCAGTGGCGGGAAATTGCAAATCCCATCAATGCAATCAGGACCGCGACAACAATGAGCATAGACATAGGGCCATTCCTTTTATTTGAGTAGTCACAAATTTATAAGAAAGGATTTCAGGCTGCAATTGTTTGCAGGCTAAATAAGACTTATCTCATTGTATTAATTATGTTTATTAAAAACAGATGGTTAAAGTACTTTCATAAAGTAACTTTTGGACCTGGGGTTGCGATTAATCCGAATTGAAAGGCAGTTTTATACGGTTTTACGGGGTTTTAGCGTCGAAATCAGATGATTCCGACAGTTATGCCTGAAGAAATTCAGATTCTGCAAGAGTCTGCATTGATTAAAAGATCTAAACTAATCGTAAGGTGATTGACGCATGACGATGATTTTTCCTTCGGAACTGAAGGATTTGGAACAGGACCTGCTGCGCTTTGAACAGGCGTTACTCCAATTTGCTGAACGTTTGGGATTGCAGCTCGATCAACACGAAGCCGATCATGTGGCAGTTCGCTGCCATCAGTACGCTACGGCTGAGCGCTGGAAGCAGGGTTTGTTGCAAATCGGCAGCCAGTTCTCTGAAGCTATGATCAATGGTCGTCCGATTTGTTTGTTCAAACTGCATCAGCCCATGCAGCTGGCGGGATGGCAGGTTGAGGTGATCGAGTTGCCCTGGCCGGGTGAAAAACGCTATCGGCATGAAGGATGGGAACATGTGGAAATTGTGTTGCGTGGTGAGCCGGAAACGCTGGGCATGCGGGCGATGGCGCTGCTGGCCGATGAAGCGCTGATGCAACCGGGAATTTCGTTTAAAACCAGCACCCCGCAGGGCGAAAAGGAGCGTTTGCCCAATCCGACCCTGGCAGTGACGGATGGGCAAACCACCATTAAGTTTCATCCGTGGCGACTGGAAGAGATCGTCGCCAGCGAACAGGCCTAACGCCGGGTTGCCACCGCGCGTTGCAGACGCGCGACAGCTTCCTCCAGCGTGGCGAGGGTACAGCCAAAATTGAAACGAACAAAATTATCGTCGCCAAAGTCGCGTCCTGGTGAGAAACCCAGACCGTGCTGTTCAAACCACCGTGCCGGGCTGGCAACGGCAAGCTTGCTGGCATCGATCCAGCCCAGGTAGGTCGCTTCTGGGGATACCATGCTGAGCTCGGGCAGGGCATTAACCTGTTCCACCAGCCAGTCACGATTGGCGCGCAGATAATCAAGCTGTGCTGCCAGCCAGGCATCCCCCTCCCGCCAGGCTGCCTCTGCTGCGACCAGTGCCAGAATATCCACCGCGGGCACAATCCCCTGACGCGTCTGATTAAAACGTTTACGTAATTCCGGGTTAGGGATGATCGCCATTGATGCGCCCAGCCCGGCAATGTTGAAGGTTTTCGATGGTGAAATCAGCGTGATGCTGCGCTGTGACGCGTCTTCGCTGAGTGATGCAAAAGGAACGTGCTGCACGCCGGGGCTAAGGATCAGGTCGCAATGAATTTCATCAGAGCAGACGATCAAATCATATTGTTGCGCAAAGGCCAGCTGTGCCTGCAACTCGTCACGTCGATAAGCGGTGCCGCCCGGATTTTGCGGATTGCACAGCATTAGCAAACGTTCATTACCCTGCATCTGTTCATTGACCACCGCCAGATTCATTAGCCAGCGCTGATTTTCTAACTGCAGCGGCAAGTGGATTTGACGTCGATCCGCCAGTTTAGCCGCAGCGCGAAACGGGGGATAAATCGGGTCTGGAGCGACGGTGCTTTGTGCGGGGTCGGTAAATGCGCGGACCGAAAGATTCAGGCCACTGACGACTCCCGGCAATAACACAATCCATTCCGGCTGGATATGCCAGCCATAGCGCTGCGCCAGACGGGAAATCGTGATATCAATCAATCCGGTTGGCGTAGCGCCGTAACCAAAAACACCGTGCTCTGCCCGGTTTTTTATCGCAGTAATCACGCATTCCGGGGAGCGAAAATCGGTGTCGGCAACCCATAATGGCAGTACATCCTGATCGCCATATTTGTGCCATTTCAAACTATCGCTGTGACGGCGGTCTATCCATTGGTCAAAATTGAATGCCATAGTTAGTTTTCCACGTAAACTGTCTTCATTGAGCAGACTAACTTAAGCAATCTTCCCGAGCCAGAAGTCATGTGAAAGGAGAAAAGTATGACGAAACTGGAAATATGCTGCTATGGCATCGACTGTGCAATGACTGCGCAGCTGTCCGGTGCTGACCGAGTGGAACTCTGCAGCGCACCCCGTGAAGGCGGGCTGACACCTTCTGCGGGCGTGCTGGAAGCGGCACGACGGCAGGTGACAATTCCGGTGCATCCGATTGTCCGGCCGCGCGGCGGTGATTTTTGTTATACCGCCCACGAGTTCGAAGTGATGAAATCGGATGTGGCGCTGATGCGTGAACTGGGTTTCCCCGGTCTGGTTATTGGCATGCTGGATGAAGATGCGCATGTGGATGTCGCCCGTATGCGCCAGATTATGGCGTTGTGTGACGGCATGGCAGTGACCTTCCATCGCGCCTTTGACTTGTGCCATAGCCCAAAACGTGCGCTTGAGGTACTGAGTGATTTGGGTATTGCGCGCATTCTGACTTCGGGTCAGCAGCAAAGCGCGGAAACCGGAATTCCATTATTGCGGGAACTTAATGAGCAAAACGTGGGTCCAATCATTATGGCCGGGGCAGGGGTGCGTCTTAGCAACCTGCAGAAGTTTCTGGATGGTGGCATCCAGGAAGTTCATAGCTCGGCAAGCCGCTTAGTCGCCTCCCCGATGCGCTACCGCAAAGCTGGGGTGTCGATGTGTTCTGAAGCGGAAACCGATGAATTCAGTCGCTACTGTGTTGATGGTGATGTGGTGGAAGCCATGAAAAGCATGATGCAGATGAACACCGTCCGGGTAGCCTGAAATCGCGCCAATTTTGCCGCGCAGCACGCCGAAAGCATGACGTGATGTTTGCAAGTACCAAACCCCAGTTTTTCTTGCTGGGGTTCTTTTTGTCTAAAATAAGCATTAACCTCAGTGGAACCTGGTTATACCACGTCGATGTCCCCTAACTGCGCGTAGCATCAAATATGACGAATCATAAAAATATAAATCCGTCAACCCGCTAATATTAAACTCACATAATCTCCATATTGTCATTACCATGAAGTGCAGAGAAAAGAACTTATTACAACTAAAAGCACGGATGATTTATCAACCACAACATTCGTGTGTCATCAATGTAGTACTTTTGGCTGGGGTAGATGGATATGACCATGATTTCACAGGAGAAACTCGTAACTCTGAATCGCATGCGAAACGGAACGGATTATAAGTTACGAGGTGATAAAGCAGTCGGTGTGGAAGTCAGACATGATAATGTACGAAGAAAACGTAAAGAGGTCACTTGCCGGAGCCTGGCACCATTGATGCGGGAAGGTTTAATTGATTTCGTTGTGGTAGTGAGTGATATGACACGCTATTACGAGGTCAGACTCACAGAAGAGGGTGAGAAGATAATAAGGAGTAAGCCACGATAATCTTACCCGGAATGGCATCCCGTCATCACTTTTAATGATGGATAAAGTATGAAACGTAGCGGCGTGATTTATCGCGCAATATCTTTTCGCGTCAATAATAACCCGCGCGATAAATCGCACCGCTACGCGTCAGGAACAGAATATGGCGCGTTATTGTCGTTTTAGCGACTGCTCGTAAATATCAATAGCATTGGCGATGATGGCTGCCTGAGATATCCCGGAATGACTCGCGAGCAACTCGATTCGATCGATGGTATTCAGGGGGAGTTTATAGGTTTTGGGCTTCATACCACGCTTTTCATCGCTGCGTTTCTGAATGTCGCTGGCTGATTGAATCATGCTTAAACCCTCCGTAGAGTTAGGATAGTAGGGTACGGCTGTTCTCATTAAGATTGCCTTAGGGATTATAAATGGGCGGCAGTGAGCTTAATCTCATGAATAGCCTCACTATAGTGGGTTAATCAGACTTGACTTTGTTCAGAAGAGTTTTTTTAGTTTTAAAATCTATGAAATCCAGCAATGGCAGAAACTAACATTAAATAGCGGATATAAATCGGGGTTAAATATTTAAAGTAAACTTTAAATAAATCCTGGTGATTCGTCTTTTACTGTTGTGTGATGAGCCTCCTTCCTCCTTTGTGATGATCTCCGCAAGCTGACCGTAGCGCATCATGAAAAAAGATGCTTACATTGAAAGTTAAGGCTATTCACGGATAACCATCATGAAATCCATCCCTTGTGCCGTTTTACTGCTGCTTTTCCCGCTCAGTGGCGCTGCGCTGGCTGTCAGCACCGTCTGTCCGCCGTTGAGCAAGAACATCACCAATAGCAACAACTGGATTATGCTGGGGGGGAATGCGAAAGGCGCTGTGCGCCAGGTGATTGCCGGTGAATTTGGTAAAGACGTTGATTCACAGAAACGTATTCTGGGGCAGTTTGATCCCTGTGGTGATTTGATGGTGGCGGATATTACTTATGATAAAAGCGAAAGTAATGTCGTGCTGAGCATGGAACAACATATTGCACGTGTGCAGGGCGGCTGGGTGGCGGAGTACGCCTATCTGGTGAAAGTCCTTAAAGAGGGGAAAGAAGTCGTGGTGGATAACCGGCAGGGCACCATTAACTGGCAGATGGGGCAGCGGGGTAACATCATCAGTTCCTCTGACAAATTTACCAGTATGGGCAAAAACGGCTTCACCGATACCACTTACCGTTATGACAAACATTTCCGCGTAGAAAGAAGCGTCGCACGTGGCAGCGATGCGCTGACTAACGGTGAGAGTACCTACAACTGGAATCCACAGGGGCTGGTGATCAGCGCCATCAGCGCACGCAGCAAAGATACCTATACCTATGACAATCAGTGGCGTGAGTTACGTCTGAATGGCACGGCGACCACACCGGTCAGCACCATCCGATCGGTGGATGAATGTCAGTTGTGGGATGAGGTAGGAAATTGCACGCTCAGTTATTTGCACGAAACCGAAGTGTTTGAGAAAGGAACCATCGAGCGTCATCTCAGCTCGGCTTACAAATATCAGTATTGGGATAAGCCTACTGAAGAACAGTGATGATGAATGTGTAGCGGCGCAATTTATTGCGCGTTTTTATCCCGGCATTGTTGCCAAAGAAGCGTGATAAATCACGCCGCTACACAGGTTGGATTATTTAACGGTTTTGCTGAACGCATCAACCGCCAGAATGGCATTGGCGATGTCTTCCGGTGCCAGATGCGGATTCAGGTTCTTCAGCGTATCGCCTTCGCTATTTGCCAGCGCACCCACCCGCACCAGATTCTCCCAGGACTCATGCTCCAGATGCAGTTCTTTCAGGGTGGTCGGCATATTAATCGAACGATAGAAGCGGATGTAGCGCGCGATCTCTTCATCCGGACGCTGCTCCAGCACCATCTGGGTCAGGGTGCCATAAGCCACTTTTTCACCATGGGTCAGATGGTGGATATCCCCGTCGATAGCGGTAAAACCATTGTGAATGGCATGTGCACCAGCCAGACCGGCATTCTCAAAGCCAAGGCCGGAGAGCAGGGTATTGGCCTCTACGACAGCTTCAACCGCTGGCGTTACACGTTTTTCGCTGACGGCGGTGTAAGCGCTGAATCCCCAGGTCAGCAGCGTTTCCTCACAGGCACGGGCGATCGCCAGTCCGGCGATGGTAGGATCGCCATTGACCATCGATTTGGCATGTGAACGCAACACCGCCTGTGCTTCTACCCAGGTAGCAAGACCATCGGCAATACCGGAGGCGAAGAGACGCACGGGAGCGCTGGCACAGACCGCGGTATCGACCAGTACCAAATCCGGGTTTTTGCTATAGAAGCGATAACTTTCAAACACGCCGCTGTCGGAGTAGATCACGGAAAGCGCGCTACATGGTGCATCGGTGGAGGCTACGGTGGGGACGATGGCGACCGGCAATTTGAGTTCATCAGCCACGGCTTTCACCGTATCCAGCGTTTTACCGCCACCGAGGCCGACAATCACATCGCTGCCGGTAGATTTCGCCAGTTGTGCCAGGCGGTTGATCTCATTGCTGGAGGCTTCGCCATTAAACGGCTGACGACTGAATTCAATGCTGGTGGCCTTTAAAGCCTGCTGTGTCCGCTCGCCAATCAGCTGCCAAACGATATCGTCGGCCACCAGAAAAGCGTGTGTACCCAGCTCTGCGATAGAGGATCCCAGTTCATCCAGCACGCCAGCGCCTTGCACATATTTCCGTGGTGAAGAGAAAATAAACTTACTCATAGCCATAACTCCTTTGGGTGAGAAAAGAGACTGGCATCAAACTGACATAGAAAAATGACGGTAATTTAACCATTGGTGGCAAGTTGAGAATTATTCTCAGTTACTCACGGGAGGTAACTATCGTCTTCCCCTGGTTGCAGCGTTAAGATAGCGGCAAATTTACAGGGAGCACGCCATGACTTTACTGATTTCATTTCTGTTTGCTATCACCATCCTCACCTTGACACCAGGCTTTGATACCGCACTGGTGCTGCGTACTGCGGCGGCCCAGGGCTGGAAACGTGCCTCGGCTACCGCGTTCGGTGTCACGCTGGGATGTTTGGTGTGGGGCGTGATGGTGGGCCTGGGTTTGGGTGCGTTGCTGTTGGCTTCAGAAATGGCTTATAACCTGTTGAAGTGGGTGGGGGCAGCGTATCTGCTGTGGCTGGGTGTGAAGTTGTTGCTGAATCCGCGTACTCAGACGGATGACGGGCAGGTTACCACCACAAAAGAACAAAGTTATTTCGCCTGTTTTAGTCGTGGGCTGTTGGGCAACATGCTGAATCCAAAAGTGGGGGTGTTTTACGTCACTTTCCTGCCGCAGTTTATCCCGGCCGGTGCGTCAGTACCGTTGTGGTGTACCCTGATGGCGCTGACCCATATGGCGATTGGTCTGGTGTGGAATGCGGTGCTGATTGGTGGCAGCCACTACTTTGCTGCGCACCTGCGTCGTCCTACCGTGTTGAAAGTGATGGATCGTCTGACTGGCTGCGTATTTATCGGTTTCGCCGCGAAGCTGGCGCTGTCGCGGCGTTAAAGATCAGGGCTTACGTGCGACCAGTACCGCGCGCAGCGGTGCTGGATAGCCTTCCACCGTTTTGCTGCTATCAAGCGGATCAAGGAATTCGGCCAGCGATTCGCTGGTCATCCAGTCGGTCCGGCGTTGTTCTTCCACCGAGGTGACAGCGTAATCAACGATACGCACATCGATGAAGCCACACTTCTCCAGCCAGCTTTTTAATGCGGCAGCGGAAGGAATAAAGTAGACGTTGCGCATCTGCGCATAACGTTCGCCAGGTACCAGTACCGCGTTCTCATCCCCTTCAATCACCAGCGTTTCCAGCACCAGCTCCCCTTCACTGACCAGCTGATTTTTCAGCTGCAGCAGATGGTCCAGCGGCGAACGGCGGTGATACAGCACCCCCATCGAAAACACGGTATCGAACGCCTGTAGCGCAGGCAGTTGCTCAATACCCAGCGGCAGCAAATGCGCACGACGATCGTCACCCAACAGCTTGCGTACTGCTTCGAACTGACACAGGAACAACTGCATGGGATCGATACCGACCACCAACTGTGCACCGGCACCGACCATGCGCCACATGTGGTAGCCACTGCCACAGCCGACATCCAGCACCGTGCGTCCGGCCAGCGGGGAAATGTGTGGCTGTACACGCTGCCACTTCCAGTCTGAACGCCATTCGGTATCGATTTCTGTGCCGTAGAGTGAGTACGGCCCTTTGCGCCACGGCATGAGATTACGTAACAGCTTTTCAATCCCGGCACGCTGACGTTCGGTTAGATCATCCTGTTGTGCACTGACGCTATGCAGTAAATCGAGCTGCTGCGGGACAAGTGCGGGAAGATGCTCAACCGATTTTTCCCAGTTACGGAAATGACCGTGCAGATTTTCCCGCTGCCAGGCCGCCACCTGGGAGGGTAACACTTCCAGCCAGCTGGCAAGCGGGCCAGTGGCGATTTGCTGATAGAATCGACCAAAATCAATCATTTCAGTGCCACCAGCGAACCAAAGTTAAAGCACTGGAACCACAGCTCGGCGTGGGAAAAACCCGCCTGTTTAAGCCGCGCTTTGTGTGCTTCGACGCTATCGGTCAACATAACGTTTTCCAGCATGCTGCGTTTCTGGCTAATTTCCAGTTCGCTATAGCCATTGGCGCGTTTGAAGTCGTGGTGCATGTTGAACAGCAGCTCGCCGACTTCAGCATCTTCAAAGCTGAATTTTTCCGACAGCACCAGTGCCCCGCCAGGATTCAGGCCCTGGGCAATTTTTTGCAACAGCAGCACTCGGGCATCGGGTTCCAGGAACTGCAACGTAAAGTTGAGCACCACCAGGGAGGCGTTTTCGATGTGGATATCACGAATATCCGCCTCCAGCACCTGCACCGGCGTATCGGCACGGAAAGCATCGATATGGCGGCGACAACGTTCAACCATCGCCGGCGAGTTATCAACAGCAATGATCTCACAACCCGGCACATGAATATTACGGCGGACTGAGAGCGTGGCAGCACCGAGCGAACAGCCCAGATCGTAGACCTTGCTGTTGGGCTGCACAAAGCGTTCTGCCAGCATACCAATCATCGAAATGATGTTGGAATAACCGGGCACCGAGCGCTGAATCATATCGGGAAAGACTTCAGCCACGCGCTCGTCAAAGGTCCAGTCACCCAGTTTATCGATGGGTGCGGAAAATAGCGTATCGCGGTCAGACATAATGAAATATCCGGAGAGAAAACGGAAAGGGCGCTATTCTGGCAGAAACTGCCGCAGGCTGCACCCGTTTCCCATGAGTGTAGCCCGAGGCGTCAGAACAGGCTGGATTGCTGAGGCCAGATGGGCAGCGCAGGCAGCCGGGGTTCCAGCTGTTGCAACTGGGGCCACAAGGCGGCAACCAGTGGAAAAACCTCACCCATATCGGGGGTATGAATAAACAACATCGGATCGCTTTCCACCAACCAGCCGGGCAATTTTGCCAGCCACGGCTGAAACATGGGCACAGATTCATCAACACTATCACTGCCGATAAAACGCACCATCGGCTGGTTGCCGGTGCGCACCGCATGTGGCGGTACGCGAGGCTTTTTTTCCCGCGCATGGATGGCCACGGCGGTTTGTGATTGCGAGGCATGTACCGGGCGGCTATCCAGAATCACCCGATTCACGCCGCGTTGTTGCAAGCCGCGATTAAGCGCACGTTCGGCCTCGCCTTTGGCAAAGAACGCCGCATGGCGCACTTCCACACCATAACTGAAGCGACGCGGCAGGCTATCCAGAAAGTGCCACAAATCATTCAGTTGCGCCGGGGAAAAGGCGGCGGGGAGTTGCAGCCAGTATTGGCCGATACGGTTGGCTAACGGGTCCAGCAGACGCAAAAACTCCGCCAGCAAATCATCGCAGTTACGCAGCGCCGCCTGGTGGCTGATGGTGGACGGGAATTTAAAGCAGAAGCGGAAATCGTCATGGGTCATGTCGCGCCAGCGCAGCACCACTTCCTGCTTTGGTAATGCATAAAGCGTGGTATTACCTTCGACACAATCGAACAGCTGCGCATAATCTGCCAGCGTTGCCAGACCAAATTGTTTCCAGTGTGCATGCTGCCACTGCGGTAAGCCAATACGTAGCGTCAAAACGAACCCCATACGGAAAAATCAGCGACAGGTTAACCTGTTTTAGTCACACTGGGATAACAACCTGTGACAAAAGCAGATGTTTTAAGCGCTTTGGCGCGGCTCTACTTATCCTGTCAGGCTTTTTCCATTATAATAGCCGCCTTTTTTGCGGCAGCATCTCAGAAGGTTACGCGGCCTGATGCTGCCTGGCTGCAGCGGCGAAGTTAAAAGGATACGTTATGCGTACAGAATATTGCGGACAGCTCAATCTGTCTCATGTGGGTCAGCAAGTCACTCTTTGCGGCTGGGTAAACCGCCGTCGCGATCTGGGTAGCCTGATTTTTATCGATATGCGCGACCGTGAAGGCATCGTCCAGGTGTTCTTCGATCCCGATCGTCAGGAGGCTTTCCAGCTGGCGTCTGAGCTGCGTAACGAATTCTGTATCCAGATCACTGGCACCGTGCGTGCGCGTGATGAGAAGAATAAAAACAGCGAAATGGCGACTGGCGAGATTGAAATCTTTGCCCATGACCTGAACATTATTAACCGTGCTGAGCCGCTGCCGCTGGATTCCAACCAGATCAACAGCGAAGAAGCACGTTTGAAATACCGCTACCTGGACCTGCGTCGTCCGGAGATGGCTCAGCGCCTGAAAACCCGCGCAAAAATCACCAGCTTTGTCCGCCGTTTTATGGACAACGAAGGTTTCCTCGATATCGAAACCCCGATGCTGACCAAAGCCACACCGGAAGGTGCGCGTGACTATCTGGTGCCGAGCCGTGTGCATAAAGGCAAATTTTATGCACTGCCGCAGTCACCGCAGCTGTTCAAACAGCTGCTGATGATGTCCGGTTTTGACCGTTACTATCAGATCGTGAAGTGCTTCCGTGACGAAGACTTGCGTGCCGATCGTCAGCCTGAATTTACCCAGATCGACGTGGAAACCTCCTTTATGAGCGCCGAACAGGTGCGTGAAGTGATGGAGCGTCTGATCCGTGAACTGTGGATGGATATCCGAGGCGTGGACCTTGGCAGCTTCCCGCAAATGACCTTCGCCGAAGCGATGCGTCGTTACGGTTCTGACAAGCCAGATCTGCGTAACCCGATGGAGCTGGTGGATGTTGCGGATCTGCTGAAAAACGTCGAATTCCAGGTATTCTCTGGCCCGGCCAACGATGCCAAAGGCCGTGTCGCCGCGCTACGTGTGCCGGGTGGTGCCACCCTGAGCCGTAAGCAGATTGATGAGTACGGCAAGTTTGTTGAAATCTACGGTGCCAAAGGGTTGGCGTGGATGAAGGTCAACGAGCTGGCAAAAGGTTTTGAAGGTGTACAAAGCCCGGTGGCGAAGTTCCTCAACGCTGAGATTGTGGCCGCGATTCTTGAGCGCACCGGCGCGCAGGATGGCGATGTGATCTTCTTTGGTGCCGATCGCGCCAAAGTGGTTTCCGATGCGCTGGGCGCACTGCGTCTGAAAGTGGGTCGTGACCTGCAAATCACCGATGACAAAGCCTGGGCACCGCTGTGGGTCATCGACTTCCCGATGTTCGAAGCGGATGACGAAGGTGGTCTGGCAGCGATGCACCATCCGTTTACCTCGCCGAAAGAGATGACGGCTGAGCAACTGGCGGAAAACCCGGAGCAGGCCATCGCCAATGCTTACGATATGGTGATCAACGGTTATGAAGTGGGCGGCGGTTCGGTGCGTATCCACAACGGCAAAATGCAGCAGGTGGTGTTCAGCATTCTCGGTATTGCGGAAGAAGAACAGCGTGAGAAGTTTGGCTTCCTGCTGGATGCACTGAAATTCGGCACCCCGCCACATGCGGGTCTGGCATTTGGTCTGGACCGCGTCACCATGCTGCTGACCGGTACCGATAACATCCGTGACGTGATTGCCTTCCCGAAAACCACGGCAGCGGCTTGTCTGATGACGGAAGCGCCCAGCGAAGCCAATCCAGCCGCGCTGGCCGATCTCGGGATCCAGCTGGCTCCAAAGAAAGACAAGCTCGAGAATAAATAATGGGCTATAAGCATCCGGTTTCGGTTCTGGTGGTGATTTTTGCTCAGGACTCCGGCCGGGTGCTGATGCTGCAACGCCGCGATGACGAGAGCTTCTGGCAATCGGTCACCGGCAGTCTTGAAGCCGGGGAAACCCCGCTTCAGGCTGCACAGCGTGAAGTGCAGGAAGAACTGGCGATTGATGTGGTAACCGAACAGCTGCCACTGGAAGATTGCCATAAACAAATCGAGTTTGAGATCTTCCCGCACTATCGCCATCGCTACGCGCCGGGCACGACACACAATCGTGAACACTGGTTCCGGTTGGCGCTGCCCGCAGAGCGCGAGGTCATCCTGAGTGAGCACCTCGCCGCGCGCTGGCTGATGCCCACTGATGCAGCAGCCCTGACTAAGTCCTGGAGTAACCGCCAGGCAATAGAAGAATTTATCTGAATGCAAGCCGCCACGCGTTTTTCTGGCGGCACATTCATTAAAATTTAATGAATTGGGTGCGGTCAAACAGAACTGCACCGCAAATATTGAACAGTCAGGTTAGAAAGATACCCTGCATAAGATTTGAGATCGGAGAGAAATTTTTATGGCTGGACATAGTAAGTGGGCGAATACAAAGCACCGCAAGGCGGCGCAGGATGCAAAGCGCGGTAAAATCTTCACCAAAATCATTCGCGAGCTGGTGACTGCCGCGAAACTGGGTGGTGGCGATGCCGGTTCCAACCCGCGTCTGCGCGCTGCAATGGACAAAGCCCTGTCCAACAACATGACCCGTGACACCATGAACCGTGCGATTGCACGCGGCGTGGGTGGTGAAGATGATTCCAACATGGAAACCATCATTTATGAAGGTTACGGTCCGGGCGGTTCTGCGGTGATGGTTGAATGTCTGAGTGACAACCGCAACCGTACCGTCGGCGAAGTGCGTCATGCCTTCACCAAAACCGGTGGTAACCTCGGTACTGACGGTTCCGTTTCTTACCTGTTCAGCAAGAAAGGGGTGATCTCCTTCGAACCGGGCAAGGATGAAGACAGCGTGATGGAAGCTGCGCTGGAAGCGGGTGCGGAAGATGTGGTGAGCTACGACGATGGTGCTATCGACGTGTTCACGGCCTGGGAAGAACTGGGTGCGGTGCGTGATGCACTGGAAGCCGCTGGCCTGAAAGCTGATAGCGCGGAAGTATCCATGATCCCGTCGACCAAAGCTGAAATGGATGCGGAAACCGCACCGAAACTGCTGCGTCTGATCGATATGCTGGAAGATTGCGACGACGTGCAGGAAGTTTACCATAACGGCGAAATTTCCGATGAGGTGGCGGAAACGCTGTAATGGCGTTTTCTCAACCCCAGATTGCCGGAGACGCATCATGGCGATAATCCTTGGGATCGACCCTGGTTCGCGCGTCACCGGCTACGGTGTTATCCGCCAGACCGGCCGCCAGCTCAGTTATCTGGGCAGCGGCTGTATCCGCACTAACGTTACCGACCTGCCATCCCGTCTCAAGCTGATTTATGCTGGCGTCAGCGAAATCATCACCCAGTTCTCGCCTGATTTTTTTGCCATCGAACAGGTATTTATGGCGAAAAACGCCGATTCAGCACTCAAGCTGGGGCAGGCACGTGGGGCCGCCATCGTGGCAGCGGTCAATCTCGATCTGCCGGTATTTGAATACGCGGCACGCCAGGTCAAACAAACGGTGACCGGCATGGGTAGCGCGGAAAAAAGCCAGGTGCAGCATATGGTGCGCACTTTGCTGAAGTTACCGGCCAATCCACAGGCGGATGCGGCCGACGCCCTGGCCATCGCCATCACCCATTGCCACGTCAGTCAGAACGCGGCGCGGATGAGTGATAGCAAGCTGGTGCTGACACGAGGGCGTTTGCGGTCGGGCTAGATGAAAACCTAAGGCTGGATATTCATCCAGCCTTTTTTATGGTATATAAACAGGCTTACTCATAGATTAAGGAAGTGCTCAGGTGATTGGTCGTTTACGAGGCAATATTCTGGAAAAACAGCCGCCGCTGGTGTTAATTGAGGCGCACGGCGTCGGTTATGAAGTGCATATGCCAATGACCTGCTTTTATGAGCTGCCTGAGCTAAACCAGGAAGCGATTATCTTCACCCAGTTTGTGGTGCGCGAAGATGCGCAGTTGCTGTTTGGTTTTAATAGCAAACAGGAGCGTGCGCTGTTCCGCGAGCTGATCAAAGTGAATGGCGTCGGGCCAAAGCTGGCGCTGGCAATTCTCTCCGGCATGTCGGCACAGCAGTTCGTGACGGCAGTGGAGAAAGAAGAGATTGCGGTGCTGGTGAAGTTGCCGGGTGTTGGCAAGAAAACTGCCGAGCGCCTGGTGGTGGAAATGAAGGACCGCTTCAAAGGGATGCACGGCGATCTGTTCGGTGGCGACAACGCCTTTACCCTGACCACGCCATCTGCCGTGCCAGATACCAACGATGCGGAAGCAGAAGCGGTTGCGGCCTTGGTAGCGCTGGGGTATAAACCGCAGGAAGCCAGCCGTATGGTAAGTAAGATTGGCCGACCCGATGCGGACTGCGAAACCCTGATCCGCGAAGCCCTGCGCGCAGCCATTTGAGGTAAAGCATGATTGAAGCCGATCGTCTGGTCTCCGCCAGCAGTGTTAACGAAGAAGAGAACCTCGACCGCGCCATTCGACCTAAGCTGCTGTCTGAATATGTTGGCCAGCCGCAGGTGCGTGAGCAGATGGAGATCTTTATCAAGGCGGCGCAGCTGCGCGGTGATGCGCTCGACCATCTGTTGATCTTCGGCCCGCCAGGCCTCGGTAAAACCACGCTGGCGAATATTGTCGCCAACGAGATGGGCGTCAATCTGCGGACCACCTCCGGACCGGTGCTGGAGAAGGCGGGCGATCTGGCGGCGATGCTGACCAACCTCGAACCCCATGATGTGTTATTCATCGATGAGATCCATCGCCTCTCCCCGGTAGTGGAAGAGGTGCTGTATCCGGCGATGGAAGATTATCAGCTGGATATCATGATCGGTGAAGGGCCAGCGGCGCGTTCCATCAAACTGGATCTCCCACCTTTTACCCTGATTGGTGCCACCACCCGCGCCGGTTCGCTGACTTCACCACTGCGCGATCGCTTCGGGATTGTGCAGCGGCTGGAATTTTATAATGTGGCGGATTTGCAACATATCGTTGGCCGCAGCGCCGCCTGTCTGGGCCTGGCGCTTAGCGAAGAGGGTGCACTGGAAATCGCACGTCGCTCACGCGGGACGCCACGTATTGCCAACCGCCTGTTGCGCCGTGTGCGGGATTTCGCTGAGGTGCGGGCCAATGGTGATATGAGCGGTGAGGTTTCTGCCAGCGCGCTGGATATGCTCAACGTGGATAGCCAGGGCTTTGACTACATGGATCGCAAGCTGTTGCTGGCGATTATTGATAAGTTCATGGGTGGCCCGGTTGGACTGGATAACCTGGCGGCAGCGATTGGCGAAGAGCGTGAAACTATCGAAGATGTGATTGAACCCTTCCTGATTCAGCAGGGCTTTATTCAGCGCACGCCGCGTGGCCGTATGGCAACGCAGCATGCGTATCGTCACTTCGGGATTACCCGCGAAGAACAGTAAACCGGCGTCAGGCCGCCGGTTTCTTCGCCATGCTGATGATAAACAGGATGGCGGCGCAGAGCACCACTGACGGGCCTGCTGGGGTATCGTAAAGCGCGGAAAAGCACAAACCGCCGGTGACGGCCAGAATGCCGATAATCACCGCAAAGCCAGCCATTTGCTCTGGCGAACGTGAGAAGCGGCGTGCGGTAGCGGCCGGGATGATCAGCAGCGAAGTGATAATCAACGCCCCGACAAATTTCATCGCCACACCAATCGTCAGCGCCGTCACCAGCATCAGCATCAGGCGCGTGCGCTGAATGTTGACACCATCCACCTGCGCCAGTTCCGGGCTGATGGTCATAGACAGCAGCGAGCGCCATTGCCACGCCATCACCGCCAGCACAATCACCACGCCAGCGCCCATCATCCACAGATCCTGTGGCGTAACCGCCAGCAAATCACCAAACAGATACGCCATTAAATCGACGCGCACGCCGGACATCAGGCTGACTACCACCAGACCCAGCGATAACGCACTGTGCGCCATAATACCGAGCAGGGTATCGATCGCCAGATGCGGACGACGCTCCAGCCACACCAGCCCCAGCGCCAGGCAAACCGTCACCAGAATCACTGCATAATAGGGATTGACGTTAAACAGCAGGCCGAAGGCCACACCGAGCAGTGAGGCGTGGGCGAGGGTATCACCAAAATAGGACATACGACGCCAAACGACAAACGCGCCCAGCGGACCGGCTGCCAGTGCCAGAAACACACCACCCAGCCAGCCGGGTAACAACAGTTCAATCATGACGGGCCATTTCCTTTGCGCAGAACAATTCGTCCCTGTAAATCGTGACGATGATTATGATGATGGCGATAAATAGCCAGCTGCTGAGCACCGCGAGGACCGAACATGGCGATAAATTCCGGATGCTGCGAGACCGCCTCCGGCGTGCCGGAACAGCAGATATGGTGATTGAGGCACAGTACTTCGTCAGTTTTTGCCATCACCAGATGCAGGTCATGTGAAACCATCAGCACACCGCAGTTCAGCTCGCGTCGGAGCTGATCAATCAGGTCATACAACGCGACCTGTCCATTCACATCGACCCCCTGAGTGGGTTCATCCAGCACCAGCAGTTGCGGGTCGCTGAGTAGCGCCCGGGCCAGCAACACGCGTTGCGTTTCACCGCCGGATAATTTCTGTAAAGGTGCATGCAGCAGATGCCCGGCCTGCACGCGTTTTAACGCCGGTAAGATGGCGTCCGCGCGGCTGCCACGCGACAGACGCATAAAGCGTTCGACAGTGATCGGCAGGGTAGGGTCAATATGCAATTTCTGCGGCACATAGCCGATACGTAAACTGGCGCTTCGTTTTACGCTGCCGGTGTCAGGCGTCAGCAAGCCCAGCACGACACGCACAAGGGTCGATTTCCCGGCACCATTCGGGCCAAGCAATGTCAAAATTCTTCCCGGCTCCAGTGATAGGCTGACACCCGCCAGGACAGGACGTTGGGAGAATTTCACGGAGATATTTTCGAGCGTAACAAGTGAAGGCATGATATTTACAGGTTGCACAGAATTTCGAATGTTATAATATCACATTCCATCACCTGGTCACGATGGAATGTCGCATTATGTTACACAATAAAAAGCGCCTTGCTTTTACCCTTCCTGCGGTCGCGATTGCGGCCTCATTTGCTCTGCCAGCATCCGCTGCGGTCGTTGCCTCAATTAAACCGATTGGATTTATCGCCGCGGCGATTGCCGATGGTGTAACGCCGGTGGAAGTGCTGCTGCCGGATGGTGCGTCTGAGCATGATTATGCACTACGTCCTTCAGATGTAAAACGTATAAAAAACGCAGACTTAGTGGTTTGGGTTGGCCCGGAAATGGAAGCCTTTCTGACCAAGTCAGCCGCGGAACTTCCGGCGAACAAAAATCTGGAAATTGCCGAAATTGCCGGGGTAAAACCACTGCTGATTACCGGTGCTGATGACGATGATGAGCATGATCATGCGCATGATCAGGGACATGGTGCAGCAGATTCCGCTGACCATGATGCCGCTGATGAACATCATCACGGTCAGTTTAATATGCATCTGTGGATGTCCCCAGAGATCGCAAGGCAATCTGCGGTTGCAATCCACGGAAAATTATTGGAACTTATGCCGCAAAGCAAGGCCAAACTAGACGCCAACCTGCAGCATTTCGAAGCAGAATTAGCGGATACGGACAAACACATTGGCGCGCAGCTTGCTCCGGTGCGGAATAAGGGTTATTTCGTTTTTCACGATGCTTATAGCTACTTTGAGAAACATTACGGTTTATCACCATTAGGGCATTTTACCGTTAATCCTGAGATCCAACCGGGCGCACAGCGTTTAAATCAAATACGAACACAGTTGGTTGAGCAGAAAGCCACATGCGTTTTTGCTGAACCACAATTCAGGCCGGCGGTCATCGATGCCGTGTCACGAGGGACGAATGTGCGTAAAGGTACGTTGGATCCATTGGGCATGGGAATCAGCTTAACCAAAGACAGCTACGTGAAATTCCTCTCACAGCTGTCGAGCCAGTATGCAAGCTGCCTGAATGGAGCATAGAGGAATAGGTAAAAGTGCAGCAGATAGCCCGCTCTGTCGCCCTCGCATTTAATAATTTGCCGCGCCCCCACCGCGTTATGCTGGGGTCATTAACTGTTATTACGTTGGCCGTCGCTGTCTGGCGGCCTTACGTTTATCATCCCACCGATGATTCTACGCCGATCGTCAAAAATGTCCCACTGGACAAATTCGAATTGCAGAATCTGCTGCCGGAAGACAGTGAGCCGGTCGATCAATCGACGCCAGAGCCGGAAGAAGACATCCCTGCAGACGATATCGATAAAGACGTGCCGGACAATCCCAACGTGCACGATTATACGGTCTCTGCAGGCGATACGCTGAGTAGCGCCCTCAACCAGTATGGTATCGACCTCGGTGACATCAATGCACTGGTCAGCAGCGATAAAGATCTGCGAGGTCTGCGCGTCGGTCAGCAGCTGAGCTGGACCCTGAACGCCGACGGACAGTTGCAGAACTTCAGCTGGGAGCTTGATCGCCGCGAAACCCGCACTTATCAGCGGCAGGATGACGGCAGCTTTAAAATGCAGCAGGAGCTGCAAAAAGGCGAATGGCAAAACAGCGTGATGAAAGGCGAAGTGCACGGTAGTTTTGCTGCCAGCGCCCGCAGCGCCGGATTGACCAGCACGGAAATCAGTAACGTGATCAAGGCGATGCAGTGGCAGATGGATTTCCGCAAGCTGCGTGCTGGCGATCAGTTTAGTGTGCTGATGTCGCGCGAGATGCTCGACGGCAAGAGCGCCCAGAGCCAGCTGGTGGGTGTGCGCCTGCATACCGGCGGCAAAGATTACTATGCCTTCCGTGCCGAAGACGGCAAATTCTACGATCGTAACGGTTCCGGCCTGGCGCGTGGCTTTATGCGTTTCCCGACGGTGAAGCAATACCGTGTATCGTCCAACTTTAACCCACGTCGTCTGAACCCGGTCACCGGCCGCATCGCGCCGCATCGCGGTGTCGATTTTGCGCTGCCGATTGGTACGCCGGTATTAGCGGTGGGTGATGGCGAAGTAGTGATGGCGAAGAACGGCGGTGCAGCGGGTAATTACGTGGCGATCCGTCATGGCCGCCAGTACATGACGCGCTACATGCACCTGAGCAAAGTGCTGGTGAAGCCAGGGCAGAAGGTGAAGCGTGGCGATCGTATCGCACTTTCCGGCAATACCGGACGCTCAACCGGGCCGCATCTGCACTTTGAAATCTGGATTAACAATCAGGCCGTTAACCCACTCACGGCGAAACTGCCGCGTATGGAAGGGCTGACGGGTAAAGATCGCAGCAGCTATCTGGCAGATGTGAAAACTTACCTGCCGCAACTGGCACTGCAGCAGTAACGCATTATCACGGGCAAAAACGCAAAACCGACGGATTATTCGTCGGTTTTTTGCTATCTGGCGCACGAAGATTGCAAAATTAGTCATCGTCACTATTATTGACCGGTCATTGTCAGAGGCGAGTGCATGGAAACCCGTAAAAAAAATAACATTGAGTTTATTCCCGTTTTTCAACGTTCTTTTTTGAAGCCGAAATACTGGGGCAACTGGCTGGCGATTGGTGCGCTGGCCGGTATGGCTATGTTACCCGCAAAAGTGCGTGATCCCCTATTGGGTGGCCTGGGTAAGCTGGCAGGTAAGCTGGCAAAAAGCGCGCGTCGCCGCGCGTTGATCAATCTGTATTACTGCCTGCCGGAACTGAGCGAAGCCGAGCGCGAAACCATCGTCGATGAAATGTTTGCTACCGCCCCGCAGGCGATGGTGATGATGGCGGAACTCGGTATACGCAACCCGGAGCGGGTGCGTCAGCGTGTTGACTGGTTTGGTCGCGACATCATCGACCAGCTACAGGCCAATAATGAAAACGTCATTTTCCTCGTTCCGCATGGCTGGGGTGTCGATATTCCGGCGATGCTGCTGGCATCTGAAGGGCAGATGATGGCAGCGATGTTCCATAACCAGAGCGACCCATTGATGGATTATGTCTGGAATACGGTGCGTCGTCGTTTTGGTGGGCGTATGCATGCGCGTAACGATGGCATCAAACCCTTTATCAGTTCTGTGCGTCAGGGCTACTGGGGTTATTATCTGCCGGATCAGGATCACGGGGCGGAGCACAGCGAGTTTGTTGATTTTTTTGCCACTTACAAAGCGACATTACCGGCAGTTGGCCGCCTGATGAAGGTGTGTCGGGCGCGCGTGGTGCCGTTGTTCCCGGTGTATAACAGCACCACACATCGTCTTGAAGTCTATGTGCGGCCGCCAATGGATGATTTGCTGGAAGCGGATGATAAAACGCTGGCGCGTCGTATGAATGAAGAAGTGGAAATCTTTGTTCGTCCACACCCGGAGCAATATACATGGATTCTCAAGCTGCTGAAGACGCGTAAAGAGGGGGATATTGAACCCTATGTGCGTAAAGATCTTTATCCCCGCAAATAAGCGAAAAAACCTGTCGGGATGAACCCGACAGGTTTAGTGATTAGAAGCGATATTGCAGACCTACCGTAACGGTGTAGTTTTTGTTAGAAATACCCGCTGCATCACCACCGAAAGACGCTGACTCACCGGTTGACGTGTCGATAACCTGAGTACCGCCTTTACCTTCTTGGTATTTGCTGTAAGTAAATTCAGCAAATACTTTGGCATTTTCGGTGACATAGTAACCCGCATCCACAGACGCACCATAGTAACGGGAGTTTGAGGTTTTCTCGCGGAAGGTCAGGTCACGCAAATAGTGTTCGTCATTATCGTGTGCACGAACCCAATCACTGAATTTAAACTGGGCGTTAAATTCGAAATCATTGATACGGTAATGACCGACCAGACCAATATACGGCATGGAGAAACGCTGGCTGTAACCAATTCCTGCCTGGCCATTCGGGAAGTCACCCACCAGTTCGCCATTGTCGTAATTGTAAGAGCCACCGGTTGCCGTCCAGCTGAAACGCGTCTCCTGATAACCCGCCACTGCACCGACTTTATAATCATCGCCCTGCAGGAACCAGCCTTTCACGTTCAGGTCGTATTCGTTGGCGTAATTCACATCGGTGCTCGGATGTGATGAGTGATCGGTCCAGCCTGACTGGTTAGCATTCTGCCAGTCGTAATCATCCATATGACCGGAACCGGAAGCCAGAGAAGTCCAGCCACGCGCATTCAGGGTCAGGAAGGACCATGCATCCCAGGAGATATCGCCTTTCAGGATGGCGACATTTTTAATTTTCCAGTCCAGCTGGCTGACTTTACGTGCGTTGCTGGCATCATAAACCAGCTCTTTGGATTTACCGCCCAGCATACCCACCGAAGTGGCGACACTCAGACTTTCCGGTGAAAAGTTTGGTGTGAATTGTGCAGACTCCGCATAAGCGGTCCCTGAAAGCGCGGCCATCATCATTACCGCAACAGCATTCTTGTTCATGTTATATCCCGTGTTTAATTAAACTAATCCTTAAACTGCGCGCACAGACTAATGTGCAGGGAAATGTCAGGCAAGTGTAAGTTTTTCGCTAAGAAAGCGTGCGATCAGAGTTCAGAAAAATTAACTAATAAAAGTTTAGGTTCTGACGATAATAATCGATCGCTCTGGAGAATCAGAGGGGCGGGGCCGGATAATTGTCTGTTTAAGAAACAAGTTAGTTGAACAGGTAAGCTAATGTTCAGGAAGGCTATGCCGGTTGGGATGGGAGAATTAATTTTTATCGCGAATTAATTTGTCTTCATCATTCAGAACGAGATTTAATTTGCGAGACGAATTAATGGGCCATTTGCGTTATGAGAAAAATAGGTGATAAATTAGCCAAAAATAAAGTTCAACAGATGTCTATGAAATCTTTTCATCATTTTTTTTAAGGTAAATTTTTTGCTGAAAATATCACCCAATATCTGGCGTTGAATTATCCGATCCGATCATCCAATACAACGCCTGTTAATTAATCAGACTTCAGTAACCTGGCTGCGGCGCTTACGTTCCCGCAGAAACAACGTCACCAGACCAAACCACATCACTCCGCTGGCGAAGTTAATCGCGCTAAACCACGGTGTACCGCCGCTGAAATAAGCGCTTTTTGCCAGTTCGATACCGATAGCCAGCGTCAGGATGCTGATCATGCCCAGCATCGCGGCAATACTGCCTTTACCTTCATTGCTGGCGTAGAGGGTGAGACGGTACAAACCGGCGTTGACCATCCCGGCACCAAAGGCATACAGACTTAGCCCCGCCGTCAGCAACAGATAGCTGTGACTATTCAGCAGGTTTGCCAGCAACGCAATGCTCAGGCCAATCAGAATCGGCCATGCGGCGAATTTCACCGGTTGCTCAATCGGGACCCGTCCCGCCAGTTTCCCCAGCGTCAGGTTCCCGGCGATCATTGCCAGAAACACCGGCAATTGCAGCAAGGCGTAATGCAGACGCGACAGACCTTCATCATGCATCAGAATCACCGGCGACAGGGCGACCCAGGTGAGTATCGGGATAAACACCAGACCAATCGCGAAGGAGCCGTACATCACCTGCTTATCGCGTGCCAGACGACCATAGCCGCGCGCCAGGTTTGGCAGGGCAATGGAGTGACTGCGGTCACCGGCGGTTTCAGGCATGATGCGCCACAGCACCACGAAGGCCACGATGCTACAGGCGGCAAACAACCAAAACATGCTGCGCCAGTCACCGACGCTAAGCCAGGCTGCACCGGCCAGTGGACCTGCCAGCGGGGCGAGCAGCGCCACATTCGCCATTAACGCCATCATGCGCACGGCCAGCGCTTCGGCGAAAGCCTCCTGGACGGCGGCATAGCTGACCGCGCCGATAAAGCACAGACTGATGCCCTGAATAAAGCGCAGAGTGACAAATTGCTCGATGTTCTGTACCAGGGTGGTGAGCATGCAGGCAGCGGCAAAAAACAAAATGCCGAACAGTAACACCGGACGGCGGCCATATTTGTCGGAGAGTGGACCGAGCAACCATTGCAGTACCACTCCACCCATCAAATAGGCCGTCAGCGAGGTGGAAACCCATTCCGGCCCGACATTGAATTCACTGGTGACCAGCAACATCCCGGGTTGAATCATGTCGTGGGCGATATAGGTGGCAAACTCAAATAACACCAGCGCCAGCGGAAATAACAGCACGCGGCCGGTGAGTTGGGTTATGGGTTGAAAGCGGGCCATCTGGCCTCCTTGTCAGAGAAAATAAAACGCGACTGCCGGGGCAGTCGCGTTTTCCTTGTTGTTACAGCCGCTGTCAGTGGGCGTATTTAGTCTACGCGCAGCACCCGGCTGGTATTGGTGGTGCCGGTGGTCGCCATCACGTCGCCCTGGGTCACAATCACCAGGTCACCGGAGACGAGGAAACCTTTGTCACGCAGCAGATTGATGGCGTCGTGAGCGGCGGCAACACCGTCGTTGTTACTGTCGAAAAATACCGGCGTCACACCACGGTATAACGCGGTCAGATTCAGCGTACGCTCGTGACGTGACATGGCGAAGATCGGCAGGCCCGAAGTGATACGTGATGTCATCAGCGCGGTACGGCCTGATTCGGTCATGGTGATGATGGCGGTAACCCCTTGCAGGTGGTTCGCAGCATACATCGCGGACATCGCAATCGCTTCTTCGATGTTGTCGAACTGCACTTCAAGGCGGTGCTTGGACACGTTAACGCTCGGGATTTTTTCCGCGCCAAGACACACTTTCGCCATTGCCGAAACTGTTTCTGCCGGGTACTGACCTGCTGCGGTTTCAGCTGACAGCATCACCGCATCGGTACCGTCGAGCACGGCGTTCGCCACGTCCATCACTTCAGCACGGGTCGGCATCGGGTTGGTGATCATCGATTCCATCATCTGCGTTGCGGTGATAATGGTGCGGTTCAGCTGACGCGCACGGCGAATCAACGCTTTCTGAATGCCGACCAGTTCCGGATCGCCAATTTCCACGCCGAGGTCACCACGCGCTACCATCACCACGTCAGAAGCGAGGATGATGTCATCCATGGCTTCCTGGGTCGCTACCGCTTCTGCGCGTTCCACTTTCGCGACCAGTTTGGCTTCGCAACCGGCATCACGCGCTAAACGACGCGCATAGTTCATATCTTCACCACAGCGTGGGAAAGAAACGGCCAGGTAGTCTACGCCAATTTTCGCCGCAGTGAGGATATCGGCTTTATCTTTCTCGGTCAGCGCTTCGGCTGACAGGCCACCGCCCAGTTTGTTGATGCCTTTGTTATTGGAAAGCGGGCCACCCACAGTGACTTCGGTGAAGACTTTCATGCCCTGAACTTCCAGCACCTTCAACTGCACGCGCCCATCATCCAGCAGCAGAATGTCGCCTGGCACCACGTCAGCAGGCAGACCTTTGTAGTCGATACCGACTTTCTCTTTGTCGCCTTCACCTTTGCTCAGGCTGGCATCCAGCAGGAAGCGGTCGCCAACATTGAGGAATACTTTGCCTTCTTTGAAGGTCGATACACGAATTTTCGGACCCTGCAGGTCGCCGAGAATGGCGACATGGCGACCCAGCTTGGCCGCAATTTCACGCACTTTATTGGCGCGTAGCTGGTGATCTTCCGGGGAACCATGGGAGAAGTTGAGTCGTACAACGTTCGCACCCGCCGCAATGATTTTTTCGAGGTTATTGTCGCGATCGGTTGCCGGGCCGAGGGTTGTAACGATCTTGGTTCTTCTGAGACGTCTGGACATGAAGGACTCCGTTGACTAAGTATCGTGTCCCTGTCATCTGGACACGTTGTGGTCACATATTCTATATGATCGATGGGCTGTGATTCGACTCACATTGTGAATGTGATGTTAATTATTTTGCCGTGCATTGATTTCTGTCTGCACTTGCTTCTCCAGGCGCGAATCTCTCAGCGCCTCTTTAACCCGTTTTAGATTCTCGCGGAAAGAGGTGCCGCGCTCAAGGGTAAAACCCGTTGCCAGGACATCGACCATGGTCAATTGCGCCAGGCGGGAAACCATCGGCAAATAGATATCAGTATCTTCCGGAACATCGAGTGTCAGTGCCAGTGTGGCTTCTGCCGCAAGCGGTGAACCGGGGGACGTGATAGCCAAAACGGTGGAAGCGTTTACACGCGCCAGGCGAGCCAGTTCTATCATATTTTTGGTTCGACCAGTATGTGATATGAGAACAAAAACGTCATTTGGTCCACTATTTATGCAACTCATGCGCTGGATCACAATATCCTCCGACCAGATGACCGGCAGATTAAAACGCAGGAATTTATTGGTGGCGTCATGGGCGACCACGGCGGAGGCGCCGAGACCAAAAAAAGCAATTTTATTGGCATGCGTCAGCGCCTGAACCGCCTGCTGAATCACCGCCATATCCAGCTGCTGGCGCACGCGATTGAGACCGGCCAGCGCCGAATCAAAGATTTTATGGCTGTAGCTCTCAACGCTGTCATTTTCTTCCACGTCCCGGCTGACCCAGTTTGGGCCTTTCGCCAGACTCTGTGCCAGTTGCAGCTTAAAATCGGGAAAGCCTCGCGTACCCATGCGGTGGCAAAAGCGATTCACTGTGGGCTCACTTACCCCGGCGGCTGCGGCCAGCGTGGCGATGCTGGAATGCATGGCTTGCTGGGGGGCGGCAAGGATTTGCTCCGCGACTTTACGTTCCGATTTGCTCAGCGCCTGCAATTGCGCCTGAATCTGTTCAAGCATATTGATAACCCGATGACCACTCATCACTTTTGCCAATTTCATTTATGGATGAAAGGGCGCTCTGTTAACAACAATATACCGTGTAAACTGCAGTCGCACGCAGTTGCGGATAAATGTAAACGCGATTTTTTTGTCATACTTTGACCCGTGATGGGTTTTGCCCCGACAAAAGCAGAAACAGAAAAAGCGTCAAAAGCGCACGTGACAACACACGTTATTCATCAATCGCGTTCAGAGTTATCACACGTAAGCCTGTGCCCGGGTTGTTCCGGCACAGGGAAAAAAGTACATTGTGCTGTAAGAAAATTACAATAAGGACCCGGTAAATGAGGACGCTCGACCGGGTATATCCTGCAACGAGGAGAGGAAAATGGCGGTAACACAAACAGCCCAGGCATGCGATCTGGTGATTTTCGGTGCCAAAGGCGATCTTGCACGCCGGAAACTGTTGCCTTCACTGTATCAGCTGGAGAAAGCCGGTCAGATTCACGACACCACGCGCATTATCGGCGTAGGCCGCGCGGAGTGGGACAAAGACGCATACACCAAAGTGGTGCGTGAAGCGCTGGAAACCTTCATGAAAGAGAAGATCGATGAAGCGCTGTGGGACAAACTCAGCAGCCGTCTCGACTTCTGTAACCTCGACGTCAACGATACTTCGCACTTTTCTCGTCTGGGCAAAATGCTCGACCAGAAAAATCGCGTCACCATTAACTACTTCGCCATGCCGCCGAGCACCTTTGGTGCTATCTGCGATGGTCTGGGTTCAGCCAAACTGAACGCCAAACCGGCGCGTGTGGTGATGGAGAAGCCGCTTGGCACCTCGCTGGAAACCTCTCAGGAGATCAACAACAGCGTGGGCAAATACTTCGAAGAGAGCCAGGTGTTCCGTATCGACCACTATCTGGGCAAAGAAACGGTACTGAACCTGCTGGCGCTGCGATTTGCTAACTCGATCTTCGTCAACAACTGGGACAACCGCACCATCGACCACGTGCAGATTACGGTGGCTGAAGAGGTGGGTATCGAGGGCCGCTGGGGCTACTTTGATAAAGCGGGCCAGATGCGTGACATGATCCAAAACCACCTGTTGCAGATCCTCACCATGATCGCCATGTCGCCGCCATCAGACCTGAGTGCCGATGCGATTCGTGACGAAAAAGTGAAGGTGCTGCGTTCGCTGCGTCGCATCGATCAGACTAACGTGCGTGAAAAAACCGTGCGTGGCCAATACACCGCCGGTTTCGTCCAGGGTAAAAAAGTACCAGGCTACCTGGAAGAAGAGGGTGCCAACAAGCAGAGCGCTACAGAAACCTTCGTGGCTATTCGTGTCGATATCGACAACTGGCGCTGGGCGGGCGTACCGTTCTACCTGCGTACCGGTAAGCGTTTGCCAACCAAGTGTTCTGAAGTGGTGGTGTACTTCAAGAACCCGGAAATGAACCTGTTCAAAGATTCCTACGCTGAATTGCCGCAGAACAAGCTGACCATTCGCCTGCAGCCGGATGAAGGTGTGGATATCGAGATCCTGAACAAAGTGCCGGGTCTGGATCACAAACACAAACTGCAGACCACCAAGCTGGATCTCAGCTACTCAGAAACCTTCAATCAGTCGCATCTGGCGGATGCTTATGAGCGTCTGCTGCTGGAAACTATGCGTGGCATTCAGGCGCTGTTCGTGCGCCGCGATGAAGTCGAAGCCGCATGGACATGGGTGGATTCCATCATTGATGCATGGAACGCCGATGCGGATGCACCGAAGCCGTATCAGGCCGGTACCTGGGGACCGGTCGCCTCCGTGGCGATGATCACCCGTGACGGACGTTCCTGGAACGAATTCGAGTAAGAAACAGATAAGCCCGCGATTAAGCGGGCTTTTTTATCTGCAAATATCCCTTCAGGTCTTGTAATCTTCCAGATGAATATTGAAGGCTTTTAGCTTTCTCCACAGCGAGGTACGGCTGATCTTCAGTGCCTCGGTAATCTTCATGGCTCTCCCCTTACACTGGATGGCAGCCTGAATCAGGGCGTCCCGTTCCATATCATTAAGGCTGTGCAGACCATGGGCTGGCGGCTCGACACCAATATCGCGAATCCTTTCAATCAGGGAGGAAGGAATATCTTTTGCCCGAATCATTGCGCCATCGCTGTAACTGAAGGCGCGTTCAAGCACATTACGCAATTCCCGGTCATTGCCCGGCCAGCTGTAACGCGTTAACAGTTGCAATGCATCGTCAGACAGTGACACGTTTTTACCCACCTCATGACTCATGATTTTCAGATAACGTTTGATCAGCGGCGGAATATCTTCGCTGCGTTCGCGTAACGGCGGGATATGGATATCAAACGACTGTAACTCATACAGTAAATGGCGGCGGAAGCGGTTTTCATCGACGTATTGATTGATATCGACCGTGGTGGTGGTGATGAGGCGGACATCCAGAGGCACCAGCAGCTGGTTGGCTTTGCTCAGTAACCCGGTTTTCAGTAGTTGCAGCAGCGCGGTCTGTACTTCTGCCGTCAGATATTCGACATTCTCCAGCAGCAATGTGCCGCCTTTAGCCAGCTCGAATTTAGAAATCACATGCTTGTCACCGTTAATAACGCCGCCGAGAAACTCGCTGGTCATCGCTTCACGCAGGATTGCCTGGCAGTTAATGGTGATAAAAGGCTTATCCTGACGCTCGCTGGCATTATGAATCGCCTGCGCCAGGTGCGACTTACCCAACCCTTCTTCTCCGTGCAGCAGTACCGAACCGCGTCCTTTCGCTGCCTGTTGTGCCAGACGCATCACGCGCCGAATCGCATTGGAACTGCCCACATAGTCGAGATCGTCAAAGGTCAGACGCGCCCAGACACCACTGTGGCGATGTACCAGTTCACGTATGCGATCGATGGGGTGCAGCAGGGCGATATAGCGATCCGAGCTATTATTGGGGCCTTTAACGATCTTCAGGGAGATCGCCAGTGAAATAAAACTGCCATTAAATTCAATAGCGGTTTCAAACAAATCAACTTCACGGTTGTGTTCAATCGCATTAATGATGTTTTGCGGTAATTTAATAATGTCGTGGATATTTTTCCCGAGGATCTTTTCCCCTTTAACATTAAATAAATCGCTGCCGTGAATATTGAGATACAGAATGGTGCCTTTATTGTCCCAGGCCAGCACGCCTTCTTCCACGCCGTCCAGCAGCGCATGGACTTCGCTGAGATGCTGATTGGATTCGGCCAGAACCAGGTCGGTATTCAGCCTGGCGGTGATTTGTTGTTCGATGGAGTGCACCAGCGCCAGTCCCAGTGTCGGCAGGGTATCATTACCGGTTAGCAGGACAAGACCCACCGCGCCCATCACGGTGCTGTCGCTATCAAAAACCGGTGCGGCGCAAACTGTAAAGGCGTGCAGATGCCGGTTGAAATGTTCATAGCCTCTGACGCTGACCGTTTCGTGCAGCAGCAGGGCGCTGGAAACGGCATTATTGCCCATCATGCCTTCCCGCCAGTAGACACTGGCACGGATCCCCAGTGCTGCCAGACGGGTGGTCATTGCCGGGGTGGCGTAAAATCGCAGCGTACAACCGGTTTCATCAGTAATGAAGATCGCGCAATCCGGCGTATCAAGATATTCGAATATATCCTCGATAATCGGTGAGGAGATATTAAGCATCTCCGATTTGTTGCGGCACAGCGAGTCGAAGGTGATGCCTTTGGCATAAAGTTGTGGTGGCCAGTGATCATGCCGCTGTTGTCGCCGACAACGCAGCCAGGACTCCTTCAGCCAGGGTTTAATATCGAGACGATCCAGACTGGTGAGGTTGTTAAACTCGCCGGGATCTTTGGCGACAAACGCCCGCCATATCGCTTTCATATTGAGACGCATGCGTTGCCTTCCTGCTGAAAAAGATCCAGCGATTAATATTGAGGTACGCGTCTGTCACGCGAACGTAGCGCTATATGTAGAGTATTTTGGTTCTTTCCAGGAAAAGGACGTAGCAATTTGTGACACCGATCGGCAAATATTTTTTCTCAGTTTAGTCAGGTGAGATTTATTTGTAATTAATTGTATTTAATATGATTTTTAATTTACCTGTTGAGGGCTGTGAAGTATCTCACATCTTTGAATACAGTATGATGGCGGTCAAATAACCCGTTTTTTCTTCAGCGTGATGTTTCTTTTTGCAACCTTCTCCGGAAAAAGACTGTTTCCGGATTGAACAAAAAAAACTTTTTTACAGCCTTTTTTCCCCTTCCTATTCTCAACTTGTTCTTGCATAAGACGACCAGCTATATCACCTGTTAATTAAAGGAAAGAAAGATGAACATCTTTTTATCAGAAATGGTCGGCACCATGCTGTTGATTCTGCTTGGCGACGGTGTGGTGGCCAACGTGGTATTAAAACAAACCAAAGGAGGAAGTAGCGGCTGGATTGTCATTACCGCAGGCTGGGGCTTTGCGGTGACAGTCGCTGTTTATGCCGTCGGCTGGGTCAGCGGCGCGCATCTCAATCCGGCGGTGACCCTCGCTGTCTGGCTCCAGGGCGGCATTCCTGCAAGCGTGGTGCCGGTTTACATTATCGGCCAGCTTGTCGGGGCGTTTCTCGGCGCGATTCTGGTCTGGCTCACCTACAAGCGCCACTATGATGTTTCCGACGATAAGGGGTTAATCCTCGCCACCTTTTGTACTGGTCCTGCCATTCGTGACTATAAATGGAACCTGGTCACCGAAATTATCGGCACTGCAATGCTAACGTTTGGCGTGTTGGCCATTTTTAACTCGCACAATGGTATTGCTGGCGGCTTCGGACCCTATGCGGTCGGTGTGCTGGTGTGGAGTATCGGCCTGTCGTTAGGTGGCCCTACCGGCTATGCGATCAACCCGGCGCGTGACCTTGGCCCGCGTCTGGCCCATGCGTTGTTGCCGATAAAAAATAAGGGTGGTTCCGACTGGGGCTATGCCTGGGTGCCGATCGTCGGTCCGTTAATCGGCGGCGCGGCTGGCTCATTATTATACACAATCTTGATTCCTGTCTTTACCACCCATTAACCGTCAGCTCCCCTGTCCGTAAGGTCCAGGCGGGGGAGGGCATACGAGGAAGGATTGATGAAAAAGTTGATCAATAAAGTCGATGATGTGGTCAGGGAACAACTGGAAGGCTTTGCTCTGGCGCATCCGGAATTAATGGTAAATACCGAACCTTTCTATGTCTGTCGTCGTACAGATAAACCGAAAGTGGCGCTGATTTCCGGTGGCGGCTCGGGACATGAACCGATGCATGGCGGATTTGTTGGTTTCGGTATGCTCGACGGTGCCTGTCCCGGACATATTTTTACCTCACCCACCCCCGATCAAATGTATGAATGTGCGCAAAAGGTCAACGGCGATAACGGTATTTTGCTGCTGATTAAAAATTACACCGGGGACATTCTCAATTTTGAAACTGCGGCTGAATTGCTGCACGGTGAAGGCATTCCGGTGCAGGTGGCGGTGATTGACGATGATGTCGCGGTCAAGGATAGCCTGTACACCGCCGGACGGCGTGGTGTTGCTACTACCGTGCTGGCGGAGAAAATACTTGGGGCGGCGGCTGAAGAAGGTTACAGCCTCGATGAATGCGTGCAGCTGGCCACACGTATTGGCAACCGGGGACGGTCGATTGGCGTGGCGTTGTCGGCCTGTACCGTTCCGGCGGCTGGCAGGGCCAGTTTTGATTTGGCCGATGATGAAATCGAGTTTGGCATTGGTATTCATGGTGAGCCGGGTATTCGTCGGGAGAAGTACAGCGATTGCGATACGCTGGTCACGGAGATGGTTAACGAAATTCTCGACAATACTCCCTACAGCCGTGTGTTACGACAATGGGACGGTGATAAAGGCGAGTGGGTGGAAAACAGCCAGACTACCGAACCACTCAATGAACAGGACAGTGTGATTGTGCTGGTCAATGGGTTGGGGGGCACGCCGTTGTCGGAACTGTATGCCGTGTATCGCAAAACGGCGGAGCTACTCACCGGGCGCAACATTCATATTGCCCGTAATCTGGTGGGGACCTTCTGCAGTTCCATCGACATGCAGGGGGTATCGATTACGTTATTGAAAGTCGATGAGGAAATGCTGACGTTGTGGGATTTTCCGGTCAGCACGCCAGCGCTACGCTGGAAAATGTAACGCGGTGTCGCGGCCTGGTCGCTGATGACGGGCCGCTTCGGCACCGGATGAAATCACTCTCCGGGGGATAACAATGGTCGTAACCAAGAAACAGGTAATTGACTGGCTGGATGCGTCGGCAGCGGTGTTTGAACAACAACAGGAGTTTCTGACCAATCTGGATCGTGAGATTGGCGATGCCGACCACGGGTTAAACATGAACCGTGGCTTCAAAAAGGTGAAAGAAAAACTGCCGACGCTGGAAGATAAGGATATCGGCACCATTTTGAAAAATACCGGCATGGTGCTGTTATCAAGTATTGGCGGTGCCAGTGGACCGCTGTATGGCACTTTTTTCATTAAATCCGCCGAGTGCGTAATGGCGAAAGAAGAACTGACGGTGACAGATTTGTACAACATGTACCGGGAAGGGACGGATCGTATCAGCGCACGCGGTATGGCGCATCCGGGTGATAAAACCATGGTGGATACGCTGTCAGCCATTGTCACGTCGTTGCAAAACCAGCAGGAAGCACCATTGGCAACAGCATTGAGTAGTACCTTGCAGGCTGCTGAGGCGGCAATGAAAAGCACCATTCCGATGAGGGCAGGGAAGGGACGCGCCAGTTATCTTGGCGAGCGATCCATCGGCCATCAGGACCCAGGTGCCACGTCCAGCTATCTGCTGTTTAAAACACTTTGTGAGGTTGTTGATTAACAGTTGCAGTCCTCAATAAGGTTATGACATATGGTCAATATCGTGGTGGTTTCTCATAGCAAAAAACTGGCTGACGGGGTTGTTGAGCTGGCGTCGCAAATGACGCAGGGAAAAGTGAAGTTCGCGGTGGCGGCAGGGATGGATGACCCGGAGAATCCGATAGGCACTGACCCGGTTGCAATCATGGCGGCCATTGAGGCTGTCATGGATGACGATGTATTGGTGATGGTCGATATGGGAAGCGCAATTCTCAGTACCGATATGGCGATGGAACTGCTGGGCGAGGAGGCCATGGCCCGGGTTCAGGTCTGCGCGGCACCGCTGGTGGAAGGCACTGTCGCAGCGGCGGTGGCAGCAGCGGCGGGTCAGCCCATCGGCCAGGTCATCACCGAGGCACACCAGGCGCTGGCGGCTAAATATGCCCAGCTGAATCAGAGCGACTGGCTGGCCGGTACACCAGCGCCAGTGAGCGACACCAGCAACTATCCTTTGCACTTTTCCTGGACCATAACCAACCCGACCGGTATCCATGCCCGCCCGGCATCGGTGATTGCCCGTAGCCTGAGTCAATTCGATGCCGATGTACAGCTGGCCAACGGTGATCGCGCGCTCAACGCGAAGAGTATGAACAACGTGGCACGACTGGCTATCAAATGTGGCGATGTGGTTACCCTGCATGCGCGCGGGCCGCAGGCGCAGCAGGCGATAGACGCTTTTGCTGCACTGGCCGCGACACAATTCGGTGATGAGGTGCAGGAGACCGTTGCGGTGGACGACGCGAAGAAAAAATCGCCAGCGTGGTTATCTGTCACTGTCTGCCGTATTGAACGGGGGAAGCCGCAGCTCCCGACGCGAACGGCTGAAGCAAAACCACAGGCACTTGCCCGGCTCAGCGATGCAATAACGGCCGCGCAACAGGAGCTGGCGGCATTGGTCACCACCACGGGAAAGCAATTATCTGACAAAGAGGCAGCTATTTTCTCCGCGCATCAGATGATGTTGGAAGATAGCGAACTTTATGATGCGACGTGTGAAAAGATGGACCAACAAAGTGCGCCTGTTGAGCACCTTTGGCTGGCAACCATCAGCCAGATGGCGGATGAGTATCGGGCCATTGAAGATGCTTATTTACGCGAAAGATATGTGGATGTTTATGACGTCGGCATACGGGTACTGCGGTTGCTACTCGGGCACCCGTTATTGACCTTGCCACAGCGGCACACCCCTACGCTGATTATCGCTAATTATTTGTTGCCTTCCGAAATCATGGCACTGGATAGTGCCTGGATTGAGGGCATTTATTTTACCGACATTGGTGTCCATTCCCACCCGGCACTGCTGGCAGCCGCACGCGGCATCCCGGTGTATATCGATAGCGCACAGCGTACCCAGGCATATCAGGATGGCACGGTGGTTAAGCTGTCTGGTGATTCCGGCGAGATTTTACCGCTGTAGCGATTAAGCAGAATGAACCGTGGTTTCAAAAATACTTCGCAGCCAATAGACGCGAGTCACACGAATCTTGTATGGTACGGCTCAGGAACATCCCACAGACCAGGCTCATGGTCTGACTGAAACCCCCTTAGGAAACGTGATGAAAAACTGGAAAACAAGTGCAGAACAGATCCTGACAACCGGACCGGTCGTACCGGTCATTGTGGTGAACAAACTCGAACACGCTGTGCCGATGGCAAAAGCGCTGGTTGCGGGTGGTGTGCGTGTGCTGGAAGTGACCCTGCGTACCCCTGTCGCGATGGATGCGTTACGCGCCATGATTAAAGAAGTCCCCGAGGCGATTGTCGGGGCGGGCACCGTTATCAATCCTCAGCAATTGAAAGAAGTGACCGATGCTGGTGCACAGTTCGTCATAAGCCCGGGCATTACCGAGCCGTTGCTGCGTGCCGCAGTAGAAGGGCCAGTGCCGTTAATCCCGGGGATCAGCACTGTCTCTGAGCTGATGACCGGTATGGATTACGGCCTGCGTGAGTTTAAATTCTTCCCGGCAGAAGCGAATGGCGGAGTGAAAGCGCTACAGGCTATCGGCGGACCTTTCCCGCAGGTGCGTTTCTGCCCGACGGGTGGCATTTCACCGGCAAACTACCGCGATTATCTGGCGCTGAAAAGCGTGCTGTGCATCGGAGGTTCCTGGCTGGTGCCAAACGATGCGCTGGAAGCAGGCGACTGGGATCGTATTACGCGCCTGGCGCAAGAGGCGGTGGCTGGCGCTAAGTAAGCCATAATCGCTCTCCGTTACCGGCAGTGCGCTGCCGGTACATCAATTCTCACTGTTGCTGGCAAACGTTGTTTTAAGCCGTTCAATAAACAAGCGTGTTTTGGTATTTACATACTTTGCATTGGGTGTAATGGCGTGCATTGGCAGCGTTGGGCAAGCCCATGCGGGTAAAACCTGGACTAACTCACCGCTTGAAAGATGGCGATTAAAAACAAAAGCCGGGCCATAAGCGATCCCGGCATGTGCCAGCGCGACTTCCAGCATGATCGCGGTATTGTTGGCGAGAAAACGTCGTTTATCATCTGCCTGAATCCATCCCTGTTTATCATCATAAAAATGCCAGGGCGCGGCATTATGGTTACCCAGGTAACCTATCAGCGTATGACCGTGTAGTTCAGCCGGTGTCGCCGGCGCACCCGCAACGGCCAGATAGGCTGGGGTGGCACAGGCCAGTAATGGGCAATCCGCAATTTTTCGCGCAATTAACTCTGAGTCGGGTAGATGACCGATACGGAGCGCCAAATCGATACCATCCTCCACTAAATCGATGAAGCGATCCTGTAACTGCAGTGTAATGTTTACCGCAGGAAAATCGGCCATAAACTGTGCAATCAACGGGCCGAGATACAAGGTACCAAAAGTCACAGGGGCTGCGATACGTAAGGTTCCGGTTGGGTTACTTTGTATGTCTGCCGCTTCACGATTGGCCTCTGCCCAGGCTTCAAGAATATGTTTGCTGCTGGTCATGTATTTTTGCCCAGCGTCAGTCAGACTTAACCGCTGCGTCGTGCGTTCAACCAATCTCGCGGCAACCCTTTGCTCCAGCGAGGCGAGATAACGGCCAGCCATCACTGCTGATAACCCCAGTTTTCTTGCCGCCGCCGCGATGCTGCCTTCTTCCACTGCGGCCACGAATACTGCCAGCTCCGTGAAGCGATCCATAATTCCCCATGCGTATTTTAAGTATGTAATCTATGAACCATGACGATAATTCCCTATTTAAATGTAATGACGCAAGATCTGTCGCAACAAAATGAACATTTCTCTAAACAGGAGGGAAAATGAAAATTATTGCGAACGGTGTTGAGCTGAATATTACAGAATATGGTCAAGGGGAGACTGCCCTGGTGTTTCTGCATTTCTGGGGTGGATCGTCTTTGACATGGCAGGGAGTGATGGCTCGTTTGAACGAGGATTTTCGTTGTGTCGCCATTGATGCACGCGGCGCTGGCGCTTCTGCTGCACCTGCCAGTGGCTATAACACTGGGGATCATGCTGATGATGTACAGGCGGTGATTCAGACTCTGGAATTACAACGCTATATCCTGGTGGGGCATTCTATGGGGGGAAAAGTCGCACAGTTGATTGCCAGCCGCCGCCCGCAGGGACTGTCTGGTGTGGTGCTGGTTGCCTCATCACCACTTGCGCCCATGTCTATCAGTGATGAGCAGAGGGAAATGATGCGTACGGCTTATGCCAGTGAAGAAGCGGCTCGCTGGACAGTGGAAAATATTCTGATTGCCTCGCCGATCGCGACAGAAGCGAAGCAACAGCTTATTCAGGACGCATTGCGTATGGACCCTTTAGCGGTCAGTGGCTGGCTCGATAGCAGTTCAAAAGAGGATTTGCACGCGGTGGCCTCTGCCATAAGGGTACCGGTGGTGATAGTGACAGGGGAGTGTGATCAGGTTGACCCACTGACAGTGGTGGAAAGACAAATCGCCGTGCACTTTCCCGGCGCGCCATTGCATATTCTTCCAGGTAAAGGGCACCTGTTACCACTTGAAGCGGCATCTGAGGTCGCCGACATCGTGCGCAATTTTGCGGCAACCGTGCGATAAAGTTAACAGCGGTGAGCACAAGGCTCACCGCTTCAGGAATTAACCTTCGACTTTCACCGCAGCCGCGCTGGCAATGGCGCGGGCGATGGCATCATCGGTATTTTCACCCGTAGCGAGCGCGACACCCAGGCGACGCTGGCCCGCAATTTCCGGCTTGCCAAACAGGCGCAGTTGCAGACCAGCACCCAGCGCCGCTTCGACATTAACGAAACGCACATTGTTGCTTTCCAGCTGCGGCAGGATCACCGCCGAGGCCGCCGGGCCATACTGGCGAATGCCGCCAATCGGCAGACCGAGGAAGGCACGCACATGCAACGCGAACTCTGACAGATCCTGTGAAATCAGCGTCACCATACCGGTATCGTGCGGGCGTGGTGAGACTTCGCTAAAGATGACCTCATCACCGCAGACAAACAACTCCACACCAAACAGGCCGTAGCCGCCCAGTGCTTTCACCACTTTCTCGGCGATGTCCTGGGCGCGTTGCAGCGCCAGATCGCTCATCTGCTGCGGCTGCCAGGATTCACGATAATCGCCGTCTTCCTGGCGATGACCGATCGGGGCGCAGAAATGAATGCCATCCACAGCGCTGATGGTCAGCAGGGTGATTTCGAAATCAAACTTCACCACACCTTCCACAATCACGCGACCGGCACCGGCACGACCACCCTGCTGAGCGTAATCCCATGCTTTGTCCAGCTGGCTGGCATCACGAATAAAGCTCTGACCCTTGCCTGATGAACTCATCACCGGTTTCACGATGCATGGGAAGCCGATGGTGTCAGCGGCGGCGACAAAGTTTTCTTTGCTATCGGCAAACTGGTAGGTGGACGTCGGCAATGCCAGTTCTTCCGCCGCCAGACGACGAATGCCTTCGCGGTTCATGGTCAGACGTGCCGCGCGTGCGGTAGGTACCACTTTTTGTCCCTGAAGCTCCAGTTCCAGCAATTTTTCCGTGGCAATAGCCTCAATTTCCGGCACCACAAAATCGGGTTTTTCCTGAGCAATCAGCGCGGCCAGTGCATCACCATCCAGCATGTTAATCACATGGCTGCGATGGGCAACGTGCATGGCCGGGGCATCGGCGTAGCGATCGACAGCAATCACTTCCACACCAAGACGCTGGCACTCCAGTGCCACTTCTTTGCCCAGCTCGCCTGAACCTAACAGCATGACACGCGTTGCGGCAGGACGCAGCGCGGTTCCGAGAGTCGTCATAATTTCACCTTAGCAGTCAAAATGCGCGCGCAGTATATACGAAAACGTTTGCGTTCTCACCTTTTCGCCCTGATAAGGTTTGCCTTACTTTTCTCCGCTCTGACATTTCCTGACATCTTCTGCGGCAGCATGTGAAACCGGAATCCTAAACAGGAGTTAAACGATGAATAACTGGTTGCAGCAAATTCAATCGATACTGAAAAAGCAGGGAGGCGCGGGTCAGGGGAGTGGCCTCAGTGACATGCTGGCACCCGGCGCGTTAGGTGGGCTGGCAGGATTGCTGATCGCCAGCAAATCTTCACGCAAGCTGCTGACCAAATACGGCGGAAAAGCGTTAATTATTGGTGGTAGCGCGGCAGCGGGTGCCGTGCTGTGGAACAAATACAAACAGCGGGTGAGTGAAAGCCATCAGAATGAAGCGGGTTATGGTCAGTTGCAAACACCGCTGGACCAGCGCGCAGCACGTCTGGTGACCGCGCTGGTATTTGCGGCTAAAAGTGACGGACATATTGACGAGCGTGAACGTGCGACCATCGAACAAAATATTCAGCAGGCTGGCTATGGCGCGCAGGCGGAAGCGCTGATTCAACAGGCGATGAATCGCCCGCTGGATCCGCACTGGTTGGCTGCGGATGTAAAGAATGAGGAAGAGGCACTGGAACTCTACTTCCTCAGTTGCGCAGCCATTGATCTCGACCATTTTATGGAGCGCAGCTACCTCTCTGCGTTGGGGGATGCATTAAAAATCCCCCAGGATGTACGTGAGGAAATGCAAAAAGATCTTATTGCGGAGAAAGCGGCACTCCCCGCCAGTTAACCTGCTCAGGCCACATCAGTGGCCTTCGTTTACATTTTCCTGCCAGCTAATGGCTTGGCTTCGCGCCCAATCGGTGCCACGCTTGCAGAATGTTGTCTCTTCAGGGAAATGAACAATGATAAATCAGCCCAAGGCCAAAAAAATCCCCCATCAAATGACGCTGCACGGGGAAACGCGCACGGACAATTACTTCTGGTTGCGTGACGATGATCGGCAAAACCCCGAGGTGCTCGACTATCTGCATGCCGAAAATGATTACGGCAAAGCGATGATGGCATCACAGACACACCTGCAGGAGCGGGTGCTGAAGGAGATCATTGACCGCATTCCGCAGCAGGATCATTCCGTACCCTATGTCAAAAATGGCTATCGTTACCAAAGCCGTTATGAAAGCGGCAACGAATACGCAGCTTATTATCGCCAACCCAAAGAGGCTGGCACCGATGCGGAGTGGCAACTGCTGCTGGATGGCAACCAGCGTGCATCGCACAGTGACTTCTACACCATGGGCGCGCTGGCAATAAGCCCTGATAATCAGGTGATGGCGCTGGCGGAAGATTTCCTCTCACGCCGCCAGTACGGAGTCCGTTTTCGTAATCTGCAGAGCGGCAGCTGGTACCCCGAGGTGTTAAGCGATGCATCGTCCAGCCTGGCGTGGGCCAATGATTCACGTACTATCTATTATGTGCGCAAACACCCGCAAACCTTGCTGGCTTATCAGGTCTGGCGTCATGAACTGGGTCATCCGCAATCTGATGACCAGCTGGTTTATGAGGAAAAGGACGATACCTTCCACCTTAGCGTGCACAAAACCACCTCCGAACACTTTATTCTGATCGCGTTATTCAGCACCACCACCAGTGAAATCCAGCTGATTGATGCGGAGTATCCTGATGCACAGCCCCAGGTGTTTTGTCCGCGCCGACGCGATCATGAGTACACCGTTGATCACTACAATCATCAGTTCTACATCCGCTCCAATCGCGAGGGTAAAAACTTTGGTTTATACCGCAGCGCCTGGCTGGCGGAGCATCGCTGGCAAACGCTGATCCCGGCGCGCGAGCAGGTGGTGCTGGAGGATTTTCAGCTGTTTACGCATTGGCTGGTGGTTGAGGAGCGTTCCCGCGGCGTTACCAGCCTGCGGCAGATCCACTGGGAAAGCGGAGAAAGCACTGGCATCGCGTTTGATGACCCAACGTATGTCACCTGGCTGGCCTACAATCCCTCACCGGACAGCGATACGTTGCGCTATGGTTACTCGTCAATGACCACACCAACTACCCTGTTCGAACTGAATATGGAAAGCGGCGAACGTCGGGTGTTAAAGCAAACGCCGGTACCGGGCTTTAATCCTGACGACTACAAAAGTGAACATCACTGGATCACCGTTCGTGATGGCACCGAAGTTCCGGTTTCGCTGGTGTATCATCGCCAGCATTTCCAGCCAGGCAACAATCCGTTGCTGGTATACGGCTATGGCGCTTATGGCAGCAGTATGGACGCCAGCTTTGGCACCAGCCGCATCAGCCTGCTGGAGCGTGGATTTGTCTATGCGATTATCCATGTGCGCGGCGGTGGTGAACTGGGGCAGCAGTGGTATGACGATGGCAGGCTGCACAACAAGATCAATAGCTTCACTGATTTTATTGATGTGACGGAAGCCCTGGTGGCAAAAGGATTTGGTCACCCGCAACAGCTGTATGCCATGGGGGGCAGTGCCGGAGGCTTACTGATGGGGGCGGTGATTAATATGGCGCCGCAGCTCTACCACGGCGTAGTGGCGCAGGTGCCGTTTGTTGATGTGGTGACGACCATGCTCGATCCCTCTATTCCCCTGACCACCGGGGAATACGATGAGTGGGGCAACCCCGAACAGGCGGAGTATTATCACACCATTAGCCAGTACAGCCCCTATGACAATGTGGCTGCGCAAGCTTATCCACATCTGCTGGTGACCACCGGCCTGCATGATTCACAGGTGCAATACTGGGAACCGGCGAAATGGGTGGCAAAACTGCGTGAGCTCAAAACCAATGATACGTTGCTGCTGCTGTGCACGGATATGGATTCCGGCCACGGCGGAAAGTCGGGGCGCTTTAAATCCTATGAAGGGGTGGCGCTGGAATTTAGTTTCCTGATTGGCCTGGCACAGGGCGTGTTACCCGATCACAGCGACTACTGATCCGTCTTCACGTATTTACGCAGCGCCTGCCGCAACGGTGGGCGCAAATCGCGCACGTTCTCCAGCACCCAGCGCAGATAGCCAGGATCTTTGCGTGCAATGCTACCGATGCTCTGTCCGCGATATTTGCCAAAGGGGAAAACATCATCGGCGACCGGTGCGGGTTGGCAGCGACTCACCATTTGTGCCGCGTCCCAGCCGGATTTTTCCATAATGCGAATCAGCAAGGCGGCGGTGATATAGCAGTCATACAACGCGCGGTGCGCATGCAAATCAGCGGGTGGTGTCACATCCAGCTTCAGGCTATGGCGCAGCGCCTGGTTGCCATATTTCTGGCCGGGCCACAGCTGGCGCGCCAGCGTCATGGTGCAAATCCATTCACCAGGCATTTCCGGCAGCATCCGACGATCAAAGCTGGCATTATGCGCGACATAATGGGCGCTACCATGATAACGGCCAATCGCCTGTTCAATGGGCGGTTTATCCGCCACCATGGCTTCGGTGATGCGATGCACCGCCATTGCTTCACGGCTGATAGGACGATCCGGGCAAACCAAATCACTCATCGGATTGAGGATTTGTCCGTCAATAACGTCTACCGACGCCACCTCGACCACGCCACCCTGCAAACCGCAAGTTTCGGTATCGATAACTCGTAACATAGGTTATTTCTGCTTCGGTTCGTAAGGCAGGCGGGAAAGGCTGAGTGACGCCTGGCGATAATGCATCAAACGCTGGCGAAACCACTCACGTAGCGCTTGCGGTTGCTCCCGCTCCACCAAATCGGCGACGACCGGCATATTGTAGCGCTCTTTGAAAGCCACTCCGGCGGCAGCCAGATCGACATTCACTTTGTCTTTCTCTTCCTGCGACAGCAGGGCAAGGTTTTGACTCATGCTTTTCTCCTGTTAACAGGGGCAAAAGTAATGTTTTCATCGTTAAGGATCAAGGGAAAAGGGATCGCATTGCAGGTCTCGACACCCGAAGATCAGCAGCGTATCCTGCTGCCACGCCTGCGGTGGATTGCCGCAATAAAGAGATGACCTGATGAAGAAGACGACCTTAACCCGCATTGCGGCGCTGTTGCTGGCATCATCCACGCTGGCATTTAGTCAGTTTGCCCTGGCCCATGCTCACCTTAAAACGCCGGTTCCAGCTGACAAATCAACCGTTGAAACCTCACCGCAAGCGCTAACGCTGACCTTTACGGAAGATGTTGAACCCGCTTTTAGTGGCGTGGAGATCCGTAATGCGCAGAATCAGGTCGTGCCAGCAGACAAGGCCATGCTCAATGATAAGCAACATGATCAGCTGATTGTTCCGCTCAGTCAGCCGCTGCCTGCCGGCAGCTATCAGGTAAACTGGCACGTGCTCTCGGTAGATGGTCATAAAACCAAAGGCAGTTATACATTTAGCGTGAAATAATGAGCCTGGGTACGCTGTGGATCAGCCTGCGGGTATTCCACTTTCTATCCGCGTTGTTGCTCACCGGCAGCGCGTTCTACACCGCACTGCTGGCACCGAAGCGTTTCCGTCCGATACTGGCGCAACGCCTGTCAGCCATCCTGAAGTTAAGTGCGGTAGTAAGTTTATTCAGCGCCGTGCTGATGCTCGCGACGCAAACGGGCCTGATGAGTGGTGACTGGCATAACGTTGTAGATAGCGATACCTGGCTGGCGGTTTTAGCGACGCGTTTTGGCCAGGTGTGGCGCTGGGAGATCATGTTTGCCTTACTCAGCGTGCTGGCATTCCTGCTGCGCGGCAACGTGCGACAGCAATTGTTGTTGTTGACCGGATTGTTGCAGCTGATCACGTTAGCCGGGGTAGGGCATGCTGCGATGCACGATGGCTGGCAGGGTACGTTGCAACAAACCAATCATGCATTACATCTGATATCGGCAGCATTCTGGAGTGGGGGCCTGCTGCCACTGCTGCTGCTGATGCGTGAAGCCCGCAAGATAGCGCACCGCACCGATGCCATCCGCAGCATGATGCGTTTTTCCCGCTATGGGCATTTAGCCGTAGCACTGGCGTTGTTAACGGGCATTTTCAATAGCCTGCTGATTGCCGGATCACCGCTGCAATGGCATCAAACACCGTGGAGTGAGTTGCTGATTGCTAAGGTGTTGTTAGTGATGTTGATGGTGACCGTTGCGGTGATCAACCGTTACTGGCTGGTGCCGCGTTTTCGCCTGGCGGGCAGTCGCGCAGCCACGATTTTTATTCGCCTGACGCAGTTTGAACTGCTGTTGGCGGTTGTTGTTATCGGGCTGGTTAGCGTGTTTGCCACGCTGGCTCCAGCCTGAATCATCTATACCGATTGAATGTATGAGGACGACATTTTGCTGAAGAAACTGATTCCAGCTTGTGTACTGCTGACCCTGTGCAGCCAGGCGATGGCGGCACAGATTATTACCATCAGCCGTTTT
This sequence comes from Pantoea sp. App145, assembly GCF_047947045.1. Lineage (NCBI taxonomy): Bacteria > Pseudomonadati > Pseudomonadota > Gammaproteobacteria > Enterobacterales > Erwiniaceae > Pantoea > Pantoea sp. App145. Next base: position 445,598 of record NZ_CP133290.1, read on the forward strand.
GAGATTGGCAAAGACAAATGGCCGTTCACGCGTGAAGAAGTAATGCTGAGCTGTGAGAAGGATGGTGCGTTGTTCGCCATCAACCCCAGCACGCTGTTGCAGTACCCGTTGAATGACAAAGCCGAAGCAAACCTGAAATCGGGCCGTGGCACCACGGAATCCATCAGTTCAATTCAGGCGGAAGACAAAGCCCACCCGGGACAGAAGATGAGTCTCGAGCCAATTATCGCCCGCGCTCAGGCGCTGTGCAGTCAGTAATCCCTGTCTGAGAGGCGTGGCAACCCGCTACGCCACCTTCCTGCGCTATTCTGCCGTTGCGATCACAGAGTCGGCAGCTTTCCTTCCCTGATGTGATGGTTGGCTGGAAAATAATCACCTGTGGTCTACCTTTAAAAGGCAAGGCGACCTCGCCTGCATTAATGCCAACTTTTAGCGCACGGCTCTTCAAGAGCCATTTCCCTGGACCGGATACAGGAATCGTATTCGGTCTTTTTTTGTCCGAAATATTTGATTACTGCCCGTCCTTCGAAGGGTAAATGTTACGAATAAAGCCAGCAACCCGCCTCGGTAGAGGCAATCATCAGTATATAACTGCTCTGCTCCTTGTTCTGAATGATTAAATTCTTCTAAGTCCTCCGCTGACGCCGCGACACCAAATGGTTGTGACTAACTTCACGAACGCGAGTAAAACTGCGGTTGTGGGGCTATATTTTTAGGATAAATCTGAGATAATTTACTTGCCCCTTCAAGAGCTAAGCCATAGAGAGTGCCGGAGATAAGCGCCGGGTGGGGTACTAATCATTGGTAAAGGCCGCAGAAATGCGGCCTTTTTCCTTTTTTACCCACGGTTTGTGTGATACCTGATCGACTCCCCCGGAACACTGCCGGAGATAAACAAAACCTGTCTGATGATGCTAATTACTCGATTAGGATCTTTTCGCTATGTTAGCTTAACGTCAAACCAGCCATACAGATGCCGCCGATCAAGATGAGAAGAACCGCAATGTATAAGCCTGCCTGCTTTTTCATCATCCTGCTGCTTAGCGGATGCGCTCTGAAACAGTACCCACAATCCGCAAAGGTAAGTGATGAAGAAGCTAAAAATGATGATTGCGCAACATTGCAGCAGGAAATAGCCAAAAGCCATGACGTTCAGCAACAGATCGCGAAGACCGGGCAGTTTGATGCGTTAACGGTGATTGGCTTTGTGGGGGATTTTGGTATCGGCAACGGGATTGCTAAAGCCAGAGCCAACCAAAAGGCCACCGAACGATTGCGGCAACTGGAGGCGCTGGAAGCGGTACGTTGCCACAATGCATCATAGATAGCTGTCCACCCGCAAATATCCTGAGAGCCTGCCGGGCAAAAAAATGGTATAAGATGACGCTTTATTGTTGTTGCCTGCTTATAAGGATCCTACATGGCAAATACGCAATACCTTCTCTGGGTGATGATTGGCACATTAACCTTATTATCGGTGTTTATTTCCGCGCTGGTTGGTCGGGCTAAATCGCCACGACTGGGTTTCATTACCTTTGCGGTATTATTTCTGGGCTTTATGGCCGCGATTTTCTTTATCACGCGCTAGCTAATGACTTATCCTCAGCAGCAGGTTGCCGCGCTGTTTGTGTGGCAACCATGCCAGGGGGTTAAGAAGCGGGGCGCAGTGCTTTACGGTGTTGTGCGATAAGTTGGTCGGCAAGATAGCGATCTTCTTCGTGTTGGGTAATGTAATATTCGTAAGGATCTTTTATACCCAGACTCTCAATATATTCCAGATGAGCACGTTTTATTTCGCGGTTAATATATTGCACTTCATCCATACCCATATCATCAGCATAAACCGGTGCTTTGCTTTTAATCTCAGCAATTAACAGTTTGTTATTTTGCATAAAGGTTTCCAAATCAATCTTATAATAATCTTTCATAAACGGCTCCCTCTCAAACTACGTTTGTATAAGCCTGGCAAAAAACGGGGAGGCTATGTGGCTGTGGATGCTTACCATTTCATCTCGCCGTTTCCAGCGGGCAATGTCCATCGTCAAATCCTAACAATCTGATTTATTGAGAGATTAGTTGTCGTGTTGAGGGTTTTTAGTGAGAATGATAGTTAATATCATTTAACTTGATCGGAATACTCCGAAGAACTACAGTAGCTGCCGTCCCTCGCAGAGCTAACACCTTCAATGAGTGCCGGAGATAAGCGCCGGAAGGGACGTTCATCAGGGCTGCAGGATGCGGCCGCTGCTGAATCTGGCAGCGACATCACCCTTATCCCACCACCAGCAAATGTACCAGCCGTGCAAGCGTTTCCAACAGCAATACGCTGCCGACAAAAATGACTACCAGTACGCCAATAAATTGTTTACGGCTGTTCACGCTTCCCTCCGATGCCTGCAGGTCGCCAGGCTATACTTTAAGCCGGATTCACTAAACTTCCAGTAAACCAGCTTTCAGGAGACCAATATGTTTTATCAAACGGTCAATGCGGAAGCATGGCGCCACATCTGGGTAGTTGGCGATTTACACGGTTGTCGCACTCAGCTTGATTCACAATTGATTCTGCATCAGTTTGATACGCAGCAGGATTTATTAATTTCCGTCGGTGATTTGATCGATCGGGGACCCGACAGTCCCGGTTGTCTGGCATTGCTGGATGAACCCTGGTTTCGATGTGTACGTGGCAATCATGAACAGATGGCTATCGCGGCGTTGCAGGGCGAGGACCCGATGCTATGGCTGATGAATGGGGGGGAATGGTTCTGGCAATTGCGCGGCAGTGAGGTGATTGCAGCGCGTCATGCGCTAAAGCGTTGTGCTGCATTGCCGTTGATTTTGCATCTGCAACTCGCCGACCGCGTGGTGGTGATCGCCCATGCGGATTATCCGGCCAGTCACTACTCACTGGGGCAAGAAGTTGACTGGCATCAGGTGGTGTGGAGCCGCGACCGGCTGGGGCGACATCAGCGCGGTAACTCGGCAGCAATTGAGGGGGCAAGCGATTTTTATTTTGGCCATACCCCGCTGGAGCAACCGCTCAACGCTGCCAATCAACATTATATCGATACCGGTGCCGTATTCGGCAACCGGCTCACGTTGGTGCAGCTGCAGTAACCTTTACCGAAACAAACGACCATCGCGCACCAGCTCGCGCGGGTAGCTATTCTTGATACGATTGCCGACCTTTTTTGCCAGACCGAGTGTCTGCTGCTGCCAGGTCACAATCACCTCATCCCGTTCGGGCAGATGCTCCGGATGGATATCCTGACCGCGATACCAGCTTTCCGCTTCGGCCTCCGTCAGCGCAAAGGCCAGCGAACTATCCGGCTGTGCCAGAGCGACCACGGCTTCGTGTTGCCAGCGATACCCTTTCGGGAAGGTTTCCGCGAGTTTTATACCGATGCGCGAGAAGCGCACTTTACCCAGCCAGCTTTCCAGCGCGGCGGGGAACAGCCACAATTCTTTATCACGCTGCCATAACAGCAAATTATCGTCCCAGTGCAGGCCAACTTTTGCTGCTGCCTGCATCACTTCAGCCGTCAATTTCCGGCTGGCAGGTGAAAAGGGGAGTTTGCCGACTTTATAAGTTGGAACGGGTAATGCCGATACGCTGGTGGTTTTACGCAGACGTGCGACAAAGAAGCCTTCGCTGTCGAAGATTTGCGGGAACACATGCAGGAAGCCTTCTGGCGTCAGCGCCTTTTCGGCACCCGCGAACAGGCCATCCAGCGGTATAATTTCGACAGCATCAGGATAACGTTGCTGCAGCCAGCTGATGACCTGCTGATTCTCAATCTGGTTGAGCGTACAGGTGGAATAAATCAGCGTGCCGCCAGGTTGCAGGGCGTGAAAAGCGCTGTCAATCAGGTCGCGCTGGGTGGCGGCGATGTCCTCAGTGCTGGCCAGGGTCCAGTTACGCAGCGCATCGGCATCTTTACGTACTACGCCTTCTCCGGAGCAGGGGGCATCCAGCAGGATGGCATCAAACTGCTCAGGCAATGCCGCACCAAACACACGACCATCGAAATGGGTCAGGGCGACATTGCTGACCCCACAGCGGCTGATATTGGCATGTAACACCTTTACCCGGCTGGCGGAGTATTCATTAGCCAGAATCGCGCCATTATTGTGCATCAACGCCGCCATTTGCGTGGTTTTAGAGCCAGGTGCTGCGGCAACATCCATCACCTGACGCGCATCGGGCGCGGCATCAAACAATGCCGTGACCGGCAGCATCGAGCTGGCTTCCTGAATATAAAACAACCCGCTAAGATGTTCCGCCACGCTGCCCAGCGGCAGCGATTCGTCGTCGCGATCAATCCAGAATCCTTCAGCGCACCACGGAATGGGCGTCAGTCGCCAGCCGTAATGTGCGGTACACGCCAGAAAATCAGACACGCTGATTTTTAAGGTATTCACACGCAAGCTGCGGCGTAACGGTTGCTGGCTGATGGCGAGAAAACGTTGCAGTTCTTCATCGTTGGGCAGGCTGGCACGCATCAGCGTGAGGAAATCTTCAGGAAAACGTTCGGACACGGGTTTCTTCCGGGGATAGCAAACAGAGCGCGAAGTGTAACACGCGAAAGAGAATCGGGCAGCCAGGCTGCCCGATTTGCTTAGGGTTGTGCGGGGTCGGGAATCGCGGTTCCCCAGTTGCGCCAGTCTTTCGGCGCTTCATCCTGCAACAGGAAGTGTTTGTTCGCACCCGCCTGCGGTGCCAGTGGCACGGTTGGCGGGGTGGCAAACTGAATCCCGCCCTGAATAAATTGCTGGAAGGTGCCGGTTTTGACCACGCCGCCAATCAGGCCGAAATTCAGGTTATAGCCGGATGCCAGCCAGAACACCGAATTGTTGCGCACCAGATGCTGATATTTCTTACTGATGCGTAGCGCCACCTGGACGCGGTCCGCCATATTGCCCAGCGAGGTGCCGGTAACGGTACCGACTTCCACCCCACGGAACAGCACCGGTGTACCCACCGAGAGTGAACCGGCTTCTGTCGCGTCAACAAAGATTGTCAGACCATTGAGATAACGTGAATCGGTAATGGTGCTGTCCTGAAGCTCAAAAGTGCGCGCCTGGGCACCTTTGCCCGGATCGACGTTGACATAAGGTTGCAGTAGGGTCTCAAGATGGTTGACGCCAGCGGCAGAAATCTGCGGAGAGACCACCGAGAAACGGCTGCCGATACGGGCAAAGTCCTGTACGTATTCCGGATACAGTACGGCTTTTGCCACCACCTGGTTGTTGTCGGCACTCAGTGAGAGCGACTCGACCTGGCCGACGTTAATGCCAAGATAACGAATCGGCATGCCGGCTGACAGTTTGCTGGCATCATAGGTGTGCAGCGCAATCTGGCTGCCTACGGCGCGTGCGGCGGTTTCCGAAGCATAAAGTACCCGTTTCACCCCTTTTGCCGCTTGCGCACCGCTCAGGTTATCGAAACTGATGGCACCTTTCAGCGCACGATTCAGTGGTGATGCCTGCACGGTCAGACCGCTACCATTCAACTGCACCTTGGCACCCCCCTCGGCCCAGAACACGCTTTCGCTGGTAAGCAGTTTGCGATACTGCGGTTCGATATGAATCGAGATTTCAAAGGCATCGGCGCGCGGCACAACATTGACCACTTCACCCACCTGGAATTTACGATACAGCACCACAGAACCGGTCTGAACATCAGGCAGGCTGCTGGCTGTCAGTTTCAGCGTGGCAGGGGGCTGATCGCCAATAATCCCTTCCTCTGCACGCTCAGCATCGCCATACAATGGGTAACGCATCTGCGGGTTGCCTTTTGCCCCCGGAACCAGACGGATACCGCCATCCACCCATTCACGTGCACTGGCACCCAGTACCTGCATGCCATCAAGGCCGAATTTCACGTCAATGCGGCTGTTAACGATAAATTTGCTGTCACCGTGTACCAGATGGCGATATTCCGGATTGATGGCCACCACAAAACTGATGCCTTTTTCGTCCAGTTCCCGTGAGATGACCTGGCCTATCTTCATGCCGTAGAGCATCACCGGTTGTCCGGCGTCGATACCGTAGGTTTCTGGCGCATTAAGTTGCAGCGTCAGGACATCCGGTTTTTGCAGCAAAGATTCACTGGCCGGTAATACGCTAAAGTGATCCTGCGGCTGACCTTCTCCGGGCACCAGTTCAAAGGTATTGCCGGTTAACAGGCTGCTGAGATTGGTATCTGTCAGGCTGATTTTTGGCGAGCGCATTTCAATGCGGGTGCCCGTACGCATCAATCCGGCGACGGAGGGATCAACGGTTAATTCCCCGGTCACTTTACCGCCAGGCAGCAAATTCAGCTTGGTTAAGGTGCCCACTTCCAGCCCCTGATACATCAGCGGCGTGCTGTCTGCTTTCAGGTTATCACCGCTCGGCAGGTCGAGGCTGACTTGCACCCCGCGCTGGCTTTGTGCGAGGTCGGGATAGAGCTGGTAGTTTTGATCGGTGTCAGCCTGCTGGCCTTCGTTGGGAGAATCGAAGGCAATGGCACCATTAACCAGTGCCGCCAGACTCTCCAGTTTGACTTTGGCCCCACTCAGACTGATATCTGCGTCCACGCCAGAAACATTCCAGAACCGACTCTGTTTTTTCACCAGATTAATGAAGCGGCGCTCAATCAGCACATCAATGGTCACGCCATCAGTATTACTGTTGATGCTGTAGTCATAGACCCGGCCAACCGGAATTTTGCGGTAATACACCAGCGAACCGGTATTCAGCGAGCCGAGATCGGGTGCACGCAGGTGGATCAATAACTCACCGGTATTCACACGGTATTTCGGTTGCGTATCCAGCGCTGTGAAGTGTTCCTGTGGGTTACCGCTGCCCGGCATCATACTGATGTAGTTGCCACCTACCAGGGCATCTAACCCGGAGACCCCGGCCAGCGAGGCTTTTGGTGTCACCAGCCAGAACTGGGTGTTGTCGCGGAGTGCATCACGCATGTCGCTTTTAATGCTGGCTTTAATCTGGATGCTACGATAGTCATTGCTCAGCACGATACCCTGCACCGTACCCACTTCCACGCCCTGATAGCGAATAGGCGTACGCCCCGGCACGATACCGTCGGCAGTCTGGAAGTTGATGGTGATGATGGTCCCGCGTTCCTGATAATTGGTCCATAACAGCCATGCGGCAATCAGCAGGGCGATAATGGGCAGTAACCAGAACGGCGAAATCTTGCGTTTGTTTCGCAGATTTGCGCTAGTCGGTGTAGTCGGCGTTTCCTGTTGCATGTGCATCCCAGATCAGGCGGCTGTCAAGCCACTCTACAGCCATAATGGTCAGGATCACTGCCGAGCCAAAATAGAGCGCGGCAGGTCCCATGGTAAATGCCAGCAGCTGGTCACGATTGACCAGCGACATGGTTAATGAAATGACGAACAGATCCAGCATCGACCAGCGACCAACCCAGGTCACGGCGCGCAGCAAGCGGATGCGGGTTTTCAGCCCCTGTTCACATTTGAAATGAATACTGAGCAGCAGCGTTAACATCACCAGCACTTTGGTAAAGGGCACCAGAATACTGGCGATAAACACCACCGCTGCCACCGGAATATTGCCGGAAGCCAGGCCGAGAATACCGGAAAAAATGGTGTCCTCGCGCCGCGCCCCGTTAACATACACCACCGAAATCGGCAGCAGATTGGCAGGAATGAGCAGCACGATGGAAGCAATTAATGATGCCCAGGATTTTTGCAGGCTGTGGCGGCGGCGATAATCCAGCGGCGTATGGCAGCGGGTACAGCGCCCGCGATCATCTGCCATACCGGTGTGATGGCAGTTCAGGCAAACCTGCCATTGCTCAGGCGGTGAGGTGGGGACTGCCTGCGGATAATAATGCTCCCACAGTTGCTCGACATTAAGATGAATCAGCGTCAGCACGCTAAGTACCGTCAGTGCAATATAAGCCACCATGCCATAACCCACTTCCAGCGTGGCGTAGTCCTGTACTTTGATGGACGCCACCGCGACGCCGACCAGGTAGATATCCAGCATCACCCATTCTTTCAGCTTCTCCAGCATCAGCAATACCGGACGCAGATTCATCCCCAGCGCGTGACCGATGCCCAAATAGCTAATGCCCGCCACCAGCGTCATGGGGGCGCCAATGGTGCAAAACGCCACGATGGATGCGGTGATGACATCGCCTTGCTGCGTCATCTGTACCACCCCTTCCAGCAGGCTGGCATTAATGCGCATACCCAGCAGCCGGATATCCACCAGCGGCAGGCTAAAAGCGAACGGCATCAGCATCAGCATGGTGACCGCCATCGCGGTCAGACGCGTCATTGACCAGTCAAAACCACTCTGAATACGAGCGTGACAACGCGGGCAGTAGGCCGCCTGATGCGATTTAACATCCGGTAAGGAAAAAAGGGTATCGCATTGCGGACAACGCTGATAACGTGCGTGGGGCAACGTCTGGCTGATAGCGTGAATTTTCATAGGGTGACGCAAGTGGCCCATCGTTCGTTACAGTTACCGGCATGTCAGGCAGCAGGTTGCTGGCTGAGACATCTGTGGTGGCATGAAGTTCGATCCACAGAAAGCTAAGGGTATAGTAACTAACACAATGATTCACCTTGTGACGCTGGATAATTAGTGCTTATTTTAACAACTGAGTGACACACGCGGCTTCGCTGCGTCGAATTATGGTTAAACAATGAACAAAAAAGCCTTTTACGAGGATTTAAATCGCGATGCGCGTGCGCTGCTGGCGGGTGAAACCTCTTTCCTCGCTGCGCTGGGTAATTGCAGCGCGTTACTGTTTGAACGCCTGGAAGGCGTCAACTGGGCAGGTTTTTATTTGCTGACTGAAGCGAATACGCTGGTACTGGGTCCCTTCCAGGGCAAAATTGCCTGTGTGCGTATTGCTGTAGGCAAGGGTGTTTGTGGCACGGCGATTGCAGAAGAGAAAGTGCAGCGCGTGGAAGATGTGCACGCTTTCCCCGGTCATATCGCCTGTGACGCCGCCAGTAATGCGGAAATCGTGATTCCTCTGAAAGTGAATGGCACGTTAGTCGGTGTGCTGGACATCGACAGTACGGTTTATTCTCGCTTCGATAGTGAGGATGAAGCGGGGCTGGTGGCCCTTACTGACGGGCTTTGTGAAGTACTGGCGGGCAGCGACATTGAAAAATTTCTTCAACTGACGCGCAGCTAATCGACTGGATCACATAGCATTTGGCGATGTTGTCATTATAATGTCGCCTGTTCATGCCTGCTCTGGTCGGCAAACCCGTTGTAATCAGGAAATTTCATGGAAAATCAACCTAAGTTGAATAGCAGTAAAGAAGTGATCGCCTTTCTGGCGGAGCGTTTTCCGCACTGCTTTAGCGCCGAAGGTGAAGCGCGTCCGCTCAAAATCGGTATCTTTCAGGATCTGGTCGAGCGTGTTCAGGGCGATATGGGCCTGAGCAAGACGCAACTGCGTTCGGCCTTGCGTCTTTATACCTCAAGCTGGCGTTACCTTTACGGCATTAAAGCGGGTGCCATCCGTGTTGACCTCGACGGCAACGCCTGTGGCGTGCTGGATGAGCAACATGTTGAACATGCGCGCAAACAGCTGGAAGAAGCGAAAGCGCGTGTTCAGGTACAGCGCGAGCAACAAAAAGCGAAGAAACGTGAAGCAGGTGAAGAGACGGGCGAACGTCGTCCGCGCAAACCGGCTCCGCGTAAAACCGCTGAAGGTGATGCGCCGCGTAAACCGCGTCCGCAGGCACCGCGTGCCGCCTCTGCTGAACGTAACGCTGCGCCACGCCCACCGCGAGCTAAACCCATCACTGATACCTCAACTTTGCAACCCGGCCAGAATATTAAAGTTAAAGCAGGCAAAAGTGCGATGGACGCAACCATTCTTGAAATTACTAAAGATGGCGTTCGGGTACAGCTCGCTTCCGGCATGGCAATGATTGTGCGCGCAGAACATTTGCAGTTCTGAAACGGAGGCTGACCCTGGCATGAACACTATTTTTAAGATCGGTATGATCGCGGGCCTGCTGCTGGCAGGCCCCAGTTTTGCTGCGGATAACATTACCCGCGCAGATCAGATTCCCCAGTTACACGAAGAACCACAGCATCCCACCGTCAGTGAACGCGTCACCTCGCGCTTTACCCGTTCGCATTATCGTCAGTTCGACCTGAATCAGGATTTTTCTGCGAAAATTTTTGATCGCTACCTGAATCTGCTCGATTACAACCACAATGTGCTGCTGGCTTCAGATATCGCGCAGTTTGCCGATAAGAAGACCACGCTGGGTGATGAACTGCGCAGCGGCAAGCTGGATGTTTTTTACGATTTATACAATCTGGCGCAGAAACGCCGCTTTGAGCGCTATCAGTATGCGCTGAGCGTGCTAAATCGCCCGATGAACTTTACCGGCAATGACACCATCGACATTGACCGCAGCAAATCACCGTGGCCGAAAAGCACCGATGAGCTAAATGCGCTGTGGGATGCGAAGGTCAAATTTGATGAGCTGAGCCTCAAGCTGACCGGTAAAGATGACAAAGAGATTCGTGACACGCTGACCAAGCGTTATAACTTTGCTATTCGTCGTCTGGCGCAGAGCAACAGTGAAGACGTGTTCCAGCTGGCGATGACCGCCTTTGCACACGAAATCGATCCGCATACCAACTATCTGTCGCCGCGTAACACCGAGCAATTCAACACCGAGATGAGCCTGTCACTGGAAGGCATTGGTGCTGTGTTGCAGATGGATGATGATTACACGGTAATCAATTCGATGGTGGCCGGTGGTCCGGCGGCGAAGAGCAAATCGATCAGCGTAGGCGATCGTATTGTCGGCGTGGCTCAACCCGGTAAACCGATGGAAGATGTCATCGGCTGGCGTCTCGATGATGTGGTAGCCAAAATCAAAGGGCCGAAAGGCAGCAAAGTGCGGCTGGAAATCCTGCCTGCTGGCAAAGGGACCAAAACCCGCATTGTGACCCTGACGCGTGAGAAAATCCGCCTGGAAGACCGCGCGGTGAAAGGCACGGTGCAGACCGTCGGCAAAGAAAAAGTCGGCGTGTTGGATATCCCGGGCTTCTACGTGGGTCTGACGGATGACGTGAAAGTACAGCTGCAGAAACTGCAGAAGCAGAATGTCGATAGCATCGTGATTGACCTGCGTACCAACGGCGGTGGTGCACTGACTGAGGCGGTATCGCTTTCAGGCCTGTTTATTCCAAGTGGCCCGGTTGTGCAGGTGCGTGACAACAATGGTCGCGTGCGTCAGGACAGTGATAATGACGGCATCGTGTACTACAAAGGCCCATTAGTGGTGCTGGTGGATCGCTTCAGTGCTTCCGCGTCTGAGATCTTTGCCGCCGCCATGCAGGATTATGGCCGCGCGCTGATTGTCGGTGAACCGACCTTCGGTAAAGGTACCGTGCAGCAGTATCGTTCGTTGAACCGTATCTATGATCAGATGCTGCGTCCGGAATGGCCTGCACTGGGTTCTGTCCAGTACACCATTCAGAAGTTCTACCGTATCAATGGCGGCAGCACCCAGCGTAAAGGCGTCACGCCTGATCTGCTGATGCCGACCGGCGTCGAAGCGGCAGAGACCGGTGAGAAGTTTGAAGATAACGCCTTACCGTGGGATAGCGTCAGTGCGGCGACCTACACCAAAACCGGTGATATCACGCCGCTGGTGCCGGAACTGACCAAAGAGCATAACGATCGCATCGCCAAAGATCGCGAGTTCCAGTACATCATGAAAGATATTGCGCGCTTCAACGCGACCAAAGACAAACGCAATATCGTGTCTCTCAATCTTGTCCAGCGCGAGAAAGAGAACCATGATGAAGATGCATTGCGTCTGGAACGTATCAACGCGCGTTATCAGGCCGAGGGCAAACCGCAGCTGAAGAGTCTCGACGATCTGCCGAAGGATTACAAAGAGCCGGATCCGTATCTGGATGAAACGGTGAAAATTGCCAATGACCTGGCGCAGCTGGAGAAATCCCAGCCGCAGGCAGCGGGCAGTAAATAATCGTTAGGCGTAAATCACAAGCACCGCTCAATGCGGTGCTTTTTTTTATCCCTTAATCTGCTTAATGTTTGCCAGGCGCAGAGACATTACTGAATGTAAAGTTATGTCTTTTTAGACACTTAAAGATTAAGGTTGCTTGAAATGCTGCGTAATGACCCTAGGATGTATATCCGCGTATAAGCGCGAGCACAACTGAGGAAGATTAACGTTTATGATGCGTATTGCTCTTTTCCTGATCACCAACCTGGCGGTGATGTTGGTTTTCGGACTGATTCTCAGTCTGACAGGAATCCAGTCAAGCAGTGTTCAGGGTCTGATGATTATGGCAGGTCTGTTTGGCTTTGGCGGTGCGTTTGTTTCACTGCTGATGTCCAAATGGATGGCGTTACGTTCAGTCGGTGGTGAAGTGATTGAACAACCCCGTAACGAAACGGAACGCTGGCTGATGGACACCGTTGGCCGCCAGGCTCAGCAGGCCGGCATTGCTATGCCGCAGGTTGCCATTTATCACGCGCCCGATATCAACGCCTTTGCGACTGGTGCACGTCGTGATGCATCGCTGGTGGCGGTATCCACCGGGCTGTTACAAAACATGAGTCGCGATGAAGCAGAAGCGGTTCTGGCCCATGAAATCAGCCATATTGCCAACGGCGACATGGTCACCATGACGCTGATTCAGGGTATCGTGAACACCTTCGTGATCTTCATTTCACGTATCATTGCCCAGGTGGCTTCCGGTTTCCTGTCGGGCAACCGCGATGGTGAAGAAAGCAGTAACGGCAACCCGCTGGTCTACTTTGCGGTAGCTACCGTGCTGGAGCTGGTATTCGGCATTCTCGCCAGCATCATCACTATGTGGTTCTCGCGTCATCGTGAGTTCCATGCCGATGCGGGGTCAGCGAAGCTGGTCGGTCGTGAGAAGATGATTGCCGCGTTGCAGCGTTTGAAAACCAGCTATGAACCGCAGGAGCCGAGCAGCATGATGGCCTTCTGTATCAATGGTAAAGGTAAATCGCTCAGCGAGCTGTTTATGTCACATCCGCCGCTGGATAAGCGAATCGAAGCGTTACGCAGCGGTGCATATCTGAAGTAACGTCATATTCTGTAGCGGTGCGATTTATCGCGCGCCTTTAAAACAGCGCAATAAATCGCGCCGCTACGGTTTTTAAGATTCGGCAGTTTCACGCGATTGTGTCATGCGCGCCATACTCACCACCGCAGCGACGCTTGAAAAGACACCGGCCAGAATCAGCGAGGCATGAGTGCCGCTCTCACTGAACAGGTTGAACATCAACGCCACCAGCGCAGCCCCGCTGCTTTGTCCCAGCAAACGTGCGGTTCCTAACATACCACTGGCACCACCACTGCGGTTACGTGGCGCGGAGGAGATAATGGTGTGATTGTTGGGCGACTGGAACAGGCCAAAACCCGCACCGCACAGCATCATGCGCCAGATAATATCAGCATCGGCTGGCTGCGAGGGCAGCAGGGCCAGCAGAAACAGACCGGCCGCAAACATCGCCAGCCCCAGTCCACCCAGCAGACCGGCATGCACCTTCTCAATCAGACGACCGGCGATCGGGGCCATCACCATCGTTGCCAGCGGCCAGGGAGTCAACAGCAGGCCGGTGGCCACTTCATCACGTCCCAGCACGTTTTGCAGGAAGAAGGGCAGTGAAACCATTGCCAGCATCTGGGCGCAGAATGAACAAATAGAGGTGCCGAGAGAGAGGGTGAAGATGGGAATGCGCAGCAGATCCACCGGCAGCAGCGGTACCGGCATCGCTAACTGGCGACGAATAAACACCACGCCGACCAACAGCAGCGCCACGACTTCACCCAGTGTCAGCCAGTGATTTTGGCCCTGGGCAAAACCACTCAGCGCCGAGATCAACAGGCCAAAGAACAGCGCGTTCATAATGGCACTGGCCACGTCAAACTTCTGTTGCTTCGCTTTCTGCTGGTTATCCGGCAGGAAACGCAGCGCCAGCCACAGAGCAATAATCCCCAGCGGTACGTTAATCAGGAACAGCCATTTCCAGCTGGCAACCGACAAAATAGCAGCTGCTACCGTCGGGCCTGCGGCGGTGGACACGGCCACGATCAACGAGTTGATCGCCATGCCGCGCCCAAGGAAGCGCTGTGGATAGATGATGCGTATCAGTGCGGTGTTAACGCTCATCAGCGCCGCGCCACCGAATCCCTGGAGTACACGGGCAAGGGTGAGCATATTCAGTGACGACGACAGCGCACAGAATAGCGATGTCGCGATAAACAGCGCCAGGCCAGTCTGATAGACGCGGCGGTAACCGAGCATGTCACCGAGAAACGACAGCGAAAGCAGCGAGATAACGATGGCGATTTGATAGGCGTTCACAATCCATATCGATTCAGCCGGACTGGCGTTTAATTCGCGTGAGATGGTGGGCAAGGCGACGTTAGCAATCGCGCCATCCAGTACCGCCATCATAATGCCCAGCGCAATAGTAATAATTGCGCCATAACGTTGTGGAACGGGTAAACCATCCTGAAGTGAGGTTGCGGACATAGAAGGAATAAGTGAAGTAAGTGAATATCATCATGCTAATCAATTCTGTGCCGGAAAGCATCGTATTACATGACAAAAAGTATCTGTGAATGTGTCGCTTAGTGCTGTGCATTGCCGCCTGTGGCCTGAAACGCATATACTGGCGCTTCTGTTCCGTTTTTTTTGAAACAACCTTAAAAAAGGATACGCGATGGCGAACGCTGATAACGATAAACAGCCCGATTCCGTTTCTTCGGTGATGAAGGTGTTTGGTATTTTGCAGGCGCTGGGGGAAGAGCGCGATCATGGCATTACCGAGCTGTCTCAGCGCGTGATGATGTCAAAAAGCACCGTCTATCGCTTTTTACAGACTATGAAGTCGCTGGGCTATGTGGCACAGGAAGGTGAAACGGAAAAATACTCGCTGACGCTCAAGTTATTCGAGTTGGGTGCCAAGGCGCTGCAAAATGTTGACCTGATTCGCAGCGCTGATGTGCAGATGCGTGAGCTGTCACGTCTGACCAAAGAGACCATCCATCTCGGGGCGCTGGAAGAAGACAGCATCGTTTATATTCACAAAATTGATTCGCTCTACAACCTGCGCATGTATTCGCGGATTGGACGCCGTAATCCGCTGCACACCACGGCAATTGGCAAAGTCTTGCTGGCGTGGCGCGATCGTAGCGAGGTGCAGGAGATCCTGCGTGAAGTGGAATTTCGTCGCAGCACCGCCAATACTATCGTCAGCGCTGAGGCATTACTGAAGGTGCTCGACCAGGTGAAGGTGCAGGGCTTTGGTGAAGATAACGAGGAGCAGGAAGAGGGGTTGCGTTGCATTGCGGTGCCGGTGTTTGACCGCTTTGGCGTCGTCATTGCCGGTCTGAGCATCTCATTCCCGACGATTCGTTTCTCGGAAGAAGGCAAAAACGAATATGTTGCCATGCTGCATCGTGCCGCACGTGCTGTCTCTGAGCAAATGGGCTATCACAACTATCCTTTTTAAACCGATGCGATAAACGGGCTGCGTTACCAGCCCGTTTACGGGTCAGTTATCGACCACTTCACCGCTCTTTTTCAGCAGCGGGCAGTCTGTCACGCCGACAATACCGCTATCGGTATGCAGATACTGTGCAGTGATCATGCCACGTGCAGTCAGGTAGCTGCATTGCAGGCCGAGTCCGGCCGCGTTTTTATTGCTGCCGGTTAACACGCCATAACCCGTAAATAACATTGCCAACCAGATAACGGCGATGACCACTATCGCCCGGATGAATAGTTTCATTTTGTCTCCATGTGATACATAACGCAGCTGTCCAGATGTTGCTGCCATCTCTATAGTAGCAGCATGCCTCGCTTTCCTCGCCAGATCGATCAGAGATAACTGAAAGATGGCGCACAGGAAATTCTGCTTTCCGTTCGTGCCCATTATCTTTTGCCGCCGCAAGGCGTAGAATCAGCAGCTGAGTGAGTATTTGACATTAATCAGTAATCTGAGGCAGTTATGAATGAGTTAGCCGCAAATTCCAGTCCGTTGTTTAGCTATGGCGTACTGGCCATCATTATCGTTGTGGCCTTCATCGCCTGGTTCTTTGTTAACCGGGCCAGCGTGCGGGCCAGCGAACAGATTCAATTGCTGGAAGCGCTACTGGAAGAACAAAAGAAACAAAATGCGCTACTGCGCCGTCTGGCCGACGCACAGCCAGACACTGCAACAAAAAGCGAAGAAGAAAGTGAAAAGCGCGATTTTATTCGCTTAATCCCGGAACGTTGATCATCGAGTGGAGAGGTAATGGCCTGGCAAAATCCCTGGTACGATGCGGCAAAAATGCACCACACGCCGCAGGGCTTCCGTAACCCGGAAGAGGAGTTACGGCATCCCGGGGATTTGCAACGCTGGCGGCGTGAGCGCAAAGAGCAGGGGCTACCTCTGCCACCGCAGGCGGGCTATCCGGCATTTATCAGTGACTGGTGCCAGCCGGCTGATTTAAGTGGTGATGATGATCGCATCTGGTGGCTGGGCCATGCCGCTTTACTGCTGCGTGTTAATCAACGTTACCTGCTGATTGACCCGGCCCTGTCGCAACGCGCGTCACCGCTGCCGTTTGTAGGTCCACAACGTAAAACCCCGGCACCGCTTAGCGTTGCTCAGTTACCCCATCTCGACTACGTGCTGATCTCGCACAATCATTATGATCATCTGGATCGCCCGACGGTGAAGCGTATCGCGCGACAATTTCCGCAGGCGCATTTTCTAGTACCGCTCGGTATGGAAGATTGGTGTCGTCGTCGGGGAGTGCGTCACGTGACTCAGCTGGACTGGTGGCAGAGCATTGAGCTGGCCGGTATCCACTTTACTGCGGTACCTGCACGTCACTGGAGTATGCGTTCTTTCTTTGACCGTAACCGTTCCCTGTGGTGTGGCTGGGTGGTCAGGAATACCACGTTAAATTTCTGGTTTTCGGGTGACAGTGGTTACAGTGAAAATCTCACGACCATCGCCCAGAAGCTGGGGCCATTTAACCTTGCCGCCTTGCCGATCGGCGCTTACGCACCAAAATGGTTCATGCGCGGTCAGCATATGGACCCGGACCAGGCGGTGCAATTGTGGCAGCAAATCGGCAGGCCGGTAACCATCCCCATTCACTGGGGAGTGTTTGAACTGGCAGATGAATCGCTGGATGAACCCCCCGCGGTGCTGGTACAGGCACTGCGCACTGCAGGAGAGACGGGAACCGATTTTTCGCCGTGGAGAATAGGTGAGAGCCGCAGTTTGCCGAATATCGATTCAGATTTGTCCTAAGCTCATTTTGTTAAATTCCGCCAGCTGGTGCGTTTTTTTAACATTTAATTGTTGTGACGTTAGAAAAAAATGAGATAAATGCCAAATCAAATTTGTGCATATATTTGGGGCAGGCACGTTTATATTTTCCTGATTTTGGTGCAAAACTATTAATAAGCTGTACTGAATAAAAACTATTGTACAGGATTTGAACTATGCACATATGTTGCGTCAGACGTTAACATTTTGGTGGATTACATTATCCATGCCATATTTTTGCAATATTTTTTGCGTATGTTTATCTGTTTAAATAGTGGTGAATTGGACAGTTCCCCCTAATTCGACTATAACAATTTTTGGTTGTAATGATACTGATCAATAACCTTTTTTTGTGCAGTATCGGCAAACGACGGCGGAAGCGAAACAGGCAAAGCGTGTGCCCTGGCTAGCAATTATGTGCGGCAAGTCGATGACCTTTTAAAAATGGCTTGCCATTAATTTGCGGATATGTGATAACGATTCGTGGGTTAAACGAGGTACAGTTCTGTTTATGTATGGCATCTTCAGTAAAGAAGTTACGAGTAAAGACGTTGACGTTGAATACCGCTTCCTTGCCGAAACCTTAAATTAGTGCCTCATGCAGTAACGTCTCTGGTTTCTCTGTAAGTCTGCCTCCGGGCAATATAAACACTCTAAGGAATTTGCAAAAATGGCAAAAATTAAAGGTCAGGTTAAGTGGTTCAACGAGTCTAAAGGTTTTGGTTTTATCACCCCTGCTGACGGTAGCAAAGATGTGTTCGTACACTTCTCTGCAATCCAGGGTAATGGTTTTAAAACTCTGGCCGAAGGCCAAAACGTTGAATTCGAAATCCAGGATGGCCAGAAAGGCCCTGCAGCAGTTAACGTCACTGCTATCTGATTTCGTCGCCAGGCTGGGTGCCATGCACCGCTGAAACGAATCTTAAAGCCCCGGTCACTGACCGGGGCTTTTCTTTATTCTTTCTGTTACCAGATGACCAGGTTACACTGCGCCGCGAATCGCTAACCCGGAGTTATCTATGTCTTTGATTTGCCCGCTTTGTCACCAGCCACTTCTGTTGCAGGCCACCAGCTACCGCTGTGATGCCGGACATCAGTTCGATCAGGCCAAAGAAGGGTACGTCAATCTGTTACCGGTTCAGCATAAAGGCTCCCGTCAGCCGGGAGACAGCCCGGAAATGTTGCTGGCAAGACGCGAGTTTCTCGATGCCGGATATTATCAGCCACTGCGCGATCATCTTGCCTCATGGCTGGCGCAGCGTCTGCAGGGTGCCTCAGCGCAACTGCTGGATATTGGCTGTGGTGAGGGCTATTACACCGCAGCAATCGCTGCTGCGCTGCCGTCAGCGCAGGTCTGTGGTCTTGACGTGGCGAAGGCAGCCATTCGCATGGCGGCGAAGCGTTATCGCTCAGTAAAGTTTTGCGTGGCTTCAAGCCAGCGCCTGCCATTCGCCGATGCTTCACTGGATGCGGTTGTGCGCATCTATGCCCCCTGTAATGAAGATGAACTAAGCCGGGTGGTAAAACAGGGGGGGTATCTGCTGACGGTGACCCCTGGTCCGCATCATTTGCAGCAATTTAAAGCGTTAATTTATCGCGAAGTGCAGCTGCATGTGGCGGAAGAGAAGGCGTATGCCGGTTTTCATCAGGTTGAACAGCAAAACCTGGCTTATACCATGACATTGAGCGGCAAAGCGGCAACCACCTTGCTGCAAATGACACCTTTCGCCTGGCGTGCACGTGAAGACGTGTGGCAAACCCTGGCAGAGGCGACTGAGTTCAGTTGTGACGCAGATTTCACCCTGACGCTCTGGCAGCGCGATTAACGCGCTTCCACCAGCGTGTTGTAGATACGTTCTAAATCGTCGAGTTGTTTCACCGCAATCAGCAGACGCCGCTGCTCCAGCTGCATCACCAGGATGCCATCTTCGGACAGGTTCATACTTTGGATGCGGCGATAATCAATCCATACGCCGGCGAAGAACAGACCGTCGTTTTTCATCAGCAGTTTCGGACTGCGCAGCCAGAACAGCCAGACTGCCATAAAGCTCAACACCATCAGCAGGGTGGTGGTCAGTTGCGGCCCCTGATGGCTGACGTTATTCCACAGCAGAATCATTAGCAGCACGATAAAGATAGCGCTATCGATTTTATGGCGGCGGCGCAGCGCCACCCGCAATTTGGTTGGGCCATTACGGCGCGGCAGAATGGCTTCATCGTAGATGGCGAACAACAGCAGGCCCGCAACCAACAGGACAATCAGGGCGTCAGTCAGTGACATGATGATTCCTTAACAGAAGTTACCTGAACGTTGGCGCTCAGGTAACGTCAATAAGCAGCCGGGAGACATGCTCCCGGCTAAGTCTTTTACAGGCCGAGCAAACCGATCCAGTACCCGAAAATACCAATCGCAAAGAAGCCGACGATAATCCACAGGGCGTTAACTTTACGGCGCAGCAGCCACATACAACCAAAGGTTAACAGCAGTGGGATCAGGCCCGGCATCAGCTGATCAAGAATCGACTGAACCGTAGTAACGGTGGTTTTACCGGTCTGGTCAGTGATGCGTGATACCACCAGCGGCACATTGACATGTGTCCACTTGTTTACCAACGCTCCCATGACAAACAGGCCGAGGATGGACGCCCCTTCCGTCAGTTTTTGCAGGAAGCCGCCGCCCATATCGCTAACGATATCCACCCCTTTACGATAACCGTAAGCCACACCGTAATAACGGGTAAGCAGACGCGCGATATTGAACAAGAGGAAAAACAACAGTGGGCCAAGCAGGCTACCGCTCATGGCGATCCCGGCACCTAACGCCGCAAATACCGGACGTACCGTACCCCAGAAAATCGGGTCACCAACACCGGCCAGCGGGCCCATCAGGCCAACTTTAATACCGTTTATCGCACCATCATCAATCGCTGCACCATTGGCACGTTGCTCTTCCATCGCCATGGTGACACCGAGTACCGGTGCGGCCACAAACGGGTGGGTATTGAAGAACTCCAGGTGGCGCTTGATGGCCTGTTTACGGTCATCATTGTTTTCCGGATAAAGACGACGAATTACCGGCACCATTGAGAAGCAGAAGCCCAGCGCCTGCATACGTTCAAAGTTCCACGAACCCTGAAACAGGTTGGAGCGCAGGAACACACCACGGACATCGCCGGGGGTGAGTTTCTTTTGAGACTGAGTTGTATCAACCATGATGTCACCTGTTCCTTAATCGAGTTCGTTGTCGAGGTCGTTTTGCGCAGGACCGGCCGCAGCAGCACCGGCAACACGGTTATATTTCGGTGCCAGCTGGATATACAGCACTGCCATTACCACACCAATCACGCCCAGTGCTACCAGGTTGAAGTTGGTGAAGGCGGCAGTAACGAAGCCGAGGTAGAAGAACGGCATCAGGTAGCCAGCGCGCATCATGTTGATCACCATCGCATAACCAACCACCACAATCATGCCACCGGCGATGTTGAGGCCATTGGTTACCACTTCCGGAATCGAACTCAGCAAGGTGTGTACCGCACTGGTGCCGACGGAAATGGCGACGATTAACGCTGGAATCGCGATACGCATTGCCTGCAACAGCAGAGCGGAAACGTGAATCCAAGAAATCGCCGACAAGTTACCTTTCTCGGCCGCTTTATCGGCAGCGTGCTGGAAGGCTACGGTGATAGTACGAACGATAATGGTCAGCACCTGGCCAGCTGCCGCCAGCGGAATCGCCAGCGCGATACCTGCACCGACGCTCTGACCTCCGGCAATAACCAGAATGGTTGAGATGATGGAGGCGAGGGCGGCATCGGGGGCCACGGCGGCACCGATGTTCATCCAGCCGAGTGCAATCATTTCCAGCGTACCACCGATAATGATGCCGGTTTTCATATCGCCGAGCACCGCACCAATCAAGGTACAGGCCACCAACGGACGGTGGAACTGGAACTCATCAAGAATCGAACCCATCCCGGCGATACAGGCCACAATAAATATCAAAACGATTTGTAGCGAGGTTATCTCCATTGCATTTCTCCTAAGCAAAGGTCACGAATTTTCGCCCACGTACGCAGGCGCAGATGGCGAATTACGGATTTACCTTCGCAATCAGGTCCATCATTTTCAGTTTCGGGTCGTTAGAAACTTTGCGTACTTCCAGTTCAATACCCCGGTCATTGAGTTTACGGAAGGCGGCAATATCCTTTTCATCGACAGAGACCGCGTTGTTAACCTGAGTTTTGCCCTGACGGAACGCCATCCCGCCGATATTGACCGATTTGATATCCACGCCCTGTTCAACAATACGTTCGACATCGGTAGGGTTGGTGAACAACAGCATGACGCGATCGCGGCCATATTTCGGGTTGTTCCAGACACGAATCATTTTGTCGACATCCACCACATGCGCGGTGACACCGGGAGGGGCGACCTGGGTGAGCAGTGTTTTACGCACATGGTCGTTGGCAACTTCATCGCTGACGACAATGATGCGTGTGACGTTGGTTTCTTTGGTCCAGCGGGTGGCGACCTGGCCATGAATCAGACGGTCATCAATACGCGCCAGACCAATCTTCATGTGCTCGCCAGGAGCCAGCGGTTTCTGCGGCTGCGGAGCGGCTTTGGCAGCCGGTGCAGCAGGAGCGGGTTCTGCCGTTTCGGTTTTTAGCGCCTTCACGCCTTCACGGCCGGCTTCGACCGCGATGTGAATTAATTCCTCCAGTGAGGGATTGTCATCTCGTCCCATCAGGGTTTCCACCAGCATCGGAATGTTGACCCCGGCGATGACATCATGATCCGGTTTATCAACCACGATGCGGCTTGCCGCGTTGAAGGGACTGCCACCCCAGGTGTCGACCAGGAACAGTACACCTTTTGAGGTGTCCATATTGGCCAGTCGCGCCTGATACTTTTCTATTAGCGTTTCTGCATTTTCGCCGGGAACGAAATCAATCCATCCGACATTTTCCTGCTCACCCAACAGCATTTCTGCTGTTTTTAGCAGTTGTTCTGCCGCCCAGCCATGTGTACCAATTACAATAGCAATGGTCACTTGCTACCTCCGTTCGCATGAGAGATTCTCTGGCTTCGCCGGGAATCGATGAAAATTACCGTTGTTGATTCATGTGGATCGTTTCGGGCTAAGATGAAGAAAAGCATCAATTAATAAGCCAAAACTTTCCGCTGCACAGCGATAAGGTCGCGATTTATTTTAGTGAGTGAAAAAATAATTTATGTGATGTTTGTCAGTTATTGAGAGCGTAACGGGGTTTATTTGTGCTTTTATCTCTCCTCCTTTCAGGCTGTTACTGTTTGTAAATGTAAGAAAATTTTTTGACGCCAGAAATGTAACTGATACATTAACGTTCTGTTTATTCCTCAGGAGTACCGGGCTTTAGCTCACCTTTATGGACCGTCACCGACGTCGCTTCACACTTTCTCCGCGCCCGCTGGCGCATGCTTTCACGCCTTCCGGCGTTATCCAAACCGTTAACGATCTGCTGTCTCGCTTTATTGCGCAGACCGGCTCACGTGTACGCATTCCCCTGGTAAGGAGTCATTGATGGAATTTCTCTTCGACCCCTCAATCTGGGCGGGTTTGCTGACGCTCATCGTGCTGGAGATTGTTCTCGGCATCGATAA
Source organism: Pantoea sp. App145 (assembly GCF_047947045.1). NCBI lineage: Bacteria > Pseudomonadati > Pseudomonadota > Gammaproteobacteria > Enterobacterales > Erwiniaceae > Pantoea > Pantoea sp. App145. The sequence goes on from NZ_CP133290.1 coordinate 468,609, forward strand.
CCTGGTTTTTATCGCCATTCTGGCGGACAAACTGCCGCCAAAGCAGCGCGATAAAGCGCGTCTGATCGGTCTGTCGCTGGCTCTGGTTATGCGACTTGGCCTGCTGTCACTCATCTCCTGGATGGTGACATTGACGCGACCCCTATTCAGCGTAGGCGATTTCAGCTTTTCCGGGCGCGATTTAATTCTGCTGGCCGGTGGTATCTTCCTGTTGTTCAAGGCCACGATGGAACTACACGAACGACTGGAAAACCGCCATCTGGAGCATCAGGGCAACCGCAGCTATGCCAGCTTCTGGGCGGTGGTGACGCAGATTGTGGTGCTTGACGCGGTGTTCTCACTGGATGCGGTGATCACTGCTGTGGGGATGGTGAACCATCTGCCGGTGATGATGACGGCGGTAGTGATCGCCATGGGTGTCATGCTTTTGGCCTCGAAACCGTTGACGCGTTTTGTTAACGCGCATCCCACCGTGGTGGTGCTGTGTCTCAGCTTCCTGTTGATGATCGGTCTGTCGCTGATGGCTGAAGGTTTTGGTTTCCATATTCCGAAAGGTTACCTGTATGCCGCGATTGGCTTCTCGATTCTGATCGAGCTGTTTAACCAGATTGCGCGTCGTAACTTTATTCGTCATCAGGCGCATCGTCCGATGCGTGAACGTACCGCAGAAGCGATTTTGCGTCTGATGGGTGGACGTCAGCGTAAGCAAGCCGTCAACACGGAAGAGTCAGCGCTGGTGGAGGCATTGCCGCAGGAAGCCTTTAAAGATGAAGAGCGTTATATGATCAACGGCGTGCTGACGCTGGCACAGCGTTCGATTCGCAGCATCATGACGCCACGCGGTGAAATCTCGTGGGTAGATGTGGAGCGTCCGCTGGATGAGATCCGCATTCAATTGCTGGATACGCCGCACAGCCTGTTCCCGGTATGCCGTGGTGAGCTGGATGAGATCATCGGTGTAGTACGCGCCAAAGAGTTGCTGGTCGCGCTGGAGCACGGCATGGATGTGGCGACTTTCGCCGCCAATACGCCACCGATTGTGGTGCCGGAAACGCTGGACCCGATCAACCTGTTAGGCGTGCTGCGTCGTGCCAAAGGCAGCTTCGTGATCGTCACTAACGAATTCGGCGTGGTGCAGGGTTTGATTACCCCGCTTGACGTGCTGGAAGCGATTGCCGGTGAATTCCCTGACGAAGATGAAACTCCGGACATTATCGTCGATGGTGATGGCTGGCTGGTGAAAGGGGGCACCGATTTGCACTCCCTGCAACAGCTGCTGGATTATCATGAGCTGGTGAAAGCAGAAGATGACCACGCGTCACTGGCGGGTCTGTTGATCGATCAGAAAGGCCAACTGCCGGTGCCGGGTGAAGTGATTGATCTCCCTCCGTTGCATTTCCAGATTATCGAAGCGACAGATTATCGGGTGGACCTGGTTCGTGTGACCCGCGATCGACCGCACGATGAGGAAGAAGAAGAAGCATAATGCTAAACGGCACCCGCGGGTGCCGTTTTTTATGCATTCAATTGCGCCTGATGTTGTTCCAGCCAGTCGGGGAAATCTTCAATCGGCATTGGACGGGCATAGAAATATCCCTGCAAATGATCCACACCACGTTCGCGCAGATAATGCGCCTGTTCCGCCGTCTCCACGCCCTCCGCCACCAGGGCGATATTCAGACGCTGTGCCAGTGAAATCACCATATCAGTCACGGTGGCGTTGATTGCGTCAGTGCCGATGGCTGCGGTAAAGATCTTATCGATCTTCAGCACATCCGGCTTCAGGTCTTTCAGATAGGCCAGCGAGCTGTGTCCGGTGCCGAAATCATCAATCGCCAGCCTGACACCAATCTCATGCAATTGGGCCACCACCGACTGATCAATGATGGGTAAAGCATCGCGCTCGGTCAATTCCACCACCAGGCCTGGCAGTGGATTGGCCGGCCACCAGATGCGCTGCAAATCCTCGACGATCGCCCGATCGTGGAAATGGCTGGCGGCGACGTTAATCGCAATATGGAAGGAGGGGCAACGTGGCAGGTTCGGGAGTTCATCCACCACTTTAGCGATGACAAAACGCGTTAGCGGGGCAATTAAATTTTGTCGTTCAGCGAGTGGAATAAATACATCGGGCGCGATCCAGCCCTGGCGCGGATTATGCCAGCGCAGCAGCAATTCGATACCATCGCATTCGCCGCTTTTGGCATTAATCAGCGGCTGACAGTAGACCATAAATTCATTGGCCGTGATGCCATAGCTAATTTGCCAGCTAAGACTCATGCGGTTAGCGGTCGCCAGCCAGACAATATAACCCATCAACAGGCTCAGCAGCACCGCCAGCGGTAACTGCGAGGGCATGGTACTCAGCGCCAGACGGGCGGGCGAGGGGCCATACAGGGTGATGGTATAGGGATAACGCAGGGATGCCTGATCGTAGGCTACTTCATCATCAGAGGGGACAGTCGGTTCGATCAGCGGATTGCCATACTCCAGGCTTTGGCCGCCAACGTTGAAAATGGCGCGTTCCACCCATGGCAACTGTGGTTCCAGCAGATAATTGGTCATCAGCTCGATATTAATCACCTGAAGCAGACCTTCGCGGTTATCCAGCGATTTAGGTGTCCACAGCAACAGCACCGGAGAACCTTTTAACAGGTAATCATCGGTGGTTAACATCATGCGCTGATTATTAATCGCCAGTTCGGGGTAAGTCTGGCTGAAAGAAATATTACTCGGACCATAAATGCTGGAACAGTACAGGGTGTCGTTCTGCACCAGCTGTATTGAACGCACCGTTTGTAGCGCGGCGATTTTTTCAATCAGTGGGAAACGTACTTCCGGACAGGGTACGCCAACCAATCCCAGGGTGTTATTGGCGGAGACATCCAGCGGTGAAAACATGCGATCAAAACGTTCGATGGCGCGTGACGCAAAATCCAGTGACTGCTGCTCAATACGTGACTTCTCTTCGATATAACGAAAAGTCAGCGTAAGAATTAATACCAGCGCGGCGATCACTAACGCAATAAGCAAACGCTTACGGCGAAATTGACCAACAAATTGCTGGGCTATGAGCATCAGTAACCACCTTGCAAGGACCAGGATTAAAGCCAAAGTAACGTATAAGTTATCGGCATAGCGGCGGCCAGGTTTAGCACGGCTCAGGAAAAAAAGCGGTACTGAAAAAGCAGCGCGGCCAACGAGGGCCGCGCGTAAATCACTCTATCTGGTTTAACCAGGCGGAGGTAGCAGCAGATGCATAAAAAAGTTCAATCGGTGTTTTTTTGCGCACCGAAGCAAGCTGCCATGTCAGAGAGGAATCAGTCGCATTGCACCTTAATGGCGAGGCCGCCGCGTGAGGTTTCACGATATTTGGCGTTCATATCTTTGCCGGTCTCGTACATGGTTTCGATCACCTTATCGAGCGAAACGCGCGGTTCGCTGGTACGACGCAGCGCCATACGGGCGGAGTTGATGGCTTTGACTGAGGCAATGGCATTACGCTCAATGCAGGGCACCTGAACCTGGCCCGCTACCGGGTCACAGGTCAGACCCAGGTTATGCTCCATGCCGATTTCGGCAGCGACGCAGACCTGCTCTGGGCTGGCCCCCAGCAGCTCCGCCAGACCGGCTGCAGCCATCGAGCAGGCCACGCCCACTTCCCCCTGACAACCCACCTCGGCACCGGAAATCGACGCATTCATTTTATACAGTATGCCGATGGCACCGGAGGCAAGGAAGTAGCGGATATAAATATCCGGCGTGACGTTTTCAATAAAATGATCGTAGTAGGCCAGCACCGCAGGCACGATGCCGCAGGCACCGTTGGTGGGGGCGGTAACGACGCGGCCACCAGCGGCATTCTCTTCATTTACCGCTAGCGCAAACATATTGACCCAGTCGATAACATTCATTGGGTCATTGGAATGTTTGGTCGAGGAGACCAGCAGACGGCGCAGTGATGCCGCACGACGCGGCACCCGCAACGGACCCGGCAGCACGCCTTCGGTATTCAGACCACGATCGATACATGCCTGCATGGTTTGCCAGACGTTAGCAAAGTAGCTGTAGATTTCCTCACGGCTGTGCAGCGCCAGCTCATTTTTCATCACCAGGCCAGACAGAGACAAACCACTCTCGCGGCAGTGGCTCAGTAACTCTTTGGCGGAGTGAAACGGCCAGGGAACCGAAACCTGATCCAGCACCGGTTGGCCAAAATGTTCTTCATCGACGATAAAACCACCGCCGATGGAATAATAGGTTTTGCTGAGAATCAGCAGGTCGCCGGCAAAGGCATACAGCGTCAGGCCATTTTCGTGCAAAGAAAGATTTTCGCTACGAAACACCATGCCACCTTCACGTGGGAAATCAACCTCTTGTGCGCCGTTCGCCAGCAGCAGACGCTCACGCTGTTCGACATCCTGAATAAATGCCGGAATGCCATCGATATCCACAGTAGCGGGTTCAGCACCGGCCAGACCCATAATGATGGCGATATCGGTATGGTGACCTTTACCGGTGAGTGACAGGGAACCATAGACATCGACCGCAACGCGCGTGACATCCTGCAACTTACCCTGTTCGGCCAGCAGATCGACAAATTGTTTACCCGCTTTCATCGGGCCGACGGTATGCGAACTGGATGGGCCGATGCCCACTTTGAACATGTCAAAAACACTAATCACCGGTGACACTCCTCACAAATCTTATTTAGTACGGCGCAGGCCGTTTTATGCGGCTAATAGTAATCGCAGGTGCTGCAACAGGATCAGCTTTTCGCATGAAATAAACTAATTATACAGCACAGAAATAGTTATCCGTTGTCGGCGAAAAAAACAGCAAATGACAGGATGGCAAGCTGCCATGCCAGAGAGGAAAATCAGACGGGAAGGGCGATTTGCTGACCGAGTGCGCGAATAATGCCAGCGGTCATGCCCCAGATAAAATAATCTTCGTACCAGGAGAGCCACACCTGATGCTGCCGGTGGCCCCGGCGCAGTGTCAGGTCGCTGTAGCGACTGAGGCGCAAAGCCTCGGCCAGCGGCATGGCAAAGGCACTTTCGACTTCGTCGGCATTGATGATGAGCGGCAGCCCGGCGGGAATAATGCCCACCACTGGCGTCACCGCGAACCCGGTGCTGCTGGTGACGGCAGGCAAAACGCCGACCACCTGCACCTGGTCAGGTTGAATCCCCACCTCTTCCTGCGCCTCACGCAGGGCGGTGTGGATCAGTGAATCATCGCTGGCATCCTGCATGCCGCCGGGGAAAGCCACCTGACCGGCATGTTTACGCAGATGTGTGGATCGACGTGTCAGCAACAACCCCGGCTCGGCAGCGTCAATCAACGGGACCAGCACCGCAGCGCGTCGGCCGTTGATCACACTTTTTGGCGCAGCAACCGGGGGTTGCAGCACAAAACGGCTCAGAAATTGATCGAGGGTCAGTGCTCCGTTCATCTTAAAATGGCTCCTGCAGGCTGGGCAGAATACGATTCACTTTGTGCAGCGTTTCCTGATACTCCGCCGCGACGACACTATCAGCCACCAGGCCACCGCCCGCTGCACAATATAACTGCTGATTTTCGGCAATCAGCGTGCGAATGGTGATGCTGGTATCCATACGGCCACACAGGCTGAGGTAACCAATACTGCCACACCAGGCATTGCGGCGGTGAGGTTCGAGTTCTTCAATGATCTCCATCGCACGGATTTTCGGTGCGCCGGTGATGGAACCGCCCGGAAAACAGGCGCGTAACAGGTCGGTGGCGGCAAGCGTCGCCGGTAACTGCGCGCGTACCGTGCTGACCAAATGATGCACGGCGGGGAAAGGCTCCACCACAAACAGTTCCGGCACGCTGACGCTGCCCGGTTCGGCGACACGGCCAATATCATTACGCAGCAGGTCAACAATCATCAGGTTTTCGGCGCGATCTTTCTCTGCGCTGGCCAGTTCCTGCGCCTGTAGACGATCGGCCTGCGGGTCGGCCATACGCGGGCGGGTCCCTTTGATCGGCCGGGTCTCAATCACCCGTTGTTGAAGAGAAAGAAAACGCTCCGGGGACAGGCTGAGAATGGCACTTTTCGGCAGGCGCAAAAAGGCGCTGAACGGCGCGCGATTCGTTTCATTCAGGCGCTGAAACGCCTGCCATTCATCGCCGCGATAACTGGCCTGAAAACGCTGGGCCAGATTCACCTGGTAGCAGTCACCTGCCTGTATATATGCCTGCACGGCAGCAAAGCGCTGAGCATACTCGTCAAAACTCAGGTTGGATTGCCATTCACTGGTGAGGGCAAAGGGCTGAACCGCAGGGGCGGTTTGTGCCTGTAACCACTGCCAGCGTGCCTCAGGATCACCAAGCGCGACCAGTGTCAGTTTTTGCTGATGATGATCGGCAATCAACGCCCAGTCATAAATGCCCACCGCCATATCCGGCGTGTTGAGATCCTGTTGCGCCAGCTGTGGCAGGTATTCGAAACGGCGACCCAGATCGTAACCGAATAAACCGATCGCACCGCCCTGGAACGGCAAGTCCGCCGTAAAAGCGGGCTGAACACCGAGGGCATCACAGTAGCGTTGTACCAGCGTGAGCGGATCGTCGGTTGAACTGAGCGTGGTATCCTGCTGGGTAATTTCTGTCGCTGGGCCGCGGGTCACCAGGGTTACGCGCGGATCGGCGGTCATGATATCGAAACGGTTATCCGCATGATCGGCATGACCTGAAGTCAGCAACATCGCCCATGGCTGATGAGCAAGGGAGGAAAAAAGCTGCGGCAGCGTATCCGGCGTATAATTCAGAGCGAGGGTTTTTACGATCATGAGACAAATCAGATAACAGCAACAAGGGCGTTAGCCTGGCATATTTTTTTGCTGCTGGCACCTGTTTGTTCCGCATGGAATAATGCGTCCCCTTTTTCCCAGGAGCGAGTTATGTTTTCAGGTCTTCCGGCATTATCTCACGAACAGCAACAACAGGCTGTCGAGCGTATTCAGGAACTGATGGCGGGCGGTATGGCCAGTGGTCAGGCGATTGCCCAGGTGGCGCATGAAATTCGCCAGAGCCACCAGGGTGAGCAGATTCGGGCGCGTTTTGAAGACGACGAAGACGACGCCTGACGCCCGAAACGCGTTATAACGCGGCGATGATCTTGATTTCGACTTTATATTTCGGGTTCATCAGACCAGCCTGTACGGTGCAGCGCACCGGTGCGTTGCCCGGTGACACCCAGGCATCCCAGGCACGGTTCATCGCCGGGAAGTCGGCTTTGTCGACGAGGAAAATGGTGGCGTCGAGGATTTTGCTTTTGTCGGAACCGACGCGGGTCAGAATCGCGTCAATCACCGCCAGCGCATTGGCCGTCTGCGCTTCCGCATCCTCATCAAGGTTTTCCGGTACGCTGGTGTAATACACGGTCTGGTTATGAATAACGGCTTCGGACATGCGGTGTTCCGGATCGATACGCGTAATAGTCATGATTTTCTCCTTAATTTTCGCGCTGCTAGCCTGACACATCGGCTGGTGTGCTGTCATCTGTTGTGGTCGCATGAGTGGAATCCTGACATAATTACAGTACTTTTTGAGTTATCGGTGAGGATGTGTGGCAGACGATTTTGCAGCTGACGGCGCGCTGGCGCTGGCGATCCCTGGCTTTAAACCGCGTGAAGCGCAGCGCGAGATGGCGCAGGCGGTCGCTGAGGCGGTGAAAACCGGTGGGGAGTTAGTGGTCGAAGCCGGCACCGGTACCGGGAAAACCTACGCTTATCTCGCCCCCGCGCTGCGCGCTGACAAAAAAGTGATTATCTCCACTGGCTCGAAAGCCCTGCAGGATCAGCTGTATAACCGCGATCTGCCCACCATTGCCCGTGCCCTGAAATTTAAAGGCAAAACCGCGCTGCTGAAAGGCCGATCCAACTATCTTTGTCTTGAGCGGATGGAGCAACAAACGCAAACCGGTGGCGACCTTAGCGTCCAGGCGCTGGGCGATCTGATTACCCTGCGCGGCTGGTCATCAGAAACCGTTGACGGTGATATCAGCAGCTGTATCGGTGTCGCCGAAGACAGTCCGGTGTGGCCTTACGTCACCAGCACCAACGACAACTGCCTTGGCAGTGATTGCCCGCTGTATAAAGATTGCTTTGTGGTGAAAGCGCGTAAACGGGCCATGGATGCGGACGTGGTGGTGGTCAACCATCATCTTTTCCTCGCCGATTTAGTGGTCAAGGAGAGCGGCTTTGCGGAATTGATCCCGGAAGCGGAAGTGATGATTTTTGACGAAGCGCACCAGCTGCCAGATATCGCCAGCCAGTATTTTGGCCAGCAACTCTCCAGTCGTCAGCTACTCGACTTAGTCAAAGACATCATCATTGCCTACCGTACCGAAGTGCGTGATGTGCAGCAGCTACAGAAATCCGCCGATCGGCTGGCGCAATGCACTCAGGATTTCCGCCTGACGCTCGGGGACCCGGGCTTCCGTGGCAATCTGCGCGATCTGCTGAACGATAACAACGTGATGCGCATGCTGACTCTGCTGGATGATGCGCTGGAGCTTTGTTATGACGTGATCAAATTGTCGCTGGGACGCTCCGCGTTGCTGGATGCTGCCTTTGAGCGTGCCGCCCTCTATCGAACACGCCTGAAACGTCTGCGTGCCATCGACGAACCGGGGTTCAGTTATTGGTATGAATGCTCCAGCCGACATTTCACCCTGGCGCTGACGCCGCTTTCTGTGGCGGAACGCTTCCGGGAAGTGATGGATAATCGGAAAGCCGCCTGGGTGTTCACCTCAGCTACGCTGGCGGTCAATGAACAGATGAGCCATTTCTCCAGCCGGCTGGGGGTCGATAAAGCGAAAACGCTGATCCTCAACAGCCCGTTCGATTATGCCCGTCAGGCGTTGTTGTGCGTGCCGCGCAACTTACCGGAGCCGAACCGCCCTGGAGGTGCCCGTCAGCTGGCGCGCATGATGAAACCGCTGATCGACGCCAACAAGGGACGTTGTTTTTTCCTCTGTACCTCACACATGATGATGCGTGAGCTGGCAGCAGAATTTCGCGCCTCCATGACGCTACCGGTGCTGTTGCAGGGCGAAACCAGCAAAGGCCAGCTGCTGAAGCAGTTTATTGAAGCGGGCAATGCCTTGCTGGTGGCCACCAGTAGTTTCTGGGAAGGGGTGGATGTGCGGGGGGACGCGCTGTCATTGGTGATCATTGATAAGCTGCCGTTTACCTCGCCGGAAGACCCGCTGCTCAAGGCGCGCATGGAAGATTGCCGTATCCGCGGCGGCGATCCGTTTAACGATGTCCAGCTGCCGGATGCGGTCATCACCCTGAAGCAAGGGGTGGGACGTTTAATCCGTGATACCGACGACCGCGGCGTGCTGGTGATTTGCGACCAGCGTCTGGTGTCGCGCCCTTATGGTGCGCTGTTCCTCAATAGTTTGCCTCCCACGCCACGTACCCGCGATCTTGACCGCGCCATCCGCTTCGCCCGCGAGCAGGAGAGTCACTAATTTGTGCCAGGCTGTGGTAAGATGCGCGCCATTTTGAATCTCCCGAGGTTGTTATGTCCGCCCGAATTTTAGCCCTGGACACGGCGACAGAAGCCTGTTCTGCCGCGCTGCTGAATCAACAGCACATCGATGCCCGTTTCGAAATCGCCCCGCGTGACCACACGCAGCGCATTCTGCCGCTGGTGCAGGAGCTGTTGCAGGCGCAGCAGCTGGAACTGACCGCGCTTGACGCGCTGGCCTTTGGGCGTGGACCAGGCAGCTTTACCGGCGTACGTATTGGCATTGGCATTGCTCAGGGACTGGCGCTGGGGGCGAATCTGCCGATGATTGGCGTTTCCTCCTTAGCCACGATGGCGCAGGGCGCATGGCGTAAAAATGGCGCGACGCGCGTACTGGCGGCGATTGATGCGCGTATGGGCGAAGTCTACTGGGCAGAGTATCAGCGTGATGCCAATGGCGAATGGCAGGGTGCAGAGACCGAAGCGGTGTTGTCGCCAGAAGCGGCCCAGGCACGTATCCAAAGCCTGAGCGGCGAATGGACTACTGTCGGTACCGGCTGGCAGACTTATCCGCACCTGCTCACCACAGCGGGTGCACAGCTGGTGACCAGCGAGATAACCCTGCCAGCAGCCGAGGATATGTTGCCGCTGGCAGCCGCGGCCTGGCAACGGGGTGAAGCGGTCGCCGTGGAACACGCCGAGCCGGTCTATCTGCGTAATGAAGTGGCCTGGAAAAAGTTGCCGGGACGTTAAGCCAACACGCAACTTATCGCTGCGCTTTCAGTCTAATCTGAGAAATAACAGGAGGCTTTTATGCCAATCAGTCGTAAAGGGATGTCTGGCGCTCTGTTAGCCTGCGCGCTGTTGCTCAGCGGTTGTGTTTCGGTGCCGGATTCCATTAAAGGGAGTTCTCCTCTTCCACAGCAAGATTTATTACGGGTGATGAATGCGCCGCAGCTTTACGTTGGCCAGGAATCACGCTTTGGCGGTAAAGTGGTGAACGTCACCAATCTGAATGGTCTGACGCGTCTGGAAATCGCCACTCAGCCGCTGGATGACAGCGGGCGTCCACGTCTTGGCTCGGCATCGGTTGGCCGTATTTTTGCCGACATCCACGGATTTGTCGATCCGACGGATGTGAATAATCAGTACGTCACGGTGCTGGGCAACATCAAAGGTAGCGAAAAAGGCACCGTAGGCCAGGCCAGCTATAATTTTGTGGTGATTGATGTGAAAGGCTATCAGCGCTGGCATTTAACCCAGCAAGTGATGACGCCACCACAGCCCATCGATCCCTGGATATTTTACGGACCGACGCGCCATCACCCAGGATACTGGGGACCTAACCCTTACTGGGGCATGTACAGTAGCGGTCCGGCACAGGTACAAACCATTCTGACTGAATAATATTTTGTTTCAGTTATTTACGGCCCGATCGCGGCGCTCGCGAGCGGGCTTTTTTATTGCGCACGCAACCGAAGCGCGAAATTTAGTGATGAGCCTCGCAACCTGAACAGGTCGAACCCGGCAAACTGGTACAATCAGTTAAAATATTGTTAATAACACTGATGGCAGAGGCGGCGATGGCTAAGCAACAAGAATCTCGGGGTGAATCTTTGACTAAGGTTTGGCTGAAACGCTATCCGCCAGATGTACCAGCGGAAATTACTGCTGACCGCTATACATCGTTAATCGATCTTTTTGAGCATGCGGCAACGCAATATGCCGATCAGGTCGCTTTCGTTAACATGGGGCAGCCCATGACCTATCGCCAGCTGGAGCAGCAAAGCCGCGCCTTTGCCGCCTGGTTGCAACATGGATTGAAGCTGAAAGCCGGCGATCGGGTGGCCCTGATGATGCCGAACCTGCTGCAATATCCGGTGGCGCTGTTTGGTGTGTTACGCGCCGGGATGGTGGTGGTCAATGTTAACCCGCTGTATACGCCGCGCGAGTTGAAGCATCAGCTTAATGACAGCGGTGCCTGCGCGATTGTTATCGTATCGAACTTTGCCCACACGCTGGAAAAAGTGGTCGCAGAGACGCAGGTTAAACATGTGATGCTGACGCGCATGGGCGATCAACTGGCCCCGATCAAAGGCACACTGGTCAACTTTATCGTCCGCTACGTGAAAAAACTGGTGCCGAAATACCATCTGCCGGGCGCGGTGCCGTTTCGTCAGGCGTTACAGCAGGGTGAACAGCTGAGTTACCAGCGTCCCGATGTCACCAATGATGATCTGGCGTTTTTGCAATATACCGGTGGGACCACCGGGGTGGCGAAAGGCGCGATGCTGACACACGGCAACATGCAGGCCAACCTCGAACAGGCTAAGGCGACGTATGGCAAACTGCTGCGTCCGGGGCAGGAATGCGTCGTCACAGCACTGCCGCTGTATCATATCTTTGCTTTGACGGTGAATTGCCTGCTGTTCCTCGACCTGGGTGGGCAGAACCTGCTGATTACCAATCCGCGAGATATTCCGGGCTTTGTCAGAGAGCTGGCGAAGTTCCCGTTTACCGCGATTACCGGCGTGAATACGTTGTTCAATGCGCTGCTGAACGATGCCAACTTTAATAAGCTGGATTTCTCTACCCTGCGTATGTCTGCGGGTGGGGGAATGGCGGTGCAGAAGGCGGTGGCTGAACGCTGGGAAAAACTGACCGGTCACTATTTGCTGGAAGGTTATGGTCTGACGGAATGCTCGCCGCTGGTGTCGGTCAATCCGTATGACATTACCTGCCACACCGGTAGCATCGGTTTACCGGTACCCTCCACCGATGTGCGCATCGTGGATGAACAGGATAATGATGTGGCACCTGGCGAACCCGGCGAACTTTGCATTCGCGGTCCGCAGGTGATGATCGGCTACTGGCAACGTCCGGAAGCCACGGAAGAAGTGCTGAAAAATGGCTGGCTGCATACCGGTGATATTGTTACCGTGGACAGCGAAGGCTTTATCCGCATCGTTGATCGTAAAAAAGACATGATTCTGGTGTCGGGATTTAATGTGTATCCTAACGAAATCGAAGATGTACTGATGCAGCACGCGAAGGTGCGCGAGGCTGCAGCGATTGGTGTGCCGAGCGATCTTTCCGGTGAAGCGGTGAAAGTCTGCATCGTGAAGAAAGATCCCAGCCTGACCAAAGAAGAAGTGTTGGATCACTGTCGGCGTCAGCTTACCGGCTACAAGGTGCCGAAGATTATCGAGTTTCGTGACGAGCTGCCTAAAACCAATGTGGGCAAGATCTTACGTCGCGAATTGCGTGATGAGGTGAAGCGGGAAGGGCAGTAGTGCGTACCTCGCTCAATGGTTAACGCCGGCAATGTCCGGCGTTTTTATTGCTTTTAACATGGAGCGCTGCGCGCAGTTAGTCGCGGCGAAAACATAACGTGAATTATTCCCTGATCGACCAAAATGACCAACTGGCTGCGGTGTGCGACAAAGCACGCCAGCATGCTGCCGTGGCGCTGGATACCGAATTTGTCCGCACCCGTACTTACTATCCGCAGCTGGGCCTGATCCAGCTGTTTGATAGCGAGCAATTGGTCCTGATCGATCCCCTCAACATCAGTGACTGGACGCCGTTTATCGACCTGCTGCGTGATACCCGGGTCACGAAATTCCTGCACGCGGGTGGTGAAGACCTGGAAGTGTTCCTGCACCGTTTTGACTGCCTGCCGGACCCGATGATTGATACCCAGATTCTGGCGGCATTTGCCGGTCAGCCGTTGTCATGGGGTTTTGCGGCGATGGTGATGCATTTCGACCAAATCGAGCTGGATAAAAGTGAGGCGCGTACTGACTGGCTCGCTCGCCCGCTGACGGAGCGGCAGTGTGAATATGCGGCAGCCGATGTAGCCTATTTGCTGCCCATCGCCCATCAGTTGCTGGCGCAAACTGAAGCGGCGGGCAACATGGCGGCGGCTCGTAGCGAATGCGAAAACCTGTGCCAGCGGCGCCTTGATGTGCAGGCTCCCAATGAGGCGTGGCGTGATATCACCAATGCCTGGCAGCTGCGCCCGCGTCAGCTGGCGGCATTGCAGCGTCTGGCCGCCTGGCGTCTTAACACCGCACGTCAGAAAGATATGGCGGTTAACTTTGTGGTGCGCGAAGAGAATCTGTGGAAAGTGGCACGTTTTATGCCGGGCAGCCTGGGTGAGCTGGACCATCTCGGCCTGAACGGTCATGAGATTCGCTTCCACGGTAAAGCGATGGTGGCGCTGGTCGCCGAAGCACAGGCGCAGGATGAGGCCACACTGCCGCAACCGCTGGGCAATCTGATCGACCATCCGCAATACAAACAGACATTCAAAGCGATTAAAGCGCTGGTGCAGCAGGTAAGCGAGGAAACCGGGTTTAGTCAGGAATTGCTGGCTTCACGCCGCCAGATCAATCAGGTGCTGAGTGTGTACTGGGGATTGAAAACCGCATCGCGTACCCCGGAATTGCTCACAGGTTGGCGCGGCGATTTGCTGAAAGCGCGCATCGATGAGATTCTGCAAACCCTGTAAGCGCGATTTTTTCCCCTGCAAACTGCGCAGGGGAAAATCAGGAAACCGCTGGCGTCATTTGGTGACTTCTTCCGTCTCCGGTAGCGTAACGTTCAGCTCCAGAATCGAGATATCATCCCCTTTCTGATCCAGCTGAACGGTTACCATATCCGGATCAATTTTCACATATTTGCAAATCACTTCCAGAATGTCGCGCTTGAGCTGCGGCAGATAGTGGGGCTCACTGTCGCCCCTTCTGCGTTCAGCAACAATAATCTGCAGCCTTTCCTTGGCTATGTTGGCTGTGTTCTTCTTACGGGATAAAAAGAAATCGAGTAATGCCATTGGTTATCCCCCGAACAGGCGTTTCAGGAAACCCTTCTTCTCTTCTTCAATAAAGCGGAAGGGGCGTTCTTCGCCAAGCAGGCGGTCTACGGTATCAGCATAGGCTTTACCGGCATCTGAGGTGGTATCGAGGATCACGGGTTCGCCCTGGTTGGAAGCGCGTAATACCGATTGATCTTCAGGGATCACACCGACCAGCGGGATACGCAGGATGTCCAGCACGTCTTCCATGCTCAGCATATCACCACGGCTCACGCGGCCCGGATTGTAACGGGTCAGCAGCAGGTGTTCTTTCACCGCTTCCTGGCTATTTTCCGCACGACGGGATTTGGACGAAATGATGCCGAGAATACGGTCAGAGTCACGTACCGAGGACACTTCCGGGTTGGTGGTGATGATGGCTTCATCTGCAAAATACAGCGCCATCAACGCACCTGTTTCGATACCGGCAGGTGAGTCGCAGACGATGAAATCGAATTCCATCGTCGCCAGGTCGTTAAGCACTTTTTCAACGCCTTCACGGGTCAGGGCGTCTTTGTCGCGGGTTTGTGACGCTGGCAGAATATACAGTTGCTCAGTGCGCTTATCTTTAATCAGCGCCTGGTTCAATGTGGCATCGCCCTGAATAACATTGACGAAGTCGTAAACAACACGACGTTCACAGCCCATGATCAGGTCGAGGTTACGCAGACCGATATCAAAATCGATCACCACGGTTTTTTTGCCTTTTTGCGCGAGTCCAGTGGCGATGGCCGCGCTTGACGTGGTCTTGCCAACGCCCCCTTTACCGGATGTAACTACAATGATGCGTGCCATAAATGTTGATTTCCTTAACGAAAGAAAAGGGGCCTAATTAAGTGTCTGAATGGTGAGCGCGCCCTCTTTGAGGCATAAACGCGCAGCTTTACCAAAAAACTCAGCCGGAATCTGATCCATGATCCAGTACTCCCCGGCAATGGAGACCAACTCTGCGGCGAGGTTGGTGCAAAAAATCTGGCAGTCACGATCGCCGCTGGCACCTGCCAGGGCGCGACCGCGCATCATGCCGTAAATATGGATGTTGCCATCGGCAACCAGCTCGGCACCGGCGCTAACGCTGCTGGTGACAATCAAATCAGCATTGCGGGCGTAGATTTGCTGGCCAGAACGGACTGGCGTATTAATGATGCGGGTTTTATTGACGGTCTCCGCCACCACGGGGATGGGGGCTGGCTCGGGAACAACCGCTGGCGCATCATTGCGCTTTTTGCGATCGCTCCCCTCAGACAGCACCGGCAATCCGGCACGCGCAATCATCTTTTTCAGCGCATCGTCTTTACAACCGCTGACGCCAACGATGCGCAGCCCGGTTGCACTGATGGCTTGCTGCATCTGCTTCCAGTTGATGTCGCCGTTCAATGCCGACACATTCAGCACTACCGGTGCATTTTTCAGAAAGCCGGGCGCCTGGTCGATTTTGTCCTGCAACGCCTGACGAATCACCTCAGGTTGCGAATGGTGCAGATGAACGACTGATAGGGTAAAACTGCTTCCCTTGAATTCGATTGGCGTTTGCGACATCTGTCCTGACTCGTCCTGTTTTCACTACCGTTAGATGAACGCCGATAAAATCGTCATTAACACCCTGCGGTCAATATTCGAAGTTCAGCAAGCATGTTATAGTTACTGCTATATTCAGGCAAGTGACGCCATCAGTTAATTCGAGTAAAAAATATGTTTTGTGTGATCTACAGAAGCCCGCAGCGTGACCAGACTTATCTTTATGTTGAAAAAAAAGACGATTTTTCTCGTGTGCCAGAAGAATTGCTCCGTGGCTTCGGCAAACCCCAGTTATCTATGGTGCTGTCGCTGGAAAAGCGCGACAAACTGGCGGGTGCAGATATCAATAAAGTTAAGCAGGCATTGAGCGATCAGGGCTATTATTTACAATTGCCACCGCCGCCGGAAAGTCTGTTGAACATACATCTTCAGCAAAACAAAAAAGATTAATTCGGATTCATCTGTAAATATATCCAGATTTAATCATCAGCGTGGTCGCTTTATTTATTTGCCTGTGGCTAACCCTTAATTGCAGGCAATATCAACTACCCATGGCGATATCGATTAACGTCTTTTGACAATTTACGCACACTCCTTAGCCACAAAGCAGCTTAATATATTGACCCTCAGCCTGCCGCGTTCCGGCACTGAAGCAGACACAACGCGCCAGCTCAACTGGCGTTATACTCAAATCAAAGCAGGGGAATAGCATGTATCAGCATCGTAACTGGCAGGGCGCTCTGTTGGATTATCCGGCCAGCAAAGTGGTCTGTGTTGGCAGCAACTATGCTAATCATATCAAGGAGATGGGAAGTGCAACGCCTGACGAGCCGGTGGTGTTTATCAAACCGGAAACCGCACTGTGCGATCTGCGTCAGCCGCTGTCCATTCCGGGCAATTTTGGTGAAGTGCATCATGAGGTTGAACTGGCCGTGCTGATCGGCGCGACGCTGAAGCAGGCGAGCGAAGAACATGTGGCGAAAGCTATTGCCGGTTATGGTGTGGCACTGGACCTGACGCTGCGTGATGTGCAGGCCGGTCTGAAGAAAACAGGCCGTCCGTGGGAGAAATCCAAAGGTTTTGACAACTCCTGTCCGCTGTCTGGTTTTATTCCGGTCTCTGAATTCAGTGGCGATCCGCAGAACACGGAGTTAAAGCTGGTGGTGAACGGTGAAGTGCGCCAGCATGGCACCACCGCTGACATGATCCACAAAATTCTGCCGCTGATTGCCTACATGAGCCAGTATTTTACCCTGCGTGCAGGCGACGTGGTGCTCACCGGTACCCCGGAAGGGGTGGGACCAATGCGTTCCGGCGATAAGCTGGAAATCTCCCTCGCTGGCCACGGTATTACCACTCGCGTACTGTAAAACTTGCATCGCCGCACCTGAACCTTGTATAAGGTGCGGTCTTTACGTTAATCCGGACCGCCACCATGACCGAACAGCCTTTCTGGCAGACAAAACGCCTTGACCAAATGAACGACGCTGAGTGGGAATCGCTGTGCGACGGCTGTGGTCAGTGCTGCCTGAATAAACTGCAGGATGCGGACACCGATGAAATCTACTTCACTAACGTGGCCTGTAATCAGCTCAATATCAAAACCTGCCAGTGCCGTAACTACGAACGGCGGTTCGAGTATGAAGAAGACTGTATCAAGCTGACGCGGGAAAATCTCACCACCTTCAACTGGCTGCCGCGTACCTGTGCGTATCGGTTACTGGGGGAAGGGAAAACCTTGCCAGCCTGGCATCCGCTGATTGCGGGTTCGAAGAAAGCGATGCATGCGCAGCGCATTTCAGTGCGGTTTATCGCGGTGCGTGAGAGCGAAGTGAGAGACTGGGAAGAACATATTATTGATCGGCCTGATCGCCATGGCTGAGAAAAAACAGGCAGCGCAAGCTGCCTGTTTTATGTTGATTAGCGACCAAACAAATCGCGGCGTTTGGCTTTAAACGGCTGAGCAATCAGCACCAGCACGGCAACCAGCAGATAGGCACCGAAAGTCACGATCAGCCACTGCGGCATACTCCAGGTGAGGAAAGTCCAGCCCAGCTCAGAACAGTCACCATGCGCCACAAATACCGCCGGTAACCATTTATCCAGTGGCAGCCAGCTCGGGAAACGTGCGGCAAAATCACAGGTGACAAACGGATTCGGGTGCAGCTGGATCATGGTGTGCTCCCAGGAGAGTCTTAACCCCTCAATCGCACTGTAAAGCCAGATCAGCAACGCCACCCAGCGCAGCGGCGTTTTCGGTGCGATGGCACCGACTATACCCGCGCCCATCACGCCAAACAGCGCGCAACGTT
Organism: Pantoea sp. App145; assembly: GCF_047947045.1. Taxonomy (NCBI): domain Bacteria; kingdom Pseudomonadati; phylum Pseudomonadota; class Gammaproteobacteria; order Enterobacterales; family Erwiniaceae; genus Pantoea; species Pantoea sp. App145. Next base: position 486,804 of record NZ_CP133290.1, read on the forward strand.
CATAAATGCACATGACGCAGGGTTGTAGCCCCATCACGTGCTGGAAAAAGAGTGCAGTCAGTTCAAGAGCCAGTGCCGTCAGTGCCAACAATAACCAGGCTCCGCGTCCCCGCGAACATTGGTTCAAATATCGCAACATAGTGCTGTTCCTGTAGTCGTTAATGCATCGCAGTGTAAACCAAAAGCGCGTGCGTGCCAGCCTGGACGCGGGAAAAAATCATGTAGAAAAATGACTTATCCTGATCCAGGCCAAAAAACCTCAGAGTTGTGCGGCGCTAAGCCAACCCTGTTGCATGAAATAATCTGTCACAGGCACCAGCCACTCATTAATGCAGAAAAAACCAACCAGTGACAGCACCAGGGTAAAGGGTAAAGCCATCCACACCATGCGACCATAGGAAAGGCGGATCAGTGGAGCAAGAGCCGAGGTGAGCAGAAACAGAAATGCCGCCTGCCCGTTAGGCGTCGCCACAGAAGGCAGATTCGTTCCGGTGTTAGTCGCGACAGCCAGTAATTCAAACTGACGCAGGTCAATGACGCCGCTCTGGAAGGCATGTTTCGCTTCATTGATATACACAGAACCGACGAAAACGTTATCGGAAATCGACGACAGCAGGCCATTAAACACATAAAACCAACTGAGCTGGGATGCCGGGTCGGCCTGTAATACAAAATGGATCAATGGCTGGAACAGCTGTTGTTCAATGATCACGGCCACAATGGCAAAGAAAACCGCCAGCAACGCAGTAAAGGGCAGGGCTTCGGTAAACGCCTGACCCAACGCGTGTTCATCGGTGACGCCACAGAGTGACGTGGCAAGGATAATCACCGAAAGGCCGATAAGTCCCACTTCCGCCAGATGAAAAGCCAGCGCGATAATCAGCCATACGCCAATCAGCGCCTGTACCCCGAGTTTCAGGGTTTCCTGTCGGGTGCGCTGTGCACTGGCCTGGCGATCGCTGTCCAGCAAAATGGTACGAACCGCATCCGGCAACGTTTCTCCGTAGCCAAATAAGCGGAAACGCTCCACCAGCATGCTGGTGGCAATACCGCACAGCAGCACGGGAACGGTGACCGGTGCCATACGCAGGAAGAACTCGCTGAAGTTCCAGCCTGCTGCGTGGGCAATGATCAGATTCTGTGGCTCACCTACCATCGTCATCACCCCACCGAGGGCGGTCCCCACACCTGCCTGCATCATCAGGCCGCGCAGAAAAGCACGGAATTTTTCCAGCGTTGCGCGCGCTTCATCATGCTGCCCAGGATTAGCGGACGCTACACGGTGATAAATCTCGTAAAAACCCATCGCCACGCTGATGACCACAGCCAGCACAGTCAGCGCATCGAGAAAGGCTGAGAGAAATGCGGCGGCGAGACAGAAGGTCAACCCGAGTAGCACCTTGCTACGTATCGACAGCAATATTCGGGTGAAAACGAACAGCAGCAGTTGTTTCATAAAGAAGATGCCTGCCACCATAAAAATCAGCAGCAGTAACACTTCAATATTCCCGGCCAGCTCGGCTTTCACCTGATCGGCTGTGGTCATACCGATGGCAATCGCTTCAATGGCCAGCAAGCCACCGGGTAACAGCGGATGGCATTTTAACGCCATGCCAAGGGTAAAAATAAATTCCGCCACCAGTAACCAGCCTGCAAAAAACGGGCTGATAAACAGGAAAATCAGCGGATTGATCACCAGAAAAGCAATGAGGGTAAGTTTGTACCATTCGGGCGACTGCCCAAGAAAATTGCGCCTGAATGCCTGCGCATAGCTGAGTTCCATCGACTCTCCCTGAGGTAAATCTTTGATGTTGAAATTTGCGGCAGCGCGCGCTTTTAATCTGTTGCCAGGCTATATCCGCTATAGCCCCTCTGGTATGATGAGTCCAATTACGACAAAGAAAGCAACGAGAAATAAATGCTATGGTGATTAAGGCGCAAAGCCCTGCAGGATTTGCTGAAGAGTACATTATTGAAAGCATCTGGAACAGTCGTTTTCCGCCGGGATCAATTCTGCCTGCCGAACGTGAGCTTTCTGAACTGATCGGCGTAACCCGTACCACGCTGCGCGAGGTATTGCAGCGGCTGGCTCGTGATGGCTGGTTAACTATCCAGCACGGTAAACCGACGCGTGTGAATGATTTCTGGGAAACCTCAGGTTTAAATATTCTGGAAACGCTGGCGCGTCTCGACCACGACAGCGTGCCACAGTTGATTGATAATCTGCTGTCAGTGCGCACCAACATCGCATCGATCTTTATCAGCCGTGCCCTGCGTCATCACCCGGACAAGGCGCGTGACGTGCTGGAGACGGCGCTCAGTTCCGATGACCAGGCCGAGGCGTACACCGAGCTGGATTATCGGGTGTTCCGTGGTCTGGCTTTTGCTTCTGGTAACCCGATCTATGGTCTGATCCTTAATGGTCTGAAAGGTTTGTATACCCGCGTGGGTCGTCATTACTTCTCTAACCCGGAAGCACGCGAATTGGCCCGCAGCTTTTATCAGCAGCTGGCTAACCTGTGCGGCGTGGTGCCGACGCAGGAACAGATTGTGGATTGCGTGCGTGATTATGGTCGTCGTAGTGGTGAAATCTGGCATGGCATGCAGAAAAGTATGCCGGAGGATTTGGGCAGCAAGCGCTAACCCATGCTTCAGTTAAAAAAACGCCATCGGATTGATGGCGTTTTTCGTTATCTCACAGTGCCGGGCCGCGTGCCGGACTGCGATCCAGCAGCTCAACGCTGCCATCTTCATTCTGTTGTTCAAGAATCACGTCAAAGCCCCACAGCCGATGTACATGTTTCAGCACTTCGCGACGGCTTTTATCCAGCGGTGCACGCTGCTGCGGGACATAGCGCAGCGTCAGCGAACGATCGCCGCGCAGGTCAACATTGTAAACCTGGATATTAGGTTCAAGATTGCTCAGGTTGTATTGCGCAGACAGCTGCTGACGAATGGCACGATAACCTGCTTCATCATGGATGGCGGCAATCTCCAGATAATTGTTGCGATCATCATCCAGCACGGTAAACAGGCGGAAATCGCGCATCACCTTCGGCGACAGGAACTGACTGATAAAGCTCTCGTCTTTAAACTCACGCATGGCGAAATGCAGTGTTTTCAGCCAGTCGGATCCGGCGATGTCCGGGAACCAGTAGCGATCCTCTTCGGTCGGTGACTGACAAATACGCTTGATGTCCTGGAACATGGCGAATCCCAGTGCGTAAGGGTTGATGCCGTTGTACCACGGACTATTGTAAGGCGGCTGGAACACCACGTTGGTGTGGCTGTGCAGGAACTCCATCATAAAACGTTCCGACACTTTCCCTTCGTCATAAAGATGATTGAGGATGGTGTAATGCCAGAACGTGGCCCAGCCTTCGTTCATCACCTGAGTTTGTTTCTGCGGATAAAAATACTGGCTGACTTTGCGCACAATACGCAACACTTCACGCTGCCACGATTCCAGCAACGGCGCATTTTTCTCCATAAAATACAGCAGGTTTTCCTGTGGCTCAGAAGGATAGCGGGCCGCTTCAATATGCACCGACTCCTTCTCTTTACGCGGCAGAGTGCGCCACAAGGTATTCACCTGGCTTTGCAGGTACTCTTCACGGCTTTTCTGCCGTGCTTTCTCCTCCTGCAGCGAGATTTTTTGCGGACGTTTATAACGATCGACACCGTAATTCATCAACGCATGGCAGGAGTCCAGCAGGCGTTCCACCTCTTCAACGCCGTAGCGTTCTTCGCAGTCGGTAATGTAATTACGGGCAAATAGCAGGTAATCGACAATTGAACTGGCATCGGTCCAGCTGCGGAACAGGTAATTATTTTTGAAGAAGGAGTTATGACCGTAACAGGCGTGCGCCATCACCAGCGCCTGCATCGTCATGGTGTTTTCTTCCATCAGATAGGCGATACAGGGGTTAGAGTTAATCACGATCTCATAAGCCAGACCCTGCTGGCCGTGCTTATATCGTTGCTCAGTCTCAATGAATTTCTTGCCGAAGGACCAGTGGGCGTAATTGATCGGCATACCCACGCTGGAGTAAGCATCCATCATCTGCTCAGAGGTAATGACTTCGATTTGGTGCGGGTAAGTATCCAGCCCGTAGAGTTTGGCTACGCGGTCAATTTCCGCCAGATAGACATCGAGCAGTTCGAATGTCCAGTCAGGTCCGTCACTGAGTCGTTTACTGTTCCTGGTTGGCTCGTCAAAGATTGTCGTCATAGCGCACCTCTGTTTTGCAGAGTGGCAGGTAACGGAATGTCACCTGTCACGAACGTTTAAGGCTTCATCCTGAGAAAGACAGCCCAAAAAAACTGAGCGAACACATCAATGATAGTCCACTGTCGCTTATCCGAAACCGGAACTCAAACGAATTCTTTTGGCACAAAATCATTCAATTAAACCCCGCAGATGATTTCGTAAACCCAAATATCAATAACGCTCCAATTATCAGAATAAAACTCTGTTTATAAGTGCATTATATGGCTGCGGCGCTTTCTCCTGAAAAAAGAGAAAATCACTGGATGGCGCATCATAAATTGCTGGTTAATGATTTTTTAGCATAAAAAATCCTGATTTTGCCGTGTCGGCATGATTTTAGTTACCAGAATGGTAAAAAACATGTGAAATGTCATGGTCAGATGAGAGGTTTTATCAGGTGCCTGGTTATGCTGTGCCGGGCGAATTATGTGGTCAATTATGCTTTTGTTGGGGTGGCGGGGGTCTTATGCGCGTAGTGATTCTGGGAAGTGGGGTGGTCGGCGTCGCAAGCGCCTGGTATCTGGCGCAGGCCGGACATGAGGTTACCGTCATTGATCGTCAGCCGGGTGCGGCACTGGAAACCAGTGCAGGTAACGCCGGACAGATTTCACCCGGCTATGCTGCCCCCTGGGCTGCTCCCGGTGTGCCGCTAAAAGCGGTTAAATGGATGTTCCAGCGTCACGCGCCGTTAGCTGTCCGCCTTGACGGCAGCCGCTTCCAGTTGGAGTGGATGTGGAACATGTTGCGTAACTGCGATATGCGTCATTATCAGGAAAACAAAAGCCGCATGGTGCGTATCGCCGAATACAGCCGTGATTGTCTGAAAGCGTTGCGGGAGTCAACCGGCATTGCTTACGAAGGGCGTCAGGGCGGTACGTTGCAGCTGTTTCGTACCCGACAGCAGTTCGACAGTGCCAGCAAAGATATCGCCGTGCTAAAAGAAGCAGGCGTGCCTTATGAATTGCTGGAGTCACATCAGCTGGCGAGTGCAGAGCCTGCGCTGGCGGCGACAGCGCATAAGCTGACAGGCGGTTTACGTCTGCCGAATGATGAAACCGGTGATTGCCAGCTGTTTACCCAGCGTCTGGCTGAGATGGCTAAAGCGGCGGGTGTCACCTTCCGCTTCGATACCCCGGTTGATCACCTGCTGCGTGAAGGCAACCGTATTTACGGCGTGAAGTGCGGCGATGAAGTGATCAAAGCCGATGCTTACGTGGTGGCGTTTGGTTCATACTCCACCGCGCTGTTGAAAGATATTGTCTCTATCCCGGTTTATCCCCTGAAAGGCTACTCCCTGACTATCCCGATTAAAAATCCGGACGCCGCACCGGTTTCCACCATTCTTGATGAAACCTATAAAGTCGCCGTGACGCGGTTTGATGATCGCATCCGGGTGGGTGGTATGGCGGAAATTGTTGGTTTTAACACCAAACTGTTACCGGCACGACGTGAAACGCTGGAGATGGTGGTCAGCGATCTCTATCCTGAAGGCGGTTATGTTGAACAGGCCACTTTCTGGAGCGGATTGCGCCCGATGACGCCGGACGGTACACCGATTGTTGGACGTACGCCGCTCTCCAACCTCTATCTCAACACCGGTCACGGTACGCTGGGATGGACCATGGCCTGTGGTTCCGGTCAGCTGCTGGCCGATCTGATTTCCGGCCAGAAACCGGCTATCGCCTTTGACGATTTGTCTGTATTGCGTTATTTGCCGGGTTTTGAGCCAAACACTTCGCCGCTGCGTAATGCTAACGTAGCGCGCTGAGCATTCAGGGAGAGCAAGAGTATGTCACGTCCTATTGTCGCCACCGTTAATCAACAGGCGCTGCGACATAATCTGGCCGTCGTTCGTCAGGCGGCGCCATCGTCACGCGTCTGGTCGGTGGTAAAGGCTAATGCTTACGGGCATGGTATCCGTCGCGTCTGGCAGAGCCTGGCCGAGACCGATGGTTTCGCGTTACTGAATATGGAAGAGGCCATCCTGTTACGCGAACAGGGCTGGAAAAAACCGATTTTGCTGCTGGAAGGTTTCTTCCATCCCGAGGATCTGCAACTGATTGACCGCTATCGTCTGACCACCAGCGTACACAGTAACTGGCAAATCCAGGCGCTGACGCAGGCGCAGCTATCAGCCCCGGTTGATATCTACGTCAAAGTGAACAGCGGCATGAACCGTCTGGGTTTCCGCCCGGAGCAGGTTAACGCAGTGTGGCAGGCTCTGCGCGCACTGCCGAATGTGGCTGAGATGACGCTGATGGCACATTTTGCCGATGCGGAAAACCCGCAGGGACTGATCGAACCGATGAAACGCATCGAGCAGGCGGCAGAAGGGCTGCAATGCCCGCGGTCGTTGTCGAACTCGGCAGCGACATTGTGGCATCCGAAAGCGCATTTTGACTGGGTTCGTCCGGGTATCGTGCTGTACGGCGCCTCACCAAGTGGCAACTGGCAGGATATCGCCAGTACCGGGCTGCAACCGGTGATGACACTGACCAGTGAAATCATCGGTGTTCAGCAGTTGCAGGCGGGTGATGGTGTGGGATACGGCTATCGCTACCATGCGTCAGCTGCACAGCGTATTGGGGTAGTGGCCTGTGGCTATGCTGATGGCTATCCGCGTCATGCGCCAACCGGTACGCCGGTGTCGGTCGATGGCGTGAGAACCCGCACCCTCGGTGCCATCTCCATGGATATGATGATGATTGATTTGGAGCCCTGCCCGCAGGCTGGCATTGGTTCGAAAGTGGAGCTGTGGGGCGAGCAGGTGAAAATCGACGACGTGGCCAAAGCAGCCGGAACGGTGGGCTACGAGTTGATGTGTGCCCTGGCACCACGCGTTCCGGTGGAAATCATTTAACCACAGTCAGAGAACCGTGCATTCCTTTACTGCAGCGCCAGGCGATGAGCGCCAGCGCTGCACCAATCAGCATCATCAATGCCAGCGCAGATTTTTCTGCCAGCGGGAAGGCAACCACCAGCAGGCTGCCACCCGCACCGCATGCCATCTGAATAAATCCCTGTAACGCAGAGGCGACACCAGCCTGCTGTTGATACGGTTCCAGCGCATAGCTGGTGGCCGGTCCAACGGTGAACGCCAGGCCAGCCACCGAGATCGCCACCGGTATCATGTACAGCGACCAGTGGGTTTGCCAGCTAGCCGGCAACAACACCATGCCTGCTGTCAGCAGCAGCGCGCCGACCAGCATCGCCACAAAACCCATCGCCAGGCAGAAAGGGCGTCCGGCTTTGCGAATGGTTTTGTTGACAAAAGCACTGACCAGCATGATCCAGAAACCATTGGCACCAAAGGCAAAGGAGAACTGGAGCGGCGTAAGCCCTCCTTCCGTCATCAGTACATGCGGTGCCAGCGAGACATAGGTCAGCACCATGCCGAGTGCTCCGGCATTGGCAAAGGCAAAAGCAAGAAAACGCGGTTCACGCGCGATGGCGAGATATTGCGCCAGCGGCAATCCGGCAACGCGCAAAGTATTTGCCGGACGAGTCTCAGGCAGCCACAGCAGCACGACCAACGTAATCACAACGGCGTAAATGCACAGGAACCAGAAAGGCGCGCGCCAGCCAAAGGCATCCGCCAGCAATCCCCCCAGCAATGGGGCCAGCGCCGGGACAATATTCAGCGCGCCATTCAGGAAACCGTAAGCGCGTGCGGCGGCTTCACCGCTGAGGCGATCGCGCACACCGCTGAAAGCCACCACTGCCGTGCAACACACCGCACAGCCCTGAATCAATCGCGCCAGCATGAACATCGGCCAGACGGTCGCGGTCGCAGCGACCGCACTGCCGATGATGTACAGCGCCAGGCCAATCAGGGCGATAGGTTTACGGCCAAAGTTATCCACCAGCGGGCCGGTGATCAACTGACCCAACCCCATCACCAGCAGGAACAGCGGAATGGTGGTTTGAATCAGGCTGACCGGGCTGTCCAGCCCTTCAGCAATTTGCGGTAACGTCGGAAGATAAAGATCAATGCCGAGCGGTGCCAGCAGCACCAGGCTTAAGAGCAGTAGGGTAAATTTTTGCATTACGAACCAGAAACGTCCTGTTAATCGAGCGGGAAGGGTAATGATTAAGCGGAAAAAAAGAAAGGGGTAAAAGAGAAAAGGCGATGTCTGCCAGACTGCAACAGACATCGCGTCGAGGGTATTAGTATGCGCCGTCGCGACGCAGCACGACGCCTGCGGTTTTGAACAAAATGGCGATGTCCGTCCACAGCGCCCAGTTCTTCACGTACCAGGAGTCGAAATAGACGCGGGTGTCGTAATCGATATCGTTACGGCCACTGACCTGCCACAGCCCGGTCATACCCGGTTTAGCCATCAGGTAGTAATCCACATCCCCCGCATAGCGTTCCAGCTCAGCCTCAATCACCGGGCGTGGCCCCACCAGACTCATTTCACCGCGAATCACGTTCCACAACTGCGGCAGCTCATCAAGACTGGTTTTACGCAGGAAGCCACCAATTTTGGTGATGCGTGGATCATTCTTCAGTTTGAAATCCCGATCCCATTCAGCCCGGGCTTCCTCGCTGGTGGCGAGTAGGTTTTGCAGCACTTCCTGTGAGTTGGTTACCATCGATCGGAATTTCAGGCATTTAAACTTTTTGCCTTCAAAACCGACGCGCTCATGACCGTAGATGGCATTCCCGCCATCACGTTTCACCATCCAGCACAGCAGGCCGAAAACCGGGGCCAGGAACAGCAGCAGCAGCGAAGCCACCACGATATCAAAGGTCCGTTTCAGGAAGCGCGAAGATCGTTTAGCCAGATTGTTGCTGACGCGCAGAATCATCACTTCATGGCTGAAGATAAATGACATGTCGGTGCCATACAGCGGCACGCCGCGCAGCGTCGGAATGACGGATACCGAACGACACTGCATTTTTGACAGGAACTTCAGCCATTTATCACGCACCACCTGCTGCTCAAACTCGGTGGCGACGATAAATTGGGTGTTATCGCGGTCCATGGTTTGCCAGTTAATATCTTCCCAGGTGATGACCGGAACGCCATTGACATTTTCCGGGCGTTTATCATCCTCAAGTGCAATAAACGCCTGCACGTTGTAGCCAAGAATTTCTTCACTTTGCAGGGCCGCGTAGGCTTCCATGGCATTTTTACCGGAACCAATGATGATGGTCTCTTTTTGCCATTGTCCAGCGCGGTTGATGGCGCGTTTGACCCCGGCACGCATCAGTGGCAGCAGCAGCAGGGCATAGCTCCAGCTGAACACCCACACCATGCGTGAGAAGTCCCATTTCGAGAAGGCGATCAACGCCAGGTCGAGCAATGAGAACACAAACAGCGTTTTGACGATCTCTTTCAGCTCAAACCAGAAAGGCTTGCGATAAGTGTAATGACGTAAGCGCACCCAAAACCACAGCGTGCAAAGAAGTGACAGACCCAATTGGGCAATAAAACGATATTCAATCTGTTGTGGAGGAATAAAGCTGTCCAGTTCTCCCCAAATACCCTGGACGGTGGCGGCAGACAAAAAAAGTGCCAGATTTAATGCAATTAAATCAGAAATACTTAGGGCAACCTTCGCAATAAGATTTTTTCGCAAGCCGCTCCATGAGCGGGCTGCATTGTTCAATACCAATGTACTTGCCATAAAACCTGCTCTCTTTTCTTCAGTAAAAGATGGCCTGACCAGAATCAAGTACGCGTTCAGGTGTGAATCGCTGAATAGGGAAAGATATGATTTCTCAGCGAAATGTGAGTCGGTGCTGCCATTAGCGTTGCGCTTTAAAAGACCGCTAAAAACGTGATTATTGTCACAATATTCTGTAGCGGTGTTAAAGATTATGCAGGAGTTATCTGACGGAGTTAATATGGAAATAGTCTGAAAAGGAAAGAAATGCCTGGTGCGGAAGTGATATAACCTGATGAATGTATGTAATAAAATCTAAAAATTATCCTATATAACGCCTTATTTTAAGACTGTTTTTAGGAATAACCGCCATTCGCAGCGGATGGCGGTAAATAAAATGACTCAGGCGGGTTTCTTTAGTACCCAGCGGTCTTGTTGCTTATCGTAGTGGCCAATTTCCAGATCGACGGGTTCGCCATCGATCCAGGCCGGTACACTGGTTTCATGATCCCAGCCGTCGAGCTGATAGCTCAGGCCGGGGTTAGTCAGGCAGGGGATACTGACGGTGTCGGGTTTCTCGGCGTTCAGTTCCGCATCAATGATCTCGTAACGACCAATCTTAACCACATGTCCCATAGGAATCTCCCGTTTGCACTGGGTGGAACTGTGATCATAGTCGTTCTGGCTCGGTTTACGAGTGGTCTGGCCTCGGATTATTCCTTCTCTTCCGCCGGACGTACCCCAATCTTCAGAATGTGATTGTCTTCTTTCTCCGCCACCGTCCAGGTCAGCTGGTTCCATTCAACCTGGTCACCAACCACTGGCGTGCTGCCCAGCAGGGACATCACCAGCTGGCCGAGGGATTGCTGATCGTTAGTCTCTTCATCAAGATCCAGCCCGTAAATCTGCGCGACATCACGCAGCCGTGCATCGGCATCCAGGATAAAGTCACCAAAGAAGCGCTGGTCGAGCGCCACCGGTGGCGACTGACTGAACATCTTGCCGAGGGCGGGCAGATCGCGCTCGCGACCAATCACGCACAGCACGTCTCCCTCTTTGAGCCGTGTACTGCCATTAGGATGCATCAGCACATTGTCACGAAACAGCGCGGCGATACGGGTTTCACGCGGCATCTGCAAATCACGTAGCGCGGCACCGATACACCATTTGTCGGCGCTGAGTTGATAGACAAATTGTTCCCACGGGTTTTCCGGATGAATATCCAGACCGACACGGCTAATCGGGGAGGCGGTCGGCGGGACCACCACTTTGGCTTTCCGCGCGGCAAAGCCCAGAGAGGTGCCCTGCAGCATCAGTGACACCAGCACCACAAAGAAGGCGATGTTGAAGTAAAGCGAGGAATTCTCCAGCCCGGCCATCATCGGAAATACCGCGAGGATGATGGGAACCGCGCCACGCAGCCCGACCCAACTGATAAAGATGCGTTCGCGGCCGGTAAAACCTTTAAACGGCAATAATCCCACCAGAATAGACAGCGGGCGTGCCACCAGAATCAGCCACAATGACAGCAGCATCGCCGGAATGGCGATATGCCAGAGATCCGAAGGGGTGACAAGCAGGCCCAACACGATAAACATGCCAATCTGGCTCAGCCACGCCATACCATCGAAAGTTTGCAGAATGCCATGCCGGTTGCGAATCGGGCTATTACCCAGCAGGAAGCCACACAGATAAACCGCCAGAATCCCACTGCCTTCCATCACCGTGGTCAGTGCGAACACAATGATCCCGCCACTCAGCGCCAGCAGCGGATACAGCCCCTGTGCCAGGTTGATGCGGTTGATCAGCTGTTGCAGCGCCCAGCCACCACCCAGTCCGAGCACAATTCCCAGACCAAACTGCTGCACCAGATGCACCACAAACATCCAGCTCAGGCCGCTTTGTCCCTGCTGAATCATGTCGATCAGGGTGATGGTCAGAAACACCGCCATCGGGTCATTGCTGCCTGATTCAATCTCCAGTGTGGCGCTGACGCGTTCGTTCAGGCCCTTATCGCCCAGCAGGGAAAAGACCGCTGCGGCGTCGGTGGAGCCGATAATGGCACCTATCAGAAAGCCCTGCATCAAATCGAGATGGAATAGCCAGGCGGCGGCCAGTCCGGTCAGACCGGCGGTGATCATCACTCCCACCGTTGCCAGCGACAGCGCCGGGCCCAGCGCGACCTTAAACGAGCTGGCTTTGGTACGCATTCCACCGTCGAGCAGGATGATCGCCAGCGCCAGGTTGGAAACCAGATAAGCGACTGGATAGTTATCAAAAGCGATACCGCCGATACCATCAACCCCGGTCAGCATCCCCAGCGCGAGGAAGATCACCAGAATCGGGATACCAAGGCGTGATGAGAAGGAGCTAAGCAGAATACTTGCCGCTACCAGCACTGAACCAATAATGAACAAACTGTAAACCATGCTGGCATTCAACGGCATTCTCCTGCGGCGGGTGGCAAATCAGATGTAGTGTGTAAGTTTCACACGGATGAAGACAAAAGATAATGCCTTATCAATAGCTTGTCAGCGCAAAATTACACATTTTTTAATATCGGCAGGTGTTGGGGCATCTGTAGTTAAATTTGTCGGCAAAATCAGCATCGTCTGGCGGGAATGTAGCGGTTGCGGGAAAGAAAAAGCCGGTCAGCGACCGGCTATGCTTATCAGGCTTCTGCCACCTGCTTGTGGAAAAGTTCTCTAAATACCGGGTAAATATCTTCCGGCTCGCGGATGTGCTGAATCGCGAAGTTATCGAACATTGCCTGCAAATGCTCATACTCACGCCACAAGGTTTGATGAGCGCGGCGGGTGATCTCGATGTAACTGTAATAACGCACCACCGGCAGAATGTTCTTCGCCAGAATCTCGTGGCACAACGGGGAGTCATCGGCCCAGTTATCGCCATCCGAGGCCTGCGCGGCATAGATATTCCATTGCGCCGGGTCGTAACGTTCTTTCACTACCTCGTCCATCAACTTCAGGGCGCTGGATACGATAGTACCGCCGGTCTCCTGCGAGTAGAAAAACTCCTGTTCATCCACTTCTTTTGCCTGGGTGTGATGGCGGATGTATACCACATCGACGTTTTTATAGGTTCGGCTCAGGAACAGATAGAGCAGAATGTAAAAACGCTTCGCCATGTCTTTGGTGGCCTGATCCATGGAGCCAGAAACGTCCATCAGACAGAACATGACCGCCTGGCTGGAAGGCTCAGGACGTTTCTCGAAATTTTTGTAACGCAGATCGAAGGTGTCAATAAACGGCACGCGTTCGATGCGCGCGCGTAACTCCGCGATCTCTTTGCGCAGTCGCTCCTCTTCCAGCAGCTGCGCAGGCTCGGTTTTTTCCACCTCGCTGAGTGTGGCTTCCAGCTCATGCAGCATCCGGCGTTTACCCGCCGTCATGGCAGTACGACGTGCCAGAGAATTCTGCAACGAACGCACCACGCTAATATTGGCCGGAACCCCATTGGAAGTGAAACCTGCCCGGTGGGTTTTGTATTCGTTCAACTGGCGATGCTGATTCTTACGCAGGTTAGGTAGCGCAAGATCTTCAAACAGTAAGTCAAGATATTCATCTTTCGAAATCTGGAAGACGAACTCATCCTGGCCTTCACCATCCTGACTGGCATTGCCCTGACCGGCTCCACCACCGCCACCGCCGCCCTGCGGGCGCTCGACGCGGTCATTCTGGACAAAATGATCGTTACCGGGATGGACGCGATGGCGGCTGCCGCCTCGGCCCTGATGGAAAATCGGTTCGTTGATGTCGTCAATTGGAATGGAGACGGACTCGCCGCTTTCCACGTCGGTAACCGAACGCTTGTTGATGGCCTCGGAGATCGACTGCTTGATTTGCGACTTGTAGCGGCGCAGAAAGCGCTGCCGATTGACTGCGCTTTTATTCTTGCCGTTCAGACGCCGATCGATGAAATAGGCCATAAAGTTCCCCCAAACTACAGTGCAAGCCAGGTCGGGCGAACCCGACCTTCCTCTTCCGGCGCACCGGCGCCGTTTAGCTTACAGACCGAATTATGACGATTTACGCACACGCAGATACCATTCGCACAGCAGGCGCACCTGTTTGCGGGTATAGCCTTTCTCCATCATGCGATCGACAAAATCATCATGTTTTTTCTGTTCGTCCGTTGAGGTTTTCGTATTGAACGAAATCACCGGCAGCAACTCTTCGGTGTTCGAGAACATTTTCTTCTCGATAACCGTGCGCAGTTTTTCGTAGCTGGTCCAGTTCGGATTGCGTCCGCTGTTCTGCGCACGGGCGCGCAGCACAAAGTTGACAATCTCGTTACGGAAATCTTTCGGGTTGCTGATCCCGGCAGGTTTCTCGATTTTTTCCAGCTCGGCGTTCAGTGATTCACGATCAAACAATTGTCCGGTATCTGGATCGCGGTACTCCTGGTCCTGAATCCAAAAATCGGCGTAGGTGACATAGCGATCAAAAATGTTCTGACCATATTCCGAGTAAGATTCGAGGTAAGCCGTCTGAATCTCTTTGCCAATAAACTCGGCGTACTTCGGAATCAGGTAACCTTTCAGGTGCTCCAGATATTTCTCAGCCTGCTCTTGCGGGAACTGCTCGCGTTCAATTTGCTGTTCCAGCACATAGAACAGGTGCACCGGGTTAGCCGCCACTTCGGCATGGTCGAAGTTGAACACGCGAGACAGGATTTTAAAGGCGAAACGGGTAGAAAGACCGTTCATCCCTTCATCCACGCCAGCGTAATCGTGGTACTCCTGCCATGACTTGGCTTTCGGGTCGGTATCTTTCAGTGTCTCACCATCGTAGACGCGCATTTTGGAGTAGATACTGGAATTTTCCGGATCTTTCAGGCGCGAAAGGATGGAGAAACGCGCTAAGGTTTCCAGTGTACCCGGCGCGCAAGGAGCGGTGGCCAGCTCACTGTGGTTCAGCAGTTTCTCGTAGATTTTAATCTCTTCGGAAACACGCAGGCAGTAAGGCACTTTGACAATGTACACACGGTCAAGGAACGCTTCATTGTTTTTGTTGTTACGGAAGGTGACCCATTCTGATTCGTTGGAGTGCGCCAGAATGATGCCGTTAAACGGCAGTGCGGAGATCCCTTCAGTACCGTTGTAGTTCCCTTCCTGTGTTGCAGTCAGCAGGGGATGCAGCACTTTAATCGGTGCTTTGAACATCTCAACGAATTCCATGATGCCCTGGTTGGCACGGCACAGTGCGCCGGAGTAGCCGTAAGCATCGGGATCGTTCTGGGCGTGGTTCTCCAGTTTACGGATATCCACTTTACCCACCAGCGCGGAGATGTCCTGGTTGTTTTCATCACCCGGTTCAGTTTTGGCAATCGCCAGCTGTTCCAGAATAGACGGCCAGACTTTGACCACTTTAAAGCGGGTAATATCGCCGCCAAAATCGTGCAGGCGTTTCGCTGCCCACGGAGACATGATGGTGCCGAGGTAACGCCGCGGTACGCCATACTCTTTTTCGAGGATGTTGGCGTCTTCCTGCGGGTTGAACAGGCACAGCGGATGATCATTCACCGGGCTGCGTTCGCCATCGGCACTGAGCACGTAAATCGGTACGCGCTGCATCAGTGATTTAAGGCGTTCGGCCAGGGAAGATTTACCGCCACCCACAGGACCCAACAGGTAAAGGATCTGTTTCTTCTCCTCCAGCCCCTGCGCAGCATGTTTCAGGTAAGAGACGATCTGTTCAATCGCTTCTTCCATGCCGTAGAACTCTTCAAACGCAGGGTAGCGTCCCATGACGCGATTCGAGAATATTCTGGAAAGGCGTGGCTCCTGAGCAGTGTCAACCATCACTGGCTCACCAATGGCCATCAACAGTCGCTCTGCAGCGTTGGCGTATGCACTGCGATCCTGCTTACAGATTGCGAGGAATTCCTGCAGTGTGAACTCTTCGTCCTTGGCAGCTTCATAACGCTGACGATAGTGATCGAATATATTCATAGCGATGCCCGTCCTTTCGTTTTTAGCACAGGTAAAGGAGCGTAATAAGATGCTCTTGCAGCTCCCGGAAGATATTCTCTATTGAGTACAGCAACCCTTATGCCAACCTGACGTTTTTTTATCGGGATACACAATTCTTATGGTTACTCTGCTCGTACAAAAAGTCTCGTCTTACTTTTAACTGTAGAAGGCATTTAAGAAATTTCCTCCGTCTTTTCTCCTTATTTAGCGATATATCAATAACAAAGTCTCATAAGCTATGGAAAGTCAGGACCTCATTTCGGGCCGGTATCGTCGATTTGAGACAATTCTGCTGCGATTGAGAAGCACCCTCATTAAAAGTTAAACCATTGGCAGAATTTGGTTAGACTCTGTGTGTGATTGTTATATTAATAGACCGAATAAATTGTGAACCATTTCAAACTTAAAGTGCTTACTGTGCAGGGATCCTGATATTTTGCGGCTTGCAGCACCTGTGCAGTTCCCTTATCTCATGGTGCCTTTGTTATTTATGACGAATCATCTTATCGTGATGTGCAGGACCGTTTTTAGCCGGTGCTGCTGGGTGATGATGACAGGGTAAACGTTGCTCCTGGTTCATATCAGCAATGTGTGTTTCGTACGCGGGAACACCTTCTGTAACCTGACAGCCGCAGTGTCAGAGCACGCTGCATGGCGCTATTTTTTGTTGGTTTTGAATCCGCGCACCGAAATGGTGCTCTTTTTCTGCATTGCACCATTTATGGGCTCATTTATGGTGCATTTGGGGGCTTTGTGACCAGAACAATTCAGTTTCAGGGAGAATCACTGTTGCCGGCGATCGGCCAGGGGACCTGGTATATGGGGGAAAACCCGGCGACACACCAGCAGGAAGTAGCAGCGATCCAGGCCGGGCTGGACTGCGGACTGCGGTTGATTGACACCGCCGAAATGTATGCTGAGGGTGGGGCGGAAATTGTCGTGGGTGAGGCATTAAAAGGACGACGCGATCAGGCCTGGCTGGTGTCAAAGGTCTACCCGTGGAACGCCGGTGCAGTCGATGCTATTGATGCCTGTGAGCGCAGTCTGCGCCGTTTACAGACTGATTATCTCGACCTTTATTTGTTGCACTGGCGTGGCAACATCCCTCTGGAAGAGACCATCCTCGCGATGGAAACCCTGCAACAGCAGGGGAAAATCCGGCACTGGGGAGTATCGAATTTCGATACTGACGATATGCAGGAGCTGTGGGGAGAAGACGGCGGTAGCGCCTGTCTGACCAATCAGGTGCTCTACCATCTTGCCTCGCGGGGTATTGAATATGATTTGCTGCCGGAATGTCAGCAGCGTGATGTCCCGATTATGGCTTACTGCCCGTTAGCCCAGGCGGGGCGGCTGCGGCAGTCACTGTTCAGTGATGCGCGCGTGCAACAGGTTGCACAACAGCAGGGCATTAGCGTAGCGCAATTACTGCTGGCATGGGTGATTCGTAAAGACGGGGTGATCGCCATTCCGAAAGCCAGCAGTGTGGCTCATGTGCGGGAAAATGCGGCAGCGCTTGACGTGGTGTTAAGCGGGGAAGAACTGGCGTTGCTGAACCAGGCTTTTCCACCGCCGCAGGATAAGCTGCCGCTGGATGTGGTCTAGCGGCGCATCAGCGCCGCTTGTATCAGGCTTTACTGCGCAACCGGAAGGTGGTGGCGAGGCGGGCAGGGGATTCACCAGCGCTCACTAACGGCTGATTAATGCGCGCGGTTTCCACGCATACCATGGTTTTATAACCGTCATTGGTCATATCGGCCATGCTGCATGACAATTCGGGTCCTGGGTTCCAGGTGACAACGTCACTTTGATAATGATGGTAAACCTCGATAAGCCGGTTGCCACCTTTATCATGGATCACGCTGCAGTCATCTGGTGCGGTAAACACGCGATCAATACGGCCGGGGTAAGTCTGGCGGCCATTTGATTCACCGGACGCGCTGCTGTCCACTTTATCGATAAACGCGTTACCCAGGCCGCTCACCTCGGTCTGGGCGATATCGGCTATCTGGAAATAGCTGTGGAGCGCTGCGGTGGCTGAAAAATCACCGTGTGCTTCCAGTTCGATCTCGCAATGGGATTCGATACGGAAGCGGGCAAACAGGGTGAAATCGTGTGGCCAGAGCTTTTTGGTTTGCGCGTTGCTTTCCAGCGCGAAGGTCAGAATGACGCCTTCTTCATTCTCATCATGGGCTGACAACGTCCAGGGCAGGTTACGGGCAAAGCCGTGTGCTGGTTCACCCGCCGGACCAAACCATGGCCAGCAAATCGGTACGCCGCCGCGAATAGCTTTACCGGCAGCAAACGGTGTTTTGTCACTCAGCCATAACACCGGCTGCTGGCCGCTCGGTTGCCAGGCAAGCAAATGAGCACCCTGCAAAGTAATGGCTGCGCGGACGCGGGGATGGTTGACGACGATGACGGGCAAATCACCAATCTGACGTTGTGACAGATATGGCGTGATCTGTGCCACCACGGGTAGCGAAAAAAGCGACTCTTGCATACAAAGACCTTCTCTTTAGCTAGCCAAAAAAAAGGGCGACCTAAGTCGCCCCTTGTCCATTTCACTGGTTATCTTACTTAGCAGCAACCAGAGCAATCAGGTCGAGAACCTTGTTGGAGTAACCAGTTTCGTTATCGTACCAGGAAACCAGTTTCACAAAGTTGTCATTCAGCGCGATACCGGCTTTAGCATCGAATACTGAAGTCAGCACTTCGCCGTTGAAGTCAGTTGAAACCACGTCGTCTTCAACATAACCCAGCACGTCTTTCATTTCGCCTTCAGCAGCGGCTTTGATGGCTGCACAAATTTCTTTGTACGAGGCTGATTTTTCCAGACGAACGGTCAGGTCAACAACAGAGACGTTCGGGGTCGGAACGCGGAACGCCATACCGGTCAGTTTGCCGTTCAGTTCTGGCAGAACTTTACCTACGGCTTTAGCCGCACCGGTAGAAGACGGGATGATGTTCTGAGAAGCACCACGGCCGCCGCGCCAGTCTTTGTGAGACGGGCCGTCAACGGTTTTCTGGGTAGCGGTGGTCGCGTGAACAGTGGTCATCAGACCTTCAACGATACCGAATTTGTCGTTGATGACTTTTGCCAGCGGAGCCAGGCAGTTGGTGGTGCAGGATGCGTTAGAAACGATGTCCTGGCCAGCATATTTGTCGAAGTTAGCACCGCGAACAAACATCGGGGTGTCATCTTTAGACGGGCCAGTCAGAACCACTTTCTTCGCGCCAGCTGCAATGTGTTTACGTGCAGTTTCGTCGGTCAGGAAGATACCGGTTGCTTCTGCAACCACGTCAACACCCACTTCGTCCCATTTCAGGTTAGCCGGGTCTTTCTCAGCGGTAACACGGATTTTTTTACCGTTAACAATCAGCGCGCCGTCTTTAACTTCTACGGTGCCGTCGAAACGACCATGCGTAGAGTCATACTTCAGCATATAAGCCATGTAATCGGCGTCCAGCAGGTCGTTGATCGCGACGATTTCGATGTCAGAACGCTGCTGCGCAGCACGGAAAACGATGCGACCGATACGGCCAAAACCGTTGATACCTACTTTGATAGTCATATATTCCACCAGCTATTTGTTAGTGAATAAAAGGTTGGCTGTAAAATTACAAAAACCTTACCAGGCGTCAAGCGGAATCGTGTCAATTGTTGCGACAGGTCAATTCCACTGACAGGAATTATTCGTTGCGCAATCGCTTGCGCAACGGCGATTATTCCAGAGCCAGATCTGCCGATCGCCGACTATAAAGGGATGTGTATTGTAAAGGGTGATCGGCATCACAAATTCGTGCTGTGCTCTGCGAGACGAATGCGTTCGCACGAAAAAAGACCCGGATGATGTTATTCGTTTGTTAGAATACTAGTCGATTTTTTCAGAATGACATCCCGGAATCCTAAAATGGCTAAAGACACCGCACCTGCGGAAAAAATCGCGCAGCTGTCCGAAATGCAGCGCTATGTAACCCAGCATCGCGGAACGGAACCTCCTTTTACCGGCGCCCTTTTGCATAATAAGCAGGAGGGCATCTACCACTGCCTGGTGTGTAACGCGCCGCTGTTCCTTTCCGAGAGCAAATATGATTCTGGCTGTGGCTGGCCAAGCTTCTACCAGCCCGTCAGCGACGACGCGATTCGTTACCTCGAAGATGATAGCCACGGCATGCACCGCGTCGAAATCCGCTGCGGAAACTGTGATGCGCATCTGGGGCATGTGTTCCCGGATGGACCACAGCCGACCGGTGAACGCTATTGCGTCAACTCCGCTTCGCTCAGCTTCACTGATGAGCAGGGCAAGCAACAGCAGGGGTAAGCATGAAACAGGAACTGGAAGCGATGCTGGCGGCGATGACGCCAGAAGTTTACCAGCGTCTTGCCACCGCGGTGGAGACGGGGAAGTGGCCGGATGGGGTAGCGCTGACCCCGGAGCAGCGTGAAAACTGCCTGCAGCTGGTGATGTTGTGGCAGGCGCGTCACAACGATGCACCGCAGCATATGACCATTGGCAAAGATGGTGAGATGGTGATGAAGTCGAAGAAAGAGCTGAAAGAAGAGTTCGGCATCGAAACCGATGTGACCCGTATCAACCTGCACTGATTGCTGAAGGGCTGGTGACCACCAGCCCTGATTTTCAGATAATTACCGCACCCTGATTACGCATCTGCTCTATGGCAATGGCGCTATCGTCGGGGTTGAGGTTGACACCGCGGCAGCCTTCTTCCACCACTTCAACCTGATAACCCAGCTCCAGCGCATCCAGTACGCTGTATTTGACGCAGTAATCGGTTGCCAGCCCCAATACCACTAAATGGCTGATATCACGTTCGCGCAGCCAGCTGTCCAGCTCGGTTTTACGGCGGTGGCCGTTGTCGAAAAAGGCGCTATAACTGTCGACATCCACATCCTGTCCTTTATGGAACACCGCATCAATCAGCGAACGATCCAGCTCCGGATGGAAATCGGCCCCTGCAGAACCCTGAATGCCGTGGTCTGGCCACCAAATCTGCGCCAGTCCGTTCAGTTCCCCTAAGGTATACACCGGCTCGCCGGATACAGAGGCAAAGCTGCCATGGTTTTTCGGGTGCCAGTCCTGCAATGCCACCACGCACTCGCCCCTGGCCCGAAATTCACGTGCGTAGCGATTGGCAACAGCAACCGTCAGGTCACCTTCACGCACTGCCATTGGGCCACCGGGGCAAAAATCGTTTTGTATATCGATGATTATCAATGCCCGCTTCATTACATCTCGCTCCGTATCAATCTTCTGTCAGTTCGCCACGTAAATTCTGCTGCATTCTGGCACGAATTTCTCCGCTGGTGAGGTTTTGACTCAGTAAAAAGTGAAGTTTTGTTAATGTTGCTTCAACAGTGAGATCAAAACCGCTGATCACGCCAGCATGCTCTAGCGCGTTACCGGTGGCGTATCCCCCCATATTCACTTTGCCAGACATGCACTGCGTCAGGTTGACCACCACAATGCCACGCTCACTCGCCTGTTGCAGCTCGGCCAGGAACTCCGCGTTTTGCGGCGCATTGCCTACGCCATAGGAGCGCAGAATCAGGGCTTTCACCGGTTGACGCAGGAAATTACGTACCACTTCCGCAGATATTCCCGGGTAAATGGTCACCACACCAATCGGTTGTGGGGTGATCGGATGGACAATCAGTGCACCCTTGCCTGGCGGTGCCGGTGGGGTATTCAGGCGGCGAATAT
Source organism: Pantoea sp. App145 (assembly GCF_047947045.1). NCBI lineage: Bacteria > Pseudomonadati > Pseudomonadota > Gammaproteobacteria > Enterobacterales > Erwiniaceae > Pantoea > Pantoea sp. App145. The sequence continues at coordinate 508,408 of NZ_CP133290.1, forward strand.
GAATACCCGCTTCCAGTAACGGTGGCAGGTTTGGCGAGGCAAACGCGTTGAAGCCATCAGCGTGCGCTTTGGTGGTGCGGTTACCCCGGAACAAGGTGTTATTAAAGAATAGCGTCACTTCGTTGATCGGATAGTTAGCCGCCACATACAACGAGTTAAGCAGGTTCTGTTGGCCGTCTGAGCGCAATTCTGCCAGTGGGATCTGTGATCCGGTGACGATCACCGGCTTGTCAAGGTTCTCCAGCATAAAGGAGAGTGCCGACGCGGTGAATGCCATGGTATCGGTACCATGCAGAATCACAAAGCCGTCGTACTGGTCGTAATTCTGTTTGATATCATTGGCGATAGCCTGCCAGTCCTCCGGCGTCATGTCGGAGGAATCCATCAGCGGGTGATATTCGTGAATGGTGAAATCTGGCATTTCCGGACGGTGGAACTCAGGCATATTGGCCAGCTGCTGTTGCAGGTGACCTGACACCGGAATGTAGCCCTGGGCGGAACGCTGCATACCAATGGTCCCGCCAGTGTAAGCGACGTAGATATTTTTCTTTTGCATGAATGAACTCAGACTTGCCGTAAAACGCGCAGTATAAGGGGATTACCGGGGAAAAGCAGCCCGGCCAGAGGCCGGACTGTAAAGATTATCTCACACCCGTCATACTTCGCGCTGCAGGTGCGTTGACTGCGCTCATTCGCCCCAGTCACTTACCTGAGTAAGCTCCTGAGGATTCACTCGCTTGCCGCCCTCCTGCACCAAAAGTAGGCCCCTCCAGGGGACGCGAATTATTTAGGGTTTACGTTGCCGCAGTTGAGGCAGAAAGCGTAACGATTTTGTGGATCGTTGAGGTTATCGAACAGGCCAGGCTGTTGCTTCATGGCGCTCATCACATCCAGCATCGGTGCCGGCAGCCACACTTTCAGTGCCTGTGGCATGATAGCGCTAGCCGAAGCACTCATCTGATTCAGCAGCAGATCCAGCATGCCCGGATCATCCTGATACCAGCTCAACTGTGGTGTGGTGATTTTTGCCAGCTCGGCGGCTTTTTTGACGGCATCATCAAAGTCACCCAGGGCATCCACCAGCCCATTGGCTTTGGCATCGCTACCTGTCCAGACATGGCCCTGAGCAATATCATTGATCTGCTCTGGCGTTTTATGGCGTGACGCGGCAACCAAACCAACAAAGTTACGATAGCCGTTTTCAATGGTCAGCTGCATCAACTGCTGCACTTCAGGTGGCAGCGCTTTGGTGGTCGCGACATCTGCCAGCGGTGAAGTGGCAACGCCATCGGTGTGCACGCCAATGGTACTCAGGCTGTTTTCGACGGTATTAATCACACCAAAGATTCCGATGGAACCGGTCAGGGTGCTGGGGTTCGCCACAATATAATCAGCTGGCGTGGAGATCCAGTAACCGCCTGATGCCGCCATGCCACCCATCGATACTACTACCGGTTTACCCGCTGCATGGGCAGCCGCCAGTTCTTCACGGATCGCTTCTGAGGCGGTGACGCTGCCACCAGGGCTGTTCACGCGCAGAATGATCGCCTTAATTTTCGGATCGAGACGCGCATCGCGGATCTGCGCGGCTGTGGTGTCACCACCGACATTCCCGGCGGTCTCTTCACCGTCCATGATCGCACCACTTGCCATTACCACAGCGATATTGCCATCCTGCTGCGTCGGTGGTTGTTTAACGGTGTAATCGTAAATGCTGACGTTGCGATAATCGTTGTTTTGCTTATCCCAGCCAAAAGTCTTGATCATCTCCTGATCGGCAACAGCACGGCTCTCCAGTGCATCCACCAGCTTACTGTTCAACGCATATTTAGCGGTATCGCCCTGCACAGCCTGTAATCCGCTGATGATGCCTGCGGCGCCTGGGAACAGCTGTTCCGGCGTGATCTGGCGGTTTGCCGAGACGGTGTTCAGGTAGTTCTGCCAAAGCTGACCAATCCAGCGGCTATCAGCATCGCGTGCTTCCGGCGACATATCGTCACGCAGGAAAGGTTCCACTGCCGATTTGTAAGTGCCAACGCGGAACACATGTGAATTAACTTTCAGCTTATCCAGCAGCGTTTTGTAGTACAGCCCGTTGGTGGCGAAACCATGTAAATCCACGGTACCTTGCGGTGACAGGTAAATCTTGTTGGCATAGCTGGCGAGATAATATTGCGCCTGGCTGTAGTTATCGCCAATGGCATACACCGGTTTGCCGCTGTCACGGAACTCGCGCAACGCTTTCCCGACATATTGCAGCGAAGGCTGATCGCCACCGCCAAAATCACGCAGGTCGAGCACAATCCCGGTGATGTTTTTGTCACCTTTTGCCTGACGGATGGCATCGACGACATCAAACAGGGAATTTTCCTGCAAGCGGTCGCTGTTGCTGCCGAGCAATTGACGGCCAATACGGCTCAGACGATTGCTGACCGAAGGTTTGTCCACCAGTACACCGGTGAGGTCTACTTTCAGCGCACCTTGTTGCACCGGTTCGCTACTGCTGGAACCGCTCACCTGCAACCAGATCCCAACACCTGCAAGGATCAAAACAATAAGAAATAAATTAAGGATAAATTCCCGGATAAAATTCAGCACCCGCCAGCCCCAGCGGAACAGGCCTGCAATAATTCGCCACAGTGTGCGCATAGACTCTCCATATTCACGTAGCCGAAGACAGCCAGCACGCTGGCAGCCCCGATGTCGCCCTCATCCTAAAGAGCAGCGTGCTAAATGTCAGCAGGAAATCGCGCCAGACTGTTACAAAAGATCGTCGTATGCCAGGATTAGGCAACGCTTTTACACAAGGGAGAAGATAATGGATGCACTTGATTTGTTAGTTAATCGTCGCTCGGCTTCACGTCTGGCCGATCCTGCACCGGCGGGTGAGGTGCTGGAGAACATTCTGCGCGCGGGTATGCGCGCACCGGATCACGGCACATTACAGCCGTGGCGCTTCATTATTGTTGAGAAAGAAGGGCGCGACCGTCTGAGCCAGCTGCTGGAGCAGGCTGCCCGTGCCAGCGCGATGGATGATAAGGCGATAGAGAAAGCCAGTTCGTCACCGTTCCGCGCACCGATGATTATCACCGTGGTGGCGCGATGCGAAGATCACCCGAAGGTGCCGCGCTGGGAACAACTGATTTCCGCTGGTTGTGCGGTGATGGCGATGCAAATGGCCGCCGCCGCGCAGGGCTTCAATGGCATCTGGCGCAGTGGACCCTGGACGGACCATCCTCAGGTACGCGAAGCCTTTGGTTGCCGTGAGCAGGATGCGATTGTCGGCTTCCTTTATCTGGGGACGCCACAGCTGAAATCCAGCACCACCGTACTCCCGCCCGACACGGCGGAATTTGTCAGTTATTTCTGACAGACAAATGGCGGGCTGGTGCGGCAGGCTGAGTGACGTTGCAGGGATTGCACATCGCGTGTGCGATTGATCGAACTGTAACCGCGTAACACTTACCACATGCTGGCAGCCAGGCTAACATAGCGCTATCTGCCAGCGCATAAGGAACCGCCATGAGTGAACCTCTTCGCCTGACCCAGTACAGCCACGGTGCTGGCTGTGGCTGTAAAATATCTCCCCAGGTGCTGGAAACCATCCTGCATAGCGAACTGACCGCCTTCCATGATCCCCATCTGCTGGTGGGGAATGAAACGCGTGATGATGCTGCGGTTTACGATTTAGGTAACGGCAGCGCGGTGGTCAGTACCACCGACTTTTTTATGCCGATCGTTGACGATCCCCACACCTTTGGCCGTATTGCCGCGACCAACGCCATCAGTGACATCTACGCCATGGGCGGTAAACCCATTATGGCTATCGCGATTCTGGGCTGGCCGGTCAATGTGCTTAGCCCGGAAGTGGCGCAGCAGGTGGTGGAGGGCGGTCGCGCGGCGTGTCAGGCGGCGGGTATTGCGCTGGCGGGCGGCCATTCCATTGACGCCCCCGAACCGATTTTCGGCCTTGCTGTGACCGGTATCGTTGATGTGGCGCGCGTGAAGAAAAACAGCGCGGCGCAGGCCGGGTGTCAACTGTTCCTGACCAAGCCGCTCGGCATTGGCATTCTGACTACGGCAGAAAAGAAAGGATTGCTGCGTCCTGAGCATCAGACGCTGGCGGCGGAAGTGATGTGCCAGCTGAATAAAGCCGGTGCAGAGTTTGCGCAACTGGCGGGGGTCACCGCCATGACCGATGTCACCGGATTTGGCTTGCTGGGCCATCTGAGTGAAATCTGTCAGGGATCGGGCTTGCGTGCTGAGGTGATTGTCGCGCAGGTGCCGCGTCTGTCCGGGGTCGATGCCTATATCGCTGCCGGTGCTGTCCCCGGTGGGACGGGCCGCAACTTTGCCAGCTATGGCCGACATGTGTCGCCGATGGATGATGCGACGCGCGCGTTGTTATGTGATCCGCAAACGTCTGGCGGCCTGCTGGTGGCGGTACAACCCTCGGCCATCGAGGAGTTTCAACGTTGTGCCATGCTGGCGGGTGTCACTGCAACCGCCATTGGCGAGCTTTTTGTGGCAGAACCCCATCTGCCGCTGATTACCGTAGTTAACTGACGTTTAAGGAACGACGCCATTCATGCGTTTGTTTATTGCAGAAAAACCCAGTCTGGGACGCGCCATCGCTGACGTGTTGCCAAAACCGCACCGACGCGGCGATGGGTATATTGCCTGCGGCAATGACCAGGTGGTGACCTGGTGTGTCGGGCATTTGCTGGAGCAGGCTCAGCCAGACAGCTATGACAGTCGATACGCCCGCTGGAACCTTGCCGATCTGCCGATCATCCCCGAAAAGTGGCGGCTCCAGCCACGGCCATCGGTGGCAAAACAGCTGAAGGTTATTGAAGGATTGCTGGCGCAGGCCACCGAGGTGGTGCACGCGGGTGACCCGGACCGTGAAGGTCAGTTGCTGGTGGATGAGGTGATCGATTATCTCCAGCTGCCGCCGGAAAAACGTCAAAAGGTGCAGCGTTGTTTAATTAACGATCTCAATCCGCAGGCGGTGGAGCGTGCGGTAGGTCGTTTACGTGAAAACCGTGAGTTTATTCCGCTGTGTGTCTCGGCGCTGGCGCGTGCGCGTGCGGATTGGTTGTATGGCATCAATATGACCCGTGCCTGGACGCTGCTGGGACGCAACGCTGGCTACGACGGCGTACTCTCGGTTGGCCGGGTGCAAACCCCGGTGCTTGGCCTGGTGGTCCGCCGCGATGAAGAAATCAAAAACTTTATTCCAAAGGACTATTTCGAAGTCAAAGCGCACATTGTGACGCCAAAAGACGAACGCTTTGTCGCCAGCTGGGTGCCAAGTGACGCCTGTGAACCCTGGCAGGATGAAGAAGGTCGCTTACTAAACCGTTCGCTGGCGGATCATGTGCTGGAACGCATCAACGGCAAGCCCGCGCTGGTCACCGGGTATAATGATAAACGGGAATCAGAAATCGCTCCGTTGCCGTTCTCACTGTCGAGTCTGCAAATCGAAGCGGCAAGGCGCTTTGGCCTGAGTGCGCAAAATGTACTGGATTGCTGCCAGCGCCTGTATGAAACCCACAAACTGATTACCTATCCGCGCTCGGATTGTCGTTATCTGCCCGAAGAGCATTTTGCGGGTCGGCATGCGGTACTGAACGCCATCCAGGCACACCAGCCGGATATGACGCCGCCGGCGGATTTCAATGTCGATCAGCGCAATCGTTGCTGGGACGATAAAAAAGTGGATGCGCACCACGCCATCATTCCAACCGCGCGCTCCAGCAAGGTTAACCTGAGCGAAAACGAAGCCAATATTTATGGGCTGATCGCACGCCAGTATCTGATGCAGTTCTGCCCTGATGCGGTGTTCCGCAAGTGCGTGATCGATCTCGACATTGCCGGTGGCAAATTTGTCGCGAAAGCCCGGTTTCTGGCTGAAGCGGGCTGGCGGGCATTACTGGGCAGTAAAGAGCGAGATGAAGAGAACGATGGCACCCCGTTGCCGGTGGTCAGCAAAGGGGATGAGCTGTTATGCGAACGCGGGGAGGTACTGGCGAAACAGACTCAGCCTCCGCGTCCCTTTACCGATGCGACTTTACTCTCCGCGATGACCGGTATCGCGCGTTTTGTTCAGGATAAAGATCTAAAGAAAGTGCTGCGAGCGACCGATGGTTTAGGAACGGAAGCGACGCGCGCCGGAATTATTGAATTATTGTTCCGGCGAACATTCCTGGTGAAGAAGGGCCGTTATATTCACTCCACAGAAGCGGGCAGAGCATTGATTCACGCGCTACCCGAAATGGCGGCACGACCTGATATGACGGCGCACTGGGAATCGACGCTTACCCGTATCAGTGAAAAAGCCTGTCGTTACGATGAGTTTATGCAGCCGCTGGTCAGCACCTTAATCGGTTTGATTGGTCAGGCGCGTCAGCAGCCGTCGTTGCAGGCATTTCGTGGCATTGCCGCGAGCGGCACAGCGAGTGAGAAAAAACGATCACGCAAACCCGCCCGGCGCAAAATGAAGGAGACCGAGTGATGCGTTATTTGATGGTGCTGCTGAGTGGTGTACTGCTGTTTAGCAGCGCTGCGCAGGCCAATCGCACCCCGGAGGTGGGACGCACCGGCAATACCGATGTGGTGGTTGATCTGCCACCTGAAGTCTGGACGCAGGGACAAAATAACCAGCAAAGCAATTGCCTGCAGTGCTGCACCTATGAGAATCGCAGTTATTCTGAAGGGGCGGTGGTCAAAGCGGAAGGCGTGCTGCTGCAATGCTCACGCGATGAGAAAGTGATGGGTACCAATCCGTTAATCTGGAAGATCATCAAATAATCCGGGTGGCCTGTTGCAGGCCACCCGGCATCATCAAAAACCGAACGTTGACCACACAGGGGCGTGATCGGACGGTTTTTCCATACTGCGGATGTCATAGTCGATACCGCTTGCGATGCAGCGTGAGGCCAGCGGCTGGCTGGCAAGCAGCAGATCAATACGCAGGCCACGGTTATCATCAAAACCTTTGGAGCGGTAATCAAACCACGAGAAACGGTCTGCTGTTTCCGGGTATTTAGCACGCCAGGTATCCACCAGTCCCCAGTTCATCAGGCGATCCATCCACTCACGCTCCTCCGGCAGGAACGAGCATTTGCCGGTACGCAGCCAGCGCTTGCGGTTCTCTTCCCCGATGCCAATATCGAGATCGGTGCTGCTGATATTCATATCACCCATAATCAGCACCGGCTTATCGGCGGCCAGCTGATTTTGCAGGTAGTTTTGCAGATCCTGATAAAACTTCTCTTTCGCCGGGAACTTGATCGGATGGTCACGGCTTTCTCCCTGCGGGAAATAGCCATTGATAACCGTGATATCACCAATCGGGCTGGGAATTTCTGCCATGATCAGACGGCGCTGGGCATCTTCACCCTCATCCGGGAAACCACGATGGACCACCACCGGTTGTGCTTTTGTCAACAGAGCGACGCCGTAGTGGCCTTTTTGTCCATGATAAAACACGTTGTAACCGAGCTTGCTCACTTCCTCGAGTGGGAACATATCGTCATGGACCTTGGTTTCCTGCAGGCCAATCACGTCTGGCTGATGTTGCTCAACCAGCGCTTCGAGTTGATGAGGACGCGCCCGCAAGCCATTGATGTTAAATGAGACAAATTTCATGAGGCAGCCATTTTATCCGTGATAAGTATGGCGGGATGGTAGCGAGTTTTGTCATAAATGTCATGGGCAGAATCGACAGAAAAGGTAAGGCGTGGGGTTTACTTGCCGCCCGCGTGCTGCCGGGCGGCAGGTGGTAAATCAGTCCTTTCTGGCCTGGGCCAGTGCCGTTGCTAACTCCTGTCTGGTCATCCGCACGCAGTAGGAGGGCATTCCGCGCTCGAAACGCCAACCTTCAGCCAGTGGACCGGCATCGACGGTATCAAAGCCAAAAGCTTCGTAAAGCGCGGCAGCGACAGCTTTGCCCTCTTTATCGTCGCCTGCCAGCGGCAGTGCGCGGCGTCCGGCTGTTGCCGCCGGTAATCCATCACTCTCCAGCTGGGTCATGGGGATAGCGTTAAAGGCTTTAGTAATCTGGCTGTTGGGTAAGTAACTTGCCAGCAGTTCACTGGTGGTGGTCTGTCGCGTTGTCAGTACATCAATGTCACCGTCACGCTCAGGATAGTAGTTAACGGCATCAAGCAAGTGTTTGCCGCTGAGTTCCGCCACGGGTAGCGCACCGATAGCGGTGAGCGGTACGGCTATCAGGACGATATCGCCAAATCTGGCGGCTTCGCTTGCCGTACCTATTTCACAACCGATCATCGGACGCAGACTGAACAACGTCTGAGGACTACGTGAATTGCTGAGCATGACCTGATGTCCGGCCTGAATTGCCAGTTTAGCGACCGCACGGCCCACGAATCCGGCACCAATAATTCCAATTTTCATTATTCCTCCACAGGGGCTTGACCTGTGGTCTACTATGATTCTCTCATAAAAGAAGATAAATCGGTCTATTGTTGTTTTAAAAACAACTAGAAGGGGTTAATCATGGACAGGCTGACGGGAATGAAAGTATTCGTTAAAGCCGCAGAACTGGGCTCTTTTGCAGCGGTGGCTGATGCGCTGGAAATGTCACCACAGATGGTGGCGAAACACATCGCCGCGCTTGAATTACGCTTAGGTACGGCGCTTATCAACCGCACTACACGCCGTCAGCATTTGACCGATATCGGGCGCAGCTATTACGAACGCTGTCGGGTGGTATTGTCGGAAGTGGAGGAGGCGGATGCCGTAGTGCTGAATATGCAGGCGACGCCTTCCGGCATCATTCGGGTGAATGCCCCGGTGACGTTTGGCTCTTACGCACTTGCTCCTTTTATCACCCGCTATCTGGCGACCTGGCCAGAGGTGCAGGTTGAACTGACGTTGAGTGACCGAGTCATCAATCCTGGCGAAGAAGAGGCCGAGGTGATTATCCGCATTGGCGAACTGGCCGACAGCTCGATGGTGGCATGGCCGCTGTCACCTTACCGGCTGATTGCCTGTGCTGCTCCCTCCTATATTCAACAGTATGGCTTACCGCTGACACCATCAGATTTGCAGCACCATGCTTGTCTGGTGTATGGACTGTGGTCGGCCGCTATGCCCTGTCGCTGGATGTTCCGCAAAGAGGGGAAAACGGAAGAAGTGAGACCTGAAGGGCGGTTAAGATCCAATGACTGGAAGGCGCTGATGCATGCGGCGCTGGAAGGCTATGGCGTCACGCTGGGACCAGAAGATGTGCTGAAAGAGGAAATCAATAAAGGACATCTGGTCAGGGTGTTGCCGGATTACGAGGGTCCGTCACGCCCAATGCATGTTCTGGTTCCCTCGGCACGTAAACAAACGGCAAAAATACGCTGTTTTGTCGAGGCACTCAGAAATGAGTTTGCAAATAACTGAGGGGGAATTTCTGGATGGTGGTGGGAGAAGGATTATTCGGCGCGTTGCGCCTCACCCTTCGGGCCGCGCTAAAGCGCGTTGTCTCGCGTGGCTCGACCCGAACCTTCGGTCGAAGCTTCTCATCCTTCTCCATCAGCAATATGGATGTTCTGGCGTGGAATCAACAGAGGAGAAATCTGGATGGTGGTGGGAGAAGGATTCGAACCTTCGAAGTCTGTGACGGCAGATTTACAGTCTGCTCCCTTTGGCCGCTCGGGAATCCCACCAGGGATGATACATATTGTGGCTACAGGTCGCGGCGATTCAGATGGTGGTGGGAGAAGGATTCGAACCTTCGAAGTCTGTGACGGCAGATTTACAGTCTGCTCCCTTTGGCCGCTCGGGAATCCCACCACTGGCCTGAATCATTACGCCTGAAAGCGGGGCGCATAATACCAAATGCGCTCAGTCTGTAAAGCGCCCACGCTAAATTTATGAATCGATTGCCCACTTTTTGCCCGTGACGCTGAAGCCTTGCACAGTTCAGCGTCTGGGTGATTAAAGAATGATCGTACGATTGCCGTAAACAAACACACGCTGGCCCAGCACTTTGTACAGTGCACGGCTCAGTACATTCTTCTCAACGTCACGACCCGCGCGCATCATTTCTTCTGCGGTGTAGCTGTGATCCACGTTGATGACATCCTGCATAATGATCGGACCTTCATCGAGGTTGTCATTTACATAATGCGCGGTGGCACCAATGATTTTCACGCCACGCTCGTAGGCCTGATGATAAGGACGCGCGCCAATAAAGGCGGGCAGGAAGGAGTGGTGAATATTGATGATCTGGTTCGGGTAGCGCTGCACAAACGCCGGAGTTAGTACGCGCATATATTTAGCCAGCACCACGTAATCCGGCTGATAACGATCAATCTCTTCGACCATGCGGTTATCGTGCTCTTCACGCGTCAATCCTTCATGGCTGACCAGCGCAAATGGAATATCGAAGCGTTCGACCAGCGAGCGCAACGTTTCGTGATTGCCGATAACCGCAGCAATTTCCATATCAAGACCACCAAACGCACTTTTCATCAGCAGGTCGCCAAGGCAATGCGCTTCTTTGGTCACCAGAATCACCACACGACGGCGTCCGGCACTGTTCAGCTCACGGACCGATCCAACCGGTAAGGCACTGTCGAGATCCGCGAGCAGGGTGTTGTCGTTGAAAATGCCTTCCAGCTCTGTGCGCATAAAAAAGCGCCCGGTACGGTGATCGACAAATTCGTTGTTCTGCACGATGTTGAGTTCGTGCTTGTAACAAATATTGGTGATTTTGGCGATCAGACCTTTCGCATCGGGGCAAATGGTACGTAATACTTTTCGTTGCATGGTTTGCGCTTGCATCTCGATCAGAGTCCTGTCAAAGCGATGAATGGTAAAGCCGTTGGGTGAATGTCCAAATCAGCCACAACATTTTTTGTATTTTTTATCGGAGCCACAAGGACAGCGATCGTTACGCCCCAGTTCAGGCGTTGTTCCGTCAACATAGTACCAGCGTTGATCCTCACGAAGAAAGCGTGAACATTCATAGATGGCCGAAGTGCGTCCTTTTTCGATGAATCGCGCAAAAAAAGTCACGAATGCTTCGTTCTCATGGCTTCCCTGATTACAACGGGTTACATTCAGGCCCAGCCATTCGGTGCCGGAAAAACTTTCAGATAATAACGTCTCAAGTTCGGCCACCCGCTGGCTGGGGTGCCAGGTGGCGACCAGCCAGGCAGCGTTTTTCTCCACGTAAGCGCAGTAGCGTGAGCGCATCAGTTGCTCAGCACTGGCGGGGGAACTCTGCCCGGTCAGAAAGGGTTGGCAACATAGGCTATACTGCTTTCCGCTGCAGCAGGGGCACTTTTCGTACACGTCATCTCCAGAGGGTGATTAAAGTTAAAGATTGCGCGCGCTATGGTAGCCGAGTGTCAGGCGCGATGCTACGTACCAGGCAAAACCCGAGGTAAGATGAGAAAGGTGAGGATCGGGCTGGCCCTGGGTTCAGGTGCCGCCAAAGGCTGGTCACATATTGGCGTGATTAACGCGCTGGAGCGGGCCGGTATCGAGGTCGATGTAGTCGCCGGATGTTCCGTGGGTGCGCTGGTCGGTTCAGCTTACGTTAATGGCCGTCTGGGTATGATGGAACGCTGGGTGAGCGCCTTTCGTTACTGGGATGTGATCCGGTTGATGGACCTGTCATGGCAGCGCGGTGGCCTGTTGCGGGGAGATCGGGTGTTCAGTCACGTCCGGCAACTGATCCCGAATGATTTTATTGAGCAGTGTGACAAACCTTTTGGCGTGGTCGCCACCAATCTTAGTACCGGCCGTGAGTTGTGGTTAACCGAGGGTGACCTGCATCAGGCGGTACGTGCTTCCTGTAGTATGCCAGGCTTATTACCACCCGTTGGCTACAATGGTTACTGGCTGGTGGATGGTGCGGTGGTCAATCCGGTGCCGATTTCGCTCACCCGGGCGCTGGGCGCGGATATCGTTATTGCGGTTGATTTGCAGCATGACGCGCACCTGATGCAACAAGATTTGCTGTCGGTTACGCCGCAAAGTGGTGAAGAACAAGCGGCGGCAGAAGCACTTAGCTGGGGCAAAAAACTGCGCCAGCGGTTGCTGGGATTAGCCCAGCGCCGCGCTAATCAAACACCTGGTGCGATGGAAATTATGTCTACCTCCATCCAGGTACTGGAAAATCGCCTGAAGCGTAACCGTATGGCAGGCGATCCGCCGGATGTGCTGATTCAGCCATTCTGTCCACAAATTTCTACGCTGGACTTTCACCGTGCTGAAGAAGCCATTGCGGCAGGCAAGGCCGCCGTTGAGAAGAAAATGGATGAACTATTGCCACTGGTTCGTAGCAGATAGTCAGGTTGTTCATTCACAGATGTTGTTACTTCAGTTAATTCTGAAAGGCGCAACTGCGTTTTATGAACCACTATTGAAATATCTGGTACGCAGGGGGAGAGAATGGAAAAACCACTAATCGGCAAAAAGATACTCATTGTCGAAGATGAGGTCGTTTTCCGTTCGATGCTGGATAACTTATTAGTCAGTCTCGGCGCTCAGACGATGCAGGCGGGCGATGGCCTCGATGGCCTGACGTTACTCACCGCACAACCGGTTGATCTGGTGATTTGCGATTTGGAAATGCCGCGCATGGGAGGCATTCAGTTTGTCGAGCGAATTCGCAGTCGCGGCAACAGCGTGCCAATTCTGATCATCTCAGCAACACAAAATATGGCCGATATTGCCCATGTCTTACGCCTTGGTGTGCAGGATGTGCTGCTCAAGCCTTTGAAGAACCTCGAACGCTTTCGTGAAGCGGTGTATGAGTGCCTTTATCCTTCCATGTTTACCTCCAAGGTTGAGGAAGATGAACAGCTCTTCCAGGATTGGGATGCGTTGGTGCGTGATCCGCTGGCGGCTTCCAAGCTTCTGAAGCAACTGCAACCCCCGGTGCAGCAAACTATTGCTAACTGCCGGATTAATTATCGCCAGCTCACCATGGCAGAACAGCCGGGATTGGTACTGGATATTGCCGCGTTATCCGATAAAGACCTGGCGTTTTATTGTCTTGATGTAACCCGTGCCGGGGATAATGGGGTGTTGGCCGCATTGTTGTTGCGCGCGTTGTTTAACGGCTTGCTGCAGGAGCAACTTTCCGGGCAGAAACAGCGCCTGCCGGAGTTAAATGGCTTGCTGCGTCAGGTGAATATGTTGTTGCGTCAGGCAAACCTGAATGGGCAATTTCCATTGCTGGTCGGTTATTATCATCGGCAACTTAAAAATCTTATTTTGGTGTCGGCAGGTCTTAACGCCACACTGCACATTAACACCCATCAAATTCAACTCAGTAATGGGGTTCCGCTTGGCACTATGGGCAGTACCCATCTCAATCAAATTAGTCAGCGTGCAGAGTCCTGGCAATGCCACGTCTGGGGCTCTGGTGGCAGGCTGCGTCTGATGTTATCGGCTGAAGAATAAGCGATTAGATTTATATTTTCTGCGGGCTGGAGACAGGGCCAGGGGTAAGCTTTACACTTGGGTAATAGTCTTAAATTCCGCGGATTAACTCCATCCAGGATAAATCCGTCAGTGAGTAGCTGATATACTCATTTCGTTTTTTAAACCGACATATCAAGTATTAACTTGAGCGGCCTATAAGAGAGGTATCTTGATGTCTGCCTTTAAGTCTAAAGTAAAAAAAGCGGTAATCCCTGTTGCTGGTCTGGGTACGCGTATGCTCCCTGCCACGAAAGCGATTCCCAAAGAGATGCTACCGCTGGTCGATAAGCCGTTGATCCAGTATGTCGTGAATGAGTGTATTGCTGCTGGCATTAACGAAATTGTGCTGGTTACCCATTCGTCTAAAAACGCGATCGAAAACCATTTTGATACCAGTTTTGAGCTGGAATCAATGCTGGAAAAACGTGTTAAGCGTCAGCTGCTGGACGAAATCCAATCAATTTGCCCGCCACACGTTACCATCATGCAGGTGCGTCAGGGCATCGCCAAAGGTCTGGGTCACGCTGTAATGTGTGCACACCCGCTGGTCGGTGATGAACCGGTTGCCGTCATTCTGCCGGATGTGATCATCGATGAGTACGAATCTGATCCGACCAAAGACAACCTGGCAGAAATGCTGTCGCGTTACGAAGAAAGTGGCCGTAGCCAGATCATGGTTGAGCCGGTTGCCGATGTGACCGCATACGGTGTGGTGGACTGCAAAGGTGCGGATCTCAGCCCGGGCGAAAGTGCGCCGATGGTGGGTGTCGTTGAGAAACCGAAAGCGTCTGAAGCGCCATCAAACCTGGCAGTGGTTGGCCGTTATGTGCTGTCTGCGGATATTTGGCCGTTGCTGGCGAAAACCCCTCCGGGTGCTGGCGGTGAAGTACAGCTGACTGACTCCATTGCGATGCTGATGGAAAAAGAAACTGTTGAAGCTTATCACCTGAAGGGTGTGAGCCATGACTGCGGTAACAAGCTCGGTTATATGCAGGCTTTTGTTGAGTACGGTGTTCGCCACCCGGTCCTGGGCAAAGATTTTGCGCAGTGGCTTGAAGGCGAAGTAGGAAATAAAAAGTAACTCATTAAGCACAGGATAATTCAATGAAAGTCACTGTATTTGGTATCGGCTATGTCGGTCTGGTTCAGGCTGCGGTGTTGGCCGAAGTCGGACATGACGTTCTCTGTATTGATGTCGACGCGAATAAAGTCGAAAACCTGAAAAAAGGCATCATCCCGATTTTTGAGCCGGGACTCACTCCTCTGGTGATGGCGAACTATGAGTCAGGGCGCCTGAAATTCAGTACCGATGCGGAAGAAGGCGTAAACCACGGTGTGATGCAGTTTATCGCAGTGGGTACACCGCCAGATGAAGACGGTTCAGCCGATCTGAAATATGTGACTGCAGTAGCTCGTACCATTGCGCAGCACATGAATGGCCACAAAGTGGTTATCGATAAATCAACAGTACCGGTTGGCACAGCAGATAAAGTGCGCTCGGTGATGACGGAAACCCTGAAAAACCGTGATGCCAATATCGCGTTTGATGTGGTTTCTAACCCGGAATTCCTCAAGGAAGGTGCAGCGGTAAGTGACTGCATGCGTCCTGAGCGTATCGTGGTCGGTACTGATAACGATGAAGTGGTTGAGCTGTTGCGCGAGCTTTATGAGCCGTTCAACCGCAACCATGATCGTATGATTTTAATGGATATCCGCAGCGCAGAGCTGACGAAGTACGCAGCAAACTGCATGCTGGCAACCAAAATCAGCTTTATGAATGAGATCTCCAACCTGGCTGAACGCCTTGGTGCGGACATTGAGAAAGTGCGTCAGGGTATCGGTTCTGATTCCCGTATTGGCTACCACTTTATCTATCCGGGTTGCGGTTACGGCGGTTCCTGCTTCCCGAAAGATGTTCAGGCGCTGATTCGTACTGCTGAGTCTATCGGTTATAAACCGCGTCTGCTGCAGGCGGTTGAAGATGTTAACGACTCACAGAAAAGCAAACTGCCCACCTTTATCAAACGTCACTTTGGCGATGATTTGCGTGGTAAGACCTTTGCGCTGTGGGGCCTGGCATTTAAACCGAACACCGACGATATGCGTGAAGCTTCCAGCCGCGTTTTGATGGAAACGCTGTGGGAAGCGGGTGCGACTATTCAGGCATTCGATCCGGAAGCGATGGATGAAGCGCAACGTATCTACGGACACCGTAGCGATCTGAAACTCATGGGCACCAAAGAAGCGGCGCTGCAGGGCGCAGATGGCCTGGTCATCTGTACCGAATGGCAGAATTTCCGCGCACCTGATTTTGATGTCATTAAAACGGCATTAAAACAACCCGTGATTTTTGATGGTCGTAACCTGTATGATCCGGAACGCATCAGCAAACGCGGCTTCGTTTATTATGCAATCGGCCGCGGAGCTTCTATTCAAATTGCGTAATAAATGAGGGATGTATGAAGTTTCTGGTTACCGGCGCGGCAGGTTTTATTGGATTTCATGTTTGTCAGCGTCTGCTGGCTGCCGGTCACCAGGTTGTCGGCATCGACAACCTGAATGATTATTATGATGTCACCCTGAAGCAAGCCCGCCTTGATCGGATAGCCTCTCATCCCGCATTCAGTTTCAGTAAAATGGACCTGGCAGATCGCCAGGCCATTTCTTCTTTGTTTGAACATCATGGCTTTGATCGTGTCATTCATTTAGGGGCACAAGCCGGGGTGCGTTATTCTATCCAGAATCCGCATATCTACGCCGAATCCAATCTCATCGGCCATCTCAATATTCTTGAAGGTTGCCGCCATCATAAGGTCGGCCATCTTCTTTATGCTTCCTCCAGTTCAGTCTATGGTCTGAACCGTAAAATGCCTTTTTCAACCGACGACTCGGTTGATCATCCGGTTTCGCTGTACGCCGCGACCAAAAAAGCCAATGAGTTAATGGCCCATACGTATTCGCATCTCTATCAATTGCCCACCACCGGTTTACGTTTTTTCACCGTGTACGGTCCGTGGGGACGGCCCGATATGGCGCTGTTCAAGTTCACCCGCGCGATGCTGGCAGGGGAACCTATTGATGTGTACAACAATGGGCAGATGATGCGTGATTTCACCTACATTGATGATATTGCTGAGGCGATTGTGCGTTTACAGGATGTGATTCCGCAGCCAGACGATCAATGGACCGTAGAAACCGGGTCGGCAGCCACCAGCTCTGCGCCGTATCATGTCTACAATATCGGCAACAGTCAGCCGGTGACATTGATGGCGTATATCGAAGCGCTGGAAAGTGCACTGGGCATGGAAGCGAAGAAAAACATGATGCCGCTGCAGCCCGGTGATGTGCTGGAAACCAGCGCAGATACTGAAGCCCTGAAGAAAGCGATCAATTTCCGCCCGCAGACCAGCGTGCAAGAGGGCGTGCAGCAATTTGTTAACTGGTACCGTGAGTTTTACCAGCAATAATGATGCATAAAAAAGGAAGCCAGCGGCTTCCTTTTTCTTACCTGGTGAATTCACCAAACGGGTGTGTAGTCACAATCATTTCGAAGCACTGGGGGATTTACAGCAGAAAATCGTCCAGTTGTTTGCCTTGTTCTTCAATGGCTTTTTTAATCACGGCTGGTGTACGACCCTGACCTGTCCAGGTACGGTTTTCACCATTTTCATCAACGTATTGATATTTAGCCGGGCGAGCTGCACGCTTGGTTTTAGCTGCAGTTTTGGTTTCAGATAACGCATTCAGTAACTCGTTGGGATCGATACCGTCAGCAATCAGCATTTCACGATATTGTTCCAGCTTGCGGTTACGCTCAGCATTTTCTGCCTCTGCATGCGACTCTTCTTCACGACGTTCATTCACCACAACCTCAAGTTTTTCCAGCATCTCTTCCAGTGTTTCAAGAGAGCATTCCCGAGCCTGCGCGCGCAATGTACGGATATTATTAAGAATTTTAAGTGCTTCGCTCATTGTCCTAATCTCAAAATATATTTAATGGGAGTTGTTCTGCCCGCTCATAATAGTGGTGGGTAAAAATAACTGCAATAGTAAAATTATAAAGTAAAACGTAAATTAAAACTGATGAGACTTTTTTAGCGACCTCCAGACACTATTTAACTCTCTCTTTTGTATTCCTTAACCCTTAAATTTTGTGGTTTATAACCAGCGGTTGCAAGGTAACTACGCTGGCAGGAGAATAAGTGTGAATAAAAAACAAACATTGGCACTTTGTCATTTCGTGCTGTATTGGTACCTCCTGGCCAATAAACGAAGTGGTCTGGCGTAGGTAATTTGAGCAAATGATAAAAATTAAGCCATCGCTACAGCCATGCTGTCTTTATGGTAGACTTGCACGCAACTGATTCAGGTTCTGATGAGATTTTCCAATGGCGCAACTCTATTTTTATTACTCGGCGATGAATGCGGGCAAATCAACGGCCTTGCTACAATCCTCCTATAATTACCAGGAACGAGGCATGCGTACCCTGGTGTATACCGCCGAAATTGATGATCGCTTCGGTGCCGGTAAGGTTAGTTCGCGTATTGGTCTCTCTTCACCGGCGTTTTTATATAATGCGCAAACCCAACTGGATGCAGCAATAGCGGCTGAACATACCCGACAACCGGTACATTGCGTGCTGGTGGACGAAAGTCAGTTTCTGACCCGCGAACAGGTAAAAGCGTTGTCTGATGTGGTCGACAATATGGATATTCCGGTGTTGTGTTATGGACTGCGCACCGACTTTCGCGGTGAGTTGTTTGTCGGCAGCCAATACTTACTGGCATGGGCGGATAAGTTAGTGGAACTGAAAACTATCTGCCATTGCGGACGTAAAGCCAGCATGGTTTTACGTCTGGATGCTAACGGAAAACCCTTTAGTGAAGGTGAGCAGGTGGTGATCGGCGGTAATGAACGTTATATATCCGTTTGCCGTAAGCATTATAAACAGGCAATTGATGAAGGTTCATTAAAAGCCATTTATGGCTCGAATCAGCCTGATCTGTAAAAATAGCTGATATAAAAACGCATCGTAGTGTAAGGAATTACCGGGGAAAGTGTCAGGTACAGAGTCTCATGGCCTGATTGATGATGCAATTAGTTCAATAAGATATACCTGTGGATTCACTTCTGTGCTTCTGACATCGGTAATATGAGCCACTGAACATTGTTCGCTTTTCCTCGTTTTAGTAGCGATTTCGTATATTGTTAGCCGCCTGGGATATTCGCGAGTAGACGAATTAGTTGTGCACTCCTCTTTGACTATAACTAGTTGATAGTTAAGGGGAGTGGCACCCATTTCAGTACGGAGTCCGGGTGGTCATAACCCGTTAAGGAGTCTATTTATTATCGATAATTATGTTTTTTTTCATCACTTGCTGTCCTGTTTTTGCTTTTGCAGCAAGATTCACCGGTTTGTGGATCACTGATTTTGGGATTTCAAGGACCGGACCGGTGCTGCTAAGCATGATCTGGTGATTAATGATTTTTCCTTTTTTATCCTTATATATTTTCTTTCTTTTATCCCCTGCATGCCCTGGATCAAATGCCATTCCGTCTTCGCCATGTGATGCGTCCCAATGATTTAACGCTTGAGGGAGTTTATCGACGTGCATTGATGGTGCAAGACCCTGCTTGTCAGCAAACCGCGCCAGAGCGTTATACTGCGCTTTCATCTCTACAGCATGCTTATTATAATTTTCCCGAACCATCTTTAATGCATCCTGGGCATTGGTCACAATGCCTTTATAAATAAGACGGGACGCTAAAAATACACCTGTTCGACCGAAACCGCCCCAGCAATGCGTTACTACTCTTCTATCGCCCACGCTGAGGGCATCTACCATAGTATTGTAATAGTAAAGATGATCTGCAGAAGGTGCATGCCAGTCTTTAATAAAAAATTCTACAGAGACTAATCCGCCTTTTGTTACCGTTTTTTTTGTTCGTGCAAACTCCTCATTCTCTAAAGAAATCACGCTTGCTATCTTCGCATTCTTTAGAAATTCGACACGATCCGGTAAATTATCCTGAATGGACAAGAGAGACATACCAGCAAAGGGGTATGCTTTCCCTTCCTGAATACTCGTTACCCATTTGAATCCTTCAGGTTTGAGAGGAACCAGACCGTCATTATCGATGAGGGTAACGGGATTATTCCTGACCATACGGTACAGGTTCAGTCCGTCCACCGTACCCGCCGGGTCCGTACTCAGCCAACGCCCCGCCCACGGCTGGTAATAGCGAAAACCATAGTAGTATAGCCCCGTTGCATCCCGCTCTTTGCCTGAGTAACGGATGGTTTTGTAGCTCGCCTCCACCGCGCAGCGCGCGGCCCATACCGCGGTGCCCCCGTACGGATAATATTCCTCTGTGCTGATTACGTTGCCATTGCTATCCAGTTCAAATCCGCTGCTGCCGGTCAGATTATCGTAACTGTAACGCACCATGTCATTGGTTATATCGGCCGGTTTTCCGCTCTCCCACTCCAGAACTCTTACCTGCGCCCGGCCAGCCTCACCCACGCAGATAACATGCAGGCTCTCACTTTCCGTATCACCACTTTTTGTGGTACGAAGCTCCAGCCCCGGCAGGTATACCACCCGCTGTGTCTGCGTGCTGTTACCGGTTTTCTGCGTGCTGACTTTCAGAATACGCCGCCTGTTCGCGTCATAGCGGTAGCTTTCCCGGTCATCTGTTCCGCCGTCACGCGCGACCAGAACCACCTGCAACAGTTCGTTGCAGGGCGTCCAGCTGAGCGGTTGTCCCGGCTGCAGCTGCGTCTGCTGCCCCCCCACCGTGAACAATGCATCCACTTCTGAAGGACGGGTGGTCAGCGAACTCAGCACCCCCCGGTTGCTGCGGTCACTCACGGTAATGCGGGTGGTATACCTGTTGTTGGTGGCGGGCGCGCTGTGGCGCATCTGCGTCAGGTTTCCGCCACAGTCATAGGTGTACGTTCGGGTGTAATTTGTCCAGGCGGCGCTGTCTGCTGGAACGGGAACGATGGTGGAGGGAAGGTGGCTGTCTTGCTGACCGGCATTAGCCATCTCGCGCCCGGTGGCGCTAACCAGCTGGTAGAGGCTGTCGTAAGTGTACGTATTTTCAGGAACCACTTTCTGGTTGCGATAAAAGCGGCTCTCTTCAGCGTCGCTGCCAATAATGAGCAGGTTGCCCACCGGGTCGTATTCGTAGCGCAGGTCCTGCAGCACCTTCGTACCCGCAGGGTGACCGGACGGGCGTTCCGTTTTAATCCCGGCCAGACGCTGTGTCTCAGGTTCGTAGATGTATGTCGTGACCACACCGTTACCGTGTTCTTCGCGCAGTTTCTGTCCGGCGGCGGAATACGTCAGGGACTTCACGATAACCTGCCCGGTCCCGTTTTTCAGCGTCAGCCAGCTACCTGAGAGCAGACCTGCCACATCATATGCCACATGTTGCACGTTGCCTTTTGCATCGGTGGTGGTCAGCACCGCACCGGTGGCGTTTAAGGTGCTCAGGGTGATATAGGGCTCATCATCAAGCTGTGTGTTCCATACTGATGTATCCTTCCCCTGCCAGTCAGCCCGGGTATCCGGCGTATCCGCATTCTTCAGCAGGTGCCGGGTGACAGAAAGCGGTACGTCGGTGAGGGAGAGACTATCCATCTGCGTCAGACCTGCCGTGTCGTAGTAGCTGACCCAATGACCGGCGAGATTCCGGGCTTTCTCCTGTTCCGTGTTACCGGCATAAACGAAACGCTCGGTAATATGTACCGCTCCACCGGCTACCTGCTCCGTCACGCTCAGTGGACGACCGGGTAGCTCTGCATCTTCATACTGTCTGGTGCGCGTCACCGCCTGCCGTTTGTCCTCTGTCCCTGTATCGGAGGTACTGATGTCGCTGACCACAATGACCGGCCGATCGGCTGCATCATTCAGGGCCACGGTAGTACCGGTATCGACGCTCTGCGTGCGCAGTACAATGCCTGCCAGATCTGTCAGCCAGGTAAAGTTCACCAGACCGGCGTCGTGCAGGCGCGGGTCGGCACTCTGCGTCAGAAAACCACACGCATTGTACTGATGGCGGATGACGCGCTCATTGGTGGCGTCCGGCGTGTCCGGATGACGGTAGTACGTGATATGGCGGACGTCCAGGCCGCGGTTACTGTGGACCTTAACCGTCGGGGTATGGCTGAACAGGGATGTGTTCATAATTTTCTCCTGTGGGTATCAGTAAAACCTGGATAGCAACCGGCCTGTTGCGCAGTTACCATTTGCCTGCTAACTGGAGTCACGTAATATTGTTGGAGTTAATTCATGCCTGTAGATAAGCCTGCCCTCCCGTTTGAGCTTAAGAAGAGTCTATAAGCACATCAACATTTATCCCTGAATCTAATAATCGAGGTATCAGCCATATCTTCGAGGCCCGGCATATTAAGTCGCTGGGGTAAGATTTTATCGGTTGGGTTAAAGGACAATATAAAGAAAGGGTTCGATAAGAAAGATGAACACAGACTCAGAAGGTGAGCGTTGCTGGCTGAGAACCTGACTTTCTGGGGAGTCGGGGGAGAGCTGAAGATACTTATTATGCCGATCATGTTATCTGGACAAAAAGCTGCCCAGGGCTTTTTTTATCTCACGTTAGCGGAGAATGTCCTGTGACACTCTCCGCTAATTTCAAAGCAACGACGCTGGATGCTGTTCTTAACCACCTCGCCAAAACCTACCGCCATATGTTTCTGATTCTGTGGGGCTAACTCAGCGCCGAAGCGGGTTTTTTTGTTATCAGGGCTTACGCCTTTTTAGTTTTCTTCTCAGTCTTTACTGACTTTACCGGCTGCAGATCAACTGCTTCTGTCACTTCAGCGGTGGTTTCGACAAATTCGCGACCGTAGAAGGTATCCAGCATGATTTGTTTCAGTTCAGCAATCAGCGGATAGCGCGGGTTAGCACCGGTACACTGATCATCGAAGGCATCATCAGCCAGCTTATCCACTTTGGCGAGGAAGTCAGCTTCCTGCACTCCTGCTTCACGAATTGAAGTCGGGATGCCCAACTGGGTTTTCATCTCTTCCAGCCATGCCAGCAGTTTTTCAATTTTCTGCGCAGTACGGTCACCCTCAGCACTCAGGCCCAGATGGTCAGCCACTTCGGCATAACGGCGACGTGCCTGCGGGCGGTCATACTGACTGAAAGCGGTCTGCTTAGTCGGGTTGTCATTGGCGTTGTAGCGAATGACGTTACAAATCAGCAGGGCGTTCGCCAGTCCATGGGGAATATGGAATTCTGAACCCAATTTATGTGCCATGGAGTGACATACCCCGAGGAAGGCGTTAGCAAACGCGATACCTGCGATGGTGGCGGCATTGTGCACACGCTCACGCGCTACCGGATTTTTCGCCCCTTCTTTATAACTGGCTGGCAGGTTTTCTTTCAGCAATTTCAATGCCTGCAAAGCCTGACCATCGGAATATTCATTGGCAAGCACGGAAACGTAGGCTTCCAGTGAGTGGGTCACCGCATCCAGACCGCCAAATGCGCAGAGTGAACGCGGCATATCCATCACCAGGTTAGCATCGACAATCGCCATATCCGGGGTCAGTGCATAGTCAGCCAGCGGATATTTCTGACCCGTCGCGTCATCGGTGACGACGGCGAACGGTGTCACTTCAGAACCGGTACCGGAAGTGGTGGTGATAGCTATCATGCGCGCTTTCACACCCATTTTCGGGAATTTGTAGATACGTTTACGGATATCCATAAAGCGCAGCGCCAGTTCTTCAAAATGGGTTTCCGGATGTTCGTACATCACCCACATGATTTTGGCGGCATCCATCGGTGAACCACCACCGAGAGCGATAATGACGTCGGGTTTAAAGCTGTTCATCTGCTCTGCGCCTTTACGCACGATGCTCAGCGTCGGGTCAGCTTCTACTTCGAAGAATACTTCAGTCTCGATACCGTGTGATTTCAGCACGCGGGTGACCTGGTCAGCATAGCCATTGTTGAACAGGAAACGGTCGGTGACGATGAAAGCACGTTTGGCCCCGTCAGTCGCCACTTCTTCAAGCGCAATTGGCAGAGAACCACGACGGAAGTAGATAGACTTCGGAAGTTTATGCCACAACATATTTTCAGCTCGCTTGGCCACGGTTTTCTTGTTGATAAGATGTTTCGGTCCCACGTTTTCAGAAATGGAGTTGCCGCCCCATGAACCACAACCCAGTGTCAGTGACGGAGCCAGTTTGAAGTTATACAGGTCACCGATACCACCCTGTGAAGCCGGGGTGTTAATCAGAATACGTGCGGTTTTCATCTTGTCGCCGAAGTAGTGCACGCGTTCATTCTGGTTATCCTGATCGGTGTAGAGGCAGGAGGTGTGACCGATACCGCCCATTGCCACCAGTTTTTCTGCTTTATCAACCGCGTCCTGGAAATCTTTGGCACGATACATCGCCAGTGTCGGCGATAATTTCTCATGAGCAAAAGGTTCTGACTCATCAACCAGCTTCACTTCGCCAATCAAAATCTTGGTGTTTGCCGGGACGGTAATACCGGCCATTTCAGCAATTTTCGGCGCTGGCTGACCGACAATCGCAGCGTTGAGTGCGCCATTTTTCAGGATGATATCCTGCACGGCTTTCAGCTCTTTGCCCTGCAGCATATAACCGCCGTGGGTGGCGAAACGTTCACGTACCGCGTCATAGACGGAGTCAACGACAATAACGGACTGCTCAGAAGCACAAATCACGCCGTTATCGAAGGTTTTTGACATCAGAATTGAAGCCACAGCGCGTTTGATATCGGCCGTTTCATCCACCACTACTGGGGTATTACCGGCACCCACACCAATCGCTGGTTTACCGGAGCTGTAGGCGGCTTTCACCATGCCCGGGCCACCCGTCGCCAGGATCAGGTTGATATCCGGGTGATGCATTAACTGATTTGACAGTTCCACTGACGGGGCATCAATCCAGCCGATAATATCTTTTGGTGCACCCGCGGCGATGGCAGCCTGCAGTACGATATCAGCGGCTTTGTTGGTCGCATCTTTGGCTCGCGGATGTGGTGAGAAGATAATGCCGTTACGGGTTTTCAGACTGATCAGAGCTTTAAAAATTGCAGTAGAAGTCGGGTTAGTGGTCGGTACGATACCGCAAATCAGGCCAATAGGTTCGGCAATAGTGATAGTGCCAAAGGTGTCATCCGTGTCGAGCACACCACAGGTTTTTTCATCTTTATAAGCGTTGTAGATATATTCGGAAGCAAAGTGGTTTTTGATCACTTTATCTTCGACGATGCCCATGCCGGATTCGGCAACGGCCATCTTAGCGAGCGGGATTCGTGCATCAGCGGCGGCGAGGGCGGCGGCGCGGAAGATGGTATCAACTTGTTCCTGACTAAAATTGGCGTATTCGCGCTGTGCCTTTTTAACACGTTCTACCAGTGCATTAAGTTCGGCGACATTAGTTACGGCCATGGTGCTCTCCTGAAGGAAGTTAAACTTTTTTAGTAAACAAGCCTGGATCCAGAAGTATAGTCGCGCTATAGAACGCTGTTTGGTCAGGAAGGCGAGTGAACTCGCGGTTGCTTACTAAAAAGGTTTACTGTTCTGGATGCTGGTGCCTCAGGATAGTGTTTCGATGGGGTAAGGTTACCCCTGATGAGGTATAAGAATTATGACGCAGATCAATTTTGTCCTAAGCTGACACCATTCAGCACCCACTTTTGCAATTAAAGTAATCGCAGCCTGCCACACAATAAGGACCGAACAGTAGCAAAGCAGTAACCCAACGTTAACGGCAGATAAATGCACTGGTTTTTTGCCTCGGAGGCAGCATAGATTTCTGCTGAAAGCGCTGGTTTTTAGCCAGTGATTTGCACTACATTATGCGCGATTTTTACTGTGACCCATTGTGGAGCTGACTGTGACCCCCGTGCTACTTGATCTATCCGGCTATATTAAGTTTTTTGTCGGTTTGTTCGCCCTGGTGAACCCAGTCGGCATCATTCCGGTCTTTATCAGCATGACCAGCTATCAGGGGGCGGTAGAACGCAATAAAACCAACCTGACGGCAAATCTGGCTGTGGCCATTATATTGTGGACCTCGTTGTTCCTTGGCGACGCGATTCTGCACCTGTTCGGTATCTCCATTGATTCGTTCCGTATTGCCGGTGGCATCCTGGTGGTGACCATCGCCATGTCGATGATCAGCGGTAAGCTGGGGGAAGATAAGCAGAACAAACAGGAAAAATCAGAAACCGCGATCCGTGAAAGCATTGGCGTCGTGCCGCTGGCATTACCGCTGATGGCTGGCCCCGGTGCGATCAGTTCCACCATAGTCTGGAGTACGCGCTACCATAACTGGCAAAACCTGCTGGGTTTCACCCTGGCGATTGCCATTTTTGCTTTCTGCTGCTGGTTGCTGTTCCGCGCAGCTCCGCTGATGGTCCGAGTGCTAGGGCAGACGGGAATTAACGTGATTACGCGTATTATGGGCTTACTGCTGATGGCGTTGGGTATTGAGTTTGTGGTCACCGGACTAAAAGCCATTTTCCCTGGTTTATTAAGTTAAAAATCGCCTTAATTTTCTACACGTCATCTTTTCATGATCCAATATGGTGCGATAAAGGGTAATTCCGCACCATATTGGTGCTGATATTCATCATGCTTAACATCACTGGTGGGTTATCAATTTTGCTACTGTATTAATCCGCGTTTAGCTATTCTCTGTATTTTACTGTGATAATTATCACAGCATCATGTTCTGATTATCAGGGTAATATATAAATAAATCTCGCTACACCGGGGTTTTTCCTATTCATATATCCCATGATTATACTATTCAGTGACATAAAACACATTTTATCCATTCTGCATTTAACTCTGCACATAATGACAGCAAATTCATTATAAAATAGATATAAATCAATAAATTAAGTGATAATTTTGGTTAAGAATTAACACTTTTCCTTAGCAATAAGACGTGATAAAAGAGAATTAGATAACATTTCTGTGGTTTAGCTTTGGCGCATGGGCATTTGTTCTGATAATTTTCGGAACATCGCAATTTTTTTATCTGATAGTCAAAAATGTGTACGGTTCTTGCTTACTCGCTATCAGGTTTATGTTGAAGGTTGATTTCTTTTGATGAAATGGATGGTAGCGAAGGCCCCGGCGTTTTCACCTCTTGCCCTCTGCCTGTGGGGTATTTTGAGCCAGAGTCAGGCGGCTGATATCCCGGCAGGGACACAATTATCCGCCACACAGCGTATTGTGATTAATAACGGCAGCGAAGTGGCGTCCCTTGATCCGCAGAAAATTGAGGGCGTACCGGAATCCAATGTGATTCAAAGCCTGCTCGATGGTCTGGTTAACACCGACAACAACGGGAAAATTGTCCCCGGTGTGGCTGAAAGCTGGCAAAACGATCAGGGGCGCGTCTGGACTTTTACCCTGCGAGAAAATGCCCGCTGGAGTAATGGTGAGCCTGTCACGGCAGCTGATTTTGTTTACAGCTGGCAACGCCTTGCCGATCCGAGAACGGCCTCTCCGTACGCCAGTTATTTGCAGGCGGCGCATGTTGCCAATGTTGATGCGATCATGGCGGGTAAAGCCAAACCTGCTGAGCTGGGTGTCAAAGCACTGGACGCTCGTCATTTTCAGGTAACACTGACAGAACCCGTTCCTTATTTCCTCTCCATGGTGGCAAATACCGCAATGAAGCCGGTTCATCCTCCAGCGGTGGAGAAGTGGGGCGAGCAGTGGACGCAGCCTGAACATTACGTCAGCAATGGTCCTTACACTCTCAGCCAGTGGGTTGTGAATGAAAAAATCGTGGTGAAGCGCAATCCGCTTTACTGGGACAATGCCCATACCGTGATTGAAGAGGGCGTCTATCTGCCGCTATCGTCGGAAAACAGCGATATTAACCGTTATCGCAGTGGTGGCACGGATATGACCAACAGCGTGGTACCGCCTGATATGTACCATAAATTGCGTCAGGACCTTGGCGACCAGGTCAAAGTCAGCCCGCTGCTGTGCACCTTCTATTATGAAATCAACAACAAAAAAGCGCCTTTTGATGATGCCCGGGTGCGTACTGCGCTGAAGCTGACACTGGACCGTGACATCATCGCGCAAAAAGTGATGGGACAGGGACAAATCCCGGCCTACAGCCTGACCCCACCCTTTACTGACGGCGTGAAGCTTTCCCCACCCGCCTGGTTCAATCAAACCCAGGCAGAACGCAATGCCAGCGCGAAAAAACTGCTGGCTGATGCCGGTTTTAACGACCAGCATCCGCTGCGCTTCTCGCTGCTGTACAACACCTCCGAGCAAAACAAAAAGCAGGCCATTGCCGCTGCCTCAATGTGGCAGAAAAACCTCGGCGCAGTGGTGACCCTGGAAAATCAGGAATGGAAAACGCTGCTGGAGACACGCCATCAGGCGCAATACGATGTGGTGCGCGCCACCTGGTGTGCAGACTACAACGAACCGTCCACCTTCCTGAATATTCTGCTGAGCGGCGCTTCCATCAATACCGCTTTCTACAGCAGCCCGGCATTCGATCGGCTGATGGCGCAAACGCTGACGGCACCGGACGAAGCGACACGCGCCGCGCTCTATCAACAGGCAGAACATCAGCAGGATAAAGATTCAGCGATTATCCCGGTGTATTACCGCGTCAGCGTACGACTGGTGAAGCCCTGGGTGGGCGGTTTTACCGGGCAGGATCCGCAGGATCTGATTAATCTGAAATACTATTACATAAAGAAACATTGAGTAACGGGCTGATCCGGCGCTACAGTCGGGCGGCACGTTACCGTGGCAACCCTTGCAAGGGGGATTGCAATCTCTGACCAGACAGGGCGGAGATTCCCGGATACGGGGTACGCCGGGCGGCTCAGACCGACCCGGTGACGATAATAAAACTGGAGCGTAATAATGAACAACATCACGAAGAAAAGCCTGATCGCCTTAGGTGTAGTTGCGGCGATTGGCGCGCTGGCAGGGAATGCCGCGCTGGCAGCGACAGTGCCAGCAGGCGTTCAATTGGCAGCAAAGCAGGAGCTGGTGCGCGGCAATGGTGACGAAGTACAGTCACTGGATCCGCATAAAATCGAAGGCGTGCCAGAAGATAACGTGGCGCGTGACCTGTATGAAGGTCTGCTGGTGAGCGACAGCGACGGCAAACCGGTGCCGGGCGTGGCGGAAAGCTGGGAAAACAAAGACTACAAAGTCTGGACTTTCCATCTGCGTAAAAATGCCAAATGGTCGAATGGTGCGCCGGTAACGGCACAGGATTTCGTATATAGCTGGGAGCGTCTGGTTGACCCGAAAACGGCGTCCCCGTATGCCAGCTATCCGCAGTATGGTCATATTGCTAACGTCGATGACATCATCGCTGGTAAAAAACCCATTACCGATCTGGGCGTGAAAGCGCTGGACGATCACACGCTGGAAGTCACCCTGAGTGAGCCAGTGCCGTATTTCGACAAACTGCTGATTAACTCCGTGATGTCACCGGTTTACAAACCGGCGATTGAGAAATTTGGTGAGCAGTGGACTCAGCCGCAAAACTGGGTCGGTAACGGTGCCTTTAAACTGCAGGATCATGTGATCAACGAGCGTATTACGCTGGTGCGTAACCCGGAATATTGGGATAACGCCCACACCGTGCTGAACAAAGTCACCTTCCTGCCGATCAGCTCTGAAGTGAGCGATGTTAACCGTTACTTCTCTGAGAACGGCAGCGACATGACCTATAACAACATGCCGATTGAGCTGTTCAAGAAGCTGCAGCGTGATAACGGCAAAGAGCTGCATGTTGACCCGTACCTGTGTACTTACTACTACGAAATCAACAACCAGAAAGCACCATTCACCGATCCGCGCGTACGTGCAGCGCTGAAACTGGGTCTGGATCGCGACATCATGGTGAACAAAGTGCTGGCACAGGGCCAGATGCCTGCCTACAGCTTCACCCCACCGGCCACCGATGGCATGGAAATTCTGCCGCCGGACTGGTTCAAATGGTCACAGGAAAAACGTAACGCTGAAGCGAAGAAATTGTTGGCTGAAGCCGGTTATACCGCGGATAAACCGTTGACCTTCAACCTGCTTTACAACACTTCCGACCTGCATAAAAAGCTGGCCATCGCCGCTGCATCGATCTGGAAGAAAAACATTGGCGTGAACATCAAGCTGGAAAACCAGGAGTGGAAAACCTTCCTGGATACCCGTCATCAGGGCAACTTTGACGTTTCACGTGCGGCCTGGTGTGCGGACTACAACGAACCGACGTCGTTCCTGAACATCATGCTATCGGACAGCAGCAGTAACACCTCGCACTATAAGAGCGCTGAGTATGATCAGGTGATCAAAGATGCCATCAAAGCACCTGACGCCAAAGGTCGTGCCGCTGATTATCAAAAAGCAGAACAGATCCTCGATAAAGACAGCACCATCGTGCCGGTTTACTACTACGTGAACGCACGTCTGGTGAAACCTTATGTCGGCGGTTACACCGGCAAAGATCCGCTGGATAAAACCCTTGATAAGAACTTTTATATAATTAAACACTAATAGCACACAGGCTATCGACAGTGGCGGTGCTGCGGCACCGCCAATTACTTTGTGAAGCAACAGCCTGGTAGGTACGGCAATGTTAAAATTCATCCTGCGACGGATTCTGGAAGCGATTCCGACGCTCTTCGTTTTGATTACCATCTCCTTCTTCATGATGCGACTGGCACCCGGTAGCCCGTTTACCGGCGAACGCACCTTATCGCCCGAAGTGATGGCGAATATCGAAGCCAAATACCATCTCAACGATCCCATCGGCAAACAATATGTTGATTACCTGATTCAGCTGGCGCATGGCGATTTCGGCCCCTCCTTTAAGTACAAGGACTATAGCGTTAACTATCTGGTAGGACATGCGTTCCCGGTGTCAGCCAAACTTGGTCTGGCGGCCTTTGTGCTGGCGATGGTGTTGGGGATAACCGCGGGCGTAATAGCCGCCCTGAAACAGAACAGTTTGTGGGATTATGCGGTGATGGGGGTAGCCATGACCGGCGTGGTGATACCGAGTTTTGTGGTCGCACCCTTGCTGGTCCTGGTGTTCGCCATCACCCTGCGCTGGCTGCCTGGTGGTGGCTGGAATGGCGGGCAAGTGCAATACATGCTGCTGCCGATGGTGGCGCTGTCTCTGGCGTATATCGCCAGCATCGCGCGTATTACGCGTGGTTCGATGATTGAAGTGATGCACTCCAACTTTATCCGTACCGCGCGGGCCAAAGGGCTGCCGCTGCGTCGTATCGTGCTGCGTCATGCGCTGAAACCGGCGCTGTTGCCGGTCATCTCCTACATGGGTCCGGCATTCGTCGGCATCATCACCGGTTCAATGGTTATTGAGTCAATCTATGGCCTGCCGGGCATTGGTCAGCTGTTCGTGAATGGCGCGCTTAACCGCGACTACTCGCTGGTAATGAGCCTGACTATCCTGGTCGGTGTACTGACCATTGTGTTTAACGCGGTCGTTGACGTGCTGTATGCCGTGATCGATCCGAAGATTCGTTACTGATGCTGGAGTTCGCCCATGATGTTAAGTAAGAAAAACAGCGAAGCTCTGGATGCCTTCAGTGAAAAGCTGGAAGTTGAGGGCCGCAGCCTGTGGCAGGATGCGCGCCGTCGCTTTATCCATAACCGTGCTGCGCTGCTGAGTTTGCTGGTGCTGGTGCTGATCGCGCTGTTCGTGGTGTTCGCCCCGATGCTGTCGCAGTTCCGCTATGACGACACCGACTGGGGCATGATGTCCGCGCCGCCGGACACCACCTCCGGGCACTGGTTCGGCACGGACTCCTCAGGTCGCGATCTGCTGGTGCGCGTGGCCATCGGTGGCCGTATCTCACTGATGGTGGGGATTGCCTCGGCGTTGATTGCCGTGCTGGTGGGTACCCTGTATGGCTCGGCTGCCGGTTATCTCGGCGGTAAAACCGATTCGGTGATGATGCGTATCCTGGAAATCCTCAACTCCTTCCCGTTTATGTTCTTCGTCATTCTGCTGGTGACCTTCTTTGGCCGGAACATCCTGCTGATTTTTGTCGCCATCGGCATGGTGTCGTGGCTGGATATGGCGCGTATCGTACGTGGCCAGACGCTGGGCCTGAAACGCAAAGAGTTTATTGAAGCGGCCCAGGTCGGTGGGGTATCCACCACCAATATCGTGCTGCGCCATATCGTGCCTAACGTGTTGGGTGTGGTCGTGGTGTATGCCTCGCTGCTGGTACCCAGCATGATCCTGTTTGAATCCTTCCTGAGTTTCCTCGGACTGGGTACCCAGGAGCCGCTGAGTAGCTGGGGCGCGCTGCTCAGCGATGGTGCCAACTCCATGGAAGTTTCACCCTGGTTGCTGCTGTTTCCGGCAGGATTCCTGGTGGTCACGCTGTTCTGTTTTAACTTTATCGGCGATGGCCTGCGTGATGCCCTCGACCCGAAAGATCGTTGAGGAGTTTCCCGATGACCATTCATGAATTTCAGCCAGCAATGGCGGCCCGTGCGGGAAGCAACCTGTTGTTAGACGTTAAAGATCTGCGCGTGACCTTTGGCACGCACGATGGTGACGTCACCGCCGTCAACGACCTCAACTTTTCCCTGCGTGCCGGTGAAACCCTCGGGATCGTAGGGGAGTCCGGCTCGGGTAAATCGCAGACAGCCTTTGCCCTGATGGGGCTGCTGGCAAAAAACGGTCGTATTGGCGGGTCGGCAAAGTTTAGCGGTCAGGAGATTCTCAACCTGCCGGAAAATCAACTTAACAAGCTGCGCGCCGAGCAGATCGCGATGATTTTCCAGGATCCGATGACTTCGCTGAACCCGTATATGCGCGTCGGTGAACAGCTGATGGAAGTACTGAAGCTGCATAAAGGGATGAGCAATGCGCAGGCGTTTGAAGAGTCGGTGCGTATGCTGGATGCGGTGAAAATGCCGGAAGCGCGCAAACGCATGAAAATGTTCCCGCACGAGTTCTCCGGCGGGATGCGTCAGCGCGTGATGATTGCTATGGCATTGCTATGCCGTCCTAAATTACTGATCGCCGATGAGCCAACCACCGCGCTGGACGTGACAGTGCAGGCGCAGATTATGACGTTGCTGAACGAACTCAAACGCGAGTTCAACACCGCGATCATCATGATTACCCACGATCTGGGCGTGGTAGCGGGGATCTGTGACAAGGTACTGGTGATGTATGCCGGACGTACCATGGAATATGGCCGGGCGCGCGATGTGTTCTATCAACCGGCGCACCCGTACTCCATTGGTTTGCTGAGCGCGGTGCCGCGTCTGGATGCTGAAGGCGAGTCGTTGATGACCATTCCAGGCAATCCACCTAACCTGTTGCGTCTGCCGCAGGGTTGTCCATTCCAGCCTCGCTGCCCGCATGCGATGGATATCTGTGCCACAGCCCCGGCGCTGGAGCCTTTTGGTGACGGACGCCTGCGTGCCTGCTTTAAGCCGGTGGAGGAATTAGTATGAACACCGTAGCGGAAAAGAAAGTGTTACTGGAAATCGCCGATCTGAAGGTGCATTTCGATATCAAAGATGGCAAGCAGTGGTTCTGGCAGCCAGCCAAAACCCTGAAAGCGGTCGATGGCGTCAGCCTGCGCTTATATGAAGGGGAGACCCTCGGCGTGGTGGGGGAGTCCGGCTGTGGTAAATCGACGCTGGCGCGTGCCATCATCGGGCTGGTAAAGGCCACAGAAGGGCGTGTTGCCTGGCTGGGGCGGGATCTGCTGGGACAGAGCCAGGAAGAGTGGCGCAAAGCGCGCAGTGATATCCAGATGATCTTCCAGGACCCGTTAGCGTCGCTCAATCCGCGTATGACCATCGGCGATATTATCGCGGAACCGCTGCGTACCTATCATCCCAAGATGTCACGTCAGGAAGTGAAGGATAAGGTTAAAAACATGATGATGAAGGTTGGCCTGCTGCCAAACCTTATCAACCGTTATCCTCACGAGTTCTCCGGTGGTCAGTGCCAGCGTATTGGTATCGCCCGCGCGTTGATTCTGGAACCGAAACTGATCATTTGTGATGAGCCAGTATCGGCACTTGATGTGTCAATTCAGGCGCAGGTGGTGAACCTGTTGCAGCAGCTGCAACGTGAGATGGGGTTATCGCTGATCTTCATTGCTCACGATCTGGCCGTGGTGAAGCACATCTCCGACCGTGTGCTGGTGATGTACCTGGGCCATGCGGTGGAACTGGGGACGTATGATGCGGTGTACAACAACCCGCAGCATCCTTACACCCGTGCGCTGATGTCGGCGGTGCCGATTCCCGATCCGGATCTGGAAAAGAATAAACAGATCCAGTTACTGGAAGGAGAACTGCCGTCGCCGATCAATCCACCATCAGGTTGCGTCTTCCGTACCCGCTGCCCGATTGCCGGGCCAGAGTGCGCGAAAACACGACCATTACTCGAAGGCAGCTTCCGCCATGCGGTGTCCTGCCTCAAGGTGGACCCGATGTAAAAAAACGCCGGGCGATTGCCCGGCGTTCTTTTGTGACCCTATTCGCGCCAGAGAATATGGCACAGTTTGTGGTCTTTCTCGCGACACAGCAGAATGCGCGCAAAGACATCAGTAATCGGCTCACCGTCCGCTTCACCGAGTCCAATCACCACTTCAGAGAAAAAGTCAGGATTCAGGTCAAAATCGACATGTTCCTGCCAGTCTTCCGAAGGATCGAACAGCTCAGCGCCACCACGTTCCTCAAACTGCAGATTGAACAGAATGATATCGGCCGGATCGAGGTTGTCACCTGCCAGTTCCAGAAAAATATCGTAAGCCTGCTCCAGCGTTTCATCTTCAGTCAGGCGATTATTTAAATCCATGGTCATTTGCGTGCCCTGCGGCGGTAAATATTTCCGCTCGTTTTACAGTAAAGGACTGAAGAAGTAAAACAGTCGTTCGACGATGCGCTGCCACCAGGCACGTTTTGCCCAGCGGGTGCCATCCAGCAGGCGTGAGCGGGCGATATAGTCATCCTGGACACAAGCAAGATCGCTGCCAAACCCGGCATCATCCACCACCAGGGTAATCTCAAAATTGAGCCACAGGCTGCGCATATCCAGATTCACGGTGCCCACCAGGCTGAGCTGACCATCGACCAGCACGCTCTTGGTATGTAACAGCCCATCCTCGAACTGATAAATTTTCACCCCGGCTTCCAGCAGCTCGGTGAAGAAGGCGCGGCTGGCCCAGCCCACCAGCAGAGAATCGTTATGACGTGGCACAATAATGCTGACTTCCACCCCACGCAGCGCCGCAGTACAAATGGCATGCAGCAAATCATCGCTGGGCACGAAGTAGGGGGTCGTCATAATCAACTGGTGACGTGCGGAATAGACTGCTGTTAACAACGCCTGATGGATCATGTCCTCCGGGAAGCCGGGACCGGAAGCAATCACCTGAATGGTGTGACCACTCTCCTGTTCGAACGGCATGATATTGGCATCTGGGGCGGGTGGCAGGATGCGCTTGCCG
The DNA here is from genome assembly GCF_047947045.1 of Pantoea sp. App145. Classification (NCBI taxonomy): domain Bacteria; kingdom Pseudomonadati; phylum Pseudomonadota; class Gammaproteobacteria; order Enterobacterales; family Erwiniaceae; genus Pantoea; species Pantoea sp. App145. The sequence continues at coordinate 543,397 of NZ_CP133290.1, forward strand.
GTTTCAATCTCCCAGTCGCATGAGTAGACAATGCCCATGGTGGTGGCTACCGGGCCTTCCATACGGGCCATCATATCAATCCATTGACCCACACCTGCGTCCTGCTTGAAGAAGCGTGGATCAACCAGATTCATGCTGCCGGTGTAGGCAATGTAGTTATCAATCAGCACCACCTTGCGATGCTGGCGCAAATCCATACGGCGCAGGAACACACGCAGCAGGCTGACCTGTAACGCCTCTACCACATCGATACCCGCATTACGCATCATGCCGGGCCACGGACTGCGGAAAAAGGCCACGCTGCCGGCGGAGTCGAGCATCAGGCGGCAGTGCACACCACGCCGTGATGCCGCCATCAGCGATTCAGCCACTTCGTCTGCCAGCCCGCCGGGTTGCCAGATATAGAACACCATCTCGATATTGTGGCGAGCCAGCTGAATATCGCGGATTAAGGCATGCATGACATCATCGGAGTTGGTCAGCAACTGGAGCTGGTTGCCTTTTACTCCGGCAATACCCTGACGATGGTGGCACAGCTGAAACAACGATAGCGCTACGTCGCTGTGTTCAGTGGCGAAGATATGGCGGCATTGTTTCAGGTCGTTGAGCCATTTGGCCGTTGACGGCCACATGGTGCGCGCACGCTCCGCACGGCGTTTGCCCAGATGCAGTTCACCAAATGACAAATACGCAATAATACCCACCAGCGGCAGAATATAGATGATGAGCAACCAGGCCATGGCAGAGGTCACAGCACGGCGTTTCATCAGAATTCGCAGTGTCACACCCGCAATGAGTAACCAGTAGCCAAACAGTAGCAACCAACTGATCAGAGTATAAAATGTGGTCATTAAGTGGACGTCCCGTTCGCGCTTTGATGAGCAAAGTTTACGTGCTGATGAACGGTAGCGAAACCTTTAATCATAACGGGTTATCGATAAGCGATTCGAATTGGCATTTTATGGCAGATCACTATAATGCGTGCCGGTGATTAGCCAGTCAGAGAGGATGTGATGAGACGAAGCAGAAATGAAGTGGCTCGCTGGAGAATGTTACGTCAGGTGCAGCGCCGTCGTGCGCGCTGGCTGGAAGGGCAATCCCGGCGCTATAAACGTATTCACGCCATTCGTCACCAGGTTGCGCAGCAACACCGTCGCTCTATCCTGTTCATCACCCAAAATACCTGATGGGAAAGCGCGGCGTTAAACGCCGCGTAACACTAAGGTCAGGTTTACCATCTGTAGCGCGGCGGCCAGCACAATCAACATCACGATGTGCTGACGGGCGCTGCGAAAGCCCTGCCGACGCCATATCCAGAGTGCTCTGCCAAGCAATGCGAAGACAATGATCAACAGAGCAAGTGCGCGCCACATCTAGAAAACACGTTTGAATGGCTTGACCGCAACCTGCTTATACACCCCGGCTGCAATATAGGGGTCATCATTGGCCCAGGATTGTGCCGCTTCCAGCGATGGGAACTCGGCAATCACGGTTGAACCGGTAAAACCGGCGGCACCGGGATCATTGCTATCAACCGCAGGCATCGGACCTGCCACAATCAGACGACCTTCATCCTGCAATAGTTGCAGACGCGCCAGGTGGGCAGGGCGTACAGAAGTACGTTTTTCCAGTGAATCAGCATTGTCTTCCGCATAAATGACATAAAGCACGATTGGGAACTCCCGTTATACTGGTCAGATTTGCGAAACACGTTAAGTGATCGGTAAACAGAGTGCAAACGAAAGATATTTCCCGCGCCATTCTGCGCAAATGGGGCTAAAAAAGGCATTTACTGGTACGCACTTAACACTGCTTATTGAAACTGATTGCTATTTGCATTTAAAATCTGCGCTTCACTCAATGAACATGACTGTTATGACGACGCTGACTACGCCTTTCCCAAAACGTACCCCCGTTTCTCTGCTGTTGTCCGTGGTACTTCACGGCACAGTAATTGCTGGCATTCTCTATGCATCGTTTCATCAGGTCATTGAGGTTCCTAAAGCATCACAACCGATTAGCGTAAGCATGGTGGCACCGGAAGTACAGCCAGAACCTGCGCCGACAGTGCAGACGCCACCGCCACCGCCGGAACCCGAACCTACACCGGAGCCGGTTCCTGACGTTGCCCCGGAACCCCCTAAAGCTGAGCCGGTCCCGATTCCGATTCCAAAACCTGAGCCGAAGCCGAAACCTAAGCCGAAGGTAGAGAAAAAGCACGAACCGAAACGTGAGGTAAAACCGCGTGAGGAAACGAAGCCGCAGGCTCCGGTAAAAACCGACGCGCCGACCACGCAGACACGGCCGACAACGGCACCGAAAACCAATCCGACCTCAACGCCATCAGTTTCAGACGGTCCGAAAGCGATGAACGTCAGCAAGCCCGCTTATCCGGCACGCGCGTTTGCGCTGCGTGTGGAAGGTCGGGTGCGGGTGCAGTTTGATGTTGATAGTGATGGTCGCGTTGATAATATTCAGATTCTCTCGGCTGAACCACGCAACATGTTCGAACGCGAAGTGAAGCAAGCGATGAAAAAATGGCGCTATCAGCCGGGACGTCCAGGCACTAACCTGACGATGAATATTGTGTTCCGTATCAACGGTGGCGCGAATATCGAATAAGATGAGAAAGCGGTCAGAGGACCGCTTTTTTTATCGCGGTTAATCGCTGAGGTTGGCTTTACCCGGTGGCAACGGGCGTGACTTACCTGTGTTGTCGATGGCGACATAGATAAATACCGCCTCGGTGGCACAGTAGGTCTGGCCAATCGGCTCTGAAGACACTTTTTTGATCCACACTTCGACATTGATGGTCATGGAGCTGTTGCCAGTACGGATACAGCGGCAATAGCAGCTCACCACATCACCCACCGCAACGGGTTTGAGGAAACTCATACCATCCACGCGCACGGTTGCCACGCGACCTTCGGCAATCTCTTTCGCCAGAATCGCACCGCCCATATCCATCTGCGACATCAGCCAGCCGCCAAAGATATCACCATTGGCGTTGGTATCAGCTGGCATTGCCAGCGTGCGCAGCACCATTTCGCCTTGCGGCAATTTGTGTTTTTCGTCCATTGCTTCAGTTCTTATGCAGGTGATGGCGGCAGGCGCCAAAAAACCCGGCAATTGCCGGGCATCATTCATTATTTTTCTTCTTGTTGCGGCATGTGTCGCCAGATATACACGCCACTTAACAGGGTAAACAGCAGGGTAAGACCGGTCAGACCAAACACCTTAAAGTTAACCCAAAATTCTTGTGATAACCAAAATGCAACATAAATATTTGCCAGACCGCAGGCGAGGAAGAAAATGGCCCAGGCCACATTCAGACGTCGCCAGACACCATCCGGTAACTGCAACTCTTTCCCCAGCATGCTCTGAATCAGCGGTTGTTTCATAAACCATTGGCTATACAGCAATGCCAGCGCAAACAGGGAATAGATCACCGTCACTTTCCACTTGATGAATTCATCGTTATGGAACACCAACGTCAGAGTGCCGAACACTGCCACCAGCACGAAAGTGAAGATGGTCATTTTCTCCAGCTTGCGGTACAGCACCCAGCTGACGATCAGCGCAATGCCGGTGGCAACCACCAGTGCGCCGGATGCGACAAAAATGTCGTAGAGCTTGTAGAAAATGAAGAACACGACCAGTGGAAGAAAATCGAGTAACTGCTTCATAGGATATCCAGTCAGGGGCGGCAATTAAGGCGCTCGATGAGCGCCATAATCCTTAACGTAACAGCATATAGAGCCGGTACAAATAGATAATCAGAATGGCGGAAACCAGGTTCCCCAGTGCGTTCAGTACCACAGAAGCCACATTGGCGGGCAGCACCGTCAGCGAAGAAAAGAAGAACATCAGCGCGATTTTAGCCAGCAACCAGACAATGATGGCCGGGGCGATCAGTTTGACGTTTTTCCAGGCCATACGCATGCTGGCGCGCATGGCGCGCATCACCCCCATCTTTTCACTGACCAGCATCACCGGTGCCAGCGAGAACAGGATCGCCAAAAGAACGCCAGGCACCATCAGCACCATAAAGCCAAGCTGAACCAGTAAAGTGATTAAAAAGGTTTGCAGCAGCAATTTTGGCAGCAATGGTGCGGAAGCACCAATAGCACGCAGGGCGCTGACACGTTGACCCGCCGATACCATCGGGATCAGGCATAGCATGCCGCCCAGCAGCAGGGTGTTGCCCACCAGCGCCGCAAAGGTACCGGCAGCGGAAGCGCGCAGCAAAATGCGTTGTTGATCCGGCGACATATTCTGTACCAGCTCAAACAGCGAGGATGCGCTGTCATCACTCTGACTCAGCAGTGACAACTGGTCGGCACCGGGGGTCAGGGCATGGCCGATAATCACGGTAATAAACGAGGTAAGCAACGCCATCAGCACAACGGTAATCAGCTGATGGCGCAGAAAATTTCCTGTGTCACGGTATAACGAGCTTGCCGTGATAGACATGTACACTCCTTGAAGGAACCGGGTTAATTAACCCGGCGATTGTACATGTTCTGCGGGCATGCTGGCACCCGCATTAGGATAACTTTCTGTCATGTCTGGTAAAGATGGGCAAAAAAGTGCGGGCAAACCATAGCGCGCCCTGGCCCGATCGCAGGCTTCGTTCAGTACACCGTGCTCGCCTGACATCGCAAACTCACGACAGGGTGACGGGCGCTGTTGATAGATGCCACATGAGACACAACCACCAATTTCGCCCTGCAACGCCACACAGCGCGGCGTACGCGCGTTAGTGCCGCGCATATTGCGCATCAGCAGACTTAAAGGCTCAGTTAATTCCACCGGTACCGCACCGCCAGCATCGTCAGCTTCGGCCCAATAGAAAGACACACGGAAATGGGCGCAGCAGGCGCCACAGGTCATACAAGGGTTGGATGAATCGCTCATTTGATCGCCCGCTTCTCCTAAGCATCGAACCAAAATCAACGGCAGAGTTCAGCAAAGTAATCACGGCGCGAAATTTTCGCAAGCAGATTTTTATTTCCTGCTGTAACGCCAAAATTGATCTGAATCAATTCATTGTTTTATAAGTGATTTATCTGAAATGATTCAGATGCAATTTGTCAAGAAACGCGATAGATCTCTTGCCACAAACTTCGTCACTACATCAATAACAAATGGGCAAAGGAGTGAATATGAAACTGGCAAAATGCGCGCTGCTGGTGGCACTGGCAATTCCACAACTGGCACTGGCTCACGAAGCAGGTGATTTCTTTATGCGTGTGGGTACCGCAACGGTACGTCCCACAGAAAGCTCGCAAAATGTGTTGGGATTGGGGGGATTTAACGTCAGCAATGACACCCAGATGGGTCTGACCTTCACCTACATGGCAACCGATAACATTGGTATTGAATTGCTGGCGGCTACGCCTTTCAGACACAAAGTCGGCCTGAATGCGACCGGTAATATTGCCACCGTCCATCAGCTACCGCCAACGCTGATGGCGCAATACTATTTCTTAGACAGTAACAGTAAATTCCGGCCTTATGTGGGTGCGGGTATTAACTACACGATGTTCTTTGATAAAAGTTTCAACCAAACCGGGCAAGATGCCGGGCTGAGCGATCTCAAAATGAAAAATTCATGGGGGGTGGCGGGACAGGTTGGTGTTGATTATCAAATCAACCGGGACTGGATGCTGAACGCATCACTGTGGTACATGGATATTGATACCAATGTGAAATTTAAAGCGGCTGGTGAACAGCAGAATATCCATACCAATATTAATCCCTTTGTTTTCTTCTTTGGTGTTGGTTACCGTTTCTGATCGGGACAAAAAACTCGGGCGACCTGTTGGCCGCCCGATTGCTTATTTGATTTGCATATTATTAACCACGGATTTCACACCTGCGACGCTGCGCGTAACGGCCACCGCACGGTTCGCCATCTGGGGTGAACTGACAAAACCACTTAACTGCACCCGACCTTTGAAGGTTTCTACATTGATCTCGGTTGATTTCAGCGAGTCATCCTTCAGCAATTCAGTTTTCACTTTCGTCGTGATCACGGTGTCATCGATATAACCACCGGTCCCTTCCTGTGTCGATGTAGGTGCACAAGCGCTGAGCGTCAGCGCCATCACCGCAGCCATCAGCAATCCCGCAACGATTTTGAACAGTTTCATCGGTTATCTCCCTGTCATACATGATGTTTCACCGCGATGTGACGGTGCGCTTAAAGTGTGGTGTGGCAACGGGAAATGGTCAAATCAGCACAGCGAAAAAACGCGAAATGATCATAATGACGGGAGAAAGGAAAACCACCTTACCCGCAGCGTGAGCGGATAAGGCGGGCAGGGCACTAACGGGTGGCGGCTTTCAGATTGCTGACAAAGGTTTGCAGCTCGTTCAGCATCACATCAGGTTGGTTAAGGTTACGTTCGATGATCTTCACAATCGCCGATCCCGAAATCGCACCGGCCGCACCGGCCGCTACCGCTTCTTTCACCTGACCGGGTTCTGAGATACCGAACCCCTGCAATGGCGGCGCAGCATGGTATTCATGCAGTTTGTCGATCAGATGCTGCAGCGGCACGTGAGCGCGGTTTTCTGAACCGGTTACCCCGGCGCGTGACAGAAAATAAGTGTAGCCACGGCCATGTGAAGCGATCTCGCGCAGCAGGTCATCATCGGCATTCGGCGGGCAGATAAAGATTGGTGCGACGTTGTGACGCATCGCTGCCTGGCGGAACGGGGCTGATTCTTCCACCGGGACATCTGCCACCAGCACGGAATCCACACCCACAGCTTCACATTGCGCGTAAAAATTATCGATCCCTTTACTGAACACCAGATTTGCGTACATCAGCAGACCAATCGGCAGGTCGGGATATTTCTGGCGCACGCTGGCGAGAATTTCGAAGCATTGCGCGGTAGTGGTACCGGCAGCAAAAGCTCGCAGCGTGGCGTTCTGGATAGTCGGTCCATCCGCAAGTGGATCGGAGAAGGGAATGCCTAACTCCAGCGCATCGGCACCACCGGCAACCAATGCATCAATAATTTTCAGCGACATCTCCGGCGAGGGATCGCCGAGGGTAACGAAAGGAACGAACGCACCTTCTTTGTTCGCCGACAGACGTTTAAATAGCTGATTATAACGTTCCATCAGATCTCTCCCTTCGCTTTCAGAATATCGTGAACGGTGAAAATATCTTTATCACCGCGGCCGGACAGGTTAACCACCAGCAATTGCTCTTTTTCCGGATTCTCGCGGATCATCTTCAGCGCATGGGCCAGCGCATGAGATGACTCCAGTGCCGGGATAATACCTTCTGAACGCGACAGCTGCTTAAAGGCATCCAGCGCTTCGTCATCGGTAATCGACACATATTCAGCACGACCGATGCTGTTGAGATGGGCATGTTGCGGTCCGACAGACGGGAAGTCGAGACCGGCAGAGATGGAGTAGGATTCTTCAATCTGTCCCTCTTCAGTCTGCATCATCGGCGCTTTCATACCGAAGTAGATACCTACGCGGCCGTGTTTTAGCGGCGCACCGTGTTCGCCGGTTTCGATACCGTGACCTGCCGGTTCCACGCCGATCAGGCCAACGCTGGTTTCATCGATAAAATCAGCAAACATACCGATAGCGTTCGAGCCACCACCGACACAAGCCAGCACCGCATCCGGCAGGCGTCCTTCTTTTTCCAGAATCTGCGCTTTGGTCTCTTCGCCGATCATACGCTGGAATTCGCGAACGATGGTTGGGAACGGGTGTGGACCAGCAGCGGTACCGAGCATGTAGTGGGCCGTTTCATAGCTGCCAGACCAGTCGCGCAGGGCCTCGTTACAGGCGTCTTTCAGCGTCGCCGAGCCACTGTGTACCGGAATAACTTCGGCCCCCATCAGACGCATACGGAACACGTTTGGTGACTGACGTTCGACGTCCTTCGCACCCATATAAATGCGGCACTTCATCCCGAGTAACGCACATGCCAGCGCCGAGGCAACGCCGTGCTGACCGGCTCCGGTTTCTGCGATGATTTCGTTTTTACCCATGCGCTTTGCCAGTAATGCCTGGCCCAGCACCTGGTTGGTTTTATGCGCGCCACCGTGCAGCAGGTCTTCCCGCTTCAGATACAGGCGGGTTTTACTGCCTTTAGTCAGGTTGCGGCACAATGTCAGTGCGGTAGGGCGACCCGCATAGTTCTTCAGCAGGTCAGTAAATTCCGCCTGAAATTCCGGATCGCGCTGAGCCTCGACAAACGCGGCCTCCAGCTGACGCAAAGCCGGCATCAGGATTTGCGGCACATACTGGCCGCCAAATTCGCCAAAATAGGGATTCAGTAACGTCATCTTCTCATCTTCCTTATCCAACCCGCTCCCGGCGGGCAAGAGAAATTAATAGGCGCGTAACGTGCGGAATACTGCGGCGATCTTGCTGGCATCTTTAATACCAGGGGCCGATTCCACACCAGAGTTGAAATCCAGACCCGCACAACCGAGCTGTGCGGCTTCGACGCAGTTGTCGGCGCTTAATCCACCGGCTAGCAGCACGTTGTCCAGCTTCTGGCCTTGCAACAGTGACCAGTCAAAACGCTGGCCGGTACCGCCCTGGCCATTATCAAAGACATAACGATCGACGTGCGGCCAGTCGCGTGCGGGTAACGCGTCTTTGATGCTCAGCGCTTTCCAGATCTGCACATTAGCAGGCAGGGTCTGGCGTAATTCGGCAACAAACGTCGGGTCTTCATCGCCGTGCAGCTGAACCGCAAACAGGTTGAGTGCCGTCGCCTGCGTGACAACGTCACTGATACTGTTGTTACGGAACACGCCGACGTATTTCAACGGTGCCGCGGCAATCACCGCCTGGGCCTGTTCAGTGCTGACCTGGCGCGGTGAACCCGCCGCAAAAATCACGCCGCCGTAGATAGCACCGGCTTCATGCGCGACGCGGGCATCTTCCGCTCGAGTCAGACCACATACTTTATTCGCACCCATCAGCACGCGACGTACCGCAGCATTGAGATCGTCTTCTTCCATCAGAGCGGAACCGATCAGGAAACCGTTAGCGAAATGGCTCAGCTCACGTACCTGAGCATAGTTATGAATGCCGGACTCGCTAATCACCGTCACGCCATGGCCGAGACGGGGGGCCAGCTGGCGCGTACGATTCAGGTCAATCGACAGATCGCGCAGATCGCGGTTATTGATGCCGACCACCTTCGCTTCCAGTGCAATGGCGCGCTCCAGCTCTTCTTCATTGCTGACTTCAGTCAGAATGCCCATTTTCAGGCTATGGGCCACGGCAGCCAGCTGGCGATACTGATCATCATCCAGCACTGACAGCATCAGCAGGATGGCATCGGCCTGATAATGACGTGCCAGGTAAATCTGGTAAGGGTCGATGATAAAATCTTTGCACAGTACCGGCTGGGTAATCGCTGCACTGACGATGGGCAGAAATTCGAAGTTGCCCTGGAAGTATTTCTCATCGGTCAGCACTGATACCGCAGAAGCATAATGACGATAGACGCCAGCGATGGTGGCGGGATCAAAGTCGTCGCGAATCAAACCCTTCGACGGGGACGCTTTCTTACATTCCAGAATAAAAGCGGTACGCGTGCCGCGCAGCGCATCGTAAAAATGGCGTTCGGCCGGTTGCAGGCTGTTCTGGAAGGTCGTCAGTGGTTGCTGTGTTTTGCGCGCTTCCACCCATACGGCTTTATCCAGCACAATTTTTTCTAACACGGTTCCCTTAATGCTCATCTCATCCTCTCGCTGCCAGGGCGACAACGCGTTCGTATGCCTGGCCGCTGCGAATCGCGGTAAGGGCACGCTGCGCATTGTCACGCAAATCTTCATTACCAAATACTTTCAGCAACATCGCCACGTTGACCGCCACGGCTTCCTCGTGGGCTTGCTGGCCTTTACCCTGGAGTAAACGCGTCAGAATGTCACGGTTTTCTTCCGGGGTGCCGCCCGCCAGGGCTTCTTTGTCGTGATAACGGAAACCAAAGTCTTCCGGGGTTAGCTGATAACCGGTGATTTCACCGTCACGCAGTTCCGCCACCTGGGTCGGACTGTGCAGCGCAACCTCATCCATACCGCCGCCATGCACCACAGCTGCACGCTGATAGCCAAGCACTTTCAGCGTCTGGGCGATGGGCAGCACCAGCTCCGGACTGTAGACACCAATCACCGCCAGCGGTGGACGCGCCGGATTGATCAATGGGCCGAGCACGTTAAACAGCGTGCGGGTTTTTAGCTGCTGACGCACCGGCATCGCATGGCGGAAACCGCTGTGATACTGCGGGGCAAACAGGAAACACACATTCAGATCATCCAGCGCACGCCGCGCCTGTTCTGCGGGCATATCCAGATTGATGCCGAACGCTGCCAGCAGGTCGGACGAACCGGACTTGCTCGACACGCTGCGGTTGCCATGTTTCGCCACTTTCAGCCCACAGGTGGCCGCGACAAAAGCACTGGCAGTGGAAATATTGATACTGTTGCTGCCATCGCCACCGGTGCCAACGATATCAGCAAAGGTGTAATCCGGACGCGGGAAGGGTTTGGCATCTTCCAGCAGCGCGGAGGCGGCACCGGCGATCTCTTCCGGGCGCTCGCCACGTACTTTCATGGCGATTAGCGCGGCGGCCAGCTGGGTCGGTTCCAGCTGGCCGGTAATAATGGCGCTAAACAGCTGATGGCTCTCGGCCTGGGTCAGTGTCTGGGCCTGATAAAGTTTTTCCAGAATAGCTTGCATCATTATCTCCCTATTACTTCGCCAGCGCCCAGGCCAGCGTTTGTTCTAACAAACGTGCGCCCTGGGTGGTCAGAATAGATTCAGGATGGAACTGGAAACCGCACACGCGGTCGGCATCGTGGCGCACAGCCATCACCATGCCGTTATAGCTGGCATTTACCGTCAGTTCAGCGGGGGTATTGCTGCCAACCAGCGAGTGATAACGCGCGACCGGCAGCGGATTGCTCAGGCCGGCAAACATGCCGATGCCATCATGGGTAATTGACGAGGCTTTCCCGTGCAGAATCTCACCCGCCTGGCCGACATGACCGCCGTAGGCCTCAACAATCGCCTGATGTCCGAGGCAAATGCCGATAATCGGCAGGCGGCCACGTAATGTCTGCAACAGTTCAGGCATACAACCAGCATCTTTCGGTGCGCCCGGGCCAGGAGATAACATCAGCACCGGGTTTTCCATCTGTTGCAAACGCTCAATCAGCAGTTCGGCGGGCAGATTGTTACGGTAGATCACCACGTTGTGGCCGAAGGTCCGCAGCTGATCAACGAGGTTGTAAGTAAAGGAGTCGATATTATCGAGCAGCAGGATGTCGGCCATCAGAAAATCTCCTTGCAATGATGGGCGGTGGCAATGGCGCGCAACACGGCGCGGGCTTTATTACGGCTTTCGTCGGCTTCCGCCTGGGGTTGCGAATCCAGCACCACACCGGCTCCGGCCTGCACGGTGGCAACACCATCCTCTACCCATGCCGAACGGATAACGATGCAGGTGTCGAGATCGCCATGCGCGGTGAAGTAACCCACTGCACCGCCGTAGCTGCCGCGGCGGGTGCCTTCGGCATTGGCAATCAGTTGCATGGCGCGCACTTTGGGTGCGCCGCTCAGGGTGCCCATATTCATCACGGCGCGATAAGCGTGCAGCACGTCAAGATCATGACGCAGCGTACCGACTACGCGTGAGACCAGGTGCATCACAAAGGTGTAGCGGTCAACGCTGGTCAGATCGGCCACATAACGGCTGCCAGGTACGCAGATGCGCGCCAGATCGTTACGCGCCAGATCCACCAGCATCAAATGCTCGGCCAGCTCTTTATGGTCGGTACGCATTTCCAGCTCGATACGGCTATCCAGATCGCGATCCAGCGAGCCATCAGCATGACGGCCGCGCGGACGGGTACCCGCAATCGGATAGATTTCAATCTGGCGGCTGGTGGCGTCGTATTTCAGCGAGCTTTCCGGCGAGGCACCGAACAGCGCGAAATCCTGGTCCTGCATAAAGAACATATACGGGCTGGGGTTGCTGTTCTTCAGTGTGTCATAAGCGGCCAGCGGTGACGGGCACGGCAGTGAGAAACGGCGTGATGGCACCACCTGGAAAATTTCGCCAATGCGAATGGCTTCCTGCATCTCTCTGACGACGTTGCAGTAAACCTCGTCGCTTTGGTTGGTGCTTAACACCATATGTTCCACTGTCTGCACCGGCAGAGCAGGGGCGGCCTGCGTCATCTGCCCGCGTAATTGTTCGATACGGCTCTGCAGACGCTGGAACTCACTGGTGGACGGACAGAACAGGCTGGCCTGCAGACGGGCGCTGCGTTCCTGATGGTCAATCACCAGCAGGGTCTCAGCCAGATAGAAGCAATAGTCGGGGCAGCGCTGGTCATTCTGCAATTCAGGCAGATCTTCAAATCCTGCCACCAGGTCGTAAGCAAACAGACCACCGAGGAACATGGCTTCACGTTCTTCCACCGGGCTTTGCACCAGCTGGGGGATCAGGCGTAGCGCATCAAACACCGACAACGCTTTCAGGCGGGAATCTTCATCCTGCAAATCTCGCGGCTGTGGGAAGTGCAGCTCGCGGCCATCCGGGCGCACCGCAATCCGCACCGTCTGTGGCAGCGCTTCATCCAGCAGCGCCAGCAGCGCCCGGCCATTTTCCGACAGTGCCTGAATAGTGACCACGTTGCCCAGTGCGCTAATACGCAGAGCGCTATCAACGATTAACAGGCTTTTCAGGTTACGTTTACTGTCGATATCAGCGGATTCGAGCAGCAAGGTTGCCGGACGTGCGCCGCATAATTGATGAAACACTGCGGCCGGATCTTCGCGGTAGGGCGCGGTGCCGGTAATCAACTTCAATGTAGGTTTCGCATTTGGCATGATGATTTCTCTGAATTTAGCTCAAAAAAAAGCCCGCTCGGTGGCGGGCTCAGGTATCTGCACAGCGTTTACGCAAGTTGTGCACGACGACGTCGCCCGTGTTCGGGAACATCGCGCCACCAACCATTTGAATGCGTATGAACAACAGCCATGATTAAATACCCGTTACGTGTGAACTTGTGTACTAGTTAACTGGTTCGGCTGAAAAAAGTCAATACCCTTTTTCAGTTCAGGGCAAAATCGTTATCATGCCTGCCGGTTCATGCAGTTGCTGGAGTTATCTTGACGGACATCCCCCGTTTTCCCCTTTACGATTTACACAGCCATACCCTGGCTTCCGATGGCGTGCTCACCCCGGCGGCGCTGGTGCAGCGCGCGGCTGAAATGCGTGTCGGTGTGCTCGCCATTACCGATCACGACACCGTTGCTGGCGTGGCGGAAGCACAATCGACGGTGCTGGAGCAGGCGCTACCGCTTAAGGTGGTGGCCGGACTGGAAGCTTCAACATTGTGGGAGAATCATGAAATCCACATCGTTGGGCTCCATGTGGATTGCCAGCATCCGCAGCTGACGCAATTTCTGGCGCAACAACATCAATGCAGGGTTGAACGGGCGCTGCTGATTGCCGAGCGTCTGGAGCGTGCACGCATTCCTGACGCACTGGCAGGAGCGCAACGACTGGCGCAGGGTGGGGTGATTACCCGTGGTCATTTTGCCCGCTATTTAGTGGAAATCGGTAAAGCGGACAACCTGGCCCAGGTGTTTAAGAATTATCTGGCACGCGGTAAAACCGGTTATGTGCCGCCACAATGGTGTACAATTAAACAAGCCATTGATGCAATTCATGATTCCGGTGGCTATGCCGTGCTGGCTCACCCGGGGCGTTATGGTCTATCCGGCAAATGGCTGAGACGACTGATCGCCCATTTCGCAGAGGTGGGCGGTGACGCGATGGAAGTGGCGCAATGCCAGCAGGCACCTAATGAACGCAGTCAGCTGGCAACCTATGCCCGCGATCATCAACTGGCGGCGTCGCAGGGATCTGATTTTCACCAACCCTGTCCGTGGATCGAGTTGGGGCGTAAGTTGTGGTTACCCGGCGGTGTCGAACCGATCTGGGAACGTTTTCCTGCACTTGCGCCTGATCTGGTCCCAGCAGACAGGTGATATGAGGTTTTTATGAGTCAACTGTTCCATATTCATCCGGATAATCCGCAGCCACGTCTGGTCAACCAGGCGGTTGACTATCTGAATAAAGGCGGGGTTATTGTTTATCCGACCGATTCCGGTTATGCGCTGGGTTGCCGTCTCGAAGAGAAAAATGCCATGGAGCGCATCTGCCGTATCCGACAGCTGGATGGGCACCACAATTTCACCCTGATGTGCCGTGATCTGTCAGAACTCTCGACGTATTCGCAGGTGGATAACTCGGCGTTTCGTATCATCAAAAATAATACGCCCGGTAATTACACCTTTATTTTGAAAGCCACCAAAGAAGTGCCACGTCGCTTGATGAACGATAAACGTAAGACCATTGGTTTGCGTGTGCCTTCAAACCCGGTGGCGCTGGCGCTGCTGGAGGCACTCAATGAGCCGATGATGTCGACCTCGCTGATGCTGCCGGGTAATGACTTTACCGAATCCGACCCGGAAGAGATCCAGCACAACATCGGTAAACTGGTCGATCTGATCATCGATGGCGGTACGCTGGGACAACAGCCGACCACGGTGGTCGATCTCACCAGCGATGCTCCAGTCATTGTGCGTGAAGGCGTCGGCGATATTCGCCCTTTCCTGTAATTATACGTGGCCAGGTGTCGTCTCCGGCGTCTGGCCAATATTGGTTTCCAGCCAGGTTCTGAATTCGCCATACGGAATATAGAGCGACACATCTTTCAGGACCGTTTTACCACTGCGCACATTATCGATTTCATGGCTATATCCGACAATAACGCCAGCCATAGTCTGGTCTGCATTATATACCGCACCTCCTGACATTCCCTGAACCACGCCAGCATTTGTCGCCATCGCCACGCAGGGTTTTTTATTCCAGTGATTATTGATTGCGGTACGCGCTAAATTCACACCATTTGATTCAACGGGCATGGCAGAAATAAAGCTGTAACCGTACATCTTAATCGGCTCGCCAATGGCACTTTTGCGGAATTTAACCAACGTCTTAGGATCGTTCTTGTGATAAATAATGGCAACATCACAATAGGGATGATACGCCTTTACACGCTGCACGGCAGTGGTGGCCACGTGAGCTGCCGTCAGGCTGTATTCTGGCGTTAAAGGGATGGTTGTGCCGAGGACACCTAAACCCAGTACAGTCGGGATGCCGGTCACGCTCATATCAACGTGTTGCAGCGCCGCACGACTATACTCAGTATGGCCCACGGAACAACCGCTCAGTGCCAGCGACGCGAGCGCAGGCCAAAGCAGAGAAGTTCTCATGATAGTGATCTTTATTCAGGCATGCTGGTAAAATCCCTGGTGAAGATTTTTGGCATGCAAGTTTAATTCGTACCTGAATGAATTAACGCAACAACTCCCGCGCGCGCCGGTTTATATTATCAATGAAATTGCACGATGATCGTTAACAAAATGTTAGGAAATAGAATCTAAATTATCATGGCAATGTTTTTATTATCACGATACATCGGATTTCAGGTTCAAATTTTACACAGTTTTTTATTCAGAACAATTCATCAATTTTAATTCATGGAAAATAATTCAGAAAATAGAGACTTAATCCAACGTGAAATATTAATAAGCTGATAATTTTTTATTCGGTGATCTGATAAGTCTTAATTAACTCACTTGGTTAGTTTTTTATGCTGTTTTGTTTATGCATTTCAGTCTATGTAGTGGTGATTATCTATAAGTCTGGATGCCTCTGCTATCGGATCAGTCTTGAAAGCGGCTAATGTATCAGGTTGTTTAAGTACCGCTGAGTTGTAGCAGAAATAACGCATTTTAAAATAACAAAAATTCAGGGGCTTGAGTTGCGGCAGGGAAGGTATGGTGGGTGCGATCTATCAGTAAGACGAATGTATGGGGTTTGCTGATAAAACAGACAGGCATAGCTGCGGCCATTATTATCGGCAGCAAAGGAAAAGGTGTTAACGCTGCTATGCTTAGTGTAAAATCGCGGGCCGCCTGCCGACCTGACAGCTGATGTCGCGTGGGTGATACAGATTCCGATACGGGAACTGGTAATCCCTGTATCTGTACCTTCTTACCACGACGCCTGGGAAGGCGACAACGAGGCAGCTCAATGAGCGAAAAACTACAGAAAGTATTAGCGCGTGCCGGTCATGGTTCGCGCCGCGAAATCGAAACAATGATTTCTGCCGGACGCGTCAGCGTTGATGGCAAACTGGCGACGCTGGGCGATCGCATCGAAAATGATAAATCCCTGAAAATCCGTATTGATGGCCATGTGGTTTCCATCGCTGAATCCACCACGGAAGTGTGTCGGGTGCTGGCGTATTACAAACCCGAAGGTGAACTCTGCACCCGTAACGATCCGGAAGGGCGTCCGACGGTGTTTGACCGCCTGCCTCGCCTGCGTGGATCGCGCTGGATTGCCGTTGGTCGCCTGGATGTGAATACCTGTGGCCTGTTGCTGTTTACCACCGATGGTGAACTGGCGAATCGCCTGATGCACCCGAGCCGTGAAGTTGAACGTGAATACGCGGTACGCGTGTTCGGTGAAGTTGGCGATGATAAAATTCGCCAGCTGAGCAAAGGCGTGCAGCTGGAAGACGGCCCGGCGGCATTCAAAACGCTGCGTTTCGCGGGTGGCGAAGGTATCAACCAATGGTACAACGTGACGCTGACCGAAGGCCGTAACCGTGAAGTCCGTCGTTTATGGGAAGCGGTTGGCGTGCAGGTGAGCCGTCTGATGCGTGTGCGTTATGGTGATATTCAACTGCCTAAAGGCCTGCCGCGTGGTGGCTGGATGGAGCTGGAATTACCGGCGGTAAACTATCTGCGTACCCTGGTTGAGATGCCGGAAGAGACGGTGACCAAAGTGGCGGTGGAGAAAGATCGTCGTCGCACTAAAGCGAACCAGATTCGCCGTGCAGTGAAACGTCACAGCCAGGTCAGTAACTCGCCCCGTCGCAGCAGTAAGCGCGGTTCCTGAGTTATCATTGACGCCGCCTTTGCGGCGTCAATTGTTTTTACCAGTCAATACCTTGCTGAGCCTGAATGCCGGCATCAAACGCGTGTTTTACCGGGCGCATTTCCGTCACGGTATCGGCCATCTCCAGTAATGTACGGTGACAACCGCGGCCAGTAATGATTACCGTTTGCTCCAGCGGCCGCTCGATTAAAGCCGTCACCAATTCATCCAGATCCAGATAATCCATGCTGACCATGTAGGTGATCTCATCAAGAATCACCAGATCCAACTGCGGATCAGCCAGCATGCGTCGCGCGTGTTGCCACACCTGCTGGCAGGCGGTGGTATCGGTTGCCCGGTTCTGCGTTTCCCAGGTAAAGCCCGTTGCCATCACCTGAAATTCCACCCCATGCTGCTCCAGCAGATTACGTTCGCCGTTGGGCCATTCACCTTTAATAAACTGAATCGCCGCCACTTTTTTGCCATGGCCACAAGCGCGCAATGCGGTGCCAAATGCCGCGGTGGTTTTGCCTTTACCATTGCCGGTAAACACAATCAGAATGCCACGGGTTTCACTGGCTGCCGCGATACGTGCATCTACCTGTTCTTTTAAACGCTGCTGGCGTTGCTGATGACGTTGTTCACTCATGCGCTGGCTGGTCCGGGTTTGCGTCCTGGCTGTGCGTCAAAACTGATGCCGGTTTTCCGTCTGCTGTCATCACCCATTAAATAAAGATAGAGCGGCATCAAATCAGTCGGAGTCTTCAGTAGGCTGGCATCTTCATCCGGGAAGGCGCTGGCGCGCATTTTGGTGCGAGTACCGCCCGGATTAATGCAATTTACCCGTAAATGGCGATTTTTATATTCATCAGCCAATACCTGCATCATGCCTTCGGTGGCAAATTTTGACACGGCATAAGCGCCCCAACCCGCACGGCCCACCCGGCCTACGCTTGAGGTGGTGAAGATCAGAGAGCCGGCATCGGATTTCAGCAGCAATGGCAGCAGGGCTTGGGTGAGAAAAAAGGTGGCATCGAGGTTAATTTGCATTACCTGACGCCAGATATGCGGCTCCAGTTCGGCAAGCGGTACAATTTCACCGAGAATGCCGGCGTTATGCAGCACGCCATCCAGACGCGGTACCTGCTGGGCCAGCTGTTGTGCCAGTTGCTGGCAACTTTCTGGCGTGGCATGGGAGAAATCCAGTAGCAATGATGACGCGGGCTTTTTGTTGAGTCGATTGATTGCGTGTTCCGTTTGTTGCAGCGTATCGGGATTACGGCCTAACAGGATCACCTGCGCACCATAGCGCGCATAGGTTAATGCAGCTTCGCGGCCAATGCCGTCAGAGGCGCCGGTGACCAGGATAATACGATTTTCAAGCAGATCGCTTTTCGGTTGATAATGCACAGCGATGTCCTTTGCACAGGTCAGAGGGTTTTTTTGGTTTTATGCCTCAAATTGGCGTTCGGTGCAATCGCTCTACCGTGCATTCTGTGCCGCCTGCGGGCAATTCAGGCGACGAACGCGGGTAAAGCGGGTAAACTCAGCCTTTGTCTGTAATTCACTGTTTAATAAGGCGGCAGAATGGATTTACTCTCCAGCTATGGATTATTTCTGGCCAAGGCCGTCACCGTAGTGGTGACGATCGCAGCTATTGTTCTGATTGTGCTCAATGCGGCGCTGCGTAAACGTCACAGCGGCGGTCAGCTGCGTTTAACCCATCTGGATGAAGACTACCGCCAGATGAAAGAAGATTTGCAGCTGGCGAAAATGAAGCCTCAGATGCAAAAAGTCTGGCTGAAACAGCATAAAAAAGAAGAGAAGCAGAAAGCAAAAACCGCCAAACGTAATGCCAAAGCCGGTGTAGCGGAAGCGGAAAAGCCGACGCTGTATGTGCTGGAATTTAAAGGCAGTATGGACGCCGGAGAAGTCAGCTCACTGCGTGAAGAGATCTCTGCGGTGCTGGCGGTAGCCACACCGGGCGATGAAGTGCTGCTGAAGTTGGAAAGCCCCGGCGGGGTGGTGCACGGTTATGGCCTGGCGGCGTCGCAGCTGCAACGGCTCCGCGATGCGGGTCTGACGCTGACGGCGGCGGTGGATAAGGTGGCCGCCAGTGGCGGTTATATGATGGCGTGTGTAGCCGATCGCATTGTCGCGGCACCGTTCTCGATCGTTGGTTCGATCGGGGTCGTGGCACAAATCCCCAACTTTAACCGTCTGCTGAAACGTAACGATATCGATGTCGAGCTGCATACCGCGGGTCAGTACAAACGTACCCTGACGCTGTTTGGCGAAAATACCGACGAAGGCCGGGAAAAGTTTCGCGAAGATCTGAACGAAACGCATCAGTTGTTTAAAGATTTTGTCCATCAGATGCGCCCGACGCTCGACCTGGAGAAGGTGGCGACCGGCGAGCATTGGTATGGTCGCCAGGCGCTGGACCTGGGGCTGGTTGACGAAATTGGCACCAGCGATGCGCTGATTATCCATCAGATGGACCGCTTTACCGTGCTCGGCGTGCACTATGCCCGCAAACGCAAAATGATCGATCGCGTGACCCATAGCGCCAGCCTGGCAGCGGAGCGGGTAATTCTGAAAATGTGGCAGCGTGGTAATAAGCCGCTACTGTAAAACCACCCGGCTCCGGCCGGGTTTTTTTATTCCAGGTGATAGTGGGAAGAAAAGGTCAGCGCCAGGTATTTGAACACGTTAAATACGGCAGTGGTTTTGACAGTGGGTAAACCTTGTTCATCAAGAAAGAAGGGGCCGCGAAACACTAACACGTCCCCTTGCTGGATGACCTCATTGGCTTCCATACCGGCGAAATAATCATCGTGTTCTTTGATGAGCTGATTGGCTTTTTCCAGTAACACCTGGCGTGAAATGGATTCCGTCAATGCTGACATTATTCACTCCTTTTTTGACAGTCACTTTTCTCCTTCTATATTACTTGCCAGTGAGCGGGAGGTGCAAATCAGTGGCAACAGACAAAACTGGCGCAAAATTAAACAGAGTGCTAATTAAGTTGCGTAACGGATTTTATCAGGTAGAGTGTGGGCGATTCAGATTTCAGGGAGATCACACCGGGATGTGTGATACTGTCAGATGGAAAACTCGCTCCTAATCATAAAGTTGCATAAGTCGATGCAATCTGACCTGAGATTGTCCCGGTTGCCTTGAAAAGTGAAAAAGTGGCAGCAATATTGAACCCATTGGGTTTCAGGGTCTCCAATCCTCTCCCGTTTATCAGGACGTTTCAATTAGGTAAAGGTACATATGGGTAAAGCACTCGTCATCGTTGAATCCCCGGCAAAGGCCAAAACAATCAATAAATACCTCGGTAATGACTACGTGGTGAAATCCAGCGTCGGTCATATCCGTGATTTGCCGACCAGTGGTTCAACGACCCGTAAAAGTGCCGACGGGGAAAAAGCGAAACCCGCCGGTAAGAAGGTAAAGAAAGATGAAAAAGCCGCGCTGGTGAACCGCATGGGCGTGGATCCCTGGCATGGCTGGCAGGCGGATTATCAGATTCTGCCGGGTAAAGAAAAGGTGGTTTCAGAATTGAAAAGCCTTGCGGCCGATGCTGATCACATCTATCTCGCAACCGACCTTGACCGCGAAGGGGAAGCCATTGCCTGGCATCTGCGCGAGGTTATTGGTGGCGATGACAAGCGTTTTAGCCGCGTGGTGTTTAACGAAATCACCAAAAATGCGATTCGTCAGGCGTTTGATAAGCCGGGCGAGCTGAATATCGAACGTGTTAATGCTCAGCAGGCGCGCCGTTTTATGGACCGCGTGGTGGGTTATATGGTTTCTCCGCTGCTGTGGAAGAAAATCGCCCGTGGCCTGTCTGCCGGTCGTGTGCAGTCAGTGGCGGTGCGTCTGGTGGTGGAGCGCGAGCGCGAAATCAAAGCCTTCGTCCCGGAAGAATACTGGGAAATCGATGCTGACTTCGTTACGCCCAAAGGCGATGCGCTGGCGATGCAGGTGACGCATCAGGGTGATAAAGCCTTCCGTCCGGTTAACCGTGAACAGACCCATGCGGCGGTTGCGCTGCTGCAGAAAGCCCGTTATGACGTGCTGGATCGTGAAGATAAACCGACCAGCAGCAAGCCTTCTGCGCCTTTCATTACTTCTACCCTGCAGCAGGCGGCCAGTACGCGCCTTGGCTTCGGCGTGAAGAAAACCATGATGATGGCACAGCGTCTGTACGAAGCGGGCCACATCACGTATATGCGTACTGACTCCACCAACCTGAGTCAGGATGCCATTGCTATGGCACGCGGTTATATCGACCAGAATTTTGGTAAGAAATATCTGCCAGAGGCGCCTAACACTTACGCCAGCAAAGACAATTCGCAGGAAGCGCACGAAGCGATTCGTCCTTCTGACGTGGAGATCGTGGCGGATAAGCTGAAGGATATGGAAGCGGACGCGCAGAAGCTTTATCAGCTGATTTGGCGTCAGTTCGTTGCCTGCCAGATGGTGCCAGCGCAGTATGACTCCACCACGCTGACCGTGGGCGCAGCTGACTTCAAACTGAAAGCCAAAGGACGCACTTTGCGTTTTGATGGCTGGACTCGCGTGATGCCTGCGCTGCGCAAGAATGATGAAGATCTGACGTTGCCGCCGGTGAATGTTGGCGATGTGCTGGATCTGAAAGAATTGCTGCCAAGCCAGCACTTTACCAAGCCGCCAGCCCGTTTCAGTGAAGCTTCGCTGGTGCGTGAGCTGGAAAAGCGCGGTATTGGTCGTCCTTCTACCTATGCTTCCATCATCTCGACGATTCAGGACCGTGGTTATGTGCGGGTCGAGAACCGTCGCTTCTACGCGGAAAAAATGGGTGAGATTGTCACCGATCGTCTGGAAGAGAACTTCCGTGAGCTGATGAACTACGACTTCACCGCGCACATGGAAGACAGCCTCGATCAGGTGGCAAACAACCAGGCCGAGTGGAAAGGTGTGCTGGACTCTTTCTTTAGCGATTTCAGCCAGCAGCTGGATCAGGCCGAAAAAGAGCCGGAAGAAGGCGGCATGCAGCCGAACCAGATGGTGCTGACCTCCATCGATTGCCCCACCTGTGGACGTAAGATGGGCATTCGCACCGCCAGCACCGGCGTGTTCCTCGGTTGTTCCGGTTATGCGCTGCCGCCGAAAGAGCGTTGTAAGCAGACCATCAACCTGATCCCGGAAAACGAAGTGCTGAACGTGCTGGAAGGCGACGATGCGGAAACCAACGCATTACGCGCCCGCCGCCGTTGCCAGAAGTGCGGCACTGCGATGGACAGCTACCTGATTGATAATCAGCGCAAGTTGCATGTCTGTGGTAACAACCCGGAATGTGATGGCTACGAAATCGAGCAGGGCGAGTTCCGTATCAAAGGTTATGACGGCCCGATCGTTGAATGCGAAAAATGTGGTTCTGAAATGCACCTGAAAATGGGACGTTTCGGTAAGTACATGGCCTGTACCAACGACGAGTGTAAAAATACCCGCAAAATCCTGCGTAACGGTGAAGTCGCGCCGCCGAAGGAAGATCCGGTACCGTTGCCGGAACTGCCGTGCGAGAAATCGGATGCATATTTCGTCCTGCGTGATGGCGCAGCCGGTGTATTCCTGGCCGCCAATACCTTCCCGAAATCGCGCGAGACCCGTGCGCCGCTGGTGGAAGAGTTACAGCGTTTCGCTGACCGCCTGCCGGAAAAACTGAAATATCTGGCAGAAGCACCGGCCGCCGATCCGGAAGGCAACAAAACCATGGTGCGCTTTAGTCGCAAGACTAAGCAGCAATATGTTGCCTCAGAAAAAGAGGGCAAAGCGACCGGTTGGTCTGCCTTCTATATCGACGGCAAATGGCAGGAAGCGAAAAAGTAATCTCCCCAAGGCCAGCATTTGCTGGCCTTTTTCCCATCCTTATAGCTAATCGTTCTACATTCTTTCTTTAACTGATATAGTGGTTATAGATTTTACGTTTCGCTGACGTGCATTCCCTGAAATACCTCAACCAGGGCGGAAACACGCTCATGGGGGATTGCTACTCTGTCGCCTACCGGGAAGATATAACTATGAAATTGCAGCAGTTGCGTTACATCGTTGAAGTGGTCAATCACAACCTCAATGTCTCTTCCACCGCAGAAGGCTTATACACTTCGCAGCCAGGCATCAGTAAACAGGTCAGAATGCTGGAAGATGAACTGGGCGTGCAGATTTTTGCCCGCAGCGGTAAACATCTGACGCAGGTTACCCCAGCGGGTGAGGAAATCATTCGCATTGCCCGTGAAGTGCTATCCAAAGTCGATGCGATCAAATCGGTTGCCGGTGAGCATACCTGGCCAGATAAAGGTTCACTGTATGTCGCGACGACCCATACTCAGGCCCGTTATGCGCTGCCGGGAGTCATTAAAGGCTTTATCGAACGCTATCCACGTGTGTCCCTGCATATGCATCAGGGCTCACCTACCCAGATTGCTGAAGCGGTTTCTAAAGGCAATGCTGACTTTGCTATTGCCACCGAAGCGCTGCATCTCTACGACGACCTGATTATGCTGCCGTGCTATCACTGGAACCGCGCAATAGTGGTGACGCCGGACCATCCGCTGGCCGGGAAAGCGCAGGTGACGATTGAGGAACTGGCCGAGTTCCCTTTGGTGACTTACACCTTCGGCTTTACCGGACGCTCTGAGCTGGATACCGCGTTTAATCGTGCGGGACTGACGCCACGTATTGTCTTTACCGCCACCGATGCGGATGTCATCAAGACCTATGTCCGTTTAGGATTAGGGGTGGGAGTGATTGCCAGCATGGCGGTGGACCCGGTTTCCGACCCGGATTTAGTCCGCATTGAAGCATCAGAGATATTTACCAATAGCACCACGAAGATTGGTTTCAGACGCAGTACCTTCCTGCGTAGTTATATGTATGATTTTATTCAGCGTTTTGCTCCGCATCTGACCCGCGATGTAGTGGATACCGCAGTCGCCTTGCGCTCCAATGAAGATATTGAAGCCATGTTCCGTGATATCAAGTTACCTTTTAAGTGATCCGCTAAGTCATTATTTTTTCGGGGTGCCTGACTGGTACCCTCAGTTTTTTCCTTACTTAGCGCCAGCCGTAGCTCAAAAATTTTCATTATTTTTTTGTAAATGAAACATCGGTCACATGTTTTTTCATTGTTAGTTCTTAAATGCGAATTAGTACACATTTTTTACTTTACCGCTTTGCGAGATCCCAGGAATATTCCCATACTCCAGTTAAGAGTTGATGGGGAAGGGCTTTTTAGCTGGCCCGGTAAATTAAGGTTGAATTAAGATTGGATCTAATTTTGATTTAACCCAAATTTACAATGTAACTATTTAATTAATAGTTTGCTTAGTTATTAAATTTATCTCATCAGTTTCTGACATTTTGATAAATAGCATTAATCGTTGTGCTCAATAAAAATAACTGGATTTTTGGTCTTAACGCGTTTAGGATTCGTCCTAAATCTTAATCGATGTCATCAATCGTTTTATTGAGAGTGATTATCAAAAACTATGGCTACGAGATTAACAGTACAACCGGATTTCCGGGCTAAAAGCACTAAGGTTGAGCGTTCAGGTAACATCCGTCGCAAAGCCTGGTTGACTGTCTTCGCTGCATCAGCCTTGTTCTGGGTAGTGGTGGCACTAATGATTTGGCGTATGTGGGGTTAAGCCATGTGGGCAAATACACTCAGCAGTAAATCTTCAGTTTCTGCACGTCAGCCCAACACACCTGTGTGTAAAGCAAAAGATGCTGCCAGCACGGAACAGGAAGTGGCGATCCCTTCATCGTGGGAACTGAGTGAAAAGCAGCGTCACTTTATTGAATCATTCATGGATCCGAAGTCCAAATAACGCAGATCTGCGTTCTGCTCTTTTTATATCAACGAGCAGTCCTTCTTTTCCGGGTTATCCGGCGGGCAACTTTAAAGCCCCTCTTTTAACACTCAGCATATAAAAATGGTGTCATCAGCTCTGGCTGAGGACGTTATCCCTTTTTACCCGGAATCCGGGAGGGAGTGACTCTATGAATGCAACAACAACAATGTCATGGTTCAGCATATATGCCTTTTCATTCCTTTTTTGGGCCGCTGCTGTGTGGATGATAATGTAATCCAATAACTCAAATTGTTTCTCATTTTAAATGCCTCGACCCATCGTCGGGGCATTTTTGTTTGTCGTTAAATACATAGCAGAATGTGTCAATTCGTGTTGTTATCAAAACGTTAACGAGAATGTGGTCTATCTTTAAGCTAAACCTTGTGGTTACTGAGGTTAAGAGTGTCATTATTAAGGAGGAGCTATGTCGACGTTACGCGAGCAGAGTCAGGAGACGCTGAAAGTTGGTAAGAATACCTGGCAATATTACAGCCTGCAAAAAGCATCCCACCAGTTAGGCAATATCGATCGTCTACCCAAATCTATGAAAGTTCTGCTGGAAAATCTGCTGCGCTGGCAGGATGAAGACTCAGTAACGGCAGAAGACATTCAGGCGCTGGTGGCATGGCAAAAAGATGCACATGCCGATCGTGAGATAGCTTATCGCCCGGCGCGGGTACTGATGCAGGACTTTACCGGCGTACCGGCAGTGGTCGATTTAGCGGCAATGCGTGAAGCAGTAAAACGTCTCGGCGGCGATGTTGCAAAGGTGAACCCGCTGTCGCCGGTCGATCTGGTGATTGACCACTCGGTCACGGTTGACCACTTTGGTGACGATGAGGCTTTTGAGGAAAACGTCCGGTTAGAGATGGAACGTAACCATGAGCGTTACGTTTTCCTGCGCTGGGGGCAAAAAGCCTTTAATCGGTTTCGCGTTGTGCCACCCGGCACCGGTATTTGCCATCAGGTGAATCTTGAGTATCTCGGTCAATCCATCTGGCATGAAAACGTGGACGGTACGGAGGTGGCCTACCCCGACACGCTGGTCGGCACCGATTCACACACCACTATGATTAATGCACTCGGTGTGCTGGGCTGGGGGGTAGGGGGTATCGAAGCAGAGGCGGCCATGCTCGGACAGCCAGTTTCAATGCTGATCCCGGATGTAGTGGGCTTTAAACTTACCGGGAAATTACGTCCTGGCATCACCGCAACTGACCTGGTCTTAACCGTCACGCAGATGCTGCGTAAGCATGGCGTGGTAGGTAAATTCGTCGAATTTTATGGTGATGGATTGGCGGATCTGCCGCTGGCTGACCGCGCCACCATAGCGAATATGTCACCGGAATACGGTGCAACCTGTGGTTTCTTCCCGATTGATGATGTCACCCTGAGTTATATGACGTTGACTGGCCGCGATAGTGTGCAGGTGCAATTGGTGGAGGCCTACGCTAAAGCGCAGGGTATGTGGCGTAACCCCGGTGATGAGCCCGTATTTACCAGCACCCTGGCGCTGGATATGAATGATGTTGAATCCAGCCTCGCCGGTCCAAAACGTCCACAGGACCGTGTTTCGCTGGGTGATGTCCCTGCGGCTTTCGCCGCCAGTAATGAACTGGAACTCAACCAGGCACAGAAACCGCATAAAAGCGTCAGTTATCGCGACAGCGAAACCGGTGACAGCTATCAACTGGATGATGGGGCGGTGGTGATCTCGGCGATTACCTCCTGCACCAATACCTCAAATCCCAGCGTACTGATGGCGGCGGGATTACTGGCGAAAAAAGCCGTGGAAAAAGGGCTAATGCGCAAACCCTGGGTGAAGGCATCGCTGGCACCAGGTTCTAAAGTGGTTTCTGATTATCTGGCTGTCGCGCAACTGACTCCTTACCTCGACGAACTGGGATTCAATCTGGTCGGCTACGGTTGTACTACCTGTATCGGTAACTCGGGACCGCTACCGGATAGTATCGAGAGCGCGATCAAAGAGGGCGATTTGACCGTCGGCGCAGTGCTTTCCGGTAACCGTAACTTCGAGGGCCGCATCCATCCCCTGGTAAAAACCAACTGGCTGGCTTCGCCACCGTTGGTGGTGGCTTATGCTCTCGCGGGTAATATGAAGGTTAATTTGCAGAGCGAGCCGATCGGCCAGGATCAACGCGGCCATGATGTTTATCTGAAAGAAATCTGGCCGTCACCGGAAGAAATTGCCGAGGCAGTACAAAAGGTGACCAGTGATATGTTCCATAAAGAGTATGCCGAAGTATTTGATGGCACACCGGAATGGCAACAAATCAAAGTGAGTGAAGCAGCCACCTATGACTGGGATGAAGGTTCAACTTATATTCGGTTGTCACCGTTTTTTGACGATATGGAAAAAACACCAAAACCGGTGCAGGACATCACCGGTGCGCGCATTCTGGCGATGCTCGGTGATTCAGTCACCACCGACCACATTTCACCGGCTGGCAGTATCAAGGCAGAAAGTCCGGCGGGGCGTTATTTGCTGGCGCATGGTGTGGAGCGTAACGACTTCAACTCCTATGGATCGCGTCGTGGTAACCACGAAGTGATGATGCGCGGCACCTTTGCCAATATTCGTATTCGTAATGAGATGGTCCCTGGCGTGGAAGGAGGCTATACCAGACATTTCCCCAGCAATGAGCAACTGGCGATTTACGATGCTGCCATGAAGTATCAGCAGGAGGGGATACCGCTGGCGGTGATTGCGGGCAAAGAGTACGGCTCCGGCTCAAGTCGCGACTGGGCAGCCAAAGGCCCGCGCTTACAAGGCGTGCGCGTGGTGATTGCCGAGTCGTTTGAGCGTATCCATCGTTCAAACCTGATTGGTATGGGGATTCTGCCGCTGGAGTTTCCTCAGGGGGTCACGCGTAAAACGCTGCAACTGACCGGTGAGGAGCATATTGATGTGGCAAACCTGGCACAGCTCAAACCGGGGTGTACCGTCAACGTGACCCTGACTCGCGCCGATGGCAGCCGCGAGACGCTGGAGACGCGCTGTCGAATTGATACGGGGAATGAACTGACCTATTACCAGAACGATGGCATTCTGCACTACGTGATTCGTAACATGCTGAACTAAAGAAAAGCCGGGAGTATCCCGGCTTTTTTATTACGACTTCGGCAACAGATGCCCCATCTTTTCCGCTTTGGTATCGAGGTAATGGGCATTCTTTGGATTGCGGCCAACGATTAACGGTACGCGCTCAACAATATTAATGCCAGCTTCGCTGAGGATTTCCACTTTGCGCGGGTTATTGGTCAGCAAGCGCACTTCATTGACACCCAGCAGTTTGAACATATCAGCGCATAACGTGAAATCACGTTCATCTGCGGCAAAGCCCAACTGATGATTGGCTTCTACGGTGTCAAAGCCTTTATCCTGCAGTGCATAGGCACGAATCTTGTTTAACAGGCCGATATTGCGACCTTCCTGACGATGATAAAGCAGCACGCCGCGGCCTTCTTCAGCAATCGCCGTCAGCGCTGCTTCAAGCTGGAACCCGCAATCACAGCGCAGGCTGAATAAAGCGTCACCGGTCAGACATTCAGAATGAACGCGCGCCAGCACCGCAGTGTGATCGCTAACATCACCATAAACCAGCGCGACGTGGTCGTGACCGGTTGCCAGTTCTTCAAAACCAACCATCAGGAAATCTCCCCATGGCGTGGGCAGTTTGGCTTCTGCTACCCGTTTAAGCTGCATGTGACTCTCCAGAACCTTCATAGGATGCGCTATCATCATGATAACGCATGGGCCTGTGTGGCCCCAAAACTGACAATATTGTGCCACAACCTGACATCAGGCAGTTAATCAGTCAGAGTTATTGTAGTGATAAAGCACAATTATCTAAGCCGCAATGGTTATGTTATTCTTTTTTCAGCTAAAGTTATGCATGGCACAGTGTTTTACGCGGTTGTAAGGGAAAGTGGATGTTAAAGATTGTACAACGCACGACGATCGGGGCGTTTTTATTGCTGATAATGCCGTTGAGCGTCTGGCTTTCTGGCTGGCAGTGGCAGCCTGGATCTCATGGAGCACTGTTGAAATTCCTGTTCTGGATGACGGAAACCGTTACCAGCCCATGGGGAACGCTTACCAGCCTGCTTCTCAGTGCCTGGGTATTATGGTGCCTGCGCTTCCGTCTCAGGCCCGCGATTTTGCTGCTCATCATCATGAATGGCGCTATTCTCACCGGGCAGTACACCAAATCCTTTATTAAAGATCAGGTCCAGGAGCCTCGCCCCTACGTAATGTGGCTGGCAAAAAGCCATGGTCTCGATGAACACCAGTTTTACGAGCTAAAACGTAAGCAGCGCAGCCAGGTGGTAGAACAACTGTTGGCGAATGATGCGACGCTGCCTGGCTGGTTAAAAAAACACTGGGCATTTGAAACGGGTTTTGCTTTTCCTTCTGGTCATACCCTGTTTGCCGCCAGCTGGGCGTTACTGGTCATCGGTTTGCTGTGGCCGCGACGTCACACCCTGACCATCGTAGTGGTGTTTGTCTGGGCGAGTCTGGTGATGGGCAGCCGCCTGATGCTGGGGATGCACTGGCCGCGTGATTTGGTAATGGCAACGCTGATTTCCTGGTTGCTGGTGATGATAGCAACATGGCTGGCACAGCGGTTTTGTGGTCCCCTTAGTGTCCCGCCGCCGGAGGCAAAAGAGATTGCACAGCGGGACGACGGATTGTAATTTTCCTATCCAGCCCCATATTATTGATTGCACTTGCGTAAATCAGGCCGTTTGATGTGGTGATTAGCAGCATCGGCGTCGCTTTTTTGGCATACTTCTACTGGATAACCTCAGACAGGATGCATTGTGAAATATTTGCTGATTTTTCTCGTGGTATTGGTCATTTTTATCGTCTCCGTTACGCTCGGGGCGCATAACGACCAAATCATCACTTTTAACTATCTGCTGGCGCAGGGCCAATTTCGTATTTCAACATTGCTGGCTGGTCTGTTTGGTGCCGGATTTCTGCTGGGATGGGCAATTTGTGGGCTGTTCTGGTTACGGTTACGGGTATCGCTGGCACACGCGCAGCGCAAACTGAAACGTATACAGGCGCAAAATGAACAATCGACCGCGGTGACAACCTCACCTTCCGCCAGTCGTCGGGATTAAGCTTCGATGCTTGAATTGTTGTTTTTGCTTCTTCCTGTCGCTGCAGCGTATGGCTGGTATATGGGCCGACGCAGTGCACAACAGGATAAGCAACAGGAAGCCAACCGCCTGTCACGTGAATACGTTGCGGGGGTTAACTTTCTGCTATCTAACCAACAGGACAAGGCTGTTGACCTCTTTCTCGACATGTTGAAAGAGGACAGTGGTACGGTTGAAGCCCACCTTACACTGGGTAACCTGTTTCGTTCCCGCGGTGAAGTTGACCGTGCCATCCGCATTCACCAGTCATTAATGGAAAGTGCCTCACTCAGCTATGAACAGCGTTTGCTGGCGATACAACAGTTGGGCCGCGATTATATGGCGGCTGGCCTGTATGACCGTGCAGAAGATATGTTTAGCCAGTTGGTCGATGAGACCGATTTCCGCATCGGCGCGTTGCAACAGTTGCTGTTAATCCATCAGGCAACCAGTGACTGGCAGCAGGCGATTGAGGTGGCGGAAAAGTTGGTCAAGTTGGGCAAGGATAAGCAGAAAGGTGAAATTGCACACTTTTATTGTGAACTGGCGCTGCAGGCGCTCAGCAGTGATGATCTCGATCGTGCGATGTCGCTGCTGAAAAAAGGCGAGGCAGCCGATCGTCAGAGTGCGCGTGTCTCCATTATGACCGGACGCATCCTGATGGAGCAGGGTGAATACGCGAAAGCGGTGGAACGTCTGCAACGTGTGCTGGAGCAGGATAAAGAGCTGGTCAGCGAAACCCTGCCGATGCTGGAAACCTGCTATCAACGGATGGAAGAGCCGGACCAATGGGCGCAATTCCTGCAACGTTGTGTGGAGGAGAACACCGGGGCGGCAGCAGAACTGTATCTCGCCGATATCCTTGAGCAGCAGCAAGGCCCGGAAGCGGCACAGCTCTATATCAACCGCCAGCTGCAACGTCATCCGACCATGCGTGTGTTCCATCGCCTGATGGATTTTCACCTGCATGAAGCGGAAGATGGCCGTGCAAAAGAAAGCCTGATGGTACTGCGAGATATGGTTGGCGAGCAAATTCGCACCAAACCGCGCTATCGTTGCCAGAAATGTGGCTTCACCGCACATGCGCTGTACTGGCATTGTCCTTCATGCCGCACCTGGTCATCGGTGAAACCTATTCGCGGACTTGACGGCCAGTAATGGTCGTCAGTTTAAAAAAAAAACACCATTATAGTTACAACATACTATAGGATAAGAAAACTCAATAACCCCAGGCCTTGTGCAGCCTGCGTTCAATCAGCCGGTTAATCGTAGCACTGAGATTGTCGTCACCAGGACACGCAGGTAGAATGCTTGCCGTTTGTCTAACGCGCCTGCGGGTGCCTGTAACTGAGGAAACGTTATGCCTGTTACTACTTCACCTATCCTGGTGGCACTCGACTATCATAATCTCGACAGCGCACTGCAATTTGTCGATCGGATCGATCCCAGCCAATGCCGTCTGAAAGTCGGCAAAGAGATGTTCACGCTATTTGGCCCCTCGCTGGTCAAAACATTACAGGCGCGTGGTTTCGAGATTTTCCTCGACCTGAAATTTCACGATATCCCTAACACCACGGCACATGCGGTTGCGGCAGCAGCAGACCTGGGGGTGTGGATGGTGAACGTGCATGCCAGTGGCGGGGCGCGCATGATGAATGCGGCGCGTGAGGCGCTGGTATCATATGGTAATGATGCTCCGTTATTGATTGCCGTCACGGTACTGACCAGCATGGATGCAGAGGATCTCAAAGGGCTGGGCATTACTCTGTCACCGGCAGCCCAGGCAGAACGTCTGGCGCGCCTGACGCACGATTGCGGGCTGGATGGTGTGGTGTGCTCCGCACATGAAGCGGCACATTTTAAACAGGTTATTGGCAAGGATTTCGCGCTGGTCACGCCCGGTATTCGTCCGGCTGGCAGTGATGCGGGCGATCAGCGCCGCATTATGACACCGCAGCAGGCGCAGCAGGCAGGGGTTGATTATATGGTGATTGGGCGTCCGATCACCCAATCAGCCGAGCCTGCGGCAACATTGCAGCAAATTCTGCGCAGTTTACAGGAGGGCTAATGGCTCAGGACAATCCGCTGGTTTACTCCACCGAAAGTGGGCGTATTGCGCCCATCGAAGAAAAAGTACCACGTCCTAAGGGTGATGGCGTGGTGCGCATCCAGCGTCAGACCAGTGGCCGCAAAGGTAAGGGCGTGTGTCTGATCACCGGTGTCGATTTGGATGATGATGCGTTAGCGAAACTGGCTGCCGAACTGAAGAAAAAGTGTGGCTGTGGTGGCGCAGTGAAAGATGGCGTGATTGAAATCCAGGGCGACAAGCGTGACCTGCTGAAATCGTTGCTGGAAGCCAAAGGGATGAAGGTTAAACTCGCTGGCGGCTAAATAAAGAAGGGCCACTCAATGAGTGGCCCTGTACTGTAGATGCGCTGCGTAGCCTTATATTATGTAAGGTCCTTTAGTGGACCTGATGGCCGATAATGCCACCCACTGCGGCACCACCAATGGTACCCAATGCACTGCCGTTAGTCAGAACCGAACCGCCAATCGCGCCAGCACCCGCACCAATGGCGGTATTACGATCGCGTTTGGACCAGTTTGAACAACCGCTCAGGGCGATAACTAAAGTGGTCGCCAGCACGGCCGCGGTCAGACGTTTCATTGTTGTTGTCATAAACTTCTCCTTGATTGTACATACAGAGGCAACTCTTTAAGTATAGGCGTTGCTCCCTGAAACTGTTTCACACCGTTATGTCATCACGGTCCTCATCCTTAAGCCTGCAATCCGCAGCCCGAATGCGAAAACAGCGTGTTAACCCTGCCGTGTGGGAGCAAAAAACGCTCCACGGTTGGCTGGAGACAAGTCTAATCATTACGGAATTTTTCCGAAGATAGAAAACTCCTAATTCACGCCACATTTTTACGCCCTCAGCCACTTTCCGCTGCTTTTACAGCCATTCCCTCCATAACGTTTTTGCCGCAGGCTTTGCACAATTTCTCCATCACATCTTGCGGGAGAAAAAACATGCTGGAAGCGTTGAAACAACAGGTACTGGAAGCCAATCTGGATTTACCACGCTATAACCTGGTGACCTTTACCTGGGGTAATGTCAGTGCTATCGACCGTGCCAGCGGCTTATTGGTGATCAAACCTTCCGGGGTGAAATACGCCAACATGCAGCGCGATGACATGGTGGTGGTGGAACTGGAAAGCGGCAAGGTGGTGGAGGGGAAAATGCGGCCATCCTCAGACACCGCAACGCATCGTGCGCTGTATCTTGCCTGGCCGGAGATTGGTGGCATCGTACACACCCATTCGCGTCATGCCACCATCTGGGCCCAGTCCGGGCTGGATATCACGGCGTGGGGAACCACTCATGCCGACGATTTCTACGGTACCATTCCCTGCACCCGCGCGATGGAGCGTGAAGAGATTGAGCAGGAATATGAGTGGAATACCGGGCAGGTGATTATCGAGACGTTCGCCAAACGCGAAATTGCCCCGACGGCCATTCCTGCGGCATTAGTCAATTCTCATGGTCCCTTTGCCTGGGGTAAAGATGCGGATGCCGCGGTTCACAGCGCCGTGGTTTTGGAGGAAGTCGCCTATATGGCGTTGCATACGGAACAGTTACGTCAGGATCTGCCCTCTATATCACAAACGCTGCTTGACCTGCACTACCTAAGAAAGCATGGGAAAAATGCCTGGTATGGGCAGAAGTAATAAACACCGCCAGGGCACCAGAAGGTGCCTTTTTTATTGCCAAAAGCTAACTGGTATGGCGAGCATGATCAAAAAATAAAATGATAAACCAATAAAAATAAAACAACGTTTCATAAATACATTGGCGATCACTTTTTTGCCAGCTTTGAGCCGTTATCTTGCCTGCCATGCCTGTTGGCAAATTTTAACGCACCTCCCTCTGGCGAAGTCAAGGTGACACTAATATGCATATCAAACGTGCAATCGATAAAATCCCTGGCGGTATGATGTTGATCCCGTTGTTCTTTGGCGCACTGTGCCACACCTTTTCGCCCGGCGCGGGCAAATACTTCGGTTCGTTCACCAATGGACTCATGAGCGGTACTGTACCCATCCTTGCGGTATGGTTCTTCTGCATGGGCGCATCCATTAAACTCAGCGCGACCGGCACCGTTTTACGCAAATCCGGTACGCTGGTGCTAACCAAAATCGCGGTGGCCTGGGTGGTGGCAGCCATAGCCTCACGCGTGATGCCGGAAAACGGGGTGGAAGTTGGCATGTTTGCTGGCCTTTCCACCCTGGCGTTAGTGGCAGCGATGGATATGACCAACGGCGGTTTATATGCCTCGATCATGCAGCAATATGGCTCCAAAGAAGAAGCGGGTGCGTTTGTGCTGATGTCACTGGAATCAGGACCACTGATGACCATGGTGATTCTGGGAACAGCGGGCATCGCCTCGTTTGAACCTCATGTGTTTGTCGGCGCGGTGCTGCCATTCCTCGTTGGTTTTGCCCTCGGCAACCTCGACCCGGAGTTGCGGGATTTCTTCGGCAAAGCGGTGCATACCCTGATTCCGTTTTTCGCCTTTGCGCTCGGCAATACCATTGATTTAGCGGTTATTGCGCAAACCGGTTTACTCGGTGTGTTGCTGGGCGTCGCGGTGATCATCATCACCGGCATTCCGTTAATCCTTGCCGATCGTCTGATTGGCGGTGGCGACGGTACCGCAGGCATTGCTGCTTCCAGCACCGCGGGTGCCGCGGTGGCAACGCCGGTCTTGATTGCCGAAATGTTGCCACAGTTTAAACCGGTTGCTCCTGCGGCTACCGCACTGGTGGCGACATCGGTCATTGTTACTTCAGTATTGGTCCCCATCATTACGGCGCTTTATTCACGGCGCGTTAAGCGTTTTCATGTTGCGGCAGGGCAACGCGCGGCCATCAAGTAATCCTGCTAATCTTTCCCCGACCCCTGTGTCGGGGAAATCTCTGGAATTTGCTATATAAATCAATCTCTCATTTGGTCTGGCCTCACTCTGGATTACGCTGATATTGCGTTCAACGCATCATATAAACAGAGGATGAGACTATGACAGTGATTAACCAACCTACATGCAGATTGTTCACCGAAGTCGGACAAACCACGCAGCTGGCTGCCTATTATGAGGAAGGGCGGCACACCATGTGGATGATGCTGCGGGCGCAACCGCGTCCCAGCTTCAACCACGAATTAATCGAGGAGATCATGAACCTGAGCTACGCTGCGCAGCGTTCCGGTCTGCCGATCGATTTTTGGGTGACGGGATCGCTGGTACCACAAATGTTTAACGCCGGGGGCGATTTGCGGTTCTTTGTCGAGTGCATTCGTAACAACCGGCGGGAAGCACTGCGTGCTTATGCCCGTGCCTGTGTGGACTGCATCCATTCAGCTGCGAAGGGTTTCGACACCGGAGCGGTAACGCTGGCCATGATTGAGGGCAGTGCACTTGGCGGTGGTTTTGAAGCCGCCCTGGCGCACCACTTCATTCTGGCGCAGAACAGCGCACGTCTTGGATTCCCGGAAATTGCCTTCAATCTGTTCCCGGGCATGGGCGGCTATTCGTTAGTTGCACGGCGGGCTGGCATGAAGCTGGCTGAAGAATTAATTTGTGAAGGGGAGTCACACAGCGCGGAATGGTATGAAACCCGCGGTCTGGTGGATAAAGTGTTCCAGCCTGGCGATAGCTATCGCGCCACGCGCACCTTCATCGATACCCTGCGTCCGAAATTGAATGGCGTACGGGCAATGCTGAAAGCGCGTCAGCGTGTATTGCAACTCTCCAGGGCGGAGCTAATGGATATTACGGAGGATTGGGTTGATTATGCTTTCACGCTGGAACCAAAAGACATTGCATATATGGAACGTCTGGTGCAACTGCAGAACCGTCATAGCGCATCCCTGCGCAAAGCCGGATAATCTCGCAGACCAGCGTTAAACGCGGGCAGGATGCTTAAGCCAATGCCCGAGCTGGTCTGCGGGCATTGGTTTCGCATAATAATAACCCTGACGCCCATCGACGCCGTTAGCCATAACAAATTTTTCTTCGGCTTTGGTTTCAATACCTTCGGCAATCACCTGCAAATCAAGGGCTTTAGCCACCGCCATAATGGCACGCACCAGTGACTGCGCCACCGGTTGCTTATTGATATTACGAATAAAACTCTGATCCAGCTTGATTGCGTCAATCGGTACGCGCGCCAGCTGAGACAATGAGGAATAACCGGTGCCGAAATCGTCGAGATGGACCTGCGCCCCCAACTCCTGAAACTGCTTCATCAGCTTCAGTGCATCGGCTTCGTTCTCGATCAGACAACTTTCGGTTAGTTCGATATCAATCGGACAATCCGTCAGGCCGCTTTCTGCCAGCGCCTGTTTCAGGTCGCTATAAATGCTCTGATCAATCAATTGCTTCGCCGAAACATTCACGGCTATCCGTAACCAGATACCTTCCTCACGCCAGGCGATGACTTGTTGCAGCACGTTGAGCATCACCCAGCGGCCAAGCGGCACAATCAGGCCGGATTCTTCCGCGTAAGCGATAAAATCCCCTGGTGGCACCAGACCGCGTTCCGGGGAATTCCAGCGCACCAGCGCTTCTGCGGTGCGCACCTCGCCATCGCGATCGATTTTCGGTTGGTAATAGACCACCAGATGATCCTGCTCCAGCGCTTTGCGCAGATTGGTGTCGAGCCACAGGTATTCAAACACGCGTTGATTCATCTCACTGGCAAAGACGCAAAACTTACCGCGACCATTTTCTTTCGCGTGATACATCGCGGTGTCTGCATTGCGAATCAGGCTTTCACGATCCTCGCCATGCAGCGGGGCGAGGGCGATGCCGATTGAGCAGCCGCTGTACACCTCTATCAGGCCGATGCGGAATGGCTGACGCAGCCGTTCCAGAATGCGTGAGGCCATGGCTTCCAGTGCGGCCTGGCTGGTGTTTTCTGCCAGCACCACAAACTCGTCACCACCCAGCCGTGCCAGAGTCTGATCTTTTCCGAGACAACTGAGGATGGCCAGCGATACGGCCTGGAGTAACTGGTCGCCAAACATATGGCCGTAGGCGTCATTCACCTTCTTGAAATTATCCAAATCGAGGTAAACCACGCCGGTTTGCGTGCCTTTCGCCATCTCCAGAGCCAGACTAATTTGCTGATGGATGGCGTTGCGATTGGGTAAACCGGTGACGGTATCGGTATTGGCAAGTACGCGCAGACGCTCCTGGGCGCGGCGCTCCTCGGTTATATCCGTTCCTGAACAGATGAGAAATATTTCATTTTTGCCGCTGCCA
Source organism: Pantoea sp. App145 (assembly GCF_047947045.1). Lineage (NCBI taxonomy): Bacteria > Pseudomonadati > Pseudomonadota > Gammaproteobacteria > Enterobacterales > Erwiniaceae > Pantoea > Pantoea sp. App145. The sequence goes on from NZ_CP133290.1 coordinate 580,820, forward strand.
CTGTGGACGAACTTATTACGAAACAGAAACAGTCGTTGACCTTTTTTGGTCTTCACCCAGCGTTCAACTTCGTAAGAACTGCCATCACGAAAGAATCCGGCGATGTTGCGACGTGAGGCCTGGGCCTCCTGTTTGGTCATAAACAGCTGGAATACGTTACGGCCAATCACTTCGTGTTCTTTAAGGCCAGTGTATTCTTCACTTAACCGATTGAAACGTTGAATATTTCCTCGCTGATCAAGGATGACAATTACCGAATTGGCTTCAGAAACTACTTGTTCCGCAAAGGAAAGTCCGAGGGTCAAATCGCGTGCGACAGATGAGGTATCGCCCCATGCAGAAGCGGTACCGGCCCAGGTGGCCTGATTCACTTTGCGGCCGACAAAATGCATTGGCACAGGCGTGCCGTGCAGCGATAACGTCAGGTTAATGCTGGAAGTTATAACGGTCATTGCGCGCAGCAAACTCGCCTGCGCAGGGGTAAGAGGAACGGCCAGATTGGTGTGGGCATGTTCTTCTTCAGCAAAGTGCAATGCATCGCTGTCCGCTGTCAGACGCCAATGAGGGCTGGTGGTGCCAAACAAGGTGTATAGCAACGTTTGCCCTTGTTCATCGGTCATGGAAACTTCCTCCGGGGAATGCTCTGCAGGCGGTATCTCATTATTTTAGCAACAGTATTCATCCTCTTGCGTAAGCACAAGATGCAATCCGCATATATTTTTGTTTAGAGAAATGAATGGCACGAAAAAGCCCCAAAAATTTGGGGCTATGCAGCATTAACAAGGGCATTTGCCCAGTTTTCCTGGCTCACTGGGAAAGCGGGCATTGAGACAGTAGCGATAAAAATCACGCTCATTCATCGGCGTCTGGTCAGGATGATGCAGACGCATATGCTGCAGATAATTTTGATAATCATGGACACCGACCATTAAGCGGAAGCTTTGCTGTAGACCTCGCCACAATCGTTGCCAGCGCGTGCGTGGCGCATCCCTCGCCACACTTGCCAGTGGCAGGCACTGGCGGATTTGCCAGGTTCCTGCCGGTTTTCGTGGGTGATGAATAGCATCAGACATTACGCACCTCCTTACGCAGTGACACCACCGACTCATGCACGGTCGGCACTTCACTGCGTAATGCACGACGAATGACGAAGAACGCGGCGATCAGCATGGTGACCGCCACCAGCATAAAGAAGCCGCACAGCAAGGCGTTTATCTGGTTACTGAAGACAATGGTTTGCATATCCGCCACGGTTTTGGCCGGTGCGATAATCACGCCTTCGTCGAGGCCTTTACGGAATTTGCTGGCCTGAGCGAGGAAACCAATTGAGGGTTTTTCGTGAAAAATCTTCTGCCAGCCCGCGGTCATCGAGGTAATAAACAGCCAGACGGTAGGCAAAATGGTCACCCAGGCGTAACGCTGCTTCTTCATTTTGAACAGCACCACTGTGCCGAGGATCAGCGCCATCGAGGCCAGCATCTGGTTACCGATGCCGAACAGTGGCCACAGGGTATTGATGCCCCCGAGTGGGTCCACCACGCCCTGATAGACGAAGAATCCCCAGCCTGCGACTGCCACGGTCGTCCCGGCCATATTGCCCAGCCATGAACGGTTGTTCGCCAGTGATGGGACTACCGTGCCCACCAGATCCTGCACCATAAAACGACAGGCGCGCGTACCGGCATCCACGGCAGTCAGGATAAACAGCGCTTCAAACAGGATAGCGAAGTGATACCAGAACGCCATCATCGCGCGGCTGTTAAACACCTCGGTGATGATGTGTGCCATGCCCACCGCAAAGGTCGGCGCGCCACCAGCACGCGACAAAATGGTTTGTTCACCCACTTCACCGGCGATGGAGGTCAGCATTTCCGGCGTCACCACAAAGCCCCAGCCATTAATCACCTGTGCAGCATTTTCGACCGTGGTGCCGATCAGCGCGGCTGGTGCGTTCATGGCGAAGTAGACGCCCGGATCAAGCACTGAGGCGCAAATCAGCGCCATGATGGCGACAAAAGACTCCATCAACATCGCACCGTAGCCGATAAAGCGGATATGGCTCTCACGCTCTACCAGTTTCGGCGTGGTGCCGCTGGCCACCAGTGCATGGAAGCCGGAAATCGCACCACAGGCAATGGTGATAAACAGGAACGGGAACATCGCACCGGAGAACACCGGGCCGGTGCCATCGATAAATTTAGTGACGGCGGGCATTTTCAGTTCAGGCATGGCAAACAAAATGCCCACCGCAAGACCAAGAATAACGCCAATTTTCAGGAAGGTAGAGAGGTAATCACGCGGGGCCAGCAGCAGCCACACCGGCAGTGACGAGGCGACAAAACCGTAAATTACCAGCACCCAGGTCAGTTCGGTGCCTTTCAGGGTAAAGAATGGTCCCCAGAAGGGATGTTGCGCAATATCGCCGCCAAAAATGATCGCCGCCATCATCAGCACAAAGCCGATAATTGAGATTTCAGCGATTTTTCCCGGACGCAGAAAACGCATATACACGCCCATAAACAAGGCGATCGGGATAGTGGCCGCAATGGTGAATAATCCCCACGGGCTGTTTGCCAGCGCTTTGACCACCACCAGCGCGAGGGCTGAGAGAATAATGATCATTACGCCGAACGCGCCGAGCATGGTAATCACCCCGGCAAAAGCACCCAGCTCCTGCCGCGCCATTTCGCCCAACGAGCGGCCATCACGACGGGTGGAGATAAACAACACCAGGAAATCCTGAACCGCACCGGCCAGCATCACGCCGACCAGGATCCAGATAGTGCCAGGCAGAAAACCCATTTGAGCGGCGAGGATTGGGCCGACCAGCGGACCGGCACCGGCGATGGCGGCAAAGTGATGGCCGAACAGCACCCACTTATTGGTCGGCACATAATCCAGACCATCATTGAAACGTTCCGCCGGGGTCCGGCGACGATCATCCAGCTCGAAAATGCGGCGGGCAATAAACAGGCTATAGAAGCGATAAGCAATGCTGTAACAGGCCACGGCAGCAATCACCAGCCAGACCGCGTTAACGTGTTCGCCACGACTAAGCGCCAGCATGGCAAACGATGCGGCACCAATTAACGCCACCGCTAACCAGATCAATCCGGTTCTGACGTTGTTCATGAGTTAACTCCTTGTAGGGACCGGGAAAAATAAACGATCGAATACAACAAGTTAAAAATAATGTAATGGAATGTAAGCGACAGTGATTAGATGAAGAAGTGTGAAGCGGAATACAAATTTAACAATTGTTTAAACAGGTGGGGAAAAATGCGGGATAACGACTGTTATCCCGCACAATTTCATGCTCAGGCGGCGGGGCGAGCCACCACGCTGCGTGTTTCCATACGCACTTCGGCGATGGTCACGTCGATCACGTCAGTTACACGGTAAGCGACTTCACCTTTGATCTGTACGGTGCCGTTTTCCTGCGAACACACCAGCTCATCACGCACGGCGTGGATAAACGGAGCAGGGATAAAGGCAACCGCGCCATTTTCCAGCAGACGTACGCGCATACCGCCACGGGAAACGTCGATGATCTCGGCGCTGAACTTGCGATCGCCACCGGCAAACGGTGCGAGGAAGCGTGCGTACAGCCAGTCACCCACATCGCGCTCGGCCATGCGGTTCAGGCGACGACGTTCACCCATGGTCACGGTCAGCTCATCCTGCGGACGCGCGATCGATTCACCACGAATAATGGCTTTCAGCAGGCGATGGTTGATCATATCGCCAGATTTACGAATCGGTGAGGTCCAGGTTGCGTACGCTTCAAGACCGAGGCCAAAGTGCGGGCCTGGCTCGGTGCTGATCTCGGCAAAGGCCTGGAAACGGCGGATACGGCTGTCGAGGTACTGTGTCGGCTGGGCATCCAGCTCACGACGCAGCTGACGGAAACCGTCCAGCGTGGTGATGGCCTGTGGATCCACGGTGATACCGTGGCCGGCCAGCACGCCAGCTGCCTGTTCCGCGTTAGCGAGGTCAAAACCGGTGTGCACGTTGTAGATACCGAAGCCCAGTTTCTGTTGCAGCACTTTGGCAGCACAGACGTTAGCCAGGATCATCGCTTCTTCGACGATACGGTTAGCGATGCGGCGTGGCTCGGCAATGATATCCAGCACTTCACCTTTTTCGCCCAGCACGAAGCGGTAATCCGGACGATCTTTGAACACCAGCGCGTGCGTCTGACGCCAGTCGCTGCGCGCCAGGCACAGGCGATGCAGCAGGCGTATCTGCTGGGCGATAGCGTCGCTGGATGGCTGCCAGCTACCGCTGTTTTCCAGCCAGTCAGAAACCTCGTCATACACCAGCTTGGCTTTGGATTCGATCCATGCGGCGAAGAAGTGAACGTCATCAGCCAGGCTGCCGTCTTTCAGTACGGTGACGCGGCAGGCCAACGCCGGACGACGCACGTTCGGACGCAGTGAGCACACATCGTCAGACAGCTCGCGCGGCAGCATCGGGATGTTGAAGCCCGGCAGATAGTTGGTAAAGGCGCGTTTCGCGGCCAGTTTATCCAGCGCGCTGCCTTCAGGGACATAAGCGGTAGGATCGGCAATGGCGATGGTCAGCAGCAGGTTGCCTTCGGCAGTCTCTTCTGCGTACAGCGCATCGTCCATATCTTCGGTGCTGGCGCTATCGATGGTGACGAAATCCAGCGCAGTGAGATCTTCACGTTGCAGATGCTCGTCAATCATTTCACCAAAACCGACTTCCGGTGCTTCGCGCTCCAGATTGTGGCGCGACAGCGTCACCCACCACGGCGCCAGATGGTCGTCAGCGGTGGTGATAAATTCGGTCAGTTCAGCATAAAAACCACGGTCGCCTTTCAGCGGATGGCGACGCATTTCGGCCACAGCCCAGTCACCGGCCTGGAAGTCATGGCTGACATCACGGGCTGCGCGGCATTGGATGGCATCTTTCAGCAGCGGATGATCGGGCACGATGGACAGACGATCATCTTTTTTCTGTACGCGGCCGACAAAACGCGTCAGGAACGGCTCAACCAGGCTTTCCGGCTCGGCGCTCTCGCGATCTTTGTCGGTGTGAATCACAGCAACCACGCGGTCACCGTGCATCACTTTTTTCATCTGCGGCGGTGGAATGAAGTAGCTTTTCTGAGCATCAACCTCCAGAAAGCCAAATCCTTTTTCCGTACCTTTCACCACGCCTTCGGCGCGCGGGGTCTGCGCGTGGAGCTTCTCTTTCAGCTGCGCGAGCAGCGGGTTATCCTGGAACATAATTTTTTTAGTTTCGTGGCCTAAGAGCGGCTGACAGTTTTACGCGAATCATGCCCGCGCGGCAAGGCCAAAACAGGCTAAAAAGCCGCTTTACGCGGCTTTTTACCTTCTGATAACCCGGCGTCAGGCAATACGTTGGGTTGGTACAGCGGCTGTTAAGGCCAGCTTCACCGGCACTGACTTCGAAGTCGGGGTGCCGCTACCGTCACCGAAGCTGGAAAGGGGCACCAGCGGGTTGGTTTCCGGGTAGTAAGCGGCCAGATTGCCACGAGGAATATTATACGGCACCAGCTTGAAACCGCTCACCCGGCGGGTGATACCGTCGTTCCACAGGGTTTCGATATCCACCAGTTCGCCTTCACTGAAACCGAGCGCCTGTAAATCGTCCGGGTGAATAAACACCACTTCACGCTGGCCGTACACACCGCGATAACGGTCATCGAGGCCGTAAATGGTGGTGTTGTACTGGTCATGAGAACGCAGAGTTTGCAGCGTAAACGGCACCTCGACATCGCCCAGCTGTGGAAACAGCGAAGTGGGCAGGGCAGCATTGCTGAACTCTGCTTTCTGTGACGGGGTATTGAAACGCAGTTCTGCGGCGGCGTTACCGAGGTAGAACCCACCCGGGAGATCACATTTGGTGTTGAAATCGCTAAAGCCTGGGATGGTGGCGGCAATGTGATTACGGATCAGATTGTAATCATCGGCCAGCGCCAGCCAGTCAATTTTCTCTTTGCCGAGGGTGGCATAGGCGATACCGGCGACAATCGCAGTTTCTGAACGCTGGGTGTCCGCCAGCGGAATACCGACGCCTTCAGAGGCGTGCACCATGCTGAATGAATCTTCCACGGTGATGAACTGGTTACCCGTTGCCTGACGGTCACGCTCAGTACGACCGAGGGTCGGCAGAATCAAACCTTCGTGACCGGGTACCAGATGGCTACGGTTCAGTTTGGTGCTGATGTGCACGGTCAGACCGCAACGTTGCAGTGCCTCTTCGGTCAGCGGCGAGTCAGGTGCCGCTGCCGCCAGGTTGCCACCCAGCGCGATCAGCACTTTCACTTCGTCACGCAGCATGGCGTTGAGGGCTTCCACGGTGTTGTGACCGTGTTCGCGCGGGGGTTCAAAGTCAAAATGTTTGCCCAGTGCATCGAGGAAAGCCTTGCTGGGTTTTTCATCGATACCCATGGTGCGGTTGCCCTGCACGTTACTGTGACCACGCACCGGGCAAAGGCCTGCGCCTTTCTTGCCCAGCTGACCAAACAGCAGTTGCAGGTTGACGATTTCACGCACGGTATCGACAGAGTGTTTATGTTGGGTGATCCCCATCGCCCAGGTACAGATCACCCGGTCGGCGCTTTGATAGATGGCAGCTGCCTCACGAATCTGCGCTTCGCTCAGCCCGGACTGACGCACAATGTCATCCCAGCGGGTGTTATCCACTGCGGTCAGATAGGCTTCCACGCCCTGGGTGGCGGCGTTGATAAAGGTTTCGTCAAACAGACCTTTTTCACCGGCCGCGATCAGCGCGCGATGGGTTTCCAGCAGCGTTTTTACCATGCCACGGATGGCCGCCATATCACCGCCCAGATTAGGCTGATAATAGGCGGAACTGATGGTGCCCGCCATCGACGTCACCACTTCCAGCGGTTTTTGCGGATCGGCAAAACGCTCCAGACCACGCTCACGCAGGGTATTGAAAGTGACGATACGCGCGCCGTGATCGGCGGCGTGACGCAGGCTGTGCAGCATACGCGGGTGGTTGGTGCCGGGATTCTGACCGAAGACAAAAATCGCATCGGCATGGTCAAAATCGTCGAGACGGATGGTACCTTTGCCCACGCCAATGCTGCGTTTCAAACCGGAGCCACTGGCTTCATGGCACATATTGGAACAGTCAGGGAAATTGTTGGTGCCCATCACGCGGCCAAACAATTGATACAGCCAGGAGGCTTCGTTGCTGGCGCGACCAGAGGTATACAGCTCCATCTGGTCAGGGTGGTCCATCGCCTGTAAATGGCTGGCAATCAGCGCGAAGGCATCATCCCAGCTGATCGGCTCGTAATGGTCCGTATCGCGGTTGTAGCGCAGCGGGTGGGTCAGACGGCCCTGATATTCGAGGAAATAATCACTTTGCTGATACAGCGTGCTGACGCTGTGCTGGGCGAAGAACGCCGGTTCAACCACGCGGCGGGTGGCTTCCCAGGTCACCGCTTTGGCACCGTTCTCACAGAAACTAAAGGTGCTTTTGTTGTCATCGCCCCAGGCACAGCCCGGACAGTCAAAGCCGCGTGCTTTGTTCATACGCAGCAGGTTACGCATGTTTTTCAGTGCAGCTTTACTGTCAAAGACGAAACGGGTGGTCGCTTCCAAAGAGCCCCATCCACCGGCAGCAGCACGGTAGGGCTGAATCTTACGTTTAAATTTCATAGTAATTGCAGGCTTATTGTTTAGGAGTTGTTATCAGGATATGACGACTGTTGACGCAAAGTGTGCGACTGACAGCAAAAGTTGTCTAATTGATTGACTTAATGGTGCGATAGCTGGCGTTTATCGCGTAAATCGGACAGAAGCGTGAGCCAGTTCAAACTTTACTGGCCGCTCAGGGCGTGAGGGTACGTGCCACCCGGATAACTGGCTAATAATTGTACTTTCAATTATTGCAAGGGTCTGAACCATGAAGAATCTGGCCAGCCAAATTCACGCCTTCGGTAAAGCCTTAATGATGCCCATCTCGGTGATTGCCGCTGCCGGGATATTCCTCGGTCTGGCCGCGGCGATGCAAAACCCGGCGATCACCGGGGATGCCTTCACGCAGATGCAGGTGCCGCAATTAGTTATTGGTTTTATTCGTAAAGTCGCCGGGGCGTTGTTCGCTAATCTGCCGGTGTTCTTTGCTGTTGCCAGTGCGATAGGTCTGGCAAAAGCTGAGAAACCCACCGCTGCCTTTGCTGCTGTAATTGGTTATATCGTCATGAATGTGGGTATCAGCGCCACGCTGGCGGCGAAAGGACTGACGGCGGCCACCACCACCGCACAAGCCTTGCAGCAATCGGGGATGGACCAGACCACGGCGATGATGACCTCGGCGGAATATATCGAGATGCTGGGTATTTTTACCTACAACATGAGCGTACTCGGTGGGGTGATTGCCGGGCTGATCACGGTGACGTTGCATAATCGTTTTTATACCCAGCAGTTACCCACGGCTATCAGCTTCTTTGGTGGGCGGCGTTTTGTGCCGATTGTCACCGTGGTGCTGCTGCCGCTGGTGGGGATCGTGCTGGCGTTGATCTGGCCAACCATCGGTGCTGGCATCGCCTGGGTGGGGCAAATGATCGGTAAAAGCGGTCAATATGGTGCATTCCTGCTGGGGGCTTGCGAACGCCTGCTAATCCCTACTGGTTTACATCATATCCTCAATGAAACCGTGCGTTTCACACCGATTGGCGGCATGGCGACGGTGGATGGACAGACCATCGTTGGAGCCTTGAATATTTTCAACACCTCGCTGACCAATCCAGGGGCGATCCCGGATGACACGGTCCGTACCGCCACCCAATTCCTCGCGCAGGGCAAAATTCCGGTAATGATGTTTGGTCTGCCTGCTGCGGCGCTGGCGATCTACCACACCGCACGCCCGGAACATAAGCAACGTGTCAAAGCGCTAATGCTGGCGGGTGCGCTCACCTCCTTTACCACCGGTATCACCGAGCCACTGGAGTTCTGCTTTATCTTTGTGTCACCGGTGCTGTATTTCCTGCATGCGCTATTGATGGGCCTGTCGTTTATGCTGATGTCGATGCTGCATTTAATGATTGGCAACGTGCAGGGCGGTGCCATCGATCTGGTGGTGTTTGGCATTCTGGGGGGGAGCAAAACGCACTGGTGGTGGACTCTGGTGCTCGGTATCGTCTATGCGCCGATTTACTACTACGGTTTCCGCTTTGTCATCACGCGGATGGGGGTTGAAACCCCGGGACGCGAATCTGAGGATGAGCAGAAACCGGAGCAGGTGGCAGCGGATGAACGCACCAAAGTGATCATCAGTGGGCTGGGTGGGGAGGCCAATATAGAGGATGTCGATTGCTGTTTTACCCGCCTTCGGGTGCGCGTTAAGCAGATGAATGAAGTCGTCGATCAAACGCTGATGACCACCGGGGCGAATGGCGTGAATCGGGTCAGTGAGCACGATGTGCAGGTGATTTATGGCCCACAGGTGGAGAAGATTGCCAGTGAAGTGAAAAGTGCGCTGGGAGTGGCCTGACGGGAAAAAGAAGCGAAGCGCTTGAGAATATTCAGCGCTGGCAGGATGATAGCCGGGTTGATGGTCGTCAGGGAAATGCCATGCTGGTAAGCACTGAGAGTTCCAGAACCTATAATACCGACCGTAGTCTGGCCTGTACCCTTGCGGCAGTGGCCGGCGCACTGAACACGGCAGCGTTTGAAACCGTGGGTTTTTTCTCCGCCAATATGACCGGTAACGTCTCGCTGTTATCAGATCATCTGGCAAAAGTTGACCTGCATATCGGCCTGTTTTTTCTGCTGATTATCCTGCTATTTATTGCGGGATCCTCGGTCTCAACTCTGATTATCAACGCCGGACGGCGGCGTGAAATTCGTGGCATTTACGCCATCAATATCTTTATCGAAGGCATCGCGTTGCTGGTGTTGGGTGTGCTGGAGAGCTGGTTTCCTAACGGTGATTCCGGGGTGCAGCTGATCCTCAGCCTGAGTTTTCTCCTCGGGCTACAAAATGCGGTAGTGACGCGGATTTCCAACGCGCGCGTCAGAACCACCCATGTTTCCGGCACTTCGACCGATATCGGTATCGAGCTGGCGATGTTATTTGATGTGCTACGGCGCAAGGAATCGCCTAAAGATGCGCCGTTATATATTGAGCGGCTGAAGCTGCATCTGTATACGGTGCTGGCGTTCCTCGGCGGCGGGGTGGTGGGTATCGTGCTGCTGAAGGCCATCAGTTTTAAATTGTTATTAATGATCGGCCTGATGTTGACGATGATGTCTTTGACCGCCCTCAGACGCGCACGCCAGGTGTCGCTGTAACTTTGTGAAAATACATGGATATCAAACAGTTAATTTATCTCTGCAATCTGGAACGCGAACGTCACTTTGGCCGGGCAGCGGAGGCCAGCTTTGTCAGCCAGCCTACGCTATCGATGCGCCTGAAAAATCTTGAACGCGAGCTGGGTCTGTCGCTGATTAACCGCAGCAACAACTTTGATGGCTTTACCCCGGAAGGTGAACGGGTACTGGCCTGGGCGCGGGAAATTGTCTCGGTGTATCAGGGGCTTAAACTGGAAGTGGAATCGCTGAAACACGGCGTGAATGGCACCCTGCGTCTCGGGGTGATGCCGCAGTGCAGCGTGGCGCTACCGGCGCTGCTGAAGGCGGTTGAGGCACGCTATCCGCAGCTGGATTATCGCGTGTCGGCGATGAGCGCCGATCAGTTGCTGGATGCGCTGAACAGCCATACGGTAGATGGTGGTATCGGTTTTTTTGAACTCAATGCGCTGCGCGAATTGCATTTCCAGACGGCGCTATTGAAAGATCGCGGTGTCGAGGCGGTGTTCAATCCCGGGGTTTTCCCGGCGCTGCTGGAGCATCAGACGCTTGATCTGGCACTGCTTGCTACCCAGCCGCTGTGTCTCGCTGAACCGACACGTTATTTCCGCCGTTATCTCGATAGCCAGCTGCGCGCGGCTGGGCTCCAGCCGCGGGTGATTGTCGAGAGCGCATCCATTATGCAGTTGCTGCAAAGCGCGCAGGTGGGGTTAGGAGTGATGGTCTCGCCTTGTGGGCATCTGCTGCCGGAAATGCTGCAAAATCTGCAACGTCGACCGATTGAGATTGCGCCGATGGGACGCCAGGCGGCTCTGGTGATTGCTGAACCAGGCCGGGCAACGCCGCTGGCTCAGCATTTTTTCGATGAAGCGCGTGGGCATTTGCCCGATTAACGTGTCTCGCCCAGCGCCATCAGCAGGCGGTCCTGCCAGTTTGCCAGCGCCACCGCCTGTAGCAGGGTAAAGATCTTTTCTGTTCCCCAACCGGCATTGAGCAGCGGTTGCAGATGGGCAGCGCTGAAACGCTCAGGAAGCCGGGTAAGTTGTGCGCTCAACGCGGTGAGTGGCTCGTCGTCACCGGCAATCCCATTAACCAGCATGTCGCGCTTCTCTCTGGCATGGCGATCAAACTGGCGCTGGCAGCCGAGAATCCGTGCGCTCACCGCCTGTACCTGAGCCTCATCCGCGTCAAAATGCTCGCTTAAACGTTGATGCAATGTCGCCCAGCCGTACAAGGCCTGGGCATCATGTACCAGCAACCACACCGCGTCATCCAGCCCATCGATTCCCTGACAAAAGGTGATGGCCGCCAGTTGTTCCGCCGTGGCATAACGCAGCTCAACCGGTTTCAGCGCGTGCTGCCAGTGGGAGGGTTGCTGAAATAATGCGGCGTCGGCATCGGGTGGTGGTGATACGCCGGGAATCCAGCGAACGGGCAGGCCGATCATCGCCTGTAACCCGGCAACCACACGCGCCTGATAGCTGACAAAACCCACCAGTTGATTAAGGGTGACGATATCCGGTTCCGTCAGGCCGACGGCATCCAGCGCGCTGATACTGCTGCCAGCAATCAGCGCCGGTTGCATCGCCAGCTGGCGCGCGTACTGGGTGATCTGCGTTAGCCGGTTATTACTTTCTCTGGAGGAGTCCGGACCCGGCAGCGGGTTCAGTCGCGCAGCATAGTGATTGCATAAGCGTTGGACGCCTGCCACCTGTGCCACGGTCAGCGCGGTGCTGAGACGATCATACAGCGTCAGAGTATGCGTCAGGGTGGGGGTTAAGGTGTCGGGAAACAGAATCTGGCTGAGATCGCGCGCCGCCAGCAGGGCGGGTTGAAAACGAATAAACAACGGCTGTAAGGCGGTAGCTTCCTGCTGTAAACCGAGCAGAAAACGATCCTCAATATGGGCAGCTTCAGGGACCAGCGGTGCCGCAGCGCTATGTTGCGGACGGGTCTGACTTTCATAAAACCACTGGTCATGGCCTGGAGAACGGCGTTGTTCCATGGTCATTCCTTTTGCAAAAAACGGACTCGGTAGCGGTGGCCGCAATCCGAAAACGGGCGCGCACCGAAGGGCTAGCTTATCGTCGCCGAAGGGCTGTCCGGGGCAAAAGAATGATCGGTGATAATTAATAGCAAGAATGTATAAGGACGTAGCGGCGCGATTTATCGCGCATTTTTGATGCAGAGGATTGCGGACGACATAAATGAAAAGGGCGAGCCAGGCTCGCCCTCAGGAACTTATTTCAGTTCCAGCTCGTTCATCGCGGCAATGCTGAAGCCGCCATCAACGTGTACCACTTCGCCCGTGATACCACCCGCCAGGTCAGAACACAGGAAGGCCGCAGAGTTACCTACGTCTTCAATGGTTACAGTACGGCGAATCGGGGTAACGGCTTCGCAATGTGCCAGCATCTTACGGAAATCTTTGATGCCAGAGGCCGCCAGCGTACGGATCGGACCCGCAGACACGGCGTTAACACGCACACCTTCCGGACCCATCGCGTTCGCCATGTAGCGCACGTTGGCTTCCAGAGACGCTTTAGCCAGGCCCATCACGTTGTAGTTCGGGATGGCGCGCTCAGCACCCAGGTAAGACAGGGTCAGCAGCGCTGAATTCGGGTTCAGCATCGCACGGCACTCTTTCGCCATAGCAACAAAGCTGTAGGCGCTGATGTCGTGAGCGATTTTGAAGCCTTCACGGGTAACGGCGTTTACATAGTCGCCATCCAGCTGGTCGCCCGGGGCGAAACCGATGGAGTGAACGAAACCGTCAAATTTTGGCCAGGTTTTTGCCAGCTCGGTGAACAGCGCAGTGATGCTCTCGTCTTCTGCCACATCGCACGGCAGAACAATGTCTGAACCCAGGTCTTTAGCAAACTCTTCCACACGACCTTTCAGTTTGTCGTTTTGGTAGGTGAAAGCCAGCTCTGCGCCCTGTTTGTGCATCGCCTGCGCAATACCGTAGGCAATGGAAAGTTTACTGGCAACGCCAGTAATCAGAATGCGCTTACCGGAAAGAAAACCCATAGCTGTAATCCTTATGGTCATTGTTGTTGGCGGCCGCAATGGTTAAAAAGTGCGCGACCGACGTTAATCGACGTGCGGATTCTAGCACGTCTCTGTCAAATGCGGTAAATCGCGCCGCGTTTTCCGCGACGCAGTGAACAATCAACGCTCACGCCGCCAGGCTTCGGCGGTCAGGGCTTCGCCAAAATGGCTGGCGATCAACCGTTTGGTCAGTTCATGCAGCGGGGAGGCCAGCACATCGGCGGTACCGCCACGCTCCACCACTTCGCCCTGATGCATCACCAGTACCTGGTCGCTGATGTGCTTCATCATGCCGATATGCTGGGTGACATAAATATAGGAGATACCGTGCTTCTCCTGGAGCTCCAGCATCAGGTTCACCAGTTGTGAACGCATGGTCATATCCAGCGAGGCCAGCGCTTCATCTGCCACAATCACTTTAGGTTGCAGAATCAACGCACGCGCCAGCGCCAGACGTTGCTTCTGCCCGGGAGCCAGCATATGGGGGTAATAACCAGCATGATCGCGTAATAAGCCCACCTGGCGCAGCGTGGCAATGATGCGTTTTTCCCGCGCGTCGTCATCCAAATCGGTATTCAGGCGCAGCGGGAAATCGAGGATCTGGCTGACGCGCTGGCGCGGGTTCAGCGACGTTGTCGGGTCCTGAAAAATCATGCGGATGCGCTGGCTACGATAACCATAATCGCCATACTCCAACTGATGATCGTCAATCAGGATTTGTCCATCTGTGGGGGGAACCATGCCGCTCAGCATCTTCGCCAGCGTTGATTTACCGGAACCATTTTCCCCGATAATCGCCAGCGTCTGTTTTTCGCGCAGGGTAAAACTGACCTCCTTCACCGCCTCGACATGCTGGCGGCGAAACAAACCGGTACGGTAACGGAAGGTTTTGCTCAGATTGCGCACTTCCAGCAGCGTTTCCATGTTTACTGACCCTCCATATTCAGCGGGAAGTGGCAGGCAAACAGATGCGCTTTGTTGCCGCTAAGACGCGGTGTTTCGATGCATTTACGTTGCGCATAGGGGCAGCGTGGGCCAAGACGGCAGCCAATCGGTAAATGCTCCAGCGATGGGATGGCGCCGGACAAGGTATTCAGGCGGCTTTTGTGCGGCAAAGCGCTACCAAAATCCGGCATCGCGCGGATTAGCGCCTGAGTATAAGGGTGATGCGGTGTCCCCATCAGGTCATCACTCTGCGCGGTTTCCACCGTCTGGCCACAATACATCACGTTGATGCGATCGGCCCATTGACTCATGGTGCGCAGGTCATGGCTGATCAGCAAAATGGTGGTGTTGTTGTTCTGATTGAGGCGGCTGAGCAGGCGGAAAATCTGCGCCTGGGTGGTGGGTTCCATGGCGTTGGTCGGCTCATCGGCAATCAACAATCGTGGCTGGTTCGCCAGGGCGATAGCAATCATCACTTTCTGGCATTCACCCTCGGTCAGCTCGTAAGGAAAGCTGCGCATGATGTCTTTATGATCTTTGATACCGACGCGATGTAGCAACTCAATGGCACGCGCTTTGCGCCAGAACCACAACCGCTGATACCAGTGGCCTTTAAATGTCCAGCCGGGTATCGCCTGCATCAGCTGGCGACCAATGCTTTCCGAGGGGTCAAGACAGGACTGCGGCTCCTGAAAGATCATTGAGACGTTGTGGCCGACAATGCGACGGCGTTCGCGCGGGGACAGGCGCAGCAGATCGATATCGTCGAAGCGCATACGGTCGGCGGTGACGCGCCAGTTATCTTTAGTGACGCCACAGATGGCTTTGGCGACCAGGCTCTTGCCGGAGCCGGATTCGCCCACCAGACCGCGCACTTCGCCTTCGGTGAGGGTCAGATTGATACGATCGACCGCCTTGACCGGGCCTTCTGCGGTCATAAATTCGATGGTCAGATTGCGGATATCGAGTAACGGCATTATTCAGCTCCCGCTTCTACGGCGCGACGGATGCCGTCGCCCAGCAGGTTAACAATCAATACACTCACCATCAGCGCAGCCCCGGGTAACATGACCGTCCAGGGGGCAACATAAATCAGTTCCAGCGAGTCACCCAGCATCGCGCCCCATTCGGGCGAGGGCAGCTGTGCGCCAAGATCGAGAAAACCGAGCGCGGCGATATCGAGAATCGCCATCGATAGCGAACGCGTAAATTCACTGACCAGCAGCGGAAGGACGTTAGGCAGTACCGCACTCCACAGGATATTGAAGTTACGCGCCCCATCCAGACGCAGTGCCACCACATACTCTTTTTCCATCTCATCGTGCACGGCGGTGTAGATTTCGCGCACCAGACGCGGGATCAGCGCCAGCCACACGGCCAGCATGGCGTGCTCCAGCCGTGGGCCAAGAAACGCCACCACAATGATCGCCAGCAGCAACGAGGGGATCGACAGCAGTGTATCCAATACGTGGTTCATCACCGCCGAACGCAGACCGTGGGTAATGCCAGCCAGCACACCGAGCACCAGCGCGCAGATCGCCGCCAGCAGCGTAACCAGAATCGCCGAACCCACGGTTGGCGTCACGCCGCTCAGCAATCGGCTAAGGACATCGCGGCCCAAATCGTCAGTGCCGAGGAAGAACGAGACATCGCCATAGCGTGACCATGAGGGCGGCAGTAACTGGTAGCCAAGGAACTGCTGATCGATACCATATGGCGCCAGCAGGCCGCCAAACAGACACAGAAACAGGATGGCACCGAAACCATATAAGCCGATCATCGCGCTGGTGTCGTGATAGAAGCGCTGCCAGCTGAGTCGGAAGGTGCCGGGCTGCCGTTTTTCGGCGTAGATATTATCGTAGGGCATACCATTCCTTATGTTTCAACGGGTTAAGCGCCGCGCCAACAATATCTGACAGCACGTTAACTACGATCACCAGGCTGCCGACCACCATCACGCCGGCAGAAATCGCGGCATAATCCTGCTGGCGGATAGCATTGATCAGCCAGCGCCCCAGACCTGGCCAGTTGAATACCACTTCTGTAATCATTGCCAGCGTCAGCATGGTGGAGAACTGCAAACCCAGTCGGGGGATCACCGGGGGCAGTGCGTTATGCAGCACATGGCGGCGGATAATGGTAAAACGTGACAGCCCACGCGTCGCCGCCGCTTTAACGTAGTTTTTATCCATCACCTCGCTGGTGCTGCTACGCAACAGGCGAATCACTTCGGTGGTCGGGGCAACGGCCAACACCACCACCGGCAGGATCATATGGGTCAGGGTGCTGATCAGCATCTCATGTCGCCACGGTGAATGACTCAGCCAGGCATCAATCAGCGCGAAACCCGTGATGTTCTGTACCGGATAGAGCAAATCAAACCGGCCAGATACCGGCAACCAGCCGAGGGTTAACGAGAAAAACATCGTGAAGAGTAATGCCAGCCAGAACACCGGCATGGAGAAACCAAGCAGTGCCAGCGCGCTAATCGCCTTGTCCTGCCATTTATTCCGCATCACCCCGGCACAGATCCCGAGCGGAATCCCGACCATCAGCGCCAGCATAAAGGCCAGAATGCACAGCTCCAGCGTGGCGGGAAACACCTCGCGTAGCTGGATATCAATCGACTGGCCATTGGTACTGGACACCCCAAAATCAAACTGCAGCAGCCCCTTAAACCAGAACCACCAGGCATCAAACAAGGACGCGCCTTCCAGCGGGGCATTGGGGGTGAAATAGCTTAGGCTGAAGCTGACCAGCGACAGCAAAAACAGCGTGATAATCAACAGCAGCAGGCGACGCAATATATAGATGATCATGCTTATTCCTCGCTGCTTTCATCACGATAAACGCCTGCGAATGAGGCGTTACCAAACGGACTCAGCACCAGGCCTTTAATATCATGGCGATAGGCCTGCAAACGTAGTGACGATGCCAGTGGCAGCACCGGCAGCTCCTGCGCCAGCATCTGCTGTGCTTTATCGTAACTTTCAATGCGCGCCGCGAGCTGTTGTGACAGCAGGGCCTGTTGCAGTACCTCATCAAAGGCGGGTGAGCACCAGTGCGCGTAATTGGTTTGCGAGCGAATCGCCGCGCAGCTCAGGAGCGGACGGAAGAAGCTGTCGGGGTCGTTACTGTCGGTGGCCCAGCCGGTGAGGGTAATATCATGGTTCATGGACATCAGCTGAGCTTCCTGAAAACGGCCCTCCACCGGGACGATGGTGACGCGCACCCCGACCTGCGCCAGATCGGCCTGTAACAACTCAGCGGTTTTCAGCGGGCTGGGGTTCCACGACTGCGATGCAGTGGGCACCACCAGGCGCAAATGCAGATCCTCCACACCCAGCGCCTTCAGGGTTTCCCGCGCTTTGGCCGGGTTATATTCGGTAACACGCGCGTTATTATCATACGCCCACGAGGCGCGCGGCAGAATTGATGCGGCGGTTTCAGCGGTGCCGTAATAAATCGACTCCATCAAACGTTCATTGTTGATCGCCAGCGCCAGCGCGTGCCGCACTTCAGGTCGATCCAGCGGCGGTTTACGGGTGTTAAAGGCCAGATAAGCGATATTCATGCCGGGACGCAGCGTCATACGTAAACGTGGGTCGTCGCGCAGAATACTGAGCTGGCTGGCAGCTGGATAGGCCAGCACGTCACATTCACCGGTCAGCAAT
This sequence comes from Pantoea sp. App145, assembly GCF_047947045.1. Classification (NCBI taxonomy): domain Bacteria; kingdom Pseudomonadati; phylum Pseudomonadota; class Gammaproteobacteria; order Enterobacterales; family Erwiniaceae; genus Pantoea; species Pantoea sp. App145. The sequence goes on from NZ_CP133290.1 coordinate 598,827, forward strand.
TTCGACAGGCGACCGGTGCCACCGACGCCGAGATCGATCACCACCTGCTGGAGACGTGGCACTCCGCGCCAGTATTGCGGGTTGCGCGCCAGACGCAGATATTGCCCGGTACGGTATTCGCTGAGCTGGAATGGGCCTGTGCCAACGGGTTCACGATCCAGTTTCTCCTGCTGCCCTTTGGCCGTCAGTTGATCGGCATACTCTTTGGAGAGCACTGGCGCGTAATGGGTGGCGAGATGCCACAAGAACGAGGCATCCGGACTGTTCAGGCGAATCTCGACGGTATCGTCATCGAGTTTTTTCACGCTCTGCACCGAGTCCGCAAATTGCAGGCTATCAAAATAAGGGTAGCTGCCGCCGTTAACGTTATGCCATGGATGCTGACGATCAAACATACGGGCAAAGCTGAACACCACATCGTCGGCATTCATTTTTCGTGTCGGCGTAAACCAGTTGGTGTGTTGAAAGGCAACATCTTTACGCAGGTGGAAGCGATACGTTGCGCCGTTATCACGCACTTCCCAGCTTTGTGCCAGGTCGGGTATCAGCCGATAGGTATAGGGATCGACATCAAGCAGGCGATCGTAAAGCTGCGCGGCAAGGGTATCGACCACTAACCCGCTGCTGGCCAGCTGCGGGTTGAAGGTATTCACCGTGCCGTTGACGCAATAAACGAAGCCGGTATGGCGAATATCGTTCGCAGGCAGCGCCCATGCAGACGCACTCAATACGCTGAGGCCGAGCAACAGCGTGGGGAATAATTTTGGCATAGAACTCAACGATTCTGAGGCAATAGCGAGAGTGTATCGCAAACGCTGGGTACTCCCCAAATTAAGGACAGTTCTGGTGTCTTTTTCAGCAAACCGAGGGTGGGGTAATCACAACGTTAGTGTGGAGATGAGAAAAATTCTCAATTAGGGGTTTACAGATGATAATAAGAATGATTATTATTCTTCTGCGCTTCGACGGTGGCTCTACCGAAGAAGAGCACGACATTGCTCACATTGCTTCCAGTATTTGTTGCCCGCTTATAGCGGGCTTTTTTTTCTTCATATTTTGCGCTGTAGCTGTGTTGGCTGCACTCGCTCGCCCTCCTGGCCACATACTTATGTATGCTCCCAGGGACTTGCTCCCTTGCCGCCTTGCTACAGCGCAAACTATTTCGAAAACCTGTGCAGTAAACTCTCATAGTGAACGTTATTATCATGGAGGCGTTTATGACGAGGATATCATCAACAGCTGTAGGGATACCGAGGCCAGCTGCCGGTTCGCGCAGAGGCTCGAAAGTTAAGGATTCAACGACCATCCTGTTAAACGGCAAAGCCTGCAAGGTCAGCTTCGAAAACATCCCCGCAGCAAAACCAGCATCGGTTCGTAAACATTATTTCAAACCCGGACGCTATTTTTTTACTGGCGTGCTAACAACGGGGGCCATCGCCACGGCGATGTGTAGCACACCGTTATATTCACCATCGGGCAGGCCACAGCAAATCGCAGCCCGAACGTCCGGCGTTACCATACATGCGCCACCGGTAAAGGTAATATCACAACCGGCCCCGGTTTCCGGGTATCATAATAAAAGTCAGAAACCTCTTCCCTTGAGAAAAGCTGTTGTCAGGCACCATTACCAGGTTATTTCGGCCATCAACCCGGCTAAGCACCATCCTGTAAAATCCCGGGCGCGTGATGCGCCAGCGATCAATGTCCGTTCTGATAATCCTGCCCAGACAGCAATTCATGTTTTGAATCGTCCGCATGAAGAAAAACACAGACTCATCAGGAACGATAAAGACGTTGAACGCACCCGGACACGCAATCGGCAGCAACAACGGGATGATAAAACCAGGCGTGGATTGGGTGACACAGCAGACTGGCGTTTATTACCACACGATAATCAGATAAGAAATGTCCGGTCACTTCCTGTCAGACAGATGCAAACGACACCAGCCCCTTTTAATCCTGTCGATGTCATTATTATCAGGAGACTGGATGAAGGAATTAAAACCCAATATACCCTCCTGGATATTACCGGTATTTTGACGGAAGCCTTTAAACGACCGGTTGAATCATTTATTAGCGCGGCAATTGAACTCTATCAATATGCTTCCACCAGGCTTTTAGAAACAAAAACTGAACAGGCTTTGAAATCATTGGCTATCCAGCTTGGCAAAATAGAATCCCTCGCCAGCTCACTGCATCCGGCCGGACTCATCAGGAGTTCTCTGGGATCTATCTTTTCATTGATAAATGATCATCTGGCGGGAAGGGCGGTTGACCGAAACGAACTGGAGTCTGCGCTGATGGATCTTTTGAATGTCAGGTTCACCGCAGGTCTCCAGGAAACCGCTGAATATAAGCGCGGGGATGTTGGCTGGCAAACGGAACATGTCCTGCTTTTACCAGAAATGAAAACATTTTCATGGCCGGAGAAAACCCTCAAATCTTATGATTATGGGGAAGGAATGATCCTGTGGCGCGATGAGAATGAGGATTTATATCTGCGGATTAAAGAATCGGATAATACGTATAAATATGTGAATGTTTTTTTTGAAGGTGATTTCCTTACCGTGAAGGAGAAGAGTAATCATCCCATATATGGCTCACAGCAGAAAAGCTATTTTTTTGATAAGGATGCAGGTTGGGTTTACGACAAAAAAGCCTTCCGAAGTTTAAATAATCTTCCTGAAATCGCCAGTAAACTTTCTGGTATCGGGGATATCAGTCGTATTCAGGGTTATCCAGGAGTTTATTTTCAGGAAAAAACCAGTCAGTACTTCTTGCGCATTGGGCAAAAAGAGGGACAGGCTGAGTATATAGAGGTTGTCGTGGACGGTCAGGGTTTTACGACGCCAAAACGGCATTTTAATGATGTGAATTCGTTTAAGAAAGGTGGGTTAAGTCAGACGAAGTTTATCTATAATGAAAAAATGAAACAATGGAAAAGAAGCGAAGTAACCTCGCCAGTTTTTGATCATACCATACCGAAAGAACTAAAGCTGAAATTATCCCGTGAGCTTAATTTAACGCCAGTCACTGGATTGCCAGAAATTTATGAAACAAATGACGGAAAAAGTTATCTCAGAACGGGAAATACTAATGGCAGGGATTCTTATGTTGCGGTCGATATATTAGAAAATAAACGGGTGCAAATAAAATTGCCATCCACTTACACCCGACCTGAAGGTGCATCACCACTGGCGTATACTTTCGATGGTGAAAAGGGGCAATGGAAGCTTGATGAAAGGATCATGGGTGGCGGGGCGGGCATGTCCAGTATCCCGGAAAATTTAGAAGGTGAAATTATATGGGGCAGGGATGATGTCACAGACGATGTGATAAAAAGAAACAGAGTGGTGGCTGAAGGAAAGAATAGCATCGGGAGAAATAATATTGCGCATAAAATTGCGATAATACAGGCGATTAGAAATTTTGAAATGACTCTCGACAGAGCAGAACCTTTGCTTGCCGCTAAAGATATCAGAGTCAGAGAGGTCATTTCTGAATATCTTGGTATTCAACCAAATGGAGTCAGTGATGCTATCTTCGCTGAAGTAACTAAAATCGTATCAGAACTGAGAGAAGCACAAAAATGGCTGGCTGATGAAGACAAGAGCGTGCTGGAGTTAGAGTACCTGGGGGGAATAAAAGCCAATGCCGTCTATTATCCCTTACTAAATAAAATCGGCCTTCCTGAATTGTTCTGGTCAAAAAACATATGGGAACAGGCGCAGATACTTATCCATGAGTCGGTACATGCTAAAGTTACTAAGGGAGAGGGTACAGGCACGGAACCGTTGCCGGATAATTATTACGTTGGCGCACCCGTAACAGAAAAGGATTTTTGTAATTCTAATTGTAATTTCATCGTTAAGACGATTCCGCTGGAAGACAAAATTGAAATACGGAGACAATGGCACCGCTCTATCGCCAGCAGCAGAGCGAAGCATTATCTTCAGTTCTCAGATAAACAACGTGAAGGGTTTATCGCCGCAATGCAGGCCAGCACTTATGACGAGGCGATAACCACATTTATCAATAACAGTAAGTTAAGGCGTGAATTTATCCTCTACAACCCCGATACCGTATCCGATATGGTGCTGGAAATTGCCGAGTTTGCGGAGGCGAAACGTTAACGGTTTTATCCTTCATCCCGCAGCTGAATACCATGCTTCTTCATCATCGCCCGCAACTGGTGGTAGGTCACGCCCAGTAAATCCGCCGCCCGGCGCTGGTTATATTTCGCCTCCGCCAGGCTACGTTCCACCAGCTGGCGTTCCTGCTGGTTCTGCCACTGACGCAGATCGAGTGGCAGGGCTGGCTGGTTATTTTCGGTGCTGGCAGCAACCGAAACCGGCGCGCTGCGCGGGGCAAACGGGTTAATAATGATGTTATCCAGCGGCTCCTCAATGCTGTGATGGCGGTATACCGAACGTTCTACTACGTTTTTCAGTTCGCGCACATTACCCGGCCAGTTGTAGTGCAACAGCGCCTGTTGCGCCTGTTCACTGAAGCCGGGGAACAGCGGCAGACCCAGTTCGCGGCACATCTGAATGGCAAAATGTTCTGCCATTACCAGGATATCACTGCGGCGCTCGCGCAGCGGTGGCAGCTGGACGACGTCAAAGGCCAGACGATCGAGCAGGTCCGCGCGGAATTTGCCTTCCGCTGCCAGCGCGGGCAGATCTTCATTGGTGGCGCACACCAGACGGACATTGACCTGTAGTGACTGGTTGCCGCCGACGCGCTCCAGCTGCCCATATTCAATGACGCGCAGCAATTTTTCCTGCACCAGCATCGGCGCTGTCGCCAGTTCATCGAGAAACAGCGTGCCGCCATCGGCGCGTTCAAAACGACCGAGATGGCGTTTCTGCGCACCGGTAAAGGCACCGGCTTCATGGCCGAACAGTTCAGAATCGAGCAGATTTTCATTCAATGCGGCGCAGTTAAGGGAGATGAAAGGACCCTGCCAGCGATCGGATAAATAATGTAAACGGCTGGCAATCAACTCCTTACCGGTACCGCGTTCGCCAATCACCAGCACCGGTTTTTCCAGCGGGGCGAGCCGCGAAACCTGTTCCAGCACTTCAAGAAAGTTGTTGGATTCGCCCAGCAGGTTGTCATTACCATTTGCCATGATGAATTTCACCATCAGTTAATCAATTTCACTACCTTATGCGAATGCTGGTGGGATGTAAAACAATCAAGATCAATAAATTCATACAGTTAAAAACTGGCACGCCTTTTGTATTAGTGATGAGCGTCTTACGCAACCACATTACACTCTGAGGAACATCATTATGGGTATTTTTTCTCGTTTTGCCGACATCGTGAACGCTAATATCAACTCTCTGCTGGAGCGCGCCGAAGATCCGCAGAAACTGGTACGTCTGATGATTCAGGAAATGGAAGACACACTGGTGGAAGTGCGCTCCACCTCGGCCCGTGCCCTGGCCGAAAAGAAACAACTGCTGCGCCGTATTGAGCAGGCCGATATTCAGCAGGCCGAATGGCAGGAAAAAGCCGAGCTGGCTCTGCGCAAAGATAAAGATGATCTGGCGCGCGCGGCACTGATTGAAAAACAGAAACTGACCGATTTGATCGCTGCGCTGCAACAGGAAGTTTCACAAGTCGAAGAGACGCTGGAACGTATGAAGGGGGAAATTGGTGAGCTGGAGAAAAAACTCAGCGAAACCCGTGCCCGTCAGCAGGCGTTGACGTTGCGTCACCAGGCCGCCTCTTCATCGCGCGATGTGCGTCGTCAACTCGACAGCAATAAACTGAATGACGCGATGGCACGTTTCGAATCGTTTGAACGCCGTATCGATCACATGGAAGCAGAAGCGGAAAGCCAGCGTTTTGGTAAACCGAAAAGCCTCGATCAGGAGTTCACCGAGCTGAAAGCCGATGATGAAATCAGCCAGCAGCTGGCGGCCCTGAAAGCCAAAATGAATCGCAGCGAGTAATGGTGCTGAACCAGTCACGGGTTAAATGATTAAGGAGAGTCAATGAGCGCACTTTTTCTGGCCATACCGCTGACCATCTTCGTGCTGTTTGTCGCACCGATTTGGTTATGGCTTCATTACAGCAACAAACGCAACGGCGGTGCGGAGCTTTCATCGAGCGACATGCAACGTCTGCAACAGATGACCCAGGATGCTCGCCGGATGCGCGAGCGCGTCGAAGCGCTGGAAGCAATTCTTGATGCCGAACACCCGAACTGGAGGCAGCCATGAGCAGCGGAAGCCTGAAAGGGCGGAAGCTATGGCGTATTCCCCAGCAAGGTAAAGTGCGCGGGGTCTGTGCTGGCCTGGCGGAATATCTTGATGTCCCCGTCACGCTGCTGCGGGTGATTCTGGTGCTGTCGATGTTTTTTGGGCTATTCGGCTTTGTCCTGATCGCCTATTTTATTCTCGGCTTCGTGCTGGATGTAAAACCGGATGATGCGCCGGACGTACATAAACCCAGCGCCAGCGAGTTGCTGGACGAGCTGGATGAGGCGCTGAAGCACGATGAGCGCCATGTACGGGATATTGAGCGTTACGTCACCTCGGAAACCTTCAGTGTGCGTAGCCGTTTTCGTCAAATTTAATTGCCGGAGGTTGCCTTGTCCGCCCAACGTTTTACAACTCTGCGTCGCCGCGCAGCACCTGCGTTGAAGTCGGCGGGAAAATTTATCATCATCAGTGCAGTCACATATGCCCCTGGCGGCCTCGCTGGCTGGGCAGTGAAATCGGTGGCGCGGCGTCCGTTAAAGTTGTTACTGGCGTTTGCGCTGGAACCGTTGCTGACGAAGGTGTTTAGTCGTCTGTCAGCACGCTTCATCAGGGAAAACGATGAAAAGACTGCAAAATGAATTGATGGCGCTGGTGAATCGGGGAGTTGACCGTCACCTGCGCCTTGCCGTGACGGGCCTGAGCCGCAGTGGCAAAACGGCCTTTATCACCTCATTGGTTAATCAGCTCCTGAATGTCCACAGCGGCGCTCGTTTGCCGCTGTTTTCTGTGGTGCGCGAGGAGCGTCTGCTCGGGGTCAAACGTGTGCCGCAACGCGAACTGGGTACGCCACGTTTTACTTATGACGAAGGTCTGGCCCAACTGTATGGCGTGCCGCCCTGCTGGCCCACGCCGACACGAGGCGTCAGTGAAATGCGTCTGGCACTACGCTATCGCCCGGATGAATCGCTGCTGCGCCACTTCAAAGATACGGCCACGTTGTATCTGGAAATTGTCGATTATCCTGGCGAATGGCTGCTCGATTTACCGATGCTGGCGCAGGATTATGCTGGCTGGTCACGGCAGATGCTGGGATTGTTGCAGGGCGATCGCGCCATATGGGCGCAGCGCTGGCGCAGTCTGTGTGCCGATCTCGATCCTTATGCTCAGGCCGATGAAAACCGTCTGGCCGCCATCGCCGCCGCCTGGACCGATTATCTGCATCAATGCAAAGCCGAGGGGCTGCATTTTATTCAGCCGGGACGTTTTGTGTTGCCGGGAGATATGGCTGGTGCGCCTGCATTACAGTTTTTTCCCTGGCCTCAGGAGGACGATATCCAGCGGCAGGCACCGGCGGGCAGTAATTTCGCGATGCTGCAGCAGCGTTTTAACTACTACTGCCAGCATGTGGTGAAAGGTTTCTATAAAAATTATTTCCTGCGCTTTGATCGGCAGATTGTATTGGTTGACTGCCTGCAACCGCTGAACAGCGGACCGCAGGCGTTTAACGATATGCGTCTGGCGTTGACACAACTGATGCAGAGCTTTCATTACGGCCAGCGCACCTTATTTCGCCGTTTGTTTTCGCCGGTTATCGACAAGTTGCTGTTTGCTGCCACCAAAGCGGATCATATCACCGCCGATCAGCACGCCAATATGGTGTCGTTATTGCAGCAGCTGGTGCAGGATGCGTGGCAGAACGCCGCATTCGAAGGCATCACCATGGATTGTCTCGGTCTGGCCTCGGTGCAGGCGACCGAAAGCGGGCTGGTTGATCATCGTGGCGAGAAGCTCCCCGCGCTGCGCGGTAACCGTCTGGACGATGGTGAAGCGCTGACTTTCTATCCCGGCGAAGTGCCGTCACGCCTGCCTGGCCACACCTTCTGGCAACAGCAGGGATTTCAGTTTGAACAATTCCGCCCGCAGCAGCTCGACGTTGACCGTCCACTGCCACACATTCGTATGGATGCGGCGCTGGAGTTTTTATTGGGAGATAAGTTGCGATGAACGATGAAACACCGTTGAAACCGCGCATCGACTTTGCCCGGCCTCTGGATCGCGAAGCAGATAAACCGCTGCGTGCGGCGCAAACCTTCAGCGCCGACACTGACGTGGCGTTTCTCGCCACCCGTGAGGAGGAGCCGCTGGAAGAGGGCGCGGGTGAAAAAGTGGTTGAAGCGGCACTGCGTCCGAAACGCAGCCTGTGGCGCAAAATGGTGGGTGCTGGCCTGGGCATTTTTGGCGTCAGCGTGGTGGCTCAGGGAGTGCAATGGATGCACGATGCCTGGCTGACACGTGACTGGTTTGCACTAGGCAGCGGCGTTGCCGGTGGCTTGATCATCGCCGCCGGGGCGGGTGCGCTGATTAGCGAGTGGCGTCGGTTATATCGATTGCGGCAGCGCGCTGAGGAGCGTGATGTAGGGCGTGAGTTACTCCATAGCCATGGTATCGGTAAAGGGCGTGCATTTTGTGAAAAACTGGCACAGCAGGCGCAGCTGGATCAGGCGCATCCTGCATTGCAGCGCTGGCATGCTGCCTTGCATGAAACGCATAACGATCGTGAGATAGTCACGTTGTATGCGCAGCTGGTGCAGCCGGTGCTGGATCGTCAGGCCCGGCGTGAAATCAGCCGTCATGCGGCGGAAGCGACCCTGATGATTGCCGTCAGCCCGCTGGCACTGGTGGATATGGCTTTTATCGCCTGGCGTAACTTACGCCTGGTGAACCGTATCGCCACCCTTTACGGCATTGAGCTGGGCTACTTCAGCCGTCTGCGTCTGTTCCGTCTGGTGCTGCTGAATATGGCCTTTGCCGGAGCCTCAGAACTGGTACGTGAAGTGGGCATGGATTGGATATCGCAGGATATTGCTGCAAGGCTTTCTGCCCGCGCAGCCCAGGGGATTGGTGCCGGACTGCTCACGGCACGCCTGGGTATTAAGGCGATGGAGCTGTGTCGACCTCTGCCATGGCTGGAAGATGATAAACCGCGGCTGGGTGATTTCCGCCGTGAACTGATTGGCCAGTTGAAAGAAACCCTCAGCAAAAGCGAGGCTAAAGCAGGGCAGAGTGCTAAATAATCAGTACCCGCTCACCTTTCGCACTGAAAAGGGTGTGAAAGGTGAGATTTTCTTTGTTAATTGTGATTTTTGGCGGGATTATTATTGGTTGTTCCGTTACACTTTTGTCAATCGTCGGCTTCATACTGTCAACTTTTCCTGACAGGCCCCTTCTGAGGCGTCGCAAGTTAGCGTATTATCACTAAAATCAAAACCTGAATAAGGCCATCGCAATGCGTTTGGAAGTTTTCTGCCAGGACCGTATCGGGCTGGCGCGCGAGCTGCTCGACCTGCTGGTTGCCCGCAATATCGACCTGCGCGGCATTGAAATTGCGCCACTCGGGCGCATCTACCTCAACTTTTCCGCATTGGAATTTGAACAATTCAGCTCACTGATGGCGGAAATTCGCCGTACACCTGGCGTGACAGATGTACGCACCGTGGCTTACATGCCATCAGAACGTGAGCACCGGGCGCTGAGCGCGTTACTGGTGGCGATGCCGGAACCGGTATTGTCCATCGATCTCAAATGCAAAGTGGAACTGGCGAATCCGGCGGCACAAAATCTGTTTAATCTCGACGAACAAAAAATCCGCAACCAGAACGCGGGGACGCTGATCAGCGGCTTTAATTTCCAGCGCTGGATTGAGAATGATCGGGTTGATGCTGAGGTGCAGCACGTGGTGATTCAGGGACGTGATTTCCTGCTGGAAGCGCGCCCGATTTACCTCGCTGAAGAAGAAGGCCAGAGCGATCAGCCGGTGGGTGCGATGATTACCCTGAAATCCACCGCGCGGATGGGCCGTCAGTTGCAGAATCTGACGGTAACCGATGAGTCGGAATTCGACCATATCGTAGCGGTCACGCCAAAAATGCGTCAGGTGCTGGACCAGGCTCGTAAGCTGGCGATGCACGATGCACCGCTGCTGATTGTCGGTGATACCGGCACCGGTAAAGATATGCTGGCGCGCGCCTGTCATTTGCGCAGCGCGCGCGGCAAGAAACCTTTCCTGGCGCTGAACTGCGCCTCGTTGCCCGATGATGTGGCAGAAAGTGAGTTATTTGGTCATGCGGCGGGTGCCTATCCTAATGCGCTGGAAGGGAAAAAAGGGTTCTTCGAGCAAGCGAATGGCGGTTCGGTGCTGCTGGACGAAATTGGTGAGATGTCACCGCGTATGCAGACCAAGCTGTTGCGCTTCCTGAACGATGGCACCTTCCGTCGCGTCGGCGAGGAGCACGAGGTACACGTTGATGTGCGAGTGATTTGTGCCACGCAAAAGAACCTGATTGAGCTGGTACAACGTGGCGAATTCCGTGAAGATTTGTTCTATCGTCTGAATGTACTGACGCTGAACCTGCCGCCGCTGCGTGAACGTCCGCAGGATATCCTGCCGCTCACTGAAATGTTTGTCGCCCGTTTTGCTGATGAACAGGGGTTGCCACGCCCGCGCCTTTCTCCGCAGCTGACAGCCTTTCTCACGCGTTACAGCTGGCCGGGCAATGTGCGACAGCTGAAAAATGCCCTGTACCGAGCCCTGACGCAGCTGGAAGGCTATGAACTCCGTCCGCAGGATATCGTGTTGCCGGAGCAGGCGCTGGATGTATCGATGGGAGAAGAGGCGATGGAAGGTACGCTGGATGAGATCACCAGTCGTTTTGAACGTTCGATCCTGACGCGCCTGTATCTCTCTTATCCCAGCACGCGTAAGCTGGCGAAGCGACTGGGCGTGTCACACACTGCCATTGCCAATAAGTTGCGCGAATATGGGTTAAGCCAGAAACGCAACGAAAGCGAATAATTCGGCATAAAAAAACCGTCTTCATTGCTGAAGACGGTTTTTTTTATCTTACGACTTAGTTGAGCGCAGCCAGCGCCGCATCGTAGTTTGGCTCGCTGGTGATTTCGTTCACCAGTTCGCTATAAATGACTTTATCGTTTTCGTCGATCACCACCACCGCACGCGCGGTCAGGCCTTTCAGCGCGCCTTCGGCAATCGCCACACCGTATTCTTCTTTGAACTCAGCACCACGCAGGGTAGACAGTGTCACCACATTGTTCAGGCTCTCTGCACCGCAGAAACGCGACTGCGCAAACGGCAGGTCAGCGGAGATGCACAGCACCACGGTATTGTTGGCTTTACCCGCCAGTTCGTTGAACTTGCGCACAGAAGCGGCACAGACGCCGGTATCAATGCTCGGGAAAATGTTCAGGACTTTGCGTTTGCCTGCATACTGAGAAAGAGTCACATCAGCGAGATCTTTAGCTACCAGAGAAAACGGTTTAGCCTGGGTGCCTGCCTGCGGGAACTGGCCTGCAACTGGCACCGGGTTGCCCTGGAAGTGAACATTCTGAGACATACGATTTCCTTTTAACGATGAAAATAGCTGACTTTTAACACGTCAGTACAGGTATAGCCGTTGTTTATGACATATTTTTTAAGGGTTTACGAGAGCAAATCGTAGCGATTACTGAGCTGCCTCGCATTTAAGTGACGGATTAAAGGAGAAATAATGAGAACAGTAAAGAGTTATCCGGAAGCCTGGCCGTTGCATTCACCGTTTGTCATTTCGCGTGGCAGCCGCACTGAAGCGCAAGTGGTGGTGGTGGAAATTGAAGATGAAGGGATTCGCGGCGTGGGCGAGGCAACACCTTACGCGCGCTATGGGGAAAGCGAAGCCTCAGTGCTGGCACAAATTGCCAGCGTGCTACCGCAGTTGCAGGCGGGTATGACACGGGTAGCCTTACAACAGGCACTGCCGCCGGGGGCTGCGCGTAATGCCGTTGATTGTGCATTGTGGGACCTGGAGCGCCAGCAACAACAGCAAAGCCTGGCGGAGCTATGTGGTGTCAGCCTCGCCAGCCGTATCGTCACCGCGCATACCGTCAGCATCGACACACCTGATGCTATGGCCAGCAGCGCGCTGGCGCTATGGCAGCACGGTGCAAAGCTGTTAAAAATTAAGCTGGACAATAACTTCATCAGCGAGCGTCTGGTGGCGATTCGCAGCGCCGTGCCGGAAGCCACGCTGATTGTTGATGCCAACGAGGCCTGGCAGGCAGAAGGGCTGGCGGCACGTTGTCAGCTGCTGGCCGACCTTCAGGTGGCGATGCTGGAACAGCCACTCCCTGCTGCCCAGGATGCGGCGCTGGCGAATTTTATTCACCCGCTGCCGATCTGCGCCGATGAAAGCTGCCATACCCGCGAAAGCCTGGCTGCCCTGCAAGGACGCTATGAAATGGTTAACATTAAGCTGGATAAAACCGGTGGGTTGACGGAGGCACTGGCGCTGGCCGTCAGTGCGCGGCAGCAGGGATTCGGCATCATGCTGGGCTGCATGCTCTGCACTTCGCGTGCCATCCGTGCGGCGCTTCCGCTGACGCCGCTGGCGCAGTTTGCCGATCTCGACGGTCCCACCTGGCTGGCTGCGGATGTGGAACCGTCGCTGCATTTTGCTAACGGGGTGCTTATCCCTGCGGCTGCCAGCGCAGCAGATTAATCATGGTTTCCAGATACACCTCGGTGGCTTCGTCCACCGAAATCGGTGGCATCTCGGCGGTGATGCACAGCAGGCCAAGATCACTGCACCAGCTGCCAAACGAGCCGGGGGTAGCATACCCGACACTGCTGACGACCGGCAGTTGCGTCTGCTGCGACAACCACTGCGCCAGTTCGCTATTGTGCGGATCGTCAATGCAAGCCAGAGGCTCATGCCAGGTCACCACCCAGCGCGGCTTGATGTGATGAATCAGCTGACACAGTGCGCTGGTTTCTGGCTCTGATGAGGGACGTTCCCCGGTAGACAGCACCACGTCGCGCTGGTCTGCCACACTGTTCCAGCGATATACGGTGTCACCACTTTGCCAGTTAGCCGCCGGAAAATTACGGTTGAGATCGACACCATTGGCATTGGCGCGCAGACCGAGCTGACAGCCATCAGGATTGACTGCCAGGATAACGTGATGACGTCGCAGTGACTCCGGCAAAGTACGCATAGCGCCCGATAGCGTCGCCACTGCGGCATTCTCGTCACCGTGAGTCCCCGCGATAATCAGACCGCTCTCGGCATCGGCAGCCTGAGCAGGAAACCATAGCAACGGCGCACCCAGCACCGATTGCCCATATTGTTGCCAGACAGCATCCAGCTTGCCGCGCAGTGGGCGCGGGTGTAGTGACGACATAACCAACTTCCTCAAATTGTGACCGGGGATCCAGCCTCAACATAACGGTAAACAGCGCGCGGGAAAATAGCTATTTATCAATCAGCAATTTGCGATAAAGTGCCGAAAGTCGCTGGTGGCGCATTTTTTTTGGCGGCCGCCTTTTTTTGGGTAAAGGAGTGGTGATGAAAATAACTTTTCGCAAGACGCTTGCTGCCTTAATGGTTATCGGTGCAACTTCGCCGGTATTCGCCGCCAATGTGCCGCCGGGCGCACAACTGGCACCGGTACAGGAAATCGTGCGCCATATTAAAGATGAACCTGCATCGCTTGATCCGATGAAAGCCGTCGGCCTGCCGGAAATTCAGGTCATGCGTGATTTGTTCGAAGGGTTGACCAATCAGGATGCGCAGGGCCATATCGTGCCGGGCGTGGCGCAAAGCTGGAGCAGTAACGATAACAAGACCTGGATTTTTAACCTGCGCAAAGATGCCCGCTGGTCCAATGGCGACCCGGTCAGCGCCCAGGATTTTGTTTACAGCTGGCAACGGCTGGTTGATCCGAAAAATAGCTCGCCTTCAGCCTGGTTTGCGACGTTGAGCGGCATCGAGAACGCTGAAGCCATTACCAAAGGGCAGATGAGCCCCGACAAGTTGGGTGTCAGCGTACTGGATGGTAATCGTCTTAAGGTGACATTGTCACGCCCGGTGCCGTGGTTTCCCAGCATGGTAGCCAATGCGGCGCTGTTTCCGGTGCCGGAAAAAGTCATTGTACAAGAGGGTGATGGCTGGACGGCCCCCGGTAAGCTGGTCGGCAACGGCGCTTATCAGCTCCAGGATCGTGTCGTGAATGAAAAAATTGTGCTGATCCGTAACAGCCATTATTGGAATGATGCGCACTCGGTACTGACTAAAGTCACCTTCATTCCAATCAATGAGGAATCCAGCGCCACCAAACGGTATCGTGCTGGCGATATCGATATCACTGAATCCTTTCCGAAAAACATGTACGCGCTGCTGAAAAAAGAGCTGCCAGGCCAGGTCTATACTCCGGACCAGCTTGGCACCTATTACTACGCCTTTAACACCGAAAAAGGCCCGACTGCCGATATCCGCGTGCGTAAGGCGCTGACATGGACCATCGATCGCCGCATCATCGCCGAAAAAGTGCTGGGCACCGGTGAGAAGCCCGCCTGGCGCTTCACGCCGGATGTAACAGCAGGTTTCACGCCGCAGAAAAGTTATATGCAGCAGCATAGCCAGCAGGAACTCAATGCGCAGGCAAAATCGCTGCTGACGGCTGCGGGCTATGGACCGGCTAAACCGCTGCATCTGACGTTGCTGTACAACACCTCAGAAAGCCATCAGAAGATCGCAATTGCGGTGGCATCGATGTGGAAAAAGAATCTGGGCGTGGATGTCACGCTGCAAAATCAGGAATGGAAGACGTATATCGATAGCCGCAACAGCGGCAACTTTGACGTTATTCGTGCCTCGTGGGTGGGAGATTATAACGAGCCCTCTACCTTCCTCAGTCTGCTGACTTCCAGCCATAGCGGCAATATCGCGCGTTTTCATAATGCCGATTACGATGCCGTGCTGGCAAAAGCCAGTAACGAAACCAGCGCGCAGGCACGAAATCAGGACTACAACCGTGCCGAGCAAATTCTGGCTGAACAGGCACCGATTGCGCCGATTTATCAGTACACCAATGGACGTCTGATTAAACCCTGGGTGAAAGGCTACCCGATTACCAATCCGGAAGACGTGGCCTACAGCCGCGAAATGTGGATTGAAAAACACTAATCTCCCCGGCGGTCGCTCTGGCCGCCTGTCATGTTTGCTCACAGCCTGAAGATTGCAACTCGTCGTCGCCACGCTAGACTGTATCATATTGATTTTGATGGAGAGGCGAGTTCGTGAACGTCATTGAAGGTAAAGAATTGAAGGTTTCAGATGCCATTGTGGCTTGTCAGCTCGACGGCAAAGGTGGGGTGATCGCTATTGATGAGACTGAGGTCATCAATTGTGAACGTCCTTGCTGGCTACACCTGAATTACACCCAGGAGCAGAGCGCTGAATGGCTGCAAAAAACCCCACTCATCCCCGATGCCGTGCGTGATGCGCTGGCTGGCGATAGCATGCGGCCACGCGTGTCACGCCTTGGTGATGGTTTTATGATTGTGCTGCGCAGCGTTAACCACAACAGTGATTCACGACCGGATCAACTGGTGGCGATGCGGGTATTTATTAATGACAAACTGATTGTTTCGACGCGTCGTCGTAAAGTCTACGCCGTCGATGAAGTGCTGACCGATCTGCAAAACGGCAATGGCCCGGTAGACGGCGGCAGCTGGCTGGTGGATGTGTGTGATGCGCTTACCGATCATGCCAGTGAATTTATTGAAGAGATGCATGACAAGATTATCGAGCTTGAAGATGCCCTGATGGATCAGCAGGTCCCGGCCCGTGGTGAACTGGCGTTGCTGCGCAAGCAACTGATTGTGATGCGTCGTTATATGGCCCCGCAGCGGGATGTCTACGCACGACTGGCCAGTGAAAAACTGGCGTGGATGGACGACGATAACCGTCGTCGCATGCAGGATATTGCCGATCGACTTGGCCGCGGGCTGGACGATCTGGATGCGGGGGTGGCACGAACGGCAGTGCTGACCGATGAAATCGCCGCAGTGCTGGCGGAAGCGATGAACCGGCGTACCTACACCATGTCATTGCTGGCGATGATTTTCCTGCCGACCACCTTTTTAACCGGCCTGTTTGGTGTCAACCTCGGGGGTATCCCGGGCAATAGCTGGCATATGGGTTTTGGCGTGTTCTGCCTGCTGTTATTAATCATGGTAGTGGGACTGGCCTGGTGGCTAAGACAACGAAAATGGCTATAAGCGCTACTGATGATGTTAATGGCGGGTTAGCAGAAGGTAACCCGCTGTAAATTAAGGATGCGAGGGTAAAAAAGCGTAAAAAAACTGATCGACGTCAATATCCACATCAGGCAACAGGAGCAAACTCTCTCTCGCAGGTGAATGCAACGTCAAGCGATGGGCGTTGCGCTCCATATTGTCTTACTTCCTTTTTTGAATTACTGCATAGCACATTTGATTCGTACAACGCCGGCTAATCCGCCGGCTTTTTTTTGCCCGTTTGCCAGTGCCGCTTATCTTTTCCTATGCTTATAAGACATTCAGCGACAAGGAGAATGGCATGTCAGTTATCCGCGCCACCGATCCCATTCCAACCGATCCACCACCGATTCCGGAACCGATTCCGCATCCTCAGCCTATTCCGCCGTACGATCCTGAGTTTCCACCGATTATCGATCCGCCACCGCATCGCTAATAAAAAAGGCGCGTAGCCGAAGCGACGCGCCTTTTTCTGTCGGGGCGAATTACTTTATCTGCAATACATCCAGACGGACGCTTAAATCGGCAGCATCTTCCTCTTCCGGTTGCCAGCCAGCGGGTTGTACGGGCAGCGATTCACGATCGAATGCCAGATCGCCGCCATCAATCACCGCATCGCCATGCTGAATGCCTTTGAAGTCAAACAGGTTAATGTCGGCCATATGTGACGGCACGATGTTCTGCATCGCGCTAAACATGGTTTCGATACGGCCCGGGTAGCGTTTATCCCAGTCGCGTAGCATATCGGCCACCACCTGACGTTGCAGGTTAGGCTGGGAGCCGCACAGATTACACGGGATAATCGGGAACTGGCGAGCTTCAGAGAAACGGATGATGTCTTTTTCGCGGCAGTAGGCCAGCGGGCGGATCACGATATGCTTGCCATCATCGCTCATCAGCTTTGGTGGCATACCCTTCATCTTGCCGCCGTAGAACATATTCAGGAACAGCGTTTGCAGAATATCGTCGCGATGATGGCCAAGGGCAATTTTGGTACAACCCAGCTCAGTCGCGGTGCGATAGAGAATGCCGCGACGCAGACGCGAGCATAATGAACAGGTGGTTTTGCCTTCCGGAATCTTCTCTTTAACGATGGAGTAAGTATCTTCGTTAACAATCTTATACTCAACGCCGAGGTTATCGAGATACGCGGGCAGTATGTGTTCCGGGAAGCCAGGCTGCTTCTGATCAAGATTCACCGCCACCAGTGAAAAGTTAACCGGCGCGCTTTGTTGCAGATTACGTAAGATTTCCAGCATGGTATAGCTGTCTTTGCCGCCCGACAGACACACCATGATGCGATCGCCTTCTTCAATCATATTGAAATCAGCAATGGCTTCGCCCACGTTACGACGCAGACGCTTTTGTAATTTGTTGAGGTTGTACTGCTCTTTTTTTGTGACTTCTTGATTTTCTGACATTTTTTTCACGCTTTACAATGACGGCTTGAGGTGTGAAGCATCGCAGAACGCATCCCGCGACTGAAAACCCCTCTGACATGAGTGCGTATGGTACGGATTGCAGCGCTGAACGCCAGCGCATTTTGCAGTTATCCTGGTTATACGGCTACTGAGATTCTTCAGATAAAGTGCCTGCATTCTGCCGCGATAATCACCGGAGCAGCTTGCTCCGACTCATTGCACACGCCTGAAGAGCCAGATACGCTGCCAGCGCAGACACCATCATTCCTGATACCATCAGCACTCGTTGCTCTGAAGCATAGATGGTAGGTGACAGGCCGGGCATCACCGTTCCTGAATACGTGACGATATAGGCTATCGCGATGAGCCATGCCGTTTTCCTCTCCTGTTGCGCCAGGAACAACAGCAGGGTGGTGGCGAGAGTAAAGATGATAACTGTAGCGGCTCTGGCAATGGCGAAAGTGCTGGTTATATTTTCTGAACTGAACTTATAGATGGCATCAAAATTTGATGTGGCAAAAACTCTGCGTTCAATCAGTGACAAGATATGGAAAGGGTAAACGGCCACAAATAGTTAACTGTGCCAGTCATCCACAGGATGCCCTCCTTGATAAACCCTTTTTTAATAGTGGAAAGTATGACCAGTACAAAGAACAGGCTAGCTAAAATGGCGTCTTTTTTATTTTTCGCCACTATCCATGGTAATGAATATATGGTTACAGCAAGAAGAATGAATTTAAAAATGCCCATGTTTGTTTATGGTTTATTATTTTTAATAATGCGAATTCAATGGCGGTACGAGAGGACCATGATTGATAGCGTGTAATAAGCCATTGGAAAATATCTGGGGTATGTGCTTCTTGCGAAAACACGACATCATCTGAATAGTGGGAAATTCCTTTTAGCTTTAAATAAGAAAATGCATACAGGAAAATAATAAAAAAAAGCTGTGCAAGTCCGTGCCATTGTTTTTCTACCTTGCGTACCTGATGAGTATTAGAACCCTGCTGATGTTATATTTTATCAGGTACGAGGCACGGGAAAAAGATGGGTATGATCATCATAAGCGCAGAATTATCATCTATACACAAATGATAATTATTATCATAAACTGATCGGGTGCTAACAAAGGAGTGGTTATGAAGCCCGAAGCGAATGACATCCTGAAAACCGATTGCTGTATCGTTGGCGGAGGCCCGGCGGGGTTGATGCTGGGGTATCTGCTGGTACGTGCGGGGTTACGCGTGGTGGTGATAGAGAAACACGCCGACTTCCTGCGCGATTTCCGCGGAGATACCATTCATCCCTCTACACTCGAAATCATGCATCAGCTCGGTTTACTGGACGAACTTTTGCTATTGCCACACCAGCGTGCAGAAAAGTTACAGGCTGAATTGGCCGGTGAGGAAGTCACCATGGCCGATTTCACCCGACTGCCCGTGCAATGCCGTTTTATCGCGTTTATGCCGCAATGGGACTTTCTCAACTTTCTGGCGCAGAAAAGCGCGCAGTTTGCCGGTTTCACCCTGCTGCAATCCACCACTTTTGACCGCTTTCTCTACCAGCATGATACCGTGCGGGGTATTCGGGCGAACACCGAACAGGGTCCGGTGGAAATTCAGGCCCCGCTGGTCGTGGGGGCTGATGGCCGCAATTCAGCGGTCCGTCTCGCCGCCGGATTGACCAGCCGGGCGTTTGGCGCATCAAAGGATGTGGTGTGGTTTCGGCTGGATAAACAGTCGGGCGATCCGACCTGGGGAATGGGACATAAGGGGCCTCGGCAAAACTTTATCGTTATCGATCGCGGCACCTACTGGCAATGCGGCTACACCATTGCGAAAGGCCAGTTTGAGGAATTAAAGGTGGCGGGCCTGGATCAGTTTAAACAGGCTATCGCTGCCGTTGCACCCTTTAGCGTGGAACGGATGTCAATGCTGGAGGAGTGGCAGCAATTTAAGTTACTGTCGATCCGTATCGACCGGCTCGATAGCTGGATGAAGCCCGGCGTACTTTGCATCGGCGATGCGGCGCACGCGATGTCGCCGATTGGTGGGGTTGGCGTCAATCTGGCGATTCAGGATGCGGTCGCAGCCGCCAATTATCTGACGGAACCGCTGCGCCGGGGTGAAGTCAGTGTGCGCGATTTGGCGAAGGTACAGAAACGCCGTCAGTTTCCGACGGTGGCAACACAATTTCTGCAAATTAAAATGAGCAGCAATAAACGTAAGCCCGGCAGTAAAAGCCCGATGCCTGGTCTTATCCGCCGCTTTCCCTTTCTGCGTTTTGTATTTGGTCGCCTGATCGGACTGGGATTCCGCATGGAGAAACCACGTTTTTCTGGCTAAGTCAGCCACTGGAACCGGATCAGCATTCTTTGCCTGAATTATTTGTGCATTTATTGATCTGCGCGAAGATTTTGCTTTGTCTGCACTGACAGGATGGAAGCATAAGTTACTTTAGTTTCTAAAGGTGAGGAGAGGCAGATGCAAACGTACGACATGGTATTTGAAGAAGCGTGCCGCCTGGTGGGGCAATGTTACCTGGAACTGGCGCAGCGTGGCGCGGCGACAGAAAAAGATGTGCTGGCAACGGAGCTACAAAATCTGCAACTCCGTTATCGCGAATTAACCGGATCCCCGAACCGGGCAGTGGAGATGGCAATTACGCAACTCAAGCCCTGTTGATAAACTTGCAGCCCGGCCATTTGTGCCGGGCTTTGTTTATGACTCGTTTTTCTCTGCTTTCCCTGCCAGTTCTGCCAGCCGCTGATAACGTTGATTAGCAGCGTCACTGGCATCACGCCACAACCGGGCAGCGGCTTCCGGTTCGCTGGTTTGCAGCTGCCGGAAGCGCTGCTCATTCATCAATGCCTGCTCCAGCTCAGAGCTGGGCGGGCGTGAATCGAGTGACAACGCGGCTTTGCCCTGTTCCGCACGACGTGGATCGAAGCGATAGAGCGGCCAGAATCCACTGGTGGTCAGCAGGCGCATTTGTTCATGGCTATAGGCCAGGTCATAGCCGTGCTCCTCGCAGGGGCTGTAGGCGATGATCAACGACGGCCCCGGCCAGGCTTCGGCTTCCTGAATCGCTTTCACCGTTTGGTTGAGCTGGGCACCGAGCGAAATCTGCGCCACATAAACATGCCCGTACAGCAGGGTTGCCATGCCGAGGTCTTTACGCGCCTTACGTTTTCCCTGTTCGCCAAACTTGGTGACGGCCCCCAGTGGAGTGGCTTTCGAAGCCTGTCCGCCGGTATTGGAATAGCATTGGGTATCAAGCACCAGCACATTAACGTTTTCACTCAGGCTCATCACATGGTCCAGCCCGCCATAACCGATGTCATAGGCCCAGCCATCGCCGCCAATCAGCCACACCGATTTATCCACCAGCGCATCGGCTGCGATCATTAGCGCCTGAGCATCCTGCAGTGTCGAGCTTTGCAGCAGGTTGCGCAGTTGCGCGATCTGCTCACGGCGCAATGACGGTGTGACATTGTCACTTCTGAGATCGGCGACCAGGTTCTCTGGTAATTGCGCGGCGCACTGTTCCAGCAGACGCAGTGCTCGCTGACGTTGCTGATCAACGCTCAGCCGGAACCCCAGGCCAAACTCGGCGTTATCTTCAAACAGGGAGTTGGCCCAGGCTGGACCGCGTCCTTCCGCGTTGGTGGTATAAGGCGTAGACGGCAGATTGCCACCATAGATGGAGGAACAGCCGGTTGCATTGGCGATCAACAGCCGGTCGCCATAGAGCTGAGTCAGCAACTTAATATAAGGCGTTTCGCCGCAGCCGGAGCAGGCACCGGAATATTCAAACAGCGGGGTGATCAACTGTGAGGTACGGATATCGATACGTTCCAGTTGCTCGGCGGTGATCTCCGGCAGGGCAAGAAAGGCGTCGTAATTGATTTTTTCCGTTTCAACATGCTCCAGACGCGATTTCATGTTGATGGCTTTGATTTCCGGATGTTCACGATCGCTGGCCGGGCACACTTCAACGCACAGGTTGCAGCCGGTGCAATCCTCGGGGGCGACCTGTAACACGTATTTTTGTCCGCGCATATCGCGCGATTTAACATCCAGTGAGGCCAGGGTAGCGGGTGCCCCCGCCAGCGCTTCCGGCGGCACGACTTTGGCGCGAATGGCGGAATGGGGGCAGGCCGCCACGCAGTGGTTGCACTGGGTACAGAGATCGGGCTGCCAGATTGGTACAGCCTCGGCAATGTTGCGTTTTTCCCATTGGGTGGTGCCGGTCGGCCAGCTGCCATCGGGGGGTAAGGCGGATACCGGCAATTTGTCACCCAGACCGGCCAGCATCGCTGCCGTCACGGTTTTGACAAAATCAGGTGCATTATCAGCAACAACCGGTGGGCGATGCGGGCTGCGAGTATCGACCGGTTGCAACGGCACCGCCTCCAGCGCCTGTTGTGCCATCGCCAGCGCCTGCCAGTTGCGCTGCACCAGTTCCTCACCTTTGCTGCGATAGCTGCGGGCGATGGCGTTTTGCAGTTCTGTCAGGGCGCTGTCCCCCGGCAAAATTTGCGTCAGCTGGAAGAAAGCCATTTGCATCACGGTATTGATGCGTGCCCCTAACTGGCATTCGCGCGCAATGCGGGCGGCGTTGATCACGTAAAAATGCGCCTGTTTGTCGTTAAGCTGCGTCTGCACTTCCTGTGGCAGACGAGACCACACTTCATCGGCCGCGTAGGGGGTATTCAGCAGAAAAATGCCGCCGGGTTTGAGTTGGTCCAGCATCGAATATTTGTCGATGAACTGTAGCTGGTGACAGCCGATAAAATCGGCCTGCTGAATCAGATAGGCCGACTGGATAGGTTGCTGGCTGACACGCAAATGCGAAACCGTCAGCCCGCCGGCTTTTTTCGAGTCATAGACAAAATAACCCTGCACCTGCCAGGGCGTGGCATTGCCGATAATCTTCAGGTTATTTTTGGTGGCACTGACGCTACCATCGCTGCCCAGCCCGTAGAACAAGGCTTCGAGGTGGGCGCGATTGGGGACAATATTGGTTTCCGGCGGCAGCGACAGATGAGTGACATCGTCATAAATGCCGACGGTAAAGCGGGCCGGTGGTTCAGGACGTTGCAGGGCGCGGAACACCGCCAGTACCGCATCGGGTGCGAATTCTTTCGATGATAAACCGTAGCGTCCACCGCTAATCCGCGGCAACGTACTGCGCTCGCCGTGACTGTAGGCTTCTGCCAGCGCGGTCATCACATCCAGAAACAGCGGTTCACCGAGCGCGCCCGGCTCTTTGGTGCGATCCAGCACCGCGACACGCTGTACAGATTCAGGCAGTACGGTCAACAGATGGCTGGCGGAGAACGGACGATAGAGGCGGACTTTGACCAGACCGACTTTTTCGCCACGCTGCAATAACGCGTCAATGGCTTCTTCGGCGGTGCCACAGCCGGACCCCATCATCATAATCACCCGCTCCGCCTGCGGATGGCCGTAAAATTCGAACGGCTGATAACGGCGGCCGGTTTGCCCGGCAAACGCCTCCATGGCGTTAATCACATGCCCGGTGCAGGCGTCGTACCACAGGTTAGTGGCTTCGCGTGACTGAAAATACGTATCCGGATTGGCTGAGGTGCCGCGCACTGTCGGGTGATCCGGGGTGAGGGCGCGGGCGCGATGTTGCGCAATCGCTTCCTGTGGCATCAGTGCCAGCAGCGTCTCGTCACTGATCGGGACGATTTTATTGATCTCGTGCGAAGTACGAAAACCGTCAAAAAAATGGATAAACGGAATGCGGCTATTAAGCGATGCCATTTGCGCAATCAGGGCGAAATCCTGTGCTTCCTGCACGCTGGAGGCACAAAGTTGCGCACAACCGGTTTGACGTACCGCCATCACGTCAGAATGATCGCCGAAAATCGATAAGGCATGGGTAGCAATGGTACGTGCCGCCACATGCAGGACAAACGGCATCAGTTGCCCGGCCAGTTTGTAGAGTGTCGGGATCATCAGCAGCAGGCCCTGCGATGAGGTGAACGACGTGGAAAGTGCGCCGGTTTGCAGTGCACCGTGAACGGTGGCAATCGCACCGCCCTCGGATTGCATCTCCACCACACGCGGGACGTCGCCCCAGATATTGCGGCGGCCAACGCCTGCCCAGCTATCCGCCAACTCTGCCATGGTTGAGCTGGGCGTGATGGGGTAGATGGCGATAACTTCACTGGTACGGAAGGCGACGGAAGCCACAGCACCGTTGCCGTCGACGGTAATCATAGATCGTCCTTTGCTAAGCTGAGAATGCCCGTAAAATTGCCGGGGTTAATCATCTCAGTCTAGCAAAGCGACCTGTCGTCACGTTCTTATCTGTGTGGTGTGCTGAATCCTGCGCACCGAAATCTAACTTTGCCGCTTTTTACGCCACATATGCCAGGTTGCTGTGGGTCTGAAAGGTGGGCACTTTTCGCCGCTAAGTGGTAAAAAAACGTCAATCAGGATAATTCTGGTTGCAAAGCCGGAAAGAAAATTTTGTAAAAAGCTGTGTCGCCTCTCGACCCCTTGCTGCGCCTGACATATGCTGGTTCGAATTTTTCCCCATCCGCCCGGAGCCTGAACGATGAAAGCCGCTTCCTTCCTGCTGGCCGGTGCTGCACTGTTACTTTCTGCCTGCAGCAGCAATAGTGATAATGAACCGCCGCAACAGGCGACTGCCGCACATATACAACCGCAGGTGGTGATGTCGTCGCTGGCGGAATCGAATTGCTCGAATGCCGGGGGTACACTGGCGTTTTCACGTCAGCTCGATGGTTCCCGTATCGGGATGTGCCAGTTGGCAAATGGTCGTCGTTGTGATGAGCAGGCACTGATGGGTGGGAGATGCGCCCGCTAACGCAGGCGCACACAGTCAGGCTTTTACCAGGTTGGGACACTCTTCTCCCCGTTCCAGCTGTCCCAGATTACCCAGCGTGGTTTCGGAGATGGCGGTTAAGGCTTCCGCCGTCAGGAAAGCCTGATGGCCGGTGAATAATACGTTGTGGCATGCCGAGAGGCGACGAAACACGTCATCCTGAATCACATCATTCGATTTATCTTCAAAGAACAGATCCCGCTCGTTCTCGTACACATCCATCCCCAGCGCGCCAATTTTCTGCTGCTTCAGCGCGTCAATTGCGGCCTGAGAATCAATTAAGCTACCACGACTGGTGTTGATGATCATCACCCCATCTTTCATCTGGCTGAAAGCATGGGCATTCAGCAGATGATGATTTTCCGGCGTCAACGGGCAGTGCAGCGTGATGACATCGGACTCGGCAAATAAGGTTTTCAAATCCACATATTCTGCACCAAGCTCCAGCGCCTGCTGGCTGGGATAAGGATCAAACGCCAGCAGGCGCATCCCAAAGCCCTTCAGGATACGCATGGCAGCCACACCAATTTTACCGGTGCCGACCACGCCTGCGGTTTTATTGTGCATATTGAAACCGGTTAAGCCATCGAGCGAGAAGTTAGCGTCACGGGTACGCTGATAAGCGCGATGGATGCGGCGGTTCAGCGTCATCATCAGGCCCACCGCATGTTCCGCTACGGCTTCCGGCGAATAGGCGGGTACGCGCACTACCTGTAAACCGAGCGCTGCAGCGGCGGTCAAATCGACGTTATTGAATCCGGCACAGCGCAGCGCGATATATTTCACCCCCAGTGCAGCCAGTTCCTCCAGCACCACTTTGCCACCATCATCATTAACGAAAATACAGACGGCATCACAGCCGACGGCGTTTTTGGCGGTGGCTTCTGTCAGCAGAAAGTCAAAGAACTCCAGTTCAAAACCGTAGCTGGCGTTGACGTGTTCGAGGTATTTCTGGTCATACTGTTTGGTGCTGTAAACCGCAACTTTCATTGTTTCGCTCCTGAAAAATGGAATGCAGGTATGTTCACAGGATAACGGTTTCTGCATAACTTTGCTGGTGAATACCCGAAGCAGGGTTTAAGCCTTCATTAACCCGGCATAACATGCCATCATCTTCGTCAGGATTGTGTTAAGAACAGGAAAGTGAGCTGCCATGACGCGGGGCCTACGCCGATTACTTGCTGCGCTGCTGGCGCTGACATTGTTGCTATTGGGATTGTTACTGACGGTGACGCAATGGTTGCCCCGTCTGGTCGGTATCTGGCTGCCGGACAATACCCGCGTGGAACTGAACGCTGCGCCCGGCTGGCAACAGGGCGGTCTGTTTATTCCAGAAGTCCGCTACCTGGCCGGGGATTGTGAACTTGCCAAAGTCAGCGATGCCCGGCTCGGCTGGCATCAGCATCGCTGGCAACTCGCCGCCCGCCAGCTACAACTCAACAGTGACTGCCTGCAATCGTTGCCGCAAAGCCGCGCTCCCAGCGATGCCCCGCGTACTCTGGCGCAGTGGCAGGCGATGCTGCCGGGTGCAGATATCCATCTCGATCAACTGGTTCTTTTACCGTGGCAGCAATATGCCGGTCAGTTTGACCTGACTCTCGACAAAGACGCACAGTTCTTACGTTATCAGGGCAATAACCTGATCGTTGACGCACGCCTGCAAGGCCAGCAGTTGCAACTCACGCAGCTGCAATTAACCCACCCGTTACTGCCCAAACCGCTGGATGTGCATGGCACCCTGACATTACCCACTTTTGCCGATGGTCTGCCGGTGGCCGGTGAACTCAGTGGTGATATCAGCCTGACGCAGTGGCCACAGCCGCTCAGCCTGGCGCTCAACTGGCAACAGCAGCAGGGTAAGCTGACGGTACGTCAGCAGGATGATGAACAGCCCTTGCTGCAACTGCCGTGGCAGATCGACGATCAACACATCCGTATTACCCAGGGACAATGGCGCTGGCCGCAGCAGGGACAGCCGCTGGCGGGTGGTCTGGCTCTGACGCTGACTCACTGGCAGCAGGGGCTGGAAAACACGCAGGTCGAGGGGCGCTTCAATTTGCTGACGCAAGGCAAGGGCGGCAAAGGCAACCTGGTGCTGAGCGTCGGACCCGGTTCCCTCAGCCTGCAAAACAGCCATTTACCGTTCCAGTTAACCGGCGAAAGCAAATTTTCTGAGCTGCAATTATACGGTGCTATTCCGGGCGTATTGCAGGGGATGCTGACCGATCCGCAACTGGCGCTGAGGCCCGGTGCCTTGCTGCGCCTGCGTGGCCGTCTGCTTTCCACACTGCAAGTGGATGAGGCTCGCTGGCCGCTGGCCGGGGTGACATTGAGCACAGCAGGGATCAACGGGCGCTTGCAGGCGATCCTGCAGGCACACGATCCCAGCTTTGGCCGCTTCAGACTGCATCTTGATGGACGTGCGACACAATTCTGGCCCGACCGGGGACGCTGGAACTGGCGTTACTGGGGCGATGGGGTGATGGAGCCGCTGAATGCCAAATGGGATGTGAAAGGCACCGGTAGCTGGCAAGACCAGCTCATCAGTCTCGATACGCTGGACACCGGTTTTGATCAGCTGGCTTACGGCATGGTAGAGGTGAGCAAACCACGTCTTACCCTCACCGCGCCGGTGCGCTGGCAGCGCGATGTACAACAACCCGCTTTTAACGGCGGTTTTGTTCTCAAGTCGGGCCAGACCCGCTTCAGCTATGGTGGCTGGTTGCCGCCTTCGGAACTCGATTTTGAAGCGAAAGGCAGCGACCCGAGCCAGTTTATCTGGCGTGGTCAGCTCAGGGCAGGCGATATCGGTCCGCTGCGGGTGCATGGGCGCTGGGATGGCGAGCGATTACGTGGTGAAGCCTGGTGGCCAAAACAATCGCTGGCGGTGTTTCAGCCTTTACTCAGCAGCGATCTGAAGATGCGCATTCAGTCGGGCGATCTTCAGGCGCAGGTGGCGTTTTCTGCCACCAGCGATCAGGGATTCGAGGCGGGGGGACACTGGGTGGTAAAAAACGGCAGCGTCTGGATGCCAGATAGCGAAATCAATGGTATCGATTTCTCGCTGCCGTTCCGCCTGAAAGATCATCAATGGCAGCTTGGCCGACGTGGGCCGGTATCCCTGCGCATCGCGGAAGTGAAAAATCAGTTTGCTTTGCAGAATATCACCGCCGATTTGCAGGGCCATTATCCGTGGCAGGAACGGCAGCCGCTGACGCTCTCCAATGTCAACCTCGACCTGCTAGGCGGCCACGTCAGCCTGCCGGAGCTGCGTCTGCCGCAGCATGACCCCGCGCGTATTTCGCTACGAGATATCGACCTGAGCCGCCTGATTACCGCGATTAAACCGAAACAGTTCGCCATGTCCGGCAAGGTCAATGGCGAATTGCCGTTGTGGGTGAATAATCCACGCTGGCTGGTTGAGAAAGGTTGGATCGCCAACAGCGGCCCGCTGACCTTTCGCATGGACAAAGACATGGCGGATGCCATCACCAGCAACAATTTTGCCGCCGGGGCGGCGATGGACTGGCTACGTTATATGGAAATTTCCCGTTCATGGGCCACGCTGGATCTGGATAACTTCGGCAATCTGACCATGCAATCTGAGGTGAAGGGCACCAGCCAGTTCAGCAATCGCCGACAATCGGTCAACCTTAATTACCGTCATCAGGAAAATCTGTTCCAGCTGTGGCGCAGCCTGCGCTTTGGCGATAATTTGCAATCCTGGGTGGAGCAAAACGCCACCCTGCCATCCAAAAAGGACCCCCAACCATGAGCCTGAGGGCATTACTGGTGCTGGCAGCCGGGCTGCCGCTGATTGGCTGCGTGCCGCGTATTGAAGTCGCGGCACCGAAAGAGCCGATCACCATCAATATGAATGTAAAAATCGAGCATGAAATTCACATCAAGGTGGATAAAGATGTGGAAGCCCTGCTGAAGAATCAGAGCGGTTTATTTTGAGGAGGGGGGCGATGAAGCGTAAAGGGATGGTTCTGCTATTGGCGCTGTTACTGGCGCCTTCTGCCTGGGCGCTGACACTCGACCAGGCCCGCCAGCAGGGGCGGGTCGGTGAAACGCTGAGTGGCTACATTGCCGCACGTCAGCAGGACAGCGAAACGCTGGCGCTGGTCAAACGCATCAATGACGGGCGTAACCAGCAATATCAGCGCGTGGCGCAGCAGAACAATTTGACCACCGGTGAAGTGGCGCGCATCGCTGGAGAAAAACTGGTGAATCGTGCCGGATCTGGCGAGTATGTGCAGGGAATTAACGGACAATGGTTGCAAAAATAGGCAAAAAAAAGCCGGGCGCTCAGGCCCGGCTAAAAGATGACACAGTTTTGCTTACGCAGCAGCAATCTCTTTGATCGCGTCTTTAGCATCGCTGGTTGCTTTGGTCGCCACTTCCGGACCGTAAGCAATACCTTCTGCGAACACGAAGTTCACGTCAGTGATGCCGATGAAACCGAGGAACAGCTTAACGTATGGGGTCAGCAGGTCGGTC
The DNA here is from genome assembly GCF_047947045.1 of Pantoea sp. App145. NCBI lineage: Bacteria > Pseudomonadati > Pseudomonadota > Gammaproteobacteria > Enterobacterales > Erwiniaceae > Pantoea > Pantoea sp. App145. The sequence continues at coordinate 627,980 of NZ_CP133290.1, forward strand.
GGGGTGTCTTTGTGGATGCCGCCACGGCTGGACAGGATCACCGCACGTTTACCTTTCACCAGACCTTCCGGGCCTGCTTCGGTGTAACGGAAAGTGACGCCAGCACGGGCAATCAGGTCGAAGTAGTTTTTCAGCTGAGTCGGGATGTTGAAGTTGTACATCGGCGCCGCGATAACGACCACATCATGAGCCTGCAGCTCAGCAATCAGGGCGTCTGACAGAGCCAGTGCTTCCTGCTGACGCGGTGACAGCGGAGCGTCAGAAGGACGCAGCGCGCCAACCAGCTCACCGTCCAGAACCGGAATCGGGTCAGCGGCCAGGTCACGAACGGTGACTTCATCACCATTGCTCTTTGCCTGCTCAACATAGAAATCAGCCAGTTGGCTGGACTGAGAGTAACCTGCAAGGATGCTGGATTTCAGAACTAATACTTTGCTCATGGTGTTTTCCTGTTTGTCTACGCGGAAGGCTTACCGCTCAATGCGTTACACTCTACGAAGATTCAGGGCCGGGTAAAAGCGCAATATTTCGAGACCTATGTTCGAATTTATTGAATAAGGCAGCACGCACGGTCAGGGCAGCAGAGGCAAATTATGCTATGATGCCGCTCATTAATTGATTGAATCCGCCGGTATTTCCGGCCGGCAGTGCCTGAGCATTGCCACAACAGGTAACTCATCACTATGTCATCATCCGCTACTTCTCCTTTGGCCCCATTCTGGACGCGACTCGAAAACCTGATGTTGCGCGATCGCCAGCGCCTGCAGCGTCGGCTACATGGCGCAACCAAAGTGAAAAATTCCGCCGCACAAGAGGGGATTGCTGCCGAGCTGGAGGCCGAATTCAGCCAGGCGGAGCAGCGCGTCGCCCAGCGTATGGCCGCGACACCCCGCATCACTTTCCCGGAAAATCTGCCCGTCAGCCAGAAACAGCAGGCAATTGCCGAAGCCATTCGCGACCATCAGGTGGTCATCGTGGCGGGTGAAACCGGTTCGGGCAAAACGACACAGCTGCCGAAAATCTGTCTGACGCTGGGTCGGGGTGTGAAAGGGTTGATTGGTCATACCCAGCCGCGCCGTTTGGCTGCGCGTACCGTCGCTAACCGTATTGCCGACGAGCTGGAGACATCGCTCGGTGGCTGCATTGGTTATAAGGTCCGTTTTAACGATCAGGTCAGCGACACCACCCAGGTGAAGTTGATGACCGACGGTATTCTGCTGGCCGAGATTCAGCAGGACCGCATGTTGTTGCAGTACGACACCATCATCATCGATGAAGCGCATGAACGCAGCCTGAATATCGATTTTCTGTTGGGCTATCTGCGCGAGTTGCTGCCGCGTCGTCCGGATCTGAAGGTGATCATCACCTCCGCTACCATCGATCCGCAGCGCTTTTCGCGTCACTTTAACAACGCGCCGGTGATTGAAGTGTCTGGCCGCACCTTCCCGGTGGAAGTGCGTTATCGTCCCATCGTTGAAGAAGCGGACGACACCGATCGTGACCAGTTACAGGCCATCTTTGATGCGGTGGATGAACTGGGCCGGGAAAGCCGTGGTGATATCCTGATTTTTATGAGCGGTGAGCGTGAAATCCGCGACACCGCCGATGCGCTGATGAAGCGTGATCTGCCCCACACCGAAATTTTGCCGCTGTATGCGCGTCTGTCGAATGCGGAACAGAACCGGGTATTCCAGTCTCACAGCGGGCGACGCATCGTGCTGGCCACCAACGTGGCGGAAACCTCGCTCACTGTACCAGGCATTAAATACGTTATTGACCCCGGCACTGCGCGTATCAGTCGCTATAGCTACCGCACCAAAGTGCAGCGCCTGCCGATTGAGCCGGTGTCCCAGGCCTCGGCGAATCAGCGTAAAGGCCGTTGCGGCCGTGTCTCGGAAGGCATCTGTATCCGGCTGTACTCAGAAGACGATTTCCTGAGCCGCCCGGAATTTACCGACCCGGAGATTCTGCGTACCAACCTGGCGTCGGTTATTTTGCAGATGACCGCGCTCGGCCTCGGCGATATTGGCGCGTTCCCGTTTGTTGAAGCCCCGGATAAACGTAATATCCAGGATGGGGTCAGGTTGCTGGAGGAACTGGGGGCGATCACCGTCAATGAAGACGGGCACTACAAACTGACCGCGTCCGGGCGGCAGCTGGCATTGCTGCCGGTGGACCCGCGCCTGGCGCGTATGGTGCTGGAAGCGCAGAAATTTGGTTGTGTGCGTGAAGCGATGATCATCACCGCGGCGCTCTCGATTCAGGATCCGCGTGAACGTCCGGTGGAGAAACAGCAGGCATCGGACGAGAAACACCGGCGATTTGCAGATAAAGAGTCCGACTTTCTCACGTTCGTGAATTTGTGGAACTACCTGCAGGAACAGCAAAAAGCGCTGTCGGGGAATCAGTTCCGTCGCCAGTGTAAAAGCGACTACCTCAACTATCTGCGCGTACGTGAATGGCAGGATATTTACACCCAGCTGCGCCAGGTGGTGCGTGAGCAGGGGATGCCGGTCAACAGCGAACCGGCACCCTATCGTGAAGTTCACTGCGCTTTACTGAGCGGGCTGCTATCGCATATTGGCCAGAAAGATGCCGATAAACAGGAGTTTACTGGCGCACGCAATGCCCGCTTCTCCATCTTCCCCGGTTCCGGTCTGTTTAAAAAACCGCCGAAATGGACCATGGTGGCGGAACTGGTAGAAACCAGCCGTCTGTGGGGTCGTATCGCCGCCCGCATCGATCCGGAGTGGATCGAGCCGCTGGCGCAGCATCTGATCAAGCGCAGCTACAGCGAGCCGCACTGGGAGAAAGCGCAGGGCGCAGTGATGGCGACTGAAAAGGTCACACTGTACGGTTTGCCGATTGTGCAGGCACGTAAGGTGAATTACAGCCAAATCGACGCGCCACTGAGCCGTGAATTGTTTATCCGCCATGCGCTGGTGGAAGGTGACTGGCAGACGCGTCACGCCTTTTTCCGCAATAATCAGAAGCTGCGTAGCGAAGTCGAAGATCTGGAACATAAATCACGTCGCCGCGATATCCTGGTGGATGATGAGACGCTGTTTGCCTTTTACGATCGGCGTATCGGCAGTGACGTCGTTTCGGCACGTCATTTTGACAACTGGTGGAAAAAAGCCAGCAAAGATAATCCTGACCTGCTCAGCTTCGATAAGCAGATGCTGATTAAGGATGGGGCGGAAAAGGTCAGCCAGCTTGATTACCCGAATTTCTGGCATCAGGGCAACCTGAAGCTGAAACTCAGTTATCAGTTTGAACCGGGTGCCGATGCCGATGGGGTAACGGTACATATCCCGCTGCCGCTGCTTAATCAGGTTGATGAGACCGGGTTCGAGTGGCAAATCCCCGGCGTGCGCCGCGAACTGGTGATTGCCCTGATTAAATCGTTACCGAAACCGGTACGACGCAATCTGGTGCCCGCCCCGAACTATGCTGAAGCCTTCCTCGGTCGTGTAACCGCGCAGGAATTGCCGTTGCTGGATGCGCTGGAACGCGAGTTCCGCCGGATGACGGGGGTCACCATTGACCGCGAAGCCTGGCAATGGGATCAGGTGCCCGATCACCTGAAAATGACCTTCCGCGTGGTGGATGAACATAACCGCAAGTTACAGGAAGGCAAAGATCTGCATCAGCTGAAGTTGGCGCTGAAAGGGAAAGTGCAGGAAACGCTGTCTAAAGTGGCGGATGACGGGCTGGAGCAGAGCGGTCTGCATATCTGGAGTTTCGGCGATTTACCGCAAAGCTATGAGCAGAAACGCGGTAGCTATCAGGTTAAAGCCTGGCCTGCGCTGGTGGATGAGAAAGATAGCGTTGCGATTCGCCTGTTCGACAGCGAGCAGGAGCAACAAAAAATGATGTGGCGCGGTCAGCGTCGCTTATTGCTGCTGAACATTCCATCGCCGATCAAGTATCTGCACGAGAAGCTGCCCAATAAGGCCAAACTCGGATTGTACTTTAACCCGTATGGCAAAGTGCTGGAGCTGATTGACGACTGCATCGCCTGCGGTGTGGATAAGCTGATGAGCGAAGCAGGGGGGCCGGCGTGGCAACAGGAAAACTTTGAACAGCTGCGCGACAAAGTCCGTGCCGAACTGAACGAGACGGTTGTCACCATTGCGAAACAGGTGGAGCAGATCCTGACCTGCGTTTTCAATATCAACAAACGCCTGAAAGGTCGGCTGGATATGTCACTGGCGCTGGCACTGGCGGATATTAAGAATCAGATGAGCGGGCTGGTGTATCGTGGTTTCGTGACCGGCAACGGCTGGCAGCGTCTGGCAGATACCTTGCGTTATTTGCAGGGCATTGAGCGTCGTCTGGAGAAATTGCCGGTCGATCCACATAGCGATCGCGCCCGCATGCTGAAAGTACAGGCTGTGGAGCAGGCGTGGCAAAGCTGGCGTAACAAGCTGCCGCCGCAGCGTCAGGATGATGCGGAAGTGCTGGCGATTCGCTGGATGCTGGAAGAGTTGCGTATCAGCTACTTTGCCCAGCAACTGGGGACGCCTTACCCGATTTCGGATAAGCGTATTTTGCAGACCATGGAGCAGATGAATTAATCGCACGTTCATCGTAGCGGCGCGATTTATCGCGCTCTTTTGACCTTCGGGGTTAAAAAAACGCGCGATAAATCGCGCTGCGACATCGGGTTAGCGCAATGTTATTGCGCTAACTCCTCCAGCTTGTCGCGGAACGAGGTGACCGCAATGGCGCGGTTATCCGCACGGTAACGATCGGCAGGCGCAGGGGCGGAGCTTTGCACCGCAATTAATTGCCAGCCGTCATCTTTCTTCAGCAGCAGCGGTGAACCGCTGTCGCCGGGCAGGGTATCGCATTGGTGCGACAACACCGCGCGCTGTGCCCAGCCGGTAATCAGACAATCGCTGTGCGAATACAGCGTATCCAGATGATCTGCCGGGTAACCAGCCTGAGTTACCTGACGTCCTGTGGCTTTCAGCGCGTCCGTCAGATCGCCACGCGAACCGTCAAACAGCGGAATCGGCGTGATAGCGGAGGGCGGGTTGTGCAGGATAATCAAACCGTAATCAAAAGGTGCGGCGTCAGGCGGAACAATCCAGCCTTCACCATCGGCTTTCAGCTTGCGTGCCAGTGAGGGTTCCACGCGAGCATCGATATCATGAATTTCATAGCGCCAGCCTTTTTTGCCAGCCATAAAACGCAGCGCTACGGGTTTATCGAATTTGCCTGGTGGGGTCAGTAAACAGTGACCTGCGGTTAATGCCAGATGGGCAGAAATCAGCGTAGCAGTGCAGAGGTTGCCGCTTTCGGTCTCCAGTTGACCAATGGCATCCCAGGGCGCAGCGCTGACATCGGTAATGGCTTTGCGGTGATCCTTGCCAAAGAACAGCGTTTTAATCTCGTCCGGGCTTGGCCCGTCTTCGTCATCGGCATGTGCTGCAAGGTTAAAACTGAAAATACCAACAAATAACAGGATAGCCAGGCGCATAGTTCTCTCAATGGCGAGAATAAGTAGAGGTTTTGGTCATCACGCTTGAGCGATAACTATAGTCGGTAAGCGGTAAAATAGGGAGAAATATTGGGATAATCAGCACGCTACAACGACTAAATAAAGAAGCTGGCTGCGACAATGCCGCACAGGATCACCACAATCAGAATGATTTCGAAGCGATAGCGACGCACCATGTTCCGCTACTCCAGTAAACAAACACCCGGCAGAACCGGGTGTTTTAATCATTAATGCAAGGTCGGGCGCGCAGAGGCAACCTTATTTAGCGGCTTTTTTGGTCGCTTTTTTGTGGTGCTTTTTAGCAGCCTGAGCTTTCTGTGCAGCAGGTTTAGTTACTTTTTTGTGGTGCTTTTTAGCAGCCTGGGCTTTCTGTGCAGCCGGTTTGGTTGCTTTTTTGTGGTGCTTTTTAGCAGCCTGAGCTTTCTGTGCAGCAGGTTTGGTTACTTTTTTGTGGTGCTTTTTGGCAGCCTGAGCTTTTTGTGCGGCTGGTGCTGCTTTTTTCTTTGCTGCTTTTTTGTGTTTCTTGGCAGCCTGAGCTTTCTGTGCAGCGGCTTTCTTGTGTTTATGAGTAGTCGCTTTGTGTTTAACCGGTGCAGCGGTAGTGGTTGCAGCAGCAGCCGGAGCCGGGGTAGCAGTGGTTTCAGCTGCGAAAGCTACAGAAGACAGACCCATAGCAGCGGCGATCACCAGCGCAAATAATTTTTTCATTGCAAATTCCTCGAACTATTTTTTCATGTGTAGCCCACTGCGGGGCCGGTGAAATGACTATATGAAATTGCAGGAATTCTTTCCGTGAGGGATTGGTATCGGCGTGTAACGGAATGTACAAAGGAAGGTAAAGGAATGGAAAAGGCGGCCAGCAAGGCCGCCGCGCAGTTTAATCAGCCAGATAACGTTGTTCAAGATGCTGGCGGAAATAGTGCGGATTTAAGCTTTCTCCGGTGGCGTTGACCAGCAATTGCCCGGTCGGGAAACGGCTGCCGTGCTGCCAGATATTCTGTTGCAGCCAGTCAAACACCGGTTGTAAATCCCCCTGCAGAATCAGCTCGCTGACCTGTGGAATGGCGCGCTTCACCGCCTGGAACAGCTGTGCCGCATACATGGCTCCGAGGGTGTAGGTCGGGAAGTAACCAAAGGCTCCATCCGTCCAGTGGATATCCTGCATACAGCCATCACGATAATTGCCTCGTGTATCCATGCCGAGTGCATCCTGCATCTTTTCATCCCACAGCGCAGGAATATCGTCTACCTCGATCTCGCCCTCAATCAACGCACGTTCAATCTCGTAACGTAAAATCACGTGTGCCGGATAGCTGAGTTCGTCGGCATCAACACGGATCAGGCCCGGTCTCACACGTTGCGTCAGACGGATAAAATTATCACTGGCGAGGGCGGGCTGATCGCCCATCAGCGCAATCACCTGCGGCTGGATTCGTTGCAGAAACTCGCGGCTGCGTCCCAGCTGCATTTCCATAAACAGACTTTGCGATTCGTGCATCGCGGTGGAACGCGCATGCGCAACCGGCTGCCCGCGCCACTGCTGGGGCAGATTCTGTTCATAACGGGCGTGACCGGTTTCGTGGATCACCCCCATCATCGCGCTGAGAAATGCGTTCTCATTGTAACGGGTGGTGATGCGGACATCTTCCGGCACACCGCCGCAGAAAGGGTGGGCACTGACGTCGAGACGGCCATGATTGAAATCGAAGCCGAGGGTGCCCATCAGGCTCAACCCGAGTTGCTTTTGTGATTCGATAGCAAACGGACCGACCGGCGTGGTGACGGGATGCTGCAGTTGTTTTGCCACCACTTTTTGCAGCAGTTCCGGCAGCCAGCTTTTTAACTCGCCAAAGGTCTGGTCAAGCTGAGCACTGGTCATACCCGGTTCGAACACGTCAAGCAGTGCATCGTAGCGGGAGACGCCCAACGCCTCAGCACGCAGCTGTGCTTCTTCGCGGCTCAGTTTCACCACATCTTTCAGATTGGCGGCGAATCCCTGCCAGTCATTCGCCGGGCGCTGCTGACGCCAGGCGTGTTCACAACGGGAACCCGCCAGCGATTTTGCTTCAACTAATGAGGCCGGGAGAAGGGTAGCCTGTTGCCAGGCGCGGCGCATTTCCGTCAGGTTTGCCTGCTCCACATCGTTGAGAGATTCCTGCTGCGCGGCATCAAACAAGCCACCGAGGCGTTTATCGGTCAGGATTTCGTGCATAAATACGCTCAGCTCGGCCATGGCTTCACCACGGGCGCGGCTGCCACCGGCAGGCATGGTGGTTTGCATATCCACACCGGCGATAGCGCCTAAATGGCCGAAGCGAGACAGACGCAGAAAAGTGCGGCTAAGTTCCTGATAAGCTGAGGACACGGGGAAACTCCTTGTTAGGTTAAGCGCGACGGGATTTCCCGCAAGGGTAGATCAACCGGCCAGCAAAAGCGAACGCTGGCACCGCCCAGCGGGCTGCTCTCAATGGTGACATTGCCCTGCAACGCAAGGGCGATGGAGTGGACGATCGCCAGACCGAGGCCACAGCCGCCGGTGGCACGATCGCGGCTCGGATCGAGGCGCACAAAAGGCTCAAACACGCGTTCACGCTCTTCCTGTGGAATGCCCGGGCCGTCATCTTCCACCTGCAAACACCCGATACTGCCATCAAACCACAGGCTGACGCGCAGCCGTTGTTGTGCGTAGCGCAGCGCGTTATTGACCAGGTTATCCAGCACGCGCTCCATCAGACGGGTATCAGCGACGCCAACGTTTTCACGTTGCGGAATGTCGAGATCGATTTGCGCCTGCGGATTCACCGCCTGCACATCTTCAATATGCAGGCGCAGCCATTCGGCGAGATCAAAAGATTTCAGGGTGAGATCGACGCGCGGACGGTCGAGGCGCGCATAAGTCAGCAGCTCCTCGATTAAGCTTTCCAGCTGGCCGATATCCCGGTTCAGCGCTGCAGATTCATTTTCGCTCAGGTTTTCACTCATCTCCAGCCGGTAGCGCAGACGTACCAGTGGGGTGCGTAATTCATGGGCGATACCGTCGATCAACTGTTTTTTACTGGCAACCAGCGTGTTGATGTTATCGGCCATCTGGTTGAAGGCGACGCCGAGACGGAACAGGCTGGAGGTGCTGTCAAAATGGGTACGCACATCCAGTTCACCGCGACCAAAGCGCTGTGCTGCCTTTTCCAGCCGCAGCATTTCTTTCCAGTGGGGACGCATCCAGATAAACACGGGCAACGCCAGCGACATGCCGATAAAAGCCAGCAGCGCGATATCCAGCAGACGCATCTGATGCAGATAAAACAGGTAAGGAATCGGGCCAACGGATAACACGTAATGGCTGCGCGGAATGTGTTGCAGGAAGGTGTATTGATCGTCAAGCGCCACGATTTCGCCTGCACGTAACCGCTTCATATCCGGCTCGTCCAGTTCATACTTACTCATCGGCTCGATGTGCAGATTAAAGGATAAATCGAGATCGAGGCTGCGGATGGTTTTGTTCCAGTCACGCGGCGGGATCTCACGCAACTCGCTGCGCATCAAAAACAGCGAACTGGCCATTAAATCATTCATCGACTGGCGTCCGGCGCGTTCGGCGGTGAATTTGTACACCAGCCCTACCAGCAAGGTCATCACCAGAAAGCAGACGAAAAGTAACAGATAGAACTGGATAAAGAGCTTTCTCATGCGGAACGGGTATCCCAGGCCTGCGGCGCGAACAGGTAGCCTTTGTTGCGGATGGTTTTGATGCGGAACGGCTCGGTGGCGCTGTCATACAGTTTCTTGCGCAGGCGCGAAATTGCCACATCAATGCTGCGATCCATCCCGTCATAGCTGACGCCACGCAGGGTTTGTAATAACGCATCACGGTTGAGAATCTGCCCGGCGTGGTTGGCCAGTTCCCACAGCAGGTCAAAGTCAGCGGTCGAAAGGGTGATGTTTTCCTCAAACAACGTGACCTGACGATTCAGCGCATCGATAGTCAGCGAGCCAAAGCGCAGTACCTTCTGCGAACTTTGTACCGCCGGGGTAACTTCCGGCTGGCCGATATGCGCCTGCCGCAAATGCAGACGCAGGCGCGCCAGCAGCACCGCAGGTGGGGTGGTTTTCAGAATATAATCGTTGGCACCCATTTCCAGCGCCAGAATGTGGTTCATATCGCTGTCGAGCGATGTCAGCAACACAATGGGGCCCTGCCAGCTGGCACGTAAGTCGCGACATAAGGTCATGCCGTCTTTGCCCGGCAGCATGATATCCAGCATCACTAAATCGGGATCGGCGGCGGCAATGGTGGCTTCAGCGCGGTCACCGCGCGTTTCCACAATTACTTCAATGTCATGACGTCCGAGGTAGGCAGCGATCAGCTCACCGACTTCCGGTTCATCTTCCACATATACAATCTTGTTCATAATCCACTATGACTGGTGAGTATGGACAGCAGCATAGCGTTTTCAGCTGTCGAGCTCTATGCTACAGCACGAAATATCCTTTGCTCTCTGGTATCCGGGCCGTGAAATGTGCCATTATTAGCAGCGCGTTGTGGCGCAAGGTTCGGAACCGTAATGAAAAACAGGAGGAGTGCGAGGGTGTCTGATAAAGAGCTGGCTTCAGCCGGATACAGTGACCGCATCTGCTTCAATTACAGTGATTTCCTTTCCGCCTCGTGCAAAAAACGCTGGAGCTTCGTTGACGCCATTTATGGTGTGTTGCCCATTTTTGGCATGGTCACCCGTAAATCAGCGCACAGTCTACAGGCCAGCGACGATCATCTGAAAGAATTAGCATTACAAATCATTTCAACTCAGGTCAGTGATGAGATCAACATTGCGCGCCTGATCACCCTGGCTGAACAGCAGCACATCAGCCGTTTCGATATCCAGTTACCTTATCCGCTGTCAGCGGAGCAGCTTGACGCCATCCATCAGGAATATCGTAAGCCGCTCAACCTGACACAGCAGGGTGACCTGCTGTGCGTGACCATCCCCGGACAGCCGCATTAATTTGTCAGCTGCCACACGGCGGGCAGTGATGCGGCGATTAACAAAACGATAGCGATACGTTCCAGCTGTGACAGCGTCTGACTGGCACGGCCGCCACGGCGCGCATACAGAAACAACAGCACACCCGGCGCATACAGCACCACGGACAGCAGCAGATGCAACGGACCTGACGCGTACAACAGCCAGATACCGTACAGGCTGGCACCGATGCCCGTGAGCATCGCCAGGGGCTTTTGCTGCCCGCGAACCACCTTGATCAGATACAAACCGACCAGCAGGTAAGGCACGAGAATCATCTCCGAGGCGACGGTGAGCAGAGTATTGTAATCCGCGCCAGTAACGGCAATCAGAATCAGACACACCTGCACGCTGCCATTGGTCAGCCATAGCGAGGCAGCGGGGGAGTTATGGCGGTTCTGCCGGGCAATGCTGCGTGGAAAAGCCCCCAATTGCGCGGCGAGAAACGGGACTTCAGCGGCCATAATGGTCCAGCTCAGATAGGCACCGCACACCGAGATGATTAAGCCGATGGCGATGACTGCGTCACCCCAGTGGCCGATCAGATGTTGCATCAATCCGGCCATCGAGGGATTACGCATTTGCGCCAGCTCCGCGCGTGGTACCACACCCAGCGACAGCAGCGTCACCAGCAGATAAACCAGCAGCGCGGCCAGCACCGCCAGCATTGTCGCGCGACCCACATCTTGCTTATGGCGCGCGCGGGCTGAGACCACCACCGCACCTTCAACACCGATAAACACCCAAAGGGTGATCAGCATGGTTTGCTTCACCTGCTCCCACAGCGGTTTACCGAGCGCCACACCGCTAAAATCGAGGCGAAAACGATCGTAGTTAAATGCCATTACCGCCAGCACCACAAACAGCAGTAGCGGAACCAGTTTGCCCAGTGTCGCCAGCACATTGATGCTGGCTGCCGTCTGCACGCCGCGCAGCACCAGTGCATGGACCAGCCACAGCAACACCGATGCACCGAGCATCGCCTGCCAGGTATTACCATCCCCAAACACCACGTGATCGGGTGTATCGGTAAAAAAGCTCAGCGCAGAAAACACAATCACCAGATAGGAAACGTTAGCAATGACCGCGCAAAGCCAGTATCCCCACGCCGAACAGAAACCCATCAGCTCGCCAAACCCGGCACGGGCATAGGTAAAGATACCGCCATCCAGCTCGGGTTTGAGGCGTGTCAGCAAGAGCATCGCCAGGGAAAGAAACAGAATTCCCACACCGGTAATTAACCAGCCAATCAGCAACGCCGCCGGACCAGCGACTGCGGCCATATTTTGTGGCAGGCTAAAAACACCCGCTCCCAGCATTGAACTGAGTACCAGCGCGGTGAGTGCACTAAGACCTAATTTTTTATCCAAAACGCCATTCCTGAGCAGCAGAGTATGCTGGGTAAAAACGATTCCGTTGGATAATAACGCGACAAATCGTCGGCTTTGAAACGGAATGCCCTGAAAATCAGGCGGCAGATTTTACGGAGTGCGTAGCGGGAAGGCAATGAATGATGATGCAGAGATGGTTAGCTTTTATGCAAACAGCAGGGCGACGAGTGCCGCCCTGCCTGAAGATTACTTGAACAGGTCTGCGGTGACGGTCAGGTTGCCGCCGCTCTGGTTCTGCCATTGACGGGTGACGTGGTAATACTTCGCCCCTTTATCTCCGGCACGTTTCGCCACTTCTTCAGAAACTTCAGTCGGTGAACCGAAGTGGCCGGTAAAGGTCACGGTATCAAACGGCTGCATCTGTGCCGCGGTAATCGCGTTCACTTCCTGAATTTTCTTACCGTCGGCTAAGGTTACTGTGTAACGCTCACCGGTGGAGGTCTGGGTTTCGAAGAAACGACCCACTTTAGTGGTTGGGGTTTCTGAAGAGGCAACGCCCGGGATCTCAACGTTTTTCGCAGCAGCACCACCTGCGGCCAGTGCGGCTTTACCCGCTTCAGAATCAGCAGGGATCAGGTTCGGGCTCTGAACTTTGCGTTCTTTGGCATCGGCTTTGTAGACATAAGCGGTGACGTACTGGTTACCGCCATTGTTGGCATCGATCTGACGAACAATAAAGAAAGAGGCCGCGCCTTTCTCTTTCGCTGCTTTAGAAATAGCGTCGTTTACATCCGGCTGGCTGGGGAAAAAGCCGCTGACGGAAACGGTATCGAACGGCTCCAGACGGTAAGCTTCTGCTTTTGGCAGCGCTTTTACGCCATTGTAGCTGAGGTATTCAGTCTGCTTTGATGCTTCAGGTGCATCCGCGTGGTACAGATCAGCGGTGACACGCCAGTTACCGCTGTTGCCGTTACTGTCGTTGATGCCCTGAATGTAGTAAGAGGCTGCGCCCAGTTCATCAGCACGTTTTGATACGGCGTCTGCAGCGTCGCCAATCGCGTTGAAACGGCCGGTGATATTAATACGTTGGAATGGCTTCAACGCGGCCGCTTTTTCCGGCGTCAGTTCCTGCGCAGCAAACGCATTGGCTGCCAGCAGTGATAACAAGGTGGACGCCAGAATAGTGTTCTTAAGCTTCATAAAAATGATCCTTCGCCTTACGCAAAAATGAGTACGAAAACGTGCTGGACTCTTGATGTATAACAGATTAGCCGCTGATTATTACATGTAATAATCAGCCTGTCTCAGCCAATTTATCCGACACAGATTGACAATCTACCCGGATTATTCATTGGACTGTCATCAGTATCTGCTATGGCGTTTTTTTGTGCGCGTTACCACTAAATCTGGTAACACTTAGTGCCGTAATAGTTAAAGTATTGTTAAATAAAGGTTTTTAATAACACTAAATTCGCCGTGACACGATTTTGCACAGCATATAATTTTTTAATATGACCAAAACGCAGTGGCAAAACGTGGCATTCAATCTTTGCTTCTGAATATTTGTGTGAATGTCATAAGTATGCATTATCACTGTGGATCGCTATTCATATTTTCAGTAGGTTATAAAGACTTTGTTACATTGCGCATTTCGCTCATAAGTAGCTGAAACATTGTTTCAGTTACCTGAGCCTGTGCCGCTTACAGACCCTCATCCTTTAACCGATGAAAGGAAACAGTATGTTAATTGGGATACCCAAAGAGCGGTTAGCCAATGAATCGCGCGTGGCTGCCACGCCGAAAACCGTTGAGCAACTGATCAAGCTGGGATTCAGCGTCACCATCGAGCAGGGCGCAGGTATTCGTGCCAGTTTTGATGATGAAAGTTTTGTTGCTGCAGGTGCCACCATCAGCAATACCGCTGAGGTGTGGCAGTCAGATATCGTGCTGAAAGTGAATGCGCCCGACGATGACGAAATTGCGTTGACGCGAGCAGGTAGCACCCTGGTCAGCTTTATCTGGCCGGCACAGAATCCGGCGCTGCTGGAAAAACTGGCGGCACGTAACGTCACCGTGATGGCGATGGACTCCGTGCCACGTATTTCCCGCGCCCAGGCGCTGGATGCACTTAGCTCGATGGCGAATATTGCCGGTTATCGTGCCATTGTTGAAGCCGCGCATGAATTTGGTCGTTTCTTTACCGGACAAATCACGGCGGCAGGTAAAGTGCCTCCCGCCAAAGTGATGGTGATTGGTGCGGGGGTGGCTGGTCTGGCTGCGATTGGTGCGGCGGGTAGTCTGGGCGCTATCGTGCGTGCATTCGATACCCGTCCGGAAGTGAAGGAACAGGTACAGAGTATGGGTGCCGAGTTCCTTGAGCTGGATTTCGAGGAAGAAGCGGGCAGCGGCGACGGCTACGCCAAAGTAATGTCAGAAGCCTTTATTAAGGCGGAGATGGAACTGTTTGCTGCACAGGCAAAAGACGTGGATATCATCGTCACCACGGCGCTGATTCCGGGCCGCCCGGCACCGAAGCTGATTACCAAAGAGATGGTTGCCAGCATGAAACCGGGAAGCGTGATTGTCGATCTGGCGGCGCAAACCGGCGGTAACTGTGAGCTGACCGTCGCCGATCAGGTCACGCTGACCAGCAACGGCGTGAAGATCATTGGTTACACCGATCTGCCAAGCCGTCTGCCGACCCAGTCTTCTCAGCTGTATGGCACCAACCTGGTGAACCTGCTGAAACTGCTGTGTAAAGAGAAAGACGGTCAAATCACTGTCGATTTCGAAGACGTGGTGATTCGTGGTGTAACGGTCATCCGTGACGGCGAAGTGACCTGGCCGGCCCCGCCGATTCAGGTTTCCGCTGCACCGAAAGCCGCGCAGCCTGCTGTGGCCCCGAAACAAAAAGTCGAAGAAAAGCCGGCATCGCCGTGGCGTAAATTTGTGCTGCTGGCGTTGGCCGTGGTGCTGTTCGCCTGCCTGGCAAACGTCGCGCCGCCGGAATTCCTGTCGCACTTTACCGTGTTTGCGCTCTCCTGCGTGGTGGGTTACTACGTGGTGTGGAACGTCAGCCACGCGCTGCATACCCCGCTGATGTCCGTGACCAACGCCATTTCCGGCATTATCGTGGTTGGCGCAGTGTTGCAGATGGGGCACGGCGGTTGGGTTACGCTGCTGGCATTTATCGCGGTGTTGATCGCCAGTATCAACATCTTTGGTGGCTTTACTGTCACCCAGCGCATGCTGAAAATGTTTCGTAAGAATTAAGGGGTAACAACATGTCTGGCGGATTAGTCACTGCAGCATACATTGTTGCCGCAATTCTGTTTATTTTCAGCCTTGCCGGTCTCTCTAAACATGAGACTTCAAAGCAGGGTAACATTTTTGGCATGAGCGGGATGGCTCTCGCGCTACTCGCAACCATCTTTGGTCCCAACAGCGGTCACGTTGCCTGGATCCTGCTGGCGATGGTGATCGGCGGTGCAATTGGTGTCCGTCTGGCAAAGAAAGTCGAAATGACCGAAATGCCGGAACTGGTTGCTATTCTGCACAGCTTCGTTGGTCTGGCGGCGGTGCTGGTAGGTTTTAACAGCTACCTCGACCACGCACCGGGCCTGTCGGCGGTGATGGAAAACATCCATCTGACCGAAGTGTTCCTCGGCATCTTTATTGGTGCGGTCACCTTCACCGGTTCAATCGTCGCCTTTGGCAAATTGCGCGGTAAAATTTCATCGCGTCCGCTGATGCTGCCGCATCGCCACAAGCTGAATCTGCTGGCGCTGGTGGTTTCATTTGCGCTGCTGGTATGGTTTGTCCGCACGGAAAGTACCGGTGCACAGGTGTTTGCGCTGTTGCTGATGACGGTGATCGCGCTGGCATTTGGCTGGCACCTGGTGGCCTCTATCGGCGGTGCTGACATGCCGGTAGTGGTCTCTATGCTGAACTCCTATTCAGGTTGGGCAGCGGCGGCGGCCGGTTTCATGCTGAGCAACGACCTGTTGATCGTCACCGGTGCGCTGGTGGGTTCGAGCGGTGCCATCCTGTCTTACATTATGTGTAAGGCGATGAACCGTTCGTTTATCAGCGTGATTGCCGGTGGCTTTGGTACGGATACCAGCGTCGGTGGTGAAAGCGAAGAAGCCGGTGAACACCGTGAGATCAACGTCGAAGAAACCGCAGAGCTGCTGAAATCTTCAACCTCGGTGATCATCACCCCCGGCTACGGCATGGCGGTGGCGCAGGCGCAGTATCCGGTGGCGGAAATCACCGAGAAATTGCGCGCACGCGGTATCAAAGTGCGTTTTGGTATTCACCCGGTGGCCGGTCGTCTGCCTGGTCATATGAACGTGCTGCTGGCGGAAGCCAAAGTGCCGTATGACGTCGTGCTGGAGATGGATGAGATCAACGATGATTTCAGCGATACCGACACCGTACTGGTTATCGGTGCGAACGACACTGTGAACCCGGCAGCGCAGGAAGATCCACGCAGTCCTATCGCGGGTATGCCAGTGCTGGAAGTCTGGAAAGCGCAGAACGTTATTGTCTTCAAACGTTCCATGAATACCGGCTATGCCGGTGTGCAGAACCCGCTGTTCTTCAAAGACAACACCCAGATGTTGTTTGGTGATGCGAAGGCCAGCGTAGAAGGCATCCTGCGCGCGTTGTAATCATCAAAAAATAAGGGCGACCGGTTGGTCGCCCTTATCATTTTTATTCGTCGTCGTCTTCTTCGTCATCATCATCGAGTTCGATGGGTGATTTAAAGTCATCCGGCTTAATCGCCAGCAAATCGCAACGAAGATGGTCGATCACCTGTTCAGCGGTATTACCGAGGAACGCCGCAGATAATCCGGTACGGCCAATGGTGCCCAGCACCACAATTCCCGCGCCCAGATGGGCTGCGATATCGGGGATCACTTCTTCCGGCAAACCTTTTGCCACATGGGTGAACTCTTCACTGATGGAAAACTTCTGCCGCAGCGCTTTCATCGCCACCAGATGCTGGCCGCGAATCGCATCGTTGTAAACGCTGGGATCGAAGTCCGGCAGTTCGATAGCGATGTTTATCGGGGTAATCGGGTAGGCACCCACCAGATGCACTTCGGTATGGTTAACCATTTCCGCCAACACCGTGGTTTCCTGAATCAACTTTTGGTTGAGGGCATCATGATGAGGTTCTTCGCTGGCGAGGTTCACTGCCACCAGCGCTTTGCCGCCTTCCGGCCACGGCTGGTCTTTAACCATCCACACCGGGCAAGGGCATTTACGCAGCAGATGCCAGTCGGTGGGGGTGAAGATCACCGCTTCCAGCCGATCGTGCTGGTGCGCCATCTTCAGCACCAGGTCGTGCTGATGGGTCATGACCTCGTGAATAATCGCTTCAAAGGGGCGGTTATGCCAGATCACCTTGATTTCAATATCGACCCCCGCCTCTAAATAGGCGTGGGCTTGTTCACGGATCCACTCGGTACGCTGGCTTATCACGCCTTTGCGCATATTGCCACGCTCATCTGGCGACAGCAGCGTGGTCATTTCGTATGAAAAATCATAGATAGGCAGGAAAGCTTTGATTTTTCCGCCGATGCGTTGATTGAGATAAACCGCACGCCGCAGCGCGGGTTGATCGTCCTGCTGTGCATCAATCGCGACCAGAATATTTTGGTACCGGGACATAAGGCAATCTCCTCAAAACCAAAGCAAGTTGGGATAAAGATAGCCTAAGTTAGGACAGTGCAGAAGGGAAAAAGTTGTTGCCGGATCAATAAAATAACATTTATCGATCCGGCTGAGTGTCAGGCAGCCTGCTCAGTCTGACCAGCAAGTTCTGCCAGCAAAGCATGGTTTTCAATAGTGATATATTTGCCTTTTACCGCCAGCATGCCACTTTTCTGGAAACGACCGAGTAAACGGCTGATGGTTTCTACGGTTAGTCCCAGATAGTTACCAATATCGCCACGCGTCATGGTCAACCGGAACTCGCGCTGGGAAAAACCGCGCTGACCGAAGCGGCGTGACAGGTTCCAGATAAAGGCTGCCAGGCGTTCTTCAGCGTTCTTTTTCGACAGCAACAGAATCATGTCCTGATCGCCCTTAATCTCGCCACTCATCAGGCGCATCATCTGCTGACGCAGGGCAGGCATTTTGCCGGACAAATCGTCGAGAGTCTCAAATGGGATCTCGCACACCATCGCGGTTTCCAGTGCCTGGGCAAAGCTGGGGTGATGGGCGCTGACAATGGCGTCAAAACCTACCAAATCACCTGCCAGATGGAAGCCGGTAATCTGCTCGTCACCCTGTTCAGTGATGGTGTAACTTTTGATGGTGCCAGAGCGAATAGCGTATAAAGATTTCAGTTCATCACCGGCTTTGAACAATGTCTGGCCTTTCTGAATCGGCTTTTTGCGTTCGATGATATTATCCAGCTGATCCAGTTCGTGCTCGTTCAGCGTGAAGGGAATACACAACTGGCTGATACTGCAATCCTGACAATGGATGGCACAACCGCCAGACTGAATACGTCGAATGCTGCGTTTTTCCGGGATCATAATGTCTACGCTCGATGATTATTGACTGTGGTCAATTTTAACATTTTTCCGTGCAAAGGGCACTCATCCGAGCAGTAATAATCCTCAAAAAAAGTGGGGGTGACGCAAAAATAGTTGATCAGCGCTAATTCCGCTATTTGCCTATAAATTCCGCAAGGGTGTTTTTTGATCTGGAACGATTTGTTGACACTTTTTTTGCACCACCTGTTGCTGGATTTTTGTACAAAAAGTGACAGATGTGATGCCAGAAAGCTTTTGCTACTCTTTCTTCGCTGAATTGTTATGTGGGAATAAACCATGAACCTTGATGATGATGACCTTTTCCGGGATGCCATGGGTGATGTAACACCGTTGAAAGATTGCGCCAATACCCAGTGGCTGCGCACACCGTCCACCAAAGCGCCGCGGGTGCCACAACGCAATGATGAACAGGAAAACTTTCTCACGCGTGGCTTTCTGGAGATTATTTCCCTGGGGACGCCGCTGGAATACAAAGCCGACGGTATCCAGCAAGGGGTTCTGGATAAGCTGCGGCTGGGCAAATACCCACTGGATGCCAGTCTCAATCTGCTGCGTCAGCCGGTAGAAACCTGCCGTCAGTCGTTGTTCAGTTTTATGATGCAGGCGCGCAAGCAGGGGTTACGCAATCTGCTGATCATTCACGGTAAGGGGCGGGAGGATGAATCGCACGCCAATATCGTGCGCAGTTACCTCGCTCGCTGGCTGCAACAGTTTGATGAAGTGCAAACCTTTTGCGTGGCACAACCGCAGCACGGCGGCGCGGGAGCGCTCTACGTTGGATTACGTAAAACTGATAAGGCGCGCCTGGATAACCGCGAACGGCATGCCAAGCGCAGCCGCTAGCTGTGGAACTTACGGATCGTCGCCATTAAGACTTCTGCGCTCAGGCTTAAGGTATTACCGGTGCGGGTGATAATACCCACCGGCTCGCCAGGTCCAACGGAACTGATGGGCAGGGCGCAGAGCGCGTTATGGCTCAAATCTTCTTTAATGGCTCCGGACGGCACAAACCACACATAGTCGTAACGCAGCGCCAGCTGACGCGCCAGTGAGGTGGAAGAGGTTTCAACGCAGTTGGCGGGCAGGGAGCAGTCCTGATCATCCAACATCTGCTGGGCGATACGGCGTGGAGCTGTGCCCTCCGGGGAGATCACCACCGGC
Source organism: Pantoea sp. App145 (assembly GCF_047947045.1). Taxonomy (NCBI): domain Bacteria; kingdom Pseudomonadati; phylum Pseudomonadota; class Gammaproteobacteria; order Enterobacterales; family Erwiniaceae; genus Pantoea; species Pantoea sp. App145. The sequence goes on from NZ_CP133290.1 coordinate 647,571, forward strand.
CATTGCATGGCGCGTGATAGTGTGACGTTGTCACCTAATAACGGATGTTCCGGGCGCACTACCAGCTTTAGCGACTCCAGAAACAGCAACTCATAAGTCAGGCCAGCCATCATTTCGCTGTCGGCCATGCGACCAATACCGATATCAAATTCCCCGGCCCGTAAACCCGCCAGCAGTACGTTGTTATGCAGGGTGGCCACCTGAACCGTGGTGTTGGGTTGCTGCTGATGAAAACGATCGAGAATTTGCGGCAGCATGCCCATCGCTGCCGTCGTCAGCGCGCCAAGACGAATCACCATTGGGCGTCCTGGCAGCGGGGCGTTGAAGCTCTGCCCGGCATGATTCAATGCATCCAGCACCTTGACCGCATGGGTAAGAAATTGTTCCCCCAGGGTGGTGAGTTGCGCACCGAGTCTGCCACGTTCAAATAAACGGGCACCTGCCAGTTCCTCCAGCTCGTTGAGGGTTTTCGATAGCGCAGGCTGGCTCAGGCTGAGAGTCTCTGCTGCCCGGCCAAGGGTGCCCTGCTGCGCTACCGCAACAAAGGTATGTAAGTGGCGCAAGCGAATGCGCTGATTGAAAAGGATATTTTTGTCCATAACCTCACACTTAATGAGATTTCCAGCGTGCAGGCAACTGGCAAACTGAAATTTTGTTAACCTGGCTGCAAAATTATATTAACAATTTTAGATTGTATTGCGCTAAACGCATAAGTCGCTGTAATCATGGAAAATACCGCATATTAAGCTGCCTGATACATTATCACCGCCTGTAATATCAGAGGGTTAAGATCACAAATCCTGAATAATTCTCAATTACATTCAAAATTACTGCCCGCTATTGTTAACGATGAGCTATCATAAGCGCCGTTTTTTTTACCAAAACTGATGTTTAAATCGGTAAGCCGAAGCAGGGGTTCTGACGTGACCAGCGTTGAAGCAGTAGATGTCCGCCAGCTCATTAATCAGAGCGCATTAAGTAGCTGGCAAAAGCGCCTGATTGGGCTCTGCTTCATTGTCGTGGCGCTGGACGGTATGGATATCGCACTGATGGGCTTTATCGCACCGACGCTCAAAGCCGCCTGGGGAGTCAGCAATCATCAACTCGGCATGGTCATCAGCGCCGCATTGGTGGGGCTGGCACTGGGTGCTGTGGTGGCGGGGCCACTGGCCGACCGTTTTGGTCGCCGCCTGCTGATTCTGCAAAGCGTACTGTTCTTCGGCATATGGACGCTGGCCACTGCGATGGCACAAAACATCGAACAGATGATGTTGTTCCGTTTCCTGACCGGATTAGGCCTTGGCGCGGCCATGCCCAACGTGGGTACGCTGGTGGCGGAATACGCCCCTGAACGCCGTCGCTCCTTCATTATCACCGTGGTATTTTGCGGTTTCACCTTCGGTGCCGCCTCGGGTGGTTTTGCCGCCTCCTGGCTGCTGCCGCGGTATAACTGGCATGCGGTGATGTTGCTCGGCGGTGTGCTGCCGCTGGTGGTACTGCCTTTCTTGCTACACGGTTTACCGGAATCGGTGCGTTTTCTTATCAGTCGTCGGGCACCTGCGGCGCGGATACATGCCATTCTCGATCGTATGATGCCGGGCGCAGTGCAAGCCAATAGCCATTTTCACAGTGCCGAGCCACCCGCAGCACGTCATGGCGCGATAGCCACCGTAGTGTCCCGCCGTTACCTGTTTGGCAGCCTGATGCTGTGGGGCGGTTATTTTATGGGGCTGTTCCTGGTTTATTTGATTGGCAGCTGGTTGCCGTCACTGGTGAATACGCTGGGGATGTCGGTTACCGAAGCCGCAATTATCACCGCGATGTACCAGGCTGGCGGCACCCTGGGTTCACTGTTCGCTGGCTGGCTGATGGACCGCGTCAATGCCAACCTGGCGCTGGCAGTGATCTATTTTTGTGGCGGTATCGCGATTATCGTCCTCGGCTTCTCCCCGGCCGAGGTCGGATTGATGAGTGGCATCGCCTTTTGCAGCGGCTTTTGTTTTAACGGTGCCAATACCGGCATGAACGCGCTTGCTGCCAGTTATTATCCCACCCATGCGCGTGCGACCGGTTCCAGCTGGATGCATGGCGTAGGACGCGTCGGTGCCATCCTGAGCGCCTTTGTTGGCGCGGAATTGCTGTCGCTCGGCTGGTCATTCAGTCATATCTTTCTGATGCTGGCATTCCCGGCGGCGTTAACCACGGTGATGCTGGTCCTGAAATTTCGCTTTGGCGATCCAGAGTAAGCAGGCGAGATCACAGTTCCACGAAATTGTTACCCGGTGTTAAACGGTTGATCTACAGTAGCAACAACCCTTTAGCCCGAGGTGATAATCATGGACAACTTTCTCGCCAGTGATGCCATTCGCACGCTATTTTCTCAGGCCATGTCGGCGATGTACCAGCAAGAGGTGCCGCAATATGGCACCCTGACGCAACTGGTCAGCGCCGTTAACGAACGGACGCTGGAAGCCAATCCCGCCCTGAAAAATCGTCTGGCGGCTGCCGATGAACTTAGCCGCTTAAGCGTGGAGCGTCATGGTGCCATCCGTGTGGGTACGGCTGCGGAGTTAAGCCTGTTGCGGCAGATGTTTGCCGTCATGGGGATGTATCCGGTGGGGTACTACGATCTGTCACAGGCTGGCGTGCCGGTGCACTCCACTGCGTTTCGCCCGGTCAGCGATAGTGCGCTGCGGCGCAATCCCTTCCGCGTTTTTACCTCACTGTTGCGGCTGGAGTTGATTAACGATGAGGCGCTGCGTGCCAAAGCTGCCGCTATCCTCGCGGCACGCGATATTTTTACCCCAGGCTGCCGGGCGCTGATTGCGAAACACCAGCAGCAGGGGGGGCTTACCGCTGCCGATGCTGCGTTATTTGTCAAAGAAGCGCTGGAAACCTTCCGCTGGCATGCGCATACCACGGTAGACAGCGCCACCTATCGTGCGCTGAGCCAGCAACATCGTTTGATCGCCGATGTGGTGTGTTTCCGCGGTTGTCATATCAACCACCTGACCCCGCGCACGCTGGACATTGACCGTGTGCAGGCGCTGATGCCGTCACGCGGTATCGATCCTAAAACGCTGATCGAAGGCCCACCGCAACGTCAGGTGCCGATTCTGTTGCGCCAGACCAGCTTCAAGGCGCTGGAAGAGCCGGTTCATTTTCAGGATGGCTTTCAGGGGACGCACACCGCCCGGTTCGGCGAAATCGAGCAGCGTGGCGTGGCGCTGACGCCGAAAGGCCGCGCGCTGTATGATAAGTTGCTGGCCGAAGCGGGAACCGGTCCTGATAATCAGCACCATCAGCAACATCTGGCTGCGGTGTTCAGTGACTTCCCTGATGATGAAACCAGCCTGCGGGAACAGCAGCTGGCGTGGTTCCGCTATCGACTAACGGAAAAGGGTGTCCAGTCTCCTCCGCGTGCGGAAGAGAGTATGGAGCAGCTGATGAAAGAAGGTCGATTGCTGGCAGAACCCATCACTTATGAAGACTTTTTACCGGTAAGCGCAGCGGGGATTTTCCAGTCTAATCTGGGGGATGAAGCCCAGGTACGCAGTGCGGGCTATGCCAGCCGCGAAGCATTTGAAAACGCGCTGGGTGCAGCGGTGCAGGATGAAATGGTGTTGTATCAGCAGATGCAGCAGCGCAGTCTGGTACGCTGCGGACTGGCATAAAAAGAGCCGGTCTGCGGACCGGCTTGGTATCATTATTGCAGGCGCGGAGTCCGTACCAGCGAGTATTTCCCGGCCCCCAGAAACATAATGGCGAGTGCGCCAAGTGTGTAAAGGGCTTCCGTCTCCAGCGACCATGCACCCACATCCGTCAGGTGCCAGACCACGCCCATTTTGACCAGCAACGTCGCGACAATCATGTTGATCACGATAATGAACGCCGCGGGGCGTGTCATGAAACCAATGATCATCATCACGGGTGCCAGAATTTCCCCGATATAAGCACCGTATGCGATGAAGCCAGGCATACCTCTGACGGTGAGCAGATGCTCAATCCATGCCACACCGTGAACGACTTTAAATTCACCATGAAACAACAGTAATCCGCCAAACGTCAGGCGGAGCAACAATTTAGCGAAGTCCGGATGATCACACATCCGGGTAAACAGCTGATTAATGCCACCGAACATTGCGCTTCTCCATTTCGCCAGGTCAACCTGTAACATTAAATCTAATCGGTAAATGGCAACCCGACAAAAAATCAGAATGGGATGTTGAATCTCGCGTGCGGGTTTTCGGCTTAATCTGCAAATTCCTCAGCAACATGGACAATCACGCCGGGCCTGCAAATAATGGAGGAATCCATGATCAGGGAAGCCGAGATGAAAAACGAACGACGTCTGAGGATCGTGACAGCGGAAGGTGAACTCAGAGGCACAATGGATGATGATCTTTTTGTCTTCAAGGGGATACCCTATGCCGCCCCTCCGGTTGGCGCCTTGCGCTGGCGGCCACCACAGCCGCTGCAACCCTGGCAGGGGGTGCATGATGCCACAGCATGGGGCGATGCCAGCTGGCAAAATCGGGACTACTGCGTCGCGGCAGGTGGCGGTGATCCGGGGCGTTTTAGTGAAGATTGCCTTTATCTGAATATCTGGACGCCTGATATCGAACCCTCCAGACCGCTGCCGGTTATGGTGTGGCTGCATGGCGGCGGATTTGCTATTGGCGCGGGCAGCCTCGATCCTTATCGTGGCAAAGCGCTGGCCGCGCAGGGCGTGGTGGTGGTCACTCTCAATTATCGCCTCGGGCATTTCGGTTTTTTTTCCCACCCGGCACTGGATGCGGAATATCCCGATGGCGGCATGGTGAATAACTTCGCGTTGCTCGATCAGATTGCGGCATTGCAATGGGTGCAGCGCAATATCCCGGCATTTGGCGGCGATCGCCACAATATCACCTTGTTTGGTGAGTCATCGGGGGCGCGTAGCGTATTGTCTTTATGTTGTTCCCCGCTGGCCGAGGGATTGTTCCACAAAGGCATTGTGCAGAGCGCCTATAGCCTGCCGGATATTCCGCGTGCGGAAGCGCAGCAGGCGGGCAAAAAGGTGGTGGCGCATTTCGGGCTGACGGAGGACGCTTCTGCCTCCGAGTTACGCGAGTTGCCTGCGGAGGCGTTCTGGCCGTTGCAACGCCCGCTGGCGCTGGGGCCAGTGCCGATCAGTGGCGATACGGTGTTGCCCCGGCCGATGCTGGCCACTTTTCTGGCGGGCAAACAGCACCGGGTGCCCTTGATGATTGGCAGCAATAGCGATGAAGCCAGCGTGCTTGAGTATTTTGGTGTCGATGCCACCCTGGTGCTTCAGCAGCTGCGGCGTAAAAATCGCTTCAGCTATCGAGTGATTAAGTGGCTGTACGATCTTCATGATGACGCCCTGCTGGGACGTGCCGTGGCGCGTGATATGGCCTTTTCGGTGATGCCGTTGTTGATCGTTAAAGCGCAACATAATATTGGTATGCCTGGCTGGCGTTACTGGTTCGATTATGTTTCCGAACAATCACGCGATCTCTATCCTCACGGCGCCTGGCACGGCAATGAAATCCCCTATGTCTTTAATACGCTGCAGTCGCTGCCTCCGCCAGAAGGGCGCACTTATACCGCAGCCGACCATGCCTTTGCCGCCAAAGTCAGCGCCTTTTGGGTGACGTTTGCCCGGGACGCCAATGAGTTCAGCCATCAGTTGCAGGGTGACGTTGCCTGGCCAGCCTGGCGTGCCAGTGAAGATGTGACGCTGGTGTTTGGCCAGGATAAAGAGAATCCCCTGCGGTTACAGCCTCGTTTTATGCGTGGGCGACTGCGCTTGTTCCGCCTGATGATGCGCAGCATGGTGAAACTTTAATTAACCTGCTAATGATTAAATTCCGCAAACGTTTTTTTAAGGCAAATTTTTCCGCATCCCTCTGATTTAGCTCAGACAATCCTTTTGTATCTGTGGCCGATCCAGCAATTAATTAGCTTACTAAACCAGTACATTTTCTGAATCGACTGCCGATAAACGCAATATGCCCGATTTTATCGGGCCTCCATTGCGTTTCACATCAAGGGATTTCGTATGGGTATCTTAAAAAATTTTACTATTCGTGCCGTCATGCTAACCATTCTTGGGCTGTTCTGCCTGCTGTGGTGCGTCGTCGGCCTGTTTAGCGTGCACTCGCTAAACGCTCTGGGTGACGGCAACGAGGTTGATCGTCAGTTGGTCAATCAGATGACAGTGCTGAGCAAAGGCAACGATCAATATTTTCGTGTGGTCACACGCATGTCGCGCGTGATGGAAATCCGTGCCTCAGGTGCCACACCTCCGGCCGATGCATTCGGGCCGGTACAGCAGGCACTGGACAGCATGAAGCAGCAGCTGGAACAGTTTAAAGCGATGGCACCCGGGCCGATGGATGCGGACACTGCCAATAGCGTGATCGCCAACTGGCAAAAACTGTTGGATGAAGGGATTGCGCCGCAGGTCGCGCTGGCGCAGCAGGGCACGCTGGAGGCTTACCGTGCGCAGGCCAATAATGTCACACCGGCGTTGAGCCGTGCGTTTGGTGCCAGCGCCGAAAGTTTTAATCAGGCGGCGGCTATCAAGCTGGATGAAACGCGTGTCAACGTCGATAAACTGACTAACGTGACGAAGGTCATTATTCTGGCGGCGGTAGTGGTGGGGCTGTTGATCCTGCTGTTTACCGATCGCTACCTCGTCACCATGCTGGTTAAGCCGCTGGATAAGATTCGCGATCACTTCGCCATTATCGCTCAGGGCGATCTCAGCCAGCCGGTGCAGGAGTTTGGCCGCAACTGTGTGGGCAAACTGGTGCCGTTACTGCGCGCGATGCAGGACAGCCTGCGTGAAGCGGTGAGCGCCATTCGCAGCGGTACGGAAAACATTTACCGTGGTGCGGCGGAAATTTCCGCAGGCAACAACGATCTCTCTTCCCGCACCGAAGAGCAGGCCGCCGCGCTGGAGCAAACCGCTGCCAGCATGGAGCAGTTGACCGCCACGGTGAAATTTAACGCCGACAACGCGCGTCAGGCCAGTTCACTGGCGGAAACCGCCACCGGGACCGCACAGCAGGGGGGCCGTCTGGTGGGTGAAGTGGTGACCACTATGGAAGGGATTTCCGGCAGTTCGAAGAAAATCGCTGAAATCACCAACGTCATCAATAGCATTGCCTTCCAGACCAATATTCTGGCACTCAATGCGGCGGTGGAAGCTGCGCGTGCCGGTGAACAGGGACGTGGTTTTGCCGTCGTTGCCAGCGAAGTGCGTAACCTCGCCCAGCGCAGCGCCAATGCGGCGAAAGAGATTGCTACCCTGATTGAAGATTCGGTACAGCGCGTCGGTAAAGGCTCAGAGCTGGTGAACAATGCCGGTCATACCATGAATGACATCTTGAAATCGGTTCAGGATGTGAATGAGATCATGAAGCACATCGCCGCTGCCTCGGAAGAACAAAGCAAAGGGATTTCGCAGGTGGGCACGGCAGTGACGGAGATGGACAGCGTGACACAGCAGAACGCGTCACTGGTTGAAGAGGTTTCTGCGGCGGCCAGCGCGCTGGAACGTCAGACCGAAGAGTTGCAGGCGTCAGTGGCGAAATTCCGCCTTGCGCCAAGCACCCCGGTTACGGTCACGGCCAAACCACCGGCTGGGCCTGTGTTACGCCGTCCGGCGCTCAACACGCCGCCGGTAGCTCAATCCAAATCCGCCAGCACCGACGAATGGGTTTCATTCTGAGGCTGACACAACCACGCCACCAGTTCCTGCAGGAAGGGTGGCGCATCACGTTCCGCTCGCTGTAATAAGCTATAACTCGCCCCGGTAGAGACGCAGTGGTCAAACGGGGCGATCAACCGACCATTTACCAGATCATTCTGCACCAGCGACACATCCGCCACCGTCACACCAAACCCCTGAATCGCCGCACTGATCGCCAGATCCATGGTGGCAAAATGCTGGTTGCGCGCCATCGGAACACTGGCCTGCTGTGCATGCAGCCACAATTGCCAGTCGCGGGTGTCATTGGTGGGATGTAAAAAGGTGAAGCGGGACAGGGCAGCCACGCTGGCGGGCGGCGTGACGCTGCTGGCCAGCACCGGGGTCAGACGCTCATCGAATAAATGGATGGCCTCGGCGGGGGCAATGCCGTAGACAATCGCCGCATCGAAGTTATCCAGTTGCGAGGCATGATCGAGGGTGGTGGTGAGCGCCACATGGATGTCCGGTCGCTGTTGCTCCAGCGCCACCAGACGCGGCACCAGCCAGCGCATGGCACAGGTGGGAGCTTTCAGGCGTATCGAGACATTGCTGCGGCTGGCTTTTTCTGTGGCATTGACCAGCATGGCGAATCCCTGTTGCAGCTCAGGCAGCAGCGCCGCCCCCTGCGAGGTCAGATGCAGCCCACGCGCGTGACGTTCGAATAACGCGAACCCCAGCCAGCTCTCCAGTGCGGCAATTTTGCGGCTGACCGCGCCCTGCGTAATGCAAAGCTCACTGGCGGCACGCGTCAGATTAAGGTGACGCGCCGTGACCAGAAAGGCGTGAATGGCGTTGAGCGGCAGAGCAGAGCGGGACATAACAGCCTCAAGCTATGATTTTAAGTCATGGCTATTATGACAACAATTCGCTTGTGGACTCAAGCAGCAGGCCGTTGAATAGAAATCTGATTTTATTACGTGGTTATGCAACCTATCTGGCGGAGTTACGATGTCTCTTCAATCAAGTGTTCAGACCTCTTCAAAATTACCCGATGTTGGCACCACTATTTTCAGTGTGATTGGTCAGCTTTCGGCGCAGCATAAAGCCATCAACCTGTCACAGGGTGCACCGAATTTCCCCTGCGATCCACAGTTGGTCGAGCTGGTCAGCAAAGCGATGCGCGAGGGTCATAACCAGTACGCGCCGCTGACGGGCCTGCCTGCACTGAAAGAAGCGCTGGCGCAGAAAGTGCACACTTTGTATGGCCAGCAGTACGATGTCGGCAGTGAAGTGCTGATCACCGGCAGCGCCAGCCAGGGTATCTATATGGCGATTTCCGCGCTGGTGCATCCAGGTGATGAAGTGATTTTCTTCGAACCGGCCTTCGACAGCTATGCGCCGGTGGTCTGTTTGCAGGGTGGTAAGCCGATTGGCCTGAAATTGCAGGTGCCGGATTTTGCCATCAACTGGGACGAACTGCGAGCCACCATTACGCCACGTACCCGCATGATCATCATCAACACGCCACACAACCCGAGTGCGCAGGTGTTAACCCCGGCGGATCTGGATCAGCTGGCAGCACTGACGCGTAATACCGATATCGTGGTGTTGTCCGACGAAGTGTACGAACACATCGTGTTTGATGGTCGTCCGCATTGCGGTATGGCAACGCATCCGGAGCTGGCGCAGCGCAGCGTGATTGTCTCCTCCTTTGGCAAAACCTTCCACGTCACCGGCTGGCGTGTCGGTTATGCGCTGGCACCGGCCGCGTTGATGACGGAAATCGTCAAGGTACATCAGTTTATGATGTATGCCGCCGATACCCCGATGCAGGTGGGTTTCGCCCATTACCTGCAACATCCGGAAAATTATCTGCAACTGTCGCCGTTCTATCAGCAGAAGCGCGATCGTCTGATGTCATTGATGGCGGATTCGCCGTTTAAACTGCTACCGTGCGCCGGTTCCTTCTTTGTTTTAGCCAGTTACGGACATTTCAGTGACGAAAGTGATAGCGAAATGGTAAAACGTCTCATCGTCGAGAGCGGTGTGGCGACCATTCCGTTGTCGGCGTTTTATATGGATGGCACAGACAATAAATTAATCCGTCTGTCGTTTGCCAAAGACGACGCGACATTACAGGCCGGAGCAGAAGCACTCTGCCGGGTCAAAGGGTAACTTAGGGGTATAACAATGAAAAAATTAAACGTACTTTTTGTGGCGCTGGGCATGATGACCTCTGTGCATGCATTCGCCCAGGAGACCTTACGCTATGGTCTGGAATCACAGTACCCACCGTTTGAAAGTCGCAACGCCCAGGGCGAGCTGGAAGGCTTCGATATTGAGCTGGGTAAAGCTATTTGCCAGAGCGGCAACTTCAAATGCAGCTGGGTCGAAAGCAGCTTTGATGCCCTGATCCCGGCGTTGCAGGCCAAGAAATTTGATGCCATCAACTCAGCGATGAACATCACCGAAGCACGCGCGAAAAGCATCGACTTCACCAAACCGATTTACCGTATTCCGACCATGCTGGTGGCGAAAGAGGGCCAGGGCCTGCTGCCGACCGCAGAATCGCTGAAAGGGAAAAACATCGGCGTATTGCAGGGTTCCATCCAGGAAACCTATGCCAAAAAGCATTGGGAGCCGGAGGGCGTGACCGTAACGTCCTATCAGGATCAAAACCAGGTGTATAACGACATGGTCGCCGGGCGTCTGGATGGCACGCTGGTGATGTCAGCCGCGGGTCAGTCCGGTTTCCTTGATAAGCCGCAGGGCAAAGGTTTTGCTTTCGTTGGCAAGCCAGTGGAAGACGATACTATCCTCGGCTCAGGCATCGGTTTTGGCCTGCGTAAGGGTGACGCCAGGCTGAAACAGGAGCTGGATGCGGCGATCACCAAAGTGCAGACTGATGGCACCGTAACCAAACTGGCGGCGAAATTCTTCCCGGGTATCGACGTTAGCGTGGCGAAATAACCTATTACGGTGTGCATCAATAATGATGCACACCGTATTGCGCGAGTTTATCTGGCTGCCAGATAACACAAGGCTTCCGCAACCTGATACGACTTCACAAACGACGGCACCGGCAGGAATTCAAAACGCGAATGAAAGTTGTGTGCACCGGTAAAGAAATTCGGTGTCAGCAAGCCTTTAGCCGATAGCGCTGCCCCATCAGTACCCCCTCGCATCGGAATCACCTTCGGTTCAATCCCCAGCTGCGCCAGCGCGGCAAATATCAAATCAATCGCTCGTCGATCTTCACCGATAGCATTGCTGATATTGCTGTAGACATCATTGATGCTCAGCGCCACCTGTCCGGTGGGATACTGTGCGGCAATCTCATCGGCGATTTCCACCAGTTGCTGCTTCTTCGCATCGAAGCCATTGAGATCAAAATCACGAATCGATGCTTTCAGCACCGCACGGCTGGCATTGGCCTGCATATCGTTAAACCAGATATAGCCTTCGCGTCCTTCGGTGTGCTCCGGCGTCGCCTGGCGATCGAACCGCTGGATAAAGTCATGCGCCATCAGCAGCGGATTCACCAGCACGCCTTTGCCGGACATCGGATGTGCCGGAACGCCAGTAAAAATAATCTCAGCAGCGGCGGCATTGAAGTTTTCGTAGACCACTTCGCCCAGCTCGCAGCAGTCGATGGTCCAGGCAAAATCGACGTCAAAACGTTGTTCCAGATCGAGCGCTTTGGCACCACGCAGGCCAATTTCCTCGTCGGGTACAAAGGCCACCACGATATCGCCATGATCACCCTGTAAATTCTCCATCAGCGTCATCACCACCGTTACCGCTGCTTTGTTGTCTGCGCCGAGTACGCTGGTACCGTCGCTAAAGATAATTTGCTGGCCGAGGTAGGGTACGATTTCAGGATGCTCAGCCACGCGCAGCCAGATATCCTGCACGGCATTCAGGCACAGGTCGCCACCGGTAAAGGTTAAGGTTTGTGGGTGGATATCAGCTGACAACCCGACATCAACAGTATCGATATGGGTGATAAACCCGATGCGGGGGGCTTCAGGGCGATTACCGCGCTTGATTGCCGTTACTGTGGCATGTTGGTCGATGACGATCTCTTCCAGCCCCAGCTCGCGCAGCTCTGCTGCCAGCAGCTCAGCCATGGCATGTTGTGAGGGGGTACTCGGAAGCGTAGTGGATTTGGCATCGCTCTGGCTGGAAATGGCCAGATAACGGTAAAACCGCTGAGTCAGCTGGCGGGCGAGTTGATCTGTCATCGGGAGTCCTTATCAATTTAACGGGGCGTTCGTTCGCAGAACGACTAAATCAAATTATTAATTAATGCCTTGTATAACGATGCAGACTCATCGAAGTCAACTAATCGCGAGAAATCGGATTTTAACCGCTCGATTGTTCCAGTGTGTTCAGCTGCTGGTGCAGAAAATCGAGGAACAAATTCAGGGCGGCACTACGCGGCCGTCCTGATAATGTCTGCAATTGCAGCGTTCGCTGGTTCAACTGATCAATGCGCACCGAGCGCAATAGCAACCCGTGAGTTTGCGCCTCATACAACACGGTAAACGGGCTACAAATGGTGACCGCCAGCGGTGTTCGCAGCAGAAAATGGAACAGGGTGGAGAAGTTATCGCAGGTCAGCACCGGTTCGATAACATAGCCACTCATATGGCAGGAAAGATCAAACAACTGGCGCACCGTGGTGTTTTGCTCCGGTAACGCCAGCGGATATTGGCCCAGGTCCGCCAGCGTCACCTCATCAGCCTGCGCCAGTGGATGGTTATGATGCATCACCAGCTGCACTGGCGCGGGCCAGGAACCGATGACTTCAACGCCACGCTCGGCATACAGGCTGAACTGCAACGCCAGATCACACTCGCCGTTACGAATTAACTCAGCCACGCCCTGGGTGCTGGCCACTTTCAGGCTGAACAGCACGCCTGGGTTACTGGCGCGAAAATCGGCAAACAGACGCGGCAGCAGGGTAAACGCCATGCCATCGGTGCAGGCCACACGAATCTGCGCACGGCGCACGGCGGTGAGTCCCTTAATTTCCGCCAGGGCATATTCCATATCCAGCATGTTTTTCCGCACATGATGGGCAAAGATTTCTCCGGCTTCGTTTAGCACCATGCCACGGGCGTGGCGGTCAAACAGCGGCACACCGACTTCAGCTTCCAGCCGCTGAATCTGGCGGCTGATCGCCGAAATGGCGACAAACAACTGCTCGCTGGCCGCGCTGAGCGATCCGGCATTGGCAACCGCCATAAAATAACGAATTTCACTGCTGAGCACTGACCTGCCTCCTGATGGTGCATGCCTCGTAATCGGGCAGCTGACCTTTGCTTTAAAAGCAAATCTTACTCGATAAATTGATAATTGTGGCAAATCAGCCTTTCCGCAAAGATAAGGATGATGATAAAACCAACAAAAGACAGGGCAAACATGACGGTACAACAGGTCGTTAATCAGGCCAGCGACTATTTTGACAGCGGGGAATTCCAGCAATTACTGGCGCGCCGCGTGGCGCTGGTGACTGAAAGCCAGCGTGCGGATCGCGATGACGAACTGCATCACTACCTGCATCAGGAAATCGGGCCGCAACTGGCGGCACTCGGGTTTACGCTGCACTTTATCGACAACCCGGTCACCGCCCAGCGTCCGTTCCTGGTTGCGGTACGTATGGAGGATCCGGCTCTGCCAACGCTGCTGAGTTACGGTCACGGCGATGTGGTATTTGGCGATGATGAAAACTGGCGTGACGGATTATCGCCGTGGCAGCTGACCGAAGAGGGCGATCGCTGGTACGGTCGCGGCAGCGCTGATAATAAAGGTCAGCACTGCGTCAATCTGGCGGCGCTGGAACAGGTCTTCAAGGCGCGCGGCGGACGGCTTGGCTTTAACTGTAAAATGCTGTTTGAAATGGGCGAAGAGATCAGCTCGCCGGGGCTGGCGCAGCTGTGCCAGGAACACGGTGAACTGCTGCAAGCGGACCTGTTTATCGCCTCTGACGGCCCGCGCCTCAATGCGGTACGCCCGACGCTGTTCCTTGGTTCGCGCGGCTGCGTCAACTTTCGTCTTACCATTAACGCACGCGACAATGCCTACCACTCCGGCAACTGGGGCGGTCTGCTGACCAACCCCGGTACTCAGCTGGCGAATGCGATTGCCTCGCTGGTGAACGCCAATGGCGTATTGCAGGTGGCGGCGCTGAAACCGACCTCACTGACGGATGAAGTGCGTGCCATTCTGAGTGATATCGAAGTAGGGGGCATGCCAGGTGACCCGCAGATTGAGGTTAACTGGGGTGAGCCCGGACTGACGCCAACCGAACGTCTGTATGGCTGGAACACGCTGGAAGTGCTGGCGTTTCTCACCGGCAATCCGGCACGGCCAATGAACGCCATTCCTGGTGAGGCCAGCGCAGTTTGTCAGCTGCGTTTTGTCGTCGGGACTGACTGGCAAAACCTGGTGCAGCACATCGAGGCGCATCTGCAACAACATGGCTTTGATCAGGTAAAAGTGGAGTTTATGCGCGGATCACCTGCCACGCGCCTTGATCCCACCGATCCGCTGGTGCACTGGGTGCTGGCAAGCATGGCGGAGATCAGCGGGAAAAAACCGGCGCTGTTGCCGAATCTCGGTGGCTCGCTGCCGAACGAAGTGTTCTCCGATATCCTCGGCCTGCCGACGTTGTGGGTGCCGCACTCGTATCCGGCCTGCGGTCAGCATGGCGTCAACGAGCATATGCTGAAATCCATTGCGCGTGAGGGTCTGCAAATCATGACGCGCCTGCTGTGGGATTTGGGTGAGCAGGGCGAGGAACTGATAGCCCGTCACCGAGCCCATGCCGGAGGTGCCAAATGAGCAGCCTTAGCCAAAGCGCACCGGCCAGCGTGGTCAAACCCAGCCTGCATAAAACGCTGTTTGCCACCTGTATCGGCAATGCACTGGAGTGGTTCGACATTGCGGTATATGGCTTCTTCGCCAGTTATATCGCCCATGCTTTCTTCCCGACCAGCGATCCCTCGGTATCGCTGCTGCTGACCTTTGGCAGCTTCGGCGTTTCTTTCCTGATTCGTCCGCTGGGGGCGATTGTGCTGGGCAACTACGCCGATCGTCATGGCCGTAAAAAGGCGCTGCTGCTGTCGATCAACCTGATGATGCTGGGCGGAGCGATTATTACCTTTATGCCGGGTTACGCCTCGATTGGCCTGATTGCCCCGGTACTGATTCTGCTGGCGCGCCTGATTCAGGGATTCTCCGCCGGTGGCGAGTTCGGTAGCTCGACGGCGTTCCTGGTTGAGCATTTTCCAGAGCGCAAAGCCTTTATCGCCAGCTGGCAGTTCGCCACCCAAGGGGCGAGCACCCTGATGGCGTCGGCGTTTGGTCTGGGTCTGACGCAGATCCTCACCGAGAGCCAGATTCAGGAGTGGGGCTGGCGTATTCCGTTCGCGTTTGGTTTGCTGATCGGTCCGCTGGGTATTTATATCCGTCGCCATGTGCATGAACCGGCCAGCTTCGCTGCACAACAGCCGGAAGCGGCACCGCTGAAGCGCCTGTTCGGCCGCCAGAAAGAGCTGATGCTGCTGGCAATCGGGTTGATGGTGATCTCCACTGCGGTCAACTACATGCTCAACTATGTGCCGACCTATGCCACCAAAACGCTGCATCTGCCGGGGTCGGCGGCCTTCACTGCCACGCTGCTGGCCGGGGTGATTCTGACCGTGGTTACGCCGCTGATGGGGCTGTGGGCTGAGAAAGTCGGGCGTGTGCCGTTGATGTGGGGATCGCTGATTCTGCTGCTGGTGACCATCTATCCGGCGTTTAAGATGGTGGTGAACCACACCACCCCGACGACGCTGATTCTGCTGGTGGGCTGGATGGCGCTGCTGAAGTCGGTGTATTTCTCGACGGTACCTTCGGTGATGGCTGACCTGTTTCCGGTGGGTACCCGCGCCAGTGGCATGGCTATCAGCTATAACATCGCGGTGACGGTGTTTGGTGGTTTTGCGCCGCTGATTTGTACTTTGCTGATTAGCGCGACCGGCACCAGCCTGGCACCGAGCTATTATCTGATGGCAGTGGCATTGCTGAGTGGTATCGCGCTGGTGCGCAGTAAGCAGCGCCTGAGTTAACCCACTGCAATAACCGTAACCGGGTCGGCATTGATGCCGACCCGGTCAAGAAACGTACTGTTCCGTAGCGGCGCGATTTATCGCGCAAGTCTTTTTTACGAAAACTGCAAATACGCCACATGGGTTTGCAGATACTCTTCCAGCCCGTGACGGCCATCGGCACCGCCGACGCCCGATTTACGCCAGCCCGCATGGAAACCCTGCATCGCTTCGAAATTCTCGCGATTGATATAGGTCTCACCAAACTTCAGCTGACGCAGGGCGATCATTGCGGTATTGAGGTTTTGCGTATAGATCGACGACGTTAGCCCATATTCACAGTCATTTGCCAGCGTGATCGCTTCATCCAGCGTTTTAAACGTCATGACTGGCAGCACCGGTCCAAAGATCTCTTCACGCATGATCTCCATCTCCTGACGTACGCCGGTGATGATGGTGGGTTCAAAGTAGAAACCTTTATCGCCAGCACGTTTCCCGCCCAGCAGTACTTTGCCGCCTTGCTCAACCGCCTTCGCCACTTTTTGTTCGACGCGCCCCAGTGCCGCAGCGGTGATCAGCGGCCCCATATCGATGTCAGTCAGTTCCGCAGGATTGCCGAATTTCACCTGCTTAAAGGCTTCGGTCAGCGTGTTGATAAAGCGATCGTAGATGCCTTCCTGCACATAAACGCGCTCGGCACAGTTACACACCTGCCCGGTATTGATCACCCGTGAACTGACAATCGCTTTCACCGCCAGATCGAGATCGGCATCATCCATCACGATAGCCGGGGCTTTGCCACCCAGTTCCAGTGACACTTTAGTGACGTTCTTCGCTGCGGCTTCCATGGTGGCGATACCGGCATTGACGCTGCCTGTCAGGCTTACCAGCCCGACTTTCGGGTTTGCCGCCAGCTCCTGGCCGACTTCCGGGCCGTAACCGTAAACAAAGTTAATCACCCCTTTAGGCAGGCTGATGTCATGCAGAATACGGGCGAAGATCGCCGCGTTGTTGGGGGTTAGTTCACTTGGTTTGATCACGATGGTATTGCCGGTGACCAGCGCCGGTGCCGCTTTACGCGCAATCAGGAAGAAAGGGAAATTCCACGGCAGAATGCCGGTGGTGACGCCAATCGCCTTTTTAAAAACAAAAATGTTTTCGTTGGGGCGGTCGCTGTTAACAATTTCCCCTTCGTAGCGTCGCGCCCATTCCGCCATATATTCAAGATAATCGGCGGTAAACAGCACTTCGGTTTGCGCCAGCCCCTGGGTTTTCCCGCCTTCGGCAACGATGGTAGCGGTCAATTCCGTCTCATGTTGACGAATACCGGCGGCGATTTTACGCAGCCAGTTGCCGCGCTCAATCGCCGGTAACGCCTCCCAGCCGGGTTGCGCCGCTTCTGCCGCTGCAATGGCCTGGCTGGCGTCCTGCTTTGTGCCTTCCGGCACGCGTGACAGCAGCGCTTCGGTGGCCGGGTTAATCACTTCAATCCATTTATCATTCTGGTTTGCAACAAACTCGCCATTAATGAAATGTTGATGGTGCGTTGTCATCTGTAGGGTCTCCGCGATCGGTTTCGTTAAATTTGTGTGAAATGCAGAGTGAAACAGATCAAGGTGTAGCACCTTTTTATGGCTGCCAGGGCGGGCGTGTGGATGGCAAAGACGGGAAGAACAACATGATAAACGCAGCATAACTGGCGAAATGCTGCGTATTCAGCAGGTTACTATGTGGGTCGGCAGAGTCTGAAAACCTCAGGAACCTGGCATCATCGCGCCGCTGGCAATGAACCAGGCCAGAAAGCTGACACCGGCAACAATAATGGCGATAGGAAAAAGCAGTCCGATTTTCATGATTATCCTAAAGTTAATGCGGGTTCAGCCCAGCTGAACCAGGGCACGATGCGTTTTCATCATACTGAACAGCTGAAACTGCGTGGCATCGTCAACTTCACGCAGATGTTCACCTTTTTGATACTGAATACTATGAATATGCCCAAGTTGCCGCCAGACCACGATAGCCGACGCCAGCAGGGCGCAGTTATCCTCGCTTTGCACGCATTCAACACGGGCATAGCGGGTCTCTTCCAGTCCATTAATGAAGATGTTGAGTGACTCAGGCGGCACAATCGCGCGGATATCATCCAGCATCACGCGGCTCACCGGCCTTGAGAGCATCAGCGTCAACCATTTGGTGTTCATCCCAATCCTTCGTCCTGATGATTTTCCTCAACGTTATACGGATTAATTGCGGCCGGGGGAAGGCATGATCCGTGCTTTGTGTGATTGCCATGTTAAGAGGAAGTCTGGCAATCAGGTTAAAACTGTGCTGATCAACACAACATTCCCGGAAAAAATCGATAATAATAAATGAGTTATCTATTTTATCTGTGTGACTGCCTGCAAATGCGGATTTGTGATCCGAATGTTGAATACCCACCGGATATTGCCAACTCCGCCCGTTCCCCGGCAACCATCCAAAGGCTGAGTAAAAGCTGACCGCCGTAGACTCTCGGGTAATCGGGAGACCGTCGGTTTCCTGTTGGCCTCAACCTTACGAAGGAATAACAATGAACAGTGCCATCATTGCAGGTATTTTCTGGCATCTGGTGGGTGCCGCCAGTGCCGCATGCTTTTATGCTCCGTTTAAACAGGTGAAAAAGTGGTCATGGGAAACCATGTGGTCGGTCGGTGGCGTGATGTCATGGCTGATTTTGCCCTGGGTGGTCAGTGCGGTGCTGTTACCGAACTTCTGGGCCTACTACGGTAGCTTCAGCTTTTCGCAGTTGCTGCCGGTGTTTTTGTTTGGGGCCATGTGGGGTATTGGCAACATCAACTACGGGCTGACGATGCGTTATCTCGGTATGTCGATGGGCATCGGTATCGCCATAGGGATTACCCTGGTGGTAGGTACGCTGATGACGCCGCTGCTCCAGGGCCGCTTTGTCGAGTTATTCAGCTCGGAAGGTGGGCGATTAACGTTGCTCGGCGTGTTTGTGGCGTTGATTGGCGTCGCCATCGTCTCACGCGCTGGATTGTTAAAAGAACGCGCCCTGGGCATCAATGCGGAAGAGTTCAATTTGAAGAAGGGGCTGGTGCTGGCGGTGATTTGCGGCATCTTCTCAGCCGGGATGTCTTTTGCCATGGACGCTGCGAAACCGATGCACGAGGCCGCGGCGAATCTTGGCATTAACCCGCTGTATGTGGCATTGCCCAGTTATGTGGTGATCATGGGGGGCGGGGCGCTGGTTAACCTGGCCTACTGCTTTATCCGTCTGGCGGTGAAGTCGGATCTCTCTGTACGGGCCGATTTCTCAATTGCGAAGCCGATGCTAATTGCTAACATCGCCTTCGCCGTGCTGGGCGGCACCATGTGGTATCTGCAATTCTTCTTCTATGCCTGGGGACACGCCAAAATCCCGGCACAGTATGACTTCGTCAGCTGGATGCTGCATATGAGCCTGTATGTGCTGTGCGGTGGCCTGGTTGGGCTGGTCATGAAGGAATGGAAAGCTGTTGGGCAACGTCCGGTACGTGTACTGTCGCTTGGCTGTGTGGTGATCATCATTGCGGCGAATATAGTCGGGCTGGGCATGGCATCCTGATTAATCATTGCGGCGCGAATTATCGCGCCGCAATGATTTAATGTGTTTCATTCACCATTATCGGGCGGTTTGGCAAAAAACGTTGCCGCCACGCACTCGGCGTCAGGCCGGTTTCACGCGTAAATACCACCGAAAAATAATTGCTGTCATCAAAGCCGCAACGAGCAGCCACTTCACTGATTAGCCAATCCTGAGTACGCAGCAAGTATTTCGCCTGGCATAGCTGTAACTGACGCAGATAATGGCCGATGGTCATGCCGGTCTGCTGGCGAAATAATTGTTTTAGCGCCCGTTCACTCAACTGATTTTGCTGACAAAACATGGCGAGGTCGAAAGGGCGGTCAATCGCGCCCTGCAAGGCAGACATCAGCAGGTCCAGCTGTTCCCCCTCCGGCAACACCCAGGGACGATCCGCCGCATAACCGTGGCGGCGTAGTATCAGCGCCAGCTGCAGAAAAAGCGCTTCAGAAAGCTGAATTGAGAGAGGATCGCTTTTGCGGCTTTCCCGCTCCAACTGGGTGATCACCCCGCGTGCCAGCGCCATGCCACGCGTGGTTAAGCGCCAGCAACCGGGCGATTCCGCATCGTCGGGCGGCAGCAGCTGGCTCCAGTCCAGCCCAAGATGAAAGCGGTCACGACAGTAGAGAATATTGTCCAGCACCAGATCGTTGACGCTGTCATAGCTGTGGCAGTCGTTATCACGGATATAAAACACATCGCCACAGGTAATCAGCCACGGTCGATCGTTGAGCACATGCAAGCCGTTGCCGCGCCAGACAATCACAATTTCACTGAACTCATGACGATGCGGCGGGAAGGAAGGCTGCGGCAGGCGTTCAGCTACCGCAATCGGCAAAGAGGGTGCCGGGAAATAGTCTTCGCGCGACAATATTAGCGACATGAGGGCCACTCCTAATCACAACATCTGCTGGCGCTCCGCTCTGGGTGCACAGCCAAATTCCCGCCGGAACAAGGTGGAGAAATGGTTGCTGTCACCAAATCCACACTGAAAGGCGATATCCGTAATGCGCAAATCGCTGTGCCGTAACAGGTGGCGCGCCTGTAGCAAGCGCAACCGGTTCAGGTAGCGTTGCGGCGTATTCCCGGTTTGCTGCTTCATCTGACGATGCAGTGTGCGCAGCGACAGTGAAAATTGGTCAGCAAGTGCCTCCCAGACAATCTCTTCACTGTAGTGCTCATTCAGCCAGTCAAGCAACCGATGCAATCGGGCTTCCTGATCCTGGGCTTCATCGTTGTGACCCGCCTCGCGCAACAACACCAGCAGTTGCAGGAACAACTGTTCCTGACGTGCCTGCTTCTCCAGTGACCAGACGCCTGGCGGATTCATCTGCGTAACAATCTGCAAGGCCTGGTCCATCACCTTGTGGTTAATCCGCCAGTGTGACGCGTAATTGCCATCCTCCTCGCGCGGTAGCAAAGCTTGCAGACCAGAGAGAAAGCGGAAGGCCGCCGGACTGCGATACAGCACATTGGTCAGACACAGGTTGTCGGTTTGCTCATAAAGATGGCGATCGTGATCGCGAACGAAACACACACAACCGGCACACAGCGCCTGCGGCTGACCATTGAACACATGAATGCCGGAACCCTGTTCTACCAGCACAATTTCGTGGAAATCATGGTGATGTTCAGGAAACGCCTGCTGCGGCACGCGCGGCTCGATAGCGATGGCGTAATCCCCGGCAGGGAAAAAATCTGCGCTGTGTAAAACGGTCATGGCTCGCCTCTCATTATTAACAAAACCGTAACCGAGTCTACTCAGGCGGCTGCCACCTTACCTTGAATTTTCAACCGGGCAATGCAGGAAAATGGCTAATTTTTCAAGATCTCGCGTGTTGTTCGGGAAAATGCGGCGAAGGTCACAACCCGGTGCTTGTGTGGTTCTGTGAGCTGTCTCACGAACATCTTTGTAACGGTGCCAGCAGCATTGGCGCGCTGGCAGTAAGGGGAAGGTGACCAGACGGCAGGATTTTTACTCTGTACGCATCTCATCACAGGAAGAACTCGCCATGAGTATGCGTAACATTGTTGCCATTGATTTAGGCGCATCCAGCGGGCGCATAATGCTCGCTCAATGGACCTCCGCGTCTCAGCGCATCACCCTGCGGGAAGTGCGCCGTTTTGCTAATCAGCGCGTGCGTCGTGCCGGTTACGACTGCTGGGATCTGGACCATCTGGAGCAGGAGATACGTTGCGGGCTACAACAGCTGGATGAGGAAGGTATCGTGCCGGACAGCATCGGTATCGATACCTGGGGTGTTGACCTGGTGTTGCTGGATGCTGATGGACAGCGGGTCGGCGAGGCAGTGAGCTATCGCGATGCCCGTACCGACGGCCAGATGACGCAGGCAATCAGCGATCTCGGCAAACAGGCCATTTATCAGCGCACCGGCATTCAGTTTCTGCCGTTTAACACCCTGTATCAGCTGCGTGCCCTGCATTTGCAACAGCCAGACTGGCAGGCGCAGGTAGCACATGCGTTGATGATTCCGGACTACCTGCATTATCAATTGACCGGCAACATGAACTGGGAATACACCAACGCCACGACGACCCAATTGCTGAACATCACCAGTGGCGAATGGGACCCGGATTTACTGGCCTGGGCGGGAGTGGATGCCCGCTGGTTTGGCAAACCCTCCGCACCGGGTAACACCGTCGGTTTTTGGTCCAGTCCCCGTGGACACAGGATTCCGGTGATTGCGGTCGCCACCCACGACACCGCCAGTGCCGTGCTGGCAACGCCTTTAATGCAGGATGATGCCGCTTATCTTAGCTCTGGTACCTGGTCACTGATGGGGATTGAGAGCTTGCAACCTTGCCTGAGCCGTGCCGCGCTTGACGCCAATATCACCAATGAAGGGGGCGCGGAGGGCTACCGGGTATTGAAAAATATCATGGGCCTGTGGCTGTTGCAGCGGGTGTGCAGTGAGCTGCAAATCAGCGATCTGTGTGGATTGATTCAGCAGGCGGCGGATGAACCGGCCTGCCGCGCCCTGATCAACCCCAACGCCAGCCGCTTTATCAATCCCGCCAGTATGGTGCAGGAAATTCAGAACGCCTGTGCGGAACAACATATGCCGGTTCCTCAGTCACCTGCCGCGCTGGCCCGCACCATTTTTGACAGCCTGGCCCTGCTGTATCGCCAGGTCATCAGCGAACTCGGCCAGCTACGTGCTGAACCTTTGCGTCAGCTGCATGTGGTTGGAGGGGGGTGCCAGAACCCGTTGCTCAACCAGCTTTGCGCCGATGCCTGCCAGCTGCCGGTGTTCGCCGGACCGGTGGAAGCCTCGACGCTGGGCAATGTCGGCTGCCAGCTGATCGCTCTCGGTGAGCTGCGTGATGTGGCCGACCTGCGTCGCTGTATCAGCCAAAACTTCCCGTTAGAAAAATTCGAACCGCTTAACAACAGCGCTTTTCGTGCCAGCCAGGCACGTTTTGCCGCGCTGAGCCAACCCGCTAAGGAACTTGCTTATGACAAAGCTGATTGAACAGGCCTTTGACCTGGCGAAACAACGCTACACCGCGATCGGCGTGGATGTGGAACAGGTAATGACGCAACTGGATGGTATCCCGGTGTCGATGCACTGCTGGCAGGGCGATGACGTGCGCGGATTCGAGAACCCGCAAGGTGCTCTGACCGGTGGTATTCAGGCCACCGGCAACTACCCGGGCAAGGCGCGTAATGCTGAGGAGCTGCGCGCTGATCTCGATAAAGCGATGTCGCTGATTCCGGGAGCTAAACGCCTCAACCTGCACGCGATCTATCTGGAAAGCGATAAGCCAGTAGAGCGTGATGCCATCGAACCAGAACATTTCAGCAACTGGGTGGCGTGGGCAAAAAGCAACAAACTGGGGCTGGATTTCAACCCGACCTGTTTCTCACACCCGCTGAGCGCCGACGGTTTTACTCTGGCGCATGCAGATAAGAGCATCCGCCAGTTCTGGATTGACCACTGCAAGGCCAGCCGCCGCATTTCGGCTTCGTTCGGCGAACAGCTGGGTACGGCATCGGTAATGAACATTTGGGTGCCGGACGGGATGAAAGATCTGACGGTGGATCGGCTGGCACCGCGTCAGCGACTGCTGGCGGCGCTGGATGAGATCATCCGTGAAAAACTTAATCCACAACATCATATCGATGCGGTTGAAAGCAAACTGTTTGGCATCGGTGCTGAGAGTTATACCGTCGGCTCTAACGAGTTCTGTCTCGGATATGCCTGTAGCCGTCAGATCGCGCTGACGCTTGATGCCGGCCACTTCCACCCGACGGAAGTGATCTCCGACAAGATTTCCACCGCCATGCTGTATGTGCCACGCCTGCTGCTGCATGTCAGCCGCCCGGTGCGCTGGGACAGCGACCATGTGGTGCTACTGGATGACGAAACTCAGGCGATCGCCAATGAAATCGCCCGTCAGAAGTTGTTCGATAAGGTCCACATCGGCCTCGACTTTTTTGATGCGTCCATCAACCGCATTGCCGCCTGGGTGATTGGTACGCGCAATGCCAAAAAAGCGCTGCTGCGCGCGCTGCTGGAGCCGACGGAACAGCTGCGCAAACTGGAAAGTGAAGGGGATTACACCGCCCGCCTCGCGCTGCTGGAAGAACAGAAATCACTGCCGTGGCAGGCGGTCTGGGAAGCCTGGTGCCTGCGCCATGACGTACCGGCAGATGCCAGCTGGCTGAGCGATGTCCGCCATTACGAACAACAAATTCTGGCTCAACGTTAAGGGACACACCATGCAAAGTATTCTCACTTCCGCGTTTGTACAGGGAATGGTTAAAGCGACCAGTGATATGTGGCTGAAGGGTTGGGATGAGCGCAACGGCGGTAACGTTAGCCTGCGTCTGTTGCCGGAAGAAGTGCAGCCGTATACTGCGGATTTCTATGCTGAACCACGTTGTATTGAACTCAGCAAACCTGCACCGGCACTGGCAAATGACTGGTTCCTGGTGACCGGATCCGGCAAGTTTTTCCGCAATGTTCAACTTGATCCCGCCGACAGTCTGGTGCTGCTGCAGGTCGATGACCGCGGGCTGTCGTACAAAATTCACTGGGGATTGAGCAATGGTGGCTTACCGACCTCAGAACTGGCTGCCCATTTCCAGTCGCACAGCGTGCGTAAGCAGGTGAGTCACGGTGCTGACCGTGTGATTATGCATTGTCACGCCACCAACTTTATGGCGCTGAGTTACGTGGTGGAGCTGGATTCCGCGCGCTTCACCCGCCTGTTATGGGAAGGCAGCACCGAATGTCTGGTAGTGTTCCCGGATGGCGTGGGTATTCTGCCGTGGATGGTCCCTGGCACCGATGGCATTGGTCAGGCAACGGCAGATGAAATGGCGACACATAGCTTGGTAATGTGGCCTTTCCACGGCATCTTTGGCGCAGGGCCGACGCTGGATGAGACCTTTGGTCTGATTGATACGGCGGAAAAATCCTCGGAAGTGGTAGTCAAAGCGTTGTCGATGGGAGGGATTCGCCAGAGTATTACCACGGAACAACTGATCGCGCTGGGTGAACGCTTTGGTGTCACCCCCTGGCAGGCGGCGTTGCAGGTGGAGCGGGCTAATGTTACGTAGAGCCTTTGTCATGCAGGTCCATGCGGATTGCCATGAGGAGTACCTGCGCCGTCATTCGCCCATCTGGCCGGAGCTGGCTGAGACCCTCAAAGCGCATGGAGCGCATAATTACGCTATCTGGCTGGATGCAGAACGCCATTTGCTGTTTGCCAGCGTTGAGATTGAATCAGAAGCGCGCTGGCAAGCAGTGGCACAAACAGAAGTCTGCCAGCGTTGGTGGGCATCAATGAAAGATCTGATGCCGTCCAACGCCGATAACAGCCCGGTTAGCGCAGCATTAAAACCGATGTTTTTCCTGCTATAAACCCGTGGCGGCGTGAACTCCCGCGCCGTCACGTCCTTACTGAACAATAGCCCGCCAGAGCAGGCCAAATCGCCATTTGTGTATCAACGATTTGCTCTAAATCTTCCCGGCTAGCACCTTCACGGGCGCGTACTGACATCCCCTGGAGCACGCAGGCGAGAAAACTGGCAAGCGTAGTGGTATTGCTACAGGCAGGCAATTCACCCTGTTGCTGACGGGTTGCCAGGAACTGCTGTAACGCGTGCTCCTGCGCATGATGCTGCTGCTCCAGCATGCGTGCTACCTCTTCAGAACCGGCGGAAAGGGCGCTGGAAGTACAAATGAAAAAACAACCGGCCGGTTTGTCACACTCGGTAAAGCAGGCCGCGGTGGCGCGGAAATACGCCTCTATCGCTGACTTAACATCCAGTGCTATATCATTCAGCACGGCATTACGTTGTGCACTAAACCGTTCGATATAACGCTGCATGGCGGCCTTAAACAGACCTTCTTTGTTTTCGAACTCAGCGTAGAGCGTGGGGGCTTTCGCACCTGTAGCGCTCACTAAATCCGCCAGCGAGGTGCCTTCATAACCGTGTGCCCAGAACAGCATCAACGCTTTATCCAGCGCATCATCGCGATCAAAGACTTTGGGTCTGCCACGACTTTTGCGGATCACCGGTTCACTTATCTGGCTCATACATCCTCACAACGGCGAAAACATATCATTAAATTACCGATCATTAAATTAATATGCAAGGGCAGCGGGTAAAGTGATGTCCACACTTTGCCCGTTTGTGCTTTTGATCGGAAAAACCGCCTGATCCGTCAAGTGTAGATCGACGCCAAAGCCCATACTCACGCTACTTCCCATTAAAATAACGAGCGTTAATAAAATAGTTGACGCGCATACGGCTTTGGATCTAGCATTTACTTAACGGTTGTTAATTTAATGGCGACTGACCCTAATTTCATCTGCAAAGAGAGACAAATCATGAAAAGCATTAAACTGACCCTGGCCGCTGTGGCCCTGTCATCAATCGCGTTTGGTACCATGGCTGCTGATCTGGTGAGCGAAGCACCAGTGAATCAACAACAAATTG
The DNA here is from genome assembly GCF_047947045.1 of Pantoea sp. App145. Taxonomy (NCBI): domain Bacteria; kingdom Pseudomonadati; phylum Pseudomonadota; class Gammaproteobacteria; order Enterobacterales; family Erwiniaceae; genus Pantoea; species Pantoea sp. App145. Next base: position 673,967 of record NZ_CP133290.1, read on the forward strand.
GTGTGGTAAGCGCATCAGGTAGCACGGATTTGACATCGCTGGAGAATCAACTGGCGGAGAAGGCGAGTGCTGCCGGAGCAAAGTCTTTCCGCATCACTTCGACCTCTGGCAACAACAACCTGCATGGCACCGCAGAACTCTATAAATAAGAAGGGGCTGGCTTCAGATAACAGCGTATCTGAAGCCCTTTTTCGACTATCCGTTCGAACGCAACTGCGGATAGCGACGGAAGATGTAGATGCACCAGAACAACGCGACCAGACCAATTAACCCACCCACATTTCCCACATCCGCCATGCTTAAATGCAGGCTGACCTGGTTGCCCAACAGCGCTCCGGCACCAATGCCGATGTTATAAATGCCGGACATCAGCGACATCGCCACATCGGTCGCGTCCGGTGCCAGCGACAATACCCGCACCTGCATCGCCAGCCCGATCATCATCATGGCCATACCCCAGAAGATACAGAGCGTGGCAATGGCTGCCGGACGCACGGCGGCAAAGATCAGCAAACCCATGCTCAAGGTAATCACGGCGATGGCCGCAATCAGCAGGGCTGAGGGATATTTATTGCCGAGGGTACTGAACAGCACGCTACCGATAATCCCCGCAGAGCCGAACAGTAGCAGTAACAAGGTGGTGAAGTTCTCCCCGGAATTCGCTACCACTTGCATAAAGGGTTCGATATAGCTGTAGGCGGTATAATGGGCGGTCACCACCACTGTCACCAGCACATACATACTGACCAGCGCCGGTCGGCGAAACAGCATCGGTACGCTGTTGAGCGATCCGGTGTGTTCGCTTGGCAGACGCGGCAGAATACGCACCAGTAACACCAGCAGCACCAGGGCAGACAAACCAATCATGCCAAAGGTGGTGCGCCAGCCCAGATACTGACCTACGACGCGGCCAATTGGCACCCCCAGGACCATCGCCAGCGCGGTGCCGGTTGCCAGCATACTCAGCGCCTGGGTCTTTTTACCCGCCGGAGCAACGCGTATCGCCAGCGACGCGGTAATCGACCAGAACACCGCATGGGCGAGGGCGATACCGATACGGGAGAGCACCAGTGAGGTGAAATCCCAGGCCACAGACGAAAGCACATGGCTGGCGATAAACAGCACGAACAGAATCGATAGCAGCAGGCGGCGTTCAATATTGCGCGTCAGCAACATCAGCGGCAGCGATAACAGCGCCACTACCCAGGCATAGATGGTCAGCATGATGCCGACATCAGCCGTTTTCATCGAGTAGCTGGCGGCGATATCTGACAACAAGCCGACCGGCACAAATTCGGTGGTATTAAAGACAAAAGCGGCAATGGCCAGCAGCACCACGCGTAGCCAGGCCGTTTTACGGGAGACGGTTGTTGATTGCATTAATTTCAGATCAGTGAGCAGCAAATGAAGGGCGAAAGACACCCATGTAAAGTGACATCCATCACAATTTGTGCCTATTGTGATGGATTAAAACGCGGAGGGAAACCTTCTAAGCGCGTTTTATTGCTGAATATTTTTTATCGCCAACGCTAAAGTCAATAGCCTGAGGTTATTAGCCGCGTTTGCGTGCCGGCATTATGCGCAACAGCGTGTTGTCTTTGAATACGTAATGGTGCAGTAATGCTGCGGCTGCATGCAGGCCGATTAACCAGTAACCGAGTGGAGCAAGGGTCTCATGCCAGCTGATCAGGCTATCGGCGAGATCAAAATTCGGGGTTGCGCTGACGGGCATCACCACGCCAAATAATTGCCAGGGACGTCCATTCAGATACTTCGAGGTTACTCCCAGAATCGGCAATACCAGAAACAACGCGTACAGCAGAAGATGCATCAGGTTGGCTAAACCCTGTTGCCAGCGTGGCGGGGGCGGCAGGATATCGGGTGAAGCGTGACGATGGCGTAACACACCACGCGCCAGCATCAGTACCCATACCGATACACCGCAGCTATAGTGCGTCATTATCATCAGATTCCGCGCCCATGAACCACGCGGAACCAGACCGCGCAGTTCAATGGTGGTATAGGCAATGGCGATCAACAGCACTGTTAACCAGTGCAGGGCGATTTGTGACTTCGCGAATTTTTCCCGCATCAACGATCCAACCTGAAGCCAGTTTTAGTGTCTCTAACATAGCGAAATGCCGCAGGAAAACTTAACAAAATGGCGCACCGCTGCGACGGAATCCAGGCCGGGATTATCAGAGTCACACCAGGTGTTTTAGCGCCACATTATTCTGAGTCGTCAGGTTTTTTTTTACCAAAACCGGACAGCAATGTTCGCAGCCCATGGCGCTGGGGAAAAATTTTCGCGCCTGCTGAATTGCGGCGTTCGCGGTATAAAAAGTGCCAAGAAAACGCCGTGCCGCGTCGGGGGGAAGGAAGGGACAGCCGGTGGCATGAACCACGTGATTGTCATTATAACCTGCGTGCTTATCGACATAATAATAGAGTCCCATCTGACTTCCTCGTTGCTGTGAAAAAAAAGTCTAACAATAGTTGGAATAGAACAAATTATAGCTAGCAATTGATATTTTGTTTTGATTGGGACTAAAGGTTTATCAGGAAGTGTTTTTTGCGTGGGAAAACGGGGCGCAATGACCCCGTTATAAAGATGCAGGCTACTACAGTTTACGGCACTGCAAACGCCAGCCGACCAGCAAAGCCAGCACCAGCAGCATGCTGATAAACAGCGTAACGCCGCTCCAGCCAAAGCTGTGCCAGAACACGCCACCTAATGTACCGGCGACACTGGAACCCGCGTAGTAACTGAAGAGATAGAGGGATGATGCCTGGCCTTTTGCACGACGGGCGCGCGGACCAATCCAGCCGCTGGCAACCGAGTGAGCGGCAAAGAAACCTGCGGTAAACAGCATCATGCCGGGCAGGATAATCCACAACGTATTGAATGCTGTCAGTAATAATCCGCACAGCATGATGGCGGTGGCAGCGATCATCACCGGACCGCGTCCAAAGCGACTGGTCATGGCACCGGCTTTTGGCGAACTCCAGGAGCCCGTCAGATAGACCACAGAGAGCAATCCCACCACTGCCTGGCTGAGAAACCACGGGGCACTTAACAGGCGGTAGCCAATGTAGTTGAACAGGGTGACAAATGCGCCCATCAGCAGAAAACCTTCGGCGAACAACAGCGGCAAGCCCTTATCTCGCCAGTGCAGACGGAAATTGATCAGCAGGTTATGTGGACGCAGAGAAGCCGGGCGGAAATGACGCGAAGCAGGCAGGATTTTCCAGAACATCAACGCGGAAGCCAGCGAAAAACAGCCAATCACCCCAATGGCAATGCGCCATGAAAACAGATCGGTCAGCACCCCGGTCAGCAGACGTCCGCTCATCCCGCCAATCGAGTTACCGCTGATATACAGCCCCATCGAGAAGGCGATCACGCGTGGATGAATCTCTTCGCTCAGGTAAGTCATCCCGACCGCAGCCACACCACTGAGCGATAAACCAATCAACGCACGCATCAGCAGGATGCCGTGCCAGCTGGTCATCATGGCAGAAATGACGGTACAGATGGCCGCCAGCATCAGTGCGGTGACCATCACCGATTTGCGACCAATAGCATCCGACAGCGGGCCAGTGACCAGCAATCCCAGTGCCATCAGGGCAGTCGAAAGTGACAGCGAGATACTACTGGCCGCTGGCGATACACCAAACTGCTGGGAAAGCACGGGCAGAATAGGCTGGACGCAATAGAGCAGGGCAAAGGTGGCAAGACCGGCAGAGAACAGGGCAAGGGTAACACGCATAAATTGCGGCGAACCACGTTCAATCCATGTTGCTGATGCGGGAACTGAGGCAGGCACAACGGACACTTCGTCCTCGTCGAGTGTCACAGCCTGAGAAGAGCGACTCACGGAAAATCCTTAAGATTATGAAGGTATTGATATCGTAGGAAAGGTTGAATAGGTTGTACAATATATTAATAATCTCGAATGAGACGTTTAAAATATGAATATCGAACTGCGTCATCTGCGCTATTTCATTGCCGTGGCTGAAGAGTTGCATTTTGGTCGTGCTGCTCAGCGCCTGAATATTTCACAGCCGCCGCTCAGCCAGCAGATCCAGCAGCTGGAACAGGAGATTGGTGCGCAGCTGTTTACCCGTACCAATCGCAGCGTGCAACTGACCGCCGCCGGGCAGCAGTTTTTACTGGATGCGCGCGGGATCATGCTGCAGGTCGAACAGGCCGCCAGCCGTGCCGTCCGGTTGCATAATGGTCAGGAAGGGGAGCTGCGCATCGGTTTTACCTCATCCGCGCCTTTTACCGGGCTGGTTTCTGATGCGCTCTACCATTTCCGTCAGCGCTGGCCGGAAGTCCATATTCAGATGCAGGAGATCAACACCCGGCAGCAACTGGCACCGTTGCATGAAGGACGCCTCGACCTGGGTGTGATGCGCAATACACCGTTGCCTGCTGATTTGCAGCATCAATTGTTGCTGCGTGAGCCGCTCTGTGCGGTGGTGCATTGGGCGCATCCGCTGGCCGATGCCGAGTCCATCTCCATCCAGGCGTTGGCCAATGAACCCTTTGTTTTCTTTGATCCCCAGGGCGGCACTGCCTTATATGGTGAGATTCTTGCCTTGCTGCATCGTTACCAGATCAAACCTTTCGTAACCCAGGAAGTCGGTGAGGCGATGACGATTCTCGGGCTGGTAGCGACCGGGCTGGGGGTGTCGATATTACCCGCGTCGTTTCGCCGCGCACGGCTGGCTGATGTGGTATGGCTACCGCTGCATGAAAGCGATGCACTTTCGGAGGTATGGCTGGTGTGGTCAGCCACCCGCGAACCCAGTGCGCAGATGGCGAATATGATGATGCTTTTACAGCGCAATGCTGAAACTTAATCCAGTAGGTGAGAAAAACACCAGGCTTTATGTGCGATAAATCACATATCTAATCAAATATTTGGCGCTATCCGCCATTCTGCCGCACCATAGTTGCTATTTATTTAGAAGCGCGAAAATAACCGGGAGCAGGGCGTGAATCAGGACAGTCAACCTGGCCACATTGACCAGATAAAGCAGACCAATGCAGGCGTGGTTTACCGACTGATCGATCATTTCGGCCCGATTTCGCGTATAGAACTTTCCAAACGCGCCCAGCTGGCGCCTGCCAGCATCACCAAAATCGTCCGTGAAATGCTGGATGCGCATCTGGTTCAGGAAACCGAGTTTCAGGAAGCGGGCAGCCGTGGGCGTCCGGCTATCGGCCTGCTGCTGGATACCCTGGCCTGGCACTATCTGGCGGTGCGTATTCAGCCTGGTCACATCACCCTGACATTGCGCGACCTCAGTAGCCGAGCCTTGCAGGAGGAGCGTCTGCCACTGATCGTCGGTCCGGACAAGCCGTTGTTGCAGGAGCTGCTGGAACTGATCGATGCCTTTTTTATCCGTCATCAGAAAAAACTGGAGCGCCTGACGGCTATCGCCATCACGCTGCCGGGCCTGATTAACGCCGCATCCGGTGTTGTGCACCGTATCCCCGGTTACGATATTGAGGATATGCCGCTGGGCGAGACCCTGTCGCAACGCAGCGGTGTGCCGGTTTTCGTGCAGCATGATATTTCCGCCTGGACTCTGGCTGAATCGCTATTTGGCGCATCACGCGGGGCGCAGGACGTGATTCAGATTGTGATTGATGAAACGGTGGGAGCCGGGGTGATAACCGGTGGGCAGCTGCTGCACAAGAGCGGGCGGGCATTGGTGGAAATTGGTCACACGCAAATTGATCCTTATGGTCGGCAGTGTTACTGCGGCAATCATGGCTGCCTGGAAACCGTCGCCAGCATTGGCAGTTTGCTCAATCTGGCGAAATTGCGCCTGCCGACCCAGCCGGAGAGCCGCCTGCACGCGGCCCCGCTGACGATTGAAACCCTGTGCCAGGCAGCACAGCAGGGCGACCGTCTGGCGACCGATGTCATTGCCGGGGTCGGGCATCATATTGGCCGCATGCTGGCAATGATGGTTAATATCTTCAATCCACGCCAAATTCTCATCGGTTCTCCCCTCAATCAGGCCGCTGACGTCCTGTTTCCTGCCGTCAGCAGCACCATTCGCCAGCAGGCATTACCGGCTTACAGCGATGAAATCCAGCTTGCCCCCACCGTGTTTAACGATCCCGGCACCTTAGGGGCTGCGGCGTTAATCAAAGATGCCCTTTATTCCGGTCATTTACTGGTAAAACTGCTCCAGGGTTGATTAGCTCGCCCTAAGTTTGCGCTAACGCAATCTGTCAGGTACGACATTTACTTACACTGCCCCTTCGTCACCTCTGGTTCACATCGCTAAATGTTAGGAGGAAGGGTGAAAACACTCTTTATCACCGGTACCGACACCGCGGTGGGCAAAACCGTGGTTTCCCGCGCGCTGCTGCAGTGCTTTGCACAGGCAGGTCAGTGCGCTGTGGGTTATAAGCCCATTGCTAAAAGCGCAAAACAGACTCCTGAGGGTTTGCGTAACAAGGATGCACTGTTATTGCAGCAGGCTTCTGGCCTGGCATTACCTTATGCCGCGATCAATCCTATTACTTTGGAAGAGGATGAAATCAGCACCAGTCCCACCCATCAAATTGATTATCCGCTGCTCAGTAGAGGGCTGGCTGCCTTGCAGGAGCGCGCCCCGCATGTGGTGGTTGAGGGAACGGGCGGCTGGCGCTGCCTGATGAATGACCTGCAACCGCTCTCAAGCTGGGTAAAACAGGAGCAGTTAGCAGTGATTCTGGTGGTCGGGATTAAAGAAGGATGCATCAGCCATGCTTTACTGACTGCCGAGGCCATAGCACAGGATGGTCTGCCGCTGGTGGGTTGGGTTGCCAATCGCATCAACCCTGGGCTGGCACATTATGCTGAAATCATTGATGTACTGAGTGAAAAGCTGGCCGCACCGTTATTGGGTGAATTGCCCTATCTGCCGCGTGCGGAACAGCGAGATCTGAGTGGTTACCTCGATCTTTCGCTGCTGGATAACCGTCTGTCGCACAACGACAGTGCAAAACCAGCAGCCTGATGAAACGAAAAGTGGCAAATGCGAAGTGGCTGAATCTAAGGTTGCAGATTCGGCCGCCTTTTTTGCCAAATTAATCCCCTTAAAATTCAACATCCTGCCAAAAATATCACTGAAACTTATTGCTCTGGCGTGATTCATGCATCAGCTGACCTGATGAATTTACTGCCGGAGCACCGTTATGTCGCACTCAGATGAAAAAGGTTTGCTGTACGGGCTGGAAGCACGCATAGGCCCAGCCCCCGCATTTTTTGCCGCACTGCAACATGTGTTGGCCAGCGTAGTGGGGATCATCACGCCACCGCTGATTATTGGTTCGGTACTGGGATTACAGGCTTATATTCCTTATCTGATTAGTATGTCGTTACTGGTCTCTGGTCTGGGTACCTTTATTCAGGCGCGGCGTTTTATGGGCATCGGCGCTGGGATGATCTGTTTACAGGGCACCAGTTTTGCCTTCCTTGGCGTGATCCTGTCTGGCGGCCTGATGGTGAAAGCACGCGGCGGATCGCCGGAAGACATCATGGCGATGATCTTTGGTTGCAACCTGATCGCTGCGCTGATCCCGATGCTGATCAGCCGCTGTATCGCGCCGTTACGTAAAGTGTTAACGCCAGTGGTGACTGGCACAGTGATCACCCTGATTGGCATCAGCCTGATAAAAGTCAGCATCACTGACTGGGCCGGTGGTCATAACGCGGCTGACTTCGGCGCTCCGTGGAATCTGGCGCTGGGCGCACTGACGTTGTTGGTGATTGTGGCACTCAACCGTTCACGTAACCGCTGGGCACGACTGATTGCAGTGGTGGCGGGCATCGCCGTAGGTTGTATTGCTGCCGCACTGACCGGCCATCTGCAACTGAAACCGATGGCAACCAGCAGCTGGCTGGTGATGCCGGGTTTTTTCCGCTTTGGCTTCAACTTTGACTGGGCGATCTTTGTGCCGATTGCGCTGGTTTCTGTGATTAGCGTTATCGAAGCCGTTGGGGATCTCACCGCAAACTGCCTGCTGTCGCGCCAGCCAATTGAGGGAGAGGGCTTCCAGAGGCGTTTGCAGGGCGGCATCCTGGCGGATGGCATCAGCTGCGTGCTGGCCGCGATGTTCTCTGCTTTCCCGAACACCACCTTCGCGCAGAATAACGGTGTCATTCAGATGACCGGCGTCGCCAGCCGTTATGTCGGCATGGTGATTGGTCTGATGTTGGTGTTGCTGGGCGTGTTCCCGGTGATTGGCAATCTGTTGCAGCAAATTCCGCCGCCGGTATTGGGTGGAGCAACGCTGGTGATGTTCGGTAGCGTAGTCGCTGCGGGGATCCGCGTGATGACGCAGACGCCGCTGGGACGCCGTGAAATGCTGATCGTGGCGGTGTCATTTGGTCTGGGTCTGGGAGTAGAAGCGGTACCGGATGTGCTGAAACAATTCCCGATGATCATCACCAATTTGTTTGGCCATGCGGTGACCACCGGCGGCATCCTGGCGATTGTGCTCAACGTGATGCTGCCATCAGAGCAGAACAACGCCGCACTGACGACTGCGGCAGAGGACTCCCATTAAACACTGACGTAGCGGCGCGATTTATCGCGCGGGTTTTTCCCGCATCGTGCACGGGATTGCGCGATAAATCGCGCCGCTACGGATCAGTGCGGTTAAGGATTTAACCGCCGACGTGTCCGTCCCGAACTCAGATAGTCCGCAATATAATCCTGCGAAATCTCCCCGCTGTAACGGCCATCCTCATCGACAATCGGCATCCATACCAAATTGTGCTCATACAATTTGGACAGGACGACACGCAGGTTCTCTTCGGCTTTGCCGGTGACGGTAAAGGTATGCAGCATTTCTTCACAGCGTCCATTGGCCCCGCGTGCTTCGCGGCGTTTCACAAAGCCCAGCGGCTTACCATCATTATCTACCACCGTTACCGAGCGCATATCGTTATCATCCATGGTGGCGAAGGCTTCCTGTAGCGGGGTGCTGCGCTGCACCGTAATGGTCGGCTGCTGATCGGTGACGTCACCCGCCTGCACCAGCAACAAACGTTTCAGGGTCCGGTCCTGGCCGACAAACGATCCAACAAAATCATTCGCCGGTTTCGCCAGCAATTCATCCGGGCTGGCGCACTGCACAATTTTGCCCTGTCCAAACACCGCAATGCGGTCACCGAGCTTCAATGCCTCGTCGATATCGTGGCTGACCAGCATAACCGTCTTCTTTAATTGCCGTTGCATGTCGAGGAACTCATTCTGGATCACCTCGCGGTTAATCGGGTCAACGGCACCGAAAGGTTCATCCATCAGCAGTACCGGTGGATCCGCCGCCAGCGCGCGGATCACGCCGATCCTCTGCTGCTGGCCACCGGACATCTCGCGCGGGTAGCGATGCAGGAATTTTGTCGGATCGAGCGCTACCATGCTCATCAATTCGGTCGCACGTTCGCGGCAACGCTTTTTATCCCAGCCCAGCATGCGGGGCACCACGGTAATGTTCTCTTCAATCGTCATATTGGGGAACAAACCAATCTGCTGGATCACATAGCCGATATTGCGGCGTAGTGTCACGGTATCCTGCATGCTGGTGTCTTCACCATTGATCAAAATTCTGCCGCTGGTTGCGGGAATCAGTCGATTTATCATTTTCAGCGTGGTGGTTTTGCCGCAGCCAGAAGGACCGAGCAGCACACACATTTCCCCGGCGGGAACCTCCAGGCTGACGTTATCAACAGCATTGAAGCGGGTGCCGTTTTTCTGGGTAAAGGTTTTCGTCAGGTTTTCCAGTTTTATCATTATCGAATCCCCTTAGGAGTCAGCGCCGACTGCAAACGATGCAGCAGCCAGTCAAGTACAATAGCCAGCACACAAATCATCAACGCACCGGCAATCAACATCCGCACATCGCTGCCGCTGATGCCATCCAGCAGTTGCAGGCCCAAACCACCCGCACCGATCACCGCAGCAATCGCCATCACACCGACATTCATCACCACGGCGGTGCGGATACCACCAAAAATCACCGGCAATGCCATGGGGATCTCAACCCAGCGCAGGCGCTGCCAGAAGGTCATACCAATGCCACGTCCTGCTTCCCGCAGGCCCGGTGGTAAATTCTCTAGCGCGGTATGGGTGTTACGCACAATTGGCAGCAGTGAATAAAGAAACACGGCGGTGATGGCAGGCAGGGCACCAATACCCTGACCGATCAGCGAAAACAGCGGAATCATCAGGCCAAACAGCGCGATGGTCGGAATAGTCAGCACAATGGTGGCAACGCCCAATACCGGCGTCGCCAGCCATTTAAAGCGCACAATCAAAATGCCGAGCGGCACGCCAACGACAATGGCAAAACCCACCGCCACCAGCACCAGCCAGGTATGCTGCCAGGTCAGGGCCAGCAGGGTGTCCCAGTTATCCATGATGTAATGCAGGGTATCCATAGCGCCTCCTTACAGCATGTTTTTGGATTGAAGGAAATCACGTGCCACCTGTTCAGGGGACTGGTGATCGATATCGACGCGTTTATTCATCTCAGTGATCGCCTCGTCCGTGATCAACGGTGACAACTGATTCAGCGCCGCTGCCAGCCCGGGATGGCTCTCCAGCACATCTTTCCGCACCACCGGCGTGACGTTGTAACTTGGGAAGAAGTGCTTATCATCTTCCAGCACCTTGAGATCAAAGCCTTTGACGCGTCCGTCAGTGGTATAGATCAGGCCGGCATCAACAAAGCCTTCCAGCACCGCGTTGTACACCAGACCGGGGTCCATCTGCCGAATCTGTGGGCGGTCAAGCGGCATGTTATAGGCCTTCTGTAACGGCTTGAGACCATCAGAACGCCCGGCAAACTCCAGGTCCAGCCCCAGCTTCCAGTTATGATCCGGGTCGGTCTTACGAATCTGCTCCAGCTTTGCCACCAGCTGCGACATCGTGCTGATACCTTCCTTGTCAGCACGTTCGCGTTTCATGGCGAAGGCGTAGGTATTGTTCATGGGTGCCGGGTCCAGCCAGATCAGCCCCAGCTTACCGTCGAGATCTTTCACCGTTTGATAGGCCTGTTGCGACGACATCGGCTTATTGATGTGGTTAAAGATGATCAGCGACGTCCCGGTATATTCCCAGGTCATATCAATCTGTTTGTTGATCATCGCGTTACGACCAATGGTGGTGGCGATATTGGTTTTTGGGATCACCTGAAAACCTTTCTTTTGCAGCCACAACACCGTCATGGCGGAAAGGATGTGCTGCTCGGTAAAACTTTTGGTCGCCATCACGATGGGAGTGGCAGCCGCAGCGGCCTGGCTGAGTGCCAGGGTTGCGGTCAGCGCCAGCGCAGTGCGTTTCGCCCAGCGCGCCAGCAGGTTGGCAGTGGCCATCACAAGACTCCTGTGGTTATGCCGCTGAGTGCGGGCTGAGGATGCGTCCCACTGCGGCAAGCAGCATATCGAGAATCAGCGCGAACAGGGCGGTTGCCGCTGCACCGAGGATCAGCGTTGGGAAATCGTTGAGATAGATGCCCGGAAAAATCAGCTCGCCGTAGCTGCTGGCACCAATCAAAAACGCCAGTGGTGCCGTGCCAACATTGATGGCGGTGGCAATCCGTACCCCGGCGAGGATCACCGGCAGCGCATTGGGGATTTCCACCTGGCGTAAACGCTGAAATTTGGTCATGCCAATACCGTTGGCGGCTTCGAGCAGCGAAGGGGGCACCGCGCTCAGTCCAGCAAAGGTATTCCGCACGATAGGCAGCAGAGAGGCGAGGAACAGCGCAATTAACGCCGGGCGATCGCCGATGCCGACAATCACCATCGCCAGGGCCAGCACGGCCAGTGGCGGCAACGTGTTGCCGACGTTGAAAATCTGCATCACGTACTCGGCCCAGCGCCGGGCAAACGGACGGCTTAGCAAAATGCCGCTGGGAATGCCGACCAGCAGCGCGAAGAACATCGACCAGAACACCAAAAACAGATGCTGTTGCCCAAGGTAGATTAAATCCACCCGACGGGCACGCAGCGTATCCAGCCCGAGTCCCCAGACCAGCAGCCCAACCACCACCAAAATGGCAAGCACTGCCAACCCGGCTCGTCGGGCAAGCGATGCGTTTTGCATAGCGTGCTTCTCCCTGAATCATAAAAGCGTTGAAAAAATTAAGATTGCAGATAAAACGACTTCTTAATGTCACTTTTCCAGTGAAAACCGGGAAAGGGGTTTTAGACCTATAGCAACCTAAAACGAAACATGCCAGTTTTCAGGGGAAAATCAGACAGATAGAAAAAGGGGAAAAAATGGGTTCAGCCCGCATGAAATCAGGCAATTTATGACAATAAAAAAAATTCATCGAATTGTGTGACAATGTCACAACAGGGCGCACGCAGAGGAAATTGACGACGGCAAATTTCGTCTAGCCTTGAGACAAAGGAAGGTAAAAAAATGACTGAGAGCGCAGAAATACAAACGGGAAACCGCCACTGGATCCTCGTAGCCTGCATGCTGGCTATGTTTATGGCGGCAATTGAGGTCACCATTGTGGCGACGGCGATGCCCACCATCATTGCCGATCTGGGCGGCTTCTCGCAGTTTGGCTGGGTTTTCTCCATTTATCTGCTCACCCAGGCGGTGACGGTGCCGCTTTACGGGCGGCTGGCAGATATGTGGGGCCGAAAAACGCTATTTTTTGTTGGCGTTTCGCTGTTCCTGATCGGTTCGGTGCTGTGTGGTTTTGCCCACAGCATGACATGGCTGATTCTGTTCCGTGCTTTTCAGGGGCTGGGGGCGGGAGCCATCATGCCGCTAACCACCACCATCGTCGCGGACATCTACTCGCCGCGCGAACGCGCCAATGTGCAGGGCTGGCTCTCCAGCGTCTGGGGAGTGGCGGCAATACTCGGCCCGCTGAGCGGCGCCTGGCTGGTGCAGCACTTCAGTTGGGCGGTGATTTTCTGGGTCAACGTGCCGATTGGGTTGATTTCCATGCTGCTGCTGGCGCGATTCCTTCCCGCACGTGAACAACAACAATCTTGTGCATTGAACATCACCGGCTGCGCCTGGCTAATGCTAAGCGTCAGCGCGTTACTGATCGCCCTGTTGCAGGCAGAAGTGCTTGGCTACTGGTTGCTGTTTTTCGTGCTGATGGCGTTTATCGCCGCGTTTTTCCTCAAACGTCATGAGCAACGCGCGGCGGCACCCCTGTTCCCGCTGGCCATCTGGCGCAGCCGGTTAATTGTGGCGGGCAATGCGGGCAATCTGATTATCGGGGCAGCGATGATGGGGATCAGCGCTTTCCTGCCCACCTGGATTCAGGGCATTACCGGTGGCACACCGTTACAGGCGGGCAGTGCGCTGGCGATGATGTCGATTGGCTGGCCACTCGCCAGCACCCTGAGTGGGCGTCTGATGCTGATGACCTCTTACCGCTTTACCGCCCAGTTGGGAGCGCTATTGTTAATTGCCGGTAGTGCGTTATTGCTGCTGTTGCGCGCCGACAGCAGCATTTTGCAGGCTGGACTCACCGCTTTTGTCATCGGCACGGGCATGGGGATGACCAGCACCACCTTCCTGGTTTCGGTACAAAACCATGCGCATTACGAGATTCGCGGTATCTGTACCGCGTCGATTATGTTTAGCAGGATGCTGGGTTCGGCGATTGGGACGGCGCTGATGGGGGCGGTGCTGAATTATAACCTGATGCTACGGCTGCCGCAGGCTAGCGATCCGATGCAAAAAATCATGTCGCATGATAGCCGCCAGGCATTGCCACACGGAACATTGCAGGAGTGGATAGCCCAGATCGCCAGTTCGTTGCAATGGGTGTTTGTGGTGGCGCTGCTGATTGCCAGCCTGACACTGTGGATTGCGTGGTTGATGCCGCATCAGCGACCGGAGAATGAGTAGCGGCGTGAAAAGCCGCGCCGCTACAGGGTATGTTTACTGTGAAGATGAATCCTGTGAGCTGCCCGCAGCATTGGGTTCGTTGCTGTCAGCGTCGTGGTTCAGCTTTTTGTAGACAATTTTCTGACTGTCGTTTTCGCAATGGCCCACAACCTGGCCACCGGCCTGGTCGGCCTGATCGTTCGCGACGATATCCAGGGTGAAATCTGACTCGGCTACGCCGTTACTGATGATTTTTTTGCTGATATCTGCTTTTACGCTTTCACAGGAGGCCTGTGCCAGCATCGGCAATGCCAGCAGGGACAACAATACAACGGCTACACGTTTATTCATCACACACTCCTTTGGTTTTTATTCCCTTGATGACTATAGCAGCATCAGCGGCTTATGGGGCGACCGGGCGACCGGTGCGACGATCCAGACAGCGCAGGGTATTAGGTTCCCAGTAGGCGTTGACGTTATAGCTTTTTTCACAGGAGTCGCGGGTATCAAACGCTTTGTCAGCTTTATCGAACTCTTTTTCGACGCGGGTGTTGACCTTGTTGCGCAGGTTGCGGGTGTCATTCCATTGTTCTTTACTCTGACGTGCCGCCTCATTGCTGGCAGCGCTGTTGCCGTTTTCAATGATCAGCTTATCCGTCTGCGCGGAAGCCATAGGGGCAGCCAGCAGTACGCTGGAGGTCAGCACCGCAGCCAGTAGTGCGGGAAACAGTTTTTTCATCATCTTTTCCTTCAGTTAACGCCAGCACAGCCGCGATGGTGGCTGTAACAACAATGGTCGCTAGTATATCATCGCTGCTTCTTTACTCACCAGCGGTGAGGCATTTGTTGAGACTTCTGAGAGACTTTTTATGCTGGTTAAAACCGCACTGTTGTTCTTTTTCACTGCCATCGCGGAAATTGTTGGCTGCTTTCTGCCGTGGCTGTGGCTGAAGAAGGGGGCGACGGCATGGCTGCTGCTACCGGCCGCGGCCAGCCTGATGCTATTTGTCTGGTTGCTGACGTTACACCCGGCGGCGAGTGGGCGCGTCTATGCCGCCTACGGTGGTGTGTATGTGATGACGGCGCTGATTTGGCTGCGGGTGGTTGATGGGGTAAAACTCAGCCCGTGGGACTGGGCAGGGGGCCTGATAGCCTTAAGTGGCATGCTGATTATTGTGGCTGGCTGGGGTAGTGAAGCGTAGCGGCGCGATAAATCGCGCCGCTACGATTTATTCTTTATGAACCTTCAGACCGGCCAGTGTTTGTGTCACCGGCATCATCTCCAGCGTATTGATATTGACGTGCTTCGGCAGCGTCGCGACCCAATACACCGCTTCGGTGACATCTTCGGCTGTCAGTGCGGTGGTGCCTTCATACACTTTATCCGCTTTGCCATCGTCGCCTTTAAAACGGACATTGGAAAACTCGGTACCGCCTACCAGACCTGGTTCGATATCCGTCACACGCAGCGCGGTGCCGTGCAAATCGGTACGCAGATTCAGGCTGAACTGACGCACGAAGGCTTTGGTCGCACCATAAACGTTGCCCCCTAAGTACGGCCAGCTACCGGCAATTGAGCCGATATTGATAATATGACCGACGTTGCGTTCCACCATGGCTGGCAGCAACGCGCGCGTCATATACACCAAACCTTTGTTATTGGTGTCGATCATATTTTCCCAGTCTTCAATATTGGCCTTGTGTGCTGGCTCTACGCCTAACGCCAGACCGGCATTGTTAACCAGCACATCAATATTGCGCCATTCGGCAGGCAGGGCGGCGATAGCCTCCTCGATGGCCGCGCGGTTACGCACGTCCAGCTGAACGGTATACAGATTGTCGCCCTGCTCGTCTTTCAGTGCCTGCAGGCGTTCAGCGCGGCGTCCGCTGGCGATCACTTTATGACCGGTAGCAATGAAGCGGCGGGTGATACTTTGACCAAAACCGGCGGTCGCGCCGGTAACAAAAATAATCATCTCACTGTTCCTTAAACAATTTCAGGTTCCAGACCACACCTTAGCATTAACCCTGATTTTCTGCCCATGAAGAGTGGTGACTGAATTTATCATGCACAATGATGGCGCAGGCCTGCACCACGATGACACACGTCACTCTCACACCAATCGCACCAAAAAGGCCAGTTGTTAAATCGCAACCGATTGCGACCCCAGGCAACCGGTTGCGCATTCGGTTGCCTGGGGTTCGCAACACAAAAACACGAAAATAAACGCAACTCATTGTAAATTAGAATAAAAATAACAAATCTGCGTTGGCATGTTGTTTGCAATCTGCATAAAAGGCCGTCACCTGCCATAACAAAGAGAAAGCCGGGTGCTTTCTCAATTAAGGAACATTTTATGCCTTTTGCATCCGAAACCACACTGCGGGCCAGCTTTTTTGACTTTACCGCCCTGGCTAGTCAGCCTGACACCATAGCCGATCAGGCTCGTTACCTCGAAGATGGGGTACTGACACTGCGCGACGGCAAAGTCGTCAGCCTGGAAAGTTGGGAAACTGCGCAGACACATATCAATCTCGCCAACCTGACCGACCTGCGTGGCAAACTGATCGTGCCGGGTTTTATCGACACCCATATCCATTATCCACAGACCGAGATGATCGGCGCATTTGGTGAGCAGTTGCTGGAATGGCTGAATCAATACACCTTTCCGGTAGAAAGCCAATATCACTGCCCCGACCACGCCGCGCAGATGTCGGCATTTTTTCTACACCAGCTGCTGGCGAATGGCACCACTACCGCGCTGGTGTTCGGAACGGTGCATCCACAATCGGTCGATGCCTTATTTAGCGCTGCGGAGCAACTCAATATGCGCCTGATCGCTGGAAAAGTGATGATGGATCGCAACGCGCCGGCTTATCTGACGGAAACGCCGCAAGCCAGCTACCTGCAAACCCGTGACCTGATTAAGCGCTGGCACAATCGCGGGCGGTTAAGTTATGCGCTGACACCGCGTTTTGCCCCTACATCATCGCCTCAGTTGCTGGAAAAAGTGAGCCAGCTGCGTGCGGAATTTCCCGATACCTGGCTGCATACCCACCTGAGCGAAAATCCGCAGGAAATTGCCTGGGTGAAAGAGTTATTCCCGGAGCACGAAGGCTATCTTGATGTCTATCACCAGCACCAGCTCACCGGGAAACGCAGCGTGTTTGCCCACTGCCTGCATCTGGAAGACCATGAATGGCAGTGCCTGCACGACACCGATTCGTCGATAGCCTTTTGTCCAACCTCCAACCTGTTTCTCGGCAGCGGATTATTTAACATCAAACGCTGCTGGCAACAGGGGGTGCGTATGGGGATTGGCACTGATGTCGGTGCTGGTACCACCTTCAATCTGCTCCAGACGCTGGGCGAAGCCTATAAAGTTGGCCAGCTGCAACGCTACAAACTCAGCGCCTGTGAAGCCTTCTACCACGCAACGCTGGGTGGGGCGCATGCGCTCGATCTTGATCATGCCATCGGCAATTTCAATCCCGGTAAAGAGGCGGATTTCGTGGTACTTGACCCGGCAGTATCAGCTTTACAGCAACTGCGCTATGCCAACAGCAAAGATATCTGGGAAAAACTGTTTGTGCTGATGACGCTGGGTGACGATCGCAACATCGCCCAGACCTGGGTTAATGGTCAGCCCGTCTGGCAACGTGACAGCGGGGTGAAAGCTGCATGATTCAGTTTCTGCTTAATAACCGTCTGGTGACCGAGCATGCCCTCGATCCCAATCTCACCGTGCTGAATTATCTGCGTAATCACCAGCAACGACGTGGCACCAAAGAAGGCTGCGCCTCAGGCGACTGTGGTGCCTGTACCGTGACGCTGGGCAAGGTAGTGGATGGTCGTATGCACTATGAAACGGTAAACAGCTGCCTGACGCTGGTCAGCAGCTTGCAGGGAAAACAGTTGATCACCGTGGAAGACCTGCGCCAGGGGAACGATCTGCACCCGGTGCAGCAGGCGATGGTTGATTGTCACGGCTCACAATGCGGCTACTGCACGCCGGGATTTGTCATGTCGTTATTTACCTTACAGAAAAACAGTAACGGCTGGGATCGGCATCAGGCAGAGCAGGCTCTGGCGGGGAATCTGTGCCGTTGCACCGGTTACCGTCCGATAATGGATGCGGCGCAGCAGGCCTGCGCACAGCCAGCCAGTGATAACTTCAGCCAGAGCGAGGCCAGTCTGGTGCAGCGCTTACAGGCGTTGGTCAGCAATGAAGTGCAGGTGCTGGACGCCAATGGTAGCCGGTGTTTTGTCCCTAAAACGGTGGAGCAACTGGCGGCGTTGTATCAGCAGCATCCGCAAGCGCGTTTGCTGGCGGGTGGCACCGATCTCAGCTTACAAATCACCCAGCAGTATCAGCGTATCCCGCTGTTAATCGCGCTGGAGCAGGTAGCGGAGCTGAAGACCTGTCTTGAGGATGATGAAAGCTGGCGTCTCGGCGCGGGGGCATCACTGCATCATTGTTATCAGTTTTTGGCGTCGCGCATTCCGGCATTCAGTGCCATGCTGGAGCGTTTCGCTTCACTGCAAATCCGCAATCAGGGGACGCTCGGTGGCAATATCGGTAATGCCTCACCGATTGGCGATGCCGCGCCAATGCTGCTGGCGCTTAGCGCCCGGCTGGAATTACAGCAGGGGGGGCATTGTCGTGAAGTGGAGCTTGAACAGTTTTTCACCGGTTATCGCCAGACGGTGTTACAACCGGGCGAGTTTATCCGCGCCATCATCATCCCCCGTGTGACAGTGTCACCTGATTTTGTTGCCTGGAAAGTGTCAAAACGCCTGGATGACGATATTTCCGCCATCTTTGCCGCCATCAATATCCAACTGGAAAACGGTACGGTGCAGCGTGTGCGTATGGCCTTTGGTGGCATGGCAGCCACACCCAAACGTGCATTACATGCTGAGGCTACGCTCGCCGGTGCGCCTTTTAATCTGGCCACCATTGAAACTGCCTGCGCTGCCCTGAGCCATGATTTTCAGCCACTGAGCGACTTCCGCGCCAGCGCGGCTTATCGCCTGCAAGTAGCGCGTAATCTGTTGCGGCGCTACTACGCGCAGGCCAGTGGTGAACTGACCATTGCCGAGGTAACGCGCTATGTCTCATAACCGCCCGCAATTGAATGAAACCCTGTTAAAGACGCAGTTTGACGCCGGGATCCAGACGGGCGTCGGTCGCAGCCGTAAGCACGAGAGCGCCGATAAATACGTTTCCGGCGAAGCAATATATATCGACGATAAACCGGAACTGCCCGGTTTGCTGCATCTGTGCCCGTTACTCAGCCCGCATGCCCATGCACGTATCACCCGGCTCGATGTGCTGCCCTGCTACGCAGTGCCAGGCGTGGTCAGTGTTTTGACCTGGCGTGATGTGCCGGGGATCAACGATGTTGGTCCGCTGGAACCCGGTGATCCGCTGCTGGCGCAGGATAAAGTCGAGTACCTCGGTCAGGTGGTGATTGCCGTCGCCGCCGAGTCCCCGGAAGCGGCACGCGCCGGAGTGGCGGCGGCTATCGTCGAATATGAACCGTTACCGGCGATTCTGGATGTGTGCGAGGCGCTGGAGCAGGGATATTTTGTTCAGCAACCTCATGTCCATCAGCGCGGTGACGCCGATGCTGCATTGGCGCGCGCGCCACACCGTATTCAGGGCAGTTTTCATATCGGTGGCCAGGAACATTTTTATCTCGAAACCCAGACGGCACTGGTGATCCCCGGTGAGGATGCCAATTTACAGGTGTTCTCCTCCACACAAAACCCCACCGAAGTGCAGAAGCTGGTGGCAGAAGTGATGGGGATCAGCATGAACAATGTCACCATCGATATGCGCCGCATGGGTGGGGGATTTGGCGGTAAAGAAACGCAGGCAGCAGGGGTGGCCTGCCTGTGCGCGATTGCCGCGCGCCAGACCCGGCGGGCAGCGAAAATGCGTCTCGCCCGACGTGATGACATGCGTATCACCGGCAAGCGTCATCCCTTTTATGTGCGTTACGACGTCGGTTTCGATGATGAAGGACGTTTCTGCGGGGTGAAGATCGATCTGGCAGGAAATTGTGGATATTCGCTCGATCTTAGTGGATCGATAGTCGATCGAGCCATGTTCCATGCCGATAATGCTTATTACCTCGGCGATGCGCTGATTACTGGTTACCGCTGCCGTACCAACATCGCGTCAAATACCGCCTATCGTGGCTTCGGTGGTCCGCAGGGCATGGTGGCGATTGAGCAAATCATGGACCACATCGCGCGTGAGTTGCAGCTCGACCCACTGGAACTGCGCAAACGTAACTACTACGGTAAGCAGGATCGCAACGTCACCCATTATCACCAGCAGGTGGAAGATAATCTGCTGGATGAGATCACCGCGCAGCTGGAAAACAGTAGCGACTACGCGGCGAGGCGCAGCGAAATTCAGGCGTTCAATGCGGCCAATCGGGTGATGAAACGCGGTCTGGCGCTGACGCCAGTTAAATTTGGCATCTCATTCACCTCCAGCTTCCTCAATCAGGCCGGGGCGTTGATTTTGATTTACACCGACGGCACGGTGCAGTTGAACCATGGTGGCACCGAAATGGGCCAGGGACTGAATACCAAAGTGGCGCAGATCGTCGCTGAAGTGCTGCAAATCGACATTAGCCAAATCCAGATCACCGCCACCGATACCGGTAAAGTGCCCAACACCTCACCGACGGCCGCCTCCAGTGGGGCCGATCTGAACGGCAAAGCCGCCCAGGATGCGGCGCAGACGTTGCGCGATCGCTTAACTGAAATGCTGTGCAAACTGCATCAGTGCGGACCGGAGCGGGTGAATTTCAGCAACGGCATCGTCCGGGTCGGAGAGCAGCATTTTACCTTCGCCCAGGTCTGCCAGCAGGCATGGCTGAATCAGGTGCCGCTTTCTGCCACCGGCTACTATCGCGTACCGGGCATTCATTACGACCGCAACGCCGGGCGCGGCACGCCGTTTTACTACTTCGCCTATGGCGCGGCCTGCTGCGAAGTGCTGGTGGATACCTTCACCGGCGAGTACCGCCTGTTGCGTGCCGATATCCTGCATGACGTGGGCGCCTCCCTGAATCCGGCGATTGATATCGGCCAGGTGGAAGGGGGATTTGTGCAGGGCATGGGCTGGCTGACCTGTGAGGAACTGGTGTGGAACGATCAGGGCAAACTGCTGACTGATGGACCGGCCAGCTACAAAATCCCGGCTATCAGCGATGTCCCGGCGGATCTGCGCGTCACCCTGGTGGAGAATCGCAAAAATCCACAGCAGACGGTGTTCCACTCCAAAGCCGTCGGCGAACCGCCGTTTATGCTGGGGATTGCCGTGTGGTGCGCGTTGCAGGATGCGATCGCCAGCGTGGCGGATTATCGTCAGCATCCACTGCTGGATGCGCCTGCCACACCGGAACGGGTTTTCTGGGGCGTCCAGCGCCTCTCTGGAGCGGATGATGATCTACCACGACTGGATTAGTGTGCTGCATAGCCTGCGGGAAAAACGGCAGAGTTGTGTGCTGGTGACCGTGCTCAGCGAGCGAGGTTCGGTGCCGCGTGACAGCGGCAGCAAAATGGTGGTCACCGCCAGCGACAGCTTTCTCACCATTGGCGGCGGTCATCTGGAATATCAATGCCTCGCCCAGGCACGGGAGATGCTGCAACAGCAGCGTGCTACGCCGCATAGCGAGGAATTTGCGCTGGGTGCGCGGCTGGGGCAGTGTTGTGGCGGCATGGCAACGATTTTATTTGAGCCGCTGATGCAGCAGCAGCCAGAAATTCAGGTATACGGTGCCGGGCATGTCGGCCAGGCACTGGTACAGTTGCTGGCAACGTTACCCTGTCACATAACCTGGATTGATAGCCGTGCAGCGCAGTTCCGCACAGTGCCGGATGGCGTCTCGGTGCGGCAGCTGGAGGAGCCGGTGGACGGTGTAGCCGAAGCGCGGCCGGGCAGCTATTTCGTGGTGATGACCCATCATCATCCGCTCGACCTGGCGCTGAGCGAAGCCATATTGCGTCGTGGCGATTTCTGTTATGCCGGGGTGATTGGTTCGGAAACCAAAGCGCAGCGTTTTCGCTATCGGCTGGAGGGGAAAGGGATCGCAGCGGATACCCTGGCCCGCCTGCGTTGCCCGATCGGCTTACCGGATGTGAAGGGCAAGCTGCCAGCAGAAATTGCCGTGGCGGTGGCAGGAGAGATCATTAGTGTTTATCAGCGTCAGACGATGAGTTGTTGAGACGACGCGAAACTGCCAGGATAGAGACATCCCGCCGGACCCTGTTCCGGCGTTGCTGATGATCAGGAGCGATAATGAATTCAAGAACGAATCCTTTTTTCACCGCCAGCACCTTGCCGTACCAGACCCCACCGTTTGACCTTATTCAGGAAGCAGACTTTCTCCCGGCGCTGGAAGCCGGTATTGCAGAGAAACGCCAGCAGGTCGCGGCGATCGCCAGCAATCCGGAACCTGCCACCTTTGAAAACACCTATGAAGCACTGGAGCGCAGCGGGCAACTGCTGAGCCGGGTTAATCTGGTATTTGGTGCCATGACCTCCGCCAATACCAGCGAACTGCTGCAGGAAGTGGATGAAATCATCACTCCGCAGCTGACGGCGCTGAACGATGAAATCACGCTGAACAGCCAGCTGTTTGCCCGTCTCGACAGCGTTTATCAGCACCGCGGTACGCAATGCCCGGATGCTGAAGCGATGCGCCTGGTGGAAGTGGTCTGGCAACATTTTCAGCTGGCGGGCGCCAGCCTGGATGAGGCTGACAAAGACCAGCTGCGTGCCTGTAATCAGGAGCTGGCCACGCTCGGTACAAAGTTTGGTAATCGGCTGCTGGCCGCCACCAAAACGGGGGCGTATACCGTCAGCAATCCGGCGGCGCTGGCCGGACTCAGCGATGAGGAACTGGCCCATGCCAAAGCGGCGGCCGAAGCACGCGGCCTGTCGGGCGAATGGTTAATTCCGTTGCAAAACACCACCCAGCAACCGGTGCTGCAATCGTTAAGCGTACGTGCAACACGCGAGGTACTGTTCCAGCGTTCGCTGACGCGTTGTGAGCTGGGCGATGAAAACGACACCCGCGAGCTGGTACTGCGCATGGCAAAGCTGCGCGCGCAACGGGCCAGTCTGCTTGGCTTCAAAACCTACGCCGAGTGGGGTTTGCAGGACCAGATGGCGAAGACCCCGGAAGCGGCGTTGAGTTTTATGCGCAATATCGTGCCTGCCGCCCGTGGACGGGCCGAGCGGGAAGCGGCAGAGATTCAGCAGGCCATTGAACAGTCGCACCATAGTTTCCCGCTGCGCGCCTGGGACTGGAACTTCTACGCTGAGCAGGTACGTAAAGACAAATACGCGCTGGATGAAAGCCAGATTCGCCCGTACTTCGCGCTGGAAAACGTGCTGGAGAAAGGCGTGTTCTGGTCAGCCAGCCAGTTGTTCGGCATTCGCTTTAGCGAGCGTCATGATTTGCCGGTTTATCATCCCGATGTCCGCGTATATGAGATTTTCGATGCGGATGATACGCCGCTGGCGCTGTTCTACACCGATTTCTTTAAACGTGATAACAAAAGCGGCGGCGCATGGATGAGCAACTTTGTCGATCAATCGACACTGCTGGGCAGCAAACCCGTCATTTACAACGTCTGTAATTACACTAAACCGGCGGCAGGTCAGCCAGCGTTGCTTAGCTGGGATGAAGTTATCACCCTGTTCCATGAGTTTGGTCATGCGCTGCATGGTCTGTTCGCTTCGCAGCGTTATGTCACGCTGTCTGGCACCGCCACACCGCGTGATTTTGTCGAATTCCCGTCGCAGATTAATGAACACTGGGCCAGCAACCCGCAGGTGTTCGCCAATTATGCCTGTCATTATCAGAGCGGCGAGCCGATGCCTGCTGAACTGCGGGAGAAAATGGTGCGTGCGGCGAAGTTCAACAAAGGTTACGACATGACGGAGCTGCTGGCAGCCGCGTTGCTGGATATGCAATGGCACTCGCTGACCCCCCATGATAATCCCGAAGATGTCAGCCATTTTGAATTGCAGGCGCTGGCGGCGGAAAATATCGCCCTGGCAACCGTCCCGCCGCGCTACCGCTCCAGCTATTTCCGCCATATCTGGGGCGGCGGCTATGCAGCGGGTTATTATGCTTATATCTGGACGCAGATGCTGGCCGATGATGGCTATCAGGCATTTGAGGAGCGGGGCGGCTTAACGCGGGAAAATGGTCAGCACTTCCGTGAACACATCCTGTCACGCGGCAACAGCACCGATTTGCAGTACCTGTGGCTGGCCTGGCGCGGCAAAGCGCCGGAAATCGGCCCGATGCTGGAGAATCGCGGGCTGTCGTAACTACCGCCACCTGGTGCGCATGAATGCGCACCCTACAGGAGTAGGTCGGCATTGATGCCGACCAGGCCACTTACCCCAGCGGGCCACCTTCGATGGTGTCGCACATACCGGCCAGCACCCGCTCGCCGGTTTCATTTTTCAGATCCTGATACCAGGCGGCGGTAATGGCCGCGTCCTTCGCGTGCGTGACATCACAACGCTTACGCGCTTTCAGCACTAAATCTTTGGTACGTTCCACGCGACGCGCCTGATAACGCAGTAACGCATCTTCTATCCCCAGCGAATGGGCTGCCAGCGTCTGCGCCAGCACAATGGCGTCTTCCATTGCCGCGCATCCCCCCTGACCAATATCCGGCGTGGTGCTGTGCGCCGCATCACCCAGCAGCGCTACCCGGCCTTTGACAAACTGGCTGAAGGGTTCGATATCGTGGATTTCTACGCGATTGGTGGTGTCCGGGTTGATGGTGTCGATCAGACGCTGCACCGGCTCTGCCCAGCCAGCAAAATAACCTTTCAGGTCGCTTTTCAACGTGCTGCGATCTTCCGCTAATCCCTTTGGCAGCGGGACATCAAAGAAGAAGTAGAACCGGTTGTCGCTGACGGGCATCAGCGAGACGCGCTTGCCTTCACCGACAAACGTGGTCCACTGGTCCGCCGGGGCGATGCTTTCATCGATGGTCACCAGGCCATTCCAGTTAACGTAACCGGCATAGCGGCGTTCAACGTTTTCACCCAGCACATAATGCCGGATAACCGAGTGGGTACCGTCAGCCGCGATGAGAAAATCGGCGCTTTGCTGGCTGCCATCGTCAAACCAGGCGGTGACGCCTGACGCGGTTTGTTCCACCTGAGTCACGCGCTTACCAAAGTTGATGCGTGAGCGGCCATAGGTATCAATCAGCATCGCCTGGAGTTCAGCACGGGCGACCGGATAGGGATATTCGCCCACCTGCTGTACCAGCGGTGACATGCTGAAGCGGGTCAGGGTGCTGCCGCTGTGGGCATCGTTGTAGGCCATAAACGCCATATTACCGCCCAGCGCACGTAGTGATTCTTTCATGCCGAGGGCATTCAGGCACTTCACACCATTGGGCCAGATGG
The DNA here is from genome assembly GCF_047947045.1 of Pantoea sp. App145. NCBI lineage: Bacteria > Pseudomonadati > Pseudomonadota > Gammaproteobacteria > Enterobacterales > Erwiniaceae > Pantoea > Pantoea sp. App145. Next base: position 699,325 of record NZ_CP133290.1, read on the forward strand.
AAATGGCGGCACCGACCGGTTTCATCTCTTTCACCGCTTCGAACACCACCGTACTAAAACCTTCTTTCTCCAGCGCAATCGCCGCGCTCATTCCGCCGATGCCAGCACCAATCACAATCGCTTTCATAATCGTCTCCTTTGCAATACGGATTAGGCTTGCAACTTTTGTACCAATAGGGGGATGTCAGCAGCTGAGGAACCAATGGGTTGATATTTATTGATTTTAATCAATTTTATTTTGGGAGATATGCATGGTATGCACAACAATAGTTCATTGCCGTGCACTAAATTGATGCATAAGCATGTAAGGAATGAATCAATAGTTTCATTATGTGCATAGTGTAGCGGCGCGATTTATCGCGCTTTTTTTTGCTCAGAACTCAAAATTGCGCGATAAATCGCGCCGCTACGGGTCGGTGCCATATGCCGTGTGCCATACTGATTCTGACCAACCACACGAGGGTAAGGCGATGAAGTGGACTATCCTGTTGCTGCTGCTGACCAGCCTGGGCGTCGCAGCACAAACCAACTGGCAGCCGCAGCAAAAAACGCCGCTACCGCAACTGACACCCGCCGCAGCGAAATGTGATGTCTCTGCCTGCCAGCAGAACTGTTATATCCAGCAATCTCAATGCAACAACAATAAAGACAGCGCATGTGGTTCGCTGGCACAAATTTGCGTACAAAACTGTGCCAGTCAGTGCCGTTAAATGAAATAAAACTGTCACATCAGGGTGCTAGCGTGTTTCCCCGGCAAGGTAATATTCTGATAACAGGGGAAAATAATGAAAACCCGCTATACACTGATGGCCACCGTTTTGCTGCTGGCGCAGCAGGCGCATGCGATCTCACTGCCGGACGCCGCCGCGCTCGCCAGCCAGACTTCAACCGGTTCTGCTCACGCAGGTTACAACGATCTTGAACAGCAGATGTTGCAGGCTGAACGTGCTGCGTTACAGGGTAACAACCCAGCGCTGACGCGTAACCTGCTGGAAAAAGCCAAACAGTCACCAACGCAAGCTGACTACGCATGGCTGAAAAGTAAAGGTTACGATTTCCAGACCAAAGCCAATCAGCAGGCAGGCATCGCGCTGCTGTCGGGTTTTAGCGCTCTGCCGGCCAGCGTGCTGGATGCCAACCGCGCCACTGTCACCAACATCAATCTGAATGCCACCCATGGCACGCGCCATCAGGCGCTGGCCGATGCTGAAGGCATCAACCATCTTTATTTCCTCGCCGATGCGCTGGGTCCACGTCTGGGCAAAGCGTTTCTGGCTGCCTATGACAAGGGCGAACTGGGCAAAGCTGCTGCACTGATTAAGGCCAGCGAAGTCAGCACCGGCGCGGCGAAAAAGCATTTCAACTATCCGCGCCCGTTCCTGCATGAAGGCAACACCATCCATCTGGTGCCGGATGATACGGTAGTGAAAGATAATCAACCGTATACCGCCGATGGCGGTTCTTTTCCGAGTGGCCATACCAACACCGGTTACACCGATGCCTTGCTGATGGCCGAGATGGTGCCGGAACGCTTTGAAGCGCTGGTCACCCGTGGTGCGCGTTATGGTTATTCGCGTCTGGTGCTGGGCGTGCATTACCCGCTGGATGTGATGGGTTCACGCATGGTGGCCGAACGTAACGTTGCCAATTACCTGAACGACACGCGCTACCAGGCGCTGTTCAGTGAGGCGCGCGATCAGCTGCGTGCGGCGCTGGAGAAAGAGTGTGGTACCTCGCTGGCAGAGTGCGCACGCAGTGCCGGTCAGGATGACCCTTACACCTCGCCGCAGATGAAGCAGTTCTATCGCTTTACCATGAGCTACAACCTGCCGAAAGCCGCGGGTAAAAATGTGGCGGTGACTGTACCAGCTGGGGCTGAGGTGCTGCTGAAAGCGGCGTTGCCGCAGTTGTCTGACGCGCAACGTCGTGCGCTGATGGTGAAATCGGCACTGCCAGCAGGGTATCCGTTATCAGGTACCACTGCGGATCAGTCCTTCTGGCAACGCCTGGATCTAACCGCCGCTTACTCACTGGCGGAACATCAGTAAAGATTAAAATCGCGCGATGAATCGCGCCGCTACACAGGGCGCGATTGATTAATCGACAATAAATAACTTTGCACCGGTTTCCGTTGATGAACGATGCGCTTCGGCGTTATCGGCGACCTGGTAACTGACGCCCGGAGTCAGGGTAAAACAGCGGCCATCCTCCAGCTCGGTCAGCATCTCACCTTCAAGACACAACAAAATATGCCCTTTCAGGCACCAGTGATCGGCCAGATAACCCGGTGAATACTCCACCATCCGTACACGAATATCGTTAAAACGCTGCGTACGCCATAGCGCAAAGCCGCGTTCTCCGTGGTGCGTTTCCGGCTCGATGCGATCCCACGGGGTAATGCCAAACGGTAACTGGGTGATTTGCACGATGTTGATCCTGGTGAGGGTTGAACATTGTTTATACCCGTATTCATCCGTGGAGCAAACCCTTAACCTTGCTGATAAATTTCCAGCGCATCCGGGCCGCTGGCTCCCTGATGAATAATCGCCATCAGCGCTTTCACCACGCGTGATGGGTTATCGTGCTGGTAAACGTTGCGGCCATACACCATGCCGCTGGCACCCTGCGCCATCAGCGCCGCGCTTTTTTGCAGTACCGCACCCAGCTCGCCTTTGCCGCCACCGCGCACCAGCGTCGGGCAGCGCGCCGCTTCCACCACGCGATGAAAGTCTTCCACGTTCTCAGTCGGATCGGCTTTGACGATATCGGCACCCAACTCGCGCGCCAGGCGTACCAGCGGCACGATTTTCTCCACGTCACCGATCGAGCCGTACGCGGCACCCTGTCCCGCAGGGGCCATCACCAGCGGTTCAATCATCAGCGGCATCGCGTAACGATCGCAGGCCTGGCGCAGGCGACCAATATTCTCCACGCACATGCGGAAGATGCCAGGTTCGTCAGGGATCAGATACAGATTGACCACCACCGCAGCGGCATCCATCTGCAATGCGGCGAGAATCGGTTCTTCCGGATTGTGCAGCACCGCCCACATTTCGCGATGACGGGCGGCGTTATAGGCGTTACCGACGTCAGTACGCATCACCAACGCCGGTTTGCGTCCCACTTCGCGTTGCAACAAATCGGCCTGGCCGTAATTGACCTGAATGGCATCCGGCTGGGCAGCAATCAGGTTGCGCATCACACCGGCAATATTTTCCAGGCCAATGAGAAAATCGGGTTCATTAGCAATGCCGTGATCGATAGCCACATCGAGACATTTTCCGTGTTGAAACAGGCGATTCATGCGAACTTTATTGGTGACGAACATGACGAGTTTCCTCCTGAAAAACCGCGAGATAAGGAGATCATTGTAATTCCCGCTGCGCCTGAGCGAGCAAACGCCGTGTTGCAGTTGTGAAGTTGTTCACTTAATTTATTGTGGTTGGTTGAAATCCGCCCGTTACCAAAATTAAAGGAATATCAATGCGTTTAATGGAAAAAATCGCCGTACTGGCAGTGCTGGTGAGCGGCAGCGTACTGGCCCAGACTCCCGACATCGACCCGATCGTCACACCGCTGATGCAGCAATATCAGGTGCCCGGCATGGCCGTGGCGATTTTTTATCGCGGTAAAACCACGTTTTATAACTACGGCGTGGCGTCGAAAACCACACAACAGCCGATCACCAATGAAACGCTGTTTGAAATTGGCTCGCTGAGTAAAACCTTCACCGCGACGCTGGCGAGCTATGCAGCAGTCCGGCACAAGTTACAGTTCAGCGACACCGCCAGCCACTGGCTGCCAGAACTCAAGGGCAGTGCTTTTGATCGCGTCACATTGCTTAACCTTGCAACGCATACCAGCGGCACGCCGTTGTTTGTGCCGGATGCAGTGACCAATCAGCAGCAACTGATGGCATGGTATCAGCACTGGCAACCTTCTGCGCCGCCTGGCACACAGCGGGTTTATTCCAACCTCGGTATTGGGATGCTGGGCATGATCGCCGCTAAAAGCTTGCATCAGCCATTCCGGCAGGCAATGGAACAACAGCTGCTGCCCGCAATGGGGATGCATCACAGCTGGGTACAGGTGCCACCGGTAGAGATGAAAAACTATGCCCAGGGTTACAACAAACAGGATCAACCGGTACGTGTCACACCTGGCCCGCTGGATGCTGAAGCCTATGGTCTGAAATCAACCAGCGCCGATTTGATCCGCTGGCTGGCGATTCAGATCAATAACGTGCAAATTGATCCCGAATGGCGGCGGGCGATCGCCATCACCCATCAGGGGCAATATCACACCGAGGCGTTCACGCAGGCGATGATGTGGGAATATTATTCCTTGCCGGTAACACAACATACGCTGGTGGCGGGGAATAGCGGGCAGAGGATTATGCAGGGCATGGCTGCTCAGCCCATTCGCCCGCTACAGCCTGCGCCACAACAGGCGTGGTACAACAAAACCGGCTCCACCAATGGTTTCTCCACCTATGCGGTATTTATCCCGTCAGAGCACATTGCCGTGATTATGCTGGCGAATAAATGGTTCCCGAATGATGACCGGGTCGTGGCGGCGGATAAGATAATCAATATGATAAAAGGCAGGGATTAACTATGCAGTTACGTGCGTTACAGACAAATGATTACTCCTCGTGGCTGACCTTATGGCAGGGCTATCAACGTTTTTATGCGGCGGATAACGAAATCATCTATACGAAAGAAGTCTTACCCAGTCTATTTCCCTCGCGATAAAAGTAATGTGGAGCAATGTATCAATAACCTGCCGGAACAGAAGGATCGCAAGGATGTTTACTATCAAAACCACCCACCCGCAAAATACCGATTTACAACAGCTGATCGCTGAACTGGATGCTTTCCAGAGCGTGCTTTATCCGGCGGAAAGTAACCATTGTCTGGATCTCGCCACGGTTGAGGATGGCATGCTGCATTGCCTGATAGTCACCGATGCCGCTGACCATCCGGTGGGCTGTGGGGCGATTTTGTTGCAGGGTGACGGGGGTGCAGAATTAAAACGCATCTATGTGCGCCCGGCGTGGCGCGGTCACCAACTGGGTGAGGCGATTGTGCAGCGTCTTGAGACCCTCGCCATGCAGCAGGGCTATGAGGTGACCCGGCTGGAAACCGGCAATCAGCAACAGGCGGCTATCCGGCTGTACGAGAAAATGGGCTATCGCCAGTGCACGGCTTTCCCGCCTTATTTACCCGATCCGCTCAGCGTCTTTATGATGAAACCACTAAACACAAAGGAGTGAACAATGCGTACACAAAAACGTTGTATGGGATATGTGGCTATCGTGGTGGATGATTATGATCGGGCCATTGAATATTACACGCAGAAACTGGGATTCCATTTAATCGAAGATACGCCGCAACCCGGTAAGCGCTGGGTGGTGGTGAACCCCAACCCGGAGAGCGACTGCAACCTGTTACTGGCGAAAGCCTCAAATCCGCGTCAGGAAGGTTTTATCGGGAATCAATGTGGGGGACGCGTGTTCCTGTTTCTGCAAACCGATGATTTCTGGCGCGATTATCAGCAAATGAAAGCAAAGGGTGTGACCTTCTGCGAAGAACCTCGTGAAGAGGAATACGGCACGGTAGTGGTGTTTGAGGATATTTACGGCAACCGCTGGGACCTCTATCAGAATCGGTAAAGGCATCCTGGATTTATGCAGTTCCTGAGACGTTGAGGACGATCTATGCGCATAAAGATTGATGCAGTGCCTGACAGCCCAGTCTTTCCTGCACAGGCTGATGTGGTGGTGATTGGTGGTGGAATCATCGGTACCTCGGTCGCCTATGAACTGGCGAAGCGCGGCGTGTCGGTGGCGCTGTTTGAAAAAGGGGTGATGGCCTGCGAACAATCCAGCCGCAACTGGGGCTGGGTGCGACAACAAAACCGCGATCTTTACGAGCTGCCGATGGCGATGTACAGCCTGCAACGCTGGTCTGAGTTGGGGGATGAAATCGGCAGGGACCTGGGTTTCCGCCGTACCGGTATCCTGTACGGCACCACCGAAGCGGCAGACCTGGCAAAGTGGGAAAGCTGGGGTCAACAGGCGAAAAATATCGGTTTTCACAGCCAGCTGCTGTCGGCAAAAGAAGCTCAGGAACGTATTGGTGGCAAAACAACCTGGCTGGGTGGTGTGTGGTCGCCCAGTGATGGTCGTGCTGAACCTTCACAGGCGGTGCCTGCGCTGGCGATGGGGGCGCAGCAGCGGGGAGCCAACATTCAGCAGCGCTGTGCCGTGCGCGGGCTGGACATCAGTGGCGGTCGTGTAACCGGTGTGTGGACCGAGCGCGGCCTGGTCAAAACCAGCCGGGTCATCTGCTGTGGCGGAGCCTGGAGTTCACGCTTCTGCACGCGTTACGGCATTGAACTGCCGAGCGCCAACATTCTGGGTACGGCATTTAAGACTACAGTGGCGGCAGAAGTGACCCCGGGCTGTCTGAGTGTGCCTGGACTGGCGATGCGTCGGCGTCTGGATGGATCTTATACCGTGGCAATATCCGGGCGCGGGCAACTGGACCTGGCGCCGCAGAACCTGCGTTATGCCACACGCTTTTATCCCATGTACCGCAGCAAAATCGCCAAAAAGCTGAAAATCCGCATCAATAGCTCGTTCTTTTCCGGTCCGGAAGCGGCAGGATCCTGGTCGATGGACGCGGTCTCGCCGTTTGAAAAAATCCGCGTGCTGGATCCGGCGGCGGACAAGCAAATTTTGCGCGAAGCGATTGCCAAAATGGTGCATGAATTCCCGGTATTACAGGGTATTGCCGTCGATCATGCCTGGGGTGGCTGGATTGATACTACCCCGGACCTGGTGCCGGTGATTGACGAAATTCCGCAGATTCCGGGTCTGATCGTCGCCTCTGGCTTTAGTGGTCATGGTTTTGGCATCGGCCCGGGGGCCGGGAAGTTGTGTTCACAGCTGGTGATGAACGATCAGCCCTATACCGATTTGTCTCCCTATAGCCTGAGCCGTTTTGCCCGTGGTAATGCGATTCGCGAGCCACAGATGATGTAATGCGCACGGTCGCCCTCAAGGGCGGCCAAAAATAAAAATCAATTATCCATTCGTATACCTATCCGTTTGTATAACTTTCTTTTACACCACAGCTGATTGATATTGTTATTCAATATCTGCAAGGCAGGGTGTTATATGAACTCGATGACGGCTGAGAAGACATTTCTGCCCACCTCTTATCCGGTGCATGAAAAGATTATTTATTCGGTGGTGGATGACATTATCCACTGGATTGAAGACCACCTGTATGACGAAAATATTCGTGTCAGCACCGTAACCGGGAAAAGTGGTTATGGGCACTGGCATTTCCAGCGGATCTTCCGCGACGTAACCGGGTATAACCTCGGCGAATATATACGTCTGAGACGGGTCATCAGATCGACGTTTTCCATTATTCATAGCCAGAAAACCCTGCTGGAAATTGCGATAGAAAATGGTTTTACCAGCCAGCAAACCTTCACCCGTATTTTTAAAAAATATATTCATGCCACCCCGGGTGAAATCAGGGGGCAATATGCTAATGACAAAGGCGCATTCTTCCACCTGACGGCAGAACTGTTAAAAAACAAATAAGCGAAAAACCATTGCGTTGTTTAACGTAACATTTGAAAAGGAAAGACAATGAAATTGAAGATGGTGATGGGTGCTTTATTACTGGCGAGTCAGATAAGTGCAGCGTTTGCCGCGAGCGAAGAAAACCTTCCCGCACCGACAGCGGGTGTCGCGGCCTTTCTTAAAGTGCTGAACAGCGGTAACGGCAAACCGATTGAGCAACTTTCACCAGCAGCGGCACGTCAGGTACTGATTGGCGCGCAGAAGGGCGTCAAGCTGCCTGCTGCCCAGGTGAGTGAAAAAGTCATTCAGGTACTGGGTCAGCCGCTGACGCTGACCATCGTGAAGCCAGAACATGCGCAGGGCGTATTGCCGGTGTTTATGTTTTTCCACGGTGGTGGCTGGGTGTTAGGCGATTATCAGACGCATGAGCGCCTGGTACGCGATCTGGTGAATGCATCAGGCGCGGCAGCGGTGTTTGTTAATTACACCCCATCGCCGGAAGCACATTTCCCGGTCGCCATTACTCAGGCTTATGAAGCCACCAAATGGGTCGCGCAGCATGGCGCAGAGATTGGCGTCGATGGCAGCCGCCTGGCACTGGTCGGCAATAGCGTCGGGGGCAATATGGTGGCGGCAGTGGCGTTACAGGCCAAACAATTCCACACCCCGGCGATTCGTTATGACGTCATGCTGTGGCCGGTCACCAACGCCAGCTTTGATGATGCTTCTTACCAGCAGTTCGCGGATGGCCACTTCCTGACCAAAAACATGATGAAGTGGTTCTGGGATAGCTATGCCCCGAGTGAAAAAGATCGCAACAATATTCTGGCATCCCCGTTACGCGCCACCACTGAACAGTTACGCGGCTTACCGCCAACGCTGATTCAAACCGCCGAACTGGATGTGTTGCGTGATGAAGGTGAAGCGTTTGGACGCAAACTGGACGCAGCAGGCGTGCCCGTCACCGTCACCCGTTACAACGGCATGATCCATGACTATGGCTTACTGAATGCCCTGAGCCAAGAGCCAACAGTACGCACCGCGCTGCAACAGGCAGGCGCAGAAATAAAACTGCACCTCAACTAATCCGCGACGCCAGCATCCACGCTGGCGTTTTTCATTGCGGAAATTTTGCGCACAGAATGCGTGGGGGAGATGGCGGCAGTTGAGTTAATTTAATTGTCATCTTTCCCGGTTGTTATTGAATTCCTCTTCACCCATGGCAAGGACTTCTATCATGAAAAAAATCGGTATTAACGGCTTTGGTCGCATTGGTCGCCTGGTTCTGCGTCGTATTCTTGAGCAAAAAGAAGCGGTTGAAATTGTTGCTATCAACGATCTCACTTCGCCAGAAATGCTGGCTTATCTGCTGAAGTACGATTCCAACTACGGTGCTTTCCCGGTATCGGTCAGTGCTGAAGGCAACAACCTGGTGGTTGATGGCAAAAGTATCCAGGTTTTTGCTGAGAAAGACGCAAAGAACATCCCGTGGGGTCAGCTCGGTGTGGATGTGGTGATTGAATGCACCGGCTTCTATACCTCCGCGGACAAAGCCCAGGCGCATATTGATGCTGGCGCGAAAAAAGTGCTGATTTCTGCCCCGGCCGGTGACATGAAAACCATCGTGTTTAACGTCAACGATGACACGCTCGATGCGGCTGATACCATCATTTCGGTGGCTTCCTGCACCACTAACTGCCTGGCACCGATGGCGAAAGCGCTGAACGACAGCTTTGGCATTAAAGTCGGCACCATGACCACCGTCCATGCCTACACTGGCACCCAGGCGCTGGTTGATGGGCCGCGTGGTAAAGATTTCCGCGCCTCACGTGCCGCAGCAGAAAACGTCATTCCGCATACCACGGGCGCAGCGAAAGCCATCGGCCTGGTGATTCCGGCCTTGTCTGGCAAGCTGAAAGGGCATGCGCAGCGCGTGCCGGTGAAAACCGGTTCTGTCACCGAACTGGTATCGGTGCTGGATAAAAAAGTCACGGTGGATGAGATTAACGCTGCGCTGCAAAAAGCCTGTGAAAACAATGAGTCGTTTAAATATACCGACGATCCGATTGTTTCCTCCGACGTGATTGGCGTGCCCTTTGGTTCGATTTTCGATGCAACCCAGACCGAAATCAGCGAAGCCGGTGATATCCAGCTGGTGAAAACCGTCTCCTGGTATGACAACGAATACGGCTTTGTCACTCAGCTGGTTCGCGTGCTGCATAAGTTTTCCAGCCTTTAAGTCACTTATAGCGTGATACGTTGCGCCGTCGATCTGTAGCGGCGCAATTTATCGCGCTTTTTATTGACCTTATTGTCCACCAATTCGTTACACTGATTGCAATTTCACGTCATTGCTTGGCAAATCTGTTTACCTTAATCTGTGTTCAACGAAGGGGACATCACTCCTTTACCCGGTTAACACAGAGAATTGAGGAGCAGATCATGATTGAACAACGCCTGTCAGAACAACGTGGTGTCGGCGCGCACGGCTGGTTGCATTCGCACCATACTTTCTCGTTTGCCAACTATTGGGATCCGAAACAGGTAGGTTTCTCCGACCTGTTAGTCATCAACGATGATCAGGTGGCGAAAGCGCGTGGTTTTGGTGCACATCCGCACAGCAACATGGAAATTATCTCCTATGTGCTGGAAGGCGCGCTGGAACATAAAGACTCGATGGGAACGGGTTCGGTGATTGTCCCGGGTGATGTGCAGCTGATGAGTGCCGGCAGCGGCGTGACGCACAGCGAGTTTAACCACTCCAGTGAGGATGGCGTTCACTTCCTGCAAATCTGGGTGGTGCCATCTGAGAAGAACTCACCGCCGGGCTATCAGCAAATCTCGGTACCTGAGAGTGACAAACGTGGCAATCTGCGTCTGATCGTTTCTCCGGAAGGTCAGGAAGGTTCACTCAGCATTCGTCAGGATGTGCGTATCTACGCCGGACTCTTCAGTGCAGGTGAGCAGCAGACCCTGACGCTGGATGATGATCGTTATGCGTATATCCATGTGGCACGCGGCAGCATCACGGTGAATGGCGTGAAATTTAAAGCCGGAGATGGTGCGCGGGTGCGCAATGAAAAAACGCTGACCTTCAGCGAAGGCGATGAGGCCGAGGTGTTAGTGTTTGATTTGCGTCCGCTTGAAGTAAATCATCCGACCCGATAACCATTGGCAAGGTCGGCATCAATGCCGACCCTACACGTCAGGGGCGAATTTATTCGCCCCTGACGCTGTGACTAGCGTTGCAGAAACGCCAGCAGATCTTCATTTAACTGATCCTGATGGGTAACCGCGAAACCATGCGGACCATTCTCGTACACCTTCAGTTCTGCACCCTTAATCATCTCAGCCGCAACTTTGCCGGTGGTGGCAAAGGGGACGATCTGATCATTGCTGCCGTGTATAACCAGCGTCGGCACGTCAATCTTCTGCATATCCGGACGGAAATCCGTTTCAGAAAACGCGGTGACGCAATCCAGCGTCCCTTTCAGTGATGCCAGCAGGGCGATATTCAACGTCTGCGTCAGCACGCCGTCAGAAACGGTCTGGCCCGCGTTGGTGCCATAGAAAGGCGCGGCGAAATCACTGATAAACTGCGCACGATCTTTTCTCAATCCGTCACGGATACCAGCAAACACCGATAAATCCACGCCCTGCGGATAATCTTCGGCTTTACCAAAGATCGGCGTCACCGCGCCCAGCAGCACCAGTCCCGCAACGCGAGCGGTGCCATAATTGGCGATATAGCGGGTGACGTCGCCACCACCCATGGAGAAACCAACTAACGTAACGTCTTCCAGACCGAGGCAGTTGATCAGATCGTTAATGTCGGAAGCGAAGGTATCGTAATCATATCCCTGCCAGGGCTGCTCTGAGCGGCCAAAGCCACGACGGTCAAACGCAATAACGCGATAGCCACGTTCCGCCAGGAAATTCATCTGGCTATCCCACATATCCCCATCCAGCGGCCAGCCGTGGCTGAACAGCACCGGCTTACCTGTACCCCAATCTTTAAAATAAATCTGCGTACCGTCTGTGGTTCTGAAAGTGCTCATTGCATGGACCTCTTGTTGATTGAGTTGATTGATATGCCTGGGCGGCCTGTGTCAGGCCGGGGCCACCAGATAGCGAACGTCGGGCATGTTTTCGCCCTGATGGAAGGCGTAGACCCGGCTCTGAATCTTGCGGTCGTTCATGGTGTAGCGTTCCTTTTCGCGCAGATGTTCCATCCAGGACCCCACCACAAAGGTTTCGACGAAAATGCCGGGTTGCAGCACGTCTTCATAAATCGACCAGTTGATCGCGCCACCACGACGCCGTACGCGGCGCATATCCTGCATACAGACGGTAAAATCATGAGCGTCTTCCGGGCGGATTCGATACTCGTAGCTCACCATCACCGGGCCACGATTGTGATGCACGTCCGGCACCGGGCTGTTGTCGCTGTCGTTCAGAATCTCAAGATTTAAATCAGGGTCCTGGTCGAGCCGCCAGCGCCAGACGGTGGCGCAGGATAAAAACATCCCCACAGCAGCAATCGACAGTGAAACCGGAATCGAGAAATGCGTCGCCAGTTGCCCCCATACGGCGCTGCCTACGGTCATGGAGCCGAAGAATGCCGTGAGGTACACCGCCAGCGCGCGGGCCTTGACCCATTTGGCGGCGCTACGCTGCGCGCCAAGATTGAGAGTGGAGAGCACCGCAATCCAGGCGAATCCGGTGAAGAATTCGCAGGCATTCAGCCACCAGAAATGACGGATAAACGCCAGCGCCAGCATGGTCAGGCCAAACATCAGGCTGGCCAGCACCATCAACCGATCGGCGCTGAATTTTTTGCGCAATCCCGGCAGTAACACCGCGCCACAGATGGCCCCGAGGCCGATACAAGCCAGCATAATGCCGTAGCCGCCGGGGCCGAGTCCCAGTTCACGTCTTGCCACCAGGGGTAACAAGGCCCATCCGGCGCTGCCAAACAGGAAGAAGGCGCAGGTGCGCACCAGCACATTGCGGAACACCGGTGCCGCATGGACATAACGCAATCCCACCCGCACCGCAGGGAAAAAGTGTTCCGGTGGCAGCCGCTGGATACTGGGGGCGGCCTGCCAGCGATACAGCACCCAGGCGACCCCGAGCACTGACAACGCATTGAGCAGAAACACCATCCACGGACCGGCAAATGACAGGATCAGGCCACCCAGCGCCGGACCAATGGCACGGCTGATGTTAATACCGAGAGAGTTAAGCGCGATGGCCGGGCCCAGCTCATTTTTGTTTACCAGGTCAGGCACGATGGCCTGGAAGGGCGGTGAACTCATCGCTGCGCCGGTGCTCAGCAGAAAGGCGGCAATCAGCAGCACGGCAGGTGTGACTAAACCGGCCCAGGAAAGCAGCGTCAGGCCGCTGGCGGCGATAAATACCCACAGCTGCGAAAACAGCAGATATTTACGGCGATCGACAATATCGGCCATCACCCCGGAAGGCAGCGCGAACAGAAACATCGGCAGACTGCTGGCCGCCTGCACCAGCGCCACCATTAAGGGATCGCTGCTGAGCGTCAGCATGCTCCAGTTGACGCCCACATCGTTCATCCATGAACCGATGTTGGACACCACCGTCGCCAGCCACAGCATACGGAAAACCGGTTGTCGGAGAGGCTGCCACGGTGAAGCGGCTTGCACCGGTAATTCGCTCGGGAGTTCGGCTCCGGCGCTGTGAATATCATTAACCTGTGCCATGGCGCAGCTCCTGCTTTGGCTTCACGCCGATGCGCCAGGCTCCCGGCCCTGTCAGCGCCAGCGTGGTAAAGATAATCAGCAGCAGCCAGCCAAACTGACCATCGGCGATCGACCAGTCCGGGTGAACCGCCAGCATCGCCACCAGCAATACGCCGATAATCGGCAGACAGGCCAGACGTGACCACCAGCCGAGGATGATCAGGATCGGGCAGATCACTTCTGCCACAATCGCCGGGATCAGGCTCATATACGGCCCCATGCCGAACGGGTCTTCGATACGCGTCAGTTCTTCCTGAAAATGAAACACTTTCGGTAAGCCATGGACATGCAAAAGTAACAGGCTGCCCGTCAGACGCAGGAAAAACAGCCCCAGATCGATCCGGGGCGGGATGGAGAAAAACGATGACGTTTTCATGATGTTAAAACGCAAAGCAGCTGCAACCGAGCGCGCCCCAGAAGGCGTTATCTTCGGCTACCGGGACATTGGCACCACGCGCAATATCATGCTGGTGGCTGTGGACTCCACAGGGACCGCTGCAATGATGCGCCTGCGGCATCATACCCACGCGGGTCATGGCATCCGGTGGCGCACTGCGGTAATGACCAGGCACCTTCACCACTGGTGACCATTCCGGCAACACCGGCAGCGTCGGTGGGGCTTCTGAGCTAAAGGATCCGGCGGCATACACCACGTTGCCATCCACCACCGTCAGCACTGACTCAATACCTTTGATTTCCTCTTCCGGTACGCTAAAGAAATCCTTACTCAGCACCGCCATATCTGCCAGCTGGCCGACTTTGATCTGTCCTTTTTTGCCCTGTTCACTGGAGAACCAGGCGCTGCCCTGAGTCCACAACATCAGCGCGGTGTCACGGTCGAGGCGGGCATTGACGTCATACATCTGCATGCCGCCCACAGTGCGGCCGGAAACCAGCCAGTAGAGCGCGGTCCACGGGTTGTAGCTGGCCACACGGGTAGCGTCAGTGCCCAGACCCACCGGGACACCGGTTTCCAGCATGCGCGCCACCGGCGGGGTGTGGCGGGTGGCCTCGATGCCATAACGTTCGGCAAAATATTCGCCCTGGAACGCCATACGATGTTGCACCGCAATGCCGCCACCGAGGGCTTTGATACGGTCGATATTTTTCTGCGTCACGGTTTCCGCATGGTCGAAGAACCAATGCAGGCCGTTAAATGGAATATCGCGATCCACTTTTTCAAACACATCCAGCATGCGGCTGATGGATTCGTTGTAAGTGGCGTGCAGACGGAACGGCCAGCGATGTTCCACCAGATGACGCACCACGCGCTCCAGCTCATCTTCCATCCCCGGGGCGAGGTCCGGGCGCGGTTCGAGGAAATCTTCAAAGTCAGCCGCCGAGAACACCAGCATTTCACCGGCACCGTTATGGCGGAAGTAGTCGCTGCCCTGGCCGGGCGTCAGCATATCGGTCCATTTTTCGAAATCTTCCAGTTCATGACCGGGACGCTGGGTAAACAGGTTATAGGCGATGCGCACCGTCATCTGCTTTTTGCTGTGCAGCTCGGCAATCACTTCATAATCGTCAGGATAATTCTGGAAGCCGCCGCCCGCATCGATGGCGCTGGTCAGGCCGAGGCGATTCAATTCACGCATAAACTGACGGGTGGAGTTGATCTGCAATTCCAGCGGCAGTTTCGGTCCTTTCGCCAGTGTGGCGTACAGGATCATCGCGTTGGGGCGGGCAATCAGCATACCGGTTGGGTTACCGTTGCTGTCGCGCTGGATTTCACCCCCTGGCGGGTTTGGTGTGTCTTTGGTGTATCCCACCACTTTCAGTGCGGCGCGGTTGAGCAGGGCGCGATCGTAGAGATGCAGAATAAACACCGGGGTGTCCGGTGCCGCGTCGTTGATCTCTTCCAGCGTTGGCATCCGGCGTTCGGCAAACTGGAACTCAGTCCAGCCACCGACAACGCGCACCCACTGCGGCGACGGGGTACGCAGCGCCTGCTCTTTTAACATGCGCAGCGCATCAGCCAGCGACGGTACGCCTTCCCAGCGCAGTTCCAGGTTGTAGTTGAGGCCGCCACGGATGAGGTGCAGGTGGGAGTCATTCAGACCAGGAATGGCAGTATGTCCCTTAAGATCAATCACTTTCGTGCCTTCGCAATGATGCTCCATCACTTCGGCCTCGCTTCCGACGGCCAGAAATTTGCCTTCACGAATCGCCACGGCGACAGCCACCGGGTTGGCGCGGTCAACGGTGTGGAATTTACCGTTGATTAAAATCAGCTCTGCTTTACCGAGCGTCACCATAGATCCTCCTGAACTGAGATGTCCGAATAGCAGGACGGGAAATGCGCGCTGTCGCAGGGCGTCAGAGCACCATCAGCTCAGGATTATGGTAAGCGGGGAGAAACGCCGTCTAGTTATACAAAGGGATACCTATACGTTCGTATACTTATACACAGAGATAATAGTCCGGTCATGTAATGCCCCCTAAACTGCGATCTGACAGTAACCAACCGGTGACTGCCACTTTTGCTCCGTATTTATGTTCGCGGAAATCCAGTTACTAACCTCAATGGGTACATTCATGTCCAACTCTAAGCTTGAAGTTCTGACCCCGCATAACAGCCAGATTATCTTTATCGATCAGCAACCGCAGATGGCGTTTGGCGTGCAGTCAATCGATCGTCAGGTACTGAAAAATAACACGGTCGCGCTGGCGAAAGCGGCGAAGGTATTTAACATTCCGACCATCATCACCACGGTCGAAACCGAGAGTTTCTCTGGCTATACCTACCCTGAACTGCTGGACGTGTTCCCGGGGCTGGATATCCTGGAACGTACTTCCATGAACTCATGGGACGATCAGAAAGTCCGTGATGCGCTGGCCGCTAACGGGAAGAAAAAAGTGGTGGTTTCCGGCCTGTGGACCGAAGTGTGTAACAACAGCTTCGCCCTGTGCGCCATGCTGGAAGGCGGCTATGAAATCTATATGGTAGCGGATGCCTCTGGCGGCACCTCAAAAGAAGCCCACGACTATGCCATGCAGCGCATGATCCAGGCTGGGGTGATCCCGGTAACCTGGCAGCAGGTGATGCTGGAGTGGCAGCGTGACTGGGCGCATCGTGATACCTATGACGCTGTAATGAAGATTGCCAAAGAGCATTCTGGTGCCTACGGCATCGGCGTTGATTACGCTTACACCATGGTGCACAAAGCGCCATCACGTCAGGAAAGCGAACATCGCACCCTGGCGCCGGTTCCGGCACGTTAATTCCCTTGCGATGACCGGCACTCTGATGTGCCGGTCTCAGGAGGATCATGATGAATCCTTTGATCATTTCTCTGGGGGCAGGCGTATTGGTCGGCCTGTTCTATGCACTGCTCCGGGTCCGTTCACCCGCACCACCGGCAATCGCGCTCATCGGTTTGCTGGGCATGATTATTGGCGGGCAGCTGATTCATCTGGTGAAGCCAGTGCAGCAGACCGCTGCGGTCACAAGCCACGTCGATAAGAGATCCTGACCATGCTGAAGTCATATGTTATTTCGCTGGTGGTGGGTATGCTGGCGGGCGTGATTTATGGTCTGATAGATGTCAATTCCCCTGCGCCGCCAGTGATCGCGTTGCTGGGATTATTTGGCATGCTGGTGGGGGAGCAACTGGTCCCGCTGGCGCAACGCCTGATCCGTCGCCAACCGGTAACCCTGGCCTGGTTCCGCCATGAATGTGTGCCCAAAATCAGTGGCACGCCACCACCTGGTGGAGAGAAGGGACCCTAAGGAATATCCTCACGTGCGCGTGAGGATTATCAGAGGATTACAGCATGACGCTACCACAGCACATTGTTATCGTTGATGATGAACGCTCAGTCCGTAATGGCCTGAGCAATTTACTGCATTCTGACGGATACACCACCAGCCTGTATGAATCGGGCGAAGAACTCCTCCAAAACGAGTCAGCATTAACCGGCGCGGCTATGCTGATCATCGACGTCAGATTGAAAGGAATGAGCGGTTTTGAACTTTACTCAGTCCTGAAACAACAATCCGTGGCTCTGCCCGTGGTTTTCATCTCTGCCGATCAGGAAGAATCCGTGCAGTGGTATGCGATTGCGCTGGGTGCGGTGACCTTTTTGCGAAAACCCATTGATGTTGATACGCTCCTGACCATTATCCGTAGCGAACTGTCGCAGGGGGAAACACCATAATGGGCATTATCTCTGTCCCGCAGGAAGGTAACGACGAAGCGAAGATCATCCTGCCGGAAGAGATAATGCTGACCCCGCTGGCGCAGGATGGCAGCATTGCCTGGTTGATGGGGCGATTTGCTGCCGGTGAAACCGTGCTGATCGCCACTGCCGCCAGTGACGAGGTGGCATTTCAGGCGACGCAGTTATTAAAAAACGAGCTGGCGTTGGCCCCGCATCTGGCTCCGCGCTGGGCGGTGAAACCGGCGGGCTTTACCCGTCACCAGGGGCACTATGCGCTGGTGTATCCGCAGTTTCCTTATCGAACGTTGGCGGGGATTATCGGGGTGCCGCCGGAGCAGATCGCGGATTATTTACGCAATGCTATTCAGCTATGTTTGCCATTGAGTCAGGCCCATCACCAGGGGATTGTGCACGGCGATATCAAACCCGCCCATCTGTTCCTGAATAACGACGGTTCCTACCGTCTGGGTGGCTTTGGGCTGGCCTCCGTCACCGTCGATTCCCAGCTGAAAAATTCGCTGCGTGCGTCGGGCGGCACGCTGGCTTACATGTCGCCGGAACATACCGGACGCACGCCTTATCCGGTCAGCAACCTCAGCGATCTCTACAGTCTGGGCGTGGTGTTGTATGAAATGCTCACCGGCAGGCTGCCGTTTGGTTCGCCCCAGGCGGGGCAGGCTGAGTGGATCCACCATCATCTGGCGACCGCGCCACGTCCACCAGAATCAATTCGCCCGGATGTCCCGGCGATGCTGTCGGCCATCATCCTGCGTCTGCTGGCAAAATCGCCCGCCGATGGTTATCAAACCATTGACGGCTTGCTGGCCGATCTGCGGCGCTGCAAGGCGACGCTGACGCAAGAGGGCACCATCGCCCCTTTTACCCTGGGTTTGCAGGAACGTTTCACGACGAATTATCGTGTTGAAACGCTGTTTACCGGCCATCCGCAGGCGCGGGAGTTACTGAACGCACTGGAGGAGGCGCAGCACAGCGGTACCCATCATCTGGTGATGATCGGCGGTGCGCCGGGATCAGGGAAGTCTGCCATCATTGCCTCGGCGCTGAAAAAGCTGCAGCACAAGCCCATTTTGTTGACGGTCGGCAAAGCCGATCAACATTCCCCCAAGGTGCCATACTCTGCGCTGAGCGCCGCCTTCCGTACCCTGACGTTGTATCTGCTCGGTCTGCCCGCGGCGGATGTACAGGTGTGGCGGACGCGCTTAACACGAGCGTTGGGCCATGATGTCGAGCTGGCAATTGAACTGGTGCCGGAACTGCGCCAGTTGCTGGATATTGCGCAACCTGTGGTCAGTACCGATCCGTTAATCGATGCGCGCGAACGTTTTCACCAGATGGCCGGTGCGTTAATCAAAGCGTTCGCCTCATCCGGTAAACCGCTGGTGATGTTGATTGATGACGTGCACTGGGCAGATCAGGCCAGCCTGCAACTGCTGGAGAGGGTGTTTCAGCGTAATGAGCATCTGCCATTCTTATTGGTGATCGCACATCGGGATGCGGAGTCGATGCCTTGTCGGCAGGTAGCCGGTTTTCTGGCACGCATCCAGAGTGCCGCAGCACGTATCACCCAGCTGACACCGCAGCCGCTTAACGTCAAAATGGTCGCCCGCTGGCTGGCGGGTATGTTGCATACCCGCACCAGCGGCACCAGCGAGCTGGCCCAGCTGATCCATGAGAAAACCGGTGGTAATCCGCTATTCCTGCAAGAGTTTTTTAAACAGGCTATCGATGACGGGCTCATCTTTTACACCAAAGATCCGCTGAAATGGCATTACGACCAGAGCGCGTTGCAGGCGCGTCAGTATACCGATAATGTCGCCAGCCTGGTGGTACGCCAGCTGGAGCGCATGCCTGAAGCGACCCGGCAACTGCTCGGCAGCCTGGCCTGTCTGGGGGGAAATGGTCAGCTGGCGCTGCTCAGCCAGATCCTGGGGGCTGGTCAGCGCAAAATTCAGGAGCGGCTGCGACCCGCCATCGCCGCAAAGTTTATTACCATCGTCAACGATGAATACACCTTCACTCATGACCGCGTCCATGATGCGGCCTTTTTGCTGATTGGTTTTAAGCAAAAGTTACGGATCCATCAACAGGCCGCCTGTCTGCTGGCGGAGTGTGCGCCGCGCGCCGAAGGTAACGAAACGCTGTTTCGCGCGGTGCACCATATTGCGATGGCGGCGGATGTGCCGATGACCCCGGCACAAAGTCGCAATTACTTTCGCCTCAGCCTTACCGCGGCGCAGCGCGCCAAACGCGCTGGCGATTACGCGTCGGCGTTACGCTATCTGCAAACGGCCCGCGCGCTGGATCAGCAGCAACCCACCTCTGACCATTTTTTACTGGGCTTCGAGGAAGCGGAGTGCCAGTTCCTGCAGGGCAATCTCAGCGCAGCACAGGCCCAGTGCACTGTGCTGCTGGGGATGCCGGGCAGCCTGACGGAGAAATCGGCGGCGGCTTGCCTGTCGGCTGAGATCCATATGCGGCAGTCAGACAACTATCTGGCACTGGAAACCGCGCTGGCCTGGCTGGCGGTGTTCGGTGTGCATTTCAATCGCTATCCGGATGAGGATGAGTGCAACGCGGCCTGGTACGCACTGAAAGCGCGCCTGGGGCCGGATCCGTCCGTCACCCTGGGTACGTTGCCGCTGATGGCGAACCGCGAAAAAGAGTCGGTGCTGAACCTGATGGCCAGCACCATTTTTGCTTCCTCTTATGACTGCCCGCAGTTGCACCTGCTGCTGGTGTGCAAAATGCTGGATATGACGCTGGACCACGGTATCAGTGGTGCGTCGGTGTTTGGCCTGTCATGGTTTAGCGTACTGATCACCGATCGCTACCAGGAATACCACTACGGCTTTAAATCCGGCATGTTAGCCACGCAGCTGGCCGAAAAGCACAACTTTGTGCGTTTTAAAGCGCGCACGTTGTTGCCGCTCGATCAGGTGGGGATCTGGACGCAGCCGCTGGCCTTCGCAATCGATTACGCGAAAAAAAGCTTTAACGTCGCGCTGGCGCACGGCGATAAATCCTTTGCCTGCCTGTCGTTGCGTCATCAGGTGATGAACTACCTGACGCGCGGTGATCATCTGGAGTCGGTGCAGACCACCATCGAACGTGGCCTGGCCTTTACGCAAAAATCTTTTTATCCCGATGTCGAAAACGTGCTGCTGATGCAGAAGCATTTTGTCATCCATCTGCGTGGCAGCAGCCATACCAAATTCAGCGGTATCGATCTCTATCCGACACAACTTACCGGCAGCGAGCCTGGGCCGGTGTCCGGTCCTAAAGCGATGGTGCTGTTCTGGTCATATTTGTATCGCGGTATGGCGCATTTTTATGCGGGCGAATATGCCCTGGCCTTGCCCTGTTTCGCCGAGGCGACGCAGCTGATAAGCGCCGTGCCTGGTTATATCTATCTGCTGGATTTACATTTCTTTAGCGCACTGAGCCTGACGGTGCCGCTGTCTGCCGGGCAGGCGAGCGCCAAAGTTCATCAACAGGCCCACAACCATTTTGACAAGATTGTCCAATGGTCGGTGCTTAATCCCGAGCTGTTTGCCGATAAAGCCGCGCTGATCGCGGCGGAACTTGCCCGCCTGCGCGGTGAAGTGGGCGAGGCGTTAAGCCAGTACGAGATGGCGATTAATTTGTCACGCAAGTCAGGTTATCAGCACATCAACGCACTGGCTTACGAGCTGGCGGGGTATTGCGCCAAAGGCTGGAAATTCGACGTGCCCGCCGATGCCTATTTAAAAGGGGCGATCAGCGGCTGGGAAAACTGGGGCGCACAGGCCAAGGTGCGCCAGCTGGAACAACGCTATCCGCAACTGGCGACGCAAAAACAAAGCTACGCGTTCACCACCATTCCCTTTGAAGACGAATCCATTCGTGACCTCGAAAGTGTGGTGACAGCGGTACGCGCCCTGACGGAGGAGATCAATCTTGACCGTCTGATCCATATTCTGATGCGGATGCTGCTGGAGCGCGCCGGGGCGCAGCGTTGCCTGCTGATTCGCGTGCTGGACGGCAATGTCCCGGAAACGGAAGCCTGGGCCGAAGCCAATGCCGATGGTGTAAAAGTCAGGATCGTCAAAGAACGGCCAGCCGCCACCGATTTGCCGCTGTCGGTGCTTTCCGCGGTGATCCGCACCGGGCAGGAGATTCGTACCGGTAAACCGGAAGATTTCAGTCCCTTCAGTCAGGACCCTTATCTGGTTTCCTCCGGCGCAGCCGTGATGTGTGTGCCGATGTTCAAGCAGGCCAATATGGTTGGGGTGTTATATCTGGAAAACCGGCTGATGCCGGATGTGTTCACCGCCGAGCAATCGCATATCGTCAAAACCCTCAGCGCGCAGGCAGCGGTATCCATTGAGACCGCGCGCCTGTATGCCGAATTGCTTGAGGAGAACATTCACCGCAGACGCGTGGAGAAGCAGCTGCGCGCCAGCCAGACCTCCCTGATGATGGGGGAGAAAATCAGCCATACCGGCACCTGGAGCTGGGATATCGGGCAGGACCGACTGTCTGTGTCGGATGAGTATATGCGTATTCTCGGTCTGCCCGAGCAGCAGCAAAGCTGGTCGATGGCGGATTTCATGACCGTTGTGCACCCTGACGACTTTCAATGTATTAATGAGCTGGTGCGCGACAGTGTGCAGAACGGCATCAGCATGCAGGCGGAATTTCGCATCATCCGGCCAAATGGCGAATATCGTTATATCAAAGGAATTGGCGATCCGGTGGAGAACTGGCCGGAAGTCAAAGAATACTTTGGCACCATTTCCGACATTACCGTACAACGTCGGGCAGAGGATGCGGCGCGTATGGCACAGGCCGATCTCGCCCGGGTTTCGCGCGCCACCACCGTAGGGCAGTTAACCGCCTCGATCGCGCACGAAATCAACCAGCCATTAATGTCGATCGTGGCCCATGCCGGTGCCAGCCAGCGCTGGCTGAAACGCGAACCCCGGCATATCGAGAATGCCTGTTTCAGCCTGGATGAGATTTTGCAGGAAGGAAAACGCGCAGGTGACATTATCCGGGGCCTGCAGGCGTTAACCCGCAAACATGACTCGGTATTTGCTAAAGCGAACCTGCATTTGATTGCGCGCGATATTCTGGCACTGTCACGCGCGGAGATTGAAAGAAAATGGATCTCGCTGGAGCTGAAACTGCATGCCGATTGTGCCGAGGTGTATTGCGACCGCATTCAGATTCAACAGGTGCTGCTGAACCTGGTGGTGAACGCTATTGATGCCATGACCGGCATTGAACAGCGTCCGCTAATTCTGACACTGGCGACCTCCAATCCCACACCCGACACCATTCGCTTTGAAGTTCATGACACGGGATCTGGCATTCCTGATGAGGTGCTGGAACATATTTTTGATTCGTTCTACACCACCAAAAAAGAAGGGATGGGAATGGGGCTGACCATTAGTCAGGGGATCATCAAAAAACACTGTGGCGAACTGCGCGGGGAAAACCGGGCTGAGTATGGCAGCCGCTTCTGGTTTACCTTACCCGTCGAGCCGCCAGCCAGTGCTTAACCCTTAACGACGGCGCGTGCTGAGAATATTCAGCCGTTCGGCAGCACGCACCAGGTCAGAAAGGGAACGGACATTCATCTTTTCCATCACCCGGCGTTTATGCACCTTAGCGGTAATTTCACTGATGCCCATCTCCGCAGCAATCTGCTTGTTCAGCAGACCACTGATTGCCAGCATCATGACTTCGCTTTCACGTGGGGTCAGTGACTGATGGCGAACCGTCATGTCATATTTTTCCTGTGAAGAAACCAGGTTTTCTTCCGCAATCAACAGCGCTTCTGCCACCGCCTGTAATATCCGCTCCGGGTCGACCGGTTTGGTCAGGAATTCACAGGCACCGGTTTTCATCGCTTTAACGGTAACAGGAATGGTGCCGAACCCGGTGAGGAAAATGGTAGGAATAACATAACCGCGCTCATTTAAGGTATTTGCTACGGCAAAGCCATCCGCACCCGGCATATTAATATCCAGAATCAGACAACTGGGAACGGCGTTGAAGGTGTGATCAAGAAATGCCTGAGCAGTGGAAAAAACAATAACGTCATAATCTTCTGAACTGAGCAGATTACTCAGAGCAGATCTCACCGATTCGTCATCATCTACAACATAAACTAAGTGATTCATAGAAGGACTCTTCTCAACCTGAATTTCACGGATGTTTAAACGTTGTGCTTAATATCCAATATACTGCGAAAAGACACAGGTTCAACCTGCGTAAAGATGTAGGGGTGTTAGCATAACGCCGGATGTTATCACAATAAGTCTGATTATCATCAGCGAATGTTGCAATGTGAAGATAAGGCATAACTTATTGACCCGAATGGTTAATTATTGATCGGAATTCAATCGACCAATTAAAAGAGCGGTATACGTTCAAACTTTTTGCGATATTCGCGCGGGCTCAGTGTGCGGTGCTGGCTAAATATGCGCGAGAAGTAGAGGGGATCACCGTAGCCGACTGCGCGTGCCACCTGGGCAATCGGCAGCTGGGTTTGCTGCAACAAATCACAGGCGCGTGAAACGCGCTGGCGCTCACGCCAGCCATAAATGGTATGTCCCATCTCACGCTTGAACAGATGCGCCAGCCGGGAAGGGGATAAAAACGTCATCTGTGCCAATTGTTCCACCCGCGTCTCTTCGGCCAGATGTTCATTGATGTAATGGCAGACTGTCTGAATACGTGGGTCACGGTTATGACGGTTGCTGGTGGGTTGCCGCTGGAATGCATCCAGAATAATGCGTTCCAGCGTGTTCATTGCTATCGCTTCTGCCAGCGGCTCTGCTGCGGCATTCCAGTGAATAACCTCTTTAAACAGCTGCACCATGTGCTGCAACAGGGGCGTATCGCCGCATGCCATACGGCCTATCTGCCCCTGGTTACGATCCCAGTGTAACCAGTCGATCCAGTAGGGACGAGGCACAAAATAAATCCACAAATGATCCCAGGCGGGGCTTTCTTTAGCGCGACCGTAATGATGCAGCACCCCCGGCGGAAACAACAGCATCTCTCCTTGCTGGCAACGGAATTCTCCGTCAGCGTGATGAATAATACCTTCACCTTTTAGCGTGATATTGAGCAGATAACCTTTCATCCCCTGGGGTCGGTGAATAAAGAAGTCGAGCTTGCTGCCGGGGCTGATTGGCGTATATCCCGACACCATAAAGGCGTTAAAGGTGAAACTTTTCACCAGCGGGGAGAAATTCATCATGTCGGCATCGCTCAACTCAACCATCTGCATCATTCCTGCGAATTAGAGTGCGGGAAGTATAACGACGCCCCCCGTCATAATCGCTGAGCAGAGGGCGCTTTTGCGGCGTGGCGCAACTTTAGTGTTGTAGCGGCTCCCGAACCACCGGCGTCATGACCGGGTTATTTTGCTGATAGCGGCCCGCTGCCAGGTCCTGTGCCACCTGGTGATAGAAATCATCCAGTTTGTAGAAATAAAGCAGCCCGAAGTTGAGTAGCGCCAGCAAGAGCGGGAAAAAGATAAACAGAAACTCGATAGTGTTCAGCACTGACGCTGATTGTACGGCATTGCCGCCGCTGACAAATCCGACTGCGCCAAGCACCCAGCCGACACTGGCGGTACCTAACCCCATGCCCAGCGTCTGCCCGAGGGTACCGGCACTGAACAAAATGCCCTCAATACGTAACCCGGTACGCCATTCGCCGTAGTCAATGGTATCGGCCAGCAAGGCAAACATGGTGGCCCCAATGCCACAGAAGCCGACGCTGCGCACGGCAGTGGC
The DNA here is from genome assembly GCF_047947045.1 of Pantoea sp. App145. Classification (NCBI taxonomy): domain Bacteria; kingdom Pseudomonadati; phylum Pseudomonadota; class Gammaproteobacteria; order Enterobacterales; family Erwiniaceae; genus Pantoea; species Pantoea sp. App145. The sequence continues at coordinate 724,683 of NZ_CP133290.1, forward strand.
GATGATCACAAACAGCGCATCCTGTTTATTCAGCAACGGAATCAGATAGGCGACCGAGCAGACCAGTAAACCCAGCATCGCCAGACGCCGCTTACCCAGTTTTTTCAGCAACAGCGGGATGATCATCAGGGTCAGCAGACCAGGGATGTATTGCGCCATGCTGATATAAGCAATCAGGGAGACATCGCGCAGAATGTATTTCGAATAATATACCCCCACGGCGGAGAGTGCGGTCAGGCTGGTAAAGGTAATCAGCAGATAGAAAAAGATCATCAGCCAGTAACGGTTCGCCAGCATGGAACTCACCACCTGACGTGCATTGATGCGCTGGCTGTTGTCACTGCGCACCGGCTGGACACGTTCACGCGTGCCCAACGCCGTCAGGAACAGACAGAGCGCGGTAAAGAAGCCAAAGATGGCAAACACGATGACCCAGGAGGTACTGCTGTTGCCGAAGTGCGCGACCAGCGGCAGGGTGAACACACCGACTGTCAGCGAGCCACAGGTCGATAGCCCCTTACGGAACACACTCAGAATGCCGCGCTGGTACGCATCACGGGTGATCAACGCCAACAGTGAACCATAGGCGATGTTATTGGCGGTAAAACAAATGTTTGCCAGCAGATAGGTGATACACACATAAGTCACCTTCAGGCTATCGCTGACGTTCGGCACCGTCGCCATCAAAAAGGCCGACAAACCAAAAGGCAGTGCGCTCCACAGTACCCAGGGACGCGCTTTGCCGAGACGCGAACGGGTTTTATCGATTCGGATACCGACAAAGATACAGATCACCCCATCCAGCACCCGGGCGAAGAACATCAGCGAGCCAATCAGCAGGGCGGAAATTCCAACGACATCGGTATAAAAATAGGCGAGGAAGGTCACCATCAGGGTGTAAGTCAGGTTGGTGCCATAATCACCGATGCCAAAGGCCAGGCGTTCAGCGAGGCCAATGCGTTGCAGGTCATCCGTCGGGGTAGCGGTTTTCATTGTGCCTCCTCCAGTTCAACAATCGCTACATCCCAGTCGGCCAGCGTGAGTGTCTCGCCGCGTTGCCAGTGCCGCTGGCGCAACAATTCCCGTCCACGCGTGAATGACAGAGTGACCTGTTGCGGCTGGCTGCTAAAGTTGAGATAAAACAGCACGGTGTTACCGGCACGATTGGTGCCGCGTTTAACCACCACCGGGAAGCGGTGGCCTTCAGCGTCATCGGCCAATCCCAGTCGCTGGCGCAGCGTACATAACACGCTCTCCAGCGCGCCCTCGCTGATGCAGCATCCGATATAGGTGGCGCTGCCACGGCCAAATTGATTGTGAACGATGGCGGCATATTTGCCCCAGTAAGGATGCTGATAACGCGCCCAGATTTCCGCATTCGGGTTCTCCGTTTCCAGTAGCTCCATCCAGTGATCAACCCGGGTTGCCTGCGGGGGCAGGTCCAGCACATCCGACTGCAAGGTGACGTCATGCGGTTCGACAAACAACTGATAGCTGGCCCCAATCGCTTCGCGAATCACGCCCGGCTGGCGTTCATGACGCACTTTCAGATGCTGATTGGCAAAACCTGACTTAAACGAATACAGCACATGACCGCCGTCAGCCACGAACCGGTTTAATCGTTGCAGCACGTCATCAGACACGGCGTACATTAGTGGCGCGATCAGTAACTGATATCGGCTGATGCGCGGGTCGTCAACGGTGAGAATATCTACCTCGATATTCAGCCGGTAAAGGGCATCATAATAGCTGCGGAACAGATCGTTGTACTGATGCTCTTTGTGACGGCCAAACTGGTGTCCCTGATACGGGTGCCAGTCAATGGCGGTCAGGCAGGTGTTGCTGACCAGCAGCGCCACCCGATTCTGTTTCTTTAATCCGGCCAGTTGCGGCGACAGCCGGGACAGTGTCTGACCAATCTGTTGCGCCTCATGGTAAATCGGGTTGGGTTGCAGATCATGGCTGAGCAAGCCCTTCCAGTAGGTTTCATAGGCGTTGTGGAGAGAATGCCAGTGCCAGTAACCGATCATCGCCGCACCCGAGGCAATATGGCTGAACGCCTGTAGGCGCAGCTGCCCGGGATAAGGGGTCCAGTTTTTGAAGGCCTGCGCCTGGGTTTCCAGCACCAGATAATTGTTATCTTTGGTGGTGCGGGCGATATCACCGGCGAAGGCGATTTCAGCGCCGGTCAGCTGATGCTGGCTGGGATGATAGATATCGACGCCGGTAATATCGAGCGCGGCAGAAGCGGCGAAATGATCGACCTCGCCACGCAGCCCATAAGACCAGGTGCGCCATTCAAAATCGAAGTTATGGGTGATGAATTGCTCTGGCCGCCGGTATTCGCTGACAAGCTCAGCCTGCCAGGCAAGGAATTGTTCAACCAGCTGACGCTGATATTGCTGGAAAGCCGCGCCGAGACTGGCATTGATGGTACTCTCCAGCGGTGGGAAGTCTTCCCAGGCGTCGATACGGTTGCTCCAGTAATCCAGCCCGAACTCCGCATTGAGGCGGTCGAGATCGCCAGCAAACCGCTGCTGCAAATGCTGCACAAAATCACGCTGTACATGCGCACCGCAGGTATCGTAATACTTGGTTTCGTTGTCGATTTGAAAACCAATCACTGCGGGGTGCTGCGCCGTGGCGCGCAGTAATGCGCGGATAATCCGTTCGGCGTAACGCAGATAGATGGGGCTGGTAATATCCATCTTCTGGCGATGACCATATTTGTTCACGCCCTGGGGTGTGGTCGCCATCACGGACGGGTGTTTCTTTGCCAGCCAGCCCGGTATCGCATAGGTGGGGGTGCCGACAATCACCGCAATCTGGCTGGCATGCATGCGGTCCAGCACGGTGAGCACGCTGGAGAAATCAAATTCCCCGTCGTGCCGTTCGAAGGTGCTCCAGGTACTCTCGGCAATGCGCACCACATTGATACCGGCAGCCTTCATCAGGCGGATGTCTTCATCCAGCCGTTCCTCAGGCAAGTATTCGCGATAATAGGCCACACCATACAACAGCTTATCCATCTCATTTCCTCCACTGCATGCGTTATGGCGCTACGTTAGCGGAATGAGATGGGCCAAAGATAAAATTTGCTGTCACGAACATAGAGAAACTCGCTCCCGCCTTAAGTCCATGAACTGCATCACAAAATGGCAGAAGGGTCGGGAAGGATAAACCAGCCCGGAACGGACTGGTTCAGGAGAGAAGGTCAATCAGGCACGTATAAAGGCAAGCAAATCAGCGTTGATCACATCCGCATGGGTGGTGTGCATCCCGTGGGGAAAGCCGGGATAAATTTTCAATGTGCTGTCCTGCAGTAGTTCATCCTGCAGCAATGCGGAATCTTTATAGGGCACCACCTGATCGTCGTCGCCCTGCATCACCAGCGTCGGGACGGTTATCGCCTTTAAATCTTCCGTCTGATCGGTTTCCGAGAAGGCTTTGATACCATCGTAATGTGCTTTAGCTCCGCCAATCATCCCCTGACGCCACCAGTTCTGAATCGTGCCTTGGGAAACCTGCGCGCCTTCACGGTTGAAGCCATAGAACGGACCTGAAGCCACATCCAGATAGAACTGTGCGCGATTCGCCGCCAGCCCAGCACGAAAGCCATCAAACACCTCTAATGGTGTACCCTCGGGATTACCCGGTGTTTTCAACATCAGAGGCGGTACCGCGCTAATCAGCACCGCTTTGGCGACGCGGCCCTGTGGCTGTCCATATTGGGCGACATAACGTGCGACCTGGCCGCCACCGGTGGAATGTCCGATATGCACCGCATTATGCAGGTCAAGATGTTCAGCTACAGCTGAGGCATCTGCCGCGTAATGGTCCATATCATGTCCTTCACTGACCTGATCCGACCGGCCATGACCGCGCCGATCAATCGCGATAACCCGGAATCCTTCTGCCAGAAAGAACAACATCTGATTGTCCCAGTCATCGGCGCTTAATGGCCAGCCGTGATGGAAGACAATCGGTTGAGCTTCTTTAGGTCCCCAGTCTTTGAAGAAGATATTCACGCCATCTTTCGTCGTTACAAAAGCCATAGAACAGACTCCTATCAGTTAAGGATTGTTTTGAGCTGATGAGTAGCGGCACTGAGGGTGTTAACCCCCGCAACAGTATAGTCGCAGGCACGCAGAAACGACGGCGTATGGCGGGGGTTATTCGAGGGTGTAGCTGATCAGTTCAGCAGCAGGCTCGATGTGGTTCACATAACGTGCGCTGTCGATTTTATACGATGCGCCAGCCTCTTTAGACTGCATTACCACGCGGGCCTGGGCATCATCCAGCGGTGTGCCGTGGGCTTGTGCAAAGCTTGAGAATGAAAGGAATAGTAGAGTCATGCTGGTGGCAAAAATGTTGATATATTTCATGATAATTTCCTGTGTCGCTCAATTCAGGGGAAGCTGATGCTTCGATTGGGTAAATTGTAAGCACATGGCAGGGGGAACTGAATACCTGATCTCTGGCGGAGTCTTTCAGATAATTTGAATGAGGCGTGAGGTGGCGGGTGTGACTTTTTGCTGAAGGATCAATTATATCTTCGTATAGCTATCCATCTGTATAACTTACTTTTTTTCAATTCCTGCAGATAATCGCTTAGATTTCCCCATTACATAGCGAGTGAACCATGAATAATCACCCTCTGAAGTTTGTCACCCTGACCTGTAGCCTGCGTAGCGGCTCGGTCAATGCGGCGATTGCCAGCACATTACCGGAACTGGCTCCCGAGGGCGTGGTTTTTACCGCGCTGGGATCGCCGGGGGAATTCCCGCATTACAGCATGGACACGGAACTGGAGGGGTTTCCTGCGGCCGTGGTCGCCATGGCAGAACATATCGCCGAGGCTGATGGCCTGGTGATCATCACCCCGGAATATAACCATTCTATTCCGGGCTTGCTGAAGAATGCCCTCGACTGGCTGTCTCGTGTCAATCCGCAACCGCTGGCCGGAAAGCCCGTGCTGATTCAGTCTGCCTCGCCGGGTAAGTTAGGCGGGGTGCGCGCGCAGCTGCATCTGCGACAGATCCTCGCTTATTTCGATGCCAAAGTGCTGAATAAGCCGGAAGCGATGATTGGCGATGTCGGCCATAAGGTGGTGGATGGCGTGCTGGTCGATGAGGACACCAAACGTTTCCTCGCGCGCCAGTTAGTGGCCTTTGCGGAATTTGCCGGCAAATAACCTGATCCTTTCCTTCCCCGAGCGGGCGATGCTGGTGCATTGCCCGTTTTTTTTGCTCCATTCTGGTTCAACCCATCGTAACAAGATCCTCCCTGCGGCATTTGATCCACTGAAAAAGCACAAATCATAATATTGGCACACTTAATGCTTATACATTGTTGAACAAACAACACCAGAGGCTTTCCACTATGAAAACGATGTTACGCATGGCCTGTCTTGCAGCACCTGTGTTCTTCAGCGTCGCGCAGGCTGCCACCCTTGTGCCTGGCAGCCTGACCATTGGCTCGGACCTGACGTATCCGCCGTATAACTTCTTAAAACAGGATAAACCTGCCGGTTTTGATGCCGAGTTTATTGATCTGATCGCCGCGCCGCTGAAACTGAAACCGGTGGTGAAGGACACCCGTTTTGCCAGCCTGATCCTCGGCTTAAAGAGCGATAAGTTCGACATTGTCGCTTCAACACTCTATGTCACGCCAGAGCGTGCACAGCAGGTGGATTTTCTGCCGTATATGAAAACCGGGGGTTCTTTGCTGGTCACCGCCAGTTCCAGCTTTGCGCCTGAAAAGCCGGAAGATCTGTGCGGCAAACGCGTCGCTTCGATCAAAGGCGGTGCCTGGATTGCGCGTCTGAATAAAGTGTCAACGGACTATTGCCAGCCGAAAGGGCTGTGTGCCATTTCGGTACGCGAGTTCCCGACTTCACCGGAAGCCACTCAGGCACTGCTGTCGTCAGCGGTGGATGTGCAATATGAAGATGCTGCGGTGGCAAAAGCGACGGTCGAAAAGACCGGGCAGCGTCTGAAAATCTCTTCCCACCAGATGATTTATCCGGTAGTGGTCGGCCTGGCGGTGAATAAGGACAACCCGCAGCTGCTGAACGAACTGAAAACCTCATTCGCGCAGAAGGTAAGTGACGGCAGCTATCGTGCGCTGTTGCAAAAGTACAACCTGCAAATGCCGGACGCGGATGAAATCACCAAAGCATTGGCTGGCACGCTGTAAATAACGGATCGCCCTGGAGGAAGCATGCAATTTGACTGGCCTTACCTGATAAGTTTATTTCATTACGCGGACTTCTGGCGGGCCAGTTGGCTGGTGGTACAACTCAGCGTGCTGACCTGGCTGGGAGGGATCGTTCTGGGGCTGGGTGTGGCACTGGCAAAGCAGTCGCGCCATGCGCTGCTGCGCAATGTTGCTGGCTGTTATATCTGGCTGTTCCGCAGCCTGCCACTGCTGGTGCTGCTGATTTTTATCTTTAACCTGCCACAAATTTTTCCGGCGACCAGCAGCGTGCTGTCCAACCCGTTTGCCGCTGGTCTGCTGGCCCTGATCATCAGTGAGACCGCCTATATTGCGGAGATCCATCGCGGTGGTTTGTTATCAGTCCAGCGCGGGCAGTTTGAAGCGGGAAGGGCGTTAGGATTAAACACCACCCAGATCCGCCTCAGCATCATTATTCCGCAGGCGTTGCGCATTTCGCTGCCCACCCTGGTGAATGAATTTATTACCATCGTGAAGATGACGTCACTGGTATCGGTGATTTCGCTGTCCGAGATTTTGATGGTGGGCGAGCGTCTGTACACCGACAACTTCAAGGTGATGGAAACCATGCTCGCGGTGGCCTGCTATTACGTGCTGATTGTCACCGTGTTTGAGCGTCTGTTTGGCTGGCTCGAACGCCGCTGGGATGTACAAAATCGGACTCCGGCCGCGTTTGATGCCGAGCAGGCACGCGCCAGCTTACCGACACCTCAGGCACTGACGCGCAAAAGCCATAGCGCATCGGCCAAACCGATTCTGCAATTACGCGGGATCAGCAAAGCGTTTAACGATAAACCGGTGCTGTGCGATATCAACCTCAGCGTGAAACCTGGCGAGGTGATCTCGATTATTGGTCCTTCCGGCTCCGGCAAAACGACGCTTATCCGTACGGTGAACGGGCTGGAGAAACTCGACCAGGGCAGCGTAGAGCTGCTGGGTCAGGCGTTTATCGAGGCGGGACAGCGTGAGAATGCCTTACCTTACCGTTCGCAGATTACCCGTCTCGGCATGGTGTTCCAGGGGTTTAATCTGTTCCCGCATAAAACGGTGCTGGAAAATTTGCTGCTGGCACCGCGTCTGCACAATCTGGACAGCCGCGAGGACCTGCATCAACGCAGCCTGGCGATGCTGGATAAAGTGGGAATGCTGGAACATGCCACCAAATATCCGCACCAGTTATCCGGTGGTCAGCAACAACGCGTGGCCATTGCCCGTACGCTGGTCATGAAGCCTGCGGTGGTGCTGTTTGATGAACCGACATCGGCACTTGATCCCGAGCGCGTCAGCGAAGTCCTGCAGGTGATTGAAAAGCTGGCAGAGGAGGGGATCACCATGTTGATCGTCACCCATGAGATGAAGTTTGCTTTCGCCATTTCAGACCGGGTGGTGTTTATGGAGCAGGGGCGTATTCAGATCGATGCCTCACCCGCAGAGATTCGCCAGATGCGCGATCACCGGATTTCACGCTTTATCGATGATATGGCCACGGCCTGAGGTCAGCATATGAAAGGAATATCCGGGGAAACCCGAACCTTAACCATTGAAATACCAGAACATATTGATTTATCTGGCTTGCCCGCGTTCGAGCGCATTTCGATTCTGCTGCGGGAAAATATTATCAGCGGCAACCTGGTGGCCGGGCAGGCGCTGGGGGAAATCGAACTGGCGGCGTTATGTGACAGTTCCCGCAATACGCTGCGGGAGGCGCTGCGTTTCTTACACGGCGAAGGGTTGGTGAATTATCACCAGAATCGCGGGGTGTTTGTTCGCCAGCTGGATAAGCGTGATGTACGCGATATTTTCAAAGCGCGCCGCCATCTGGAAGTACTGGCGCTGACCGTGAACAGCCCAGTCAATGACTTTCATCTGACGCGCATGGCGCAGCATCTGGACAAGGCTGCCCAGGCGGCGGCCGGGGAGCAGTGGCGCAGCGTGGGTACCCATAGCCTGCGTTTTCATCAAAGCATCGTACAGATGTTGGGTTGCTCCAGATTTAACGATTTTTTCAGCGTCTTGCTGGCGCAGTTACGTCTGCTGTTTTGCAGCGGTGCTGGCGAGCGTGATTTTCAGCTGCCGTGGATTGCCCGCGATCGTCAGATCCTGACATTGCTGGGCGAGCATCAAACCGCAGCCGCATGCCAGGCGCTCATTGATTACCTCGACTATTCCGAGCGCCAGCTGACCACCACTTTTAGTCATCCTATTTCTCATGGAGAATCATACTGATGTCGAATTATCCTGCCGCTTACCAGAGCACATCCGGCTCTGCATTAGATGTTGATCGCCAGTTTTATCAGGCACTGGCCGAGGGACCGCGTGAGCTTACCGCCTCCCATTTGATCCCGATTCGTACCGGTTTTGCCTGGGAAGTGCCAGCCGGGCATCTGTTCCGTATTACCACGCCGGAAGGTCCGCAGGTCGGGGATTTGAATATCTGGAACCGCCGCGATCCGCGCGAGAGAATGTGGGTGTCCCGCACACGACAGCTACAACGCGCGCATCTTTCGACTTACGATCGCCTGTGGTCCAATTTACCGTTTATCCGCCCGATGGCGACCATTACCGCCGATTCGCTGGCGGATTATGGCATCGACAGCGATGGCGGCCGGTTGCATGATTTACTGGGAACGCGTTGCGATCCTTACGTCAACAAACTGCTAACCGGTGAAGATTTCGATTTCCATTGCCATTCCAATCTGGTGCGTGCTGTGCAGCCGTATGGTCTGACTGAGTTTGATGTTCACGATGTGATGAATGTCTTCCAGTGCACCGGCCTGAACGACGATGACCAATACTTTATGAAAGCCTGTCCGGCGAAAAAGGGCGATTATCTGGAGTTCTTCGCTGAGATTGACCTGCTGTGTGCGTTATCCACCTGTCCGGGCGGCGATCTGTCATTACCGATGTGGGGCGACGAAGCGGAAGATACGCTAAAAGTTTGCCGTCCGCTTGGGGTAGAAATTTACAAACCGCAGGCTGAGTTGCTGGCTAACTGGACATCGCCGGTATCACCGGATTACCGGGGTAACCATGGTATGCAGCTGAAGCCCGTCAGCTGGTAATTGCCAGATAAAAAAACCAGCTGCATCAGCTGGTTTTTTATTACCGGGTCAAAGTCAGCTGGCGGTGGCGGCGATTGCCAGCTCATCAGCTCCACAAAAGTACCTACAATGTATATTATGTTAAATACGATAACCAGATACGCCCCCGGGACGCACCTCGCCCGTAGCGGCGTGATTTATCACGCGGGTTTTCCCTCATCATGGCTGGACGATGCGCGATAAATCGCGCCGCTACGGCAAAACTGCACCAGCATTACCCTGCTCTTTTCACAGATTTCACGTAGCGACGCCTGAACGGGTTGCGGATTAAGCCCGGGACTCACCCTCTATGTCATCCCGATAGACATACACACCCTCGACCATTTCATGCGGGAATGTTTGCACCGATAAAAGCTCATAGCTTTCAATACCGTCGCGTTTCATCTCTTTAAAGGCATTACGTGCTGCCTGATGATTTACACCATCATCGTCACAAAACGCGACAAAGAAATCACTCGGTTTGACGCCGTGCTGGATGGCAAGCTTATTCACAATATCATTGATGATATCAATCTTAGGTGTTTGAGATGTCAGGTAGACTCTATCTTTATAGCACCACGAACGGGTCTTGCCATCCGGAAATACTGTGACATCTTTTGCCACTGTGCCATCAAATTTAATGTCGATATCTTTACAATCTGATTTTTTAGGCCACATTGCCCCGGCAATATCTTTGGTGATTAAAAAATCAACCAGCTTGATCAGTGCACCATCAATGAAAGAACGCGATGAAATAAAACCGACATAGGCTCGCCCTGCGCAAACCGAGAGAAAAACGTCCCGTATGTGAGCTTCTTTGTTGTCCGCTGTTTTATCGACCTCGCGGTTAGCCCATTCAGTATTGGATATCCCCATAAATCGATGGCTGGCAATACTGATGGTATCGTCAAAGTCTAAAAGCAGTACCACCGGTTTGTTTTCTGGATTGTAATTCTTAATCAGGTCGTTGATTTCCAGCAGCGTTTGATCCAAAAGGGAATTGCAAAGTCCAGTGGCATAGGCATCAGGAGTATAGTCTCTCGTTTCGACGCGCAGATAATTATCCAGGCAGCGGCTTTCCAAATCCCTTATCACCTGCGCAATGGTCTGATCGTCAGTCTGACTCAGTGCGCGTTTTATCGGCTCGATATTAATCGGGCCTGAACCATAGGAAATGATTTTTTGCATAGTACAGAATAAAGCCATTTCTATACTCTTTGTGTTATCTTTGAACTCTTTTTCATAATCATTAAACGCATGCAGTATTTGAGCGAAATGTTTTTTAGCTTTAAAGTCTGCATGCGCTATTTTCTCGCAGGCTTTATCAAAGCATGTTCGGAAGGCAACATTGTTTTGATAATAGGTCTCCAGCAAATGAATGGTAGATAAAAATGGCGTTATGTGCGTTTCAATATGCAGAATATTAAGCGAAGAAAAAAAGGAAATTATTTTTTTAAAACAATCATTGGGGGATATATTGAACGTTGTCGTGGCGATCAGGCTAAGAGGTTCAACTGTATTATTAGAAGCACTGCTCACCGGGAATTGATGAAGTTCATTGCTATCAACTTCCACAGGTGCAATAACATTATTACCACTGACTTTAGCTAAACTGGTATCCATATAATCCCTCCCTTTTATCGTCCGAATGAGATTCAGGCTAGCATATTTATTATTCTCAAAATTAGAAATCAGGAAAAACTCAGGGGATATATCAGATTAGAAATGATAACGGCGCGATAAATCGCGCCACCAGATAAGGAAAAGAAACTATTTTACAACGAAGAAATCACATCATTACGCAGATTAATAATGTGTTTACGAATGGAAGCCAGGCTTTTTTCCCGATCGCCTTCACGCATCGCATTGAGCAAATCAAGATGCTCGGCGTGGTTTTCCTGCTGGCGATGCAGCGGGCTATGCAAACGGAACAGACGTACGTTAACGCGCAAACCTTTTAGCACCTGCGCCAGCACCAGGTTACCGCTGGCTTCGGCAATGGTGTTGTGCAGCTTTTCATCGAAACGCCAGAAAAGATGCTCCTGCGCCTCACCGGCATCAATCAACTCACGCAGCTCTTTAAGCAGGTCATCCAGCGTAGCGGCGCTGATTTTATCCAGCGCTTTACCCACCGCTTCCGCTTCCAGCACTTCCCGCAGCGCCATGGTATCAAGATATTCTTTGATATCGATGGTGCGCACGGTGTAGGAACGTGCGCCACGTCGTTCCAGCAGGTTCTCACCCGCCAGTCTCACCAGTGCCTCACGCATTGGCGTACGGGAAACCTGCAACTCTTCCGCCAGCCGCGATTCCAGCATTTCACTACTTCCGGGAATTTTACGTTCGAGGATTAACTCCTTCAGCAACGTATAAACCTGCTCAGACAGACTGGCTGATTTCATATACAACGGCTTGGCAGCCATAATCGCAGCAAGGGTGTGATCCTGATAGTCAGTCATCTTCACGCAGTGTCCAAAAGTAAAATGGCTAATGAGTTTACCGGATTATCCGCTTATTGGGAAAGGCACCGCACAGGTAAGAAACGCACCATTCCCCGCCCTTCCCTGATATTCACCCTCCGCCCAGACCTTTTCACCGCGCGACAGGGTGATGGCAGGCCAGGCCTGAACCTGTTTACCTTCATAAGGCGTGTGATCGGCATTGGTGTGCAAATCGCGATTGCTGATGGTTTTATCGATATCGGTATCCCAGATCACCAGATCGGCATCCGAACCCACCGCAATGCTGCCTTTTTGCGGATACAGGCCATAGAGCTTCGCCGGTGCCGTGGCGGTCAAATCGACAAAACGCTGTGCGGAAATACGCTTCCTCAGTACCCCTTCACTCATCAATAACGGCAGACGTGTTTCCAGTCCGGCGATGCCGTTAGGCACCAGATCAAACGAGGCATTGTCGCCATGCAGCTTCTTACCTTGCGGATCATCGAAGTTAAACGGGCAATGATCTGAGGAAAAAATGGTAAAGGTGCCGTTCGCTAACGCATTCCATACTGCATTCTGGCTGTCAGTATCGCGTGGCGGCGGGCTACAAATGCATTTTGCGCCGTGGAAGCTGTCATCGATGCCCAAATCCTCGGCGGTGAGAAACAGATATTGCGGACAGGTTTCAGAGAAGATATTGATGCCCTGACCACGCGCCCAGTAAATCTGCTCAATCGCCGCACGGCTGGATACATGGACCAGTAAAATCGGCACATCGACCAGTTCTGCCAGAGAAATCGCCCGGTGCGTGGCTTCACGCTCGCCAATCGGTGAATGGGCCAGCGCATGATAACGCGGCGCGATTTTGCCCTGCTTTTTCAGCCGCTCGGTTAACCAACTGATGCAGTCATCATTTTCTGCGTGAATCATGGAGATCGCCCCGGCTGCACGCGTCGCTTCCAACACATTCAGAATATGGTGATCGGTCAGTTTTAACGCGTCATAGGTCATATAGATCTTAAATGACGTGTAGCCCTGCTGAATAACCTGCGGAATCTCGTCAATCACTGCGGCGCTGGCGTCAGTAATAATCACGTGAAACGCGTAATCAATGCAGGCTTTCCCTTCAGCACGCTGATGGTAATCGGCGATCGCATCGTGCAGGCTTTGCCCTTTGAATTGCATGGCAAAAGGAATAATGGTGGTGGTACCGCCACAGGCAGCCGAACGCGTGCCGCTGATAAAGTCATCCGCCCCGACAGAACCATCAGTGGAAGGCTGGTCGAGGTGACAATGGGCATCAACACCGCCCGGCGTGACCATGCGACCTCTGGCATCGATCACCTGCTGCGCCAGCGTTTCATCGAGGGCCGCTGCGATGACGCTAATACGCCCCTCACTGATGCCAATATCACCATGATAACGATCGGCAGCCGTCACAATGTCCGCATTTTTAATAATCAGATCAAAGGATTTCATGGTTGCGTCTCCCGGGTGTAAGCGCTGGAAACTTCCTTAAAGCTGGGTTTGACCGGTTCACTGCTGTGCGTGGTGTTTTGATACGCTTTAGCGTAGTGACGTTCGATTTTACGCTGGATAAAGTCCCACAAGGTAGTGAGGAGCAGATAATAGGTGGCAGCCACCATAAACAGTTCCAGCACCATAAATTGTTCCTGCATCAATATCTGGGTACGACGCAGTAACTCCTCCATGGAAATTACCGAAGCGATGGAAGTGGTTTTTAATAATCCATTAAAGCTGTTGCCTAACGACGGCAGGATTAGACGCATGGTCTGCGGGAAAATCACGTAACGCGCCACATTCAGCTGGTTAAAGCCCAACGCTTTGGCCGCATTAATTTGCCCTTTCGGCAAGGCCTGCACGCCACCACGAATGATTTCCGCCAGGTAAGCCGCTTCATTTAATACCAGCCCCATCACCACCGCTTCAATCACGCTAAAGCGAATGCCAATCTGCGGCAGACCGGTATAGATAATAATTAGCTGCACCAGTAACGGCGTGCCGCGAAAAATCCAGATATAAGTGCGGGCAATCTGGTTAATCCATGACCAGGGCGAGAGTCTGGCAAAGGCGAGTAATATTCCCAATACCAGCCCGCCAGCCATACCCGCAAGGGTTAACAGGACGGTATTCACCGCCCCCATGAAAATGAAATAGTTGGTGAGATAATGGAAGTACCCTTCCCAGCTCCAGCCCTGAATCATAATTCGCTTTCCTACAGTTACGAGTGGGGACCCTGAACACTAAAGGTTCCGGTGATCATTTTCGCGCCATACTTGTTAAACAGCGCCGGTAAGCTGCCATCGGCATTCATCTGGTTCAGCACTTTCGCGGTGGCATCAGCCAGATGTGCGTCTTTGAATGCAATCGCAACCGGTGTCGGGTCGATGCCAGAGAGCACCTGCTTAAACATCCCTTTGTGCTGATAATCTGCCGCAACGGCGTCGATGCTGATCACCGCGCTTACCTGCTGCGCGCGTAATGCCTGGAAGGCCACGGTAAAGTTATCAAAGGTATGGATATCAACCGGCTTAAGGCCTTTGGCTTCCAGCTCTTTGCTGATCTTACGGATGGTGGTTTCTTCAAAACCGCCGATTTCCACTCCGACACTTTTACCCGCCAGATCTTCAACTTTGGCAATTTTGCCGCTGTCGGCAGGAGCCACGGAAACACTGATGGCCTGGCTCTCATAGGGGATCAGATACATGATTTTGGCGCGTGCCGGGGTGAAGAAAATGCCGGTGTTGATCATGTCCCAGCGTCCGCCCTGCAAACCCGGTACCATCGCGGAAAATTCAATACGGGTGTAGTCCGGTTTCAGGCAAAGACGTTTGGCAATTTCCTCGCCCAGCTCGATGCGCATGCCTTTTAACTGGCCCTCACCATCGACATATTGCAGTGGCGGTAAGGTCGGGTTAGTGGACATTTTTAACTCACCCGCCGTCACCAGGTTTGCACCCTCAATCGGGGTACAGGCCGCGAAGCTGGCTTGCATAAACAGGCTACCCGTAAGAAGACATGCAGCTGCTATCAACGTTTTTTTGGTCATCATTTACATTCTCCGAATAAGCAAAATAGGACGGGTATCAATGCTGAAAGCTGTTCAGCACTGCGAGCTTTTCTAATTCATGACGCAGAACCTGGTGCAAATCGCTGGCAAGCGGCAGACGTGGTGCACGCGGGATGCCCACCTCCAGCCCCATCATCGACAGGCCCGCTTTGCTGGCGGCAACATAATGTGGTCCGCCAACCGCACGCACTACCGGCAGGATTTTGTGATACAGCGCCAGGGCTTCATTGCGATCAAGGCGATCCACTGCGGCTTCAAACATTTGCGCACACTGCGATGGCAACAGGTTAGACGCCACCGCCACCCAGCCGCAGGCACCGAGCCAGAAGGATTCGTAGCCGAGGATGCCGGCGAACACATTCATGCGGTCGCCGCACAATTCAATGATGTCGCGCACACGAGTGACTTCCAGCGTGGATTCTTTGATATAGCTGACGGTGTCGATTTCCGATAAACGCGCCACGGTTTTCGGCAGCAAATCGACGTTGGCGGTGGCCGGGTTGTTGTAAATCATGATCGGAATGGAAAGCGCTTCGCCCACCGCACGGTAATGGGCAAACAATTCGTCTTCGTTCGGGCAGCTGTAAAATGGCGGGATGATCATCACGCCATCGGCACCCATCGCTTCGGCTTCTTTACTCAGTTCCACGCATTCCGGCGTCCATTCTGCACCGGTTCCCATCAGCACCGGTACACGCCCTCTTGCGGTGCGAATCACCGTTTCGGTGACCAGCTGGCGCTCCTCGCGAGTCATCGATAAAAATTCACCGGTACTGCCCAATGGGATAAGCCCATGAATACCTTGTTCAATTTGCCAATCAACCAATTTTTCCAGAGCTGGCACGTCAATTGCTAAACCATCCTGGGTGAAAGGAGTAATTAACACCGTATAAGTACCGCGAAACTGCGCCATGTTTTGAGTTCCTTAAGAAATTGCTTGATGCATACCGTTTGTATACCGTATACATAATGTATACACAAGCGTTGTCGGATCACAAGCGTTATGGAACTCAAATCTCCCAACATCATTCCTGCCAGCAAAACTCTGACCATCTGGTTTGATGGCCAAGCCGTGCAGGCCCTGCCTGACGAAACCATTGCGGCTGCACTCGCGCGGCAAAATATCGTGACTATCCGTGAGACCGATCAGGGCGACAAACGCGGGTTATGGTGCGGCATGGGGGCCTGCTACGAGTGTGTGGTGCAGGTGGACGGCAAAGGATCGCAACGCAGCTGCATGACTCTGGTGCAGGACGGTATGCAGGTGCAGACTCAGCGCGCTCCGCAACCACCGGCCCAACCTCTCGCCCCAACCCCACACAATATTGCCCCAGAAACACGCGAATGCGATCTGCTGGTGCTGGGTGCCGGTCCGGCGGGGCTTTCTGCCGCGCGCATCGCCGCCAGAGCGGGTGCGAAGGTCATGGTGATCGATGAACGCCCGCAGAGCGGCGGTCAGTTTTTTAAGCCGCTGGCCCCTTCTCATACCCTGCATGGCAAAGTGCCTCAACAATGGCGTGATGGCGACAGCCTGCTGAAAGAAACCCAGGCTGCCGGGGTAGACATTCTGCAACAGGCCACGGTCTGGGCGGCTTTTTCTGCCCAGGAAATTGGCGTGATCTGGCGCGATCAGACGTTGCTGATTCGCCCGCAACAGCTGATCATCGCCACCGGTGCCTATGAGCGCCCGGTGCCTTTTCCTGGCTGGACCCTGCCCGGCGTGATGACGACCGGCGCAGGCCAGACGCTGGCGAAAGCGTATCGGGTCATTCCCGGTGAGCGAGTGGTCGTCAGCGGCAATGGTCCATTGAATTTGCAGTTTGCCGCCGAGCTGATCGACAGCCAGGGCAAGGTGGTTGAGGTGCTGGAACGCGCCGCTAAACCGGGGATCAAAATGCTGCGGCAGATCCTGACCATGGCAAAAGTTGCACCCGAGCTGTTGTTCAAGGGACGTCATTACCTGTCGATCCTGAAAAAAAATCGTGTGGCGGTGCGCTGGGGTTATGAAGTGGTTGCTGCGCACGGACAGGATCGGTTAGAACGCATTACCGTTATGGCGGTGGATCAGCACGGGCAGCGCATTCCCGGTTCAAGCCGCGAGATTGCGTGTGATGTGCTTTGTCTCGGCCACGGTTTTATTCCCTCCACCGATCTGGCTCGCTCGCTGGGCTGCGAACAGCAACTTGCCGCCACCCCGTTCAGCACCCCAACGATTAAAACCGATGCGGACGGTGCAACCAGCGTCGCTGGCGTTTATGTGATCGGTGATGGCGCCCGGCTCGGCGGCGCGCAGATTGCACAGACGCGCGGTCAGCTGGCTGGCATCCGTGCGCTCCAGGCGCTCGGCAAAACGGCTGAGGGCATTGATATCCATCAGTTGAAAACACGCCTCGCCAAAGCGGAAGATTTTCAACAGGCGCTGTGGAAGGTCTATCAGGCTCCACCGGTGAGCCTGCAATCGCTGGCGGACGAGACGGTGATTTGCCGTTGTGAAAACATCACTCTTGGCAGCTTGCGCAGCGCCATCAGCGCAGGCATGGATACCCCGGCCGCACTGAAACGTAATCTGCGCACTGGCATGGGGTTATGTCAGGGACGAACCTGTTCTGGCATGGTGGCGCAGCTGGTGACGGAGATGACCGGACGCCAAAAGCAAACCAGCGGATTCTATGCGCCCCGCTTCCCGGTGCGTCCGGTTCCCATCGCCGCGTTGACCTTTGAGAAACAGGAATGGGGCGGCCATAAACCCGCCATCACCCCTAATCTGGCGCGCCCGGTGGAATCAACACCCTTACCCCCGCAGAAGACCGACGTACTGGTGATCGGAGGCGGCGTGATGGGCAACTGCCTCGGTTATTACCTGGCCGAGGGTGGTGCTGATGTGCTGGTGGTGGAGCGCGACGATATCAATTTACAGGCATCCGGGGCCAACGCGGGCAGCCTGCATGTGCAACTGCTGTCGTTCGATTTTGGTGCCAAAGCCGAACAAGGTGGCGGTCCGGCGGCGCAAACGCTGCCGCTGGGGCCGGTTTCGGTCCGGCTGTGGCAGGAACTGGAAGCCGCCAGCGGTGAGTCACTGGAAATCAAGATCACCGGCGGGCTGATGGTGGCGGAAACCGAACAGGAGATGCGTTTCCTCGAACAGAAAATGTTGCTGGAGCGCCGCTACGGTATCGAAGCCAGCTTGCTGGATGCGCGTGAATTAGCGCAATTATCCCCCAACCTTTCCCCGCAGCTTATCGGTGCCGAATTTTGCCCGATGGAAGGCAAGATCAACCCACTTCGTGCCACCTATGTGGTAAACCAGCTGGCGCGCGCTCAGGGCGCACGTTTCCAGCGCGGCACCGATGTGATGGCCATTGAGCGGCTTTCCCACGGTGGCTACCGGGTACAAACCAGCCGTGGCGTGATTGAGGCGCAGCGAGTGATCAATGCTGCCGGTGCCTGGGCCGCCAAAGTGGGTGAAATGGTGGGGATCAACGTGCCGGTCAAAGGCGCGCCGTTACAGATGATTGTCACCGAACGTACCGCGCCGCTGGTGGATCACCTGATTGCACACGCGGGCCGTCATCTCAGCCTGAAACAGACGGCGCACGGCAGCTTATTAATCGGCGGTGGCTGGAGCGCGCAATTTAATCCGGCGATGCGCATGAATCAGCCCTCGCGCGAAAGTATTGAAGGCAATCTGTGGGTGGCAAATAAAGTGCTGCCCGCCCTGAGTGGCCTGCATATGGTACGTAGCTGGGCCGGGATGAATATCAATATCGACGGCGCGCCGATTATTGGCGAAGTGCCCGGCATCCCCGGTTTTTACAACGCCGTGACCTCCAATGGTTATACCCTGTCGCCGGTGGTGGCCCGCAGCCTGGCGCAACTTATTCTTCGTGGCAGCAGTGAGATCAATCTGTCGCCTTACCATATTTCCCGTTTCGATAATCACAGGACTGCTGTCAATGAGTAAACAACGTGTCGCCACATGGATTGAACACCATTTTCCCGACCAGGTTGAGATGCTGAAAATTCTGGTGCAAACCCCGTCGGATAACCCGCCAGGTGATTGCACGCCCCATGCCTTAGTCACGGCGCAGCAGTTACGCGCGCTGGGGCTGGAAGTCGAAACCTTCACGGTGCCGGATGAGGTGGTACAGGCTGCCGGGATGCGCAGTGCGACCAACCTGGTGGTGCGTCATCGCTTTGGACCCGGTCCAACGGTAGCGCTCAATGCGCACGGTGATGTGGTGCCACCCGGTGGCGGCTGGAGCAAAGACCCTTACGGTGCCGAAATCGAAGATGGCTGGTTATATGGTCGTGGGGCTGCGGTGTCGAAATCAGACATCACCACTTATGCTTACGCGCTGCTGGCGCTGATCCACAGTGAAGCCAGGCTAAATGGCACCATCGAGCTGCACATTACTTACGATGAAGAAACCGGCGGCGCGACCGGACCTGGCTGGCTGCTGGAGAATGGCATCAGCAAGCCGGATTACGTGGTCTGTGCTGCGCTAAGTTACTTTGTCGTCACCGCGCATAATGGTTGTCTGCATCTGGAAATCGCCGTGCAGGGTAAATCTGCGCACGCCGCTTTTCCTGCCAGCGGCCACGATGCCATCGAAGCCGGGAACCGTCTCATGAGCGCGCTGTATCACTATCGCGACTCGCTGGCAGCAACACATTCGCAGGTTCCGGGCATTGATTCCCCTACGCTGGTGATTGGTCTGGTGTCGGGCGGCATTAATACCAATGTGGTGGGCGATAACATGGTGATTCGTCTCGACCGTCGCATTATTCCGGAGGAAAACCCGGAGGTGGTGGAACAGGAATTAATCGCGTTGATTGCCAGCGTAGAAAAACAGCTGACCGGCATTACCTGCAAGGTAAAACGCATTTTGCTGGCGCGCCCGTTCACCTCATCCGCCGCGAGCATCGCCCTGGCTAATATCTTCAGCCAGCAGGCAGAAGAAATCCTGCAGGAACCGATCCCGTTAGTCGGGCTGCCGTTGTATACCGATGCCCGTCTGTACAGTGCCGCAGGCATTCCCACCATTATGTACGGTGCCGGACCACGCAGCTTCCTCGAGGCCAATGGGCACCGCGCCGATGAGCGTGTGCATCTTGATGATTTACAGCGTGCCACCAAAATCGTCGCCAATAGTCTGCTTACCCTTTTGCAGGAGAAAAACGCATGATCGCCATTAATAATCTGTCGAAATATTATGGTCAGCTGCCGGTGCTGAAAAACTGCACGCTGAATATTCAAAAAGGCGAAGTGGTGGTGATTTGTGGCCCGTCCGGTTCCGGGAAATCCACCTTAATTAAATGCATCAATGCGCTGGAGCCGTTTCAGCGTGGCGAAATTGATGTGGATGGCATGAAGCTCAGTGATAAGAAAACCAATCTCACCGCCCTGCGTCAGCAGGTGGGTATGGTGTTTCAGTCCTTTGAATTATTCCCGCATATGACGGTGCTGGAAAACCTGATTGTGCCGCAGATGCGTAACCTGAAACGCCCGCGTGCGGCGGCATTAGATAAAGCGCAGGAACTGCTGCAACGTGTGGGCATGGAACGGCACGGGCATAAATATCCGGCTCAGTTGTCGGGCGGCCAGCAGCAACGTGTCGCCATCGCCCGTGCACTGGCGATGAATCCCAAAGTGATGTTATTTGACGAACCCACGTCGGCACTGGATCCTGAAATGGTGGCAGAGGTGCTGGCGGTGATGGCGGAACTGGCTGCCGAAGGCATGACCATGTGTTGCGTCACGCACGAACTGGGTTTTGCCCGTAAGATTGCTGACCGCATCATTTTTATGGATGCCGGGGAAATTATCGAAGACGCCGAGACGGAAACCTTTTTCACCACCCCGGCCTCACCGCGCGCACGAAATTTCCTCGACCAGATCATTCATCATTAAGGTAAAAAAGGCTGAGTATGAAAGCACGCCACCTGCAGGAAAATGCCGTCCGCTACTTTCTGGAAGTGGTTCGCTCAGGCTCACTCAGCCTGGCGGCACAGAAACTGAATGTTGCCGCCTCCGCTATCAGCCGTCAGATTAGCGGCCTGGAAGATCGGCTGGGGGAAACCCTGTTCGAACGGCGTAAGGAAGGGATGATCCCTACCGCCGCCGGGGAGTTGCTGGCGGCCTGGGCGATCCGCACCCAGCTGGAAAGTGAAAAGGTGGTGCATGAACTGGCTGAACTGAGCGGGCTGCGGAAAGGTGAAGTTCGCATCGACAGTTCGGCTGGCTTCAGCGTCGATTTTTTACCGATGATGATCGCCTCCTTTCGTCGTCATTATCCCGATATCCATTTTCGCCTGCATGTCACCCATGCCGAAGAAGTGGTGCGTCGGCTGCGTGAAGGGGAAAGTGACCTCGGGCTGACTTTCAGCCAGATTCCCGAGGAGAATATTCATGTCGCCTGGCGTTTGCAGTCCCGTCTGGTGGCGGTGATGCCGCCCGAACATGTGCTTGCCCGGCGCAGCGGTTTACAGCTTTCGCAGCTGAGTGGCTATCCTCTCGGGCTGCCGGAACGGCCAATTATGTTGCGCCGCCTGTTCGATGCCTGCTGTAGCCGTCAGGGGATCGTCATTTCTCCGGTGTTTGTCACCAACTCCATCAGTGCGTTGCTGGCCTTTGTGCGCTACGAACAGGGCGTGGTGGTGGCGTCCGAAATGACGGTGCGGGAATATATTCGTGCACATAATTTGTGCGCCGTCCCGCTGGTGGGACAGGATCTGCACGGCATCAATATCGAACTGAATACGCTGGCGGGCCGCAGCTTACCCAAAGCAGTGACGGCGTTTATTGACCATTTTATTCGTGAAATGGAGTCCACGCCGTTTATTTCCGCTGTCACATCATAATATTCGCTTATTACCCAACACCTGAATCGATCCCTTTTTCGTCGTTTATGATGGCGCGAAATAATAATGCCTTATCACAACGTGATCTTTGCCGTTTTGCTATGGATAACGTGAAAAAGTTGAAATGGTGATAACCCTGAGCGCATGGCAGGATGAATTTCTGCTGAGAAATTTAATCCTCCGGCTAATAAGGAACTGCCATGCAACCTTCATCGTTTTACCGGCATTGGGTGGTTATTTTGCTGTATATCGCCTGGTGTATCGCCTTTATTGATCGCGTGGTGCTGAGCATGGGCGCACCGGCGCTGACGGCGGAAATGCACCTCAGCCCCGCCGAACTCGGCCTGGTGTTAAGCGTGTTCTATTTTGGCTTCTGGCTGATGCAGTTGCCGGGTGGCTGGCTCGCCGACCGCTTTGGCGCGAAGTCAGTGGTGATTATGGCGATCGGTTTTTGGTCATTGTTCACCCTACTTACCGGCCTGGCATGGTCGCTGGCGTCATTGTTATTTATCCGCCTGTTGTTCGGTCTGGGTGAAGGCGCGTTCCCCTCGGCAGCCATTAAGAATGCGGCGGAAAATTACCGCACGGAACAGAAACCTAAAATTACCTCGCTGCTGGTGTCATCAAATTATATCGGCAGCATGCTCGCCCCGCTGTTAATTGCCCCACTGCTGCTGCATTTCCACTGGCGTCACACCTTTATGCTAATTGGGATTTTGGGATTGGTGTTTGTACTGATATATAGCCTGACAGTACGCAACACCCCGGCCAGTGACAACGAACAGCGGCAACGTATTAATTTGCAGGACGTGAAAAGCGTCATGAAACATCCGCTGCTGTGGAAGATCGCGGCGGTGTGGTTTGGCCTGAGCCTAATCAACAAAGGGCTGGATTCCTGGATGCCGGTTTATCTGATGACCGAGCGTCACCTCGACCTGAAAGCCGTCGGCGTGCTGCTGCCGATCCCCTATCTGATGGCCGGGATCGCAACCGCCATCGGCGGCTGGGTGATGGTGAAATTCTTTAATGGCCGGGAAAACCTGATGCTGCTGTTCAGCGCCCTGTTTACCGCCATCTCCATCGGTTGCATGTACCGCGCAGAAACGCTGACCGGCGTGATTGTGGCGCAGGCATTCACCTATTTCTTTAAATCGTTTGTGCTGGCGGTGGCCGTGGCACTGCCGACCAAAATCCTCGCGCCGCGTATGGTGGGTTCCGGTATTGGTGTGATCAACTTTGGTGGCCAGGCGGCGGGCTTTATTGCCCCGCTGGCGATTGGTCTGATGGTGCAACACTTCAGCTTTGGCTCCGCGTTCCTGTTCCTGATGGGGGCCGCCGCGTTCTCAACCCTGATGAGCCTGACCATCCGCACGGAAAAAACCGGCACAGCGGCGGTGCCCCCGCTGAAATCATTAACCAAAGAAGGATGATGCGATGGATACGTTATGTGATCTCCCGGCGACTGAAGCCCGCCGTCTGATTGGAGAAAAGAGCATCGCCCCGAGTGAGCTGCTGGAAAGCTGCATCAACCGGATTGAACAGGTTAATCCGGCGGTGAATGCGCTGGTGGCCTGCGATTTTGCTGCGGCACGCGCCGTCGCCAAACAGCAGGATAATGCGGTGCTGCGCGGCGAACCACTCGGCCCGTTACACGGTTTACCGCTCGGCGTGAAGGATATGATCGACGCCGCCGGCTTGCCGACCACCTACGGCAGCGTGGCAAAACGCAACAACGTGCCACAGCAGGATGAGCGGCTGGTGGCGGTGCTGCGCGCAGCGGGCGCGAACGTTGTCGGCAAAACCAACGTGCCGGAATGGGGTGCCGGAGGGAATTCCCGCAACGCGGTGTATGGCACCACCGGTAACCCGTTTGATCCCAGCCGTTCCGCCGCAGGATCCTCTGGCGGATCTGCGGCGGCACTGGCCTGCGGCATGGTGTCGCTGGCGACCGGTTCCGATACCGGCGGTTCGCTGCGTAATCCGGCGGCCTTTAACGGCGTGGTCGGTTTCCGCCCGACGGCGGGTCTTATCCCGGCAGAAAAACGCGGCTGCGCGTGGTTGCAAATTTCCACTCTGGGTCCGATGGGACGCACGGTGGATGACGCCGCCTTAATGTTCAGCGTGATTCAGGGAGAAGATGCGCGCGATCCGCTGTCACATGTGGTGCCGGGACGCCAGTTGCGCCAGCCGCAGGAGTTCTTTCCGCTGGCAGCGATGGACCTCTCCTCGCAACGCCTGGCGTGGAGCCACGACTTCGGCTTCGCCCCGACCGAGCAAGGTGTGGTGGATTGCTTTCACGGCAAAATGCAGCATATCGCCCCGCTGTTCGCCAGCGCTGAACAGGCGACGCCGGATTGTCAGGGGGCGAATGAAGCCTTCGAAACCCTGCGATCGCTGTTGTTCCTCACCGCTACGCGTGAACTGTATCAGCAGCATCCGCAGTCAGTCGGTGAAAACGTGCGCATGAATATTGAAGAAGGCTTGCGCTACAGCGCACTGGATATTGCACGCGGACTGGATTTACAAACCCAGCTGTATCGGCGCTGGGAAGCGTTTTTTCACGACTATGATTATATGGTGTCACCGGCGGTCACCATCAGCCCACGTCCGTGGACCGAACTTTATCCACGTGAAATCAACGGCCAGCCGACACGTACCTATTATCACTGGCTGGCGCTGGCGTATGTTACCTCGCTGGCCGGGCTGCCTTCCCTTTCCTTACCCCTGGGGCGGGATGCGCAGGGCATGCCGTTTGGTTTGCAGATCATCGGCAAGCGTGGTGACGACACTGGCGTGCTGCGGGTGGCAAAAGCGCTGGAGCAGAAATTTAGCCAGCATCCGCAACTGGCACGCCCGCAGCCGGACATTGCCGCGCTGCGCCAGGCACCGCCCATCGCCAGCATGGCGGATTTTTATCTCCCTTTAGGTCAGTAAACGAACGAGGACAACATGAATTTACCTTTTTCCAAAGTGCGTCTGGTCGGTGATCAGGTATGGCTCTCGGGTGTGATTGGATTTGAAGAAGATGGCACGCTGGCGGCAGAAGTCAGCCGTCAGACCGAACGCGTGATGCAGACCATTCAAGCCACGCTGGCAGAACAGGGTTGCACCCTGGCAGATATCTTCTCCTGTACCGTGTATCTCACCGACGCCGATTTGTTCGCCCCGTTTAATCAGGCGTATGCCAAATGGTTCAGGGATCCTTTGCCGGTGAGAACCACAGTGCTGGCGGGCCTGGTGTTGCAGGAGGCGTTGCTGGAGATCACCGTGGTCGCGCAAAAAACCACTGCGGAGTAAAGCGATGGCGCATGATGTGTTAGTGCTGGGAGCCGGGATGGTTGGGGTGAGCTGCGCCCTGCATCTGCAGCAGCGTGGTTATGATGTCGCGCTGCTGGACCGGCGCGACCCTGGCGAAGAAACCTCGTATGGCAATGCGGGTATTATCCAGCGCGAGGCGGTCAATCCTTACGCCTTTCCGCGTGAACTCAGTACGCTGCTGAGCGTGGCGGGTAACCGTCGGCTGGATGTGCGTTATCACCCGCGCGCGCTACCTTCCCTTGCCTCGCCGCTGCTGCGCTACTACGCCAATTCGGCACCGCAGGCTTATGCCCCGATTGCAGCGGCCTATGCTTCGTTGATCGCCCTGTCGATTGATACCCATGAGGCGCTGCTGGATGCGGCGAATGCCCGCCATTTACTCGGTGAACGTGGCTGGTTGATGCTGTTTCGCAGGGATAAACAACGTGATGCAGCCTTTGCCGATGCCGACAAACTGCTGGCGATGGGGGTGAATCATCGCAAGCTGGACGCGGCCCAGTTACAGGCTACTGAACCGGCGTTACGCACGCAGCTGAGCGGCGCGGTTTACTGGAGTGACCCACTGACGGTGCGTGATCCCGGCGAGCTGGTAAAAGCCTATGCGGCGTTGTTGCTGACTCGCGGAGCCGCCTGGTATCAGGGCAACGCCCAGACGCTGCGCCCGACGGCGGACGGCGGCTGGCAGGTGCAAACCCGGAACGACGAATGGGTGCAGGCACGTCAGGTGGTGGTGGCGCTCGGTCCCTGGAGTTCGCAGCTGACCGGTGATTTTGGCTATCGTCCGCCGTTGTTTGTGAAACGTGGCTACCATCAGCATTTCCAGCCGGTGCCAGGCGCTACGCCGCGTCACTGGATGCTGGATGAAGAACGGGGCTACCTGATTGCTCCGATGGCGCGCGGGTTACGCATCACCACCGGGGCGGAACTGGCCGATATTGATGCACCTGCCACTCCTGTTCAACTTAAGGCGGTGGAACAGGTCGCGCGCCAGCTGGTGCCGCTGGGCGCAGCCGTAGAAGCCGAGCCCTGGAAAGGTGCCCGTCCCTGTATGCCGGATATGAAGCCGGTGATCGGGGCGGTCCCCGGTCAGCCGGGCATGTGGTGCGCGTTTGGTCATGGTCATCAGGGATTTACCCTCGGCCCGGCCACCGGAATGTTGCTGGCCGAAATGATGCACGGCGAGCGCAGCAGCATTGCGATGGAGGCGTTTAGCCCGTCACGACGTTTTTAACGTTACGGTTTGCACATCACTTTCAACAACTCACGCAAAATATTCCTCACCCCGGCGACTGCCGGGTCCCTGAGACTGTCGGCTCGCCAGGCCAGTTCTACCGAATATTCTGGTAATTCAATCGGGCAACGCAACAGGTGTAAATCGAACATCTCCGCCATCGCGTGGGCGGCATGGCTGGGCAGCGTCACAATTGACCGTGAACCTTTAATCAGCCAGGGTACGGCCGAGAAGTGCGTTGCGGCAGCTTCAACCGTGCGTTTCAGCCCCAGTTCAGCCAGCGCTTCATCGACAATCCCCACCATGCCCCCTGATGAAATCAGAATATGTTGCAGCGTGTTGTAGTCATCGATAGTCAGTTCCGGCGTGGTCGGCACAAAATCCACTACGCAGGCGTAGTCATTCACCCCCACTAACTCTTTGCTCAGCGCCGCTGAGTGGCCGCTCCCCGAGGTGACCGCCAAATCGACCATGCGGTTCATCAGCATTCCGGCGGCAATCCGACTGTGAATTTGCCGGAATATCAGCCGCAGTCCTGGATATTCCTGCGCCACGCGATTAATCAGTTTGCGCGCCAGCGCGATTTCATAATCATCAGACCAGCCCAGCACCACGCTGCGGCCATCGAACGCGGCCTGATCCAGCTGCGCCAGTGAAAGACTCTGGCGACAGCGATCCAGCGCTTCACTGACAATCGGTTTTAACTCCTCGGCGCGACGACTCGGACGCAGACCGCGGCCGGTACGCTCAAAAAGCGGGTCGCCATAGATTTTTCTCAAGCGGCCCAGCGCAGCACTCGCTGCTGATTGGGTTATCCCTAACCGCAAAGCTGCCCTGCTGGCACTGCCTTCTTCATACAGGGCTTCAAACACTTTGAAGAGATTGAGATCGAGCGATTCGATATTCATTTCATTTATATCTGATATACAGGAACGAGGATTGATTCATATTACTATACTAAGGTATACCTGCAATTCACATTTTCCGTAACAGGTAATCAACCATGTCATTCTCAACTGTGGCGGTGCTGCAAATGGGCTCCGCCCCTGCAGGCAAAGCACAAACCTTAGAAAAGATTCTGTCTTATGAAGAGCAGATCATGGCCAGCGGCGCCCGTCTGGTGGTGATGCCTGAAGCCCTGCTCGGCGGCTATCCCAAAGGTGAAACCTTCGGTACTCAGCTGGGTTATCGTCTGCCAGAAGGACGGGAAACCTGGGCAGAATACTATGCCAACGCCATTGATGTGCCAGGCAAAGAAACCGAGGCGCTGGCGGAACTGGCACGCAGAACCCAGGCGGCGTTAGTGATTGGTGTGATTGAACGCGAAGGCAGTACCTTATATTGCAGCGCGTTATTTTTCGAACCCGAAACCGGACTGGCGGCGAAACATCGCAAACTGATGCCAACCGGCACCGAACGTTTGATCTGGGGTCAGGGCGACGGTTCCACCCTGCCGGTGCTGGACACAAAAGCCGGGCGCATCGGTGCCGCGATTTGCTGGGAAAATCATATGCCGCTGCTGCGTACCGCCATGTACGCCAAAGGCGTACAAATCTGGTGCGCGCCAACGGTGGATGAGCGCGATGTGTGGCAGGCCTCAATGCGACATATCGCCCATGAAGGACGCTGTTTTGTTCTGAGCGCCTGCCAGATTCAGCCGTCACCGGCAGAACTCGGCATTGAAATTCCCGGCTGGGACAGTCAGCGTCCGTTGATTCAGGGTGGCAGCGTCATTATCGGTCCATTGGGTGATGTGCTGGCAGGCCCGTTACGCGGCAGCGAAGGGTTGCTGTGTGCACAGATTGATACCGATGAACTGATTCGCGCCCGCTATGACTTTGATGTGGTTGGACATTATGCCCGCCCGGATGTTTTCTCTTTATCTGTTGACCAAAAACCAAAAAAAACCGTGACTTTCCAGTAAGATAACGGCCAACACCAGGGCCATGGTAACGGTGCGAAAAATCGCACCGTTACAACACCGGCAATCCCCCATTTTCCGCCATAAACCGTTTCACGGCGGCGCGCACGGCGGCACGTAACGGCATCGCCCGGCTAACCTGGTACTCATAAAGCAGCTGCAAAAACGTCGTGACCATGATTTCTGGCCTGCGGTAGCGCAGTTCACCCTTTAGCATCGCGCCATTGACGACCCACATCACCTGTTCTTCCACTTCTGGCGGGCAACGCGATGCCAGTGCCAGTCTCAGCCCTAATCGATTCAATCTTTTACCTAACGGCAAGCTGGCGTAGCGCAAAGGAAGCGCCATGTTTCCGGCCAGTAATAAATCTGCCTCGTTGCGGCATATGCCATTTTCACCACTGATGATCGTTCTGTGCATCCCCCGTCCCCCCAGAAACCTGCCGCAATATCTGCTTGACAGAAACAGCATAAAACAAGATAACTATACCGTACAGTTTAATTATAGCGTTTTTATACACATTTTTACTTTTTAAGAGGATCGGACAGTGGGGAAATCATTGAAGGGAATTTGTGCGGGATTGACGGGACTGGTCCTGATGGCGGGCGTGACCGGATGCTCCAGTACCGCGCCGGTAAAATACACCGGGCTGGAGTCATCTTCCCGGCTGAGCGCCAACGCCGGGGATGACAGCGACAGAATCCCCTTTCGCTACAGCGCGCCAGTGGACTGGAAGAAATATGGCAAGGTCATCATTGAACCGGTCAGCATTTATCAGGGCAGTGACGGCCAGTTTAACGATATGGATCAAGCCGATCGCCGCCATCTCGCCGATTATATGCAACAGAAGTTTGGTCAGGAGTTAACCACGCGCTTTCAGAGCGCCACGTCCCCTTCCCCAAATACGCTGCGTCTTAAACTGACGCTGACCGGTGCCGATACCACTACGCAGTTTGCCGGGACCGTCACTAAATTCGACCTTGCCGGAGGGCCGTATAACATCGTCCAGTCAATTCGCGGCGGGCGCGGTATGCTCAGCGGCTACGTGAACTATGCGGTTGAAATTCATGATGCCGAAACCGGTGAACTGCTGCTGGCCTACGTCGCGGAACAATATCCTAACGCGATGAATATCGGCGCGACCTTCGGCTCACTCAGCGCAGCAGAAACCGGCATTGATAAGGGCGCGGAGGAACTGCTCCGAAAATTACAGTAACCTCCTGACGTAGCGGCGCGATTTAGCGCGCGGGTTTTTCTGCAAACAACGCGATAAATCGCGCCGCTACGAGTCCGTACAGCAAACAAGATCTACGTACGGCGGCAGGCTCCGGCCAGAAACAGGTTCACTGCCGCTGCCACCATCTCGGTGACGCGGCTTTCAGAAAAAGTACCCATCTCTTTTTTCAGCAGCAATTCATCCACTTCGGCTTTCAGCAACGCGGAAAACTGGCGCGCGCGCAGCATCGGGCAATTTTCCGCCAGATCGCCCTGCTCCATATGGCTTTTCATCAGGCTGGAGAGCATTTCCATACTTTCCCGCACGCCGGATTCATAAAACAACGCGCCGATATCCGAATGACCGGCTTCACCGACCACCACGCGATAAAGTTGCAGTGCCTGGCTGTCGCTCATCAGCACACTCAGCATACCTTTACCAAAACGGTGGAGTTTGTTTTCCAAGCTGAGTGCGCTGCCATCGTCGTTGAGAATATCCCCGGCGGCTTCGGTCAGATAATGGGTGCTGTAAGTTCTGACTACCGCCTCAAACAGGGCTTCTTTGGAAGGAAAATAGTTGTATAACGTGGCCTTAGAACCGCCGGCACGGCGGGCAACTTCATTCATTGAGGCCCGCTCGTAGCCGTGTTCCTGAAACACGGCTGAGGCGGCGGTCATAATGGCCTGTCTTTTTTCATCGGTAAGTGTGCGCATAACATCCTCTTTGCGGCTGAACGGGCAGCATAACAAAACCGCCCGGTTCATTAAACCGCAAGGTTATGCCTTGTTGCTGGCAATGCGCCGGTTTACCTCGTGGCGCAGCCGCAGCAATTTCTCCGCATCAGCAGGCCAGACCTTAAAGGTGATACGCATTCCCATCATCTCATCCACTAAAGTTTCTACCGCTGCACGCCCCTGCAACCTTTCCAGTAATTGTAACGCCCGCAGATCCTGTAACGCTTCCAGCAGCACCTTCAGACGAATCGAGGGTAAAGGCGTGAAGTTTTTACCAGGATAGACCAGGAAAGGATCGCCTGCCGGAAACGCCTGCAAGCCATCGGTGACCGCGAAGGGATCAATCGCTTCGCGTGACAGCTCGCTGTTATAGAAGTTAAAGCCCCAATGTAAAAAACCTTCAATGCGATACAACCACAGCTGCACCCCAAGGATACGGTTGCGCACCGACGGCTGCGCCATAAAACGGTTGGCAACGTCCAGATACTGGGCGCAGCAATAGTAGGTCCACTGGCCGGGCACCTGATTCTCCAGAAAAGGCTCCAGATGATCAGAGGCGGTCACGGGTTTCTCCACCAGGCCGAGTCGATAGAAATCGTAATCGGACAAGGCATCCAGCGTGCGATAGCCGGAGATTAACGGGCGCAGCAGGTCGCTGGCTTTACGATAGTTTTCCAGATGCTGATCGGTCGGCTCATCGGAAATATGGAACCACACCCGATCCTGCAATCCCTGCTGAGTAAACCAGGCGGTCAGCTGCGGCAGGAAAGCAGTGAGAAAGTGACGCCACTGTTCGCCAAACGCATCGGTATGCCAACCAAAACGCGCTTCCTGGCTCCCGTCCGGCAATTGCACGGCCACATGCGGCGCATGAGCGGCTCCCCATTGGGTGAAAAAGTGGGCGATCTCAAAGTCACGTATCCCCTCTTCCCGGCATAAAGACACCCAGCGCGCCAGGCGTTCAAAACCAAAGCGGTAACCCCCTTGCCCATCATCCACCACATCAATCAGCTGCACCTCAGTGCGCACCGTACCCGGTGCGGTATCGAGCGGCGGCGTAAACAGCGGGGTCAACATCATATTGACGCCATGCGCCACAGCGCTTTGTACAAAGTTTCGCACTGCCTGCCAGTACTCCTCACTGAATACCGGCAGCTGATAGTAATTCGCCAGGCAATCGGTATGAATCCATTCGGTATGGTAAAGCTGCTGCTCTGGCAGCGCATCAGGTAACACCGTCAGCGTCAGTGCGCTTTCGCTTACCAGGCTGCTGTCCTCTTTATCCTGCAAGCGCAGGGTAATATTGTGCTGTCCCGGCGGCAAACCGGTGGCCGGAGGTGTCAGGCAGAGCCACAGCGCCCCCTGATAGTTGCAGGTAATTTGCAGCGCAGGCGTGGTCAGCGGCATCAGCAGGTCCGGAAACAGGCCCGGTTCGGTGGTCAGATAATGTTCATCCACGGTGTTGTAACAAGGCAGATGGCCCGGTACTGAGGTGACCTGATACAGCTGCAACCATGGTAGCAACTCACTCTCCACTGACCAGGACAAAGTGCGGCGGGTTTTACGTTCCTGCGAGGGCAGAAAATATTGCGCCTGAAAAGAAAATGTTTCATTGGAAAGAATGCTGGCTGTCGTCAGTTGCTTTACATCGGTAATTGTTTTTTGGTGGAACATTTTTTCCAGCGACGAAGTCAGCCGCAGATGTAACGTCATGGTTCATCCCTTATAGCGTCAGAAGTTGGGCAATTTAATAGCACGCATACTGAAAAGAAAAAATAGAAAAAAAAGGTAATAAGAAAATAAGATGACGCAGCTCGCAAATCATAATATTTTCCTGCAAACACTGAAAGCCGGGCAGAAATAATGTCAGGACTTAAGTTTTAATTAGCGTTATTAATGTCATATGAACTCTGCCAATCCGTGCAGAAAAAAGCCTTGCTAATTAGATCATTACCGCCTGCCCATCCTTTCGTTTCACTGCTTGTGTTACGAAATGATGCGTAAAATCCTGTCGAAAACCTTTCGATTTCGAAAGATCGAAAGAAAAATCGCCACTCACACTTACACTTTTTCGTTGTTGACAGCCAGATTACGGATGGTTTACAAAATCATTCACCAACACCGGGTCTTTCCAGCGAAATACTTTTTATTGATGAGGGTTGTGTCATGCTGTCTGCAAAAAACAATAAGTCTCATATCAGGCCAGTAATTTCCGGAATCACATTAGCTGTCGCACTTTTAATTCCTGCACTCAGCCAGGCAGCCGATAAAATAACGTTGCGTTACGCTATTTGGGATCGAAATCAACTTCCTGCTGAGGAAAAAATTGCTCAGTCATTCGAAAAGGCTAACCCGGATATCAATATTGATATAGAAGTGGTACCGGCTTCACAGTATTTCGTCAAACTGGATTCCGCCGTCGCCGGTGGT
This sequence comes from Pantoea sp. App145, assembly GCF_047947045.1. Lineage (NCBI taxonomy): Bacteria > Pseudomonadati > Pseudomonadota > Gammaproteobacteria > Enterobacterales > Erwiniaceae > Pantoea > Pantoea sp. App145. The sequence goes on from NZ_CP133290.1 coordinate 757,244, forward strand.
GTGGCACCGGATATCTTTTGGGTGAATATGCCCTACTTTATCCAGTATGCGCAGAACCATGTGCTGGCCCCGCTGAATGGCTACCTGAACGATAAATCGGTCGATCTGAACAACATCGTCGCCAGTTCAGTGAAAGCCTACCAGTTTGATGGCAACCAGCTGGCTATCCCGCGTGATGTGGATGCGATTGCCGTCTGGTACAACAAAAAACTGTTTGATCAGGCCGGTGTCAGCTATCCGAAAAAAGGCTGGACCTGGGATGACCTGAAAACCACCGCCACCGCGCTGAAAACGAAACTGAAAGGCGACGCCTTCCCGCTGTATATGGATCTCAGCAATGACGGCCAGGAAAGCTACCTGAACCTGCTGTATCAGAAAGGTGTGCATATCGTACCAACCAACGGCCAGCCGACCGATATCGCCAGCGATAACGCGATCTGGGTGTATCAGCAATTGCAGCAAATGATGAAAGATGGCCTGCTGCCGACCGCCAATCAGATGAGTGAACTGAAAACCGACTCGGTGTTTACCTCGAATCGTGCTGCGATGGTGTACGCCGGTTCCTGGCAGGCGGCCCCCTTCGCCAGCAACCCACAAATTAACGATCATATTGGCGTGATTGAAATGCCGCGCATCGATAAAGAAGCCGGTGTGGCACACAGTCTGGGCTTTGCCTTGTACGCCAACGGTAAACATAAAGATGCTGCCTGGCGTTATGTCTCCTTTATGGCGCAGAAATCATCGCAGGAGGAGTTGGCAGCCGCGGTCATTCCGGCCAACAAACAGGCGATGCCAGCCTGGGCTGCCAATGTGAAGCAGGTTGACGTCACCGCCTATCTGACTGCACTGGATCACGCCACCGCTTACCCCACCGCCGGGACCAATACACCGAAGTGGCAAAATATGTGGATCAGCAGCCTGAAGAAAATCTTTATGGGCGCAGATGCCAAAGAAGAAATGGATAAGTCGGTGAAGAAAATCAGCCGTGTGATGGAAAAATAATTTTGTAGCAGCGCGATTTATCGCGCTGCTATCCGTTCCCGCACGATAAATTGCGCCACTTCGGAGCCGATAAAGATGGAAAATATCTCCCCTGCTACCGTTATCCCTCGCGTGAAAACGGTAAAAAATGTCAGTAGTCTGGAACGAGCCGAGCGTTTCTGGGGCTGGATAATGATCGCTCCGCTGGTTATCGGCTTACTGGTATTTTATTTCATTCCTTTTCTCCAGACATTTTTTTATAGCTTTACCGATCTCAATCAGTTTATGAACTGGACCGAGGTCAGTCTGGATAATTATCGTGACCTGTTCACGGATGATGATTTTTATACCGCTACGCTCAATACCCTGTTCTATGTGGTGGTGTGCGTGCCGGTCAGCCTTGCCCTTTCGCTGCTGCTGGCAATCGGTCTGAACCAGCCGATTCGCGGTAAGACGCTGTTCCGCACCCTGCTTTTTCTCCCTGCCATCACCATGCCCGCAGCGGTGGCGATGGTGTGGCAATGGCTGTTTAACGGTGATTTTGGTCTGGTTAACCATATGCTGGGATTTATTGGTATTTCGCAGGTTGACTGGCTCTCCGATCCCAAAGTGGTGCACCTCAGCGTTTCCATCATTATCATCTGGTCATCGCTGGCGTTAAAAATCATTATCCTGCTGGCCGGATTACAAAATATTCCCCGTCAGGTGTATGAAGCCGCCGATATTGATGGCATTGGCACCCTGCGCCGCTTCTTCTTTATTACATTACCGCTGATGTTGCCGACATTATTTTTCGTGTCGATCATGAGTTTCATTGAAGTGATACAAATCTTCGACGTTATCTTTTTAATGTTCGACCGTTCGATGATTGAAAGTGATGCCATGACGGTGACGTTCCTGTTCTATAAATACGCCTTTTATTTACAGGAAAAAGGTTATGCCTCTGCCATCGCTGTGATGCTGTTTTTCGTGACCCTGGTGATCAGCCTGGTGCAGATGTTTATTGGTAAAAAAATCAAGGTTACCTGAGGAAATCCGCCATGAGCACATTACCCCAATCAGAAGAACTGGCGTGGTTTCGTCGTCAGCATCAGGAAAAAATCCGCCGTCTGACGGTGTACGCGTTGATGACGCTGGCAAGCCTAATCTCGCTGGTGCCGTTTATCTGGATGTTGCTGACCTCACTGAAAACCCAGCCGGAAAGCATCCAGATTCCGCTGGCGATTCTGCCTCAGCATCCTTCGTTACAGGCTTATCACCGTATTTTGACTGAGATCCCCTTCACCACCTTTTATATCAACTCGTTTCTTTACACCTTTTTCACCGTCACGCTGCAAATGTTGATTGCGGCAATGGCCGCCTATGGCTTCTCGCGCCTGACATTTCGTGGTCGCGACACAGTGTTTATGTTGTGCGTCTCGATTCTGATGGTGCCCGCCCAGGCCTTCCTGATTCCGCAGTTTCTTATCGTGCAGAAACTCGGCCTGGTAAACACCCTGAGTGGTCTGATCCTGCCCGGCATCTTCAGTATTTACGCCACCTTTCTGTTGAGACAGTTCTTCCTTGGCGTACCGCGCGAGCTGGAAGAAGCCGCATTGCTTGATGGCTACAACCATTTCGCGATTTTCTGGCGCATTCTGCTGCCGCTGATTCGTCCGGGATTGATTGCCTGCATCATTATTAATGGCCTGTGGGCCTGGAATAACCTGATGTGGCCATTAATCGTTAATACCAGCGTCGATAAGTTAACCCTGCCGGTGGGACTGGCGTCACTCGCCAGCCGGGCAGGCGTGCCCTATCCAATGCTAATGGCTGGCGCGCTGATGGCAGTGCTGCCGATGCTGATTTTATTCATCTTTTTCCAGCGCTATTTCATCCAGGGAATCGCCAGCGCCGGAGTTAAAGGGTAATTGCCCCCCAACATGAGGAAGCAGCTATGTCTGGCATTCAACTACATGATGTGAAGAAAATTTATCCCAACGGCTTCCAGGCGCTGCACGGTATTGAGCTTTCGATTCAGGAAGGTGAATTTATGGTGTTTGTCGGGCCATCCGGCTGCGCAAAATCAACCTTGCTGCGCATGATTGCCGGGCTGGAAAGCATCAGTGCAGGTGAAATCGTGATTCAAAATCGGTGCGTCAATCAGGTACTACCCAAAGACCGGGAAGTGGCAATGGTGTTCCAGAACTACGCGTTGTATCCGCATATGACGGTATATAAAAACATGGCGTTTAGCCTGAGTGGCAAAATGCCCCGCGAGGAGATTGATCGCCGGGTGCGCGAAGCGGCAGAGAACCTGGAAATCAGCCATTTGCTGGAGCGAAAACCAGGTCAGCTTTCAGGTGGTCAGTGCCAGCGTGTGGCGCTGGGGCGTGCGATTGTGCGTCGTCCGCGCGTGTTTTTGTTTGATGAACCGCTATCCAATCTCGATGCGAAATTGCGTGTCTCGATGCGCCTGCAACTGATCAATCTGCATCAGCAACTCAAAGCGGAAGGCTTACCTTCAACCATGATTTATGTCACCCACGATCAGGTGGAAGCCATGACCATGGGCGATCGCATCTGCGTGCTGGATCGTGGCGTGATTCAACAGGTGGACAAGCCGGTGACCCTCTATCATCAGCCAGCAAACAAATTCGTGGCCGCGTTTATCGGCAGTCCGGCTATGAACCTGCATGATGTAACTATTACCACGAATAACGGCCAACCTGCCTTGTCATTTGACGATGCCGGCAAGCTGGTGCTGCCTGCCAGCGTGGCGGCGCGTCTGAACGGCTACAGTGAAGCGCAAATCTGCCTCGGTATCCGCCCGGAGCATGTGCTGATCACCACGGCGGATGCGCCGGGGGCGTTACCGGCGACGGTGCAGACGGTCGAACATATGGGCAATGAAGAGATCGTGCATTGCGATGTGGCAGGCCGCCATTTTGTGGCGCGCTTCCCTTCTTCCCCTGGCTGGGCGTCACAACCGGGCGAGCGCATCGGGCTGCAACTGGCGCTGGACCATGCTCATTTGTTTGATATCACCCATGGGCGTGTGCTGCGCCCGGCAGGCCTCTAATCCCAGGACAACCCTATGCGTTACGGATTTGATATCGGCGGAACCAAAATTGAAATTGCCGCCTATGACGACAGGATGCAGCAGCTGTTTCGCCAGCGGGTGGCAACCCCCGGGGAAGATTACACCGCCTTTCTCAACTGCCTGGTGGAACTCACCCTGGAGGCCGATCAGCAGTTTGGTGGCAAAGGAAAAGTAGGCATCGGCCTGCCCGGTATCACCGATCCGCGCACGCAGCAGCAGTTATCGGCCAATGTCCCCTGCCTTACCGGTCGTAACCTGAAGCGGGATATCGAAACCCTGCTCAACCGGCCGGTGGCGATAGGCAATGATTGCCACTGCTTTGCGCTATCCGAAGCACACTCGCCGCAAACGCTGGATTATTCGGTGGTGTTTGGCGTGATCATCGGCACCGGCGCAGGGGGTGGTCTGGTGGTGAATAAACAACTGTTCAGCGGAAAGCATGGCATGGCGGGCGAATGGGGCCATTTACCGGTGCCTGCACGCCTGATTCAGCGCTATCAGCTGCCCTCATTTGCCTGTAACTGTGGTCTGAAAGATTGCTACGAACGTTATGTTTCCGGACGCGGTCTGCTGGCGCTAAGCCAGCATTTTGGTCATCCGGCCCGCGATCTGCCTGCGTTGATGGTCAGTTTCCGGCAACAGGACCCGCTGGCCCAGCAGCTGTTCAGCATGTTTATCGCGATCCTCGCCAGTGCGCTGGCAGGGTTGCAGATGATGTTGGACATTGACGCCTTTGTACTGGGTGGCGGTTTGTCCAACATTCCTGAAATCTATCCGCGCCTGCCGGATGCCATGCGTGAAGGGTTATTTGCCGTCAGCCCACCGGCGGTGATTCTGCCACCGGTGTTTGGTGACAGCAGCGGCGTGCGTGGTGCTGCGCTACTCAACTCTGTTCAGGAGGAGTCTTTATGATCAATACCGAGCAACGCCGTGAATCGATTATTGAGCAGCTAAGGCGCGAGGGCGTGGTGCGGGTGGAAGATCTCAGCGCCCTGTACAACGTCAGCTCGGTCACTATCCGCAATGACCTGCGCTGGCTGGAAAAAAGCGGCTGCGCGATTCGTGGCTATGGCGGTGCGCAACTTAATCGTCAGTTTGTCTTTGATCGACCGCTGGAAGACAAAGGCAAAATCAATCGCGACGTGAAATTCGCCATCGCCAAAGCGGCTGCCGCACTGATCAATGACGGGGAAGCGGTGATTATCGATTCCGGTTCCACGACCAGCCTGATGACCCGGCATCTGGACAAACAGAAGGATTTGGTGGTGATGACTAACGCCATCAACATCGCTTATGAACTGGCGAGCCGTGAAAACATTCATTTAATGGTGCTGGGTGGCAACGTACGCAGCGCTTCCTGGTCAATCGACGGCCCAACGGCGGAGCAGCATATCCGTCAGTACCGTTTCGACAAACTGTTTCTCGGTGTCGATGGTTTTGACCTGACCTCCGGCATTACCACACCCCAGCTGGGAGAGGCGCAGATTAACCGCGCCATGTGTGATGTCTCACGCGAGATCATTGCCGTGGCCGACTCCAGCAAATTTGGTCGCACCAGTTTCTGTTTGATCCGCGAGGTGGAGCGTATCCACCGGCTGGTCACCGACAGTGCCATATCCGAGCAGTACGTGCGCGCCCTGGAAAAAATGGGCGTCGAAATCATCATCGCCGATCGCTAATACCGCGGGAGAATAGCTTCATGAAAGTAGGCATTATTGGATTAGGGTTCCGTCTCGGTTATCTCGGGCATGTGTTCAGTAGCCTGTTGCCAGACTTCACCATCGTGGGTTACGTCGATCCGGCCCCGGCCGGGCTGGCGACCCTGCAACAGCATGGCATCACAGCCGGTGATGTCTATGACACGCCCGAGGCGCTGCTGGCGGCGCATCAGCTCGATCTGTTAATGATTGGCTCTCCCAATCACCTGCACCTGGAGCATATCCGCGTCGGGCTGGAAGCGGGCGTGAAAGTGTTTTGCGAAAAGCCGGTGGTGGCAAGCCTTGAACAAAGTTACCAGCTGGCGGAATTGCTGGCGCAGTATGGTCAGGAACAGTTGCTGATTGGCCTGGTTCTGCGCTATGCGCCGATGTACCGCGATGTGTTGCAGGCACGGCAGTCCGGCTCACTGGGTCATATCGTCTCGGTAGAAGCCTCGGAACATATCTACCCGTACCACGGGGCCTTTTTTATGCGCGACTGGCGGCGCTACTCACGCTATTCCGGCAGCTTTATGCTGGAAAAATGCTGCCATGACCTCGATCTCTACAACAGCCTGATTGGTTCCCGACCGATGCGCGTTGCCAGCTTTGGCGGACGGCGTAATTTTGTGCCGGAAAATGATCCGCGCCAACACGGGGTGGATGATATGACGCTGTTTCACCAGAAACCGTCTGGCTGGCTGGGAGACGACAAAGTGTTCGACAGTGATGGCGACATCGTTGACCACCAGGTGGCCATTGTCGAATACGCCAACGGCGTAGCGATGAATTTCCATACCAACATCAACGCACCGGACCAGTTCCGCCGTTTCTGCATCATGGGGTCGCGCGGCCAGGCGGAAGGCGATTTTATTCGTGGTTTCCTGTGGGTACATGATGTGATGAGCGGCAGCAAAACCGTGGATAAGCAGTACGCCACCCGTACCGCGCTGTCGCAGCATTACGGTGCCGATGAACAAATGGCGCGTGAGGTGATCGACCACGTGCTGCACGGCGGTCCGCTGCCGGTTTCGCCGCAGGATGCGATTGAAGCCGGGATTCTGGCGCTGGCGATGGATGAAGCCCGTGAGCAGCGTAAGCTGGTGGATTTAGCGCCGGTATGGGAGAAACTTGACCGGCTGCTCACTCCGGCGCAAACCGCCTGAATTTTGATGCGGGCGTATCAGCGCCCGCGATGCTTACTGGCTGACCAGCACCACTTCAATCCCCGCCCGACGCAGCCCTTCGAGGCTGTTCTGCGGAATGCTGTCATCGGTGATGATCATATGGATACGCTGGGTATCGATGATTTTGTGCAGGCTGGAACGGTTAAATTTGCTGGAGTCGGTGACCACGATGATGCGTTCTGCCACCTCGCACATACGGCGATTCAGGCGCGCTTCATCCTCGTTATGGGTGCTGATGCCGCGATCCAGATCGATAGCATCAACGCCGAGAAACAGCAGGTCAAAATGGTAGTTCTGCAACGAATGGTCGGCCTGGTCACCATAAAATGACAGCGACTGGCGACGCAAATGGCCGCCGGTCATCAGCACTTCCACCCCTTCCGCTTCCACCAGGGCGTTGGCAACGTTCATCCCGTTGGTCATGGCGATGACGTTCTGATGCTGGCGCATATGGCGGGCAATCTCAAAGGTGGTGGTGCCGGAATCAAGGATCACCCGATGGCCCGGTTTAATCAGCTCGGCAGCAACGCTGGCGATGCTGCGTTTCGCCGAAATATTCAGCGAACTTTTGTCTTTCACCGAAGGCTCCGCCGTTCCCTGGCCGTTATCACAGATCAGCGCTCCGCCGTATACGCGTACCGCAATACACTGCTTTTCCAGGAACGCCAGATCGTTACGAATGGTCACCGTGGAAACCCCGTAAAGCGCAGCGAGATCATTCACCTGCACGCTACCTTGCTGGCGTAATTTTTGAATAATCTGCTCACGCCGCTCGCTGGTCGCCGCCACGCTTTTTTCCATCGGATTATCAGAATGCTGCATAAGGTTAGCCTGCCATTCATTGCTTTCGTTTTATTTCGATTGGGCTATTAACACCTTTCTTTCGGCCAAATGCAACCTTTGCTATCAGATACGCATAGGCAAAATGCTTTTCATACTTACGTTATCTTTTCCTTGCCTTTCATTTTGCGCATCTGGTAGCTTTCATTATGTTTTCATCCATCGCCACCCGGCAAAAAAGAAAGATTGTGAAAGATTGATGGGTGGTATCTTATCCTGTGGAGCCGAAAGTGAAACTACTGACTGAAATTATCACCCGTCATCAGCAAGGAGAGCAAAATGGACTCTTTTCCGTTTGCTCTGCGCACCCGTTAGTGCTGGAGGCCGCTTTGTGCTTTGCCCGCGATCGCCAGCAGCCGCTGCTGGTCGAAGCCACTTCCAACCAGGTGGATCAGACCGGGGGTTATACCGGCATGACGCCAGCAGACTTTCGTGATTTTCTCTGGCAGCTGGCGGATACCTGCCAGTTTCCGCGTGAACAGCTGATTCTCGGCGGCGACCATCTCGGCCCTAATCGCTGGCAAAAGGAAGCTGCCGAGGTGGCGATGCAACATGCCGAGGTGTTGATTGCCCATTATGTGCAGGCGGGCTTTAAGAAAATTCATCTCGATTGCAGCATGTCCTGCGCCGATGATCCGGTGCCGCTGACCGATGCGATTGTGGCGCAACGCGCCGCGCGACTGGCGGCGATTGCCGAGGAAACCTGCCAGCAGCATTTCGGCTGCCGTGACCTGGTGTATGTCATCGGCACGGAAGTCCCGGTACCCGGTGGCGCTCACGAAACGCTGACCGAGCTGGCCGTCACCACGCCGGAAGCGGCGCAGGCCACGCTGCTGGCGCACCATCATGCCTTTGAACAACAGGGGCTGTCTGAGCTATGGCCACGCATTATCGGCCTGGTGGTGCAGCCTGGCGTAGAGTTTGACCATACGCATATCATTGATTATCAGCCACAAAAAGCGCAGCAACTGCGCCAGTGGGCGGAAGCCGCCGGACGACCGCTGTTCGAAGCCCACTCCACCGACTATCAAACGCCAGAGTCCCTGCGCCAGCTGGTTATCGACCATTTCGCCATTTTGAAAGTTGGCCCGGCGTTAACGTTCGCCCTGCGCGAAGCGCTGTTTTCCCTCGCCAGCATCGAAGAGGAACTGCTCAGTGCCAAAGCCTGTTCCCACCTGCGCACCGTGCTGGAGGATGTGATGCTCGACAAACCCGGCTACTGGCAAAGTCATTATCACGGCGATAGCTTCACTCGCCGCCTGGCGCGCGGCTTTAGCTATTCGGACCGGGTGCGCTACTACTGGCCGGATGCGCAGATTGCCGATGCGTTTAATGTGCTGATCCGCAATCTGGCGGATACCCCACTCCCGCTGCCGCTCATCAGCCAGTATCTGCCGCTGCAATACAGCAAAGTGCGTCAGGGTCAGTTGCCTGCCACTCCCCATGCATTGTTAATCGATCATATTCAGGATGTGCTGCAACAGTATCACCGTGCCTGCCAGCCTGCTTAAGGGAACCAGAGAAATGGAACAGATTATTCGGGCACGTCGGCTGTTGTGCGAGGAAGGCTGGCGTGATGAGCAGCAGCTGCACCTGGTGGATGGCAGCATCACCGCCATCCAGCCCATCGCCCCCGGCGAGATGCGACGGGATGTGGATCTGCTGTGTCCGGCCTATATCGATACCCATGTGCATGGTGGTGCGGGCGTGGATGTGATGGATGACGATCCCTCGGCGCTGCTGACACTGGCACAACACAAGGCACGCGAAGGGGTCGGTGCCTGGCTGGCAACCACCGTCACCGCCCCGCTGCCAGAAATCATCGAGGCGTTAAAGCGCATCGCTGCTTATCGCCATCATCCGTCCGGTGCTCAGCTGCTGGGTAGCTACCTTGAAGGGCCGTGGTTTACCGCCGAAAATCGCGGTGCACACCTGCCCGAATGGTTCCGCGAGCTGGATATCAGCGAAATCGATCAACTGATCGAGGTGGCGCAAGGCACGCTGCGTATGGTAGCGCTGGCCCCGGAAAAACCTGCGGCGCTGGCGGCAATTCGTCATCTGAAAGCACGCGGTATTCGGGTGATGCTGGGGCACAGCGCCGCCAGTTATGACCAGACGCTGGCAGCACTGGATGCCGGGGCCGATGGGCTGGTGCACTGCTTCAATGGCATGCGCGGTTTGCATCATCGCGAACCGGGTATGACGGGCGCTGGATTAAGCGACACGCGCGCCTGGCTGGAACTGATCGCCGATGGTCATCATGTCCATCCGGCGGTCCTGCGTCTCACCTGCCAATGCGCGCAGCAACGCATCATTCTGATTACTGACGCCATGCGAGCCGCCGGGATGCCCGATGGGTTGTACTCGATTTGTGGTCACGATGTGGAGATGCGGGCGGGTGTGGTGCGCACAGCGCAAGGGGGTCTGGCTGGCAGCACGCTGGCGCTGGATGCCGCGGTACGCAATATGGTCGCCCACGGCGGCGTCAGCAGCCAACAGGCGATTGAGATGGCCAGCCTGCATCCGGCGCGCCTGCTGGGCATAGCACATCAGCTGGGCATCCTCGCGCCGGGGAAACAGGCCAATCTGCTGGCGCTGAATGACCAGCTGTATCCCCAGCAGCTGTGGGTTAAGGGTGTGGCGGTATGGTAAGCGTGCGCAATAAATGGCGCTGCTACCACCTGTAGGGTCGGCATTTATGCCGACCGAGCCAATTACCGCACATTTTATTTGATCAATAACATTGATAGTTAAATTTGAACTGAAGCGCTTCAGCTTTTACCATAGAATAAAACTTCGACAGACAAACTGATTGAAGCCTATGACCATGCATAACGTATTAACCCTGACCGTTGCCGCTATTTGCTCGCTGTTACTTACCAATGGTATCGCGGCATTTCGTACTATCCTGAACGCCACTGACGACGAGCAACGCGAAAAAGTCAAAGTAGGTCAGTTAGATATGACCATGCGTCGTTATATGACGGGCGAAGGTGTCGGCTATATTTTAACGTCTGCCGTAAGTATCATCGGCTGGTTAATGTTTATTTCTGGTTAATGCGGTAAATATTATTACCGCTTTGTTTTTTTTCCGTTAAATACCTCCCTTCGTTATCTTTCAGCATTGACCTGCCTTTCTCCTGAATAAAATCCAACACATCTGCACAAATTTGTTGCGACGCGATTTATCGCGTAACGGCGCTCACCTTTCCTTTTCTTTCCTTCTCACATTGAAGTTTCATTTCCTTTCTTGTAGATTACCTTATCCGTTTAAATAACCAAACGACAGCAAAAAGAAAGGTAGTGAAACTATCGGACTGGCTTTCAGTAACAGCTTAATCTTAAGGATATTGTTATGAATGAAACCCTTGCGGCCAACATGTCAGGAACCCAAACCTGGACCGAGGAAGAGATTCGGCAACAACCGGCAAGCTGGATGAGCGCTCTGCAACATCTTGACGCGCAGCGTGGCGAACTGGATGACTGGCTGGCTACCTTCTACGCCCAGCCCAATGGCCGGATTATCCTCACGGGTGCCGGATCCTCAGCCTTTATCGGCGATATCATCGCCCCTTATCTGGCGCGTCAGCTCAGGGCTAATGTGGTCGCTATCCCCACCACCGATTTAGTCACCAATCCGATGGACTACTTTCCGGACGATCAGCCCCTGCTGCTGGTGTCGTTTGCCCGCTCCGGTAACAGCCCGGAAAGCGTAGCGGCGGTGCAACTTGCCAATCAGTTTGTACCCGACTGCCGCCATCTGATCATTACCTGCAACGCCACCGGTGATTTGTATCGTTTTGCCAGTGAGCATGACAACGCCAGAGCGCGTCTGATGCCAGCGGAAACCCATGATCGGGGTTTTGCCATGACCAGCAGCATTAGCACTATGATGCTCAGCTGCCTGGCCATTTTTGCACCGCAGCAGTTCAATACTCCGCGCTTCAGCCATGTTACCGAGTGCTGCGAAAAGATCATTCAAAACCACGGCGATTTCAGCCAGTCAGCCTTTGGCGATCTCGACTGGCAACGGGTGGTGTATCTCGGCAGTGGCAGCCTGCAAGGCGCAGCACGCGAATCAGCGCTGAAGGTGCTGGAACTCACCGCCGGACAACTGGCGGCCTTCTACGAATCGCCGGTTGGCTTCCGTCATGGCCCTAAATCGCTGGTTGATGATAAAACCCTGGTGGTGCTGTTCGTGTCCGGCCATCCCTATACCCGTCAGTACGACCTTGACCTGCTGACCGAGCTGCATCGTGAAAAGATCGCGCTGCGCGTGGTCGCCATCACCAGCCAGCCTGCTGCCGAGGTTGCAGCAGGTCCGCATCTCTATTTACCCACTACCCAGACGCTGAACGATATTGAGCTGGCCTTCTGCTTCCTGATCTATGCCCAGATCTTTGCGCTGACGGCGTCGCTGAAGTCCGGTATTACTCCGGATACCCCTTCCGCCAGCGGCACGGTGAATCGCGTGGTTCAGGGCGTGGTGATCCATCCATGGCAGCAGCAGAAGGAAGCACACTGATGGGCATAATCTCGACCAAATATCTGTTGCAGGATGCGCAGGCGCGCGGCTATGCCGTGCCCGCGTTTAATATCCATAACGCCGAAACCATTCAGGCGATCCTTGATGTCTGCAAGGAAATGCAATCGCCGGTGATTCTGGCGGGCACGCCGGGCACCTTTAAACACATTGCGTTTAAAGAGATCTTTGCACTGTGCGAAGCTTACTCAGCCAGTTACGGCCTGCCACTGGCGCTGCACCTCGACCATCATGAAACCCTTGAAGATATCGGTAATAAAGTCGCTGCCGGGGTGCGCAGTGCGATGATCGACGGCAGCCATTTCCCCTTTGCCGACAACGTGCGGCTGACGCGTGAAGTGGTGAACTTCTGTCATCGCCACGATTGCAGCGTCGAAGCGGAACTGGGACGCCTTGGTGGCGTAGAAGATGATATGGCGGTCAGTGACGAAAGCGCGTTTCTCACCGACCCCGATGAAGCACGGCAGTTCGTCGAACAAACCGGGGTAGACAGCCTGGCGGTGGCGATTGGCACCGCGCATGGTCTTTATACCCAAACGCCGAAAATTGACTTTGACCGGCTGGCAAAAATTCAGCAACGCATCGACATCCCGCTGGTGTTACATGGTGCCAGCGATGTGCCGGATGACTACGTCCGCCGCGCCATCGGGCTGGGCGTGTGCAAAGTCAATGTCGCCACTGAACTGAAAATCGCTTTTGCCGGTGCGGTAAAGCACTGGTTTGGCGAGAATCCACAGGGTAACGATCCTCGTTACTATCTGCGGGTGGGAATGGATGCGATGAAAGCGGTAGTGCGCGATAAGATTCTGGTGTGTGGATCGGCGGATCGGCTGAAATAGTACCTGATTAGGCACGGCTGAGTCTGCTGATACTCAGTCGTGCTAATAGTCTGACGAAACGCAATTTTAGGTCTCAGCTATGCAGTATCGGATCGGTTCTGTAAGAATGCAGTTTGAGTTCATGACCATCCAGCGGGAATAGTTTTATATTTACCTCACCGGTATTACGTGATTCATATGTACCACCAGGCAGCTTTTTCCACAGTGGCATTTGGTTTCCTCCTAACACCATAACGCCTCCAGGGGCCTCAGCCACGTAAAAGCCAACATGCCCGAGCCCGGGTTTCGTCTTATGCTGGAAAACCACGATATCTCCACACTTAGGGGTGCTGGTCGATTCTCCCCATTCGCGGTAGGAACTTGATGCTGCACTTTTCGTACTTTTACCCGGAGCCACCTTTTCAATGCAGGTACAAGCAAAAGCAGCACACCATGCCGTTTGATCCCCCACAGGCTTGTGAAGCGTTGTGGCATTGAAAAACTGTACAATTACCGGGTTAGCACGTATTGGCCACTCCTCAGCATAAGAACTGGCTTCCGCACCAAACTGTTGATTGAATTCACCGCTGCGTAATTGCCAATAATACATTGCCACTTCGAAGGGCGTGGTCCGATTACGACAGTTATCCATAATAAGTTTACTTTTTCTGATCTCTTCCTCATAAGCTTGAGCAACCCCCTGTAAGGTTGGTAAAGAGTCAAGAATTTCCTCCAGTGAGGGCACGGGAACATCGGGAGGAAATACCACGGGGGTATCTATACCTGTTCCTGCAGGAACAGCAATGGCCTTTTTGCCAACGCCACCCAATATAACCGTACCTGCCAGAGCCAATTTCAGTAGTTCTCTACGTTCCATAATGCCTCCGATGTGAATAATGAAATAGCAGATTATTGACCAACAGATGAAACTGGTGCCCAATACATTGGATTAGCTTCACGGGGAGTCGCCGCTTGATTTAATAGCTGCAATTCCGCCGCACGCAGAGCTACGGCGTAATCACGACCAGTCGCGTTACGCATATCTGTGCTTTTTATTGCCTGAGAAAATAAATGTGATGCGGCGTGTGAATCGAGCGGCCAGTGAGTGACATAAAGGTTACGTGCACCGGCAAATAAAAAAGCACTGGCGAGACCATCAAACGCTTCCCCACTCCCTCCCCAGCCATCACCTAAAGCAGTGTTACAGGCAGAAAGGATGACCAGGTCGGCATTCAGTGACAAATTGATAATTTCACTCGTACCAAGATAGCCATCCTGAAGCCCCTCATCCGCGGGTGGACTTAATACCAAACCGGGTTCAGCTACCTCCTTTTCTCCGGTCATTAATCCGTGAGTTGCAAAGGAAATAATGCGATAGCGACGCAAGATATTCTCATCAGAGAGCTGTTTCACCTTATCTTCAGTCGCAGCTGACCCGAGAATAATATTTTCATTATCCTCACCCAATTCTTTTGCCAATGTATGCAACAAACAACCCGTATCAGGCAACGGCTCAACAGAATAGGATGGCGTATCATTAACGGATACTTTCTTCAATCTCAGACGCCTATCCGATACCACGCCATTACACCCATGCGGTTGCCATCCGGGAAAGGCCGGATCACCGAAGCCGATAAATGTTTTATCAGGAGAGACCATAGAATTTACGGGCATTAACAGCGTGATAATTGACGGGACGACTTCAATTGAGTATTGGCGAACCAACCACGGTGCCTGTCTGATGCTTTCTGGAGTCAGCTGCAATTTACCGGGATCTTTCATTAATAAGATTTGAAAAGGTATTGTTGATAACGCGCCATCAGGGACAATTTTCAGGTGTGTCTTACCTTTTAATAAAGGTTCGGCACGGGCAATAAGTTGTTCATACAATTGGTATGATGCCGCGAAATCAAATACATAACTCGTCTCTTCGAACGCGGCCACACTATTTCTGATCCGTTTAATAAGCAGCGAAATTTTTTTAATGTTCAGATCCTGCGTACTTAAATCGAACAGCCGGGCATCGTCCGCAGTAACAACGTTAAGAAAGATTCCCGCATCACTGATACGATACATAAGCAATGCTTCATCAGGTTTTACCAGCTGGCTTGTGTTCGCAATTTTGGCGGCCGCCATAGTAGCGAACTTAACATACTCCCGATTATTATTACGTACCGATTTTTTATTTTTTTCCAGAAAGTGACGATAACTCAGCGAAGTATTAATCATTGTGGCAAGTGTATCGGGAGATGCATTACGGTCAACCGCATTGGCCATTTGATCATGTGCTCGCTGCCAGTTTCTGGCAGCAGCATCAATATCCTGTAGCTGCCGGATATTTCCTCCCTCACGCTCCCTGACTGCCGCCTGAATAATTGCAGTAGCTGCCGCACTTCGCTGTGCCATAACCATCACCTCCAGAGCACGTCGGGCAATAACTTTCTGCCTTTCTGGATGTTGTTTCTGTTGTCGTAATAATAAATTTAATAACCCATCAGCAATTGATGGACTAATCAGGGTCAGCTGCTGGGGATGGGTTCTGATGCCATAAGATGGCCGGAATCCAGACCCGGTATTCAGCTGCCGACTCAGTGAAACACCCAGTTCATAGATTTCAACACCAACATCAATAGTCTCATTGTTAAAGCTGTAGCTACTGGTATCTTCAATCTCCTGCAACACCGTTTCAGGCTCCGTGAGTGCCCGAGTGCGAAGGTGCTCCGCCCATTGCTGCATGTGCTGTTCATATGAAGTGTTTTTGGTCAACTCACTGATTAAGTCCGCAGCTTGTGCAGATAAAGCAGATATATGAGCGAAAGATGAAACCATCGTCAGTATTTCGCTAACCTGCTCCCCGCGCCCATTCTCAGCATAATACCGGGCAAAAAATCCCAGCGAATCTAACTGCGCCGCTAAATCTGATGCAGGTTTGTTAATATCAATAAACTCTCGCAATCTGGTAAAAGCGTTATTAATTTCAACATCACTGGCAGAGGGGGTGTTCATGTCATCCAAGGCTAATTTTATGGCACGAGAAGAGACTTGTGTATCTGGCAGATTCGCTGTATCAGATGCAATTGCTGATAATGTTGATATACGTGACCGGCGTTCAGGTATCCGCATAGCGATATCTACTGCCTGTTTGGCCCATTTATTTGCATCCAGTGAGGGATTTTGTTTAGCCACATAAGCAAGAAATTTTGACTTATCTTCAAAGTGTGACAAATTATTTACTAACCTCTCCACTTCAGGTGAAAGATTATCGCTATTTATTGCGGTAATATAGGTTTTAACATCCTCCCAATGCCAGTAATCATAGCCATTGACACTCAGGTAAACAGTCAGTGCTTCGCTACCTGACTCACTCGAAGGAGTTTTTAAACTATTGGCATATTCCAACGCCTTGAAAGCTATTTTGGTGGAAATTTCTTTACCGCCACTATCCCTGATGTCCTTCAATGCCCTGGTTATGAAATCGGTTTTACCCTGTGCCACCGCAGATTTAATAACCCCAGAAATAGCCAGGTAGTAAATATTCAATTCATGATTACTCAGACTGGCAATCTGTGTCTGCATCTCTTCTCGCTGATAATCATTGAGCTCGGAATTATCACTCACCTGCAAAGTCAGTGCTCTGGCCCGGTTAACCGCTGCATCAAGTCCAATGGTATTGGTCAGCGTTAAAAAAAAGGACTCTGCAACTATATGACGTTCAGTCCTGTTCATTGAAACAAATAGTTTCTGGGCACGCTGTACAGCATCATCCGCGGCAGTTTTATTATGCAACTGGTTGAAATTAGTTATAACTGACTGATACCTCATCATCCGAAGTAGTGGATTGGTAATACTTTCTGCAGCAGATAAAATCTGTGCACTATTCTTAACGGCATCAGGTTGTGCGCTTTGCGATGATATAGTATTCACTGATGTGAACGACGTCATTTGTGCGAATATTGCGTCCCTATTCCAATCATTTTTTTCATTTATTGTTAGATTATGGAGCCAATCTAAAACTTTAGTACCAGGCTTGAACTGAGTCAGGGAGCTTATAATCCGATCCCGGCTTAATGCCGAATCCAGGTCTGTTTGATATTTCAATAAACTAATCGCTCCTGTTATATCCCCGGTTTTACACATGGCATCAATCAGATTTCGGTAAGCGCTCTCCGGCCATTTCATGGGGGTAGTCTGATTTTTTAAATAATGTGGATACATTGCTAATGTATAAAGCAGGCTCTCCTCATTTTTTTGCTGTGACACTTCCATGTCATGCTGGAGTAAACGTTGATTCGCACTATCAACCTGTCCAACCAGCATTAACCACTTGATCTCCAGAGCAATAAACTGATCCCAGACAGGTTGTTGCCGAAGTGGATTATCTTTCATTACCTCCTCTATTTTGTTAATAATATGCAGAGCTGGTTGGTTGAGATCATGGTCTGATGCATTAATAAACAACGAGTCACCTTTTATTTCATCTCTGAGGATAATTTGCTTTAACAGTATTGATGCCTGTTGTAATTGGTCTATTGTCTTAAAGCCAAAATCTTCAACCAAAAATTCATCAACCTGTCTGGTGATAATCTCATCTGTATGCGATGAGGCTGATAGGTTTTTGCATTCCCTGCCCATAGACACGGTTGCTGATTCCAGCTGGAAAATAAAATCCAGTTGCGGATCAAATGCTCCTGCCGTCTTGCCTGCGTTAATACCATGCTGTTGTGCCAGTTTTTTGCCGTGTGCGTTAATTCTCTTCATTACTTGTAGCTGCATTAAACCTTCACAGGGTGGCAGGTGAATCACGGTCGGTGATAAAACTTCAATAGCATCATAGAGAGTAGCGGCTAAACCTTTGCTGTTATCGGGCAGAGCATCGAGCTGTTCCAGTAATTTCTGCCTTAAATTAGCCTCCTGCTCGCGATATTTTTCATTTTGGCTCAGGCTGGCAACCACAGAGGCAGCCTGTTTTATAGCCGCGCTGGAATCAGCCTTATTATCAAGAGCAAGTTGATAACGTTTCATGATGACTTCATAAGTATGATCAGAATCCTCAAGGCGTTGATACATCTGTTCAACTACCTTCAACCGCTGATCCTGAAGTTCGGGGTCTGTAATCAGAAATGCACTGTTGAATAAAACGTTCGCAAGCTGTCGCGCCTGACCTGCTGACTCAGCACGCACAGCGTCGGGATAAGCTGGATCCGTGGCAATATCAATGTCCATATTTGCAAGTGCTTCATTGATGGCTATGACAACAGCATGTTTTGCAGGAAAATAACGGGTAGCTAATTCGTGGGCAAACCGCGTAAGTTGAATGGCTGGATTCTGGCGTGTCCCGCCGATCGGCCCTGATATATTCACTAATTCAGCGATGTTGGTTGCAAATGCGATGGCTTCATAGTCCGGTGTAGCAAGCCTGGCTTGCGCCTCGGCAACTTTCAACGCCAGCATTGAGTAACCAATAGCCTGATCGGTTGCAGAATCTGCCCTTTCCGCTGCGGCAATCCCCATACCGATAACGACCAGACGCCGGGCCAGGCGCGCATCATCATCCGTTAGTTTATTATCAGACTGCATGATGGAAAAATGTTGCAAAAATCGCGTTATTTCGCCGATTTCGTGTTCATCAGGTGTAACCTGTTCCAGCCCATTGTTTAATACATGCAACCGTAAACGTACCACCGAGCAGATTAACGCTGTCATACCAATCGCATTATCTGTTCCACCATACTCTGATTCCGGGCAGACCTGCTGATATGACCGGATAACCTGATTAACGTCAGAATTCTCCTCCGCTCCGGTAAAAACACTGTTATCGGGATCATCAGCCCATGCAAGATTAAATCGCCCTCTGATGAGGAAGTCAGAATCCGTGTGCGCAAAAGTGGTAAGTGCATCTGCCGCCGTTTGTCGATAGTGATTACGTTCCAGCCCCTCACGAGCGGCCTGATCTCCAATCAGATCAATATGATGTAACAAACAGCGGGCCTTAAGCTGCTTATCTGACTCATCATGGCATTGGGATGCGGAAAAAGGCGGGGAGGAACTGATAGTATCGGGCCAACAATTATCAGAATGTAAAAGCAAAAAAATTACCAATGCTTGCCACAACCATGGCAATAAATCAGAACGTTTATGAAAGTATTGATTTTTATTATTTATTATCAGCATAACGAATTGTCCGCAAGCCGGTTTCAACTGAGTATATAGTTGCGGAGTGAAATTTGTTTGCTGTGATAAATAAAATATGTTCGCTATCACACAGACAATGAACGCCTCAGTGAGGCGCTCATGGTACACGAGCCGGTTTACTGCCCGTAATAGGCATTCACCCCGTGTTTCCTGAGGAAATGCTTATCCAGCAAATCCTGCGGCATATCTTTTATCCCCGGGGTCAGCTGGCGCGAGAAAATCCCCATATAGGCAATCTCTTCCAGCACCACCGCGTTGTGTACCGCGTTATCGGCGTCTTTACCCCAAGCGAAGGGACCATGGGCATTGACCAACACTGCCGGGATCGCCGTCGGGCTGATACCGCGCGAACGGAAGGTTTCAATAATGACCTCGCCGGTGTTGTGTTCGTACTGATTGACGATTTCCTGCTCGGTCATCAAACGGGTACAGGGGATGGTGCCGTAGAAATAGTCGGCGTGGGTGGTGCCCCAGGCGGGCAAGTCCTGCCCGGCCTGTGACCAGATGGTGGCATGGCGTGAATGGGTATGCACAATGCCGCCGATATCGGCAAAAGCACGATACAACGCCAGATGAGTGGCGGTATCCGACGACGGTTTCTTGCTACCTTCAACGATGCGTCCGCTTTCCAGTTCCAGCACCACGATATCCTCCACCGTCATGCCGTCATACTCCACGCCGGAGGGCTTAATCGCCACCAGGCCACTGGCGCGATCGATGGCGCTGACATTACCCCAGGTAAAGGTGACGAGGTGATGGCGCGGCAACGCCAGATTGGCGTCCAGCACCTGTTGTTTCAACGTTGATAAACTCATAATAATCCCCCTTCCTGCATTTTCTGTTCAATCCAGCGGCGCGCCTGCACGATCTCCGCGACCGGCTCCTCGGCTTTTTCCGTCCACATTTCAATCAGAAACGCACCGCGATAGTTCAGCTGTTTGAGCGTGCGGAACACGCTGACAAAATCGACGCATCCCTGACCAAATGGCACATCGCGGAATTGGCCGGGCGAATCGGTGGTCACCGGCTGGGTATCCTTCAGATGGATGGCAGCGATACGATCAATGCCCAGCGTCAGTTCGGCGGTGACGTCATTGCCCCAGGCGCTGAGGTTGCCGACATCGGGATAGACTGAGAACCACGGCGAAGCCTGCTGCTGCTCCCACACCTTCCATTTGCTGATGGCGTTGATAAATTCGGTATCCATAATTTCCACCGCCAGCATCACCTGGGCCGCCGCCGCACGTTCCACCGCGCGCGATAACCCGGCGGCAAAGCGTTCCACTGTCCCGGCATCGTGTGGTTCGTAGTAGACGTCATAGCCCGCCAGCTGGATGGTGCGAATACCGACATCCTTAGCCAGCTGGATCGCCCTATCCATCAGGTCATCGGCGCGCTGACGCGTCGCCGCATCGTGGCTGCCGAATGGAAAGCGGCGATGCCCCGACAGGCACATCGACGGAATAGTGACGCCGGTTTCGATCATCGCGTTAACCAGCGACAGACGCTGCTCTTTGCTCCAGTCCAGCCGTGCCAGCCGTTCATCGGTCTCATCGACCGACATTTCGACAAAGTCGAAGCCGCAGGCTTTCGCCAGCGCGAGGCGTTCCGGCCAGGTCAGATGGGCAGGCAGCGCTTTCTCATAGATTCCCAGTGGATGCTGGCGTTTCATGGTGTTCCCCAGATGTTGGCAATGGCCTGATGAAATTGGCTGGCGGTCTCCACGCCGGTGACACTGTCACTCAGCGCGCGCCCGGCGATAAACGCCTTTACGTCGATATTGCGAAACTGCGGCAGTTCGGCCGGGGTGATCCCCCCGGTAATGGAAAGCGCAAACCCCATATCCGATAACGCCTGCATTGCATCCAGATCCTGCTGACTCCACTGCTGACCACTGGCCTGCGCATCGCGGCCCCGGTGGTAAATGGCCTGCGTCAGCCCGAGGCTGCGCCACTGCCGTGCATCGTCCAGCGTCCAGTGTCCAAAGAGTTCGATCTGGATATCGCCCTGATACTCGCGCGCCACCTCCAGTGCGGTGGCGAAAGTCGCCAGTGGCGCGGCACAAATTACCGTCATCCAGTTAGCACCGGCGTCGAATGCCATGCGGGCCAGCGTGGCTCCGGCATCCGCCACTTTAAAATCGGCCACCAGGGTTTTGCCCGGATGCTGCTGGCGCAGACGGCGTACCGCCTCAATCCCCGCGCTGAAACACAAAATGGTACCGGCTTCGATGATATCGACCTGCTGATACAGCTGCTGCGCGGTGCTGAGTGCGGCATCAAGGTCGGTGTGATCCAGCGCCAGCTGGAGCAAAGGAAGGCTCATGGGGTCTCTCCTTGTACAGCCGCCAGAGCCTGCACCAGCTGCTGATAACGTTGATATTTCTGTTGATAACGGGCGTGTCGGGTACTGTCCGGTTGCCAGGTCACAATCTCCGGGTTAAGCGCCTGCTGCGCCTGTTGCAGCGAGGCATACGCACCGGTGCCGGTCAGGGCCACCAGCGCCGCGCCGAGACAACCGCTCTCGGCGATCTGCGGCACTTCGACTGGCATCCCGCTGGCGTCGGCAAACATTTGCATCCAGGGAGCGGAACGGGTCGGCCCACCGCTCAGGCGCAGGGCGGTGGCGCGCGGGAAACGCTGGCGGATACGGTTGAGATGGGTCAGGTGCGAGAACACCACGCCTTCATAGATCGCCTGCACCAGATGTGCACGGCTATGGCCCGCCTGGAGTCCAAAGAAACTGCCGTGCAGATCGGCTCCGGCATTGCAGCCATACAGGAACGGCAGGAACAGCAACGAGCTGCTGGCTGCGGGCAATTCCGCCACCCAGTTATTCAGCTGCTGGTAATCCTCAATGCCCCATTGCTGACAAAACCATTCCAGGTTCGCCGCCGAAGTCGGGCTGGCGTCATGAATGATGAACTGGTCATCAATGGCGTAGCGGCCATAGACAAACGGGTAATTCGCTTCATCGATGATGCGATCGGTAATGCCGCTGGTGACTGACCAGGTGCCCATCACCGCGTTCAGCCGGGTTTCATCATGCAACCCGGCACAGACCGCGGTGGAGACCACATCAAACAAGCCACCTACCACCGGGGTGCCCGCACGCAGGCCGGTCAGTGCCGCCGCCTCTGCGGTGATATGACCGGCAATCTGCGTCGGACCCATAATCGGCGGCAGCGCCGGGATGATTTCATCGATGGCTAACGCCTGTGCCAGCGCCGCTGACCAGCTGCCGCTCTGCATGTCATACAGATTGGATTCAGAGATGTTGGTCTCTTCACACGCCAGCTCCCCGGTCAGACAGAAGCGCAGGTAATCATGCGCCATCAGTACGCTGCCGATGGCGGCATAACGCTGGGGTTCATGTTGTTTGATCCAGCGCAGCAGCGACACCGGATGACCGGTCCACAGCGTCTGACGCGTCTGCGGATAAAGCTGTTGCGGCATGCCGTCACGTTGCCACTGCTGCACCAACGCCAGCGCACGCCGGTCGGATGACAGGATGCCATTGCCGAGTGGCTGATGTTGCTTATCCAGTAGGAACAGCCCTTTGCCCTGTGCGGAGATACCTATGCCTGCCACCTGCGCCGCATCCTGCCCGCTTTGCGTCAGCACCTTGCGGATCACCGCCGCCGCCTGTTGCCACAGCTGGGTCATATCGCGTTCGGCTCTGCCCGGCTCCGGTACCAGCACCGGCAAATTTTGCCGCGCCACCGCCAGTTCGCGGCCCTGCGCGTCATACAACCCAGCCTTAATAAAGGTGCCGCCGCAGTCCAGTCCTAACCAGCTGTTCATGCAGCCTCCCGCTTCACGGAGTCACAGCGTGCCGGTAACGTCAACGCCAGCACGGAAGCAATCGCCAGCGAGATCGCCAGGCTATAAACCCCGGCATCCTTGCTGTACTCAGCAATCAACACGCCCACCATATACGGACCACAGAAACCGCCGAGATTGCCCAGCGCATTGATCAGACCACGCGCGCCGCCCGCCACTTCCGCATTAAACAGACGCGGCGGAATGCTCCAGAACACCCCGGCAGCCGACTGGATAAACACCCCGCAACCCACCAGCGCGGCATAGGACCACCAGACATGAGCCTGCAACAGCACTGACAGCGCCATACACAGGGCAAAACCCGCCAGCGGCAGTGCGACGAAGATCTTGCGGCGACCGCTGGCATCGGACAGCGACGAGAACAGAAACATGCCAAAGATCGCCCCGACATACGGCAGAATCGCCAGCATCCCCACTTTCTCAGCATTGCCGTTGGTCAGCCCTTTGAGGATGGTCGGCAGCCACAGGGTGTAGCCGTAGATCCCGGTCTGATAGAAAAAATTCACCAGAATCAGTCGCCACATCACCGGCTCGCGCATCACCCGGCTCAGCGAGGCTTTGCGGGTGTTCTGGCCTTTGATCATCAACTGTTCGTCATGCAGGGTCTTGATCAGGTACTGCTTCTCCGCCGGAGAGATCCATTTAGCTTCCTGCGGACGGTTGCTGATGGTGAACAGCCACAGTGCCATGACGAATACCGACAGCACCCCTTCAACAAAGAACAGCATGCGCCAGTCCCAGTTGGTGATGATCCAGCCAGACAGCGGCGCGGTAATAATCCCAGCGATCGGCACAAACATAATGACGATGGCATTGGCGCGGCCTCGCTCTTTATCCGGGAACCAGTTGCCGATCATCGTCAGCACCACCGGCAGCATGCCGCCTTCCGCCACGCCAAGGGCAAAGCGCAACGCCAGCAGCTGATACTGACTGGTCGCCAGCCCGGTGAGAATCGAGATCACCGCCCAGGCCAGCAGCGACCAGCCAATAAAACGTTTGCCGTTGCCGTACACCGCCAGCTTGCCGCCCGGCACTTGCAGGAACAGATAACCAATAAAGAAGATGCCGCCTGCCAGCCCTGCCATTGAGGCGCTGATGCCCAGCTCGGCATCCATCCCTCCCGGCATGGCAAAAGCAATATTGACGCGATCCATATACGAGATGATGCAGGTGATCAGAATCGGCGGAATGATACGCAGCCAGCGCAGCGACGGTACGCCTTCACGGGTCAGTGCGGTAGACGTCAGACTCATGCTGTCCCCTCCAGTGCGGTAGTCGGGATCTTCACCACCACCTTGCGGATCGCCGCAGGCTGGTGCGGGGCACAGTTAGGGCGGTGAATATCCTGCGGGAAGAACACCGCAAAAGTGCCGGGCACCATGCGGATCAGGGTTTCATCCGGGGCATGCTGATAAAAAATGATGTCGCGGTTTTCATCATAGGGTTGATGGATGCTCAGGCTGGCGGGCTGATTCGCCACGCCAATCACCTCGTCACCCGACACCAGATATTGCACATCAATATGGTGGCGATGGGCTTCCGGGTAGTTTTCCTGCGCCGGGGCGGTTTGCAGATCCAGCACCTGCACCTGCCAGCCGGTGGCGCTGTCTACGTAGCGTCCGGCGGCGATGTTTGCCAGATCGTGGCTGGCGAGATACGCAATCGCCCGGGCGATAGCCGGTGGATAATGACGGGCGTCAGTGTTAGCGATATGTCCGGTAATCATCGGTAGCTCCTCCGTTACAGCGCCTGGATGCGTGTCCAGACACGCTCATCCACCGGGATGCCGAGGCGCTGGTTTTCCGCCCGCAGCACCGGGAATCTTTCGCCCGGCAGACGCACCGCCTGCTGACTATCGGCGCGTTCAGCGCCGGTAATCGACGCGCGAATACGTTGCAGTTTGTGGTCGCGGGTTTCACCATCGATCAGGCGGTCAACATCAATGGCGATAAACACCTGCGAGATGCCAAATTCGTCACCGTTGTCTTCGGTTACTTCGGTGACGGATGCGCCGTTGGAGAGCAGCGTGGCGAGCATATCCAGCACCACGGACAGCGCCGAGCCTTTCCAGTAGCCCATCGGCAGGATGCGGCGGTTGTTTTCGATGGTGCCAGGATCGCGGGTGTAGTTGCCTTCATCGTCGAAACCGCCATCCACCGGCAGGGTTTTGCCCGCCAGACGGTTCACCTCGAGCATGCCGTAGGAAAACATCGACATGGACATATCCACCATGGTGATCGGCTCGCCAGGCACTGCGACAATCAGCGGGTTGGTGCCGATGGCACAGTTTTTCGCCCCCCACGGCGGCATCACCGCAATCGAGTTAGTCCAGCAAATGCCGACAAACCCCTTCTCTGCCGCCTGCCAGCCATAGCTGCCGCCACGCATCCAGTGATTCGCGTTGCGCAGCGCCACCAGACCAATGCCGTGATCGCTGGCCAGCTCGATAGCGCGATCCATCATGTTGCGAGCGGTGATATTGCCGATGCCGCGTTGCGCATCCCACTGCTCGATGGCACCCAGCGACAGCACTTTTTTTGCCGCGGCGTCAGCCACGATATGCCCGGCATCCAGCTGCTGAATAAAACGCGGGAACCGATTTACGCCATGAGAATAGACGCCGTTGAGACTGGTTTCGGCAAACATCGCCGCACAGTCGGTGGCCTTATCCTGTGGTACCTTGCGGCTTAACAGGACACGCAGGAATTCCTCATACAACTGCTGATAACTGATTCTCATACGGCACTCACTCCCCAGCGCTACGCTTTAAATTTCATATGTTGGAATGTCATTTCAAATAAATCGTATGGGGAAAGCTGTGGAGAGTCAAAGAAATGGGTGGGAATTTTTTACTTAAAAATCAATCAAATAAAAATTTGATCTGCTTTTGTGATCGCCCGCAAACTGGCCGATCTTCAGGCGTGGCGAAGCCGGGTCGTAGCGGCGCGATTTATCGCGCGGATTTTTGCCACAACGCGTACGGGATTGCGCGATAAATCGCGCCGCTACGGAATGTGCCTTATTACCTTCGGATCCGCACCCGATACAACGACGTGGTGGCGGTGATATACAGTTCGTTACCTTCCGGGCCACCGAGCGTGCAGTTCGATACCCGTTCCGGCAGCGGAATTTTGCCGATGGTCTCACCGTGCCGGTCGAAGATAATCACCCCGTCGGCGCAGCTACAGTAAATATCGCCATTACTATCGACGCAGAAGCCATCAGGAAAACCCGGAGCCACTTCAGCAAAGAACCTCCCCGCCACCAGTTCCCGGCCATCCACCTGGTAAACCCGCAGCTGACGACGGCCCAGTGTCGGGAAATCTACCACCGACATATCGGCCACATACATCAGGCTTTCATCCGGGGAAAACGCCAGCCCGTTCGGGCGTTGCAAATCGCTGGCCGCAATACTGAGCTGCCCACTGGCCGGATCGAAGCAGTAGAGATAACAGCCAATCACCTGGCTGTGAGCGTGATACCCCTCTTCATCGTTGATGATGCCGTAAGGCGGATCGGTGAACCAGATGGTGCCATCAGAGCGCACCACCAGATCGTTGGGCGAATTGAAGCGTTTCCCTTCAACCCGATCCACCAGCATGGTGACGCTGCCGTCATGTTCGGTGCGGCTGATGCCGCGGCGGCCATGTTCACAGCTCACCACCCGGCCCGCCTGATCGCGGGCGTTGCCGTTGGCATAGCTGGAGCTGGCACGCCACAGGCTGAGTTCACCGTTACGCTGCCAGTGGAACATACGGTTACCCTTCACATCACTAAACACCACCGCATCCTGCTGTGGCAGCCACACCGGGCCTTCGGCCCAGATGGCAGGAGAACAGAGTTTTTCGACCTGCATGATGTTGGCCTCCGTTACTGCACGCCCCAGATGGCTTTGTAGTGACCCTGGTAGTTGTTGGCCGGGTCATAGTTGTTCTGCGGCCCGCCGTCATTGGCGATATTTTCTTTGGTGATCAGATGCGCTGGTGTGACATAACCCGATGACGGCTGCCCGGCAAAGGCACGGTTAAATTCGTCCAGCAATTGCCAGCCATGCAGCTTGAGCGGTTCTGCTACCGTAGCAATTTGGCTGTCGTCATTACGGATACGCTGGAAGGCAGAGATGGAACCGTCTCCTGCCGAGATATTAAACGGCGCATTTTTACCGCCTTTGCCAGCGGTTTTCAGTGCCGGTGCCATAAAGTCGAAATAGAGATCATTGATCGACAATGCATACTGGAAATGATCGCCGTATTTCTGCAACAGGCTGAAGGTCATGGAAGGCATGCGGTTGGCGGTATCGGCCAGTGGCGTATCGATAAACTCAACCACCTTACAACCGCTGCATTTTTCAATTTCCTGCTTCATGGTGTTGGCCTTATCCAGCGCGATTTGATACAGCGAATCGGTAAAGATCAGCACCTGCGCCTTGCCTCCCGAACGCACCACCGCATACTGCGCCGCCAGGCGCGCTACCTCGTTTGAATCCGAAGTGATATTGTCCGTCACGCCGTATTTCTCAATCGGTCCGGGTTGCGGTTCGGCATGCCACGCCATCAGCACGATTTTTTGTTCTTTGGCTTTTTTCAGCGGGATTTTCGCCACGTTCGGGTTCCAGCCACCAATCACAATGCCGTCCGGGCGCTGGGCAATCGCCTGATTCAGCGCCGCGAGCTGATCTTTGACCGAGCCGCCGCCATCGAGGGTTTCCAGTTTCCAGCCCGCAACCTTAGCCGCCTCGCTTAATCCCTGCTGCACTCCCTGCACCCCGCCGTTCTTCATGTCGGACGCGATAAAAATGATTTTCTTGTTGGCCTGCAGTTTTGGTCCGGTGGTCGGCCCATCCCAGGTGCTGGAACTGGCGGTGGCTTTTGCCACTGCCGCGGTCGCCTGGTCGAGGTAACTGTCTGCGTGCGCGGTCACTGATGCCACCAGCATGGCGGCAAATGTCAGACCCAATGCCTTATTTTTCATAATGAATTCCCTGGTGTGATGGTTTTTTGTTTATGGTCAGGTGCAGAGGCAGGCGCGCTTTGGCTGCGCACCACCGCTTTTTGGTTCAACATGCGGCGACGCTGGGCGTAACCGGCAAGGGTAATCGACAGCAACAACGTGGCCCCGTTGAACAACGGTTCGACCCAGAAGTCACCGCCAAACTGCTGAATACCGGCAATACCAATGGCGAGGATCGCAATACCCACCACGGTGCCCCAGACGTTCACCCGTCCCGGACGAATGGTGGTACTGCCGAGGAACGCCCCGACCAGCGCAGGCAACAGATAATCCATCCCGACGCTGGCCTGGCCGACACCCTGTTCGGCAGCAATCAGTACGCCACTGAAACCGGTGAGGACGCTGGAGGCGATAAAGGTGCCGATGATGTATTTGTTCACCGCGATACCGTTCAGGCGTGCCGCAGTAGGATTGCCACCGACCGCATACATGCAGCGTCCGAGCGGGGTGTGTTCGGTAATCAGCCACAGCACGATTGCCACTGCCAGCACATAGAACGCGCCAATCGGGATACCAAACAGCTCGGTATGGTGCAGCGCACTGAAAGCATCGGGCAAATCGCCGACAATCTGGCGTCCACCGGAGTGCCACAACGCCACCGCGTACAGCACGGTGCCGGAACCGAGGGTAGCGACAAAGCTATCAATATCCGCTAACGCCACCAGAATGCCGTTAAGCAGGCCATACAACGCCGAGATCGCCAGCACCGTCAGCACCGCCATCTGCCACGAGAAGCCATATTCCACCTGTAAGGTGATGGCGAGGATGTGCCACAGCACAATACCGAAACCGACGTTAAGGTCGATCTTGCCGACGATCATCGGCAGCGTGGCCGCCAGCGCCAGCAGGGCAATTTTGGCCTTGCTGGCAAGGATTGCCTGTAACGTCAGCATGGTGGCGAACGACGGTGATAATACGGAAAACAGCAGGGTCAGCAGCACGCACAGCAGCAGCAGGCCATAGCGGGTCATAATCTGCATCGACCAGGGGGCAAAGCCATGCTGAGCCAGGTTTACCCGCTGCTCCAGCGCGGTGGATTTTACGGATGTTTTCGACATAATTTTTCTCCTGCCTTCCTTTTCAGACGGTGGTTAATGGGGCAGCGCTGCTGGCAGAGGCCAGCTCCAGCAAACCGGCAAAGGTCACCTGTTCATTTTTTAATTCACCCACCACCTGGCCACGGTTAAACACCAGTGCGCGGTTACAGATATGGGCGATCTCTTCGAGGTCGTTGGAAATCACCAGCACCGCGATGCCGTCAGCCAGCGCTTTATTTAGCAGGTGATAGATCTCTTCCCGCGCACCGACATCCACACCGGCAGTCGGATCTTCCAGAATCAATAACGGGGCGTTGAGGTGCATCCAGCGCGCCATCACCACTTTCTGCTGATTACCGCCGGACAAGGCGCTGATATCGAGATTGACGTCTTTAGGCCGGACATCGAACAGCTGCACCTTCCACCAGCTGGCACCGATTTCGGCGCGACGTCCGTAGCGTGACAGCAGCCGATGGCCACTGGCGCAGGGATTAAGAAACAGGTTTTCACGCACGCTCATCGACATCACCAGGCTTTCACCGGTACGGTCGCCTGCCACCAGCGATACGCCAGCGGCCATTGCCTGCTGCGGGGTTTGTGGCTGATAGGGTTGATCGCGAAAGTGGATGCTGCCTGCGGTGGCCTGACGCAAACCAAACAGCAGGCGGCCAATCTCCTCCTGACCCGCACCGCGTAAACCTGCCAGCGCCAGCATTTCACCGGGTTGCAGGCTAAAGCTGACCGGCCCCACTTCATCAATGCACAGCTGGTCCAGCACCAGCACCGGTTTTTGCGCGTCGGGTAACGGCTGTCGCTGATTCTCTTCCAGTGCTTCACCGACAATCATCTCCACCAGATCATGCAGCTGGTAGTCGGCGGTGTTGCCTTCCGCCACATGTTTGCCATCGCGCATCACGCAGATACGGTCGGAAATTTCGATCACTTCGTCGAGGCGGTGAGTCACGTAGATCATGCCGACCTTGCGGCTTTTCAGCCGGTTAATCACATCAAACAGATGGCGCACATCATTAGCGGGTAAGGAGGCGGTCGGTTCATCCAGCACCAGCACTTCTGCATTGACCGCCACCGCACGCGCAATCGCCAGCAATGACTTTTCGGTACGCGACAGTTCGAACACACGGGCGTCCGGGTCCAGTACGATGCCCACTTCCTCCAGCGCGGCCCGTGAACGTTCACGTACGGCACGCCAGTCGATCAGCCCCAGACGACGGGTAAACCCCATCACCAGCGCCATATTTTCCGCCACCGTCATCCATTCGATCAGACCGAGATCCTGATGAATAAACGCAATCGGCTGGTGCGTCGCCGTTTTCAGGCTGGCGGCAGAGCCGATACTGGTTTCGTGAAAACGGATATCCCCTTCATCACGGTTGTAGACACCGGCCAGCACTTTAATCAGGGTGGATTTTCCGGCGCCGTTTTCTCCCAGCAGGGCAAGGACTTCGCCGGGATAAACCGCCAGGCTGACATCATTCACGGCGGGGTTGCCGCCAAAGCGTTTGGTGATATGGCTCAGAGTAAGAACCGGTGTTCCCGGGCTATGCTGCATTACAGCCTCCTGCAAACTCCTGGTGAGCATCAACAGCGGCGACAACCTGAAAACACCGCTAAATTTCAACATGCGAAATACGATTCCAAAAAATACTATTCCTGACGCGCACGAAAAGCAAAGAAGTGAGCGGGATATAATTCATTAATAAACAGGTAGTTATATTTTCTGTTGCGGAATTGTGATGCATCACTCACTTCCAGCGGGGGTGGATTTTCGCGAAAAGTCACACTAAAACTGGCGAAGGATTCCCAGGCTGAAGTGTCTGAGTTAACATCTGGCGACTGTTCTTTTACCGGAGCAGGAAAACTGAGAGGAAGCGTGGATGGTGGTTAAAGTGGATAAAGCAAAGGAAGAAAAGAGTGACAAGCCGCTGGGGACACAGAGCCTGTTTCGTGGATTGCAACTGATTGAACTGTTAAGCAATTACCCCAACGGGTGTCCGCTGGCCCATCTTTCTGAGCTGTCCGGCATGAACAAGAGTACCGTGCACCGCCTGTTGCAGGGGTTGCACAGCAGTGGTTATGTCACCCAGGCCCCCTCGCCTGGCAGCTATCGCTTAACCACCAAATTTATTTCTGTCGGGCAGAAGGCGCTCTCCTCGCTCAACATCATTCATGTCGCGGCCCCACATCTGGAAAAGCTGAACTTAGAAGTGGGAGAAACGGTCAATTTCTCCAGCCGCGAAGATGACCATGTGATCCTGATTTATAAGCTGGAACCCACCACCGGGATGATGCGCACTCGCGCCTATATCGGCCAGCATATGCCGCTGTACTGCTCGGCGATGGGTAAGATTTTTATGGCCTGGGGCAGTGAAGATTATCTGCCCGAATACTGGCAAAGCCATCAGGACAGCATCCAGCAACTGACGAAAAACACCATCACCACACTGCCGGAAATGATGGAAGAACTGAAAAACATCCGCCAGCAACAAACGGCGATGGATCGCGAAGAGAATGAGCTGGGCGTGTCATGCATTGCCGCCCCGGTGTTCGATATCCAGCAACGCGTGCCTTACGCGGTATCGATATCGTTACCCACCGCCAAGATGCAACAGATCGGGGTGAAAAAGCTGATGGGGCCGGTGGTCGCCACCGCCCGCGCCATTTCTGAAGAACTGGGATACAACACCTGACGGAAATTTGGTAGCGGTGCGATTTATCGCGCCGCTACGGATCCGTGCGGTGGGGAGTTATTGATCGTTAGTAAATCGCCCGACGAGGGTGGCGGCCCCCAGCGCATGCCCTTTCAGCTTCGCCACCAGCGCATCATGGGTTAACCCCGCCGGTAACTGGTCAGGCGGTAAATCGGTAGCAACCAGCACAAAGTTGTAGTGATGCACGCCGCTTCCCACCGGCGGACACGGGCCGTAGTAACGGGTGGTGCCGGGAGAGTTCTTGCCCCCGGTGTAACCGGTACCTTTTGCCAGTTCTCCCTGGGCAAACGAAGTCCGATCGGCGGCGATGTTATAGGCCACCAGATGCGTGACGCCCAGCCCCTTTCCTCCCACCGGATCGGTGATCATCAGGGCGAAACTGCGCGTCCCGGCGGGCGCATTGGACCAGCTCAGGGCCGGGGAAACATTGTCACCGGTACAGGAAGGATTGCCTTGCGCGTTACCGGCAAATGCCTTTTCCAGCATCGCGTTATCGGTAAAATCGGATGATTGCAGGGTAAAAATCGGGGCGGCCAGCACTGAGGCCGGAAATAGCGCCAGCAACAGCGCGCGCTTCAACATAACCATCATTCACTCCTGTTGATGAAGAAACCAACCAAAGAAACAAGTATATACCCTGATTTTCCTCCTTCGACTTCGCTAAACTGAGAAATGCACCGATTAAGCAATCAGGGAATCCGGATGTCAGATGCAGCACTCAGTCATTTCTTACCCGCGACACAGCAATGGTTTCGTGCTGCGTTTCGGGCCCCGACTCCGGTCCAGGCCGAAGCATGGCAGGCCATTGCCAGCGGGAAAAACTGTCTGGTGATCGCCCCTACCGGCTCCGGTAAGACGCTGGCGGCTTTTCTGCATGCGATTGATGCCTTGTTTCGTGAACGAAGCCAGGCAGCATCCGTCGAACGTAGCCACAAAACCCGCATCCTGTATATCTCCCCGGTTAAAGCGCTGGCCGCTGATGTCCAGCGCAATCTGCAAATGCCGCTGGCGGGCGTTGAAGCACTGCGCCGCCAGCAAGGCGAGCCGGAGATCGCACTGGCGGTGGGGATGCGCTCCGGTGACACGCGCAGTGCCGAGCGAGCGCAGCTGCAACGACGTCCACCCGATATTCTGATTACCACGCCGGAATCGCTGTTTTTGCTACTGACCTCCAAAGCACGCGAAACGCTACAGGGCATCTCAACGGTAATTGTCGATGAAGTCCATGCGGTGGCGGGCAGCAAACGCGGCTCTCATCTGGCGCTCAGTCTGGAACGACTCGATGCACTGCTGGCCCAGCCAGCCCAACGCATCGGTCTCTCAGCGACGGTGCGCCCACCCGAGGTGGTGGCACGTTTCCTTGGTGGTGCGGGTGAAACACGGGTGGTCAACCCCGACGCAAAACGCCCCCTGCAACTGACCATCACCGTCCCGGTTGCCGATATGACCGATATTCAGCAGCGTCCCGATGCGCGCGCTGCTCAGGATGCGACCCTGGCCGCCGGGTCGATCTGGCCGCATATCGAAGCCGGGATCCTCGACGAAGTGCTGCGCCATCGGGCCACGCTGGTGTTTACTAATTCACGCGGTCTGGCGGAAAAACTCACCGCGCGCCTCAACGAACTCTACGCGCGGCGGCTGGGGGAACAACCAACAGAACCGGAAGAATCCTTCGGCTACGGATCCTTCACTGGTGGCACCGAAAAACGTGTGCAAACGCCTGATACCTTTATCGCCCGCTCGCATCATGGCTCAGTGTCGAAAGAGCAAAGGCTGGAAATTGAAACCGCCCTCAAGGCGGGAGAGCTGCGCTGCGTGGTGGCAACATCGAGTCTGGAACTGGGCATTGATATGGGTGATATCGACCTGGTGATGCAGGTCGGCGCACCGTTGTCGGTCGCCAGTGCGCTGCAACGTGTGGGTCGCGCCGGGCACCAGGTTGGCGGCACCCCTAAGGGTATTTTCTGGCCGCGCACGCGCCGGGACCTGGTGGATACCACGGTGACGGTGAATGCCATGCTGGCCGGTGAGCTGGATGCCGTTACCCCGCCGCATAACCCGCTGGATGTGCTGGCACAGCATACGGTGGCTGCCGCCGCGATGGATACCTTGCAGGTTGATGGCTGGTTTGAGCGGGTCCGGCGTGCCGACCCTTTCCGCACCCTGCCACGTACCGCCTTTGATGCGGTGCTGGATATGCTGGCCGGACGCTATCCCTCCGATGAGTTTGCCAATTTACGCCCGCGCATCATCTGGGACCGCCACAACCACACTCTCAGTGGCCGTCCTGGCGCGCAGCATCTGGCCGTCACCAGCGGCGGGACCATCCCGGATCGCGGTATGTTCAGCGTCATGCTGCCCGAAGGCGAAGAACAGGCGGGCGCGCGACGCGTGGGCGAACTGGATGAGGAGATGGTGTACGAATCGCGGGTCAATGACATCATCACCCTCGGAGCCACTTCCTGGCGCATTCAGCAAATTACGCATGATCAGGTAGTGGTGGTACCTGCTCCTGGACGTTCGGCGCGTCTGCCCTTCTGGCATGGCGAGGGGGTTGGCCGCTCTGCGGCACTCGGTGAGGCCATTGGGCGCTATCTGCGCGCCATTGATCAGGGTGCTTCCCCGGGCGATACCCTGGATGAATATGCGCGCCATAATATTCAGACGCTGATTGCCGAACAGCACCAGGCAACCGGCACCTTGCCAACTGACCGCAGCTTACTGATTGAACGTTGCCGCGATGAAACCGGCGACTGGCGCGTGATTTTGCATTCGCCTTACGGCCAGCGCGTGCATGCTCCCTGGGCACTGGCGGTGGCAGAACGCATCAGTCGGATAATGGGTCTCGATCCTGCCGTGGTCGCCAGCGATGATGGCATTGTCGCGCGTTTTCCGGACAGTGAAGGCCGTGTACCCGGCGCTGAAATGTTCCTGTTTGCGCCTGATGAGCTACAACGGGTGGTGACTCAATCCGTCGGCCAGTCGGCGCTTTTTGCCGCCCGGTTTCGCGAATGTGCGGCGCGTGCGCTGCTGTTACCACGACGCAATCCCGGTAAACGTTCGCCACTCTGGCAGCAACGTTTACGTGCCGGGCAGTTACTGGAAGTTGCCCGCCAGTTTGATGATTTTCCCATCCTGATTGAGACCGCCCGCGAATGTTTACAGGATGTCTATGACTTACCCGCCTTGCATCATCTGATGTTGCGTCTGCAACAGGGAGATATTCAGCTGGTGGAGGTCAGTACCGATTCGCCCTCACCGTTTGCCGCCCCGCTGCTGTTTGGTTACGTGGCAGAATTTATGTACGCCAGCGATGCCCCCCAGGCGGAGAAACGCGCCTCAATGCTGGCGCTGGACAGCAAACTATTAAGTGACCTGCTGGGTCAGGTCGATATGCGCGAATTACTGGCTCCCGAGGTAGTCGCCCGCGTGGAGCAGGAATTACAACGCACGCTGCCTGATTATCACGCCAGCAGTCGCGAAGCACTGGTGGATTTGCTGCGTGAAATCGGTCCCCTTTCAACCGCAGAACTGGCGATACGCTACAGCGGCGAAGAAGCACTGAATACCGGTTTAACGGCGCTACAGCAGGCACAACGGATTTTCCCGGTCAACATGGCCGGTGACACGCGCTGGGCGGTGACTGAGGATGCCGCGCGGTTGCGCGATGCATTGGGAATCAGCGTGCCCGATACCTTACCCGCCGTGCTACTCCAGCCGGTAGCACGTCCGTTATACGATCTGGTCAACCGCTTCGCCCGCACTCACGCGCTGTTTACGGCATCACAAATGGCCCGGCATTTCGGGCTGGGGCGTGCCGTCGCCGACGATGCGCTGGAGGTGCTGCGCCAGCAAGACAAGGTGCTGAAAGGCGACTTTGCCGCAGGCGACACCGACGAAGCGCAATGGGTGGCGGAATCCGTATTCCGTCGTCTGCGCATCCGTTCGTTGCAGGCGGCGCGCGAAGCCACTAAACCGGTGAATCAGGCGGTCTATGTCACCCTGTTGCTGGAGCGTCAGGGCGTATTCAGCGATGCCGCCGCCCGTCAGGCCCAGGGCGCTTTTAGTGGTACCAACGGCGTGCTGAGGGTGATCGAACAATTAGCAGGCGTCGCATTGCCCGCTGCGCTGTGGGAATCCCAAATCTTTCCTGTCCGGGTGCGTGATTACCAGCCCGCAATGCTGGATGAACTGCTCTCCAGCGGCGAAGTGATTTGGAGCGGACAACGCGCTCAGGGGGCCAGTGAGGGGTTGGTGTCATTGCATTTAAATGACTACGCCGCTGAAACGCTGCCTGCACCAGACGAGGGGAGAACCGTGGCACTGACACCGCTACAACAATCGATCCTGGCGCTGTTGCAGGACGGCAGCGGCTGGTTTGTGCGCCAGCTGTTACCGCGTCTGATGGATGAAACGCCTGATTCCTCATTAGTTTACGAAGCAATGTGGGATCTGGCCTGGCGCGGTTATCTCACCACCGACACCTGGTCAGCACTGCGCACCCTGAGCAGCCAGAGCAGCACACCGCGTTCCCGTCCCAGCCGCCCCCGGCGCGGACGCATCAGCTATAGCGCGCCCGCTGCCCGTATCAGCACCGGCCCCACCCTCAACAGCATGGCGGGCCGCTGGTCGCTAATTATGCGCCCGCCCCTTGCCGATACCGAGCGCGCGCTGGCGCTGACAGAAAATATGCTGGATCGCTTTGGCGTCATCAGCCGTGGAGCCGCCATTGCAGAACAGGTGCCAGGAGGATTTCCGGCGTTACAACCGCTGCTGCGTGGTATGGAAGATGCCGGACGGCTGTTACGCGGGCGGTTTGTTGCCGGGATGGGTGCCGCGCAGTTTGCTGACCATACGGCGATTGACCGTCTGCGCCAGCTCGCCAGCAGCCCACATAGCGGCTCCAGTCCGGTGGCTCTTGCAGTACTTGATCCGGCCAACCCTTTTGGCGTGCAACTGCCGTGGCCATTGAGTCTGAGCGGTAATCGTCCCACGCGCCGCAATGGCGCACTGGTGGTGATTGCGCAGGGTCGGGTGATGCTTTATCTGCCACAAGGTGGCAAAGAGCTGATGACTTTTACTGCCGGGTCCGGTCACGAAGAGTTACATGCCGCGATACTGGCGTTGGGTGTGGCTCTCAAACGCGAGAAGCATCTCAGCTTTACGCTGGAGCGCATTGATGAGACACCCGTCGGGCAATCGCCGATAATTCCGGCTCTGAAAGAGATCGGATTTTCCCGTGTGCCGCGGGGATATAGCTGGTATGGGTAAGCAGGCTTCCTGCCTGGCGCATCCGGGGTAAACTCAGAAATTTTTCATCATTTCATCATGTTGGCTTCCTTGTAAAAACGGGAAGTCGTATCCAGGTTTTAGCCTCCTGTTGATGCTCTTATCAACAATTCACAATCCAGGGAGGTTCTTTTGACGGATGCAGCTCATATTTTCTCACCAACCGCAGGCCATGCAGCGTTACAACCCACCAGCAGAACGGCATTTTCACTCGGCAGAATATGCCGGACCCTGAGCAACAGCCTGACACGACTCTCCAGTAATCACCGGTTGCCACACTCAGCGCCTGAAGTGGTGAGGCAGAGTCTGAGCAATCTCAATAGCTATTTCGCTTCCCTGATCCGCGCCAGTTCTTACGGAGTGGAAAGGCCGGTACTGGCCGCTGCACAACTGCTGCTGCATTGGTCGTTCTGCCAGCTACAGCAGCGGGCACTCGATCAGGCACACAGTGAGCTACCCAGGCTGCTGCTGACCACGTCGGACAACGCTGGGTTGAATGAGGAGTTGTATGCGCTAAACCAACTGATGCTTTCCGCCTCAACGGCTGAAGGTGCCAGCGTGGCATTGCAACGTGTCGAAGAACATGTTGCGGAGCGCGAAGAATGGCTGAATAGCCTGACGGAAGAAGATCGTCACCTTTACCGCAAGTTTGAGCAGAAACTCAAAGGCTGCCTGGAAAAGATGGCATTCTGGCACCCCCGTTCAACGCTGATGCTCCCGCTGATCAATGCGCTGGCACCCTATGTCAGCGTTTATCTGGATACTACGTTGCTCACCCTCGGCACGTCCTCTGCGACAACGGCACCCAGGCAGATGTTGAATGCCAGTTCGGTTATCATTGGGGAAACATCACCCGCCGCAGAATTATGGTTCAAATCCATCATCAACCTGCCTGCCGACATTTCCCTGCCACCGCTGCTGCTAAGGCAGGGACAGTCGGTTTGCCTGCGTATTCCCAAATGTCCCTCGGATAGGGTGAACAGGTTTGATAACCAGACCTCAGAGATTGAAATCGCGGGTGTAGGTATTGAAGGCAATCTGGCAACACAGGTTTGTGTTAGCAATAACAACGGTTTAGATCTTGAGATCGGCCGGGAGTTAAATACCGCCACGACAGGCTATTCTTCTGCACTTTACCGTCTCCCGCTACAAATCGATGGGATGAGCGAGCCAATTAACAGCGGTATCTGCCCTGCTGCCAACGCCGCACGGAAAACATTGGTTGCGCCGCTCTCAGGCTGGAATCTCCTGCCCGTCGCTGGAGCACAGGATATTCAGCCTGAGGTGATTGATGAAAATGACCTCGATCCATTTGGACCCATGGACGGTTTCGATGAATGGCCATTTTACGACTACGGCGAAACGACCACAGTGCAGGCTGTATCGTCAACGCCAATGCTGTCTGCTGAGCAGGTTGACTATGCGCTCAACCTGTTTGATCGTAATAAAAGGGTGTTAATGTTATATCCCTTTACCTTCCCCAGAAATCCCCCCACAACCGCATCCCTGCCTGGTAGCACCACACCGCTGCCTGCGGTCACTCAGGATAGTCTGACGCGCTTATTTGGTCCGTCTGAAACAGCGAAACCGCAGGGGTCGTGCAGAATAAAACGCCCCCCCCTTATTGCCCGCGATCTTGATGACATGCTGGTACAGGCACAGCAGTGGCTCAGCCAAATTCCAGCGACTCAGATTGAAGACAAACTTCATGTTTATTTGCTTACCCTGCCAGAATCCGTCACGTCGCAACCTACTCCGCTGGAAAAAATCGCCATCATCATCAGAAAATTAGTGATCAATAATAACCAGGACTGTGCATATGACGAGTCAGAGGCACTCAAATTTGCCACGTCACTGTTTGAGCGCTCACCCTTTGCGAATAATAAAGAATTACTGAATGCGTGGGTACAGGCTCCGGAGGGAAAACATCATCTGACCGATATCCTGCTCTACGAGATCGACCGTCTGATACCCGATCCGGGGAAATTACTGTCCGCAACCTTTAATACTATTTTGGCGATGGTAAAACCCGCCAGCACTAAATTTTCAGCGCTAGAAAATCTGGTCATTGATCTGCAAAATGGATTTAAAAACAACCTGCTGGCCTCCGTGATAAATGCTGATGAAGCACTACCCGCTTTTCTGGAAAGTGAGGTGTTCATTGAAAAAATGCAGTTTCTCCACCTGGAATTCATTAAAAATCATCTTCCCTGCTTCCGTCTGATAAACAAAGATGATGTCAGTGACGAAGCCGTGCTTTCTACCAATGGCGTGCTTTTAACCGTTGCTGCGGGCACCATTGCCAATGACAACAAACTGAATCTACTAACTGGAGATAAGTTAAAAAAGTTTGGTATGCAATCTCTGCTCCGTTTCTCAGATGATTATTTATTAAGAAAGTTTTCCCGCTATGATGACCTGCTTAAAAAAAGCACTTACAGGCTGAGTGATTATCTCAATTATCTCGAAGTGGAAGGCCGGTTGCTGGTACATGCTTTGTATCTCAATCATAAAATTTACCACGATCTGCAACAATATAGAGAGCAGAACACACATCTTAAAAGCGATTATCAGGCTTTAGCTGATGTGGAAAAGCAACTCTGCCGTCTGGCTTTTGAACAGATTCCTGCGGTCGACCAGGATTTTTTTCTGTTTGCTTCGCAGGAGCCACAGGGACTGGAAGTTTATTTCATCACTTCAGAGAATGCGTCAGAGTCCGTTAAACACCGCCATTTTATTGGTTTTATTGTGACAGCAGACTTCGAGCGTATCAGGCGTTGCTACTTCATTTCTGAAATCCCGGTACTAAATAATTTTGCTGCACCATTAGCCTATGATGATTCCACACATTTCCACACCAGAGATCATTACGCTAACTGGCTTAATCAGCAAGGTAAAACCGCTTTTGTGGCACGTTTATCTGCCCAGGGTGCTAATCAATTGGCGCAAACCACGTTTTTTGTCAGCGACAAAAAATCCGTTCCTGCCGCTAATGAAAGGGAAAACTGGCAGATATATATGCAACGTTTAAGTCAAAGTATTATTAATATACGTTTCCCTGAAATCACCACAGTCACAACATCGTCACCGGGAACCTGGGATGTTGTGGTTGATTTTTCCGAAAACTTAGCCACGCAGTTCATTCCGGTTGAATCGTGCAAACAGGCACTGAATGATATTACCGCCGGACCAGACACCCTAAAGAAGGTTTTGCTGACCCTTGAGGATGCGGCAATATGCCTTTATGATGCAACCCCTGAAGGGGAAGGCAGCAAACTGGTAAAGTTTTTCGCCACGGTTGCGCGTTCTGTTGTCGGAAAGATCACTGAAAATATCAGAAAGGAAACCAAACACACTTCCCCACAGGTCAGCCTGAACCCAACTGACGCATCGCGTGTGAAGGAACAAATGTATCTTGAGGATAGTCAGGTAAGGAATTACCTGGCAAATTCGACACTGTTTAATACCGATTTGGGATGGATGTTACATAACACTTCTCTTAATATCCGACAGCTTCCTGCTCGGATGAAAATTCTTGATGTTCGCTGGAACATCGTCACAGACCAGATTTATTGCAGAACTAACACCACCCAGGGTATAAAAAACTATCGGCTTGATCAGAAAAACTTATTCCTTCTCCCTACCAAATATGAAGTGCTTCGCCCTGCACTGCATAATCAGGAATTAACCATAAGCGTTACCAATTTCTTATCTCATATCGAAAACGGCACACTTGATGCATTAAAGACCGAACGAATGGAACAGGACATGCGTACTTCCGATAAATATGGAAAAGTGTTTTTTAAAAAAGAATTCTCAGAGATTAATTTTAACAACGCAAATATCTCTGATGCATTTTTCAATAATTTAATCACCTATCCCGGATGGAAACCGGTACGCCTTTGGGTCAAGCGAGATGATGGTAACACCATAATCACAGAATGGAAGGATGAGAAAAATCGAATTCAATTCCAGCAATTATGTGAATTCAATGACATATTTACCTCCTGGCATGGTGATACCATCAATAACAATAGAAAGCCAATGCGGGCACAACGTGACGTTTCCACTAAAGCCCCGTTCTATACTGACATGATCAGCCCGCTGACATATGGCTACATGGCATTAAATCCCTATGAGGATTATCAACGTAAAACAGCGATGCAAAATTTAATTAAGGAAGGTAGCAAACTACCACCCCCACCTCACTTTGCTGAAATAGCGTGCCGTAATATGATGAAAGAGTTGGGAAGAATTTTGCCAGTTGATTTTATACGAGGGAAATACCCTGCTGCCAGTGAATTTATAGAGAGGTTTGCAAGATGGGAAACACCAGCAACAATTAATTCAGGATTTAAGCAATTTTCACGAGCAATTGAGCTGTTCCACACCATATATCCGGAAGAGGATTTATTTTACCCTAAAGCGGATAAGATTATACAGGAACTGAAAAATCTGGATAGAAACATAAAAGTATTTAACTTTCGAAATCGGGAATTTAAAGACAAGGTAAGGTTATATTACAGTCAATTTCCTGAGCGTGAAATGAAGGCCAATCGCTGGATAAACAAGATTCTCGATAAAATATCACCACCCGATGATCAGGATGATCCAAAATACACATTAAAAACAAAGAACAAATATGACCTGGAAAAAAAATACCCTGATTTTTTCAAGAAGCTCAAGGATAATGTCAATGAATTACATGCTCAGGCCAGAATGATTAGTAACCTTTTTAACAACAAATTGCACCCGAGACTGATGAGTAGTATTCTTTCAGAGTTTACCGGGCAAACGTTCACTGATGATGAGGTAAAATCATTCACCTCTGACTTCAGAAGGTTACAAAATAATATTTTGGCCTTCACCCCTGACCGCTTTCGTGTTTTTGAGGAGAGATATGCGAAAGATGGTCAGTTAGTTGGCGGATGTTTCAAAGATGATGCTGAAAAATTACTTTTCAGCCCCGGGGATATTGCCTTCACCACCATCGCTGATAAGCATAAATATATTTACACCCAAAAAATACCGAACGACGATATTTTCAAACAAATAGCCATCCATGAATTCGATCATATTAATAATGGTTTAGACTTTGCCTATACGCCACCTGAAGTGTATATTGACACCTACAATACAATAAAAAAATTCACTTTTCGCGGCCTTGAACAATATGGCAAAGAACTGCTTTCTGACAAAAATCACATGGTTGAATATCTGATGCGTGATACAGATTTTCTTGATCGCTACTGCGACCAACTACAGAGGCATACTACGGACGCTCTGCATAGAGATAAAATCTGGAATTTCATGAGTAAATATTTAAGAAAAAACGCCCACCGTTATCACAACCGCTTTAGTGATGAAGCGTTAGAAAAGCGCGTGGAGTTACGATCGCTGATGGATATCGCCTATAACAATCATAGATTCCTGCTCTATTTCTTCAAACAGAATGCAGATTTTATGATCAGCCTCTGGCATCGCGTAGCAGAAGTCGCACACGAATATCTGGAACCGAATCAGGAAATTGAAAAAGATGCATTGGTCAAATTTGACTTATTAAAGTCGTTAGTATTGCAGGCAGG
Organism: Pantoea sp. App145; assembly: GCF_047947045.1. NCBI lineage: Bacteria > Pseudomonadati > Pseudomonadota > Gammaproteobacteria > Enterobacterales > Erwiniaceae > Pantoea > Pantoea sp. App145. The sequence goes on from NZ_CP133290.1 coordinate 800,076, forward strand.
CACGGCACTGTTGGATGAAGTTAATGCGAGTGCTTCAACCTCGAAAAAAGATTCAGCCAACTCAGATTAGAACACGGGCAATTCGTCGCGGCACGATTTATTGCGCCGCGACATTGTTTTATCAAAATGACATCATCAAAACGTCACCACCGTCACCCAGTTCGCATCACCACCGGCAGGGGCGCTACCTGCGCGTTTCAGCACCCCGCTGTGTGAATTGATGGCATAGCTACCCGTCACATTACTTTTCTCTCCACTGGCAATCAGCCATTTACCATCAGGCGAGATGGCTATGCCGCGCGGCTGTTTTTCCACCTGCCAGCTGCCAATTAACGTTAATTTACCGTCATTTTTATTCACGCGGTATCCAGTCACCGTGCTACTGGTGCGTTCCGTCACATACAAAAAACGACCATTGGGCGTAATGCGAATATCTGCTGCCCAGATACGTGGTGTCGGATCGTTGTAATCTGCCGGACGTTCACGACCATGTTGCAACTGATACTGCGCCGCGACTGCATTGGGCCATTCAGCGATCTTATCCAGCGCACCATTTGGCTGGCGCTTAAATTGCGTAATGACGCCCCCCATCTCACCCACGTTATACAAATAACGGTTATCCGGTGACATCACCGAATGGCGCGGCCCGTTATCCGCAGCAGTCTCCACATACCCCTTACCAATCGGTGTCAGGCTGCCGTCCGGGGTTAAATTGAGTTGCAACACGTGGTCAGTGCCAAGATTGCCGACATAGACCGAGTGCCCGGTCGCATCGGTGATCACGGAATGCGCCACATGGCCGGTTTTATACGCCGCAACCGGAGGTGCTTCCACTTTACCGTTACTCGCCAGGCGATAGACATGAACCACATCACCATCATACGAGGCACCTAACAGGAAACGCCCGCGACCATCGACGCTGATATAAGGATAACTGGCCGCGGCTGCCACCTCGGTCGCCTGTGTCAGGTCACCGCTGTGCGCATCAATCGTCCAGCTCACCAACCGCAATGGCTGGCTGCGAATTGCAGCATATAAACGGTGATGATCGGGGCTGAGCGCCATCGGCATCACTTTACCGCCTGCCGATGTCTGGCCCAGTAAGGTCAGCGCCCCGGTTTTATCATTCAGGGCATAGCGGGCAATGTTGCCATCACTGGCCTCAGACACATAGACGAAGGTTTGTGCCATCAGTGATCCACTGAAAGCCAGGGCAGAGAGTAACGCCAGACGCATAACATTTTTCATTATTTTTCTCCACAGGTCAGGGTCGGAGCAGCGTATCTGGCGTGAATCCGGGCGGTAAGGTGTGATTGCCCGAGACAGTTTGGGCAAATGTCCAGATAGTATCCACTTTCAGTGGGTTAGCACGGAGTGGCCGAAAAAGTTTTATGTGGGATTGTGCGCTGGCTCACTGGTGCCGGACGGCTCAACATCTCAAGCAGCCAGCGTTGCTCACCTTGCACACCATCACCATATGGTTATAATGAATTAACCAAATGGAGGTGCACAATGAAGCAATTCACACTCCCCGCCACATCCCACGAACCGGAACGTTTGTGGCAATTTGCCGGATTAAACAGTGCCGATGGCGTGTTACTGATGGGGCAGATTGACGCAGGTCTGGAGGGTTCCGTTGCCAGCCGTATCGTATCATGGGCGCGTATCACCCAGGCCGATCTGCGCCATATGACCGGCATTCCCGGCACCACCTTTACTCGTGGATTGAAAAATCGCTTTACCTCAGAGCAAAGCGAGCGTCTGGTTCGCTTTATCCGGGTGATGGATCGTGCCGTAGAACTGTTTGAAGGCGACAGAGAAAAGGCGCTGCAATGGCTGAACGAACCCGTTCGTGCGCTCGGCAACCAGAAACCCGGTGACCTGGTCGCCTCAGAAACCGGTGCCTATGAAGTGCTGAAACTGATCACCCGTCTTGAGCATGGCGTCTATTCGTGAAGCTTTATCGGATGACCAAAACCCGCTTTCTGAGTTCAGCATGGAGCGGCTACGGTGCCAGGGAGGGTGGCGGTCGCTGGAACAGCATCGGCGTCTCCATGGTTTACGCCTCCGAAACGGCCTCCCTCACCATGCTGGAAACCCTGATCCATCTGCAAAGCGCCAGCATCCTCGATTTCTTCACCCTGCTGAGTATCGAAGTCCCAGATGATTTGATCCAGTGGATTGATGTCGCACAGTTACCGCAGGACTGGGCGGCGGCGCAGGCACCTGCGGCACTGCGCCAGTTTGGTGATTTCTGGAGCGAGAGCCAGGCCTCGGTTGCGTTACGCGTACCCAGTTCCCTGTCACCGGTTGAGTTTAATTACCTGCTCAACCCCGAACATCCACAATTCAGTCTCCTTGCGCAGGATGCCGTGGCGATCCCCTTTCGTTTCGATGAACGTTTTGCTCGCTAATGTTTAGCGATGGTTATTTATAAAGTATCCCAATCTCATCATTATGATTTAGCATACAAACATCCCGGCCATGTTGCTTGCCGTGATACATCGCCTTATCAGCAAACGCGATAATATCTTCCAGTGAACAATCTGTTTTAGCCGGAGAAATACCAAAGGTCACCGTTATATTAATGATATTATCTTCATAAAAAAACGTTTCACCACGGATCTTTATCATCAGTCGTTCAATTATTTTCTTGATAGCGTGAAGATTTTCACCTTCAACTAAAATCACAAATTCCTCGCCACCATAGCGGTAACACTTTTCATCTTTGCGCATTGCACCCAGCAGGAGATTAGCCAGACCTTTAAGCACCGTATCGCCGCCATTATGACCATATCTGTCATTCACACATTTAAAATGATCGACATCCATAATAATCAAATAAAGGTCTTTATCACTCTGCGCACATCGTGCCTGTAACCGTGGAAAATCATTTATCAGTTTGTTACGCATAGGTAATTCGGTCAATGCATCATAAGCACTGCGGTTTGCCAGCAGCCTGGATTTGTAAGTATCTACAGCATCGAGGAAATTTTTCTGCTTATAAAAATACTCCTTAAGTTGCGAGTGGGTAAATGCATTCACTTTAATTGCCGCGATGATATCCCTGACTGTTTGATGCATTTTTATATGGGAGTCAGAAATGCGCAGTAAATCGTTTTCGTTAAAGTCATATTTGATAAGTGCAGCATCGATCCACTTACCAAAATCGCAATAGCCGTGAGAGTTTTTATCCTCTAATGATTTATCGAAATCGCCGCCAAACAAACTGATCTCCAGTAGCCTGTTTGACCATTCATAATGATGTTTGATGGCATGATTCAAATTCCTGATATCAACATCGATATCGTAGATGGTCCTTTGCATTACTCCTCCACAATTTAAAATCTATGGACAAGATTACAAAAATAAAATCATAGATTTGATTGTTTTTGTAAAAAAGAATCATCCTGGTGACTAAGTTTATTTTTTGTGAGCAATGCAACGTCATGTCACGCAACATATTGTTTTAACTGCCGGGATGGCAATTAAATTATAGAGGTTATGTTTTATTTGTCGCGAATATGAGGCAGATGTTAAATATCCACATCAAATATATGTAAAGTAATATGCACGATACATCGCGCTACTACAGGTCCGTCGTGGTCATCACTTCCCGAATAAATTCCGTCAGCGCTTTTAATGTGGGAGGGACTAAGCGATGACCGGGATAGTACAGACACAACGCGCCGAGATTGACTTGCCACTCCGGCATCAGCTGTATCACCCTGCCCGCCTGTACATCTGCCGCAATATGACGCTCTGACATACAGGCAATCCCCAGTCCTCCCACTACCGCTTTCTGTGCCGAAGCCAGATCATTGACGGTGAGCAACGGTTCCACCTGCACCTTATAGTTTTGCTGCTGATGGCTCAGTTCCCAGCGGTAAATACTGCCATCAGCCATACGCATACAGATACAGCAATGCTCACTAAGCTGTTCAGGCTGTTGCGGCGTCCCCGCGCGGGAAAGGTAGTCGGGCGATGCGACCAGGATCATGCGCAACGGCGGCGTCAGTTTTACCGGGATCATGTCGGCCGGAATATCATCCTCCAGGCGAATGCCCGCATCATAGCCTGCGGCAACAATATCCACCTTGTCCTTCTGGCTATGGATATCCGCCCGGATACGGGGGTAGCGAGCAAGAAATGGCAGCAGAATTTCGTCATACCACAACGCACAGCTTTCCGGCGGGACATTGATGCGCAGTAACCCGGCAGGATCGGCTGGCAGGCTGGCAATCTCCGCAGACGCGCTGCGGATCATCTCGACCGCAGGCGCAATCTTCACCATAAAACGCCGCCCGGCCTCCGTTAACCCGACACTGCGTGTCGTTCGGTTGAACAGACGCACACCGAGCCGTTTTTCCAGCCCTGCGACGGCATTGGTCACAGCAGAGGGAGAGATTTCCAGCTCACTGGCTGCACCGCTGAAACTGCCACGCCGCGCCACTGCCAGCATGATTTCAAGTTCACTGATACCGATTCGATTCATCAATTATTCCGTTAAACGCAATACCCTTTGCAGGGTCAGGCGGATTATAGCGACATCGCGTGCGTGCTACTTTTCTTTGCACAACAGCATGACAGGAGAACAGCCCATGCGCTCAATCGAACACATCTACATCAATGGCCGCTTTGTCATCCCGGCAGGTACCGAATGGCTTGATATTATCCGACCCGCAGACGGCAGCGTGATCGGCACCGCCCGGCTGGCCAACGAAACCGATGCATTGCAAGCCATTGCCGCCGCCAAAGCCGCCTTCCCTGCGTTTGCCGGTTATAGCGTCGCGCAACGACTGGCGCTGCTGGAAAGTATGTTCCATGCATTGCAACAATGTGAAGAGGAACTGCACGAGGCGGTGCGTGAAGAATATGGCGCACCGTCTTCACGTTCGCAATGGATGGCCACCTATCCTGCTGATGTCATCAAACAGGTGATGACGGAGTTGCAAACCTACCCGTTTCAGCAACAGGCAGGACGCGCCAGGGTACAAATGCTGCCGCTCGGGGTGGCCGGACTGATCACCCCGTGGAACAGCAATGCCGGCTTTATCTGCCATAAACTGGCTACTGCCATTGCTGCCGGTTGTACCACGGTGATCAAACCGAGTGAATTCAGCATACTACAAACTGAGGTGGTCACCAGGGCGTTGGATCGCGCCGGATTACCGCCCGGTGTCTTTAACATCGTCACCGGTCGTGGCGCGACGGTGGGTCATGCCATCAGCACCAGCCCGGATGTGGCAAAAATCTCCTTTACCGGTTCCACCGCCACTGGCAAAGCCATCCTGCGCAGTGCCGCAGACAGTTTTAAACGCGTTACGCTGGAACTGGGAGGCAAATCCCCCACCCTGATTTTGCCCGATGCCGATGCCGCACGTGCAGCCGAACTTGCGGTGCAGGCGGGTTTTATCAATAGCGGGCAGGCCTGCATCGCCGGGACGCGCATTCTGGTGCCTGAGCAGCGTAAAGCCGAGTTTGAGCGCGCATTGACTACCGCCGTACAACGACAGATATCCGGCGATCCGGCTGATGTCAGCACCACCATTGGCCCGATGATTAACCAGCAGCAATGGGAACGTGTTCAGCACTACATTGAGATGGGTACGCAGCAGGGTGCGCGTCTGCTGGCCGGAGGCGGCGGCCGACCAGAACCTCTGACCCAGGGCTGGTATGTAAAACCAACCTTATTTACTGATGTTCGCAACGACATGCGCATCGCGCAGGATGAAATCTTTGGCCCGGTACTTAGCCTGTTAACCTACCGTGATGAGAAAGAGGCGATCGCTATCGCTAATGACACCCAGTATGGACTCTCAGCATTGGTGATCGGCGAAGATGAAGCCAGAGCCCGTCAGGTTGGTGAGCAGATTCTGGCCGGAAGAGTGATGATTAATACCCTGGCGCATGAACCGCGCGCGCCCTTTGGTGGGTTCCGCAGCTCCGGCATCGGACGGGAAATGGGCCAATGGGGGATTACCGCGTATCTGGAGCCACGCGCGTTAACCTTCGCACGGTAACGCAATAAAGTGCGCCGCTACGGTAGCGGCGCTGTTTTACGCTTTAGCTTCCTGCAACAACTGCTGGATCACCTTCTCCTGCCCGGCGTAATCGCCTTCACCAAACGCGGTGTAACGCAGCTGGCCGTGGGCATCGAAAATATAATGGGCGGGCCAGTACATATTGCCGAAGCGATTCCAGATGCTGTAGTTGTTATCCGCCACCACCGGGTATGGCAACCCCCACTGTTTGATGGCCCGGGCGACCGCCGCCGGATCCCGCTCCCACGGATATTCCGGGGTATGCACACCGATCACCGTCAGGCCATCCGCCTGGTATTTCTTCGCCCAGTCACGGACATGCGGCAACGTATGCTGGCAGTTGATGCAGTCATAGGTCCAGAAATCAATCAGCACCACTTTGCCCTTTAAATCTGCCCGGCTAAGAGGTGTGCTATTGAACCAGGACGTGCCGCCCTCCAGCCCCGGCAGGGCACTTTGTGTCTGTTCAACCACCGGCACCGGGGTTATTTTCGGCGTGCTGGCTGGCAGAAAGTGGCTGAGGCGCTGCTCAAGGTTTTGTGCCAGCACTGGAGCCGCCTGCAACGCCCCCTGCCTGCCGCTGGCAAGCAGCACCACCGACGCCAGCATCAATACCCCGGCTCCCTGGCGCAAACGCGTCATCATTGCCAGCCCGGGACGCAGACGAATGAGTAATTCGTGCCCGGCATACCACAATACCCCCAGCATCAACGCACACCCGGCACCGTAGGCCGCCAGCAGCAGGCCAACTGAAAAGGCATGCTGACCGGTAACCGCCAGGCTAAGAATGGCCCCGAGTACCGGCCCTGCACACGGCGACCACAACATACCGATCGCCATCCCGGCCAGCAACGCTGCGGTCAGGCCAGTACGCTGGTTGCTGGCGTTGTTGATACGGTTGCCCAGCAGCATAAAAGGCGTGGTGATAAAGTGCGCCGCCCGCGTGGACAACAGCGTGATGGCGGTCAGTGCCAGGAACAGCAGGGCCAGCCAGCGCCCTGCGGCCGTCACCTGGGTCACCCAGCTACTTGCCACCGAAATCAGCAGGGAAACAACGGTGAATATCAGTACCATTCCCGCCAGCAACGCCACCATCTGCCCTCTTTTGCCGCGCACACTGGCAAAAACAAACGGTATGACCGGCAATGTGCAGGGACTCAGTAACGTCAGCATCCCCGCCAGAAACGCAATAATTAACGACATGGCTCACCTCCAGACAGTGATTATTGAGCGTTCACGCCGTCAACGGCACGGGTAATCACCTGAGCGACACTAGCCGGGTGGCTCAGCATTGAGGTATGGCTGGCCGCCACACTGCTGACGCTGGCGTGAATGCGCTGCGCCATCGCCCGCTCCAGATCCGGGTTAATCATCCGGTCTTCCGTGCTGACCAGATACCAGCTCGGTTTTTGCGTCCAGGCTGCGTGGCTCACTTTGTCGCCAAAGGCCGCAGCGCGAATCGGCCCCTGGGTCACGGTGAGGAGTTTTTGCTGGCTGGCGGGCGAATCCTGGGCGAAATCCTGCGCCACCGTTGGCGCAGGCAGGTAAAGGAAACCATCCGGCGTTTTGGCAATACCGGCACTGCCTGGCGGGGATGGGTAGCTTCCGGCCAGATCCCCGGTCGATTGTCCGGCGGAAGGCGCGAAGGCGGCGACATATACCAGGCCCTTCACACGCGGATTATTGCCCGCTTCAGTGATGACGGTACCGCCCCACGAGTGCCCCACCAGCACCACATTGCCCGGGGCGCGGTCGATGGCACGCTGGGTGGCGGCAACATCATCCTGTAAGGAGGTCAGTGGCAGTTGTACCGCAATCACCTTGACGTGATGAGATTGCAGCAGCGGAATCACCCGATTCCAGCTACTGCCATCCGCGAAGGCACCATGCACCAGCACCACGGTGTTGACCGCGGGATTTTCCTGCGCGGCGAGAGAGGCAAAAGAAGCGGTAAGCGTGACAGCAGCAAGGGTACTAAACAGAAACTTTTTCATCGGAAACCTCGTGAATGTGATGGAGTGAAATGAACCACTGCGTTATCTGGCAGTGCGCTTATTTAACCCAGCTGATGTGTTCACGACGTTTCCGCAATCCCCCCTTTTTGTCTCAGTAAATATCCGGGGGTGGTGTTGATACATAAGGCTACAAAAGGAGGACTTTTTTACTCACGCAACAGGATCTGCACATCAAGCCCACCCTGCGGCCGGTTACTTAACGTCAGGCTTCCGGCCATCTGGCTGACCAGCTGCGCGGCGATAGCCAGCCCCAGGCCGGTACCCCCGGTATGACGATTACGTGAATTCTCGACGCGATAGAAAGGTTCCAGCACCGCGTCCAGCTCCGCTTCCGGGATACCTGGCCCGTTATCACGCACGTGGATCGCCATACTGCCATCCGCGCCGTTCAGCAGTAACACCTCGGCCTGATGACCAAACTTCAGCGCATTATCAATCAGGTTGGTCATAATGCGCCGTAGCGCCTGCTGACGAACATTGAAGTTATCTTTGCCGCTACAGGGCAAAAAGGTCACGGCTTTGCCGACATCCTGATAATCACAGGCGATGCTATCGAGGAACGCATTGAGGCTCACCCGCTGTGGCGTTTCATCCGGTATCTGTGCCGATCGCGCATAATCAATGCCTTCGCGCACCAGCCGGCTCATATTATCTAAATCACCCAGCAGCTTATCGCGCAGTTCCGGCTGTTCCGACATTTCTACCCGTAGCTTCATACGGGTGATGGGAGTTTGCAGATCATGAGAAATGGCGGCCAGAATCTGCGCCCTTTCCTTCAGATGATCCTGGATGCGCAGCTGCATGGCGTTAAAGGCACGTGCCGCCTGCTGCACCTCTGCCGGACCGCTTTCCGGCATGATGCTGGCGTGAGTGGGTTTCAGCCCTTCAACTGCCTGGGTGAAACGCATAAAAGGTCGCACCACTTGCCGCACCGCGATCCAGGCACAGAATGCCAGCAGCACCAGTTGAGCAAACAACACCACCGGCAACCAGCGGGCAATGGCAGGCATGCGTGGCCAGAGATCCAGCGTCAGCGGTGCGCCATCATGCAAGGTGATATGGGCCTGAATATGCAACTTCGGCCCGGGGATATTGCTGAAGGTTAAGGGATAGTGCCCGCCGAGCGTCTCCTGCAGCGAACGGATGGCATCGCGCGCGCGCCAGCTGTCAGGCCAGGGGCCAGCCTGGCCTGGCGAAAGTTCATAGCGATAGTTGCCCCGTTCCAGTTTTGCCAGCCATCCCGGCCGCTCTGCCGGGGAGAGATGATCAAGGATCGCCACGCTGGTCGCCACGTCATATTCAAGGTTGCCGAGCATCACGGTTTTGGCGCTGCTCATGCGCTCAATCATCAGGCTGACCACCGTCATCCCGTTCGCCAGCACCAGTCCCACCAGCACGATCAGCACCAGCCGGGACAACAACGAACGCGGCCACAGCCTCATAGATTGACCTCTTTAATCATCACCGGCGACGCCAGCACATAGCCTTCACTGCGCACCGTTTTGATGTAGGCGGGTTCGCGCGCATCCTCACGTAAACGCTGACGCAGGCGGCTGACCAGCAAATCGATGGAACGCTCGAACAACTCGGCATCACGTCCCTGCGTCAGGTTCAGTAGCTGGTCACGGGTTAATACCCGCTGGGGGTGATCGAGAAACACGCGCAACAGGCGATATTCTGCCCCGCTCAGCGCCACAATCACCCCTTCGTTATCCAGCAGATGACGCGCCGAGGTATCCAGCTGCCAGTCACCAAACGCGATCAAGCGACCGGTCTCGGTGATTTGCAGATTCGGCGGCAAAGCACGGGTGCGGCGCAGAATCGCTTTGATCCGCGCCAGCAGTTCACGGGCGACAAAGGGTTTGATCAGATAATCATCCGCGCCCATTTCCAGCCCAAGAATGCGGTCGCTGTCTTCACTGCGTGCTGTCAGCATCAGAATCGGCAGATTACGCTGCGGATCGCTGCGTAATTGACGACATAAGGTCAGGCCATCGTCGCCGGGCATCATAATGTCCAGCACCACCAGATCAATCGCATTGGCCGCCAGCAGCGCACGCATTTCCCGGCCATTGGCGGCTCCGGTGGCGCGATAGCCGGATTTGATCAGATAGTCGGTGACCAGTTCGCGGATATCCCGGTCATCATCAACAACCAGGATGTGATCAATATGCTCCAAAACAACCCCCTGTCATCAGTCAGCTTAAAAGGATGAATGCAAAAAAGACCGGTACAAAATACCGGTCCGAAAACAAATTATTACCACAAAATCACATCTTTGCGGCATCAACCACCGCTTTGACAAAATCCTGCGTATCTTCTGCCGGTGGATTGTGTCCGATATTGCCGCTAAAGGTGCGATGTTCATATTTGCCGCTGAATTTGGCCCGATAAGCTGCCGGGGCCGGATGTGGCGCACCGTTGTTATCCCCTTCAATGGTAATGGTCGGCACGCTGATGACTGGCAGAGTGGCCAGTTTTTTCTCATACGCCGCATATTGCGGTTCGCCTTTCTCCTGCCCGATACGCCAGCGGTAGTTGCTGACGGTGACGGCCACCTGGTCCGGATTATCCAGCGCCTGGGCGCTCTGGTTAAAGGTGGCATCGCTGAATTTCCAGCCCGGCGACGCCTGCTGCCAGATTAATTTGGCGAAATCATGGGTATTTTTCGCATAACCTTCACGGCCACGTTCAGTGGCGAAATAGAACTGATACCACCATTGCAGCTCGGCCTGCGGGGGCAGCGGTTTTTCACCAATCTGCTGGCTGCTGATCAAATAACCGCTAACGGAAACCAGGGATTTGACCCGCTCCGGCCACAGTGCCGCCACGATATCCGCCGTGCGTGCGCCCCAGTCAAAACCGGCAAACACCGCCTGTTTAATGCCCAGCGCATCCATCAGCGCCACCGTATCGGCAGCCAGCGCTGAGGGTTGTCCATTGCGCGGCGTGCTGGCAGAGAGAAAACGGGTGGAACCATAACCGCGCAGATACGGCACGATAACGCGATAACCACGCGCTGCCAGTTGTGGCGCGACGCGGTCATAACTGTTGATGTCGTAGGGCCAGCCGTGCAGCAGAATCACCGGCTGTCCATCACGCGGACCAATATCGACATAGCCGACGTTCAGCACCCCGGCTTTCACCTGATGGATGGTATGAAACGCCTGCGCATAATCGGCTTCGGTCGGGGTTGCCGCAGCGGCATGGGTGGCAGCAAACAGGGCAGTCGCGGTGATCAATGTAGCCAGCAAGGGTTTACGAAACATGGCGGTATCTCCAGAAATTTGATTGATGAGTGACAACGCCTACATAACACCATGCCGATGTATTGAGGTTGTTTCTTGCAACCCGGTTTTTTGCCTCGCGATGTATTGGTCAGCGACGCAGATACAGTGCGATACAAAACGCCTGAGCCAGAGCGCGTTGCCGTAAAAAATGCGCGATAAATCGCGCCGCTACAATTTTCCCTTCGAACTGTGCGCGCGATCTCCTATCGCGGCAACATTATGAGATATATCTATTAACACGATATATCTAAATTTATTACAACAGCGCTACCCTTGGTTTAATCTGAAAGAGAGAACATACCCATGCCACAGATCGACGAGTTGGTTCTGGAGCCACCTTTCAACGTGACGCGTGCCAGTCATGTTGTCCTGAACGTTCGCGACCTTGAGGTCAGCAAACAGTTCTATACCGATCTCATCGGGTTGGTGGTCAGTGACGAGGATGATTCCAGCGTGTATCTGCGCGGACTGGAAGAACGCGGCCATCACAGCCTGGTGTTAAAAAAATCGTCGGATGTTCACTGTGCTCGCATCGGTATGCGGGTGCGCAGCGATGACGATATCTACAAAGCGGAAGGCTATTTTGCCTTACAGGGCCGGGAAACTGCCTTGGTGGAGCTGCCTTATCAGGGCCTGACCCTGCATGTCACTGATAATGTCGGGGTGCCGCTGGAGTTCTGCGCGTCCATGGCACCTTGTGAGCGGATGCTGAAACAGTATCAGCATTACCGTGGTGCCAGCGCCCAGCGTCTCGATCATTATCAGCTCCAGACCAGTGATGTGCGCCAGGCATGGTCGTTCTATCAACCGCTGGGTTTTCGCGTCAGTGAATATACCTGGTCTCAGGTTGAGCAGGATCAGCATTTGTGGGGCGTCTGGCTGCAACGCAAGGGTAATCCGCACGATATCGTCTTTACCCAGGGGCCGGGGCCGCGCCTGCACCATTTCGCCTACACCCTGCCCGATACCAACGACATGATCCGTGCCTGCGATGTGGCCGGGGCTCTGGGGTACGCACCACAGCTCGAACGTGGCCCGGGCCGCCACGGCATCAGCGGCGCGTTGTTTGTCTACTTCCGCGATCCGGATGGACACCGTATCGAGCTGTTTAATACCCATTACCAGCACATCGATATTGAACCGGCCCTCGGCTGGAATCTGGCCGATCCCAAACGCGCCGATCAGTGGGGATTACCGGCGCAAAACAAATGGTTTACCGAAGCGACGCCCTTCGCCCACGTCCCGGTTATTCAGCCGGAAATCCCCGTCGATCCGCCTACGCTGGAGCGCTTTCTCGCCCTTGCCAATGATGGTTAGGCCTACCGGCCATACCCGGTAAACCCTGAGCACGTTATGAAATCAGCCATTGGGAGAAAGGATCGTGAGTACATTCATTCAAAATCCGCTGGTCAGAATTCTGGTCGCCTATGCGCTTGGCGTGATGGCGGCGATGACCGTCAGTGAAGCCGTCACCGAGTTAGGTTCCATCGCTAAAGAGTTCCAGGTATTTGAACACAGCCAGATCGGGCTGATTATGTCGCTGCCGTCATTGATGGTGGCGCTCGGCGCACTGCTGGCGGGCTACATCGTTGACCGAATCGGTGACCGGGTGGTGTTACTGGCAGGTGCGGTGGTGATTGTCGCGGGCGATATCTGCGTCGTCGCCGCCCCGGCCTTCAATCTGTTGCTGGCCGGACGCATCATCACCGGTATCGGCTATGTGTTAACCGCCGTGGCAGCGGTGACGCTGTTGATCCGCATCACCACCGGCAAGCAGCGCAATATGGCGATGGCGCTGTGGTCTACGTTTGTTCCCGCCAGTTTCCTGCTGCCGTTTCTCTCGGCGGGCCTCGCCGAACATTTTGGCAGCTGGCGTGCCGCCTTTGTGGCGCACTCGGCTCTCACCCTGGCGCTGGCGTTTGTCGCCACCGTGAGCCTGCCGCGCCGTACCGCCGAGGAGAAAGCGCAGTTCTCCCGTACCCGGGGTTTACGTGCAGTGCTGAAAAGCCCGTTGATCTATCTGCTGGGCATTTCATTCGGTGCTGACGCCTTTTTGCAAACCGGCATTATCTCCACCCTCGCGCCTTATCTTGCCAAACGCTACAGCGTGCCGGTGCTGGAAGTGGCGCACTGGAACGTGGTGGCAATGGTGTGCAACGGCATCGGCTGCCTGATGGTCGGCGCGATGCTGAACCGGGGCGTGAAAGCCGCCGCGATTGGCGTGGTCGGCCTGATTCTCACCGGCGCGCCCGCTCTGGCGATCTACACCCTGCCGCTCGGCTTTATGGTTTCTATCGCCGCCTCGTGGGTGTTTATGTTTGGCAGTGGCCTGCTGGTGGGCATGTGGGCACTGGCCCCGGTGGTGGCGCCCTCACGCGAAAGCATTGGGGCCACCAGTGGGCTGATCACCCAGCTGACGCTGGTCGGCGTGTTCTTAGGCCCACCGCTGTTTATCGCCGCGCAAAGCAGTGAAAACCCACAGTCGCTGGCGCTGCTGGTGATCGCCGGGCTGGTGGTGTGTCTGGCAGGGCTGCCGATCTGGCTGCGCGATGTACATCGCCAGACCCATCACGATCTCAAAACCAACACCCTGAAAAGTCATAGTTGAACGCTGAATAACAAGAGGAAGTCATCATGTTGGATATCGTCATTATTGGTGCTGGCCCGGCCGGACTGGCAACCGCTCTGCGCCTGCATCAGCAGGGCTTTCGCCCCCGCCTGTTTGAAGCGGTAGCCGAGATTAAACCGCTGGGCGTCGGCGTTGATATCAAGCCGTACGCGGTAAAAGAAATCACCGAACTGGGCCTGTACGACGCCTTTGTTGATATCTCGGTAGAAGCCAAAGAATCGATTTTTTACACCGGCTACGGTCAGCAAATCTTCGGCGAGCAGTGCGGCAAACATATGGGCTACGAATACGACCAGCGGTTTGTCCATCGCGGCCATCTGCAAATGATGCTGTACAAAGCGGTCCAGCAACGCCTGGGCGCTGACGCCATCACCCTCGGCTGTCGTTGCAGCCATTTCGAGCAGGATGACAGCGGCGTGACCGTCCATTTTGATACCCGCTTAAACCCCAATGCGCCGAACAGCGTGCGTGCCGATGTGGTGATTGGCGTGGATGGTATCCGTTCGGTGGTACGCAGCCAATTGTTGCCGGAATCCGCCCGCAGCCACTTCTCCGGTCTGACGCTGTATCGCGGCGTCACCGTGATGCCGCCGTTCAAAACCGGCGGCAGCATTCTGCACATCGGCGACCCGATTCGTCAGGGCACGCTGATCGTCTATCCGATTCAGAACAACGTCGATGGTCAGGGCAATCAGCTGGTGAACTGGGTGATTGAACAGGACGAGAAACCGCAAACCGAAGAAGACTGGAACCAGGAAACCGGCGTCAAAGAGATCGAACACGTGTTTGATGACTGCCAGCTCAATTTCCTCGATGTCAGCGCCATGATCCGCAACGCCCGCGAATGTTATCTGTTCCCGTTGATCGATCATGACCCCTTGCCGCAATGGTCGTTTGGCCGCATCACCCTGCTCGGTGACGCCGCGCATGCCATGTATCCGCGCGGTGGCAACAGCGTTTGCCAGGCTTTTGTCGATGCGCGCGTGGTGGCGGAGAAACTCGCCAGCATCAGCGACCCGGTTGCCGCCTTGCAGGCTTACGAGCTGGAACGGCGAGAAAAAGTGAACTGGCTGGTGCTGGCGTCACGCGGCGAAGGCCCGGAAGTGGTACGCCGTATCGTCGAGGAGCGCAGCGGCGGTAAGCCGTTCGACGACATCGAAAAAATCTTTCCCCACGAAGAAGCCCTGTCGATTTTCAGCGAATACCACGCCAAAGCCGGTATGCGCATTCCGACAGAAAAAGAGACCGACCAACCGACGAAATACTCATCGGTTTTTGCCACCCATAAATAACTGTGACAGAAAGGAACTGACTATGAGCAAGATCATCGATGCCAATATGCACTGGCTGCCAGGCGAGCTGTTTTCTGACAAGAAGCTGCTGAATTCATTTCTCGACTGCGTGCCGAAACAATATGGCGTGCATACCCGCGTAGAGAAAATTGAAGGCAAAGAACTGAGCCAGCTGATTATTGAGCAGCCGAAAGGCTTCGTTAACCTGAACTACGCTGAAGGGCAATACACGCTGGAAAGCCAGCTGGCCGATATGGAAAAAGCCGGGGTTGATCACGCCATTTTCCGTCTGCCGGTGTGGCAGGAATGGCTGGATCTGGAGACCTGTAAAGAGGTCAACACCCGCATGGCCGAATACGTGCAACGCAGCGAGGGCCGCATGTCGGCGCTGGCGGTAGTGCCACCGTGGGGCACGGAAGATTGCCTGCGCGAAGTGGATCGTTGCCTGAATCAGCTGGGCTTCCGTGGCGCGCAGATCGTAGCTCACTACGGCCAGATTTACCTCGACGACGCGGCATTCCGCCCGTACCTGAAATTCCTCAATGATCTGAGCGTCCCGGTGGTGGTGCACCACACGCCGCTGCCGGTGGATTTCAACTCGGTGCTGCCTTACACCAACCAGCGTCGTCAGTTTGGCCGCTGCATTGACCAGGCGACAGCGGTCGGCCGCGAACTGTTCAGCGGCATGTTCGATGAGCTGCCGAACCTGCGCTTTATCCACTCAATGCTGGGCGGCGCGTTTTATGCCTTCGCCGATATGCTGGTTCCGCCGCAACATCAGTTCAACGATGCCGTCGATCGTTTCCAGACCGGCACCGGCAACCTGCGGGCGCAGCTCGGCAACAACATTTTCTTCGACACCTCCGGTGCGCCGCAATGGGGTAAAGCGCAGCTGGAAGCCGCGGTGAAAGTGATCGGCGGCAAAAATATCCTCTACGGCAGCTCCTATCCGATCCGTAAAGACTGGTTCTTCAAAGGCATTGAAACCATCGAAGGTCTGGATATCAGCGCTGAGGATAAAGCCAATATTCTGGGTGGCAACGCCGCGCGCATGTTTAACCTGGCATAACGCGCCACGGCGCTGCGTCAACGCCGTAAACCCTCCTGTGTCTTGAACACTGCTCAGCCACCATGCTGAGAGCGGCGGGCTTCTGCTCGCCGTATTTTTGCTAAAAGAAGGAGAAAACCCGTGGAACGACCGCAATTTATCCGTTTTTCGGCCCACCAGGGCCAGGTGCAGGGATATGGTTTGATCAGCGGTTCCGGTGTGATCGATCTTACGCCACGCTTTGGCGCACGCTGGCCAACGCTGGATGCGGTGATTGCCGACCAGGCGTTGGTGTACCTGGCGACAGAGGCGCAAAATCTGCCAGTGGATTACGCGCTGGCCGATATTCAGTACGAAGTGCCGCTGAGCCAGCCAGGTAAAATCCTGTGCATCGGCGTCAACTATCCCAACCGCAACGCGGAATATAAAGACGGGCAGACGGTACCGGATTATCCGTCGATGTTTGTGCGCTTCGCCGAATCGCTGACCGGGCATCAGCAGCCGCTGCTGCGCCCCGCCGAGAGCGAGCAACTCGATTACGAAGGTGAAGTGGTGATCGTGATAGGCAAAGCCGGTCGCCGCATTGCTGAAAGTGAGGCGCTGAACCATATCGCCGCCATTACCGTCGGTAACGAAGGTACGGTGCGCGACTGGGTACGTCACAGCAAATTTAACGTGACCCAGGGTAAAAACTTCTATCGCTCCGGAGCGATCGGCCCGTGGCTGGTACCGTTCAGCGATGCCGCACAGCTGGCCGATATCCGTTTAACCACCCATGTGAATGGCGAGCTGCGTCAGGACGATCGTACCCGTCATATGACCTTCTCGTTTAGCTGGATCATCGCCTATATCTCCACCTTTATTCCGCTCAATCCCGGCGACATCATCTTTACCGGCACCCCCACCGGGGCCGGAGCGCGTTTTGATCCCCCCATCTGGCTGAAACCGGGCGATGTGATTGACGTGTATGCCGAAGGTATCGGCACCCTGCGCAACGTCGTTGAGGATGAGGTGTGATGATGCTGAGCCAGAGCGAATTATTAACCGCAGTGGAGGCGCTCGACCATGCCGAACGCAGCCGCAGCCAGACCGGATTGCTATCGCTGCGCTTCCCGGCGATGACGCTGGACGATGCTTACGCGGTGCAACAGGCGTGGGTCCGGCAAAAGATTGAGGGGGGGCGCAAGGTGATTGGCTGGAAAATTGGCCTGACCTCGAAAGCGATGCAATACGCCCTGAATATCGACACCCCCGACTCCGGCGTGTTGTTCGACAATATGGTGTTTGACGATGGTGCGACCATTCCCGCCGATCGTTTTATTCAGCCGCGTATTGAAGCGGAGCTGGCCTTTGTACTCAAAGCACCGTTACAGGGACCGGATGTGGATGTCGAAGCGGTGCTGGCGGCGACTGCTTACGTGTTACCCGCGCTGGAAATTCTGGATACCCGCATTGTGCGCAGCGATGCCGCCAGTGGTAAAGCACGCACCATCGTCGATACCGTCTCCGACAACGCCGCCAATGCCGGTGTGGTACTGGGCAGCCAGCTATTTTCCCCGGAAAACGTCGATATGCGCTGGCTGGGAGCGATTGTGTCGCGTAACGCCACCGTTGAGGAAACCGGGCTGGGTGCTGGGGTGCTGAACCATCCGGCTCGCGGCATTGCCTGGCTGGCAAACCGGCTGGCGCAGTATGGCGACCACCTCGCCGCCGGACAGATTGTGCTGGCTGGTTCCTTTATCCGCCCGATTGAAGCCCGTCATGGCGATACCATCCATGCTGACTATGGCCGTCATGGCTCGGTCAGCTGCTACTTTGCGTGAGGTAACGATGTCCGCACCGATCAATGGTTTTAAGCAGGCTTTGCAACATAAACGGGCGCAGATTGGCCTGTGGCTGGCACTGGCCAGCCCCTACAGCGCCGAGATCTGCGGCGCTGCCGGTTTTGACTGGCTGCTGCTGGATGGCGAGCACGCGCCCAATGATGTGCCGTTACTGATGAGCCAGCTCCAGGCGCTGGCGGCAGCACCGGCACATGCCGTGGTACGTGCACCGATGGATGCCCCCTGGCTGATAAAACAGCTGCTGGATATTGGCGCGCAGACGCTACTGATCCCGATGGTGGAGAGTGCAGAACAGGCGCAGGCGCTGGTGAAAGCGGTACGTTATCCGCCGCACGGCATGCGTGGTGTGGGTGCGGCGCTGGCACGGGCTTCGGCCTTTAACCGTACGCCGGATTATCTGACCACCGCCAATGCGCAGATTTGTCTGCTGGTGCAGGTTGAGAGCCGTGCAGGTCTGGCGCAGCTGGATGCGATTGCCGCCACTGAGGGTGTCGATGGGGTGTTTATTGGTCCGGCCGATCTGGCGGCAGATATGGGCTATCCGGGACAACCCGCCGCCGCTGAGGTACAGCAGGCGGTAGAAGCGGCGCTGGTGCGCATTCAGTCACATGGCAAGGCGGCGGGGATTCTGAGTGCCGATGCAAAACTTTGCCGACGTTATCTGGAACTGGGTGCCACTTTTGTCGCGGTAGGCAGTGATGTGGGGCTGCTGGTGAAAGCAACCTCGGCCCTGGCGGCGGATTTTCGCTAATCTGGCACGATGAGTTCCAGCATTACGAGCCTGGATCACAACCTAAAGCTGGTACGCTGGTATCCACCTTACCGCTGTACGTCAGGCTCCCTTCCGGTGCCAGCTGCATGACCGCATTTTTGCCTTTGCCGGTTATCAGCACCAGACGCCCCAGCTCGAAATGGTCGAGCAGTGCTTTAGTGCCGGGATTGATATCCCCGGTGGCCACAAACCACAGCTCGACCGGTACGGTCACCGATTTTTCTGAGGTGTCCATGCGGATCTTAACCCCGTCTCCCTTCAGGCTCAGGTCCTTTCCGCCTTTTCCGGTCAGGCGATAGCCAATGCCGGGTGTGCCTGTTTCATACACTTCACGGTAAACGCCGGTGCTGGGTTGCAGCAAAAAGCGGGATTTACTCGAATGGACAACATAATCACCGTACAAACTTTTATCCTCAACGGAAAGTTGCAGACCCACTGGATCATCACTGCCGGTGAAGTTGATCGTTACGGTGGTTGAGACAGGCGTTTTGATCAAATCGTAGCCTCCCTTCGGGGAGCTGTTGTCGGCAGACAGATACACGTCTCCGGTAATATTGCCGCCCGTGGCAGTGGTATTTATTAGTGTCGGAACATAATGAATCGTGCCACCCTGTAAAACGGGGAAGGATTCAAAATAATGGAAGCCATCGTTAAACCTGAAATAGGCACTGAATATACCGGCAAAAAATTTATTTCCCGCCGGTAAATCATAGATTTCATTTCTCTTCATATAATTTAACAAAGGGTAGCTGTCCTGGTTATTATAATTATAAAGCTGATATGCCACAGGAATATGGGTGGCATAATACCCCCCTTCACGTAATCTCTTTGAGGCATATTTATCACTCATTAAATTGATTTTATCTTCATGCTCTGGGTTTAAATAGCCGCTCAACTCACCGGTTTTCAGGAAAATGAGCTGTGACAGGGCTGACAAATTGTCATGAATCTGCGACACTGATACTAACTCTCGGCTAGATAAGACACTTAGAGGACGTCTGGCAGAATAAGCGTCCTCCTGAGATAGATCTTCATCTGTATAAAATACCATATCTGATGTTATTAGCGGCGTGATTGCGCCATTTGGCAGTCCAGGATTAATCCAGATATCCCGGTCCAGCGACATCGTGTCCTGAGGCGGGTTTTCCCCCATCGCTGACTGGGTCAGCAGCGCCAGCATCAGCAACCCACACCGGATGAGGGAGATATATTTTTTCTCTCGCATTGTCTGCATGACTGAGGCCCCATGAAAAATTATTTAATTATCCTCATTATCAGGAAAGTCAGGCAAAGAGAGGAAGGCGGCTGTGAATTCTAATATTAGAAAATAAATGTGCAACTAACTGAAGTTGATTAAGTGTGACTTACCATGCCAGTGATTAATGCGGTGAAAGGGAGTGTTATCGACTATACATTAATTATCATGCTGCACAGTTCACTTTAAATTCCTTGCATTAACAAGTTATAGCAATAATAAACAGGACGCAGAGCGCCCTGTTTACCCGCGAGTTGATTTTCCTCTCAATCAGGCTGGTTGCCACACCACGTCCAGCGTTTCCCGCACCGCAGCCTCTTCCAGATGACGCACCAGAATATGTTGCATCTCAATCAGTTTTTCGTCATTCAGCGCGGTTAAGGTGACACGGAAGATGCCGTCCAGCGCTTCCATCCGCACTTCGCCCATACTCATGCGGAAGTGGCCGCTGTTTTCATCCATCACCACCGGTGTGCGATGCTGGAAATGACTGCCGAGGCGGCGCAGAAAGCGCTCACCGTTGGGGGTGACGATATCGGCCACACATTTTGCCGCCGCGTCGCTGAGCATGGGTGCATTGAGCAGGGCTTCGATCTGGTTGGCCGCGACATGGATAATCTCTCCAATACGCGTCACCACCTGCTCTGCTACCGGTTCCATTTTGGCGCGCAGGCTGAGTGCACGTTTCAGATGGTCCATTGCCTCCACAATCGCCTGCGGTGACTTGCCGTGCCCTTGCCCCTTCGGCACCACGCGCGCCACCAGCATATCAATCACGGTTTTATTGGCGCTGAGGAACGCGTTCCCTTCGTCGGTAATGCTGTAGCGTTTGCGTCCACCTTTCTCTAAATCGATTTCGGCGTAGCCGCGATCGTAGAGCCAGGTTAAGGCCGGGTAGAGCACGCCCGGGCTGGGTTTATAGGTGCCGCCCAGCCGTTCGTTGACTTCATGAATCAGTTCGTAACCATGGCTGGGCTGTTTGGCGATAATTGCCAGCAACAACAGACGTAATTCGCCATAATCAAAGGCCCGCGCTCGGCGGCCCGTTTTGCCACCCGCAGGTTGCGTGTCCAATTCGCTCTGTCCGACCATGTCTGCCCCCGCGCTGTTACCTGAATAACCACACAAATCTCACTGAATTTAAATATATCGAAATTTCCGATATAGTCCAGATGGATATGACTCACAGGCAATATAGAGAAAGCGGCGGGCAGATACAAATACTGCCCGCTAGCAGGGGATTAGCATGCCAGCACGGCAATAAAGTCGCACTGAATTAAGGTATTACCGCTGAAGTGTCCCTCCAGCGCGTGGCGTGCCGGACGTGAATGTGGCTGCGGGAAAACCTGTAGCCAGTAGCGGTTCACCACTTCGCGCTGGGTTTTATCCTGCATCCATAACGTGACCTTGATGATGTCTTCCATGCTGCCGCCTGCCGCACAGACGATACTCTCCATATGCCGGAACATCAGTGCACACTGCTCGCCCAAATCGGCGGGCACCTGCTGCGTCTGCGGGTCCCGGCCATAAATCACCCCGGAATACAGCATCGATCCCACCCGGCACGCAGCCGGGATCGGATTAGCATGGGGAAAAGCGTCGATATAAATGCTTTCGCGTTTAGCCATATTGCCTCCTGATTAATAATCCTCATCCGCCATTTTCGCGCCAAAGCGATACACCAGACGCAGGCGCTCGGCGTGATAGTTGCCCGTCACCTCATTAGGGGAATGGACGTAGTCAAACTCGAACTCCAGATGCAGGCGTGGCGTGACGTTGTAACCGAGAATCATAAAGGCCGCGTTGATATTCTCGGCAGGCAGCGGATAGTAAATGCCGCTGGAATCTTCCAGTTCCAGCCGCGTCAGCCCAAACACCCCGAGGTACTTTTCGTCGTGGTACGCATAGCGTAAAGCAAAAGCCTTACCGGGCTGGTTGGTGGTGACCATCGAAACCAGCGGTTGCCCGCTCTCCAGCGGGGTGTGGTCATAAATGCCGTAGCTATACGGGGCAAAGAAACCGCCGCTCAGGAAGGCATCCTCTTTGCGTGGCACGTAAGTCGCGGCGAAATAGAGATCGTGATGGCGCGTTTTCATGCCGATGCGCCCGGAATAGAGGTCGGTATCGATGTTGTGATAGGGATACGCCTGATCGCTGGCGTCCCATTCATGCAGATATTGCGCCCCCCAGTACGGCGTCCAGTTGCCAAACTTCAGCGCGGAGACCGGCAGTTGCACCCCGCCATAGCCCAGCTGGGCGCGTTTATCGAAGTTGTAATACCAGGCTTCAGCAAGGGTGTTCCACTGCTGTCCATAGCGCAGGCCCACGGTGGTGAAGCCGTTGCTGTCCACCGATGGCATGCTGGTGTCTTCAATTTCAGGAGCACCGGCATCGCCTTTGCCAAATTCATCCGAACTTTCGGGTTTGAAACGATAAATGCGGTACGCATTCAGCCGGAAGTCGCCCGTGTCATTCAGGGCATAGCTGCCGCCAAACCCTTCATACAACGCCGGAATCATGGTCCAGCCTTCACCTTCATTGGCAAAGGGCGTGTCCAGTCCAATACGTCCGCCCTGGAGATCAAAGCCATATCCCTGATAACGCAGGAAGGCCTTGCCCAGCACGGTCACGTCTTCGGATGGCAGATAGATCTCGGTCTTTTCCGCATCGTCATTATTCAGGCCGAAGTTATAGGCACCATAGACCCCCAGTCCCACGCTAAATCCCGCCGCCTGCGGGCTGCGGTACTGGATATCCCCTCCGGCCGAGCTGGTGCGTTTATTGGGCAGAGTGCCGCTAAATTCTTTAAAGAAGGTCATGGTTTTGAGCTCGCCCGAGATATTGCCTTGTGTGAGCCAGTCGTTAAAGCTGTCGGAGTCCGATGCAGGTGATGCCTCCGCAAAGCAGTTACCGCAGAACAACGCCAGAGGCACTACGGTTAATGCAGCAATTTTGGTTTTTTTCTGAACATGCATTGCCTGATAACCTCGAATAATGTGTAGCGGCGCGATTTATCGCGCAGCGAAGCCGCCCGCGTCCCGTAAGGGAACGGTCAATTGACACTTGGGGTTACCCGGGCAAAACGACGTCACCCGGTACGACAGGAGTTCAGGCTTTGCAGCCTGAGATTACTTCTGCAACTGCGACAGCAATGCCTTGCCGTAGTCGTTGCCGTTAGGTATGCGGGTGATGGTGTGAATGTGGAAACGCGCCGGGTGTGCATTGGTCAGCCACATGCCACTGTGATGATCAAACTCCAGCATCACCACCGGGCTTTGCAGGCGGTAATAAAACACATCGTCATCACCGTGGCCGCCAATCCAGCTCCACCAGCTTTCCTCCAGATGATCTTCGATTTGGCGCAGACGCCAGGCTCGCGGGCCATCCGGCAGAAAATCGAGAAATACCGCCACCAGCGCCATCAGGCTGGCGCGCTGTGCCGGGGTAAACTCCGCCACGCACACCCCTTCCAGCGGGATCACCCGGTTATCCTGAAACGCGCCACCGAGATGGCGCTGATCGGCAAAATTGAAGCGTTCAGCAGGCATCAATGGGTCTTCCATCAACGAATAAATGGTGGCGCGTTGGCGCTGCCCGGCGCTGAGGGATTGCATCAGCGCCAGACCAAGCTGCTCCTCTTCACGGAACAGCACACAATCGCTGGCATCACCCCGTTCGATCACATTGGGTTCGACGCCAAAAAAGGTCGGCGCAATCACCAGTTGCCTGCCGCTGATAAAGCAACAAAATGCCACGTGATGACCGTAAATCGACCAGCCCCACGGCTGCGTGGTCGAAGGGGTGCCGAACAGTAAAAAGTGGAAACTCCAGCGATTCATGATGTGGGTGAGATCGTAGAGTTCGCCGAGAAAATGGTTGGCATCCATCACCTGCTGCACTTTGCGGAAACCGCGTGCGCTGGTGCAGCTTTGCAGTAATGACCGGAACGCCTCGTGGGTTGATGCGGCGGTTTCATCCAGCCGGACACCATAATCATTGAAGGGAATTTCCGGGTTGTACCAGCCACGCCACTGTTTGGCGTCGATGGCATAACTCACCTGCTGCTGTTGCACGCTATCCAGCGTGGAAAATAATGCCTGTGCCGCCCTGACTGCCGCCTCCACCGCAAACCCTTCATCGCGCAGGGCAAACAGATCCGGCTGCACTTCACCATTGCTGGTGATGCCGCGAAAAGTTTCATCCAGCATTGCCTGCCAGTGCGCCCTGAGTTTTTGCGCTTTGTCAGTGGCCAGCATCCGCGCACCATAGGTTTGCAGATCGACACCGCGCGCCAGCCCGATACGTTCGGCATCCGCAGGCATCAGGTAATCACGAAAGTTGTCACGGGTCATCATGCCTCCTGGCGGGTTTCGGCAACCACGGGATTCTCGATATGACCGAGGCCTGCAATCTCCAGCCGCATCACATCGCCGGGTTGTAAAAAGCGTCCGGTCGGCGCACCGATGCCGGAGGGCGTGCCAGTCGCCAGAATGTCGCCGGGCTCCAGCGTCATCACCGTCGAGAGATAGGCTATCTGGGCATAGATGTCGTAAATCATGTCCCCGCTGTCGGCATGCTGACGCAGCTCGCCATTCACAAACAACTTCATCTCCAGTTGCAGGGGATCGGGGATTTCATCGGCAGTGGTGATCCACGGCCCGATCGGGCCATGGGTATCGAAGGATTTACCCAGTGTGAAGGTCGGTGATTTATGCAGCCAGTCACGCGCCGAGACATCGTTGACGATCAGATAACCGGCAATCACGCCTGCCGCCTCACTGGCTTTAACGTGACGGCAGCGTTTGCCGATCACCACGCCCAGTTCGATTTCGTAATCCATTTTGTCGCTGGCATCTGGCTTTACCACCGGTGCGAACGGTCCGTTGATGCAGGAAACCTGTTTGTTAAACCACAGCTGGCTTTGCGGAATCGGCATGCCTGCCTGACGCGCTTCTTCCGCATGTTTGCGGTAATTCATGCCAATGCCGAGAAATTTCTGCGCGTCCTGAATCGGCGCTTCCAGCTGTACCGCCGTTAAGGCAAAGGCCGGTGAACGTGCCGCTGCCAGTCGTGGGCGCAGCGGCGTTAATCCTGCCAGCAGCTGGCGCATGGAATCCCCCACGCCAGGCACGCCAGAGAGGTCTATTACCTGATCACCCACTACTTTGCCAATGCGGGTGCGGCCCTGTTCGGTAAAACGTACCAGTTTCATGCTGTTTTCCTTTGCTGTCAGACCTGATGAGGAGTTAACTGCGAAAGCAGAATTTGCCAGCCACCGGCGGTGCGGCGCAGTACCAGTGTCGAGAAGCCATAACGCTCTGCTTCTTCACCGGTTTCCAGCCGTCGCACCCGGTTACGGGTGTTGCCAGTCAGGATGGCGATATCACCTTCGACACGGATATCTGGCGGCTCACGTTGAATGGACACAAAGCCCCCCATCCGTTTCACATGCGCCAGAAACTGCGCCTTGGTATGCACCATGCCGGTACTGTGGATATGGATAAGATCCGCTGCCAGCATGTTTTCCAGCGCGGTTAAATCCGCTTCGATGAGCGCGCGTTGCCGCTGCTGTTCAAACGCCAGCAATTGATGAATCAGCTCAGTCATCAGATCAACCCCGGATAGGAGCCGCCATCCAGTTGCAGGTTCTGACCCGAAATAAACCCGGCCTGCTGGCTGCACAGAAACGCACAGGCGGCTCCAAATTCAGCCGGTGTGCCGTAGCGTTTGGCGGCAATGGATTGCACATTCCTCTGGCGTGCCTCTTCACGGCTGATACCCTCTTTGGCGATCAGGCGCTGCAGCATAAATTCCTGGCGTGGTGTATCGATCCGCTCCGGCAGCAGGTTATTTATCGTGACATTGTCACGCATCACGTCCTGGCTGATGGCTTTGCACATCGCTGTTAACGCCGCACGCGCTGAGGTGGAGAGCCCCATCATGTAATGCGGCGTTTTCACCATCGCCGAAGTGATATTGATAATGCGGCCAAAGCCCTGTGCCTGCATGGCAGGCAGCCAGGTGCGGATAAGCTGAATCGCTGGAATAAAGTTGGCTTCCATTGCCTCACGCAACGCGCTCGCTTCCCAGTCCGTTAACGCTCCGGGCTGCGGCCCGGCATTGTTGGTAACGAGGATATCGACCTGCGGTAAAGCGCTGATGATGCTGCTACGCCCGGCCTCGGTGGTTAAATCCGCGCAGATATAGCTGATTTCCGCCGCTGGATTTTCCTCACGTAACCGCTGAGCAGCGTCCTGCAATTTGGCTTCATGGCGTCCGTTCAGCGTGACGCGCACCCCTTCTGCCGCCAGTGCCTGTGCACATGCCAGCCCCAGCCCCTGTGACGACGCGCAGACAAAAGCGATTTTACGGCGTATGCCCAGATCCATGATTTCTCCCTGCATTGATGGCGTGGATGACGGTGCGATAACGAATAATTAGATATATCTAGTATTACGATATGTCAGAATATTGCACGGCTCGACGCTGCAAAACTAAGAGGCGGGTCACGGATCGTTAACAGGATGTGAAAATGAGAGGTGTTATAACAGCGCGATAAATCGCGCCGCTACGTTAGGTTGCGGTTGTTGGCATTGGTGCTAATAACTGCACATTCCGTAGCGACGCGATTTATCGCGTGGGTTTTAATAAACTATTGCCCGCTGACGGTACCGTTCAGCACCGCGGGCGCGTCGGCTTTCACCAGGAAACAGATCAGCGTGGCATCACGTTCTCCGCGAATATCCGGCAACGATGCCGCATCGCTGACCGCATCACCTTTATGCAACCGCTGCTCACCAATACGCACCACCCCCTCCAGCAGGGTGATCCAGACGGCAAAGCCCTCACGCTGAGGCACCTGAATTTGCTGGTCTCTTTCCAGTTTCAGATCCCAGGCATACACCGCCTGACGTAACGTCAGCGGAGCATCACTGCCTTCCGGTCCGGCCAGTAATGTCCAGTCATTCACTGCCGCGCCTGCTGGCCGGGTGAATTGCTGCACACGCCCTTCGCCACCCGCGCTGGCGGGCCGGATGTAAGCCTGCAACATTTCGGTTTCGATCAGCGGTGCCGATTCTTCATGACGCAGACCGTCACCGGCATTCACCACCATCACGCGTTTGGCGTTAAGCGGCGTGCGTTCGCCATCTTCATGCTGATGCTGGGAAGAACCGCGCCAGACGTAAGTGAAGATCTCATCATTCTGATGGCTGTGCATCGGTACGCGTGCGCCGGTTTTCAGCGTCATCTGGTCCACAATCGCCAGCGGCCCAAACGCCTCGCCAGGACGCTGGCGGCGAATGGTAAAAGGACCATATTCAAACAGCTGGTCGCGCTGTGCACGTAACACGTTCATTATCAGCCTCCACAAAATCAGTTTATGGCAACCATGATAGTGACTGAAAAATTGCACACCAGTAGGGGGATTTGCTCGGTTAAATCAAATTTTTTGACAATTGATCATTCGCCATCGTTGCGGAAATTACGTAAAATAAACGCTTACTTTCCGCAGGCCATACACAATGAATCGGACAGAGCAAATTCTTGCCGCAGCAGAACAATGCATGCGGCTTAAAGGCTTTCACCAGACTTCAATCCAGAATATTGCCCGTGAGGCAAATGTCAGCGTGGGTTTGATTTATAAATATTTCACCAATAAAGAGTCGATTATCGAAGCGCTGGTGTTCAACATCACACAACGTTTAAAAGATCGCTTAAATGATGATCTGGAAAAAATTGCCAAATCAGGGGGCCAGGCACGCCTGCCGTTGTTTTCCGCCGGGCTGGTACCGCGTGAAGTGGAAAATGATATTGTGTTATTAATGGAAATATCGTCTGAATCGATGCGTAACCCGCGCATTATGCAAATCATGACCAATGCCTGGCAAAATCTGAAAGATAATTTTATTGCTAAAGAACAGGCACTTCATCCTGAGAAAGACAGCAATATTATTCATACCCGCTTATATGTGCTGTCACTGATTATTGACGGCATTATTATCCGCCGCAGCATGAAACAACGCGAAATTGCACCGTCTTTTGTGCCATTTTTTGACGGCATTATCAACGATGTGAACAATACCGTGGTTAAACAATAAATTAAGGTAATAAATGCTGACTGAGAATCGTGTTCAGACGCGCCAGTTCCTGTTGATCTAAACCATCATCAACAAAAGTACGACAGGCCACACCATCAATCAGCAGTAACAAAAAATGGATCTGATTAAAACGTTGCTCCGCAGTCGCCTGGGGTTCCCGTTGCTGAAATACATTATCCAGCATGGCAATTAATTGTTGCTCTTGCTCAGCGAGAATGTCTCGCACACTGGCATTACGTGAAGCCTCAGAATAGACTTCCAGCAATAAACACTGGTCCTTAATTGACCATCCCTGCCAGAACACCGAATCCCTGACAATAATATCCGCCACCTGCGGTTGCTGGCTGAGTTTATTTTCCAGAAAAGTGCGCCATTCTGTCGCGATGACCTTTACCGTTTCAATCACCAATAATTCTTTGCTGCTGAAGTAACGATATATTTGTGCAGCACCCAGCCCACTTTCAGCACTCATCTCTGCCATGCTGGCACCATGAAAACCAGAACGACTGAAACAGACTTTCGCCGCCGCAATAATCAGCTGTTTGCGCTGGTGCAAAAAATCTTCAAAGTCTTTCCTGGTCAATTTGAAACCCCATCAAAAAAAATGTACGAATTCGTCACCGTGGGCCGATACTTAATCGGCCCACGGGATTTTACAGCTTGAGTTCCGACTCTTTCAATGCGGTCCCGCCACCCATCACTTTGTAGAAGGTGATGAGATTCAGGTAATACGCCTGTTGGGTGGTGACCAGGCTGGTGCGCGCGCTATACAGCGTGCGCTGCGCGGTCAGTGCATCCAGGTATGTATCAATACCGTTGCGGTAACGCAGATCTGCCAGATGGTAGTAAGTCTGCGATGCCGTCACGTTATTACGCTGGCTGGTTAACTCGTCGTTAATGGTGCCACGCCGTGCCAGCGCATCCGCCACTTCCTGGAACGCCGTTTGCACCGCTTTCTCATACGCCGCGACGTAGTATTCCTTCTCCGCTTTGGTGTATTTCAGCTGCGAAATATTGTAGCCACCGGTGAAAATCGGCAGCGAGATGCTCGGCGCAAACGACCAAATCCCGGCACCGTTTTTAAACAGTGAAGAAAGGTCAGAACTGCCCACACCACCGCTGGTGGTCAGCGAGATGGTGGGGAAGAAGTTGGCGCGCGCCGCACCAATACTGGCATTGGCTGACTTCAGGTTATGTTCCGCTTCCAGTACATCCGGACGATTCAACAGCGCGTCTGACGAAATTCCGGCAGGCACCTCACGGAATGCCTGCCCCAGCGCATCAATACCCTGCGGCAGCAGGTTATCCGGTACGCTGCGTCCCACCACCAAATCCAGCGCGTTTTTATCCTGCGCGACATCCGTGGTGTAACTGGCCACATCCGCCATCGCCGAATGATAAGTGGTTTCGGCAGAGGAGAGATCCACCATTGAGGCGGTGCCATGCTCCATCTGCTTGCGCGTCACTTCCATCGACTGACGGGCGCTTTCCGCCGTATCTTTGGCGATCGCCAGATTGCTGCGATCGGCCGCCAGCTGGAGCCAGTAATCCGCCGTGTTGTACAGCACCGTCAGGCGCGTACTGCGTGCGCCCTCCAGCGTACCGAGATAAGTTTCATACTGCTCGCGCGTCAGGCTCTGATTCTTACCAAACAGATCCAGCTCGAACGAACTGACGCTGCCTTCGGCTGAATAACTGTTGCTGATCGCCGTCTGATTACCTTCTCCCGTCAGGGCGCGCGAACGGGTGCCACTGACGCCAGCATTGATGGTCGGGAACAGCTCTGAACGTTCCTCACCATACTGGGCGTGGGCGGCTTTGACGCTGGCGACGGCTTCACGCAGATCGCGACTGCTATCCAGCGCCATCGCTACCACCTGACGCAGCTGCGGATCCAGGATATAAGTCTGCCAGCCAATGTCACGATAATTGGCCGCCTGTGCCCCCTGCAATGAACGATAAGCCTCACCGGAGGGCATGGTTTTGCTCACCGGGGCTTCCGGACGTTTATAGTCCGGGTCGAGTGAGACACAGCCCGCGAGGAAACAGGGTAAAAATACCACCAAAAGTTTTGCTGACATGTTATTCCCCCGTCTTCGCAGCAGTTTCAGTGTGGCTTGCATGGCTATGCGGCATCCCAGGGAATACGCGACGGACCAGCACAAAGAACAGCGGAACTAAGAAGATTGCTAACAGCGTGGCGGAAATGGTACCGCCGATGATGCCGGTACCGATGGCAATACGGCTGTTAGCACCCGCACCGGTCGATATCGCCAGCGGCAATACCCCGGCAGTAAACGCCAGCGAGGTCATAATGATCGGACGCAAGCGCATTGATGCCGCGTGCATCGCCGCTTTCACCAGGTTTTCCCCTCTGCGGTAGTTATCTTCAGCAAATTCCACGATCAGGATGGCGTTCTTGGTCGACAGGCCAATGATGGTCAGCAGTGCCACCTGGAAATAAACATCGTTTTCCAGACCGCGCAATGTAATCGCCAGCAGGGAGCCAAACACGCCCAGTGGCACCACCATCATTACCGAGAACGGCACCGACCAGCTTTCATACAGCGCCGCCAGACACAGGAATACCACCATCAGCGAGATAGCATACAGCGATACCGCCTGGTTACCTGCCAGTCGCTCCTGGTAGGACAAACCGCTCCACGCAAAGGTGGTGCCTTGTGGCAATTTGCTCGCCAGTTTCTCCATCGCCGTCATCGCATCACCGGAACTTTTGCCACTTGCCGACGACCCCTGAATTTCATAGGACGACAGACCGTTGTACCGGGACAGCACATCCGGGCCATAAGTCCAGTGCGAGGAAGAGAATGACGAGAACGGCACCATTGTGGTGTCACCCTCGCTATCAGTACCCGTGACAAACCATTTATCGATATCCTCTGGTTTGCTGCGGAACGCTTCATCACCCTGCATGTAGACCTTTTTCACCCTGCCGCGATCGGTGAAGTCATTGACGTAGTTTCCACCAATGGCGGTACTCAGCGTGCTGTTGATATTACTGATGGTCAGACCGAGCGACTGGGCTTTCTCGTCATCGATATCCACCTGCAACTGCGGCAGATCTGGCAAGGTATTGGCGCGCACGCTGCTCAGCACCGGGTCCTGATTGGCTTGTGCAATCAACTGGTCGCGGAGCTTCAGCAGTTGGTTACGATCGGTGGTGCCACGTCCCTGCAATTCGAAGGTGAAGCCATTCGACTGACCCAAACCTGAGATGGACGGCGGCGACAGGACAAACACCTGCGCATCACGAATACCGGACAGGTTCATCATGGCGCGTCCGGCAATGGCGTCAGCGGTATTGGCCGCGCCCTTACGTTCGCTCCAGTTTTTCAACGAGATAAAGCCCACACCGGCGTTCTGCCCGCTACCGGCAAAGCTGAAGCCGTTCACCAGCATGCTGACGTTGACGTTATCTTTTTCTTTGGTGGCGAAGTATTGCTGGATCTGACGACGGACTTCGCTGGTGCGGTTTTCCGTAGCACCCGGAGCCAGCGTGTACTGCACCATGATGTAGCCCTGGTCTTCAGTCGGCAGGAAGCCGGTCGGCAGACGCAGGTACATAAAGGCACAACCAATCAGCAGCACCGCGTACAGCAGCAGGTAACGCACCGAGCTGTGAATCACATGCCCGACTTTATCGTGATAACGCGCCTGGATTTTCTCGTAGCTGCGGTTAAACCAGCCGAAAAAGCCTTTCTGTCCGCTTTCATGATCGTGCGGTTTCAGCATGGTGGCGCACAGCGCCGGGGTCAGTGTCAGAGCGACAATCACGGACAACACCATCGAAGACACAATGGTGATGGAGAACTGACGGTAAATAACACCGGTTGAGCCGCTGAAGAAGGTCATAGGCAGGAACACCGCCGACAACACCAGCGCAATACCGATCAGCGCACCGGTGATCTCCTTCATCGATTTTTCGGTCGCTTCCCGTGGCGGCAGATGTTCTTCACGCATCACGCGCTCAACGTTTTCCACCACCACGATGGCGTCATCCACTAATAGCCCGATGGCAAGCACCATCCCAAACATCGTCAGGGTGTTAATCGAGTAGTTAAACACCGCCAGCACACCAAAGGTGCCGAGTAACACCACCGGAACAGCAATCGCCGGGATCAGCGTGGTACGGATGTTTTGCAGGAACACAAACATCACGATCACCACCAGCACAATCGCCTCAACGAGGGTTTTTACCACCTCTTCAATCGAGATCTTAACGAAGTCGGTACTGTCGAGCGGATAGGCGATGTCGTAACCGGTTGGCAGGCTGCTACGGAACTCATCTACCGTAGATTTCACGACCTCAGCGGTGGACAGTGCATTGGCACCGGACGCCAGCTGAATCGCGATACCTGAGGCCGGATGACCATTAGCCAGCACGTTGGCGCTGTAGTCGTCATCACCCATTTCCACCCGCGCGACATCGCTCAGATGCACCACCGAACCATCCGTCTGGCTTTTCAGTACGATGTTGCGGAACTGCTCTGGCGTTTGCAGACGCGAACGGGAACGCACGGTCGCCACCAGTTGCTGCTCTTTACTGGCGGGTTGCGCCCCCAGCTGCCCGGATGATACCTGGGTGTTCTGCGCTTCCAGCGCGGTTTCCACGTCAGAAGGCATCAATGAATAGGAAGCCAGTTTCGCCGGGTCCAGCCAGATACGCATCGCGTATTCCGCACCAAACACCTGCACGCTACCCACGCCCGGCAGTCGGGCCAGGGTGTCCTCCATGTTACTGACCAGGTAGTCAGCCACATCCGCTGAGGTGCTTTTGTTGTTTTTATCGTACAGCGCCATGATCAGCAGGAAGTCGCTCTGCGCCTTCTCGACGGTCACGCCCTGCTGGGTCACCGCGTCCGGCAAGCGGCTTTCTGCCTGCTGCACTTTGTTCTGTACCTGTACCTGAGCGATATCAGGATCAGTGCCCTGCTCGAAGGTCACGGTGATTTTGACCTGGCCGGTGGACGCAGTGCTGGTAGACGAGAAGTACAGCAAGCCGTCAAGACCGGTCAGCTGCTGCTCAATCACCTGGGTCACGCTGCTTTCCAGCGTTTCCGCTGACGCACCGGTATAGGTCGCCTGAATACTGATTTGCGGTGGTGCCACATCAGGATATTGCGCTATCGGCAGGTTTTTGATGCTGAGGAGACCGAACATCATGATGCAGATGGCAATCACCCAGGCAAACACCGGTCGGCGGATAAAGAACTGAGCCAACATAATCAGTTTCCTCCGGCGGTATTCGCAGGGGTATCAGTCGTGGTGGTGCCTGTTTCTACCGCTTTCACGGTCTGGCCTGGCTGCACTTTGCCTGTGCCTTCGACAATCAGCTTGTCGCCACTTTGCAGGCCACTGTCGATCAGCCATTTGTTGCCAATCACCCGATCGGTCACCACTTCGCGGCTTTCCACTTTGTTGTCTTTATCCACCACTAACGCGGTGGCATTGCCTTTCGCATCACGGGTAATCCCCTGCTGCGGTGCCAGGATCGCATCGTTTTTCACACCATTAGTGACACTGGCGCGGACATACATGCCAGGCAGCAGTTGGTGATCCGGGTTGGGGAAGATAGCACGCAGTGTAACGGTACCGGTCGATTCATCCACGGAGACTTCGGTCAGTTCCAGCTTACCGGTGCGATCGTAAGTAGAGCCGTCTTCCAGCTGCACCGTGACTGGCACCTCATCGCTGTTCTGGTTCAGTGACGCCTGCTGGCGTTTGAGCTTCAGCAATTGCACGCTGGACTGGGTCAGATCGACATAAATCGGATCGAGGGCGCGAATCGTCGCCAGCGCCGTGGTCTGCTCGGATGTCACCAGCGCGCCAGGTGTCACCGATGAAATACCAATACGGCCGCTGATCGGCGCTTTGATCTGGGTGTAATTCAGGTTAATACGTGCACTTTCCACTGCCGCTTTGTACTGCGCAACCGAGGCAATATTCTGCTGGTAAGTGGCTTCCGCATCATCGGCATCCTGACGGGAAACACCGTTCTCTTTCACCAGCGCCGCATAACGTTCGGCTTTGAGCTTGCTGCTTTTGACTACTGCGATGGCATTTTTGAGTTGCCCGACCGCTTCGTCATAACTGGCCTGATAACTGGCCGGGTCAATCTGGTAAAGCACCTGACCGGCTTTAACCTCATCGCCTTCGGTGAACAGGCGTTTCTGGATAATCCCTCCCACCTGCGGACGTACATCTGACGTCATGGTACCGGTGACACGCCCTGTCAATTGACTGGTCAGTGTAACCGGTTCTGTTTGCAGCGTTTTTACGCCAACTTCCGTGACCATTGCCCCGGGTTTGTTCTCTGCACTCTGGTCGCAGGCGACAATCAGAAACGCCAGACCTGCAATGACATACCGCTGAAAAACCATCATGGTTAACCCTATAGTGAACGTTCATTCTCAGCGCGAAAGTCTAACAAACAACCGTTGATGGTGTATGTAAGTAAAGTGAAAAGATCGAACGTGCCGCATGATCGGCAACGTTGCGGGATTTCCCGGCGATAACTGATTATTGAACCCCGCAGTGAAATATCGCACCGGATTGTTGCGGCGCAATTTATTGCGCGGGGTTTACCGGCACGGTGCACAGAATTGCGCGATAAATCGCGCCGCTACGGCTCCGTGCGGTTATTGGCCTGGTTGCGACAAACCAGTTCGATTTATCGCGCAACGCAATGCCAGCTGCGGGCTGGTTAACGGGCGCTGATCTTCGCTGAAATCCTGCGCCGCAATCGCCATCGACACCTGCGCCAGTGCCACATTCACCGCGCCCTGCTGACGCGCCAGCTCCACCGCTTCCTTGATCAGTCGCCGATACCCCAGTTGATCACCGGCTTTAAATGTTGCCCAGGCATCGGGGATCAGGCGCACTTCCGGCTGTTGCCCGTCCCGTGCAGGCGGGCAAAACAAGGCAGTGGTCGCTGCCAGCGTCGATTCCGCCGCGCACAGCACCACGGATTGACCTTCCCGACGGTGTACTTCATCGGCCAGCATGCCGTCAGTGCGCCAGACAACGCAGCCGTTGGCATCGTTGTGGAAACTATCCGCTACCGGCCCCAGGGTAGAACAGGTAATCAGAATCGCATCAAACCAAGGTGTCAGGCTATGCAGCAACGCGGTAAGACGTGTTTGCTGCTCAGGCGTCATACCGCCACTCAACTCGGCTTCGGCCAGCAGATGAGGCATCACCAGATGGTTTAAAGCCGTGGATGGCATGCCGAGGCTGGCGGCGGCTTGATCAAAAATAGCGATATTGCTGGCGGCGGTATGTAAACAGGCGATGGTCATAGAAAATCCTTTTTGTGATTATTGGCGGATACTTATCACTATCCTGCTTAGCCACATTGCATTAGTCACGAATTTTCATCAGAATTATTTTACATTGCCATCAGCAGTTTATCGCCCGTCGCTTGCCATTATGGATTCGAATCTCGTTGCGTTTATTATCGCCATCCTGCCGATCGCCTTGTCACCCGGGGCCAGCTTCACGCTGGCGATTAACAATACCCTGACGTCGGGTTACCGCGGCCTGACAGCGATTATTATCGGGACCACTCTGGGTATCTATACCCATGCGCTGTTGATTGGTTCCGGGATCAGTGCCCTGCTATTACGCTCCCCGGCTATTTTTACCCTGCTCAGTTTCGCCGGAGCCATCTATCTCTTCTGGCTCGGATTACAGCTGATTAAACGGGGGCGCAATGTGGCGTCACCTTATGTTTCCCGTCGTCCCCGACAAACCACCCTCTTCGATGCGTGGCTGGCCAATGTGCTGAATCCCAAAGCGGTGATGCTTTATCTCACCGTGGTGTCGCAGTTTGCCGGTAAACAGGCGGCATTGAGTCACTTTCTGCTGTTAGCCACAGTGCATATCCTGATCATGAGTCTGTGGCTGGTGGTGGTATGTTGTGCCCTGCTGACCTCAGCCAGGCTCATCAACATCCAGAAAATCGGTTACTTCATTAACGTGGTGGGGGGGGCGGTTCTGGTGATTTTTGCCCTGCAAAACTTCGTGCACCTGCTGCTGAAATTGCTGGGATTATCTTAACGCCGCGATAACCCGAGCGGAATATCCGGAGAACTGTGCCCACGCGCAGCAATTACCCTTATTCATCAAATGAATTTATTTAACCGGTGGTAAAGATGGCGATAAGGATTATCCTGGGTAAAATAATAGAACCTCACGATTTTATAGGTTTTTTATTTTTCTGCTGCATAGTTTTTATTTCTCAATGATAAGAAATCCTGCAACGCCGTTAATTTGAGAGTTTCCTCAGACACCAATAAACAACATGCCATGTTATAAGTCACGCGACTGCTCTGCGGTAAGCCCGCCTATAACAGAAGGTTAATGATGATCAGCGCTAATTCAATTTATCGCAAATTACGCTTTCCGTTTAAACTCACCCATGCAGCTTTCAAATACCCGCGGGCTAATGCGCGTGTAAAGCAATACAGGGTGCTATCTCCCGAGCAGACCATTGACCTGTTGCTGAAAAACGATCACCTGTCTATCAGCCGCTATGGCGATGGCGAGCTGGAGATGACGTTATTCAAAAATATTGGTTTTCAGGCTTTTGATGAGCGCCTTTCCGTTCGTTTAAAAGAAATTATGCAGCGTGGCGTGAATAACAATCCCAGCTGCCTGATTTGTATGCCTGATGCATTTCGTGGTACGGGGAATATGCGGTTCGGTTCGGCCCTGTTCTGGTTTTTCCATAAAGCATTTTGTTTTCTGCGTTATGAACCATTATTAAGTAGAAAATATCTGTATGGAAATACCTCCGTGACCAGACCGTACCATGATTATAAAGACAAAGCCTTATCCGCAGTGATGTTTGCCAAATTTAAACAGCTCTTTGAAAATAAGAAAATTTTAATCGTGGAAGGCAGTGGCACGCGTTTAGGTATGGGTAATGACCTGCTGGCCGGGGCGGCAGAAATTAAACGTATCACCACGCTGAATCGTAATGCTTTTTCACTCTACAACGATCTTTACAGTGCCGTGCTGGCACACGGGCGTGATTTCGACCTGGTACTGATTTCACTTGGCCCTACCGCGACAGTGCTGGCCTATGATCTCAGCCAGCAAGGCATTCGCTGCATTGATAGCGGCCATATCGATATTGAGTATGAGTGGATGCGCAGCGCAGCGCGCGACAAAGTGAAGGTCGCCGGAAAAAATGTTAACGAAGCTGGCGTGTTGCTGAGCGATGAGGTACGCGACAATGATGAATATTATCGCAGCCAGATTCTGTTGCATGTGGGGTTGAAACCGGAAGCCGTGCCGACAGCCCAGCCGCTGCGCCAGCCGATGATGTGAATAACGGGGCGGCATATTTTCACCGCAGGCAATCTCAAAAATGGATGATATTGCGATTGCCTGCGGTTAGTGGAATGGATCGCCCTACTTACCGTGGCGCTGGCAAAAAGCGTCAATGTCGCCGGACTGAAAATCCGCCAGATGCGCCATAATCTTCTCCAGCGGCCAGTGCCACCAGGCGATCGCCTGAAGCTGCGCGGCGATGGCTGGCGTAAAGCGCACGCGAATTGGCCTGGCCGGTACGCCGCCTACAATGGTGTAAGGTGGCACATCTTTGCTCACCACTGCCCCTGCCGCCAGCACTGCCCCATCACCCACCGTGACGCCGGGCAGCACAATCACCCCATGACCAATCCACACATCATGGCCAATGACCACCCGATCGGCACGGCGATTGGCAAAGAAGGAAGCATCGCGTTGCGCCTGGTTGTCATAATATTCCGGGCAATAAGTAAAACGATGCTGTGAAGCCCGATCCATCGGATGATTCGGTGCGCCAATGCGTACCTGATTGGCAATGGCCGTGAAGCGACCAATTTGCGCATCAGCAATACAGCAGTGCTCACCTACGTAAGAGAAATCCCCCAGCTCGCAATATTCAAGGTAACTGTGTGCGAGGATCTCACACTGCTGACCAATGCTGGTCTCACGCATACGCACGCTGGGATCGATGACGGTATGTTGTAATTTGGCCGGTTGCACAGCAGCGAGTGCCATAGCGAAAACTCCGTAGTGGTCAGATGTCTGGATAACCTGGCTGCCACAGGGCAGCGACGAGACATCAATTTAACCGGCCAGGATGACAGCCAGATGGCAAGCAACACCATCCGGACAGAGTCGCAGTGATTCTTCACGGATTTTACGGGCGAGCGGCTGTGCCATCCGGCAAACGGGCATTGGTCCAATCCGGGATGCCGCCGGAAACCGGATATTTCGCTGCCTGTTTGAGATCGATATCCACGCCGAGTCCCGGGCGATCACTCAAATAGGCATAGCCACGATCAATTTCCGGACAACCGGGGAAGACCTCCTGCAATGCCTCATTGACTGGCGTGTATTCCTGAATGCCCAGATTGGTGATACTCATATCGATATGCAGATTGGCCGCCACACCGACTGGTGAGATATCGCCAGGGCCGTGCCAGGCGGTTCTGACACCGTATAACTCGGCAAAAGTCGCCAGCTTTTTCGCCGGAGTGATGCCGCCAATGGTGCTGACATGACAGCGAATATAATCAATTAACTGATGCTGGATCAGCGGCTTCCACTCGTTGATCTGAGTAAAAAGTTCCCCCATCGCCACCGGTGTGCTGCTCTGGGCCCGCAGTTTGCTTAACCAGTCGATATTTTCCGGGGCCACCGGATCCTCAAGGAAGAACAGCTGGTAAGGTTCCAGTGATTTTGCCATCTGCACCGCTGCAATCGGCGTGATACGTTCATGCACGTCATGGATAAATTCCACACCAAAACCAAGCTTGTTACGAAGATGATCAAACAGACGTGGCACGGCACGCGCGTAGGCATCGGGGTCAAAATAGACGCCATGCGTCTGGCTACGTGGTGACACTTTGGGCTGAATATTTTTCGCACGCGACAATTTTCCCGCAATCAGGCGCAGGTCATCAGTACCGGCTCCTCCGTACATCCCCATCTGGCAACGCACGTACTGGTAACCCTCTTCCATACGCGCGCGGATATTGTCCTCCACTTCGATCTCATCCGCGCCGTCGCAGTGGCGATACAGGGCGATGCCGTCACGACATCTACCGCCCAGCAACTCATACACGGGCAGGTTTGCGAGCTTTCCTTTCAGATCCCACAACGCCATATCCATGCCTGACAGTGCGTTGTTCATCACCGGGCCATTACGCCAGTAACCACTCACGGCGGCAGATTGCCACAGGTCTTCAATACGCGACGGGTCTTTGCCAAGCAAAAAAGGCTTGATGTAACTCTCGATAGCGGCGGCCACGGCATATATACGCTGGGTGAAGGTCGCGCAACCAAGGCCGTACAGTCCCGGTTCGCTGGTTTCGATTTTCACCACCACCAGATCAATGCCACCGGGAGCCGTGAGTATGGTTTTGACGTCAGTAATTTTCAGCTCACTCATGAAATCCTCACTTATCCTGTATGATGTCCTACATGTTGAATGAATTAAAAAGCCCGCGATGGGCTTTTTTTAAGCGTTGTGACGCACGTCTTCGATGGCATGCACGTTATGCGTCATGGCGCTGTTTAGTGTCTCCGTCGCCAATGCAGCATCGCGATTTTTAAGCGCCATAAACACCTTGATATGGGCCTCTACGCTTTCAATCGTAATGCCCAGCACCCGGTTCAGTTCCTCAAGATAATGCACGTAGATCCCTTTCAGGGATTCCATCACGTGAATAAAGACTTTGTTGTGGGATGCCTTAACAATCGCCAGATGAAAGTCATAATCAGCCAGTGAGTATTTTTTATAATCGTCGCGACTAATCAGCATCCGATTCAGCGCCTTTTCCAGCGCCTGGACATCTTCATCGGTGGCGTTCTTTACCGCCAACTCCATACAGCGGAACTCGACAGTCTGGCGGAACACCCGCATATCGTCGAACTCTTCCTGTGACAGATGCAGGATGGGCGCGTTGTCACTGAAGGCATCATAGCGCGCCAGATCGCGGGTCACATACGTTCCCTTTCCCTGATGCGTCACCACCACACCCAGATCACGCAGTTTCTGCACCGCGCTCCTGACACTGACCCGGCTCACCTGGAATGTTGCGGTCAGCTCCGCCTCAGAAGGCAGCTTACAGCCGGACTCCCAGACGCCGTTCTGAATGTTTTGCTTCATCTGCTCATAAATAACGTCAACGACATTATGTTTTTGGATACTTTCAAGACTCACCGGGCGCTCTCACTTGTCCTACATGTGTCAGGTTTTAACGTTTCAGCGCCCGCCTGACAAGGAAAAATTATTCCCCCTTCGGCATAGCATTTTATTAAATCAACTATTTTATGATTTATTTCAATAAATTAAACAGAAAACTTTGTTTCACACCCTCAATATGACTCAGCAAAAATGTGACTCATCCTGCAATTACTCGCCATCGGAATTGCTGTCGATTATCGCTTAACGTACAACGTCACCATACAACTTGTTAGTCATGTTACATCAGGGGATAAATTTCTATGCAAAGCTTATTTAACCTCAGCGGCAAAACGGCGCTGATCACCGGCTCTACCCGCGGTCTGGGATTTGCCTACGCACAGGGGCTCGCCCAGGCGGGTGCCAGCGTCATCCTCAATGGCACCCGTGAAGAACATATGCATCATGCGCTGGAATCTCTGAAGGCACAGGGCTACGAGGCACGCGGATTTCTGTTTAACGTGGCCAATGAAGCAGAAATTGACGCGGTTTTCGCCCGGCTGGATGCCGAACAGATTGCCGTTGATATCGTCATCAACAACGCTGGCATCCAGTTCCGCAAACCGATGCTGGAGCTGGCGCTGGCTGACTGGCAGCGCGTACTGGATGTCAATTTGACCAGTGCTTTCCTGGTCGCTCGCGCAGCGGCCCGTCGTATGGTGGCTCGCAATCGCGGTGGCAAAATCATCAATATCGGCTCTCTGACCAGTGAAGCGGCACGCGCCACGGTTGCGCCTTACACCGCCGCCAAAGGGGGCATCAAACTGCTGACGAAATCCATGGCGGCCGAATGGGCGGCATTCAATATTCAGACCAACGGTATCGGGCCGGGCTACATCCTCACCGATATGAACGCGGCATTGGTCGATAACGAAGAATTCAACAAGTGGGTGTGCAGCAGCAACCCTTCCGGCCGCTGGGGCAAGCCAGAAGAACTGGTGGGCACCGCAGTGTATCTGGCTTCTGCCGCCTCCGATTATGTTAACGGCCAGATGATCTACGTGGA
Organism: Pantoea sp. App145; assembly: GCF_047947045.1. Lineage (NCBI taxonomy): Bacteria > Pseudomonadati > Pseudomonadota > Gammaproteobacteria > Enterobacterales > Erwiniaceae > Pantoea > Pantoea sp. App145. The sequence continues at coordinate 841,632 of NZ_CP133290.1, forward strand.
TGGTGGCTGGCTGGCCACGTTATAAACCCCTCGTCACTTCACCGATAAAAACCATTCACGGTAAAGGCTGAATATGAAACCGACCCGTACCCGACTTTCTGTTCTGGCAATGCTATTTGTTGTCACTGCCATTAACTATATGGACCGTGCCAACCTGTCCGTTGCCGGCTCTCACATCCAGGGAGAATTCTTCCTGTCAGCCACCCAGCTGGGATTGTTGTTTTCCATGTTTACCTGGTTCTATGCCATGAGTCAGATCCCGGTCGGCTACCTGCTCGACCGCATTGGTTCACGCTGGCTGTACGGCAGCGCCATTGTGCTATGGAGCCTCTTCACACTGTTAATGGGGCTGGCGTCTCATCACTTTTTCACCACAGCCACCGCATCATTTATGATGTTACTGGTCTGCCGTGCCCTGATTGGTGTTGCGGAAGCGCCCTCTTTTCCCTCCAATACCAAAATCATTGCCACCTGGTTTCCCGATCATGAACGTGCCCGCGCCACGGCCACGTATTCCAGCGCGCAATATATTGGCCTGGCACTGCTGACTCCGGCGCTGTCATTTATCGTCAGCCAGTGGGGATGGGAGATGTCGTTCTATATCTCGGGACTGATCGGTATCGTGTTTGGCATTTACTGGCTGATCGCCTATCGCGATCCGCAGCACAGCGTCCGTGTTAACCAGGCGGAACTGGAAGTGATTCGTCAGGGGGGTGGTTATGGTTCCTCTGGTCAGCTAAGTCCAAACCCCAGCGTTAACTGGCAATCGGTGCGTTATATTCTGCGTCAGCGTATCACCTGGGGGCTGTTTATTGCCCAGTTTGCCGCCTCCTCAACCCTCTACTTTTTCCTGACGTGGTTTATCGTTTATCTGGAGAAAGGGCTGCACCTGTCGATTGATAAAGCCGGTATCGGTGCCATGTTCCCATATCTGATGGCAATGGCCGGTGTGCTGTGCGGGGGGACGCTGAGCGATATGCTGCTGAAACGCGGCCACTCCCGTACCTTCTCGCGCAAACTACCGGTGATGGCCGGTATGCTGCTGACCTGCTCTATCGCCCTGGTGAACTTCTTTCAGGATCAGCCGGTGATCGCCATCGCCATTTTGTCTATCGCCTTCTTTGCCAACGCGTTTTCTAATCTTGGCTGGGTGGTGTGTAGCGATGTCATTCCCCGGCACCTGATCGGCACCATTGGCGGCTTCCTGAATATCTTCGGCAATCTCTCCGGCATTGTGAGTCCCATCATCATTGGCGTCATTCTGCAGCGGACCCAGAATTTCCAATACGCGATGTGGTATATCGCCGCCGTTGCGCTGTGCGGCTTTCTCGCTTATCTGCTGCTGGTCGGAAGAATTGAGGTACTGACGCCGCCCGCCGAACAATCGCAGGACAAGGCAGAAGAACATTTTGATACCCAATCCAACGTACAGAGAGAAGCATGATGCAGCAGAAAACAGTTAAAGCGGTTGTCGTCAGCGCCGCACATCAGGTGCACTGTGAAAACCGTGCTATTGAGTGGCATGACGATCAGGTACTGGTACGTGTTGAACGTGGCGGGATTTGCGGTTCAGATATCCATTATTATCAGCATGGTCGCGCAGGGATGTCAGTGTTGAAAGCACCGATGGTGCTGGGGCATGAATTTGTCGGCATTATCGATCAGGCACCTGCGGGTAGTGGTTTACAGCCGGGCCAGCGCGTGGCGATCAACCCCTCGCAGCCCTGCCAGCAATGTGCATTTTGTCTGGAGGGTAAACAGAATCTGTGCCGTTCGATGCGTTTTATGGGCAGCGCGCAGTTTTTTCCCCATGTGAATGGGGGATTTGCTGAATATGTTGCCGTCAATCCGGTGCAGTGTGTGCCTTACGACGCCAGCGTGGCGGCGAAGGTCATCGCATTTGCGGAACCGCTGGCGGTGTGTATCCATGCGGTGCGGCAGGCGGGCGACCTGACCGGCAAACGGGTGCTGGTCACCGGTGCGGGTCCGATCGGTTGTCTGGTGATTGCTGCGGCACTGGCCTCAGGTGCGACCGAGGTGATGGCGACCGACATCAGTGAACGTTGTCGCGAGCTGGCACTGCAAATGGGGGCTTCGCTGACGGCAGATCCGCGCGTAACGGACATCACCGCTGGCTGGACGGAAAATGGCGGTGCCTTTGATGTCTGCTTTGAGGCCTCCGGCGCAGCCACGGCCGTCGCATCTGCCGTCAGCTTTACCCGGCCCGGCGGCATCATAGTCCAGCTCGGAATGGGCACCCCTGAAGTGAATTACCCTGTCGGCCCACTGCTGGTCAAAGAAGTTCAGCTGCGCGGTTCTTTCCGCTTTACCGGTGAGTTCACTACTGCCGTGCGCTGGCTGGAATCAGGCAAAATAAAGCCACTGCCACTGCTCACCGCCGAAATTGCAATGACGGAAGCGGTTAGCGCGCTGGATCTGGCCGCCGATAAAGAGCGGGCCGCCAAAGTGCAGCTGGTGTTTTAATCATCTGATAGCGGATTTTAATCTGTGAAAAAGAATCGCGCCGCAACAACCGGGTGCGATTCTTTTACTGTTTCAGCAGTTGCTGCCCGGCATTCTTTTCCAGCCGATAGACATTGAACAGCGAACAGGCCACCAGCAATGACACGCCGATAAAAGCCACATTCACATCCGCCTGGCCTGGCACGCTACTCTCCCGCCATCCCATTGAGATACGCATCAGCAGCGCGGCAATCGCGATCCCGGCACTCATGCTGAACTGGAAGAAGATACTGAAAATTACCGACGCATCCGCCATCTTTTCCTGCGGTACATCGGCGAATCCGAGGCTGTTATAGCAACTGAACTGCAGCGAGCGCGTCAGGCCACCAATAAACAGAATGGTGGCGATGGCGAAATAGCTAAGTGAGGGGCTGAGCAGCACACAGCTGAGAATCGCCAGCAGACTAATCAAGCCATTCCACAGCAGGATGCGGCGGAAACCAAAACGATTCATCAGCCAGGTGGTGGCAGGCTTCATCGCCAGATTACCGGCAAATACCCACAACACCATCGATCCTGCCTGCACCGCACTCCAGCCAAAACTCAACTGAAACAGCAGCGGCAGCAGGAAGGGAATGGCGTTGATGGAGGCACGGAAATACGATCCGGCAATCGCCGTACTGCGGAAGGTTGGAATCGACAGCGTGCCGAAAGGCAACAACGGTGCCGGATGGTGCAGGCTGTGGCGGTAGGTCAGTACCGCACTGACGATACCCACCGCCATCAGCAACAATCCGCTGGTCAGCTCGCTGTGTCCCAGCAATTCCAGCCCGGTGACCAGTGCAACACAGGCTAAAGCGGTATAAACAAAGCCGAGGCCATCAAACGGTCGCGCTGAGGTGTTATGGGTTTTCGGTACCAGCCTGAAGGTGGCCAGCAGCGCCAGTATGCCTAACGGGATATTCAGCCAGAAGATCCACGACCAATGACCATAAGTGACGATAAAACCACCCAACGGCGGCCCCAGCACCGGCGCAATCAGGCCAGGCCAGGTAATCACCGCGATAGTTTTCACCATGTGTTTTTTCGCCGTGACACCCAGCACCACCATACGCCCAACCGGCACCATCAAGGCACCACCGATCCCCTGCAACACCCGGCTAAAGGTGAAGAATGGCAGATTGTCGCTGACGCCGCACAACACCGACGCCAGGGTAAACAACAGAATGGCGGCAGCAAACAGATTACGCGCCCCGATGCGTCCCGCCAGCCAGCCGCTGATCGGGATAAATATCGCCACCGCTAACAAATAGGCGCTGATGCCGACGTTGAGCGCCACCGGGCCAACGGCAAACTCATGGGCCATTTGCGGTATCGCGGTGACAATCACCGTGGCATCGAGGTTTTCCATAAAAAAGGTCAGCGCCACCAGCAGCGCCAGCCAGAGCGGACTGCCTGCTGTTGAGGGGGTTTGCGACGAGGGGTGGGACATTCCTGCGGCATCCTGTTCAGGTACAAATTGCGTGAAGAATCCACAGGATAGCCGTAGCGGCGCGATTTTTCGCGCTCTTTTCAATATGCAGTCGCAAAAACTGCGCGATAAATCGCGCCGCTACCGGTCCGTGCCGTAATTGGCCTGTGTTATCCCCCTAGCCACTTCACCGCCACATCCAGCAACACCTGTGCCCCGGCACACACCTGTTCTGGCTCAGACCACTCCTCGGGGGCATGACTGATCCCCGCCCGGCAAGGAATAAAGATCATTGCCGCGGGACAAATGGCCGCCAGATAGCGCGCATCATGACCGGCCGCTGAGAGCAACGGCATGGCCGGATAGCCCCGCTCGCGGGCAGACCCGGCGATCATCTGCTGCAAGCGGGGATCAAAGGTATTTGGCGCAGCTTCGCTCAGCCGGGAGATTACCACCAGGCAGGGTGCCGCCAGCGCATTCATGATCTGTTCGATTTGCGCTGCCAGCGCTGTCAGCATCGGTTCCTGTGGATGACGCAAGTCGATGCGAAACGTCAGGTTATCCGGGATCACCGAGGGCGCATTGGGCTGCATCTCGACCCGCCCGATGGTAAACATCACCTCAGGATCGGCGTCGCCAGTTACCTGATAAAGTTGCTGAGCAATGCGGGTAAAACTGCGCAGCACATCACGCCGTTCTTTCATCGGGACGGTACCCGCATGGCCGCGTTCGCCGTGTAACGTCACTTGCCAGGTGACTTTTCCCTGAATCCCGCTCACCACGCCGATGGTGGCTCCGGTTTTTTCCAGTACGGTTGCCTGCTCGATATGCGCTTCGAGGTAAGCCGCAGGGGGCCAGCTGCCGCGCCAGACCGACAACGGCATCCTTTGCCGGATGGCCGCCAGCGCCTCACCCACCGTCACCCCACTGGCGTCGGCGACGGCGTGAATCGCCGCCAGATCACGCGCCCCGGCGAACCAGGAGGAACCCATCATACCGGGTGCAAAGCGCGACCCTTCCTCATTCATCCAGGAGACGGCTACCACATCACAGCGCGGTTGCCAGCCGCTTTCGCGCAGTACCGTCAGCACTTCCAGCGCTGCCAGCACGCCGTAAACGCCATCAAAGCGTCCACCCGTGGGCTGACTATCAAGATGACTGCCCAACAGCAAAGGCGCTGCCTGGCGGTCAACCCCCGGTAAAGTCACAAACAAATTTCCTGCCGCATCGCCGCAGATTTCCAGCTGGCTTTCCTGCGCCCAGTGCTGCATCAGCTGCCAGCTCTCCTCCTCTTCCCTGCTCAGTGCCTGACGATTGACGCCCTCACCGGGAATGGCCCCGATTTGTGCCATTTGCATCAACCGCTGCCACAGGCGTTCACCCGCAATTTTCATCATCTCTCCTGCCAGCCGGTATCAGTCGGTACGCATAATCTGCGCCGGATTGGCGCGCGGATCGCGCTCGCCCCAGTTGCCGCTCTCCACCTGGGCAAAAAACTCCGCCAGCAGTTGATTAAACAGCTGCGGTTCTTCCAGGTTGAGGGTGTGGCCGGTTTTCGGCAGGATCGCCAGCCCGGCAGCGGGCAGATGCTTTTTCAGGTACAGGCCTGGTTGCAGGCAGTGGTCGTCCTCGTCCCCCACCATAATCAGGACGGGCAACTGCAACGCCTGAATCTGTGCCTCCAGCTGGTAAAAGGCCGGACGACGCGCCTGCACCCCGCGCATGGTGAGCGATGCCCCGAGCGAGTCATGCTCTGCCAGCCGATCGGCAAAACGCTGCCAGCCCAGCGGATCTTTATTCTGGAACTGCACACGGCTGGCACCCAGCGCATAGGTCGGCGCAAACTTTTTAGCGCCCTGGCTGGCAAAGTTTTCCCCCACCTGGAGCGAGACCTGACGAAAATAGGCTTCGGTTTCCGGCTCACAACCGTAACCCGCCCCGGCTATGGTCAGCGACAGCGCACGCTCAGGCGCATTCAGACCAAAATGCAGCGCCGCAAACCCGCCCATCGATAAACCGACAATGTGTGCCTGCTCAATACCCAGACCATCGAGCACCGCCAGCGCGTCTTCCACCGCACGTTGTTGTGAGTAGGCCTCTAACTGCATCGGCACCGAAGAAGGCGGATAGCCACGTGCCGCATAAGTGATGCACTGATAACGACGGCTGAAGGCATGGATTTGCGGCTGCCAGCTATCGTAGTTGCCGCCAAATTCGTGGATAAAAAGAATCGGCAGGCCAGTACCGGTACTTTCAACCCACAGCTGAACGTCATCATTGGTGGTGATAAACATGGTTCGATCCTCAGAAGGGTTGACGGAATTCCTGCTGTTGCGCGGCCTGCACCACCATTTCCGGCAACAGTGCAGCAAACTTCTCTGCCCAGGCAGCGGGAACCGTGGTGCTGACTTTGATAAAGCGATCGCCAAAGGTTGCAGTGTGATAACCGCCGTGACGGATCTGAATGCCCTGTTGCAGATAGCACTCCACCAGCGCTTCCGGGCGAATGTCTGCACCGGTGACATCGATCACCAGGAAGTTGCCACCGGAGGGATATACCGGCAGCGACAAACCGGGTACTGCCCTGACCGCTTCAGCAATCAACGCCTTATTGTGGTGATCGGCCGCCAGTAAGCAGGCCATCCATTCCTCTTTCACCTGAAGCCCGGCTTCGGCCGCACGTTGTGCCGGTACGCTGGCCCCCAGCACGCCGCCGTTGTACGGAGCCAGCTCTGCCAGCAATTGCGGTGCGGCGATCAACGCGCCGACGCGCAACCCTGCCAGTCCCAGCCATTTCGAGAAGCTCACCGACATCACCACCTGCTCGCTATCCAGTCCCAGCGCAGCAACATGGTCCGGGGCGAAATCGCGATAAGTGCAGTCATGAATCAGCAGTACATTGTGGCGACGGGCAATGGCGATAAACGCCTGCAACTCTTCACGGCTGTAGTGAATACCCAACGGGTTATTCGGATCGACGAGATAAATCAGGGCGGTGTTGTCATCCACCACCGCCGCCAGTGCTTCCGGGGTCAGGCGATAATCACAAGCCGCATTCCAGATAGGGATTTGAATCACCTGCGATCCCATCTGCTGCGCAAACTGGCATGGCCATTTCCAGCTGGGGTCGGTGGTGACGAAGGTGGTGCCGGGACGGCAGCGCGCACGGCACAGCGTCGCCAACGCATTCACGCCGCCATCGGTTACCATCGCTTCGACACCGGCGACACCAATGTCATTGACAATGGCGCGACGCAGCGATTCAAAACCGAGCGGCGGCGCATAGGCGTTAAACTCGGCGGCCGCCACCGACGCTTGCAGCGCCGCCAGCACCGTCGGATGTGCAGGTAAATGGTTGGTATTTTGCCCCATCCAGATCAGCCCTTCGGTGGCAAATAACTGATCAAACCAGGCGTTACGGGTATAGATATCTGACATGCTGCGCTCCCGGTTAGATGACCGATCCACGCGCAGCAATGCCGCCGTCGATAGTGATATTGGTGCCGCTGATATAACCGGCGCGATCGGAAGACATAAACGCCACCAGGTCCGCCACTTCTTCTGAAGTCGCCGGACGCTTGCCCGGATAGAGCGCGAACAGCTCCTCCCAGCGCGCTTCGTCACCCAGCATATCAATCGCTTTGCGCTTCATGATTTTCAGCATGCGATCGGTCGCTACCGGACCTGGGTTGATGCCGATAACCCGGATGCCGTCATCAAGACTGCGGCCACCCAGCGCTTTGGTAAACGACATCAGTGCTGCGTTGCCGGTGCTGCCAGCAATGTAGCTGGCGTCCCAGTTCTCGCCGGAGTTGCCAATCACATTGATGATCACGCCACTTTTGGCGGCTTTCATTTGCGGATAATAAAGACGGCACAGCGAGATATAGCCGAAGACCTTGAGATCAAAACCGGCGCGCCAGGCCTGATCATCAACGATATCCAGCGATCCGGCGGGAATATCACCGGCGTTGTTGACCAGAATATCGATGGCCCCGACTTCTGCCGCCAGCGACTCCATCGCCGTTGTGGAGCTGAGATCTTTTTCATACACCGAGACGCTGACGCCATATTCCGCTATTAACGCCTGCTGCAAATCGCGCATCGCCGCGCCATTGCGCGCCGCCAGATGTAAGGTGCAGCCTTCCGCAGCCAGCACCCGTGCTGTCGCTTCACCAATCCCTTTTGATGCGCCAGTGATCAGCGCGCTTTTGCCATTCAGATTCAGTTTCATGTTGTGCTCTCCGTGTTAGGTATACAAAACAAAGCAATTTGCATACCAGGAAAGCAAATTTATTTATCCGGCGAAACCCGCGATAAAATCCACCAAATCGTCACCCAGTAAAGTCAGATGCTTACGCATCGCATCGTGCGCAGCATCAGCATCGTTGCGTGCAATGGCTTCGACAATCGCACCGTGCTCCTCCAGTGTCTTATTCACCCGGCCCGGATGAAAGGTGACCCGACGGCGATACACGCCCACACGATTACGCAACGCACGCGTCTCCTCCGCTAAAAACTCATTACGGGCAAAGGCATAGATTGCCTCATGAAAGCTGAGGTTCATTTCATAGAACGCGGCGGGTGAGATCGAGGTGCCCTGATCTGCCATCTGTTGATGGATCTGGCGTAGCTGGTGCAACTGATCCGGCGCGATCCGCCGCGCTGCCAGTCGGGCGCAGAGTCCCTCCAGCTCAGCCATCACCTGAAACATCTCCAGCAGCGTATTCATGCCGAGCGCCCGGACCATCACGCCCTGGCGGCCATTCAGATCCACCAGCCCATCCGCTGCCAGCAGGCGAAAAGCCTCACGTACCGGGGTGCGTGAGACATCAAAGCGTGCGGCAATTTCCTTTTCGTCCAGACGCTTACCGGGTTCCAGCACACCGCTGGCGATCTCTTTTTCCAGGCTCTGCTTCAGGCCATCCGCCAGCGATGTTCCCGCTAAGCGGGAGAGACTTTTTTGCTCACTCATGGTGCTTTTTGCTCGTCAGGTTGCACTGATATGATCCTTTTTGCATACCTTAAATTACTTTAGGTATACATCCATTCCGTCACTACATAATGCGTATTGTCGCTGATTTCTGGCGCGGGTCAATGACCTTTATCGAAGCTGGCACACATCCTGCAAGTCCGGTAATGCATCACCGTAATTTTATAAGCGATGAGATGTATACATAGATTAAGTACCTAAGACATGACCAGGCTATTTGACACCCGAGACCAGAGGATAAACCAATGCCAGGATTCACCTCACCGTTCGCCCGCCGTTGTCTGACCGGATTACTCTGCACCGCGTTGCTCGCCAGCGCCGCGCAGGCTGCCACGGAGAAAGTTTCAGTCCGCCTGAAATGGCTGGCGCAGGCACAGTTCGCCGGTTTTTATGTCGCAAAAGAAAAAGGCTTTTATCAACAACAAGGGCTGGATGTCACCATCAATCCCGGTGGCCCGAACATCAACGTTGAGACTTTAGTCGCTTCCGGTGCCGATACCTTCGGCCTGGCGGGCGGCATGGAGAGCGTACTGGCGGCACGGGAAAAAGGCCTGCCTATTGTCGCGCTGGCGATGTCGCAGCAGCGCACCCCGTTTGCCTTTGTCACCTATGCAGATTCCGGTATCAACAGTTTCAAAGATTTTAAAGGTAAGAAGGTGTCAGTGTGGTTTACCGGGGTGCAGTATCCCCTGCTGGCCTCGCTGGGTGCCGCTGGCCTGAAGAAAGACGATATCACCCTGCTGCCGCAATCAGTGTCGCTTAACCCGTTTATTGATAAGCAGGTCGATGTCGCCACCGTCACCCTGTACAACGAATACAACACGCTGAAAGAGAAAGGCGTGACCAATCTGAAGCTGATCTCGCCGGACGATGTCGGCGTCACCACTCAGCAGGATGCGCTGATCACCTCAAAAGCCATGGTGGAAAAAGATCCGGCAAAAGTTCAGGCGTTTGTGGATGCCACGCTGGAAGGTTGGAAATACGCACTCACCCACCGCGCTGAAACCATCGATATCCTGATGAAAACCAACCCGAGTCTCGACCGTAAACACCAGGTGGCGATGCTCGATACCATCGCCTCACTGATGTACCCGCAGGGTTCACCGGGACTGGGCTACGTCGATATGCCGAAGGCAGAGAAGATGATGAAACTGCTGGTGCAATACGGCGCGCTGAAGCAGCCGGTGGACGTGAATCAAACCTTTGATCTGAGTTTCTGGCAGAAAGTCCCGGCAGCAGACAAAACCCTCAACTAAAGCCCGCGCGGAGAAGCCTGATGACCGTTGCACCCAAAAACTCACTGCCCCTGTTGCAGCTGGATAATTTATGGAAACGCTTTGGCGATGCGCAGAAGCCGGTGGTCGCCGTCTCTGGCGTCAACCTGACGGTGAATGAAGGGGAGTTTGTCACGTTGGTTGGTCCTTCCGGCTGCGGCAAATCGACGCTGTTTAACATGATCGCTGGCCTGATCAATCCGGACAACGACGGTGCCATCCTGTTTAAAGGCCAGTCACAGCAGGATGGCGAGTTGCTGGGCAAAGTGTCGTTTATGCCACAACGCGATCTGCTGCTGCCGTGGCGCACCATTATGGATAACGCCATTCTGGCACTGGAATGTGAAGGCATTGCGCGTAAGGACGCGCGCAAACGGGCCGAGGCGCTGTTTCCCAGCTTCGGTCTGAGCGGTTTTGAACAGAGCTACCCCCATCAGTTATCCGGCGGCATGCGACAACGTGTCGCCCTGATGCGTACCTTCCTGTTTCAGCGCGATTTGATGCTGCTGGATGAGCCATTTGGCGCGCTGGATGCGCTGACGCGCACGCTGATGCAGCGCTGGCTGCTCCAGCTGTGGGAACAGCATCGCCGCACCATTCTGTTTATCACCCACGATATTGACGAAGCGATCTTTCTTGGCAGCAAAGTGGTGGTGATGAGCGCGCGCCCTGGCACCATCAAATGCATCGAACCGATCGACCTGCCTCGCCCACGTACCGCGGATATCGTGACTTCTGCTGAATTTATCGCCATCAAAAAGCGCCTGCTCGATGCGATCGAAGAAGAAAGCATGAAGTCGTTCCGCTTTACCCAGCTTGAGGGGCAATCATGACGAAGCGCCTGCTGACTCATCCGCTGCTGGTCACGGTGCTACTGGTGCTGCTGTTCTGGCAGGGCAGCGTCACGCTGTTCTCCATCAGCCCGCGCTACCTGCCGTCCATTCTGATGGTGGCGCAGGATATCCAGGCGAATGCAGCGCAGTTGCTGGCCAGCACCGGGCGCACCGCGCTGGAGACGCTACTGGGCTTTGCGCTCGGCACCGCATTTGGCGTGGCTTGCGGCATCCTGTTTTTCTACGTCAGCTGGATCGATCGCGCCTGGTTTCCGCTGTTTGTCGTTTCGCAAACCGTACCGGTGATCGCCTTTGGCGCGCTGGTGGTGATCTGGTTCGGCAATACGCTGTTTGCCAAGGTGATGATTGCCTTTTACCTGACCTTTCTGCCGGTCACGCTCAATACCAAACGCGGGCTGCAAATGGTGGACCCGCTGCATATCAGCCTGCTGCGCAGCTTCGGGGCCAGTGGAATGAAACGTTTTCTGGTACTGCACTTCCCCGCTGCTGCCCCCTCGATTTTCGTCGCCCTCAAGCTGGGCATTTCCCTGAGCCTGGTCGGCGCGATAGTCGGCGAGTGGTTTGGCGACACCGTTGGACTGGGCGTACTGCTGATCCAGTCAATGTACAACGAAGATGTGGTGCGCATGTGGACGTTAATCGTCATTTGCGGGCTGACAGGGGCGCTGCTGTATGCCGTGGTGGAGCGCTGTGAGAGAAAATTAGCATGGTGGGGAAAATAGCCGTGATACGCCAACTTCTGCCGCCAATATGCGGCGTGCTGAGCCTGATCCTGCTGTGGGAAGGCAGTATCTGGCTGTTTGATATTCAACCGTTTGTTTTGCCTTCGCTGCACAGCATCGTGCTGGCAATCATCAGCAGCGGCAGCAGCCTGTGGTTATCGATGGGCTGGACCCTGCTGGAAGCACTCAGCGGCTTCGCGCTGGGCCTGCTGGCCGGATTGCTGCTGGCGATGCTGATGACGGTTTTCCGCCCACTGGAGGCCATTCTGATGCCGCTGGCGGTGGCGATTAACTCAGTGCCTACCGTGGCCTGGATCCCGCTGGCGCTGATCTGGTTTGGCATGGGGGCCATGTCAAAAATCGTGCTGGTGGTGCTGGCCGTCAGCTTTGTGATTCTGGTCAACAGCCTGCATGGGCTGAAACAGGCTGACCCGCAGATGATCAACCTGATGCGCAGCTTCGGTGCCAGCCGCGTCACCATCATGCGCAAGCTGCAACTGCCTGCCGCCTTACCCAACATTGTCAGCGGGCTGCGTGTTGGCCTGGTGCGCAGCATCATCGTGGCCATCGTTGCTGAGATGTTGGGGGCATATCAGGGCATCGGCTGGACCATCTTCCAGTCCACTCAGCAGGTGGATCTGCTGACCGTGTGGGCGGCCGTGGTGGTTTCTTCACTGGTCAGCATCGCGCTGTATGGCCTGCTGGCCTGGATCGACACAACCTTTATCTGGTGGAAATAATCATGACGCAAACCGAACAGCAACTTCGTATTCAGCTTGCCGCCTGTTATCGGCTGGTGGCGCATTTCGGCATGGATGACCTGATTTACAACCACATTTCTGTGCGCCTGCCGGGGCCGGAACACCACTTTCTGATCAACCCGTATGGCCTGTTTTTCCCGGAGATCACCGCTTCCAGCCTGATCAAAATCGATCTGGAAGGCAATGCGCTGGAACCGAGTGACTATGAGGTCAACCGCGCCGGGTTTGTCATCCACAGCGCTATCCACGCGGCCCGTGAAGACGCCATCTGCGTATTGCATACCCACTCTGACGCTGCCACGGCAGTTTCCGCGCTGGAAGAAGGCTTACAGCCGGTGAGCCAGTTCGCGATGCATTTCTGGAATCGCCTCGGCTATCACGCCTATGAAGGCGTGGCGCTGGACACCGACGAACGCGCCCGGCTGGTGCGTGACCTGGGTCCGCATCAGGTGATGGTGCTGCGCAACCACGGTATCCTTGCGGCCGGTCGCACCATTCCGGAAGCCTTTATGCTCGCTTACTACTTTGAACGCGCTTCGCGCATTCAGTTGATGGCACAGGGCAGCGGCAGCAAATTGCTGCTGCCACCGGAAGCAGTATCCGAGAAAGCCGCCCGTCAGTTTAATCAATGTGAAGGGGATATCCGCCTGCGTGGTGAGCGCGAGTGGCCCGCTTTTATCCGTCTGCTGGACAAACTCGATCCCAGCTATCGTCAGTAAACATTCAGGAGGCTACCGATGTTAGAGTTACGCCCGTTAACAGATCATATCGGCATGGAAGTGCTGAACATCGATGCGACACAACCCATTGATCCGGCGACATTTGCTGCACTTCGCACCGCGCTCAATACCCACTCCGTGCTGCTGTTGCGTAACCAGCCAGTGACTGAAGCACAGCATGTCGCGTTTGCGCGTGAATTCGGTGAACTTCAGGTGCATGTGCTGAGCCAGTTTCTGACCACGCCATACCCTGAGTTGTATGTGTTATCGAACGTGAAACAGGACGGCAAACCCATTGGCAACCATAAAGAGGGCTGGAACTGGCACTCTGACTGGTCCTACTACGAAGTGCCCTGCTTTGGCTCGGTGCTGCACGCGGTGGAAGTGCCGCCGGTGGGGGCTGATACGCTATTTTCCTCGATGTTTGCCGCTTATGACGCACTGGATGACGACACCAAACGCCTGATTCAGCCGCTGAGCGCCGTGCATTCGTATTCTACCTACTACGCTAAAGCCTTTGCCGACCGTGAACCACTCAGCACCGAGCAAAAAGCGGCGACCCCGGATGTCGTCCACCCGCTGGTGCGCCGCCATCAGGAGACGGGACGCCCATCGCTGTTTGTCGGGCAGGACATCGTGAAAGAGATCGTCGGCCTGGAGCCGGAAGAAAGCGAGGCGCTGCTGGCGCGCCTTAACGCCCACGCCATCAGTGAAACCTTTACCTACCGCCATAAATGGCAGGCTCACGATCTGCTGATATGGGATAACCGCTGCACCATGCATCAGGCCACCCCTTATGATGATGTTGCTTACCGCCGCGTGATGCATCGCGCCACGATAAAAGGCAGCGAACGCCCGCAGGCGATGGGGTAAATCATGGCGCAATCCGGTGAACGACTGCATCGGGCGTTGTTGCAGGCTTATAAACAACGCCATCTTAATAGCCTGAGCTGGCTGGCGACGGAGCCTGCTTTGGCAGCGGCTGCCGCGTTAAGCACCGGCACAGCACCGCTCGCCGGTTTGCCTCTGGTGGTCAAAGACAATATTGATGTGGCAGGGATGCCGACCAGTATCGGCACCGCATTGCTGGCGGAGGAAAACGTCAGCCGCAACGCAGAGATCATCACCCGCCTGCAACAGGCAGGGGCCATTATTATCGGTAAAGCCAGTATGCATGAGCTGGCTTCCGGCACCAGCGGGCTGAACGCTGCTCAGGGGGATGTGCTACACCCTTTTCTCTCCGGGCGCGTGGTGGGTGGCTCCTCCAGTGGCAGCGCGGCTGCCGTGGCGGCAGGGATCGTCTCTGCCAGCATCGGCACCGATACCGGGGCCTCTGTCCGGCTGCCCGCTTCATTTTGCGGTTTGATCGGTTTTCGCCCTTCACTGTTGCGCTATTCGCAACAGGGCATCGCGCCCATTTCGGCCAGTCGCGATACCGCTGGAATTCTGGCGCAACGCATCGACGAGGTGATCGCGCTTGATGCCGCCATTAGCGGTGAGACTGAACTCCCCGCCGTAACATTTGATGGTTTGCGGTTAGGGGTACCGCGCGCGCATTTCTGGTCCGGTTGTGAACCTGCGGTGGTGCAGGCAGCGGAGCCGGTCTTGCAGCGCCTGCGTGAACGCGGCGTCACGCTGATTGAGGTGGAAATCGCCGACGTGGCGGAACTGGCGGTGAAAGCCGGCTATCCAATGGCCTCCTATGAAATGCTGCGCGATCTGCCACATTATCTGCAACAACGCGGCAGCCAGTACAGTTTTGAGCAACTTAAACAGGCGGTAAAAAGCCCGGATGTCCAGGCGTTGCTTACGGATGCCGCCACCGTCAGCGCTGAACAATATCAGGAAGCCTTAAGCCACTGGAAACCATTGCTCACCGCACGCTATCAGGCGGTTTTTCATCAGCATCAGCTCGATGGCCTGATCTTCCCCAGCGTGCCACTGTTGCCGCCGCGAATTGCACAGGCCAACGCGCTGTTTCGCCAATTGATTGCAAATTGCGAACCGGCAACTGTGGTGGGCCTGCCAGGTATTAGTCTGCCGCTGGCGCAGACACCGGATGGCATTCCGGTCGGGATCGAATTGCAATTTGTCGCAGGCGACGATCGCCGGTTGCTGGCCGCCGCCGCTGCCCTGCTGGCGTAGCCACGAAAAAAGGCGGAGTGGTTAGCTCCGCCTTGATTCAAGTTCCGATCAGTGTGCCTGACCGGTCAGTTGCAAAAGGGCAACGATGATCTGCAAGATGACGCGGACTAAATCCAGCAGCAATCTAATCAGTTCCATCACTTTCCTTCTCCTCTGCAGGAGCGCGCCTTCCGGCATCCGGGACTTTGACTCCACCCGCCGAACGCCTGAGCACATCTGTGAGGAGTGCTGAGCGGCGCTCATTGTGAAAGCCACAGGCCAGCACCACCTGGTACCTGCCGGGATTTGACAATCCGCGCCCCTGGGAGTCATCAGAAAACAATGAAGCGACGCCCGACACTCAACACCTGTACAACCATACAGTAGTTGAGCCAAACTTGAAATCTTTCTCTGCACATTTTATGATTCGTTTTGTGAGGAGTGCTGAGCACCCCGTTCACCACCCGGTTACCAGCCGATGTGTGAACAGAAAAAAAGGATTTGGCGTTGCTGCCAAATCCTTTTTTATTGCCTGCGATTTATCAGGAACGATCCGCGGGCAGTGTCACCCAGTAACCTGGCTGATAAGGCAGTGGCAGGAACTTTTCATGGAACTCGCGGAAAGTGGCGTCCGGATCGAGATCGGCAAACAATTCCGGGTGCAGCCATTTTGCCAGCGCCTGAATGGCGACAAACTGATATGGGCTGTCGTAAAACTGATGCCAGATCGCATGGGCATTGCCGTTATGCGCCACCGGCAGGGTTTTAAACGCATCACGCATCATCAGGGTACGCAGGCGCGCTTCGGCCTCCTGGGTATCGGCACCCGGTCCCACGCCGACCCATTTGCCGACGGTGTTGTAGTTTTTCCAGTTAGCACCGGTGACCACCACCACATCCGGCTGGCTGGCAATAATCTGCTCCGGATTCAGGGTGCCAAAGGTGCCAGGAATCAGATCCTTCGCGATATTCCGTCCCCCCGCCAGCTCGACCATCTGGCCGAAGTTCTCGTTACCGAATGACATGCAGCATTCATCGGTATAACCACCAGCACGATCAATCATCACTTTTGGCTGCTTGCCGTTAAAATTTTTCAGGCGGTCGGTCACCTGAGCAATGGCAGCGCGACGAAATGCAATAATCTGCTCTGCGCGCTGCGGATTGTTGACCAGCTCACCCATAATGCGGATGCTTTGCTCGGCATGTTCCATCGGTTTCTCGCGGAAATCGATAAACACCACCGGAATCCCCACCGCCTGCAACTTCTCGATCAATTTACCTTCGTCAGTCGCCGCTTTCGATTCGAGATTCATCAGCACCAAATCGGGTTTCAGCGTCAGCGCCTGCTCAACATTAAAAGTGCCATCCTTAGCTCCACCAAAGGTCGGCAACTGCTTAATCTGCGGATAACGTTTTTCATACGCCATGTAGCCGTCGTAATCCGCTTTGTGGAAATCATCACGCCAGCCAACCACACGCTGGAACGGTGCCTGGGTGTCGAAGGCTGCCAGCAGGTACATCTGCCGCCCTTCACCCAGAATGATACGTTTTGACTCCTGTGCCACCTCGACCTGCCGCTCGGCCACATCGGTAATGACTTTGGCGGATGCACCACAGGCAACCGTCAGCAACCCCAGCGCTAACATCCATTTCTTCATGTGATCTAACCCTACAAATGATAATGATTATTATTAATGCATTTCGCGGCGTCACTATTACCTGGCGGCAACAAAATGAAAAGCCCTTGGCGACACATTTTTTTACATTCCGCCCGCTGTGTCACCGCTCACAAAACGCCCTCCTTTCGTGAAAACGCTCACAGCCCGCCATGCAATTGCCCAATTTATCGCCGGAATAATCCGCGCTTTGGCTAATGCGTTAACAAAAGGTGAAGACTAAATTACGAAATGAAACACCGTTTTAATTTATTGATAACGCCCGCTCCCGGGCATGGACATGTGTTTACCGGAGGAGTTGCCGTGAAGATCAGCGCCATTGATGTCACCCTGTTTACCTACCCTACACGCCGCGTATCCGACAGCGCCGGGCATTCGCATCCCGGCGCAGAAAGTGACGCTCAGCTGGCGTTACTGACCCTGACCAGCGAGGACGGCCATTGTGGCTACGCTTTTGCGCCAGCGGAGGTGATCCGTCCCCATGTGGTGAATGCTTTCTTTCGCAAGGTTTTACTCGGGCAAAATGCCTTTGATCGTGAGCGGCTGTGGCAGGATTTGGTGCACTGGCAACGCGGCAGCGCCCATCAACTGACGGAACGTGCACTGTCGGCGGTGGAGCAGGCGTTGTGGGATCTGATCGGTCGTAAACTTCAACAACCGGTACACAAGCTGCTGGGTGGTTATCGGGATAAAATTCCCGCCTATGGCAGCACCATGTGCGGCGATGAGCTGAAGGGGGGATTATCGACCCCGGATGATTACGCCCGTTTTGCCGAACAGCTGGTGACGCGTGGTTATCGTGCCATCAAGCTGCATACCTGGATGCCACCGGTGTCGTTTGCCCCCAGCCCGGCGATGGATATCAAAGCCTGCGCCGCCGTGCGTGAAGCGGTGGGACCGGATATCGCCCTGATGCTGGATGGCTACCACTGGTATAGCCGCAGCGACGCCCTCACCATCGGCAAGGCGCTGGAAAAACTCAACTTCACCTGGTTTGAGGAGCCGATGGAAGAAGAAAGTATGGCGTCCTATGCCTGGCTGGCGAATAACCTGAGCATTGATGTGCTCGGCCCGGAAAGCCTCGGTGGTAAACACCATAGCCGCGCCGACTGGGTACAGGCTGGTGCCTGTGACATTTTACGTGCCGGTGCCAACGGCGTCGGTGGGATTTCCGCCACACTCAAAGTCGCCAGCCTCGCCGAAGCCTTCGGTATGGATTGCGAAGTGCACGGCAATGGGGCCGCCAGCCTCGCCGTGGTGGGTGCCATCCGTAACTGTCGCTGGTATGAGCGCGGCCTGCTGCATCCTTTCCTCGATTATGAACAGCCCCCGGCCTATCTCCACAGCCTGACAGACCCGATGGACAGCGACGGTTTTGTCCATCTGCCGACCCGTCCCGGGCTGGGCGAAGACATTAACTTTAGTTGGATTGAAACCCATACCCTGAATCGCTGGTAATACCCGACACAAGCAGTACGGCAAACAACAATAAACCTCTGACCTGCTGGACTTTGCTTATGAACCTCTTTACCCGTTGCACAACGTGCTGCGTCGCGTTGCTGCTGCTGACGGCCAGCCCCGCCGGACTGGCTGCCACACCCGACGATCAACTGATCGTCGGGATGAATATGAACAACCTGCTGACCCTCGATCCCGCCGCCATGACCGGCAATGAAGTGGTGGGTATTGTGGTTAACCTGTATGACGGCCTGGTCGAGCTGGACCCGCATCAGTTGACCAACGTCCGTCCGGCGCTGGCGCAACGCTGGGAAATCAGCCCGGATAATATGCAACTCACCTTCCATCTGCGTGACAATGTCACCTTTCATTCCGGTAACCCGCTCTCCAGTGCCGACGTGGTGTGGTCGATGCGTCGCGTGCTGCACCTGAATCTGGCGCAAGCCTCAGTGTGGAAATCCTACGGTTTTAACAAAGACAATGTGGACCAGCTGATTAGCGCCCCGGATGCAGGTACCGTGCAGATTCGCCTGCCCAAAGCCAACGATCCGCGACTGGTGCTTTATTCGCTGGCGGCACTGGGCAGCATGGTGGTGCTCGACAGCAAAACCGTGCAGGCCCATGCCAGCAACGGTGACTGGGGCAATCGCTGGCTGACCACCCACGAAGCCGGTTCCGGCCCATTCCGTCTTGATGTCTGGCAGGCGAAAGACGTACTGCGTATGAATCGCGCGGAGAACTACTGGCGCGGTGCGCCGAAGCTTGCTCGCGTGGTGTTCCGTCATTTACAGGAGTCGCAAACCCTGCGGCTGATGATGGAAAAAGGTGATATCGATATTGCCAGCAATATGGCGTTCCCCGATGTCAAAGCGCTGCGTCACGACCCGGACCTCACCATCGATGCCGTGCCAAAAGGCACCCTTTATTATCTGGCGATGAGTATGAAGGATGACCACTTCGCCAACGCCAAAGTGCGTGAGGCGGTGCGTTACCTGGTGGATTATCAGGGGATCAATCACACCCTGATGGCCGGTTATGGCGAGCTGCATCAACGCCCGATTCAGGCCGGTATGCCCGCCACTCTGCCAGACCCCGGCTACAAACTGGATATCCCACGCGCCAAAGCCTTACTGGCGGAAGCCGGTTATCCCCACGGCTTTGATACCACGCTGCGCGTATTGGCTGACCAGCCGTTTCTCAATATCGCCATCGCCATTCAATCCACCCTGATGCAGGGCGGCATCCGCGCCAAAATCATTACCGGTACCGGTAACCAGATCTACGGAGCGATGCGCGAACGGCAGTTCAACCTGCTGGTCGGGCGTGGTGGCAGCGGCGTGGAACCCCATCCCCACTCCAGCCTGCGTTCGCTGGTGTACAACCCGAATAACGCCGACAGCGCCCGACTGACCAACTTTCAGGGCTGGCGCACCAGTTTCTACGATGCGCAGCTGAATCAGATGATCGATCAGGCGCTACTGGAACGCGACAGCGCACGTCAGCAGCAGGATTACTTCGCAATCCAGCGCCGTTACGACCAATTGATCCCGGCTCTGATGCCGATTTCCCAGATGGTTGATTCAGTGGTGGTCAACAACCGGGTGCAGGATTATGTGCCGCATCCCTCGGCGACCACCTTCTTACGTGACGTATGGAAAACGCCGGACAGCCTGGCGGGAGGTGGGCAATGAAACTGACGCGAAGCCACTGGCGCAAACTGCGCAGCCGTGGATGGCAGGTGCTGATCACCCTCACGGGGCTGCTGCTGCTGACTTTTTTTATTGGCCGGGTGATGCCAGTCGATCCCGTGCTCGCGATTGTCGGCCCGGACGCCGATCACGCCACTTATCAGCAGGTTTATCACCAGCTCGGTTTTGATAAACCGCTGTGGGTACAGTTTGGTATCTACCTTAACGGTCTGCTGCACGGCAATCTCGGCCAGGCGCTGCTGACCGGGCAACCGGTGATCAACGATATCCTGCGTGTCTTCCCGGCCACGGTGGAACTGGCCACGCTGGCAATTGTGATTGGCACCGGACTGGGTGTGCCACTCGGCGTCTGGGCGGCGGCACGCCGCAACGGCCTGGTGGATTATATGGTGCGCATCATCAGCCTCGCCGGTTATTCCACACCGATCTTCTGGGTTGGCATGGTCGGCCTGTTGCTGTTTTATGCGCATCTCGGCTGGGTCGGGGGGGCCGGACGGGTGGATTTCAGTCTCGATGGCGTGGTACCGCGCCGTACCGGTTTGCTGCTGGTGGATGCTTTGCTGGCCGGTAACGGCTCGGTCTTTGCCAACGCGCTAAATCACCTGATTTTGCCCGCCTCGCTGCTCGGCTTCCACTCGCTGGCTTACATCAGCCGCATGACGCGCAGCTTTATGCTGGCGCAGCTGTCACAGGAGTTCATTCTGACCGCGCGTGTCAAAGGGTTGACCGAGTGGCAGGTTATCTGGCAACACGCCTTTCGCAACATTCTGGTCCAGCTGCTGACGGTGGTGGCGCTGGCTTACGGTTCACTGCTGGAAGGCGCGGTGCTGATTGAAACGGTATTTTCCTGGCCGGGATTTGGTTCCTATCTCACCGGCAGCCTGATGCTGGGCGATATGAATGCGGTAATGGGCTGCGTGCTGGTGGTCGGCCTGATTTTTGTCCTGCTCAACCTGGTTTCTGACCTCCTTTATCAGGTATTCGACCCGAGGACCAAAGTATGACGATTTCGCTGGAGACACCTTATGCCAGCGCCACGCGCGAGCGCCTGGAACGCTGCCGCCGTCTGGCAGCCCGTACCGGCCAGTTTGTCTGGCGTATGGCCTGTAATCCGCTGACCGCCATCGGCGGCGCGATCATCCTGCTGCTGTTGGTGACGGCGCTGTTTGCACCGTGGATTGCACCTTATCATCCGCTGATTCAGGACCTGAATAACGCCCTGAGTCCGCCCGGCGCCCAACACTGGTTTGGCACCGACGAATTTGGTCGTGATATTTTCAGCCGCCTGGTGTGGGGGGCGCGCATCACCCTGTATATCGTGTTGCTGGTATCGGTCACCGTGGGGCCGATTGGCCTGCTGCTCGGCGTTACTGCCGGGTATTTCGGCGGTAAGGTCGATAGCGTACTGATGCGCGTCACCGATATTTTTATCTCCTTCCCCAGCCTGGTGCTGGCACTGGCGTTTGTTGCGGCGCTCGGTCCCGGGCTGGAGCATGTGGTCATCGCCATCACCCTGACCGCCTGGCCGCCGATTGCGCGTCTGGCCCGGGCCGAGGCGTTGTCGCTGCGTCAGGCGGATTTTATCTCGGCCGTACGTTTGCAGGGCGCTTCCCCTGTGCGCGTAATCTGGAAGCATATTGTCCCGCTGTGTCTGCCATCGGTGATTATCCGCATCACCATGAATATGGCGGGCATCATCCTGACCGCTGCCGGGTTGGGTTTCCTCGGTCTCGGGGCGCAGCCACCGGATCCCGAATGGGGGGCGATGATCGCCAGCGGCCGCAGCTACATGCTGGAGTGCTGGTGGGTGGTGACGGTGCCAGGTCTGGCGATTCTGGTGAATAGTCTGGCGTTTAACTTCTTAGGAGATGGCCTGCGTGACATCCTCGATCCCCGTAGCGAATAACCCCCAACCCTTGCTTGATGTGCAGGATTTGCAGGTCAGCTTCGTCAATGGACGCCACAGCACCCCGGCGGTACGCGGCGTCTCTTTTCAGCTCGGCCAGGAAAAACTGGCGATTGTTGGCGAATCGGGATCCGGCAAATCCACCGTGGGGCGCGCCCTGCTGCAACTGCACCCGCGTAGCGCGCAGGTCACCGCCCGGTGTATGCAGTTTGCCGGGATGGACCTGTTAAGTGCCACCCCGGCTGAGATGCGCGCCATTCGTGGCAAACGTATTTCGATGATCATGCAGGACCCGAAATATTCGCTCAATCCGGTGGTGCGTATCGGCGAACAGATTGCTGAGGCGTGGCGCAGCCACCACCCCGGACAGCGCGATGAAGCGCGACAACGGGCGCTGGCGATGCTCGATGTGGTGCGCATCCGCGATCCCGAACGGGTTTATCAGCTCTATCCACACGAAATCTCCGGTGGCCAGGGGCAACGCATAATGATCGCCATGATGCTGATCACCGATCCCGAGCTGGTGATTGCCGATGAACCGACTTCGGCGCTGGATGTGTCGGTGCGGCTGCAGGTACTGACATTGCTGGATGAGCAGGTGAAACAACGTGGGCTGGGGCTGATTTTTATCAGCCACGACATCAACCTGGTGCGCCACTTTTGTGACCGGGTGCTGGTGATGTACGCCGGTCGCGTGGTCGAGTCATTAGCCGCTGCGGAGCTGGGCCAGGCTCAGCATCCCTATACCCAGGGCCTGCTGGCTGCGTTACCCGATATGGACCAGCGTCGCCCGCGTCTGCCAGTACTGCAGCGCCAGGACAGCTGGCTGCAACCTTAAGGAGAGAGACATGAAACAGATGATCGGGGTACGTAATCTCAACCTCAGTTTTGGCGAAGATGAGCAGCGCCATCAGGTGCTGTTCGACGTCAACCTGGCGGTACGTGCCGGGGAGATTTTTGGCCTGGTGGGCGAATCCGGCTCCGGGAAAACTACGGTGCTGAAATGCCTCGCCGGGTTGTTCACCCACTGGCAGGGCGAGTTGATGATTGATGACCAGCCACTGGCCCATCGCATCGCACGGAATCTGTGCCGCAAGGTACAAATGGTGTTCCAGGATCCTTACGGTTCACTGCATCCCCGCCATACCATCGGCGATATTCTGGAGGAACCGTTGCAGATTCACGGCATCGGTCAGCGTCAGCAGCGGGTGATTGCCATGCTGGAGAAAGTGGGGCTGAACCGCGCCTGGCAGACGCGCTATCCTCACCAGCTGTCTGGCGGACAGCGCCAGCGCGTGGCGATCGCCCGCGCCCTGATCCTGGAACCTCGCGTGTTGTTACTGGATGAACCCACCTCCGCGCTGGATGTGTCAGTACAGGCTGAAATTCTGAATTTATTGAGTGATCTGCAACAACAGCAAAACCTGACTTACCTGATGGTGACGCATGATTTGGGGGTGGTGGCACATCTGTGCCATCGCGTGGCAGTGATGCAGCACGGCAGGGTTCTGGAAACGCTGGAAGTGGATGCGCTGGTGGCGGGTAACGCGACGGTGCCCTATACGCAGATGCTGGTGGAGGCGAGCCGGCATCCACAGGTGCGGTCCATAATGGCGTGATGTCATACGCGATAAATCGCGCCGCTACGGTTCCGAACAGGTTGTAGCGGCACGATTTATCACGCGTCGTTTATGGAAAAACCCGAATCAGGCCACCACCTCACGCACAAAACGCACGATCTCGTCGTTTTGTCCATGTTCGAACAGGCAGTGCTGGAGACGCGGACCGCTCAGGGCAGTTTTCACCAGTTCCGGGGCAATGGCGCGCAGTGTATCGAGATAATTTTCCTTGTTCACCGCTGCTTTTACCTGGTTCAGCAACCCGGCGTTACGCACCTGCGGCTCTCTGCGCTCCGGTGGGTAACCCAGCCCTTTCTCACCGGTAAAGGCTTTTTCAAAGATAAAACGCAGGTTGAGTTCCGCGCCCCAACCGAAGCCTTTAGCGAAAGGCAGCGACAACGCATTACCATTGTTAATTTGAGCAAACAAATACGCGTCGGCCGGGTCGATACAGTAGCCGCACACCACGCCGGGATGGATGTTCAGCGACATCAGTGCACCCTGGCCTGTGCCGCAACCGGCGATAACAAAATCCACCGCCCTGCTGTTCAGCAGCGCGCTGGCCATGATACCGAGATGAATATAGGTAAGATGATGATCCTGCTCGTCGCTCATGCCAACGTTAAATACCTGATGGCCCAGCGGCTGTGCCACTGACTCCAGTTCTTTCAGTACGATAGCGTTTTTCGCTGCCTGGCTGTTTTCCATCATTAACGCAATTTTCATGATCCATCCTTCACATTAAATTGAAACACCGTTTCATTTTAATCAAAGGACGCTAAAATGCAGCAGTGAAAACCCTTTTTAGTTGTGAGATCGCTCACACAACAGCGAGACAATACGCGAGGAGCAACCATGTTTATCTACCGCGATGCCACACAGGTTGAGGATTTGGGTAATGGTGTCACCCGCCGGGTGCTGGCACACGGCGGCCGCATGATGGCAGTTGAAGTACATTTTGAGACTGAGGCTGTTGGCCCATTGCATCATCATCCGCACGAGCAACTGACCTATGTACTTTCTGGTCGCTTTGCTTTCACCATCAATGGCGTCACCAAAGAAGTCAGCGCCGGGGATACGCTGTATAAAGCCCCCGATGTGGTGCATGGCTGCGTCTGTCTGGAGGCAGGCACGCTGCTGGATACCTTTACTCCGCAGCGTGAGGATTTTCTCGGATAAGAGAGAAACGGGGCCGATTGGCCCTGTTAATTTTTAATATTGAAGATTCTTTCTGCCTGGTTTTCATTTTTTTCCAATGAGAGAATGTGAGGCAGTTCATCAGATTTACCTTCTAACCATTGGAAAATCTCATTATCCAGCTGTGCAATGGACTTTCTGATATTCTCTTCCGCTTTATTTGCCGGTTGTTTTGCATCAACAATATCTATCAGACCTTCCAAATTCAGTTCACAGATATGTTTATTCTCATCAATGACAATTTGCTTGGCGACATTATGCGCCGCTATGATACTAAAACCATAAAAATCACCAGGCATAAAACTCGGGTTCTCTCCGAACTTACCATGCTTCTGGCAATAGATCCGTAAGTCACGAATAGTTGATAGCTCAGGAAAACTGAAGCCCCGATTTTTAAATAACAAGGTGATTGCCGACAGGGCTGAGAGGTCATACTTTTTCTGTGGGGGGTTGTTCAAATCAACCGGTTCGCCATTTTTCACCTTCTGATCATACTCTTCCTTCTGTTGCTGATATTCCTTCTTTTTCTCATTATTGGCTGTAAACGCAACCTGTTCAAGGTGGTCATAAACCTGGCTTCTGATAGTCGTGACTGATTGGTCATCGAGGATGATATTATTGAAAGATTCTAACCGTTTCGATATCCCATCGGCAGATAAAATCATATCATGCGGAAAATTATCATGACTTATTAAGCTTCGTTCAGGTTTCGCTTCTTCATTATTATTTTTATAAGAATTCGTATCTATACATCGCACAAAGGAATTAATCGCGTTGGACAGGATTGACATATTGGCTCATCGTGTTGGTAGAATTAGTAATGATAAGGTGAATATAGTGAAGTCAGAGGCGGACGGCTTTCGAATTTAGACATAATCTTTCGCTTTTGCACCGCAGAGAACTTACTGTGCAGATATTATTCTATGCAGACTAACGCTGGGTCACCCTGGCTGGTGACCCATGTCATCATCACACAATATCATCCACCACGCCGCCATCGACGCGCAGCGCGGCACCGGATGTCGCCGATGCCTGGGTTGAGCAGACATACACCACCATATTCGCCACCTCTTCGACGGTGGCGGCGCGCTGGATCACCGAACTCGGACGCTGGCTCATCACAAACTCTTTTGCCAGCGTCTCCAGCGATTTGCCGGTGCGTTTCACCTCGGCTTCCATCATGCTGGCAAAACCATCGGAGATAGTCGGACCGGGCAATACGCTGTTCACCGTCACCCCGGAACCCGCTACTACTTTCGCCAGCCCGCGTGCCAGCGACAGCTGTGCGGTTTTGCTCACGCCGTAATGCACCATGTCGGCCGGAATATTACGTGCCGATTCAGACGAGATAAATACCACGCGACCCCAGCCTTTTTTCACCATATCCGGCAGCAATGCCCGCGACAGTCGCACACCAGACATCACGTTGGTCTGCCAGTACGCTTCCCAGGTGTCGTCGTCGGTGGCAAAAAAATCCTTCGGACCGTAAATCCCGGCGTTATTCACCAGAATATCAATCGCGGGCAGTCCCTTCAGCAAGGTATCCGCGCCCTGCGCACTGCCCAAATCCGCAATCACCGTGTGAATTTTGGCCCCGACAACCGCCGCGTTAAGTTTTTCCCGCGCCCGGCTAACGGATTCCTCACTGCGTCCATTCAGCACCACTTCTGCCCCGCTCTCTGCCAGGCCCTGAGCGATGGCAAAACCAATGCCGCCGGTGGATGCGGTGATTAACGCTGTCTTGCCGTGTAGATCGATTTTCATAACATTCTCCATGTTGCACGATAAATTGAGATCAGCATCACAAAAGCCTGGTGGATGCTGGCGTATCTGCATTGACGAAACATGCTTTGTAACCAAAGAGTGACGTCCGTCAGACCAAAATACAGCCACACTCAATTCTTTAACTCCCGTGAGATCACATCATGAAAACCCTTGCCTTTGCCGCACCGGGTGCAATGGGCGCGGCAGTTGCGGCAGTGCTGACCCGGCACGGTGCCCGCGTCATCAGCCCGTTAAGCCAGCGTTCTGCCGATTCCCAACAACGCGCGCGTGCCGCACAGATCAACGATGCCAGTGAAGCCGCGCTATGCGAGGCGGATATTATTTTTTCCATCCTGCCGCCGGAATCGGCTCTCAGTTGGGCGCAGCAGATGGCACCACACTTAGCCGCCGCCACACGTAAACCGTTGTACGTCGATTGCAACGCCATCAGCCCGGAAACGCTGCTCCAGGTGGCAGCGGTGATTGAGGCCACTGGCACACCTTTTGTCGATGGCGCGATCATTGGTCTGCCGCCGGGAGAGAACAATCCCTCCGGGCCACGCTTCTGGTTTTCCGGTCCGCATGCCAGCCAGCTGGCAGCACTGAGCGATTTGGGCCTGCGGGTGCGGATCATGACTGCGGAAAACGGGGCGGCATCGGCGCTGAAGATGTCCTATGCCGGGATCAATAAAGGCATCACCCTGCTCACGTCGGCGATGCTGATTAATGCCAGCCGGGTTGGCGCGGCCGATGCGTTACGTGAAGAGATGGCAGAAAGCCAGGCAGCCATGCTGAAAAGGATGGAAAAAGCCGCCCCGGATATGCTGCCAAAAGCCTGGCGCTGGGCGGCGGAAATGGATGAGATTGCCACGCTCAACCAGGGTGAGCTGGCAACCGATCGCCTCTATCAGGCACTGGGGGATATTTGTCGCCAGCTGGCGGCGGACCGCAAAGGCGATCAGCAACTCAGCGCCCTGCTGACCACCTTTTTTCACCCGGATACCGATAGCGAACGCGCAGGCTGACGCTGCAACTGACGTTGTAACCACGCCTGTGCAGCGGCCTCGTCCGGTGCGCAGGCATCCAGCTGCAACACCGGACCTAGCGCCATCGGTTGCGCGCGTTCAGCCAGTTGCCGCAGCTCGGGTAAGTATTCTGCCCCTGGATGCCCCGGCATTCGCTGTGCCAGGCGCGCCTGATAGCGCGCCACCACCTCATCCGGTGAGATTGCCATCCATAGCTCCAGCACCCGCGTCACCCCTGCACTTTGCAACCCCTCCTCCAGTACCGCTTTCGGCTGAAAACCAAACCACGCATCAATCAGGTAAACACAGCTGGCCGGTGCCTGGGCGACGATCTTCCAGATCGCCTGATAGGCCGCACAGCCAAGTTGACGATTACGCAGGCGATCCACCGGCGCAAAGCTGGCCATAAAGGGTTCCTTCAGACTATCCAGCGTCAGTACCGGTAAGCCAAAGCGCTGCGCCACACCGCGCGCCAGGGTGCTTTTGCCGGAAGCCGGGATGCCGTTGACCAGCACCACACATTTCTCTTCAGTGAGCGTCGTCATAGGATGTCGATGACCTCCGCGGCACTGGCGGCCTTGCGCAGCCTCACCAGCGTTTCTTCGTCCTCAAGCAGGGTGACAATGGCGCGAATCCCCTCTTCGATATGCGCGTTGCTATCGCGCGCACCGAACATGATGACAATATCCGCCTTGTCACTCCCGGCAAAGGATATCGGTTCCTCCAGCACCATCAGGCTGAAACAATCCTTCAGCACGCCGGTTTCCGGTCGCGCGTGGGGGATAGCAATCCCCTCTTCAAACACATAGTACGCGCCGTGCGTCAGGGTGTTGGCGATCACCGCCTCCGGGTAGGAGGCTTTGACATACCCTCCGCTGACCAGTGGCTGTGCAGCCAGCGTAATCACCTCGCGCCAGTCGCGGGCGTCAATGCCCACCTGAATAGCATTCGCCTCCTGCAACAGTTGTTTGATGCTCATGCCTCCTCCTTAAATCGATTTGCGAATGGTATTGCGCAGCTCATCGATTTTGACGAACAGCGGATCAATCTCCTGACGAAAACGGCGGCTTTTAGCAAATAAACTTAATGCCCGATTATATTCCAGCATTAATTGTTTTTGCGTTTCACCCGCGCGCGGATTATTTGCCAGTTCCTGCTCCAGTGTGGTTATTTTCTCGCTGATGCTTTCAGCCTGACGATCTATTTCCTGCTCGTCCGCCCCTTTATTCTCAGCGGCCTTTTTCCTGAATCCAAACATAGCGTCTCCTGCCCCGAATGGCGCCAGGGCACCTCAGGTTAATACGTCATGAAAGATGCTCAGCGGAACAACTGAATTTTTTCGACCAATACATCAGTAACGGCATCGTTAGCGGGCACCAGAAAATTGCGCACACTGTCGTTTACTTTGCCCTTTTCGAACGTCTGTTTACAGCGCGCCACCCATTGCACGTTCATTTCTGTGCCGACGTTCACTTTTTCAATGCCGCTGCGCACCGCCAGACGCATATCTTCATCACTGACGCCGGTGCCACCGTGCAGCACCAGCGGCGTATGAGTCGCTTCGGTGATATCTGCCAGGCGCTGATGCTGGATATGCGCTTTACCGGTGTAGAGACCATGCACTGTGCCGATGGAGATGGCTAACATATCGACGCCGGTTTCATCCACAAAGCGTTTAGCATCGTCAACCGTGGTGAATGAGGTTTCGTTCATTTCCACCGATTTACCATCTTCTGAGCCGCCAATCGCCCCCAGTTCCGCTTCGACCGACACATGTAACGGGCGCGCCATATCAATCACTTTACGCGTATTGGAAATATTCTCTTCAATCGGCAGATGCGAACCGTCATACATCACCGAACTGAAACCCGCATCCAGCGCTGTCTGGATCGCATCAAGATCAGAACAGTGATCGAGATGCAGGCAGGTGGGTACATTTTTACTTTCTGCCAGTGAGCAAATCGCATCGACCAGCAATTTATGACCGAGATATTTCGCCGTACCGGTGGAGATCTGAATCATTAATGGGCTGTTGGTTTTTTCTGCCGCTTTAAAATAAGCCGGTAACATTTCCAGACAGTGCAAATTAAAAGATCCGAGCGCTTTAAATTCACGTTGTTTAGCCACCTGTAACAGATCGGTAAAGTTATAAAGTTTCATGAATATTTTCCTCGTGAGGTTTCGTAGATTTTCCGTTAACAAACCAGGCGATCAGGGTGATGAAGACAATAAACAGGGCGACGAACAGCCAGTTATTCTGGAACGCATGACCGAGTACCAGGCCGGTACTGATGACATCCGAATCGCTGAAGGTCACGCCGGTGAAACCGTAGCTTTCCAGCATCGGCACCAGAATCGCGGGCAGCAGCGTAATAAACAGGCCGTGGACAAAACCGCCGATCATCGCACCACGACGACCGCCGAGTGCGTTACCAAACACCCCGGCCGTGCCACCGGCAAAGAAGTTAGTCAGCAGGCCGGGCAAAATCATCGCCAGACCAAACATCGGGAACACCAGCATGCCGACGACGGAACCCAGGGTAGTGGCAAGGAAGCCGACGATCACCGCGTTTGGCGCATAAGGGAACATCACCGGGCAATCGAGCGCCGGTTTGGCATCCGGCACGATGCGCATGGCGATGCCGCGAAATGCCGGGACCAGCTCATTCAGCAGCAGACGCACGCCGCTATACAACACAAACACCCCGGCCACGAACTGAATCGACTGCATAAAGGCATACATCAGGTAGTTCATACCGTTACTGTACTGGGCAATAAATGCCGGGCCTGCTGCCACCGCCGGGATCAGGTACATCGGCACCATCACCACCGCCATCGACAAATAGGTGTCCTGGAGAAATTTGAAGTTATCCGGCAGCTTCAGGTCTTCGGTAGAACGCGATCCTTTACCCACCACCTTCGCCACCGCCGCCGTCACCAGATAGCCAATGGTGCAGAAGTGGCCGAGGGCAACGTCGTCCGAGTCGGTAATGCGTCGCACCACGGGTTGTGCCAGCGCGGGCATCACCACCGCCATTACGCCACCAAAAATGCCGCCGGTAAGGATCAGAGGTAAGCCTGTCAGCCCCGCTTTGTAGCCGATCACCGCACCGATGGTCGCCATCCACAGCAGCGCCTGTCCGGTAAGGAAGATGTATTTGAACGGTGTCAGACGGGCAATAATGATGTTGACGATAAAGATCACCAACAGCGTCAGCGCCACTTCTGAACCCAGCTCGCGGTTCGCTAACCCGGCAATCGCAGCAACGTCGGTGATATAACCCTGCATGCCAAAGCCGTGGGTAAAGATGGTGTTGAGGAAGGTCAGCGTGCCAACAATAATGTTGATACCGGCCATCATAATTAAGAAACCGAGCAGCGTTTTAAAGGTGCCTTCCACCACCTTGCCTGCTGATTTTTTTTGTAGTAACAAACCGACCAGGGCAATAAAGGCAATCAGAATCGATGCCTGCCCCAGCAGATCTTTTACCAGGAAGTTGATCACACTATTCATGGTTAGCAACCTTCATGTTGTGCTCTTTCATAAATGCCACGATTTTTTGCTCAATTTCCGCTTTATCCGTCAACCGGTTGAGAATAATCACCCGCTTCATTTGTTCCGGGCTGGCATCGGCATTTAATACATCGGCAAATGCTTTCTGGGTTAAAATGATGTCGGATTTAAATGCGTTAGCTTCGGAAATGGTGGTGTGATCAATATCCGCCTCGATTTCCAACTTCTTTAATACTGCTTTGGCGCTCATTTCGATGGCGAAACTGGATCCCAGACCACATCCGCATACACATAATATTTTCAGCATGGCTATCTCCTCACAGAATATGCAGTTGTTTAGCGAGTTTGTAATGATGCCCTTCGGTGTCGACCAGGCGTTTTTTCATGCTTATTAAATCAATGGGTATCGGTTTATTGCTGCCATTAATAATGACCGCTTTATTGCGCATTCCCGACTGAATACAACGCGCGACTTCACTGGCCATAATGGTCCCCTGGTAAATTTCCTCACAGGTGGGATCGCCATTACGCAGGCCATAACCGATGATGGTTTTACGGATACGCACGCCAATCATCGGTTCCAGTTGTTTAATTAAGGTATCAATCGCCCCCTGAAACCCCGGTGAATATTCACGGGTGTAGGCTTCAGAGCACAGAATCACCACGCTATTCTGTTCCGCCAGACGCTGCGAGACGCGCTGCGCCAGCTCCTGCAACGGAATCTGACATTCCGGGATCAGAGCAAAATCCGCATTCGATTTAATCGCCGATTGCAGCGTTAACTCACCACAGTAGCCCCCCAGCAGTTCCACCATAAATACCCGCCCCGGCAAACCACGGCCGGTATTACGTAACTTCGTAACTTCTTTTAATACCTGTTCGCAGGCGGTGGAAAAACCAATGGTGTAATCGCTGCCGAATACGTCATTGTCAATTGTCATGCCGACGCCAAAACAATTCACACCAAATTCACTCAGCGTATGCAGAAATTGCAGCGAACCATCACCACCCGCCATAATCAGCACATCGATACGCAGTGATTTAAGTTGTTTGGCAATAGACTCATATTCTGGCCGAATGAGTTTCCGTGTCGGCCTGCCCGACTGCATTACCGGAATGGCGGCGATGGCGTAATCCACTAAATCACGTTGCGCCATCTCCTGATGTTTATTTTCCAGCAAACCCGGAATGCCGCCGTTAAATAACACCATTTCTGCCTGCGTTAAACGAGAAATCTGAAAAATAAAATTATTTATGCCGGTAACATCACCACCACTGATCACCATGCCAATTCTCATTGTTCCCACTCCTCACGCTGTGCTTCTGTGATTCATTCTTCCGATGAAGAGGGATTATATTTGCAATGAAGATCACATTTTCACTACGTATTTATTCACTCAGATTGTTGACACGGTGCCTTGAACGCCAATTTCTGTGATTTATATCACATGATAAATTATTCCCCATTCCGGTAATTATTATATTTTTCATGATGTTATATTTATTTTGACTATCAAAATGGCTGGGGATATTTAACCCTTAGTGGGTCTTTTTTCTTTAAATCTATTTTGTGATAACCCGCGCATTTTTATCGCTACGCTGCGGTTTCTCCGCGGAAGATAAAGGGATAATGCTTCCGTGCGTTATTTTAACGTCATTACCGATCAATCATTGACATTCCGCCATCTGCGCCTGTCCAATAACCCAGCAGACACATGACACAGAAGAGAAAACATGACATCCCCGCAGGAAATGTTGCGTCAACTGAGTGACGTGGTAGGTGAAAAACAGCTGTTAACCCATTCTGATGATAAAGCCTGGTACACCAAAGGATTCCGCGTTGGGCGCGGCGAGGCGCTGGCCGTGGTGCTGCCCCAGACATTACCGCAACTGTGGCAAATTCTTCAGGTATGCGTGGCGCATAACGCCATTATTCTGATGCAAGCGTCGAATACCGGCGTGACCGGCGGATCTACGCCAGACGGCAACGATTATGATCGTGAAGTGGTGATTGCCAGCACGCGCCAGCTGAAAGGTGTGCAGGTGATCGACGAGGCACGTCAGGTGATTGCCTTCCCTGGTACTACCCTGACGGAACTGGAGCAGACTCTGCAACCGCTGGGGCGCGAACCGCACTCGGTGATTGGTTCTTCATGCATTGGTGCGTCCGTGGTCGGCGGCATCTGCAACAACTCCGGCGGTTCGCTGATTCGTCGCGGTCCGGCATTTACCGAGAAATCACTGTTTGCTCGCATCCATGACGATGGCCGACTGGAGATGGTCAACCATCTGGGTATTGACCTCGGTGACACGCCGGAAGCCATGCTGGACAATCTGACTCGCCAGCAGTATCAGACTGGCGAGCAGCCGGACTGGCAGGGCAAAATCTGGGCGGAGGATTACGCCGAGCGCCTGCGTGACGTCACCGCCGACAGCCCTTCCCGCTTTAACGGTGATATTCGATACCTGCATGACAGCTCCGGCAGTGCAGGCAAAGTGGTGGTCTTTGCCGTCCGTCTCCCCACCTTTGAAGCCAGTGCAGGCAGCGACACCTTCTATATCGGCACCAATGATGAAGCGGTGCTGGTGGCCCTGCGCCGCTATCTGCTGACGCAGATGAGCGAGTTACCGGTGCAGGCGGAGTACATCCATCGCCACGCCTTTGACCTCACCGTGCGCTACGCCAAGCATATGTATCTGGCGATTCGTAAGCTCGGTCCGCAGGCTCTGCCGCGTCTGATGGCGAATAAAGCCAAATGGGATGTGCGCGTCAGCCATCTGAAATTTCTGCCCCGCAATTTTGTTGATCGGGTGCTGCAATTCTTCAACCAGATCACGCCGCGCTTCGTGGCACCGCGCATCATGGATTACCGCAGCGAATATGAACATCATCTGATGATTAAGGTGGAATCGGCACAAACCGCTGAATTGCAGACCTTGCTGGAGACGTTTTTCGCCAGCCACAGCGGCGGCTTTTTCCACTGCGATGCCCGAGAAGCGGCGGATGCCTTTCTGGTGCGTTTTGGCGTGGGCGGCTGCACCATCTCCTATTGTGATGCCCTCGGTTATAACCCGAATGAGCGTCTGGTGGCATTCGACGTGGCGCTGCGCCGTAATGACGATGCATGGCGCTTAACCCTGCCAGACCATCTGGCTGAGCAGGTGCAGGTCGATTCCTGCTGCGGGCATTTCTTTTGCTACGTTAATCATCAGGATTATGTGCTGAAGGCGGGTGTGGATGCGAAGGCGTTCAAAGAAGCGGTGAAAGTGTATCTGGAGCAGCGCGGGGCGAAGTATCCGGCAGAACATAACGTCGGCCATTTGTACCACGCATCCTGCGAACATGTGGAGCACTGGAAACAGCTCGATCCCACCAACACGTGTAATCCGGGCATCGGCAAAACCAGTAAGAAGAAGTTCTGGGCCGAATAAGCACGACACCAACCTGTAGCGGCGCGATTTATCGCGCCGCTACAGTATCAATTATTTGGCATAAGCTTCGGTCGAGATGGTCAGCGTGACATCGTCGCTGACTGCCGGCACGTATTTATCCAGCTTAAAGTCAGAACGCTTGATGGTGCCGGTGGCATCAAAACCAATCGCCTGTTTCTTCACCATCGGATGCTCGCCCTGCTGGTTCAGCGTGGCGTGCAGCGTTACCGGTTTGGTGATGCCTTTCAGGGTCAGATTCCCTTCCACATCAAACTTGTTGTCGCCCTTCGCCACCACTTTGGTGCTGTGGAATACCGCTGAAGGATATTTCGCGGTATCGAAATACTCTTTGCCGAGGAATTCTTTGGTCAGTGCCGGGACGTGGGTGTCGATCTGGCTGACTGGCAACGTAACATCAACGCGTGACTGTGCCGGATGGTCTTTATCAAACACCAGGGTGCCTTTGCTGTTCGGGATATCCGCAGTCGGATGCGAGAAGCCGAAATGGGTCCAGGTCACAATCACTGATGTGTGTTCCGGGTTCAGATCGTAGTGCATAGCCGCAGCCTGTGACAGCGGTGCATACAGGGTGGCAGCGGCCAGCAGGGGCAGCGCAAAGCGGGTAACGTTTTTCACCAGTTGTTCCTCTTGGTTCAGAATATACCGAAGAGTGTCCGGGATTATGCGGCGCAGGAACAGTGAAGAGTTTTGGACGAAATTTTCAAAAAAATTCAGCAATATCAATATGAAACAATTCACACCAGGGACAGTTTCATGGCTGGCCTATCGCCAATAAAATCCGCCAGCGCCGACGTTGCCGCAGCAGGCGCTGATGCAATTGCTGCAATTGCGCCCTTTCCAACTGGCGGATCGCCGTGCTGGTCAGTTCGGGTAAACCCTGCTGCTGACGCAGCGCACTCAGTGCAGCATCCGCATTGTCACTCACAACACATTGCAGCAGCAGCGTCTGCTGCAAAGCTTCAAATGGCGCGGCAGAGATATCCAGCGTGCGCAGAAAGCGTTTGCAATGGCCAAGCAGTTCCCGCCAGGGAATATCGGGCGACTGCAACGCCAACAGGATGCCATCAACATCTGCTACACGCTGATAACGCGCCGTCACCACATAACCGATCTGCTGCTCCACGCGTAACTGCTGAAAAAAACGCGGTTCATAGATCAACGCCAGCGCGCGTAATGCCGCCAGCGCGTCATCATCAGCCTCGCTCAGCGGGATAAACACCAGCAGCGCCTGATCGCTGCCTGTGCACGGGATGGCGGTCACACCATGGTTTAAGCGAGGTGCCGGGGAGGTCGCTCCCTCCGGGAGATCACTCAGCGCCCGCGCTACACCAGCACGCAACGCGGTACTTTGGCCGCACCACGCAGCCTGCCAACGCGCTGAGGATCGCGGGGTGATCAACTGCTGCGGCAATGCCGATAATAACTGGCGAATCGCAATGCCTTCCGCAGCCCTGACGGGTTGAGGTTCAGAGGGCATATTGAGCGCCTGCACCGCCTGAGCCACCGCCGCAAGCGCAGCATCGTCATCGTTGGGGAGGTGCATGACCAGTTGCCAGATGCCCTGTAACAGCTGCCAGCTGCCACGCCCGCCTGCATGACGTAGCGCAGCCAGCACCGGACGCAGCAAACGCTGCCGCGCCTCGCCATCTTCATCGCTGCAAGGCTGGTAAAACGCCGGACGCAGTAGCAGGGTCTCCTGCGGCTGAACCGGGTTCACGTTCAGTAACGGAAAGACACGGTCAGGCAGCGCACGGGAAGCTTGCGCCTCTGCCTGCGGATAAAACCAGAACGGCAAACTTTCTACATGCTCGCTGGCCTCTGCGGGCCAGTCAGCAACCGATACGCTGAATCCCTGGGTTTGATGCAATGTAGCCGCCAGCTGGCGTTGCGTCAGCAGCACCAGCGGGGGCATCTGTTGCAAGGCGTTAAGCACGCCGGAAAAGTCACACGATACGTCCGGCGCAAAACCCAGCGCGCGGCCGCGCAGTTGTTCCAGCGGTGACAGTTGGCTGAAATCCTCCCGCGCCAGCTGTTGATAATGCTGACGTTGCGCCGAACTGGTTTGCGCCAGGGCGCGCAGATGCTGGCGGAAGTGATGCTGGATATGCCGTGCCTGCTGCGTTGTGAGGGTTTGTCCGGTGAACTTTAACGCCAGCCAGCTGTACTGTGCATCGCGCCACAGCCACTGAATACTCAGATCTTCACACAACCCCGCAGCACGTAATTGCGCCAGCAGGCTACCGGGCGCTTCATCCAGCCAGAAACGACGTAACTGGCTGATTTCATCACGCAACGATGCCATCTCACCCGGCAACAGCAGCGTCAGCCAGCAGCTTTCGCTGCCAGGCAACTGAAGCAGACGCTGGCGCACCGCTGTCGGTTGTGGGGATACCGGCGACGCCTGCAACGCGCCAGGTAACAGCTGCTGACCATAACGTTCCGCCAGCGCCGCCAGATCATCCAGCGTTTGCGGCCCCTGCAACCACAACGTCATATTGCCCGCGACATAGAACTGCTGATGGAAGGCACACAGCGCCTGACGCAGCCTGGTGACATTGTCACCAAAAACTGCCTGACTCCCGACGCGAAAACGCTGAAATTCGTGGGGGGCAGCCAGCATATCCAGCAACGCTGCCTCGCTCAGGGTTTCAGCATGACGCTGCAACAAGCGATACTCGGCGTCGATCACCGCGCTTTCCTGCGTAATCGCTGCGGGCGTCAGTAACGGTGCCTCCAGCATAGCCACCAGCCGCGCCACGCCCGCTTCCAGTTCACTGGCCGCAACCTGAAAGAAAAAAGCGCTCTGACTGAGCTGCGTGGTGGCATTGACCTGACCGCCCTGCTGCTGCACCCAGGGCATCAGGCGCTGGTCGTCTGTGATGCCCTCACTGCCACAAAACAGCAGATGCTCCAGCAGATGCGCCAGCCCCGGCCAGCGGTCCGGCTCCTGCAAGCTACCCGCCTCCACGCGCAGCAGCGCTGCGGCGGCGCGAGCATCGGGCTGATGATGTAAATGGCAACACAGGCCGTTCGTCAGCCGCAGGCTGCGCGTGGTCATCACAGAATGCGCTGCTTGTAGATCAGCTGTGAATTGGTGCGGTTGCGGAATTGCAACTGGGCGATTTTGATATCGCTACAGCTGGCTTCGCGCCGGGCTTCGAGGATTTTGTCATGATGCGGCGACTTGCTGCACACCGGGTCGGCGTTGTCGGCATTGCCGGTCAGCATATAGGCCTGGCAACGGCAACCACCGAAGTCCTTCTCTTTCTCGTCACAGGAACGGCACGGCTCCGGCATCCAGTCATAACCCCGATAGCGGTTAAACCCAAACGAGTTATACCAGATGTCATCCAGGCTGCGATCCAGCACGGATGGGAATTCCACCGGCAGCTGGCGCGCGCTGTGGCATGGCAGTGCCGTGCCTTCCGGCGTGACGCTGAGGAAGATCGATCCCCAGCCACCCATGCAGCCTTTCGGACGCTCTTCGTAATAATCCGGGGTGACGAACAGCAGATTGGTGAGATTGCCGCTGGCCTCCATGCGCTGGCGATATTGCGCCACGATGGCTTCCGCTCGCGCGATTTGTTCACGCGTCGGCAGCAGGCCCTGACGGTTGATATGCGCCCAGCCATAAAACTGACAGGTTGCCAGTTCCACGTCATCCGCTTCCAGCTCGATACACAGATCGATAATTTTATCGATTTGGTCGATGTTGTGGCGATGCAGCACGAAATTCAGCACCATCGGATAGCCGTGCGCTTTTACCGCCTTCGCCATCTCCAGCTTCTGCTGGAAGGCTTTTTTCGAGCCAGCCAGTGCGGCGTTCAGCGTTTCATCGCTGGCCTGGAAGCTGATCTGGATATGATCCAGACCGGCGTCAGCAAAGGCATCAAGCTTGTTCTGCGTCAGGCCAATACCTGAGGTGATCAGGTTGGTGTAGAAACCGAGATCGCGCGCGGCCTTGATCAACTCCGGCAAATCTTTACGCGTCAGGGGTTCGCCACCGGAAAAACCGAGCTGCACGCTGCCCATGGCGCGAGCCTGGCGGAACACCTCAATCCACTGTTCAGTGGTCAGCTCTTTTTCCTGCTGGGCAAAATCGAGCGGATTCGAGCAGTATGGGCACTGCAATGGGCAGCGATAGGTTAGCTCGGCCAGCAGCCACAGCGGCGGCGTAATGCCGGGTTTATTCGGGTTCACGACACTGGATCCATTTTTGTTCAACGGCTGACTGCAAAAACGCTTTCACGTCTTCATCCACACCACCTGCCTCCGGGAAGCGTGCGTTCAGCGTAGTGATAATGGCGGCGACATCCTGTTTGCCCGTTACCAGCTCCAGAATGGCAGTGGCGGTTTCATTCAGTTTCGCCATCCCTTCCGGATAGAGCACCACATGGCTCTCCTGCGCGGGTTCCCATTGCAGACGATAGCCGCGACGGAAAGCAGGGATCAGGTTATCTTTCATGTTTTTATACCAGTCTGGTGGTGTGCCAGGCCGCCTTGTCGGTGACCGTATGATAAGGCGGACGCTGCAACGCATAGGCCATGGTCATGGCATCGAGCATAGTCCACAGGATGTCGAGTTTAAATTGCAGAATCTCCAGCATCCGATTCTGTTGCTCAGCGCTGGTAAAAATCTCCAGCGCCAGCGCCAGACCGTGCTCCACATCGCGATTCGCCTGGCTCAGGCGGCTGCGGAAGTAAAAATAACCTTCCTCTTTAATCCACGGATAGTGCTGTGGCCAGCTGTCGAGACGCGACTGGTGGATCTGCGGTGCAAACAGCTCGGTCAGCGAACTACAGGCCGCTTCCTGCCAGTTGGCCCGGCGGGCAAAGTTGACGTACGCATCCACCGCAAAACGCACGCCAGGCAGCACATGCTGCTCTGACAGCAATTCTTCACGCGTCAGCCCCACCGCTTCGCCCAGTTGCAGCCAGGCTTCAATGCCGCCTTCATGACCGTTGCTGCCATCATGATCGAGAATACGCTGCACCCATTTGCGGCGTGTTGCCGGGTCCGGGCAGTTCGCCATGATCGCCGCATCTTTCAGCGGAATATTGGTCTGGTAATAAAAACGGTTCGCCACCCAGCCTTTGATCTGCTCCGGCGTCGCTTCGCCATTGTGCATAGCGATATGGTACGGGTGATGAATATGATAATAGGCACCTTTGGCGCGCAGTGCCTGTTCGAAGGCGGCTGGCGTCAGGGCTTCAGTAATAATCACGATGAAGACTCCTGCAGATGAATCGCCATTCCATCCCAGCTCACTTCAATGCCCTGCTGCGTCAGGAACTGGCGCTGCGGTGACTGCTCGTTCAGGATGGGATTGGTGTTGTTAATATGAATCAAAATTTTGCGTTTGGCCGGTAACGACCCCAGCAGCGCCATCATGCCCTGGGCTGAGGAAAGCGCTAAATGCCCCATGGCTTTGCCGGTATTTTTACCGACGCCGGTGGTCAGCAGCTCGTCATCCTGCCAGACGGTACCGTCAATCAGCAGGCAATCGGCTTTTTGCAGCCACGGCATAATCACCGCATCCGGTTCACCGAGGCCCGGCGCATACAGCAGCGTCTGACCATTGGCGTGGTTAGTAATAAACAACGCTACGTTATGGCCCGGCAGCGGACGATCGCGGAATGGCGAATACGGCGGCGCATTGCTCAGGATCGGGATGGCGGTGAATTCAAGATTGCGGCAGACATCAACGCGGAACGGTTCCAGTGGTGTCAGCGCGTGATGCTGCAACCCCCCGTTCCAGTGTTGCAGCATGGTGAAAATCGGGAAGCCGCTGGTGAGATCGGCGTGCACTTCTGGCGTGCACCAGACCTGATGCGGGCAACCTTCACGCAGGCTGAGTAAGCCAGTGGTATGGTCGATCTGGCTGTCGGTAAGAATGATGCTGCCAATCGCCGTGCCACGCAGGACGCCCTTTTTATTCAGTTCTGGCGTGTGGGCAATCTGCTGGCTGATATCGGGAGAGGCGTTACACAGCACCCAATCTTCACCATTATCGCTGACAATAATCGATGACTGAGTGCGTGCCTGAGCCTGGATCGTGCCATTGCGCAGGCCGCTGCAATTGGCGCAGTTACAGTTCCACTGCGGAAAACCACCGCCCGCCGCCGAACCGAGAACTTTAATAAACATGAGAAATGACCGGAGAAGGAAAACAAAATGCCCGCGCAGGTGGCGGGCAGAAGTCTTAGCGGTTGGAGATGTACAGAGTCACTTCCAGGCCCAGACGCAGGTCAACAAATTCAGGTTTTTTCCACATAATATTCTTCCTCTAAGTCTCATAACGCAGAGCGAACTCTGCATGGAATGCTTGCACCAGGATTTGTGATCCCGATCGCAATACACAACGCGGGCTGATGTTGCGCCAATGTGACGTACAGATCAACCCCGATTAGGTAAGGGAATTGTGTTATTCCCCCCAAATCTGTTTCAGCACCCGCTGCCAGTTGCCCCAGGTAATTTGCTCAAGTATCGCCTGATCATAGCCATTTTCACGCAATAACGCGCAAAGCTGTGGCAACCCGGAAACATCTTTCAACGCCTCTGGCGCGCTGATGCCGTCGAAGTCGGAGCCAAAGGCCACATGATCGCTGCCCATTATCGCGATTAAATGATCAACATGTTTAACAATTTCGATCAGTGGCGTGTCGGTGTCGCGTTTACCATCGGCACGCAGAAAAGCATTACCAAAATTGACCCCAACCACGCCGCCGCTGTCGCGGATGGCGCGCAGCTGATCATCGGTGAGATTGCGCGGCTGCGGGCACAGCGCATGGGCATTGGAATGCGTCGCCACCAGCGGCGCAGAGGATAAACGCGCGGTATCCCAGAAAGCGTTAGCGTTCATATGGGAGACGTCAATCAGCATGCGGTGCTGATTCGCAGCGGCAATCAGCGCTCCACCCTCCGCGGTTAAACCGGAACCGCTGTCCGGTGAGCCCGGGAAGTTACCGGTGACGCCCACGCCAAAGCGGTTGGGCAGATTCCAGAACGGCCCGATACTGCGCACGCCAGCCTGATAAAACGCGGCCAGCGCGTCACCGTCGCCATCAAAACCATCGGCCCCTTCGATATGCGCCACCATCGCCAGCACCCCTTGCGCCCGGCAGGCGGCGATATCGGCGTGGGTCAGACATAAGCGGGCACGGCCCTGCGATTCAGCCACCAGCGTTTTCAGGATCGCCAGTTGCTGCCAGAGAATCTCCAGCGGCGACCAGCGCTCCTGCGCGCGCTGGGGCGCAACCTGCTCGATATAGCGTTGCGGCGGGACGAATAGCGCAAACAGACCACCGGCAAAACTGCCCTGCTGCATACGCGGGAAGTCGAGGTGGCCATTTTCTATGCCGGAGAAAAATGCCTGAGCGGGCGCATCACGATGATGCAGCCACAGGTTAAGCAGCAGGTCATTATGACCATCGAAAATTGAAAGAGACATAGGCTGATAACAACGAAATAACATCGTTCTATGCTACGCGTCCGCCACGCTTTCGCCAAATCGTGGCGCACAAAGGGTGCAGGTTTTTGTCAGTTTTGCACGGGTAATTGTCAGCAATGGGCGAGCCGCAGCGCTATGACTTCAGCGAGACTGACAGCAGACCCTAAGGAGAACACCCATGCTTAGCCAACCCGCTGAAAAATATCGTCCTTATCCGGTGATTGACCTGCCTGAACGCCAGTGGCCTTCACGCCAGCTGACCCAGGCACCACGCTGGCTTTCCACTGATCTGCGCGACGGCAATCAGGCCCTGGCGACACCGATGGACAGCGCACGCAAGCTGGAGTTCTGGCAACTGCTGGTGCGCTGCGGATTTAAAGAGATTGAAGTGGCTTTTCCTGCCGCTTCGCAAACTGACTTCGACTTTGTGCGCCTGCTGATTGAACAGCACCACATCCCTGACGACGTCGCCATTCAGGTACTGACCCAGGCACGCGCCGATCTGATCGACCGGACGTTTGCGGCGCTGCGTGGCGCACCGCGCGCCATCGTCCATCTTTACAACGCCACCGCCCCGCTGTTCCGTGAGCGCGTGTTTCGCCAGAGCAAAGCAGAAATTATCGAACTGGCCTGCGCCGGTGCACGCCAGATACGTGCCCGCTGTGAAAGCCAGCCGGACACCGCATGGACCTTCCAGTACTCGCCGGAAACCTTCTGCTTTACCGAACCGGAATTCGCCCTGGAGATTTGTGAAGCGGTGGCGGCCATCTGGCAACCTGGCGCGCAGCGACCGATGATCATCAACCTGCCCGCCACTGTTGAAGTGAATACGCCGAATGTCTATGCCGACCAGATTGAATATTTCTGCCGCCACTTTAGCCAGCGCGCGCAGGTGAGCATCAGCGTGCACCCACATAACGATCGCGGCACTGGCATCGCCTGTGCCGAGCTGGCGTTACTGGCCGGTGCCGATCGGGTTGAAGGCTGTCTGTTCGGCAACGGCGAACGCACCGGTAACGTGGACATCGTCACCCTGGCGTTGAATCTGTATACCCAGGGGGTCGCCCCGCAACTCGATTTCAGCGATATCCAGCAGGTGCTGGAAGTGGTGACGCGCTGCAATCAGTTGCCGGTGCATCCACGCCACCCTTATGCCGGTGAACTGGTGTTTACCGCGTTTTCCGGCTCGCATCAGGATGCGATTCGCAAAGGGTTTGCCGAGCGTGCTGACCGCGAAGAAACGATTTGGCAAATGCCGTATCTGCCGCTCGACCCGGCAGATATCGGTTGCAGCTATGAAGCGGTGATCCGCGTTAACAGCCAGTCCGGTAAAGGCGGCGCGGCATGGCTGCTGGAGCAGAACCACGGCCTGCAATTGCCGCGCGGCCTGCAACAGGACTTCAGCCGTATCGTGCAGCAGCAGACCGATGCGCATGGTCAGGAGATGACCCACCACGCGCTGTGGCAACTGTTTTGCGAACACTACGGTTTGACGCAACCGACACGGCGACTGCTGGAAGCGGAAAGTCATAGCGATGACAAAGGAGAAACGCGCCTGAAAGCCCGGCTGCAGCAAGGGACACAGCAGGTCAGCCTGGAAGGCAAAGGCAACGGGTTGCTGTCCGCCGCGGTCACCGCATTACGCCAGCGCTATGACCTGACGCTGAGTATTGAGGATTATCATGAACACACCCTGGGCAAACGCAGTGACAGTCGCTCCGTCACCTACCTCAGTTGTGTGAATAGTCGTGGCGAGCGCGCCTGGGGCGTGGGTATCGACAATGACGTAGCGCGTGCCTCGTTGCAGGCATTGCTTAACGCCGCCCACGCTTTTCTGCCGCAGGAAAGTAGTTCGCTGGCGTAACCCCGAGTAAACGGCGAAACATCGCACTGAAGGCGTCCGGGCTGTCATAACCGAGGTCCAGCGCCACCGCCAGCACCGTGTCGCCCTGCGCCAGTCGGGTTAAAGCGACGCTGATGCGCACCCGCCGCACCCAGTCGCTGAACTGCAAACCGGTTTCGCGACTGAAGTGGCGCGCCAGGGTGCGCTCCGCCACGCACAGTTCTGCCGCTGCCCGTGCCAGCGTCCAGTTTTCGCCGGGCTGCTGCTGGATCTGCTGGCACAACGCCATCAGACGTGCACTTTCCGGCCAGGGGAAACCGAACGGCAGCACATCCATCACCCGGATTTCATCCAGAATCAGTTCGTAGATCCGCTCGGCGCGGCTGCCCGCTGAGTAGCTTTCAGGCAAGGCAATCGCACTGACAATCAGCTCACGCAGCAACGGGGAGATCTGCACCACCTGGCAACTGGCAGGCAGATCGGCCCGAGCCAGAGGATCAACAAACAGAGTGCGCGCCGCCACCTGACCCACAATCTGCAACGCATGCCGCGTACCGGCGGGCAACCAGACACCGCGACTGGGCGGTACAATCCAGTTGCCGTGCTGAGTCTCCACCTTCACCACACCGCTCAGGGTGTGAATCAGCTGGGCGCAGTCATGGTAATGCCACGGCTCTGCATCGCCGTGGGCATAATCATGGGCATAGGGCACCAGCGGACGGCTGGTGAAATCGAAGTTCAGCACCGCCGTCATCGTTTTACGGCTTCAGGAACTGATAAACCGCTGCCAGATCCTGTTCGCCATAACCGGCGTCC
Organism: Pantoea sp. App145; assembly: GCF_047947045.1. Classification (NCBI taxonomy): domain Bacteria; kingdom Pseudomonadati; phylum Pseudomonadota; class Gammaproteobacteria; order Enterobacterales; family Erwiniaceae; genus Pantoea; species Pantoea sp. App145. Next base: position 886,444 of record NZ_CP133290.1, read on the forward strand.
ACCGCCTGCTGCCAGACATCCACGATGTTCTCCAGCGCGGGCAGTTTGGCGTCACCGGCGGCATCCAGCGCCAGACGCGCATCTTTCAATGCCCAGATCAGATGCATTTGCGGTGTGAAGTCGCCGCTGGCGATCATACCGAGTTTCATTTTGGCGTAAGGTGCGGCCAGCGGACCACCGTCCAGCACTTTCCACAGGTCATCAGTGTTGAAACCAAACTGCTCCGCCAGACGGGTACTTTCCGCCAGGCTCTGCATCAGACCAATCAGCCAGCTGTTAACCACCAGCTTCATGCGTGAGCTGGCCCCGGCAGCACCAAGCCATTGGGTGCCCTTGCCAATCGCCGCAAACACTTGTTCTGCCGCCTGGGCTTTGCTCTGATCACCGCTTGCCATCACCAGAATCTGCGCATTTTCCGCTGGCGCTTTAGTACCGGAAACCGGCGCATCAATAAACACCACATCCGGACGCGCTTCTGCCAGCTGCGCAATCAGCGCATCGGTCGCTTCTACCCCAATGGTGCCCATCTGGCACAGCGTGGCACCGTGATTTAACGCGCCTTGCGCTTCACTGATGACCTGGAGCGTCGTCTCACCGTCAGACAGCATGGCGATCACCACGTCCGCCCCGTCCACCGCCTGTACGGCGCTGTCACTCAGGAGCAGTCCGGCAGACACTAAATCTTCGCCACGGGTGCGGGTGCGGTTCCAGCCCTGTACCACAAAGCCTTTCTTCAACAGGTTAGCGGCAAAGGCATGGCCCATTGCGCCCAGCCCCAATACCGCGACTACGGGTTGCTGACTCATCTTCATTCCCTTCTATGGTTTCGGACAAAAACGCTAGCCTGACAGGAATTCAGCTGCACAGCCAGGCCAGAGGTGCGGTGAAAAAACATTTTTAAACCTGAGCGTTGGCAATAACCCGTCATACTATTAACGCTTTTCAAACAAGCGAAAAAACTATTAACATATGCGCCATAATGTTCCGTCCGGTACATTTCACTTCTTTTGTTACGGTCTTTCATAATGAAAATAGCTTTACTGCGTCAGGGGCTGTGGCTGGCGCTGCCTGCGGTGTTCCCCTTACCGTTACTGGCAGCGGATGACGCCAGCAATACCATGGTGGTCAGCGCCACTCCCGCCGGTTCTGGTTTGTCCGAACTGGATACGCCAGCAGCGGTCAGCGTGGTTTCTGGCGAGGATATGCGCCATGCGGCACCGCGCGTTAACCTGTCGGAAAATCTTTACGGGGTACCAGGCCTGCAAATCCAGAACAGACAAAATTATGCCCAGGACTTACAGATTTCGGTGCGCGGCTTTGGTTCACGCTCCACTTATGGCCTGCGCGGCATTCGCATGTACGTCGATGGCATCCCGGCCACCATGCCGGATGGTCAGGGCCAGACTTCAAACGTTGACATCGGATCGATCGACCACGTTGAAGTGCTGCGCGGCCCCTTTTCCGCGCTGTATGGCAACTCGTCCGGCGGCGTGATCAATGTCGAAACCCAAACCGGCCAGCAGCCTACCACGCTGGAAGCCAGCAGCTGGTACGGCAGTTACGGCAGCTGGCGCAACAGCATTAAAGCCAGCGGCGCGACCGGCGACGGTACCCATGCCGGGGACGTGAACTACACCATCTCCGCTTCACGCTTTACCACACACGGTTATCGCGACCATAGCTCGGCAGAGAAAAATCTCGGTAACGCGAAGCTGGGCGTACGTATTGATGATGTCAGCACCCTGACGCTGCTGTTCAACAGCGTTCATGTGGATGCGCAGGATCCGGGCGGATTAACGGAAGCACAGTGGGAGCAAAACCCGCGCCAGGTGGCGAGCAATGTCACTTTGTACAACGCGCGTAAAACCGTCGATCAAACCCAGGGCGGTCTGCATTATCAGCGTCAGATGAGCGAAAACGACGACCTGAGCGTGATGATGTACGCCGGTGTGCGTGAAACCACTCAGTATCAGTCTATTCCGGCCAGTGCGCAGACCAACGCGGCACATCCGGGTGGCGTGATTTCCCTTACCCGTCATTACCAGGGTATCGACACCCGCTGGACCCATCGCGACACCCTGTTCAGCATTCCGCTCACGGTAACCGGCGGCCTCGATTATGAAACCATGACCGAACGCCGCAAAGGCTATGAAAACTTCACCACCAGTAACGGCGTAACCGATTACGGCGTGATGGGCGATATGCGTCGTAATGAACGCAATCTGATGTGGAATCTGGATCCTTATCTGCAAACAGCCTGGCAACTGACGGATAAGTGGTCGCTGGATGCTGGCGTGCGTTTCAGCACCGTCAATTTTGACTCCAACGATTTCTATATCACCCCTGGCAACGGTGATGACAGCGGCAACGCAACTTACCATCGCTGGCTGCCTGCAGCGTCATTGAAATATGCCATCGACGATAGCTGGAACGCCTATGTTTCCGCGGGACGTGGTTTTGAAACCCCGACCATCAATGAGCTGTCTTACCGCTCTGACGGGCAGTCAGGACTTAATCTCGGTCTGAAACCCGCCACCAGCGATACCGTTGAGCTGGGTACTAAAAAACGTATCGGTTACGGTCTGCTGACCGCCGCTATTTTCCAGACTGATACGGATAATGAAATCGTCGCGGATAGCAGCAGCAACGGACGGACCAGCTATAAAAATGCCGGACAAACCCGTCGTCGTGGTCTTGAACTGGGCCTGGATCAGCAGTTCGGTGAGAACTGGCGGCTGAAAGCGGCATGGACCCTGCTGGATGCGCGCTATCGCAGCAACGCCTGTGGTACGGACAGTTGCGACGGTAATCGCATCCCAGGTATTGCGCGCAACATGGCGTACGCCGGATTGTCATACGCGCCTGAATACGGCTGGTATGCCGGAGCCGATGTGCGTTATATGAGCGATATCGCTGCTGATGATGAAAACGATGTGAAAGCCCCGGCTTACACCGTGGTGGGTCTGAACACCGGCTACAAGTGGCAGGTTCGCGAGAACTGGACGCTGGATGCGTTTACCCGCGTCGATAACCTGTTTGACCGCAACTATATCGGTTCGGTGATTGTTAACGAGAGCAACGGTCGCTATTACGAACCCGCACCCGGTCGTAACTACAGCGTGGGCCTGACCGTAAGCTACGCCTTCCAGTAATTAAATTTGCACGAAAAAATCGCGCCGCTACGAATCAATGCAACCAATCGTAGCGGCGCGATTTATCGCGCTTTTTTTCGGGAATTATCCCAGCAGCGCCAGCACATCCGCCGTTGAACCGGTTTCACCGAGGCGCGGGAAAATGCGTTCGACGCTGTTCTGATGCGTATCCGCATTCAGGCAGGTCATGGCATCGGTGGCCAGCGTGACGTTGTAACCTAATTCATACGCCTGACGCGCGGTAGATTCCACCCCAATGCTGGTCGCGATACCGCACACTACCACCTGAGTCACACCGCGTTGTTGCAGCTGCTCGTGCAGGCTGGTGTTGTGGAATGCACCCCAGGTTTTTTTGGTGATGCTGATGTCGCCCGGCTGCGGCGTCATTTCCGGCACCAGTACCGCCCAGTCTGCTGGCAGCTCGCCGCTGTGGCGCGCCTGCTCATTACGACCCGGCGCACCGCCAGCCACGTTAACCAGCACTACTGGCAGATCTTTGGCGCGGAATGCATCAGTCAGACGCGCACATTGTTCGATCACCACTTTCGGATCATGCACCACTGGCAGCGCCACAATCCCATGTTGCAGGTCAATCACAATCAGGGCGGTTTTGGCGTCGAGTGTCGTTAAAGCCATGTTGAGTCCTCTCAGGATTATTAGTCGGCAAGTCGTTGCAGTAAGGGAATAGCGGCCAGCAGCGTTTGCTGTTCCTGCGGGCTGAGCGTCGCCATGCTTTTCACCAGCCAGTCATCACGCTGAGCACGATTAGTTGCCACCAGCTCACGACAGGCTTTGGTTGGATAGTAGCGGGTTTTTCGACCGTCATGCGGATCGGCTTCACCCAGCACCATGCCTGCAGTCAGCAGACTGGCGACTGTCGCCCCCATTGATTGGGTACGCACCCCTTCCGACTGTGCCAGCTCCGTCACGGTCATCGCGCCATCACGCACCAGATAGCCGAGTACCGCCACCTGCGACCAGGTGAGATCCCCCGGTGGTGCCGATTCACGCAAACGCCTGGCCAGTTTGCCGTTGACGCTACGCAGCGCTGCGGCGGCGCTGTTCAGATCGCTCATGACGACATCTCCCTTACAATGAAACGCGAGTATATAAATACGAAGGTAAACTGTGTAGTTTACCTTCGTATCAATTTGTAAGCCTTATGGCCGACGCGGATAGTGGATCAGGCTGTGAAAGCGCAATGGCGTGCTCTGTGGATTGCGGTAGCTATGTGGTTTATCACCGGCAAACTGGCTGGCTTCACCCGGCTGTAAACGGCGCCAGGTACCCTCAACCCCCAGCAGCAACTCGCCTTCGATCACGACCACCTGTTCAATCACCCCCTCTTCATGCGGCGAAGAATCACTTTGCGCCCCCGGCGCTAACGTCACCTCCAGCAGATCAAAACACAGCTGCGCATCGTAGGGCAGCAACGATTTGGCGTGCATCTGTGCATTGCTCTGGCTAAAGGTTGCCGCCATTCCCGGAGGCTGTTCGCTACGCTGGATAAAGAAGGAAAAAGGGACGTTAAAGCCGGTGGCAATTTTCCACAACGTCGCCACGGTAGGACTGGATTCACCGCGTTCGATTTGGCCAAGCATCGCTTTGCTGACGCCAGTGCGTGCAGCCGCCAGCGTTAAACTCCAGCCATTGGCCTGCCGCAACTGTTTTAGCGCCAGGCTCAGGTGTTGATGCAGATTTTCCATGGGATCTCCTGACAAGCTCGCGCGCAGTGTAGCACTTGTGCGCTATAACGTCCCATGCAACAATGTGCGCTATAACGCACAAAGGACCGCCCTGCATGATAAGCACCACCACACGCAGCTCGTTTTCGCTGCCCATACTGATTTCAGGCCTGGTTGCCGTACTGATTGGCTACAGCAGCTCGGCCGCCATTATTTTCCAGGCAGCACAGGCCGCGGGGGCAACACCGGCGCAGATTGGTGGCTGGCTGTCGATGCTGGGAATTGGCATGGGCGTCGCTTCGCTCGGTCTGTCCTTATGGACACGCATGCCGGTGCTGGCGGCCTGGTCAACACCGGGAGCGGCGCTACTGGCAACCAGCCTGCACGGCCTGACGTTGCATGAAGTGGTGGGCGTATTTGTCTTCACTAACGTGCTGATTGTCCTGTGCGGTGTCACTGGCCTGTTTGCCCGTCTGATGAAATATATTCCGCAATCGCTGGCCGCCGCCATGCTGGCGGGGATACTGTTGCGCTTCGGCCTGAATACTTTTACCGGCTTACAGGGCAATTTTGCGTTGTGCGGCAGCATGTGCCTGGTATGGCTGTTCAGCCGCCTTTGGCTGCCGCGTTACGCGGTCATCCTGGCGTTGTTCGCCGGTGTGCTGGTGGCGCTGGGTCAACACGCCATCGCCATCCCGTCTCAGGCATTGAGCATCAGCGTGCCACAATGGATTACGCCGCACTTTACGCTCGCAGCGCTGATCGGTGTTGGCATACCCTATTTCCTTGTGACGATGGCGTCGCAAAATGCGCCGGGTATCGCCACGCTTCAGGCGCATGGTTATCAGCCGCCGGTGTCTGCACTCACCGGCTGGACCGGCGCGATTGCGCTGGTGCTGTCACCGTTTGGTGGCTTTTCGGTGTGTATTGCTGCCATCACCGCCGCCATTTGTATGGGTGAAGAGGTCGATGCCGATCCGTCCCGTCGCTGGATGGCGTCGGCACTGGCCGGATTCTTCTATATTCTGACCGGTTTTACCGGCGCGCTGATCGCTATGCTGCTGAGTGCGCTGCCACAGGTGTTGATCGCCACGCTGGCGGGTCTGGCGCTGCTGGGCACCTTATCCGGTAGCCTGCATCGCGCGCTGGCCGAACCACAACATCGCGATAGCGCAGTGATCGCGTTTCTGATCACCGCCAGCGGCGTATCGATACTCGGCATCGGTTCCGCCTTTTGGGGCCTGGTCGGCGGTATGTTGGCCTGGCTGGTGCTGTCGCCGCGCTCCCGCGCTTAAATTTTCCACAATTTATCGCCCAGCCGGGGAAAACCGCCCTGTTTTCCCCCTTATTTCCGCCGTTTGATTCGCCCGCATTTGGCTTAAGATCACCACCATCGCTAATCACACACGATTTTCTGCCTCAGACATTCACCGATAAGGGCCAACGAGTGGCAAAAACTTTTCTGCGTAGCGGCAATCTCGACGCGGTACTGGCACTGGGTGAGAACGGCCAGCCGGTCTGGGCCTCAGCCCTGCAAATTCGCGAAACCCTGCGGTTGCGCCGCCAAACCACGCTGGCGAACTGCCTCGCCATTCCGCAGCCCAATGAACGCGGCGATCGCCTCGACTGGTACGCGCCGTTCAGCGGCAAAGTGCGTTCGTGGCTGGCGGCCAGCGACCATGAACGTCGCCAGGCACTGGAACAACTCACCCTTAATCAGCAGGATCTCCAGGCTCTGAGCCAGCGCGCACGCGACACCGAGAATCCTGCCATGCGCCTGTTTGGCGCGTTGCTGAGTAAAACTCTGCAATTCCCCGATCAGCAATATGTCTATCTGGTGGATGGCAAACCCGTGATTACTTTCTGGGGCTTTGTCGATCCGCAGGCACGCTCGCGTGATGACGCGCTGGCCTGTCTGCGTGACAGCCTCGATGAGCAACTGCCGTCACTGTTGCCGGAACCGCCGCCGGTGCTGGATACGCCGTTGTGGGTGGCAGAACCTGAACCCGAAGCCATCGCCACCGAAGAACTGCTGCCGGAGATTGTCGCGCCAGAACCGGAGCAGGCAGAAATCATCCCGCCACCGCCTGCGGCACGCTCATGGCGTCCGTGGTTACTGCTGCTACCGGTGGCCGTTGCTGCCACCGCCGGTGTGGCATTCTGGCTACACAGTTCGCCGGAAGCGGTACCGCCTGCGGTCGTCCAGGCTCCGGCTCCCGTGGTCAGCAAAGCTATTGCTCCGCCTGCGGTACTGGCCCAGGCAGAAAAACTCGCCACCACTCTGCCACAGGCCAGCGCCACGGTCGTCGCCCCTGAACCTGTGCCAGTCGCAGCGGTGGCGCCGCCAGCCCCGGTGGCTGTCGCTCCGGTTCCTACCGCACCGGCACAAGCCGACGATTTGGTGATCACCGCAGAAGATGTGCGCGTCGGTTCGGTGCGTTTCCTTGATGGCCGCTGGCGTGTCACTTTGCGCCAGACCAATCTGCCCACCGGCAAGCCACCGAGCCTGCGTTATCAGATCAGAAACGGCAAAGGCACCGCGCTGATTACCCAGGGCGATGGTATTCGCTGTAAGGCCGACGTCACCGCTGCCATGACCAGTGCGGGCACCATGGTAGTTCGCAGCCGATACACCGCCAGCTGTAGCGACAAATCGCGCTACCGCATGCCGGAACTGGTATGTAAACAGGGCGATGGCATTGCCAGCTGTGACGCGCAATATGGCGCGGATCAGGTTTTCCCGTTGACGATCAAGCGTGAGAGTAAATAACCATGTTGGCACCCCTCATCGATGACAAACAAAAAATCACGCTGATTGAAGATAGCGGTGTGCAGTTTCTCGATTTTGGCCTGCGTCTGCCTGCGTTGCAGGCGCGTCGCCAGTTTGTGCGTCAGACAGCCAATGGCCCGCTGCTGCGCCTGAACGTTGACGGCAACAGCGGCAAGTTTTTGCTGTATCCGGAAGATGGCAGCGCACCGGAAGTGGTACGCCCCGAATCCGATATTGCGCTGTCCGATTCACTGACGCTGCTCGCCAATCAATGGCTGCCATTACCGGTGCTGCGTTGCACCAGTGGCCGTCGTTTTATTGGTGGCCCGGAAAACTGGGCACGTCTGCACCTGGCTCAGCTGTCACAGCCGGATGTCGCAGGCAATACCCATCGCATCACCCTCGCCTTTGACACCCGATTGGTGGCAGAAAGCGAGGGTGGCGAGCAACTGGGTCTGAGCCAGGCCGATGCGCAGAACGGCGTCAGTTTTGCCCTCGCCTGGCACAACTATGAACTGGGTGAATTCCTCGATCACACCTGGGTTGATGGCTGGCTGCGCGAAACCTTTAGCCAGCAGGTCAGCGCGCTGGAATCACGCCGCGAGCAGGAACTGAATCAGGCGCTGCGCGAATTCGAATATCAGGCGCATTACCTCAACCTGCTGGAACTGCTGGGTGAACAGCTCGATTTGGCGGAAATCACCATTCAGGCGGCTTCACCCCAAACCCCGGCGGTGAATGTCGATATCATTCTTGATGTCGGCAACTCCCACACCTGCGGCATTCTGGTGGAAGATCACCCGGAAGAGAGCAATGGCCTGCGTCAGACCTATGAGTTACAACTGCGTGACCTGTCTCAACCCCATCAGGTGTACAACGAACTGTTCGACAGCCGTCTGGAGTTCGCCCAGCCCCGCTTTGGCAAAGCCAATTTCTCGCTGGAAAGCGGACGTGAAAACGCCTTTATGTGGCCGTCACTGACGCGTGTTGGCCGCGAAGCCAGTCGCCTCGCGCTGTTGCGTGCCGGTACGGAGGGCAGCACCGGCCTCTCCAGCCCACGCCGTTATCTGTGGGATGAAGCGCGCTATCAGCCAGGCTGGCGTTTCAACGCCAACGGCAGCGGCGACGAGCCACAGGCTACCGCGCTGCCCTTTACCCTGCTGCTGAATGATGAAGGCCAGCCACTGCATGCGCTGGCGGCGGATGACCGTCTGCCGGTATTTTCCGCCAGCTACAGCCGCAGCTCGCTGATGACCTTTATGCTGTGCGAATTACTGGCACAGGCGATGATGCAGATGAACAGCGTGGCGCAACGGCAGCGCATGCCGCAAAGCCAGACGCCGCGTCAGCTGCGCCATGTCATCCTCACCCTGCCTTCCGCGATGCCGAAACCGGAGCGTGAAATTTTCCGTCGCCGCATGCAGGAAGCCATCGCACTGGTGTGGAAAGCGGAAGGCTGGCACCCGGCGGAAGAAGCCTTTACCGCCGAGACGCAGGCCCAAAGCCTGCGCCCGGTGCCGGATGTGCAGATGGAGTGGGATGAAGCCACCTGCGGTCAGATGGTGTGGCTGTTCAACGAAACCCAGGTCAACTTTGCCGGTCGCGCCGAAGATTTCTTTACCAGCATGGCCCGCCCCGATCGCCCGCGTGAAGCCGATGAGCTGCCGGGCAAAAGCCTGCGCATCGCCTCGATTGATATTGGCGGCGGCACTACCGATCTCGCCATCACGCAATATCGTCTTGATGACGGCCAGGGTAACAACGTCAAAATCACCCCACGCCTGCTGTTCCGCGAAGGTTTCAAGGTGGCCGGAGACGACATCCTGCTGGATGTGATCCAGCTGTGGATCCTGCCCGCCCTGCAGCAGAGTTTGCAGAAAGCCGGTCTGCTGCTGCCCGAACCGCTGATGAATAAATTGTTCGGCCACGACAGCCGCATGGATGGGCAGGCCACGCTGCGTCAGCAGGTCACCCTGCAACTGTTTATTCCGCTGGCGCAGGCGGTGCTGGAGCGTTATGAAAACTGGAACCCGCTCGACAGCCACAGCGAGATCAACGCGCTGTTTGGCGAGCTGGTGCCGCAAAAACCGGGCAGCGCTGTACTGGCGTTCGTCAACGGTGAAATTCAGCGTACCCTCGGCGGTGACAGCCGCTTTGACCTGCTGGAAGTACCGCTGGTGGTCAGTCTCGCCCAGCTGCATGGCGAATTCCTGCAACATCGGATGGCGATCATCCCGGCGCTGCGTGCCATGTGTGAAGTGGTATCGCTGTATCAATGTGACGTACTGCTGCTGACCGGCCGCCCGTCGCGTTTCCCCGGCATCCAGGCGCTGGTACGCCACCTGCAACCGCTGCCGGGCAGCCGTATTTTGTCGCTGGAAGGCTATCACACCAGCGACTGGTATCCGTTCAACAAACAAGGCCGTATTGATAACCCGAAATCGACCGCGGCAGTCGGGGCCATGCTGTGCCTGCTGGCGCTGGATCTGCGCCTCAGCAGTTTCTGGTTCCGCGCCGGGGATTTCGAACCTTACTCCACCATTCGCTACCTTGGCGTGCTGGATGAAACCCAGGCGCTGAGCGATGACAACCTGTGCTACAGCGAGATCGATCTCGATAACGGTGCCTTCGCGCTGGATCGTAAGAGCAGCTTCCGTATTCGCGGTAACGTCTGCCTCGGCTTCCGCCAGCTGGAAAACGACCGCTGGCCCGCTTCGCCGCTTTACAGCCTGAGCATCACCGACCCGGCGTTAGCGCGCAAAGTGGCGGGTGAAAGCGTGTTGCGGATTAAGCTGGCCGTGCAACCCGGCCCGGATAATGCCGGTCCGGAACGTCTGGTGCTGAGCGAGGCGCGTCTGGATGATGGCAGCCGCATTCCGCTGGAACAATTGAGCCTGAAACTGAACACGCTTTCCGCCACGGGCAATGCGAATGCGCAATACTGGATTGATAGCGGGAGCGTCTGCAAAAAATGAGAACCGCCAAAAAACAGCCGCCAGCCACGCTGGCAAAACGCCTGGGCCTGCTACAGGAAACCCTCGATGGTGCCCTTAACTGGGTGGAACAGCAGCAACCGCACTCCACTCGTCTGACGATGGAAGGCGATACCCTGAGCCTGCAACTGCGTCGCGCCCGGGTGGAAAGCCATGCGCTGGCGCGTCAGCTGGCGCGGCCGGTGACGCTGGCGTTATTTGGTCAGTCTCAGGCGGGTAAAGCCTGGCTGCTGAGTGAAATGGTCGGCGACGCGCAGGGGCAACTGATGGCACGTCTTGGCGACAAAACCCTGAACTATTTTCAGCATATCAATCCCGGCAATCTCGATTTTGCCAGCGCCACTCGTTTCAGCCACCAGCGGGAAACCTCATCCAGCGCCTGGCCGCTGGAGATAACCTTGCTCAGCGAGTCAGAACTGATCCGCCTGATGCTGGCTTGTGCCACCACCGAAGCGCAGCCGGATACCGCCACTATCGATAGCGCTTTGCAGCGTCTGCAACGCCATCGTCTCAGTGAACCAGAGCCGGGACTGGAGAGTGATGCGCTGGTCACGCTGTGGGCGTGGAGCCGTCGCTATCATCGTCATGCCGAGGTGCTGGATCGCCACTTCTGGCCGCAGGCGGTCGCCCTCGCCCCGTGGCTGAACGTGGACGACCGCGTGCAGCTGTTCGCGTTGCTGTGGCCGGGACAAACCGCACTGAGCGAAAGCCTGCGCAGCCTGATGCACCTGCGTCATCAGCTGCGCCACGCGCCGCGCGTGCTGGCCCCGCTCAGCCTGCTGGTGGATGATGCGTCACTGCCCGCTGAGAAACTGATTGCCAGCGATGCCGACCTGCTGGAGATGATCGAGGTGTGCCCGATCGTCGCCAATCGCGTCGGCAAAGCGCAGCAGGTGCCACTTGGCTTACTGGCCCTGCTGACGCTGGAAATCACCATCCCGCTCAGCTCGACGCCACGTCAGGCGTTGTATGATGAAGCCGATATGCTGGAGCTACCGGCACCCGGCACGCCAACGGACCGTGCGCAGCTTGACGATCGCCAGCGCCTGCAAACGCGTGATGCACTACGCGCCAGGTTGCTGGAACAAAAGCGCGCGCTGCTGCCGGGTTTTTACGCTGCACGGCAGGATATCGACCTGTTATTGATTTGTACCGCTGCCAGCCAGCGCCAGGATGCCGATCTCGCCAGCCAGGCATTGCGCGAATGGCATCTGCACCAACCGATCCCTGCCAGCGGTGAGAAACCGCGCCTGATCTGGGCCATCACCCCCTACGATGCCCGCCATCAACAAATCAATGTGGATGAAGCAGTGCAACGCCAGATTGGTCAACCCGGCCAGAGTTGGGGTTCGATGCTGGCGCTGGATCGTGCTGGCGTTGATCGCATGGGCAGCTGGTTGCAGGATGAAATGCAGCCGGACGCACGTCGCGACCGCCTGGCGTTGCAACTCAGTGCGCTGCAACAAAAACTGGTGGATCGACTGCAACCCTGGACGGAAGCCAGTGCCACACCGGAACAGGCAGCACGCAAACAAACCATCGCCGATACGCTGCTGAAATGTCTGCAACATCGTACCGGTCTGCATGGTGAATTGCTGGAGCGTCTGCAACCGTCACGTGATGCGGTGCGTCAGCTGTGGCTCAGCCAGAACAGCGGCGGCACACAGCAAAAGACGCAGGCCACCCCCGCCGGACAAAGCTATTTCGGTATCGGATTTGAGTTCGATCTGTTTAAAGACGAGCCGGTCACCGCCAGTGAACCACGCCATCACAGCAGCCCGAACGATAAGCAATTTCCGCAGCAGGTCTTTGCGTTGTGGCTGGATCACCTGCGCCAGTTGCCGGAAAGTCGTAGCCTGCTCGCACTGCTTAACGTCGATAAACCTACGCTGGAGTTGCTGGTGGAGGAGTTGATCACCGCCAGCTTCCGTCATCAGATGCTGAGTAAACTACAGACGGCACTGAATGAGCCGGATGCACAGGCCAGCGCACATGAGGCGCGTACCGATCGTCAGGTTTCGCGTGCCATGACGGTGTTGGGGGATTTTGTCGCCTGGCTGGGCTTTTTGCAGCGCCCGGAAGCGGAGCGTCCGGCAAGCCGGGTCAATCGCGGCCAGACTATTTTTGCCCGACCACCCGCGCCCAGCGTCAGTTTCTCGTCAGGTCAGCGCCTGACGCGACTCTCTGCCGCACCGGCTAACCACACCGCCTATTACATTTATGACTGGCTGGTGGGGCTAAACAGCGTGATTGTCGAGAATAATGGCTACACCGGCGGTGGCGACTTACCGGCCAGCGCCCGCCAGACGCTGGCTATTATGTTGCTGCCACTGCACGCTTAATCGCGCACCAGGCGCAGCTCACCTGCCAGCTGCGCCTCAGCCTCTTCCAGCACTGCCAGCACCGGCGCAAATTCCATACTGGATGCATCGAAATGGCGTAAATGCAGCGTCGCGGGCAGCGCCATGCCGCCCGTCAGCCAATCCCATAACGCGTCGAGATTATTACCGAAGGCAAACGGGCAATGAGTCTGGTGCGCCAGCGCGTGATAGAACGCCTGACGATCGGGCAGTTGGTGGAAATCAAAGGTCAGCGTCAGCATTGTCAGGGTACCGGCTTAAAGCTGCGATAGTGATCGGTGGTGAGAAAGATCAGGCCATCTGAAGAGTAAAGCAGACGATCGGCATCACGGTGGCCGCAATCGTAATTCACATCGGCTTCATACCATTGTCGTCCGGCTTGCTGCGGCAGCCGCTGCTCACGGTTACCAAAACGGTCACCGCCAATCGCCCGGCCTGGCAGCACATCGCACAGATTCCCTTTGGCCGGATTCCAGCCCTGACGGCGGGCTTCACTTTTGGTGATGTAGAGATCAGGCAATTTATGATGCTGCTGTAACCAGCGCGCCACGGTTTCGGCATCGGTCTGCTGCGCGATATCAGTTTTTGGTGCTGCGGAGAAATGTGGTTTTAGCCCGGCCCAACTGGCGACCAGCGCAATAATCAATCCAATCCAGAGTTTCTTTGACATAGTGCCTTCCTGAAGTTCAGGAGGCCGATGATAGCAGGCTTTTCAGGCGGGAAAAACGCGGGCCAGCAACGCTGGCCCTGGCGGAGTTTATTGCATAACGCTTGGCTGGTGCCCTGCATGACGACGCCATGCGCCGGGTGCCACACCATACTGGCGTTTAAAGCTGCGGTTGAATGACTGTTGTGAGTCAAAACCCAGCGAAATCGCCACATTGAGGATCGGTTCGTTAGTGGTGGTCAGTCGGTCCGCCGATCTTTTCAGTTTCTCAGCCCGGATGTATTCACCCAGCGGATAGCCAGTGTGTTCTTTGAACATACGTTGCAGGTGCCATTTTGAATAACCGGCGCGACCCGCTACGGTGTCCAGATCCAGACGTGCTTCAATGTTGTTATCAATCCAGTCGATCAGATCGTGAATAAATGCGTCGCTCATCATTCCATTCTCTCCCGTCGCCGTGGCGATCAGTATCAGTATCTATTGCAGTTACACTTTAAGGGTACTGACTATGCCACTTAATGCAAGTTTTATTATTGCATTAAATGCCGCACTTCTCGTAGGGTTATTCCCTGCATGATCCGTTGCGATCAAAACCGCACATAAAGTGTATCAGATATTCTTGCAGATGCAGTTTGCACAAGCCTACACTCATCACGTTTTAATGCAACCGTCAAAGTTGCAAAATTTTTTGTACAAGACCTTTCAATTTTTTGACTAACGCGGAATAACTACAATGCATCTGCAGACATATGGGGTTCGTCTGGGCGTAAGCCTGTCAGGAGTGGTGCTGCTGGGAAGCCTGCTGGCCGGTTGTGATCGGGGTGTGGCAAAAAGTGCCCCACCGCCACCGCCCGAAGTGAGTGTGGCGCAGGTGGTACAGCAGAAAGTCAGCCAGTGGGACAATTTTAATGGCCGTATCGAAGCGGTGCAGAGCGTACAGCTGCGCCCGCGCGTATCCGGCTACATCGACCAGGTTAACTATCGCGAAGGCGATGAAGTGAAGAAAGGCCAGGTACTGTTCACTATCGATGATCGCACCTACCGCGCGGCACTGGAGCAGGCGCAGGCTGAACTGGCGCAGGCACGCAGTCAGGCGGCGCTGGCACGCAGTGAATCGGCACGTACCGATAAGCTGATTGGCACGCTGGCGGTATCGCGTGAAGAGGCGGAACAGCGCCGTTCCGCCGCCAGCCAGGCACAGGCTTCCGTGCTGTCCGCGCAGGCGGCGGTGGATATGGCCCAGCTCAATCTTGACTTCACCCGTGTTACCGCACCGATTGATGGCCGCGCCAGCCGCGCGATGATCACCATCGGCAACCTGGTGACCGCCGGAGACAGCGCCAGCGTGCTGACCACGCTGGTCTCACAGGACCATGTCTACGTCTATTTCGACGTGGATGAAGGCACCTTCCTGCGTTACCAGGCCATGGCACGCAAGGGAGAAAATCGTGGCGCTCTGCCGGTGGAAATTGGCCTGACCGGTGAACAGGGCTATCCCCATGTCGGTAAAGTCGATTTCCTTGATAACCAGCTGACAGCCAGCACCGGCACCATCCGCATGCGCGCCACGCTGGATAATCAGCAACGTCAGTTCACTCCCGGCTTGTTTGCCCGCGTGCGCCTGCCCGGCAGCGCTGATTTCAACGCCCTGTTGATCGACGATAAAGCCGTGCTGACTGACCAGGATCGTAAATACGTTTACGTGGTGGATGCCAGCGGCAAAGCGCAGCGCCGTGATATCCAGCAGGGTGACCTGGCTGATGGCCTGCGTATCGTGCAGAGCGGCCTGAAACCTGGCGACAAGGTGATTGTGAACGGTTTACAGAAAGTCTTTATGCCCGGCATGCCGGTCACCGCGCAACCGGTAGCGATGCGCACCGCCCAATAACTATCGAGACTGCCTGTTATGGATTTCTCCCGCTTTTTTATCGACCGGCCAATTTTCGCGGCTGTGCTGTCGATTTTGATATTTGTCACCGGGCTGATCGCCATTCCGCTGCTGCCGATCAGTGAATACCCCGATGTGGTGCCGCCCAGCGTGCAGGTACGCGCAGAATATCCCGGCGCCAACCCCAAAGTGATTGCTGATTCGGTGGCAACGCCGCTGGAAGAAGCGATCAACGGGGTGGAAAACATGATGTATATGAAATCAGTGGCCGGTTCTGATGGCGTGCTGGTCACCACCGTGACCTTCCGTCCGGGTACCGATCCCGATCAGGCCCAGGTACAGGTGCAAAACCGTGTGGCACAGGCTGAAGCGCGTTTGCCGGATGCGGTACGCCAGCTCGGTCTCACCACGCAGAAGCAGTCACCTACTCTGACGCTGGTGGTGCATCTGTTCTCACCCCACGGTAAGTATGACTCGCTCTATCTGCGTAACTACGCCACGCTGAAAGTGAAAGATGAGCTGGCACGCCTGCCGGGTGTCGGCCAGATTCAGATCTTCGGCGCGGGTGAGTACGCGATGCGTGTCTGGCTCGATCCGAATAAAGTGGCCGCGCGTGGCCTGACTGCATCGGATGTGGTCAGCGCGATGCAGGAACAAAACGTGCAGGTGTCTGCCGGTCAACTCGGTGCGGAACCGCTGAAGAAAGAGAGCGACTTCCTGCTGTCGATCAACACCCAGGGACGGCTGGAAAGCGAGCAGCAATTCGGCGATATCATCCTGAAAACCGCCGATGACGGTTCCCTGGTGCGTCTGCGCGACGTGGCGCGTATTGAGATGGGGTCCGGCAGCTATGCCCTGCGTTCGCAGCTCAATAACAAAGATGCGGTAGGTATCGGTATCTTCCAGGCACCGGGTGCCAACGCCATCGATCTTTCCAATGCGGTGCGCGCCAAAATGGCTGAACTGGCCACGCGCTTCCCGGACGATGTGCAATGGGCGGCACCTTACGATCCGACGGTGTTCGTACGCGACTCGATCAAAGCGGTGGTGCATACGCTATTGGAAGCAGTGGTCCTGGTGGTGCTGGTGGTGATTCTGTTCCTGCAAACCTGGCGCGCCTCGATCATCCCGCTGCTGGCAGTGCCAATCTCGGTGGTGGGGACCTTTAGCGTGCTGTATCTGCTGGGCTTTTCACTCAATACCCTCAGCCTGTTTGGCCTGGTACTCGCCATCGGGATCGTGGTGGATGACGCCATCGTGGTGGTGGAGAACGTCGAGCGTAATATCGAACAAGGATTCTCGCCGACAGCGGCGGCACATCAGGCAATGCGTGAGGTATCCGGCCCGATTATCGCTATTGCGCTGGTGCTGTGCGCGGTGTTTGTGCCCATGGCCTTCCTCTCCGGTGTGACCGGCCAGTTCTATAAACAGTTTGCGGTCACCATCGCTATCTCAACGGTGATTTCGGCCATTAACTCGCTGACGCTGTCTCCGGCGCTGGCGGCAAAATTGCTGAAGGATCACCATGCGCCGAAAGACATGGCGACGCGGTTGATCGATCGTTTATTTGGCTGGTTGTTCCGCCCGTTTAACCGTTTTTTCCAGAGCAGTGCCGATGGCTATCAATCGCTGGTGGGCAAAACATTGCGTCGTCGCGGAGCGGTATTTGGCGTTTACGTGCTGTTACTGGCAGGCGCAGGCTGGATGTTCCACAGCGTACCCGGCGGCTTTATCCCGACGCAGGACAAGTTGTACCTGATTGGTGGCGTGAAGATGCCGGAGGGATCCTCGCTGGCGCGTACCGACGAAGTGATTCGTAAGATGAGCGAAATCGGTATGAACACCGAAGGAGTGGCTTATGCGGTGGCCTTCCCCGGCCTCAATGCCTTGCAGTTCACCAATACGCCGAATACCGGCACGGTGTTCTTTGGTCTGAAGCCGTTTGACCAGCGTAAGCGCACTGCGGCGCAGATTAACGCGGAACTGAACGCTAAAATCAGCAAAATTCAGTCAGGTTTCGGCTTCTCCATTATGCCGCCGCCGATCCTCGGTCTGGGTCAGGGTTCCGGTTATTCGCTTTATGTGCAGGATCGTGCCGGTCTGGGTTATGGCCAGCTGCAAACGGCGATCAATACCCTGTCCGGAGCGGTGATGCAGACGCCAGGTATGATGTTCCCGATTTCCTCCTATCAGGCTAACGTGCCGCAGTTGGATGTGCAGGTGGATCGCGATAAAGCCAAAGCGCAGGGCGTGTCGCTGACCGATTTGTTCAGTACGTTGCAGGTTTACCTGGGTTCCGCGTATGTGAATGATTTCAACAAGTTTGGTCGTACCTGGCGCGTGATGGCGCAGGCTGACGGGGATTTCCGCGACAGCGTGCAGGATATTGCCAATCTGCGCACCCGCAACGATCGCGGCGAGATGGTGCCGATTGGCAGCATGGTGAATATCACCACTACCTATGGCCCGGATCCGGTGATCCGGTATAACGGTTATCCGGCGGCAGACCTGATTGGTGACGCCGACCCACGCGTGCTTTCTTCTTCGCAGGCGATGGCCAAAGTGGAAAGCATCGCGAATCAGCTGTTGCCGAATGGAATGAATATCGAATGGACTGACCTGAGCTACCAGCAATCCACTCAGGGTAACGCAGCTTTTATCGTCTTCCCGGTGTCGGTGTTGCTGGCATTCCTGGTGTTGGCGGCGCTGTACGAAAGCTGGACGCTGCCGCTCGCGGTGATCCTGATTGTTCCGGTGACCATGCTGTCGGCACTGGTCGGCGTGTGGCTCACTGGCGGTGATAACAACGTGTTCGTGCAGGTCGGTCTGGTGGTATTGATGGGGCTGGCGTGTAAAAACGCGATTCTTATTGTCGAGTTTGCTCGTGAACTTGAGATGCAGGGCAAAGGAATTGTCGAAGCCGCGCTGGAAGCCTGTCGTCTGCGTCTGCGTCCCATCGTGATGACCTCCATCGCCTTTATCGCCGGGACTATCCCGCTGATTCTCGGTGAAGGTGCCGGTGCCGAAGTGCGTGGTGTCACCGGTATTACGGTGTTCTCGGGGATGCTGGGTGTGACGCTGTTTGGTTTGTTCCTGACCCCGGTGTTTTATGTGGCGCTGCGTAAGCTGGTGACACGTAAACAACCGGAAGGTGAAATGCAGACGGTGTGATGGCTCTGACTTTCCAGAACAGTGCAAAATCCGGGCTCCAGGCCCGGATTTTTTTGCGTGTGAAGAAATGTGCAGGGAGCGCATTGATGCGCTCCGGGAAAATCAGCGGGATTTCTTGCAGAGGTCTTCGATTTCGAAGTCTGGCAGGGGTTCGCAGTTGCTGGTATCGCGTTGTTTCAGTTCCGCAAGAGCATCCGCCACGGTGCGTTTTTCCAGCACGTTAAGGGACGCCTGTTCAGCCTCATCGGCTATCGATTTGAAATACCAGCACAGGTTGGCACTCACCAGGCAACGCGGCGCAACATCCGGGCGCGAGGCCCACAGTTTTTTGTCTTCAATCACCGAGGTATAAATATCGCGCAGGGTGATCTCGCCAGCCGGACGGCCCAGATGAATGGAGCCGGTACGGCCTAACGTCGAGACGATAATGCCATCGCGTGTGAGCGGAACCATGAGTTTCCTGATGAAACTGGGGTTCGCTTCCAGGCCATAAGCCAGAATGGCACTGGTCGAGCGTTTACCCAATTGCTCCGCCATCGCTACGCTCAAAACCATCTGCAAAGCTGTCGGGAAGCGGTAATCAAGCATTTCTTTAATCCTGAGTTGCGGTCTATCTTGTTGTTTTCATGCCGCGGTAGTGAGTAATCATTGAGCAATAAATATAACAAACACTGTTGCTTTTTAGAAGCGAGGGTCTGTGATCAAGGCACGTATTCATCATTTCCTCAGGCATAAGCGCACAGGCTGCTTAATTTACCACTCCCCTTTCCGGTTGCGGGGGAATAGCCGGTAATTTTTGCTTCAGCACCGCTACCAGCAGCACGTTAATGAGCGCCAGCAGGCAAAGTAACCACAACGTAGCACTCGCACCAAGATGCTGAAAAACGTAGCCGCCAACCAGCGGTGTCAGTGCCTGACCAATCAATGCCGGACGCGCCATGCGCCCCACTACGACGGCGTAGGCTTCTGGTTTGACCATCACCAGCGGCAAAGTTCCACGCACAATGGCACGTAAACCATTCCCGGCACCGTACAGTACCATGCTCACTAGCGCAAACTGTGGAAAACAAGCCAGCAGCAATAAGCCTATCGCCACCAAACCAACCGAGAAAAAGGTGGTCCAGATGGGATGGCCACGCTTAAAAGCGATGTCAACAATACGCGATCCGACCTGGCAAGGCCCCAGAATGGCGCTGATCGCCAGCGCGGCGGTCAGGGAATGCCCGCTTGCCTGTAGCAGGGTAATCAGCTGCACCGAGATAGCGGTCATAATCACCGAAGCCAGGGTGAAAATGCTGCATAACAGCCAAAACAAACCGGGTGACAAATCGCTTTTTACGGCAACTTTCGGATATTTCCCGCTGCTCTTTTTACCTGCCGTAGCGGGAAGCGCATAAAGATAAGCGGGCAACACACCTACACACAGCAGCAATGCAATGGCAAAACAGGCACCGCGCCACTCCAGCCAGTGGATCAGCAACGCGGTACCCGGCCACACCAGCGTGGTACAGAAGCCGGAAATCAGCGTGATGCCGGTAATCGCCCCGCGTGCCTGCCCTCCATATAAAGTACCCAGGGTGGCAAACAACGCATCATATAAGCCCATTGCCATACCAACGCCGATGATCACCCAGGCAAAAAGGAATAACAGCAGGCTGTGGCTCGCGCCCATCATCACCAGGCCGATGGCCATCACTGCCCCGCTCGCGGCTAACAACGAACGGCCCCGGGCGCGGGCAATCAGACGGCCACTCAACGGCGCAAGCAAGCCGGAAACCAGAATACCCAGCGACAACGCACCGTAAACCCACTGCTGTGACCAGCCGGTTTCTGCGACTATCGGACCAGCCATCACCGCCATCAGATAAAACGAACCTCCCCAGGAGAGGATTTGGACCAGCCCGAGGGTGATGATGGCAGGAACGCCGGGCTTCGCGTGTTGCTCCACAAGAATATTCCGTTAGCAGGCAAAGCAGTTGTTATAACACGTTAATCTATTGTGAAAAACGCTAAAGTCCCTGCCTGACGTACCATCGTCTCTGTAACAGGACCAAATATATAAATTTCTGCGCAATTCAGAAAGGATACCAACGCCTGTAATGCAAACATCCGACTTAATTTTCTATTAAGTCGGGGATAAAAAAACCATCGTGTTAATCAAATCTTGTTCTACATCAAATATTACTCAGTCTTCAACAACAAATGAGCAGAAGGATGCCCCTTCACCTTCACATAATTCAATAAGCAAATCATTGAATGAATTCATTAAAAAAAACGCCGGAGATCTGGAGAACCTGTTTACCCTCAGGGAGTGGGGTAACGACGAGTTAGCATTAGCCGGGGATTTTCTGGCTGAAATTCCTGATGAGCACTTAAAATAAATCGGTCTGAAATTGTCGCCCCGGGAAACAAAAAATGAATCTAAACAACATGCATCTGAGAACAAGAAAAAGGAGAGAAACACATCATTACGTGGGCTATTAACGCCTGAGTGCGATCGTACCACCTCAGATTTACAGCTCGATAGCGCCCTGAATAACATCCAGCAACTCATTACAGACATCACACAAGACGAAGATGAATTGCCTTTTTTTGATGCAGAAGAAGACATTTATTATGAATCCGTCACTCATCAGAACGAAACCATCACGCCGACAAAGAAGACGCCCGCAGTCGATGAGTTAGCCGCGATAAAAAACTGTCTGACAGACTTTTCGAGAAACATTGCCGCAAAATTAGTCGGGCAATGCCTGGAAGGGATCACACAATCGACCGGACTGGCATCATTAAGCAAAAAAGCGCCTGAACTGGTTAATGCTCTCATAGATATCCACCGCGACTGGAATAAGTCAGACAGCAGCAATTGTACCGACCGGCTTGCAAAGGTATTTTCTGACCATGCAGATGATCCACAGGTTGCAGAGATAAATACCGTACTTCAGGCATTGTCAGCGCTATTAAAAGCCAGTAATGGGTTACAGCAGGCTGCACCCAACTATCTGCAAATCGGCAGCGCCGTCAACCAGTTAAGCACGCAGCTGTCCGGAAAAGTGGCAACTAAATACCTGCCAGCATCGATGCATACCAGGCTGAAGGCAGCATGTGATGTAACGGAGGCATTATTAAAAAAACTCGATGTGTCTCAATTCAAAACGAAAAAAGTCAATGTCTCTGATTATGTCAACCTGCTTATATCCCCGGAGATTGTAGAGAAAATATTATCGCAAGTTTTAACAGATTCAGCACTGGTAGAAACTTTGATTGAGGATATATCAAGCATCTATAATAACATGGAGTTATTAAATGCACTGAAATCTGATCAGTCATCATTACACAAGCTTGAGTGTATGCTACGCCTGGTGCAGGAAAGAAAACTGGGTTCAAAATTGAGTGAGAACATTAGCAGCAATTTACAACCTGTATGTTCCGCCCTGGATAATAGCATTAAGTTACTCGAAATATATCGCGACTTCCCGGCCACGGCTGAAATCAGCAATCAGATCACCTGGTTTTCCGGCAAAATAAAGGAAACACCGGAACTCATTTCATGGTTGCCAGAATCAACATTAACGGAACTGGTCGCAGATATATCAACATTTTCTGCCGGTAAAAAAACCTGGCCAAAAACCCGAACAGAACAAGCCGGCTGGCTGCTGGATTCTTTAACCAGCGTCCAGGCACAAAAATACCTGCCACAATCTCTGGAAAAATGTATGGGCATGATGAAATTAGCTCATGATATACATCAGGAAATACAGTCAGGTCATTTACCTGCTGGCGTGGTATCCCAGTCACTGTACGTTCTTAAACATGCTAATAACCCGGCAGTAAAAGCATTTACCGAAGCCGTAATCCCGAAGTCGGCACTGACGAAGCTTAATGAAGTATTGGACTATCTTAAACAGGGACAAAACGTTCTTAATGATATCCAGTCTTATCCAGCCCATGCTGATAATAGTGGGAAAGCACAATGGGCAGCCAATCTGCTCAGTAAACCTGATACACAAGGCTTGCTAAGCCTGATCGTCGATAAACAATGGCTGGCCCCACTGGAATTATTACGCAATGCGCAAACCTATCCGGCAACAGGTTCACCTGGCGATAAACTACGCTGGCTGCTGGATCTTGCTAAATGCGCAGAAAAAAACACACAGCTAAAAACTTTTTTACCCACGCAGTTAAATTCATTGATTAGCAGTACACAGCACCTGTTACCGGTTCTCGATGCCTATCTATCCTTGCCGAAAACAGCTTCCGTTGCAGAAAGCAGCAAAACGGTTGCTTCCGCATTCAGTACTCTGTTTAAAGATTATGTGGTTGCCCATCCAGAATTATTAATGATGGTCACTAAGGCTTACCCGCCACTGGAACATCTGGGCAAGGTGCTCAATGCTTATAACCGGGTTCCCGGCGGGTTGGGAGCGGTGGGATTTGCAAAGGCGCTCACCATGGAAGTTGGCAAAGAAACCCTCGGTCCTTTAGGCAACATGTGGAGTCTGGGCAAAAAAGTTGCTTATATGAAGGAGGGTGTGGCTACCCTGCGGGCATTAAATCAATTAAGGAAAGAATGGACGACCAACCCGGTCAGCGCAGAATTAAGGTTACAACAAATCACTAAGCCTTTCGCTACCAGTGAATCATCGCAAAAAGGGGCGGCACTGATTAATCACTTGCCCGCCTTGTATAACATCTTCTCCCAGTTAGAAACGAAGAAACCAGGAGAAAGTTATAAATTAAAAGATATTGACCCGATTGTGTCTTTACTGAAAAACAGTAAAAGTCCTTTATTACGCAATACGCTTGCAGATTTGGGAGAAAAAGCCAGCAAAAGTGCAGCCGGACTGATCACGGCTAACCTGGACACGGCGCTGCTGATTGGTACGACCGCTGTAGCCGCAAAATATCAGGGACCAAAAACGGCAGCAGCCGTGGCGATTGCCGGTGGTGCAGCATTGTGGGCATCGAAAGCACAGGCAACCACAACGGATGGACCCAGAGAAAATCGGGATATAAACAGTAATAATGGTATATCAACTTCTCGCATTTCCTTTCCGAACAGAAAGAGGGTCAAAGAGGATATATCGGGATATATACAAAAAAACCTCACCCAATATATTGATAATTTCCGTAATGATCATTCAAACCCAGGCTATACCGGTGCTGTGATTAATTCCGTCAAAAAAAACATCGGCGGGTTAGTTAACGACTACATGAAAAAATACGAGTTCATCTATCAAAATCGGACAAATCCCGATTTGAAGGACGTTATTAATAAAGCCCGGGATAAATCAGACCTTTCCGACTTATCAGATGACGAACTCTGGAAAAACAGACTCTTTTACACTAACATACTCGTTTTTCTCTTTGAAGGAAAAACCTTTATTGATGGTAACCAGGTAAATCCACCATTTAAAGAAATTGCCACAGATTTATTTAGCCCTACCCCACCATTCGAAACTGATGTCACTATTGCATTAAGAGAAAAACTAAACAATGCTCTGCATAATGAAATAGAAAAATATGAATTTTCTGATGGTGGTGCTGAAGTTGTTGCTGCGGCAGAGAAAGAGATGGAATTGCTCCTCAATGAAAAAATTAACACCTATACGGAGCGCTATCTAAATATGCATGAAGGTGTCACTACAGCAGACGGTAATAAATTTACAACAGATCTGTCAAATTATGCATTCTGGCACACTTCCGAAGGTCCCAAAGAGGCAGCGAAATTATTATGCGAGGAAGCAAATGAAAGGATTAATCATGTTTTTCAGAAAGCAGTGGGAAACGTAGCCCCTGGGGAATTCCCGGTAAAAAAAGCAGATGTAGATAAAGCCGCAGACATTTTCAATAAACTCGCTAGCGCTATAAAATCCATAAGATACGAATATGACCTTAATAAATTAGCTGACATTTGCATTACAAATGAACTCAAAAGCATAGCGGGAATGAAATATAAAGACACAGACATTCCAGAACTGAGGCCAGAGCAACTCACTCCTGATGGTGAAATATTAGTCGGATTCGTTGGCGGGAGCAAGCAACGCATGACGATGCGTGATATAGGCCTGGGACGCCCCGCAAGAATTGGTACAGTTTATGCCTTTGGTGTGCAGGAAAATGCTGCTAAGCTGAGCGGACAAAAGTTTGTCCAACACAGCGCGGCATTTGATAAATTCCTCCTTTATCTCCCGGATAGGGTGGAAGCTTTTCTCACCAATAAAGTAAATGAGTTAGGAAACATGATTTCCTTACCGACCTACCATGAATTATCAATTAAAACTTCTCTTGAAGAATTCAGGAACAAGGCGGATTGGTCAAAGCATAGCGCTATATATAGTGATGCTATTGATAAATTTATGAGGGGGGTGGAACAACCTGAACTGATGAAGGTTAGATTTATAGATTCATCAGGCAAGAAGCACGCAGCCGGACTGGCTGAAATCATAGCCTTAAAAGGTAAGGACGGGTCCTACCTGACAGTATCAGTAAAAAATGGCAGATGTGAGATTATTCCCGGTGATGCGAAAAAAATAGGTGAACGTCATAAAGAATGGTGTTTGCAGCATATGTCTCTTTACGATGCAGGTAGAGATCCTGTGCTTAAAGCATTTCAACCGTCAGAATATTTCGACAAAATGACTGGCATTTATCACCCCCTCCCTTTCCCATATCCGATTGAATTTTCCAGAGCCAATGATTATAAGCAGCAGCTGGCCGTTGCATTCTCAGAGAAGAAAAATTCTGACATTAATACACTGATAAAAAACTCTCATGAGCGATTAATAGATACTGTACTTGATTGGTCAACACTTGCTGTGTCGGTGTTAGCAATGGCGATTCCTGGCACCGGAACTGCGTTTGGAGCCGTGCTTCAGTTACTCAGCGCTGGCGTCAGTCTCGGGGCAGAGATAGGGAAATTCCTGAATTCCGATACCGTTGAAGGTGAGAAAGATGCTTTTTGGGGGGCATTTACGGAAGTTCTTAGCCTTGGGATGGACCTGGGTGACTCGGCAGAAATAGCAGTCAAAGCTCTTAAAAAAAGAATGGCAAAAGAGATTGTATCAGAAAGCGCAGGAGCCGGAGCAACAGCCAGCAAGCATATCGATTTTGCCAAAAAAAGCAATGCGGACGAGTTCAAACCCGAGATATACACTAATAAAAAAACAATCAATCAGACTGGAACCGGTGATATTTACCAGTTAGATGATCTGCATACAATGACAGATTACAATATGAATGTTTTTGATAAAGGAATAACATCAAGTAAGGCTAATAATAACACCATCGCTCTTAACAGAATTTATGGCGAAGGTACTGCAGAGGTTATCGCCCATCGACAAGGCGATTTGGTGCAATCTTTAGCCGTTAAAACAAAAAATAGTCAAAAGTCATTAGATACACTGCTCAAAACTGGAGATCTCGACACAGTCACAGAGTTAACCCAAAAAATAAAAAACATGGATGATATAGAAAAAATTGCTGATGATCTTGCCAACTCATTGAGGGATAAAGGCATCGTTTTAAAAGAGCGAGGCATTCCTATTTCCTACAACAAATCAAACTCACAGTTTGAGTTGCATGAATTAGACAATGTCAAAATCATCCCAAAAGAAAATGGCATGATAAAACCATTAACAGATAGAGAAGTACTTAACCTAAAGAACGATTTCGTCACCACTCTGAGTGATTTCAGGAACAAAGTCGCTAAGCAGAAAGCTTTAGGTACTTTCTGGCTACATAAGCCACAGAAAGTCGTCATGACGTCGGATCTACCCCAACGAGCAATAGGCGGCACTGCGAATATCTGCCGACGCGGAAAGCGTACCCCATCCGGTATTTGCTCTGCATTAAATTTAACTAAGGAACAGTTACGTTCTTACCGGCCAGTTCTCGACAATGCGCTAAGAAGCCCTGAGATTAAACAATTCTGGATAGATCTAAAGAGAGATTTAAAGGCAAAAGGGCAAAAGATGCACGAACCCATTACATGCCTTAAACATATTGAAAATTATTATTATAAAATGAAGAAAAAGTTATATCGCGGCCACACTATTGATGCGAAGGCTAATCTGAAGGACATCGGTGTACGACGCAGGGCTTCCGTTGGCGAGCAGGTGACCGATCCCGATAATTATCTGAAAAACATCATCGTCCATACCGGAGGCACTGGAACCGGAGGAAAAGCCCTGTCATTTTCAACCGACATAAAGCAATCAATAGAGTTCTTTTCGGAACACGCTGACCCTACTAAACTAAAAAAAGTATTACTTGAAATAGACATCAAAGACGCCCTTAAAAAAAATCCGGATTTGTTTATGAGCACACCGAAACTCCTTAAACATTATGGTGGTTACCTGATGTCTAAAATAGGTCCGGACGGCAAGCCACTCATGGATATGACAGACCTGAAAAGCGTTCTGCAAAATATTTATTGCGCTTTCAAGGAGCGTGAAACTTTTTATCTGGGACAATTTACTCAAAAGGGAATGGGATGGGGTGAGATTCCTATTGATGAATTTGCTTTAGAGGCGCTTGATAGCAATTATAATCCTATTAAATTAACACCTTAAATGCGATGACAGGCAGGTGGGGCAATGCCCTGCCTGCTCAGCGACATTTTATAAAAATGCTTCCGATCGGGGGGTAAGTCAGACACATTAAGTATGTTGTAATCACAAACCGTGCTTGCCAGTGAATTATTTCGCTGCCACATTTGGTATGTTGTAACTAGGGAGACATCGCATGGCTCGTTACGATTTGATTTCCGACCTGCATGCCTGCGTTAACGCGCTGGAGCAGAATTTAGCGGCGTTACGCCAGCAGGTTGAGCAGCAACCGCTGCTGATTGCCCGGGTGTTCAGTCTGCCTGATATCGAAAAAGGCCATGAACATGACGAGATTTCGCGCATCAAAGTGACCCAGCATCTGGGGGAAGCCGCGCGTGAGATGGCGCTTGCGCACTATTGCCGACTGTTTATGCAGCATCAGTCGGAGAAACTCAGCACCAAAGCCGCGGTACGGCTGCCTGGTGCTATCTGCATTGAAGCCGATGAAGCCAGCAGCGACGCCATCACCCGGTTAGTCGCGGAAATTAACGCGCTCAAGCTGCGGCTCGAGCAGCTGATCACCGTGGAGTCTGGCCTGCCTGCCGAAGCGCGTTTCGAGTTCGTTCACCAGCATTTACGTGGTTTGATCACCCTGAATGCTTACCGCAACGTCACTGTGCTTGACGCGCCCGACAGCCTGCGCTTCGGCTGGGCCAATAAGAACATCATCAAGAACGTCAAACGTGAAGAGATTATCGAGCAACTGGAACGCAGCCTGAAAGCCAATCGGGCGCAGGCCCCGTGGACGCGAGAGCAGTGGGCAGAGAAAGTGCAGCAGGAACTGGAAACCGTACGCGATCTGCCGGTTAACGCCAGGCTGAAAATCAAACGACCGGTGAAAGTCCAGCCCGTCGCGCGGGTCTGGCGTGCAGAGGAGAAGAAGCAAACTCAGCTCGCCTGTCCTTCACCGCTGCTGGTGCTCTGTCGCGATCGCAGCCAGGTGCCGGTGCTGGGGGAGTTGCTGGATTATGACGCGGATAACGTGGCGCATCGCTATAAGCCACAGGCGGAACCTTTGCATTTGATCATTCCCCGCCTGCATTTGTGGTGCGATCGGCTGGCATAAAAAAGGCCAGCATCGCTGGCCTTCCCTTCTCGTGCAGCTTACTGCTTCAGGCTGCCGACCATATCTTCCGGTCGGACCCAGGCATCGAACTGTTCTTCGGTCAAATAGCCGAGCTTCAGCGCCGAACCCTTCAGGGTCAGCCCTTCTTTATGGGCCTTTTTGGCGATTTCTGCCGCTTTGTCATAACCGATATGGGTATTAAGCGCAGTGACCAGCATCAGTGATTCGTTCAGCAGTTGCTCAATACGATCGCGGTTCGGTTCAATGCCCACCGCGCAGTGATGATTAAAGCTGTCCATGCCGTCAGCCAGCAGACGGATGGATTGCAGGAAGTTGTGGATGATCATCGGACGGTACACGTTCAGCTCAAAGTTACCCGATGCGCCACCCACATTCACCGCCACATCATTGCCGATAACCTGGCAGCTCAGCATGGTCACCGCTTCGCACTGCGTCGGGTTGACTTTACCCGGCATAATGGAACTGCCCGGCTCATTTTCCGGGATAGAAAGCTCGCCAATGCCACAACGCGGGCCAGAAGAGAGCCAGCGCACATCGTTGGCAATCTTCATCAGCGAGGATGCCAGACCTTTCAGCGCACCGTGCGCGTGTACCAGCGCATCGCAGGTCGCCAGCGCTTCAAATTTATTCGGAGCCGTCACAAACGGCTGTTTAGTGAGTTCCGCCAGCGCCTTAGCCACACGCACCGCATATTCGGGATGGGTGTTGAGGCCAGTGCCCACCGCCGTGCCACCCAGCGCCAGCTCCGCCAGGTGCGGGATACTGTGTTCGATATGTTTGAGGCTATGTTCCAGCATCGCCACCCAGCCAGAAATCTCCTGGCCCAACGTCAGCGGCGTGGCATCCTGCAGGTGAGTACGGCCAATTTTGACGATGTCTTTAAACGCAACGGCTTTGTCGTTTAGCGTTTTTTTCAGTACCTGCAATTGCGGAATCAGCTGTTCCTGCACCGCAATCACGGCGGCCACATGCATAGCGGTAGGGAACACATCATTAGAACTCTGGCTTTTATTGACATCGTCGTTCGGGTGTACCAGTCGCGACATACCACGCTCACCGCCGAGAATTTCACTGGCGCGGTTAGCCAGAACCTCGTTCATATTCATGTTGGTCTGCGTGCCGGAGCCCGTCTGCCAGATCGCCAGCGGGAACTCTTCGCTGTGTTTATCGGCCAGCACTTCATCAGCAGCCTTCATAATCGCATCGGCACGTTCAGCCGGTAACAGGCCCAGATCGCGGTTAACCTGAGCGGCGGCACGCTTGGTCAGCGCCAGCGCATGTACCAGAGCGACCGGCATTTTCTCGGTCGAAATACGGAAATGCTCCAGCGAGCGCTGTGTCTGCGCTCCCCACAACTTATCTGCCGGAACTTCGATCGGACCCATTGAGTCTTTTTCAATGCGATGGGCTGCCATGACTGCGTCTCCTTAACTCATATTTTTGAGGTTTACGCCCAGCATCCTCTTGCTGCAAGGCCAACTGAGCGGGCAAGATTGTCACTTTTCAGAATTTTACATTATGAGAGTCATTCGCATTTATTGCACTGGTTGATGTATTTTCAATGGCACTTTATGCCTTAAAATGCTTATAAGCCTATCGTTACTGGGGACAAATGATGCAAAAATTGAACAATTCGTTGCAAAACTACGCATGGGGCAGCAAAACCGCACTGACAGAACTCTACGGCATCGCTAACCCGCAGGGGTTGCCGATGGCGGAACTGTGGATGGGCGCACACCCGAAAAGCCCCTCCACTGTGGAGATCAATGGTGAAAGCCGTTCACTGCGTGACGTGATTGATGCCGACAAAACCGCCATGCTGGGTGCCGCGGTGGCGGATCGCTTCGGCGAACTGCCGTTTCTGTTTAAGGTGCTGTGCGCCGACCAACCGTTATCCATTCAGGTACATCCCAGTAAAAGCGCGGCTGAAGTGGGCTTCGCGCGTGAAAACGCTGCCGGGATTCCGCTGAGCGCTGCCGAGCGTAATTACAAAGATGCCAACCACAAACCCGAGTTGGTGTACGCACTGACACCCTTTCAGGCCATGAATGGCTTCCGCGAATTGCATGAAATCGTTTCGCTGCTGGAGCCAGTGGCCGGAGCCCATCCGCAAATTGCCCATTTTCTGGAAAATGCTGATGAAGACAATCTGGCCAAACTGTTCGCCACTCTGCTGTCACTGACCGGTGATGCCAGGTCGCTGGCAATTGGCGTGCTGAAATCCGCGCTTAATGCCCGTGAGGGTGAACCCTGGCAGACTATCAAAGCCATCTCTGCCGATTATCCCGACGACAGCGGCCTGTTCTCGCCGCTGCTGCTGAACGTGATTACTCTGCAACCGGGCGAAGCGATGTTCCTTTTTGCCGAAACCCCGCATGCTTACCTGAAGGGCGTGGCACTGGAAGTGATGGCGAACTCGGATAACGTGCTGCGTGCTGGCCTGACGCCGAAATTTATCGACATCCCTGAGCTGCTGGCAAACCTGAAATTCCACGCCAAACCCGCCGCTACGCTGCTGACCCAGCCACAGCAACAGGGAGACGCCCTGAATTTCCCGATCCCGGTCGAGGATTTTGCTTTCGCCATTCATACCCTGCACGCTCAGCCCCAGGCGCTGGCCCAGCAAAGCGCCGCATTGCTGTTTTGCATCGAAGGCCAGGCAATCATTGAGAAATCAGGCGAGCAGCTGGTATTACAGCCGGGTGAATCCTGCTTTATCGCGGCCTGTGAGTCACCGGTCACCGCAGCAGGCACTGGCCGTCTGGCACGCGTATTCAACGCCCTCCACTGAAGCGGCTGACGCCCGCATCGTTAACTGCTATCATTTTCAAACTATTAATTAAAAACGCCTGCGGGCGTTTTTCTTCACCCGTCGCGCACAGGCCAGCAGCGTATGCGGACGCAAGGATAAGGACGACTCAGCGATGAAAAAGACCAAGGTTGCCGTAGGTGTGATTGTGGCTCTCGGGGTAATCTGGACCGGTGCCGCCTGGTTCACCGGCAAGCAACTGGAAAGCCATATTGATCAGATGGTGCAAAACGCCAATGCGCAGCTCAACGCTTACGCGCCGAACAGCCGCCTGACGCTTAGCTATCAGGATTACCAGCGCGGCCTGTTCAGCAGTAAAGCTCGACTGGTGTTGCAGGCCAGTTCGCAAACTGAAGACAACCCGTTACTGAAGCCGGGTCAAAGCATTGTGCTGAACACCGTTATCGATCACGGTCCCTTCCCTTTTTCACAGCTGAAGCGCGGCGTTTTCCTCCCGAGTATGGCATCGGTACATAGCGAACTGGAAAACACCGATGCGGTGAAGAAACTGTTTGAGCTGACCAACGGCAAATCACTGGTCAGTGCTGATACCCGCATTGGCTACAGCGGTGCCACTGACACCGCGCTGGCGCTGTTGCCGGCCGATTATCAGGACGCACAGAATGGCGTACGTCTGGCGACTAACGGCGGCACGCTGAATATTAGTGCCGATGAGAAAGGCGACAATATTGGCCTGCAGGGCGATTTTTCCAGTATCGCTTTCGCCAGCAAGAACGAAGTTAATCAGCCGGTGCTGTTTACCCTTAACGGCCTGAAGGTGAATGGCGACACCCACCTTAGCCCGGAAGGGGTACGCGTAGGCGATCAAAGCATTGCGCTGGATAAGCTGACAGCCAGTGTGAATGGTCAGGAAGGTCTGACGCTGGAAAAAATGAACGGTACATCCTCGTTCGACAATAAAGATGGCAAGATTGGCGGCCAGATTGACTATCAGGTCGGCAATATCAGCCTGCAAAAACAGCCATTCGGCGAAGCTAAGATCACCATGAAACTGGCGCAGTTTGATGCCCAGGCAGTGAAAGCTTTCTCCGATAGTTATAACGCGCAAATTCAGGATTTGCTGAGTCAGCCGGGGCTGATCGATGATCCGATCCGCTATCAGGAAGGCGTGCATACCATCCTGATGAATAACCTGCCGACGCTGCTGAAAGGTTCACCGACCCTCAGCATCGCGCCGCTAAGCTGGAAGAACGATAAAGGCGAAAGCACCTTTAACCTGAATGTTGGTTTTAACGATCCGGCCAGCGTAACAGGCGAGGCGCAGACGCTGAGTGCCGCTGTTGATCGCGTGCTGAAAACGCTTGATGGCAAGCTGGTGATCAATATGCCGATGGCAACGGAAGTGATGCGCCATGTTGGCCTGGCGGAAGGTTATCAGGGCGATGATGCGCAGAAACTGGCAGATCAGCAGGTGAAAGGGCTGGCGGCGATGGGCCAGATGTTCCGTCTGACGCAGCAGCAGGATGATAACATCACTACCAGCCTGCAATACGCCAATGGCCAGGTCACCATGAACGGTGACAAACTGACGCTGGAGCAGTTCTTGTCGCGTTATATGCTGGGCAGCCAGACCAGCGAAGGCATGCCTGAGTAATCCACTTTAAAAAAGCGGCTGACCAGCCGCTTTTTTTTTCATTTACCGCGTCGCGACAACCCGACAGAAATCCGTAACAACATCCGATATTTCAGCCTCGATGCTGCTTTATGCAGCATCCGCCCACGCATTTGCGCAAATTGCTGGCGCTGTTGCGCAAGAAGTTTTTATAATGCTCTGCACTTCACAATAACTCAGCGAGTGCGCCATGTTTGATTCCAAAATTCCTCTTACCGACATTCACCGCCACCTTGATGGCAACATCCGGGCGCAAACCATTCTTGATTTAGGCCGCCAGTTTAATCTCAGCCTGCCTGCCACCAGCCTTGAAGCGCTGCGTCCGCATGTGCAGGTCACGGAAAACGAGCCGGATCTGGTGAGCTTTCTGCAAAAACTGGATTGGGGCGTGAAGGTGCTGGGCGATCTTGATGCCTGCCGTCGTATTGCGCTGGAAAACGTCGAGGACGCGGCCCGTGCCGGAATCCATTACGCCGAACTGCGCTTTTCACCCGGCTATATGGCGATGACACATCAGCTGCCGATTGCCGGTGTGGTGGAAGCAGTGATTGATGGTGTGCGCGCGGGTGTGCAGCAATACGGTGTGGATATCCGCCTGATCGGCATCATGAGCCGTACCTTTGGCGAAGAAGCCTGTCTGCGTGAGCTGGAAGGTTTACTGGCGCATCGTGATGGCATCACCGCGGTGGATCTGGCGGGTGACGAGCTGGGCTTCCCAGGCAGTGAATTCCTCAGCCACTTTAACCGCGCCCGCGATGCAGGTTTCCGTATTACCGTGCACGCCGGTGAAGCAGCAGGTCCGGAAAGCATCTGGCAGGCGATTCGTGAACTGGGGGCCGAGCGTATCGGTCATGGCGTGAAGGCGATTGAAGACCGTGCGCTGATGGATTTTCTTGCTGAGCAGAAGATCGGTATCGAATCCTGCCTGACGTCCAACATTCAGACCAGCACGGTCTCCTCCTTCGCCAGCCATCCGCTGAAAGCCTTCCTCAATCACGGTATTCTCGCCACCATCAACACCGATGATCCGGCAGTTCAGGGGATTGAGCTGGCACATGAATATCAGGTCGCGGCCCCCCTGGCCGGGCTGAGTGTGGCGGAAATGCGCCAGGCGCAGGAAAATGGCGTGGCCATTGCGTTTTTGACCGAAGCGGAAAAATCTGCGTTGCGCGCGCGCGTGGCAGGATAAACATTTCCTGCATCTTATCTCAGCGGTGCTGGCTTTATCAGCACTGCTGATTTCTTCATGCTGTCAGACATCACATGATTTTCTCAAATCAATCAGTACCCAAAATCCCCCCACAGGATATTTCTTTTTTAATCCGAGAATCCATACGTTAAAAATTCAATTTGATATTAAACAACATTTGAAGATATTCAGGATGGTCTCATTCATCCCCTGGTTACAGCGCTAACCAAACCACCTTATTACGTTAATGAATGAGATTATTAAGTGAAAAATAAGCACAGACTCCATGGGATGGCATTGTCCCTGCTTACCGTCAGCATGTTGGTATCATTTCAACTCCATGCCTATGACAAATACGATATCAACAAAGCCTATACCGGCGGAGCGAAAGTAACCTGGCAGGGTGGGGATTTCGAGGCGCAATGGTATGCCAACCCAGGTGAAACACCGAACCCGACGGTCACCCACAACTGGGAAAACGTATGGAAAAAAATCGGCACGGTACCCGATATCGATCCCGAACCGACACCGGATCCTGAACCAACACCACCTGCTCCCCCTGAAACCGGGCCGTCTGACTATCCGCAATATCAGCCTGGCAAACAATACAAAATGGGCGAGATTGTCAGTAACCACGGTAACGATTATCAATGTCAGGTCGCTAACTGGTGCAGTGGAGAATCTTCAGTCTATGCACCGGGTGAGGGCTGGGCATGGGATTCAGCATGGAGTCTGCACGGTGGCGCATCTGAACCAGGTCTGGAGCTGAGCCAAAAAGCGCTGGATGAACATGAAGCCGCCCTGACGAACACGGAACAACTGGTTGCAGTGAAAAAAGCCATTCGCACACTGAGTAACGATCAGGTTGAGCAGATTAAGCCGGGCGCGTCAAACAATCCGGCCAACGTGAAACGCGTAGAAGCGCTAGTCACAGCCGCTAAATGGGACACATTCTTCCCGCACCGCGCTCCCGCTTACACCTATGAAAATTTCCTGAAAGCAGTAGGTAAATTCCCGGTTCTTTGTGCGGATAGCGACAATGGGCAGGATGCGGAAGGGATTTGTAAAAAGACTCTCGCCACCATGTTTGCGCATTTTGTGCAGGAAACCGGTGAGCATGCCAGCGAGAGTGACGTTGCTCAGTGGCAACAAGGATTACATTGGGTCAGGGAAATGGGCCTTGACGAAACCAGCTACGATAAATACACAGGCGCAACCTGTGATCCCACCACCTGGCAGGGCAAAGCCTGGCCGTGTGCTAAAGACAGCCAGGGCAATGCGCTCAGTTATTTTGGGCGCGGCGCTAAACAGCTAAGTTATAACTTTAACTACGGCGTCTTCTCACAAGCCATGTATGGTGATGTGAATGTGTTACTGAAAGAACCTCATCTGGTCGCTGATACCTGGCTCAACCTCGCCAGTGCGATATTTTTCTATGTGCAACCGCAACCGCCTAAGCCAAGTATGCAGGCCGTGATGGACGGTAGCTGGCAGCCAAATGCGGCAGACAAGGCCAATGGACTGGTTCCCGGCTTTGGTGTGACCACCCAAATCATTAACGGGGGTGTCGAATGTGGTGGCAGCGTAGAAATCCAGCAGTCGCTAAACCGTATCGAGTATTACAAAGCCTTTGCCAAACAGCTGGGTGTATCCATACCGGACAGTGAAGTGTTGGGTTGTAAGGGTATGAAACAATTCAGCGAAGAGAGTTCAGCGGCGATGCCTTTATTCTGGGTGAAAGATGACAGCTATGTTGCCGAAAACCCAGGCGGGAAGTCCTATGCATGTAAACTGGTTAACTGGCAGGAAAACGATTTTAGCGCGTTAACCAAGGGTGATTATACTCGCTGCGTTAAAGCGAGTTTCCCGGATGTGGTAATTAAGGATTAATTGTTCCTGTACGAAGACTCTCTCCCGCTGGCGGGAGAGAGTAACGATTATTTCAACGACATGGTCTGGCGTTGCTCTGCCGATTGCAGGCCCAGCTCAATCAGCTCCATCACCTGAATCGCCTCTTCCGCTGTGACCGGATTCACACCAGTACCAGCGATGGCATCACGCACGGCCGCATAATAAGCCGGATAGTTGCCTGGCAGCGTCAGCAGGGCTTTTTCCACCATCACGTCACCATCGGCCAGCGTCAGCACACCATCACGCATATCATAACCCCACTCCTCCTTCGGTGGACGTTCGCCCGCCTTCAGACGATCTTCCTGAGGATCGAGACCAAATTTCACATAACTGCCACGCGTGCCGTGCACGATAAAACGCGCCGACTCCGCCGCCGCCAGCATACTGGCGTGCAGCACCACACGGCGTTGCGGATAAGTCAGCGTGGCATGGAAATAATCGGTGGTTTGCGCACCGGTACGCAGTTCAGCCATATCGACGTTAATGGCAACAGGTGCACCGAACAGCTGCAACGCCTGGTCGAGCACATGCGGCCCCAAATCAAACCAGATACCGCTACCCGGCCCTTTCATCTCACGCCAGCGCTGACGAACTTCCGGGCGGAAGCGGTCAAAATGCGACTCCAGATAACGGACTTCACCGAGAGAGCCATCAGCCAGTAGAGACTTCAGCGTCAGGAAATCGCTATCCCAACGGCGGTTATGGAACACCGACAGCAGCAGACCTTTCGCTTTTGCCAGTGCGTCCAGCTCACGCGCCTGCGACAGGGTGACGGTAAAAGGTTTATCCACCACCACATGCTTGCCCGCGTTCAGCGCGGCTTTGGCTAACGGGAAATGGGTATCATTCGGGGTAGGAATTACAATCAGGTGCAGAGTCGGATCGTCCAGCAGCGTCTGAGGATCGGCAACCACCTGCACCGAAGGCCAGTCCGCGTGCACTTTTGTGGCGTCGCTACTGGAGACCGCCGCCAGTTCAACGTCTGGCGTACCGGCAATCAACGGTGCATGGAAAGTTTTGCTGGCAAATCCGTAGCCTATCAGGCCGACACGAAGTTTATCGCTCATTATCATTCCTCTTGTTCGTTACCTGACTGATTTAAGACGAATCAGTCAGTGAGGACAAGAAGGAATCACCTGAAAGCTCAGGAGATCGCACTCCTTGCAGGTTGCCAGCTTTCCTGGGCCACCAGTGCATCCTGTGCATCCTGGCTGCGGCGCCGGAAATCACTGGGGCTGACGCCCACACGTTTACGGAACACGCGCGAAAAATACAGCTGGTCATCATAGCCCACTTCGCGACCCACCGAGGCAATCGGCTCCTGGGTGGTCTGCAACAGCAGTTTGGCACGGATCACCCGCTGGTCTTCGCGCCAGCGCAGCAGGTTGATGCCCATCTGCTCGCGGAACAAATGCGCCAGACGTGACGGTGACAGACAGACATGGCGCGCCACCTCCTCAATTTTCACCTCACTCGCCAGATGATTAGTGACGTACTGGCAGGCTTCAATCACGCGTGGATCGCGGATTTGCTGATGACTGCGTGGATCTTCTTCCACCGCACGCAGCAACAATCGCTCCAGCAGGTTCATCGCCAGTTCTTCGGCAAAACGCCGTCCGGAGTTATGCGTCTGTTCAATGCTGGCAAACAGACGATCAAATTCTGCACGCTGGGCTTCCGGCAGACGCAGACGCCCCACCCCCTGGGATTCGTCCTGCCATTGCAGCCAGTCAGTCCAGTAGGCACGCGGGCGAAAATAGACCCAGCGATGAAACCAGCACGGGCTATCTGGCGCACGGCCATAGTAATGCGGGGTTTTCGGCTGAAACAGCAGCATATCGCCAGGCAGGCAGTCGAATGCCTGTTCACCATCAAACACCCGACCTTCGCCTTTAATGGTCAGATTGAGGATATAGCCTTTCATTCCGAGCGGACGGTCGATAAAGAAATCGAGCGGGCCATCGGCGGTAATCGGCGTCAGCCCGGCCACCAGCCAGGCATTAAAGGGGTACCCCGGTAATAACGGGTTTTGTTGGGCCACGGGGGGTTCGCGGTGGTACATAATGCCCTCACTTTTCGCGTGATTGATAACCGAAACGGAACGGCTGTTACCGTTCCGTTGTTGTCACCGACTCAGGCGGCTTTATTTTTCTGTTTGTAACGGTCAAAAATCACCGCCGCTAACAGTATCAAACCGCGCACCACATACTGTGAGAAAGGCGATATATTCAGGAGATTCATCGCATTCTCAACCGTACCCAGGATTAATACCCCGGCCACCACGTAAGAAATTTTACCGATACCGCCTTTCAGTGACACCCCACCCAGCACGCAGGCAGAAATCACGATCAACTCGTAGCCCAGAGAGGTCATTGGCTGGCCGCTGGTCATGCGCGACGCCAGAATGATGCCCGCCGCCGCCGAGACTAACCCGGAAAGGATAAAAATGATGATACGGGTACGCACCACCGGCACGCCGGCCAGACGCGCCGCTTCCTCGTTGCCACCAATCGCCAGCGTGTTACGGCCAAAGGTGGTTTTATTCAACAGAAACCCGAACACGATCATGGTGGCGATAGTCAGCCAGATCGGGGCTGGCAAGCCAAACCAGTTGGCATAGCCGAGGGCGAAGAAACGTTCATCTTCGATACCCACCGCTTTACCGTCTGAAAAGATATACGCCAGACCACGCACAATCTGCATCGTGGCCAGTGTGGTAATCAGGGCATTGATCTTCAGCCGGGCAATCACGAAACCGTTAACAAAACCGGTCGCCATACCCAGCAGTAAACCGGCCGCCACACCAATCCACAGGCTTTCGGTCATGTTGATCACTACCGCAGTGACCACGCCTGCACAGGCGATCACTGAGGCGACCGACAGGTCAAAATCCCCGGAGGCGAGACAGAACAGCATGCCACACGCCACCATACCCGACATCGACATCGCCAGCCCCAGCCCTTTCATATTGATAAAGGAGCCAAAGTTGGGGACAAAAAGGGTACAGGCAATAAACAGCAGTGCGAACACCACCAGCATGCCGAAGTTATCCCAGATACGTCCCAGTTGCAGGCCGCTGCGCTGCGCCGGTGGCGTATTAGAAGTGGTAGATGAAGCCATAATTGCTCTCCTTTACATCAGGCCACGGCGGCCGCTTGAGTCGTTTTCGGCATCGCCAGGCCCAGCGTCAGCTGCTCCGTGGCACGGTCGTGTGGCAGTTCACCGGCAATTTCGCCTTCACGCATCACCACGATACGGTCGGCCAGGCCCATCACTTCGGGCAGATCGCTGGAGGCAAACAACACGGCAATACCTTTGTTTGCCAGTTGATAAATCAGGTTATAAATCTCGTGTTTCGCACCCACATCAATGCCACGAGTGGGCTCATCCAGCAGAATCACGTTCATCTCCTCCGACAACCAGCGGCCCAGAATCGCTTTCTGCTGGTTACCACCCGACAGATTCATGATCAGCTGCTGCGCATGCGGAGTTTTGATATTGAGCGAGCGGATATGGCTGTCGGCATTTTTCGCCTCCCAGCCGGGTTTAATCAGGCAACCGGCGGTGAGATTATGGCGACGCGCGCTGATGTTGATGTTGTCGCGTACCGAATGCACCGGGATGATGCCCTCCGCCTTACGATCTTCCGGGCACAGCATAATGCCGGCACGAATCGCATCGATCGGCTGGCGAATATTGAGTTTTTTCCCATCCAGCGACACACTGCCGCCACGCAGGCGGGTGGCACCGAATAACCCTTTCATCAATTCACTGCGCCCAGCCCCGACAAGGCCGAATAGCCCGACAATTTCGCCAGCCCGTACTTCTAGCGAAATGGGCATACGCACACCCTTCGCCTCCACCTGGTCCAGCTGCAAACGCACGGGGCCCAAATCACGCGGCGCGTAACCATAGATATCCCCCAGATTGCGTCCCACCATCGCCTGTACCAGGTCTTCATGATGGGTGTTTTTCATGTCCGTGAAGGTGCGCACGTAGCGGCCATCTTTAAACACGGTGATGGCGTCACTTAGCGCAAAAATTTCTTCCATGCGATGCGAAACATACAACACGACCCGGCCCTGCTCGCGCAGCTGGCGGATCACGCGGAACAGATGTTCGATTTCACGCGCCGACAGCGAGCTGGTGGGTTCATCAAACGCGATAATGCGCGCGTTACGCGCCAGCGCTTTGGCAATCTCCACCATCTGCCACTGGCCGAGCGACAGGTATTTCAGCGGCATATCAGGATCGATATCCATGCCCAGATTTTTCAGCTGTAAACCCGCCTCAAAGCGCAGCAATTTGCGGTTGACCAGGCCATGACGATGCGGAATCTGACCGAGGTAGATGTTCTCCGCCACGCTCATTTCCGGCACCAGGTGCAGTTCCTGATAAATGATCGCCACCCCGGCATCCAGCGCCTCGGTGGTGTGATTAAACCGTACCGGCTGGCCTTTGATGTGGATCTCGCCCGCGGTGGGCTGATAACTGCCGCTGAGAATTTTCAGCAACGTCGATTTGCCTGCGCCGTTCT
Organism: Pantoea sp. App145; assembly: GCF_047947045.1. Lineage (NCBI taxonomy): Bacteria > Pseudomonadati > Pseudomonadota > Gammaproteobacteria > Enterobacterales > Erwiniaceae > Pantoea > Pantoea sp. App145. The sequence continues at coordinate 926,902 of NZ_CP133290.1, forward strand.
CACCCATCAACGCATGCACTTCACCGGCGCGGCAGTTGAACGAGATATCCTGGAGCGCTTTCACACCGGGGAACGTCTTGCTGATACCATGAAACGACAGAAAGTCAGAATCAGTGTTCATGGGAACTCCATATCATGGTGAATAAGGCGCTCTGTCCCCGCGAGGCACAGAGCGCACGCAACGGGATTACATCAGCCCTTTTTTCGCCAGTTCGGTTTTGAAGTTATCGCGGGTGATCAGCACCACGTCGGTGACTTCAGTAAACTTCGCAGGTTCCTGTCCTTTGGTTACCCACTCATACAGCATCTGGCTGCTTTTATAGCCGTGTACGTCCGGGCTGGGCAGCAGCGATCCGTAGAAACCGGTCGGTTCCCCTTTGGAAAGCTCGCTGACCGCATCCACGCCGTTGATGCCAATACCGATCACATCTGGTGCCTTGAAGCCCTGGCCTTCAGTGGCGCGCACGCCGCCCAGAACGGTGTTGTCATTCATGCCGAGGATCAACCAGTGTTTCACTTTCGGATGTTGCACCAACAGCGAGTTACCGGCGTCGAAAGCACCCGGGATATCGTTAGATTTGGTGGGGACCTGATAAATCTGAGCTGCCGGGAAACCTGCCGCTTTCAATGCATCCATCGAACCGGTGGTGCGGCGACGCGCGGTATCCAGCTCGTTGGCGGTGATCGCCATCACGCCGGTCTCTTTCACATCCCAGCCGCGTTTCTGCATTTCTTTATACAGTTCCTGGCCCTGACGCTCGCCGATTTTGGTTGCCGCCATCATCACCAGTGGCACGGTGTCCATCGGTTTGCCTTTGGCATTAACAAACTGATCATCGACCGCAATCACTTTCAGGTCATAGCTACGGGCTTTCGCCATAATCGCCGATCCCAGTTTCGGGTCCGGGGTACAGATCACAAACCCTTTCGCACCGCTGGCCGCCAGGCTGTCGATGGCGTTCAGGGTTTTTTCGCCGTCGGGTACAGCGATTTTGATCACTTCAAAGCCGAGATCTTTGCCCGCTTTATCGGCAAAGCGCCACTCAGTCTGGAACCAGGGTTCCTCCGGTTGTTTGACGAGAAAACCGAGCTTCATGGTCTCGGCGATAGCGGAATGTGACATAAGCGCGGCGAGACCAATTGCCGCCAGCGTTTTAGTGAATTTATGCATGATGCTCTCCGGCACAATGATGTTTTTAGCGAGCTTTAAACGAATCGGTGTAAACGCTACCACACTGACTTCTCTTACGGGTACAGCGTAAAATCAGCGCGTTAGAACAAGGTTTGTACAAAGGCTGTGCAAACGCTGGGCTAGTTGTAGCGGGAAAAGGTGATAAAAATGTAGAGCGGTATCACATCCCGGAACGACGACAAAATTCTCCATATATTCAGCAAAATTAACCGGTCATTAACTTTTGCAGTGGATCACGAAATGCCTGTTGATGGCAGAAAAGTGCATATTCTCAGCCGGGGATGACTAACCGCTCCAGCCCACCCATTCCAGGATAAGCGCAGATAACTGACACAGGAGAATTTCAATGGGCGCTGGCGCTATTACCATCGGGCTGGATTTTGGCAGCGATTCCGTCCGGGCCCTGGCCGTGGACTGCCACAGTGGCAAAGAACTGGAAAAAGCCGTGGTTAACTATCCGCGCTGGGCTAAAGGGTTGTTTTGCGATGCGCATGCCAACCGCTTTCGTCATCATCCGCAGGACTATATAGACGCGCTGGAACAGGCGCTGGTGACGGTGGTGCAAAAACTCAGCCCGGAACAACGTACCGCCGTGGTGGGGATTGGTGTGGACAGCACCGGATCAACGCCGGCACCGATCGACCGTGATGGCAACGTGCTGGCGCTGCGTCCTGAGTTCGCCGATAACCCCAATGCCATGTTTGTGTTGTGGAAAGATCACACCGCGATAGAAGAAGCGGAGGAGATCAATCAGCTGTGCCACAGCGGCCGCTTCACCGACTACACCCGCTATATCGGTGGTATTTATTCGTCGGAATGGTTCTGGGCGAAAATTCTGCACGTGTCCCGTGCCGATGCGGCCGTTCGTGACGCCGCCGTCTCCTGGGTGGAACTGTGCGACTGGGTACCTGCCCTGTTGAGCGGCACCACCGCGCCACAACAGTTGCGCCGTGGCCGCTGTGCCGCCGGGCATAAGTCCCTCTGGCACTCGGACTGGCAGGGGCTGCCTCCCGCTGAATTCCTTAATGCGCTCGACCCGCTGCTGACCGAACAACTCGACTCTCCGCTGTTCAGCGATACCTGGACTGCTGATGTGCCAGTCGGCACCCTGAGCGCCGAATGGGCGCAGCGTCTCGGTCTGTCACCCCAGGTGGTGCTGTCTGGCGGCGCGTTTGACTGCCATATGGGTGCCGTTGGTGCCGGAGCACAACCCTATACGCTGGTGAAGGTGATCGGCACCTCAACCTGCGACATCCTGATTGCCGACAGCGAAAAAGTCGGTGACCGCGCCATCAAAGGTATTTGCGGCCAGGTCGATGGCAGCGTGGTACCGGGTGCAATTGGCTGCGAAGCAGGACAATCTGCTTTCGGCGATATCTACGCCTGGTTCAGCCGCTTGCTCGGCTGGCCACTGCAACAGGCCGCGCAGCAACACCCTGAGCTGCAACCCCAGCTGGAGCAGCTGCAAAAAGATTTGATCCGTCAACTGACCGATGCCTGGGTCGCTAATCCGCAGCTCGATCATCTGCCAGTGGTGCTGGACTGGTTCAACGGTCGTCGCACTCCTGATGCGAATCAACGCCTCAAAGGCGTGATTACCGACCTCAATCTCGGTACCGATGCCCCGGCGCTGTTTGGCGGCCTTATCGCTGCTACTGCCTTTGGCGCGCGCGCCATTATGGAATGTTTCGAACAACAGCAGATTCCGGTGGCAAGCGTGCTGACTCTCGGCGGCATTGCACGTAAATCCCCGGCCATCATGCAGGCCTGCTGCGACGTGATGAACCGACCACTGGATATCGTCGCTTCTGACGAATGCTGCGCACTCGGTGCGGCCATTTTTGCCGCGGTCGCCGCCCAGGTTTACGCCGATGTCCCGGCGGCACAGCAGGTAATGGCCAGCCCGATCGACGTGACCTTACAACCGGATAGTCAGCGCGTGGCGCGCTATCAACAGCTTTATCAACGCTATCAACATTGGTGCCAGGCCGCTGAACCGCAGTATGCCGCACGCACCGTTTCCGCTAAGTAAAGGAGTGGTTTTATGGAACAGCACAACACACAACAGGTGTGGTTTGTTATTGGTACGCAACACCTCTACGGGGCGGAAACGTTACGCCAGGTGGAACAACATGCGCGCCAGGTGATGGATGGCCTGAATCAGGCGGGCAGCCTGCCGTTGCAACTGGTGCTCAAACCGCTGGTGAAATCGCCGGACGAAGCGCTGGCACTGTGCCGCGAAGCGAACCACGCCAATGAATGTGTCGGCATCATTACCTGGCTGCACACCTTCTCACCCGCCAAAATGTGGATCGGCGGGTTAAGTATCCTGAATAAGCCACTGCTGCAATTCCATACCCAGTTCAATGCCGAGATCCCATGGGACAGCATGGATATGGACTTTATGAACCTCAACCAGACCGCCCACGGTGGCCGCGAGTTCGGCTTTATCGGTGCGCGTATGGGCCTGCAACACAGCGTCGTTACCGGCCACTGGCAGGATAAAGAGAGCCAGCTGCGGATTGGTCGCTGGATCCGTGCTGCCCAGGCACGTCAGGCCAGCCAGCAACTGAAAGTTGCCCGTTTCGGCGATAACATGCGCGAAGTGGCAGTCACCGAAGGTGATAAAGTGGCGGCGCAAATTCAGTTTGGTTATGCGGTAAACGGCTGGGGCGTCGGTGATTTGGTCGAGGTGGTGAACAGCGTCAGCGATGGCGACGTCAATGCCCTGATTGATGAATACGAAAGTCACTACCGCTTTACCGAAGTCGCTGCGGTCAATGGGGAGAAGCGCCAGAATGTGCTGGATGCCGCACGCATTGAGCTGGGACTAAAGCGCTTCCTTGAAGCGGAAGGCTGCAAAGCCTTTACCACCAACTTCCAGACGTTACATGGCATGACGCAGCTGCCGGGTCTGGCGGTACAGCGTCTGATGGGCCAGGGCTACGGTTTTGCCGGTGAAGGTGACTGGAAAACCGCTGCGCTGCTGCACATCCTCAAAATACAGGCAGGCAATCGCCCCGGCGGCACTTCATTTATGGAGGATTACACCTACCACTTCGCACCAGGTAACGATCTGGTGCTGGGTTCCCATATGCTGGAAGTGTGCCCGTCCATTGCCAAAGAAGAGAAACCGCTGATTGATGTACAGTTCCTCGGCATTGGCGGCAAAGCCGATCCGGCCCGCCTGATTTTCTCTACCCCAGCCGGACGTGCGGTGAATGCCAGCGTGATCGATCTCGGCGACCGCTTCCGTCTGCTGGTCAATGTGGTCGATGCCATTGAACAACCGAAACCGTTACCGAAGCTGCCGGTGGCGCGTGCCTTGTGGCGTGCACAACCGTCACTGGCAACGGCATCAGAAGCCTGGATTCTGGCCGGTGGCGCGCACCATACGGTGTTCAGCCAGGCTCTGGATCTCGACGACCTTTATCTTTATGGCGAGCTGAACGGTATCGAAGTGCTGGTGATTGATGACGAGACGCGGTTACCGGCGTTCAAAGATGCGCTGCGCTGGAATGAGGCTTATTACCGCCTGATGCGTTAATTACTTTTCCTGTTTTCTCAGGTCGCGATTTATCGCGGCCTTTTTTATGTTAGAAAGAAAAAACTGCACCGCAATACATTCAGATATGCATTGCGGTTTTTCTCATGAAAAAATCCCAGCGCCCTCAGGAAGGAATAATGTTTAATGCCATAGCAGGCTCACAAAAGAACTGCGTCCTTCAGGAGAGAATTAAATATGGACCCTATTGGAAATATCGCAGGCGCCCCCCTTCAGGTTGAAGAGGCACAGGCCGCTCCATCCCCCACCATCAATATAAGTCAGTTGGCGAACCGCAAAAATTATGACTTATCCTCGTTTTATATTGATAAAAATACGCCGATAAACTTTCAACAGATTGATTTCAATGATTTATCGCATAAAAAATCATTTGATAAATTCTGCCGCGATGCGTTGGAAGTTATGCGAGTTAACTTAAAAGAAAAATATCAGAACAATACTTACCCCCATGCTACGATCGATGAATATATCAAAGCCAAAAAATATCCTTCTGCACGCGGCAAGGATTTTTACCGTTCGGAGTTCGATTTCAACGGTAAAACCGTGATGGCGCACGGCGCTAATCTGGCGGTAGTTTTGTATTCCGTGATCAACTGTAATCTAAAAATTGTTCCCGCCATTAAACAGCTGAAATTACTCGGCATGATCCATCCTTATATTAAACTCACTAACGAGGAAAATTTTTATCAGCTTTGTTCTCAGGTACAAGTCAACCTGCTAAATATGAGAGACTGCTCATTCCATGATGTGAAGCTGCTTGCTAATCAGACAGCACAGAATAACGATGCGTTTTTTGACTCAATACCGGTGGTTATCATTGGCAATGGAACCGGGCAAGGCGAATTCTTCGCCAATATGGATGCGCAGGGCACCACGAAATGTCTCGACATCCGTATATTGTCATGTCGGGATAATAAAGATAAAGACATCATACTCAACTGCCTTCAGCAAATATATGACGTGACAAAAAATGACCAAATAAAAGCAATCCGCGTCTGTACCTATGCTGAACTCGATAACACTTTATGGAAAAAAAATGCCCACGGATGGCCAGATATTGGCTATGTTCTGGCAAGCAGCGATACAATAGACACACATGCAAAACCGGCATTGAACCTGAACCATATTGAAAATAATTTGCCAGGTTTGTTGTCACTGTTTCACATAGACAAAAGCACACCAATATCCTTTGATAAACTGGATTTCAACGATATCCGCCACAGAACGCTGTCAGAAGAATTTATGAGAGTCGATCTGGAGGAGATACGTCAGGAATTCGTCAGAAAATATGCGGATGACCGGTTTCCCTATAAAACGATCAGAGAATATCTGGCCTACACGTCCCCGCCAGGGCCAGACGATATCGATTATCGCCCCGATGCCTTTGATCCGCATGATGATGATAATGTCGCCCACGGCACAAATCTGGATGTGGTGACACACGCCATTATTAACTGTGGCCTGCAACTGGTGCCGGGCATCACCCAGTTGCTATTGCTGGGTAAGCAGCATGACATCACCTATAAAGCCGACCCCAAATTAACCTGGCTGCTGAACGTGGCGGTACGCGCGACAGCACTCAGAGCGTTACACAGCAACTTTAGTGATGTCGAGCAGTTTGCCGTTGATGCTGCGAAGGAAAATACCAATATCCTGAGTTCCATCCCGGTGGTAGTGATTGGTGAGGGGATCAATGAACGTGATATGTATGCCGGTCTGAGTAATGAATTCGCTTACGCCAGAGTGAATATCTGGATTCTGGCGCTTAAGGGCGAAATTGATAAAAGAATTGTGATGGAGTGGTTTAAAAAAGTCCGTGATGTGCTGGGCATTGAGGAAATCAATTCATTAATGTTTTGTACCCTTCAAGATATTAGCGATTGCCGAAGGAAAACAGGCCGTGCAACGCGCCCCGATCTTGCTGCACTGATGGAAAAAAGTCATACCCTTGTATAATTTATTGCATCAATTCGCCGCAACAAAATCAGGAGAACGTAAACGATGGACGTGAACAGATATACAACAAGCCCGGTAAGTCAGTCGGTCATTGAATCAGTACCCGGAACATCCCAATCGACGATCAATGTCAGCCATGTCGAAAACCAACCCACTTATGACTTGTCCTCTTTTTATATTCCTATGAGTACCCCCATCGCATTCGATAATTTTGATTTTAATGATCTGTCGTACGCAAATATGTGGGCCGGAGGATGGAGAGAGGATATGGCTGCGCTACGTCAGGCATTAAAAGAAAAGCATGAGAATAAAACCTATCGCCACGCTAACGTGGGCACTTATCGTCAGGCAAAACATTACCCCGCTGGCAACAGCATTGATCACCGGCCGGCGAAGTGGATTCTTACCGGCAACAATCGGCTGGCACATGGCACCAATGCTGCGGTGGTTCTCTATTCCGTCATCAATTGCAATCTACAAATTGTCCCGGTCATTAAGCAACTGAAGTTGCTGGGCATGGAGCACCCCTATATTAAAACGCTCAGCGAGGGTAATTATTATAAACTTTGCAAGGGTGTCAGGGCCAGCCTGTTATCGAGTATATGCAGTTTTCGTGACGCACAGGAACTTGCCAAAGCAGCAGCACAAAATAACGAAACTTTTTTTTCATCTATGCCTGTGGTTGCCTTTGGTGATGGTATTGAAGCAGGTCGTCTATATCAAAATGTTGATAACCAAATTGCGACGAAGAGGTTGAACATCCGCGGATTGGCATGCAGAAACACGCAGGAAAAAAACATCCTGCTGCAATGTCTCAAAGAAATCTATGACACAACAAAAAATGAAAGAATCAAAGAAATACGGGTTTGTACCTTTGATGTTCTCGACAACACCATTCTCAAAACAGACAGTCTGAGAAGACCCGATCTCGCCTATGTACTGGCCAGTAGTGATACGATAGAAACGCTGTCACACCCCACTTTGAATTTGACCCATATTGAAAATAATCAGGCAAACTTATTAGCTGATTATCATATCGCCAAAGATACGCCGATCTCGTTTGAAAGTTACGATTTCAATAATGATGCTGTTCTCCTCCGTTTTCCGCCAGGGCATATCAGAGACGAAATAGAGACAATCCGCCAGGGATTAATCAGACAATTTGCCGATGGCAATTTCCCTTATAAGACGGTGGGCGAGTATCTTTCCCATGTTCGTACGCCACAGCCCGGCACCATCAATTACCGCCCTGCTATCTTTGATCCCCATGCTGAGAACAACGTGGCGCATGGCACCAATCTGGATGTGGTTACCCATTCAATTATTAACTGCGGTCTGCAACTGGTGCCGGGCATCATGCAGCAGTTGCTGTTGGGTAAACAGCATGAATACACCAGTAAAACCAACCCGGAATTGGCGTATCTGCTCAGCCTGGCGGTTCGCGCGACAAAGCTCAGGTGCACAAGTAGCCACTTCCATGATGCCGAAGAATTTGCCCGCAAAGCCGCGCAGGAAACCACTAACCTGCTGAGTTCCATGCCGGTGGTGGTAATTGGCGACGGCATCGATCAACGCAACATGTATGCCAATCTGGATAATGAGTTTGCTTTCGCCAGAGTCAATATCTGGTTGCTGGCATTGAAAGACGAGACGGACAAAAGAATCGTGATGGATTGGTTCCGCGCAGTCAGAGAAACGCTGGGCATTGAAGCGATAAATCAATTGATGTTCTGTACCTTCGATGACATTGACAACTGTCACTGGGAAAATGGCTATCCGGTGCGACCGAATCTGGCGGCGCTGATGGCAAAAAGTCACACCATTACCTAGAGTTGCGCGATAAATCGCGCCGCTACGGATACACAGACCCGGAAAAAACAGGAGGCCCGGTTGGGCCTCCACAACGGTGTTTCACAAAGATCGTCGCAGCGGACGGTATTCCAGAAACATCGTCACAAGCTTCCCTAATGGTGGTGCAAGGCTACGAGGATGATAACCGTTTTACTGGCGCGTTCTGCTGGCGATCCCACATCACTGTCAGCAGGCGTTGCAGCGCGATAAAAGCAAATAACAGAATGCCGATGGCGATTTTGGTCCACCAGGAACTCAGGGTGCCGTCGAAGTTGATCCAGGTCTGGATCAGCCCCTGAATCAACACGCCAAACAGCGTGCCGAGTACCGTACCTACGCCACCCGACAGCAGCGTGCCGCCGATCACCACCGAGGCGATGGCATCGAGTTCCACCCCTAATCCTGCCAGCGCATAACCCGCCGAGGTATAGATAGAAAACACAATGCCTGCCACCGTCGCCAGCGTGGTCGATAACATGTAGATTTTGATGGTGGTGGCACGCGTCGGGATCCCCATCAGCTGGGCTGAGGTCAGGTTGCCGCCGATGGCATACACCTGATTACCAAACCGCGTACGGTGCGCCAGCAGGATGCCGCCAATCACCACCACCAGCATAATGACTGCCAGCAGGCTCAGACGCCCGCCACCCGGGATTTTCCATGCCAGGCTCGACAGCGTGGTATACAGCGGATGGTCGATGGGAATGGAGTTTTCCGACACCAGATAGCTGCAACCGCGCAGGAAAAACATCCCGGCCAGGGTGATGATAAACGCCGGGATTTTCAGCGCATCAATCAGCCAGCCCATCATGGCACCAAATGCCGCGCCCAATGCCAGAATCAGCGCAAACGCTAGCAGCGGATCAACATGATAATCCCCGATCAACCGGGCGAGAAACACACCGGTAAAGGCGATCACCGCGCCCACTGACAAGTCAATCCCGCCGGACAGGATGACAAACGTCATCCCGACGGCAATGATGCCGAGAAAGGCGTTATCGGTCAGGATATTACAAATCACCCGCGTTGAAGCGAAGCCGGGAAACTGGCTGAGACAGAACAGATACCCGGCGACAAACACCAGCAGGGTAATCATCAGGGGAAGATGGCGTTTAATCATGATGGACGTCTCCGTTTCAGCATAGCGATAAAGCGTGGTGACTGAATCAACAACACGCACATCACCACAATCGCTTTCACCACCTGGTTCAGTTCGGGCGGGAATCCTGACAACAAAATCCCGGTATTCATTGACTGAATAATCAGCGCACCAATCAGCGACAGCACCAGATTAAAACGCCCGCCCATCAGCGATGCCCCGCCAATCACCACCGCCAGAATCGCATCCAGCTCCAGCCACAGACCGGCGTTGTTGGCGTCCGCGCCACGAATATCTGCGGCGACAATCAGACCCGCCACCGCCGCACAGACACCGCTGATAACGTAAGTGGACATCACCACCAGCCAACCGGTGACACCGGCATTGCGCGCCGCACGCAGGTTGATCCCGACCGCTTCGATAAACAACCCGAGCGCGGTTTTGCGCGTCAACAGCCACACAGCCAGCGCCACTACCAGCGTTATCCACACCGGTACCGGCAACAGCCACAATGACCCGCTGCCAAACCACGCCAGATTGTCATTATCGAAGGTGACGATTTGCCCCTGGGTGATCAGCTGCGCGACACCGCGCCCCGCCACCATCAAAATCAGCGTGGCGACGAACGGCTGGATACGTAACAGTGCCACCAGCACCCCGTTCCACAAACCGCATGCCAGACCGGTGCCGAGCGTCGCAAGAATCACAAAGGATAAACTGTGTCCTGCCACGGTGAGCGTTGCCGCCGTGGCCCCAGCGATTGCCATCACCGCCCCCACCGACAAATCAATGCCGCCAGTGGCAATCACCAGCGTCATCCCCACCGCCAGCAACGCCACTGGCGCTGCGCGGTTGAGAATATCGATCGGGCTGCCGAACAGGCGGCCATCCTGCACATGCACAGCAAAAAAGTTATTGGCGACCAGGCTATCCACCAGCAGCACCAGGATCAGGGCAGCGATTTGCGGCATGCCGGGAGGCAGTTTCGGTTTACGCCGATTGGTTTTTTCAGACGTCATATCGGATTCAAGCATGTTGTGCTCCTCCGTGGGCGATGGCGTTGACAATTGACGCCACCGACAGCTGCTCGAGTGGGATTTCCGCCACCTGTTTCAAATCACGCATAATCAACACGCGATCGGCGTAGCCCACCAGTTCTTCGAGTTCAGAGGAGATAACCAGCAGCGCCAGTCCATCGGCGCACAGGGATTCAATCAGACGAATAATCTCGGCATGGGCACCAACATCGATACCACGCGTCGGCTCGTCGAGTATCAGAAACTGGGGTTTAGTCACCAGCCAGCGAGACAGCAACACTTTCTGCTGATTACCGCCGGACAATAACTCAACCGGTTGATCGGCATTCGGTGTCCGTATCCCCAGACTTTTAATAAAGCGATCGGCTATCGCCTGTTGTTCACGCTTTTTAATCGGACGCAGCCAGCCGCGCTGCGCCTGCAACGCGAGGATAATATTTTCCCGTACCGACGCCTTACCAATAATGCCGTCGGTCTTGCGGTCTTCCGGGCAGAACCCCATGCCCAGTTTGGAGGCTTTTGCCGGGGTGCGAATCTGCTGCACTTTGCCTTTGATGGTGGCAGTACCGCGATCGGCACGGCGGATACCAAACAGCACTTCGGCGGTTTCGGTACGCCCTGAACCTAACAGCCCGGCCAGCCCAACCACTTCTCCTGGCCGCACCTGCAAACTGAACGGCTCGATGGTGCCCTTCTTACCGTAATCTTCAAACGCCACCACCGGTTGATTGCTGCGTAAGGTACTGCCCTGACGCTGTAACGCATTCTCCAGCAGTTCACGCCCCAGCATCAGTTTGATCAACTCAATACGCGGCAGTGAGGCGGTATCACGGGTGGCGATAAACTGCCCGTTACGCAGCACCGTGATGCGGTCGGTGATGCGATAGACCTGATCCAGAAAATGGGTGACAAAAATCAGGCTCATCCCTTTGGCTTTCAGTTGCGCCATCAGGGCAAATAACATTTCGACTTCGCTGGCATCGAGGCTGGCGGTGGGTTCATCGAGGATCAACACCTGCGCCGAGAGATCTACCGCCCGGCAAATCGCGATAATCTGTTGCATCGCCACCGAGTAATGGCCCAGCTGCCGTGTCACATCCAGCGCAAAACCGTATTTACGCATCAGCGCATCGGCATCGCGCACCATGCGCTTGCGATCGATCATGCCAAAACGACGTGGTTCGCGACCGATATATAAATTATCCGCCACCGACATGTTCGGCAGCAGGTTCACTTCCTGGTAAACGGTGCCAATCCCCATCGCCTGCGCATCGCCGGTATTGTGCGGCGCGATGGTCTGGCCATTAAGGGTAATCACCCCGGCATCGCGGGTGTAAACACCGGTCAGCACTTTAATCAGCGTCGATTTACCGGCACCGTTCTCTCCCAGCAGCGCCATAATTTCGCCTTTACGGATGCTGAAAGAAACGTTATCCAGCGCCTTAACGCCCGGAAAACCTTTGCTGACGCCGCTGATGGTCAGCAGTGCTTCTTCTTGTGATGTACTCATACGGATCTGCCTCGCCTTACGTCATGAAAACCGCCCCGAAGGGCGGTGCGGGGATCAGTAACCCATGCCTTTTTTCTTATCGAGTTGCGCCTGAGCATCAGCAGGCAGGAAGAGTCTTGACTCGGTGCGAATGATTTTCGGCGGCTGGGTGCCGTCTTTTTTCAGTTTTTCCAGCGCATCAAAGGCCGGGCCTGCCATGTTTGGCGTCAGTTCGACGTTTGCGTTGGCTTCACCGGCCAGCATCGCTTTGTAGATATCCGGTACGCCGTCAATTGAGCCGGTCAGGATATCTTTGCCCGGTTTCAGGCCCGCTTCTTTAATGGCCTGAATAGCACCGATAGCCATATCGTCGTTGTGCGCGAACACCATGCAGATGTTTTTGCCGTTGTTCTCAGCCTTGATAAAGCTCTCCATCACCTCTTTACCTTTACTGCGGGTAAAGTCACCGGACTGCGAACGGATTATCTTGATGTTGGGGTGTCCGGCGATCGCTTCAGCAAAGCCTTTCTTACGGTCAATGGCCACGCTGGCACCCACCGTACCCTGCAATTCCACCACGTTACACTGCTTGCTGCCGATGGTTTTCACCAGCCAGTCGCCGATCAATTTACCTTCCAGCACGTTATCCGCGGTCACTACTGACTCATACAGTGACTTGTCATTCACGACGATGGCACGGTCGAGCAGGAAGACCGGAATTTTGGCATCTTTGGCTTCTTCAAGAACGGGTTCCCAGCCAGTTTGCACCACCGGCGCGATAAAGATGGCATCCACACCCTGAGCGATGAACGAACGCACCGCTTTGATTTGGTTCTCCTGTTTCTGCTGACCATCAGCGATCTTCAGCGTGATGCCACGCTTTTGCGCTTCACTTTTTGCCACGTTAGTTTCCGCTGAACGCCAGCCGGATTCCGAACCAACCTGTGAGAATCCTACTGTCATATCAGCAGCCAGAACCGGGGCGCTGATAGCGGCGCTCACCATGGCAGACAAGAGTAAACGTTTCCACATAATTTCATTCCTCTGAAGGGAGTGTGCTGTAGGGGGTACAAACGCGGTTTAAGCCTGGCGTAAAAGTGCGTCGCTGAGAGCGACCTGCTTCACAAAATAGAGTGAATTAAAGGGGTTACGATGAGATAACAGGCAAAATCCTGGTTAGAGTTATGGACAAAACGCCTGGTACTTTTCGTCAATGCCGTTAAATAAATGTAATAAAGAGAATCGCTTATGCTGCATTATGCTGGAAACGATTACAGACACCGCGTAAATAATGGTTATGCTGCCTGGGGGAAAGGAATTGATCGTTTTGTGACTGCCCGCACAGTTCGAGATGTATGGTTTCAATCTGTGTACATAAATTTATCGACCGGTCGATAATAATCCGCAAATTCAGTTGAGCGGCTGGCAGGAAATAGCGTTATAAAACGCAAATAATAACGCTGACTATTTTCTGCCATCCTGAAGGATGGCTTTACTCCATCGCCTGAATAACCAACGTAAATTGGGTTTAATTGCACCATAACGAGGCGCATTTAATTGTGTAAACGGTAAAAAAGTGTCTTTTGGTGCGCGGAATGGCTTACTTTGTCTGATTTTTGCATTTTTTTATGATTGGTGTATGGACTCTGGCACCGTGCTCCCTATACTTGGCGCTTCCCTGTTCTTTATTTTTTAATGGCAATCATGACTGCGCTCGATTACCTGCTGAAATTCCGTAAAGTGAATAATCTTGAGAGTCTGGAAAAACTCTACGACCATCTTAACTATTCACTGACTGATGATAACGAAATCATCAATATGTATCGTGCTGCCGATCACCGTCGCGCCGAACTGGCTTCCGGTGGCCGTCTGTTTGATCTGGGCCGCGTGCCTAAATCTGTCTGGCGCTACGTGGTTTAATACGTTTCAACTTCCTGCTTTCCGTTACTATTGCTTTGTCCAGGTCGGGCGTGCCCCGTTTGGACATGATACGCTTACGGCCCTAATCCCGGTAACTGGACTTTTTCGATGACTGAACAGGTGAATCCACCACGTATAGCTGGCTGGTTATTATTTCCGCTGGCGTGGCTGATTATGACCATGCTCACCAGCGCACTGGTGGTGGCGATGTATCTCAGCCCGTTATTCAACCCTGAACTGCGCACCACATTATTCTCGCACGGTGGCATCCTGCTGACGCAATGGTCGGTTTCACTGCTGACTGCCGGGCTGGTGTGGGCCTACAGCATCTGGGTTTGCTGGATTTTCTGTAAACGCTCACAGCGTTTGCCGCGTCACTACATTCTCTGGCTGCTAATGACGGTGTTGCTGGCAGTAAAAACCTTCGCTTTCACGCCGGTATCCGATAGTAAAGCAATCCAGACTTTACTGCTGTCGCTGCTGGCAGCGGCGGTATTTGTTCCCTATTTCAAGCGTTCTAAACGCGTGAAACAGACGTTTATCCAGCCGTAATGGCGCAAGTTTCGTCAGGAATTTAATTCTGAGTGCTCTCAACCCCACTGTAAACGCCGCCTGGGTTGAGATGCAGCTCTCAATTCCGGATAATAGACGCCTTTCGGCTTCCCAGGTTTCGTCATGACCGATTATTTACTGCTCTTTATTGGCACCGTGCTGGTGAACAACTTCGTATTGGTAAAGTTCCTTGGACTTTGCCCGTTCATGGGTGTGTCAAAAAAACTGGAAACGGCCATCGGCATGGGACTTGCCACCACCTTCGTGATCACGCTGGCCTCCATTTGTGCCTGGCTGGTTAACCATCTGATTCTGGTTCCGCTCGATCTGGTTTATCTGCGTACCATGGCCTATATCCTGGTGATCGCCGTCGTTGTGCAGTTCACCGAAATGGTGGTGCGTAAAACCAGCCCGTCCCTCTATCGTCTGCTCGGTATCTTTCTGCCGCTGATCACCACCAACTGTGCGGTGCTGGGCGTGCCATTGCTGAGCGTCAACCTGAACCACACCTTTTTGCAGGCTGCGCTGTATGGCTTCAGCGCCTCACTCGGCTTCTCGCTGGTGATGGTGCTGTTTGCCGGTATTCGCGAACGCCTGGTGCTGGCCAATGTGCCCACCCCGTTTAAAGGTAACTCCATCGCCCTGATTACCGCTGGCCTGATGGCGCTGGCGTTTATGGGCTTTAGCGGTCTGGTGAAATTCTGATGACCGCGATTTGGATAGCTATTGCCGTATTAAGTGCTCTGAGCCTGGTATTTGGCGCCCTGCTCGGTTACGCCGCGCGTCGTTTCGAGGTCGAAGAAGACCCGATTGTTGAACAGATTGATGCCATTCTGCCGCAAAGTCAGTGCGGCCAGTGCGGCTACCCTGGATGCCGTCCGTATGCGGATGCCGTCGGTAACAACGGCGAAGCCATCAACAAATGCGCGCCCGGTGGCGAACAGACCATGCTGAAACTGGCTGCGCTGCTTAACGTCGAGCCACAACCACTGGACGGCGGTGAAGAGGTACTGGCCCCGGTGCGTACCGTTGCCTGGATTGATGAAGCCAACTGTATCGGATGCACCAAATGCATTCAGGCTTGCCCGGTAGATGCGATTGTCGGTGCCACCCGTGCGATGCACACCGTGCTGAGCGATGTCTGCACCGGTTGCGACCTTTGCGTTGCCCCTTGTCCAACTGATTGCATTGAGATGCGCCCGGTTGCCACCACCACGGCCAACTGGAAGTGGGATCTCGAAGCCATTCCTGTACGGGTGATCCCGGTAGAAAGTCATGCTTAATTTGCTCAACCTGTTCCGCAAAGAGAAGCTGTGGGATTTTCAGGGCGGCATCCATCCGCCTGAAATGAAAACACAGTCAAACGGTACGCCGCTCAGTCAGTTACCGCTGCCTGAACGTTTTATCATTCCGCTAAAGCAGCATATCGGCCATGAGGGCGAGATCTGTGTCGCACCTGGCGATCGTGTACTGCGCGGCCAGCCGCTGACCTTTGGCAGCGGACGTATGCTGCCCGTTCATGCGCCGACTTCCGGCACCATTGAAGCTATTGCGCCGCATATGACTGCGCACCCGTCTGGCTTGTCTGAGCTGTGTATCTTTCTCACTGCCGATGGCGAGGACCGCTGGACAGCGCTCGACCCACAGCCTGATTACCGTTCCCTGCCACGCGAAGAGGTGGTGAAACGCATTTTTGATGCCGGGATTGCCGGGCTCGGCGGTGCGGGTTTTCCGACAGCGACCAAATTGCGCGGTGGTCTGCGTGGCGTGAAAACGCTGATTATTAACGCTGCCGAGTGCGAACCTTATATCACCGCTGATGACCGCCTGATGCAGGATTGCGCAGCGGAAGTGCTGGAAGGCTGCCGTATCCTGGCCTGGCTGTTACAGGCCGAGCGGGTGCTGATCGGCGTGGAAGATAACAAGCCGGAAGCCATCGCGGCGCTGAAACAGGCGCTGGGCGGTGAACGCGATATGCAACTGCGGGTGATCCCCACTAAATACCCGTCCGGCGGTGCCAAACAGCTAACCAAAATTCTTACCGGGCTGGAAGTGCCGCATGGCGGCCGCTCCACCGATATCGGCGTACTGATGCAAAACGTCGGCACCGCCTGGGCGGTGAAACGCGCCATCATCAACGGCGAACCGATTACCGAACGCGTGGTGACGGTGACTGGCGAAGCGATCGCCCAGCCACGTAACGTCTGGGGTCGTCTTGGTACCCCGGTTAGCCACCTGCTGCATCATGCCGGGTTTACCCCAGGTGCGCGCCAGATGGTGATCATGGGCGGCCCACTGATGGGCTTTACCCTGCCGTCGCTGGATGTGCCGGTGGTGAAAATTACCAACTGTATTCTGGCTCCCTCGGCTGACGAGATGGGCAGCAATCAGGATGAGCAATCCTGCATCCGCTGCAGCGCCTGCGCCGATGCCTGCCCGGCAAAACTGCTGCCACAGCAGCTGTACTGGTATAGCCAGGGCGGCGATCATGACAAAGCACGCGCGCATCATATTGATGACTGCATCGAATGCGGTGCCTGTGCTTATGTCTGTCCGAGCAATATTCCGCTGGTGCAATATTATCGCCAGGAGAAGGCTGAACTGCGCGCCATCGACCTGGAAGCGAAACGCACTGCCGAAGCCAAAGCGCGCTTTGAAGCACGCCAGTCACGTCTGGAACGGGAAAAACTGGCGCGTGAAGCACGCCATGAACAGGCAAAACAGCGTGTTGCACGTAGCGATCAGGGTGAACTGGATGCTGCTGTCGCGCGCATCAAAGCACGTCAGACCATTACGCCTGAACAGGCCGCCGCAGAAAGCGAAGCGCGCCATGCTCAGGCGCTGGCACGTCAGGCGGAAACCCAGGCCGAAACTCAGGCACTGAGCCGTCAGGCTGGCGATCCGCGCAAAGCGGCGGTGGAAGCGGCCATTGCACGCGCCAAAGCGAAGAAAGCGGCCACTACCGAGCCGGTTAGCGAAGCCCCTGCTGAGGCGGTCGATCCCCGTAAAGCCGCCGTAGAGGCTGCCATCGCCCGTGCTAAGGCGAAGAAAGCCGCTGCGGCACAGCCAGCGATTGCCCCTGTTGAAGCACCTGCCGCAGAGCCGGTTGATCCACGCAAAGCCGCAGTAGAAGCCGCGATTGCCCGCGCTAAGGCGAAGAAAGCCGCTGCCGCCGCGCAACAGGCTGACGCCTCTGCCGCTGTTGATTCCCCGGAAACGGAGGCCGCTGCGTCTCCTGACTCCGCCGACCCACGCAAAGCGGCAATTGCCGCGGCGGTCGCCCGTGCCAAAGCGCGCAAACTCGCGCAGCAGCAGCCTTCGACGTTTGAGGATTAAATGGCTTTTCGTATCGCAAGTTCCCCTTATACCCATAACCGCCGCAGCACTGGCAATATCATGCTGCTGGTGGTGTTGGCTGCGCTGCCAGGCATGGCGGCACAATGGTATTTTTTTGGTGTTGGCTTTCTGATTCAGGTGGCGCTGGCGATTATCACCGCATGGGCAACTGAAGGCGCGATTCTGCGTTTACGCAAAACCCCGGTAGTGCCGACGCTGGCCGATAACTCGGCATTGCTGACCGCCCTGCTGCTGGGTATCAGCTTGCCGCCGCTGGCCCCCTGGTGGCTGGTGGTGATTGGTACGGTGTTTGCCATCGTGATCGCCAAACAATTGTATGGCGGCCTTGGGCAGAATCCGTTTAACCCGGCGATGGTCGGTTATGTGGTGCTGCTGATCTCCTTCCCGGTGCAGATGACCAGTTGGATGCCGCCGGATGCGCTGCAAACCATTAAACCGGGTCTGCTTGATTCCCTCAGTATGGTTTTCACCCATCACACGCTGGCCGGTGAAACCATGCAACAGCTGCAACTCGGTGCGGATGGCATCAGCCAGGCCACGCCGCTCGACACCTTTAAAACCGGTCTGCGCGCCGGACACAGCGCCGAACAGCTGCTGGCAGAGCCGATTTATCACGGCGTGCTGGCTGGATTGGGCTGGCAGTGGGTCAATCTGGGTTATCTGCTCGGCGGCCTGTTGTTGCTGGCAAAAAACGCCATCCGCTGGCACATTCCGGTCAGTTTCCTACTGTCGCTGGCGTTCTGCGCCACCCTCGGTTGGCTGTTTTCCCCGGAGTCGCTGAACTCGCCGCTGATTCATCTGTTCTCTGGCGCAACCATGCTGGGCGCATTTTTTATCGCCACCGATCCGGTGACGGCTTCCACCACCAATCGCGGTCGCCTGATTTACGGTGCACTGATTGGTTTGCTGGTGTGGCTGATTCGGAGCTTTGGCGGTTATCCCGATGGCGTTGCGTTTGCGGTTTTGCTGGCCAACATCTGTGTGCCGTTGATCGATTACTACACCCAGCCGCGCGTTTACGGCCATCGTAAGGATTAACCGATGTTCGAAACTATTCGTAAAAATGCGCTGACGCTGGCAATTTTCGCGGTGATCACCACTGGTGTCACCGCAGTGGTCAACTTTGTGACCAAGCCGACGGTGGATCATCAGACCGCGCTGCAACAAAAAAATCTGCTGGATCAGGTGGTGCCGACCGATATGTACGACAACCATATCCAGCAGGAATGCTATCTTGTCACCGATCCGGCCCTCGGTAACGGCAAGCCGCATCATCTGTACCTGGCGCGTAAAGGCAACACGCCGGTGGCTGCCGCACTTGAGACCACCGCGCCGGATGGCTATTCTGGTGCGATTGAGATGCTGGTCGGTGCCGATTTTCACGGTAAAGTGCTGGGCGTGCGTGTGATTGAACACCATGAAACGCCCGGTCTTGGCGATAAAATCGAGCTGCGCGTCTCAGACTGGATCAACAGTTTTAACGGCAAAGTGGTCCACGGTGCCGACGACAAGAATTTTGCGGTGAAAAAAGATGGCGGTGAGTTTGACCAGTTTACCGGTGCCACCATCACCCCGCGCGCGGTGGTCAATGCCACCAAACGTACCGCGTTACTGATTGAAACCCTGCCAGCGAAACTGTCTTCGCTGCCCGAGTGTGGAGAGGCAAATGAGTGAAGCGAAAAACTTACTGATCGGCGGCCTGTGGAAAAATAACTCTGCACTGGTGCAGCTGCTTGGACTCTGCCCGCTGCTGGCAGTGACATCTACTGCCACCAACGCCCTCGGTCTGGGTCTGGCGACCACGCTGGTGCTGACCATTACCAACAGCGCTATTTCCGCCTCACGTCGCTGGGTGCCAGCCGATATCCGTATCCCGATTTACGTGATGATCATCGCCTCGGTGGTGAGCTGCGTGCAGATGCTGATCAACGCTTACGCCCACGGTCTGTACCAATCCCTCGGCATCTTTATTCCGTTGATTGTGACCAACTGCATCGTGGTGGGCCGTGCCGAAGCCGTCGCTTCAAAAAGCAGCGTTCCCCTTTCGGCGCTGGATGGCTTTGCTATTGGCATGGGGGCTACCTGCGCGATGGTGACGCTCGGCTCGATTCGCGAAATCATCGGCAGCGGTACGCTGTTCAACGGTGCCGACCAGCTGCTTGGTCCCTGGGCCAAAGTGCTGCGTATTGAAGTGGTGCATTTTGATTCGCCGATGCTGTTGGCAATGCTGCCACCGGGCGCATTTATCGGCCTCGGCATGCTGCTGGCGGCCAAATATCTTATCGACCAGAAAATGAAGCAGCGTGCAGCCAATCGCGCGACGGCACCTGTGGCTGAACCTCAGGGCCAGGCGGAGAAAGCAGTGTGAATCAGGACAAACGCGTACAAATTCTGACACGCCTGCGCGATGAAAATCCCCATCCCACCACCGAACTGAACTTCACTTCACCGTTCGAGTTGTTGATTGCGGTGCTGTTGTCGGCGCAGGCTACCGATGTCAGCGTCAATAAAGCCACCGCCAAACTTTATCCGGTGGCAAACACCCCCGCCGCCATCCTGGCGCTGGGGGTGGATGGCGTGAAGGAGTACATCAAAACCATCGGCCTGTTTAACAGCAAAGCGGAAAACGTCATCAAGACCTGCCGTATCCTGCTGGAACAACACGGCGGTGCCGTACCGGAAGATCGGGCCGCGCTGGAAGCGTTACCTGGTGTCGGACGTAAAACTGCCAATGTGGTACTGAATACCGCCTTTGGCTGGCCAACTATCGCCGTCGATACCCATATTTTCCGCGTCAGCAACCGCACGCGGTTTGCCCCTGGAAAAAACGTCGAAGAAGTGGAAGAAAAGCTGCTAAAAGTGGTACCGAAGGCTTTTAAAGTCGATTGCCACCACTGGCTAATCCTGCACGGTCGCTACACCTGTGTGGCACGTAAACCGCGTTGCGGTTCCTGCTTGATTGAAGATCTCTGCGAGTTCGACGCCAAAACTGAGTAAGGGCTGCCATGACCACGGCTGAGAATGTTGCATTAATTTTTCGGCAGTTTGGCAACCCCCTTGATGTCCTCGCCTGCGAAAATCATCCCCTCGCGCCACCAACGCCCAGCACGTTACTGCGCGTTCAGATGCAGTTTGCGCCGGTTAACGCCTCCGATCTCATCCCCATTACGGGTGCCTATCGTCATCGGGTAACGCCGCCCCGGGTGGCCGGTTATGAAGGCGTCGGTACGGTGATCGCCGCCCCTGCCGCCTGGCAACATCTGCTCGGGAAACGGGTATTGCCGCTGCGTGGCCCTGGCACCTGGCAACGCTTTATTGATATCGACCCGGTGCTTGCGGTGCCGGTACCGGATGATATCGATAGCCCGCTTGCCGCCCGCGCCTATATCAATCCGCTGGCGGCGTTACTGATGTTGCAACACTGGTCCCCTGCCGGAAAAGATATTCTGCTGACTGCCGGAGGTTCGACCTGTGCACAGCTGCTGGCGCAGTGGGCGCATAAACGTGGGGCGCGTCGTGTCACCGTCATTTATCGCGCACCTCAACATGCGCACACCTTGCAACGGTTGGGTATCCATGCGGTGCAGCAGGATAGTCAGGATGAGATCCGCCAGCTGGCAGCAGGAACCGATTTGGTATTTGATGCAGTCGGTGGGACGTTGGGTCAGTTGATCTGGCAGACATTGCCTGCTGAGGCGCATTTCGTTGCCTATGGCGTGCTGACCGGTCAGCCGGTGCGCGTCAATGCTTCCATGCCCGCTTTACATTGGTTTCATGTGCGGCATTATCTCGACGCCCTGACACCGCAGGCGTGGCAGCAATTGTTTGTCGAAATCTGGTCACTGTTGCGTGTGAGTGAATGCGGGGAGGTCACAGTTTTTCCGCTTGAACAATGGCAGAATGCGATCGCCTTTTATTACCAGTCTGGTCGTGAGAGAAAACCGCTACTGCAAATACAGCTCTGACGTCAGACACTTAGTTTGTGCTTCCTGATAAAAAGAAAGGATCTCTTTTATGGAAAACAACCGTATTGCGCTTTTACGCTCAGTCACACCAGCATCCTCACCATTACCCCCCTCGATTCAGCGACCGTTGCTCGTCACAGCCGCGAGGAGTCTGACCAATCTTCAGCTACAGCCCTCATCTTCCAGTCCGCAGTCGCTCTCTGCCAGAATGGATAACCCCCTGCTGCGTCGGGATAATTCTGCTAATTTGAGCCGCGCAGCAACACGCCCCACGGCCATTAGTTCTCTGTCGCCACACATGTCAAGGAGGCCTACCCCCTCCGCCCGCATCAGCCTGGCGCATTCCCCCCGCAGCAACCCTTTTGGCCCCCGGCAACTTTTACCCTCTCATTTAATGAGTCTCCCCCAACGTAAGAAGACACAGTGTATACACCCCACTGCCAGACTGACTTCACTACCAACTGCCATTACCCAGCCATCAACATCTTCCGCTTTACCTGAGAGACACACATTCAACCAGACGGATTACGAAGTACCTGAAAAAAACAGAATAACCATGAGGAAACTAATACATCAAAAACACGGACTTAGTATTGAATATGGTGAAGCAGACCATTCACAACAGCAAGTCAAAATGGATTTTTTTACCAGCAGAGATAATTTATTGATAAATGCGACAACGCAGCTTCCCAACATATTCCAGAGACAAAAAAGGCCAGCAATACCCGATTTAGCAATAAATGATTCACCACATACCTGGATTAAAAAAATATACAAAAATGCAGATGGCATGGTCCTGGGAGAATTTCATGGTGACTCGGGAAGTAAAAAGTTTCTGATAAAAAATATGTCATTTTTAAAACGACATGGCACTAACACGTTATATATGGAACATTTATTGACAGACATGCATCAAAACGAACTGGATCTGTTTTTTTCATCCAGGACTAAAACGATCCCTCCCGGGTTAAAAAATCACCTTGAATGTCTGGATAAGGGTTTTGGTATCAGGAGTAAATACAATTTTCTTAAGTTGGTAAAATCTGCAAAAGATAATGGCATCGAAGTGAAAGCGCTTGATGCGGCCGCCAGCTATCATATTAATAAAGGAAGCACTGATAAAAACTGCCGGATTAGTATGATGAATTATTATGCGCAGGGCGTGATTAATGATCATCAGGAAAAGCACCATGGCAAGTGGGTTGCCTTAGTAGGAAATCAACATGTCAATACTTTTGAAACAATCCCTGGTCTGGCAGAGTTGACAGCCGGCATTGGTATACGGGTAAAAGAGACACATTGTAAAACAAACGTTATCCAACCAGACAAGGGCGAGATTTCATTATCTGCATCGTCGAGTGGTCCACATATGACATATAATTTTATCAAATCGGACTTTGTCCTGATGACTCCCGCTAAAAAAGATCTTAACGGCAGATTATCAGAAACCGAAATCAACAAACGTCTTAAAACCGGAGACTTTACCCTCGATACGGAAAGGTCAATGTTGAAGCATCGTTCCAGGGATGGCTCTGTTGTCAATACACCGCTTAACAGAGATGCGGAAGGAAACTGGTTTGTTAGCAAACCGGACTGGAAAAGAATCAATAATAAGCCTTATAGGTTTATTCAGGATTTGATCAAAGATTTGGAAGGAACGATGAATATGAAACTGGTGTATAGCCTGTAGCAACAAAGTTGCGGCGCGATATATCAGACATCGCGCCGCCAGAAATTAACCCATTGCTGCCTGCAACCACGCCCCCACCAGCGGTGACAGACGGTTTTGCAGCGCTGCGCGTTCTGACTGGAACAACGTGGCAATAAAGAACGGATGATCGTTCAGTTCAATACCGCGTACATCCCCCTCAAGATCCCATGAGGTGATTTGCAGATGCTGCGTTTCCAGCGCCTGGCTGAACTCCGGGTTAACGCCAAAGTTGCAGTGATAACCCTCATCACTTTGCAATGCATCGTAAGCCCGGGCAATACGCGAACCCGGTTTAAAGGTCACTTCACCGCGTTGCTCCACCAGTGAACAGCTGAGGGGAGCAATCACCCAGCGCCCCTCTTTATCCGTTTCCGCATGGGCAGCATCGTCCCAGCCCAGCACATTACGGGCATACTCAATGACCGCATACTGGAAGCCACCACAGGAACCGAGGAAAGGTTTGCCGTTTTCACGCGCCCACTGAATGGTAGCAAACACACCGGC
The DNA here is from genome assembly GCF_047947045.1 of Pantoea sp. App145. Classification (NCBI taxonomy): domain Bacteria; kingdom Pseudomonadati; phylum Pseudomonadota; class Gammaproteobacteria; order Enterobacterales; family Erwiniaceae; genus Pantoea; species Pantoea sp. App145. The sequence goes on from NZ_CP133290.1 coordinate 951,100, forward strand.
GTCGTTTTGATATGGACTGCCCGGTACGACCCAGATCGCATCGTAGTCGGCGAAGGCAGGTATATTGATCTCGGGAGTCGCGATCCAGTCGGCGGTGACGTTGAGGTTAAGGTGTTGTGCGGCAAGCTGAACAGCGGGAGGAATGGCCTGGTGCGCGACGGCACTGGCACGGTAATCGCCAACAAGGGCGACACGAACTGACTGCGTCATGGTAACGTCCTTTCTGGGAAAAAAGAAGGTTACAGCAATGCGGTTTAGATGTCATGTCGCGGCGCAATTTATTGTGCTGGGTTAACCGGCACCGTGCACAAAATAGCGCGATCAATCGCGCCGCGACGGCTCCCTGCGGTTATGACTGCACGTAATAATCCGCAGCCGAACGCGCTAGCGGCGTACGCCCACGGATCGCATCAGCGATTTTTTCCGCCATCATCACCGTCGGGGCATTCAGATTCCCGGTGGTGATTTGCGGCATAATCGAAGCGTCAACCACGCGCAGCTGTTGCATACCATGCACGCGCCCCACGTTATCCACCACATCCATTTCGCCGTACCCCATGGCACAGCTGCCACAGGGATGGTAGGCGGTTTCGGCATGCGAACGGATAAAGGCATCGATCTGCTCATCACTTTGTACTGCCAGGCCAGGCTGAATTTCGGCACCGCAATACGCCGCCAGCGCTGGCTGGCGCATGATTTCGCGAGTCAGCCGTACCGCAGCACGGAACTCCTGCCAGTCACGATCTTCTGACATGTAGTTAAAGAAGATTGATGGCGCAGCATAAGGGTGTTTCGAGGTCAGTTTCACCCGGCCGCGACTCATGGAACGCATCGGTCCGACGTGCGCCTGGAAGCCGTGCTCCTTCACCGGGCTGCTTCCGTTGTAGTTAATCGCCACCGGCAGGAAATGATATTGCAGATCCGGCCAGTCCGGCTGGTCGTCGCTGCGAATGAAGCCTCCCGCTTCAAACTGATTGCTGGCTCCCACGCCGCTGCCTTTCAGCAGCCATTCGGCTCCGATTGCCGGTTGATTCCACCACTGTAACGCCGGATAGAGGCTGATAGGCTGCTTACAGCGGTACTGCATATAAATTTCGAGGTGATCCTGCAAATTACGTCCCACGCCCGGTAGCGCGTGCACCACATCAATATCCAGCTCGCTCAGCCACTCTGTTGGACCCACGCCGGAACGCTGTAAAATCTGCGGTGAAGCGATAGCACCCGCACATAACAACACTTCGCGCTGCGCCTGGGCTTCGTGCGGCTGGCCTTTCACCTGCCAGCGCACCCCGGTCGCGGTTTTCCCATCGAACACAATATGATCGGTTTGTGCATGGGTGATGATGGTTAAATTCGGGCGCTGCTTCGCCACATCCAGATAACCGCGTGCGGTGCTGGAACGACGTCCCTGCGGCGTGACGGTGCGATCCATCGGGCCGAAACCATCCTGACGATAGCCATTGAGATCGTCGGTTTCATGGTGTCCGGCCTGTTTAGCCGCATCGATAAAGGCACGGTACAGGCGATTGTTACCCGCTTTGGCGGTGGTGACGCTGAGATAACCCTCGCCCCCATGATAATCATTCTCCCCGATGTCACGCTTTTCCGCCTTGCGGAAGTAAGGCAGGCAATCGGCATAGGACCAATTCTCCAGCCCCGGCTTCTTCGCCCAGTTGTCATAGTCAAGCGCATTGCCCCGGATATAACACATGCCGTTGATTAGCGACGATCCCCCCAGCCCTTTACCACGGCCACACTCCATGCGGCGGTTATTCATGTTGGGCTCCGGGTCAGTCTCAAAGGCCCAGTTATAACGCTTACCCTGTAACGGATAAGCCAAAGCGGCTGGCATTTGGGTACGAAAGTCCCAGCGGTGATCGCGTCCGCCTGCTTCCAGTAACAGTACCGATACGTCAGCATCCTCGGTTAAACGGGTTGCCAGCACGTTGCCAGCGGAACCTGCGCCAATAATGATGTAATCAAATTTCTGCATTCAACCTCCAGATAACACCGGCGGCGCACCGCCGGTCACAACTCAAAATGCGCTTGGGTAGTCACCCAGTTCAATCAACACCGATTTGGTGCGTGTATAGTGTTGCAGCGTGGTAATGCCGTTTTCACGGCCGAGTCCCGATTGCTTATACCCGCCAACCGGCATCGGAGCAGGGGATTCACCCCAGCTGTTAATCCAGCAAATACCCGCTTCCAGCTGATGAATCACGCGATGGGCGCGGTTCAGGTCGCGGGTAAAAATCCCTGCGGCCAGCCCCAGCTCGGTGTGGTTGGCGCGGGCAATCACTTCATCTTCGTCGTCAAAAGTAAGAATGCTCATTACCGGGCCGAAGATTTCTTCACGCACGATGCGCATATCATCGCGACAATCACTGAACACCGTCGGTTCGATGTAACAGCCGCGCGCCAGCGGGCCGTCAACCACGCGATGGCCCCCGGTCAGCAAACGAGCGCCCTGCTCTTTACCTAAGCGCAGATAGCTTTCCACCTTGCGACAGTGCTGCTCGCTCACCAGCGGACCAAAATTCACTGTGGCGTCCGTGGGATCGCCCATGCGGATGCCCTGCATTTTCTCCAGCAGACGCTGCTCAAACGCGGCCTGCAAACTGCGCTGCACAAACACGCGGGTGCCGTTGGTGCATACCTGGCCGCTGCTGTAGAAATTCGCCATCAGCGCGCCGTCCACGGCACGATCGAGGTCGGCATCGTCAAACACGATTAACGGAGATTTGCCCCCCAGCTCCATCGTGACTTCCTTCAGATTCGCCAGCGCGGCATCTGCCATCACTCGCTTCCCGGTATTCACTTCCCCGGTAAAGGAGACTTTGTCGATACGCGGATGCTGACTCAGCGCCTGGCCCACTTCGCCCGCGCCCTGCACCACGTTAAACACCCCATCCGGCAGCCCGGCTTCGCTGTAGATTTTCGCCAGTTCCAGCGCGCTGAGCGGCGTGACCTCGCTCGGTTTAAACACCATCGCGTTACCCGCCGCCAACGCCGGGGCGCTTTTCCACAGCGCGATCTGAATCGGGTAATTCCATGCGCCAATACCGGCACAAACGCCGAGCGGCTCACGCCGGGTGTAGACCAGTGCGGTTTCGCGCAAGGGGATCTGCTCGCCCTGTAACGCCGGGGCGAGGCCCGCATAATATTCGAGCACGTCGGCACCGGTGACGATGTCCACCGCCGCTGTCTCGCTGATCGGTTTACCGGTATCTGCGGTTTCCAGCTCGGCCAGCACCTGATTGCGCTCACGCAGTAACGCCACCGCTTTCAGCAGCACCCGGCTGCGCTCCACCGGGGTGTAACCGCGCCAGATACGCTGCCCCTCGCGCGCAGTGGCGACGGCACGATCCACATCCTCGCCACTTGCCGCGGTGATTTCCGCCAGCACCCGGCCGTTCGCCGGGTTGATGCTGGTAAACAGCGGCCCGTTACCTGGGCACTCCTGACCATTGATATATAAGCCACGGCGCGGGATATCAGCCATGCGTCCTCCTCAGGATAGGGTTGCCCCTGCGGCGGCCAGCCACAGGGTAAGATTCTGATAACAGAGCTGACGGGCATGTGTCAGGCCCTGCTCCATCGGCTGCGGTGCCAGCGTCATGCGTAGCCACAGTCCATCAATTAATGCCGCCAGGCTGCTTCCTGCGGCCCTCGCCTGCTCATGCGGCATCACCCGGGCAAACTGCGCGGTAATATTCGACCACAGTCGTTTGTCGTTAATACGCTGCAAACGTTGCAAATTGTCGTGATGCAGGCTGTTGGTCCAGAACACCAGCCAGGTAGTGAGCACCGGCCCTTCCACCTGCGACAAATCGAAGTTGCCATCGATGATGGCGCGGATCTGCGCTTCTGGCGTGTCTGCCGCCAGCCGTCGCTGCCGTTCTACCGCCAGATAAAGATCGGCAAGGATTTGGCGCATACAGGCGTCAAGCAGACCGTTTTTGTCGCCAAAGTAATGGCTGACGATGCCGGTCGATACCCCGGCTTCTTTGGCAATCACCGCGATGCTGGCATCTGCCAGCCCCACCCGGTCAATTACCGTTAAGGTCGCCTGAATCAATTGCGCCTGGCGAATGGCTTTCATTCCCACTTTTGGCATGGTGTTCATCGGTTTTGTCTATGGAATGTGAAGAAGTGTAGTCTTTTTATATTGAACGTTCAATCAATAAAAACTACACTTTCTAACAACCGGGTAACAAACCCGCGTCACTGACAGGGATTTTTTGCATGGAAGCTTCATCGCAATTTTGAGGAAGAGACATGCTGGGGATGCAGGACCGGCTCGACAATCAGCCGGTCAGACTCAATAACGCGGTATTCTGGGGTGCCGCACTGATTATCGTGCTGTTTTCATCAGTGGTGCTGCTGTTTCCAGAGCAGGCCAGCGCCACGCTGGGACGGGCGCAGAGCTGGGCCTCTGCCACCTTTGGCTGGTATTACATGCTGGTCGTGGCGTTTTATCTTGGCTTTGTGCTGTTTATCGCCCTGTCGCGTTATGGCGACATCAAGCTGGGGCCGGACCACGCACGACCGGACTTCAGCTACGGCACCTGGGCAGCGATGCTATTTTCCGCCGGCATCGGTTCCGAGTTGCTCTTTTTCGGCGCATCTGAGCCGCTTGACCACCTGCTGCAACCACCACAGGGCGTCGCCGGTTCAGCCGATGCCGCGCGTGATGGCATGGTGCTGACCATGATGCACTGGGGTCTGCATGGCTGGGGGATTTACACCCTGGTGGCGATGGCGCTGGCTTATTTCGCCTATCGCCACAATCTGCCGCTGGCATTGCGCTCGGCGTTTTATCCACTGATCGGCGACCGCATCAATGGCCCGATTGGTCATGCGGTGGATATCTTCGGCATCGTCGGTACCCTGTTTGGTCTCGCCACCAGCCTTGGGATTGGTGTGATGCAGATTAACTCTGGCATCAGCTGGCTGACCGGTATCGCCCAGTCACACACTATGCAGGTGGTGTTGATCATCATCGTAATGGGAGCGGCGACACTTTCCGCCGTGAGCGGGGTGGATAAAGGTATTCGTCGTCTGTCGGAAGCCAATATGCTGCTGGCACTGCTGATGTTTGGCTTTGTGTTGTTTGCCGGACCTACCGGGCATCTGCTGAATACGCTGGTGCAAAACTTTGGTGACTACTTCACCAGCCTGCCGCGTAAAACCTTTGATCTTTATGCCTACAGTGGCAGCAGCAAAGATGACTGGCTCGGCAGCTGGACAGTGTTTTACTGGGCGTGGTGGATTGCATGGTCACCGTTCGTTGGCATGTTTATCGCCCGTATTTCGCGTGGGCGCACCCTGCGTGAGTTTGTGATTGGCGTATTGCTGATCCCGATGGGGTTTACCCTCGCCTGGCTCTCCGTGTTCGGTAACAGCGCGCTGTTGCTGTTCCAGCAGGGGATGAAAACTCTCGGTAATGTGGCGCTCAGCGATCCCGCTCAGGCGGTTTACCACATGCTGGCGACCTACCCGCTGGCGACACCGGTGATTGTGCTGGCGGTGGCCATCTGTTTCATCTTCTTTGTGACCTCAGCCGATTCCGGCGCACTGGTGGTGGCTAACCTCTCCTGCATGGGCGACAACGGCGGGGAAGATGCTCCCAACTGGCTGCGTATTTTCTGGGCCGCTGCGGTTTGCATCTTAACCCTGTCACTGCTGTTCGCCGGTGATTACACCGCGCTGCAAACCGCCGTAGTGCTTAGCGCCCTGCCGTTTTCGCTGGTGCTGGTGTTGTATGTGGTGGCAATGTATCGCGCGCTGCATCATGAAAAACAGCGTGACCGCAGCCGCTCCGTCGCCATTGCCGCGCCGATGATTAACGATCGTTATCGCCCCGGCCACACCAGCAGCTGGCGTCGCCGTCTCAACCGTGCCATCAGCTACCCCTCACGCGACACCGTGTATCGCTTTATGGATGATACCGTCCGTCCGGCATTGGGTAAGGTCTCGACGGTTTTGCAGGAAAAAGGGCTGGAAGTGGAAAGCGATCTGTCACCGCAGGATTTCACGCTGGGCATACGCGTGGCGCATGGTGATGAAGCGCCATTCCACTATGGCGTGCAAATGATTGGCTATGCCACCCCCACCTTTATGCGTGCAGGCAAGCATGTCAATAACGCCGCCAGCCGCTATTACCGTGCTGAGGTGCATCTGTGGGAAGGCAGCCAGGAGTATGACCTGGTAGGTTACAGCGAAGACCAGATTATCAATGACATCCTCGATCACTATGAGCGCCATTTGCAGTATCTGCATTTAGTCCGCTGATCCTGTCGTTCTGTATGCAAGTCGCCGTCATGGCGACTTTTTATGCGCTTTAATTCACCGCCGCAAACGTTTTCTTTTTTTTCGCATTTAATTAATTGGTATTTTTGTGCGCAGGATCAACAAATTAGCGTTCTGGCACCTTTAGGTGGCTTTTTGCGCTCAATAATCAATCTATTGTGCTCAATAATCAGACATATGCAGACTAATTTTTTGTTTATGTTTTATACAACAGTGATATGTGCTAAAAATAGGAATAATCGCAGTTTATGTCAGGAAAATGATCCCCAGGATCTGCAAACCAACCGATTATCCTGATATAATGATATTGTTCGGGATTTAACACTAATTAACAACTTTTTACTATTGCTTTAACCCTACCCTTAGCAGGTATTTCAGCGTGTAAAAAGTACTTGCCCTGCTGGTCTGATTCAGCCAAATTAGGCGCCGTTTTTCCTTTCTAATAACAATGTTGCGCAGGATTTACCCAGCCTGACGCAGACTTAATTCCTGTCAAAAAACAGGCTATGTATAAACTGAGGTACTCGTGTCAACTGCAAACAAACACACTGATGAGGCAGTCAGCCTCAACGCGTTCAAGCAACCGAAAGCGTTCTATCTGATCTTCTCGATCGAACTGTGGGAACGTTTTGGTTACTACGGCCTGCAGGCCATTATGGCGGTTTACCTGGTGAAGCAGCTGGGGATGTCTGAAGCAGACTCCATCACCCTGTTCACCTCGTTCAGCGCCCTGGTTTACGGCCTGGTCGCGATTGGCGGCTGGCTGGGCGATAAAGTACTGGGTACCAAACGCGTTATCGTATTGGGCGTGATGGTACTGGCGCTGGGTTACGCGTTTGTCGCGTTTTCTGGTCATGACACCACCATGGTGTACGTCGGTATGGCGACCATTGCGGTAGGTAGCGGCCTGTTTAAAGCCAACCCGTCTTCGCTGCTGTCAACCTGCTACGAGAAAGACGATCCGCGCATCGATGGCGCATTCACCATGTTTTACATGTCGATCAATATCGGTTCGCTGTTCTCGATGATGCTGACGCCATGGCTGGCAGCGAAATACGGCTGGGGTGCGGCTTTCTCCCTGTCGGTGGTGGGTCTGGTGATCACCCTGCTTAACTTCCTGTTCTGTCAGCGTCTGGTCAAAAGCTACGGCTCAAAACCGGACTTCGCGCCGCTGCAAATCAACAAACTGCTGATGACGCTGGTTGGCGTCGTGGCACTGGTGGCACTGGCAACCTGGCTGCTGCATCATCAGAGCATTGCGCGTATGGCGCTGGGCGCGATCGCCATTGGTATCGTGCTGGTGTTTGCCAAAGAAGCCTTTGCCTTGCAGGGTGCGGCACGCCGCAAAATGATCGTCGCCTTCCTGCTGATGGTCGAAGCCATTGTGTTCTTCGTGCTGTATATGCAGATGCCAACCTCGCTGAACTTCTTCGCGATTCGTAACGTTGAGCATGCCATTCTCGGCATTACCTTCGAACCGGAACAGTTCCAGGCACTGAATCCATTCTGGATCATGCTTGCCAGCCCGATTCTGGCTGCGGTGTACAACAAGATGGGCGATAAACTGCCAATGCCGCACAAGTTTGCCATTGGTATGGTGCTGTGTTCAGCCGCCTTCCTGGTGCTGCCGTTTGGTGCCAAATTCGCTAACGATGCCGGTATCGTGTCAGTGAACTGGCTGATCATCAGCTATGCGCTGCAGAGTGTCGGTGAGCTGATGATTTCTGGCCTGGGCCTGGCGATGGTGGCACAGCTGGTGCCGCAGCGTCTGATGGGCTTCATTATGGGTTCCTGGTTCCTGACCACCGCAGGCGCAGCGATGATCGCCGGTAAAGTGGCTAACCTGATGGCCGTGCCGAATGACGTGACCGATCCGCACATGTCACTGGCGGTGTACAGCCATGTGTTCCAGCAGATCGGCATCGCCACCGGTGTGATTGCTATCCTGATGCTGATCACAGCCCCGCTGCTGAATCGCATGACTCAGGATGATGCACAGACGGAATTGCAGCGCGCTAACGCGAATTCATAATTCGTCGGTCAACTCCGGAAAAACGATTAAGCCGTCATCCCTCGGGTGACGGCTTTTTTATGGCCTGATCCAGCAGGCACCGGCTCCGAGTCGCATCATATGATGTGGGGTAAACCATAAACGACGGAAGGCTTTCCCCTCCCCATCTTCTGCTTCCCAGTCGATGGTCATTTCACCCTGTAAATGCAGCGCGGTGCCTTGCTGCCAGTCGGGGATCAGCAGCGCACAGCGCGCATCCAGCAACAGATTGCCCAGCGTGTTCATATAACGGTTGCCGGGAAAATCATCAAATGACAACTGCCCGCTCGCGTGCCAGCGCAAAAAGCCTGCCGGACCACCACGATGGGAAATGTCCATACTGCCACCGGGTTCGCCGCTGGCGATAAAAAAGGTCTGGCTGCGTGCCAGCACACGCTGATCTTCCCCACTCAATTGGGTTATCGGCGTCACCGCAATGTTCCCCGCCGCAGGCACTCGCCAGGGATACTGATGGATATATTGCGGGCAGTTACCAAAACTCTCGCGCACCCGCATCACCAGATGATCCGGACCCAGTGCCGCCACCTCGCCATTCGCGCGATTACGACGACGGGTGGCAAAATCGATGCCAAGGATCGCCAGCGCCTCGCCCTCCTCCGGTAATGACAGCAGCGGCGCACGTTGCAGTGCACTGCGCTGGATTGCCAGGTGGTTTTCATCCAGCGGCTGGACAAAACCCGGTGCCGCCATCAGCAAATGGGCTAGCGGCCAGCCGTGCTGGTCACGCTGCGCCAGCAACAGATAAGGCAGCTGAGCATAAAACAGCTGATGCTGCTGCGGCATCTGATCATAGATGGCAGCACGTACCTGGTGAAAACCTGCCAGCTGCTGTGCCTGTTGTTCACCGGGATGAAACATGATCTTCGTCCGCAGGGAGTGGCAGTGGCGGCAACGCCTCAAAGCCGGGTAAAGCTTCGACCTGAGCCAGCCACTGGCGAATCGCGGGCCAGGGTTGCAGGGAGATGCCTCCCTCGGGCGCACAGGCGACGTAAGCGTAGCAGGAAAGATCGGCAATCGTCGGCTGCTCACCCACCAGCCAGCGCCCATGGCTCAGATGTTGTTCCATTTGCGGCAGAAAACGGGCGGCGACACTGCGGGCCGAGGCGTAATCTTCCGGAGTCTGAAATTGTTTAATCAGTCGCGCCGAACCCACACCGTAACGAATTTCCCCTGCGGCTTTACCTAACCACAGCTGCACCCGCGCAGCCGCCACCGGCTCCTCCGGCAGCCAGTGGCTGCCCGGGGCATAACGTCGCACCAGGTACACCAGAATGGCGTTGCTGTCATAGATAACCGCGTCACCATCGACCAGAACCGGGATTTGCTGCCACGGATTGAGCAGGCGAAATTCGTCCTGCTGACGCTGCGCGGCAGCGGCTTCGATGCATTGATAGTCCAGTTGTAACATGTTGAGCAACAGACGGACACGATGGGCATGGCCGGATAGCGGGGTGCTGTAAAGTTTCATGGTGGTCTCCTGTTTTGCTTAGCTTACTCTTGTGATTTAAGTAAGGAAGATCGTGTTATAACAAGAGACTGTTACCGAAACAGGAAGAATGATGGACAGATTTGACGAGCTTGAAGTGTTCGTAACCGTCATCCAGCAAGGCAGCCTGGCCGCCGCCGCACGGCGTTTACAGCGTTCCCCACCGGTGATTACCCGCACGCTGGCGGCGCTGGAGCAACGTTTTGGCACCACGCTGATTGAGCGCACTACGCGCCAGCTGGCCCCTACTGAAGCGGGCTGGCAGTTGTTTGAGCAGGCACGCCAGCTACTGGATAACTATCAGGCAGCGATGGACAGTGCGCACCACAGTGGCTTGCAGGGATTGCTGCGCGTCACCGCGCCGGTTCAATTTGGCCGCCGTCATGTCATGCCGCTGGTGAACGCTTTTCTCGATCAGCATCCGGAAATTCAGCTGGAGCTGGTGTTAAGCGACAGCTATCAGGATTTGATTGATAACTCGCTGGATATCGCCTTGCGTATCGGTGAGTTGCAGGATTCCTCGATGGTGGCGCGCCGTGTCGGTGAGGTGCAGAGTATGCTGATTGCCAGCCCGGAATACCTGCAACGCGCTGGCACGCCGCTGCACCCGTCTGCATTGAACGAACATACCCTGATCGCCGGGATGCGACAGACGAAGGAATGGCGCTTTGCCCGCGATGTGCGCGTGCGCATTACACCGCGTCTGCGGGTGAATGAAGTCGAAAGCCAGCTGCTGGCGTTGCGTAACGGCCAGGGCATTGGTCGTTTGCTCTCCTACCAGGTGCTGGACGATGTGCGCCATGGCACACTGGTCCATTTATTACCCGAGTGGGAACCCGCTGCCTTGCCAGTGCAACTGGTGACGCAACGGGTGAAAAACATGACGCCTAAAGTGCGCCAGTTCTGGGATTTCGCGCTGGCGCAACTGCCGACACTCGCCTGTTTCAATGCAGATAATTATCGCCGCAGCGATGAATCCTGATCGGTATCACTGGCAAAACTTTTATGCCGATTTATGCTGTTACGATCACAACAAAACCTGGAGAAGCCATGATGAAACTCTATTGTAAGCCCGGTGCCTGTTCGCTTTCGCCACACATTGTGATGCGCGAATGCGGGCTGGACTTCACGCAGGTCAATGTTGACCTGCAACAGAAACGTACCGAGCGAGGAGAAGATTACTGGCAGATAAACCCGAAAGGACAAGTTCCCGCCTTGCTGTTTGATGATGGCACGCTGCTGACTGAGGGCACGGCGATAGTGCAATACCTGGCCGATCAAAAACCCGATCGCCATCTGCTGGCCCCGACGGGCAGCCTGACGCGTTATCACACTCTGGAGTGGTTAAGTTTTATCGGCACCGAACTGCATAAAGGCTTCAGCCCACTGTTCAGAAAAGATACCCCTGCCGAATACAAAACGCTGGTGCGTGAGCAACTGAAGAAAAAATTCGAAATCGTCGATCACGCCTTGCAGGATAAACAATGGCTGATGGGACTGCGTTTTACCGTCGCCGATGCCTATCTGTTCGTGGTGACGCGTTGGGCGCAGGCGGTGCAACTGGATTTGAGCGATCTGCCCGCGCTGAACAGCTGGTTTGCGCGCGTCGCAGAGCGTCCGGCAGTGCAGGCCGCATTGAAAGCGGAAGGTCTGGTTTGATGATGACAGGCCGGTGACTCCGGCCTGTGGCACTGATTCGTAGCGGCGCGATTTATCGCGCATTGAGGTATGCTGCGCCGGGGTAAAACCCGCGCGATAAATCGCGCCGCTACAAAGGGACAACCTGTTTTAAATTTTAACGGCGTCAAAGTGCTGCGTCGGTTGCGCAATCGCATCCTGCGCGGCAACCAGTTGTAACTCGTACTCGCCCATTTCATGAGTTTTCAGCATCACTTCATACACCGCTGCGGTAACGTGTTCCAGCGCATCACGCAGTGACTTGCCATGCAGCAGATCCACCAGCAGCAGGCCGCTGGTCAAATCGCCGACGCCGACCGGCTGACGCACACCAAAATCCACCAGCGGACGGTCGATATGCCAGCACTCATCGGCGGTCACCAGCAGCATCTCGAAACGATCGCTGCGGCGTCCGGCGCGTGCCAGATGCTTAACCAGCACCACTCTCGGCCCCTGGGCAATCAAGGCACGGGCAGCAACCACCGCCTGTTCGACATTGGCAATGCTCTGACCACTGAGCATTTCCAGCTCCAGCAGATTAGGCGCGACAATATCACTGGCCGGTAGCGCCATTTTGCAATGAAACTCCGCCACACCGGGCGCAACAATACAGCCTTTCTCCGGATGCCCCATCACCGGATCGCAAAAATACCAGGCGTTCGGATTAGCCGCTTTCACCTGGCGCACAATCTCCAGGATCTGCTCGCCCTGCTCGGCGGAACCCAGATAACCACTCAGCACCGCATCACAGGTCTTCAAACGGTCAATCGCCGCAATGCCCTGCACAATATCGGTCAGATGGGTGGCGGGCATCACGGTACCGGTCCAGTGCCCATACTGGGTGTGGTTGGAGAATTGCACGGTATTCAGCGGCCAGACATTGGCCCCCATCCGACGCATGGGAAACTCGGCCGCACTGTTTCCGGCGTGGCCATAAACAACATGTGACTGGATTGCGAGAATATTTTTCATTGTTGCCCTGTACTGCCTTGCCATAAAAAAGGGCCGGAGACCGGCCCTGAAGTGCTTACTGCCAGTTAATCAGGCAGTAGTGTTTTTTGCCGCGACGCAACAGCGTGAAGCGCCCGAACAGTTTGTCACTGTCGCTGAAACGATACTCAGCGTCTGATTGTTTTTCACCGTTCAGTGATACCGCGTTCGAACCGATCATGGTGCGTGCCTGCCCGCGTGACGGTACCAGCTCGGCTTTCACCAACGCCTGTTGCAGATCGTCTTCCGCGTTCAGGCTGATGGTCGGCATACCATCCTGCGCCAGCTGTTCAAAATCGGCCTCAGTCATTTCGCTCAGGCTGCCAGAAAACAGGCTTTCGGTGATACGTTTTGCCGCCGCCAGACCGGTTTCACCGTGCACCAGACGGGTCACCTGCTCGGCCAGCACATATTGTGCGCGTGGCGCGGTGCCGCTGTTTTTATCTTCTTCTTCCAGTGCATTGATCTCTTCAATGCTCATAAAGGTGAAGAATTTCAGGAAGCGATAGACATCCGCATCGGCGGTGTTGATCCAGAACTGGTAGAACTTATACGGGCTGGTTTTTTTCTCGTCGAGCCATACCGCGCCACCTTCAGTTTTACCGAATTTGGTGCCGTCAGATTTGGTGATCAACGGCACGGTCAGACCCCAGGTCTGCTGCTGATGCAGGCGACGGGTCAGGTCGATACCCGAGGTGATGTTGCCCCACTGATCGGAACCTCCAATCTGCAACACCACGCCGTAGCGTTTGTTCAGCTCGGCAAAGTCATAACCTTGCAACAGGTTGTAAGAGAACTCGGTGTAGGAGATGCCCTGATCTTCACGGTTCAGTCGCTGTTTGACCGCTTCTTTGTTGATCATCTGGTTAACAGAGAAATGTTTACCGATATCACGCAGGAAGGTCAGCACGTTCATACCACCAAACCAGTCATAGTTGTTGGCGGCGATGGCGCTGTTATCACCACAATCGAAACTCAGGAAAGGCGCAACCTGTTTGCGGATTTTCTCCACCCACTCGCCCACGGTTTCGCTGGTGTTCAGTTTACGTTCTGCTGCTTTAAAGCTGGGATCGCCAATCAGACCGGTGGCACCACCCACCAGCGCGACCGGCTTGTGTCCGGCGTCCTGAAAACGTTTCAGGCAGAGCAGCGGCACCAGATGGCCCAAGTGCAAGCTATCAGCGGTGGGATCAAAGCCGCAATAGAGTGCAATTGGCCCCTGCGCCAGTCGCTCTGCTAACGCTTCCTCGTCCGTTACCTGGGCAATTAAGCCCCTCTCTTGCAATTGTTGTATCAGGTTACTGCTGGTCATCACTGACTCCAAATTGATCAGACTGCACCCAGGCTGGTACATAGCTTTCCGCTGATTTGCGGAAGTGAAAAAAATGAGGGCTATAGCATAAAGCGCTGACGCCAAGTGCGCCAGCGTTGAAAGGGGCTAAAACGCAGTTTTACGGGGCAAGACGGTCGATTGACCAGCCATTGTCCTGACGCTGATACAGGAAGCGATCGTGCAGACGATGTTCGCCCCCCTGCCAGAACTCCATGGTGTGAAATTTCACCCGGAATCCGCCCCAGAAACTCGGCAACGGCACCTCGCCCTGCTGGAATTTCTGCTTCAGTTCAAGGAATTTGCCTTCCAGCACGCCACGCGCCGAAATCCGGCTCGACTGCTTCGATACCCAGGCCCCAATCTGACTGTCACGCGGGCGGCTATGGAAATATTTCAGCACTTCCAGCGCCGAGAGTTTTTCCACTTCCCCCAGCACCATCACCTGACGTTCCAGGTAATGCCACGGGAAATGCAACGAGATACGCGGATTCTCCGCCAGCTGTAACGCTTTGCGGCTGCCGAGGTTGGTGTAAAACACCATCCCTTTCTCATCGTAGTGCTTGAGCAGCACGATACGCTGGTAAGGCTGACCGCTGCTGTCCACCGTCGCCACCGTCATGGCCGTCGGATCGGGCAACTGCGCGGTGCAGGCCTGTTGCAGCCACTGTTCAAACAGCGCCAGAGGGTTATCTGGCAAATCTTTACGTCGTAAGCCACCGCGAGTGTATTCACGACGCAGGTGGGCAATAGTTTGCAAACTGTCACTGTCGCTCATGCTATGTACTCTTTCTCAACCGTTCACTGGGCGGAACTGCCCGCATTCTGCAATTCGCAGTCATTAATCACAATCTTATCGTTACGCTCGACAAAAGCACCATTACCTTTCGACCAGAAGACATAAGTCCCGTCACTGTAACGCGTGCCGGAGGCAGAAACTGTCTGTGTCAGCGTCAGGGGTTTGCCATCCAGAATAAAGCTGACCTGCTGCCGCGGGTTATCCAGCGTGACGGTCAATGGCAAAGTTCCGCACTGGTAATGCAGGGTTTGCGGTTGCCCGGCCTGTTTGGGCATTAAACCACAACCACTCAGCAGCAGGACGCCACCGATGATAATCGCTTTTTTCATCCTCACTCCTTAACGTGTCTGCCGGGGATTGGCCGGATAGACGGCACCCAGCACGCTCATCGCGCGCGCGCCGGTCACGGCCGGTAAATTGCCCGGTAATCCTGACAGGGTGCGGAAGGCCAGCCAGGCAAAGGCCAGCGCTTCCATATCATCGCCGCTGATACCGGCCTGATCGGTGGTGTTCACTTCCGTACCCGGCAACAGTGCGGCCAGGCGTGCCATCAGCAGCGGATTGCGACTGCCGCCACCGCATACCAGCAGGCGATCACAGCCATCATTCAGTTGTACCTGTTGCGCAATGGTCTGTGCCGTCAGCTCCGTCAGGGTGGCCTGCACATCCTGCGCTGCCAGTGCCGGGAAACGCTGCAATTGTTGTTCAATCCAGCTCAGGTTGAAATATTCACGCCCGGTGCTTTTCGGTGGCGGTAAGGCAAACCAGGGATCGGCCAGCATTTGATCCAGCAACACAGGCACTAACTGTCCACTGCGCGCCCAGGCGGCATCTTTGTCGTAACCCTGACCTTTGTTACGCCAGATCCACGCATCAATCAGCATATTGCCTGGTCCGGTGTCAAAACCGCGCACCGGCTGGCCAGGGAGCAGCAGCGAGAGGTTGGCGATGCCACCAATATTCAACACCATGCGCCGTTCTACGCTGTCCATCAATAATGCCTGATGGAAGGCGGGCACCAGCGGCGCGCCCTGCCCCCCGAGTGCCATATCACGGCGGCGAAAATCGCCCACCACCGTGACGCCGGTCGCCGCGACAATCTGGTTATTATCACCAATCTGTAAGGTGTTAGGCGCATCGCTTAAGGGTTCATGCCACACCGTTTGTCCATGACAGCCAATCGCCATGATATCGCTGGCCTCCAGCGACTGCTGGCGCATCAGCGTTAATACCGCCTCGGCAAACAACTTGCCAAGACGAGTATCCAGCTGTCCCAGCTGCGAGAGCGTCAGTGATTGCCCCTGACAAATCGCCAGCACCTGCTGACGCAAATCCTGGGGGATCGGATGGCAGTAGCTCGCCTGCTGCGCCACCATATGTTCATCAATCGCCGCCAGTACCACATCGACACCGTCAAGACTGGTACCGGACATCACACCAATATAGCGCCCTGATTTCATATACTTTCCTTACTCGCACGCGGGCAAATGATTCATCTCAGAGTAGCCTGGCAAATTACGGTGGCTAATTCTATGATTAAATTCCGCTTTTTAAGCACAAAGCGATGCGTAATCCAGGGTAAAATATTTTCGTTGTCCAATTGAATTTTTGTTGAGATGCAATGGTCTATGCTTCGCCTCCAGCCGCGTATAATTCGGACTAAAGTCAATTGCCTGGTTTGTGTCTTATACTCTGTGCAGGACAGAATGAGATCATGGCGCATTTTTGCAATAAGGAGCTTTCTGATGATTAAGCGTTTCCTGGTCGTCTCACTGACTGGCTTAACGCTGGCAGGTTGTGTCAGCAATGACACCCTCTCCGGCGATGTTTACAGTGCCAATGAAGCCAAACAGGTACAAAGCGTTTCCTACGGCACCCTGGTGTCGGTCCGTCCGGTTAAAATTCAGGGCGGTGATGAGAACAACGTGATTGGCGCCATTGGCGGTGCCGTATTAGGTGGATTCCTGGGTAATACCATCGGTGGCGGCAGCGGCCGTTCACTGGCAACCGCAGGCGGTGCCGTGCTGGGTGGCGTTGCGGGCCAGGGCGTACAGAGTACTCTGAACAAGAGTGACGGTGTAGAGCTGGAAATCCGTAAGGATGACGGTAACACCATCATGGTAGTGCAGAAGCAGGCAGCAACCCGCTTCTCTGTCGGCCAGCGTGTCGTCATGGCGTCGAACGGCAGCCAGGTTACCGTATCGCCGCGCTAAGCGACCAGAAACAAAAAACCGACGCCTGCGCGTCGGTTTTTTTATTTCTCCCGATTTTGTAATTCGAGAATATTTCTCTCCAGCCGGGCAATCAGCGTCACCATCTGATTCACCTCCTCCAGGCTGATACCATTGAGAATATCGTCGCGGGTGGCATCAATCACACTTTCGACCTGCTCGATAATTGGCTCGGCCTGCCGGGTCAGTTTGATGCGCTTGGCACGGCGATCGTTCGCGCAGGTCGAGCGGGTAATTAACCCCTTCTCTTCCAGCTGATCGAGCGTGCGCACCAGCGAGGGTTGCTCAATACCAATGGCTTTCGCCAGCTGAATCTGCGACTGCTCTGGCGGGAGTTGATGAATATTGTGTAACGTCACCCAATGCGTTTGCGTTAACTCAAGCGGCTTAAGACGCTGGTCAATCAAGGCACGCCAGATGCGCACCAGGCGAGATAAATCCGTTCCGAGTGTCGTATCCATTTCATCTCCTTATAATTAGCTTGCTAGCTATCAAGCCAGATTTTACACTATTCTGCGAGTTTACAGGACAAAATACAAATCCCAGGCCAGCTGACACACGCACTCATCTACGCTTCATTGAGAATGATTCTGGGTTAACTAAGGAAGATGATACGTGTCTGTTTTCCTCTTTACCGCTAACGCCCCGCTTACCGACCTGGTATTTGGTGCCTCCTTGTTCTTCCCACCGCTGTTTAAAGCGGTACTGCTGGGTTTCTTTTTCTGGCTACTTATCCATCCGTTGCTGCGTGGCTGGATGTACTCCGGTGATATCTGGCATCCCACATTAATGGATCTTTCCCTGTTTGTGCTGTGCGTCACCGCCGCACTTTGGTTATTGAGCCTCGGATAAATCGCCATGAAATTCAATCCCTTTAAATACTTTTCTACTCTGGTCGTGTTTACCCTGGCACTACTGGCGGGCTGGTGGATGTGGAACTACTACATGCAATCACCGTGGACGCGGGATGGCAAAGTGCGTGCCGAACTGGTGGATATCACCCCACAGGTCTCTGGCCGCATCATTACGCTGGTGGTACGCGACAATCAGTTTGTGCATAAAGGGCAAACCCTGCTGACGATCGATCCGGTGCCGTGGCAAATCGCGCTGGAGAATGCCGAAGCCCAGCTGGCGAAAGCACAGTCGGACCAGGAAAAGGCCCAGCATGAGCTAGCCCGTCGCAGCAACCTGCCGCGTAACGTTATTTCCGCCGAGGATCTCGACGCCGCCCGTCTGACGGCCAACGCCGCCACCGCCACCACCAAAGCCGCCCAGGCTACGCTGGATCAGGCGCGCTGGAATTTGCAGCAAACCGAAATCAGCGCGCCGACTGATGGTTGGGTCAGCAATCTCACGCTACGCCCCGGTAACTATGCCACCGCCGGAACACCGTTGTTTGCTCTGGTCGATAGCCACTCTTTTTACGTGATGGGTTATTTCGAAGAGACCAAACTACGCCATATCCAGCCAGGTGCCACCGCGAATATCGTGCTGTACAGCAACGGCCAGCGCTTGCAAGGCAAAGTTGAAAGCATTGGCCGTGCCATTTATGACCAGAGTGTCGATAGCGACAGCGGTCTGGTGCCGGATATCAAACCGAACGTCCCCTGGGTGCGGCTGGCACAGCGTGTTCCGGTGCGTATCCAGCTGGATGCTATCCCGGATAATGTCCCGCTGGTGGCGGGCACCACCTGTACCATTTCGATTGTGCGCTGAGGCTGCGGATGAATTTTCAGTGGCTGGCGTGGCAAAATCTGCCGTGGATTCAAGCCTCAGGCGGCCAATGGCGCTATGCCTTGCGCAACGCCATTGCGATGTGCCTGGCGCTCTCCGTCGCCTATGCACTGCAACTGGACCAACCTTACTGGGCGATGACCTCGGCGGCAGTGGTCAGCTTTCCCACTGTGGGTGGGGCGATCAGCAAAAGCCTGGGCCGCATCGTCGGCAGTTTGCTCGGTGCCACCGCTGCACTGCTGATTGCCGGACATACGCTGAATGAACCCTGGTTATTTGCCTTTTTTATGGCGGGCTGGCTGGCGCTATGTACCTGGATTGCCAATCACTTTCAAAATAATGTGGCTTATGCCTTCTCGCTGGCCGGTTATACTGCCGCGATCATCGCGTTTAGCAGCGTCAATATTACTGATATCAGCGAGTTATGGACCATTACCCAGGCTCGCGTCTGCGAAGTCATTTCCGGGATTTTGTGTGCCGGGCTGATGATGATGGTGCTGCCCAGCACCTCCGATGGTCACGCGTTAATGGGATCGCTGCGGCAAATGCATGCCCGGTTGCTGGACCATGCAGTGCTGCTGTTACAACAAGGCAGTACCGATAATGTCCGCTCTGCCCATGAAAATGTCATCAGCCAGATTCTGACCATGAACCTGCTACGTATTCAGGCATTCTGGAGCCACTATCGTTTTCGTCGGCAAAATAACGTGCTCAACTACGTGCTGCATCAGCAGTTGCGTTTAACCAGCGTGCTTTCCAGTCTGCGCCGGATGCTGCTGAACTGGCCAGACGCGCCGCCACTGTTATTCGACGCCATGCAAAAATTGCTGCACGAACTGGCCCAACCGGAATGTGATAAATACCGGCTGGCGCTGATTCTGCGCAGCATCACCCCCGCCGCTGAGGGCGATTATCGCCAGCGTGCCTTTGTACAGCGTCTGCGCTACTTTGCCTGGATTTACCTTAACGTGCAGCGCTGGATCAGGCTGATTGAGCGTGCCGATGCCGATACGCGCTTTCAACCACCGCGTGTTCCCTCACTGGCGCGGGAAAGCGACAACGCGGAAGCGGGCTGGAGTGCGTTACGCACTTTCAGCGTGATTATGCTGGGTTGTGCGTACTGGATCGCGACCCAATGGGATTCCGGCGCAGCAGCGCTGACCCTCACCGCCATCGCCTGCGTGCTGTATTCTTCAGCTCCCTCACCCACCGGCAGCATCTCTCTGTTGCTGAAAACCCTGCTGTGGTTGTCCGTGTTCAGTTTTGTGTTGCAGTTTGGCTTGATGGTGCAGATCAGCGCGCTGTGGCAGTTTTTGCTGGTGCTGTTCCCGCTGTTGCTGACATTGCAGCTGTTCAAATTGCAGCAGAAAGCGCGCGCCGGGATGTGGGGACAATTTATTGTCTTCATGGGATCGTTTATTGCCGTCAGTAACCCGCCGGATTGGGATTACCAGAGTTTCCTCAACGATAACCTGGCAAAAGTTTGTGGTGTGATGCTGGCCTGGCTGGCGTTTCAGGTGCTGCGCCCCAGCTCGGATGCGCGTCGCAGTCGGCGTCATATTCGCGCGTTGCGCCATGCCTTCCTCGATCAATTGCGTCGCCACCCTCGTTTAAGCGAGAGTCGCTTCGAATCACAGATTTATCATCATATCAGCCAGTTAAGTAATAGCCGCGATGAACAGGCGCGAGTATGGCTGTTGCGCTGGGGCGTGGTGCTGCTCAATTGTTCGCATATTGTCTGGCAGTTACGCGAATGGCAGCCCAGCTCTCCCACCCTGGCCCAGATGCGTGACAGCAGTTTGCAGGATTTACAGCGGATTATGAGTCTGCGTGGTGTGCGCCACACCTCCTTGCAGGCGACGCTGGATGAACTGGAGGAAATGATTGCCCATCTCCCGGTCACGCAAGACAGCGAAGCCAATACTCTTGCCGGCATTCTCTGGCGTTTACGCTGTTCGCTGGCGCAGCTGAAACAGGCCGTGCCTACTGACAATATTGTTGCTGCTGCCGGTTAAAATCATCCTGCAACTGTTGCAGGGTTTTTCGCCCCTCAAAGCGGGTTTTATCCTGCTCAGACATCGGTTCCAGCACCAAAGCTTTCTCCTCCGGGGAATAGATAAAACGACGCGGCAGATCGGTGCCGGTAAAACTTTTCCCATCGATAGCACCACACACCACCGTCATGGTGTGACGATAAACTTCGGCATGGATGAAGTTGGTCTCAGTCGCACTGCGCAGCACATTCTGACAGCCTTTCGCTTCCAGCTTTTCCAGCGTTCGCTGTGTCAGCCATTCGCGCCCACGGGCAATCTCCTCGCAGCTGGCGCGTAGCGGATTAACATCGATCGTTCTTTGCAGTTGCCGACTGGCGTCCAGTCGTAATTGTGTATCATTCGGTTGATCACATCCTACCAGCAACGCACATAACAACATGATCCCACACGTTTTCATTCCTGCCCCTGAGCGGTTTTGTTCCCTGCCACGTATCATAGGCGGGAAAAATCAGCGGGAACAGTGCAAAAATATCTGAGAAATGTCTGGTTACGCAAATCGGGGCGGCGGCAGGTCGCCGACCCCGGTTAAATCACACCACAGGCAAAGCGGGCACCACCGCCGCCCAGCGGTTGCGGGTGATCAGAATGATTGTCACCGCCCACATGCACCATCAGGGCTTTCCCTTTGATTTCATTCAGGGATTTGATACGCGGGGCCAGCACCGGATAATTCGCTTTACCGTCATCGCCGACATATAACGCAGGCAGATCGCCCAGGTGGCCTTCGGCATAGGGTCCCAGATGTTTTCCGGTTTTTCCGGGATCAAAATGCCCCCCTGCCGCACCCGCCGCCACCATTTTCCCGGCCGATTCGCCGGGTTCACAGCTGCCGTTAGCATGGACATGGAAGCCATGGATGCCCGCAGGCAGACCACTCAGCGCGGGGGTAAATTGCAGCCCGTAAGGGGTTTCGGTGATGGTCACCTTGCCAATCGCCGCGCCAATACCTTGTTCCGTCACTTTGTGCAGCTCGACTTCTTCTGAAGCAGCCTGGGCAACGCCGCTACAGAGCAGCGCCAGAACAGCAATCAGGGTTCTGTTCATAACATCTCCTTATGGTGAGTTCCCTGTAAGCCTGGCTGCTTTTTCCCGGTGCTGCTGCATTTTGACGCATTTTTACGCTTCAGGGCACATCGTAGCCCAGTGCAGCCTTACGAATGCGGAACCACTGCTGGCGATCCAGCGTCAACTGACAGCCCGCCACCGCGTCACTGACACGCGCTGTTTTACCGGAACCGATGATCGGCAAGGGGCGGCTGGGCAGTTTCATCACCCAGGCATACACCACCTGTTCAATATTGCTGGCACCGATTTCCTGTTTCACCTGATGCAGTTCATCACGCAGCGGCTGGTAATGCGGGTCGTTAAATAAACGCCCACCGCCGAGGCAGGACCAGGCCATCGGGCGCATACGCAATTGCTGGCACTGATCCAGCGAGCCATCCAGTAATGTCGATTGTTCCAGCGGGGAAATTTCCAGCTGGTTGGTCGCCAGGGTAAAAGGCAGACGTGATTGCAGCAGGGTGAACTGGGTCGGGGTGAAATTGGAGACACCGAAATGACGCACTTTTCCACTCTGATGCAATGAGAGGAATGCTTCGGCAACTTCATCCGCATCCATCAGTGGATCGGGGCGATGAATCAACAGCAGGTCGAGATAATCGGTAGCAAAATGGCGCAGCGAATTTTCTGCACTCTGCAAAATATGGCGGGTATCAGTGATGTAATGGCCGATCTGGTGTTCCGGTTTAGCGCGCGTCGCGATGCCGCATTTGGTGACGATTTGCAGCTTTTCACGCAAACCCGGCGCCAGTTTCAGCGCTGCACCGAATGCGGCCTCACATTGGTAATCACCATAAATATCCGCGTGGTCAACCGTGGTGATGCCCAGCGCAAGATGATGCTCGATAAACTGCACGCACTGCTGTGGCGTCATGCCCCATTCCATCAGACGCCAGTAACCCATGATCAGCGGTGAAAATAGCGGTCCCTGCGGGGCAATTTGTTGCGGCTGTAACATCATAGCTCTCCGTTAAACGCAAATCCGAATGGATGAATCGGCAGTATAACGGAAAGTGACCCACAGCAACGGTCAGAACAGTGAGGGTTGTTGCGGTTCGTCAGGTTCTTCGGGTTTCTGACTGCGTTGCAGGCGTAACCAGCGCTGACGGCATAAACGCAGCACATGGCGTTTTTGCGCATCACTGTATTTCATCCAGTCAAAACGCTCCTCGCGACTGCGCAGGCAGCCACGACAATAGCCACGAGCATCGCTCTGGCAAATCCCCCGACAGGGGCTGGGGACAGGAAAAAACTCAAGTTGCTCGGCCACATCCACTCCGGTACAGGCAAATTGCAGCATATTGATAACAGCTTAGTGACATTGTGCGCAGAGTAAACGCCAATTGCACGTATTCTGCACAATCAATTTTCTGCCAGCCAGCGGGTTACCGTTACTTACTAATCTGTCCCTGTGGACCCAGGGGGCGTTTAAGTTTGGTTAAGGTTTTCCTCATATTTTGTCTCTACTCTGGCGCGATTCTGTTCCATTGATGAGTTTTCATGAAATTCCCAAATAAGTTACAGTGTCACTCTGGCTGGTTTAATTTCAGCGCCGCGTTTTTCTTTGGTGTTGTGCTAAATGGCCTGTTTTTGCTGCGCGCATGGCAAATTATTCCCTATACACGGCTGCATGATTATCTGTTCGCCGCCAGTATTCCCGTGGTCCTGATCGCCGCGTTCTACTTTATTTTTACCCTGCTCGCCTGGCCGTTTATCCGTAAACCGCTATTGATCCTGCTGGTGCTGACCAGTGCCGCCGCTAACTACTTTATGCACAGCTTCGGTACGGTTATCGATACCAACATGATTGAAAACGTGTTTGAGTCGAATGCCCAGGAAGCCGGTGCACTGATCAGCCGCACATGGGTCATCTGGATGCTGCTGATGGGGATTCTGCCTGCGGCGTTTATCACCAGCGTCCGTATCCGCTCAGGACAACGCTGGTGGTGGAGCCTGTTGCAGCGCCTGGCCGGTGCCCTCGGGGCGTTGTTGATAATCCTGCTGATGGCGGTGCTGTTTTATAAAGATTACGCCTCGCTGATCCGCAACAACAAAGGGCTGGTAAAAATGATCACCCCGGCCAATATCGTCAGCGGTACCGGCCATTATGTCGATCAGCGTTGGTTACAGGGCAGCCAGCAACTGGTGAAGATCGGCGAAGATGCCCATAAAGGCCCATTCATCGCCGCCGAACAGAAAAAAACGCTGGTGGTGTTGGTGGTGGGCGAAACCGGTCGCGCTGAAGACTTTTCCCTCGGCGGCTATGCGCGTGAAACCAATCCGCAGCTGAAACAGCAGCAGGTGATCTACTATCCGCAAACCAGCTCCTGCGGCACCGAAACCGCCGTTTCCGTGCCCTGCATGTTCTCGAATATGCCACGTGAGCAGTACGATGCCAACCTGGCCCACCATCAGGAAGGTCTGCTCGATGTGCTGGCCCATGCCGGGGTGAGCGTACTTTGGCGCGAGAATGACGGCGGCTGCAAAGGTGCCTGCGATCGTGTCCCGCATACTGATATGACCCTGTGGAACCTGCCGCAATATTGTCATGACGGTTTTTGTCTTGATGATGTCCTGCTGCACAATCTGGACAACTACATTGGCAGCCTGCATAACGACGGCATTATCGTGCTACATCAGATGGGTAGCCACGGCCCGGCTTATTATCAGCGCTATCCTGCTGAATTCCGTCGTTTTACCCCAACCTGTGACAGCAATCAGATCCAGGATTGTGACCACCAGGCGCTGGTGAATACCTATGACAATTCGCTGCTGTACACCGACGATATGCTGAGCCGCACCATTGATAAACTCAAAGGTTTGAGCGATCGCTTCAATGTGGCGATGGTTTATCTTTCTGACCACGGTGAATCGCTGGGTGAACATGGCATGTATCTGCACGGTGCTCCCTATATGTTTGCCCCCTCACAGCAAACTCATATCCCGTTGCTGATGTGGATGTCGCCGGGCTACGCCGCCACATACCATATTAATCAGGGGTGTTTACGTCAGCAGGCCGCCGATCAGCCGGTGTCACAGGACAATCTGTTTCATACTCTGCTCGGCATGTTCAACATCCAGACCCGCGAATATCAGCCGCAACTGGATATGATCAGATCGTGCCAGGCAGCCAGCTAAAGATTGCATTAGACCGATCGGTCTACTACTCTGCTGTCCATGAACAAGACTCTGCAACGCAACGAAACCCGTGAACATCTGCTCGCTACCGGCGAGCAGCTGTGTTTGCAACGCGGTTTTACCGGGATGGGCCTCAGCGAAATGCTGACGCTGGCGGAAGTGCCGAAAGGCTCGTTTTATCACTACTTCCGCTCGAAAGAAGCCTTCGGTGTGGCCCTGCTGGAGCGCTATTTTGTCCATCATTTGCAGATGATTGAGCAGCAACTCAATCAGCCTGGTGCCACAGCACGTGAGCGTTTCCTGCAACACTTTCGTTCGGCGGAACGTTTATTTATCGAACAAGGCCATATCATGGGTTGTCTCGGGGTGAAGCTGTCCGCCGAGGTGTGCGACCTGTCAGAACCGATGCGGGATGCGTTGCAACATGGCGCAACGGCGGTGATTAATGCCTATGCCCGCTGTCTCAATGACGTGGCAGCTGAACAGGCGTTGTTGTATGGGCAAACCCCGCAACAGCTGGCACAACGTTGCTATCTTTTGTGGCTGGGCGCCAGCCTGCAAAGCAAGATCTCACGGGAGCCAGGCCCGATTCGTCTGGCGCTCGAAACCATTGAACAGTGGCTGACCAGCCACTGATTTTAAAAACCGCAGTTTCTAGACGACCGGTCTAATACAGGAGTCATCATGGCGAGTAAACAGCTGTTTTCCCCCCTGAAAGTGGGTGCGATTACCGTGCCTAACCGTGTTTTCATGGCCCCTCTGACGCGTCTGCGCAGCATTGAGCCAGGCGATATCCCCACCCCACTGATGGCCGAGTATTATCAGCAACGTGCCAGCGCCGGGTTGATCATCACGGAAGCGACCCAGATTTCTTTCCAGGCGAAAGGTTATGCCGGTGCGCCGGGGCTGCACACCCAGCAGCAAATCGCCGCGTGGAAAGTCATCAACGAGGCCATTCACGGCGCGGGCGGACACAGCGCGGTGCAACTGTGGCATACCGGGCGTATCTCCCATAATAGCGTGCAGCCAGATGGTCTGCCGCCGGTCGCCCCTTCTGCTCTGGCTGCCGGTACCCGTACCTCACTGCGGCACACCGATGGCACCGTGTACCGTGAAGATACCTCCGTTCCGCGTGAACTCAGCGTGGCAGAAATTCAGCAGATCGTGGCGGATTTTGGCCAGGCTGCAGCCAACGCACGCGAAGCAGACTTTGATTTGCTGGAACTGCATTCGGCGCACGGTTATCTGATGCATCAGTTCCTCGCCCCTGGCTCCAACCAGCGTACAGACGAGTACGGCGGTTCGATTGCCAAACGTGGTCGTTTCGCACTCGAAGTGGTAGATGCGGCGATTGCTAACTGGTCTGCCGATCGCATCGGTATTCGCATTTCACCGATTGGTGCTTTCCAGAATCTGGAAAATGGCGCGGATGAAGAAGCCGCCGCACTGTGGTACATCTCGGAATTAGGCAAACGTAAACTGGCTTATCTGCACCTGTCAGAGCCAGACTGGGCGGGTGGTCAGCCTTATAGCGACGCTTTCCGTGAGAAAGTACGCGCGTTGTTCCCTGGGGTGATCATCGGTGCGGGAGCCTACACCGTTGAAAAAGCGGATAACCTGATTCAGCGTGGCCTGATTGATGCCGTGGCGTTTGGTCGTGATTTTATCGCCAACCCGGATCTGGTGGCTCGCCTGCAACAGGATGCGCCGCTGAATCCGCAGCGTCCGGAAACCTTCTACGGTGGCGGTGCCGAAGGTTATACCGATTACCCGACGTTATAAGAAAGTTTGATTGCCGCACCGGATGTGCGGCAATGCTGTTTCTTCAGAGCGTTAACTCGCTATACTTAGCCTTTGTGCTTGTTAAAAGAGGATGTTATGCGTTTACTTCACACCATGTTACGCGTTGGCGATTTGCAGCGTTCCATCGATTTTTACACACGTGTGCTGGGCATGCGCCTGCTGCGTCAGAGCGAAAACACCGAATATAAGTACACCCTGGCTTTTGTTGGCTATACCGAAGAAAGCGAAGGTGCCGTGATTGAGCTGACCTATAACTGGGGCGTCGAGAGCTATGATCTCGGCAACGCCTACGGACACATTGCACTGGGCGTCGATGATGTTGCGGCCACCTGTGACCGCATCCGCAATGTCGGTGGTAAAGTGACCCGTGAAGCTGGCCCGGTTAAAGGCGGCACCACGGTGATTGCGTTTGTCGAAGATCCGGATGGCTACAAAATCGAACTGATCGAAAACAAACACGCCGGACACGGCATCGGCAACTAAGCCTGCCTGCCAGCCTGGGTATTTACGGGCTGGCGCTCCTCTCTCCTGCTGCACCCTCCCGCAATTTTTGCCATAATGCGCGCTGCCCCATTTATTGCTATGAGATCCTGATGTCTGAATCGAACGACTTAAACGCTCTCCATCAACGCTTTCGCGGTTTTTATCCCGTGGTGATCGACGTCGAAACGGCCGGTTTTAATGCCAAAACCGATGCCCTGCTGGAAATTGCCGCCACCACACTCAAAATGGATGAAGACGGCTGGTTGCATCGCGACGAAACGCTGCATTTTCACGTTGAACCCTTTGAAGGTGCGGTTCTTAACCCGGATGCACTGGCGTTTACCGGGATTGATCCCAGCAACCCGCTCCGTGGCGCGGTGAGCGAATATGAAGCGCTGCATGCAATTTTTAAGATGGTGCGTAAAGGCACAAAGGACAGTCACTGCAATCGCGCGATTATCGTGGCGCATAACGCCACCTTTGATCATGGCTTTCTTATGGCGGCAGCCGAACGTGTCGGTCTGAAGCGCAACCCATTCCATCCCTTTGCCACTTTTGATACCGCAGCGTTAAGCGGCCTGGTGCTAGGTCAGACGGTGCTGGCAAAAGCCTGTAAAGCGGCAGGTATGGATTTCGATAGTACCCAGGCGCATTCTGCCTTGTATGACACTGAACAAACCGCGACGCTGTTTTGCGAACTGGTCAATCGCTGGAAGCGCCTTGGCGGCTGGCCGGTCGCATTCAGTGACGATGTGTCGGAAGACGACGCAGAATGACCAAAAGAAAGGCCGACGATGCGTCGGCCTTTGCAATTATTCTGCTTCTTTATACTTCTCAGCAGTTTCTTTAATCAGCGGTTGCAGCTCACCACGCTGGAACATCTCAACGATGATGTCGCAACCACCGACCAGCTCGCCATCGACCCACAGCTGCGGGAACGTTGGCCAGTTGGCATATTTCGGCAATTCAGCACGGATATCCGGGTTTTGCAGGATATCAACATACGCGAAGCGCTCACCACAGGCAGACAGAGCCTGCACCGCCTGCGCAGAGAAACCGCAGCTTGGCAGTTTCGGCGAACCTTTCATATACAGCAGGATCGGGTTTTCTGCGATCTGGCGCTGAATTTTTTCAACAGTACTCATTTTTGCCTTCCTTAATTCCTCACTTCGTGTTTGTTTATTGTAGCGACTTCACCCCCGCACTGAAAACGGGATTTTGCTTCTCAGCGACCTTAATCGCCATGTTTGTTAAGTTCCAGCGCAACAAATAACATTTTCATATCATTAGCAAGCATGAACCGATTAATAATTGGCAATAATTATGCTGCGTTAACCGGCTGAAATCGCTCATTTTTGCCCCAGATACCATCTGGTAACAGATTAATCGAAAAATGCCTTACCTTTTGGAAAAAAAGTGGATTAGAATCAATTCCGGCGCTGATCATTGATCAGATTTTTCTAACTTGCCGCAGGCTGTTTTATCGCAGACTGCTTAACCTGTAACCGGACTATGCGTTTACTTATTACGCTTTTTATGCTGGCTTTCGCCCAACTGTTTTTTAATGTGGCTTCTGCGTCACCGCATGCGCCCATCAATGCCAGTTTGCATAATGCAGAGAAAAAAAGTGCACGCGAAGATGAGCGCCGTAAACGACGCCCGGTCAAGACCAGCACCAAAAAATCACGCCTTACCAGCAGTGTTCATAAGTTAAGACTGAAGAAACCCACCAAAACCGAAACTGCGCTGCACAAAACTACCCGCAGAAAAACCCTGCTGAAGTCGCCGATCAAAAAATATGGTCATCAGCGCGTGGCGAAAGTCACATCTGAGCAGGATGACGCCAGCGACCTCACCACCATCAGGATGAGCAAATCACACCGGCAGCGCTATCAAAAGGCGCGTGAAACGGCGATGAACAAATTAATGGGTCAGATCGGTAAACCCTACCAGTGGGGTGGTACTTCACCACATACCGGTTTCGATTGCAGTGGTCTGGTGTGGTATGCCTATAAAGACCTGGTGAAATACAAATTCCCACGCACCGCTAACGAAATGTATCACCTGCGTGATGCGGCACCGATTAAACGCGATATGCTGGAGAAAGGAGATTTGGTGTTCTTCCGCATTAACCATCGCGGTACCGCTGACCATGTGGGTGTTTACCTTGGCAACGGCAAGTTTATTCAGTCACCGCGTACCGGTAAAGATATTCAGATTAGCGCATTAGGTGAAGATTACTGGCAGAAGCATTATGTCGGTGCACGCCGCATGATGACGCCAAAAACCATTCGCTAAGCGGTCACCGCGCAATAAAAAGCCGGACACTGAAATTTCAGGTCCGGCTTTTTTATTAATGAAGGATCGCGGTGAAGCTGAACACGATGATCATTAACAGCGCGCCAACGGTAGTACCCAGCGCGAGTTTCAGGTCTGTACTCATCACAACTCCTTAGTCACATTAATTGAAGGGTTAATGTAATTTTCGCACAGCCCCCGGCAAAAATCTCGTGTTATCCGCGTCAGCTTGCTAGAATCGCCGCCTTTCGTTGCGCAACAGATTTTGCGCACGCTGTGTTTGTGGCCTGTTAAAGTGATTTAGACTCAGAGTTAACGCCTTTTTCTTCGCCATTTGCCCCAAAAATTGGGGCGCAAAACCATTAGCAGACGCAAACGTTTAACAATATACTTATCAGTAAGTTGCGATAAGCCCGGGAGTACCATTTTCATGGCAACAATTAAAGATGTGGCGAAACGCGCCGGTGTCTCCACCACCACGGTTTCGCATGTCATCAACAAGACGCGTTTTGTCGCGGAAGAGACGCGTAACGCCGTATGGGAAGCGATCAAAGAACTGCACTACTCGCCCAGCGCCGTGGCGCGTAGCCTGAAGGTCAACCACACCAAAACACTGGGATTGCTCGCCACCTCCAGCGAAGCCCCCTATTTCGCGGAAATCATCGAAGCGGTAGAAAACCACTGTTTCGACCGCGGCTACACGCTGATTCTCGGCAATGCGCATAACGATCTGCAAAAGCAGCGTGCTTATCTCTCGATGATGGCGCAAAAGCGCGTCGACGGTTTATTGGTGATGTGTTCCGAATATCCGGACGACCTGCTCACCATGCTGGAAGAGAACCGCAATATTCCGATGGTGGTGATGGACTGGGGCGAGTCTCGCGGTGATTTCACCGATACCGTGCAGGATAACGCCTTCCAGGGCGGCTATCTTGCGGGACGTTACCTGATTGAACGTGGACATCGCGACATTGGTGCCATCCCCGGCCAGATGGAGCGCAACACTGGCGGCGGTCGTCATGCTGGTTTTATGCAGGCACTGCATGAAGCCGGTATTACCGTTCGTCCGGAATGGATTGTGCAGGGCGACTTCGAACCAGAATCCGGTTATCAGGCGATGCAGCAGATCCTCAACCAGAAACAACGTCCGACGGCGGTGTTTTGTGGCGGCGATATCATGGCGATGGGCGCGATTTGTGCCGCCGATGAAATGGGGCTGCGTGTGCCACAGGATATTTCGGTGATTGGCTATGACAACGTGCGCAACGCCCGGTATTTCACCCCAGCGCTGACGACCGTTCATCAGCCGAAAGCGCAGCTGGGAGAAAAAGCACTGGAAATGCTGCTCGATCGCATCACCAGTAAACGCGAAGAGCCGCAGACCATCGAAGTGCAGCCAACATTGATTGAACGCCGCTCAGTCGCTGACGGCCCGTTCCGCGATTATCGTCGCTAAGCTATCGTTTCGCTCAACCACTCATGGTTGAGCGTTTCAGCATCGCCCAGATAATCCAGCAGCCAGCTTAATGCCGGTGAAGCGCGTTGTTCCGACCAGCTGACGCAGCAGGGACTCTCCGGGAAAGGCGCAGGCAGCGTCAGTTCGGTTAACTCGCCACTATCCAGCAGTCGCCGGGCTAAATGGCCCGGCACCATGCCCACGCACAAACCTGCCCGCAGGCAATCCATCCCGGTTTCCCACTCCGGTACCACCAGACGCCGCTGGTTATCCAGCGTCCAGGTCATACGCCGCGGCAGCGCCCGCGACGTATCCTCCAGCACCAGCGAAGGCCACGTCCGTAAGGTTTCTTCATCCAGCTGGGTACTTTTTGTCAGGGGATGCCCGGGACTGACCACGCAACGCCAGTTCAGCGCGCCCATATCCTGGAAGGCGAAACGCCCACCGACCGGAATGGCTTGGGTGGCCCCAATCGCCACATCGACCCGTCCATCAGCCAGCGCATCCCAGACCCCGTTGAACACTTCATAGCTGATAATCAGCTCCATATCCGGGAAGTGACGGTAGAAATCCTTTACCAGTTGCCGGGTACGCTGCGGTTTAACGATACAGTCAACCGCGATACTCAACTGACCACGCCAGCCGTTAGCCAGTTGCTGGCACTGGCGTCGGGTTGCCAGCATTTTTTTGATAACACTCCGGCCTTCACGCACGAAATGCTCACCCGCTGCCGTCAATACCACCTCCCGGTGCTGCCTTTCAAACAAAGGCACGGCCAGCCAGGTTTCCAGCTGGCGTACCGTATAGCTGATGGCAGAGGGCACGCGATGCAACTCCTGCGCCGCTGCGCTAAAACTGCCGCTGCGAGCCACCGCATCCACCACTTCAAGCGCGTATTCAGACCACATGATTTTGCCTGCAAAATTTTTGATAGCACTTCGCAAATATTAGCGTTTCACAAAGACTGCCGCACCCTTTTACACTCCCCGGCGTTCAATTTGTCTAATGAGAATCACCATGTTGTCATCAAAAGGATTTTTGCCTTACCTTGCTTTGCTAAGCATGCTCGGCTTTCTTGCTACGGATATGTACCTGCCGGCCTTCGGTGCCATGCAGCAGGATTTTGCCACTGCCCCTGGCACCATCAGCGCCAGCCTGAGCCTGTTCCTCGGTGGCTTTGCCTGTGCGCAGGTCTTCTGGGGTCCGTTGTCTGACCGCTTTGGTCGCAAACCCATTCTGCTGGCCGGATTAGTGATCTTCGCGCTGGGCTGTCTCGGCATGTTGTGGGTAACCGATGTGCGACTGATGCTGGCACTGCGTTTTGTCCAGGCGCTGGGTGTATGCGCGGCGGCTGTCAGCTGGCAGGCGCTGGTGGTTGATCGCTATCCACAGGCGCAGGCGAACAAAGTTTTCGCCACCATTATGCCGCTGGTGGCGTTGTCACCGGCGCTGGCCCCGTTGCTGGGAGCCTGGCTGATGGGCCATTTCCACTGGCGTAGCATTTTCCTGCTGCTGACGCTGGTCACGCTGGTGTTGCTGGTCGGTACCCTGCAACTGGCGAATCCTACCCGCACTCAGGCGGCACGCGCACCACAGCCCGGATGGTTGACGTTACTGGCTTCAAAGGTCTACAGCGGCAATGTGCTGATTTATTCTGCCTGCTCCGCCAGCTTTTTCGCCTGGCTGACCGGCTCGCCTTTTATCCTTGCTGATGCCGGGCTTTCACCCGCCGATATTGGTCTGAGTTATGTACCGCAGACCATCGCCTTCCTCGTAGGTGGCTTTGGTTGCCGTGCCCTGTTGAATCGGTTCCAGGGCAAACAACTGCTGCCATGGTTGCTGGTGATTTACAGCCTGAGCATCGTCGGTCTGTTTGCTGTTGCCCAGCTTGCAGCACCTGCGCTCTGGGCGCTGCTGCTGCCGTTCTGCGGCATGGCACTGGCCAATGGTGCGATCTATCCGATCGTGGTCGCCAGCGCACTGCTGCCCTTCCCTCAGGCCACCGGTAAAGCGGCATCCTTACAAAATCTGCTGCAACTGGGATTGTGCTTTATCGCCAGCCTGCTGGTTTCCGCTGGCTTACAACAGGCATTGCACAGTACCAGCCTGGTCATGCTCGCTACTGTGGCGCTTGCCTGGGCTGGTTTCGGCTGGCAGCGTGCCGCTGTGGCAAGCGCACAAAGTGATGTTGCTCACAACTCCCGTCCCTGCGAAGATAATCGCTAACGCAACGGCCTTAGTTAGCAAACTAACGATAAGTCGTTGAATATTGACCCACGGAAGCATATACTGCGTGGGTCAGCATTTCTGTAACAAATCAATAACATAATTGTATTAATATTTAGCGACTCTGTCGCTGGGATGGTGTCTGCACGATGTTCTCCCCGGTGTTGTGCCAGACATTTCTATTCAGATTCATACCTCTGTAAAACGTCGGATATCTGGCGCACGGATTTTCCGTGAGTTCTCTCACAAGCCTGGAGAAATTGACTATTCTTTTCTCAGGTTGAAATCGGAAAGGTGATGGAGAAGCTATGAGTTCATCGTGTATAGAAGAAGTGAGCCTTGAAGAAAACCACTGGTTTCGTATCGCCCATGAATTACTGGAACGGGCCGATATTGCCATAAATGGTACTCGCCCCTGGGATATTCAGGTTAAGCATCCGGATTTTTTTAAACGGGTCCTGCAGGAAGGATCGCTGGGCCTCGGTGAAAGTTACATGGACGGCTGGTGGGAATGTGAAAACCTCGACATGTTCTTTCATCGCGTACTGAAACACCATCTGGATCAGCAATTACCGCATCATTTTAAAGACACACTGCGAATCGCTGCAGCGCGTTTGACCAATTTGCAATCGAGAAAACGCGCCTGGATTGTGGGTAAAGAACATTACGATCTCGGCAATGACCTGTTTTCACTGATGCTCGATCCTTTTATGCAGTATTCCTGCGGTTACTGGAAGGATGCGGAAACACTGGAACAGGCACAGCAGGCCAAACTCGATATGATTTGCCGCAAACTGCAACTCGAACCCGGCATGTCATTGCTGGATATTGGTTGTGGCTGGGGTGGACTGGCTGAATTTGCCGCCCGCAATTACGGTGTTAAAGTGCATGGCGTGACCATTTCGGCTGAACAGCAGAAAATGGCGCAGGAGCGTTGTGCCGGTCTGGATGTCACCATTCTGTTGCAGGATTATCGCGACCTGAATCTGCAATTTGATCGCATCGTTTCTGTTGGCATGTTCGAGCACGTTGGGCCGAAAAACTACGCAACCTATTTTGAAGTGGCCGACCGTAATCTGAAGCCGGACGGTATTTTCCTGCTACATACCATTGGGTCAGTTAAAACCGATATGAATGTGGATCCCTGGATCGACAAATATATCTTCCCGAATGGCTGTCTGCCTTCCGTACGCCAGATTGCCGATGCCAGCGAGTCCCATTTTGTCATGGAAGACTGGCATAATTTTGGCGCGGATTATGACACCACGCTGATGGCCTGGCATGAACGTTTCCTCGAAACCTGGCCGCAGCTGGCAGAAAAATATGGCGATCGCTTTAAACGCATGTTCAGTTATTATCTCTGCGCTTGTGCCGGAGCATTCCGGGCGCGTGATATTCAGTTGTGGCAGGTAGTATTTAGCCGTGGCGCTGAAGGCGGTTTGCGTGTCGCACGCTAAGTAACAGAAAGGCGCCAAATGGCGCCTTATTTATTGCGGGTTTATTCGCTTTCGTCAGACGCCAGTGCAGCGGCTTCACGCTGCGCCAGGACGCGCTCGACGGTTTCGACAATCGCCTGGGTATGCGGGTCGATCTCGATATTCACTTTATGTCCCAGCTTTTTCGCCCCGAGCGTGGTGCGCTCCAGCGTTTCCGGGATCAGATGCACGCAGAATTTACTCTTCGTCACATCGCCCACGGTCAGGCTGATGCCGTCAATACCGACAAAACCTTTGTGCAGAATATATTTGATCTGCGACGGGTCCTGTAATTTAAACCACACCTCACGGTTGTTTTCCGACTGAATAATTTTGCTGATCTCTGCGGTGGTCATAATATGGCCGGACATTAAATGACCGCCAATTTCATCACTGAATTTCGCCGCACGTTCAATATTGACCAGATCGCCCACCTGCAATTCACCCAGGTTGGTAATACGCAAGGTTTCTTTGATTAAGTCAAAGCTCACCCGGTCGCCGTCAATCTCCGTCACCGTCAGACAGCAACCATTGTTAGCAACCGAAGCCCCCAGCGCCAGCCCCGGCAGTAACTCTTCCGGCAATTTTACGATGTGAGTGCGAAACAGCTCTTTTTCTTCAATAGCAACAATTTCTGCCTTACCCTGCACAATTCCAGTAAACATAATCTCAGCCTCTGCGAAGTTTGCCGTAGTTTATCACAGCTGAACCGCGCGGGTTTAATTTGCCGGTGCGCAAAATTTACACGCTTGTTTTAACAAATTGCGAACAATGTTTGGCGGATACGCAAGCGACCGTTACACTAAGCCGCGTATTCTTTGGGGATGTCTCCCCGCTCTCCTTTTTATTTTAAATGCAGGTGATACGTGCAGAAGTATTTAACAGAAGCGCGTCAATTGCTGGCCCTTGCGATCCCGGTCATCCTTGCTCAGGTTGCCCAGACTTCGATGGGGTTTGTGGATACCATTATGGCCGGTTCGGTAAGCGCCACGGATATGGCTGCCGTTGCGGTCGGCACCTCTATCTGGCTTCCCGCCATTCTGTTTGGTCATGGTTTGCTACTGGCATTGACGCCCACCGTTGCGCAACTCAACGGTTCAGGACGCCGCGAGCGCATTGCTGAACAGGTTCGTCAGGGCTACTGGCTGGCGCTGTTCGTGGCGGTGTTGATTATGCTGGTGCTATGGAACGCCGGATATCTGATCCGTTCCATGCATAATATCGATCCGTTGCTGGCTGCCAAAGCTGAGGGTTATCTCCATGCCCTGCTGTTCGGTGCACCGGGTTATCTGTTCTTCCAGGTGGCGCGTAACCAATGTGAAGGGTTATCAAAAACCAAACCCGGCATGGTACTGGGCTTCCTCGGTTTGCTGACTAACATTCCGCTGAATTATGTGTTCATCTACGGGCATTTTGGTATGCCTGCGCTGGGTGGTGTCGGCTGCGGTGTGGCAACGGCATCAGTGTATTGGGTGATGTTTCTGGTGATGCGCTTCTGGCTGAAGCGGATGGGCAGTATGCGCGATATTCGCATGGCAACCGGCTGGTCAGCACCCTCGCGGGCGATTCTGTCTCGTCTGTTTACCCTCGGCCTGCCGGTGGCGCTGGCGCTGTTCTTTGAAGTGACCTTGTTTGCCGTGGTGGCGTTGATGGTGTCGCCACTGGGTATCGTTAAGGTGGCCGGGCACCAGATTGCGCTGAACTTCAGTTCACTGATGTTCGTACTGCCATTGTCACTCGGTGTGGCAACGACGATTCGCGTGGGCTTCCGGCTGGGACAGGGTTCGCCAGAACAGGCACGGGTGGCGGCATGGACCGCGCAAGGCGTAGGCATTAGTATGGCCGCCGTCACTGCGCTGTTCACCGTGACCTTCCGCCATCATATCGCCGCGTTGTACACCGCCAACCCGGAAGTCATCACGCTGGCGGCGCAACTGATGCTGCTGGCAGCGATTTACCAGTTCTCGGATTCGATTCAGGTGATTGGTAGCGGTATTTTGCGTGGCTACAAAGATACGCGTTCGATCTTCTTTATCACCCTGATTGCTTACTGGGTACTGGGCCTGCCGGTTGGCTATATCCTGGCGCTGACAGATTGGGTCGTGCCCCGACTCGGCCCGGCCGGTTTCTGGTGTGGCTTTATCGTCGGGTTAACCTCGGCGGCGATCATGATGATTTGGCGCATTCGTCGTTTGCAACGTCTGCCTGCCCAGGTGATTCTGACACGTGCCGCCCGCTAAGTGGCTGAGCGGGCCGTAAAAGGCCCGCAACGCCTAAAAAAACGACGCATAGCACAGATGCTGGTCAGTCATGATGAAAAATCACTTTTTCCCCTTGCCAGCTTACCAGCGTGCCGTTAATATTCGTCCCCGCTGTCGCCCTGACAGCGTGTTGCGCTCTTAGCTCAGTTGGTTAGAGCACCACCTTGACATGGTGGGGGTCGATGGTTCGAGTCCATTAGAGCGCACCAAGTGCGTCCGTAGCTCAGTTGGTTAGAGCACCACCTTGACATGGTGGGGGTCGGTGGTTCGAGTCCACTCGGACGCACCATTTCTTTATCCTAAATAATTCGGGTTGCAGGAAGGCAGCAAGCGAATGAATCCCCGGAGCTTACAACAGTAAGTGACTGGAGTGAATGAGTGCTGCTAACGCAGATGCAACCTGAAGTATGACGGATAAAATGCGTTCTTAGCTCAGTTGGTTAGAGCACCACCTTGACATGGTGGGGGTCGATGGTTCGAGTCCATTAGAACGCACCACTCTTTTTTACTCTCCCGTTGCGCAACACTCTGTTCCTTGATCTGCATCGTTTTATGTTACCGCTTTCATATTGGTTTTCGCGTACTTAGCGTCTATACTATGCCGCGTTGTCTCACTTGAAAGGTTTCAGCGCTAACGTGTTTATTGCGAGAACTCAAATTATTTGCGCAACACCGCCTGGCCGGTTCCCTCGCGTACCGCACAACTTCCCTGCACGCTTAGCCATCGTCTCCTATTCTTACTCTGTATTACCCTTATCAACACCAAACAAATTTCCACTTCGGTGCCTGCGCATCGAATCCCAACCTTTATCATCCATCACAACTTACAGATAAGCTGACATGAAAAAGACCAAGATCGTTTGTACTATCGGTCCGAAAACCGAATCGGAAGAGATGCTGACTCAATTGTTGGAAGCAGGCATGAATGTCATGCGCCTGAACTTCTCACACGGGGATTACGCCGAGCATGGTCAGCGCATTAAAAACATGCGTGCCGTCATCGAAAAAACCGGTCGTCAGGCGGCGATTCTGCTGGACACCAAAGGCCCGGAAATCCGCACCATGAAACTGGAAGGCGGCAACGATGCGTCTCTGAAAGCCGGACAGACCTTCACCTTCACCACCGATCAGTCAGTTATTGGTAACAGTGACCGCGTCGCGGTGACCTATGCCGGATTTACTGAAGATCTGAAGATTGGCAACACCGTGCTGGTGGATGATGGCCTGATTGGCATGGAAGTGATTGAAGTCACTGAAAACACCGTAGTGTGTAAAGTGCTGAACAACGGTGACCTCGGCGAAAACAAAGGCGTCAACCTGCCAGGTGTCTCCATTCAGCTGCCTGCGCTGGCTGAAAAAGACAAACGCGATCTGATTTTTGGTTGTGAACAGGGTGTCGATTTCGTCGCGGCCTCTTTCATCCGTAAACGTTCTGACGTGCTGGAAATCCGTGAACATCTGAAACAACACGGCGGCGAGCACATCCAGATCATCTCCAAAATCGAGAACCAGGAAGGCCTGAACAACTTCGATGAAATTCTCGAAGCCTCAGACGGCATCATGGTCGCCCGTGGTGACCTGGGTGTGGAAATCCCGGTTGAAGAAGTGATCTTCGCGCAAAAGATGATGATCAAGAAGTGCAACAAAGCACGCAAAGTGGTGATTACGGCGACCCAGATGCTTGATTCTATGATCAAAAACCCACGTCCGACCCGTGCTGAAGCCGGTGACGTGGCAAACGCCATTCTCGATGGTACCGATGCAGTGATGCTATCTGGCGAAAGCGCCAAAGGTAAGTATCCTCTGGAATCGGTGACTATCATGGCGACCATCTGTGAACGCACTGACCGCGTCATGAAATCACGCATTGATTCGCTGCAGGACTCACGCAAACTGCGTATCACGGAAGCGGTATGCCGTGGTGCTGTTGAGACAGCCGAGAAGCTGGAAGCCCCGCTGATTGTCGTAGCGACCGAAGGCGGTAAATCAGCCAAAGCCATCAGAAAATACTTCCCGGATGCGACCATCCTGGCATTGACCACCAATGCCACCACCGCACGCCAGCTGATTCTGAGCAAAGGTGTGGAAACCCGTCTGGTTAACGAAATTGCCTCAACTGATGATTTCTACCGCATTGGTAAAGAAATGGCGCTGGAAAGCGGTTATGGGCAAAAAGGCGACGTAGTGGTGATGGTATCCGGAGCACTGGTGCCAAGTGGAACCACCAATACATCGTCTGTACACGTACTCTGATTTTTAATTCAATGTTTATTAAAAAGCGCCCTTATCGGGCGCTTTTTTTATTCTGTGGCTAATACAGATACTGGAAATTGCCAATCGATAATAACTATTCAAAAAGCCAGAAAATTAAGGTTAATCCGATTAAATCCCTCTGTTTTAGCTAAATATTTTTATCATCTTCTGCGAAACGATGCTTCTTTGAGCGAACGATCAAGTTTAAGCATGTTCTCATCAAAAATTTATTCTCAACTCAAAAAGCTTTGTGTAATACTTGTAACGCTACATGGAGATTAACTCAATCTAGAGGGTATAAATAATGAATCGTACTAAACTGGTACTGGGCGCGGTAATCCTGGGTTCAACTCTGCTGGCTGGTTGCTCAAGCAACGCTAAAATCGACCAGCTGTCTTCAGACGTTCAGACTCTGAACGCTAAAGTTGACCAGCTGAGCAACGACGTGAACGCAATCCGTTCTGACGTTCAGGCTGCTAAAGATGACGCAGCTCGTGCTAACCAGCGTCTGGACAACCAGGCTCACTCTTACCGTAAGTAAGAGTTCTGGTACTAAAAATGGCGCCATTAAGGCGCCATTTTTTTTGTCCTGATTCAGCCAGAATTCAGGGCTTCGCGACAGGTGTCCCCATCGCTTCACTGATGGTTGCACGCGTGGCCTCACTCCCCTGCTGAGATTGCACCACCTGCGGCATCGCCGTATCTGCTGTAACCGGCTCACCACTGCTCACCAGCACCGGCATTCCCGAACGTCTCTCCAGCGCAGCCTTAATCAGCGCAGTATCGCTTTGCGGGCTATTAAGGAAGTTTTTCATCGCCGCCGTTAACGCAATCGGCATGGTTTGTGGATCATCTTTATCGGTGTGCGATAACGGCTGATGCACTTCGATAAAGCGCTTCCCGTCCGGCTCTATCGCATACTTCACCGGCTGATTGATCACCTGCACACGCGTGCCTTTCGGCACACTGGCAAACAACGCTTCGATATCTTCCGGACGCAGGCGAATACAGCCTGAACTGACACGCATACCGATGCCAAAATCGGCGTTGGTACCGTGAATCAGATACTGGCCAGAACCGTGCGCCAGACGCATGGCAAACAAACCCATGGGGTTATCTGGCCCGGCAGGCACCACACCCGGTAGGGTGATGCCCTCTTTCGCGTAGCGCTTGCGGATATTCGGCGTGGGCGTCCAGGTCGGGTTGGGGATTTTCTGGCCGATACTGGTCACCATAATCGGTGTCGCTGCCCCCAGCTGGCCGATGCCGATGGGATAGACAATCACCCGATCTTCCCCTTTGGGGTAGTAATACAGGCGCAGTTCAGCGAGGTTAATTACGATGCCTTCATGCGGCGTATCCGGCAGCAACATCTGCAACGGCACCGTCAGCTGCGTACCGGCTTTGGGCAGCCAGGGATCTACGCCGGGGTTGGCTTCCAGCATGCCGAGCAAACCTATCTTATAATGCTTCGCAATGCTTTCCAGTGGGCGTTTGTCATCAGGTACAGTCGTAAGGGTGTTTTCGCCAATTAAACGGCTGTTAGCGGCGGGCAGAGGGTATTCCGTGGCAAGCGCAGGTGCAGACAGTCCGCAGCAGGACAACAGCAATGCACCGGCTAAACGTAAAGCTGGTCTCATGCAATTTTCTCTTTGTCGGAAGAAACAGACCCCGGTCAGATTGGCCGGGGTCTGGAGAGTGTATCTTAGCTGAGGGACTGTGCGTTATGACGGATCGCGCGGATCATCGCTTCAAGCCCCTGCGAACGCGAAGGGGTGAGGTGTTGGGTGAGCGCAAGTTGTTCAAACCAGTAGCGCACATCCAGGTCCAGAATTTCCGGCGCTTTCAGCCCCTGATACAGGCTAAATACCACGGCAATCAAACCCTTAACAATGGCAGCATCGCTGTCACCCGCGAAGGCAATAGTCCCATCTGATTGTGGAGTCATGGTGATCCACACCTGGCTCTGACAGCCAGAAATCACGTTTTCCGGCTGGTATAAGCTTTCAGACGATTCTGGTAATTTTGCCCCGAGTTCAATGATGTAGAGGTACTTCTCTTCCCAGTTAGCGCAACGGTTAAAGTTGCGCACCAGTTTCTCTTTGTCTGGCAAATTTGCCATTGGTGACTCCTGAAATCTGCTCAACCGCCCAGCAGACGATGAATACGCGTCAGACCTGCCGCCAGGCGATCGGCTTCTTCCTCGCTGTTGTAGAGTGCGAAAGAAGCACGACACATAGCGGGTACCGCATAATGGCGCATCAGCGGCATAGCGCAATGATGCCCGGTACGGATAGCGATGCCGTACTGGTCGAGGAAGCTACCCACATCAAACGCGTGATGTTTCCCCAGATTGAACGCCACCACACCGCTACGTTCGGTCGGACCATAGATAGTCAGATCCGGCACGGAAGCCAGTTTGTCCAGCGCATAGCGCATCAGCATCGATTCACGCTGATGGATGGTATCCAGCCCAAGTTCGGTGATCCATTTCAGCGCCGCACCCAAACCAATGATGCCACCAGTATTGGGCGTCCCCGCTTCGAAACGCCACGGCGCGGTATTCCAGGTGGTGCCGGTGGGCAACTGCACCTGATCGATCATCGAACCGCCGCCTTCCCAGGGGGGCATGATATCGAGCAGTGCCTTGCGGCCATACAGCACACCAATGCCGGTCGGGCCGTAGATCTTATGACCAGAGAAAACGTAGAAGTCGCAACCGATGTCCTGCACGTCAACCGCATGATGCATCACCGCCTGCGCGCCATCCACCAGCGTGGTAACGCCAGCGGCTTTCGCCTGGGCGACGATAGCTTTCACCGGGTTGACCGTGCCCAGCACGTTGGAAACGTGGGTCACCGCCAGCAAACGGGTTCGGCTATCGATTAATCCATCCAGCTGCTCAAGCGCCAGTTCGCCCTGCTCATTGAGCGGCAGTACACGAATCTCAGCACCGGTACGCGCAGCAACCATCTGCCACGGCACGATGTTGGCGTGGTGCTCCATCTCGGTAATGATGATGTTGTCGCCGGGCTGGAGCTGACTGCCGCCCCAGCTGTTTGCCACCAGGTTGATCCCCTCAGTGGTGCCTTTGACGAAAACAATCTCTTCCGGCGAAGAAGCATTGAGAAAACGCGCCGCCTGGATGCGCACGTTTTCCATATCCGTGGTGGCCTGCGCACTCAGCGAATGAATGCCGCGGTGCACGGCCGCATAGCCGTGCTGATAAAAATAACTTTCCGCATTAATGACGGCCAGCGGACGCTGTGCGCTGGCCGCACTATCCAGATAAGCCAGCGGATGACCGTTGACCTCGCGTTTCAGAATCGGAAACTCCGCTCTGACTCGTTCGAGATCGAAACTCATGACTCAACTCCCGGGATACGCGCAGCAATACGCTGCAACACTGCCTGACGCAGTACCGGATTCTTTAAGGATTCGGTCAGCTCAGCGGCAAAAGCATGAATGATCATACGCTGTGCAGCAGACTCTTCAATACCGCGCGAACGCAAATAGAACATCTGCTCATCATCGATGCGACCTACGGTAGCACCGTGGCTGCACTTCACGTCATCAGCGTAGATTTCCAGCTGCGGCTTGGTGTCCACTTCCGCCAGACGCCCCATCAACAGGTTATTGTTGGTCATCTGTCCGTCGGTCTTCAGCGCGTGCTGTGCCACTTTGATCATGCCGTTAAACACCGCACGGCCTTTGTCACGCACGATGGTTTTGTGCATCTGACGGCTCATGCAGTAGCCTTTGTTGTGCTCCAGGTAAGTACGCGTATCGCACACTTCCTGATTCACCGGCAGGGCCAGGCTGTTCATCGCCAGATTGGTGTTCTCACCATTCAGCTGTGCACTGGTGTTATGACGTGACAAACCGGCACCCAGCAGGAAGCTGGTGCTGCTGACCTGCGCATCACGACCAAGAACCACATCGTTATGGGCGAAGTGGTAGCTTTTCTCGCTCTCAAACGACAGTTTGATGTGCGACAGTCGGGCATTGTCGGCCACGTCGAAGGTGAAACGCGCACCGGTAAAGTGAGGTGCATCGTTCAGCGTAACGTAGTGCTCAATCACTTCCGCCTCTGCACTGGCTTCCAGTTGCAAATGGTGACGGTGATGCACGGTATTCATCCCGGCATCCTGGCCGCTGGTGATATGCAGCAGGTACAACGGCAGTGCCGCCGCTTTACCACGCGCCAGACGAATACTGGTGGCTTCTTCTGCCAGACTTTCGGTCAGATGCAGAAACACTTCCGGCTGAATCGCTGCCGGCAGTGGACGGCGTTCTGCCGCCTGCGAATGCTGGATTTCAAACAGACCGGTATCGCGGCTGCTCAGCGCGGGCTGGAAACGCCCATCGACGAACACCAGGCGCACCGCTTCAATTGGCAGCGCTAACTGCTCAACCTGTTCAGTGGTCACGTCCTGCGGCTGTGGCAGCACAAACTGCTGACCCAGCAAACCTTCCAGCGGGGTGTATTTCCAGTTCTCGTGCTTGCGGGTTGGCAAGCCGAGACGCATCAGTTGCTGCCAGTGCTGCTGTGCCTGCAATGAACGCACTTCACCGCGCGATTCAAACAGGTGATGCCACTGTTGCAGGGCATTATCACTCTTCGTCGGTAAGCCAGCCATAGCCTTGCTCCTCCAGCTGTTTCACCAGCGTAAAGTCGCCAGATTTCACAATTTTTCCCTGATACAGCACGTGTACATGGTCTGGCTTGATGTAGTCCAGGATGCGCTGATAGTGAGTAACGATAATGAATGAACGCTTACCGTCACGCAGGCTGTTAACGCCATTCGCCACGATTTTCAGCGCATCGATGTCCAGACCGGAGTCGGTTTCATCAAGAATGCACAGATCCGGCTCCAGTGCCGCCATCTGCAGAATGTCGTTACGCTTTTTCTCACCACCGGAGAAGCCCACGTTCACAGAACGGGTCAGCAAGTCTTCCGGCATTTTCAGCAGATGGATTTTATCTTCGATAAAGTCCTGGAAGTCGAAGCGATCCAGTTCTTCCTGCTCACGGTATTTACGCACCGCGTTGACGGACGTCTGGAGGAAAAACTGGTTGCTGACGCCCGGAATTTCCACCGGATACTGGAACGCCATAAAGATGCCTTCGCCCGCACGCTCTTCCGGCTCCAGCTCCAGCAAATCTTTGCCTTTGAAGGTGACGGAACCGCCGGTGATTTCATAATCTTCACGGCCAGCCAGGGTTGCAGACAGGGTACTTTTACCGGAACCGTTGGGTCCCATAATGGCATGCACTTCACCCGGCTTCACTTCAAGGTTCAGGCCGCGCAAAATTTCTTTGTCTTCAACACTAACCTGTAAATCTTTAATGCTTAACATACTCTTTCCTTCACATTGCTTCCGGCAACGGGCCATCAGCCCACGCTGTGCTCAAGGCTGATTGCTAACAATTTTTGCGCTTCCACGGCGAATTCCAGTGGCAGCTCGGAGAAAACATCTTTACAGAAGCCGTTCACGATCATTGAGATCGCATCTTCTTCGCTGATACCGCGTTGCAGACAGTAGAACATCTGATCTTCACCGATACGCGAGGTGGTGGCTTCGTGCTCCAGCTGTGCGGTGTTATTACGCGCTTCGACATACGGGAAGGTATGCGCGCCGCAATCCGGGCCAATCAGCATCGAGTCGCACTGGGTAAAGTTACGCGCGTTGGTGGCGGTTGGCATAATTTTCACCAGACCACGATAGGTATTCTGGCTCTTACCGGCCGAGATACCTTTAGAGATAATGGTCGATTTGGTGTTCTTACCA
Source organism: Pantoea sp. App145 (assembly GCF_047947045.1). Classification (NCBI taxonomy): domain Bacteria; kingdom Pseudomonadati; phylum Pseudomonadota; class Gammaproteobacteria; order Enterobacterales; family Erwiniaceae; genus Pantoea; species Pantoea sp. App145. The sequence goes on from NZ_CP133290.1 coordinate 996,032, forward strand.
ATGTGGATCATCTTGGTGCCGGTATCGGCCTGCTGATGTCCGCTGGTTAGCGCCACGGAATAGAATTCACCGATGGAGTAATCACCGCGCAGAATACAGCTCGGGTATTTCCAGGTGATGGCTGAACCGGTTTCTGACTGCGTCCACGACATTTTGCTGTGGTCGCCTTCACACAGGGCGCGCTTGGTCACGAAGTTGAGGATACCGCCCTCACCTTCACCACCCGGGAACCAGTTCTGCACGGTAGAATATTTAACTTCCGCGTTTTTGTGGATAATCACTTCCACCACTGCCGCGTGCAGCTGATAGGTATCACGCACCGGTGCCGAGCAACCTTCGATGTAGCTGACGTAACTGTCTTCGTCTGCCACCAGAATGGTGCGCTCGAACTGACCGGTTTTGGCCGCGTTGATACGGAAGTAGGTTGACAGTTCCATCGGACAACGCACGCCTTTCGGGATGTACACGAAGGTACCATCCGACGCGACTGCTGAGTTCAGCGCAGCAAAGAAGTTATCGTTGGCCGGCACCACGGTACCCAGATACTTTTTCACCAGCTCAGGGTGTTCCTGAATCGCTTCGCCAAAGGAGCAGAAAATGATGCCCTGCTCCGCCAGCTTGCCGCGATAGGTAGTGGCAACGGAAACGGAGTCGAAAATGGCATCGACCGCCACTTCTTTGCCTTCACGCACCGGCACACCCAGCTGGTTAAAGGCGTTTTCCACTTCCTGCGTCAAATATTCGCTGGACGGGGTTGAACCTGAGGCCTGGGTAGCGCCTGGCTCGGAAGCGCAGGTGTCATCGCAGTTGCCGCAGGATGGCGCCGAGTAATAGCTGTAATCCTGGTAGTCGAGTTTCTCATAATGCGCTTTCAGCCAGTGCGGCTCTTCCATTTCCAGCCAGGCACGAAAGGCCTTAAGACGAAACTCCAGCATCCACTCTGGCTCGTTACGCTTAGCCGAAATTGCCCGCACCACATCTTCATTGAGGCCGTGAGCAAATTCTTCGGTTTGCAGTTGGGTAAAGAAGCCCTCTTTATAATTGAGCTTGCCTTCCCACATTTGTACATCGTCAGATGTTTCGCTGTGTCGTGACATAGTTGACTTACTCGACGCCGAAGCTCTCGCCACACCCGCAGGCGTGCTGAGCTTTAGGGTTATTAAATTTAAAGATCTGATTCAGGCCTTCACGGACATAATCCACTTCGGTTCCGTCGACGAACGGCATTGCCTGAAGCGGCACAAACAACGTTGCGCCAAAGAAGGAGAACTGCAGGTCGTCATCGGCAGGCGCTTTCACCAGGTCCATGACATAACCAAAACCGGCACAGCCGGACTGTTTCACCCCCAGACGCAGGCCCTTGACTTCCGGGTCTTCAGCGGCCAGGTTAAGAATCTGTTTTGCTGCCGATTCGGTCAGCGTGAGCCCTTTCCAGACGAAATCTTCGGGTGAGAAAGAAGCTGCATTTACTGATGACATAGTGCTACCTCGTAAGTCTGGGCCTTTTCAGGCTATCCCCCTATGGTAGTGATATCAGGTATCACTTCAACCTCTTGTTTTGCAGGGATAATCATCTCGTGCTATTTTTTACTGTTGCTTTATTAAGCATAGTCGCTTCGCATTGCTTTGCGGGCGGCAAAACGGCTCCGCAGTGATAGCTGTAACCCGTTAAAAACCCGCAAAATTTTGTTTTTACACTTTACGTTTTTCTCATGATTGATAGGTTACGCCTTTCTACAATGTAAAGAAATTGTTATTGCCAATTTTACTAACAGGCAAAGTAAATCAATAAAATTTCTCTAGGGAATTGCATTCCTGATGTGGTTGAATATGATAATGATTATCATTAACCTATTTAAGGTGGCGATATGACGCTTACCGTCTCAGCCTGGTTACAACACAAAATCGATGAATATAAGTTTTCGGTACGTGATATCACCGTCGACTTCTATATGGCTCAGGCAAAGCTCAACCGCACCGACTGTACTATCGAACAACTGCGTCGCTTTAACGACACCTGTCTCGACATGGCAGAAATCTGCCAGCTGAATGGCGATGACCAAAGCTATCTGCACGCCATGGGCAAGCTCCATCACCGCTTAGTGCAGGAGATGGGCAATGCCGATCGCGACCGTTTGTTCCGTATTCAGGCCTATCAACTGGCGCGCCTGTCGCTGACTCGCTTGTGTCATCAACTGGCGCTGAGCGGCGAGTGGGATCAAGCCACCAGCCTGCAGAGTGATTTCGTCCGCCACGCAGGCTGGATATTCTAATCCAGCTGCGTTGTGACGCCTACAATTTGTTTACAACATTTCCAGCAATGCCTGTAGCGGATGGCGCATGCCATTCCCCTCTGCCCGTTTCACCTGGCTACGACAGGAAAATCCGGTGGCAAGGCAACGCTGACGCGGCAGCTTTTGCATCTGCGGATGCCAGGAAAGCGCATAAATCCCCAGTGAATTCTCCAGGTTTTGACTTTCGTGGCCGTAGGTGCCTGCCATACCGCAGCAGCCGACATTGATGTTTTCCAGTTTTGCGCCAAAGCGGGCAAAGATATCCTGCCACTGATTCGGTGTTGAGGGCAGTGCCGTCACCTCAGTGCAGTGAGCAAACAGATACCAGGCTTCCCCGCTGGTACTCTGCACCGCGCGTTCGGCGACCGCCTGCTGCAGCCATTCATGCACCAGCTGCACGTTAAACTCACCGCGCTTATCGCCGAGCACCTGATTATATTCATCGCGATAACACAACACGGTGGCGGGATCGACGCCCACCATTGGCATGCCAAGGCGCGCCACACGGTTCAGGAACTCAGCGGTGATGGAAGCCGTACGGGCAAAACGTTGCAGAAAGCCTTTAACATGCTGCGCTTTGCCATTCGGTGAGAACGGCAGCAGCACCGGGCGGTAACCCAGCTTCTCGATCAGTTTGACGAAATCCGTCACCAGCTGCGCTTCGTAGTAGCTGGTAAAGGGATCCTGCACAACCAGCACACAGTTTTTCCGCTCAGCGCTGCTGAGGGCTTCGAGCTGCTCCAGCGTCAGGCTCATGGCCGGGTGTCCGCTTAATTGCTGCTTCAGACTCGGCGAGGAAAGCAGCGGCAGATCGACCATGCCGATATGTTTTTTGCTCAGTTCCCTCACCCACGGCTGTTTCAGGAAGAAGTTAAACATTTTCGGCGCTTTCGCCATCAGCGGCGCGTAACTTTCCACCGTGGCAACCAGATGGTCGCTCATCGGACGCAAATAGCGGGTGTGGTACAACTGCAGGAAGCGTGAACGGAAGTTCGGCACATCAATTTTGATCGGGCATTGGGTGGAGCAGGCTTTACACGCCAGACACCCCGACATCGCCTCTTTGACTTCGTGGGAGAAGTCATACTCGCCCTGCTTCGCATGCCATGAGTTGCGGGTACGCTGGATCAATGTACGCAGACTGGAACCTTGCTCCGGCAAGGCTTTCTCCAGCAGCAGCGGATCAACGCCCTGCTCCGATAACAGGCGTAACCATTCACGCGTCAGGGTTGCGCGTCCTTTGGGCGAATGGATACGGTTGCGGGTGATTTTCATCGACGGGCACATCGGGCTACGCGTATCAAAGTTGAAGCACAGGCCGTTACCGTTACATTCCATCGCCCCGCGCCATTCGTTGCGTACCGTCAGCGGAATCTGGCGATCATAAGTGCCACGCTTCACCGCATCGACCTGCATCATCGGCTCATTGCTGTCGAACGGGGTACAGATCTTGCCTGGGTTCATGCGGTTATTGGGGTCAAATGCCGCCTTAATACGACGCAGCTCGTTGAACAGGGTTTCACCGAAAAACGCCGGGCTGTATTGCGCACGGAAACCTTTACCGTGTTCGCCCCACAGCAAGCCACCGTAGCGCGCGGTGAGCGCCACCACTTCATCGGAGATCTGCTTCATCAGCATTTCCTGCTGCGGATCGCACATATCCAGCGCCGGACGCACATGCAGCACCCCGGCATCCACATGGCCGAACATGCCATAACTTAATCCGTGGCTATCCAGCAACGCGCGGAAATCGACGATGTAATCCGCCAGATGCTCCGGTGGTACGGCGGTATCTTCGACAAACGGAATCGGTTTGGCACGCCCTTTGGCGTTACCGAGTAAACCCACCGCTTTTTTGCGCATATTATAGATGCGCTCAATGCCGCTTAAGTCATTGCACAGTTGATAACCAATTACGCCGCCCTGTTGCTGCGCCATCAGCTCATCGAGGCGACGGCACAGCGTCGAAACCTGCCGTTCAATCAGCTCACCGTCATCCCCGGCAAACTCGACGATATTCAGTCCCAGCATCTCTTTATCGGGCACATCGGTGATCAGTTCCTTCACCGAATGCCAGACGATATCTTCCCGTGCCAGATTCAGCACTTTGGAATCGACAGTTTCCACCGACAGCGCTTTCGCCTCGACCATAAAAGGGGCGTTACGCAGCGCCGAATCGAAGGAGTTATATTTGATATTCACCAGACGACGCACTTTTGGGATCGGGGTGATATCGAGGCTCGCTTCGGTGATAAAGGCCAGCGTGCCTTCGGCCCCGCACAGCAGGCGCGTCAGGTCGAAGGTTTGCAAATCGTCACTGAACACGTGGCGTAAATCGTAGCCCGTCAAAAAACGGTTCAGCTTGGGGAATTTTTCAAGGATCAGCGCGCGTTGTTCACGGCAACGGCTCATCACCTGCTGATAAATGCGGCCTTCAGTAGTCGGGGTTTGCGCCAGCTTCTCGGCCAAATCGGTTGGCATCGCGCGGGTGTCAAGGATATCACCACCCATCAGCACGGCGCGCAGGCCTTCCACATGATCGGAGGTCTTGCCATACACCAGCGAACCCTGCCCGGAGGCATCGGTATTAATCATCCCCCCCAGGGTGGCGCGGTTACTGGTGGATAACTCCGGCGAGAAGAAAAAGCCATATGGCTTCAGCCAGGCATTGAGCTGGTCTTTCACCACCCCTGCTTCAACACGTACCCAGCCCTGCTCGGTATCGATTTCAAGGATGCGGTTCATGTAGCGCGACATATCGACCACAATCCCCTGGTTAAGCGACTGTCCATTGGTGCCGGTACCACCGCCACGCGGGGTAAACACCAGGCTGGTAAAGCGCTCTTCACCGGCCAGACGGGCAATCAGCGCCACATCGGCGGTAGAACGGGGAAAGAGGGCCGCATCCGGCAACAACTGATAGATACTATTATCGGTTGAAAGGGAGAGACGATCGGCGTAGCTGGTGGCAGTGTCGCCAGTGAATCCTTGTTCTTTTAAGGATTGCAGGAATGTCAGCACCAGTTGAACGAGGCCCGGTGCCTGGGAAATCTGTGGGATCATTATTGGGTGACCGAGATGTTGTAAACGTTTGCGTAGTCGATTTTTATGAACCATTCGTTTTATCACATTTTTTTGTCGCCCGCTGTTTTTTCAGGAAACGTAAAAAGCACCCGGCATCCCTCTGTTTAATCGCCAGGAAATAGATCATGATTAATCAGGGCCAGCAAGCCCCTCCGTAAAGGATTCCATTGAGGTCAAGACGCTGTTATGAAAAACCTGCAACGCGGTCTGGATTTACCGCAAATGCTGTTCTCACTGATGTTTATTCTGATCATGATCACCGCCTGTCTTTGGGTGGTTCAGCCGTTCATCCTGGGCTTTGCCTGGGCCAGCATGGTGGTGATCGCCACCTGGCCGTTGATGATCAAATTGCAACATCTGCTGTGGGGACGCCGTTCACTGGCGGTGGTGGCAATGACCATCCTGTTGCTGCTGCTGTTTATTATTCCTATCGCCGTACTGGTCAATAGCCTGATCGATAACAGCGCCCCGGTGATTGCCTGGGCGACCCAGGGCCACCTGGTACTGCCTCAGCTGGACTGGCTGAAAGAAGTCCCGATGGTGGGTGACAAGCTGTTCTCCAGCTATCACTTGCTGGTGGACGGTGGCGGCACCGCCATCATGAATAAGTTACAACCCTACATTGGTCGCACCACCAGCTTCTTCGTGGCGCAGGCGGGTCACTTTGGCCGCTTTATGTTACATCTGGGACTGATGCTGTTGTTTAGCGTGCTGCTGTACTGGCGCGGTGAACAGGTCGGACAGGGTATCCGTCACTTTGCCTGTCGTATGGGGGGACGCCGTGGTGACGCTGCCGTGCTGCTCGCTGGTCAGGCGATTCGTGCCGTTGCGCTCGGCGTGGTGGTCACCGCGCTGGTACAGGGTGTGCTGGGCGGTATCGGGTTAGCCATTTCCGGTATTCCTTACGCCACCTTGTTAACCGTGGTGATGATCCTTTCCTGCCTGGTGCAGCTGGGTCCGCTGATCGTGCTGGTACCCGCCATTATCTGGCTTTACTGGAGCGGCGATACCACCTGGGGCACGGTGTTGCTGGTGTGGAGCTGTGTCGTGGGCACGCTGGATAACGTCCTGCGCCCGATGCTGATTCGCATGGGTGCCGATTTGCCGATGATTTTGATTCTCTCCGGCGTGATTGGTGGCCTGGTGGCCTTTGGCATGATTGGCCTGTTTATTGGTCCGGTGGTGCTGGCGGTTTCTTATCGCCTGGTATCGGTATGGATGCACGAAGTGCCGCCCCCGGATGACGATCCTGTTGATGTGGTTGAAGAACTGACCGAACACGACGACCACACTGCCTGATCCCCTGCCTGGCGGCGATTAGCCTCAGTTAATCGCCGTCACTGAATTCCCCGCCGCAAGCAAAATTTTCCATAAGTGAATTTTAAGAAAAACCGCAATTTCACCCTGTTTAAGTCAGTTTTGATTACGGAAAGATTATTTTTCGTACTGAATCGCGGTTTAAACCGGTCAAAAACGTCGATAAAAGATTATCAGCTTTAAACTAATAAGAGGATTCTTAAAGACGCCATCAGCGGCTGTGAATAACATGTTTCCTATGTTTGAGATCAAACCACTGATTTTAAAACAACCTTTTTCCCCTGAGTAAAGTGAAGAATTGCTGTGTGTAGTCTTTGCCCATCCCCTGTGATGGGCTTTTTTTTTGCTTTTTTCTATCCTGAACGCTGCCGCCTAACAGCCAAATCGCCTGTTGTCAGCGGCTATCGCCGCCAACAGGCCATAAGGTGCTACTTATTGAAGGTCACCACCACCGTCTGGTTGGCGCGCGTTTTCTTCCAGATATAGTTGCGATATTGCGACCCGGCAATAACAACAAAACTGTTGTCGCCCGTTTTTTCCGCCATTTTGATTTGTGTCAGATTAGCGTTGACCTCGTGCGCCAGATAAGGAGGCCAGTCATACCGGCTAAGACTCGCTGCGGGGATTGCCACACTCCGTTGTTCCGCAACCGTGCCATCTCCGTTCTTCACCGTAACGGTGACGACACTGCCTGCCGCTAAGTCAGTCTGGAATTTATCCCCAAAGACATTCTCTTCTTTTAACCAGGGATTTTCTGCAATACTCAGCGTGGTAAATTCCGCTGTCAGCTCATTTTTCTTATCAAGCGGGAACCAGATCAGGTTTCGGTAACTGCTGCCCGTGACAGTATTAAAATTACCGTCTTTCAGTTCTCCGGCAAGCACGTTGGTCGAATTCTGGCGGTTGATTATCTGTGCCAGCAGGTGCGGCCATGATGACCCGCCAAGACTCTGGCCGTCATTATTGAAATAATATTTCTCCAGCGCCTGACCTGAGGTTTTATTTTTAATGGTGAGCATTACCGTGTTATTCGGTGACAGCCCCTCTCCACCGCTGATGGGCATCACATCACCCCATTCGTTACCACGCACCACGGCATAAGTTTTACGCTGAACATCAACCTTATACGCATCTTTTTTGTCCTGATGCAGCCAGATATGGTTCAGGTAGCTGGAGCCACTGACAGGGATTATCGCACCCCCTCTGACACGCCCGGCCTCAACGATTCCTTTGGGGAAATAGCCATTGACCGCACTCGCGACCTCGTATGGCCAGCTCCACTGCCCCGTGCTGGTGATTTTTTTATCCAGAGAGAGCGTTTTATTGGTCTGGCGTTCTGTCAGACTGATGGAGAAATATTGATGCGCGGGAAGCTCACCGTCGGCCAGCTGATACTGACTGTCCCAGTAGGGATAAGTGTCGCTAAAGTTAAAACGGACTTCTCTGAGGAAACGCACCGCATCATTTTGAGATACCGTCCCCATTGGCAGACCATACTGCGTTTTTAGTGGTGTAGAAAAAAGGTTGACTCGCGGACATGCTACAGAACAAGTCGAAGACATAATCGTGCGGAATTTACCCTCCACCCGGTGACCATGTGCATACGGTCCTTTCGATTGCGCGCCTACATTATGACCCAGGCCAAAGTTATGCCCTATTTCGTGAGCCAGGGTATGCCATCCTGTGGCAACAGAGCACCCTAACGCCACCACACTCGTTCTTTGACCCAGATGAGCCATTCCACAATTAGTGGAATCGACTTTTACGATTAAAGTAATAAGGTCAGCGTGTGTTTCTGCCTTTTTCTCAGCGACCAATTTACCCAAAGGTGTGTTTGGCTTAATCATTTGATCAAGCATTGTGGTTATTTGCGTCTCATCAATCTTTGAATCAATAGCATCGGCAACATCGAATTGAATGTACGTTTCACTGTCCGCATAACTTTGATTCAATTTACCGTTGAGGTAACCTGCGTAACCTATTGGGTTACTTCCAAAATCGTCACGAGTCTGGTTAGTATAAAGATATAAAACTCTTATCCTGGCTGGCGTAGTATCCGTGCTTAGCTTTTCTCTCTCACCCTTATCCTCAAGTAATTCATGCTGATGAATTTTATTTCCTTCATCGATCAAGAAATCATCTTCGTCCTCATGAAAACGTGAGGCATCGATTTTCACCAGAGCCTGTAAACCCTCATCCACCGGATAGATTTCATAATAAGACCCATCACTTAAGGTAATGCCCCCATTAATTTTTCCATCGCGAACAGAGAAAGTGGCTTCACCCTGGTCATTTTCCGCCTTACCGTGCCAGATATCATTGCCGATATTATCTTTTTCCAGCGAGCTGGCTTTAATTTCGATTTCCTGCCCGTTCTCAGTTGATTTAAACAGGAAGGATGAAGATCGGCTTAATAAAATATCCTGATTAATGTTAATCAGCTGGTAATCCCGGTGATCAGTCTGAAAACTTCTTAACAGCGGCGTATTCGGCCCGTTGGGATCTTTCGCCACCATACTGAACAATTGCTGCGCGGCAAAAATCGGGGAAGATAGTGTTGACGCAATAAGAGTATATAGCAGTTTCTGTTTGAATGTGAACAAAATCATTAATCCTGAGATGAAAATATTATTCTGTAACTTGTTCCAGCTGGCTGCATATAAAAGCACCCAGCCGGAGTTCAGGTTTTATTTACTGAACGTCACCACTACCGTCTGGTTAGCACGCTCTTTCTTCCAGATGTAGTTGCGGTATTGCGATCCGGCAATCACCACAAAACTGTTATCACCCGTTTTTTCAGCCATTTTGATTTGTGTCAGGTTTGCATTAACTTCGCGCGCCAGATAGGGAGGCCAGTCATATCTGCTAAGACTATCAGCAGGAATTGCCACACTGCGTTGTTCTGCAACTGTGCCATTACTGTTTTTCACCGTAACGGTGATGACACTGCCTGATGTTAAATCAGTCTGAAATTTATCCCCAAAAACATTCTCTTCTTTTAACCAGGGATTCTCTGCGATAGTCAGCGTGGTAAACTCTGCCGTCAGGTCTTTCTTCTTATCCAGCGGGAACCACAGCAGATTGCGATAAACACTACCCGTAACCGTGTTGAAATTACCGTCTTTCAGTTCTCCGGCAAGCACGTTAGATGAGTTCTGGCCGTTGATAATCTGCGCCAAATGATGCGGCCATGATGACCCGCCAAGACTCTGGTCGCCATTATTGAAATAATATTTTTCCAGTGCCTGACCTGAGGTTTTATTTTTAATGGTGAGCATCACCGTGGCGCTGGCAGCCAAACCATCGCCGCCGCTGATCGCCATAGCATCACCCCAGTTATTATTACGCACCACGGCATAGGTTTTACGCTGCACATCAACCTTGTATGCACCAATTTTGTCCTGATGCAGCCAGATATGGTTTTGATAGCTGGTCCCAACAATGGGCTTCACTATGTTAGTATCGAGCCCACCCGCCATGATTACATCATTAGGAAAATATTTGTTAACTGCTATGGAAATATCGTACGGCCAATCACGTAAACCCGGCCTGGTAACGATTTCATCACGAATAATTTTTTTATTCGTCGCATTTTCAGTCAGGCTTATTTCAAAGTATTGATTCTGCGGAAGATCACCATCATTTAATTGACGCTGACTTTCCCAGTCTGGATAATAACTCGCAACATTAAAACGTGTTTCTTTGATGTGACGTACCGCATCATTACTTGCCGCAGTACCTACTGGCAGACCATGAGAGCTTTTATAGGGTGTAGAAAAATAATCAATCTTCGGGCAGGATGGCGAACATGTTTTTGACATAATAGTCCTGAATTTACCCGGCACACTATAACCATTTGCGTAGGCTGGCCATGTCGCCTCATCTTCATTATGTTTGAGGCCGAAATTATGCCCGGTTTCATGCGCTAAAGTACGATTGCTGACAGCACATTCCACATTAACAACGCTCCAGGGACTCCAGCTTTTAGCCGTGCCACATAATTCACTTGCATGCGATATCAACACCACAAGGTCTGCCCGGGTTGCTGCGGTCTTCTCCGCCACCAGTTTACCCAGCGCAGTACTGGGATTGTCCATTTGGTGCAGCATGGTATTCATGGTTGCCTCATTCATTTTTGAATCGACAGCACCTACGGATTCAAATTGAGCGAAGGTTTCACTTCTTGCATGGCTAATATTTAATTCATCGGTAAGGTAAGAGGCATAACCTGTTGGGTCAGCCTGGAATTTTGCGCGAGTCTGGTTGGTATAAATATATAATATTTTTATTTTGGCAGGTTCTGAACTGGTATTATAATGTTCATGATTATTCAACTGCTCATTAAATGCCTGCTGCTTAGCCGTTGACGTTTCATCCCAGACATCATCATGTTCGTCTGCAGAAATGTGTGAAGTATCTATTTTGACTAACGCATGTAATCCTTGTGCAACCGGATATATCTCGTAAAAAGAACCATTATTAAGCCGGATTCCGCCGGTAATGTTTGCTCCATTAATCGCAAACGTAGCCGTGCTTTGTTCATCTTCTGAACTCCCGTGCCACATTTCAATTCCTGCATGGTCTTTCTGTAGGGAAGTTGCGCGAATCTCAGCTGATGCTGGCTCGCCATCCGCCTTGAAAAGGAAAGAACCAGACCTGCCTAACAAAACATCTCTATTGATGTTAACAAGTTTATAATCTTTGTGTTCTTCCTGGAAACTTCTTAATAGTGGTGCATCCTGGTAGTTAACATTTTCATCTACAATGCTAAATAAGGGTGGCGCAGCAAAAACTGAGGATGAGAGTGCCGAGGCAATAACGGCAAATAGAAACTTCTTTTTGAATATTAACAAAATAAATAACCCTGATGAAATCACATAAATTTAGACACGTATAAAGCGACATATCTGGCACTCAAGAACATCACGAATACGCAACAGGGCTGAAATAAATGAAGAATCTCAGCCAGATGGAGTTATTTTATAAAAGTAACGGAATGTGTCATATGCGATATCAATACAGCAGAATGGAGAATAGTGGATACAATGAAACTGCATTTTCTGCAATTATTTGAGAAATGGTGAAAACACCCTGGAATTTACCTGAAGAGAAGGGATATGTCTGAATTGATTATATAGATATAGACGCGCCCGGAATATCTCCGGACACGTCTTTAGCGGGTTAAGTTATCCTTTTGCCGCATCCAGCTCCGCCAGACTCAGCCAGGTTTCAACCACCGTATCCGGGTTCAGGGACAGGCTATCGATCCCCTCCTCCATCAGCCAGGCGGCGAAGTCCTGATGATCAGAAGGCCCCTGACCACAGATACCGACGTATTTACCCTGTTTCTTCGCCGCCTGAATCGCCATTGACAGCAGCGCTTTCACCGCATCATTACGTTCATCAAACAACGCTGAAACCACGCCCGAATCACGATCAAGACCCAGCGCCAACTGCGTCATATCATTGGAACCAATCGAGAAACCATCAAAATGTTGCAGGAACTGATCGGCCAGCAACGCGTTTGACGGGATCTCACACATCATGATCACCTTCAGACCATCCTCACCCCGTTTCAGCCCCTGCTTCGCCAGCTCCTCAACCACTGCTTCCGCCTGAGCCACGGTGCGAACAAACGGAATCATGATTTCTACGTTAGTCAGCCCCATGTCATTACGCACGCGTTTCACGGCAGCACACTCAAGGGCAAAACAATCGCGGAAGCTGTCAGCCACATAACGACCCGCACCCCGGAAGCCCAGCATCGGGTTTTCTTCTTCTGGCTCGTAACGCTCGCCACCCACCAGGTTGGCGTATTCATTTGATTTGAAATCAGACAAACGCACGATGACGCGTTTTGGCGCAAATGCCGCCCCCAGTGTCGCGATTCCTTCGGTCAGGCGCGCAATGTAGAACTCAACCGGATCGTCAAAGCCTTTCATCATCTGACGAATTTCCTGCTGCAGTTCTGGGGTCTGTTGATCAAATTCCAGCAACGCTTTCGGATGCACGCCAATCATGCGGTTAATGATAAATTCCAGACGCGCCAGGCCAACGCCTTCGTTTGGCAAACAGGCAAAGTCAAAAGCGCGGTCCGGGTTACCGACGTTCATCATGATTTTTAACGGCAGGTCCGGCAGGCTATCCACCTGAGAGCTGGTCACTTCAAAATCAAGCAAATCGTCATACACGTAACCGGTATCACCTTCCGCGCAGGAAACGGTGACTTTGTGGCCGTCTTTCAGACGATCGGTGGCATCACCGCAACCCACGACCGCAGGAATACCCAGCTCACGCGCGATGATCGCTGCGTGGCAGGTACGTCCACCACGGTTGGTGACAATCGCTGAGGCTTTTTTCATGATTGGTTCCCAGTCCGGGTCGGTCATGTCGGTGACCAGCACATCGCCTTTCTCGATACGGTTCATCTGGCTGATGTCCTGAATAACCTTCACTTCCCCCGCACCGATACGATGGCCAATGGCGCGTCCTTCCACCACCACTTTGCCTTTACCCTGCAAAGTGTAACGTTCCATCACCTGGCCGTTAGAACGCACCGTTTCCGGGCGCGCCTGGACGATAAACAATTTGCCGGTGTGGCCGTCTTTGGCCCACTCGATATCCATCGGGCGTTTGTAATGCTGCTCGATAAGGACCGCCTGACGCGCCAGCGCCTGCACTTCCTCATCAGTCAGACAGAAATGATCGCGCTCTGCCTCAGCCACGTCTTCAATACGTACCTGCTTGCCGTGCTCATGGGAGTCGGCATAGACCATGCGAACTTTTTTCGAACCCATATTACGTCGCACAATCGCCGGGCGATTCGCTGCCAGCGTTGGTTTGTGCACGTAGAATTCATCCGGGTTAACAGCACCCTGCACCACCATCTCACCCAGACCCAGTGCCGCCGTGATAAACACCACCTGATCAAAGCCGGATTCGGTATCGATAGTAAACATGACGCCTGATGAGGCGAGATCGGAACGCACCATGCGCTGGATACCCGCCGACAGCGCTACCCCGCGATGGTCGTAGCCCTGATGCACACGATAAGAGATGGCGCGATCGTTAAATAAGGAAGCATAAACGTGCTTCACCGCCACCATCACCGCATCAATGCCCTGCACATTAAGGAAAGTTTCTTGCTGTCCGGCAAAGGAGGCGTCTGGCATATCTTCTGCGGTTGCAGAAGAACGCACCGCAAAGGAAGCGTCTGCATCATCAGAGGATAATTGCTGATAAGCATCATGAATCGCCGTTTCCAGCTCTGGCTGGAATGGGGTATCCACCACCCATTGACGGATCTGCTTACCCGCTTTCGCCAGTTCATCGACATCATCAATATCGGTCTTATCCAGCAGGTCATAGATACGCTGGTTCAGCCCGCTTTGATCGAGAAACTGATTAAAAGCATAAGATGTGGTCGCATAGCCATTGGGTACAGCCACACCCAGCGACGACAAATTGGTAATCATTTCACCCAGAGAGGCGTTTTTTCCTCCCACCCGATCAACATCATGCATGCCAAGCTGGTTGTACCAGAGCACTAGCGGCTGTTCGCCTTTATTGGACATCGAGATTATCCTTTTAAATGATTGGGGGCACATGGAACATTTTGCTATTCGCAAATACAGCCTGGCACAAGCGTTAAATAAAGACTAAGTGTTGAATCGTTAAAGCAGTGAAAGATATGAAAAATCGGATTAGTACCCGCAATTAGCAGAGTTGCGCAACGCGGAAAAATAACGCTAACAGATTGCTGTAGCGATAAATTTCTCATTTTCAGAGGGTTAGCTGTTGCATTTTGTTGCGCAACAGAAACGGACTTTATTTTGTGCGCGAAGCAAAATAACCGGGAAAAAGGATGATTTCCAAAACGCCATTTCATCTATATTGGTATTTAGATTAATACGCAGGTCGGCGATGTTGTGGGTCATATGGATATTTCGTTTTATTATCCTGTAAAATGAAATTTCAACAACGCTAATGTTACGCAAAAGTTACCATGAGGATATTCCCCATTATGAGTGCTGAACGCAGCGTGTTCTATATTTCCGATGGCACCGCCATCACTGCTGAAGTGCTGGGCCATGCTGTGCTATCGCAGTTCCCGGTCAATACCAATAGCGTAACCCTGCCCTTTGTTGAAAATGTACAGCGTGCACAGGCAGTTAAAGCACAAATTAACGCGCTTTATCAGCAAAGTGGCGTGCGCCCGCTGGTGTTCTTTTCTATCGTGACGCCCGATGTGCGGGAGATTATTCTGGAGAGCGAGGGGTTTTGTCAGGACATCGTGCAGGCGCTGGTTGGTCCGCTGCAAAGTGAGCTGGGGGTGCCTTCCATGCCGGTTGCCCATCGCACCCACGGGCTGACAGCCAGCAATCTCGGCAAATACGATGCCCGTATCGCCGCTATCGATTACACCCTGGCCCATGACGATGGGATTTCCCTGCGCGGCCTGGAAGATGCTCAGGTGATCCTGCTCGGGGTGTCACGTTGTGGTAAAACACCCACCAGCCTCTATCTGGCGATGCAATTTGGCGTACGTGCTGCCAACTATCCGTTTATCGCCGATGATATGGATAACCTGAAACTGCCGCCCGCACTGCGTGCTCATCAGCATAAATTATTTGGCCTGACCATCGACCCTGAGCGCCTGGCAGCCATCCGCCAGGAGCGCGCCGAAAATACGCGTTATGCCTCAATGCGCCAGTGTCGGCTTGAAGTCGGTGAGGTAGAAGCGTTATTCCGCACCCACCAGATTCGTTACCTCAACAGCACCAATTACTCAGTAGAAGAGATCGCCACCAAAATCCTCGACATTATGGGGCTGACGCGCCGTATGTATTAACGTTCTGGACGGTAGCGACAAATACGTACTGTCAGCACGCTTGTAAAGCGTGGCTGCCGTCTTATTTTATTTCCTTTCGCTTTAGCAGGTTGAAATCGCAGGTTAATGGTTTATTGTGACCACCATCACTTCCCGGTATTTCACCGTTGCGAAGAACAGATTTTCGAGAATCCCAATGAACAAAACTGATGAACTGCGTACCGCGCGCATTGGCAGCCTGATAATGCCAGCCGCTTTAGCGCAACAACACCCCATTTCGGCAGAGATTGCCGCCAGTGTCACCACCGCGCGTCAGCGCATTGCCCGCATCCTCACCGGAGAAGATCCACGCCTGCTGGTGATTATCGGCCCCTGCTCACTGCACGATCCCAGGGCAGCGCTGGAGTACGCCGCACGCCTCAATGTGCTGCGCGAGCAGTATAAAGATCGACTGGAAATTGTGATGCGCGCCTATTTTGAAAAACCGCGTACCGTGGTGGGCTGGAAAGGTCTGATCTCCGATCCCGATCTGGATGGCAGCTATGATGTCAACCGCGGCATTGCCATTGCGCGTCAGCTGTTGCTGGATATCAATGCCATGGGGATGCCTACCGCCACTGAATTTCTCGATATGGTGATCGGCCAGTTTATTGCTGACCTGATCAGCTGGGGCGCAATTGGTGCCCGCACCACCGAAAGCCAGATCCACCGTGAAATGGCCTCGGCGCTGTCCTGCCCGGTTGGTTTTAAAAATGGCACCGACGGGAATGTGCAAATTGCCGTGGACGCGATTCGCGCCTCCCGCGCCAGCCATATGTTCCTGTCGCCAGATAAAAATGGCCAGATGACCATTTATCAGACCAGCGGCAACCCGCATGGTCATGTGATTCTTCGCGGCGGCCGTCAGCCTAACTATCATGCCGATGATGTGGCAGCAGCGGCAGCAAACCTGCGTGATTTCAATCTGCCGGAACAGCTGGTGATTGATTTCAGCCATGCCAACTGTCAGAAGCAACATCGCCGTCAGCGTGACGTGGCCCAGGATGTGGCAGCGCAGATCCGCGCCGGTTCTCGCGCCGTGGCCGGGGTGATGATTGAGAGTTTCATCGAGGAAGGCAACCAGAAGGTGGTCAGCGGCGAACCGCTGGTCTACGGCCAATCGATCACCGATCCCTGCCTCGGCTGGGACGATAGCGCCGAAGTGCTGGCGCAACTGGCTGCCGCCGTCGACAGCCGCTTCTAATCACCTGATTTAGCTGGAGCAGCTCACCTCCAGCGTTTTCCCCCACTCAGGTGGCCGTTGGCGCAGTTCCGCGCTGACGGCTTCATCACTGAACGGTTGCTGCAAAGCCAGATGCAGACGCTCAAGCGCAGCAGTTTCACCGCGTTCAACCTCATCAATCACCTGCTGGGCAAGATAATTACGCAACACCAGCGCCGGATTCGCGCCTTTCATCACCTTCTGCCGTTCTTCATCACTGGCTTCATCCAGTAACAGACGCTGACGATAGCCTTCATACCAGCGATCAAACGCATCCCGGTCGATAAATTCATCCCGTAGCGGTGAGCGTGTTTGCTGCTGTTGTGTGTCACTGAGCAGACGGAAGGTCAGCGTATAGTCGCTGCGTTCCTGGGTCATCAGCGCCAGCAATCCGGTGAGAATCACGTTGTCATTGACGTCCTGCGTCAGCAGCCCAAGTTTAGCGCGCATTTTCTCGCCCCACACCCGCATCAGTTCCGGTTCGTAGTGGCTCAGCGCCTGCTTCAGTTGATCGGTGGTCATTAACCCGGACAACGCATGTGCCAGACGGTTGAGATTCCACAATCCCACCGCAGGCTGGTTATCGAAGGCATAACGCCCCTGATAATCGCTGTGATTGCAGATAAAGTTTGGCTGGTAATCGTCGAGAAAACCGTAGGGACCGTAATCGATGGTCAGCCCCAGCAGCGACATGTTATCGGTGTTCATCACCCCGTGGGCAAAACCGACGCTCTGCCACTGGGCGATCAGGCTGGCGGTGCGTTTCACAATGTCTGTAAACCACAACAGATAACGGTCAGCCTGATCCTGCAATGCCGGCCAGTGATGACGAATGGCATAGTCCGCCAACTGACGCACCTTATCCTGCTCGCCACCGTAGTAGAAATGTTCAAAATGACCGAACCGCAAATGACTTTCGGCGATACGCATCAGCATCGCACCGCGTTCCTGAGTTTCACGCAACACCGGTTCATCACCAATCGACAGGCTGAGGGCGCGCGTGGTGGGGATACCCAGATGATGGAGGGCTTCTGAAGCGAGAAATTCACGCACCGTGGAACGGATGACAGCGCGCCCGTCGCCCATGCGCGAATAAGGCGTCAGCCCGGCACCTTTCAGATGCCAGTCAAGTTTACGTCCGTCCGCCAGCAATTGTTCGCCGAGCAGGATACCGCGTCCGTCACCGAGCTGTCCGGCCCAGACACCGAACTGATGTCCGCTGTAAACCTGTGCCAGTGGCTCCTGCCCCGGCAATAGCGCCTGCCCAACCCACACGCCATGTCCGTCACCAGTGAATAAGGATGGGTCCAGCGCCATCTCTGTCGCCAGAGGCGCGTTGTGATACAACAGACGTCCGCCCTGTAACGGGGTTGGGACCAGTGCACTGTAGAATCCCGGCAACTCCCGCCGCCAGCTATTGGTAAACTGCATAGTCACTCCGCGAGGTGCTCAGTGTTCAGACACCACGATTGGTTTGAGAATCAATGGCTATTGTAACGCGGGCACTACCGGGGCGACAGACGAAAGGTTTACTGCTGTGACGGAGAAGTCAGGGTAACGTCGGGATATATCAGATCGTTTAAGCGTTCGGCTTTGACCACCGGAAACAGGCTGCCCTGCAGGTGGGCACCACTCAATTCCGTCACTTTCTCCAGCATGGTGGCATCATCAATACCGCAAATAATAATCTGCGATGCATTGCTGCCGAAATTGTCTATAACCGTCTGAATAAAGGGTATAAAAGATGCACGTTTCGCCAGTCCCTGAATAAAGTTCTTATCCAGTTTTAACACGCTAAAAAGATTATCATAAACCGCATTTGCCGGGGTCGCTCCGGCACCGAATTGTGAAAGCGATAAACGAAATTCACTTTTTAGTGCACTCAAAAGCGGATGCGATTTCCCCTGCGATAATTGGGGAAATGTTTCACTGATATCCAAAACAATAAACGGCAATTGTTTGAATTTTCTTAACAGAAATTCACTCGCCAGCAGCGTTTCTGCCATTGAATCATCAATACGAACCAACGCGGTAATTTGATTTAACTCAAAAAAGTCACGATACTTTTCCAGCACTGTCAGCTGGCTTTGCAACAGGCGCAATTGCTGTGCATCGTCTAATTGCGGCAATAGCAAATCCTGCGGCAGCGTGATTGGTGCGCTGTCGTGGACAAATTGCGTAACCAGTTCAACCGCAGTTAACTGACCCGCTAATGAATAGGCTGGATAAAACCAGGTTTCCGACTGATAGTCGGCAGATAAATGAACTTTCATTTTTAACAGCCAGAAGCAGTGGCGATTGGCGCATCGTATATCAATGAAAACGCTCAGGCAATAGGAGCAAACGTTAGAAGACAGTTGCTTTTATGCCTGATTGCGTCTTTTTCATGCTGAAATAATCCTTAAGCCAAATAACCAACGAACATTATCCATACCGATTAATTACATTAAGGCATTATAGATAGTATTAAATGCCCCTGGGGTAAAGTGCCATTTTAAAAAAGAGCATTTTTGGGGCTAAGAAATTTAATTTAAGTACAGAAATCAGCAGCAGAGTTTTGGCTAAATGAGCGTATAAGGTAAATAGAATCTAAATACGGCGAGCCTGCCAGAAGACTTTCCGCCAGTAAACATTATCAAGCGATGACCGAATGACACCCTGACTGGTTGAAGCATGAATGAAGGTGTTATCGGTATCATAAATGCCAACATGTAAGCCATTCTCACCGCTCCCGGTTTTGAAGAAGACTAAATCACCAGGTAAGAGATCATTTTTATCAATTCGGGTGCCGATATCACTTTGCTCATCGGTAGAACGCGGTAATTGCAGATCGAATTTATCGCGGAAGGTGAGGTAAACAAAACCAGAGCAATCGACACCGCCCCGGCTGAGTCCACCGTAGCGATAAGGAGTACCGTGCCAGTTGCTAAGCTGGTCGTTAAGTTGAGCAATGACGGTAATGGAATCAGACAAGCGACCATTGGGCGGCGGCGCATGATGGCTACAGCCCACCAGCAGTAATGCCAGGATCAGAATCATCAGCCGCATCAGAAAAATCCTTAAATCCGTTGCCCGAGCAATACTTTAGCGGCAAAAGCCTATCCCGTGCAAGGCATTGCCCTTCAGGACACCAGTAGCAGCGCCCCTTGCGGCGTTTCGATGCGTTGGAAATCGATTTGGTAGAGTGGGCCGAGTTGTTCAGCCGTCAGCACGTTGTCAGCCGTACCCTGTGCCACCATCGCTCCCTGATGCATCAGCCACACCCGCCCGGCATGACGCAGGCTATGGTTAAGGTCGTGGCCGCTGGCAACAACGCTAATTCCCGCCTGGCACAGCTGCGCCAGTAAGGTATCGACCGCACGCTGCTGCGCCACATCCAGTGCGCTCATGGGTTCATCCAGAATCAGCAACCTGCCACGCGAATTAATCGCCGGATGAATTTGCAGCGCCACTGCCGCCAGCCGCACCCGTTGCCACTCGCCACCGGAAAGTTGCGTCAGGTGGCGCATCAGCTTGTCCTGTAAACCCATCAGTTCAAGGATTAGCACCAACACCCGGTCCGTCTCCGGCGTCACCTGCAATAAATGCATACGCAGATAATGCCACACCGGCATCTGACCGGGCGGTGGTTGCTGCTGCGGCAACCAGGCACGCTGCTGGGCCAGCGCCGCGCCGTTCAACTGCTCTAATGGCTGGCCGGAGAGTCGTATCTCCCCGGCAGCGGGCAATAATCCCGCCAGCACGTTAAGCAGAGTACTCTTCCCTGCCCCATTCGGCCCCACCAGATGGACCAGCTCACCCGTCTGCAGATGAAGGTCAACGGGGGCCAGACGTCCTTTGACGCTGACACCCTGGCACTGCATCAGCATCGATTACGCCAGCGCATGCTTAATGCGGGTAATAATGGTCGCATCATCCGGGGTCATATCCGGGGCAAAACGCGCCACGACATCACCCTGTTTGTTAATCAGGAATTTTTCGAAATTCCACAGGATATCGCCAGGGGTTTTCGGCGCACGGCCTTTGCTTTCCATACGCTCATAAAATCCGCTGCCTTCCGGACGCAACGCTTCCGGTTGTGCGGCCACCAGTTGGCTATATAACGGATGACGTGCCGGACCATTGACGTCGGTTTTTTCGAACATCGGGAAAGTCACACCATAGGTGGTGCTGCAAAAGGTTTTGATCTCTTCGCTGCTACCCGGTTCCTGCTCCAGAAACTGGTTGCACGGGAAACCGAGCACACTGAAACCTTCTGCCTGCCAGGCTTTTTGCAACGCTTCCAGCTGCTCGTACTGCGGTGTCAGGCCACATTTCGACGCCACATTCACCACCAGCAGGACCTTACCCTGCCACTGCGCCAGTGTGGTTTTTTCACCATCAAGCGTCACCAGTTCTGTTTGATAAATGCTCATTGTCAATTCCTGTTGTGAATACAAAGGGAGCCAGCCGCAGCTAGCGCGAGGATTTTACTAATAACACGATAAAGAGCGGAGCACCGAGTGTGGCCGTGACCACACCAATCGGCAATTCAGCTGAAGTCAGTACCAGCCGGGCGATAATGTCCGCGCCCAGCAACACCACCGCACCGGCGAGCGCCGCGGCTGGCAGCAGATAGCGGTGATCGCTAAAGCCACTCAACCGCAACAGATGCGGGATCACCAGCCCGACAAAACCAATGGCACCGGCCATCGCCACGCTGACCCCTACCAGCCAGCCCATGGTCAGCACCAGCAGATTGCGCCACAGTAACAGCGGTAATCCCAGCTGACGTGCAGATGTTTCTCCCAACGCCAGCAGGTTGAGCACGCGCGCTGTCGCAATCAGCGCAAGGATGGCGGGGATTAACGCCAGCATCATCCAGCCATAGCGCCAGTCGATGCCGCTAAAACCGCCCATCATCCAGTACATTAGCTGGCGCAGGTCTAGGCTGGTGCTGAAATAAACCGCCCAGGTCATGACTGCGCTGCAAATAATGCCCAGTGCCACACCGGTCAGCAGCAGACGACTGACGGAAAGATGGCGATGGGCGAAATGTAACAGGATCAGGGTAATCACCAGCGCCCCGGCCATTGCTGCCAGCGCCAGACTCCATAATGAGCCATTACCGAGCATCACGCCAAGCACCAGGCCAATACCGGCACCATTGGACACCCCAAGCAGCCCCGGCTCAGCCAGCGGATTGTTGAACAGCGCCTGCATCACGACTCCGCATACTGCCAGCGCTGCGCCCACCAGTAGCACCGCCAGCGTACGGGGCAAGCGTAATTGCCAGACAAACAGCTTCGCATCGCTGGAGAACCAGCGCGTTGGTGCAATCCAGCTATCGCCTGCGCACAGGCTGATAACCATCAGGATGATAAGTAACGCGCAGAGCGCAATAAGCCAGCGTTGGCTGCGGCGATCTGCCCGGCGGCCCAGCTGATCCAGCAGAGTCATAAATAAGATTGGCTGAGAAAACAGAGATTTGATTGTAGTGAGATTACAGCAAAAAGAAAGGTCACGATTGCGGCGTCAGGGCGACGCCGCAGGATCAGGCATTAATTCCGTGGCGGAATCGGCTGACCATTGTGGTTGTCACGTTGGTCATGCTTCGGCTGTTGCTGAGGTTTGTTATCGTGCTGCGGCTTGTTATCGTGCTGCGGCGCACGTTGCTGCGGTGCTTTATTGCCCGGATGCTGTGCCTGCCAGCCGTTACCGTTCCAGTAACCGTGCGGGCCTTTGGTACCGACGCGGCGGTTGTGGTGTTGCTGCCACCATGACGGTGAACGCCAGTCATAACCATCCCAGAAGTAACCACGTTTATCCTGGTCACCGATATGAATCGATACGCCCGGGGTGTTGATATTTACGGAAACATTCGCATTGGCGAGCAGCGGCAACCCTAACAGGATGCTTAATAAAAGTGCTGTCTTTTTCATCAGCTTAACCTCTTGTTTTGTGTTGCCGCTGTTATAACAAAAGTGCGGAAGAGGTCACTATCAGTAAGTGCCGATTTTCATGCTATTTTCCGCGCACTGACGAAATCCTGACATTGTGGAAAAAGCATGGAGAACGTTGATTTTCTGACCAAAATAAAAAAGGCCGCTAAGCGCGGCCTTTTTGTTTTACTGAAATCAGTCAGCATCCTTGGGTGACGCGTTCTCGACGCGGCTTTTCAACTTCTGACCGGGACGGAAGGTCACCACACGGCGGGCCGTAATTGGAATATCTTCCCCGGTTTTCGGGTTTCTACCCGGACGCTGGTTTTTGTCACGCAGATCAAAATTACCAAATCCGGACAGTTTAACCTGTTCTCCGTTTTCCAACGCGCGGCGAACCTCTTCAAAAAATAGCTCGACCAACTCTTTGGCGTCGCGTTTGCTCAGCCCGAGCTTTTCAAACAGGTACTCTGACATTTCAGCTTTTGTAAGCGCCATAGGTTCAATCCCTCAAGGTTGCCTGGAATCGCTCTTTTAATGCCGCAACACATTTGGCAACGGTCGCGGCAATCTCCTCTTCTTCGAGTGTCCGGCTGGTATCCTGCAAAATCAGGCTAATCGCAAGGCTCTTTTCACCTTCGTTTACGCCCTTACCACGGTACACGTCAAACAAGTTTACGCCAACTACCTGATTTACGCCAACTTTCTTACACTCTGCGATGATATCTGCTGCGGGCACGTTTTCAGCCACTACCACAGCGATATCGCGACGGTTCGCCGGGAAGCGTGAAATCTCGCGCGCGTCAGGC
Source organism: Pantoea sp. App145 (assembly GCF_047947045.1). Lineage (NCBI taxonomy): Bacteria > Pseudomonadati > Pseudomonadota > Gammaproteobacteria > Enterobacterales > Erwiniaceae > Pantoea > Pantoea sp. App145. The sequence goes on from NZ_CP133290.1 coordinate 1,019,548, forward strand.
AGGACGCGGTCTGCGACCTTATTCCAAAGCAGTTCAAACACTAAGGTGCGGCCGTTGAGATCCAGCTTACGTTCCAGTTCCGGATGAACCACCCCGATAAATCCGATTCGTTCGTCGCGTAAATAAATTGCGGCGCTTTGTCCCGGATGCAGGGCAGGATTCGCTTCTGCGCGGAAAGAAATCTCATCCAGTTTGCCAGTTAAATCCAGCAGCGACTCTAAATCGCCTTTTAAATCATAGAAGTCAACCGTCTGACGCGCCAGATCCCAATGCTCTTCATAGCGATTTCCGCTCAGCACGCCCGCCAGCATAAGATCCTGACGGATACCGAGATCGGCCTGAGTATCAGGAACAAAGCGCAAACCGCTCTCAAACAGGCGTACACGGCTCTGTTGACGGTTCTGGTTATACACCACCGCACCCAGCAAACCGGTCCACAGGGACAGGCGCATCGCCGACATATCGCTGGAAATCGGGCTCGGCAGAATCAGCGCTTCTTCGCCCGGATGCAGCAGTTGCTGCATTTTCGGATCGACGAAACTATAAGTAATCGCTTCCTGATAACCTTTATCTACCAGCAGGGTTTTCGCACGTTTCAGCGACAGGTCTGCTTCACGGTGCTGGGTCATCACCAGGCCCGCTTTCACCGGCACATCAGGAATATTGTTGTAGCCGTAGATACGCGCGACTTCTTCAACCAAATCTTCTTCGATCGCCATATCGAAACGCCAGCTCGGTGCAATTGCCTGCCATTCACCGGCGGCAACGGTCACTTCACAGCCCAGACGGGTTAGAATATCAGTCACCTGCTCATCAGCAATCACATGACCAATCAGGCGATCCAGCTTCTCACGACGCAACGTGATGGTGGCGCGTGGCGGCAATGCAGCCGCGTCAGTCTGATCGATAACCGGACCAGCTTCTCCGCCGCAAATCTCCAGCAGCAGTTGGGTAGCACGTTCAATGGCTTTGTATTGCAGTGCCGGGTCCACACCACGCTCGTAACGGTGCGAAGCATCGGTATGCAGACCCTGACGGCGTGCACGGCCAGTGATCGCCAGCGGATCAAAGTAGGCACATTCGAACAGAATGTTTTGCGTCTCTTCATTTACACCGGAATGCTCACCACCAAAGATGCCCCCCATTGCCAGCGCTTTGTGGTGATCAGCAATCACCAGCGTATCGCTGCTGAGTTTTGCTTCACTACCGTCCAGCAGCGTCAGGCTTTCGCCCTCTTTCGCCATGCGTACTACGATGCCACCCTCGATACGGTCAAGGTCGAAGGCATGCATCGGCTGGCCCAGCTCCAGCAGAACATAGTTGGTGATATCCACGATCGGATCGATAGAGCGGATACCACAGCGGCGCAGTTTTTCACGCATCCACAGTGGCGTAGCGGCCTTCACGTTGACACCTTTGACGACACGGCCAAGGTAACGCGGGCAGGCAGCTGTCGCATCAACGCGAATCGGGAAAGTATCAGTAATGGTGGCTTTCACCGGCTCAATAACCGGTGCATTCAACGGTAAACCATTCAGCACCGCCACATCACGGGCGATACCAATGATGCCAAGGCAGTCGGCGCGGTTCGGCGTTACGCTGATTTCGATGGTGTTGTCGTCGAGTTGCAGATAGGCACGGATATCGGTACCAATTGGCGCATCAGCAGGCAGTTCGATGATGCCGCTGTGGTCGTCGGAAATACCCAGCTCAGAGAAGGAACACAACATTCCTTCTGACGGCTCGCCACGCAGTTTGGCAGCTTTGATTTTGAAGTCACCCGGTAACACCGCGCCTACGGTGGCGACGGCGACTTTCAGGCCCTGACGGCAGTTCGGTGCACCACAGACGATATCCAGCAGGCGATCGCCGCCAACATTGATTTTGGTGACGCGCAGTTTATCGGCATTCGGATGCTGGCCACATTCAACCACTTCACCCACTACCACGCCATGAAAGGCACCGGCAACCACATCCACGCCGTCCACTTCCAGACCGGCCATGGTGATCTGTTCAGCCAGCGCAGCGCTGTCCAGGGCTGGATTTACCCATTCGCGTAACCAGAGTTCACTGAATTTCATTGGATAACCTGCCCTTATTTAAATTGTTTGAGGAAACGTAAATCATTTTCGAAGAAGGCGCGCAGATCGGTCACGCCATAGCGCAGCATGGTCAGACGCTCCATGCCCATACCGAAGGCAAAGCCAGAATAGACTTCCGGATCAATACCCACGTTGCGCAGCACATTCGGGTGCACCATGCCGCAACCCAGCACTTCCAGCCATTTGCCGTTTTTGCCCATCACATCCACTTCAGCGGAGGGTTCGGTGAACGGGAAGTAAGACGGACGGAAGCGAATCTGCAGGTTCTCTTCAAAGAAGTTATTCAGGAAATCGTGCAGCGTGCCTTTCAGATTGGTAAAACTGATGTCTTTATCCACGATCAGCCCTTCCATCTGATGGAACATCGGGGTGTGCGTCTGATCGTAATCGTTACGATAAACACGACCCGGCGCGATGATGCGAATTGGCGGCTGCTGGTTTTTCATGGTACGAATCTGTACGCCAGAGGTCTGCGTGCGCAGCAGGCGGGTTGCATCGAACCAGAAGGTGTCGTGATCGGCACGCGCCGGGTGGTGACCCGGAATATTCAGCGCGTCGAAGTTATGGTAGTCATCTTCAATTTCCGGCCCGGTGGCGACCGCGAAACCCAATTCACCGAAAAAGGTTTCGATACGATCGATGGTACGGGTTACCGGATGCAGCCCACCGTTCTCAGAACGACGACCCGGCAATGAGACATCAATCGTCTCTTCTGCCAGACGCGCATTCAGCGCCGCGCTTTCCAGCGTATCTTTGCGCGCGTTGAGGCGATCCTGCACCTGTTGCTTGGCTTCATTAATTACCGCACCGGCAGCAGGACGTTCCTCTGCTGGCAGCTCGCGCAGGGTGGTCATCTGCAGTGTCAGATGTCCTTTTTTACCCAGGAATTCGACGCGCACGGCGTCCAGAGCGGCGATATCCGACGCCTCGTCGATGGCGGCCGTGGCACGGGCCACCAGGTCTGCGAGTTGGGACATGATTTCCTCTTCTTCCAGTCAGGCTGGTCTGTTCTCGTTGGGATCCGTGGATCCAATGTAGTGTCGCCAGAAACAAAAAAGCCTCCACGTGGGAGGCTTTCAGCGCGATTTTTCGTTTCTTTTCTTATGCGCAAAAGCCCCCGAATGTCAGGCGCTAAAGTAAAAAAAGAAACGGAAAATAGCAGCGTGCATGCTTGCGTTACCTTGTCATGATTTCAACGGCACTATTGAAAAGCGCGGCGCGTAAAATGTCAATCTTTTGCGTGGCTTGCGGATAATAAAAAAGGGAGCAAGCTCCCTTTTTTACCTGACTTACGCCAGAGCTGATTTTGCTTTTTCAACCAGTGCAGTAAATGTCACTTTGTCGAATACAGCGATGTCAGCCAGGATTTTACGGTCGATTTCAATGGACGCTTTTTTCAGGCCATTGATGAAACGGCTGTAAGAGATGCCGTTCTGACGCGCCGCAGCGTTGATACGTGCGATCCACAGCTGACGGAACTGACGCTTACGTTGACGACGGTCACGGTAAGCATACTGACCAGCTTTGATAACAGCCTGGAAGGCAACGCGGTATACACGTGAACGTGCACCGTAGTAGCCTTTAGCTTGTTTTAAGATTTTTTTGTGACGTGCGCGAGCAATTACACCACGTTTTACGCGAGCCATGTGACTCTCCTGTTTCTATTCTGAATTAAAAAAAAGTTAACTTATGCGTACGGCAGGCAGGCAATAACCAGACCCAGATCGCCTTTAGACACCAGGCCTTTCGGACGCAGGTGACGTTTACGCTTAGTTGATTTTTTGGTCAGAATATGACGCAGGTTCGCGTGCTTACGCTTGAAGCCGCCAGAAGCGGTCTTCTTGAAGCGCTTAGCCGCGCCACGTACAGTTTTAATCTTTGGCATTTTTACAAATATCCACTTCGCATTGTTAATAAAATGAATCAGACAGGCGAATAAAAAACCGCACAACGCGAACGCTGCGCGGAATTTATTACTTGAAAGCCTACTGTTTCTTCTTAGGTGCGAGCACCATGATCATCTGGCGGCCTTCGATCTTCGATGGGAAGGATTCGACCACTGCCAGTTCAACCAGATCTTCTTTCACGCGGTTAAGCACTTCAATACCGATCTGTTGGTGCGCCATCTCACGACCACGGAAACGCAGCGTGATTTTGGCTTTATCGCCCTCTTCCAGAAAACGAATCAGGCTGCGGAGTTTTACCTGATAGTCGCCTTCGTCGGTACCCGGTCGGAATTTAATTTCCTTAACCTGGATAACTTTCTGCTTCTTCTTCTGTTCCTTAGAAGATTTGCTCTTTTCATAGAGGAACTTGCCGTAATCCATAATACGGCAAACCGGCGGTTCGGCGTTAGGGCTGATTTCAACTAAATCTACGCCAGCTTCTTCTGCTTTCTCGATAGCTTCGCGCAGAGACACAATGCCAAGTTGCTCGCCATCAACGCCTGTCAGGCGCACTTCAGTAGCGCGAATTTCGCCGTTGATACGATTAGGACGCGTCGGTTGTACTCGTTTTCCGCCTTTAATACCTTATTCCTCCAATTGGTGAAGATGTCGGCTGCGAATTTCTTGTTGCAGCTTCTCAACAAACACATCTACGTCCATGCTTCCGAGGTCTTTACCACGGCGGGTGCGCACAGCAACTTTGCCTGCTTCCACCTCTTTCTCACCGCAAACCAGCATATAAGGGACGCGACGTAATGTGTGCTCGCGGATTTTAAAGCCTATCTTCTCGTTTCTCAAGTCTGCTTTGACACGAATGCCCGCATTTTGCAATTTCTTTGTCAATTCGGTGACATATTCTGCCTGACTGTCGGTGATATTCATCACCACAGCCTGGACCGGAGCCAGCCAGCTTGGGAAGAAGCCAGCAAATTCTTCGGTCAGAATGCCGATGAAACGCTCCATCGAGCCAAGAATCGCACGGTGAATCATTACCGGCGTCTGACGATCATTGTTTTCACCAACATAAGTGGCATCCAGACGCTTCGGCAAAGAAAAGTCTAGCTGAACGGTACCACACTGCCAGGCGCGATCAAGGCAATCATGCAGGGTGAACTCAATTTTCGGGCCATAGAATGCACCTTCACCCGGTTGATATTCAAACGGAATCTGGTTTTCATTCAGTGCTTCCGCCAAATCCACTTCCGCACGGTCCCACATTTCGTCAGTACCGATACGTTTTTCCGGACGAGTGGAGAGTTTCACCACAATTTTTTCAAAGCCGAAGGTGCTGTACATGTCATACACCATACGGATACAGCTGTTCACCTCATCACGTACCTGATCTTCGGTACAGAAGATGTGAGCATCATCCTGGGTAAAACCACGTACGCGCATCAGACCATGCAGCGCGCCTGACGGCTCATTGCGATGGCAGCTACCGAACTCCGCCATCCGCAGCGGCAGATCGCGATAGGATTTCAAACCCTGATTGAAGATCTGCACATGCCCTGGGCAGTTCATCGGCTTGATGCAATATTCACGGTTCTCAGAAGAGGTGGTGAACATCGCTTCTTTATAGTTTTCCCAGTGCCCGGTTTTTTCCCACAGCACGCGGTCCATCATGAACGGACCTTTTACTTCCTGGTACTGGTACTCTTTCAGCTTACTGCGTACAAACACTTCCAGCTCACGGAAGATGGTCCAGCCGTCGTTGTGCCAGAACACCATGCCCGGTGCTTCTTCCTGCATATGGTAGAGATCGAGCTGCTTACCGATTTTACGGTGATCGCGCTTCGCCGCTTCTTCCAGACGTTGCAGATACGCAGCCAGCTGCTTTTTATCCGCCCAGGCAGTGCCGTAAATGCGTTGCAGCATTTTGTTGTTGCTGTCACCGCGCCAGTAAGCACCAGAAATTTTCTGCAGCTTAAAGTGATGACAGAAGCGCATATTCGGCACGTGCGGACCACGGCACATGTCGATGTATTCTTCATGATGGTACAGGCCAGGATGGTCATCATGGCTGATGTTTTCATCAAGAATGGTGGTTTTATAGTTCTCACCGCGTGCGGCAAAGACGTCACGCGCCTCCTGCCAGCTCACTTTTTTCTTGATGACGTCGTAATTCGTTTCAGCCAGCTGGTGCATACGCTTTTCCAGCTGATCCAGATCTTCCTGCGTCAGGGTGTGTTCCAGATCGACATCATAATAGAAGCCGTTATCAATCACCGGCCCGATCGCCATTTTGGTGTTCGGCCACAGCTGCTTGATAGCATGGCCCAGCAGGTGCGCACAGGAGTGACGGATAATTTCCAGACCTGCGTCATCTTTGGCGGTGATAATCGCCACCTGCGCATCGTCATGAATCAGATCGACTGCGTCCACCAACTCGCCATTCACACGACCGGCAATACAGGCTTTCGCCAGACCAGGGCCGATGTCCAGCGCGATATCCATCACGCTTACCGGACGATCAAAACTGCGCTGGCTGCCATCAGGAAGAGTAATTACTGGCATTTCATATCCTTAATTGCAGTGGTAAGCCACACGAAAGCCTACATGCAACATTGAGTTTAAATAAGGGTAACCCGGCGTAATGTCAGACCCACATTGTCGGAATGACGCCTGGGAGATAAAGCGCCGGTGATGATAACAGCTTTCACCGGCGAGCAAAACCCGCAGAAAATGCGCTAAGCCTGCGTCAGCTAAAAAAAAACCGCTGCGTGGCGCAGGCCAGGCAGCGGTGTTCACCTTTAGCTGGTTACATCGCGTAAGTCAGCTGGATGGTGGTTTTGGTATCGGTACGATCCGGCGCAGATTCCGGCGGATTGTTATTCCAGGTCACGTTGTAGGCCAGTTTCAATGCAAAGTGCTCGTTGATCGCCACCTGCAGACCGGTTTCGGAGTTCAGGGTGGTATCTTCGCCAAAGCTGGTCAGAACAGACACGCCCTGAATAAATTTGGTGGTGTCAGTCAGCTGCCACTGGTAGCTCAGCGCGCCATAACCCAACGCCTTGGTTTCATGTCCACCGTCGTGGAAATCGTCATAACGCACACCCGGACCGAATTCAGCACGCAGTGAGTGAATCGGGCCGCTCATCAGCTGACGACCATAACCGGCAGTCAGTACATCACGTGCGTCGTAGCCGTTGAAACGATCGCTTAACCAGCTGGCCTGACCGAACAGATAGTCAGCGCTGTTGAGGTTATAACGGGAACGGCCACCGATATTGTAAGTCTCAGAAGAACGCACATCGTTGGATGAGTTGTTCGCCGCGTTACCCCACAGACTGAATGCGGTACTGGTTTGGTACCATGTCATAGAGGTTGCTGCGCTCAGTGAGGAGCTGGTGGTGTTACCGGTCTGCGCCATGTAACCCGCTGACGCGCTGCCTTCAAACGGCTTTTTCGCCGTTGATGGGTCATCCATGGAAGTGAATACGGTGTTATCTGCAAATGCCTGGTGACAAAATGCTCCAACAGAGAGCAAGAGAACAGCGGACAGCTTATTAAAGGCTTTCATTTAAGTGTGACCCGTACGACGGTTTAAAAAGTGATGAGTCTGAAGAGTTTTCCCGGACGATCAACGCAATTTACTGTAAGTTTTGTAAAAAAGTATGAAGTCACCGGAAAAGCCAGGTTTTGCGCTGAGGCCGCGCCGCTAATGGGATTATTCTCATTAACGGCGCGCATTATAGAGGGCAATTAGCGAAATAGCAGCCGAATTGCTACAAGAATTTTCTGAACCCCGGACAGAGAAAATCCGGCCATATACTTGCGCTAATTGATGCAAATTCGCTCAATTCATCACGCTGGTCTACGCTGAAATCTGTTCCAGAACAATGAGGTGAAAGATGAGCGACCTGAAGCGTTACATTGTGACCATCCTTTATCAGGAAAAAGGTCTGAGCGATGTGCAATCGCTGAACAGTGTCATGGTCAATGGCGGCTACAACACCACCTTGAATGATGCCGATGGACATCCGCACGAGCTGGGCACCAACAGTTTTGGTTTGGTCAGTGCGCTGGAAGAACAAGAGCTGGCTGAGCAGGCCGCCGGATTAGCCTCCGTTGCGCTGGGCGAGAAACCGGAGGTTGAAATCACCACCCTGGAAGCATTTTTGAAAGAACAATCCTGATTGGTGTGAAAAGCGCGCGTCCATACTGGTTTTGTTCAGGTTTTGAGCGTTACAATTGAACTCAGGCAGCGAATAAAGAGGATTACCCCATGTGGTCAGCCATTAGTCGACTGTTAAGCGAGTATGCCGGCGATGCCGAAATCACCGAGCGCCATGAACTCCCCGGGGGTGATGTCCATCCTGCCTGGCGCATTCGTTATGGCAACCTCGACGTGTTCGTCAAATGCAATACCCGCGATATGCTCACCCTGTTCAGTTGGGAAGCCGACCAGCTGGCACTGCTGTCGCGAACCCAGACGGTACGCGTACCTCAGGTATACGGCGTAGGTAACGATCGTGATACCAGTTTTCTGCTGCTGGAGTATCTGCCGCCCGACCCGCTTAATGAACACACCGCCTTTCAGCTTGGCCAGCAGCTGGCGCATCTGCATCAGTGGAGCGAACAGCCACAGTTTGGCCTTGATTTCGACAACAACATCACCACCACGCCACAACCCAATAGCTGGCTGCGCCGCTGGTCGGTGTTTTTTGCCGAACAACGTATCGGCTGGCAGTTGCAGCTGGCGGCGGAGAAAGGCGTCAGCTATGGCGATATGGATCGGATCGTTGACTGCGTGCAACGCGCCCTGGCGAACCATCATCCGCAACCTTCGCTATTGCATGGCGACTTGTGGCCGGCGAATTGCGCCGGTAGTCCCGGCGGACCCTGGATTTTTGACCCTGCCTGCTACTGGGGCGATCGCGAGTGTGACCTGGCAATGCTAAGCTATTACGCCGATTTGCCGCGGCAGATTTACGAAGGCTATCACGCCGTATGGCCGCTGGCGGAAGGTTTCTCACAGCGTCAGCCGGTGTATCAGCTTTACTATCTGCTGAACCGCGCTAACGTGTTCGGTGGCAACTGGTCGGACGAAGCGCAATTCGCCATCGACCAGTTGCTGGATGAAGATGCGGTGGTACAACGTCAGGCCAGACCGGCCTGACGGTTTACAGCAAACCGAGCAATTTCAGTACGAAGTAACCGGCAATCGCAATCACAATCGGCAGGATGTACAACGGAAAGACCTGCAACAGAATGGTATGACGCGGCACGTGGATTTTCTCCTCCAGCTGTGCACGGTTACGTCCCTCGCTGCCTTTCGCCTGCTCCAGAATCAGCTGGTCTTCAATGCCTTCCTTTATATGGCGTGACTGACGCCACATGCGTGCGCCCGAGGCCTGCATCGCAATACCAACGAAAATCAGAAAGTAGATAATCCAGAAACCAATATTTGTTTCCCCTTTAAACTCCGGCACCGGGGAGTTTTGCCAGAAAAAACTCAGAAACGGCGTATTAAACTTCACCATATCAATCATGACATGCACAAAATCGAGCATCACCGCGTCGATGCCGGGTTGCTTTTCGCTGTGCTTAAACATGAAACCTAAGACGGAGATGATGGTGGACAAAAGCGCCGGAATAAAAATCACCCAGCCAGCCACTCGCTTAAGGATGGCGATGCGGCCAGCCTGTTGGTAAGTCATGGTGTCTCCCTGAACAGAATAAGATTTGCCCTAAGTCTACCTGTACTGCGGCTTTTTTTCCTGAAAAATGCGCGGCATGATGGCGGGTCGGTTTTCATGCTGAGTCATGTTAAGGTTAGCCAAATTTCAAACGGAGCCGCTGTATGTCATATCGTCGCCCTGTTCTGGCCGCCATTTTTGATATGGACGGATTGCTGATCGACTCAGAACCGCTGTGGGATCGCGCCGAACTGGATGTTTTTGCCACCCTGGGGGTGGATCTCACCCGCCGCCACGAATTGCCGGACACCTTAGGTTTGCGCATCGATCAGACTGTTCGCATGTGGTACGAAGCGCTGCCGTGGAACGGACCGGACCAGCAGGAAGTCACCGACCGTATCATTGCGCGCGCACTGACGCTGGTGGAAGAGACCCGCCCGCTGCTGCCTGGTGTTGAGCAGGCTCTGCTGTTATGCCGCCAGCAGGGATTGAAAATTGGTCTCGCCTCCGCCTCACCGATGCATATGCTGGAGCGAGTGCTGGAGATGTTTAACCTGCGTCACTATTTTGACGTGCTGGCTTCAGCGGAGCTGCTCCCCTACAGCAAGCCGCATCCGCAGGTTTATCTTGATGCGGCGGCAAAACTGGGTATCGACCCGCTGAACTGCGTGGCGCTGGAAGATTCCTTTAACGGCATGGTTGCCAGCAAAGCGGCGCGAATGCGTTCAATCGTCGTCCCGGCAGCCGAACATCGCGCTGATGCGCGCTGGGCGCTGGCGAATGTTCGGCTGGACGATCTCACCCAGCTTACCGCTCCCCATCTGCATGGCTGACAACCCGATAGCCCGCTCTGACAGCGGGCTTTTTTTTGCCGATTTGATCGCCAACACAAATAAATAAAACAACGTTTCATTTTTATTGAATTCATATCCCATCCTGCCTAAGATGCCAACAGACCCGCATCGGGACCTATTCCTTCTTTAATCAAGAGGCCTGAGATGGACGTACGTCAAAGCATTCACAGCGAGCATGCTAAAACCCTCGATACCGCCGCCCTGCGCCGCGAATTTCTCATTGAAAACATATTCACCCCGGATGATTACACCCTCACCTACAGCCACATTGACCGCATCATTATTGGTGGCGTGATGCCGCTTCAGCAGGCAGTCACCATTGGCAGTGAGGTGGGTAAGCAGCTCGGTGTGAGCTATTTTCTTGAGCGCCGTGAGTTGGGGGTGATCAATATCGGTGGCCCCGGCATGATTGAGGTGGAGGGTAAAACCTGGGAAATCGGTCATCAGGAAGCGCTGTATGTCGGCCAGGGGGCAAAGCAGGTTATTTTCCGCAGCAGCGATGCCAGCCATCCGGCGAAGTTTTATTACAACAGCGCCCCGGCACACACCCACTATCCCGATAAAAAAATCACCCTCGACGACGCCGTAAAAGCCACGCTGGGTGATGCTGCCACCTCTAACCGTCGCACCATTAATAAATTTATCGTGCCGGATGTGTTGCCAACCTGTCAGCTCACCATGGGACTGACCCGTCTTGACGAGGGCAACCTGTGGAACACCATGCCCTGCCACACCCATGAACGCCGAATGGAAGTCTACTTTTATTTCGATATGGCCGCCGACAGCGCGGTATTCCATATGATGGGCCAGCCGCAGGAAACCCGTCATCTGCTGGTACATAACGAGCAGGCGGTGATTTCACCCAGTTGGTCGATTCATGCCGGTGTCGGTACCCAGCGTTATACCTTTATCTGGGGCATGGTCGGTGAAAATCAGGTGTTTGATGACATGGACCACGTCAGCGTCAGCGCGCTGCGTTAAAGCACAGGGGAAATACCATGATTCTGAATGCTTTTTGTCTTGAAGGAAAAGTGGCGCTGGTCACCGGTTGTAATACCGGGCTGGGCCAGGGGATGGCGCTCGGACTGGCGCAGGCTGGCTGCGATATTATCGGGGTAAACCGTGCCGGGCCTGATGATACGGCAGAAAAAGTCATCACGCTGGGTCGCCGTTTCTGGTCAATTCAAGCCGATCTCACTCAGCCGTCCACCGTGCCGCACATTGTGGAACAGGCGGTGGCACAGGCAGGTCACATTGATATTCTGGTCAACAACGCTGGCATTATCCGCCGTGAAGATGCCCTGAATTTCAGTGAAAAAGACTGGGATGATGTCATGAACATTAACAGCAAGAGCCTGTTTTTTCTCTCACAGCAGGTCGCCCGACAATTCATTGCTCAGGGGCGTGGCGGTAAGATCATTAACATTGCCTCGATGCTGTCGTTTCAGGGGGGCATTCGCGTTCCTTCCTACACGGCGTCCAAAAGCGCGGTAATGGGGCTGACGCGGCTGATGGCCAACGAATGGGCGAAGCATGGCATCAATGTCAACGCCATTGCCCCCGGCTATATGGCGACGAATAACACGCAACAGATTCGCGATGATGAATCGCGCAGTGAAGAGATCCTCGCCCGTATTCCGGCCGGACGCTGGGGGTTGCCGGACGATATGATGGGGCCAGTGGTGTTCCTCGCCTCCAGCGCTTCTGACTACGTCCACGGCTACACCGTGGCAGTGGACGGTGGCTGGCTGGCACGCTAAGCCTCTCATTTCCCGCGTCATTCTGGCGCGGGTATCGTCTTAAATTCACGCCTGGTTACAGCGTCACATATTCTCATTCACTGGATAAATCCCTATACTGGATGCATCGACAGTTTGCAGCCAGGTTTTATCATGACGGCCGAAGGCCACATCATTTTCGCCATTGCCAGCGCTATTTTTGCCAAACGCGCCGAGCTGACACCCGTGATGGCCAGTGCCGACTGGTGGCATCTGGTGCCTGCTACGCTGCTGACCTGCCTGCTGCCGGATATCGATCACCCTAAATCGGTGCTGGGACAACGGCTGCGATGGCTTTCTCAGCCGATTGCACGTGCCTTTGGTCATCGTGGCTTTACCCACAGTTTACTGGCGGTGGCGGTGAGTCTCTGGCTATTCCAGATTAATGTTCCCGCCAGCTGGCCGATTCCTGCCGATGTATTGCAAGGCATGACCCTCGGCTATCTCAGCCATATTGTCGCCGATATGCTCACCCCGGCGGGTGTTCCCCTGCTGTGGCCCTGCCGCTGGCGCTTTCGCCTGCCAGTGCTCAATAGCCAGAAAGGCAACCAACTGGAGCGCGCCCTGTGCCTGGCATTGGTGGGTTATGCCCTGTGGTTTCCACCCGGCCTGCCATCTTTTGGTGCAAACGGCTGGCCGGAACAGTTGTTCAGCACGCTACAAAATGGCGTTGGCCGATTAATTAATAGCCAGAACGAACGATAATCAGACAAAAATCAGCATATTGTTATAATCAATTCCATTTGGATATAAGCCTGCTGTTTTATGAACTGATAACATGCCGCCATTCCTGCGAAGGAATCACCCTGTATTCCGCGCCCGCACATGCAGAGGCGCGGCAAATCTCTGGAGTAGAGCATGGATTTTCCCCTGATTATTAATCTCGTGGTGTTCGCCGCGCTGCTGGTGCTGCTGGCTCGCATCGGTAATGATCGCTGGAGCCTGTCAAAACGCGTCCTGACAGGCCTGGTCTTCGGCGTGCTGTTTGGCCTGGCGCTGCAAACCCTTTATGGTGAGAACAGCCCGGTGATTAAAGCCTCGATCAGCTGGTTCAATATTGTGGGCAATGGCTATGTGCAGCTGCTGCAAATGATTGTGATGCCGCTGGTTTTCGCCTCGATCCTCAGCGCGGTAGCGCGTCTGCATAATGCCTCTTCGCTGGGTAAAATCAGCGTCCTGACCATTGGCGTGCTGTTGTTTACCACCGCTATCTCAGCGCTGGTCGGCGTGATGGTAACCGGCCTGTTTGGCCTGAGTGCCGAGGGCCTGGTGCAAGGGGCGCAGGAAACCGCGCGTCTGAACGCAATTCAAAGCAACTACATTGGCAAAGTGGCCGATCTCACCGTGCCGCAGCTGCTGCTCTCCTTTATCCCGAAAAATCCGTTTGCGGACCTGACCGGTGCCAGCCCGACTTCGATCATCAGCGTGGTGATTTTTGCGGCCTTCCTCGGTGTTGCCGCCTTGCAGTTGCTGAAAGATGACAAGACCAAAGGCGAGCGCGTACTGGTTGCCATCGATACCCTGCAATCCTGGGTGATGAAGCTGGTGCGTTTGATCATGAAGCTGACGCCTTACGGTGTGCTGGCGCTGATGACCAAAGTGGTGGCGGGTTCTAATTTGCAGGACATCATCAAGCTCGGTGGCTTTGTGGTGGCTTCGTATCTTGGTCTCGCCATTATGTTTGGCGTGCACGCGCTGTTGCTGTCCGTCAATGGTATCAACCCGCTGCGTTTCTTCCGTAAAGTCTGGCCGGTGATTACCTTTGCCTTCACCAGCCGCTCCAGTGCAGCCAGCATTCCGCTGAATGTGGAAACCCAGACCCGCCGCCTTGGTGTGCCGGAATCTATCGCCAGTTTCTCCGCCTCGTTCGGTGCCACTATCGGCCAGAACGGTTGTGCCGGTTTGTATCCGACCATGCTGGCGGTGATGGTTGCGCCGACGGTAGGCATCAACCCGTTTGATCCGCTGTGGATTGCCACCCTGGTAGGCATTGTGACGCTGAGCTCGGCGGGCGTTGCCGGTGTCGGCGGTGGTGCCACCTTTGCCGCGTTGATTGTGCTGCCTGCGATGGGTCTGCCCGTGACGCTGGTTGCGCTGCTGATCTCCATTGAACCGCTGATCGACATGGGCCGTACCGCGCTCAACGTCAACGGTGCGATGACCGCCGGTTCTCTCACCAGTCGCTGGCTCGGTCTGACCGATAAGAAAGTGCTGGAAAGCGACGAACACGCCGAACTGGCGCATCGTTAAGCCATCGATACCAGATGCGACTCAGTGCGCATCTGGTCAATCCCCCTCAGGTTTTCCTCCCTAATCTCTACCAATCATGGCGCTACCGTCAGGAAAGTGTTAAACATGGTAAATAGAGGAAAAATCAGCCACTTTTAGCTTGAGTTTTACCGGTGAAAAGCCAATCCTGCTACCAGTCATAGCAGGAGAACTACCCATGAAAAAAGTTATCGCCTCGGTGCTGGCGTTAACGTTATTAACGCCAGCCATCGCCCTCGCCCATCCTGGTCCCTGGGGACCCGGTCCAGGACCACACTGGGGAGGACCCGGCCCGCTGCATTTCTTACCCGATGCCGCGACAGCAGTGTTGATTGGCGGCCTGACCTACTATCTGCTCAATGGCAGCTATTATCAGCGTCAGGGAGAAAACTATGTGGTGGTACAGCCACCGCAGCCAGTGCCGGTAGAAGGGATGCGCGTACTCGATTTCAACGGCAGACGTTATTACGTGCAGGAAGGTCATTACTACCAGCGCGATATCAACGGCAGCTACACTGAAGTCCCCCGCCCTTATGGTTTGTAAGCCCCAATGAAAAACGGCCCGTCAATGACGGGCCGTTTGTTGTTTTGCTGCGCTTACTGTGCGGCCTGCGGATCGGTATCGTAATCTTTACAGCTCTGGAAACCGTAGTTCATTACACGACCGGTGTCGCTATAGCTGACAAAATAGGTCTGCGGCTTACCATCGCGCTCACCCAGAACATAAGTCTGGCAAGTCCCACGCGCATGCACCATGGTGATTTCCGTTGACGGCGGCCCGGCAATCTGACGCACCTGGTCACGGGTCATGCCTTTTTTCACATCCTTCACCACAGGCTTCGTCACGAAGCTTTCAGCGCGATCGTAAGCCGTACACCCAGAGAGAGCGGCCAGCGTCATCGCGGCAACGATACATCCCAGCACTTTATTCATCTTGTTGTTCCTCATCGCTTTGTCCATGTAGCTATAAGCCTGGAACATAAATCCAGATTAATCAACTTTATGGCTGTGGATTCGGTCAGTTCCGAAGCGTCAGGATTGCGTAAAAGTACCTGTGATCATCGATACGCCACCGTATAATCGCCCAATGAGAATAAGCACTCTCAAAACTATTTTCAGGACGGTTATGACCAAACAACGCGAAAACAAAGACCAGCGCCACCGCCAGCGCCAGGATGAAATCATTCGCGCCGCACGCGAGTGTTTCCGCCGGGAAGGCTTCCATGCCGCCAGTATGGCGCGCTTAGCCTGCGCAGCGAATCTTAGCGTCGGGCAGATCTACCGTTATTTCCCCAGCAAACACGCCATCATTGAAGAGATGGTAAAACGCATCGTTGATGGGCGCGTGGCGGCCATGCGCGATCGGGTCGACAGCGATCAGCTCGCCGCCCTGCTCGCCGGACGTGAAAACCTGAATAGCGAAGATGACTTGCTGATGCTGGATGTCGCTGCCGAAGCAGGTCGTAATCCGCGCGTCGCCGCCATGCTGGAAGCCGCCGATGCCCGTATGTTTAACCATGCCCGACAGAAGGTTCGTTCCAGCCATCCGGAACTCAGCGATGACCAGGTTGATGGCTGCGTTGAAGTATTGGCGGTGCTGTTTGATGGCACCGCTCTGCGCCGACTAACGCCACAGAAAGCGTCAGCGGTAACCCTGCAACACCTTTATCAGAACCTGATTTCACACTTAATAAAAACAGAGGATAAATGACACCTGCACATTCGAATCGCCTGGTTTACGCCATCATCCTTGGCCTGCTTGCAGCACTTGGGCCACTGTGTATTGATCTCTATCTCCCCGCGCTGCCTGAGCTGGCGCAGGATCTGCATACCCAAACGGCCACCGCGCAGTTAAGCCTGACAGCGGGCCTGCTCGGCCTCGGAGCGGGTCAGCTGTTGTTTGGCCCGATGAGTGACAAATTTGGCCGCCTGCGCCCGTTACTGCTCTCGCTGGTGCTGCTGTTTATTGCCTCAATTGGTTGTGCACTGGCCAAAGATATTAACCAGCTGCTGGTGGCACGCCTGTTTGAGGGCTTAGCCGGTGCCGGTGGTGCAGTGCTGTCACGTGCCGTGGCGCGTGATATGTACAGCGGTCACGAACTGACGCGCTTTTTTGCGCTGCTGATGCTGGTCAACGGCCTGGCACCGATTGCCGCTCCGGTACTGGGCGGCGTACTCCTGACGCTGCTTAACTGGCGCGGTATTTTTGTCGTGCTGGCCGCAATCGCGATTGTGCTGATCCTGCTGGCACGCTGGAAATTGCATGAAACGCTGCCAGCGGAACGACGCAGTAAAGGATCGGTGTTCTCCGCCTGGGCGGCACTCGGCCAGGTCATCACCCATCGTCCCTTTATGGGTTTCTGTTTGACCCAGGGCTTTATGATGGCGGGCATGTTCGCCTATATCGGCGCCTCCCCCTTTGTATTGCAGCAGATTTATGGTTTGTCACCGCAGGCATTCAGCCTTTGCTTCGCTGCCAATGGCGTCGGTTTGATTATTGCTTCGCAGACCAGCGCACGCCTGTGCCCATTGTGGGGCGAGTATCGGGTGTTGCAGGGCGGACTGGTGCTGGCCTTCGTCGCCTCACTCGGCCTGTTGCTGGCAGGCATCAGCGGCGCACCGCTGCCGCTGCTGTTGGTGGCCTTGTTCTTCACCATCGCCAGTAACGGCGTCATCGCCACCACCGCCTCATCACTGGCGATGCAAAGCCAGGGACATCGCGCGGGCAGTGCTTCAGCGGTTATCGGCGTGACGATGTTCACCCTCGGTGCCATCAGCGTGCCGGTCACCGGCCTCGGCGGCACCTCGGTTATCAGCATGACGGGTACGATTTTCGGCTGTTTTATGCTGGCGATTGTGATGTTTTTCCTGCTGGCAATGAAGCCGAAAAGCGCCTGATTTACCAGCAAATAACTGAGACAACAAGCCATACGGCTTGTTGTTTTGGCCCAGCCGCGTTAGCTTTAGGACATCATTCGTATTGTGCCGCCCGGCAACTGACTTGAGGAGAGGTTCATGTCACTGCAGCAGGAAATCATTGAAGCCTTAGGCGTTAAACCCGTTATCGATCCCCAGCAGGAAATCCGCGTCAGCGTTGATTTTTTAAAGTCGTACCTGAAAACCAATCCGGGGATCAAAACCCTGGTGCTCGGTATCAGCGGCGGTCAGGACTCCACGCTGACCGGTATCCTGTCGCAGACCGCCATCCGCGAACTGCGTGAAGAAACCGGGGATCAGGACTACACCTTTATCGCCGTGCGCCTGCCGTATGGCGTGCAGGCAGATGAACAGGATTGTCAGGATGCGCTGGCGTTTATCCAGCCGGACCGTTCGCTGGTGGTCAACATCAAAGAAGCGGTGCTGGCCAGTGAGCGCGCCTTGCAGGACGCGGGCATTACCCTTTCCGATTACATTCGCGGCAACGAAAAAGCGCGCGAACGAATGAAAGCGCAATATAGCATTGCCGGAATGACCAAAGGCGTGGTGGTAGGTACCGACCATGCGGCAGAAGCGGTCACCGGTTTCTTCACCAAATACGGTGATGGCGGCAGCGACATCAACCCGATTTTCCGTCTGAATAAAGGCCAGGGTAAACAGTTGCTGAAGCTGCTGGGCTGCCCGGAGCATCTCTACCTGAAGCATCCCACTGCCGACCTCGAAGACGATCGTCCTGGCCTGCAGGATGAAGTGGCACTCGGTGTGACCTATCTGCAGATTGATGCCTACCTGGAAGGGAAAACCATCGATGCCGCTGCGGCTAAAACCATCGAAAGCTGGTATCTGAAAACTGAACACAAACGTCGCCCACCGATTACCGTGTTCGACGATTTCTGGAAAAAATAACCCCATCCGGCGTTTTCCACCCTGGACGGAAAACGCCTTTCTCAGCCTCATTTGAAACGTTGCTATGCTTGCAAATTTACCGCGTGCCACCCTGGTAGGGCTGAGCGCGATTTTACTCTGGAGCACCACCGTTGGTCTGTTACGCAGCGTCAGTGAAGCCTTTGGTGCGACGGGCGGGGCAGCATTGATTTACACCACTACCGCCGTATTGTTATGCCTGACGCGCGGCCTGCCGGATTTGCGTCAGCTTCCTGCACGTTATCTGTGGGGTGGCGGGGTGCTGTTCGTTGGCTATGAAATCTGCCTCGCACTGGCGATTGGTCTGGCACAGGATCGCGCTCAATCGCTGGAACTGGGGATGATCAACTATCTCTGGCCGTGCCTGACGATTGTGTTCGCTATTCCGATGAATCAACAGCGGTTTCGTGTGTGGTTATGGCCGGGGTTACTGTTGTCACTGGCGGGTATTATCTGGGTGTTGCAAAGCGGCGGAAGCAGTTCACTCAGCCAACTCGGACATAACCTGCTCAGCAATCCGCTGGCTTATGGGCTGGCATTTATCGCCGCGATCGCCTGGGGGCTGTACAACAATGTAACGCGTCGATACGCCAGCGGCAAAAGCGGCGTCAATCTGTTCTTTGTCATCACTGCGCTGGCGTTGTGGATCAAATTTATTGTGACGGAAGATTTCAGTTCGCTGCATTTCAGCCTGATTCCGGCGCTTGAGGTGCTGTTTATGGGGATATCGACCGCCGTTGCCTATTCAGCCTGGAACCACGGCATCCAGCACGGCAACCTGACGCTGCTGGCGACCGCCTCCTACTTCACCCCGGTGCTGTCTGCCTTGCTGGCCTCGCTGTGGCTGGGTCTGACGCCCTCGCTGGCCTTCTGGCAGGGCGTGTTAATGATCACCCTGGGTTCACTGGTTTGCTGGCTGGCAACGCGCCGCCTGTCGTCGCTGGCGAGAAAAACGCCCGGCTGATATACTGGATAGGTAACCAGTAATCGGAGTGTTCTTTGGTCAGACAATCCACCCGCAGCCGCCTCGAATTTGATGCGGCGGCCATTTATCAATATCCCGAACATTTACGTCAGTGGCTGGAAGGTTTACCCAACCAGCCCGGCGTCTATGTTTTCCACGGCGAGAGTGACAGCCTGCCGCTGTATATCGGTAAGAGCGTCAATCTGCGCAGCCGCGTGATGTCCCATTTCCGCACCCCCGATGAAGCCAGCATGCTGCGCCAGGCCCGGCGGGTCAGCTGGATCCCAACGGCGGGTGATCTCGGCGCGCAGTTGCTGGAAGCGCAGATGATCAAAACGCAACAGCCGTTATTTAATAAACGTCTGCGAAAAAACCGCCAGCTTTGCTCGCTCCAGCTGAGCGATGCCGCCCCGCAGGTGGTTTATGCCCGCGATCTCGATTTTTCATCTTCCCCCAATTTGTATGGCCTGTTTCGCAGCCGCCATGCGGCGCTGGAAAAACTGAAAAGCATCGCCGATGAACAACGACTGTGCCACGGCTTGCTCGGTCTGGAGAGTCTGCGCAGCGGTCGGGGGTGTTTTCGTGCTGCGCTGAAACGCTGCGCCGGAGCCTGCTGTGGTCACGAGACGATCAGCGCGCATCAACAGCGTTTGCAGTCGGCGCTGGAGGATTTACGCGTAGTGTGCTGGCCATGGCCAGGCGCCGTCGGCATGGTCGAACGTGGAGAGGGGATGACGCAGATCCATGTGATTGATCACTGGTTCTGGCTGGGTTCGGTGAGCAGCGAAGAAGAAGCACGCCAGCTACAGCGGGCATCACAGGGCTTTGATCACGATGGCTATAAAATTCTCTGCCGCCCGTTGTTGTCGGGCGATTACCCATTGATTCCGCTGTAAAAACAAAACCGCCGACGCTGCCCAAAGCACCTGGTGCGATGGACAACGTCGGCGGTCTCAAACCGTCAGGCTAAATGGATTATTCGCCATCAGCCGGTGGTGGTGGCATTTTACCGTCGTGCGGGCCTTTCTCTGTCAGACGTTTCTCAAAATTGGCGTTGAACTGTTTTTTCTGTTCAGACGTCAAGACGTTATAGAGTTTGTTCTGGGTTTCCATCATCGCCACGGCGCGGTCTTTCGCGTTGGCGGTCATTTTCTCTGCCTGCACTTCGGCTTTCGCACGGTCGAAGCTGTCAGACGCAATGATGGCGTGGTTAGCGCGGCGCTCTTCCAGCGACGGGCGTTTAAAGTCTTTATGGCTTTCACGCATGATGTCATGCATCTGCTTTTTCTGTGCGTCGGTCAGGTTCAGACCCTTGAACATCATGTTCATGCCACCATGGCGCATCATCGGCGGCTTATGCATGGGTTTCTCGCTGCCGGCTGGCGGAGGCGTCAGGTTGTCTGCCGCAGCATGGACGATATTGGCAGCACCGAGAGCCATCGCGGTAGCCAGGAAGAGGGAAGTCAGTTTACGCATAATATTGTCCTTACTTTTCAGTTTCATGACGACAGCCTGTGTCGCGTCTTCGGAAACAAGCATACGACGCTGAACGTCAACTACTCAGAGGCTGAGTAAAGCCCTGAAAGCATAAAAGACAGATATCAGGCGATCATGGAGAGATTGAGAAGAAATGCGTGAGGAATTGCAAAAGAGTATGACAAATAAGGTAAAAAACGCAGGAATTAAGGAGGAGTGTAACGTTATTGTCGGTAAAACGAAAGGGTGCAGCGCGATAAATCACGCTGCTACGGCCAGGTGCGATCGTTACAACGCCAGCGCCTGGGTCTGTTCATTCTCTTCCACCAGCATCAGGCCAGCGCGTAAACCCGGTGCCACATTGGGATTGGGAAACAGCACATATTCACGTGCCTGCTGCACGTAATAACGGGTGTCCCCCTCCTCCGCCAGCAGGGTACCTTGCGGAAAGGCGGTAAAATTCAGGGTTTCCGGCCCCATGTGCAACACAAAATCTTCCCCATGTCGGGTAATTTGCTGGGCAACACGATAATGACGAGGTGACGCCTCGATCGCCGGCAACACATCACCGTATAACAACGCCGCCAGTGCCTGCTGTGCCGCACTGAACTGGGTAAGATCATTTTCGCCAAACGGCAGCGCTTTACCCAGTTCCAGCGTACAGCTGGCCGCAGAGAAATGTTCACAGCTGAAATGGGTAAAAGTACCGCCAGGTGAACGATGGAACACCAGCGCTTCCAGACCCGCCGCCGCCAGCCAGTGCATAAAGTCATCCGGCCACGGACGCAGATTTTGTGGCATCACACCAAAGCGGGCATGATACGAACCGCGAATCGCGGTATGCAGATCGAGATGCCAGCGCGTCTCAGAGCCGATGCAGTTACGCCAGAAGGTTTCCAGTGCCTGTTCCAACCGCATCGCACGTCGCGCTTCCGCTACGTCAGATACCTGCTGCCAGCGGCCACCAAATAACCGATTGATATCATATTGCTGATAGCGCTTGCCGCTACGCAGCGCCTGTGGATTCCCCAGCAACACCAGCAGGCGCACCGCCAGCGGTTTTTCTCCCCGCAGCAGGGGCGTGAGCAGCAGGTTAAGGATCTCAACCGGGGCGGTTTCATTACCGTGGATCCCCGCCGACAGTACCAACGCCTGAGACGTCGGTGCGTGCGGGGTTAAGGACAGAATGCCCTCATCAAGCCACTGCCAGCTCAGGTGGGCATTTTTCCCCTGACGTTCCTGCGGCACCCGGCCAGACAGTGTTTGTTGTAAAAAATCCTGCATTCTCTCTCCTTACGTAAAGCCAGGGGCGAAATATTCGCCCCCGACATTAGCGCTGAAACGCGTAGACACTGCCTAAGTCTAGCAGCTGTGTCAGTTCATCCAGCGCCGTGCGTCCTTCACGTAACAGTTGCGGATCGGCCAGGTCCGCCTGGGTTAAGCGATCACGATAATGACGATCGACCCAGTCATTCAGGGTGGCAAACAGGCGATCGTTCATCAGTACCGCTGGATTCAGTGCCTGACGCTCCGCTTCAGTCAGCACCACACGCAAACGCAGACACGCCGGACCGCCGCCGTTGTACATACTTTCACGCAGGTCGAAAACCTTCAGTTCGCGAATTGGCCCGCCGCTCGCCACCAGCTCGGTCAGATAACGCCAGACGCCGCTGTGCTGACGCGACTCTTCCGGCAGCACCAGCAGCATGCCGCCATCGGCGCGCTGCAACAGCTGGCTGTTGAATAGATAAGTATTCACCGCATCGGCCACGGAAACCTTGCTGCCCGGCACTTCAATCGCGCAGAAACCCGGCACCCGAGACACTAAATCGGCGAGCAGCTGTGGCTGATTGACGAACGCCTCTTCATGGCAAAACAGCACCTGCTGATTACTGACGGCGATCACATCGTTATGGAACACTCCCTGGTCAATCACGCGCGGATTTTGCTGCGCGAAAACCGTCCGCTCCGCGTTGAGCTGATGCAGACGCGCCACCGCCTCACTGGCTTCACGCGTCTGCCGCGCCGGATAACGCGCCGGTTCAGCCCCCGGCTGCTTCCCGTCACGACCATAAATAAACAGCTGGACCCCGGCGTCACCATAAGCCGCACCGAAGCGGTTATGGTTAGCCGCGCCTTCATCACCAAAGAGTGCGACCTGCGGCAGCGCATCATGCACGCTGAAGTGTTGCGGATCGCGAAAGATCGCCCGCAGCAAATCGGCGGTTTCCGGCGCTTCAATCGCGCGATGAAACTTGTTGTTGAGATTGGCAACGGTGAAATGCACACGGCCGTCGGCGCTGTCGGCGGAGGGAGAAACCGTCGCAGCATTGGCGACCCACATCGCCGACGCTGAACTGGCTGCCGACAGCAGTTGTGGCGCCTGCTTTGCCGCCTGGGCCAGTACCTGCTCATCGCTTCCGCTGAATCCGAGCTGACGCAGTAACGGCAGATTGGGCCGCTCATGTGGCGGGATTACCCCCTGCACATAGCCCATATCCGCCAGCGCTTTCATTTTCAGCAGTCCCTGTTTCGCCGCCAGACGCGGGTTCGAGGGTTGCAGCTGATTGCGCGTCGAAGCTTCGTTACCAAACGACAATCCGGCGTAATGATGCGTCAGGCCGACCAGGCCATCAAAGTTAGCTTCGAACGCATTCATTCAGAGGCCTCCGTCGCAGAAAAATCGAGGCCCGGCGATAAACTGCCCGGCAGATTAAGGTTGGGACTTTCCAGCGATGCCATTGGCCAGGCGCAATAATCCGCCGCATACCAGGCGCTGGCACGGTGGTTACCAGAGGCACCAACGCCGCCAAACGGAGCAGAGCTGGCCGCCCCGGTCAGTGGTTTGTTCCAGTTAACAATGCCAGCGCACGCTTCCAGCAGCAGTTGATCGAACTGCGCGCGCTGCGGAGAAATCAGGCCACAGGAGAGACCATAACGCGTCTGATTGGCGAGACGAATCGCCTGTTCAAAGCTGTCATAGCGCACCACCTGCAACAGCGGGCCGAAGACTTCTTCATCCGGTAATGCACGGACATCGGTCATATCAATGATGCCCGGCGTGATGATGGCGCTGTCGCGATCCGGCCAGTGCATACCCAGCAGCACTTTCCCGCCCATATCCACCCGCTTCTGCCAGGCAGCAAAGATCTGTCCGGCCGCAGCCGGGGAGATCACACTACCCATAAACGGCTGAGGTTCAGCATTCCAGGCCGCAGGGTGTAAACGGCCACTCACTTCTACCAGACGTTGCAGAAACGCATCACCCGCCGCTCCGCGTTTCACCAGTAAGCGGCGCGCACAGGTGCAACGCTGCCCGGCGGTGATAAACGCCGACTGAATAGCGATATGCACCGCACCGTCGATATCAGCCGGATCCTCAACAATCAGGGCATTGTTACCGCCCATCTCCAGCGCCAGCATTTTCTCCGGCTGCCCGGCAAACTGCTTATGCAGGTGATAGCCCGTTGCGGCACTGCCGGTAAACAGCAGGCCATCAATCTGGCTTTCCGCCGCCAGTGCCTGCCCGGTGTCACGACCGCCCTGCACCATACCGAGTACCCCGGCAGGGATGCCCGCTTTCTGCCACAGCTGCACAGTTTTTTCTGCGGTCATTGGCGTCAGTTCACTGGGTTTGAACACCACGCAGTTACCTGCCAGCAGCGCCGGTACAATATGACCATTCGGCAAATGACCGGGAAAGTTATAAGGGCCAAATACCGCCAGCACCCCATGCGGACGATGGCGCAACGAGCTTTCACCCTCAGCCTGCTCGCCGGTGCGGGTATGGTAGGCCTTCACGGAAATAGCGATTTTGTTGATCATCGCCTGGACTTCAGTCAGCGTTTCCCAGCGGGGTTTACCGGTTTCGCAGGCGATGGTTGCCGCCAGTTCGTTCTTATGGGCTTCCAGCTGGCGACCAAATGCCTCCACCAGCGCCTGGCGCTCGGCAAAGGTTTTGCGCGCCCAGTGCGGAAACGCGGCACGCGCCGCTTCGCAAGCGGCGGCGACCTGAGACGCCGATGCCGATTTGCCCTGCCAAAGGGTTTCACCGCTGACCGGGTTTTGTTTGCTGAAGGCGTCTGCGCCACCGGTCAACCATTGACCATTAATAAAATGCGTCATGCTTTTTTCTCCTCGCGACCGAGCGTCACAACACGCAGGTTGTCGCCATAGCCACAGCACAGCGCATCACGCTGGCTGTCGTTGAGGCGCACGCGACCAGAGGCGATATCCACCGGCAACAGCGCAACACGAAATTGTTGATAATTAAGGTTCGCCACCAGACACAGCGGCCATTCGTCGCTGGCTTCTCCGGCTACCGCCGTCAGCAGCTGGCTTTTACGGATGGCGCGGATGCGGTCGATTTCGCACTCCAGCGTCGGGCCGCCGTCAAAAATATCGACATAGTTGAGGTAGCGAAACCCTTCGGCTTCCAGCACCGCCCGCGCAGGCGCAGTTTTGGGATGGGTCACTCCAATCACCTGTTGTGCGGCTTCGCTCAGGTAATGGATGTACAACGGATGCTTCGGCATCAGTTCAGCGATAAAGGCTTTCTGCCCGGTGCCGCTAAGGAAGTCAGCTTTGCTGAACTCCATTGAGAAAAAGCGGCTGCCAACACTATCCCAGAACGGCGAATGGCCGTTTTCATCGCTGACCCCGCGCATTTCCGCCACCACATGCTGCATAAAACGGTTGCGGAAATTAGCCATAAACAGAAAACGCGATTTGGACAGCAGGTAGCCATTCTTACCATCGCGATAATCAGGATCGAGAAACAAGGTGCACAGCTCACTGCTGCCGGTATGGTCGTTACTCAGCGACAGCGTTGGCAGGCTGGCATAGACATTCAACTCTTTTGACGCATGCACCTGCGTACCCACACGAAAGTTGTACCAGGGATCCTGTAACCCCACGGCCACCTCAATCGCGCAAATCCCCACCGCACGATTATCCTCGCTGTCAGCCAGCACAAACACATAGCCCTGTTCGGCACGCGGCAGAGCGTCCTGCCACGTCAGCAATGAGCGTTCGATACGGGCCTGCAGGGTATGGCTATCCGCCGGCAGCGACGTCAGGCCGCCACCGGTTTTGCCCGCCAGCGACAGCAACTGCGCCAGGTCGTCACGTTCGACGGGACGGATTACCATCATAATGCTGCTCCTTTGAGCACGCGTTCACAGGCACGGGCGAAACGCGCCAGCCCTTCTTTCGCTTCCTGCTCACTGATATTGAGCGCCGGGGCGAAGCGCACCACGCTGGCACCGGCAATCAATACCATGACACCTTCTTCCGCTGCGGCCAGATTGAACTGTTTGGCTTTACCGGCGAAATCGTCGTTCAGCACCGCGCCAATCAACAGACCAAGTCCACGGATTTCCTTAAACAGCGGCAGACGTTGATTCAGTTCTTCCAGGGCGTCAACAAACCACTGATGGCGTTCACTCACCCCGGCCATAAAGGCGGGCTGGTTAATCAGCTCCATCACTTTGCCCCCGACCGCGCCAGCCAGCGGGTTGCCGCCATAGGTGGTGCCGTGGGTACCCACTCCCATCACCAGTGCCAGGTCCTCACGCGTCAGCATCGCGCCGATCGGGAATCCACCACCCAGAGCTTTGGCGGTAGTGAGGACATCCGGGGTCACGCCGTAGTGCATATAAGCATAAAGCGAACCGGTACGGCCTACGCCGCTTTGGACTTCGTCGAAAATCAGTACGGCATGATGTTGGTCACAGAGTGCACGCAGGCCACGCAGGAACGCAGGATCAGCCGGTACCACGCCGCCCTCACCCTGAATCGGTTCAACGATCACCGCACAGGTTTGGTCATTAATTAAGGCTGCCGCCGCAGCAAGATCGTTATACGGCGCATGCTGGATATCCGGCGGCAGCGGCGCAAAATCGCGGGAATAAGCAGGCTGACCACCCGCCGAGACGGTAAATAAGGTGCGACCATGGAAGGCGTTATTAAAAGCAACGATTCCGCTTTTTTCTGCACCGAAGCGGTCATGAGCCGCTTTACGCGCCAGCTTCAACGCCGCTTCATTGGCTTCAGCACCGGAGTTACAGAAAAACACGCGGTCAGCAAAGGTGGCATCAATCAGTTGTTTTGCCAGACGCAGGATAGGTTCATTGGTGTAGCCGTTACCGGTATGCCACAGTTTGCTGGCCTGTTCCTGCAACGCCTGTTGCAGTGCCGGATGCGCATGTCCCAGCGCATTGACGGCAATTCCTCCGGCGAAATCGATATAATCCTTACCCTGCTGATCCCAGAGTGTTGAACCTTCAGCGCGCACCGGAACAAACGCGGCGGGAGCATAAACTGGCATCATCCATTGATCGAAATCGTGACGTGAAACCTGCATTGACATAACCCTTCTCCTGCTCCACTTAACGTGAAGCCATTGTTTTAAAAATGTTAAAAACTAGTAACCCTCGACTTAACTGTATATTGCAGTAACCGTGCCAGCCAGAGGAAAAAATGCATAAATGGATTCATGCAACGAAATATCAATGAGTTACGCCATGTCACTATTCACTTTAAATGCATAAAAAGTGAATATCAGTCTGATGGCGTCTATATGTCAGAGAATTCTTAAGAGGATTTATGCATTCACAAAATGAAATATTGCTTTTGTGACCAGCCAGCAAATATTTCGCCAGTGCGAGGCAAAGAAAGCACCAATTCAGGGCGCAATGATCACTTATGGTGCGTAATGGCACGATATTAGTGCGCGAAAACGCCCCATTGAACTGGCTATTTTTAATACAGATTTTAACAAACAAATAACGCCATTGCGGTTATTTTCGCCATTGTGGAATGGCGCGAGGATGGAAAGTTTTATAGTGACTAAGGTTATTATAATTTCAGAAATAAACAGAAACAGCGTATTTATAGAAAAAGTGATCAGGCTAACTATTAGGTGACTTCGCTAATATGTTATTGAACAAAATCACATAGACAGATCCTATATACGGACATTATAAAATCAAATAACATGGCAAAGTAGAAAAACAATAAAATGATTAATTTCATTCACTTAGTTATTTTAAATTCATGATTTCGGTTATGTTCACAGATAAGTAAAAACAATAACCATTTCCATATATTGGAATACGTGAACGACATTCGCACAAAAAGCCAACATGAAATAATTTGTTACATTTATTGCACTTTCGATCTTGAACCTTTTGTGTCATTTTCGTTTCGCCCCATAGCAGGGCAACAATTAAAAAATAACATAGGGTAAAAATTAAATGATGAAGCGTTCTTTACTGGCAGCAGTAATGCCGTTACTGCTGGGACTTTCTACTGCTCACGCCGCGGAAATCTATAACAAAGATGGCAACAAACTTGACCTGGTCGGGAAAATCAACGTTTCACACCTGTTTTCTGATGATGACAACAACAACGGTGAAACTTCCTCTTACACCCGTCTGGGTTTCAAAGGCGAAACCAAAATTACTGACCAGCTGACCGGCTATGGTTTCTGGCAGTATCAGTACAGCTTGAGCAACTCCGAAGGCGGTACTGATTCACAAACCGGTAACCGTACCCGTCTGGGTTACGCAGGTCTGAAATATGGTGAGTTCGGCTCACTGGACTACGGCCGTAACTACGGTCTGGTTTATGACGTGCTGGGCTACACCGATATGCTGCCGTTCTTCGGCGGTGACTCAGGTTACACCGACGCCTTCCTGTCTGGCCGCTCTACTGGCGTGCTGACCTGGCGTAACAAAGATTTCTTCGGTCTGGTTAAAGGCCTGAACGTTGCTGCTCAGTACGAAGGCAAAAACGACCGCACCGATTATTCTACCATCGCGGTACGCCGTTCGAATGGTGATGGTTTCGCCCTTTCGACTTCTTACGATTTCGACTTCGGCCTGAGCCTGGTTGGTGCTTACGCCAGCCTCGATCGTACTGAGACGCAGAATGCCGCTACCCGTGGTCACGGTGATAAAGCGCAGCATTGGGCAACCGGTATCAAATACGACGCTAATCAGATCTATCTGGCGACCATGTACGGTCAGACCATGAATGCCACGCCGATTTCTGGTGGCTTCGCCAACAAAGCGGTGAACTTCGAAGCGGTTGCCCAGTATCAGTTCCTGAACGGTTTCCGTCCGTCTGTGGGCTACGTGTCTTCGAAAGGTAAAGACATTGAGAGCATCGGCGATGCGGACATCATCAAGTACACCTCAATTGGTGCAACTTACTACTTCAACAAAAACATGTCTGCTTATGCGGAATACCGCATCAACCTGTTGAAGGACAACAACCCGCTGGGTCTGGCTACCGACGACATCACTGCTGTGGGTCTGGTGTACCAGTTCTAAGTTGGTTTACCCTCATTGTCGTCCGGCCCGTGTCAACCGGACGTCCCCAAAGGGCAGCGTAAGCTGCCCTTTTCTTTTACGGCTCCAGCACATCAAAACGTGTGCCTTCGGTTTGATTCAGCGTGAACGGTTGTTGCAGCTGTAACGTGATCCAGTTAGATGTCACACGATTATGCTTACTGTCCTCCAGCGTTACCGCGAGGCGATAATGATTGCTCGCCCCTGGCGTGTTGTCCCACGCGGGCATAATGATGCTCCATCCCTGGGGATCATTCGGGTTGGCTGGCGGGGTAAGACTCAGCGCCTGGGTATCGCCCTGCCAGCTGACCGCAATGATCGGATTGACCGAGTGGATTTGCAGCTTCAACGGTAAACTTTCACTCCCGTTCAGCTGCCACGGCGGTGTGGCAAGAAATACCGCCAGCGTTTTGCGCTGCCGGTACTCCATCACCGGCGTGTAATTACGCGTGACTGTGTCGTAGCGGCTACCGCGAAGCGAGCGGGCAGCGGCCACATTAGCGGCATCCAGCTGCTGGCTTAAGGCCACGCCAAAACGATAATTCAGCCGCAGGCCGAACTGGTCCTGACTCTCCCCTTCACTGCCGGTTTTGTGGCTGGCGGAGACGGTAACCAGCGGCACCGGCGTGTAGGAAAGACCGAAGGTCAGTGCCGAGGGGTTGTGATAGCGGGTGCCTGAATTAAACAGATCCACATCCTGCCCCAGATACTGTTCCCAGCTGACCGAGACGCCGAGCTGACGATAAAACGGCAGATACCCCTGAGTCGTAAAATCATAGCCACGCGCCATGCGTTGCTGCTGATTAGGATCGCCGTTGTGCCAGCCTGAAAGCGGGTAATAATAGTTAGCAGAAAAACGCAGATAATCCGCCCAGGCCTCCGTACCCAGCGAACCGCGTTGCAAACTGCTATCGAACATATGATCGACAAACGCGTTGTAGCCGAGCAACCAGCTACCGGCCACCCAGCGCTGGCCCAGCCCGGCGTTGGCCACCAGGCCGTCATCCGTCTGATGAAATCCCAGCTGGCTAAAGGTGAGATAACGCTGGCGATCGGCCCAGGGTGTCAGCAATTCGGCACCACTGCCGGTAAAGTTGCCATCCATATCGACATTCAAATCAATCTGCGCAGTGCCATAAGGTGAGAGCATTGACTGTCCTTCGCTCTGCACCCGTTCTGCCACTTCATCGCGGAAATGGTTAAATGCCCAGACGCCCGCCTGATGGCCAAAAGTGGTATCGCTGCTGCTCTCGCTCGCCTCGCCGATGCTTTTCGCCATATCTGCCAGCTTTTTCGCGAGGTTTTCACTGTCAGCCTGGTAACCAAGGGCGGGTAAATCATCGGCCATCTTCACGAAATGCGCCGCGTCATCAAATGGGGTAGCGGAAATATTGTTGTCAGGCATCAGCGCCTGGGCAGTAGGCACAGCCATAAGCAGTGCCGCAGCACCGAGGGTAAAACGCAGGAATTGAGGTATCAAAACAGCTGGTAACATAACGAAATCGGGTTCAATTCAGATAAAAATTAGAGGTCTCTCACAAAACAGCGTAAAGATAACCTTAACATATTTCTCAATTTCCGCAGTGTCACTCTGTCTGAATAGCCGATTTGATGTCGTGCAATATTTGCCTGGTCGGCATAAATGCCGACCCGACATTTGTCACGTGCGAATGCATTCGCACCGGGTGGATTGACGTTCAGGAAAAGATCAAACCACCGTCCACATTGATGGTTTGCCCGGTGATATAACGCGCATCATCCGATGCCAGAAATGCCACCAGCCCGGCAACGTCCTGCGGCTGTCCGGCACGTTTCAGTGGGATATTCTCCACCCACTCCGCCATCAGCTCGCCTTTGCCATATTGCTTCTTATCATTGCTGAGGATCTCGCCCCAGACGCGGTCGTTGTAATCCCACATTTCGCTCTCGATAATACCGGGGCAAAACGCGTTAACGGT
Organism: Pantoea sp. App145; assembly: GCF_047947045.1. NCBI lineage: Bacteria > Pseudomonadati > Pseudomonadota > Gammaproteobacteria > Enterobacterales > Erwiniaceae > Pantoea > Pantoea sp. App145. Next base: position 1,050,748 of record NZ_CP133290.1, read on the forward strand.
GATGTGCCAGGGAGCCAGTTCCAGCGCCAGGCTTTGTGTAATGCCGATCACCCCCATCTTGCTGGCGGCGTAATGTGGCGTGTAGATAAACCCCTGCCGTCCCTGCCCGGATGAGGTATTGATCAGACTGCCGCTCCCCTGCTTCACCATATATTTTGCCGCTTCACGGCAACACAACCAGACGCCCGTGGTATTGACCGCCAGAATCTTTTCAAAGTCACTTTTCGGCATGCTGTCGAAGCGATCGATGGTGATCACCCCGGCGTTCTGGATCGAGACATCAATGCTGCCAAAACGCCCGACAGCCTGCTGATACAGCTGCTGCACTTCGGTTTCATTGGTAACATCCACCTGCAGTGCGAGGATCTCGCTGCCATATTCCTGCGTTAATTTTTCCGCCGTGGCAAATACCCGTTCGGCATTGGACACCATCACCAGCCGGGCACCGTCGCGGGCAAAACGTTCGGCGATGCCTGCCCCAATGCCGCGACAGGCCCCGGTAATCACCACTGTCTTTCCACTAAAATCGCGTGTCATATTGCCTCCTGTTATCCATGAGTGACTTCAGACAGGGCGGCTGATTGCTGCTTTTTTTCGTGTCTGCGCAGCAGCACCACCTTGCTTTGTAATTTTTGCTGGAACTGATCGATAACCACGGCCGTGACAATCACCAGACCTTTGATCACCATCTGCCAGAAATCGCTGACGCCCATCATCACCATGCCATCGGCAAGGAAGACGATAACGAAAGCGCCGATAATCGAGCCAGACACCCGGCCACGTCCGCCCGCCAGCGCCGTGCCGCCCAGCACCGTGGCCCCGATGGCATCCATCTCAAACATGTTGCCAGTCATCGGGTGCGCGGTTTGTAACTGTGATGCCACCACCAACCCCACCAACGCCGCACACAGACCAGAGAAGGCGTAGACAAACACCTTCACCTTGATGATCGGCACCCCGGCCAGCCGGGCGGCCGATTCATTACCGCCGGTGGCATAGATATAACGACCGAGCGGGGTTTTACGCGTCAGATAGAGGCCGAGCAGCAGGAAACCGACCATCAGCCAGATAGGGATATAGATGCCCAATACGGTGCCCGAACCCAGCAACGCAAAACCGGTATTACCCAGTTCCGGCATCCCCACCAGGTTGGCGTAAGTGCTGCCATCGTTAAACAGCAGCGCCGAGCCGCGTGCGACATACATCATGCCGAGGGTACAGATAAAGGGAGCCACACCCAGCCGTGTCACCACCGCGCCATTGATCAAACCGAGAGCGATACCGAACAACGCCACCAGCAGAATCACCTCCGGGACGTTGAAGAACATCACGTTACCGCCCCACAGCGGCAGTCCATTGGTGAGCAATGCACCGGCCACCATGCCGCAAATCCCGGCCACCGCCCCCACCGACAAATCAATGCCCCCGGTCAGGATAACCAGTGTCATGCCGATGGCCAGTAAGCCGGTGATCGCCACATGTTGTGTCATGATCAGCAGGTTGGAGGTGGTGAGAAAGTTCGGCACCATCAGGCTGAAGAAGCCAATAACGATCAGCAGGGCAATAAACGTGCGCGCCTTCAGCAAATACATATACAGCAGATATTTTTGATTCATTGTTTGCCTCACTTAATCATGCGGTGTCGAAGCGCTAATCAGGGCTTCCCTGGTCGCTTCGCTTCGGGGCAGATCGGCGGTGATACGGCCATCGGCCATCACCAGAATACGGTCAGCCAGTGCCATCACTTCATCCAGCTCGGAAGAAGAGAACATCACCGCCAGCCCACGTTGCGCCAGGTTGCCAATCAGGTGATAGACATCGGTTTTCGCCCCCACGTCAATGCCGCGCGTGGGTTCATCCAGCAGTACCACCTGTGGACCGGTCATCAGCGCTTTGCCCAGCACCACTTTTTGCTGATTCCCGCCGCTGAGTGAGGTGATGGGAAGTTCCGCATCGCTGACTTTAATCGCCAGTTGACTGATCATCTCATCCACCCGGCCCCGCTCCTGCTGCGGATTGAGCATCCGCAACGCACGACGAAAACCGCGCAGGCTGAGTTCAGTAAGGGTCATATTGGCGGTGATCGACATTAGCTGTACCACACCCTCGGTCTGACGATCTTCCGGCACCAGGGTGATGCCTTTTTTCAGCCGCTGCTGAAAGCTTTGTTTGTCGAGGATGGCACCATTCAGACAGACACTGCCCGACTGGCAATGCATCATGCCGATCAGCCCCTTAAACAACTCGGTACGCCCGGCACCGAGCAGACCGTAAATGCCGATAACCTCACCTTTGCGCAATGAAAACGACACATCATTCAGTTTGTAGCCGCCGTTCTGATGTAACGCCGTCAGCCCCGTGACATCGAGCACCGTCTCGCCCTGTGGCGCAGGTTGGTAATCAAAATGTTTTTTCTTGTCCCCGACCATCTGTTCAATGATCCACGGGATAGAGGCATCGCGAACTTCGCGTTCACTGATAAAACGTCCATCACGGAAGATGGTGATGTGGTCACCAATTTCCATCAGTTCCTCCAGCCGGTGTGAGATATAGATGATGGTGACGCCACGCCGCTTCAGTTGGTCAATCACGTTAAATAGCACTTTGACCTCGGACTGGCTCAGGGCGCTGGTAGGTTCATCCATAATGAGTACCCGCGTGTCTTTCGACAGCGCCCGGGCAATTTCCACCAGTTGCTGATGGCCGATGCCCAGCTCCCCCAGCGGAGCATAGGGATCCACATCCAGCTCCAGTCGCTCCAGCAGGGATTTCGCCAACGCATACTGATATTTTTCATTGATCACGCCACGCTGGAAAAACTCGTTGGCGATGAAGATGTTGTCCATCACATTCATATTGGGGAACAGGTTCAGCTCCTGAAAGATGATGCTGATACCATGCTGTTCCGCCTGATGGGTGGAACTGAGCGTGACCGGTGCACCATCAAGCCAAATCTCACCGGACGAGGGCGTCTCCACCCCCGCCAGCATTTTCATCATGGTGGATTTGCCCGCGCCATTTTCACCAATCAGCACGTTAACCTTGTTGCGGTAGACACGATAGTTAACCTGATCCAGCGCGGTGACGCCGGGATAAATGCGCGAGACATTGCGGGTTTCGATAATCACATCCGGCTGTCCGGCGGGCTGAGGATTGTGCATCGCCATCTCCTTATTGCCGGGTGATTTGCGCCGGGGTGATATCCGGTGCCTGTTGCGGAATATCCCAGCTGCTGAACACGCCAGCCAGCGCCACTTTATCGCCGGTTTTCGGTTTAAAGGTCTGCATCATGTTAGACGCCTGTTGATTGATGGCCCGGCCATAGTCACCAAACAACACCTGATCGTTGAAGTCCTGATAGCTGGCCCCTTTGTAGACATCACGCAGGGCGGTACCGCGGATAATTGGCCCCATCTGCACCGTCACCGTTTCGCCGGACGCATCTTTCACCGTCATTTTTCCACTGCGTGAAGTGGTGTTAACGCCGGTGACTTCGCCCTGCACGCTCACACTGAACACGCAGGGATTCTCTTCCTGGCTGCGATAACCCAAGGTTTTACAGGCGGTATCAAAATCCTTCGCGGATTGCAGTTCTTTCATCAGTTGCGCCAGCGGCTTCGCGTCATGCGCCACCTGTGGCACCAGCTTTTGTTGCCATGTGCCCGCAATATTTGTCATTTGCGGATTGGGGGGATTCTTCAGGTCGGCCAGCTCCTGCTGCGACACAATGCGGCAGCCGCTGAGGATCACAACAGGAAGCAGCAGCCAGAGTCGTCTGTACATCACATTCTCCCTGGCGCCCGACGCGCGGGCGCACCTGCGTGAAATTAAGATTTGTAGTTAAAATCCTGAACGTTTTTCGCATTTTCCGGGGTGATCAGGATGCCGCGGAACATTACGCGCTGTTTCTCAGGTTTGGTGCCTTTCTGAATATAGTTATCAAGATCGGTCACGCCCTGTGCGGCAATTGCCTGTGCCTGCAACATCACGGTGGCTTTCAGTGATCCCGCCTCGACCGCATCACGTTCGTCGTTGCTGCCATCAATCCCCACCACGGTGACATCATTACGTCCGGCCGCTTTCAGCGCGGCAATCGCCCCCAGTGCCACCGGGCCATTGCCACAGATCACCCCTTTCACATCCGGATGCGCTTGCAGGATGCTGTCCATGATGCGTTTGCCATCGATCAGCGTACCTTTGGCATCCTGGCGCGCCACGCTCTGCATATCGGGGTATTGATCGAGGACCTGATGGAAGGATTTGGAACGGGTGACACAGTTATTGTCGGCGAGGTTACAGGTCAGTTCAGCATATTTGCCCTTCTCACCCATCTTCTCCACAAACACGTTGGCCACGTCTGAACCAGCCTGGAAATTGTTGTGGGTGATTTGTTCCAGCGCCACATCGTCAACCGGGATTTCACGGTTAATCAACACCACCGGAATACCGGCATCTTTCGCCTTTTTGATCGCCGCGACGCTGGCGGTGGAATCGGCGTTATCCAGCACGATGCCCTGCACCTTTTTGCCGATGGCCGCATCGATCAGCTCACTCTGTTTCTTTACATCTTCACCGTGCGACAGCACGCTGGTTTTGTAGCCGAGTTCCTGCGCCTTCAGGTTGGCCCCTTTCGCTTCAGAGGCGTAATACGGGTTATCCAGGGAATTTACCAGAATCATAATGGTGCCTTTGTCCGCCGCGAGGCTGACATGTGAAACCAGACAGCTGGCAATGGCGGTTAACAGCAGGGTACGGGTTTTCATGGTGATGTCTCTCATTGTAATTATTACGTTTGCAGGGTTGTCGCCTTCTCTGGTGCGGGCGCGGAACTACCAAATAGTGAAGCCACCGTCGATCATCAGATCGGCGCCGGTGATCATGTCGCTGCCATTGCTGGCGAAGAACAGTACTGCCGCAGCGATTTCATCGGTGTAGGCGAAGCGACCCAACGGAATCAGGGTTTTCATTTGTTCCCCCTTCTCGCCGCGCCAGGCTTTTTCACCCATGGGGGTCAACACCACCGTCGGCGACAGGGTGTTGACGTTAATACGATATGGCGCAAACTCTTTCGCCATCACTTTGGTCATGCCCAGCAGCCCGGCTTTGGCCGAGGTGTAGGCCACATGGTTATCGATAGCGATAGACGCAGCTTGTGAGGCGATGTTAATAATCTTGCCGCCCTGACCGGCGCGGATCATGCGTCTGCCTGCCGCCTGCGAGCAGAGAAAAGGCCCGGTGAGGTTGACGGCAATTTGCTTCTGCCATTCGGCAAACTCGGTTTCCAGCACCGGTTGCAGCATCACGTAACCGGCGCAGTTCACCAGGATATCGAGATGGCCGTAATGCTGTTCAACGCGGGAGAAAGCCTCCTCCACCGATTGCGGATCGGTGACATCACAGCAGACCAACAACACGCGCTCAGCATCAAACTGACTGCTGACGCTGGCGACTTTGTCGCTTTCGAAGGGAGGGTAAAGCAGCGCCAGGCGGGCACCTTTTTCCAACAGCATCTGGTTACTGGCCATGGCGATCCCACCGAGTCCCCCCGTCACCACCGCGACTTTACCGGACAGGTCCTGGTCTGAATTCACGCCGTAGCGCAGATTTACATCATATTCCCCACTCATCCTTACTCTCCCTGGTTGTCAGTCGATAGCTCTGGTTATGGCTGGTCAGCGGATGACACTTGCCACTCATTTTCGAACAAAAATATAAGCTATCGTTTGTTAATGGTTTGTGGGTGAGATCAAATTTCATACAAATTACCAGGATAATTTTTATATGCATGTATTTATTGATATTTATAAAATAACGTAAAAATCAGCATGGATAAAAGCGCTGCTTTGTCATTGTGAAATCAATTCCATATCGATTTTATATTTTCGTTCGAAAATCAATGTTTGTGCGAGTCACCTCGCAAATCCCCTGAGCGCAGAGTAAAATCAGCTCGGGTTTCTTTTCGCAACGATCAGACCGTGATTGGAAAAAGGGAGAGTTTCGATTGAAAAGTAAAACTGAGCAGCTGGCCGACATGCAGCAGCGCCGTGAGAAGATACTTGAGATGATCCGTGAAGACGGTACGGTCACGGTAAAAGCGCTGACAGAAACCTTTGGCTTAACGGAAGCGACGATTCGTACCGACCTGCGCATGTTGCAGAAGGCCGGGCATGTGCAGCGTTATCATGGGGGGGCCACCCTGATGACCGGTAAGCAAAATACCGGTGCATTGTTGCTGGAACGTCAGACGCATCTGGACGAAAAGGAAGCAATTGGTCGCCTTGCCGCGCAGTATGTTGAGAACGGTGATACGGTGATTTTCGATTCCGGCACCACCACTACGGCGATTGCCGAAGCGATTGGCCATATCCGCCGTCTGTCAGTGATCACCACAGCGGTAAACATTGCGTTGAAACTGGGAGGGGAGCCGGGGATCAATATCCTGCTGACCGGAGGGACGTTTAAGTTTCCCACGCTGTCGACGTCGGGAGAAAAAGCCGCCTCGTTTTTTGAGAACGTGCTGGCCGAAAAGCTGTTTCTGGCGACGGCTTGTATCTCTCCTCGTCTGGGTTTAAGTTTCCCCAGCGAGACCGATATCAAGGTGAAGATGGCGATGATTCAGTCAGCCAGTACCGTGTTTGTGGTGGCCGACTCGAGTAAAATTGATAAGGTTTCGATGTTCGCCCTGCCCTGCGACTGGAGCCATATTCACTATCTGATCACCGATAGCGGCATTACGGCCGCGCAAATCGCTGCCTTTGAAGCGCTGGGTGTGCAGGTGCTGGTTGCCCCGCCACTGGCCGTGGCGCAGCGTCGGGCGATGTAAATCACCATCCCGTCCGTAGCGGCGCGATTTATCGCGCCATTCCATACACGATATCGGCAAAACCCGCGCGATAAATCGCGCCGCTACGAAACACTATGGATTAATTAAAACCCTAAACTATCCAGCAAATCATCGACCTGGTCCTGGTTCGCCACCACACCCGGTGCATCGGTGTGAATCTGCGGTCCATTCAGCAGGCTGTTGCTTTGCTTACGCTGCTCGGCACTCACTTCTGGCATGTTTTCCAGCAACACCATCAACAGCTGGCGTTCAATTTCCTGGATAACATCCATCATGCGCTTAATCACCTGCCCCGTCAGATCCTGGAAGTCCTGCGCCATCATGATTTCCAGCAGCTGCTTGTTGGTAAACGCGGTGTGCTCCGGTACGGCGGTGAGGAATTCGCGCGTATCCGAAACCAACTCGCGAGCATCCGCCAGCTCAATCGGGTTTTCAAACCAGGCATCCCAGCGGCCTTTCAGCTGGTTAGCGCCGGCTTCCATTTTGTCCTGGTGCGGCTGCGCCGCTTCAACGCAGTTCAGCGCACGATCTGCCGCCTGCGCCGTCATCTGCACCACATAATCCAGACGATCGCGCGCATCAGGAATCGCTTCTGCCGCTTCAGCAATCGCCTGATCCAGCCCCAGCTCACGCAGGCTGTCACGCAGCATGCGCGTCAGCGAGCCGATGCGGGCAATGATATCCTGTGCCGAGACTTCTTCTGTTGGTTTCGGAAGGTCGCTCATCACATCTCCTTACATACCCAGTTTTTCGAAGATCTTGCCTAATTTTTCTTCCAGTGTGGCCGCAGTAAACGGCTTCACTACGTATCCGCTGGCTCCGGCCTGCGCCGCCGCGATGATGTTTTCTTTCTTCGCTTCTGCGGTTACCATCAGCACCGGCAGTTTGCCCAGCGTGGCATCGGCACGAATGGTTTGCAGCAGTTCCAGACCGTCCATGTTGGGCATGTTCCAGTCAGAAATTACAAAATCAAAGCCGCCTGCGCGCAGTTTGGTCAGCGCATCCGCGCCGTCTTCTGCTTCTTCAACGTTATTGAATCCCAGCTCTTTTAGCAGGTTGCGGACGATACGACGCATCGTATTGAAGTCGTCCACCACCAAAAAGCGCATATTTTTATCAGCCATATCTACTCCTGTGTTGTCTTGCCCGGCAGGACGGGCCTGTTAAATTCGCAATGCCTGTCCGGCGCTAATTTTTGCCAGCATGTGCTGGCTGATGTGGCCTAAATCAACCACTTCACTGGCTCCGCCGAGGGCAATTGCCTCACGCGGCATACCAAATACCACGCAGCTGGCTTCATCCTGGGCGATGGTCCAGGCACCGGCACGATGCATTTCCAGCATCCCCGCCGCACCGTCGTTACCCATCCCGGTCAGAATCACTCCCACTGCATTTCGTCCAGCGTTAACCGCTACCGATCGGAACAGCACATCCACCGAGGGTTTGTGCCGATTAACCGGTGGTCCGTCGTTCAGTTTCACCACATAGTTGGCACCGCTACGCCCCAGCTCCATATGCATTGCGCCTGGCGCGATATAGGCATGGCCGGGCAGAATGCGCTCGCCATCCTCCGCTTCTTTCACCGTTATCTGGCACAGCTTGTTCAGCCGTTCGGCAAAGGAGCGGGTAAAGCCTGGTGGCATATGCTGGGTAATCAGCAGCGCCGGGCTGGTAGCCGGTAACGGCTGAAGGACATGACGAATCGCTTCGGTGCCACCGGTAGACGAACCAATAGCGATCAACTTTTCACTACTCAGCAACGGTACCGCTTTCAGCGTGACGGGTGGCGGCGTTGCCGCGCGGGCATGCAATTTGGCACGCGCCGCCGCACGGATTTTGTCGGCAATCATCTGGCTATAGGCCAGCATTCCCTCACGGATACCCAACTGCGGTTTGGTGACAAAATCCACTGCGCCCAGCTCCAGCGCACGCAGCGTGATTTCTGAGCCTTTACCGGTCAGTGATGACACCATCACCACCGGCATTGGCCGCAGACGCATCAGCTTTTCGAGAAAATCGAGGCCATCCATGCGCGGCATTTCCACATCCAGCGTCAGCACTTGCGGGTTGTACTGCTTGATTAGGTCACGTGCCACCAGCGGGTCCGGCGCAGTCGCGACCATCTCCATATCGGGATGGCTGTTGATGATTTCTGTCATCAACTGCCGCATCAGCGCAGAGTCATCCACGCACATCACGGTGATTTTGCTCATCGTCTTTCCTTGGTCAGTCCATAGACTGTCTGTCCACGCAGCCAGAACTCTTTACTGATCTGGCTGAAGTTCTCTGAATGCCCGGCAAACAACACACCACCCGGCTTCAGCAGGGGAACAAACCGGCGCAGGATTTGCTCCTGCGTCTCTTTATCGAAATAGATCATCACGTTGCGACAGAAAATCGCATCAAACGGTCCCGGCAGCGACCAGTCATTGGCCAGCAAATTCAGCTGCGCATAACTCACCTGACTGGACAATTCAGAACGTACCCGCACCATGCCTTCATGCGGACCCGTGCCGCGCAGGAAAAAGCGCTGTAGCTGTGATTGCGACAGTGTGCGCAGTTCCTCCTGGCGATAAACGCCCGCCACCGCTTTTTCCAGTACCTGGGTATCAATATCGCTGGCATGGACCTGGAATTTCCCCGGCCCGGTGCCCAGCGTTTCCGCCAGCGTCATGGCGATAGAGTAAGGTTCCTCACCGGTTGACGCGGCAGCACACCACACGTTGTAGCTGCCACTGCGCTTACGTGCATGGTCGGCTAAAATCGGGAAATGATGCGCCTCACGGAAAAACGAGGTCAGGTTAGTGGTCAGCGCATTAATAAATGCCTGCCACTCGGCGCTGTTCGGATCCTGCTCCAGCAGACCCAGATAGCGGCCAAAATCATCAATATTCAGCATGCGTAGCCGACGTACCAGACGGTTATAAACCATCTCGCGTTTGTGGTCGGCCAGCACGATACCGGCACGCTGATAGATCAACTGGCTGATACGACGAAAATGCGCATCGGAAAGCGGCAGACGCTGTACCATTTGCGTCAGCAGCGATGTCGCTTCATTTTGATCCAATAACGTCGATTTCTTCATCTCAGGTCACCCGGCAACAAACTGATTAAATTATGGTTACTGCGGTTGCTACTGTGCTGCCAGTGCGCACCCAGGTATGTGGGCCGTGTTGCCACGGCCTCAGGGCTTAAAAGGTTTCCCAGTTATCGTCAGCGCGGGCGCCCGCCGGTTGAGCCAGTGCTTTTGGCGCCGCCGGATGCAATAATTTTGGCGCTGTAGATACGTTAACGGCCTGGGCGACAAATTCTTTACCAATATTGAACACCGCGACCGACTGTTTCAGTCGGCTGGCCTGATCTTCCAGCGCGGCAGCCGCAGTGGCGGACTCTTCCACCAGTGCGGCGTTCTGCTGTGTCACGCGGTCCATTTCGTTAACCGCCAGACCCACCTGGTCAATCCCGCGGCTCTGCTCATCCGACGCCGAGGCAATCTCGCCCATAATGTCCGTCACCCGCGTGACCGCGTTGACGATATTGGTCATGGTCTCGCCTGCACTCTCCACCAGCACCGAACCGGTGTTGACACGGTTTACCGAGTCCTCAATCAGCCCTTTAATTTCTTTCGCAGCCTGGGCGCTGCGCTGTGCCAGGCTGCGCACTTCACCGGCCACCACCGCAAAACCACGGCCCTGTTCACCGGCGCGCGCGGCTTCGACGGCGGCGTTCAGTGCCAGGATATTGGTCTGGAAGGCAATGCCGTCGATCACGCTGGTGATATCAGCGATTTTCTTCGAGCTACCGGCAATTTCTTTCATGGTAGTGACCACGCCATCCACCACTTTGCCGCCCTGCTGCGCGGTATCGGAGGCAGTCAGCGCCAGCTGGGAAGCCTGACGGGCGTTTTCGGCATTCTGTTTCACCGTGGCGGTCAGCTGCTCCATGCTGGCTGCGGTTTCTTCCAGCGAAGCCGCCTGTTGCTCAGTACGTGAGGAGAGATCGTTGTTGCCCATGGCGATTTCGCTGGCACCGGTATAGATGGCGTCAGAGCCATCACGCACGATGCGTACGGTACGTGCCAGTTCCTGCTGCATATGTTGCAGCGAGCTGAGCAGATCACCCATTTCGTTAGTGACGCTGACCTCAACCTGCTGCGTCAGATCTCCACGCGCAATATGGCGAATATGTTCGATACTCTGCTTCAGTGGACGAATCAGTGCCGCACGCATGCCACTCCAGACCAGCGCGATCAAGACCAGAGTGACCGCCAGCAGGGCGATAATCAGCCAGACGGACTTGTGATACGCCGCCAGGTTGTCATCAATACCGCGCTGCGCGAGGATTTTGTTGTAACCCAGCCACGCGTTGTAATCCTTTTCAAATTTGTCCTGGAAGCCCTGAGTCGGCTGGTCAACAAACCCTTTGAAATTACCGGCGCTGAGAAAATCAATCAGTTCCGCCAGTGCACCGTGGAACGCGTTGTAGTTGGCCTGTAACGTCAACACGTTTTCTGCCGTTTTGCCTTTTTCTGACAGATTGGCGTTAAATTCGGCAAAGCCCTGATCGGCCGCCTTCAGTTCCTCGCTGGCCAGCGCAACCAGTTCTTTCACCGTTGCGCCCGATCCCGCCTGCTGGCTATCCAGCAGATAACGGATTCCGGCACGGTTCAGCGTGTTACGCGCCTGAACCAGAGAAACCCATGAGGTGCCCATCGCCCGTTGCAGAGTGACGAGGCGCTGGTTATAAGCAAAATTGTCCTTATCGGCTTTCACCGTTTGAAAAAACATCCCTCCGGAAAACAGCTGCAGCAAGGCAAACAACACCAGCACGCACAGCAGGCCGGAAACGACACGAATACGACTAAACATAAACACCTCATTGGTTGGCGGATCGCTTCTGTTATCGGCGTGTGAAGTGTGATCTTTATGTTGAAAGGAAGGGGTTGGACCAGCTGTGACAACTGTGCCGCTACCCTGCGGTGCGATTTGTAGCGGCGCAATTTATTGCGCGGGTTTTAAAAGACGCGCGATAAATCACGCCGCTACGGTAAGGTGTCAGTGGGTGAGGGTGTTAAAACGTTTCCCAGTTGCTGTCGCTGACCGGTGCGGTCACCGCTTTACGTGGCATATCGGGTACTTTCGGTGCAATCTGCGGATGGCGCGTCATTATGGTCGCTTCCTGCGCACGCGGAATCTTAAACACCGATACCGACTGGCTCAGGCGGCTGGCCTGATCTTCCAGTGAAGCCGCAGCGGCCGCAGATTCTTCCACCAGTGAGGCGTTCTGTTGTGTCACGCGATCCATCTCGGTCACCGCCTGGCCGACCTGATCGATACCACGGCTCTGCTCATCGGATGCCGAGGCAATCTCGCCCATAATGTCCGTCACCCGCGTAACCGCGTTGACGATATCGCTCATGGTTTCCCCTGCCGTCCCCACCAGCGCCGAGCCGGTATTGACGCGATTCACCGAGTCCTCGATCAATCCTTTGATTTCCTTCGCCGCCTGCGCGCTGCGTTGTGCCAGGCTGCGCACCTCACCGGCCACCACGGCAAAACCTCGACCCTGTTCACCGGCGCGTGCCGCTTCCACCGCGGCATTCAGCGCCAGGATGTTAGTCTGGAAAGCAATACCGTCGATCACGCTGATAATATCGGCAATTTTCTTCGAACTGCCGGCGATGTCATGCATGGTGCGCACCACGCCATCCACCACGTTGCCGCCTTTCTGCGCGGTTTCTGATGCGCTGAGCGCCAGCTGCGAAGCCTGACGGGCATTTTCGGCGTTCTGTTTCACCGTGGCCGTCAGCTGTTCCATGCTGGCAGCGGTCTGTTCCAGCGAAGCCGCCTGTTCTTCGGTGCGGGCGGAGAGATCGTTATTTCCGGCGGAGATTTCGCTGGCACCGGTGAAGATGGCATCAGAACCGTCACGCACGTTGCTGACGGTACGCACCAGCGACTGCTGCATTTCCTGTAAACCTTCCGCCAGCTGGCTCATTTCGTTGCGTCCTTCCACCTGAATCGGCTGCGTCAGATCGCCGGAGGCAATGTGGCGGATATGCGACAGCAGCTGTTGCAGCGGCAGGATCAGCACCGAACGTAAACCAAACCAGCAGCCAATAATCACGGCAATCACCAGCAGTGCCACCGTTGCCAGCAGCCACATCATGGTGTCGAACGCGCGCTGATTCTGCTCTGCCCCGGCTGCCGCCAGCTCGCTCTGTTTGGTACGCCAGACCTCATACGAGGCTTTCATCTTCACCTGTTTAGCTTCGATGTTTTGCGCAAACATGCCTTGCAAATCATCCGCTTTTAACCGCTCCAGCATCGCTTTCAGGCCGTCGTTATAGGCCGCGTAGTCCGCCTCCAGCCGATCGCGCAGTTCCACCGGAAAACCGGGCGTTGCGGGCAGATTGTAATAACGCTGGAAATAGCCTGACGCCGCATCAAGTTGTTTTTCCGTTTGCGCGATAAGCGCACTGAGCTGGCCGCCATTGGTCTGCGCAGCCATACTTCCCTGCATACGTAACATCGCGCGGTTCAGCACCGTGCGTGTCTGGTTAAGTTCAATCCAGGCATCACTCATCGCCGCAACGTTGTCGGTGGACACCTGTGCGACAGCAAATGCCTCCTTATCTTTTTGTAAAGCAGACCAGAACAGCCCGCCAGAAATTAACTGTAAAGCACCAAATACCAGCAACACGGCAATCAGGCTGGTGACTACATTGATTCGTTTTAACATGGGTTCCCCAAAAAGGTGTTTTCGGCTCCCCTGTTATCGACCGCGCCGCTGAATTTCTGAGGATGTTTAAGCCACTTTACAAAGTAAAATTCTGCCTTTTATTCCTGTGGCAGAGTTTTATAAGTAAAAAAATTAACATTAAAAAAAATGCGCCTTTAAAAGGCGCATGGGGTTAACACGAATGACAACAACGTCAGAACGTTTCCCAGTTGCTGTCGCTCACCGGGGCCGTCACGGCTTTACGTGGTACATCGGCGACTTTCGGCGCAATCTGCGGATGGCGCGTCACGGCCGGAGCAACCTGGGTGCGGGGGATCTTAAACACCGATACCGACTGGCTTAAACGGCTGGCCTGATCTTCCAGCGAGGCGGCTGCCGCCGCAGATTCTTCCACCAGCGAGGCGTTTTGTTGTGTCACGCGATCCATCTCGGTCACCGCCTGGCCGACCTGATCGATACCACGGCTTTGCTCATCGGATGCCGAGGCAATCTCGCCCATAATGTCCGTCACCCGCGTGACCGCGTTGACGATATCGCTCATGGTTTCCCCTGCCGTCCCCACCAGCGCCGAGCCGGTATTGACGCGATTCACCGAGTCCTCGATCAATCCTTTGATTTCCTTCGCCGCCTGCGCGCTGCGCTGTGCCAGGCTGCGCACCTCACCGGCCACCACGGCAAAACCTCGACCCTGTTCACCGGCGCGTGCCGCTTCCACCGCCGCGTTCAGTGCCAGGATGTTGGTCTGGAAGGCAATGCCGTCGATCACGCTGATAATATCGGCAATTTTCTTCGAACTGCCGGCGATGTCATGCATGGTACGCACCACGCCATCCACCACGTTGCCGCCTTTCTGCGCGGTTTCCGACGCGCTGAGCGCCAGCTGCGAAGCCTGACGGGCATTTTCGGCGTTCTGTTTCACCGTGGCCGTCAGCTGTTCCATGCTGGCAGCGGTCTGTTCCAGCGAGGCAGCCTGTTCTTCGGTGCGGGCGGAGAGATCGTTATTTCCGGCGGAGATTTCGCTGGCACCGGTGAAGATGGCATCAGAACCATCGCGCACGTTGCTGACGGTACGCACCAGCGACTGCTGCATTTCGTGCAGATTGGTCGCCAGCTGGCTCATTTCGTTACGCCCTTCAATCACGATGGTCTGCGTCAGATCACCCTGTGCGATGTGCTGGATATGTTTGATGTTGCTGTTAAGCGGGTTGATCAGCACTTTGCGCAGACCAAACCAGCACAACACAATCACCGCCACCACGGCCGCCATTACCACCGCCAGCAGCCAAACCATATGGTTATAGGCTGCGAGGTTGGCCGCCACACCGGCGTTGGTCAGACGGTCCTGATCGGCACGCCACTGGGTGTAATCCGTCAGAAATGCGCTCTGCGACGGCGCGACCGGGAGTTTACCTGCACCTTCTACATCGTTGGCCTGGAGCGCATCCTGCATCTGGTTTAACGCTCTGCTGTAGGCGCTGTAGGTTTCATCCAGATGTTTGTTGAGTTGCGCATTCTGACCCGGGGTGTCCGGAATACTTTTAAACACCGAGTAGAAATTCGCTGCCTTGTTCTGGAAGCTTTTGCTCTGCTCAAACATGCTGGCGAGATCGGCGGTCTCACCCGAAAGCTTGCTATTGGCAATACGCAGCATGACACGCGTCAGCAACACGCGGCTTTGGTTAAGACTCATATAAGCGTCGTTGATCGCCGCGGTATTTTTGCTTGCCAGTTGTGCAACATTAAAACTGCTTTTGTCATTGCTTAGCGCTTTGAAAAACAGCGAGCCTGATGCCAGCTGCAAAAAGCCAAACACCAACAGCACCAGCAATAAACTGGTGACAACACGGATTTTCGTAAACATACCTTGCCCTGAAAAGTGAAAAAATGCAGTGGATTTATCGGCCAGAGGGTGGCGAAATTGAGAGCAAAAAGTGAATTAATTGCAAACTTGATGTTGATTTATAAGGAATTATTTCTATCAGGAATGATAACGGGCCGGTCATCCCGGCCCGTGACTCAACAATTATGCGCTACGCAGCGTGTCCATCAGCGCCATCTCTTCACTGCTCAGCAGCTTCTCGATATCGACCAGAATCAGCATACGTTCACCCAACGCGCCGAGACCCGTCAGGTACTCGGTTGACATGGTCACGGCAAATTCCGGGGCCGGACGGATTTGGTCCTGGGTCAGCGACAACACATCAGAAACGCCATCCACCACGATACCCACCACGCGGTGTTCCAGATTCAGCACGATCACCACGGTGTTTTCGTTGTAATCCACATCCGGCTGCGAGAACTTCACGCGCAGGTCGATAATCGGCACAATCACGCCACGCAGGTTGGTCACACCCTTGATAAACTCCGGGGTGTTGGCGATGCGCGTTACCTGATCGTAGCCACGAATTTCCTGCACTTTCAGGATATCGATACCGTACTCTTCATCACCGAGGGTGAAGACTAAGAACTCCTGGCCCACGGTTTCGCCAGCGATTTTCGTCACGGTTGCCATTCCAGTCATTGTATTTACCTTTTCGTTATCGATTACGCTGCGGCACCGGCCACACGCTTTTCACGGTTCAGTGATTGCAGGGCTGAAACATCTACAATCAGCGCTACACTGCCATCGCCAAGGATGGTGGCGGCGGAAATACCCGGCACTTTGCGGTAGTTACTTTCAAGGTTTTTCACCACCACCTGGTGCTGACCAATCAGCTGATCCACCAGCAGGGCGTAACGACGGCCCGCGCTTTGCAGGATCACCACAATGCCCTGCGTGGCATCGGTCTTGGCGTGCTGCACATCGAACACATTCCACAACTCGACCAGCGGCAGATATTCGCCACGCACTTCCAGCACACGCTCACCACCGGCCAGTGGCTTCAGTTCTTCAGCACGCGGTTGCAGCGATTCCATCACCGCGTTCAGCGGCAGGATGAACACTTCATCGGCCACACGAACCGACATACCATCGAGGATCGCCAGCGTCAGTGGCAGCAGGATACGGATAGTGGTGCCTTTACCCTGCTTCGAGGCGATTTCAACGTGGCCGCCCATTTCCTGAATGTTTCGTTTCACCACATCCATGCCGACGCCACGGCCCGATACATCGGTGACCTGCTCAGCAGTGGAGAAGCCCGGTGCGAAAATCAGCATGCCGACTTCTTCGTCGCTCATGCTTTCGCTCACCGGCAGACCCGAAGACATCGCTTTTGCCAGGATACGTTCACGGTTAAGACCGGCACCGTCATCGATCACTTCGATGCAAATGTTACCGCCCTGATGTTCTGCGGACAGCGTCAGATTACCGACGGCACTTTTACCCGCGCCCAGACGTTTTTCCGGCGATTCGATACCGTGGTCAAGGCTGTTGCGGACCAAATGGGTTAACGGATCGATGATGCGTTCGATCAGGCTCTTATCCAGTTCGGTCGAGCTGCCGAGTAGCGTCAGCTCCACTTCTTTACCCAGCTTACTGGCCAGATCGCGTACCAGACGGGGGAAGCGACTGAAGACGTACTCCATCGGCATCATACGAATCGACATCACCGATTCCTGTAAATCGCGCGCGTTACGCTCCAGCTGACCCATGCTGTTCAGCAGGTCGCCATGCGCCACCGGATCCAGTGCGCCAGAACGCTGTGCCAGCATTGACTGAGTAATCACCAGTTCACCGACCAGGTTAATCAACTGGTCAACTTTCTCGACCGCAACGCGGATACTGCTGGATTCGCTGGCTTTGGCAGGGGCTGCCGCGCGTTTGTTTTCACGCTTCACTGCCGGGGTGATCTCGGTGACGGTGGCGCTTTGTACCGGTTCAGCCACGACAGGTGCTGCTGGTGCGGTTTCCACCGACGCGCTGCTGCCTTCCGGGAAAAGAATCTGCGTTTCTTCAAGCACAAAACACAGCACAGCGACGATGTCATCTTTGCCGACACCTTCAATGGTGGCTTCCAGCGCGTTGGCGCTTTTCACCACATCGCTTAGCGTGCCAAGGTTGCCCAGTTCTTCCAGCAACAAATCCGGTTCTTTCTCTTTCAGATCAACCAGGTGCAGGCGTAAACCCGCGCTGCTGACAGTGGGTGCAACAGGCTCGGCGACTGCCACCACCGCCGGGGCTGCCGGGGCTACCCCTTTGGCTTCAAGGGCCAGCTGACGCAGTGCTTCGCAGATGTAGTTGAAGCTTTCTGCATTCGGTTCCTGCGCGGTTTTATAGGCATCGAGCTGTTCCTGCATAATATCTTTGGTTTCCAAAAACAGGTTGATGATGTCGGTGCTGAGCGCCATTTCACCACGACGCGCACCGTCCAGAATGTTTTCCAGGATGTGAGTGGTTTCCTGTAAAACCGTAAAGCCAAACGTACCGGCTCCGCCCTTTATCGAGTGGGCGGCGCGGAAGATGGCATTCAACTGTTCGGAATCTGGCTCCTGGGGATCCAGTCCCAACAGGTGTTGCTCCATGTCCGCTAACAGCTCATCGGCCTCATCAAAAAACGTCTGGTAAAAATCGCTGATGTCCATGCTCACGGGATCACCTCGGCTGTGAGGAGTGGTCAGTAGTCACCGCACTGGCGTTCGGATTGGCCGGAGCCGCTGGCGACGTCGTTGCAGCCGGCACTGCCGGTGTCGCTGACGTTGCTGGTGCTGTCGGCGCAGCCGGAACGGCGGGCGCGGTAATATCGGGAATGATCTGTGCCGGGTCGCTCACCTGAACGGCATCGCTCTCGGCATTTTCTTTTTCAATTGCCGCTTCGGTGTCATGGTTCAACACCAGCAGGCTAATGCGACGGTTTACTGCATCGTCACCACCGCGGTTTTTCAGCTTCATGGTGTCAGCCATGCCCACCACGCGTAGCATTTTGCTGCCATCAAGACCGCCCATCATCAACTCACGACGTGAGGCGTTGGCACGATCCGCCGAAAGCTCCCAGTTGCTGTAGCCGCGATCGCCGTTGGCATACTGGATGTCATCGGTATGACCCGCCAGACTGATTTTGTTGGGGATCGCATTGAGCAGTGGAGCGATGGCGCGCAGGATATCGCGCATATAAGGCTCCACCTCGGCGCTGCCGGTCTTAAACATCGGGCGGTTCTGGCTATCGATAATCTGGATGCGCAGCCCTTCTTCCACCATGTTGATAATCAGATGCGGGCGTAGCGCCTTCAGACGTGGATCGGCCTCGATCAGCTGATCGAGCTTTTCGCGCAGGCGATTCAGGCGAATATCATCCAGCTGGCGCTTCTGTGCATCCATATCCACGGCTTTCTTCACTTCACCTTGCTTCTTCGTCGGGTCATCCCCGCCGCCAGGAATTGGGCTGTCGCTATCACTGCTCCGCTGACCACCGGTTAACGCCACTTTAAGCGGCGTTCTGAAGTATTCTGCAATTTGTATCAGCTGCTGCGGGTTGGCGATCGAGAGCAGCCACATCACCATAAAGAACGCCATCATCGCCGTCATAAAGTCGGCATAAGCAATCTTCCATGAACCATGACCTCCCTCATGCCTTTTATGTTTGCGCCGTTTAACCAGCACAATGGGGCGATTGCCATGCTTCATGAGGCTTCATCCGAGGTTTGTTTAGCCGGGTTTTTAGCATTACGGACGTGTTCTTCCAGTTCCTGGAACGACGGACGTTCGGTGGAATACAGGGTCTTACGACCAAACTCCACCGCGATCTGCGGCGCATAACCATTGAGGCTGGAAAGCAACGTCACCTTAATGCACTGCATCATCTTGGTGGATTCAGCACATTTCTGGCGTAACACGGATGCCAGCGGCGAAATGAAACCGTAAGCCAGCAGGATCCCGAGGAAGGTTCCCACCATGGCATGCGCCACCAGCGCGCCCAGTTCTGCTGCCGGACGATCCGCCGACGCCAGTGCGTGCACCACGCCCATTACCGCCGCGACGATACCAAACGCGGGTAAACCATCACCGACCGCGGATAAACTTTGCGCTGGCACTTCACACTCGTGCTCGTAGGTTTCAATTTCTTCATCCATCAACGCTTCGATTTCGAATGCGTTCATATTTCCGCTGACCATTAAACGCAAATAATCGGTAATAAAATCCACTAACTGTTTATCGGCCAGAATGCGCGGATAGTTAGCGAAAATTTCACTCTGGCTGGGATCTTCAATATCGCGCTCCAGCGACAACATCCCCTGCTGTCGTGATTTCGCCATCAGGCGATAGAGCAATGCCATTAAATCCATGTAAACGGCTTTGTTATATTTCGAGCCGCGCATTAACAAGGGCAATGCTTTTAAGGTCTTTTTAATTGCCTTGCCATTGTTACCGACCAAAAAAGCACCAATCGCGGCACCACCTATTATCAGCAGCTCAGACGGCTGATAAAGCGCCCCCAGATGGCCACCGACCAACATGTAGCCGCCTAACACGGACCCGAGGACTACGATATAACCCAGAATAATCAGCACAAAAAAATCCTTACGTCCGTAACGTGTTGGTGGAAGTTAAGCCAGAGAGCCGCAGGTGTTATTCGCAAACGCAGAGCAAAAAAAAAGCAGCGGATTAACCGCTGCTGGATGGCTTCCACGATGCGAACAAACTTAAACGGCGTGTTTAACCTGTTCATCCAGCAGTTGTGGAAAGGTATCGGCAGATTCGACAGAAAGTTTACGTCTTTTTACGGCGCGTGATGGCGGCTGGCACAGGCTGCAAACAAAGCTGCCGACCGGCTGATGCGCGTGGTTGATAAAGCTGCCGTTACAGCATTTGCAGTCGGAGAGTTCCAGCATGCCACTTTCAACGAAACGCACCAGCGTCCAGGCGCGCGTCAGCGCCAGCAGCGGGCCTTCGTCTGATTGTGGGCACTGCTCAAGATAGAGTCGATACGCTTTAATTACGGCTTCCACACCGGTGCTCAAACCTGTTTTCAGCAGGAACTGCCAGGCGTTACAGAACATCGAAGCGTGGATATTTTGTTCCCAGGTCATGAACCAGTCAGTGGAGAATGGCAACATACCTTTCGGCGGCGGGCTACCGCGCAATTCTTTATACAACTTAATCAGGCGACCGCGGCTGAGCTGCGTTTCACTTTCCAGCATTTGCAGTCGCGCGCCCAGCGTAATCAGCTCCATCGCCAGCTGAATGTCACGCGCTTCCTGAACAATACTTTTTTCGCTCATTATACCGCCCTCTTTTTCGTGCCAACGTCGTCTTTCGACGCGTTACGCAGTAAACGGCTGGATAATAAAATACCGGTGTGGATTTGCTGTAAATCATCCACGCGGGATTCCTGAGTCAGGCGATTAATAATGTTGTGGTCAGTAAAGCGGAACTGGCAAACCAGTTGATTGGTTTCCGCTAATTTTACCATCTCAGGTAAAGTTAATTGTGCCAATGCATCTGCCATCGATTCATCGATGCCCAGACGAAACATTGCTGAAGCTTTTTCCTGGTTAATTAAACGCTGCGCAAGCAGTAAATATGACAGATTGATGTCATATATATGTTTTAGTAATTCTGATGTACCCATTTTTTCCATCCTGATAGACACGACATATATACGGCCATAGAAAATATTTCTCTATGGTTCGGATTGCTGGTTGGTAAATCTAAAGATGGCAAAAAATATTCAGGCATAAGCCAAACGTGTACTGAACTGTTTCACTTCCCACCGGGACACTGATCAGTAGTAGTCATAACTCCAGGCCAATCTTTTCTTGAGTTCTAACCATCTTCCGTGACGTCTGCTTACAGTTTTTTAAGACTAATCTGAAAACAAGGCAAATCTATATCGTCTGATTTCGACATACAACGTGATAAGTGTGAAATTTTAGATAAAGTGTGATCTACGTCACACTTTTAAGGCAAATTTTTTCTTCAACCCTTCAGCATTGCTTTTCTGTTGCTCATTTATTGAGCAGATCTGCTTTATTTCGCTAATATTTCATTGTCGATTCGCTTACAAATAGCTATGCGGCATAATGTCAATATAAAGCGATCTTTTATCTGTATCGTTGCGATTAGGTCGCTACAATTCTCTTAACTGGTAAGAATACCCAGCATAAAACTCCAAAATTCATTGGGATTATTCGCTGACAAATTAATCACTTACGGGGAATATTGCGAAAAGGCACTAACAGCAAGGTGCTAGCATTATGTGAAGAGTCGGCGCGGTGCGGCAACTTATCGTTAACGGTTCGTAGGGAGTGTTTAGTGAACGGCAGTGGATGTAACAATGCGTTACATTAGAGATATGAATGAATCGCTGCGCTTACGCATTGACGTAACCAAACTATCGGCACATTACGCTCAGGCTTTAGGGTTGCATCGAAAAAAAAGCCGTATTCTGCCCCTGATCGTTTACTTTTTCGCCAGAGGTGCGCAAATCTCCTGTCTGGCAGGGTTTTTACTGGTTAAAGAAATAACGTCGATTGCGTCGGGTGACAGTGAGCAGGATAAGCGTGTGGAAACGCTGTGCAGTGGATCCCTGCACGGCAGGAAAAACGCGCGATAAATCGCGCCGCTACAAATACCGTAACGGCGCAACACCCGGCATTACGCCAGCTTCGGGAAGGTCGCGACTTTATGCGCAGTACTGTGATCGGCACTGCGCTGTGGCAGCGAGTTCAAATCGCGCAGGAAGCTCTCACGCCAGTGTGAGATATCATGCTGGCGTAATACCGTCATCATGTCGTTATAGCGTGAAATACGCTCGGTACGCGGCATGGACAGTGCCCGGTCCAGTGCTGCCGCCACTTCGTCGCGATCGTAAGGATTGACGATCAACGCTGAGGTCATTTCATTGGCCGCACCGGCAAAACGCGACAGAATCAGCACCCCCGGATCATCCGGGTCCTGCGCGGCCACGTACTCCTTGGCCACCAGATTCATTCCATCGCGCAACGGCGTGATTAACCCGACATCAGTCAGCCGGAAAATCTTCATCAGCAGACGGCGGTCGAAGTGCTGATTAAGGTAATACAGCGGCGTCCAGCCCAGGGTGCCATATTTGCCGTTGATGCGGCCAGCTTCCGTCTCCAGTTGATGACGAATATCCTGGTACGCCTGCACTTCGCCACGCGAAGTGGGCGCAATCTGCGAATAACGGATTTTGCCGCGATGCTGGGGATAGTGCTCCAGCAACGCCTCATAAGCGAGGAAACGTTCCGGTAAGCCTTTAGAGTAATCCAGACGCTCACAGGCAATGATGTTTTGCACATCCCCCAGTTCACGCTTCATGGCCGCCATTTTCGGTGGCAGCGCACCTTCCGCCATCTCTTTAATACTGTCCGGTTCGATACCAATCGGATACACCTCAGTCATAAAGGTGTTGCCGAACGCGCGATGTTTCTTCTCGCCTTTATTCTGCAACTGCGTCAGCTGACTCAGGCTATCGAGGAAGGCCACGCGATCGGATTCTGTCTGGAAACCCAGCAAATCGTAGTCGCACATCATTTCCAGCAGCGCTTTATGTGGCGGCAGCGCGTTGAAAATCTCTGGCGTCGGAAATGGGATATGCAGAAAGAATCCGATGCGATTATTAATGCCCTGTTTGCGCAACTCGGCGGCAAATGGCAACAGGTGATAATCGTGAATCCATAAAATATCATCCTCCTGTAACAACGGTTTCAGACGATCGGCCAGCAGCGTATTGACGCGGCAGTAACCCTCCCAGGCTTCGCGCTGAAATTGCACCAAATCGAGGCGATAGTGAAAGGCAGGCCAGATAACGGTATTGGAAAACTGGCAATAATAGAGATCATAATCGTTTTGATTCAGCGGCAGGGCAGCGTAGGTAATGCCGTCATACTCGCTGACGCTGACCTCCTCCTCCTCTTCGCCAGAAATCTCACTGATTTCGCCGTTCCAGCCAAACCACAATCCCCCAGTGGTTTTCAGTGCATCCAGCAAACCGACGGCGAGACCACCCGCACTGGCTTTTGTCCCATCAGGAATGGCGATACGGTTAGATACGACCACTAAGCGACTCATAACCCAGACTCCTTACCGACGTTGTCATGCTTTGATTGTAATAGTAATTGCTCAAGCCAGCTCCACACCGCATTTACGCTACTGAGGCGATAGCGCGCATGGCTTGTACCCTCTCCGACCTTGACAGAAATTCCCCCCAGCGCATTAACGGCCAGAAATCCCTTCTCATCTGTCAGATCGTCACCCACAAATACCGGAATACGTCCGGTAAAAGGCGCTTCCCGCATAAAGTCGCGAATGGCCGCGCCTTTATCGATTCCCTGCGGTTTCAGTTCCACCACGCATTTTCCCGGCTGGAGCGCCAGCTCCGGAAAACGTGCCACCACCTCTTCAGCCAGACTGATGACGGCCTGTTCATACTCCATCGCCCGACGATAATGCAGCGCAAACGCCATGCCTTTGACTTCCAGCTGCGTGCCGGGCCATTGATCCATGGTCTCCTGCAATTCCCGTTGCAGCGTTTGCGCAATATCGGCGGGCAGTGACTGGCAATGCATCCTGCCGCTGGCATCACGCCGTTCCGCACCATGCACACCCGCTGCCGGGACTTCCAGTGGCGCAACCAGCGCATCCAGTTGCGCAACGGGACGACCAGACACCAGCGCCAGTGCGCCATGGTTCAGATTGGTGAGTTGTTGCAGATGCTGGCGCACCGATGCGGGAATCGAAACCGACTCGGGCTGAGGCTGAATCGCCGCCAGCGTGCCGTCGACATCAAAAAAGAAGGCATATAACCCGCCGCTTAGCGACGGCAGGGTGCTGTTCTCATGTACCGCAGGGGTCACGTCACTCCTCCTGTATCAATGGCTGATAGCAATATCGATGTTCGGAGGCAGGTTGGGTGTGATCCGCCAGGGTCAGTGATAAGTCACAAACGGCGGGGAGGGTTTTCCGGCAGGACGGTATTTCGATGGGTAACGCTCCACAAACAAACAAGTTTATTAGCAACACAGCAACCAGACTAAGAACATCGTCAGAGTTAAGTGTAGACGGCAATGGGGATTTTGTCAGACGAGCTTTCCGCCGCAACTAAATTCACTGGTGGAACAACCGGCTAACGATTTAGGGTGAGTACCGGCTTGATCCCGACTCACAATTAATTACACTGTATATAACAACAGTATTTTTGAGTGTCTATTATGAAGTTTCTCTCTCCTGCCCTCACCGCCAAAGTCCTACACCTGCCGCTGTTTCTGGATGCGGTACCCTGTGGCTTCCCTTCCCCGGCTGCGGATTATGTTGAGCGCAAACTGGATATGAATGAATATCTGGTCGCGCATCCTAACGCCACCTATTTTGTCCGGGTGGAAGGGGATTCGATGCGTGATGCCAATATCAGCGAAGGGGATTTGCTGGTGGTTGATAGCGCGCTGGACGCAAAACATGGCGACATTGTGGTGGCTGCGCTCAACGGTGAATTTACGGTTAAACGGTTACAACGCGTGCCGCGCGTGCAGTTACTGCCGATGAACCCGCGCTACGCGCCGATTATCCCTGGCGAAGAAGAGCAGCTGGAGATATTTGGCGTGGTGACTTTTATCATTTATGCCGCACGTTGAATGTAACGCCCGGTGCAGCGACGCAATTTAGTGTTACGCAATAAATTGCGTCGCTGCAGAAAACGCATTGTTAACCAGCCATTTCCCGTTTAAATACCGCCAACGTATGCGCTTTTACCCGGACGAACTCCGGGTGGCTCATCATCTCAGCAGTGCGCGGACGGGGTAGCTCAAACGGGACAATTTCGGCAACACGCGTCGGACGGCGCGTCAGCAGCAGGATCTCATCCGCCAGAAACACCGCGTCTTCCAGATCATGCGAGACAATCAGCATTGTCACGCCAGTTGCCAGTTGGACCTGTTGCAGTTTATCGCGGATAAACAGCGTCATCTCAAAATCCAGCGCCGAGAATGGTTCATCCAGAAACATCACTTCTGGTCTGGTTGCCAGCGCACGCATGATGCATACCGTTTGCTGTTGCCCACCGGAAAGTTCATAGGGATAACGCTGCAAATCGAAGCGAATATCAAACATCTCCGCCAACTCTGCCACGCGCTGTTTCACCGCCGCCGCTTTCATCCCCTGCCGTTTTAACGGATAGGCGATGTTCTGCCAGGCGCTTAACCAGGGAAAAAGCGCATCACGGTAGTTCTGAAACACATAACCAATATTGGTCTCGGCCAGGGTTTTACCGTCGAACAAAATTTGCCCGCGATCGACCGGAATCAATCCGGCAATCATGTTCATCAGCGTCGATTTACCACAGCCATTGGGGCCGAATATCGAAACAATCTTCCCCCGCGGTAAATCGAGGTTGAGATCCTGATACAACGGTTGTCCGGCAAAACTTTTATCGAGTCCACGAATCGTCACATGGGTATTAGGCTGAGGATAATCGGGTTTGTTCATGCTTTGCCACTCCAGTGCACACAGCGTTTTTCAATCAACAGAAAACCCAGATTCAGCAGATAACCAAATGCACCGGTGATCAGAATCGATGCGTACATATCTTTAATATTGAATAACTGCTGCGCATCAATAATGCGATGCCCCAGTCCGGTTTCCGAACCAATAAACATCTCGGCGACGATGACGATCACCAGCGCCATCGAAACACCGGTCCGTAACCCGACAAAGGTTTGCGGCAGGCTTTCCATCAGCATGATGTCTTTAAACACATGCCAGCGTGAAACGCCCATCACCTGCGCCGCCATAATGCGCGTCTTCTTTGCGTTCATTACCCCGTAGGCGCTGTTAAACAGAATCACCAGTACCGCCGCAAAAGCGGCAATGGCGATTTTGTTGGTATCGGTAATGCCAAAGATCAGCATAAACAGCGGGATCAGCGCCGAAGAAGGGGTTGAGCGGAAGAAATCCACCAGAAACTCGACACTACGATACAGTCGCTCGCTACTGCCCAGCATCACCCCCAGAGGGACGCCGAGCACTGCGGCGACAATAAATGCCATCAACGTGCGGTAGAGCGTATCCCCGATGTCCCGATTCATGCTGCCATCAGCCAGCGCGCTAAACAGATAGCCCAGGGTTTCGCCGGGTGAAGGCAGCAATACCGGGTTAAGCCATTTGGCGCTAACCGCCGTCTGCCACAGCAGAAATAACAGCAACGGACCGATCAACGGCAGCAATCTGCGACGCCATATCTGCATCATTGCACTTCTCCTTATGCCCGATAGATCAGGGATTCCACTTGCAGCGGCTTGCTGAAAATTTTCCGTTCAGTGAACACGTCATAAAATTTCTGGAACCATTGCAGGTTGCTGCCGGTTAACTGGTCATACATCACGAATCCCGGCAACGGCACCTCTTTCACCAGCGCGGCCTCAATCCCGGTGTAACCTGCCACATACTGGCGCGCCTCATCCGGTTGTTGCTGGATAAATTTGACCGCGGCACCATAGGCATCAATCACCTGCTTCGCCCGCGCCGGATCGGCCTTGATAAAGCTGCTGGTGAGTGCCGCCGCGCCACCAAACCACGGCGCGCTGGCATCGCCCAGCACATATTTTGCAATCACCCCGGTTTCCAGCACTTTCCCCATGCCCTTCATGCGCGCGACGGTGCCGGTCGGCTCCAGCGTATACACGCCATCAATTTGTCCGGCGGCTAACGAAGGCGCATGCTGCCCCACCGGCAGCTCAATCACTTTGGTATCGGTGAAGCCATTTTTTTCCAGGATGATCTTCGCCATGGTGACGTTCTGAATGCCCGGACCGCTGGCGATACGCTTACCTTTCAGATCGCTGATGGATTTTGCGGTGCTGTTGACGGGTACCAGAAACTCGTCCAGCACCATTTTTTCATTGGAGGGGTTAGAACAGATGATTTTGAACAGGTCCGGGCTGGTAATGGCTCCCAGGCCGAGCGCGCCGGTGGCCGTGCCATTAGCGCAACCATGGATCCGCCCGGTGATCATCGCTTCCACCACCTGCTGCGGGCTGGCAAATTTCACCGCACGCACATTGACGCCAGCCTGCTTAAACAACCCTTTCTCAATACCGGCATATAACGGCAGACCACCCACAATCGGCCAGTAGCCAATCAGGATTTCGTCATCTGCCGCCTGAGCGGATGGGCTGCCCAGCATGCCGCTGAGCGCGACGCCACCCAATGCCAGCATGGAATATTTCATCATCTGGCGACGCTGAGCGTTAATCTTCTCTTTATCATTGTTGTGCAAGGTGTATTCCCCCAGGTCATTGGCCGGTATGCGGCCTTGTATACAAGCCTGAGGAAATGAATGCAGAAGTTGTGCCAGTTTAATCAGGACGCGTCATGCGCTGCCTGTGCGTCCGTTTATCCGTGCCAGAGAAAAGTCATGGTGCACCAGACGCACCATATCCGGACAAGCCTGCATGCGCGGGTGATTATCGATGCCCCAGAAAATACATCATGATGACAACCGCAAACAGCAGCAGGTTGACGCCCCCCAGCCCTGCCAGCAGCCATTTAATGCTGTTCAGCATCTGACCTGAGCGCTGATGATGTGTGGCATGCTGTTGCTGTAAATCTGTTAACTGCGCAGCCAGCTGCTGCTCCAGCCGGGTCTGGTGTTCTGTCGAGGTCAGCAGGTGAGCAATAATACGTTTACCCTGCTCCCTGAAGCCGTTCTCCAGTCGCTGTTCGTATTCCTCCCTGGCGATGGCCTGCTCCTCTTGATATTCCTGTTGCGCATCCGCCAGGGTGCTGATGGAAAGTTTGATCTCCCGTTTTAACGATTTTAATGACTCGCCAGCCTGATACGAGACGTTATCATTAATGGTTTCAATAACCGCTTTCTGTTGCGCCAGCTCACGTGTCAGCAAGGTCAGAAACAGTTCCTGCACCAATTCATCCAGCATCCGCTCGTCATTATCCTGCGCAATAACCGGGTCATGTTCCACAGACATGCACTACTCTCCTAATGCTCTGACATATTCGTAGTCTTTCTTTAACGCACGGGCAGCAAGTACCCAGGCCAGTCGCTCAGCCTGACCAATATCCGTACGCATAATGTGTTGTTCGATCAGGGTGGCCCGTTCATTTTTTGCCACCCTAATCAGTTCCTGAAAGCGACGACTCTCGCCAATCAGCTGCTGATAATGATCCTCGTCACGCGTATGGCTGTGCGTTAATTCCTGTTGCTGCGCAATGATGCGCGCCAGTTTATTGGCCACCGCCGTCAGGAGCTTGTCTCGCCGGGTGGCGTGGCGTTGTAAACGTTGCTGGCGACGGCGATGTTCATTGATATGTCTCTCCAGCTCACTACGCTGGAAATTAGCGGCCAATGTGGTGATCAGTTTCAGGTGTTGTTTGATCGCGTTGATCGTTTCCTGATAGTCATGCTTATAGTTGCTGGCAAAGAGATAATTATCCGCATGATAGCCATGCAGCTTTTGCTCAATCGCTGTGAAGGCATGGTGGTTAATCTGTTGCGCAGCGAAATGGGCAGGCAGGCACTTTAACGCCGGATGAAGTGCCATCTCTTCTCTTGCCTCAGCAATCATTTTCAGTAAGGCACTGACCTTTCTTGCTCCCATCGGCGGCACAGCGATAGATTGATGCGCGCTGCGCGCCTGTCTTTTATTTAGTCGTTCGCGTAGCCGCTGCAATCTGTCCAGGCGTGTCTGGCTCTTTGCCAGATAGGGGGCATATTCAGCCAGAGCGCGCGACAGCTGCTGTTGTTTACGCTGGTAATATTCCCGTTCTTTGTCCAGCGTGCTGTGCAGCTCCGAGTACTGCTGTTGCAACCTGTCCCGGTGGCGGATAATTAATTCAGGTAACGCGTATCCCGTACGTAAACGAGAAAGCGGATGGACCGCCTGCAGCATATTATGGCGCAGGTCGGTTAATATCTGCTCGCGCAACCGCTGGCAATAGTCACCATAATCGTCACCCCCCTCAATCAGGGTTTGCCAGGAGTGACCACATTCGAGCGGATAAATGTGTTCGCGCATTTCCGCCGGGAGTTGCAATTCCAGCGTATTGATTTGCTCAAACAAATAAGCCTGCAGCCAGCATTTATCGGGGGAAACACGGCGCAACATTTCCCGGATGGAACTGTTGCTAAAAGTCCGGGTTAACACAATTTTGTAGCGATGTGGCTGCCAGAACCAGTCAGCCAGTAGGTCATTGCCCAACTCCTCGGGTTTCAGAAAGCCTAAATAATCCGCCTTGCCGGTCAGCAGGATCACATCCGCCGAACGAATAAACTGGCTGGCAAGCTGAGACACATATTCCCTTTCATTGTCATCCGCAGCCTGAATACCCGGCAGGTCGCGGATTAACAAGCCATGTTGCCGCTGCTGCGGATGGAAGAAATGTTGCGGAATAAATACGTCAATACTGTCGAAGTCGCGTCTGCCCGCCTGAACCTCTTCACGCAGGCTGGCGAAAATATCTGCCGCCCCGCCATCCGACCAGGCGGTTGTTCCCTGGTCTTTGTGGCTAAAATACCAGGCATCATCCCGTGATATCCGGTAACGGTAAGTTCGCGCCGTTGACGCTTTACCTAATGTCTGCCCACCACGCAGCAGCTGGTTAAGCTCTTTAAAACATTCATCCCTGACGCCCAGTAAGGTCAGAATCAGGGATGTTTTTCCCACCTGCGTCGGACCATAGACAATCACCGATATCTGGCGGGAGATGTCTGCATGAGGCTGGATTAACCGCTCGGCATCAACCTGACGCAGCAGGTTGATGTAGCTATTTTCCGCCCAACGATAGCGCTCACGGCAAATATCACGCCAGATATTGTTTGATACTGGCTTCATACTGCCGGGCTTCCTTCTGTACCGTCGTGAGTCCCTGAATAGCTAACCAGAGATAGCTTTTCTGCGTGAGGACATCCTGCACACCAAATAAACGGTTGAGGTTGATTTCAATCAGCTGACGCAGATCGCCCATCGTGTCCTGATAACGCTCGATGATGACGTTTTCATTATATTGCGCCAGTTCCTTCATCATCCGTTCAATATACCAGGCCTGGGCTTTATCACTCTCACTCACCACGCCCGCCACCTGATACAACGCAAAAACCGCCGCGCCGACCAGCATCGCTTTGCCTGCTATCGCGACAGGCGTAAATACGCCGCTATCCTCATTCTGCGGTGTGCCCACTTCACCATCCAGTGTGCCGTCCGCTGCGTCGGCACCGATAAACGCCATCAGCGCGGTCTTCACCGGGTGGATGCTACTCTGAGCGCTAAAAATCGCGTCGAGAATTTGCTGTGGCCGCAACGCGCTGGTTAGCTCTGACGCTGCGGGCATCGCCTGGTTTATTGCCACCCAACCGCGTGCATATTCCATCGTCATGGCAGGCAGCACTTTTAATAGCGTGGAAAGCTGGTCTAACTGCGGCGGCGCATCCCTTGTTGCAGCCGATCCCAGCAGATGACGCAAAGGGGCCAGCGAGGACGAATTATCCTCCTCAGCCACCGACAAATATCCCATTGTCGCCGCGGGCGAAGCCAACCGTTGAGGTGACAGCGTCTCCTGAGAAAGACCGTAATGCCTTAACTCACGGCGGTTGAGCGTTTCCAGAGCGACCATATTGTGATCGGCCAGAGACTGCTGCTCAAAGCGGGCTTGCCAGGCGTCCAGTACCCGATTTTTGCGTTCACGATCAATCTCCGCTCCCTGCAATATCAGACGACGACCGAGTCCTTTTAAATTATTGGTCAGCCCTTCTTCTTCTTCCTGATAACGACGCTGGCAATAATCAGTGGCTTGTTGCCGATGCCCGTCCGTTTCTCTTTTGATAGCTTTACGCAGCTGCTGTTCATAGCGCTCGGCTGCTTTATCGAACGCTTCAAGAATAGCAACGGTACGCTCCTCACCACTGTCCTGCTCCGCGTACAGCAGATTCAGGTTATCAATAATATCCGCAACATCGTCATTGACCAGGGCCATCAAACGTTCGATCGCGGCCGCTTCGGAAGCGGCGCTATTATGGATACCTTGAGCAAATGCAGCGCGGAGTTCGCCTGTCCACTGCGCTTTATTATCGACGCCGGCAGCGACCACCGGTGATGAGGCCGCATGAAACAGTGCGGCGGCACTCGCTTTTACCTCGGCCTTCTCCGCATCGTTCAGGCTTTCTGTTTTGGTCACGACGATCACCGGAGAACGATCGGCGAACACACTGCGCAGATCGTTCACCAGCAGGCTTTGGTTCGTATTTGCCATTAACGTCGGATCAGTGACCAGCAACACGCCTCTGGCGTTGACCATGACATGCCGCATCATGCCCTGCCAGCGATGATTCTGGCTGTTGCTGATCTCGTAACCGGGCAGCAGTGCCCAGACCATCTCTTCATCAATAAAACTGTCTGACTTATTAATGATTAATTTCGGATAGAGGATTTTTCCCCCTTCTATCTCCTGATTCACCATTTGCGACCAGTCACGCAGCATCTGTTTCAGCTCATCGCCACTGCGCGGCTGGCTGTCAAAAATTTCACCGGTTTTGTGGTGCGCACAGACATAAATAAATTGCGGATAATCACCCTGCACATCGTGCCGCTGCTCAATAAATAACGGTATCTGCTCGCCCCGCCCCGGATTCGCCTCAAGCCAGCTATCGTCAATGCCCAGCAGGCTTTTTGCCAGGGTGGTTTTACCCGCGCCCTGCGTACCGGCAATCGCATAGATAGGTTGTTGATGCAGCATCAGCGTCAGCTCAACCTGACGCAACACGTTTAAAATTTTATGGGTATTTTCGCTGCGCTCATTGCATTCAATTGAGACGCGCAACGCAGTACGTAAGGCTTTTGTGAGGTTTTCTAATGTATGGGTGATGAGTGACATATCTGGCGCGGTGTCCTTGTTCGCAGAGGGATGGCGAGCAGAAAAAGGGTGAAATTCAGGAAATGCTCTTATGAGCATCGACCTGAGGCGGAAAATCTTTAATGAAAGATAACGCGGATTTCTCGCGGATACGGCAACTAAATTCTCCACAACTTCAAAGCCTTTGCGTTTATCTCCTGCTCACCCCTTGATTGCGAAATGCAATTGAAAAATACTGTATATAAACACAGTTAACATGAAATTCATTATGTACGCACTTGTCGATGTCAACTCTTTCTACGCCTCATGCGAAACCGTGTTCCGCCCGGACCTGCGCGGCAAGCCGATTGTGGTGCTGTCCAACAATGACGGCTGCATCATCTCGCTGAGTAAAGAGGCCAAAAAACTCGGTATCAAAATGGGTGCGCCCTACTTTAAGCAGCGTGAAGAATTAATGCGCCATCAGGTGGTGGTGTTCTCCTCCAACTATGCGTTGTATGGCGATATGTCGGCACGTGTGATGGAGACGCTGGAGTTGATTACACCACGCGTTGATGTCTATTCAATTGATGAAGCCTTTGTCGATCTCACTGGCGTCGATAACTGCATCTCACTGGAAGCGTTTGGTCGGCAGATGCGCGATCGTCTGTATAAAGAGACGCATCTGCGGGTCGGCGTAGGTATTGCACCGACCAAAACTCTCGCCAAGCTGGCGAACTGGGCTGCCAAACGCTGGATCAAAGCGGAGAGCGTGATGGACCTTTCCGCCCCGGTGCGTCAGCGCAAGCTGATGGGGATGGTGCCGGTGGATGAAGTGTGGGGCGTCGGTCGCCGCCTGGCGAAAAAGCTCAACCTGATGGGAATTGAAAAAGCCCTGCAACTGGCGGATACCCCGACTGCATTGATCCGCAAGCAATTTGGCGTGGTGCTGGAGCGCACGGTACGCGAACTGCGCGGCGAACCCTGTCTGGCGTTTGAGGAGGTGATCCCCAATCGGCAAAACATCCTCTGCTCGCGCTCGTTTGGCGACCGGGTGACCGATTACGGCGATATGCGTGAAGCCATCTGCAACTATGCCGCACGTGCGGCAGAGAAATTACGCAGCGAACGGCAATATTGCCGCCATATCGGTACGTTTATCCGCACCAGCCCGCACGATCCCCATCATCCGTACTATGCCAATTCAGCCAGCACCGCACTGGTCACGCCGACCCAGGATAGCCGTGACATTATCCATGCCGCATTGAGCTGTCTGGATAAAATCTGGATGCCCGGCAAACGCTATCTGAAAGGTGGTGTGATGCTGGGGGATTTTTTCAGTGACGGTGTGGCGCAGTTTGATCTGTTCGCCGACTACCAGCCACGACGCAATAGCGAACAGTTAATGCAGCTGATCGACAGTCTGAATGCCCACCAGCGCGGCGCATTGTGGTTCGCCGGTCAGGGAATGCAGAAAACCTGGTCGATGAAACGAGAAATGCTGTCACCCGCCTATACCACGCGGTTTTCTGATGTGCCGGTGGTGCGTTAACCTGCGCGGCTACGATGTCGGCCAGCTCACTACATTAAACCCCTCTTCCGGCTGCGGGGCGACAAAGTAGCTGTTGATCAGCGCGAACTGCGCATCGGTGGCAGCGAAATCATGTTCACCAGTCGCATTGCGTGCATGCAGCCGCGTTTTGCACAGTTCATCCGGCACATCGAGAAAATGCAGCTGATGCGCAGCCTCGGCGGTCTGGATCACCGTTTTCATCCACTGCCGGTTTTGCAGCGTATTGGCGGGAAAATCCAGCACCACCGATACCCCACAGCGCAGCAGCGAGATCAGGTGTGGCGTCATGGCGTTACGCAGTTTCGCGGCACAGCGGACATAATCTGTCACCTCACGCATTTCATCGGCAAACAGATGCGCCAGCCAGGCATCTTCACTGATGATCACCGCACCCGTTTCCTGAGCCAGCCGATGTGCCAGCGTCGATTTTCCGGCAGCAACTTTGCCGCACAGCAGATGTAAAGTGGCGGGGGATTGTGTTAACGCGCGCGCAGACGCCATAAAGCAGCTCCTTTTAAGATGACGGCTTACCATGCCTGCAATTGACGCGCAGGTAAAGCCCTGTCCAGGGTTCGCTACACTTAAAACATCCTTCAAGAAAAAGGAGCAGCACAATGAACCAGAATCTGCATAAAATCGATTTTCCGGTCAGCAAAGCGCGGAAATATCTGGAGCCAGGACCGGTGGTGCTGGTCAGCTCGCAGTTTGGCGATCAGCACGACATCATGACGCTCGGCTGGCACACTGTCCTGGAGTTCTCGCCGTCGCTGGTGGGCTGTATGATCGCCGGAGGCAATTACAGCCATGAACTGATTCGGCAAAGTGGCCAGTGCGTGATCAACGTTCCCTCATCCGATTTAATCGATAGCGTAGTGGCGATTGGTAACTGCCACGGCGATCGTATCGACAAGTTTGCTGCCTTTAAGCTGACCGCAGAACCTGCGACAAAAGTTAACGCGCCGTTGATTCAGGAGTGCTTCGCCAGTTTTGAGTGTCAGCTGTACGACGATACGATGGTGGATAACTACAATCTGTTTATCTTTGAGGTAGTCAAAGCGCATGTAGCGGAGAAGCCGGAGTTTCCGCCGACCCTGCACTATACCGGTGAAGGTCGTTTTACCGTGATGAGCAATCTGTTGCTCGATAAACACCGCGACTTTAAGCCAGAAATGTTAATCTGAACAAGGTTGATTTCATGAAAGCGCGCCCCCACAGTAACGCTTTCGCCCTGACAGGAGTAAAGACATGGCAATTGAATACGCGGTGATCGCGGGTGGCTGTTTCTGGTGTACCGAAGCGGTATTTAAAGGTCTGATTGGCGTTGAGTCAGTCGAAAGTGGTTATACCGGCGGCACCCGTCCTCATCCCACTTACGAGCAGGTATGCAGCGGCGCCACCGGCCATGCCGAAGCGATCCGTATCGGTTTCGATCCGGCGCAGATAGGATACGGCGATCTGCTGGATATCAGCTTCGTCACCCATGATCCAACGCAGCTTAACCGCCAGGGCAACGACATCGGTACTCAGTATCGTTCTGCTATCTTCCCGGCCAACGCCGAACAGGAAGCTGAAGCCATCGCGGCTATCGCCCGCGCACAGGAAGATAATAAAGATCCGATTGTCACCACCATCGAACCGCTGGGGGAATGGTATCCGGCGGAAGATTATCACCAGGATTACTGGGATGGCGCGGGTCAGCGCAACGGTTACTGCCTCGCCGTGATCCCGCCGAAGTTGCAGAAGCTGAAAAAAAGCTTTGCTAACCGCGTGAAACCGCAGAGCGAATGACCGCCCGGGTGCGTGCTTGCACGCACCCCTAAAAAAACCGCGACGATACCTGCCTATGCCAGAACCCTATTCTCCACCGGATTTCCCACCGCGTAAGCGACCGATGAAACTCAATACGCTGGTCACGCTGATGCTTAGCACCGTGATCGCGCTGGTGCTGCTCAGCGTCCACCTTATTTACTTCTTTCAGATTGGTGCCACCACGCGTGCGCAGCTGGAAGATAAAGCCATGGCGGTGGCGCGCACCCTGGCCGATTCGCCGGAAGTACAACGCGCACTGTTGCTGCCGCCCAATGACCTGCTAATTCAGCCCATCGCCGCAGAAATCCAGCAGAGTAATAACCTGCTGTTTGTGGTGGTGACCAATATGCAGGGCATTCGCTATTCCCATCTCAACCCGGAGCTGGTCGGCCAGCATTTTATCGGTGACGATCTCGAACCTGCGCTGCGTGGCCATGAAAATGTCTCGGTGAATCAGGGGGCGCTGGTCAAAGCCCTGCGCGTATTTACCCCGGTGTATAACGCGCAAAAACAGCAGATTGGCGTGGTGGTGATTGGTATTTCCCTCAGTGCGGTGACTGACCAGATAAACCAGAGCCGCTGGAGCGTGCTATGGACGGTGTTGATTGGCGCGCTGGTGGGTGCACTCGGTACCTTTATTCTGGTGCGGGTGCTGAAACGTATTCTGTTCGGCCTCGAACCACATGAAATCTCCACGCTGTTCGAGCAACGTCAGGCGATCCTCAATTCGGTGAAAGAAGGTGTGGTGGCGGTGGATGACCAGGGCGAGGTCACGCTGGTCAACCAGGCGGCACAAAAACTGCTGAGTGCCGAGATCGCCACCAGCGCCATCAGTGCCGACCGCATTTACGATGCCTCGGTGATCAACACCCATTTGCAGGATGTGCTGCAAAGCGGCCGTCCGCGCCGTGATGAGGAATTGAATGTGAACGGCCATGTGTTGCTCAGCAATACGGTGCCGGTGCGCAGCCAGGGACGGATTATCGGCGCGGTGTGCACCTTCAGGGATAAGACGGAAATCAGCCAGCTGATGCAGCGCCTGAGCGGCATGGTAAACTATGTCGATGCGCTGCGTGAACGCTCGCATGAATTTATGAATAAGCTGCATGTGATCCTCGGCCTGCTGCATATGAAAAATTATGCGCAGGTGGAAACTTATGTGCTGAAAACCGCCAATAACTATCAGACCGAAATTGGTTCGCTGGTGCAGAAAATTAAGTCGCCAGTGATTGCCGGGTTCCTGCTGAGCAAGATCAGTCGCGCATCGGATCGCGGGCATAGTCTGACCATCAGCGATGCCAGCTTTTTGCCCGACTGTGGCAACGAGCAACAGATGGCGGTGCTGATTACCGTGATCGGCAATCTGGTGGAGAACGCGCTGGATGCACTGGGTGACCAGACTGAAGGTGAGATCCATGTGATGTTGCATTATCAGAATGGCTGGCTGGCGTGCGAGGTGAGCGATGATGGCCCCGGCATTGATCCATTGATTCTGCCCACCATTTTCGCCAAAGGTTTCTCCACCAAAGGTGACGATCGCGGTGTCGGCCTGTTCCTGCTGAAGCAGCAGACCGAAAGCCTGGGCGGTGACGTCAGCGTGGAGTCAGAACCCGGCGTGTATACACAATTTTTAGTTCAGCTACCCTGGGATGGAGGAAATCAAACCGCATGATCAACGTGTTAGTGGTTGACGATGATGCAATGGTCGCAGAGCTTAATCGCTGCTATATCGGCCAGGTGCCCGGCTTTACCTGCTGTGGTACTGCCGCAACGTTACAGCAGGCGAAAGAGAAGATCCTCAACAGCGAACCACCGGTCGATCTGGTGCTGCTGGATATTTATATGCAGCAGGAAAACGGCCTCGATCTGCTGCCGGAACTGCGTAAAGCCAACTGCCCGGTGGAGGTGATCATTATCTCTTCGGCTGCGGATGCCGCCACCATCAAGACCTCGCTGCATTATGGCGTGGTGGATTATCTGATCAAACCGTTCCAGTTCCCGCGTTTTGAAGAAGCGCTGACCCAGTGGCGGCAGAAAAAATCGCTGATGGATAACCAGCATTATTATCAGCAGTCCGATGTCGATTTACTGATTCACGGTAGCCCGGCAACCCAGCACGACAGCAAGCGCCTGCCGAAAGGACTGACACCCCAGACGCTGCGCACGCTGTGTCAGTGGATTGATGCCCACCCGGGCACAGAATTCTCCACCGATGAGCTGGCGGCGGAAGTGAACATCTCCCGCGTCTCCTGCCGTAAATATCTGATCTGGCTGGCGCAGATTAATATTCTGTTCACCAGCATCCATTACGGTGCCACAGGCCGCCCGGTGTATCGCTATCGCCTGCAACCGGAATACCATTCGCTGCTGCAACAATATTGTCAGTAACGCAGCGGCCACGCGGTGTCCAATTGCTCAAAGCGAAACTGACGCGGTGAAGAACAGATAATTTCCCTGTCGCGCGTGACAAAAATCGCGTCGAGTTCGGGCTGGTCAGCAAGATACGCCAGCCCCTGCTCCACCCCCATGCCATACAGCAGCGTGGTGTAGATATCGCCATCCAGTGAACGATCGGAAATCACCGTGATGCTCAGCAATTCATTGTCGAGCGGATAGCCGGTACGCGGATCGAAGATATGATGCCAGCAGCGGCCATCCCGCTCGAAATAGCGTTCATAAATACCCGATGTCACCACGGACTTCCCCTGCACCCGTAACACACCAAGCAGCTCATCCTCCCGGCCAAAGGGCTTTTTCAGCCCGATGCCCCACCCTGCGGGATCATGCGGTGGCGACCCCAGCGTCTGCACATTGCCGCCGAGATTAATCAGCGCCTGCCGCACGCCCTGCTGGCGTAAAAAGCTTTGCACGCGATCGGCAATGTAACCTTTGGCAATCGCACCGAGATCAATCTCCATCCCCGACTGTTGCAGGAATACCGATCGTTCAGCTTCATTCAGCACCACCTGACACGGATCGGTCAGGGGCAGTAACGCCGCGATCGCCTCAGCAGGGGGCACCTCATGGCCCTGGAAACCGATTTTCCAGCGCTTGACCACCGGGCCGATGGTGAAATTGAAGGCACTGCCTGGCAGCAGGCTGACCGCGTGGGCGATGCTGATCAGCGCAAACACCGGCTCACTGACCACCACCGGATGGCGGCCCGCAGCGTGGTTGATCGCCATCACTTCAGAATCAGCACGATTGACGGTGAACAGATTCTCCTGCTGTTTGATCAGCCGGAATACCTGTGCCGCGAGGGGTTGGTTATCTTCGAAGAGTTTAAGCAGAATGGGCGAACCCATCAGAACGGCGGAATACGCATAGACGCCTGCGTCTGTAGTCATTATCGCCTCATTCAGGTGTAGCGGCGCGATTTATCGCGCAGGTCTTAAAATCACGCCGCTACGAATGGCTTGTTGTAAGCCGTTGTTTAGCCTAATGCCAGTGCCGCAGCGTTACGTCCGGCTTTGATACCAAAGATGATGATATCAGCAACAGCGTTACCCCCGATACGGTTGGCACCGTGGATACCGCCAACCACTTCACCCGCCGCCCAGGCACCCGGAATCACCTGTTTCTGCGCATCCAGCACTGCGGTGTCGGTATTGATGGTGACACCGCCCATGGTGTGGTGCACCCCTGGGGCGATGCGGATGGCAAAGTAAGGTCCGTGATTGAGTGGATGACGCAGCGCGGTTTTACGGCCAAAGTCTTCGTCATTCTGCTGCTCAACAAACTGGTTGTAACGGTTCAGGGTGGTTTGCAGCGCTTCCTGATCCATATTCAGTTTCACCGCCAGCTCGTGCGGAGTGGGGGCGCTGATGACAAAACCTTTGGCAATGTACTCATCCGCCGCTTTGTTGTTCTGACGCACCTGTTCATCAAACATGATCCACGCGCTTTTTTCCGGCAGCGCAATAATCTCGGCGGAAACTTTGTCGCGGGTTTCCATTTCATTGTAGAAACGCTTGCCCGCCTGGCTCACCAGAATCGCCCCACCACCACGCATCGCTTCGGAAATCAGGTACGAGGTAGTTTGTTCGACTGTCGGGTGAATCTGGATCTCGCTCATATCGACGGTATCCGCACCGATTTTCTGCAACATGGCGATACCGCTACCGGTGGCCCCTTTGTGGTTGGTGGTGACAAAGCCATCCAGTTCAGGGCGGTATTTCACTACCATTTCACGGTTGGCGCTGAAACCGCCGGTCGCCACAATCACGCTTTTCGCGTTGAGGATACGGCTGTCATTGTACTCATCCACCACTTTCACGCCGCTGACCGCGCCGTTTTCGAACAGGATTTCCGCCACTGAGGTCTCCAGCAGCACTTCGATATTGCGCTGGTTAACGTTCTTCACCAAACCACTGATCAGGAAACCACCGACAGCGGAGCGATCTTCCGGACGGTGGGTACGGTCAATACTCATCCCGCCGGTGATGGTGATGTCGCACAGCTCGATGCCTTTATCAGTCAGCCAGTCAATCGCGCCGGGCGCCTGCTCAACGAACTCACGCAACAGCACCGGGTTGTTTTTGAATTTACCGCCTTTCAGCGTCTCGTCATAAAACAGCTCTTTGCTGTCCTCGATGCCTTTCAGGCGCTGATAACGGGTTTCTGCCGCGTTCATACCGACGGACGCTTTGATGGTATTACCGCCGATAGTCGGCATCTTCTCGATAATCACCACGCGTGCGCCATCATCATGCGCCTGGATCGCCGCTGCCAGACCGGCACCGCCGCTACCCACCACCACCACATCGTAATTAACTGGCGCATTCGGGTTACCGCCCTCGTCAATCACATGTTCTTTGCTGGAGGTTGCCAGTGCACGCGAGACGGCTTTTTTCAGCGCCTCACTCTGGGTGGTAGCGCCAGTTACCGCATCCACATGCGGGCTGTTCGCCACCAGAATGCGGGAACGCAGGCTTTCAAAGGTACTGGTGAAATCGACGTCCAGCGTGGCATCCGGCACCAGCGAGATATCGGTGATACGGTCGGTATCCAGCGTCACGTTGATTTTCAGTTTCAGCGCTTCAGCTTCCACTTTTTCCTGGAACACGCCCGCTTTGTATTTACGGCCGGTATCACTGGTATCGCGGATCATCGCGTCCACCAGCGAGAAGCGCCACAGCGGCTCCGGGATAACCAGTTCTTCGCGTTTGGTGCTGTCGATAAACAGCTCCATATGTTCGTTTTTGATCACGCGATCGGCCCAATCCGGGTAGGCGATGCAGGCTTTACCAATCGCCACCAAATCGAAACCGTACTCCAGCGCTTTCTCCGCATCTTCTTTGTTGACCACGCCGCCAACGCCAATCACCGGCACTTTCGCCAGCACAGGTGAACGCAGCGCCCGATATTTGGTGATTAGCGGCGTCGGATCTTTGGTATCGACAATTGATGGACGCAGCAGTTGGCCGACGGAGAAGTGCACATAATCGAGACCGCGCGCCGCCAGTTTTTCCAGCAGATACATCGTGTCATCAAAGCGGATGCCCGGTACTTCCAGCTCTTCCGGCGAGAAACGATAGCCAATGATAAAGTCAGCTGCCGCAAAGCGGTCCGCCATTTTATGGGTGATTTCCAGCACTTCCAGCGGGAAACGCGCGCGGTTGTCGCGGCTGCCGCCCCATTTGTCATCGCGCTGGTTGGAGTTCGGTGAGTAGAACTGCTGAATCAGGTAGGTGTTGGCACCGTGGATCTCAACGCCATCGAAACCGGCTTTGATGGCGCGGTTCACCGCATCACCGAATTTGGTGATCATCACCTCCACTTCTTCCGCCGTTAGCGCCTGGGGAGTCGGTGCGCCTTCACGCGGGGCGGCAAGGGCGCTGGGCGCTACCGGGGTTTTACCACCGATCAGCGCGGGATCCACCATGCGACCACCGTGGTAAATCTGCAAAATCGCTTTGGAACCCTGGGATTTGATGGCGTCGGCAATTTTCGCCAGGCCAGGGATTTTGTTGTCGCTATCGATGGCGATGGCACCGGGGAAGGCCGGGCCTCGGTTGTCGATAAAACAACATTCGACAATCACAGTACCGATGCTGCCCGCACGTACGCGATAGTAGTCCACCAGATCGCTGGTCACACCGCCGTCAAAATAACCGGTACAGGTGGTCATCGGTGCCATCACCAGGCGGTTTTTCAATACAGCGCCTTTCGGCAGAGTGAGTGGATTAAGAATCGGGGTGAGCGTATTCATGATAACAACTCCAAAATTTAAAAGTTTCGAATTCTTTGACAGACGCAGTTATTTCAAATTTATTTAAGAGGTCCGATTTCATACCAACAATATACCAATTTCTTTAGTTACATAATTAATAAGTTTAGTTATTTAACTTTTAAATTATTCTGGAAATAAACACAACAGCTGAATATGCGCCACTTAAAATGTTAGCGAAAGGTTGTCAAAAATCAATTTTTTCATTTACATAGAAATTAATTTATGATAAATCATAACCTTATGAGACGCATCTTAGGCAGGAAGGCCCTATCCCTTGAGCTTCATGGTGTTCTGGCTTCACCAGAAACGAATTAAGCAAAGGTAAAAATATATGACAAAGACAAAAAGGATTTAATACTGAATCGATTTTTTGATCCAGATCAAAATGGAGTTTTTAATAAATCGCATCATATTTACATTACGCAATCTTCTCTCTTCAATATTGCAATTCAAGAAGCATTAAAGACGTAACGGCAGCTTAAAAAAGTATCAGCTGAGCATTAATAACGGTAACACCTGTTGTCCCGGAACGTTAATCGCATTCTCCACAACTTGCAGACCAAAACCATGAAAACACAAACTACCCAGAGTGAACCCCTAAAAGCGCCACCTGCCGCGCCGGGGAATAAAAACCGGCTCATTATGTTATGCCTGCCGGTGGTGATCGCTGTGCTGCTCCTCCTGGTGCCAACTCCCGCAGGGCTGGAGCCTTACGCCTGGCACTTCTTCGCTATCTTTGTCGGGGTGATTGTCGGCCTGATCTTCGAACCGCTGCCTGGTGCGGTTATCGGTCTGACCGGCGTGGTGGTCATCGCGCTGTTCAGCGAGTTTCTGCTGTTCAGTCCGGCCGAAATCGCCGATCCGAAGTTCAAAATGGCCACCCAGTCCTTCAGATGGGCGGTAAGCGGCTTCGGTAACTCCACCGTGTGGCTGATTTTCGGTGCCTTTATGTTTGCCGCTGGCTACGATAAAACCCAGTTTGGTCGCCGTCTGGCGCTGATCCTGGTGAAATATCTGGGCCGTCGCAGCCTGACGCTGGGTTATGCCATTACCTTTGCTGACCTGTTGCTGGCACCGTTCACTCCTTCTAACACCGCACGTAGCGGCGGGACCATCTACCCGATTATTGCCAACCTGCCTCCGCTGTATGGTTCAAAACCCAATGACCCCAGCGCACGCAAAATTGGTTCTTATCTGATGTGGGTCGCTATCACCGCCACCTGTATCACCAGCTCGATGTTCCTGTCGGCGCTGGCTCCGAACCTGCTGGCGCTGGCGCTGGTAAAAAGCGTGATTGGCTTCAATATCACCTGGGGCATGTGGTTCCTTGCCTTCCTGCCGTTGGGTGTGTTGCTGATCCTGACCATGCCGCTGCTGGCTTACTGGCTCTACCCAC
Source organism: Pantoea sp. App145 (assembly GCF_047947045.1). Taxonomy (NCBI): domain Bacteria; kingdom Pseudomonadati; phylum Pseudomonadota; class Gammaproteobacteria; order Enterobacterales; family Erwiniaceae; genus Pantoea; species Pantoea sp. App145. The sequence goes on from NZ_CP133290.1 coordinate 1,094,073, forward strand.
CTGAAGTGAAGCTGAATGACGAAGTGCCACGCTGGGCAACTGCCGAGCTGGCGAAACTGGGCAAACTGTCACGCAATGAAATCCTGCTGCTGGTGTTCGTGATTTCCGCGCTGCTGATGTGGATCTTCGCCACCGACTGGATTGAACCGGCGATGGCCGCCCTGCTGGTGATTGTGCTGATGCTGTGGACCGGCGTACTGAACTGGAGTGACATCACCAGTAACAAAGCCGCCTGGAACACCTTCGCCTGGTTCGCCACCCTGGTGGCACTGGCCGATGGTCTGGCTAAAGTTGGCTTTATTGCCTGGCTGGGTAAAGAAGGTGGCCAATTGCTGCAAGGCTATGACCCACAAGTTTCCGCCGTGGTGCTGCTGATTGCCTTCTATGTTCTGCACTACCTGTTCGCCAGTACCACCGCGCACACCACCGCGCTGCTGCCTGCCATGTTGACCATTGCGGCGGCTATCCCAGGCATCAATATGCCGGTGTTCTGTCTGATGCTGTGTACCTCACTGGGTGTGATGGGCATCATCACCCCGTACGGTACTGGCCCCAGCCCGATTTACTACGGTAGCGGCTATCTTCCTACCAAAGACTACTGGCGTCTGGGCACCATCTTCGGCGCACTGTTCCTGGTACTGCTGATGGTGATTGCTTATCCGTGGATGGTGCTGATGTTCTGATGATGTTGCTTCGATGTTAAAAATCGCAGCCGCGAAAGAATGTTAAAATGCTATGATACTCGCCAGTCAGCCCCCAGGCCGGGCTGGCGAGAGAAAAAACCTATAACGAATCGCTAATGATGCAGCCCGTCTTCTCTGTAGCTGGCGGGCTTCACATAACTGAGTGAGCCAACATGTCGAATAAACCCTTCTTCTATCAGAATCCTTTTCCTCTCGCCAAAGATGATACTGAGTACTACCTGCTCAGCCGCGATTATGTTTCCGTGGCAAATTTCGATGGCGAAGAAGTACTGAAAGTCGATCCCAAAGCGCTGACTGTGCTGGCACAGCAGGCATTCCATGATGCCTCTTTTATGCTGCGTGCCTCCCATCAGAAACAGGTGGCGGCAATTCTGGCGGATGACGAAGCCAGCCAGAACGACAAATATGTCGCGTTGCAGTTCCTGCGCAACTCCGAAATCGCCGCCAAAGGCGTGCTGCCGACCTGCCAGGACACCGGTACCGCCATTATCATGGGCAAAAAAGGTCAGCGTGTGTGGACCGGTGGCGGCGATGAAGCCGCACTGTCGCAGGGCGTGTATAACACCTTTATCGAAGATAACCTGCGTTACTCACAGAACGCCGCGCTGGATATGTATAAAGAGGTGAACACCGGCACCAACCTGCCCGCGCAGATTGACCTCTACAGCGTCGATGGTGACGAGTATAAGTTCCTGTGTATTGCCAAAGGTGGCGGTTCCGCCAACAAAACCTATCTGTATCAGGAAACCAAAGCGCTGATCACCCCGGCCAAACTGAAGAACTACCTGATCGACAAAATGATGTCACTCGGCACCGCCGCCTGTCCGCCCTACCATATCGCGTTTGTGATTGGCGGCACCTCGGCAGAAAGCACGCTGAAGACGGTGAAGCTGGCCTCTACCCACTACTACGACTCGCTGCCGACCGAAGGTAATGAACACGGTCAGGCCTTCCGTGATGTGCAGCTGGAGCAGGAACTGCTGGAAGCCTCGCAGAAGCTGGGACTCGGTGCGCAGTTCGGTGGCAAATACTTTGCTCACGATATCCGTGTGGTACGTCTGCCTCGTCATGGCGCCTCCTGCCCGGTTGGCATGGGCGTTTCCTGCTCGGCGGACCGTAACATTAAGGCGAAGATTAATCGCGAAGGGATCTGGATCGAGAAACTGGAAGACAATCCGGGTCGCTTTATCCCGGAAGCGCTGCGTCAGCAGGGCGAAGGCGAAGTGGTGCACGTAGACCTCAATCGCCCGATGTCAGACATTCTCGCCCAGCTGTCATCGTTCCCGGTATCCACTCGTCTGTCATTGAACGGTACCATTATCGTGGCGCGCGACATTGCCCATGCCAAACTGAAAGAACGCATTGATAACGGTGAAGGTCTGCCGCAGTACATCAAGGATCATCCGGTGTATTACGCCGGTCCGGCCAAAACGCCGGAAGGTTATGCGTCTGGGTCACTTGGCCCGACGACCGCCGGTCGTATGGATTCCTATGTAGATCTGCTCCAGGCCAACGGCGGCAGCATGGTGATGCTGGCGAAAGGTAACCGTAGCCAGCAGGTAACCGATGCCTGCCATAAACACGGCGGCTTCTATCTCGGCAGTATCGGCGGTCCGGCCGCGGTACTGGCGCAGCAGAGCATTAAGAGTCTTGAGTGCGTCGAGTACCCTGAACTGGGAATGGAAGCGATCTGGAAGATTGAAGTGGAGAACTTCCCGGCGTTTATTCTGGTGGATGATAAAGGTAATGATTTCTTCCAGCAGATCCATAATCAGTGCGCGGCCTGCGTGAAGTAACCTTCCCTGAGGTGCGCAGCAATGCGCACCCTTTCCTCCCCCCCGCCGAATGGCGCGATAAATCGCGCCGCTACACATTGGTGCAAGCTGCACCCCGGCATCGCAGGATGACGATCAGATCAACACCTCAACCCACCCCCTCTGCGCTAAATCGTTATTAATTAACTGATTAATTTTTCTCTTTCTCATGGCACAAATATTGCTCAATTTAATTATCTGATTAATTAAATTCGTGGCATGCGCCACATTCACGCCAACACCAGGAGAACGTTATGACGGTCGATGAAGCGATAGCGCTGTTTGACGCGCAACGCGAAAAGATCTGGTTTGAACAACCGGCAGAAATTGCCGCACTCGGTAGGGGGGAAGTGCCACGCGGCACCGGTGCCCGTGGTCAGTACCTCAGCACCATCATTTTTGCCGAAGGGGAAACCCGCACGCTGGCGGATGAAATGCTGTGGGGACTGATCCGTGTTGGGGAAGACAACCCGACAGCGGATCTGAAAACCCTGCAATTGCTGATCAAAGAAATCATGGGTTACAAAGCCAACTTCTTTGACTTCGTCAGCCTGCCGGATGCCGCCCGAATGCTGCACACCTATGTCGAGGTGGCTGGCGAGTGTGAAACCCTGAGCGATCTGGTGCGCTTGTCCCACAGCGCCCTGTCCTGGGCTAACCGCCTGCATATGTGGGTTGATTTTATTCTTCCCTGGGGTCTCGGGGACGGTTTTCGTCGCGTTAAAGCCTGACTGGGAGAGAAAACATCATGAAACTGGCTATGCATGTTGCCGACAAGAAGATTTGCGTCATCGAAGTATGGGAAGACAAAGTGCCCAATCTGGCGAAAGTGTTGCGCGAAAAACTGCCGCTGAAAAGCGTGCTGCAACACGGCAAACTGATTGGCGACATGGTGTTCTTCACCCTGCCGATCGTCGCTCCGTGGGAAAACAAATACCTGACGCAGGATGTCGGTAAACTGCGCCGCGAACAGTACGGTGAAGTCACCGGTGCCGTGTGCTACTACAGTCCGCGCCAGCAGATGTGCGTGGTGTATGGTGACGATACAGCTGACGAGCCGCTGCCGATCTCCTATATCGGCCAGGTGATCGAAGGCAAGCTGGAACTGCGCGTCACCGGGCTGGAAACCTGGTTCGATCAGGGCCGCATTGTCGAACTCAGTATTATCGATTAAAGATAAAGCAGCGCCTGCATGGCGCTGTCAATCTGTGCCGATGCCTCCGCAAATCGAGCGGGTGCACCGGCACAATGCCCATAAGGTGAAACCAGCGGACGTAACTCGCCCTGACGCAATTCCGCCACCTCCAGCGCCGCCTCTTCCAGCGTAAAATAGCGATCGTTGTCGCACGGCATGACGATGCAACGCGCGCCAATCTGCGCCAGCGCCGCGCGCCAGTCGCCCCCGGCCAGCAAACCGACATCAGCGTGATACCAGCTATACAGCGCACTCAACAAATCATTGGCGTCCAGCGCCTGATGATCCCGTTCCCAGTCCACCAGCAGCGCCTCCAGTGAGTCAAAGCCCAGATCGTGCCAGCGTGCTTCACGGAAGAACGCGGTGGAATAGGCCCAGCCTGCGTAAACCCGGCCAAAAGCCGCCAGACCGCGCAGCGGCGGCGTTGAGTAATGACCCTCAGCAAACTGCGCGTCACAGCATAGCGCCGCACGCACCCCATCGAGAAACACCTGATTATTCGGCCAGCAACGGGCTGAACCACACACCGCCAGCAGGCTCTGCACCTGTTGCGGTCGCGCCACGGCCAGATGCCATGCCTGCATCGCGCCCATTGACCAGCCATACGCCAGCGCGATTCGATGAATGCCCAGGTGTTCAAACAGTAACCGTTCCTGCGCACGCAGATTATCCAGCAACGTGACGCGGGGGAAAGCCGCACCCGGCTGTAAAACTGAATTGGACGGCGATGTTGAGACGCCATTGCCCAGCTTATTCACCAGCACGATAAACCAGCGCGCCGGGTCGAGGGTTTTCCCGGTGCCAATCAACGGCAGATAGCTGGCATGGGTGCCGCTGTAATAACTAAAAATCACCACCGTGTTGTCGCGATTGGCGTTAAGCTGACCAAAGGTTTGATAGCCGATGCAGGTCTCAAGCAGCGTTTCACCGCTAACCAGCGGCAACTCGCCGAGTCGATAAAAAGCGCATAAACCCATGCCGTTCTCCGTTATCGATATGATAGAGTTAATTAATTAGTTAATTTCATAAGGATGTCGCCATGAAGGATGCCCCAGCCGCAGAACCCGGCAGCAGGAAACCCCGTAAAACCCAGCGCGACGTGGCAGAGTTGCTGCAATCGTCGGCATTTGATCTGTTTGCTACCCAGAATTACTCATCAGTGCGGATTAAGGATATCGCCACCGCTACCGGGCTGAATTCGGCGCTGATTTATTACTATTTCGGTTCCAAAGAAGACCTGTTTATCAAGGTGATTGAATCGGCGGTGGAACGTGCTTTTGTGCAGTTTGACGACATCAAAGCCAGCGCCAATGGCCCGCGTGACCTGATCTTCCTGTGGATCGAAATCCATATTCTTCAGTTCCATCTGTTACAGAAACTGGCCAAAATCAGCCTCGATTACTCCAGCACCAATGGCCGCATCGCCAGCATCGATAAAGCCATCAAAAAGTTCTACGAAAAAGAATCACTGATTCTGAAGAACACCATTAAAGAAGGGATCGCCAGCGGCCTGTTCCGCGAGGTGAATCCGACCGACATGGCGATGCTGATCTCGACCTATCTGGATGGCGTGCTGTTCCGCAACGTGATGTTCCCCAATTTCAAATACAAGCAGGCGATCAACGTGATGCGCAATTTTGTGTTTGAAAGACTCGACGCCTGAAAGCATTTTCGTAGCGGCGCGATAAATCGCGCCGCTACGGATGGCATCAAAAAATGGTGCTGTAGCGATCAATTTCCCACTGGCTGACATGCAGGTGATAGCTGTTCCACTCCTGCAACTTGTAGTGGATAAACTCTTTCTTCAGCGCATCCCCCAATGTCGCCGCGACAAACGGATCGGCATCAAAGGCTTCCACCGCTTCCAGCAGGTTTTGCGGCAGGAAGTCGATGCCGCGCTCGCGGCGTTCTGCTTCGCTGATGGCATACAGATTGTCTTCATTCGGCTGACGCGGGTCGATCTTCTCGCGAATCCCTTCCAGGCCGGCCGCCAGCGCCAGCGTTGCCGCCAGATAAGGGTTCACCGCGCCATCAGCATTACGCGATTCACAACGCCCGCCGCCTGCCGGGACGCGCACCGCGTTGGTACGGTTATTCGACCCCCACGAGTTAAATACCGGTGCCCATGAGAAGTAGCTCATTGCCCCCTGGCGCACCAGACGTTTGTAGCTGTTCACCGTCGGGGCAAACGCGGCGCAAAGGGCGCGCCCATGTTTCAGCAAACCACCGATAAAGTGATAACCGGTGTCGCTCAGCCCCAGTCCCCAGGGATCATCGGCGCTGGTGGCATCACGTTTAAACAGATTGGCCCCGCTGTTGATGTCATACAGCGACATATTGAAATGCGCACCAGTGCCGGTTTTATCGGCAAACGGCTTCGGCATGGTGGTAGCAATCAGCCCGCGCTGTTTGGCGTAATGTTTCGCCATAAAGCGGAAGAAGATAAAACGATCGCAGGTGGTCAGCGCGTCAGCATAGTTAAAGTCGAACTCGTATTGCGAGTTGCCGTCTTCATGGTCGAGTGAGTAAAGATCCCAGCCCAGCGCATTGATGGTGGAAGAGACTTCATCCAGCCAGCCAAACTGGTCGACAAAGCCCTGCAAGTCATAGCAGGGTTTATTCAGTTTGTTATCACGCTCCGGCACCACCAGACGCCCGTCTTCCTCACGTTTCAGCAGGTAGATCTCACACTCAATGCCAAGGTTAAAGCCAAAACCCATCGCGTTGGCCTGTTTGATGACATTCTGCAATGCCACCCGGGTGCTGAGCGCATAGGGTTCGCCCTTGAAGTGGTTATCGGCGGGCATCCAGGCAATTTTCGGTTCCCACGGCAGCTGGATGATATGGTCGAGATCCGGAACCGAAGTCAGCTCGTCTTCGTGCGGCGACTGGCCCAGACCATCAAGAGCATAACCGGTATAACGTTCCGATCCCTGCGCCATCTGATCCAGATGCCCAATTGGCACCACTTTGCCCTTCGGCACCCCGTGGATATCCACGTACGCCCCCATGCAATACTCCACCCCTTTGGCCATCAGGGCCTGTTTGATCTCGGCGATCTGTTGCGCGGTTTTCATTAATGCCCTGCCTTAGTCATGTTCAACAATAGAATGGGGAATATAGGGTGCATCCAGCGCGGCGATTTCATCCGCGCTCAGCGTCAGATCCAGCGCCGCCAATGCGTCGCTCAGGTGCAGGGTACGGGTGGCCCCGATCACCGCTGAGACCACCGCCGGACGGCTGTAAAGCCAGGCCAGCGCCACCTGCGCCATCGGCACGCCGCGCGTTTGCGCCACCTGTTCCACCACACGGATCACCGCATTGTCTGCCTGGGCGGTCGCGGCATAGAGAAAATCGGTATAGCTGTCGTCCGCGCCGCGCGTGCTGGCTTTCGCCGCATCTACCGGACGTGCCAGACGACCACGCGCCAGCGGGCTCCACGGCGTCACCGCCACACCTTCCGCCTGACACAGCGCCAACATCTCGCGCTCCTCCTCGCGGTAGATCAGGTTGAGGTGGTTCTGCATGGCGATAAAGCGGCTCCAGCGTTCGTACTTCTGGATTTGCAGTGCTTTGCTGAACTGCCAGGCGAACATCGATGAAGCACCGAGATAACGCACCTTGCCTGCCTTCACCAGGTCATGCAGCGCTTCCAGCGTCTCTTCAATCGGCGTGTCGTTGTCCCAGCGATGGATTTCGTACAGGTCGATATAGTCGGTGCCGAGACGACGCAGGCTGTGATCGCACTCCTGCATAATCGCCTTGCGCGATAGTCCTTTGCTGTTCGGGCCGCTGCGCATCGGGTTATATAATTTGCTGGTGATCACCACTTCATCACGCTGTGCAAAATCCCGCAGTGCACGGCCAAGAATTTCTTCACTCGCTCCTTTGGCGTAGATGTTGGCGCTGTCGAAAAAGTTAATCCCCTGCTCCAGCGCCTCGCGGATCAACACCCGGCTGGCCTCTTCATCCAGCGTCCAGCTCCGGCCACTGCGCGCCGGTGGCGCATAGGTCACCGTTCCCAGGCAAAGTGCCGAAACGTCCAGGCCGGAGTGGCCCAGCTTCACATAACGCATTGCCTGCTCCTCACTCCGCCATGCGGATTTTCAGGTAATTGGCCAGATGCCAGACGGTGGTTTCAAGGTGGCTTAACCGCCCCGGCCGGGCCAGACGCGAACGGCTGCCGCGTTGCTGCTCGGCATTGATCCACTGATCTTCATCGATAATGGTCAGGCTACCCTGCTTCATACTCGCGGCGGTCTCGGCAAAGTCATCACGCGCAGCGGATTCAGGCGATACCAGCACCACACGATGCCATTGGGTGGCATGCGGGGAGATGGGCAAAATGGCGCTGATGGAGATACGATCCGGGTTGAGTGAAATCAGGCAGTTGGGATACAGCAGCACCAGCTCGCTATAGCGCATCTGCTCCTCGTTCAGGCCGCTAAAGGGTTGCAGTCCTTCGGTCAGAATCTCGCTCAGCTCACCGTTTTTGCGCAGTGGCTGATGGCAGATGGTCCAGCCCGGGCCATCATCAATGATGGAGCTGAGGCGACCGGGGAAGCTGTCCTCCAGCGTGGTGCGGTGCACCGCCGCGTGGTGGTAGCACTCCATAAAGGTCTCGATGGCCATCTTCCAGTTGTAGGGGCAGTCGTAATCCAGCGTGTAGGCGGTAACCAGATCGGCAAAGTGGTAACGCTCGAAACGCTCTGCCATCGGGGCCAGCCGTTCGGCCATCGACGGCGCATCAGCATTGAAAGTGACGAAAATCATGCCGAATACCACCTCATGGCGAATCTTTGGCAGGCTGCACTGCTGCCGGTCAAAATCCTGCGCCTGATTCATGGATGGCGCACCGCTCAGCTTGCCGTGGGTGTTATAAGTCCAGTTGTGGAACGGACAGATAAACGATCGGCTGTTACCGCTGCCCTGTGCAATCGGTGCCCAGCGATGCAGACAGACATTGGAGAACACCGCAATACCCTCATCGTTGCGCACAATCAGCAGCGGCTCACCCACTACATCCAGGGTGAAAAAATCATTCAGGTTAGCGACCTGCGAGACATGGCCGACAAACAGCCAGTCCTGGCGGAATACCTTATCTTCTTCGAGGCGGAAAAAGCTGTCGCTGTTATAAGCCTCAGGCGGCAGCGTCTCTGCGCGGCTGGCATCATGTCGCTGCTGTTCCAGCATGCGTTGCAGGATGCTGTCACCGTCGTCAAACACCACATCAATTTTCTCGCGATACATTTCACTCTCCTCTGGTGGTGCGAAGGGTCAATGGACCAAGTTCTTTTTCCAGCAGCGGCAATACGCGTTCGCCAAACAGCGTCAGTGAACGGCGCGCATCGGCAATCGGCATATCGCCAAACTGGAAGAAACAGTTGTAATGGCTGGGGCGGATGGCACGGATCTCCGCCAGCATGCGCTCGGCGACGGTTTCCGCGTCGCCAATCATCAGGTTGTTACTCACCGTCTCCAGTGACGGCTCATCCGGCAACGGCGGCGCATGGATAAACGCCTGCTCGCTGACGCTGGTGTTCTCGCGCAGGGCGGCGATCATACGTGCCACAAACAACGCCCGCTCGGCGGCGGCATGCGCCTGCTGACGATTTTCCGTGACGTGGATGTACTGCTGCACCGCCACTGGCATGTCGGCATTCAGACCCGCCTGCTGCCAGCCAAGGCGTGCATCCGCCACCATCTGTTGCAGCTTGTGGCTGCCGCGATAACCAGCGGTAAAAAACGGCGTCGCCTGCCAGCGCTGGAACTGCGCAACCAGCTGCGGATTGGACGAGGTGAGATAGAGCGGCGGCAGCGGCTTTTGCAGGGTGTCGAGCAGAAAATCGGTACGCAGTGGCTGGCCGAAACGGTCCGGCGACTGGGTATGTCCCTGAGTCAGGGCATCGCTGATAAACCGCCAGTGCGCCAGCAGTTGCTGACCCCGGGTTTCCACATCTAAACCGTAACGATCAAACTCCCACGCCTGGTAACCACTGCCGATGCCCAGCACCAGCCGTCCTTCCGTCAGGCGATCCACCAGGGCTATCTCCTGCGCGATACGCATTGGTTGATATAACGGCAGCACCACAACGGCGGTGCCTAAACGGATACGTCGGGCATACCCCGCCATATGAGCCACCAGCATCAGTGGCGATACGCTGAGTGAATAGTTGGTGAAGTGATGCTCGGCAAACCAGGCGGTATCGAAACCGATCTCTTCCGCCAGCAGCACCATACTGCGCATATCCTCAATCACCCCTTGCACACCGCGCGGGTTATCCTTGTAGGACATCAGATTAAACAGACCGAGTTGCATAATTAGCCCCGCGTCCAGCGATAGTGATGTTCAACACGCGCCTGCAACAGACTGAGTACGGTGGTGGCGGCCAGATACCAGATACAGGCGACAATCAGCAACGGAATGTTTTCGTAGGTGCGCGAGTAGATCGCCTGCGCCGAGTAGAGCAAATCCGACAGGGAAATCACGCTCACCAGCGAGGTGGTTTTCAGCATGCCAATCACCTGATTGCCGGTCGGCGGGATGATAAAAGGGATGGCCTGCGGCAGAATCACCCGCTTCAGATACTGGCCGCGCGTCATACCCAGCGCCCGCGCCGCTTCCTGCTGACCATCATCCACCGACGAGATACCCGCCCGGATAATCTCCGCCATATAAGCCGATTCATTCAGGCCAAGACCGAGGATCGCGGCCGCCAGTGGGGTAATCAGATCGTTGGTGCTGCCGCTCCACAGGGTAAACAGGCCGGGAATACCGAGACTGACCTGCGGATAGAGTGCCGCGAGGTTGTACCAGAAAATCAGCTGCACCAGCACCGGTGTGCCCCGGAAGAACCAGATCCAGCCCCGGCTGAAACCGACTACCAGCGGGTTACTGGAGAGACGCATCACCGCCAGTACCACGCTGAGCACGATCGCCAGCAGCATAATCACCAGCGTCAGCCAGAAGGTGGTCCACAAGCCGAGCAGGATAGTGGGTGAAAACAGGTATTTGCCCACCGTGCCCCAGGCGAAATTCGGGTTGGTGATCATCGAATGCGCCACCAGCGCCAGCAGCACGGCCAGCACCAGTGCAGAGATCCAGCGGCCTGGATAGCGCTGTGCCACCACGTGGCGGGTATGATCCGCTGTGGCGTTCAGCGGGGAGGTCAATGTTTTATCCGTCATCAGCGTTCTCTTCATCGTTTCAACCGGACAAATTTAATTAACTGATTAATTAAGATCTACAGTTTGCGTCGGCATCTGTCAATCACTCTGCGCTCACCGCGTGCACACGGGCGAGGAAATCCCGGGTGCGCGGATGGCGGGGAGCGGCGAAAAAGTGTCTGGATTCAGAGACTTCAATAATCGCGCCGTTATCCATAAAAGCGACACGATTCGCCACATCACGGGCGAAGCCCATCTCGTGAGTGACGATCACCATGGTCATACCGTCGCGTGCCAGATCGCGCATTACCGCCAGCACCTCTCCCACCAGCTCTGGATCGAGCGCACTGGTCGGTTCATCAAACAGCATCAGCGAGGGTTTCATCGCCATGGCACGGGCGATAGCCACCCGTTGCTGTTGACCGCCGGAGAGCGCCGCCGGGCGTGAATGATAACGATGGCTCAGCCCGACGCGATCCAGCAGCGCTTTGGCTTCCGCCATGGCCTGCGCGCGCGGCACTTTTTTCACTGTCATCGGCGCTTCCATTACGTTTTCCAGCGCCGTCATATGGCCGAACAGATTGAAGCGCTGAAACACCATGCCGATATTGACGCGGTTGCGCGCCACGTCGGCCTCCTTCAGCTCGTAAAGCTTGTCCCCTTGCAGGCGATAGCCCACCATGCCGCCATTGACCCACAGCTCGCCGCCATCGATCTTCTCCAGATGATTGATACAGCGCAGAAAGGTGGATTTGCCGGAACCGGACGGACCGATCAGGCACACCACTTCCCCCTGCTCAACGCTGAGATCCACGCCTTTGAGGATCTCCACGCCGTGAAACGATTTGGTGACCTGCCGGGCATCCACCATTAACGTTTTGCTCATCTCGCCTCCTGTTCGGTCATGTACCAGGTATTCAGGCCACCGCTGTCGAGGATCAGCATCTGGCCGGTAAAAGACGCCGCCGCATCCGAGGCGAGGAAAGCGACACTGCGTGCCACCTCCTCCCCGCTCACCGGTCGTTGCAGCGGTAGCCGCGCCACCTCGCGTGCCAGCTCCGGTTCGTCAGTGGCCCAGTGGCTATCGGGATCGCGGATCGGCCCCGGACTGATACCGCAGACGCGGATGCCCAGGGACGCCCATTCGATCGACATCTGCGCCGTGAGGTTCACCACCCCGGCTTTCGACGGCCCAAAGGCCCCGGCATTGGGGTAACAACGATGGGCCGAGGCCCCGGCTATGTTGATGATGACGCCCCCCGGTGCCATCAGCCGCACCGTTTCCACACTGATCACAAAGGTGCCGGTCAGCTGGGTATGCAGCACCTGCTGCCATTGTTCGTCGCTCAGTTCCAGCAACGGTGCCGCAGCCGAGGCACCGGCGTTATTCACCAGCAGGCACGGCGTACCGAGGGTATGCACCACCTGTGCCAGCACCTGCTGCACCGCATGGCGGTCGGTGATATCAACCTGCCAGAACGCCGCGTCTGCGCCCTGCTGTTGTAATTGCACAACGGCCTGTTGCGCCGCATCACAATCGTTGCGTACCAGCAACGCGATGGCATAACCCTGCTGCGCCAGCTCGCGGGCCATGTGCAGCCCGACGCCGCGCGAACCGCCGGTAATCAGCGCAGTTTTTACGCTGTGCATAATGTTGGCTCCTGAGTTAAGGCCTGATGGCGCGCCAGCAGCGATGTGCCACAGATGTAGCCCCAGGTCAGATTGGGACCGAGTGTCGTCCCGGCCCCCACCGCTTTGCTGCCGATCGGATTCGCCATCGCCGCACCGGCGCAATACAACCCGGCCAGCGGCTGGCCATCCCGATGCAACACGTTGCCGCTGGCATCGGTACGCGGCCCGCCTTTGGTGGCGAGGAAGGTACGGTTAAAGGGGATAGCAATAAAAGGTGCATGGCAGATCGGTGCCAGACCGCCCTGCAAGCGCCGGTCTGCTTTGCCATGTGCAGCGCTGAGATGGCGCGAGAAATCCACATCCAGCCCCTGCGCACAGCTCTGATTAAACCGCGCCACACTGGCTTGCAGCGCCCCGTCCGGCAACGCCAGTTGTTGCTCCAGCTGTGCCAACGTTGCGGCCTGGCGGATCCAGCCGGGTGAGCGCCAGCGGTAGTAACGCAGCAGTGGCGCACGCCGCAGCAGATGCACATCGCTGATCAGCCATACCGGCAGATGTCGCGGTTGTCCCTGATCATCACGCGCATCCAGCTCGGCCCCCAGATTGAAGACAAATTCATTGGTAAAGCGCTGGCCGTGACGATTCACCAGGATCGCGTTAGGTTCGTAATGAAAGAAGATCGATAGACCACTCCAGGGCTGGCCCGGCAGCGCCGGGATACCACCACTGATAGTGGCCTGATCCATATGTGCCAGCTGCGCACCGGCTGCCTCTGCCATACGCTGTCCGTCACCGCTGTTATCCCGCGGGCTGGCGATAAAGTCGTACGGACCGGGAAAGTGCTGACTGCGGCGTTGTTGATCCCATTCAAATCCCCCACTGGCGATCACCACGCCGCAGCGTGCTGTCACCTCCAGCACTTTCCCCTGATGCAGATAACGCACACCGCTGACCTGATGGCTGCCATTCATCAGCAATCGCTCCGCCGCCGCTTCAGTGATCAACTCACAGCCCGCCGCCTGGCAGGCATCAAGCAAACCAGCCACCAGCGCCGCGCCTTTGGTCAGCTCTCCGCGCCACTGGCGACGCAGCAACTGCGGCAGATGACGCAGATACGTGCGCACTGGCTGATGCCAGAGATCGCTGCTCAGCAGTTCGTGGTAGGTAAACAGACGCGGCAACGGCGTGGGCCGTAAGCGCCACCGCCGCCGGGGTTGTAACGGCAGCGGTGCCAGCATCCGACCCTGCTGCACTGCCCCCGCCAGTGGCCACAGAGGATCGCTCTCCCCAGTGAGGGCAAAACGCAATGCGCTGTGTTGTTCAATAAATGCCAGCATTGACGCGGCCTGTTGCGTCATGGCCTGCCACAGCGCATCTTCGGTGCTTTGCCAGCCATCGGGAGCCGCTGCGCGCAGATAGTCGAGTGCCTGCTGCGCTGAATCTGCCAGCCCGGCTGCGCGCGCATGGTGGTTAGCAGGCACCCAGGTGGCACCACCGGACATCGCCGTGGTGCCACCCAGCCAGGCGCTTTTTTCCAGCACCAGTACGGATAAGCCTCCGACCGCCGCGCGCAGCGCTGCACACAGCGCCGCGCCGCCGGAGCCGATGATCAGCACATCACACTGGCGTTGCTGCACCGTCATAATGGCTGCGTGCTGGTGAGGTTGATGCCGGGTTTATCCAGCTTCATCGCCTCCAGATCCCACTTCTCCATGATCCTGTCGTAAGTGCCGGTTTCATGCAGCACGTTGAGCGCCTTCAGCAGTACATCCGCCAGCTGAGTGTTCTCTTTCGCCACCACGATGCCGAGGTAGTATTTCGGCATCAGCGGCATCTGCACGGTGCGGATCGGATGTGGCGCTTTTTTCTTAATATCATCGACCGAGGCCGCATCATTGAGGACGAAATCCACGCGTCCCGAATAAAGGCCCAGCAGCACCGCGTCCGCAGAAGGCAATGTCACCTGCTGGATCGCCGGTTTACCGTTTTTGGTACAGTTCGGGCTGTAGATCTCGCTGATGGCTTTTTCGAAGTCAGTGCCGGTCTGTACGCCTACTTTCAGGCCACACAGGGTCAGCGGATCATTGGTGATGGATGTCTCGCTGGCGAGGGTGTACACCTCGCTGGTGGCGTAGGCATAGTTAACAAACGAAACCTGCTTTTCACGTTCGTCACTGTCAGAGATGCACTCCATCGCCACATCGTAGCGACCACTTTTCACCCCAGGGATCAGACCGGCGAAATCAATCGACACCGGTTTGACTTTAACGCCCAGTACCTGGCCGAGTGCATCCCACAGATCCGGCTCGAAACCGACCATGGTTTTATTATCTTCGGCGAAGGATTCGCACGGCGGGTAATGGGCATCGGTGACCAGGTTGAGGGTTTTACTGCTGCGGATTTTTTCCGGCAGCTGGGCATGCAGGTCAGCATGCATTTTCAGCGGTGCGTCAGCCGCCTGAACAGCAGATTGCGTGAGGACAGAAACCAACAGCGATGCAGCAACAACCAGACTTTTCATTCTCATGCTTTTAACTCCAGTAGAAAGGCAACATGCCTGAAGACCCTGATGACTTAAAAAAGCAAAAAACGAAGATGGTGCGCAGGAAGAATTGCAAGCGCTATGCCAGTTTTTAAATAACTGATTAATTAATCATGGGCGCACAGAGCGCAAGGGATAGCGTGCCAGGCGGCGGCTGGTGCGGCCTGGCGCGTTGAACAGAGAATCACCAACGGAGTGCAGAAAGTGAGCTAATGGTGCAGAGATTGACCAGCCTGGATTATTTTGACGGCAGACACCCAGGCAATGCCTGATAGCGCGAGCAGTCAGCGGCGACTGCCTGCTCGCTGTGCGGCGTGCCTGCGGGCGCCCAGCGATAATCCACCATGTAGGCACGATAAACGGTGTTTGATACATAATGGTCGCGCGGCATCGCTTTGCCATAAAACGGGCTGACATACTCCCAGACGATTTGCCCCTGCGGCGTCACCTGAAACAGCCGTCCGCTCTGCCCTTCATTGATCAGCGTGTTGCCATTCGGCAGACGCTGGGCATTGCTGATATAAGCGCTATAAAAGGTGGAGATCGCCTGGCCCGATTTCTCACCGGTGTATTCCCAGACAATCTGTCGGGTCTGCGGGTTTACCTCAATCACGCGTGATGCAGAGAAAAAGCCCTGCCGGGTGGGTGGAAAACCGGCATTGCCCTGGTTGTCGAAAATCAGCAGATTACCGGCACCAGGTAATCCCGGCCCGATCATATGTACATCGTGTTCACCAATCATCTGATCGAGCGGGCGTGGTAGCGGCGTATCCAGTTTCAGGGCCGGATAATCTGGCCCGATACGCCACACCACTTTGCCGCTGTGACGATCGATAATCACCGCGACATTGCCGTTGCGAGAGTTAAACAGGATGTTGTCCGGGGCAAACCGTTGATCCCCCTGATCGAACCAGTGATTCGGACCGAGTGGTGCTGCGGTATTCATATGCAGGAAATCGGCATCGTTGCTGTCGCGGAGCATCAAAAGCTGCGCCGCAGAAAAACCCAGTTCATCCAGATGATCGGCCACCGACCAGCTCCACACTTTTTTACCCTGCGGCGAGACCTCTTCAATGCTGTTATCAATAATCCGATAAGGATAACCCGGCAGCTGCCGCAACGCGGCCCCCAGTACCAGGGTATTGCCATTGGGCAGACGCTGGATCTCATGATGCTGATGCACCGGCTGCTGCTGGCTACCGTAGTGCCACTGTACCTTGCCGTTCCAGTCCACTTCCGCCACGCTGGCATTCACCAGCCCGTTACCGGGATTGGCCTCAGCTGCCAGCTTTTGCTGCCGTTCCAGCTGCACCAGCAGATGGCCGGGTTGACCACCGGCCCGATCCAGCGGAACCGGCCAGCTGGGAAAACCTTCGTAATGCCAGCGCTGCACCTCTTTACCGGTCATATCGATCAGGTGGGTTTGGTTATCACTGCCGGGAAACAAAACAAAACCGTTCCAGGCGCGCGCGGGATCGTACCAGGTCACGCCAGTGGGTATGGCGCTGGGAATGGCTGAAGCGGTAAAACTGGCTGCCAGTAGCAGGCCGCCAGACAACCTTGCCGCATATCGCATGGTTCACCATCCTGTGTCTGAGAAATGGAAAAGCCCTTAAAGGGTAGAAGCGAATAGTGACAGGATTAGTCCGAATGGGGCATGGCAGGAAAAAAGCAGCGGGCGAACCCGCTGCCTGAAGGATCAGAAGAAGCCGAGTGGCTGGGTGCTGTAGCTCACCAGCAGATTTTTGGTTTGCTGATAATGATCGAGCATCATTTTATGGGTTTCGCGGCCAATGCCGGATTTTTTGTAACCGCCAAACGCCGCGTGGGCCGGGTAGAGATGGTAGCAGTTGGTCCACACACGCCCGGCTTTAATCGCGCGTCCCATACGGTAAGCCCGGTTGATATCGCGCGTCCAGACACCGGCACCGAGTCCGTACATGGAATCATTGGCGAGGGCGATGGCTTCCGCTTCATCTTTAAACGTCAGCACCCCGACCACTGGCCCAAAGATTTCCTCCTGGAACACGCGCATGCTGTTGCTACCTTTCAGCAGCGTCGGCTGGATATAGTAGCCGCTGGCAAACTCTTCACCCACGCTTTCAATGCCGCCGCCATGCAGCACCTGCGCCCCTTCCTGCTGGGCAATTTCCAGATAGGAGAGGATTTTATCAAACTGCTGCTGTGACGCCTGGGCCCCGATCATCGTTTCGGTATCCAGCGGATTGCCCCGTTTAATGGTTTTGATACGTTTCATCACCGCCGCCATAAACGGTTCGAAGATCGATTCCTGCACCAGCGCACGTGACGGGCAGGTACAGACTTCGCCCTGATTCAGGAAGCCCAGCACCACCCCTTCTGCCGCTTTCTCAATGAAGCTCTCCTCCGCCTGCATAATGTCTTCGAAGAAGATATTGGGGGATTTACCGCCCAGCTCGACGGTGGACGGAATCAGGCTTTTCGCCGCCAGTTCGAGGATATGGCCACCGGTGGCGGTCGATCCGGTAAAGGCAATTTTGGCGATGCCGGGATGTGAGGCCAGCGCTTCACCGGCTTCTTTACCGTAACCATGGACCACGTTAATCACGCCGGGTGGCACCAGGTCTTTAATCAACTCCATAAACAGGGTGATGGACAGCGGCGTCTGTTCCGCCGGTTTCAGCACCACGCAGTTACCGGCTCCCAGCGCCGGTGCCAGTTTCCACGCCGCCATCAGCAACGGGAAATTCCACGGGATAATCTGCCCCACCACGCCCAGCGGTTCATGGAAGTGGTAAGACGCGGTGAATTCATCAATTTCCGCCGCCGTCCCTTCCTGGGCGCGCACGCAACCGGCGAAATAGCGGAAGTGGTCCACCGCCAGCGGCATATCGGCGGCGAGGGTCTCGCGCACCGGCTTACCATTATCCCAGGTTTCATTGACGGCCAGGTATTCGAGGTTTTCCTCCAGACGATCGGCGATTTTCAGCAGCACCAGCGAACGCGCCTGCGGCGAGGTTTTTCCCCAGGCATCCGCCGCCTTGTGTGCGGCAGCGATAGCGTTATCGACATCATCACGGTCAGAACGCGGGAACTCACCAATCGGCGACGCATTGATCGGCGAGGTGTTAACGAAGTAGTTACCGTTCACCGGTGGCACAAACTCACCGTTGATAAAGTTGCCATAACGCTGTTGTAGTGTAATCAGAGAACCTTGTTCTCCAGGAGCGGCGTAACGCATGGTTTTCTCCTTGCGGGACAGAAGTGATATGCAACAACTTTGAAACCTGTTATTAACATTGATCGATCAAAGCCACGCTGTCAGATCTGCCGATGGGAAACTGTGACCGCGCCGAAGGAAATTCTGGCATTACAGATTACTGCGCGCGATAAATCGCGCCGCTACGGTTAACAATGCATGTATCTGTAGCGGCGCGATTTATCGCGCAACGTTTAAACACAGATAATTCTGAGTTTTGCCTGCCACGCAGCAAAAAGCGAAACATGGCCCTTAAATAGGGTCAATATGAAACAGGACACTAACCAGGAGAAAGAGATGTTGGCTTCAGCCCTGACGTTAATGCGCGCCAAAGCAAACTTTGTTCATCAGTTCATTCGTAACCCCCGCAAGATGGGAAGCATTACCCCCTCCTCCGCCACGTTGTGCCGTACCATGACGGATGCCGTGAACTGGGATCACAGCCTGCGTATTGCCGAGCTGGGGGCGGGAAATGGCGTACTGACGCGGCAGATTCTGGACCGCATGTCACCGCAGGCGCAACTGGATGTGTTTGAGATCAGCCCGGAGCTGGTCAAGACGCTACGCACCTTGCCGGATGATCGGATGCAGGTTCGCGCCTGTTCAGCGGAGTATTTGTGCGGGGAATATGATGCGATCTTTTCTGGTCTGCCATTGCTCTCGCTGCCGCCGACCACGCGCGAAGCGATTTTGCGTGCCGTCCATGATGCGCTGGGTCCACATGGCGTGTTTGTGCAGTTTCAGTACACCTCGCTCACGCAGCCCAGCCTGTCACGTTATTTCACCTGGCAGCGCCAGCGGGTGCTGAAAAATGTGCCACCCGCCTGGGTCTATCGCTGCACCCGTCATTACGCGCCCTGAGCCTGCACGCGCGGCTGAGGTCGCGTTTGCTGCCAGAAGCTGCGCAGCAGTTCCCGCGCCCAATCTTCGCCCACCAGCTCGCTGCCATCGTCAGACTCACCCGGTGGCAGACAGGCTAACATGATGTTGCGGCTGAATTCCGGGTGGAATTGCACCGATAACGCCTGTGCGGAATAACGCAAAATCTGGCAACCATCCTGTTCAGAGGACGCCAGGACCTGCGCCTGCGCCGGAGGGGTGATCACTGACTGACGATGCGACAACCAGGCCTCGAAATCATCCGGCAGCGCACCCAGCCAGGGATCATTTTCTGCCTGCGGATGGCGCGTCAGCGCCTTGAGTCCCCGCTCCCAGCCATTGGGGTTGTCGGCCACTTTGCCTCCCAGCGCATAGGCCATCAGCTGATGCCCGTAGCAGACGCCGAGCAGCGGCAACTCCGCTTCCAGCGCAGCGCGAATCCAGGCGGCGGTGCGTTCACTCCATTCGGCATGGTCGGTGACCATCGCCCAGGAACCGCTGAGGATCGCCCCGCTGATGCTGTCAAACGCAGGTAGCGCATCGCCAAGGTGCGGACGCACAATCACGTAATCAGCAGGCTGTAATGCCAGAGCATCAATAAACCAGGCGGGTTGTTCACCAATTTGCGCCACAACGGCCGGTGGTGGGACTTCAAGTTGAATTAAGGCAAGGGGTAACGCGCGGGTCTGTGTCATTCCGAAGACTGTCCTCTGCAAGGTCATATTTCGGAAAACCAGTCTGACAGTAATTACCTGCAATGTCTTATATTTTTCGCAGTTAAGCATTTACAGAAATTATTTTTACCCGTTCTGCACCAAATACATCGCTTCATGCCATGATTAGCCGGTGAAAACAAAATTTGTGTGAAGGATGACATTGTGGCGGTGCGGCATTTTTTTGTGGTTCTGATGGTGGTCTCCATCTGGGCCTTCAACAACATAGCGATAAAGTGGGGATTACTGGAGCTTCCGCCACTGTTCCTGACCTGGATGCGCTTTGTGGTGGTGGCGATTGTGCTGATCCCCTTCTGCCGCATCACCCGTGAACAATTGCCGTGGCTGCTGGCTCTGGCCTTCACCTTTGGTTTTATGCACTTCTCGCTGTTGTTTGTCGGCATGCGTTATACCGACGCCGGGACCGGTGCGATTGTAGTGCAGCTTGGCACCCCGATCGCCATGCTGCTGGCGATGGTGATACTGAAAGAGAAGCTACGCCTGGTGCAGCTGATTGGCATCGCGATATCCCTGAGTGGCGTGGTGGTGCTGTCCGGCAGCCCGACCATTCCCGCCTGGTGGGTACTTTGCATCCTGCTGTGCAGTGCCACCGGCTGGGCAGTGAGCAATATGATTGTGAAAAAATCCCCGCCAATTAAGCCGCTAACGCTAACCGGATGGATTTCGTTCCTGGCGGTGCCGATTGTCGGTGTGGCGTCCTGGCTCACTGAATCACAACAATTTTATTCTCTGAGCCATGCTGGCTGGCGTGGCTGGTTTGGCATTCTCTACAGCGCCCTTGCTTCGTCGATCGTCGCTTATACCCTGTGGTACGCGCTGCTGAAAAAGTACAACGTCAATCTGATCATGCCCTACTCGCTGCTGACCCCGGTACTGGCGGTGCTGATGGGAATTGCTATTCTGGGCGATAGCCTGAACAGTTTTAAGATCCTGGGCGCTTCTCTGGTGGTACTGGGTACGGCGATTGCGGTGATTAACCTGCGTAATCTGCGCATGCACGCGCGATTTCCGCGTCTGCGCCGTCGCTGAGCGACTTGTGAACCGCGATTTATCCGGAGGCTTCGCATGGATTATTCACTCGCTGCCGCACTCTGGCAGCAGATGTGGCAGGGATTACGCGGCGCAGACGACACTGCGCCCCCGCTGGCCTTTTCCCAACCCGATACCTTTCGTTCCTGCTACGCCGTCAGTGAACTGGCGGCCACCAGCATCGGCCTCGCCACCCAGGCGCTGAGCGATTTACTGGGCCGTCCGGCACCGGTAAGTGTTAATGTGCGGCTGGCCTCGCGCTGGTTCCAGCATAGCTTTATCCCCCTTAATCGCCCACCCGCGGCGCTGTGGGACCCGTTTGCCGGTGACTATGCCACCGCAGATGGCTGGATCCGCCTGCATACCAACGCGTCACATCATCGGCAGGCGATGGAAAGCGTGCTCGGCGTGCATGCGGATCGCACTGCGCTGGCGGCGGAAGTGCGGCAGTGGTCAGCCGGGACGCTGGAACAGGCGGTGGTGGATGCGGGTGGCTGCGCCGCCGAAATGCGCAGCGTGCAGCAGTGGCAACAACATCCGCAGGGGATCGCCGTCAGCCAGGAACCGTTGTTCGCCCGTCAGGCCATGGCGGATGGCCCCCTCCCTGACTGGGCACTCAGTGCGGCGCGGCCATTGTACGGCATTCGCGTGCTGGACCTGACACGCATCATTGCTGGCCCGGTCGCCACGCGTTTTCTCGCCAGCCTTGGTGCCCGGGTGCTGCGTATCGATCCCCCCGACTGGCAGGAACCGACACTGGAAGAGGAGATCACCAGCGGCAAACGCTGCGCCCGGCTGGACCTGAAAAGCCGTGACGGGCTGGCACAGCTACGTAGGTTACTGTCCCAGGCGGATGTGCTGGTGCATGGCTATCGCGCTGATGCGCTGGAGAAACTGGGGCTGGATGCTGCCACACGCCAGCAACTGTCACCAGGGCTGGTGGATGTCAGCCTGAATGCCTGGGGATGGAGTGGTCCGTGGCGCAACCGACGCGGTTTCGACAGCCTGGTGCAAATGGCGAGCGGCATTGCACATCAGGGGATGCAGTGGAGCGGAAGCGCGGTACCGACACCCTTACCGGTGCAGGCGCTGGATCACGCCACCGGTTATATGCTGGCTGCCGCAGTACTGGAAGGATTACGCCAGCGACGCAGTAACGGCACCGGCTGGCAGGCGCGTTTGTCGCTGGCGCGCACTGCGCTGCTGTTGCAGCAGCACGGTTTTGCGCCTGGCAATGAGCAAACCGGCATCGCCTCGCAACCGGACGATGCCCTGCCCGCGCTGGAAATTACCCACTGGGGTATTGGTGCAAGGCTGCGTGCCGCGTCATATTTGCCCGGCACGCCCCAGCTGTGGGCGACACCGGGTGTGCCACTCGGCAGCAGCGCTCCCCGCTGGTAAGTTACTCTGCGTCGTCTTCGCTTTCCGCCAGCTCGTCGCGCATCGCCTGAATCGCTTCACGGCTCAGCATCGCCAGCGTACGGTAGAACGCGGTGCTGGCATGCGCTTCCACTTTGCCCAGGAACGCACCGCACCACGGCAGCAGGTAATCATCAAACAGCGCCAGTTGTGCGGCAGACTCATCTTCCGCCGACTGGTCTTCCAGCCAGGAAGCTGCCAGCAGCAACTGACCGAAATGATCCGCAGGGGCTTCACCCAGCGGCATGCCACGCGAGCTAAGAAACGCGCGCACCTCAGCTTCGGTTGGCCCGTTCGGCCACTGCGATGCGTAAGGCGGCACGCTGCAATCGCTGCCCACGAACAAGGCGTTGTAATCCGCCGCCAGCGCCTGCGGGTCGCTGTTCTGTTGCAACCGGGTCAGCAACTCATCCTGCTCCAGCGGCCACTGCGCCTGTAATTTGCCTTCACGTAACAAAGTGAACAGCGGCATCAGCAGCGGGTCCTGCGGCTGACGATTGAACAGCGAGCCGATGACGCGGCAAAGAATGGAAAACTCATTCATACAACAGGATTCCTTGAGGAAAAAATTTAAAAATCCGCCAGTTCGGCAATATGCTTGCCGGTGCGCTGTTCGAGAAAATCGAGCAGGCGGCGCGGCGTGACATTTAACACGCGATCTTCGGGAAAATCCACTTCCCGCGTAATGCGCAGACAATGCTCGAAATGACCGAGAGTAAAGGCGGTATGGGAATCGGAACCAAACGCCAGACGGCCTCCGGCATCACGCACCGCTTCAGCGATAGCGCGACAGTTGGGCTCACTGCCTGGGCGTGAATGGGTGAACGACGAGTTGTTGATCTCCAGCGCCACATCATAATGCGCCGCCGCTTCGGCAATGGCGCGGATATCGACCGGAAACTTAGGATTACCCGGATGGCTGATGATATGCACCAGGCCGCCAGCCATCGCCGCGATCATCGCTTCGGTATGGTGGGCTTTATCGCGCGGGGCATACACCGGCTCATGGAAACCGGCGACGATCAAATCCAGCGCGTCCAGCATCGGGCCGCTACAGTCGATCTCACCCTGCTGATTTTTGATATTGGCTTCAATGCCACGCAACACACCGACACCATCAATCACGCGCGGCCAGATGCGCATGTTGACGAAGTGCCAGTAATGCGGCGCATCGGCCATATCCGGACCGTGATCGGTAATCGCGAACAGCTTCAGACCGTTTTGTTTCGCCTGCACGACATAGTCATGCAGCGTGCTGTAGGCATGGGTACTGGCAACGGTATGCATATGTAAATCGACGGGATACATCGGTTTCTCCTGACAGGCCGTCTGCAACAGGCAAACGGCAAAGTGATTTAATAACCGCGCTGACGATCAACCAGACCGGGGGCTTGCTGCCCCTGCTCCAGCTTAAGTATGGCATCTGCAATATAATCCATCGCCTCTTGCGGCAACGTCATTGCGGCATTATGTGGCGTAATTGTGACATGCGGATGTGACCAGAGTGGATGGTCTGCCGGTAATGGCTCGGTCTGGAACACATCCAGCGTCGCGGCCGCCAGCTGCCCGCTGTTGAGTGCCGCCAGCAAATCGTCCTCCACCACATGCGCACCACGCGCAATATTGAGGAAAAATGCCCCTTGTGGCAGACAGGCAAACAATTTTTTATCGATCAGGTGGGTGGTTTCTGCTGTGGTCGGCAACAGATCAATCAACACCTGGGTGCCATCCAGAAAGGCTGCCAGCTGGTCAGCGCCATGAAAGGTTTGTATTCCCGCCAGGGTTTTCGGCGAGCGGCTCCAGCAACGCACCGGAAACCCCCACTGGACCAGGCTCTGTGCCACGCTGCGGCCCAGTACGCCCGCGCCGAGGATGCCAATGGTGAAATTTTCCCGCGTGTAACCATCAAGCTGCTGCCACTGCGCCTGCTGTTGCAGGCGTTGATAGTCAGCGAAGCGACGAAACCAGCCCAGTACACACCAGGTGGCATACTCCTGCATCTGCAGCGCCATACCGGTATCTTCCAGCCGGAATAACGGTACGCTGGCCGCTAACATTTGCGGATGCTGCTGTACCTGTTGCAGGATTTCGTCTACCCCCGCCCCCATGCCAAAAACGCCTTTCAATGCCCGTCCACTGAGCATTTCTACCGGCGGCGAACGGACCACCGCGTAATCCGCCGGGGCGTTGTCGCCTGGCTGCCACTGCCGCACCTGCGCCTGCGGCAATCGCTGTTGTAACCCACTGAGCCAGCTCTCCGGGTCTATCGATGGGTGATACCAGATGATCTCCATACTGCTCTCCATTTTTTTCCCTCAGACTCAGGGAAATAGCGCCGCAGGGCAAGTAAAAACCTTAGCGTTAATGCAATTTCTGCCGTGATTAATTCAGGGTGCTTCACATTTCCGGCGCTGCAGGCGGCCATCCCCCCCGATAGCGACTAAAGTTGTTTGGGTGGTCAATGCGTTAGCGCACCACTTTTTCGGACAAGGAGAAAAACCGATGATAAAAAATGTCGTATTCACGCCGGGGCATTTTCGCCTGTTGCTCAGTACCGCCCTGCTGATGGGGGCCGTCACTGCCGGGGCCGCAGATAACAACCGGATGCTCAGTAGCCAGCCACAACCACCCGACGTGCGTCTCGGCCCCCTCTTCAATGCCGTTCAGCAGGCTAAATTTTATCCGGACCAGAAAACCTTTGCCGATGCGGTCCCGAAATATAATCCCTCTTCGATTCTTGCCGACTGGCAGATGCAAAAGAACCAGCGCAACTTCGATTTAAAACATTTCGTCAATGCCAACTTCACCCTGCCTGCCACCCAGGATAACTATGTGCCACCTGCCGGGCAGAGCCTGCGCGCGCACATTGATGGCCTGTGGCCGGTCCTGACGCGTTCAACCCCCAACACCGGCCAGTACGATTCGCTGCTGCCGCTGCCGAAACCTTATGTGGTTCCCGGTGGTCGCTTCCGTGAGGTTTATTATTGGGATAGCTACTTCACCATGCTCGGTCTGGCGGAGAGCGGTCACTGGGATCGGGTACAGGATATGGTGGATAACTTCGCCTCTGAGCTCGATCGTTACGGTCATATCCCCAACGGTAATCGCAGCTACTATCTGAGTCGCTCGCAACCGCCGTTCTTCAGCCTGATGATCGATTTGCTGGCAAGCCATGACGGTGATGGCGTGTATACGAAGTATCTGCCGCAGTTGCAGAAGGAATATGACTACTGGATGGCAGGCAGTGACAACGTCGCCGCAGGCCAGGCCAGCCAGAGGGTGATCAAACTGAGCGACGGCACCCTGCTTAACCGCTACTGGGACGATCGCGATGTGCCACGTACCGAATCCTGGCTGGATGACGTCAACACCGCGCAGAAGGCACCGCAACGCGATATAAAGCAGGTGTACCGCGATCTGCGTGCAGGTGCAGCCTCCGGCTGGGATTTCAGTTCCCGCTGGTTTACTGATGCGCATAATCTGGCCTCGATCCGCACCACGCAGCTGGCACCTGTTGATCTGAACAGTTTGCTGTTCCATCTGGAACAGACCTTAGCCAAAGCGGAGAAGCTGGCGAAAAACAACGATCGGGCACAGCAGTTTGCCGCGCAGGCAGAGAAACGCCAGGCGGCGATTAATCGTTATCTGTGGAATGAGCAGCAGGGTTGGTACGCCGATTACAACTGGCAGAAAAAGCAGGTGCAACCACAGCTAACCGCCGCCACCCTGTTCCCGCTTTATATGCAGCTCGCCAGTGATAAACAGGCGGATCGCACGGCTAGCGCAGTGGAGAAACAGCTGCTGAAACCCGGTGGACTGGTGACCACCACGGTGAATAACGGCCAGCAATGGGATGCACCGAATGGCTGGGCCCCCCTGCAATGGGTAGCCGTGACCGGGCTGGAACATTATAAGCAGCCGCAGCTTGCACAGCAGATTGGTCAGCGCTTCCTGCAAAACGTCCAGATGACCTATGACAAACAGCACAAGCTGGTAGAAAAATACGTGGTGGAAGGTGCCCAGCTTGGCGGTGGCGGCGGTGGTGAATATCCCCTGCAGGACGGCTTCGGCTGGACTAATGGCGTGACGCTGATGCTGCTCGACAAATATTGTCCGAAAGATAAAACCTGTAATAGCGCACGGGATATTCCCAATATGCCAACGCTAACCACGGCGCATTAATACACATCCTGTAGCGGCGCGATTTATCGCGCGTCTTTAAAAACCGCGCGATAAATCGCGCCGCTACGGCATTGCCCCTTCAATTCCCCCGTAGCTCCCTCGGACTGTTAATTTTCCTCACAGCAATGCGGCGTTTTTTTTACATCTTGAAATGACCTTATCTAAAAGATAATAATTCTCACTCTAATTTTTATTTCTATTAACGCTTTCTGGCAGCCCACTGCCTTTTTCTGTCTGAGGACTTATCATGACCCGCCTGTTTACCCTCAATCGTTGCCGTGTGTTTTGCACACTGGCACTGGCGTTGCCCGGCATCAGTTTCGCCGAGGATGCGCTGGTGGTGACCGCTCAACCACAGGAGAACGCCACTTCGCCGACCCAGGGTTACCTGGCCACCCGCAGCAGCGGCGCGAGTAAAACCGACCAGCCACTCATCACCACACCACAGTCAATTTCGGTGGTCACACGGCAACAGATGGAAGACCAGGGGGCAACCGATCTTAATCAGGCCCTGAATTACACCCCCGGCGTGTTTACCAACTTTGGCGGTGCCGCCACCCGTTATGACACCATCTCGCTGCGCGGCTTCCACGGTGGCGATGTGGATAACACCTTCCTCGACGGCCTGCGCGTGATGAGTGATGGCGGCAGTTTCAATGTGTTGCAGGTGGATCCCTGGTTCCTCGATCGCATCGACGTGATCAAAGGTCCTTCCTCGGCGTTATATGGTCAGACGGTACCCGGCGGCCTGGTGAATATGGTGAGCAAACGCCCGCAGTTCGCCGAAGAGGGGCACTTCCGGCTGTCAACCGGCACCAATGCCACCAACAGCGCCGCCTTTGATTACACCAATGCAATCAACGATCAATGGGCGTTTCGTCTCACCGGCATCACCCGCAACAGCGACACGCAATACGATCATACCCGCGAAGAGAAGTACGCCATTTCGCCCCAGTTGATGTGGCAGCCGGACGAAGATACCAGCCTGATTCTGCGTGCTTACCTGCAAAAAGATCCTTCCGGTGGTTATCACGGGTCCGTCCCTGCCGAAGGTACGCTGTACAGCCATAATGGCCGCAAGCTGAGCGACAGTTTCTATGAAGGGGATAGTGCCCTCGATCAATTCAAACGTCATGAGCAGATCTATAGCTATGATTTCTCCCATCGTTTCAATGAAGTGTGGTCGGTGCATACCACCGGCAGCTACAGCCACTCCAATGTTGATCTGGACCAGGTCTACCAGATTGGCTGGGATGCCACCAACCCGGACCTGCTGACCCGTTATTATTCCGGTGAGCGCTCCTCGCTGTCAGCGTGGGCGACGGATAACCAGTTGCAGGCAGATTTCAGCACCGGCGCATTGCAGCATCGTGTCACCCTCGGCGCTGAGTATCATCGTTATAAGAACGATATTTTGAGTGCCAGCGGCTATGCCAGCTCACTCAATCCGTGGACCGGCGAAGCGGTGGGTACCATGCCGGATTATGACTGGGCCGCAGAGACGCGCCGTTACTATCAAACCGGTCTCTATTTACAGGATGAGTTACAGCTGGATCGCTGGCATATGGATCTTTCCGGCCGTTATGATCGTATCGTCTCCGAAAATGGCACCAGCCGCCGCCAGGACGACCATATCAGTGGCCGTGCAGCCCTGCTGTATGCCTTGGATAATGGTATTTCGCCTTATGTCAGCTGGAGCCAGGCAATTACGCCCGCCTCGCTGACCGATCCCAATGGCAACCAGTTGAAACCGACCACCTCCGAGCAATATGAAGCCGGGGTGAAATACCAGCCGGTGGGCACACGGGATATGTACTCGGTTGCGGTGTACGACCTGACACAGAACGATGTCGCCAACCGTGACGTGATATCCGGCACCTATACGCCTTCCGGCAAGGTCCATTCACAGGGGATCGAACTGGAGGCACGCAATCAGCTCACTCCGCGCTTCAGCACCCTCGCCGGTTATACCCTGAACCACCTGCGCTTTAAGGACTCGGTGGATGGTAACGATGGTCATACGCCTTACGTCACCCCCAACAGCATGGCGTCCTTCTGGGGTCATTATCAGTTTGATTATGGTCTGAGTGCCGGTGCGGGGATACGTTACATTGGCAAGCAATGGGCAGATAACGAAAACACCACGCGTCTGCCGTCAGTGACGCTGTTTGATGCTTCAGTGCGTGCTGATTTGAGCGCGTGGAACTCAGGTCTGAAAGGGGCGTGGTTGCAGGTGACCGCCAATAACCTGACTGACCGTAAATACCTTGCAGCCTGTTATGGTACCGGTTATTGCTACCGTGGTGCGGAACGTACCGTGACGGCAACCATCGGCTATGATTTTTAAATCTTAAGTCCCGTAGCGGCGCGATTTATCGCGCGGGTTTTAAAAGACGCGCGATAAATCGCGCCGCTACGGAATGCGGTAATAACTAACTGCGAACTTTACGGTAAATCCACAGCACCACGATGGAACCAATGACCGCCACCACGAAGCTGCCGAAGTTAAATCCATCCACCTTACCAAAGCCAAACAGGGTACTGATCCAGCCGCCGACAACCGCACCCACCACGCCGAGAACCACGGTCATAATAAATCCACCGCCGTCTTTACCTGGCATAATCCATTTAGCAATAATCCCGGCAATCAGGCCAAAAATAATCCATGAAATGATACCCATTTGTTGCTCCTTACTTTATTAATCAAGGTGTTCACAGCGATAAGTATAGTCCGGGATTTTTGATCTGCTGCACAAACGCAACGGGAAAAAATAGTTAGCAGACTAAAGCTTCTTTATCCTGTACCGATAACAGTCGCAAAGCCGCGCAGGCGTGATGGTAACGATCGGAAAGTGGAGCAGGACGTGAAAGAAGCCGATAAAGAACAATATCTGAAACGAGGCACATTGGCGGTTCTGAATGTGATGAAAGACCTGTTACGTTATCAGACCCCGCTGATGGTGAGCGTCTCCCACAGTCAGTTTATTAGTCGAATGCTGGCAACGGACGAAGATCAGGTGATCTTCGACCTCGGCAGCAATGCGCAGGATAACGCCCTGGCGTTAAGTAGCGGCGAAGTCAACATCGCGGCGGAAACCCAGGGAGCGAAGGTGGAATTCAGCCTGAGCGGTTTGCAGCAAGTGACTTATGAAGGGCTGCCTGCCTTCAGTGCCCCTTTGCCGGAGCTGGTGTGGCAAATTCAGCGCCGCGAATTTTTTCGCGTCAGCGCGCCACTGGAGCCGGCATTCTGGTGCCACAGTGAATGGCCGGACGGCAACAAAGTGCGTTTTCGTTTGCAGGATCTGTCGCTGGGTGGCATTGGAGTGCTGGTGGATGAAAAGCTGCCCGAAGGCCTGAGCCAGGGCGACTCGTTTAAAAATCTGCGCGTCGAACTGGGGGAATATGGTCATTTTGAGGTGACGGCACAACTGCTGCATATTGGCGAGCGCAGCACCGTCACCAGCAAAAATGAAACCCGCATCACCCCGCGTCTGAGTTTTCGCTTTACTGCGATTGAACCGGTGCAGGAGCGCCAGCTGCAGCAGGTGATCTTTGCGCTGGAACGCCTGGCACGTGACAAGGCAAATCGATTCCAGTAACCATCACGGCGCGGCCTGCCCGCGCCGCACTGTTCCAGACTAATGGGGCTGATAACGGCAGCGTGAGACTGCGTCCAGCCAGCCTTTATAGTTTTCCTGTATCTGTTTCGCCCGCTCCTCACGTGGATAGATCACGCTGCCACCCTGCAACGCCGCCATTTCACTGCCCTGCTGCCACCAGCTCAGCGTACGTCCGGCCAGCAATGCTGCGCCCAGCGCCGACACTTCCGGCGTCGGTGCCCGGTGCAGCGGACGCTGTAGCACATCGGCCTGCAGCTGCATCAGCCAGCTGTTTTCCGTGGCGCTGCCATCCACGCACAGCGTCGCCAGCTGCACGCCACTCGCCTGTTCCATGGCGAAAAACACATCGGCGATCTGAAAGGTGATCGATTCCAGTGCCACCCGCGCCAGCACCTCAGGTGTCGCCGCATCGGTTAAGCCGCATAACATGCCGCGTGCTTTCAGATCCCACCAGGGCGCGCCCAATCCGGACAGCGCCGGAACAAAATAGACACCCTGGTTATCTGGCGTGCTTTGCGCCATGCGCGTCAGTTCCCGTGGATCGCTGACACCAATCATGCGCCCGAGCCAGGCTGCGCCAGAACCTGTGTGGGTGATATTGCCCTCAAAGGCAAAACGCAAAGTGCCGTCATGCCAGGCCACCGTGGTGCTGAGGCCGTTTTCCGTCAGCAACGGCGTAGCCATCGACATCATCAGCGACGATCCGGTGCCGTAAGTGGCCTTCACCACCTCCTCGCTGCCGCTGCGCTGTGCCTGTAACGCCGCATGGGAATCACCGATACGCGCCAGCAGCGGCGTACCGGGTGCTAAACCGGGGATATCGCCAAGGGTCACCACTCCCTGCGCACTGGCAGAAGGAACAATTTGTGGCAGGGCAGCGCGCGGAATATGAAACAACGCCAGCAGCTCATCATCCCAGTCACCCGCATGCAGGCTATACAACTGGGTGCGGGCCGCATTGGCATGGTCGGTCACAAAACACTCGCCGCCGGTGAGTTGCCAGCTTAACCAGCTATCAACGGTGCCGATGCACAGCTCTCCTGCCTGCGCACGCGCCAGACCGTCCGGCAGCGTCGCCAGCATGCCGGTCAGTTTGGCGGCGGGAAACATCGGGTCAACCGCCAGCCCGGTCAGGCCAGTGATGCGTGCCGCTTTGCCCGCCTGGCGCAAATCACGGCAGAACGATTCGGAACGGCGGTCCTGCCAGCTCACCAGCGGGGTGAGCGGCTGCCCGTCACGCCGCTGCCAGATCAGCACCGACTCACGTTGATTGCTGATCGCCACGGCGGCTACCGGTGCGCCGCCGCATTGTGCCAGGCAATCCGTCACCGCCTGTTTTACCGCCTGCCAGATCGCCAGCGGGTCCTGCTCCGCCAGCCCCGGTTGCGGATGGGCCAGCGTCAGCGGCTGGCTGCCACGTGCCACTACCGTGCCACTGCGGTCCACGGCAATCGCTTTGGCGTTGGTAGTGCCCTCATCAATCGCCAGTATTAACGGCCCTGCCATGTTCACGCTCCTGCGCAAATGCGCACTGCATTGTTCACTACGCCAGCAGCATCAATGCTATGCCGGGCACGGGTAGAGGCGCGATCTCCGGCGATGGCGTATTGCCCATCCGGGATACCCAGCCGTAACAGCGGGATGCCACAGCCCCCTTCGGCCAGCACCTCCGCCACCAGGCTGCCTACGCCGCCGTTAACGTTATGTTCTTCCACGGTGATCACCGCTGGATAGTGATTTAACAGGTCGCGCAGCTGTTGGGTATCACAAGGGCGAATCGATGGAATGGCGATCACACCTGCATCGATCCCCTGCGTCTGCAACTGCTCTGCCGCCGTGACAATTTCGTGTACCGTCGATCCCATCGCCACCAGCGCAATGTCGCGCCCGGTGCGCAATACATCAATCTGGCCCGGGCGGAACTGGTAGTTTTCATCGTGCAGTTGCGGCAGGTCTTTACCATCAAGACGGATATACACCGGTCCAACATGTTCCAGCGCGTAATCAATGATCTGACGACACTCCAGCGGGCAGGAAGGCGCATAGATTTCGATGTTGCCAAAGCCACGCATCACGGCGATGTCGTCAATGCTGTGGTGGGTGCTGGCCAGCGGGCCGTAACTGGCCCCGGCATTCAGGCCGAACAGCTTAACGTTGGTGTTGTTGTAGCAAACATCGACTTTCACCTGTTCATTGGCGCGTGAAATCAGAAAAGGCGCAGCGTTACAGGTCGCCGCCACTTTGCCGCCGATCGCCAGCCCGGCAGCGGTGCCCACCAGGGTTTGCTCGGCGATGCCGACATTCACCAGCCGATCCGGGAATGCCTTGATAAAGGGAGATATTTTGGCGGTAGATGTCGAATCCGCCACCACCGGCACCAGATCGATACCACGATTGACCGCGTCAATAAACGCGTTGACCATCACGTTGGCCAGGTGTTGTGCATTACTCATCTTTCAGCTCCTCCAGTGCCTGTGCGACTTCTTCTCCCTTCGGTACCCGGTGATGCCACTCGGCCTTGCTTTGAATAAACGAAACACCAAAGCCTTTTTCGGTATCAGCCACCACCACCTGGGGTTTGCCATTGCGCGGCAGGTTTTCCAGCGTCGCCACCACCGCTGCCATATCGTTACCGTTGCATTCGGTGACTTCTAAACCGAATGCGCGCCATTTTTCCGGCAGAGGATCGGTGTTCATGATGTCGCGCGTATGTCCTGCCAGCTGTAACTTGTTCTTATCGTTGATAATCACCAGGTTATCGAGGCCATAATGCGCCGCCACCAGCGCCGCTTCCCAGTTACTGCCCTCCGCCAGTTCACCGTCGCCGGTCACCACATAAATCATGCGGTTGCTGCCATCCTTTTTCGCTGCCAGCGCGATCCCGACAGCCACCGGTAAACCGTGGCCGAGCGCGCCGGTATTCAGCTCGACACCCGGGGTTTTTTGTCGTACCGGATGGCCCGGCAGGTGCGAATCGGCATGCTGATAGGTTGGCAGCCAGTCGCCAGGGAAATAGCCCGCTTCCGCCAGCACGCAGTAATAACCGCCCACCGCATGGCCTTTGGACTGGATATAGATATCGCGCTGTGAATCGTTAGTCCGATCGGGCGCACAATTGAGAATGCGGAAATAGAGGGCTGTCAGGATTTCCACCTGCGACAGATCGGCGCCGGTGTGTCCACCTGCCGGGCTGCCCGCATTGAGCTGGATAATCCGCCGACGCACCGCCCGCGCTTTGGCGGTCAGCTCAGCCACAGAGTATTTG
This sequence comes from Pantoea sp. App145, assembly GCF_047947045.1. Classification (NCBI taxonomy): domain Bacteria; kingdom Pseudomonadati; phylum Pseudomonadota; class Gammaproteobacteria; order Enterobacterales; family Erwiniaceae; genus Pantoea; species Pantoea sp. App145. The sequence goes on from NZ_CP133290.1 coordinate 1,127,493, forward strand.
AAAGGATTCATGGTTACCTCTGAATTTTAAATCGAATCTGAATATATATTCCTGCATAGCAAAAAAAGGGGGACAGACAAGGGCCGCCTGCACCCCAACCGATTAAACTTTTGCGTTGCTGTCCCCCTCCTCGATCAGCGCCTTCTGCGCCACTACCGCGGCTTTTTGCTGCATCCGGCTTTGCATCTGGTCAATGATTACCGCGACAATAATCACGATGCCTTTAATCACCATTTGCCAGAATTCGCTGACCCCCATCATGATTAAACCATCAGCGAGAAAGCCGATAACGAAGGCCCCCACCAGCGTGCCGAGAATGGTGCCGCGCCCCCCTGCCAGCGAAGTACCGCCCAGCACCACTGCCGCGATGGCGTTCATTTCAAACGAGGTGCCGTTGGCGGGATGGCTGGCCACCAGCTGCGATGACACCACAATCCCGGCGATCGCTGCACAGAATCCGGACAAGGTATAAACCCAGATTTTCACCTGCTTCACCTTCACCCCGGAGAGTTCTGCCGCCCGCTCGTTATCGCCAATCGCATACACCTGGCGGCCAAACGGCAACCGCCGGGCGATATAGGCGATCACCAGCGCCAGCAGCACCATCATCCAGATGGCCCACGGCAGGCCGAGAAAGTACCCGGCACCGATTTTGTCAAAGCCGGTATTGCCGAGCAGCGGATTGCCTTGCAGGCCAGGAAACGTCTCGCCGCCGGAGGTGAGCATCGCGGTACCGCGCAGGATGTACATGGTGCCAAGGGTGCAGATAAAGGGTGCGACGTTATAGCGCGTAATGATCCAGCCGTTGGCGGCACCAATTAAGGCTCCTGCCAGCAAAACCAGCGGCACAATTACCCACACGCTGGGGAAGATGGCGATACCAAACATTGGCAGCACGATACCTTTGGTGATGAGCCAGCCCGCGATCATGCCGCACAACCCGAGCGTCGCACCGATGGAGAGATCAATACCGGCGGTGATAATGACAAAGGTGATACCCAACGCCAGGAAGGCGTTGATGGCGATATGCTTCACCATAATCACCATGCTGCCCAGTGCGAGAAAATCCGGCACCGTCACCGAGAAGAAACCCACGATCAGGAACAACGCGATAAAGGTGCGCAGTTTTAACAGCAGCAGGATCAGCCCTTCGCGTGAGTTAAAGGCTTTTGCTGGCTGGGCGGCGAACGCCACGGCGCTGTTGCTTTTCATCTTCAGAACCCCTGTGCGCTTGCTTTAACCAGCGCCGCTTCTTCTGCTTCTGCGCGCGGAAGATCGGCTGTAAGTTTGCCGCCGGACATCACCAGAATACGGTCGGCCACGGCCATGATTTCTTTCAGATCGGAGGTGGAAAACAGCACCGCAATGCCCTGCTCCGACAGGCGCACCATCATGCGGAACACCTCTGCTTTGGCCCCGACATCAATGCCGCGGCTCGGTTCGTCCAACAGCAGCAGGCGCGGATTGGTTAACAGCGAGCGACCAATCACCACCTTCTGTTGATTACCGCCGCTTAAGGCGCTGATGGCCACCTCCGGCGATGACACTTTGATCGCCAGATTGCCCACCGTGCTGTTCACCGCTTCGCGCTCCGCCTGCTGGGCAATGACCATGCGGTGCGACAGGCGTCGCCACAGGCTGGCGATGGTCAGATTGCTGGCGACAGAAGAGATGGGAAAGATCCCGGCACGTTTACGATCTTCCGGCACCAGGCTCATCCCCATGCGGATACGTTCTGCGGTTGGCAAACGCGTAGGCAACGGCTTGCTATCGAGCCATAGCTTGCCGAGATAGTTACGCTGGCTACCCAGCAGGCACTCGAACAGCTCGGTACGCCCGGCACCCATTAGCCCGTAGATGCCGACAATCTCCCCGGAACGCACATGGAAGCTGACATCATCCACCAGCGTGTTGCCATTCGGGCTGACACAGGTGATGTGTTCTGCCTCCAGCACCGCCGCGCCAAACTGGCGATTCGGCGGCAGAAAGTTGCTAACCGGTTCGCTGCCGAGCATCTCGCGCACAATCCACGGCACATCGATCTCGCTCACCTGCGCTTCCGCCTGAAAGCGACCGTCGCGCAGAATGGTGATCACATCACCAATCGCCATCAGCTCCTCCAGCCGGTGCGAGATATAAATAATCGAGACGCCCTGGCGCGTCAGTTCACGGATCACCCGGAACAGAATCTCCACTTCGGTTTTACTCAGCGCCGAGGTGGGTTCGTCGAGGATCAGGATGTCGGCGTCCTCCGCCAGCGCTTTGGCGATTTCCACCAGTTGCTGCTGTCCGACTTTGAGGTTGCCCACCTTTTCCTGCGGCGAGATCGGCTGATCAAGGCGCTGCATCAGCGCGGCGGTGCGGCGCGCCTGTTCTGCTTCGTTGATCGGGCGGATACCACGCTGAATCTCGCGCCCGAGAAAAATGTTTTCAGACACGCTGAGGTTTTCAAACAGGTTCAGCTCCTGATGCACCATGCCGATGCCGTGTCGTGCCGCATCGCGTGTACTCGCGAACACCACTTTCTGTCCGTTAAGAAACATTTCGCCGGTAGTAGGCTGCTGGACTCCGGCAAGAATTTTCATCAGCGTCGATTTACCGGCACCGTTTTCGCCGATAATGACGTTCACTTTGCCGCGCCAGACACGATAATCCACCCGATCCAGCGCCAGCGTGCCGGGGAACAACATCGAGATATGATTCGCCTGCAGGATAATTTCGTCGCTCATCATCCGTTCCCCTGTTGCAACTGCACAGCCACCACTTCATCCACCGTACCCGGCCCCATGGTGACCGCCAGAATCGCCTGTAGCGGTTTACCCACCCAGCTGGCATCCACCGTGGGTAGCTGTTTCACCGCGTGGCGATTGAGTGCTTTGGTCAGCTGTGCGTACTGCACCTGATTGGTGAACTCTTCGAAACGGAAGCCCGCCGCATCACGAATCGCATTGCTGCGCAACACCGGACCGATCAACACCTTCACCGGTTTACCATTGATGGTGACGGTCAGGACGCGCTCGCGATCGTTGCTGCTATCCAACGCCGTCACCATGCCGCCGGCGCGCACAAACACGCTTTCGCTGGTGCCCGCTTTCAACGTATGGCTTTTGGTTTCCATATCACCCCAGCTCAGCGCCTGTTTTTCTGCTGGCTGTGCGACCCGGCTTTGCCAGCTTTCTTCCGCGATTTGCTGCGGCGTCTGATTGGTGTAACCCGGTTTCGCGTGGGGATCTTTCGGCATGATGGGATTGCCGTTTGCATCAAGATCCACCACGGTGCATGCCGTCAGCAGCAACGTCAGCGCCGCCATGATCAATCTGCCTGCTGCCTTGCCCTTCATGCCGACCTCCGCGTTACTGCGCCAGACGGAAGGTTTTCAGCTTCGCAGCGTTGCTGTCGTCGATCAGCACGCAATCCATCAGCTGTTTCTCTTCCTTCTGCGCTTTGCCGTGGGTCAGGTAGTAATCCGCCTGTTCCACCGCCATCTGCGCCTGATCCCAGCCCGGCTGTAATACCGTGGCTTTGATATTGCCTTTATTCAGGATCGAGTCGCGGGTGTAATCGCTGCCGTCAAAACCGACCACAATCACGTTGGTTTTGCCTGCGGCTTTCAGTGCGGCTTCCGCACCCAGTGCCATGGTGTCGTTACCAGAGATCACCCCGACAATATTCGGGTTCTTCTGCAGAATGGTTTCCATGCGACTAAAGGCTTCAGTCTGGCTCCAGTTGGCGCTCTGCTGTGCCACCATTTTCATGTCTGTGTAATCATCCAGCACATCGTGGTAGCCCTGCGAACGCACGCCAGCATTGGTGTCGGATTCCTTACCCAGCAGCTCAACATAGTCGCCCTTTCCGCCCAGCAATTTAGCGAACTTCTCTGCGCCCAGCTGCGCGCCCTGATAGTTGTTGGAGACGATTTGCGCTACCGCCACACCGGTTTTATTGATTTCACGGTCAATCAGGAAGGTGGGGATACCGGCATCTTTGGCTTTCTGTACCGGCCCGACGGTGGCATCCGCCCCGGCGTTATCCAGGATGATCGCTTTGGCTTTGCGCGCAATGGCCGTTTCGATCAACTGGTTTTGCTTGTTGACGTCATCATCGTGTGAAGCGACCAGCGTGGTATAACCGAGGGCTTTGGCTTTTTCCTGCGCACCATCCGCTTCGGCTTTAAAAAACGGGTTATCGTGTGACGGGGTAATAATGGCCAGCAGGCCCTTATCCGCCGCCTGCGAGGCAGCAGACAACGTCAGGAGTGAAGCCAGCAGGGTAACTTTGACGAGGTTCGCGTTCATTGGTTTTTCTCCGCTTGAATATATATTCAATTGCGATTTTATATGCATAATGACTATGCACCCGCCAATGGATGTCGTCCAATGCCGGATCCTGAAAAAGCGAAAACGATCACAAATTGTTCTGCGTTGTTATTTTTGAGCGGGTGATTAACAATACCAGGCAGATCTGAAGAGGGAAAAAACCATGGCAAAACAGGACGAACAACGGCTGATGGTGAAAATTGCCACCCTGTATTACCTCGAGGGGATGAAGCAATCGGACATCGCGCAGTTGCTGAAACTGTCGCAATCCTTTGTCTCACGCATCCTCAACCGCAGTGTGAAAGAAGGTGTTGTTAAAATCAGTGTGGTACCCCCGGCCAACGTGTTTCCCGAGCTGGAGAAAGCCATTGAGCAGGCTTACCAGCTGCCGCAGGCGATTGTGGTGGATGTACCGGAGCAGGCATCCGCCCTGCAAATTAAGCAATCCATTGGCTCGGCGGCGGCACATTATCTGGAAACCCGTTTACGCGCCGATGAGTTGATCGGCATCTCCTCATGGAGCGGCACCATCCGCGCCATGGTGGATGCGCTGCATCCGCTTAATGCCCCCTGTCGTGGCGTGATCCAGCTGCTGGGCGGTGTGGGGACCAACGGCAATGTGCAGGCCACCATCCTGACGCAAAATCTGGCGGCGCTGTTGAATTGTCCGGCATGGCTGCTGCCGTCTCAGTCGATTGAACATTCAGTGCAGGATCGCCAGCGCTTGTCGGTTAACCCTGATGTTGCGGTGGTACTGGAGAAATTTGAGCAGGTGGACCTGGCGATTGTCGGCATTGGCGATCTCGAACCCTCGGCGCTGCTGCGTAATTCCGGCAACTATTACGACGAAGAGATGTTGCGCACCCTGGCGCAACGCGGTGCGGTGGGCGATATATGCCTGCATTACTTTGATGCCGAGGGGAAACCGGTGCTGAGCACGGCAGAAGATCCGGTGATTGGGATGGAACTGGCGCAGGTCAAAAGTTGCCCGCAGGTGGTGGCGCTGGCCGGTGGTAAGGAAAAAGCCCAGGCGATTCGCGGCGCATTACGCGGCGGCTACGTGAATGTGCTGATTGTCGATTATCCCACCGCCAGACTTCTGCTGGAGGGATAATCGTCAGACGTTAACCGATGGTGCGATACGCTGTGGTGACTTTCCACAAATAACGCGGTGCCTGGGCCGCCGGATGTTTGTTCTGCACATGCTGATAAAACTCGTCAGGACTCATGGCATTGATCATCGCAATGGCGCGGTCACGGTCACGCGAGAAGGTGCGCAACAACGCCCCTGCCCCGTTGGCATAGGAGACAATGGTGGCGTAACGCAATGTTAGCGGATTACGGATGCCTGCTAATTCTGATTCCTGCAGGATACGGATATAGGCGGTGCCGATATCAATATTTTTTGCGGGATCGCGGAGTTCAGAGGAGCTTGGCTGACCACGACGTCCCTGGGCGCGATACACCGCACGGCCCGCTGTGGAGGCTTTAATCTGCATGAGCCCAACCGCATTGGAGCGGCTGGTCACGGTGGGGTTTCCCCCCGACTCGACACTAATAATGGCGCTGATTAACTTCTCATCAACACCATAATGACTGGCGGCATCTTCAGTAAACATGGACCATGCGTCATTAATTTTCGACGGTGGTGCCTGGGTTAAAGGTGTATTTTTCTCTGGAGTCACAACGGTTTGCGGTTCGCTGGCACATCCCGCCAGCAACAGCGCAGAGAGCATAAGTAGTCGGATTTTCACTGAATTTTGTATTCCGCAATAGATTCGGCGCAAGCTATCATACCTGGCTTACGACCAGGTAAAATTGCCGTTTGTCCTAAATACGTAAAAAACCTTGCCAGATCGTGACTTCCGTAACGCATTTCGTCATCATCGGCAAGCCAGCCCACAGCAGGATGAGAGTTATGGTTGCCCCCCGTTCGATACGTCTGATCGCCCCTTCCGGTTACTGCCACAATCAGGATGCCGCCCAGCGCGCAGTGACGCGTTTGCAGGCTGAGGGGCATCATCTTGAAAATCAAACCGTCATTGCACGCCGTTTTCAGCGTTTTGCCGGTGATGACCAACAACGGCTGGACGACGTCAATCAGCTGGCCTCACTCAGCCCGTTGCCGGACATTGTGCTGGCGGTACGCGGCGGTTATGGTGCGTCACGGCTGCTGGATAACCTTGACTATGTGGGTTTACAGCGCCAGTTGCTGAACCAGCCGGTTGCCTTGTGTGGTCACAGCGATTTCACTGCCATTCAGCTGGCGTTGCTGGCGCAGACCGGGCTCATCACTTTCAGCGGACCGATGCTGGCAGGCAATTTTGGCGCCGAGGCATTATCTGATTTTACCGTTAGCCACTTTTGGCAGGCGCTGACATCACCTACAGTCAATCTTAACTGGCGTAGCAGCAGCCCAGATGAAGGACGCTGGCAGGGAACTTTATGGGGCGGCAATCTGGCGATGATTTGCTCGCTGATTGGCACCCCCTGGTTGCCGCAGATTGAAGATGGCATTCTGGTGATCGAGGATGTGAATGAACATCCTTTCCGCATTGAACGCATGCTGATTCAGCTGCATCAAAGCGGCATCCTGGCGCGGCAAAAGGCGATCGTTACCGGCAGCTTCACCAGCACCTCCCTTTCTGACTACGACAACGGCTTTGATTTTGCCACCGTCTGGCAGCGTATCCGGGATGAGTATCAGCTACCGGTGATCAGCGATTTGGCTTTTGGTCATGCAGCCGACACCGTCACGCTCCCCCTTGGTGCCAGCGCCAGTTTGCAGATTCGTAACGGAGAAGCTCAGTTCGCCTTTACCGGCCACCCGACATTGCGCTAACGGCATTGCCGCAGGAGACCGACAATGAAGCCGCTATACGACGATTTGTGGATCTCCACACCTGAATTTCCCGCCGAAGAGGCGGAAAGTGATCTGATGATGCATGGGTTTATGCTGCGCCATCCGCGCGGCAACCTGCTGATTGGCCGGGTTGAAAACCCGCTCGATCACGAAGTGCTGGCCGATACTGGCGGTGTCATTCGTCATTATCTCACCCACTGGCATGAGGCCGCGCCGGGTGCGCTGGTGATTCAGCAGCGTTTTAATAGCGCGCTATATTGTCACAACCGCGCGCTTGGGCCCGTCAGCCGAGTGATAGAACCGGATGACACCTTCAGCCAGCAGGAAGCGCATTTCGGCGATTTTCATCTGTTACCCACCCCTGGCCACACCCCCGGCAGCAGCAGTTATCTCTACCACTCTCCGTATGGGCGTACCTATTTGTTTGTGGGGGATACCCTGACGCGTGAACATAACCGCTGGATTAGCGTACTGGTGCCGGAGAGCAATCCGGCTGAGCTGCTCCAGTCACTCGATCTGTATCGTTCATTGCGCCCGGACGTGGTGTTGATGAGCACCACGCGGGGTCATCTGGCATGGCAGAAAATGACGCTGCAAAGCTGGCTGGCGGCCATTGATGAAGCGGAACAGGCGCCGCTGGATTTACGCCAGCAGCCGCCGGGGTAATCAGAGGGTTTTGCTCAGATAATGACGCTGATGGTGGCGCGGATAGTTATCCAGGCTAAAACGTAGCGTATAACCCAGTTTTTCGTAAAAAGGTCGGGCCTGGAAGCTGGCGGTATCCACCTGGGCATAACAGCAGCCACGCGCACGTGCTTCTTCTTCCGCCGCCTGCATCAATTTACTGCCCACACCCTGACCACGCAGGGCATCACTCACCCACAACATATCAATGCGCAACCAGTTGCCAGCCGTGGAACCTGTCAGCCCGGCCAGTTTTTTACCCTCATCATCGGTGACAAACACGCCAATCGATTTCAATTCATCAATATTGATAAAGCGGCTGTTAAACGCAGTTAGCCCCAGTCGAACTTCATCAAGATCCTGATGTGTCACCTTTTCTGTAACCTTAAGTTGCATTGGCGGCTCCTTGTGGCGGCAATTCATTATGAAGGTGGATGCTGGTTATCGTCGTAACGCTCCAGCGAGAGGATATCAATATCGCGTTTTTCAGTGCGAGCGCAGGGCAACAGCTTATCGCTGCCGGCGTAAACGAAAAAGGTGTCGCCGTTGTTTTTATTGACGATCAACTGATCGCCATTGCGGAAGCGGGTGATTGCCACCTGATCACCATCCTGCAAATGGGTACGTTGCTGACCAGCCGCAATCTGGAAATGGTGTGTCGGCCACATCAACATGCTAAGACCGTACTCAGCACGCGACACCGTCATCGTGGGCCGTCCCGGACAGGTGACCTGGAATTCGCTTTCACTCCAGGCGGGTGCGATCTGGCACGCCACCAGGCCAGCGACAATAGCTATCGCCTTCATTGGATTCTCCGCTGAGGTTAGATAATGATTTCATTGGGGTTTTACGGAGGGTATCACAGAATACTGCGTTGCGGCGCTAAATGGCCCGCCAGATGCGGGCCGCAACGTTATCGCACGACTAAATCATTGATCGACTGAAGACATGTCTTTGATCTGACTTTGATTTATCTGCTGTTCTTTGCCGTAGATATCTTTGTAAGTAATCATGCCAGTGTCCTTATCCACCACCGGTTTGCCCTCGGTGACAATGGTTTGACCATCATTGGTATGCATAACATGATCAGAAGCACAGCCTGCCAGCAGCAGACCCAGACTAAAAGTACCAATCAGAAACAGTGTCTTTTTCATCTCATCCTCCTTTTGGACTCATCATCAGGTTTAGCACAGCCGGAGGACAATCGAACCAGGATAAGGATTAATGTGACCCCAACCGCTTTTTTCTCTGCCGGAAATCCGACCATCATATGAAAAACCGTGTCCGGGAAAACTCACGAAATAATCATGAAGCCGCTTTATCTGGTCATTCTAGAATCGTCAGGGCAACACATCCTACTTTAATGGCAAATGAGGAATAACATGAACGACTTCAATATATCCCGTGGCGAATTCTATCGCACTCACCGTGATGAACCACCCAAAGCAAAATGCTTTAGTGGCCTGCTGGGTTGCAAAAAAGCCAGCAATAATAACCAGATCAACATGGAAAGTTATACAAAATATAATGTCAACCATGACGAAATTGATGGCGTTCATATCCATGCCGAACCCGTAAAAGAAGCGCACCTGATGGCCACGCTTGATGCCGTAGATAAAACCATGAATGACATCATTACAGAACGTAAGAAAGAAGGGAAAAATCCACCTCTATTTTTTATCTGCTGGGATCATGATAATACATTAAAGCAACGCTCTTCCGATGGTGGTCAGGTGCTGGTTGGCACACCCGATGAAAACAAACAGCAGCTTGTCATTAACCGTTTCAGGGAAGTCAATGAAAGAGCGGCCTTTCGCTGCGTCATTTCCTGCCGACTTGGCGCACCCGAAAATGCCTGTGATATCCCGGAATTTTTAGCCAAATATGGTCTCTCTGATGCCTTATCAAAGGAAACATTTTTTGAACCTGTTCCAGAAAAAACACAGGGAAGATTTCCACAATTCACTTACGCTTTAACAGATCGTGTAGATAATAAAAACATCGATGTTCCTTACCAGGACGCTGTTTATATTGACAAATATGGAGCATATAAAATGCCAATTGCCTGCAATATCGTCGAAGCATATTGCAACAGGAACAACGTATCTGATGAAGATGTTATTATTCTCTTCCCTGACGATACGCCAACACAGCATGAGTTTGCTGAATACTATATAACGGGTACGCCGCAAAAAGTTACCTGCGTTTCAATTTTGGCAGCAAGACCTTCCAGTACTTAAATAAAGGGTACCTCCGGTCGAGAGCAGAAATGCCTGATCCCTGTGATTTTACACAGTATAAAACCCGATAATGCGTTATTATTGCGACCGGAGGATATTATGAGAGATGAAAACGCGCTGTTTGCTCGCCTGGCGCAATCGCCCTTTCGCCGTCGCTTCCATCTGGGAGCGAAAGAACGTCAATATTGTCTGGATAAGGGACCGGATATCATCGACCAGCACGCTACGGATTTTATCGCGCGTCGTCTGGCGGAAGCCGAACCGCACAACGATGGCAAGCAGACGCCGATGCGCGGTCACCCGGTCTTTATCGCCCAACATGCGACCGCAACCTGTTGTCGCGGCTGCCTGGCGAAATGGCACGGTATTGCCGCACACCAGCCACTTTCCGTGGAGCAGCAGCATTATATCGTGCGGGTGATCCACCGCTGGCTGGTGGGAGAAATGAATCAGTGAAGAAACTCGCGCCGTGTGGACCTGACGGCGCGCTGCTGGCCCTACTCTTCGGCGGCAACCTCAGCCGCCACTAACATCAGCGCCAGACCGGCGTCATCAGGATTGAATTGCTGCATCACCTCACGCAGCGCCGAAACACAGTTCATGACCTGCTGTTTTTGATCGGCTTCGAGTTTATCAATGGCGTGCTGAAGAATCATTAGACTGGCTTCTTCTTCTTTCATTACTTTTCCCTTGTTCTGCTAAGCTGATGCGCAATGTTGGCAAGAATACCGTTTATCTGCTAGCAAAGTCACCCTTTAACATTCCCCTCGCTTAACGATTACACAAATAGCAAATGGGAAGCGGCACCAGACCTGCTATGATCAGCATATCGTGGTCATTGTGCAGACTTTGCTGCCACGGCAAACCAGGGATCGAATCAGGAACAGGACCATGTTGCGAATCACCGTAGTTCTCACCTTATTGTTACTGGCTGGCTGCAGTTCCACCCCAAAAGGCGTGGATTGTCCCGGCGAGGTCACCACCATTTATGGCCAGGCGATGGGCAACACCGAAGCGCGTATTTTTGACCTGGTTAACGCGTTTTCTGTCACCAAAGATGATGTCACCGTGCAAAGCGGCAGATTGCACTCCTCTGACCGTTTTCAGTATGTTCCCTCGGCAGTGACGCCCGAAGGCTATTACGCCCAGCGACTGTCGGATAAACAGTTCCGTCTAATCAACCCCTATCAAAACACCATGATCACCTGGACATGCCCGTAAGCCGTGCGTCGCAGGTTAACGTTTCATTTATCTTTTCTCTGACAGGAGTCACTATGAGATTTGCTGTGCGTGTTGTATCGCTGTTGTTTGTTATCACCCTGCCGTCTCTGGCCTTTGCCGACGATTGCTGGCAAACGCGAGCCGGTATCGATATGGGTTCTGGCACCACCAAAATTGCCGTCACTGAAGTCAATATCTGCCAGCATCAACTGGGAAAAGTATTATTTGAGGACCAGCGCCCGATTGGTTTCAACGACGCCCTGGCCCACTCCGGCAACAATCAGCTGGATGAGGCGATTCAGCAGCAGGGATTGCATGCCTTACAACAGCTGGTGACGCAAGCGCAACGCTATCATCCACAACGTATCAGCGGCGTTGCGACTGCCGTTTTTCGTTCTGCCGGTAACGGCCAGGCGGTGATTGATCGTTTCAATCACCAGGCGGGCGTGCAGCTGAAAATTATCAGCCAGCAGCAGGAAGCTGAGCTGGGTTTCCGCTCCGCTAAAGCGGCCCTCAATGACCCTAAACTCCGCGATGAAGATCTGTTGGTGTGGGATATTGGTGGCGGCTCAATGCAGATGACTGCCTGGCGCGAAAAGCAGGGGAAAGCGGTATCCGATGTGTATCAGGGTAAGCTGGCGTCGGTGACGCTGAAAAATTTCATTGTTGATGTGTTGAAAAACCAGCCTTCCGCGACCTCTCCGAATCCCATCGGCTCCTGGCGCCCTTCCGTACTGCGTTTTGTCGAGTTTTATGCCCACAACGATGTCCCGGCGCAAATTAAACAGGACCTCCGCAACCGTCGGGTGATCGGTATCGGGGGTGTGCACGGTTTTTCTATTAAGAATCAGCTGAAAATCAGAGGCAATCAATACGATCTGGCAGCGCTAGAGCAGGCGTCAAAGCAACAGGTCTGGAAAGGCGATAGCGAACTGACTGGCGATTATCGCGCCACCGACGTGAGCAATTTGCTGCTGGTCGAAGGATATATGCGCGCTCTGGACATTAAGGATGTCACGGTGGTGAAAGCCAGCCTGATTCAGGGTGTGCTGCTGGAATAAATCAGGCCGGACGTCCGGTATTTTTATCATGGCTTGACCAGCCGGATAGCATGTTCCAGCATACGTTGCTCATCGCGCTCATCATGGGCGCGATGGTGGCGGGTCCGCTTCAGCAGGTCAGTGATTTCTTCTCTTTTGGTTTCGTGCCCGCATTCCGCCAGCACAATCACCGCATCACCAATCACCCGGCAAACTTCGTCATAATCGTCCTCATTCAATACGTCACGTTTCATCACTCCTCCTGACGCTGGTTACCTGTACCAAGCCTGGACAGAATTCCGCTTTCCTGCAAACCCCTGTTACAACCCGTTGTTCTTCACGGTTGCTGGTGACGTATTCCCTGACTACGCTGAAAGAGAGATTCACAACCATCAGGGAGTCATTTATGACTGGAAAAGCGGAAGCAAAACTGAATGAAGCAGCAGGGGCAGTAGAAGAGAAAGTGGGAGAAGTCACTGGTTCTCGCCGCCATCAGCTCAAAGGCGCAGCCCGACGTTATCCGGCAAAAGCCAGCTATGCGGCCCAGGATGCTGCTGATTGCGTCATTAAAAGCGTACGTGAAAATCCGGTGACCGGATTAGCACTGGCAGCCAGTGTCGGCATAGTCGTCGGTTTCCTGCTGGGAAGGAAATAAGCATTTCAGGTTGCGCATGGAGGCGCAAATATCATCCTGCCGACTGTTCCTCTCTTTTTATTATTCTGCCCTACTTAGAAATTTCTCCTACCACTTCTCTCATTCTTATTATTGCAAAGAACTTCCTCAAGCTCCTTTTGACATATTTTGTTTATTCTTGTTACGGAATTAAACACTGGAGATTTAGGGATGAAGAAGTTATCAGTAATTGCAATAGCGACATTATCAGCGATTTATGGTGGTAATGCATTTGCGGTCGAAGTCACACCAGACGAAAGTGGCACCATTGCAGAGAATCATAGTGGTAGCGCAGGTGATGTAAGCCGCCATCGTGGTGACCGACTGAAAACAAAAATACAATGGAAAGCATGGAGTAGTGATATGGAGGGGCTGCATCCGCACAGCCCAAAAAATTACCAGGTTTACAAAGTTGAATATGCTAACCCAGGTGATATTTATCCTTCATCAGGGAATAGCAGCAACCTGATTCTCAGTGAAAATGAGAATGGATTTGCAGCGAATCTGGAAAAGAATGTCCCCTTTCAGCTCAACAGCAATAAGATCGTCGGCATGTACTTCGATGAGTGGGCTTATTGGGAACGCTCGTATACCGCCGATTTAGTTCCGGCGAAAAACCTTACTCATATATTCTGGAGCTTCCTCGGTCTTTGTGATTTTGGTGCACAACGTCCAGGTAATGTGACCTTGCCAGTGACCAACAATACCGGGCTGATCGCTGAGGGTAACGAGCGCGGGCAAAAAATCCTTAAAGCCATGTGCGGCCAGGGTAATTTCCCGATTGAGAACGGAGAAACCAGCTGGGCGGGTAATGATACACCGGCTAAACAGCAGGGTGATTTTTCTGTCTCGCGTTACGATCCTCAGGCCTCATATTTTGGTTTGAAGGCGCTGGAAAGAATGAAGAAAGCGAACCCGCAGCTGAAAGTGATGGTCTCCGTCGGCGGCTGGTCAATGAGTGCGCCGTTCCACGCCATGGTAGAAACCAAAGAAGGACGTGATATTTTCGTTAAATCCATTATGAATTTCCTGAGCGAATATCCTTTCGTGGACGGTATCGATCTGGACTGGGAATTCATTGGTTTTACCGGAACGTCAGCCATGGGCGACCTGGCGATTGATGGTTATCAGAATGAAAGAGAACACTATACAGCGCTGGTCAAACAACTTCGTTCCGCGATGGATACCCAATATAGCGGCGCGCAACGTAAACAACTGAGTGCCGCCGTCAGCGCCTCACCCGCTAAACTCGCCGCAATCGACTTCAACAGCCTGAAAGATGATTTTGATTTTATCAATATCATGACTTACGACATGTACGGTGCCTTTGCCCGTAACCCGGGCCATCATGCGGGAGTCTATGCCAAACCGATTGCCGGAACCTATTACCAACAAGGTAATCAGAACAAAATCAAAGACGAAGCGGGCAATATCGTTATTGACAGCCAGGGTAACGATATGACTGGCGAACAGGCGCAACGCGGTTTCAGTACCGAAGGTGCAGTGAAAGCCATTCTCGATAATAACCCGGACTTCCCCTCCGAAAAACTGGTGGTAGGTGCCGCTGCCTATAGCCGGGGCTGGCATAGTGTCAGTGTCAAACCGCAGCATGACAAACTTTTCTGGCATGGGATTGCCAATGGCGAAGAAGTCAGCCGTAAAGGGCTTGGCAGTAATGGAACCTTTGAAAATGGTGTGACTGACTATCGCGAATTGTACGATACCTTTATCAGCAAGAAGCAGGATACCTATTACGATAAACAAGCTGAAGCTGCCTATATCTGGAAACCCATTGCCTCGGTAAATGGTAATCCAACGGCTCAGGTTGAAACCTTTGACTCGCAACGTTCAGTCATTGCCAAAGGTGACCTGCTTAAAAAATATAAATTAGGTGGCCTGTTTGTCTGGGCGGCCAGTAACGACAATGGTTTGATTCTGAATAGTATGAACGCGGCCGTTTGTAATAAGCTGGCGAACGGCAGCTACTATAACTTTACCGAAGACTATAACGGTGTTGTTGATACCAGGGTTATCGATTCGCAGCAGGGTATCCCGACCAAAGTCAATGAGATCCTCTCCGGGCCGGCCAGTTACAACTTTAACGGCCAAGACTTCTGCACCTCCAGCGCCGACGAAAGTCTGGCCCCGGTGGTATCGCTGAATACCACGACGCTCTCCGTCGTCGGTACCAATGATATGGGTTTTGGCTATACGGTTACCGGCAGCAGTAATCAGCAGGATGTGAGCTGGAAGTGGGAACGTACGGAGGGTAACAGCGAAATTACGCTTAAATCCTACGATAAAGAATCCGCTGAAATTGTGGTACCCAAGGGACTGTTCGATGTCTCAGCAACATTCCGTTTGACCGCCACTAACAGCAAGCAAAAATCCGGCGAAGCCATCGTAACCATTAACGTGGTGAAACCCGACGTCGAGATTACCGGTGCAGACAGTATGCCATCCGCCAATCCGGCCCAAATGCAGGCCAGGGCGAATTTTGACCAGGCCAGTTATCAATGGACCCTGAAACAGGGCTCCCAGATTGTGGATAATGGTATTGACCAGAATGGACAGATTAAAGCTGGTCTGGCCGCCGGGAACTACCTTGTCGAAGTCAATGCTTCGAGTGTGAAAGGTGCGCGCTCCGCCACGCAAACTCATCCGATTGAAGTCACTCAGGAGGCACAAAACCATGATCAGGCATTTATTGATGCTCTGGGATTAGTCATCCTCCCCACGGACAACGGCAGCAACATCACTTTTGCCGGTGGCGTGTCTTCTTCTGCCACAGCAACCAACGTGCCGACCTATCAATGGACACTTCCATCGGGTGCCCAGGGTGGCAGCAATGGGCTGGCTACACAGAGTTTTACGGTTAACAAAACCAATCAGGTACAGAACCTGAAAGTCACTGTGTCCGTCGCTGCTGGTAAGGAATCCCGCACACTGGTGAAAGATATCACCGTTCCAGCACTCTCTGATTCCACGGGGTATCCGGAATGGGTTTACGGTAGCGACTATAAAGCCGGTGATGTGGTGCAACACAAAGGCAAGCTGTTCCAATGTGTCATTGCAGGCTGGTGTAGCCAGACCGGTGAATGGTCTCAGTTACATTACGAGCCAGAAACAGGTATCAGCTGGACTCAGGCCTGGAAGTATTACAACAAGTAACATTGCAGAGTTAACCACTCATCTTCGCTGCGATCATTGCGATCGCAGCTTTTTATTCATCAACATTCAGGCTCCATCCAGCATTACTGATGGTATCCCACATCATCACGCCTTTCCTGAATATGTTCATCCGGCGTTTCTGCCACATCCGCCATACCGTTGTTACCAGCATTGAAGTGACGACCACTGTTCACATGCATACTGGGGGGCGCGGGTACCGGCTGAGCACAGGATCCAAATGACAGCAACAGAAAAAACCAGGCAGCTAGCGGCATCTTCCTCATTATCCACTCACCCACAAAATGATCCAAAAGTGCGCCTAGCTTGCCTGAGGCTTTGCAAATTAGTGTCAGTGCAGCGCAAAGCTGCGTGTTGAGCCTTGAGCAGATGCGAAAAATCAGGCCTGTGATTTACGGGTTTTGTAGCGCGCCACCATGGTCATTAACGCCTGATAAATCAGGCCAGCATACAGGCTCATCACTATCGCCAGGCCGGGTTCTTTTCCCTGCGCTTTCCAGGAAACAAACCACATAAAAATGCCCCATAGCAGTGAAAAAACCAGCCAGCCCTTAATGAATTTCATTACACCCTGCATAACCCCTCCTGTCATTGAGCGCTGACGATAACGGTTTACCCGACAAAAAACACCGTTCAGCTATCGGGAATGTTATCTGCATCACCCTGGATTATTTTCTGAAGGAAAAGATTGACAATCCGGACGGTAAACAGGCACCCTTTTTGCGGCTTTACAGTCATATATCAAATATCCCAGATGGAATGACGGCAATAATCACAAACTTTTTCCTGATATTTACCTAAATAATGGAATATAACATGCTTAAAAATACCCTGACGATAAGCGCCATCGCGCTATCATTGGTTTTTCTTAGTAGTTGCGCCCAATCGGACAATAGCGCAAAACGCCATGCTATTCATTTTGTTCATACTATTGATGACAATGATCCTAATTTCAGAATGAATAAAGCGGATTCAATCCGCCTGATGACGCCTTTTTTCGAACAGTTCTGGCAACAGGGGAAAAAAGATCGTGAGGCCGGACTGACGGCAACGGATATACAACAACGCGTTAATTATTACCGTAGTGATGAATTCATAAAATCCATTCATGGCACATCCCAATTCGCCGGTAAAGAATACAAGGGAAATGTATCGCCCCGCTGGCGAGAAAATATGACCAAGGCAATATCAGACACCTATATGGATGGTTTTGAAGGACGGGAGTGATTGTGAATAACCATTTGGGCAAATGAAAAAATGAGTAAAGGTGCGACAGCAGGCATCCTGTTATTCAGTACCCTAACTCGTTATTGGTGTCGTTTAATCATTCTGTTACGGGGTCATATATGACCCCGTAACCCAGAATACTAACAAAAGTCGCATATACTCCCTTGTAAAATTATCGTTTATATATCTGAAGGTGCAGGAATTAATCTTAGATCCGAGGCTAATTTTATAGCATGTTTTGCATTAACAGCATCTAACTTGAACACAATTTTTGCCATATGAAATTTTACAGTAGAAACGGCTATATTCAGATGAACTGCAATTTCCTTGTATGTTTTTCCTGTCGCGGCCCAGTAAAGAATTTCATTTTCTCTTTTTGTGAAAAAAATATCATATTTATTGTCATTTTGTTTAGTCAAATCATATAAAAACAATAATTTCTTATGCGTTTTTACGAAATAAGACAGAACTTGATCAATGTTCGATGAATATAATCCCACCCCATCAATTACATTATCATTAAAAATTGACAACAGAGCGAGATTGTCATTATTGTCGTGAATGATATATGTATGTCCATTATTAATATCGAACTCCATAGCATGCAACATGACTTTTTTAAAGGCAGGCTTTGACGAGATAATGATTTCCTCACTCCAGCCAAAACCCTCCACTCTAGTCAATGCCTTCATTACTACCGGATCTGCCATTTGATGACTATGTTTAACATATAAGTCAAACCACTCAGGGTAATTATTAATGATACAGATGTCATTCAAGTCCTTTTTGCTTATAATAAAGTATCCATACTTATAACCTTTAAGCTTCGGATAGTTTCTCTCTAAAAAAATTTTGACCTGTTCATTTATATATTCATTAGCATAAAAATTTAACATTGCATGTCCTTTGCTTCCGGTTAGTTTTACATCCCATCAGTCATACTTCATAAAGCCGTAGAGTATAGATCACTTGCGGTCATGTGATTGCCGTAATGTTATGATCGCCATCACTAAACGACACCCGGATAAAGTTGTCGCATTGGTTTCCTTTTCTTACAATGTCGGAAATCCTTCTTCCATAATAGAGTCGGCAGATAAAGGCGATATGGAATCTGTCAGGAAAAAATGCTTCAGTACATCTATGTATATAAACATGATGCTAAGGGGGATAAGGTGGGAAAACCTAAGGTCCTTGCTCCTCTTTATCACCGCCGGATTGAAGAATCAGTACCTTTTAATTAATGGATATATATCATGATAAAAAGTCTTTTTGCCGGTGCATTGTTAACTCTCGCAGTGGCGGGCAGCGCTTATGCTGCCACAGATACAGAAATGGATGTCAGAATTGACCAGTTGATGGGGGAAGGAACACATCAACAATACCATGACTTCTTTGATAAGTTGCAGAAAGCAGTCGCTGATAAAGATAGTAAAACAATCGCTTCATTGGTTGATTACCCAATTACCGTATACGTTAATAAACGCAAAACGAATATCAAAAATACACAGGATCTCATTCGTGTGTACGATAAGGTTTTTGATAAGAAATTTAGCGAAATAATTCTTGAAAAAAAATATTCAGACCTCTTTGCAAGAGATATCGGTGTAATGGTCGGTGATACTGGCGAATTATGGTACAGCGGCATCTGTACAAAAAAAGATTGCAGCAAATTCGTTATACGAATTATTGCTATTAACAATAATTACTAGCCAATATTATTTATGTTAGTCCTTATAAGATTCAAGGTATCGATATCAATTATTGTTGGGTCACAAAACCCAACAAAAACGGGAGCCATTGGCTCCCGTTCTGTACTCTGCCCGCTAAGGCAGATTACATATTCGCGATAATCGCGTCGCCAAACTCTGAACATTTCAGCAGTTTAGCGCCTTCCATCAGACGTTCGAAGTCATAGGTCACGGTTTTGTTGGCGATTGCGCCTTCCATGCCTTTAACGATCAGGTCTGCGGCTTCGAACCACTCCAGATGACGCAGCATCATTTCTGCGGACAGGATGACGGAACCCGGGTTCACTTTATCCTGGCCTGCATACTTCGGTGCAGTGCCGTGAGTTGCTTCGAACAGTGCGCATTCATCACCGATGTTTGCACCCGGTGCGATACCGATGCCGCCAACCTGCGCCGCCAGGGCGTCAGAAATGTAGTCACCGTTCAGGTTCATACAGGCGATAACATCATACTCAGCCGGACGCAGCAGGATCTGCTGCAGGAAGGCGTCAGCGATCACGTCTTTCACGATGATCTCTTTGCCGGTGTTCGGGTTTTTGAACTTCATCCACGGGCCGCCATCGATCAGCTCACCGCCGAATTCTTCTTTCACCAGCTGGTAGCCCCAGTCTTTGAAAGAACCTTCGGTGAACTTCATGATGTTACCTTTGTGAACCAGCGTCAGGGAATCACGATCGTTAGTGATGGTGTATTCCACGGCAGCACGCACCAGACGTTTGGTACCTTCTTCTGAACACGGCTTCACGCCGATACCACACTGCTGCGGGAAGCGAATTTTCTTCACGCCCATCTCTTCACGCAGGAATTTGATCACTTTGTCAGCTTCAGGCGTACCGGCTTTCCACTCGATACCCGCATAGATATCTTCGGAGTTTTCACGGAAGATCACCATATCGGTATCTTCAGGACGTTTTACCGGGCTTGGGGTGCCTTTGTAGTAGCGAACCGGACGCAGACAAACGTACAGATCCAGCTCCTGACGCAGTGCAACGTTCAGAGAACGAATACCGCCACCAACCGGAGTGGTCAGCGGGCCTTTGATGGCAACGCGGTATTCTTTGATTAAATCGAGGGTTTCCTGCGGCAGCCAGACATCCTGGCCATAGAGTTCTACTGACTTCTCACCGGTGTAAATTTCCATCCAGGAAATTTTTCGCTCGCCGTTGTAGGCTTTCTTCACAGCGGCATCAACCACCTTCAGCATCACGGGGGAAACGTCAACACCGATGCCGTCACCTTCAATGTAGGGGATGACCGGGTTATTTGGCACTACCAGTTTGCCCTGATCCAGGGTGATTTTCTGACCTTCCGCCGGAACAACTACTTTGCTTTCCATTAACCTCTCCTTCGAGCGATTTTTTGTTAATGATTTGTAAGATGCGCGTCAATACTACTTGAATATTTCCGCCGCGCCAATCACCGCAGTTTCGCGTTATAATGCGCTGATTGTCACCAACTGCAAAGCCCATGCGAAAAACTTCCCAACGAATTCACCAGGATAAACGATTCAGCGCCCCGTCACGCAAGCCTGTCCGCCGTGATACGCGGCCTCGGGGTCCAGTGCGCGTCATACTCTTTAACAAACCTTTCGATGTTTTACCGCAATTCAGCGATGAGGCCGGACGCCGGACGCTGAAGGATTTTGTGCCGGTAACCGACGTCTACGCCGCGGGGCGCCTCGATCGCGACAGCGAAGGGCTGATGATTTTAACCAACGATGGCGCGTTACAGGCGCAGCTGACCCAGCCAGGCAAACGCACCGGGAAAATCTATTTTGTGCAGGTGGAAGGCGAACCGCAGGAATCAGATTTATCCCGCCTGCGCAGTGGCGTGACCTTAAATGATGGCCCGACCCTGCCCGCAGGCGTCGAACGGGTACCAGAGCCGGAGTGGCTCTGGCCGCGCCAACCGCCGATCCGCGAACGCAAAGCCATTCCGGTTAGCTGGCTGAAAATCACCTTATATGAAGGCCGTAACCGTCAGGTGCGGCGTATGACGGCGCACATTGGTTTCCCTACCCTGCGCTTGATCCGTTTCGCCATGGGGGAACATCAGCTGGATAATCTGGCACCGGGTGAGTGGCGTGATATCAGTCCGAATTTTATAACTTCAGGTTAACAATCCGGGAGGATCGATGTTTAAACCTCATGTCACCGTCGCCTGCATCGTGCAGGCGGAAGGTCAGTTACTGGTGGTGGAAGAACGCATTCGCGGGCGCGCCACCTGGAACCAACCCGCCGGTCATCTGGAGGCGGATGAGACCCTGCTGGAAGCCGCACAACGCGAGTTATTCGAAGAAACCGGTATTGATGCCGCACCGCACTATTTTCTTGGCGTACAGCAATGGATCGCCCCGGATAATACGCCTTTTGTGCGGTTTCTGTTTGGCCTGGATTTGGCACAACGTGCCGCTACCACCCCGCATGATGATGACATCGATTGCTGCTGGTGGTTGACGCCAGAGCAGATTATCACTGCGGATAACCTGCGTTCACCACTGGTGGCTGAAAGTGTGCGATTGTGGCAACAGGGAGCGCGCTACCCGTTACAACTGGTCGCACCGTTCCAGTGGCCGTTTCATGAGGGTGCGCACCCGGCTTCCGCGTGCTAGAATACGCCGCCTGTTTTTATCGTAATTTAAGAGTGTGTCATGTCTGACAACAGCCAGAAAAAAGTGATCGTCGGTATGTCCGGCGGCGTCGATTCTTCCGTTTCCGCCTGGTTACTGCAACAGCAGGGCTATAAGGTGGAGGGCCTGTTCATGAAGAACTGGGAGGAAGACGACGGCGAGGAGTATTGTACTGCCGCTGAAGACCTGGCTGATGCGCAGGCCGTCTGCGACAAACTCGGTATCAAACTGCATAAGGTCAACTTCGCCGCAGAGTACTGGGACAATGTTTTTGAACATTTCCTCGAAGAATACAAAGCGGGCCGTACGCCAAATCCCGACATTCTGTGTAATAAAGAGATCAAGTTTAAAGCGTTTCTTGAATTCGCCGCAGAAGATCTCGGTGCTGACTTTATCGCCACCGGCCATTATGTCCGCCGTCAGGATGTTGATGGTCAGAGCCGCCTGCTGCGCGGCCTGGATGGCAACAAAGATCAAAGCTACTTCCTCTACACCCTCAGCCACCAACAGGTCGCACAAAGCCTGTTCCCGGTCGGCGAGCTGGAAAAACCGGAAGTCCGCCGCATTGCCGAGCAGCTTGATCTGATCACCGCGAAGAAAAAAGACTCCACCGGCATCTGCTTTATCGGCGAACGCAAATTCCGCGATTTCCTTGGCCGTTATCTGCCTGCCCAGCCGGGTGCCATTGAAACCGTTGATGGCGAAATCGTCGGTGAACATCAGGGTCTGATGTATCACACTCTGGGTCAGCGTAAGGGGCTGGGTATTGGCGGACGTAAAGAAAGCAATGACGATCCCTGGTACGTGGTCGATAAAGATGTCGAACGCAATCGCCTGATTGTGGCACAGGGCGGCGATCATCCGCGCCTGATGTCCGTGGGCTTGATTGCCCAGCAGCTGCATTGGGTTGATCGCCAGCCGATCACCGCCCCACTGCGCTGCACGGTGAAAACCCGTTACCGCCAGACCGACATCCCCTGCGAAATTATCCCGCTGGGTGATGACCGTATTGAAGTCCGTTTTGATGAGCCGGTTGCAGCTGTTACGCCGGGACAATCTGCCGTGTTCTACCTGGGTGAAGTGTGCCTCGGTGGCGGCATTATCGAGCAGCGTCTGCCCTGGGCAGCGGCCTGAGGTCGGCGTTGCCGACGCGTATACAGGAGTAACCGTGGCTAAGAATTATTATGAGATTACGCTGGCGCTGGCGGGCGTGTGTCAGGCGGCCCATCTGGTGCAGCAGCTGGCGCATCAGGGCAATTGTAATAACACCGCACTGAATATCTCGCTGCGCAGCCTGCTGGATCTCAATCCTGGCTCAACGCTGGCGGTGTATGGCAATGATGAAGCCAACCTGCGACTCGGTCTGGAAACCATGATGGCGGTGCTGAACAGCAGCAGCCGTCAGGGTGCAGGCGCGGAGTTGATGCGCTATACCCTGAGTCTGGTGGTGCTGGAGCGCAAGCTGCACAGCAATAAACAAGCACTCAACACTCTGGCCCAGCGCATCAGCCAGCTTGATCGTCAGCTGGCGCATTATGAGCTGGAATCCGACACCATCACCAGCGCCATGGCCGCCATTTATGTTGATGTAATCAGCCCACTTGGCCCGCGCATTCAGGTGACCGGCTCGCCACAGGTATTGCAGAGCAGCCAGATCCAGAACCGGGTACGCGCCACCTTGCTGGCGGGCATCCGTTCTGCCGTATTATGGCAGCAGGTTGGCGGTGGCCGCCTGCAGCTGATGTTCTCGCGCCAGCGCTTGCTGCGTGAGGCAAAAACCATTTTATCCCGGCTGGGAACGGCGTATTAAGCGCCCTTCCGGCATCACGCTTTGTTAAACGATTCAGGAGTTGCACTGATGGAATTATCCTCTCTGACCGCCGTCTCACCTGTCGATGGTCGTTACGGCGATAAAGTCAGCCCACTGCGCGCGATTTTCAGCGAATACGGTTTGCTGAAATTCCGCGTTGAGGTTGAAGTTCGCTGGTTACAGAAACTGGCCGCGACCGCAGAGATCAAGGAAGTTCCTGCATTTGATGCTGACGCAAACGCTTTCCTTGATGCGATTGTCACTAATTTCAACGAAACCGACGCTGCACGCATTAAAACCATCGAGCGCACCACCAACCACGACGTAAAAGCGGTGGAATACTTTCTGAAAGAGAAAGTGGCTGATGTACCGGCACTGCACGCAGTCTCTGAATTTATCCACTTTGCCTGCACCTCTGAAGATATCAACAACCTGTCGCATGCGCTGATGCTGGAAACGGCACGCCGTGAGGTGATCCTGCCTTACTGGAGCAAAATCATTGCCGCAGTGAAAGGCCTGGCGCAGGAATATCGCGACATCCCGCTGCTGTCACGTACCCACGGTCAGCCCGCTACCCCTTCCACCATGGGTAAAGAGATGGCTAACGTCGCCTACCGCATGGAGCGTCAGCTGCGTCAGCTCGGCAACATCGAAGTGCTGGGTAAAATCAACGGCGCGGTCGGTAACTATAACGCCCATATCGCCGCCTACCCGGAAGTGGACTGGCACCAGCTGAGTGAAGCCTTTGTCACCTCACTGGGCATCACCTGGAACCCGTACACCACGCAGATCGAACCGCATGACTACATCGCTGAAATGTTTGACTGCATGGCGCGTTTCAACACCATTTTGATCGACTTTGACCGTGATATCTGGGGCTACGTTGCCCTGAATCACTTCAAACAAAAAACCATCGCCGGTGAAATCGGTTCTTCCACCATGCCACATAAAGTTAACCCGATTGACTTCGAAAATTCCGAAGGCAACCTCGGTCTGGCCAATGCGGTGATGCAGCATCTGGCAAGCAAACTGCCGGTGTCACGCTGGCAGCGTGATTTGACCGACTCCACCGTACTGCGTAATCTCGGTGTTGGCGTCGGCTATGCGCTGATCGCCTACCAGGCGACGCTGAAAGGTATCTCCAAGCTGGAAGTGAACCGTGACCGTCTGCTTGACGAGCTGGATCACAACTGGGAAGTGCTGGCTGAGCCGATTCAGACCGTGATGCGCCGTTACGGCATCGAGAAGCCGTACGAGAAACTGAAAGAACTGACCCGTGGCAAACGCGTTGATGCCGCCGGTATGCAGGCGTTTATTGATGGTCTTGAACTGCCGGAAGAGGAGAAAGTGCGTCTGAAGCAAATGACGCCTGCCAACTACCTTGGCCGTGCCGTGCAGATGGTTGATGATCTGAAATAATCACCCGTTAACACAGGCGTGTCACGGCTCGCCTGTGTTAATCTGCGGTTTAGCTGGTTTCGCATATACTTTGCTCCATCAATGAGTTGAAAGTAAGGAAAAACTATGCGTGTTCTGGTCGTGGAAGATAATGCGCTGCTGCGTCATCACCTTGCCGTGCAATTGCGCGAAATGGGTCACCAGGTGGATGCCGCAGAAGATGCGAAAGAAGCTGATTATTTCCTCCAGGAGCATATACCGGACATCGCGCTGGTTGATCTGGGCTTGCCGGACGAAGATGGTATGTCACTGATCCGCCGCTGGCGTGGCGAAGCTATTCGTCAGCCGATTCTGGTGCTTACCGCCCGTGAAGGCTGGCAGGCAAAAGTTGAAGCGCTGGAAGCCGGTGCCGACGACTACGTCACCAAACCGTTCCATATCGAAGAAGTTGCAGCCCGTTTGCAGGCGTTAATGCGTCGTAACAGCGGCCATGCTTCGCAAATCATCTCAATGCCGCCGTTCCAGGTTGATCTCTCGCGTCGCGAGCTGACGGTAAATGATGAGCCGGTTAAACTGACGGCCTTTGAATACACCATCGTCGAAACCCTGATCCGCAACGCCGGAAAAGTGGTCAGCAAAGATTCGCTGATGCTGCAACTCTACCCTGATGCTGAATTACGTGAAAGCCACACCATTGATGTGCTGATGGGTCGTTTACGTAAAAAAATTCTCGCGCTCTACCCGACTGAAGTGATCAACACGGTACGCGGTCAGGGCTATCGTTTCGATCTCTGATCAATGGACTGGTTTCATCGCCTGCGCCCCTTTTCCCTGCGCGCCCGCTTTCTGCTGGCGACGGCAGCCATTGTGCTGTTTCTGTCGCTCTCCTACGGCATGGTGGCGGTAGTGGGTTATGTGGTGAGTTTCGACAAAAACACCTATCGCGTGATGCGCGGCGAAAGCAACCTGTTCTTTACCCTTGCGCAGTGGCAGGACAACCGGCTGACCATTGCCCAGCCAGAGCGTATGACGCTCAACTTCCCGACGCTGGTATTTATCTACGATGAACACGGCAAACTGCTGTGGCAGCAGCGCGATGTGCCGGAAATCCGCCGCAAAATTCGGCGCGAGTGGCTACTCAAGCCTGACTTCTACGAAATAGATACCAGCAACCGCACCAGCCTGGCGGCGATGGGCAACAACCTGGTGGCGCAGAAACAGCTTCACGCCCTGGACACTAACAGCAACGATACCTTTACCCACTCGGTCGCGGTCAACCGCTATGACGCCACCACCAACTTACCGGCGCTGACCATTGTGGTGGTCGATTCGATCCCACAGGAACTCCAGCATTCCGATGTGGTGTGGTCATGGTTCAGCTACGTGCTGGCAGCCAATCTGCTGCTGGTGATCCCGCTGTTGTGGCTGGCCGCGCACTGGAGTCTGCGGCCGATTGGGCATCTCACTTCTCAGGTGCGCGAGCTGGAAACCGGTCAGCGGGAGAATCTGGATGATAATCCTCCCCAGGAACTGCGCAGTCTGGTACGCAACCTGAATTTATTGCTCACCAATGAGCGCCAGCGTTATACCCGCTATCGCACCACGCTTTCCGACCTTACTCACAGCCTGAAGACGCCGCTGGCGGTGTTGCAAAGTACGTTGCGTTCGCTGCGCAGCGGTAAAGACCTGACAGTGGAACAGGCGGAGCCGGTGATGCTGGAGCAAATCAGCCGTATCTCGCAGCAGATCGGTTATTACCTGCATCGTGCCAGTATGCAGGCCGATCACAACCCGTTGCAGCGCGATTTGCATTCCGTCTCAGCGCTACTCGATAGCCTATGTTCAGCGCTGAATAAGGTTTATCAGCGTAAAGGGGTGGAAATCACCCTCGATATCTCTCCCGAACTGACCTTTATCGGCGATCAG
This sequence comes from Pantoea sp. App145, assembly GCF_047947045.1. Taxonomy (NCBI): domain Bacteria; kingdom Pseudomonadati; phylum Pseudomonadota; class Gammaproteobacteria; order Enterobacterales; family Erwiniaceae; genus Pantoea; species Pantoea sp. App145. Next base: position 1,154,457 of record NZ_CP133290.1, read on the forward strand.
AATGACTTTATGGAAGTGCTGGGCAATGTGCTGGATAACGCCTGCAAATATTGTCTGGAGTTTATTGAAGTCAGTGCACGGCAAACCGATAAAGCGCTGCATCTATTTATCGACGATGATGGCCCCGGTATCCCCGAAAGTAAGCGCGATTTAATCTTCGTGCGCGGTCAGCGCGCCGACACCCTGCGACCAGGCCAGGGCTTAGGTCTGGCAGTGGTTCGCGACATTCTGGAGCAGTACGCCGGTCAGGTTATCGCCACCACCAGCCCGCTTGGGGGCGCGCGTATGGAAGTCATTTTCCAGCGTCAGGAAGTTGAACATCGTCGCGAGTAGAAAGGCGCGCGGGCTGTTATACTTGCAGGCATTCATGGCCCTAACCGGAACCCTTCTATGGATTATCAGCTCGATCTTAACTGGCCCGACTTTATTCAGCGCTACTGGCAAAAACGCCCGGTGGTGCTTAAACGTGGTTTTAAAAACTTTATTGACCCAATTTCTCCTGATGAGCTGGCCGGTCTGGCAATGGAAAACGAGGTGGACAGCCGCCTGGTGAGCCATGACAACGGTAAATGGCAGGTGAGCCATGGTCCGTTTGAAAGCTACGATCATCTCGGTGAAAACAACTGGTCGCTGCTGGTACAGGCAGTGAACCACTGGCATGAGCCTTCTGCGGCGCTGATGCGCCCATTCCGCTTCCTGCCCGACTGGCGCATTGACGATCTGATGATCTCTTTTGCCGTGCCTGGCGGCGGTGTGGGTCCGCATTTCGACCAGTACGATGTGTTTATCATTCAGGGCACCGGTCGTCGTCGCTGGCGTGTCGGCGAGAAAGTGCCGATGAAGCAGCATTGCCCTCATCCCGACCTGCTCCAGGTGGAACCCTTTGACGCCATCATTGATGAAGAGATGGAACCGGGTGACATCCTCTATATTCCGCCGGGATTCCCGCACGAAGGTTACTCACTGGAAAACGCGCTGAACTATTCGGTAGGTTTCCGTGCGCCAAGCGGTCGCGAGCTGATCAGCGGTTTTGCCGACTACGTGCTGGCTCACGAACTGGGCAGCTATCGCTATAGCGATCCCGATGTGCCGACGCGTGAATGTCCGTCACAAATTCTGCCTTCCGAGGTGGAGGGTATCCGTGCCGCGATACTGGATGTGATCAATCAGCCCGAACAGTTTAACCAATGGTTTGGCGAATTTATTTCGCAGTCACGCCACGAGCTGGATATCGCACCGCCGGAGCCGCCATATCAGCCAGATGAAATCTATGATGCGCTGCAACAGGGTGATGCCCTGACGCGCCTCGGTGGGTTACGCGTGCTGACGCTGGGTGATGCGGTATTCGTCAACGGCGAGCGCGTGGCCTGTAGCCACCCGGAAGTGCTGGCGGCGCTGGCACATCGTCAGGTACTCACGCTGGAAGACTTTGGTGAAGCACTGAACGATCCTTCACTTCTGGCGCAGGTCGCCGCGCTGGTGAACAGCGGTTATTGGTACTTCGCTGATTAACAACATGCACTGAGCCGTAGCGGCGCGATTCATCGCGCAATTCCGTGCGTTATATCGGAAAAAACGTGCGATAAATCGCGCCGCTACGGTTTATTTCTTCTCAGCCACCAGCGCCGAAATGCGCACAATCACATCCACCGCCTGCGCCATCACGTTCAGTGAAGCGAACTCGTGTTTGCCGTGATAGTTGTAGCCACCGGTAAACAGGTTCGGGCACGGCAGTCCTTTCCACGACAACGCTGAACCGTCGGTGCCACCGCGAATCGGTTTCACGTTTGGTTCAATGCCGCAGTCACGCATCGCCTGCAACGCCAGTTCGATAATGTGCGGATGCGGTTCCACTTTCTCGCGCATATTACGGTAGCTGTCGCTGATCTCGACTTTTATCGTGCACTCCGCATGCAACCCCTTGCTGACCCGACGCCCGATATCTTCCAGCAGTTGCTTACGTTTGGCGTAATTATCCGCATCGAAGTCACGGATGATATACATCATCTCCGCGTGTTCCACGGTGCCTTTCATGGTATGCAGATGGTAAAAGCCTTCATAGCCTTCGGTGAACTGCGGCTTTTCGTTGGCCGGCACTTCGGCGTGGAAACGCATCGCCAGTTCCAGCGCGTTCACCATCACCCCTTTGGCAGTACCCGGATGCACGTTGTTACCGACAATCTTGACTGTCGCTGATGCCGCATTGAAGTTCTCAAACTCGAACTCACCCAGATCGCTACCATCCACGGTATAAGCCCAGTCGGCGGCAAACTCTTCGATATCGAAGTATGACGGACCACGGCCAATCTCTTCGTCCGGCGTAAAGGCAACACGAATCGCACCATGCGGAATGTCCCCCTGAGCGAGGCGTGCCATGGCAGTCATGATTTCCGCCACCCCGGCTTTATCATCCGCTCCGAGCAGCGTTTTACCATCGGTGGTGATCAGCGTATGGCCGATTAACTTATGCAGCACCGGGAACATCACCGGTGAAAGAATTTCATCACCGTTGCCAAGGGCAATATCCCCGCCGCGGTAATTTTCAATAATCTGCGGATTAACGTTTTTCGCTGTGAAATCCGGCGAGGTATCCATATGCGAAATAAAACCGATCACCGGGGTCGGCCAGTCAACATTCGCCGGTAAGGTACCCATAACACAGCAATGGTCACTTAACGTCACATCCACAAAACCTAAAGCCAGCAGCTCTTCCTGGAGCTGACGCGCCAGCGTCCACTGCCCTTCGCTGCTTGGTACCTGCCGTGCCTGTGGTTTGGATTGGGTTTCAATCGCCACATAACTGAGAAAGCGCTCAAGTAATTGATCCATCGGTCATCCCTCTAAAGAACCTGCATTTATTATCATTGGTCACTGGCGACGCGTTGTTGCGTCAAATCATTATCCATCAGGTTAGTCCCGTCATGATGATTTGCTCAATCATCGGATGCAGAAAGATTTCCCGTGCCGCTTCGTCTCGCTACAGCATACTCCGTTCTTTTTCAGACTTTTCAAGGTAATTCCACGTGGAAACATGGCATTGGCGCATTTTTCAGGTATTATCCCGCCCTTCATCACGGCTGGCCGCTGCGTGCGACTATGCTGTAATCAGATCATTTTCAGACTGAGTGACTAAAATGACGCAAACATGCGCACAACAGGCGCTGGTTACGCTTTCTGGCATCAGTAAAGCCTTCGATGATAAATCCATCATCTCCGATTTCCAGCTGACTATCCGTCATGGTGAATTTATCACCCTGCTCGGTCCCTCCGGCTGCGGTAAAACCACCATTCTGCGCCTGATCGCCGGGCTGGAAGATGCCGACCAGGGTCGCATCATCCTCGATGGCAATGACATTACCGACACGCCTGCCGAGCACCGCCATATCAATACGGTGTTCCAGAGCTATGCGTTGTTCCCTCATATGTCGGTGTTTGAAAACGTGGCGTTTGGCCTGCGGATGCAGAAAACCCCGGCGGCGGAGATAAACCGTCGCGTCAATGACGCGCTGGCCATGGTGCAACTGGAAAGTTTTGCCGACAGGCGTCCTCATCAGCTGTCAGGCGGCCAGCAACAGCGTGTCGCCATTGCGCGTGCGGTGGTGAATCGACCCAAAGTGTTACTGCTGGACGAATCACTCTCCGCGCTGGATTACAAGCTGCGTAAACAGATGCAGAACGAGCTGAAAGCATTGCAGCGCAAGCTCGGCATCACCTTTGTGTTCGTCACTCACGACCAGGAAGAAGCGCTGACCATGTCCGATCGCATCGTGGTGATGCGCGATGGCCGTATCGAGCAGGACGGTACGCCACGCGAGATCTACGAAGAACCGGCCAATTTGTTTGTCGCGCGCTTTATCGGCGAAATCAACGTGTTTGACGCTGAGGTGGTGAGCAGTGACAACGCCCCCAGCGTGCGCGCCCGGGTGGAAGGACGGGAATGTGATATCCACTGCCCTTTCCCGGTGGTGCCTGGTGACAAATTACATGTCCTGCTGCGCCCGGAAGATTTGCGCGTTGAAGAGATCGATCACGACAGCCGCAGCGAGCATCTGGTGGGCTACGTGCGTGAGCGGAACTATAAAGGGATGACGCTGGAATCCACCGTTGAACTGGAAAATGGCAAGCTCCTGACGGTGAGCGAATTTTTCAATGAGGACGACCCCGATTTTGACCATTCGCTGAACCAGAAAATGGCGGTGAGCTGGGTGCAGAGCTGGGAGGTGGTGCTGCCGTATGAAGCTGATGCGTAACCGCCTGCAAAGCGCCATCGTGATGATGATTGTCGGCTGGCTGACGCTATTTGTGTTACTGCCGAATCTGATGATTTTTGTCACCAGTTTTCTGACGCGCGACGATGCACATTTTGTCAGCATGGTGTTTACCCTCAGCAACTACAGCCGTCTGCTCGATCCGCTCTACGCCGATGTGTTGCTGCACTCGCTGAATATGGCGATCATCGCCACCCTGTGCTGCCTGCTGCTCGGTTATCCCTTTGCCTGGTTCCTGACAAAATTACCTGAGCGCCTGCGCCCGCTGATGTTGTTTCTGCTGATTGTGCCGTTCTGGACCAACTCATTGATCCGCATCTACGGCCTGAAAATTTTTCTCAGCACCCGGGGCTGGCTGAACGAGTTTCTGCTGTGGCTGGGCGTCATCGACCAACCCTTTCGCATCATGTACACGCCAGAAGCGGTGATCCTGGGGCTGATCTATATCCTGCTGCCGTTTATGGTGCTGCCGCTCTACTCCAGCCTGGAAAAACTGGATAAAGCCTGCCTTGAGGCCGCTCGCGACCTCGGAGCCAATACGCTGCAACGTTTTATACGCATCATTCTGCCGCTCACTATGCCCGGTATCGTCGCCGGTTGCCTGCTGGTGTTGATCCCGGCGATGGGGCTGTTTTATGTTTCTGACCTGATGGGTGGCGCGAAAAATCTGTTGATTGGCAACGTGATCAAAAGCCAGTTCCTCAATATTCGCGACTGGCCATTTGGTGCCGCGACCAGCATCGTCATGACGCTATTGATGGGGCTGATGTTGCTGTTTTACTGGCGCGCTGCACGTCTGCTGAATAACAAAGTGGAGCTGCAATGATGGCTCGCTGGTTACGTGCTAGCTTTATGGCGGTGATTTACGCTTGGTTTTATATTCCGATCATTATCCTGATCGTCAATTCGTTCAACGCCTCACGCTTCGGCATCAACTGGCAGGGCTTCAGTACCCAGTGGTATGCCCTGCTGGTGAATAACGACAGCCTGTTGCAAGCGGCACAGCACTCGTTGCTGATGGGGGTGTTATCAGCCAGCTGCGCCACGCTGATTGGCTCGCTGACGGCGGTGGCGCTGTATCGCTACCGTTTTCGCGGTAAACCTTTCGTCAGCGGCATGCTGTTTGTGGTGATGATGTCACCGGACATTGTGATGGCGATTTCGCTGCTGGTGCTATTTATGCTGCTCGGCATCTCGCTGGGGTTCTGGTCGCTGTTGTTTTCTCACATCACCTTTTGCCTGCCGTTTGTGGTGATCACCGTTTACTCGCGCCTGAAAGGCTTTGATGTGCGGATGCTGGAAGCAGCAAAAGATCTGGGTGCCAGTGAAATCACTATTTTGCGCAAGATTCTGCTGCCGCTGGCGCTACCTGCGGTGGCGGCAGGCTGGCTGTTGAGCTTTACCCTGTCGATGGACGATGTGGTGGTCTCCTCCTTTGTCACCGGCCCGACGTTTGAAATTCTGCCGTTGAAAATTTATTCGATGGTGAAAGTCGGTGTATCACCTGAGGTGAATGCACTGGCCACTATTTTGCTGCTCCTGTCGCTGCTATTGGTGACAGCCAGCCAGCTGTTATTGCGGGATAAAACCAAATAGAGGACAACCGATGAAAAAATGGTCTCACTGGCTGGCGGCTGGGGCGCTGGCACTGGGTATGCAGAGTGCGCAGGCTGATGACAGCAACACGCTCTATTTCTACAACTGGACCGAATATGTCCCACCGGGCCTGCTGGAGCAGTTCACCAAAGAAACCGGCATCAAGGTGATTTATTCCACCTACGAATCCAATGAAAGCATGTATGCCAAGCTGAAAACCTGGAAAGATGGCGCTTACGACCTGGTGGTGCCCTCCACCTATTTCATCGCCAAAATGCGCAATGAAGGCATGCTGCAAAAGATTGATAAGTCGCAGCTGAGCAACTTTCACAACCTCGATCCGAACCTGCTGAATAAGCCGTTCGATCCCAATAATGACTATTCGATTCCCTATATCTGGGGTGCCACCGCCATTGGCGTCAATACCGATGCGATCAACCCGAAAAGCATCACCAGCTGGGCGGATTTGTGGAAACCGGAATACAAGCAGAGCCTGCTGCTGACCGATGACGCGCGTGAAGTCTTCCAGATGGCGCTGCGCAAGCTGGGCTATTCGGGCAATACACGCGACCCGAAAGAGATCGAAGCCGCTTACGAAGAGCTGAAGAAACTGATGCCGAACGTGCTGGCGTTTAACTCCGATAACCCTGGCAACCCTTATATGGAAGGCGAGGTGAATCTCGGCATGATCTGGAACGGTTCAGCGTATGTGGCCCGTCAGGCCGGTACACCGTTGCAGGTGGTATGGCCGAAAGAAGGCGGCATTTTCTGGATGGATAATCTGGCCATCCCGGCTAATGCGAAAAACAAAGCCGGCGCGCTGAAGTTAATTAACTTCCTGTTGCGCCCGGACGTGGCGGCAAAAGTGGCGGAAACCATCGGCTATCCGACGCCGAATCTGGCGGCGAAAAAACTGCTGCCGCAGGCGGTTGCCAACGATCCATCGTTGTATCCGTCAGCAGAGGTGATTAAAAACGGTGAGTGGCAGAACGATGTTGGGGATGCCAGCGTACAGTACGAGACGTTGTTCCAGAAATTAAAAGCAGGGCAATAGTCTTTCATTTGGTGCGTATAAATACGCACCCTACAAAGATGTAGGGTCGGCATTCATGCCGACCTGATAAATCAACCGCTTATTTATACAACCCACGCAGAAAGGTGTGCACAAACGCCGGGACCACTTCGCTTGCCAGACCATACTGGCTTTCAGCAAACTCGTTACCCACCTGGCTCGGTTCCAGGTTCAGTTCCACGGTATGCGCGCCCTGCACCTTCGCCTCATGGACAAAACCGGCGGCCGGATAGACGTGGCCGGAAGTACCGATGGCAATAAACAGATTCGCGCGATCCAGCGCCTGATAAATCTCTTCCATGCCCAGCGGCATTTCGCCAAACCACACCACGTGCGGACGCAGCAGTGAGGGGAACTGACAACAGGTACAGCGATCGTCCGGGGTGAGATCCTCTTGCCAGTCAATCACCTGGCCGCTACTGACGCAACGCACCTTCAGCAGCTCACCGTGCATATGCAGAACGCGCTGGCTTCCGGCGCGTTCGTGCAAATCATCAATATTCTGCGTCACCAGCAGGAAATTATCCCCCAACACCTGCTCCAGCTCCGCCAGTGCCCGGTGTGCCGCATTCGGCTGGATCTCCGGCTGTTGCAGCTGGCGACGGCGCGCATTGTAGAACGCCTGCACCAGTGCCGGATCGCGCCGGAAACCTTCCGGGGTCGCCACATCTTCCACCCGATGCTCTTCCCATAAACCATCGGCAGCACGGAAGGTACGAATACCCGATTCCGCCGAGATCCCCGCGCCGGTCAGCACCACCACATGTGGCAACGGATGCGCCGCCAGCTCCGCTTTCCGGTCGCGCTCAAAAATACGCTGACGAAAACGCTGATGCACTTTGCGACGCGTCTTTTTATAGCGGGCGAGTCGTACGCGGCGACGAAGTGTGCGCATAAAGGCTCCTTAATCTGCGCAACCGCTCTGCCGCAGTTGCGCTGGTTTGCTGTTATTGCCCGCTTAATACGCGGGCTGGATCGATGCGGCTGGCGCGCCGCGCCGGGTACCAACTGGCAAGCAGGCTCAAAATTATAGCTGTGGCCAGCACCGAAATCACATCCAGCCAGTGCAGTTCTGACGGCAGGAAATCAATAAAATAGATATCCCCTGCCAGCAGCTGATGGCCGGTGAGATGCTCCAGTCCGCGCATAATCGGTGTCAGATTGAGCGCCACCACCACGCCAACCACCACGCCGCTGACGCTACCCAGCAATCCGGCCAGCAGACCGTACCAGATAAAGATGGCACGAATCAGACCATCTTTGGCACCGAGGGTACGCAGCACCGCAATATCGCTGCTTTTATCCTTCACCGCCATCACCAGCGTTGACACGATATTGAAACAGGCCACACCAATCACCAGCACCATCGCCAGATACATAATGGCGCGAATCATCTGGATATCACGATACATATAACCGTATGTGCCAATCCAGCTGCGGATATAGACGTAAGAATGCGTCACTTCACCGGCATCACGTACCAGCTTCTGCGCTTTGAACGGGTCGTTCATTTTCAGCGCGATACCGCTGACGCTGTCACCCATATCCAGATAGTTCTGCGCATCGGCCAGCGGCACCAGCGCCAGACTGTGATCGAGCATACCGCTCAGTTGCAGAATGCCGCTCACCTGCAAACGAATACGTTTGGGTTCCAGCAGCTTATTCTGACCATCATTGTTGGGGATCATGATGGTGATCCAGTCGCCCTGTTTCACATTCAGCGATGTCGCAATACCGCCACCGAGAATAATCTGCTGTTTACCGGCGGCAAACTGCGACCAGGCGTTATCGGCGACAAAGCGCGGCAGCGCGCTCAGGCGCGGCTCCTGCTGCGGATCGACCCCTTTGACCTGCAAAGCCTGTAACTTCGCACCGCTCTCAATCAGCCCGGTGAAGTTCACATAGGGGGCTGCGGCGGCGATACCCGGCACCTGCTCAATCGGGGCAATCATCGGCTGCCAGTTACGGAACGGCTGATTAACCGGCTCGATTTCCCCATGAGGCACCACCGCCAAAATGCGGCTGTTGAGCTCACGTTCGAAGCCGTTCATCGCACTTAAGCCGATGATCAGCACCGCCACGCCCAGCGCGATACCGATCGTTGAGATAATTGAGATCAGCGACACCATGCCGCCACGCCGACGGCCACGGCTAAAACGCAGCCCCAGCAGCAGGGATAACGAAGGCGTCATTACAGCGCTCCCAGCGTCAAATGTTCGCTCAGCTGGCCGTCACGCATCTCCATCTGACGGCTGAGACGTTTTGCCAGCTGCAAATCATGAGTCACCACCAGGAAGGCAGTGCCCTGCCGGGTGTTCAGTTCACCCAGCAGCTCAAAAATCGCATCGGCGTTGCGCGCATCGAGGTTACCGGTCGGCTCATCGGCCATCACCAGACGCGGACGATTCACCAGCGCACGGGCAATCGCCACACGCTGGCGTTCACCACCGGACAGCTCCGAGGGGCGATGCGCCGCGCGTTTTTCCAGCCCCACCGCCGCCAGCATCTCACGGGCGCGGGCCTCCGCTTCACCTTTGGCACTTTTGCCAATCAGCAGCGGCATCGCCACGTTTTCCAGCGCGGTGAAGTCCGGCAGCAGATGGTGGAACTGATAGATAAAGCCCAGCTCGCGGTTACGCAGCTCGGCCTTGGCGGAGGAGGACATGGCATTCAGCGATTTGCCGTCGAACACCACATCACCGGAGGTCGGCGCATCCAGCCCGCCCAGCAGGTGCAGCAAGGTACTTTTGCCGGAACCGGAGCTGCCGACAATCGCCGTCAGTTCACCAGGCTGGAGACTGAAAGCCACGTTGCGCAGCACATCGGTCTGCACGCTGCCTTCCTGATAGCGTTTACACAGGTCACGACACTGCAACAAAGGGGTGTTACTCATAACGTAAAGCCTCAGCGGGTTGAACGGCGGCAGCGCGCCATGACGGATAAAGAGTAGAGAGCAGCGCCACAGCCATCGACACCAGCGCAATGGTGACCACCTGCCAGACGTTGATGTCCACCGGCAAGGCGGCACCATCCAGGAACAGGCCAATCACCGGCAGCAGATGGTTTAACTGGCTGGCGAGCAGTACCCCGAGCAGCGTGCCGAGCAGCGCACCGATAATGCCCGCGCTGGCCCCCTGCACCATAAACACCGCCACAATCTGACGGCGGGTTAAACCCTGGGTTTGCAGAATCGCCACTTCGGCCTGCTTTTCCATAATCAGCAGCCCGAGCGACGTAATGATGTTAAAGGCGGCGACGGCAATGATCAGACTGAGCAGCAGCCCCATCATATTTTTCTCCATGCGCACCGCCTGGAACAGGTCACCTTTACGCTCACGCCAGTCTTTCCATACCAGTCCATCGGCCAGTTTCTGCTGGCTCAGCGCATCTACGCTGAGCGGTTTATCCAGCCACAGACGCCAACCGGTGATGTTACCGAGCGGATAACGCATCACGCGTGAGGCATCCTGTTGGTTGACGAGGATCTGGTAGCCATCGACTTCGCTATTGGCAGCGTAAGTCCCCGCAACGGTAAAGATACGCTGGCTCGGAACGCGGCCAACCGGGGTAAACTGGCTGACAGAAGGCACCATCAGACGCAGTTGATCGCCGCGTTTGACGCCGAGTTGCCCCGCCAGCTGCTCACCGAGGATAACGTTATATTGGCCTGCCTGGAGCACGCTCTGCTGGGTGTTGACCAGATATGGGGTGAGTGGATCTTTCTCATCAGGATTGATGCCGAGCATCACGCCCACGGAGACATTGTGCGCACTCTGCAACACCACATCGGCAGTGGTGAGCGGGGCAATACGCGTCACGCCCTGCAAATTAAGGCTTTGCGGCGTCAGCTGTTGCGGGTTGATGCTGCCTTTGTCGCTGGTGACCAGCGCCTGCGGCATCAGACCGAGAATGTTGCCTTCCAGCTCACGCTCGAAGCCGTTCATCACCGAAAGCACCGTCACCAGCGCCAGCACGCCCAGCGTGATGCCGATGGTCGAAAGCCAGGAGACGAAGCGACCGAAGCGGTCTGAAGCACGTCCACGCATGTAGCGCAGGCCGATGAATAACGCGACTGGTTGATACATGAGATCCGTCTTGGCAGTAGCCTGAAAATAAGTAGAGGGATGATAAAGGAGCCGCCTCCTTTATGAAACCTCTAACCCTCTGAGTCTGCGGCAAAGTTGCGTCGAAATACGTCACCCTGCAGGTCATTGCACAAAATAGTGACAAAATAATGACGTTAATTGTGCGTTTATTGAGCAGCCGCTGGGGTAGACTGAATGATGTAGTAATGTTGATTGTGGGGGTACAACATATGTTTAAGTTTCCCAAAGGCAGTATTGTGAAACACAAATCGGGAGAGATAAAAGGCGAGGTTGTTAACGTTTTTGAACAGGGAGACGCGCCAACCGGTTATTACGTGAAGTGGGACGATGGTAACCACAGCTATCATCTGGAACAGGAACTCTCCTGGGCCAACGTTGACCGCCCACGAATGCACTATACACAGCAATCGATTAAGTAACACAACCTGAAAAAAGCACCGCGACAGGTGATCCTCAGGGCGGATTATGGAATGATGACGCCCTGGAATAAAAGGAGAGAATGTCGAGACCCCATGTCCGAACAGAGTCGTTATACCCTGCCAGCGAAAGCCGGTGACCATCGTCAACTCGGTCAACTGCCAGGTGCCGCTCAGGCGGTGGAGTGTGCCAGCATCACCGAACGCCATACAGGTCCGGTGCTGATGATTACCCCGGATATGCAATCTGCCCTGCGTCTGCAGGAGGAGATTCGCCAGTTCACCGATCTGCCGGTCAGTAACCTCGCCGACTGGGAAACGCTGCCCTACGACAGCTTCTCGCCCCATCAGGATATTATCTCCGCCCGCCTTTCCACCTTATATCAATTACCGACGCTGACGCATGGCATGCTAATCATGCCGGTAAACACGTTGATGCAACGCGTTTGCCCACACAGTTTTTTGCACGGCCACGCGCTGGTAATGCAGAAAGGCCAGCAGCTCTCGCGTGATGCCCTGCGTGACCAGCTGGAGCAGGCCGGTTACCGCCATGTTGATCAGGTGATGGAGCACGGTGAATACGCCACGCGCGGCGCACTGCTCGACCTGTTCCCGATGGGCAGCGACCAGCCGTACCGCATTGATTTCTTTGATGACGAGATCGACAGCCTGCGCCTGTTTGACGTCGATACCCAGCGCACGCTGGAAGCGGTCGATGCCATCAATCTGTTGCCAGCGCACGAATTTCCCACCGATAAAGCCGCCATTGAACAGTTCCGCAGCCGCTGGCGCGAAACCTTTGATGTGCGCCGGGAACCGGAACACGTTTATCAGCAGGTAAGCAAAGGCACGCTGCCCGCCGGGATTGAGTACTGGCAACCGCTGTTTTTCGAACAGTCATTGTCAACGCTCTTTAGCTATCTGCCCGCTAACACACTGATTATCAATAGCGGCGATCTGGAAAGCAGCGCGCAGCGTTTCTGGCAGGACGTTAATGCTCGCTTCGAAAATCGCCGTATTGACCCGATGCGTCCCCTGCTGGAACCGGTGGCGCTGTGGCTGCGTCCGGATGCGTTGCTGGGTGAGCTGAAAGCCTGGCCGCGTATCCAGTTAAGCCACGAAACACTGCCGGACAAAGCCACCAACACCAATCTCGGCTATCAAGCGCTGCCGGAGTTGACGGTGCAGGCACAGGCAAAAGCACCGCTTGATCTGTTACGCCAGTTCCTCGAACAGTTTACCGGTCCGGTGGTGTTCTCGGTGGAGAGCGAGGGCCGCCGCGAAAGCCTGCAGGAATTACTGGCGCGTATTAAACTGCGCCCGCAGCCAATCACCCGTCTGGCGGACGCCAGCCAGCACGCGCACAGCCTGATGATTGGTGCCAGCGAGCGCGGCTTTATCGATAGCAAACGGCAGCTGGCTTTTATCTGCGAAAGCGATCTGCTGGGCGAACGCGTCAGCCGTCGCCGTCAGGACAATCGTCGCACCATCAACCCGGATGTGCTGATCCGCAACCTGGCGGAGTTGCATCCCGGCCAGCCGGTGGTGCACCTGGAGCACGGCGTGGGACGCTATATCGGCCTCACCACCCTCGAGGCTGGCGGTATCGAAGCAGAATACCTGATGCTGTCCTACGCCGGTGACGCCAAACTTTATGTGCCGGTGTCGTCGCTGCATCTGATCAGCCGTTATGCCGGGGGGGCCGACGAAAACGCACCGTTGCACAAGCTGGGCAGCGATGCCTGGTCACGCGCGCGTCAGAAAGCAGCGGAGAAAGTACGCGATGTAGCGGCGGAATTGCTGGATATCTACGCGCAGCGCGCCGCCAAAGCCGGTTACGCCTTTAAGCACGACCGCGATCAATATCAGCTGTTCTGTGAAGGTTTCCCGTTTGAAACCACGCCAGACCAGGCGCAGGCCATCAATGCCGTGCTGAGCGATATGTGTCAGCCGCTGGCGATGGACCGTCTGGTGTGCGGTGATGTCGGCTTCGGTAAAACCGAAGTGGCGATGCGCGCCGCGTTTCTGGCGGTGGAAAACGGCAAACAGGTGGCGGTGCTGGTGCCCACCACCCTGCTGGCGCAGCAGCATTACGATAACTTCCGCGATCGCTTCGCCAACTGGCCGGTGCGTATTGAGATGTTGTCCCGCTTCCGCAGCGCGAAAGAACAAAACCAGATCCTCGAACAGGCGTCAGAAGGCAAAGTGGATATTCTGATCGGCACCCATAAGCTGCTGATGAGTGACCTGAAATGGCACGATCTCGGCCTGTTGATTGTCGATGAAGAACACCGTTTCGGTGTGCGCCATAAGGAGCGTATCAAAGCGATGCGTGCCGATGTTGATATTCTGACCCTCACCGCCACCCCGATCCCGCGAACCCTGAATATGGCGATGAGCGGCATGCGCGATCTGTCAATTATCGCCACGCCACCGGCACGCCGTCTGGCGGTGAAAACCTTTGTACGTGAGTTTGACAGCCTGGTGGTGCGTGAGGCGATCCTGCGTGAAGTGCTGCGTGGCGGCCAGGTATACTACCTGTTCAACGACGTTGAAAACATTGAAAAAGCCGCCCAGCGCCTGGCGGAACTGGTGCCGGAAGCACGCATCGCCATCGGTCACGGTCAAATGCGTGAGCGCGACCTGGAACGGGTGATGAATGATTTCCACCATCAACGTTTTAACGTGCTGGTATGCACCACCATTATCGAAACCGGTATCGACGTGCCGAGCGCTAATACCATCATCATCGAACGCGCCGACCATTTTGGCCTGGCGCAGCTGCACCAGTTACGTGGTCGTGTGGGCCGCTCGCACCATCAGGCTTACGCCTGGTTGCTGACACCGCATCCCAAAGCCATGACCACCGATGCGCAGAAGCGGCTGGAAGCCATCGCTTCTCTGGAAGATTTGGGTGCCGGTTTTGCCCTGGCGACCCACGATCTGGAGATCCGCGGTGCCGGGGAATTGCTGGGTGAAGATCAGAGCGGCCAGATGGAAACCATCGGCTTCACGCTGTATATGGAGCTGCTGGAAAGCGCGGTTGACGCGCTGAAGGCCGGGCGCGAGCCGTCGCTGGAAGATCTTACCAGCAACCAGACGGAGATCGAGATGCGTATGCCCGCTCTGCTGCCGGATGACTTCATCCCCGATGTGAACACGCGCCTGTCGTTGTACAAACGCATCGCCAGCGCCGGTGATGATGGCGAGCTGGCCGAGCTGAAAGTGGAGATGATTGATCGTTTCGGCAGCTTACCCGATGCGGCACGTAACCTGCTGGATATCGCCGCGCTGCGTTTAGTGGCACGCGAACTGGGAGTACGACGCATTGAGGCCAGCGAAAAAGGCGGCTTCTTTGAATTCGCCCCGCAGAATCATGTCGATCCTGGCTGGCTGATTGGTCTGCTGCAAAAAGACCCGAAACAATGGAAGCTGGATGGTCCGACGCGCCTGAAATTCACCCGTGATTTAGCCGAACGCAAGTCGCGTATGGACTGGGTGCAAAAGTTCGTTGGCGATCTGGCGAATCATCGCGTGTAGACACCTTACTCTGACGTAATGGCGCGATTTATCGCGCCTTTTTTCTCTGTGTTGGATAATTATTCGGTTCCTGACTATCTTTGCATGAGTCCATTTTTTACCAGAGTGGCTTTATGCTTTTTCGCAAGGAAGTCAGCGAACATTTGCAGTCGCGCTACGCAGGCCCTGTTCTGCTGTTAACCGGCTGGCCGGTGTGGATAACGTTATTCGTCACCTCGATTCTGCTCGCCAGCCTGCTGCTTTTCCTGTGGCTGGGCAGCTATACGCGACGGGCCAGCGTCAGTGGCGAAGTGATCACCTGGCCGCACACCATCAACCTTTTCGCGCCGGAACAAGGCGTGATTTCCCGCCTGCTGGTCTCCACCGGCCAGGTGGTCAGCGCCGGTACCCCGCTGTATGCGCTGGATATCAGCCGCGTCTCTCCCTCCGGCAATCTCAGCGCCACCACGCGGGCATTGCTGATCCAACAGCAGCAACAAATGGACGACATGGTGCGCCAGCTGGAGCAAAACCGCCGCGCGACACTCACCACCGTTCAGCAGCAGCTTGACCAGTTACGCAACGCCCGACAGCAAACCCAGAAGATGGTGGACTCAGCCACGGCAGGGCTCGACGTGATGCGCAGCAGCATGAACGACTATAGCCGGTTTATCCGCAAGGGACTGATCACCACCGACCAGCAAAACAATCAACGTTATCTTTTTTACCAGCAGCTTAGCGTGTGGCACAGCCTGAATTCTCAGCGGGTGCAACAGGATATGCAGATCGCCGATCTTCTCAGCCAGCAGGTCACCCGTGCCGCTGATTTTGATGGGCAGCTGGCGCAGTACCACATTCGTCAGGCCGACATCGCACGTCAGTTGGCAGAAGCCGATGCCGGTAGCGAACGCCTGATTACCGCCCCCGCAGCGGGACGCATTTCATCGCTGAGCGTGACGGCAGGACAGATGGTCAGTGATGGCGATAGCCTGGCGCAGCTGGTGCCTGCCGGAGACGACACACCGAGTCTCATTATCTGGCTCCCCAACGACAGCGTGCCCTATATCAAACCGGGCGACACGATAAACATCAGCTATGCCGCGTATCCAGCGGAAAAATATGGCCAGTTTCCGGGCAAGGTGCTGTCAGTGTCCGCCGCGCCAGTGCCGCTACAGGAACTCAACAGCTACGGCAGCGCGCCCCGCTTAGCGAACGGGCAGCTTGCAGGCGCATGGTTTAAAGCCAGTGTGGCGCTGAATCAGCGAGGTTTGCGCTGGCAGGGCGAAAATCTGCCGCTGGCCAGCGGTATGCAATTGCAGGCCACGGTCTTCCTCGAAAAGCGTCCGCTGTACCAGTGGATGCTGTCTCCCTATTACTTCCTGAAAAACAGCATAACGGGGCCAGTCAGTGACCAACGGTGAAATGAAGGAGCTGTTCTCCCGTCTGCATATCAGCCTGCGTCGTCGCATGCCGGTGATCCTGCAAACGGAAGCCGCTGAATGCGGCCTGGCTTGCCTGGCAATGATCGCTCGCTGGTATCGATTGCCCGCAGACCTGCGTTTGTTACGTCAGCACTCGGGCATCTCCTCGCGGGGGGCCACCCTGCGTACGGTGATCGACACCGCGGCAGCCGCCGGTATGAAATCGCGCGCGTTGCGTCTGGAAATGGATAATCTCCGTGCGCTCAAGCTGCCCTGTATTCTGCACTGGGACCTCAACCATTTTGTGGTACTGGTGGCGGTACGACGTAATCGCGTGGTGATTCACGATCCGGCAGCCGGTCATCGCGTCCTCGGCATGCAGGAGGTTTCGCTGCATTTTACCGGTGTGGCGCTGGAACTCTGGCCGACAGGGGATGTACCACAAGGCGCCCCACCCCGCCCCCGTCTTTCCCTCTGGTCGCTGACCGGACGCATTGCCGGCCTGAGCACCACCCTCATCAAACTGTTTTGCTTCTCCATGCTGGTGGAATCCGCCAGCCTGCTGCTACCCGTCGGTATGCAAATGGTGCTGGATCATGCCATTCCGGCCAGTGATACCGGCTTGCTGACGCTGATTTGCCTGGGACTGTTGTTTTTTGTGCTGTTCCGCACCGCCGTCAGTGCGCTGCGCGGCTGGACATCGCTGGTGATGAGCACGCTGATCAGTGTGCAGGGCAAGGCCAGGTTGTTTGACCATTTGCTGGCGCTGCCAACCGAATGGTTTGAAAAGCGCAAACTGGGGGATGTTCAGTCTCGCTTCACCTCGCTGGAGACGTTGCAAACCACCCTGACCAGCAATGTGGTCAGCGGCATCATGGACGGCATCATGTCCGTGGGATTGATGATTATGATGCTGCTGTATGGCGGGAGCTTGTTATGGGTGGTACTGGCCTTCACCCTGCTGTGGTGCCTGTTCCGGCTGGGTACCTATCGTGCCTGGCGGCAGGCCTCTGAGGAGCAGATCGTCCGCAATGCCCGTTCCGGCTCGCATTTTATGGAGTCGCTTTACGGTATCCACACCATTAAGGCGCTGGGATTGCCTGCGCTCCGGGCGCAGCACTGGCTTAATCTGAATATCGAAAACGCCAATGCCACGATAAGCAAAACACGCTATGAAATGCTGTTTGCCGGTGGTAACAATCTGATCGCCACGTTGCAGCAAATCACCCTGTTGTGGCTCGGGGCCAGTGCGGTGATTGCCGGGGATATGACGCTGGGGATGTTTGTCGCGTTCAGTACCTATCGCGGGCAATTTTCTGACCGCACCGCCAGCCTGCTGGAAACGTTGCTCCAGTTACGTATGCTGTCATTGCATAAGGATCGCGTGGCGGATATTGTGCTGGCCGAACCGGAAACCCCCGTCGGCGAGCCCGTTCATCCGTTGCTCAGCCACGGCGAACCCGCTGCACTCGCGGTTAAAGGACTGTCTTTTCAATATGATCCTTTCAGCCCCCTGCTGTTCAGCGACGTCAATCTGGCGATTGATGCCGGGGAGTGCGTGGCCATCACTGGGCCTTCCGGCAGAGGGAAGACCACGCTTCTCAAAATGATGGCCGGTCTGCTCAAACCCAGCGCCGGGGAAATTTATGTCAATGGCATCAATATCCGCACCAGTGGCGTGGCGAACTGGCAGGCCTGCATCGCCTGCGTATTGCAGGAGGATACGCTGCTGGCCGGATCCGTAGCGGAAAATATCTGCGCGTTTGATACCCAGCCAGACGAGGAGTGGATCAAAGCCTGCGCCAGTCTCAGCCAAATCCATGATGATATTCTGGCGATGCCGATGGGCTATCAGACGCTGATCAGTGAACTGGGCAGCAGCCTCTCCGGCGGACAGAAGCAGCGACTGCTGATTGCCCGCGCGTTATATCGTCGGCCTCAGGTGTTATTCCTCGATGAAGCCACCAGCCACCTCGATGTGGATAATGAGACACGAATAAATGCCGCCATCCGGGCGTTGAATATTACCCGCGTGATGATTGCCCATCGGCCATCCACGATAGCCTCGGCAGACCGGGTGATTGATATGGCAACCTGGCCGACAGGGAAATAAATTATTCAGGTGATCTCTGAGTTTTTCCCTGAATAGTTGTTCCCTCAGCGCCACTTATATCGAAACGGCTGGACCTGAATTAAAATTTATTTTTATTAATACAGCAAAGAGTTATATGTCGTAACAACTATTTTTTCAGTACCATCTTTTAATCCAGAGAATGCCGTCTATCCTGAATATGAGGCTTTTAAATATGAAAGCCGATTCCTGAAGATCGTTATTATCCAGTCCACCATTTTGACAATCTGGAGTCTGACTATGAACGAATCAATGCGTGAGCTATCTGAACAGGAAATTTCACAAGTTAGTGGCGGAGCACTTTCTATTCCTGGCGTCGCTGATGTGAGTGGCACCATAGGTGGCCTCACCACGACGATTACTGGCCTGCTTGGCTCTGTCCTGAGTACCGTTGGCGGAGTGGTTAGTGGTCTTGGCGCAACCCTGAGCGGGTTGACCAATAATTCAGGTATCTGATTTATAATAAAATCAATTATCTGTCAAAGCCTCAGGGATGAGGCGTAAATATATAAAACTCCCGCCATTCAATATTAAAAATAACCCCACCACCACCCCGAAAAATAAAAACACCCATAGCACCAGAACGTCGATAAAAACCAATCTGTTTTTTAAGCCATCATTTGACGAAAGGCGTCAATAATATTTACGCATTCCCGCCATCACGCGAGACAGAATATGAAAAAGGCAGCCTTAAAGGCTGCCTTTACGCTGTGAAATGTCTTTGCCCAATCAGGCCTGATTCGAATTCAGGATTAGCTGACCATTACGGTCGAGCGGAATGCGGGTGCCAGGGTCTTTTTCCATACGGATTTTGCCCTGCTGGTCACCTATTTTATAGGTCACATCATAACCCAGCATTTTGTCCTGTTTGTCATACACCGTTTTACAACGCTGTTCTGTGGTGGTGTAGGTATCACGATCCTGCATACCTGCCTGCACCTGGTTACCGGCGTAACCCCCTGCCAGAGCGCCTGCCACCGTCGCCACACTGCGGCCACGTCCGCCACCAAACTGGTGACCCAGCACACCACCCGCTACCGCGCCCAGCACCGAACCGGTCAGACGGTTCTCATCCTGTACCGGACGACGATGGGTGAGGGTCACGTTGCGACATTCCTGTCGCGGCTGCTTGATACTCTCTTTGATCGGTGTCGCTGAGAGCACCTGAGCATATTGCGGGCCACGGTCAAAGACATCCATGCTGGCAACAGCAGCAACACCTAAGGCCGCCGCTACGCCGATACCGATACCCGCTAACATTGATTTGTTCACAGGAATGTCCTCCTGAAAAGTTGTTACCGCGCAATCCTGCCGCGCACAGCATCCTGTGCAGCTGGGACATAACCGGCGTGCGCGACGCGCCGTGTCTGTTGAGATAAGTTTTACAGATGGCCCGATTTTGCAACATCAGATTAATGGAGGAAACGCAGCGCAAAGCCGCCAGGGCCAGCTTTTCAGAGAGTTCTGAGAGCAGCGGAAACCGCCCTCTTCCATCAGACAGGCTTATGTTTTTTCAATAGGTTAAGGTGGATACAGCGAGGATCGGGCGGCAAACGCCGCCCGGAATACATCAGTGCAACTTGAGGCGTGGGCGCAGTACGCGGTTGAGGCTACCCACCAGCATCATCAGACCGGTTTTGAAATAACCGTGGAGCGCAATCTGGTGCATACGATACAGGGAAATGTAGACGAAACGGGCAATACGTCCTTCCACCATCATTGATCCACGCATCAGGTTACCCATCAGGCTGCCGACAGTACTGAAGCGCGACAGCGACACCAGTGAACCATGATCTTTGTAGACATAGGCCTTCAGCGGCTTGCCTTTCATCTGGGCAAGGATATTTTCCAGCGCCAGTGACGCCATCTGATGTGCCGACTGCGCACGCGGTGGTACGAAGCCACCGGACGGCAGTGCGCAGGAAGCGCAGTCACCGATGGCATAAATGTCCTCATCACGCGAGGTTTGCAGCGTATCTTTCACCACCAGCTGATTGATACGGTTGGTTTCCAGCCCGCCAATCTCTTTCATAAAGTCTGGTGCTTTGATACCCGCGGCCCACACCATCAAATCGGCGGCAATAAATTCGCCACCTTTGGTATTCAGGCCGTTAGCATCGGCACTGGTCACCATGGTCTGCGTTAACACGCGGACACCAAGTTTGGTCAGTTCATGATGCGCTGCTGCCGAGATACGCGGTGGCAACGCAGGCAGAATACGCTCGCCCGCTTCCACCAGTGTCACGTTCAGCGCCGAGTTATCCAGCCCTTTGTAACCGTAGCTATGCAGCTGTTTCACCGCGTTGTGCAGCTCCGCCGACAGTTCAACGCCGGTCGCGCCACCACCAACAATCGCGATGTTCACTTTATCCAGACGGCCTTCGCTGGCCGAGAATTTCAGGAACAGATTCAGCATTTCATTGTGGAAACGACGTGCCTGATGCGGGTTATCGAGGAAAATGCAGTGATCTTTCACGCCCGGCGTACCGAAATCATTCGAGGTGCTGCCCAGCGCCATCACCAGCGTGTCATACGCCAGCTCACGCTGCGGGACCAATACTTCACCTTCGGGGTCGAGAATTTCGGCCAGCCCGATGGTTTTGTTATCGCGGTTAATCTGGGTCAGTGAACCCAGCTGGAACTGGAAACCGTGGTTACGCGCATGCGCCAGATAGCTGAGCGCATCAATTCCTTCGTCCATCGATCCGGTGGCAACTTCATGCAGCAGCGGTTTCCACAAATGGCTGTGGTTACGATCAACCAGAATAATCTCGGCTTTCTTTTTCCGGCCCAGCTTATGTCCGAGCTGGGTGGCCAGCTCTAAGCCGCCGGCACCACCGCCGACAATAACGATTTTTTTCATAGATGTAGTCAACAAAGACCCCCTCAAAGTTGTAAACCAAAAGTTAATTAATGGTTACTAAAAACCTTAATAAACATAGGGTTGGCGAAGTTAAATCGCGAGCTGGGGGCAGAATATCATGGCGGGATCGGGATATCACAACAAAATTGATGTACATCAATCTTTCAGTGGCATTATCAGAATGTTACATAAACATTGCGCCGCAGAACGCGGCGCAGGCAGAATTAACCCAATGTTTTGAAGGCTTTGATCCGCTGAAGATGCGGTGCGATATTCCTGAATTTATGGCTGGCCTCTTCATCCCAGACAATTTCATAGAAATGGTGCAACGCTGCGGCGCTGCGTTGATTATCCAGCGCTTCATCGTGGCGTGACAGAATCGCCAGGCAATGGTCGCAATTCTTTTCGCGGAAGTTACTCACGCATTTGGTGGCGATATCAACATACTCTTCCGGGCGATCAATTTTGCCCTCCATGTTTTCTTCGGGAAACAGGTTGGGATTAAGGATCACCTGGCGGATACCACAGAGAAAACCGATGCGCTCGGCCCAGTAGCCACCCAGCCCGACACCACAAATCAGCGGTCGCGGATCGGCAGCCTGCTGCAACAACTTGTCAGACTCCTTCAGCAGAAACTGCATATCATGCTTCGGGTGGAGCGTGCTGTAACTGATCAGCCTGACGTCCGGGTCAATAAACTGCAGTTGCAGCACCTTTTCATGGTTGCCCGGACTGCTTGAATCAAAACCGTGCAAATAGATGATCATGATTATCCTCAGCGTGGTGAACGTTCCGGGCAGTGGCGTTATCTGCCCGACGCTTTATGTGCCAGCCAGCGGCTTTGCAGCTCGCTCAGCTGGCGCTGATTCTGCTGCCAGCGGGTACTTTCCTGCAGGCTTTGACGCGTGAATCGTCCCTGATGGTATAACTGTGCCACCCGCGTCGCCCCGATCGGGGTCAAATTATCCAGCACACTGATGGCACCCTGGCGGTGATTACACACCAGAATCATATCGCATCCGGCATTTAGAGACTGCTGCGCGCGCTCGGCATAGCTTCCCATCACCGCGGCACCTTCCATCGACAGATCGTCGGAGAAAATCACCCCGTCAAAACCCAGTTCGTTACGCAATACCGTTTTCAGCCAGTAGGGTGAGCCGCTGGCAGGCAGTGGATCCACCTGAGTATAGATAACGTGGGCAGGCATCACTGCATCCAGCGCGCGCTCGTCAATCAGTTGCTGAAAGATCGCCATATCATGCTGACGCAGAGTCGCGGCATCGCGCGGGTCGCGCGGTGTCTCTTTGTGCGAATCGGCACTCACCGCGCCATGGCCGGGGAAATGTTTGCCGGTGGTTTTCATGCCCGCTTCGTGCATCCCGGCGATAAAGCGCCGCGCGACCTGCAAAGCCATCACCGGATCGGTATGGAAAGAACGATCGCCGATGGCTGCGCTGATATGCCCAATGTCCAGCACCGGCGCAAAACTGATGTCGATATCCATCGCAATCATCTCGGCCGCCATTTGCCAGCCTGCCTGCTGCGCCAGTTCACCGGCGGCGGGCAGCTCGTGCAGCGCAGCAAAAGATTGCATCGCCGGTAAGGTGGTGAAGCCATCACGAAAACGCTGTACACGCCCCCCTTCCTGATCCACTGCCACCACCAGCCGGGTATGGGATGCCACGCGAATTTGGCGCACCAGCTCAGCCAGCTGTGCCGGATCATGGTAGTTACGGGCAAACAGAATCAGGCCGCCCACCAGCGGATGTTGCAGAATTTCCCGTTCTTCGGCATCGAGTTCATAGCTCTCGACATCCAGCATCAGCGGTCCGGGTGTATTCATCGTCATAACATCAATCCTGTAGCGCGAATGAAGCGCGCGATATTAAAGGTCTTGCCAGCTGGCGCGAGCCAGTTGCTGTAAAGTTTCATCCTGGGTCTGCTCGGCACGCAGTTGATACCAGCTGGCCATCAACAGGTGCAGCCAGGGTTGCCAGCGACGAATTTGCTGCTGCAACCGGGCTGGTGCCAGTTGCATGGTCTGGGCATAGGCCGCGACCCATTCTGTCTGCTGATGAGGATCGACCGCGCAAATGGCCGCCAGTTCCAGCGCCACATCGCCATCCGCCGCATATTCCCAGTCAATCAGGCGCAGCCCGTCCGTGGTGACAACCAGATTGCCCGCATGGACATCCATATGAATCGGCGCGAGGCGCAACGGATGCGGCTCACCCACCGCCATCAGGCGCTGCAAACGACGCTGCCAGCGCCAGTGTTTGTGCTGGCACAGCTGCCAGTAACGTTGTAACAGCGGCGTCAGGGTCAGACGATACCCGGTCAGCGGTTGCTGGTGCAGACGTTGCAGCAACGCCACCACTGCCGTCCGCTGCTGGCTGAAGGCGGATACCGGCAGCATCTCACCCGGCAGCCACTCCAGCAACAGCCAGGGATCGCGCCAGCCAAAGGGACGCGGAGCCAGCTGCGAAACCTGTAACTTTTGCAGCAGACGGTATTCACGCTGACGCTCAACAAACGGAATCGCTGCCTGTGGTGCACGTCGCGCCAGTAACGTCCCCTGCTCGCTGGTGATACGCGCACTCTGTCCGCTCAGCCCCGGCAGCGTGAAAAAATGACCGGCAGCTTGCGCCGTCGGCCATTGTTGCTGAATCAGATATTGCAGCTGTGGATCAGGGTTGTGCGACACCGTTACCTGACCAGATAATTTCGCCGGTCTGCACCAGCATCAGCAGCATCTGAATCGTCGGCGTTTTCACATCGCCCTGCGCGGTGCTGTACAACACGTATTGCGCATTGACGTTGCGCGCCAGGCCCATCGCCTTGCTGCGTGAGTTCAGGCTATCGTCAGCCGACAAACCCAGCGCTTGCTTCGCCTGAGTCAGCTGTTGCGGCGTCACCAGCGTGAATTTGCCGTTATTCGCCAGGGCATTCTGGATCGCATCGGTGGCGTTATCAGATTGCAGCGAACCATTGGTGTTATTTTTCATCCGATCCACCAGCAGCACACTACCCGGATTCACCCCGGCCGATTGCACCATATTGGCAATCAACGGCTGCACACTGGCGTTCCAGTTGATGGTTTTCAACTTCGGCGGCTGTGGCACGGTTTGCGGTGGCTGTTGCGGCGGCGTCGGCGGCGGAACAGGTTGGGTCGGCGTGGTCGGTGTGGTGGGTTCCACCGGGGCCGGGGTTTGCTGTTTTATCACACAGCCGGTCAGCATCAGCGCAAATAACAGCGCGCTGGAACGTTGTAAACTGCGAATCACGGATTACTCCTCAGAGATAAAGATAGAGACGCACCTTGCTGGCGGTCGGATTACCGATTTGCGAAGCCGCTTCAATGCTGCCATGCGCGGGTACCGTCAGCGTTTGCGCCGGTTCGCGCGGGGTGATTTCCAGCCCCTTGTCGTCATACCAGTAATAACGATAATGCAGGGTAACCGGCGTTTCGCGTTGATTATAGAGCACGCTCGACGCTCGCAACTGCCCATCACGCGAGGCCAGGGTTGGCTCATCGGTAATAATGCCTGCGGACAGCACCGACGCTTCCATCACCAGCGACTGCGAAGTATTGATCATCGGCTTGTCACTGCTGCAGCCCGCAAGGGTCAGCAATAACAGGCCGCTCAGCCATTGACGCATAGCAAGGTCCGCCTGAGGGTTAGCCAGCCAGCATCGGTCCAAGCGGTTTGCCGCCCAGCAGATGCATATGGATGTGGTAAACCTCCTGGCCGCCGTGGCGGTTGCAATTCATGATCAGGCGATAGCCATCTTCGGCGATCCCCTCGTCACGGGCAATTTTGGCCGCAACGGTGATCATGCGCCCCAGCGCCTGCTCGTGTGCGGCCTGCGCATCGTTGGCAGTGGGGATTAAAACGTTAGGGATGATCAGAATATGAGTGGGCGCTTTGGGTGCGATATCGCGGAAGGCGGTGACCAGTTCGTCCTGATAAACCACGTCGGCGGGAATTTCGCGACGGATGATTTTACTGAAAATGGTTTCTTCAGCCATGATGCATTTCCTTAAACCTGGAGTTCAGTCAGGCAGTATGCGGGAGGAATTCTGCTTCTTTCAACCTCAGGACCACTTTTCTTACATTAAATGGCTGCGTTTACACCACTTTTTGCTTCCTGCTCACCGTGATGTGGCCTGCTTCGCATTTCTGACAAATCCCCCACCAAAAAATGAAACGCTGTTTTATAAATTAGATTTATCACGGCTGTTTCTTTGCGATTTTGCCACTTGTGCAGACAACCTTGCCAAATCACGAAGGTTTGGCACGTCTTCCCGCTCTACTTTCTAACCAATCCGAGCCAGTTGTCCGGAGTGATGAGGGATGTACACCACATTTGTCTCAGGGAGAACCTGCAATGCGCTCTCGTAAGATTGGTCTGGGCCACTACCTGGCCTATGGTTCCGGGGATTTTCTCGGTGCTGGCACCACGGCGTTAACCGCTGCCTGGCTGCTTTACTTCTACACCACGTTTTGTGGGCTGACGCCCATTGAAGCAACCTTTATCTTTGCGACCGCCCGCGTGCTGGATGCACTGGTCAGTCCGCTAATGGGCTTCCTGACCGACAATTTTGGTTCGACATGGCTTGGTAAACGCTTTGGCCGCCGCAAGTTCTTTATCCTGCTGGGTATCCCCTGCGTCTTCAGCTATAGCCTGATGTGGATAGCCGATATGCATTTCTGGTGGTATCTGCTGACCTATCTGCTGTTCGACATCGTCTACACCATGATTCTGGTGCCTTATGAAACGCTGGTGCCGGAGATGACCGATGATTTTAAACAGAAAACCCGCTTTTCCGGTGCGCGCATCGCGCTGGCACAGTTGTCTGCTATTCTGGCGGCGTTTCTGCCCGGCATTCTGATCGGCGGGTTCGGCAAAGACAACCCACTGTCATTCTTCTATGCCAGCCTGGTGTTTTCGGTGATTTGCGCGCTGGTACTGACGCTGGTGTGGCGTTTTACCTGGGAGCGGCACCCGCAGGACTTCTCCGCAGAATCGCTACGTGCCGAACAGGAAAAAGCGCAACTTACTCTGCTGCAAAGCCTGAAGCGGCTGTATATCGAACTTGCCTCAACGCTGCGCATTCGACTCTTTCGCCAGCATCTTGGCATGTACCTCGGCGGCTATATCGCACAGGACGTGTTTAACGCGGTTTTTACCTGGTACGTGGTGTTTGTGCTGATGCAAAGCGCGCAAATCGCCTCCAGCCTGATGGGCACCATGGCGGTGCTGCAATTTATTGCGGTAATGGGGATGATTCCGCTGTGCATCCGTCTGGGACCGGCCCCAGCCTACCGTCTGGTGGTGGTGCTGTTCGGCCTTAGCGCCCTCTCCTATGCCGCGCTGTGGTACGCCGGGATGAACAACAGCATGACGCTGCTGGTGCTGATTTCCGGCCTGGCCGGGCTGGGGCGTGGCGGCATCAACTATGTTCCCTGGAATACCTACACCTATATCGCTGACGTGGATGAAGTGATCACCGGCCAGCGACGTGAAGGTATTTTTGCTGGCATTATGACCCTGACGCGTAAAGCGTCCCAGGCCGGTGCCGTGATGCTGGTCGGCATCGTGTTGCAACTGGCGGGTTTTGTCTCCGGTCAGACCCTCCAGATCCCGGCAGTGGGTCATACCATCCTGGCGATCCTCAGCATTGGTACCGTCTGCGTGCTCACCTGCGGATTTCTGGTGTCGTTGCGCTTTAAACTCAATCTGCATACCCACACGGTGCTGCGCGCCGAGACGCTGAAGATGCGCGAAGCCGGACGCGTGGTGCCGGAACGCATCACCCCGGAAGCGCGCGAGATTGTCGAAACTCTCGCCGGTATGCCTTACGAGTATCTGTGGGGCAACAACAACGTGGGCTACCTCAATCGCCACCAACCCGCTGCACCCCCCTTACCCCGTAAGCAGGGCACATTGCATCCCCTGCCTGCCTCTTCAAAACGATAGGAATGAATCATGACGGTATTCCCTGTAAAGCATAGTGACCTGTTACGCCAGCCGGAGTATCTGCTGCCGCGTAAGGAACTGGTGCAGTTGATCCATCAACTTACGCAGAATCTGGTGAATATTACTGACCAGAGCGGCGAGTTTTTGCTGCGCCTCGATGATGGCCGCGTTATTGACACCAAAGGCTGGGCTGGCTGGGAGTGGACACATGGCATCGGGTTGTATGGCATGCTGCATTATTACCAGCAGACCGGGGATCAGGCCACGTTACAGATCATTGACGAATGGTTCAGTACCCGGCTGGCCGAGGGGACGCCAACCAAAAACGTCAATACCGTCTGCCCCTTTCTGACGCTGGCTTACCGCTATGAAGAAACGCGCAACCCGGCGTGGCGACCGGTGCTGGAACGCTGGGCAGAATGGGTCATGTATGACATGCCGCGTACCGAAAGCGGTGGGCTGCAACATATCGTCTATAACAACGAGAATACGCAGCAGCTGTGGGACGATACGCTGATGATGAGCGTGATGGCGCTGGCGAAGATCGGTCAGCTGCTGGAGCGCCCGGAGTTTGTTGAGGAGGCCAGCTATCAGTTTCTGCTTCATACCCAATACCTGATGGATCGCCACAGTGGCTTGTGGTTCCACGGCTGGAACTTCGATGGTCGCCATAACTTTGCCAATGCGCGCTGGGCGCGCGGCAACAGCTGGGTCACCATCGTCATTCCCGACTTCCTTGAAATGATGAACTGGCCGGAACAGCATGCCACCCGCCGTTTTCTGCAACAGGTGCTGGAGAATCAGGTGAAGGCGCTGGCCGGTTGTCAGCATAGCAGCGGCCTGTGGCATACCCTGCTGGATGATCCGCACAGCTACCCCGAGGCTTCGGCTACTGCGGGTTTTGCCTATGGCATTCTGAAGGCGGTACGTAAACGTTATTTGTCGCGCGACTATCTGCCGCTGGCAGAAAAAGCCTTGCGCGGGGTGATCGCCAACATTGACGAGGACGGAGAACTGAAACAGGTATCGTTTGGTACCGCGATGGGCAGCGATCTGGATTATTACCGCCAGGTCCCGCTGACCTCAATGCCTTATGGTCAGGCGATGGCGCTGCTGTGTCTGACGGAATATTTGCGGGTGTATTTATAAAAACAAACGGCCCCGTCAGGGGCCGCTGTGACTTACATATTACGAATATAATCGTCCATCTCGGTTTTCAGGTTATCCGACTTGGTGCCGAAAATTGCCTGAACACCCGAACCGGCTATCACCACGCCACGTGCACCGAGACTTTTCAGCTCGCTCTGGTCCACTTTAGCCACATCCGACACGCTAACGCGCAGACGAGTGATACAGGCATCGAGGTTGGTGATGTTCTCTTTACCACCGAATGCGGTGACCAGTTTGCCCGCCATTTCACTGCCGGTCGCGCTGCTCTGCTCAACAGCATTATCTTCACGGCCCGGCGTTTTCAGGTTCAGTTTGACAATCAGTACCCGGAACACGGTGTAGTAAATCAGGCCGTAAATGATACCCACAATCGGGAACAGCCAGATTTTGCTGCTGTTGCCGCTCAGCACGATAAAGTCGATCAGACCGTGTGAGAAGCTGGTGCCATCACGCATGCCGAGCAGGATACAGATCGGGAATGCCAGGCCAGCCAGAATCGCGTGAATCACGTACAGGATCGGCGCAACAAACATGAAGGAGAACTCGATCGGCTCGGTGATACCGGTCAGGAACGAGGTCAGCGCGGCGGAGATCATGATACCGCCGACTTTGGCACGGTTTTCCGGTTTCGCAGAGTGCCAGATAGCGATGGCAGCAGCAGGCAGACCGTACATTTTGAACAGGAAGCCACCTGACAGTTTACCTGCGGTCGGGTCACCCGCCATATAACGCGGAATGTCACCGTGGAACACCTGGCCAGCCGCGTTAGTGAATTCACCAATCTGCATCTGGAAAGGTACGTTCCAGATATGGTGCAGACCAAACGGCACCAATGAACGCTCAACCACGCCGTAGATACCGAAGGCGACAACCGGGTTCTGATAGGCTGCCCATTGTGAGAAGTCCTGAATGGCGGAACCGACCGGTGGCCAAATGAAGGACAGCAGCACACCCAGCACGATAGCGGCCAGGCCCGAAATAATCGGAACAAAACGCTTACCGGCAAAGAAGCCAAGGTATTCCGGCAACTTGATACGGTAGAAGCGGTTAAACATATACGCCGCGATGGAACCGGCGATAATCCCGCCCAGTACCCCGGTATCGGCCAGATGTTTGGCATCGATCTCAGCAGCCGGCAGATGCAGCACCAGCGGAGCAACCACCGCCATGGTTTTCACCATGATGCCGTAAGCCACCACCGCCGCCAGCGCGGAAACACCGTCGTTATTGGTAAAGCCGAGCGCCACACCGATGGCAAAAATCAGTGGCATGTTGGCAAATACCGAACCACCTGCTTCAGCCATCACATGCGAAACCACAGCAGGCAACCAGCTAAAATTAGCTGAACCCACACCTAATAAAATACCGGCAATCGGCAAAACCGATACCGGTAACATCAGCGACTTACCTACTTTTTGCAGGTTCGCAAATGCGTTTTTGAACATAGCCTGAAGCTCCTGAGTATGAGTGCATTTCGCGCAGTGCGCGTGGTAACGGGGGGAGGACCCTTTACCGGGATGACGCTGAGCGTCTTTTGATTTATTACGAAGAGTAAAATAAATAGAATTTTCTTACTTTGACGGCTATCACGTTTCGCTCATCACACCGTCTGGCTTTCAGTTAATTCTCACTGACTTGCTGATATTTACCGCAAAAAAGCACTGGCTGCGCCCTTAAGGGCGCAACACATCGGATGAATTTCTGATTAATTACAGAGTTTGAAATAAAGTGCGTTAACCGCCAAGACGGCTCATCGGGATATGAAACAGACGGGAGAAATTGCTGGTTGTGGTTGCAGCCAGTGTCTCAATATCGACGCCCTTCAGCACCGCCATATAATCGGCCACGTCACGGGTAAACGCTGGCTGGTTCTCTTTACCGCGATGCGGCACAGGTGCCAGATAGGGGGAATCGGTCTCCACCAGCATCCTGTCCAGCGGAACATAGCGCGCCGCATCACGGATTTGCTCCGCATTGCGGAACGTCAGAATGCCGGAGAAGGAGATATAAAAACCCATATCCAGCAATTTTGCTGCGGTTTCTTTATCTTCGGTAAAGCAGTGCAGTACACCACCACACTTCTCAACCTGTTCCTCACGCAGGATCGCCAGCGTATCTTCACGCGCATCACGGGTATGGACGATGATCGGCTTGTTCAGTGCTATTCCGGTGCGGATATGTTCACGGAACGAAGCCTGCTGCTGCGCTTTGGTTTCCTGCTGGTAAAAATAGTCCAGCCCGGTCTCACCCAGCGCCACCACACGATCTTCCGCCGCCAGGCGTCGGAATTCCTCAACATCGTAAGGCGTTTCCTGATTCAATGGATGAACACCACAAGCCAGCGCGATGTTTTCACGCTCGCCAACCAACGCTTTCAGCGTGTAGTAATCCGGTAGCGTGGTGGCAATCGCCAGCATAAACTTCACATCACGTGACGCCGCTTTGGTAATCACATCATCCAGATCGCGGTGCTGCTTTTCGTAATCCAGGCCATCGAGATGGCAATGGGAATCGACAATAAACATACTTCTCTCTTTTTACGCTTAGCTGAGCGTCGCTGGTGTCAGCAGACGGCTCCAGCTCAACAAACGATCGGTCAACATTAATTCACGATTGAGTGCTGCCACCTGCTGCAGCTGCTCGCGGCACTGCATCCACAACTGCACGCTGGCATTCAGGGCACTGCTGTTGAGCTGTTGTGCCAGTATCGTCACCACATCCGGACGATCGCCGTTGCTTAACCAGCGATTTGCCCCCTGCTGCACTTTCATCGCATCCACCAGCAATGAAAGCAGCCAGGCCAGACGGTCGGCCACATCATCACTGTTTAACGATGGCAGCAGTTGCAACACATCCTGCGACAATGCGCCGGGCAATGCGTCACACAACGCCTGACGAACCTGCCAGCGCTCAGGCTGTAACAACGCCAGCGCTGCTGCGGGTGCCCCGTTGCTCAAACGCAACGCCGCACGCAGCGTTTCTTCGGGCTGGGAAATCTGTTTTTGCAACCATTGCAGGCTATGAACCTCCTCAGGAGGCGAGAGATGCCAGGTCATACAACGGCTGCGTAGCGTGGCGAGCAAACGTGACGGCTCGCGGGTACTCAGGAAAAACCACGTATTGGCGGGCGGTTCTTCCAGGGTTTTCAGCAACGCATTGGCGGCGGCTTCGGTCAGCTGTGCCGCGTCAGGCAGCCATACCACTTTCGCCCCACCCTGCTGGGCAAAATGGTACAGCTTTTCCGTGACGTCACGCACCGCATCAATCCCCAGCGAGGATTTTCCCTTCTCGGCCTCAAGACGATACCAGTCAGGATGCGTATGCGCCTGCATCAAATGGCAACCGTGGCAGTGACCACAGCTTTTTAATCCCTCGGGTTGCTGGCACATCAGCCAGCGACTGACACCCCAAACCAGCGCATCGTCCCCCATGCCATCAATAGCCTGAATTAACAGCGCATGATGCGCCTGATTGCTCTGATGGCGGGCAATAATTTGCCGATACGGCTGGTTTAGCCACGGATACCAGTTCATGCCGTTTGACCTGCCAGCCAGTGACGTACGGCGGACTGGATTGACTGCGTCACCTGTGGCAACGACTGCGTAGCATCAATAGTGATGATGGTGGGATCTTCCGCAGCCAGCGCCAGATAACGCTCACGGGTGCGTTCAAAAAAGCGCAGCGATTCCTGCTCGATACGATCCAGCTCGCCACGCGCCCGCGCCCGCTGCAAACCAATTTCCGGGGTGACATCGAGATACAAGGTACAATCCGGGCGGAATTCACCCAGCACGGCGTCACGTAAGGTACTCATCAGTTGAGTATCCAGGCCACGTCCGCCGCCCTGATAGGCCTGTGATGACAGATCATGACGATCGCCAATCACCCAGGCACCCCGCGCCAGTGCAGGCTTGATTACGTTCTCCACCAGCTGGACACGCGCAGCGTAGAGCATCAGCAATTCCGCTTGATCGGTAAGCGTTTCGCCATCAATCCCTTGCTTGACCAGCACACGCAGCTGTTCCGCCAGCGGTGTACCGCCCGGTTCACGCGTGAATACCAGATCATCAATGCCCTGCTCGCGTAGCACGGAGACCACCGCATCACGCGCTGTGGTTTTGCCCGCTCCTTCCAGACCTTCGATGACGATAAACTTACTTTTCATTTTTTTCCTTCATTGCCAGCCGATACGCCTGCACGGCCTTATTATGGCTGACCAGATTGGTGGTAAAGGTGTGACCACCTTTACCATCCGCCACAAAATAGAGGTAATTGCTTTTTTCCGGGTGCGCCGCCGCTTCCAGAGAAGCCCGGCCCGGCATCGCAATCGGACCCGGTGGCATGCCGCTGATGGTATAAGTATTGTAATCGGTTGGCGTGTCGAGATCTTTACGTGTTAGCGTGCCTGTATAGCTATCGCCCATGCCGTAAATCACCGTCGGATCGGTCTGCAGCTTCATGCCAATCCGCAAGCGGTTGATAAACACCGAAGCCACCCGCGCACGCTCTTCGCTGACGCCGGTTTCTTTCTCGATGATCGACGCCATCGTCACCAGATCCTGCTCTTTCTTATAAGGCAGATTGTCCATGCGGTTCTGCCAGATCTCATCCACCAGCTTGTTCATGCGCGCATGGGCGCGTTCCAGCAGCGCCACATCACTGGTGTTGGCGGTGTAGAGATAAGTATCGGGATAAAAGCCGCCTTCCAGCTGGCTGGCATCAAGTTTCAGCGCTGCCGCCACCGTGGCAAATTGATCATCTTGCAGGGTGTGTTTGAGATAAGGGGCTGCGCGCAGTTGCTCCAGCCACTCTTTCAGGCGGGAACCTTCGACAAAACGCAACGGGAACTGCGCTTCCTTGCCACTTGCCAGCAATTCGAGCAATTGACGCACCGTCATATTGCTTTCGAGGCGATAAGTACCGGCTTTAAAACGCGCCAGCTCTGGCTCCAGCTTCAGCAACGGACCAAACCACAGGCTCGGTGCAATCACATGCTCACTTTCCAGCTGTGCTTCGAGCGCCACCCGGCCAGTGCCTGCTGGCAGAGTGAAAATGGTTTCCTGGTGCAAGGTTAACGGTGTATCGGCAAAACGTTCAATCTGCCAATAACTAAAGGCCGCAGCGAGGCCAATAATCGCCACGGCGGCGGCGACAATTTTTTTCATTCGGGTCATGGTGCTTCCATTTTCTGGCAACTGGCGAGCAGTTGCTGGTACAGCGAACGTGCGGTGAACGAAACGTCGTCAATACTACGCACGGGTAAAACCGGCATCAGGGCATTGCATATCACCACTTCATCTGCGGCAAGGATGCGATCCCTGTTACCATCAATCAGCTGACAAGCCTGGCCTGTAGCCGTCATCTGCGCCATCAGAAAACGCCGCATAATGCCAGCAACGCCAGCCTGATCGAGACATGGCGTGAATACCTTATCGCCCTCACGCCAGAATAAATTGGCCGCACAGCATTCCACCACCGTCCCCTCAGTGTCAAGCACCAGCGCCTCGTCGGCTTCCGTCTGGTCAAGATGGTGGCGAATCAGCACCTGCTCCAGCCGGTTAAGGTGTTTAATTCCGGCCAGCAGCGGGTTGCGTGCCAGCGGTACCGGGCTGGTCACCAGTCGTGCGCCTTGTTGTTGCAGTGCCTGATAATGGTGGGGCCAGGGAGAGAGGGAGATAATGCGCGTGGGGTGACTGCATCCATTCCGACTGTAGCCACGCCCGCCAGCACCGGGCGTCAGAATCACTTTCAGTACCGCCCGCTCCTGCCCTTGTGCGGCGCTACACATTTCCACTTCGAGTTGCTGCCAGTCAGGCTCTGCCATCAGCAGGCGTTCACAACCCTGTTTTAAGCGTTGCAGGTGAGCAGGTAACAGCTGAATATGACCGTTTATCACCGCAGCGGTGGTGAAACAGCCATCGCCAAACTGTACAGCACGATCGCGCGCTGCAAGCTGCGTCTGTTCTGCTCCATTTATCCACATCATAACGACCTCAATGAATTGACCTTGCTTTGAATACCATTGAAGGCCGTAAGATTCCACGCGACTACGTGACAAAATATAAAAAAAGGCCCGCATTGCGGGCCTCTATTCCAGGCAAAACGATTTACACCTTGCGGAAGATCAGCGAACCGTTGGTTCCACCGAATCCGAAGGAGTTACACAGCGTATATTCCATGCCGCTGACCTGGCGTGCGGTATGAGGCACGAAATCCAGATCGCAACCTTCATCCGGGTTGTCGAGGTTGATGGTCGGCGGAATCGCCTGGTCGCGCAGTGCCAGAATCGAGTAGATCGACTCAACCGCGCCTGCTGCACCAAGCAAGTGGCCGGTCATCGATTTGGTAGAGCTGACCATAACAGAGCTGGCTGCCGCACCAAAGATCGACTTCACCGCCTGCGCTTCGGCTTTATCGCCAGCAGACGTTGAAGTACCGTGCGCATTGACATAACCGATCTGTTCCGGGTTCAGCTGCGCATCGCGTAATGCGTTAGCCATCGCCAGCGCCGCGCCTGCACCGTTTTCCGGTGGTGATGTCATGTGGTAGGCATCGCTACTCATGCCAAAGCCAACCACTTCAGCATAAATTTTCGCACCACGTTTTTTCGCGTGCTCGTACTCTTCCAGCACGACGATACCTGCACCATCGCCCAGCACAAAGCCATCACGATCTTTATCCCACGGACGACTTGCCGCCTGCGGGTTCTCGTTACGGGTTGAGAGCGCACGCGCCGCACCAAATCCACCCACGCCCAGCGGCGTACTGGCTTTTTCTGCGCCACCCGCAAGCATGACATCAGCATCGTTGTAAGCAATGATGCGTGCCGCATGGCCGATGTTATGAACACCTGAAGTACAAGCTGTAGCGATAGAAATGCTCGGACCTTTCAGACCAAACATAATCGTCAGGTGACCTGCGACCATATTTACAATGGTGGAAGGCACAAAGAACGGGCTGATTTTGCGCGGACCGCCATTCACCAGCGAGCTATGGTTTTCTTCAATTAAACCCAGTCCACCGATGCCAGAACCAATCGCCGCACCAACACGACTGGCGTTTTCATCAGTGACTACCAGACCGGAGTCATGCATAGCCTGTATACCGGCAACAATGCCGTATTGGATGAAATCATCCATCTTGCGCTGATCTTTGCGCGAGATAAATTCATCGCAATTGAAATCTTTTACCAGACCAGCAAAACGTGTTGCATAGGCACTAGTATCAAAATGGTCGATCAGGGTAATGCCGCTCTGACCGGCAAGGAGAGTACTCCAGGTAGACTCTACGGTATTGCCGACAGGAGACAACATGCCAAGACCGGTCACAACTACACGACGCTTAGACACGTTCGTCCTCCAGGGAGGGATAAAAAAAAACTATGTGGGGCAAACAATAAAACTCAGGCGGTCGAGCGACCGCCTGAAGATATTCATTAGCCTTGGTGGCTAGTGATGTAGTCGATCGCTGCCTGAACGGTAGTGATTTTCTCAGCTTCTTCGTCTGGAATCTCAGTATCGAACTCTTCTTCCAGAGCCATCACCAGTTCAACCGTGTCAAGAGAATCAGCGCCCAGGTCTTCAACGAAAGCAGCACTGTTGGTAACCTGGTCCTCTTTGCACCCCAGTTGCTCAATAGTGATTTGCTTAACGCGTTCCTCAATAGTCTTAGTGCTCATGCTATTCAATTTCCTATCAAAACTCGCTTTATGCGATGGTTTTCGTAGTGTATAAAATGTTGAAAAAGATGCAACAAAATCCCGGCCGGTCGAACCACGATTTTACGCTATTCTGCGGTTTTTGCCGCAAATAATGCAAATGATTTCGTGATTATCAGACCATGTACATGCCGCCGTTGACGTGCAGCGTTTCACCTGTGATGTAGGCTGCTTCGTCAGAGGCTAAGAATGCCACTGCATTGGCGATTTCCTGCGGGTTGCCTAAGCGACCTGCCGGAACTTCTGCCAATATGCCCGAACGTTGGTCTTCGTTCAGTGCGCGCGTCATGTCCGTTTCAATAAAGCCCGGCGCAACGACGTTCACGGTAATACCACGTGACGCGACTTCTCGCGCCAGTGATTTGCTAAAGCCAATCAAACCTGCTTTTGCTGCTGCATAGTTTGCCTGACCCGCGTTACCCATGGTTCCAACTACAGAACCAATGGTGATGATTCGGCCCACACGTTTTTTCATCATGGCACGCATAACCGCCTTGGAAAGACGGAAAACCGATGTCAGGTTGGTATCCAGGATATCCGCCCATTCATCGTCTTTCATGCGCATCAGCAAATTATCACGCGTAATGCCTGCATTATTGACTAAAATGTCCACTTCGCCAAATTCTGCGCGAACTTTCTCGAGTACGCTCTCAATCGAAGCAGAATCGGTCACGTTCAGCAGCAAACCTTTGCCGCTATTGCCGAGGTAAGCACTGATTGCCTCCGCGCCGCTTTCGCTGGTGGCAGTACCCACCACTTTAGCACCACGCGCTGCCAGCGTTTCCGCAATGGCGCGACCGATGCCGCGGCTCGCGCCGGTAACCAGCGCAACTTTACCTTCAAAGCTCATGATTTTCCTCTTATTCCTGGGTAAGCGCTGCATTCAGTGAAGCAGGATCGTTCACGGCTGCAGCGGTCAGGCTATCCACAATACGTTTGGTGAGACCCGTCAGCACTTTACCTGGACCCATCTCCAGCAGCTGAGTCACACCCTGTGTGGCAATAAATTCAACCGCCTCGGTCCAGCGAACCGGGCTATACAGCTGACGCACCAGCGCGCTACGAATGGCGTCTGGCGTGGTTTCGCACTTCACATCAACGTTGTTGACTACCGGCACCGAAGGCACATTAAAGCTGATGGCTTCAAGTGCAACGGCCAGTTTATCTGCAGCTGGCTTCATCAGCGCGCAATGTGATGGCACACTGACCGGTAACGGCAGTGCACGTTTGGCACCTGCTGCTTTACAGGCCGCCCCCGCACGCTCAACCGCTTCTTTGTTGCCCGCAATAACAACCTGACCCGGGGAGTTAAAGTTGACAGGAGAAACCACCTGTCCCTGCGCACTCTCTTCACAGGCTTTACGAATCGCCGCATCATCCAGACCGATAATGGCCTGCATCGCACCGGTACCTTCCGGAACGGCCTCCTGCATCAGTTTACCGCGCAGTTCCACCAGCTTGATGGCATCGGCGAAATTCAGTACCCCTGCGCAAACCAGCGCCGAGTATTCACCCAAGCTGTGGCCAGCCATCAACACTGGCTGTGCGGCATTTTTGCTCTGCCAGACACGATAAATTGCGACGGATGCGGCCAGCAATGCAGGCTGCGTCTGCCAGGTTTTGTTCAGTTCTTCTGCCGGTCCCTGCTGGACCAGTTGCCATAAGTCATAACCCAGCGCATCAGAAGCTTCACGGAAAGTGGCCTCTACCTGCGGGTATTCAGCGGCCAGCTCAGCCAGCATACCTACGGTCTGTGATCCCTGTCCCGGGAACACAAAAGCAAATTGCGTCATCTTTCGTTCCTGTAATCAAAAGCGAACCAGCGCGGAACCCCAGGTGAAACCACCACCAAAGGCTTCCAGCAGAATCAGTTGTCCGGGCTTGATACGGCCATCACGTACAGCTTCATCCAGCGCGCTCGGTACGGAGGCAGCAGAGGTGTTACCGTGACGATCCAGCGTCACCACCACTTTATCCATTCCCATACCCAGTTTTTTTGCTGTGGCGCTAATAATGCGCAGGTTAGCCTGATGAGGTACCAGCCAGTCGAGCATTTCGCGATCGAGATTATTCGCCTGCAATGTTTCATCCACAATATGTGCCAGCTCAGTCACCGCCACTTTGAAGACTTCATTGCCTGCCATAGTGAGGTAGGCTGGCTGATCCTGCTGTTCACGATCCTGATAAGGCAGGGTCAGCAATTTGCCGTAGCGACCATCCGCGTGCAGATGAGTTGAAATGATGCCCGGTTCGC
Source organism: Pantoea sp. App145 (assembly GCF_047947045.1). NCBI lineage: Bacteria > Pseudomonadati > Pseudomonadota > Gammaproteobacteria > Enterobacterales > Erwiniaceae > Pantoea > Pantoea sp. App145. The sequence goes on from NZ_CP133290.1 coordinate 1,192,972, forward strand.
TGCTCTGACCCAGTACCACAGCACCCGCGCCATCACCAAATAAAATGATGGTGCCACGATCCGTCGGGTCCAGGGTCCGTGCCAGCACGTCAGCCCCGATCACCAGCGCATGTTTCACCGCGCCATTTTTGATGTATTGATCGGCAACGCTCAGCGCATAGGTAAAGCCCGCGCATGCTGCCGCAAGGTCAAAAGCGGCGCAATCGTCGATTTCCAGCATTTGCTGGATCATGCAGGCTGAACTGGGGAATGCGTGGCTGGAAGATGTCGTCGCGACAATAATTAAGCCCACATCACTGGCTGCCACACCCGCCATTTCCAGGGCGCGCTGTGCTGCCGAGTAACCCATGCTCGCTACTGTTTCATCCGGCGCAGCAATGCGGCGCTCACGGATACCGGTACGGGTGACAATCCACTCGTCCGAAGTCTCCACCATTTTTTCCAGATCCGCGTTGCTGCGCACCTGGCTAGGCAAATAGCTGCCCGTACCGAGAATTTTGGTAAACATCTACGCTTTGTCACTCCTGGCTAATACAGTATCCAGACGCGCCGCAATCCGTTCAGGGACTTGCCGCCGCACCGCCTGCTCTGCCTGTTCTATCGCCACGGTAAAGGCGCGTTGATTCGCCGCACCATGGCTTTTGATTACCGTCCCGCGCAATCCTAACAGACAAGCGCCATTGTACTGGTCGGGGTTGAGATGACCGAAACGCTTTGTCAGACGCTTTAGAATCCAGCGCCCCAGCCATTTCAGCCACCAGGCCCGTTTTTTTCCTTCACCTGACGACTTGAGCAGAGAAAGAAACATTCTTACCACGCCTTCCATGGTTTTCAGCGTGACATTGCCAGCAAAGCCATCGCAAACCAGCACATCCGTTTTGCCAGTGAGGAGATCGTTCCCCTCAAGATAACCAATATAGTTGATTTGCGGCGATTCCCGCAGCACCGCAGCTGCCATACGGATAGTTTCCAGACCTTTGGTCTCTTCCTGTCCGATATTAAGCAATGCCACGCGCGGTTGTGCAATGGTCAGCACTTCTTCGGCCACCACTGCACCCATCACAGCAAACTGCACCAGCATTTCACTGTTGGACTCAACATTCGCGCCCAGATCCAGTACGACCGTTTTACCCTGCTGCTGGTGCGGCAGAACGGTCATCAACGCCGGACGTTCAATACCTTCCAGCGGCTTTAATAATAACTTGGCTAGCCCCATCAGTGCGCCGGTATTTCCCGCACTGACACAGGCTTGAGCCTGACCCTCTTTCACCAGCTCCAGCGCGATACGCATTGAGCTGCCGCGACTGTTACGAATCGCCTGAGAAGGTCTGGCATCACTTGCAATAACCGATTCGGCAGGAATAACCCGCAAACGCTCCAGTACAGAGGAATCCGCTTTGGCAAGTAATGGCGTGATGATGTCGGGATTGCCGACCAGAAGGATAATCAGGTGCGAATGAGAGGCCAGTGCCTGCAAGACTGCAGGCACTGTCACGCAGGGACCGAAGTCCCCGCCCATGGCATCTATCGCCAGGGTCAAACGTGTCAAAGTATCGCCTTGCGTAACCGCAAGAATTACTTAGCGATTACCTTGCGACCGCGGTAGTAACCATCCGCAGTGATGTGGTGACGCAGATGAGTTTCACCAGAAACTTTATCTACAGACAGAGTGGTGGTGGTCAGAGCATCATGAGAACGACGCATACCACGCTTAGAACGGGTGGGTTTATTCTGTTGTACGGCCATGGACCTTACTCCTATTACTTACGCTTTAAACTGGCTAATACGGCAAATGGGTTTGGTTTTTCTGCCTCTTCAGGCAGCTTTCCAAAGACCATGTCCGCGTCGGACACTTCACAGTGTTCAGAATCATGCACCGGAACCACCGGCAGTGCGAGGATGATTTCATCTTCGATCACCGCCAACAGATCAATCTCGCCAAAATCATCGACATCGACCGGTTCGTAGGCTTCCGGCAGTGCCTCGGCCTGCTCTTCAGTAGAGACAGGACTGAAGCAATAGCTTACGTGAACCTGATGCGGAAACGGCTGGTTGCAGCGCTGACATAACAACGTTACCTGCACATCCGCTGTTCCTTGCAGAACGGCGAGGCGCTGGTTGTCAACCGCAAACGACATGGCACATTCCACATCACTGTCCACACTCACGACCGAGTCGGCCACGCGCGCCACCAGTTCAGGTGAATAAACGCCATGATAATCAAGGCGTTTTTGCGCGGCGCGTACCGGATCGAGCGTCAGGGGTAATTTTACCTTTTGCATAGGGCGCGAATATTAACTTTGTAACGTCATAGAGTCAAAGAAAAAGGCCGTTTCACGGCATCTTTCACCCGTTAGTCGCATCCAGTGCGGCGCACAGTTTAAAATGACTGTCACCTTTACGCTATCTATTCTGAAAAAAAATGATGACACCGCTGGTTTTAGCCTCAACTTCTCCGTTCCGTCAGGCTTTATTGAGTAAGCTTGGCCTGCCTTTTATCTGCGCGGCACCGCATACCGATGAAACACCACTCCCCGGTGAGACGGCGGAAGCGTTGGTGCAACGGCTGGCACTGGCAAAAGCCAGGGCGCTGGCTGAACAATATCCGGATCGCTGGATCATTGGTTCCGATCAGGTATGCGTGCTGGATGGCAACATCACCGGTAAGCCACATACGGAGGAAAACGCACGATGCCAGTTGGCTGCCGCCAGTGGTAAGGCAATCACCTTCTATACCGGTCTGGCGCTAATTCAGCCACAGAGCGCACAACAATTTTTATGCTGTGAACCCTTTATGGTGCATTTTCGTGCCCTGAGTCAGGCAGAAATCGCCGCTTACGTCGCAAAAGAACAACCTTTGCAATGTGCAGGAAGCTTCAAAAGCGAAGGTCTTGGCATTTGTTTGTTTGAAAAGCTGGAAGGACGTGACCCCAATGCGTTGATTGGCTTACCGTTGATTGCGCTGAATGAGATGCTACGCCAGGCAGGTATCAACCCGTTGAGTTGATACCTGCCACGGTGGTCAGGCTTTTTTCTGGCGTAACTGCGCCAGACAATGCTTTAAAGCGCCGTCAAGCGGCGCTTCCATGCGCAGCGTCTCACCGGTGTTTGGATGAGTAAAAGTCAGCGCAGCGGCATGCAGGAACAGGCGGGAAAGCCCGGTTGATGCCAGCTGACGATCAAATTCACGTTCACCGTAGCGATCGTCAAAGGCAATCGGATGGCCCGCATGCAGCGTATGAACGCGAATCTGGTGGGTGCGGCCGGTTACCGGGCTGGCTTTTACCAGCGTGGCAAAACCAAAGCGTTCCTCAACTTTAAATCGCGTCTCGGAGGGTTTGCCCTCCGCACTGACGCGCACCACGCGCTCGCCGCTTTGCAGGATATTTTTCAACAACGGTGCCTGGACCACTTTCAGGTGTGAAGGCCAGTCACCCTGCACCAGTGCCAGGTAATCTTTTTGCATTCCCTTTTCACGCAGTTGTTCGTGCAGGGAACGGAGTGCTGAACGTTTTTTCGCCACCAGCAAAATACCGGAGGTGTCACGATCCAGTCGATGCACCAGCTCAAGGAAGCGTGCCTCCGGACGCAGCGCACGCAGCCCTTCAATCACGCCAAAGCTCAGACCGCTGCCACCATGCACCGCTGTGCCGGAGGGTTTATTCAGCACCAGTAAATAATCATCTTCATAGAGGATGGCATCCGCCAGCGAAGCCACTTTTTCCAGCTTGGGTGACAATGCCTGTTCTTCCCGCTCCGCAACGCGGACTGGCGGGATGCGCAGTTCATCACCCTCTTCCAGTTTATATTCGGGCTTGATGCGCTTTTTATTTACCCGCACTTCGCCTTTACGCAGAATGCGATAAATCATACTTTTCGGCACCCCCTTCAAATGGGTGCGCAAAAAGTTATCAATGCGTTGTCCGGCATTTTCAGCCGTAATGGCGACAAATTGTACGCCTGGATTCTCAGTTTTCATGGCCGCGATTCTAAATAGTGTCCCTGGATAGCGCCACCCCTTTTTCTGTGCTTAACTCTCTCAGGTCGCTTGCTGAAACGGACGAAATGCTGTCTTTTTCAGCGTTGCGATGATTAGCCCTGCAAATGAACAGGTTAAGGATGAATAAACTTCACAGCTCGGCAAAAGTCGCCTTGCTATATGAAGGCTAGCAATGGAATAATGCAGGGGTTTCTGTCCTGGAAAGATTCAGGCTGGAAAAAGAGCGAAATAAGTCATTTTGCCGGATTAAACGGACACGCAGCAATGGCGTAAGACGTAATGTTAAATCAGGCACTTAGCGGGCTGCGGGTTGCAGCCAGGACGACAGACTGGGATGTGTGGATTTTTGAATACTCGAGTAGCACTTCCACCTTCAGGCGCTGGATTTCCTTATGAAAAACAGGCCACCGACAAGATTTGCGCCCCTTTAGCCGCCGACAACCGTGAGGTTGACGTCAGTGCATTAATGACACGGGGCCATCGGTTGATTCTCGTCCAGGGTAACGATGCCCGCAGCTTTGTCACTCATGAGAGAATAACGAGTAAGTCAAGATGAAAAGAATGTTAATTAACGCAACTCAGCAGGAGGAGTTGCGCGTTGCCCTGGTTGACGGTCAACGTCTGTACGATCTGGATATCGAAAGCCCCGGACACGAACAGAAAAAAGCCAACATCTACAAAGGTAAAATCACCCGTATTGAACCCAGCCTGGAAGCTGCGTTTGTTGATTACGGTGCTGAGCGTCACGGTTTTCTCCCTCTGAAAGAAATCTCCCGCGAATACTTCCCCGCTAATTACAATGCGCACGGACGTCCCAACATCAAAGATGTGCTGCGTGAAGGCCAGGAAGTTATCGTTCAGATTGATAAAGAGGAACGCGGTAATAAAGGGGCAGCACTGACAACCTTTATTTCGCTGGCCGGTAGCTACCTGGTGCTGATGCCGAATAACCCGCGTGCGGGTGGTATTTCGCGCCGTATTGAAGGTGACGATCGCACTGAACTAAAAGAAGCGTTATCAGCCCTGGAACTGCCGGAAGGCATGGGTCTGATTGTGCGTACTGCGGGCGTGGGCAAATCTGCCGAATCGCTGCAGTGGGACTTAAGCTTCCGTCTGAAACACTGGGAAGCGATCAAGAAAGCAGCGGAAAACCGTCCGGCCCCCTTCCTGATCCATCAGGAAAGCAACGTGATCGTTCGCGCCTTCCGCGACTATCTGCGTCAGGATATCGGTGAGATTCTTATCGATAACCCGAAAGTGCTGGAGCTGGCACGTCAGCATATCGCTGCCCTGGGTCGCCCGGATTTCAGTAGCAAAATCAAACTGTACACCGGTGAAATTCCGCTGTTCAGCCACTACCAAATCGAATCGCAAATTGAATCCGCCTTCCAGCGTGAAGTGCGTCTGCCATCCGGCGGTTCTATTGTTATCGACAGCACCGAAGCACTGACTGCGATTGATATCAACTCCGCACGCGCCACCCGTGGCGGCGATATCGAAGAGACGGCTTTCAATACCAATCTGGAAGCCGCCGACGAAATCGCTCGTCAGCTGCGTCTGCGTGACCTTGGTGGCCTGATCGTGATCGACTTTATCGATATGACGCCAGTACGCCATCAGCGCGCGGTAGAAAACCGTCTGCGTGAAGCCGTCCGCCAGGATCGCGCACGTATCCAGATCAGCCATATTTCTCGCTTTGGCCTGCTGGAGATGTCACGTCAGCGCCTCAGCCCGTCACTGGGTGAATCCAGTCATCACGTGTGCCCGCGTTGTAGCGGTACTGGCACTATTCGTGATAACGAATCGCTGTCGCTGTCGATCCTGCGCCTGATTGAAGAAGAAGCGCTGAAAGACAACACCAAAGAAGTTCATGCCATTGTACCGGTGCCGGTTGCCTCTTACCTGCTGAACGAGAAACGTGATGCGGTAAGCGCGATTGAGAAGCGCCAGGGTGGTGTCCGCGCCATCATCGTGCCAAACGATCAGATGGAAACCCCGCACTACTCCGTGCTGCGTGTACGTAAAGGCGAAGAAACTCAGACGCTGAGCTATCACCTGCCGAAGTTGCATGAAGCAGAAATGGCGCTGCCTTCGGAAGAAGAACAGGCCGAGCGTCGTCGCCCTGAGCAACCTGCTCTCGCTGCTTTTGTGATGCCGGATGCACCACCTGCACCGGTTGAAGCGAATGAAGAAATCACGCCGGTAGTGAAAGCCGAACCGAAAGCCAAAGCGACAGCCACCGTCGTCGCACCGGCAGCCTCAACCGGCTTTATGGCGCGTCTGCTGGGTGGACTGAAGAAACTGTTTGTCGGTGACGCACCTGCTGCAGCGCCGGTGGCCAGCGAGCAATCGGAAAGTAAAGCTGCTGAAGGTGAAAACACTCAGCCGCGCGGCGAACGTCGCAACAACCGTCGTAATAACCGCCGTGAGCGCACACCGCGCAACGGTGAGAATGCACCGGTACGTGAAGCACGTGAACAGCGTGAGCCACGCGAAGCGCGTGAGACCACGGAAAATCGTCGCAACAAACGTCAGAACGAGCCGCGTGAAGAACGTAGCCCGGTACAGAGCGAAGAAGCTCGCCAGCAGCGTGAAGAACAGCAGCAACAGCGCCGTGAACAGCGTGCAGAACGCCAGCGTCGTCGTCAGGAAGAGAAACGTGCCCAGCAGCAGGAGCAGAAAGCCGCTGAGCCGATCGTTCAGGCTGATGTCGTTGATGAATCTGTTGCCCAGGAAGAAGAACGCGTTCAGGTGATGCCGCGTCGTAAACCACGTCAGCTGACGCAGAAAGTGCGCTTTGGTGACGAGAACGCCGTAGCAGAAACCGTTGCGCCTCTGGTTAGCGAAACACCGGTTGAAACCACGCCGCGTGCACCGCTCAACGAAGAACCTGAAGCGGTTAATGATGACCAGGATGACAGCGAAAACCGTGATAACGCCAATATGCCGCGCCGTTCACGTCGTTCGCCGCGTCACCTGCGCGTCAGTGGTCAGCGCCGTCGTCGTTATCGTGATGAGCGTTATCCGACCCAATCCGCCATGCCGCTGGCTAGCGCCTCTGCATCGCCGGAAATGGCTTCTGGTAAAGTCTGGGTACGTTACCCGGTGGCTCAGGCCATTGAAGAACAAGTCACTCAGGATGTTGTGAGCGAGACGCCAGACTATAGCCGTGAAGAAACTGCCGCAGTCGTAGCCCTGCCAGTCACTGCTGAAGTGGCACCAGAAGTGGTTGCCGAGCCGGTTGCTGAAGCTGTCGTCCATCAGGCTGAACCGCAGGCGCACACTGAAGTGCCAGTGGTGAATACCGATGACACCAGCCCGATTGACACGCCGGTTAATGAAGAACCTGCGGTGATTGCAGCGGCAGATGAAGCGGTAGCACAGAAAACAGCAGCGCAGGCTGAACCTGTGGTTGACGTTGCCGCCGAAGTTGACGAAGCCGTAACCAACGCAGCTGTGACCCCTGCTGAAGTGACGCCAGAAGTTGTCGCCCAGGTGGAAGAAGTGCTGGCTGCACCGGTCGTTGCAGAAGTGCCGCAGCAACCTGTTGTGGAACCTCAGGCTCCAGTTGTCGCACGTGATGCCGCGCTGAATAACGCTGAAACCCGCTGGAAGCACTTTGCTTCAGCGCCGATGACCAAAGCACCAGCACCGGCATGGCAACCTGAACCGGTTCGCCACAGCGACTGGGTGCGTCCGCCGTTTGAGTTTGCAGGTCGTGGCTCGGCTGGCGGCCATAGCGCCACGCATCAGTCTACCGCTCCGGCAACCAAGCCAGAAAGCGTCTAAGCGAACAGCTCTGAAACCAACCCCGGCCAGTCCGGGGTTTTTTATTGCCTTTTATTCAGCAAGAATTACCGGCAAAAAAAATCCCACGGCCCCGGAGGACAGTGGGAAAAAGCAAGCGCACCCGGTTTAAGTACGCTCAAATTTTCAGGTCAGTTACGCGTTCATCTGGAACAGTGACATCTTCGACATCTGGGTAAACACGGTGTAGGACGCCTGCAATGCTGTTTGTTGCATGGTGTAGCTGGAGATAGCTGAGGTGTAATCCACATCCACCAGGTCGCTCATCTGCGAAGCCATAATGGTATCGCGGTCATCACCCTGTGAATCCAGCTTGTCCAGTTCATCCATCTGGGTCCCGATGGCGGAACGCACCGAAAGCACGTTGTTGAGCGAGTTGCTCAGGCCACGGTTGGTCTTGTCCATGGCGTCCTGGAAGGTCTGTTTGGTGGCATCGTCAGCGTTATCCTGCGGCACTTTCAGGGCCGCAATGGCGCTGTCGAGCATGTTGAACAGGTTAGTTTCGCTGGCGCTGCCATCCGGCTCTGCTTTCGCGTTGCTGGTAATCGACATAAACACCGAGGAACCGGTGTTGCCTACCGCCATGGTACGGCTGTCGTCCACCTTTTGGGTGATCGCCTGGGTACCGCCGACATAGGTGACGCCGGTGCCGGTATCAGAAAAAGGCGCGGTATCGGTTTTATAACCAGCAAAGATATAGTTGCCGTTACCGTCCTTCGCGTTGGCCTGTCCCAGTAACTGCGCGCGGATCCCCTCCAGTTCGGTCGCGATCGAGGCACGGTCATCATCACTCAGCGTACCGGTTGAACCCTGAACAATCAGGGTCTGCGCATCCTGAATACTGCTGGTCACGCTGGACAGCGTGTTTTCTTCCATAGCCAGACTTTGGTTCGCAAAGCTACGTGCTGTCGCGTATTGGGTGCTTTTCGCCTGTGACTGCGACAGCACCACCGCGCGTGAGGCGGCGATCGGATCATCAGACGGATTGCTGACGCGGCGGCCACTGGAAAGCTGCTCACCCACTTTAAGCCAGGAGGATTGCGAATCTGTAATGCTGCGCACCTGCTGGTTGAAAATCATATTCGTGCTAAGACGCATGGTTATTTATCCTCTCTCTGCTTAGCTGATACTGCTGATCAGCGCATCAAAGATGGTGCTGGCAGTTTGCAACACCTGCGCGTTGGCAGTGTAATATTGCTGATATTTGGTCAGGTTGGCGTATTCCTCGTCGAGGTTGACGCCTGAGATTGACTGCTGACGATCGGTCAGCTGGTTTACCACGTTTTCCTGGGTGGTGCTTTTAGTTTCCAGGTTGCTGGTTTTGTTACCCACAGTACTCACCAGGCTGGCGTAAGCCTGCGTCAGGGTGGCGTTGCCATTCACCAGATTGGCATCCTGCAAATCCATCATTTTCTGGGCGTTGGTGTTATCACTTTCACCACCGTCTGCGGTACCCGCAGCGGCAATCTGTGATTCATCGGTGATGGCAACAGACATACCGCCAATCACGTTCTGCACCGGCTTGACCAGGAAACTGTCTTTGGCGGCTGGCGTACCACTTACCGTCAATTGGAGACCATCAAAACTCAGCGTGGTGTTGCCATCGGCATCCGTACCCTGAGTCGGGGTGACGCTGACGTTGTCCGAATTACGTATTACCGACCAGTTGCTGCCGTCATAGCTTACGGTATAGTTCGAGGCCTTCACCGCGCTGGTATCGGTCCAGGCGGCTGTCACGGTGGCGCTGGAGGTGTTTTTGGTGTTGCTCAACACTTCAGGGCTGCCGATGGTGAAAAAGTCAGTCCCCTGATCCCCATTGCTATCGTAACCGGCTGTCTGTACGGCGTTGAAACTGGTGGTAAACGCTGCCGCTAACTGACCGAGCTGATTCTGCGCGGTGTCCAGATCCTGGGTACGAAACGCCAGCAGGCCACCAAGCGAACCGGTTGTCAGGGTTTTCTCAGGAATTTCTACGTTGCCCGCCAGCTTATCAACATAACCGACGGTGATACGTGATGGGTCGCTGGTAGACGGCATCGCGACCAGGGTGGTGGTGTTTTTGCCATTCACCAGGGTGGTGCTACCCATGGAGACGATGTAGCTACCATCCTGCTGGGAAACGCTAACGCCAACGATATTATTCAGGCTATTTACCAGCTGATCGCGTTGATCGAGCAGATCATTCGGTGCCGTACCGCCACCCGTGGTCAGCTTGGCAATCTGGGTATTCAGATCGGCAATCTGGCTGGTGTAGGTGTTGATTTGGTCAACGCTGGAAGTGATATCGGTGTTGACGCTGCTCTGCATGTTGGTCAGGTATTGCGAGGTGGACTGGAACTGGTTTACCAGCCCCTGGGCATAACTCAGCAGCGACTGACGTGCAGAAGGATCATTGGCGTTGCTGACCACGTTCTGTACGTTAGTAAAGAAACTTTGCAGCGAATCGGACAGGCTGGTTGACGAGGTTGACAGCAAATCGTCGATATTCGAAACCTGCGAATATTGCGTGTTGGCCGCCTGATAGGTGGCACTGGCACTGCGCAGCTGCGAGGTGACGAATTCATCATATTCACGCTGCACACCAGTGACATTGACCCCGTTGCCATAATAGCTGCTCCCGCTCAGGGTGCTGTTCGCCTGCGCCAGAATGGTGGTCTGACGGGTGTAACCTGCCACGGTGTAGTTACTGATGTTGTTACTGGTGGTACTTAATGCGGCCTGTGCGGCGCTCAGCCCGCTCATCGCTGAGTTGATTATACTGGACATCTCGGTTCCTTAATTTCCCGTTCACCGGGCTGGCTGTCATCAGTGCGGTTACCAGGGCGTCAGGACGCCCAGGGTCTATGAAGGTTATCGGCGTGCTTAAGTGAAACTTGAGGCAAAAAAATCAGAACAAATTGGTTAAATCCTGGCTGTAGGCCTTCACCACTTTTTCGCCCATGTTTTTGAATTGCTGGATCATTCCCACCAGTTTCTGGGCATATTTCGGGTCAGTGGCGTAACCGGCAGCCTGTAAAGCTTGTGCACCCTGCTCCGCCGTCTGGGCATTCGCCACCGCCGCATAGCGTGGGTTGCTGGAGAGCAGTTTGACGTAGTCAGTCAGTGCTTCCAGATACGAGCCATAGACGCGGAAACTGGCGCGCACTTTTTTCGCTTCGCCATGGTCGTATTCGGTGGTCATGATGTCGGTGGTTTGACCTTTCCAGTCACTGCTGGCCTTGATGCCGAACACGTTGTAACTCGGCTTACCATCACGCGTGAGGATCTGGCGCTGACCCCAGCCGGACTCCAGCGCAGCCTGTGCCAGAATCAGATGGTGCGGGATGCCGCTCTCGTCACTCGCCACTTTGGCGGGCTGCGCCAGCTGGGCGATGAAGTCGCTGCTGTCGCCGGACAAATTGCCCGGCGATACCGGCAAACGTGGCACCGCCTTGCGTACCATTTGCTCCAGCTGGAGCGGAGCCATGGCGCTGACAATAAAGCTGTTATCCAGCTTCATTGGCACCGTACCCGCACTTTCATCCGGTTCCTGCGCGGGTTGCATCTGTTTAACGATGGTGTCCGCCAGGCCGAGGCCGCGTTTCCCCATTTCCTGCGCAATCTGCTGGTCGTACATTGAGGTATAGAGACGCGTTTGATCGTTGCTCAGCAGGCCATCCTGCGGCAGCGCCTCACGCATACTCTTCAACATCATTTGCACGAACATCCCCTCAACCTGTTTCGCAACCTGCAAGGCCTTACCTTTCGGATCGAGGCTGGCCTCACGTTTCAGGTCATTGAGCGAGCGGCTGTCATAAGCCGCATTCATCAGCGATTGCGTATCACTCATCAGATAATTTCCAGTTTGGCGCGCAGGCAGCCCGCACTCTGCATTGATTGCAGAATCGACATCAAATCAATCGGTGTCGCACCCAGCGCGTTAAGCGCACGCACCACGCTGTTGAGGTTGGCGCTGGCGTTGACGTGTTGCAGTGCCCCGCCACTCTGGCGCATATCGATCTGCGTCTGCGTGGTTGCTACCGTCTGCCCACCGGCCAGTGGTGTATTCGGTTGGCTGACGTTCTGCTGCTGATTCACCGTCACTGACAGATTGCCCTGTGCCACCGCACAGGTGCTCAGCGTGACTTCGCGGTTCATCACCACCGAACCGGTACGTGAGTTGATGATCACTTTGGCGTCTTCCAGCGGGACGGAAACGTCGAGGTTCTGGATATCGGCCAGCAGACGGACCTGAGAGCTGTTATTCGGTGACACCCGAATCTGCACGGTACGGGCATCCAGCGCCTGAGCGTAACCGTAGCCACCCCGGTTGATGGCGTCCGAAATGCGCTGCGCCATGGTGAAATCTTCGTTGTTGAGTTGCAGGTTGATGGTGCTCTGGCTGCCAAAGTTGCTTTGCAGTTCACGCTCCACCGTGGCTCCACCGGTAATCCGACCACCATTCAGCTGGTTGACCTGTACGCTGCTGCCGCCAGCTGCCGCACCGGCACCACCGACCAGAATGTTACCCTGCGCCAGCGCATACACCTGGTTATCGACCCCTTTCATCGGCGTCATCAGCAGCGTACCGCCGCGCAGGCTTTTGGCGTTGCCCAGTGACGACACCACCACATCAATGGTTTGTCCCTGACGTGCGAAGGCAGGCAGCGAGGCGGTAACCATCACCGCCGCGACGTTTTTCAGCTGCATATTGGTGCCGGTCGGTACGGTGATCCCCAGCTGTGACAGCATGTTGCTGACGGTTTGTGTGGTAAACGGCGTTTGCGTGGTCTGGTCACCGGTGCCGTCCAGTCCCACCACTAAGCCATAGCCAATCAGCTGGTTGTCGCGCACGCCCTGCACGGTGGTCAGATCGCGGATGCGGTCAGCATGCGCAATAAGGCTGAAGCCGAGCAGCATGCTCAGGCCCAGACGCAGCAGAGTGTTCATTTTCATCGTAACCTCTTACATCGGCGAGATGTTCAGGAAGAAGCGCTGGAACCAACCCATGGTCTGCGCCTCATTGATATAACCATTACCGACGTACTCAATACGTGCATCGGCCACTGCGGTTGACAGCACCGCATTGCTGGCGCTGATGGTGCGGGGGTTAACCACACCGGAGAAACGAATAAATTCGGTTCCCTGATTAATTTCGATCTGCTTCTCACCCACCACGCGCAGGTTGCCGTTAGACAACACCTGATTAACGGTGACGGTGATGGTGCCGGTGAAGGTGTTGTTGGCGGTGGCGCCTCCTTTGCCGGTGAAGTCGTTTTTGCCTTCGCCGTCGAGACCCACTTTTTCGCCACTCGCGCCGACCAGACCATTCAGTCCGGTTGGTACCGTGGTCAGGCCGAAGCTGCCACTGCCATCGCGGCTGGCATTCGCCGAAGAGCTTTTGCTGGCGCTGACGTTTTCCTGCAGGGTGATCGTCAGGGTGTCACCAATATTACGTGGGCGGCGATCTTCAAACAGCGGCTGATAACCGTAGTTAAGCGGCGCAACACCCTGAAAAATCGAACCATTGACCACCGGCGGCGCAGAAGGCGTTGGCTCTGCCGTTGTCGAGCCTTGTACCAGTGGCGTGCGTGGGATCAGCGCACAACCGTTTAATGTCAGCAGCGATAACGCTACCAACCAATGACCAGGCTTGAGAATCACTTGCTTCGCCACGGGGTTCTGACCTTATTCATGTTCTTAATCAGGCCAGCCAGGCTGGCCCAAAGACACCAGATTTATAACTGGGTTAACTTCTGCAGCATCTGATCGGAGGTGCTGACCGCTTTGCTGTTGATCTCATAAGCACGCTGCGTCTGGATCATCGACACCAGTTCTTCCGCCACGTTAACGTTTGAGGTTTCCACATAGCCCTGATACAGCAGACCGGCACCGTTCTGACCCGGCGTGCTTTGGGTCGGTGCGCCTGACGCCTGTGTTTCCTGGTAGAGGTTTTCACCCAGGCTGTCGAGACCGGCATCGTTCATAAAGGTGCTGAGCGTCAGCTGGCCTACCTGTGTCGGGTTGGTCTGCCCCTGCACCGTCACATCCACCACGCCATCGCGTGAAACCGTAATGGCGGTGGCGTTGGCAGGAATGGTGATGCCCGGCTGAACCGGATAACCGGCGTTGGTCACCAGCTGACCATTCTGATCCACCTGGAATGAACCATCACGGGTATAAGCCGAGGTGCCGTCCGGCATCTGCACTTCAAAATAGCCCTGACCGTTGATTGCCAGGTCTTTTGAGTTGCTGGTCTGCGACAGGTTGCCCTGGGTGTGCAGACGCTCAGTGGTCACCGGACGCACACCGGTACCGATCTGCATACCCGACGGTAAGGTGGTTTGTTCGGATGACTGCGTACCAGGCTGACGTACGGTCTGATACATCAGGTCTTCAAATACCGCACGCGAACGCTTAAAGCCGTTGGTGCTGACGTTCGCCAGGTTGTTGGCGATGACGTCCATGTTGGTTTGCTGGGCGTCAAGGCCGGTTTTCGCAATCCATAAAGAACGAATCATTGTTTTATCCTCGGCCTTAACTGCTCATATTGAGCAGCTGGTTGGCTTTTTGTTCGTTTTCATCGACGTTGGAGATGACCTTCATTTGCATCTCAAAACGTCGGGCGTTGGCGATCATATCCACCATGGTTTCCACGGGTTTGACGTTACTGCCCTCAAGAACCCCGGGTGATACCTGCACCGTGGTGTCTTCTGCCAGCGCTGCCCCGCGTGTTGCCTGGGTTTGTGCCGTGGGACGGAACATGCCGTCGTCACTGCGTTGCAGCTCCTGGCCGGTGGCGGTGACCAGCTTCAAACGACCAATCTGCACCGTCGCATTGGGGGCATCACCTGGGTTACGCGAGGTGATGGTGCCATCCGTTGCGATAGTCAGCTCTGCGCCCTGCGGGACCGCAATCGGCCCGCCATCGCCCATCACGGGATTGCCCTGGATTGTCAGGATGCCAGTGGAACTGATTTGAATGTTGCCGTTGCGGGTATAGGCTTCGCTGCCGTCAGCGGTGCGTACCGCCAGCCAGCCGTCCTGCTGCACCGCCACGTCGAGCGCGCGACCGGTATTGTCCATCGCCCCTGCAGTCATATCGGCACCCGGTGTAGAGGCCGTCACCAGGGTACGCGTCGGCAGCGACCAGCCATTGACCGGCACCGCGCGGTAGGCTTCCAGCTGGGCACGAAAACCCGGGGTGGAGGCGTTGGCGAGGTTGCTGGCCGTGACGGACTGCTGCTCCAGCGTCTGGCTGGCGGCTCCCATCGCGGTATATATCGCGTGATCCATAATGCAATCCCGTTAGTGAATTAACGTAAGTTGACCAGGGTGTTGAGGATCTGGTCCTGGGTTTTGATGGTCTGCGCGTTCGCCTGATAGTTACGCTGCGCGACGATCATATTTACCAGTTCATTACTCAGATCCACGTTAGAGGCTTCCAGCGCGCCTGCGGTCAGCGAACCAAAGGTGCCGGTGCCTGCGGTGCCGATGGCGGCCTGGCCCGAAGAACTGGTGGCGCTCCAGACGTTGTCACCTTCTGACTGCAAACCTTCCGGGTTAGAGAAGCTCGCCAGTACGATCTGACCCAGCAGCTGAGTTTGCTGGTTCGAGTAAGTACCGGTGATGGTGCCGTCGTCGTTAATGGTGTAGGTGGTCAGGTCGCCCGGCGCATAACCATCCTGAGTCGGGTTGCCGAAGGTGGTGGTGCCGGTGTTCTGCTGCAGGCTGCCCTGCATGCTCAGGGTGATGCTCTGAGCGGCCGCAGCACCATTGGAGCCATTAATGGTCAGCCCGACGGTAGTGGCACCGGCGACACCGCCCACGCTGGTGAGATTGCCGCTGGTA
This sequence comes from Pantoea sp. App145, assembly GCF_047947045.1. NCBI lineage: Bacteria > Pseudomonadati > Pseudomonadota > Gammaproteobacteria > Enterobacterales > Erwiniaceae > Pantoea > Pantoea sp. App145. The sequence continues at coordinate 1,208,609 of NZ_CP133290.1, forward strand.
TCAAACGTCAGGTCAAAATCACCCGCTGAAGTGCCGGTGGTCGAGTCAACAGCGTGTACGGTCCAGGCGTTATCACCGGTTTTGACGTAGTACATATCGAGGGTGTGATCGTTACCCTGCGAGTCGTATACCGTCATGGTGCTTTTGGCGTTGTAGCTATCGACATTAGACGCATCAAAGGTGGTGACGGTCGGCGTGGTGCTGGTGGAGTTAAGGTTCGCCACCTGCGTTGCGGTGGTGGTCGCACGCGCTGACATCTGCGTGGTAGGAATGCTCAGCGCTACCGGGTTAGCACCGGTCTGAATGGTGGCCGGTGAGCCGCTCGCCGGATAGCCGGTGACGAACAGGCCCTGGGTATTCACCAGGTTGCGGTTTTCGTCCAGCGTGAACTGGCCGTTACGTGAGTAATACACCGCGCCACTGCTGTCGGTCATACGGAAGAAGCCGTTGCCGCTCAGCGCCACATCCAGACCACGGCTGGTGGTGGTGGTGGTGCCGTCGTTAAAGTTCTGAATCACCGCCGCAACTTTGGTACCCAGGCCCACGTTAGAACCGGCAAACATGTCGGCAAACGCGATGGTGCTGGATTTAAAGCCCGCTGTGGCGGAGTTGGCGATGTTGTTACCAATCACGTCAAGGTTACTGGAAGCAGCACCCAGGCCGCTCACCGCTTGGGAAAAAGACATATTAATTGCTCCTGGTTACAGGTTTATCAGAGGATCTGACGAACATCATCAAGGGTCGCGGTCCCCATGGTGCCGAGGTCCAGTGTTGCGGTGTCATCCGTTGTGCTGACGCCACTGACGTAGGCGTAATTCAGCGGCTGAGCCACCAGTTGGGTGCTGCCATTGCTGGCGGCAATGGAAACGGTATATTTGCCGTCCGGTGCCGTAGAGCCATCGGTCAAGGTGCCATCCCATGAGAAGGTGTGAACGCCGGAAGACAGCGCACCCAGATCAATGGTACGTACCGTGGCACCACTTGAATCTTTAATGGTGGCGGTGGTAGCGGTTGAGGCCGTGGTCAGTGACACACCAAACGGCGTGGTTGTCCCGCTGCCCACCAGGATCTGGCTGCCATCCACCATCACACCATGACCAATCAGCGTGGAGCTTTGCAGGTTCTGACTGGTGCTGATCTGCCCGGAGATGGAACCCAGCGTGGTATTGAGTTTTTCAATGCCGCTCAGGGTGTTGATCTGTGCCAGCTGCGTGGTGAGCTGGCTGTTATCCATCGGGTTGGTGGGGTCCTGGTTCTGTAACTGCGTCACCAGCATGGTCAGGAACTGGTTCTGTAAATCTTCCGCACTGTTACCGGTGCTGCTACTGGAGGAGCTGAGGACTGTGGGGTCCAGATTTTCGTTAACGCCTACCGCGATACCCATTGTGTTTCTCCGTTACTGACCCATAGTCAGCGTTTTCATCATCATTGATTTCACGGTGTTCAGAACCTCAACGTTGGCCTGATAGCTACGTGAAGCCGACATGGTGTTCACGGTCTCGGCCACCACGTCCACATTGGGCATCTTGACGTAACCTTTCTGGTCGGCCATCGGATTGCCCGGGTCGTACACCAATTTCGCCGGGGAAGGATCGTCCACCACGCCGGCCACTTTCACGCCACCGGTCGCCATACCCTGTGCCGCATCGGTCTGGAATATCACCTGTTTCGCCACGTAAGGCTGACCATCCGGCCCGGTGACGCTGTCGGCGTTGGCCAGGTTACTGGCACTGACGTTCAGGCGCTGCGATTGCGCCGTCATAGCCGACCCGGCGATATCAAAGATATTTAGCAATGCCATGTTTATTGCCCCTGCAGAACGCTCATCATGCCTTTGATCTGGCTACTGATGAGGGTGAGATCGGTTTGATATTTCAGGCTGTTATCGGCGAACTGCGTACGCTCCCGGTCCATATCCACGGTGTTGCCATCCGCGGCAGGCTGATCGGGAATGCGGTACAGCAGGTCCATCGACGGCTGCGCGTTACTCTGGGCTTCAATGTGACGTGCTGATGTCACATTCAGCGCCAGGCTGCTGCCCTCAGAGCGACCATTTTCCATCACCTTGCTGAGTTGGCTGGCAAAGTCGATATCCCGGGCCTGGTAGCCTGGGGTATCGGCGTTGGCAATGTTGGATGCCAGGATTTCCTGACGCTCCGCCCGCAGGTTGAGGGCTTCTGTACCAAATCGCAGCGCGGCATCGAGTTTGTCGAGCATGCTTCCTCCGCGAATGAGAATTTCGAGCTGACAGCTTAATTGGGTAAAAGCAAGGGCTATCGTCTGAATAGCGCCAAAAACATTGGCTATTTTTGACATTGAATTTTTCGCGCGAGGAGTAGACTCAGGGCCATCTTCAGTCAGGAGGCGTGTGATGCGCAGATTTCCAACCTTACTGTCCTCACTTTTGCTGGTGCTGGCGCTGCCCGGTCATGCCGCGCAACTTGACGCGCAATTGACGCAATTCTTCAAGGCACGCGATCCGCAGCACGCGGCAGGCATCAATGTGGTCATTCGTACGCCAAAAGAACAGTGGCCAGTCTGCGATGCGCCGCAGTTTCTGTTGCCCGGCAATAGCCGTCAGTGGGGTAATATGAGCATCGCCACCAATTGCGGACAGAACCGGCGTTATTTACAGGTTCAGGTGCAGGTGACCGGACAATATCTGGTGGCAAATCATCAGTTGATGCGGGGTACCAGCGTCAGCGCCAGTGATTTCCGTCTGCAATCCGGACGGCTCGATTCCCTGCCGGCACGCACTCTGTTCAGTGCAGCCAGCGTGGCCGATGCTATTGTGATGCGTGACATCACGCCCGGACAGCCGGTCACCGCCACCATGGTGCGCCTGCCGTGGCGGGTGAAAGCCGGGCAAAATGTGCTGGTCGTTGCCAGTGGTAACGGCTTTGATGCCAGCAGCGAAGGTCAGGCACTGAATAATGCAACCACCGCGCAGATGGTGCGGGTGCGCATGGGAAATGGTCAGGTCATCAGCGGGCGGGTTGGCGAGGATGGGAATATTCTTATATCGCTATAAAGCGCTAAAGAACCCTGTTTTTCTGCCGATAGTGAAAGCAACAATGAAATTACCCTATGCTGACTCAGTTGGCTCATCCCCAACTGACTTTACAGGAGCAAGACCATGAGCATCGACAGAACCCAGCCATTACAACCGGTTAGCACTGTTCAGACCCGTGACAGCAATGACAACAGCAGCAAAGTGCGTCAGAGCAGCACGGCAAGCACCGCCAGCACCAGCGAGAGCGGTTCTCAGGTGAAACTGAGTGCAGCCCAGTCACAACTGATGCAGCCAGGCAGCAGTGATATCAATACCGCTCGCGTTGAGCAGCTGAAAACCGCCATTCGCAATGGCGAACTGAAAATGGATACCGGCAAGATCGCCGACGCGCTGATCGCCGATAATAAGGCGTATTTAGAGGGTAATTAATCCCGATGAACAATCTGTTGACCACCTTAGATAAGATGCAGGAAGTGCTCTCCTCACTGAGCGAAGTGATCAATGAGGAGCAGCAACAGTTGGGTGCTGGTCTGATTAACGGCAACCTGTTGCAGCGCATTACCGAAGATAAGAGCGCGCTGCTCTCGACGCTGAACTATCTGGACGAAATGCGCCGGACGACCGAGCAGAGCAGCGGCACCCAGGCACCTTATCGTGGTCATAATGATATGTCTCGCCGCTGGAACAATATCCAGCAGCATACGCAACGCCTGCGTGATGCCAATACGCACAATGGCTTGCTGTTGCAGCAGCAAATTCGCTTTACTGATGAAGCGTTAGCCGTATTGAAACCCCATCAGACTCAGGCATTTTACGGCCCGGACGGATTGGGCAAAGGTCAGGCGACACTCAGCCGCAAAGGGTAATTAATTGATATTGCGCGATAAACCGCGCCGCTACAATGTGTGCAATATTTTGTAGCGGCGCGATTTATCGCGCCGTTTGATACTTTAAGCTTGGGTACGACGCGCAAAATCGCGTGGCCGGAAACCCAGCGCGCCCAGCATCACAAAATAGGCACCACCGCCGACCGCACATACCGCTGCCAGACGCAGCAAACGCCACCACATATGCCCCTCTTCCCAGGCAGGCATCACATACAGCAAGCCCAGCAGTGCCGCAGCCATCGCCAGCACGGCAATTAACAGACGCAGTAAAAAGCTAAACCAGCCCGGCTGTGGGTGGAAAATCTGTTGTTTACGCAGTTGCCAGTACAGCAGCGCCGCATTCAGACAGGCTGCCAGGCCAATCGACAGCGACAGCCCCGCATGCTTCAGCGGACCAATAAACGCGAGGTTCATCAGCTGCGTCATGATCAGCGTGATAATGGCGATCTTCACCGGTGTTTTAATGTCCTGACGGGAATAGAAACCCGGTGCCAGCACTTTGACCACAATCAGGCCCATCAGCCCGACCGAATAGGCCACCAGGGCGCGCTGCGTCATGGCGGCGTCAAAGGCGGTGAATTTACCGTACTGGAATAACGCAATGGTCAGCGGGCCCGAGAGGATACCGAGCGCCACGGCACTGGGCAGCGCCAGCAGACAACAAAGACGCAGGCCCCAATCCATCAGACGGGAATATTCATCATGATTGCCGCTGGAAAAACTTTTCGCCAATGACGGCAGCAGAATGGTACCCAACGCCACCCCTAACACGCCGGAAGGAAACTCCATCAGGCGATCGGCGTAGTACATCCAGGAAACCGAACCGGAAACCAGAAATGAAGCGAAAATGGTGTTGATAATCAATGAAATCTGGCTGACTGAGACGCCCAGAATCGCCGGTCCCATCTGGCGCATCACACGCCAGACGCCCGCATCGCGCAGGTTAACGCGCGGTAGCACCAGCATGCCAATTTTCTTCAGGTGCGGCAGTTGATAGAACAACTGCAACACCCCACCCACCACCACGGCCCACGCCAGCGCCATCACCGGCGGATGGAAGTGCGGCGCGGAAAAGAGCGCAAAACCAATCATGCTGATGTTCAGCAATGTTGGCGCAAAGGCAGGCACGGAGAAACGGTTCCAGGTATTGAGAATCGCCCCGGCCAGCGATGCCAGCGAAATCAGCAGGATATAAGGAAAGGTGACGCGCAGCAGCGAACTGGTTAAGGCAAATTTGTCCGCGGTATCGGCGAAGCCCGGAGCGGTAATCACAATCACCCAGGGCGCGGCAACCATCCCCAGCACCGTGACCAGCGCCAGCACCAGCGTTAATAACCCGGAAACATAAGCCACAAACACGCGTGTGGCTTCATCGCCCTGCTTGCTTTTGTATTCAGCCAGAATAGGCACGAACGCCTGAGAAAATGCCCCCTCGGCGAAAATACGTCGCAGCAGATTCGGCAGTTTGAAGGCAACAAAGAAGGCGTCAGTCGCCATCCCGGCGCCAAACACCCGCGCCACAATGGCATCGCGGGCAAAGCCCAGCACGCGGGAAAACAGGGTCATTGAACTGACCGCTGCCAGCGATTTCAACAAATTCATAATTGGCGGCGCATCCTGAAAAGTGTCGGATAAATGAGCAACTTAGCGCGGACATCCTCAGATGCCCGGCGATAGTCTACTGCCACGACGGGAAATGACCAGCATTGAGTGTTACAAGGAATTATTCCCGCTCAGCATCGCGCCACAATTTCTCCACCAGCCGCTGCGCCACCAGCGCCTGTTCACCGCTGGTTTCAGGCATCGTCTGATTTTGCACGCACTGAATAAAATGGTGGGCAGCGCCGCTAAATCCACGCTGGGTAAGATGGCTTTGCCACGCGGCAGGCGCCTCCAGACGTAAGCCCGTGCGGTTCTCCTGTTGCCAGTCACGCATTTCGGCGATCTGGATATAATCGCCGTCGCAGACAGCCGTCACCACTTCACGCTGGGTGCCCGCGCGACGATGCATGCTGGTGGTGATTTGTAAGCCCCCGGCAGAGAAGTGATGTTCGGCATACAACATTGCGCCCTGCTCATTGGTCTCAATATGACCATGCTGACGTGTCAGCTTGCCACCCGCCAGCCACAGCGCGGTATCAACCACATGCAGATAATCATCCAGCAGGGTAAAACGTAAATCCTGCGGCCCGACGCTGTCAGCGCGGTGTTTCTCAATACGCAGTGACGCTGCACCTGCCATCTGCGCCTGCAACTGCTGATAACGTGGCGCAAAGCGACGATTAAATGCCACCATCAGTTTACGCTTGCGCTTTTCCGCCAGCGCCACCAGCGCTTCCGCCTGTTGCAGGGTTTCTGCCAGCGGCTTATCAACACAGACATCTTTATCCGCCAGCAACAATGCTTTCACCACCTCATAATGCGAAGCGGTGCTGCTATGGACGAACACCGCATCACTGGCTGCGGCCAGCGCATCCAGCGTGGCAAAATAAGGTATGCGGTAGCTGTCGCAGATGGGCTGTGCTTTGGCCTGATTGGGGGAAAAGGCCCCGGCCAGCTGCCAGCTTTCTGCCTGAGATAACACGGGCAGCCAGGCTTTTTGTGCAATGCCGCCCAAACCCACGATCCCGATACGCAACGTCATGTTAATGCTCCTTGTGCAGCAGCTGTTCGAGCTGCGCCTGCAATAGCGCCACGGTCTCTTCCAGTTGCGTAACCCGGGCCTCAAGACCCGGATGGTCTGATTCGCCTGCCGGTTCGGCTGTGTCCACCACGTCCCCGCCGAACAGATGCATATACCGACTTTCGCGCTTACCCGGCTCACGCGCCAGCCGCACCACCATCGGGCCATCTTCCCGGCTGAGCAAATCATTCAGGGTCTGTTCAACTTCATTCATATCACTGAATTCATGCAAGCGGCCACTGCGGGTGCGCAGTTCCCCGGGGGTCTGCGCACCGCGTAAAAACAACAATGTCAGCACCGCCACCTCGGCGCTGCTGAGTTGCAGATTGCCAAAAGCTGAGTTGCAGAATCGTTGTTCATATTTACTGACGCGCTGGCCGAAACCGTTGTTCGAGGTGACCAGATGTTTTTTCACCAGCTCGTCCAGTTGTGACTGAACATCGCTTTCGCTCAGGTTCATCACCGGTTCGCGGTTGGATTTCTGATTGCAGGCAGTCACCACACCATTGAGTGACAGTGGGTATTGATCCGGGGTGGTCACTTGCTTTTCCAGCAGACAACCAATCACGCGCAGCGCCTGCGCTGATAAAGCCATTTTCATCGCATTGTTCCCTTTTATTATCCGCGGCGATCCGGGGTCCACTCGCGCCAGGTCAACGCTGTCAGAACGTGATCCTGCCAGCGGCCATCGATCAACAGGTAATCTTTGGCATACCCCTCTTTTTCAAAACCCAGTCGCGCCAGCAGATCACCGCTGCGCTGATTATGCGGCATATAGTTAGCCATAATCCGGTGCATATGCTGCTGACGTTGCATATAGCGAATCGCGCTCTGCAATGCTTCAAACATTAGCCCCTGCCCCTGCCACTTTTCACCCAGTGAATAGCCAAGATAACAGGCATGGAACGAGCCGCGTAGTACGTTGCTGAAGTTGGCAACACCCCGCACTTCGCGTTCTTCCTGATCCATCAACACAAAATAGAATGCCGAGCCTTGCTTATGCATGTCGGCAATCAGTCCCAGACGCGCCTGCCAGCCAGACGGGTAACAATGGCTTTCATCACGTACCGGTTCCCAGGGCTTGAGAAACACGCGGTTTTCCGCGTAGTAATCCGCCAGCCGCCAGGCATCACGCTCATGAACTAAACGGACCACCAAACGATCGGTAGTGAGACGCACGCGCGGCCCAGCAGAACGATAGCCAAACATCTTGACTCCTGAAATCCATGGCTTAAGAAGGAAGTACGCCAGCGGCGTTATATCTCACTATAACCGCCACCCCGCCTGCGGTAAAACCCCGCATCCTGTTCCCGGGAATTCATCCTTAATCAGGATAAATTTTCTTACGGCTTCGATGAAAAAATATCATCCTGATAATCCTGTTTTTCTGCCGTGCTGCGGCGGAAAATAGACCAACTGGTCTCCTTTTCCCTTTCTTACTTGCTCAGGATTTAGCATGTCTCGGGTTGCGCGGGCACGACGCCTCGGTAAAACATTTTTATTAGTGGATAACATGCTGGTGGTGTTGGGATTTTTTGTGGTATTTCCCCTCATTTCCATTCACTTCGTCGAACAACTCGGCTGGGCTGCGTTGATGGTCGGCATTGCCCTCGGTCTGCGCCAGTTTGTGCAGCAGGGTTTTGGCATCTTTGGTGGCGCCATTGCAGACCGTTTCGGCGCACGCCCCCTGATCGTCACCGGCATGTTAATGCGTGCGGCAGGCTTCGCCTGTATGGCCCTCGCCCACGAGCCCTGGCTACTGTGGCTGGCTTGTTTGCTGTCCGGACTCGGTGGCACGCTGTTCGATCCGCCACGCAGCGCTATGGTGGTGAAACTGGTGCGAGCGCGTGAACGTGGCCGCTTCTTTTCACTGCTGATGATGCAGGACAGCGCGGGCGCGGTGCTGGGCGCGCTGATTGGCAGCTGGTTGCTGGCGTGGGACTTCCGTCTGGTGTGCTGGGTGGGCGCGGCGGTATTCGTCAGCGCGGCGTTATTTAATGCCATCTGGTTACCGGCCTGGCGTATCTCCACCGAGCGCATTGCCATGCGTGAAGGCATGCAGCGGGTCTGGCAGGACAAACGTTTTCGCCTGTATGTCCTGACGCTGACCGGTTATTACATTCTTGCGGTGCAGGTGATGCTGATGCTGCCAGTAATGGTCAACCAGGTCGCAGGCGCTCCGGCAGCAGTGAAATGGATGTACGCCATCGAAGCGTTGCTGTCACTCAGCCTGCTCTATCCGCTGGCGCGCTGGAGCGAAAAACGTTTCCGTCTCGAAACTCGCCTGATGGCCGGATTGTTGCTGATGACCATCAGCCTGTTACCGGTTGGGCTGACCAGCACCTTACCGTCACTGTTCTTTCTGATCGCCATGTTCTATCTCGGCTCAATCATCGCGGAACCGGCGCGTGAGACCCTGAGCGCCTCGCTCGCCAGCGCCCGCGCACGCGGCAGCTATATGGGTTTCAGCCGCCTCGGGCTGGCTTTGGGCGGCCTGATTGGCTATTCCGGCGGTGGCTGGATGTTCGATTTAGGCCAGCAACTGTCACTGCCGGAATTACCCTGGATGCTGCTCAGTACCGTGGGTGGCGTGACGCTGCTGGCCCTGTGGTGGCAATTCCAGCCACGCGCCGTGGCTCCGGCGCTGTACAGCAGCTGATTTGCCCCTGCCGCCTTTCTCTCCCATACTTCCCGCACGCCGATAGAAAAAGGGTGACGTCAGTCACCCTGATAATCACAGGAGAAACGGGATGAAACTCTACATCTACGATCACTGCCCTTTCTGCGTCAAAGCACGCATGATTTTTGGGCTGAAAAATCTGCCAGTCGAACTGGTGGTGATGCTCAATGACGACGAGAACACACCGAAAAAACTGATTGGTCAGAAGATGGCTCCCATCCTGCAAAAAGCCGATGGCAGTGCGATGCCGGAAAGCCTGGATATTGTTCGTCTGGTGGATAAACAGGACGGTGAACCCCTGCTGAATGGCAAAGCCAATCCTGCCATCAGCGAATGGTTGCGTCGCGTCAATGGTTACGTCAACAAGCTGCTGCTACCCCGTATCGCTGACGCGGCTTTCGCTGAGTTCGCGACACCGGCAGCACGCCACTATTTCCGCGAGAAAAAACAAGCCAACATTGGCGACTTCAGCGAGCTGCGTAAACATGCCCCTGGGCTGATAAAAAACATCAGTGACGATTTGCGTCAGCTGGATAAGCTAATCGTTAAACCGAATGCGGTGAACGGCGAACTTTCGGAAGATGATATCCATCTGTTCCCGCTGTTACGTTCCTTAACGCTGGTTGCCGGTATTGAATGGCCCAGCCGCGTGGCCGATTATCGCGACAACATGGCGACGCAAACCCAGGTTAACCTGCTCTCTTCTATCGCCGCCTGACTTCTGACAATGAGAGGCGCGCAGGCGCTTCTCATCTCTCTCCTGGTGACACCTGCCCCTGATTCAGGCACGCTATGCCACGTTTGGCGTATCGTTCAGGATGAGGAAAGTATGAAGAAGGCGTTTTCCGGGCTACTGGCCCTGCTGTTTGCCGTGCTGCTGACCGGCTGTAATCAATTAACGCAGTACACCATCAGCGAGCAGGAAGTGAATCAGGCGCTGCAAAAGCACAATAACTTCGAGAAAGATGTGGGTGTCTCCGGTCTGCTGAATGCACATATTGTGCTGAGCGATTTAAGCAGCCAGATTGGCCGTGAAGAACCGGGCAAAATCACCCTGACAGGCAAAGCCACGATTAATGTCAGTTCTTTATTTGGCCCACAGCAGGCCGAAATGCAGCTCAAAATGAAGGCGCAGCCGGTGTTCAACCCACAACAGGGCGCGATTTACCTGCATGACCTGGAAATTGTTGATGCCCAGGTGCAGCCGGAAAAAATGGCGTCGATCATGAAAACGCTGACGCCCTATCTGAATGAGTCGCTGAAGCGTTACTTCAATGAAAAACCCGCTTATGTGCTGAGCGAAGATCGCAGCAAAGGCGAAGCGCTGGCGAAGAAATTCGCGAAAGGTCTGGAAGTTAAGCCCGGCCAGCTAGTGATCCCTTTTACTGACTAATCCCCACCACCGCGCCTGCCAGGGCGCGGTTTTGCTTCTGGTGCATAAAATCCCGTGCAAACGGTTGCCCAAATCCTTATGCTTACTCCCCGGCCTAAACGTGCCTTTCGTTTTCTACTCAGCCGGAGCCTTTTGAATGACAGCCCAACCCCAGCAAATCACGATTCGCCGCCCTGACGACTGGCATATTCATCTGCGCGATGGCGCGATGCTACAAGCCGTGTTGCCTTATACCAGTGCGGTAAACGGTCGTGCCATTGTCATGCCAAACCTGGTTCCGCCGGTGACCAGCGTCGATGCTGCCGTGGCCTATCGCGATCGTATCCTTGCGGCCTTACCCGCCGGGCATGCCTTTACACCGTTGATGACCTGCTATCTTACCGACTCTCTCGATCCCGATGAGATCGAACAGGGCTTCCGTGCTGGCGTCTTCACCGCCGCAAAACTTTATCCCGCCCACGCAACCACCAACTCCAGCCATGGCGTAACCAATATTGCCTCTATCGCTCGCGTGTTGGAGCGGATGCAGCAGATCGGTATGCCGATGCTGGTACACGGTGAAGTGACGGATGCGCACATCGATATTTTTGACCGTGAAGCGCGTTTTATTGAAACGGTACTGGAACCGCTGCGCCAGCAGTTCCCGGGCCTGAAAGTGGTGATGGAACACATCACCACCAAAGAAGCGGCGGAATATCTGGCGGCGGGCAATGAACTGCTCGGTGCCACCATTACGCCACAGCATCTGATGTTTAACCGCAACCATATGCTGGTCGGCGGCGTACGTCCGCATCTGTATTGCCTGCCAATCCTGAAACGTAATATCCACCAGGAAGCGTTACGTAAACTGGTCGCCAGCGGCAATCGTCGTGTATTCCTCGGCACCGATACCGCCCCACACCTGCGTCATCTGAAAGAGGCCAGCTGTGGTTGTGCCGGTGTGTTTAATGCCCCGACCTCTCTGCCCGCTTACGCCACCGTGTTTGAGGAACTGGATGCGCTGCAACATTTCGAAGCGTTCTGTTCCGAGAATGGCCCGAACTTCTATGGCCTGCCGCTGAATGAAGGGACACTGACGCTGGTGCGTGAACCCTGGACAGTCGAACAAAGTGTGAATGTCGCTGACGATACGCTGGTGCCTTTCCTGGCCGGTGAGACTCTGAACTGGCGCGTAACCGCCTGATGTGATGATGCTTGCCTTCGGAATAAATATACTGTACAAATAGCCAGTATATTATTCCGGAGGTGTTTATGCGTGTTGAAATTACCGTAGCAAAAACTCAACCCCTTCCTGCTGGCGCCCTGGATGCGCTGAGCGCCGAACTGACCCGCCGTATCAGCCGGGATTTTCCCGACGACGAACATCATGTCAAAATCCGTTACGCCAGCGGCAATCAGCTCAGCGTATTTGGCGGCTGCAAAGAAAATCGCGAACGTATCAGTGATATTTTGCAGGAAACCTGGGAAAGCGCTGACGACTGGTTTATTACCGATTAACCGCCACTGCGCAGTTTTGCCGGGTTTCGCCACCCGGCTTTTTTGTTTTTATTTCTCCCTCGCCAGACAAAGTCGCTGCATCTAAAATCATCATTAACACCCCTCTATTCTTGCACGCGCCAGGCTAACAGGAGATGTTTTACCCATGACTCACGATAAACCGGAAGAGGCAATGACATTTGGCGAATTGCTGGCGTTAATTGCTGAACAGCAACGCCGCTTAACTGTGCTGGAAAATGCCTTTGCCAACCTGACGTTCTGTCTTGATGAACGTGCCAGCCAGTTACTGGTACACAATCTTTTACTTGAAGCGCAAAACCAGAACCACGACACGCAGTTACAGCAGCAATTTTCCCATCTGGCCGAAGAAATTAAGAAATGCAGCGGTGAAAAACCGGATGATTTACAGGGTTAAAATCAGTGCTTAATCGGTTCCAGAGTTCTCCTAAAGTCAGGTAACTTTGCTGCCGATAACCTCATTAGTGCGACTTTACATTCGCAGCTTCAAATGCCCGCGCACGCGGGCGATTTATTATTTTTTAAAAGCGTATTTTAAAAGCATTTATTTTTGCGCAGATTTTGAGCACCACACTTTTTAACTATTGTACCGTTCGTTTCATGTTATAATTATCTCGCTAGTGCAAGAACAGCCGCATTGAACCTCAAGAAGCACTTCGTTTAACGAGTAAAAAGGAGGTTATAATGGACAGAAATAAAGACGTCATCCAGACTCATCCATTAGTCGGATGGGACATTAGCACTGTAGACAGTTATGACGCCATGATGATCCGCCTGCACTCGCTATCATCGCAGGATCAGAAAGAAGAAGACGCAGATGTTGGTCCTACCTACTGGCTAACCACCGATGTGGCGAGACAGTTTATCTCCATACTCGAAGCTGGCATTGCAAAGATAGAGTCCACAGAGCAATACCAACGCGATAACCAAAAGCATTAATTTCTTCAATCGCGTGAAAGGGCACCCCAAAGGGTGCCTTTTTCATGGGCGCTATCTTTTGCTATGCTGCTGAAAAAATTCACCGTTTTTCAGGAGTGATGTCGTATGGTTTATGATCTGATTGTGGTTGGCAGTGGTTCCGTTGGCGCGGCTGCCGGGTTCTATGCAACCCAGGCGGGCTTATCGGTATTAATGATCGATAGCGCTCACCCACCGCATACTCAGGGCACCCATCACGGTGAAACACGTTTGATCCGTCACGCCTATGGTGAAGGTGAACGCTATGTCCCGCTGGTGCTACGTGCCCAGGCATTATGGGACGAACTGGAACGCCAGAGTGGTGAACGCATCATGCACCGCAGTGGCATTCTCAATCTTGCTCCGATCTCGTCCACCTTTATTCAGAATGTCATCGACAGCGCACGCGCCTGGAAGCTGGATGTGCAAATCCTGCAGGCAGATGAGGTGCGCAAACGCTGGCCTCAGTTCACTGTGCCAGAGGGTTATATTGGCGTATTTGAACCCCATTCCGGTTTTCTTAAATGTGAACAGGCGGTACGTAGCTGGGTACAGCTGGCAGAACAGGCAGGTTGCGCCCAGCTGTTTAACTGTCCGGTGACACAAATCGGCCGGGATGGCGACCTGCAACAGGTCACCACCAGCGAGGGAGAGTTTCGGGCACGCAAACTGCTGATCAGCGCCGGTACCTGGGTCAGCCATCTGGTGGCGGATTTACCCGTTACGCCCGTGCGCAAAGTGTTTGCCTGGTATCAGGCTGACGGTCGTTACAGTGAGAACAACCAATTTCCTGGCTTTACTGTAGAGATGAATGACGGCAGCCATTTCTACGGTTTCCCGGCAGACAACAACGCACTCAAGGTAGGACGCCATGATGGTGGTCAAATCATGCAGACGCCTGCCGATCGTAAACCTTTTGGTAGCGTCGCCGCCGATGGCAGTGAAGCTTTCAGCTTTTTACGTCATTTCCTGCCGGGGATCGGCGTCTGTTTACATGGCGAAGCCTGTAGCTACGACAATACACCTGACGAAGACTTCATCATTGATACCCTGCCTGATGAACCCAACCGTTTAATCATTACCGGTTTAAGCGGACACGGTTTTAAATTTGCCAGCGTGTTAGGTGAACTGGCCAGTGAATTTGCCCAGGACAAACCCTTTTCCTTTGATATTACCCCCTTCTCTCTGGCGCGTTTTTCCTGACTGACCGAGGCCGCCGCAGCCACAGTGGCGGCCTGACTGACATCCGCAGACATAAGCTGACAAAAGTTTAATCTTCGCACCGAATAAAAGCGCAAAAGGTGTAGTAATTAAAGCTGACTCTTTCACCTGTCCGCTTCACCATGAAGTTATTCAATATTTCTGAGTGGCAGAGATTAATAACGCCATAATTCCCGAACAGTTATTTCTTTGTTTATAGAAAAGTAAGTCTGATTGATCTTCTATTTCAAAATATGGATTCTCATTGCTACTTATTTCTGATTTAGGATTTCAGAAGATGTGGCGTAATTCTCCACAGCGGTTTGGTGTCGTCTCCATCTTATTACACTGGCTAATGGCTCTGGCCATCTATGGCATGTTCGCGCTCGGATTATGGATGGTCGGGCTGGGTTACTACGACGGCTGGTATCATACCGCCCCCGAAATTCATAAAAGCATTGGCATCCTGTTGTTCAGCGCGTTGTTGATCCGTCTGGCCTGGCGCTTTCTGTCACCGCCTCCTGCCCCGCTGGACAGTTACTCCATCCCGGTGCGTCTCTCTGCCATAGCTGCGCATTGGCTGCTATATACCCTGCTACTGGTCATTATGCTAAGCGGTTATCTGATTTCCACTGCGGATGGCAAGCCGATTTCTTTATTTGGCTGGTTTGAAGTGCCCGCATTACTGGCAGGGGCGGCTGAACAGGCTGACATCGCCGGTGATGTCCACCTCTGGCTAGCCTGGGCGGTGGTGACGCTCTCGGTGTTACACGGACTGGCTGCTCTCAAACATCATTTTATCGATCGTGATATCACGCTGAAACGGATGCTGGGTTACCGCATCCCGTTAACCTCTGAAAAGGAAAAGTAACATGCTTAAAAAAACACTGCTGGCGCTCACGGGTGCTGGTTTATTGGCTGCCAGCCTGTCGGCCAATGCCGCCGAGTACAAATTTGATAAGCAGGGTCAGCACGCGTTTGTGCAGTTCCGTATTCAGCATCTCGGCTACAGCTGGTTGTACGGCAGTTTTAAAGATTTCGATGGCAGCTTTACCTTTGATGAAGGTAATCCGGCGGCTGATAAGGTCAATGTCACCATCAATACCAACAGCCTCGATACCAACCATGCCGAACGAGATAAACATCTGCGCAGCGCTGATTTTCTCAATACTGGCAAGTTTCCACAGGCCACCTTTGCTTCCACTGCCGTCAGTAAAGAGGGCAAGGCGTATAAAATTACCGGCGATCTGACACTCAATGGGGTGACGAAACCGATCACCCTGGATGCCCGCTTAATCGGTGAAGGTAAAGATCCCTGGGGCGGTTATCGTGCCGGATTTGAAGCCAGCGGGGAGATTGTGTTGAAAGAATTCAATATCAATAAAGATTTAGGACCCGCTTCGCAAAAGGCAGAATTGATTATTTCTGTTGAGGGTGTACGCCAGTAGCACACGGGCAGCCTGCGCACAGGGCAGGCTGCCACAGGATTATTTCTTCTCTGGCTGCGGAATCGCCATGGTCATATTCAGCAAACCGCGCGATTTGTTGAAGACCTTGTTACCATTTTCGCGACCAGCGCGGCGAGCACGTTGTTCCTCAGGCGACAATTTTGACTCTTCCATACAGACCGGGCTGCAGCAATTGTGGAATTTTTCGGCACAGCTCGGACACTGAATAAACAGCAGATGGCAACCGTCATTGATGCAGTTGGTATGGGTATCGCAAGGCACACCACACTGGTGGCAGTTAGATAACACATCATCAGAGATACGCTCGCCCATACGCTCATCAAAAACAAAGTTTTTGCCTTTGAAACGCACCGGTAAGCCTTGCTCGCGTGCACGGCGGGTGTATTCAATGATGCCGCCTTCAATGTGATAAACATCATCGAAGCCGTTGTGCTTCATCCATGCACTGGCTTTTTCACAGCGAATGCCACCGGTGCAGTACATGACGATCTTTTTGTCTTTCTGATCTTGCAGCATATCAACCGCCATCGGCAGCTGGTCGCGGAAGGTATCCGCAGGCACTTCCAGCGCATTATCAAAATGCCCCACTTCAAATTCATAGTGGTTACGCATATCGACAAATACCGCGTCCGGATCGTCCAGCATGGCGTTAACATCGGCAGCTTTCAGATAGTTACCCACCGCGCTGGCATCAAAGCTGGTATCGTCAATACCATCCGCCACAATGCGATCACGCACTTTCAGGCGCAATACCCAGAAAGATTTACCATCATCATCCAGCGCAATATTCATCCGCAGGTTATTCAGCGCCGGATCGAAACCATACAGAAACGCTTTCATGCTTTCATACTGGCTGGCGGGTACGCTGATTTGCGCGTTAATACCTTCCTGGGCGACGTAAACGCGGCCAAACACCTTGAGTTTGGTTAACCCAATATATAAAGCATCACGGAACGCTTTAGGATCGGCAATCTGGAAGTATTTATAAAAAGAGACCGTAGTGCGCGGTTCGGTTTCAGCCAACATGCGCGCCTTCAGCTCTTTATTGGAAACAAGGTTATGTAACACTGGCATGGTGTTCGTTCCTGTTATCAATCGGGAAAAATGAGCGCGCACATGATACCTGAATTCATCACAATGCAAAGCCTTTGCTGCGAATATCCACTGAGAGTGACCAGAGGCGCAAAACTGCGCAGTAATTATATTTTAATGCGCTTGCCAGATTTCTCTTATCCCCTGGAGGTCTATGCTTGATTTCAGTCAGAGAGAAAAAATGGCACAATAGCGGCAAATAACAGGAACCGGTACCTCTGGTACAAGACGCAGGATACTGACATTTCAATGACTCAACTTCCCCAATTTTCCCGTGAACTCCTTCATCCACGCTACTGGCTCACCTGGCTGGGCATCGGCCTTCTCTATTTACTGGTGCTGCTGCCCTACCCGGTTTTGTACGTTATCGGTTGTGGTTTAGGTCGTATTGCTATGCGTTTTCTGAAACGTCGCGTCAAAATTGCACAGCGAAATCTGGAGCTTTGCTTTCCCGATATGCCGGTAAGTGAACGTGATGCCATGGTGAAACACAATTTCGAATCCGTTGGCATGGGGCTGATTGAGACCGGCATCGCCTGGTTCTGGCCAGACTGGCGCATTCGCAAATGGGTGAGCAGCAGCGGGCTGGAACATATTGACTCCTCGCTGGCTGCCGGACGTGGCATTCTTTTGATCGGTATGCATTTTCTGACCCTGGAACTTGGCGCGCGCGTCTTCGGTATGCATAACCCAGGGATTGGCGTGTACCGACCGAATGACAACAAATTGCTCGACTGGCTGCAAACCTGGGGTCGGATGCGTTCCAATAAAAGCATGCTGGACCGCAAAGACCTGAAAGGCATGATCCGTGCGATGAAAAACAACGACATCATCTGGTATGCACCGGACCACGATTACGGCCCACGCAGTAGTGTTTTCGCCCCCTTTTTCGCCGTTAAGGATGCGGCCACTACCACGGGTACGCATATGTTGATCCGCCTCGGGAATCCCAGCGTAGTGCCATTTTTGGTGCAGCGCCTGCCCAACCGCCGTGGTTACGAGATGAAGATCATGCCGGATATTCGCGACAAATTCTCGCTGGAGAACGAACTCGACACCGCAATTTGTATGAACAAGGTGGTTGAGGAGAGCGTGTTACTGGCCCCGGAACAATACATGTGGCTGCATCGTCGTTTCAAAACGCGCCCGGAAGGTGAACCTTCACGCTATTAATGTGAAGCGGGACACACTGCGTGTCCCGCCTCGCTTATAATCAAATTTGCCTTAATTCATGACATTATCCGCCAATATCTGGCGAAAACTGTACCAATCTTAATTAAAGCCCACGCATATTCTTAGGCCATTTCAATCTGGAGTCATCGCTGGCTAAAATAAGTAAATGATGATATTGGGTGAATCCTGTGGGCTATTAATAAACGCACTTGCTTCCATCTTATTGATTTCGCCTCCAATATCTAAAGAAAATCTTATCGATTACATTATAGATCCACGGATCTGAATTTTTCTGATTCCAGGCATATTCCTATTTAATATTGTTGAATTCTTTGAGTTCGCTAATCAATACAGAAAAATTAACTTAATTTACAAGGTATTATCTTACCACTCATCTTGCTTATTACTTTTATAAAAAATATACGCCATCCTTATATCTTTCTGGAATTTGTCCGCAAAATCGATTCCAGTTAGTTTCATTTATGAGAGTTAGTTCATTAACTACTCAAGAAAAATAAAAAGATTACACACAGCAAATATACTTCAGGAACCCATAATATGAATAAAGGCATCTACTATTATGTGACGGTCAGTACCGATCAGGATAATTATCACCTGTTACACCGCAAAGAGTGTAAACGTCTGCCGGAAAAGGAGGATATGGTTTTTATCGGTACACTCTATAATTTAAATCAGGCTTTATCGATTGCGCGTATTAATTTTAAAAAGGTGAAACCCTGTATTAAGTGCTGTATTCGTTACTCTGCTCCTGTTATTCGTGAATCTGTACGCCCTGTGCTGCATTTTCCACAGAAGATGCACTGACCCGTCCGGGCGGATGTTTCACCTCATCCGCCTGGACGTTATTCCTCCCTTCCCCGTCAGTTTTTCGTCTATCCTTCTCTGAAATCCCTTTTCAACAGGCAAGGAGAATCGCGATGAGCATGTTTACCACCTTAGAAGAAGCCATCGAAGCAGCACGTGAGGAGTTTCTCGCCAGCCAGCCGGGGCTGGATGCGGGAGATGCGCTCGTCAGCCAGTTTGCCCTGCAAAAATATGTGATGCAGGATGGCGACATCATGTGGCAGGCCGAATTTTTTGCCGATGAAGATGAGCAAGGTGAATGCCTGCCAATCCGCAGTGGCGAAGCGGCTCAGGCGATTTTTGATGGCGATTTCGAAGAAATCGAGTTACGCCAGGAGTGGCAGTCAGAAAATACCCTGCACGAATGGGATGAAGGAGAATTTCAGCTCGAGCCGCCGGAGGATACCGAAGAAGGGGAAGCCGCAGCGGCTGAGTGGGATGACGACAACAGTGACTCTGACCGCTGGGCGTAGACCTTACTCGTAGGGACCATGATGGGCATCCACGGGTAAGAGCAGCGTGTCCATCACTAATGACAGTGGCAAGTCGAGGATGGTCAACATGCGCCATGCGCCATCACGCACATCCCACTGTACTCCCGGGTAGTATTGATTACCGTGTCCCTGACCGGGCACGGTACGACTGATGATGCTGCCACACCCACTTAGCAAAATGATGGCGGCACCGACGACAGTTAATTTAAGGAAACGATTCACAACAATTACTCACAATGGACTGGCGTTATTTTAACCGTCAGCGCAGGTGAATAACTACACCTGATAGCGTAAAGATTGCGTTAGTCGGAACAGTCTTGCCTGTTAATTGCACTGCAACGATAAAAAAAGCCGCTATCGCGACACGATAGCGGCTTTTATCTTGCGGGCTTAATCAGCCAGCATCACGCTTCATCCATGCTGTTGTAGTGCCAATGGGTTTAACTTCAGCTTCTGATAGCTTTCCACCCACTGATGATATTTCTCAGCACTTTCCCACAAGCGCGTATGGACACGCGCCAGCACCACCGGATCGCTAATCAGCTGCAAGCGCTGTTCGCGATTCAGTTTTTCTGGTGTATCACTTAACGCCTGATCAACACGGCGATCGCGTGCGTGATCCAGCAAGGTGCTGTGTAAATGGCGTGAGGTCGCCATAGCCGTCGCCAGCGCGTTAAATGCCGGGTTAAACAACGCGTGCATAAAGCCGTTTTTCAGCGCACGTTCACGATTCAGTTGCAGATAGTTATCGGTGTCCACCAACTCTTTTGGCGGATCATACTCTTCCGGGATCAGGAACAACTGCGCACGTTTGCTCTTCAGACCGATGGTCGCGCGGCTCGACATCACAGACACGAACGGCGACAGAATCAGCGAGAAGACAATCGGCGACAGCCACCACAGGAAGTTCAGATCCAGCAGGCCCATGCCCGCTGCCCAGACAATACCCAGCAGCATCTGCGAACCGTGACGGCGGAAGGCTTCGCTCCACGGCGTAGCATCATCGTCACGCTGCGGAGAGTTCCACACCACTTCCCAGCCAAGGAACGCACTGACCACAAACACGGTATGGAACAGCATACGTACCGGTGCCAACAATACCGAGAACAGCATCTCCAGCAATAGCGAGAAAAACAACCGCACTGCCCCGCCATACGGTTTTGCGCCTTTGAACCAAATCAGCACCACGCTGAGTAGTTTTGGCAGGAACAGCAGAACCAGGGTGGTGGAGAACAGCGCAATCGCCAGGTCCGGACGCCACTGCGGCCACACCGGGAACAACTGCCGCGGTTGCAGGAAGTAGGTCGGTTCCATCAGCGTATGCACCACCTGCAAAGCGGTGGAGAGCGCCAGGAACATAAACCACAACGGAGCCGAGAGATATGACATTACACCGGTCAGGAACACCGCGCGATGCACCGGGTGCATCCCTTTCACCAGGAACAGGCGGAAGTTCATCAGGTTACCGTGACACCAGCGGCGGTCACGCTTCAGCTCATCCAGCAGGTTCGGCGGCAACTCCTCGTAGGACCCCGGCAGATCGTAGGCAATCCATACGCCCCAACCGGCACGACGCATCAGCGCCGCTTCAACGAAGTCATGCGACAGAATTGAACCGGCAAAGGAACCCTCGCCCGGCAGCGGTGCCAGCGCACAGTGCTCAATAAAGGGTTTCACACGAATGATGGCGTTATGGCCCCAGTAGTGCGATTCCCCCAATTGCCAGAAGTGCAGACCCGCAGTAAACAACGGGCCGTAGACGCGGGTAGCGAACTGCTGACAGCGCGCATACAGCGTGTCCATACCAGACGCTTTCGGTGATGACTGGATAATACCGGCCTTCGGATTTGCTTCCATCATGCGCACCAGACCGGTGAGACATTCCCCGCTCATCACGCTGTCAGCGTCCAGCACCACCATATAGCTGTAGTTGCTTCCCCAGCGGCGGCAGAAGTCATCAATGTTGCCGCTCTTGCGTTTCACACGACGGCGGCGGCGGCGATAGAAAATCTTGCCCGCGCCCCCGACATCACGTACCAGCTCCATCCAGGCTTTCTGTTCCGCAATGGCGATATCGGCATCGTAGCTATCGCTGAGGATGTAAACGTCAAAGTGTTCCGCATTGCCGGTGCGCTTGACCGATTCCCAGGTCGCACGCAGGCCTGCGAAGACACGTTCCACGTCTTCATTACAGATCGGCATGATCAGCGCCGTGCGATGCTCCGGGTTCAGCGGTTCATCGCCTGATGTTGAGTAAGAGATGCTGTACTTATCACGGCCAATCAGTAACTGCAGGAAGCCCATCAACGCGGTCCAGAAACCGGCGGAGACCCAGCAGAACAGTATGGCGAACAGGAACAGAATGCCGGTCTGCAAAATGTACGGCAGAATCAATTCCACCGATTGCAGCCAGTTCTGGTTGAACAGCTCCATGGGATCGAGCAGTGTCCAGCCCTGGTACGGCAAAATGGTTTTCATGTACCAGGTGGCGATCACGGTCTGCAGCAGCGTCAGAATCAGCAGGACGTAACGACGCATCGAACCCACGTGACGCCACTTCTCTTCCACTTTCTGTTCTTCATCCGTGGTGGCGCGCGGCGCAGACTTACGCCCACGCATCGAATCCCAGGCACGGGCTATCGGGTTGGTACGCCAGGCTTCCGGGAACATCAGCGAACGCTTAACCTTCGGCATCGCCTTCAGTATGGTGCGATCGAGATAATCCTTGCCCAGTTGCTGGCCGTCAGCCAGTGAATCTGGCCAAGCCATCTGCACACGGGACGACACCGATTTTAACGGTGCGTCATCCGGGCGCTCACTGGCGGCAACATCATGCCCCAGTGACGTATGAATAGCGTGGAACGCCTGGGCATTTTGTAGCGATGCACTCAGGCGGGCACGACCTGCCGCATCGAGCGGCAGGGCTTCCACGTAAGATTGAGGTGTAAAAGTCGAGTTATTCATTGGCAGGTAACTGATAGCTCCAGGTTTCCGTCAATGTCTTGTCACCGCTAACCAGCGCCGCACGCATTTCCGTCGGCTGCTTGTTATCTTTCACACGCAGGCGCAGTACCAGACGCCAGCCTTTGGTCACCGGGTTGTAACGTACGCTCTGTTCAACCACTTCGGCGTTATTACCAACGCTGACCTGCGGGGCAACCTGAGTGTTTTCCGGCAGTTTACTCATCGCTCTGCCGACAAAATCGACGGTAAAGGCGATGCTGCCATCCGGCTGACGTACAAGGTTTGACTGTTTCACATCACCCGCAGAACGCAGGGTATCTTTCACCCAGGCAACATCGTCGGAATGCAGCAGGTTTTCGTCACGGGTAAAGTGCAGACGATACTGGAAACTCATCTCTTTGCCCGGTTCTGCCAGTTTTTCTGGCGTCCAGAAAGCCACGATATTGTCGTTGGTTTCATCGGCGGTGGGGATCTCCACCAGCTCGACATGGCCTTTGCCCCAGTCACCTAACGGCTCTACCCAGCCGCTCGGGCGCAGGTCATAGCGATCGTCAAGATCCTGATAATGGCTGAAATCGCGGCCACGCTGCAGCAAACCAAAACCTTTCGGGTTTTCGATGGTAAAAGTACTCACCGCCAGATGTTTCGGGTTATTCAGCGGACGCCAAATCCACTCGCCGTTACCGGCATGGATGGAAAGACCGTTGGAATCATGCAATTCCTGACGGAAATTGCTCACCGGCGACGGCTGATTTGCGCCAAACAGGAACATGCTGGTCAGTGGCGCAATACCCAGCTTGCCGACGTTGTCACGCAGATAAATTTTTGACTGCACATCAACGGTCGACTCTTTACCCGGACGCACCACGAAACGATACGCACCTGAAGCGCGAGGCGAATCCAGCAAGGCGTAGATCACCAGCTGCTTATCCTGCGGTTTTGGCCGCTCGATCCAGAATTCTTTAAAGCGCGGGAACTCTTCGCCCGATGGCAGCGCAGTATCGATTGCCAGGCCACGCGCCGACAGGCCATACACCTGGCCCGCCCCGATCACGCGGAAGTAGCTGGCACCGAGGAAGCTGGTAATCTCGTCGTTTTTACCCTTTTCGTTCAGCGGATAAAGCACTTTAAATCCGGCAAAACCAAGGTTTTTCACCGCGTCAGCGTCATGCTTGACGTTGCCGAAGTTGAAATAGTCCGGGTTGTACTTGATTTCACGTACCGTATTGGCGGTTACTTCGTTGATTTTCACCGGCGTATCGAAATACATCCCCTGGTGATAGAACTCCAGTTTAAACGGCGTACGCAATTTGCCCCAGTAAGCTTTATCGTGGTTAAACTGGATCTGCTGATAATCAGCATATTTCATTTCACGAAACTGAGAGGGTAAGTTGCTCTTAGGCGCTTCAAAGCTTTTCCCTGCCAGGGCCTGAGCCTGTTTTGCTACATCATCAAGGTTGAACGCCCAACTATTATTTGCGTACAACGCCAGCAGAACTGCTGCACCAACCCAGCGCATCTTCATCAGTCCGGCTTTATTTTTCACTATATTCAGCACATCCCCCCCTTTCGTGTGCTTAGATCAAACCCGCATATCTTAAAGGATTATTCGTTTTTCCGACAGCGTATGTAAACGAATGTTCCCTCTATTTGTAAGTGGAAAATGCGCTTTTCGGATTATTAAACGATACAGAATCTACTGATAGTATACCCTGTTTACAGCCGGTAGAATTTTACTCCGGCATAATCCGGTTTCAGGGCGAAGCCGGCCAGGACACAGACAATTGGATGCTTATGACTGCAGCAAAATCCGAACGCGAATATTTTCTCGATTCGATTCGAGCTTATTTAATGTTATTGGGCGTGCCTTTCCACGTTTCCCTGATTTACTCCACACAAAGATGGTCAGTAAATAGCCAGGATGCCTCGATGTGGCTGACGGTGTTGAATGATTTTATTCACGCCTTCCGCATGCAGGTGTTTTTCGTCATCTCCGGCTATTTTTCCTACATGCTTTATCTGCGCTATCAGCCACAGCGCTGGCTGAAGGTCCGCCTGGAGCGCGTGGGTATACCGCTGCTGACCGCCGTGCCGCTCATCACTTTGCCGCAGTTTTTTATGCTAAAAAATCTCACGGACAAAGTAGGAGATTGGGACAGCTTCACCCTGTATCAGAAATACAATGCGCTGGTGTGGGACCTGATCTCCCATCTGTGGTTTCTGGTGGTGCTGGTGATCCTCACCACGCTGGGGATGATCACCTTCCGCTGGCTGCGTAGCCAGCATCGTCAGATTGATTATAACCGGGTTGGCTGGGGCAAACTGACGCTGGCCCTGCTGGCGTGGGCACTGTTGTGGTGTGTTTTCCGTCGTCTCATTTTTACCTTCCAGCCCAACTGGCTGATGGACGGCCTGTTCAGCACCGCCGTGATGCAAAGCCTGTTCTTCCTGCCGTTTTTCATGCTGGGCGCGCTGAGCTGGAAACATCCGCCACTCAAGGCGTTATTTGTTCGTTTTAATCCGGTGATGTGCTTTGGGGCAATCGCGGTATTTGTCGCCTACAGCCTGAATCAACGCTTTAGCAGTGGTGATGGCTGGCTGTATGAAATCGACGACGTGATTTCTACCCTGATGGGCTTGTGCATGCTAAACGTCTGCTTCTGCTTCGGGCATAAACTGCTGAACAGCCACTCACCACGTATCATGTATCTGGTGAATGCTTCACTGTTTATTTACCTGGTGCATCACCCACTCACTCTGCTGTACGGCATTTTTATCACTCCGCTGATCAGTAATGACACCCTGGGCTTTTTCCTCGGCTTGTTGATGGTGTTTGGCGTGGCATTTACGCTGTATGAAATCCATCTGCGTATTCCGTTGCTGCGTTTCCTGTTCTCCGGGAAACCGCAACGCAAATAACCGCCGGGCCAGCTTAGCTGGCCCGTTTTATTTACAGCAACCACTCAATCGGCAAGCGCCACACCAGCCGTACCAGCAAACGCTGTACCCAGGTGGATTGCGGCTCATGGATATGCACCACCTCACCCGCCTCTTCCGGATATTCCACCCAGTTCACCCGGCCCCAGCCATCAAGCCGTAAGGTCCAGGCGCGATCGCGCATCCCCTGAATAAAGCGCTGATGGGTGCGTTGCGCCAGCTCACCACTTTCAATCACCAGCCCCATTTCGGTATTCAGCACCGCAGAGCGCGGGTCGAAATTAAACGAGCCGATAAAGACTTTACGATTATCCACGGTAAAAGTTTTGGCGTGCAGGCTGGAGCCAGAGTTACCGGTCAACCCACGGTCATGCGGTGCCTCGCTGGCATTGGCCTGCGGCTTCAGTTCATACAAAGCAATGCCGTGCCGCAGTAGCTTCTTGCGCCAGCGCGCATATCCGGCATGCACCACGCTGACGTCATTGGCAGCCAGCGAGTTGGTCAGCACGGCGATTTTCACCCCGCGCCGCTTCAGCGCCAGTAACTGCGCCACTCCGGCGCGCGTCGGCACGAAATAAGCCGAGATGATGTCGAATTGCTGTTGCGGCGTGCCAATCACCTCCAGCATACGCTGTGGCAGCAGGGAAGAACGCTTCGCTTTCCCCAGCCCTTTGCGTGGGTCATCGCTTAATAAACGCGTGGCCGCCCAGGTCATACTCAGCGTCCCTTCCGCCATCTGGCTGACAAAAGAAGAGTGTTCCAGCCTGGCCATATAACGCAGCACCGCTTCACTGTGCTGCCAGGCGGTGGGCAGCCGTACCGCCTGATGTCCATCGTGATCGACCTCCACCACGCAGTGCAACGGTGACACCGCTTTGCTGTGCCAGTAACGGTTGAAATCGTGCCCCACCTCCTCCACCACCGGGCCGATCGCCAGCACATCCAAATCGGTAAACAAGGGTTCATCGCCGGTGCCAAAATACTCGTCGCCGATATTACGCCCCCCGACCAGGGTCGCGGCACCATCCACCGTCAGGCTTTTATTGTGCATACGGCGATTCAGCCGGGCGAAGTCGGTCAGATAGCCGAGCATACGTAACGTGCGAAACGAGAAGGGATTGAACAGCCGGACAGAAATGTTGGGGTGGCGCTCCAGCTCGGCGAGGGTCTCATCCAGCCCCGGGGTATTGTTATCATCCAGCAGCAGGCGCACTTTAACGCCGCGCTCCGCCGCGTCCAGCAGTGCGCTAAACAGCAGACGACCCGACATATCGTTATGCCAGATGTAATACTGCACATCCAGCGTACGCCGGGCCATGCCCATCAATAAATAACGTGCGGCAAATGCGTCCAGCCCATCGTTGAGGGGATGAATACCACTCATGCCCGGATGTGGCGCACAGCGAGCATCAATGATTTCATTGAGCCAGTTTTGGTCTTTTTCCGCAGAATCACGTGGTGCGGCTTCGCTCATACAGGATCCCTGAAACTCATCATATTCTTATTGTTGGAGGCCGCAGCGCGCATCGCAATCAGAGGCGTCCGGTAACAGTTGCTGGCCCGCTGTTAATTTAGTCTAGACTTAGCGAAACGTTCTGCATTCGGCGTGCCCCGTGAGGAGAGGAAAATGGCGCAGCACCCCCTTGTTCCCCCGTCCCCGCGCTATCAGCCCCGGCTGTTTCGCAGTTTTTTTCAGGGCAGTTTTCCCTGCTCCAGTGCCCGTCGCGCCGGAGGAAGGCGCCTCGATATGGTGATCAGTAGCGGCCATGACATGCTGCTGGACAAAGATTATGCCGCTCTGGCGCAGGAGGGGTTACGGACCGCACGCGATGGCGCACGCTGGTATCTGATTGAAGCCACCCCAGGCGAATATGACTGGCGATCTTTTCTGCCGATGGTGCACGCTGCCGCGCGTCATGATCTGCAAATCATCTGGGAACTGATGCATTTTGGTTATCCCGATCATCTCGATATCTTCCATGCCTCATTTGTCGATCATTTTGAACGCTTCGCGCGTGCGATGGCACAGCTGATGCGTAATGAAGGCGTGGAGCAGCCGTTCTTTACCCCCATAAATCAGATCTCTTTCTGGTCATGGGCCGGTGCGGATGTGGCGTGGCTCAATCCCTACGCCAGCGATCGGGGTAAAGAGCTGAAGCGCCAGCTGGTGCGGGCGTCACTGGCAGCGATGCATGCGATTCGCGAGGTGTATCCGCAGGCGCGTTTTGTGCTCACCGATCCGCTGGTGCAGGTGGCCACCGATCCTGCGAATCCCGATAGCAAACCCTATGCCGATGCGCAGCATCAGGCGCAGTTCGAAGCCTGGGACTGGCTGGCCGGGCGTGATGCGCCGGAGCTGGGTGGCAGCGAAGATTTTCTCGATATTCTTGGCCTGAATTATTACCCGGATAACCACTGGTTTTTCCCCGGTGACCCGTTGCCGGATGACCATCCCTCACGCCTGCCGCTGCATCGGCTGCTGTTGCAATGCTGGCAGCGCTACCAGCGACCGCTGCTGCTGGCAGAAACCGGAGCGGAAGGTGACGCGCGTACGCCCTGGCTGCACCATGTTTCTGCAGAAGCGATGCTGGCACTGGAGCAGGGAGTGGCGCTGGAAGGCATTTCACTTTATCCGGTGGTGGAGTATCCGGCATGGGCTGACGATCGCCGATCGCCAGGGCCGTTATTTGGTCTGGGGGATCCTAATGGCAACCGTACGCTACATGAAGCGTTGGCGCTGGAGTTACGCAGTCAGCAGATTAAGTGGCAAAAGCGGCGGCAGGATTAGGAATGTTGGGTTTCGGCGTTTTTCGGGCCGCAGGTTTGCACATCGAGAGAACGGTCGGCAGGATGGCGCACATCGGTGAGCCAGGTCATGGTAAACAGGAATACCACGCCAATCAGACAGGCCGAAAGCAGGCCAATTATGGCGATCAGTTTGTCATCTCTGGATTCCATCGACATCTCCTTGCAGGCTTCCGATACCCGTTGCAACAAGCCTTAGCTCATCCATAACGTCATCATCAGGACAAAGATTATAAGGGTAACCGAGGTCACTGCAAGTACCACAATGGCAAACTGCGCATCGTCCAGCGGCTGGCGCAAGGGTTCGTCGTGATCGTCGGGTGGAGCAGGTGAACTCATGTGAACTCAACAAAAATAAGGGAAACCAGCAGCAACGTTACCGCTCCGAGTGTAATGGAAAGCGGCCAAAGATGAAGAATTATTTCAGCACGAAATGAAAACGGGGCGCAATCGCGCCCCGCTGAGAGATTAAAAGTCGTAGCTCATGCTGACTTTTAAGGTGCGCGGATCGCCCTGCGTCAGGTAGGTCCCTGAGTAGTCGATATTCGCCCAATACTTCTCGTTGGTGACGTTTTCCACCGCCACGCGCCAGACAACATCGTTCTGGTTGATCTTCGTGCGATAACGCAGCCCCAGATCCAGCGTGGTGTAAGCATCGATACGTTTGGTATTGGCAGAATCCGCCCATTGTGAACCGGTATGGTTCAGCAACGCGGTGGCGGTCAGCCCCTCAACCGGTTTGATATCGTACTCTGCACCCAGCGCATAGTTATAACGCGGTACGCCAATCGCCTGTTTGCCGTCGTACTGGCCTTTTGCCGTTTTCACCATTTCCGGATTAATCCAGGTGGCGCTGGCGTTGAGGCGGAAACCGAGTACCGGCTCACCGAACACATTCAGCTCTGCGCCACGGTGGCGCTGTTCGCCATTCATGGCAAAGACGTTGTTGCTGTCGAGAATGCCCGATGGCTGTTTGATTTCAAACAGCGCCAGGGTGCCCCCTACGCGGCCAAAGTCACCTTTGACACCGATTTCATTCTGCTTCGAATGCGCAATCCCGGTCACAGCACCATAGTTGGTGGCACTGGTAGGGGCTGTTGAACCCGGCTGCAACGCCTCGGTATGGTTGGCGTAGAGGGAAACGGTCTGCCACGGCTTATACACGATGCCGTAAGTCGGCATCCAGCGGCTCTGGGTATAACGCGAGCTGACGTCTTCTTCCTGAGTGTTGTAGTCGTAGTTACGTACCCACACTTTCTGATAACGCGCGCCCACGGTGAACAACAGCGTGTCATTAAACGCGCCGAGAGTATCACTCAGCAGATAGCCCTGAGTACGGGTACGCGCGGTGGTTTTCGGATCATAAAACTCGCCACCGGCATAGGTCGGATCAGGACGAGACACCTGCACCGGATCGTAGATGTTGTAGTTGTAACCTGACAACGACATGCGATAGGCGTTTTTCGCATTGGTGGTCAACGCGGAGTAGCCAACGTTCACTTTATGCGAGATCGGCCCGGTATCGAAGTTGCCACGCACCCCGAGCATACCGCTCATATTGTCCTGACGGCGGTTGGTTTCGAAGGTGTTGATGGACACATCACCTGCGGTATTCAGCAGTTTTGGCGTGGCATAGTTGCCGATTTCATGGGCATGCTGGGCACCCAGTGCCGCATACGCCGTCCAGCTATCGGTGAGGTCATACTCTGCTTTGGCCATGCCCCATTCGTTTTCAACATCGCTGAACACCCAGGGCTGGCTGTAGTTAGTGGAGTTAGAAGGCACCGCGGGCAGCGAGTTAACGCCGCTGATATTGACGCCCATGCGACCATCGTGGAACGTCTTTTTCTGGTAGCCGAAATCCAGCGAGGTGCGCAAACGCTCGCCACGGTAATCGAGACCGATGGACGCCGCTGTGGTGCGTTTTTTCTCACCATCAACCCCGGTTTCACCTTCGCGGTTAACCGCGTTGAAGCGCACGCCAAACTGGTTGTTATCACCGAAACGGCGGCCAATATCGAGGCTGCCACCCACCTGCGAGGACGAGGTGTAATCAACCCCCACACGGGTCAGCGGCGCATCATCCGCATGTTTCGGTTCAAGGTTAATCAGACCACCGACGCCGGTGCTGGCGGCACCATTCAGCAGGCCGTTAGCCCCTTTGAAGATTTCCACGCGATCAATCAGGGAAGCATCCATCACCTGACGCGGTACAACGCCCGGCAAGCCGCTAAACGTCATATCATCGCCATCGAGGCGGAAGCCGCGAATACGGTAACTTTCTGCGAAGTTGCCGTAGCCTTTGACGTTTTGCACCGTGGCATCATTACGGATGACGTCGGCAATGGTTTTTGCCTGTTGATCCTGAATCGCTTTCGAGGTGAAGCCAATGACGTTGAACGGGACATCCATCGCATTTTGCTCACCCAGCATGCCAAGACGGCCGCCGTGCGCGATCTGCCCATCAAGATAAGCCGGGACTAAATCGTTCCCGCCAGGTTTGAAGTCATTCTGCGGTGTCGCCACTACAGTCAGCGTTTTCTGTTCTTTTTTCGCCGCATCTGCGGTGGTGTTGGTGGTAGCAGCCATCACTGGCAAACAACCGGCACTGACCATTACAGCCAGTAGCGTCGGTTTCAGTCCGGGATTGAAAGGCATTCTGCGCATGGATATCCCCTAATGCAAAATCAACTGATAATCATTATTATTGCGGTTTGCGATTATGCGGACAGCGGCGCTGAATGCAAGAAAATTCCTGGCATTTCTTTACAAATTCCAGACGAAAGGGAGGATTTCCGTGGGGGTTCTCAGCATGGTGCACATCATTGCACGATAAATCGTGCC
This sequence comes from Pantoea sp. App145, assembly GCF_047947045.1. Lineage (NCBI taxonomy): Bacteria > Pseudomonadati > Pseudomonadota > Gammaproteobacteria > Enterobacterales > Erwiniaceae > Pantoea > Pantoea sp. App145. Next base: position 1,239,579 of record NZ_CP133290.1, read on the forward strand.
GCTACGGTGGTGTGCGATTCGTAGCAGCGCAATTTATTGCGCGGGGTTTCCGTTATATGCCCTGCCAGCGGCGAAACACCAGCGAGGTGTTAATGCCGCCAAAGGCAAAATTGTTCGACTGGACATATTCCGTCTCAATATGGCGCACGTCACCCATGATGTAATCCAGCGCACCACACTCCGCGGCGGGCTGTGTCAGGTTGAGCGTCGGGACAAACCAGCCTTCACGCATCATCTCAATACTCATCCATGCTTCCAGCGCACCGCAGGCTCCCAGCGTGTGGCCAAAATAACTTTTCAGCGATGAAATCGGTGTGCTGGCACCAAACACCGCTGCCGTAGCCTGGCTTTCGGCAATATCGCCGCGATCGGTAGCGGTCCCGTGCGCATTAATATAGCCAATCTGATCCGGCGTCAGCCCGGCACTTTGCAGGGCACGCTCAATGCAAATCTGCATGGTTGCCTGTTGCGGTTGCGTGATGTGAGCCGCGTCGCAGTTGGTATGAAAACCCACCAGCTCGGCATAAATGGTGGCGCCGCGCGCCTGCGCATGTTGCAGCGATTCCAGAATCAGCGTGCCCGCCCCTTCGCCAATCACCAGTCCATCACGCTGTTGATCGAACGGCGCCGGCGTGGTGTGCGGCGCGTCATTGCGCTGGCTGGTGGCAAACAGCGTATCGAAAACCGCCGCTTCCGACGGACAGAGTTCTTCCGCCCCGCCCGCCACCATCACCGTCTGATAACCGTGACGAATCGCCTCCCAGGCATAACCAATCGCCTGGCTGCCGGAAGTACAGGCGCTGGAGGTGGGGATCACCCGACCGCGCAGACCAAAAAACAGTCCGGCATTGACCGCCGTGGTATGCGGCATCATCTGCACATAGGTGGTGCCGGTAATATTGTTGGTGTGTTTTTCCGTCAGCATGGTGGCAAATTCACTGACCGGCCCGGTGCTCCCTGTTGAGGATCCATAGGCAATGCCGGTTTCACCATTGGTCAGCACCGGGTTGCCAATCAGTCCCGCCTGCTCCAGCGCCAGCTCGGAGGCTCGCGTCGCCAGCAGCGATACTCGTCCCATGGCGCGGATCCGCTTGCGGGTGTAGTGCTCAGGCAAGGTAAAATCATCCACCGGCGCACCCAGCAGAGTATGCAGACCGGCGTAAACCTGCCATTCCGGCATGTGACGCACCGCATTTTTGCCCTGCTTCAGGCGCGCGGCCACAGCGGCCCAGCTCTCGCCAAAGGCGGTGACCCCACCCATTCCGGTTACCACCACACGCTGAATCACAGCATCCCCCCATTGATTGAAATCACCTGGCGCGTGACGTAACCGGCGATGTCCGACATCAGATAACCTGCCAGCCCGGCCACTTCTTCCGCTGCCCCCATGCGTTTCATCGGGATTAGCTTCAGCGCTTCATCAATCACCTGGGGTTCCAGCCCGGCCATACCGGTATCGATCAGTCCCGGCGCGATGCAGTTAACGGTAATTTTGCGTTTCGCCAGCTCAATCGCCAGCGCTTTGGTAGCACCGATAATGCCTGCTTTTGCCGCGCTGTAGTTCACCTGGCCGCGATTCCCCATGATGCCGGAGACCGACGATAGCGTGATAATGCGTCCCCCCTGGCGCAGCCCAATCATCGGCATCACACAAGGCTGGATTACGTTATAGAAGCTGTCGAGATTAGTATGAATCACACTGTCCCACTCCTCATCAGTCAGTGCCGGGAACGCCGCATCCCGCGTGATTCCGGCATTGCTGACCACACCATAGTAAGCACCATGCGTGGCGATATCCTGCTCCAGCGCGTCCCGTGTCATCTCACGCTGCGCCACGTCAAACTGCAACGTCCGGCCAGATCCCCCCGCTGCAACAATCTGTTCCAGCGTGTGTATCGCACCGCTGTCATCACGGTGATAATGCACCACCACATGGAAACCATCCTGCGCCAGGCGCAATGCAATGGCGCGTCCAATTCCCTTACTCGCCCCGGTCACTAACACGCTACGCGTCATGGTGTTCTCCTTGTGCTAATAATCGTTGTAATTCGTCATCATCCGGTTGCCAGGTATTCAGCCGCCCACTGGCCAGGCACAGGTCTCCGTGGCGGATTTCCCCTTCAAAACTGCCAAGGCGCTCATCGCGCATCAGCAAATGCATCGCCACCTGCAAGCTCGCACCTGCCGGAAAGGTGGCTGCCGCCGCGCGATAGCCGCGTCCACCCAGCAGCATGCCGGGGCGAATCTGCGTCACGCCTTGCTCGCGGGCATGAAATCCTGACCACACCCCCACCGTCTGTGCCATGATCTCCACACCAAACCAGGCAGGCAGTTCACCCTGTGGGGTAAGAAACGGGGCCAGCACTCCCTCGGGATCAATGGTCACCCGGCAAATCACGCTATCGGCGGTGACGCTGATGACACGATCCAGCAACAACATGGGTGCGCGATGCGGTAAATACGCCTCTGGCGGCAAAAAATCAGCCATCGATTCGTCCTGTAATCAGGCAGGTATTGTTCCCGCCAAAAGCAAAAGAATTGGAAGCAATCACCGGCCGCACCAGCAGGGTCGGCTCGCTAATCAGACCGCAGTCCGGCAGCGTGGGATCGCGTTCGGATTGTGAAAAATCCTGCGCGGGCAGCAGCAGCGGCTGTTCCAGCAACAACAAAGACAGCGCGACCTCAGTGGCACCGGCTGCACCCAGCGTATGGCCAGTCAGATGCTTGGTAGAACTACAGGGGACGCGATCGCCAAACAGACGATGAATCACCGCCGCCTCCACCTGATCGTTGAGCGGTGTGGCGGTGCCGTGCAGATTGATATACCCCACCTGCTCAGGGGCTAAGCCCGCCTGCTGCAAGGCCATGACCATCGCACGCTCCGCTCCAATGCCTTCGGGATGCGGTGCCGACATATGCCAGGCATCCGATGATTCGCCCACCCCCAGCAATGCCAGCGGCTGTGGTTCCCGCGTTAGCAACAGCAGCGCTGCCGCTTCACCAATCGAGATGCCATCACGATCGCGGCTGAATGGCGCACATTGCTGTTCCGATAACGACTCAAGGCTGGCAAATCCATTAATGGGCATACGGCTCAGCGAATCGGCTCCCCCCACCAGCGCCACATCCGCCAGACCAGCGGCTATCAGGCGTTCACCGCTGATAATCGCCCGGGCACTGGAAGAACAGGCGGTGGAAAGGGTGTAGGCCGGGCCATCCAGCTGCAAAAAATCGGCCAGGAAGCGCGAGGGATCGCCCAGCTCCTGCATACGATAGTCAAAACCGTCTAACCCCGCGCTGACCTGACGATCGCCTTCATCCACTCCCGAGGTGCTGGTGCCGAGCACCACCGCCACCCGATCGCGGCCATATTGCGCAATTGCGGCCTCCAGCGCCGGGCGAATTTGCGCCAGCGCCGCCAGTAGCAACCGGTTATTACGGGTATTATGCGCCGCCAGCGCCTGCGGGATGGCGGGCAGCTCGCCCTGCACCTCCCCCAGCCAGCAGCATTTACCTGCCTGCAACCAGCCGTCGCGCGGTTGCATCCCGGGAGCCTCGCCCTGCTGCAATTGCGCGGCGATCTGCGCAGGGCTGTTGCCCAGTGCGTTGACCATGCCGTAAGCCGAGATATAAATCATGATGCGTCCAGGGTTTGAATCTGAATCTGATAACCAAAAGCCCGTTGTTCGATGCTGATGGGGTCACGTTGCCCGCCGCGTTGCTGATAATGAATCAGCGTCACCACCGTGCCGGAGGGGTCACGCAGCTCGCGCCGATCGCCGATATCCTGTAACTGCCAGCCGCTGGGTAACTGCGGCTGCCAGGCGCTAATCGGCCAGTGGCTGAGCATAATATCGGCCAGTACCTGGCTGGCTGGCGGCATCTCCGGCAACGCCATCATCTGTTGAGTATGGACGCCACTGGCGTCATACGTGACGCTGAACAACCGAATGCCGAGCGATGACAATCCGGCGAGGCTGATGTGCTGCTCATCCGCCGCCAGCAACACCAGCAACGATTGCGTTTTGCCCTGGTTATGACCGGTTAGCAGCTGTTGCTGCTGAAACGCCGGAGAAATGCCCGGAGCAGGCAAGGTGACGCGGACGCCCGGTTTGAGCCAGGCGGTTGGCCGGTTGGGTTGTGCCGTCTGCTGCGCACAGCCGCCGAGCAGCAGGCTTAACAGCAGTAAAATCAGGCTTTTCTTGATCATGGTTTTCTTTTCCCAGCGGCCAGCGGGGCCAGCAAAAATGCGCAGAAGATGCCGCTGCACAACACCGTACCAAAGCTGCTGATCGCCGCTGTGCTGCTGAATACCAGCATGCCCAGCGTCAGCAACGTGGTCATCATCGCCAGCGTCACCGCCAGCATCGAGGTCAGCGGCGTACCCCGTGGATTGCTGAAAAACAGCGTGTAATTGATACCGATCCCCAGCACCAGAATCAGCGCCAGTAAGGCAAAAAGGTTGAGCGTGGCACCGATCCAGCCGAGTGTAGCCAGCGCTGCCGCCAGCGACAGCCAGGACGGTAGTGCGCTGCGCAGACCCGCTTTCAGCCCGAGGCGGATCAGGTAGCTCAGGGTAATCAGCAGCAGCGCCAGCACCAGCAAACCGCTCAGCAGGGTGCGCCAGAAGGCAAACAGCTGATCATAGCTGGCTTTGCGATCAACCCAGCTGACTCCCTCCTGCTGCATTGCCAGTTGCTGGAGCGCGCCACTGTTGCGTACCCCTGACACCGGCACCAGCACACTACTACGACCATCCGGCAATGACAGCCAGAGCAAACGCCAGCCCTCGCTGAGCGGGCTTGCCAGCCAGTTTTCCGGCGTCACCGGCATAGCACGCAGATCGGCCTGCGCTGGTGTAACGCCCGCCTGTTGCAGGCGGGCTGCCATCGCCGGGGCCGCCTGGTGCAACAACGCCACATCCTGTTGCTGCTGCGCCAGCGAGTTGAGCGGCAGCAGCCGATAACCGGACATATCGCCGCGTTGCAGCGCCTGTTGCAGCGCCGGTGCCAGCGCGCTGAGGCGTTGCAGGGTTTGCTGGGCATTATCGCCCCATACCACAAACCAGGTTTGATCGGCCTGCTGGCCGGTGAGTTGCGCCAGCTGGCGATCCTGCGCCAGCATCTGCGCCGGAGCGCTTTGCAGATGAGCAATATTATCGTCCACCCGCAGTTGCAGAATGCCGGTCAGCGCATACATCGCCACCAGCGCAGGCAGCCCCCACATCAATGCGCGATTACGCCGCCACGCCGCCAGCCAGCGCGCCAGCCAAACCATACCCGGTACCGGACGCACCGGCAGACCACGCACCAGCCACGGATAAAAACAGATCACCGTCAGGCAGGAGGCGCTTAGGCCACTGGCGGCAAACACCGCCAGCTGCCGCAGACCGGGAAACGGAGCCATTAACATCAGCAGCCAGGCAATGGCGGTGGTGGCAAGTGCCAGCAGCAACGTGGCACGCACTTTAGCCAGACTTTGCCACGGTGTGGATTGGTTGCCATGCACCATGCGTTCGGTCAGATAGTAAAGGGTATAATCCGCCGAGATCCCGACGATGCTCAGGCTCATCACCAGCGTCGTCAGATGCAGTTCACCGAAGCACAGCAAGGTCGCTACCGTGCCCGCCATCGCGCCAATCGCCACCGACAGCGCGCACAATGCCAGTGGGCGCAGCGAGCGGAACACCAGCCAAATCAGCAGCAGCAATCCCCCCAGCGTGACGCTGCCGAGGGTCTCCACATCGTGTTGTGCACGCTGGCTGGCATCATTGCTAAATAACACCGTGCCGCGCGTCAGCAACCGGGCATCTGGCCAGCGGGTTTTCAGCTGCTGCTCCCGCTGCTGGAGTGCCGTTACCAGCTGATGGCTTTGCTGAATGCTGAAGGCATTGCTCGCCAGTTCGCCATGCAGGAAGTACCAGCGGCGCTGCTGCGGGTCACTCACCGTCAGCCAGCCATTACGCAACACCATTTTGCTGGCATTTTGCTGCAAGGCCAGCTGCGCCCCGCGCACCAGCAGCAGCGGATCTTGTTGTAATTCCTGGCTGCTGACGCCCGCAAAGGCGGAAAACAGTTGTGCCAGAATCCAGTCCGCCTGGGCAGTGCCGCCATGTTGCAGACGCGCACGCGTGGCCTCGTCGATCAAGCCATTACGATGCTGCCAGGCGAAACTGCCCCAGCGTTGCAGCTGCTGATCGTCCATCGCGCCACTGACCTGAGCCAGCATCGGCAGCGCCTGCAACTGCGCCTGCCACCAGGCTGCCGCGGCCTCACCGTCCTCACCGTCGGTGCTAACCAGCCACACCAGTTGCCGATCAAGACGCTGCATAAACGCCTGCTGGATCTCTGCCGGGGCCTGGCCGAGATTCTGCTGCGGTAACAGCGCCAGCACGCTGCTATTGATCTGGCTGCGCGGTAATAACAGCGCCAGCGCCATCGTCAGCGCCAGGCATACCACCAACCACAGCCGCGCCAGGTTTTTTTCACGGTGCCACAGCAAAACGCGCGCGCTCCTCATCGGTCAGATGGCCGGGTTCGGTACGGGTATCGCTCAGGGTGATTTCTGTCTTATCCCCCTGCTTGTCATCGAGGCGGATTTGCTGAAGAAACGCGCTCCCCTGCAAATCGATGCGGTTAAAGATTTTATTCAGCGGCGCCGCTTTCGGTATCAGACCGAGCTGCCAGTTATCCTTACCCTGCGCCTGAAATTCGAGGGTGAAATTCTCCCGCAGCACTTTCTCATCGGCCTGAAATAACGCACGCAGCAGATGGTTGAACTGGAACATTTGCGGATTGCTGTCGGCGGTGATCACCTGGGGCGGCTGGCCGCTGATGCTCTGCACCATGCGCCGGTCATCCAGCAGCAGGGTCATGGGAAAAGGCGTGTTCTGCTGCCACCATAGCCCCTGCTGCTGCGCAATCAGCAATTGCCCGCGTGACACCAGCGGTTGCGCCATACCGGCAATGGTCCGCACCTGAACGAAGTTGGCGCGGATCACCGGCTGGCTGGCAAAGCGCTGTTGTAGCTGGTCGAGCGTCACCGCGCTGACGCTGGCACTGCACAGCAGCAGCAACATAGTCATAAAAAAACGTTTCAAGGCTGGACTCCCAGGCGTTCAAACAGAATGGCAGGCGAGACAAAACACATCTCCTGCGTGGTTTGGTCCACCGCCACCTGAATAGTGTGCGCTTTGGTGGTCACCTGTCCCACGGCGTTACGAATGATGTAATCAATACGCAGGCGGTTCTCATATTCAGTAATCGCGGCGCTGACGCGGAGAGTTTCTTCACAGCGTATTGGCAAACGGTATTTCACCCGAGCATCCACCACTGGCCAGACATAGCCGCTGGCCGCCATTTCGTTGTAGCTGTAATTCACGCTGCGCAGCAGTGCCTCACGTGCCGCCTCAAAAAAACGGAAATAATGGCCGTGCCATACCACGCCCATCGGGTCGCAGTCATTGAATGAAACCACTATCTCCACCTCGGCGCGGTGCTCGATCTCACTCATCGCGGTTCTCCTCAGCCGGTAACGTCCAGAAATCGTAAAAATTAAACCAGTCCAGCGGGGCCAGAAACGCATAGTACTGCAAGCGTCGGGCATAACGATCCACCGTCTGTTGCAGGGCCTGCTGGCGGGTGGCACGCGGCAGAACTAAGGGGGAGGCAAAGGCCTCACAGTGCACGCGCAATCGGCCCTGTTCACGCAAGGCAAACATCAGCAGCACCGGGCAACGTAACGCGGCTGCCAGTAAAAACGGCCCCTGCGGAAAGGGGGCGGGCTGGCCGAGAAAGTCGCTCCATATCACGCGTCGTTCACCGCCACGCTGGCGATGCACAGCAGTACGATCACCGACAATCGCCACCCATTCCCCCGCGTCCAGCTTCTGTTGCAGCAGAATCGCGGTGTCTGGCCCGATATCCGTCACCGGCATCAGATTGACACCGGCCTGCGGTGCAATGCTTTCCAGTACCGCTCGAAAACGCTGGGCATTGTCGGTAAACACCAGGGCATTGATCACCAGACCACTCACCTGCTTCGCCATGGCACGGCAGGCTTCGATATCACCGAGGTGTGAAGCAAGGATCAGATGGCCCTGACCTTCAGCCGCGCGGATCACCTCTTCGGCACCGGGAGCAAAATCGATATCGCGTCCCCAGCGCAGGTCACCACGCCAGCTCGCGACCTTATCCAGCATGCTGTAACCAAAACGCAGGAAATGACGGTAGCTACTGAGTGGCGCGGGCAATGCCTGATGTTGCTGCTGTGCACAGTGCTGCACCCGTGCCAGCCACTGCTGCGATGCCGCGCGTGCCCGTCGCCCGCTAAACCAGTAGAGCGCCACCACCGGCCATAGCAGCAGCACAAATGGCAGCCGTCCGGCGTGGCGATAGAGCCACAACATAAAGCGCAGCCCCCATTGTCCGCGGCGTTCCGGCGTTGACGACCAGTGGCGCGCCTCACCACGCTGACGTAGCAACTGCGGGATACGTGGCAACATGCCGAAAAACAGACGGGTGTGCATCCATGAGATGCGCAGGTTGTCGCGCAGCGCATCAAAATGCGAGACGCCGCTCGGCGGATAAGTGACGCGCGTTGTCAGGAAACGACTTGGGGTACCCTGCCAGTAGAGACGCACCATGATTTCGGTATCAAAATCCATCCGCTGCCCCAGCGGCTGGCGATTGCACAGGGCCAGCGACGGCTCCAGCGGATAAACGCGGAAACCACACATGCTGTCTTTCAGCGACAGGGAAAGGGTCTCGATCCACACCCAGAGATGGGTGATGTAGCGGCCATACAGGCGCGATTTGGGAATTGAGTTATCGTAAAGCGGTTGCCCGGAAATCAGGCACTGCGGATGGCGACGCGCTTCGTCCAGCATCCGTGGCGTATCTTCCACCTGATGCTGGCCATCGGCATCCAGTTGCAGCGCATGGCTGTAACCCGCCGCTGCTGCCACGCGCATCCCGGCGATCACCGCAGCGCCCTTCCCCTGGTTCTCAGCTAAGCGGTGAATACGCAGCTGCGGGGCACTGAGTGCGGCGATTTGCTGCCGGGTCTGCGCATCGCTACCGTCATCAACAATGATGATCGGCAAATTAAACGGTGCCAGGCGTTGCAGCACCGACGCCAGCATCGCACCGTGGTTATAACAAGGGATTAGCACGCAGGGGGTAAAAGGCGCATTCAGCACAGGCGGATCTTCCCACTGCTGGCGACCGGCATGGCGTCATCGGATAACAACCGATATTGAAAGCTGAGCACGGATTTCTCCGCCTGCCAGTTGATATGCAGTTCCAGCTCGGCGTCCGGCAGCACCGGTTGCTGAAATTTTATGTTCTCGATCGACGCAAACGCCTTACCCGGCACCAGGCGCGTCAGACCGTAGTACAGCACCCAATCGAGTTGCGCTACGCCAGGCAGAATCGGCAGGGAGGGAAAATGACCACGAAACCACAGCAAATCGGCAGCCACATGCAGACGCAGGGTCAGTGCAGTAGCCTGCTGCTGAGCATCAAGTTCAACCGGCAACATGAAAAAGCTCCTCAATTTGCGGCCAGGCGCGCTTGCTTTGCGCGGTAACCGGAATGGTTGTGACGACCCGCCAGTAACGCGGCATGGCTACCGACTCCAGCCAGGGTTGCAGCGCCTGTTTCCATTGTTGTTTACGTTGCGCCAGCGTGGCTGGATCAAGCCGTTGCGCTAACGCCAGCACCACGCCTATCGTCTGACGTCCATGGCGCTGAATCACCAACGCGGCGGCATCCTCAATCTCCGGCAGAGCCAGCAAACGGCGTTCAATCTCACTAAGTGACACGCGTTTATCTTCAATCTTCACCACACGATCCTGACGCCCCGCCAGCTGAAAATGGCCGGATTCAAGTTGTATCAGGTGATCGTCCAGCAACCAGCCACCCGCAAGCTCCAGCAATGGCGAAAAGACACGCCAGCGCACGTCATCCTGCGGCTGCAAGCGCACCTGCGGAAAACATTGCCAGGCCACCTGTTCCGCATCCAGCTGACGCCAGGCAATGACGCCGGTTTCCGTGCTGCCATAAATTTCATCCACCGGGCAACCCAAACGCTGTTGCGTATGACGGGCATCAGCCCAGGCTAATGCGCCGCCCGCAGAGATAATCAGCGCACAGCGCGGCAAATTGAGTGACGGGTCCAGCCGACGTAAAAAGGCCGGGCTGCTGATAAAGGCATAGCGGTGTGCCGGGGCAAGGTCCGCCAGCTGTTCACTGTACAAAAGTTGCTGCGCGGCAAAAGGTAAACCGAGCGCCATCGGCAGCACCACGCGAAACGTCAGGCCATACAGATGCTGGTGACTGACGGAGGCAACCACATGGCACAGCCGCAGACGTTCTCCCCAGAGCGCCGCCAGCCACTGTGCTTCGGTGTCCAGAGCCCGGATTGATTTCACCACGCGACGCGGGGTGCCGGTCGATCCGGAGGTAAACAGCACCAGCGCGGCATCCGGGGCGATGTCTGCCAGTTCAGCGTCGGCCTCAGCACCATCCCAAAGCAGATGCGGCAGCGTCAGGGCCAATGGCATATCGCTGATCACTCCGTCGAAACAGCCCGTCATCTCCTCCAGCTGCGCCGCGCGACAATGGCCAGGGATGACCGGAGTTTTCCCGGCATGCCACACCGCCAGCAGCGCTACAGTAAAGTGGTAACTGTTGTCAAAGCACAGCGCCCACTGCTGCCCTGGCAGCGCCCGCAGCCGTGCGCACAACGCCATCACCTGCTGCCGCATGCTGGCTAACCGATGTTGCTGCGCGCCCTGCCAGGCAACGACGCGATCTTCCGCGTACAGCCAATGCGCGATGGCCTGAGCTTTCATGCCTGTTTCCTCATCCGCTGACGCAGCAACCATTCGCTCCCCATCAGCGCCCCCATCAGCAGATAGCTGATGCAACCATTCCATAACGTCCAGAGCCGGAGATCCGCCAGCAGGCAGGTCATCAGCGCCACGCCGCCATTGAAAATAAAAAAGCCGCACCACACCTGGGTCACCCGTCGGGTATAGTGCACCGCGCGCGCCGGGAGCTGCGGTTCACGCAGGCGCGCAATGCGCTCCACCAGCGGCATCCCCCGCCACAACGATGACGCAAACAGCAGCAACAGCAGCGCGTTAACCACCACCGGATACCACAGCAGCAGATGCTGCCCACGTAACAGCAGGCTGGCGAGGCATAACACGCTGCCGATCAGCGCCATCCATAACCCGATACGTGCCATCGCACCGCGCGAATGACGCAGACTCCAGCCACGCAGCACAAACAGCAAGGCCAGTAGCAGCAACAGCAGACGCCATTGCGGCCTGGTCAGCGCCAGCCACACCAGCAACGGCCAGGCGAGCAACGCAATACCGTTTAGCAAACGCAGCACCGCGTGCATTGCGTCCTCAGTCTTCGCGTGTCAGTTGTGCCACCGCATCCACCACATCCTGCACGGTACGCACCGAGCGGAACATTTCCGGGCTGAATTTGTGGCCGCTGCGCTTTTGCAGATGCACCACCATATCGACGGCATCTATGCTGTCGAGCTCGAGATCTTCATACAGACGCGCATCCGGGCGGATGTCGTCAGGTTCAATTTCAAACAACGAGGTCAGCAGCGCTGCAACTTCCTGGTAAATCTCATCTTTATTCATCATGCTTACCGCTCTCAGGCTTGCTGTTGTTCAATAAACGCGGCCAGCGTGGCCACGGAAAAGAAATGCGCGCGCAGTCGTTCGCTTTCTGCGGATAACTGCACGCCAAAGCGATTTTTCACCGCCAGGCCGAGTTCCAGCGCGTCGATGGAGTCGAGTCCCAGACCCTCACCAAACAGCGGTGCATCGGTATCGATATCGTCCACACTGATATCTTCCAGATTCAGCGTGTCGATAATCATGTGTTTAATTTCGTTGATCGTGGCTTGCATAGCTTAGTTGGTCTCTTCAGGGGTCAGAGCCTGCTGCAGGTAACGCGTCAGGTGACGTGCAGCCAGTGGCTGCGCATCTTCATGCGCTTCGTAAAAACGCTGGCTGGCAATGCGTGATTGTACGCGCACAGTAAATCGCGGTTTAACCGGTGGAATCTGATACCAGCGGCTTTGCTTATCCAGCATACGTTGGGTACAGCTGATATGAACCACGCGCAAATCGCATCCCGCACGTACGGCGATATTGGCCGCGCCCCGTTGTAATTTTAGTGGCTCGCCATACCGGGTACGGGTGCCCTCGGGAAAAATCAGGATGGTATCGCCGCGCGCCAGACGCCGCTGGCTCTCAGGCAGCAGCGTGGCGGCCTCGCTGTTGATCAGATAATCCGCAGCGCGGATCACGCCACGTAAAAAGAAGTTGTGTTGCAACTCGGCTTTCACCAGGCAATCCATCTCTGGTAACACCGAGGCGATCATCACGTAATCAATTAATGAAGGATGGTTGGCGACAATCAGGCAACCCCGATCCTGTTGCAGCAGCTCAGCCCCTTCGATGTGATAGTCATAGACACCCACCCGGCGGCAAAAGCGCAAAAAACAACGGAAACTAAAGGCAATGCTGCGCCGGGCGATCTGACGGCGACGCACGCTATCACGCTGTACCAGCAGCAACAGATTGAACCCGATCAGCGACAACAACAGCCCGCCGACGCTGAACAAAGTAAAGCTGACGGCCGTCATCAGCAGCCGCCAGTAATAATTCCAGCCGCCGTCATTGCGCTCAATCATGCGCACGCTCCCACAGCCATTCATGCCGTTCTCCTGGCACACAAAAGGCGTGTTGCTTTCCGAGCAGACCGTGCAGAAACAGTAAACTTTGCGGCAATGATGCAGGATGGCTTGGGCGTTGTGGCCGTGCCTGACAACGCCAGCCGTCACCACGACGCAATAACAGCGCCACCGCATAAGGAGCATTGAACGGCATCTCTGCCAGCCAGGGGCGATAATATTCCGGTACGAGGCCGTCGAAATCCACCAGCATCACCTGCTGATAACCGGCCTGATGCAGTGCCGCCACTTCCAGCAACCCCTGCTGGAAACTATCCATCCCCGCCGCCAGCGAGGTGGATACCAGAGGCTCACGTGCTGCAATGGTCAGGCTACCGACGGCAGAATTATGGACGGACATGGCGAAATCGGTGGGGGATAGCGCCTGCTGCTGCGCCAGGGCATCCAGTATGCGCAGATTACGCTCCAGCTCACCGTGACGGCTGGTAAACACCACCGCATCCACCTGCTGACGCGCCAGCAATGCCAGGCCGCACTCCACCGCCGCGCGGCTGCCGCTGCTCAGACGGCGCGCCGTCATCATGGGTAAAAATTGGGGTTTGGCCATCGGTTGGCTGGCATCAATCAGCGGAGCATATTCTGCCCAATGCTGCCAGGCACTGAGGGTATCAAGGCCCGGTGCCTGAGCATGCCAGTCGATAAGTGTGTAAGCGAGTTTCATACCTGCATTCTTTTTATTAGCCAGAGGGAAGGTCAGATTTTGCTGGTGCGGCATCCCTTCCCTGCCTGATTCCGGTCATCCGCGGTGGCGGATGTCTGCCGATTAAAGAAGGCGGGCAACTGACTAATTCTATAACCTGGTGGCAGACCTGCACGCAGACGCCCTTATCGGGTCGCCAGTGCCGCAAGCCGCAGCTGGATGTCCTGATCGAGGTTATGTACCCAGCGATTGTAATTACGATGGATCTGACCCTTACTCGCTAACAGGTTCTGGCTGCCAACATATTGAATGCTGTAGGTTTGCGCGCTATAGGTCACCCGGATTTCCGCGGAATGGCCGCGTTGCGTCAGACGGCCATTGATCACCCCCGGCCCTGCCGGTGTCATCACCCACTGACGGCTGAGACCCGCTTCGATAATGGTATTTTTCATCTGGTTGTCGCTGTAGCGCTGGCTCAGCGTTTGATTGATCGCCACGATCGGCGCGGTACGAGAGACACAACCGGTTAACAACGTCGCCGTGACCACCAGCGCCACGCCCCATGTTTTTATCATCATTTCCCTTTTTTCCCCTGTTATGAGCAAATCTCTGCGCCTGTCTGTCTGGCGCGCTGAGAGTAATGCCGCATGGTGCAAAAACAAGAGAAAAAAGCATAAATCACTTTATTATCAGAATGTACTCACGGAATATCAGATAAGTCTGTGATTAAACCGGGATATCTACCATAAAATGACACAAAAGCATGATGATTGCCCTTTCCAGCCATCCTCCAATACGCGGTAAAGATCGATGATGCGCTTTGCCACGGTTATAACGTCCCCAGCCGCGTCAGTAATTGCTGCAACACTTGCTCGGTGACCGCCAGCGCCTGCGGGTCGATATCCGCCAGCAACTGGGCGCGTAGCGTATCGGCCTGAGTTTTGACTTCGGCAAAAGCAACGTTGCCCTGTTCCGTCAGCATCAGCAGGCGCTTGCGACGATCTTCCTGAGGCTGGACGCGCGCCAGTAGCTGCTGTTTCACCAGCCGATCCACCAGTGGCACCACACTGGCTTCTTCCAGACCCAGCAACTGCGCCAGCGCTTTTTGCGTCGGCGGTTCATTGGCCGTTGCCACCGTGGCGATGGCCATCCAGCTACTCATACTCAGCCCGCTTTCTTTCAGACGACGGTCAACCGCCAGCCGCCATGCATGCGCGGTGAGATGTAATAAACGGGAGAAAGGTTGTGGATAGTCAGTCAAAAGATAGTTACCTAATGGTTAGGTGCCTAACTAAAAAGTGGCGTTATTATACGCAGCCCCGGTTGCGATTGAAAAGTACCGACTTACACGCCAGAAACCCTCATCAATTCATGCCAACCATTGTAGTGCGAAATCTGACATACCCAGTGAAACTGTACAGCCTTGCTGTATAGGTTTTGCGAGATAACTATCTATTTATCTGGCGGCAAGTCAGAGGATAGCACAAAATGTTCATAATTACCTTGTACAGATTGATAGTCATTGTATAAGTTTATTCCCCAGGGACTGGTTAACAGTCCTGTAACGAATGATGCACGTTGTGCCGCCTCTGAAGGTGTTGTGGATTTCCACCTCCAGAGGTGTCTTTTTTTGAGTGAGATGACATTGGGTCTTTCACGCCTGTCCGCGTGAGAGTTTTATCATCGCCGGTCTGATACCCCTTATCAGACTGAATTCAGGACTTTACACATGCAAAACGCCGTAATAAGCCGCGATCAGGCCATCGAGCACTATTTCAATCTGGCGAGTGAAAGTGCAGATAAGCAAATGGCCGTGTTTGGTCAAATCGTTGCTGAAATCCTGCAAACCGGAATGCCGGTCACCAATAAGGCGATCATTTATGCCCTGATTGCCCGGCTTGAGCAGGAAAATGATGTGGCCCAACTGGATATTTATCGCCAGTTGCTGGAGATCGTCGTGCATAAAACACCGGATGATGTCTCGGTCTGAATTACGATTCCATGGATGGAATCCCCCGCCTGACGACAGATTTAGTCTGGCATCCTACTGCATTGAACGGTAACATCCCTTTCCCTGTCTGTTTCTCATCTGGTCACTGCCTTACCGTTCGGTAAGCGCAACATAATAAAAGAGCCTGCACAATTTATGAGCCATCTAACCGAAGATCTCACGGTAAGCCGCGTATTGCGCTCGCCTGCCCTTCTCACTCGCGAATGCCTGGCCGGGATCATTACGGCACTGGCCCTGATTCCTGAAGTCATCTCTTTTTCAGTGATTGCGGGTGTCGATCCTAAAGTCAGCCTCGTGGCGTCAGTGGTGCTGTGTCTGACATTATCCCTGCTGGGTGGCCGCCCGGCGATGGTCACCGCCGCCGCGGGATCGGTGGCGCTGGTGATAGGCCCAATGGTCCACGCGCACGGCGTGGAATATATCCTGCCAGCCGTGGTGATGGGTGGCGTGATTCAGATTCTGTTTGGCCTCGCGGGCATGGCGCGCATGATGCGCTATATCCCGCGATCGGTGATGATTGGCTTCGTCAACGCGCTCGGGATTCTGATTTTCTTTGCGCAGGTACCCCATGTCTGGGGCCAGTCCGGCCTGGTATGGGGGCTGTTTGCCGTTACGCTGGCGATTGTGTTGTTGCTGCCGAAAGTGCTGAAAAGCGTTCCCTCTCCGCTGGTGGCGATTGTGGTAGTGACCGCTGTTGCGCTGCTGCTGGGTTATCGCGTACCTGATGTGGGTGATGAAGGCCCGATGACGGCCGGATTACCGGGGTTCACCACGCTGCTGGTGCCGCTTAACCTGCAAACGTTGCAAATCATCTGGCCGACAGCGCTCAGCATTGCCTTTGTTGGTCTGATGGAATCACTGCTGACCGCGAAACTGGTGGATGATATTACCGATACCCCATCCAGCAAACGTCGCGAGTCCTGGGGGCTGGGTATCGCCAATATCCTGGCCGGTTTTTATGGTGGGATTGCCGGTTGTGCCATGATCGGCCAGACCATTGTGAACGTGGAGCTGGGTAAAGCCCGTACCCGCGTCTCCACCGTGGCCGCCGGTCTGGTTCTGCTGCTGCTGGTGACCGGCTTGAGTCGTATCATGGCGCAAATCCCGATGGTGGTGCTGGCGGGGATTATGATGGTGGTGGCGGTGAAAACCGTTAACTGGCATAGCCTGCAACCTGCGACACTCAAACGCATGCCATGGTCAGAAACGCTGGTCATGGTGCTGACCGTCGCCGTGACGGTATCGACCGGTAACCTGGCGCTGGGCGTGTTAGTTGGGGTGATCCTTGCCATGATGCTGTTCGCACGCCGCATTGCACATGTAATCCACGCCGAACGTCAGCTGAGCGAAGAAGGTGACCAGGTACATTACACCGTGCGTGGCCCGCTGTTTTTTGCCAGCAGCAACGACCTGTTCGAGCATTTTGACTACGCGCACGATCCAAAATCAGTGACGATTGATTTGACCCATGCGCAGGTGTGGGATGCTTCCAGCGTCGCAGCACTGGACGCCATTGAATATCGCTATCAGCGTCATGGTGCCACCGTGATCTTTGTCGGACTGGATAACCGTAGCAGTGATTTTCATCGTCGCCTGACGGGAACGCTGGGCTAAATTTTCTGCCCCATAAATAACCCGGGGCCAGACGCGTTACCACGCTGGCCCCGGGCGTTTTAGGCTGTGATTACAGGATGGTGACGTGGATCCTGTCTTCAATCAGCACTTCAGATTGACCGCTGCTGTGGTAATCATGATAAACCTTGCCATCAATGGTAACGGTGCCATTATCCTGCCAGTGATCCGCCCCACCGCTTAGCTCAACGTTGCCATTTTCGCCAGTGACGAACAGGGCATCATGGTTTTCGCCCTCCACTTTATCCAGCGTCTGGTTATCCACTTGCAATGTGTTATTGCCGTTGGACATATCAATGTGATGCATATCCTTCAGCGCATCCACCAGGTTTGCCAGATCGACGTTCTGATGGTCGCCATCCAGCAGCAACGCAATACCGCTGTCATCGTGATGAGAGGAATCGTCAACACTGAACGCGCGGGCAGCAGGCGTCGGATCGTCCGCCACCGGTGCATCATGGCTGTTATAAATCACATACACCTGACCATTGTACTGATCGTTGTGTACGTCCTGATTGTTATTGTTGATTGCCACACCCAATTGCGAGGGGGCCCCCACGATCAAATCCGGATGACCATCTTTGTTCATATCAACAACATCCACCGACCAGCCAAAGTACTGATTTTCAACACTGCCGTAATGCACTTCTCCCCAGCCTTTATCGAGTATGGTCTGAATATCGATCTGACCATGGTTGGCTTTCAGCGCCTCCTGATAGTCCGCCTCATGGCCGCCGTAGACGATATAAACCGCACCGACAACTTTGTTGCTATTTACTGCCAGCGGGTCGCTGATGATCAGATCATGGATGCCGTCACCATTGAAGTCATAGCCGCCAATCACATTGAGACCAAAACCCTGTTTACTACTGGGATGATTGGTACTGATGATGCCGTAGCCGTATTGGGTGTCGAAATCTGTAACCTTATCGTTGACACCGATATTGATGTCACCCTTGATCTTGTTGCTATGGAGAACCCATACCTTGCCATTGGTTTGACCGGTGTAATCGGTACAGGAACCGATCGCAATGTCCGTATCGGCGCCGTTGCTGAATCCGCCAAGATTGGCAATATTATGGTTATGCGGAATCTGTTCGGCTCCTCCACCATCGGCAATTGGGCGCGCATTGATTTCATTTAACGTACCCGCACCGATGTTATGGATGCGAATCAGTTGGCTGGGATCCGCTGTCGCTTCTGCAATGCTGAAACTATTGGGCAACCCACCCTCAGGAACCTGATATAAATACCAGGTTCCGCGCCCTGCTTCGCCCTTCACCGCTGATTCAGCATCCTGAATGGCAAGATACTGATGTTGATTACCGAAAATATCCCCCAGCATCTGCATATCCGAGCCGAAGTTATAGTTCTGAGTCGAACCGGTTGCATTGGTGTAATCTTCATAATCGATATTGCCCACCACCATGCCATCCGGTGTGGTAATCGGTACCCACGAGGCATGTGCGGTTGTATTTTTCGGGTCGGGTTGCAGCGTGATATTGCCCCATTTACTATGTTCAGGATCGAAGGTGACGGTGGTAATCACCCCCTGCTCGGTCCGCGGACCGGCGATATCACCGATCATAAACGTCAGCGTACCATTCGTGTTGGCGACGGATCCCACGTTGAAGCCAAAATATCTCCCCCAGTTATTATCGGTCATCATAAAACCATAAGCGCTATGACCACCTTCAGCACTTGCGATATCGTTGAGATCGAAATTATTCGGCAGCGGTTCTTTTACGAAGAACACTTTGTCATTCCAGTGGCCATAAATCGCCACCCAACCACCGTCCAGTGCCTTGATGCCATAGCCCATAAGGTCACCGGCATCTCCGCTGGGTGTATGAACGGCACTGTGGTTGGTAATAATGGTGCCTATTTCTGGATGTGCTTTGAACAGCGCTTCCATGCTGGTACTTTCGTTAATCATCCAGGCATTTTCTTTGGCGACAGCGTATATCAGTCCCTGATAATTTGCGCCTTTACTCGCATTCAGCCCGCCCCGGGGTGCGGTGATATAAATGAAGTCTTCGGTAGTGGTAATGGCATAACCAAAGTTGTCCCCGGTTCCCTCTCTCTCCTCAGTAAAAAGGACCACGGGTGCCGATGGCAGTACCGTCCAGCTGCCGTCTGCGCTGCCGTTCAGATAGCCCGGTTCCGATTCGTTAGTCGCCTGATCCACCACCACCGCGCTGATATGATGCGGCCCAGTATCGAGCGGATGATCCTTATCAGGTGTAAAGCTCCAGTTCCCGTCAGGATTGACTTTAACGTCACTGGCAATAATCCTGCCCTGATCATCCTTAATAGTGACCGTCACTGTATCGTACGTGTCATCATCCTTGAGGGTGACCTGCCCGCTGAACGTTGGCGTTGCATCGGTTTTCTCTGAATCAGTGACGATGGTGGTGCTGCTGTTGTTGATGGTGTCCACAACGAACACCGGGACAACTGTTTCGCTATGATTGCCTGCCGCATCCACCACCTGAACCTGCATGTGATCATAGTGGCCATCAGCCAGATCAGGCACCTCGGTGCGCCATGCACCCTGATCATCTGCTTTCACAGATATCAACACCTTGCCATCCTTATCGAGGATGTTTACCGTGCAATCGGCTTCCGCATTGCCGCTGAGCGTCGGTGATTTATCGTTGGTCATCCCATTGGCAAGAATGACCTCGTGAGTCTGGTCATTGGTAACCACGATATCGGTCGCTGGCGCTGGCGGAATGGTGTCCAGGGTGTAATTCACCGGGCCGGTAGTTGAGCCTAAGTTCCCCGCGGAGTCGGTGACAGTCACGGTGATATTGTGCTCCCCCTCATCCAGACCGTTCTCCGGGGTAAACTGCCAGTTACCTTCGGCATCAACGGCAACTTCAGCCAATTGTTCTTTACCGTCTTTAATGATGACCTTATCGCCCGGTTTCGCACCGGTTACACGGCCACTGAAATGTGGCGTGCTGTCGTTGGTGGGATGGTTGCGATCAATGAGATTCTCATGATCGTCGGTGATCTTCAGGGTGCTGGTACCCTCTTCCGGTTGCGTATTCTGGTCATACTCTACCGTGTAGGACGGCTTACCTTCATTACCCGCCTCATCGGCGACCGTTGCGGTAATTTTGTGCGGGCCATCGCCCAACTCCGGATCCGGGATAAAGGTCCAGTCACCGTTTTCGCCGATGGTCGCTTCGCCCAACACCTTACCGTCATCTTTGATGATGACCTTATCACCCGCCTGAGCGCCAGCGACATGGCCGCTAATGTGCGGCGTACTGTCATTGGTGGGATTGGTGTCGCTAATCACTCCGCCATCATCGTTAGTGATTTCGAGCGTACTGGTGGAGGTCGGTGCCAGGGTATCCTGGGTATAATCGATACTCGCGGACGGTGTCCCCTGGTTGCCTGCCGCATCGGTGACAGTGGCGGTGATTTTGTGGCCACCATCGCCCAACGCAGGCTGCGGGGTAAACTGCCAGTCGCCGTTTTCGTCGATTGCGGCTTCACCCAGGATCTTACCGTCGTCCCGGATGATCACTTTATCTCCCGCCTGCGCACCGTCTACGTGGCCACTGATGTGCGGAGTGCTGTCGTTGGTCGGCTTTGAGCCATCAATCGTCTCGTTGGCATCATTGGTGATGCGGATGGTGCTGACGCTGTCCGGGGGCGTGGTATCGACAGTGATGATCAGATCGGATTCCGTGCTGTTACCGGCAGGATCTGTCACATTCACCACCAATTCATTGCCGCCTTCGCCCAGCGGCGCATCCGGGGTGATCTGCCAGTCGCCGTTGCCATCCACTACCGCAGAACCCATTACCGTATCGCCATCTTTAATGGTGACGGTGCTGCCGGGTTCAGCCTGGCCGTGAATCACTGGGGTGCTGTCGTTGGTATCCGTGCCGCTGTTGGCGTTACCGTCCCTGTCGTCCACGGTGATGTTGTGCGCCGCGTCTGGAGAAGTCGTATCGACGTGCAGATCGACCTGTTGTGATGCACCACTGTTACCCGCTGCATCCTGCAATTCAGCGGTAAGCTGATGCTGGCCCTCAGCCAGGTTATGATCTGGCGTATAGCTCCAGTGACCATTGGCATCAATGTCCACATAGCCCAGCACCGTACCATTATCCTTAATGACCACACGATCACCCGCCTCTGCACCGTCGACAGTACCGGTAATCGTCGGCGTGGCGTCGTTAGTGATGCCATGGGTAATCACCGATGGATTGCCCGGATCATTGTCGTTAATCAACTGAAGATCAGACAGTGCGCCTGGGGGTGGCGTGGTATCAACGTTGACCGCCATATCGGATGAAGTGTTGCCGCCTCCGGGATTGGTGACATCCACCTGCAAATTGCTGCCGCCTTCCGCCAGCGGGACATCCGGGGTGATCTGCCAGTCACCATTATCATCAACCACGGCAGAACCAATAACATTGTCGCCATCTTTAATGGTGACGGTCATGCCGGGTTCCGCTTTACCCTGAATAGTCGGGGTCGCGATGTTGGTGGTATTGCCAGTAATGCGATTTCCATCCTTATCGCTGATCGCAATGTCATAGGCGGGATTGGGCTGGCGCTCGCTGCTGTCGTTGCCTGAAGGTTTGTCCGATCCGCTACCATGATGTGACGCTGCCATCACCCCGCCAGCAATGGCTGCGGTGGCGAGACCTGCTGCCGCTGCCGCCCAGCCACCGGACATGCCGAATAGACCCGCCGCGCCTTTATCGTCGTTATCATCCTGCTGCTCGGGTGCTTTGACATCTGCCGCCTGAGCAGAGAAACTGCTGTCGCCTTCCTGAGCGGGCATCGCTTGCCGGCTACTGCTTTCACCCTCTGTCAGCGCGCTGACCAGCGAAGCATCCCCGGCTGATGACCAGCTATAGCGATGCCCCTGATCGTCTATGCCATAGATTTCCGGCGGCGTCTCCTGCGCATAGTAACCTTCAATCAACACCACGGGATGCTCACCGTGATCGGTAAAAATTTCCAGATCATTACCATGACGAATAAACTTCAGGCTTTTGATAGAAGCGATGTCTGCGCCTGCTTTTATCCCAATCTGGCCATGCGGTGGCGACTGGATAGTTAATTGCGTTAACGGCTCAACTTTGATGATAATGTTATTTTCGCTGGCGTTAATATTCGCTGCACGATTCAGTAAGTCGTCCGTTGACGATGAATATGTCATATTAATTTCCCGGTGTTGTATTTCAGCATAATTTCTGTGCTAAAGCACAGGATTAAGTTCTGTCTGAGATGTCGCTTTATTAAAGGCAGGCAACTCAGAGGATGATAGATGTTGAATTAACACAAATATATATATCGGGGCAGCTATATACGTGAAAGAGTCCTGATAAAATCCTCGCCATCAACTTAAAAAACAACTACAAAAAACATTAACAAACTGAAAAGTAAAGATATAACCCACAAAATCAGGATCACATCCAGATCTCATAAATTAATCACAGGAATAAAGTCAAACTCCCTATTATTATCCCCCGCCACTCTTTTGTCCCATGCCAGCACAACTTAAAAAATAAAAACATAAAAAAAGAAAAATAAAGGCAGATGACATTACCATTATCCAGGATCAGAAAAGTTCATTATGAAAGAAAATAAGAACCCGTCATCTTCTGCACTTCAGGAGAAAGATACCTTACTCTGCGCTATAACCTGGCTTGTCAGACACCATGGAAAATCAGCCAGCGAGGATGTGCTCTATGCGGGTCTTCCGCGCGGGGAACACCTGGTTCCCGATATTGCCATGCTGATGCTGGAACAGGCTGGGATTCAGGCGGGATGGGTGGAGAGAGATATTCTGACCGTGTCTGAATCGCTCTACCCGGTCATCCTCGCCATGGCCAGCGGCGAATATGTCATCCTGCTGGAAAAGCATCAGGGACGATACAGCCTGCTGACGCCCACCGATGGGACCCTGCGCCATGTTTCACCAGAGACATTGGCTAATGAGGCTACAGGTTTTGCCTTGCTGACAAAGTTAAAGGTTCAACCTGCGCCCCGTGGCGACCAGGAAATTTTGCCTGATAGCGATCGGTCAGGACATTGGCTATTTTCCAACCTCTGGCGCTTTCGCCAGTATTTCTACAGTGCCGCATTGGCTGCGCTACTCGCCAATGTGCTGACGTTATCGACCACATTTTTCACCATGAACGTCTATGACCGGGTGGTGCCAACCGGGGCTTATGCCACGCTCTGGTCACTGGCGATCGGGGTGTTGATCGCCATTACCTTCGAATTCATCGCGAAACAGATAAGAACCTGGCTGGTCGATTCCGCCGGAAAAAAAGCCGACCTGTTGGTGGGGTCGCTGCTGTTTCGCAAAACGCTGGCGATACGCATGGAGTGCAAGCCCCGCTCCGCTGGCTCGTTTGCTAACCAGCTACGGGAATTTGAATCGGTCAGAGATTTTCTCTCTTCGGCCACACTGGCGACGCTTTCCGATCTCCCCTTTTGTCTGCTGTTCCTCAGCATCATGTTCGCCATCGGAGGGCCGCTGGCAATGATTCCGTTGCTGGCAATACCGGTGATTATCATTGCCGGCGTCGCGATCCAGTGGCCGCTGTCACGATATATGCAAGAGAACATCAGTGAGATTTCGCAGAAACAGGGATTGGTCATCGAAACCATCGTCGGGCTGGAAACCCTTAAAGCGGCGAAGGGTGAAGGGGTGATGCAAAAACGCTGGAATGATTTCAGCGCGCTGGCGGCGGCATCGTCCATGAAAACCCGCTATCTGTCTAATCTGACCAGTAATTTTGTCAGCTACGTGCAGCAGGTCTGTACCATTCTGATCGTGCTGTGGGGCGTGTATCTGATTCATGCCGGGGAAATGACCATGGGTGCACTGGTCGGGATGGTGATCCTCTCAGGGCGTTCGTTATCACCGTTGGCTGCCGTGGTTGGCCTGGCCATTCGCTTCCAGCAGGCAAAAACAGCCTTACATTCCCTGAATCGACTGATGGCGATGCCGACAGAGCGCGATAAACAGGCGCACTTTTTACCGTCACCGCCGCTCAAAGGGGAAATAGCACTACGCCACGTCGGTTTTCATTATCCCAAAACTGGTCTGCATGATCCTCAACCCATTCTGCATCCGTTAAATATCAACATTCGACCGGGTGAACGTGTCGCCATTTTAGGCAGTATCGGGAGTGGCAAATCGACGCTGTTGAAAATTCTCGCCCGCCTCTATTTGCCCACCCAGGGGCAAATGACGATGGATGCGCTCGACGTCAATCAAATCGATCCCGCCGACTGGCGTTCCGCCTGTGGCTATGTTTGCCAGGACAATCGCCTGTTTCAGGGAACGTTACGGCAAAACATCATTATGGGAAATCCTGCCGTCAGCACTGAACACTTTTTGCAGGTGGCGACATTAACGGGCATTGATGCTATCGCCCGCCGTCACCCTTCCGGGTACGACATGCCGGTTGGTGAAATGGGGCAAGGATTGTCAGGCGGGCAAAAGCAGCTGGTTTCTCTCGCCCGCTGTTTACTGCTTAACCCCACGATTTTACTGATGGATGAACCCACCAGCTCAATGGATAGCACATCGGAAGCGCAGTTTATTGCGCAATTGAAACAGGTAATCCAGCAGAAAACCCTGGTGATTGTGACCCACCGCGCGGCGGTGCTAAGTCTGGTTGAACGCATCATTGTGCTGGAAGATGGAAAGGTTCTGGCTGACGGCCCCAAGGCCCCCATTCTGGCCAGACTTTCTCAATCGTCACTACCGGCCAAAGCCGGGCGCAAGGAGGCGACCCATGCGTAACAAAACGCCTCTTCAACCGGCTGATATGCCGTTTCTGGACGATTTGCAAAGCGCCATTATTCTGCAGAAAACGCCCAAAAGCATGCTGGTTTTATGGCTGCTGTTATTCGTGGTCGTCACAGGGCTGGTCTGGGCGCATTTCGCCGTGGTTGAAGAAGTGACCAAAGGTGAAGCCAAAGTGATCCCCGCCAGCCATGAACAGATCATTGAAAGTTTTGAGGATGGCACGCTGGAAGCGCTGTTTGTGAAAGAAGGCGACCTGGTGGAAAAAGGTCAGCCTCTGCTCAAGCTGGATTCGACACGCTCAGAGGCCAATTATCAGGAAGAGTTGTCCAAATCCCACAGCCTGAAAGCAGCAATCGCCCGCGCCCGGGCGGAAGCCTATGATTTACCGTTAACTTTTCCCGAGGGAATAAATGAATTTCACACCCTGATTCAGGATGAAACTCAGGCTTATCAGACCCGCCGCAAATTGCTGGAGGAGAGCATCAGCTCCCTTTCACACAACCTGAAGCTGGCGGAAGAAGAGGTAAATTTATCAGAACCGCTGGCGAAACGCGGATTGATATCAGATATGGAGATCCTCCGCCTGCGGCGACAGGCAAACGATCTCCGGCTACAAATAGCCGACCGCACCAATAAGTACCATTCCGACGCCAACAGCGAGTTGACCCGGCTGGAGTCCGATCTGGCCCAGGTCGAGGCGCGGCTGATTGGACGCAAGGATGTAATTAAGCATGCTCTGATTACCGCCCCGGTCAGAGGGACGATCAACAGTATCAAAGCCACGACCATTGATGGCGTTATCTCGCGCGGCGAACAGATTATGTCTCTTATCCCGTCAGAAGATAATTTGCTACTGGAGACCCGCATCAAACCCACCGAAGTCGCCTTCTTGCGCCCTGACCTGCCCGCTACGGTAAAAATCTCCGCCTATGACTTCGCCATTTATGGCGGACTTGACGGCGTCATCGAGAGCATCAGCCCCGATACCATTATTGATGAAACCAAAGCGCGTTCCGGGCGTGAGGATGCAACCTATTACCGTGTCTATATCCGCACCCACGGCACGAATTTACACGTCAAAGATAAAAATTTCCCCATTATTCCGGGGATGACCGCCAGCGTTGAGATCAAAACAGGTGAAAAAACCATCCTGTCTTATCTGCTTAAACCGGTTTTGAAAGCGCGCGAAGCGTTCAGGGAGAGATAAAAACATGCGCAAGGCAATGATTACGCTATTGATGCTGACCCTCAGCCGTGCGGGTATTACCGCACCCGTTACCCCTCCCGTGACGCACGACACGATGATGAGCAATGCCACCCGCATCTGGTTGGCGAAGACGGTCAATCAGGCGATGGATTTCAGCCCTGAAATCCGGGTTGCTGGCGCTGACAAACAAGCCGCCGATTTCGATATCGACCGGGTGAAAGGTGCGCGCTGGCCCCAGATTCAGCTCGGCACGACGGCACCGATGGCCTCTTTTGGCAGTGGCAGCCACACAGGGAATAATCGTCTGGATGACAGCAGCCTCTCACTGAATGTCACCACCACGTTGTTTGACTGGGGAAAGAATCGCGAAAATATTGGCAGCGCCACACAGCAGGCAAATGCGGCAACGTACCAATATGATTATCAGCAACAACAGATTGCCTACAGCACGCTGAGTCAACTTATCGAATTAAGCCGCAACCAGCAAAATCAGAAGATTACGCAAGCTTATGTGAAACGCATGCGCACCCTGGTCAATATGCTGGTTGAAATTACCCAAACCGATGCAGGAAGGCACAGTGAGTTAGTACAGGCAAGAGCAAAGCTTTTGGCGGCAGAAGCAAGCTTGCAGCGGGTCACTGACCAGCGCAGGCAGGTGGAAATCACGCTGTTCCGTCTTACCGGAGAACAAGTCAGTCTACCGGATAATTTCGACTGGACAATGCAACCCATCCCCACTTCACTGGTGATCAGTCGGGTGGAAAAGCACCCAACATGGTTAAAAGCACAGGCAGAAGCTGAATCCGCCGCGCATGATGTGGCGGCTGCTGAGGCCAGTACGCTGCCACAGCTTAATTGGGTGATTGCTAAAAGCACGGCCAAAGACAGTTATGGCAACCCTGGCCAGTGGTACACCGGGCTGAATATCCAATGGAATGCCTTCACCGGCGGAACGGAAAAAGCCGCCATCCAGGCAGCATCGGCGCGGGCGTCGGCCAGACAATCGCAGTTCACCCAAACGCGTATGGATATGGAGTATCAAATCCACAATCTCAGCCAAAGCCGGGATGCTGCGGAGATACAAAGTCGCGAATACCAAAAGCTCAGTCAGGAAACCGATATGGTCAGCAAAATTTACTACGAGCAATGGTTACGGTTGGGAAAACGCACGTTACTTGATGTGCTAACAGCGGAAAATGATTGCTACAACAACCATATCGCGGCGGTAAATGCCCGGCATGATGCTTACAGCGCTAACGTTAAGCTGGTAACTACAGCCAGTATGACCTTTGAATGGTTTGGCTTGCGCGCAAATAAGGGCGGAAGAAACTGAATTGTAAAAGGGGGAATGCCAGCTTTTCGTTCCTGGTAGCGAAAGTGAACCAGGCTGACATCCATTGGATCCAAAAATGTTATACAGAGGTTCAGGAATGGAAAAAGCTTATCTAAACAATAGTTAATGAGGGGGATTGAACTAAACTTAGTTTGATCATTCTGTTTACTCTTTGAGCCAATGCCGCCAGGCCTTAGTGGGCGCTCAGGGCGAGAAGGTCAGTTTCAGCAATTTCTATCTCGAAGATAAAGGGTTGAACCATGATTCAATCAGCCAGTGACATTCAAAAACGCAGCGACGAAAAACGCGGTATTAAACCTAAAACCTATAAGCTCCCTTTGAGTACCATCGCGCGGATAGAATCGCTCGCGAATCTGAAAGGGATTTCTCAGGGTGCAATTATTACTGCAGCCATTGATATTTACGATCAGTCGCTAAAAAGCTAACCACAGGCCGCCATTGTGCGGCCTTTCTGGCAATACTGACGTTTCCCACGGCCTCGTTAGCCACAACGATAATTGATTTCTTCGCTGACTAACCTCCGGCCTTCTTCCGTCAGTCTTACCTCGTAATAACGTGTAATATCGGTTGGATAAAACACAAATTCCACCAGCCCATCCCGTATCAGGGGAGCCAGACTGCGACAATTAACCTCCCTGTGTTTATGGCTTCTGATATCGTGCCTGACTTCATATCCCATTGCTTTATCACCGCGTAACAGGAACTTCGTTCCCTTTTGCATGCGGTGCAGGACGATCATTTTCTCCTGAGAAATAATCATTGAGTTCCCCCGGCAAAAGTTGCACATAGCGGTCAATCATGATTCCCAGCAATACCAGCACTCATATCACTGGTTTGAAACAGTGCGATGTGTGACACGTCATCGTGTTGTCGTAATGTGTAACAACATTGTTGCCGCATATTCCGCAAAAAGGCCAGGGTCTCCCCCCTCGTATTTGGCTGATAAATCATTAGGCATTTTCCTGGTCATTTGTAGATGTCAGTTACGGGGGTTTAACGAGGGCTGGTAATGGACAAAAAGCTATTTGAGCGTCTGACAGAAAGCATGACGCAACTGAATGAAATTATTGAAGGCTCCCGCGAACCTTCTCGTGAAACCACTGTTACCGCGGTTCAGGTTAAAGCTATTCGCACGGCAAGCGGCTCAGCGAAAGCGCTATTATGCGCTATTGAACGTGATCCGCAGCATGTCATTCCTGCGCTTTCCCCCCAATCCAGATCCCGCGAAGTGGGTTTTTTCATCATCTGCAAAATTGCAGTAGTCGCTGCGGTGGGTAGTCAGAAAAAGAACAGCGAATATCAGGAAATCCGAAACAAAAAAACCGCCCTTAGGCGGTCACGACATTACTGCTTATTGCTTTGATTTTATTCGGTTTAAATCGGTATTCAATATGGTGCCCGGGGAGGGACTTGAACCCGCACGACCTTACGATCGAGGGATTTTAAAAACTCCAGGAACTTTATAAAAATCATAACATTATGATATTTAATAACTTTATAACTGAGTAAAACATCGTATCGCTGCGTGTGCTTGAACTTTGCTGCCAATTTTTTCAGCAATTTTTAACATTAATAAACTAAATTCTTCTAAAAAACTCTGCTAATTCTTTTCTTCAATTATCTGATAAAAAATATGAAATTTCTCAGTAAATTCGCATTCTACAGTTTGATTTTTGAGCTAAACTAAAGGAAAAAACACCTTGATAAGA
Source organism: Pantoea sp. App145 (assembly GCF_047947045.1). Lineage (NCBI taxonomy): Bacteria > Pseudomonadati > Pseudomonadota > Gammaproteobacteria > Enterobacterales > Erwiniaceae > Pantoea > Pantoea sp. App145. The sequence goes on from NZ_CP133290.1 coordinate 1,268,725, forward strand.
TGTAATTAAGATAGTTGGCTGGTTTGACAATAAAAGCGAGTGAATATGAAGCAAAACTATTTCTCTGATCAAATCAAAAATAATCATATTAAACAAATAATAGAAAAGTATTTAGTTAGTTATAACGATATAGATTATGCCTATGCCGTTATGAGTAAAAAAAATTCAAATCATATGATCGTCATTAGCAATCTTTCCGATTGGTTTAAACTTTATTTGGATAATGGATATCAAAATATCGATCCTGTTATCATTAACGCATTGACTCGTATGTCCTCCTTTAGATGGGATGAAAATCTGAAAATCGGTGAAAAATGGACATTGCCAAGAATTTTCGAATCGGGTAAAAAATATAATGTCTTCTATGGTTACAGTTTTGTGTTGCACGATCCCTATGACAATCTTGTTGTATTCTCATTGATGTTAGACAAACTCCTCATACCAGAAACTGAAGAGTTGATAGAAAATAACAAAGAAAAATTACAATCATTCTTAATCCAGACCCACGAAATGTTGCTTCATATCTATAAAGATACACAGAGTGATAAAAATGATCTCGTCGAAGAATTATCTTCTCGTGAAATGGAAGTTCTGTATTGGAGTAGTCTCGGTAAAACATATCCTGAAGTTGCCAGTATACTAAATATTACTGTGAGCACGGTGAAATTTCATATGGGAAGAGTAGTGAAAAAACTCGGCGTAAAAAACGCGAAACATGCAATCCGTTTAAGTGCAGAGTTAAATATTATTAGTCCATCTCAGAGGGAAAGACGCTAAAAGTGCTTCTTTATCAGAATATTGTGTAAACTCAGGTATCGAGGTTTTCTCAAATAACCTCGATGTACTATCTGCATCCATAGGCATTGATATATAGTGGACAGTATGTTGTTTCTCTGATTTTCCAGTTTCTATAATTTTTACATTCCACCCTGCTCGCCTAAGTATAATATACATTTGATGACTGACAATTGCATGCATGCAAATATATTGTTTCCTCTTTGAAAAAGCTATCATTGATCTAAACAGAAGAGAAACAATAGGATGACCTGATAAGGATAATCCCCTTATTGCTTCCTTATCAATAAATAACCTACTCACCTCAAGACTATTTTCTTTCAATTTTATTCTCGTACCAAAGAAAGCATTAAACAAACCATCATTTAGCATATTTTCATCAGAAGAATCAATCAACCTGGCCCCACAAATTAATGTATCTTTATGCTTCCCGAGAATATAATGTGCATTGATATTATCATATTTATCGATCTCCATTTCATTAATCGTATCAACCATCCAGTTGAGGCGGTCTTTGAATGTTCTTTTTCGAGCCGAAAACAGCTGATGGTAGTCTGAAGTTGTTAAATTTGAATATTTGACTTCCATAAACTTTATCATTTCCACTCCAAATAAATTTGTTTAAAAACTTCCTGATGTATATACGAACCTAAGGAAATTTTATTTTTAGATAGGGGCTATCTAATTTAACATTTCAGGAATATTGACGACCCGACTTTCCCGGATAAGTTTCCGCTAGTTGCTCGATGTTAATTGATATCCATCATATCGTACTTTTTCATCTTATTTTTTAGGTATCTAACCTCAATACTTAAGACGATTACAGCAAAAACCAGTATGCCAACTATCACGTTGAGTAGAATCATAAACAATCCTTGATCGAACTTAACTATACCAAAGTATCGTAACCTACCTTAACTACCAACCGCCACCAAATTTTTGATGACAATTAGTTATGACACGACTGAAATCAGTGATATGCAACTTCAAATGACCCTTGATGCTGGAACGTAACCCAGGTTTTTTTCTGGATACCAGCAACAAACGATCCTTCATTGCGAAGTTTTGCAATTATCAAAAATCCCCACAACCCGCGCCCACTCTGGCCTTGCCCGGTTTTCCTTCATTATTTCGAGGTTAACAACCTGGCATTTTGATCCTCACGAAAACCAATTCGATCTTTTAAAAAACATCAAGTTATCCATCCAGTAAAACCGGTTTTGCAACCTGCTTTTGGCAAACATTTACAATCTATGGCGCAATGCGCCAAAGACAAAATCCGCTGTAACCCCATATACCGCGCGGCGCGAGCGCTCTTCTTGCGCCATACATCCCTTGCAAAATTTTTATGATCCAAATCGTGCAGGCGGGGGCGGTGAAGCGCCGTTTCCGTCCAGGATGCGGTTACGTCATGCGGATTCTGCGTAGCATATGTGGCGCTGTTGGGTGAACTGAGCTCAGGCTGAAGGCGGAGTGAATTGCATCAGGGATGGTGAAAGAATCGATACATAGCGTTTGGTGTGATGGGGGTTGATCGTGGAAGAATCAGCCTTCGATAAGCGGCTGATATTTGGTACGCAGGTCGCGGGTTTTCTTCGCGGTTGCGGAGAAGTTTTCCGCCTGCACACTCTGTCCGGTATTCGGGTGCGTATGGCTGGCTGCAAGGTTCGCCAGCTCGTTTACCACGTCCAGGGTGTCGGTCAGCAATGACAGTAGATTGATCTCACCGTTACCGATAGTAAACACCGGCCCGATGATTTGGTGCGCCGCTGCTACGCTGCGCCGGATGCCGGTGATTTTTTCTGTCAGCGTCTGGCCAACCTCTATTTCTACTTTCTGGCCAACTGAGACAGATTGATTTTTGCTGGCTCTGATATTGAGATTACCACCCGTTGCGGCGCTGTAATCTCCCTCACTAATATGCACCACCGCACCGGCCAGCAGCTTACTGGTGCCGATTAGCGTCAGGGTGTCAGTCGCCTGCACAGTGGTTTCACGTACCACCGTACGGCGCTGCTCTTCATCAGAGTGAATTTCACGTTTCATTGATGATTCAGTGATGGATTGATCAGTCTGGCGCTGCCAGTCCCCCGCCACTGTGACACGCTGCGATACGCCTTCGCGCTGCTGTTGCAGCTGCTCACCGGGTTTTACCGCTGGCAGGTTATGCCCCTGCGGCATACTCTGACGCACAAAGGGTTTATCAGGTCGCCCGTCCGTAAAACCCACCTCCACCAGGGTGCCAGGCGGTGGAAACTGGAACATCCCCGACTCGCTCCCGGCCATTGGCACCGGCAGCGGTACTGCCGGGTAAACTGGCGTGTTGGCGACGGGATTGCCATCGCCATCGAGCAACTGAAGATCGACGGCATAGCGCGGACGAAACGGATCGGCGACGTTGCCGCTGCATCGGGTTCTTTGCACCCCACTTGATTTCGATATCGTCATTGCATAGCCGGACGTGCGTCAAGCGATGGCCGTTAACCTCCGAACCAGGGCGCAGGCTCTGGATCAGTGGGTTGGTCATTTCAAATGACATGCTATGCGAGCCTCACAATGTAGTTAAACGCGATATTTTTAACGCGGGTTTCGTCGGCACCTTCTTCAGTAGCTGAAGCCGCGTGACCGTGGGCACCGATCGGAACGATATGATTGTGGCCGCCAATCTCCACGGTGTGACCGTGAGCACCACCGCCACCAATACCGACGTTATGGGCGTGATTGCCATCGGCAAATGTACCGGCGTTGGTCGTTATCTGACGTAAACCACCGCCCCACTGTGCCCCCGAAATAGTTTGCGGTCCCACAGGGGCATTACTCGTTTTCTCCAACGGTGCGCTATGGTTGTGGTGCCCCTGCGCATCGGTCCAGGCAGTATGACCATGATCGCCAACACCCGAAGTTCCTCGCGTACCGTAATCAAACGTAGAGGTTGTCAGGGTGCCGAGATCAGTGGCTGCAACATGAATCGCGTGAGAATGGCGTTTGTTGGCGTCGAGTTCAGTCGAGAGTACGGCACGACCTGCACCGGGATTCCCTTTGATGGTCCAGCCACGCATATCTGGAATAGTGCCGAATGGGTACACCGCCGCCAGCTGCGGATAAGTCGGCATATCAAACGCCTGTCCATGCATCCAGATATGGTTAACTGGCAGCACGTCAGACGGCCACGGAATTGGTGCGCCAACCGGGTAGATAGTTACCGAAGGGACAGCGCACCCACGTTCTGCGCCATACGTTCGCCAGCCACTTTATGATGCGCGGGGGAAACATTCTGGTGCTCCAGCAGATACTCGGTCACAGCACGATTTTGATGACCATGCGTTACGCTCACTTCGCACCAAACCACCTGGATGCCGCCGTAATGCTGAACCCTTTTGATAATCACGAGAGCGTAAAATAGCAGCCTGCAAAATGCGGCGCTGCCACTCTGCTGCCATTTTGCTGCCACTTGAGATTTAGCCCAAACCCCAAATGCAAAAAATCCGCCCAAGGGCGGATACGACATCACTGCTTATTGCTTTGATTTTATTCGGTTTTATCGGCAGATAAATATGGTGCCCGGGGCGGGACTTGAACCCGCACGACCTTACGATCGAGGGATTTTAAATCCCTTGTGTCTACCGATTTCACCACCCGGGCAGGGTGTAAAGTGGAGGCGCGTCCCGGAGTCGAACCGAGGTGGACGGATTTGCAATCCGCTGCATGGCCACTCTGCCAACGCGCCTTTCAATCTGATGTGCATTCCGTTACGAACAGAGTGCTAAATCTGGAGCGGGAAACGAGACTCGAACTCGCGACCCCGACCTTGGCAAGGTCGTGCTCTACCAACTGAGCTATTCCCGCTTTATCATCGAACTTGCTGATTTTATTTATCTTTTGGCAGACACGCTGCCGTTCGATGCGATGCATTCTACTGAACTGGCGCAATGAGTCAATAAAATTATCCTCACAGTGCGTCCGTTTGCTGCTTTTTAAATCGCATCGATCACCGTTCGAACAAATCACCACGCGCTGCGTTCAAATACTGGAACATTGACCAGAACGTCAGCACTGCCGCGATATATAAAGCGACCACACCCACGCCAATCACCGTGGCATCAGGACGCCATAACAGCGCCACCAGCGATAGCATTTGCGCTGTGGTTTTCACTTTACCAATCCAGGAGACGGCCACGCTGCTGCGCTTACCTATTTCCGCCATCCATTCACGCAGCGCAGAGATAATGATCTCACGGGCGATCATCGTGGCAGCGGGCAGTGTAATCCACCAGGCGTGGAAATACTCCGCCACCAGCACCAGCGCTATCGCCACCATCACCTTATCGGCTACCGGATCAAGGAACGCACCAAAACGCGTGGTTTGTTTCCAGCGACGCGCAAGAAAGCCATCGAACCAGTCAGTTACTGCTGCAACCACAAAAATGAACGCCGTAACAAAAGGTGCCCAGTGAAATGGCAGGTAGAAAGCCAGTACAAAGAAAGGAATCAGCACGACCCGAAACAAAGTAAGACATGTAGGAATGTTAAATTGCATATGCCAGTAACTGTCTGGTATGGGTAGAATTTAACGTATGTTCCTACATTGCCCCCCCTGTTTCAATGCTAGTGTTTCAGTGAATAGAAGATTTTTTCTGCCAGCGCGAAGGAAATGCCCGGAACCTTCGCTATCTCCTCCACACTGGCATTCATCAACGGTTGCAGGCCACCCATGTACTTCAGCAGCTGTTGTCGGCGTTTCGGCCCGACACCTTCGATACTTTCCAGTGCACTGGTGTTCTTAACTTTGGCCCTTTTTTTCCGGTGGCCTGAGATCGCATGATTGTGAGAGTCATCACGAATATGCTGAATGACGTGCAGTGCTGGCGAGTCCGGCGGCAGTGAGATGCCCTCACCTTCCGCTTCGAAAAACAGCGTCTCAAGACCCGCTTTACGATCGCTCCCCTTCGCCACCCCGAGTAAAACAGGACGGTCTTTGTCCCATGGCACATCCAGTTCGGCAAACACCTGTTTAGCCTGCGCCAGCTGACCTTTACCGCCATCAATCAGGATGACGTCAGGGATTTTATCTTCTTCCAGCGCTTTACCGTAACGACGCCGTAATACCTGATTCATCGCTGCATAATCATCCCCGGGGGTAATGCCCTCGATATTGTAGCGGCGGTAATCACTACGCAGCGGGCCATTGCGATCAAATACCACGCAGGAAGCAATGGTCTGTTCACCCATGGTGTGGCTGATATCAAAACACTCCATACGATTGATCTGGTCCAGTTCGAGGAACGTCGCCAGTGCAGCTAATCGCTGCTGTATCGTGGAATGCTGTGACAGCCGCGTGGTCAACGCGGTAGCGGCATTGGTTCGTGCCAGCTTGAGGTATCGGGCTCGATCGCCTCGCGGTTTGCTCTGGATATTCACCTTCCGCCCGGCCAGCTCGCTGAGCGATTCAGCCAGCAACTCGCGTTCCGGCAGGCTGAAATCCAGCAGGATCTCGGTCGGTAAAGTACGCGCCTCACTGCCCTGCAAATAAAATTGGCCGAGGAAGGTTTGTACCACCTCCGCCAGTTCAGTATCCGCCGGCACCTTCGGGAAATAACTACGGCTACCCAGGACTTTCCCCTGACGAATAAACAAAACATGCAGACATGCCATGCCGGCATCGTAGGCGACGCCCATTACATCCAGATCATCACCCTGATTGGAGACAAACTGCTTCTCGGTAATGCGACGTACCGCCAGAATTTGGTCGCGCAACCGAGCGGCTTCTTCAAAACGTAGATCCTGGCTGGCGGCTTCCATTCTTTTGACCAGTTGATTCAGCACCTGGTCATCCTTACCCGCCAGAAAGAGCCGCACATAGTCGGTTTGCTGCGCATACTCTTCCTCAGTGACCAGACCCGCTACACAGGGGCCGAGGCAACGACCAATCTGATATTGCAGACATGGCCGTGAACGATTGCGATAAACGCTGTTTTCGCACTGACGAATCGGGAACACTTTCTGCAGCAGCGCCAGAGTTTCACGTACTGCATAACCGTTCGGAAACGGGCCAAAATATTCGCCTTTGGCATGTTTGGCCCCACGGTGCATCGCCAGCCGCGGATGGGTATCTGCGCTGAGAAAAATGTAAGGATAAGATTTGTCATCACGCAGCAGCACGTTATAGCGCGGCTGATAGAGCTTGATGTAGTTATGCTCCAGCAGCAACGCTTCGGTTTCGGTATGCGTGACCGTGACATCGATTTGCTGGATATTGCTGACCAGCGCTTCGGTCTTACGGCTACCCACCTGGGAACGGAAATAGCTGCTGAGGCGTTTTTTGAGGTCTTTGGCTTTGCCAACATAGATCACCGTGCCTGTCGCGTCATACATACGGTAGACGCCGGGCTGACTGGTCACGGTGCTGAGAAAGGCTTTGGAATTGAAAACGTCACTCACTACTGATTAACGGCTCCGCATTATACAGGCCATGTCGAATGGCCAGATGCGTTAACTCCACATCGCCACTGATGTTCAGCTTGCTGAACATACGATAGCGGTAGCTGTTAACGGTTTTCGGGCTAAGACTAAGCTGCTCGGAAATTTCCGTCACCTTCTGCCCCCGGGTGATCATCAGCATAATCTGCAATTCCCTTTCCGACAAACAGCTAAAGGGGGATTCGGCTTTCTGCGGCTCAATCTGGCTCAGTGCCATCTGTTGCGCAATATCAGATGCAATATAGCGTTGCCCGGCGTGTACCGAACGGATAGCGCTTACCACTTCCTGCGGCGCGGCACCTTTGCTGAGATAACCCGAGGCGCCTGCCTGCATGACTTTGGCTGGCAGTGGGTTTTCGGTATGAATAGTCAGCATGATGATGCGAATATCCGGGTTGTAACGCACGATTTTGCGCGTTGCTTCAAGACCGCCAATGCCGGGCATGTTCATGTCCATCAGCACGACGTCCACCGGGTTGTTACGGCACCATTTCACCGCATCCTCACCACAGGCCACTTCCCCGGCAATTACCAGTCCCTTCATATCTTCCAGTATGCGACGAATGCCGGCGCGTACCAGTTCATGGTCATCAACAAGAAGCAAGCTGATCAACGGGACGTACTCCGCAGGTTAGTGATGGGGAATATATTTTCAGGAGGCTTATCTTACCGGGTTTTCCAGGGAAAGAACATCGCCCGCCGCAGATAAATCCCGCTTCAAATGATACAAATCAAATAGAGGTTATGGACCACTCATTTTTAGTATCCGGCAATAACACGCGAGAATAAAAAAGTAAAATCGCCATCAATATCATTAAGTTATAATTTATAACATGCTTCGCTTTATGCTCATAACACGCAAAATAAATAATGCTTCCCGTCATTTTTTATTGACGATAAATACAGCAATTTCTCATTTCGTTTTTAGCATGAATTTCTGATTTCAGCGCGAATAAATTGCTCTGACAACCATATGATATACTCTGTTTTTTGCGCACAGGAAGAATGTGCCTGGATCATGTAACACAACCAGGGAGTCGATTATGAGTGATGAAGACTTTGTAACCTCGCAGGAAACGCAGAAGCTGGCAGATGAAGTTGCCTGCCTGAAAATGATGGTCACACTGATTCTGAAAGGAATGGGTCAGGCGGATGCCGGGAAAGTGATCATCAACATGGAACGCTATGTGCAAACGTTAGGGGAAAAACCGCAGGCGGAAGTATTCAGCAACACCATTCGCCAAATCAAAACCGCCTACCGTCAGTAAGCGGCCTGCCCCGCGCCGCACGCGCGGGGACATCAGCTGTGTGATTGCCAGTTAACGGAAACACCCAACGTCGGCAAGACTTCTTCCGGGCTAAACCGCCGCGTACCGCGGTATTTATCAGCCAGGGCCGGTTGGTGCACAGGAATGCGAATGGCGAACAGGTTATCCTCAGACTGAATCAATCCTGGCGACAACGGTTCATAAACTACCTGATGCTGTTCAAACATCTTTTCCAGCATCGGCGTAGCGGAGCTGATCAAAAACTCCATATTACTTAGTTCTGCCAGCTGCACCGAGTGCCACAGAATGTTGAGCGGTAGCTCCGCATCCACTTCCAGTCGGGCAGAAAAGCGTGACATTTCCCACACCTTTTCATGGCTGAAAGGAAGCACCAGACCTTCGGTGACTTCAGGTTCCTGCCATGGCATCAGACGGGAACAGCCGCAAATCCCGCGACGAGGATCCCAGGCAATCATCCAGGTCACATCCGAACGATCGAAACGGTCATACTCCTGACCCGGGGTGCTTAATCGAGGTGGAATGGACCATCCCTCACCACGCGCAAACACGCTGTAGCGATAAGTCCCCAATTCCGCCAGCAGTGAGGACGGCATATCCTTTAACTGGGTTTGAATTATTTTCATCATGCGCCCCTGACATCCCCATGTTTTGCAATGATTTCTATGCGCCAGCCTGGCAAAGTTCCGGCGCAGGGTAGACAACTGGCTTCGGGCTGGGAACTACTAAAGTTAGTAGTTGCCTTTTCGCTAAATCAGACCAATTGCTGCGGCATAACAGGCAATTTGCGTTTTATTGGAAACATTAAAGCGCTTTTGCATATTTTTTTGGTGAAAATTCACCGTGTGTTCAGAAATCGCTAAAATAAGCGAAATTTCCGCAGAGGTTTTTCCTTCCGCCGTCCATTTCAGAATTTCCAGCTCGCGCTGACTAAAATCATTAGACAAAACCGCCATCGAGCTATCATTGAGACGCCCCAGCGCACGCAGACTCAGTTCCGCCAGGAAGTGAAGTTTTACCTCCAGCTCAACGCGTAAGTGTCGGGTCTTACTCTGTTGCTTAGACGCAATAGATAATATACCAATGGCACGATTTGATGCCATTGCGGAGCAGGAAAAACCACTCATCAGGCCATAAGCATTGGCTTCAGCCCATAAGTGGCCGGCCCCGGTAAACAGGTCATGCGTCCACTCCACCCCGTGGCCCGGTCGTTGACAAAGTAACAGCACCGGATCGACCGCATAATAGTTCTCACTTTCATACCGGCTGACCCAGTTTTCAGGGTAAGTGCTGAACAAAAAGATCCGCGGTCGGGTAAAAGGTACCGGATGCTGGATCAAAAAGGCAAAGTAATCAAATCCCAGTGTTTCTACGTGTTTTTGTATGAGCGATTTCAATTGCATCACTGCGGTAACAGCCTGAAATTGAATTTCGGTCTCGCCTCGCCAGACGAAATAATTATTGGTCGTCATTATTGCCTCAGCGCGGTTTAACGCTCTTGTACCTTGTTATTCGAACTGATTAACACAAAAATTAAATTAGTTAGAGAAAAAATATTGATGGAAAAGAGTTCCAGCCGTCAGAGCACAATCATAAACATCCGGTTGTCAATGCGTTACCGTAAGGGAATGGATTGGGCATATCGTCTTTGTTAACAACATCACAATTTTCACTGATGCTGACGATTAGAATAGGATTTTTCTTATGTCGTTTCAATCTCTCTGACCATTGAAAATTTTCAATAGTTTGATAAGTATTCAGCATCATCATTAAATGAAATCTATTCTTTACAGTGTTTTAACCTCACCTTCCAGGTTAATTTATGCCACATTTCCGCCTCACCTTATTCTTTATCTCATTTATTTCTGCCATCCGTTCACTTTTTCACCCCTCACAGTGATTCCCGTCAGGCAGGTTTCCAGCTACTCTTAGCAGTGAGCGGCGTAACACGCAACGGTGATTTGCAGGGGAAGACAATGCCGCAGCCGGGCTGACCGCATTGTCGCGCGTATTCGAGAAGCTAAGCGGGACTGACTATGTTGAACCAGTTGGCATTACCCTTCCTTGTTCTGGGTGGCTGTACCGCCCTGATGATTTTAAAAGACCTCTTCCGTCACCCTCATCCGGTCGCGGTGATGAATATAATCTGGCCATTAACCGGACTATATATGCCATTCATTGGCTGGCTGGCCTGGTGGTATCTGGGGAGAAAACCCTCACGTCAGGTAAAACTTGCCCTGCTGGTTCCGCAAAAATTACATCGTAACGCTGGCTGGCAAACCATTTTTATTTCCACTTCATTATCCGCCGCTGCCTGTATATTTGGCGACATAATGACACTACCGATAATCACCCTACTAAACCAATTTGCGATTAATCCGGCATTATGGATCGAGGCAATTATTTGCGTTTCTATTTCGTTATTAATGGGGTTATTTTTCCAGTTTCTGGCAATTCGTCAACGTGAAAAACGTTCATTTGGCAGCGCGTTATTATTAGCGCTAAAAACTGAAATTTTTCCACTGCTGATTTATCAGGCAGGAATCTTTCTCTTTATGGGGCTGGCCCTAAAATTCGTGTTAAATCAGCAAATCAACCCACTGCTGGTCGGATTCTGGTTCATGCTTCAACTCGCGATGATAATAGGTTTTCTCTTCTCCTGGCCCGCTAACCATTTCCTCATCAAACGCGGACTCAATCCGGCAGTATAATCTCAACGCCCCTGGCCGCTAACGCACATGCCGAAATGAAAATGGCTGGCATGTGCGGCGGTGACATCAGGACCAGGGCTAACCGCAATCTTCATCCCCTGGCTCACCTTTACCCCATTACCGCTTAAGCGCCCTTTCTGCTGAAACTGCTTAGTTTTCACCCGCAATGGTGAAAGATTGCGCCATGTAAATATTTACTGACAGCGTAAAGCATGCAAAAGGTCGCAGATGTTAAAAAACAATTACCGAGAGCTAGCGCTATTCCACTATCTTATGCCACTTGCCCTGTACAACAGCAGGTTAATTAACAGCCAGCAGAGCTGACACAACATCGAAACAGGAAAGAAATCGTTATGGTTGATCAATCCAAAGAGGCACTCCTCACAACGGAGCAACCGGAAAAACTCCGGCGTAATCTCCACAACCGCCATATCCAGCTTATCGCCATTGGGGGTGCTATCGGCACCGGGCTGTTTATGGGATCCGGCAAAACCATCAGTCTGGCCGGACCGTCGATCATCTTTGTTTATATGATCATCGGTTTTATGCTGTTTTTCGTGATGCGTGCCATGGGGGAGTTACTGCTCTCCAATCTGGAATATAAATCCTTCAGCGATTTCGCCGCTGACCTTCTTGGCCCCTGGGCCGGTTATTTCACTGGCTGGACCTATTGGTTCTGCTGGGTCGTGACGGGCATCGCCGATGTGGTGGCGATAAGTGCTTACTTCCAGCTCTGGCTCCCGGACTTCTCCATCTGGATGAGCGCCCTGCTGTGTGTCGTAGTGTTCCTGACGCTGAATATCGCCACCGTGAAGATGTTCGGCGAAATGGAGTTCTGGTTCGCGATTATCAAAATTGTCGCTATCGTCGCGCTGATTATCACCGGCGTCGTACTCGTGACGATGCACTACCCTTCACCGGGTGGCGGTACAGCTTCGCTGAGCAATATCTGGGACCATGGCGGTATGTTCCCGAAAGGATTGAGCGGCTTTTTTGCCGGTTTCCAGATTGCGGTGTTTGCCTTTGTGGGAATTGAACTGGTGGGAACTGCCGCCGCAGAAACTCACGACCCGCACAAAGTGCTGCCGCGTGCCATCAACGCCATCCCGTTGCGTGTCATTATGTTTTATGTACTGGCGCTGATGGTGATTATGGCGGTAACCCCGTGGAACCAAGTGCTGGCCGACCGCAGTCCCTTTGTTGAGATGTTTGTGATGATCGGCCTGCCTGCTGCTGCCAGCATCGTCAACTTTGTGGTGCTCACCTCCGCAGCATCCTCTGCCAACAGCGGCATTTTCTCCACCAGCCGCATGCTGTTTGGTCTGGCAGAACAAGGAGTTGCACACAAGGCGTTTGGCCGACTGTCGGCCCGTGCCGTACCGACCACCGGTCTGTTTTTCTCCTGCCTGTGCCTGCTTGGCGGTGTGGCGTTGATTTATCTGATCCCGGATGTGATGACCGTGTTCACGCTGGTCACCACAGTATCAGCGATTCTGTTTATGTTCGTCTGGACCATCATCCTGTGCAGCTATCTGGCCTACCGTAAACAGCATCCTCAACGTCATACGGAGTCAACGTTTAAGATGCCGCTGGGTAAATTTATGTGCTGGGTATGTATGGCGTTTTTCGCCTTTGTCCTGGTGCTGTTGACCCTACAGGATGACACCCGTCATGCCCTGATGGTCACACCGCTGTGGTTTATGATTTTGACAATGGGCTGGCTGCTGCGTCGACGTAAAGCCTGATCGCTCTAAAAGTATAAGGCCCGCTAGCGGGCCTTATTTTTTATATCCTTTCGCGCAATTTTCTCCACGCTTCTGCCAGCGTAGGCCGTAACGACGGTTCCCGTGTGGGGGCGACATCCGGTGCATCTGGCGCGCCGAGATTAAAGGTAAAGGTGTAATTCGGCTCCTCGCCCATACGCAGATCGGTAATCAGTGTATCTCTTCCCTGCTGGCGCATGGCATAAAAACCATGGCTGAACCAGGCGACGCGTTCGGCCAGCCATTGACCTTTGAAAGGTGTAAACAAAGCTGGCTGGCGATCATACCAGTGAATCTCCAGCGGACGATTCGGTGACAGCAGAGACCACCAGGCTTCACCATAACGTTCCGGTGTCATGATCACCGTACGCCATACCAGGGTGTTAAACGCGGTGGGCGTCACCAGCAGTCGCTCAGGTTTCACCCTCTGTTGAGCCAGCTGCTGGCCAATATGCTGCGTTGCCATACTTTGCGCCACCATACTCCAGCCAAGATACAGGGTGCTTACCACCAGCCCGACCTGATTCCAGCGCAAGCCGATCCTGTCGCGCCGCCCCAGTGCCACACCCAGCGCAACCAACAACGGCAACGTATACAACGGGTCGATGATGTACATACTTCCGACAGCATAGGGGCAATCCGTCAACGGCAGACCGAGCTGCGTCCCATAGACCGTCATCAAATCGAGTAACGGATGGGTGATCAGCGCCAGCCAGATAGCCAGCCACCAGGCAACCCAATGCTGGCGCTGACGGAGTAAACCCGCCACCAGCCAGCTCAGCAACGGAGAGACCAGGGTAAGCCACAGCAACGCATGGCTTTCGCTGCGATGCAGCGTCATATTGCGAATAGCGTCGCCGTGATCAATAAATACATCCAGATCGGGTAAGGTACCGATCACCGCACCGACCAGCGCTGACTGCCACACCGGCACGCGCCGGCCCATCACCGCCACGCTTACCGATGCACCTAATGCCAGTTGTGAAAGCGAATCCATGCAAACTCCTGTGCCAGCGAGGGATTAGCGTACGCGAATCCCTTCAATAATCATGCGCTGCACGTTATCTACCGTCTGTTCAAAGAACGCGGGATCGCTCAGCGTCTGTCCGGTAATGGCCTCAACCTGCGAGGCGAAATCGGCGTAATGCTGGGTGGTGGCCCACAGCAGGAAAAACAGATGCTGAGGCCGTACGCCCGCCAGCCGCCCTTCATCGATCCACTGTTCGATGATCGCCGCCTTTTCATCCACCAGCGTTTTAAGGTCTCCCGCCAGTTCTCCCTTCAGCAAAGGCGCTCCTTGCAGCATCTCAAGGCAGAACAGACGCGATGCCTGGGGATGATCACGTGAAACTTCCAGTTTCAGGCGAATATAGCGACGGATGGCCGTCAGCGGCTCCTGATCGTGACGCAGTGCGCGTAGCGGTGCCAGCCAGACATCCAGAATCTCTTTCAGCACTGCAATGTACAGTGCCTCTTTCGAGGGGTAGTAATAAAGCAGATTGGTTTTTGACACATCGGCGCGCTCCGCCACTTTATCGAGGCTGGTGCCGTGAATACCAAATTGCGAAAAGAAGGTCAGCGCCGCTTCCAGAATCGCTGCCCGTTTTGCCGCTACCGCACGAGAGCGACGCGTTGGCTTTTTTTCATCACTTTTCACACTGTTACCTCATCCATTGTGCGTACGCGCATCATAACAAAGCCCCCTGCTCCTGCCTAATACCGCCCCTGCACCTTTTTTGACCACTGACGCATGAAAAATGTGCAGCTTATTTTGACCATCTGGTCCAAAACGGACCATTTACTCCGCTTTTTCTTATCCCGATTTTTTAACATCATGTTGTATAAGACATTTAAAAATGTGGCACAGGCTTTGCAAAATTGTGACGGAGCGCCGCCGGCAGGGAGCGAGCAGGACGCAGCGCAGCGCGTGAAACAAACCCGTTATTTGCTGAGAGATTTCACATGAAAATTGGCGTCTTTATCCCGATTGGTAACAATGGCTGGTTAATTTCCACCCATGCCCCACAGTACAAGCCGACGTTTGAATTGAACAAAGCGATTGTGCAAAAAGCCGAGCATTACCACTTCGACTTCGCACTTTCGATGATCAAACTGCGTGGCTTCGGCGGGAAAACCGAATTCTGGGACCATAACCTCGAATCATTCACCCTGATGGCCGGGCTGGCAGCGGTCACCTCGCGTATCGAAATTTACGCGACCGCCGCCACGCTGACGCTGCCACCCGCGATTGTAGCGCGCATGGCTTCCACCATCGATTCTATCTCCAATGGACGCTTTGGCGTCAACCTGGTGACCGGCTGGCAAAAGCCGGAATATGAACAGATGGGACTGTGGCCCGGTGATGACTACTTCGCCAGCCGCTATCAATACCTGACCGAATACGTCACCGTGCTGCGCGATTTGTGGGGCAACGGCCAGAGCGATTTCAAAGGTGAATTCTTCACCATGAACGATTGCCGCCTCAGCCCACAGCCGCAAAGGCCGATGAAGGTGATCTGCGCCGGGCAAAGTGATGCCGGTATGGCGTTTTCGGCACAACACGCCGATTACAACTTCTGCTTTGGCAAAGGCGTGAACACGCCAACCGCCTTCGCCCCCACCGCCGCACGCATGAAACAGGCCGCCGACAAAGTGGGCCGGGATGTCGGTTCTTATGTGCTGTTTATGATCATCGCCGCCGAAAGTGATGAAGCCGCACGCGCCAAATGGGAGCACTACAAAGCGGGTGCCGATGAAGAGGCGCTCGCCTGGCTGACGACCCAAAGTCAGCAGGACACCAAATCCGGTAGCGACACCAACGTACGCCAGATGGCCGATCCCACCTCCGCCGTGAACATCAATATGGGTACGCTGGTGGGTTCCTGGGCCAATGTGGCACGAATGTTGGATGACGTTGCAGGGGTAGAAGGTACGCAGGGCGTGTTGCTGACTTTTGACGATTTCCTGCAGGGGATCGAGGACTTTGGTCAGCATATTCAGCCGCTGATGCAGTGCCGTCATGCTTTGATTGAATCGCAGAAGGAGGTTGCCTGATGACTGCCGTTGTTTGCGCCCATACATCGACCTTAGCGCAGGTCACCCTGCCCGCACGCCCGGAAGCCATTGCCTTCCCGCCCGCGCAAAGCGCCTTGATTGTGGTGGATATGCAAAATGCCTATGCCACCGAGGGCGGCTATCTCGATTTGGCCGGTTTTGACGTCTCGGCCACCAAACCGGTCATCGCCAAAATTCACCAGGCCGTGACGGCCGCCCGCGCCGCCGGTATCCAAATCATCTGGTTCCAGAATGGCTGGGACGATAAATACATCGAAGCCGGTGATGCCGGATCGCCCAATTTTCATAAATCCAATGCCCTGAAAACCATGCGTAAGCGCCCCGAACTGCAGGGCACGCTGCTGGCGAAAGGCGGCTGGGATTATGCGCTGGTGGATGAACTGGTGCCTCAGCCGGGCGACATCGTCCTGCCCAAACCCCGTTACAGCGGCTTCTTCAACACGCCGCTCGACAGCATGTTGCGCAGTCGTGGTATTCGCCACCTGATATTCACTGGCATTGCCACCAATGTCTGCGTGGAATCGACGCTACGCGACGGATTCTTTCTGGAATATTTCGGCGTGGTGCTGGAAGACGCGACCTACCAGGCCGGACCGTCATTTGCGCAACAAGCAGCAATCTTCAATATCGAAACGTTTTTCGGTTGGGTCAGCGACACCGACACCTTCTGTGAAACGCTAACATCCTGAAATCACGATCGTTATCACCTGCAAAAACAACGAAAAGGAAGCTCAAGCCATGCCTAAAAGTGTCATTATTCCGCCCGGCACCACCACACCTATCGCCCCTTTTGTGCCCGGTACCCTCGCCGATGGCGTGGTCTACGTGTCCGGTACCCTGCCATTCGATGCGCAAAATAATGTGGTGCACGTAGGCGATGCCGCAGCACAAGCCCGCCACGTACTGGAAACCATTAAAAAAGTGATTGAAACGGCGGGCGGCACCATGGATGACGTCACCTTCAACTCCATCTTCCTCACTGACTGGAGTAACTACGCCGCCATTAATCAGGTGTATGCCGAATACTTCCCTGGAGATAAACCTGCTCGCTACTGCATTCAATGCGGACTGGTGAAGCCGGATGCACTGGTCGAGATTGCCACAGTGGCACACATCGGCAAACAGGAGGCGTAATGCATCTTGAGATTCAGGGTTTACAGACGAAGGATGCACCGACGCTGGTGCTCTCCTCCGGCCTGGGGGGAGTTGCCGGTTTCTGGCAGCCGCAACTGGCGGCGCTGGGGCAGCATTATCGCGTGGTGACCTACGACCAGCGCGGCACCGGGCGCAGCCCGGATACGCTGCCTGAAGGTTACAGCATGGCGATGATGGCCGCCGAGCTGGCGGATGCGCTGGAGCAGCAGGGAATCGAGCGCTTTGACCTGATCGGCCATGCACTTGGCGGGCTGATTGGCCTGCAACTGGCGCTCGATTATCCACAGCGTGTTGGACGCGTGGTGGTGATTAATGGCTGGCTGTCACTCGATGCCCACACAGGACGTTGTTTCCAGGTCCGCCAGGATCTGCTGCTCAATGTGGGTGTTGAGGCTTTTGTCCGCGCCCAGCCACTGTTTCTTTATCCGGCTGAATGGCTGGCACGCCATCAGTCGCGGATTGAAGCGGAAGACGCCCACCACGTGAAGCATTTCCAGGGTATGGAAAACCTGTTACGCCGCTTATACGCGCTGAAAAGTGCCGATTTCCGCCCCTATGCGACACGTATCACCCAACCGGTACTGGCGATCTACAGCCAGGATGACCTGCTGGTGCCGTGGAGTTGCTCCCCGCAACTGGCGGCCGCGCTACCCAACGCTAGCCTGATCGAAATGACCTGGGGCGGGCATGCGATGAGCGTAACCGATGCGGAGAACTTCAACGCGCTGTTGCTGCAATGGCTGGAGGACAGCCGCTGTCAGGAGGCCAAAGATGAGTGTGCATGAAATCTCACCGCCCGTTGAACGCCAGACGTTTCGCGATGCGATGTCGCGTCTGGGTGCTGCCGTCAACATCATCACCACCGACGGTCCGGCAGGCCGTGCCGGTTTTACCGCCTCGGCGGTATGCAGCGTGACCGATTCACCGCCGACGCTGCTGGTGTGCCTGAACCGTTCAGCCTCGGTATGGCCGGTATTTCGCGACAACGGTTACTTATGCGTGAACACTTTGGCCGCCGGGCATGAAGATCTCTCCACGTTGTTTGGTGGCAAAACGCCCATGGCCGAGCGCTTTCTCGCCGCCCGCTGGCATACGCTCACCAGTGGCTCACCGCTGCTGGACGGCGCACTGGTGTCGTTTGATTGCAAAATCACCCAGGTGGTCAGCGTCGGGACTCACGACACTTTATTTTGCGAGGTGCTGGCGCTGGTGCGGAATGAAGAGCCGCACGGCCTCGCCTGGTTTGACCGCGGATATCATCACTTTTCACGGCAGGAAGCCCGCTAACGCCGCCTTGTGCGGTCCGGTTCCACAGACACTCTGGAGAAGACGATGGCGAGTTCCTGGTTTCCCCGCTGGCAGAAAAAGTCAGCCTTGACTGAAAATGGACTGATTGCACCGGATGAAACGCTGCCGCTCGGGCAGACCGTGATTCTGGGCCTGCAGCATGCTGTGGCAATGTTTGGTGCAACGGTGCTGATGCCGTTGCTGATGGGGCTGGACCCAAATCTGGCAATTCTGGTTTCCGGGATGGGTACCTTGCTGTTCTTTGTCGTCACCGGGGGGCACGTGCCCAGTTATCTCGGTTCCAGTGCGGCCTTTGTCGGTGTGATTATCGCCGTCACCGGCTTCAATGGTCAGGGACTCAACCCCAACCTGGCGCTGGCGCTGGGTGGGGTGATCGCCTGTGGTGCTCTGTACACGCTGATTGGTTTTGTGGTGATGAAAGTGGGTACTGGCTGGATCGAACGCCTGATGCCACCGGTAGTCACTGGTGCGGTTGTCATGGCAATTGGGCTGAATCTCGCACCGATTGCGGTACATAGTGTGTCATCGTCAATGTTCGACAGCTGGATGGCGGTGATGACAGTGCTGTGTATTGGTCTGGTGGCGGTGTTTACCCGAGGCATGGTGCAGCGTTTGTTGATCCTGGTCGGGCTGATTGTCGCCTGGGCCATTTACGCCCTGCTGACCAATGTCCTGGGGTTTGGCAAGCCGGTCGATTTCACTGGCGTTGCCAACGCCGCCTGGTTTGGCCTGCCGCATACCACCACGCCGGTGTTTGATATGCAGGCGATCGTGATGATCGCACCGGTGGCCATCATTCTGGTGGCGGAGAACCTTGGGCATATCAAAGCCGTGGCGGGGATGACCGGGCGTAATCTTGATCCCTGGATGGGGCGAGCTTTTGTTGGTGACGGCCTGGCGACCATGCTATCGGGATCGATCGGCGGCAGCGGTGTGACCACCTACGCGGAAAACATTGGCGTGATGGCGGTAACAAAAGTCTATTCCACGCTGGCCTTTGTCGCGGCGGCGTTGATTGCTTTGGTGCTGGGCTTCTCACCCAAATTTGGCGCGCTGATCCATACCATTCCTGGTCCGGTGATTGGTGGAGCATCGATCGTGGTGTTTGGCCTGATTGCCGTGGCAGGTGCGCGTATCTGGGTACAAAATAACGTCGATTTCAGCCAGAACAGCAATCTGATTATGGTGGCCACCACGCTGGTTCTGGGTGCCGGGGATTTCGCGCTAAAAATAGGTAACTTCACCCTGGGTGGCATCGGCACCGCCACTTTTGGTGCCATCATTCTTAACGCTATTCTGCGCCGTCGCGGTGCCACCCTGGGTGAAAACCAGGCGGCACGCCAAAACAGTTAAGGCTCCTGCATCTCCTGCGGTGCCAGCTCTGGCACCGCTTTTTTGCGCCTGATACGTAATTCACTGACGATCACCCCGCAGACAATTAACGCACCGCCCAGCAGCGCCGCCGCCGGTAAACGCTCACCTGCCAGCCGTCCCACGACCCCTGCCCATACCGGTTCACCGGCATAGATCACCGTCGCACGCGTCGGTGAGACACTGCGCTGCGCCCAGTTCATGGTGACCTGAATCAGCGCGCTGGCGGCACCGAGGCCCAGCGCGCTCAGCACCAGCGGCGTGCTGAATGTCGGTAACGTTTCTCCATTGGGGATCATCAACACGAAAGCACAGGCCGATGCAACTGCCAGCTGGATCAGCGTCACACGACGCACATCAACCTGACCAGCAAACCGGCTGATCAGAATGATTTCAGCGGCAATCGCCAGGGTGCTCAGCAGGGTGGCAATTTCACCGGCGTTTAGGGCGAAACGGCCATCCTGCGGACCCGCCACCAGCAACAAGCCAATAAACGCCAGCAGAATCCCCAGCCACGCCATCAATCCGGGTGGACGACGTAAAAACAGCCACTGCAACAGCGGTACCACTGGCACGTAAAGCGCAGTCAGAAAGGCTGACTGGCTGCTGGAAATGGATTGCATACCCCAGGTTTGCAGGCCATAGCCTCCGGCGATAGCCACACCGATCAACGCCCCCGCCTTGCACTCCAGCCAGGTGATTTGCTTCAGGTAACGGCGGAAGAAAAAAGCCAGCAGTATCGCCGCTGTAGCAAAACGCAGACCGACGAAGAAGAAGGGGCCAGAGTGAGCCATTGCCCGATGCACCACCAGAAAGGTGCCGCCCCAGACCATGGTAATGAAGATCAACACAAGTTCCTGACGCGTCAGGCGCAGAGAAAGACGAGAAGAAGCTGAAGACATAAAGCACCACGATGTGAATTCGGGCGTCATTTTCGCAGAGTCAGAAGGCATTGTCACCGCCGGGCGCTCCCGGCGGCGGAGGGAATTACTGCACAGCCGGATTATTTCTTACCGCGACTGCGTCCCCCTTTTTCACCTGCTTCGGAAGCGCGCTGCGGGTCGTTTCTGAAATTCCCGCCGCTATTCTTACCGCCTTTACGGCCTGCTTCCGCGGCTCTTTCGCGATCTTCCGCGAAATTACCCGATCCTCCACGATGTTGGGCCATCATTTCCTCCGAGAGAGTTTTCACATCTGTGGTCAGGACTTTTCACATGCAAGGGGTGAAAAGCTCAGGTGACACGTTTTCCGGGCCACCCGATTAAAGAATAGCTAATAGCGTTGCGTTTATGGCTGATATTTATACTTTGAAACACATATTATTCTTTATTTTTCCACTAAACCGGAATTTTTCTCCGCATGACAAGCGCTTAGCGGAGTATTAAGCGAAGCCGCAGGTAAGCGGCTGTGCTGTTCAGCGGCAGGTCACGCAGGCTCTTCTATACTTCAGATTACGTGTTCAAACCCCGCAGGAAGAAAAAAGATGGCGAAAATTCTGGTGCTTTATTATTCCATGTATGGACATATTGAAACCATGGCGCAGGCTATTGCTGAAGGCGCGCGTCGTGTGAACGGTGCAGAAGTGACGATATTACGCGTGCCAGAAACCATGGACGCCGAACGCTTCGCGCAGGTCGGCGGCAAGGTCAATCAGCCAGCCGCTGAGGCAACCCCCGAAGATCTCCCGCAATACGATGCCATCATCCTCGGCACCCCCACACGTTTCGGTAATATGGCGGGGCAGATGCGTAACTTCCTCGACCGCACTGGCGGACTGTGGGCCTCAGGCGCGCTGTACGGCAAAATTGCCAGCGTGTTTGCCTCCACCGGCACCGGCGGCGGCCAGGAGCAAACCATCACCTCAGTCTGGACCACCCTCGCCCACCACGGCATGGTGATTGTCCCCATCGGTTATGGCACCAAAGAACTTTTCGATATCTCTCATGTGCGCGGCGGCACCCCTTATGGGGCCACCACCATTGCAGGGGGCGATGGATCGCGCCAGCCTTCTGCAGAAGAACTCGATATCGCCCGTTTTCAGGGCGAACATGTCGCCGGTCTGGCGGTAAAACTGAAAGGATAAATCCTCAACAGGAGACCTTTATGGCAACAGAACAGTCTAAAGCTCACCACGTGGGCGAATGGGCCAAACTACGCCACACCTCGACCGAAATCGCAGAAGCGATATTTGAGGTCGCCAACTATGACGAACGCCTGGCAGAAGAAATCTGGCGTCAACAGGGTAGCGATGAAGTGCTGTTTCGCGCCTTTGATAAGACCGATCAGGACGTCCTGACATGGGATGATAAGACGGTTGAGCGTAAAAACATCTGAATCTCAGGCGGGCCAGTCCCGCCTTTGTCGTCTTAATTGACCAAGGAGCGTTGTATGTCTTCCTACCAAAGTATCAATCCCGCCAATAACCAATTGCTGAAGAGCTGGACATCACATGATGATGCTTATGTGCAGCAGGCGCTGGAGACTGCCGATCGTCTTTACCACTCCGACTGGTGCAAAGGAGATATCCAACCGCGACTGCAGGTACTGAAACGTCTGGCAGATCTGATTGATGCGCGCGTTGAACAACTGGCGACCATCGCCAGCCAGGAGATGGGCAAGCTGATAGGTCAAAGCCGTGGTGAAGTCAAAATTTGTGCCCAAATCGCCCGCTACTATGCCGAACACGCGGCAACACTACTGCAACCGCAAGCCTATCCCAGCGATGTGGGGGACGCCTGGCTGGAATATCATCCGGTTGGCGTGATTGTGGCGGTGGAACCCTGGAACTTCCCCTATTACCAGCTGATGCGTGTGCTGGCTCCGAACCTGGCACTCGGCAACCCGGTGCTGGCAAAACACGCCAATATCGTCCCGCACTGCGCCGATGCCTTCGAAAAACTGGTCCATGAAGCTGGCGCACCGCCGGGAGCCTGGACCAACCTGTATATTTCGAATGACCAGGTAGCGGATTTGATCGCCGATGACCGTGTTCAGGGCGTAGCGCTCACCGGGTCCGAACGGGCGGGTAGCGCGGTGGCACAGCAGGCCGGCAAATACCTGAAGAAATCGACGCTGGAACTGGGTGGCAACGATGTGTTCGTGGTGCTGGACGACGCCGACCTCGATGAGGCGGTGCGCCAGGGGGCACAGGCGCGCCTCAGCAACTGTGGCCAGGTCTGTACCGCTGCGAAGCGTTTTATCGTACATGAGAAGATTGCCGGGCCCTTTATGGCAAAATTCAGCGCCGCGCTGCAATCGGCTGTCGCTGGCGATCCGCTGGATGAGAAAACCACCCTCGGTCCGCTGTCGTCACAGGATGCGCGTGAACGTTTAATCAAACAGGTTGATGAGGCCATCGCACAGGGTGCTAAGGTCGAAATAGGCGGCCGCGCCATAGACGGCGTCGGCAATTATTTCCAGCCGACAATTCTCACCGGCCTGACGCCTGATAATCCTGCCTATTATCAGGAATTCTTCGGCCCGGTGGCTCAGGTCTATGTCGTGGCTAGCGACAGCGCTGTCGTGGCACTGGCGAATGACTCACATTATGGCCTCGGTGGTTCGGTATGGACGCGGGATATTGCTCGCGGGCGAAAAATGGCGGCGCAAATCGAAACCGGCATGGTGTTTATCAATTCACAAAGCGATACCGCCGCAGAACTTCCTTTTGGTGGCGTGAAACGCTCAGGCTATGGACGGGAGCTGTCTGATCTCGGTCTGAAAGAATTCGCCAACCAGAAACTGGTGGTGGTGGCCGGATAAATAAAAAACCCCGCCTCGGCGGGGTTTTTCACTGCTGGCAGCTTAGTTGCTGGCCGCCGGGGCAGGCGCTTCGCTCTTGTCTGATTTAGCTGGCGCATCCGCTTTGGCCTTTTCAGCCGCCGCCGCATCCGCTTTCGCTTTCTCTTCCGCCGCTTTCTGGGCTGTTGCTTTCTCAGCTTTCGCCTTCGCTTCCGCCGCTTTGTCGGCTTTTACCTTCTCTTCTGCCGCTTTGGCATCTGCCGCTTTCTGCGCAGCAGCTTTATCTGCCGCCGCTTTATCTGCGGTGGCTTTATCGGCAGCGGCCTGATCTGCCTGCACCTGCGCGTCATCGCTGGTCGTCGCTGGCGCGGCAGCTTGTTCTGGTTGCGCAGCAGCCGGTGCCGGAGCAGCAGGCTGCAACGGCGTGCCCTGCAAGGCGGCATTCAGCACGCTGGCGAATTGATCCCAGCTGCAATACCCATTGGCATCGGCATCACAACCCGCCAGCTGCAGCGTGACGCGTTTCGGCGGGTTTTTCAGGCTCAGCACATCAGCGTTACGCAGCTGATCGCTGGTCTGGTAGACATATTCCACCTTCAGCAGATCTTTGTTGTTTTTCGCATCGTGCCAGCGTTCAAACACCACCTGGCCACCAATCGGCGTCTTCTCATCGTTACCCGGCAGCTCATACGGCTTCACCTGCAACGCGCTGAGCAGCGAAGCGATATTCGAATCATGTCCCACCATCAACGTCACTTTCGGCGCGTTGGCTTTGTCCTGATCGATCAGCTGGCTGCGGATGTAATCCACCAGCGGTGCCGCCACTTCGCGTGCCACATCTGGTGAAGTAAACAACGCGTCCTGATAACCATTTTTAATCGCGGCCAGCTCTTTCCACTGCTCAGGCGTTTTGATCTGCCCCCAGGCCACCTGATCCAGCGGGAAACCTTCATAATATTGCAGGGTGAAAGCATCGATCAGCGAATTTCCGACCTTCAGCGGGCCATTAACGTTCGGTTCTTTACCATTGTCGGCGCTAAAGGTGTTCTGGCCACTGCTTAAATCACACTGCTTCTTGCCGTTGCAGGCTGGCGCGGATTTGTAATCAACAATTTTTTCCAGGTACTGGTAAGCGGGTTTTAACGCCAGCTTTTCGTTGGCCGCGGTCATTGCCGTCAGGGCTTTTTTGTTGAAATCGTCGCTGCCATCAGTCACCACCGGATTGAACACCGGATCCATGGTCCCCATGGCATCCTGATGCGTCACGGCGATGTCACATCCAGGGAAAGCACCATTCACGAAGAACTGAGCCGTTGCCACGGTACGTTGCAGGCTGTTGGCATAGACAAACACGTTGCTGCTATCCGGGCAGACGCCGTTTTCGACCAGGCCCTGCTGAGCCAGCCACTGACGGGTATAGTTACCCATGTAGACTTCCAGCACCCCACCTTTGGTGGTGAGCTGCCCACCGGGCACATCCCATTGCGGCCAGCTTTTTTTCGTTGATTGCTCCAGCACGCTGCCGTTGTTCGCGAGCGGTGCGCGTAGATTGTGACGGCTCAGCATCAGTACCTGCTGCAGCTGCATGTCCCCTTCCGCAGCCTGCGCTGCCATACCCATCGGTAACGCAGCGATGACTGACAACGCGCAAAGACTCAGTTTCTTGATCATTGTGCCTATTCCATAATTCATCAGTGAAACACTCTGGCATTCAAACGATTAGCTCGGCCACAGAGCGAATTGCCCCACAGTGTAACCCAGCTTGCCTGGGAAAATCGCCAGATGTTTGCAAAAACCGTGAATGGACTATAGCAGACCAGAGCCTCGCCGTAGGCTTAAGGCAGCAGATTGAAAAGCAACGGGATGTTTTTCAGAATCTCTGAAGTAGAAATGCAAAAAGCCCGCATTGCTGCGGGCTTCTTTAATTTGGCGGAGGAAGAGAGATTCGAACTCTCGGATGGTTTCCCATCGGCGGTTTTCAAGACCGCTGCCTTAAGCCGCTCGGCCATCCCTCCTGATAAAACAAATACTTAACCCTGAGCAGGTTAAGTGGCGGAGGAGGAGAGATTCGAACTCTCGGATGGTTTCCCATCGGCGGTTTTCAAGACCGCTGCCTTAAGCCGCTCGGCCACCCCTCCGCAATGACGCGCACTATAAACATCCCCCCCGAAGATGTAAAGCCTGCTGCGATTCATTCGCCTGAAAAACAGCCAAAAACTATTTATTCGCTGCCATAATCGCCATTCCGCTCAGGGAAACAGCAATTTATCGCGTAAAGAAGGGTAAAACGCCTTTTCTGTCCCAGTACCGCTGCGTATTCTTTCCGCAGATTTGGTGTTCTTTCACTTTAAGGAGCGCATGATGGATAGAATTATTACGTCGTCGCAACGACAGTCGCTAATCAGCACCCATAAAGTGCTGCGCAATACTTATTTCTTACTTGGCCTGACCCTGGCATTCTCCGCCGTTACCGCCACACTCAGTACCGTCTTCGCTCTGCCTGCGCCCGGTCTGATTCTGATGCTGGTCGGCTTTTATGGCCTGATGTTTCTGACTTACCGCCTGGCGAACAGCCCGACGGGTATTCTGGCGGCCTTTGCCTTCACCGGATTCCTTGGTTACTGCCTGGGGCCAATTCTTAACTCATTCCTCTCGGCGGGTATGGGTGATGTGATTGGCATGGCGTTGGGCGGAACCGCGCTGGTGTTCTTCTGCTGCTCGGCCTACGTCCTGACCACCCGTCGCGATATGTCATTCCTCGGCGGCATGATGATGGCGGGCTTTGTGGTGCTGCTGGTGGCGGTTGTCGCTAACCTGTTCCTGCAGCTGCCAGCCCTGCACCTGGCAATCAGCGCGCTGTTTATCCTGTTCTCAGCGGGTGCCATCCTGTGGGAAACCAGCAACATCATTCACGGCGGCGAAACCAACTATATTCGCGCCACCGTGAGCCTGTATGTATCGCTGTACAACATCTTTGTCAGCCTGCTTAGCCTGCTGGGCTTTGCCAGCCGCGATTAGCGTCAGTCAGTACGTCATAAAACCCCGCTCCGGCGGGGTTTTTGCTTTTTCTGGCCGCCCCGCCCTACAATACGCGCAAACTGAACCTGAGGAGTCACCGTGATTTTTGCCGGTAAAGAGATCGCCACCGATGCGGAAGGCTATCTGAAAAACAGCGCCGACTGGAGCGAGCCGCTGGCGCAAGCCATAGCAGCAACCGAGAACATCACCCTGAGCGAAGCGCATTGGGAAGTGGTGCACTTTGTGCGGGCTTTCTATCTGGAATTTAATACCTCACCGGCGATTCGTATGCTGGTAAAGGCAATGGCGCAAAAATATGGCGAGGAGAAAGGCAACAGCCGCTATCTGTTCCGCTTGTTCCCGGAAGGCCCGGCAAAGCAGGCGACGAAAATTGCCGGATTGCCAAAACCGGCGAAATGTCTGTAATCAGCCTGTGGTGAAACGGCTGGGTGGTTCTGCCGGTTGATGGGGTTCCACCAGCACTTTTTCCACCCGTGCACTGCGTGGACCGCCCGCCTTTAACCAATCAATTAATGCCATGACCTGCGCTTCCTCACCCCAGGCCAGCACTTCCACGCTGCCATCACTCAGGTTGCGGGCATAACCTTTCACATCCAGTTGTCTGGCCTGCGCCTGCGTGCTGTAGCGAAATCCAACGCCCTGCACCAGACCGTGCACCCAGATTTTGAAGCAGGTTGTGGCCATTGCGCTCTCCCGTTACTGTTCATTGCATTTTGCCGCCATCCACCGGAAAATGACGCCTCATTTTTTCAGGTAAGCATAGCAAACTATGACAGTTCGATTGATTCTCGCTAAGGGACGTGAAAAATCCCTGCTCCGTCGCCATCCCTGGGTGTTTTCGGGTGCCGTTGCCCGCATGGAAGGTAAAGCCCAGTCCGGGGAAACCATTGATATTTGTGACAGCAATGGCAAATGGCTGGCCCGTGCCGCTTATTCACCGCAATCGCAAATTCGGGCGCGCGTCTGGAGCTGGCAACAGGATGAGTCAATCGACATTGCCTTCTTTGTCCGCCGCTTTACACAGGCACAGCAGTGGCGTAGCTGGCTGGCTCAGCGCGATGGTCTGGATAGCTATCGTCTGATCGCCGGTGAATCTGATGGCATGCCTGGCGTGACCATTGACCGTTTCGGTGATTTCCTCGTGCTGCAGCTGCTGTCTGCCGGGGCTGAATATCAGCGCCCGACCATTGTTTCCGCCCTGCAGCAATGCTTCCCGGAATGCGCGATTTACGATCGTTCCGACGTGGCAGTACGTAAAAAAGAGGGGCTGGAGCTGGCACAAGGTCCGGTGTGTGGTGAACTTCCGCCACCGCTGCTGCCGATTACCGAACATGGCATGAAATTGCTGGTGAATATTCAGGGCGGCCATAAAACCGGCTATTACCTCGATCAACGTGATAGCCGCTTTGCCACTCGCCGTTATGCCGATAATGCGCGCGTGCTGAACTGCTTCTCTTACACCGGTGGCTTTGCGGTATCAGCACTGATGGGCGGTTGCCGCGAAGTGATTAGCGTTGATACCTCGCAGGATGCCCTGGATGTAGCAAAACAGAACGTGGAACTTAATGGCCTGGATGTCTCCCGCGCCCAGTTCCTGCGCGATGATGTATTTAAACTGCTGCGTCGTTACCGTGACAGCGGTGAAAAGTTCGACCTCATCGTGATGGACCCACCGAAATTCGTTGAGAACAAAAATCAACTGACCGGTGCCTGCCGTGGTTATAAAGACATCAATATGCTGGCGATGCAATTGCTGAGCCCCGGCGGTATTCTGATGACTTTCTCCTGCTCAGGGCTGATGGCGACTGATTTGTTCCAGAAAATCATTGCTGATGCCGCCGTCGATGCCGGTCGTGATGTACAATTTATTGAGCAGTTCCGTCAGGCAGCCGACCACCCGGTGATCGCCAGCTATCCTGAAGGGCTTTATCTGAAAGGTTTCGCCTGCCGCGTACTGTGACTTGAAAAAGCTGCCTCTGCCTCCATATCTTGAGCAGGGCAGTATTTTGGGAGGTCACTATGATTGCCAGTAAATTTGGAATTGGACAGCAGGTCCGACACCGTCTCTCCGGGGTGCTCGGCGTGATTGTGGATGTCGATGCGGAGTATTCGCTGGACGAACCTAAGCTGGAAGAAGTGGGTGCCGCAGAGAAACTGCGCGCAGCGCCCTGGTATCATGTGGTGATGGAAGATGAAGAAGGCGAGCAGGTTCATACCTATGTCGCTGAAATCCAGCTTGCTGGTGAAACCTCATTTGAACACCCGGAACAACCTTCCATGGACGAACTGGCCGCGTCAATTCGGCAGCAGCTACAGGCACCACGCCTGCGTCATTGATCAAAAACGGCGACCTCAGGTCGCCGTTTGTTTTAATGCACCGGTTGCGAAATGCCCAGTCGCGGTATCTCAATTTTCGGGCAACGATCCATTATTACCGTCAATCCCGCATCCTGCGCCAGCACGGCGGCTTGTTCATTGATCACGCCGAGTTGCAACCAGAGTGTCTTCGCACCAATCGCAATGGCCTCCTGTGCCACTCCCCACGCCGCTTCGGCATTGCGAAACACATCTACCATATCAATGTTGCCCGGAATATCGGCCAGGGTGGCGTAGGCTGTTTGTCCCAGCAACTGCTGACCGGCCAGTTTTGGACTGACCGGCACCACGTCATAGCCCTGGTCGAGCAAAAACTTCATCACGCCGTAGCTGGGGCGATCGGGACGATCACTGGCACCCACCAACGCAATACGTTTGGTGTGGGTCAAAACATCACGAATGGTTTGATCGTTCATGCATCTCTCCTTTTTTCACTCGCCTGAGTGTAAATGGCATCAGCTGACCTCGCCCCCTTTCCATAGCGGAAAAGTTTGCGCGGCAGCACGAATAAGTATGTTAAAATGTAAACTAACTGCCATAATGTAATAATTTGCTACACATCACTGATTTGCGCCCAGCTCACGGGAGTTGAAATGAAGCTGTTTTTGGCTGTTACGAGTTTGATAATGCTACTCGTATCGGCATCCTGCCATGCCATTACCCTGAAACTTGATCCGGAAATCGATCTTCTGGTGCTGGATGGGCGCAAAATTTCCGGCTCACTGTTGAAAGGCGCTGACAGCCTGGAGCTGGAACGCGGACAGCACCAGTTTCTGTTTCGCGTGGAAAAATCACCTGATTCATCACCTCACAACAACCCGCATTATCAGTCGGTACCTATGATTGTGACCTTTACCGCCACAGCCAAAACCGTCGCGATTCGTCTGCCCGCGCTGGATAACCGCCGTGAGCGCTCCACCTTCGACAGAACTCTCAATTTCCAGCTGGTCGATGAGCAGGGTAAAGAAATCGCCAGTATTCGTGACCGCCTGCCGCAGCCGGATGGTGGCGATCTTGAACAGGCAATGCTGAAGTATAACCGTAATGGTCAGGCCGCTTCCGTGCCGCGTTTTGCGGTGCAAACCAGCAGCATGTCTGACACTCAGATAAACGCAGATTTCGCCTGGCAGGACGTCAGTGATCTGCCTTTATTACAACGTTGGTTTGAGCGTTTTGATGCCGCCACCCGTTTGCGTTTTCTCAGCTGGATGAAAACCTTACGCGCAAGTTGATAGGAACGAAACGCCAGGGGTAAACTCGATGTATTACTTACATCGACCGCTAAGAATCAGGAAGCCCCATGGAGCAAACCGTTCGTACCCTCAATATTCAGAAACATATCGCCCTCGTCGCTCACGATCACTGCAAAGCCTCATTGCTGGATTGGGTGCAGAAAAACCAAAGCGCGCTGCAGTCACATGTGTTGTACGCCACCGGTACCACCGGCAATCTGATCAATCGTCATACCGGTCTGGACGTTAACGCCATGCTGAGTGGACCGCTGGGCGGCGATCAGCAGGTTGGTGCGCTGATTTCGGAAGGTAAAATTGATGTGTTGTTCTTTTTCTGGGACCCGCTTAACGCCGTACCGCACGATCCCGACGTTAAAGCGTTGCTGCGCCTGGCGACAGTCTGGAATATCCCGGTAGCGACAAACCGCTCCACCGCGGATTTCCTCATCCAGTCGCCGATGTTTGCCCGTGAAGTGGAGATTCAGATCCCTGATTACCCACGTTATCTGGCAGAACGCCTGAAAGCGTAATACATCAGGCTTTCCGGTTCTGCGGCACCCCTAAATCGCGGAAATGCCCGACAAATACGGAAGGCCGGTCCTTATCGAACAGCAACCAAACCTGCTGACGCGCACGCGTCAGCGCCACGTAGGCTAATCGACGTTCTTCCGCATCCGGAAACGCCTCTGGTTGCGGTAACAACCCTTGTTCCATGATGGATTCCCGCGCCGCAGCCGGAAATCCATCACGTCCCTCATGCAAGCCCAGTACGATAACATAGTCTGCCTGTTGCCCCTTGCTGGCGTGGATAGTCATAAAATCCAGTTGCAGTTTTGGCCAGCGGGTTTTGGCTTTATCCAGCAGCGCCGGACGTAAATGATGGTAACGTGCCAGCAGCAGGACGCGCTCCTCCGGTTTAACGTAACCACTTAACTTATCAAGTAATGGTTCAAGTTGTTCCTGTGCCAGTAACGTAATTGACTTCTTATTCCCTTTGGTAAGACTATTCAGTGGCTTGCGCAGCTGATGTGGGTTTTGCTGCACAAAACGATTGGCAATTTCACCAATACGATCGTTAAAACGATATGTGGTATCCAGCACGCAGCGATCACCTTCGCCAAAATAATGATGGAAGGCCGTCGTGAGACTCATCTCCGCTCCGCTAAAGCGATAAATGGCCTGCCAGTCATCACCCACGGCAAACAGCGCCGTACGTTTGTTTTGCTGACGCAATGCGGTCAGTAATGCGGCACGTTGTGGAGAGATATCCTGAAATTCATCCACCAGAATATGCTTCCACGGGCTGATAAATCGCCCTTTCTCCAGGATAGCAATCGCCTGATGGATCAGGCCGGAGAAATCGACAGCCCCCTCCTCTTTCAGCGCAGTTTTCCACACCTTCAGGATCGGAGCCATCAACTTAATACGTTTGCTAAATTGATCGCGCTGTTCTTCCGGCACATCCGCAATCATCGCGGCCTGAGCACCGCCGTGCATCCGCATCAGTCCCAGCCAGCGTTCCAGACGAGAAGCCAGACGCTGCGCCAGTTTGTCATCCTGCCAGAACGGCCCTTCGGCAATGTCCCACTCCAGCTCGTCCTGGAGCCACTGACGCCAGCCGTTGGCCTGTGCTTTTTTACTGCTGCATTGTTCACGCCAGGCCTCAATCAGCAATTGACGGCGGGCTTTGCTGTCACTTTCCAGTTTGCTGATAACCGGCTGCTTATTGCTGCCCTCGCGAATAATATGCAACGCCAGCGCATGGAAGGTACGCGCCTGAATCGCGCTTTTGCCGAGCCGCGCCTGGATGCGATCGTTCATCTCATCTGCCGCCTGACGACCAAAGGCCAGCAGCAAAATTTGTTCCGGCTGTGCCAGTTTGCGTCTTAATAACCAACCAGCACGCGCCACCAGCACCGAGGTTTTGCCACTGCCGGCACCCGCCAGCACCAGCAACGCATCTTCACCGTTAACCACGGCTTCGCATTGCGAAGGATTCAGTGGAGTCGTCTCAACCGTGGAAAAGAATTCCTGATACTCCTGAAGAATTTTTGCGGTCCATTCACGATTACGCTGACGAATGGCAGCGTCACCCTGCTCCAGCCATTGCTGGCAGAATTGCCACAATTCACGGCAACTTTCGAACTTTTTGAGACGGGATGTCGGCAAAGGTAGCGCGGAGAATTGCCGGGTGATATTTTCCTTCACCGCATTAAGCTCGCTGCGTTTCAACCAGCGGTCCTGTCCGGTAAAGGCAAAGATTTCCTGTTGTAAGTGGGTCAACACCTCAACACAAACCTCACTCATCTCCTGGCTCCAACGTTGCCAGGCTTGTTGCAGGTAATGAAAAAAGCGCTGTGTTTCCTGCCACTCAGTGCCGTGCAATCGCACCACTTTGTCTTCAGGCAGCAAAAATTCCAGCTCGCCCCATACCAGCCCACGCTTACAAACAATATCTAATAACTGATTGAAAGGAATGAGGTATTCATGACGATCGCCGCTGACTTCAACTCCTGCAGCCAGCAGACGTACACGATTATAAGGGTGCTGTGCCAGACGTTTACCCATTGATGTTGCTTTTAGTTCCATGTCTGCACCGTCTTCAGGAATAGGATTATCGCGCAGTTTACCTGCCAGACCCTTGACGCTCCAGCCTTAAAACAGGCTAAACTTGGCGTCACATATTGCGGATTGCAAAAGGAAAATCGTGTTATGCGCACCGTGCTCAATATTCTCAACTTTGTACTGGGTGGCGTTTTTACCACCCTTAGCTGGCTGCTGGCGACCCTGATCAGCATCATACTTATCTTCACGCTGCCATTAACACGTTCCTGCTGGGAGATAACCAAACTCTCACTGCTGCCATTTGGTAATGAAGCGGTGCACATTGATGTACTGCGTCCGGACAGCAAAAACCAGGTGATGAACGCGGGTGGTACCTTTCTCAACATCTTCTGGCTGGTGTTTTTTGGCTGGTGGCTGTGCCTGATGCATATTTCTGCCGGTATCGTACAGTGCCTGACGATTATCGGTATTCCTGTTGGCATTGCCAATTTCAAGATAGCTGCCATCGCTTTGTGGCCGGTGGGACGTCGCGTGGTGTCGGTGGAAGAAGCTCAGGCAGCGCGGGAAGCCAATGCCCGCCGTCGTTACTAAGGCCGCACCATGATATATGATGCTTTACCTGGCTGGCGTCGTTATCTGTTTAGCAGCAGCCTGCGTTACTTACTGCGTATTTTTTTCGCCCTTGCGGGGTGCGCCGCCGTACCCTGGTGGCTACAGCAGATTGAGTGGACGATCCCACTCACCCTGGGTGTAGTGGCGGCAGCACTGGCCGATCTCGACGATCGTCTGGCAGGACGCCTGCGTAATCTGCTGATTACCCTTATCTGTTTTTGTGTCGCTTCGGTATCCGTCGAATTGCTGTTCCCCTATCCCTGGGCCTTTGTCATCGGTCTGGCACTGTCAACCTGGGGATTTATTCTGCTGGGGGCGCTCGGACAGCGTTACGCCACCATCGCCTTCGGTGCCCTGCTTATTGCCGTCTATACCATGCTCGGCACAGGTCTGTTTCACCAATGGTGGATGCAGCCCTCCCTGCTGCTGCTGGGGGCCTTGTGGTACAACCTGCTGACCTTAATCGGCCATCTGATCTTTCCGGTACGCCCGGTTCAGGAACAGCTGGCAGCCAGTTTCTCCCAGCTGGCGCGCTACCTGGATGCCAAGGCCAGCCTCTTTGATCCCGATGGTGGTGAGCTGGATGATGCCGCCCTGATCGCCACTGCCATGGTGAACAGCCAACTGGTGGCCCAGCTAAACCTCACCAAAAGTACCATTCAAAGCCGATTGCGTGGTGATCGAGGCTCCCGCAGTACCAGGCGCAGCCTGCACTATTATTTTGTCGCCCAGGATATTCATGAACGCGCCAGCTCATCCCATCTGCAATATCATCAACTACGTGACGACTGGCGCTACAACGAAGTGCTGTTTCGGTTTCAACGTTTGCTGAATATGCAGGCACACGCCTGTCGTCAGTTGGCGGAGAACATTTTATTGCGCCAGCCATGGCACCACGATACACACTTTGAACGCGCTTTTGAGCGGCTGGAAACCGCGCTGGCACGCTTGCAGCAAAGCGCTCCCGATGAAGCCAATATCCGCGCCCTGTTCTGGCTGTTACGCAATTTGCGCGCCATGGACGCTCAACTGGCGTCGATTGAGTCAGAACAAAAACTGGCACAACCCGCCGCATCAAGCGATGACAACCTTTCCAGCGATGAGTTAAGCGGCTGGGCGGATATCCGCTTGCGTATTAGCCGTCATCTCACACCAACTTCAGCGCTATTTCGACACGCAGTCAGAATGACACTGGTGTTATGCGTGGGCTATGGCTTTATTCAACTAACGGGCTTACACCGTGGCTACTGGATTCTGCTAACCAGCCTGTTCGTCTGCCAGCCGAACTACAATGCCACACGACGTCGCCTCGCACTGCGCATTGGTGGCACACTGGCGGGGATAGCCATCGGCTTGCCGGTATTGTGGCTGGTACCTTCAATAGAAGGACAGCTGATATTGATCGTCCTCAGTGGTGTACTGTTTTTCGCCTTTCGGCAAATACAATATGCCCAGGCGACCCTGTTCATTACGCTGCTGGTGCTGTTGTGCTTCAATCTGCTGGGTGAAGGTTTTGAAGTCGCGCTGCCGCGTGTCATCGATACACTGCTGGGCTGTGGTCTTGCATGGCTGGCTGTAGCCTTCGTCTGGCCGGACTGGCGCTTCCGTCAGTTACCCGCCGTAGCCGAGCGCACCCTGAATGCCAACTGTCGCTACCTTGATGCCATTATGGAGCAATATCATCAGGGTAAAGATAACCGTCTGGCTTATCGCGTGGCTCGCCGCGATGCACACAACGCCGATGCAGAACTGGCCTCGGTGGTTTCCAATATGAGCAGCGAAGCCCGTTATCAGCAATCATTACGTGAAAATGCCTTTCGGCTGCTGTGCCTGAATCACTCCTTTCTCAGCTATATTTCGGCGCTCGGGGCACATCGCGTTGGGCTGAGCGACCCGACGTTACTGGCTTTGCTGGATGATGCGGTATGCTTCGTTGAGGATGTTTTGCAAATTGAACGGGTCAGCGATGCTGAGGCCGCCCGGATGCAGCAAGACCTGCTCCATCGTCTGGCCGGAATGAAAGCCAGTCCGGAAACGCAGGCACCGTTAGTTTTACAACAGCTGGGATTACTCATCGCCCTGCTGCCGGAAATTGCGCGCCTGCGTCGCATCCTCGTGGCGGCTTAAAAACGAAACGCTCTGCTATGTCACTAGCGGAGCGTTTTTTGATACCACGCGCAAAGCTCTGCTCGCACCTCACTCGGCAGCGCCGCCTCATGATGTCCGGAAATCGCTCCCTGTAACGCCAGCAGTGTTTTCAGGCCAATATGCTTATTCACCGTCCGCAGTTTTAGCCAACTCTGCTTCGCGCCGATTTCATACAAATGTTTTACCGAACAAATACCGACCTTATGCAGCAGCATCTCCATGCGCATGCTGAGATTGGGTAAATCCTTTAACCGCAACGAGACATATTTGGTCTCAAGCTCATCGCGCGCCGCCCGTAAAGCGCTGGCAGACAACCGCATCAACCGTTCTGGCTCCTGCCAAAGCCATTTATCAACTTTGAAATAGTTCAGGACCACAGGTATCCCACGTTTGCGATAAACCAGCGGCTCCATGGGGCGTTCAACTGCATAATCCATCACCGCTTCACAGGCACGTAAGTAGAGTGAATCGTCATTGATAAACGCAAAGACCACCTTTTCCACGGTAAGCGCATAACCACCAAACTGCGTGCGAGATTCAATTTTTCCCAGTGCCGCCAGCCGCACTTTTGATTGCTCAACAACCGGATGAGTTTTTTTCATGCTGACACCTTCCTGAAGTCCTTTTACCAGAAAAATCCTAATAAATATCCATTTATTCATCGAGTTAGAAGATATGAAAAACGATCTGGCTGTTCAATGAATAAATGCAGTCAGAGCAAAAAATGTGCAGAATTTGCGAGACGTTTTCAGAAATTGAGGTTGATCTTTATCCAGGAAGCCATTACTGTATATTCATACAGTTCATTACTGAGTGATTAAATTATGCGTACTCAATTCTCTGGCACCGCTGATCGTTCTCACCGTTTTGCAACTTCAGGTGTAGCACAACCTACTCTGGGTGGCATTACAGAGCTGCGTTACAGTGAACAACCCGGCATGATGCAACTTATGCTGTTGCCAGTCCTGCAAC
Organism: Pantoea sp. App145; assembly: GCF_047947045.1. Lineage (NCBI taxonomy): Bacteria > Pseudomonadati > Pseudomonadota > Gammaproteobacteria > Enterobacterales > Erwiniaceae > Pantoea > Pantoea sp. App145. The sequence goes on from NZ_CP133290.1 coordinate 1,305,351, forward strand.
AATTGAGCCTGCAATCACGCTGGCAGCTGTGGTTAACACCAGCACACAAACTGAATCGCCAGTGGATGCAGCAGTCAGGTTTGCCGCTGGAAAAGAGTATGCATATCACCGAAAGTGAACGTTACAGTACGGTAGAAAGTATGGTCAAAGCCCTGCGTACCGGGAACTATAGCGTGGTTCTGGCATGGATCCCGTACGAGCTTAATGATGAAGAGCGCTGGGAACTGAAACAGGCGGCAGCGGAAGGTGAAGCTTTGGGGCTGGTTATGCGTCCGCAAGGGTACGAAGCTGTTTTGTCGAGACAACCGTCTGCGTCAAAAATTCCCTCAGATTTGTTTCATTAAGTAAAATTAAGATTTTTCCCACACCGTTTTTTGCGGAAGTTAACGCTAAGCCACTGATTCTTGTCCAGCCAGCTTAGACAATGGCTTAGCCGTTTTTTTCATTTCTGATCACGAAGATTATGCCATGTCAATTGTTAAAATGTGTGTATAAACCCCTGTTTTTTTATCGCCTGGCGTCACATCATACTTGTAAGTTTCCAATCTCGTTGTAGACTTTACCTCGCCAGGGTGCTCAATAACCTCCGTTTTTTTCGGTAGAGTCATAAGCGAGCATGTTGACCCGGCGAAGGATTGGATTACAACCAAGAGCAAACATTTTTGCTCATTGCCTATTTGGATGATAACGAGGCGCAAAATGAAAAAGACAGCTATCGCAATTGCAGTGGCACTGGCTGGCTTCGCTACCGTAGCGCAGGCCGCTCCTAAAGATAACACCTGGTATACCGGTGCTAAACTGGGCTGGTCTCAGTACCACGACAAAGGTTACTACGGTAACGGTTATGTGAACAATGACGGTCCGACTCACCAGGATCAGCTGGGTGCAGGCGCTTTCGCGGGCTACCAGGCTAACCAGTACCTGGGCTTCGAGCTGGGTTATGACTGGCTGGGCCGTATGCCTTACAAAGGCAACAACATCAATGGCGCATTCAAAGCACAAGGCGTTCAGCTGGCTGCTAAACTGAGCTACCCAATCACTGACGATCTGGACATCTACACCCGTCTGGGCGGTATGGTATGGCGTGCTGATTCAACTCAGAACAACAACGGCGTGCGCATCAGCGATCACGACACCGGCGTTTCTCCGCTGGCTGCTGTTGGTGTTGAATACGCACTGACCCAGAACTGGGCTGCTCGTCTGGACTACCAGTGGGTTAACAACATCGGCGATGCTGGCACCGTTGGCGCACGCCCTGACAACAGCATGCTGAGCGTCGGTGTTTCTTACCGTTTCGGTCAGGATGAAGCTGCTGCCCCGGTTGTAGCTCCGGCTCCGGCCCCGGCTCCGGTTGTTGAAACCAAGCGTTTCACCCTGAAGTCTGACGTCCTGTTCAACTTCAACAAAGCTACCCTGAAACCAGAAGGTCAGCAGGCTCTGGACCAGCTGTACAGCCAGCTGAGCTCACTGGACCCGAAAGACGGTTCAGTCGTTGTTCTGGGCTTCACCGACCGTATCGGTTCAGAGCAGTACAACCAGAAACTGTCTGAGAAACGCGCTCAGTCTGTTGTCGATTACCTGGTTTCTAAAGGTATCCCGTCCAACAAGATCTCTGCACGTGGTATGGGCAAATCTAACCCGGTTACTGGCAACACCTGTGACAGCGTGAAAGGCCGCAATGCCCTGATCGACTGCCTGGCACCGGACCGTCGCGTTGAAATCGACGTGAAAGGTATCAAAGACGTGGTAACTCAGCCGCAGGCTTAAGTTCACACGCGGTAAAAACCCCGCCTCGGCGGGGTTTTTTATTGCTGTTTATCAGAAACGAAAGCTATTCGTTCTCTGCGCCATCTTTTCCCAGAATTGCCTGTAAATCCTGCTTCAGCGTAGACATCTGGCTGGCATACTTCTCTTTACGCTCTGCATCTTCAATCAGCTGCACAATAGTGTCAGAAAGGGTACTGCTACGACGTTGTGCTAACCCTGCCAGACGCTGCCACACCAGATATTCCAGGTCGATGGATTTCTTCCTGGTATGCTGATGTTCGGCATTAAAATGGCGTTTCCGACGTGCCCGGATGGTCTGCTTAAGACGATTATCCAGATCGGGATGAATATGCTGGGCAATCCATTCGTTGACCTCTACCGGGCTATTTTCCATCGACAGCAAGGCATCCACCGCGACCTGGGCTGCACTCAGTTCCAGATGACGGGTGATCAGCTCACCTTCCCGATGCTTTTTCACCAGGTATTTCCACTTCCATCCACTTTCAAGATTTTCGAGTTGCTGGTATTTCATCGGAATCTCATCGTGATCACGTAACAAACTAAGAATAACAGCTTTTTTCCCGGATGCAGCAAGGAAAAACATGTTGCAACCGTCACAATTCGGGCTGGAACTCCGCAGTGCTTAACCCGGTTGATTCCTGTATAATCGCGCTTTTCCCGAATCTGACGAATGGAATATTTTGACCAGCTCTCAACTCACGTGGCAAGCCCTGCAGCCGGATAGCACCCGCTACCAATCCATTTTCTCTGACGTCTCACTGGAAGATAGCGATAGTCTGGCCGCGGTCCAGCCGCGTCTGCTGAATGCGCTGGCGCATTTGCATCATCAGCAACAAGGATTACCACTGCTGTTGTTACGCAGCCAGGAAAATAACGATTACCTCGCCTGGATTGCCAGTGCTGCGCAGCGTTTCCAGCCAGAAACGGCAACCCTTGCGGGGGGCGATTATCTGGTTATGGGCGACAATGTGAGTCTGCTGCCGCCGACTGACAGCAGCCGACCTTTTACCAGCCAGGGCGGCGTGCATTATGCCGACTGGATTGAATTTGAACAGCTTTTCGGTTGCGTGCGTCAGTATAAAGATCGTATGCAGCTGGAGCCGGGGTTATTACATCGTGCTAACGGTGGCACGCTTATTCTGAGCGTAACCACGCTGCTGGCACAGCCATTGATGTGGTTACGCCTGAAAAAAAGCGTCGAATCAGGCCGTTTTGACTGGTATTCGCAGGATGAGCGCCAGCCATTGCCAGTCGCTATCCCTCCTCTGCCCCTCCGGTTGCGCCTGATTCTTTGCGGCGAACGTGATGCACTGGCTGATTTTCAGGCGCTGGACACAGAAGCGCATGAGATGGCACTTTACAGTGAGTTTGAAGAAAACCTCCAGGTGCTGGATGAAGAAGACATGACCTCCTGGTGCCAATGGACACTAAACCTGGCACGTCAGGCCGGTCTGCCCGATCCGGAAGAGGACTTCTGGCCGCTGCTGATCAACGAGGCGGTACGCAACACTGGCGATCAGGATACGCTGCCACTTTGTCCACGCTGGCTGCGCCGCCAGATGCAGGAAGCGGCGTTGCACGGTGACGCACTCAATGCCGAAGCGCTGAAAGACGCACTGGAAGCTCGTCAGTGGCGTGAAAGTTTCCTCGCCGACCGTATGCGTGATGAAATTCTGCTCAATCAGATCATGATCGAGACAGAAGGTGAAGCGGTAGGTCAGATCAATGGCCTTTCGGTCATTGAATTCCCGGGGCATCCGCGTCCATGGGGCGAACCTTCCCGCATTACCTGTGTGGTGCATCCGGGTGATGGTGAATTCACCGATGTCGAACGCAAAGCAGAATTGGGTGGCAATATTCATGCGAAAGGCATGATGATCATGCAGGCCTATCTGATTGCAGAACTGGAACTGGAGCAACAGCTCCCCTTCTCTGCATCACTGGTGTTTGAACAATCCTATTCTGAGGTTGATGGCGATAGTGCCTCTCTCGCCGAACTGTGCGCCCTGATCAGTGCACTGGCTAATCAGCCGCTGAATCAGCAGATCGCCGTTACGGGTTCTGTGGATCAGTTCGGCAATGTTCAGCCGGTCGGCGGCCTTAATGAGAAAATTGAAGGTTTCTTCAGCATTTGTCACGAACGCGGTCTCACCGGCCAGCAGGGCGTGATTTTGCCCGCCAGCAACGTGCGCCACCTGAGCCTGAATACCGCGGTCGTTGAAGCGGTAGAACAGGGCCAGTTCCACATCTGGGCAATTGAGCGTGTAGATGAAGCCCTGCCATTGCTGACAGGCGTGGAGTGGCAAAGTGAGAGCGGTGATTCACTGCTAAGCACCATTCAGGAACGTATCGCTCTGCTTAACCAGCATGAAACACGTCAGCGTCCGTGGCCATTACGTTGGCTTAACTGGTTTAACCACAGCTGATAGCATTGCCCAGCGTACAACTGTTCGCTAATATTCGGGCTTCACTAAATAAGGCTTATTGAGAACATGGTAGATAAACGCGAATCCTATAGCAAAGAAGACCTGGTTGCCTCAGGTCGCGGAGAACTGTTTGGCGAAAACGGACCGCCGCTTCCATCAGGCAATATGTTGATGATGGACCGCGTGGTCAAAATGACCGAAGACGGCGGTAAATACGACAAAGGCTTTGTCGAAGCCGAGCTGGATATCCGCCCCGACCTGTGGTTCTTTGATTGCCACTTCATCGGTGACCCGGTGATGCCGGGCTGTCTGGGTCTGGATGCTATGTGGCAGCTGGTTGGCTTCTATCTGGGCTGGCTGGGTGCTGAAGGTAAAGGCCGCGCACTGGGCGTGGGTGAAGTGAAATTCACCGGACAGGTACTGCCGACAGCAAAAAAAGTGACTTACAAAATTCACTTCAAACGTGTCATCAACCGCAAACTGGTGATGGGCGTGGCTGATGGCGAAGTATTTGTCGATGGCAACCTGATTTATGCTGCGACAGACCTGAAAGTGGGCCTCTTCAAAGACACCACCGCTTTTTAGTCCTCCTGACTTTCCCCTAAATACTTTGCGTTGCAGGAAGGCGGCACGCGAGTAAAGCCAACGCCCATGCAACCTGAAGTATGACGGGGAAAACAAAAACCTCCGCACTAAGCGGAGGTTTGTTCCTTACTCGATGAACATCCGGCAGTGCTAGGCCACCGCCGACCTGTCCTCCATGGCCTGTCGCCAACCTCCCAACCAGTGAGACCGTGCGTCGATCATTTGGTACGGGCAAATCTCTTTTGAGCGTCCCGTAATGCCGGCCTGATAGCCACGTGAATGTGCTCGTTCCAGGCGGTCTCTTTTCTGTCTCTTCATACCTCGTTTCCCTCATTTCAGGTCTGGTGGAATCTGGTGGAAAGATAGAGTGGCGAATTAATGTTCAACCACTCTAACGTTCTAACCCCAGAGGCGGAAAAGATCAATGCGCAAAATTCACGCCAATGTCATAAATTTGACCTGAAACCGACATCACAAAATGAGGTAAATTTTCAGAAAAATCGCTTATCTGGCTGATTAGGCAATAAAAAAGTCCCTGATATTTTTGCCACACGATGATGACAAATCAGGGACTTAGCATAAGCTTCGAACAAATCTTAATTTGGCGTGATCGCACTATTCGCAATTTGCTGAGCAACCTGCTGCCAGCCGAGCGCCAGTGTGCGCACCAGCGCATCGTAACCGTCTTCCGTTTGCGGCAACGTCAGATTAAAGCCGTGTTTGATAAGCCGTCCTTGATGTTGCAGCACCCATTCACCGCTCACAATCGCCTTGCCATCGTAACGACCCTGGAAACCGGTCACGCTCACCGTCAGCGTGTCGTGCGTTTCACCCAATGGCGTACCGGATACCAGGCGCCCTGGCAATGCGCGGCTCAGATTATTGATCAGCGTTTGCTGCAATTGCTGGTCGAGCGGGCTGGCCCACAGATTATTAGCGGCAATAACGTATTTCACGTCGCTGGTCTGGTACACCAGGCCATTACCCGCCAGATAATCCGGAACACTGACCTGCTGCACCCAAAGCATCGGTTGCCCACTGCTGGCATCGGTGCTGACAGGTGCCATACTGGCACCCGCAGGCAGTTGGTAGTAAGTGGTTTCAATGGTGCTGCTGCAACCTGCCAGCAGCAGCATCGCCCCAATCATCAGCCCTTTCTTCACTGTTTCGCCCTCTTCGGCTGTGGATCCTGGCCCGGTTTGGCTTCAAACACCAGCGCGTTGCTCTTGCTATTCAAGGTCTTCAGCACCGGCTGCAATTCACGCAGCACCTGGTCCAGTCGCTGCATATCGCCCACCAGCTTGTCATAGGCTGGCGATCCCGGCTGCAGCCCTTTCATGCTGCGGTTGAGTTCACGCAGCGTTTGCTGCATATCCGCTGGCAGCGTCTTCATCGCCGGACTACCGGTGATCTGATTGAGGTTGTTGAGCGTTTTCTGCAGCTGCTGCAGCGTGCGCTGGCTCTCCTTCAGGGTGCCGGTTGCCTCATTGATCATCGGATTGAGCGGCAGGTTGTTGATCTTGTCGAGTGCTGCCAGCAGTTTCTGCTGAATCTGGCTCAGACCACCACTCACCGTCGGGATCACCTCAAGCCCTGCCACTTTTTCCGGCCCCTGATAAGGCGCAACGTTGTCGTAAAAATCCAGATCGACATATAACGCACCCGACAACAGGTTACCGGTTTTGAGGGTGGCACGCAGACCGCGCTTTTTCCCATCCTGCAAATGCTGTTCGATATTGAAATCACCACCAAGACGACTGATAAAGCGATCGGGTTCGATGCGGATCAGTACCGGTACACGATAATCCGTGTTCAGTGCCTGGTTAACACCAGGGATGGTATAAGGCACCTGCGCCACCGTACCAAGACGAATTCCCCGGAACTCCACCGGCGCACCGACTTGCAGGCCACGGATCGAATCCGTAAAGAACATCAGGAAGTCGATATGGTTGGTATACAGCGAATCCTGGATACTGCGCTGATCGTCAAACAGATGATATTCCGCTTTATTCTCCGCCGCCTGCCCCAGTTCCCAGCCATCCGGTACATCAAAGCTGACGCCACCGCTGAATAGCGTCGTGAGTGACCCCATTTCCACACGCATACCCGAAGATGACATATCCACCGCAATCCCGCTGTCCTTCCAGAAACGGACATTGGTGGTGACCAGCCGGTCATAAGGCGCGGAGATAAACAGCTGATAGGTCATCATGCGTTTTTCCGTATCGAAAGTGCTGGTTTCGACCGTACCGACACGATAACCACGGAACAACACCGGATCGCCCGGATTGAGTTGCCCGGCTTTTTTGCTGTCCAGCGTGACACGAATGCCTTTGGCATCCGGTGGAGCCAGTGGCGGCGCATCCAGCAATTGATAGGATTCCGGCTTATCACCCTTAGTACCCGGCTGCAATTCGATATAGGCGCCGGATAGCAACGTACTAAGACCAGTAACCCCCTCACGGCCAATCTGCGGTTTGACCACCCAGAAAGCGCTGTCGCCGTGCAACAGTTTATCCATACCGGAATTCAGCCGCGCTTTGATCTCCACATGATGCAGATCGTCAGTCAGTACCGCGCTCTCCACCACGCCAACATCCACGCTGCGGCTCTTGATGGTGGTTTTACCCGCTTCTATACCCTCGGCATTTTCGGTAATCAGTGTCACTTCCGGCCCCTGATGGCTGAAGTGGTAAAAAAGAATCCATCCGCCGATTAACAGCGTGACAATGGGTACAATCCAGACCGGCGACCAGCGTTTAATCTGATCGACGTTAGCAATTCCCTGATGATTGTCCGTCAAGACGCGGCTCCTTACGTTCGGTTTTCCGTACACGATCCCAGGTCAGACGCGGATCAAAAGCCAGCGCTGCAAACATGGTGAGAATCACCACCATGGCAAATAACAGCGCGCCTGGCGCCGGGTAAACACTCATCAACCGCCCCATCCGCACCAGTGCAGAGAGAACAGCGATAACAAACACATCAATCATTGACCAGCGGCCAACAAACTCCACCACCTCATAAACCAGGTGCATCTTCTCGCTATCATGCTGCCCGCGTCCACTGGCATCCCAGCACAGCCAGCCAATCGCCAGCATTTTGAGCGAAGGCACCATGATACTGGCGATAAAAATCACCAATGCCACCGGCCAGGATCCGTCACTCCACAGCAAAATCACCCCTGCCATGATGTTGGAGGGATACGCCGTGCCCAGCGTCTCCGTCACCATAATCGGCATAATATTTGATGGGAGGTACAACATCAGAGAGGTTACCAGCAACGCCAGCGTCCATTGCAGGCTGTGAGGCCGTCGGGCGTGAGCCACCACACCACAACGGCTGCACGCCTTACGCTCGATGGGCATGATGGCGGTACAACATGGACAGCGGCGCATCCCCTGCTGTATACCGCTGATACCCGCCTTTGGCGCGTGTGGTAAGGCAGGCAATGGCGCAATGCGCTGCCATACCCAGCGGCGGTCCACACACTGGAAGGCTCGCAATTGCAGCACACAAAACAGGCACCACGCCCAGAAGCTGCTGCCGAGACCAATCTCGCCATAGGCCATCAGTTTGACAAAACTGACCAGAACACCTGCCATGAAGATTTCCGCCATGCCCCAGTTACGTAACTGGAACAAAATGCGCGCCAGCACCAATCGCAGGTGGTGTGGCATTCTGACCTTATTCACCAGCAGAATGATGGTCACCATGCAAAATGCCGGAATGCCCTGCACAAACAGCAGGAACAGGGTGGCGAGGCTGCTGTAGTCCTCGCGCACCATGACATTCGGAATTTCCGGCAGTGAGATCTCACTGCTCAGGCCTGCAACGTGCATATTGACGAAAGGAAACAGATTGGCCAGCACCAGCATAAACAAAGCCGCGATCGCATAACCGGTAGGCCGCTTACGCGGCTCATGCCAGTTCGCCGTTAATGTGGTGTGGCAGCGCGGGCAACGCGCCCGGCTGCCTACCGGCACAACTGGCAGTTTTACCGTTAAATCGCACTGTGGACAAAGTATCCACGACTGCGCATCATCCGCTGCACACATGCCGGTTTCCTTCTGCATTAAGCGCCGTTTTTCAGCGCTTCCAGTTCTTCCCAGCGTTCAAACGCCGTTTCCAGTTCCTGCTCGGTCTGCGCCAGCGCATCCAGCACCGGCTGCGTTTTGTCATGTGGCTGGCTGAAGAAATCCGGATGACTCATCTGCGCCTGCAACTCGCCAATACGCGTTTCCAGCTGTTCCAGTTTTTGCGGTAACTGCTCCAGCTCACGCGTCAGGTTATAGCTTAGCTTGCCTGAACCCCGTTTGTTGGCATCATTTTTCTCAGCCGTTTTTTCAGCGCTGGCGCTGGTTTTCGCCGCCGACGCGGTTTTCAGCTGCTTATACGCCGCACGCTGTTGCTGGGCATCATGATAACCGCCCACAAAGGCGCCAATCTCACCGTTACCTTCAAAGATCCAGCATTCGGTGACGGTATTATCCACGAACTGACGATCGTGGCTGACCAGCAGCACGGTGCCCTGATAGCCGTCAATCAACTCTTCCAGCAACTCCAGCGTTTCCACATCGAGGTCGTTGGTCGGTTCATCGAGAATCATCAGGTTGCTGGGCTTGAGGAACAGGCGCGCCAGCAGCAGGCGGTTACGCTCACCGCCCGACAGCGCACGCACCGGCGTCATGGCACGTTTCGGGTGGAACAGGAAGTCCTGCAAATAGCCCAGCACATGGCGCGGTTTACCGTTCACCAGCACTTCCTGCTTACCTTCAGCCAGGTTATCCATCACGGTACGGTCCGGATCGAGTTCCGCGCGATGCTGGTCGAAGTACGCCACTTCCAGCTTGGTACCGGAATGTACACGGCCGCTGTCTGCCTTCAGCTGTTGTAGCATCAGGCGCAGCAGCGTGGTTTTCCCGCAGCCGTTAGGGCCAATCAGCGCAATCTTGTCGCCACGCTGCACCTGCGAAGAAAAATCCTTCACCAGCACTTTGCCATCGACGGCGTAGTCAACATTTTCCAGCTCAAAGACGATTTTGCCGGAGCGCGAAGCTTCACCCACCTGCATATTGGCTTTACCCATCACGTCACGGCGTTCAGAACGCTCACGACGCAGCGCTTTCAGGGCGCGAACACGGCCTTCGTTACGGGTACGACGCGCTTTGATACCCTGGCGAATCCACACTTCTTCCTGCGCCAGTTTGCGGTCGAATTCGGCATTTTGCAGTTCTTCTACACGCAGCGCTTCTTCTTTGCCCAGCAGATACTGATCGTAATCCCCCGGCCACGAGACCAGCTTGCCACGGTCGAGATCGACAATGCGCGTCGCCATATTGCGAATAAAGGAGCGGTCATGCGAAATAAACACGATGCTGCCGGTAAAGGTTTTGAGGAAAGTTTCCAGCCAGTCGATGGTTTCAATATCGAGGTGGTTGGTTGGTTCATCCAGCATCAGCACACGCGGATTGCTGACCAGCGCGCGACCCAGCGCCGCTTTACGCAGCCAGCCGCCCGACAGCGACGACAACTCGGTATCGGCCTGCAAACCAATTTTTTCCAGCACATCATTGATACGGCTTTCCAGCTGCCACAGGTTCTGGTGATCAAGAATGGCCTGCAGACGCGCCATTTCGTTGAGATTTTTCTCGCTGGGATCTTCCATCACCACATGGGAAATGGCGTGGTAAGCCTTCAGATGCTCGGCCTGTTCTTCCACCCCTTCTGCAACAAAGTCATACACCGAGCCGGTAATATTGCGTGGCGGATCCTGTTGCAGACGCGCCACGACCAGGTCGGTTTCATAAATAATGCGGCCATCATCCAGCGGTTGTTCGCCGTTGATGATTTTCATCAGCGTGGATTTACCGGCACCGTTGCGCCCCACCAGACAGACGCGCTCGCCTTCTTCAATATGCAGTTCGGTATTATCCAACAGCGGCGCATCGCTGAATGACAGGTAAGCGCCATGGATACTGATCAGTGACATAAAACTTATTCCTTACCGGCGTGGCTGACCAGCCAGCAGTTGTGAATGTGACGGTTGCGGGCAAAATCCTGCGACTGGGTTTTCTGGGTGATATCCTGCGCCTGTAAGCCCAGGCGCTGCAACCCGTCGAGATCCATTTTGAAGCCGCGCTTGTTGTTAGAAAACATAATGGTACCGCCACGACGCAGCAGACGCTTCAGGTTCTGCATCAGCATCAAATGATCGCGCTGCACGTCAAAATCGTCTTCCATCCGTTTCGAGTTGGAGAACGTGGGCGGATCAATAAAGATCAGATCGAACTGTTCATCGCTTTCGCGCAGCCAGCTCAGGCAATCCGCCTGCATCAGGCGATGCTGACGCCCCGTCAGGCCGTTGAGACGCAAATTGCGCTCTGCCCACTCCAGGTAGGTACGGGACATATCCACCGTGGTGGTGGATTTCGCGCCACCCAGACCGGCATGCACACTGGCGCTGCCGGTGTAAGAAAACAGATTGAGGAAATCTTTACCCTGGCTCATTTTACCCAGCATCTGACGTGCGATGCGGTGATCGAGGAACAGGCCGGTGTCGAGATAATCCGTCAGGTTAACCAGGAAGCGCGCGTTAAATTCCTGAACTTCAAAGAAATCGCCCTTCTCACCCAGTTTCTGATACTGGTTTTTGCCTTTCTGACGTTCGCGGGTTTTCAACACCAGACGATTTGCCGGGATCTCCAGCACGCTGAGCGTCGCGCTGATCACATCAAACAGACGCTGACGCGCTTTGCTCGCATCAACGGTTTTTGGCGGCGCATATTCCTGAATCACCACCCAATCGCCGTAGCGATCCACTGCAACGTTATATTCCGGCAGGTCGGCATCGTACAGGCGATAACAATCAATATTTGACTGACGCGCCCACTTCTCCAGCTTTTTCACATTCTTGCGCAGGCGGTTGGCATAATCATCAGCAATCTGTGCCGAACTTTCGCCACTACTGGCCGCCAGCTGATAATTTTTCTGCACACATTCCAGCGGACCGTTTTTCGCTTTGAACTGGCGATCGGCACGCAATGACAGGCAACTCAGCAGTTCTGGCGAGGCACTGAACAACGACAGGTTCCAGCCACCAAATTGCTGCTTCATGATGCGGCCCAGCTGGCTGTGCAGCGCAATCAGCGCAGGCTCACTTTCCAGACGCTCGCCATATGGCGGGTTGCTCAGCACCGTGCCGGTCACATCGCCTGACAGCGGATTATGCAGCTTCAGCACGTCCTGCTGGGCAAAGGTAAAGAGATCGGCCACACCAGCGCGGCGCGCATTGGCTCGCGCCCACTCCAGCACGCGGCCGTCGTTATCGTAGCCAAAGAAACGGGCACTGGTTGCTTCCGTTCCCAGACGCGCACGTTGCATCGCTTCGCTACGCAGTTCCTGCCACAGCGTTTGATTGTGTTTTTTCCAGCGGTTAAAGCCCCAGCGTGAACGCAGCAGGCCCGGAGCGCGATCGCAGGCGATTAACGCCGCTTCAATCAGCAACGTACCGGAACCGCACATCGGGTCGACAAGCGGGGTGCCGTTTTGCCAGCCAGAACGCAGCACAATCGCCGCCGCCAGATTCTCTTTCAGCGGAGCCTGCCCGGTTTGCTGGCGATAACCACGCTGGTGCAGGGCATCGCCACTCAGATCCAGTGCGATGCTGACGCGATCTTTATTCAGCCAGGCGTTGATACGAATCCCTGGCTGCTCACGATCAACATTCGGACGCGGCAAATTCTGGCGGGTAAAACTGTCCACGATGGCATCTTTGATACGCAACGCGCCAAACTGACTATTACGGATCACCTCGTTGGTGCCGCTGAAATGAATGGCGAAGCTGGTCTCGCTGTCAAAGATGTCGCACCACGGAATGCTCTGGGCGCCGACGTAAAGATCGAGATCGCTCCAGACGCCGAATTCTCCCAGCGGCAGTAAAATACGTGAAGCCAGGCGGCTCCACAGCAGGCTTTGGTACATCACGCGGTCGTCGGCCTCAAAATGGACACCGCCCTGCACCACCTGCAAATCCTGCGCACCCAGCGCGTCCAGCTCAGTTTTAAGCAGTTCTTCAAGCCCGCGCGCCGTACTGGCAAACAGAGAATTCATATCGTCACTTCTACTCCTGATAAAATTGTTGCGCATTATAGCGAATCAGCGTCCTATGTCATAAAGTTAGCTTCTTTTTGTCCAGCATGACGGCTTTCAGGGAGTGGTGATGATTACGTTGTCCCGTCTGTTTATCCATCCGGTAAAATCAATGCGCGGTTTGCAACTGTCGCATGCCCAGGTAATGGAGAGTGGCCTGGCCTTTGACCGCATCTTTATGGTTACCGAAACTGATGGCACCTTTATCACTGCCCGGCAGTATCCGGAAATGGTGCGTTTTACCCCAGCGCTGCTGCCCGATGGCCTGTTTTTGCAGGCACCGGACGGTAGCCAGGCGTTAATCCGCTTTGCTGATTTTGCTACCGTTGACGCCCCTACTGAAGTCTGGGGTAACCATTTCACCTCACGCATCGCCCCGGCAGAGATCAACCAATGGCTGAGTGGCTTTTTCCCTCGCCCGGTCCAATTGCGCTGGACCGGATCGCAGCCGACCCGCCGGGTAAAACGCTTTGATCAGGTGCCGCTCAGTTTTGCGGATGGTTTTCCTTATCTGCTGGTCAATATGGCTTCATTGCAGGATCTGCAACAACGTTGCCCGGCCAGCGTTCGTGTAGAACAGTTCCGCCCTAACCTGGTGGTCAGCGGCGCGCAGGCGTGGGAAGAAGACAGCTGGAAAAAGTTAACCATTGGCGATATCACTTTTGAGATGCCGAAGCCCTGCAGCCGCTGCGTGTTTACTACCGTCGGCACCGAAAGCGGGCAGAAACATCCCCAGGGTGAACCGCTAGCCACGTTGCAACGCTTCCGTAGCGCCCAGGATGGCAGCGGTGATATCGATTTTGGTCTGAATTTGATCGCCCTGAACAGTGGCGTGATCCGCGTTGGCGATCAGGTCACCATCATTGAAAAACAGCCCGCGCGCCGCTACGGTGCCGGTCAGTTAGTGGAAACCCTGGCCCCTGTAACCAGCAATCTGAGTAACGTCACCATTGGCTATCAGGGCACCGAATTTACCGGAGATAATCAGCAGGTGCTGCTGGAACAGCTTGAAATGCAGGGTTTTCGCATTCCCTACTCCTGCCGCGCCGGTATCTGTGGCAGCTGTAAAATGACGCTGGTAGCAGGTGAAGTGAAAGCCTTAAAGAAAAGCGCAGTGCGTCAGGATGGCACCATCCTGAGCTGTAGTTGTATTCCGGCTGGCGATATCGAGCTGGCGTAACGCGTCACACCGCCCGGGCAAACTGGGCGGAAGATTCGGGCTTACAAAGTTGCAGACGATCGTTCATCACTTTGATCGCATCCCCCAGCACCATACCTTTACCGGCTACGGTCAGCGCATGTTGTGCCAGCAAACAAAGCGCGGCATTTTCTCCGCTTTCCACCACCAGCAATTGCGCCTGTTCGCCGCTGTCTGCCAGGGTCACTGCCACCATATCGCCTGCGACGGGTTGCCAGCTGTGCGCATGGCTGGTGAAGTGCCAGCTTTTTGGCATCAGTGGTTTCAGAAAACGGCTGGCGACCAGCGCATTTAATACCAGCTCGGCGCGATGATCGCTTTTTAATCCACTCTGACGACAACGTTCTTCAAAGGTAAAATAAAGCGCGGCGTCATCAACGCAAAAACCGCTTTCATTAAAGGCATCTGGGGTCAGCATTTTGCGTGAGAAGCGCGAGCGAAATAACATGCCATCGGCCAGATCAAGCATCATCCGGTCATGCTCCGCGTCAAAATACCAACGCCAGTTGTCATCGGGTTTGATTTTCATGATGTGCCCTGTGGTTCATCGCTGCGCAAAATTACGCTTCACAGCAAAAGGAAAATAACGCTAAGGAAAAAGCTGAAAAATACACCAGCAGGACAAAATATAAACGAGCCAGAGGGATAAATAAACCCCCTGGCGCGGGAATGTGGGAAATGTCTTAGAGATGGGTCACGATATCTTTAATTAAGCCAGGACCTTTATATATAAATCCGGAGTATATCTGGACCAGCGTGGCACCTGCGGCAATTTTTTCCCGTGCCGCCACCAGCGAATCAATACCACCCACACCAATAATGGGCAGACGTCCCTGCAACTCTTGTGACAGGCGGCGGATGATTTCGGTGCTGCGATTCTGCACCGGACGACCACTTAAACCACCGGCTTCTTCGCCGTATTTCAGGCCGCTGACCAGTGAACGGTCGAGGGTGGTGTTGGTCGCAATCACACCATCAATTTCGTGGCGAACTAAACTGTCAGCAATCTGGATCAACTCTTCTTCAGAAAGATCCGGCGCGATCTTCACCGCCACGGGAACATATTTAAGATGCCGTTCCTGCAACTCTTTTTGTTTTAATTTGATGGCTACCAGCAGATCATCCAACGCTTCACCATATTGCAGCGTGCGTAATCCTGGGGTGTTAGGTGAGGAAATATTGATGGCAATATAACCCGCGTGGGCATACACCTTTTCCATGCAGGTCAGATAATCATCTTTCCCCTGCTCGACCGGCGTATCTTTATTTTTGCCAATATTGATACCAAGAATTCCTTTAAAATGCGCCTTTTTAACGTTCTCAACCAGGTAATCGACGCCCTGATTATTAAATCCCATACGGTTGATAATCCCTTCCGCTTCCACCAGGCGGAACATACGCGGCTTATCATTACCGGGTTGCGGGCGCGGTGTGACGGTACCCACTTCGACAAAACCAAAACCCATCGCACCAAAGGCATTAATGCATTCTGCATTTTTGTCGAGGCCGGCTGCCAGTCCAAGGGCATTGGGAAACGTCAGCCCCATGCAGTTAACCGGACGCGCGGGTAAAGACTGGCGGATAAACCCTTCCAGCGGGGTGCCACTGATAAAACGCAGTTGATGCAAGGTGAGTTCGTGCGCACGCTCTGGATCGAGCTTAAACAGCGCCGGCCGGACGATAGGATATAACATGCACTCTCCTGAATGGCGGAAGCTTCGTGAAAGTCGGGGTGCACGGGAAATTGTGCGCCAGAATGGTAATGGCCTCTGGCACAAAAGTAAATTGCAGCGCGAGGAAACGCAGGCCGAATTGACCTGCATCATCATTAGCTTGCGGCGTCTTTAATCGGTGTGGTGGTGGCAGAGGGATTACGCAGATACTCACGCAGAATCCCGTGGCGAGCCATCACCCAGAAAATCCCGACGCAAACGAGGAATTCGGCAATCACCATCGACCATGCCGCGCCTATGGCACCGTATTTCCACGCCAGAAAGGCACAGACTGGAATATTGATGACACCCGGGCCGAGCATCACCAGCATACGCTGACGCGCCAGGCCATGGGGGATCAACACCTGTAATCCTGCCGGGTAAGCAATGTTGCCAAACAGGAAACACAACACAAACACACGCAGCACGTCAGCCGAGGCAACAAATTCCGGGCCGAGCAGAATACGGACCACTTCATCAGCGAAGAAATACGTGAAGATCACAATACCGAAGCTGAGCAGAAACGAGATCAGCAAACTTTTGCGTGTCGCCGCGATGGCTGCTGCCTTATCACGCGCAAACAAATAACTGACGCGTGGAAAAAACGCGTTGCCAATCTGTTCCGGCACCGAGTTGGCTGCCTTACGCAGGCGATCGGCCCCGTTATAGATCCCGATGGCATAATGCGAGGTAAAGGCGGCCAGAATCACCACGTTGACGCTGTTAAATAAATTCGCACCGGCGATGGCGATAAAGACGTGCACGCTGTCTTTCAGGCGTTGCATGATTTCACTGGGTTCGAAGCGGTAGCGACCAATCACCTTCATCTTCAGCACAAACCGCAGGGTAATCAGCGCGCTGATAATTGACACCACACCCGGAATCATCGCCGCCAGCCAGGTATCGTTCGGGGTTTTCACCAGCAGAAACGTCAGCGGGATGGCGCAGAAATTGCCAAAGGTGGCAATCACCGCCGTTTTACCGAGCTTCTCAAAGCCCTGCATCAGCCAGCCAAAGGAAAACAACGACCCCAGCAGCGTGGTGCAGTTCGCCAGTACTATCCAGAACAGGAAATGCCAGGACGGATTTAACCAGGTAGCGAGTAACAGCACGCCGCTGGTTGAAAGCATCAGCATCAATTTTGCATTGAAAGTTGACCAGAATATCTGCGTCACCCGGACTTTATCCTCACGATGGTGAGCAATGTCCTTGGTGGTATAAACGTTAAAACCCCAGTCTGAAATGGTGCTGCAATAAAGCACGCAGGCGATGGCCAGCGCCAGCACCCCCATTTGATTGACGCCAAGTATTCGCGCCAGATAGGGTAAGGTGACTAAAGGAAAGAGAAATGACGCTCCCCGATAGGCCAGCAAAGATAAAATATTAATTACTAAACTCTTATCGAGTGTTTTTGCCATGACGCAACAACCTTAATGCTCATACAAGTAATGACTTTCGCACTTATCCCTGGTGCAATCAAACCACCGGAACACTTTTCGGAATAAGGCTGTTTTTCTTCAGCTCTTTAATCACTTTGTAATTTTGCAGACGGATAAACAGCTCCGGATGATTCAACAGCAACCACTCTTTAAAACCGGCTGGTTTGATTTCACGGCCAAGAAAACGAATAGCATTAATCACGTAATAAGGCACTGGCGTGCGGTTATAAAGCGAGAGGTAAATCATCAGGCGGAAAGAATGTAACAAATATTCTTTTTGTAACTGATTACGCCGGTTATTTTTTTCAAGTGATGTCATTAAATCATGATACGCCTGCATAAAAGCGTGGTAACGCTGCAGAAAATAATCACTATTTTTATGTCCATGGGTTAATGACCCCTGACGGACACGTTGCTGATAATAACTTTTCTCACTAACCCAGGCATGGCGACTTTTCAGAAAAGCGCCAAGGCTGAAACAGTGATCTTCATGTACCCGGTGCTGGAAGCGCAGCTGATATTTATCGATAACCGAACGTTTCAGCAGGTAGTTCCACGCCGCTGAGGTATAGGTACCATTGCGTAATAAAGAGGAAAACACCTCGGATGCGGGTTGCAGCCCCGTCAGCTCATGCTTCACTTTTGCTGAAACGCGGTGTGGCAGATCATGGTCGAACGCCACTGAATTAAAACAGAACAACTCTACCTGCGGATGCGTTTGCACCACCTGCTGTAATTCGCTGACCAACCCCGGTGCCACGCGATCATCCGGGTCACAGAAAAACAGAAACTCCCCCTGCGCCAGCTCAATACCTTTATCACGCGCTAACCCAGCCCCGCCGTTGGGCACGGTAATAATCTGAACCTGTGGCAGGTTGGCATAATGCTGGTTAAGAAGATGCAGCGTATCATCGGTAGAACTGTCGTTAACGATAATGATTTCATTAGGCGCGGATATTTGCTGCAACAGAGAATCCACACATTCAACAATATATTTTTCTACGTTATAAGTCGGGATGATAACGGAAAGTAGTTTCTCTGACATAATCACTCTCTTTTTTAACAACCTGGTAAAAAGAAAAACAGCAATCACATCCATGTGCGCCAGAACGCACGGAATGCATCATCAAAAGAATCATTTAGCGCTAGCTTAATCAGAGCGCTGGCGTTTTGACAGTTCCGTTTTTTGTCCGTACCTGACAGCAGGTAATTAAATGATTACCAGCCGTGAAGAATGCAGTTTTTATTTTTATTCTGTTGAGTTGTGGTTTACTTCCTGTTTCGGGCTTAAATCTTGCCATTTGTAATTTAAGACAAAAATACGTGAATATTCATCCCAGACACTTTTTTCTCAGACCAGGAAAAAATGGATGGATTTGATACCAGAAGAAACAAAAAGACATAAGTGCAACACAGAAGGTATCAATTTGATGATTGTTTTTATGGGAGATTCTTACCAGATTCTTTATATTGTCACGTTTCAATCTGGTATGGTGCAGACATTCCTTCTGCGCGGTGCCGATACACTTTTTATCCTTCTGTACACTTATAAAACCGCCAAAGCGCATTTTATTGCTTAAACGGAATGAATCATTTCTATTTTGTGACCGCAGGGTTTTCGGAATAGTCGTATCGCTCCTCTGCCACCCAATGATTGATAGCCCGCCCATTTGCAGATTCCGGCTTACCATTACCGGATAAATCATTTAAGCCCCGCCCCCCGCTCTGTCAGGATTAAGCCATCAGTTCTCAATATCAGATAATCAATAACTTTTAGTTATAAGGAGTGACTATGCGGGTTATTACGCTGGCAGGCAGCCCTCGATTCCCTTCCCGTTCTACGGCGTTGCTTAGCCTGTGCCAGCACGCGCTGGAAGCGCGCGGTGTCGAAGTGATTCCCTGGAATATTCACAACTTTCAACCGGAAGATCTGCTCTATGCGCGTTTCGATTCCCCGGCACTGCAGGCACTGAAAGAGGACCTGGCGAGTGCCGAGGGCCTGATCGTCGCCACCCCGATTTATAAAGCTTCCTTTTCAGGCGCGCTGAAAACGCTGCTCGATCTGCTGCCAGAGCGTGCACTGGAGCACAAAGTGGTGCTGCCACTGGCAAGCGGCGGAAGCGTGGCCCATATGCTGGCGGTGGATTACGCTCTGAAACCGGTACTGAACGCCCTGAAAGCCCAGGAAGTGCTGCACGGCGTCTTCGCCGACGATAGCCAGATTAGCCATTATGACCGCCAGCCCGAGCTGGACCAGTTGCTGGCCGCACGCATTGATGAAGCGCTGGATACCTTCTGGCATGCGTTGCATCGCCGCCATCAACCTTACGCTCAGGCCGTATAAAAGGAAGAGATATGAAAAGGACGCTATCGCGCTGGCTGGCTGGCCTTGCAACGGTGTTGACGCTGAATGCCAGTGTGCATGCCGCAGAGGCACCCGCCCAGTTTCGTATTGGTTATCAGAAAGGTTCGGTCAGCATGGTGCTGGCAAAATCACACCAGATGCTGGAACAACGTTTTCCGCATACCCAGATTCAATGGATTGAGTTTCCCGCTGGCCCGCAAATGCTGGAAGCGCTGAACGTCGGCAGTATCGATCTTGGCAGTACCGGCGATATCCCGCCGATTTTTGCGCAGGCGGCAGGTGCCGATTTGTTGTATGTCGGAGCGGAACCGCCCAAGCCAAAAGCCGAGGTGATTCTGGTGCCGAAAGATAGCCCGATCCACAGCGTGGCCGAATTGAAGGGCCATAAGGTGGCGTTTCAGAAAGGCTCCAGCTCGCACAACCTTTTATTGCGTGCGCTGGCGCAGGCCGGTCTGAGCTTCAAAGATATCCAGCCCACTTATCTGACACCTGCCGATGCCCGTGCCGCATTTCAGCAGGGTGATGTCGATGCCTGGGCGATCTGGGATCCCTATTACTCAGCCGCGCTGTTGCAGGGCGGCGTGCGCGTGCTGGCGGATGGCAGCAAGCTGAATCAAACCGGCTCGTTCTATCTCGCCACCCGTAAATTTACCGCAGCCAATGGCAATTTTGTGCAGCAGGTGCTGCAAACCTTCAGTGACGCCGATGCCCTGACCCGCAGCCAGCGCGAGCAAAGTATTGACCTGCTGGCACAGGCGATGGGGCTGCCAAAACCGGTGATTGCCAGCTATCTCGATCATCGTCCACCCACCACCATTACGCCGGTCAGCGCCCATACGGCGCAGGCCCAACAACAAACCGCTGACCTGTTTTATGCCAATCATTTGATGCCGGTAAAAGTGAACATCGCCGATCGCATCTGGCAGCCACAGTCCGCCCAGCCTTAAGGAGTCAACAATGAGCGTATCCGTATTCTGGTTTCTTCCTACTCACGGTGATGGTCGCTATCTCGGCACGGCCGAAGGGGCACGTGCGGTTGATCATGCTTATCTGCAACAGGTGGCGCAGGCTGCCGACCGCCTTGGTTTTGGTGGCGTCCTGATTCCGACCGGGCGCTCCTGCGAAGACGCCTGGCTGGTCGCGGCGTCACTGATTCCGGTCACGCAGCGTCTGCGTTTTCTGGTCGCGCTGCGCCCAGGGGTGATTTCCCCCACGCAGGCCGCGCGTCAGGCAGCTACCCTCGATCGCCTCTCCAATGGTCGCGTGTTGTTTAACCTGGTGACCGGTGGCGACCCGGAAGAACTGGCGGGTGACGGCGTGTTTCTTGATCACCGCGAGCGTTACGTTGAGTCCGCCGAATTTACCCGTATCTGGCGTCGGGTACTGGAAGGCGAAACCGTCGATTATGACGGCAAGCACGTCAAAGTCCGCGGTGCTCGCCTGCTGTTTAAACCGGTGCAACAACCGCGCCCACCGTTGTGGTTTGGTGGTTCCTCCGATGCCGCGCAGGATTTGGCCGCGGAACAGGTTGATGTCTATCTCACCTGGGGTGAACCACCGGCACTGGTGAAAGAGAAAATTGCCCAGGTACGTGCCAAAGCCGAGGCGCAGGGCCGCAAAGTACGTTTTGGCATCCGTTTGCACGTTATCGTGCGTGAAACCAACGAAGAAGCGTGGCGGGCAGCCGATCAGCTGATTTCTCATCTGGATGACGCCACCATTGCCAAAGCACAGGCAGGGTTCGCGCGTTACGATTCTGTCGGCCAGCAACGGATGGCGGCGCTGCACGGTGGCCGTCGTGACAAGCTGGAAGTCAGCCCGAATCTGTGGGCCGGGGTTGGCCTGGCGCGGACCGGAGCCGGTACGGCGTTAGTCGGTGATGGCCCGACAGTGGCCGCACGCATGCAGGAATATAGAGATCTCGGCATCGAGACCTTTATTCTCTCCGGCTATCCGCATCTGGAGGAAGCGTATCGCGTCGGTGAGTTGCTGTTCCCGCATCTTGACCTCGAAGTGCCGCAGATTCCTCAGCCGCGTAACATTCAGCCGCACGGTGAAGCCGTAGGGAATGACTATATGCCGCAGAAAGTCGCGCAGCGTTGAGGAGCACATAATGTCCAGGAAACAGCTCAGTAACGCCTTCCTGCCGTGGTTGCTGCCAGTGCTGCTGGTGGTGGTCTGGCAGCTGGCATCACAAATCGGGCTACTGTCGACGCGTATCCTGCCATCGCCGGAGAATATTTTGATCACTTTCTGGCGTCTCACCGCCAGCGGTGAACTGTGGCAGAACCTCGCCATCAGCAGCTGGCGCGCGGCGATTGGTTTCGGTATCGGCGGATCCATTGGCCTGGTGCTGGGTCTGATTACTGGCACTTCGCGCCTTGGGGAGCGCCTGCTCGATACCTCAGTGCAGATGCTGCGCAACGTGCCGCACCTGGCGTTGATCCCGCTGGTGATCCTGTGGTTCGGCATTGATGAGGCGGCAAAAATTTTCCTCGTCGCGCTCGGCACCATGTTCCCCATCTATCTCAACACCTACCACGGTATCCGTAATATCGATCGTGGTCTGGTGGAAATGGCGCGCAGCTATGGCCTCTCCGGCTGGAGCCTGTTTATTCAGGTGATCCTGCCCGGCGCACTACCTTCCATCATGGTAGGCGTGCGTTTTGCGCTCGGCCTGATGTGGCTGACGCTGATTGTGGCCGAAACGATTTCCGCCAACTCTGGCATTGGCTATCTGGCGATGAATGCCCGTGAATTTTTGCAAACCGATGTGGTGGTGGTCGCCATCATTCTGTATGCCCTGCTCGGCAAACTGGCCGATGTCGCGGCACAACTGCTGGAACGCGTATGGCTGCGCTGGCATCCGGCTTATCAACTGAAGGAGGCTAACGCATGAGCACTGCAACCCTCACCCCGGCGCGCCTGAACAGCGGCACACCGGTGGGCGTTAACGGCGTCAGCAAACAATATGGCGACCGTACCATCCTGAATAATATAGACCTGCATATCCCGGCAGGACAATTTGTCGCGGTAGTGGGTCGCAGCGGCTGTGGCAAAAGTACCCTGTTGCGCCTGCTGGCCGGGCTGGAATCCACCACCCGTGGTGAATTGCTGGCGGGAAATGCCCCACTGGCGGCAGCGCGGGAGGATACCCGCCTGATGTTTCAGGACGCCCGACTGCTGCCGTGGAAAAAGGTGATCGATAACGTCGGCCTTGGGCTGAAAGGTCGCGCCTGGCGTGAAAGTGCACGGGAAGCGCTGGAGGCAGTAGGCCTGGCGGAACGCGCCAATGAATGGCCGGCGGCGCTCTCTGGTGGTCAGAAACAGCGGGTGGCGCTGGCGCGTGCGTTGATTCATCGTCCCGGCCTGTTGTTGCTGGACGAGCCTCTCGGGGCGCTGGATGCGCTGACGCGTATTGAGATGCAAGGATTGATTGAATCGTTATGGCAGCAACATAACTTCACGGTGCTTTTAGTCACCCACGATGTCAGCGAAGCAGTCGCCATGGCGGATCGGGTGTTGCTGATTGAAGAAGGCCAGATCGGACTGGATTTAACGGTTGATCTACCGCGTCCACGCCGTCGCGGCTCTGCCCGGCTGGCCGAGCTGGAAGCGGAAGTGCTGGATCGGGTAATGAAGCGCAGCGCCACCGAGCAGCCGTTGCGGTTTGCGCAGCAACGTTAATGGAACCTGTAGCGGCGCAATTTATTGCGCTGTTTTAAAAGGCGCGCGATAAATCGCGCCGCTACGGTTAATTACGCATTCAGAGCTTTGGTGATCTTCTCGTACAGATCCCCGGACAGTTTATCCAGCCCTTTCAGCGTCTCCAGCGCCTGACGCATCAGCGCCTGGCGGCCTGCATCGTAACGTTTCAGACGAATCAGCGGCTCGATCATGCGCGCAGCAACCTGCGGGTTACGCGTGTTGAGGTCGGTCAGCATCTCCACCAGGAACTGATAACCACTGCCATCTTTGGCATGGAATGCCGCTGGATTCGCCGAAGCAAACGCACCAATCAGTGAACGGATACGGTTCGGGTTGCCCATGGTGAAGGAACGATGATGCAACAGCTCCCGCACTTTGCTCAGGACGTCAGTGGCCGGGCTGGTGGCCTGCAACACGAACCATTTATCCATCACCAGGCCATCCTGATGCCAGCGCTCGTCATACGCCGCCAGTAACGCATCGCGGCACGGTAACTGAGCGGCAACCGCCGCAGACAACGCAGCCAGTGCATCGGTCATATTGGTGGCCTGCTGATATTGCGCCTGCACCAGTTGGTCAGCCTGTTCCGCATCGGCAAACGCCAGATAGCCCAGACACACATTCTTCAGCGCGCGCTTACCGATTTCCGCATGCTCGATGTGGTATGCGCTGCTCTGATTGGCACGATAAACCGCCAGCAACTCATCACTCAGTTCTTTGGCCAGGGTGCGTACCAGCGCTTCGCGGACTTCGGCAATCGCCTGTGGATCAATCACTTCAAACAACTCAGCGATTTCATTTTCTGACGGCAGTGACAGGATCAGCGCCATCAACGCCGGGTCACCCTGCTCATCCAGCAGTACCGCACGGAAAGCATCGGCCACATGCAGCGGCAGCGACAGCGGTTGCCCCTGCTGATGACGCGCCACATTCAGACGGATGTAAGTCGCCAGCAGGCTCTGCGCCGCATCCCAGCGCGAGAAATCGTTACGCGCGTGACGCATCAGGAACGTCAGTTGTGCATCGCTCCATTTATAGTCGAGCTTCACCGGCGCAGAGAATTCACGCAGCAGTGATGGCACCGGCTGGAAATAGACGTTATCAAACACGAAGCTCTGGAACTCTTCGGTTACGTTCAGTACATGGTGCACCGGAT
The DNA here is from genome assembly GCF_047947045.1 of Pantoea sp. App145. NCBI lineage: Bacteria > Pseudomonadati > Pseudomonadota > Gammaproteobacteria > Enterobacterales > Erwiniaceae > Pantoea > Pantoea sp. App145. The sequence goes on from NZ_CP133290.1 coordinate 1,329,879, forward strand.
GGCCATTATGTTGCAGCGGGATAACCTTGCCTTCGCCATCGTAAAGTTCGATATCCAGCGGGATATGCAGCGGCAGCTTTTCTTTCTGCTCGGCGGTGGGCGGCGTGTGCTGGGTCACATGCAGCGTATATTGCTCCAGCTCCGGGTTGTAATCATCACGCACCGTCAGCACCGGCGTACCCGCCTGGCTATACCAGCGGCGGAACTGCGACAGATCGACATTGGAAGCATCTTCCATCGCCTGAACAAAATCGTCGCAGGTCGCGGCACTGCCATCGTGACGCTCAAAATACAGCTGCATCCCCTTCTGGAAATTCTCTTCGCCCAACAGGGTATGCATCATACGGATCACTTCAGAACCTTTTTCATACACCGTCAGGGTGTAGAAGTTGTTCATCTCAATCACCTGATCCGGGCGGATGGGATGTGCCATCGGGCTGGCATCTTCAGCAAACTGCGCACCACGCATCACGCGGACGTTATCAATGCGATTGACCGCTCGCGAGCCAAGGTCAGAGCTGAATTCCTGATCGCGGAACACCGTCAGCCCTTCTTTCAGGCTGAGCTGGAACCAGTCGCGGCAGGTGACACGGTTGCCGGTCCAGTTATGGAAATATTCGTGGCCGATCACCGCTTCAATGCCGAGATAATCTTTGTCGGTGGCGGTTTCTGCTTTCGCCAGCACATATTTAGAGTTAAAGACGTTGAGTCCTTTGTTCTCCATTGCGCCCATATTGAAGAAATCCACCGCGACGATCATAAAGATATCGAGGTCGTATTCGAGGCCAAAACGCTCTTCATCCCACGCCATGCTGTTTTTCAGCGAGGTCATCGCCCAGTCAGCACGATCCAGGTTGCCGCGATCGACGAAGATCTCCAGCGCCACATCACGCCCTGAACGGGTGGTAAAACTGTCGCGCAGTACGTCAAAATCACCGGCCACCAGCGCAAACAGATAACAGGGTTTTGGGAACGGATCCTGCCATTTCACCCAATGACGGCCATCTTCATGGCGACCGCTCTCCATCTTATTACCGTTGGACAGCAGGAACGGATAGCGTGCCGCATCCGCAATAATAGTGGTGGTAAAGCGCGCCAGCACGTCCGGGCGATCCAGATACCAGGTAATGTGACGGAAACCTTCCGCTTCGCACTGGGTACACAGCGCTTCACCCGACTGGTACAGCCCTTCCAGGGCGGTATTTTTATCCGGATGGATGTCATTGATGATGGTCAGGGTAAAGTTGTCTGGCAGCTGGCTCAGCACCAGCGCGCCCTCTTCTTCACGATAATGCGCCCAGGCATTGCCATCTACCGCCAGTGACACCAGCGTGAGGTCTTCCCCGTCCAGACGCAGCTCGGCCTGGCTATTCCCTAAACGCTTCACCTGGCTTACGGCAGTGACGCGCGTGGTGGCCGCATCAAGCTCAAACGTCAGATCGATATCGGTGATGGTGAAATCAGGGGCACGGTAGTCGTGACGATATTTAATTTGCGGCTGTTGCGTCATAAATCCTTCTCGCATCGTTAAAATGTTTACCCGTCAAAGTCTAAGCGTGTTGCGCCTCAGTTGCCACGCACAATGCGTGCCTTAGCAGAAAATGCTACAATTTATTAACAATGGCACAAATGACCCTCGACCCGCTACCCGCAAATATGGTGTGATCGCGGTCTATTACTGTTTTATACTCCTGCGTCTTTATGACTTTGTTGAACACCGGGCTATGCTCCGCGGAAGAGGATGCTGAAACGCACCATGACAGGACACGCTTCCCCGATTTTGACCACGCTGCTTGATACCGATGCCTACAAGCTTCATATGCAGCAGGCCGTATATCATCGTTATTACGATGTCCCGGTCACGGCGGAGTTTCGCTGCCGTGGCGCTGAGTTGCTCGGCGTCTACGCGGACGAACTCCGTACCCATATCGATGCGATGCAATCCCTCGCCCTGAGCGAAGAGGAATATCGTTACCTTTCTGCCCTGCCCTTCTTTGACGCCGACTACCTCAGCTGGCTGCGTGGTTTCCGTTTTAATCCCGGCCAGGTTGTGGTGCGTAATGACCACGGCAAACTCGCCATTCAGATTAGCGGTCCGTGGCGTGAAGTGATTCTGTGGGAAGTGCCGCTGCTGGCGCTGATCAGCGAAGTGGTACACCATCATCGCACGCCGGACATCGGCGTAGATCAGGCGGTCACGCATCTGCAGCATAAGCTGGCTGATTTTCGGCAGAAAGTGGGCGATCTGGATATGTCCCGATTCCATCTGATGGACTTTGGCACCCGTCGCCGCTTTTCACAACCGGTGCAGGAAGCGATTGTCAGCACGCTGAAACAGGATTTCCCGTGGCTGGTTGGCACCAGTAACTATGACCTGGCGCGCCGTCTGCAGCTCAACCCGGTCGGCACCCAGGCACATGAATGGTTCCAGGCGCATCAGCAGATTAGCCCGGTTCTTGCCAACAGCCAGCGCGCGGCGCTGCAATCCTGGCTGGACGAATATGATGACCAGCTCGGCATCGCCCTCACCGATTGCATCACCATGGATGCATTTCTGCGTGATTTTGGCCCCGGCTTTGCTCACCGCTATCAGGGCTTGCGCCATGATTCGGGCGATCCGGTGGAATGGGGTGAGAAAGCCATTGCGCATTATCAGCGGCTGGATATCGACCCACGCAGCAAAACGCTGGTGTTCTCGGACAACCTCGACCTGGATAAAGCGCTGGCGCTGTACCGTCATTTTGGCCAGCGCGCCAATGTGGTGTTTGGTATCGGCACGCGTCTGACCTGCGATATTCCAGGGGTGACGCCGCTGAATATCGTGATCAAGCTGGTGAGCTGCAATGGCAAACCGGTGGCGAAACTTTCCGACAGTCCAGGTAAAACCATCTGCCAGGATAAAGCCTTCGTTCGGGCGTTGCGTAAAGCCTTTGACCTGCCGCTGGTGAAAAGAGCCAGCTGACCTTTATACAGCAGGGTGCCCGCACCCTGCTGTTCTGCAACAAATCTCCCTCTGACCCGGCAATTTTGCTTGTTTCCTGATGGCTCACAAGTAACATAGCAAAACCCCAAATGGGGGATTACATTACTTCATCTATATAAAGAGAGAAATTTATGAGCGTAGTGCCTGTAGCGGATGTACTACACGGCCGTGTCGCGGTTGACAGTGAAGTCACCGTACGTGGTTGGGTGCGTACCCGAAGAGATTCCAAAGCCGGTCTTTCCTTTATCGCCGTTTATGACGGTTCCTGCTTTAATCCCGTTCAGGCTGTCGTCAATAATTCTCTGAATAATTATCAGGACGAAGTGCTGCGTCTGACCACCGGTTGCTCGGTCATCATTACCGGCAAAGTGGTGGAATCACCGGGTGAAGGCCAGGCGTTTGAACTGCAAGCCACTCAGGTTGAAGTGGTGGGCTGGGTTGACGATCCGGACACCTACCCGATGGCGGCGAAACGCCACAGCATCGAATACCTGCGTGAAGTGGCGCACCTGCGTCCGCGCACCAACCTGATTGGCGCAGTCGCGCGTGTCCGCCATACCCTGGCCCAGGCACTGCATCGCTTTTTCCATGAGAATGGTTACTTCTGGGTTTCCACGCCGCTGATCACTGCGTCCGATACCGAAGGTGCTGGCGAAATGTTCCGCGTTTCGACGCTGGATCTGGAAAACCTGCCACGCGATCCGCAGGGCAAAATTGACTTCGATAAAGACTTCTTCGGTAAAGAAGCCTTCCTGACGGTATCCGGCCAGCTCAACGGTGAAACCTACGCCTGTGCGCTGTCGAAGGTCTACACCTTTGGCCCGACCTTCCGTGCCGAAAACTCCAATACCAGCCGCCATCTGGCCGAATTCTGGATGCTGGAGCCGGAAGTGGCATTTGCCACCCTGGATGATGCGGCAGCGCTGGCTGAAGCCATGCTGAAGTACGTGTTTAAAGCGGTGCTGGAAGAACGTGCCGACGATCTGGCGTTCTTTGCCGAGCGCGTAGACAAAGATGCGATTTCGCGCCTGGAACGTTTTGTTAATGCAGATTTCGCGCAGGTGGACTACACCGATGCCATCGAGATTCTGCTGAAAAGCGGCCAGAGCTTCGAAAATCCGGTCGCCTGGGGCGTGGATTTGTCGTCAGAACACGAACGTTATCTTGCCGAGCAACACTTCAAGGCACCGGTGGTGGTGAAAAACTATCCGAAAGATATCAAAGCCTTCTACATGCGCATGAACGAAGATGGCAAAACCGTTGCGGCGATGGATGTGCTGGCACCTGGCATTGGTGAAATCATCGGGGGTTCACAACGTGAAGAGCGTCTGGATGTGCTGGATGCGCGCCTCGCTGAGATGGGTCTGAACAAAGAAGATTACTGGTGGTACCGTGACTTACGTCGTTACGGCACCGTGCCGCACTCCGGTTTCGGTTTAGGTTTCGAACGGTTAATCGCCTATGTCACCGGCGTACAAAATGTAAGGGATGTTATCCCCTTCCCACGTACACCGCGTAACGCCAATTTCTAAAATCCGCGATTAATTATAAGTAATTCATATATATAACGAGGTCGGCTTTGCCGGCCTTTTTTTATTTTTGTAAATTTAGAGTTCTCTCACAAAGTTCCCGATATTTTACATTTTGTAATACATATTTTCTTTTTGATACTTAATTGCGAGATTAGTAGCATTTTCGAGGTAGAATTACCAACCCCGGGATGGAAAGATGCGTGCAGACACAGGAGACACCAAACTTCTTTCAAGGTTCCCGTAAAGGTTTCTTGACGGCAGTGGCAGATGTCCAAATAACTCCAATGAGGGTAATAAAAAATGATGAAGCGCAACATTCTTGCAGTGGTTATCCCTGCTCTGTTAGCTGCTGGTGCAGCAAACGCAGCAGAAATCTACAACAAAGATGGCAACAAATTAGACCTGTACGGTAAAGTTGATGGTCTGCATTACTTCTCTGACGACTCAAGCAACGACGGCGACCAGTCTTACGTGCGCTTCGGCTTCAAAGGTGAAACTCAGATCACCGACCAGCTGACCGGTTACGGCCAGTGGGAATACAACATCCAGGCTAACAACTCTGAAGGCGGTTCTGACGCGCAATCAGGCAACAAAACCCGTCTGGGCTTTGCTGGTCTGAAATTCGCTGACGCGGGTTCTTTCGACTACGGTCGTAACTACGGCGTTGTTTACGACGCAATCGGCTGGACCGACATGCTGCCGGAATACGGCGGTGACTCTGGTTACTCTGATAACTTCATGGCTGGCCGTTCTACCGGTCTGGCAACTTACCGTAACACCAACTTCTTCGGTCTGGTTGACGGCCTGAACTTTGCTCTGCAGTACCAGGGCAAAAACGACCGTACCGACGATCCGCGTCGTGCGAACGGCGACGGCTGGGGTACTTCAATCTCCTATACCTCTCCGATCGGTATTGGCATCGTAGGTGCTTATGCATCCAGCGATCGCACTAACGCTCAGAACACCATGACTTACGGTAGCGGCGACAAAGCTCAGCAGTGGGCAACTGCGCTGAAATATGACGCGAACAACGTATACCTGGCAGCGATGTACAGCGAAACTCAGAACGCGACCTACATCTCTAACAGCAACATCACCCTGGCTGACGGTACTAACCCGAACGGTTTTGCTAACAAAACTCAGGTTATCGAATTCGTAGCACAGTACCAGTTCGACTTCGGCCTGCGTCCGTCTATCGCCTACGTGCAGTCTAAAGGCAAAGACATCGAAGGTATCGGCGATGCTGACCTGTACAAATATGTTGAAGTGGGCGCAACCTACTACTTCAACAAAAACATGTCTACCTATGTTGACTACAAAATCAACCAGCTGAACGACGACAACCCGCTGGGTCTGAACACCGACGATATCGTAGCAGTAGGTCTGGTTTACCAGTTCTAATCTGTCGATTAGCACCGTGTAATACCTTAAAACGGAGCCTTATGGCTCCGTTTTGCATTTCAGTGATCCGCTTCAAAATAAGTAGCATTAATCCCCACCATTGTATTATTTCTTTTTCGTCTCAGCGGTTGGCAAGCGTGCCATCTGACGCTAACCTGATAGCTCATTTTGCTAAAGTTCACGCAACTGGACCTCACTCATGTTTGAATCGATCTCTGCCGCACCCGCCGATCCTATCCTTGGTCTGGCCGACCTGTTTCGCGCCGACGACCGCCCGAATAAAATCAACCTTGGCATTGGTGTGTATAAAGATGAAACCGGTAAGACCCCGGTACTCACCAGTGTAAAAAAAGCTGAGCAATATTTGCTGGAAAACGAAACCACCAAAAATTACCTCAGCATTGATGGCCTGGCTGATTTCGCGCGTTGTACCCAGGAACTGCTGTTTGGCAAAGAGAGCACGCTGGTGACCGACGGACGAGCCTGTACGGCTCAAACACCGGGTGGTACGGGTGCGTTGCGTGTAGCGGCAGATTTCCTCGCGAATCAGACCAGCGTGAAGCGTGTGTGGGTGAGCAATCCAAGCTGGCCGAACCACAAAAATGTGTTTAACGCAGCGGGCCTCGAAGTCTGTGATTATCAGTATTACGATGCGGCCAACCATACGCTGGATTTCGACGGCATGGTCGCATCCCTGCATGAAGCCAAAGCGGGTGATGTGGTGCTGTTCCACGGCTGCTGCCACAACCCTACCGGTATCGATCCGACAGCAGAACAATGGCAGCAACTGGCTGCGTTGTCTCAGGCTAACGGCTGGCTGCCGTTGTTTGACTTCGCCTACCAGGGCTTTGCCCGTGGTCTGGATGAAGATGCAGAAGGCTTACGCATTTTTGCTGCTTCGCATCAGGAGCTGATTGTTGCCAGCTCTTACTCGAAAAACTTTGGTCTGTACAACGAGCGCGTTGGTGCGCTGACGCTGGTCGCCGCGAACAGCGATGTGGCAAAAACTGCGTTCAGCCAGGTGAAATACAGCATTCGCGCCAACTACTCCAACCCGCCTGCCCACGGTGCAGCCATCGTGGCGACCATCCTCAGTAACGATGCCCTGCGTACCATCTGGCAGCAGGAGTTGACTGATATGCGCCAGCGTATTCAGCGCATGCGTCAGCTGTTCGTCAACACACTGGCTGCGAGCGGCGCGCAGCAGGATTTCAGCTTTATCATTAAGCAGAACGGCATGTTCTCGTTCAGCGGCCTGACAAAAGATCAGGTGGTGCGTCTGCGTGAAGAGTTCGGCGTGTATGCGGTGAATTCCGGTCGCGTTAACGTCGCCGGGATGACGCCAGACAATATGTCGGCGTTGTGCGAAGCGATTGTGGCAGTGCTGTAAAGATTAACCCGTAGCGGCGCGATTTATCGCGCATGTTTTACCAACATAGCGTGATGAATCACGCCGCTACGGTAATTTTATTGCAGGAACGGATTACTGATACGTTCGCGGCCCAGCGTGGAAATCGGTCCATGCCCCGGAACGAAGGTCACATCATCGCCCAGCGGCAGCAGTTTGGTTTTAATCGCCGCGATCAAATCGCTATGGCTTCCCTGGGGGAAATCGGTCCGGCCAACACCGCCGTTAAAGATCACATCCCCGGAGATCAGCAGACGACCGGCGCGATCGAAAAATACGATATGGCCCGGCGTATGACCAGGGCAATGCAGCACTTCCAGCGTCACCTCACCGACCTGCACCGTTTCCCCCTCTTCCAGCCAGCGATCGGGCGTCAGGGGTGCACATTCCGGCAAACCAAACATCTGGCTCTGCACCGGCAATCCATCCAGCCAGTATTTATCGCGTAACTGTGGTCCGATAATCGGCACCTGAAAATGGGCCGCCAGCTCGGCCGCCGCGCCGACATGATCGAGATGCCCATGTGTCAGCAGTATCTGTTGCGGGGTAATGCCACGCTCTGCCAGCACCGCGATAATGGTGGCGGCATCGCCACCCGGGTCCACCAGCGCGGCCTGCTGGGTATCATTCCCCCAGATAACTGAACAGTTCTGGGAAAATGCCGTGACCGGAATAATGAGGTAGTTCATAGCGCTCCATGACCGACACACGCAGCGCTGCCGGTATCAGGACCAGTGCCTTACAGGACCAGTGTCAATGTGAACAAAGTTGCTGCGCGGGTAATATCCTACACCACCTGCACGCAGAGATAACGCCGCTTTGCGAACATTGTTCAAGGCAATGCCTTCGATATGAAAATCCATCGCCTGGCCTTTGGTGTGATAACTGTGTTTCGCCACCCCCGGACCGGATTCGCGCAGCATATTGTTGGTGGCGATGGTGCGGTAACCCGACACCAGCTGAATCGGTTTACGCGTACCCAGCAGCGCCTGCAGACGATAAATCTGGTCAAACAGATGCGGGTCAATCTTTCTCATCTGATTGGCACGGTAGTCACGGAAAAAGTGATTTAAGCGAGCTAACTCATCCTTGTCATAACTCTTGCCGTTAAAAAACTCTGTTTTAAGGCTTTCACCGGTGTGAAGGTTATTGAGCGTCAGAATTCGCGGACGGGAGGTGGAAAGCGAGGCCAGTGCTGAGCCAGGCAGCAGTGACAGGCCTGCGGCTGCCCCTCCGATCAGGAGCAATTTACGACGCTGAGAATCAAAATTAGCCATTAAGCGGGTTTACCTGAGATTAAAGCGATAAAAAATGTGTAAAAAGCACACAAGGCCGAACATTAACCGCAGCAGTAAACTCAGTCAACCCGTGGCCGGGAACAGAAAGGCCAAAACCAGCCCGACATCACTTATTCGGAACTGGTTTTGGAATTTTTAAATAGCGGGGAGTATCGATAAATCAATCACTAGAGCAGCAACTGCCCGGCTTTCACCAATACCTGGCTGCCAGAACGCGCTGGATTATCATAATTGTAAATATCTGTACGATACTGCGGTTGACCATCATCCGCCACCCAGGCCGTCAGATAATACAGGTTAACCGGGATCCGGTGGCGAATCGGCACATATCGCGTGTTGCCCTCCTTCAGGGTGTCGGAGATGCGACTGTCATTCCAGCCCGCGTCCTGCAACAACAAATCAGCCAGCTCCGACGCCTTATTCACGCGAACACAGCCGGAACTAAGGGCGCGGATATCACGCTGGAACAGGTTATGGTTTGGTGTATCGTGCAGATAAATCGCATCCGAACTGGGCATATTGAATTTGTAGCGACCCAGCGAATTCATCGCCCCGGGCGACTGCCGTATGCGATACGGAAAGCTGGCAGCCGATACCATTCTCCAGTCGATCATCGATGGATCGATCACCTCAGCATCCTCACTCCAGCCAGACAGCAAGATAAAGCCATGCTTGTAGAGATAGCTCGGATCCTGTTTGACCTTCGGCACAATGTCCTGACGCACCAGTGAGGTTGGCACATTCCACGGCGGATTCAGTACCACGTTATTCAGCGCGCTGCGCATCAGTGGGGTTTTACGATCGGGACGGCCGACAATCACCCGTGATGACAGGATGGTGGCACCGTTGTTGTAGTAGGTCAGCGAATAGTTGGGGATATTCACCATGATGCCGTTATGCATATCATCCGGCAGCAGGCGTAAACGCTGGATATTCAGCGCCAGCAGCGCAGCGCGCATTTGCGGCGACACATTGAGCCATTCACGGGTACGTGGACCAATCGCCCCATCATCAGCCAGTCCCTGCCAGTGCTGGAAACGTTTTACGCCGTCTACCAGCGCCGTATCATAGACATTATTGGTGGACTGCCCTGGGTTTGCCGCTACATTGCCCAACGGCTGCGGTGCCTGGGCGGGCAAATCATTGACGCTGGTAGCCGAAGGGCTGACAGCGACCGGCTGCTCGCTCTGGCTCACCGGCACTGGTGCAGTAGGCACCGCATCGTCTGCTGGCGTTGGCGTCGCGCTATGGCCGGTCAGCATACCGGTACGTTGCAAAATCTCGCGCAGCGCGGGGATATCATTGCTGATCTGGCCGGGACGCAGCGTGCCGCTATCGCGCAACTGCGGCCACGGGCGATTGTCAGTCAGCAGGGTTTTCAGCGCAGCATGCATCGGCCGGTATTGCGGATGCTGCGGCTCCAGCGACGTCACAAAGCTGCGGCTGCCACCGCCGTTCACCGCGTTCTGCCATTGATTAATTACCGCCACCGTCGGCATGGCCATTTTGTAAGGCACGTTGCTGTATAACCAGGTCTCACCCTGGGTGGGGACATTCGAGACAAATTGCAGATAGCCCAGCATGGCATCGCTTAACACAATATCACGCGCCATCCCTTTGATTTCCGGGTTGGTTAACAGTCCCACCCAGCGGGTAAACTGCGGCTGCACGCCGGAAAGTGCCACTTCCGCCAGTTGCTGCTGGAACGCCTGCACGGCGGCCCGGTCCTGCCACAGCGGCGCCATATTACGCGCCGCATAAATGCCTGCCAGACCGGGCAGATAGAACGGTTGTTCGCTGGGGCTGAAAGCCTGCTGAATCTGATGCTGACTGGCCGCAACGGTCATGGTGCGATGCGTTGTGCCGGGCAGCGCCGCGATAATCGCCGCGTGGCTGGTAGCCAGTGGCGACAATACCAGTGACAAACTGAGTGCTATTGCAGCACGATTGAATCTGCTTTTATTATTCAGCAACATCCCTGCCCCCTTCTCGCCTAAGTCACAGCCGACTCGCTTATGCTGTGTACGACCTTATACATATTTTTGAGTATACAAATAAAAACGGCATTTGCATCAGGCTGCAAATGCCGTTTACACATTAACCGTAGCGATGAATTTTAACCAGATTCAACGTTAGGAATTTTCTGTTTCCAGGTCGATATCACTGTTCTCGCGCTTTACCGGTGCCGGATCAGCCGAGAAGCCGCGCAGGCCCACCACATGGACATGCTCGGTGTTGTTGAACACCTTACGCACCAGTTTATAGGTAGTCCCTTTTTCCGGGCTGATATTTTCCGGCGCAGCGATCACCAACTGCATCTCCAGACGCTCACACAGCTCAAACAGAGTGGCGATGGATCGTGCATCGAGACGTGCCGCTTCATCAAGGAACAGCAGACGGCACGGCGAGATATCTTTACCGCGCAGACGGCGTGATTCCTCTTCCCAGCTCTGCACCACCATCACCAGAATCGACATCCCGGTACCGATGGCTTCACCGGTAGAAAGCGCGCCACTTTCCGCACGTAACCAGCCATCGGAGCCACGGTTAACCTCAACTTCCATCTCCAGATAGTTGCGATAGTCGAGCAACTCTTCACCGATGGTTTGCGGCGTACGCTGGCCCATATCGATCTGCGGATTCAGACGCTGGTACAGCTTCGCCAGCGCTTCTGAGAAGGTCAGGCGATTGCTGTTGAACAGATCCTGATGCTGTTCGTGTTCTTCCGACAGCGTATCCAGCAGCATGGAATGGGTTTCGCGCACGTTAACGTTAAGACGCACGCTGCGCACCTGACCGAAGCTGACCGCCTGCAGACCCTGGTTAAGCTGACGAATACGGTTCTGTTCACGCTGAATGGTTTTACGGATGATATTGGCGACGCTGCGCGAACTGATCGCCAGCGTCTGCTCACGCGCCATCAGTTCTTCCGTCAGACGATTCAGCTCAATCTCCATCTGCTCGATGGCTTCCACCGGATCATCAGTACGAATGATGTCCTGACGGATACGCTCGCGCAGATGCTGATACACCGCAATAAAGAACTGAATTTTACGTTCCGGGCGTTTGGGGTCTTCCGACATGCGCAACACATCGCGCAGATGTTCGTTATCCGCCACCGCCAGACGCAGCGCACCCAACGCTTTATCCGACATGGAACGCAGCTCATCACCGCTCAGATAGGCCAGTTCACGACGATGCAGACGGCGCTCGACGCCATTTTCTTTCACCAGACGCAATACGGTACACCAGCCCGCTTTGGCGCTCACCACCTGCTCGCGCATCTGATGATAATCGCGCTCCAGCTTACGCAGTTTCTTCTGCAGCCCGTCCATTTCGGCTTCGCAGAACGTCAGCTGTTTTTCCAGCTGATTACGACGCGCACGGTTATGGCTCAGCGCGGTATACAGTTCATCGCGACGGGCGCGGGCGCGTTCTTCCGCGCTGGCATCCGCATGAACACCGATGTCCTGCATCTCCTGCTGCAACTCTTTCAGCATGTCGCGCTTGGCGTCATAAGAGCTTTTCAGTGATGCCAGCACCTGAGAGTACTGCGTCAGCTGCGCCTGATGCTCGCGCAGACGTTCACGGGCGCGGCTGCGCTCGCCTTCCGCCTGCTCAAGGCGCTGACGCAATTTCTCGTTCAGATTGCTGTTGCCGGTCAGCATGCCCGCTGAATCGACATAGCTGAAGTGAGCACGACGCTGCACCACTTCGGTCAGCGCAAATGCCTGCTGGCGCGTTTCGCGCTGCAGCTGCTGCGCCTGCTGATAGTCGCGCTCCAGCTGTTCGTGCTGCTGCGGATCGCTCTGCAACACCGCCACCAGCGGTTCCAGCTTCGCCAGTTTATTACCGTGCTGATGCAGGAAACGTGCGGCTTCCTGGGCTTCATCAACGCGCTCACGGATCTCTTCACAACGGTCAGCCAGCGTATCGTCCAGCAACAGCGTAACGCGTGGCAACAGGCGATTCAGCTGGGCCACGCCCTCGCGCGCCTGCTCGTATTGCATACGTTGCTGCTGGTTATCGTTTTCATGCTGACTCAGCGCGCGTTCCAGTTCACCACGACGGCTATTCAGCTGGCGAATCAGCGCTTCCGGATCTTCATCAAACGCCACCGCCAGATGGCTGCCGATAAAGCGGCTGAAGGATTGGTGCAGACGCTGGGTTTTCTGTACATCAAACGACAGCGTGGCGTAGCGTTCCGCCAGCTGATCGCGTTCGTTATTCAGCAGTTCCAGCTGGTTTTCACGCGCAGCGCGGCCAAATAACGGCACTTTCGGGAAGCGAGAGTAGCGCCACTGACGTTCCGCCACCTTCACCACTACCGCGTTTTCCAGCTCATCAACGCCGAATACGCTGTCATCAAATGACTGCGGGTCCCCTTCGATCAGATAGAGATCTTCCGGGCAATCTTCCAGACCATTCAGCAACTCGCGTACCAGTGACAAATCCGGTACCACGATGGCATGGCGTGAAGGACCATACAGCGCTGAGAAGTAAGGCGCATCATCCAGCGTCACATCATCATAAATTTCCGACAGCAACACGCCGCCAAACCGCTCGGCCAGCTGGGTCAGACGCGCATCTTCCGCACCGCCAGGCTGGCTTAAGCGTTCGATTTGTTTCTCGATTTCACGTTTACGCGCCGCCACTTCATCACGTTCGACGGTGGTTTCACGCTCGCGCTCCAGCAGCTGCTGCATAAATTCGGTGATTTGCTGGCTGCTGGTCAGCTGCTGGCCGGTTTGTTCGCTGAGCTGGGTCAGGATCTCCTGCGCAGCCAGCCAGTGCGGCGCACGAGCGGTCAGCGCGGTGATGCGTTCACGCAGTTGCTCCAGCTCCTGACGCATCAGCATGCGACGCTCACCGGCATCGGCGACGCTGGTACTCAGCTGTTCAATCTGCGCTTCCAGCTCACGCTGCAAACCTTCGAGGGCATCGGCATCATATTGCTGCCCCTGACGCTTACAGAATTCCGCCAGCAAACGCTCCGCTTCATTCTGCTCACGCAGGCGCTGCTCCAGTTCATTGAGGCGTAAACGCAGCGACGAAAGTTGTTCCGCATGATGGCGCTGGTTGGCGGCATCACGCAGCAATTCACGGCCAACCGACCAGGCATCCTGACGGTTTACCTCACCGGCAATGCTGGTGACCAGCGTCAGCGCCTGCTCAAACTGGCTGTGCGCCGCTTCGGCAACGCTCAGCTTCTGTTCCAGGCGCAGCAGTTGTTCCGTCGCTTCTTCTTCACGCGCCTGGAAGGTTTCCTGCCATTCAGCGGCATTGTCGATGGTCAGATCGGCAAGCTGGCATTGCGCACGCGCTTTTTCCAGCGCCTGCAAGGCCTGCTGATACTGAATGGCACGGGTTTGCTGCACATCAAGCGCCTGCTGGAAATCGGCCAGCTGGCTTTTCAGCTCATCGACTTCCACTTCCGTTGCTTCGGCACGCGCTTCATTTTCTTCATGCACCTCACGTGCTTCGGCCACCACCTCATTCTGTTCTTCGAGGCGGTAAGTCAGCTCTTCCAGATCGGCATCGTAGCGCTCGATCTTTTCCTGCTGACGCATCGCCGTCTGTACCAGATTCAGGTGATCGCTGGCAGCCTGATAATCGGTTTCCAGATCGCTTTCGGCACCCGTGTGTTCCGACAACTCGCGCGCCATTTCAATGTGGCGATACTGTTCCGAAGCCAGCTGGTTACGGCTGGTAAATAACTCGTTACGCAGCTGCAAGGCACCATCAAGATGGATGCGACGTTCGTTGGCGTGACGCATGTAGTCCGCTGAAACGTAGCTGGTGGCTTCCGAGATCAGATGCTTAAACAGGTCGCGGTCAGATTGGGTGACGCGAATCGCTTCCAGCGTCATGCGGTTTTCACGCAGTGCGGCTTCCATATCCTGGAAGGCCTTACGCACCCCGCTGTTTTCCGGCAGCAGGTAATCACGCAGCGATCGGGTAATGGCGCTGGAGATACCGCCGTACAGAGAGGCTTCAATCAGGCGATAGAACTTGCTGCGATCGCCAGCAGTACGCAGGCGACGCGGCACTACGCCAAGCTCAAACAGCGTGGCGTGGTAATCGGTTACCGAGCTGTATTGACGGAACTGCACACCTTCCTGCGCTTCCACCCGATCTTTCACTTCCGCCAGCGGCAGGACACGCGCCTGACGGCTGCCGAGGATCTCGGTGAGCATATCGGTCGGCTGAGTATCGGTGGGTAGGCCATGAATGCTGAACGGCTTGATATCGACCTTCTTGTCACGCCCGGCCACCTGTTGCAGACGCACCCCAACTACCACGCGCTGATGGCGTGAGTTGACCACATCCAGCACCGCATAGCAGACACCGGCTCGCAACTTACCGTGCAGACCTTTATCACGCGAACCGGAGGTTGCACCGGCCTCGGTGGTGTTACGGAAATGCAGCAGCGTCAGGTCCGGGATCAACGCCGTGACAAACGCCGCCATGGTGGTCGATTTACCGGCACCGTTACCGCCCGACAGGGTGGTCACCAGCTCATCAAGATCAAAGGTACGGGCAAAGAAGCCGTTCCAGTTAATCAGGGTTAGCGAACGAAATTTACCGCGTTCAATCATGCCTGCTCATCCTCCGCGTTATCACTCGCTTCGCTCTCGGCGTCGTTATCGTTTTCATCGCTGTCCGGGGTGGCGCTGGCGTTTTCCAGCGTCATGGCTTCGCCATCGCGAATCAGACGCAGCTGCGCTTCGCGGGCATCATCACCACTGCGCACATCGGCACCGAAGCGAAACACCGATTCAGTAATGCGAAATTTGCTGCTGTCATTGCCCATAAACCACACCATGCCGAGACGGCGCAGGCGGTTGAGCGATGCGCGCATCTTCTCCTGCAATTTGGCACGGTCAAGGTCGGAGCCAGTGGAGCGCTGGTTAACCAGCTTGAGCAATTTGCTCTCGTCCGCCAGCGACAGGAGTTCGTCGTACAATTCCTGCTGGGTGAAGATGCCTTCATTCGCCAGACGTTCCGGGCTGAGATAGAGGAAACAGAGGATTTTCCCCACCATCATATCCAGCTCGGACAGCACCGAACGCGGGATCAGCGTGGTCGAACGTGGGCGCAGGTAGAAAAATCCTTCCGGCGCACGAATCAGTTCCACGTTATAACGCGCGTAAAACTCTTCCAGATATTCCTGGTAATCCATCAGGAATGCATGATTATCCAGCTCTTCGATGCCAATGTGGCGTCCCGCGCGTAACTGGCTATCGAGCGCGGGGAAAATGGGATTGGCCAGTGCCTGAGCCAGTTTGACTGGCATCACTTGTTCAATATTTGTCGATGACATGTGCCTGCACCTTGGCTCCGTATTCATTAATGGTCTGCCATTCCGCAGGTAGACCGGCTAAATCGGCTTCGGCCACGCCGAGGCGAACCGCCTGATCAATCACGATGCGCGCCAAATCAAAGTGGCGGGCACGCGGATATTGCGACAGATAATCGCGCATCACCGTGGCAAGGTTGAGTGGTCGCTGCTCCTGCCGGTACACCTGCAGGGCTTCTTCAATCATTGCGGCCAGTTGCTCACGAATTTCGTTAAACTCTTCGTATTCCAGCTCGGGCGGCAGTTCCCCCATCACCTCGTCGTTGCGCAGCGTCATCTCTTCATCACGCATATCAAACAGACGGTCGGCGTTGGCGTAGGTCAGCGCCCACGGTTGGTCGAAATAGTTTTGCACCGACAGACGCAAACGCTGCGCAAATACGCGGTTTTTGTCCATGTCGATGGCGGTACGAATAAATTTATGGACGTGGCGATCATAGCCAATCCACAGGTCAATAGCCTGCTGGCCCCAGCTGATAATGCGGTCCAGCTTACTTTGCAGATCAAATACCAGCTTATCGACAAAGCCCAGGTCCGGGCTGCTCAGGGTGGCGTCCTGAATACGCAGCAGATTGGCCTGTAACTTATCGCCCGCCGCTTCCAGCGTATCCTGCAATTCACGCAGCGTGCCGGAGGTTTCTGACAGCAGCATTTCACAGCTGGAAATCGCCGCACGCCAGTCTTTGTTCAGCAGATCGGCGATATCGGTTTTCACCGCCTGCTGCTGTTCATCCATCAGGCGCTGCGTCATATCGATGCTGTCGAAAATTTCCGCCACCGAATATTTCAGTGGCGCAAATACGTTACGGTGCCAGTGAAATTCATCACCATCCTCTTCCGCAGCATCGGCAGCGCGTTTCAGCTCCTGCGCCACAATCGACAGCTGCATCGAAAGACGCAGAGTCGAAAATTCGCGCTGGCGGATGTAATAGTCGGTGATGCCGATGGCCAGTGGCGTCAGACGGTAAATAGCATTACCTTCCGTCAGTTCGCTGGTAAAACGGTTAAGCAGACGCTGCCGCACCATATCGTTGATGGCGTTGTTGGCACGCACCTGTACGGTTTCGTGGGTTTGTTCGAACGCTTTGCTGACATGACGAAATGCGTCAATCAACTCACCTTCACTCATTTCGCCATCCATCCGCTCACCGTTTAAGGTGGCGATAGCCAGCAAAAAGGCCAGACGTTCTACCGGCAGCGCAAGCGAAAAATCGTTCTTGCGCGCCCATGCCACCAGTTCGGGCACCGTCTGGGAAAATTCGCTCATAGTTGGTCCTTCTACCTGGGTTTGCGCGCGGTCACGTGGATATAGCGCCCTAAACTCAAAAAGGGCTCCTGGCGACAGTAGCGCCGTTCCATCTCAATAATGGACTCAACGTCTTTCAGGGCGGCGGCCTGCTCTTTCATGTAGTCACAAAAGACGCGAATGCCAGCGCGCTGTTCAATCTCAAAGCCGCAGTCTGTCAGCCAGCGATATACTTCTTCAGGATCGCGGGGATAATCAGGCGACAGCGTGCGCTTTTTGCGTTTGGACATATTGGCCTGCAGATAGCCAAAATTGCCGAGGGTGAGCAGGCGCAGAGTTAAGGCATGGCGATTAAAAAACATCAGCGACAATACCCCACCCGGCTTCAGGGTGCGCCATAACGCCTGTAATACTTCCTCGGGCTGCGCGACCCATTCCAGCACAGCGTGAAACAATACCAGATCAACTGGCTTATCCAAATGTTCGCCGACCTGTTGTGCGCTAATTTGTTTGAATTGCATGTTGTGGCTCACACCCTCGGCAAGTGCGTGCGCCTCAGCCAGCTTCAGCATCTCGGCAGAAAGGTCGCACAGGACCACCTGATGCCCGCGCGCGGCCAGGCCGCTGGAGATTTGCCCTACACCACCACCCGCATCCAGCACCGACAGCGGCCCGGCGGGCAGCGTCGGCAGTAGCGCATCCAGCTCATCCCACAGGATCGCCTGGCGCACCATGCCTTTTTTGGTGCCATAAATGTTCTTTGAAAATCTCTCCGCGAGATCGTCAAAGTTACGATCCTGCATGCTGGTCGCTCCGCTCTGCTGCATTCAACTTGTGCTATTTTGTCACAGGCTCAACAAGAATGAACCTTTCATCCCGTGGTTAGTGTCTGGCTGCTGTTTTTTCGGCCAAAAGGAGCAATTTTCGATGTTTTTCACGTTAAAAAAAGTGATCGGTGGGATGTTACTGCCCTTGCCGCTGCTGCTGTCATTCATGGCAGCCGGACTTTTATTGCTCTGGTTCAGCCGCTGGCAGAAAAGCGGCAAAATACTGATATCAATCAGCTGGCTTCTGCTGCTGTTATTCAGCCTGCAACCGGTGGCCGATCGCCTGTTGCTGCCGCTGGAAAACCAGTATCCGACCTGGAACCGCAGTGAACGCGTCGATTATATCGTGGTGTTGGGCGGTGGATACACCTTTAATCCTGCATGGGCACCCAGTTCGAACCTGATTGGGAATAGTCTGCCTCGCGTGGCCGAAGGAGTACGCCAGTGGCGACGTTATCCGCAGGCGAAGATGATCTTTACCGGCGCGGCAGCAGGAGATAACCCGATGAGTAACGCCCGCGTCGCGGCGCAGGTGGCGGAGAGTCTCGGCGTTCCGGCTGATGCCATTATGGTGCTGGATCAACCCAAAGACACCCGAGAGGAAGCACAGGCGGTAAAAATCGCCGTGGGACAGCATCCGTTCCTGCTGGTCACCTCAGCGAATCATCTGCCGCGCGCCATGCATTTCTTCCAGGCCGCCGGGCTAAATCCCCTGGCAGCACCGGCTAATCAGCTGGCTATCACCTCACCACTAAATTGGTGGGAGCGAGCCATCCCCTCTCCCTTATGGCTGAGCCATAGTGAACGGGCGATTTATGAAACGCTGGGACAGGCGTGGCAGGCAGTCCACGGAGATGATATGACCTCACCCCAGCCAGGGGAGTAGCTGTTCCCGTGCACGATCGAAACGCGGGCGATCAAATTGCCCGGTATTTACCAGCGTTTCGATGCAGTCCCATAATTGATACAGCCAGCGCCGCCAGAGGAAACCTTCCGCCACTGGCGCGCGCTGCAAATAGTGTTGCAGCAGTGACGCCTCAGCACCGTTATCCCCCAGCCGCATCAACTCAAACTCACGTGGCGCCCACAGCACATTGCCGGGCTGGGTCATCGCCACCAGTTGATCGCTATGCACATCCTTCATAATGCTCGCGAGGCGCAGGTTGCCATGAATCAGCACACAGGGATCGTCAAATCCTTCCAGCAGGCGGGGCAACTGCTGACGACTGCGGAACAGAATTTGCCGATCGTCGAGAGTAAAAGACGGGGGTGACAGATACCCCAGGGTTGACCACAGCACTTCAACCCGCTGCTGATACCAGGCGGGCCAGCTGTTTTCCTGAATGCTGTCGATATTACCCACCAGGCCGTGGCTATCAATACGATGCCAGGCCAGCAAGCCCTCAATCACCTGTTCACACAACTGCTCCCAGCGTGCGGCGGTGCGCGATGGCGCTTCAGCAGAAACACCATTGAGGCGGGACATCAGTAACATTTCATGCACCGGCTTTTGCTGACTCAGCACCAAGCCAAACACCGCAGGAACGGCAATCAAACCATCACGGCCCAGCATCGCCAGCTTTTTGGCTTCCAGCGCGGCGCGCCCCTGATGACGGAAATACTTCGCCACCACCGGCATCGGTTTATCGGCGGCATCGTACAGGGCGTAAAGCCGCGATTGTGATTGTTCACTAATGGTTTCGAGACGGCCGACGCTCTCTCCAAGCACCAGCGCGAGTTCTGAACGGAGCTGTTCCATGCGTCATCCTCCCCAGTCAAAGTGACTTGATTATCCTGGAGGTCACTGCAGCGCAGAGTGATGCGCCAGATCAAAGAACAGCAGAGCCAGCTCGTAACAAGCTGGCCTCTGCGGGATTACCCCTGCATCGCTACGCGAACGCGTTGCAGGTCTTCCGGGGTATCAACACCCACGCTCGGCACGGTTTCCGCCACCGCAACGTGGATTTTTTCGCCGTACCACAACACGCGCAGCTGCTCGAGCAGCTCAATCTGCTCAAGCGGGCAAGGTGCCCAGGCAATGTAGCGACGTATAAAGCCTGCACGATAAGCATAGATGCCAATATGACGCAGCAGCGTATCGCCAGCCTGTTCACGCGATTTCGCGTAACGTTCACGATCCCAGGGAATGGTGGCGCGTGAGAAATAAAGCGCATAACCCCGCGCATCGGTCACCACTTTTACCGCGTTGGGATTGAAGGCTTCTTCTGCATCGTGAATCGGCACTGCCAGGGTCGCCATCCCCGCTTCAGCCTGAGCGAGATTTGCCGCAACCTGACGCACAATGGCAGGTGGGATCATCGGCTCATCGCCCTGGACATTGACGATAATGGTGTCATCCGGGAACTGATATTTTTCAATCACTTCCGCCAGACGCTCGGTACCGGAATGATGGTCAGGGCTGGTCATGCAGACCTCACCACCAGCGGCTTCGACAGCGGCTGCCACGTCCGGATGGTCGGTGGCAACAATGACACGATCCGCACCGGATTCGCGGGCACGCTCCATCACATGCACCACCATCGGTTTACCGAGAATATCCACCAGAGGTTTACCTGGCAGACGCGTTGAAGCATAACGCGCCGGAATAATGGCGACGAAACTCATGGATGAATCTCTTCAACAGACAAGGTGCGTGCTTCGGTTTCCAGTAATACCGGAATGCCATCCCGCACCGGGAAAGCCAGCCCATCAGGTTTGCAGATCAACTCCTGCTGCTCTTTGTTGTAGTACAGTTTTCCATTGCAAACCGGGCAAGCCACAATCTCAAGTAAACGGTGATCCATAATCTCCTCCAGTGGATCGATGCGTCAGGCGGTTAGCATACCATAGCGCAGCGCCAGGCAACGTGCCGCAATCCACTACTCGGTTAATATCCAGCGATCTGACCAGGCGGCGCGTAACGCTGCCGGAGCCTGCTCGATCACCACTTCACTGGCACCCTGCCAGTGCGCAAACCGCGAGATGGCGCGCTTTACATCGCTGATAAAGCCAGCCGTCACACGCACACCCTCTTCCAGCCAAAATGATCGGATGACCAGTTGCTGCGCCTGGCGGTCCATTTTTGCATCCAGCCGCCCTTTCAGGCTGCCGCGATGCAAAACAGGCAACACGAAATAACCGTATTTACGCTTTTCTGCCGGGGTATAGCATTCGATACGGTAGTCAAAATTGAACAGTTCCAGCGCCCGACGGCGATCCCATACCACCGGATCAAAGGGTGACAACAGCGCGGTATGGGTCGCAGGCTGCGGTTTCTCCAGTTGTGGCAAGAGATCGCGATGCAACCACATGTCACCCAGTTGCTCAACCTGCACTGGCACGATATCGCCTCGAGCCTCAGCCCCCGCCAGCCAGGGTTGTAGCGCTACGCGTTTCAGACGGTAATAATCTGCCAGCCACGCGGGACGGAAAATCCCCAGGCTGCGCGCGCTGTGGTTCAGCATACTTACCACGGCATCATCTTCACGCAATGCATGCTGTCCATCATCCCAGTCCGGCATCACGCGCTGGTGCAGGTCATACACCCGCTGAAAATTACGCCGTTCCACCACCATCAGTTCACCGGCGCTGAACAAATTTTCCAGATGGCGTTTATGCGGTTTCCACGCCCACCAGCCCGGTTTACTCTGCTTATCCGCCACAAAATCGGCGGCGCGTACGGGCCCGTTGGCATTGATATGCTCTAGCAAGTCCGCAATTTCCTGCTGATGATCCGCTACCCACTGCGCATTGTATTTCCAGCCCAGACGTGAAGGATCAAGCATGCGATGGCGCAATAACGGATAATCTTCACGGGGAATAAAACAGGCTTCATGCGCCCAGTATTCAAATAGCGCCCCCGCAGCCAGCGTCTCTTCCAGCCAGTTAATCGGGTAATTGCCCAGCCGACTAAACAACACCAGATACGGGCTGCGCGCCACGACATTGATGGTATCGATTTGCAGCAGCGACATCTGCCGAATGGTGGCGTGAATATCGGCAAAACGCGCCCGGCGTTTCGGCGGTCTTAGCAGGCCCTGGGCGGCAAGATGGAGGTGACGGGCAGTGGCTAAAGAAAGGGAATCCGCGTGGGTCATAACTCAGTTTCCCTCCAGAAACTAGCGCGGCTGTGAATGGCGCGCTGTGAGACAAAGTTGCGTAATGTCATCCAGCAGCGCAGGCAGCGCCGCACCGGACAGATGGGCATCAACGGGTAAATACCACCAGTTTTCACCGGCAAAAGTCCGGCACTTAACGGCATCTTTCTCCGTCATCAACAGACATTGCCCTTTCTGGATCAAACTGTTCAGTTCCGCCTGGTTATAGGCATGATGATCGGCAAAGGCCACTTCGGCAATCGGCTGTAGCCCCTGTTGTTTCAGGGTAGTGAAGAAACGCGGCGGATGTCCGATACCGGCCATCGCCACCACCGGAGGTAACTGGTCTAGCGTGGCGCTTTGTCCCGTGACCAGATTAATGGCCAGGCCGGGTTGCAGCGTCATGGCAATTTCCCGCCCTGTGGCTTCTCCACCATTGACGATAACCGCATCAACCTGCTCAAGACGCGAAGCGCGCTCCCGCATCGGCCCGGCCGGTAACCACCAGCCATTACCAAAGCGGCGCACGCCATCGACCACCACCACCTCACGATCGCGCTGCAAGGCGTAGTGCTGCAAACCATCATCGGTGATGATCACATCCAGCGATTGCTGGGCCAGTAACGCTTCAACGGCAGCACGCCGCTGCGGGGCTACCGCCACCGGTACCTGGGTGCGTTGCGCAATCAAAACCGGCTCATCACCCGCCTGCCCGGTGGGCGTTTCTGCGCTGACCAGCAATGGATAGCTTTCTGCTTTACCACCGTAACCACGGGAGACCACACCCGGACGCAGGCCACGTTGTTGCAATGCCTGCACCAGCCAGATAACCACCGGTGTTTTGCCGTTGCCTCCTGCCGTCAGGTTGCCAACCACAATCACCGGACAGGGCGCGCGCCAGCTTTTACGCCAGCCGCGCTGGAAACTGAGGCGAATCAGCCAGCTGATGGCCCCATACAACAGACTGAACGGCCATAACAGCAGCCATAATGGCGATCGCCCACTCCAGATGCGTTCAATCATTGGCCAAACTGGAGCTTGTGAAGTTGGGCATAAGCACCTTTCTGCGCCAGCAGCACCTCGTGCGTACCACGCTCAACGATACGGCCATCTTCAACCACCACAATTTCATCGGCTTTTTCGATGGTAGAAAGGCGGTGGGCAATCACCAGTGAAGTGCGGTTTTTCTGCAACTCGTCCAGTGCCGATTGAATCGCGCGTTCGGACTCGGTATCCAGTGCCGAGGTGGCCTCATCGAGGATCAGGATCGGACAATCACGCAGCAAAGCACGGGCAATGGCGATACGCTGACGCTGACCACCGGAAAGCAGTACCCCATTTTCACCGATAACTGTATCGAGACCGTTATCCATTTTCTTAATGAAATCCATGGCATGGGCCATCGTCGCCGCACGCTCAATCTCTTCACGGCTGTATTGTTCATTGCGCGCATAAGCAATGTTGTTAGCAATGGTGTCATTGAACAGATGGACATTTTGCGACACCAGCGCCACCTGATTACGTAATGAACTCAGGGTGTACTCCCGCAAATCGTGACCATCCAGCAGGATTTCACCTTGCTGAATATCGTAAAAACGGGTCAACAGGCTTGCCATGGTGGATTTACCAGACCCAGAGCGGCCAACCAGCGCCACCGTTTTGCCCGCAGGCAGCGACAGATTGATATCGCGTAACGCCGGAATATCACGACCTGGATAAGTAAAGGTCACGTTGCGGAACTCGACATCACCTTTAGCACGACCCAGTTCGCGCTTGCCGTTATCACATTCCTGCTCGCTATCGAGAATGCTGAATAATGTCTGGCAGGCTGCCATACCACGCTGGAACTGCGCATTGACGTTAGTCAGTGATTTCAGCGGACGCATCAGCGCGATCATCGAGGAGAACACCACGGTGATGGTACCGGCGGTTAACGTCGCCATAACGCTTGGGAAGCTGGCGGCATACAGCACGAATGCCAGAGCCAGAGAAGCAATCAGCTGAATAACCGGATCAGAAATAGATGAAGCGGATACCAGTTTCATGCCCTGCTGACGCATCTTATTGCTGACACGGCCGAAACGCTCTGACTCCACTTCCTGACCACCGAAAATCAGCACTTCTTTGTGCCCTTTGAGCATCTGTTCTGCGCTGGTCGTCACCTGCCCCATGGTGTTCTGCATGGTTTTGCTGATATTACGGAAGCGTTTTGAGACGTTACGAATCGCGAATGACACAATCGGCGCCAGCAGGATGAGGATCAAAGACAGCTGCCAGCTGTAGTAGAACATCATAATGAACAGGCCAATGATTGACGCCCCTTCACGCACCACCGTGACCAGCGCACTGGATGATGATGAAGCGACCTGCTCAGAATCATAGGTAATACGGGACAACAGCGTACCGGTAGATTGCTGGTCGAAGAAGGCAACCGGCATCCCCATCATATGGCTAAACAGGCGACGGCGCATATTCATCACCACATTGCCTGAAACCCATGAAATACAGTAGCTTGAAATATAGCTGGTGACGCCGCGGATAAGCATTAAGCCAATTACCGCCAGCGGCATCCACAGCAGTACGGATTTATCAGCTTTACCGAAGCCATCATCCAGTAAAGGTTTCAACAGGGAGAGCATTAAAGTATCGCCTGCCGCATTGAGTATCAGCGCCACAGCAGACACGAATAAGCCAGCTTTGTGGGGCGCAATCATCGGCCAGAGTCGGCGAAATGTCTGCCACGTTGAGAGATCTTTGTCTTGATGCATCATTTATTCACGCTGTTTGAAATAGCCGCTCATTCTACCTGGATTCACGTTTGACGCCAAACCACTGATGATACCAGCGGGGCATTATTTGCTCTCTTAAACCCTTAATCTGCCAATCACCTGCATTAATCGCGATGTGAATCTGTCCTGATTGCGCAGTGTCATACCAAAGATATCCATTCTGGCGGTAAGCATCGACTACCGTTTTGGCTGGCATTCGCCAGGCGTTGTAGCGCGCCACCGAGGCAATCGCTACCCTGCCTGCGACATTGCGTAACAGCAACGCACTGGAGGATGTGCGGCTGCCATGATGCGGCACTTGCAGGATGGTCGAGGCCAGCGCCTGCTTTTGCTGCGTCACCAATTGTCTTTCCGCTTCCAGCTCAATATCCCCGGTTAACAACAGGCTGACTTTGCCATCATCAACGCGCACCACACAGGAATCATTATTTTCCCCCCGGGTGGCTCCCCGGGGTGGCCATAACACGTTAAAACGTAACTTACCCCAAAGCCACGTTTCCCCCTGAAAACAGGGGAGATGGTGAGTCTCGGGCAGAGCGCTGCGCACCGGTGTCTCTGGCATAGCGGCAACAATCGAGTCCAGACCACCACGATGGTCCAGATGCTTATGACTCAGCATCACTGCACGGAGCGTTTTGTTTTTACGCTGCAGCCAGGGAAGTATGACACGATTACCGGCATCGCCCTGGTTCCAGCGTGGTCCGGTGTCATACAGCACCGCTTCATCCCCCTGGGTGATAACCACCGCCAGCCCATGCCCTACGTCGATCATGTCAATTTGCCATTCTTCACGCGGCGTATTGCTACGCCAGATCAATAGAGCAACCGCGATGCTGCAACACTGTACAGGTGCGCGATAAAAGATCCCGCTACGCCAGGCTAATGTCCCGCCCCATAGCAAACCCATCGCTGGCAATGCCTCTCCCCAGGCCAACCAGCCCGGAGGAAGCCACGCCAGCCCCTGCATCACCTTATGAACCGACTGGTCAGCCAGCCACCACAAACTACTGGATAACGGTACCACTGGTACCAGCATCGCCAGCAATATCAGCGGCACAGAGATAAAAGAGATGACTGGCACAGCCAGCAGATTTGCCAGCAATGCACTGATACTGATGCCCTGAAACAGAAGTATTTGCAGTGGTGCCATCAGCAACATTATGCCCAACTGCAAATGCAGCAGCTGCAACACTATCCAGCGACGCCGGGTGCGGAAACCCACCGGTAATGCGAACCAGTGATACCAGATAAGCAATACCGCCACCGCCAGTGCTGAAAGCCAAAAACTCTCTGATAAGACGGTGAGAGGATCAACAAAGAGCAGCAGCCCAACGCATAATGTCCATACCTGCCAGCCATTTAACTGCCAGCCTGCAATACGTAATACTATCCAAAGTGTGAGAGCCAGCATCGCTCGTTGTGCAGGGGGATGACTGCCGGATACCCAGCAGTAAATTGCCGCCGTTAACCCACTCGCTATCAAAGGAAACATATAGTTAATGCGTCTGGCGGGGAAAAAAACCTGCAGCATGCGTGCAAGTATCCAGCCGACACTCGCCGCCAGCGCGATATGCATACCCGAAATAGCCATCAAGTGCGCGGTTCCCGTCTCGCGCAATAACCGCCGCTGTTCTTCAGTCATCGCATCGCGCATACCAAATGCCAGAGCCTGCACAATGGCTGGGGACTTCATCTGCGCGAATGCGGGCAAGTGGTATTGAATCAGGCGTGATCGCCAGCTACATGCCTTGTTGACTTCCTGACGCCGGATGATGGTTCCCTGCAACGGCGTATGTTGTGCTACGGCAAAACGTTGTAAATCAAACTCCCCCTCATTGAGCCGGGCATGAACAGGGCGTAAGCGAAGCTGCATCTGCCAGCGCTGTCCTGCACAGAACGGCTCTCCCTCGCCATTATCGTTAAGTGTGGCGAATATCGGGGGAAACTGATAGCGCCCATCAATTTGCAGCAATTGGATCTTCAGCTGTTTGTTGTCTTCACGCACATCGGTGACCCGCACAATAGCATTCACCGGTGCCCTGGTCAGAAGGTCAATACTGGCAGTCATCTGACGGGCTTCGGCCAGCGCCCACAGCATCAGTAGCAAAACGGGTGCAGCAATGCGCAATGAAGGGAGCGGCTGCAACCTTAGCAGCAAAGCAGCCATGGCTATCACCAACAGGATGCCATCACCTGGCAGTTGTGGCAGAAAACCTAAAGGCAACGCAGCAGGGATCATTAACCCTGCCAGCACAATCCATGTGGTCGGCATCTTTCTTCTCCGTGAAAGGAGAAAACAGTGTGCCAGAACTGGCGGTTTTTCTATTGAAGTGAATGGGTGTTTTCTGCGTCAGCTTCCGGGAAATCGTCGAGTTTGCAGCGGTATGACATCTTTTCTGAAGCGCGCTCGCCGGAGCTATTCAGGCAAAAAAAAACGACACCAGAAGGTGTCGTTTTCAATGTTCGGTAACGGCTTAGCCGTAAATGTTCGCACGGTCACGCAATTCTTTGCCCGGCTTGAAGTGGGGAACGTATTTACCTTCCAGATCAACTTTGTCACCCGTTTTCGGGTTACGTCCGGTGCGCGGTGCGCGGTAGTGCAAAGAAAAGCTGCCGAATCCCCGGATTTCAATGCGCTCGCCCTGTGCCAACGTTGTGGCCATATGCTCGAGCATCTCTTTGACCGCATCCTCAACGACTTTCGCCGGAATATGAGTATGCTGGCCAGCAAGTCTTTCAATCAGTTCTGACTTGGTCATGTAACCTCCGGTTAATCCCTGTTTGGAAAGGTATGACAGCTTTTACCGAAACCGGGTAGCTTACGCCACCCGGTGCCTCGGGTCGATTACTCGCCTTTAGCCGCTTTGAACGCTTCAGCCATAGCGTTAGAGAAGTTGCCTTCTTCCTGTTTGGTGTTAACAGTGTTGATAGCTTCTTTCTCATCAGCCTGGTCTTTCGCACGGACAGACAGACTTACAACGCGGTTCTTACGGTCAACGCCGGTGAATTTAGCTTCAACGTCGTCACCAACACTCAGAACCAGAGTTGCGTCTTCGATACGGTCCAGTGAAGCTTCAGAAGCGCGCAGGTAACCTTCTACGCCATCAGCTAATTCTACTGTAGCACCTTTCGCGTCAACTGCAGTGACTTTACCAGTCACGATAGCGCCTTTCTTGTTCAGGGTGATGTAGTTGTTGAACGGATCTTCAGCCAACTGTTTCACGCCCAGAGAGATGCGCTCACGCTCTGCATCAACCTGCAGTACAACGGCAGCGATTTCGTCGCCTTTTTTGTACTCACGAACGGCTTCTTCGCCAGTCGCGTTCCAGGAGATGTCAGACAGGTGAACCAGACCGTCGATGCCGCCGTCCAGGCCGATGAAGATACCGAAGTCAGTGATTGACTTGATTTTACCTTCAACGCGGTCACCCTTGTTGTGGGTCTCAGCGAACTGCTGCCATGGGTTAGATTTGCACTGCTTCAGACCCAGGGAGATACGACGACGCTCTTCGTCGATGTCCAGAACCATAACTTCAACCACGTCGCCCACGTTAACAACTTTAGACGGGTGGATGTTTTTGTTGGTCCAGTCCATTTCAGAAACGTGTACCAGACCTTCAACGCCTTCTTCGATTTCTACGAAGCAGCCGTAATCAGTCAGGTTGGTTACACGACCGGTCAGCTTGGTGCCTTCCGGATAGCGCTTAGCGATAGCTACCCACGGATCTTCGCCCAGCTGTTTCAGGCCCAGAGATACACGGGTACGTTCGCGGTCGAACTTCAGCACTTTAACAGTGATTTCGTCGCCCACATTGACGATTTCGCTCGGATGCTTAACGCGTTTCCAGGCCATGTCAGTGATGTGCAGCAGGCCGTCAACGCCGCCCAGGTCCACGAATGCGCCGTAGTCAGTGAGGTTCTTAACGATACCTTTGACTTCCATGCCTTCCTGCAGGTTTTCCAGCAGCTGATCACGTTCAGCGCTGTTTTCAGATTCGATAACTGCGCGGCGAGAAACCACCACGTTGTTACGTTTCTGATCAAGCTTGATTACTTTGAATTCAAGCTCTTTGCCTTCCAGGTGCAGAGTGTCGCGAACCGGACGTACGTCTACCAGTGAGCCCGGCAGGAACGCACGAATACCATTCAGCTCAACAGTGAAGCCACCTTTAACTTTGCCGTTGATAACACCGGTAACAGTTTCAGCGTCTTCGTAAGCTTTTTCCAGCGTGATCCAAGCTTCGTGACGTTTAGCTTTTTCACGGGACAGCAGGGTTTCACCGAAGCCGTCTTCTACTGCGTCCAGAGCAACGTCAACTTCGTCGCCCACCTGGATTTCCAGTTCGCCAGCTGCGTTCTTGAACTGCTCTGCAGGGATTGCAGATTCAGATTTCAGACCCGCATCAACCAGGACTACGTCTTTGTCGATAGAAACAACGACGCCACGAACGATGGAACCCGGACGGGTTTCGATTTCTTTCAGGGACTCTTCAAAGAGTTGCGCAAAAGATTCAGTCATATTGATAATCTTCAGGATTCTTCAATTTAACGTCCACCTGACGTCATTGTCGGATGGGGTTGTTTCACATGCCCGGCACCGGATCCGTGGTACAGGGTTATAACAATTCGGTTGCCGAAAAGATTAAATGCCCAGCTTTTGGCGGGCATAATCAAGTGCTTTTTCAATCACTTGCTCAATGGACATACTGGTTGAATCCAGCACCAGAGCATCATTTGCAGGCACTAAAGGGGCGATGGCGCGGTTACGATCGCGGTCGTCGCGTTCCTTTATCTCGGCTAAAAGGCGATCAAAGTTAACACTAAAGCCCTTCTCCTGCAACTGTAGCATACGGCGATGAGCACGCTCTTCTGAACTGGCATCAAGAAAGATTTTTACTGGTGCATCCGGGAAGACAACGGTTCCCATATCGCGACCATCAGCAATTAATCCAGGTTCCTCACGGAACGCCCGTTGACGACGCAACAGCGCCTCACGCACACGCGGAAATGCCGCCACACGTGATGCCGTGTTGCTGACTTCCTGGGTGCGGATTTCCCCGGTGACATCTTCCCCTTCAAGGATCACCTGCATCTCACCCTCAACGGAGAGAAAGCGCACATCAAGATGCGCAGCCATCGGTACCAGCGCTTCTTCAGACTCAATATTCACCTGGTGGTGAAGCGCAGCCAATGCCAGTACGCGGTATATAGCGCCAGAATCCAGCAAGTGCCACTGCAACGACTCCGCCATCGCTTTGCACAAGGTCCCCTTCCCTGCACCACTGGGCCCATCGATGGTAATAACCGGGGCAATTGCCGTCATTGTCTTCTCCTGTTGCTGGATGCGTATTTTCAGCCTGCACGGCTGTCTGGATTGCGCGGCATTATACGCTGCCCGCGCGAGGTTCGTTACCCCTTAGCGCAGACAGTGTTATAAATTTGAACAGAATCGGAGGAATTTGTGGCAACTCAGGGCCAGCAGAAAGCAGAGTTACCCGGTACATGATGTACCGGGTTGCTACGCATCAGGCCTTGTGACTGATTTTCGCCAGTTGCTGAAAATAGTCGGGGAAGGTTTTCGCCGTACATCCCGGATCCAGGATGGTCACTGGCGTGTCCGACAACGCCACCAACGAGAAACACATCGCCATACGGTGGTCGTTGTAAGTCCCAATGTCCGCGTGCTGCAACTGAGATGGCGGCGTGATACGAATAAAATCGTGGCCTTCTTCAACTTCAGCACCGACTTTACGCAATTCAGTCGCCATCGCTGCCAGACGATCCGTCTCTTTCACTCGCCAGTTGTAGATGTTACGCATCAGGGTGGTGCCCTGCGCAAACAGCGCCGTGGTAGCGATAGTCATGGCGGCATCGGGGATATGGTTCATATCCATATCGATGGCATTTAATGCACCACGCGTGCAGGCGATGTAATCATCCCCCCACTCAACCACCGCGCCCATTTTCTCCAGCACATCCGCAAAGCGAATATCGCCCTGCACACTATTACGACCAATGCCGGTGACACGCACAGTGCCGCCTTTAATCGCGGCTGCCGCGAGGAAATAAGATGCGGATGATGCATCGCCTTCCACCAGGTAATCGCCCGGTGACTGATACTGCTGCTGGCCTTTAACGACAAAGCGCTGGTAATTCTGGTTATCGACTTCAACACCAAAGCAACGCATCAGATGCAAGGTAATGTCGATATACGGCTTCGATACCAGTTCACCTTTAATGGTGATCGTGGTGTCCTGCTGGGCCAGCGGGGCCGTCATCAATAACGCCGTCAGGAACTGGCTTGAAACGCTGCCATCGACACTGACTTCACCGCCATTGAAACCACCATTAAGGCGCAAAGGTGGATAGTCCGTCTGCTCCAGATAATCAATTTTCGCTCCGCCCTGACGCAGTGCATCAACCAGATGTCCAATCGGACGTTCCTTCATGCGCGGTTCACCGGTCAACACAATGGATTGCTGACCCAGGCACAATGCCGCCGCCAGCGGGCGCATAGCCGTACCTGCGTTGCCGAGAAACAGCTCCAGCGGTTGGTCTGAATGCAAAGGGCCTGCGTTGCCGGTCACGATGCAGACCGTGCGATCCGCAGACAGCGTGTAGCTCACACCCAGCGCTTTCAGCGCGTTAAGCATATGCTTAACATCATCGCTATCCAGCAGGTTGGTGAGGCGCGTGGTGCCTTTAGCCAGCGCAGCCAGCAGCAGCGCGCGGTTAGAAACGCTTTTTGAACCCGGTAAGTTTACCGTGCCATCAACGCGGGCAATCGGTTGTAAAGTCAGGGAGTCCTGCATGTGAAACCAAATCTCCAGAAAAGACGAAACCCCGTCCGAAAACGGGGCCTGAAACCAGTCAGACTGGTACTAATAAATCATCAGCCGTGGCGACGTTCAAAATCGACCATAAAGTCGGTCAGAACTTTAACACCTTCCAGCGGCATCGCATTGTAGATGGAGGCACGCATACCGCCAACCACGCGGTGGCCTTTCAGCGCATGCAAACCCGCTTTCAGTGACTCTTCAAGAAACACTTTGTCCAGCGCCGCATCCGCCAGCTGGAAAGGTACGTTCATACGTGAACGGTTTTCAGCGGCAACGTCGTTACGATAGAAGTTGCTGTTATCGATCACGCCGTAAAGCAGGTCCGCTTTCGCCTGGTTCAGCTTGTCCATTTCCGCAACGCCACCCTTCTCTTTCAGCCATTTGAACACCAGGCCGGAGAGATACCACGCGAAGGTCGGTGGGGTGTTAAACATGGAATCGTTTTCTGCCAGCACCTTGTAATCAAGGATGGAAGGCACATAGCTGTGAGCTTTACCCAGCAAATCTTCACGCACGATAACCAGAGTCAGGCCAGCCGGGCCGATATTTTTCTGTGCGCCGGCATAAATCACACCATAACGGCTGACATCAATCGGACGAGACAGGATGGTTGACGAGTAGTCAGCCACGACAACTTTGTCACCAAAGTCCGGCTGTTCATCAATCGCGATACCGTCAATGGTTTCGTTCGGGCAAAAGTGGACATAAGCCGCATCATCACTCAACTGCCATTCATGCATGGGCAGAATGGCACGTTTGCCGTCGCGGGTGGTTTTTACATCGATGGTATTCGGCGAGCAGAATTTCTCAGCCTCTTTGATGGCGCTGTGCGCCCAGTAACCGCCATCGATGTAATCTGCGCTTTTCGCTGCACCAAGCAGGTTGCCGGGGATGGCAGCAAACTGTGCACGCGCGCCGCCATGGCAGAATAAAACTTTGTAGTTGGCGGGGATTTTCAGCAGATCGCGAAAGTCCTTCTCAGCCTCTTCCGCGACCTGAATAAACTCTTTACTACGGTGACTGATTTCCATCACCGAGGTGCCTAACCCGTGCCAGTTTGTCAGTTCTTGTTCTGCACGACGGAGCACTTCAACCGGCAGCATCGCTGGACCGGAGCTAAAATTGTAAACCTGCGTCATTTCCCCTCACCACTGTCATATCGAACGGTTATGAATACCCTACCGGTTTTATCATTGCCTCCGGGTGGCTGCAATCACTAATCCATCCGCGATCACATTTCCAGAGCCAGCCCGGCGACAGCTTATGTCATAAATGCAATCCGCAATGGAATATTGTGAGGTTTATCGGCGAAGTAAAATCGGATGACAGCCAGCACACCTGAAGCCTGTAATATGCGGGTATAGCGCTGGCCGCGCAAAACCCGTACTATTGCGCGCTTTACGCCCACCTCATTGACTTAGAGAGCGCCATCATGACGCAAACTTTTATTCCAGGTAAAGACGCCGCACTGGAAGACTCCATTTCACGCTTCCAGCACAAATTGCAGGATTTAGGATTCAACATCGAAGAAGCTTCGTGGCTGAACCCGGTTCCGCATGTATGGTCAGTACATATTCGCGATCGCGACTGCCCGCTGTGCTTTACCAACGGTAAAGGTGCCAGTAAAAAGGCAGCGCTGGCTTCCGCGCTGGGCGAATACTTCGAGCGCCTCTCAACCAACTACTTTTTTGCTGACTTCTGGCTGGGTGAATCCATCGCCAACGGCGAATTTGTTCACTACCCCAACGAGAAGTGGTTCGCGCTGCCAGATGACGATAGCCTGCCAGAAGGTATTCTCGACGCCCGTCTGCGCAAATTCTATGATCCTGACGATAGCCTGAGCGCCAGCGAACTGATCGATCTGCAATCCGGTAATGCGGAACGGGGTATTTGTGGCCTGCCCTTTACCCGTCAGTCGGATCAGCAAACGGTCTATATCCCGATGAATATTATCGGCAACCTGTATGTTTCAAACGGCATGTCAGCGGGTAATACCGCAAACGAAGCCCGCGTACAGGGTTTGTCAGAAGTTTTTGAGCGTCATATCAAAAACCGCATCATTGCTGAGTCCATTAGCCTGCCGGAAATTCCTGACGCAGTGATGCAGCGTTATCCTGGTGTGATCGAGGCCATCGCGCGCCTGGAAACAGAAGGCTTCCCGATCTTCGCCTATGATGCGTCACTCGGCGGTAACTATCCGGTTATTTGTGTCGTGTTGTTCAACCCGGAGAATGGCACCTGTTTCGCTTCTTTTGGTGCACATCCTGATTTTGGCGTCGCGCTGGAGCGTACCGTTACCGAACTGTTGCAGGGCCGCAGCCTGAAGGATCTCGACGTCTTCACTCCGCCAACCTTTGATGACGAAGAAGTGGCGGAACATGCCAACCTGGAAACCCACTTTATCGATTCCAGTGGTCTGATCTCCTGGGATATGTTCAAAGACGAAGCGGATTATCCGTTTGTTGACTGGAGCTTCGCCGGTACCACGCAGGAAGAATTTGACACCCTGATGGCGATTTTCCGCGCTGAAGATAAAGAAGTGTACATCGCGGACTACGAACATCTGAGCGTCTATGCCTGCCGCATCATCGTACCGGGCATGTCGGATATCTATCCGGCTGAAGACCTGCTGCTGGCCAACAATAGCATGGGCGCTCCGCTGCGTGAAACGCTGCTGGCACTGCCGGAAAGCCAGTGGGAACCTGAGGCCTATCTGGAGCTGATCACCCAGCTGGATGATGAAGGTCATGATGACTTCACCCGTGTGCGCGAACTGCTGGGTCTGGCAACCGGCAAAGATAACGGCTGGTATACGCTGCGTATTGGCGAACTGAAAGCCATGCTGGCACTGGCCGGTGGTGACCTGGATCAGGCGCTGATCTGGACGGAATGGACGATGGAATTCAACCAGTCCATCTTCAGCGCAGAGCGTGCTAACTACTACCGCTGCCTGCAAACGCTGTTGCTGCTGGCGATGGAAGATGAACGCGATCCTGTACAGTACCATCGTGCATTCATTCGTATGTATGGCGAAGCTGCCGTTGACGCTGCTTCTGCTGCCATCAGCGGTGAGGCACCTTTCCATGGCCTGCAGGCAGTAGACCTGGATTTAAAAGCCTTCCCGGCGCACCAATCCCTGCTTGCTGCCTATGAAAAATTGCAGGCTGCTAAACGGCGTTACTGGTCGGCAAAATAAATATCATTATTTTGCAATAAACACCGGCTAACGGATAAAAAGGCACTGAATGAAATCAGTGCCTTTTTTATAACCGTCGGCAACGGTTAATTTCTCGCCATCACTAAGTCACATTTTTGTATCCCTGCAGAGGCTCATCGATAACAATTTCGTATCATTCCAGATGTCACCTTCAACAATACCTGTATATTTTAAAAAATATTTAAACAAATAAATTCAATAAGTTATCTTAATTTTCTTCGTTAAAAATCACTTCAGGTTGCCTGGTCTCCAGGCAAATATGATCCACATCAATTCCTGACCTATACTCCTTTGTTAGTATTAATCCCAGATAATTCCTGGAGAGCGTTAGTGTGAAAACTGACAACCCGTTTAATTCATTATTACCGGCTGCAATGGCAAAGGTTGCTGAAGATGCCGGGGTCTACAAAGCAACAAAACACCCCCTAACCACCTTCTTTCTTGCCATTACCGCTGGCGTATTCATTTCTATCGCTTTTGTGTTCTATATCACCGCCACCACCGGCAGTGGTGCTATGCCTTATGGAATGGCAAAACTGATTGGCGGTATCTGCTTCTCTCTGGGATTGATGCTGGTGGTCGTTTGTGGTGCGGACCTCTTCACCTCAACCGTGCTGATTGTGGTGGCGAAAGCCAGTGGTCGTATCACTTGGGGCCAGCTGGCCCGTAACTGGCTGAATGTGTATGTCGGCAACCTGATCGGTGCGATATTTTTTGTGGTTCTTATCTGGCTCTCTGGTGAGCACATGGTTGCTAACGGTGCCTGGGGTCTGAATGTGCTGCAAACTGCCGACCATAAAATGCACCATACCTTTATTGAGGCAGTCAGCCTTGGCACCCTCGCCAACCTGATGGTCTGCCTGGCCGTGTGGATGAGTTATTCCGGCCGCAGTCTGCTGGACAAAATGATGGCAATGATTTTGCCGGTAGCCATGTTCGTTGCCAGCGGCTTTGAGCACAGCATTGCTAACATGTTTTTAATTCCGATGGCTATCGTCATCCGTGATTTCGCCAGCCCTGAGTTCTGGCAGATGGCGGGCGCCAGTGCATCACAATTCCCGGCGCTCAGTGTCGGTAACTTTATTGTCGACAACCTTATTCCTGTAACCATTGGCAACATCATAGGTGGTGGGTTGTTAGTCGGTTTGACCTACTGGGTTATCTATCTGCGTGGTGATGACCCGGTGCATTAAGCAAGAAATTAGTACGGGCGCGCATCGCGCGCTGAACGTCAAAGTCTCCCTAAATAAGGCAGGTATATCATGACCGAACTGAATGAAAAAATGGCGTCAGCCTGGGAAGGATTTAGCGCGGGCGAATGGCAGAACAATGTCAACGTACGCGACTTCATCCAGAAAAACTACACCCCCTATGAAGGCGACGAGTCATTCCTCGCAAGTGCAACTCCGGCAACCACTAAACTGTGGGATAACGTGCTGGAAGGCATCAAAATCGAAAACCGCACTCACGCACCTGTCGACTTTGATACCGACCTCGCTTCAACCATCACTGCGCACGATGCCGGTTACATCAACAAGTCACTGGAAAAAATCGTTGGTCTGCAAACTGAAGCGCCGCTGAAACGTGCCATTATTCCGTTTGGCGGCATCAAAATGGTGGAAGGCTCCTGTAAGGTTTATGGCCGCGAACTGGATCCATCACTGAAAAAAATCTTCACTGATTACCGTAAAACCCATAACCAGGGCGTGTTTGATGTCTATACCCCGGACATTCTGCGCTGCCGTAAATCCGGTGTTCTGACCGGTCTGCCGGATGCCTATGGTCGTGGTCGTATCATTGGTGACTATCGTCGTGTCGCACTTTACGGCATCGACTATCTGATGAAAGACAAAGTTGCACAGTTCAACTCTCTGCAAAGCGATATGGAAAACGGCGTCAATCTGGAAGCCACTATCCGTCTGCGTGAAGAAATTTCTGAACAGCATCGTGCGCTGGGTCAGATTAAAGAGATGGCAGCGAAATATGGTTGCGACATCTCTGTGCCTGCCACTAATGCGCAGGAAGCCGTACAGTGGACCTATTTTGGCTACCTGGCTGCGGTTAAATCACAGAACGGTGCCGCCATGTCGTTTGGCCGTGTGTCTACCTTCCTCGATGTGTACATTGAACGTGACATCAAAGCTGGCAAACTGACCGAAGATGAAGCTCAGGAACTGATTGACCATCTGGTCATGAAACTGCGTATGGTGCGTTTCCTGCGTACTCCGGAATACGATGAACTGTTTTCTGGTGACCCAATCTGGGCAACTGAGTCTCTGGCTGGTATGGGCGTTGATGGCCGTACTCTGGTGACCAAAAGCACCTTCCGTTTCCTGAACACGCTGTACACCATGGGTCCATCACCGGAACCTAACATGACCATTCTGTGGTCAGAAAAACTGCCGATTAACTTTAAAAAATACGCGGCCAAAGTTTCCATCGATACCTCATCACTGCAATATGAAAATGATGACCTGATGCGCCCTGACTTCAACAACGATGACTATGCCATCGCCTGTTGTGTTAGCCCGATGGTTATCGGTAAACAAATGCAGTTCTTCGGTGCCCGTGCTAACCTGGCAAAAACCCTGCTGTACGCAATCAACGGCGGCGTTGATGAAAAACTGAAAATGCAGGTTGGCCCGAAAGAAACGCCAATCACTGATGACGTGCTGGAATTCGATACCGTAATGGCGCGCATGGATCACTTCATGGACTGGCTGGCAAAACAGTATGTCACCGCCCTGAACATCATCCATTTCATGCACGACAAATACAGCTACGAAGCCTCACTGATGGCACTGCATGACCGCGATGTTTACCGTACTATGGCATGTGGTATCGCTGGTCTGTCTGTGGCTGCTGACTCCCTGTCAGCCATCAAATACGCCAAAGTGAAACCGGTGCGTGATGCTGACGGCCTGGCTGTTGATTTCGGAATCGAAGGTGAGTATCCGCAGTTCGGTAACAACGATGCCCGCGTCGATGACATGGCCTGTGACCTGGTTGAACGTTTCATGAAAAAAATTCAGAAACTGGCAACCTATCGCAACGCCGTACCGACTCAGTCTGTGCTGACCATTACCTCTAACGTGGTTTATGGTAAGAAAACCGGTAACACCCCGGATGGTCGTCGTGCCGGTGCACCGTTCGGACCGGGTGCTAACCCGATGCACGGACGTGACCAGAAAGGTGCAGTGGCTTCACTGACTTCCGTCGCGAAACTGCCGTTCGCCTACGCCAAAGATGGTATCTCTTATACCTTCTCCATCGTGCCGAATGCGCTGGGCAAAGACGACAACGTACGTAAAGCTAACCTTGCTGGCCTGATGGATGGTTACTTCCACCATGAAGCCAACACCATTGAGGGCGGCCAGCACCTGAACGTTAACGTGATGAACCGCGAAATGTTGCTGGATGCGATGGATCATCCGGAGAAATATCCGCAGCTGACCATCCGTGTTTCAGGTTACGCAGTACGTTTTAACTCGCTGACTAAAGAGCAGCAACAGGATGTGATTACCCGTACTTTCACCAAGTCCCTGTAATTCATTCCGGTAATAAAAGGCTCCTGCGGGAGCCTTTTCTCCAGGTCGTTTTGCCAGAAGGCTTATCTCAGGCACGCTGGCAAAACCGACTTAAACCTCAGAGCACAACAAAGATTGTGCCGCCTGATTTCAGGCTAACCGGAGAACTCATCGCAATGTCAACCATCGGTCGTATCCACTCCTTTGAATCCTGCGGCACCGTTGACGGCCCAGGCATCCGCTTTATTACCTTCTTCCAGGGCTGCCTGATGCGCTGCCTCTACTGCCACAATCGTGATACCTGGGATACTCACGGTGGTAAAGAGGTGACCGTTGAGGAGCTGATGAAAGATGTGCTGGCGTATCGGCACTTTATGAATGCCTCTGGCGGCGGTGTCACGGCATCCGGCGGCGAGGCTATCCTGCAGGCAGAGTTCGTGCGTGACTGGTTCCGCGCCTGTCGGGCCGAGGGAATAAATACCTGTCTGGATACCAATGGTTTTGTGCGTCGCTACGATCCGGTCATCGATGAGTTACTCGAAGTGACCGATCTGGTGATGCTCGACCTGAAACAAATCAATGACGATATTCATCAGATTCTGGTAGGTGTTTCCAACCACCGTACGCTGGATTTTGCCCACTATTTGCAGAAGAAAGGTATCCGCACATGGATTCGCTTTGTGGTGGTTCCCGGCTATTCCGATAATGACGATTCAGTCCATCGGCTGGGAGAATTTACCAAAGACATGGATAACATTGAAAAGATCGAACTGTTGCCTTACCACGAATTAGGTAAGCATAAATGGATCGCCATGGGTGAAGAGTACAAACTGGAAGGGGTAAAACCGCCCAGCAAAGAGACCATGGAACGGGTGAAGAATATTCTCACCGGCTATGGGCATCAGGTGATGTATTAAATCGTAGCGGCGCAGTCAATTGCGCCGCCACAACGTATGCTTTAGGCGTGGGCCACCGGCGTGGCATGATGATCCGCCTTACGCAGCAACATCACCAGATAAACCAGCGCGACCACTGCAATCATCACAAACAGCAGACGGTCAGAGTAGCTTTGCATCAGCATCGCCGTCATACCCGGCCCCACCAGGCTGCCAATGGTGTAGCTGAATAACAGCGCCTGGTTCATTGCCACCAGTTCATGATGCGGGACCGTTTCACACGCCCAGGACATTGCCACCGGATACAGCGTAAATCCCGCCAGACCCAACACGAACAACGCCGGAGCCATGGCGGCATCGCTGAGCATGGCAATCGCGCCCAGAATCACCACAAATACCTGAACACGCAGCACCAGCAGACGACCGAAGCGGTCGGCCAGACGGCCAACCGGCCACTGCCCCACAATGCCTGAACTCACCAGCAACGCCATCCAGTACCCGACAGTCGCATCGCTCATGCCCTGATGAGCAAGATACAGCGGCATCAGGCCGTAAAGTGAACCCAGCACAATACCGGAAATAATGCAGCCGTTAATACCGAGGCGGGAGCTGCGGCGACGCAACATTGGCCAGATGCGACCCGGTGAAGCGTCTTCGCTGGCAGCACCGGCATTGACGCGCACAAACACCACCGGCAGCACCGCACACAACACCAGCGCCGTGACCCACGGAATGACATGCAGCAGTTCGGTCGATACCCGGCTGACCAGCAATTGTCCGGCAACGGTGCCAAGATAATAAATGATCATATACGCAGCCAGCAGCTGGCCGCGATTGCGCACCGTGCCACTGCACAACAAGGCGCTTTCAACCACTACCCACATCAGCGCACAGCCAACACCAGCGACAAAACGCAGCAAAGTCCAGCTGTAGAAACCATCCAACAGTACCATCCCCACCGTCGCAACGGCAAACAGCACGGTCGCCAGATAGTAACAACGGTTAAAACCGTAATGCGTGATCAACCAGCCAGCGAGCAGAGTGCCTGCCAGGTTACCGGTATAATACGATGAACTGACCATCCCCACCTGCCAGGTCGGCAGTTGATCATGCGTCAGCCATAACGGCACCAGCGTATTAAGCACAGCAATAGACACCGTCAGAAGCAGCAAACCGCAAAGCAGCAGCAGGACGGGGCGCGACCAGGTTGACATAGGGATAAAAACCAAAGAATTGGAGAGAATTGCGCGCAGTTTGCCATTCGCTATTTTAAAGTCAATGTGCAAAAAAAAGCCGCCGCACATTTTGCTGCTGAACAATTTAATTTTTTTATCTTCAGTTAGTTAGAGTACGAAAGAACATTCTCTACCGTTTGGCTATCTCTATGAATTTGCATATTTTTAGGCAACAGAGGCGGGATAGTATCGATAACGTTTATTTCTGATTAATCCGCGGCAAAGATTAAACCGCTTTGTACTTCAGAAATAAAAAAACCCGGCATAACCGGGTTTTTAAATACAGCGGAAGATTAACCAATAAATTCAATGCCGCCCATATAAGGACGCAGAACTTCAGGCACTTCAATACGACCATCCGCCTGCTGGTAGTTTTCCAGCACCGCAACCAGCGTACGACCTACCGCCAGGCCAGAACCGTTCAGGGTATGGACCAGACGAGGTTTCTTTTCTGTCTTACTGCGGCAACGTGCCTGCATACGACGCGCCTGGAAATCCCACATATTGGAGCAGGAGGAGATCTCACGGTAGGTATTCTGAGCCGGTAACCACACTTCGAGATCATAGGTTTTGGTGGAACCAAAGCCCATATCACCGGTGCACAGCAGCACTTTACGGTATGGCAGATTCAGCAGTTGCAGCACTTTCTCGGCATGACCGACCAGTTCTTCCAGCGCCTGCATGGAGGTTTCCGGTGCCACAATCTGCACCATCTCCACTTTGTCGAACTGGTGCATACGGATCAAACCACGCGTATCACGGCCATAAGAACCCGCTTCAGAACGGAAGCATGGCGTATGTGCAGTCAGTTTAAGCGGCAGGTTTTCTTCTTCGACGATTTCATCGCGGACCAGGTTGGTCAGCGGCACTTCCGCCGTCGGAATCAGCGCGTAGTTGCTGCTGCCCGCTTCTTCATCCAGCGGTTTGGTATGGAACAGGTCTCCACCAAACTTCGGCAGCTGACCAGTGCCATACAGCGTGTCCTGGTTAACCAGGTAAGGCACATAGGTCTCCAGATAACCGTGCTGCTGGGTATGCAGATCAAGCATAAACTGGCTCAGGGCGCGATGCAGACGGGCAATCTGACCCTGCATGACCACAAAACGTGAGCCGGTCAGTTTCACCGCCGACGCGAAATCTAATCCTTTCGCCTGCTCACCTAGCTCCACATGATCTTTGACCTGGAAATCAAACTTGCGTGGTTCACCCCAGCGTGCAACTTCGAGGTTTTCGGTGTCATCTTTACCCAGCGGGACTTCGTCTGCCGGCAGGTTTGGCAGTGCCAGCGCAAAATCACGGATTTCGTTCTGCAGGGCATCCAGTTCTGCTTTAGCAGCATCCAGGCGTTCGCCCAGCGCGTTCACTTCCTGACGCAGCGGCTCGATGTCTTCCCCACGGGCTTTGGCCTGACCGATGGATTTGGATCGGGAGTTACGCTCAGCCTGCAGATTTTCAGTTTCGACCTGCAATACTTTACGACGCTCTTCATGGGAGCGCAGCGTTTCCAAATCCAGTTTAAATCCCCGGCGTGCCAGTTTTTCTGCGACTGCGTCTGGCTCGTTACGCAGCAGATTGGGATCGAGCATGCTTATCCTGTGTAATTAAGGTTGATTGAACGAATGAAGGGATGCATCCCTCTGGAATGCATTGAATTCCTTGCTCACCTTACCGTAACGTCTTTAGGAGCGGTAGCGTTTTATCGGGCTATTTTGATCCTGTTCAGCCAGCCAGGCGAGTTTTTCGCCAATTTTCCCTTCAAGCCCACGGTTGGTGGGATGATAGTAGCGTGTTTGTGCCATTTCCGGTGGGAAGTAAACTTCACCTGCGGCGAACGCATTCGGTTCGTCATGGGCGTAGCGATACTCTTTACCCAGCCCCATCTCTTTCATCAACCTGGTGGGTGCGTTGCGCAGATGCTCAGGAACATCGTAATCAGGGAACTCACGCGCATCATGCATCGCCGCTTTGAAGGCGGTATAGACAGCATTACTTTTGGGCGCACTCGCCAGATAAACAATGGCCTGGGCGATGGCCCGCTCGCCTTCGGCTGGTCCTACGCGGGTAAAACAATCCCAGGCAGCAATCGCCACCTGCATCCCACGTGGATCGGCATTACCGACATCCTCTGAGGCGATCGCCAGCAGGCGACGCGCCACATACAGCGGATCGCCACCGGCGGTGATAATCCGCGCATACCAATACAATGCCGCATCCGGCGCGGAACCCCGTACCGACTTATGCAAGGCGGAAATCAGATCATAAAAACGGTCGCCTTTATTATCAAAGCGCGCAGCCCGCTCACCCGAGACCTCATTAAGTAGCTGTGGCGTCAGCTCGCGTTGGCCCTGAGCATTGATCTCCGCCATATCGGACATCATCTCCAGCGTGTTCA
Source organism: Pantoea sp. App145 (assembly GCF_047947045.1). Lineage (NCBI taxonomy): Bacteria > Pseudomonadati > Pseudomonadota > Gammaproteobacteria > Enterobacterales > Erwiniaceae > Pantoea > Pantoea sp. App145. The sequence goes on from NZ_CP133290.1 coordinate 1,372,926, forward strand.
GCGCCCGACGTGCATCACCATTCACCAGCTCGGCAATCATGCGCCGGGTATTGTCCGGCAGCAAAATGTCGCTGTTGCCATAGCCTCGTTCCTTGTCCTGCATTGCCTGCTGCAGAACCTGCTCAATATCCGCCGTGGTTAACGATTTCAGCAGATAGACACGCGCCCGCGACAGTAGCGCCGAGTTCAGTTCAAACGAGGGGTTTTCCGTGGTGGCACCAATAAAGGTGATGGTGCCATCTTCGATATGCGGTAAAAACGCATCCTGCTGGCTTTTATTAAAGCGATGCACCTCATCCACGAACAGGATAGTGCGACGACCGACCTGACGATTTTGCCGGGCACGTTCAATCGCTTCGCGAATCTCTTTCACCCCGGAGGTCACCGCAGAGATACGCTCGACATCGGCTTTGCCGTAATGTCCGATAATCTCTGCCAGTGTCGTTTTCCCCGTCCCTGGCGGCCCCCACAGAATCATCGAATGCAGATGGCCCGCTTCAATCGCGCGCGGCAGCGGTTTACCGGGTGCCAGTAAATGTTGCTGACCGATGTATTGCTGCAACGTCACCGGCCGCATACGCGCGGCCAGTGGCTGAAATTCATTACTGGAGGAGAAATCCAGGGAAAGGTTACTCACCGTGACCTCACTGACGTTGATCGTCTACCGTTACCCCTTTAGGCGGCGTAAAGGTGAATTTGTCCGGGCTGATAGCACCATTGGTCTGGCTTTTCAGCTGATAGCTGCTGCGCTGGCCATCCTGCTCAATTGCACTGAACTGATTAATAGTGCCTGACGGCGTTACCGTAATGGTGAATTGCTTGAGATTACCGTCGCTGCTTTTTGGCGTCAGCTCAAAATTATCGCCCTGCTGCTTAATGTTATATTGCTTCCAGTCACTCGGCTGGTTACGGGCAATCAGCATAAACGGCGTGTTGCTGGTGGCATTCTTCAACCAGCTGGCACTGACCTGTTCCACAAAGGGATTATAGAACCACAGCGTTTTACCATCGGAAATGATCACGCTCTCATCCGGAGCCGTCATATGCCAGTTAAACAGGCTCGGACGTTTGACCCACAGTTCGCCTTCTCCATCCTGCACATTCGCACCGCTACCATCGGTGACTTTCTGGCTGAAACTGGCATGGAAGCTGCTCACTTTATTCAGACGCTGCTGCAAATCACTGGACGCATCCGCCAGCACGGAAGCAGAAAGAAAAGAGGCCAGCAGACCACAGGCAATAACGCGTAATTTCATCTGATTCGATTCCTTATTCATTGTTTCCCGACACTTACTGCATAAAACGTAGTTGCCGCACTGTCTGTTCGACAGGAGAAAAAGCCGAAAACTCCCGTTGATATGGGGATCGACTGCCAGATAAACAATGGGCCAGTAAATACTGGCCCGGGATTAACGTTGGTACTACATAGAGTTACATCTCATGCGGTGGTGGCGACAGCACCTCACGGTTACCGTTATGTCCGGGTTCGGACACAATGCCCTGCGCTTCCATCTGTTCGATAATGCGCGCAGCACGGTTATAACCGATACGGAACTGGCGCTGGACACCCGAGATCGAGGCACGGCGTTTCTCCACCACAAAAGCCACCGCCTGATCGAACAGCGGATCCAGCTCTTCGTCACCTTCCAGACCAGCCCCACCACCTTCACTCTCTTCGCCCGCGGTAATGCTATCGATATACTGCGGTCGTCCACGCGCTTTCCAGTCCTGCACGACGGCATGCACTTCCTGGTCGCGCACAAACGCGCCGTGGACACGCATCGGCAGCGACGAGTTAGGCGGCATATACAGCATGTCACCCATCCCCAGCAGCGATTCCGCACCGCCCTGATCGAGGATGGTACGCGAGTCAATTTTACTCGATACGGTAAAGGCGATACGTGTCGGGATGTTAGCTTTGATTAACCCGGTAATCACATCCACCGACGGACGCTGGGTTGCCAGCACTAAGTGGATGCCTGCCGCACGCGCTTTCTGAGCCAGACGGGCTATCAGTTCTTCCACTTTCTTGCCAACCGCCATCATCAGGTCAGCAAATTCATCGACCATCACCACGATGTAAGGCAGTTTTTCCAGAACCGGAGGCGTGATATCCATGCTGTCGCCCGGTTTCCAGAACGGATCGGGAATCGGACGCCCCATCGCTTCAGCCTGCTCGACTTTTTCGTTGTAACCGGCAAGGTTACGCACGCCAAGCGCCGACATCAGCTTATAACGCCGTTCCATCTCACCCACACTCCAGCGCAACGCATTGGCGGCGTCTTTCATGTCGGTGACCACTTCCGTCAGCAGATGCGGAATGCCTTCGTATACGGAAAGCTCCAGCATTTTCGGGTCGATCATGATAAAGCGCACTTCTTCTGGCGTGGCTTTATACAGCATGCTGATAATCATGGCGTTAACGCCGACGGATTTACCCGAACCGGTAGTACCGGCTACCAGCAAATGCGGCATTTTAGCCAGATCGGCCACCACCGGCTGGCCGGCAATGTCTTTCCCCAGCACCACCGCCAGCGGCGAAGGATTGTCACGGAATTTGGCACAATCCAGCACTTCGCGCAGATAAACCGTCTGGCGATGTTTGTTCGGCAGTTCCAGACCCACATAGGGCTTGCCAGGAATCACTTCCACCACACGCACTGCCACAGCGGAAAGCGAACGGGCCAGATCGCGCGACAGGTTGGAGATACGCGCGGCTTTAACGCCCGGAGCCAAATCCAGTTCAAAACGGGTGATGACCGGACCCGGAGAGATCCCCACCACTTCCGCTTTGACGCGATAATCCGCCAGACGGGCTTCCACCAGACGCGCCGTCTGCTCCAGCGCAAACATATCCACCGGTTCCTCTTCCGCTGGCGGCTGCGTCAGCAGATCGAGGGTCGGCAGCGGCGTAGAAGGACGCTCCAGCGGCTGTTCATGGCGAACCAGGAACGGATGGAACAAGCTATCCTGCACCGGTTTCGCGGGTTGCTCTTCCACAGTGGGTTCAGGCTCAGCAGCGGACCACGGGCTGCTTTCCTCATCAAAGGAAGTCTCCACCTGTGGCTGCGGCGCAACCGGTTGTTGCCACTGTGTAGGCGCAGGAACTTCGGGTTCCGGTGTCGCCGCGATGGTGAACAACGGCTCAGCCGGGCTGTCATCCACCAGATCTTTCATCGGTGAGAAATCAAACGCTGACGAGGTATCGAGGTTAAATACCGGTCCGTCATCAGGCTCAGGCGCTTTTTCTTCCCCATAACGCTGTTGCTGCTGCTCAGCAAACTGGCGCGCCAGCTGTGCCTGTTGCAACGCTTCTTCGTCTTCCGCTGCGGCTTCCGTGTGCCAGCTTTCGCCATAACGCTGCTGTTGCTGTGACTGGAAAGCATCACGCAACTGCGCCTGCTGCAAAGCTTCTGCATCATCAGCCGCAAGCTGATCCAGCACAGGTGACGACACCGGCTGCTCTGTCTCTCTGGCTTTCTCTTCCGCCATCCGCTGCGACGGCAGTTTGATACCATAGGATGCCAGTTCACGTCGTGTCGGCAGTTTCACCGGATTCGGACGTGGCAGTTCCGGGCCAATACCCTGTTTAACCTGCGGATTGTAATCACGCTCCGGCACCACATCGAACGCTGGCATGTAAGGCGCACTGGATGATGCGGCCTTGACAGCTCCGGCAGCCAGGGCGGCGCTGGCCGTGGTGTTCAGCGCTGACGGGACCTGCGCAGCATCCTGCCAGTTACCCATCTGTGGACCATCATCGTCATCCACCGGGGAGAATGCGGGTGTCTCAGCAGGAACCTCAAACCGATACAACGGCGGCTGAGGTGCTGCGACGGGGACTACCGGAGCAGGCTGCGTCGGCTGTACGGGTTGCGTCACAGGCTGCGGCGCAGCTGTTTCTGCTGGCTGGAGCGGAGCCGCTGGCGCAACCTGCGGCTCCTGCAAAGCGGCTTCACTGCTCACGGCAATGGCGGCAGCCGTCGCGGCACTGGCTTTTGCCAGCAACGGATCATCCTGCACATCGGCCAGTGGCGCTTCATTCACCTTACGGGGTTTAGCCAGCAGCACATCATCGTCATCAGACGCAGCGGCACGCAGCGGCGGAACAACGTCATCCGCCTGCTGACGTTCATCTTCGTCCTCATACTCATCATCTTCCTGCCAGGGTTCATCATGACGGGAGCGATTGCTGGCAAACGTCAGCACCCCCATCACCACGCCACCAATTCTTTCGGCAATCGTCAGCCATGACCATCCGGTATACAGCGTAATGCCCGCAGCCCACACGCACAGCAGCGTTAAGGTACCGCCTGCCGAGCTGAACCAGGGTGCCATGGCGTTGCTGATCAGACTGCCGATCACGCCACCGGAGGCGAAATACCAGATATCGTCAGCATTCAGTGCCGCCAGACCACAGGTGGTGACCACCAGCGCCAGCACACCAATCAGACGTAGCCCAACGGCAAAGTAGTCGATGTAGTCGTGGCGATCGCGCTGACGGAAGGTTATCCAGCATAAGCCGATGATCACCGGAGGAATGGCATAGGCCATCACGCCGAAGATAAACAGCAAGGTATCAGCCAGCCATGCCCCCACGCTGCCACCCAAATTATGGATAGGCTCGTGCCAGGCCGTCTGCGACCAACTGGGATCGGAAGGGTTAAAACTGACCAAAGAAACCATCAGATAGATGGCGAATAAGGCCACAAGGATGAGCAACGCTTCAAGCAGCCGACGTCCGCTGCTCAGCGGTTGTAATGAAACGTCTTTGTCTTCTGTATATTCCTGGCTCAAGAGAACTCTCCAGGTGCCTGTAAATTAAGAAGGCAACAGCGTCGGGCACGCCCGACGCTGGTCCTGTATGAATTCACAGGAGTGTACCGAAATCCTGCAAGTTTTGCACCTGCCCTGCGTTAACGGGTTTTGATCACCAGACGATTGCTCTGTTTGACCTCTTCCATTACCACATAGGTGCGGGTGTCGTTCACGCCTGGCAGGCGCAGCAAGGTTTCGCCCAACAGTTTACGATACGCTGACATATCCGGCACACGGGTTTTCAGCAGATAGTCAAAGTCACCGGAAACGAGGTGACACTCTTGAGTTTCCTCAAGTTTTTGCACGGCGGCGTTAAATTGCTCAAACACATCGGGCGCGCCACGATTCAGAGTAATCTCAACAAACACCAGCAGTGAAGCATCGAGATAATGCGGGTTGAGTTGTGCAGTGTAACCAAGAATGAAACCCTGACGTTCCAGGCGGCGAACACGCTCAAGACACGGCGTCGGCGATAAGCCCACACGTTTCGAAAGCTCAACATTGGAAATACGACCATCCTTTTGCAATTCGTTGAGGATGTTGCGGTCGATTCGGTCCAGATCTTTTCCGGGGCGCTTCTTATTGTCTACCATTATTATTGTCTCTCTTAATTCCTTCCCTTAACCTGCCACACCCTGAAAACGTTCATTGTTCAGGGCCTTACTCGAAGTGAAGACCATAAGCCTGTGCAGTAATGCGACCATCCGTATGACGCATGTTGTCTGTCCACATCATGCGTCATTACCAATGTCAGGCTGAGTTTATTTGGCGAAACAAACCAAAACAGGCATGAAATTCTGTTTCGAATCGCTAAATCTTCTCTGCTTCTGATAATGTTTTCGCAAATGCGCAGGCGATTGTCAAAGTAAAACATCCAAATTCAGTACAAGATGCCATACAGAGTGCTGGGTTCCTGTTTTCTAATGAGATTTTTTATACAGCTGCACCACAAATTACCGAGCATTGCCCCCTTTTGGCGCAATCGGCGTGCAGAATCACCACTCATCGTCTACGCCGCTTGCAGCGATTGTTAACAAAATCGCTCAAGACTTTTTTTGCGCCGGTAATTTCCCTACAATCATTCGCTATGTTGTCAGACAAGAAACTGAGGAACACATGAGTACGGCCAAACACAGTAAGCTGCTCATTCTGGGCTCCGGCCCTGCCGGTTACACTGCGGCAGTCTATGCCGCACGCGCCAACCTGAATCCGGTCTTGATTACCGGTCTGGAAAAAGGTGGTCAGCTCACCACCACCACTGAAGTGGAAAACTGGCCGGGCGACCCGCACGATCTGACAGGTCCATCGCTGATGGAACGTATGCATGAGCATGCGGAGAAGTTCAACACCGAGATCATTTTCGATCATATTCACACCGTTGATTTGCAGAACCGTCCGTTCCGCCTGACCGGTGACAGCGGCGAATACACCGCGGACGCACTGATCATCGCCACCGGTGCTTCTGCCCGTTACCTTGGCCTGCCTTCTGAAGAAGCGTTTAAAGGCAAAGGCGTATCGGCCTGCGCCACCTGTGACGGTTTCTTCTACCGCAACCAGAAAGTCGCGGTAATTGGCGGGGGTAACACCGCCGTGGAAGAAGCGCTGTACCTGGCGAATATCGCTGCTGAAGTTCACCTGATTCACCGCCGTGACAACTTCCGCGCCGAGAAGATCCTTATCGATCGTCTGATGGAAAAAGTGCGCAACGGTAATATCGTGTTGCATACCGATCGCACCCTGGATGAAGTGGTGGGTGATCAGATGGGTGTGACCGGTCTGAAACTGCTGTCAACCAAAGGTGAAGAGCCAGAATCGCTGGAAGTTGCCGGTCTGTTCGTCGCTATCGGCCATAGCCCTAACACGGCGATCTTCGAAGGTCAGCTGGCGCTGGAAAATGGTTACATCAAAGTTCAGTCTGGTCTGCACGGCAACGCCACCCAGACCAGCATCCCGGGCGTCTTTGCCGCCGGTGACGTCATGGACCATATCTATCGTCAGGCGATCACCTCCGCCGGTACCGGTTGTATGGCAGCGCTGGATGCTGAACGTTACCTTGATGGTCTGGTTAAAAACGATAAGTAAGTTGTTAATAACTTGATCATAATTGCCGGAGGCGACCTGTTTTGGTCGCCTTTTTTATTACCTGCGTGCTACAGTTCATGCGCCTGACCTTGCAGAGGTTTTCCCCTCTCCACGGCTTCTAATCTGGATCATCGAACGGCTTCGCATGAACAAATCGCGGCAACAGGAACTTATCCGCTGGCTTCGCCAGCAACGTCATCACGGTGCACGCAGCCTGCGTCTGGTTTCTCTGCTGGGCTTTGCCAGCGCCCTGGTGATCATTGCCCAGGCATGGCTGCTCGCCACGCTGTTACAGGCGCTGATCATCACTCATCTACCCCGCGCTGAACTTATCAGCCAGTTTGCCCTGCTGCTGCTGTGTTTTGTACTGCGCGCCGCACTGAACTATGGCCGTGAGATGGCTGGTCAGCGCGCGGGGATGGCGATCCGCCGGGCGCTGCGGCAGCAGGTGTTGGACCGACTGAATGCGCTGGGTCCGGCCTGGATTCAGGGTAAACCCGCCGGCAGCTGGGCGACGCTACTGCTGGAGCAGATTGAGGAGATGCAGGAATATTACGCCCGATATCTGCCGCAAATGTCGCTGGCGGTTTTTATTCCCTGCGCCATTCTGGTGGCGATTTTCCCGATTAACTGGGCAGCCGGATTGATTTTGCTGGTCACCGCCCCGCTCATTCCGCTGTTTATGGCGATGGTCGGTATGGGCGCTGCCGATGCCAACCGACGTAATTTCCTCGCGCTGGCCAGACTCAGCGGGGATTTTTACGATCGCCTGCGTGGCCGCGAAACGCTGCGCCTGTTTGATCGTGCCAGTGCCGAACAACAGGCCATCAGCCGTACCACCACCGATTTTCGTCAACGCACCATGGAAGTGTTACGTCTGGCCTTCCTCTCGTCAGCGGTGCTGGAGTTTTTCGCTTCACTGGCGATTGCCGTAGTGGCGGTGTATTTCGGCTTCTCCTACCTTGGCGAGCTGAATTTTGGTCATTACCACAGCGGCGTCACGTTGTTTGCCGGTTTCCTTGCGTTAATCCTCGCCCCGGAATTCTTCCAGCCGCTGCGTGATTTAGGCACCTTTTACCATGCTAAAGCCCAGGCCGTGGGCGGGGCAGATGCACTGGATCGTTTTCTTCAGGACAGCCCCGACACACCCGCATCAGCAGGCGCAGCAGTCACGTTTTCCGCGCCTCTTGAGCTGGAAGCCTGCGATCTGGTGGTGATGACCGCCCGCGGCGAAGCGCTATCTCAGCCGCTGACCTTCAGCCTCGCAGCAGAAAAACGCGTGGCGCTGGTAGGGCAAAGTGGCGCGGGCAAAACTGCCCTGATGAATGTGTTGCTCGGCTTTCTGCCTTATGCGGGATCGCTGAAAATCAACGGTACGGAGTTGCATGACATCGATCGCGCCAGCTGGCAGCAACAACTGGCCTGGGTGGGGCAAAACCCGCACTTACCTGCTGCCACTCTGCGTGAAAACGTGTTGATGGGACGCAGCGTCACTGAGGCAGAGCTGGAGCGCACGCTGGATGATGCTGGCGTCGCGGAATTTCTGCCACGGCTGCCCCAGGGGCTGGATACGCCTCTCGGTGATAGCGCGACAGGCTTATCCGTCGGCCAGGCTCAGCGTGTGGCGGTGGCCCGTGCGCTGCTGAAACCGGCGCAACTGCTGTTGCTGGATGAGCCGGGATCAGGACTGGATAGTCAGAGCGAACAACGGGTGATGGCGGCCCTGAAACAAGCCGCGACACGACAAACCACCCTAATGATTACCCATCAGCTCAGCGACCTCGCCAGCTGGGATGAAATCTGGGTGATGCAAGACGGTCAGTTGGTGCAGCAAGGTCACTGGCAACAGCTGCATCAGCAGGAAGGGCCATTACGCGAGATGGTGCAGCATCGTCAGAAGGAGATTGCCTGATGCAAAGCCTGATGCCTTTTTTACGTTTGTGGCGACGTCATCCGTGGCGTCTTGGCCTGGGAATGGTGCTGGCGATTGCCACCCTGCTGGCGAGCATTGGTTTGCTGACCCTGTCCGGCTGGTTCCTGGCTGCCTCTTCGGTGGCGGGCGTTGCCGGTCTGTACACCTTCAACTATATGTTACCCGCCGCCGGAGTACGAGGTGCAGCGATCATTCGCACCGCAGCGCGTTATTTCGAACGTCTGGTCAGCCACGATGCCACCTTCCGCGTGCTGCAACATTTACGCGTCTTCACCTTCAGCAAATTAATCGCGCTGGCCCCACAACAGCTGGCGCAGTTTCGCCAGGGGGACCTGCTCAACCGTTTTGTTGGCGATGTCGATACGCTTGATCACCTTTATTTGCGCGTGATCTCACCGCTGGTGGGGGCTGCTGTGGTGATCGTTGCTGTGACCCTCGGCTTAGCCTGGCTGGATGTGCCGCTGGCGCTATTGCTTGGCGGCATCATGCTGGCAACGCTGTTAGTGATGCCGCCGCTGTTCTGGCGTTTTGGCGCCAGTGCGGGCCAGCAGATCGCGCAGCATCAGGCTAACTGGCGTTTACAACTCACGAACTGGCTCACCGGACTGGCTGAACTGCAAATCTATGGCGCGGCCGCGCGCTGGCGGGCACAGCTTGATAGTGAGGAGATCGACTGGCAACAGGCCCAGCGCAAGCAACATCGTTTGCAGGCTGTGGCGCAAAGTCTGTTGTTACTGATTACCGGTGTCACCGTGACGCTGCTGCTGTGGATTGCGGCTGCCGGTGTCGGCGGGGACAGCGCCCCAGGGGCATTTCTCGCCCTGTTCGTCTTTTGTGGCCTGGCGGCGTTTGAAGCGCTGGCTCCGGTTGCCGGAGCATTTTTGCCGCTCACGCAGGTCACCAGCGCGGCACAACGGGTGCAGGAAATTATCGATCAACCTCCGGCTATTCGTTTTCCAGCAGCCAGGGTCAACACGCCAGCGGGCATTAGCCTGACGCTGGAAAATATTCAGTTCAGCTACCCGCAGCGTCCGGAAGCCGTGCTGCATAACTTTTCCCTGAGCCTACAGACGGGTGAACACCTGGCGTTGCTTGGGCCTACCGGATGCGGCAAATCCAGCCTGCTGGCATTGATCACCCGCGGCTGGGAGGCGCAGCAGGGTAGCATCGCGCTGAACGGGATCCCGCTGGCGAACTGGGACGAAACCTCGCTGCGCCAGCGCATCAGCGTCGTCACGCAGCGGGTTCATCTGTTCAGTCAGACGTTACGGGATAACCTGTTGCTGGCCTGCCCCGCTGCCAGTGATCAAGAACTTACCGCCGCCCTGCATCAGGTGGGGCTTAGCCATCTGGCTGAACACAGCGAGGGGCTGAATGCCTGGATGGGAGAAGGTGGTCGTCCCCTTTCCGGTGGCGAGATGCGCCGTCTGGCGATTGCACGGGCCTTGCTGCACGGTGGAGACCTCTGGCTGCTTGATGAGCCAACCGAAGGGCTGGATGCCACCACCGAACAGCAAATTCTGATGCTGTTGCAGCAAGTCACCCAGGGGAAAACACTGATAATGGTGACACATCGCCTGAGTGGGCTGGCGCAAATGGACCGCATTTGTGTAATGGATCAGGGACAGATTATTGAATCTGGTTCTCATGACGAATTAATCTCAAAAGAAGGACGTTACTGGCGTTTCCACCAACGCTTTGCGCTATAGTCTTAGCGAACTGCCGTAAGGGTAATTAACGCAATGAGACTGGTACAACTGTCACGCGATTCGCTGCATTTTCCGCCTCCGGAAATGGCGCTACGTGAGCCGAACGGCTTGCTGGCGATGGGTGGAGATCTTTCCCCTGCCCGTTTGATGAATGCGTACCAGCGTGGCATTTTTCCCTGGTTCTCACCGGGCGATCCGATTCTCTGGTGGTCGCCCGATCCCCGCGCCGTTATGTTGCCGGAATCTTTCCACCTCAGTCGCAGCATGGCGCGTTTTCACCGTAGCTCCCCCTATCGCGTCACCATGAATCAGGCGTTCGCCCAGGTACTGGAAGGCTGCGCCAGTCATCGTCAGGAAGGTACCTGGATCACTTTCGAGGTGAAGCGTGCCTGGCTGCGCTTGTATGAACTGGGCCATGCCCATTCGGTCGAGGTATGGCATGAACAACGGCTGGTCGGGGGATTATATGGTCTGGCACTGGGCCAGATTTTTTGTGGCGAGTCGATGTTCAGCCGTGAAGAAAATGCCTCAAAAACCGCGCTGTGGGTCTTCAGCCAACACTTTCTCGGCCACAACGGACGGCTGATTGATTGCCAGGTACTCAATCCCCACACGGCCTCTTTAGGTGCAGTCGAAATTCCGCGTGTCGATTATTTGCAGTATGTACAAACACTGGCGTGGCAACCGGTTTTACCCGGTTGCTGGCAAACACAAACCCTTTTTTGACGGCCCGCGCAGATGTTTTGCACACAATACGCGGCAAAAGTGATATAATAAGCGAGTTTGGTATGTCGTCCGCGCTTCGCTGTGGCGAGCCGGAATTGCCAGGCTGGGAAAGTGACTGTTTTCCCGAAGCTGTTTCAATTGTGCGCCCGATGCCGATTGCTACAGATTCTTAGCCCGCTAATCCCCCGCAGACGTCAAAAACACCCGAATTTAATCCGTAATGCACGCGCATTGGCGCGACGCACGGCGAAGTGTTGGCAAAATCACCAACGTTTCTTTACATAAATCATGGAATTCGGCATTATCTTGCCGGTTCAACAGTTTGGTAGTTCACCCAGAGGATTCGATGGCCAAAGAAGACAATATTGAAATGCAAGGTACCGTACTGGATACGTTACCTAACACCATGTTCCGCGTAGAACTTGAAAACGGGCACGTGGTTACCGCTCATATCTCCGGTAAAATGCGCAAAAACTACATCCGCATCCTGACGGGCGACAAAGTGACTGTCGAGTTGACCCCGTACGACCTGAGCAAAGGCCGCATTGTCTTCCGTAGTCGCTAAGACGCTACTCATCTCACGCGTTTTCTGAACGCGATAAAAGGCCGGATTCGCATCCGGCCTTTTCATTTGGTAACGATAAAAAAAACCCCGGTGCAATGCACCAGGGCTTCTAAGACTATACAAAGGGTTTAACCACAACCTGATTAATGCACAGTCCCTTCGGTTTTACGTTTTTCCGCACTGAGGAAATGGTAGGTCAGCTGGTTTTTCTCTTTATCCAGCGCGACGGACACTGAACCTCCATCCACCAGTGAACCAAACAGCAGTTCGTTGGCGAGCGGTTTTTTCAGGTTTTCCTGCACGGTACGCGCCATCGGACGCGCGCCCATCGCTTTGTCATACCCTTTCTCAGCCAGCCAGTCACGCGCATCATCGCTAACTTCCAGCGACACGCCTTTCGCATCCAGCTGTGCCTGCAACTCGACAATAAATTTATCCACCACCTGATGAATCACCTCAGCAGACAAGTGACGGAACCAGATAATGTTGTCGAGACGGTTACGGAACTCCGGCGTGAAGATTTTTTTGATCTCTTCCATCGCGTCGGTGCTGTTGTCCTGCTGAATCAGGCCAATCGACTTACGTTCAGTCTCACGCACACCGGCGTTAGTGGTCATCACCAGCACCACGTTTCGGAAATCCGCTTTACGGCCGTTGTTATCCGTCAGCATGCCATTGTCCATCACCTGCAGCAGCAGGTTGAACACATCCGGGTGAGCTTTCTCGATTTCATCGAGCAGCACCACAGCGTGCGGATGTTTGATCACCGCATCGGTGAGCAAGCCACCCTGGTCAAAGCCCACATACCCCGGAGGCGCACCGATCAGACGGCTCACCGTATGACGTTCCATATATTCCGACATATCAAAACGCAGCAACTCAATGCCCAGCGCTTTCGCCAGCTGCACCGTCACCTCGGTTTTACCGACACCGGTTGGACCGGCAAACAGGAAAGAACCAACCGGTTTACGATCCTGGCCGAGGCCTGCACGGCTCATCTTGATGGCTTCAGTCAGAGCTTCAATCGCATTGTCCTGACCAAACACCAGCATTTTCAGACGATCGCCAAGGTTTTTCAGCGTATCGCGATCGGTCGCCGAAACGCTTTGTTCCGGAATACGAGCGATACGTGCTACCACCGTTTCGATGTCAGACACATTGACGGTTTTTTTACGCTTGCTGGCTGGAACCAGACGCGCACGCGCACCGGCTTCATCAATCACATCAATCGCCTTATCGGGCAGATGACGATCGTTGATGTATTTCACCGCCAGCTCCACCGCCGCACGTACCGCTTTGGCGGTGTAACGGACATCATGGTGCGCTTCGTATTTCGGTTTCAGACCATTGAGGATCTGCACCGTTTCTTCCACCGACGGTTCAGTGATGTCGATTTTCTGGAAACGACGCGCCAGCGCCCGGTCTTTCTCGAAGATATTGCTGAATTCCTGATAGGTTGTGGAACCCATCACGCGGATTTTACCGCTGGAAAGCAATGGCTTAATCAGGTTTGCCGCATCCACCTGGCCACCCGACGCCGCACCCGCACCGATAATGGTGTGGATTTCGTCGATGAACAGAATGCTGCTGTTATCCTGCTCCAGCTGTTTCAGCAGCGCTTTGAAACGTTTTTCAAAGTCACCACGATACTTGGTGCCTGCCAGCAGTGAACCGATATCCAGCGAGTAGATGGTGCAATCTTTCATCACTTCCGGCACATCGCCCTGCACAATACGCCAGGCGAGGCCTTCTGCGATGGCGGTCTTACCGACGCCCGATTCACCCACCAGCAGCGGGTTATTCTTACGGCGACGGCACAAGACCTGAATGGCACGCTCCAGCTCTTTCTCGCGGCCGATCAACGGGTCGATCCCGCCGACGCGAGCAAGCTGATTAAGATTGGTGGTGAAGTTTTCCATACGTTCCTCCCCGCCTGCCTGCTCTTCGTTAACCGGATTTTCCGTATTCTGTGCCTGACCAGGCTCGTCTTTACGCGTACCGTGGGAGATAAAGTTCACCACATCGAGGCGGCTCACTTCATGTTTGCGCAACAGGTAAGCCGCTTGCGACTCCTGCTCGCTGAAGATGGCGACCAGCACGTTCGCGCCAGAAACTTCACTGCGCCCGGATGACTGGACATGGAAAACCGCACGCTGCAGCACACGCTGGAAGCTGAGCGTTGGTTGGGTATCACGCTCCTCTTCACTGGTGGGCAACACCGGTGTGGTTTGTTCGATGAAGGCTTCGAGTTCCTGCCGCAGAGCCACTATATCCACCGTACAGGCTTCCAGTGCCTCTCTGGCCGACGGGTTGCTGAGCAGAGCCAGCAACAGATGCTCGACGGTCATAAACTCATGACGGTGCTCACGCGCTCTGGCGAAAGCCATGTTTAAACTGAGTTCCAGTTCTTGATTGAGCATTAGGCACCTCCCCCAATTATCGCTCTGACGACCTTTCCCCTATATGGAGACGGTTTCAGGCTTTTTCCAGCGTACACAGCAACGGATGTTCATTATCTCGTGCGTAATTGTTCACCTGGGCAACTTTGGTTTCCGCCACTTCTGCAGTAAATACACCACAGATTGCCTTTCCCTGGTAGTGAACTTTCAACATCAGTTGCGTTGCACGTTCAACATCATAAGAAAAGAACTTTTGCAGAACGTCAATAACAAATTCCATAGGTGTATAATCGTCATTATTCAGAATGACTTTATACATCGAAGGCGGCTTTAACCCTTCGCGTACTTTGTCTTCGGCCAAATGCTCAAAGTTAAGCCAGTCGTTTGTGTTTGCCATAATGTTCCGTCGAAATTCTGCGTTACGGTTGCGCGCAATTCTGCGCCCACACCTAAAGTTTAACATGCCTGTCAAGCCACTTTTCCCTCATGAAAAACTGGACCTGAAAGCGCATGCGCGACCTGTATCACAAAATTTGCAATAGCGTTAACTGCCTCAAATTTTGATGAATTTCCCCCTGCGCGCTCGGGTCGTTTGCTTGACGATAAGGACCGTTTCTCTACATTCTACTTACACAAGCTGATTGAGTTTTAAACAAGCTCGACTCACAGCTTCAATGACCTCACCTACTTATCAAAATGTCTTGCGAGGGAAGTAAAAGCATGGAGACGGGTACTGTTAAATGGTTCAACAACGCCAAAGGCTTCGGTTTTATCTGTCCGATTGGCGGCGGCGACGATATCTTCGCACACTACTCCACGATTCAGATGGAGGGATACAGAACGCTGAAAGCCGGCCAGCAGGTTCAGTTCGATGTCCATGAAGGGCCGAAAGGCAACCATGCCAGTTTGATCGTGCCGGTGGAAACATCGGTCCAGGCATAATCCTGCGCTTCTTCATCCATTCTGACCACTCCCGAAAAAAAATGCCAGCCAGTGATGCTGGCATTTTTCTTTTGAGAATTTTACGTCCTTTGGCGGCAAGATTTTTCTATAAAATCAATCGGCCTTACCACGCGCCAGCCACATCACCCGCGAGAACAACGTATCCAGCAGTTGCGGAACCGCCTCTGGCCCACGTTCAGCGGCGGCCAGGGCTATGGCAATCGCCAGTTCCGGCTTCGAACTGTGATGAATGGCTTTGGTTATAATACGCTTGGCATTCATCGGTACGTTTAACGGCAGGTGCGCCACCTGATGATAGACATCACTAAATCCCTGCTTATAGAAGAAATTCTCAATATCCAGCGCGGGTAATTGTGTCAGATGATCGTTCTCATGTTCGTGCGGCTGTAACTGGCTACGCGCGGTGGCGGCATACTTCTTACCGGCATCGTCGCCGTCAGTCAGCACATGCCAGGCGATGCCCATACGCCGGGCGAATTTCAGCAGAGGTTTCAGTCCCGACTGGGCAAACTCAATCACTTTGACCCCTTCCGCCGCAAAGTGATGACCGCGCTGACGCGCCAGTTCGTTAATGATCCACACCTCGGTCTCCCCTTCCACCAGCAACCAGCAGCGGGCAAACAGGGCCGACGGACGATTGACGCGAATATGGAAACCAATGCGACGGCTCTCCTCGGCGCTTAACCCTTCCGGACCAATGCGCCAGGCAGCAACCCGGCTCGGCTCACGTACCAGACGACACACATGCTCCACCGGCACCTGCGACAGCAGTTCACCCGAGTTGGTGGTGGCAATCTTTTGTACCGGCATCAGATCCAGCAAATTCCACGCCACCGCCAGCATGATGGGATGCAGACGGGTTTCCGGGTCTTCCACCAGCAACAGCGGCCGCGCACCCGGCGGCAAAGGGGCGCTACCATGCGCCTGAATCAGCAGGGAGAACATACGCAACAAAATCACCTGACGGCTACGTGATTCGGTACCGGCGATAAGATGATTGAGCTGATCCAGCGAACGCCAGCCCTCGCCGCCGTCCCGGACCTCTGGTGCCACCCGCGCCACACTGCCCCCTGGTTGTTGCACCAGAAAATAGTGTTCCAGCAATTGCTGCATGGTGTGCAGCCCCTGGCGTAGCAATTCGTCGCTGAGCATTTGCGGCCGCGCGACCAAATCGCGCGTCAGTTTATCCACTTCCAGCGCCAGTTCACTCATGGTGCTGGCGCGCCGCGCCGGATCGTTTTCTGTCTGACGCGCCCGCCGGCTAAAACGGGCATCGCGCACGCGCAACACCGGGTACCAGGTACGCAAATGGGCCAGCGCCTGTGCCGTCCCTTCCAACGGCAGCACGTCCCCCCGGGCATCGATAAAGCGGTGGGTGGTTTTTACCCCCTGCTCCCTGCGCTTGCCGCGTGCGCTGAAGCTGATGTAACGCCCGGCGTTATCACGCTGCCAGAAGGGCTCGAGTAAGGGTTCGTCTTCATGATTTTCGGCACGAAAGCGGAACACCAGTTGAAGCTGATGCATACGCGCTTCAAGGTCGCCAGGGGGAAAATGGAAATCATGTTCGGTGAATAAATAGGATTCGGTCGCGGGTGCCAGCAGTAACGTGAGCGCATCGAGCAGGCTCGATTTACCCCAGGCATTTTCCCCGATCAGCAGATTGGTGGTGGTCAGCGGTAACGAGAGCTGATTAATCCCACGAAAACCATGAATATCGATATGTTCCAGAATCATCGCAGCGTTCTTCCTCTTCTTTGCCTGAGCATGGTCGCCCGCGTTACGTTGGTCAAGTTATCTGGCGGGGAAAAGGTTTACACTTCAGATGTTTTTGGTTAGCGTGACGCCTCTTTTCTCAGGGACGAACTGCCTCATGATGTATACCGGACTGATCATTATCCTGCTGCCGCTGATTATCGGCTGGTTGCTGCCGTTCCATAGCCCGCGTTTGCTGAAGTCGGTCAACCGTCTACTCGGTAATATCGTTTACCTGATTCTGTTTTTGATGGGGGTAAGCCTGGCGTTTCTCGACAACCTCGGCAGCAATCTGCTGACCATCTTCCACACCGCGTTGATCAGCATGTTGTGTATTCTCGCCTGCTCACTGGGCGCACTGTGGCTGCTGGAAAAACGCTACCCGTGGCAACACAACCATCGTCCACAAACGCTGCCCTCCCGCTGGCAGATGGCGCTGGAATCGGTGAAGCTGTGCGCGACCGTAGCGGCCGGTTTTCTGCTAGGCCTGACCCATGCCTCGCCGTTGCGACACGCCGCCACCGCCAGCGAATACGCGCTGATCCTGATGCTGTTTTTGGTGGGCATTCAGTTACGCGGTAGCGGCATGACACTGCGCCAGGTGATGCTGAATCGCCGTGGCATGCTGGTGGCGGCGGTCTCACTGGTAAGCGCGCTGGCAGGCGGCGCACTGGCTGCCACGCTGCTCGGCCTGCCGCTGAAAACCGGGCTGGCACTGGCGAGCGGTTTCGGCTGGTACTCCCTCTCCGGCATCCTGATGACGGAAGCCTTCGGCCCGGTGATGGGCAGTGCTGCTTTCTTCAATGATCTGCTGCGTGAATTATTTGCCATCATGCTGATCCCGCTGCTGGTCACCCGCCATCGCTGTACCGCATTAGGGCTGAGCGGCGCCACCTCGATGGATTTTACCCTGCCGATTCTGCAACGCGCAGGCGGGATGGAAATTGTCCCGGCCGCTATTGTGCATGGCTTTATCATGAGCCTGCTGGCACCGATTCTGATCGCCCTGTTCTCAGCCTGATCCCTTCCCCTGCGGCGTAGCGCATTTTTTCACGGCTACGCCCGGATTCCATCGTCTACCCTTTCTCACTGACGTTAAATTCCCGGAAAGGAGTGTTCGATGAAGCAAACTGTTGCGGCGCTGCTGGCGAAAACGCTGGAAAACGCAGGTGTGAAGCGCATCTGGGGCGTTACCGGTGATTCACTGAATGGGTTAAACGATAGCCTCAATCGTATGGGCACCATTAAATGGATGCCCACGCGTCACGAGGAGGTCGCCGCCTTTGCCGCGGGTGCCGAAGCGCAAATTACCGGCGAGCTGGCCGTTTGTGCCGGTTCCTGTGGGCCGGGCAACTTGCACCTGATCAACGGCCTGTTTGATTGCCATCGTAACCACGTACCGGTGCTGGCGATCGCCGCCCATATCCCTTCCAGCGAGATTGGCAGCGGCTACTTCCAGGAAACCCATCCGCAGGAGTTGTTCCGCGAATGCAGCCATTATTGCGAACTGGTATCGAACCCGGAGCAGTTGCCGCAGGTGCTGGGCATCGCGATGCGCAAAGCGATTCTGAATCGTGGCGTGTCGGTGGTGGTGTTGCCGGGCGATGTGGCACTCAAACCGGCACCAGAAGGCGCGCGCGCCGAGTGGTATCCACCGCAGCTACCGCAGGTGCTGCCCTCCGCCAGTGAAATCAGTCGTCTGGCCGCCACGCTGAACGAGGCTAAAAACATTACCCTGCTGTGCGGCAGCGGTTGTGCTGGCGCACATGCTGAAGTGGTGAAGCTGGCCGAGACGCTGAAAGCGCCGGTGGTGCATGCGATGCGTGGCAAAGAACATATTGAGTATGACAATCCCTACGATGTCGGCATGACCGGCCTGATTGGTTTTTCATCCGGTTTTCACGCCATGATGAATGCCAGCACTCTGGTGCTGCTCGGGACACAATTCCCTTATCGACCGTTCTATCCCGCTTCCGCCAACATCATTCAGATTGATATCAATCCTGCCAGCCTCGGCGCGCACAGCCACGTCGATATGGCGCTGGTGGGCGATATCAAAGCGACATTGCAGGCATTGCTGCCACAGCTCAGCAGCAAGAGCGATCGCCACCATCTTGATAGTGCGCTGGAGCATTATGCAGAAGCGCGCAAAGGGCTGGACGAGCTTGCCAGCGCCAATGATAAACAGGCGATTCATCCGCAATACCTGGCGCAGCAAATCAGCCATTTCGCTGCTGACGATGCCATCTTTACCTGCGATGTCGGCACTCCGACCGTATGGGCAGCGCGTTATCTGAAGATGAATGGTAAGCGGCGGCTGCTCGGTTCGTTCAACCACGGTTCGATGGCCAATGCCATGCCGCAGGCGCTGGGGGCGCAGGCGATCGATCGTAATCGTCAGGTGGTGGCGCTGTGTGGCGATGGCGGTTTCAGTATGCTGATGGGCGATTTTATCTCGTTGGCACAACTCAAGCTGCCGGTGAAGCTGGTGATTTTCAATAACAGCGTGCTGGGCTTTGTGGCGATGGAGATGAAAGCCGGGGGTTATCTGACCGATGGCACCGAACTGGAGAACCCGGATTTCGCCGCCATCGCCACCGCCTGCGGCATTAAAGGCATTCGGGTCGAAAAGGCTTCGGAGCTGGATAACGCGCTGGAGCAGGCGTTCGCCCACGACGGCCCGGTGCTGCTGGATGTGATCACCGCCAAAGAAGAACTGGCCATCCCGCCACAAATCAAACTGGAACAAGCCAAAGGCTTCAGCCTGTATATGCTGCGGGCGATTCTGAATGGCCGCGGCGATGAGATCGTGGAGCTGGCGAAAACCAACTGGCTGAGGTAAAACGGGACAGGCAAAAAAATGCAATGCGGGCGCTCAGCCCGCTTTTTCTTTCAGGAGAGCGACGTGATCGATTTACGCAGTGATACCGTAACCCGCCCAAGTTCCGCCATGCTCGACGCCATGATGGCTGCCGAAACGGGCGATGATGTTTACCGTGACGATCCTACCGTCAATGCGCTGGAAGCCGAAGCCGCCTGTATGAGCGGCAAAGAAGCGGCGTTGTTCTTCCCCACCGGCACCCAGGCCAACCTGGTGGCGCTGCTGAGCCATTGTCAGCGTGGCGATGAATATATCGTTGGGCAGCAGGCGCATAACTACAAATATGAAGCCGGTGGTGCCGCCGTGCTGGGCAGCATTCAGCCGCAGCCGATCCTTGCCGCAGAAGACGGCACTCTGCCGCTGGCTGATGTGGCTGCCGCGATTAAACCGGACGACATCCACTTTGCGCGCACCCGTCTGCTCAGCCTGGAAAACACCCATCACGGTAAAGTGTTGCCGATCAGCTATCTGGAACAGGCATATCAATTCACGCGTCAGCACCAGCTGGCGTTGCATATCGATGGCGCACGTATTTTTAACGCCGTGGTGGCGCAAAATACCACGCTGGAAGGCATTGCCCGCTACTGCGATACCCTGACCATCTGTCTGTCCAAAGGTCTGGGTACGCCAGTAGGATCGCTGCTGTGCGGCCCGGCAGCCTACATCGAACAGGCGCGCCGCTGGCGTAAAATGGTGGGTGGTGGAATGCGTCAGGCAGGCATTCTGGCTGCAGCGGGCTTATATGCCCTGCAACATAACGTGACGCGTTTGCAGCAGGATCACGACAACGCCGCCTGGCTTGGTGAACAGCTGAAGAGTCTCGGTGTGACAGTGGTGAGCCAGCAGACCAACATGTTATTTGTTAAAGTGCCCGCGCAGCAGATTGACGGGTTGAAAGCATGGCTGAGCGCACGTGATGTGTTGATTAGCGTCGGTCCGGTAACGCGTATCGTGACCCATCTGGATGTCAGCCGTGAGGACCTCACCCAACTGGTCGCACACTGGCAGGCATTCCTGCAACAGGCATGACGGAACGGCGCTATTGCGCCGCGCCGTATTTCGCCAGCAGGGCGCGGGCAATCGCCAGCGTCTCCGCATCCGCCAGGCCACGGTAATCCCGTGGCCTGAAATGCATCTGAAACGCCGCAATAACCTTACGCTGCATCGCCGGAGTACTCGCCGCTGCAACGTCATAACCATAGCGTTGCAGAGCATCCAGCAATTCATCCTGATCAACCGGTGCATCTGCCGCCTCGTTACCCAGATAACGCTGTACCGTTGCGTCATCAGGCCAGGCGCCTAACCCCGCCCGCGCCAGCTGCCGCCAGGGAAACAACGGCCCCGGATCCTGTTTGCGTTGCGGCGCGATATCGCTATGCCCCACCACATTTTCCGCTGGGATGTCGTAACGCGCGCGGATGTCTTTGACTAACGCCTCCAGCGCCGCGATTTGCGTCGGGGTAAACGGCTGCCAACGCAGCCCCGTCAGGGTACGCTGATAACCGCTGTTCACCAGCTCAATACCAATTGAGGTGTCATTGATCCGTGTGGCTCCGCGCCAGAAACTCGGCCCGGCATGCCACGCCAGCTGGCTTTCCGGCACCAGTTGCCAGACGACGCCCTGCCCCTGGTGCTGCGGCGGTTGTGCCGGAATCAGATAATGGGCGCTGACCTCACGATCGGTGAGCGTCGCCAGCGAAGAAGGAAAATCTTCCGCGGTGTAATGGATCACCACAACTTTGATACGCGACCTGGCGCCCTGCGCCGGATGCCCGGTATCGACCCAATAACCGTGGCGCGCTTCGAGGGTTGACTGGCAGCCGCTCAGCAACAACAACCCCAACAACAGCCCACCACGCAGCAAACGAAACGCCATTGCTCTCTCCTTTAGCTCGTACGGCGTAAATGCAAGGCTATACTTTATGCTAAAAATGGTCCTTTGCCAGTGAACAACAAGGAAATAGAGATGAGAAACAAAGCCTTTGCGCTGCTTGCTCCCGCTGCCCTGCTGCTCAGCGCCTGCACCACCGTTGAGCCGGTGATTAAGGATAATGGTCCGCGTACTGCGGCCTGCGTCGATGGCGGTCCGGACAGTGTAGCTCAGCAGTTCTACGATTTACGCGTCAGCCATCCAACGCAGGGATTGCCGGATAATTCGACGCTGGCAAAATACCGCCCTTATCTCAGCGATCGTCTGTATCAGAAACTGTTGCAGGCTAACGGGCTGAGCAATAAACCCGCCGACTGGCGCACTGGCGACCTGTTCTCCAGCCTGGCCCAGGGTCCGACTGCTGCCGAGGTGGCAAGTGCCTCCAGTATCCCGAATCGCGACGCACGCAATATTCCGCTGCGCGTCGATTTAACCCGTGGTGACCGCAAATGGCAGGACGAAGTGTTGATGATCCGCGAAGGCACCTGCTGGGTGGTGGATGACGTACGTTACGTTGGTGACTGGCCGCGTGCGGGGGGCGGTTCGCTGCGCCAATTGCTGGAAGAGAGTAATTAATTGGTACCGCGCCGCTCAGGCGGCGCTGTTTGTTAATTTCGTATGAAGAATTTGCATCCCATCGGCCGCATCGGCCTTGCCTGCCGAGATATTGTGCTACGCTTTTGAGGTTTAACTGCTCTTTAATAAATTTTAACCCACCTCAATTGCATAACTATTCTGGTGACGTTAAGATTCGCGGCATCAATTGCTATTCATTTATTGCGCATGAGTATTCAACTAACCGGCATTAACTGTTTTTACGGTGCCCACCAGGCGCTGTTCGATATCAACCTGGCCTGCCCGCAGGGGGAAACGCTGGTGTTGCTCGGTCCGAGCGGCGCGGGTAAGAGTTCACTCCTGCGCGTGCTCAATCTGCTGGAACAACCACGTTCCGGCAGTTTGCAGATCGCCGGTAATCATTTTGACTTCAGTAAAACTCCGTCAGACAGTGCGATCCGCGAATTGCGGCAGAACGTTGGCATGGTGTTCCAGCAATACAACCTGTGGCCGCATCTGACGGTGTTGCAGAACCTGATGGAAGCGCCCTGCCGCGTGCTGGGTTTAAGCAAAGATCAGGCCCGCGCCCGGGCAGACAAACTGCTGGATCGTCTTCGTCTGACGCCCTATGCCGACCGTTTCCCGCTGCACCTTTCCGGCGGCCAGCAGCAACGCGTGGCGATTGCCCGCGCCCTGATGATGGAACCGCAGGTCTTGTTGTTTGATGAACCGACTGCGGCGCTCGACCCGGAAATTACCGCGCAAATCGTCAGCATTATTCATGAGCTGGCGCAGACGCAGATTACCCAGGTGATCGTCACCCATGAAGTGGAAGTCGCGCGTAAAACCGCCAGCCGTGTGGTGTACATGGAAAACGGCCACATTGTGGAACAGGGCGACGCCAGCCACTTTACACAGCCGCAAACCGAAGCGTTTGCCAACTATCTTTCGCACTAAGTCAGGATGTCTCTAATGAAAAAAGTCGTACTTGCTGCACTGCTTGCCGGTCTGAGTCTGAGCGCTTCCGCTGCGCAGACCCTGCGTTTTGCTACTGAGGCTTCTTACCCGCCGTTTGAGTTTGTCGATTCGGACAACAAAATTCAGGGCTTCGATGTAGACCTGGCGAATGCGTTGTGTAAAGAGATTGATGCAACCTGTACCTTCACCAATCAGGCCTTTGACAGTCTGATCCCGAGCCTGAAATTCCGTCGTTTTGATGCGGTGATGGCCGGCATGGACATCACACCGGAACGTGAAAAACAGGTCCTGTTCACTAAGCCTTACTACGACAACTCCGCGATCTTCATCGCGCAGAAAGGCAAACTGGCGGATGTGGCAGCGCTGAAAGGCAAACGTGTTGGCGTACAGAACGGGACGACCCACCAGAAATACCTGTCTGACAAACATAGCGATATCACCGTGGTGCCGTATGACAGCTATCAAAACGCCATCCTCGACCTGAAAAATGGCCGTATCGATGCGGTGTTTGGTGACACCGCTGTGGTGAACGAATGGCTGAAGCAGAACCCGAACCTGGCCGCGCTGGGTGACAAAGTGACCGACAAAGCCTACTTCGGCACCGGTCTGGGTATTGCGGTGCGCATGGGCAACACCGAGCTGCAGGAAAAATTCAACACTGCACTGGATAAAGTGAAAGCCGACGGCACCTACAAAACCATCTACAACAAATGGTTTCAGCAGTAATTCCTGATGAATGAAATAATTCCACTCGCAAGCGCCGCCGGTATGACCGTCGGCCTTGCCGTTTGTGCCCTGATCGCCGGCCTTGCGCTGGCGATGATTTTTGCTGGCTGGGAATCGGTGCGCTGGCAACCGCTCGCCTGGGTCGGCACCGCGCTGGTCACGCTGATCCGTGGCCTGCCGGAAATCCTCGTGGTGCTGTTTATCTATTTTGGCGCATCGCAGCTGTTGCTGACGCTGTCGGATGGCTTCCATATCAATCTCGGCCTGTTCAGCATCCCGGTGCAGGTACAGATTGAGAATTTCGATGTCAGCCCGTTTTTGTGCGGGGTGATTGCGCTGGCGATGCTCTATTCCGCTTATGCATCACAAACTCTGCGCGGCGCGCTGAAAGCGGTGCCCGTT
The DNA here is from genome assembly GCF_047947045.1 of Pantoea sp. App145. Taxonomy (NCBI): domain Bacteria; kingdom Pseudomonadati; phylum Pseudomonadota; class Gammaproteobacteria; order Enterobacterales; family Erwiniaceae; genus Pantoea; species Pantoea sp. App145. Next base: position 1,397,345 of record NZ_CP133290.1, read on the forward strand.
GGACAGTGGGAATCCGGCCAGGCGCTGGGGATGAAAAAATCGGCGATTTTCTTCCGTCTGATCATGCCGCAAATGTGGCGTCACGCCTTGCCAGGTCTTGGTAACCAGTGGCTGGTGCTGCTGAAAGATACCGCGCTGGTGTCGCTGATTAGCGTTAACGATCTGATGCTGCAAACCAAAAGTATCGCGACCCGTACCCAAGAACCCTTTACCTGGTATCTGGCGGCGGCTGCTATCTATCTGATTATTACGCTGTTCAGTCAGGCGGTATTGCGCCGTATTGAATTGCGCACCACGCGTTTTGAGCGGGGGGCCTGATATGCTGCAATATTTACCTGAGCTGCTGAAAGGGCTGCACACCAGCCTGACGCTCACCCTCGCCTCGCTGATTGCCGCGCTGGTGCTGTCGCTGCTGTTCACCGTGGTGCTGGCGCTGAAAGTCCCGGTGCTGAACACCATCGTGAAAGTGTACATCACGATATTTACCGGTACGCCGCTGCTGGTGCAGATCTTTCTGATCTACTACGGACCCGGGCAGTTTCCCAGCATCCAGCACGTGCCGTGGTTATGGCATCTGCTGTCCCAGCCCTGGCTGTGCGCCATGCTGGCACTGTCGCTCAACAGCGCGGCATATACCACCCAGCTGTTCTTTGGCGCGGTGCGAGCCATTCCCTCCGGCCAGTGGCAGTCCTGCGCGGCGCTGGGGATGAATCGCAAAGATACGCTGCGCATTCTGCTGCCTTATGCATTTAAACGCGCATTGTCCTCGTACTCCAATGAGGTGGTGCTGGTGTTCAAAAGTACCTCGCTGGCCTACACCATCACCCTGATGGAAGTGATGGGCCACGGTCAGCTGCTGTATGGCCGTACTTATGATGTCACGGTGTTTGCCGCTGCCGGGCTGGTTTACCTGTGCGTCAACGGCCTGCTGACGCTGATGATGCGTCTGATTGAACGTCGCGCGCTGGCATTTGAACGCAGAAATTAATATCCAGGCGGGTTATCCCGCCTTTTTTAATTATTTATCCAATAATGTTGCATAAAGATTCATTCGATGGCATCTTGTCACGCGTTCGCCCTCAGAGCGTTAGTGATTTACAGGAGTCTCAAAATGAAAAAATGGATCGTTGCTGCGGCACTGGCAACTCTGGCAATGAATGCCTCGGCAGCGGAAAAAATCCGCTTCGCTTCCTCTGCGACTTACCCTCCGTTTGAATCTCTGGATCGTGAAAATCAAATCGTCGGTTTTGATATCGACCTGGCGAAAGCGTTATGCCAGCAGCTGAAAGCCGAATGCACCTTCACCAACAACGCTTTTGACAGCCTGATCCCATCGCTGAAATTCCGCCGCTATGACGCCATCATCTCGGGTATGGATATCACCGACGATCGCAGCAAGCAGGTGGATTTCACCCAGGCTTATTACGCCAATTCGGCAGTGGTGATCGCCCGCAAAGGCCAGTTCAGTGATTTTGCCCAGCTGAAGGGCAAACGCATTGGCATGGAAAACGGCACCACGCACCAGAAGTACCTGCTGGAACAGCATCCGGAAGTGGTCGCGGTGGCCTATGACAGCTACCAGAACGCGATTCTCGACCTGAAAAACGGTCGCCTGGATGGCGTGTTTGGTGATACCGCAGTGGTCAACCAATGGCTGAAGACCAATGCCGATCTGGCACCGGTCGGCGCGCATGTCACCGACGCCCGCTATTTCGGCACCGGGTTGGGGATTGCGGTACGTAAAGGCAACACCGAATTACGCGATCAGCTGAACAGCGCGCTGGTGGCGATCAAAGCCAATGGCACGTACCAGCAAATCAATCAGAAGTGGTTCCCGGAATAAAATAATGGGTCGGCGCAGTGCGAAGCCTGACAGGTTCTGCACTGTCCTCAGTTCAGGATGAACGCTGCGTCGCCCTACCCTGGCCGCGTTTAGTCAGTAGCGTCAGTACTTCAAAATGGGCGGTATGCGGGAACATATCGAACAACTGCACCCGGCTGACATCGTAGTCGCTGAGACGCGCAATATCCTGCGCCATACTCTGTGGATTGCAGCTGGAGTAGAGGATGTAATCCGGTGCCATCTGGCTCAGATAATCACATAACTCCGCACCAATCCCGCGACGTGGCGGATTCACCAGCACCAGCTGCGGCACCTGATCGCGCCCAGTGGCGAACTGCGTGGAATCCAGCGCGGCAAAACTGACCTTATCCAACCCCAGCTGCTGTGCCGACTGACGCGCACAGGCAATGGCTTCGGCGCTGATTTCAATACCGGTGAGCTGCATCTCCGGGGTGGCGCAGTGCAGGCCAAACCCACCGACACCACAAAACAGATCCCACATGCTGTGCACATCCAGCTGCGCCACCCAGTCGCGCGCCGTGGCGTACAGCGCGGCAGCCACCTGGGGGTTAGTCTGGAAGAAACTTTGCGGACGAATAAACAACGGCACGTTGTTGAAGCTTTCCGCTAATGCCTGGTCGGGCGTCAGCGCAATTTCTTCATCACCTTCCAGAATCGCCATATGCACCGGCTGGATATTGGCAGAAATCACCGTCAGCTGCGGCAGCTGCTGTTGCAGCCACGGCAGCGCCGCGCGCAACTGTTCCAGCTTGGCGCTGGAACGCAGTACAAAACGCAGCATCATGCCGCCCTGGGTGCTTTCGGTAAGCAGCAGAAACTTCAGTTCACCACGCTTGCGCGCCACGTTGTACGGCGTTAAACCGGCACGGGCGATAAAGGGTTTCAGCACCGCAAACACCGGGGCAAAGCTGGCGGGATACAGCGGGCAGGCACAGAGGTCGACAGCATCGCCCTCGCGCGACAGCATACCCAATACCGGACGCTCCACGCTGCCACTGACTACCATTTTGGCTTTATTACGAAACCCCTGCTCGGGCGAGGTCACCGGCGGACACCACTCGCTCACCGCCTGTTGCGCCAGCAGTTGTTCCAGCAGCGATTGTTTCTCGTTCAGCTGTTGTGGGTAGGGTTTTTCCAGCCACTGGCAGGAACGGCAGCGACCGGCATCATAAAGCGCGCAATGCATTGTGGAGCCTGTATTCAGAATCGGGAGAAAAAACGGGGGCCGATTGTATCACCGGCGACGGAAAAAAGCGCGGCTGCTGGCCGGGACAAACAACAACAGCAGCACCATCGCATCCGGCAGCTTCTGAAGCAGCGTATGATGGATGATCTGGGCATTGCTCTCACCGTGGATGCTGAAGATTTCCGGGTATATCCACCCCATCGACGCCAGCAGCATATAGCCCAGCACCACAACCTGGGTGGCGACATAGCCCCAGCGGCCCCGGTTACTGCCACGCATCAGGGTAAAGGCGCAACGCAGCTCAAATAAGAAAATCAGTTGGCTGGCGACGAAGATGAGGGTGGAATCCCAGGCCTGGGCACTGCGGTGCACAAAGTTGACCAGCTCGTCATAACCCAGCTCATTGGCGAGCATCAGCACGCTGATGCAGCGGGTGGCGATAATGGCGATCCCTGCCACCGTGACCGGCGCTGGGGTTAAAACGGGGACATGCTTCAGGGTTTCCGACATCGACCAGACTCCAAAAGAAAAGCTGGCATCGCCAGCTTTTCTTATATTGGCAAATGTTATGGATTTCAGCCACGTCTTGCTTTCTGAATATCACGCAAACGTTGTTTTTCTTCGTGTGCCATAAAGCGCCAGGCAATAAAGCCCACCAGCCCGACCACAAACAAAATCAGCGACGCCAGGGCGTTGATCTCCGGGTTCACCCCACGACGCACGGTGGCAAAAATTGCCATCGGCAGCGTCGTTGCCCCTGGCCCGGTGACAAAGCTGGCAATCACCAGGTCATCCAGCGACAGGGTAAACGCCAGCAGCCAGCCGGTAATAATCGCGGGTGCGATCATCGGCACGGTGATGACAAAAAACACCTTGAGTGGCGTAGCCCCGAGGTCCATCGCCGCTTCTTCGATGGAGCGATCCAGTTCACGCAGACGTGAGTTGATCACCACCGCCACATAAGCAGTACAGAAGGTCACGTGCGCCAGCCAAATGGTCAGCATGCCACGATCGCTCGGCCAGCCGAGGGTATTCCCCATTGCCACAAACAGCAGCAGCAGCGACAAACCGGTGATCACATCGGGCATGACCAGCGGGGCGGTGAGCATAAACGCAAAACCGTTATGGCCCCGGAAGCGACCAAAACGCACGATAATCACCGCCGCAATGGTACCCAGCACCACTGCCATGGTCGCAGACAACGCCGCGATGGTCAGACTAAGCACCACCGCATCGATCATCGCGTCATCCTGGAACAACACGTGATACCAGTGGAACGAGAAGCCTTCCCACACCGTTACCAGCTGTGAGCTGTTAAACGAGTAGGCCACCAGCAGTAACATCGGCGCATACAGGAACATAAAACCCAGCACCAGGATCGCGGTGCGCCACGGAGAGCGGATTGCAGGTAACTGATTCATTCCTTCTCTCCCAGCTCACGGTTTTGATGTTTGTGGAACCAGACAATCGGCAGGATCAGGATCAACAGAATGATCACCGCCAGCGCTGAAGCCACCGGCCAATCGCGGTTGTTAAAGAATTCCTGCCACAGAATACGACCAATCATGATGCTATCCGGGCCACCCAGCAGTTCCGGGATCACGTACTCCCCTACTGCCGGGATAAACACCAGCATCGAACCGGCAATAATCCCGCCTTTGGTCAGCGGCACAATGACGCTGAAGAAGGTCTTCAGCGGACGCGCGCCGAGATCAAGCGAGGCTTCAACCAGCGAGTAATCGATACGCGTCAGCGCGGTATAGATTGGCAGCACCATAAATGGCAGATAACAGTAAACGATACCGATATACACCGCAGTGTTGGTGTAGAGAATCACCAGGGGATGATCGATGACCCCCAGCCACATCAGGAAACGGTTCAGGATGCCGTTATTGTTCAGCAGCCCCATCCAGGCATACACGCGTACCAGGAACGAAGTCCATGACGGCAGGATCACCAGCAGCAGCAAAATGGAACGCATTGACGGCTTGCTGTGTGCCACCGCCCAGGCGAGCGGATAGCCAATCATCAGACAGATGATGGTGGAAATGGCCGCCACTTTCAGCGATTGCAGATACGCATCGGCATATAACGGATCGTCCGTCAGTTGCAGATAATTCCCCAGATTGAGCACCAGATTGAGCTGATCGTCAGCCCAGGTGATCAAATCGGTGTATGGCGGGATCGCACGCGCAATATCGGCGAAACTGATTTTCAGCACAATCAGGAACGGCAGCAAAAAGAACAGCACCAGCCACACATAAGGCAGTGCGATCACCAGCTTGCGACCATGCTGCATCTTGATGCGCGTGGCCCAACGTTGCAGCGGCGTGCCCGGCTGTTCGGCTTCCGGGGTGCCGGGTTGAGAAATCTGGCTCATTCCGCCTCCTTAAACCGTCAGAACCACACAGCTGTCAGCATCCCAACACAAACGCACTTCGTCGCCCCAGGTTGGCGCGCCTTTGCGGTAGCGATGGGCATTTTGCAACTGCGCACTGATCATCTGGCCACTCTTCAGACGCACGTGATAAATCGACAGATCACCGAGATAAGCGATATGCACCACTTCGCCCACGGCAAAGTTGCAGCCGTCGGCAGGCACGTCTTCACACAGCATCACTTTTTCCGGACGCAGCGCAACGTGGACCGGAACGTTATCGACGATGGAGACATCGGTCTGCACTTTCAGCGGATGGACCAGGCCAGGGCAGTCAAGCACCAGACCGTCTTCACGCCGCTCACGCAGCAGCCCCTCAAACACATTCACCGAACCGATAAACTCCGCGCTGAAGCGATTGGTCGGATGCTCGTAGATCTCCTCCGGCTCGCCAATCTGCGCGAATTTTCCGCGATTCATAATCGCGATACGGCCCGCCATGGTCATCGCTTCTTCCTGGTCGTGGGTCACCATCACGCAGGTCACACCGACGCGTTCGAGGATATCCACCACTTCCAGTTGCATACGGTCGCGCAGCTTTTTATCCAGCGCACCCATCGGTTCATCCAGCAGCAGCAGCTTCGGACGTTTTGCCAGGCTACGTGCCAGCGCCACACGCTGACGCTGGCCGCCAGAAAGCTGATGCGGCTTACGTTTGGCAAATTCCTGCATATGCACCAGCGCCAGCATTTCCGCTACGCGGCTGGTGATTTCGTCTTTTGGCAGTTTGTCCTGCTTCAGGCCAAACGCGATGTTCTGCTCCACCGTCATGTGCGGGAACAGGGCATAAGACTGGAACATCATATTGATTGGCCGCTGATACGGCGGCACATGGGAGAGATCCTGCCCATCCAGCACAATTTGACCGCTACTCGGCACCTCGAAGCCCGCCAGCATACGCAGCAGCGTCGATTTGCCGCAGCCCGAAGGGCCCAGCAGAGCAAAAATCTCACCTTTGTAAATGGTCAGACTGACATCATCCACGGCGTGCTGGCCGTCAAAGGACTTGGTCAGATTGCGGATTTCCAGCAATGGCGTTAACGCCTTTGCATTTTTATTTTGGGGGCGGGGAATCGCGTCGCTCACTAACATATCTCCAACGCTTAACGGCCTTAACCTCAGCCGCTAAAAATGGCACAACAGAGGCCATCACCGCGCCTCTGTTGTCGTCCTAATACAAGTGAATCCGTTCAGAACGAATTACTTACCACTTTTAACTTTAGTCCACGCACGGGTGCGTACACGATCCAGCTTCGGATCCTGGACTTTCAGTACAAACAGCTTGGACATAATATCCGCAGGCGGGAAGATGCCCGGGTTGTTACGTACATCTGCATTGATCAGCGGCAGTGACGCCTTGTTGCCGTTGGCATAGTTCATCTTGTTAGAGATGTCGGCGATCACTTTCGGATCCATGATGTAGTTCAGCCACTGATAGGCTTCGTCGAGATTTTTCGCATCTTTCGGAATCGCCATCATGTCGAAGAACGCCAGAGCGCCCTGCTTCGGTACGCTGTACGCCAGGTTCACACCGTTTTTCGCCTGTGCCGCACGATCTTTCGCTTGCAGGATGTCACCAGACCAGCCGATCGCCACACAGATGTTGCCGTTAGCGAGGTCATTGATGTACTGCGAAGAGTGGAAATATCGAATGCTCGGACGCAATTTCAGCAGCAGATCGGTGGCAGCGCCGGAATAATCTTTCGGATCAGAGCTGTTCGGATCTTTGCCGAGATAGTTCAGCACGGTGGCAAAAATCTCTTCCGGCGCATCGAGGAAGGAAACACCACAGCTTTTCAGTTTTTCCAGGTTTTCTGGTTTCAGCACCAGATCCCAGCTATCCACTGGCGCATCTTTGCCGAGGATCGCTTTCACTTTATCGACGTTATAGCCGATGCCAGTGGTACCCCACAGATAAGGGATGGCGAACTTGTTGCCTGGATCGTGCTGTGCCACTTTGGCCATCAGCGCCGGATCGAGGTTTTTGTAGTTCGGCAGCTTGCTCTTATCCAGTTCCTGGAACACACCAGATTGCAGCTGACGCGCGAGGAAGCTGGAAGATGGCACCACCACGTCATAACCGGTGCTGCCTGCCATCAGTTTGCCTTCCAGCACTTCGTTGGAATCAAACACGTCGTAAACGACTTTAATACCCGTCTCTTTCTCGAAATTCGGGACCGTATCCGCCGAGATATAATCAGACCAGTTATAAACGTGCAGCGTTTTATCTGCGGCCAGCGTACCAGCTGAAGCTGTCATCAGCACACCAGCAACCACACCTGACAACCATTTTTTACGTTGGTTGAACATGTTTTCCTTCCTCCTGAGCGGGTCATCACAACGCTGCATACACGCGATCCGGTCGTTGTGTTTTCTGTTAATACACAGACACACAATGAATCAATATTCAGCGGGAGTTTAATAGTAAAAACCTATACCTGCGCTGAGGTTGCACGTCTCAAGCAGCCCCGCAAGAATAGCCGCCCCGCTTCACCTGCACCAGATCCCAGCGTAAAAAACGCCTTTTAGCGATAAGTATTGCATGTTTCTGCTATGGGGTTCGGCAAAGACGGCATAAAGCACGAGAAATATCTGGCAATAAAGGGCAAAATGCAGAATAAAAAGTGGTGGGGACAAAATGAAAACTGCCGCAAAAAGCGGCAGTTAAGAAAGCGGAAAAATCAATGCAGCATGGCGCGGCCAACCGAGCTGGGTTGCCGATCCTCTTCCTCGCCCATCATCAGCAAATTATTGGCGAACGCTTCCATAATCACCATGGAAACCTGTTCCTCGCTTTGCTTCATAAAATACGAGAACTGACCAAAGGTTAACCCTGCGCTGGTACTGAGGGACTGACAGACAATCAGCTTCGGCAAATTGTCATCCTGAATGTCGATAAAGGCCTTTACTGTCAGGGAACTGGCGTTGATTTGCGATAAGTCCCCCACCAGCGGAATCAAAGCCGTCGGCTTGACTTCAGCCAGCGCGGAAAACAGGATCACGCCATCCACAAGGTCGATTTTTGCATCAAACACCCCGTCAAAATTCTGCATATGCGGCAGATGCAAAGCCTGGCAGGCATCGCATTCGAACCAGGTGATATTTTGTTGATCCAGCCAGCGACGCAGCACGTCGATGTCAGGAACGACCAGTGAATCCATCGTCATGTCCCGTGGGGTGAAGAAATAAGCGCCTTAGCTTACGGAAAAAATGCAAGCGATGCCATGAAAAACGCTGAAAAGCGCGCCTCAGCCGCCAGTTTTAAGCTTAAAGCCAGGCAGTGCGTGCTGTTCTATCCAGTCAATCATCATGGAGGCGATATTCAACCCGGTTGTGCACTCGATGCCTTCAAGGCCAGGGGAAGCATTGACCTCCATCACCAGTGGTCCGCGTCCGGCACGCAGGATATCGACCCCCGCCACCTCCAGCCCGAGCGTACTGGCCGCTTTCACCGCGATTTCGCGCTCCTGATCGGTGATGGTTACCGGGTGCGCCTTGCCGCCGCGATGCAGGTTGGAACGAAAATCCCCCTCCTTCGCATGGCGCTCAATCGCCGCCACAACCTCACCGCCAATCACCAGGCAACGAACATCGCGTCCCTGCGCTTCCTTGATAAACTCCTGCACCAGAATATGTGCATTGAGACCGCGAAACGCGTCGATCACACTCTCCGCCGCCTGACGCGTTTCCGCCAGCACCACACCAATGCCCTGCGTGCCTTCCACCAGTTTCACCACCAGCGGCGCTCCGCCCACCATGGCAATCAGGTCATCGGTGTCATCCGGGGATGAAGCAAAGCCAGTGACCGGCATATCGATCCCTTCCCGCGCCAGCAGTTGCAGGGAACGCAGTTTGTCGCGCGCGCGGGTGATCGCCACCGATTCATTCAGCGGATAGCTGCCACACAGTTCGAACTGGCGCAGCACCGCGGTACCGTAAAACGTAATGGCGGATCCAATACGCGGGATCACCGCATCAAAGTGCCCCAGCGGTTCACCACGATAATGTATCGCCGGAGATGCCGGGTTGATGTTCATATAACAGGAGAGCGGATCAATAATCTGCACCTGATGGCCACGCGCTTCCGCTGCTTCACGCAGGCGTTTACACGAGTAGAGCTGCCCATCACGGGAGAGAATGGCCATTTTCATCGCAGAGTTCCTTGTGCTTAACGGGTTGCCCAGCCCTGCTGATGCAGGTAGTCCAGCATAAACGGGCGCGTTTCTTTAATGATCAGCCGTTGAATCAGTTCGCTCCAGGTTTCCGCGCGCTGATTGGTATCACGTTGCTGATAATAGATGCTGGTGCGGCTATCATATTCCGCCAGCACTGCGGCATCGACCGGCTGATAACGGTTCTCATGCACCAGCATCGCCTGTGGAATACGCGGTTTCACATCCGGCTGCGCCGCAGGATGTCCGATACAGAAGCCAAACAGCGGCAGCACAAATTTCGGCAGGCCAAGCAGCGTGGTAACGTCGGCGATATTGTTACGAATACCGCCAATAAATACCCCACCGAGACCGAGTGACTCCGCCGCGATCATGGCATTCTGCGCCATTAACGCCGTGTCCACGCAGCCCAGCAACAGTTGCTCCGCGCGCCCAAGTTGCGCATCCGGACAGATTTGCAGATGTCGATTAAAGTCCGCGCAGAACACCCAGAACTCAGCCGCCTCGCCGACCCACGGTTGGCCGCCGGTCAGTTTAACCAGTTGCTCACGTTTTTCCCGGTCGGTGATACGAATAATAGAGGAGCATTGCAAAAAGCTGGAGGTGGATGCCGCCTGAGCCGCAGCAATAATGGCGTTGCGCTGCGCCTCATCAATGCCCTGTTCGGTAAACGCGCGAATGGAACGGTGGCTGCACAGTAAATCAATGGTCGGCGTCATAATCCTCTCCGGTTACTTCTTTTTGTCGTGTTGATTGAACAACTGTGGGGCCATCGCTTTGGCCGTTCGCCACATCATCAGCCAGGCAGCAGGCAACATCATCACAATGCCGGTAAAAAACAGCACCGTCGCCAGCCGTTTGGCGCTGATCGCCGCAGGTGCGTCGATCCAGCCATTAATCAGCAACAACGCGCCAATCACGGCAATAACGCCCACTGCCTCCAGCAGTAATACCGGTTTTGGTAATCTGGCCAGGTTATTCATGCGATGACGTTCCCCCCTGTTCAATCCGTTAAGCCGTCTGTTATAGCGAACCCGGGCTGGCTTGCATAGATGGCGCGCATTAAAGCAACAGGTAATTCCTTCTTTCTTTAGCGGGCATGCACGGGCATCATGTGTGGCATTATTCACGCTGTAATGTGATATCCATCACAAAACAGCAGCGGAAAGGAGAGAAGCAATGTTTGCAGTGATTTTTGGTCGTCCCGGCTGCCCTTACTGCGTGCGCGCCCAGGAACTGGCCGCCAAACTGACCACCGAGCGTGACGATTTTAATTATCAATACGTTGATATTCAGGTGGAAGGCATTACCAAAGCCGATCTGGAAGCCCGCGCGGGTAAACCGGTGACTACCGTACCGCAGATTTTCCTCGACCAGCAGCATATCGGCGGTTACACCGATTTTGCCGCCTGGACCAAAGAGAATCTGGATTTCGCCGTATAAAACATGGGCCGCTCTGGCCCATTTTTCATTTCACGATCGCATTGCCAGCATGATGCGCAGCAGACGCACCAGTAAGGCGCCGCAACCCGCCCAGAACAACGCACTCAAACCCCAGATAATCAGCCAGCCGCTATGGCTCAGGTTCAGTGCCAGCACTACCCACAACGTCCCCAGCACAGTGCCCGCCACGGCGACCCACAGCGTGCTTTTTAACGGGCTCTCCGGGCGCAGCAACGCCACGACGATCCCCGGCAGTAAAAACAGCAACAACTCAGGTTGACCGCCCACGGCCTGAGCGCCTGATGAGGCCCAGAAGTGATGAGCAAAAATAAACATCAGCGTATATAGCATCACACTCAGCACCGATGCAGGCCAGCGATTAGTACGCTGCGACATAACCATCCTCAACTTCACCGTTAACAATATTGAAACTTTTACCGACCCTGGACACCTGAGTGGAAATAAAAAGAAACAGCTGAATGCGGAAGGAATGAAAACTGCCGATAGCTGAGGGTGCTAATTATGATTAGAATGACGCCGCTTCAAAATTCAGTCCCTGCCATCCCGGCAAAACGGGCACCTGCGGTCGGCACAAGATAGCGAAAAACGACCTTTTCATCAACATGTTACAGGTAAATAAGAAGTTAAAGCGTGAATATTAACGTCGCAGAATTGTTAAGCGGAAATGACGTCCTGTTATTATTTGTTGTTTTAGCACTCGGCCTCTGCCTGGGTAAATTACGTCTTGGTTCTGTCCAGCTGGGAAATTCTATTGGCGTATTAGTCGTATCGCTAATTTTAGGTGACCAACATTTCGCCATTAATACCGCAGCACTGAGCCTGGGTTTTATGCTGTTTATTTTTTGTGTTGGCGTCGAAGCCGGTCCTAACTTTTTTTCGATCTTTTTCCGCGACGGTAAAAACTATTTTATCCTCGCCATCGTCATGGTCGGCAGCGCCCTGCTGCTGGCATTGCTGCTCGGCAAAGTGTTTGGCTGGGATATCGGCTTAACCGCAGGCATGCTGGCGGGAGCCATGACTTCCACGCCAGTGCTGGTGGGCGCCGGTGACACGCTCCGGCATAGCATCGCTGACAGCCAGCACCTTACCCTGATGCAGGATCATCTCAGCCTGGGTTACGCCATTACCTATCTGGTGGGACTGGTCAGCCTGATTTTTGGCGCACGCTACCTGCCACGCCTGCAACATCAGGATCTGCCAACCTGCGCACAGCAAATCGCCCGTGAACGGGGTCTGGATGCCGATAGCCAGCGCAAAGTGTTCCTGCCGGTGATTCGTGCCTACCGCGTCGGACCGGAACTGGTGGAGTGGAGCGGCGGCAAAAATCTGCGCGAGCTGGGCATTCATCGCCAGACCGGTTGTTATATTGAGCGCCTGCGCCGTAACGGCATTCTCGCCAGCCCGGATGGTGACGCTCAGCTGCAACTGGGAGATGAAATTTCGCTGGTGGGCTATCCCGATGCCCATGCGCGCCTCGATCCCAGCTTCCGCAACGGCAAAGAAGTATTCGACCGCGATCTGCTGGATATGCGCATCGTCACTGAAGAGATTGTGGTGAAGAACCATAACGCAGTGAATAAACGTCTCAACCACCTGAAGCTGACTGATCACGGCTGTTTCCTCAACCGCGTGATCCGCAGCCAGATTGAGATGCCGATTGATGACAGCATCATGCTGAATAAAGGTGATGTACTCCAGGTGAGCGGCGAAGCGCGTCGCGTGAAAAGCCTGGCTGACCGCATCGGCTTTATCGCCATCCACAGTCAGATGACCGACCTGCTGGCCTTCTGTGCCTTCTTCATTATTGGTTTGATGATCGGCATGATCACTTTCCAGTTCAGCAATTTTAGCTTTGGCATTGGTAACGCTGCCGGACTGCTGTTCGCCGGGATCATGTTGGGTTTCCTGCGCGCCAACCACCCGACCTTTGGTTATATTCCGCAGGGTGCGCTGACCATGGTAAAAGAATTCGGCCTGATGGTGTTTATGGCGGGCGTCGGCCTGAGTGCCGGTAGTGGCCTGCAACACGGGCTGGGTAGCGAAGGTGCGCTGATGTTGCTGAGCGGCTTGCTGGTCAGCCTGGTGCCGGTGGTGATTTGCTATTTGTTTGGTGCCTATGTGCTGCGTATGAACCGTGCATTATTGTTCGGCGCGATTATGGGCGCTCGCACCTGCGCACCGGCGATGGAAATTATCAGTGACACGGCGCGCAGCAATATTCCGGCGCTGGGCTATGCCGGAACCTACGCCATTGCCAACGTTTTACTGACCCTCGCAGGTACGTTGATCGTCATTATCTGGCCGATTTTGCCTTTATAAAAATTTTTTGGCGGAGTCCAGAACTTTTTTTCCGGGGTGCAGTCTGAATTATTGCCACTGCTTTTCTTTGAAATCCCCAAATTGAGGAGCCCGCCAGTCTCTGACTGACGGGTTTTTTTATGCCTGTCGATCGTGGCTTAAGGTTCTCTTAAGCGCAGACTGACACCCTGCCACCCTGGTTTCGCTCTGTGCAAAAAATCATGCAACTGTCATCCAAATTAAACAATTCAACAACCCACCTCATGATTAAGAACCCTGCTATTTACCCGTTGTCACGACGCTTTTACGCTATCAACTTTATTTTGCTGGCATTTTTAGCGTCTGTGTTCCTGCTGTGGTCGCGCCATGAAAGCCTCGATATCGCCATCAGCCAGTTTTGGTTTGATCCGCTGACGCAGCGCTTCCCGTGGCAGCACAACCGCTGGCTGGACCTGATCAACCATCGCCTGCTGAAGGATGTGATCATCGTCGGTGCCGTGCTGATGCTGTTACGTGGGATTCAGCGCCGCGATGGACGCCGGGTACTGGTGGCCTTGCTGTTCGGTCTGGGGCCACTGGTGGTCGGAATTCTGAAGGCGCACAGCGCGCACTCCTGTCCATGGGATCTGGCGATGTTTGGCGGCAAAGCGGTGAGCTTTCCCTTACTGGATGCCGTTCCGGCGGATAGCGGTCCTGGTCAGTGTTTCCCCGGCGGGCATGCTTCAAGCGGTTTTGCGGTAATGGGACTGTTTTTCCTGTGGTGGCCGGAGAAGCCACGCCGCGCCCTGCTGGCACTGTTGGCTGGCATCGCGCTGGGCTTGCTAATGGGTTATGGCCAGGTGATGCGCGGTGCGCACTTTTTCTCCCACAACCTGTGGGCGGGCTGGTGGGTCTGGCTGACGCAGATGCTGATTTTTGCTGGCGTTTCTTTTTGGGTAAACAAGACGAGGAACCAGAGAGCGTAATGGAAGAACTCAACCGCACCCTCTTTTTATGGATTAACGCCACACCGGATTCTCCGCAGTGGCTGATAAAACTGGCGACCTTTATCGCGCAGGACCTAATCGCCATTGTGCCGCTCCTGATCGTCGCGCTGTGGCTGTGGGGACCGCGTGAGCAGGTCAGTTCGCAGCGCGCGCTGGTATTGAAAACCGGGATGGCACTGATTTATGCCCTCAGCATTGCCTGGTGCATCAGCCAGCTGCTGCCTCATCCACGCCCGTTTGTCATCGGCCTGGGACATCAGTTTCTGGTGCATGTCGCTGACGATTCCTATCCCAGCGATCATGGCACTACGATTTTCACCTTTGCCCTGGCGTTTATTTGCTGGCACCGTCTGTGGTCGGGGGTGATTTTACTGCTGGTCGGCAGCGCCATCGCCTGGTCGCGCGTCTACCTCGGCGTGCACTGGCCGCTGGATATGCTCGGCGGTTTCCTGGTGGGTATGCTCGGCTGTCTGGCGTCGCACCTCGCCTGGCAGTTGTATGGAGAGCGCATGCTGGCACTGACGCATCAGATTTACCGCGTCTTGTTTGCGATGCCGATTCGTAAAGGATGGATTCGCGAGTAACGGCGACAGCGATAATGGCGCACTCAACCGCGCCGTTATCGCCGCAGATGTGACAATTAGCTAAACCACTTTCCAAACCAGCCGTTGAATTTCATCATAATGAAATCCCAGATACGGCCAATGAAGCCCCCTTCCGCAACATCCTCCATCGCCACCAGCGGACGTTGTTCCACCGTTTTGCCATCCAGCTGAAAATCGATGGTTCCCACCACCTGATTTTTCTTCAGTGGTGCTTCCAGCTGCGGCGAGGTGAGCGTGAAACTGGCTTTCAGGTTTTTCATCTGCCCTTTGGGAAGGGTGATGGCGGCATCCTGGGCAACACCGAGATTAACCTGGCTGCGATCGCCAAACCAGACACGTTGCTGCGCAAAAGGCTTATCCGATTTTATCGGCGTGACGGTTTCATAAAAACGAAAACCCCAGGTGAGAAGCTTTTCACTCTCACGGAAGCGGATGGCATCAGTCTGCGCCCCAAGCACCACCGAAATCAGACGCATATCACCGTCAGTGGCGGACGCCACCAGGTTATTGCCTGCTCCCGAGGTGTGACCCGTTTTGATACCGTCCACATTGAGATTGGTGCTCCACAACAGCCGATTGCGGTTCATCTGCTTAATGTGGTTGAAGGTGAACTCTTTTTCTTTATTCAGCGCATATTCATCCGGCACATCGCGGATCAACCGCTGACCAATAATCGCCATATCACGCGCAGTACTGTACTGCCCGTCGGCATCCAGCCCATGCACCGTCATAAAATGGGTATTTTGCAGGCCAAAGGCTTTGGCGTAGTTATTCATCAAACCGATAAACGCATCCTGACTGCCCGCCACATAATCGGCCAGCGCGATACAGGCATCGTTACCGGATTGAATCACGACGCCTTTATTTAGCTCGGATACCGGAATGCGATCGCCAGGTTTCAGGAACATCAGCGATGAACCGCGCAGTTTCGGGTTGCCGGTGGCCCAGGCATCCTGGCCAATGGTCACCAGATCGTTATTGGTGATTTTGCCCGCTTTCAGCGCCTGGCCCACCACATAGCTGGTCATCATTTTGGTCAGACTGGCGGGGTCGAGGCGTTGATCGGCATTCGATTCGGCCAGAACCTTGCCACTGTTATAGTCCATCAAAATCCAGGCTTTGGCATCCAGCTGCGGCGCGGCAGGTGCGTCTTCAGCCAGAACGGTAACCGGAACGAGCAGTAATAATAAGGAGGATGCAGCCAAAGGCCGCCAGGCAGGGGTGATAGCGAATTTTCTCATGAGCATGACCAGATGTTTGTCCTTGTTAAATATCGTGGTTCTTTGCCAGCAAGACGCACGTAAACCAGAACGCTAACGGTTCGCGCCGGCGAAAAAAACCGTCTGACCGTAAAGTTTTATAGAGTTTATTAGAGTAACCCTGGCACCAACGCCGCCTCGCTGCCAGCATTGATCTGTCGCCATCTGTGAAAAATTGCGAGAAATTCCGATTTTTCGCAGATCAGTTAAGCCAGTCACAAATTTCCGCTAACCTGATTTCAGTCAGCCTGAGGAGAATCATGATGGACTTAGCCGTGTTCGATCTGGACGAAACCCTGATTTGTGAAGACAGCACCAGCCTGTGGCTACGCTGGCTGGTTTCACAGGGTTTTGCCCCCGCCGATCTGATTAGCGAAGAACAATCGCTAATGACCCAATATCACGCCGGTACGCTGTCAATTGAAGAATATATGAACACCACCCTCGCCCCGTTAGCCGGTATGGCCACCATGACGGTATCCGGCTGGGTGCGCCGTTTTATCCACCGCGACATTCTGCCGCGGGTCTTTCCCGCCGCGCGCGAACGCATCAACTGGCATCAGCAGCGTGGCGACACGGTGATGATCATCACCGCCAGTGGCGAACATCTGGCCATACCGATTGCCGAACGCCTCGGCGTCCACGGTGCGCTGGCAATAGGCGTAGAGATTGTCGATGATCGCTACAGCGGCCAGACTTACGGCACCATGACTTACAAGGAAGGCAAAGTGACACGGCTGGGCGACTGGAAAGCGCTACAGCAGGACCATCGTTTTGACCGGACCTGGGCATACAGCGATTCAATGAATGATTTGCCGCTGCTGGCCCATGCCGATCATGCTTATGTGATTAACCCGGACGCACTGTTGCAACAGGAAGCGCAGCAGCGCGGCTGGGAAGTGTGTAACTGGGTACGTTAATTACCCGCGTGGTGCGCTGGCGCTCTCCGCCAGCCCCACTTTCAGCAACTTGCCGTTGGCCTCATCGGTCAGCACATACAGAAAGCCATCCGGTCCCTGGCGGACATCGCGAATGCGTTCACCGCGATCGGTCAGCAAACGCTGTTCTTCCACCACTTTATCGCCATTCACCTGTAAGCGAATCAGGCTTTTTTCCTTCAATGCGCCAATAAATAACGAATTTTTCCACTGCGGAAAACGTGCGCTGTTGTAAAACGCCATACCGCTAATAGCCGGTGAGACTTTCCAGTAAAACACCGGTTGTTCGGTACCCGGAACCTCGCCACCTTTGGCTTCCGGGACTTTTTGCCCGCTGTAATCTATGCCCCAGGTCGCCAGCGGCCAGCCGTAGTTTTTGCCTTTTTCCGGGATATTCACTTCATCGCCGCCGCGCGGGCCATGCTCACTCTCCCACATCTGCTGCGTCCAGGGATTGAGCGCCAGCCCCTGTGGATTACGCACGCCATAGGCCCAGATTTCACCACGCGCCCCCTGGCGTCCGACAAACGGATTATCCGCCGGAATGTTGCCATCGGCAGTCAGACGCACAATTTTTCCCGAGAGTTTAGCGGGGTCCTGCGCACTGCTGCTGGCGAAATTGTCACCGAAGGCAATCCACAAAAAGCCCTGCCTGTCGAACGCCAGCCGCGTTCCCAGGTTGGCCCCACTGGAGAGCTTCGGGGTTTGCTCCAGCACCACCTTAAAATCGCTCAGCTGCCGGTTATCGTCGCTCAGGCGACCAAACCCCACTACGCTCCCGGCACGTCCGCCAGCGTCGGCAGTGGTGTAGCTGAGCCACACGCGGCGACTTTGTGCGAAGTCCGGTGCCAGCACCACATCAAGCAGACCGCCTTGCCGATGTGCCCACACGCTGGGTACGCCGCTGATAGGGGCAGATAAGCCTTTGCCCGGCTGCCAGCTACGTAACTGGCCCGATCGTTCGGTCATTAACAGGGTGTGATTATCGGGCAGAAAGGCCACCGACCAGGGGTGATCCAGTTTATCCTGCAAAACCTGAACCTGGACATCCGCCGCCAGTGTCGGCAGGGAACAGCTCAGCGCACCACCGAACAGCAGCGCAGCTTGCAACAATCGCATAGGATTCTCCTTTTTAACCGTCTGCCGTTAAGGGTAGTCAGTTGGTAAAAAAGGATGTGCAGGATTTACAAAACATTAAGCCCGGCGCACCGGGCAGCGTTTTACGGGGCGGAAAAGGAAACTGCATCGCGCACCATCTCATCAATGCCTGGGCGGATGTCATTAAGGGTGATAGGGGTTTCACTGTTCGGCAGCGTGCGGCCAAAGGCTTTACGTACCACCTTGATCAGAGGCTTGCCGGTTTGCGCATCGGTGGCTTCTACCTCAAGGTACAAGGCGCTGTTCTGGGTACGATGCCCGGTCGCCGCCATGGTTCCGGCAATCACTGCCCCAACCGGTATGACTTCATAGAACTGTACGCCCTCGTTTTCACCCGCCACAGCGGTGATAGCCGCCCTCACCACCATGGTATTGGGGCCTTTCTGCGTGACGAGATTTTTATGTACGGCTATCCCGTCTTTCAGCTTCTGGTCGGCATATTGTCGTATCTGATCCAGCGTCTGCTGGCTGATACGCTGCGTGGGATGCGCAGCCGGGTAATAAACGATGGGGGTATAAACGACGTTCGGATACTTCGCACCATGATAGTCCGGCGATATCCAGCGCATCGTCGGTTTACCACTGGCCGACTCCGCCATGGTTAGCTGGCTGTAATCGCCGAGAAACCCGGAATATTGTTTCGTATCAGTAACATGAGAGGTACAGCCCGCCGCCAGAAAAGCCAGCGTCACTAATGGAATACCTAGATGTGATCGCATACGAGAGCCCTTATGTTTAGTCATTGCTTTTCAAGCATAGTTAGGGCAATTACGAGCAGTAAGAAAAATTGAAGAAATGTGAATAGCCACCGCCTGGGTTACTGGCGCAACACAGGCGGTCTGAGGGATTATTCGAAGCAGGTTTCAGGATTATCTGACAGGGAAATGAACTCGTCGCCCCCTTTGGTCAGCGCCATAATTTTGCCGCTCTCAATATCATAAACCCAGCCATGCAGGCGCAGCGTTTTCTTACGTAACGCCACTGCAACAGACGGATGTGTTTTGATATTGTGCAGCTGCGCGATGACGTTCTCTTTTACCATCTCGGTCAGCTTGGTTTCCGGCGTATCGTACTTTTTGTTTTCCACTACCGCACGTGCGGCATCGGCATAACGCAGCCAGTGCTCCACCGCAGGCATGGTATCCATGCAGGAACATTCGGCGATCGCTTTCATCGCACCACAGTTGGAATGGCCGCAAATGATGATTTCGCTGACACCCAGCGCCACGACCGCATATTCAATCGTCGCAGAAACACCACCCGGCTCCGGTCCGAACGACGGCACAATATTACCGGCATTACGGATAACGAACAGCTGGCCGGGCTCCTGCTGCGTAACCAGTTCCGGCACCAGACGGCTGTCTGAGCAGGAGATAAACAGGGCTTTGGGATTTTGGTTGGACGCCAGACTTTTGAAAAGATCCTTCCTTTCAGGGAACACATTCTGTTGAAAACTCAGAAAACCTTTGATGATCTCTTTCATTTCTCTGCTCTCACATTATCCACTTCGGCCCTGGCAGTGAGGGATTCACCGTCAGCGACGCACATTTTTTTCTAATATCGATAATCACTTATAAATTCCAACCGGGGATTTAAGCAAAATAGCCTGGGGAAGACAACCCCGCCAGCGCTGCGGTTACCCTCGCCCAGCCCGCGACATTGCCCACATCCCGCGTGGTAAGCCGCTTACATAGCCTGGCAAAAAGCCTGACAACTGGCTATACAATTTCCCCGCAGACACCTGTACAATCGCCCCCCTATCCACACTAATGATGATGAATTTTTATTCTTATGAGCCATGTCACCAATCCTCCACGCGTGGGCTTTGTCTCACTCGGCTGCCCAAAAAACCTTGTCGATTCAGAGCGCATCCTGACGGAGCTGCGTACTGAAGGCTATGACGTGGTCCCACGCTACGATGATGCGGAGATCGTCATCGTCAACACCTGTGGATTTATCGACAGCGCCGTGCAGGAATCCCTGGAAGCGATTGGTGAAGCGCTGAACGAGAACGGCAAAGTGATCGTGACCGGCTGCCTGGGTGCCAAAGTGGATCAGATCCGCGAAGTTCACCCGAAAGTGCTGGAAATCACCGGACCGCACAGCTATGAGCAGGTGCTGTCGCATGTGCATCACTATGTGCCAAAGCCGGAACACAACCCGTTCCTGAGCCTGGTGCCGCAGCAGGGTGTGAAGCTGACACCGCGCCATTACGCTTACCTGAAAATTTCTGAAGGCTGTAACCATCGCTGCACCTTCTGCATCATTCCGTCCATGCGTGGCGATCTTGATAGCCGCCCGATTGGTTCGGTTCTTGATGAAGCCAAACGTCTGGTGGAAGCGGGTGTGAAAGAGCTGCTGGTAATCTCCCAGGATACGTCCGCTTACGGCGTAGATGTGAAGCACCGTACCGGTTTCTGGAATGGCTCACCGGTGAAAACCAGCATGGTTAGCCTGTGTGAGCAGCTGGCAAAACTCGGCGTCTGGGTACGTCTGCATTATGTCTATCCTTATCCGCACGTAGATGACGTCATCCCACTGATGGCGGAAGGTAAACTCCTGCCGTACCTGGATATTCCGCTGCAACACGCCAGCCCGCGCATTCTTAAGCTGATGAAGCGCCCGGGAGCGGTAGAACGCACGCTGGAACGCATTAAACGCTGGCGTGAAATTTGCCCGGAACTGACGCTGCGTTCGACCTTTATCGTCGGTTTCCCTGGTGAAACAGAAGAAGATTTCCAGATGCTGCTCGACTTCCTGAAGGAAGCACGCCTTGACCGCGTCGGATGCTTCCAGTACAGCCCGGTTGAAGGAGCCACTGCCAACCAGTTGCCGGACCCGGTGCCGGACGATGTGAAACAGGAACGTTTCGATCGCTTTATGCAGCTGCAGCAGAAGATTTCTGCGGAACGTCTGCAAGAGAAAATAGGTCGCGAAATTCTGGTGATCATCGACGAAGTGGATGAAGAAGGTGCCGTGGGCCGCAGCATGGCCGATGCACCGGAAATCGACGGCGCGGTGTACCTGAATGGTGAGCGTCAAGTGAAAGTCGGTGATGTGGTGCGCGTCAAAGTCGAGCACGCTGATGAGTACGACCTGTGGGGTAGCCGCATCTAACCTCCCCCTCCTCCCCCATGCCCGTCATGGGGGAATCATTTTCCGCCGAAATTATTTTCTGCCGACAGTAAAGCGCCTTTCTTTTACACCGATAACCTCTGTACACGCCCCTTTTTGCGCAGAGATACCAGGATGCTTAAAAGAATGAAAGTCGTGACCGCCATCATCATGATTCTGGTGGTGTTCACAGCCATGCAGGCCGTTTCCGGCTCCCTGTTTTTAACCTCATTAATTTCAGGACAGCGAAACTTCACCACCAGCGATCAACTCTCTCACCAGCAACGCGAACTGGCCGACGGCTGGCAAACGCTGGTCAAAACCCGTGTCACCATTAACCGCGTTGCCATTCGTATTCTGAAGAAGCAAACCGATGCCGCCTCACTGGCTGCCATCGACAAGTTGTTAACCGCCGCCGGGGCGTCCCTGGATGAAGCGCAGCAGCACTTCACCCAATACAAGAATCTGCCACGCATCGCCGGGCAAAGTGATGCCGCAGCGACGCTGGTGGACGCGAAGTTCACCGCAATGGCCAATCTGTTGCAGCAGTCCGCGGTATTCCTGAAAGCTAACGATTATCCTTCCTATGGCAATCTGGATGCCCAGCAGGCACAGGACGATCTCGAAGACGCCTACAAACAGTGGCGGGCGCAGAATGTCGAGCTGCTGGCGCAAGGCAATGCCCAGAATGAAAGCACTTATCACCGTATGATGACCATGGTTGGCGTGATGACACTGGTGGTGCTGCTGATGCTGGTGGCCGTATGGGTGCTGGTGCGCCGCATCCTGCTGACACCGATGAAGTTGCTGCAACAGCAGATGGAACGCTTCGCTGAAGGCGATCTTTCCGGCTCCTTGCAGGTGGAGGGACGCAGCGAAATGGCCGCGCTCGCCACCAGCCTGAACCATATGCAGCAGGCGTTGCTGAGTACCGTCAGCAACGTGCGTGACAGCGCCGACGCGATTTTCAGCAGTGTGACCGAAATCGCCACCGGTAATAACGATCTCTCGGCGCGTACCGAGCAGCAGGCCGCTTCACTGGAAGAAACCGCCGCCAGTATGGAGCAGCTTACTGCCACGGTGAAACAGAACGCCGATAATGCCCGTCAGGCTTCACAGCTGGCGAAAACCGCCTCTGACACCGCTGATAAAGGCGGTAACGTGGTCGAGGGTGTGGTGAAGACCATGCGTGATATCGCGGATAGCTCGAAAAAGATCGCCGATATCACCAGCGTGATCGATGGCATTGCTTTCCAGACCAATATTCTGGCGCTGAACGCGGCGGTTGAAGCAGCGCGTGCCGGAGAGCAGGGACGCGGTTTTGCTGTGGTCGCCGGTGAAGTGCGCAACCTTGCCCAGCGCAGTGCGCAGGCGGCGAAGGAGATCAAGCTGTTGATTGAGAACTCCGTGCAGCGCGTCGATCTCGGCTCGCAGCAGGTCAGCAGCGCCGGTGACACCATGCAGGAAATTGTCAGCGCGGTTACCCGCGTCACCGATATCATGGGCGAGATCGCCTCCGCCTCGGATGAGCAGAGCCGTGGTATTGATCAGATCGGTCAGGCGGTGAATGAGATGGATCGCGTGACGCAGCAGAATGCCACACTGGTACAGGAATCGGCCAATGCGTCGGCGTCGCTGGAGCAGCAGGCCAGCCGTCTGTCAGCCGCCGTGGCACGCTTCAATACCGGCGCTAGCCAGGTGGCTGCTGCGGTGCTGGTACGTCCGGCAGCGCCTGTTATTGCCCCACGTGCTGCGTTGAAAGCCCCCACCACCAGCAACGATAACTGGGAAACCTTCTAAGCTGAAAAACGCGCGATAAATCGCGCCGCTACAAACCGCATCCGACGGTAGCGGCGCGATTTATCGCGCTGTTGTGATGCGGTGCGCATTTATACGCACCGGCTTACGTTTTCAGTTTCGGATCCAGCGCGTCGCGCAGTCCGTCACCCAGCAGATTAAACGCCAGCACGGTGAGGAAAATCGCCAGGCTGGGGAAAATCGCCACATGCGGGGCAATCACCATATCGGCACGGGCTTCGTTTAACATCGCGCCCCATTCCGGCGTCGGCGGTTGTGCCCCCAGGCCGAGAAAGGACAGGCTGGCGGCGGTGATAATTGACGTACCAATACGCATGGTGAAATAGACCACAATCGAGGAAACCGTACCCGGCAGGATATGGCGCAGGATGATGGTCCCGTCCGATGCGCCGATGCTGCGCGCCGATTCGATATAGGTCTGATGCTTCAGGACCAGGGTGTTGCCACGCACCAGCCGCGCAAACGCCGGGATACTGAAAATGGCGACCGCGACAATCACGTTACTCATGCCGCTACCCATTATCGCCACCACGGCAATCGCCAGCAGTATGCCCGGAAAGGCAAACAACACATCACATACGCGCATGGTGATACGATCCCACCAGCCTTCGTAGTAACCCGCCAGCAGGCCCAGCACGGTACCGATCACCGTGCCGATCGCCACCGAGAAGAAACCGGCAATCAGCGAAATACGCGTCCCGACCAGCACCCGGCTAAAAATGTCGCGCCCGAGCGAATCCACGCCAAACCAGTGCACCAGCGACGGGCCTTCATTCAGCCGGTCGTAATCAAAATAGTTTTCCGCATCAAACGGAGCAATCCACGGGGCGATAAACGCCACCACGATCAGCAGCAGCACAAACAATCCGGCCAGCATCGCCACGTGCTGACGACGAAAACGCCGCCAGAATTCACGCCACGGCGTGCGTACCCGATTCTCCGTCATCGTCGGCATGATTTTCAATGCCGCTTCGCGTCGCCAGTTTTTCATTGCGACTCCTTACCTGTAGCGAATAGCCGGGTTGATCGCCGCGTACAGCATATCGACAATCAGGTTAATCAGAATGAACTCCAGCGAAAACAGCAATACCTCGGCCTGAATCACCGGATAATCACGCATCTCCACCGAATCCACCAGCAGACGGCCCAGACCGGGCCAGTTGAACACCACTTCCACCACAATTGAGCCGCCGAGCAAAAAGCCAAATTGCAGGCCCATCATGGTCACCACCGGGATCATGGCATTGCGCAGCCCATGTTTGACCACCACCAGCGATTCGCGCACTCCTTTGGCACGCGCGGTACGCATATAATCTTCCTGCATCACCTCGACGAAAGAGGCGCGGGTAAAGCGAGCCATCACCGCCGCCACCGCCGCACCGAGGGTGATGGAAGGCAAAATATAATGCTGCCAGCTGTCGGCACCGACCGTGGGCAACCAACCAAGATCGACGGAAAAGATTTGCATCAGCAGCATGCCGAGGGCAAACGCCGGAAAGGAGATGCCAGATACCGCCAGCGTCATACCCAGACGGTCCGGCCAGCGATTACGCCAGACGGCCGAGACGATGCCAATCGCCATACCAAACACCACCGCCCATACCATGCTGCTCAGCGTCAGCCACAGCGTGGGGAGAAAACGCGTGGCGATCTCCTCGGAAACCGGGCGTTTCGACACCATCGACTGACCAAAATCCCCCTGCAACGCATTCCAGATAAAATGCCAGAATTGCTGGATCAGCGGTTGATCCAGCCCCAGTTCCTGGCGCACCAGCGCCACCACCGAGGCATCTGCTTCCGGTCCGGCAATCAGCCGTGCCGGATCACCCGGCAGCAGATGGACAAACAGGAACACCAGCACCGCCACAATCAGCAGCGTGGGAATCAGTCCCAGTAATCGTTTGAGAAAATAATTCAGCATGCGAAATCCTGCACGGTATGGCCAGCCGTTGCAGGCTGGCCATAAGGGTTACTTCAGGTCGGCCTCATCAAAATTAAATGAGGTATCAGGCATGACGTAAAAACCGCTCAGGTTTTTGTTATTGGCAGAAAGCAGCTGTTCCACCACCAGCGGGATCCACGGATGATCGTTCCAGATGCGGTCCTGGGCATCTTTATACAGTTTGGCTTTCTGGGAGCGATCGGTGGTTTTCAGCGCATCGGCCAGGTCTTTATCCACCTGCGGATTACTGTAAAACGCCGTGTTGAAGATTGCTGGCGGCCATGAGCTGGTAGCAAACAGCGGTGTCAGCGCCCAGTCTGCTTCACCGGTAGAGGCTGACCAGCCGGTGTAGAACATGCGTACCCCACTCTCTTTCTGGCCTTTGCTTTCCACTTCCGCCGCACGCTGACCGGCATCCATCGCCAGCAGTTTCACCTTCACACCCACCTGTGCCAGCTGCTGCTGCGTGAACTGCAACACTTTCTGCGCGGTACTGTGGTTGTGTGAAGACCACAGCGTGGTCTCGAAACCGTTGGGATAGCCCGCCTCTTTCAGCAATTCACGCGCTTTGGCCGGATTGTAGGCAATCGCGGGATAGGTCTGCGCGAAGTCGATAGCCGGGGGCACAATGCCGGTCGCCGGGGTGGCATAACCGGCAAATGCCACTTTCGCCAGGGCCTGACGGTTGATGGCGTATTCCAGCGCTTCACGCACCTTCGGGTTGTCGAACGGTTTTTGTGTCACGTTCAGGCTGATATAACGCTGCATAATCGAAGGCGTGGTGACCACATCGAGCTTGCTGTTTTTCTCCAGCAGTTTGGCCTGCTCAAACGGCACCGGGAACGCAAAGGTGGCTTCGCCGGTCTGTAGCATCGCCGCGCGGGTGTTGTTATCCACCACCGGACGCCAGGTGATGCTGTCGAGCTTCGGATAACCTTTTTTCCAGTAGCCATCCCACTTCTTCACTTTCACGAAGTCGGTCTGATTCCAGGTGACAAATTCAAACGGACCGGTGCCCACCGGATGGAAACCGATGTCCTTGCCATATTTCTGCAACGCAGCAGGAGAAATCATCACCGCCGCCGGATGGGCAAGGTTGTTGATAAAGGCGGAGAACGGTTGCTTCAGCGTGATTTTTACCGTCAGCGGGTCGACCACTTCGGTTGAAGCCACGTATTTAAACAGGTTGTAGCGCTTGAGGTGATTATCCGGGTTGCTGGCGCGATCGAGGTTGACCTTCACCGCTGCGGCATTGAAATCGGTGCCGTCCTGGAACTTCACGTTGGGACGCAGTTTGATGGTGTACGTCAGGCCATCACTGCTGGTTTGATAACTTTCAGCCAGTACATTGGTCAGCTTCATATCTTTATCGAAGCCGAACAATCCCTGATAGAAGGATTTCGCTACCGCCTGCGACAAGGTATCGTTGGCATCGTAGGGGTCGAGGGTGGTGAAGGTGGAGGCCACGGCAATCACTGCATCTTTAGCCGCCCAGGCCGGTAACGCCAGCGCCGAACTTAACAACCCGGCAGTGATAACCCCTTTACGCATAATATTGTGCATCGTTATCGTTCTCCTGTAGTCCCTGTCTTAACGCGACACCGGCCGGTGACGCGGATGAGTTGCTGCTGTTCAGGTGCCGCTGATGGCGTGCCGGGCAACAAAATGTCCCGGAGCCACTTCCTGTAAGGGTGCCACTTCCGGCTCTGCGCCGAGCGGGCGAATCGGGCTGGGGATCTCATCCACCATTAACGCCCGCTCGCGGCGACGGTGTGCCGGATCGGCAACCGGCACCGCGGCCATCAGTTTTTTGGTGTACGGATGACGTGGCTGCTCAAACACTGCCTGACGCGGCCCCATTTCCACGATCTGTCCCAGATACATCACTGCCACGCGATGGCTGATGCGTTCCACCACCGCCATATCGTGCGAAATAAACAGAAACGCGATGCCAAACTCGCGTTGTAAATCGAGCATCAGGTTGATGATCTGGGCCTGAATCGACACATCCAGCGCTGAGACCGACTCATCAGCAATCACCACTTTGGGGTTGAGCGCCAGCGCACGCGCAATACAAATGCGCTGACGCTGGCCGCCGGAAAATTCGTGCGGATAACGCTGCGCATGTTCCGGCAGCAAGCCGACGCGCTCCAGCAACCAGGCAACGCGCTGCTCTGCCTGGCGTCGGCTCATCGTCTGATGCACCAGCAGCGGTTCTATGATGGAAAAACCCACCGTCAGACGGGGATCGAGCGACGCATACGGATCCTGAAAAATGAATTGAATATCGCGACGCAACGCAGCCAGCGCCCGCCCTTCGAGGGCATCAATGCGCTGACCATCAAAGGTGATGGTGCCGCCCTGGCTGGCAACCAGCCGCAGCAGGGAACGGCCCGTGGTCGATTTACCACAGCCGGACTCACCCACCAGCGCCAGGGTTTCTCCGGCATACAGATCGAAGCTCACCTTCTCCACCGCATGCACGCGTCGTTTCACCCGGTTCAGCAAGCCGCCGCGAATATCGAAACGTGTCACCAGGTCGCGCACCTGCAAAATCGGTGGCACATCCAGCCGTACCGTGTCCTGCGGCGTTTCCACTTCGGCACGACCATCACGGTGAATTAACGGAAATTTGGCAGGCAGCGGCTGACCGTGCATCGCCCCCAGTTTGGGTACAGCGGAGAGCAACGCGCGGGTATAGGGTTGTTGGGGATGGTCGAATAACTGTTGTACCGGTGCACGCTCCACCACATCACCGCGATACATCACCTGCACCCGGTCCGCCATTTCCGCCACCACCCCCATATCGTGGGTGATAAAAATCACCCCCATCTGCATCTCTTTTTGCAGCACACGGATCAGTTGCAGGATCTGCGCCTGGATGGTGACGTCCAGCGCCGTGGTCGGTTCATCGGCAATCAACAGCGCCGGTTTGCAGGACAACGCCATCGCAATCATCACACGCTGACGCATCCCGCCGGAAAGCTGATGGGGATAGCGTCCCAGCACGTTTTGCGCTTCCGGTATGCGCACCAGATCCAGCATGTGACGCGCTTCAGCCAGCGCCTGCTGATGGCTTTTTCCCTGATGCAGACGGATCGATTCGGCGATTTGCTCCCCCACCGTGAACACCGGGTTGAGCGAAGTCATCGGTTCCTGGAAGATCATCGCCATATCGGCACCGCGTACCCGCCGCATCTGACTGGCGGAGGCGCGCATCACATCCAGTAATTCGCCGTTACGCCGCCGCAGGGTGATCTCACCACTCACGTCTCCCCCCGCCTGCTGAATCAACCGCATCAGCGCCAGCGAGGTGACCGATTTCCCCGAACCGGATTCCCCGACCAGCGCCAGGGTTTCACCGCGATGCAGATCCAGCGACAACTGACGCACCGCTTCGGTGATGCGTCCTTCATGCTGAAAACTCACGTTCAGGTCACGTACCGCCAGAACCTGCTCTGGCGTTAACTGCAGCTGCCGATCCGTCATGCCTGCTCCTTAGCTGTCGCGGTAAATGGCTACCTCAACTTCACCACCAACGTAAGCGAATCCCCGGTACATCCCTTCGCTGTTAAACGGCAGGGCCACGTTGCCGTCACAATCCACCGCAATCAGCCCGCCACTGCCATCCAGCTCCTGCACTTTATCGTGTATCACGTTGGCGCTGGCCTGTTGTAACGTACGTCCGGCGTAACGCATCTGCGCTGCCACGTCATAGGCCGCCAGCGTGCGAATAAACACTTCGCCGGTGCCGGTACAGGAAACGGCTACGCTGTCGTTGCTGGCGTAGCAGCCCGCTCCCACCAGCGGTGAGTCACCCACACGTCCGGCCTGTTTGTTGGTCATGCCGCCAGTGGAGGTGGCGGCGGCGAGGTTGCCATGCAGATCAAGAGCCACTGCGCCTACGGTGCCGAATTTACGATCGGGGTCGAGCGGATCGTCGCTGTGACTCTGCGCCGCACCATCATGATCCAGCACCGCCTGCTGGCTACTCAGCGCACGCTGTAACTGTTCCCAGCGTTCTGGCGTCGAGAAAAAGTCGGCTGCCACCATTTCCAGCCCTTGCTGCGTCGCAAACGCCTCAGCACCCGCGCCGATAAACAACACATGCGGGCTGACTTCCAGCACCGCGCGCGCCGCAAGGATCGGATTGCGGATATGGTTAACACCGGCCACCGCCCCCACTTCCAGCGTTTTGCCGTCCATAATGCTGGCGTCCAGTTCGTGCGTACCCTGGTGGGTAAACACCGCCCCTTTACCGGCATTAAACAACGGACACTCCTCCAGCAGACGGACCGCTTCGGTAACCGCATCCATCGCGCTGCCGCCGTCGGCGAGAATTTGCTGACCGGCGGCGACAATCGCCGTCAGCTGCTGACGATAATATTGCTCTTTTTCGGCGCTCATCGCCGCGCGGGTGATCGCGCCCGCTCCGCCGTGAATGGCGATAACTGCTTTAGTCATACCCGTTACCCTGTCAAGGAATCAGAACCAAAAACACTGATTTAGAATGGTTTTCATTATTTTTTGGCAACTTTCGACTATAGAAAGGCCGTCCAGCCTTGTAAAGCAGAAACTGTGCTGCCGGGTCATAACCTTTTATTGTGGTTTATGCCTTTAAGTTTGACAAAAGCGTGAGCCGCGCCCGGTAAACCGATGGTGGAACACTATACTCACAGCAACGAGGCTACGGGAATCAAGCATGAACACCTATACCCACGCCCTGGTGCTGGTTCAGGGTCACGAAGATGGCTCCCTGCTGCTCCACCAGGCGGTGGTACTGGCGGAGGCGCTGGCGATGAAAATCACGCTGGCGCACATCAGCGACGACTTCAGGGAGATGAACTACGTTTCTGACAGCCTGATGAATGATGTGGTATCCGAAGATATTATCCGGGTGAAATCGCTGATGAGTAAGCTGTCAGCCAGCGTTACTCTGCCTATCAAATGCCATCAGCTGGTCACCGTGCGTCGCTTCGAAGATGTTGAAAAATGTATCGCTGAACAGCACATCGATTTACTGATTGCCGGACATCGCAACCGCTTTATGGGCGTGCTCACCTCCAGTTCGCTGGAGTACATCAATCGCTTAAACATTGATGTACTGATCAAACATTTGCCACAATAATCTGACCAGCCGCATGTGACTCGACAGCTATTTGCCACCATAATAGGCAGCATCTGACACAACCAGGCTGATATGGACATGGAACCCTTTACCGCAGGCTTAATCTCCCTCGAAGACGCACAGCAAAAAATGCTGGCACAACTCTCCCCGATTACCGACTCCTTGCAGGTATCCTTATTTGAAGCCGCCGGACGCATCACCGCCGCGCCGGTGTTATCCCCGCTGGATGTGCCGCCGTTCGATAACGCTGCGATGGACGGTTACGCGGTTCGGCTGGCGGATCTCGCCTCAGATCGCGTGTTGCCGGTGGTGGGTAAAGCCTTTGCAGGTGTGCCTTTCAACGGTGAATGGCCCGCAGGCAGCGTGATCCGCATTATGACCGGCGCGCCGGTTCCCGCTGGCTGCGACGCGGTGGTGATGCAGGAAGAGACCGAACAACGTGATGGTGGCATTGTGATTACCGCGCCGGTGAAGGACGGACAACATATCCGTCGCAGCGGTGAAGATATCCAGACCGGCAAACAGGTGCTGGATGTCGGCGTACGCCTCGGGGCGGCCGAGCTGCCGTTACTGGCCTCACTCGGTATCGCCGAGGTCAGCGTGCTGCGCAAACTGCGGGTAGCGATCTTCTCCACCGGCGACGAGTTACAGGCCGTGGGCACGCCGCTGGCGGCAGGACAGATTTACGATACCAACCGCTTCACCGTTTCCCTGATGCTGAAACGCCTCGGCTGTGAAGTCATCGATCTCGGCGTGATTGCGGATGACCCGGAGCAGTTACGCCAGGCATTTAGCGAAGCGGATCGCCAGGCCGATGTGGTGATCAGCACCGGTGGCGTCTCAGTGGGTGAGGCTGATTTCACCAAAGCGATGCTGGAAGAATTGGGTGCCATCACCTTCTGGAAGCTGGCCATCAAACCGGGCAAACCTTTTGCCTTTGGCCGCCTGGCAAACAGCTGGTTCTGTGGCCTGCCGGGTAACCCGGTCTCTGCGGCGGTGACCTTCTATCAACTGGTACAGCCGCTGCTGGCGACCCTCACCGGGCAGAAAACGGCGGTGATGCCACCGCGCCTGCGCGCCAGAGCCGCACAGCGCCTGAAAAAATCACCGGGCCGCCTCGATTTTCAGCGTGGCGTGTTCAGCCGTGGCGCAGACGGTACGCTGGAAGTGCACAGCACCGGGCCGCAGGGCTCACATGTCTTCAGTTCATTCGCGCTGGCGAACTGCTTTATCGTGCTGGAACGCGAACGCGGTAATGTTGAAGCAGGTGAATGGGTGGATGTTGAACCCTTTAACAGCCTGCTGGAGGGATAAATGCACGCTGAGCTGAGCGATGAGGAGATGCTGCGTTACAACCGGCAGATCGTGCTGCGTGGCTTCGATTTTGACGGCCAGGAAAAGCTGAAAGCCGCGCGCGTGCTGGTCATCGGTCTGGGTGGTCTGGGTTGTGCCGCCGCCCCTTATCTGGCCGCGTCGGGTGTGGGACATCTCACCCTGCTCGACTTCGATACCGTGGCGCTCAGTAATCTGCAACGTCAGATTCTGCATCGCGACAGCACCATCGGCATGGCAAAAGTGGACTCCGCCGCGCTTCAGTTGGCGGCCATCAACCCGCATTGTTTGCTGGAACCCCTCAATGCGCAGCTCGATGACGATGCGTTGTCAGCGCTGATTGCGCGCCATGATGCAGTGCTGGATTGCAGCGATAATGTTGGCACCCGGGAACAGGTCAATCGCTTGTGCTGGCAGCACCAGGTGCCACTGATTTCCGCTGCCGCCATTCGCATGGAAGGCCAGCTCAGCGTCTTTACCTGGCAGCCCGGTACGCCCTGCTATCGCTGTATCAGCCGTTTGTTTGGCGAGCAGGCGCTCAGCTGCGTCGAAGCCGGAGTGATGTCACCGCTGGTTGGGGTGATGGGTGCCATGCAGGCGATGGAAACGCTGAAAGTATTGACGGCTTTTGGTACACCGGCCAGCTCACGGTTGCTGATGTACGATGCGTTAAGCGCTGAGTTTCGCAGTATGAAAGTGGCGCAGGACGCGCATTGTGAGGTGTGCGGTAAGGGATAATGGGCACATCAACGTCGCGGCGCGATTTATCCTTTGCTGCGGGTAAAAAAACAGCGCGATAAATCGCGCCGCTACACTCAAGGCCAGGTGCGCAAAATGCGCACCTGGTTTTATACAATACCCTGACTACGCAGATAATCTTCGTAGTTGCCGGTGAAGTCCACCACGCGGTCGCCTTTAAATTCCAGCACGCGGGTCGCCAGCGAGCTAACAAACTCACGGTCATGCGACACAAAAATCAGTGTGCCTTCATACATTTCCAGCGCCATATTGAGCGATTCGATCGATTCCATATCGAGGTGGTTGGTCGGTTCGTCCATGATCAGGATGTTCGGCTTCTGCATCATCAGCTTACCAAACAGCATGCGCCCCTTCTCACCACCGGAAAGTACTTTGGCTGGCTTTTTGATATCGTCCTGGCTAAACAGCAGACGGCCCAGAATGCTGCGCACCGCCTGCTCATCGTCGCTTTCCTGTTTCCACTGGCTCATCCAGTCAAACACCGTCAGGTCATCGGCAAAATCAGCAGCGTGATCCTGCGCGTAATAACCAATGCGCGCATTTTCTGACCACTTCACCGTACCGCTTTCCGGCGTCAGTTCACCCACCAGCGTTTTCAGCAAGGTGGTTTTACCGATACCGTTGGCACCCAGCACCGCCATTTTCTCTCCCACTTCTAACAGCAGGTTGAGATTTTTAAATAACGGACCGTTATCAAAACCTTTGGTGATGGCTTCCACTTCCAGCGCATTACGGAACAGCTTCTTATCCTGGTCAAAACGGATATAGGGGTTCTGACGGCTGGAGGCTTTCACTTCATCCAGTTTGATTTTATCAATCTGTTTCGCGCGTGAAGTTGCCTGACGTGATTTTGAGGCGTTAGCGCTAAAACGACTGACAAAAGATTGCAGCTCGGCAATTTGCGCTTTCTTTTTCGCGTTATCCGATAATAAACGATCACGCACCTGGGTCGCTGCGGTCATATATTCGTCGTAATTACCCGGATAAACCCGTAGCTCACCGTAATCCAGATCAGCCATATGGGTGCAAACCATATTCAGAAAATGACGGTCATGCGAAATGATGATCATGGTACTGTTGCGTTCGTTCAGTACCTGCTCCAGCCAGCGAATCGTATCAATATCCAGGTTGTTGGTCGGTTCATCGAGCAACAGAATATCCGGATTAGCAAACAGCGCCTGCGCCAGCAGCACACGTAATTTCCAGCCGGGAGCAATTTCACTCATCGGTCCATAATGCTGCTCCACCGGAATACCCACACCCAGTAATAATTCCCCTGCGCGGGATTCGGCACTGTAACCATCCATTTCACCGTATAGCACTTCGAGATCGGCCACTTTATAGCCCTCCTCTTCGCTCATTTCCGGCAGAGCATATATCCGATCACGCTCCTGTTTGACGGTCCATAATTCCTGGTGACCCATAATCACGGTATCGAGCACGCTATATTGCTCAAACGCAAACTGGTCCTGACGCAGCTTACCGATACGTTCGTTAGGATCGAGGGAAACATTTCCCGCCGATGGCACCAGGTCGCCGCCCAGTATTTTCATGAAGGTCGATTTACCGCTGCCGTTTGCACCGATTAAACCGTAACGATTACCACCGCCAAACTTAACGGAGATATTCTCAAACAGCGGCTTACTGCCGAACTGCATGGTGATATTGCTGGAAACTAACACGGCATTGACCTTTGTTATGCAGTGGAGGAAAAAACAGCGGGCATTATGCCAGAAGCAGGCCCCAGGACGCCACCACTGAGCCTGTCAGCTTGTGCGGTTGGCCGGTAGCGTATTGTTGCTACGACAGAAATAAAAAAGCCGAAGGTGCATGCCACCTTCGGCTCCCATCGACAAGGATTGTGCAGATTATTTGATCAGGAAGCTGTCGAGGCTTTTGCCAGCATCCAGCGCCTTTTTAATCGCTGCCGGAGTACGACCCTGACCTGTCCAGGATTTCTCTTCACCGTTCTCATCAGTGTAAGAATATTTTGCCGGACGCGGTGCGCGCTTAGCGCGTTTTTTACCGGTATCCAGCGCACCCAGTAATTCGTTCGGATCGATACCATCAGCCAGCAGCATTTCGCGGTATTTAGACAGTTTCTCTTCTTTTTCGCGATTCTGTGCTTCTTCCGCTTCAACTTCGTCACGACGCTCAGTCACTACCACGGTTAATTTTTCCAGAATCTCTTCCAGATCGGTCAGCGGCAGTTCACGAGCCTGCGCACGTAATGTACGAATGTTGTTCAGAACTTTAAATGCGTCACTCATCACAATGTCCTTGCTTAAGGGGTTTAAATAAACTGTAGCGGCAAGACTACCCAATTCAAATAAAAAAACAAATTAATTTTACATCGCGGATAATTCTTAAGTGATGACAATATTGATCACGCGGTTGATTAAATCTGTGAAGCCGCTTTTATTAAACCTGAATTAACCCTATAACTTGTACCACCTGCTGGAACTTGCATCGATTTTAAGCCAGCACGTTGTCTGCTGCAGAAGTGAACACAAAGGTAAACAAAGATTAATAGCCTGACAAAAACATGTTTTACGGCGGCATTTTTTATTTATGTAATGGTAACGTCGCCCCAGTCACCTCCGGTTAATTTGCCAGGACAATGTCAGCGATGTTATTTCATCGGAGAGAAGACCGCAGATAAAAACCTGCGGTCAGCAGGAGTTATTTCACCGTGGTTGCCGGACCAAACACTGAATAGTCCGGCAAGTTGACGTTCTGATAAGGCTCCCAGCCGCCGCCGAGGGCTTTATACAGCGCCACCAGATCCAGTGCCGTTTGCATCCGCGCCTGGGTTAATTGTGCCTGCGCCTGCGCCAGCTGACGTTGCGCATCCAGCACGTCAAGGAAAGTCGAAATGCCCTGACGATAGCTGTCGGTGGCAAGGTCAAAAGCATGTTGCAACGCATCGGCGGTTTCAGTCAGCGCGGTGACCTGCTGCTGATCGGCGCGGTAACTGACCAGCGCATTTTCCACGTCCTGCAATGCGGTAAGCACCGTCTGACGATACGCCAGCGCCGCATTGGCCTGCTCTGCACGCGCCAGTTTCACGTTCGCCACCAGCTGTCCGCCCTGGAAAATCGGTATCGATAACGAGGGGCCGATGCTGTAAAAGTGGCTGCTCCAGTTATCGAGATAGCTGGCATCGGTGTTGCGTACCCCGAGTTGTCCGGTGAGAGACAGACTGGGGAACAGTTCGGCCACCGAGACGCCAATGTTGGCCGTTTGCGCGTGTAAGGTGGCTTCAGCCTGACGGATATCCGGGCGACGGCGCGCCAGCGTGGAAGGAATGCCGACCGATACCAGTTTGGGCAACACCGGCAGCGGCTTATCGTTCGCCAGTTCGTTATCCAGCGATCCCGGTGTTTTACCCAGTAGCACCGCCAGACCATTCATCGCCTGATGTTCCTGCGCCTGATACTGCGGCAGCTGCGCATTAAGCGAAGCCAGTTGCGCACGGGCATTCTCCACATCGGTGAGCGGAGCCATACCATTGCGCTGCTGGCTTTGCGTCAGCTGAGAGGTTTGCTGTGCGATAGCGATTTGCTGTTGCAGCGTTTGCAGCACCGCCTGTGCGCCGCGCAGTTGCAGATAAGCCCGCGCCACTTCCGCCTGTAGCGACACCAGCGCATCATTGCGTTGCTCAATCGCCGCCTGCTGCTGCGCATTGGCCATTTCCATCTGCCGCCGTACTTTGCCCCACAGATCCAGTTCCCAGCTGGCATCGAAACTGCCCTGATACAAATTCACCGAGTGAGTCAGGCCATTAAGCTGATCCGCCACATCGCTGTCTACCTGATTGTAAACTCCGTTCGATTCCAGCAACCCTTTCAGCCCAAGCTGCTGACGCGTCACCTTCGCGGAACCGCTTAAACTGGGAAATAATCCTCCACGTGCCTGCGCCAGCTGTTCACGCGCCCCGGCAATGCGCAGTACCGCCTGTTGTAGCGTCAGGTTATCGGCGATGGCACGCGTAATCAGACTGTCGAGCTGCGGGTCATTAAAGGTTTTCCACCACAGCGGATGGGTGGCGGCGGATAGCGGTTTTGATGCTTCTTGTGACGCTAAATCGTGGTAACTGCCCGGCGTTTGCGCATGGGGTGGCTGATAATCGGGACCGACCGCACATCCCGCCAGCAGCAGCGCCAGAGCAGTCAGTGACGGTGCGAAGCGCAACGGCTTGTTCATTTTAATGTGCTCCTGCACTGCCTTCGCTCTTGATCGGCGAAAGCAACCAACAAAAAGGAATCAACAGCAACGCCACGATACTCAGCCCCATAAACACGTCGATATAGGCAAGAATGCGCGCCTGGGCAATCATCTCCTGGTAAAGCTGACCGCTGGCAAGTTGCAGCGGATCACCCACCGCAGTGGTGTAATCACGGATGGCCTGCGCCCAGTGTTGCAGCGTCAGGTTAAAGGGTTCGTTCAGTGGCGTCATGTTATGCACCATATTGGCCGACTGCGTCTGCATACGCTCGGTGATCGCGGCAGTCGAGAGCGAAATGCCAATCGATCCCGCGACGTTACGGAACATGGTAAACAACGCCGCCGCATCAGCATTGAGACGCTGCGGTATGGTGACAAAAGCGATGGTGGTCAGCGGCACAAACAGGAAGCCGAGGCCAATCGACTGTGCGCTGCGCATCATTACCAGGGTGGTGAAGTCCACATTCGGAGTCAGTCGGGTGGAATAGAGAAACGCCAGCGTCAGACAGGTGAAGCCAAAGGCGATGATGTAACGCGTCTGCACGATTGGCATCAGCTTTAGCACCAGCGGGATGGTGAGCACAATCAACACCGCCCCGGGCGACAGTACTAATCCCGACCAGGTGGCGGTATATCCCAGATCCTGCTGTGCCAGCTGTGGCAACACCACCGAACTGCCGTACAGAATCATCGCCATACCCGCCATCAGCAGCCCGGCAACCCAGAAGTTGCGATCCTTCATCACCGTCAGATCCACCACCGGTTTGCGCACGTACAACAGCCAGTACACCGCCCCGACAATGCCGACCACCGCCAGCCCGGCGAACAACCGGATAAAGTGGGAAGCGAACCAGTCTTCATCTTCGCCACGATCCAGCATCACCTGCAAACAGCCCAGCCCGATGGTGATCAACCCGATACCGATATAGTCGATCTTCAGGCGACCTTTGCTCCACTTGCTTTCCCACGGTGGATCTTCCAGCAGCTGGTAAATCGCCAGCACCGTCAGAATCCCCACCGGAATATTGATAAAGAACACCCAGCGCCAGCTGTAGTTGTCGGTGATCCAGCCGCCCAGCGTCGGGCCAATCACCGGTGCCACGATGATCGCAATGGAGGAGAGGCCAAACGCCTTGCCGCGATCGGATGGTTTGAAATAGTCGAGCAGCACCGATTGCTGCGTCGGCTGCAAGCCCCCGCCGAAGAAGCCCTGTAGCACCCGGAACAGAATGATTTGCCACAGTTCAGTGGCGATACCGCACAGGAATGAACAGACGGTGAACATCACGATGCAGATCATAAAAAACTGCTTGCGGCCAAACAGGCGGGTAAAGAAGGCCGAGATCGGCAGTACGATGCCATTCGCCACCAGGTACGAGGTCAGTACCCAGGTGGATTCGTCATAACTGGAGGAGAGCGATCCCGCGATATGCGGCAACGCGACGTTAACGATAGTGGTGTCGAGGATCTCCATAAACACCGCCAGCGTGACCATGATTGCGACCAGCCAGGGATTGCTGGCCGGTTTCCAGCTCTGGCTGGCACTCATTCCACCGTCACCCTGGGTTCAACCGACAGCCCAAGCGGCAGCGGGTGATTGGCATCAAGACCTTTATCGATGACAATTTTCACCGGGACGCGCTGGACAATCTTGACGTAATTCCCGGTCGCGTTCTCAGCCGGGAAAGTCGAGAAACGTGAGCCGGTGCCCATTTGAATACTGTCCACATGCCCCTCCAGCTTCAGGCTCGGCCAGGCATCGACACTGATAGCCACTTTATCGCCCGGATTCATGCGTTCCAGCTGCGACTCTTTAAAGTTGGCAGTAATCCAGATATCCGGTGACACCAGCGAGAACAACGCCGTCCCTGCCTGCACCAGCGAGCCAATATGGACGTTACGTTTGGTGACGAACCCGTCATAGGGCGCACGCACCTGGGTATAGGAAAGATTCAGCTCTGCGGTGTTCAGCTGCGCCTGCGCCTGTTCCACCTGCTGCTGACGCGCTTCAACGTTGGTTTCCTGTGCTCGGATCTGCAAAGCCACCTGTGACGCCACTTCTACCTGCGCTTTCGCGCTCTGCAGCTGTGCCTCAGCAGAACGTAATTGCACCGTGGCGGTATCGATATTGCGCTGTGAGGTAGCACGCGGATCGACGCCGCGCTGGCGACGATAATCAGCCTGCGCATTGAGCAAATTCGCCTGAGCTTTGGCCTGGTCGGCCAACGCCTGGTCGCGTTGCGCCGGGTACTGCACGCGTGACAGCGCCAGCTGCGCCTGGGCTTGATGCAGTTGCGCCTGCGCCAGTCCGAGCTGCGCCTTAGCCTGATCGCGCTGCGCGATGTTATCCCGTGGGTCGATTTCCACCAGCAAATCCCCCTGCTTCACTCGCTGGTTATCCCGTACCAGCAGTTTCACCACATAACCGGCGGCTTTGGGCGCGATCGTGACCGCATTGCCTTCGGTAAAGGCATCATCGGTGGTTTCAATATTGCGGTTGCTGAACCAGAACCAGAAAATCACCAGCAGCATGATTACCGCGACAATCGCGAGGATGATCAGTGGCTTTTTGCCGGGGCGTTTACGTTCCGACTCATTGTTTTCTGACGATTGGGAGTTGGTTTCTGCTGCCTGATGCGGATCCTGCGTGTTGCGCGCTGCCGGCTGATTTTCGTTATCACTCATAAGTTGTCATCTTAATCCTGGCCCCGATCCCCGGGCGTAAACGGTCAAGTTAACCTTAGATAAGAAATTGACAAATTCCAGTGTTTCTTTACAAAACGGCGAACGCGCGCATTTTCGGCAAAAATGCGCGATAACATACTGAATATGCGACGGCTAACCGCGCTATGGGGAGAGAATTCGCTGGGTTAGCGCAACCACTGAAGCAACAACCAGCCACTCAGCATCGACCACGCCAGCATTGGCAGTGAGAACAGATGGAAGCGCCACCAGACGCGGCTATCCTGCGCCATACGCAACGCGATCAGATTTGCCAGCGAGCCAGGCAATAAACCAAAGCCACCGATATTCACCGCCCAGGCCAGAACGTCAGAGGGCGGCACTTTCTGTAGCAGCAAAATGGTTGAAGGGACATTGCTGATGATTTGCGACAGGCCAATCGCCAGCAGGTATAACCCGCCTTCGCTCAGTTGACCAATTTCCGCGAAATACGACTGTAACCACGGCAGGTGCATCAGCAGAAAGACGTCGATAAACATGGCGACAAACACCAGCAGCAGGCTCCAGTCGATGCTGACCAGCACCTGGCGTGCCAGCAGCAGGAAACATCCCGCCACCAGCAGCAATGCCCAGCCGGTGAGTTTGAGTTCCAGCGCCACCACAAACACCAGATACAGCACCACGCTGAGGATAAACAGCGGCTTTTGCCACTGATGTGCCTCAGTCTGGGCATGTTTCTGGATAGTCCGCGCGGAAAAACTCCACCATGTCAGCGCCATCAGCGTCAGCATCAGCCAGGCCGCAAGTGGCAGCATTTGCAGAATAAACCCCGACACGCTCAGCGTACCGTGGCTCCACAGCAAAATATTTTGCGGGTTGCCCACCGGGGTCAGCAGCGATCCGGCATTCACCGCCAGCGCTTCAAAGATGATCAGGCGCGAAATCGGCAGGCGGGAGAACTTACGTAAAGTCAGCGTCAGTGGCACCAGAATAAACAGCGCGACATCATTGGTGAGAAAGGTGGAGAGCAATGCGGCAGCGCACACCATAAACAACGCCAGCGCACGTTCATGGGAAAAGCGCTGGATCAGGCGCGCGCCTAACACATCAAAATAACCGCTGTTTTCCAGGCCTTTGGTCAACATCAATAGCCCGGTGAGCGTCATGATGGTATGCCAGTCAACGGCACCGGGTAACTGCTGCCAGCGGAAATCCGCCATTGGCAGCAAAATCACGCCCAGCAACAACAGCAAATGCAAAATGCGATCACGCATTAACGAGCGAAGCACGATGGGCATGGTGGCGGAAGGCCTTAAAAAAAGTTAGCGACTCTCGTAAAACTTCTGGAAAACAGCGAGGGTTTCATCACTGACATGATGTTCAATACCTTCCGAATCACGACGCGCCGTTTCCGGGCTGATGCCCAGCGCCAGCAGGAAAGTTTCCACAATGTGATGGCGCGCACGGCTCTCTTCTGCCAGTTTTTCGCCTTCACGCGTCAGGAAAACCCCCCGGTACGGCACCTGTTCCACCAGGCCGGCACTGCCAAGACGTTTCAGCATTTTCGCCACGGTGGGTTGCGAAACACCGAGGCGGGCAGCCATATCGACCTGACGAGCTTCGCCAAATTCACGAATTAAATCAGAGATTAACTCAACGTAGTCGTCAATTAATTCACGACGATGCGCTTCGCGCACCTGGCGAAATCCTTCGACATGCTCCTCAATATCTTTAAGCGGTCCCTGTGGCGGGGTGATGGCGCTCTTGGCACGACGACTCATTCAGCTTCCTCTTTATTATTTGCCGTACCAGAACTGCGGTACGGGCTGGCTGCGCTCATTGTAAACCAGGCACAAATAAGCACAAAATTTTCCTAAATAGCATTGGCTAAAGGGTATAGCCAATGCTATATTCGCTGATAATGTAAGCAGCAATGCTCACAAAGGAGGCAAAAAATGCATGAACCCTATTTGCTGTTGCTCCTTTTCCTGCTGTTCATCGCAGGGCTGTGCTTACTGTTACGTCGTCAATAATCGGGAGGTGAACATGACCACCATGAAAAGCTGCCTCGACTGTGGCAAATGCTTCCAGGCGGAAAAAAGCACATCGGCTTTCGAGCTGAAATCACTGCTGTGCCTGTTGAGCCGCTCACCGTTTGCGCTGCGTCTGATGCTGATCGAAAAGCTCACCGGCAAAAAAATCGCTGAACGTCCCTGCCCGAATCTGATCTGGCGCGGTTAAGCGCTCCCACTGACGTACATTTTCCGACGGCGCGATTATCGCGCCGTTTTTGCTTATCGGCTGAAAAATGCCGGATTAATCGCACCGCGACAAGCATAAAAAAACGGCCCATCGGGCCGTTTTTGTTTGCAACTCTGGTCTAAGCAAAAACTTAGAAGCTGTAACCTACGCCAGCAATCCAGGTGCCTACATCGACGCTGCGGATGCGGCTCTGCTCGTAGCCCACGTCCAGTGCAACGTTCTGAATCGGGTTGAACTGCAGACCGGCACCGTAAGAGAAACCTACGTCGCTGGTGTCAGATTTCTGACGGTCAACACCGTTAGACTGGAATTTACCGTAGCCGATACCGACAACACCGTAGATGCTCGCCCAGTCATTCAGACGGTAAGCAGGACCACCGGTAATGCCGTAGTACTGGCCTTTGTTGTACACGCCAGCGTCAGTACGGTCTTTCTCGGTATAGGTGAAAGAACCGATCCAACCCAGCGGGTTAGTACCATCTTCGTAACGGTATTTCAGGTTGAAGCCGTTAGCTTTGTTGGCAACACCCTGCATATCGCTCTGAGCGTAACCACCGGTAACGGTGCTCTGAGCCATGGCAGAACCTGCGGATACTGCCAGTACACAAGCCAGTGCTGAAAGACATGCAATTTTTTTCATAACCACCTCAAATGTGATAAAACTTCTCTCCTGACAACGCTGAAAATATAACAAAAAATAGCGCGAAACTCTGCCGCTATTTTGTTGTCTAACAGATTGTTTGGTGTAACAGAAAGTTAATGAAGTTTCCTATGTCATTCATTTTTCTTATAAAAAACGTCATCTTTTTGCAATGAATTTTCTGTCTCTCAGTTACACCTTTAAGTAAATTCCTAAACTAATCTGACATTTCTTTACTTAACTGGCCCTGGATTTGGCTATTTTCGCATCAGTCGTTTCGCTTATTTTTACCTGCTGTGCGCCTCCTTATTTGCCCTCAATTCCTTTACACTGCTGGCTGTTACTTTGATGTTAATAACAACAGGAATTGATTCCAGGATGTCCGCACCTCTGACTGCCAAAAAACTGACGCCGGTGTTTTTCCCCATCGCGGTGTTGCTGATTGCTATGCTCTCCCTGCAAGGCGGCGCATCTCTGGCAAAATCGCTGTTCCCCACTGTAGGCGCACCGGGTATCACCGCACTGCGTCTCGGGCTAGGCACCCTGATCCTCTGCGCCATCTTTAAACCCTGGCGTTTGCGCTTCACGCGTGAGCAGCGCATGCCGCTGCTGCTGTATGGACTGGCGCTCGGCTGTATGAATTATCTGTTCTATCTCTCTATTCGCACCGTGCCACTTGGCGTGGCGGTTGGCCTGGAATTTACCGGCCCGCTGACGCTGGCGCTGCTGGGGTCACGCCGTCCGCTGGATTTCCTCTGGGTGCTGCTGGCGGTAACCGGTCTGTGGTTTCTGTTGCCGATCGGCGAAGGGATGAGCCACATTGATCCGCTCGGTGCCTTGCTGGCCGTCGGTGCCGGGGCCTGCTGGGCGATTTATATTCTGGCGGGACAACGCGCCGGGGCCGAGCATGGCCCGGCTACGGTAGCGATGGGTTCACTCGTCGCCTCGATCATTTTTGTCCCACTCGGATTGACCTTTGCGCATAGTGGCATCTGGCATTGGGAAATTTTACCACTGGCGCTGGTGATTGCCCTGCTCTCCAGCGCTATTCCCTATTCACTGGAGATGATGGCGTTAACCCGCCTCCCTGCGCGCATTTTTGGCACGCTGATGAGTCTGGAACCTGCCATGGCGGCGTTATCCGGCATGTTGTTCCTTGGCGAATTGCTGACGCTAAAACAGTGGGTTGCTTTGCTGGCGATCATTATCGCCTCAGCCGGTTCCACTCTGACCATGAAACAAAAAGCAGCGCAAATTAATGAAGTCGATTTAAATCCGCCACAGTGATCGGCGCTATATTCAGCTGGCCGACGGGTCAGCTGAATATATAAACCGTTCTCATTATCACTTTTTAATTGTTACTTCGACCATTCTGTTATTATTTTGCAACATTGATGAACGATAATTAACAGCCATATTTTATCTGACTGATAAAATTGAATTTTCCCACAAAATCTTCTCACCAGCGTTTTATCCATTGCCGATGATCAATTTGTGTTTACCTATTCCTGATATTGACTGAATCAATCCTGCATTACAGAGAAGTGCTGCTATACTTAGTCCCGTGCTTGATTAGGACAACCCATCAACGAGAGGACTTTAATGATGAGTACCGCAAAACTGGTTAAAACAAAATCTTCCGATCTGATTTACACCCGCAACGACGTGGCTGATAGTGAGAAGAAAGCCACCATTGAGGTTCTCAACCGTCTGGTCGTGGAGTTTATTGACCTGTCGCTGATCACCAAACAGGCGCACTGGAACATGCGCGGAGCGAATTTTATTGCGGTGCATGAAATGCTGGATGGCTTCCGTACCGCAATTACCGATCATCAGGACACCATCGCAGAGCGCGTGGTACAGCTGGGTGGCGTTGCCCTGGGTACGACCCAGGTTGTCAATGACAAGACACCGCTGAAAAGCTACCCGCTTAACATTCACAGCGTGCAGGATCACCTAAAAGCGTTAGCCGACCGTTATGCCATCGTCGCCAACGACGTACGCAAGGCGATCAGCGAAGTGAGTGACGAAGACAGTGCGGATATTTTCACCGCGGCTTCACGTGATCTCGATAAGTTCCTGTGGTTTATCGAATCCAATATCGAATAATCAGCAAATTCCTAATAAGGCGGGTTCTCCCGCCTTTTTTTATGTCTGTGTAACATTCTGGTGCTTTTTTTGACACCGTTAACAATTTCTTCATCCTTGCTTTCCCTGCCCTGCGCTCTGGTGCAAACTGAGATCTGCACCACAACAGCACTGCGCACTATTTTGGTGCTTCATATTGGTGCAAATTCTTCTATACAAGCAAAATCGTGTCAGCCATGCTA
This sequence comes from Pantoea sp. App145, assembly GCF_047947045.1. Lineage (NCBI taxonomy): Bacteria > Pseudomonadati > Pseudomonadota > Gammaproteobacteria > Enterobacterales > Erwiniaceae > Pantoea > Pantoea sp. App145. The sequence continues at coordinate 1,441,946 of NZ_CP133290.1, forward strand.
TGCAAGCTGCTGATTTCGCGACAAATGAAAAGTTGGCATAGTTTTTTCATATGATTAGCCGCAAATCAGGCCAGCTGGTCTGGAAGGTAATAAGGAAAAATGATGAAGTCACTGATTAAAGTCTCCGTGGCAGCCCTGGCGCTGGCCTTCTCCCTTTCATCCACCGCAGCAGACAAAAAACTGGTTGTCGCCACTGACACCGCTTTCGTTCCGTTCGAATTTAAGCAGGGCGATCAGTACGTCGGCTTTGATATCGATCTGTGGGCAGCTATCGCTAAAGAGCTGAAACTGGATTACACCCTGAAGCCAATGGATTTCAGCGGCATCATCCCGGCACTGCAAACCCGTAACGTGGATCTGGCGCTGGCGGGTATCACCATTACCGATGAGCGTAAGAAAGCCATTGAATTCTCAGACGGCTACTACAAAAGTGGTCTGCTGGTGATGGTGCGTGAAAACGAAAACAACATCAAAAGTATCGATGATCTGAACGGCAAAGTCGTGGCAGTGAAAAGCGGTACCGGTTCTGTTGATTACGCGAAAGCGCACATCAAATCGAAAGATCTGCGTCAGTTCCCGAACATTGACAATGCTTACATGGAGTTAGGCACCAACCGTGCTGACGCTGTGCTGCACGATACCCCGAACATCCTGTACTTCATCCACACTGCGGGCAAAGGTCGCTTCAAAGCGGTTGGCGAATCTATCGAAGCTCAGCAGTACGGCATCGCTTTCCCGAAAGGCAGCGACGACCTGCGTGAAAAAGTGAACGGCGCGCTGAAAACCCTGCGTGAAAACGGCACTTACAACACCATCTATAAAAAATGGTTCGGCAGCGAGCCTAAATAATTCGCATTTTGTTCTATTTTTATCTTTGAAGCAGGGCTGATTCCGCCCTGCTTTTTCCATCGCAACAGATTCTGGAGTTCCACCATGGAGTTTGACTGGAGCGTCATTTGGCCTGCCATCCCGATTTTGCTGGAAGGCGCCAAAATGACCCTGATTATTTCGGTCCTCGGCTTGATCGGCGGTTTGATTATTGGCCTGGTCGCCGGTTTCGCCCGCGCTTACGGCGGCTGGATCGCTAACAACATCGCACTGGTTTTCATTGAATTAATTCGCGGCACGCCGATTGTGGTGCAGGTGATGTTTATCTACTTCGCCCTGCCGATGGCTTTCCCGGATTTACGTATTGATCCGTTCACTGCTGCGGTGGTGACCATCATGATCAACTCCGGGGCCTATATCGCGGAAATCACCCGTGGCGCAGTGCTGTCGATCAACAAAGGCTTCCGTGAGGCCGGTCTGGCGCTGGGTCTGTCGCGCCGCGAAACGCTGCGCTATGTGATCATGCCGCTGGCGCTGCGCCGTATGCTGCCGCCGCTGGGTAACCAGTGGATTGTCAGCATCAAAGACACCTCGCTGTTTATCGTCATTGGCGTGGCAGAACTGACTCGTCAGGGCCAGGAGATCATCGCCGGTAACTTCCGCGCACTGGAGATCTGGAGCGCCGTTGCCGTTATCTATCTGATTATTACGCTGGTGTTGAGCTTTGTGCTGCGCCGTATTGAGAAAAGGGTGAAAATCCTGTGATTGAATTTAAAAACGTCTCTAAAAATTTCGGCCAGACGCAGGTACTACACGACATCAACCTGAAGATTAATCAGGGCGAAGTGGTGGTGATTATCGGCCCTTCAGGTTCCGGTAAATCGACGCTGCTGCGTTGCATCAACAAGCTGGAAGAGATCACCACTGGCGATCTGATCGTTGATGGCATGAAAGTTAACGACCCGAAAGTCGATGAACGCCTGATTCGTCAGGAAGCAGGCATGGTGTTCCAGCAGTTCCACCTGTTCCCACAAATGAGCGCGCTGGATAACGTGGCCTTTGGTCCGATCCGCGTGCGCGGTGCAAAGAAAGAAGATGCGCAAAAACTGGCGCGTGAACTGCTGGGTAAAGTAGGGCTGGCGGAACGCGCGCACCACTTTCCGTCAGAATTGTCCGGTGGTCAGCAGCAGCGCGTGGCGATTGCCCGTGCACTGGCAGTGAAGCCAAAAATGATGCTGTTCGATGAGCCAACCTCGGCGCTTGACCCGGAACTGCGTCATGAAGTGCTGAAAGTGATGCAGGATCTGGCCGAAGAAGGCATGACCATGGTGATCGTGACACACGAAGTGGGCTTCGCCCAGAAAGTGGCTTCACGCCTGATCTTCATCGACAAAGGCACCATCGCCGAAGATGGCAACCCGGACGAGTTGATCACCAACCCGCCGAGCGACCGTCTGCGCGAGTTTTTGCAGCACGTGTCTTAAACCGGCAATTATCGTAGCGGCGCGATTTATCGCGCTGTTTTAAAGGCGCGCGATGAATCGCGCCGCTACATGCTGGTATACATCCCCCCTTTCAGACTCATCTCCCTCCCGCGCTGTCTATACTTTTCCCTTGTGCCAAAATCAGGGAGAAAGCCATGTCGTTTGCCAGCCCACCATGGCGTCGTGCCATCAGCTGGAGTCTGGGTGTTATTTTCCTGTTGCTGATCACGGCTGCCCAGGCCGTCACCCTGCCACAGGCCGCTGTTGCCGCGCAGCAGTCACCGCCACCCGCCGCAACCACCAGCACCGCGCCAACGCTGGAGGATAAAAAAGCCGCCTATGCCGCGCTGGCTAATATTCTGGAAAATAACGATTCCCGTCAGGAACTGATTGATCAGCTGCGTCAGGCAGCCAATAGTCCCTCCACCAGCCAGCAACCGGTACTGGCCCCGCCGCAGGCGGAAGCAGAAGATCCGACGGTGCTGGAAAGCGTCACCAGCGTCACCCGTGAATATGGCGGAGCCGTCGCATCCCAGTTTGTCCGGCTGCACGACAGCATTGCCAACGCACCACACAAGGCCTTCAACCAGCAAACTTTCCTCAATGCCCTGCAACACTTTGCCGGTCTGGCTGCCGCAGTGTTTGCTTTTTACTGGCTGGCGCGACGCCTGATGGGGCCCATCTGGCAACGCATGGGGCGCTGGGGCCGTAACCACAATCTGGAACGCAGCAAATGGCTGCATCTGCCCGCCACCATTGTGCTGGCTTTTATCATTGATTTACTGCTACTGGCGTTGACGCTGTTTCTCGGCCAGATCATCAGCGACAATTACCACGGTGATAATCGCACCATCGCCTATCAGCAGGGCCTGTTCCTGAATGCCTTCGCGCTGATTGAGTTCTTCAAAGCGGTGCTGCGCCTGATTTTTTGCCCACGCTTCCCTGCCCTGCGCTTTTTTCATTTGTCCGATGCGCGCGCCCGCTACTGGAACACCCGCCTGAGCTGGCTGAGCGGCATCATTGGTTATGGTTTGCTGGTGGTGGTGCCGATTGTGTCCAATCAGGTGAATATGCAGGTCGCCGCGCTGGTTAACATGCTGGTGATGGGGATCATGACGGTGTGGGCGCTGTGGCTGATTTTTCGTAACAAGCGCAATATCCATGAAGAATTATCACGGCTGGCTGACCGCAGCCTGAGCTTCTTCGCGCTGTTTATCCGCGCCTTTGGCATGGTGTGGCACTGGCTGGCGAGCGCGTATTTTATCACGCTGTTCCTGTTCTCCATTTTCAATCCCGGCGACAGCCTGAAATTTATGATGTCCGCCACGGTGCGCAGCCTGGCGATCATCGGTATCGCCGCGTTGATTTCCGGCATGCTGACGCGCTGGATTGGCAAAACCCTGACCCTGTCACCGGACATGCGGCGCAACTATCCTGAACTGCAAAAACGCGTCAACGATTGGGTCAAGGCGCTGCTGAAGCTGGCGCGGGTTATCACCGTATTTGCCACGCTGCTAATGCTACTCAATGCGTGGAACCTGTTTGATCTCTGGCACTGGCTGACGTTCGGTGCCGGACAGAAGATGGTCGATGTAATGATCCGCATCGTGATGATCGTGCTGCTTTCGGCGATTGGCTGGACGCTGCTCGCCAGCCTGATTGAAAGCCGTCTGGCTTCCGATTCTCATGGTCGTCCGATGCCCAGCGCCCGTACCCGCACGCTGCTGACGCTGTTCCGTAATGCGCTGGCGGTGGTGATCAGCACCATTACCATCATGATTTTACTGTCCGAAGTGGGGGTGAATATCGCCCCGTTGCTGGCTGGCGCAGGGGCGCTGGGGCTGGCGGTGTCGTTTGGCTCGCAAACGCTGGTTAAAGACATCATCACCGGCATCTTTATCCAGTTTGAGAACGGCATGAATACTGGCGATCTGGTGACCATTGGCAGCATCACCGGCACCGTGGAGCGAATGTCGATTCGATCGGTCGGGGTGCGTCAGGATACCGGTGCGCTGAATATTATTCCGTGGTCATCCATCACCACCTTCGCCAATTTTGTGCGCGGTATCGGCTCGTTTGTTGCCAACTATGATGTCGATCGCAGCGAAGACACGGCGAGAGTGAACGCTACCTTGCAGGCCGCGGTGAAGGAGTTGCTGGAAAACCCGGAAATTCGCGGCATGGTGATTGGCGAGCCGAGTTTCGCCGGGCTGGTCGGGCTGACCAGCCAATCCTTTACCGTCCGCGTCTCCTTTACCACTCAACCCCTGAAGCAGTGGTCGGTGAGGTTTGCGCTGGACGATAAAGTGAAGAAACATTTTGACGCGGCGGGGATTAAAGCGCCACACCAGACGGTCGAGGTGATGCAAACCGGCAACGACGTGGCATCCGCCGCCAGCTTTCCGGCTCTGCCACCGACGCCGTGAGTTTAGCGTTTCAGCCGCTGGGCGCGTCCGGCTTCCGGCAGGAACGTCCAGGCGAGGAAACGGCTCTGTTTCTGGCCCTGCGCCATTTCGATGATGCGGACCTCGTACGCCTCCGCATCACGCAGCTGGTCGCGCAGCGCGGGTAGATTCTCTTTGCGTGAAACCAGCGAGGTGAACCACACAATGCGGTCAGCAAAAGCGACGCTTTCATCGATCATCCGGCCAATAAACCGACGTTCGCCGCCGTCACACCACAATTCGTTATGCTGACCACCGAAGTTCAGCGGCGTATTTTTCTTTAAACCGAGTTTGCGCACTTTACGCTGGCTGCCCGCCGCCGCTTCTTCTGCCGATGCATGGAACGGTGGGTTACACAGCACCGCCTGGTAGCGTTCATTTTTGTGCACCACACCGGCGAAGATCGCCTCAGCCTGCTTCTGCCGACGCAGACGAATCCCGCGCTGCAAACCCGGATTGCTGGCAACGATATGGTTAGCCGCCGTGATGGCTTCCGCCGTGATCTCGGTGCCGGTAAAGCGCCAGCCGTATTCCGCGTGACCAATCAGCGGATAGATACAGTTGGCACCGCAACCTATATCCATCACATCCACATCGCGCGGGATCACGCCGCCATTATCGGTGGCCAGCAAATCAGCCAGCGCATGGATATAATCCGCTCGCCCCGGCACCGGCGGCGTCAGATAGCCTTCCGGCAGCTGCCAGTTAAGGTTGTAGAACAGCTTCAGCAGTGCCTGATTGAGCAACATCACCGCCTGCGGATCGGCAAAATCTACCGACAGCTCGCCATAACCGTTCGGGCGCACTTTGTCCGCCAGCGGCGGATGCGCTGCGGTGAGGGCAGCAAAATCATAACGGCCCTGATGGCGATTGCGGGGATGAAAGGGATTGGCGGCTGGCTTGTTCATAGGATCTCCGATAAATAACGCGGCGTAAGATACCCTTTGCCGGACAAAAAAGAAAATCTCTGCTGATGTAGAGTCAGGATGCTAAATTTGTCGCTGCGCAATTTATTGCGCACTTACCCACGCCAGGAGAGGTTATGACGCGTCAACGCTATTCTTATCAACCGCGTGCCGGTCACGGTTTGCCGCACGATCCCCTCAATGCCATCGTCGGCCCACGCCCGATTGGCTGGATCAGTTCGCAAAGCACCAGCGGCCTGCGCAACCTTGCGCCTTACAGTTTTTTTAACTGCTTCAACTATCATCCGCCGATTATCGGCTTTGCCAGCAGCGGCTGGAAAGACAGCGTGCAAAATATCAGCGAGAGCAAAGAGTTTGTCTGGAACCTGGCGACCCGTCCATTGGCGGAAGCGATGAACGAAAGCTCCGCCTCAATACCGCCGGAGCAGGATGAATTCGCGCTGGCAGGGTTAACCCCGATCCCGGCCTCGCAGGTAAAGGTCAGCATGGTGGCGGAAAGTCCGGTCAATTTCGAATGCCGCCTGACGCAGCTAATCCGCCTGCAGGATGTACACGGCAGTGAACTGGAGAGCTGGCTGGTGCTGGGGGAAGTGGTGGCGATTCATATTGATGAGCATCTGCTGGAGAACGGCATCTATCAAACCGCCAAAGCGCAACCCATCCTGCGTGCCGGTGGCCCGTCGGCCTATTACGGTATCAGTGAAGCGTCGCGCTTTGATCTGGTGCGGCCGGATGCGCGTCGTGGTTAAAAACGGGTCGCTTTGAGGACCTGCACGGCTTGCGCCATTTCCGGTGCCAGCCAGCGGTCCTCCTGCCAGTTGGCTACTACCGCCCGCAGGCGACGCAATGCCTGCTTTGTGCCGTCTGCCAGCTGGTTTTCCCCGTGGAAATCCAGCGCCTGCGCCGCCAGCAGATACTCAATCGCCAGAATCTGCCACACATTGCCCGTAAGCTTCAGCAGCTTCAATGCCGCGCCGGTGCCCAGGCTGAGATGATCTTCCTGCAAACCGGAAGTGACAAAGTTATCCAGCACCGCCGGTTGCGCCAGCTGGCGGTTTTCCCCACACAGCGAAGCCGCGACATATTGCGCAATCATCATGCCGGAATTCACCCCCGGCTGGGCCACCAGAAACGCCGGTAGTCCGCTGACCAGCGGATTGACCAGCCGATCCAGCCGACGCTCCGCAATGCTGCCCAGCTCCGCCATGGCTATCGCCAGCAGGTCGCAGGCCATCGCTACGGATTCACCGTGGGGATTAGCCTGTGACACCACGCGCCAGTTATCCGGCGTGCCGAGTACCAGCGGGTTATCCGTACAGGCGTTGAGTTCAGTATTCACCTGCCGCTGCGCATGTTCGAACTGATCCCGGCAGGCACCGTGCACCTGTGGCATCGAACGCAGGCTGAGAGCGTCCTGGGTGCGCACGCCGAGGCTGCTCTGCAACAACGGGCTGTCGCTCAGAAGCTGACGCAGCCGTTCGCCGCTGCGCTGCATACCCGGGCTGGCTTTCAGCGCGATGATCTCTGCATCGAACGCCACCAGTTGCCCACGCAGGGCTTCAAAACTCATCGCTCCGGTCATATCGGCACAATCCAGCAGGCGTGCCGCATCGTCCAGCGCCAGCGAGGCCATGCCGGTCATGCAGGGAGTGCCGTTCACCAGGCTCAACCCTTCTTTTGCTCCTGGGCGGAACGGGGTCAGACCGGCCAGCGCCAGTGCCTGTTCGGCAGGCATCGTTTGCTGCTGATACGTCACCTCACCGATACCCATCAACGCCAGACCGATATGCGCCATATGGGTGAGATAACCGACCGATCCCTGTGACGGGACCTGAGGAATAATCTGTTGATTCAGTAGCGCCAGCAGTTGCTGCACCAGCGCTACCGATACGCCAGATTTACCGTGGCTGTAGTTGGCGATGGCGGCACAGATAATGGCGCGCACTTCATCCGCTGGCAGCAACGGCCCGACACCACAGGCGTGGCTCAGCAGCGTATTGCGCGAGAGCTGGCTGAGTTGCTCCTCCGGCAAGGTGATGTTGCACAAGGCGCCCAGACCGGTGTTGATACCGTAGGCGATATGGCCGCTGGCGACAATCTCATCGACGATTTCACGTCCGCACGCGATACGCTGCCAGGCAGTGGCGCTCAGGCTGAGCTCAGCGCCGTGGCGCGCCACCTGTACCACATCCTGCCAGCTAAGGGGGCTGTCGCCCCAAATCACCGTTCCGCTCATGCCGGTTGCTCCGTGCGTTGATGGCTGGAGATAAATTGTTTAAAGCGCAGCGAGCCTTGCTCGCCAAACATCGCTTCCGGGGAACCTTCGCAATCAATGGTGCCCTGGTGCATAAACACCACGCGGTTCGATACGTTGCGGGCAAACCCCATTTCGTGGGTAACCACCAGCATGGTGCGCCCTTCCTCCGCGAGGCTGCGCATCACCTTCAGCACCTCCCCCACCAGCTCCGGGTCAAGCGCGGAGGTGGGTTCATCAAACAGCATCACTTCCGGGTCCATCGCCAGCGCGCGGGCAATCGCAACGCGCTGCTGCTGACCACCCGATAGCTGCGCCGGATAGAAATCTTTGCGATTCAGCAGTCCAACCCGATCCAGCAGCTGTTCCGCCTGGGCAATGCAGCTTTTTTTATCGCGCTTCAGGACATAATGCGGCCCTTCAATCACGTTCTGTAGCACCGTCATATGCGACCACAGGTTGAAACTCTGGAACACCATGCCGAGCCGGGAGCGCAGGCGTTCAATCTGTTTCGGATTCGCCGCCAGCTGATGCCCGTGGGCATGGCGCTTCATTTCAATGGTTTCACCGCCCACGCTGACCACACCGGCATCCGGCGTTTCCAGCAGGTTGATGCAGCGCAGCAGCGTACTTTTGCCGGAACCGCTGGCACCGAGAATCGAAATCACATCGCCTTTGCGTGCCTGTAAATTGATGCCTTTCAGCACCTCCATCGCCCCAAAGGATTTATGGATGTCGGTGGCGGATAAGGTAATCGGGGGTAAGTCGTGCATATCACTCTCCGGCAATCGGTTTAACGGCGGGCAACGGCTTTTTTTCGACGCGATGCACCGGGGTCAGGCGGCGCTCAAGCAGCGCATACAACTGGACGATAATAAAGTTCAGAATCAGATAGATAGCCGCTGCACACAGAAACACTTCCATGGTGCGATACGTACGCTGAATAATCTGCTGCGCCACGCCGGTGACATCCCACACCGTCACCAGGCTGGCGAGCGCGGTGGATTTCACCAGCAGAATCGCTTCGGTGGAGTACGCCGGTAAGGCATAGCGCAGCATGATGGGTGCGATAATGCGCCGCAGTAACAGGCCGCGAGACATACCACAGGCCAGCCCGGCTTCAACCTGGCCCGGCGGCACCGCCAACAACGCACCACGCAGAATCTCAGCAGTGTACGCGGCAGTACACAGCGACAGCGCCAGCACCGCGCAGGTAAAGGGTTCGCGCAGAAACGGCCAGACAAAACTGTGGCGAATCACACCAAACTGGCCGAGCCCGTAATAAATCAAAAACAGCTGGATCAGCAGCGGTGAGCCGCGAAACACCAGGATGTAGCCGCGCGCAAAACCACTCAGGAGCCGCCAGCGGCTCATACGCAGCGCCAGAATGCCCAGCGCCAGCACCCCGCCGCACAGGAATGAACTGATAAACAGGCCGAGCGTAACCGGCAGCGCGGCGCTCAGCTTGAGAAAGGTGTCAGTGAGAAAGGCAAAATCGATCATCGCGCTGCTCCTTAATGCTGTGCCGCAGTGCGACTTTGCCAGGCACGGCCGAGGCGCGATTCCGCGCGACGAAATGCATGGTTGGAAAGCAGGGTCAGTACCAGATAACAGGCACCGCCCACCATATAGAAGGTGAAGTAGTCACGGGTAGATCCGGCGGCCACCTGGCTGGCTCGCATCAGTTCGACGATGCCGGTGACGGACACCAGCGCCGAGTCCTTCAGGCTCATCTGCCAGACATTCGACATGCCGGGCAGCGCATAGCGCACCACCTGCGGCAGCAGAATGCGCTGGGCGATGCGAAGCCGAGGCATCCCGATGGCGACAGCAGCTTCGATCTCGCCTTTCGCCAGCGCCAGCCGCGCCGCCCGATACACTTCCCCCTGGTAAGAACCTGAGATAAGCCCGATAGCCAGTGCCCCAATCAGAAACGGCGGCGCTTCAATAAAGCCATCCGCCCCGAACATCTGACCGACGAGGGTGATCAAACCGGAGCCACCGAAGTAAAACAGGTAGATCACCAGCAGTTCCGGGATGCCACGAAACACCGTGGAATACGCCTCTCCCAGCCAGCGCAGCCAGCGTTGCGTGGAGAGTTTAGCCGCCGCGACACCCGCACCGACCAGCGCGCCGATCATCAATGCCGCCAGCGAGAGCAGCAACGTGGTTAACGTGGCGCTCAGGATCAGGCGGCCCCAGCCGTCTGCACCAAAACTCAGCAGGCTCATCATGGTTGACCTCACTTACGGGGTTACGTCAGTTTTAAACCACTTCTCACTCAAGGTTTTCACCGTGCCGTCAGCCAGCGCAGCCTGAATGGCGGCGTCGAGTTTGGCTTTCAGATCGCTATCGGCCATGCGCACGCCCAGCGCTTCCCCTTCACCCCAAATCGGGCCGCCAAGCTGCGGGCCGCTGAAGGTCAGGTTGCTGTTCTCTTTCCGCGCCAGCATCGATTGCGCGAAGGTGACGTCATCAAACACCGCATCGATACGACCGGCCTGCAAATCGAGGATCGCATCGGCAGAGGTGGTGTACTCACGCACATCGGCGACATCTTTGAAGTATTTATCGATAAACGGGGTATAGACGGTGCCGGAGGCGATGCCGATGGTTTTACCTTTCAGCGCGGCCTTCAGCTGCGCAATCGCCGGTTCGATCTCTTTGGCATCATCGTGCAGCTTGATGATCTTGCTATCCGGCGGTAGCAGCGAATCTTTCACGGTGATAAAGGTGGCAGGGGTGGATGCATACGGCGTGGTGAAGCTGACCACTTTTTTGCGATCCGGGGTGATAACGATGGCATCCATGATCACATCATATTTTCCGGCATTCAGTCCGGCGATCATCCCATCCCAGTTCTGCACCACCAGCTTGCACTGAATCCCCATGCGTTTGCACAGATCGGCCATCAGCTCAGGTTCAAAACCGCCCAGTTTGCCGCCCGGCAGGGTCAGGTTCCAGGGTTCGTAGCTGCCTTCAGTGGCAATAGTGATCGATTTCCACTCTTTAGCCTGGGCAGTCACACCGCAAAGCAACAGGCTGGAAAACAGGGTCGTGAGGCAAAAACGGCGTACTGTGGTGCGGTGCGTCATGCGGCTTCTCCTGGTCGATAATCGTTGTGTGCTGTCTCGGCGATTTTTCGCAGATGACATTTCATGTATATACAAGTTAGCCTGCGCCAGATCATTGTCGGCTTGAGTTTTTTGTGAGCCAGACAGAATAAATCATTAAAATTGCCACGCGGTCTGTACTTGTACATACAACCTAGCAAAGGCTGTGCCAGCTCGAGGTGACGGGGAGAATCAGGGGGATACAAAGGAAGCGGTGCCGGATTGCACCAGAAGGTGGCAGCGAACGCACCAGGTTGTAGCGACGCAATTTATTGCGCAGGGTTTACCAGCACCCTGCACCGAATGGCGCGATAAATCGCGCCGCTAAAAAAATGTGCATTAACTAACCGATTGATCCGCCAGAGGTAGAGGCCCCGACGTTGATCTCTTCTGAATTCAGGCTGCCTGCCTGTAATATCATCGATTTTAATTGGTCACTGGCGGTGTCGATATCCTGCTTTGACTCCAGATTCTGGCGTCCCAGTTTTACCAGCCGGCTAAAGATACCAACATGCAGATCAGCATTATGTTTCATGAAATGGATCACAAATGAATTATCTTTAAATGCAGGTTCAACCAGTCCCTTTAACGCTTTACGTTTTTCCTCCGCCTCAGGACTATAGCGATCGGTATAGCGCCATGCCAGCCCTCCCAAAAACTCCCCCATAAACTTAATAATCTTTCGCTTCAGGGTCACATTGGCCGTAAATACACTCAATTGCTGGCAAAAACTCCGGAGAAAATCCCGGTCGCTCATCAGATAATCAACCAGGTAATACCTGTTAGATAAAAGTTGTTTGCTGAAATATTCCATACCGGCAAAACTGAACTTTTTAACAGGATTGTAAGTCTCACTATAAACTTCGCCGGGGGAATGAATTGCTTTGTTTTTATTTGTTACATGTCTTATTTCATGATCAATGATGATCTGCTTTGATTCATCTTCGCTGATATTCTGCATGTAAACCAACCTGTTCCCATCACCGGAAAGAACGAAACCGATATCACCACGCCCAAATAACAATCTTTCCGCTTCATTAATTAAGCACCCGGAAGCTACATGATCATCAGCCGTATATCTTTCCCTAAAAACTCTGACTCTATCAACAGTGAGGTCTCTGAGATCACTCACGTAGTTTTTATAATCAGCGATAACTAATTTAATTTCACGTTCAGTAAAAATATTTCCGGTAAACTCCTGAAGGACATCTTTGACGATGTCGTGATTTTGGGCGCTATTTAATAGTTTATCCACGAGTTGGGCGTCAGCATGAATACGCTTCAGGGTATTCATCAACCTGACAAAAAATTCCGGATATTTCGTTTCCAGCTCTTGCCTGTTTCTGGTTTTTAATATGAATTGAGGAGCATTCGGCACGCCAGGATTTAATAGTTTATCTTTTATTTCATTGAACCGTTTGTTGACAATCGCTTTCGGGACAATGTGTTTCTTATAATATTCCTTAGCATTCTTTTTAAATATCTTATTTGCCCTGGTGAATATTTTATTATTTTTATCCAGCTCCCTGATATCCTGAATGACTTTTTCGCTCTTTCATAAAAATCCACTTCTGTGTGATTTTCACGATGGTATTGTTCAACAGCATCCACAAACTGATTGAATTTATCATTAATGATAACAGGTGTTTCCCATCTGGCGAATTGTTCCACAAATTGACTTACCACAGGAAATTTCAATTTAATAAAACTGAATGGCGTGAGTCTTAGCAACTCCTCCATCCTATCCCGGCATCGACTTTCAGGAAGGTTACCTGGATCAGGAATTTTACTCCCTTCCTCGATTAAATCCCGCAGCTCTGCCTCACGCTGTACGTTGGTATACTGATTCACCTCCTGATAACCAAAGTGCAGTGGCGTGAACATATTGACGTAATAGGGGGAAAGTGTGGTCGCCTCGCGGGTTACCCGCTTAATTCTGGTGGGATCGCCCTTCCAGTCTATCAATACCTCGTCTCTTTTTGACATTTGCTTATAATGCGTTTTTTCTTTTTCGTCCTTAAATTCAACAATGATAAAATCGTCTCCCCCGCTCCCCTTTTTTACCCAAAGGTGCACAGGTTGCCATTTGGTATTGATGATCAAGTTACTAAAAAAAACGTCCCTGACATTATCATTGCTAAAGTCTATCTCAGTGAAATATTTCTTAAAAAGAACATAATCATATTTATTCGTCTCCCTGATATCCTGTTCCATGCGTTCTGTTTTTAAGTCATCAAGGGTTCCACTCGCAACATGAGAGACAAACTTTTCAGCATCCACCACCCGTTCCTGACTATTGGCAAAATTATCCGTGAATTGATGATGGGTAGGAAGTAATAAGGCGTTTTGTTCATCAACACGATAGTTCTTAATACCCTGCGGCGTGTTGGCTTTACAATAAAACCGGTCGGTGATGACGTTCCAGCGCACATCAAGAATTGTTACCTGTGGGGCAAGTGGCCGCAAGCTAAAAGATTTGTCGCGCAGCATCCAGCCTAAATAAGCCTGAAACGGTATTGAGTTAGCGAGCCGTGCCGTTACCTGGCTATCATCGAGAAACAGTTGTTCCTGAAGCTCTGCCATATTTATCGGGTTCGTATCGGCTGGTGTCACCTTGTGTTGTATTTCTTCTCTGCATAACGCAATGACTTTTTCCGCCACAGAATGGACAGCATAGCTGGCTTCATTCACCAGCTTGCCAGTCTCACTTTCAGGGACGGAGTCATAAAAACACAACGCTGCATACTCAGCGGTGATTAATGCTTCCTCTATGGTAGCGGGCCGATCGCGGATCGCATCAAAGGCCTGTTTACATGATTTCAGGGAAATGAATTGAGAGATTAAATTCCCGGCAACATCCATTATTTCATCAATGATGCCAGGCGCAGACGTGGTAGTTGATACTGATACCACAGGTGGGAAGCGTTGATTAATAATAAACTGACTGAGGCTCTGCGCATACAACGACCATTGCACCTGGCTGCGGGCGACGGGTGCCGTCATTTTATCACTAACATTAAAGGTGATGTCTGGCAACGAACGATTGGATACCGACAGGCGCGTCATAAACGTAGTTTTACCCGCATGATTAATCCACCGGGCATAATCATCCGCCTGAAGGCTATGTTGCGTATCGTTATAAACCACATCGGCAATAATATTATTTATTTTGGGAATGATGGAAAGGGTGTAGCAGCGCCTGATATTTTCGTGTCCGGCTGTCAGGGTAAAGCCAATATAATGACGTTGTTTCCCGTGAGCCGCCTTGTTTTCTGCCGTAATAAACCGAACTTCAAGCCCCCCCGGTTGCTGCGAGGCTGCCAGGAAAAACGCCTGATCTGCCGCCTCAATCTGCCCGAGAGCCAGCGTACAAAGTTGTTTTTCCACCCCGGCCAAAGCCTGGTAATCGATGATAAACTGTGTTGTCAGTTTCCCACCATGCTGCAGTAGGTTATAGATTTTGAGGTTAAGATAAAGCAGCCGGACCAACAGGCCGCCTTCCGCTTCGAGATGATTCAGATAATCAGCCAGCCTAACGTCCCCTTTTGCCAGCAGACGATCAAAATAGGCAAATCTGTCCAACAGAAAATCATCTGAATGACGTAGCATGGCCTGCATACCGAATCGTTCCAGCCTATCAGCAGGGATGTAATGCAGTTTATCGTCATCGGCAATCAGGCCCGCAGCAACCGTTAACAATACGCCATGAGTGGAAAGCACCGCTTTATCCATGACATCCGGCTTGCTGCATAAGCGAAAAAAGGGGTATTGGTTTTTGATATATTCCAGATGCAAAAACTGCAATTTCCCGAGAATGACGTGACTTTGAATAAAATCTGGCAGGGGTCCACGGGCATAGTAAACAGAAGCAACAAGATTGCTTTTAAAGCCGTTTTGTAGCTCCACCTTCACATCTGGCAGTGAAGCAAACAGAGTCGTTTCTGGTCTGACCTTCTGTTCCAGGGCTTTCAATGTTGCTGACACTAACAGGCCAGGATTGGGGATGGCACGATCAAGGGCACGTAACAGGATTTCAGAAAGTTGTGCTTTCCCCGCTGACGTACCTACCCAGGCATTTAACAGTTCACTCACCTCCGCGAAGCAGGAACCTTCGAATAACAACGCAGCAAAATCAACGGCCGCGTACTGATCATACGCATATTGGCTGTCAATGCCGGTTACCAACTTTCTGACGACGGTGACAATTTCCTCCAGCGACGTAAATTGCGCGTCAGCCACCCCTTCCAGATTCAGGAAATAAGTATGGATTTTGTCATCAATCTGCGTTGAAGGTACCTGCCTGAGCCACTGTTGCGCTTTAGCCAGCATCACATCAAGATCGCGGCCAATCAGCACGGGCTGTGTCGTCCTGCACGACCCTGGCGTCAGGGTTGTATTAGTAGGTCCAAATAACAAGGTCAGGCTATCCGGCGTCGTGACTGGGGTGGCGCCAGTGGCGCGTGGTGTGGTTGTGGTGGTGCGGGTTAAGAAGGGGAACTTCAGCGGAATAAACATCCTTTTCGAGCGTTCCCAGGTACTCAGATCGACCTCATAGGGAATCAGCTGCTCAGGAAGCATGGTGGTTAATGGCAAGACAAAACTATCCACTTCAGCATAGTGACGAAAAGGCCGGTTATTCGGGGTTGCAATCGCATCCGGATCATATGCCGACGGGGAATGCGTGGGAATATCCACTTCAGCATAGTGACGGAAATGGTATTCGTTAATCTGCGGTTGGGGTTGATCATCGCCCAGGCCACGTTCCTCTGCCGCAGCCACAGGCAGAATCCCTCCCCAGTTAACCCGATGCAGCGCTCCCCCTGACACATCAGAGATCACGGGACAGCAAGCGTCGTCAGGCTGGGGGGGATTCGCATCGCCGACCTGCAACGAGTGACGGTAGATCTGGCTGGGAAACCAGGTGGCTCGGGTGTTTAGATCCCGATTAATAAACAGCGGGTTAAACTTTTTATTGTTGATGCAGAGGGTAATTTTCTCGTTGTCTGCCGTGCCCACCCCCGCCATTTCCACGCTCACTGTCCGGTTGCCTGTGTAGCTGAGAAGTTCTGTCGGGCAGCGTGTCAGCTGGGTGCAGAATTCCTGCCCAGAGGTCAGCATCAGCGTCGGCAGGGAAACGCTGCCCGGCACATAAATGATATTTTTGCCCTGCCCGAAGAATAAATCCTCTTCCTGCCCGACTTCACCCGCAATCACGCGACTGGCATTGAGCTGTTGTCCGGGAACACACGGTGATAACGCTGGTGCGCGGATAGCTAAGACCTCATCCAGATACATGCCGCAATAGGGAGCCGCCCATTTTATCAGGGGCTGTAACAGAGTCGGCCGGGGTTGCCAGAACGCGCGTTTTTCCAGGCAGGCGATCAGTCGCTGTTCAAATTCACCTGCCTGTTGATGGTCGCTTTCTCTCAGGCTGTTGCGCCACCCGGCACGGCTGTCAATGTAAGCCTGGATACGCCCCGGCGTTCCTGCATCCCCGGAAAGAGCGAGTGTGTTCAACGCATAGAAGTAGTCATTCAGCGCTGCGTGGTCAGAAGTGGTCTGGATAAGCTGAAGCAGCTGGCAGGTCGCCTGATGTTGTTGTTGCCAGAAAAACCACTCGACGACCCTCTGCGCCGCAGCCAGTGGTGGTGTGGCTATTCCATGCGGATTGCCGTGGGTGCAGGCATCAAGAAATGTTCTGAGATTACTCAGGCTTTGGCAGCAAATTTCCGGCAGGTTGCGGGGAAAGCGGTGATAGCTCGAAAATGTCGTGACGCAATTTCTCATCGAACGGCATATTCTCCCCAAAGAGAACCGGGTCGCCGTATTTTTCTGAACATCTGCATAGCCTGCCAGCGCGGCTGAAACGTTGTCTGCTCCATGCATACCAACCTCCATAACTGCTTAAAAGTAAAAAGGAATACGTCTCCATTGGTGTTGCGCTTAAGCACACTATTCCGTAGCCGCGCGATAAATCACGCCACTACGGAATAGACTTTACATCGTCAAATCAGGCCGTTTTACCCTGCTGCAAAAACGCCTGGATCAGCGGCTTCAGCACCTGTTGCAACTGCGCGGCGCGTGCCTGTTGCCATGCGAATGGCGGGGTTTCGTCCATGTAATTAATCTGCGCCAGCTCCAGCTGCACTGCCTGTACACCCTGCTGTGGCTGACCATAGGCACGGGTGATATAGCCGCCCTTAAAGCGTCCGTTAATCACCCAGCTGTAATCATCCTGTGCTTCGCACACCGCCTGAATCGCTGCCGTCACCGCTGGCGTGCAGCTGCCGCCGTCATTGGTGCCGATATTCAAATCCGGTAGCTGGCCATCAAACAGACGCGGGATTACCGAAGCGATGGAATGCGCATCAAACAGCAATGCATAACCATGCTGCGCTTTCAGACGCGCCAGTTCCTGCTGAAGCTGCTGATGGTAAGGGTGCCAGATGTGATCCAGATAGCCCTGACGCTGCTCTGCCGTCGGCGTTTTATCGGGTGCGAAGGTCGGCGTGCCATCAAACAACGTTTCCGGGTACAGCCCGGTGGTGGCGGTGGTGTACAACGGCTGGTTGTCCGGCGGACGGTTGAGGTCGATAACAAAACGTGAGTAATGCCCGATCAGCACGCTGGCACCCAAATCGCGTACAAAATCATACAGTAACGGAATATGCCAGTCAGTGTCCGGCAGACCACGGGCCGCATCGCTTAATCCGGCATCGACTTCTGGTGTCAGTTGCGTTCCAGCGTGCGGAATGCTGACCAGTAACGGCAGCGTTCCCTGGGTAAAATGAAACGGTGTCATTGCGCTTCTCCACGATAGATAACCTGGCACGGCAACTCGCCGCCCAGCCAGTAAACCAGTTCCGCCGGACGTGCCAGCGGCCAGTGCACAAAATTTGCCACTTTACCCGGCTCCAGCGAGCCGTGTGTATGCTGTAAACCCAGGGCCTGTGCACCCCATAAGGTCACACCCGCCAGCGCCTCTTCCGGTGTCATGCCAAACAACGTGCAACCCATATTCAGCATCAGACGCAGCGACAGCGCCGGTGACGTGCCCGGATTGGCATCGCTGGCCAGCGCCATCGGCACACCGTACTGGCGGAACAACGCCACCGGCGGACGCTGGGTTTCGCGCAGCAGATAAAACGCCCCCGGCAGCAGGACCGCAACGGTGCCATGCTGTGCCATCGCCTGTGCATCGCTTTCGGTGGCGTATTCCAGATGGTCAGCCGACAGCGCGCCATAACTGGCCGCCAGCGCTGCGCCACCCAGCGAGGAAAGCTGCTCGGCATGCAGTTTGATCGGCATGCCCAGCGCTTTGGCTTTATCAAACACCTGGCTCACCTGCTCCGGAGAGAACGCCAGATGTTCACAGAACGCATCCACCGCATCCGCCAGACCGGCGGCATGCACCTGCGGCAGCAGACGCTCACAGATGATATCCACCCAGCCCTGCGGGTTGTCTTTAAACTCAGGCGGGAAACTATGCGCCGCCAGACAGGTTGCCACTACATCAGCAGGCACGTTTTGTGCCAGTTCGCGGATGGCACGCAGCATGGTCAGCTCGCTGGCTTCATCCAGCCCATAGCCGGATTTGATCTCTACCGTCGTCACCCCTTCCGCCAACAGACGATCCAGCCGCCAGCGTGCCGACGCCACCAGTTCCTCCTGCGTGGCCGCGCGGGTAGCGCGTACTGTGGAAAGAATGCCACCGCCCTGCGCAGCGATTTCGGCATAGCTGACACCGTTCAGACGCTGCTCAAATTCCGCGCTGCGATCGCCGCCAAAGACCAGATGGGTATGGCAATCCACCAGCCCCGGGGTGATGATGCCGCCATCGAAATGACGCTGCTCACGCGCGTGAAATTCCGGCAGTTCACTGCGTGGCCCCACCCACACCAGCTGACCCTGATCAACTGCCAGCGCGCCGTCGGCAATCAGGTTGTAACGGCCTTCGCGCATGGTCACAATATCCGCGCCCAGCCACAGGCTGTCGATCTGCTTCGCTTCTGCCATCCCCAAATCCCCTTACCTTTCGCGATTTACACTGCTCATCAAAGTATGTATATGTATATACAACTAACCGCCGCTAAGGATCAACCATGGCAACTTTTTTTGCCCCACGGGCACTGCTGGCCGATGGCTGGCATGACCAGGTGCTGATAACTATCAACTCTGCCGGGGTGATAACCGCGTTAACCCCCAACAGCGAACCTGGCGAAGCGATTCGTCTGGCAGGATCGGTGATCCCGGCGATTGCCAACCTGCATTCCCATGCGTTTCAACGTGCCATGGCCGGACTGGCCGAAGTGGCGGGTGATCCCCAGGACAGTTTCTGGACCTGGCGCGATCTGATGTACCGCATGGTGCAGCGCCTCTCACCGCAGCAGGTGGGTGATATCGCCGCAATGTTGTATATCGGGATGCTGAAAGGCGGCTATACCCAGGTGGCGGAGTTCCACTATCTGCATCATGACCCCCAGGGCAAGGCCTATCCGCACGATGACATGCTGCAACAGCTGATGGCAGCGGCGGACACCGCCGGGATCGGCCAGACGCTGCTGCCGGTGCTGTACAGTTACAGTGGCTTCGGCTCGCAACCCGCCAGTGACGGTCAGCGCCGTTTTATCCAGCAGACCGAGGCTTACCTGCAACAACAGCAGCGACTGAACCACTGGGTGGCAGACAAACCGCTGTTCAATCACGGCCTTTGCTTCCACTCGCTGCGCGCGGTGAATGAGGCACAGATGCGTGAGGTGCTGGCGACCAGCCCGGACCATTTGCCGGTGCATATTCATGTGGCCGAGCAGGAGAAAGAGGTCAACGATAGCCTGGCATGGAGCGGCGAGCGCCCGGTGGCCTGGCTGATGAATCGTTTTGATGTTGATGCCCGCTGGTGCCTGATCCACGCGACCCACCTTGATGAAGACGAAATTGCCCGTCTCGCGGCCAGTGGTGCCGTGGCCGGATTGTGTCCAACCACCGAGGCCAATCTCGGCGACGGCATCTTCCCGGCAGTGGAATATATCGCCCGTGGTGGACGCTGGGGCATCGGTTCCGACAGCCATGTCTCCCTGAGCACGCTGGAAGAGCTGCGCTGGCTGGAGTACGGCCAGCGTCTGCGTGATCGTCGTCGCAATCGCATCACCACCGCTGATCAACCCTCCGTCGGTGACCTGCTGTGGCAACAAGCAGCCCAGGGTGGCGCGCAGGCCTGTGGTATCCAGAACGGCGAACTGGCCGTGGGTAAACGCGCTGACTGGCTGGTATTGCAGGAGGATGCCTGGTTAAGCAGCGTGGACAGCGCATCGTTGCTCAATCGCTGGCTATTTGCCGGTCAGCGTGAACAAATTCGCGATGTTTACGTCGCCGGTCAGGCAGTGGTCGAGCAAGGGCAGCATCCGGCGGAAGAAGCCTGTGCGGCACGCTTCGCCGCTGCTATGAGGGCGCTGCGATGAGAACCCGTTTCGACTACGACGCTTTACCCGTCAGCCGCTGGCGTAACGGTGGCGGCGAAACCCGTGAAATCGTCAGTTATCCGCCGGGGGCGGCGGATTTCGCCTGGCGCGCCAGTATCGCCACCATCGCCGCAGACGGCCCCTTTTCCCCCTTCCCCGGTATCGACCGGGTGATCACCCTGCTGCATGGCGATAGCGTGCTGCTGCGCCACGCGCAGGGCGAACAGCAGCTGCAACCGCATCAGCCCTGGCCGTTTCCGGGCGAATGGGCGATCGATGCACAAATTGGCGACAGCGCCTGTCAGGATTTCAACATCATGACACGACGCGACAGCTGGCAGGCGCAGGTCGCGGTGCATAAACAGCCGATCGGCAGCGAGCATGGCGTCGCCTGGGTGCTGGCGGGCAGCTGGCAAACGGCGGATGGTGAGGTCTTCACGGTAAATCAGGGGATGTGGTGGCTGGATGAGGTGACGCAGCTGGCACCGCGCTCTGCCGATGCCAGCCTGTTGTTTACCACGCTTAGCCGTGTCCTCTGAAGCGGCCCAGCAACTTGTAGCGTGAGCCGGGATAGAGCAGGCGCGCATAGGTCACGATTTTGTTGTCGCTCCACGTCTGGCGACGGATCAGCAGACAGGGTTCGTGCTCATCCAGCGCCAGATGTTTACGCTGGCGCAGGTCCGGCAGCACCGCTTCGACAATATGCTCACCGGCGGTTAACGGCGCAACCCGCATCAGATAGGTGTAAGGCGTCAGCTGATGGTAATCCTGGCTAAGGTAATCCGGTGCCACCAGCGGGTTTACCAGACGATCTTCCAGCTGCACCGGCAAATCATTCTCGTAATGCACGATCAGCGAATGGAACAGCATCTGCCCGGTGGATAACCCCAGCACCGCCGCCTGCTCCGGGTCCGCCTTCATCTGCCCCAGGGAGAGGATTTTACAGCTGTGGCGATGACCACGCTGGGCGATTTCATCCGCAAT
Organism: Pantoea sp. App145; assembly: GCF_047947045.1. NCBI lineage: Bacteria > Pseudomonadati > Pseudomonadota > Gammaproteobacteria > Enterobacterales > Erwiniaceae > Pantoea > Pantoea sp. App145. Next base: position 1,463,437 of record NZ_CP133290.1, read on the forward strand.
GTTGTGCACTTCCAGCATCGCGGTGTAGCCCTTCATCTCAGCGACAAAGGTGCCGACACCCTGCATACGCACCAGAAAGCCTTCGCTGGTCAGTTCACGCAGCGCACGGTTGATGGTCATGCGGCTGACGCCGAGTTCATTCACCAGTTCGCTTTCCGAGGGTACACGTTGATTGGCCTTCCAGTGACCTTCACGGATCTGGCTGATAATCGCCTGTTTCACGCGCTGATAAATCGGCGCAGGCTCATCACCCATGGCCGCGGCCAGTTGTGCTATTGCCGTCTGCTCAACCATATCCTGTTCCTTTTCCTGATAGTGCCCAAAGTTTACTGTCTCAACGCGTAAATGTATATACATCCCGCTGTGCAACAGTCCCGCTTCCTGTGCAGCATTTGCCTTATTACAGTGCAATGCCAGCGGCGATCCGAAGGCCAGGAGGCTCTGCCGCGCCCTGCAAAGAATGTGATCAATCTGGCACAGTGCTTGCTACTTGTATAGACAAGAATAGACACTTATGCTTCACTCGCATTATTCATGGCATCTCCCGCAGCACTTCCACATGCCAGCATCATCCGGGATTGCCGTTTTACTTGTATAGACAGGAGTAGACTATGTCAGGTTCGGTTCAGAATATTCGCCTCGTTCCCGGTGAAGTGGACCTCGCCACACTGCGCGCGATTTACCAGGGTAGCGTCGCACTGACGCTGGCTGATGAGGCACGTGCCGCCATCGATCGTGCCAGCGCAACCGTTGATGCCATCGTCGCCTCAGGCAACGTGGTGTACGGCATCAATACCGGCTTTGGCAAACTGGCACAGACGCAGATTCCGGCTGGCCGCCTTGCCGAACTGCAACGTAACCTGGTGCTGTCGCACAGCGTCGGTCTCGGTGAGTTGCTGCCTGATAACGTCACTCGCCTGGTGGTCGCCACCAAAATCATCAGCCTGGCGCGTGGCCATTCCGGGATTCGTATTTCCCTGATCGAAGCGCTGCTGGCGCTGTTCAATGCCGGTGTGATGCCATGCATTCCTGAAAAGGGTTCAGTTGGCGCATCCGGCGACCTCGCCCCGCTGGCGCATCTTTCGCTGATGCTACTGGGTGAAGGCAATGTCCGTGTTGATGGTGCGTTGATCCCCGCCACTGAAGGCCTGGCACGCGTTGGTCTGACACCGTTTGTATTGGGTCCGAAGGAAGGCCTGGCGCTGCTGAATGGCACCCAGGTTTCCACCGCGCTGGCATTACGTGGCCTGTTCGAAGGGGAAAACCTGTTCGCTGCCGGACTGATGGCCGGTGCGCTGTCGCTGGAAGCCATCAAAGGCTCGATCAAACCCTTTGACGCCCGTATCCACCTGGCGCGCGGTCAGCAGGGGCAAATCGCGGTAGCCGCTGCGGTCAGCTCGCTGCTGGAAGGCAGTGAAATCCTCAGCTCGCACGCCAACTGTGGCCGGGTGCAGGACCCCTACTCCATCCGCTGTGTACCGCAGGTGATGGGTGCCTGTCTTGATAACCTCAGCCACGCCGCCCGCGTGTTGCAGATTGAGGCCAACGCCGCCTCGGACAACCCGCTGGTGTTTAGCGACACGGGCGACGTAATTTCCGGTGGTAATTTCCACGCCGAACCGGTGGCGTTTGCTGCCGATATCATCGCCCTGGCCGTGGCCGAAGTTGGCGCGATTTCCGAACGTCGTCTGGCACTGCTGCTGGATACCGGACTCTCGGGTCTGCCGCCTTTCCTGGTACGTGACGGAGGCGTCAACTCCGGCTTTATGATCGCGCAGGTCACCGCCGCCGCACTGGCCTCAGAAAACAAATCGCTGGCGCATCCGGGCAGCGTCGATAGCCTGCCGACGTCCGCCAACCAGGAAGACCATGTATCGATGGCGACCTACGCTGCGCGCCGTCTTGGCAGTATGTGTTTCAACACCGCCGCCGTGGTGGGAATTGAAGCCATGGCCGCTGCCCAGGGGATCGAATTCCACCGTCCTCTGCAAAGTTCCACCACTATCGAGCAGGAGATGAGCCGCATTCGCGCTCAGGTCGCCTTCCTCGATCAGGATCGTTTACTGGCACCGGATATCGACACCATGCGCCAGTGGGCCAGCAGCAATGCCTGGCCGGAAGCCCTTTCTGCGCTGCTGCCGAGCATGCGCACCACCCAATGTTGAATAAAGGAACTGATGATGAGCGAAACTCTGACCCAGGCAGTTGCCCGTGAAATCCGTGCTCCGCACGGTTCTGAACTCCACTGCGCCAACTGGTTGATTGAAGCGGCTTACCGCATGATCCAGAACAACCTCGATCCCGACGTGGCTGAACGCCCGGAAGATCTGGTGGTGTACGGTGGCATCGGTAAAGCGGCACGTAACTGGGAATGCTTCGAGCAGATTCTGCGTTCACTGCGCGCCCTGCAACCGGAAGAAACGTTACTGATCCAGTCAGGCAAACCGGTTGGTGTATTCCGTACCCATGCTGACGCGCCCCGCGTGCTGCTGGCAAACTCCAACCTGGTACCACACTGGGCCACCTGGGATCACTTCCATGAGCTGGATAAAGCGGGCCTGATGATGTACGGCCAGATGACCGCCGGTTCCTGGATATACATCGGTGCGCAGGGCATTGTGCAGGGCACCTTCGAAACCTTCGTGGAAGCCGGTCGTCAGCATTACGATAACGATCTGAGCGGACGCTGGATCCTCACCGCCGGTCTGGGCGGCATGGGCGGCGCACAACCGCTGGCAGGCGTGCTGGCCGGTGCCTGCGTGCTGGCGATTGAGTGCCAGGAGTCACGTATCGATTTCCGCCTGCGTACCCGCTATGTCGATCACAAAGCCTATACCCTCGATGAAGCGTTACAGCTGATCGACGAAGCCACCAAAGCGAAGAAAGCCATTTCTGTCGGCCTGCTGGGCAATGCAGCGGAAATTCTGCCAGAGCTGGTGAAACGCGCCAAAGCGGGCGGCATGAAGCCGGATATCGTCACTGACCAGACTTCAGCCCACGATCCGGTGAACGGTTATCTGCCGATTGGCTGGGATCTCGATCGCTGGCAGGCTGAGAAAATCAGCAATCCGAAAGCGGTAGAAAAAGCGGCGCGCGCGTCAATGGCGACCCACGTTCAGGCGATGCTCGATTTCTGCCATATGGGTATTCCGACGGTGGATTACGGCAACAACATCCGTCAGGTGGCGCTGGATGAAGGCGTAACGAATGCTTTTGATTTCCCGGGCTTTGTTCCGGCTTATATCCGCCCGCTGTTCTGCGAAGGTAAAGGTCCGTTCCGCTGGGTGGCGCTGTCAGGCGATCCGGAAGATATCTATAAAACCGATGCCAAACTGAAAGAACTGTTCCCGGAGCACAAGAACCTGCATCGCTGGCTGGATATGGCGCAGGAGCGTATTGCATTCCAGGGATTACCGGCGCGTATCTGCTGGCTGGGTCTGGGCGAGCGTCATAAAGCCGCGCTGGCGTTCAACGAAATGGTACGCAACGGCGAGCTGAAAGCCCCGATTGTGATTGGTCGTGATCATCTCGACTGTGGCTCAGTCGCCTCACCGAACCGTGAAACCGAAGCGATGAAAGATGGTTCGGATGCGGTTTCCGACTGGCCGCTGCTTAACGCCCTGCTGAACACCGCTGGCGGCGCGACCTGGGTGAGCCTGCATCATGGCGGTGGCGTGGGCATGGGCTTCTCGCAGCATGCCGGAGTGGTGATCGTCTGTGACGGCAGCGCCGAAGCGGATGTACGTCTGGCACGCGTGTTGTGGAACGATCCGGCCACCGGGGTGATGCGTCATGCCGATGCCGGTTACGAGCAGGCGCAGGCTTGTGCGAAAGAGCACGGACTGAATCTGCCGATGCTGAAATAACCTGTATGGCGGGCGTCAGGCCCGCCATTTCCCTGACCGCGATTGCGTAATTTATCGCTTAGCCAGACCCGGTAAAATTGGCGTGACTCAGGAATTGAGCTGTTGTAAATCGCCTTCGCTCAGACCGGTGAATTTCATGATGGTTTTAACATCTATGTTATCCCGCAGCATACGCTGCGCCACCTGTAATTTAGCCTCCTGAATCCCCTCCTGCCGTCCTTCCTGACGTCCTGCCTGACGTCCTTCCTGACGTCCTTCCTGACGTCCTTGCAGATGAGATTCCTGCCGCCACTGCTGTTCAATCGTCATAATCTGTTCCTTATGTACCCTTCGCCGCAGTCCGTCCTCATTGAAAACAACACGTCGGAATAAAATGCGCTGAGGTCCCGTTCAATAAAGGAGGTCGGCACCAGTTGCAACGTATCCAGATCACAGTGCTGGCGTATTGTTGACGGCAAGTGAATGTCCAGAAACTGCCTGGCGAGAGGGGGCTGGCTCATAAATTTTTTGAATAGGGCATCATGTGGCGTTGCGGTGGCGCGCATTAAGCTTACCTGCCATGGGATGAGAGTGCCCGAACGTTACCACAGAGGCTATCCATCTGATATATAAGGAAAGAAAACATCAGAAAACATTAAGAAATTCATGATATTTTGATAAAACAATCAGATTTCGCCATGCATTGCTGCCTGCAACGAAGGTCTTCACCCCCAGGAATACAATTTGTCTTACAGTGGATAAACCTCTTTATTCCATTTAGCTATACGCTATAGCCAAATTCTCCCGTTCTGCGATAGACGCCACCCCGCGCTTGCCACTACAGTGATAACTCAATTTCCTGCGGTATCGGTTTACGGAGGTACTGCTGCTGATGGAGAATTCTGCCTTATGACCCTGCCTGCCGCCCTGCTCGACAACGCCCTGCGCTGGCGTCGTCAGCTACACCAACATCCGGAACTGGGTTACCAGGAACAACGCACCAGCGAAATGGTGGCGCAGGTCCTCAGCGATGCCGGTTTGCAGGTGTTTCGCGGCCTGGCAGGTACCGGGGTGATTGGCACGCTGGAGAACGGTCCGGGGCCGGTGATTGGTCTGCGCGCCGATATGGATGCGCTGCCGATTACCGAAAAAGGCAACCCAGAGTGGAAATCCAGCCAGCCCGGCGTGATGCACGCCTGCGGACACGATGGTCACACCGCAGTGCTGCTGGCGGCTGCCTGTCAGCTGGCCGCCACGCGTCAGTTCAGCGGCACGGTGCATTTTATCTTCCAGCCCGCCGAAGAAAATCTGGGCGGCGCGCGCAAAATGGTGGAAGAAGGCCTGTTCCAGCGTTTCCCAATGGATGCGGTCTATGCCATGCATAACTGGCCCGGTTTGCCGGTCGGCTCACTGGCGGTCAATGCCGGGGCAATGATGGCCTCGCTCGATTCGTTTGAAATCACCCTCAACGGCAAAAGCTGCCATGCGGCGATGCCGGAAAGTGGTGCGGATCCGATGGTGGTGGCGGCTGAACTGATTCTGGCGCTGCAAACCATTCCGTCACGTCGCTTATCGCCTCTCGCGTCGGCGGTGGTGAGCGTCACGCAAATCCACGGCGGCGAAGCGATTAACGTCATCCCGGAGCAGATCGTGTTACGCGGCACGGTGCGCTGCCTGCAAACTGACGTGCGCGATCGGGTACGTGGGTTGATTGAGGATTTTGTCACGACGCTGCCGCGCCCGTTCGGCGTCAGCGGCGAGATTCACTGGTATCCGGGCTATCCGGTCACCGCCAATCATGCTGAACAGGCAGATCTGGTGCGCCAGGCCGCCGCCCAGTTACTGGGTGAGCAGCAGGTACACTGGCAGGTCAATCCGTCGATGGCCTCGGAAGACTTCGCCTGTATGCTGGAAGCCTGTCCGGGGGCTTATTTCTGGCTGGGTGCCGATGGTGCTACGCCTTCCGCACCGTTGCATAACGCCGGTTACGACTTCAATGATGAGCTGCTGCCGATTGGCATCACCTTCTGGCAGCAGTTAGTGGAAAGCACGCTGGCGAAAGCCTGATCCCTCAGAGCCCAGCTTGGCTGAGACGCGTTTCGGCCGCTGCCAGGCTGGCACTTTCCCCGCTCGCCACCAGGCAACAGGCCAGTTGCAGGCGCAACGCCTGCGGCACCGCACGTTCCCCTGCCAGCACTGCACGAATCCAGCCTGCTGTGTCACTGGCGCTTTTTGACACAGGAAGCTCGACTTCACACTCGGGCTGGCGATCAATCCACACCTCCGCCTCACCACCTGCGCCCTGAATATAGTTAATCGCCGGGCAGCGCTGCGGACTGGCGTACACCTCGCCCTCAGTGCCGTTAAGCAAAATCGCCGGGGCATCAATATCCTGAAAGAATTTACCCACCCGCGCGACGTATTCGGGATGAGAGACGCTGGCAAGGCGCAGCGCCGCACGTTCGGCAAAGGGTGTCGCCAGTTTTGCCAACGTGTGGGCGCTATTCCGCACCCCCATACGCCAGCGCAGCGACAGCTGTTTCGCCATCGGCGGGCACAAATGATCGATGGTGATAAACGCCAGGCCGCCGCTGTCTAGCGCGGCCTGCGCCTGCTGCGCGTTGGTGACAGGTTGGATACCCAGCGCCGCCAGCACTTCTTCGCTGGTGACGCGCGTCGGGTCGTCACTGACGCCGTGCATCAGCACCGGAAAACCGAGTTTTACCAGCAACAGTGCCAGCAGCGGTGTCAGGTTGCCCTGACGGCGTGCGCCGTTGTAGCTGGGGATTACCATCGGCATCGGACGCCCGACCGGGGGTTGCAAACGCATCATTTGCTGCTGCATCGCCTGATAGAAGCCGAGCATCTCCGCTTCCCCTTCCCCTTTGATGCGCAACGCAATCAGCACACCACCCAGTTCCAGGTCCGGCACGTCACCCGCCAGTATGGCGCTGTACAGCGCCACGGCGGTGTCGAAATCGATATCACGCGCGTGATTTTTACCACGCCCGATCTCTTTGATGATTTTATTCAGTTCCATCAGGAGTTTCCGCTTCCAGTGTGCGCCGCATCTCGGCGGCCAAAGAGGTGTTCTGCTGTTGCTGCAAACCGTCTGCCACCTGCTGGCGATCCGTCAGGCTGCGGTTTTGATTGAGTTTCCACTTACCTTCGCGTTGGGTCACGCGAATCTCGATACCCACAATAGCTTTGATCATGCTGTCGATATACGGCGCTGGCGCATCGTTGACCGCCCACGGCTGCGGCATACCCTGCTCCTGCTGTGCGGTCAGTCGCCCGACCTGTTCCCGCAGCCAGTCAGCATTATCCTGGCGCGTCAGCACGCCACGGCAGTGCAGCGTCAGGTAGTTCCAGGTCGGCACCGCTTTGCCGCTGCGCGCTTTTTCTTCATACCAGGCCGGGGTGATGTAACCCTGCTCCCCCTGGAATACCACCAGCACAGGAGCGTCCTGTTCCAGCGCCTTCAGGTGGGGATTAGCCCGCGACAGATGCCCCTGCAACACCCATTCGCCCTGCGCATCAACCTGCAATAAAAACGGTAACGGGGTGGCGAGCGGGCCGGCTTCGCCATTGGAAATCAGCAATCCCAGCGGATGACGCAACACCAGCTGACGTTGCGCTTCGGCATCCGGCTGGTTAAACGCCCGGGGCGTGTACAACATGCTCAACTCCTTCTGCTGGCACGCCGTTTGCGCGGCGTGGCCGGTTTAGTAGTGGCCTCGGGCATTGGCGGTTGCTCAATCGGGAACACCGGTAATGCCGCCAGCAGGCGGCTGCCATACGGCTTGCTGATTAAGCGTCGATCATAAATGACAATCTCACCGAAGCATTGATGGCTGCGAATCAGACGCCCTACCTGCTGGATCAGGGTAAAGGAGGCACTGGGTAAACTTTGCACTTCAAATGGGTAGCGTCTGAGGCTCTTCAGCCACTCCCCTTCAGTCAAAATTACCGGACTGTCCACCGGGGGAAAAGCAATTTTGTGGATATGCACCTGCGACAGCAAATCCCCTTTCAAATCCAGCCCTTCGGCAAAGGATTGCAGCCCCACCAGGATGCTGGTTTTACCCTGTTCGACGCGCTGACGATGCAGCTCCACCAGCCGGTAACGCGGCTGATCCCCCTGCACCAGCATCGACAAACGCAGGTCGGTGACATGGGTGAGAAACTGCTGCATGGCACGCCCACTGGCAAACAGCACCAGCACACCTTTGTGTTTTTCCTGCGCCATTTGCGCGCGGAAGAAACATGCCATCTCGGCGATATGCTCCGTCTCACTGTTCATTAGCGGTTCATAACGCATCTGCGGGATCACCAGCTTGCCCTGATCGACATGCTGGAACGGCGAGTCGAGCGCCACGAAGCGGTCGCCGGCTTTTTCATTCAGCCCCGACATCTCCTGCAAGCGGTTAAAGCTGTTGAGCGAACGCAGCGTAGCGGACGTCACCACCACATGGGGGACTTTGCGCCACAGCAATTTTTCCAGCTGATCGCTGACGCGAATGCCCGCGCAGTGAAACAGCAAATGTGCCTGACCATCGCGCAGCTCGCGCGTTATCCATTTGGATACCGGGGCGTTGGAGGCTTTTTCCAGCGCTGCCAGCCGCCATAATTTACTGATGGATTCGAACCAGCCAAAGTGGCGATTAAGCTGCAAAATCGCTTTATGCAGCCGCATGATATCGGCCTTGCCGGTCTGATCGCCAAGCTCATTCAGCAAGCCTTCCGCCAGGCCTCGCAGCGCGTCGCTGAGTTTGAACAGCCGCGCACACATCGTCAGCAATTCTTCCGGCAGCTCCCCCAAAACAAAGCGGAATTCGCCCGGCAGGTTTTCGGCAGGCAGCAGCGGATTGAGTGCATCGCACAGTATCTGCAACAGTTCACGCATCTCGTCGCAGTGGCCTTTCAGCCGTTCGGGATTGGTGAGCGGAGGCGGTGATTTCGGACGGAACTGTGCCATGATGGTTTCCACCAGCCGCACAAACAGATCGAGTTGCAGACTGCTCCAGCCAGGGGTGATCTCGGCACTCATCTCCAGTGCGTCGCGCGCCACTTCTGGCAGATGATGGCCTTCATCCAGCACCAGCATCAGGTGTTTGGCGGGCGGTAGCACCGATTCGTTCTCCATCGCCGCCATCACCAGCGCATGGTTAGCCACCACCACATCCGCCTGTTCAATCTCGCGCCGCGCCACAAAGAACGGGCATTCACGGTACCAGCGGCAGTGATGCCCCAGGCAATTGGCTTTGTCGGTGGAAAGGCGCTGCCACAGGCTGTCATTGATGGCGACATCGGTGTGGTCGCGCAGCCCATCCCACTGGTAGCGGCTGAGCTGCTTTTCCAGCCCGGCGCATAATTTCTGTTCCTCTTTGGAACCGGTCACCGCCTCATCATCGAGATACAGCAGCAGATCGCCCTGCTGATCTTCGCTCGCCGCCAGTGCCGCGAGGTTGCGCGGGCAAACATAGCGTCCGCGCCCAAAGGCAGCGGTAAAGGTGAGGTCGGGAATGATTTTCTTCAGCAACGGCAGGTCCTTGCTGAAGATTTGATCCTGTAACGCCACGTTGGCGGTACTGATCACCAGCCGCTTCTCTTCCGCGCGGCTGACGGCAATGCCGGGGATCAGATACGACAGGGTTTTCCCCACGCCGGTGGGGGCTTCGATCGCCAGATGGCGGCCTTCATCACCGGCAAGGCTTTTCGCCACTTCGGCGATCATCTGCCGTTGCGGCGCGCGTGGGATAAAGTCAGGAACCTGCTGTTGCAGCGCCTTATACCATTGCGCAATCTGGCTTTTTATCGCTGCTGTCAGGGCCATTATCGTTACTGTTTCCGGGAAAATGGACTGTATTTTTACACAGTATCGCCACAGCGTCAGCTTTCGCTGCTATTTTTTCGCGCTGGATTCAGGATTTCGCGCATCGCACGGATCAGCGTTTCACGGGCGCGTCCCCGCCGGAAGGCAAAGGAAAACGGCGCGCGGAACTGAAAATGTTGCGGCAACAGACGACACAGCACCCCCTGCTGTTCCCAGCTGCGCGCGTAATGTTCTGGCAGATATCCAATAAAGCGTCCGCTGAGGATCAACGTCAACTGCGCTTCGATACTCTCCACCGAGGCGTTGCTCTGGCGAAAGCCCCGTTTGTTGAGCTCCTGCTGATTCCAGTAGCCGCGGGTGACCATCCCGGTTTGCTGCACGGTGCGCATATCAGGCGCACCGTGCGCCAGCGGGTGCTGCGGGCTGCAATACAGCCAATGCTGCTCCTCATACAGCGGGATAGTGACCAGATTGCTGGCGCGCAGCGGAAAGTGTCCAATCGCCAGGTCGAGTCGATCCTCCAGCAGTTGCTGCTGTAATTCGTTCGGGTCGCGCACGCTGAGGTTAAAAAACACCGCCGGAAAACGCTGATTAAAACGCGCAATGGCGGCAGGCAAATCCAGCGTGCCGTCGGTGACGGTCGCGTCCACCACCCCCAGCGAGAAGGTGCCGCCCTGTGCGCTTTTCAGCGTCTCCACCTGTTCCTGCCAGCCCGCCAGCGTCGCCAACATCTGCTGACTGTAGCGATAAAACTGTTCCCCTTTGCTGGTGAGGCTAAACCCGCCGCGCCCACGCTGGCACAGGATAAACCCGAGCTGGGTTTCCAGCTCACTCATATAGGCGCTGATGGCGGGTGTGGTCATGTTCAGCGCCTGCTGGGCGCGTGAATAGCCCTGATTTTCCACCACGCTAGCAAACACCTGTAGCAGTTTGAGATTGGGTAAAGGTTGCACCGTTTTCCTTCAGAGATTGCTGGCTAAAGTTAAGTAATCTCTGAAGTGATTATCTGCTGTCAAGGATTTTTCCCGCAGGCGAGGCGGGTAATGATATCAGTCTGTTCAGTTTAAGGAGCCGGTAATGACCCAATTTCCCCAACCGCAGGGCGGCAATGAGATGCCGCGTTTCGCCGGACGTGGCACCATGATGCGTTTACCGGCTGCCGAGTCCCCCGCCGATCTGGATGTTGCCTTTGTCGGCATCCCGCTGGATATCGGCACTTCGCAGCGCAGCGGCACCCGTTACGGACCACGAGCGATTCGCGCCGATTCAGTGATGATTCGCCCCTACAACATGGCGACCGGTGCCGCACCGTTCGATTCCCTGCGCGTGGGCGATCTTGGTGATGTGCCGATCAACACTTACAGCCTGTTGAAATCGGTAGATATTATCGAGGATTACTACAGCGAGCTGAATCGCTGGCCGCTGATCCCGCTGACCCTCGGTGGCGATCATACCCTGACGCTGCCGATTTTGCGGGCGCTGGCGAAGAAACATGGCCCGATGGGGTTGATCCATGTCGATGCCCATACCGATACCAACGACGACATGTTTGGCGAGAAGATCGCGCATGGCACCACCTTCCGCCGTGCAGTGGAAGAAGGTTTGCTGGATTGTCAGCGCGTGGTACAGGTAGGACAGCGCGCGCAGGGGTACGCCGCCGATGACTTTCAGTGGGGCGTCGATCAGGGTTTCCATCTGATCCCCGCCGAGCAGTGCTGGCACCGATCGCTGACGCCGTTAATGGCCGAGGTGCGCCAGCGTATCGGCAGCGGGCCGGTCTATCTTTCCTACGATATCGACAGCTTCGATCCCGCCTGGGCACCTGGCACCGGCACCCCGGAAGTGGGTGGCCTGACCTCCATGCAGGGGCTGGAGATCGTGCGCGGCTGTCGTGGCTTAAATCTGGTGGGAGGCGATTTGGTGGAAGTGTCGCCGCCCTATGATCACAGTGGCATGACCTCACAGCTGGCGGCCAATATCCTTTATGAGATGCTGTGCGTGTTGCCTGGCGTCCGTTATACAGAGAAGAAGCAATGACACAAATGAATCTGGTGTTTCCGGCGCGCGTACTGCGTGGCGCGGGCGTAATCAATCAACTGGGTGAGGTATGCGCCAGTCTTGGTAAACGCGCGTTGTTGATCGGTGGTCATCAGGCGCTGCATGCGGTAGAAAGCCAGGTCCGCGCCCAATTGCTGGCGGCCGAAGTGACGCTGCTGGCGCAGGAGTGGTTTGGTGGAGAGACCTCAATCAACCATATCAACCGGCTGGCAACGCTGGCGACCGAGTTGCAGGCGGATGTGATTATCGGGGTTGGCGGTGGTAAATCGCTGGATACCTGCAAAGCGGTTGCCGCACAGCTGGGCCTGCCTATCGTCACCATTCCAACTATCGCCGCCACCTGTTCAGCGGTGACGCCGCTGAGTATCCGTTACGACGATAATGGCAACTTCTTTGACATTTACCCGCTGCCGCAGGCTCCGGCAGCAGTGGTGATCGACAGTGCCCTGCTGGCTAAAGCGCCGCCGCGCTGGCTGGCTGCCGGGCTGGGCGATACCCTGGCGAAATGGTATGAGTTCCGCGCCGTCAGCACGCGTCACCCGGCACGGGAAGGCAATGCCCTGTCGTCTCTGGCGCACAGCAAGATTTGTTATGACGTGATTGCTGAACATGGCCCGTCTGCCTATGCCGCCGTGCTGCGCAGCGAGAGCAGCGCCTCACTGGATCAGGTGCTGGATGCGATTTTCACCTGGGCGGGGTTAACCTCACTGATGAGCAACGGTGCGCATGCCGCAGCCTCCCATGCCATCTATGAAGGTTTTACCTTCTGCGATAAAACCCGCGAGTTTGGCCATGGTCTGCTGGTTGGCTTTGGTAACCTGTGTCTGCTGGCGCTGGAGCATCGCAGTGATGAAGAAGTGCTGGAAGAGATGCGTCTGGCACACGATTGCGGCGTACCGCTGCGGTTGTCAGAAATTGCCGAACTGGATACAGCCGAACTGGCGCTGATTGTGCGCGAATCGGTTCATGCGCCGGATATGGAGAATATGGCAGAGGCGGTTACCGAAGCACGTTTACTGGCGGCAATCGCACGGGTTGAGGCGCTGGCCGGGCGGGTATAAAAAAAGGTCGCCATCAATGGCGACCCTACAACTTATGACGAGCGGGTCGCTAATAACGCCGTCATCTCACTCACATCAATGATCTCATCCAGCCCCAGACACAACGTCTCCAGCAGTACCACCTGTTCAGGCGGCAGCACACGCACGGCCAGGCTGCGGTACTTCGTGACCAGTGCTTCCAGGCTCAGCGGATTGGCAGGTGCACCGGACGGCACTGGCACATGTTGCTGCCATTGCGCCCCCTGCACCGTCTCCAGCCGTACCCAGGGTTCGGCATCCCGGCTCTGTTCAGGATCGATCACCAGTTCGATGCGCGCCATCAGCGCTTCGGCATCCGGATGCAGGCGTTTCGCATCATCATAACTGTCCAGATCCGCTGCGCCATACAGCGCCCGTGCAGTCAGCGCATAAGGCAAACTCATCTGCGCGGCAGCGAGGCTGGCAACGTCACGGGTACCACACATTTCCAGCAGGAATGGATTCAGTCCCACCACAATGCGGGCGATATCCGCCGTCACCACCGCCTGCTGTTGCAGCATGATGCCCAGTGCATCAATCGCCGCGTGAGTACCACGGCAGGCAGCATAAGGTTTAATCGAACAGCGAGCCAGTTTCCACACCACGCCAAGATCGGCGACCAGCGCCTCTGGCTGCTGCGTCTCAGCCGCCAGGGTTTGCAGGAAACCACCCCAGCGCGCTTCAAATACCGCCGAAGGACCGCTGATACCGCGTTGCGCCAGCAATGCCGCCTGCACGCCGCCTTCTGCCGCACGCGCCGCATGCAGTTTCTTGGTGTGGGAACCGTCGTGAATAAAGCCCCACAACCCGCCGCTGAAACTGGCCGCGATACCCAGCGCCGACGCACACTGCGCCGGGCTAAGTTGCAACAACGCGCACACCGCTGCCGCCGCGCCGAATACTCCGCAGCTGGCTGTCGAGTGCCAGCCCGCGCCGTTATGTGCTGAATAGCCGCCACAGGCTTCCAGCACGCGGCGGCCAATGTCATAGCCGATAACCATTGCGGTGAGTAGCGCTTTGCCACTCACCGGCGTTGCTGCCAGCGGTAGCACCGCCAGCAGCGCCGGGATCACCACCGCACCGGAGTGATCGCAACCGCCGGTATCATCCAGCTCATACATATGCGCCGCGACACCGTTGAGCCACGCCGCCTGACGCGCATTGACCTGCCCGGCACTGCCCCACACCTGCGCCTGAGCGTATCCGCCCTCTTCTTTTACCAGTGCCAGACACTCACGCCAGATCGGGCTGTCGCTGCCGGCCAGTGCCGCACCGAGCGTATCCAGAAAGTGACGTCTGGCCTGATCCACGAGCGCCTCCGGCAGTTGCTCGAAGCGGGTATCGGCGATAAAACTCGCCAGCTGATTAAGCATTGATCTCTCCGGTAACACGGGTGAACACCTCCGCCGGATGATCCGGCCCATTGTCCGGCTGGCTTTGCCAGTGCGCGGCCACCTGTTGCGCGGTGGCGATCCAGACGTTGTGTTGTTGTAGCGTCTCCAGCAGCGTTCGCAGCAAGCCGATACGTCCGGCGGTGCCGATGATTTCCGGGTGCAGCCGCAGCAGGTAGCACAGGCCAAAACGATGAAAACCGTGGAAATCCTGCGTCAGGTTGGCCAGGGTTTCAGCATAAGGGGCGATACGGGATTGCCCCGGCGGAATGGCCGGGCTGAGGTTAAAGGCAAAATAAGGTTCATCTTCCAGCGTGTAGTGCATCGGCAGTTCCACCAGCCGGGTGCCGGGGTGGAAATACGGCAGATCGTCACCGCGCCAGCTCGATGACCAGCGGATGCCCAGTTCGATCAACGCCTGTGCCAGCCCGGGTTTCCATTGCCCCGCCGGGGTGCGAAAGCCGGTAACCGGCTGGCCGGTTACCTGTGCCAGTTTGTCGCAGCCGCGCGTAACGCTGGCGATCTGCTGTTCCAGCGTCAGGCTGGAGAAATCTTCATGGCGATCGCCGCTACAGGCAATTTCATGGCCGTCGGCGACCATACGTTGCACCAGCTCCGGCTGCTCTTCCGCCACTATCGCCGGTAAGCACCAGCTGGCTTTCAGCTGTTTTTCCGCCAGCAGATTCAGCAGACGATCGACCCCGCGCAGCGTGCCATAGCGCCACACCGACAGGGTTTTATCCCGTCCGGCCACCGCCGGTGCCTGGGTGAGAATGCCGTGAATATCGTTAAAATCGATGGTGAGGATCGCCGCCGACTGGAATCCCAGCGGCCAGCGGGAAGATTCAGTCATGTTGCTGCTCCTGCAAATACCACTGCGCCACCGCATCACAGCGCGCAAACCACACATCATCACGCGCCGTCATATGTTCAAACAGCTGCTCCAGCAGCAGCAGACGTCCCGGCTGGCCGGAGATTTTTGGATGGAACAAGGTGGTCAGGCAAAGCCCCTCATCCATCGCTCCATCAAATTCCCGCTGCCAGTTATCACGCGTATGGGCATAGCTGCTGATGCGATCGCCACCTTTCGGGAAGTCAGGCTGGCGCGTATAGGCCAGCGAAGCGTAATCATCCATCTCCCATTTGCCCGGGATCTCCACCAGCGGCGTGTGCCCTGCCACCGCAATGCTGTAGGGACGATCGTCGCCACGCATACTGCTGGAGTAAATCACTCCGGCTTCACGCAGGATCTGCGGGGTTTCCGCATGCCAGTCGCCTGATGGCGTGCGGAAGCCACAGGCGGTGATGCCGAGATATTGTTTAAAAATCGCGGCCGATTGCGCCATCACCGCCCGTTGCTCCTCGGGGGAAATCGCCCAGAAGGATTCGTGGCGGTAGCCGTGATAGGCCACTTCATGGCCCTGCTCAACAATCGCCTGACACTGCTGCGGCCACTGCTCCACCACCCATGCGGGAACAAAAAAGGTGGCGGGCAGTTGAAACGCCCGCAGCATATCGAGCAAACGCCCGAGCGCACGGTACGGACCGTAAGCGCCAAAAGTAAAATACTCTGGCGTGGACCACAGGCTGCCATTCAACATGGCATCACCGGTGGGACCGTCAAGGTCAAATGCCAGCGCCATACAGCCGCGCTTCCCCTGCGGCCAGCGCACTGCGCCCGGTTGTTGCATTGAAGGCCTCCTGTTAGCCCTGGTTCACCGTGGCCTGTGCCACGCCATTGTCGTTCAGACCCCATTTGCTGAGGATCTTCTGGTAGCTGCCATCGGCGATCATCGCATCCAGCGCAGCCTGTACCGCTTTGGTCAGATCCCCGGCATCTTTGCCGATCGCCATGCCGGTGTACTGGAAGGAGAAGGCTTTATCGAGTGGCTTAAAGGTGCCTTTTTCCAGGTTCATGATGTACGGCAGGGTTTCGCTGCCCTGCACCGCGCCATCCAGACGACGCTGACGCAGCTGGGTACGCGCATCCGCCGTCCCTTCTGCACCCACCACGATGATGGCAGGCTTACCAGCGGCTTCGCAGTGCACCTTGCTCCAGTTGGCGATCTCCTGCGGAAAGGTAGTTCGACGGCTGGTCCCGACGCGTTTGCCGCACAGATCCATTGCGCTGTTGATGTCGCTACGCGCGGATAAGGTGTAGAACTGTGGGCCGGTTTTGAAGTAATCGATAAAGTTGACCACTTTCTGGCGTTCTTTGGTGTCGGTCATGCCGGACATCACCATATCAACACGTTTGGTGACGACCGCATTGACCATCTGTTCAAAGGCAATTTCCTGCCAGTTGATCTTCACGCCCAGCTTCTGCCCAATCGCCATACCGAGGTCGTAATCGACGCCGGTCAGCTGGTTGCTGGCCGGATCTTTGAAGTCCATTGGCGGGTAGTTCGGCATAATCGCCACGGTCAAACCTTTCTCTTTAATTGCCGCTGGTACGGCGATGTCGGCAGCCCAGGCCGTCGATTGCAGCAACAGCGCGGCGCTGATGGCGCTCAGTAACAACTTTTTCATTTATTTCACCCCGGTAGTTAAAGAAGAATCGCGTTGATAAAGTTTTTCATCCGTGGGTTTTGCGGGTTCAGCAGAATGTCTTCTGGCGCGCCCTGCTCGATAATGCGTCCCTCATCCATAAACACCACCTGGTTCGCCACCTCACGGGCAAAGCCCATCTCATGAGTGACCACCAGCATGGTGGTGCCTTCTTTTGCCAGTTGACGCATCACCGCCAGCACTTCACCGACCATTTCCGGGTCGAGCGCCGAGGTGGGCTCATCAAACAGCATTAATTTCGGTTTCATCGCCAGCGCACGGGCAATCGCCACGCGCTGCTGCTGACCACCGGATAACGACTGCGGATAGTCATGGGCCTTGTGTGCCAGACCAACCCGATCCAGCAGCGCCATGGCTTCTTCGCTGGCTTCACGCTTCGGACGCAGCAGCACCCGGCATGGCCCTTCGATAATGTTTTCCAACGCGGTTTTATGCGGGAACAGGTTGAAGCGCTGGAACACCATGCCGGTTTGCAGGCGCTGACGGGCAATCTGCTTGTCGCTCAGCGGATAGAGTTTGTTGCCATTGATGCGGTACCCTGCCAGTTCGTTATCGACCCAGATACCGCCCTGATCGACCTTCTCCAGCTGGTTAATGCAACGCAAAAAAGTGCTTTTACCGGAGCCGGATGGGCCGAGGATGCACATCACCTCGCCGTAATTCACTTCGAGGCTGACATCCTTCAGCGCGTGGAACTGGTCGAAATATTTGTTCACCTTGACGGCGCGCACGATGTTTCTCATCTCGGACTCTCTTAGTGATGACGGCGGTGGCCGCGTGAGAAGTAGCGTTCCAGCTGGCTCTGGCCGAACGACAGCACCGTCACCACGATCAGGTACCAGATACCCGCCACGAACAGCAGCTCCATGACGCGCGCATTGGCGAAGTAGATGTTCTGGGTGTTGTAGAGCAGTTCGGAGTACTGAATCATGCTCGCCAGACTGGTGGTTTTGATCATGCTGATAAATTCATTGCCGACCGGCGGCAGGATGACGCGCATCGCCTGCGGCAGGATGATGCGTTGCAGCGCCTGCAAGCGCGGCATGCCGATGGCTTTCGCCGCTTCATACTGGCCGGTGTCCACCGACAGCAATCCGGCGCGCACCACTTCGGAGGTGTAAGCCCCCTGGTTGATACTCAGACCCAGTAATGCCGCGAGGAACGGTGTCATAACCGTGACGGTCTGCACGCTAAACACACCCGGTATGCTGATGGTGGGAAAGACCAGCGCGAGGTTAAACCACAGCAGCAGTTGCAGAATCAGCGGCGTGCCACGGAAGATCCAGGCGTAACCGACCGCGATGTAATGCAGCACCGGGTTGGGCGACATATACATGATGGCGGTGATCACCCCGAACAGGATGCCAAAGCCCATCGCCAGCACGGACATGATCAGAGTGTTTACCACCCCGTCGAGAATCGCTTTGGCGGTAAAGAACTGACCAACAAATGACCATTCAATATTGCCGTGAGCGAACGCATTCACCAACAACGCCATCAGGATCAGGATCACCACCGAAGCGGTGATGCGGCCGTAATAACGGCGCGGCACCACCTGGTAGCGATCCAGATCGTAATGTGGCTGGCTACTGCTGTTGTTAAGTGCAGTCGGTGTCGATTGCGACATAAGCATCTCCTCAGGCACGCGGGCCAGCGTAATCATCAGCCCACTGCTGCTGGGCCTGCATCAGGGTTTGCAGACGCGCCAGCTGCTCTCGCACGCGTTCTGGGGCCGTACCGCCGTAACCGTTACGTACCGCCAGCGCCGACTCCAGCGTTAACGCGCCGCGTACTTCGGCGGTGAGACGGCTATCCACCGCCTGAAGTTGTGCGTCGCTGAGGTCCGACAGGCCACAACCTTCGTGCTCGCACAGCTGTACCAGCTGGCCGGTGATTTCGTGGGCTTCACGGAACGGTACGCCGCGCATCGCCAGCCAGTCGGCCACTTCAGTCGCCAGCGTAAAGCCATCCGGTGCCTGCTCGCGCATCACGTCGGTATTGAATTTCAGTGTTGCCATCATGCCCGCCATCGCTGGCAGCACCAGCAGCAGGGTATCAACCGCATCAATCACGTTGCGTTTGTCATCGCTCAGATCACGGTTGTAGGAAAGCGGCATGGCTTTCATGGTGGTGAGCAGCGCCATCAGGTTACCGACCAGACGACCGGAACGACCACGCGTCAGCTCGGCAATATCCGGGTTCTTTTTCTGCGGCATGATCGAGCTGCCGGTGGCGTAGCTGTCGTGCAGCTCCACCCAGCGGAACTGGCGCGAGGCCCACATGCACACTTCTTCGCACAGGCGCGACAGGTTGATGCCAATCATGCTGGTGACAAACAGGAATTCCGCGGCGTAGTCACGGCTGGCAACGGCATCAATCGAGTTCTCGCACGGTGCGAGGTAGGCCAGGTCCACCGCCGCCAGTTCCGGCTGCCGCGCAATCGCCGAACCGGCCATTGCGGCAGCGCCAAGCGGGCAGCGTGCGCTGCGACGATCCCAGTCCTGCATACGTTCGATATCGCGGGCGAAGGATTGCGCATGGGCCAGCAACTGATGACCAAACACAATTGGCTGCGCCTGTTGCAGATGGGTAAAGCCCGGTGCCACACTTTCGGTGTGCTGCGCTGCCTGCTCAACCAGCGCCTGTTGCAAACCCAGCAGCGCGGTCACCACCTTACGCCCGTTGTCGCGCAGATAGAGGCGCAAATCGTTGACGGTCTGATCGTTACGTGAACGACCGGCACGCAGCTTGCCACCCAGCGGCCCCAGGCGCTCCGTCAGCGCACGTTCGATAAAGGTATGCACATCTTCGTCAGCGGCGATGGGATGCAGCTGACCGGCGCGGAAGTCAGCATCCAGTTGATCAATCGCGGCCAGCATGATGCTCAGTTCTGCGTCGCTCAGCAGGCCACCACGCATCAGTTCGCGAGCATGGGCGCGGCAGCCCGCCAAATCGTAAGGAGCCAGGGCAAAGTAGTAATCCGGGCTACGAGACAGCGCAGTTAAACTGGCGGCAGGCGCCGCTTTAAAACGCGCACCCCATAACAGTTCGGCTTTATCAGACATGCAATTTCCCCTTACAGATAATCAATAGCGAGATGAATGGCGTGCCAGCGATAATAAAAACTTATTTTATTTCCGTACTGGTAAACGTGGCACATTTCAGGTTCACTACACTTTCACCGCAATAATTCCGGAGTTGAATAGCAAAGATGGAAAGTAAAGTTTCCCAGTCTGGAAACAATGCAATCAATCGCAGCGATAATGCGGTGCTGGCATTAAGTAATATCGATTTAAAATTGTTGCGCGTATTTAAATGCGTGGTGGAAGCCGGTGGATTAACCGCGGCCAGCCATGAGCTGAATATTGGTCTGGCGGCGATCAGTAAGCAGGTTTCCGATTTGGAAATTCGTCTGGGTATGACACTGTGCAGCCGCGGGCGCGAAGGCTTTGAACTGACGCAGTACGGTATCAATGTCTATCAGGCGACGCTGGAGCTGTTTGTCTCCCTCAACCTGTTCCGTGAACGCCTGCACAACAGCCGCAACGAGCTGCTGGGCGACATCGCCATTTGCGTGGTGGATAACACCATTTCCGATCCACAATCGCCGGTCACCAGCGCGGTGCAGCAGTTGCACCAGAATGCACCAAAGGTGCAAATCCGGCTGCAAACGGCGCAATTAGATGATATTGAACGCGGTATTAGCGAAGGACGATTTCATTGCGGCATCGCGCCAGTTTATGAAATGAAAAGTGATTTCGATTACTTCCCGTTATATAAAGAATATTCGAAATTATATTGTTCCGCGGGTCACCCGCTTTATTCCGGCAGTCGTGATCATAAAATACCAGTGGAATTATTACGTGAACAAAAAGTCATAAATCATTTATATGTCACACCACGTGATGCACGCCGCCTGATTCCATTACACGACAGCGGGGTACAGGCCGTTCAGGTTGAATCCGTTGCCATGCTGATTCTGACCGGACACTTTATTGGTTATTTACCTGAACACTACGCGGCTGCGTTTATTACGCGCGGTCAGCTGTGTGAATTGGGTGATGAATCGATACGCATGGAAAATCCGTTCTGTCTGATGATGAAGAAAGGCCGCAAAATAAACCCGATTATCCGGCTGTTTATGCAGGCACTGGCGATCCCTGAGGTTGAAGCTACGCACTAAAATAGTGCAAAAGCGCGCGATAAATCGCGCCGCTACGGTATGAGCAGCCCTTTATGACCCCGTAAAAACCTTGCCGAGACACTGCGCCATCTCGTTGCCGACGTAATGTCCAAACGGGGCAATCGGCTGATAACCCTGACGGGCATAAAACGCCAGCGCACGCTGATTCACTTTGCGCGTTTCCAGCCACATCGCCTGATAACCCTGCGCCCGCGCCTGCTGTTCCAGAAACTGCAAAACCGCTGCACCGATGCCCTGCCCGCCACTTAACGCATACATCCGCTTCAGTTCGGCGATACCCGGTTGCAGCGGACGAAACGCGCCACAGCCCACCGGCCTGCGCTGGGCATCGCGCGCAATGGCAAAGCAACTGCCGGGTTGCTGCATCGCGTCCGGGTCAAAACTGGCGCGCCCGCTGCTGCCAGTGAGCTGCGCCAGCGTAGTGGATAAGCGATCCAGCAGCCAGTCGGCATCTGGCTGTTGGATCGACTCCTGCGCCACCACAATCATGCGGGTGCCCGCAGCGTCTTAAACATCACAGTGGTGGCATCCAGTACGCCTTCCGTGGACTCGGCATAGTACGGAATGGAACCGGCAATCTGCCAGTCAAGCGACAGATAGAGGGCCGTCGCCACATCACCGCTACGCGTATCCAGCACCAGCAAGGTTTTCCCTTTATCTGCCGCCAGTTGTTCTGCCTGCTGCATCAGGCGTCGGGCAATCCCCTGACGACGAGCACGCGGATGCACCAGCAATTTGCTGATCTCGGCACGGTGACGACCATTGGGCATCGCGCTATAGCCCACCATCACCGTCGCCACGATCTCACCGTGCAAACGCGCCACCAGCAGCTGATTATCGCCACTGGCAAGGCTGAAAATTTTGTCCTGCCAGAAACGCTCAATCACCGCCCGATCGCTGGCGTCGATAAAACCCACGCTGGCCCCATCTGCCACGCAGCCCTGCAAAACATCACACAACGCGCCAATTAAGGGTTGCGCCTGGCTGGCACTAAGCTGTTCGATCTCAATCATGGTTTGCACACCACCAGAATGTAACGTGCCCCGCCCTGCGGGTGCGCGGTAAAGGAAGATTTGCCGTTCAGATGGAAACGCAGGCAGTCACCGGCCTGTAAGGTCCAGCTTTGCGATTCCATGGTGATGGTCAGTTCACCGGATTGTAACCAGATATGCTGCTCCAGCCCCTGCACCGGCGGCGCGTCATAATCGATACGCGACCCCGGTTGCAGCACCGCTTCCACCATTTCTGCTCTAAAATGAGAAGCAGGTGGCGAAACGTTGCGGCGCTGAAAGCCGCTCTGCTCATCCACCCATACCGGCTGCTGTTCGGCTGTCAGTAGCAGCAGCGCGTCCTCCTCGACCTCACTCAGTAAACGCGACATGGTGAGACCGTAGGCAACACAGAGCCGGTTAAGCAACGCTGCCGTTGGGCTGGTCTCCGCGCGCTCAATGCGCGACAATGTCGCCCGACTGATGCCGGTTGCCATCGCCAGTTCATCCAGCGACCAGCCGCGTTGCAGGCGTAATTCCGCCAGACGTGCGGCCAGACGGTCTTCGGTATCCGGTTCAGACATGATAACCTCTCATATGTGGATTTAATTTCTCATATGTGAGATAAAGCCTGAAAACATGACCCGCGTCAACTTGTACAAAAAAAAATTCATTGTACAAGTTTGCAACCACAGTTATGGTGAGGCATCGCAGGTCAGTAGATTGAGGAAGATATGGCCTTATACAGTATCGGTGACGTTGCCGAACGCTGTGGAATCAATCCGGTAACACTTCGCGCATGGCAGCGACGTTACGGTCTGTTAAAGCCTCAGCGCACCGAAGGCGGTCACCGACAGTTTGATGATGAAGATGTTCAGCGCATTGAAGAGATCAAGCGCTGGATAGAAAGTGGCGTGCCCGTGGGTAAGGTGAAAGCCTTGCTGGAAGGGGAAAGCGTCAATGTGCATGATGGCTGGAACACGCTGCAGGAAGAACTGATGAGCGTGTTGCGCCATGTCAGACCTTCCAAGCTGCGGGCCAAAATCGCCACCATCGGGCGTGAACATCCGGTGGATGCGCTGATCGATCACGTCATTGTGCCGGTGCGCCAGCGTCTCGGGCTGGATCAGAATACCGCACGTACCATGTGCAGCCTGCTGGATGGCGCGTTAATTGACTACGTGACGTTTTGCCTGACCGGCTCACGTAAAAAAGCCGGGAAAGATGCGCTGATGATCGGCTGGGGCGTGGAAGATCGCACACGCATCTGGCTGGAAGCCTGGCGGCTGTCGCAGCTGGGATGGCGGATGGATGTGCTGGCAGAACCGCTGGAACTGCCGCGCCCGGAGTTGTTTCCCGGTCAGAATCTGTTTGTCTGGACAGGAAAAAAACTGACCCGCCGTCAGCATGAGCAACTGGAACACTGGCAGGCGCAGGGCTTTAATATCCACCTGCACGATCCGACGCAGTAAAAACGCACACATCGGCCTTTGCCTCGGCGGATGTGCGCGTTATCATGCCGCCCTCCATGACTTTTTTCAGGTTTCGACATGAACTGGCAAAAAATCTTCATCTCCACCCTGTTTGCCGTGATGGCGCTCGGTGGTATGGGCGGCCTGATGCTGGTTGGCTACAGCCTTATCCTTCACGCCAACTAAGCCAGCGCTGCAACCGCTCCAGCGCGCGATCGCACACCAGCGCCAGCAACGCCACCAGCACCGCCCCCTGAATGATGTAGGCGGTGTTGAATCCGCTCAGGCCGATTATCACCGGCGATCCCAGGCTTTCCGCACCAACCGTTGACGCAATCGCCGCCGTACCGATGTTAATCATCACCGAAGTACGAATCCCGGCCATGATCACCGGCGCAGCCAGGGCCAGCTCAATTTGCCATAAACGCCGCCATGGCCCCATGCCAAGACCGGTGGCGATTTCGCGATTGCTGGCGGGTACGCTATCCAGCCCGGCGAGGGTACCCTGCAAAATCGGCAGCAAACCATACAGAAACAATGCGATCACCGCAGGCAGCGCGCCAAACCCCATCACCGGCACCGCGATAGCCAGTACCGCCACTGGCGGAAAAGTTTGACCGGCGGCGGCCAGTGTTTCCAGCAATGGGCGAAAGGCCCGTCCGCTCTGGCGCGTGGCAAACACCGCGCAACTCACCCCGACCACCATCGCCAGTACGCTGGCACTGACCACCAGCCACAAATGCGCCAGC
This sequence comes from Pantoea sp. App145, assembly GCF_047947045.1. Lineage (NCBI taxonomy): Bacteria > Pseudomonadati > Pseudomonadota > Gammaproteobacteria > Enterobacterales > Erwiniaceae > Pantoea > Pantoea sp. App145. The sequence continues at coordinate 1,487,628 of NZ_CP133290.1, forward strand.
GCCAGTCGCCAGAAACTGTCCTGCTGATATAAAGGCCGCTCCAGCTGCGGAAACCAGGCGCTAAACAGCGGCGCGCTGTATGGCAATCCCCATAGCAGCAACAGAAATAGCGCCAGCAGCCAGCTCAGCGGATCTTTGAGCCAGCGCATCAGCCCGCCTCGCGCTGGTGCAGCAGATCGCTAAAATGCAGCACCCCAAGCGGTTGCTGATGCTGATCGACCACCGGCAGCTTGTCGGTACGTCGGGCAATGAACTGCGACAGCGCCTCGCGCAGCGTGAGCGCCGCGGCGATCGGCTCCGCCTCCAGCCATTCCCCGCGCCGTACCGCGTTCCCGGCCCGCCCCAGTGCCAGCAAACGCACACCCAGTTCACTGTGACCAAAAAATTCGCGCGCAAAATCGCTGGCGGGCTGAGTCAGCAGTTCGATCGGTTTGCCCTGCTGCACAATCTCCCCGCCATCCATCAGCACCAGATGATCTGCCAGCGTCAGCGCCTCGTCGATATCGTGCGTCACCAGCACGATAGTGCGGCCGGACAGCCGATGAATACGCAGCATCTCCTGTTGCAACGCCTGCCGGTTCACCGGGTCGAGCGCACCGAACGGCTCATCCATCAGCAATAATTCGGGATCGGCCGCCAGCGCACGTGCCACGCCGACACGCTGCTGCTGCCCGCCAGATAGCTGATGCGGATAGCGGGTGGACAGATGCGGGTCCAGATTCAGCAGCGCCAGCAGTTCCGCCACGCGCTCGCGAATGCGCGCCTGCGGCCAGCCCAGCAACGACGGCACGGTAGCGATGTTTTTCGCCACGCTCCAGTGCGGAAACAAGCCGATGGACTGAATGGCATAGCCGATGCGCCGCCGTAACGCGCGCGCATCCATGCGTTCAATCGCCTCACCGGCGAAGCGAATTTCCCCGCTATCATGCTCTACCAGCCGGTTGATCATTTTCAGCGTGGTGGATTTACCGGAACCAGAGGTGCCAATCAGCACCGTAAAGCTTCCCTTTGCAATCTGCAGCGACAAGTTGCGCACCGCCGCTTTACCGTCGAAGATTTTATTTACCTGATGAAATTCAATCATATTGTCTCTCCAGCAGTGCCGCCACTAAACGCAGCAGCGCATCGGCGATGACCGCCAGCGCAACGACCGGGATCACCCCCAGCAGCACCAAATCCAGGGCGCTACTCAGCAACCCCTGAAACAGAATGGCACCAAACCCCCCCGCGCCAATCAGCGCCGCAACCACAGCCAGCCCCAGCGTCTGTACCACCACCACCCGCAACCCGGACAGCCACACCGGCAGCGCCAGCGGCAGTTCCGCATGCCAGAACTGTTGCCAGCGGCTCATCCCCATCCCGCGCGCCGTTTCCCGTACCTCTGGCGGCACCTGCTGCAAACCCGCCACCACGCTGCGCACCAGCGGCAGCAACGCGTACAGCACCAGCGCAATCAGCGCCGGTGCCATGCCAATACCGGCAATGCCCCAGCGCCCGAGAACCGGGAAATGGGCAGCCAGACCGGCCAATGGCGCAATCAGCAGGCCAAACAGCGCTACCGAGGGGATGGTTTGAATCAGGTTCAGCACGCTAAAAGCCGCCTGCTGCCAGCGGGTGCGCCGGGCAATGAGGATGCCGAGCGGCAGGCCAATCAGCAGCGTCGGCAGCAGCGTGCCACCGAGCAAGGTCAGATGCTGGCTGAAAGCCGCGTCAAAGGTCGCGCTACGGTTGGCATACTCTTTTAACAAGGAAAGTTGATTGAGATGGCCGCTCAGCAACAGGCCAAGTGGTAACAACCACATTTGCAGATTGAGCAGGATGCGCCATGTGGTTTGCGGGTTGAGCTGACGAATCGCCTCTGCCGCCAGCAGCAGCGCCAGTGCCGCCACGCTCCAGAAACCGCTACCAAAAGCGGTGCGCGCCAGCCGGCTGCCACTCTGCGCCAGGAGCGTCGCCTGATGTCCACCCAGCCAGATCAGCAGCGTAAACAGGCATTCGGCACTCACCAGCAGTAGCAATGCGGTGCGGCGGCCGGGCTGGCACAACAACAACAGCCAGAGTGCCAGCAAAGGAAGCAGCAGCCCTCCCCCCAATGGGATCTGCCACAGCAATAGCGGCTGGCCTGACACCAGCCGGTTGGCGGCATAACTGAGCAGCGGCAGCGTGGCAAACGTCAGGCTTATCAGCACCACCAGCAGCAGAATCACCGGTTGCTGGCGTGGCCTTTGCGTGATCAATGCCACGCGTTACAGCAACTTATTCTGCTGTAGCCACGTTTTAGCCACCTGACTGGCATCCTGACCCTCCACCGCGATCTGCGCGTTAAGCTGTTGCAGCGTCTTTTCGTCGAGTTTGCTGAACACTGGTTGTAGCCAGCTGGCAATCTCAGGATATTGCTTCAGCACGACATCGCGGATCACCGGGGTGGGCGCGTAAATCGGCTGTACTCCTTTCGGATCGGTCAACGTTTGCAGCCCCAGCGCCGCAACCGGGCCATCAGTGCCGTAAGCCATCGCCGCATTCACCCCGGAAGTTTGCTGCGCCGCCGCTTTGATGGTCACCGCCGTATCGCCGCCCGCCAGCGACAGTAGCTGTGACTGATCAAGTTTGAAATCATAGGCTTTTTCAAACGCCGGTAACGCATCGCTACGCTCAATAAATTCTGCCGAGGCCGCCAGTTTGAAGGTGCCACCTTTTTTCAGATACTGGCTCAAATCCGCCAGCGAGGTGAGTTTGTTTTTCTCAGCGACATCGCTGCGTACCGCGATGGTCCAGGTGTTGTTGGCGGGTGCAGGGGTCAGCCAGACCAGATGATTTTTCTCCGCATCCAGGGTTTTGACCTTCTCATAACCCTGCTGCGCATTCTTCCACGCCGGATCTTTCTCATCATTAAAGAAAAACGCCCCGTTACCGGTGTATTCAGGATAGATATCCAGCGCTCCGGCGGTAATGGCACCGCGTACCACCTGGGTGGTGCCAAGCTGAATTTTGTTAACCGTCGGCACCCCGTGCTTGTTCAGCACCTGCAAAATAATATTGCCGAGCAGCGAACCTTCCGTATCAATCTTTGAACCCACCCGCACCGGATCCGCCGCCTGCGCTGCGCCAACACTCATTGCCAATGCTATCAGTCCCAGTAAACCCTGCTTAATCATGCCGTTCACCCTCGGTATTGTTATCGTATGTTGAGTTACAAGCGTAGCCTGGCGAACCGGGATGGGCGCGGTCAAGTGCGCCAGGGGCTTTCACTTCGCTCAATTTCTGCTAGCCATTTCAAATCAGTTATAACCAATTCACAGTTCATATAACCAAATGGAATTTTTCAGCAGCGAACTGAGGATGTTCGGCATCAACGATGTTGCACGCAGGTTAAGCTCATGCTGACCAGCACCGGGATGGTGGTGGTAGCGCATTTAGGGTGTTACAGGTGATCAGGCCGTGATCTGAAAAGCGTTCAGCGTGGCGGGAATACGCGCGAAGGTGTAGAGAAACCATGGAGTGAACTGAGCCGGCTGCTGGGCGATTTCCTGCTGGATTTGCGCCACGGAACGGTAGCACCAGGCGTCGGCTTCTTCCGGGTTTAACTCGGGCTGCTCATCACTGATAGCAAAAAATACGTGACCATATTCATGTTCTGTCAGGCCATTGCTGAGCGGCAGGTTGTAGCTCAGTTCAAATACCGGGGTCAGCGTCAGCGTCAACCCCATCTCTTCGCGCAAGCGGCGTTCCGCGGCAGCGCGCGTCGATTCCTGTGGATAGGGATGACCGCAGCAGGTGTTGCTCCACAATCCACCGCAGTGATATTTACCACTGGCACGTCGTTGCAGTAGCAGTTCATGCCGCGAATTAAATACGTAAACCGTTACCGCACGATGCAGTAATCCTTTTTCATGAACTTCCAGCTTTTCCATCTTGCCGGTGGGACGATCGAGGTGGTCAACGAGAATAACTTCTATGGCGGACATGACAACTCCTTCAGAAAAATCTCAACTATTGTACACAATCACCACGCAGCGAGCGGCAAAAATTGCGTACATTCCGTGCGTTTCCGTAACGGAACGTTAATCTTAGCAGCCAGCATAAAAAATGGGGAATTTCTGCTTCGAAAGGAGAATCGGCAGCCCGGAATGAGCTGCCGTGCCAGGTAAGGTTAGAGTTTAAAGCTATGCACCACCTGCTCCAGTTGCACGCTCTGTTCTTCCATCGCACGCGCCGCAGCGGAAACCTGTTCAACCAACGCGGCATTTTGCTGGGTGCTGCCATCAAGCTGGGTAATAGCGACGTTAACCTGATCGATGCCCAGGCTTTGCTCGCGGCTGGCAGACATGATTTCAGCCATCAGGGTGGTCACGCTGCTGACGCCCTGCATCAGTTCATCCATGGTCTGCCCTGCCTGCTCCACCAGCTGGCTACCGGTATCGATATTGGCGACTGATTCCTCAATTAGCTTTTTAATCTCACGCGCCGAGTTCGCCGAGCGTTGCGCCAGATTGCGCACTTCCGATGCCACCACGGCGAAACCACGTCCCTGCTCTCCAGCGCGCGCAGCCTCCACCGCAGCGTTCAGCGCAAGGATATTGGTCTGGAAAGCGATGCTGTCGATGACGCTAATGATATCCACCACTTTGCGCGAGGAGTGGTGAATCTCGCCCATGGTACTTACCACCTGACGCACCACTTCGGTACCGCGTGCCGCCACCTGCGAGGCCCCATCAGCCAGCTGATTGGCATGGGTGGCATTATCGGCGTTCTGACGTACCGTACCGGTTAATTCTTCCATCGAGGCAGCCGTTTCAACTATCGAGCTAGCCTGCGATTCGGTACGCGCGGAGAGATCCGCATTGCCACTGGCAATCTCGCGCGAAGCTGCGGTGATGGCCAGCGCACTGTCGCCCACCTGGCGCATCAGTCCCTGCAAATAGGCGATAAACTGGTTGAAACTCTGCGCTACCGCGTTGAATTCCGGGCTGTTGCTGGCCGGCAAACGCTGTGTCAGATCGGCCCCCCCGGTTGATAACGCTTCGATATTGCGGTTCAGCAGGCTGAGGCGCTTCATCATGGCGCGCACAAAACCGAGCAGCACCAGCAACAGGATCACCGCCAGCGGGATTTGCACCAGACCAAGGCGCGTCAACATGCTATGGGTTTGAGCATCCAGCAGGCTCGACGGAACATCACTGGCCAGATACCAGGGGCTGCCAGGAATCGCTTGCAGGAACAGGGTATGTTCTCCGTCATCACCTTTGTAGCTGGCCTGGGTCGGCTGCGCCCCCGCTTGCGCCAGCAAGGTTTTCAGGGTCGCTGCCAGCGGCAGTTGAGTGTCTGCCAGATTTTCCAGTTTTGGCGTCCCCTCTACCAGCGCGGCGTTACCCACCACTTTGCCATTGGCCTCGACGATCAGCACGCGCCCCTGGATTGCTTCGCCCATTTGCTTCGCCAGCTGGTTGAAAAAGCCGAGAGTGACGTCAATGGTTGCGACGCCCCAGACCGTGCCATTGCGATAAATCGCCATCGCACAGTTGGTACGCGGCTGCGGGCTGGCTGCATCCTGATAGGCTTTCGCCCAGGCGCACTGCCCTTTGGCCGCAGCCATGCCATCTTTGTACCACGGCTGCTCCCAGTATTTATCGGCAGCATCGGAGTTCCAGTAGGTATTCACCTGCAGCTGATTACTGGCGTTGCGCGCAAAGAACGAGCTGTCTTTTTCTTTGGCGGGATCGCGGCGATTGGGTAACGGCCAGATGCCGCCGCCAAACACGTTGCTATCCTGATATTGGTTCACCAGCGCGGGCAGCAGCGTATCAATGCTGGCGCTGTCCATCACTCCGGCTGCTTCGGTAATGGCGCGTTGCTGCGCCTGTACGCGGTTCATCTGCTCAACGATGCGTCCGGCCAGGCCGTCCACTTCGTAACGTACCAGGCGGCTCTCATTTTGCGTGAGTTGCGGCGCAATAAACTGGTTGATCACCATCACGGTGACCAGCATCAGGACAACGAAAAACGCGATGAGGGTCGCGGTGAAACGTGATTGTGTGGTTTTTAACATTGGAGTGCCCTTACCCTGGAGTGGCGAGATGCCTGATCCGGGTTAACGGCTTGTTAAGAAGGAACTTGAGGTGCGCGCGATCACAAAGCAATAAAATAGTTGATGCGGGTAATGATCCAGCCGCGCCACGGCGCGGTGTGCCATGATCTCCTCATCCGGAATTACCGTGACATCAATCAGTGGGAAGAGATGGCAGTAAATCTGCTCAGCCAGTACCTGGTTGCGGAATGAAGCCAGCCAGTCTGGCTACTTGAGTTATCTGCGCCTGATGGGGGCTCTCGCCCCCCAGACGGTGGCTACCTGACACGCGGGGAAGGTTCTACCACTTCCTGACGAGGGCGAAAAACGTGGTCATTCCCTTCAGCCAGCAGGCGTTGCACCAGTTGCTGGCCGCCGCGTTCGTCGGCTTGTGCGAACTGGCGCTCAGCCTCGGTAATCGGCGTGGACCACAGTAAATTCACCCGATCGCCTTCGCGCTTTGGCAGACGGAACTGCGCGGGTTCCGGGGCCAGTCCATTTGCCAGCAGGAAACTTTCAAACCCCACCGGGGCCACTTCCGACGCCAGCGTATGGCCTTCTCCCAGCCAGGTCAGCCGCGCCCACGGCAGATGAGCAAACTCCGCCAGTGCGCTGGCCATCTGCACCGCATTGGCTTCGTCCATCACTTCGCCATCCACCGCCATCGCCAGTTCGATCCGCCGATACTGCGGGGCCAGCTCATCAAACAGGTAATCCACCTGTGGCATCGGACGGATGCACATCCCCAGGGTGAGAAAATACCAGACGCCCTGATGCCAGTGCTGCGAAATCGCCATCGGTGGCCAGTTGCCCTGATCGATGGCGTAATACTTCACCGACTCGCCAAATTGCGCCTGATAGCACTGCATCAGCTCACGCTGCACCGCATCCCACTGATGGCCGTCGTGCCAGTCTCGCCAGAAATGACGCTGTTGTTCTGCGCGCGCGTAGTAATCATTGGTTGATGCGGAACCGAGCGGTGCCGTCAGGCGATTGGCTTTGATGCAACCTGCCGAGAAGCTGACCTGTTTGTCCTGATACAGACTCCAGCCGGGGATCACCGCCAGCAGCTGGCCGTAATACCACAGCGCCGCGCCCTCATCGCCCGGTTCCCATATCACCTGTAAACCTGCCGGATCGAGCATCGGCTCGGCTTCCAGCGTGCGGCAATACTCAGCGCTGAGCAGCGGCGCGATACCCTGCTCCATCGCAGCACGATCTTCGGTGGCTGGTGCGGGCAGCAGGTTGCGTAGCCAGCACCCGCGCACCGCATATTGGCTGCGGAACAGGTCGCTTGGCCAGATGTAAAAATAGGCCGTGCGCGCGTCCTGCTCGACGATGGCCGTTAATGTGTGTTGCTGATTAGGCACCTCAGCAATCAGAGGTTGGTGTGTCATAACGCCTCAACAATGCCTGGAGGGATCCATTTCCCCCGAGAATAGAGCAGGATCGGCACTCGCGCCATGTGACACAAGGGTAAAACTCTCAAAGTGATGCCGGGAAAGGTTGAGAATTGTTGATGTTTCGCTACGGGCATCGCACTCAGACATCAAATTATTTCGCGATTCATTTGCTGCTGCGCATGCTATTGTCGCCCCATTCGCATCAAAGGAGTCGCCGTTATGGTGCTGCAAAATCTGGATTTGAACCTGCGTGATGTGGTGATTTTCGCCCTGCTGGTATGGTTGTTTATCCGCTACACCTGGGTGATGTCAGCGCTGACGTTGATCGTTGGCGGCATTGCCTTGCTGGTGATCCTGCCTGCCGATCTTTACTACAGCCTGATACCGCTGGCGCTGATCGGCTTCGGGCTGGGCATGTTGATCCACCACTATCAGTTGCGGCAGTTAACCCTGCGCCGCGAAGCCAGAACGCCACGTACTTACACCAAAACCGGAGATGGGTTTCATCCGTGATGAATCAGCGTCCCATACGTTTCATGGCGCGCGCATAAGCTCCACGCTGGATCGACCAGCGCAACAACCCGGCGATCAGATGAATTTGTCCATCCACCAGCCGTTGCTGCACAGGAGTGATGGTTAAGCCTGCCTGCTGCTGCGCCCAGTCGGGCAGCAGACCCGTCCCCGCTTTCAGCATCACCTTCATCACCGGTTTCGCCTGCCAGCTGGGTGCTGGCGCGTTCATCAGCAGTTGCGTTACTTCACGTGTGCGTTCATCGCACACCAGCTGCGGACGCATCGCCTGCAAATAGTCTTCCACCGCCGCGACACTTTGCGGCACCTGCTCTGCTCCCAGAGATTCAGCAATCAGCGCCGCTTCCTGATAATAACGATCCTGCTCCGCCAGGCTGAGATGGGGATTTTTATAGCGCAGGTGGGCGGCAAGGAAGCGGCTGGTTTCCGCCACGTGCACCCAGGTCAGCAACTGCGGGTCGCTGGCGGCATACGGATGTCCGGCATTATCAACGCCAGTCACGCGCAGATGAATCCGTTTGACGCGTTCAATCAGCGTATGGGCATCCTGCCGGTTACCAAAGGTGGTGACGGCGATAAACTGACTGGTGCGTCGTAGCCGCCCCATCATGTCTTCGCGGAAGTTGGAGTGATCCCATACACCGGCTAGCGCCGCCGGATGCAGCATCTGCAACAATAAGGCACTGATGCCGCCGCACATCATGGATGCAAAATCACCGTGCACACGCCAGATAACGCTGTCCGGCCCGAACAGGCCCGGGTCGCCTGGTGGTTGCGAGATGTCGAATTCATTGAGCGAGAGGCCATTCAGGCGAAAGACTTGTTGTTCGATGCGGTTGCGGATGTTCATGGTGTTGGGTTGATGAAATTTCTGCAAATATTACTGCGCGATAAATCGCGCCGCTACACATTATCGCACATGCCGTAGTGGCGCGATTTATCGCGCCACTACGATGATCTGCTTTAAAGATAATCGAAACTTGCGTCCTGGGTGCGGACCGAATCCAGCCCAATCATCACATTGAACTTACCTGGCTCTGCCACCTGCTGCATTTTTTGATTCCAGAACTTCAGCGCATCCACATCAATCTTAAAGCTCACCGTCTGCGATTCACCCGCCTTCAGCATGATGCGTTTAAAACCGCGCAGCTCCTCAACCGGGCGGCTGATGCTGGCAACCGGATCGTTAAGATACATCTGAACCACAGTGGCACCGTCGCACTTGCCGGTGTTGGTTACCGTCACGCTGGCTTCTACCGATCCGTTACGCGGCATGGTTTTCGCGGACATTTTCACCGGCGAGACGCTAAAAGTGGTGTAGCTCTGACCATAGCCAAATGGATAAAGCGGCCCATTGATGGCATCGTAGTAATGCGAGGTATATTTGTTTGGCTTCTCGAAGTTATACGGGCGGCCCGTCGGCAGATGGTTGTAATAAATCGGGATCTGCCCCACTGAACGTGGGAAGGAAACCGGCAGCTTGCCGGATGGGTTGTAGTCGCCAAACAGCACATCAGCGATAGCGTTACCGCCTTCCGTGCCGCTAAACCAGGTTTCCAGCATCGCATCCGCCTGGCGATCTTCGTTCACCACATTGAGCGGGCGGCCATTCATCAGCACAATCACCAGCGGTTTGCCGGTGGCTTTCAGCGCCGCCAGCAATTTCTGCTGGCTTTCCGGTATCACCAGATCGCTCCGGCTGGAGGCTTCGTGCGCCATACCCTGCGCCTCGCCAACCGCGGCTACCACCACATCGGCCTTCTTCGCGATAGCGACGGCTTCATCGATCATCTGCTGTGGGCTACGTGGATCGACGGTCACCGCTTTTTCATACAAATTCAGGAAGTTCTGAATGCCTTTGTTATCGGTGATATTCGACCCTTTGGTATATAGCAGCGTGCCTTTGCCTGCCATCGCGTTGCGCATGCCCTGCAACAGGGTGATGGATTGACTGGCTACCCCGGCTGCGGACCAGCTGCCCATAATGTCACGCTGGCTATCGGCCAGCGGGCCGACCAGCGCCACCGTGGCATTGCGCTTCAGTGGCAGCGTCTCATGCCAGTTCTTCAGCAGGACGATACTCTTGCGCGCCACGTCACGCGCTTCAGCACGGTGTAACCGGCTTTCGGCGTTGGTGTCCTGCGGATCGCTGCCTTTTGGCCCCAGATGACTGTAGGGATCGTTAAACAGTCCCATATCGTATTTAACGTTCAGCACATGGCGCACCGCATCATCAATTTCCGCCATGCTCACGAAACCGCGTTTCACCAGCCCCGGCAAATATTTGCTGTAGTATTCATCGCTCATACTCATATCGATGCCGGATTTCAGCGCAATGCGCACCGCGTCCTGCGGATCGCTGGCTACACCATGTTTGATCAGCTCTTTGATCGCGCCATGATCGCTGATGGTGATGCCTTTGAATTTCCACTCGCCACGCAGCAGATCTTTTAACAGCCAGCTATCTGCCGTCGCCGGGGTACCGTTAATTGAGTTGAGCGCCACCATCACGCCACCGCTGCCCGCATCCAGCGAGGCTTTATACGGCGGCATATAATCCTGGAACATGCGCTGCGGGCTCATATCCACGGTGTTGTAATCACGCCCCCCTTCCACTGCGCCATACAGGGCGAAATGTTTTACGCTGGTCATGATCGAGTAGCGATCCGCCGGGCTTTTGCCCTGCATCGCTTTCACCAGGGTGCTGCCCATTTGTGAGGTCAGAAAGGTGTCTTCACCAAAGCCTTCGGAGACGCGTCCCCAGCGCGGTTCTCGACTGACATCCACCATCGGTGCCCAGGTCATGTTCAGGCCATCATCGGCCGCTTCATAGGCAGAAACCCGTCCGACTTCCGCCACCGCATCCAGATCCCAGCTTGATGCCAGCCCCAGCGGAATCGGGAACACGGTGCGCTGACCGTGTACCACGTCATAAGCAAAGAATAAGGGAATTTTCAGGCGGCTGAGCTGCATCACCTGATCCTGCATGGCGCGAATATCCGGACGCGTCACGGTATTGAAAATCGCCCCGACCTGCCCGTGCTGAATCATGTCACGGATGGCTTCTTTTGGGTTATCCGGCCCTACGCTGATTAAACGCAGCTGACCAATTTTTTCATCCAGCGTCATCTTGCCGAGCAGTTGGTTAACGAAGGCGTCACGCGCCTGCTCCGTCATCGGATGGTTACCAAACATGTCGTCCGCCAGCGCGGGTTGAATGGCGAGGGATACAGCGAGGCTAATAGAGTAAATCCATTTCATCAGGTCAGGTTCTCTTAAGTGACTGCGCAATATAAAAATAGCCAGGGAAGTGTGCCATAAGATGAGGATAGCAGGTAGCCACCGATGTCACATCGCCACCGCTTCGCCCCAGGCGTGCTACAGTATTTTTCGCAACGTTAATGACAAGGATAAGCCAATGACCCTCTCTGATTCGAACCTGCTGGGTGAGCTGCGCCGCCTGGTCGGCTCTGCACAATTGCTGACCGACGCCGAACAAACGGCGCGCTACCGCAAAGGCTTTCGCTCTGGCGAGGGTGAAGCGCTGGCGGTGGTGTTCCCTGGTACACTGCTGGAGTTATGGCGGGTATTGCAGGCGCTGGTGGCGGCCGATGCCGTCATTCTGATGCAGGCCGCCAATACCGGGCTGACGGAAGGTTCGACGCCAAACGGTAACGATTATGAGCGTCCGGTGGTGATCATCAGCACGCTACGCCTGGACAAGCTGCAATTGATTGAAAGCGGCAAACAGATCCTGGCGTTCCCCGGCAGTACCCTGTATCAGCTGGAGAAAGCGCTTAAACCGCTGGGACGTGAGCCTCACTCGGTCATTGGTTCCTCCTGCATTGGCGCGTCGGTGATGGGAGGGATCTGCAACAATTCCGGTGGCTCCCTGATTAAACGCGGTCCGGCATACAGCGAGATGGCGCTGTATGCGCAGATTGATGCCGAAGGAAAGCTGCATCTGGTGAATCATCTGGGTATCGAACTCGGTCATTCGCCGGAAGAGATGCTGGGACGACTGGATGACGATCGCTGGCAGCAAAGCGATGTTATCTGGGACGATCGCCACGCATCGGATCATGAATATGCCGATCGCGTACGCGATATCCACGCCGATACCCCGGCACGTTTCAATGCCGATGCACGCCGCCTGTTTGAAGCCTCTGGCTGTGCCGGCAAGCTGGCGGTGTTTGCCGTGCGTCTCGATACCTTCGCCAGCGAACCGAAACAGCAGGTGTTCTATATCGGCAGTAACGATCCAGCAGAACTGGGGGAAATTCGCCGCCATATCCTCGAGAATTTCCACAACTTACCGGTGGCCGGGGAATATATGCATCGCGATATTTTTGATATCGCCGAAGTGTATGGCAAAGATACCTTCCTGATGATCGACCGGCTTGGTACCGACAAGATGCCGTTGTTTTTCACCCTCAAGGGACGCCTTGATGCCTGGCTGGCGAAGCGTAACTGGATCAAGCCGCACTTTACCGATCGCCTGTTGCAGCGCCTGAGTACCCTCTTCCCGGCCCATCTGCCGAAACGTCTGAAACAGTATCGCGACAGGTATGAACATCATCTGATGCTGAAAATGTCCGGCGATGGCGTGGCCGAGGCGCAGGAATATCTGCACGACTTTTTCCGTGAAGGTGGCGGGGAGTTTTTTGCCTGCGATGCCAAAGAAGGCGCGCATGCGTTTCTGCATCGTTTTGCCGCCGCCGGTGCCGCCGTGCGATATCACGCGGTCCATGCGGAGGAAGTGGAAGATATTCTGGCGCTGGATATTGCGCTGCGCCGTAATGACCACGACTGGTTTGAGCGTCTGCCACCGGAATTCGATAACGATCTGAGCCATCGTCTCTACTACGGCCACTTTTTCTGTCACGTATTCCACCAGGATTACATCGTGAAGAAAGGCGTGGATGCCCATGCGCTGAAGGAGAAGATGCTGGCGATTCTCAGCCAGCGTGGCGCGGAATACCCGGCGGAGCATAACGTCGGGCATTTGTATGCCGCGAAGCCGCAGCTCCAGGCGTTCTATCGCCGCCTGGACCCCACCAACAGTTTTAATCCGGGGATTGGCAAAACCAGTAAGCAGAAAGGCTGGGCAGTAAAAACGTAGCCTGCCCCGTAGCGGCGCGATAAATCGCGCCGCTACGGGTGATGCAGATTTTAGGGTAACGGCTCGCTGTCGGCTGCGGCGGCCTGCTGCGCACGGCGTTCGATGATCATCGTCTGCGGCGTTGACAGCACAATGCCCTCTTTACGCAGACGCGTGAGAATATCGAACAGCAAATCACTTTTGGCACCGGAGATCTGACGCTGGCTGGCAACGTTACCGGTTACGCTCAGCACGATCCCATTGGGTGACAGCTCCTTAAACGACACCGACGGCGCGGGCGATTCCAGGATGCGCTCATTCTCCTCATAGACTTCCAGCAGCAGTTCCCGCACCCGCACCGGATCAATATCCAGCGGGAAGGTCAGCGGAATGGTGACCACGCCCTGCGCGTTACCCATGGTAGCGTTGCGCACGTTTTGTGAGATGAATTGCGAGTTTGGCACAATCACCGTCGACTTATCGCTGAGCTGGATCTCGGTGGCGCGCACATTGATGCGGCGGATATCCCCTTCGATGCCGCTGATGGTCACCAGATCGCCCACTTTAACCGGACGCTCGGTCAGCAGAATCAGGCCGGAGATAAAGTTTTTCACTATCTCCTGCAAGCCAAAACCGATACCTACCGACAAGGCGCTGACGATCCACGCCAGTTTGTTCCATTGCAGGCCCATAATCGACAGCGTCAGCAGGATAATCAGCACGTAACCAATATTGCTGAACAGCGTCACCAGCGACACGCGCATTCCCGCGTCCATGGTGGTCTTCGGCAGGAACTCTTTATCCAGCCAGCGGCGCACCGCGCGCAGCACATAAATGCCCACCACCAGACACAGAATGGCGTTGACCAGATGAGCAGGAACAATGTTCAGCGACTCCAGCCCTTTACCACCCCAGAACTCAATCACCTTCTGGATCAGCTCAATCGGTGTCGACGAGGCAAACGTCCCGTTGAGCAGCGCCAGCGCAACGAAGCCAATCAGCGCAGTTTTACCCAGCGCACCGAGCAACGTGGCCGCCTGTTGCAGGTGGCGCTCATCAATATTGAGTGAACTCTGAATACGTTTGCCACTGCTGTTTTGCGTCGAAAACAGCGTGTCACAACCGTCGGTGATCAGCTGGCTGAGGAAATAGAACGAACCAAACAGAATTCCACACCAGATCAATTCATAGCTGAGGAAACGCGCCAGTGCGACATAGCCAATAACCAGGAATACCAGGATGGCGAGGGCCGTCAGCGTCAGCCCCATCTGAATCAGGCCCACCAGGGTGGAACGTGCTTCCGGCGGGTTACCCGCCTGCACCATACGGCGACGCACCCGGTTGGTACGCATGCTGATCGCCAGTCCGGTACCACCAATCAGCAGCGCCGTCAGGCCGTTAGCAAAGATGGTGGTATTGAGGCTGGTGCCCACGCTGTAGTTGAATGACTCAACCGTCTGGAAAATAAACACCAGCGCGGCGGTGATCGGCGGGAAGGGTTTCAGCGCCTGCGCCACTTCATTCGAGATACTGGGTAAACGCCAGCTGGGACGACGCGTTGACAGGAAAGCCCGTCCTAAGCCAGCAATCAGGCCGCAGTAAACGCTGAGCTGCACCAGGCGCAAGATAAAATCCTGCACATCAGCCGACACTTCATCACGGCGGGCAAACGCCAGCGCAAAGAAGTTGAAGGTCAACACCACTGCCGCCAGAGTGGTCAGCGCAATGGCGGTGGCGAGGAAGCTCCGACGCAGACGCCCTTCCGGCATTTTGTGGATACTCACCCACGCGAGAAACTCTTCACCGTAACGACGACCGAGGGTCATCACCAGCATCGCGGCGATCAGCCAACTAATGGTGCCGAAGCGCCAGCCTGGTTCCCATGACAGCGCAGCGGTATCCTGCAATTCACTCAGGAAGTCGCTGATTTTCTCGCCATCGAGATCCTGAGTGCTGACCAGCGGTGACCAGAAACGCGGGCCGAAAATACTGCCGGAATTCAGCGCCAGCTGACTTTTCAACTGGTCACGGCGCAGGTTAACGATTTGCGACGACAACACCAGCGCACCGTTTTTGATGCCTTCCGCCTGCTTGATTTGATCGTCCAGCTTACTTTTCTGACTCTCAAGCGTGCTGCGCTTATGCGTCACTTCCGGCGTTTCTTTCACACCACTATCGGGCTTCGGTGCCGGACCAAGTACCGCCAGCTGGGCATCCAATTGCTGACGCTGAGGAATCAACGCCTGTCCGAGCGTATCGGCATTGCCGGAGAGTTCCAGCGCCATCTCGTTGAGTTGGTTGAGCTGGTTTTCATTGGTATTTCCCGACACCTGACCTTTTATCTTGTCGAGAATTTTCTGCATTTTAGGCAGCTCGACCGAGGCGTTAACCTTCGGCGTCGTATCCTCTTGCGCAGGCGCGGCAGCACTGTCATCAGCCAGTGCCATCGCCGGTACGGCCAGGGCCATTAACAGCAGGAAAGGAGCAAAAAGAGATCGAAACGTAAACATAAGAGTGAGATTCCAGCGCAATAACAGTCTGCAGACGCATCTGATTGTGAGTCTGTGGCGGCTAGTGTAGGCCTTTGGCAATCGTGAAACTATAGGAATGCATGCGTAAAACATGGGTCATAACGATAAGATTTTTTGCAGATGCCACCCGGCCGGATGGCATCTGCGACAGATTATTCGACGTTCTGTCCCTGAGCGCCGTTGCTCGCGGTTTGTGAGGCTTTCTGTTTTTTATACGCCAGCGCCGCCGCCGGTACTGGTGCGGCTTTGCCGGTTTCCAGCCAGTCGCGCAGACGATTGGCATCCGCGAAGTGGGTGTATTTGCCAAAGGCATCCAGCACCACCAGCGCAACCGGGCGATTGTTAATAAAGGTGCGCATCACCAGGCAGTGGCCCGCTTCGTCGGTATAACCGGTTTTGGTGAGCTGAATACGCCAGTCATTTTTGTACACCAGGTGGTTGGTGTTACGGAACGGCAGCGCATAGTTCGGATGTTTAAACACCGCGGTATCTTCTTTGGTGGTACTCAGTTCACCAATCAACGGATACTGACGCGTGGCTTTTACCAGCTTGATCAAATCTTCCGCGCTGGAGACGTTTTGAATCGAGAGCCCTGTCGGTTCCACATAGTGGGTATGGGTCATGCCAAGGGAGCGTGCTTTGGCATTCATCGCGCGGATAAAGGCATCGTAGCCACCCGGATAGTGGTGCGCCAGGCTGGCAGCAGCACGGTTTTCCGATGACATCAGCGCCAGCAACAGCATGTTACGACGGCTGATTTCGCTGTTCAGCTTGACGCGGGAAAACACGCCGCGCATCTCCGGGGTATGGCTGATATCAACCGACAGCATTTCATCCAGCGGCTGTTTGGCATCCAGCACCACCATCGCCGTCATCAGCTTGGTGAGTGAGGCGATCGGACGGACGCGATCGGGATGGCTGGAATACAGCACTTTGCCGCTATCCAGATCGACAATCATCGCACTGCCAGAGGCAATTTGCGGTTGTGCGACAGGTGCCAGATTTGACAGCGCAGCAGGCGCGGCCAGAACAGGTGTAGTCACTGCCGGTGCGCCGATCATCAGCGCCAGCGACAGTAAAGAAATACGCATTTTTACAGACATCGTGTCAAAAAAATCCGGTGAGGAGTTTTGTGCTGTGCTATCGCACAGGCCGCGCGCATCAGGCCAGATGGGATGCGGGCTGGCGACAGCATAATACGTGGTTCTCTGCGAAATTTCCTGGAGAGATTGTTTCCGGGCGTTAAAAAACCAGAGGCAGGTAAGTTCCGTAGCGGCGCGATTTATCGCGCAATCCATCTGCACCGAATAAAAGCGCGATAAATCGCGCCGCTACGAAAGTGTGCATAGAAAGGCTAGAACAGCTTCGGTCCATAGCCCCACAGAATCACGGTTAACGCCAGCAGCACTTCAAATACCAGCACCCCAATCGCCAGCGTCGAGCCGGAGAAACGCAGGCTCTCTTCTTTATCGATATTGAGGAATACCGGGATACCGACGAATAACAGATAGCCGGTGTACACCAGCGCCAGCGTCCCTACCAGCAGGCAGAGCCAGACCAGCGGATAAAGCGCCACCAGGCCGCTCATAAACAACGGTGTCGCTACATAGCCCGCAAACACGGTACAACGCTGGATGCTGGGGCGTTGCGGATAATTACGAGCCATCCAGTGGATAACACGTCCCATCACCGCCACCCCACCGAGGATGACGAGATAAAACAGAATGCCGAGACCAATACCGGTCAGCATGTTGAGTTGTACAAATTGCCCCTCGCCCAGATTCCAGCCCAACTGTGTGGTGCCGATAAAGGCGCAGATCACCGGGATCGCCGCCATTAGCAGAACATGGTGGGTGTAATGGTGCGAGACGCTCTCGTTTTCCTGCTTGATGTCGCGCATTTCCTGATTAGGATGCGCGATAAGTCCCCAGACATGATTCATAAAATCACTCCTCTGATGCGACGGGCTGCCCCCAACGCTCAGGCTGACCAGCGCAGGCAGCTTCACTTCAAGTATAATCGGCGCTGTCGTTTTTGCGGCAAGCGGCACAAAAAATCACCTGCGGGTGTAGACTGTTACAAGGGTTGATAACAACAGGGAGGACGATTTGCATCTTGATATCAACGGATTAATTAGCCAGTACGGCTACGTGGCGCTGCTGATTGGCTGTATCGCCGAAGGGGAAACCTTTACCCTGCTGGGGGGGGTGGCAGCTCATGAAGGTTTGTTGCACTTCGGCGGCGTGGTATTGGCCGCGATGGGGGGCGGCATTATTGGCGATCAGCTGCTGTTCTGGCTTGGTCGTCGTTTTGGCACCCGTATCCTGCGCCGTTTTAAAAAGCATCAGGATACCATCCACAAGGCCAGCCGCCTGATTCAGCGTCACCCCAGCCTGTTTGTGATTGGCGTGCGTTTTATGTACGGTTTCCGCATTGTCGGGCCGATTATCATCGGTACCAGCCGTCTGAAACCCCTGCGTTTTCTGGTGCTGAATGTGATTGGGGCCGCGCTCTGGGCGCTGATCTTTGTCACCCTTGGCTATTTTGCCGGGGAGATCATCACCCCGTGGCTGCATAAACTCGATCAGCATTTCAAACATCTGCTGTGGCTGGTGGCGGCGGTGGGATTTGCCATCCTGTTGCGCTACGTCATCCGTCGCTGGAACCGCCGCCGTGTCGATTAATTGTGATACCCCTTAAACTGCGGGTTCGCCAGCATAAAGCCACCATCGACAATAAACGATTGTCCGGTGGTGTAGGTGGCCCATTCCGAGCACAGCCAGGCCACTAAACTCGCCACTTCGCGCGTGTCTCCCGGTCGCCCGATGGGGATTTCTGGCATGCGCGTACTGCGCGCGTCCTCGTTACGCAGGTGATTCATCGGTGTCGCTATCGCGCCTGGTGCCACCGCGTTGACCAGGATATGGTGCGGTAGCAGGCTGAGGGCCATCGATTTGGTCAGGCCGCCAAGGGCATGTTTTGCGGCGGTGTAAGCCGCCGCATCGGGCAATGGCGTGTGTTCATGCACCGAGGTGATGTTGATGATGCGCCCCCCATTACCCTGATCCACCATATAGCGGGCGGCAATCTGACCGCAGACAAACGCCCCGTCGACGTCGACACTGAAAACCTTGCGCCAGTCTTCAAAGGTGACATCGAGAAAATCCGCTTTGGTCATCACCCCAGCGTTGTTGACCAGCACATCAATCCGTCCGAGCGACGCAATCAGCTGCACCAGCTGCTGTCCACCGGCCTGTGGATCGGAAAGATCCAGCTGCCGTACCTGCGCCTGCTGGCCACGGCTTTCAACCTGCCGCGCCGTCTCATGCGCCCCCTCTTCGTCCGAACGCCAGGTGATACCGAGGGTATAGCCCGCCTCGGCCAGCATGAGTGCACAGCTGCGCCCAATGCCTGAATCGGAAGCGGTCACCACCGCCACTTTCTGTTTTACCAGCGCCATCATGTTCTCCTTTTTGTCGGGTGTCTCCTCAGTATAGAAGTTATCCTTCTGTGCCTCGCCGCAGCCATAAATACCGCTTCGGCTATAGTTAACAACGGAATAGCGTAAAGGAGGCAGGATGAGCGAGATCAAACGCAAAATTGATGACCACGGCGTAATTGGCGATTTACGTACCTGTGCTCTGGTCGCCAGCGATGGCACCATCGACTATCTGTGCTGGCCGGAACTCGATAGCCCGTCCGTGTTTAGCGCCCTGCTCGACAGCGACGAAGCGGGTCTGTTTTCGCTGGCACCGCAGTGGAAAAATGCGCGCCAGCAGCAACTCTATCTGCCTGATACCAATATCCTGCAAACCCGTTGGCTCGGCGATGAGGGCGTGGCGGAGATCACCGATTACATGCCGATCTGCGACGACAGCAGCAAGCTGCCGCGCGTGGTACGCCGGGTGAAAATGGTGCGCGGTTCCGCGCGTTTCAAATTGCTGTGCTCACCACGCCACGATTACGCCCGTGCGGAAATCCGGACCGAAGTACGCCCCGGTGGTATCGCCTTCCATGCCGAAGGCCAGCCTTCGCTGCGTCTGAGCGCCAGCGTAGTGATGACGCGGGAAACCCACGCGGCCACCGCCGATTTCACCTTACAGGCGGGCGAGCACGCCGAATTTGTGTTTGGCAGCGATGAAGATCCGCATCTGGACAAGATTGCCACCGAGCACTGCTTCCGTGACACCCTGCACTACTGGCGGCGCTGGAGCCGCCACAGCTCCTATCGCGGACGCTGGCAGGAGATGGTGACGCGTTCCGCGCTGGCGCTGAAAATGCTGACCTCCCACCAGCATGGTTCAATTGCCGCTGCCGCCACCTTTGGCTTGCCGGAAGAACTGGGCGGTGAGCGTAACTGGGATTATCGCGCCTCCTGGATCCGTGATGCGTCATTCAGCATGTATGCCCTGATGCGCCTCGGTTACGTCGAAGAAGCGAAACACTTTACCCACTGGGTAGGCCGCTGTGTTGAACATAGCCATGACGACAGATCGCATTTGCAGGTGATGTATCGCCTGGACAGCAGCACCGAACTGCACGAAACCGAGCTGCTGAATCTCTCCGGCTATGCCAACTCGCGCCCGGTGCGCATCGGCAACGATGCCTGGCGGCAGACGCAGCTGGACATTTATGGCGAACTGATGGACGCCATCTATCTCGCCAACAAATATGGCGAGGCGATTTCCCAGCGCGGCTGGCAGCATGTGGTCAACATGATCAATTACGTGTGCGATCACTGGCAGCAACCCGATGCTGGGATCTGGGAGATGCGCGGCGAGCCGGAGCATTTTCTCCATTCGCGCCTGATGTGCTGGGTGGCGCTGGATCGCGCTTTACGCCTTGGCCTGAAACGTTCACTGCCCATGCCCTACGAGCGCTGGGATCGGGAACGCAGCGCCATCCGCGCCGATATCTGGCAAAACTTCTGGAACCCGGAGCTGGGCCACTTTACCGCCACGCGTGGAGGCCGCTTTCTTGATGCGTCGATGCTGCTGATGCCGCTGGTACGTTTTGTCGGTGCCACCGATCCCGACTGGATCGCGACTCTGGATGCCATCAAAGTCCAGCTGGTGAGCGACGGACTGGTACGGCGCTACAACATCAGCGAAACGCCCGCCGATGCATTGAAGGGTGGCGAAGGTTCTTTTGCTGCTTGTTCGTTCTGGTATGTGGAGTGTCTGGCGCGCGCCGGGCGGGTGCACGAAGCGCATTTCGAGTTTGAAAAGTTGCTGAGCTATGCCAATCCGCTGGGGTTGTATGCCGAGGAATTCACCCCGCACGGCATGGCGCTGGGCAATATGCCACAGGCGCTGACCCATCTGGCGCTGATCAGCGCGGCGTTCTTTCTCAACCGCAAACTCAGCGGGGAAGTGACGCTATGGCAGCCCTGAATGCGGGCCAGCTAAAAATAACACAGAAGGGTTATTACAGCTTTTTACGTAAAGTATCATCAACCTGTTAAAATCGTGATTCCCATCACCGCTTCTATGCACATATAATGCGCAGCGGGTCAATAAGACCAAGATGGGTTCGACACACTGACATGCCTGAAACACGGCTATAACGACTTGAAAAACATGAAAAAGAGCATTCGCGCGTTCGCTTCACTCGCCCTCGTACTGGCGGCGTTCAGCCAGTCGGCCTTTGCGGTGGTTTATCCGCTACCGCCTGCTAACAGCCGTCTGATCGGCGAAAACATCCAAATCACCGTGCCTCAGGACAGCAGACTTCCGCTGGAAGCCTTTGCGGCGCAATACCAGATGGGCCTCAGCAACATGCTGGAAGCCAATCCGGGTGTTGACGTCTATCTGCCGAAAGCCGGTACTAACATGGTGATCCCGCAGCAGCTGATTCTGCCTGACGCTCCGCGCGAAGGTATTGTGATCAACAGTGCTGAAATGCGTCTTTATTACTACCCGAAAGGCACTAAAACCGTGGTAGTGCTGCCGATCGGTATCGGTGAGCTGGGTAAAGATACCCCGATCAACTGGACCACCAGCGTACAGCGCAAAAAGGCTGGCCCGACCTGGACACCGACCAAAGCGATGCACGCCGAATACGCGTCACGTGGTGAAATTATCCCGGAAGTGTTCCCGGCAGGCCCGGATAACCCGATGGGCCTCTACGCGCTGTACATCGGTCGCCTGTATGCCGTCCACGGCACCAACGCCAACTTTGGTATCGGCCTGCGCGTCAGCCACGGTTGCGTGCGCCTGCGTGCGGATGACATCAAATGGCTGTTCGACAACGTGCCAGTCGGTACGCGCGTACAGTTTGTTGACCAGCCGGTGAAAGCCTCCGTCGAGCCAGACGGTTCACGCTACATCGAGGTTCACAACCCGCTGTCAACCACTGAAGAACAGTTCAACTCGCGCGAAATCGTGCCGATCACCCTGACTGCTGCGGTGACCAAAGTGATTGCCGATGCCAGCACCAATCAGGATGCAGTGAACAACGCGATCCAGGCCCGTAGCGGCATGCCGACCAAAATTAATGGTCCGGCAGGTGAAGCGCAGCCTGCACCGATCCCGGTACAGGAAACGCCAGACGCGATGCCGAAAGAGGAGCCGATGACGCCGCAGGGCGCCGTGATCCCGACTCCGGCTGCGGCCAATACCGCCACTGCCAATAATAATTCTTAATCCTGACGGATAAGATCAAGCCAGCCTGCGGGCTGGCTTTTTTATGTCTGGCGAAAACCTGCGCGATAAATCGCGCCGCTACGGTTTAGCGCACGTCGTGGAGCAGCGCGATTTATCGCGCAATACCTGCTATTCATGCGGTCGTCGCAGTGCCAGCCAGCCGGCCACCAGGGTAAATGCCAGCACCACCAGCACCAGCAGCAAAAAACCGTGCGGATTACTCGCCAGCGGGATACCGCCGACATTCATACCAAAGAATCCCGCCACGATATTGATCGGCAGCGCCAGTACGGTAATCACCGTCAGCAAAAACAGCGTGCGGTTGCTCTGCTCCATCAAACGGGCGGCAATCTCCTCCTGCAACAGGCGAATACGCTCCATCAGGCTGGCGAGATCGTTTAACGCCACGCTGAACTCTTCGGTAAAAATTCGCAGCTCGCTCAACTGCTCCCGCTTCAGCCAACCCGGTGGCCGGTTGAGCAAACGAAACAATGCCGCCGGTTCCGGTGCCAGCAAGCGCTGAATACGCAGCAACATCCGCCGCAGACGTCCCAGCTCGCTGCGGTTAGCTTTGATCGCCGGACTGAGCAGACGTTCTTCTATGGCATCCACCGCCGCGCTGGAACGGCGCACCACCTGTTCCAGCTGTGCCTCCTGTTCGCCCAGCAACCACAGCAGCAGCGCATCAGGCTGACGGAACTGCAAGCGATCCAGTTGCTGGTGCATACGTTCAATCATCCCCACCGGCCGGTAACGCGCGCTGACAATAATCTGCTCACGACACCAGATCCACAGGGTGGCGTTCTGCGCACTGCGCTCTTCCTTGCTAAAAGTCACATCATTGAGTACCGCCAGCAGCGCATCATTTTGCTGTGCCAGCCGGGTGCGAGGCGAGGCGGAATGGATCTCATCGAAGAAATCGCTGTCTACTGCAAAATGGACCTGAACCCAGCGCTCAGCCCGGGCGTGGTTAAGGTTGATATGCAGCCAGAGAAAGTGGGCTTCCGGTAACGTCTGACGTGCCAGTTGCGCCGCTTCGCGTGCACTGAGTCGCTGGGGTGGCAGGTCAGGGGTGAACAGGTAACCATGAATCAGCCCGGCCACTTCATTATTGAAGTCGGGCAACGTAGTGAGCGGCAGAACAGGCTGGAGCATAGCGATCAAAAAATCCGGCTGCGGACAGACCCACAGCCTGCGTCAGCAATATGACAGAACGATGACAGCCAGCCCGCGACATCATCATTCTGTCATACAAAGCAGGTATCACACTGCGGGTAACGGTTGCCATTCGGCACCGTCATCCACCATCGGGGTGTGTTATGAGTGATAACAGTTTACCTGCATCAGCGTCATCAGGCGCTGGACGCCCGAATCTGCATCAACGCGGCGGTCGTTTTTCCCGCTCGCTGTTTCTGCTGCTGGTGCTCGCCGGTCTGGCTTTCACCGCCGTCAACCTGTTTAACGATGTTTCCGATACCGGCGCGCCGGTCACAAGCTATACCCCTTTTCTGCTGCTTGGGCTGGCGCTGCTGATCGCCCTCGGATTTGAGTTCGTCAATGGCTTTCACGATACTGCCAACGCGGTCGCCACCGTGATTTATACCCATTCGCTCACACCTGGCGTGGCGGTGGTCTGGTCCGGTTTATGTAACTTTCTTGGCGTACTGCTCTCCAGCGGCGTGGTGGCGTTCGGCATTATCTCGCTGCTGCCGGTGGAGCTGATTTTGCAGGCCGGGAGCGGCAACGGCTTTGCCATGGTATATGCGCTGTTGTTCTCAGCGATTATCTGGAACCTCGGCACCTGGTATTTTGGCCTGCCCTCTTCCTCCTCGCATACGCTGATTGGTTCGATTATCGGCGTCGGCGTGGCCAATGCCCTGCTGCACGGCCGCAGTGGCACCAGCGGTGTGGACTGGGATCAGGCGCTGAAAGTCGGCTACTCGCTGTTGCTGTCACCCGTTGTCGGTTTTCTCTGTGCCGCCCTGCTGATGCTGGCGATGAAGGCGTTAATTCGTAACCGTCAGCTGTATGAAGCGCCGAAGAATGACCAGCCGCCGCCGGTCTGGATTCGTGGCTTGCTGATCCTCACCTGCACTGGCGTGTCCTTTGCTCACGGCTCAAATGATGGGCAGAAAGGCATGGGGCTGATTATGCTGATTCTGGTCGGCACCATGCCCATCGCCTACGCCCTGAACCGGTCGCTGCCGCCTGATCAGATCCCACGCGTCGCTGCTTTAACTCAGGTAACCGAGCAACAACTTCTGTCCCTACAACCGACGCCCGCGACCATGCCAGCACCGCGCGAGGTGCTGACCGAGTTTGTGCGCACCGGACAATCGCGCCCGCAGGTACTTCCGGCGCTGGGCATGATGCTGGGAGATATTGGCGATCAAATCCGGCGCTACGGTTCAATGGAAAACATCCCGGCGCAGGCGGTCACCAACACGCGTAATGACATGTATCTGGCATCCGAGTCCATCAAGCATCTGCAAACCGCCAAAGTCGCGCTGCCGGAAGAGACCGAGCGCAATCTGACGGCGGTGAAACGTGAGCTGGACAGTGCCACCCGCTTTATCCCGATGTGGGTGAAAGTGGTGGTCGCCATCGCGTTGGGTCTCGGCACCATGGTGGGCTGGCGGCGCATTGTGGTGACGGTGGGCGAACGTATTGGCAAAACTCACCTCAACTACGCCCAGGGGGCCAGCGCCGAACTGGTGGCGATGGCGACTATCGGGGCTGCCGACGGCTTTGGTCTGCCGGTTTCCACCACCCATGTGCTCTCGTCAGGCGTGGCGGGCACCATGGCCGCTAACCGTTCGGGCTTACAGCTCGCAACCCTGCGCAACCTGGCGATCGCCTGGGTGCTGACGCTGCCGGTTTCTATTCTTCTTTCGGGCTTGCTTTACGCCCTGTTTATCCATCTTTAACGGTGACTGGATATGGCCACACAGGACAATACTTTTCAAAGCGAGACCTTCCACCAACGCCTGCTCCAGGAGTTCTACGATAGCTACGACGAAGAACTCGAAATGGAACTGGACGACCTGCGTTTTGGCGACGGCCAGCCGCAAGCTGATGACGAAAAAACCTGGCGACGCCGCTATTTCCGCGAACTGCTGCATTTGCAGGGTGAACTGGTAAAGATGCAGGATTGGGTGATGCGCACCGGGCATCGCATGGTGATTCTGTTTGAAGGACGCGATGCCGCCGGTAAAGGCGGGGTGATTAAACGCATCACCCAGCGCCTTAATCCGCGCACCTGCCGGGTCGCGGCGCTGCCTGCCCCAAACGATCGTGAGAAAACCCAATGGTATTTTCAGCGCTATATCGCCCATCTGCCTGCCGCGGGTGAAATGGTGCTGTTTGACCGTAGCTGGTACAACCGTGCCGGGGTGGAGCGCGTGATGGGTTTTTGCAACGATGATGAAGTCGAAGAGTTTTATCGCAGCGTGCCGGAGTTTGAAAAAATGCTGACACGCAGCGGGATTCAGATCGTCAAATACTGGTTTTCCATCACCGATGAGGAGCAGGAGTTACGCTTCCTCAGCCGTATTCACGATCCGCTAAAGCAATGGAAACTCAGCCCGATGGATCTGGAGAGCCGCCGCCGCTGGGAAGAATATACCGAGGCGAAAGAAGAGATGCTGGCACGTACCCACATCGACGAAGCGCCGTGGTGGGTGGTGCAGGGTGTGGATAAGAAACGCGCTCGTCTCAATTGCATCAGCCACCTGCTGCAACAGGTGCCTTACGAAGAAAGCGAGCAAAAGGCAATTGTGTTACCGGTGCGCGAGCGCCATGAAGACTATCGTCGTGCACCGGTACCGGATCATATGATCGTGCCGGAAAAGTATTAACCCGCAGTTGGCACGGTCGTGCGGCGGCCGTGCTGCTGTTGCAGGCGCAGCGTGATCAGAAATGCGCCCAGCACCATCAGCGCCGCCGCCAGATAGACCGATTGCATACCCCAGTGACTGATCAGCAACCCCGCCACCGGGCCAGTCAGCCCCAGTCCCAAATCCAGAAAGGCAGAATAGGTGCCCAGTGCTGATCCTTGATCCTGTTGCTGCACCCGTTTGACCGCCTCCACCCCCAGCGCCGGGAAGATCAGCGAGAAGCCTGCCCCGGTGAGGAAAGCCCCCAGATCCACCAGCCAGGCGCTGTCGGCCTGCCAGATCAACAGCAGACCGGCACACTCCAGCACAAAGGAAACCAGCGACACTTTCAGACCGCCGAAACGCGTGATGTAACGACCAAAGCCAAGACGCACAATGACAAAGCCGAGGCTGAACACCGTCAGCGCAAAGGCTGCCCCACTCCAGTCACGGCTGGCAAAATAAAGGGTGATAAAGGTGGAGATCACTCCAAAGCCGATAGTGCCGAAACCGAGCGCCAGGCCGAACAACCATACGCGGCTGACCACGCGATGGAACGGAATGCGCACACCTGCCGTCACGCTGACCGGGGGCTTTTGGTACGCCAGCACAAAACCCACGATGCCCATCAGCACCACCAGACCGGCAAAACCGCTGATGCCAAACCACTGATTCAGCAGCACCCCGAGCGGTGCACCAATCGCCATAGCAAAGTAGGTGGCGACCCCGTTCCAGGAAATCACCCGCGCCGTCTGTAATGGCCCGACAATATTCATTCCCCACAGCGTCGAGCCGGTACTGCTGAAGCTCTCCCCGACGCCGAGAAACACCCGTCCCAGTGCCAGCAGCAGCAGGCTAAGCACCGGCAGGTCACGGCATAACGCGGCGACAATCGACAGCACACCACTCATGCCACAGCAAATCAAGCCAAGCATCACCACACGTTTCGGACCAAAGCGATCCGCCAGGCGACCAGAATGCGGACGGCTCATCAGGGTGGCGAAATACTGCACGCTGATGATCAACCCCGCCATAAAGGAGCTGAAACCGAGCTGGTTATGCACAAATCCCGGCAGCACCGCCAGCGGCAGCCCCACGGAGAGATAGCAAAAAAAGGTGAAAATCAGGACGGAGACAATACGTTTATTTAACTGAGCATTACTCAGTACGGCGGCGTCAGACATGAGCGGTGGCGTAGCGTAACTGGGTGAAGTTGAAGCACTACTATACCCTTAGCCTGCTAATGGGTCGCGCTTTTTTTACCCTGGATTAACCAGTGGTTACTGTTTCCATTTGATAGAAACAGTCGCTGCGCTCTGACGAGTTAATCGAACGATGAATTACCCTCACTTAGCCAAACATGCAAGTTGCTGAGCTAAAGTGTGGCTCATCTCATAAAAACAAAATCCTCCTCCTTCCGGCGATAAAAAAATCCATCCTCCGTGTTATTGTCACCATGAGAAACAAATGGACATTCGTACTTATGCGACATGGAAGGGTAAATATGAACAGTTTATTTTTAAAAGTAGAGGGTGTTGCTGGTGAATCAAAAGACGCATCCCATCCAGGTTGGATCGACATAAAGAATTACAGCTGGGGTGCATGGCGTTCCGGTAATGGTCCGGGGATGGGAAATTACCGGAATCTTATCGTACATACACAAATCGATAAAGCGACACCCGCATTGATTCTGATGACAACCAACGGAAAAAAAATACGCAAAGTTGAGATGTCTGCCTGCAAAGCCGGTTTTAATCAGGCCGAGTATTATCGCATCACTCTGGAAAATGTTCTGGTCTTTGAAGCCCAGCTTCGGGATGACAGCCACACGACCCATGTTGAGTATGAGTTTCAGGCCGACATCGTCAAAATTCAATATTGGGAACAAACATCGGCAGGAATTAAGGGCGCTGAAACCCGTTCTGGCTGGAATATTAAGGAAAACAGGTCAGAATTTTAACAGGGAAGTTAAATGATGGAAATGCTAAGCAGCCCCATCGAACTGTTCAGTTCGAGAAATAAGCGCGATGATTATCGCGCTGACGATATGTTTTGCGGAGATTTAACCACCGAAGATTGCATCAAAAAATATAATCTGCGGGATATTTCTGTTCATCTGAACCCTTATACTCGTCAGCGGATCAGTGCACTCGCTAACACTCCACTACCAAAAGATGAAGTAAATCGGATTCTGTTTAATGAGTTTAGGGAGTTGTCAAAATTATATGCATTTTACGGACCTTATAAGGAAATAATCATTAGGTTGATTGATCATATGCAGGAGAACAGCGGCAGACCCTATGAATCATCACTGTTAAACTCAGCGTTTCGGGAGTTGATTTTGGATGAGCAGGGAGAAAAAAGCATGTACCAGGCAATAAAAAAAGAATTAGTTGATAATTTTCGCGACCTCAACCGTCAAAGAATTAATAGTTTAAAGGGAGAAATTATGGACAGAAGGATGCCAATGTTTGCCAGAAAAATTGACGCATTTAATGGCATGGGCATCAGTATTCATCAAATACACTCAGTCAACATCACATTAGAGTCAGTCAAAATTTCCGCTCAGCGTTTCAATGCAATATTAAAATTCAGAGCTCAGGACCACTTTGGTCTTGATGAAAGAGACATAATCCATCCATTCTATAAGCAATTTAGAATATTCAGAATTTGGTTTATATTACAGCGCCATAGAGATTATGCGTTTAAACCGTTCCTTACCAATATGGATGCCACTATTCATGTTAATGAACAGTAAGAAAAAGAAAACCCTCCTCTGTACAGCGTTGCTTTTTTGTGTTTATAAATTCGTACAGCCATTTTTTCTGACACCCGTAATAATCGACAGCTTTTACGTTGAGGGCGTTCTGAGAATCATTATTAAAAACCCACCACCTACAGCTAAAACCTTCGTTTCATGGTGGATGAAAAATAAAGACTCAACCCTAAAAAAACACGCCACTTCTGAAATTAAGCAATTGAGATATATAGTATTTATTGATTATGGAGAAGGATTTGTTGAACTTCCTGGCACTGAAAACTTTTTTACCGGAGCAAGCGATAACGACTATTTCTGTTTTGATGAAATTAAAAATAAGAAAAATTGTTTATATCGAGATTTCCCTTTGAGAATTCATATTGAAAAACAACAATATCGTATAATATATCAGGGTGATAAAAATTATCTTATTGATTTAAAATCAGAAAAAATCGAAAGGGATGATAAGTAATCTCCCCCCTTTAATCATATTTTACCCAGCGTCCTGGCATGACGCTCAATCGCCGTGGCAATCTCTGCCGAGACTTTCAATGTGCGAATTTCGCTGAACAGCCCATCGGCCTCGTGATACGCCTTACGCAGATAGCCCAGCCATTGCTTAATTCGTGCCACATGATACAAACCGGTATCGCCCTGCTTTTCCAGCTGGGTGTATTTCTGTAACAGCGTCACCACATCCGGCCACGCCATTGGGGCTTCGTTATACTTCACCACCCGGCTCAGGTTCGGCACGTTGAGCGCGCCGCGTCCCAGCATCACTGCATCGCAACCGGTGATACGCAGACAATCCTGCGCATCCTGCCAGTTCCAGATTTCACCATTGGCGATCACCGGAATGCGCAGACGCTGACGAATTTCGCCAATCGCCTGCCAGTTGATGCTTTCGGCCCGGTAGCCTTCTTCTTTGGTACGGCCATGCACCACCAGTTCGCTGGCACCCGCCTGCTGCACCGCATCGGCGATTTCGAAACGGCGCTCGCTGGAGTCCCAGCCGAGACGCACTTTGACCGTCACCGGTAGATGATCCGGCACTGCTTCCCGCATCGCTTTGGCTCCGCGGTAAATCAGTTCCGGATCTTTCAGCAGCGTAGCGCCACCGCCGCTGCCGTTCACCAGCTTTGATGGGCAGCCACAGTTGAGATCAACCCCCCAGGAGCCCAGCTCCACCGCACGCGCGGCGTTTTCTGCCAGCCACTCGGGATATTGTCCCAGCAATTGCAGCCGCACGCGCGTACCAGACGGCGTGCGGCTGTGGTACTGCAGTTCCGGACAGAGACGATAGAAGGATTTTACCGGCAGCAGCTGATCGACCACGCGCAAAAACTCGGTGATGCACAGGTCATAATCATTCACTTCCGAGAGCAGCTCGCGCACCAGCGAATCGAGCACGCCCTCCATCGGCGCCAGTAACACCCTCATGGTCTTAGACGTTTCCGCTTTTCTTCGCTGCCGGGCGACGTGAACGAGCCGGTCCCTGACCCTGGCCTGCGCTCTGTCCCTGACGACGCGGTCCACGGTTTTCACCCTGCGGACGCGTCGGACGGCCTTCGCCCTGCGGACGTGGGTTACCACCCTGCCCCGGACCACGGCCACGGCCGCGCTGCTGTTGCTGCTGACGACCATTCTGGATCGGCTCCGCTTTGATGTTCGGATCCGGTTCAAAGCCTGGCAGCGCAATGCGCGGAATTTCGCGCTTCAGCAAACGTTCGATATCACGCAGCAGTTTGTGCTCGTCAACGCAGACCAGCGACAACGCCGCGCCGGTTGCCGCCGCACGGCCGGTACGGCCAATACGGTGCACATAATCTTCCGCTACGTTAGGCAGCTCGTAGTTCACCACGTGCGGCAGTTCTTCGATATCAAGACCACGCGCCGCAATATCGGTCGCTACCAGCACACGAATGCCGCCGGTTTTAAAATCGGCCAGCGCGCGGGTACGTGCGCCCTGGCTTTTGTTGCCGTGGATCGCCGCAGCGGTGATGCCATCTTTATTCAGCTGTTCTGCCAGATGGTTAGCACCGTGTTTGGTACGGGTGAACACCAGCACCTGCTGCCAGTTATCGCGACCGATCATCAGCGACAGCAGCTCGCGCTTGCGTTTCTTATCAACAAAATGAACCTGCTGCGAAACCTGCTCAGAAGCGGTGTTGCGGCGTGCCACTTCCACCTGCTCCGGGTTGTTGAGCAGTTTTTCTGCCAGGGCTTTGATCTCGTCCGAGAAGGTGGCGGAGAACAGCAGGTTCTGACGTTTAGCCGGCAGTTTTGCCAGTACACGACGGATATCGTGGATAAAGCCCATATCCAGCATGCGGTCCGCTTCGTCCAGTACCAGGATTTCCACCTGGGACAGATCAACCGCATTCTGGTGCGCCAGGTCGAGCAGACGGCCCGGTGTCGCCACCAGCACATCTACGCCGCCGCGCAGTTTCATCATTTGTGGGTTAATGCTGACGCCACCAAATACCACCAGCGAACGCAGGTCAAGGTACTGGCTGTAATCACGTACGTTTTCACCGACCTGAGCAGCCAGCTCACGGGTAGGTGTCAGAATCAGGGCGCGTACCGGACGACGTCCGCGTGCCGGAGCCGCTTTCGCGGACAGACGCTGTAACAATGGCAGCGTAAAACCAGCCGTTTTACCGGTGCCGGTCTGGGCGCTCGCCAGCAGGTCACGACCAGCCAGCACCACGGGAATTGCCTGACGCTGAATTGGCGTCGGTTCGCGATAGCCCTGTTCTGCTACCGCACGCAAAATATCGGCGCTCAGGCCGAGAGAGTCAAAAGACATGCAGGTGTATTACTCCGAACCGCCCTGATCGCCGCAGGCGATGTAGTTTTCAGGGGGGATATGACGCAAGCCTGAGGCTCACGTGTGAAAAGGGCACAAACTACCATGCGTAAGGGCGCGAGTGTAGCAGCTTTGCGCCAGCAGCGCGACCCGCAAATAACCACACATCATCGGCATAAAAAAAGGAGCCATCAGGCTCCTTTTCGTCAGAAGTGCGCAGTTAGCTGCGTTTCTTCTCCGCGTGCTGCGCGGGCTCTTTGGCCAGTAGCGATACCAGCGCCGGTCCCACCAGCATCACCACACCCAAGCAACCCAGCAACAGGTTGTTATGGATGATGCGCGAAACCAGGAACAGCGTCAGCATGGCTGCGCCGAAGTAGTAAGTGGTAGTCACCTCTTCCAGAGAATCGCCAAGCATACGCAAACGGGCACTACGCTGCGTGACCAGCATGGTGATAAACACCACAACATAAGCCGCCACCAGGGTACTGCTCACTTCAACCAGCGCCTTATGTTTCCAGCCCCAAACCAGCGCAGCAATGACCAGCAGATGCATGGCAATATGAACACAGGTTTGTCCGGTAACAATCTGAACACGATTAGACCATTTCATTCTCTTCTCCTGGCAGACCCAACAGGTCGCCCAAGTGTATCTGGCGCTAGCCAGACGGATTTCCTCAATGTAAAGCAAATTTCGGATAACGCCCTAATTTTCTGCTCTTTTCGCCACCCATTTGTGACAAAGACTACACTTTATTCTGTTGATGAGGAAAAGGAGCGCGTCCGAGTATGCCACAAAATGCGCACAGATTTTCATTTAAAGTCCTGACGATCAATACCCATAAAGGGTTCACCAGCTTTAACCGCCGCTTTATCCTGCCGGAATTACGCGACGCGGTACGTGCCACCTCGGCGGATATTGTCTTCCTGCAGGAGGTGATGGGCACCCATGCCATCCATTCATTACATATTGAAAACTGGCCGGAAACCTCACATTACGAGTTTATTGCCGACAGCATGTGGCACGATTATGCCTATGGTCGCAACGCCGTCTATCCCGAAGGACATCACGGGAACGCGATATTGTCACGTTTTCCGATTATTGCGTACGAAAATCGCGATATTTCCGTTGCCGGTGGTGAAAATCGCGGCATGTTGCACTGCAAAATCAGCCTGCCAGGGCAACCGCTGCCACTGCACGTCATCTGCGTCCACCTTGGCCTGCGTGAACCGCATCGCCGGGCGCAGATGCGTATGATGAGTGAGATGATCGCCTCGCTGCCGCCCGATACCCCGCTGGTGGTGGCCGGTGATTTTAACGACTGGCAGGTTCGCGCCAATAAGTTTCTCAAACGCCACGCCGGACTGGACGAGGTATTCAGCATTAAACATGGCCGTCCGGCGCGGACTTTCCCGGCGCGTTTCCCGCTGCTGCGGCTGGATCGTATTTATGTGCGCAATGCTTCCATCAGCCAGCCGTGGGCGTTACCAGTACGACCCTGGTCGCATCTTTCCGATCATGCACCGCTGGCCGTGGAGATCTCCCTGTGAATTTCAACTGGCGTGATGGCAATCAGCTACGCCTGCTGGAGAACGGCGAAGCCTTCTTTCCCCGCGTGATGGCAGCGATTCAGCGTGCTGAACGCACCTTGCTGCTGGAGACGTTTATCCTGTTTGAGGATCAGGTGGGTGAAGCGCTCCATCGCGCACTGCTGGCGGCAGCCCAGCGTGGGGTCAGGGTCGAGGTGATGGTGGACGGCTATGGTTCGCACGAACTTTCCGCCAGCTACATCAATAGTCTGACCGCTGCTGGTGTGCGTTTTATCTTTTATGATCCCCGCCCGCTGGTACTGGGGATGCGTACCAACGTGTTTCGCCGTCTGCACCGCAAAACCGTGGTGATTGATGAAACCATCGCCTTCGTCGGGGGGATCAATTTCTCCGCCGAGCACAATAGTGACTATGGACCGGAAGCCAAACAGGATTACGCCGTCGAAGTGAAAGGACCGGTGGTGCTGGATATTGCCCGCTATGTACAACAGGCTATCGGCAGCAAGCAGGTGACCCGGCGCTGGTGGGGAACGCGCTCGCATCGTCCGGCGCTGAATGCCCTGCCCGGCGATGCGCAGGTGTTGTTTGTCTTTCGCGACAACGATGACCACCGCGATGATATCGAACAGCATTACCTCGATATGCTGCGCAAAGCGAAACAAGACGTGATCATCGCCAACGCCTACTTCTTCCCGGGTTATCGCCTGCTGCGCGAGATGCGTCACGCGGCACAACGTGGCGTGCGCGTGCGGCTGGTGGTGCAGGGAGAGCCGGATATGCCGATTGTGAAAGTCGGCGCCGAGCTGCTTTACAACTATCTGGTCGATGCTGGCGTGGAGGTGTACGAATATTGCCGCCGCCCGCTGCATGCCAAGATTGCAGTGCAGGACAGCCAATGGTCAACGGTGGGGTCCAGCAATCTCGACCCGCTCAGCCTGTCGCTGAATCTGGAAGCCAATCTAATGATCCACGATCGCCGTTTCAATCAGACGTTGCGCGACAACCTGGAACAGTTGCTGCAACAGGATTGCGAGCGGGTACGCGATGATAAGCTGCCGCCGCGTACCTGGTGGCAACTGACCAAAAGCGTGATGGCATTTCACTTTTTGCGCCACTTTCCGGCGATTGCTGGCTGGTTGCCCGCCCATACGCCGCGTCTGGCGCAGGTTGCTCCCCCGGTACAACCGGAGCTGGAAACCCAGGATCGGGTAGAAACCGATAACGAAGGAGCCAAGCCCTGATGAGTAAAAAACATTCTCGCTGGCAGCGGGTGAAGAAAATTCTCACCTGGTTATTTTTCATCGCGGTGATCGTGCTGCTGGTAGTGTACGCGCGCAAAGTAAACTGGGACGACGTTATTGATGTGATCGTCAATTACAACCGCACGGTGATCCTCACTGCCGTCGGGCTGGTGGTGGTCAGTTACCTGACCTACGGCGTTTATGATTTGATTGGTCGCGCTTACTGCGGGCACAAGTTGGCCAAACGCCAGGTGATGCTGGTGTCGTTTATCTGTTATGCCTTCAATCTGACCCTCAGTACCTGGGTCGGTGGCGTGGCGATGCGCTATCGCCTTTACTCGCGGCTGGGTTTACCGGGCGGCACCATCACGCGGATTTTCTCGCTGAGTATCGCCACCAACTGGCTGGGTTATATCCTGCTGGCGGGTGTGGTATTTGTCGCAGGGATGGTTCCGATTCCCCAGGGCTGGTTTATTGGCGGCCAGACACTGCGCATCATTGGTGGTTGTCTGCTAACTGGTGTCGCGCTGTATCTGTGGGCCTGTGCCTTTGCCAAACGACGTCGCTGGACGGTAAAAGGTCAGCACCTGCAACTGCCTTCACTGCGTATGGCGCTGTTTCAGTTCGCGGTATCCTGCGCCAACTGGATGGTGATGGGGGCAATTATCTGGCTGCTGCTGGCGCAACGGGTTGACTATCCGGTGGTGCTGGGTGTGCTGCTGATTAGCAGTATCGCGGGGGTGATTATCCATATTCCGGCCGGGATTGGCGTCCTGGAGGCGGTCTTCCTCGCGCTACTCAGCGGACAACATGTGTCGCACGGCACCATTATCGCGGCGCTGCTGGCTTATCGCGTGTTGTATTTTATTTTACCGCTACTGCTGGCACTGGTGTTGTATCTGTGGCTGGAGAGTCGCGCCCGGCATTTACGCCAGCAGAATGAACGTCGGATGGCGGAATCGACACCCTCGGAGAACGGCACCTGAACCCAGGTGCCGTTTTTGCCTAGCGGCGGTTACCGAAAATCCGCAGCAGCATCAGGAACAGGTTGATGAAGTCGAGATATAACGTCAGCGCGCCCATAATTGAGAAACGACGCAGGTTCTCTTTATCATCCACGTTGACCGTCTCACCAATCGCTTTCAACTTCTGGGTATCGTAGGCAGTCAGGCCAACAAACACCACCACGCCGATATAGGTGATGGCCCACATCAACGCCGGGCTTTTCAGCCAGAAGTTAACCAGCGACGCCAGCAAAATACCAATCAGCGCCATAAACAGCAGGCTGCCAAAACGGCTGAGGTCACGTTTGGTGGTGTAGCCATAAAAACTCATGGCACCAAACATCCCGGCAGTCACAAAGAAGGTGCTGGCGATAGACGAATAAGTATAAACAAGGAAAATGCTGGCGATCGTCAGGCCGGTAAGCGCCGAATACAGCATAAACAACGCGGTTGCCACCGCGCCGCTCAGACGATGCACCATCCCGGACAGCATAAACACCACTGCCAGCTGCACAATGATCAGACCAAAGAAGGTGATGCGGTTAGCAAACACCAGCTCCATCACTGCGGGTGTGCGGGCGGCGAACCAGGAAACAAACGCCGTCAGCAGCAAACCACAGGTCATCCAGCCATACACCTGCGCCATATAGGTTTGCAGCCCGGCCGAGGCCTGCTGCACGATTGAATCGTTACGTGGATATCGGTCCATGATGCACCTCTTAATGTAGCGGCGCGATTTATCGCGCGGGTTTAGTCGTTAAACAAACTCTGTAAGTGTGGAGCTTACGCCCCGCCGCGTCAACGGCGCGTCAAACACTGTTGATAACGGCTATCTACGCGCTGGGCAAACCAGGCGGTGGTGAGATTACGGGTAATTTTCGGGCTTTCCAGTTTAATGCCTGGCAGCATTTCACGCGGCAGACGTTTGCCCGCCATTTTGTCCGCCAGGGTGAAGAGCTGTTTCCACAGCACGCTGTCGCTGAAGTCGGGTTGTTCCCCCTTCTCCAGATCGCGGCGAATTTCCCGGTTGCTCATATCCAGCTGCTTACTCAGCGTGCGCACCGCCAGCTCGGTTGATCCGGCCGCATCGCTCCCGTATTGAATCAAATCACCGTCCAGCGCCAGTTTGATGCCGCTGGCGCGAGCCACTGCCGCCTGGAAAGCCGCGTTGCGGCTGGCGTACCATCCGGCATTGAAATCGGCAAAGCGGTACAGTGGCGCGGAGTAATCCGCCGGATAGCCTAGCAGATGCATGATGCCAAAATACATGCCACCGTGCCGGGTAAAGACTTCGCGACGAATGGTGCCATCCACCGGCCACGGATAACCTTTGGCGTGCGCCTCGGCAAAGGCGATGCTGACCTGCATCGGCCCTCCGGTGTGAATCGGGTTGAGGTTGCCAAACAATTTCTGGCCCATCGGCACCATATCGATAAAGTCATCAAAAATAGCGCTGAGCTCTTTCTCGCTGCGGACTTTGTCGAGACGTGCGGCATAACTTTCACCACTGGGGGATTTAATCAATAACGCGGTACGCACCACAAAGGCCGGAATATGTAGCTTCGCCGCGCGGCGATCGATTTCGCCCCAGGCGATTTTCGGCAGCCCCGGAACGTTGGCATCCGCGCTGAAGTTGGATTCCTGATCGGCGATGGCGATCACCGCACACAGGTTACTGACGCTGGGATCCAGTTGCTGCGTGCGAAAGGCCGTGTAGATATCGTCAGCCCAGTCGGCTTTCTGCGTGACATGGCTGGGCAGCAGCTGGCGGATTTGCGCCTTGACGTCCGTTGGCTGGCGTACCGGTGCCTGCGGTGGCTTTTTGGTGCTACAACCCGCCAGCGCCAGCAAGGCCAGTAACGCGGCGCGTTTGAGGATCACAGTGGTTTTCATCTCGTTCCCTGACGCAAACAAAAACCTTACCTTAACGTTTTCAGTGGCCTGCCGCCATCAGAGCCGGATGGTTTTGCGCGTTACTTCCAGCGCTCCGCTGCCTGATGGTCGCTATCACGCGCATCCACCCAGCGCTCACCTTCGGTAGTGGCTTCCCGCTTCCAGAATGGCGCGCGGGTTTTCAGGTAATCCATGATGAATTCTGCCGCCGCAAAGGCGGTGCTGCGATGCGCACTGCTGACACCGACAAATACGATTTCGTCGCCAGGGAAGAGCGCGCCGACGCGATGAATCACCGATACCTGTTGCAGCGCCCAGCGCTGACGGGCCTCATCGACGATTTCCTTCAGCGCTTTTTCCGTCATGCCCGGATAATGCTCCAGCGTCAGTGCTGCCACGCTGTCGCCGAGATTGTGATTGCGGACTTTGCCGGTGAAGGTCACCACGGCGCCATCGCTGTCATGCGCCGACAACCAGGCATACTCCTGTGCCACGCTAAATGCCTCGTGACCGACACGAATGCGGGTTTCCATCATTAACCTCCGGTCACCGGCGGGAAAAAGGCCACTTCATCACCGGCGCGCAGCGGGTGGCTCATCGGCACCAGGGTTTGATTGACCGCCGCCAGCAATTTGCCTGATTCCAGCGCCAGCGCCCAGCGATCATTTTTCGCCGCCAGCGCATGGCGCAAAGCCGCCACATCAGCATATTCAGGCGTCAGTTCCAGCGCGCTGGTGCCGGTCAGCTCACGGACCTGAGCAAAAAACAGCACCTTAATCATGCTGCACCGCCTGAAAATCACCGGATTTGCCGCCGCTTTTGCTCAGCAGGCGCAGCTGGTCGATGACGATATCTTTTTGTACCGCTTTGCACATGTCATAGATGGTCAGGGCCGCGACCGACGCAGCGGTCAGCGCTTCCATTTCGACACCGGTTTTACCGGTGAGACGGCAGCGCGAAGTGACGCGCACCCGGCTGTGTTCCGGCTCAGCCACCAGCGTCACCTCGACTTTGCTTAGCATCAGCGGATGGCACAGCGGGATCAGTTCCCAGGTGCGCTTGGCGGCCTGAATACCTGCGATGCGCGCAGTCGCGAACACATCGCCTTTATGGTGGCTGCCATCGATGATCATTTGCAGCGTTTCCGGCTTCATCAGCACCAGCGCTTCCGCCTGGGCTTCACGCACCGTTTCGGATTTGCCGGAGACATCCACCATATGGGCTTCGCCAGCGGCATTGATATGAGTTAACGAGGACATGCTTACAACTTCTTCAAATGAGAGACAAAATTACAGGGACGGGTACGCGCATCCAGTTGATCGACAATGATGCGTTCCCAGGCACTGCGGCAGGCATTGCTGGAACCGGGTACGGCAAAAATCAGCGTTTGATTTGCCATACCCGCCACCGCGCGTGACTGCAAAGTGGCGCTGCCGATCTCTTCGTATGAGATCATGCGGAACAGCTCGCCAAATCCTTCAATTTCGCGATCAAACAGCGGCAGCAGCGCTTCTGGCGTACTGTTTTTGCTGTTAAAACCGGTGCCACCGTTGACGATCACCAACTGGACATCGTCGCTGGCAATCCAGCGCGACACCGTGGCGCGAATACGATAACGGTTATCCGGTACGATCGCGTGATCAACCACCTGATGCCCAGCTTCGGTTAGTGCTTCACGCAAATAATCACCTGAGGTGTCGGAACCCGCATCACGGCTGTCAGAAACGGTCAGCACCGCAGCGTTGATGGCAACAAAGTCGCCGGAAGATTTACCCATGGCCATAACTCCTTTGTTAGCCACCAATGAAGGAAAGATTTTGCGTAATACCGGTGTTGCCCTGATGCAGAAAATGCGTCTGCTTTTTCTGCCCAAGGCTGTAGGCGATACGTGCCTGTAGCTCGTCCTGCTGATCGTCGGATGCCAGCAGATCACGCAGCGGGACCCCGCCGTCGCCAAACAGGCACAGATGCAGGTTACCGATCGCCGACACACGCAGGCGATTGCAGCTGGCACAAAAATCTTTGGCATACGGCATGATCAGACCGATCTCGCCCTGATAATCGGGATGGCGAAACACCTGCGCCGGGCCATCGCTCCGACCGCGCGGCTGGCGCTGCCAGCCCTGCATAATCAGCTGGTCGCGGATCACCTCGCCCGAGATATGATGACGGCGGAACAGATCGCCGCCCTCCCCGGTTTCCATCAGCTCGATAAAACGTAGCTGGATCGGTCGGGTACGAATCCACTGTAGAAAGGTGTCAAGGCTGTGGCTGTTGACATCGCGCATCAGCACACTGTTGACTTTCACCTGCGCAAAGCCGGCCTCAAAGGCGGCATCAATGCCCGCCATGACCTGATGAAACTTGTCTTGCCCGGTGATGGCGTGAAACTGGCGGGCATCAAGGCTATCGACGCTGACATTGAGGGCCGTCAGCCCGGCAGCACGCCATTCGCGAACATCACGCGCCAGACGATAGCCGTTAGTGGTAACGGCTATCTGACGAATGGCGTCATTTTCGCGCACTGCGGCAATGATGTCGGTGAAATCACGACGTAAGGAGGGTTCGCCACCCGTCAGGCGCACTTTTTCAGTGCCCGCGGCCGCAAAGGCACGCGTCACGCGACGGATTTCATCAAGCGAGAGAAAACTTTTATTGCGCGTCCCCTGAGGTTTGTAGCCCTCGGGCAGGCAATAGGTACAACGGAAGTTACACACGTCCGTGACCGACAAGCGCAGATAATAAAAGCTGCGCGCGTAGCTATCTGTAAGTTGTGACACCTGAACACCTTTCCAAATACGGGAGATGCAGTCATTTCTTTCTGCACCCTGGCAGCTCTGGGCTGCGGCCTGGGCACCGTATCCGAAGACTTAGGTACACAGGCTAGAGTGTATGTTGCGACTCAAAGCAACACGGTTGCATGAATGTTAGCGCGATTTGTTGTTCGCTTCCATTAAGGATTTTCGCTATATATATTGATACATAACGTTTTTTCACCGCATTTTCGCGACAGGATACGTTAAAATAGCCGACAGATTTTGATACATATCAGTTTAACTGCTGCTCAACGGTTGAGCGTCAGTCATAAGGAGCAACATGAATCGTACCCTGGCAGATTTGGATCGTGTGGTGGCGCTGGGCGGCGGCCACGGTCTGGGTCGTGTAATGTCGGCGCTGGCACCGCTTGGCTCGCGTCTGACCGGTATTGTTACCACCACCGACAACGGCGGTTCGACCGGACGCATCCGCCGTTCAGAAGGCGGTATTGCCTGGGGCGATATGCGTAACTGCATCAACCAGTTGATCACCGAACCGAGCGTCGCTTCAGCGATGTTTGAATATCGCTTTACCGGCAATGGCGAACTGGCCGGTCACAACCTCGGCAACCTGATCCTGAAAGCGCTTGACCATCTCAGCGTGCGTCCGCTGGAAGCCATCAATATCATCCGCAACCTGCTGAAAGTGGATGCATTTTTGATTCCAATGTCCGAGCAACCCGTCGATCTGGTAGCCCAGGATAACGAAGGCAATATGGTGTACGGCGAAACCGCAGTTGATGAGATGAAGCAGGCCCCGCAGGAGTTGATGCTGCATCCCAACGTCATCCCCACTCGTGAAGCGCTGGATGCGATTGGCGAAGCGGATTTGATCCTGATTGGTCCCGGCAGTTTCTACACCAGCCTGATGCCGATTCTGCTGATGGAAGAGATGGCGCGCGCATTGCGTCGCACCCCGGCAACCATGGTGTTTATCGGCAACCTGGGCCGGGAACTCAGCCCGGCCGCCGCCAGCCTGACCGTGGCGGACAAACTGGTGATCATGGAAAAAGCGATTGGTAAACGGGTGATTGATGCAGTGATCGTCAGCCCGGCGGCGGATATTCGCGGCGTAGAGGAGCGTTTAATCGTGCGCGAACCGCTGGAGGCCGCCGACATTAAATACCGACATGACCGCCAGCTGCTGCGCGTGGCGCTGGAGCATGCCATCCAGGCATTTTGACCTGAAAATTGCGCAACAAAAGGGTGCTCCGGTTATCAGGAGGCAGCGATAAACAGCTCGCGTAGTTCATGCAACTGGTCGCGTACCCGCGCTGCCTCTTCAAACTCCAGATTCTGCGCGTGCTGCTGCATCTGCCCTTCCAGCTCATGAATTTTCTTCTGCATCGCCTGCGGGGTGAGCGCCAGATAGCTGGCCTCGGCTTCAGCGGCGGTGCGCGATGCCGTTTTGCCCTTGCCACGGGTTTTGACCACGTTTTTACCCAGTTCGAGAATATCGGTGATCTTTTTGTTCAGCCCCTGCGGCACGATGCCATTTTCTTCATTGTAGCGCTGCTGTTTCTCGCG
This sequence comes from Pantoea sp. App145, assembly GCF_047947045.1. NCBI lineage: Bacteria > Pseudomonadati > Pseudomonadota > Gammaproteobacteria > Enterobacterales > Erwiniaceae > Pantoea > Pantoea sp. App145. Next base: position 1,529,376 of record NZ_CP133290.1, read on the forward strand.
ACGGCGCTCTGTCTCACTAATGGCGCGAGCCATCGACGGCGTGATCTTATCAGCGTACAGAATTGCTTTACCATTGATGTTACGCGCAGCACGGCCAATGGTCTGAATCAGTGAACGTTCGGAGCGCAGGAAGCCTTCTTTATCGGCATCAAGAATCGCCACCAGCGACACTTCCGGCATATCCAGCCCTTCACGCAGCAGGTTAATCCCCACCAGTACGTCAAACTCACCCAGGCGCAGGTCGCGAATGATCTCCATACGCTCCACCGTGTCGATATCCGAGTGCAGATAACGCACCTTTTCGCCGTGCTCTTCCAGATACTCGGTCAAATCTTCCGCCATGCGCTTGGTCAGGGTGGTGACCAGCACACGTTCATTGATCTCTACGCGCTTACGGATTTCCGACAGCAGGTCATCCACCTGGGTTGTCACCGGACGCACTTCGAGGATCGGATCGAGCAGGCCGGTCGGACGCACCACCTGATCAATCACTTCATTACCGGATTTCTCCAGCTCGTAGTTACCCGGCGTGGCCGAAACATAGATGGTTTGCGGGGCCAGCGCTTCAAATTCTTCAAAGCGTAGCGGGCGGTTATCCAGCGCTGACGGCAGGCGAAAGCCATATTCCACCAGCGTCTCTTTACGCGCGCGGTCACCGCGATACATGCCCCCAATCTGCGGAATGGTGACGTGGGATTCATCAACCACCAGCAAGCCATCGGCCGGGAGGTAGTCAAACAGCGTCGGCGGTGGCTCGCCCGGCCCACGTCCGGAGAGATAGCGCGAATAGTTTTCGATACCGGAGCAGTAACCCAGCTCGTTCATCATCTCGAGGTCAAACTGGGTACGCTGGGTAATGCGCTGTTCTTCCAGTAATTTATTGTTTTCCAGCAGCACCTGACGGCGTACCACCAGCTCCTTTTTGATCTCTTCCATGGATTGCAGGATGCGTTCGCGCGGTGTGACATAGTGGGTTTTGGGATAGACGGTAAAACGCGGCACCACCGAAACCACCTGGCCGGTGAGCGGGTCAAACAGTGACAGCCGCTCCACTTCTTCATCAAACAGCTCCACGCGCAGCGCGATATCGTCAGATTCGGCTGGGAAGACATCAATCACCTCGCCGCGCACGCGGAAGGTGCCACGCTGGAACACCTGGTCGTTGCGGCTATATTGCAACTCCGCCAGGCGGCGCAGAATACTGCGTTGATCAATGATCATGCCGCGCGTCAGATGCAGCATCATTTTCAGGTAAAGATCGGGATCGCCCAGGCCGTAGATCGCCGAAACCGACGCCACCACAATCACGTCACGCCGTTCCAGCAGCGCCTTGGTGGCCGACAGACGCATCTGCTCAATATGCTCATTCACCGACGCATCTTTTTCTATAAAGGTGTCGGAGCTGGGCACATAAGCTTCTGGCTGATAGTAGTCGTAGTAGGAGACGAAAAACTCCACCGCGTTATCCGGGAAGAACTCCTTCATCTCGCCGTAAAGCTGAGCCGCCAGCGTCTTGTTAGGAGCCAGTACCATGGTAGGCCGGTTAAGATCGGCAATCACATTGGCCACGGTAAAGGTTTTTCCCGAACCGGTCACCCCCAGCAGCGTCTGATGCGCCAGGCCATCCTCCAGCCCCTCTTCCAGACGACGAATCGCCTCAGGCTGGTCCCCTGATGGTTTAAAAGCGGAGTTGAGTTTAAAGGCTTTACTCATGGTTTTGCGGTTCCTGCTGGAGAAGTCGGCGGGCAGGCTGCTAATTCTACTCTGCCAGCGCGAATTTGCCAGTAAAAAATACTGGATATATTTACATGTATGCTGCACGATTACGGGGAGGCGTGGCGACTCGCCGCAGTGCAATTTTAACAAGGACAGGTAACACCTTGTGGTACAAGGTTATCCCCAGAAAGGAGATGCTTTTAACATTTGTCAATAGAGCGTCATAAAATTGCAGTCTGATGACGAGCAAGATAATTCTCAGGCTTGATTTTAACTAACATATTGATTTGTTAGAGAATCACTAAAAAGCCCAGTTTCTCAGCATAATGTATGCAGGCCGCGTATTTCCTCGCTTGCGCTCTGTTTTCAGTCTCTAATACACAAGGTTATCCACAGGAATAGTGGATAACTGATGGCAGCCCCGCCCCCATCGCCTGTGCATAATTTTCTCCGGCTTGTCCTGACGTGCGAAAAAATTTTTTTTTGCGTTTATTTTTCTCACAACCTGCGCGGCATTAACTATTCTTTTTCCGTGCTGAGGGGGGCTGCTGGATGAAATTTCCAGTAAATAAGGCCACTTATTCCTGCCGGTTCTGCCTTATGCCAGATCGGCTGCACCAGAATCGTTAAGCATTCAGCACCGCTAAAGTGCAGCCTTTTTATCACTCCGTGGAATTGTTAAGCGTTACTCAACTTTTAAGCCTGATTTTTGCCCGCCATTGATGCATTTTTCATCGCATCAGCAACCTGGCCTGAGAATTGCAGGTTTATCGATAGAGCATTTGTAACAACTCACTGATGGTGAGAGTGGCAATGATGAATCGTGTTTGACTGTTTGCCAGACGACACAGAGCGGAAGCATTCAGGCTAATTATCTGGAAGGAGAATGTCAGATGCTGAGTTTACGTTCGGTGAATCAGTTTTACGGTCAAAACCATATTCTGTGGGATGTGGATCTGGATCTGCCGCCCGGCACCTGCACTGGCGTGCTGGGGAGTCCGGGGATGGGGAAAACCACGCTGGTCAACTGCATTATGGGGCGGCTGCCAATCAACAGCGGCTCGATGACATGGCAGGAAGATGGCTCCCCCCCCGAAGACTTATTGCTGCAACCGGCGGAGCAACGTGCACGCATGGGCATTGGCTATGTGCCACAGGGACGTCATATTTTCTCGCAGATGAGCGTGGAAGATAACCTGCTGATTGCGTTGATGGCGGCGCAGGATGAGCGCAGCCGCGCTATCCCGGAAATGGTGTTTGATTTGTTCCCGGCGCTCTACTCACTGCGTCACCAGCGCAGTGGCGAGCTGCCGATGGATCAACAACAGCAGCTGGCTTTGGCACGTGCGCTGGTGCTGCAACCGAAGCTGTTAATCCTCGACGAACCCACTGAAGGGATGTCACCCTGGCTCGAAGAGGAGATGGGTAACTTAATCCGCCGTCTGAACCGTGATTATGGCCTGACCATCCTGCTGCTGGAGCAACACGTCTCCTTTATTCGCCGCGTCGCTGACTACTTTCTGTTGCTGCATCGGGGTCGTAATGTGGCACAGGGCAAAGTGGCACAGCTGGATGATGTCACCATCAACAAATGGCTGACGGTGACCTGATAATGTCGGCTATTTTGGCACAATCCGTAGCGGCGCAATTTATTGCGCAATGCCAGCCGCGCGATAAATCGCGCCGCTACGGCAGTGTCAGGAAGCGTCCGCACTCTGCCTGCTGAGCGTCATCCGTCAGGTACGGAATTTCGCCCAGGCAGGGTGCATCAATACGCTGACGCAGGGTTGTCAGATACTCCTGGTGACGTTTGCCCGGTGGCTGAATATCATTAGCGATCCAGCCGGCCAGCGATAAACCACTGGCGCGCACGGCTGCGGCTGTCAGCATCGCATGGTTGATGCAGCCCAGTTTGATTCCGACCACCAGAATGACCGGCAGTTGTTCAGCGATCACCCAGTCGGCATAAGTCTGGGTGGCGGACAACGGGGTAAACCAACCGCCTGCCCCCTCCACCAGCACCCATTCAGCCTGCTGTTCCAGCTGGCGCAATCCCGCTGACAGCTGAGCGAATTCGATGGGTCGCCCCTCTTCCGCACTGACGATATGCGGCGACGTTGGCTCGATAAAGGCCAGCGGATTGACCTGCTCATAACGCAGCGCCAGCGAACTGTAACGCTGCAAAGCCAGCGCATCGCTGTTACGAATCCCCTCGGCGGTGACCTCGCAGCCGGAAGCCACTGGCTTGTAGCCTGCGGTGGTCAATCCGGCTGCACTGGCCGCCTGCAACAGCGCCCCACTGGCCACCGTTTTTCCTACTTCAGTATCGGTGCCCGTAATAAACCAGCGTTTCATGGTGTTAATACTCCAAACATCAGGTGATAGCTGAGGCGATAACCCGCCTCATCCTGCGGCCAGCCCTGCTCCAGCCGGGCCAGTTGCGTGCGCGTCAGCAATCCTCCCGGCCGCCCGTCATGCAAATGGGTTGCGCCGATGCCCTTCAGTGAACGCATCGCGCTGAGCGCGCTGGGAAAGTGCTGCGTGATGGTCTGCTGCTGGTGTTCAAGCGAGAGATCGTGAGTGGCAGCGGCAATCTGCGCTGCACTGAGGAAACGGTTGGCGTGCTGACGCCCATCCAGCTGCGCCCACGCCTGATGCACCTCGTGCAATGAACCGGACAACAGTGTGGAAAACAGCACCGTGCCGCCCGGTCGGGTGACGCGTAAAAACTGCTGCAAAGCGGTGCGCAAATCGCTGCTCCACTGCACCGCAAGATTGCTCCACACGCCATCAACACAGGCATCCGGCAGCGGTAACGCATCAATATCGCCCTGCACATAATGCTGCGCCGAGTGCTGCTGTGCAGCGCTATCCAGCATGGCTTGCGACAAATCAAGCGCGGTCACTTCGCGCCCACGGTCACGCCAGTACCGGCTGTACCAGCCGGTGCCGCATCCGGCATCCAGCAGGTGCGGACCAAACCCGGCCGGGGCCAATGCCAGCAACGCATCGCCGCTCTGGCGTTGCAGTTCAGCATGCTGTTCGTAATGCTGCGCTGCGCGACCAAACGCCTGCGCAACCGCCTGTTTATTGACCTGTAGCGTCATACAGCGCCTCCAGCAGACGATCGATATCATCCGGGTGATGCGCGGCGGTTAACGTGATACGCAGCCGTGCGGTGCCCGGTGGTACGGTTGGCGGACGAATGGCGCTAACCCAGCACCCCGCCGCCTTCAGTCGTTGTGATAACGCCAGGGCTGCGCTGTTCTCACCCACCACCAGCGGCTGGATAGCGCTGGCCGAAGGCATCAGCTGCCACGGTAAATCGGCTGCACCGGCGCGGAAGCGAGCGATGTTGGCGTGCAAACGCGCGCGTAGTTCATCACCCTGCCGAATTTGCTGCAATGCGGCCTGCAACGCGCAACATTGCGCCGGAGGCATCGCCGTGGAATAGATCAGATGGCGGGCAAACTGCTCAACATAATCGGCAGTGGCGTCATCGCATAGCAACGCCGCGCCGCTGACGCCGAAGCCTTTGCCAAAGGTAACGATCAACAGTTCCGGTCGCACCTGCTGCTGCCAGCAGCTGCCGCGCCCCTGTTCGCCGGTGACGCCGATACCATGCGCATCATCCACCAGCAACCAACCGTTGCCACGCCGCGTTTCCGCTGCAATCTCTGCCAGCGGCGCGCTGTCACCATCCATGCTGAACACCCCCTCCGTCACCACCAGCGTGTTGCCCTCAACCGGCGTTGCCAGCATTTTTGCCAGGCTTTGCGGCTGGTTATGGGCGAAACGACGCAACAGCGCCGGGCTGTGGCTGGCAGCATCCAGCAATGACGCGTGCGCCAGCTTGTCGGCAAGGATGCGATCCGGTTTTTCCGCCAGCAAATGGATCACCGCCTGATTCGCGGCAAAACCGGAGATAAACAGCAACGCACGCCGATAGCCCAGCCAGTCGGCCAGCTCCTCTTCCAGCTGCGCATGATGGCGGCTGTAACCGGTCACATGGCCTGATGCCCCTGCTCCCGCACCCGACTCCGCCGCCCCCTTCTGCCACGCGGCAATCACCGCCGGATGCTGGCTCAGGCCGAGATAATCGTTACTGGAAAAGTGACAATAGCGCTGTCCGGCGACCGTCAGTTCGCGCACGCTGTTGTGCTCAACGCGCACGCGCTGACGCCAGCCATCAGCGGCGCGTCGCTCTTCCAGCGCCTGTTCGATGCGTTGCAACCAGCTCATTACACCGCCGCGTTGTAGAACTGTGGGGTATCAGCGTGCAGCAGTTGCTCACTCAGCTGAGACTGCTGTTCGTTATCACCGGCAGTGGTGGCGGTATGCTCCGGATTCAGCCCCAGTTTACGGAACAGAATCAGGTCTTTGTCTTCTTCCGGGTTCGGCGTGGTGAGCAGCTTGCAGCCGTAGAAAATCGAGTTCGCCCCGGCCATAAAGCACATCGCCTGGGTCTGTTCGCTCATCTGCTCACGGCCTGCCGACAAGCGTACGTGAGAAGATGGCATCATGATGCGCGCCACGGCGATGGTGCGGATAAAATCGAATGGCTCTACGTCGTCGTTATCGGCCAACGGTGTACCTTTCACCTTCACCAGCATGTTGATCGGCACACTTTCCGGCGGCGTCGGCAGGTTCGCCAGCTGCACCAGCAAACCGGCGCGATCTTTCACCGTTTCTCCCAGACCGACGATACCGCCTGAGCAGACTTTGATACCGGCACCGCGCACTTTATCCAGCGTATCCAGACGTTCCTGGTAGCTACGGGTGGTGATGATGTTGCCGTAAAACTCCGGCGAGGTATCGAGGTTATGGTTGTAGAAATCCAGCCCGGCGTGCGCCAGACGCTGCGCCTGGCTGTTGTCGAGCGTGCCGAGGGTCATACAGGTTTCCATGCCCATCGCTTTCACGCCCTGCACCATCTGCTCCAGATACGGCATGTCGCGCTCGTGCGGGTTTTTCCACGCAGCGCCCATACAGAAGCGGCTGGAACCGGCCGCTTTGGCTTTGCGTGCCGATTCCAGCACCGCTTCCACTTCCATCAACCGCTCTGATTCCAGCCCGGTTTTGTAGCGCGCGCTCTGCGGGCAATATTTACAGTCTTCCGGGCAGGCACCGGTTTTGATCGACAGCAGTGTACTGACCTGTACCTGACGCGGGTCGAAATGTTGACGATGTACCTGTTGCGCCTCAAACATTAGCTCAAGGAAAGGTTTATCAAATAGTGCCTGGGCTTGTGCCAGTGTCCAGCGGTGTGCCATTGCTTCGCTCCAGAAAAGGGTTCATCCTGACGATTAACGTGGTTATACTTGTAAACTAAATCTTTTAATTTTGGTTTACAATACCCATGTTCACTCAGGATGACCTCGATTTTGACCGCCAGCATATCTGGCACCCCTATACCTCGATGCAGAATCCACTGCCCTGCTACCCGGTGGTAGCTGCACACGGATGCCAGTTACAGCTGGCCGATGGACGCGAACTGGTGGATGGTATGTCGTCCTGGTGGGCCGCGATTCACGGTTATAACCATCCCCGCCTCAATCAGGCGATGCAGGCGCAAATCAGCCAAATGTCACACGTGATGTTTGGCGGTATCACCCATCCGGCCGCAGTGGCGTTGTGTCGCCAGTTGGTGGCGATGACGCCCGAGTCGCTTGAATGCGTATTCCTCGCCGATTCAGGTTCGATCGCCGTCGAAGTGGCGATGAAAATGGCGTTGCAATACTGGCTGGGACGCGGCGAAACCCGACAAAAATTCCTCACCCTGAAACGCGGTTATCACGGCGATACCTTTGCCGCCATGTCGGTGTGCGATCCCCACAACTCGATGCACAGCCTGTGGCGCGGTTATCTGCCGGAGCATCTGTTCGCAGCCGCACCGCAGCTGGGGTTTGATGAGGCGTGGCAGGAGGAAGATTTCGCCGATTTTGCCCGTCTGGCGGAGCAGCATCATCAGCAGATTGCGGCGGTGATTCTGGAGCCGATTGTGCAGGGTGCAGGCGGCATGCGTTTTTATCATCCGCGTTATCTGCAACAAGTGCGTGAATTGTGCGATCGCTACGGTTTGCTGCTGATTGCTGATGAGATCGCCACTGGATTTGGCCGCAGCGGTAAATTGTTCGCCTGTGAACATGCCGGGATCACACCGGATATTTTGTGTCTGGGGAAAGCGCTGACCGGCGGCACCATGACGCTCTCCGCCACCCTGACCACCCGTGAAGTGGCGGACACCATCAGCCGTAGCGCGGCAGGCTGCTTTATGCATGGCCCGACCTTTATGGGTAATCCGCTGGCCTGCGCGGTGGCAGTGGAAAGTCTGACAATGATTAATGAAGGCCACTGGTCCACCCAGGTGCCCGCTATTGAGCAGCAGCTGCGTACGGCGCTGTTGCCACTGCGCAGCCATCCTGCCGTCGCAGATGCGCGCGTGCTGGGGGCGATTGGCGTGATTGAGACCCACCAGGCGGTGGATATGGCGGCGTTACAGCAGTTCTTTGTTGAGCGTGGGGTGTGGATCCGTCCGTTCGGACGCTTAATTTATCTGATGCCGCCGTATGTGATTTCCGCCACTGAGCTTTTGAAACTCACCGACGCGGTGCGTGATGCGCTGGATTTTTCGCATCATTTTCAGTGAGATAAAAACAGCGCGATAAATCGCGCCGCTACGATCAAGTGCCGGATGCCTGTCCCGTCCAAAAACCGCACCGCCCCGTAGCGGCGCGATTTATCGCGCAAGGATTTAATCCAGCGAGTGAATCACCACCCACATCGGGCCTTGCCCTACCGCATAGCGCGCCAGCGGTGTCAGCAGACCACGATCGTCGCTGATTTTGTACACTTCGATATGGTGAGATTTCTGTCCCGCCGCTACCAGGTACTTGCCGCTGTGGTCGATGTTAAAACCACGCGGCTGCGTTTCCGTCGGCTGGAAACCTTCGAGGGTCAGCAGGCCACCGTCTTCACTGACGCTGAACACCGTGATGATGCTGCTGGTACGGTCGCAGGCATACAGGAAACGGCCATCTGGCGTCAGGTGGATATCTGCCGCCCAGCGGGTGCCGGTGAAATCGGCAGGCATCATGTTCAGGCTCTGCACACGTTCAACTTCGCCATGCGCATTGCTCAAGGCCCAGACATCTACGGTGCTGTCCAGCTCGTTCACGCAATAGCTGTAGTTGCCATTCGGGTGAAACGCCATATGACGCGGCCCCGCCCCTTCCACCGTGGTCACCTGCGCTTGCGGACGCGGCGTCAGCGTACCGTCGCTGTTCAGCTGGAACAGGCAGATACGGTCCTGCTTTAGTGCCGGAACAAACAGCGTCTGATTTTTCACATCAATATTGGCAGAGTGGCAACCATCCAGCTCACCAATCACCTGGCTCGGGGCCTGCGGCACACCATCGCTACCAATCGGACTGACGCTGACACAGGCATCGTTGTAGGAACCGCAGAACAGGTAGTTACCGAGACGGTCGGTGGAGATATGTGTCGGGCTGCCCGGCAGTGGGGCTTCACCCGCTTCGCTCAGCGTGCCATCAGCAGCGATGCGGTAGGCCAGCACACGGAAATTCGGACGCACGCCGACATAGAGGAAATCTTTCTTCGGGCTGACCACCATCGGCTGCACCTGACCCGCAACATCCGTCACCTGCAGTAACGTCAGCGCGCCATCTTCCTGTAGCTGCCAGGCATGGATTTGCTGGCTCTCGGGGCTGGCGGTATACACGACTTGTTTCATGCGTTCTCCTTGTTCGGCTTGCTGAAAGGGTATCACTGTAGCGCGTTTCATTTGGACGCGCTGGAATCATTTGTGCCCTGTTTTTTGTCTCAGAGCGGTTGCCCGGTGTAGACTGTTTGCTTTGTAACCCCAGACGGAAAGAGTAATGAGCTACCGCGTAATCGCCCTTGACCTTGACGGCACCCTGCTGACCCCGCGTAAAACTATTCTGCCTGAGTCCCTTGAAGCGCTGGCCCGCGCACAGCAGGCTGGCGTCAAAGTGCTGATCGTCACCGGTCGTCACCATTGTGCCATCCATCCTTTTTATCAGGCGCTGCAACTGGATACACCCGCAATCTGTTGCAACGGCACCTATTTGTATGATTATCAGGCAAAAAAAGTGCTGGCATCCGATCCGCTGGAGAAATCACAGGCGGTACGCGTGATTGAAATGCTCGACCAGCAGGACATTCACGGCCTGCTATATGTCGATGACGCGATGCTTTACCAGCATCCCACCGGCCATGTCACGCGTACGCTTAACTGGGCGGAATCACTGCCACCGCAGCAGCGTCCGACCTTTCTGCACGTACCGAGCCTGGTACAGGCGGCGCATGATGCGCAGTCGATCTGGAAATTCGCTCTGTCCCATCCTGACATGCGCGCATTACAACAATTCGCTGAGCAGACCGAAGCCGAGCTGGGGCTGGCTTGTGAATGGTCGTGGCACGATCAGGTAGATATCGCCCAGCGCGGCAACAGCAAAGGCAAACGCCTCGCGCAGTGGGTGGAGAGCCAGGGTCTGAGCATGAAAGATGTGCTGGCGTTCGGTGATAACTACAACGACCTCAGCATGCTGGAGGAAGTGGGTCTGGGTGTGGCGATGGGCAATGCCGACGACGCGATTAAAGCACGCGCCGGCAAAGTGATTGGCACCAATCTGGAACCCGGCATTGCCGAGGTGATTTACCAGGAAATTCTGTAAAAATCGCGCCGCTACGGGATATGCCTGAATCGCGACGAATCAGGCGGTAATTGAGACGCTTTTAATCTGGGCATACAGCCACTGATCTGGCCGGATGCCCAGCTCATCCCGCGCCCACGGCGAGATGCGCGCCCACAATTCGCTGATGCCGATGCGCAGCTTCACTTCCACCTGATCGTCAATCTCCAGCAACTCCACCACCTGCGCGGGCAGGATATTGCGGATCGAGGTGTTTTGCGGCGGCTGTAATGCCAGTGAGACATCGGCTGACGCAATACGAATGCGCAACACGGTTTTCAGCGGCTGATTAACCCGGCTTACCCAGATATGTTGATCGCCGAGCGACAGTGCGGTCATCGGGTAATCGGGATGCTGCTCCAGCACCTGCACCCGCAGCACGCTGGTGCGTTCGCTCACCGGCAGCCACGGACGCATGGCCGCGCTGCTCCATACCTTCTCCAGCGAACCAAAGGCTTTCACTTTACCGCTATCCAGCACCAGCACGTTATCCGCCAGTTGCAGGATTTCGTCGAGGCTGTGTGACACATATAACAGCGGAATATCCACCTGCTTCGCCAGCTTTTGCAGATAAGGCATCAGCTCACGTTTGCGTGGCAGATCGAGCGAAGCCAGCGGTTCATCCATCAGCAGGATATCCGGTGCGGTCAGCAGTGCACGACCAATCGCCACGCGTTGTTTCTCACCGCCCGACAAAGAAGACGGCGCACGCCGCAGCAGCGGTTCCAGACCGAGCAGCGCCACCAGGCTATCAAACTGCGGCTTCATCGTGGCGGCCATGCCGTATTGCAGATTGCCACGCACGCTGTAATGCGGAAACAGGCGCGCATCCTGAAACACATAACCGATACGACGCTTCTCAGGCGGCAGGTTCAGGCTGGATTCGGCATCAAATAACAGCCGCTCGTTCAGTTTGATGTGCCCGCGTTGTGGCTGCGTTAAACCCCCGATGGCGTTGATCAGCGAGGTTTTACCGGCACCGGACACGCCAAAAATGGCGGTGATGCCTTTGCCTGGAATATCAACGTCCACTTCCAGCTGGTGATTGCCCAGTTGCTGGGAAAAATTAAGTGTCAGCATTAAACCCCCAACCGCTTACGGCCCCAGCGGGCCAGCAGTTCCGAGGCCACCAGCGACAGCAGCGCCAGCAGAATCGCCACCGCACACAGCCGTGCCGCCGCATTTTCCGCCCCGGGCGTTTCAATCAGGGTAAACATCGCGGAGGGAATGGTGCGCGTTTCGCCAGGAATATTGGAGACAAAGGTGATGGTGGCACCAAATTCGCCCAGCGAGCGGGCAAAGGCCAGTACCGTGCCAACGATAATGCCAGGAAACGTCAGGGGTAAGGTGATGGTGAAGAATACGCGCCAGCGCCCCGCACCCAGGGTGCGCGCCGCCTGTTCCAGCCGGGTGTCGACGCCTTCCAGCGCCAGGCGAATCGCCCGCACCATCAGCGGAAACGCGATTACCGCCGCGGCAATGACCGCACCGCGCCAGCTAAAGGCAAAACTGATACCGAACCAGTCATACAACCATTGGCCGATAAAGCCACGGCGTCCGAGGGAAATCAGCAGCAGATAGCCCACTACCACGGGTGGCAGCACCAGTGGCAGATGGATCAGGCTATCCAGCAGGGTTTTGCCTGGAAACTGGCAGCGTGCCAAAATCCAGGCCATCAGGATGCCAAACGGCAGGCTGCACAGCACCGCCACGCAGGAGACTCTCAGGCTGAGAAACACCGCCTGCCATTCAGGATCACTCAGTATCATTTCTTCGGCGTAAATCCATACTGTTTAAACACTGCGGCGGCTTCCGGCCCCTGCAAATATTTGTAGAAGGCCTCAACCGGCGCACGTTGATGTTCTTTGACAATCGCCATCGGATATTCCACCGGTTTGTGGCTATCTTCCGGGAAACGACCGACAACCTGGACTTTATCACTGGCGACCGCATCAGAACCGTAAACAATGCCGTAAGGCGTTTCATTACGTTCGACCAGCGCCAGCGCCGCACGCACGCTATTGCCCGGTGCCAGCACTGGCGCTAAGGTGTCCCATGCGCCCAGTTTCTGTAATGCTTCTTTGGCGTAAATCCCGGCCGGTACATGGTCCGGATCGCCCACCGCCAGACGCTCGCCTTTCAGCAGGCTTTTCCAGTCGGTTTTTTCATTGATGGTGACTTCTTTAGCGCTGTTGCTGCGCGGAGCCACCAGCACCAGATCATTGCCCAGCAGGGTATAGCGCGTGTTGTCGATCACGCTCTTTTTCTGCACCGCATCATCCATCCACTGCTGGTCGGCAGAGATGAACAAATCCGCTGGTGCGCCCTGTTCAATCTGGCGTGCCAGCGTGGAGGAAGAGGCAAAAGATGACACCACTTCAACGCCGGTCTGCTTCTGATATTGCGTGCCAATTTCCTGCAACGCATTGGTCAGTGAAGCCGCAGCAAACACGGTGATTTTCTCTGCGGCCAGTGCCGGTCCGGTCAGTGAGAAAGACAGAACGGCAACGGCACCCCAGCGGTAATGTTTTGATAGCATTTTTATCTCCTTGTTACGTTATATACTGAATACTACAACGCAAGGTTTGATGCTGTCATGAGCTTTATATCGGCAGGATTTGACGGAAGTTAAGGACAAAACGCCCGCGAGATGCGGGCGCTGGAAAATCAATGTGAGCCGTTGGCGGAACGATCGTCGCGACGGCCAAATTTGGAGATGACGTTAAACACTTCGCCGAGGCCGTAAATCAGGCCCAGCATGATAGCCATAACAATCGGCACCATAATCACGGCGACGGCCAGGCTTTTTAGCAGTTCCAGCATGGAAACCTCACGCAGAAAATAAAAAAGTGATTGTAACGTCCTGAGAATAAAGTGCCATGCCCTTTTCGTGCTTTTACTTTAACAGCTGATTAGAATCGACAGACTAACCTAAGGAGCTGACATGCAAGCTGAACTCTCTCTTCATATTCGTCTGCAACAGAAGTTGTTTGCCGATCCGCGTCGTATTGAGCTGCTGAAGCGCATCCAGGAAACCGGCTCCATTAGCCAGGGGGCAAAACTGGCGGGTATCAGTTACAAAAGTGCCTGGGATGCCATCAACGAAATGAACCAACTGGCCGATCAAACGCTGGTAGAACGTGCCACCGGTGGCAAAGGCGGCGGTGGAGCGCAGCTGACACGTTACGGCGAACGCCTAATCCAACTGTTTCAGCTGATGGAGCAGATTCAGCAAAAAGCCTTTGATGTATTGAAGAATGACAGCCTGCCCCTCGATAGCCTGCTGGCGGCGATTGCCCGTTTCTCGTTGCAGACCAGCGCGCGTAACCAGCTTTTTGGTACGGTGCTGACGCGTGATCACCAGCAGGTGGTGCAGCATCTTGATGTGCTGCTGAGCGATGGCGTGACCCGCCTGCAGGTGGCGCTGACCCAGCGCAGCGCCGAGCGTTTGCAGCTGGAAAACGGCAAAGAAGTGCTGGTGCTGATCAAAGCGCCGTGGATTCAGGTCAGCCGTGCTGCCAGCCAGAGTGATAATCAGCTGGCTGTGCAAATCACCGCCATCGAACCCGGCGATCAGGTGAGCGAAGTGCTGATGGCATTGCCGGGGGGAGAAATTCTGTGCGCTACCGTCCCCAACAGCGAAGTGGCACAGCAGAATCTACAGGCTGGCGATAACGTCACCGCCAGTTTTAATGCGGAACACGCCATCATCGCCACACTGCTCTGAAATCCTGGCCATGATTTGACTTCATTGGCAGCGGTCGCTACAACTGAGTGACACGATGCATAAAATGGAATAAATCATGGCTTCATTGCAAATTTCGCAAGGCACGTTTCGTCTTAGCGACACCCGAGTGCTGTCCCTCAACGATTTAACCCTTAACAGCGGTGAAAGCTGGGCCTTTGTCGGTGCCAACGGCAGCGGCAAGTCATCGCTGGCACGCGCGTTATCAGGCGAACTGCCCGCGGGCAAAGGCAGCGTCAGTCATAACTTTCAGCGTCCGACGCGTTTATCACTGGAGCAATTGCAAAAGCTGGTGACCGAAGAGTGGGAACGCAATAACACCGATCTGCTCTCTGAAGGCGAAGATGACACCGGTCGCACCGCCGCGCAGATCATTCAGGATGAAGTGAAGGACGAAGCACGCTGCGAGGCGCTGGCGCAGCAGTTTGGTATCAGCTATCTGCTCGATCGTCGCTTCAAATATCTTTCCACCGGCGAAACCCGCAAAACGCTGCTGTGTCAGGCACTGATGGCACAGCCGGACCTGCTGATCCTCGATGAACCCTTTGATGGCCTGGATGTCGCGTCCCGTGCCAGCCTGGCACAAACTCTAAGCGATCTGCATCAGCAGGGTTACACCGTGGTGCTGGTGTTGAACCGCTTTGATGATATTCCTGATTTTGTTCAGCAGGTTGGCGTGCTGGCGGAATGCACCCTGACGCACGTCGGCGAGCGCCGCGCGATTCTGGCGGAAGCGCTGGTGGCCCAGCTGGCGCACAGCGAGAAGCTGGAGGGAATGGCGCTGCCGGAGGCCGATGCGCCCGATCAGCTCCCGCCGCTGGCGGATGATGCGCCGCGCGTGATTCTGCGCAACGGCGTGGTGTCCTATAACGACAAACCGGTGATTAACGGCCTGAGCTGGCAGGTTAATCCTGGCGAGCACTGGCAGATTGTCGGACCGAACGGCGCAGGCAAATCCACTCTGCTCAGCCTGGTGACCGGCGATCACCCGCAGGGCTACAGTAACGATTTAACGCTGTTCGGTATCCGGCGCGGCAGCGGGGAAACCATCTGGGACATCAAACAACATATTGGTTATGTCAGCAGCAGCCTGCATCTCGATTATCGCGTCAGCGTGAATGTGCGCACCGTGATTCTGTCGGGTTTCTTCGATTCGATTGGCCTGTATCAGGCGGTGTCCGATCGACAGAAAGCGCTCGCGCGCCAGTGGCTGGCCTTGCTGGGGATGGATAACACCCTGGCCGATGCCCCCTTCCATAGCCTGTCATGGGGCCAGCAGCGGCTGGTGCTGATCGCACGCGCGCTGGTCAAACATCCCGCGTTGCTGATCCTTGATGAGCCATTGCAGGGGCTGGATCCGATCAACCGCCTGCTGGTACGCCGTTTTGTTGATGTGTTGATTGGTGAGGGGCGGACGCAATTGCTGTTTGTTTCGCACCATGCTGAGGATGCACCGCAGTGCATCACCCATCGTTTGAGTTTTGTGGCGCAGGAAGGCGGCGGCTACGGATATCAGCAGGAATCATTACGTTAACAAACTCGCGCGATAAATCGCGCCGCTACGCCTGGTGCGATCATAAGTAGCGGCGCGATTTATCGCGCACACCCCTCTTGTGTAATCGCTACCACTGTATTGCCCATATATTCAGCAAACTCTGCGATTAAACCCACAAAATGAGAATCGTCACCTTGTGTAAACGATACCATTTATCCAGACTGGATCACGCTTTCAGTCTGGCCTTTGTGCTACTTTGATCGAAGTCATTTTTATCTGTTTGTTTTTTACCAGGATCACACATGGAAAAATTTAACCCGGTCGATCATCCGCATCGCCGTTATAACCCGCTAAGCGATCAGTGGGTATTGGTCTCGCCACATCGTGCTAAACGCCCGTGGCAAGGCGCACAGGAAACACCGGCACTGGAAAAGCTGCCCGCACACGATCCCGATTGCTTCCTCTGCGCCGGTAACACCCGTATCACCGGTGATAAAAACCCTGATTATAAAAGCACCTACGTCTTTACTAATGACTTTGCCGCCCTGATGACCGACACGCCGGACGCCCCCGAGAGCGACGACGTTCTGATGCGCTGCGAAAGCGCACGCGGCACCAGCCGGGTGATCTGCTTCTCGCCGGATCACAGCAAAACCCTGCCGGAGCTGCCGCTCAGCGCGCTGGAAGATATCGTCCGTACCTGGCAGGAACAAACCGCCGACCTCGGCCAGCACTACCCGTGGGTGCAGGTATTCGAAAACAAAGGCGCGGCGATGGGCTGCTCCAACCCCCATCCACATGGACAGATTTGGGCCAACAGCTTTTTACCCAACGAAGCACAGCGCGAAGATGCGCATCAGCGTCGTTACTTTGCCGAAAAAGGTACACCGATGCTGGTGGATTACGCCGCGCGTGAACTGAAAGATGGCAGCCGCACGGTGGTAGAAACCGATCACTGGCTGGCAGTAGTGCCCTGGTGGGCAGCATGGCCGTTTGAAACCCTGCTGCTGCCCAAAGCGCATATCAAACGCATCACCGATCTTTCGGACGCCCAGCGTAAAGATCTGGCGCTGGCGATCAAACTGCTGACCAGCCGTTACGACAACCTGTTCCAGTGCTCCTTCCCCTACTCGATGGGCTGGCACGGCGCACCTTTTAATGGTGAAGCTAACGAACACTGGCAGCTGCATGCTCACTTCTATCCGCCGCTGCTGCGTTCAGCAACGGTACGCAAATTTATGGTTGGCTATGAAATGCTGGCCGAAACCCAACGTGATTTAACGGCAGAACAGGCGGCAGAACGCCTGCGTTCTGTCAGCGATGTCCATTTCCGCGAGGCGCAATAAATGTCATTAAAATCCATTACACAACAGACCTTCGTTGAGACATTTGGTTATCAGCCGAGCCACAGCATCCAGGCTCCGGGCCGCGTAAACCTGATTGGTGAACACACCGACTATAATGACGGTTTCGTACTGCCCTGCGCCATTGATTATCAAACCGTGATTGCCTGCGCCAAACGTGATGACCGCGAGGTGCGCGTGGTCGCGGTGGATTACGACAATCAACAAGACAGCTTCTCGCTGGATGCGCCGATTGAACCGGTAACCGAGCCGATGTGGGCCAACTATGTGCGTGGCGTGGTGAAACATCTGCAAAAACGTGATGCCAGCTTTGGCGGTGTGGATATGGTGATCAGCGGTAACGTCCCGCAGGGTGCAGGCCTGAGCTCATCGGCATCGCTGGAAGTGGCGGTCGGCACCGTCTTCCAGCAACTGTGGCAACTGCCGCTCGACGGTGCTGCCATTGCGGTGAACGGCCAGGAAGCAGAAAACCAGTTCGTCGGCTGTAACTGCGGCATCATGGATCAGCTGATTTCCGCGCTTGGTAAACAGGATCACGCCATGCTGCTGGATTGCCGCACCCTTGGCACCCGCGCAGTGTCGATGCCTGCCGATGTGGCGGTGGTGATCATCAACTCCAACTTCCGCCGCACGCTGGTGGGCAGCGAATACAACACCCGTCGCGAGCAGTGTGAAACCGGTGCACGCTTCTTCAACAAACCGGCACTGCGCGATGTCACGCTGGAAGAATTCTCCGCCGCAGCAAGCCAGCTCGATCCGCTGGTCGCCAAACGCGTACGTCATGTGATCACGGAAAACGCCCGCACGCTGGAAGCCGCCGATGCACTCAGCGCGGGCGATCTGACCCGTATGGGTGAGCTGATGGCCGCATCGCACGCCTCGATGCGTGATGATTTCGAAATCACCGTGCCGCCGATTGATCAATTGGTCGAGATCGTCAAAGCTGAGATCGGTACGCGCGGTGGTGCGCGTATGACCGGTGGCGGTTTTGGTGGCTGCATCGTGGCGCTGATGCCAACCGATCTGGTGGATCAGGTGAAGGCCGCAGTGGCCGAACAATACGAAGCCAAAACCGGTATCAAAGAAACCTTTTACGTGTGCAAAGCTTCTGAAGGAGCGGGCCAATGGTAAATGATGTGCAATCACATGCACCGGACGGACAACCGTGGCGGATTACCGTCTTACGCAATCGCAACGGCATGGTAGTGACCTTTATGGATTGGGGAGCCACCTGGCTCTCGGCGCGTGTGCCGATGCAGGATGGCAGCGTGCGCGAAGCGCTGCTTGGTTGCGCTACGCCGTCCGATTATCTGCATCAGGACGCCTATCTTGGGGCGACGGTGGGCCGCTATGCCAACCGTATTGCCAACGCCACGCTGCAACCGCTGAAGCTGGCGCTGGTCGCCAATCAGGGTAAACATCAGCTGCACGGCGGACCGGAAGGATTTGATAAGCGCCGCTGGCAAATTCTCAGCCAGAGCGAAACTGAAGTGCATTATCGTATCGATTCGCCTGACGGCGATCAGGGTTTCCCCGGCAATCTGATTGCTGATCTGCGCTATCACCTCGATGACGACAATTGTCTGTCGATCCACTACGAGGCCCGCACCGATAAGCCCTGCCCGGTTAACCTGACCAATCATGCTTACTTCAACCTTGACGCGCATCATGGCGATGCACGCCAGCATCGCTTACAACTGCTGGCGGACCGTTATCTGCCGGTCGACAGTGAAGGCATCCCCAATGCGCCGCTTAAAGCGGTGGAGGGAACCAGCTTCGATTTTCGCCAGCCGAAAACCGTTGCCGATGACTTCCTCGCCGATGACGATCAGAAAGCGGTAAAAGGTTATGACCATGCGTTTCTGCTGAATACCACAGGTGACAGCAGCCAGCCCGCAGCCCGACTGTGGTCGGCTGACGGCAAACTGGAGCTGAGCGTATTTACCGCAGCCCCGGCGCTGCAGTTCTACTCCGGCAACTATCTGGACGGAACACGCGCCCGCGAGCAGGGAAGCTATACTGCTTTCCAGGGCATCGCCTTAGAGAGTGAATTTTTACCGGATTCGCCCAACCATACTGAGTGGCCACAGCCAGATTGCTGGCTGCAACCTGGCGACAGCTGGCAGTCTGTGACGCGTTACCGCCTCACCCCGCACTGATCAGCAGGCTGAAAAACGCGCACTGCGTCGTGGACAGGCTTACGCAGTGCGATGTTTTCCGCTATGGTATGGCGCTATTAGTGAGCCGCTCAATCAGGTGGCCGCCGCCGGTTTCTATAATCATCAAGCATTAAGGAGTTAAGCTATGGCCGTAACTAAGCTGGTTCTGGTGCGCCACGGCGAAAGCCAGTGGAATCAGGAAAACCGCTTCACCGGATGGTACGATGTGGATCTGTCCGATAAGGGTCGCACCGAAGCCAAAGCAGCCGGTCAGCTGCTGAAGAAAGAAGGTTTCGTATTCGATTTTGCCTACACTTCCGTGCTGAAACGTGCCATCCACACCCTGTGGAATGTACTGGATGAGCTGGATCAAGCCTGGCTGCCGGTAGAAAAATGCTGGCGTCTGAACGAGCGTCACTACGGTGCACTGCAGGGTCTGGACAAAGCTGAAACCGCGGCGAAATACGGTGACGATCAGGTGAAACAGTGGCGTCGTGGTTTTGCCGTGACTCCGCCGGAACTGGATCGCAGCGATGAGCGTTTCCCGGGCCACGACCCGCGTTATGCGTCACTGACTGATGCCCAGCTGCCGACCACCGAAAGCCTGGCGCTGACCATCGAGCGTGTTATTCCTTACTGGAACGACAGCATTCTGCCGCGCATCAAGAGCGGTGAGAAAGTGATTATCGCTGCGCACGGTAACTCCCTGCGTGCGCTGGTAAAATACCTCGACAATCTGAGCGAAGATGAAATCCTCGAACTGAACATCCCGACTGGCGTTCCGCTGGTGTATGAGTTCGACGAAAACTTCAAGCCGATCAAACGTTATTATCTGGGTGACGCTGATGAGATTGCTGCGAAAGCCGCAGCCGTCGCGAACCAGGGTAAAGCGAAATAAAAATTAAGGCCAGACGCAAGTCTGGCCTTTCATTTTGTGTAGCGGCGCGATTTATCGCGCAGATTTTACAACAGCGCGATAAATCAACCGCGGCGCTGTTTAACCGCCTGCGCCAACTGGCGCAACACTTTATCTGTATCTTCCCAACCAATGCAGGCATCCGTCACGCTTTTGCCGTACACCAGCGGTTCACCGCTCTCCAGACTCTGATTACCTTCCACCAGGTTACTCTCCAGCATCACACCGGTAATCCCCTGCTCGCCACCCGCAATCTGCTGCGCAACATCTTCCGCAACCACCATCTGGCGCTGGAATTGTTTGCTGCTGTTGGCGTGGCTGAAGTCGATCATCACCTGCGGCGTCAGGCCCGCTTTTTCCAGCCCGGTTTTTACCGCAGCCACGTGATGAGCGCTGTAGTTCGGCTCTTTACCGCCACGCAGGATGATATGGCAATCTTCATTACCGCTGGTTTCGACAATCGCCGAATGGCCATATTTGGTGACTGACAGGAAACAATGCGGCGCGCTGGCAGCGTTGATAGCGTCAATCGCCACTTTGATGGTGCCATCAGTGCCGTTTTTGAAGCCGACCGGGCAGGACAGACCGGAAGACAACTCACGGTGCACCTGTGATTCAGTAGTACGCGCACCAATTGCGCCCCAGCTCATCAGATCAGCCACGTATTGCGGGGTGATCATATCGAGGAACTCACCAGCAGCGGGCAGGCCGGTGTCATTAATATCCACCAGCAGTTTACGCGCCAGACGCAGGCCATCGTTGATCTGGAAGCTGCCGTCCATGTAAGGATCGTTAATCAGCCCTTTCCAGCCCACCGTGGTACGCGGCTTCTCAAAATAGACGCGCATCACCACTTCCAGCTCGCCGTTCAGCTCATCGCGCAGCTGCAGTAAACGTTCTGCATACTCTTTTGCCGCAGTGGTGTCGTGGATCGAACAGGGTCCGATGATCACCAGCAGGCGATCGTCTGCACCATGCAGAATACGGTGGATAGCCTGACGGGCTTTAGCAACGGTTTGTGCCGCATTATCGGTCGCAGGAAATTTCTCAAGCAGCGCAACAGGAGGCAATAACTCTTTGATTTCTCGAATACGTAAATCGTCGTTCTGGTAATTCATGCTTATTCCATTCAATTTCTGGCCCGGCGCGCGCCGGACGCAACCCGTCCAATGTAGCCCGTCAGGCAACAGCTGTAAATTGCCCATGCGGGGAAAGGGTATAAGCGAAATTTGCATTTATGCGGTTTTGCACTAGACTTTTAATAGTAAGCACTACGAAATTGATCACCTTCATTATTTATATTCAGACGACACATCTTAGATGGAATTATATTCCGTCAGGGTGCTTTGTTTTCGTCAAACCGCACCATCGGGTTTAAGACGGCGACTGTCATAAACTACAGGAGCAAAATGATGAATAAGTTTGCAATGATCTTTCTGACAGCAGCAATGACTCTGGGCAGTGGCGCTGCAATGGCGGCGGCTGACAATAACGGCACCACCAATCAGGCGGCTGATGCCGGTGCGGCTGCCGGTGGCGCAAAACAGAATCTGCCGCCCAATAAAGTCGATAACAGCAAAATTAATAACACTGATAGCAACACCAATAGCGCAGCCACTTCAGGTGGGAGCAGCAGTAATATGTCTGCCAGCGAAGTGAATAAAAATAGTCAGTGTAAAGACGGGAAATGTCCGGACATAAATAAGAAAGTCAAAACCAAAACCGGTAGTGATGACGTCAATAGCAAAACTGACGGCACCAGCCAGTAAATGACTTTTTATCAGGCCGTCATCCTGCCGGATGACGGCATTGCCGTTAGTCTACCCTTCCCTGCCATGCTGCGGCTTCACGATTCAGACCAAACACCTGCCAGTCAACATGCTGTGCGCCGAGGGTGAATACCGCCGTCGCCAGGGTGTTTTCTTCGTCCGGGTCCTGCGGCGAGAGCCGATAGATCGGCAGCTCAGCATCATGCTGATCGGATAAAATCGCCCGCGCGGCAACCGAATCCAGCTGCGGCTGGCTGGCCTGCCAGGCGATCAACCGGCTCTGGCGAGAAGCGGAGCTGGCGGTGATCACCTGCTGCACATCGGCCATCACCGGATGAATCAAATGATTGGCGTGGCCCATGACCGACGTCAGTGGTACCACTGAACAACCTGAACCAGTGGCTTCAACGCTAAACACCCGGCTATCGCCCATCTGACCCAGCGTATGGTGAAAAGCACCCGCGCGCGTATGGGTGGTTAACACCAGCACGGCCTCATCCAGCGTGCTGGCATTGAGCGCCGCACGGGCCAGTACCTGGCGCGGTAAACCCTGCGGGCGATGCTGCGCCCGGATGTTATTTACCGTGTTAACGATCCCCTTTTCATTAACCGCAAAGGTATGGCCGGGAATGGAACCGGGATACGCGAAGCTGGTAAAACCCAGCCCTTCATCCGGCGTGACGCTCACCAGCGCACAATCATCACGCAACTGAGGGAAACCATCCTCGTTATGGGCGATAAGCACCTCACCGGTTGGGGCACAACCCGCCACCGTGGTGCAACCATCCGAGGTGGAGCGGACTAAATCGCCACGGCAGTTCCAGGCAAAGACTTCATCGATGGAGGCTGCCAGCCCCTGCGCCATGCCCTGTAATTCCTGCCAAATCAGCGGATATTGCGCGATCACCATCGCGCGCATCGCCTGCAACTGTTCAGAGCCCTGCATGGCGACCACGGTTTGCCACAGCCGGGTTTGCGTCAGCTCCTGATGCCAGGCATCACGGCCAAACTCACCCAACTGCTGGCCGATGGCAAAGGCGGAACCCCTGATTGCGATTTTTTTCATGGTGTTATCATTCACTTGTGTTCAGGAAACGTGCTGCAAAAACTCTTTCAGGCGCGGATTGCGGCTGGCATTCAGCAGGATATCAGGTGGACCATCTTCAGCAATGGTACCGCCATCAATAAAAATCAGTCTCGATGCCACATCACGGGCAAAACCGATCTCATGGGTCACGATCACCATCGTCATCCCTTCGTCTGCCAGCGAGCGCATTACCTTCAATACTTCATGACGCAGCTCCGGATCGAGTGCCGAGGTCGGTTCATCAAACAACATCATTTTTGGCTTTACCGCCAGCGCGCGGGCAATGGCAACACGCTGCTGCTGGCCGCCCGATAATTCCGAGGGATAATGATCCGCACGCTCACGCAGACCCACTCGATCCAGCAGCGCCAGCGCCTGTTCACGCGCCGCCGCTTTGCTCTGCTTACGCACGCGAATCGGGCCGAACATCACATTCTCCAGCGCCGTCAGGTGTGGAAACAGATGAAACTGCTGAAACACCATTCCCGCCTCGCGCCGGATATCGCATTCATTGGCGTGTGGGTCGGTGACATGCATGCCCGCTACCAGCAGGGTGCCGGATGAAATCTCTTCCAGTTTATTGATACAGCGCAGCAGCGTCGATTTCCCCGATCCCGACGGACCGATAATCACCACCACTTCGCCGGCTTCAATTTTTAAATTGATATCGTGCAGCACCTGGGTCGCACCGAAATGCTTCGACACCGCATTGAATTCAACCATGCTCATAAAATATGGATCCTTTTCTCCAGTTGCTTCAGCAGGAAGCTCAGGCACAGCGTCACCAGCAGATAAATCAGTGCTACGGCGGTCCACACTTCCAGCGCACGGAAGTTTCCGGCAATAATTTCCTGCCCCTGACGCGTTAACTCAGCCACACCAATCACAATAAACAGTGACGTGTCTTTAATGCTGATGATCCATTGGTTACCCAATGCCGGAATCATGCGACGCAGCGCCAGCGGCATAATGACGAACCACAGCGTGCTGCGCTGCGATAACCCCATCGCCAGGCTTGCTTCTTTAAAACCTTTATTAATCGATAAAATGGCACCTCGGGTGATTTCCGCAATATAAGCGCCGGAGTTGATAATAATGGTAACAATCGCAGCAGTCACCGGATCAATACGAATCGGTAGCACCATCGGCAGTGCAAAGTAAATAAACATTACCTGCACCATTATCGGTGTACCGCGAATAAGTTCGACGAAAATTAGCGATATCGTCTTCGATACCCGGCCACCGAGTGCACGACAGGTGCCGGCCAGCAGACCAATAACAAATCCACCTAACAAACCCGTCAGCGAGATGATGAGCGTCAGCTGTAACCCCTGCAATAATAACGGCAGGGATTCCCATATATATTTTGTTTCGAAATTCATATATCGACCAGATTGTCTCAATTCAGGCCGGCTGACACCGGCCCAATGGGATTATTTAGGTTGCTTGTCAAACCACTTCACGTAGATCTTGTTATAGGTGCCATCGGTGCGCAATGCCTGCAACGCAGCATTGACTTTCGGCGTCCAGCTGCTGTTTTTCTGCATCGCAAAACCATACTGCTGCGGCAGGCTGCTATCGTTTTCACCAACAGATTTTACTTTGCCATCCCCGGCGGTTTTTACGTAGTACAGCACGTTGGGAGAGTCGTGTACCACGGCATCCAGATTACCCGCCTGCAAATCGAGATAGGCATTGTCGATATTCGGGAACTCTACGTAATCGGCTTTATATTTGCTTTTCATAAAGCTGGCCGCCGCAGTGCCTTGTTTCAGCCCCACTTTTTTACCGGCCAGATCGCTGAATTTGGTGATGCTGTTATCACCGCTTTTTACCGCGATTAACAGGTCAGCGTTGTAATAACCTTCGCTGAAATCAACCACCTGTTTTCTGGCATCGGTGATGGTGATACCCGCCATCGCCACATCCAGATTGCGTGATTGCAGACCCGGAATTAATCCGCTGAAATCCATCGGACGTAATTCGTAGCTGACATGCATTTTCTGCGCAATGGCATTCCATAAGTCGATATCAAAACCGACATATTTATCGCCTTGTTTGAATTCAAAAGGAACAAATGCGGTATCAACACCCACCACTAATTTATCCTGAGCCATCGCAGCAAAACTCGCGGAACAGGCAACCAGTGCCAGTGTGACTTTTAATTTAGTAAAAAATGCAGACATAATAACCCTCGGCGTCAGTGAAAATGCAGGCAGTAGCCTTCGCGCAGCGCAATAAATCATTGCGCCACCATTTAAAGTCAATGTTATTCAGCACGGGGAATAAGAGCACAACACATGCGTTATCTGCCGGCTCTTATTTTCGAGTGAACCACTTATGCGGGGATAATAAAATCCCGGGTGTCGGGTACCGGCGTCTGTGCACCGTTCATAATCATGGAAAGAAAACTGTAATAACCGTTAATACCGATCAGATCGACCACACCTTTTTCGCCCCACAGAGCGATGGCCTGTTGCCAGGTGTCGTCCTGTACCTTTTTCTGCTGATGCAATTGCTGGCAGAAGTGATAGACCACCCACTCATCAGCCTGCAAATCATCAGGCAGACGTTGTTCATTAATCGCCTGCACCGCGCGGGCGGAAATCCCCTTGTCACGGGCGATAGAGGCATGAATGGCCCACTCTACCGGCTGCGACCAGTGGCGCGCGGTGAGCAGAATCGCCAGTTCCGACAGACGCTGACCCAGCGCGCTGCGATAGCGCAGATATTCACCCATCCGCTGTGCATGAGCCATCAACTCCGGGCTACGCAGCAGCGGTTCAAACGGTGGCAGCAATGCGCCGCGTGGTCCGTTGATGATCTCTTCGGCCAGCTGGCGTTGTTCATCGCTCCATTGATGCTCGGCGAGCGGAGGTAAACGATTCATGACTAACGCCCCGCCAGCTTGCGCGTTTCTGTGCTAATCACCTGCTGTAACGTCTCCACCACAAAATCCAGTTGCGGACGGGTGATGATAAACGGCGGTGCGATCAGGATATGGTCGCCATATTGCCCATCGAGGGTGCCGCCCATCGGATAGACCATCAGGCCACGTTCCATGCATTGCGCTTTAATCGCGGCATGTAACTTCAGTGCCGGATCGAACGGGGTTTTGCTGCCCTTGTCCTGCACCAGTTCCACACCGGCGAACAAACCGCGCCCACGGGTGTCACCCACGTGTGGCAGCTCTCCCAGCACCTCGCGCAGTGCCTGGTGCAGATACGCCCCCTGCTGCTGCACCTGCTCCAGCAGGTTATCGCGCTCAATGATTTGCTGCACTGCCAGTGCGGCGGCCGCGGCCGTGGCATGGCAGATATAAGTATGCCCGTGCTGGAACAGGCCGCTTCCCGCCTGTAACGCCGCGACAATCTTTTCACTCGCCAGCACCGCACCAATCGGCTGATAACCCCCACCTAAGCCTTTGGCGATGGTGACGATATCCGGTACCACACCATCCTGTTCAAAGGCATGCAGGGTGCCGGTGCGTCCCATGCCACACATCACTTCATCGGCGATATACAGGATGCCGTATTTGTCACACAGGCGGCGTACACCCTGGAAGTAGCCCGGCGTCGGCGGGGTAGCTCCGGTAGTGGCACCCACCACGGTTTCCGCGCAAAAGCCGATGATTTTCTCCGGCCCGGTTGTCAGAATCGCCTCTTCCAGTTCATTCAGCAGACGCTGGGTATATTGCTGTTGGCTTTCGTCATCACGACGATCGCGGTACTCGTTACAGGCTGAGACACGCACCACATCCATCAGCAAAGGGGCAAACTGACGGCGACGCCATTCATTGCCGCCGACAGCCAGCGCACCAAGCGTATTGCCGTGATAACTCTGCTTACGGGCAATAAAAGTGGTGCGCTCCGGCTGACCGATCTCAACAAAATACTGGCGTGCCAGTTTCAGTGCGGTTTCGACCGCCTCAGAACCACCGGAGACAAAATAGGCATAGTTCAGGTCACCGGGCGCAGTGCGCGTCAGTTGCTCAGCAAGCTGCTCAACGGTTTCGCTGGTGAAAAAGCTGGTATGGGCATAGGCCAGTTGATCAATCTGACGATGCATCGCTGCCAGTACTTCAGGATGGCTATGCCCGAGGCAGGAAACAGCCGCGCCGCCACAGGCATCAAGATAACGCTTACCACTGACATCCGTGATGTAAGCCCCCTGGGCGCTCACCGCCACGGCTGGCGTGGTACGAAGGCTGCGGTGAATGATCTGACTCATGCTCTTTTCCTGCTCCTGAAAACGCTTGCGCGATAGATTGGAAGCATCTTGCATGATCCATTTGAATCACGTCAATGCAAATATGATTCAAATGCATTGTATTTTCTTATGATGGAAACAAATGGATCATTGCTCAGGATTTACCGGGGATCACGTAGGCACCAGAATCGATCAGATAACGTTCCGCGTTCTCGATTTTGCTGACCGCTTCACGCCCATGTCGCGCCACCAGCATCGCCAGCAGACACTCCGCCAGCCCCATACCGGAAACCACGGAAGGGAAGAATGACGGGCTATCAATGGAAAACAATAAGGTACAATCCGCCGCCTGCGCCAGCGGTGACACCGGAGAGTCGGTGATGGCGATGATGCGTGAGCCAGCCTCGGTAGCCGCGTTTAACACATCCAGCGATTCGCGCGAATAAGGGGCGAAGCTGGTCAGCAGCACACAATCTTTTTCGGTCAGCTCACGGGTAAAGACTTCGATATTGCTCGCCAGTCCGTCGATCAATGACACCTGGCGATTGAAAAGCCGGTAAACATAAAACAGCGACCAGGCGATGGGGAAGCTGGCGCGAAAACCACAGATATAGACGTTTTCCGCCTCATCCAGCAGGGTCACGGCCTGCTGCATCGCCTGCTGATTTTCTGTCTGAGTGAAAGCCAGATTAGCCTGATGCGCCAGAAACACCTCTTCGTACAGCGCAGGCTGCGTCCCTTTAGCGATCAGTTTTTCCGCTTTGGATACATATGTATCATTACGTAAGCCAAGATCGTCAATCATGGCGTTTTTCAATTCACCCCAGCCGTTAAAACCCAGGCGCTGGGCCAGGCGCAGCAGCGTGGCAGGCTTCACGCCGCCTTCTGCGGCAAAGGCACGCATCGACAGCACCACCAGTTTATTGGCATGTTGCAGTGAAAACTCGGCGGCACGCTGTAACTCCGGCGAGAGCAGGCTGAACTGGCTGACAATATTTTCCCGAAGATTCATGGCGTTTCGTCGTTATTAATAAAGGGACACCGCACGATGTTAACACTCATACGGCAGGGAAAGGATGAGATAATGAACACCTTCCCCCTTTTCCGTTATGCTGAAGCAATGAAAAAGACAGGATATGGTTATGGCTGCGCTGCTGCTTATTGATGATCACCCGTTAGTTGAGGTCGCGCTGGAAGCGGCCTGCGCTAAATCCCCGATTCCTTTACAGCTGTTCGCTGCCAGCGATGAAGCCGGAGCGCGTCAGTTGCTGCAACAGCAGGTGATTGATCTCGTCATTCTCGACATTGGCCTGCCGGATAGCGATGGTCTGGAGCTGCTGCGTCGCCTGCGGATTCACCATCCGCAGCGCCCGGTGTTGATCTACTCGGCAGAGCAGAGTCGTCATACCTTATTACGCGCCGCTTCGCTCGGTGCCGCCGGTTATGTGGTGAAAAGCCAGAGCATGGCGCAATTACTGAGTGCCATCCTCGCGGTGCTGGGTGGACAACAGGCTTTTCCCGCCCTGCCCGAGCGCATTGATTTGCCGCTGACGGAGAAAGAGCAGCAAATTGTGGCCCTGCTGGCGCGTGGCCTGTCCAATTTGCAGATTGCCGAGCAGTTGCATATCAGCAACAAAACCGTGAGCACCCATAAAAAGAACATTCTGGAGAAAACCGGGGTGCAATCGGTGATTGAACTGGCCGAGCTGTGGAAAGCGCAGCAGTGAGGCGTTGGCTCCTGTTGCTGACATTATTGTGCAGCACGCTGGCACAGGCGGATTTACAACCGGCCAGCAGCGTGATGCTGCCCGCGATGATGCCAGCGCCACACAGCAGTCCCTGGCCCACCTCGCCGCTGCGCGTGGCAGTACCGGCACAAAACAGCGCCCCCTGGGCGATGCGCATCGGTGACCAAATCTGGGGTATCGACGCAGATTATCTCAGCGCACTCAGCCAGCTCACCGGTAACCACTTCGTGCTGGAAAGCTATCCCGACCTTAGCCAGCAACTGGCCGCATTGGCGCGTGGCGAGGTGGATCTGGTGCTGAGCACCGAACATGCAGCGCTGTCGCCCGCTATCGGGCTGAGCGACAGCTGGTATAGCAGTCCGGTGCGTATTTATCGCAACCGGGACAATCAGCGTGCCGTGATGTTCAACAGTCACAATGCGCAGCTTACCGTGGCGCAATCCACGCTGGACCAGTTGCCGGACAATTTTGTCCGCGCCCACCGCTGGCATAGCCTGCCGGGGGATCTCCAGGCGCTGTACGCGCTGTTCAATCAGCAAAGTGATTACCTGGTGGCCGACGAGGCCAGCGCCGGGTTTCTGCTCAGCCAGCTGCAACAGGGGCAGATTTACCAAATCACCGCTGATCCTGGTGCCGGAGACATTACTTTGCGGGCGATGGCGCGTGATCCGGCGTTGATCCAGTGGCTGAATCAACAGCTGCGCCTGCTGCCTGCCGAATTCAGTAACCGGGTGAGACAGCGCTGGAGCCCTCCTCTGCTGCGCTATCAGGACACGCAAACCCTGATGCTATCCCCCGCCGAGCAGCAGTGGCTGGCACAGCATCGGGAAATCCCCTACGCCGCCGAAGCCGATAACGCGCCCTGGAGTTATCGTGACGCCAGCGGCAATGCGCGTGGTTTTGCCATCGATTTACTCAATGCCCTCAGCCAGAGCACCGGGCTGCGTTTCACCCCGCGCTGGGTCGCTAATCCGCAACAAGCCGCAACCCTGCTGCAACAGCAACAGGTGATGCTGAGCGTGCTGCCACCGCTGGACGGAGCCACCACGCTGCCGGTGTGGCGTGCCATCTGGGGCATTTATACCCTCACTGCGCATCAGCCGATGAACTGGCAGGGACTACAGGGACAGCGAGTGGGAATACTGCGCGCCGACCTGGCACAGCGTATGCTGCCCGCCGGGGTCACGCCGCAGATTTTTGACGATCGTGGCCAGCTGTGGCAGGCGCTGAACAGCGGCCAGATCGATGCACTGGTGGATAATGTGCTGTCGGCCCGCTGGCGCATCGCCAGTCACTATGGCGATCGTATCCATCTGGCGTTTGCCGCCAGTGATATTGCCTGGCCGCTGGCCCCGGAGATCAGTACACAGCAACCGGTGCTGCGCGCGTTACTCGACCGGGCGCTGCAACAAATTCCCCCGGAAACCCTGAGCCAGATGCGCGATAACTGGTCGATGCCACCGCAGCCCGGCACCACCATGACGATGCGCAATGTGCCGCTGCTGGTGCTGATCGCCGCAGGCATCGCCATTCTGGTGCTGCTGATACTACTGGTGCGTCGTTATCTGCAACAGCGACGTGAACGGCTGCAACGTGAACAGGCCGAACGCGCCAATGCGGCGAAAAGCCAGTTTCTGGCCACCGCCAGCCATGAGCTGCGCACGCCGATGCAAGCGATCCTCGGCCTGCTGGAGCTGGAACAGGAGCTGCATCCCAGCCCGCGGCTGGAGCTGATGCACAGCAGCGCACGTTCGCTGATGGCGCTGCTGAATGATTTGCAGGATCACGCCCGCATCGAAAGCCACAGCTTCCGCCTGTCGCCCCGCCCCATCGATCTGGCGCACTGGTTGCAGCAGCAACAGCAGTTTTATCATCCCCTGATGCGTGATGCTGGCCCACAGCTGGTGGTGGAAGCGCTGACCACCCTGCCTGCGGCGGTGCTGCTGGATGGCGATCGTCTGCAACAGGTGGTGAATAATCTGGTAGCGAATGCGCTGAAGTTTACCCGTGCCGGGGATATACGCCTGACGCTGGCGGTGAGTAATGACATCGTGCTGATGGTTGCCGACTGTGGCAGCGGTATTCCATTGGAAGAACAAGCGCAGCTGTTCGAACCCTGGTATCAGGCTCCCTCGGGGAAAACTCATGCGGTGCAGGGCAGCGGTCTCGGTTTATTTATTTGCCGCGAGATCGTGCAGCGGATGGGCGGCACGCTAACGCTGACCTCCGCACCCGGCGTGGGTACGACTGTTCAGGTGACATTGCCTCTGCAATTAGCCGATGGCGAGCCAGAAGCCACCGCCAGCAGCTGGCCGCATTATCCACAGCTGCGTGTGGCCATCGTTGACGACCATCCCACCAATTTACTGGTAATGCAGCAGCAGCTGGCGACATTTGCCATCCATGCGGAGGTGTTTGATAACGGACGTGCGCTGCTGCGCGCTGATGCCAGGCAACCATTTGACGTGCTGTTTATCGACCAGATGATGCCACGTCCCGATGGCCTCACTCTGCTGCGCATCCTGCGCCGCCGCCAGCGTCAGCGTGGCAGCGCCGCATTACGTATTCTTTGTTCCGCTGATGCGCAACTGGCAAAGCAGCCACTACAACCCGATGAAGCTTTGCTGATTAAACCCATCACTCTGGCGGCTATCGCCCCCCTGCTGGCGCGTACGACGCACGACCCGTTAAGCCATGTGCCAGATAGCCTGCGCGTCCTGGCTCAGCATAACGAAAGCTTTATTCCGCGCATCTGCCAGACGTTACAGCGCACCCTGATGCAGGATCGTGATGCCCTGTTGGCGGCGCACGAGGGGCAGAACTGGCCAGAACTGGCGCGGGCTGCTCATCGCATGAAAGGCAGCTGGCTGTTGCTGGGTATCGATGATATCGCCACCCATTGCCAGCAACTGACGGATGCGGCAAAACAGCAACGGCTGGAACCTGAATCGTTCGATTTACTGATATCATTAACCAACAGGTTACTGAAACAACTGGAAAGTTATGGCACACACCCATTCTCACAGCGGGCCTGACGGCAACCGTACGCGACTGGCGGCGGCGTTTGGTATTACCGCCCTTTTTATGCTGGTGGAAGCCATCGGAGGCTGGATCTCCGGCTCGCTGGCACTGCTCGCTGATGCGGGCCATATGCTCACTGATACCGCCGCGCTGCTGATGGCATTGCTGGCTGTGCAATTCTCTGCGCGTAAACCCAATGCCCGTCATACTTTTGGTTTGCTGCGGCTGACGACCCTCGCCGCCTTTGTTAACGCTATCGCCCTGCTGGTGATTACCGTGCTGATCGTCTGGGAGGCGCTGCGGCGCTTTTACCAGCCACAGCCGGTGGCGGGTGGTCTGATGCTGGCGATTGGCGTTGCCGGGCTGCTGGCGAATCTGCTCTCCTTCTGGCTGCTGCATCATGGCAGCGAAGAAAAGAATCTCAACGTACGTGCCGCCGCCCTGCATGTGCTGGGCGATCTGCTGGGTTCGGTGGGGGCGATTGTCGCTGCGCTGATCATCATGTGGACCGGCTGGACGCCGATCGATCCGATTCTGTCGTTACTGGTGTCGCTGCTGGTGGTGCGCAGCGCCTGGTCACTGCTGCGTGAAAGCCTGCATGAGTTGCTGGAAGGCGCACCGGGTAATATCAATGTAGATAAGCTGAAGCGCGATCTGACGTTGAATATCGCGGAAGTGCGCAATGTTCATCATGTGCATCTGTGGCAGGTGGGCGAGAAACCGGTGCTGACGCTGCATGTGCAGGTGATCCCGCCTTACGATCATGATGCGCTATTACTGCGCATTCATCGTTACCTGCATACGCATTATCAAATCGCTCATGCCACGGTACAGATGGAATACCAGCCCTGTACCGGGCCGGATTGTGAACTGTGCTTTGATAATGGCAACGACCAGCACAATCATCATCATGAGGCGCTGGAAGGCCACGTACATCGTCATTAAGAAGAAAGCGCGCGCGAGCCATGTTCGCGTGCGCTTTGTATCCACAACCGCGAGCCGTTCAGGGCAATCAACGTCAGGATGACGTATTCCAGTGACATGGCATACACTCCCTGGCGGGCAAAAATCATCACGCTTATCACGTTAATTACCACCCACAGCAGCCAGTTCTCCACGTATTTGCGCGTCATCAGAATCATCGCCACGATCGACAGCACCATCATGCAGGAATCCCAGAACGGGAAGGCATCCGGCTGCAATTGCGGCATCACCACATGCAGGACCATGCCCTGCATCATGCTCACTGCGATATGGGTGAGGAAGGCAAATACCGGGTCGATATACAGCGTCATCAGGCCGATACCCAGCACACAGACGGCTCCCCAGCCCAGCGCTTTCGGCAGCGGCAGCCAGCGAATTTTCAACTCAGCTTCCTGGGCAGCATTTTGCCGACTCCACGCATACCAGCCATAGACATTGGCGACAAAGAAAAACAGCTGCAACAGCAGGCTGGCATACAGCTGGATCTGGAAGAAAATCACCGCGAACAGGGTAACGTTAATCAGGCCGAAGAAGTAATTGATGATTTTTTCCAGGCTGGCCAGCCAGATGCACAGCAGGCCAGCCACGGTGCCGACCGCTTCGATCCAGGAGAGATCGTAGCCGCCGACACCAAGAGGAATATGAACAAGAATGTTTTGTGTGCTAAAGAAATCCATAACGGGCACCTGTCTGAAAGGTGCAGCGCATCAGGCGTTCCCTTTCACCTTGAGTTTGAGTTCCGCTGCAAAGGATAGCATGCGGTTGAGCGGCAGCAATGCCGCTTCACGCAATCCATCATCCACATGGATTTCGTGCTCGCTGCCACCGTGCGCTAAGCCCTCGGCAATCGCCTGCAAGCCGTTCATCGCCATCCACGGACAATGGGCGCAGCTACGACAGGTGGCCCCTTCTCCGGCGGTGGGGGCTTCGAGCAATTCTTTTTCCGGTACCGCCTGCTGCATTTTGTAGAAGATGCCACGGTCGGTGGCGACAATCATCTGCGGATGCGGCAGGCTTTTCGCCGCCTGAATCAGCTGGCTGGTGGAACCCACCGCATCAGCCAGATCAACAATCGCCTGCGGTGATTCAGGGTGCACCAGCACCGCCGCTTCCGGGTAGAGCGCCTTCATGCGTTGCAGCGCCTGGGTTTTAAATTCGTCATGGACGATGCAGGCTCCCTGCCAGCACAGCACATCAGCCCCGGTTTTCTGCGTCACGTAGCGACCCAGATGGCGATCCGGTGCCCAGATAATCTTCTCACCAAGGCTGTCGAGATGTTCAATCAGTTCAACTGCGATACTTGAGGTCACCACCCAGTCAGCACGCGCTTTCACCGCTGCTGAGGTATTGGCATACACCACCACGGTGCGATCCGGGTGCGCATCGCAAAAACGGTTGAACTCTTCAATCGGGCAGCCCAAATCGAGCGAACATTCCGCCTGTAGCGTGGGCATCAGCACGGTTTTTTCCGGGCTGAGGATTTTTGCGGTTTCCCCCATAAAACGCACACCAGCCACCAGCAACGTCGAAGCCGGGTGAGTACTGCCAAAGCGCGCCATCTCCAGCGAATCTGCCACGCAGCCACCGGTGGCTTCTGCCAGCGCCTGAATTTCCGGATCGGTGTAGTAATGCGCCACCATCACCGCATCGCGCTCTTGCAGCAACCGCTTGATTTCGGCGATATAAAAGGCTTTTTCATCCTGGCTGAGACGCGCCGGTTTCGGCGGGAAGGGATAGATCGCGCTTTCTGGATCGAACATCAGGCTCATGACACGGCTCTCGGTTTTCTTAATTTAACAAAATGGCCTCTTCTGACCATTAAGATGGCATTATATCCGCCACCTTGTTTTATATGCTAAACAAGATAGCGGATCTGACCAAGAGTGTCGTGCTTTTTTTATGCAGAAAATACGGGCTGTGACCCGCTTAGCTTTTTGGCGTAGCTTCCAGTTCCAGCAGGAAGGCTTTGACCGCCAGCCCGCCCGCGAAGCCGGTCAGTTTGCCGTTGCTGCCGATGACACGATGACAGGGTGCCACAATCGACAGCGGATTTTTGCCGTTTGCGGCCCCCACCGCGCGTACCGCTTTCGGATTACCAATTTGCTCGGCAATCTGGCGATAGCTGCGGGTTTCACCAAACGGGATGGTGATTAACGCCTGCCAGACTTTTTTCTGGAACTCCGTACCGACAGTGTCATACGGCAGATCAAAATGCTGGCGTTCCCCGGCGAAATATTCCCGCAGCTGGCGTTCGGTTTCACACAGGATCGGATGCTGATCGTCCCGGCTGATGGGTTTCAGCGGGATGCGTTGTGAACCCTCATTTTCCCACAGAATCGCTGACAGTCCCTTATTGCTGGCGATTAACGTGAGTTCTCCGACTGGCGTCGGGATAATTTTTGCATGATACATGGTGCGCCTCCGGCTTGATATCAGGGGAGCATTATCGCACTTTTGACGCGATAAACTGGCTGTTTTCGGTCATGCAGATAAACTGGTTAGCTGTCCGAAAGCAGCCAGTTTTCTCATCAGGGTTGCGCGAGGATGCGGTTTATTTGCTGGAGACGAAGATGTTTGATCCCGACATTGCCTACCAGGCGCTGACTTCACGCGATAGCCGCTTCGACGGCTTGTTTTTTGTCGGCGTGACATCGACCGGTATTTATTGCCGGCCAATTTGTCCGGTCAAAGCGCCAATGCAGAAGAATTGCCTGTTTTTTTCCAGCGCCGAAGCCGCAGAAAAAGCGCATTTCCGCCCCTGCCTGCGCTGTCGTCCTGAACTGGCTCCAGGTTTCGCGCCGGTTGATAGCCATCATCGCATCGCCGATCGGCTGATTCGGCGTATTGAGGAGGGGCTGCTTGAAGAGCAGGAGACGCTGGCCGAGATTGCCACCGAGTTTGGTTTAAGCGAGCGCCAGCTAAGGCGTGTGGTGCAGCAGGAGCTGGGCGTCTCTCCGCTCGAACTGCGCCAGACACGCCGCATGCTGCTGGCGAAGCAACTGTTGACCGAAACCACGCTGCCGGTCACGGAAATTGCCTTCGCCAGCGGTTTCCGCAGCCTGCGCCGCTTTAATGATGTATTCCAGGCGCGTTATCGCATGACCCCGTCCCGGCTACGTAAAGAAAGCGCCCCCGCCTCTGGCACACAGTTGCAGGAAAGCGCGGAGCTGCGCCTCAGCTATCGTCCCCCCTATGACTGGGACGCAATACTCGATTTTCTGCAACAGCGTGTGATGAAGGAAGTGGAATGGGTGGCGGATGGCGTTTATCACCGCACCGTGGCGCTGGGTGGCTGTCGCGGCTGGGTGCGTGTCAGCCATTATCCTGAGAAACAGGCGCTGAAGGTGCAATTCACTACCAGCCTGACCCCGGTGCTACCCGCCCTGCTGCGCCGTCTGCGCGATTTATTTGATTTGGATGCCCAACCCCAGCGTATCGCCGAGCAGCTGTCTCAGGACCCTCTGCTGGCCCCGAGCCTGGCGAATTCTCCTGGTCTGCGCGTACCGGGGGCATTTGACGGTTTTGAACTGGGCGTACGGGCGATTCTCGGCCAGCAGGTCACCGTCAAAGCCGCCACCACGCTAAGCAGCCGGGTGGCGCAGCGTTTTGGCGAGCCGCTGGAGACGCCATGGCCTGAGTTATCCCGTTTGTCCCCCTGTGCTGAATCGCTGGCAACAGCGACACAGGATGATATCGCCAGCCTCGGCATTGTCAGCGCACGTGCACAGGCGATCATGGCGCTGGCGCAGGCTTGTGCCTCTGGCGCGTTACGCTTTAATGGCGCGGTTCATCCCGACGTGGTGGTACAACAGCTGCTGACCTTGAAAGGCGTCGGGCCGTGGACCGCCAGCTATATTGCGATGCGTGCCCTGCGCTGGCCAGATGCCTTTCCCAAAGAAGATATCGCCATTCGTAATAATCTCGGCGGCGTCAGTGCGAAGGAAGCAGAACGATTATCTCAGGTGTGGCGACCGTGGCGCAGCTATGCGGTGTTGCATATCTGGCGTAGCGGCGCGATAAAGTAGAAAAGCAAAAAGGCGCCTTTAGGGCACCTTTCTACATTGGTGGGTCGTGCAGGATATGCCTCGGCCCATTCGGGGCCTCGCCCTTCGGGTGATGCTGACGCATCAGCCTGAATCGCTCCCGGCGATTCAGTCGAACCTGCAGCAGGTTCTCATCCTGCACTTCGCGCGCATAGCAAAAAGGCGCCTTTAGGGCGCCTTTCTACATTGGTGGGTCGTGCAGGATTCGAACCTGCGACCAATTGATTAAAAGTCAACTGCTCTACCAACTGAGCTAACGACCCGCTCGATGAGGGCTTACAACCAGAACTACCAGATGGTGGGTCGTGCAGGATTCGAACCTGCGACCAATTGATTAAAAGTCAACTGCTCTACCAACTGAGCTAACGACCCATCGTGGTTGTGAAGCAAACTGAAGAAAACACTGAACCGGCTGGGGTTGAGATGGTGGGTCGTGCAGGATTCGAACCTGCGACCAATTGATTAAAAGTCAACTGCTCTACCAACTGAGCTAACGACCCATCTTCAGCGCTGCCGACACTTGTTAAGATATGTCCCGGCAACGGCGGCATATATTACTGATTTAGCGGGGTAGCGCAACCCTTATTTTCCACCAACTGACTCAATTGCTTACCTTTCATGCGGCAAGACCAGAAATCACACGAAATCCGGTCTGTGCTGCACAAATTACAACCCGGCGAGACGCTTCTGAGCCAGTTTGGCCGATTCGCTGTTTGGGAATTGTTTGATCACTTGTTGGTAGACCGCTTTGGCTTTCGCCGTATCGTTCTTCTCCTGCATGATCACCCCAACCTTAAACAACGCTTCAGCGGCTTTAGGCGATTTCGGGTAGTTTTTTACCACAGTGGCAAAATAATAGGCCGCATCGTCCTTTTTGCCCTTGTTGTAAAACAACTGACCCAGCCAGTAATTCGCATTCGGCTGATAGGTAGAATCAGGATAACGCTTCACCCATGCCTGCAGCGCAGTAATGGCCTGATCATACTGCTTCTTCTCCAGAATCAGCGCCACGGCCGCATTGTAGTCGCTGTTGGCATCACCGCTTTGCGTCGGTGCTGCGGCTGCGGCTGCACTGCTGCCCGCATCAGCGGCTGCTGCACCTGCACCAGCACCGGCGGCGGCTGCCGTCGCATCACCACCGCCACCGCTGGCCTGGGCACCGTTATTACCGCTGCTCAAACTGTCGATCTGCTGGTAGATCTGCTTCTGGCGCTCAATCACCTGATTAAGCTGATAGGTGTTCTGCTGAATTTGCCCGCGCAGCGAATCGATATCGCTTTGGTTATCACTCATCTGCTGCTGCAACTGCTGCATTAGCTGAGCCTGGGCATTGGAGATACGTTCAAGAGTGGTGACACGGTCTTCGACCGAGCCTGAGCCAACGCTACTGATTGACGCCTGGGCAGTAGCGGCCCAGGGGGCCGCTACACCAACCAGTAACGACAGACTCAAGAGATGAAGTCTGAAGTTACTCATCATGTGCTTATCTTAGTAAACCAGAACGGCACGACGGTTTTTAGCGTAAGCCGCTTCGTCGTGACCCAGAACTGCCGGCTTCTCTTTACCGTAAGAAACGATAGACATCTGATCAGCTGACACGCCTTTACCCTGCAGGTACATTTTAACTGCGGTAGCACGACGCTCGCCCAGGGCGATGTTGTATTCCGGCGTACCGCGCTCATCCGCGTGACCTTCGATGGTCACTTTGTATGACGGGTTGCTACGCAGGAAAGCAGCGTGCTGATCCAGCATCTGAGCGTACTCAGACTGCACGTCATACTTGTCCAGACCGAAGTAAACGATGTTGTTCTGCTGCAGCTGCTGCATTTGCAGACGCGCTTGCTCGTCAGAAGACATGTTGCCGCTGTTCATGCCAGAACCGTTAGCGCCGTCAGCACCCATACCAGTCTGGTCATTGTTGTTGTTTTTGTGAGAGCTACATGCAGCCACTGCGATAACCGGCAGAGCCAGCATCAAACCCTTCAGCACTTTGTTCAGTTGCATTTCTTTATCCTATTATATTGTTTGCCATACATATTTATCCCCCACCTCAGCGGGGGATAGATGCATCACAGATACGGCGACCAGGCAGGTGATTTTACCTGTCCATCAGTTGCCGGAAGACGCGCTTTGAAACGCCCATCGGTTGAAACCAACTGCAACACGGAACCCATCCCCTGAGTAGAGCTATAGATTACCATCGTGCCGTTAGGAGCCAGACTTGGCGTCTCATCCAGGAACGTGTCCGTTAACGTTTGAACGGCTCCCGTTTCCAGATCCTGTTTGGCGACGTGTTGAGCGCCACCGGCGCTGCTAATCATCACCATCGTTTTACCGTCGGCTGCTACATCCGCATCCTGGTTCTGTGAACCTTCCCAGGTAATACGTTGTGCCGCACCGCCGTTAATGCCAATTTTGTAAATCTGAGGTGCACCCGCCTGGTCTGAGGTATAGGCCAGAGTCTGGCTATCCGGGAACCAGGTCGGCTCAGTGCTGTTGTAACGGCCATCCGTGATCTGACGAA
Source organism: Pantoea sp. App145 (assembly GCF_047947045.1). Classification (NCBI taxonomy): domain Bacteria; kingdom Pseudomonadati; phylum Pseudomonadota; class Gammaproteobacteria; order Enterobacterales; family Erwiniaceae; genus Pantoea; species Pantoea sp. App145. The sequence goes on from NZ_CP133290.1 coordinate 1,568,891, forward strand.
TCTGACCTGATGCCAGATCCATCACATACAGGTTCAGGCTACCGGTTTTCGACAGGGCGAAAGCCAGTTTAGAACCATCCGGTGAGAAAGCCGGTGCCCCGTTGTGACGCGGGAAAGAGGCAACCTGGCGAATAGCACCGTTGGCCAGCGTCTGGATAACCAGCGCAGATTTGCCACTTTCAAAGGTGACATACGCCAGTTTACTGCCATCTGGTGACCAGGTTGGCGACATCAGCGGCTCTGGAGAACGGTGAACCACAAACTGGTTGTAGCCATCATAATCCGATACCCGCAGCTCATACGGGAACTGGCCGCCGTTGGTCTGCACCACATAGGCGATACGCGTACGGAATGCACCTTTGATGCCGGTCAGCTTCTCAAACACTTCGTCACTGGCGGTGTGTGCGGCATAGCGCAACCACTGCTTCGTCACTTTGTAAGAGTTCTGTGCCAGCACCGTACCAGGCGCACCACCGGTATCAACCAGCTGATAGGCGATCTGGTAGCTGCCATCCGGGTTCGGGGTGACCTGACCCACGACCACAGCATCAATACCCAGTGCGCTCCAGGCAGCAGGCTGAACCTGCTGTGCGCTGGTCGGCTGCTGCGGCAGACGTGAGCGATCCAGCGGATTGAATTTACCGCTGTTGCGCAAGTCTGCTGCGACGATGCCACCAATATCTTCTGGTGCAGCACCCGGACCGGCCCACTGGAAAGGAACCACACCAATAGGACGCGCAGTATTTACGCCCTGCGTAATTTCAATGCGTACTTCCGCGTGCAGCATCGCTGCCCATAGCAGTACAAAAAAACCTAAGGTTACACGAAGTGCCTGCTTCATCTTTTCTCCCTTATCTGAACCTCAGTTCACGATAATTCGCACTGTTCCTGAAAAAAAACGGGTACTCATAGATTACGGCAAGCTAACCTTAGTTCAACCCGCCGTTTGTTACTGCATTACTGTGGTTTGAAATCCATTGGTGCGTTTTTGAACACTTCATACACCGCCTGTGAAGGTGGCTTCGGTATACGTGCCTGTTTGGCTGCCGAGACCGCCGCCTGGCACAATGCCGGATCGCCGCCCTCCGCTTTCACATCAATCAGCAGACCATCCGGAGCCAGCTTGATGCGCAGGTTACACTCTTTACCTTTGTATGAATCGGCATCATAGAAACGGCTCTGAATCGCCGCAACCACCTGGCCCATATAGGAGTTAATTTCGGCTCCCGAGGCTCCGGCTTTCTTCTGATTACCTTGTCCCGCCGCTGCCCCACCACCGGAAGCAGAAGCGTTACCACTTTTCGGTGCATTCTTACCGGATGAGAGGCCACCCAGCAGATCGTCAACGGCGTTTTCATTTTTCGCGGCTTCGGCTGCGGCTTTCTTCTTCGCATCCGCTGCTGCTTTGGCTTTCGCTGCAGCATCCGCTTTGGCTTTCGCTGCGGCATCCGCTTTAGCTTTGGCCGCTGCCTCGGCTTTTGCTTCTGCAGCCGCTTTCTCTTTCGCTGCCTCGGCTGCTGCCGCTTTAGCTTCCTGCGCGGCTTTCGCCTTCGCATCTGCCGCTGCCTGCGCTTTGGCTTCCGCATCTGCTTTGGCCTTCGCCTGAGCGGCTGCTTTCGCCTCCTGAACCGCTTTTTCTTTCGCGGCCTCGGCGGCGGCAGCTTTCGCTTCCTGCTCTGCCTGTTTCTTCGCTTCAGCCGCAGCCTGTTTCGCCTGCTCTTCCGCTTTCTGCTTCGCATCCGCTGCGGCTTTCGCCTGGGCATCCGCCTCCGCTTTGGCATCGGCTTTGGCTTTGGCTGCCGCGGCTTCTGCGGCTTTCTGTTCTTCCTGCGCCTGCTTCGCCGCCGCTTCAGCCGCTTTTTGCTGTTCAGCCTGCTGCTTCGCCTGTTCTTTGGCATCCTGTTGCGCCTGCAGACGTTCTTTTTCCAGCTCTTTCAGACGCTGTTGTTCGGCGGACTGCTTCTGCTGCAACTCTTCTGCCTGCTGCTGCGACTGCTTCTGGCGCTGCTGCTCGGCACGCTGGCTATCGCTCTGCTGATTCTGCTGACGGTTGTATTGATCGACCACGGCACCCGGGTCCACCATCACTGCGTCGATATCGCTACCGCCACCACCACCGCTGGATTCAACTTTTTCGTTAAACGAGCTCCAGACCAGCAAGGCGATCAACACGATGTGCAGAATCACCGAAATGATTATCGCGCGCTTTAACTTCTCGTTTTGCTCGGTTGCCTTCGACACTCTCGGTTCCCAAAAACGGTTCGCTTTAAATCGGCTGCGTCATCAAACCGACAGATTTCACGCCAGCCTGATGCAGCAGGTTAAGCGCCTTGATGATTTCGTCGTAAGGCACGTCTTTTGCGCCACCGATCAGGAAGACCGTCTTCGGATTGGCTTCCAGTCGGCGCTGTGCTTCGCTCACCACCTGCTCAGGCGGGAGCTGATTCATACGATCGTGATCCACCACCAGGCTGTACTGCCCTACCCCCGCAACTTCAACAATCACCGGCGGATTATCATCGCTGGAGACCGTCTTCGAGTCGGTTGCATCCGGCAGATCCACTTCCACGCTTTGGGTAATGATCGGCGCGGTTGCCATAAAGATCAGCAACAGCACCAGCAGCACGTCCAGCAGCGGAACGATGTTGATTTCAGACTTAAGATCGCGGCGAGCGCGACCACGGGTTCTGGCCATCGTTTACCTCGACTTACTTCGTGTTGTCGGTGGAGAAAGCCTGACGATGCAGGATAGCCGTGAACTCTTCCATAAAGTTGTCGTAACCCTGCTCCAGCTTATTGACGCGCTGGTTCAGACGGTTGTACGCCATCACCGCTGGAATCGCGGCAAACAGACCGATTGCTGTCGCAATCAGCGCTTCGGCGATACCCGGAGCGACCATTTGCAACGTGGCCTGCTTCACGGCACCCAGGGCGATAAAGGCGTGCATGATCCCCCACACCGTACCAAACAGACCGATATACGGGCTGATGGAACCGACGGTGCCAAGGAAAGGAATATGGTTTTCCAGTGCTTCCAGTTCACGGTTCATCGAAATACGCATCGCACGGCTGGCACCCTCGACCACCGCTTCTGGCGCATGGCTGTTGGCACGGTGCAGACGCGCAAATTCTTTAAACCCGGAATAGAAAATCTGCTCAGAACCGTTCAGCTCGTCACGACGCCCCTGGCTCTCCTGATAAAGACGAGACAGTTCGATACCTGACCAGAATTTATCTTCAAACGCTTCGGCTTCACGCCCGGCAGCATTCAGAATGCGGGTACGCTGGATGATGATTGCCCATGAGGCAATAGAAAAGCCGATCAAAATCAACATGATAAGTTTGACCAGAAGGCTCGCCTTCAGGAACAAATCAAGAATATTCATGTCAGTCACTGCTTGAACTCCGCGACAATAGACTTGGGAAGCGCAATCGGCTTCATTAGATGTGGGTTGATGCAGGCAATCAGGACTTCTGCCTCATTGAGCACTTTGCCTTCTGCATTCACGATACGCTGAGAGAACGTCATGGTGGCTCGCGTCATTGAACTTACCTCACTCTGGATTTCCAGAAGGTCATCAAGACGTGCTGCCGCAAGATAGTCCACCGTCATACGTCGCACCACAAAGCAGATCTGCTGTTCCAGCAGGGTCTGTTGATTGAAATGGTGCTGGCGCAACATTTCGGTACGTGCTCGTTCATAGAAAGCGATATAGCTGGCGTGATAAACCACACCACCGGCGTCGGTATCTTCGTAATAGACCCGAACCGGCCAGCGAAACAGCGTTGTACTCACTCTACATCCCGGTATCATTTTAAACGTTGCTACTATACGCAAGTGAGATCGGCTTGGGAATGGCCCGCTGACGCCCCGAGAAAATAATTATCAGACGGTAACAACCGGAAGGATTTTCGGCAGATTTCTTGACCAGACGCTGACAAATACTCACATCAGCGCCTGAAATAGCGGCAATAAATGGACTTAATTTGTCCTGACCGAGGACTTAACGATAAAACCAGAAAATCCCCGCCAGCAGGACAATCATCGCCGGTAATGGCGTGAAGAACGCCTGCCAGCGTAACCGACGTGGACGGAACCCCGTGCCGTGAATCACGCCGGTACACACCGCCCAAATCAGTACCGCACCATGCCAGACCGAAAGTGCGCTGGTTTTTGCCGCAAAGCGCGACGGATCCCAGAACACACAACCCGCCAGCCATAAGGCCAGTAACAGTGAAAAGGCCCGTAACGGGCCTTTATCCATCAGACGATACAGGGTCTGAAACAGTTGGCGCATCAGGCTTTATCGCCTTTCGCTGCGCTCTCTTCAGCACGCTCCAGCGCCAGTGCCGCGATCACACCGAACGAACAGGCCAGCAGGGTGCCAAGAATCCAGGCAAAATACCACATGTTCTAGCTCCTTAATCAGTACAGGGAGTGCGTGTTGCTCTCAACGTGTTCTTTAGTGATGCGACCAAACATTTTCCAGTAACACCAGGTGGTGTACAGCAGAATGATTGGGACAAAAATGATCGCGGCAAAGGTCATAATCTTCAGTGTCAGCACACTTGATGTCGCATCCCACATGGTCAGGCTGGTACCCGGCACGGTGCTTGATGGCATGATGAACGGGAACATCGCAATGCCCACGGTCATGATCACACCTGCCAGCGTCAGCGAAGAGAAGATAAATGCCCAGGCCCCTTTCTCCATGCGTGAGCACAGAGTGGTCAGCAGCGGCATTACCACACCCAATATCGGGAAGATCCACAGAATCGGGGTCTGCTCAAAGTTCACCAGCCAGGCACCGGCTTCACGCACCACATCTTTACCCAGCGGGTTAGACGCAGCATGGTGATCGATAACGCTTTTCACCACGTAACCGTCGATACCGTATTTCACCCACACCCCAGCCAGAATGAAGCACACCATCATCACTAACGCGGTAACCTGCGCGAGAGAACGTGCACGGACATGCAGTTCACCGGTGGTGCGCATTTGCAGATAGGTTGCGCCCTGGGTCAGGAACATCGCCACACTGATCACACCCGCCAGCAGTCCAAACGGATTCAGCAGCTGAAAGAAGTTGCCGGTATAGAACAGACGCAGATACTCGTCTGCGTGGAACGGCACACCCTGCAACAGGTTGCCAAACGCTACGCCAATCACCAGCGGCGGTACAAAGCTGCCGATAAAAATGCCCCAGTCCCACATACCACGCCAGCGCACATCTTCAATCTTGGAACGGTAATCAAAACCCACCGGACGGAAGAACAAAGAGGCCAGCACCAAAATCATCGCTACATAGAAGCCAGAAAACGCGGCGGCGTAGACCATCGGCCAGGCAGCAAACAGCGCGCCACCGGCGGTAATCAGCCACACCTGGTTACCGTCCCAGTGCGGGGCAATGGTGTTAATCATGACACGGCGTTCCGTATCGGAGCGGCCCATAATACGGACCAGCATCCCCACACCCATGTCGAAGCCTTCAGTGACGGCAAACCCAACCAGCAGAATGCCGATCAATAGCCACCAGACAAATCGCAATACTTCATAGTCAAACATGGTAGCTCTCCTTATCCACGCGCCGGTTGGGCTGATGCCGCAATCTGCTCATGATGATAGCGGCCGGTTTTCAGGCTGCTTGGACCAAGGCGGGCAAATTTGAACATCAAATACATTTCCGCCACCAGGAACAGGGTGTACAGACCGCAAATCAGAATCATTGAGAACAGAACGTCGCCGACAGTCAGTGATGAGTTCGCGACCGCCGTTGGCAACACCTCACCCACTGCCCACGGCTGACGGCCATACTCAGCGACAAACCAACCCGATTCGATGGCAATCCACGGCAGCGGGATGCCGTACAGTGCCGCTTTAAGCAACCACGGCCACTTGCCGATGCGATTGCGGATGACACTCAGGAACGACAGCGCAATGATTGCCAGTAACAGGACGCCACACAGCACCATGATACGGAAGGCAAAATAGAGCGGAGCGACACGCGGGATTGAATCCGCCGTCGCTTTCTGAATCTGCGCTTCGGAGGCGTTCGCCACATCTGGTGTATAACGTTTCAGCAGCAGACCATAACCAAGATCCTGTTTGCTCTGTTCAAACGCTTTACGTACCGCCGGATCCTGGCTGCCAGCGCGTAATTGGTTCAGCAGCGCATAGGCTTTCATGCCGTTACGGATACGAACTTCATGCTGGGCCAGCAACTCTTTCAGACCCGTTACCGGCGTATCGACAGAGCGAGTAGCAATCAATCCAAGCAGATAAGGTATCTGGATCGCGTATTTGTTTTGCTGCGCGTCCTGATCCGGGATACCGAACAACGTAAAGGACGCCGGAGCCGGTTGGGTTTCCCATTCGGCTTCAATAGCAGCCAGTTTGGTTTTCTGCACATCACCCATTTCGTAGCCAGATTCATCACCCAGCACAATCACCGACAGCACCGCTGCCATACCGAAGCTGGCTGCAATCGCGAAAGAACGCTTAGCAAAGGCAATGTCACGGCCTTTCAGCAGATACCAGGCGCTGATGCCGAGAATGAACATAGCACCGGCTGTATAGCCCGCTGCTACGGTGTGAACAAATTTCACCTGCGCCACCGGGTTCAGTACCAGCTCGGAGAAGCTCACCATCTCCATACGCATGGTTTCAAAATTGAACTCAGAGGCAATCGGGTTTTGCATCCAGCCGTTCGCCACCAGGATCCACAAAGCCGACATGTTCGAACCGAGCGCCACCAGCCAGGTCACCGCGAGGTGTTGTACCTTACCGAGACGATCCCAGCCGAAGAAGAACAGGCCAACAAAGGTGGATTCGAGGAAGAACGCCATCAGGCCTTCAATGGCCAGCGGCGCACCGAAGATATCGCCGACGTAGTGTGAGTAATAGGACCAGTTAGTCCCGAACTGAAATTCCATGGTCAGACCGGTTGCTACACCGAGTGCGAAGTTGATGCCAAACAACTTGCCCCAGAACTTGGTCATATCTTTGTAAATCTGTTTTCCCGTCAGGACGTATACGGTCTCCATGATCGCCAGCAAAAACGCCATACCCAGCGTTAATGGCACGAACAGGAAGTGATACATCGCCGTCAGGGCAAACTGCAAACGCGACAGCTCGACAATATCTAACATGATGACTCCTTGCTCCTCGCATGAACTCTCCCTGCGGGCGACAACGGCAAACAACAGACATTGACGTGCAGAAGAAGAGTCAGGAACGACTGATTATTGATTCCAGTTTTGTTACCGACAGAACAGAGAAATCTGCTGCCCGAAGTGAGCGAGTAACAGTGACGAAAATTCCCTGAAAACGTATCGCAACAATCCGTTTCGGACAGGAGTGAGAGAGGAGGCGACAGAATTGATATAACAACGCCTGGCACAAACTCCTGAAAATGCGTGAAAAAGATTGAATTGATGTAGCGCAATTTATACCGGTTAAGTTGCGCTTTGCCAGTGGTAAAGTTTGTTATAACTCAGCATTTGTTGATCTGGATTAACGCATAAAATTTCCAGATATGTATTGTGGAGCTTATTGTTAATTAGTTGTCATGAGATGATGACGTAATTAAGAAAATAATTACCTTTGCCATAATTTTTTAACGAAGCGGCTGGCAAGACTTTCTTGATTTTCAATCAGACACCATCGAATTTGCCCTTCTTTACCCTCTGACAAAATAATCATAGCTGCCAATTTTGACCTCGTCGGACTTTTCCCACTTTTTGCGTGGGTAAAGGCAGCAAAAACTGCCCCTGACCAGGCAACCTGGCCGACAGTCGCCCCAGCGGTAAGAAATTGTTAGTGATTGCCCTAACCCTTATTGAGTAAAATTTTAGTTTATTTTCAATAGGATACGACAACCATCACAATCCAGTCATTAACACCTCAACTTTTCCGATGTTTTGAGTAAAGTGAAAACCGCATAGGGTGTGCTGAAAGGATGATGAGGATTTAAGGATGAGTAAACGGAGTGAGATTATTGATGGATCAGAGGCGGTAAATGCCAATATTGGGCTGATTTACACAGAAGTGCTTGGCTGGGTGGATCTTGGCCATGCGAGAGGAAATGACATCAGATCACTGATGAACAAAATCAACCACGGTGAGGCCATGAGCGCGGAGCGCTACGATGTCAGCTATGCTCAGTCGATGGTATCGCCCAGGCAAGTCGTTCGCGTAGGTAAATTCATTAAGTGGCGTATTCGCAAGGGGCGCCCCTGGCACGAGCGCCAAAGCATTGCACTCGCAATGATGATGACCTTAGCCAGACGCTTTGAGGCCTTTCAGGGCACCTTCCCTATCAATCTGGTCACTGACAGCGGCTTTAGTGGTGAGGATCTCTGTTCTGACCTGCTGGGTTTTTATCGCGTGATGTCGATTCAAAATCCATTCCCACTGCTACGCCCCGTCAGCAAGGACGAAGCACTGAAACGTTGGGACTATTACGGCAAAATTGGTTCGTGGAAAAATGAAACCTTCCAGCCTCTCTTGTTTCCCGATCCAGAAAAATTTCCTCATGCCAGGCCACGCTTAGGTCAACTGCCTGCCTTTATGCAGACCATAAGGCCTTATAATGACTGGAAGTCTGGCAACGTGGGTATAGCAACTGCGGACGGAAATTATATGCAGGATGGGGATAAGAAGGACATGATGGGATGAATAAGCCTTTTAAAATCGCTACCAGCATCATTGTAATCATTGTGGCGGTTCTTGCGGGCGTGTTTGCTTACTACTGGCCGATAACAAAACTGGAATTTGAGGGGAGCGCACATTACACCGAACAGAATAAAAGGCTGTATGAACACTTTACGCCTGACATCCTCAAAAACATGCCGCGAATATCTGACAACTATCAGTTCGCTTTTCAAAACATTTCTGGCCCCGCAGCACTGATTTATGAGGTGAGGTTCAATGGCACGACCGATACCAGCAAGATTAGCGCTTACCTTGAATCACTTGGTTATATAAAGCAAAGCAGTTGTTCGATAGAGGGAGAGTGCTGGCGCGGAAATATACCAGAAGAAGAAGTGGCGGTGGGTGCGGTGGAAAAGACCAATGTGGTTATCGTATCAGTCATTCACTAGTCATATCTTCAATAACACGAATATGTAGCTGATTCTGTTTACTAAAAAAAGTGAGTCCTGCGAGGACTCACTTTTTTGATAAAGGCTTCATGCCTGAGCAAGAAAAGGCTTATTTCGCCGGCAGGACTTCTTTCACGGCGTCGCCGATATCAGCCAGGCTGCGCACGGTTTTCACACCGGCCGCTTCCAGCGCAGCAAATTTCTCATCTGCTGTACCTTTACCACCGGCGATGATCGCGCCTGCGTGACCCATACGCTTGCCTTTCGGCGCAGTTACACCGGCGATATAACCGACAACCGGTTTGGTCACATGCTCTTTGATGTAAGCAGCCGCTTCTTCTTCAGCGCTACCGCCGATCTCACCGATCATCACGATCGCTTCGGTCTGCGGGTCTTCCTGGAACATTTTCAGGATGTCGATGAAGTTAGAACCCGGAATCGGGTCACCACCGATACCGACGCAGGTTGACTGGCCGTAGCCGATGTCAGTGGTCTGCTTAACCGCTTCATAGGTCAGGGTGCCAGAACGTGACACGATACCTACGCGGCCCGGCAAGTGAATGTGACCCGGCATAATACCGATCTTACATTCGCCTGGGGTGATCACACCCGGACAGTTCGGGCCGATCATCCGCACGCCAGCTTCATCCAGCTTCACTTTCACGGTCAGCATATCCAGCGTCGGGATACCTTCAGTGATGGTGATGATCAGTTTGATACCTGCGTCGATGGCTTCCAGGATACCGTCTTTGCAGAACGGAGCCGGAACGTAGATCACGGTGGCAGTTGCGCCCGTGGCTTCTACCGCTTCACGCACGGTGTTGAACACCGGCAGACCGAGATGAGTGGTGCCGCCTTTACCTGGGGTCACACCACCAACCAGCTGCGTACCATAGGCCAGCGCCTGCTCAGAGTGGAAAGTCCCCTGGCCACCGGTGAAACCCTGGCAAATGACTTTGGTGTTTTTGTCGATCAAAATGGACATTATTTACCCTCCGCAGCAGCAACAACACGCTGTGCCGCGTCTGTCAGGCTGGTTGCTGCAATGATGTTCAGACCGCTGTCCGCCAGTTTCTTAGCGCCCAGCTCGGCGTTGTTACCTTCCAGACGTACTACTACCGGTACGTTCACACCCACTTCCGCTACTGCACCGATGATGCCGTCTGCGATCAGGTCGCAACGCACGATGCCGCCGAAAATGTTAACGAATACAGCTTTAACTGCATCGTCAGACAGGATGATTTTGAAGGCTTCGGTTACGCGCTCTTTGGTTGCGCCGCCGCCGACATCAAGGAAGTTAGCAGGCTGACCACCGTGGTGTTTCACGATGTCCATGGTACCCATCGCCAGACCCGCACCGTTGACCATACAGCCAATGTTGCCTTCCAGCGCGACATAGTTCAGTTCCCACTGCGTCGCATGTGCTTCACGCGGGTCTTCCTGGCTTGGGTCGCGCATTTCACGCAGTTCCGGCTGACGGAACAGGGCGTTGCCATCGGCACCCAATTTGCCATCGAGGCACACCAGATCGCCCTGCTTCGTCACCACCAGCGGGTTGATCTCAACCAGCGCCAGGTCACGTTCCAGGAACATGGTCGCCAGACCCATGAAGATTTTGGTGAACTGGCTGACTTGCTTACCCGTCAGGCCCAGTTTGAATGCCAGCTCGCGGCCCTGATACGGCTGCGGACCGGCTAACGGATCCAGCGCCATTTTGTGGATCAGGTGCGGGGTTTCTTCCGCCACTTTCTCAATCTCAACACCGCCTTCGGTAGAGGCCATAAAGACCACACGACGGCTGGCACGGTCAACGACCGCACCCAGATAGAGTTCCTGATCAATGTCAGTCGCTGCTTCAACCAGGATCTGGTTTACCGGCTGACCTTCGGCATCTGTTTGATAGGTTACCAGGCGTTTACCCAGCCAGTGTTCAGCAAAGGCACGGATCTCTTCTTTGCTCTTCACCACTTTCACACCGCCCGCTTTACCGCGGCCACCGGCATGAACCTGACATTTCACTACCCACGGGCCTGCGCCAATTTTTGATGCGGCCTCTTCTGCTTCACGTGGTGTAGTACAGGCGTAGCCAGTCGGTGCCGGCATACCATACCGTGCAAACAGCTGTTTAGCCTGGTATTCGTGTAAGTTCATGATGTTCTATCCATTCAGGTCTAGTAAAGACTAATGAGTTTTGGACGCGCCCTGAACCTGGCGCGCCCTATGAAAATCAGACATCCAGCAGCAGACGCGCCGGATCCTCCAGCATCTCTTTCACCGCCACCAGATAACCGACAGACTCACGGCCATCAATCAGACGGTGATCATAAGAGAGCGCCAGATACATCATCGGCAGTACCACAACCTGACCATTCACCGCCATCGGACGATCTTTGATGGCATGCATGCCCAGAATCGCACTCTGCGGTGGGTTGATGATCGGAGTGGACATCAGCGAACCGAAGACACCGCCGTTAGTGATGGTGAAGTTACCGCCAGTCAGTTCGTCAACGGTCAGTTTGCCGTCACGGCCTTTCACCGCCAGTTCTTTAATTTTCTTCTCGATATCAGCCATGCTCAGCGCATCAACATCTCTCAGCACCGGCGTCACCAGACCACGCGGGGTGGATACCGCGATGCTGACATCGAAATAGTTGTGGTACACCACGTCTTCACCGTCGATGGAAGCATTCACTTCCGGGTAGCGTTTCAGCGCTTCAACCACGGCTTTGATATAGAAAGACATAAAACCCAGACGCACGCCATGACGCTTCTCGAAGGCATCGCCGTACTGCTTACGCAGATCCATGATCGGCTTCATGTTGATTTCGTTGAAAGTGGTCAGCATTGCGGTGCTGTTTTTCGCTTCCAGCAGACGCTCGGCCACGCGCTTACGCAGACGCGTCATCGGTACACGCTTCTCGCTGCGATTCGCAATCGCCGTCGGTGCAGCGGCAGCAGCAGGCTGCGCAGCCGGGGCCGCTTTGGCTTCGGTTTTCTTCGCCAGATGTTTTTCCACATCTTCACGCGTGATACGACCGCCAACGCCGCTGCCTTTAATCTGGCTGGCATCGAGGTCATGCTCAGCAATCAGGCGACGGATCGCCGGGCTGAGTGCGTCATTGCTCTCTTCTTCCAGAGAAGCCGTCTGACGCTGTGCAGGCGTTGATTCCTTGCTATCCACTTTCGCGGAGGTCTCTTTCCCGCTGCTGTTGCCTTCTTTCAGACGGCCCAGGATCTGGCGAGAAATTACGGTTGAACCTTCATCTTCCAGCACCGCATCCAGTACGCCGTCGGCCGATGCCGGCACTTCCAGCACTACTTTGTCGGTTTCGATCTCGACAATTACTTCATCGCGACTGACCGCGTCGCCGGGTTTTTTATGCCAGGTTGCTACCGTTGCGTCCGCTACGGATTCAGGCAAATCGGGAACGAGAATATCTACGCTACTCATTATCTTTCCTTTTTATTAACCAAGGTTCAGCGCGTCATTAACCAGGTCTTGCTGCTGTTTTTGATGTACGGACATGTAGCCCACGGCCGGCGAAGCAGAAGCCGGGCGGCCTGCATAGCTCAGTGAAGCACCAAACGGAACCACTTCGCGGAAATGATGCTGACTGCAGTACCATGCACCCTGATTCAGTGGTTCTTCCTGACACCAGACGAAATCCTGGACATGAGAATAGGGTTTCAGTGCTTCCTGTACCGCTTTGTGCGGGAACGGATACAGCTGCTCAATACGAATAATCGCGACGTCGTTCTTCTCGCTCTTACGACGCTGCTCCAGCAGATCGTAATAAACCTTACCAGAACACATCACCACGCGTTTCACCTGTTTCGCATCGAGATCGTCGACTTCACCGATGGCAGGCTGGAAGCTGCCATTCGCCAGTTCATCGAGCGTCGAGATCGCCAGCGGATGACGCAGCAGCGATTTCGGTGACATGACGATCAGCGGACGGCGCATACCGCGCAATGCCTGACGACGCAGCATATGGTAAACCTGCGCAGGCGTTGAAGGGACGCACACCTGCATGTTCTGCTCGGCGCAGAGTTGCAGATAACGTTCCAGACGTGCAGAGGAGTGCTCCGGACCCTGACCTTCATAACCGTGTGGCAGCAACATCACCAGGCCACACATACGCCCCCACTTCTGCTCGCCGGAACTGATGAACTGATCGATAACCACCTGCGCACCGTTGGCAAAGTCACCAAACTGCGCTTCCCAGATGGTCAGCACGCGCGGTTCTGCGGTGGCATAACCGTATTCGAATGCCAGTACCGCCTCTTCCGACAACACCGAGTCCCAGACTTTGAACTGACCCTGACCATGATGGATATGGTGCAGCGGCGTATAGGTGGAACCGTTCGCCTGGTTATGTACCACCGCATGGCGATGGAAGAAGGTGCCACGGCCTGAGTCTTCACCTGACAGACGCACCGGGATACCTTCATCAACCAGCGTGGCGTAAGCCAGGTTTTCTGCGCCGCCCCAGTCAAAGGCTTTATTGCCTTCGGCCATCTCTTTACGGTCGTTATAAATCTTGGCAACACGGCCCTGGACTTCGATCGCTTCCGGCACCTGGCTGATACGACGTGCCAGTTCCTGCAAGCGTTTCATCTCAACAGTAGCCGGGTAGCTTTCATCCCAGTCGTGATTCAGGTACGGCGACCAGGTGAAGGAGTGCAGGCTCATCGGACGCCATTCCGGCACCACGCATTCACCGGCATCCAGCGCATCGCGATACACATTGACCATTTCGGTGGCATCTTCCAGTTTGGCGATACCATCTGCTTCCAGGCGGTCAGCGTAGATTTTACGCGGTGTCGGATGCTTTTTGATTTTCTGATACATCAACGGCTGGGTTGCGCTTGGCTCGTCGGCTTCGTTATGGCCATGACGGCGATAGCACACCAGGTCGATAAACACATCACGTTTGAAGGTGTTGCGATAGTCGAGCGCCAGACGGGTGACAAAGGCAACGGCTTCCGGATCGTCCGCATTAACGTGGAAGATCGGGGCCAGAACCATTTTACCGATGTCAGTACAGTACGGCGTTGAACGTGCATCCTGCGGGTTTGAGGTGGTGAAGCCCACCTGGTTGTTGATCACGATGCGAACCGTACCGCCCACTTCGTAACCCCGCGCCTGCGACATGTTCAGGGTTTCCTGCACCACGCCCTGACCGGTCACCGCAGCATCACCGTGAATGGTGATTGGCAGCACTTTATTGCTGCTCGGCTCGGCCAGACGATCCAGACGCGCGCGCACTGAACCCATTACCACCGGGCTGACAATTTCAAGGTGCGACGGGTTAAATGCCAGCGCCAGGTGCACCAGGCCACCTTCGGTTTCCACGTCTGACGAGAAGCCCATGTGGTACTTCACGTCGCCGGTGCCGAGGTGTTCTTTGTGCTTACCGGAAAACTCGTCAAAAAGATCCTGCGGCTTTTTACCCAGTACGTTGATCAGCACGTTCAGACGGCCGCGGTGCGCCATACCCAGCACCACTTCACGCGTACCGCTTTTACCCGCGTGGCGAATCATTTCGCGCAGCATCGGGATCAGCGCATCACCACCTTCCAGTGAGAAGCGTTTCGCGCCGGGGAATTTAGCACCAAGGTATTTTTCCAGACCTTCTGCCGCCGTCAGCTCTTTCAGGAAACCTTTTTTCTCGTCAGCACTGAAACTGGCGTGGCCCACGATCGATTCGAGACGCTGCTGAATCCAGCGTTTCTCGTCGGTGTTATTGATGTGCATGTACTCAGCACCAATGGAGCCGCAGTAGGTCTGCTTCAGCGCTTCGAAGAGGTCGGCCAGCTTCATGGTCTCTTTGCCGATAGCAAAAGAGCCAACGTTAAAGCTTTCCTGAAAATCAGCGTCGGTCAGGTCGTGATAGGTCGGGTCGAGATCCGGTACGGCGTCCTGTTTCCACAGGCCGAGCGGATCAAGGTTAGCGTGCTGGTGTCCGCGAAAGCGGAAGGCGTTGATCAGCTGCAGCACCTTAACCTGTTTGGAATTGGTGGCCGGATCAGTGACTGTGGAGGTGTAACGCGTTGCATCTTTGGCCAGGCGGCGGAAGTAATCACGCGTGGTGGAGTGAAACTGCTCAGGTTTCACGCCAGTGCCGGGCAGTTGCTGGAACATGTCGCGCCACACTGCATCAACAGAGTCAGGATCGGTCAGGAAATCCTCATAGAGTTGCTCTATGTAAGATTGGTTCGCGCCGGCCAGCCAGGAGGAGTCCAGCCAGGGCTTCATCGCGCTGTTCTGCATTGTGATCCCTTAAGCATTAGTATGCTTTTTTTGAGGTTTCATTGTTGCCGCTTTCGCGGCTTGCCGTAGTGAGTTCAGCGATACGAGCCCTTGCGCTATCGGCGCCCGACTCGTAAGGGAACCTTTATAAGCGTGGTTCAGACCGCGCTTATAAAGGCTTCCGTAAACTGCCGGGAACCTGAGGTTCCCGGACAGTGGGTCTTCTTATGCTCCGCGTTGCAGCAGCATCGACTTAATATGGCCGATGGCGCGCGTCGGGTTTAATCCTTTTGGGCACACGCTCACACAGTTCATGATGCTGTGACAGCGGAATACACTGAAAGCATCGTTCAGATTGTCCAGACGAGCATCGGTTTCGGTATCACGGCTGTCAATCAGGAAGCGGTAAGCCGCCAGCAAACCGGCCGGACCGATGAATTTGTCCGGGTTCCACCAGAACGACGGGCACGAGGTTGAGCAGCAGGCGCAGAGAATACACTCGTACAGACCATCCAGATGCTCACGCTCAGCCGGGCTTTGCAGATGCTCACGCGCCGGTGGATTTTCCCCGTTATTCAACAGGTAAGGCTTAATCTTCTCATACTGTGCGTAGAATTGCCCCATATCCACAACCAGATCGCGAATTACCGGCAGACCAGGCAGCGGACGGATAACAATTTTCTTCGACCCATTGCCCAGTGCGGACACCGGGGTGATACACGCCAGACCGTTTTTACCGTTCATGTTCAGGCCATCAGACCCGCACACGCCCTCACGGCAGGAGCGACGAAAGGCCAGCGTCGGATCTTTCTCTTTCAGCTTGATCAACGCGTCCAGCAGCATCATGTCGCGACCATCTTCCGCTTCCAGGCTGTACTCCTGCATACGCGGCGCGTCATCAACTTCCGGGTTGTAACGATAGATTGAAAATTCGAGTCTCATGATGATCTCCGCAATTAATAAGTACGCACTTTCGGCGGGAAGGCCGCGCGCAGTTTCGGTTGCATGTTCACCTCACGGCGCGTCATGCTTTCCGTTTGCGGAACATAGAGGCTGTGGCACAGCCAGTTGGCATCATCGCGATCCGGATAGTCGAAGCGGCTATGCGCGCCACGGCTTTCGGTACGATAGTTCGCCGCAACAGCCGTGGCGTAAGCGGTTTCCATCAGGTTATCCAGCTCCAGACACTCGATACGCTGGGTATTGAAGTCCGGTGAACGGTCATCGAGACGCGCTGATTTCAGGCGTTCGCGGATCACTTTCAACTCTTCCAGACCCTGCGCCATCGCATCACCTTCACGGAAGACCGAGAAGTTGTTCTGCATGCAGCGTTGCAGCGCTTTGCGGATCTCAACCGGATCTTCGCCAGTGGTGTTATTTTCCCAGCGATTGAAGCGCGCCATCGCTGCATCGATTTCGTCCTGGGTAGCATCACGCAGTTCGCCCTGCTCCTGGATACACTCCAGCAGATGCAGACCCGCCGCGCGACCAAATACCACCAGGTCGAGCAGTGAGTTACCGCCAAGGCGGTTAGCGCCGTGAACCGATACGCAGGCAATTTCACCCACCGCAAACAGGCCCGGGATGACGACATCTTCGCCCTGCTCATTCACGCACAGCGCCTGACCGGTCACTTTGGTCGGAATACCGCCCATCATGTAGTGACAGGTTGGGATCACCGGAATCGGTTCTTTTATCGGATCAGCATGCGCGAAGGTACGCGACAGCTCCAGAATGCCCGGCAGACGGGATTCCAGCACGTCTTTGCCCAGATGGTCGAGCTTCAGCTTAATGTGCGGCCCCCACGGGCCATCACAGCCGCGACCTTCACGGATTTCGATCATCATCGAACGCGCCACCACATCACGGCCCGCCAGATCTTTGGCGTTAGGTGCGTAGCGTTCCATAAAGCGTTCGCCGTGTTTATTCAGCAGATAACCACCTTCACCACGGCAACCTTCGGTCACCAGTACACCCGCACCGGCGATACCGGTTGGGTGGAACTGCCACATTTCCATGTCCTGCACCGGTACGCCTGCACGCAGGGCCATACCGACGCCGTCACCGGTGTTGATGTGGGCGTTGGTGGTGGATTGGTAAATACGACCTGCGCCGCCGGTCGCCAGAATGGTAGCTTTGGCTTTGAAGTAGACCGTTTCGCCGGTTTCAATGCAGATGGCGGTACAACCGACGATGGCACCATCGGCGTTTTTCACCAGGTCCAGCGCATACCATTCGGAGAAGATAGTGGTTTTGTTTTTCAGGTTCTGCTGATACAGCGTATGCAGCAGGGCATGGCCGGTACGGTCGGCAGCCGCAGCGGTACGCGCCGCCTGCTCACCACCGAAGTTTTTCGACTGACCACCAAACGGACGCTGATACACGCGGCCGTCATCAAGACGGGAGAATGGCAATCCCATATGTTCCAGCTCCAGAATCGCTTCCGGGCCGACATGACACATATATTCGATCGCGTCCTGGTCACCGATATAGTCGGAACCTTTCACGGTGTCGTACATATGCCATTCCCAGTTATCTTCGTGGGTGTTGCCAAGCGCAACGGTAATGCCGCCCTGGGCGGAAACGGTATGGGAACGGGTAGGGAAAACTTTCGACAACAGGGCGCAGGTCTGGCCCGATTGGGAGATTTGCAAAGCAGCGCGCATACCTGCACCACCTGCGCCGATCACCACGGCATCAAACTCTCTGACTGGCAAACTCATTTACACACCCCACACGACAACGGTTCCATAAATTGCATAGGACAACAGCGCCACCACAATCACCAGCTGCAACACCAGACGGGTCGCCAGCGGTTTCACGTAGTCAGTCAGCACCTGCCACATCCCGATCCAGCCGTGAATCAGAATGGAGAACAACGTCAGCAACGTGAACACTTTCGTGAAGGAGGAAGCGAAGAAGCCGCGCCAGACGTCATACGTCAGCGTGCCTGTCATCACTACAAAACCGAGAATGTAGAGAATGTAGAGCGTAATTAAGATTGCAGCAGCACGCAGTAACAGCCAGTCATGAATACCGTTGCGTCCTAATGCAGAAGCATTGCTTACCATACGAGGACTCCAGCCAAAATTGAAAGCACGACAGTGATACCAAAAGCCGCCTGAGCGGAACGGGTGCCCATTTCCAGGGTTTCCGGCAGATAGCCGAAGTCCATCAACATATGGCGAATGCCGCCCACGGCATGATATGCCAGCGCGGTAAGAATGCCCCACATGATGAACTTAGCGAAGAAGCCATCCATAATGGACGCCGCTTGCAGGAAACCTTCGGGAGAGGAGAGCGAGAGACCCAGTAACCAGAGC
Organism: Pantoea sp. App145; assembly: GCF_047947045.1. Lineage (NCBI taxonomy): Bacteria > Pseudomonadati > Pseudomonadota > Gammaproteobacteria > Enterobacterales > Erwiniaceae > Pantoea > Pantoea sp. App145. Next base: position 1,587,569 of record NZ_CP133290.1, read on the forward strand.
AGAATTCCGAGAGCGACAAAGGTGATCACGCCGGAGACGCGGTGGAGAATGGACGATATTGCAGTAACGGGAAACCGGATCGTCGAGAGATCCAAGTTAACAGGTCTTTGTTTTTTCACGGTTTTGCCCACACAGCTCTTTTTTATTTTGCTTCCTCCGGTCCTGGGTTACATCAGAGACACAGGACGTGTTCAGACAGCAACCGTCACCAAAGAAGCAACATCCAGTGTTCAATGACGCGGGGAAAACGCTGGGTGGCTCCTGGTGTCAGGGTATTCCGGAGACCTGGCGGCAGTATAGGAGGATCACATTCTGATTACAATTCCCCTACAATCTCTTTGGTCACATTTAAGCTGAACAGTGATCCCCCTCACGAATTTCACATTTCATACATTTTTAATTATCTGATTTGACAAAAGTTCAACAATTCGGTTACAAACAAACGCATTAAAGCCCTATGATGCACAAAAGTTATGGGGATACACTTTCCCCTAAGCTGAAGTTATGTAACATTGCCACTGTGAGCATTACAAAGCATCAGGTTATTGGTTACCAAGAAGTTATGTCGTGACAGGATCTTTAACATCCGCGATTTGCAGCATGTCATGCCCGGACGCCACTGGCCCAAACACATCGTTCGCTCTGTACTCTACCCTGCACGACAAACATGACCGCAGAGTGATACTGTGAAGATTGTGGTTTTATGCAACATGATGGCGGTTTAGGTGTCTAAGATCCTTACCTACCAAGGCGCTATGGAGACGAAAAATGACAGATAAAAAAGTGACGCTAACCCTACAAGACAATACGCCTGTTGAACTGGATGTGATGAAAGGCACGCTGGGACAGGATGTCGTTGATGTCCGCGCTCTCGGATCTAAAGGCCTGTTTACCTTCGACCCCGGCTTCACGTCTACAGCGTCATGCGAATCCAAAATCACCTTTATAGATGGTGATGAAGGTATTTTGTTACATCGCGGTTTCCCAATTGATCAACTGGCAACAAACTCAAACTACCTGGAAGTGTGTTACATCCTGCTCAATGGCGAAGCGCCAACCCAGGAGCAGTACGAAGAATTCCGCACCACCGTTACCCGCCACACCATGATCCACGAGCAAATCACCCGCCTGTTCCACGGTTTCCGTCGTGACTCTCATCCGATGGCGGTGATGTGTGGTGTGACCGGTGCGCTGGCGGCGTTTTATCATGACTCGCTGGACGTGAATATTGAGCGCCACCGTGAAATCGCTGCGTTCCGTCTGCTGTCAAAAATGCCGACCATGGCGGCGATGTGCTACAAATACTCCATCGGTCAGCCGTTCGTTTATCCGCGCAATGACCTCTCCTACGCCGGTAACTTCCTGCACATGATGTTCGCCACACCGTGCGAAGAGTACAAAGTTAACCCGGTGCTGGAACGCGCAATGGATCGTATTCTGATTCTGCACGCCGACCACGAGCAGAACGCCTCGACTTCTACCGTGCGTACCGCGGGTTCATCAGGCGCTAACCCGTTTGCCTGTATCGCAGCCGGTATCGCCTCCCTGTGGGGACCGGCACACGGCGGTGCTAACGAAGCGACACTGCGTATGCTGGAAGAGATCAGCACCGTCGATCACATCCCGGAATTTGTCCGTCGTGCGAAAGACAAGAACGATTCGTTCCGTCTGATGGGCTTCGGTCACCGCGTGTATAAGAACTATGACCCGCGTGCCACCGTGATGCGTGAAACCTGCCACGAAGTGCTGAACGAGCTGGGTATGAAAGATGACCTGCTGGAAGTGGCGATGGAGCTGGAACATATCGCGCTGAACGACCCGTACTTTATCGAGCGCAAACTCTATCCGAACGTTGATTTCTACTCAGGCATTATTCTGAAAGCGATGGGTATTCCATCTTCGATGTTCACCGTGATCTTCGCCATGGCGCGTACCGTTGGCTGGATTGCCCACTGGAAAGAGATGCACGACGAAGGCATGAAGATTGCCCGTCCGCGTCAGCTGTACACCGGTTATACCGAGCGCCCTTTCACCTCCGCGCTGAAAAAATAAGTGTCAGGGCGGGTTATCCCGCCCTTGTTATTTCTGGCATCCCGGACACCAGTAAAATGGCCGTGATGACAACACGCCCTTCTCAATCACCGCACCACAGCGCCGACAGGCTTTCCCCTGTCGATGAAAAACCTCAAAGCGGAACGACGCTTCTTCATGATACTTCTTCATGCTGCCACGCATCTGATACGAGAGACGCGGCACCGCCAGCATCGCTTCACTCAGCGCGCGTAGCTGTGCGGCATCCAGATCCTGGGCGCGATGTTGTGCCAGCAGCTGTGCATGCCACAAAATTTCTACCCGCAGATAATTTCCCAACCCAGCGAGAAAACCCTGGTCGAGCAGCAGACCACTGAATTGCCGCCGCCGAAAACGTGGTGACAACAGCCGCTGTTGTACTTCATCGACAGTCAGGCTGGCATCCAGTACATCTGGTCCGACACGTTGCAGGAAAGGATGCGCTGCCAGTGTTTCGGCATTAAGCAGCTCAATATCCGAGGCGCTGTAGAGCAAGATGGTCTGGTCGGCATTCGCCAGCCGCACGCGTAACTGACGCGTGGTTTGCGGTTCGGTACCGGTGGGCACCACACGCCACACACCATACAACTGGTTATGGCTATACAGCGTCAGACCATTTGAAAAATGGGTGAGTAGCGCCTTACCACGCGTTTCAATAGTGGTGACGGTCTCCCCCAGCAAAGCGGGTTCATAGGTTTTCAACTGCGGAAAGGCAAACCACACATCGGTGAGCGGTTTGCCCGTCATCGCCGCTGCCAGTTGATCCGCCGCACGGCGGATCTCCGGTCCTTCAGGCATGACCTCTCCTGTTTAATGCGTCGCGCCACCGGCGACGCGCAGATCCTGATCAACGCTGAGTGTCACCTGCAATGCAATCTCCAGCGCCTGAATCACGCTGGCAGCCGACATACTCGGTGCACCGGGATGGCTTACCGCCTGCTCAGGCAAATAAGGAATATGGATAAAACCGCCGCGTGCTTGACTCTGGTTGGTTTCCAGCCAGTGCAGCAGACGGTACATCACATGATTACAGGTGAAAGTGCCTGCGGTCTGCGATACCGAAGCCGGGATGCCCGCCTCGCGTACCGCAGCCACAATGGCTTTGATTGGCAGGCGGGAGAAGTACGCGGCTGGCCCTTCGGCAACAATCGGCTGGTCAATCGGTTGCTGCCCGTCGTTATCGGGAATGCGCGCATCATCCACATTGATTGCCACCCGTTCCACGGTGATATCGCTGCGTCCACCCGCCTGGCCGATGCACAGAATGCGGTCCGGTTGCAGTTCATCCAAAGCCTCGGCCAGCACAGCACCACAGCGGCTGAACACCACCGGCAACTGGCGCACCACCACGCGTGCGCCCTTGATCACCTTACCATCGAAGGATCGTACCGCTTCCCATGAGGGATTGATGCTTTCGCCTTCAAAAGGCTCAAACGCGGTCATTAATACCGTTTTCATTGCATCCTCACAAAAACATCATGAACCACAGCAGGAAAATATTGACCACCAACAGTAGCACACCGGTCGGCACCTGAGCCTTGATCACCGCATTGCGGTCCGGCAGCTCCAGCAGACGTGCCGGGACGAGGTTAAAGTTGGCCGCCATCGGTGTCATCAGCGTGCCGCAATAACCAGAGAACATGCCAATCGCCGCCATCACCGCCGGATTACCGTGATGTTGCAGCACCAGAATCGGGATACCGATCCCGGCGGTGACAATCGGAAACGCGGCAAAGGCGTTGCCCATCACCATGGTCAGCAGCGCCATGCCGATGGCATACACCGCCACCGCGACAAAACGGTTATCCACCGCCAGATATGTTTCGGTCAGATGCGATATCGCGTTACCCACACCGGCGCTGGTAAACAGCAAGCCGAGTGTGGCGAGGATCTGTGGCAGGATAAAGGCCCAGCCCACCGCATCCAGTAAGCGACGCGTCTCCTGCATCGACTGCGCCGGTTTTTCATGGGTCATTTTCAATGCCACCAGCCAGCCAATCAGGCAGCCCAGCATCATCGAGAACAGGGTAATCAGCGTTGAATGATTACCGGCACCAAACACCGCCTGCTGCAGACCAGGAAGATTGTTGAACGCCAGCACGCCAATCACGGTCACCACCGGAATCGCCAGTGCGGGCAGGAACAGCTTGTTACCGAGACGTTTGGCACTGGCCTGTTTTTCTGCGTCGCTGCGCTGGTGATAACTGCCGAGGCGCACCCCGCCAAATCCGGCGATCAGTGCCATCACCACCACGGCGATACCCACGCCAATATGCAGCCAGCGCTGGCCCTGTTCGGCATTCCCTGCCAGATGGCCCATCAGTTGATAAGCGCCATCACCAATCAGGAAAATCAGGCCATACAGCGCCCAGAACAGCCCGGTAGTGAGACGGCGTGGATTGGCGTGATCCCGCCACGAGAAGACGGCAACAACCAGCAGAATAATGCCTGCCAGCCACATCAGATATTGTTGCTGGAACATCATTGCTCTCCTTTCGCCTGCAACGCCTGATGATTCAGCGTGCCCAGTTCACGCGCCAGCTGACGATCGAGACGGATCAGGCGGGCGGAGTGAATCAGGAAGGCACAAATCGCCGTCGGAATGCCCCATACCGCGATATGCAGCGGTTCGGTCTGGATGCCCGCCGACTGCTGCATAAAGTTGTGCATAAAGATGATGGCACCAAAGGCGACGAAGATATCCTCGCCAAAGAATAAACCGACGTTGTCAGTCGCTGCCGACATGGCACGCAGACGATGACGTACCTCCGGCGACACCTCGCCATAGCGGTTTTCCGTCGCCCCTTCCGCCATCGGTGCCAACAGCGGACGGACCATTTGCGGATGACCACCGAGGCTGGTCAGTCCCAGCGCGGCCGTGATTTCACGGACGAACAGGTAGACGATCAGCAAACGTCCTGCAGTGGCTGTTTTGATCTGGGCGATCCAGGTTTGCGCCCGCTCTTTCAGACCGTGCCGCTCCAGCAGGCCGATAACAGCCAGCGGCAACAGTAGAATCAGTGGCAAGTTACGGGTATTCAGGAACCCGGATCCCAGTTTTTCTAAAATGTCAGCCAGCGGCATATGCGCCGACAGCCCGGTAACAAAACCGGCAACAATCACCACCAGCACCGGATTGAACCGCAGCACAAAGCCGAGCACGATGGTCGCAATACCCAGTAGCGGCCAGAGATTCACCACGCTTTCCATGTTTTCTCCCCTTGTCAGAAAATAAAAAGCCCGGCGTAAAGCCGGGCAATCCATCAAAACTTATGCGCTGGTTACGGTGATTTGCTGGGTAGCAAATGCCGCGCGCAACGCATGAGCAAATTGCAGCGCGTGCGCACCGTCGCCATGCAGGCAAACGGTTTGCGCGTTCACCGCTACCCAGTCGCCACTGATGCTTTGTACTTTACGCTGTTGCACCATGGTTAGCGTCTGGGCGATCGCCTGAGCGCTGTCCTCGATCAGTGCCCCCGGCTGGCTGCGAGGCACCAGCGCCCCACTGGCCTGATAGCCACGATCGGCAAACACTTCTTCCCGGGTTTGCAGGCCATAATGCGCCGCCGCACGAATCGACTCGCTGCCCGCCAGCCCCACCAGAATCAGGCGCGCATCCACCGCTTTTACCGCCCGCGCAATAGTATCCGCCAGCAGCGGATCGGCCGCCGCCTGGTTATACAGCATGCCGTGCGGCTTGACGTGTACCAGCCGTTCGCCTTCGCTTTCTGCCAGGCTTTTCAGTGCGCCAACCTGATAAATCATCTGCGCGTAGACCGTCTCCGCAGGCAGCTGCATGGCGGTGCGGCCAAAGTTTTCCCGATCAGGAAAACTGGGATGCGCGCCAATCGCGACGCCTGCCGCTTTCGCCCAGCGCACCGATTGCAGCATGGTGACGGCATCACCCGCATGGAAACCACAGGCGATGTTGGCGGAGCTGACCAGTTGCAGCAGTTCCTGATCGCTGCCACTGCCCTCACCGAGGTCGGCGTTGAGATCAATCTTCATGTGAGAGTCCCCAGGTCATTTGATCAAATACACGTTGTTGCTGCTGCTTCGCCTGCATGGCTTCTTCCAGCGTACAGTGGACAAAATGGATCGGTTCGCCGAGACGAATTTGCGCCAGATGGTAGAGATCGGCTTCGATAATGCAGGCAATACGCGGATAGCCTCCGGTCGTCTGCGCATCGGCCATCAATACGATGGGTTGCCCATTGGGCGGCACCTGTACCACACCCGGCACCAGTCCGTGCGACAGCAAATCACGCGTGGTTTTACGATGTAATGTGCGCCCCTGCAAACGGTAACCCATACGGTTACTTTGCGGGCTGAGCTTCCACGCACTGCGCCAGAATCCTTCCTGCGCTTCGCGGGTGAATTCATTATATTCCGGGCCAGGCAAGGCACGCAGACGGTTCCCCCACAGCAACTGACGTACCCCAGCCTCACGGTTGAAACTGCGCGTAGCTTTACCCAACGGCAGCTGATCGCCATCCTGTAACCTACGTCCGGCAAAACCGCCAAACCCGGCTTTCAGATCGGTACTGGCGGAACCCAGCATCTCCGGCACAGCAAAGCCACCATTGACCGCCAGATAACTGCGCATCCCATGTACCGGCATCGACAAGCTGAGCACCTGCCCTTTTTTCACCGGCAAACGCCAGCCGGTCCAGACCGCTTTGCCATCCAGTTCCGCGTTGCAGCCCGCTCCGGTCAGAGCAAACCAGCCATCACGATGGAACTGTGCTTTAAACTGCCCCAGCACAATCTCCAGCACTGCGCTGTTTTGATCGTTACCCACCAGCATGTTGGCGGTACGCATCGCTGGTTGATCCAGAGCGCCACTGACGCTAACGCCAAACTGTCGCCAGCCGTTGCGGCCCTGGTCCTGCAATGAGGTCATCAATCCGGCGCGTAGAATTTTTAACATACGCCCTCCTTTTGCGGCACGAAGCGCACGTTATCACCGGGGCGTAACAGCGTGGGGGGTTGCAGCTGAGGATCGAACAGGCTGATGGACGTTTGTCCCAGCAACTGCCAGCCACCGGGGGTTGCCAGCGGATAAACGCCGGTTTGACTGCCGCCGATGCCCACCGATCCCGCCGGGACGATGACGCGAGGTTCTGCCCGACGCGGCGTGTGTAAGCGGCTGTCGAGACCGCCGAGATAGGGGAATCCTGGCTGAAAGCCAATGAAATAAACCACGTATGCGCTGCTGCTGTGCAGCTCAACCACCTGGCGTGGCGTCATACCGGCATGATCGGCGACCACCTGGAGATCTGGCCCCATGTCACCACCATAAATTACCGGGATCTCCACCAGACGCGATTCCGGCAGTTGCGCTTCACTCTCTTCCCACCAGCGTTGCAGCTTCTCGATCGCATCCAGCGCATTGCGTTGCGGATCGCGCAGCAGCAGCGTCAGATTATTCATGCCAGGGATCACTTCCGACACCGTGTCATTACCCTGTAACCGCTGGCACAATCCCCAGATGCGTTGCTGGCTGGCTAAGGAAACCGGGGGTTCCAGTTCCAATACCACCGCGCGTTCACCCAGCAGATAACAACGTGCTCGTTGCAAAACCCACCTCCTGATTCACTTTCTCACGGGCAGCCAGCCCATGATGCTAATGATTTAAAGGCCATCAGTTATGCGAAAGTGTCAGAGATGTGTCAACCGATTTGCGCCCTCAGCCGCAGCTAAGGGCGTAACAGATGAAAAATCAGGCAGGATTATCGATATCGATAAAGGTCACGTCGAGGCCATAGCTTTGCGCCAGCCACTCACCCAGCGCCTTGATACCGCCGCGTTCGGTAGCATGATGTCCGGCGGCAAAAAAATGTAATCCCTGCTCACGCGCGCTGTGAATGGTTTGCTCCGATACTTCGCCAGTGATAAAGGCATCAACGCCAAAAGCCGCCGCACTATCAATAAAACCCTGGCCGCCGCCGCTACACCAGGCGATGCGTTTGATTTTCTCTGGCGCATTATCACCGCAGTGCAGCGGCGTGCGCCCAAGCGCCTGGGTGATGCGCTGCGCCAGTGCCTCACCGCTCAGCGGTTCTGCCAGCTCTCCCCAGGGCACCAGCGGCATGATTTCACCCTTCACCTCAATATCAAACAATCGCGCCAGCTGCGCGTTGTTGCCGAGATGGGGGTGCGCATCAAGCGGCAGATGCCAGCCATAGAGATTGATATCATTGGCCAGTAACGTGCGCAGACGCTGGCGCTTCATCCCTTTAATCACCGGGGCTTCGCTTTTCCAGAAGTAACCGTGATGCACCAACACTGCATCGGCATTACGTTGTACCGCTTCGTCCAGCAAAGCCTGACAGGCGGTGACACCGGTAATAATGGTTTTCACCTCAGCCCGCCCTTCCACCTGCAACCCGTTTGGCGCGTAGTCGCTGAAGGCGCTGGTGTTCAGCTGCTGGTTAACGATGTGTTCTAATTCGACATGATTCATAATGGCTCCCTGACCCATCAGGCCGCGCTGCGCGCGCGCTCGAAGGCGTCCAGTGTCTTTTTACGTGCGTCCTTATGTTCCACGATTGGCTCAGGATAATCGAGCGTCTTGTTATTTTTCTGCGCCCAGACGTGCGGCTGATGGATATGCGCATCAGGCACACTTTCCAGCTCGGGGAGCCACTGACGAATAAACTCTCCCTTTTTATCGAAACGCTCACCCTGGGTGGTGGGATTAAAAATGCGGAAATAAGGTGCAGCATCGGTGCCGGTAGATGCCGCCCACTGCCAGCCACCGTTATTGGCAGCCAGATCGCCATCCATCAGCTGTTGCATAAAGTAACGTTCACCTTCATGCCAGTCGATCAACAGGTCCTTCACCAGAAAGCTGGCAACAATCATCCTCAGCCGGTTATGCATCCAGCCCAACGCATTGAGCTGACGCATGGCGGCATCGACAATCGGGTAGCCGGTTTTGCCCTGCTGCCAGGCGGAAAAATGGGTTTGATTCTCCTGCCAGCGTACGTTACGCGTCCAGCCAACAAACGGCTGATGCTTACACAGCGCCGGAAACGCCACCATCAGATGGCGGTAAAATTCACGCCAGATTAATTCATTCAGCCAGACGAAGGCTTTCCCGCCATCAAGAACATCCGGGTGCTGTTTCAGGATGCGATGCAGACACTGACGCGGCGACAACACGCCTGTCGCCAGATACACCGACAACCTGCTGGTGCCATCCACCGCCGGTTTATCACGCTCGGTTGCATAGTCCACCACTGATTGCTGCGCAAAATGACGCAACTGCTTAAGGGCGGCCTCCTCGCCTGGCGGGAACAGATCTTCATCGATCGCTTCCATCGGATAATCGAAGGCGGGTATTTTTTTTCCGGCGTAGACTGGCGCGCCTTCACGCGCGCGGGGGGCCATATGGCACTCGGGTAGTCCCTGATGCAGGCGATGGACAAACGCTTTGCTGAACGGGGTAAACACTTTAAACATGGTGTTGTTGCCGGTCTGCACGCTGCCTGGCGGCAACAGCAAGCTGTCATCAAAACCCTGACAAATCACGCCCTGATCGTCGAGACGCTTTTCCGCCGCCGCATCACGCTGACGTTCGTTGATTTCGTACTGGTAGTTATAAAACAGCTGATCAACCTTGTGCTGCTGGCAGAAATCCGCCAGATAATCCACCGATGCGGCAAAATCGTCACATTGATGGTAATGCAGCTTGATGCCACGTTCCGCCAGCGACGCCTGCAACAGACACAGGCTGTGATAAATAAACGTCGCCTGTTTAGGGGCCATATGATGCTGCTGCCACTGGCCCGGCGTCGCGATAAACAACGCAATAACCTGGGCTTTAGCGTCGCGGCAGGCAGCATACAAGGCACTGTTGTCATTGATGCGTAAATCGTTACGCAGCCAGACGAGATGGGTGGTCATAATACTCCTGACATTATTGGCCATAGCGCAGTCGCAGCGCTTCCGGGTAGGGATCAAAATAACGCTGCTGGGTCAGCCACGGATGCGGGAACTCGGCCATGTAGTGTTTCAGCATGGTGATGGGTGCCAGTAACGGCTGCACCCCGCGACGGTAGCGGTCAATCAATTGCGCCAGTTCCTGACGCTGCGGCGAGGTCAGCTGGCGACGGAAATAGCCCTGCACATGCATCAGCACATTGGTATGGTTGCGCCGGGTCGATTGATGCGTCAGCAGTTGCATCAGGCGATTGCGGTATTCAAAGGCGTAATCGTCCAGTGAATCCCACTGATCCATCTTCGCCACAAAACGCCCCAGTTCACGGTATTCATCCTGAGAATGGGACAGCAACAGCAGCTTGTAACGGCTGTGGAATGCCATCAGTTGATAACGCGTCAGGCCGTTGCGCCACATTTGATTGAATTCGTGCAAGGCATACACACGCCCGATAAAGTTTTCACGGATGTGGGGGTCATGGAGCCGCCCATCTTCTTCCAGCGGTAACCAGGGTAATTCACGCTGCAGAAACGCAGCGAAAACGCCGGTGCCCGCCTTGCGATTGTTATTGGTTTCCGGCTCATACACCCGCACCCGTTCCAGGCCACAACTGGGTGATTTGGCACACAGAATATAGCCACAAAGGTGATGCAACGATTTCACCCGCTGAGCTGACCATTGCGCCATTTCATCAGTGACTTCATCCCCACCCTCTTTACTAAAACAAAGATGCACCTGTGCGTCCTCATCTTTTACCAGGCGCAACGCCGGGCGTGGCGTGGGGAGGCCAATCGCCATTTCAGGGCAGACCGGTTCAAAATGTACAAATGGGGCGAGTTCGTCGGTCGCAAAGGCAAAGCGCTTATGGCCGCCATCGAAACGAACGCTATCCCCGAGCAGGCAGGCACTGATACCGACAGGAATTTTCTCGCGCATAGTTGTACAACCTCTGAAATTTTGTAGAGGTTTTAAGTGTAGCTGAAATGCACGCTGAACACAGCGTCAGCACTGCGTTGAATGGAAAATTGAGACAAAAAAACCCGGTGCTTCAGGGAAGACACCGGGTCTGTCTGCTGCGGAGCAGCGTTACCAGAAAATACCGCCTGCCGCTTCAGATTGTGCCAGCCACACTGGCTTAGCACTGGTTTTGCACCACATACGATGCAGATAGCTGTAAAAACGTGCGCGATCGGCACGGAACAGCATCACGGGGAGCGCCAGCACGCCCAGTAACACCACCAGCGCACGGCGCAGCACAACTTTGTAGAGCGGATATGCCTGATACATGATTGCCTCCTGGTGAGTAATAGAAAATGTGATCTGACACGAATATTACGCCTGGTTGTGTAATTTTACTACTCATCCGACCACTTTTTTGATCTTTTTTTGTCCATTTTATCACCGGGCTGAAATTAAGTTACATAAGTGTAAATTTTAAGTTCTCACTGGGTAACAAACTCCAACGCGGACGTCAGAACGATTTATTGCTACAGTGAGCTGTTATCCATTTTTTGCCGCAGGAGTTCATGTGACCACCATCTTGATCGTCGAAGATGAAAAGGAGATTCGCCGTTTCGTGCGCCTGGCGCTGGAAGGCGAAGGGTTAAAGATTGTGGAAGCTGAGCAGTTGCAGCGTGGTTTGATCGAAGCCGCAACACGCAAGCCTGACCTGGTGATCCTGGATTTGGGTCTGCCTGATGGTGATGGCAATGATTTTATCCGCGAAGTGCGCCAGTGGAGCAGCATGCCGGTGATTGTGTTATCAGCACGTACCGATGAACAGGATAAGATCGATGCGCTGGATGCCGGTGCCGATGACTATCTCACTAAACCTTTTGGTATCGGCGAATTGCTGGCACGCGTCCGCGTGGCATTGCGCCGTCATCAGAACAACCAACCCGAGCCGGTCTTGAATTTTGGTGATGTCAGTGTCGATATTGCGGCACGGCGCGTTTTACGCGCTGGTGAGGAAGTCCATCTGACCCCGACAGAATTTCGCCTGCTCAGCCTGCTGCTGAATAATGCCGGTAAGGTTTTGACGCAACGCCAGTTGCTGAACCAGGTGTGGGGACCGAATGCGGTGGAACATAGCCATTATCTGCGTATTTATATGGGGCATTTGCGCCAGAAGCTGGAAGCCAATCCCACTCAGCCAAACCATTTACTGACCGAGACCGGTATTGGGTATCGATTTATGCCGTAAAAATGTGTGTTAATCCGCAAATGTTAATCATTAGGGATGACCCGCATAATTTTCACTGCGATATTTGAGTTTCCTCAGTTAGTCGTAGCGACGCGATTTATCGCGCGTTTTACAACACCGCATAAAACAGCGCGATAAATCGCGCCGCTACGTTACGAGCATTATGAAATAAATAGGGAGATTTAAATGAATAATGTTTTTCTTAAAATAGATGGACTAATGGGAGAGTCAAAGGACTCCGCACATCAGGGCTGGATTGATGTTGGCACTTACTCATGGGGTGTAAGAAGAAAAGGTGATACACCGGGATCAGGTGCAACAAATTATCATCATCTCACCGTACATTGCCAGGCAGACAAAGCGACCGCTGGCGCGCTTATGTATGCTTCAAATGGTAATAAGATAAAGAAAGTAGAAATATCAACATGCAAGGCTGGTGGAAGTCAGATGGAATATTATCGAATTACACTGGAGAGCGTCATCATCATCGAGGTACTTTTGAATGAAAGTGGTTCAATGACAGACGTTGAATATGAATTCCAGGCTGACAGGGTCAAATTCCAGTACTGGGAGCAATGTGCTTCAGGAGTGAAAGGTGCGGAGACCCGTATGGGGTGGAATATAAAAGAATCGGCATCGTATTTCTGATTCATTAGTATATGTACCTTGGCAGTTGCTTGCTTATTCGGCAACTATCAAATAAAAACTTTTTTCATGCTAGGGATAAACATTATCAAAAAAAATTTTCTCTTTTAGATACTCTGACGATAAGCATCTGTTCCTTGTAGCGATTTCAGCATCAGTATTTAGCGATTCATATATTTCTATCGTGCATTTTTTTTGAATAGTTGATTCCCATGATTTTTTTAGATCAAGAATGGCTTTTTTCCTCTCCGGGGTATTCTTTATCTGATTTTCAATGGACTTATTTGCCTCTTTTCGGGCAGCTTCCATTTTTTCAAATGATCTATCATTAATCTCCTGAAGTTGTTCTATTTCTATTTGCGATCCCGCCGAATGGCACAAAACGGAATAGAAAAATAAAAAAATAAAAAGCGCATTAATTTTTTTCATAATAATCAACTCTTCTTATGAACCTGTCAGTGGACACATCTGGCCAAAGTGCCCGATTAGATATCACTTTACCAAAACCTTCCATGTCACCTAAATATGCAAAACGCTGTATCAGTTCTCTACTGTGTGGTGTATAGTCACCTCTGTAACGTAAGTCTATTAAGACATCTTTAATTTTCAACGGTATGACTCTCCATGCCTCATCAGCTTGCACCTCAGGGTCAGGATGATGTTTCATTATAGTTACTCTATTCTTACAAATCCTCTCCACATCTTTTTTTAACCACTCATAAACAATTTTAAATAAAGACAATTGCTGAGATTCTGATATTTCGCCTATCTTATCTCTATTCCTGATAACAAATTCATGTGCAGTACATCCTTTTAGACCTGCTCCATCAGAGATAAGCTCTGCCTGCTCTTTATTTACCCCAGACTTTTTAAGCACTATTAGTACATTTATTTTTGTTCTATCTCCCAAATCAAAACCTCGGCCAATTGTTACTCCAGATGAATTTCTCCTACATGAAGACGATATCCCGGGCTAATGTATTTTCCTTGAGTAATCTCTGCTGGTTTTAACATTGTTACCTTCGGCGCGAAATGTCAGCAATCCTTCCTCTGGTTCAAGCATGATGTCCTATCCTGCAACCTGAAATGTGGACCTCACCTTAGCGTGTCGATTTGGTGAAGTGAACTGTGTCCTCCACGGTGAAATTACCAATAAAAAAGGGTTCATGATCAACATGAACCCTTCTGCATCAACCATTAGCTGATCAATAAAAACTGCAAGAGCGGCAATATATTGTATGCCTGATCCTGTATCGCTTACGCGTTCTTCAGCACTTCACTGACAATCTCTACCGCTTCTTTCTCGATCAACTGACGATGCTCAGCACCAAGGAAGCTTTCACAGTAGATTTTGTAGGCATCTTCGGTGCCTGACGGACGAGCAGCGAACCAGCCATTTTCCGTCATCACTTTCAGGCCACCAATCGCCGCGCCGTTACCGGGTGCCGCCGTCAGGCGCGCGGTAATCGGGTCACCTGCCAGGGTATCGGCACTGACCATTTCCGGAGACAGTTTCGACAGCGCTGCTTTCTGTGCCGACGTTGCTGAGGCCTGCAAACGGTTGTAGCTCGGTGCACCAAAACGCGCAGCCAGCTCATCATAATGCTGCTGCGGGTTTTTACCGGTTACCGCCGTAATTTCTGCGGCCAGCAGGCACATGATGATGCCGTCTTTATCCGTGGACCAGGCTGTGCCATCGAAACGCAGGAAAGATGCCCCGGCGCTCTCTTCACCGCCGAAACCAAAGCTGCCATCAAACAGGCCATCAACAAACCACTTAAAGCCAACCGGTACTTCCACCAGCTTGCGGCCAATATCGTTCACCACACGGTCAATCATCGCACTGGACACCAGAGTTTTACCCACGGCGACATCTTTGCCCCATTGCGGACGATGCTGGAACAGGTAGTTGATCGCTACCGCCAGATAGTGGTTTGGATTCATCAGACCAGCCGGAGTCACGATACCGTGGCGGTCATAATCCGGGTCGTTACCGAATGCCAGGTCGAATTTGTCGCGGTAAGCCAGCAGGCCAGCCATGGCGCATTCTGACGAGCAGTCCATACGCACTACGCCATCTTTATCCAGATGCATAAAGCGGAACGTCTGATCGATCGCATCGTTAACGATGGTGATGTCCAGCTTGTAGTGCTCGGCAATACGTTGCCAGTAGGCCATGCCGGAACCGCCAAGCGGATCCACACCAATTTTCAGGCCCGCTTTCTGAATCGCCTGGAAGTCAATCACCTGCGCCAGACCTGCCACATATGGCTGAATCAGATCCTGTTCAACGATATGACCGCTGGCCCACGCCTGATCCAGTGGCAGACGCTTCACCTCTTTCAATCCACCTTTCATCAGCTGGTTAGCACGATCTTCCACCACTTTAGTGACGTTAGTATCGGCCGGACCACCATTTGGCGGGTTGTATTTGATGCCACCATCTTCCGGTGGGTTGTGCGACGGTGTGATAACAATGCCATCAGCCTGGGCACCACCACGTTTGTTGTGCTCCAGGATGGCGTTAGAAATCGCCGGCGTCGGCGTATAACCGTTGTCCTGCTGCACAATCACATCCACGCCGTTAGCCGCCAGTACTTCCAGTACAGACAGAATCGCCGGTTCAGACAGCGCATGCGTGTCTTTACCGACATAGCACGGGCCAGTGATGCCGTTCTTTTTACGTTCTTCCGCAATCGCCTGAGCAATCGCCAGAATGTGCATTTCGTTGAAGCTCTGACGTCCTGCGCTACCACGATGGCCGGAGGTGCCAAATTTCACCGCATGTTCCGGATTAGCCACATCAGGCTGCAAAACGTAGTACTGAGAGGTTAATTGTGCAACGTTAATCAAATCGCTCTGCTGGGCGGGTTGCCCGGCACGGGGGTGATTGGCCATTGGCGCTTCTCCCTGACGCTTCAGTTTAAATGGTGCCGCAAACTTTCTCTGTCAGTTCCGGTGGGAACTGCATGGCTAACATGATGTGCTCCACCATGCTGCATTTGCGACCAGTATTGGTATTGGTGATCACCCAATACGGCGTGCCGGGCACGTGCTTCGGCTTAGTATGGGTGCCATTTTGCAACAGCGTATGCTCGTCACCCGCGAAATAAACACGGGTACGCCCCTGCAGTGACGCAGTGGCCTCAGCAAAGGCTGCGGGATCAAGACGATAGAGCGTTGACAAGACCAGCATGAAGCGGTTAACCGCCTTTTTTTGCTCCGCATACTCATCGGAAAGTAGCAGTTCACGTACCGCGCGAACGCGATCCTGCGGGCGCGGTTCGCTGCGCACTGGCTGTGATTCTTTTGCTACAGCCTGAGCCACAGCAGGGGTTGCAGGGGCACTCTGACCGGCAGTGAACTTCAGCATGCGGCGCAAAATTTCGGAGGCGCTTTCGCCAATGTGCTGGGTGTGGCTGGCAATATAACGGTAGAGTTCTTCGTCAACTTCAATCGTTTTCATCTTTTTCCGTACGATTCTGGCAAATGACAGAACCACGCATTTCTGCAAAGGCCTTAGCAAAATCCTGCCGTGCAAAATGTGAGCGGGTTCTAACATGAGGATTATAAAGTTAAATCCCAGGCTGCCGATAGCGCTGGCATCGTTTCAGGGCAAAAGTCAGATAATGCCCTAATACCCACCTGGCTGGCTCCTGGACAGGTGGATCCATGATAACCTAAGCGAAGCTCACAACCGTAAGAACTTTGCCATGATTTTGAATGCCCGTCTGCAAACTGAACAATCTGCCCCCGAAGCTACCCCTATTCTGTTAATTCATGGCCTGTTTGGCAGCCTGGATAACCTTGGTGTACTGGCACGTGGCCTGCGCGATGCCTGCCCTACCCTGCAGGTTGATGTGCGTAATCACGGCCTCTCCGGCCGCAGCGAAATCATGAACTATCCGGCGATGGCGCAGGATATTGTCGAAACGCTGGATGCCCAGGGCATCGATCGTGTCAGCGTCGTTGGTCATTCGATGGGCGGTAAAATTGCCATGGCGTTAAGCGCCATCGCACCGCACCGCATTGAAAAACTGGTGATGATCGATATCGCTCCGGTCGATTATCAGACGCGTCGCCATGATGAAATTTTCGCCGCTATCCGTGCCGTAAGCGCAGCAGGTGTGACGCGCCGCAGCGAAGCCGCTGAGGTGATGCGCACCCTGCTGGATGAAGAAGGCGTGATTCAGTTCATTCTGAAATCGTTCCAGGACGGTGAATGGCGGTTCAATGTGCCGGTGTTGTGGGATAACTACACCACTATCTCCGGCTGGGAAGAGATACCTGCATGGCCACATCCGGCGCTGTTTATCCGCGGCGGTGATTCACCCTATCTGGATAATCAGCACCGTGATGCGTTGTTGCGCCAGTTCCCCCAGGCACATGCGCATGTCATCAGCGGCGCCGGGCACTGGGTCCATGCCGAAAAACCTGAAGCCGTTTTGCGCGCAGTGCGCCGATTTTTTGTACTGTAAAAGCAAAAGCTTGCCGCGAACCGTTTAAGGTTGGCGTAGTCAGGGGCGCTGGAGTATGATGTCGCGCTAAAAATTTGCCACGGATGATTTTTTCACCGTGGCCGGGCCGATAATGTATAAATCGCGCAGCGCCTTTCCGCCGTTCGCGCCCACTCAGTTTTACAAATCATGGCAAAAGAACAGACTGACCGTACCACGCTCGATCTCTTCGCTGATGAGCGGCGTCCCGGTCGCCCCAAAACCAGTCCGCTGACGCGTGACGAACAGTTGCGGATTAACAAACGCAATCAGCTGAAACGCGATAAAGTGCGAGGATTGCGTCGTGTTGAGCTGAAAATGAGCAGCGAGGCCGTTGATGCACTCAACACCCTGGCTGAGCAACAAAACATCAGCCGCAGCGAATTGATTGAACAAATGCTGCTGGCGCAGCTCAAACTGTCGTAACAGGTGCAGACCGCACGCAGGAACAAAAGTCACGGCTTTACAAGTTCCGCCACTTTGCCCGGTCTGCTATCATTCGCTGTCATTACATATTCAATATCAGGATTTAAGAGGTCACTTAACCCATGGCAATCGTAGGCATTTTCTTCGGCAGCGATACCGGCAACACTGAAAACATTGCAAAAATGATCCAGAAACAACTGGGTAAAGACGTGGCCGAAGTGCATGACATTGCCAAGAGCACTAAAGAAGATCTCGAAGCATTCGATATTCTGTTGCTGGGCATTCCGACCTGGTACTACGGCGAAGCACAGTGTGACTGGGATGATTTCTTCCCGACGCTGGAAGAGATCGACTTCAATGGCAAACTGGTTGCGCTGTTCGGCTGTGGCGACCAGGAAGATTATGCAGAATACTTCTGTGATGCGATGGGCACCATCCGTGACATTATCGAGCCAAATGGTGCGGTGATTGTCGGTCACTGGCCGACCGAGGGTTACCACTTCGAAGCATCCAAAGGTCTGGCCGACGACAAACACTTCCTTGGTCTGGCTATCGATGAAGATCGTCAGCCGGAACTGACCAACGAACGTGTTGATAAGTGGGTGAAACAGATTTTCGATGAGCTGCAGCTGAAAGACATTATCGAAGCCTGATCCCCTTTCCTACTCAATGTGGGCGCTGGCTCACATTGAGAATCGGAAATTCCTATAAAAATAATAGCCACGTTTTTTTAACTTTTACCTGCAAATCTGTAGAATACCCGTAACGGTCATCCGCTTATTCCTCTGGCATCAGAATGAGGCTGAGTGAAATGGAAACAAAGACCTGTACGATCCCCGCCGGCGTTAGCGACATTTATCCCTACAGCCATTGGTGATTTCAGGACATGCCCTTGGTTTTCATTTCACTGCTTGAGTTCTATAATGAGACGCAAATGAGAATGCGCGTGATCGACATCCAAGGCCCTGCGCCGCAAGTGACTAGCAAAGTAACAGGACAATATCCGCATGACTGACAACAACTCCGCATTGAAGAAGGCTGGCCTGAAAGTCACTCTACCCAGACTGAAAATTCTGGAAGTGCTTCAGGAACCCGAGTGCCATCACGTCAGTGCGGAAGATTTGTACAAACGCCTGATCGACATGGGCGAAGAGATTGGTCTGGCAACGGTATATCGCGTTCTTAACCAGTTTGATGACGCGGGTATCGTGACTCGTCATAACTTTGAAGGTGGCAAATCCGTCTTTGAACTGACGCAACAGCATCATCATGACCACTTGATCTGCCTGGATTGTGGCAAAGTGATCGAGTTCAGTGATGAGTCTATTGAGACGCGTCAACGTGAAATCGCAACACGTCACGGTATCAAACTCACCAACCACAGCCTGTACCTGTACGGCCACTGTGCGCTGGGAGACTGCCGCGAAGACGAGACGCTCCACGATAAGCAATAAAATGTGCTATGCAGTATGAAAAAACCGGTGCCAGGCACCGGTTTTTTTATTCCTGAGATTACAGAACCAGCGTTTCCTGCAGGTAACGCCAGCGTGGAATGGAGGTGGTGCAATCCAGCACCGCCAGAGAAATACGACTCTGGTTGTTGCCGTTCATCATCTGCAACTCACGATATTGAATAGTCACTTCCTGGCTTTGCTGTGAAATGATGGCGTGTTCGCTGGTCGCGATGCGCATCCCTTCCCGCTGACCACGTAACTGGCGGAACAACACCTCCATCGCATTTAAATCCAGCTGTTTACCTTGCGGGGTCACCATTTTGAAATCCGGGTGAAAATGCGAGAGAAACAACTCAATGCTGTCGTCAGTGTCCTCTGACTGATTAAAAATACGTTCGATAAGCTGATGTAAAACCACTACGCTGTGTTTGGCTTCCTGAGCGAGACTCGTCATTTTTTTTCCTTTTACAACCCGCAGAGCAACGTCTGGGAGCGCATAGCCTACCTGAAATACAGTTTTTCACACTCGCAAATGGATTAATTTTACTAAAGTCAGATTAGTTGCAAATCCCGGTAACAAACGCATTTCACACCCCACAGCATAAAAGGTTGCCAGCCCGAAATTACAACCAATAAAAAAGGGCGATTGCTCGCCCTTTCGTGATGATATGGTGATAACGACAAAAAGGATTAATCGCCGATTTTCGCCCAGGTATCACGTAAACCGACGGTGCGGTTAAACACCAGCTTAGAGGGCTGCGAGTAAACGCTGTCTGCGCAGAAATAACCTTCACGTTCAAACTGATACGGCGCCAGCGCATCGGCGTCACGCAGTCCAGGCTCGACAAAGCCCTGTTTGATTTCCAGCGAATTCGGGTTAATGGTGGTGAGGAAGTCCTCAGCCGCTCCCGGATTTGGCACGCTGAACAGACGATCGTAGAGACGGAATTCCGCAGGTAACGCGTGGATCGCTGAAACCCAGTGGATCACACCCTTCACCTTGCGGCCATCAGCCGGATCTTTGCTCAGGGTATCAACGTCACAGCTACAGTAGATGCAGGTGATATTGCCTTCTTCATCTTTCGCCACGCGCTCTGCACGGATCACGTAAGCATTACGCAGACGGACTTCTTTGCCCAGCACCAGACGTTTGTACTGTTTATTGGCTTCTTCACGGAAATCCGCACGATCGATCCACACTTCGCGGCTGAACGGCACATCACGCGTACCCATCTCCGGTTTGTTGGGATGGTTTGGCATGGTGATAATTTCTTCATGACCCGCAGGCAGATTCTCAATCACCACTTTCAGCGGATCGAGGACCGCCATCGCACGCGGCGCGTTCTCGTTAAGATCGTCACGAATGCATGACTCCAGCGATGCCATTTCCACGATGTTGTCCTGCTTAGTCACGCCAATGCGGCGGCAGAACTCACGAATCGAGGCGGCGCTGTAACCACGGCGGCGCAGACCGGAAACGGTCAGCATACGCGGGTCATCCCAGCCTTCGACGATCTTCTCGCTCACCAGCTGCGTCAGCTTGCGCTTCGACATCACGGCATATTCCAGATTCAGGCGCGAGAATTCATACTGACGCGGATGCACCGGAATGGAGATGTTGTCCAGCACCCAGTCATACAGACGACGGTTATCCTGGAATTCCAGGGTGCAAAGCGAATGGGTGATACCTTCCAGCGCATCGGAAATGCAGTGGGTGAAATCGTACATCGGATAGATGCACCATTTTTTGCCGGTCTGATGATGTTCAGCAAACTTAATACGGTACAGCACCGGATCGCGCATCACGATAAAGTTGGATGCCATATCGATTTTGGCACGCAGACAGGCTTTACCTTCCTCGAAACCGCCATCGCGCATTTTTTCAAACAGCGCGAGGTTTTCAGCCGGGGTACGATCACGATACGGGCTGTTTTTGCCCGGCGCAGTCAGGGTGCCACGGTATTCACGGATTTCTTCTGGTGTCAGCTCATCAACATAGGCGAGGCCTTTGTTGATCAGTTCCACTGCGTAGCTGTACAGCTGGTCGAAATAGTCTGAGGAGTAACAAACGTCTCCGCTCCATTCAAAGCCCAGCCATTGCACGTCACGCTTGATGGATTCAACGAATTCCATATCCTCTTTCACCGGGTTGGTGTCGTCGAAGCGCAGATTGCACTGACCCTGGTAATCTTGTGCGATACCAAAGTTCAGACAGATCGATTTCGCATGGCCAATATGCAGGTAACCATTGGGCTCAGGCGGGAAACGGGTATGCACGCTGTTGTGCTTACCGCTCGCCAAATCTTCGTCGATAATCTGACGAATAAAGTTCGTTGGGCGGGCTTCAGCCTCACTCATCTCAAAATCCTCAAATACAATACGGGTGATTTGTACTACGAAGTAACGGAGTATGATCCACAAAGCGCAGGAGGGAAACAACCGTTTGTTGGCCGTTTTAAAACAAAAAAGGCAGGAATCGCTTCCTGCCTTCCGGGTTCATCACAAGGACTTAACCTTTAACCTCGTACAAACGGGTTTCACCTGCCACGACGGAACCACTCGCCAGTAGATTGAGGCCTGCGAAATCATCGCTATTGCTGATCACCACCGGACTTATCATCGAACGCGCATGGGCGTTGAGGAAATCCAGATCCATCTCCAGCACCGGCTGTCCCGCCGCAACGGTCGCCCCCTCTTCCACCAGCCGTGTGAAGCCTTTGCCTTCCAGCGCGACGGTATCGAGGCCCATGTGCACCACAATCTCGACGCCGTTGTCAGTTTCGAGACAGAATGCATGGTTGGTGTTGAAGATTTTCACGATAGTACCGGCAATCGGTGCCACCACGGTTTTACCGGTGGGTTTGATCGCCAGACCATCGCCGACAGCTTTGCTGGCGAAGGCTTCGTCCGGCACCGCATCCAGTGCCACCACCTCACCACTGACCGGAGCCAGCAGCGTGGCAACCACGCGTTTTTCGCTGTTCAGCACCGCCTGCGGTTGTGCAGCCGTCGCAGGCTGCGCGGCAGCAACGGAGGCAGTCGCTGCCGCGGCCACCGGGCCTTTGGTCAGCACCGTTTTCATTGCCGTGGCAATGCTTTCAGCCTGAGTACCGACGATGATCTGCACGCTTTGTTTGTTCAGACGAATCACGCCAGAAGCGCCAAGACGTTTCGCCACGCTGTCATTAACCTGCGAGGAATCTTTCACGTTCAGACGCAGACGGGTGATACAGGCATCGATATTGGTCAGATTGTCAGAACCACCTACCGCACCGATATAGCGGCGGGCAAGGGATTCGGTCTGACTTTCGCCGGTACCACTGTGATCAACGTTGACGTCATAGCCGTCAGTTTCATCATCAGCAGACAGTTCACGACCCGGTGTCATCAGGTTAAATTTCTGGATGGTGAAGCGGAACACCACGTAGTAGATCGCGAAGAACACCAGCCCTTGCGGGATCAGCATCCACCAATGCACCGCCAGCGGGTTACGTGTTGACAGCACCATATCCACCAGCCCGGCGCTGAAGCCGAAACCGGCAATCCAGTGCATACTGGCCGCGATAAACACCGAGAGACCAGTCAACAACGCATGGATGACATACAGCACCGGTGCCACGAACATAAAGGAGAATTCCAGCGGTTCGGTGATACCGGTGAAGAAAGCAGCAAAGGCGGCTGCCAGCATGATACCACCGACTTTGGCGCGGTTTTCCGGTCGTGCGCAGTGATAAATCGCCAGCGCAGCACCTGGTAAGCCAAACATCATGATCGGGAAGAAGCCGGCCTGGTAACGGCCGGTGATACCCGGGATACCGGTACCATTGGCGATGGACTGCGCGCCACCAAGGAATTTCGGAATATCGTTGATACCGGCAACATCGAACCAGAACACCGAGTTCAGCGCGTGATGCAGGCCAACCGGAATCAGCAGACGGTTAAAGAAGGCATAGACACCTGCGCCGACGGATCCCAGCTTCTGAATATCTTCACCAAAGCTCACCAGACCATCAAACACCAATGGCCAGATATACATCAGGATGAAAGCAACGAGGATCATCAGGAAGGAGACAAGGATCGGTACCAGACGACGGCCGCTAAAGAACGACAGCGCCTTGGGTAGCTCGACATGGCTGAAGCGGTTGTACACTTCCGCCGAGATAATCCCCACCAGAATACCGACAAACTGGTTTTCGATTTTGCCGAATGCAGCAGGCACTTGATCGACAGGTATTTTTTGAATCATCGCGACAGCAGCTGGCGAACACAGCGTGGTGACCACAAGGAAACCCACGAAGCCAGTCAGTGCCGCAGCACCATCTTTATCTTTGGACATGCCATAAGCCACACCGATGGCAAACAGCACGGACATATGTTCAATGATAGCGGCACCGGATTTGATCAACAGCGCAGCCAGAGCGTTACCCGCCCCCCAGCTGTCCGGATCGATCCAATACCCTACCCCCATTAAAATTGCCGCTGCCGGCAGGGTCGCTACCGGCACCATAAGCGCTCGGCCGACCTTTTGCAGATATCCTAGAACACTCACCTTATTCTCCCCCTTTGAGACTGGCGTTTTCCCGGTGCGGGTTGATTTTATTATCCCGACATCCGGTACCTTGATGACACGACTGACCACGTGGCGCAGTGTAAGGATAAATTAATTCGCCTCGCAAATTAAAACCACGATATCTGTGATTTTTATCACCAAAAATGACGTTTTAATACCCGTACGACTAGCCAGCACCCCAAACTTATTTTATGATGAAAAATATCAAGACGCACTTTTCCCTGCATGGTTGAGCTTAAACGGATTACGCTTAAGAACAATCTGTAGAGAGAACAGCGACTCCACTTTTCCAATCTTTAACTGAGGTGAAGACATGAGACTGATCCCTTTAGCCACACCTACCCAGGTGGGTAAATGGGCCGCGCGCCATATCGTGAACCGCATTAACGCGTTTAATCCTGGCCCAGATCGTCCCTTTGTGCTAGGTCTTCCAACCGGTGGTACGCCGCTGGAAGCTTACAAGCACTTGATCGAGATGCATAAAGCGGGCCAGGTTAGCTTCAAACATGTTGTCACCTTCAACATGGATGAATACGTTGGTCTGCCAAAAGAACACCCGGAAAGTTACCATAGTTTTATGTATCGTAACTTTTTCGATCACATTGATATTCAACCGGAAAATATCAATCTTCTGAATGGCAATGCGGAAGATATTGACGCAGAATGTCGTCAGTACGAAGAGAAGATCCGCGCCCTGGGCAAAATCCATCTGTTTATGGGTGGGGTGGGCAATGATGGTCATATTGCTTTTAACGAACCAGCCTCCTCGCTCGCATCCCGTACCCGTATCAAAACGTTGACACACGAAACCCGCCTCGCCAATTCCCGTTTCTTTAACGGTGACGTGGATCAGGTGCCAAAATACGCTCTGACTGTTGGCGTGGGTACGCTGCTGGATGCGGAAGAAGTGATGATTCTGGTCACCGGTCATGTCAAAGCGCAGGCATTGCAGGCCGCCGTAGAAGGCAACGTTAACCATATGTGGACTATCAGTTGCCTGCAGCTGCATGCGAAATCCGTGGTGGTCTGTGACGAACCCGCCACCATGGAACTGAAAGTGAAAACCGTGAAATATTTCCGCGAAATGGAAGCGGAAAATATGAAAGGTGTGTAAGAGCACGTTGTAAAAAACCTGCTGCTATCACGCAGTGGGTATAGCCGGGAGAGAGAAACGATGTACGCATTAGTAAACGGCCGGATTTTTACTGGTCATGAAATTCTGGACAACCATGCGGTAGTGATTGCCGATGGCCTGATTGAACGTGTCTGTCCACGCGATGCGCTGGATGCCACCCTGCCACAACAGGATGTTGCTGGTGCGTTTATCGCTCCCGGTTTTATTGATTTGCAGCTCAACGGCTGCGGCGGCGTGCAATTTAACGATGATATCGATGCACTGACCGTTGAAACGCTGGAAATCATGCAGCGCGCCAATGAGAAATCGGGCTGCACCAGCTACCTGCCAACGCTTATCACCAGCACGGATGAATTGATGAAGCGCGCCATTGCCACCATGCGCGCCTACAAGGAAAAACATCAGCATCAGGCGCTTGGCCTGCACCTGGAAGGTCCGTGGCTGAATAAAGTGAAGAAAGGCACGCACAATCCGCAACTGATTCGTCTGCCGGATCCTGAGCTGGTGGATTTTCTTTGCGCCAACGCCGATGTGATTACTAAAGTGACGCTGGCCCCGGAAAATGCCGGCAGCGCAGTGATCCGCAAATTACGTGACGCGGGCATTATCGTTTCCGCTGGCCACTCCAACGCCACCTATGAAGAAGCCAAAACCGGTTTCGCCGCAGGCGTCAGTTTTGCGACGCATCTTTACAATGCGATGCCCACTTTCGCTGGTCGCGAACCCGGCCTGATCGGTGCGCTGTTTGATTCGCCTGATGTATACTGCGGCATCATTGCAGATGGTTTACATGTCCACTACGCTAATGTGCGCAATGCGAAACGTATCAAAGGTGACAAGCTGGTGCTGGTCACTGATGCCACTGCCCCGGCAGGTGCATCGATTGATAAATTTATTTTTGCAGGCAAAACAATATACTATCGCAATGGCCTTTGCGTTGATGAAAACGGCACCTTAAGTGGTTCCGCGATCACCATGATTGAAACGGTACGGAACTGCGTGGAACATTGTGGCATTGCGCTGGATGAGGCACTGCGCATGGCAACACTTTATCCGGCAAAGGCGATGGGTGTGGAGAAACAGTTGGGTACGGTCGAAGCCGGAAAAGTCGCCAACCTGACTGTCTTTACCCGCGATTATCAAATCATTAAGACGTTCGTCAATGGAGACAACGTCCTCAGCGAGTAAGCATTGAATGACCACTGGCGGCCAGACTCAAATAGGAAATGTCGATCTTGTCAAACAACTCAACAGCGCAGCCGTTTACCGGTTGATTGATCAACAGGGGCCTATTTCGCGCATTCAAATCGCCGAAGTCAGCCAGCTTGCGCCAGCCAGTGTCACAAAAATTACCCGCCAGTTGATTGAGCGCGGCCTGATTAAAGAGGTGGACCAGCAAGCGTCCACCGGCGGACGCCGCGCCATCTCCATCATTACCGAAACCCGCCATTTTCATACTATCGGCGTGCGCCTCGGACGTAACGATGCCACGCTGACATTATTTGATCTCAGTGGTAAATCACTGGCGCAGGAAGATTATCCGCTGCCGGAACGTACTCAGGAAACGCTGGAGAATGCGCTATTTAACGCCATTAGCGCCTTTATGGCGGCGCATCAACGCAAAATTCATGAGTTGATAGCCATTGCAGTGATTTTGCCCGGCCTGGTGGATCCGATTAACGGCATTATTCGCTATATGCCGCATATTGCCGTCAGCCACTGGCCGCTGGTTTCCAGCCTGCAAAAACGTTTCAACGTCACCAGTTTCGTCGGCCATGATATCCGCAGTCTGGCCCTCGCTGAGCACTACTTCGGTGCAAGTCGCGACTGTGCAGACTCCATTCTGGTGCGCCTGCATCGCGGCACCGGTGCGGGCATCATCGCCAACGGCCACATTTTTCTCGGCAGCAATGGCAACGTGGGTGAAATCGGTCATATCCAGGTGGATCCGCTCGGTGAGCGCTGCCACTGCGGTAACTTCGGTTGCCTCGAGACCATCGCCGCCAATGGCGCGATTGAAAACCGGGTACGCCATCTGCTCAATCAGGGCTATCCCAGTTCGCTGACCCTTAATGACTGCCAGATGCCGCAAATCTGCCGGGCCGCCAATCAGGGCGATGCGCTGGCGTGTGAGGTGATTGAATACGTTGGCCGCTATCTCGGTAAAGCGATAGCCATCGCTATTAACTTGTTTAATCCGCAAAAAGTGGTGCTGGCGGGTGAAATCACCGACGCAGACAAGGTATTGTTTCCGGCAATTGAGGGCTGCATCAACACCCAGGCACTGAATGCGTTTCGTAAAAATTTGCCTGTGGTACGCTCAGAACTCGATCATCGCTCGGCCATTGGCGCTTTTGCGCTGGCAAAACGCGCTATGCTGAATGGCATTCTGCTGCAACATCTGCTGGAAGAGTAACCGACGCCTGCCTGGAGCAGGCCAGACCGGATGCAATCTATGACAATTAAAAGCGTAATTTGTGACATCGACGGCGTGTTGATGCACGACAACACCGCCGTTCCCGGCGCCCAGGAATTCCTGCAGCGCATCCTTGAAAAAAAGATGCCGCTGGTGGTGCTGACTAACTACCCATCGCAAACGGCGAAAGATCTGGCTAACCGTTTCGCCTCCTCCGGTATCGAAGTGCCGGATTCGGTTTTTTACACCTCGGCGATGGCCACCGCCGACTTCCTGCGCCGTCAGGAAGGCAAGAAAGCCTATGTGATTGGTGAAGGCGCGCTGATTCATGAGCTCTATAAAGCCGGTTTCACCATCACTGATATCAATCCTGATTTTGTTATCGTTGGAGAAACCCGTTCCTTCAACTGGGACATGATGCATAAGGCGGCGTTTTTTGTCGCCAACGGTGCGCGCTTTATCGCGACCAACCCGGATACCCACGCGCGCAATTTTGTCCCGGCCTGTGGCGCGCTCTGTGCCGGTATCGAAAAAATCTCCGGTCGCAAACCGTTTTATGTGGGTAAACCCAGCCCCTACATCATGCGTGCCGCGCTGAACAAGATGCAGGCTCACTCCGAAGAAACGGTGATTGTCGGCGATAACCTGCGTACCGATATTCTCGCCGGTTTCCAGGCGGGTCTGGAAACCGTGCTGGTGTTATCAGGGGTCTCGACGCTCAGCGATATTGATGCCATGCCGTTCCGTCCGGACTGGATCTACCCTTCCGTCGCGGATATCGATTTATTCTGATTTTCACCATCACCTTCACTTATGACCCGGCTGACTCATCCTCGCCGCCGGGTCTCTCTTTTCTCCCTGAATCAGCCTCCTCCTTACGCTCACAAAACCAGCAAAAACACCAAACCATTAGATAACATCTAATAAAAACACCATTTCATTAAATGAAATTCAATTTTATTGCCATAGCAACATTCTTTTTCTCAGCCAATCGTTAATTTGCTTGCATTACCACCATCAAATAGCGCATTTTCTTATACATCACGCAGCGATGCTGCCGGACAAACGGTGAAATAACATCCCCACAGGGTGAGATCAGGAGTCAGTTATGTGTTCGATTTTTGGTGTGCTGGATCTGAAAAGCGATCCAATTGAATTGCGCAAGAAAGCGCTGGAATGTTCCCGTCTGATGCGTCATCGCGGCCCGGACTGGTCAGGCGTTTACGCCGATGACAAAGCCATTCTGGCGCATGAGCGCCTGTCGATTGTTGACGTTAACAACGGTGCACAGCCGCTGTACAACGCCGACCATACCCACGTACTGGCCGTTAACGGTGAAATCTACAACCATCAGGCACTGCGCGCAGAGCTGAGCGACCGCTACCAGTTCCAGACCGGCTCTGACTGTGAAGTGATCCTTGCGCTGTATCAGGAAAAAGGCGTTGATTTCCTTGACGATCTTGAAGGCATGTTCGCCTTCATTCTGTGGGACAGCGTGAAGCAGCAATATCTGATTGGCCGCGACCATATCGGCATCATCCCGTTGTATATGGGCAACGATGAACACGGCAACCTTTATGTTGCTTCAGAAATGAAAGCGCTGGTGCCGGTGTGCCGTTCCATCAAAGAATTCCCGCCGGGAAGCTACCTCTCCAGCACCGATGGCGAAATCCGTCGTTACTGGCAGCGTGACTGGATGGACTACAAAAGCGTTGAGCACAACGAGACTGATGCCGCTGGCCTGAAAGCCGCGCTGGAAGAATCCGTAAAAAGCCACCTGATGTCAGATGTGCCTTATGGCGTGCTGCTGTCTGGCGGCCTTGATTCCTCCATCATTTCTGCTGTGACCAAACGCTTTGCAGCAAAACGTGTTGAAGATCATGACAAAAGCGACGCCTGGTGGCCGCAGCTGCACTCGTTTGCCGTAGGCCTGGAAGGATCGCCGGATCTGAAAGCCGCCAAATCTGTTGCTGATCATCTCGGTACCGTGCACCACGAAATTCACTTCACCGTGCAGGAAGGTCTGGATGCCATCCGTGACGTGATTTACCACATCGAAACCTATG
This sequence comes from Pantoea sp. App145, assembly GCF_047947045.1. Taxonomy (NCBI): domain Bacteria; kingdom Pseudomonadati; phylum Pseudomonadota; class Gammaproteobacteria; order Enterobacterales; family Erwiniaceae; genus Pantoea; species Pantoea sp. App145. The sequence continues at coordinate 1,616,995 of NZ_CP133290.1, forward strand.
ATGTGACCACCATCCGTGCTTCAACGCCGATGTATCTGATGTCGCGTAAAATCAAAGCGATGGGCATCAAGATGGTGCTGTCTGGTGAAGGTGCTGATGAAGTGTTTGGTGGCTATCTGTACTTCCATAAAGCGCCGAACGCCAAAGAGTTCCACGAAGAAAACGTGCGTAAATTGCTGGCCCTGCATATGTATGACTGCGCTCGTGCCAACAAAGCGATGTCTGCCTGGGGTGTGGAAGCGCGTGTGCCGTTCCTCGACAAGAAATTCCTTGATGTCGCCATGCGTATCAACCCGGAAGATAAAATGTGTGGCAGCAACGGCAAGATGGAAAAACACATCCTGCGTGAATGCTTCTCCTCTTATCTACCGGAAAGCGTCGCCTGGCGCCAGAAAGAGCAGTTCTCTGACGGCGTGGGTTACAGCTGGATCGATACGCTGAAAGACGTGGCGGCAAAACAGGTTAGCGAGCAGCAACTGGCGACGGCGCACTTCCGCTTCCCGTACAACACGCCGAACTCGAAAGAAGCGTATTTGTACCGCGAGATTTTTGAGGAGCTGTTCCCGCTGCCGAGCGCGGCCGAATGCGTACCGGGTGGCCCGTCAGTGGCCTGTTCTTCCGCGAAAGCGATTGAATGGGATGAAGCGTTCAAATCAATGGACGATCCATCAGGTCGTGCGGTAGGCGTGCATCAGTCAGCCTATAAATAAGGTTTTTACCGGAGTGCAAAAGGGGTCTGAAAAGGCCCCTTTTTTTTGTAATTGCGTTGTAAGCGATCGAAAATTGCCGAATAAATCATCAGCCTGGTTATAAGCCAGACAAACAGGCGCGTTAAGGCAAAAATCGGTAAAAAATTTGTTGACGCTACAAAGCTCAATACGCATAATGCGCCCCGCAACGCCGATGAAGGTAACGCGAAAAAAAGATGGCTACGTAGCTCAGCTGGTTAGAGCACAGCACTCATAATGCTGGGGTCACAGGTTCGATTCCCGTCGTAGCCACCATCTTTTTTGCGGGAGTGGCGAAATTGGTAGACGCACCAGATTTAGGTTCTGGCGCCGCAAGGTGTGCGAGTTCAAGTCTCGCCTCCCGCACCATTTCAGTCTTCGGCAGCCGGATGGGGTATCGCCAAGCGGTAAGGCACCGGTTTTTGATACCGGCATTCCCTGGTTCGAATCCAGGTACCCCAGCCAATCCGATGCACTCTCGTGGATACGAGTCGAATATTGGGATATCGCCAAGCGGTAAGGCACCGGTTTTTGATACCGGCATTCCCTGGTTCGAATCCAGGTATCCCAGCCATCGTCGGATGTGATGTAAAGCAGTACAATTTGGCTACGTAGCTCAGCTGGTTAGAGCACAGCACTCATAATGCTGGGGTCACAGGTTCGATTCCCGTCGTAGCCACCATATTATTGGGGTGTCGCCAAGCGGTAAGGCAGTGGATTCTGATTCCACCATTCCGGGGTTCGAATCCCTGCACCCCAGCCATACAAAAGACAATTTGAATTAACACCTATTGGGGTGTCGCCAAGCGGTAAGGCACCGGATTCTGATTCCGGCATTCCGGGGTTCGAATCCCTGCACCCCAGCCAAATTGCACAACAAAGCCCGCTTTTGCGGGCTTTGTTGTTTTCTGCGTTTGCTTACTTCGTCAGCCAGGAGCGCATAAATACGCTCCCTACATTCAGCGTAGTGTCGGCATTAATGCCGACCAGGATTACAGGCCCAGCGCGTAACGCAGCACCTGACGCTTCAGCACCCCCGCATGCTCCGCCGCGATCAGCCCCAGATTACGGGCAAAACGCAGTGGCGGTAATTTATTGCTGAAGGCGAAGTAGAACAGGTCCATCCCACCCTGCATCAGCAAATTGTCTTTACGGCGCTGGCGCTGATAACGCTGCAACACCGCCAGAGATGACCACAGTTCCGCCTGACTCCGCGCCTCTGCCAGTGTATCCAGCAACGCTTCGACATCACGGTAACCGAGATTGACGCCCTGCCCGGCCAGCGGATTGATAGTATGTGCCGCATCCCCCACCAGCGCCAATCCGGCGGTGACATAGCGCGTGGCGTGACGACGCACCAGCGGAAACGATGCGGCCGCTGTTACCTGAAACCGTCCGACACGCGCCGGGAAGTGAGCGTGAATTTCTTTCTCCAGCTGGGGCAACGGCATGCTCTGCAACTGACGAATGCGTGAGGGAGCGTCATACCACACCAGCGAGGCATGACGGTCAAACAACGGCAGAAATGCGCGCGGCCCCTCTGGCGTGAACTGCTGCCAGGTGGCATCTCCCGCTTCATGCTCGCATTCCACACTGATCAGCATGCAGGATTGCGCGTAGTTCCAGCCATGCACGCCAATGCCAGCCAGCTGACGTACGCGCGAATTGGCACCATCGGCCCCCACCACCAGCCGGGCATCCAGCGTGGTGCCGTTATCCAGCTGGACATGCCAGCCACCGCTGTGTGGCAACAGATTTTCCAGCGTGGCTGGGTAGCACAACGTCACCCCATCTTCCTGCATTTTTTCCCACAACGCGCGTTGCAGCACGCTGTTTTCCACCATATACCCCAGCTCGGGCAGCCCAAGTGAGGCCGCATCAAAGGTGACGCGTGCGGTTTGCCACTCCCAGGTTTCAAGCTTGCGGTAAGGTGTACAGCGCATCGCCTGCACATGTGGCCAGACATTCAGCTGCCTGAGCAATGCTACCGAGGACGCGCCGATGGCCGAAACACGCACATCTGGTGCACGCGCCGCATCAAAAGGCGCAGGTTCGGCACGTTCGACAACCGCCACCCGAAACTTTTGCTGCGCCAGGCCGCAGGCCAGCGCCGCCCCGACCATACCGCCACCAATCACCACCACATCAAAATGTGAATCCTGCATTGCCTGTTATCCCTCTTCTTACCGCAGCGTTCATTCTGCGAAGTGTACCGGAAATTCACGCCACAAACAGAAAAGCCCTTACCCTTATACTGGTCACAACAGCAGCAAAGCATTACAATACGCGCCCAGCACTTACCTGCACTGAATTGAATGGCTAGTCCGATGACCAAAAAACTGCATATCAAAACCTGGGGCTGTCAGATGAATGAGTATGATTCATCGAAGATGGCTGACCTGCTGAACAGCACCCACGGCTACACCCTGACTGAGGAAGCCGAAGAGGCAGATATTCTGCTGCTCAACACCTGCTCGATCCGTGAGAAGGCACAGGAGAAGGTTTTCCATCAGTTAGGACGCTGGAAAAAGCTGAAAGATCATAATCCCGACCTGATCATTGGCGTCGGTGGCTGCGTCGCTTCACAGGAAGGCGATCATATTCGCCAGCGTGCGCCCTGCGTTGATATCGTGTTTGGTCCGCAAACGCTGCACCGCCTGCCTGAAATGATTAACACGGTGCGTGGCAGCAAAAGCCCGATTGTTGACATCAGCTTCCCGGAAATCGAGAAATTTGACCGCCTGCCGGAACCGCGTGCAGAAGGCCCAACCGCATTCGTTTCCATCATGGAAGGCTGTAACAAATACTGTACCTTCTGCGTGGTGCCTTACACCCGTGGCGAAGAAGTCAGCCGTCCGAGTGACGATATCCTGTTGGAGATTGCACAGTTAGCGGCGCAGGGTGTACGCGAAGTTAACCTGCTGGGCCAGAACGTAAACGCCTATCGCGGCGCAACCTTTGACGGCGATATCTGCACCTTTGCCGAGCTGCTGCGTCTGGTGGCGGCTATCGATGGCATCGACCGCATCCGTTTTACCACCAGCCACCCGATTGAATTCACGGATGACATCATTGATGTTTACCGTGATACGCCGGAGCTGGTCAGCTTCCTGCATTTGCCGGTACAGAGCGGTGCTGACCGCATCCTGACGCTGATGAAGCGTGCGCACACCGCCCTGGAATACAAAGCGATCATCCGTAAGCTGCGCGTTGCGCGTCCGGATATTGAGATCAGTTCTGATTTCATCATCGGCTTCCCGGGTGAAACCCAGCAGGATTTCGAGCAGACCATGAAACTGATTGGCGATGTCAATTTCGACATGAGCTTCAGCTTTATCTACTCCGCTCGCCCTGGCACGCCAGCGGCTGACCTGCCAGATGATGTGTCGGAAGACGAGAAGAAACAGCGCCTCTACATCCTGCAGGACCGTATTAACCAGCAGGCAATGGCGATCAGCCGCCGCATGCTCGGCAGCGTACAGCGTATTCTGGTGGAAGGCACCTCACGTAAAAACGTGATGGAGCTGTCTGGCCGTACTGCCAACAACCGCGTGGTGAACTTCGAAGGTTCTGTCGCGATGATTGGTAAGTTTGTTGACGTCGAAATCGTTGATGTCTATACCAACTCGCTGCGTGGCAAAGTGGTCCGTACTGAAGACGAGATGGGTCTGCGTGTGGTGGAAAGCCCGGCTTCGGTCATTGCGCGCACGCGTAAAGAAAACGAAATCGGCGTCGGTCTTTTCCAGCCTTGAAACCCCGACCTTTGAGCGACAGCGCACAAAACGCTGTCGCCTGTTTCCCCAGGCAGCACTTGCATTCTGACGGTGCTGCCCAAATATTTCCTCTGATGCTTGCGCCCAGGCGTGACCCCATAAATAATTCCGTAATGATGCGTATGGCCTGCTGCCGCGCGTCGGATACATTTTTTCAACTGGCCCTGAGTGACCCAAAGGATTCATTTGAATATCGAAACTCGTGAAATCGCCCTTGAACCGGTAGATAACCGCCGCCTGCTCAGCCTGTGCGGCCCGTTTGATGACAATGTGAAACAGCTGGAACGGCGTCTGGGGATCGAAATCAACCGCCGTGATAACCAGTTTAAACTGGTTGGCCGCACCCTGTGCGTCAACGCAGCGGCAGATATTCTGCGCACGCTGTATGTCGATACGGCACCGGTGCGTGGCCAGATTCAGGATATCGAGCCAGAGCAAATCCATTTAGCGATTAAAGAAAGCCGCGTACTGGAACAAACCGCCGAAAGCGTACCGGAGTTCGGTAAAGCGGTGAATATCAAGACCAAGCGTGGTGTGATTAAACCCCGCACGCCGAACCAGGCACAGTACATCGCCAATATTCTCGATCACGACATCACCTTCGGTATCGGCCCGGCGGGTACCGGTAAAACTTATCTGGCGGTGGCTGCTGCGGTCGATGCCCTTGAACGCCAGGAAATCCGCCGTATTCTGCTGACGCGTCCTGCGGTTGAAGCCGGAGAGAAACTCGGTTTCCTGCCAGGCGATCTCAGCCAGAAGGTCGATCCCTATTTGCGCCCGCTGTATGACGCGCTGTTCGAGATGCTCGGATTTGAGCGGGTTGAGAAGCTGATGGAGCGCAACGTGATCGAGGTTGCCCCTCTGGCCTATATGCGTGGTCGTACACTGAATGATGCTTTCATCATCCTGGATGAGAGCCAGAACACCACCATCGAACAGATGAAGATGTTCCTGACGCGTATTGGTTTTAACTCAAAAGCCGTCATTACCGGTGATGTCACGCAGATTGACCTGCCGCGACACACTAAGTCTGGCCTGCGCCATGCGATTGAAGTGTTGTCGGAAGTGGATGAGTTAAGCTTTAACTTCTTCCACAGCGAAGACGTGGTACGCCATCCGGTGGTGGCTCGCATCGTTATCGCCTATGAAGCCTGGGAAGAAGCTGACCAGAAACGCCGTGACAAACAGGCAGAAGAGCGCAAACGTGAAGCGCTCGCCGCCACCCAACCCAGCCCGCAGGAGCCTTCATGAGCGCGGTAATTCTTGATTTACAACTGGCCTGTGCCGAAAGCCAGGGATTGCCCGACGAAGCCGCTTTCCAGCGCTGGCTGGAAGCGGCAGTCACTCCTTTTCAGCCGGAAAGCGAAGTCACCATTCGTCTGGTTGATGAAGCGGAAAGCCATGAACTCAATCTGACGTATCGTGGTAAAGACAAGCCCACTAACGTGCTGTCTTTTCCTTTCGAAGCTCCTCCGGGCATCGAACTGCCGTTGCTTGGCGACCTGATTATTTGTCGTCAGGTGGTGGAAGCGGAAGCCGCAGAGCAAGGGAAAACCGTGGAAGCCCACTGGGCGCATATGGTGGTCCACGGTACGCTGCATCTGCTGGGCTATGACCATATCGAAGATGACGAAGCCGAAGAAATGGAAGCACTGGAGACCGAGATAATGCTTGCCCTTGGTTATCCGGACCCGTACATTTCGGAGAAAGAAGACGCCTGAGCCCCTGGCTCAGGTATTTACGCTGCTGGCGCGGATGCCAGCAGTTTCCTTCCCTCACCAGAGAGAACTTAATAAAAACGCCATGAGCGACGACCATTCTCAAAACAGCGATGCACCCAGTAGTAAAAAGGGATTTTTTTCCCTGTTAATCAACCAACTGTTCCACGGCGAACCTAAAAACCGTGACGAACTGCTGGGGCTAATCCGCGATTCTGAGCAAAAAGAACTGATCGACCAGGACACCCGCGACATGCTGGAAGGGGTGCTGGATATTGCCGAACAACGCGTGCGCGACATCATGATCCCGCGTTCCCAAATGATCACCCTGAAACGTAACCAGAGCCTGGAAGAATGTCTGGCGGTGATCATTGAATCGGCCCACTCACGCTTCCCGGTGATCAGCGAAGATAAAGATCATGTTGAAGGCATTCTGATGGCCAAGGATTTGCTGCCCTTTATGAGCAGCGCCTCAGAACCATTCAGCATGGAGAAAGTGCTGCGCACCGCCGTGGTGGTGCCAGAAAGTAAGCGTGTTGACCGCATGCTGAAAGAGTTCCGTTCACAACGCTACCATATGGCGATTGTGATTGATGAGTTTGGCGGTGTGTCCGGTCTGGTGACCATTGAGGACATCCTCGAACTGATCGTCGGAGAAATTGAAGACGAATATGACGATGAAGAAGATCGCGATATCCGTCAGTTGAACCGCCACACCTATACTGTGCGTGCGCTGACGCCGATCGAAGACTTCAACGAAGTGTTCGGCACCGGTTTCAGTGATGACGAAGTGGATACCATCGGCGGTCTGGTGATGCAGGGATTCGGCCACCTTCCCGCACGCGGTGAAAGCATTGAAATTGATGGTTACCAATTCAAGGTCGCCATGTCTGACAGCCGCCGTATCATCCAGGTGCATGTAAAAATTCCGGAAGACTCGCCGCTCCCTCAACTGGATGACGAATAATTTTATGGCTTTAGCCTCTCTTTACTCGCGGCAGCGGGTTCGCCTGCTGCTGGCGTTAATAACGGGTGCCATCGGCACCCTTTCCTTTTCCCCTTATGATTTCTGGCCCGCCGCCCTGATTTCGCTGTTCGGCCTGCAACTGTTGTTGCTGGATCGCCGTACCGCGCAGGCTTCAGCCATCGGTTTTGCCTGGGGTTTTGGCCTGTTCGGCAGCGGCATTAACTGGGTGTACGTCAGCATCGCCACCTTCGGTGGTATGCCCGGACCGGTTAACGTGTTCCTGGTGGTGCTGCTGGCAGCCTATTTGTCTCTCTATCCAATGCTGTTTGCCATCCTGCTTAATCGCCTGTGGCCGCGTGCCACGCTATGGCGTCTGGCGGTAGCGGCTCCGGCATTATGGCAAATCACCGAGTTCCTGCGTGGCTGGATCCTGACGGGCTTCCCCTGGTTACAGTTCGGCTACAGCCAGATTGATGGCCCGCTGAAAGGACTGGCTCCACTGGCGGGCGTGGAAACCATCACCTTCCTGTTAATGGTGATTGCCGGTTTGCTGGTGTTTGCACTACATCAGCGCAGCGTGAAAAGCCTGGTTGCTGCCGTTTTGTTGTTACTGCTGCCGTGGCCGTTACGCATGTTGCAGTGGTATCAGCCACTGCCAGAGCGCAGCGTCGATGTCGCAATGGTTCAGGGCAATATTCCACAATCGATGAAATGGGATCCGCAGCAGTTGCTGAATACGCTGCGGGTTTACACCTCGTACAGCCAGCCGTGGATGGGCAAAGCACCGATCATTATCTGGCCGGAATCGGCGATTACCGACTTAGAAAGCAATCAGCAGCCGTTCCTGCATGCGCTGGATGAAGAACTGCGTGCGCGTGGCAGTTCACTGATCACTGGCATCGTCGATTCGCGTCTGGAAGGTGACAATCGTTACCATGATTACAACTCCGTAATTGTGCTGGGCGGCGAGCATCCTTACAGCTACCAGAGCCAGAACCGTTATCAGAAGAATCACCTGGTGCCCTTTGGTGAGTTTGTACCGCTGGAAGATTTGTTACGACCACTGGCCCCGTTCTTTGATTTGCCGATGTCGTCATTCAGCCGTGGAGCCTATATTCAGCCGCAATTAAAAGTGGCGGGCTACAACCTGACCAGCGCCATCTGCTATGAGATCGTGCTGGGCGAACAGGTACGTGCTAATTTCCGCCCGGACACCAATTTCCTGCTGACCGTGTCGAACGATGCCTGGTTTGGTCACTCAATCGGCCCGTGGCAGCACTTCCAGATGGCAAGAATGCGCGCGCTGGAGTTGGGTCGTCCGTTACTGCGTGATACCAACAATGGCGTTACCGCAGTGGTCAATGCCAACGGCGATGTTGAGAAGATGCTGCCGCAGTTCACGCGTGATGTGCTGTCAGCGAAAGTGACACCCACCACAGGTGAGACACCTTACGCCAAAGCCGGTGTATGGCCGGTATGGGTGCTGACCCTGCTGGGCGTCCTGCTGGGTCTGATACGCCGTCGTCGCTGATCTACCATTCCCTTCTCAAGGCGAAGCTCATCCTTCGCCTTTTTTTATCGCATTTTTCCGCTCCATTCCCGTCGCTTTGCCACATTCTCTGCTGGATTTTTACACTCTCTAATTGCTTTGGCACGATCATTGCTATTTATTTCAGTGTTTTTCGCAAACATCAGCTTTTGTCAGCATATTGCAATGGGTCGTGCACCATAAAAAAGCGCCAATGCGCACCATTTTTGCGCAAAGGAGAGATTTTGCCTCCTGCTGGTGCGGCGCGGCTCGCAAAAAAGAAACTTGTCTGTTTCATTGTGTTAACAATTCGCTATGTTAAACACTATCCTGCGCGCAGTTGCGCTAGAGGATGACCAGAAAAGCAGCGAAAAATACACACAACATCACAATCTGCGCAGTTTATCTGCTGTGCATCAGCAATACGAAGGAGTTGGAGATGAAATTACGGAAACTGGGCCTTTGCCTGGCTCTGGCTGGCCTCGCCTCCGTGGCTCATGCGGAAGATGCCAAACCGGCAACTGCTGCACCAGCCGCCACCCCAGCAGATCAGCAAGTCAGTACGCTGGAAAAAATCAGCAAAAATGGCGTGATTGTCGTCGGGCATCGCGAATCGTCTGTTCCCTTCTCTTACTACGACAATGAGCAAAAAGTCGTTGGCTATTCGCAGGATTATTCCAACGCGATCGTTGAAGCCATTAAGAAAAAGCTAAACAAACCGGATCTGCAGGTCAAAATGCTGCCGATCACCTCCCAAAACCGCATCCCGTTGCTGCAAAACGGCACCTTTGATTTCGAGTGTGGATCTACCACTAATAACCTCGAGCGTCAGCAACAGGCCGCGTTCTCTGACACCATCTTCGTAGTCGGTACGCGTCTGCTGGTAAAAAAAGGCGGCGAGATCAAAGATTTTGATGATCTGAAGGGTAAAACCGTCGTTGTCACTTCAGGCACCACCTCTGAAATTTTGCTGAATAAGCTGAATGATTCGAAAAAAATGGGTATGCGCATTATCAGCGCTAAAGATCACGGTGACTCATTCCGTACGCTGGAAACCGGTCGTGCCGTGGCCTTTATGATGGATGATGCCCTGCTGGCCGGTGAGCGCGCCAAAGCGAAGAAACCGGATAATTGGGTGATCCTCGGTACGCCGCAGTCACACGAAGCCTATGGCTGTATGCTGCGTAAAAATGATCCGGAATTTAAGAAGCTGATGGACGATACCATTGCTCAGGCACAGACCTCTGGCGAAGCGGCGAAATGGTTCGACAAATGGTTCAAAAATCCAATTCCGCCAAAAGGTATGAACATCAATTTTGATCTGTCGGATGACATGAAAGCACTGTTCAAAGCGCCAAACGACAAGGCAATGAATTAACAATGAAAATAAGGGCAGCCCTGCTGCCCTCTCGATTGCTGAAAACGCGGTGCGGACAGACAGACTCTCTCAGGTCGTTCCCCTGTAAAGAGTAAACAAGACACCGTTCATCAATCTTCTGGGTAGCTGAAGCTCAGCTACCCTTTTTTTACCGGAGCTATTATGGGTATCGACTGGAACTGGGGCATCTTTTTACAACAGGCCCCGTTCGGCAATACGACCTACCTCGGCTGGCTGTGGTCCGGATTTCAGGTGACCATCGCCGTCTCCTGCTGCGCCTGGATTATCGCTTTCTTCGTAGGTTCCTTCTTTGGCATTCTGCGTACCGTGCCTAATCGCTGGCTTGCCACCCTCGGCACCTGCTACGTGGAGCTGTTCCGTAATATTCCGCTGATTGTGCAATTCTTCTTCTGGTATCTGGTCGCACCGGAACTGGTGGGGGAAAGTCTGGGTATGTGGTTTAAATCGGAGCTGGATCCCAACATCCAATTCTTTTCTTCGTCGGTGATTTGCCTTGGGTTATTCACCGGTGCACGCGTGTCTGAACAGGTACGTGCCGCAATTCAGTCGCTACCGCGTGGGCAGAAAAATGCCGGTCTGGCGATGGGCCTGACCCTGCCTCAAACGTACCGCTATGTGCTGTTACCGAACGCCTATCGCGTGATTGTGCCGCCCATGACGTCGGAGATGCTCAACCTGGTGAAAAACTCGGCCATCGCCTCTACCATCGGCCTGGTAGATATGGCTGCACAGGCCGGTAAGCTGCTGGATTATTCCGCACACGCCTATGAATCTTTCACCGCCATCACCCTGGCCTACATTGGTATCAACCTGGTGATCATGCTGCTCATGAGTCTGGTAGAGCGTAAAGTGCGTCTGCCCGGCAATGTAGGAGGGAAATAATGTACGATTTTGACTGGAGCTCAATTCCTCCCAGCCTGCCCTTCCTGCTGCAAGGTATGGTGATTACGCTCAAAATCACTGTTACTGCCGTGGTGTTTGGCATCATCTGGGGTACCATTCTGGCGGTAATGCGCCTGTCCTCCTTCGCCCCCATCCGCTGGTTTGCCAAACTGTACGTAAACCTGTTCCGTTCCGTACCGCTGGTTATGGTGCTGTTGTGGTTCTACCTGGTGGTACCAAGTTTTCTGCAACAGGTGCTGGGATTGTCGCCGAAAACCGATATCCGTCTGATCTCGGCGATGGTGGCTTTTTCGCTGTTTGAAGCTGCGTACTATTCGGAGATTATCCGCGCCGGCATCATCAGTATCGCGCGCGGTCAGTCCAATGCCGCGCTGGCACTGGGTATGACCCACTGGCAATCGATGCAACTGGTGATCCTGCCGCAGGCGTTTCGTGCCATGGTGCCGCTGTTGCTCACCCAGGGGATTGTTCTGTTTCAGGATACCTCGCTGGTTTATGTCCTCAGCCTGGCTGATTTCTTCCGTACCGCTTCAACCATTGGTGAGCGTGACGGTACCCAGGTCGAAATGGTTTTGTTTGCGGGCCTGGTTTACTTTGTCATCAGCCTGAGCGCCTCGCTGTTGGTTAGCTATCTGAAAAGAAAAAGGACGGTTTAAATGATTAGCCTGAAAAATGTTTCTAAGTGGTACGGGCACTTTCAGGTGCTGACCGATTGCTCCACCGAAGTCAAAACCGGTGAAGTGGTGGTGGTGTGCGGTCCGTCGGGTTCCGGTAAATCAACGCTGATCAAAACGGTAAATGGCCTGGAGCCGATTCAGCAGGGCAGCATTCAGGTCACGGGCATCGAAGTTAACGACAAAAAAACCAACCTCGCACAGTTACGCAGCAAGGTCGGGATGGTGTTCCAGCATTTCGAACTGTTCCCGCATCTGAGCATCGTTGACAACCTGACCCTGGCGCAGGTGAAAGTGCTGAAGCGTGACAAAAAGCTGGCGCGGGAAAAAGGTCTGAAACTGCTGGCGCGCGTTGGCTTATCTGCCCATGCGGATAAATTCCCTGGCCAGCTCTCTGGTGGTCAGCAGCAGCGTGTGGCGATTGCCCGTGCGCTGTGCATGGACCCGGTGGCGATGCTGTTCGATGAACCGACCTCCGCGCTTGACCCGGAAATGATCAACGAAGTGCTGGATGTGATGGTGGAACTGGCGCAGGAAGGGATGACCATGATGGTGGTGACCCATGAAATGGGCTTTGCACGCAAAGTGGCTAACCGCGTGATCTTTATGGATGAAGGCAAAATTGTTGAAGACACCAATAAGGATGACTTCTTTAACAATCCGCAGTCGGATCGTGCCAAAGACTTCCTCGCGAAGATCTTGCATTAAATCGCGCCGCGACACGGAATGCATCGGGCAGCAACGCTGCCCGATGTTTTTTAGGGTTCAAACGGCTGGCGTTGGAAATGATCGTGCCCGCATTCCGGGCAACGGGTTAGAGTTTCCGGGGTATAAATAGCGCGGGTAAACTGACATTTCTCACATACCAGGTTTCCCAGCCCCACGACCTCGCCGCTTTGATAGACACCGTGATGACGCAGATCCTGAAACACCTCGCGCCACTCCAGCTGGCTCTTGTCGGTGATATCCGCCAGCTCCTTCCAGATACTCTCGCGAATCACCCGCATAAACACCGAATCGCCCAGCACGCTGGAAGACTCTTCATAGCTAAGGGCAAATTCCTGCAAATCTCGCCTGACGGCATGTAACACTTCATCAACCTGATCCGACGTTAAATCCTGCTGCGCCAGTAGCCGCAGACGCGCACTGGCGACCAGCGCATCAATATCACGTTCACCGCGTTCCAGCCGCTGGGTTAATGCCGCTACCGTTGCACGATATACCTGCGCCACGTTATTCATTTTGTTCTCCTTTCTGCTGCGAATGCTCTGATTAAGTTTAGTCACTTGCGAGTCAGGTCGCGGGGGAAATCGCAAAAGGGTGAATACGGCGGCGCATTCGGCAGAAATCGCCCAGGCAAAGGCGTGAAGTGTTGTTGAGGGGCTACCTTATGGGTATGCTATGCGGATCTAAAAGTACGCTAAGTGCGATATTCATTAAGGACCACAGGCAGCCATGCAAGAGCAATACCGCCCGGAAGAGATAGAATCCCGCGTCCAGCAGCACTGGGACGAAAATGAAACCTTTAAAGTGACCGAGCAGGAAGGCAAAGAGAAATACTACTGCCTCTCTATGCTACCCTATCCTTCCGGCCGCCTGCACATGGGCCATGTGCGTAACTACACCATCGGTGATGTGATTGCCCGCTACCAACGTATGCTGGGCAAAAACGTGCTGCAGCCAATCGGCTGGGATGCGTTTGGTCTGCCTGCTGAAGGCGCGGCGGTAAAAAACAATACTGCCCCGGCCCCCTGGACTTATGACAATATCCAGTACATGAAAAACCAGCTCAAACTGCTGGGTTTTGGTTATGACTGGAGCCGTGAACTGGCGACCTGCCAGCCTGAATACTATCGCTGGGAACAGTGGTTCTTCACCAAACTGTATGAAAAAGGTCTGGTTTACAAAAAGACCTCAGCGGTTAACTGGTGCCCAAATGATCTGACTGTGCTGGCGAACGAGCAGGTTATCGACGGTTGCTGCTGGCGTTGCGACACCAAAGTTGAGCGCAAAGAGATCCCGCAGTGGTTTGTCAAAATCACCGATTATGCAGAAGAACTGCTGAACGACCTCGACAAGCTGGAAGACTGGCCTGAGCAGGTTAAAACCATGCAGCGCAACTGGATTGGTCGCTCAGAAGGGGTGGAAATCACCTTTGACGTGGCCTTCAGCGCAGAAAAAGTCACGGTCTACACCACCCGTCCGGATACCTTCCTGGGTGCCACCTATGTCGCCGTCGCCGCAGGTCACCCGCTGGCACAGCAGGCCGCAGCGACCAACCCGGCGCTGTCTGACTTCATCGATGAATGCCGCAATACCAAAGTGGCTGAAGCTGATATGGCGACGATGGAGAAAAAAGGCATGGCCACCGGCCTGCATGTTATCCATCCGTTGACCGGCGAAGAGCTCCCGGTATGGGTTGCCAACTTTGTGTTGATGGAATACGGCACCGGTGCGGTGATGGCTGTTCCGGGCCATGACCAGCGCGACTGGGAATTTGCGACTAAATATTCGTTGCCGATCAAACCGGTAATCCTGAACCTTGATGGCACCGAGCCAGATATCAGCGCCGCAGCGATGACCGAAAAAGGCTCGCTGTTCAACTCCGGCGACTACAACGGTCTCAGCCACGAAGCAGGCTTTAACGCCATCGCTGACGCGCTGGCCGCCAAAGGCGTCGGCGTGCGTAAAGTGAACTACCGTCTGCGCGACTGGGGTGTCTCCCGTCAGCGTTACTGGGGCGCACCGATCCCGATGGTGACGCTGGAAGATGGCACCGTGATGCCAACGCCGGAGGATCAACTGCCGGTGATCCTGCCAGAAGACGTGGTGATGGATGGTATTACCAGCCCGATTAAAGCTGACCCGGAGTGGGCAAAAACCACCGTAAACGGCCAGCCTGCGCTGCGTGAAACCGATACCTTTGACACCTTTATGGAGTCATCCTGGTACTACGCGCGCTATACCTGCGCTAACTACAATGAAGGCATGCTGGATCCGGCTGCAGCAAACTATTGGCTGCCGGTCGATCAGTATGTGGGTGGTATAGAACACGCCATCATGCACCTGATGTATTTCCGCTTCTATCATAAGCTGCTGCGTGATGCGGGCCTGGTAAACTCTGATGAGCCAGCCAAACGTCTGCTGTGTCAGGGCATGGTATTGGCGGATGCCTTCTACTACGTCGGCGCTAACGGCGAGCGTAACTGGGTGTCTCCGGTAGACGTGAGCGTAGAGCGTGACGAAAAAGGTCGTATCGTCAAAGCTATCGACAATCAGGGCCGTGAAGTGGTTTACGCGGGCATGAGCAAAATGTCGAAGTCGAAAAACAACGGCATCGACCCGCAGTTGATGGTAGAACGTTACGGTGCTGATACTGTTCGTCTGTTCATGATGTTTGCTTCCCCGGCGGAAATGACGCTGGAGTGGCAGGAATCAGGCGTGGAAGGGGCAAACCGCTTCCTGAAACGTGTGTGGAAACTGGCTTACGAACACGTCGCAAAAGGCGCGACCACCGCGCTGGATGTCAACGCGCTGAACGATGATCAGAAAGCGTTGCGTCGCGATCTGCACAAAACCATCGCCAAAGTGGCGGATGATATTGGCCGTCGTCAGACCTTCAATACTGCGATTGCCGCAATTATGGAGCTGATGAACAAACTGATCCGCGCCCCGCAGGATAGCGACCAGGATCGTGCGCTGCTGCAGGAAGCGCTGATTGCCGTCACCCGTCTGCTGTATCCGTTCACCCCGCACACCTGCTACGTACTGTGGGAAGCGCTGGGCGGTGAAGGCAGTGTTGATGACGCCAGCTGGCCGCTTGCAGACGAAGCCGCTATGGTTGAAGATTCATTGCTGGTTGTAGTTCAGGTTAATGGCAAAGTGCGCGGCAAAATCACCGTTGCGCCCGATGCCACCCAGGAGCAGGTGCAGGCGCGTGCCGCGCAGGAGCATCTGGTGGCGAAATATCTGGAAGGCGTCACCATTCGTAAAGTGATTTATGTCCCCGGCAAACTGCTTAACCTGGTCGTAGGTTAAGTTCAGGAGGAACTGTGCGACAACTGATAATCAGGCTGTTTGTCCTGCTGGCGGTGATGATCACCGCTGGCTGTGGTTTTCATCCGCGTGGCACCACTCAGGTGCCCACCGAAATGAAAACGCTGATCGTCTCCACTGGCGACCCTTATGGTCCACTGGCGCGCACCGTCCGTCAGCAGCTGCGCCTCAATAACGTGCGCATTGTTGATGACACCAAAGAGACGCGCAATAACATTCCGACACTGCGTCTCGGTGGCGAAGGCTTTAGTCGCGACACTGCCTCCATATTTATCAGCGGCACCACCGCTGAATATTCACTGGTGATGTCAGTGTCGGCTCAGGTACTGCTGCCAGGTAAAGGTATCTACCCGATCAGCACCACCGTGTATCGTTCTTTCTTCGACAACCCGAACGCCGCACTGGCGAAGGATGCCGAGCAGGACAAGATCATGCAGGAGATGCGTCAGCGTGCCGCCGAACAGCTGGTGCGCAAGCTGCTGACAGTGCATGCGGCACAGGAAAGCAACAAAGATACACTGCCGCAGCCTGAGACGATCTTACCCGGCGAAAGCTCACCGGAAGCACCTTCCTCGTCAGCTACCAGTCTGCAATGATCAGGATCTATCCTGAACAACTTAGCGCGCAACTCCGTGAGGGGCTGCGCGCCTGTTATTTTCTGACCGGTAATGAACCGTTGCTGATTCAGGAAAGCGCTGACGCCATTCGCACCGCGTCAACGGCTCAGGGCTTCGAAGAACATTTCAGTGTCACTCTGGATGCACAAACCAGCTGGGATGACCTGTTTGCCAGCTGCCAGTCGCTCAGCCTGTTTACCCAACGGCAGACACTGACGCTGCAATTCCCGGAAAATGGCCCGAACGCCGCGATGGCCGAGCAACTGGTCAAACTTGCCAGCCTGCTGCACAGCGATATCCTGCTGGTGCTGCGCATGGCGAAGCTGACCAAAGCGCAGGAAAACAGCGCCTGGTTTAAAGCGCTAAGTGCGCAGGCCGTGCTGGTGCCGTGCCAGACCCCCGAACAGGCCCAGTTGCCACGCTGGGTGGCAAATCGCGCCAAAGCCATGAAGCTGAGCGTCGATGATGCCGCAATCCAGCTGCTTTGCTACTGTTATGAAGGCAACCTGCTGGCGCTGGCTCAGGCGCTGGAGCGCCTCTCGTTGTTATGGCCGGATGGCAAACTCACCCTGCCACGGGTCGAAGAAGCGGTAAATGATGCCGCCCACTTTACGCCGTTCCACTGGGTTGATGCCCTGCTGGCGGGCAAAAGTAAGCGCGCCCTGCATATCCTGCATCAGCTGGAGAAGGAAGACAGCGAAGTGGTGATCCTGCTGCGCAGCCTGCAACGCGATCTGCTGACGTTATTGCATCTGCAACGCCATCAGGCCCGACAACCGCTGCGCACGCTGATGGATCAACAACGTATCTGGCAGAACCGCCGGGCGCTGTTTATGGAGGCATTACAACGGCTGGATGCCCGTCGTTTACAGCGCGCGGTGCATCTGCTGGCGGAGCTGGAGCTGTCGCTGAAACAGGACTATGGTCAAAACCTGTGGCCGCAGCTGGAGACCCTGTCTCTGCTGCTATGCCACCGTGATTTCCCAATGAGCTTTGCTGATGTCTGAACTTGACGCCCTGTTCGGCGGCACCTTTGATCCCATCCATTATGGACATCTGCATCCGGTCGAAGCACTGGCCCAGCAGATCGGCCTGAAAAAAGTCACTCTGCTGCCGAACAATGTGCCGCCGCATCGCCCGCAACCCCAGGCCAGTGCGCAACAGCGCGTCGCCATGTTGCACTGCGCCATTGCTGACCGCCCGTTGTTTGATATCGATACGCGCGAGCTGGAGCGGGAAACGCCATCGTGGACGGTGGCAACGCTGGAAGCATTGCGTGCACAACGTGGTGATCAGCAGCCCCTGGGGTTTATCATCGGCCAGGATTCTCTGCTAACGTTAGCCAAATGGCACCGTTGGCAGGATTTGTTGTCGCTGTGTCATTTGCTGGTGTGCAAACGCCCGGGTTATCCGGCGCAAATGGACACCCCTGAGATGCAGCAGTGGCTGGATCAGCATCTCGCGCGCGATGTGCAACAACTGCATCGCCTTCCGGCTGGCCTTATCTGGCTGGCTGATACGCCGCTTTTCGATATTTCAGCCACCGAGATCCGCAAGCGCCGCTTACAGGGCGAGTCCTGCGCGGATTTACTGCCCGCAGCGGTCATCGACTATATCGATCGCGCCGGCCTATACCTTAAATAATTCGGCTTGCAGGCTTGCTGACAGTTAACGCTCCTGCAATTTGATGTATAACGGGTATATATCGCGACCAATCGCGGCATGCTATACTGCGCCGCTTCATTTTTGGCTGCGTTTCCAGGGCATTCAGCCTGCCCGTAATCACCTGATTTAAGGGGAACCTTTTGCAAGGTAAAGCACTCCAAGAGTTCGTTATTGATAAGATTGATGATCTCAAAGGCCAGGATATCGTCGCGCTTGACGTTCAGGGCAAATCCAGCATCACCGATTGCATGATTATCTGCACCGGCACCTCAACCCGTCATGTGACCTCAATTGCTGACCATGTCATGCAGGAGTCACGCGCTGCTGGCCTGAAGCCATTAGGCGTTGAAGGCAAAGCGGCAGCCGACTGGGTGGTGGTCGATCTTGGTGACGTGATTGTGCACGTCATGCAGGAAGACAGCCGTCAGCTGTATGAGCTGGAAAAGCTCTGGAGCTAAGCGGTGAAATTGCAGCTTGTGGCCGTCGGCACCAAAATGCCGGATTGGGTTCAGACCGGTTTCACTGAGTATCTGCGCCGCTTCCCTAAAGATATGCCGCTGGAACTGACCGAAGTGCCAGCAGGCAAACGCGGCAAAAATGCTGACATCAAACGCATTCTTGAAAAAGAAGGTGAAGCGATGCTGGCGGCCGTGGGCAAAGGTAACCGCATTGTGACGCTGGATATTCCCGGGCAACCGTGGGAAACCCCGCAGCTGGCACAGCAGCTGGAGCGCTGGAAGCAGGATGGCCGCGATGTCAGCCTGTTGATCGGCGGGCCTGAAGGCCTGTCGCCTGCCTGTAAGGCGGCGGCAGAGCAAAGCTGGTCACTGTCGGCCCTGACGCTGCCACATCCGCTGGTGCGTGTGCTGGTGGCCGAGAGCCTGTACCGTGCCTGGAGCATCACCGCCAATCATCCTTATCACCGTGAATAAACGCCAGGCCAACCCCGGACATTAAACGCAGCGGATGAAATTACAAAGCAACGCTTTTCGCGATTACACTGCCGAACAAAAGCTGTTTGTCCGTCGGGCTTTGGTGGCCTTTTTCGGCATCCTGCTGCTTTCCGGTATTCTGGTGGTCAACCTGTACCACCTGCAAATTCTGCGTTTTGCTGATTACAGCACCCGCTCCAATGACAACCGCATCAAGCTGGTGCCGGTGGCACCGAGCCGCGGTATCATCTTTGATCGCAACGGCGTGCCGCTGGCGCTGAACCGCACCATTTATCAGGCGGAGCTGGTACCGGAAAAAGTCGATGACCTGAAGCAAACGCTACAGGACTTGCGCCCGATCCTCGATCTCACCGATGACGATTTGGACGCGTTCGAGAAAGAACGCAAGCGCTCTCGCCGCTTCACCTCTATTCCGGTCAAAACCGCCCTGAGCGATGTGCAGGTGGCGCGTTTTGCTGTAAATCAGTACCGCTTCCCGGGTGTGGAAGTGAAAGGCTACCAGCGCCGCTACTATCCCTACGGACAAACGCTGACCCATGTGGTGGGCTACGTGTCGAAAATTAACGATCGTGATGTCACACGTCTCGATCAGGAAGGCAAATGGCCGAACTATGCGGCAACGCATGACATCGGCAAGCTGGGTATCGAAAACTATTACGAGGATGTGCTGCACGGCACCACCGGTTATGAAGAAGTCGAGGTGAATAACCGTGGCCGGGTGATCCGTCAGTTGCATGAACAATCACCTCAGGCCGGGCGCGATATCTATCTCACTATCGACCTCAAATTGCAGCAGTACATTGAAACGCTGCTGGCGGGCAGCCGTGCAGCAGTGGTAGTGAGCGATCCACGCAGCGGGGAAATCCTCGCGCTGGTTTCAACACCAAGCTATGACCCAAATCTGTTTGTCGATGGTATCTCCAGCAAAGATTACAAAGCGTTACTCAACGATGAAAATCGTCCACTTTATAATCGCGCCTTGCAGGCCGCCTACCCTCCGGCATCCACAGTGAAGCCTTATGTCGCAGTATCAGCACTCAGCGCCGGGGTGATTAACCGCAACACCAGCTTGTTTGACCCCGGCTGGTGGCAGTTACCGGGTTCTGAAAAGCGTTATCGTGACTGGAAAAAATGGGGACATGGTCGTCTCAACGTCACCAAAGCACTGGAAGAATCCGCCGATACCTTCTTCTATCAGGTTGCCTATGACATGGGGATTGATCGCCTGTCAGAATGGATGACCAAATTTGGCTACGGCCATCGCACCGGCATTGACCTGCCACAGGAAAGCCCCGGCAATATGCCGACGCGTGACTGGAAGCTGAAACGCTTTAAGAAACCCTGGTATCAGGGCGATACCATCCCGGTGGGGATCGGCCAGGGCTACTGGACCGCCACACCGGTGCAGATGAACAAAGCGATGATGATTTTAATAAACGACGGGGTAATAAAAGTGCCGCATCTGTTGCACGCCACCCGTGAAGGCCACACCATGGTGCCGTATCGCCAGCCAGCAGATGAACCGATTGGCGATATCCACTCCGGTTTCTGGGAGATCGCCAAAGACGGGATGTATGGCGTTGCCAACCGCCCTAACGGGACTGCGCATAAGAGTTTTGCCGATGCCCCTTATAAAATTGCCGCCAAATCCGGTACGGCCCAGGTATTCGGTCTGAAAGAGAACGAAACCTATAACGCACACAAAATCGCTGAGCGTCTGCGTGACCACAAACTGATGACCGCCTTCGCGCCGTTCGATAAACCGCGTGTCGCTGTCACTATGATTCTGGAGAACGGCGGTGCGGGCCCGGCCGTCGGCTCGGTGATGCGTCAGATTCTCGACCACATTATGTTAGGCGATAACAATACGGTGCTGCCAGAAGCCGCACCGACGCCACCCGGTTACGAAGGTGAATAAGCATGTCCATGAACGATAGTCCGCAGAAAAGAACGATCTGGACGCGCATCCATATTGACCCCCTCTTTATGCTGGTGATCATCGGCCTGCTGGTCTACAGCGCTTTCGTTATCTGGAGCGCCAGTGGCCAGGATCCCGGCATGATGGAGCGTAAAATCGGCCAGATTGTGATGGGTCTGGTGATTATGATCGTGCTGGCGCAGGTGCCGCCGCGCGTTTACGAGAGCTGGGCACCCTATCTCTACATCATCTGCGTGATATTACTGATTGCCGTAGATGCCTTCGGCCATATCAGTAAAGGGGCGCAGCGCTGGCTGGATCTGGGCGTGGTGCGCTTCCAGCCGTCGGAGATCGCTAAAATAGCCGTGCCACTGATGGTGGCGCGCTTTATCAACCGCGATGTGTGTCCGCCAACGCTGAAGAACACCGGCATCGCACTGATCCTGATCTTTGCCCCGACCCTGCTGGTTGCGGCACAGCCTGACCTGGGAACATCTATCCTGATCGCTGCATCAGGTTTGTTCGTGCTGTTCCTGTCTGGCATGAGCTGGAAATTGATTGGCGTTGCGGTGCTGCTGATTGCGGCGTTTATCCCGGTGCTATGGTTCTTCCTGATGCACGATTATCAACGCGACCGCGTGATGATGCTGCTGAACCCCGAGAGCGATCCACTGGGTGCCGGTTATCACATCATTCAGTCCAAAATTGCCATCGGCTCAGGTGGCCTGCGCGGTAAGGGCTGGCTGCATGGCACCCAGTCTCAGCTGGAGTTTTTGCCTGAACGCCATACTGACTTTATCTTTGCCGTGCTGGCAGAAGAACTGGGGCTGGTCGGCGTACTGCTGCTATTGGTGCTGTATCTGCTGCTGATTATGCGTGGTTTGATTATCGCAGCACGGGCACAAACCACCTTTGGTCGCGTGATGGCAGGAGGTTTGATGCTGATTTTATTCGTTTATGTTTTCGTTAACATTGGCATGGTTAGTGGTATCTTACCGGTGGTCGGCGTACCGCTGCCGCTGGTCAGCTACGGCGGATCGGCATTGATTGTACTAATGGCAGGATTTGGCATCGTCATGTCGATCCATACTCATCGAAAAATGTTATCTAAAAGCGTTTAAGAGGCTGCACATGCGTAAGGACTGGCTTGGGGTTGCTCTGGCATCATTGGTACTGGCTGCCTGTTCCTCTCAGGAACCGCAGAATACCGCCCCACCACAACCGGCTTACAACGGCCCGGTAGTTGAAATCCCGGGAGTGGAACCGCGCTATGAACCGATCAATCCGTCAACCAGCCAGGACTATAGCGTCAACGGTAAAACCTACCGTATCGTGAAAGATCCTTCTAACTTCAGTGAAGTGGGTTTAGCCACCTCCTATGGCACTGAAGCCCAGGGCAATCGTACCGCGATTGGTGAGACCTTCGATCCCAACGCCATGAGCGCAGCTCATCCGACCCTGCCTTTACCCAGCTATGTGCGCGTCACTAACCTGGCGAATGGTCGTCAGATTGTCGTGCGCGTCAATGATCGCGGTCCCTACACACCGGGCCGAATTATCGATTTGTCGAGCGCCGCAGCCGACCGCCTGAATATCTCGAATAATACCCGTGTGCGCGTTGACTATATCAATGTCGCACCGGACGGTACGCTGTCGGGCCCCGGTACCATTGGTACCACGGTCGCCAAACAAAGTTACGCACTGCCAGCACGCCCTGACCTGGGTGGCGGCATGGTGATGATGGGCGGCAGTGCCAGCACCCAAAGCGCCACACCTCCGGCGCAGGATGTCCGTGCGGTGGATAACAGCACGCTGCAAAGCAGCGATGGCATGGGCGCACCGGTACGTAGCAATGGTTTTCTTGGCGCACCACAACCCTTAGCCAGTGGCGTACTGGAAGGCAGCGAACCGCAGCCTGCCGCCACTGTAGCTGCACCCGCGGCGACTGCTGCGGTCGCAGCCCCGGTAGCCGCAGCTGCAACGCCAGCCAGCCAGAGCGCTGGCGGTTATGTGGTGCAGGTGGGCGCACTTAACGATGCCGTTCGCGCACGCCAGCTGGCAACCAGCCTCGGCAAACGTTTCGGCGTACCGGGTTCTGTTGAGGCCAATGGCAACGTTTATCGCGTGCAGTTGGGTGGCTATAAATCCCGCGCGGAAGCTGCTGCATTGCAGCAGCGCCTGAACAACGAAGCGCAAATGAGTTCATTTATTACCACGTCACATAACGGCATGTGATAATAACAACCAGGCATAGTGCTGCCTGGTTACAACAGTTTTGCAAAGCAAGATGTCGCCCAATCAGGCGTTTGCTTGAGTCAAGGCACTTTTTTTCACTCTCAACCTCACGGATGTTGTAGTCCTGAACATGAATACGCTGAAACCTTCTCGTTTTCTGAAACGCCTGACAGTGGGATCACTGGTCGCCCTTTCCCTCAGCCATGCCGCCCTGGCGGACGATGTTAACCTCAAAACCATGATTCCGGGCGTTCCGGACATTGATGCTGAGGCCTACGTTCTGATCGACTATAACTCGGGCAAGGTGCTGGCGGAAAAGAACGCCGATGCACGTCGCGACCCAGCCAGTCTGACCAAAATGATGACCAGCTACGTCATCGGCCAGGCAGTTAAAGCGGGTAAAATCCATCAGGATGATATTGTCACCGTGGGTAAAGATGCGTGGGCTACCGGTAACCCGGTATTTAAAGGCTCCTCGCTGATGTTCCTCAAACCGGGCGATCGCGTTCCCGTTTCGCAGCTGACGCGCGGTATCGTGCTGCAATCCGGTAACGATGCCTGTGTTGCCATGGCCGATTATGTGGCGGGCAGCCAGGATGCCTTCGTCAACCTGATGAACAATTACGTGCAGGCGTTAGGTCTGAAAAACACCCATTTCCAGACCGTACACGGCCTGGATGCAGACGGCCAGTACAGCTCCGCGCGCGATATGGCGCTGATCGGCCAGGCCCTGATTCGTGACGTACCGGATGAATACGCGGTTTATCACGAGAAAGAGTTCACCTTTAACAACATCCGCCAGCTGAACCGTAACGGCCTGCTGTGGGATACCAGCCTTAATGTTGACGGCATCAAAACCGGCCATACCGATGCCGCAGGTTACAACCTGGTGGCGTCAGCGACCGAAGGCCAGATGCGTCTGATTTCGGCGGTGATGGGCGGCCATACCTACAAAGGCCGTGAAACCGAGAGCAAAAAACTGCTGACCTGGGGCTTCCGTTTCTTTGAAACCGTGGCACCGCTGAAGGCGGGTAAAGAATTTGCTTCTGAGCCGGTGTGGTTTGGTAACAGCGACCGTGTCCAGCTCGGCGTGGAGAAAGATGCTTATCTGACCATCCCGCGTGGCCGCATGAAAGATCTGAAAGCCAGCTACGTGCTGAACAATACCGAACTGCATGCGCCGCTACAGAAAAACCAGGTAGTGGGCAGCATCAACTTCCAGCTGGATGGCAAAACCATTGAACAGCGTCCGCTGGTGGTGCTGAACGAAGTTCAGGAAGGCGGTTTCATCAGTCGTATCATCGATTACATCAAACTGATGTTCCACCACTGGTTCGGCTAAGGCCGTATGGTTGAAAAAACCG
The DNA here is from genome assembly GCF_047947045.1 of Pantoea sp. App145. Taxonomy (NCBI): domain Bacteria; kingdom Pseudomonadati; phylum Pseudomonadota; class Gammaproteobacteria; order Enterobacterales; family Erwiniaceae; genus Pantoea; species Pantoea sp. App145. The sequence goes on from NZ_CP133290.1 coordinate 1,641,493, forward strand.
CCATATACCATCATATATTTAATATCCCCTAAATAGTTCAGGGTGCAGGAAGGCGGCAAGCGAGTTCATCCCCGGGAGCTTACAATAGTAAGTGACTGGGGTGAACGAACGTAGCCAACGCACCTGCAGACTGAAATATGACGGGGATTATTGCTCCCGCTCAGGCGGGAGCCTGTTTTTTATGCACCGGAGTCAATATGAAAACCAAACTGAATGAACTGCTCGAATTCCCTACCTCCTTTACCTATAAAGTGATGGGTCTGGCGCAACCGGAGCTGGTTGATCAAGTGGTTGAAGTGGTGCAGCGTCATGCGCCCGGCGACTACAAGCCAGATGTGAAGCCGAGCAGCAAAGGCAATTATCACTCCGTTTCCATCACCATCATGGCCACACACATTGAACAGGTTGAAACCCTGTATGAAGAGTTAGGCAACATCGATATCGTGCGCATGGTGCTGTAATGCTGATGCTGGCAAAGGGATCTTTGCCAGCGTTATACTTTGCCTCTCACTCTTTACCGGATGCCCGTTTTGTCAGCTAATACGCTTCTTGTTCGTCAACTCGGCCAGCGCGACTGGCAGCCGATTTCTGACGCCATGCACCGCTTTACCGATCAACGCGACAGCGACACCCCAGATGAAGTCTGGCTGGTGGAGCATAACCCGGTGTTTACCCAGGGCCAGGCTGGCAAAGCTGAGCATCTGCTGATGCCCGGCGACATTCCCGTGGTGCAAAGCGATCGCGGCGGCCAGGTCACTTACCACGGTCCCGGCCAGCAGGTTATGTATGTGCTGATCGATGTTAAACGCCGTAAGCTTGGTGTGCGCCAACTGGTGACGGCGCTGGAAGAAACAGTGGTTGCCACCCTGGCGGATTACGGTGTCAGCGCCCATGCGCGACCGGATGCCCCAGGTGTGTACGTGGGTGAAGAGAAGATTTGCTCGCTCGGTCTGCGCATCCGCAAAGGGTGTTCGTTTCACGGCCTGGCATTGAATGTGGCGATGGATCTCGCCCCTTTCCTGCGCATCAATCCCTGTGGTTATGCCGGTATGCGTATGACACAGCTGGGGCAGTTCCAGCCAGGTGTGACCACCGCTGATGTCCAGCCGCGCCTGGTGCAGCATTTTGCGCAGTTGACTGGCTTTACCGCCAGCGAGTGGCTAAACGATGAACCCACGCTGTGATGTCTTTCAGTGCGTATTTACAATTTTGTAACCTGATGACCTTCACAGCGGCTGCTTACCGCGCTGCGAGATGATATAATTTTTGCAATTTTTTCAAATAAAGTTGAAAGCCTGGTTCTCAGTTTGAGTGAGGAAGCTTTCAAATCGCAATCCCGACCGGAACCTGCAGATTTATGAGTAAACCAATTCAGATGGAACGTGGCGTCAAATATCGCGATGCCGACAAAATGGCGCTGATTCCGGTGAAAACCGTGGTCACTGAGCGTGAGGAAATTCTGCGTAAGCCGGAGTGGATGAAGATCAAACTTCCTGCCGACTCCAGCCGTATCCAGGGCATCAAGGCCGCCATGCGCAAAAATGGCCTGCATTCGGTGTGTGAAGAGGCATCCTGTCCGAACCTGGCAGAATGTTTTAACCACGGCACCGCTACCTTTATGATTCTTGGCGCGATCTGTACCCGTCGCTGCCCATTCTGCGATGTGGCACACGGTCGCCCGAACGCCCCTGATGCTAATGAGCCGGTGAAACTGGCCCAAACCATCGCCGATATGGCGCTGCGTTATGTGGTTATCACCTCGGTTGACCGCGATGACCTGCGCGACGGCGGTGCCCAGCACTTTGCCGATTGCATCAGTGCTATTCGCGAAAAAAGCCCGTCGATCAAGATTGAAACCCTGGTACCCGATTTCCGTGGCCGTATGGATCGTGCGCTGGAAATCCTCACCGCGACGCCGCCAGATGTGTTCAACCACAACCTGGAAAACGTACCACGCGTTTACCGTCAGGTACGACCGGGCGCCAATTATGAGTGGTCACTCAAGCTGCTGGAGCGTTTTAAAGAAGCGCATCCGGACGTGCCGACTAAATCCGGCCTGATGGTGGGTCTGGGTGAAACCAATGCGGAAATTGTTGAGGTGATGCGCGATCTGCGTCGTCATGGCGTCACCATGCTGACACTGGGCCAGTATCTGCAACCGAGCCGTCATCATCTGCCGGTGCAGCGTTATGTCAGCCCTGCTGAGTTTGATGAGATGAAAGCTGAGGCAATGGCAATGGGCTTCACCCACGCGGCCTGTGGCCCGTTTGTGCGCTCCTCTTACCATGCCGACATGCAGGCCAAAGGGCTGGAAGTGAAGTAAATTTGTCGCGGCGCGATTTATCGCACGGTTTTTTAAAAGGCGCGCAAAACACATCGCGCCGCGACACAAAACAAAAAACCAGACTGGCATCAGTCTGGTTTTTTACAACGTAATAAATTTTTACACTTATTGACGTTAGCCGCAGAGATTACTCTTTGTGGCTGACACGTTCTGCCGGTGCTTCTTCAGCAGTGCTTTTGGTTGCGGTGGATTCATCATCTTTCATGGCTTTTTTGAAGCCTTTGATTGCGGAACCCAGATCGCCACCCAGTGAACGTAACTTGTTGGTGCCAAAAAGCAGAACGATGAGAGCACCGATGATCAGCAGTTTGGCAATACTGATACCTTCCATAATTAACCTTTCAACCTTAGCGAAAAACGGTGACTGATATTTACGCGCAGATCGCTTGCCAGCTCAACTGCAATCTGTAACAGAGTAAGATCGGCCACCTGATAATTTTCAGATAAAACGGCTCAAAAACGCCTGGGTACGCGGGTGCTGCGGATTGCCAATCACCTGCTCCGGACTGCCCTGCTCCACCACCACGCCACCATCCATAAATACCACACGGTCAGCGGCTTCACGGGCAAAACCAATTTCATGAGTGACCACAATCATGGTTAATCCCTGATCCGCCAGCGTGCGCATGGTCGCCAGCACTTCCCCCACCAGCTCAGGATCGAGCGCCGAGGTCGGCTCATCAAACAACATCAGTGATGGCTTAATCGCCAGCGCGCGCGCTATCGCTACCCGCTGCTGCTGACCACCGGACAAATGACGTGGCCAGGCATCCGCTTTATCACTCAGCCCAACCGTTGAGAGCAGCTCATGGGCATGTTTTAACGCGTCCTGGCGTGGGAACTTATGCACGCCAATCGGCGCTTCAATGATGTTCTGCAACACCGTCATATGGGGATAGAGGTTGAACTGCTGAAACACCATGCCAATCTTCTGGCGCTGATGGGCTATTCGGCGTGGTGACAGGCGATGCAAAATGCCTTTTTTTAATTCATAACCAATTTGCTCATCACCCACCATGATCGAACCGGCGTTCATATCTTCCAGATGGTTAATACAGCGCAGAAAGGTTGATTTGCCCGAGCCGGACGGCCCGAGGATCACCACCACTTCGCCCGGGAACACATCCAGATCGATACCTTTCAGGACCTCATTATCACCGTAGCTTTTCTGCACATTGCGGGCGCGCACCAGCGGCTGAACATCACTCATACATCCTCCTTCTGCACCAGGGCACGCTGGCTGATATCGTCACTCTGATTGCGACGTTTGGTGACAACCACCGTGCGTCGGGTACCGCGGGCGTAGTAACGTTCAATAGCCGACTGGCCAACGTTGAGAATTGAGGTGATGAGCAGATACCAGATCACCGCTACCATCAGCATAGGAATGATTTCAAAGGTACGGTTATAGACCGCCTGCACCGAATACAGCAGATCGCCCATAGCTATCACACTCACCAGCGAGGTTGCTTTGATCATGCTGATCAACTGGTTGCCAGTGGGGGGAATAATGGAACGCATGGCCTGCGGAATGATGATGCGGCGCAGTGCACGCGTGCGGCTCATGCCGAAAGCCTGCGTGGTTTCTACCTGGCCGTTATCGACCGAGAGCAAACCCGCACGAATGATTTCCGCCATATACGCGGCTTCATTCAGAGCCAGACCGGCAATTGCGGCGGTCAATGGCGTGATCAGATCATTGGTATTCCAGCTGGCAAAGGTGATGCCGGTCCAGGGAAGGGTGATCGACAACGTCGGGAACAGCGTTGACAGGTTATACCAGAAGATCAATTGCACCAGCAGCGGGGTACCGCGAAAGAACCAAATGTAGAGCGACGAGATGCCACTCAGCAGCCTGTTCTCCGACAGACGCCACACCGCCAGCAGCAGGCCCAGCAGGGTGCCGAGGATCATCGACACCACCGTCAGCCCGAGCGTCACCTGTAATCCTTTCAGCACCGAACCTTCGGTGAACCATTTCAGCACCACCGTCCACTCAAAGTTTGGGTTGGTCGCCACCAGCCAGAGGAAGTTGGAGGCGATCACCAGCACCACAATCCATGAGACCCAGCGTCCATAAGTGGGCGCGTTGCGGGCAAAAGCCACGTCGCGCTGCTGCACGTCGGCCTTATCCCTGGCTCGCGAATCGTTGGTGTTTGAACTCATTTTGCCGCCCCTTGCGCCAGATTACGGCCCGGTGCCTGCAACATGTTACCGTCCAGCTTCCACTTCTTCATGATGGCAGCGTAAGTCCCGTTGCTGAACAACTCCTTATACGCATCCAGTACCACGTTACCCAGCTCGGAACCTTTCGGCACCACGGTGCCCTGGAAGATATCACCAAAGCCATTTTTCTGACCTTTGCCAGACAACTCAAGCTGACCATTGGCCTGCTCGACAAAGTACGTCAGCGGTGCCTGTGACGAGAAGAAGGCGTCAGAACGTTTCGAACGCACCGCGAGAATCGAAGAAGGCTGGTCAGTGAAGGACTGCACCACCACCGCAGGTTTACCGGCAGCGACACAGGCATCAGATTGCTTGCGGATCACCTGCTCCGCAGAACCCGCCGCCATCACCGCGATACGCTTGCCGCAGGTATCATCAAGGCCATTAATTTTTGCCGGATTGCCTTTAGGTACGCCAAATACCACGAACTCCTGCACAAAATCGATAAAATCGACTTTCTCCTGACGATCCGGGTAATCACCAATCGGCCCAATCGCCAGCTGATAACGGCCGGAATTAATCCCTGCCAGCACCCCGGACAAGCCGCTGACGGTGGCATGTTCGATTTTCACCCCCAGCAATTGCCCCAGCGCCACTGCAAGATCGGCAGATGCCCCCTCCATCGAGTGCGTACCATTGACGATCTCATACGGAGGGAAAGAGCCGTTATTCACGGCAATCATTTTGCCAGCGCTTTTGATATCTGCGGGCAGACGATCGTGCAGCGCCTGGTCAATTTTCTGGCTGGGAATCGCATCAGCCGCCTGAGCGAACGATGCCGACAGGCCCAGAGCCAGCGCGATAGCGAGAGTCATTTTTTTCATTCTTCAATTTCCCAGTGCTGTCAGTGTGTTTTCAGTTCAGGGCGAGCAAAGCGACGGTTCTCAAGGACCGGCAATACGCTACGTGCATAGGCAATACGTTGTGGATCGAGGTCGGCAAATACCAGTGCCGCTGACTCCGGTGCTTTGGCAATCGCTACACCAAGTGGATCGATAACCAGGCTGTTGCCGATGTTGCGCGGACCACATTCTCCCACCGCCACCATATAGCAGGTGTTCTCCAGCGCACGTGCCGTGGTCAATAACTCCCAGTGCATCTCTTTCAGTGGCCCTTTCACCCAGGCCGCAGGCAGCACCAGCACATCGGCACCATCCAGTACCAGACGACGCGCCAGCTCAGGGAAACGGACGTCATAACAGGTCATCAGACCCACCTTCATTCCCGCCACTTCAACCAGTGGCGGAATGACATGGCCGGGGTTAACACGCTGTGATTCCTGCATGGCAAAGGCGTCATACAGGTGCAATTTTTCGTATTCCGCGATGATTTCGCCATTACGAATGGCGATCAGCACGTTAAGCGCCTTCTGCCCTTCGGTTGGCACGTGCACGCTCATCATGGTGGTCAGCGTGTTACCTTTGCTGGCCGCGAGGATCTGCGTCAGAAACGGGCCATCAAGCGGTTGGGCTGCTTTCAGCACCAGATCCGGATCGGCAATATCACGCGCCAACACGCCTTCCGGCAGCACCAGCAAATCGGCTCCGCCCGCCAGTGCGTTATTCATCAGGCCGATGCAGATATCGGCGTTTTCCTGCCATTCGCGGCTGACCGCAAATTGCCCCATCGCTACTTTCATCATCATTCCCCCTGCGCCACCGCCGGAAAGATCGCTTCCGGCGTCAGCAATGTTTTGGTTAAGCCCTGTTCAAACAACTCGCTGGCAAAATCGGCAATCATCTTTTTGTTAGCGGCAAATCCGTTTTGATTCCAGTCGGCCGGTAATTCCTGCGCGGTACGTCGCAAATCATCCAGCAACCACGGTGTGGTGTCGGCGTATTTCTCGCGTTTCTTCATCCATAGCTGGTACGAACGATCGATGATCTCACTCAACGCCTGTGGCAGCCACGGATGTTGTTCTGCCAGTGCGGGTTTCAGCGCCAGAATATGAATCCCCGGCACATAACCAACACGATTAAAGTAATCACGCTCGGCGCTGGCGAAATCAACTTGTAGCTGACGCAGCCCCGATTCCGGCAGAAAGAAACCTTCCGGCATAAACGGGGTGAAAACCGCATCCAGCTCACCGGCTTTCAGCAGCTCGATTAATGGGCGTTCGCCGGGGGCGACTTCAATACGTCCCGGACGGCCAAAGCCCGCGAGACGGTCAACAATCGGGTGCTCCGCTGTCAGGCGGCCCGCAAACCAGTACGCATCATCAATACCAACACCGGCTTCACGCAGCACGGTGCGCGTCCAGGTATTGCCGGAATCCTGCCAGCCCGTGACACCGATTTTTTTTCCTTTCAGCTGAGCCGGGGTGGTAATCGGACTCTCGGCGGTGGTGATGATGCAACGCTGACGAAAGCCACGCATCAGAAAGTGTGGCAGACCAAGCAGCGAGGTGTCGCCTTTCGCACGTGACTGGGCATAACGGCTGAACGACACCTCACCGGCATCGTATTTGTCACTGCTGCCCAGGTTATCAACCAGCGTGCCGACGCGGTCAATTTCCAACTGAAATCCTTCCGGCTTGATATCGCCGAGTGCCAGCGGTGTAAAGTAATCCCAGTCACGAACCGCCAGTCTGATGGTTACCATAGTTGTTGTTTCCCCGTTCGTTCCGATTGCAGTCAGGCTGCGTTTAGTTATTCAGCAAATAGTGCTTGAATTTGATACTAAATCGGGAATACTAACCTGAACAATAAATTCTTTGTTACTGAACAAAGGTTTTTCTTATGACGCAAACGGTAGATATTGACTGGTTCAGCGCGCAAATTACCGATGCGTCGGTGAAGGGCATTACGCTTACCGCTTCCACATTGATTCGCGATGGTCAGATTGCAGTGGGTATGCAAATGCCCGCCGTACGCGAGCTGGCAGAGCTATTGGGCGTCAGTCCGGCGACGGTATCGGCGGCCTGGTCGCAGCTGAAAAAACAGAAAGTGCTGGCCGGTAAAGGTCGCAGTGGCGTGTGGGTGTGTGGCAATACGGTGATGCCGCGGCCGATTCGTTTTGAAAAAATCGGCAACTATGGCGATAACATCCAGGCCGATCTGGCAATGGCTTCTCCGGACCCGGCGCTGTTACCCGATTTGCAGCCAGCGATGCTGGCTGGCCTTCAGTCGCCCCAGTTGAATAGCTATCACCGTGAAGCCATTTCACCTCAGCTACTGGCGGCGATTACACCACGCTGGCCCTACCCGGCAGAGGCATGGCTGGCGACCGATGGTGGCTTTGATGCGATGAATTTAATCGTGCAAACGCTGCTGTCTCCTGGCGATCGGGTGGTGCTCGAAGATCCCACCGCAACACGTTTGCTGGATATGCTGGACAATATCGGCGCAGAGATTCTGCCACTACCCTGCGATGAACAGGGGCCGATTCCCTCCGCTTTAGCCGCACATCTGCACAAATCACCGGCGATGTTTATCTACCAGCCGCGTACCCATTCGACCACCGGACATACCGTGACGCAGCAACGCAGCGCGGAGCTGGCACGCGTATTGGCCAATAGCAAAACGCTGATTGTGGAAGATGACGGGATTGGCGATTTGTCGCGCTGGCCGGTGTGGAGCCTCGGATACCACTTTCCCGAACGCGTGGTGCATGTCCATTCGTTTTCGAAAGCCTACGGACCGGACCTGCGGCTTGCTGTACTTTCCGCCCCCTGTGAACTGGTGAAACGTATTCAGGCATGGCGTAACTTTGGTGTCAGCTGGACCAGCCGAATTTTGCAGGATGCGGTTGCCTGGATGCTGACAGACGCCACCACGCGGCAGCAGGTAGAACAGGCAAAAAATACCTATCGGGAGCGTCGCCAGCAGCTGCTGCATGCCCTGCAGGCTCGTGGGCTGGTGCTGGCCGAACGTGATGGCCTCAGTCTATATATTCCGGTGGCGTCAGAACAATATGCCATGATTACGCTTGCCGCCCGAGGTATCGCCGCCGTGCCGGGTGAACGCTACAGCATCAATGCCGAACAATTCATTCGCGTCAGCACCGCCATGTTGCCATTGCAACAACTTGACAGCATTGCTGACGCACTGGTGATTGCATCTGGTCGGGAAATTAACCTTAGCCCAAATCTTTGATGTGATAACGCGGCGATTCCACATAGCCTTCGCGCGCGTAGAACTGATTCGCTTTGAGGCGTGAGGCATGGCAATGCACTTCCATGCGATCACAGCCACGCTCGCGTGCCAGTTGTTCGGCATAGCTGAGCAACTGCTGCCCGCTCCCCTTGCTGCGCTCGCCTTCGGCTATGCAGAAATAGCTGATACGGGCGAAATCGCCCGACAGCGCCAGCTGCGGGATAAAGTGGAGCGACAGAAAACCCAGCACCTGGGTGCCATGCTCGGCCACCAGCAGCACTTCATCGGGATGGTTACAAAGCTGTGTTAATCGTGTCTCAATAAACCTTTCAGTGCCGGCATAACCCAGTTCGGTCAGCAGCGCACTCAGAGCAAAACTGTCTTTCGCCTGTGCCTGACGTATCTTCATCCTGCCTCCTCAGTAATCCGTTTCCTGCTGTTATATAGCGTTGTCAGCCAAAAAGCTGCAAGTAAGGATTGTTATGGGGATGTTACAGAGATTATCTGTGAGAGACGCCGCAGTTTGTGCCCTGTCATGCGCCTGTCATCAGCGCTTAAGGCAGAATTAATATTGCTTTGCCATGCTGGCCTGAACGCCACAGGAGGCAACGCAATGAAGAGTATGATCCCACGAACCCTGGATGAAATGCTGGCCTTATCCATCAGCACCTTCGCCCTGATCGCCTGGGCCATCATTTGGTGGCAGGCATAAAAAAACCCGCCATAAGGCGGGTTTTTAGAATTCTGCGTGTTAACTTACAGAGCGATAACGTTAGCAGCAGATGGGCCTTTAGCGCCGTCAGTGATTTCAAACTCTACACGCTGACCTTCAGCCAGAGTTTTGAAGCCATTGCTCATGATTGCAGAGAAGTGTACGAATACATCTTTGCTGCCATCTTCAGGAGTAATGAAACCGAATCCTTTAGATTCATTAAACCACTTAACGTTACCTTTGATCTTGGACATCTATATTACCTTTACATGAAAAATGGACACTAAACTGTGTCGGCGTCTAGTACAGCAATTGCGGTGACATTTGTCCAGTGCGAATTGATGAAAAAGTGATAAATATCGTGTTTTCCGCCAACCTTCACACTTTCCATCCGTCTTCATCCGCTAAAATTGAAATCGCAACCAGGCAAAATAGACATTGCCATTGTTATAAGTACCTGGAATATAAGTCATTTGGAAGGTAACAGGACCATATCCGATAGAAGCCATCGGCAATAAAACCGGAATCGGGATATATTTCCAGTTATCCCTGGCAGTGACGCCCGCCGTGTAGCCAGCACCGATGTGAAAATTGTCGTCACTCAGCGGACGCCAGGTCGCTTCCCAGCCGTAACCGCCAATCGGTTCCCACTTGTTGAAGGAATCCTTAAACGCCATCAGGTACAGGCCATGCCAGTTACCTTTGTCATCCCAGCGCGAAACACCGCCGCCCGCGCCCCATGGACGTTCGTTGTACCTGTCGATATGCTCCTGATCGTATGTCCAGCGGTTATGCCAGGTAATAGCGGGCAGATAAAAATCATAATTTTGCGGCTGTGACCAGGTCTCGGCCACATTGTCAGTAAAGGTATTCCAGCCTGATTTGATGTTTTGAGTGACGGTAGAGGCCGAGGCAGAAAACGCGCTTCCGAGGGTTAAAATACAGCCAACACAGGCTGCCGAAATGTACCGATTCACAACGAAGGTTCCTGTAAAACAATCCTTAAGACGACAGAGCCACAGATATCCTTCCCGGCGTCTGCCCAAAAATTAACGCTACTGTCTGAAAAGTTTAGTGAAAAGTTTCCTGAAACACTCCAGGCATTGTCTGGAATTTCCGACACGCGAAGGGCGCATTTTACCATAATGACCAAATGCTACCGGAACCGGGGATAAACGAAGGGGCTATTGGCAGAATTGATAAAATGTGCAGTCTTCTCTTAACAATCCCCGCCGGAAATGACTTAATTTTCAGCAATCTGTGCTTCATTGTTGATAACGTAAATAAATTAATGAAATTTATCGATTGAACTAATCAGATGAATGAGATAAATCTCAGCATTCCAGGAGGGAGATAAAGAGGAATGCTGATGACTATTCGTTGTAGCCGCTGTGGGTGTGTGCGGTTTTTTTATACGCTGCCCGGAACCAGACAAACCAGGCAGCAAAGCCACCACGGTGCCTGTTGTGCTGAGTGTCAAAAGCCGCTCAATCTGCGGGATGTGATTTTGCCCGTCTCGCGTCCCCACTCACCTGCCTTAACCAAAGCCGAATGAACGGAAACAGGCACCTACGGGTGCCTGTACGCGTCAGAAAATCAATTTAAACACGCCGGTAATGGTTAACAACCCAACAATGAAGATGATAGCGATGATCCACAGGATTATTTTCATTTTCCGCTCCTTTTTACATCATTAATAGCGCCAGTTAACTCAAGTATAGATGAAGATCCTGCTTCTGCTGTCAGGTGCGATAGTCATCACGTCATCATGCTGTGGTTTCGTTTAGCTGATGATTATTTCTGCGAGGCCGGTCGCAGCTACAGATTTTTCTTAACTTTGCCGCTTCGTTCTCCCGCCGCCTACTGTCTAAACTTACAGCGCCTGTAGCAGGCCTCAATTGTTATCACTGCCTAAGTAACAAGGAGATTATATGAGCACGATAAATACCAGCATGGGACGTTATAGCCTGAAGGCAAAGGACTATGGCAATCACATCAGAGGAAGCATTGCCATCAATGACGAAGGTGGCACCCAGCTCACCATGCAGGAGTTTGAAGAACATTATCTTGACGATGTCGTCAACAATGTCATTTACCCTGTCACGGGCGGGAACCGTGAAATTACCCGCGCATTGCGCGACCAAATGGTTAAAGCGGGTTTCGAACAACCGCACTGAGTTTTTGGGCCACATCTTGTGGCCCTTTGCTTTCGGCAATTCTCACTTGCCGTTATTAAGCATTCGTCGCAGGATGGAGTACCTATTTTGAAAGGAGATCAACCGCGTGAGTGCCCTTCTTCGTATCCCTTCTTCCCGGCTCCATCAATTTGTAGAGGCTATCTGGTTACATGCAGGCAGTAGTGCCGACGAAGCACGGCTGGTCGCCGATCACCTGGTAGCAGCGAATTTGGCGGGTCATGATTCGCATGGCGTAGGCATGATCCCGAGTTATATGGTTTCTCTCTCTCAGGGTTTTCTTCAGCTTAACCAGCACACCACGGTTGAGAAAGATGTCGGCGCAGTGCTCACCCTGAGCGGTCATAATGGGTTTGGCCAGGTCGCGGCATGGGAAGCCATGAAGATGGGGATCGAGCGCGCGGCTAAATTTGGTATCGCCGCCGTTGGCCTGCACGATTCACATCATATCGGGCGCATCGGTCACTGGGCTGAACAATGTGCGGCTGCCGGGTTTGTCTCTTTTCACTTCGTCAACGTCGCGGGTGACCCGATGGTTGCACCGTTCAACGGCAGCGACCGACGTTTTGGTACTAACCCCTTCTGTGCCATCTTCCCGCGCACCAACGCCAAACCGCTGCTGCTTGATTTCGCCACCAGCGGCATTGCCTTCGGCAAAACCCGTGTGGCATGGAACAAAGAACAGCAGGTTGCACCGGGTTATCTGATCGATCATCAGGGCAAAGGCACCACCGAACCCGGCGTGATGCATCAGGAACCTTATGGCTCGCTGCTGCCATTTGGGCTGCATAAGGGTTATGCGCTGGCTACCATGTGTGAAATTCTCGGCGGCGCGCTGTCAGGTGGACGCACCACACATGACGAAACTCTGGTGAGCTGCCACGATGCCATCTTCAACTGCATGACCACCATCATCGTGAATCCGGAAGCCTTCGATGCACCCGCGATGCAGCAGGAAGCGGAAGCCTTCCTCAGTTGGGTAAAACGTTCGCCACAAAGCGGCGATGCGCCGATTCAGATACCGGGCGAATGGGAAGAGAACAATCGTCTGGAGCGTGAACGCGAAGGCATTCCGCTGGATACCAATAGCTGGGAAAAAATTTGCCAGGCGGCTTTACAGGCGGGGATGCCGGAAGAAGAACTGGCGGCCTTCCGCGCACTGGCGCAGTAGACCGCGAATGCTGAGGCGCCATGCCTCAGCATCTTCACATCAAATTACCATCGACAGCAGCAGACAACCCACTAAACCGCAGACTGAGATGATGGTCTCCAGCACTGACCATGAGCGAATGGTTTCGCCGATCGTCAGGTTGAAATACTCCTTAAACAACCAGAACCCCGGATCGTTGACGTGAGAAAAAATCACGCTGCCCGATCCAACCGCAATCACCATCAGCTCCGGGCTGGCACCGGAGGTAGCGATCAGCGGTGCCACAATGCCACCTGCGGTAATTGCGGCCACGGTAGCGGAACCGAGTGCGATACGCAGCACCGCCGCAATTGACCAGGCCATAAAGATCGGGGACACATTGGTTTCATGCATCATGCTGGCGATATATTTATCGACACCGCTATCCACCAGCACCTGCTTAAACGCCCCGCCACCACCGATAATCAGCAGCATCATGGCGATGATTTTGATGGAGTCACTTAATGTGCCCATCACTTCATCCATGCTGCGTCCGCGATTCAGACCAAAGGTGAAGATAGCAATCAGTACCGCAATCAGCGTAGCCATGATCGGATCGCCAAAGAACTCAGCGTAAGGCAGGATCACATGTCCTTTTGGCAGGACCATTTCGGCCACCGCACGCAGAGCCATCAGAATCACCGGCACCAGCGCGGTACCAACACTGACGCCAAAGCCCGGCATTTCCGCTTCGCTGAAGGTTTTCGGATTCCACAGTCCTTCCGGAATCGGTTTATCGATACCTTTCAGAAAACGTGCGTAGACCGGTCCCGCCAGAATAACGGTAGGAATGCCCAGCAGGGTGCCAAACAGCAGGGTTTTGCCCATATCCGCATTGAACAGCGTGGCAATCGCGGTTGGACCCGGGTGCGGCGGTAAAAAGCCGTGCGTGACCGACAAGGCTGCCGCCATCGGCACACCCACAAACAGCAATGGCACGCGCGCTGACGCGGCAATGCTGAACACCAGCGGCAGCATCAGCACGAAGCCCACTTCGTAGAACAGTGCAAAGCCCACGGTGAAGCCCGTCAGTACCAATGCCCACTGGATATGCTTTTGCCCGAATTTTTCAATCAGCGTGGTGGCAATACGTTGTGCGCCGCCACAATCGGCCAGCAGCTTGCCCAGCATGGCACCAAACCCCATGATCAGCGCCAGACTGCCCAGCGTGCCGCCGACACCGGTTTTGATCGAGCCAATCACTTTGTTGACGGGCATGCCCTGCATCATGCCGACCGCCAGCGCCACCAGAATCAGCGCGATAAATCCGTTCAGTTTGAAGCGAATCATCAGCAGTAGCAGTAGCGCCACGCCAATTGCCACGTAGAGTAATGGCATAATTTTTCTCCACCTTTTTGCACGGTCTTCCACCGGCAGCGGTTTGTTGTGATAAGTCCTGAGGACGATGGATACAGCAGCGTTTGAGATGTTGTTACATCGCGATGCATCTTGTTACCGGTATCATGTTAAGGGTAACAAGATGAAGAAATCACCTGCTACGCCAGGTGAATTTCTGAATTGAGAAGGTGATCAAATTTTTTCCGGTCAGTTATCAGAATGTTTGCCCCGACAGCCAGGAGGGTTTGGTTAAACTAAGGGTTTTCCGCCCCATGAAAAAGGATCTGCAGGTGAGTGAGAATCTGATTGAGCTGTACAGTAATCAACAAACCCTGTTTGCCCGCGGCAGTATTGACCGGCTGGTGCCGTTGCTTGCCGCTAATCCACAGCCCACGTTGCTGTTCTGTGGTCGCTCGTTTCTTAACGGTCCGGCCTGGGCGCGCCTCGGTGCAGCGCTCAACGATCACATTCTTGGTTATGAGATCGTCAGCCATGAGGCATCGCCCGCTGAGATCGATGCCTGGGTAACGCGCTGGCGGGGTCATGTGGATCGCGTGGTGGCGATCGGTGGTGGCAGCGTGCTGGACGCAGCCAAAGCCTTTAGTGCCATGATGCAACACCCGCTGCCGATCGCGCGTTATCTGGAAAAGGTCGGTGATACACCGGTGCAGCCCGTAACATTGCCACTGATTGCCATTCCCACCACCGCCGGTACCGGCAGCGAAGCGACGCAGAATGCCGTCGTGACCGATCAGCAAAATATCCAGGTGAAAGCCTCGCTGCGCCATCCAGTATTTGTGCCGCAGGTGGCAATTCTCGACCCTGATTTACTGCAAGGGGCACCGGATACGGTGCTGGCGACCTGCGCCATTGACGCCTTCACCCATCTGTTTGAGGCGTATCTGTCACGCAAAGGCAATCTGTTCAGTCAGCAAATGGCGCTGAATGGCCTGCAACTGTTCTTTAAAGCCTGGCCTGCGCTCAATCGTCACGACCAGGCAGGTGATGACGCGCGCGAAGCAATGATGATGGCTTCCTGGCTGGGCGGCGTGTGCCTGAGCAGCGCAGGATTAGGTGTGATCCATGGCATCGCCGGTGAGCTGGGGGCGATTAAACCTTTCCATCATGGGGAAGTCTGCGGACGTTTGCTGTTCCCATTCCTTGAGGTGCTGGCCGAAAGTGAACATCCCGAACAGCAGCGCCTGATGGCACAACTGGCGCAGCAACTGTTGCCCGATGATCCGGCACCACCGGCGCTGGCATTAAAAGCCTGGCTGCAACAACATGCCATCATGCCGTTCTGGCTGGATGGACCTGCCTTATCCACCACCGAGGTGGAGTGGATAGTGGCCCGTGCGAACAGTAAAAACGGCTGGGTCAGCTACGACAAAGAGATCCTGCGCGACATGATCGCCGCCGCCTGGCCGATTGTTTAATTCAGATACGCACACAACCCGGTAACGACGCAGTTTATTGCGCCGTTACCATAATGCCTCAAACCTCGAACGGTCCCTGCCCTGCCAGCATCTGCTCAATCACCTGCAACACGCCCTCGTCATTGTTGGACGGAGCCTGATAGCGCGCCGCCTGTTTCACGCGCTGCGGGGCATTTTGCATGGCAAAGCTGAAGCCGGACTGCACCAGCATTTCGAGATCGTTGCCGCCATCACCAAAAGCCAGCACTTCATCATTGTTGATACCCCAGCGGCTTTGCAGCAAGCGCAGGCCATTGGCTTTATGCAGGCCCGGCACAATCAAATCCACCGAACCATGGCCGCTGGACGTCGCCGCCGCAGCCCCATGATGCAAACGCTCGATATCGGCCATCAAAATCGCCACATAGTCGTCGGAGAGGTTGAGAGCAAACTTGAACAGTTTGTCATCACCGGTATCACTCAGGCTGTCGATGGCGGTTAGCCGATGGCAGTAATGGCGCATCTTCGTCAGCCATTGTTCATCGACACCCGAGAAGTAGTAAGCGCTGTTACGACCAGCGATCAGGTATTTCAGGTCGGGATAGTGACCGCGTTGCAGCGTATCCATCACCGCATGGATGTCATCACGTGAGAAAGAGCCGCAGAACAACTCTTCATCACGGTCGATAATCCACGCGCCGTTCTCCGCTACAAAAGCGATGTTACTGGCAATATCGGGGAAGAAAGATTTGAGTTGATAATACTGGTTACCGCTGGCGACCACGAATTTGATGCCACGCTGTTGCATCTGGTGGTAACAGGCTTGAAAACGTGCGCGATTGTACTGTTTTTTATCGTCGAGAAAGGTGCCGTCCATATCCACCGCCACCATTTTTACCACGGCCATCATCACTCCTTAGCGCTTTGAAAGGAAAACAGACGCTTTACAGGATAGCCTGGCGGGGAGGAGAAAACAGCGAAAAGACGGATGGCGAGTGCCATCCGTCTGCGGGAGATTAGTTGAACGCGTTATTCAGCAGAATGGCGGTGATGATACCGGTGGCTGCCGCGACCAGAACATAGTTACCGTCGATATATGCCCAGTGCTCGCCGCGTGGCGGCTCGTACAGACCGCGTCCACGCCAGTCATCAACGCGATAATGCGGACCACGGAATTCCGGTGGTGCCGGGTAGCCACGACGGAAGTCATGACCATTCCAGGCGAAACGATCGCCGCCATGATGGTCTTGCGGCATCGGACGGCCAGCGTAATGATCATGGCCATGATCCTGACCACGGTCATAGCCATGGTCAGGACCACGATTGCCACCACGATCGGGGCCATTACCGTGATCCTGATGCTGGTTGCCACCGTGTGGCTGCCAGTGTTGATCGCCCGGACCATCGGCCCAGGATACGCTGGAAATCAGTGAGCTGCATGCAATAAGCGAAGCGACTAACGTTAATGTTGTTTTTTTCATGGTGTTGCCTCCAATGATAACGGCAATGGTAGCGCCGTTAAGCACTACTATTGATTATAGGAAGGCAAAAGCGCATTTCCAAAATTCCTAAAAAACCGCCATCTTACAATAAATTACCTCGATTTATCGCTTTCTTAACACTTGTGTCTGGACTGACATTAAATGGACCGAAAAAGCAGCAATATTTGCCATGCGGAAACAAGCGGAAGAGAAAAGAAAGCCCGATCGCAGGGATCGGGAGGAATCAATTTCCATTTATTGCATAAAGAGGGAGAACCCTGCAAAAAGTGAGGGTAAAACTGAAGCACACAACGCCACATCACTAGCATTGCCGGTAAACAATACCATTTAAAAATGAAAAAAACTTTTAAAAATGACTATTTTTCGGAAAAATACGTAAAGAGTTAGCGAATGAAAGAAATAATGTATTGCGCAACGTCATTTCACAGAGAATAAGGTCTGTGCTCCGACCAGCACAAATCATACAATATTTTACCGGATCAACTAACTTCAGGACGATGAAACCCTGAAATCATAAAAAAACCATTAAAATCAACATAAAAACCCATTCATCACTGGCGAGACTTTACGCCTCGCTCCCGCTCAGAAAAAATTTATTTTTCACCAACTGGTATAAATTCCTGCCAGGAAGATTTAATACACAACAGTGATTAATACAGAGCTCAATATTAGCATTATTAACGAAGTTTATAGGATACGGTAATTCTTCCTGAATCAGCCTTCTGGAGATTCTTTTCTTTTTCCACCTTAAAGATGAAGCGAATAATACCCTGTGTAATACTCATGTTCAGGTCTTTGCTTTGGCAGAAACTGCCGGTGGAAAAAATGCCCGTCAGCGCAACGTCGATTTATGGCGCTTGGTCGAAGCCGGATGCAGTAGCAGCTCAGCAGCCGGACGGATGGGGCGTCGCACCAGCTCCCCGCCACAGTTGGGGCAACGTTCATGCAGAACCTCGCTGGCACAGCTGGCGCAGAAGGTACATTCGAACGAACAGATACGCGCGTCAGGTGCTTCCGGCGGTAAATCTTTATCGCAGCATTCACAGTTGGGACGTAATTCCAGCATGGTTTTCTCCTGTCGGTAAAATGCCATCATCGCGGGTGGCGAGGGTACGTGACCAGCCCCTGGCCGGACGAAGCAGGGACAAATCGGGACATCAGCTGGCCGGTTTCCCGTCATCCGAATTTGTTCCATTCCTCTTCAGACCTTCTATAGTTCATTCGTCCCCATTTTCTAAGAGACGTGTTAATGCAAGTTAAAGGATTGAATATCGGCTTTTTCATTGTCATCCTGGCAATTGTCACGGTGGCGTTTTTTGATGTGCTCGCACCTTACTTCTCCGCCATTTTGTGGGCGGCAATTCTGGCGGTGATTTTCCATCCGCTGAAATCACTGCTGCGGCAAAAACTGGGGGATCGTAATGGACTGGCTTCGCTGATTACGCTGCTGATTATCTGCCTGATCGTCTTCACACCGCTGGCGATCGTCACGTCGTCGCTGGTGGTGGAGATCAATACTGTCTACAACAAACTGCAAAACAACTCCTCGCAGTTTCCAGCGGTGTTTGCCGATTTGTTTCAGCATCTGCCCGGGTGGGCGCGCAGTTACCTGTCTGACCATCACCTGAATAATGCCGCGCAAATTCAGGAAAAACTCTCCGGTTTTGCCCTCAAGGGTGGCCAGTACATGGCAGGGAGCGTGTTCATCATTGGCAAAGGTACCTTCACCTTTACCGTGGGTTTTGGCGTGATGCTGTACCTGCTGTTTTTCCTGCTGAAAGACGGTGCCTGGCTGGTCAGCCTGATCCTTGAATCACTGCCGCTCTCCACTCACGTTAAGCATCACCTGCTGCTGAAATTTGCCGCCGTATCCCGCGCCACGGTTAAAGGAACAGTGGTGGTCGCGATAGTTCAGGGGGTACTGGGGGGACTGGCCTTCTGGTTCACTGGCATTGACGGCAGTCTGCTGTGGGGCGCGCTGATGGCGTTCCTGTCACTGGTTCCGGCGATTGGTTCCGCGATCGTGTGGGTACCGGCAACCATTTTCTTCTTCGCCACCGGCGCGCTGTGGAAAGGGTTCTTCCTGATCGGCTTTTTCGTCGTGGTGGTGGGTCTGGTGGATAATATTCTGCGCCCCTTGCTGGTGGGGAAAGACACCAAAATGCCGGACTATATGATTTTGATTGCCACCCTCGGCGGTATGGAAGTGTATGGCATCAACGGCTTCGTTATCGGCCCCCTCATCGCCGCGCTGTTTATCGCCTGCTGGAATCTGCTCTCCGGGCGTGACAATCGCGATAACGTTGAGGAAATTGACGAAGAATTTATCGAAGAGGGTAAAAAACGCGATTGAGGGCGAGTGCCGAACGGCACCCGCCACGAGAATTATCGCACCATCCCCTGCTCGCCTGATGCACGCCAGCCGCGCGTCAGGCGTTTCTCTATCTCCACCAGCACAAAGATACCGGCGCTGACCACTAAGGCGATCAACCAGTATTTCAGCGGCAGCGGTTGCGTACCAAACAAGGTGTTCATCAACGGCACATAGATGATCAACGCCTGGAGCAGAATCAGCACCACGGTCACCAGCCAGATCCCCCGATTCTTCAGCAGGCCAGCATCCAGTGAGAAGCCGTCGCTATTACGGCAGTTGAGCATATACACCCACTGCGCCGTGACCAGCATCTGCAACAGCACGGTGCGGATAAATTCCGGGCTGTAACCGCGTGGCTGTAACCAGGCTTCCAGCATAAAGGCGCTGACCGAGATCAGCAGGCCGACAAACACCACACGCCAGATGGCGAACCCATCCATCACATTGCTGCGCACGTTACGTGGTGGACGCCGCATGATGTTCTGTTCCGCCGGTTCAAAGGCGAGGCCAAAGGAGAGCGTGGCGGAAGTCGCCATATTCATCCACAGAATCTGCACCGGGGTTAACGGCAACAGGTTGCCCATCAGAATAGCAATGATGATCAATAACCCCTGAGCAAAACAGGTCGGCATCACAAACAGGATAGTTTTCTTCAGGTTATCATAGACACGACGCCCCTCTTTGACCGCCGCAGCGATGGTCGCGAAGTTGTCATCGGCGAGGATCATATCTGCGGATTCTTTGGTCACTTCCGTGCCCTTGATCCCCATCGCAATACCCACGTTGGCCTGCTTCAGCGCAGGCGCATCATTCACGCCATCGCCGGTCATACCAACAATTTCGCCAACCGACGCCAGCGCCTTCACCAGGCGCAGCTTATGCTCCGGGCTGGTGCGGGCAAAAATGTCATACTTCTGCGCCGCCACGCTCAGCTCGGCATCATCCATATGCTCCAGCTGATAACCGGTCACCGCCGCCTGACTGTTGCCGATGCCCAGCATCTGACCGATCGCCATCGCCGTTTCCTGATGATCGCCAGTGATCATCTTCACGCGGATACCGGCCTGCTGGCAGTCACGAATGGCGGTAATGGCTTCCGGACGCGGCGGATCCATCATGCAGGCGAGGCCAAGCAACACCATGCCCTCATGCAGATCGTCATGTTCCAGCGTCTGTTTAGCTGCCGGTAACCAGCGCCATGCGGCGGCCACGGTGCGTAAACCTTCACTGGCGTAGGTGCTGATGGCTTGCTCCCAATACGCACTATCGAGCGGCGCGACGCCCTGATCACCCTGCTGCTGCTGGCACAGAGACAGCAGCACATCCGGCGCACCGGTCAGCATAATGCCGGGTTTGCCATCAATGACCGCACTGACCGCCTGATATTTGTACAGCGAATCAAACGGCAGCTTACTGACCACGTCAACCCTGTCGGACCTGATACCCGCTTTTGCCGCCAGCACCTTTAACGCCCCTTCGGTAGGGCCGCCGACGATGCCCCAATGACCGCTGGCGTCCTGATGCAGCTGGCTTTCATTGCAGATATCGACAATCCGTAAAAAGCCCTGCAACACCTCATCCTGTGCCGCAGGCACGCCGCTGGCACTGACTTCGGCGTGAAATTCACCTTTGGGTTCATAGCTATCGCCGCTAATACGCCACTGGCTATCGGCCAGCACCACCGCCTTCACCGTCATCTCGTTCATGGTCAGAGTGCCGGTTTTGTCGGAGCAGATCACTGACATCGCCCCGAGGGTTTCCACCGTCGGCAATTTGCGAATAATGGCCTGATTGCGCGCCATCGACTGCACACCAAGAGACAAAATGATGGAGATAATGGCCGGCAACCCTTCCGGCACCGCCGCCACCGCCAGGCTGATCACCGACAGCAACAACTCCCCCAGCGGGATGTCGCGCAGCAGAAAACCAAACACGAACAGACCCGCCATCATCAGCAGAATGATGGCGAAAATGGCTTTACCGAGTTTATCGATCTGCACCAGCAACGGTGTTTTTGCCTCCTCAATCGAGGAGATCATCGCATTGATATGCCCCAGTTCAGTGTCGCCACCGGTGGCAATCACCATACCCATGGCAGTACCGGAGCTAACGGTGGTGCCGGAATAAGCCAGATTGAAACGGTCACCGAGAGATTTTTCCCCCTCCAGCGCAGCGGTGTTTTTCGACACCACGGTGGATTCACCGGTCAGAATCGCTTCTTCAACGCGCAGATTATGGACTTCGAACAGACGCAAGTCGGCCGGGACCTTGTCGCCTGGACGCAACATCACCACATCCCCTGGCACGATATTTTGCGTTGCCACAGTAGCCTGCAACCCTTCACGCAACACGATGGCATCGTTCGACAGCATATTCTGAATGCTTTTCAATGACTTCTCGGCGTTACTTTCCTGGATAAACCCAATCAGCGCGTTGATGACAGCAACGCCGAGAATGACAAAGGTATCGACCCAGTGGCCCATCAGCGCGGTGATCACCGCAGCAGCCAGCAGGATATAAATCAGCACATCTTTAAAGTGGGCAATAAAACGCATGAAGGCAGATTTTCCCCGCTTCTGCGGCAGAACATTAGGACCATGATCGCGCAGCCGCGCCTGTGCCTCTTCACCACTTAATCCTGACGGTGAGCTATTTAATGCCGTAAATGCCGCCGAACTCTCTTGCTGATATAAAGGCCGATCGGATGCTTCCGTTCGCCTCGCCTCAAAAGGAATGATGTTCATAATTACCCCGCGCAATTTACTCAATTAATGAAAAGCAAAATAAAAATGACACTTTAATAATATTTCCCGCTAGCGTGATGACCGATATCATGTTTTCTTCAGTTAAAAGCTGCCACGATAATTCAGTACGGGCTAGTAACATGGGTAAATTATTATCAGGGTAAGAAGATTCTAACCCACAAATAATAAGAGGTTATTGGCTGTTTATTCTGTTTTTGACAGACGAAAATGGATCAATGTAAACCATGAAAAAAACAATTAGTTATATTAGTTATCTTCTTTGTGTTTGGCGCTGTTATCGCTACTACATTAGTAGGCCTGCTGACCTTTAATATCGTGTCATGGCTGGCTGTGTAGCACAAACAACATTTAACCGGAGTTAAACGGAGGTGGGGAAATTTAATTATCACAGAAAATATTGCGGGTAATCAGTATTTCGTCTGGGATATGCCTTTATATTCCCCCCCACTGTTACTTACAGGGACGAAGAAAATGAATAACTGGCCGATACTCACCGCACTGCTGTGCTGTCTGGTTCTTATTGGTTGTGATAATAAGAAAATAACGGGAATGATAGTGCCGCACGTTATTAAATCCACTGAATCAAAACATAATGCTGAAGGCCCGCGCCTGGTTCCGGCTCATATTGATACCGGCGCGAAAAACATGCTGTCACTGGAGAGGATTTTCAGCATGCCGGAAAATCTGTATATCAGTTTCGATGCGCAAAACGTCAGCAGCTAGCCAGCGCCAGGTTGTAGCGGCGCGATTTATCGCGCAATTCATCACGCCGCCATGGCTCAGAACGACTCCACCCGACCAATTTCCGGCATCAATATCCATTCGGCGCTGTCGTTCCACACATCCATTTTCACGATCAATCCGTCGCGGACTTCATAACGATCCAGATAACGGTTGCCAGCAAAAGGCTGACCATCCGGCCATTCCCCATACAGCGTGCCGTTGGAGTACACCACCACATGATCGCCGCGATCCATCCAGTCAAACTGCCCGAGCGACTTCTTCACCCATTTATAACGCGCACCATTAAAATCGGTGATCCCTTTAGTGGTGGGAAACTCACGTTTACCGGTAAAGGTAATGCTCACCTGCGGATGCATATAGGTTGCAGCTAACACCGCATCGGGTGCCATCGATGCCGCCAGAAACTTCTTCACCACTTCTACTGCCTGCTCAATACCAGACATAACGCCCCCTGAAGGTAATTTGCACAACGCTGGCGCACCAGCACCAAAATGGCGCAGTTTTTCCGCTAACTTGCGGCAAAAACCGCCTGTTTCTAAGCAATATCAAACTGGCATCGTAATTGCTAGAAATAAAAATATTATTGCTAGCAATCTACCTGAGGTGAGAGATGTCCGGAAAATCGTTACTGAAAAACTGGCGTAAATGCGCTGTCGTGACTGTGATGAGCATGATGTCAGCAGCCGCTATCGCAGCGGAACCGATCAAAGTCGGCCTGGTCACGGCCTTATCCGGTCAGTCAGCAAAATCAGGTGAAGCCCTGACGCGCGGGCTGACCATCGCCATCAACGAGATCAACGCAGCTGGTGGTGTGAAAGGCCATCCGCTGGAGCTGGTACGCCGTGATGACGAAAGTAACCCCGGCAAAGGGATGCTGGCAGCTCGTGAGTTGATCCAACGGGAAAAAGTCGCCGTGCTGTTTGGTGGCCTCGATACCCCGGTATCTCTGGCGATCGTCCCGCTGGCTAATCAATTGAAAACCCCGTTTGTCGGACTGTGGGCCGCCGGTACTGGCATTACCCATAACGGTGCGAAGGAAAACTACGTGTTCCGCGTCTCTGCCGTGGATGAGCTGGTGGATGAAGCGCTGGTGGAATACGCCAGCGAAAAGAAAGGCATGAAAAAAGCCGGCATGATTCTGGTCAACAACCCATGGGGTGAATCAAACGAGAAAGGCTTCCGTGCCGCGTTGCAGAAAAACAACATCCCGGTAGCGGGCGTCGAGCGTATTGAAGACAGCGATGTTGATTTGGTGCCGCAGCTGACCCGACTGAAAAACGACGGTGCCGACACCCTGCTGATGGTCGGCAACGTCGGACCTTCTGCTCAGGTGGTCAAATCGCTGCATAAGATGAACTGGCAGGTGCCGGTGGTTTCGCACTGGGGACCAGCCGGTGGACGCTTCAGCGAGCTGGCAGGGCCGGGAGCCGATCAGGTGACCTTTATCCAGACCTTTGTCTTCACCGACCACAATTCGGCCAAAGGCAACCAGGTGATGGATGAACTGAAAAAACAGTATCCGCAAATCAAAGGGTTGGCAGATGTCACCCCGGCTGTGGGTATCGCCAACGCCTACGATGCGATGCACCTGACAGCGATGGCACTTAACAACGCCAGCAGCCTCGATGGCACGACCATTCGCGACGGTTTCTACGCCATCAAAGACTATGACGGGCTGATTAAGCACTACCAGCAACCGTTCACAGTGCAGCAGCACGATGCGCTGGGACCAAAAGATTATGTTTTCGCCCAGTTCAAAGGCGAGCAGATCCTGCCAGTCGCTGAGTAAGGAGACGGATTATGTGGAGCACTGCCCTGTCCACCGGACTGAGTCTCGGCAGCATGTATGCCCTGCTGGCGCTGGGTTTTCACATCACCTGGATTGTATCGCGCACCCTGAATTTTGCTCAGGGTAGCGCGATGATGGTCGGTGCTACCCTTGGCTACAGTTTGTACGTGACATTTGGCTGGCCCTTGTGGCTGGCCTTACCCGCCACGCTGCTGTGCTGCGCGCTGTATGGTGTGGTGATTGAACGCCTGCTGGTGCGCCCGTTTGTGGCGCGCAATTCTGAAGCCTGGCTGATGGCAACGGTGGCGGGCGGGATCCTGGTCGATAACCTCGCGATGTTCACCTTTGGTAAAGAACCGCGCCAGTTCCCGGTGACCGACGTCACCTTTACCCTGTTCGGTACCTCATGGTCACTGATCAACCTGCTGATCCCTCTGACCGGTGTAGTGATCGTCGTGGCTCTGACGCTGGTGCGGCGTTACAGCCGCATCGGCAAAGTGCTGGAAGCCACGGTACAAAATCCGCGTGCTGCGCAGTTAATGGGGATTCGGGTCAACCGGGTGGTGGCTGCGGCCTTCGCCCTCTCTACCGTATTTGCCGCGCTGGCGGGTTTGCTGATCGCTCCCTTGTTCAGCATCCAAAGTGATATGGGCACGCTATTCGGGCTGAAAGCCTTTGCGGTGGCGATTCTTGGTGGCCTCGCCAGTAGCAGCGGTATCTGGGTTGCCGGTTTATTGTTTGGCCTCAGCGAAGCGCTGGTCACACTGTGGTTTGGTTCCGCCTTCACGCAAATCTTCACTTTCTCGCTGGTGATTCTGGCGCTGGCGCTGCGTCCGAACGGTTTGTTTGGGCAAAAATTAAGGGTAAAAGTATGATCAAAACCCTCCCCTTCAATGCATTCGCGCTGGTGGCCGTCGCGCTGCTGAGCCTGCTACTGCCCTTCGTGCTCGGCAGCTATGCCCTGCTGGTGTTTTCGTTGTTTGCCCTCGCCGTCACCACGGTGGTCGGGCTGAATATTTTGCTGGGACTGAGCGGGCAAATCTCCTTCGGTCATATCGCTTTTTATGCCATCGGAGCCTATATCTCAGCAGGGCTGACCATGAACGGCGTGCCACTGGGCGTCGCGATGCTGGCAGCCATGCTGGTATGTGGTGTGATTGGCGGGCTGCTGGCGATTCCGGCGTTGCGTGTCAGCGGTCCGTTCCTGGCGATGATCACCATCGCCTTTGCGCTGGTGGTGCGCCATGTCTTGATTGAGTGGCGCGAGGTGACAGGCGGCTCGAACGGGCTGATGGGGATCCCGATGCCGGACTTTGGCCCGCTGGATCCCACCGTGGGTCTGGCGCTGTGTTGCGCCCTGCTGATGATTGTGGCGCTGACGCTGTTTGCCCGTCTGCAACGCAGCCAGTGGGGACTGGCAATGCGTGCCGTCAAGGCCAGCGATATTGCCGCGCGCTCGCTGGGTTTTAATCCGGTGGTGAGCAAAACTCTGGCGTTTACCCTCTCCGCCATGCTGGCCAGTGCTGCCGGAACCCTGGTTGCGCCACTGATGATGTTTATCAACCCGGACTCCTTCCCTTTTTCTCAATCGATCCTGTTTGTGCTGGCTGTGGTGGTGGGCGGCAGCGGCACGCTGTTCGGCCCGGTGCTCGGTGCGCTGTTGATTGTGGTACTGCCGGAGCTGCTATCATCCTTTGCCGAGTATCGTCTGCTGATTTTCGCCGTGCTGCTGCTCAGCGTACTGTGGCTGGCACCGCGTGGCCTGCTGGGTACACTGGCGCGCTGGCTGGTCAAACCCGCTCCGCAATTTGCCCCGGACACCCCGGATGAATCTCTACTGCAACGCCACTTCCAGCGTGCGGGCCAGGATGTCCTGAAAGTTGAAGGTATTGGCATCCGTTTTGGTGGCGTGCAGGCGGCAAAAGACGTCAGCTTCAACGTACGCGCCGGAGAAATCCTTGGACTGATGGGACCAAACGGGGCCGGTAAGACCACGGTGCTGAATATGATCAGCGGGTTCTATCGGGCCGACAGCGGCAGCATCCGTCTGCACCAGGAACTGCGTGGTCTGCCTGCGTGGCGGGTGGCGCGTGCCGGTATCGCCCGCACCTATCAAACCACCCAGCTATTCAGCGGCATGAGCGTACTGGAAAACCTGCTGGTGGCGCAGCAGCGTGGCCGTCAGGGCTTGCCGTGGCGTCATCCGGGCCAGGAGGCACAGGCGGTGGCGATGGCATTGCTGGCGCTGGTGGGATATCGCGGTTCGGTGCACACTCCGGCAGAAGATCTGCCCCATGTTGATCGTCGTCTGGTGGAGATTGCCCGTGCGCTGGCGCTGGATCCCGCCCTGTTGTTGCTGGATGAACCTGCCGCCGGACTGAGCCGGGAAGAAACCGACGCATTGATCCCGCTGCTGCGTCGTCTGGCTGGCTTTGGCCTGGCGGTGATCGTTGTTGAACACGACATGGCACTGGTGATGGCCGTGAGCGACCGTTTGCAGGTGCTGGATGCCGGTAAGCCGCTGGCACAGGGTAACCCGGCTGAAGTGCAGCGCAATCCAGCAGTGATCGCCGCCTATCTCGGCGGTACAGAATATCGCGGCAAGCCACGCGTGATGCCGCTGCGATCCACCGGCGAACCTGGCCTGGTGGTGGATAAGCTGACGCTGGATTATGGTGCTGCGCCGGTGGTGCGTAATGTCAGCTTTACCGTAAATCCGGGCGAAACCGTCGCCATCCTCGGGGCGAACGGAGCCGGAAAATCAACCATTCTGCAAACGCTGGCGGGCCTGCATCCGGCACGCAGCGGCGCGATCTATCTGCACGATCATTCGATCAAGGAACTCAATGCCGCCCAGATCGCCGCTCGCGGCCTGGCGCTGGTACCGGAGGGCCGTCAGCTGTTCCCGCAAATGACCGTGCTGGAAAACCTGTTGATCGGCCAATATGCCTGTAGCCAACGCCTCGATCCGCAGGCAGAAGTGGAGTCGATTCTGCGCCGCTTCCCCCGTCTGCGCGAACGTCTGCACAGCCAGGCGGGGCTGCTTTCTGGCGGTGAGCAGCAAATGGTGGCCATTGGTCGCGGGTTGATGTCCCGCCCCTCGATCCTGTTGCTGGATGAACCCAGCCTGGGCTTGTCGCCAGCGATGATTGGCGAGTTATATGATGCGCTGGCGGGATTACGTAATGAAGGCGTCACGCTACTGCTGGTCGATCAGATGGCTAACCTCGCCCTGACCATTGCTGACCGGGCGCTGGTGCTGGAATCGGGTGAAGTGGTGAAAGCCGGACGTGCGCAGGATTTGCTGGCGCAGGCGGATCTGGCAGAAGCCTGGCTGGGAGCAGGAAACGCATGAAGCGACTCACCATAATCAACGCCCGCGTGCCGGGTGAAGATGCATTGCAGACCCTGCACATCGCCGGGGAGTATTTTGTTGCTACGCAGCATGGAGCGGCAGAAACGCTGGATTTTGCCGGTGCGCTGGTGCTGCCCGGTCTGCTGGAAACCCATATTCACCTCGACAAAGCCTGCATCATTGATCGTTGTCATCAGCAGGACGGTACGCTGGCTGAGGCGATTCGTGAAACGGCACGCGCCAAAGCCGATTTCAGTGAAGAAGATGTTTATCAACGCGGCGCCCGCGTGCTGGAGCAAGCCATTGCGCAGGGTACCACGCGTATGCGTACCCATATCGAAATCGATCCAGTGGTCGGTCTGAAAGGTTTTCGTGCCATCCGCCGTTTACAGACGGAATATGCCTGGGCGATGGATCTGCAACTTTGCGTGTTTCCGCAGGAAGGGATGCTGAATAATCCCGGCACCGAGGAACTGTTGTGTGAAGCGCTGGCATCGGGCGCGGATCTGCTGGGGGGATGTCCGTATACCGACAGCGATCCGGCTGGACAGATTCGCAGGCTATTCGCCCTGGCCCAGCGCTATGATGTCGATATCGACTTCCACCTTGATTTCGATCTCGCGCCAGAGAATCGGCTGATTGACTGCGTAATCGATGAAACGCAAGGTGCCAACTGGGGTGGCCGCGTTACTGTTGGGCACGTCACTAAGCTGTCGATTCTGGCCAGGGATAAGCTGCATGAGTTAGGCCGGAAACTGGCCGGGGCCGGAGTGCAGGTCACTGCCCTGCCCGCCACCGACCTGTTCCTCACCGCACGCGATCGCTTTGCACTGCAACCGCGTGGTGTAGCTCCGCTGGATGAACTGGATCGCTGCGGCGTGGTGTGTTCGCTCTCCACCAACAATATCGCCAATCCCTTTACGCCGTTTGGCGATGCTTCGCTGGTGCGTCAGGCAAATTTGTTCGCCAACGTGCGTCAGTTAGGAACACAGGCGGATTTGCTACGCTGCCTGAGCTGGATCTCCAGCCAGTCTGCAAAGCTGTTGCGCTTAACCGACTACGGGTTAGCACCGGGATGTCTGGCTGATATGGTGGTGTTTGATGTGGAGCGCGCAGACCAGATTGTGGCGCAGATAGCGCCGCCGATCGCCGGATTTAAGCGCGGGCGGCAAACCTTTTCCCGTCCGCAGGCAACGCTCTATCGTCCCTGAAGGCCTGAAGCGGCGGCGCACGGAATTGCGCCGCTAAATCAATGCCTGAGTAAGCGACAAATCCTCAGAAACCACTTCGGTTAAATCCAGCTCGGCTTCCAGCTCATCCAGATGCGCCAGCATGGTTTGCTGCGCTTCTGCAATATTGCCCGCTTTTAATGCCGCCAGAATGGCTCCATGTTCAGCACACTGACAGGACGGCACATCATTGCGTTGGTAGAGCGCCACTATCAGGGAACTGCGCACCATCAGGTTGGACAGGATCTCGCTCAGCACCTTGTTGCCGCTGACCTTTGCCAGCAGCAGATGAAACGCACTTAATTCACGCACAATGTGGCGACGGTCCTGTTGCCCGGTGGCAGCATGTTCCGCCGTTTGCTGCGCCTCTATCTCATCGGCAAACTGCGCCATTTGCTCAGGGGTGATGGAGGCAACAATGGCGCTCTCAATTGCCCGACGCGCGATAAAAATCTCGCGCGCTTCGGACGCTTCGGGATGTGCCACCATCGCCCCGATATTCGGTTCAATGGTGACAATATGCTGCAACGCCAGGCGCTGCAAAGCGGCCTGAACATGGTTGCGATTGGCTTTCAGCGCCTCAACAATCTGCGCTTCGACTAAGCGCCGACCGGGCTTTAGACGATGCTGCGCAATGGCCAGCGACAACGCATCAACAATACGCTGCACTTCTCGCTGTTTCGCGGTGGCGACCTGACTCATTCTGACCTCTTCCCGGGCTGATTATTGCCGTATCTTACCATCCTGAGCACCAGTTGCAGAACGGCTTGTGATGGAAATTGCGTGCGTCATCAGAGAGGGAAATGATTGTCAAATATCAATATTTAGCTAACAAGTATGAAGAGAGGGTTCTTATGCCAATTGTTTTTTTGGTATAACAACTTTTCAAACCTGTCAGACATCAACCTCTGCTTTGAAAAGTTGCATGCTAAGGACGCCTCATGGCTTTATCTGATTCAACCGGGGACGATATTTCCCGTTCTGGTTCGGGCCGCATTTCAGGGCTGGCGCTGCTGGTGGCGAGCGCATTCTTTATGGAATTCCTTGATGGCACGGTGATCGCTACCGCGTTGCCGGATATGGCGAAAGCGTTTGGTGTCTCCGCCGTCGATCTGAATATTGGTATCAGTGCTTATTTGCTGACGCTGGCAGTATTAATTCCGGCCAATGGCTGGGTGGCGGAACGCTTTGGAGCACGGAATGTCTTCACCCTCGCGCTGAGTATTTTTACCCTGTCATCACTGTTCTGCGGCCTGACGCATAACGTCACAGAATTCATATTGATGCGAATTCTGCAAGGCGTTGGCGGTGCCATGATGGTGCCTGTCGGACGTCTGGTGGTACTGCGTACCACACCTAAAAATCAGCTGATAAAAGCCATTGCTACCCTGACATGGCCCGCGCTGGTGGCCCCGATCATCGGACCACCGCTGGGGGGATTTATCACCACTTACGCCAGCTGGCACTGGATCTTTTTCCTCAACGTGCCTCTGGGGATTATCGCCATCGTGCTGTCCCTGCGCATGATGCCAAATCAGTCGGCGCACGAGCGACGTTCATTCGATTTCACCGGATTTGTTGCCACGGGCATCACGATGCTGTGCCTGGTCGCCGGGCTGGAGATGCTGAGCCAGCAAAGCACAAACCTGGCGAGTGCGGCGGTGACAATTGCCATCGGGCTGGGAACGCTGGTCTGGAGCATCCGGCATTTGCGCCGCAGCAAAGCGCCGCTGATTGGGCTGTCATCACTGGCTGTCCCCTCTTTCCGCATCACCATGCGTGGAGGATTTCTGTTGCGCGCCACTATCAGCTCCGCTCCGTTTATGCTACCGCTGATGTTTCAGGTGGGTTTTGGCATGAACGCATTTCAGGCAGGCTCTCTGGTGCTGGCGGTATTTGCTGGCAACCTGGCGATGAAACCCGCCACGACTCCGCTGATTCGTTACTTTGGCTTCCGTAAATTGCTGATTGGTAATGGAGTGGCTTGTGTGTTGACGCTGTTGTTGTGTGCGTTCCTCACACCAACATCGCCGCATGTGATTACGCTGTTACTGCTTTTCTTAGGGGGGCTAAGCCGCTCGATGCAATTTACTGGGATTAGTTCACTGGCGTTTGCCGAAGTGCCAGCCCAGGAAATGAGTTCGGCGAATACGTTATTCAGTACCTCACTGCAACTGGCGAATGGGCTGGGTGTAACACTGGGGGCGCTGTGTATTCGGTTGGGAACGGTGCTGGGGGATGATTTAGGCTACGGATCGGTGCCCGGTATGGGGTTTAAGGTCGGGTTTGTGGTGATTGCGGTTATTACGCTAATTGGGGTGGTGGATATGGTGAGGCTGGCACCGGATGCGGGGAGGAATGTTTCGGCCCCTACAGGATTGAAAAGTAAGGTGTAGTTTGATGATTTATAATCATAAATCCTGTTCAATTTTCTTTTGATGCCCCCGGAAGTGCCCCCGAAAAATACGTGAAATGTTTGCTGGGCACAAAAAGACATGAGGGAATATGGGTACGCTTTCCAATTCCCCTCTACTCATAGAATTATCTATGTCTGCTTACTGACGGAAAACCCCTCAAAAATAGACATATAAATCAATTAAATGAACCCATTTTTTTTACAAAGAATACTAACTTTAGCTGAGTTATCGCATCTCATTTTTCAGAAATTATGAGTTTTCGGCGCTGATTATCAGCCAAAATGTTGTTATAAATTACTCTTATCAAAGCTGATACCATCCCATTAACTACATGGAAGAACACAATTTTGGATGACCAATCACCTCATGTTGTTGAGATCATAAGGCGCATCAGGGAAGGCAGCACAGAGCCATTTTTATGCCGATGTGACGATGGCTTCATGTACGTTGTCAAATCAATGCCAACGATGCCACCTCGTCAATTGATTGCCGAATTTATCTCTGCATGCCTTGCCTGTGACGTTGGTCTTCCGTTCCCAGAATTCACGATTGTGTACGTTCCTGAAGAGTTAGTAGAGTTCATACCTGATCTAAGAAACGAGATAAAAGCAGGGTATGCTTTTGCTACCAGATACGTAGAAAACGCCGTGTCGCTCTCTTTCGCTCAATCCCGTAATGACAACATCATTCCACTCAACGACCAGAAGATGATCTATGTCTTTGATAGATGGATAATAAATGTCGATAGAACCCTTTCGGACAAAGGCGGAAACGTTAATATGCTATTGGACGTGAAAGACAATAGGTATTACCTTATTGATCACAATCTGGCCTTTGATCAGAATGCTACATTACGTGATTTCAACGAGCATGTTTTCTCTCATCTGACCAGAAGTTGGCAGATCGACATGGTTGACCGACTGGCTCATCGTGAAAAGCTTTTGAAAACATACCGTAAGATGCCTCTTTTTTGGGAAAATATACCTGAATCATGGCTTTCTGAAGATCAATTTGCAGCTATCATCGATACGACCCTCGAAAGAGCAACCGGCGATGATTTTTGGAGCAGCATCATATGACAACGCCTTGCTTATACAGCATCGTGAGATTTTCTCCTTACCCGGAAACTGAAGAGTTTGCGAACGTAGGGGTAGTTGTCTGCGCTCCAAAGGAAAAATACTTTGATTTTCAGATGACTAAGAGAAATGACTCTCGTGTCCGCAATTTTTTCCATGATGACTGTATCTT
This sequence comes from Pantoea sp. App145, assembly GCF_047947045.1. Classification (NCBI taxonomy): domain Bacteria; kingdom Pseudomonadati; phylum Pseudomonadota; class Gammaproteobacteria; order Enterobacterales; family Erwiniaceae; genus Pantoea; species Pantoea sp. App145. The sequence goes on from NZ_CP133290.1 coordinate 1,674,429, forward strand.
CCCTATCGCTAAAGATGCCTTTTTTCAGGAACTTAGCTTTGCTAAAGCCAAATCTACAGAAGTAGTAGGCGCTCAACCTTTAGCCCAATTTTTCAATTACTTCACGGCCAAACGTGAATCAATATTTCATTTCAGCCCAGCACGCGTAGTTATGACCAGCAATCCTAAAGCTGAAATGGAGAGAATTTATAATAAGTATGTAAATCATGCTGATTACACTAAAACACGCAGAGAAGAAGTACTGGCCAAAGAGTTAAAAAATCGCATTGAGCGTATTGATGGTTTAAAAAATGTCTTCAAGAGCCAGACCATTAATGGTTACTTTGCCAAATTCTCTATGCCTCTTGTGGCTAAGCGCAATGAAATAATAACTCGCGCTATAAAACCTCTTGCCTTTGAACAGACTGAGCCGGGTAAGATGATGGAACATGGTGATACCTGGATCATGCGTGTTACCAGGGCGGCTGAAGAAAACCTTCTGAATCTTGAGAATGTACTTTTTACTATTGAAGAACCAGAAAACCCTAACTCTGGGCAAATAAAAGTTCTGAATTCAATAAAACGGACAATGGACAGCAAAAATATCTATCATTTGCCATCTAATGATGAAGATTTGGCTGTTAAATTTGCTATTTCTGCGAAAGGTTGAGTTTATTCATGATGGAAGTTATGACGGTAGCTTCCATTTACTCTTACTCTTTCAAAAAACCATATTTACCAAATGTAATTTCATCAAAATATTGAGCTGCATTCTAACTACTTAAACCCCAAAGAATTCAATATCACAGCATGGAGATTGGAAATGATAGCTCACTCACCGTACACAATCTCAAACCGAACCGAATGTATTCGAACTTTTTTCATACCCGGTATTTCGGGGCATTTTGAAGTTAGAAGCATGAAAAACCGCAAGCAGCGGCCATTAGTCATGATACTACGCTCTGCGTGGAAAATCATACCTGCCTACGGCCCCCCCTGTTATTATATTGGCCTTTGAGAAAAACGGTAAAGTATATAAGATATGCCAAGTTTCACTTTGGCAAGATATGAAAAACCTTGACATCAACTTTTCTAAACGCGCATTAGAACCCCTATCTAAAAGTGAATACTACAACGCAGAAAATCAAAAATTAATTTCAAAGTTATTGTCTAATACGAAAATAACTTCAAGCTGAGATCTTTGACAAGCAATCAATTAATCAACGAGATTTATACACCATCCTCCATATAGAAGAAGGGAGTGTGTGACATTAGTCATGAAATACTCACATCCAAAAATGGATAAAAATATTATTTCTCACTTTTTATTATTACAGGCTGAGAAGTAAAAACATTAACATCCAGAGTTGAGACCATGCATGAGTGTGAGTCTATACGAAGATACATTTTATCCTTTTCTTTCTCACCGCAATCCGATATGAAAGATGAGTCTGCAAGTAATGCTATTTTAAAAACCGGACCAGAGACAAAAGCAGTTAAAATAACAATAGGAGCCAAGAGTGGAACTATATAAAACGAGCGAGTGGAAAACAAATAAAATCGAGACCTAACTATTTTAGTTTTAAATCTTGTTGTCATAAACAGAGAGAAGTAGGAAACTACTTGTAGTATTGAAATCATCGACATTGAAAAAAACATAATAATGCCAAACGCTAGCACCAATGAAAGCGGTATCGCCATAATTGCCGGAGAGAACTTTAAATTATCTTCAATTATCCCAGTCTGATAACTGATCAACTTCAATGAAATTGTATATGCTAAAAACCAGATGACAATGTTATAAAACTTTATCACATAAGCATTCTTGGCAATTCTCAAAATATCATGAAGTATTGGCAATATTTTCACCGCACTCAATAAAAACAATACAAAAAACCCCAAATAAGCATGATCTGAAAATAAAAAAACACCAACCAAAAACCAGGCTGTCAGTTCTAGCACTCCCTTGCGCCTTATATATAACCACTGAATAACTGAAAATGTAAAATTCATTTTATGAGCGCTTCCTTAAGGTAAATTTAACTAGTTTAATCGTTATGAAACAGCTTAGCATAACTCGAATTTCGATCTCAAAGCTCCAGACATAGAGTGTTGTATTGACGATCCCGTGGGGTCATCCTCGTTAATTCAGTAAGTTTCATTCCGTTTCCTACTTCATATAACCTTACTGAATTGACATGTCCACTCCACTAACGCCCCACATCTTCCTACCAGGTTGTCTAGTCGGTGTAAGAAGCGGACGTTGAAAATACCAAAATTGACTAAATAAAGAAAAGACCTCTCATTTGAATATTGTGTTATTGGCTGGAAAGAATTTATTGTCAGCATATGCAGGAGAAGTAATTTCATTGTCCAGCAAGAACATTGATGATCAAATCGCGTGAAAATATAGTTTCTCTGGTCATTTTGAGTTCTTCTTTTGACCACCGATACAAATCATGAATAACCTTGTTCTAATTATCACTCCAGTGTTAATCAATGGGGGCAGGTCAAAACGATAGCATGGTTTACCTATAATTATCCCGGTAGTCCCATGGGTGAATTCCTGTGTAAATGTCACGACCTAGGAATGTGGAGTCTAAATTTTTATCTTTTTTACGGATAACTTCTTCCAATTTGCGAAAGTTAATCTGCACATGTAACCAGCGTTTAGGATGCTTCCAGAATAAAGACGAGTATTCTTTCAGGTCACATTGCAGCAAACTGTATGTACGCCTGTCTGCACACTGTAAGAGCATGCACCAAGCTGAAAACGCAGTGCCATCATCCTCTGAGGAGGTATAGATATTCCACCAATGCTTTGCGAAGCGCAAATCTCGCCTCAATTTAGCCAAAGCATTGGCCCTGTTTTCCTCGGGTTTGAGCTGGGGGCCTTCAGGCCATGTTGTTTTATAATTCTCGCTGTCAAAATCGAGGTAGCTGCTAATGTAGCGTGCCCGCAGCTGGCGCCACGGTTGCTCAGAACTCATTTCATCCTTTACAAGTTCCTTCAGCCACGGAGTGCCGTCATTGAGGTGTGCCGCAAGTGCAAAATCATAAAGCGTGTCATCAGAATGAGCATGTTTCAGTTCGAACAACTCCCCTGCCATAGAATTAATCAGCTTTTTGTTAATGAACGCTAATTGTAAAAATTGCTCAATATGTCCTTTACCCACAAATTGGGTTTTGAGGCAATGTCCCAGTTTACGCCACAGCACGATTGCTCCCGTATAGTTCGTTTCAATCATAGCTTCGCACAAGCTCAGATAAAATCCCTCGGCATTTTGAATGCGGGTTGAATAGACACTATGATCTTCTTCAGTAGAAGAAACCCATTTATCAATGAAGTTGCCGATGTGGGGGAGTGCAGGAACTAAGTCATGGTAATCAAAGTCACATAAGTAAAGTGAAGCCCCCGCCCGGCGGAAATGGCGAATTTTTTCAACAACCCTGTCAACAGCCAACTTATGCCTTTCTCGACCCTTTTTCTTGTCTATTGAGAACTCAAATTGCTCAGCAGGATCCTTGCAATCACTATGCTGCGGTGTTATCGAAAACAGGAAAGGGACACGTTTTCGCTTATGTGGAGTGACTAAAATTTCCGCGTCAAGATCCGGTGGTGCTGAGGTTTGGGAAAAAAGAATTCCATCAATTAAACTGGCTGCCAGCATATAATCAGCGGGTTCTGCGGTACGCATACTTAGCACAGTGAAGAGAGTCCATGGGGCAATCCGATTTGCATAGCTTTGGAAGGGGGTTGCCGACAATACTTCCGCTAACGACAGAGACCCAAAATGTGCTGGTTCAAATTCATCTTCCTTTTGCCAGTTCCAGCATTCTGACTCAAGCAACTTGCCCAGTCTTACCCTATTTGCATAGTACATGATTTTAGTCAGGCGACGTTTATCCATCGCAGACCCTGTTGCGCGTCCGTTAATCAGCCATGTCCATCCGGTATCCGTGACGTCAGTTATCTTATGAGACAGCAGAATCAATAGCATGTCATATCTGAACCGCGAGCATCCTTCATAGTGCTCAATCAGGCGATCGACATCACCTGCGCTGACAGGTTTTAACGTAGCTGCAAGGTCCGTACTGATAAAAGGCAGCTCCGCATCAATGATTCGGCAATACTGCTCTAGGGGAGGCAATTCTGCTGTTTCGAAAATCAGCAATGCGCATATATTCAATGCTGACTGCTCATCCTGGACATTCTGGAATTCATTCCTAAGGACAGAAGCATGAGAATAGGCATGCTTATCGAGTAGAAGAAAATTTTCCTGAGCGCGAAGGAGCGCCATCGGATAATGCGTTTTGGGCCGTCCTAAAATACTGTCAAATTGCTGTTTCGCGAGGTTGAACAAATGGGTGGGAGCAAATCGCGCTGCTGCCATCAGTGTATCATCCCATAAATGATGTTCTTTGAAATAGTGGTTGTCTTCAGTGATATCCGGGAGAGCGTAGCCGCTGAAGTGCTGGTCTATTTCTTTAACAAACGCTTTGACAATAGGAAATGCGGGGTCGGGTAACAAATTATGAAGCCGGCGCAGTCGCCCTTCAACCACAACAGCGGTATTGGCCATAACACAGGGCGCATGCCGCATCTCTAGATTGAACATCCCCTTAGTAAGGTCATTCAGATAGTGTGACTGGTAATCCCATGGAGAATCCAGCGGCGGATTAACTGCAAGCGGGTGCGATTCCAGCTCCGGATGACCGGATAGCCGAAGAAGCAAAAACGCAACCCTTAATTTTAGTTCGGGATGTACGCCAGGTTCATGCGCCTGATGGGCAAATCTGGCAGCCGCATTCTTTAAAGACAGAGCTGTTTTTTCGAAATCATCGTCATTGAACCAGCAGAGCCATTTAAGCCCATTCCAGTAAGACTCGCTATAATTAACGGATTGCGAGAGAGCGGCAGCTTCAAATAGTGGCAAAGCGGCGCTTAGCGGTCCTGAACGAAGTAGCTGAGGAACCACCTCACGCAGGCTGCGCTTCATATTTTCACGAAAGGTAACCGCACGGCCCAATAGCATCATGGGGCCATCCGAATCGTGGCCTACACGTTCGATTAGCCTTGAAGCGCGTACCCTTTCCCCTTCATCATCACGCCTCCGGGGATTAACATCTCTGGAAATCGTCAGAAGCCAGTCAGTGCAGCGAGCAATGATAGAGCTGCGTACCATTTTATTTTCGACCGGGATCTGACTTAACGCATTGAGCGCTCGTAGCCGACCGGACTCAAGCGCATCGGTATCAGAGGTTTCAATCACGTCAAGCAAAGCATCACTGATTTGTGGTGCGATCGCGATAACCTCATAATGATGTTCTTCAGCCAGATTCTGCGAGTTTAACCAGTGTGTCACTAATAAAGACATCACTAGCATTTTCTCATCATGGCTGCGTTCAAGCAGCAGTGAAACAGCTGCGCGTAAAATATTCGGTTTTTCATCAAGGCCGGAGATGGGATCCAGCCAGTTTGTCAGTCTGTTTTCCATAACAGCCGCGTCAGGACCACCGTCTAACAGATGATTCAGTAATGCAGCACCCAACGCGTGTGAAATTAACAGGTCCGACAGCTGAACCTGCCCATCCGCTTTTAGCGTGGCGAAGACGGTATCGGCCACTTCACTCACGCGGCGGGAAATGTCATTGCAGTTCAAATCGTCACGATGCAGCATCTTCGCAAGATGTTCGGTGTTGTACTTCTGTTTACCCTGCCTATGACCTTCTGCTACTTTGTCGAGCCAGATTAACCAGTCCTGCTGGCTTAACTGCATATGATTCCTCAGCCCCTGGCTGTCGCACCCGTATTCCCAGAGTAACCGATGAATGGTGATATTTTCAGTATTCTGGAGACGCTCGTGTAATCTCACAACCAGCTGGAAGAGTCGCGGGGTTCGCGCAATGCTGATGAGCTCCTCCGTTAAAGAGCTGCGTTTAAATCCCTCTGCAGCAAGGCGTTGTTCTAATTCGCCTCCGGGTGAATCATCATATTTATCGAGTTCGATAACGACAGGCGATACAATTAAGCCTGATAATTTACCTAATCGCTGTGTAAAATGAAGCTGGCGTGTCGTAGCTATAATGCGAACAAGACCCGCTATTTCGTCGGCCTGCATGACTTCAAATAAACGATTCCAATTCACCGACGGTTCTTGATTAATACCATCAATGATAATCAGAAAAGCGGGTCCCTGTTCTGCTGGCCTGCTGAGAAGCTTTGATAGACGCTTAAACCAAAGCTGCGGAGTCAGACGTTCGGTTAGTCCATAGAGCTTATCAGCAATAAATGTCTTTATTGTCGTGAGATCTATTCCCATCAACCCCGTGAACGTGCTGGCTGGAAGTAGTATGGTGACGGGCAGAATAACCTGATAATTAAATGCCCATTGTACACTGGCCCAGCTTTTTCCCATGCCCTGCAAGCCTGTTACAATTAACGGTGCATCTTCAGCCGCGCGGCCAGACCACCATACATCAAATTTCTGGCTTACTGCCGGGCGTTCAATAGTTGTACTGTAACTGCCACCAGCGATGTCCTGGGCAAGTTTTTCCTTTGCTGTGCGGCTCGAAAACCATACTTTATTGAGCAGCTTATGCGAATGCATACGCAGGCTTTCGTAACCTAAACACCATGCATCCAAATCACGCCTGACCCTTTCTGCTGCAGCCTTGGCCTCCTCGCGAAGAGCCTTTGCTATGTCAGCAGCTTCACTGAGCCCCGCTAACACAAAGGCGTCTGGTGCAATAGTACATAAAGCAGCAAGACGAGGTATGTCAGCGCCTGACCAGTCAAAAATCAGCACGGGTACGCCGGACTCCTCACTTTCATATCTGAAAGCATTCGTAATTTGTTCAGGCACAGCTTTGGTCACGACCATCACCCAAGCTTCCATAGAAGGATCCTGCTGAAGCGCCTGGTGAAAACCGCCCCGCAGGTCACGTTCATTCAGATGGGTGCTCTCTCCATAACGCTTCATTTCAAAGCGTAATGCTCTGCCTTGCCTGCCCGCCGTTCCACTGTCCGCACCATGCTGAAATCCTGATTTTGCTACATTGATGTCAATTTGCAGTGTTTCAGTCAGTATTGCAGCCAAAATGCTCTCAAATTGCTTGGGTGTGACCTCATCCTGCAGGATGATTCTTAATCGTTCGAGGAGAAAGGGTATTGAGGTCGTAGCCATTTTCTGGTTTGAGTAGATAAGTAGTTAAGCTAAATATCCCTTTTTTTTAAAAAAAAAACAATCTCTTGCTTCCTACACTGATGTTCTTGCTCTTAGGAAAGAGTAATTTGTATATCATACTCCGGCTGTTCTACGCGTTCAGAACGCATTTTTATGCGTATTGCAGGAATTCATTTAAACCTGAAGAACATTCAAAAATCAATGCCATCAATGAAGCCTTCACCTCACCATTCATCATCTATCACAATAAAGAAACCAGCTTCTAATGTGGGTGACAAAATGTCCCAAAGTGCGTTTCTACACCCTCAGAAATTGATAAAAAATCATCACCACAACCATTTAAAGATAATAACCACCGTCAGGGCCAGTGGCACTTCTTTCCTGCATTGTTATTACTGAATATGCATATTTAATTATTATAAAGCAATAAACATTCAATTAATACCACTTACAAACCTAGAAGATTTTAATTAAATCCATTGGTACAGGGCATCGATTATGTGAATTAATGCTCAGGTTGAATTGGATGCGAGTATACATTCAGAATGCTTTACAGAAAAGTATACACTTTTGGATATTTGAGTATAAAAAATACCACAACAGATCTTTTCATTTATGACAGATTGTTAGAGATTAAAGATATTTGTAGACCTCTTCATCTATGCGCTTTGCTTCAACTCCAGAGTTCATGAAACGTTTCATCGCTTCGACTTTGTCGTCATGGATCACTTTGAAATTAATTTCATTTTCATTGGTTAAAGCGTTGCATTCGTATTACATAAGAAACTTCATTAATGATGTAAGTTAGGATTCGCTCCTGGACTACTCTCTTAAAACCTGAGCAGTCTTCCAAATACATTTACTGATAAATTTTTTATCTCGCGAGTATTTTTCGACACATCTATTAATAACACTGTCGTAAGTGGCTGCTTAAATAAGCACTTCCAATCCATACTTTTATACAACAGAGAGCAGCTTCAAAGATATCCCGCCGGGGCGTTTCATCCCTGTTTCCCATTTCTGAATGGTCGAAACGCTGGTATTCAGATAACGAACAAAAAACCGGCTGACTCACGTTTAGTTTTCCATGTGATTTTTTATTTCAGATAGTTGTGTTTTTTCTACATCTTCGATGCAGGTTGCATCAAAGCTATACATGATTTCCTGTGAGATCACACCAACTTTAAACATTCCGGCAGCTGCACTATGGATAGCTTCGAATGCTGAGTTTTTAAATTTATTTTTTGCAGTCATGGAAAATCCCCACCTCTTTTCAATCTTCACGATCGCTGAATATTACATTATAAAATAATCGATTTTTACTTTTATTGATTATAACGTTTCCTATAGGGTTTGAGCCTTTCCATCCTAACGCAAATCATATAGCAGAACCACGAAAATGTTAATCAACAACTTAAGCATCCTTGAAAGATTAAAATCAACAAATTGACTATAGATCAGAAATACAACTTACATTCCATTGTAATAACAATGGCAGAAAATCAAATAGCACTTACTCTACACAGTTAAAAAACCACATAATTATAACCAATTTAAAAACAGGTAATTGAGCACCAACGACAATGAAAAATCCTTTAAAATGAAGAGAGAAAAAAGTGTGTTCAATATATTCAACTCAGTTTTTTAACTATCCAGATTAAGCGAGCTATATCTAATCTCTCACAATTTCTCTCCCACAATCCCCCTTGAACACTATCAGGAGTTGTCATAAATTCGGCCACGAACACCCGCTGTCTACGACAGCCATCTAATGCTTCTGCACTCTGAGAGAAGCGCCTTCGGGTGAGTGCTAGTCAATGTTTCGTATGACCTGAGAGAAACGCCTTCGGGTGGTCAAATATCCTTGTAGCCTGAAAGAGGATGCCTTTGTGGCGGAACCCCTTTTTAACCTTTGAGAATTGGGATCACAATTGTGATGAAGGTCTGGATCTAAGATCCATTACACCACGTCAAACGGCTTATAACGAGCGTTTTGACCGTCAGCATGAATCACATCCGTGTGATTCTGGCGCTGATGATTCACTACTATTCGTGAGCAACGGCCTTCTAAGCCGTAGGTCTCACGCAAAGCTGTATTCATATACTCCATCAGGATTGCTACTTACATCCTGCAATTTGCATATCACTTTCTGGCACGTATTAAACGCTGCTGGCTGCGCCTTGCTATGCCGTCAGGCATCTGCATGCGCCTGCCCTGCTGCGTGTTAATACGTGGCGTCACTTTTTGCGCGTAAGCGCATGAAAGTGACGCCACAGCGATCACCGCCATAAGTCTTCTATCTTCGCCTATTACATCCGGGCCATGAACTCTGACACCGCGCTTTAAGCGCTAACTATCCATTTCACAGGAGAACTGAATTGTTGCCGAGGCAGGCATAAGCCTGGGGATTACCTGCAAACGCAGGCAGTTGCACCGAGTGCACCACTGACACCCCGCAATACCTCAACTGCACCCGCTCTGGCGCACAGGCAACATTCAGCACGGATACAGCATGGCTGTTTCCGTTATTTGCCATGCGCCAGAGAAGCAAACCGGTATTGAATTTTAAAAAGGAAAAAAGGATGAGTCAGACTGGAAAAGAAATGAAGCAACTGGCGAAGCAGGCCGGGGGCAGCCATAAAACGGTGCATGACCGTATTCGGATCGCCGACAGGTTTAGCCGTCATTTGCTGGCACTCAATATTCAGGTACGCAGCGTCAAGTATCTGAAAGCCAGGCATATCGAAAGCTATATCGCAGCCCGGCGTTCACAGGGGATTGCTCCACGTACTCTGCAAAACGAGATGGCCGCATTACGTTCCATATTGGATCAGTCTGGACGAGAAAAACTGATGTCCTCTGAAAGGCTGACGAACCGGGCATTGGGTCTCGGTGGTTGCAGTCGGGCAGGGACGAAATTAGCGATTCCCTCAGAGAAATATCAGCAATCCCTGCACGAAGCCCGCCAGCTTGATGCAGGGCTGGCGGCTGCTTTGCAGCTTTCCCGCGTGCTGGGACTGCGGTCGCAGGAAGCCGTTCAGTGCTGCGCATCCCTCAAAACCTGGCAGAAGCAGCTGAGTCAGGGTGCTGAACGGTTGAGCATCGTTTTTGGCACCAAAGGAGGCAGGCCGCGTGAAACGCGGATCTTGAATCATCAGGAGGTCAGTAACGCGGTAAATCACGCTCTGAGCGTTGCTGGGCAACGTAACGGCAAACTTATCGATAAAAGCGACCTGAAATCAGCCATGAATTTCTGGCGCACTGCAACTACGCGCATTGGCCTGACAGGGCCGTATTCCCCTCACAGCCTGCGTTATGCATGGGCACAAGATGCCATTCGTTTTTATCTGTATCAGGGCTTCAGTCGCAAAGAAGCCAATGCGCTTACCTCAATGGATTTAGGGCACGGCGATGGCCGGGGCCGCTATGTCGAACGTGTATACGGCCTTCAGGGAGAAAGATCATGAACAGACCAACACTTATCCGCCTCAGAGACGTCATGGCTAAAACCGGTTTCAAACGCGCATGGATTTACAAGCTGATGGACAGGAATGAATTTCCTCAGTCAGTCAAACTTGGTATCCGTTCTGTTGCCTGGGTTGAAAGCGAAATCGATGAATGGATCTCGAACAAAATCAAACAGCGTGATGGAGTGCAATAGTGCTGAATTCATCTTTTTCCCTGGCGGGCGTTTTTCAGTATAATCAGCGCGCTGCGGCAAAATCCGCAGCCGGAATTGGCGTTCCGAACTCCCCGACGATGCCCGAATATACCCACAGAGTATATTTGGGTAATGCTTGTGCACACCTGTTGTCAATGGTGGCTCGGGCAGGGCTTCCGAAAGGAAGGCCGGAATCAGTTGGGGCCGGTACGCCAACCCTGTTCGAGTTACCACCCAATGAGATTGGCGTCTCTGGTGGTAACTTTACACTTACCCCAACTGAGGCGACCAAATGGTCACAACCCTTCCTTGCCTGTACCCGCAATACATCCGAACTCATCCGGGGGTGCGTCATGTATGACACCACTCCACTCTCTGCTGAAGAAGTTCTCGACCACTGTCGCGCCCTGGCGTTTGCCATCGTCGAACTGGATCATTCTCTCGTTAAAGAATTGCTCATGTATGTCCTGTGGGAACGTCTGAACCTGCTGAATGAAACCCTGCAAGCGGAGTTCAACCATGACTAATTGCGTAACTGAAATCGTTGCTGCGTCCCGCAATCACTGGCAGCAGATCCTCACCGGATTAGGCATTGCAGTGCCTGAAAACAATAAGCATGGCCCCTGCCCCATCTGCGGCGGTAAAGATCGTTTCCGCTTCGATGACAAACAGGGCCGTGGCACCTGGATTTGCAATCAGTGCCGTCACGGTGACGGCCTTGATTTGGTTGCCAGGGTCAATGCCTGTGATTTGTTATCAGCTGCAAAGCTGGTTTCCGGGTTGTCCCTGGGACGGTCAACTGCGCCAGCCAGGGAAAAAACGCCGCTCCGCCCGATTGGGGAGCGAGCTCAGCAATTACTCTCCGCTGCCCGTGAGGGGAAAAGCCCCTACCTGACAGGCAAAGGGCATCTCAACAATGCCGCGATGCTTACTGTAAAAAGCCCCCTGACAGTGGGGGGCGCTACGTTTGGTCATGGCGCGATGATCCTGCCGGTTCAGAACGTCACTGGCGAACTGGTGGGTGCACAGCTGATCAATGTGGGAGGAGAAAAACGGCTGTTACCAGGTACGCAGATGAAAGGCGCCTTTATCGCGCTCAACACATCCCACGAAACCAAAAGCATCGTCATTACTGAAGGTTACGCCACAGCATTAACCCTCAGCCAGGTGGCTAACAATATGGTGGTTGCTGCGATGTCGGCCAATAACCTGCGTAATGTCGCGCTGGCCCTGAAAAGTCGTTACCCCGATAGCTGCTTTATCCTGGCGGGCGATCATGACCTGCATTCTGATGGCTCTGCAAATACCGGTATGGAGCAGGCTGTACAGGCAGCACGGGCGGTGAATGGCTGGGTATCTTTTCCACCCGGCGATATTGCCTGTGACTGGGATGATTATCGCCAGCAATACGGAATTGATGCCGTCAAAACAGCCTTTCAGGAACAGATGTATCAACCTGAATGTACTGAAGTCCCACTCACCCGCATGGAGCAAACTTACATGGAGTTAAGTACCGCATTGCCACTGCGCAAAGGTTCTGATGGCTTCGATACGCGTCAGGACTACTTGATTAAAGGTTACCTGCCAAGCTCGTCTGTCACCAGCGCCTATGGTGCCAGCGGATCATATAAATCCTTCCTGGCGGTATCCTGGGGGTGCCATATCGCCACCGGGAAACCCTGGGCGGGCAAACCGGTGACACAGGGGGCAGTCATTTATGTGGTTGGTGAAGGCGGTATCGGTGTTCCCCGCCGCATCCGGGCATGGGAAGAAACGCTGAACGGCGGTAGCCCGATCGATTCGCTGTACCGTGTTGATTGCCCCATCTTCCCGGCCAGCCCAGAAAGTGTGCAGCAGGTGATCAAAGCGGCCAACGATGTCAAAGCAGCAACCGGCATGCCGGTACGGTTGATTATCCTCGATACCCTCGCCCGCTGCTTTGGCGGTTCCGATGAAAACGCGGCGAAAGATATGGGCGCGTTTATTCAGGGCTGTGATTACATCAAGGCAGCAACGCAGGCCACAGTGTTGATTATTCATCATTCCGGTAAGGATCAAGACAGAGGCGCGCGCGGTTCCAGTGCGTTCCGTGCAGCGCTGGATGTTGAATTCAACGTGCGTCGCGAAGGTGAAGGCGGTGCGCTGATCCTCAGTTGCACCAAAATGAAAGACGCCGAGGAACCACCGCGACAGGCTTACGACCTTTTTCCGGTAGACCTCTATGTCGATAACGACGGCGACCAGGTCAGTTCTCTGGTCCTGAAAGATGAAGGAAGGCCCGTCAATGAGTCAGACGATGAAGGCAATGCTGCATTGGCCGGGATTTCACGTTTAACTGAAAACCATTTGGCGCTTTGGAAAGCCATTCGTTTACGCACTGCCAACGGTAAACCATGCACTCGTGCGTTGCTTCGTGATGATATGAGAAAAATGGGGTTCGACGTTTCCAAGAAATTTAACCGCTGGCTGGAAAAACTGGTAAGAGACGGTCTGGTGATTTGCGACGGTGAACATGTCAGGCCATTTCGACAGGATATGAAAGCGGGGGATTAAATGGGGGCTGTGTGGGGGAGGAAGAATTAGCAACCATTTTTAGGGCTGATTTCCCCCACTCCCCATCTGTATATATATGCCAAGTGGGGGGGCGTTATTAAAACATTTATAAACAATAAGTTACCCTACAATGGGGAAATTAAGTGGTGGAAAAGTGTGATGATCCTCAAGTGGGGGGAAAGCGGGGGATATTTTTCCAAAAAATCAACTGTAATATTTCAACATCAAAGTTCGTAAAAAATTTAATTAGCAGCATTGAATAAATAGAAAATATTGAGACCATTATATCTCAACTGAACTTGAAAAATATAGCCATATTTACTCATTATAAAGAACACCACAACTAAGCTTCGATAACTTTTACTTTACCAACACCTTAAAAATATGAATAACTAGTGTTTACATCTTTACTACTTACTAAATTTTTTAGTTTCGACAAACCCTAAAAGCTATGATCCTTGTAAGTTCTCCAGCCTCCACCGAAAAATTAGCATTCGACCATGCATTAAAAATCGTTAATTACTGCCCCATCATTTATTTCCTCAGTAAGAGGTACAGTATAATCCTTTCTTCTCATGACATTTTTTTACAATTTCATTCATGGTAAATATATCACCATAAAAATTAGCAACGCATATCATCACTGAGTGATCCTATGTTTTTTGTTCACAGCAGTTATCACTAAGCAATTTAGCTTACTCCAGAGAAAAAGCATCAAGCAGGTTATTAATATTAACCCCATCGATTAATACACCCTCTATTTTCACACACCAAGCACACCGAAGCTTCCGGCATAATATAATGACTACTAACGTCTCATTTTCTCTTGTTCAGATCTTATATCTTCTTCTCGTGCTTGCCTCAACCAATTTTCTGAAATACTAGTCAGTAGTAAAGAGGTTCTAGGATATACATAAGTTTCTTCTGCCCATTTCTGGTATTTTTCGGCGAGCTGCCTTTCCTGGGCACCTCCTTCGTTTAGTGCTTTACTGTAAACACCTCGTTTATTAATACATTCTATACTTATTCCTCGTTCGAGATGGGAAGATGCCGTCTGCTCTATTATTTTGCAAATAACAGAGGGCGGCCAGAATGTGTCAACTTGATCACTTTGAGCATGAGCAAAGACGTAACCGATGTAAGTATCGCAAACCTCAATAATCCCTTTAGACGCAGCTTCATTTCGAGCCTGAATAACCCAGTCCACTAAAGAACTAAGTTCAATATTTTTTTCATTTTGAGAGAGCACACCTTTGAAAACATTGAGGAGATCATAAGATGCGCTAATTCGAGCCTTCTTTTCCTCACTGATAATTTCTTCTAGCTCAGTATTTTCCTTCCTGTAAACATCTGATAGCACATCTATGAAGATATTTGGTTCGCGGATCATTAGCCCAACAATTGTCAGAGGTTGCTTTTCGAATCGCAAAACAGCAATATAAGAATACTCAACTCTCGCCACATCAACTTCATTTACATCAGTTCTTCTTCTTAATTCTGTGAGCGCAAGTGAGACATAATAAGAAAACATTCCGCCCATATATCTTGCAGCATGATTTATCTGTGATACTCCTTTTTTCAAAAGATCCAAGATAAGGTCAGTTGGAAGTTCCTTCAATCTGAAATGTACAAGAGAGAGCACATCAATGTCTCTACTATTCATGCGAAACTGTCCTATAGCATAAAGTAGTTGTTCTAAGCTGCCATTAACAGGTAACGATTGAATGTTCTCCCAATAATATTTTCGAATATGGTTTCCTAACGAATCAACCAACGCCCACGTTTCTTCATTTTGCGGCCAGCCTAAAAGTAGGCTAGCTTTCCGTGAATCATCATGAACGTATGAAAGTAGTTTCTCAAAAAACACTTTTTCCCATAACTTTCCAAACTTATTAGCTCCGACAACAGATACATAGAATGAAATTTCTGCAGGTATATCCGGAGCGATTGATCCGATAAATAATTCTTCTAATTGCTCCATAGCTATTGATGCCTGGGAAAGTGACTGTCCAATCAAACTAGGTATCTTAACCATTTGAGACAATTTCAAAACGCCAGATACGCCGTCCCGCTTAAGAATATTATCAATAACTTCAGCACGAGTGTTTTCGATATTTTTAAGATTAGAGCCTTCAGATTGATACTTCCCTATATGTGGTAGCCAATCATCGAAAAATTGACACTCTATAACTAATGGATCAATTGGCTGATAGCGTTCAATCATTTCATTCATCAAAGAAAGTTGTTCTTGTTTCATTTTCCAATCAGCATTATCAAAGTAATTATGCCGAGCTGCTTCCTTCCTCAATTCATGCCAAACATTACACCCTTCAGTTGTTTGGAACTCCTTAAGATAACAGTCAACATGTTCTAACACCATTGCAAAACATTCTGGTTGAAATGATCCCAGATTCTTGACTAAAATAATAATTCGCCCCTCGTCGAAGCCAGAAAATTTTATAGCTCGCTCTATGATAGCAGCCTCAAAATCCCATACTAATCCGAATGTAATTTCTTCTTTTCTTTTAGGTGCAAGATCTTTTATTTTTGGATGTCTTGTAGGTGAAGACGAGTCATGGTGTCTTGGTAGCAATTTAACTATTAGTTGCCAACCAATGTTGGGGCAAGTCGTCAATATCTCATCAAGACAAGAAATTCTCTGGGGTTGTAATGCATAAGTGCTAGGGGACCAACTAAGTAGAATTTCTCGCAAACTGTTAATAGGACGGTTAATTAATTTAGATTCTGGATCAGGATCTAATTCGGAAAGTTTAGCTAACACAAGAGCTGCACGATTCAGGTAACGTGGTTCCCATGCTATAGTTTCAAGAGCCCAAAGAACATTTACGTGCGGACTAGAATGTCCAAATATAGAGCTGTCATTTTCTGAGAAGAGCTTAAATATCTCTTCAGGCGCGCCCTCGAGCATATATTCGAGGGCCTTCAAAAAAGGGTTTGGAGATGCCTCTGCAAAAAGAGCGGTTTGATTTCCTAATCTAATAAGAGAGTTATGATTTTTCCCCCAATCAGGCAATGTGGCAACTATCTCATCTACGTATTGTTGGATTGATTTTCCATTGATATGTAAACCAGCTACACCATGCAATGATGAAATAATTACCAATGTAAGCGCAAGCCCCTCACGCAACCAATTACTGTAATCATCTGGTGCTGTATAGGTGAAACTAAATTTCTCTTCTCGAGATGGTGGCTGCACACTATAGCCAAACACTTTAACGATCGCATCTCGTAGTCGATTGAGATCTGTATCGGTAAGCTGCTGTCCGTAAAAATAGAAAGCATCCACTGGGGCTCGTACTTGCCATACATCCTCAACTTTATCTATAGGGCGGTCTGATAAGCTCAAAGTAGGCATCAATACTTTATCCAGATCATGATAAGATTGGAAACCACCTAATTCTCGTAACAGTTCACAGTCCATTTCCACATTCGATGACCAGCCTCCTGCAAGGAATGCTGGCTTAAGCATGCTCGTATGGGGTAACCATTCAGGCTGAACAGGAGCAACATTAGGAATTAGTCTTTTGAGAATGGTAAGACTTCGCCCACAGCGTTGAGCTAACTCATATCCCTGATCTCGATCGAGCCCCATTAGAATAAATCCCTCAGCCATACTGCTGGCAGAGGGTCTCAAGAGTATTTTTTGCCTGCGCGCAAACGTACCTGTGGCTGCAGAAAGAGTCGGACAGTTAGTGCATAGAACACCAGCAAGCGGTTCAGCCTCTTTCGTAGCAATGAATACCAGCCCTGATTTTCTACTCAATTCGCGTGCAGCAGATTCAGTTCTAACTATCAAGGTTCTTGATTCTAATAACGAGCGCTTCTCAACCTCTGCAGTTCGTATCGCTGCGACCGCAAATGCAACCAGTTCTTCTGATGATTCTACTCCAATCAAGGTCATACTTGCTGGCCCCAGCAACTTATCAACTAACTCATTTGCAAACTGCTGACGATCACCAATGACTACTTTCTCGTTAAGTGCTGGCAAAAATTGCCGACTAAATTCATCCCAATACTCGTCGGTGCTAAGGGCTCCTTCTTTTGGTGCGTTTCCTAAGACTTCCCGGGCAAACTTCGCTGCAACAGCAGGGTTATCATCAAGCCAATGGGTCAAAGAAACAGCATCAATATATTTTACATCTCGCCAATTACCTTCAGCCTTTCTTTCCTCCTCCCATGTCGTTAGCATATGACGAGGAGTATCCCATACCTCCAAATTTACTAATACGAGAACATTTTCAGCCATAACCTCAGGATTGGTTGCTTGGGTACGTTTTGCATAGTCCCTTGATGCCTTAGTTGCTCCGGCTCCGGCTCCAAACTCCCACTTAGAGTTTCCAGTTGGAATAAATCCGGCTCCCTCAATGGTTTCCAAATCTCCATCCCATCCGCGAGTTTGCCCGACATCTCCCCCAGGAAAGCGAAAACGATAACGATTTGAGTCAGATATCGTAGCTCTGATTAGATCAGCAACCATGTCGATCAATAATACCCGCGCATCAGTACGTTTTGCCCAAGTCGCAAGATCTTTTTCATCAATCCACTGCATATTGATTTCCTGAGTTGAACTTCTTTGTCAAACTCCGCTTTTAATCGCCATCATCAAGGTAGCCATTTCAAGCAGTATCTGGAATGTCCCATATTATTAAATACTTTCTAACCCCACATTAGGATCTTTGTAAATAGCCTCCAGACCTGAGGATGCCAATTCACTTTGATTTTAGCCGTTTCTTTAATCGGGGAAATAGGGTAACAAAGCCTACCTAACTCTATTCCTTCTAATTTCCCCCATCCCGCAACCCATCCAAATAATCCGCATACCACTGCAACATCGCCCTCCTCCCATCCAGGTACTGCGCATGGTTATACGTCCCGCGAATCGAATTCTTGTCCACATGCGCGAGCTGCACTTCAATCCACGCCGAGTTATACCCCTGCTCATGCAAAACCGTGCTCATGGTATGCCTGAACCCATGCCCAGTAGCCTTCCCATCGTACCCAACCCGTTTGATCACCTGATTAATAGTCGCCTCACTCATCGGCTTCCCGGCGTTGCTCCTGCCCGGAAACACATACTTGCCGCGCCCGGTGAGCTGCTGTATCTCTTCCAGCAACTCAACAGCCTGCCGCGACAGCGGCACCGAATGCTTACGCCGCTTCTTCATGCGTGCTTCGGGGATCTCCCAGAGTCCTTTACTTAAATCGAACTCCCTCCACTCCGCCGCACGTAACTCAATCGTTCGCGTCCCTGTCAGCATCAGCAAGCGTGTCGCGTACTGAGTCACCTTGCTGCCGCTATAGCCACACAGCGCGCGCAGAAACGCGCCTAACTCGTTATTCAGCAGATAAGGGAAATGCTTTTGCTTCGGGGGTTTCAGCACCGCCGCCAGATCAGTCACGGGGTTAGTCTGCGCCCTGCCCGTTACGATGGCGTGGGTGAAAATCTGCCGACACGCCTGGCGGGTTTTCTTCAGCTTATCCAGCACACCGCGCTGTTCCATTTTGCGCAGCACCGCCAGCATCAGCATCGGTGTGATTTCAGTGACCGGCATTTTGCCGATATGGGGAAAAATATCTTTGCGCAGGTATTCCAGGATGTCATCTGCATAGCCTTGCGACCAGTTAGCCCGCTTTGTCTCATGCCACTCCCGCGCCATCGCTTCAAAATTGTTGTTAACCGCGAGGATTTTGGCCTGCTTCGCCTCCTGCTTAGCCGCACCGGGATCACCACCCGCCGCCAGTATCCTTTTCGCGTCTTCGCGTTTGCCCCTCGCCTGCGCCAGCGTCATCGCAGGATAGAGGCCAAACACCACGCGCTTTTCTTTTCCTGCAAAGCGGTATTTCAGACGCCAGCTTTTACCACCAGTGGGGAATATTTCGAGGTACAGACCGCCGCCGTCAGCAAGTTTGTAGGCTTTGTCTTTCGGCTTGGCAGTCTCGATTTGACGGACGTTGAGCTTCATTTGGGGGCATTTCACTCCATTGAACAGGCCAGTGCCCCCAATGATGCCCCCGGATAAGTAAAGTTTTTAGCGGAACTGAATAGAAGTTAAAAGATCGGAAATGCAGTATTGATAAGGGTTTAGAGGGGATTTGCAGACTAAAAAAGAAATGAGAAGAAGAGGAGATGGCACGCCCTACAGGATTCGAACCTGTGACCTACGGCTTAGAAGGCCGGTGCTCTATCCAGCTGAGCTAAGGGCGCATATGCGGTTGCGTCGAATTATACGTTGGCACGTTGTCGCGTCAACGTTTTTGCACCCGCTAAGTGCAGAGTGATGATCATATAACCAATCACCCCTCAATGACGATTGCGATATTCGCTCAGTGAGATCAGATTCGTCTCTTCTTTCGCCTCACCTTCCAGTTCGATTCCATATGGATTGAAAGCAGTTGCAGCCATTTACTGAGCGTCTGTGCCGCATCGCGATAACAATGCCGAATGTGATGATGACTGGCAGAAGAGGCAGTCATGTCTGGAAACGGGTGGCTGCCTTTTTCTTTTTTTATCAGGACAGAAGCATACCAACATTAATTTTTACGTTTAGATACATCCAACCTGTTTAAGCCAGATAAAAAGCCCTTAATCAGTATTAGTCGACGAATAATTTAGCGATTTTCTGGCGATTGGAGCCCCCTCTGATTCGTTATCCTACGGACAGAAACCGATGCAGTATTCGATGCACCATACGGCCAAAAGAGACGACTTCTTTGCAAACACTATCCCCCATCTCTCCGGACCAGAACTCAACGCCCAGGGCTTTTGACGCGACACATTTCCTTGGGCTGGCACCGTTTTTACGCATGAGTATTGCGGGCGATGAATGTACTCAGATCGCACAGGAACTGGTCAAGCGCGCTGAGCAAAATCCTGATGACGCGGTATTGTGGATGAATCTTTCCACCGTTATGCAGTGCCTTCAATGCACTGACCTGGGGCTGACGATTCAGAATCAAGCCCTGGCGATGCAACAGGTTTACACCCTCAGGGCTGCACAACAACCAGCCAGGCTGCGTTTACTGATGCTGATGGTTCCCGGCACACTTTCCGCCAATGTGCCCCTCGACTGCCTGCTGGAAAACAGCGATATCGAGCTGATTTATTACTACATTACGCCAGAAGCCCCGTTTGAATCCCCGATCCCTGAACACGATCTACTGATGATTGGCATCAGTGCCACCACCGAAAATCTGTTCCTGCTGCAACAGCTTGAAAGCATCACGAATCAGTGGCCGGTACCGGTGATCAATGCACCACAACATATTCCGAGTTCTGAGCGCCATACAGCCAGCAGGGTATTGCAGAACAAACCAGGTTTAACCATCGCGCAGGCACATCCGGTGACATTTTCGACACTGGCCGCAGTCGCCGCCGGACAAATAACACTGCGCGATGCCCTGCCCGACAGTGACTTCCCGATTATCCTCCGCCCGGCAGGGTCACATGGCGGTCATGGTCTGGAGAAAATCACCAGCCAGGACGAACTGGCCGGATATTTGACACGCGTTAAGGTTGAAGACTATTTCCTGTCTCGTTTTATTGATTACAGCAATGAAGATGGTCAGTTCCGCAAGTACCGTATTTCGCTGATCGACGGGGTGCCTTATGCCTGCCACATGGCAATTTCATCACACTGGATGGTGCATTACGTCAACGCGTCCATGTACGAAGATCCGAAAAAACGTGAAGAAGAAGCGGCTTTTCTGGATCACTTCCAGGATTTTGCAGACCGTCACCAGCAGGCGCTGAAAGCTATTTACGACACCACGCAGCTCGATTATCTGGGAATTGATTGCAGTGAAACACCGGAAGGCACACTGCTGGTGTTTGAAATTGACCCGGCAATGGTCGTCCATGCAATGGATCTGGAAGAGATGTTCCCGCATAAACAAATCCACATGAACAAAGTTAAAACAGCATGCCGCGATTTGCTGTTATCCCGTGCCTTTGCGCACACCGACACATCTGATGATGCGTTAAAAGGACAAAAATAAACATGATTTCACGTAACGCCCTGAATTTCTCCGGTGGCCCTGGGGCATTACCGGAAACGGTTCTCGCACAGGTTGAAGCTGCAATTAAAGAAGTGCCAGAAGTTGGCTTGTCCATCCTCGGTATCAGCCATCGTTCTGACTGGTTTGCTGCAGTTGTTGAAGAAACTGAAAACAACATTCGCACCCTGCTAGGACTGTCGAAAGATTTCCACATTCTGTTCCTGCAAGGCGGTGCCACGCAGCAGTTCTCTATGGTACCGATGACACTGCTTCGCGGTCAGAAACACGCCGCTGAATATCTTGATACCGGTTACTGGAGCAGTAAAGTTGTCACTGAAGCTCGCCGCGAAGGCCCGGTTAAAGTGCTCTGGAGCGGGGAATCTTGCGGATTTAACCGCCTGCCTGCTGATGATGAACTCGATTTTTCACCGGACGCGCCTTATCTGCATTACGTCTCGAACGAAACGGTTGAAGGGCTGCAATTCCAGCGCATCCTGGGCCGCGATGATGTTCCGCGTGTGTGCGATATGTCTTCTGATTTCCTGTCAAAACCTTGCGATGCCAATAAATTCTCGGTGATTTACGCCCATGCCCAGAAAAACATCGGCCCGGCAGGCGTCACCATCGTGCTGGTACATGACACCGTGGTAAAAGCCTCTTCTGAGGAGTTGCCCTCTTTCCTGAACTACCGACGTCAGGTGGAATCCCATTCCAATCTCAACACACCGCCGGTGTTTGCAATTTACGTTGTACTGCTGGTCACCCGCTGGTTACTTAATGATGTTGGTGGTCTGGAAAATATGGCGCAAACCAACCGCCATAAAGCTGAGTTGCTGTACGCCATGCTGGATAACAGTGATGGTTTCTACAATGGCTGGAGCAGCGTCGAAGACCGCTCACAAATGAACGTGGCGTTTAAACTTCCTGATGAAATGCTGGTGAAAAAATTCCTGGCTGAAAGCCATGAAGCAGGCTTCTCAGGCCTGGCAGGCCATCGCGCCATCGGAGGTATCCGTGCCTCTATCTATAATGCACTGTCCCAGCCTGCGGCTGAAAAACTGACCAACTTCATGGATGATTTCATGCGTAAAAACCGCAAATAATCATCTGTGTCAGCAATAAAAATGCCCCCGCCGGGTGACAGACGGGGGCATTTTTTTGCGGTGTGAGTACGCTTGTGCCGAATTATGGGTTGCGCGTTTTTGCACCCGCCAGCCAATCGCCCCTCAGTGACGATTGCGATATTCACTCAGTGAGATCAGATTCGTCTCTTCTTTCGCCTCGCCTTCCAGCTCGATTCCCTGGGCAAAACTGCCGTTGAAACGTTCACGCAGGGCGTTCATCTCCTGCCTGTCAGGTTCCAGCTCACGCAGAAAACCCATCGCCAGCAACAGTTGCTGTTGCGTGATGACCGGAGAAAAATGCGCGCGCGTCAAAATCTGATGCCAGCGCTGCATATTCGCATCCCCGCTATCGACGATAAACACCTGCCAGATCAGCAGTACCACCGTGGCATTTTGCAAATGGCTTTCATTGTCGCCGGTGATGTAGTCGGTAAACTCTTTCGCCGCCTCTTTGCCCATCAGCGACAACATCGATTCCACATGCACCGGAGGCAATTGCAGTCGCTTGCTCAGTGCCTGCGCCGCATGGCGAGAACCGGCCGTCAGCAGGCGGAAACCCACTACAAACACCACCACTAAAGTCGCAAGAATTAGCCAGATCATATGCATTCCACTAAATTAATCGCCAGGCATGATACGGGTTAACGCTGACAATCTGAAGTGACAAAAGCAGACCTCAGGATCATTCTGTGCCTGACAGCGCGGCGCGCTTCTGACAGAATAGGCGCCTTTCCCCCGTTTCAACATAACACAGTGGATTTCCTCTCTGATGGCAGCAAAAATTATTGACGGTAAAACGATTGCGCAACAGGTGCGCCTTGAGGTTGCGGAAAAAGTACAGCAGCGTCTGGCAGCCGGAAAACGCGCCCCGGGATTGGCAGTCGTTCTGGTGGGTGAAAACCCTGCTTCACAGATCTATGTCGCCAGCAAACGTCGCGCCTGTGAAGAAGTGGGCTTCATATCCCGTTCATACGATTTGCCTGCCACCACCAGCGAAGCCGAACTGCTGGATTTAATCGATGCCCTGAACAACGATCACGAGATCGATGGCATTCTGGTGCAGTTGCCGCTGCCGGCAGGCATCGATAACGTCAAAGTGCTGGAACGCATCGTGCCGGACAAAGACGTCGATGGCTTCCATCCGTATAACGTCGGTCGCCTGTGCCAGCGCGCACCGAAACTGCGCCCCTGCACCCCACGCGGTATCGTAACGCTGCTGGAGCGCTATAACATCGATACCTACGGCCTGAATGCCGTGGTGGTTGGTGCATCGAATATTGTTGGGCGTCCGATGAGCATGGAGCTGCTGCTGGCGGGTTGCACCACCACCGTCACCCATCGCTTCACTAAAGATCTGCGTCACCATATTGAGCATGCTGACCTGTTGATCGTCGCGGTGGGTAAACCAAACTTTATCCCGGGTGACTGGATTAAACCGGGCGCGATCGTGATCGATGTGGGTATTAACCGTCTGGAAAGCGGTAAAGTCGTAGGTGATGTGGATTACGCCACTGCTTCCGAACGCGCTTCTTATATCACGCCGGTGCCGGGCGGTGTTGGCCCGATGACGGTTGCCACCCTGATCCAAAACACGCTGCAGGCGTGCGAAGAATATCACGATGAGGAGAACGCATAATGGCAAGTTTTTCTCTGGGTAAACACCCGCATGTTGATCTGTGCGATCTACTGAAACTCGAAGGCTGGGTGGAGAGCGGCGCTCAGGCTAAAGCGGTCATCGGTGAAGGTGAAGTGCTCGTCGATGGCGCAGTGGAAACCCGTAAACGTTGTAAGATTTTCGCCGGTCAAACGGTGGAATTTGCCGGTCAACGCATTACCGTTGTGGCATAAACAAAAAGGGCGAACCGAAGTTCGCCCTTGTTCTTATTTACGACGCCATGTCGTGCCCTGCGGACCATCTTCCAGCACGATCCCCAACGCATTCAACTTATCGCGCGCCACATCGGCCTGCGCCCAGTCTTTCGCTTTACGCGCATCGTTACGCATCTGAATCAGCGCTTCAATCTCCGCCACTTCATCATCGTTCGCCTGCGCACCGCTTTGCAGGAACTGCTCCGGATCCTGTTGCAGAATGCCCAGCACATCCGCCAACTGACGCAGTTTCGCCGCCAGCGCATCGGCAGCCGCTTTATCTTCCGTTTTCAGACGGTTCACTTCTCGCGCCATATCGAACAGTACCGAGTAAGCTTCCGGCGTGTTGAAATCATCATCCATTGCAGTACGGAAGCGTGTTTCAAACTCTTCACCACCCGCCGCCACCGCAGCAGCATCAGTGTGACGCAGCGCAGTGTAGAGGCGCTCCAGCGCCGCACGCGCCTGATTGAGGTTATCTTCGCCATAGTTCAGCTGGCTGCGATAGTGGCCCGACATCAGGAAGTAACGCACGGTTTCCGCATCGTAGTGCTGCAGCACATCGCGCACGGTAAAGAAGTTGCCGAGGGATTTTGACATCTTCTCGCGGTCAACCATCACCATACCGGAGTGCATCCAGTAGTTAACGTACGGACCGTCATGCGCACAGGTGGACTGCGCCACTTCGTTTTCATGGTGCGGGAACATCAGATCGGAACCGCCGCCGTGAATATCGAAATGGGTGCCGAGTTGTTTGCAGTTCATCGCCGAACATTCAATATGCCAGCCCGGACGACCATTGCCCCACGGTGAACTCCATGCCGGTTCGTCCGCTTTGGACATCTTCCACAGCACGAAATCCATCGGATTGCGTTTCACTTCAGCCACTTCCACGCGCGCACCGGCCTGCAATTGCTCCAGATCCTGGCGTGACAGCGCACCGTAATCTTTGTCGCTGAGGACATCAAACATCACGTCGCCGTTATCTGCCACATAAGCGTGACCACGCTCAATCAGCAGGCCAACCAACTCGATAATTTCGTCGATATGACGTGTGGCGCGTGGCTCCAGATTCGGCGGCAGGATACCCAGCGCGGCGAAATCTTTATGCATTTCACCGATCATACGATTGGTCAGGGTTTCGATGCTTTCGCCGTTTTCGTTGGCACGTTTGATAATTTTGTCGTCAATATCGGTGATGTTACGCACATACTTCAGCGTATAACCGACATAGCGCAGGTAGCGCGCCACCACATCAAACGCAACGAAGGTACGCCCGTGGCCGATATGACAGAGGTCGTACACCGTGATGCCGCACACGTACATGCCGATTTCGCCAGCATGGATGGGTTTGAATTCCTCTTTCTGTCGACTCAGGGTGTTATAAATCTTTAACATTGAAAGGTTCCGTATAAACGTGTGCGAAGAAGGCCTATTCAGGCTAGCTGCGTATTGTGCCGTATTTTTTACGCCAGCGCGACGCCAGCATAGCAACAGCCGCCACCTTGCTGACGCGTCATCACAATTTGTGATATAAGGAGCGTCTACAAAAAGGCCCGCTGCTTTGCATGCGCGGCTATTGGCACCGACGACAACCTTTACAGGACGAGAATGATGGTCACTTTCCAGACGAACCATGGCGATATCGTAATTAAAACTTTCGATGATAAAGCGCCGGCAACCGTAAAGAACTTCCTGGATTACTGCCGTGATGGTTTCTACGACAACACCATTTTCCACCGTGTCATCAATGGCTTTATGATTCAGGGCGGCGGTTTTGAGCCTGGCATGAAACAGAAAGCCACCAAAGAAGAAATCCGTAACGAAGCCAATAACGGTCTGAAAAACACCCGTGGCACTCTGGCGATGGCACGTACTCAGGCCCCGCACTCTGCCACTGCGCAGTTCTTCATCAACGTAGCCGACAACGACTTCCTGAACTTCCGTGACGAAAGCCTGCAGGGCTGGGGTTACTGCGTGTTTGCTGAAGTGGTTGAAGGTATGGACGTAGTCGAAAAAATCAAAGCGGTTGCTACCGGCCGCAGCGGCATGCACCAGGATGTGCCGAAAGATGACGTGATCATCCAGAAAGTGACCGTTAGCGAGTAATGTCGCGCACGCTGTTTATCGCAGATCTTCATCTGTGTCAGGACGAACCGGCAATTACTGCCGGTTTTCTGCATTTTTTGCAGCGTGAAGCGCATCAGTGCGATGCGCTTTATATCCTCGGTGACCTGTTTGAAGCCTGGATCGGCGATGACGATCCCAATCCGCTGCATCAGCAAATCGCCGCTGTGCTCAAGGCGTTGCCGGTTCCGAAGTATTTTATTCACGGCAATCGCGATTTCCTGCTCGGCCAGCGCTTTGCTGCTGCCTGCGGCATGACGTTGCTGCCGGAAGAACAGGTGTTAACTCTGTATGGTCAGCGTCTGCTGATTATGCACGGCGATACCCTTTGCACCGACGATGAAGGCTACCAGCGTTTTCGCGCCAAAGTGCATCAGCGCTGGCTGCAAAAACTGTTTCTCGCCTTACCATTACGTTTGCGGATGCGGATTGCCGCCAGAATGCGTGCCGACAGCAAACAGGCCAATCAGCATAAGTCGCTGAGCATCATGGATGTCAATCAACAGGCGGTTATCGAGGCCATGACGCGCCAGCAGGTGCGGCTATTGATTCACGGCCATACCCATCGCCCGGCTATCCATGAGTTTGTTTTGCAGGGTGAAAACGCTCAACGCGTGGTGCTCGGTGCCTGGCATCAGCAGGGATCGATGGTTCAGGTCGATGCTGATGGCGTCAGGCTTATCGAATTTCCGTTCTGACAAACGGGCAATCTTGCCCGTTTTCCGGCCACGCAACCGTTTTCCTTGCTGCCATCTCATGCTATTCTCTGTGCCCTTCTTCACCTGCCCGCCCGGCCAGGTTCGTTTGTATATTCACAGGAGTTGACCGCATGTCATCCAACGCCGCCCCGGCCCGTATCGCCATCGTCATGGGTTCCAAAAGTGACTGGGCTACCATGCAGTTCGCCGAGGAAATTCTTAACAGCCTGGATGTCCCCTTCCACGTTGAAGTGGTTTCTGCTCACCGTACGCCGGACAAACTGTTCAGCTTTGCCGAAAACGCCGCCCAGAATGGTTTTCAGGTGATTATCGCCGGTGCTGGCGGTGCCGCACATCTGCCGGGCATGCTGGCAGCCAAAACGCTGGTGCCGGTGCTGGGTGTACCGGTACAAAGCGCCGCGCTGAGCGGGGTCGATAGCCTTTACTCCATCGTGCAAATGCCGCGTGGTATTCCGGTAGGCACGCTGGCAATTGGTAAAGCCGGTGCCGCGAACGCCGCACTGCTGGCCGCACAGATTCTGGCGATTCACGACAGCGCGCTGGCAACTCGCCTGGCAACCTGGCGTCAGACCCAGACTGATGAAGTGCTGAACAACCCGGACCCGCGGGGGGATGCATGAAACCGGTTTGCGTACTGGGAAATGGTCAGTTAGGCCGGATGCTGCGTCAGGCCGGTGAACCGCTGGGTATCGCTGTCTACCCGGTAGGGCTGGATGCGGAACCCTCTGCCCTGCCGATTGCACAAAGCGTTATCACCGCCGAAATTGAACGCTGGCCGGAAACTGCGCTGACGCGTGAACTGGCAAGCCATCCGGCGTTTGTGAATCGCGATATTTTCCCGCGTCTGGCCGATCGCCTGACGCAAAAACAGCTGCTCGATCAGCTCAACCTTGCCACCGCGCCGTGGCAGTTGCTGGCGGATAAAAGCGAGTGGCTGCAGGTGTTCAGTTCACTGGGCGAACTTGCCATTGTCAAACGCCGTACCGGTGGTTATGACGGGCGTGGTCAGTGGCGTCTGCGCGCCAATGAAACCGACAGCCTGCCGGATGAATGCTACGGTGAATGTATCGTTGAGCAGGGCATCAACTTCAGCGGCGAAGTTTCACTGGTGGGCGCGCGCGGTCAGGACGGCAGCACCGTTTTCTACCCGCTGACCCATAACCTGCATCAGGACGGCATTCTGCGTACCAGCGTGGCCTTCCCGCAGGCGGATGCCGCACAGCAGCAACAGGCCGAAGCAATGCTCAGCGCCATCATGCATGAGCTGAACTACGTGGGCGTGATGGCGATGGAATGTTTCATCACACCACAAGGCCTGCTGATCAACGAGCTGGCTCCGCGCGTGCACAACAGCGGGCACTGGACACAGAATGGCGCGTCCATCAGCCAGTTCGAGCTGCATTTACGTGCCGTACTGGGCTTACCGCTGCCACAGCCGGTGGTGTATGCACCTTCCGTGATGGTCAACCTGATCGGTACTGATGTGAATCTGGCGTGGCTGCATCAGCCGCTGGTGCATCTGCATTGGTACGAAAAAGAAGTGCGTCCGGGACGTAAAGTGGGTCACCTGAATATCACTGACAGCGACCAGGCCCGCCTGGCTGCGGCTCTGAACGCGCTGGTGCCTTTGCTACCGCCTGAGTACGCCAGTGGTATCGCCTGGGCGGTGGAGAAACTGTAACGAAAACGGTCGCCATCAATGGCGACCGTTCTGTAACGCGGTGCGATTTATCACGCCGCCTCAAACCTTCTGAACAACGCTTTCCCCTTCAGCAAGCGCACACCCAACCAGCCGCCGCACAACGACAACAAAACTGCTCCGCAGATCGGTAACGCCAGCCACAGGCTCCAGTCTGGTTCCCACGGAAAATCAAAGATTTTACGCTGTAATCCCCACAGGGCCGCTTCCGCTCCAAGCGCCGCTGCCACACCCGACACCACGCCAAGCAGCGCGAACTCGCACCATAACGTCCCACGCAGCAGCCGCTTGCTCGCCCCCAGCGTGCGATAAACCACCAGCTCCTGACGCCGCTGACGCATACCGACCTGAATCTGCGCCAGCAACAGTAACACGCCGCAAATCGTCACCAGCACCACCATAATTTCCAGTGCCTGGCTGACCTGCGCCAGCACCTGACCAATCTGGCGCAGTATGCTGCCAATATCCAGCAGGCTCAGGGTGGGGAAACTGCGATTCAGTTGCGCCAGTAAGGCCGGATTGCTGTCCATACGGAAGCTGGTCAGCCACGTCTGCGGCTGATCATCCAGCGCACCCGGCGGGAAAATGAAGAAGAAGTTTGGTCGCATGCTTTCCCAGTCAACTTTACGCAGGCTGGTAATTTTGGCGCTGAACTGCTGGGTATCGCCGCTGAAGGTTAAGGTATCGCCCAGTTTCACTCCCAGCCGATCCGCCAGCTCAGTTTCTACTGAAACCTCCCCGGCACGCGGCGGCCATGTTCCCGCCACCAGTGGGTTATGATCTGGTCGTTCTGCCTGCCACGTCAGATTCAGCTCGCGATTCAGCGCGTTATCCATATTCGGATCGGCATCCTTCCCGTTCAGCTGCGTCAGACGCGCGCGAATAATCGGATAGAAGGTTTCTGCTTTGATGTGATGCGAATGGAGGAAATCACGTACCTGCGGCACCTGTTCCTGCGTCATATTCAGCAGAAAATAGTTGGGGCTATCCGGTGGCAATTGCTGTTGCCAGCGATCCAGCAGGTCACCGCGCATCACCAGCAATAGTGCCAGTAGCATAAAGGAGAGCGAAAAAGCCGCCAGTTGGCTGAGGGTCATGGCAGGCTGGCGCAGCAGACGATTAATCGCCAATCGCATCGCCAGATTGCGCACCACCAGACGCCGCAACAGCAGCAGCGCGCCCCAGCCAAGTACCGCCAGCAATATTGCCAGCATCACTACGCCCACCAGCAGTGCCCACAACATTTTGCTGCCGCCCATCAGCAGCGCCAGCAGACCAATCACCACCAGTGCCATCACCGGCAGATAGAAACGCAGCGGCCAGACATTCGCCACGGCATCCCGCCGCAATACGCGTAGCGGCAGGGTTGCCATTAATAAACGATAAGGTCGCAGGCCCACCAGCAGCGAAATCACAAACATTGCCCCCAGCGCCCACAGCCAGGGCCAGAAACTGGCGGCCGGCAGCGCGCCAGGCAGGACCGGTTTCAGCATCACCAGCAGGATGACCTCAATTCCCTGCCCCAGCACGCTCCCCGCCAATGCTGCCAGCAGCAGCACTGCCAGCCACTGGCCGATGATTAAGCGTTGCAGCACCCGCCGCGTCGCACCGAGGGTTTTCAGCACCGCCACCAAATCATAGCGGCTGCGGCAATAGTGGCTCATCGCCACCGCGACGGCGGCGATCGCCAGCAGCAACGTCAGTAACGCCGAAAGCAGCAAAAATTGCTGCGCCCGCTGCATCGATCGTCCTAATGCATCTTCTGAGTTTTCAACGCTGATCCAGCGCTGATCGGGCTTCAGCTGCGGCTGAATCCAGCTGTCATAGCGTGCCAATGGGGCCGGATCGCCGGAAAATTTGTAACGCCAGCTCAGACGGCTACCCGGCTGAATAGCACCGGTTTTCTCCACATCGGCCAGGTTCATTAACAGGCGCGGGGCGGTCTGGAAGGGATTGAAACCGGCATCCGGCTCCTGAATCACCTCCCCGACAATACGCAGCGTGGTGTCACCCACATCAATCTGATCGCCGGTTTTCAGGTTGAGCAACGCCAGCAAGCGCGGGGCCGCCAACACCGTTCCGGCAACCGGGCGCAGGCCAGGAGGATCCGTTTGCAAGGTACCGAACATCGGATACGCATCATCGACCGCCTTCACATCCGCCAGCTGCGGCGTTTGCTGCGCAAAGGTCATGGTCATAAAACTGAGCTGGCGGCTGACTGACAAGCCCTCCTCACGCGCTTTTGCCAGCCAGGCTTCCGGGGCCGGGGAACTGCTGCGCAGCGTGCGATCGCCCGCCATAAAATCACGGCTTTGCTGGCTTAAGCCTTTTTCCATGCGGTCGCTGATCGAACCCAGCGCCAGCACACAGGCCACCGCCAGCGTCAGCGCCAGCCAGACGATCAACAGCGAGGGCGAACGCCACTCGCGCCAGAACCAGCGCCAGATCATGACTCCTCCCACAATTTGCCATCACGTAGCCGCAGGCGACGATCGCAACGTGCCGCCAGCTGTTCATCGTGCGTAACCAGGATCAGTGTCGTGGCGAAATCCCTGTTCAGGGAAAACAACAGATCAGCAATGCGGTCACCGGTCTGACGATCGAGATTGCCAGTCGGTTCATCGGCAAATAGCAAACCTGGCCATCCGTTAAAGGCACGCGCCAGCGCCACACGCTGTTGTTCTCCACCGGAAAGTTGTGCGGGAAGATGATGCAAACGCGCTTTCAGCCCAAGCTGGGTCAGCAAATCCACCGCCTGAGCGCGGCTTTCCCGATCGCTCACGCCACGCAACAGCGCAGGCAGTTGCACGTTCTCCAGCGCATTTAACGTTGGCACCAGCATAAAGGATTGAAAAACAAAGCCGACCTCCCTGGCGCGCAGCGCAGCCCGCTGCTCCTCATCCATGGTATGCAGGGGTTCGCCGAGCAGATGGACTTCGCCGCTGCTGCCATCATCCAGCCCGGCGAGGATGCCCAGCAGCGTCGATTTGCCCGAGCCAGACTCACCAATCAGCGCGATGGTCTCGGCTGGTTTGACAACCAGCTCAACTCCAGTAAGGATGGTCAGCTGATGCTCTCCCTGACCGACGGACTTAGTAAGATGATGAACTTCAACAATGTTTTCCGCTGGCATTATCCCTTCCTGTTGTTATTGCTTCTGCTGGTGTCACGTCTTGCCGCAGCTGATACCCTGCTGGTGCTGGGCGATAGCCTCAGCGCTGGTTACCGGATGTCCGCCACCGTCGCCTGGCCGAGCCTGCTGGATAAACAATGGCAGCAGCAGCCCAGAATTATCAACGCCAGTATCAGCGGCGATACCGCCGGACAGGGGCTGGCGCGTTTACCGGCGTTATTAAAACAGCACCAACCACGCTGGGTGTTAATCGAATTGGGCGGTAACGATGGTCTGCGCGGCTTCCCACCACAAAATATCGCCCAGGATCTGAGCAAAATTATCAACGAGGTAAAAGGAGCCAATGCCCAGCCGCTGCTGATGCAGATTCGTTTACCGGCAAATTATGGACGTCGTTATACGGAGGCGTTTAGCGCGATTTATCCGCAGCTGGCACAGCAGTACGACATTCCTCTGGTGCCTTTCTTTATGGAACAGGTCTACCTGAAACCGGAGTGGATGCAGCAGGATGGCATACATCCGAACCCGGATGCACAGCCCTTTATCGCCGGCGTGATGGCGAAAGCACTGGCCCCGCTAGTAAAGCATGATTAACGCAGGCGCGTGATTTTTAACAGGTAAAGTTATGCAAAAATCGATTCTTATCACCGGCTGCTCCAGCGGCATTGGCCTGGTGGCTGCAAATGATCTGTTGTCACGCGGGTATCGCGTGATTGCTGCCTGTCGCCGGGCAGAAGACGTTGAGCGTATGCATGCGCTGGGATTTATCGGGATTGCACTGGATCTTGACGATCCAACCAGCGTCGATGCCGCCGCCGACCAGGTTATTGCGCTGACGGAAAATCGTCTGCACGGTTTATTCAACAACGGTGGCTTTGGCATTTACGGCCCCCTCGAAAGCCTGTCACGTCAGCAACTGGAACAGCAATTCTCCACCAACTTTTTCGGCACCCATCAGTTGACGATGCGTCTGCTGCCCGCGCTGAAAGCCAGCGGCAATGGTCGTATCATCAACACCAGCTCAGTGCTGGGGCTGATTTCCACCCCCGGACGCGGCGCTTACGCCGCCAGTAAATATGCGCTGGAAGCCTGGAGTGATGCGCTGCGGATGGAGTTGCGTCAGTCCGGCGTCCGTGTCAGCCTGATTGAACCAGGACCGATTCGTACCCGCTTCACCGATAACGTTCATCAGGGCGAGAGCGATAAACCGGTGCGCAATCCCGGTATTGCCGCACGCTTTACCCTGCCGCCCGAGGCGATTTTACCGAAGCTACGTCATGCGCTGGAAAGTCAGCACCCGCGCTTGCGCTATCCGGTGACGCTGGTGGCCTGGAGTATGAGCCTGTTAAAACGCATCTTGCCAGGCTGGATGCTGGATCGCATTTTGCGCAGCAAATAGCCTGCAACCCTGATTTGAACTTGAAGCCGGGCAGCTTGCCCCCATATTCTCAACACACTTTCAGCAAAGAGACGCATTCATGTCACACGCTTTAATTATCGACATCAACGAATCCAACCTGCATCAGACGCTGGAACAATCCATGCAGTTGCCGGTGCTGTTTTATTTCTGGTCCGACCGCAGCCAGCACTGCCAGCAGCTGACGCCGGTGCTGGAGCATCTGGCCCAGGAATATGCCGGGCAGTTTATTCTGGCAAAACTGGATTGCGATAAAGAGCAGATGGTGGCGTCACAATTTGGTCTGCGCTCAATCCCGACGGTGTATCTGTTCCAGAATGGTCAGCCGGTGGATGGTTTCCAAGGACCGCAGCCTGAAGAAGCTATTCGCGCCCTGCTGCAAAAAGTCCTGCCGCGCGAAGAAGAATTGAAAGCACAGCAGGCGATGGCCCTGCTGGATGAAGGCAAACCGCTGGAGGCATTGCCGCTGCTGAAAGACGCCTGGCAGTTAAGCAATCAGGCCAGTGAAATTGGCTTTCTGCTGGCAGAAGTGCTGATCACCCTGAACCGTAGCGATGAAGCGGAAGCGGTGCTGAATGTGGTGCCGTTGCAGGATCAGGACACGCGTTATCAAAGCCTGGTGGCACAAATTGAATTACTGAAACAGGCCGCCGATACCCCGGAAATTCAGCATTTGCAGGAACAGCTGGCAAAGGACCCCGCGAACGCCGACCTGGCTGCTAAACTTTCTTTACAGCTGCATCAGGTGGGCCGTAATGAAGAAGCGCTTGAGCTTCTGTATAGCTTTCTGAAAAGCGATCTCAACGCCGGTGACGGCCAGGTACGTAAGATGTTGCAGGAAATTCTGGCCGCGCTGGGAACGGGTGATGCACTGGCTGCACGCTATCGCCGCCAGCTCTATTCGCTGCTGTACTAGCGTTAAAAGGGAGCCGAAGAGACTCAGCTCCCTCATCTGACAACCAGGAGGTTATATGTTGACTGTGATGCCGGTAATCATCGTACTCGCGCTGGTTACCGTATGGGCCGGAGTAAAAATTGTGCCACAGGGGTATCAGTGGACGGTGGAACGCTTTGGGCGTTATACCCGTACCCTGCAACCCGGTCTGACGTTAGTCGTGCCGTTCATGGATCGCATTGGCCGCAAGGTCAATATGATGGAACGTGTACTCGATATCCCCTCCCAGGAAGTGATCTCCAAAGACAATGCCAACGTTACTATCGATGCGGTCTGCTTTCTTCAGGTAATCGATGCCGCTCGCACGGCGTATGAAGTCAGCAACCTTGAGCTGGCCATACTCAATCTCACCATGACAAACATCCGCACCGTTCTCGGTGGCATGGAGCTGGATGAAATGCTGTCGCAGCGCGATAACATCAATACCCGTTTGCTGCACATTGTCGATGAAGCGACCAACCCCTGGGGAGTGAAAATCACCCGTATCGAAATTCGTGATGTGCGTCCACCACAGGAACTGATTGCCGCCATGAACGCGCAGATGAAAGCCGAACGAACCAAACGTGCCGACATCCTGACGGCAGAAGGAGTGCGTCAGGCAGCGATTCTGCGCGCTGAAGGGGAAAAACAGTCACAAATCCTGAAAGCTGAGGGGGAACGAACAGCCGCGTTCCTGCATGCCGAAGCACGTGAGCGTCAGGCGCAGGCAGAAGCCACTGCAACACGTATGGTATCCGAAGCGATCGCCGCCGGGGATATTCAGGCGGTGAACTACTTTGTGGCACAAAAATATACCGATGCTCTGCAAAAAATCGGTGAAGCCAGCAACAGCAAGGTCGTGATGATGCCGCTGGATGCCAGCAGCCTGCTCGGCTCGGTGGCCGGAATTAGCGAGCTGCTGAAAGAGAGTGGCAGGGAGCGCAAACCGTGATCCTGATGGAGCTGATTGCGCATCCGCACTGGTTCTGGCTGACACTCGGCGGCCTGTTGCTGGCTGCGGAGATGCTCGGCACCAGTGGCTATCTGTTATGGAGCGGGCTGGCGGCGGTACTGGTCGGCATCATTGAGTGGTTTTTTCCCTTCTCATGGACCAGCCAGGGCGTGCTGTTTGCGGTATTGACGCTGCTGTGCGTATTTTTCTGGTATCGCTGGATGCGCTACCGTGAAGCGTCTCAGCAACCAAACGTTCTCAATCAGCGCGGTACACAGCTCATCGGGCAGCACTTTACGCTGGAAAATACCCTGAAAGATGGCACCGGCCATATACGCATTGGCGACAGCAGCTGGCGCGTGCAGGCAGAAAACGATCTACCTGCCGGTACTCAGGTGGTGGTCACGGGTGTGGTCGGCATCACGCTACGGATTCAGCCGCGCTTTCCTGCACCCTGATGGCAACATCCCGCCAGGTGATTGATGATGGGGCATTCAGCGCCATCATCACCCGGACAGGCTTCGGCCAGCGCCAGCAAACGTGCTCGCATCGCATGTAATTCCTCGATATGGGCAGCAATCTCATCCGCTTTTTGCAACGTTCGCGCCTTCACATCAGCGCTATGGCGCGCGGGATCATTGAATAGCGTCACCAGTTCGCGGCACTCTTCAAGGGTGAACCCCACCTGCCGTGCCTGGCGTAACAGGTTAAGTTCATCAATATGGTGTGGATTGTAACTGCGATAACCATTTTCACTGCGCAGCGGCGGCGTCACGACGCCTTTCTCTTCGTAGAAACGAATCGCTTTACTGGTCAGCCCGGTTTTTTTGGCGACATCGCTAATGTTCATTTGCTCCCCTTGACCTTCCCCTGAATGGAAGGTTTAGGCTTTATAACTAATGCAAAGTCTGCATGCAGTCAAACCTGAACGCATAAGGAGTTAAACATGTCACATACACAGTTGCTGGCGCTGGATGGCTTATCCTGCGGCCACTGCGTCAAACGGGTCAAAGAGGCGCTGGAACAGCGCGGCGATGTTGAACAGGCTGAAGTGACTCAGCAGGAAGCACGCGTCACGGGTGCCGCCAGCGCCAGCGATCTGATCGCCACCGTAGAACAGGCGGGGTATCACGCAGCGTTGAAAGACAGCCCAAAGTCTGAACCGTTGGCAGCATCAGAGCCGCAGCCGGAGGCGCTGGCAACGGAGTCCTATTCGCCCCCGGCAGATGAAACCCAGCCTGTCCATCACTTATTAATTGGTGGTATGAGCTGTGCCAGTTGTGTCAGCCGTGTTGAGCAGGCACTACAAAAAGTGCCTGGCGTCAGTCAGGCACGCGTTAACCTTGGCGAGCGCAGCGCGCTGGTGCTCGGTGATGCACAACCCGCAGACCTGATAGGTGCGGTCGATCAGGCCGGTTATTCAGCAGAAATTATCGAAGATGAACAAACCCGCCGTGAACGCCAGCAGGTCAGCGCCCGTCAGGCGATGCGCCGTTTTGGCTGGCAATCGGCACTGGCATTATTGCTCGGCGTCCCAATGATGATCTGGGGCATGCTGGGCGACAATATGATGCTCAACGCCAGCAACATCACCTTATGGCGCACACTGGGGGCCATAACGTTACTGGTGATGGTGATAGCGGGTGGCCACTTCTATCGCAGCGCCTGGCGCAGCCTGCGCCACGGCACGGCAACCATGGATACACTGGTTGCGCTGGGTACCGGTGCCGCCTGGCTCTATTCTATGAGCGTGGCGCTGTGGCCCGAATTTTTCCCGATGCAGGCGCGTCATCTCTATTTTGAAGCCAGCGTGATGATCATTGGTCTGATCAATCTGGGCCATGCGCTTGAGCAGCGAGCACGGCAACGGGCTTCTCAGGCGCTGGAACGTTTGCTGGATTTAACCCCGGCCCAGGCTCGCGTTATCAGCGATCAGGGTGAAACCCTGCTGCCGCTGAGTGAAGTTCAGCCCGGCATGCTGATTAAACTGGTAACCGGTGACCGCGTG
The DNA here is from genome assembly GCF_047947045.1 of Pantoea sp. App145. Classification (NCBI taxonomy): domain Bacteria; kingdom Pseudomonadati; phylum Pseudomonadota; class Gammaproteobacteria; order Enterobacterales; family Erwiniaceae; genus Pantoea; species Pantoea sp. App145. Next base: position 1,711,808 of record NZ_CP133290.1, read on the forward strand.
CCGGTCGATGGCGAAGTAGCCAGTGGCGAAGCCTGGTGCGATGAAGCCATGCTGACGGGCGAAGCCGTACCGCAAAGCAAACAGCCCGGAGACAAAGTTTACGCCGGTACGCTGGTACAGGATGGCACGCTGCGTTTTACCGCGCGAGCTACCGGCAGCCACACCACCCTGGCACGCATCATCAATCTGGTGCGCCAGGCACAGAGCAGTAAACCCGATATCGGACGTCTTGCTGACCGTATCTCCGCAGTATTTGTGCCCGTAGTGGTAGCGATTGCCCTGCTTAGTGGATTGATTTGGTATCTGGCAGGCCCGCAACCGCAGCTGGCTTACACGCTGGTGATTGTCACCACCGTATTGATTATCGCCTGTCCTTGCGCCCTCGGGCTGGCAACGCCGATGTCGGTGATTGCCGGGGTGGGTCGTGCCGCAGAGCTGGGTGTGCTGGTACGGGATGCTGATGCGCTACAGCGCGCCAGCGAAGTAGACACGCTGGTGTTTGATAAAACCGGCACCCTGACGCAGGGCTCGCCTCAGGTCAGCGATGTGCTGTTGTATGCCGACTGGGATCGTCAGCAGGTGCTGCAGACGGCGGCACAGCTGGAGCAAGGCTCCAGCCATCCACTGGCAAAAGCGATCATTGCGGCTACACCAGAGCTGCCTGCCGCTGACATTGAGCAATTTCGTACAATACGCGGCAAGGGTGTCAGCGCTAAAGTCGCAGGCAGAACGTTATTGCTGGGCAACCTTGCGTTGATGGAAGCGCAGCAGGTTGATTGTGCGGTCGCTCGTGATGATATCGAGCGGCTGGCAGCGCTGGGTGCCACCCCGGTACTGCTGGCGGATGAGCGCCAACTGCTGGGACTGATCGCCTTGCGTGACAGCCTGCGTCCGGAGAGCCGCGACGCGCTGCAACGCCTGCATCAACAGGGATATCAGTTGATCATGCTGACCGGCGATCATGAAAAAACCGCGCGGGCTATTGCTGCCGAAGCCGGCATTGACCAGGTTATTGCGGGCGTACTGCCTGAAGGCAAAGCGCAGGCCATTGCGCAGTTACAACAGCAGGGGCGCAAAGTGGTGATGGTAGGCGATGGGATTAACGACGCTCCGGCGCTGGCGCAGGCAGACGTGGGGATTGCTATGGGTGGCGGCAGCGATGTCGCTGTTGAAACCGCCGCCATGGCGCTGATGCGCAACGACCTGCATTGTGTCGCTGATGCGCTGGCCATTTCCCGCGCCACACTGCGTAATATGCGACAAAACCTGCTGGGTGCATTTGTTTACAACAGCTTAGGTATTCCGATTGCAGCAGGTGTGCTCTATCCGTTTACCGGGATGTTGCTTAGCCCGATTGTGGCCGGTGCAGCGATGGCGCTCTCCTCCATAACCGTGGTGAGTAACGCGAATCGTCTGCTGCGCTTTAAGCCGCCGGTGCGCTAATAGCAAGCCCTGCGCTGTTTTTTGTGCGTCGAAATCGCTAGCATGGATTTTTGACTTAAAAAGGACAGGGAATGAGACGCAGCCTGTGGCAATGCGTAACACAGCTAATAGCGCGACTGTTTCCGGCCAGCTACCCCTGGCCCGCGATGGATATTCAGCTGGGCGATCGCCGGTTACATCTGGTCGGCAGCATTCATATGGGCACACGCGATATGCAGCCGCTGCCCGCCCGTTTACTGCGGCAGCTAGCAAAAGCTGATGCATTGATCGTTGAAGCCGATATCACCCAGGGTGGCTCACCGTTCGCCGACAGTGATGAGCTGCCGTCGCTGGCGGAACGTCTGGATAGCGCCACCTTTAGCAGGCTGAACAGCTTGTGTGACGAGCTGACGTTGTCGATAGCGATGTTTGATCATCTACCCCTTTGGCAGATTGCCCTGATGTTGCAGGCGCAACAGGCGCAGCGCCTCGGACTGCGACCACAATATGGCATTGATTATCAGTTGTTGCAGGCGGCCAAAAACGTCAATAAGCCGGTGATTGAGCTGGAAGGCCCTGACACGCAAATCGCCCTGTTGAAATCGCTGCCAGACGATGGCCTGCCGCTGCTGCTGGATACGCTGGAGCACTGGCACACCAACGCCCGTTTGCTGCAAACCATGATCAGCTGGTGGCTTGATGCCCCGCCGAAACGGCAACCGGTGGCGTTACCCACCACCTTTAGCAATGAACTGAATGACACTTTGATGCGTAATCGCAACCAGCACTGGCGGGAATTGATGCTGGCACTGCCGCCGGGGCGTTATGTGGTGGCGGTCGGTGCGCTCCATCTTTACGGGGATGATAATTTGCCGGGGCTGCTGAAGGCGCGCTAAAAAAGAAGGCCAATATTATTATTGGCCCGTCAAAGAAGAATTTGTTTATGATTTTGGTTATCACACAGCCATTACTGGCTGGCGCGGGCCAATTCTCGCGCAAAGTTCAGAATTTCGCCAGCATTATTCGCCACAATAAGTTTAAGATTTTTCTTAGCAAGGATTAAAAAAATGACTCCCGCCGTAAAACTGCTGGAAAAACAAAAAGTCAGCTTTACTTTGCATCCTTACGAACATGACAGCCATGAAACCAATTTTGGTGACGAGGCAGTGCGTAAGCTGAATCTGGATGCACGTCAGGTATTCAAAACGCTGCTGGTAGCACTAAACGGTGATGCCAAACAGCTGGCAGTGGCCGTCACCCCGGTTTCCACCCAGCTGGATTTAAAGAAGGTCGCCAAAGCACTGGGGGCAAAAAAAGCCGACATGGCCGATCCGCTGCTGGCGCAGCGCGTAACCGGTTATCTGGTGGGTGGGATTAGCCCGCTGGGGCAGAAAAAACGTCTGCCTACGGTGATAGATCAACAGGCCGCAGAGTTCGCCACCATTTTTATTTCCGGTGGGAAACGTGGGCTGGATATTGAACTGGCGGCGCAGGATCTGTCGCGTCTGCTGGATGCGCCGCTGGCGGATGTAGCCCGTCGCGATTAAGCAGGCTGCTGAGCGCAGAGTTGATCGATCATCCAACGCCCGGCAGGTCCGGGCGGATTGCGCCGCGACCAGACCGCTTCCACCGCAATATGCTGCGGCCATCCCGGCACCGGCAACTCCTGCAATACCTGATGACCAAACTGCTGTACCAGCCAGCGCGGCAGCACGCTCCAGCCAAACCCCTGTTCAGCCATCTCCAGCAATAACAGATAGGAAGGCGCTGACCACACCCGGCCAGCGGGCATCGGTTCGCGCGTTTCCACCCAGGTATTGAGCCGCAGCTGGCGCAAATCGCCCAATTGCCCCTCATTGACCTGTGCCTGTTGCGCCAGTGGGTGATCCTGATGCAGATAAATCGCCATCTGCGCCCCCACCTGCAACCGTGTCACCGCAATATCTGCGGGCAGCGCAGGCTGGGCGCGCACCACGCCCAGATGTACCCGCCCGGCCTGCAGCAGATCCAGCACATCGGCGTCTTCCGCAATCATGCATTCAAATTCGATATCCGGATAACGCGCCTCAAAACGGGTCAGCAGATTTTCATGATGATCCGCCTGCCAGAAATCAGAAATCGCCAGGCTGAGGCGTGGCTCCACGCCCTGTGCCAGACGCACCGCCAGTTCATCCAATCGCTGGCTGGCCGCCAGAATTTGCTGCACCTGCGCCAGCGCACGCTGGCCCTGCTCGGTTATGACCGGCTGACGCCCCTGGCGATCAAACAGCATAAAACCTAAATCATCTTCCAGATTCGCCACCGCACTGCTGATGGTGGACTGGCTTTTGCCCAGCGCACGCGCGGCTGCAGAAAAGGATCCGCTGGCCACAGTCTGTACAAAAGCCTCAAGGGATTCCGGGGAGTATTTCATCGTTATCCATCGCTTTTATCGATAGGTGTTCATTTTATCTTAGCATCAGCAAGTGAAAAAATGCGCCGCGTAACAAATCAGGAGGTTTTTATGCGTACCCGTTCATTAAAAGAGCGTTTTTATCACGCCGCATGCTTTGAAATTCTGGCGATTTTGACTGTAGCCCCTCTGGCAGCCTGGGCGATGGAAAAGCCGCTGTTTCAGATGGGATCGCTGGCGATTATGCTGTCGACCGTCGCCATGCTGTGGAACATGATTTACAACACCGGTTTTGACCGCCTTTGCCCGCCAGGTAAAGTGCATCGGGGTCCGCTGCTGCGTATTCTGCACGCGCTGGGCTTTGAAGGCGGCTTTATCGTGATTGGCTTGCCGATCGCCGCCTGGATGCTCAGTATTTCCCTGCTGGAAGCCTTTATGCTGGAAGTGGCGTTTTTCCTGTTCTTCCTGCCTTATACCGTGGCGTATAACTGGTTATGGGATAAGTTGCGCCAGCGCTGGCTGACGCGTAAGTCATGTCAGGCCTGAGATTTATTTCTTTACCGCATGGGGCAGAATCCACGCCAGCACCGTTTGCGGATAGCTGCGCTTCTTTGGTTTCTCCTGCGGTGGCTCCTGCGCTTTATCCCGTTGCTGCTTCTGTGCTTCCGTCAGGTGAACGATGCCATCACCTGGCGCGTAGTCACTCACCTTCAGCGGTGAATGATGGCTGACCCAGTCACGCAAGACATCAGCATCACGCAACCCGGTGTTGCTATAACCCGCATGGCTGTCGATGCGCGGATAACCATCACCGCCGGTGGCGTTAAAACTGTTGGTCGCCATGCGATAGGTTTTATCCATATCCAGCGGAACACCGTTGATTTTCACCTCACTGACGCTGCTGCCATCAGCCACCAGGCTGATATGGGCAAACTGCGCAAAGCCGCCCGCATCGGTTGTGATGTTGGCGACCTTTGCCAGATAAGCCAGCAATTCCCGGCCAGTCAGCGTCACGGAAACCACCTGATTGCTGAACGGCTGCACCTGCAATAAATCGCGCCAGCTGATCTCTCCCTGCGCCAGCGAGGTGCGAATGCCGCCGCCGCTCATCACCGCAAAGTCCGCTTTGGTCGCCGCCATCTGGGCGCGTAAAATCAGCTGCCCCAGATTGGTTTGCACAAAACGCACCTGGTCACGATCGCCAACAAAAACACCGTCGCTGCTGCCAACCTTCACATCCAGTTTTGCTTCGGCACGTTTCTGGAACGGGGTCAGCAATTTCATCATCGCCGGGTTCTGCGGAATCTCTTCCTGCCAGGTCAGCCACGATTCGCTGCCGTCGAAATTCTTCACTTTGTGCTTCAGGTTAACCGGGATCAGCTGGTAGTTCTCCAACGACAGCTCGCCGTTACGGAAAGTAAAATCGCCGCGCCCGACATATTTACCCCACTCTTTCGCCTGCACAATCCACACACCATTCTGGCGATCCGGCTGACAGGGCTGGCCTGGCTGATAGTTTTTGACGCTGACATTCTCTTTTTCCATACAGACCGCATCATGCGAGTGGCCGCCGACAATCAGGTTGATGGTACCGGGCGGCAGGCTGCGTGCCAGCTCCACATCCCCCGGCGCATTGCTGCCGTGCCTGCCATCGTCATAGTGGCCCATATGGGTCAGCGCAATAATCACATCCGGTTTTACGCTGGCACGCAGTTCCGCCACCGCCTTTTCGGTTTCCGTGACCGGATCGCGAATCTCCAGACCCGCCACGCTGGCGGGATTGGCGATGCGCAGCGTATCGGTGGTGGTCAGGCCGATCACCGCCACTTTCAGTCCCATACGGTTGAAGACCGCCCACGGCTTGAATAGCCGCTTACCGGTGCTTTTGTCGTAGATATTGGCGGAAAGGAAAGGGAATTTGGCCCACTTTTGCTGCTTTTGTAACACGCTGAGCGGCTTATCAAACTCATGATTCCCCAGCGCCATCGCATCATAGCCCACCAGATTCATGCCGCGGATATCGGGTTCCGCATCCAGCAAATCAGACTCCGGCACACCGGTATTCACGTCGCCACCCGACAGAATCAACACGCCGTTCCCTTTGGACTGCGCATCGTAGCGCTGATAATCCATCAGGGTTTTCTGCGCCGCAAGGCCATACTCACCCTGCGCGTTGGGCCAGTAATGGCCGTGCTGATCGTTGGTATGCAGGATAGTCAGACGATAGGTGCGATCGGTTTGCCAGGCCTGTGCCAGCATTGGCAACAGTAAGATGATCAACGCCAGCCAATGCGTTCTGCGTGGAAGTAACAACAAAGCCGATCTCCTTATTCTGCGTGTTTCCACAAACCAGTGGACTTTATGTGCTTTATCGCCCTTCTGTGTCGCACAGATCGCACTTTAACTCAAGATGAAAGGCTTATAGAGTCATGTGAGAAGTAACAACTTGATAACGAAAATTGGCACATTTCAGGAATTTTATGGCAAGCGATCATACCCTCACTTCCCCGACACGCGCTCCGGCGCGTACTGCATTTGGCATTTTAGGGGCTATCAGCCTCGCCCATCTGCTGAATGATATGTTGCAGTCACTGCTGCTGGCGATTTACCCGCTGTTGCAAAAAGACTTCAGCCTTAACTTTGTGCAGATTGGCCTGATCACCCTGACTTTTCAGGTGACCGCCTCTCTGTTGCAACCGTTGGTGGGTTATTACACTGACAAATACCCCAAACCCTGGTCACTCCCGGTCGGGATGGGCTTTACGCTATGTGGTCTGGTGCTGCTGACCTTTGCCAGCGATTATGTCCAGGTTCTGCTGGCGGCCGCGCTGGTGGGTAGCGGATCATCGGTCTTTCATCCGGAATCATCGCGCGTGGCGCGTATGGCATCGGGCGGACGTCACGGCCTGGCGCAATCACTGTTCCAGGTCGGTGGCAACTTTGGTAGCGCCCTCGGCCCACTGCTGGCGGCGATGATTGTCGCCCCCTATGGCAAAGGCCACCTCGGCTGGTTTGTGCTGGCAGCGCTGCTGGGCATTATCGTGCTGTTGCAGGTCAGCCGCTGGTACAGCCATCAGCAGCGCGCCGCTAAAGCCAAAACCACCATCACGCCAGCGAACCCGCTGCCACGCAAAAAAGTGGCGCTGGCGATCAGCATTTTGTTGCTGCTGATTTTTTCCAAGTATTTCTATCTCACCAGCCTGAGTAGCTACTACACCTTCTATTTAATGCAGAAATTCGGCCTCTCGGTGCAAGCATCGCAGTTTCATCTGTTTGCCTTTTTGGGCGCAGTGGCGGCTGGCACCATTATTGGCGGGCCAATTGGCGATAAGATTGGCCGTAAATATGTTATCTGGGGTTCAATTCTGGGCGTTGCCCCCTTCACGCTGTTATTACCACATGCCACATTAATGTGGACCAGTGTACTCAGCGTGATTATCGGCCTGATTCTCGCTTCGGCATTTTCCGCCATTCTGGTTTATGCACAGGAGCTGTTACCGGGACGTATCGGTATGGTTTCCGGGCTGTTTTTCGGTTTTGCCTTCGGTATGGGTGGACTGGGCGCCGCGGTACTGGGCGTGGTTGCAGACCACACCAGCATCGAATGGGTATACCAAATCTGTGCCTGGCTGCCACTTATTGGCCTTTTGACTGCTTTCCTGCCTGATAATCGTCACGCCTGAGCCTGTTTCCGGGGGGAATTATTTTTCCCTTCCCCCTCTATTCAGCATAAATCCTGCCGATAGAGGGGGATAACTGATGAAAATGACGCTTCGGCGGCTTTTTTATCAGTTTTCTACATATTCTGCGCAAATGTATAAACTCCGTTAGCCATTGTGCAGTAAACTAGGTTGTTACAAGCGGATACATTTGCACACAAGGAGACAGGCATGCATCACACCACACCGTTGATCACCACCATTGTCGGGGCACTGGTCCTCGCCTTTCTCCTTGGTATGCTGGCTAATCGCCTGCGCATTTCCCCACTGGTCGGTTATTTACTGGCTGGCGTCCTCGCGGGTCCCTTCACGCCCGGCTTCGTCGCCGATACCAATCTGGCACCCGAACTGGCTGAATTAGGCGTCATTCTACTGATGTTTGGTGTGGGGCTGCATTTTTCGCTGAAGGATTTGATGTCGGTAAAGTCCGTCGCCATTCCTGGCGCTGTGGCGCAAATCGCCGTGGCAACGCTGCTGGGAATGGGGCTGTCGTGGGCACTGGGCTGGTCAGTGATGACCGGTCTGGTATTTGGCCTGTGTCTCTCCACCGCCAGCACCGTGGTGTTGCTGCGTGCGCTGGAGGAGCGTCAACTGATTGACAGCCAGCGCGGGCAAATCGCTATCGGCTGGCTGATTGTGGAAGACCTGGTGATGGTCCTGACGCTGGTACTGCTCCCGGCCATCGCTGGCATGCTGGAACAAGGCAATGCCAGCCCGACGCTACTGGCGTGGGATTTGTTACTGACCATCGGTAAAGTGGTCGCCTTTATGGTGCTGATGATGGTGGTGGGCCGTCGTGTGGTACCGTGGATTCTGGCAAAAAGCGCGGCCACCGGTTCACGCGAGTTGTTCACCCTTGCGGTGCTGGCGCTGGCGCTGGGCATCGCGTTTGGTGCGGTTGAGTTTTTTGATGTCTCCTTTGCCCTCGGCGCGTTCTTCGCCGGGATGGTACTGAATGAATCGGAACTCAGCCACCGTGCGGCGCACGATACATTGCCGTTGCGCGATGCCTTTGCCGTACTGTTCTTCGTCTCCGTGGGTATGCTGTTCGACCCGATGATTCTGATCGAGCAACCGCTGGCGGTGCTGGGTGCGCTGGTGATCATCGTGGTGGGTAAATCCGTAGCCGCCTGGCTGCTGGTGACGCTACTGGGCCACTCACGCCGTACTGCCATGACGATTTCCGTCAGCCTGGCGCAGATTGGCGAATTCGCCTTTATTCTGGCCGGTCTGGGCATTTCACTGGGATTGCTAAGCCAGGAGGGACGCAATCTGGTGCTGGCCGCCGCTATTCTCTCGATTATGCTCAACCCGATTCTGTTCACCCTGCTGGAGCGCTATCTCGAGAAAACCGAGACCATGGCAGAACAGACACTGGAGGAAGCCATTGAAGAAGAAAAGCAAATTCCGGTGGATATCTGCGATCATGCGGTGATTGTTGGTTATGGCCGTGTCGGCAGTCTGCTGGGGCAGAAACTGATGGAGGCCGATGTCCCGCTGGTGGTGGTGGAAAACTCACGAGCGCGCGTGGAAGCCCTGCGCGATCAAGGGATCAAAGCGGTACTGGGCAATGCCGCCCGCAGCGATACCATGGAACTGGCCCGGCTTGATTGCGCCCGCTGGCTGTTGTTGACCATCCCCAATGGCTATGAAGCCGGTGAGATTGTTACTGCCGCCCGCGAAAAACGTGACAATATTGAAATTATCGCCCGCGCCCATTATGACGACGAGGTGGAATATATCCTTGAGCGTGGTGCCAATCGCGTGGTGATGGGTGAACGCGAGATCGCTAACAGCATGCTGCATATGCTGGAAGAAGCGATCGCGCAAAACCCGATAGTACGTGAGTGCCCAATTTAATTCATTCGTATGATCTGCGTAGCGGCGCGATAAATCGCGCCGCTACGGGTTATATGCTTATCTGTCCCAGTACGACTCTTCCAGGCTATCCTCGCGCTCCGGCAGGCCACGCGTCAGACGCGGTGAATGCTGGTTCAGCACCTGATAACTCACACGGTTGGCATATTTACACACCTGCGCCAGTGACGAATAGGTCAGATACTCCCGCGCATGCTTGCTGGAGTTCGGCACTTTCTGACGATGAAAGTTGTTGGCGGTGATGTCATGCAGCAGCGCCGCAAGAGCCGCATCACCTGCGCCGTTGGTGTTCATAATCTTCTCCGGCCCACCCATATACGGGGCGATATGCGAGAAAATACGCAATGGCTGCTGACAATCCTGCTGACGCATCGCCCGGCTGAACTCAAACTGGTTAAATTCCGCAATCGCCCCCGGCAGCAATGGATGGTTGGTTTTGCGTTTGTATTCCTGTTCGGTAAAGCCCGCCATATAGAGCCCGGTCGGCCCCGCCGTACATAACACCAGATCGACCCAGTCCAGCGCCATATTGGCTGCCAGCAGCGGATCCGTTTCACCGGTCAGCGCCAGAGCTTCTTCTTCATTCATCGCCACAATGGAGACATGATCGCGCAGAAAATCACGCCAGAACTGCGGATCATCCTGAATGACGTATTTAGTGCCCAGCGTCAGGACCACTGGCACATTATGTTTTTTGGCGTATTCAATCGCGCGCAACGTCGCTTCAGGCATCGGTTCACCCGGCTGGCAACGCACCAGATAGGAGGTGAGCACCAGCGCGGACGCGCCCGCGATCACTTCTTCCGGGATGCTGGCGACCTGCAACTGGTTCATCAACCCCGGGCTGATGGCAAACGTACGCTCGCCCTGCTCACCAATCAGCGTAAAGCAGCGGCCAATCGCGCCATCGACTCCCTGCAAATAATTGAGGTCCATACGGCTGGAAGTGTTGCACAGGTAGCGATAGGCATAGCTGCCAATCTGGATGTTGCTGCACATCACCCCCAGCAGCACCGAACGATCATCGGCCAGCACTGAGTAGTTATGCAACGTATTGCCAATGGTGCCTCCGGCAAACTGATGGCTAATCAACTGGTCACGCAACAGCTCGTTGTAGAGCGCTTCGGCCGTTACGTCATCAATCACCAGCGAATGACCGGTGCTGAGGCCGTAGCGTTGCAGGAAGTCATCATCAACTTTCGCTTCGATATCCACCAGCGTCTGGTCAATACCGACCACCCAGCTCCCCTCCTCCTGAACCTGTTGCGAAACCTGCAGCAGCGGATCGCGCGCGCTAACGGGGAAGTAGTGTTTGGATTTACGTTTGCCGGGAAATTTCATGGGGGATGCCGTGTGGAAAATCAGGCAGAGAATGATAGCACATTCTCTGCCGCTCCCTTAACGACGTGCGTTGACCAGCTGTACCATCATTTCGATGTGTTCATCGTCAGCGTTGAGCGCAGGGATGTACTCAAATTTTTCACCGCCGGCGTGCAGGAAAAACTCACGATTCTGCTCGCTAATCTCCTCCAGCGTTTCGAGACAGTCGGCGGCAAAGCCCGGACTCATCACCTGTACATGTTTGATGCCTTTCGCAGGTAAACCCTGCATGGTTTCATCGGTGTAAGGCGTCAGCCACGGCTCCCGGCCAAAGCGCGACTGGAAGGTCATCATAATTTTATGCGGAGCGATCCCCAGCGCAGCCGCCAGTGCATCGGTGGTGTCTTTACAGCGCTGCGGATAATCATCGCCTTCGTCAGCAAAGCGCTGCGGGATGCCATGATAAGAAAGGACCAGCAGATCCGGCTCGCCATGCTGTGCAAACGAACGCTCGACTGACGCTTTCAGGGCGGCGATATACGCCGGATGCTCGGCATAATCACGGATAAATGCCACTTCTGGCAGTGAACGCAGCGGTTTGAAGCTGGTCGCCAGCCCATCCCACACGGCCGCCACCGTTGAGCAGGAGAATTGTGGATAGAGGGGCAGCACGATCAATTTGGTCACGCCCTGTGCCAGCAGGCGCTGAAGCGCGCCATCGAGACTCGGCTGGCCGTAGCTCATCCCCAGCTCGACCGGCATATCCAGCTGCTGCGCCAACGCAGCGCGTTGCCGCTGGCTGAACACCATCAACGGTGAACCTTCATCCATCCATACCGACGCATACAGTTTGGACACACGCGGCGATCGGAATGGCAAAATGATGAAGTTAAGAATCGGCCACCACAGCCAGCGCGGTGTATCAACCACTCGCGGGTCACCAAGGAATTGTTTCAGATAACGTTTAACTGCGGGTGTAGTGGGTGCCTCTGGTGTGCCTAAATTGACCAGTAAAACCCCGGGCTTTTCTTGCCTCATTGTATTTCCTTGCTGTCAAAACGAATGGGTCAAAATCGGGAGAAATTGTAGCGGAAAAAGCCTGAGGGGAAAGCAATTGCTGCAAAAGGGCCGGTAAACCGGCCCTGAGATGGCTTAACCGAGGATGGTTGCCAGCTGTGCACTCACTTCAGCAACCTGGCGGGTGCCGTCGATTTTGTGGTATTGCGTGTTACCGGCTTCTGCTTCTTTGCTGTAGTAAGCAATCAGCGGCGCGGTCAGCTGATGGTATTCCACCAGACGTTTACGCACGGTTTCTTCCTGGTCATCTTTACGCGTGGTCAGCTCTTCGCCGGTCACATCATCTTTACCTGCCACTTTCGGTGGATTGTATTGGATGTGATAAACACGACCAGACGGCGCATGCACGCGACGACCAACAATGCGATCCACAATCAGTTCATCCGGCACGGCAAACTCGAGCACGAAATCGACGTTGATACCCGCCTCTTTCATCGCATCAGCCTGCGGAATGGTGCGCGGGAAGCCATCAAGCAGGAAACCGTTTTTGCAGTCTTCCTGGGTAATACGCTCTTTAACCAGCGCAATTACCAGCTCGTCGGTCACCAGTTTGCCGGCATCCATAATGGCTTTCGCCTGCTGGCCCAGCTCGGTGCCTGCTTTCACTGCCGCACGCAGCATGTCGCCCGTGGAGATTTGCGGAATACCGTATTTCTCCATGATGAATTGAGCCTGAGTGCCCTTACCTGCGCCCGGTGCCCCGAGCAGAATAATACGCATTGCGTAATTCCCCTTGCGAATCGCATTGATCAATCTGAGAAGGCGAAGACCATACCATTATGCCCCGCGCACCACAAGGAAAGGGGGCGCGGTTACGCCTAATGTCCTACTTTACTGCCTTTTGTTGCGGATACCAGCCCGATGCGGGATTTTTCCACTTTTTCAGAATCGCGACCGCTATTCAGCAGCTCGCGCACACGTTTCGCCAGTTTGCTGGTCATATTCTGACTTTTGGTTGCGCTACCGCGCACATTAGCGCGTAACATCATGCGCTTCTGCGCAGGCCACAGCTGCAAATCGGGATGCGGCTCCGGTGGCGGCTTGCCGGGTACTGTCGGCAAAATTGCAAACGGCAGACCGGGCTGCTGGAGTGATTGCAGTGAAAATGGCGCTTCCAGCGTGATTGTGTCAACACTGGCGATATTATAGGGCCGCCACTCCGCTGTCGCCATCTGCGCCAACGCCTGCTCCGGTGCATCACCGAGGGCCAGACCCTGTTCGAACAACCGCAACTCGCTGCGCACCAGCGTGCTGAAATCCTGGGTACGCAGCGCAATCAGCACCAGATCTGCACTCAACTCAGCGTGGCGATCCAGTCGTGCCACAAACAGTCGCGCATCACTGATCAGACGACGGTGCAACTGCGAGGCAAAAGACTCTGACGCATCCGTCACCCCCTGGCTTTGGCATTCATCCAGCGGGCGCACGCGGCCATAGAACAGATCCACATGTTCAACCAGCGCGATATTTCCCGCCATGACCGGCACCGCGGGTAACACGCTTAATTCACTGGCACGATATTGCGAGGCGTAACGTGACTGATTGCGTGCCTGTTCCTGACGTAAGAACAGCTGCGAGAGCAGCACCCGCGCAATATGTAATGAAGGGACGAAGAACAGATCGTACTGTTCAAGCCGATAGTGACGGGAAAGCAAGCCGCGAAGCCGATCGCGCGCCGCCGCCCTGGCAGAAGCATTCTGTCGAGCCATCGCGTGATTATTCTCTTATTTTTTTGCTGTGTGGGATGGCGGGTGATGCTCAGGTCCATGGCGAAAATCACCGGCGTAAACACAGAGACGCCTGCCAGTCAACCCGCCAGAATCAGGGGGAAAGGTTAGGCCAATGCGGCTGGACTTTGAAATGATATAAACTGACAATCCCTGTTAGGTTTTTACACAGGGGATGAGTATGACCGGGCTACCTTCGTTACGTGCACTGCATTATTTTCACCAGGCGGCCCTCCACAGCAGTTTTAGCGTCGCCGCTGAACGCCTGCATGTGACTCACAGCGCCATCAGTCATCAGGTTCGCCAGCTGGAAAGCTGGATGGGCAAGCCGCTGTTTGTTCGCACCAATGGACGCGTCAAATTAACCTCACATGGTGAGCGCTTGCTGGTCAGTTGCCAGAAAGCCTTTAGCGAACTGTCCACCACCTGCGAAAGTATTCGTACCGGCATGCGCCACCACCTCAGCGTCTCCTGCGCCCCCAGTTTTCTTTCCCAATGGCTGATCCCGCGTATCAGCAGCTTTTATCTGCGCTATCCCGACATCGAAATCCAGTTTCAGCAACTGGTGGAGATCGATCTGCTGCGCAGTGAACACACCGATGTGCTGATTCTCAGCTATGAACAGTCACCCGATGACGATATTGATGCCACGCTGATCAGCGATGATTACATTGGCCCACTGTGCGCTCCGCAATTTGCTGCGCGTTTCCAGAATGAACAGGACCTGGCCACGCTTCCGCTGCTGCATGCCGACACGCGGCTGCATGCCTGGGCTGAATGGTCGAAAACCAGCGGCACCCGGGGGAATTTTTGGGTGGGTAAACATTTCGACAATCTTACGCTGGGTATCCAGGCGGCAAGAAATGGGCTGGGGGTGATCATGGCACCGCGCCTGCTGGTCCGTCAGGAGTTAAACGACGGCACGCTAATCGCTCCACTTGGCTTTGTGCGCGTAGATCGTGCCACCTGGATGATGACCAAAGCCTCGCGGCAGCATGATGCGGAGATTACGTTGTTTCGCGATTGGTTACGGGATGAGGCTCAGCATTAACGTAGCGGCGCGATTTATCGCGCCTTTACAGGTTGGACGAAAAAGGGCGCCCCCAGGGCCGCCCTTTTTATGTTAAGCCGTCAGCAGCTGGTTCATACGACGGATAAACTGGTTCGGATCGTCCAGCGTACCGCGTTCGGCCAGCAGCGCCTGATCCAGCAGCAGCTCCACCCATTCGCCAAAGCGGCTTTCATCCTGGGTATCTGCCACGCGTTTCACCAGCGTATGATCCGGGTTCAGTTCGAAGATATACTTCACATCCGGCACTTCCTGGCCCGCAGCAGCGAACAGTTTCGCCATCTGGGTGCTCATTTCGTTGGCGTCAGTGGTGACAATCGCCGGAGTATCCGTCAGACGATGGGTTAAACGCACTTCTTTGACACGCTCGCCCAGCAGGGTTTTCACGCGGTCAACGAACGGCTCCAGCGCTTTTTCCGCTTCCTTCTGTTCTTCGGTTTCTTCGTCAGCCAGCTTGCTCAGCGATTCATCCGCTTTGCTCACGGACTGGAAGGATTTGCCGTCGAATTCGGTAAGGTAGCTCATCATCCATTCGTCGATACGATCGGACAACAGCAGAACCTCGATACCTTTTTTGCGGAACAGCTCCAGATGCGGGCTGCTCTTCGCCGCGGCGTAGCTATCGGCGGTGATGTAGTAAATCTTATCCTGACCTTCCACCATACGGCTCAGGTAATCGTCCAGCGAAATGGTTTGTTCCGCCCCTTCGCTTTGCGTGGTGGCAAAACGCAGCAGCTTAGCAATCTGCTGCTGGTTGGCGTTATCTTCCGCCGGACCTTCTTTCAGCACCAGCCCGAACTCTTTCCAGAACTGCTGGTATTTTTCCGCGTCATCTTTCGCCAGTTTTTCCAGCATTTGCAGGCTGCGTTTGGTCAGCGCACCACGCAGGCTTTGCGTCACACGGCTGTCCTGCAGGATTTCGCGCGACACGTTGAGCGGCAGGTCGTTGGAGTCGATCAGACCACGCACGAAACGCAGATAGTTCGGCATAAACTGCTCGGCATCATCCATGATAAACACGCGCTGCACATAAAGTTTCAGGCCATGTTTGTGGTCACGGTTCCACATGTCGAACGGGGCACGCGCCGGGATATACAGCAGGCTGGTATACTCCTGCTTGCCTTCCACCCGGTTGTGACTCCAGATCGCCGGATCGCTGAAGTCATGGGCGATATGTTTGTAGAATTCGTTGTATTCTTCGTCGCTGATTTCCGCTTTGTTACGCGTCCACAGCGCCTGGGCTTTGTTGATCTTTTCCCAGCTGGTCGCGTCGCTTTCTTCATCTTTGCTTTCGATTTCTACCGGCAGCGCGATGTGATCGGAATATTTGCTGATGATGCTGCGCACGCGCCAGGCATCAAGGAACTCATCCTCGCCTTCACGCATATGCAGGGTGATTTCGGTGCCGCGATCGGCTTTTTCGATTTCTGCGAGGGTATATTCACCTTCGCCAGCGGATTCCCAGAACACACCTTCATCTGCGCTGGCACCGGCGGCACGGGTGCGTACCGTGACTTTATCGGCAACGATAAACGCGGAGTAGAAACCGACACCAAACTGACCGATCAGCTGGCTGTCTTTTGCCGAGTCAGAACCCATCGATTCCAGGAACGCTTTGGTGCCTGATTTCGCGATGGTACCGAGGTTCTCAATCACCTCATCACGACGCATGCCGATGCCGTTGTCACTCAGCGTCAGCGTACGATTTTCCTTGTCGACCGAGATCCGCACACGCAGCTCGCCATCGCCTTCATACAGATCCGGTGCCGACAGCGCGCGGAAGCGCAGTTTGTCAGCCGCATCAGAGGCGTTGGAGATCAGCTCACGCAGGAAAATCTCTTTGTTTGAATAGAGGGAATGGATCATCAGGTGCAGAAGTTGTTTTACCTCTGACTGGAAGCCACGCGTCTCTTGTCCTTTCATGGTCATTGCTACCTCAACTGAATCGGGTTGATCGAACGTTGAGGAAGAGATGGGGATGGTGCGGAGAATTTCAAGCCGGTGTCAGTGACGACACCAGCAAGTGTTCAAAATTTAATCTTATGACGTCCGGCTAACGAGTGCGACAGAGTGGTGCCATCGACCATCTCCAGCTCGCCCCCCACCGGCACACCGTGCGCAATGCGGCTGGCATCAACGCCATACTGATTACACAGCTCGGCGATATAGTTTGCCGTCGCCTCCCCTTCCACCGTTGGATTGGTGGCGAGGATCACTTCCTGCAAACTTTCCTGCTCCAGACGCTGCTCAAGGCGATCCAGCCCGATATCGTGCGGACCAATGCCATCCAGCGGCGACAGATGCCCCATCAGCACAAAGTAGCGTCCGGCAAACTGGCCGGTTTGCTCAATGGCGTGGATATCCGCCGGACTCTCCACCACGCAAATCTGACCGTTTTGCTGACGGCGCGGATTGGCGCAGATGGTGCAGATTTCCTGCTCGGTGAAGGTGCGGCAATCGGCACAGTGGCCGATTTCCGACATGGCGCGGGTCAGTGCCTGCGCCAGACGCATGCCACCGCTGCGATCGCGCTGCAACAAATGAAACGCCATACGCTGCGCCGACTTCGGACCAACGCCCGGCAGGCAACGCAGCGACTCCATCAAAGATTCAAGCAGTGGACTGGTTTGCATCAGAACGGCATCTTGAAGCCTGGCGGCAGCTGCATACCGGCAGATACGGAAGCCATTTTCTCTTTCTGGGTTTCATCGATGCGGCGTGCTGCGTCGTTGAATGCCGCAGCGATCAGATCTTCCAGCATATCTTTGTCATCTTCCAGCAGGCTGGGATCGACTTCTACGCGACGGCAGTTATGCGCGCCGTTGATGGTGACTTTGACCAGGCCAGCACCTGATTCGCCGGTCACTTCCAGCGCGGCGATCTCTTCCTGAACTTTGGCCATTTTGTCCTGCATCTGCTGGGCCTGTTTCATCAGGTTGCCCAATCCGCCTTTTCCAAACATAGTTTTCTCTCTCTGCTGGGGCTGCGTCGCGCGCTCATCGCGCGGCAGCGTGTTCATACGGGTCGAATACTCTCTTCATCCAGGTCGGCATCAAAAAAACGACGCAACGTCTGAATGTGGGTATCGCTAATGATCGACTGACGCGCCTGCGCCAGTTTCTCTTCATAAATGGCCTGACGCCATTCCAGTGGCGTCATTACCGTGGAATTATCGTCTTCAACAATGGTCAGTTCAACTGTCTGACCGGCCGCCGTGCTGAGCGCTTCCGCTAACACCTGGCGCGCAGAACCTGAATTCAAATGACGCTGGCTGCTGCGCAAATGCAGGCAGACGCTGTTATCACCCTGCTCTTTCCACGCGTTCAGCGCCAGTTGCTGCACCAGCTTCGGCAGCGTCAGTGCTGCGATTTCAGCCGCCCAGGCATCGCGCTGCTGCGCTTCTTCCGCCAGACGCAGCGCCAGCTCAGGCGTTTTCTCATGCTCCAGTGCCGAACGCAAGGCTTTTGGCGTCGCAACCGGGGCAGCGATCACTTCCTCAGTCGGCGTTTGCGCCTTCCACCGATACGCTTCCGGCTTCGCCGCCGCTTTTACCGCCGGCTCGCTGCGTTGCTGTACTCGTTCCGTGACGTTAGCCAGACGTTCCAGCGCCGCATTAGCCGGCCGCGCGGAACGCGCTGCCGGCTCACTCTTTTTTGCTTTGCTGGCTCCCTGACGCAGCAGCTGGGTACGCGCCTGCAATAACTGGCTGGTCGCATCCGGCAGGTTTTCCGGCGCAGGGGGCATATCAGGATAATCGGCAGGAATCGGCGGCGCTTCAGTCTGTGGCGGTGCCATTTGTGGTTGAGCCGCCACAACCGGGGTCGGGACCGGGGTCTGAGCCGGAACCGCCTGGGGGGTTAATACCGGACGCGCCACCGGTTCGGCAATCGCCGCCTGCGGATGGAACGCCAGCGCACGCAGCAAAGTCATCTCCACGCCCAGGCGTCGATCCGGTGCCAGCGGCAGATCTTTACGCCCCATCAGCAGCGTCTGGTAATACAGCTGCACGTCCGCAGGTGGCAGCACGCGCGCCAGTTCACGCAGGCGCTGCGCCTGGCTGAACTCATCATCACTGAGGGAGCTGGGAAGTAACTGCACCATCGCAATACGATGCAGCAGGCGTAACATCTCCACCAGCAGCGCTTCCCATTCGACACCACGTGACGCCGCCTGATTCAGCAGCGCCATCACCTGTTCGCCGTTACCGTCGCTCAGCGCTTCGATTAACGCCAGCGGCTGCTCATCATCCAGCGTACCGAGCATCTGCGCCACGCTATCGCGTGTCACGCTGCCCTGCCCCATGGCAATCGCCTGGTCGGTCAGACTGAGGGCATCACGCATGCTCCCCTCGGCTGCACGCGCCAGCAGTTGCAGTGCTCGCGGTTCTGCGGCGATCTGCTCCTGTTGCAGAATATGCTCCAGCTGCTGACGAATCTGTTCCACATCCAGCGCCTTGAGATGGAACTGCAAACAGCGCGACAAAATGGTGACCGGCAGTTTTTGTGGATCGGTAGTTGCCAGCAGGAATTTAACGTGTGCCGGTGGCTCCTCCAGCGTTTTTAACAACGCGTTGAAGCTGTGGCGCGACAGCATGTGCACTTCATCAATCAGATAGACTTTGAAGCGTCCGCGCGCCGGTGCGTACTGCACGTTATCCAGCAAGTCGCGCGTGTCTTCGACTTTGGTCCGCGAGGCGGCATCGATCTCAATCAGATCGACAAAACGTCCCTGCTCAATTTCCCGGCAGTTATCACACACGCCGCAGGGCGTCGAGGTGATGCCGGTTTCGCAGTTGAGGCCTTTTGCCAGCAAACGCGCAATCGAGGTTTTACCCACGCCACGGGTGCCGGAAAAGAGATAAGCATGATGGATTCGTCCCAGTGACAACCCGTTGGCCAGCGCAGTCAGCACATGTTCCTGACCGACTACGTCAGCAAAAGCCTGGGGACGCCATTTTCGCGCAAGTACCTGATAGCTCATGTGGATTCGATCACTGGATTTGGTTGAGTTGGCACAGCGGCACGGCTGAAGAACCGCAGTCCGCCGTATGTCAAAAGGGGAAAAATGCTGCTTTGCAAACCCTGTTTATTTTGGCAGTAGTCTAACAGCCACAACAGGATATGCCTATTACTTTGCGGAAGTCGCGCCCCGCGCGAAAGCGGAGCGCGCTGGCTTTAGTGGCCGGGGAAATTGACCAGGCTGAAGCAGTCGAGGCCCATCGCTTGCAGACGCGCTTCGCCACTCAGATCAAACAGGTTAATAATGAAGGCGGCGTCTTTGACTTCACCGCCCGCGCGGCGAATCAGTTTCACGGTGGCTTCGATAGTGCCGCCGGTTGCCAGCAGATCATCCACCACCAGCACCACGTCACCCGGCTGGATAGCATCCTGATGCAGCTCCAGCGTATCGGTGCCGTACTCCAGTTCATAGCTTTCGCTGTAAGTGGCACGCGGCAGT
The DNA here is from genome assembly GCF_047947045.1 of Pantoea sp. App145. Taxonomy (NCBI): domain Bacteria; kingdom Pseudomonadati; phylum Pseudomonadota; class Gammaproteobacteria; order Enterobacterales; family Erwiniaceae; genus Pantoea; species Pantoea sp. App145. The sequence goes on from NZ_CP133290.1 coordinate 1,731,869, forward strand.
TTGCCCGGCTTACGTACCGGGACAAAACCCACACCCAAACCCAGTGCGACTGGCGCACCAAACAGGAAACCACGCGCTTCCGTCCCCACCACCTTGGTGATGCCTTTGTCACGATAACGCTCAACCAGGATGGCGATCGACGCGGCATACGCCTGCGGATCTTCCATCAAACTGGTGACGTCACGGAACAGAATGCCCGGCTTAGGGTAGTCAGGAATGCTTTTGATGCTGTTTTTGATGAGTTCAAGCTGCTGGGCAGTTGCGGTCATAGTGTTACGCCTGATGAAATCTCTATTTCGCGCAGCTCCCATAGCGCCATTACCCGGGGACCGGGTTAAGCGAAGTCAGTTCACAGAGGGAAGCCACGCACGAAGAGGCCCAAATCTAAGCAAATGGCCGCCTAAATGCAACCCTGTCAATCCGTTTCGCGTTCGTCTGTACTTTCTGCCACCACCGGAATGCGCCACATAAACAGCAGCAAAATGCACAACATCACGCCCAGCATGATACGCACCCACAGCAGGTGAACCAGCCAGATGGACACGGCAAAGGTAAGAATAATCAGCAACATGGCCCGTCCTTTTGCACCGGGTGGCATGGCACGATGCTGCTGCCAGTGCCGCAGGTAACGACCAAAAGGTGAGCGCCATAGCAGCCAGTGATGAAAGCGCGGTGACGAACGGGCAAAACACCAGGCCGCCAGCAACACGAATGGCGTTGTTGGTAATAAAGGTAATACAATCCCCAGCGTACCCAGCACGATCGCCAGCCAGCCAAGCGTCAGTAATAAAATGCGTTGCATGCCCGATGCCTGATAAAATCGATACCGCGCTACGTTAACACAGTCGGGAAAAGAGTGATGCCCCTACCGCAACCCCAGCAACGCCTGCGATCCACCCTCGATCTGCTGCGTCAGCAAATTGCTCAGCAGCCGGACGGCAGCTGCCGCCAGCCACGCTTTGACGCCCAGTTATTTCACTGCAAGGGAACGCGACTGGCCGATTATTTACGCGAGCTGGAACACAATATCGCGCAGCTCACCGCCGTGGATACCGATGTGGCACGTCGCCAGTGGCTGGCCGATAAGGTGTTGGATCAGATTGCCGCCCTGCAACGCGAGTGCCAGAGCCAGCAGCTGCGCGTGGCGCGCGAACGTCCGCGGGGTGATAGCAGACAGCAAAAACGCGAAGAGTATCGCGGCTATGAAACCCGTTTGCTGGCAATGATTGCCGAACGCGAGCAGCATCTGCAACGCGCCGAGACGCTGAACATCCAACAGCAGTTGATTCGCGAAGTGGAGCAGCTAAAAGTTCGCCTCGGCCGCTGCCGTCAGGCGATACACAAGCTGGAACTGCAATTTTCCGCACGGTAAGCCCATCGCCCTTTCTTCTATACTCTTCTCTTCTGACAGAAGGAGTTACGCATGGCCTTTATCACCTGGATTCTGACAGGTATTGCTGTCGGCTGGATAAAACGGGTGATTTTTCCCGGACGGCCCGGCGGATTTTTCGTTACGCTGGTACTGACGGTGATCGGTGCACTGATCGGCGGTTATATCGCGAGTTATTTTAACGCCGGTGATATGGTGACCCTGAGCCTGGCCACCGCTGGCATGGCGCTGGCGGGTGCCTTGCTGATGTTGCTGGTGGTGGCAAAATTACGTATTTAGGAGCAAAGATGTCACTGGAAACTGCATCAGACGAGATCAAACTGGCGGTGGATTTAATTCAGCTGCTGGAAGAGAACCGCATCCCAACCGCCACGGTGTTGGCGGCGCTGGTGATTGTCCAGCGCGATTATGAACAAAAAAGCGCGGCAGAGAACGGCGCGAATAACGTTTAACGCGGCCCTGCCAGCGTGGGGCTGAAGCGCAGCATATCAAGCAATGCATCCACCAGACACGGCGCTTCTGCCGCCAGATCAAAGCTTTCCGGGTTGAATAACCAGCTTTCCATCAGGCCATTGATATTGGCGCGCATAATCAACGCCGCCTGCCGGGTATTGAGGCTGGCGGGTAACTGGCCCGCATCAATGCATAAACGCAGTACATCTTCTATTCTGTCGTAACATTCCAACAATAAGCTTTGCTGCATCTTCTGCAGGGTCGCCATTTCGCCGACAAATTCACATTTATGAAAAATGATCTCCATCAATGCGCGTCTTTGTGGATCCTTTGCAGTGGCGTCAAGGATATAGATCAACATGGAACGTACAACAGAGAGTGGATCGCCGGGGTATTTTGTTTGATACTCAAGTTCCACATCGTCAAGCCCAGCGTCACACTGTAGCCAGATTTCATGTAACAGATCAGCTTTATTCTTGAAATGCCAGTAGATGGCTCCCCGCGTGACGCCGGCAGCCGTTGCGATATCCGTCAGTGAAGTAGCAGCAACACCGTGTTCAGAGAAGTGTGCTAACGCGGCATCGAGAATTTGATTACGTGTTTCAAGCGCTTGCGCTTTGGTTTTTCGTGCCATAAAGGACTTTTTTTACAAACTGGCAAGTTTACATACATTTGTGAATGTATGTACCATAGCACGACCCGTGTTTTAACGCAGCAATGGGTTTATCGGTTTGTGATCCATTGATCATTTGATATCGGACATTCGAGGTTTATTTATGAATAAAAACAGAGGATTAGCCCCTCTGGCGGCCGTCCTGATGCTTTCAGGCAGCTTTGTGTTAACAGGATGTGATGATAATAAATCCCAACAAGCCGCCCAGCAGCAGCCCCCAGAAGTGGGTGTTGTGACGTTAAAAAACGAGCCACTGACCATCTCTACAGAACTGCCAGGCCGTACCTCGGCTTTCCGGGTAGCGGAAGTTCGTCCTCAGGTCTCGGGAATCATTCTGAAGCGTAATTTTGTCGAAGGCAGTGACGTGAAGGCCGGGGTTTCCCTGTACCAGATCGATCCGGCAACGTATCAGGCCACCTACGATAACGCCAAAGGCGCGCTGGCTGAGGCCCAAGCCAATGCCCGTATCGCCGATTTGACGGTAAAACGTTATAAACCGCTGCTGGGGACGAAGTACATCAGCCAGCAGGATTATGACACCGCCGTTGCTACCGCCGCACAGAATGCCGCCGCCGTTCAGGCCGCACAGGCAAATGTGGAAAGCGCGCGTATTAACCTCGCCTATACCAAAGTGACCTCGCCTATCAGCGGTCGTATTGGTAAATCTTCCGTGACGGAAGGGGCATTGGTGTCCAATGCGCAAACCACCGCACTTGCCACCGTGCAGCAGCTCGATCCGATGTATGTCGACGTGACCCAATCCAGTGAAGACTTCCTGCGTTTGCGCGCAGAGCTGGAATCCGGTCAGCTGAAGCAGAACGATGGCAAAGCCAATGTCGCCCTGCTGATGCAAAACGGCAGCACCTACGCGCAAACCGGCACCCTGGAATTCTCTGATGTGACGGTTGATGAAACCACTGGCTCTATCACTCTGCGTGCCGTCTTCCCGAACCCGGACCATCGCCTGCTGCCAGGTATGTTTGTCCGTGCGCGTCTGGATGAAGGGACTAACCCATCAGCACTGCTGGTTCCTCAGCAGGCGGTAACGCGTACACCAACCGGTCAGGCCACAGCCATGGTGGTCGGTGCCGACAATAAAGTTGAAATGCGTAACCTGACAGCCAGCCAGGCCATTGGCGATAAGTGGCTGGTCACTGAAGGGCTGAAAGCGGGCGATCGCGTGATCACCGTCGGCCTGCAACGTGCCAAACCGGGTGCGCAGGTAACACCACAAGAAGTGTCAGACGATACCAAAGCAGCACCCGAATCTCAGGCGCAGTCTCAGAAATCGTCTTCATAAACAGGAGCCGTTAATACATGGCTAAGTTTTTTATCGATCGCCCCATTTTTGCGTGGGTAATCGCCATCATCATCATGCTGGCGGGTGCGCTATCGATTATCAGCCTGCCGATCGAGCAATATCCTAATGTTGCTCCACCAGCGGTTGAAATCCAGGCTACCTACCCGGGTGCAGATGCGAAAACGCTGCAGGATTCGGTGACCCAGGTCATCGAACAAAATATGAACGGTATCGACGGGCTGATGTATATGTCCTCGAACAGTGACTCGTCCGGTACCCTCACCCTGACCATTACTTTCCAGTCCGGTACGGATGCGGATATCGCCCAGGTTCAGGTGCAGAACAAATTGCAGCTGGCAATGCCGCTGCTGCCGCAGGAAGTACAGCAACAGGGGATTCAGGTTAAAAAATCCTCCAGCAGCTTCCTGATGGTGGCCGGTTTCGTCAGTGACGACCCGAACATGACGCAGAACGATATCTCGGACTACGTTGCCTCGAATATCAAAGACCCAATCAGCCGTACCCTGGGTGTAGGTGATACTCAGGTGTTCGGTGCGCAGTATGCAATGCGTATCTGGCTGGACCCACACAAACTCAATAACTTCCAGCTGACGCCAGTGGATGTGATCAGCGCGCTTGGCACGCAGAACACCCAGGTTGCAGCCGGTCAGTTAGGTGGTACGCCACCGGTTCCGGGCCAGCAGTTGAACGCCTCGATCATTGCGCAGACCCGTCTGACCTCGACCGAAGAGTTTGGCAATATCCTGCTGAAAGTGAACACCGATGGTTCCCAGGTCCGCCTGCGTGACGTCGCGAAGATTGAGTTGGGTGGTGAAAACTACGACATCATCGCCCGTTATAACGGCAAACCGGCCTCCGGTATCGGTATCAAGCTGGCAACCGGTGCCAATGCCCTGGATACCGCCGATGCGGTAAAAAGTGAGCTGGCAAAACTGCAACCTTTCTTCCCGTCGGGCATGAAAGTGGTGTATCCGTATGACACCACACCGTTCGTTAAAATCTCCATCTTCGAAGTGGTGAAAACCCTGTTCGAAGCGATCGTGCTGGTGTTCCTGGTGATGTATCTGTTCCTGCAGAACTTCCGCGCCACACTGATCCCAACCATTGCTGTTCCGGTGGTACTGCTGGGGACCTTTGCGATCATTGCCGCCTGCGGCTACTCGATAAACACGCTCACCATGTTCGGGATGGTGCTCGCCATCGGCCTGTTGGTGGATGACGCCATCGTAGTGGTAGAAAACGTTGAGCGTGTGATGGCGGAAGAAGGTCTGCCGCCGAAGGAAGCCACCAAACGCTCAATGGAGCAGATTCAGGGCGCGCTGGTCGGTATCGCGCTGGTGCTCTCGGCGGTATTTATTCCGATGGCCTTCTTCGGCGGGTCCACCGGGGTTATCTATCGTCAGTTCTCGATCACCATCGTTTCAGCCATGGCGCTGTCGGTGCTGGTGGCGTTGATTCTGACGCCTGCACTGTGTTCCACCATGCTGAAACCGGTGGAGAAAGGCAGCCACGGCAAAACCACCGGCTTCTTCGGCTGGTTTAACCGTCTGTTTGATAAGAGCACCCATCACTACGTTGATAGCGTCGGCCATATCGTACGCAGCACCGGCCGTTATCTGGTGCTTTACCTGCTTATCGTGATCGGCATGGCCTACCTGTTCCTGCGCTTACCTACCTCGTTCCTGCCGGAAGAGGACCAGGGTCTGCTGCTGGCTCAGGCGCAATTGCCCGCCGGTGCGACGCAGGAACGTACCCAGAAAGTGCTGGATCAGGTATCGGATTACTTCCTGACCAAAGAGAAAGACAGCGTGAACTCGGTGTTTACCGTTAACGGCTTCGGCTTTGCTGGACGTGGACAGAACACCGGTATCGCCTTCGTCAGCCTCAAGCCGTGGGACGAACGTGGCAGCTCCGACATGAAAGTACCGGCTATTGCAGCCCGTGCCATGCGCGCGCTGGGTGCGATAAAAGATGCGATGGTTATTCCGTTTAACCTGCCAGCGATTATCGAACTGGGTAACGCCACCGGCTTTGACTTCCAGCTGATTGACCAGGGTAACCTGGGCCACGAGAAGCTGACCGAAGCGCGTAACCAGTTGTTTGGCATGGTGGCACAGCACCCGGATACCCTGGTGGGTGTGCGTCCAAACGGTATGGAAGATACGCCGCAGTACAAACTGATTATCGATCAGGAAAAAGCCTCGGCGCTGGGTGTGTCGCTGTCTGACATCAACACCACGTTGGGTGCCGCCTGGGGTGGTTCTTACGTCAACGACTTCATCGACCGTGGTCGTGTGAAGAAGGTGTACGTGATGGGCCAGGCCAATGCCCGTATGCTGCCGGATGACGTCAGCAAATGGTATGTGCGCAACAGCGCCGGTGAGATGGTGTCGTTCGGGGCCTTCTCCAGTGCGAAGTGGCAATATGGTTCGCCGCGTCTGGAGCGTTACAACGGTCTGCCATCGATGGAAATCCTCGGCCAGGCAGCACCAGGCAAAAGTTCGGGTGATGCGATGGACCTGATGGAGCAGCTGGCGTCGAAACTGCCTGCCGGTATCGGCTACGACTGGACGGGTATGTCCTACCAGGAACGTCTGTCCGGCAACCAGGCTCCAGCACTGTACGCTATCTCACTGATCGTGGTGTTCCTGTGTCTGGCAGCCTTGTATGAGAGCTGGTCGATTCCGTTCTCCGTTATGCTGGTGGTGCCGCTCGGCGTCGTCGGTGCCCTGCTGTTCACCACCGTGCGCGGCCTGAGCAACGACGTCTACTTCGTGGTAGGCCTGCTGACCACCATAGGTCTGTCGGCGAAGAACGCCATCCTGATCGTTGAGTTCGCCAAAGATCTGATGGAGAAAGAAGGTAAAGGGTTGGTGGAATCAACACTGGAGGCATCCCGTATGCGTCTGCGTCCAATTCTGATGACCTCACTGGCCTTCATCCTTGGCGTATTGCCGCTGGCAATCAGTACCGGTGCCGGTTCGGGTGCACAGAACGCAGTAGGTACTGGCGTAATGGGCGGGATGGTGACCGCTACTGCGCTGGCAATCTTCTTCGTACCGGTGTTCTTCGTCGTGGTACGCCGTCGTTTCAGCAAGAATAAGAGTGAGCTGGAACAGGGCCATCCGGTCAACCACTAAGATTTTCTCTTCCTTAAAAGGCCGCTGATGCGGCCTTTTTTATGCCCCCTGCCCCCGCCACAAAATCCCTGCATCCTCTGAGGTTGCATTGTTACGCGCTCAGGTTCATACTATTGTTATATTATAACATTACATAAGGCGAGAAATTATGAAACCTGATATCCATCCTCATTACCGTCCGGTGGTGTTCCACGACACCACGGCGAACGAATATTTCAAAGTGGGTTCCACCATCAAAACCGAACGCACCATCGAGTTCGAAGGTGAAGTGCTGCCCTACGTCACGCTTGATGTCTCTTCGAAATCGCATGTGTATTACACCGGTAAGCAGAAAGACTTTGCCAAAGAAGGCAGCGCTGCACGCTTCAACCAGCGTTTTGGCCGTTTCCTGGGCCGCAGTAAGGCATAACGGAGAATATCATGCAGGTATTGAGTTCATTGCGGTCAGCGAAGGCCCGTCATAAAGATTGCAAAGTCGTGCGTCGTAAAGGTCGTATCTATGTGATCTGCAAAACCAATCCGCGCTTTAAAGCGGTACAGGGAAGGAAAAAGAAACGTTAGGATGTGTCGTGATAATTGGCCGGGTTAATCCCCGGCCTTTTTTATTACTTCATACTTTTCAGCATGACATTGACGTTATGTTTGAACGCCGCTTCATAGCTGGCAGCCGGACCATTGGCTTCCGACAGGGCTTCCGGATACAGCTCGCCCCCTGGTTTTGCGCCCGTCGCGCTGGCAATCTGTTTCACCAGACGTGGGTCAGTCTGGTTCTCCATAAAGTAAGTAGTGATGTGCTCAGACTTGAGCTGTTTGATGATCGATGCTACATCACTCGCGCTGGCTTCCGCTTCGGTGGAGAAACCCACCGGTGCCAGGAAGGACACGCCATAGCGCTGACCAAAATAACCAAATGCATCATGGCTGGTCAGCACCTTACGCTTGCTCTGCGGCACGGCAGCAAACGACGTTTTCGCCCAGCTATCCAGTTTTTGTAATTGCTGGATATAGTTCTCACCCTGCTTACGAATCGCTGCGGCATCTTCCGGATCCGCCTTGATCAAAGCATTCATGACGTTGGTGGCATAAATCACGCCGTTTGCCATGCTGTTCCACGCATGTGGATCGGTGATGGTTTTACCATCATCCACCATCTCACGCGTATTGATGCCTTGTGAAGCCACCACCAGCGAACCTTTATAGCCCGATGCGCTGACCAGACGATCCATCCAGCCTTCCAGGCCCAGACCGCTGACAAACACCACATCCGCCTGCGCCAGTGCCTGGCTGTCCTGCGGCGTCGGTTCGAAGGTGTGTGGGTCACCATTCGGCCCCACCAGCGATTTCACGTTGACGTGATCGCCACCAACCTGTTTAACGATGTCCGCCAGCACGGTAAAACTCGCCACCGCATCCACTGTTTTCGCCAGCGCCAGCGGGCTGATCAACATGGCACCCACCGCCAGGCTAATCGGTAACTTCTTCATACATATCCCCTTATTGGTTTCGTTATCGGCGGCGCAGTAAACCGCCACATGGTCCTGTCAAAATAGAAAGCAGAAAGAGTCCGGCGGCACTCAGCACCACTGCGGGTCCGGCTGGCAGCGAGTAGTGCCACGATAAAATCAGGCCGATCAGCGCGGCAATGACTGCCAGCAACATGGCAATCGCCAGCATGCAGGCGAGATGACGGCTCCAGAAACGGGCGCTGGCGGCAGGCAGCATCATTAATCCTACGGACATCAGTGTGCCCAGCACCTGGAATCCCGCCACCAGGTTGAGTACCACCAGGGTGAGAAAAATGCCGTGTACCAGCGGCGCACTCCATTTGCCCTGCGCGCGCAGGAAATCGGGGTCAAAAGCATCGATGACTAATGGGCGATAGATAAGGGCCAGCATCAGCAGGGTGAATGCGGCGATGCCCCCCACCAGCATGATGGCGGCGTTATCCACCGCCAGCAGCGATCCAAACAGCACATGCAGCAGATCGACACTGGAACCGCGCAGGGAAACCAGGGTGACACCAAGCGCCAGCGAGCCAAGATAGAAACCGGCAAAGCTGGCGTCTTCTTTCAACGGGGTATAGCGACTGACCGCGCCGGAGAGCAACGCCACCGCCAGACCGGCGATCAAACCGCCGATCCCCATCGCCACCAGCGATAGCCCGGAAATGAGATAACCGATAGCCGCACCTGGCAGCACTGCGTGAGAAAGCGCGTCACCGATCAGGCTCATACGGCGCAGCGACAGGAAAACGCCCAGCGGCGTGGCACTGAGCGCCAGCGCAACACAGGCCACCAACGCGCGGCGCATAAAGCCGAACTCAATAAAAGGTTGCAGCAGGGTCACGATGCCACCCTCCGCAGCAATGGCGCATGGGCGGATTCGGGTTCATCCAGCGACAGCACATCCTGAAAATAACGAGCCACCAGCGGGCGATCGTGCAGCACCACCAGTAACGTGGTGCCCGACTGCTGCTGCTGTTCGAGGATTGACATCAGCAAGGTCACCGTCTGGCTGTCGATACCATTAAAAGGTTCATCCAGCAGCCACAGCTTGCTGCGTTGCAGCATCAGGCGCGCAAACAGTACCCGCTGTAACTGGCCGCCGGACAAGGTGGCAGGCTGGGCATCGGCAAAATCTCGCATCTGTACCGCATCCAGCGCCGCATCAATTTCTTTGCGTAAAGCACGGTTAATCGCACCGAACCAACCACAGCGCGGCCAGCATCCCATCGCCACCAACTCATAAGCGGTGATCGGAAAACGCGTCTCCAGCTCGGTGCGTTGTGGCAGCCAGCCGAGTTCTTTACGGGAAACCGCAAGATCGCAACGTCCTGCAATCGGGGTCAGCAAACCGGCGATAGTTTTCAGTAAGGTGGATTTGCCGCTGCCGTTTGCGCCAATCAACGCCGTCATACTCCCTGCGCGCAACTCGCCATTAATTGTCGGCGTAACGGTTTGTCCCTGATAACCGGCCTGCAGATGGTGAAACTGCATCATTTCTGCATACCCCAGACAATCGCCATCCCCAGCAGCGCCACCAGCAACAGGGCGACCAGCAGGCGTCCGCCCAGAGACAGAAGTAATCCACTATGATTCATACGACACAACCAAAATGTTATAACATAACAAATACACTATCAGATTATGCCCCAGGCTGCCGCGCAGGAAAGTGTTTCAAAAGTTAACCAGCACCGCCGATCAAAGGGGTTACGGTGCGGTTTGCATCCTTTTCTTCCTCAACAGGTACGGGAATCCATCACAACAATAGCTATTTCTGCTTAAGGCGTGCTTGCAATATCCGCATGAAACCCCAATGATATAAACATCCTCTTTTTTACCGGATTAACGATGCAGGCCATTATTCATTGTGATATTGCTGAAGGTGAGGATGACTGCACTAAGTTGCAGGCAATAATTCAGGGGAATATTCTCAAAATAGCGGAAGCACTTGCGGGTGATTTGCAATGGTATTCACAAAATGCGCGATTAGTTCCCGAGAGTTTTCGCATTATATCCATTACGCCCGGTCCTAATAATCGATTTAAAATGCTTTACGATTTCATGTGGAATTTATTTAGTCCCTGTCAGGATTTAAATGAAACCTTTACACGCCAGGAAGATGTTCTGTTTCATATCGTCCCCGGTGCGCTGGTGTTTGAAGTGATCGACAATACACGCCCTTCTCCTGCCGATGAATTGTAATATTTGGTAATGGAGGTGAGCAAAACTAATGATTGTGGATTATCTTTAAGGAGTCGCTGAATTCATTTTATTCGTGATCGCTTCCAGGTAGCTTTTCCTAATCTCGCCGCGCTGCGGTAACTGTGCTAGCTATGGAGGGGAAAAAGATGGACGAATACTCACCGAAACGGCATGATATTGCCCAGCTTAAATTCCTGTGTGAGAACCTGTTTGACGAAAGTATGGCAACATTAACTGACAGTCATCATGGCTGGGTTAATGATCCAACTTCGGAAAGCAATTTACAGCTCAACGATTTGATTGAGCATATCGCGTCTTTCACGATGAATTACAAAATTAAGCATGTTGAAGATGAAGCACTGATAACGCAAATCGATGAATATCTTGACGATACCTTTATGTTGTTTAGCAGCTACGGAATCAATACTCAGGATCTTCAACGTTGGCAACGTTCAGCCCGACGCCTATTTAACCTGTTTGCCGAAGAGTGCGCTTTTCTACAGCAACCCAGCCATTCCTTTTAGCATCAGAGTGAGAACGACTTATTTATGAGCAACCAAGCCTTAACCAAAACCGATTATTTGATGCGACTGCGCCGCTGTCGCTCAATCGACACCCTTGAGCGGGTGATTGAGAAAAACAAGTATGAATTGTCCGATGACGAGTTAGCGGTATTCTATTCTGCTGCCGATCACCGCCTTGCAGAGCTGACGATGAATAAGCTCTACGATAAAGTGCCCGGTTCTGTCTGGAAGTTTGTCCGCTAAGTTTTCCCCTTCTCATCTACGGCCTGCCATAGCAACCGAATTTCAGGGATTGACCATGCCACTGGCAAAGGAGTGCCAGCATTGCGCTATGGGTTGAATTTTGGGGATTTTTCGGAAGGCTGAAATGGTGGAGGCCCTGCCAGCTACATCCCGGCACACGCGTCGCCTGCTGCGGCTGCTTCCTTCCGGACCTGACCGAGTTCACAAGTTAGCATTGCGGGAGAACCAACAGGGCCCCCATTGACAAGCCCTCATTACGAGAGCGCAGGCATTATCAGGTAAGCCCCTGGCAATTGCAAGCAAACCCCGGATGACCGTTGGTTTCTTGAACAGCCAAGCCACCGGATGCTGCTTCATTCACCACACTCATGCTAAAGTCTGGCCTTTACAATGATTCAGGGTTGCCTCGATGAGCGAGCACGATAGCTTTCCACAGCGCGTATGGCAGATTATCGCCGCCATCCCGCCGGGGAAAGTGATGACATATGGCGATGTCGCCCGCTTAGCAGGTTCGCCGCGTGCGGCACGTCAGGTGGGCGGCGTATTGAAACGTTTGCCGCCTGGTAGCCAGCTCCCCTGGCATCGCGTTCTCAACCGTCATGGTCGTATTTCGCTCCAGGGTGATGATTTGTTTCGTCAGCGTGACGCGCTGGAAGCCGAAGGCATTGAAGTAAGTGACGCCGGGGAAATCGAACTGGCGCGTTATCACTGGGATCAGGATTGAATGAGCGGCTTTATCCTTAAAGCCGCTTTCGATGTTACATACTGGTTGGCGCAGGTACCGAAGAAGATGGCGTTATCTGCGTCGGTGAGGTCGATGGTACCGTAGTCGCGGCTCCCGGCTGCGTCGGCATCGCCATATTGGTGGTCGGTACCAACAGCAGTTCCGCCTTCGTGCCCCCCTGATTAATCACAGGTTTCACGGTATCGGTGATAAACGCCAGTCTGCCATCAATGGCAATCGCCGCGCTTAACAGAATACGGGCGTTCGGCTGGATGTCAGCCGGATTAAACGGCAGCACAAACTGGAACGGTGCCTGTTTGCCCTCGGTGCGTACCACATGCTGCGCCAGCACTCGGGATGGCGCATCGGATATCGAAGCATCCGACAGCGTTACCGTCAGGACTGCATCGGGTGGCAATGCAATGCGCTGGCGAATATAAATGGTCCCACTCACATTCGGCTGCGCAATGGTTGATTGCTGCCCTGCGACGCTTGCACCTAAGGTCGGTGTTGCTACCGGCTTGCTGTGGTCCGCGCACCCTGCGACCGCCACGGCCAGCGTCATACCGCTAATGATTTGCCAGAGTTTCATCGATGTCGTCTCCTTATGAACACTATGATTATCGGTGGTAAAAATAATGTGCAGCTTTTCAACCGCCGAATGTCATTAATTCTGGCACAAAAATCCGCGTTGCGCCTGAGACTGGTCTTAGATCGCTGAAACCACGGCAAAAAGATTGACGACAACTGGTCGGATCTTTCACACTTGCCCGACCGGTATCACTGAGGAATCCGTTATGAGCCAGGCCCTGCACAACCTGCTTAATTTGTTGAATCTGGAAAAACTGGAAGAGGGATTATTTCGCGGCCAGAGCGAAGACCTCGGCCTGCGACAGGTGTTTGGTGGCCAGGTGGTTGGTCAGGCCCTGTATGCGGCGAAACAGACAGTGCCGGAAGCACGTATCATCCATTCGTTTCACAGCTACTTCCTGCGCCCGGGCGATAGCCAGAAAGCCATCATCTATGATGTCGAAACCCTGCGTGATGGTAAGAGCTTTAGCGCGCGCCGCGTCAGTGCGGTGCAAAACGGGCAACCTATCTTCTATATGACGGCCTCATTTCAGGCTCCGGAAAGCGGTTTTGAGCATCAAAATGTCATGCCGCAGGTGCCGCCGCCGGATAATCTGCCATCGGAACAGGATCTGGCACATAAGCTGGCAGCACATCTGCCTGGCGAGCTGCGGGAAAAATTTCTTGCCGAACGGCCACTGGATATCCGCCCGGTACAAATCCACAACCCGCTAAAAGGGCGCGTCGATGAGCCGGTACGTCAGGTATGGGTTCGCGCCAACGGGCAGTTGCCGCAGGATCGCCGGATTCATCAATACCTGCTCGGCTATGCATCAGACCTCAATTTCCTGCCTGTCGCCCTTCAGCCGCACGGCAAAGGTTTTCTCGAGCCTGATATGCAGGTAGCGACTATCGACCACTCGATGTGGTTCCACCGCCCGTTTGATCTGTCGGAATGGCTGCTGTATAGCGTTGTCAGCACCTCGGCTTCGGGTGCACGTGGCTTTGTGCGCGGAGAGTTCTTTACTCAGGATGGCCGACTCGTGGCAACCACGGTGCAGGAAGGGGTAATGCGCCAGCGCGACGCATAAAAAAAGGGGCGATTTCTCGCCCCTTCTGCTTTTTATTGTTTTAGCGCACTGCTCTTCTTCAGCCTGGCTCTTACTGGTTGTAAGCGTTTTCGCCGTGGCTGTTAACATCCAGACCTTCACGTTCCTGATCTTCCGGAACACGCAGGCCAACAATCATATCGGCCAGTTTGAAGCCAATAAAGGCAACCACACCGGACCAGACGATGGTGGTACCCACGCTGAACAGCTGAATCCAGACCTGATGACCCATAGTCACGCCTTCGGCATAACCCACGCCACCCAGTGAAGAGGAAGCGAATACACCCGTCAGGATACAACCTACGATGCCACACACGCCGTGCACACCGAACACGTCACACGGGTCATCAACACGCAGCCATTTCTTCAGGGTAGTGACACCCCACAGGCCAGCGAGACCACCCACCAGACCGATAATCAACGCACCACCAACACCGACATAACCACACGCCGGGGTGATAGCAACCAGACCCGCGATGAAGCCTGAAGAGGCACCCAGCAGAGAAGGCTTACCACGCAGCGCCCACTCGCCGAAGGTCCATGACAGTACCGCACCCGCAGTCGCAATCACGGTGTTCAGGAACGCCAGGGCAGCGATTTCGTTCGCAGCAGAGGCAGAACCGGCGTTGAAACCGAACCAGCCCACATACAGGATCGCAGTTCCGGTGAAGACCATCGGCAGGTTGTGCGGTTTGAATGCTTCTTTACCGAAGCCAGCACGTTTGCCCACCAGGTAAGCACCCACCAGACCAGCCACCGCGGCGTTGATATGCACCACAGTACCGCCTGCGAAGTCCAGCGCGCCATCGGTCGCCAGCAAGCCGCCAGCCCAGACCATGTGCGCAATCGGCAGATAGGCCAGAGTCAGCCATACCGCAACGAAAATCAGCACCGCAGAGAAACGAATACGTTCAGCGATAGAACCGACAATCAGGCCCACGGTGATACAGGCGAAGGAAGCCTGGAACGCAACATGGATGTACTGATAGAAGGTCCCCATCAGTGCTTTCAGCTCGATGTTTTTCAGCATCGCCCACTGGAAGCTACCGAAGAAGGCGTTACCTTCGCTGAAGGCCAGCGAGTAACCGTAAATCATCCACAACACGCAGACCAGGGAGAAGGTTACCGCTACCTGAGTCAGCATCGACAACACGTTTTTACCGCGAATCAAACCGCCGTAAAACAGGGCAATACCAGGAATTGACATGAACAGCACCAGCGCGGTGCAGATCATCATAAACGCGTTATCGGCTTTATCCGCAACGGCAGGTGCTGCCGCCATGGCCAGAGACGGTAACAGCGCCAGGCTGGTCAGGCCCAACTTCGTCATCATTTTATTCATTTCTTTCCATCCCATCACAATCAAGGCCCAGTTACAGTGCTGCTTCGTCGGTCTCGCCAGTACGAATACGGATAACGCGCTGCAGTTCCGCGACGAAAATTTTACCGTCGCCAATTTTGCCGGTGTAAGCGGCTTTACTGATGACATCGACCACTTCATCCAGCTGATCATCAGCAATGGCGATATCAATTTTTACTTTTGGCAGGAAGTTCACGCTGTACTCGGCACCGCGATAAAGCTCTGCGTGACCTTTCTGGCGACCGAAACCCTTCACTTCGGTAACTGTCAGTCCCTGAATGCCAATAGAGGATAAGGCTTCACGCACGTCCTCCAGCTTAAATGGTTTGATTACCACGGTAACCAGCTTCATACGATCCCCTCCAGGTATTTAATGAGTAAGTCTTACCGGACACGCAGGGATATAAGCAAAGGGTGTGCCATAAATAAAAAAACCGCAGAGTCAGCGCATTAGCCGCGTGGCAGCACGCTTCGTTATGTGATGGACAACACAAATGCAACAAGGAAAGGAAGAAAGGAGTGGAATATTTGCACTTCTTTGGTGCGACCAGCCTCAAAGAAGTGCATTTGTACAGAATAATCCGATAATGGCGCTCAAAAAAGGTGCAACTCACCCTTCAATGGCTAAGGGAATGCCCGCCGCGAGTTCATCACCTGCCTGTTGCAGCTGATACATTTGCCAGTAACGGCCCTGCTGCGCCAGCAATTCGCTGTGTGTGCCCCGCTCGGCAACCTGCCCACGGTGCAGCACCAGAATCTGATCTGCTTCGGTAATAGTGGAAAGGCGATGCGCAATCACCACCAGCGTGCTGTGCTGGCGCAACGCGCGCAGTGCGTGCTGGATAGCCTGTTCGGTGCCGGAATCGATATTGGCGGTGGCTTCATCGAGAATCAGAATCTGCGGTAGCGACACCAATACCCGCGCCAGTGCCAGCAACTGCTTCTGCCCGACTGACAGATTATTGCCCTGCTCGCCCAGCCGGGTATAGATGCCATCCGGCATCGAGCGTACCAGTGGCGCAAGTTGCACCGTTTCCAGCGCTTGCCATACCGCGTCTTCCGGGATATCGCGGCCAAGACGAACATTGGCAAGCAGGGTATCGGCCAGCACCACCGGATCCTGCTGCACCATGGCCACGCCCTGGCGCAACGCCTGATGTGTCAGTTGTGGCAACGGCCGACCATCCAACTCGATACTGCCACGCGTGACCGGGTAGTAGCCCATCAGCAGATTCGCCAGCGTGCTTTTGCCGCTGCCGGTGTGGCCCACCAGCGCGACAAAGCCACGCGCAGGCACATCCAGATCGATCCGGCTCAGCACATCACGATCGGCACGGTAAGCAAAACTGACATCACGCAACGCAATACGCCCGGACGCCAGCGGACGGTTGTCCGCGCCATAATCCTGCTGGACCGCATCCATCAGCTCAAAAATACGTTCGCCGGAGACCACCGCCTGTTGCAGCATGGATTGCTGCGTGGTGAGTTCGATCAACGGCTCGTTCAGACGCCCGAGCCAGGTAATAAACGCGTACAACACACCGACTTCAAACACACCGGGCGTGGCAAAACTGAACAGCATCAGCAGGCCGCACAAAATTAGTGCAGAGAACAAACTGAGCAAAGGACGCAGCAGGAAGCCATCAAGTCGTAACGTCTCCATACGCGCCAGATAGTGGGAGCGACTGGCCTCCCCCATGCGTTCGCCAAAACGCGCCTGCTGGCGAAACTGCTGGATCACGCTCATGCCATTAATCACTTCATTGAAGCCATTATTGATATCCGCCAGATAGCTGCGTACCCGACGCGCAATGGGCGTGCTGTAACGCTGGTAAATCAGCATCACCACCAGAACCAGCGGGAAAATGGCAATCGCCACCAGCGCCATACGCCAGTCGAGAGCAAACATCGCCACCAGCATGGCACCAATCAATGCGGCACTGCGCAACACCGTTGCCACGACCGTGACATAAAGATCGCGGATGACCTCGGTATCGTTGGTGACACGCGAAATAATCTGCCCCACCGGCTGGGTATCAAAGGCGCTGAGCGGCTGGCGCAACGCGGCATTCATCACATCAGAACGTAATTGCTGTACCACACCAATTGCGGCGCGGTTAAACAGCAAAGCCTGAAAATAATGCAACCCGGCCGCCAGCAGTTGCAGCAGAATAAAACCCACCACCAGCCCGGCGACAATACCCCACGGCATCTGATGTTTCGCCACCAGATGATCGATAAAATAACTGACCAGCACCGGCCCGGTGACTTCCGCCGCCGCGGCCAGCCACAGCATCCCCACCGCCAGCCATAACGATTTGCGCCAGGGTTTACCGTAAGAAAGTAAACGTTTTAGCGTGGGCCACAAGCGTACAGATTTAGCCACGACTCGCTCCTTCGGTGATCTCATCCTCGTCCAGCGCCGCTTCCAGCTGTTGGTAACGGTACATATCGCGATACCAGCCGTTTTGTGCCGCCAGCTCATCGTGATCGCCGCGCTGTGCCACCATGCCCTGCTGCAACACCAGAATTTCGCTGGCTTCCGTCAGTGCCGACAAACGATGGGCGCTGATAATCAGGGTTCGCCCCTGGCCCCACTGTCGCAGGTTGTGCAGGATATCGTGTTCGGTGCGCCCATCTACGGCAGACAGCGCATCATCCAGAATCAGGATCTCGGCATTCAGCAACAGCGCACGCGCAATGGCAATCCTCTGCTTCTGTCCCCCCGACAACATGACACCACGTTCACCCACTTCGGTCTCATAACCCTGCGGTAAGCGCAGGATATCCTCGTGGACACAGGCCATTTTCGCCACGCGTTCAATCTCCTGCTGGCTGGCATTAGGTCGCCCCAGCGCAAGGTTATTGGCTACGGTGTCAGAAAACAGGAAAGGCGTCTGGCTGACCACCGCCAGGCGGCTGCGCCAGCTATCGATACGCAGCTGCGGCAACGGTATGTTGTGATAACGAATGTCGCCCTGCTCAAGGTCAAAGTGGCGCTGAATCAGACTCAGTAACGTACTTTTACCACAGCCGGTCGGCCCGCATAATCCCAGCATCTGACCGGGCTTGAGCTGAAAATTGACATGGCTGAGCGCCACTCCGGCCGTGGCCGGATAGCGGAACTCGCGAATCGCCACCTGCAAATTACCCGCTTCCGGTGGCAGAACAGTCTGACCATCTTCAACCGCCGGTGCTTCTGCCAGCAGCGCGCGGATACGACTCCAGGCGGCGCTGCCGCGCTCGACAATATTGAACATCCACGCCAGCGCCAGCATCGGCCAAATCATCAGGCCGAGATACATGACAAAACTGGTGAGCTGTCCCAGCGTCAGGCTGCCGTGCCACACCATCCAGCTACCGCCACCAATCGCCAGCAGGTTTGATAAACCAATGGCGATATAAATGGTGGGATCAAAACGCGCATCCACCCGCGCCACGCGCAAGTTTTTCTCACCGGTATCGCGTGCGATAGCAGCAAACTGCTGCGACTGATGATCTTCCAGACCAAAAGCTTTGATCATACGAATGCTGGTCAGGCTTTCCTGAGTTTGATCGTTCAGGCTGGAGAACGCTGCCTGGGCGAGTTTGAAGCGATTGTGCAGCTGGTTACCGTAACGATGGATAATCACCGCCATCATCGGCATTGGCACCAGCGCCAGTAAGGTAAGCTGCCAGCTGATTTGCACGCTCATCACCACCAACACCATGCAGCCCATCACCAGCGAATCCACCAGTGTCAGCACCCCTTCCCCGGCGGCAAACACCACGCGATCGACATCGTTGGTGGCGCGGGCAATCAAATCACCGGTACGGTGGCGCAGATAAAATGCCGGATGCTGGCGACTCAGCTGACGATAAAAATCCTCACGCAGTTTCACCGCCAATTGGTACGAGGCACCAAAAAGCAACACGCGCCAGACATAGCGCAGCAGATAGACGATAACGGCGGTAATCAGCATCACGCCGATCCACATCATCAGCCGTCCGGTGCTTAAGGTATGTTGGGTGACGCCATCCACAATCACCCCCACCAGATGCGGCGGCAGTAATTGCAGAAGCGCAATAATGATTAGCAAAGTGACTGCGCCCAGATATCGCCGCCACTCACGCAGAAAATACCAACTTAACTGGCTGAATAATCGCACAAGACTGTCTCTTTCTTTACCCGTTCAGGGTGCCACCGGCAATGCGGTTGTGTATTTAATCTCTTCCATGGCGAAGCTGGAGGTCACATCAATCAGGCCCGGTACGCCATTCACCAGCCGCTTATAAAAACCATCATAACTTTTCATATCCGCGACCTGAATACGCAGCAGATAGTCGTATTCCCCGGCCATACGATAGAACGCCATCACTTCCGGCATCTGCTGGACGACGCTGACAAATTGCTGGTACCAGTCACTGCTGTGTTGCTGGGTTTTGACAAACATAAACGCCGTCAGTGCCAGGCCGATTTTTTCCCCGTCCAGCAACGCAACGCGCGCACGAATAATGCCATCATCTTCCAGTTTTTTCAGGCGTTTCCAGCACGGCGTGGTGGTGAGATTGACCGCATCCGCCAGCGCCTGTAGCGACAGGGTGCAGTCCTGCTGCAATAATGCCAGCAGTTTACGGTCAGTTTTATCTAGCATTTACCTCTCCGGGAGAAAATTTTTCTCTCATCGGGCCATTATACCCAGATTAAAGCAACCTCTTTTTCCTGCCAGTGCCTTAAACTGTGGCCATTCAATTTTGCGGAAACACAGCATGCAAACGCCCTGGATTCGTCACGCTATCAACGAAATTAACGCTGATATTCAGCGTTCTGCTGATACACACCTGATTCGCTTTACGCTGGATGATTTCCCCGGCATTCGTTTCTATCTGAAAGATGAAAGCACCCATCCCAGCGGCAGCCTGAAGCATCGTCTGGCACGGTCGCTGTTTCTGTATGGTCTGGCGAATGGCTGGATCCGCAACGGGACACCCATTATAGAAGCCTCATCCGGCAGTACGGCGGTATCGGAAGCCTATTTTGCCCGTCTGCTGGGGCTGCCGTTTATCGCGGTGATGCCTGCCAGTACCGCCAAACGTAAAATTGAGCAGATCCGCTTTTATGGCGGCGAATGTCACTTCGTCAGCGACCCCTGCCAGCTTTACAGCGAATCAGAGCGCCTGGCGTGTGAACTGAATGGCCATTTTATGGACCAGTTCACCTACGCTGAACGTGCTACGGACTGGCGGGGTAATAACAATATTGCCGAAAGTATTTTCCGCCAAATGACGCATGAACCTTTCCCGGTACCGCATACCTTGATCATGAGTGCTGGCACCGGCGGTACTTCCGCTACCCTGGGACGTTATATTCGCTATCAGGGTTTTGACACCCGGCTGCTGGTGGTCGATCCACAGCATTCGGTTTTTTTTGATTACTGGCATAGCCGTGATAACCAGCTGCGCAGCGAACGTGGCAGCATGGTTGAAGGCATTGGCCGCCCACGCGTTGAACCCTCGTTCATGCCGGATGTCATTGATGAAATGATGAAAGTGCCGGACGCCGCAACCATTGCAGCGATGCTGAAACTGGAGCAGATTTTAGGACGCCGACCGGGAGCTTCCACTGGCACTAACTTCTGGGGCATGATGCAGGTGGCGAAGCGTATGCGGGCTCAGGGGGAGCAGGGGTCGCTGGTAACCATTTTATGCGACAGTGGCGAGCGTTATCCGGATACCTATTACGATCCCCAATGGGTGGCTGATCACATTGGCGATATCGCGCCGTGGGTGCGTGAACTGCAATAAAAAACCGGACATCCTGTCCGGTTCACTGCAAACCTCAGCATTCGGGGGAATAATCGAGGTGTGGTGTGGTCATCCAGTGATTTAAATAATGAGACACCGCCTGTGTCTCGCAATGGCCAATAACCGGTAAATGGGGCAACACCGCTTTCAATTGATGCATGGCGTTGCCCATAATGAAGCCGTTACCTACCTGCTCCAGCATTTCGCGATCGTTCATGGCATCGCCAAACGCCATGCAATCCGCTAACGACAGTGAAAGGTGCTGGCACAGCCATGTCAGTGCAGCCCCCTTGTGGCAACCCAGTGGCAGTACTTCCAGACAATCCCAGGCAGAAAAACAAATATTCGCACGTTCGCCCAGCGCTTCACGCAGTTCGATTTCCAGGGCACGCAGTGTTTCATGCGGGGCAATAAAGCAGATTTTGGTCACTTCATGAGCTGACATTGTCTTCAGGTCACGCAGCTGATACTGGAAACCACTCATCACATGCGCTTCGCGTACAAAGGGCAACGGTTTGTCGGTAAACCAGCCTTCATCATTAAATACATGGATAGACGCGGGAGTTTGCCAGTGGCGATGAAGCACCTCTTCGGCGATCGATGGCGGCAAATCGCAGCCAAATAACAGGTTGCCATCCAGATCGTGCACGCGCGTGCCATTCCCGGTAATCAGCCATGCAGGCAGCGTAATCAGCTCCTTCACCACCGGTTGCATATCCAGCAAATGACGTCCGGTGGCAAAGGTCAGCGTGACGTCACGATGGTGTAAGGCGTGCAGACTGGCGAGCGTTTCTTTGCCTAAGCGATGTGTTGGCAGCAACAGCGTGCCATCCATATCAAATGCCGCGAGGCGGACCATGCGAATTCTCCTGTCGGTTAGAGACCTTTACTATCGCCTGGTAATTACGGAACTAATAGTGAATACTTTTAGAAAACTGTTCCGGGTTTAGATATGCGCCAGCTTAATCGGGTCAATCAATTTCAGCGTCTCTGGCAACTTAGCCAGGGTGAAACGCAGCATCTGAGTGTCGCGACAATGGCACAGCACTGTTTTTGCAGTGAACGCCATATCCGCACCCTGTTACGGCAATGGCAGGAGGCCGACTGGTTGCGCTGGCAGGGCATCGCGGGACGCGGTAAACAGGGAACGCTGACCTTTCTCACCACCCCGGATCAGCTACGCCAGCAACTTTTGCAGCAGCAGCTTGCGGCGGGGGAAGCAACGCAGGCATTGCAGGTGCTGGATGTGCAACCGGAGCATTTGCTAACGATGCTGCGCCCATTGATGGGCGGACAATGGCTCAATCAGGCCCCGGTACTGCGTATTCCTTACTATCGGTCCCTCGAAGCGCTGCTGCCGCTGCATCTGACCGGGCGCGCCGAACAACACCTCGCCCGTCAGATCTTTTCCGGGCTGACGCGCTTTCGGGACAATGATGTTGAAGGCGACTTAGCCCATCACTGGCAGCATGATGAAAGTGGCTGCGACTGGTTTTTCTGGCTGCGGCCGCAGCTCAGCTGGCATAACGATGAACCGCTGTATGCCACGCAACTGGTCACGCAGTTACACAAGATTCTGCGTAGCGCACCAGGATTACGCTTGCTGGCCTCGGTTGAAAGCATCACTGCCCCTCACCCGCTGGCGCTGCGTATCCGCCTGCGCCACAGTGATTATTGGCTGCCACAACGACTGGCGCATCAGTTTTGCCTGTTGCCACACCCGGAGCTTGCTACCATCGGCAGTGGTGCGTGGAAACTGGCGCATTTCACCGATGAACTGGTGCGACTGGAAAGCCACCCGCGCTGGCATCTACAACGGCCGCTGATCCAGGCCGTTGAATACTGGATCACCCCGCAATTGTTTGATCGTACCCTTGGCACCAGTTGTCGCCATCCGGTGCAAATTGCTATTGGTGATCCTGACGAGCTTGATGCTCTGCGCCCGGTCGATCGCAGCATCAGCCTGGGATTCTGCTACCTGGCACCGCGCATCTCATCCCGGCTCAGCTCAGCACAAGCCAAAACCCTGATTTCACTGATTCAGCGTAGCGGCATGATTCAGCAGTTACCGCTGGATGAGGGGCTCATCACGCCAAGCCTGGAGCTGCTGCCCGGCTGGCCAGTCCCCCCACCCGCCGAAGAAAATGCGCCGCTGCCCGCCACACTGACACTGCATTATCATCTGCCGGTTGAGCTTCATGTGATGACTGAAGCACTGAAACCCCTGCTGGCCAGCTATGGTTGCCAGCTGACCTGCATATTCCATGATGTGAAAAGCTGGCGCGATGAACGCGAGCTGGCCGATGCAGACGTGGTGATGGGTGATCGTCTGATTGGCGATGCGCCACTGTTTACCCTGATCAGCTGGCTGGAAAACGATCCGGTATGGCAACCGCTCAGGGGTGGGCAAAGTGACATCCATTTGCGTCAACATTTGCGCGAGATCGCTCAACAACAGAACCCGGATCAGCGTGCTATTCTTAGCCACCAGCTGTTTGAGCAACTGATGCGCGCCGGTTATCTGCTGCCATTATTTAATTATCGCTACCAGATTTCAGCCCCGCCCGGCGTGGAAGGCATTCAACTCAATAGCCTGGGCTGGTTCGACTTCACGCGTGCCTGGATACCACCACCAGCCGCAGTCGATACTGTTCATCACACCCCCGAGCCATTACCATAACGGCTCGGTTTTATACGGAAGAAAAGATGAAAAGAGCCGTTGTAGTTTTTAGTGGCGGACAAGACTCCACCACCTGCTTAATTCAGGCGTTGCAACAATATGATGAAGTGCATTGCGTCACCTTTGATTATGGTCAGCGCCATCGTGAAGAAATTGAGGTGGCATCCGAACTGGCGCATAAGCTCGGTGCCCGGGCGCACAAAGTGCTGGATGTGACGTTGCTGAACGAATTAGCCGTCAGCAGCCTGACGCGCGATAACATCCCGGTCCCGGCGTATGATCCTGAAGCCAGTGGTTTGCCAAGCACCTTTGTGCCGGGTCGCAACATCCTGTTTTTAACGCTGGCCTCAATTTATGCCTATCAGGTTGAAGCCGAAGCGGTGATCACCGGCGTGTGCGAAACTGACTTCTCCGGCTACCCTGACTGCCGCGATGAGTTTGTTAAGGCCCTGAATACCGCCGTCAGTCTGGGAATGGCGCGCAATATTCGTTTCGAAACACCGCTGATGTGGCTGAACAAAGCCGAAACCTGGGCGCTGGCCGACTACTGGCAGCAACTGCCACTGGTACGTGCTGAAACGCTGACCTGCTATAACGGCGTAAAAGGCGATGGTTGTGGCGAATGTGCCGCCTGCCATTTACGTGCGCGTGGTCTGGCGGATTACCAGGCGAATGCAGCGGCGATTATGGCGCAGATGAAACAGAAAAGTGCTCTGGCCTGATCCCTCCGAAATCGGCTGGCGTCGCTGACGCCAGCTCTGTCAGCTAAACCATCAGTGCCGCCAGACGTTCACGCAGCTCCCCTTCCATCGGCACGGCTTTTTGCGTGCGCAAATCAATACAAACAAAAGTTAATGCCGCATCAGCAACCGGCGAACCATCGCTGGCGAGCAACACACGTTGCGAAATGACACCACTCTTGCCATTCAATTGAGCAATCTCACTCTCAATGGTCAGTACGTCGCCCAGCACAGCCGGGCGGCGATAGTTAATGTTGATATTCACCACCACAAAGGCGAGTTTCTGCTGTACCAGCCAGTTAAACGCATCGACATCTTCCAGCCACTGCCAGCGCGCTTCCTCCAGAAACTCCAGGTAACGCGCGTTGTTAACATGCTGATAGACATCAAGATGGTAGCCGCGCACTTTGATTGTGGTCTGCATTGTTGCTCCTGATTAGGCTTAGAATGACAACTGGTTGGACCTGTTGAGCATAGCACAGCGTAAATGCAGGTCTGCTTCATCCTTCATGAGTCGCGAGCTTTCTCACAATTTCAGCCGGGCGCTATTACGTTCAACCAACGCACTGCCAATGCCTGGCACCTCCTTTAATTGATCAATCGCGGTAAACGGGCCGTACTGTTCCCGATAGCTGACGATGGACTGGGCTTTCTTCAGACCGATGCCATTCATGGCGGCGGCGAGTTCCTCTGCTGTGGCTTCATTGATGCTGATCTGCCCTTCTGCCGGTGATGAAACCTGTGTGGCCTGAGTTTCACTGGGACTTTCCGCCGCAGCCAGGCTAGAGGTAGCGACCGTGCCAGCCAGGGCCAGCGAGAAGAATAAAACCTGAAAAGTGTGTTTGACCATGCTGTGTCTCTCCTTGTGTTTAACAGCAGATGCAGGGTGTCACAGCATGGATAAAGGCTCAAAAGCGGATAATCAGAAATGGAAAAGGCCGCATACGCGGCCTTTGGTTGTTTCAGCGGTTCTGATTTTTTTGCGAGGCTTACTGCATTTGTGCGGCTGCGCCGTACTTGATTTTGGCGTCTTTACGCAGGTTTTCCAGCAGGGCTTCGAAGGCGATCTGCGCGTTATTCTGCGTCACACCTTTCACCATCTGGTCAATCTGCGGCTGCGGCATGCTACCCGCGCTGACTTTATCCAGGGCCACCAGTACCACATTGCCCTGCATATCTTCGCTCACACCCCAGGACGGTTTGTTATCCGCTGGCTGTGGCAGATTAAATGCTGACTGCGCGACCGGATCCTGCGCGTTGCGATCAACCGATTTGCTGGCGCTGAGCGTCAGACCGGCGGCCTGCAACACATCCTGCTTACCGGCATTGAGATCGGCTAACAGTTTGTTCGCCTGCTCTTTCGCCTGCTGCGTGGCTTTATCATGTTTCAGAGTATCGGCGATTTGCGCTTTCACCTGATCCAGCGGTTTCACTGCTTCTGGTTTATGTTCGCTGATACGCAGTACAAACGCGCGATCACCATCGACTGAAATGATGTCCGAGTTATTGCCCGGCGCACCGTTCTGACCCACGAGACCACCGTTGAAAATCGCCTGTTTAACCGCGTCGAAATCCAGATCCTGCGGTACGCTGTCCTGGCTAAACCAGTCAGTTTCCACCACTTTCAGACCTGAAGCCTCGGCGGCACCCGCCAGGGATTCGTTATCGTTGCTGGCCGCTTCGCTGACTTTCTGCTGCATTTTATAGAAGGCATCCACCGCTTTTTCCTGCTTCACTTTGTCAGCAACGGCAGCATGTACTTCTGCCAGCGGTTTCACCTGCTCCGGCTGGATGTCATCCAGACGCGCAATCAGGAAGCCCACGGATGACTTGATGACACCAGAGAGCTGACCTTTTTCCGTCAGATTGGCGTTTTTGAGTTCATCAGGGGTAGTGTTCGGTTCCAGCCAGCCCATGTCACCGCCTTTACGGGCGGAGATCGGGTCGATAGATTTGCTCTTCGCCAGCGTCGCGAAGTCTTCGCCTTTTTTCAGCGCATCCAGCACGGCGTTAGCATCTGCTTCAGTTTTAGTCTGAATCACGCTGTAACGGTTACGCTGCGGCTGAGAATAATCGGCTTTGTGCTGATCGAACCAGCTCTGGATATCCGCTTCGCTGGCCGTTTCCTGCAGGCTGGCGGCATCCATTTTGATATAGCTCACGCGGAACTGCTCAGGCGCCATAAAGCTGCTCTGATGCTGCTGGTAATACTGGCTGATTTCATCGTCAGTCACGGTTTGTTTTGCCGCCAGCGCATTGACATCAATCGTCGCCTGACGAATTTCACGTTGCTGTGCCACCAGGTCAACCAGTTTGCTGGTTTCGCCTTTCAGCATGAAATCGGTGTTGGCCACAGCGTTGATCAGCTGCTGTGTCGCCAGCTGCTTACGCAGTGCTTCAGCGTATTGGTCAGCGGTGAACCCCATGCTGCTGATCAGGCCGTTATATTTGACGTTGTCGAACTTACCATTGGTCTGGAAAGCCTGCTGACTGAAAATCGCCTGCTTGACCTGATCATCGCTGATACCAATGTGTAAATCTTTGATGTACTGATCAAGCAGAGCCTGATCAATCAACTGAGAAAGCGCCTGCTGGCGCATCTGCTGCATATAGCCTTCGTTGCTGGCCAGCTGCGAGAATTGATCACCCAGCATCTGTTGCTGGCGATTGCGCTCATTGTTATAAGCCTGTTCCAGCTCTGCCCGGCTGATTTCGTGGCCGTTCACTTTGGCAGCATAATCACTGTTACCGCCAATCAGGTAGTTGCCCACCCCGGTCAGTACAAAGGACAGGATAATCAATCCCAGAATGATTTTGAGCACGACGTGATTTCCCGCCGCACGTAAATTGTCCATCATGGTATGACAACACTCCGCTGTAGTGTGAATGTAAAGCTCTGACACGATGTCATCATCGTGCAGCTGCAGTTCAGGCTGGCAGCTGGCAACCCTGCGGAGACAAGAGCCAAAGGCTTTTTGCTGCGCATCAGAATAAAAAAGGCACATCAAAAATGATGTGCCCGTATGTTACATGAGAACGGCTTTTGCGTCCTCAATCCATCGAAGAAAATGCTTCAACGGATGTGACAACAGTCATTAATTGACAGCGTCTTTCAGTGCCTTACCAGCACGGAAGCCCGGCACTTTACCAGCCGGAATGGTGATTTCTTTACCGGTTTGCGGGTTACGGCCGGTGCGAGCAGCGCGCTCACGAACAGAGAAAGTACCGAAACCAACCAGTGCCACTTCATCACCGCCTTTCAGCGCATCAGAAACGGAGCCCATGAATGCATCTAATACACGTCCCGCTGCCGCTTTAGAAATATCCGCATCCGCAGCAATTTTGTCGATCAACTGTGACTTATTCACTCTATTCATCCCCTCTTTTATTATTCACATCGTATCCGAGCTTCCCGCCGGGTACGAACGCGCAGCCAGTTATATCAAGCCTTTCGAGCCGAAACAACGGTATTCATCTTAATCGTTGATCCAGCAGCCCCCTAACTTAGCGGCACAAAAAAAGGCTGGCAAGCACCATTTGGCCTGCCAGCCTCGCTTTTTAGCGGTTTTTGCCGTTAATCACTATTTTGCGGTCGCAACCAGCATCCCGTAAGGCGCATTTTCCAGTGCCAGGTTCAGCACCTCTTCAATGCGTTTCACCGGATGAATGGTCAGATCGGCAATCACGTTCTGTGGAATTTCTTCCAGATCGCGTTTGTTCTCATCCGGGATCAGCACCGTTTTGATGCCACCACGGTGTGCTGCCAGCAGTTTCTCTTTCAAGCCACCAATTGGCAGTACCTGACCACGCAGCGTGATCTCACCGGTCATCGCCACATCAGAACGCACCGGGTTGCCGGTCAGACAGGACACCAGCGCAGTACACATCGCGATACCTGCGCTCGGACCATCTTTCGGCGTCGCACCTTCCGGCACGTGAACGTGGATATCACGTTTCTCGTAGAAATCGCCGTTAATACCCAGTTTTTCAGCGCGGGCGCGAACCACGGTCAAAGCGGCCTGGATGGATTCCTGCATCACTTCACCCAGTGAACCGGTATAGGTCAGTTTACCTTTACCCGGTACACAGGCGGTTTCGATGGTCAGCAGATCACCACCCACTTCTGTCCACGCCAGACCCGTCACCTGACCTACACGGTTTTCGCTGTCAGCACGGCCATAGTCAAAGCGTTGTACCCCAAGGAAATCTTTGAGGTTGTCACCGTTGATGCTGATGTGTTTTTTCTCTTTATCCATCAGCAACGCTTTCACCGCTTTACGGCACAATTTGGAGAGTTCACGCTCCAGGCTACGCACGCCCGCTTCACGGGTGTAATAGCGGATGATGCCCATAATCGCGCTGTCATCGACGCTGATTTCTTTCTCTTTCAGCGCATTACGCTCAATCTGTTTCGGCAGCAGGTGCTGTTTCGCGATGTTCAGTTTTTCATCTTCGGTATAACCGGAAAGACGAATCACTTCCATACGGTCAAGCAGCGGCGCCGGGATGTTCATTGAGTTTGAGGTCGCCACGAACATCACGTCTGACAGATCGTAATCCACTTCGAGATAGTGATCGTTAAAGGCGATGTTCTGTTCCGGATCCAGCACCTCAAGCAGCGCAGAAGCAGGATCGCCACGCATGTCCGAAGACATTTTGTCGATCTCATCCAGCAGGAACAGCGGGTTTTTCACCCCGACTTTCGCCATTTTCTGGATCAGTTTGCCCGGCATAGAACCAATATAGGTACGACGATGACCGCGGATTTCCGCTTCATCACGCACGCCACCCAGTGCCATACGGACATACTTACGGCCTGTCGCTTTGGCGATAGACTGGCCCAGCGAGGTTTTACCTACCCCCGGCGGTCCGACCAGACACAGGATCGGTCCTTTGATTTTGCTGACGCGACTTTGCACCGCAAGATACTCAAGGATACGGTCTTTCACGCGTTCCAGGCCGTAGTGATCGGTATCCAGCGTTTCCTGGGCTTTGCGCAGATCTTTCTTCACTTTGCTGCGCGCATTCCACGGTACCTGCACCATCCAGTCGATGTAGCCACGTACCACGGTTGCTTCAGCCGACATCGGCGACATCATTTTCAGCTTCTGCAGCTCAGCTTCGGCTTTTTCGCGCGCTTCGTCTGGCATTTTTGCCGCTTCGATTTTGCGTTTCAGCGCTTCATATTCATCAGGCGCATCGTCCATCTCGCCCAATTCTTTCTGAATCGCTTTCATCTGCTCATTCAGGTAATACTCGCGCTGGCTTTTCTCCATCTGCTTTTTCACGCGGTTGCGAATACGCTTCTCAACCTGCAGCAGATCGATTTCAGACTCCATCATTGCCATCAGATATTCCAGACGCTCGTTAACGTCGGACATCTCCAGCACGGATTGTTTGTCTGCCAGTTTCAACGGCATATGCGCCGCAACGGTGTCAGCCAGACGGGCTGCATCGTCAATGCTATTCAGTGAGGTCAGGACCTCAGGAGGAATTTTTTTGTTGAGCTTGATGTAGCCTTCAAATTGATTGATAGCGGTACGGACCAGCACTTCCTGCTCGCGCTCTTCAATTTCCGGCGAGATCAGATATTCAGCCTGGGCTACAAAGTGGTCGCCGTTGTCTGCCAGCGTGGTGATATGGGCACGCTGTAAACCTTCAACCAGCACTTTGACCGTGCCGTCCGGCAGCTTCAGCATTTGCAATACCGAAGCGACGGTCCCTACAGAGAAGAGATCGTTAATACCAGGTTCATCCGTTGAAGCCTCTTTCTGTGCAACCAGCATGATCTTTTTATCATGATCCATCGCGGCTTCGAGGCACCGAATCGATTTTTCCCGACCAACAAACAACGGAATTACCATGTGCGGATAAACCACCACGTCGCGCAACGGCAACACGGGGATTTCAATGCGTTCAGAACGCTCAGGATTCATAGAGCTCTCTCTTAGTTTAATGTCCGCCAGGTGATGGGAACCGCCTGAACACAGTCAATTTGCAGTTAAACCCACAGGATATTGAGTATATGGGGATGCTTATCCGACATTCAATGTCACAGGCGTGAGAAAAACAAAAGGGGAAAGATTTTCCCCTTTTTTAAGATAACAACGTGGTTTAATTGTTTATTTATTCGCCAGAAGCCTGCGCTTCATGCTTACCATAAATCAACATCGGCTCTGATTGACCATCGATAACCGACTCATCAATCACTACTTTCTCCACGTCTTCCATTGAAGGCAGGTCGTACATGGTTTCGAGTAACGCACCTTCCACGATTGAACGCAGACCACGCGCACCGGTTTTACGTGACATCGCTTTCTTAGCAATCGCCGTCAGCGCTTCATCACGGAACTCCAGCTCCACACCTTCCAGGTTAAACAACGCCTGGTACTGTTTGGTCAGCGCATTTTTCGGCTCACGCAGGATCTGAATCAGGGCTTCTTCACTCAGCTCGTTCAGCGTAGCAACTACTGGCAGACGACCAATGAACTCAGGAATCAGACCGAACTTAATCAGATCTTCTGGCTCCACCTGTGACAGCAGTTCACCTTCGCTGGCTTTCTGTGACTTGCCTTTCACCGTCGCACCGAAACCAATACCTGAACCGGTTTCTACGCGCTGGGAAATCACTTTGTCGAGACCGGCGAATGCGCCACCACAGATGAACAGGATCTTCGAGGTATCAACCTGCAAAAATTCCTGCTGCGGGTGCTTACGTCCACCCTGCGGCGGTACGGCAGCCACGGTGCCTTCGATCAGTTTCAGCAACGCCTGCTGCACGCCTTCGCCCGATACGTCACGGGTGATTGACGGGTTGTCAGACTTGCGTGAAATCTTGTCAATTTCATCGATGTAAACAATGCCGCGCTGGGCTTTCTGCACATCGTAATCGCATTTCTGCAGCAGTTTCTGGATGATGTTTTCCACATCTTCGCCCACATAACCCGCTTCAGTCAGCGTGGTTGCATCGGCCATGGTAAACGGCACATCCAGCAAACGTGCCAGCGTTTCCGCCAGCAAGGTTTTCCCGCTACCGGTTGGACCGATCAGCAGAATGTTACTTTTGCCCAGCTCGATACCATTGCTGGTATCGCCATTGCGCAGACGCTTGTAGTGGTTGTACACCGCCACAGCCAGCACCTTTTTCGCCTTTTCCTGACCGATGACATAATCATCGAGATGATGGCGGATTTCATGCGGCGTCGGCAGCGCACTGCGCTCGCGATGCGGGGCAACCTCTTTAATCTCTTCGCGAATGATGTCGTTACATAAATCGACACATTCGTCGCAGATATACACTGACGGCCCGGCAATCAGCTTACGCACTTCATGCTGGCTTTTGCCGCAAAAAGAGCAGTACAGCAACTTACCTGAACCGTCTTTGCGCTTATCTGTCATCAGCTAACCTCTTTTCGTTCTCAGGCCATACTGGCGTACGGCACTGGCCGTGCATTTACGGCCGATATTCATTCAACCCACCTGCCCTTCGTCCTGTTAACTATAGCGCAGGAGCCAGGCAGATGTGTCTTATTGGCGATGCGTCAAAATGGAGTCGACCAGGCCATACTCTACCGCTTCACTGGCAGAGAGGAAACGATCGCGCTCAGTGTCGCGCTCGATCTGCTCCAGCGATTTACCGGTATGCTCAGCCATCAGCTCATTCATACGCTGCTTAACTTTCAGAATCTCACGCGCATGGATTTCAATATCCGTAGCCTGCCCCTGATAACCACCCAGCGGTTGGTGAATCATGACACGCGAGTTAGGCAGGCAGAAGCGTTTGCCTTTCGTGCCTGCGGTCAGCAGGAACGCACCCATCGAACAAGCCTGGCCCATACAAATGGTGCTTACGTCAGGCTTGATGAATTTCATTGTGTCATAAATTGACATACCGGCGGTAATCACACCACCCGGTGAGTTAATGTAGAGGTAGATATCCTTCTCAGGATTCTCCGCTTCCAGAAACAGCATCTGCGCCACGATCAGGTTAGCCATATGATCTTCAACCTGGCCGGTCAGGAAGATCACACGCTCTTTGAGCAGGCGGGAATAGATGTCGTAAGAACGCTCGCCGCGCGAGGTTTGTTCGACCACCATTGGCACCAGCGCCATCTGCGGTGCAGTAAATTCACGATCGCCACTGTATGACATTACCGTCTCCTGGATAAATTTCGTTGGCAACATTCTGTACCGATTTTACGTGAGGCGTGCGACGAAAACCATGCGCTGCCTCCTCACTCCGACACCAACAGGACGGTTAATCAGTCAGTTTCACTGTCTTCATGCATTCTCCCTGTATCTGGGGATGCTGCCCAGTTATTTCAAGCATAACAACCTTTTCCCTAATCGCTAACACGGAAAAAGAGCTTAGCGAAGAATTTGCCGATTAATTAATCAAATAGAAGACAAATCCAGGGACTTTAGCGAAAAAAATAAAAAGCCCGCGACTTTTTGGTCGCGGGCTTCGCACTTCGTGTTAACTAACGAATCAGGCTGAAGCAGTCTGGTTCATCAGTTCCTGGAAGTTAGTCGCTTTGTCGGTAACTTTTGCTTTTTCCAGCACCGCTTCCACTGCTTGTTCTTCCAGCGCTACGTTGCGCATGTTGTTCATCAGCTCGTTGTTCTTGCTGTAGAACTCGATTACTTCCTGCGGATCTTCGTACGCAGAAGCCATCTCTTCGATCAGCGCTTTAACGCGGGTTTCATCAGCCTGCAGCTCGTTGGTGCGAATCACTTCGCCCAGCAGCAGACCCACAACAACGCGGCGTTTCGCCTGCTCTTCGAACAGCTCGCGCGGCAGTTCCAGCGCTTGCTTCTCGTTGCCACCGAAACGCTGAGCCGCCTGGCGACGCAGAACATCGATTTCGCTGTCGATCAGGGCAGCCGGCACGTCGATAGCATTGGCGTTAACCAGGCCGTCGATCGCCTGAGACTTCAGACGGTTACGGATTGCGCCTTTCAGCTCACGCTCCATGTTCTTACGTACTTCAGTACGCAGACCTGCTACTGAACCATCTTCCACGCCGAAACGCTGGATGAATTCTTCAGTCAGTTCCGGCAGTTCGCGTACTTCAACTTTCTTCAGTACGATTTCGAACTTAGCGTCTTTACCTTTCAGGTTTTCCGCGTGGTAATCTTCCGGGAATTTCACGTCGATGGTGAAGGTTTCACCGGCTTTGTGACCCACAACGCCTTCTTCAAAGCCCGGGATCATGCGGCCCTGGCCCATGGCCAGAACGAAGTCAGAGGCTTTACCACCTTCGAACTCTTCGCCGTCAACAGAACCGGTGAAGTCGATGGTCGCGCGATCTTCAGCACCAGCGGCTGCATCGCTCTCTTTCCAGGTTGCCTGCTGCTTGCGCAGGGTTTCCAGCATGGTATCGACGTCAGCGTCGGTCACTTCAACAACCGGCTTTTCAACTTCGATGGTGTCGAGGCCTTTCAGCTCAACTTCCGGATAGACTTCGAATTCAACCGTAAAGGTGAAGTCTTCACCCAGCTTGTATTCACCTGGAACGTAGTTCGGTGCACCAGCCGGATTAATTTTTTCTTTAATGATGGCGTCAACAAAGTTGCGCTGCATCAGATCGCCCAGCACGTCCTGGCGAACAGATGCACCGTAGCGCTGAGCTACGATCTGCATCGGCACTTTGCCTTTACGGAAACCATCGATACGGACTTTCTTCGCCACATCCACCAGTTCTTTCTTCACTGCGCTTTCGATGCTGTCAGCTGCAACAGTAATCGTAATGCGACGGCCCAGACCCTGAGTGGTTTCTACTGAAACTGTCATCTTGCTACCTCAAAAAATCACGTGCTCGGTCAACTTCAGACACCACACATATGAAATGCGCCGTATCCAACTAACGGGAGGGCATCTGCTGACAGAACCTGTTCCCTGTTGTCAGAAGCTCCCGAAGACATTCCGGAAAAATAGACGCCGCATTATAGCGGCATCACCGGGGCGAGTCGAGGCTGCAAAGTCACCACTTTTAAACGGTTTTGCTGCTTTTTTGCGCCGCAGATCGCGTTTAGGAGTAAATAAGGAAGAGAAAACGGCCCGCAGGCCGTTTTATATAGATTAAGTAAGAAAAATCAGGCGAGCGTACCAGCACCACGACAATTAGGGGAAGCCAGCACCGTGTCCTGTAAGCCATCCCACTCTTTTTGTGTGTAAGTATGCAGTGCCAGCGCATGTACGCCTCCTGCAAACTCAGCCGTTAGCTCACTGTAAATGGAGCGATGGCGGGCTAAAAAACGCTGGCCGGTAAAGCAGTCACTGACGATCACCACCTTAAAGTGACTTTCAGAACCAGCAGGCACGTTATGACGGTAGCTTTCATCATGCACTTCGAGGTGTGCAGGGTCGAATGCCTTACGCAGCTTTTCTTCTATTTCTTCGCGAATCATTGTTAACACTCCTCTACGGCGAGCGCTGTGCCTCATCTGTTTAAATATTAGTAGGTTTTTAACCATTTCCGCAGGGAAGCTGGAAAAAATAATGTGCGCTGCGCATCTTAACCTGCCTGCCACGCAGGTCAACGGGGGTTTAGCTCAGTCAATCTGAAAAAAGCCTTTACAATCAATTTCCACTGGCGGAGGGCTTTTTTCGCTGTCATGCAATGCTATGATGGCCGCAGTTTTGCAAACCAACCTATATACCCGCTAACGAGAATGAGTATGTTGAAAAAACTGTTATTCCCTCTGCTGGCTGCATTTATTTTGGCCGGCTGCGCCAGCAATAATACGACGCTGAATATCGAACCAAAAATTCAGCTGCCACAGCAGGATCCAAGCCTGATGGGCGTGACCGTCAGCATCAATGGCGCCGATCAACGTAGCGATCAGGCACTGGCAAAAGTAAACCGCGACGGCCAGCTGGTCACCCTCACACCATCCCGTGACCTGCGTTTCCTGCTGCAGGAAGTGCTGGAGAAACAGATGACCGCACGTGGCTATATGGTTGGCCCGAATGGCGCGGTTGATCTGCAAATTGTGGTCAATGGTCTGTATGCCGATGTGACACAGGGCAACGTGCGTTACAGCATTACCACTAAAGCGGACATTTCTATTATTGCTACCGCGAAAAATGGTAACAAACAGATTAAAAACTACCGCCAGACCTACAGCGTAGAAGGCGCATTCACTGCGACCAACGACAAGATCACCAACGCGGTTAACTCCACGCTTGGCGACGTGATTGCTGATATGGCGCAGGACACCAGCGTACATAACTTCATCAAACAGAACGCCCGTTAATCTCGCCGTTCTTCGCCCGGCCTCCTCTGGCCGGGCTTCACTTCAGGTTGGCTATGACTTCTCACTATCTGCGCATTTTTACCCAACGTAACGCCGCCGTTTTACTGCTGCTGGGTTTCGCTTCCGGACTGCCACTGGCGTTAACTGCAGGGACATTGCAGGCATGGATGACCGTTGAGAACGTTGATCTGAAAACCATTGGTTTTTTCTCCCTTGTCGGCCAGGCCTATGTGTTCAAGTTCCTGTGGTCACCGATGATGGACCGTTACACCCCGCCTTTTCTTGGCCGTCGCCGTGGCTGGTTGCTGGTTACGCAACTGGCGCTCATCGGTGGCATTATCGCGATGGGCTATATGCAGCCCTCACGCGATTTAACGCTGCTGGCGGCCCTTGCAGTGCTGGTCGCCTTCTGCTCCGCCTCACAGGATATTGTGTTTGATGCGTGGAAAACCGACATACTGCCGCCCGAAGAGCGCGGCAGTGGCGCGGCAATTACCGTATTAGGTTATCGCCTGGCGATGCTGATTTCCGGCGGTCTCGCGCTGTGGCTGGCCGATCGCTACCTGGGCTGGCAGGCCACTTACTGGTTGATGGCCGGGCTGATGGTGCCTGGCCTAATCGCCACATTGCTGGCAAAAGAGCCGGCGGTCCCGGCCAATGAGCCGCACAGCCTGCGCCAGGCGGTTTCGCTACCACTGAAAGACTTCTTCCTGCGCAACAATGCCTGGTTGCTCATCACGCTGATCATCCTTTATAAGCTGGGCGATGCGTTCGCAGCCTCACTCACCACCACGTTCCTGATCCGGGGCGTCGGTTTTAATGCAGGCGATGTCGGGCTGGTCAATAAAACCCTTGGCTTACTGGCCACCATCGTGGGTGCGCTGTATGGCGGCATGTTAATGCAACGCCTGAGCCTGTTCCGCGCGCTGATGATCTTTGGCGTGTTACAGGCGGTATCCAACTTTGCTTACTGGTTGCTGGCGGTCACTCCACCGCATTTGTGGAGTATGGCCAGCGCGGTATTTATCGAGAACCTGTGCGGTGGGATGGGCACGGCAGCCTTTGTCGCGCTGCTGATGACGCTCTGCAATAAATCCTTTTCCGCCACCCAGTTCGCCCTGCTCTCGGCACTTTCTGCCGTTGGCCGGGTATATGTCGGCCCCGCGGCTGGCTGGCTGGTTGAACTCTGGGGCTGGTCAACGTTTTACGCCTTTACGGTCTTCGCCGGTGTACCGGGCCTGCTGCTACTCTGGGTATGCCGTAACACGCTTCAGGCGATCCAGGAAAGCGGCGAATTTATCACCCGTAGCTATTGCCCGCAGGGGTATCGCTGGACCGTGCGCCTGTTCAGCCTCGGATGTGCATTGCTGGCTCTGTGGTTGCTGGCGCTGGCGCTCGGCGCCGCAGGAATCTGGCAAAGCGGGAATTTGGTCACACATCTGTTTGAGGCAGGAATGGCCCTGGCCTTAATCGCCGTGGCATTTGGGGTGACACTGGATTACCTGGCGCTGCGAAAACACCCGCGGATAAAACAGCATCAGTCTTAATCACTATATTGTGGTTGGCGAAATAATTGACGAAAAAATATCTGCGACTAATTTTAGTAGATAGCATTTTTTCGCAACGACAAAAAGAAACATTAAATTAACAATCGCAGAAAATATTAAAAACCGGTGAGCAATTATTTTGTAGCTTTCTTATCGCATAAATGATGCAAAATTGTTAAATAAATGGGTATTAAAAGTACGGTTTATGCTTTCCCTGTTTTTACTGCGGTTACTATCATTTGTTTTTGTTATATTGACGCCAACTGCTTGTCTCTTTTAATAATTTGTCACCCTACGCAACATCTGTGACACCCTTAGCAAAAGGTGTCAACAGGCTCCTGACACATCCTTAAGCTGGTTTACACTGTATAAACCTTCCCGTAAAATGCGCGCACACTTAAACGACAATAGAGCCCTTTGTCATTGAGGTCGTTAAATGAGACTCAGGAAATACAATAAAAGTTTGGGGATTTTGTCATTAATTGCAGGCGCTGTATTACTCAGCGGCTGCGATAGTGCGTTGTTAAATCCCAAAGGACAGATTGCACTGGAGCAACGTTCGTTGATTCTGACAGCTTTCGGCTTGATGTTGATCGTCGTTATCCCCGCAGTCTTTATGGCGGTATTTTTTGCCTGGAAATATCGGGCGACCAATACCGAAGCGAAGTATAGCCCCAACTGGTCACACTCTAACAAAGTGGAAGCCGTGGTCTGGACCATTCCAATCCTGATCATTCTCTTCCTCGGCGTTCTGACCTGGAAATCAACCCACGCGCTGGAGCCAAGCAAACCGCTGGCCTCTGACGTGAAACCGGTTGAGATCGATGTCGTGGCGCTGGACTGGAAATGGCTGTTTATCTACCCGGAACAGGGTATTGCAACCGTTAACCAAATTGCCTTCCCGGCAAACACGCCAGTCAGCTTCAAAATTACTTCCAACTCCGTCATGAACTCCTTCTTTATTCCTACGCTGGGTAGCCAGATCTACGCGATGGCGGGCATGCAGACCAAACTGCACCTGATCGCCAACGAGCCGGGAATTTTCGACGGTATCTCTGCTAACTTCAGTGGTCGCGGTTTCTCTGGTATGAAGTTCAAAGCCATTGCCACCAAAGACGATGCGGAATTCCAGCAGTGGGTCGCCAAAGTTAAAGCGGCACCTGACACGCTGACCACCATGGATGATTTCGAGAAACTGGCTGCGCCAAGCGAAAATCACCCGGTGGAATATTTCTCAACAGCCAATCCAGAACTGTTCAAGCAAGTTATTGATAAGTTCAAGATGAGCCACGGGAAGATGGACATGCCTGCAGGCATGGACATGAGTCACGCCGGAGCCGAGGAATAATACGATGTTCGGAAAATTAACACTGGATGCAGTGCCGTACCATGAGCCGATTATCATGGTCACGGTTGCCGGTATCATCATAGGTGGTCTGGCTGTCATTGCAGCCATCACCTACTTTGGTAAATGGCAATATCTCTGGTCTGAATGGCTGACGTCAATCGACCATAAAAAACTGGGTGTCATGTACATCATCATGGCGTTTGTCATGCTGCTGCGCGGCTTCGCCGATGCGGTGATGATGCGTACCCAACAGGTTATGGCTTCCGCCGGGGAAGCAGGCATACTACCACCACACCACTACGACCAGATCTTCACCGCCCACGGCGTGATCATGATCTTCTTCGTGGCGATGCCTTTCGTGGTCGGTCTGATGAACATCGCTGTACCGCTGCAAATCGGTGCACGTGACGTTGCCTTCCCGTTCCTGAACAACCTGAGCTTCTGGTTCACTGCGATCGGTGTGATCCTGGTTAACCTGTCGCTGGGTGTGGGCGAGTTCGCACAGACTGGCTGGCTGGCCTATCCGCCGCTTTCGGGTGCGGAGTACAGTCCTGGGGTCGGGGTCGATTACTGGATCTGGAGTCTTCAGCTATCTGGTATCGGGACCACGCTGACCGGTATCAACTTCTTCGTGACCATTCTGAAGATGCGTGCGCCGGGCATGGACCTGTTCAAAATGCCGGTATTTACCTGGGCTTCCCTGTGTACTAACGTCCTGATCATCGCTGCGTTCCCGGTTCTGACCGTCACGCTGGCACTGTTGACCCTCGACCGTTACCTCGGCTTCCATTTCTTCACCAATGAAATGGGCGGTAACATGATGATGTACGTCAACCTGATTTGGGTCTGGGGTCACCCGGAAGTATACATCCTCGTTCTGCCGGTATTTGGTGTCTTCGCTGAAGTCACTGCGACCTTCTCGAAAAAGCGTCTGTTTGGTTACACCTCTCTGGTGTGGGCGACCATCGCGATTACCGTACTGTCGTTCATCGTTTGGCTGCACCACTTCTTCACCATGGGTGCGGGCGCGAACGTAAACGCCTTCTTCGGTATCATGACGATGATCATCGCGATTCCGACCGGCGTGAAAATCTTTAACTGGCTGTTCACCATGTATCAGGGTCGTGTCGAGTTCCACTCAGCAATGCTGTGGACTATCGGCTTCCTGGTCACCTTCTCTATCGGTGGTATGACAGGTGTTCTGCTGGCGGTACCGGGTGCGGACTTCGTCCTGCACAACAGCCTGTTCCTGATTGCGCACTTCCACAACGTCATCATCGGTGGTGTGGTGTTCGGTTGTATGGCTGGCGTGACCTACTGGTTCCCGAAAGCCTTCGGCTTCACCCTGAACGAGACCTGGGGCAAACGCGCCTTCTGGTTCTGGATCATCGGCTTCTTCGTTGCGTTTATGCCGCTGTACGCGCTGGGCTTCATGGGTATGACCCGTCGTATCAGCCAGGACATCGATCCGCAGTTCCACTCACTGCTGGTAGTTGCCGCTTGCGGTGCTGCGCTGATTGCCTGTGGCATCCTGTGCCAGCTGATCATGTTCTACGTTTCTGTGCGTGACCGCGACCAGAACCGTGACCTGACCGGTGACCCGTGGGGCGGTCGTACGCTGGAGTGGGCAACCTCTTCACCGCCGCCGTTCTACAACTTTGCTGTAATCCCGCACGTTCACGAGCGCGATGCTTTCTGGGAAATGAAAGAGAAAGGCGAAGCGTATCAGCAGCCGGCTAAATATGAAGAAATTCATATGCCGAAAAACAGTGGTGCAGCCATTGTTATCGCTGCCTTCGGTACGATCTTCGGTTTCGCGGCTATCTGGCACATCTGGTGGCTGGTGGTTGTTGCCTTCCTGGGCATGATCATCTCCTGGATTGTGAAGAGTTTCGATGAAGACGTGGATTACTACGTACCGGTTGCGGAAATCGAGCAGATCGAGAAGAAGCACTTTGACGAAATCAGCAAAGCAGGTCTGAAATAATGTCAACTCAAACTGTGACGACACACCACCACGACGCCCATGCGGAGCATGGGCATCACGATGCAGGAGCCAATAAAGTCTTTGGTTTCTGGATCTACCTGATGAGTGACTGCATCATCTTCGCAACCCTGTTTGCGACTTATGCAGTCATGGTCAACAACACTGCCGGTGGCCCGGCAGGTAAAGATATCTTCGAACTGCCGTTTGTACTGGTAGAAACCGCGCTGCTGCTGCTGAGCTCCATTACCTACGGTATGGCAGTTATCGCGATGAACAACCAGAACAAGGGCGCGGTCATCAGCTGGCTGGCGTTGACCTTCCTGTTCGGTGCCGGATTTATCGGGATGGAAATCTATGAATTCCATCACCTGATCATGGAAGGCTTCGGTCCAGACCGTAGCGGCTTCCTGTCGGCATTCTTTACCCTGGTTGGTACGCACGGTCTGCACGTCACCTCTGGTCTGATCTGGATGGCCGTTCTGATGTTCCAGATCTCCAAACGTGGCCTGTCGGCGACTAACCGCACTCGTATCATGTGTCTGAGCCTGTTCTGGCACTTCCTCGATGTGGTGTGGATCTGCGTATTCACCATTGTTTATCTGATGGGGGCCATGTAATGAGTCATTCTGTAACTGACCATGGTGCATCTCACGGTAGCGTGAAGTCCTACATGATTGGCTTCATCCTGTCGATCATCCTGACGGCAATCCCGTTCTGGATGGTGATGGATGGCAGCGCTTCTCACGGCACCATTCTGGGTGTGGTTCTGGTGTGTGCGGTGGTTCAGGTGCTGGTGCATCTGGTTTACTTCCTGCATCTGGACAGCAAATCTGAGGGTGGCTGGAACATGGTGGCCATTGTCTTTGCGGCAGTTATTATCCTGATTGTCGTCGTAGGCTCACTGTGGATTATGTGGAACCTCAACTACAACATGATGGTCCACTAAGAGTCGCTCATGATGATTAAGCAATACCTGCAAGTAACAAAACCAGGAATTATTTTCGGCAATTTAATTTCTGTGATCGGTGGATTCCTGCTGGCCTCCAAAGGCAGCATTGATTACACCCTGTTCCTCATCTCACTGGTTGGTGTATCGCTGGTCGTTGCATCCGGTTGTGTTTTCAACAACGTGATTGACCGCGATATCGATATCAAGATGGAGAGAACGCGGAATCGAGTGCTGGTGAAAGGCCTGATCTCGGCGAAAGTAAGCCTGGTTTATGCAACCGCATTAGGTATTGCTGGCTTTGCGTTGCTTTATTTCGGAGCTAACCCGCTGGCCATGTGGCTGGCGGTGCTGGGCTTCGTGGTATACGTCGGCATTTACAGCCTCTACATGAAGCGTAATTCAGTCTACGGTACGCTGATTGGTAGCCTTTCCGGCGCAATGCCGCCGGTGATTGGCTACTGTGCGGTAACCAATGAGTTTGATGCTGGCGCGCTGATTCTGCTGGCGATCTTTAGCCTGTGGCAGATGCCGCATTCCTATGCGATTGCCATCTTCCGCTTTAAAGATTACCAGGCAGCGAATATTCCGGTTCTGCCGGTAGTGAAAGGCATTTCAGTGGCGAAGAATCATATTACGCTGTATATCCTGGCGTTTATGATTGCCACCCTGATGCTTTCGCTGGGCGGTTACGCTGGCTACAAATATCTGGTGGTTGCTGCGGCAGTGAGTGTCTGGTGGCTTGGGATGGCGCTTTCAGGTTACAAAACCTCAAACGACAAAGTTTGGGCGCGTAAACTGTTTGTGTTCTCAATTGTTGCTGTCACTGCATTGAGCGTGATGATGTCGGTGGACTTTATGACCCCGGCGTCAAAAGACCTGCTGACTTACGTCTGGTAATTCTGCTCCGCAAGACCATGAAAGGGCGCGAATTTCGCGCCCTTTCTTTTTGTTACCACTGCTTAAGAACAATTGTTTTACCCGCCCTGCCCTGCTCCCTAAAATAAGTGCAGCAAACTTACAGAGGTTGGAATGAACGACAATAAAATGACTCCAGTAGAGCTGCGCGCTACATGGGGCTTAGGTACGGTTTTTTCCCTGCGTATGCTGGGAATGTTTATGGTGCTGCCGGTACTCACCACTTATGGCATGGCGTTACAGGGTGCCAGTGAAACGTTGATTGGTCTGGCAATTGGTATTTATGGCCTGGCACAGGCGGTTTTTCAGATCCCTTTTGGCTTACTCTCCGACCGTATCGGTCGTAAACCGCTGATTGTCGGCGGCTTGCTGATGTTTGTGCTGGGTAGCGTGATTGCCGCTACCACCACATCCATCTGGGGTGTCATTCTTGGCCGTGCGTTGCAAGGTTCGGGTGCCATCGCGGCTGCGGTGATGGCCCTGCTGTCTGACCTCACCCGCGAACAGAACCGCACCAAAGCGATGGCCTTTATCGGCATCAGCTTTGGCGTCACCTTTGCCATCGCTATGGTGATTGGCCCGATTGTGACCCATGCACTGGGTCTGCACGCACTGTTCTGGATGATTGCCATTCTTGCCAGCCTTGGCATTGTCATTACTTTGCTGGTGGTACCCAATGCACCGCATCATGTGCTGAACCGTGAATCCGGGATGGTGAAAGGCAGCATTCGTGCGGTATTGACCAACACCAGGTTGGTGAAACTCAATATCGGCATTCTGTGTCTGCATATCCTGCTGATGTCGAGCTTTGTAGCCTTGCCGGGTCAGTTTGAGCAGGCTGGCCTGCCAGCCTCTGAGCACTGGAAGGTTTATCTGGTGACCATGCTGATCTCCTTCGTCAGCGTGATTCCGTTCATCATTTATGCCGAAGCGAAACGCCGCATGAAGCGCGTCTTCGTCAGTTGCGTCGCCTTAATTGTCATCGCTGAAATCGTGCTATGGGGTGCAGGCAATCACTTCTGGACGCTGGTGATTGGTGTGCAATTGTTCTTCCTCGCCTTTAACCTGATGGAAGCGATTCTGCCGTCATTGATCAGCAAAGAGTCGCCGCCAGGTTACAAAGGCACCGCGATGGGAATCTACTCCACCAGCCAGTTCCTTGGGGTGGCGATTGGCGGCAGCATGGGCGGTTGGGTATTTGGTCATTTTGACGCACAAACGGTGTTTCTGGTCG
This sequence comes from Pantoea sp. App145, assembly GCF_047947045.1. Classification (NCBI taxonomy): domain Bacteria; kingdom Pseudomonadati; phylum Pseudomonadota; class Gammaproteobacteria; order Enterobacterales; family Erwiniaceae; genus Pantoea; species Pantoea sp. App145. Next base: position 1,775,523 of record NZ_CP133290.1, read on the forward strand.
GCGCGGTGGTGGCAGCCATCTGGTTATTTGTCAGTATGTCAATGCAGGAACCGCCCTACGTCAGCAGCCTGCGTCTGGTACTGAGCGATGCGGTGCTGGCGGTGCCGAACCTGGAAAAACGTCTGAAAGCACAGCCGGGCGTTGCCTCGGTGTTTATCGTGCCGGAAGAGAAAAGTGCTTATATCAAGATAGACAGCAAGGTGACGAGCCGCGTCGAACTGGAAGCGCTGCTCGCCAGCAGTTAAAACCAAGCCCGACCTTTGCGTCGGGCTTGTTGTTTACAGCGACATATCTACCACGATACGCCCTTCGATTTTACCCGCATGCATACGCGCAAAGATGTCGTTGATGTTGACCAGCGGCTCCACGGCGACATTGGCTTTCACCTTGTGGCGACCCGCAAAATCGAGCGCTTCCTGCAAATCTTTACGGGTACCAACGATCGAACCGCGCACCGTAATGCCGTCCAGCACCATATCAAAGATCGACAGATCAAACTTGCCCGGTGGCAGACCATTCAGCACCATGGTACCGCCGCGACGCATGGTTCCCAGCGCCTGTTCAAACGCTTTAGGTGACACCGCCGTCACCAGCACACCATGCGCACCGCCAAAGCTTTCATGGAACACTTTGGCCGGATCGACATTTTTCGCATTGGCGACCACGCTGGCACCGAGGCGTTTCGCAAACGCCAGCTTCTCGTCATCAATATCGACAGCGGCAACATTCAGCCCCATGGCTACCGCGTACTGAACCGCCATATGCCCCAGCCCGCCAATACCGGAAATCACCACCCAGTCACCCGGCTTGGTATCGGTCATTTTCAGCCCTTTGTACACCGTCACACCGGCACATAAAATCGGCGCGATTTCATTGAATTCGATGTTATCAGGCAGAATACCAACGTAGTTTGCATCCGCGAGGCAATATTCAGCAAAGCTGCCATTAACCGAGTAGCCCGCGTTTTGCTGCGACAGGCACAGCGTCTCCCAGCTATCAAGACAGTATTCGCAATGGCCGCAAGCCGAGTAGAGCCAGGGCACACCGACACGATCGCCCATTTTCAGATGTTTCACGCCCTCACCTAACGCCACGATTTGACCAACGCCTTCATGGCCAGGAATAAACGGCGGATTCGGTTTGATCGGCCAGTCACCTTCGGCAGCATGCAGGTCGGTATGGCAAACCCCGGTGGCAGCGATTTTCACCAGCACCTGACCCGGTCCAACGGACGGTACCGGCACGTCTTCAATCACCAATGGTTCACCGAATGATTTCACAACTGCCGCTTTCATCGTGCTTTTGATCTTCATAGTCATCAATTCACTCTCCAAAAGGGTCTGATGTGGGCCTAAAAGAGGCCCAGTGGTGCGATGTCGTAGCTAACAAGCAGGTTTTTGGTTTGCTGATAGGCGTTGAGCGCCATCTTATGGGTTTCGCGTCCCACCCCGGATTGCTTGTAACCGCCAAAAGCAGCGTGTGCCGGGTAGATGTGGTAGCAGTTGGTCCAGACGCGACCGGCTTTAATACTACGCCCCATGCGATAAGCCAGATTAGTGTTTCGTGTCCAGACGCCTGCACCGAGGCCAAATTGCGTCTGGTTGGCAATCTCCAGCGCTTCGGCTTCATCTTTAAAGGTGGTGACACCGATCACCGGCCCAAAGATCTCCTCCTGGAAGCAACGCATCTGGTTGTCACCTTTGATCAACGTCGGCTGAATGTAGAAGCCGTTATCAAACGCAGGTGCAATGCTGGCGCGTTCACCGCCGGTGAGGATCTGGCCGCCTTCCTGACGCGCTATATCAATATAGGAGAGAATCTTATCGAACTGCTGACGGGAAGCCTGGGCACCGATCATAGTTTCGGTATCCAGCGGATCGCCGCGGCGAATTGTGGCGATCTTCGCCATCACGCGCTCCATAAAGGGAGCGTAGATCGACTCATGGATCAGGGCGCGTGACGGGCAAGTACAGACTTCGCCCTGGTTGAAGAAACCCAGCACCAGTCCTTCCACTGCTTTCTCGATAAATTCCGGTTCACCGTCCATCACATCAGCAAAATAGATGTTGGGTGACTTACCCCCCAGCTCCACGGTACAGGGAATAATGTTCTCCGCTGCACAGGCCATGATATGACGGCCCACCGGTGTCGAGCCGGTAAAGGCGATTTTGGCGATGCGTTTACTGGTCGCCAGCGCTTCACCGGCTTCGCGGCCAAAGCCCTGCACCACGTTAAGCACACCCGCCGGGAACAAATCGCCAATTAACTCCAGCAGCAGCGTAATACCCAGCGGGGTCTGCTCAGCCGGTTTCAACACCACGCAGTTACCCGCCGCCAGCGCCGGAGCCAGTTTCCACGCTGCCATCAGCAGTGGGAAATTCCACGGGATAATTTGCCCGACCACACCCAATGGCTCGTGGAAATGATAGGCAACGGTATGTTCATCAATCTCTGCCGTGCTGCCTTCCTGCGCCCGCAGGCAACCCGCGAAGTAGCGGAAGTGGTCAGCTGCCAGCGGCAGATCCGCATTCAGGGTTTCACGGATAGGCTTACCGTTATCCCAACTTTCGGCAACGGCCAGCATTTCCAGATTGGCTTCAATCCGGTCGGCCACCTGTAACAGCAGGTTAGCACGGTGCTGGGCACTGGTTTTTCCCCAGGCGTCGGCGGCCTGATGAGCAGCGTCCAGTGCTAAGTCGATATCACGCGCGTCCGAACGAGGGAACTGCGCAATATCGCTGCCATCAACTGGCGAGGTGTTGGTGAAATATTGGCCGCTCCGCGGCTCTATGAATTTGCCCGCAATGTAGTTGCCGTAAGTCGCTTTAAAAGAAACCAAAGCGCCGGGCGTGCCGGGATGTGCATAACGCATCGCAAACTCCTTAATGTAGGGTCAGATGTTCTGGAGCTGGCAGCGGCAACCTGAGGGTCACAGGTTGAACAGCCCGCTGCCGGATAGGTTATTGCACCAGGCGTGCCAGTTTTTTTTAGTTGGAGATAATCTAAAAAATGATAATGTTAATCAGTCGGTTATAAATGGATTACCCCTGGCGAGCGCAGGGGATAGTGCGGTAAAAATCGCCATCTGTGTTGCATATCGCAACACCAAAAAAACCAAATAGCTACAATGTCGCAACACTTTGCTAAGGCATGAGGTTACCAATGCAGGGAAATTCATCCGTCGCGATTGCACCAGCCGTAGATTCCACTCCGCTTCTGAGCGATTCCTGGTTCCGCAGCCAGCTTTACGGTCTTGATCGCACCGCTGATGATTTTCCCCGTGTACGCCAGGGCGAACTGGCAGACCTGCTGGCGAATAATCTTGGGTTACAGCAGTTTGCCCAGCCAGTGATCAAACAGCTGGCGCAAAAGATGGCAGAACTGCAATCGGTTGTGATTCTCTCCGATGCCAGTGGCATGGTGCTGCATACCTTTGGCGATATGCAGTCGATGGAAAAAGCACAACGTTATGCGCTGGCGCCCGGCAATTTATGGAGCGAATGCGGACGCGGTACCAATGCCATCGGTACCGCACTGGCGATTGACGACGGCTGCGAAATCGATGGTCATCAGCACTTCCTGACGCGCAATCAGGGGTTGTACTGCGCCGCCATGCCGCTGCAGATGCCCAATGGTCAAATTGCGGGCGTGCTGGATATCTCCGGCCCGGCTCACTTCCCTCATCCGCAAACCTTTAGTTGGGTAAAAGCTGCCGCGAAACAAATTGAGTATCTGTGGGTGAAGCAGAGCCTGCATCCACAGCAGTGGCTGATGAGCCTGCATCGCGAACCGCAGGGCATTGATACTAGCGACGAGCTGCTGCTGGTGTTTTCCGATAATGTATTGATGGCAGCTAATCGCCTGGCAATGCGGGAACTGGCACTCAGCGCTGAGCAGCTCGGTTGTCTGACTTTCCAGCAACTGTTCCCGCAGCAGGAGCAGGCCGCCAACACCATCCCGCTGCCACTGCATTATGGCGCGCAAGCCTGGTATTTCCGTCTGCGCGCACCGCATCGCACCCATTTTGCTACCCCGGCAGATCCGCACAGCGACCTGCCCTTCTCACTACGTCGTGACGGCGAAAAAATGGTGCGTCTGCTAAATGCCGGGGTTTCATTGTGTATTCACGGTGAAACCGGCAGCGGCAAAGAGTATGTCAGCCGGGCGTTGCATCAGCAGAGCCGCTGGCGCGAGGGTAAATTTGTCGCCATTAACTGTGCCGCCATCCCCGAATCGCTGATTGAGTCCGAATTGTTTGGCTATCAGCCGGGTGCCTTCACCGGTGCAGGTAAAAATGGCTACATCGGTAAGATCCGTGAAGCCGATGGGGGCGTGCTGTTCCTCGATGAAATTGGCGATATGCCGCTGGCACTGCAAACCCGTCTGCTGCGGGTATTGCAGGAAAAAGAGGTGGCGCCGCTGGGCTCCAGCCGCAGCTGGCCAGTAAACTTTGCAGTGATTTGTGCCACCCACCGCGATCTGGCGCAACGCGTTGCTGAAGGTGAGTTCCGGGAAGATTTACTTTATCGCCTGCAGGAATTCTCGATGACCATCCCGCCGTTGCGTGAATGGCCGGATCTCACCGGGTTCATTCACCGCCTGTGGCTTGAGCTGGGGGGCGGAGAACGCGATATCCAGCTGGCACCCGCGTTGCTGGCTTCCCTGGCACAGCTTCCCTGGCCGGGCAATGTGCGTCAGCTACGCAGCCTGCTGCGCGTGTTACTGGCGCTGGCGGATGAAGGGGAAGAAGTCAGTGAAGTGCATTTGCCAGCCGAATACCGCAGGGCGGCCCCGGTGGCTGAGGACAGGCAAAGTCATGATGAACGGCTGATTGCCGCAACGTTGCAACGCTTTAACGGCAATATCAGCAAAACCGCCGAGGCGTTAGGTGTCGCGCGCAGCACGCTGTATCGTCGTGCTGCACGCGACAAACGCGATTAATCGCGGAAGTTTTTGAACTGGAAAGGCTGGCCGAGGTTGCCGCCGCGCACCAGTGCCATAGCGCCTTGCAGATCGTCACGCGACTTACCGGTCACGCGCAGTTCATCACCCTGAATCTGGGTCTGCACTTTGAGTTTGCTGTCTTTAATCAGCTTAACCAGTTTCTTCGCCACGTCGCTTTCGATGCCTTTTTTCAGTTTGGCTTCGACGCTCCAGCTTTTGCCGCTGTGCTCGATCTCTTCCGGGACGTCAATCGCTGCCCCTTCAATCCCGCGCTTCAGCAGTTTTTCTCTTAAAATATCCACCAGCTGTTTGACCTGAAAATCAGACTCCGTGGTGATTTTGATGGTCTCATTCTTTTCGTTCAGCTCAATGCTGGCGCTGACGTTGCGGAAATCAAAACGGGTAGACAGTTCACGGCTGGCATTTTCCACCGCATTACGGACTTCCTGCAATTCGACTTCGGAAACGATATCGAAAGATGGCATCTTGTCTTCTCCTGACGCTAAAGTGACATGCATAATACGCGTCTTGTCGCGCTAATAAAACACGATACGCCGAAAGCTATACTGATAGTGTGTAGTGAAAACAATAACCCGCCAGCGGGAGGCAAAATGAAAATTACCGTGTTGGGTTGCGGCGCCCTGGGTCAGATTTGGCTCGCCGCCCTCGCACGCCAGGGACATGATGTTCAGGGCTGGTTGCGGGTGCCGCAACCCTATTGTTCGGTCAATGTGATCGATCCTGAAGGACAGGTCAGCAACCACACTTTTATCGCCAATGACCCGCTGTTTCTGGCGGAAAGCCAGTTATTGCTGGTGACGTTGAAGGCACCCCAGGTTTCACCGGCGGTGAAAAACCTGCAAAGCGTACTGCCCGCCCATGCGCCAATTCTGCTGTTGCATAACGGCATGGGCACGCTGGATGAGCTGAAGGATATCCAGCAGCCGCTGCTGCGCGGTATTACCACCCATGCGGCAATGCGTGATGGCACAGTGATCAAGCATGTGGCGCAGGGCATTACTCATATCGGCCCGACCAGCCGCGAGAGTGAAGCGCTAAGCGATATCGCCGATATCCTCCATCAGGCGCTGCCGGATGTCGCCTGGCATAACCACATCGCCGCTGCCTGCTGGCGCAAGCTGGCGGTCAACTGCGTAATCAATCCCATGACAGTGGAACACGATTGCCAGAATGGCGCGCTGCGCGCTTATCCTGAACAGATTGCAACATTGTGCGAAGAAATCGCCTGGGTGATGGAGCGCGAAGGCCATCATATTGCCGTCGATAATCTGCGCGACATCATCTATGACGTGATCGACACCACCGCCGCCAACGTTTCATCGATGCTGCAGGATGTACGTGCGCAACGTCAGACCGAAATTGATTACATCACCGGCTACCTGCTGCGCCGTGCACGGGCGCAGGGCATCGCGTTGCCGGAGAACACCCGAATGTATGACCTGATTAAACGCAAGGAGTCCCAATATGAGCACGAACGCATCGGTTCTGGTTTGCCTGGCACATGGCAGTGAAGAGACCGAAGCGGTCACCACCATCGATTTGCTGGTGCGTGGCGGTTTACAGGTCACCACCGCCAGTGTCGAAAGCGATGGCAGCCGGGAGATCGTCTGCTCGCGTGGCGTCCGCCTGCTGGCCGACGCGCCGTTAGTGGAAGTGGCGGATAATGATTTTGCCGCCATCGTCCTGCCGGGCGGTTTAACAGGCGCAGAAACCTTTCGCGACAGCCCATTGCTGGTGGAAACCGTGCGTCAGTTTCATCTTTCCGGGAGGATTGTCGCGGCGATATGCGCCGCGCCCGGCACGGTGCTGATACCGCATGATCTGTTCCCGGTGGGCAATATGACCGGCTTTCCCGGTCTGAAAGCAACCATCCCGGAAGGGAAATGGATGGAGCGTCGGGTGGTGTGGGATCCGCGTGTCAATCTGCTGACCAGCCAGGGACCGGGTACCTCGATTGATTTTGCGCTGAAGCTGATTGATTTGCTGGTAGATAAGGATAAAGCGCGCGAAGTGGCGTCACAGCTGGTGCTGGCGGCCGGGATTTATGATTATCAGGAATCGTAGCGGTGCAATTTATTGCGCGGTTCAATAAAACCCGCGCGATAAATCGCGCCGCTACAGAGGTTTATCGACGTTACGGTCGATAAACCTTCACATTGGTAAAGCCCTGCTCATGCAGGTACAGCGCCTGCAAACGGCTCATCACGCCGCGATCGCAATACAGCAACCAGGTTTTGCTCTGGTCAAGATCGCCAAACTGGGTGCTGAGTTTGTAGAACGGCAGTGATTTCACTTCTACGCCTTCCAGCGCCAGCGGGGTGTCATCCTGTTCATCAATCGAGCGGATATCCAGCACCACATCATTATTCGTGAATGACGCCACCGTCTCCACTTCCGCCACTTCTTCATCAGCCTGCTCGGCAATGTCGCGGATATCAACGTTGCTGGCTTCCTGCACCACGCGATCGAGAATGGCGAAATCGAAATGCTGTTCTTCCGCTTCGATCTTCGCTTTCACCGCTTTCACCGTCGGGCTTTTCGAAATCACGCCACAATATTCCGGCATGGTACGGGCAAAATCTTCGGTGCCAATCTCACGCGCCAGTTTGATGATGTGTTCTTTGTCGTGCGAAATCAGCGGACGCAGAATCAGTGTGTCCGATGCGTTGTCGATCAAACGCAGGTTGGTTAGCGTCTGGCTCGATACCTGGCCCAGCGCCTCGCCGGTGACCAGCGCCTGCACGCCGTAGCGTTCAGCAACCATTGACGCGGCACGCACCATCATACGCTTCAGCACCACGCCCATCTGGCCGTCGTCAACCTTCTCCAGAATCTCGCCCACCACCGGTTCAAAATTGATGGCAACAAAACGCACGCGATGTGAACGTCCAAAGCGATGCCACAGATAATGCGCCACCTGACGTACGCCAATTTCATGCGCTGCGCCGCCGAGGTTGAAGAAGCAATAATGCACGCGGCAGCCACGACGCATCAGCATGTAGCTGGAGACACCGGAGTCAAAACCACCGGAAATTAGCGACAGCACATCTTCCTGGGTACCAATCGGGAAGCCGCCCAGCCCCTCATAACGACCGGTGATCAGCAACAGGCGATCATTTTCAATCTCCAGATTGACCGTTTCATCCGGGTGATTCAGCTGCACGCGCGCGGTTTCGATATGCTGGTTCAGACCGCCACCGACATAACGCTCCACATCCTGCGAGCTAAAGTCGTGTTTGCCACGACGCTTCACACGCACACAGAAGCTTTTGCCTTCGAGACGGTCACGATATAACGCCAGCGTCTGTTCGAAGATGTTATGCATGTCGGTGTATTCATGATCTTCCACCGCCAGCACATGATGAATGCCAGGAATGCGCGTCAGCTCGGCAATCACCGTTTCGCGCAGCGACTCATTCTTCGCCCGTACCACAATATGGTCCCAATGACGCACAACCGCGACGTCATCATCCAGGGTACGAAGAATGTTACGAATGTTCCCGGTCAGAATCTTGATAAAGCGCAGTCGAACCGACTGACTCTTGATGGTGATTTCGGGGAAGAGCTTGATGATAAACTTCATGGCGACACAGGTTCGTTTGGGCAAATAAGTGCTAAAAGCATCGGCACTTAGCTGTTAAAATCATATAATTGCGGGTTAAGCAGGAGCGCCCGCATCCGAGGCGCGAGAGTATATCACCTTTGTCAGGTGACTTCTTCTGCAACCGCAGTCACATTCATTATTTTGCTAATTAATCCTCGTCGGCTACCATGACCGACTGCAAGATGATGTCCCAACCTGTGAGTCGACACTGATTATGCCGAAAAAAGCCGAAGCGCCCGCCAGTTTTGAAAGCGCAATACAGCAGCTGGAACAGATCGTCAGCCGCCTGGAGAGTGGTGAGCTGCCGCTGGAAGAGGCGCTGAAAGAATTTGAACGCGGCGTTCAGCTGGCACGTAGTGGTCAGCAAACCCTGCAACAGGCTGAGCAGCGCGTGCAGATTCTGCTCAGCGATGATAAAGACGCTACGCTCGCCCCTTTTACCCCGGAAGATAACTGATGGATTTTCCTGAACTGCTGAGCGCCTATCACGAACGGGTGAACCTTGCGCTGACGCGCCTGTTAGATCCACTTCCTTTTCAGAGTTCTCCTCTGGTGAATGCCATGCAATATGGGGCACTATTAGGCGGTAAACGTCTGCGCCCTTTTCTGGTCTACGCCACGGGTGAGATGCTGAAGGCCGATCCGGCCAGCCTGGACGCGCCCGCTGCGGCGGTTGAATGTATCCATGCTTACTCTTTAATTCATGACGATCTGCCCGCGATGGATGACGATGCGTTGCGCCGCGGGCAGCCAACCTGCCATATTAAATATGGTGAAGACACGGCGATTCTCGCTGGCGATGCCCTGCAAACTCTGGCGTTTTCTATTCTGGCCGACCAGCCTATGCCTGGCGTCAGTGCAGAAGCCCGTATTAGCATGATCTCGGAACTGGCGCAGGCCAGTGGCGTGGCAGGGATGTGCGGTGGACAAGCGCTGGATCTTGCCGCTGAAGGGAAAAACATTGACCTGGCGAAGCTGGAGCAGATCCACCGCCATAAAACCGGCGCACTGATTCGCGCCGCAGTGCGCCTTGGCGCGCTGACGGCAGGTGAGCAAGGCCGCGCTGCCCTTCCGGTGCTGGACGTGTATGCTAATGCCATCGGGCTGGCGTTTCAGGTCCAGGATGACATTCTGGATGTGGTTGGCGATACCGCCGTACTGGGTAAAACCCAGGGTGCCGATGAGGCACTAGGCAAGAGCACCTATCCGGCGCTGATGGGGCTGGATAATGCCCGTCAAAAAGCCTGGGACCTCTATCAGGAGGCGCTGGGCGCGCTGGATATTCTGGCCGCGCAATCATTCAACACCACAGCATTACAAGCGCTGGCTAGCTTCATAATTGAACGCGATAAATAACTTTCATAATGAGTCTCTGATGAGTTTTGATATTGCAAAATACCCGACACTGGCGCTGGCAGGCACGGTACAGGAATTACGTTTACTGCCAAAAGAGAAGCTTCCGGCTTTGTGTGACGAGCTGCGTCAGTATCTGCTGGACAGCGTCAGCCGCTCCAGTGGTCACTTCGCTTCGGGTCTGGGCGTCGTCGAGCTAACAGTGGCGCTGCATTATGTTTATAACACCCCGTTTGACCATCTGGTGTGGGACGTCGGGCATCAGGCTTACCCGCATAAAATTCTGACCGGACGCCGCGATCGCATCGGCACCATTCGGCAGAAAAATGGCCTGCATCCCTTCCCGTGGCGCGAAGAGAGCGAATACGACGTACTGAGCGTCGGTCACTCATCCACCTCCATCAGCGCCGCTCTGGGTATGGCTGCCGCTGCCGAGCGTGAAGGCAAAGGCCGCCGCACCGCCGCCATCATTGGCGATGGTGCGATCACCGCAGGCATGGCGTTTGAGGCCATGAACCACGCGGGCGACATTAAGCCGGATATGCTGGTGGTCCTCAACGATAACGAGATGTCGATCTCTGAAAACGTGGGGGCGCTCAACAACCGTCTGGCGCAAATTCTTTCCGGTAAAACCTATTCCCGCCTGCGCGAAGGTGGCAAACGGGTGCTCGACAACCTGCCGCCGATTAAAGAACTGGTCAAACGTACCGAAGAACATCTGAAAGGTATGGTGGTGCCGGGGACGCTGTTTGAAGAACTCGGTTTTAACTACATCGGCCCGGTAGACGGTCACGATGTACTGGCGCTGGTCAGTACGCTGAAGAACATGCGTGACCTGAAAGGCCCGCAGTTCCTGCACATCATGACCAAAAAAGGCAAAGGCTACGCCCCGGCGGAAGAAGATCCGATCACCTGGCATGCGGTCCCCAAATTCGATCCGGCCAGCGGTTCCTTGCCGAAAAGCGCGGGCGGTTTACCGAGCTATTCAAAAGTATTCGGCAGCTGGCTGTGCGAGATAGCTGCGGATGACCCCCGTCTGATGGCGATCACCCCGGCGATGCGTGAAGGCTCCGGCATGGTCGGTTTTTCCCGCGACTATCCACAGCAATACTTCGACGTAGCGATTGCGGAACAGCACGCGGTGACCTTCGCTGCGGGTATGGCTATCGGCGGCTACAAACCGATTGTGGCGATTTACTCCACCTTCCTGCAACGTGCCTACGATCAGGTGATCCACGATGTGGCGATCCAGAAGCTGCCGGTACTGTTTGCCATCGATCGTGGCGGTATAGTCGGCGCGGATGGACAAACCCACCAGGGTGCGTTTGATCTGGCGTATCTGCGTTGCATTCCGGGAATGGTGATCATGACGCCAAGCGACGAGAACGAATGTCGCCTGATGCTGTACACCGGTTACCATTATCAGGAGGGTCCGAGTGCAGTGCGTTATCCGCGCGGCACCGGCACCGGAGCAACGCTGGACCCGCTGGCAAGCCTGCCGCTGGGCAAAGGCGTAGTGAAGCGCCAGGGCGAGAAACTGGCTATTCTCAACTTCGGCACACTACTACCCGAAGCAGCAGCGGCGGCAGAAGCACTGCATGCCACCCTGGTCGATATGCGTTTTGTTAAACCGCTGGATGAAGCGTTGATCGCTGAACTGGCGGGCAGCCACGACGCGCTGATCACCCTGGAAGAAGGGGCGATCATGGGCGGCGCGGGCAGCGGCGTAAACGAGTTTGTCATGGCGAAGCGCCTCGGCATCCCGGTACTGAACCTCGGCCTGCCTGATGAGTTCATCCCGCAGGGTACCCAGGAAGAAGTGCGTCATGATTATCAGCTGGATGCCGCCGGTATTCAGCAGCAAATCACCGCCTGGCTGGCACAATAGTCCCCTACCCGCTCATCGACCGATGAGCGGACCTGCTGCTATGCTTAGGGATCGATTTCCCTTAAGCATCGCAGCAGGAGCCTTCATGAAAACCATCCCCTTAGGCAACACCGACTTACAGGTTTCACGCCTGTGTTTAGGCTGCATGACCTTTGGCGATCCGATGCGTGGTAATCACGCCTGGACGCTGCCGGAGGAAAGTGGCCGCCCCCTGATTAAACAGGCACTGGACGCCGGAATTAATTTTTTCGATACCGCCAATTCCTATTCCGATGGCAGCAGTGAAGAGATTGTCGGACGGGCGTTGAAAGATTTTGCCCGCCGCGAAGATATCGTTGTCGCCACTAAGGTTTATTTTCCGCTGAGTAATCTGTCGCAGGGCTTATCACGCAAAAATATCCTGCAATCGATTGATGACAGCCTGGCACGCCTCGGCATGGAGTATGTCGATCTGCTGCAGATTCACCGCTGGGATTACGACACGCCGATTGAAGAAACGCTGGAGGCGCTGCATGACGTGGTTAAAGCAGGTAAAGCGCGTTATATCGGCGCATCATCAATGCATGCGTCGCAATTTGAGCAGGCGCTCCAGTTGCAAGCGCGTGAAGGCTGGGCGCGTTTTGTCAGCATGCAGGATCAATACAACCTGATTCAGCGTGAGGAAGAGAACGAAATGCATCCGCTGTGCCTGCGTGAAGGGATTGCAGTACTGCCGTGGAGCCCGCTGGCGCGCGGCAAACTGACACGCCCGTGGGGAGAAACCACCGCACGTTCCGTTTCGGATAATGTGATGGCAAAACTCTACAGCAACACCGAAGAGAATGATGCCGCCATCGCGGAACGTCTTGCCACCATCGCCGCCGATAAAGGCGTGACACGTGCTCAGGTTGCGCTGGCGTGGCTGTTACATAAACCGGCAGTGACTGCGCCGATTATCGGTGCTTCACGCGCCGAGCAGTTTGATGAGCTGGTGAAAGCGGTGGATGTGGAACTAAGTTCAACCGATATCGCCGAACTGGAGACGGTTTATCAACCGCACCCGGTGGTGGGGTTCGAATAGCTTAAGCCATCGCATGCCCTAACCCGTACAAAATCGCCGCGGAAATGACCCCGGCGATAATGTCATCGACCATAATCCCCATGCCGCCATGCACATTCTGATCGAACCAGCGGATCGGCCAGGGCTTCCACATATCCAGAATGCGGAAAATGACAAAGCCCGCCAGCACCCACTGCCAGCTCATCATCGGTATCGCCATCAGCGTGATCCACATGCCGATAAACTCGTCCCAGACGATGCTGCCGTGGTCGTGAACACCCATATCTTTGGCAGTACGATGACACAAATACACCCCCACGCTGATGCCGATCAGCACCACCAGGGAATAAATCTGGAGCGGTAAAAAGGTCATCAGCCACCAGAAAGGGATCGCCGCCAGCGATCCCATGGTGCCCGGCACGACCGGGCTGAGGCCACTGCCAAATCCGGTCGCCAGCAGATGCCACGGATTGGACATCCGCAGGCGACCTTTCGCCACATCTTTATTTAACGTCAAAGTGATCAAATCCTTTGTAATTGAAGCTGACCGGTTTGCCATGTTCCAGCAACGTGAGTCCATCCGCTTCCGGCGCTATCTGACCAATGCAGGTATAGGGAACACCGAGATGGCCCAGCGCCACATCCAGCGCGCCACGGTTCACTTCCGGCACGGTAAAGCACAGTTCGTAGTCTTCACCGCCAGTGAGCGCCCAGCGCTGCACCTGCGGCAGCTCGAAATGGTCACGCAGCGCCGCTGAGAGCGGCAATGCATCCAGATTGAGTCGTGCACCAACGCGGCTGGCTTGCAGGATATGGCCAAGATCGGAAAGCAATCCGTCTGACACATCAATGGCCGAGGTCGCCAGATTACGCAGTGCCTGCCCCTGTAGTACACGCGGCATTGGGCGCAGATGGCGCTTAATCAGGGTTTCATGCACCGCCGGATCAGACAGACGGTAGCGATGCTGCAACAGCGCCAGACCGGCTGCGCTATCTCCCAGCGTACCGGTGACAAAAATCCAGTCACCTGGCTTCGCACCGGAGCGTTTCAGCGCCCGCCCTGTCGGCACCAGGCCGTGAATACCCAGCGTCATGCTTAACGGGCCACGGGTGGTATCACCGCCGATCAGCTGCATATCGTAGTAATCAAGCAGCTCGAACAGGCTATCGCTGAAGGCCGCCAGCCAGCTTTCGTTGACTTCCGGCAGCGTCAGTGCCAACGTCAGCCATGCCGGATCGGCGCCCATCGCCGCCAGATCGCTCAGATTGACCGCGACAGCTTTGTAGCCCAAATCGGCAGGATGGATATCACGCAGGAAATGCACGCCTTCCACCAGCGTGTCGGTGCTGATGGCCAGCGTCTGTTTTTCTGGCACGTTCAGTAACGCGCAGTCATCACCAATGCCCTTCTCCACATCGCGGCGGGAGCTGGTGACGCGGTTAAAATAACGTGCGATCAGTTCGAATTCACCACAGGACATAAGTCAGGTCTCAATGAAAAAAGGCCGGGAAACCGGCCTCTTGCATTATTTTCTGTTGGGTCTGATCTGTGGAGCGGCTTTATCCAGCACGCCGTTGACAAATTTATGGCTGTCTTCCGCGCCGAATACTTTTGCCAGCTCGATACCTTCGTTGATGGCCACTTTATACGGCACATCAGCACGCTTGCTCAGCTCATACAGCGAAATACGCAGGATGGCTTTCTCAACCTGGCCCAGCTCTTCCAGCTGGCGCGACAGGTAAGGTTTCATCAAACCATCCAGGTATGCGCTGTTGGTCGCCACACCGCCCAGCAGTTCGCGGAAGTAGCTAATATCGACGTCTTTGACGTCTTGTTCCGCCAGAAACTGGTATTCCACATCGGCAATGTCGTTGTTAGACAACTGCCAGGAGTAAAGCGCCTGGACAGCGCACTCACGGGCGCGACGACGAGCAGCAGGTTTCACAAAATTCCCCTTACAAAAATCAGGCTTTGATGGCTTTCAATACGTTAATCATTTCGAGTGCAGTCAGGGCCGCTTCGGCACCTTTATTACCCGCTTTCGTGCCGGCGCGTTCAATCGCCTGCTCGATGTTTTCGGTAGTCAGCACGCCGAAGGTAACCGGGATTTCGCTGGTCATCGCCACATTAGCGATACCTGAGCTGGCTTCACCGGCCACATATTCGAAGTGCGCCGTGCCGCCACGGATTACGGTGCCCAGCGCGACGATCGCGTCATGTTTACCGGAATTTGCCAATGCCCGCGCCGCCAGCGGCAGTTCATAAGCGCCCGGTACCCAGACGATGGTGATGTTTTCGTCTTTCACCTGACCAATACGCTTCAGCGCATCAACCGCACCGTCCAGCAGGCTGTCATTAATGAAGTTGTTAAAACGCGCAATTACGATGGCGATGTTAGCATCAGGCGTGGCAACAGGAGCTTCGATAACTTTCATACATATCCTTTGGGAGTTGTTTTGTAGCCCCGCAGAAGGGGGCGGATTCTATCATACTCTTTGGCGACGCGCTCAGGCTTTTCCATGTGGAGTCAGGGTCAGACGCAGGTCTTCGCCCACCAGGCGCACATCGCTAAAATTCAGGGCAGGAACATCGGCAAGACGCTCCAGACCCGGCAGTTCACACAGGCCGCGCGCGGCATTACCCAGCAGCTTCGGTGCCAGATAAATAATCAGCTCATCCACTAATCCGGCCTGTAACAGCGCACCGGCAAGCGACGCACCGGCTTCAACCCAGACGCTGTTAATCTGGCGCTGACCAAGCAACATCATCATTGCCACCAAATCCAGCTGGCCTTCACGCTGCGGCACGGCAATCTGGCTGACACTTGCAGGCCAGGCCTGTTGATCCACCTGGCTACGCATCAGCCAGGTTTCGCCCGGCTGGTCAATCAACTGATGTTGCGGCGTCACACGCTGCTGGCTATCGATCACTACCCGCACCGGCTGGCGCAGCGAGTTTTCATCCAGTTGCTGGCGCACTTCGTCATTCAGTTCGCCCCAGCGCACCGTGAGCGACGGGTTATCCGCCAGCACCGTGCTGCTGGTGCTAAGAATAGCCGAACTTTGGGCACGAAAACGTTGCACATCGCGCCTTGCCGCAGCAGAAGTTATCCACTGGCTTTCGCCGCTGGCCATCGCGGTACGGCCATCCAGCGAGGCACCCAGTTTGAGCTGGATCCACGGAAATCCGGTACGCATGCGTTTCAGGAAGCCGCGATTGAGCGCTTCAGCCTCATTCATCATCAAACCGTGACTCACCTCAATGCCTGCCTGCTGCAAACGGTAAAGGCCTCGACCGGCCACCTGCGGATTGGGATCCTGCATCGCAGCCACTACGCGGCTGACACCGGCGGCGATCAACGCATCACAACAAGGCGGGGTACGACCATGATGGCTACAGGGTTCGAGCGTGACATAGGCGGTAGCGCCACGGGCTTTATCGCCGGCCATACGCAGCGCATGAACTTCTGCGTGGGGTTCTCCGGCACGCTGATGCCAGCCTTCACCGACAATCTCGCCATCACGCACAATCACACAGCCGACATTGGGGTTCGGTGTGGTAGTAAAACGTCCGCGACGCGCCAGTTCCAGCGCGCGCGCCATATAGCGTTCGTCGGTCATGAATTAATCCTGTAAGCGGGCGATCTCTTCGCCAAAATCACGAATATCTTCAAAACTGCGGTAAACCGACGCGAAACGGATGTAAGCCACTTTATCGAGCTTCTTCAGTTCATCCATCACCAGATTGCCGATCAGTTTACTGGGAATTTCGCGCTCCCCGGTGGCGCGCAGCTGCGTTTTAATATGATTAACCGCGCTTTCCACCGCATCGGCGCTGACCGGACGCTTCTCCAGCGCCTTCATCATGCCGCTGCTGAGCTTATCTTCGTTAAAGGGTTCACGCACATCGTTGCTTTTTACCACGCGCGGCATCACCAGCTCAGCCACTTCAAAGGTGGTAAAACGCTCATGGCACACCAGACACTGGCGACGACGACGCACTGAGGAGCCTTCACTGACCAGGCGCGAATCGATCACTTTGGTGTCCACAGCGGAGCAGAATGGGCAATGCATGACGTTTCCTGTCGCGAGAATTTGGGCCATACAGTGTAGCGCCGATCTCGATTTCAACAAAATGCGTTGACATGAAAAGCACGGTAATGGTTAAAACAGCGTGATAAATCACGCCGCCACGATACAGTGCACGGGTTGTCGCGGCGCGATTTATCGCGCAACATGAGGTTTTCCCAACAATGGAAAGGACATTGCATGACGATCAGGATGTTATGGGCGCCGGCAGCGCTTTCTTTGCTGGTTTTGAGTGGTTGTAGTTCAACCCCGGTTTCACCGCAGGTCAAACAACTGCATCGGGAAGTCAGTCAGCTAAATCAGCAAATGCGTCAGCTAACCAATCAGGCCAGCGCGCTGGAAATTCAGGGGCAGTTGAATAGCCAATCCAGCCAGGGCGCATGGTTGCTACCCCAGGCCAACACGCCGGTGGAGCTGCAAACCCAGCTGGGCAAATTACGCCTGTCACTCACACGCGTAGAGGGTGAAGCCAGCGGCAGTCGTGCCAATCTGAATATTCGCTCAACGGACGACAAACCGGTTCCGGCGCTGAATGCCACCGTGGTCTGGGGTGAAATGGACCCGGCCAGCGGCAAACCGCTCAATGCAGACAGCCTGAGCCAGACCATCAGCGTGCCCGCCAGCCTGATGCCACGCAGTTCCGTGACTGTACCGCTGCGCCTCAGCGGCCTTTCTCCTGAACAGCTTGGCTATGTCCGTATTCATGATGTGACCAGCGCGACGACACCCTGATCGTAAATGCGTTTGCAGCGATTCGTGCGGCGCGATAAATCGCGCCGTTACTGAAATGTCTCACTCTTTATTTCTGTTAAGCCTGCGTTCAATAATTCGGATAACAATGGGATATCCAATAATTGTCGTTAATGTGCAAATGATTAACAGAGCAATGCCGACAAATCCCTCGACATTATGTTCACCACACAGGTTTGCCAGCTTATTCCAGAAAGCATATTCGCTCGTAGTAGCAGGAGATGAAGGACGCATCAGCAAAAACGAGATAATGAATAGTGTTACACCAATCGCTATCTTAAACCCCATCGGGACACATCTGGCTGCCATGCAAAATCACCCTTACCAATAAACCACAGTTATCTTATGGTTAAATCAACGAAAATTTGCGCCCTTTTAATAAATTAACCTGAGTCAAATCACATTTTATAAAAGAGTCGTCATTCGTTGGAATAACTGAATTCTGGATGTCAGGAGGAAGAGCTACGGAGAATGGTCAGGATTGCACATGAATTTGATAAAAAAAACCGCATCCTGATCCAGGACGCGGTTTACGTTTACTTTAACACTTTTACTGTCGCAAATTATGGCATGATTGAAGGCTGATCGGCGCCCTCTTTCTCCACTTTCTGCACCAGCATATGTTCACGCTTCATGCCCAGTTTCAGCGCCAGCGCTGAAGAGACATAGATTGATGAGATGGTACCAATGGTCACACCAATCAACATGGTCAGCGAGAAGCCTTTCAGCAACGCGCCACCAAAGATGAACAGGATCAGGATCATCGCCAGCGTCGTCAGCGAGGTGATCAAGGTACGGCTCAGCGTCTGGGTGAGCGACACGTTGGTAATATCGTAAGAAGAACCGCGACGGATCTTACGGAAGTTCTCACGAATACGGTCGGAAACCACGATTTTATCGTTGAGCGAGTAACCAATCACCGACATCAGCGATGCGACGATAGTCAGATCGATCTCGATGTGCGCCAGCGACAAAATGCCGCAGGTGATGATCACGTCGTGCGCCAGCGCCAGTACGGTGCCCAGTGCCAGACGCCACTCAAAGCGGATACCGATGTAGATCAGAATCGCAATCAGTGCCGACATCAGTGCCATAGCGCCCGCCTGCGCCAGATCGCTGCCCACGCTGGGGCCGACGAACTCGATACGCTTCACGGTGGCATTCTGCTGTGCGGTTTCGTTAATCACCGTCACCACTTTGTTGCCCAGTTCCTGACCCATCTGGCCCTGAACCGGTGCCATACGTACCATCACGTCACGGCTGCTGCCAAAGTTTTGCACCAGCGGTTCCTGGAAGCCCGCTTTCACCAGCGCAACGCGCAGGGTATCCAGCTCGGCTGGTTTTTCCAGGTTGATCTCAATCACCGTCCCGCCGGTAAAGTCGAGGCCCCAGTTGAAGCCTCGCACGCTGACAATGGCAATAGATGCCAGAATCAGCAAACCAGAGATGATGAAAGCCAGCGTATCCCAGCGCATAAAGTCAACGACCTTACGCCCGTGGTTCAGCTGTTCAATACTGTATTCCTGTGCCACAACGCACTCCTTAGATAGACAGCTTGTTGATGCGTTTGCCGCCGTACACCAGGTTAACGATGGCACGGGTGCCGACGATAGCGGTAAACATGGAGGTTGCGATACCGATAGCTGTGGTGATCGCAAAGCCTTTGATTGAACCGGTACCGACCGCATAAAGAATGATGACTTTAATCAGCGTCGTCACGTTAGCATCGACGATACTGGAGAAGGCACCTTTGTAACCTTCATGAATCGCCTGCTGCACGGAACGCCCGTTACGCAACTCTTCTTTAATACGTTCGTTAATCAGTACGTTCGCATCCACCGCTACCGCCAGCGTCAGCACGATACCGGCAATACCCGGCATGGTGAGCGTGGCCCCCGGCAACAGTGACATGATGCCGACAATCAGCACCAGGTTACACAGCAGAGCGCTGGTGGCGATCAGACCGAATTTCTTATAGAACACCACCATAAAGATGATGGACGCGACCAGACCCCACAGGCAGGCTTCGAGACCTTGTGTGATGTTCTGCTGACCCATAGTTGGGCCGATAGTACGCTCTTCCACAATCTGAATCGGCGCAATCAGCGCACCGGCACGCAGCAGCAGCGACAGCTGACGTGCTTCGTTCGGGTTGCTGATGCCGGTGATACGGAAGCTGTTACCGAGGCGCGACTGGATGTTCGCCACGTTAATCACTTCTTCCTGTTTCACCAGAATCGCACGACCGTTGGCATCTTTCTTACCACTGTCCTTGTACTCCACGAACAGGGTCGCCATCGGCTTACCGATGTTGTCCTTGGTGAAGTTAGACATGATGTTACCGCCCGCGCCATCCAGTGAAATGTTCACCTGTGGCTGGTTGTACTCATCCATGCTCGACGTGGAATCCGTGATGTGGTCACCGGTCAGAATCACGCGTTTGTACAGCACAACCGGCTGACCATCACGCGTCATTTTCACTTCAGAGTCACCCGGAACACGGCCGCTGGCCGCAGCGCTCGGGTCAACGGTGGTGTTAACCAGACGGAATTCGAGGGTTGCGGTTGCACCCAGAATCTCTTTGGCACGCGCCGTATCCTGAATACCTGGCAACTCAACCACAATGCGGTCAGAACCCTGACGCTGCACCAGCGGTTCGGCTACGCCGAGTTGGTTAACACGGTTACGCAGGATATTGATGTTCTGCTGAACCGCATACTCACGCGCTTCGCTCAGGCGAGCATCGGTCATCACCGCACGCAGGGTATCGCTACCCTGGCTTGAGATCACCAGATCACGGTGACGCGAAGACAGGTAGCTGATGGCCGCATCACGGCTGGTGCCGTCACGGAAACGGATTTCCACGCCATAGTTCGCGATTTTATTCACGGTAACGTAGGGGATGCCTTTATCACGCAGGTCACTGCGCAGGCCGTCGGCGTTCTGCTCCTGCAGTTTGCCCAGAGCGGTATCCATATCCACTTCCATCAGGAAGTGTACGCCGCCGCGCAGATCAAGACCGAGTTTCATCGGTTCTGCGGACAGCATGCTCAGCCAGCGCGGGGTAGCCGGAGCCAGGTTGAGCGCAACAACGTAGTTCTCGCCAAGCACATTGGTAATCGCTTCACGGGCGCGCAGCTGCACATCCGTATTAGCAAAGCGCGCAAGAATCGCGCCATTTTCCAGAACGAGGGATTTGCTCTGAATATTATCTTTTTGTAATGCAGTCTGGATCTGATCCAACGTTTGCTCACTGGCGGCGCCACCGCGCGCACCAGTGATTTGAACGGCCGGATCCTCACCATAAAGGTTGGGAAGCGCATAGAGCAGGCCGACGAGAATCACGACGACCAGCATGATGTACTTCCACAAAGGATAACGGTTTAACACGGCAGTTTCCTTCGGGAAGAAAAAATTACAGCGCCTTCATGGTGCCTTTCGGCAGAACGGCAGCCACGAAATCACGTTTAATCACTACTTCAGTGGTGTCGTTCAGGGCGATAGAGATGTAGCCAGTTTCTGCCACTTTGGTCACGCGACCCACTAAACCACCGCTGGTCAGCACTTCATCCCCTTTGGAGATGGAATCCATCAATTTCTTGTGATCTTTCGAACGCTTCTGCTGCGGACGCAGAATCATGAAGTAAAAGATCAGACCAAAGACCACCAGCATGATCACCAGAGAATAAGGACTTCCCTGAGACGGTGCGCCTGCTGCAGCCACAGCGTCAGAAATGAAAAAGCTCATTAAATTTCCCTCATTGATGAATTATCAGACGTTTAACGGTGGAACCGCTTTGCCCGTCCGTTGATAGAACTCGCTAACAAAGTGCTCTAATTTACCCTCTTCGATAGCCTGGCGTAAACCCGCCATCAGACGCTGGTAATAGCGCAGATTGTGGATGGTGTTCAGACGTGCGCCCAGTATTTCGTTACAGCGATCGAGATGATGCAAGTATGCACGGCTGTAATTGCGACAGGTGTAACAATCACACTCGGCATCGAGTGGCGAGGTATCATCTTTATGCTTCGCATTACGGATTTTCACCACGCCATCGGTGACGAACAGATGACCGTTACGCGCGTTACGCGTCGGCATAACGCAGTCAAACATATCGATACCGCGACGAACGCCTTCCACCAGATCTTCCGGCTTGCCAACGCCCATCAAATAACGCGGTTTGTCGTGCGGAATTTGCGGACAGACGTGTTCCAGGATGCGGTGCATGTCTTCTTTTGGTTCACCCACCGCCAGGCCGCCCACAGCGTACCCATCAAAGCCAATCTCTACCAGACCTTTGACGGAGACATCACGTAAATCTTCGTAAACACTGCCCTGAATGATGCCAAACAGCGCATTTTTGTTGCCAAGTGAGTCAAAGCGGTCGCGGCTGCGTTTTGCCCAGCGCAGCGACATCTCCATTGAGCGCTTCGCGTAGTCCCAGTCCGCTGGGTAAGGCGTACATTCATCGAAGATCATGACGATATCGGAACCGAGGTCGAACTGAATCTCCATCGACTTTTCCGGATCAAGGAAAATCGGATCGCCATTGATCGGGTTGCGGAAATGCACACCAGCTTCGGTGATCTTACGGATATCACCCAGGCTGAACACCTGGAAACCGCCCGAATCGGTAAGGATAGGTCCTTTCCACTGCATGAAATCATGTAGATCGCCATGCAACTTCATGATTTCCTGCCCTGGACGCAGCCAGAGGTGGAAGGTATTGCCGAGGATAATCTGTGCACCCGTATCCTGGACTTCTTCCGGCGTCATGCCTTTTACCGTGCCATAGGTGCCCACTGGCATAAATGCCGGGGTTTCCACCACGCCACGATCAAAAACCAGACGGCCACGGCGTGCGCGCCCGTCGGTAGTATCTAACTCAAATTTCACAATTACCTCATCAGAGAGACAGTCTGATTTTTAAACCCCGACGTTTTCGTCAGGTGCATTCATATTACGGGTGATGAACATGGCATCCCCGTAGCTAAAGAAACGGTACTGCTCCACGACCGCCGCATGATAGGCAGCCATGGTGTGCTGATAACCGGCAAACGCCGATACCAGCATAATCAGGGTAGATTCCGGCAGATGGAAATTGGTGATGAGGGCATCAATCACCTGGTACTGGTAACCGGGATAGATAAAAATCTGGGTATCATCGAAGAACGGTGCAATCAGCGCATCCTTGCTTGCCTGCGCTGCACTTTCCAGCGACCGCACCGAGGTGGTGCCAACCGCGACCACTTTATTACCCCGTGCTTTACAGGCCAGTACCGCATCCACCACGTCCTGCGGCACTTCGGCGTATTCCGCGTGCATGGTGTGATCTTCGATGGTTTCCACCCGCACCGGCTGGAATGTGCCCGCACCCACGTGCAACGTGACAAAGGCCATTTCGACGCCTTTGGCTTTCAGCGCCTCCAGTAAAGGCTCGTCAAAGTGCAGGCCCGCTGTCGGCGCGGCCACCGCACCCGGACGCGCGCTGTACACTGTCTGGTACAACTCACGATCGGCATCTTCATCCGGACGATCAATATAAGGCGGCAACGGCATATGGCCGACGCTATTCAGGATATCCAGCACCGCACGGTCGTCTTCAAACACGATCTCGAACAATGCATCATGGCGCGCCACCATGGTGGCTTTGACGCTTTCATCATCGCCCAGCAACAATTCGGTACCCGGCTTCGGTGCTTTTGAAGCACGCACATGCGCCAGCACGCGTTTGTCATCCAGCATGCGCTCCACCAGCATTTCGATTTTGCCGCCGCTGGCCTTGCGACCAAAAACGCGCGCGGGAATGACGCGGGTGTTGTTGAAAACCAACAGATCGCCCGGATTGAGTTTATCCAGTACATCGGTAAACACACCGTGGCTGAGCACACCGCTCGGGCCATCCAGCGACAACAGACGGCAACCGCTACGCTGCGCCTGGGGATAATGGGCGATCAAAGATTCCGGCAACTCAAAGGCAAAATCGGCTACACGCATACTTCACTTCTTCAGGACTAAAAACAGGCGGCATAGTTTAGCGGAAAAGCGACTAATTCTGAACAACTGGCTGCGTCTCGTTGATTCTGGCTATAATGCGCCATGAACTTTCTTGCTCACCTTCATCTGGCCCATCTGGCTGACAGCTCACTGCTCGGTAACTTAATGGCCGACTTTGTGCGCGGTAACCCGCATGAGGACTGGCCGACCCCGGTTGCCGATGGCATCATGCTGCACCGGCGTCTCGACATCATGACCGATAATTTGCCGGAAGTACGCGAAGCGCGTCAGTGGTTCCGTGCCGAAACCCGACGTGTCGCGCCGATTACGCTGGACGTTATCTGGGACCATTTCCTGGCACGTCACTGGGATAAAATACATCCAGAGCAATCGCTGGTGGCCTTTACCGCCGATGCCGAGCGGGACATTGTTCCTCAGTTGAACGGCACACCGGAAGGGTTTATCGAGCTTAATGACGTGATGTGGCGCGATCGCTGGTTTGAACATTATGCTGAACCCGCGCGTCTGGCGCGGGTACTGAATGGCATGGCACTGCGCCGCCCGCGCCTCAAAGCACTGCGCGACTCATATCAGGATTTCGTTGAACACTATGCCGGGCTGGAGCAACAGTTCTTTCAGTTCTATCCGCGTCTGATGGCGCTGGCACGCACGCAACAGCTATAACGCATTCCGAATCCATCGCCCCTCTTGCCAGCCGCTTTTATCTGCGGCTTAATGAAGCCTTTCTTAACTTTCGTTACCTGGATCACACAGCCCATTCGCCTGTCCGGGCGATTTAAACCATTTCGCCTGTCGCAAATCATAAGAGGGAAAGATGTCATCAGCATCACTTACTGAACTTGACGCGCGTTATCACTATGCCTGTGATGTCGCCAAAGCTGCCGCCAGTCGCGCGCTTTCCTGGTATCAGCAGCGCCACCAACTGGTGATTGAGCATAAGAAGGACCTCCAGGATGTGGTCAGTGAAGCCGATCGCAATGTGGAACAACTGATTAAATCCCTGATTGCCGAGCGTTTTCCCGAAGACGCGGTGCTGGGCGAAGAAAGCGGCGGCGAGACGGAAGGTGCGCGCTTTATCTGGGTGGTGGATCCGATCGATGGCACCAGCTGTTTTATTAATGGTCTGCATAACTGGTGCGTGTCGCTGGCCATCGTGTGTGAAAATGAAGCGGTGATTGGCGTGGTGTGCGATCCCAATCATCACGAATTGTTTCATGCCTGCCGCGGAAAAGGTGCCTGGGTTAATGACAAACGTATCCAGGTACATAGCGCCCGGCAGCTGGATCAGGGGGTGCTGGGTATCAGCAGCTCCAACAGCCAGCCGCCAGAACCGCTTACAAACTTTATTTCTGCCCTGCTGCAACAGGGTGGCATGTTTATCCGTACCGGCTCGGGTGCGCTGATGAGCGCCTGGGCCGCTGCCGGGCGTCTGATCGGCTATTTCGAAGCCCATATGCACCCGTGGGACGGTTTGCCAGGCATCGTCCTGATGCGTGAAGCAGGCGGCGTCACCAATGATTATCTGCACAACGACGGGCTGAAAAACGGCAATCCGGTGCTGCTTACCAATGCGACGCTCTATCCACAGCTGAAAGCGATGCTGCCAGCCTCCTCTGCCCGCTTATAAAAGGATTCACCGATGTCCATGCGATCATCTTTGCTGCTGGTCACTGCGCTGTGGCTGTTGATCGGTAGCAGTCAGGCTGCCGATCACTATCAGCTGGAAAAAGTGGTGGAGCTCAGCCGACACGGCGTGCGTCCCCCCACTCCCGGCAATCGTAAAGAGATCGAAGCGGCAACCGATCGCCCCTGGACACGCTGGGTCACTGCCGACGGTGAACTGACCGGACACGGTTACGCCGCAGTGGTGAACAAAGGTCGTTGGGAAGGCGAGCATTATCGACAACTCGGTCTGCTGACCCAGGGCTGTCCTGCTGGCAACGAAATTTACGTGCGTGCCAGCCCCAAACAGCGCACGCGCGCCACCGCACAGGCGCTGGTTGATGGTGCATTTCCTGGCTGCGGGGTCGCGATACATCATGTTGATGGCGATACCGACCCACTGTTCCAGTCGGAGGATTTGCCCTTTGCTGACCTCGATCCCTCCCGGGAATATGCCGCGATGGTGGCTAAAGCCGGTGATCTGGCGGCACTGCAACAGCAGCTGCAACCCGCAGTGCAGCAGCTTAAACAGGCGGTTTGTGCGCCCGGTAACCACTGCGCCCAGTTTGATCGCCCGTGGCAGCTGAAGCAAACCAAAAAAGGACACACTTATGTACAGGGCCTGAGCGTGCTGGCCAGTATGGTGGAAACTCTGCGGCTGGGCTGGAGCGAGAACCTGCCGCTCAGCCAGCTGGCATGGGGCAATATCACCGCCTCCAGCCAGATCACCGCACTGTTACCGATTTTGACCGCCAGCTATGATCTCAGCAACGACGTCCCTTATCTGGCACAGCGCCGTGGGTCGATTTTGCTGGATGCCATCATTAAAGGGCTGGAACAGGGTGTCAGCCCGGAACAGAACGCGTCACCGGCTACCCGCTGGCTGCTATTGGTGGCGCACGATACCAATATCGCTCGTGTGCGAACGCTGATGAACTTCAGCTGGCAGTTGCCGGGGTATTCCCGTGGCAATGTTCCACCCGGCAGTAGCCTGGTGTTCGAACGCTGGCGCGATACGCAAACTGGCGAGCGTTTTTTACATATCTACTTCCAGGCACAAAGTCTGGATGATCTGCGGCACTTAGCCCCGGTAGACGATCGCCATCCGTTACTGCGCGAGGAGTGGCATGAGAAAAACTGTCGAATTACCGATGTCGGCACCTTGTGTCCTTATCAATCGACACTGAATACCTTCAGCCAGGCGCTGGATAAGCAGGCGATAATCCCGGTCAATTACCCACAATGACGTGTAGCGGCGCGATTTATCGCGCTCTTTTATCGGCATTTTTATGTTCGGTAAAACGGCGTGATAAATTACGCCGCTACGGTTAATTTATATTCACCCGGCTTACCAGCCAAAATCACAATCATTAAAATCTCGAAAGTCATTTGTCAGAGCCATCTGAGAATTATCTATATTTTCCGTCAGAGGTACGCATTCCGTTTACCTCGCGTTAACCTTTAAACGTCAATCATCCCTTGATTCATTATTTTTTTACCCTTGTTTTTCGGCGACAGGATGCGCCGATTTATTTTTTTCGCCTCAGGCGTCAGGATATTTAAGAGCAACGGGTGGCCTTATGACCAAATCGGGTAATTTCGGTTATCGCGCGGATATTGACGGCCTGCGCGCCGTCGCGATCTTATCAGTGGTGTTGTTCCATTCAGGTGTGACCTTCCTGCCCGGTGGTTTTATTGGCGTAGATATTTTCTTTGTTATTTCTGGCTTTTTAATTGGTGGCATTATCAGCCGGGAAATAACCGAAGCGCGTTTCTCCTTTTATCAATTCTACTTACGACGTATACGACGCATTGCCCCGGCATTGTTTTTTATGATGGCGATCCTGCTATTACTCGGCTACCTCCTGCTTTCCCCGCTCGAATTCAGTCAGCTGGCAAAATACAGCGTGGCGGTATTTATTTCCGTGCCCAATATGCTGCTGATGAAAAGCGGCGACTACTTCAGCACCGATTCCGATTTAAACCCGCTGCTGATGACCTGGTCACTCGGCATCGAAGAACAGTTCTACGTGGTGTTGCCCTTTATTTTGCTGCTGACCGCACGCTTCAGACGCTCCATGCCAGGGGTGATTCTGGTGATCAGCATCGCCTCGTTAATCGCCTGCCTGTGGATGACCCCGGTTAACAGTACCCGCGCGTTCTATCTGCTGCCGACCCGCGCCTGGGAGCTGGGAGCTGGGGTGCTGCTGGCACTGTGGCAACCACAGCCAATAGAGGGGCGCGCCGCCAACGGGTGTAATCTGCTCGGCTGGCTGCTGATTGTGGCCTCTGCCATGCTGCTGGCCAACAACAGTGACTTCCCCGGCTGGCTGGCCATGATTCCGGTGGCGGCAGGTTGCCTGATGATCGGCGCGCGCGGTCGCCTGAACCAGCTGCTGCTGGAAAACCGCGTGATGCGCTTTATCGGTACCGTCTCCTACTCCTGGTATTTATGGCACTGGCCGCTGCTCAGCCTGGCGCGTATTTGTAGCGATCATCCGTTAACGGTCTGGCAGGGTCTGGCGATTAGCGCCCTGGCGTTGCTGATTGCCTGGATCTCCTGGCGCTTTGTCGAGCAACCTTTCCGTCATCCGCAACGTGCCACCCGCCTGGTGATCCCGGTTTACTGTGCCTCCTCACTGTTGGCCGCCGGTGCGATGGTGATCCTGTGGCAAACCGGCGGCCTGAAGTATCGCGTCAGCGAACAGGTGGTCAACGGTGAGTCGTGGAAAATTTCGGCGCAGCGCAACCCATGCCTGCTGGACTACGGTGCCAATTTCCCGTCATTGAATGCGCAGTGCCATCCGGACACCGATCAGCCCGGTATTGCCTTAATCGGCGATAGCCATGCCGCCGCGCTGCGCACCCCGGTCGCGGGTTATGCATTGCGCCAGCACAAGCCGCTGTTTCAGCTAACAAAAGCCTCCTGCCCGTTTTTGATTGATGCGACGCGGGTGGTGGTTCAGGAACCCGCCCATGCCCAGCAGTGCGTCGATTTTAATCGCGAGGTACTGAAAATGGTGCTGAGTGACAAGATTGATGAAGTAGTGATCAGTGCCTACTGGGCATCCGGCATGAGCATCCTGCCGGGCTCCGGTTTCCGTGAGCTGGCGCATCCGGAAAAAAGCAATCTGGAGGCGTTAAAATTCGGTATGGATAAGGTGGTGGCGGCACTGCAACAGGCCGGGAAGAAAGTCACCATCATTGAGGATGCCCCATCGCTGGATATCGATCCTCTGCGCTACAGCAACAACCGTAATATCCCGATTCGCCGTGAACTGAGCGACTGGCTGGGGCGCTGGGATACCCCGCCATTGAGCACGGCACGCACCAAACTCTTCCAGTACCCGGAAGCGGCGGTGGATAAACTGCTGCAAAGCTATGCCAGTGCCGGTGTGCGGGTGCTGTCTTTGCGTGAAAACCTTTGTAATGACCATGGTTGCCTGTTTGCCAATAACGGCTTGCCGTTGTATTACGACAACAACCATCTCAGCCCCTATGGTGGCGAGATTGCGTTAGGAAAGAACTGGTGAGAAACCAAAAAAATACGTAGCGGCGCGATTTATCGCGAAATGCCGGGATGGATAGACACCGTCACTGGACAAAACAAAAATAACGCGATAAATCGCGCCGCTACCCCCTAAATAAATTGGGCGGCCTGGGCCGCCCAATTTATTATTTATTTCGCTTCGCCAGCGGCCATGCCAGCATCAGCAGCACTATCCAGGCAAAACCGACATACAGCGACACGCGCGTATCCGGGAAGTAACCAATCAGGGCGATGATAAAGGCAAGGAACACCACTCCAACCCACGCCGTGGCACTGCCGCCAGGCAAGGCAAACTTCAGCTTACCCACTTCCTGCTGGCTAATCTTGCGGCGGAAGGCAATCTGCGACAGCAGAATCATGATCCACACCCAGACGGTAGCAAAGGTCGCCAGGGAGGCGATCACCAGAAAGACCTTCTCCGGCATCAGGTAGTTGAGATAGACCGCAACCAGCATGGCAAGCATCATCACCAGCACCGTGACCCACGGAATACCGCGTTCTGAGACCTTCATAAACATCTTCGGTGCATGGCCCTGCTGCGCCATGCCGTGCAGCATACGTCCGACACCAAATACATCACTGTTAATCGCAGACAGAGAAGCCGTCAGCACCACGAAGTTCAGGATTGACGCCGCTGCGGCAATGCCGAGATGCTGGAAGGTCAACACAAAAGGACTGCCAGAAGTACCGACCTGATTCCACGGGTAGATCGACATAATCACAAACAGCGTACCCACGTAGAACACCAGAATACGCCACGGCACCGAGTTGATGGCACGCGGAATCGACTTCTCCGGATCTTTCGCTTCACCGGCGGTGATACCGATGATTTCAATCCCGCCATAGGCAAACATCACCATCTGCAACGACAGCAACATCCCCACCACGCCATGCGCAAAGAAGCCGCCATTGGTCCACAAATTATGGATACCGGTTGGCTGTCCACCGTTGCCGATGCCCCAGAAAATCATGCCAAAACCGGCGATAATCATCACGATGATGGTGGCGACTTTGAAGAAGGAGAACCAGAACTCCACTTCACCAAACACCTTCACGCTCATCAGGTTAATCGCGCCGATAATCAGCACCACGCTCAGCACCCAAATCCAGTGCGGGACCTCGGGGAACCACACCCCCATGTAGATACCAAAAGCTGTCACGTCGGCGATCGCCACGATCAGAATCTCGAAGCAATAAGTCCAGCCGGTGATGTAACCGGCCAGCGGGCCAAGATAATCCTGCGCATAGCGCGAAAATGAACTGGCCTGCGGATTGTTGACCGACATCTCGCCCAGCGCACGCATGATGACATAAGCCACCGCGCCGCCAATGATGTACGCCAGCAACACGCTGGGACCGGCCATTTTGATGGCATCAGCCGAGCCATAAAACAGCCCGGTGCCAATCGCTGACCCCAGCGCCATAAAACGGATATGGCGCGTGCTCAGTCCGCGTTTGAGCTTATTGGTTTCTTGCATAACAACAGTACCTTGCAAATGAAAAAACCACGGGCAGGCCCGTGGTCGAAATTAACAGCAATGTCGCTTACTGGTGAACGGCGACTTGTTCGCGTCCTTTTACGCGATCCACCACCGCCGCGATCAGCAGCATCACCAGCGAAGGCGGCAACCAGGAAAGTCCCTGATCGGCCAGCGGCAGGTGCTGACTGAATAACGGCAGCGCGTCTTTAAAACTGGTGGTTTTGATGGCATCAATAATACCGAACAGCAGGCTGACCAACATCGCCGGAGCGATAATGCGGCTGCTTTTGTTCCACCAGCTCAGGGTGAAGCTCAGTACCACCAGCACGATGCACGGCGGATAAATGGCCGTCAGCACCGGAATCGAAATCTGGATCAGATGGCTCAGGCCGAGGTTCGACACCACCATAGAGAACAGACCGAGGATAAAGACCAGGGCTTTATACGATAACGGCAGGTATTGCGCAAAAAATTCTGCACAGGCACAGGTCAGGCCAACAGCCGTCACCATACAGGCTACGAAGATCAGCGCAGCCAGGAAGAAGCTGCCCATGCCGCCGAAAGTCTGTTGTACATAAGCATGTAAAATCGCCGCGCCGTTGGCATTCTGATCAACAATCGCGCCGCTGTCTGAACCCAGCTTGAACAGGCAGAGATAAACCAGTGTCAGACCGACACCGGCGATGATCCCCGCCAGCATGGTGTAACGGGTCAGCAGGCGCGCATCTTCCACACCGCGTGAACGGGCAGCGTTGACGATAACAATACCGAACACCAGCGCGCCCAGCGTATCCATGGTCAGATAGCCGTTAACAAAACCGCTGGAGAAGGCAGCACGCTGATAATCCGCCGTCGCCGGAGAGAGACCACCGGCAGGCCACAAGAGCGCGGCGATGCCCAGCACCGTCAGCGCAACAATTTTCAGCGGTGCCAGGAAATGACCCACGGTATCCAGCAATTTGCCCGGATAGAGGGAAATGACGATCACCAGCGAGAAGTAGATCAGGCTGTAGATAAACAGCGGCAGCGCACCATCACCGGTCAGCGGGGCAATGCCCACTTCAAAGGATACGGTTGCGGTACGCGGCGTCGCGAACAGCGGGCCAACAGCCAGATAGCACACGGTCGCCAGCAGCAGACCGGCGGCTTTGCCAATCGGCGAGCTAAGGGCATCGATACCGCCGCCCACACGCGCCAGGGCGATGACGGTCATCACCGGCAGACCTACCGCGGTAATCAGAAAACCAATAGCGGCAGTCCAGACGTGTTCGCCAGACTGAATACCTACCATCGGTGGGAAAATGATGTTTCCTGCGCCGACAAACAGGGCAAACGTCATGAAGCCCAGCGCGAGGATATCCTTCGGGGTTAAACGATATGTCATAAACTTCTGTACTGCCTGTAACTGATGTTGCGGTGGAAGTTGGGTTCGTGTTGTCCCCTGACCGCGCTAAAAACAACGACTTATCAGGCAATGCCAGTGCGTTATGCTCGCCGTATACTCAAAGCGCAGGTGATTTAAACTGCTTTTCTTCTGTTCACAGAGGGATGGATTGACAACGGGCCGTAGTAAAACGTTTATAGCGAAGAAAGGCAATACGGGATCGGAAAACCAGAAGGATATAGCACGAATCAGGGGAAAAGCAGTGAATCAGTATAGATAAGGTCGATAACGCATCAGATGATTTGCTGAAACTTTCCACAGTGCGAGAGATATACGTGCAAAACTTGCTTTCTACATGCACAAAAGGCGCGATTTACGCGCCTGTTTGCACAACTTTACATCATCACCACACCTGATTTGCGATATCGACTACGAGGCGAATTTTTTGCCACTGCTGTTCCTCGCTCAGGCTGTTACCCTCTTCGGTGGAAGCAAAACCACACTGCGGGCTGAGACAAATCTGCTCCAGGCTGACGAATTGCGCCGCTTCCTGCAAACGCGCTTTCACCTGTGCCGGATCTTCCAGCTCACCGGTTTTAGTGGTAATCAGGCCCAGTACCACCTGTTGATGGCCCGGCTTAATAAAGCGCAGCGGCTCAAAACCACCTGAACGCTCGTTGTCATATTCGAGGAAGAAAGCATCGATATTCACGCCACCAAACAGGATTTCAGCCACCGGCTCATAGCCGCCTTCCGAGATCCAGGTTGAACGGAAGTTACCGCGACACACATGCAGTCCCACTGTCAGATCCGCCGGTTTACCTTCCAGCGCCGTATTCAGCACCTGAGCGTAGATGTGCGCCAGTTCCTGTGGATCTTCGCCACGCTCACGGATCTGCTGTTGCTGATCCACCGAGCACAGGTAGGCCCAGACGGTATCATCCAGTTGCAGATAACGGCAGCCCGCAGCGTAAAACGCCTTGATGGCATCTTTGTAGGTCTGCGCCAGATCGGCGAAATAGTCTTTCAGATCTGGATAGACGGTGGCATCGATCACTTTACGACCACCACGGAAGTGCAGCACGCTTGGGCTGGGGATGGTCATCTTCGGTACCGCATCACCGGCAATGCTTTGCAGGAAGCGGAAATGTTCCAGCATCGGGTGATTGGGGTTAAACGCCACTTTGCCAGTCACTTTGACGCCACGCGCTTTGGTCTGCACGCCGTTGAATTGAATGCCCTGCTCGGCTTCGTAACGCTCCACGCCCAGCAGACTGTCAAAGAAGTCAAAGTGCCACCATGCACGACGGAACTCACCATCAGTCACCACTTTCAGGCCATTAGCACGCTGTTGCTCCACGACATGGCGGATGGCCTCATCTTCTACCTGGCGCAGCTGGGCGGCATCAATCTCACCCTGAGCAAACTGCTCACGCGCCTGCTTGATCGCAGCGGGACGCAGAAAACTGCCGACGGTATCGGCGCGGAACGGGGCGGTAACTCGTTGCATGATCACTCCTGGCTAAAGCCGTAAACGCATGGTTGCGTCAGGTAATAATTTCGTCCGGTTATTTTTAGCCATCTGGATGGCTACATGGCTAAAGAGAGTGACATGCTAAGCGAAATTGGGCAAACGAAGAAAATTCAGGTGACATGAAGAAAATTCATGTTGTGATGCGCGTTCTTCAATTCCCCTCTATGGCCGCCCGCGCCAGCGCCATCTGGCTATCTGACAGCGGCAGGTAGCCTGCCTCACTGACGCGGCGCTGCCCCTGGGGCGACAATACCTGGTGCAGAAATGCAGATACCAGCGGTGGCAAAGGTTTGCCGGGCGCTTTGTTGACGTAGAGATAAAGAGGACGTGACCACGGATAGCGCCCGCTGCGGATAGACTCTGCATCAGGCATCACGCTGTCGCCACTGGCGGTCACCACCGGTAAGGTTTTTACCCCACTCAGATGAAAACCAAAGCTGGCATAGCCGATACTGTTGGGCGTCGCCGCCACGGCCTGCACCACAGCTGCGGAACCGGGAAATTCGGATACATCAGCACGGAAATCACCTTTGCACAGCACCTGCTGCTTGAAGAAACCCCAGGTGCCGGAAGCTGAGTTGCGTCCATAACGCTCGATGCTGCGCGTTTCCCAGCCGGGAAGGGTCAGCCCCACATCGCCCCAGCGCTGTGCGGCGTGCGGTGCACCGCATAAACGCGTCACCGAAAACAGCGCATCAAGTTGCTGCGGTTCGATGCGCGTCAGCGGGTTGTCCTGATTCACCACCACCACCAGCGCATCCATCGCCACCGGCACTGCCAGCGGCGGGTAGCCGTAGCGGGTAGTAAACAGCTGGCGCTCGTCTGCCTGCATTGGCCGGCTCATCGGACCGAGTTGCGCCGCTCCGGCAGCCAGCGCCGTGGGAGCGGTTGATGATCCCGCCGCCTGTACCTGTACATTCACACCGGGCGACTGGCGGCTGAAATCCTCACCCCACAGCGTCATCAGATAACCGAGGGTATCGGAACCCACACTACTCAGATTGCCAGCCAGCATGGTTTGTTGCCCCTGTGCCAGGACAGAGAACGACAGCAAAATGAACAGCAGCAACGATTTCATGCGGGATTTCCGTGACAGTTATTGCGCCACATTCTCCCGTATCCCACTGGCGACAATCAACCTTGGCGGCAGGATAAAGCTGAAGCTCGTCTCCTGATGCGGCACACTGCTGATCTCAAGCCGCGTATTGTGGTGGCCAAGAGCATGTTTCACGATCGCCAGTCCCAGTCCGCTTCCCCCGGTGGCGCGTGAACGTGCTTTATCCACCCGATAAAAACGTTCGGTGAGACGGGGCAGATGTTCAGCACTGATACCCGGCCCGTTATCGCACACCTTAAACTCCGCGCCCTGCTTACTCCGCAGCCAGCTGATATCAATCCGCGTACCTTCCGGTGTATGGTTCACCGCGTTGTACACCAGATTGGAGATTGCGCTACGTAGTTGCTCATCATTGCCGAGCACTTTGAGGTGCGGGTCAGTGTGGAAATGAATCTCGTGTCGTCCCTGGCTGAGGGTCTCCGCCTCACGCTGCAACAGCAACAGCATGGTTGGCACATCAACGGTCTCTTTCAGATCAATGGCGGGAGCGGCCTCAATGCGCGAAAGCGTCAGCAGTTGTTTCACCAGGCTATCCATACGCCGGGTTTGCTCCTGCATGGTTTGCAACGCTTTATTGCGCGAACGTTCGTTCATTACCGAATCGTTCATCATTTCAAGGTAGCCCTGCAACACGGTGAGCGGCGTGCGCAGTTCATGGCTCACGTTGGCAAAGAAGCTACGTCGTGCGCCTTCCAGCTGGTGCATTTGCGTGACATCGCGCGCCACCATCAGCCACTGTCCTTCGCTGTAAGGCATCACGCGAAACTCCATATGATGCTGATTATTCAGCACCAGTGTCAGGGGCTTGTTGAAATCACGCTGGCGAATATAGCGGGAGAACTCAGGATAACGCAGCAGGTTGAGGATGTTCTGGCCGTTATCTTCCGGCCAGCGCAGACCGAGATGCTGCTGTGCCAGACCGTTACACCAGAAAATGGTGCCCTCTTCCGTGGTCAGCACCACCGCATCCGGCAGCGATTCTGCACCACTGCGAAAACGCTTGATCAGATTGCCTAACTCGCGGCGGCGGCGGCGGTTACGCAACTGCATTTGATACAGGCCGTAAAACAACGGTTCCCAGCTGGCACGCCCGCCGGGTGGCGTCATGGATCGATCAATCCACAGCCAGTGCGACAGCCGCATCAGGTTCCAGAAGTGCCATAACAGCACACCCAGTACCGAAGCCAGCAGCAGCCAGGGAAGATAACCAAACAGCAAACCGAGAATCAGTGCCGGCAGACAAGCCAGCACCAGCTCGGTTAATAATCTCTTCCAGGAGAGTCGTTCCAGCACGGTATAAACTCCGTTTAGTAGCGGGCAGAGAAACGATACCCTGTTCCGCGTACGGTTTGTACCATGCGGTCGTGGCCGGAGACCTCCAGCGCTTTACGTAAACGACGGATATGTACATCGACAGTACGATCTTCGACATACACATTGGTGCCCCAGACATGGTTCAGCAGCTGTTCGCGGCTGTAAACGCGTTCCGGGTGCGTCATAAAGAAGTGCAGCAGTTTATACTCGGTCGGCCCCATCTCCAGTGGCGTGGTCTCTGACATCACACGATGCGATGATGGGTCGAGGCTCAGCCCCTGCATCTCAATCACTTCTTCCACTGCCATCGGTGAAATACGGCGCATCACCGCTTTGATACGGGCCATCAGTTCTTTGGGGGAGAAAGGTTTGGTGATGTAATCATCCGCGCCTACTTCCAGACCACGTACGCGATCCTCCTCTTCACCACGCGCTGTCAGCATCATCACCGGGATATCCCGCGTCATGGCTTCACGCTTCAGGTGTTTGATAAACTGGATACCGCTACCACCGGGTAACATCCAGTCCAGCAAAATCAAATCTGGCCAGGGTTCAATCAGCTTCCCTACTGCGCTGTCATAATCTTCCGCCTCAATCGGCTGGTAATCGTTCTGTTCCAGCACGAAACATAACATTTCACGGATGGGAGCTTCGTCTTCCACAACCAAAATGCGCTTAGCCATTATTACTCCTGCTGATATGACGGCTGTCACTGAGATTTGCGGCGTCATTATGCGTCAGTTTTATGACACTTTTATGAAAAAACCAACGGGTGGTCTGGAGTATAAAAACAGAAATGTGACAGCAGAAACAGGATTTTTGGCGGGTAGCATACGAATATGCTTCTCAGGTAATTATTAAGAAAAAATGATTTTTCCCGGACCGGGAAGCTAACCTTCCCGACCTCTCAGTAGGATGCTATCCCAGAGCTGGGTTAACGACGTATTTTATACCTCAGGATGGTCATTCAGATCCATCTGGCGTACTAATTCTTCCATCTTCTCGCAGGATTTCGCTTTTTCCGCCATCTGTGCTTTCAGCGCAGAGAACTTATCCGTTGCCAGCAGCTGATCACTCATGCTGATAAACTCATCCTGCGTTATATCACCCGCAAATATCGGTGGGACGTCCGCCTGGTCCCAGTAATAATTCATACTCATCAGGGTAGTTATGGCTATGGCTTCATCATGGGTTGTGACTTTCTGGCTGGCGGAAATAATGGCATCGAAAAAATCACGCAGGAAAGCGCTCACATCTTTTGGTCGGAAGGCATCAAGATAAAAGAAATGCGCGCGAGCATTCCCGGGTTCGGCACCCTCAACATAGGGAATTGATATTGTTGTCATTACCCCGTAGTTCGGCAGGCAATTTTCAGCGCGATAATTAAAATCGGGGTTCAGCACCATCGCTAAAAAATCTTCCCGCAACGAGGCTAAATAGGCCGGAGAGGGGCCAACAACAGGAGGATGGGCGATAAATACCCAACCTGGAGCGCGGTTATAAACCACCGCATCATCGTCTACAGTTCTTCCTCTGGTAGTAACAAACGTTGCGAAAAGCTCAGCAGTATCACCCGCAGGAACGACATCGGCCCCGAAAGGCAGTAAGGACGATGTTCTTCCCGTCGCCCTGCCGTAAATCAGTTTTTCATACTCTTCTGGCCCCATCGTGACGGGCGCTTCTGTGTCGTATTGAGAGGTCGCAGACCCCATACGCTGTGCTGAATTCGCCACCACGACAATATTGTCCCCAGCCGCAGAAGCTAAAGCATGGCTATCGGGTGCTGAACGCATGGCGGAGGTGGAGGTTACAGATTCGCTACGGTTAACAGGAAACATATTTATCTCCTTACGTTATCAGTGAGCCTTTATTTAACCTCTAATATTTTTCCGCGCTGAATAGTTAACTTCTGAGGAATTGATGATTTTTCCGGCGCATTTGTTCGGCTAATACGCATGTCAGTGGCAGTCCCATCCGTATATAATCGCCCAACGCGAAATCTGGCAGGGAGCATCCATGCGCATCATTCATACGGCGGACTGGCATCTGGGCCAGTTCTTTTACAGCAAAAGTCGTGCGGCGGAACATCAGGCCTTTCTCGACTGGCTGCGCCAGCAAATTGAGCGGCATCAGGTGGATGCACTCATTATCGCCGGTGACCTGTTTGATACCGGTTCCCCCCCGAGTTACGCACGTGAAATGTTTAACCGCTTTGTGGTGGCCTTACAGGCCAGCGGTTGCCAGCTGATTGTGCTGGCCGGTAACCATGATTCGGTAGCCACGCTAAATGAATCCCGTGAACTGCTCGCCTGCCTGAATACCCAGGTGATCACCAGCGCAACGCCGCAGGGCGAGCAGCAGGTACTGACGCTGAAACGGCGTGACGGCTCGCCAGGCGCGGTGCTGTGCGCCATCCCTTATCTGCGTCCACGCGATATTTTGCGCAGCCAGGCCGGACAATCCGGACGGGAAAAACAGCTTTCGCTGCTGGAAGCCATCGAGCAGCATTATCAGCACTGCTTTGCCGCCGCTGAGGCACAGCGCGCGGCGTTGGGCGGCCAGCTGCCGATTATCGCCACCGGCCATCTCACTACCGTGGGGGTGACCAAAAGTGATTCAGTACGCGATATCTATATCGGCACCCTGGATGCCTTCCCGGCCCAGGCCTTTCCCGCCGCGGATTACATCGCCCTCGGCCATATCCATCGTGCACAACGCATTGCCGACAGCGACCAAATTCGCTACAGCGGCTCCCCCATCCCGCTGAGTTTTGATGAGCTGGGTCGGGATAAAAGCGTGTTCCTGCTTGATTTCAGCACAGGCCTCGATGCCGTGACACCGCTGACCATTCCGCTGTTTCAGCCAATGCAAATGCTCAAAGGCTCGCTGGCGGAGATTGAACAGCAGCTGGCCGCCTTTAAAGATAGCGATGCATCACAACCGGTGTGGCTGGACATTGAAATCACCACTCAGGAACATCTCAGCGATCTGCAACGACGGATTGAGCAACTGACAGAAGGCTTACCGGTGGAAGTGCTACTGGTCCGCCGCAGCCGTGAGCAACGTAGCCGCAGCCTGGCACGGCTGGATAATGAAACCCTGAGCGAATTGCAGGTTGAAGAGGTATTTGCACGTCGTCTGGCGCTGGAAGAAGATCTGGATACGGAACAGGCTGCGCGGCTCACCCAACTGTTTCGCACCACCCTTGCCGCGCTGGAGAACCCTTCTGCATGAAAATCCTGACGCTGCGTTTTAAAAACCTCAACGCCCTGCGCGGTGAATGGTTTATTGATTTTCGTCGCGAGCCTTTTGCCAGCAATGGCCTGTTCGCCATCACCGGTGCCACCGGAGCGGGTAAAACCACCCTACTCGATGCCATCTGTCTGGCGCTTTACCACCAGACCCCCCGTCTCGGTGTGTTATCACAAAGTCAGAATGAACTCATCACCCGCGATACCGCCGAATGTCTGGCTGAAGTGGAGTTTGAAATCAAAGGTGAAGCCTGGCGAGCCTTCTGGAGCCAGAACCGCGCCCGTGGTCAGGCCGATGGTAAATTGCAGGCACCGCGCGTTGAACTGGCACGCTGCGCTGACAACCAAATCGTCGCCGACAAAGTGGGTGACAAACTCAGGCTGATCGAAACCTTATCTGGCCTCGATTTCGCCCGTTTTACCCGCTCGATGATGTTGTCGCAGGGGCAGTTCGCCGCCTTCCTCAATGCGAAACCCGGCGAACGCGCCGAGCTGCTGGAAGAACTGACCGGCACCGAGATTTACGGGCAGGTTTCGATGCAGGTTTTTGAGCGTTACAAAACCGCCCGTACCGATCTTGATACCCTGCGCGCCCGTGCCGGTGGCATGGTGCTGCTGGATGAAGCCCGTCGGGCAGAACTGACTTCGCAACTGGAACAACTCAGCACCAGCGAAGCGACACTCAACCAGCAACTGATCACCACCCAGCAACAGCAGCAGTGGTTAACCCTGGCCCGGCAACTGACCAATGAGCAGCAGCAGGCACAGCAGGGGCTTCACACCGCAGAAAGTGCGTGGCAGCATGCAGAACCGGAACGCCAGCGACTGGCACGCGCCGAACCGGCGGAAAAACTGCGCGATAAGCTGCAACAGCGGGAACAGTTACGCCAGGAACTGGCGGCACTGACGCAGCAATCACAGCAGTTACTGGAGCAGCAGCAACAGGCGCTCGACGCTCAGCAGCAGGGTGAAGTGCGTTATCAGGCGGCACAGCAGGCGCGAGATCAGGCGCAGGCCGGACAACAGCAACTGGAAACGTTGCTGACAGAACATGTCATCCCGCTTGACCAGCAAATCGCCACCCTGCAACAGCAGATCACCGAACAACAACGGCAACTGGTCCAGCAGCAGCAAGTGTTGCAACAAAGCGGAGCCGCACTCAGCCAGCAACAGCAGGAGAGTGAACGCTTACAACAGATCTGGGATGAACAGCAGCAGTGGCGCACCACACAAGCCAGCGTTGCTGAATGGGGAGAACATCTGGCGCGCTGGCAAGCCGATATTGCGCGACTGGATGAGCGCGAGCAGGCCATCGCCCAGTTGAGCAACCAGCATCAGCAGCAGCGACAGCAGCTCGACCAGCTACAGCAAGCCTTCTCTGCTCGCCAGCATGCGGCGCAGCCAGTGGCAGAGCTGGAGTCACAACATGATATCAGTCAGGTGCGTGATGCGCTGGCACAACATCAGGCGCAGCGTGCATCCCGCCAGCAGCTAACCTTGCTGGCTGCACAGTGGCGCTCGCTCCAGCCACAACAGCAACAACGCCAGCAGAAACTGCACGCGTTAACCCAGCAATATCAGGCGGAAGAACAGGTTTTACAGGCGCTGCGCGAGGAGTGGAAGCGCATCAATCAAGCGCGAATTGATGTGCAGAAAATCTGTGATTTGGAACTCACCATCGCCCGGCTGGCGGATGAACGCGCCCGGTTACAGCCGGACCAACCCTGCCCGCTATGCGGCTCCTGTCAGCATCCAGCTATCGAAGAATATCGACAGCTGGAACCCGGTGAAAATCAGCAGCGGCTTGTCGCACTGCAAAATCAGGAAAATCAGTTAAAAGAATCCGGCACCGCTAAAGGTGAGCAACAACGCCTGTCGCTGCTGCAACAGCAGGCGTTGCAGCAGGAACTCAAGGATATCGGGCAGCAAATCACCACCTTGACTGAGCAATGGCAACGGCTGACTGGTGAGTTGGCGCTCACCTTTGCGCTGGGGCAGCAAGATGAAGTTACCTGCTGGCAACAGCAGCAGGATCAGCAGGAAAACCAGCTACGCGAATGGCTGGAACATCTGCAACAGCAGCAGCTGGCGCAGCAGCAGATTACCAGCGTCCAGCAGACATTGAACGATCTCAACCAGCGCAGCGAAGCTGAACGCGCGGCCTGGCAGCAATTAAGTCAGCAACTGGAACAGCAGCTGACACCGCATCAACTCGCCCTGCCCGCACGTGATACACGCGCCAACTGGCTGGAAGCATTGCAGCAACGCTGGCAAAAATGGCAGGAGAGTGAGCGGTTACTCACTACCCTGCAACCACAGCGAGCCAAAGCAGACAGTGAATTGCACAACCGGCAACAAAACCATGCGCGTGAACAACAGCGGCTGGACACCCTGCAACAGGGACTGAACGGTTTACAGCAGCAACGGGCAGAACAGCAGCAACAGCGCCAGCAGCTGTTTGGCGATCGTCAGGTGCAGGCCGAGCGCCAGGCACAGCAGCAATTGATGCAGCAGTGCGAACGGGAGCTGGTGCAGCAGTTGCAGGCATGGCAGCAGGCGCAAAGCACGCTGCATAGCCTGAATGGGCAACGGGCGCAAATCGACCAGCAACAGCAAATGCTGGCTGCGCGGGTTCAGGACGCCGAAAGCACCTTCCTCAGCGCATTGCGGAAAAGTGATTTCGCCGACGAGGTGGCGCTGCGTGAGGCGTTACTCGATGAACATCAGGCGCTGCAACTGCGTCAGCATTTACAGGCACTGGAGCAACAACGTCAGCAGCAAATCACCCTGACCCGGCAGCTGGAGCAGAGGCTGAACGCACATCAGCAGCAACGTCCGGCAGAGCTGAGCGATGACAGGACGGCGGACATTGAGGCAAGGCTGGAAAACCTGCGCATGGCGCTGCGCGATAATGCCCGCCATCAGGGCGAAGCACAGCAACAGTTGCAAAGTGACACCGCTTTGCGTCAGCAGCAGCATTCCCTGTTGAGCCAAATCAGCGACAACGAAGCAGAGCTGCAACAGTGGAGCCAGCTCAATGAATTAATTGGCTCAGCCAAAGGTGACAAATTCCGCCGTTTCGCGCAGGGCCTGACGCTCGATCATCTGGTGTGGCTGGCGAATCGTCAGCTCGATCGCCTGCATGGCCGTTATCTGTTGCAACGCCGTGCCAGCGATGAGCTGGAGCTGGATGTGGTGGATACCTGGCAGGCCGATGCCACCCGTGATACCCGTACCTTGTCAGGCGGCGAGAGTTTTCTGGTGAGTCTGGCGCTGGCGCTGGCCTTGTCCGACCTGGTCAGCCATAAAACGCGTATTGAATCGTTGTTCCTTGATGAAGGCTTCGGCACGCTGGATGCCGAGACGCTGGATGCCGCGCTCGATGCGCTGGATGCACTGAATGCCAGTGGCAAAACCATCGGCGTGATCAGCCATGTGGAAGCCATGAAGGAACGCATTCCGGTGCAGATCAAGGTGCGTAAGATGAACGGGCTGGGTTACAGCAAGCTGGAGTTGCCAGGGGAATAAGCCGTCGCGACGTGATTTTCGTGTGGAAGGGAGCGGATACCCCGCTCCCTTTGCTATCACTTAACGCGCTGCCGTTACCGGACGACGCGGTCCCGCCAGCAGGCCGCCATCTTCGTTTTGTGCCAGCAAACGTGCGCTGGTCACACCGGCAATGGTATGTGCTTTATCGGTGACATTATTGGCGATTTGTTTCACCGCCGCCGACACCAGGATGCCGATGATGCCACCATTATTGTTGTTACCATTCTCGCCGTCATTGGCAGTGGCGCTGCCCTGCCACAGTTCCTTGCCGGTACGCAAATCCACCAGACGCGCCGATGCCGATACCTTCGTGTTGCTGTCCACCACTAAATAACTGGTACCGTAATCGGTAATCGAAATATACAGTGCGCTGTCAGCATGGAAAATATCGTGCAGACGCTGGGTACTTACCGCCTGAATATCATGACCATTGGTCAGACCGTTCTGCTGGAACGTCTCTTCCACCACCGCCACCGGGAACACGTAATAACCCGCTTCCGCCAGAGGCTGCGTCACCAGCGACGTGAAGCTATGCGCGGCATTGACGTCTGGCGCTTTGTTTTCCGCCGGCAGCACCAGAATCGAAGCCGGTTTGCTGGCACGAAACGCGCTGTAGTCATAAGGTTTTTTATGCGGCGCGCAGCCGGTCAGCAGCAGCGCGGTCAGCACCGCCAAGCCTGCAATCAGTTTGTTCACTGGGTTGCTCCTTTTTTCTTACTCATCAGAAA
The DNA here is from genome assembly GCF_047947045.1 of Pantoea sp. App145. Lineage (NCBI taxonomy): Bacteria > Pseudomonadati > Pseudomonadota > Gammaproteobacteria > Enterobacterales > Erwiniaceae > Pantoea > Pantoea sp. App145. Next base: position 1,818,800 of record NZ_CP133290.1, read on the forward strand.
ATCCATATACGGGGCGGATTCAGGGAATTGCTGTTTCTCCGCGGCAAACTGGCTGAACGCTTTATCCGTCTGGCCGGTCTGGGCATACAGCAGGCCCAGCTGCGCATGCAGACCCGGAGCAACCGGTTTATTCACCGAACGGGCTTTTTCGATATCCAGATTCAGCGCATCAATCTGCTGCATCGGATCTTTGTCTTTCTGGTAGTAGCTATAAATCTGCTGCTGGTAATCGCCCCAGTAATAAATCGGTTCCGGCCCTTTTGGTGCACAACCTGCCAGTACACCCGCCGCAATCAGCGCGGCACTCAGTTTGATCAATTTCATCGGGAATATCCTTATTTCGCCGGACGCCAGGCGCCGCTGGTAATGCCGTCAACCAGATGATCGACTGCTTCGCGGATCGCCAGATCCATCACTTTGCCGTTCAGGGTGGAGTCGTAGCTGGCGGTGCCGCCAAAACCAATCACTTCACGTGCGGAAAGCTGGTATTCGCCCGCACCCTGCGCGCTGTAAACCACTTCAGAGGTGGTGACGTCGACTACATTGAGGTTGACCTTGGCGTAAGCGACCTGGGTTTTACCGCGGCCCAGAATGCCCCACAGCTGCTGATCACCCACTTCTTTGCGACCAAACTCGGTGATATCGCCGGTGACGATATAGTTGGCCCCTTTAATGTTTTGCTGGCTGTGCTTAAAGTTCGCTTCCTGCTGCAGCTCTTTCAGGTTGCTGCGTTCCAGCACGTTAAAACGCCCGGTTTGCTGCAAATGGGTGATCAAAATAGTTTTTGACTGATTACCCAGACGATCCACGCCATCAGAGAAGATGCCGTTCATATACGACGAACGGTTATCAAACTGGCCTACTGCAATCGGGCTACGCACGCCCTGGTACGCCGGTTGGCTGGCGGCCCGCACCTGCGGGGCTTCGATGGCGCGCGAAGACTCAGTGGCACAGCCACTCAGCAGTGCTGCCGATAACAAGGAGAGTGCCGCAAAGGCATATTTTTTTTGCATTTCAGATCCATGAATAAAGAAGAGAAAGCCGCACGGGGCGGCAAATTCTGGTTTTTCCGACAGTAAGACGATTGCCATAGCATTCAGAGAGTCGGTCTGTAGACTGTCGGCAGGGCACAATCAGATCTTTAGGGCTAATAACGGTATATTAATGAATTTAATTAATAGAATGGCGGGACTATTGGGCCTGCTAACCATTGGGGTGGTGCTTAGCGCCTGTCAGAATTCCTCATCACAACAACAGGATGAGGCGAGCAATGTCTGCCAGCCGGATAAGTCACCGACGAGTGCATCCTGCAAATGGGCTGATGAAATGCAGCTGAAGCTGGTACATGATTTTCGTGATGCCAGTCATTATGCTGGTCAGCGTTGCCTGGTACGGCTGGAGTGGGAAAAAAGCGGGCGCTATGCCGTCACCCAGACCCAGGGCGATGAGCCGCTGTGTCTGCGTGCCTGGCAGTTGATTGGTCAGTCGAAAGGATTACCACCGCCACCCGATCGTGGGCAGCCAGCGTGGTTTGGCTTTGCGCCACAGCAGGTTAATTTACCAGTCCATCTTGCCGCCATTGACGCGGACTAATGCCAAACCAGCGACGAAACGCGCGTGAAAACGCGCTCACTTCGGAATACCCCAGCAACAGCGCCATTTCGGAAATCGGCAGTTGTTTCTGTTGCAGATAATGGGTGGCCATTTCGCACCGCACCTTGTCCACCAGCGCGGTGAAACTGATACCCTCTTCGCGCAACCGGCGCTGTAACGACCAGCTCGACAGTCCCATCTTGTCGGCAATTTCCTCCAGCACCGGCTCGCCCTGAATCAGCGACAGATTGACCTGCGAACGCGCCTGCTCCACCACGCTCTGCAGGCTGGCGCTGCTGTTGAGGCGGCGGATCGCATCCTGCATCACCATCAGCAACATCGGATCCTGCTCTGGCATGGTACGTAACAGATCGCGTTTCGGGATCAATAACGAGTTGAAGGGTTGTTCGAACCACACCGGCGCATCAAAGACTTTGCAGTGCTCATGCCACTGCTCCGGGCGCGGATGTTCGAAGTGAACTTCACGTGGTGCCCAGTTTTTCCCTGCTACATGACGGATCAGGTTGAGAAACATGCCGAGCGTCAGCTCCGCATCCTGCCGACGTGACAGAATCGCCCCGTGGCGTACCTGATAATCCAGCCGCCAGCAGTCGCCTTTGTCCACCAGGCGCGTCAGGGTGTCATGCTGGTGCCACGGAAAAGCATTCACCACGTTATGCAGTGCCTGCTCCAGCGTCGGCGAACATAGGCCGATGTAGCCAATCAGGCCTAATGACTGCGGTTTGAACTGCCTGCCGTAGTGCAAACCGAAGTTATCAAAACCGGAATGTCGCGCCGCTTCTTCCATCACGCGGCAATAGTTCACCAGGCCCAGACTGAGGGTCGGGCTGGCGAGCAATTCTGAATCAATGCCGCTGATGCCAAAGATGCGATCCACATCACCGCCTTTACCGGTGATGAAGTCGCTCAGGCCAGTGGCCGCTGCCGCCAGCACGCCACGGTTACTGGCACTGGCATGCGCTGACAAGGCGTTGAACGCCTCGGGCTGTCTCATCAGTGAATTCATGCTGACCTCACAGGATACGCAAGAGTGAATCGAATTACCGTATCCAGCAATTTTCGTACCAGGCGGGCAACGCAGAAAAAGTGGCGATTAGGGTGGATAGCGGACGCGGCGAGCACCGTAACGGCGCAGCCACGCCCGCTGATGGTGCATCAGGCCCCGACAGGCAGCTGGCTGTTCTCCAGATAGCGACGACACAGACGTACTGAATGATCGGCCCAGCGCGGCCCGAGGCTCAGCGCCATTTCGGTTTCGGCATGGGAACCCATCCACGCAGTAAGCTGAATACGACGCTGGATCAGTAAGGTGGGTACCAGCGCCATTTCCGCATCGCTGATATGCCCCACCTGCTCATAGCCGCGGATCCAGTTGTCCACCCAATCTTCAGCACGCGGATGATGCTCGACAAAACTGATCGCCGCCGCCAGATCGTGCAGATACCAGCCGAGGCCGCAGTCATCAAAATCGATCACCCGGGTTTCCCCTTTATGCAACAGCAGATTGGTAAGACGCAGATCGGCATGGATCAGACCATAACGATCCTCGCCTTTGCCAAAATCCTGCAACTCCTGCCCCACGCGGGCGATCGCCTGTTGCACAACAGGATGATCGGCCGGATTCAGGTTGGGCGCGTCCTGCCAGCGTCCCCAGTGGCTGTGATCGCTCACCATCGTATGATGATCCCAGATGATGCGCTGGAAGCCCTGCGGTTTCTGCCAGCGCTTGCTGTGCTGATGCAACCGCGCGGTGATGTGACCGAGCTGCTGGAAGGCTTTGGGATCGACATCGGTGGTCGGCATATCGCCCTCGATCCAGTGAAACAGCACCGCATGACGTACTTCTCCATCCGGCAGGCGCAGCGATAGCACAGTTTCACCATCGCTGGCCGGAATCGCTTCCGGCACCATGATACCGGTGTCGCGCAGCGCATCCAGCCATAGCAACTCGCTCTGGATATCCGCTTTGCTGTGGTAGTCCGGGCGATGCAGACGCAACGCATAACGTTTGCCGCCTGCCTGCACCAGGAAGGTGGCATTTTCAGAACGGCACAGCAGCTTCAGCTCGCCCTGTAGCGCGGCGGGATAGCACGCCAGCGCCTGTTGCGCCAGCACGGTGATTTCAGCATTTGTCAGGGTGTCGGATTGTTTGGCACTCATTCATCAGGCTCCAGGGATGACAACAGTGTTATCAGCATGGGATGACGTCGTCCTGACTGCTTGACCGCAGATGACCCAAAGTTGACCGCAGCGTGCATCTGGCACTTTTCTTGCGTCAGAGTTGACCGTGGAGGACAAAACTCACTGCGCCTGCGTCAAGTTTTCCCGTAAGAGGCAGCGGCATTATCCCCTTCACTGTAGCGCAAACGATAAACCGGCGCGGTGAAGTTACCGCACTCAACAAAAACGACGGGGATAAGATTATGACGAGCAAGCTCAAACCCACCCTGGGAACCCTGCATCTTTGGGGTATCGCGGTTGGCCTGGTCATTTCCGGGGAGTATTTCGGCTGGAGTTACGGCTGGGGCGTAGCAGGGACGCTGGGATTTCTCATTACGACGGCGCTGATCGCCACCATGTACACCTGTTTTATTTTCAGCTTCACCGAACTGACTACCGCTATCCCGCATGCCGGTGGTCCGTTTGCCTATAGCCGCCGCGCCTTTGGTGAAACCGGTGGCCTGATTGCCGGTCTGGCAACCCTGATCGAGTTCGTATTCGCGCCCCCGGCCATCGCCATGGCGATTGGTGCCTATCTCAATGTGCAATACCCGGAACTCAACCCCAAAACCGCTGCGGTCGGGGCTTATGTGGTGTTTATGACGCTGAATATTCTCGGCGTGAAACTGGCGGCGATGTTTGAGCTGGTGGTTACGGTGCTGGCGGTGCTGGAACTGCTGGTGTTTATGGGCGTGGTCTCACCCGGCTTCAGCATTGCCAATTTCGCCGCCAACGGCTGGGCGGGCAGCGAACATTTTGGTATGCCTGCGGTGTCTGGCATTTTTGCCGCCATACCCTTTGCTATCTGGTTCTTCCTTGCCATTGAAGGAGCCGCGATGGCAGCAGAAGAAGCGAAAGATCCGAAGCGTACCATCCCCAAAGCCTATATCACCGGCATTCTGACCCTGGTGGTTTTAGCGATTGGCGTGATGCTGCTGGCGGGCGGTGCCGGTGACTGGCGCAAACTGTCGGACATCAATGACCCGCTGCCACAGGCGATGAAGATGATCGTCGGCGAAAACTCTAACTGGATGCATATGCTGGTGTGGATCGGCCTGTTTGGCCTGGTTGCCAGCTTCCACGGCATCATTCTGGGTTATTCACGTCAATTCTTTGCGCTGGCGCGTGCCGGTTATCTGCCGCAAAGCCTGGCGAAACTGTCACGCTTTCAGACGCCGCATCGTGCCATTATTGCCGGTGGCCTGATTGGGATTGCGGCGATTTACAGTGACGGCTGGATTAACCTGCAAGGTATGAGTCTGACGGCGGCCATGATCACCATGGCGGTGTTTGGCGCGATTGTGATGTACCTGATGAGCATGCTGAGCTTGTTTAAACTTCGTCGCACCGCACCGGATTTGGAACGCAGCTTCCGCGCACCGGGCTATCCGATTGTGCCGGGTATCGCGCTGGTGCTGTCGCTGGTGTGTCTGGTGGCGATGCTGTGGTTTAACCCGGTGATTGGCGGCCTGTTTGTGGCGATTATGGCGGTGGGCTATGTCTACTTCCTTGCCACGAAAGCGCAGCGCGACAACGCACCGCAGGATTCAATGCTGGTGGGCGAATAACCGATAACATGACTCAATCCCAGGTGCGCTTGAATGCGCACCTGGGGAATCCTTAACGCTGGGCTTCGCCGCCTAACGCTTCGACCAGGTTACTGATCAGCGCAGCCAGTTCGCTGGTCATCAGGATAAAGTCTGCATCGAAACGCTGGGCAAAATCGTCACGATCGATATCGTCATTCTGCTCACGCAGCGTATCGCTGAATTTCAAACGTTTTACCGATGCGTCATCGGCGATAACCAATTGAATACGTTCCTGCCAGTCGAGTGCCAGTTTGGTTACCACTTTCCCGGCTTCGATATGGGTCGCAATTTCGTCTGACACCAAATCCTGCTTTTTACAGCGGATGACGCCACCGTCTTCCAGCAACGCTTTCAACTCCGCTTCATCCATCAGGGCAAAACCGGCAGGCAGTTCACCAGAACGTACCCATTCGGTCAGCGTCATTTCAATCGGTTTTTCCAGCGTCAGCGGTACCACCGGCAGCGAACCCAGGCTTTTACGCAGCAGAGCCAGCGTGTCTTCAGCTTTCTTTGCGCTGGCGCAGTCAACGATAATCAGGTTGTTGACAGTGTCGATCCACATAAAGGTCTGGCTGAAGCGGCTAAAGGCACGCGGCAGCAAGCTATGCAGCACTTCATCTTTCAGCGAGTCTTTTTCGGTCTTTTTCAGCTTGCGGCTCTGTTCCGCCTCAAGCTTGTCAATTTTGGCTTCCAGTGCCTGCTTCACCACGGGAGAAGGCAGGATTTTTTGCTCAGTACGTGCACAGATCACAATCTGACCATTAATCACGTGCGTCAGCGCCTCGCTGCGGTTACCCATTGGGGAGACCCAACCGGTTTTGGCCATATCCTGGCTACCACAGGGTGAAAAGGTGAAGGCGTCGAGCTGTTTTTCCAGATCGTCTGCGGACAGCGGGATGTCACGATTCAGACGATAAACCATCATATTTTTAAACCACAACATCGGGATTCCTTACCGGGGGTGCGATCGGACGCACAAGTCTACGAGTCAGCGCGCATGATAGCGAAACATCGGATGGGTTTCATTGCCTTTACCCAAACGGCCTTCTACTGTATCTCTCACCAGAACGAATAATGAGGAATAAAACGTGCGTATTGGTATCGATTTAGGTGGCACCAAAATTGAAGTGATTGCGCTGTCAGACCAGGGTCAGGAGCTGTTTCGGCACCGCGTGAATACCCCGCGTGATGACTATGGTGCGACGGTTCAGGCGATTGTCGATCTGGTGCAGCTGGCGGAAGAGAAAACCGGGCAGCAGGGTACGGTCGGACTGGGCATTCCGGGCACCATTTCGCCCTATACCCAGCGGGTGAAAAACGCCAACTCCACCTGGCTGAATGGGCAACCGCTGGATAAGGATCTGGCACAGGCGCTGAATCGTGACGTGCGTATTGCTAACGACGCGAATTGTCTGGCGGTATCCGAAGCGGTGGATGGTGCCGGTACGGGACAACCGCTGGTGTTTGCGGTAATTATCGGCACCGGCTCGGGCGCAGGGGTGGCGATAAACGGTGAGTCGCGTATCGGCGGCAACGGCAATGCCGGTGAATGGGGCCATAATCCGCTGCCGTGGATGGATGAAGATGAGCTGCGTTATCGCGCGGAGGTGCCGTGCTATTGCGGTTTGCAGGGCTGCATCGAGACCTTTGTCTCCGGCACGGGGTTTGCCATCGATTATCAGCGTCTGAGCGGACAGGCGCTGAAAGGGGCAGAGATCATTAAGCTGATAGAACAGCATGACCCGATAGCCGAGCTGGCGATGCACCGTTACGAAATGCGTCTGGCAAAATCGCTGGCTCAGGTGGTGAACTTGCTCGACCCGGATGTCATTGTACTGGGGGGTGGCATGAGTAATAACGATCGGTTGTATCAGACCGTACCGACACTGATGAAACAGTGGGTCTTTGGTCGTGAGTGCGAAACACCGGTACTCAAAGCGGTGCATGGCGATTCCAGCGGTGTACGGGGTGCCGCCTGGTTATGGCCCGTGAAAGAATAAAGGCGGAGCTGTGATGTCGCGGCGCGATTTATCGCGCGTTTTTTTGACGCCTCGCGCGGGAAATCGCACATTTATTTCCGATATCACGCACGTAGCAGCGCGATAAATCGCGCCGCTACGAGTCCGTTCAGTTCAGTAAAAACGTTGATGCCTCTAATAGTCAGGTTCGTCCTCCACATACAGTGGATTTATTTTCCTGCCTGCATTATCAACAAGGATGGTCTTTTTCTCGCTTGCAATAGCCAGCATAATTTCATCACGTAGACTATAGTAATAGTCTTTTAACTCTACCTTAGGAGGGAGATATAAAACACTGTCTTCATCGATAGCTTCCAGCACACCATTAAGACCATCTATTTTCTCTCTGATTTTCGTATAACGTGAATAATGATACGCTTGGCTCTCTTCAAATATACGAGCACAATCATTTATTTCTTTTTTCAGCTCCTCTAAGAATTGATCATCAGAATCCCGGACCGATAATTTTCTATTCCTGTCATTCTCCATTCTCAAGTGGTCAGAATGAGTAAAAGGAATGACAAAACCCTCATACTTGCTGGTCGGGACTTCATTTTTAAGAATGGTTCTGACGATAGCGGGTGGTTTAGCATTTTGACAAAGATAATGATTGCTCATCTTCGCTCTTAGCGTAAAACCAGAAGGATTAGGCCTTCGTCTGTCATTTTCCCTGGTGCGGCTTTCATCAAATTGGTTATAAAAATTATCCACTTTAACCTGCAAATTCTCTGTTTTTCTGTCCATTGCCGTTTTTATAATAACAACCGGCTCAAGTGGGATTGGTGGCCTGGATGGGTCTTCACTGTCAGAAAGAATGTCGCACCCGGAGTCACTACCGGACAACGAAGAGGTCTCTTCGATATCCTTTGGAAACGTTTGATACTCTGGCTCAGGCGTCGGTGGCGTCTGATGCTCAGAAACAGGCTCCGGCAACGTTTGACGCTCTGGCTCAGGCGTCGGTGGCGTCTGATGCTCAGAAACAGGCTCCGGCAACGTTTGACGCTCTGGCTCAGGCGTCGGTGGCGTCTGATGCTCAGAAACAGGCTCTGACACTGTTCTGCATTCAGAATCAAATGGCCAGCTCCGGTAATTCCCGGAAGGGTTGCTTCCTGTCTCCAGTGAAGCCATTATTGCTTCCAGCGTTTTATCATCGGGATACTTATTTGATTTACTAATCGTACGAACAAACTGCCCTAACCCAGAAACACATCCCGCGCCCTGGATCACTTCTTTTGGTTCTGGCACAAAATTCTTCTGCACGGATTTAGCTGCAACGTCCACTGGTGAATAGCTACCAAATTTATTCAATCTGAGATTGAGAATATTTAACTTTCCGCTAAAAGGTGAAACAAAACCTCTTGTGAGTTTAACCGGTGCAGGTTTGACAACAGGTTCAGAAAGTGGCGGCACCGCCTCCCCAAACCACCGTTTATTTGCCGCAGGTAATTCATTCAGACTGACATGCGAATTAACCTGATACTTAAATGAAACCGGTCGTTCTTCACATGCTGAATAAAAAATACGGGGAATAAAACCAAACGGTGACGGTGACAACTCAGAATAATCTTTATCAGAACGAATAACAGGCTCCGGTAAAATCGGTGCAGAGTATATTCGACCAATCGACATGTTAACCTCCTTTTTAGAATCATTATTCAGCGAACGGATTCATTTTTAATACAGATGAAATCAATATGCAACCAGCATAATCCCCAGAAAAATTAACATAACGACTTATTAATTACTTATTCGACTAATTAACTTTAATTTATCTGTTTGAAAAACGTCGAATAAAAAAGAAGTGATTATTTCTAAATGAAGATAGGATAAAAAATTAAATTTACAAATTTTGTGATGTAAATCTGACAAAAAAGGCCGCAATCTGCGGCCTGGGGCAACTGCTTACAGATAGCGGCACAGATAAGAGGTTGGCTCAGCGACCTGAAGATGGAACTCGCTTTGGCCCGGTACGTTGAACACGCTACCAGCTTCAAACCATTTCCACTCAGTTTCACCCGGCAGCAGCACTTTCAGTGCACCGCTGACCACCGTCATCTCTTCCGGCTGCCCTGTACCGAAGGTATATTCACCTTCCGCCATCACGCCCACGCTTGCGCGTCCAATGGTGACACTCTCGAAACCAATGGACTTCACTTTTCCGTCAAAATACTCACTCACGTTGAGCATGTCACTTCCTCACAGCACATTAGGTTGACTGGCAGATTACAAGGGAACTCGCTGATCTGTCACGCGAAATGACAGGTGGGATCGCAAGTTGTGATCCCTGTGGATTAAACGATTAATTCCGCTGCCAGTTTGGCTACCAGTACATTAGACAGCAGAACCGGGATCCCCAGCATTTTCTGCAGAAAATCACGATGTTTCTGGTGATAGCCGATGCAATCCAGTACCACCACATCGGCTCCCTGCTCCTGCAGCGACAGGCCGGCTTCAATCAGATCCGCCTGCTGCGCCAGATAAGGACTGGCGACGGCGAAGCAAGGAGGAGTACCGAGGTTACGCCATTTGCTGGCCTGCTCAGCAATCTGTTCCTCCACCGGCACCACAATCCCTACTTTGTGGCCGTGCACAATCGCCCCCACCAGCGGCGGAATGATGCGATCAGGCTCCAGCAACAACGCTTTATGCGTTTTCAGTGCACCAAATTCTCCGGTGCACAGCAGCAGGATAGTGTTGTAACCCTGCTCCTCCAGTGCGTAGATTTTCTGCTGCAATCCCTGCTCCACCAGACGTGCCGCCAGGCGTACCTGCTGTCCATCCTGCATCCGCGAAACCAGCACTTTCTCACCAGCCGCTGGTGTGTAGTGCTGCTCCACTTCCGCCAGAGAGAGGCCGTCGAGTAAACCGGCGTGCGCCACCTGCTCTGCGGGCAGATACGCCTGCAACAACGGCAGAATATCGCTGCGCGGTGACTGACCAATGGTCAGGGTAACCAGAGATGTTTTCATACTTAGGATTTCCGGGAACGCAAATGACTGAGGCTACCATACAAAGATAGCAGCAGAGCGTACTCCTGCGCGTCGTAGAACTGACAAGTCTCGCGACCAAACTCTTTAGCCACTTCCACGGCAAATTTCACCGTGCTGGCGATATCCACTTCGTGGCTGGCACCCGTCCCACAGCCGGGCACCACCGACTCAGCGCAAATGGCCACACCGACCACCGGCACATCGGTGGCGGTTGAGGGTTGCAGAATGCTGTTGAGGTGATAAACCCCGTTCCCATACGGCGTGATATCCTGGGTGGTGATCGGGAAAGTCACTGCCGGGCGGCCACTGGTCATCTCCATAATGCGCAGCAAATCTTCCGATACGCGCAGAATGTAGCCTTCTTTCACCGTCGGTGACAGGGCATAACCTTTGTGATTCAGGATACGATTACCTTTGGTGGTATCGATGGAGAGGATAGCGTCCACTCCGGCCACCACTTCGTTGTCATTCATGGTGACGTCATCAATCGGTGAATCCATAAAATCCACCGGCTCGTGCGGGCGTGTCGGTGCATCCGGACAGATATGGGTGGTAATGATCACGTCACCGGCCAGCACATCGCCCCGGGTTTGCATCTGCGCCAGTTTCAGCGCGCTGCTGATGGCCGCCACGGCACCATCAGCATCCGACACCATGCCGATACGTGTCGGACGAGCACCAATCCCGCCGAGACGCCCAATAATACCGAGGGTCGGCGCACTGCCCCCCTGGCTTTTACCTTTGGCGCCAGGGATATCGATGCGCACAAAGTCGGTACGCCCTTTCGGGCCACTCACGCGCTTGGTGCTGGCGCTGACGCCGGGATACGCGGCAAACAGATCAACCACCTGCTGACCATCCACAAAGGCGCTATCGAGTAACTCAAAAACCTGCAATGTCTGCTGTAAACTCATATTGGATTCCCTGGTTATTTCTTACTGCTACTGGCAAAAAGTGAGTGGAAGAAGCTGTAGAGCGCATCACCGGCGATAAAACCCGCCGCCATCACCTCCATCGGTGAACGACCGCGCTCGCCCCACACGCGCAGGATCAGAATGCGTAATGCTATCCCCACCAGCACCGCCCAACCGGCGGCGGCATTGTTGATGAGCAGGCCGGTGGCCAGCAGCACACCAAGCTGACGCTTTGGTCCACCAATCAGCTGAATAATCGCACCGGGAATGGCCCAAAGCAGCAGGTTACCCGCGATACCCGGCTCCGCACCGGCCTGAATGGTTTTGGCATAAACCCGGGCTACCGGCGGCAGCAGGTTTTCCGCAAAGAACAGGGTATGGGCATACCACACCACCGGAATGGCGATCACAAAGGCGATCATCGCCGCAATCAGCTGAATGCGTCGGCCCCACAACTCCTGCTGCACATCCGCACCGTTACCGCGCAGGATAAAACCAGCTTTCAGGTCATAACCCATGTCCGCAAATGCCGGGCCGGTTGCGGCGGTAAAGCCACACAGCAGACACAGCGCCAGCGGCGGAAAGCCGAGTAAAATACCGAGGATCAGGGTAATCAGCGCCACCGCAAAAGCCGGAAACCAGCCGGAGTGCATCGCAGCGATACCGACGATCAACTCATGAACAAAAGCAGCAAAAGCAGCGTAAACAATAAACAGCACCAGCATCGGCAAGCCCATCTGGCTCCACAATCCGCCTGCCAGCGCCAGCAGTGCGGAAATGACGATATAACCGACGGTGCCGAAACCGAGCGAGCGTTTCACTTCGCTATCGCTGCGACTGACGCTGAGCGCATCATGACGGCGGCTGCGAATCACCTGTACCACCTGAATCAGGGCCACCACACCGGCACCGACCATCACCCCGTGCGGAATATACAACGCGTTAATATCAATGCCCGCCACCGGCTGGGAATAAGCGCGTAACAGGAAACCCATGCCAAGCATGGTCAGCGCCCAAATATTGCCGATAAACGCCGTGCCAAATGCCGACATCGGAATCTTCAGCATCGAACCCACAATCCCGCCGACAATCCCCACCACCAGCAGCCACGCCTGGCGGCCACCTTTGTCTCCGGCTTTGATCGCTTCCGCTGCGGCAACGCCTGGCGGCCACGCATTGCTGGCCGGAAATACGCGGGTATCGAACAGGCGATACAGCAGATAAGCATCCAGCAGCATCGCTGCACTGACCCCGACAAACAACGGTAGCACCAGCTGTGGCTCGCCCAGCGCCCAGGGCACCGCAATCGGCATTAGCAGGCTGTTGGCGGCACCGAAAGTGGCAGATGAGATGGCAGTTTGCGCCAGGTTCTGCACTTCCACCGAACGGTAGCGACGAAACCATTGCAACGGAATACGCGCCAGCAGCATGGCAAACAGCGCGCCGATAATTGAAGTATTAGGGGTGACCCCGATGGTAGTAATTAATTGTACGCCAATGATCGCGCCCGCAATGGACAACAACACCAGCATTAAACCGACTCCGACACTTTTTATTGGATTATGGTGACGCATGGTATTCCCCGTATTTTCACCCTGGCGAAAACGTTATTACGCACCGCCCGTCACGCGGGACAGCGGCGTTTTAGTTAAATATCGTTCCCTGATGGTTGAAATAAGCAGGCCCGGAGGCCTGTTATTTCCCTGGTGTGGCGCGAAGTATTACGCCGTTAAATCATGCGCCATATTTTTCGGCCATCAGGGCCGCAGTGGCGCGTAATTCATTGAGCAGCGCTTCCGGATAGCCGGGCGCGGCTTCTTGTGAAAGAAATGACAGGCAGAGTGCGACACTTTCACCGCGGTGCTTGTTGGTGACGGCAACCGCCATCGAGCTGATGCCTGGCAGCGTTTCATTACGCGCCAGCGCCCAGCCTTGCTGACGAATAGTCGCCAGTTCAGCGCACAGCGCATCAGGATCGAGCGGTGAGTTCTGTGAAGCGGCATGCCACTCATGGGCAAAACGCTCGCGCACCACTTCATCGCTGCTTTGTGCCAGCAGCACTCGCCCGGTGGAGGTGCCCGCCGCAGGCATACGGGTACCTGGCGGGGTGATCAACTGGGTAAACAGGCGGCCGTGGTACATACGCATCACGATGATATCGTTGCCGTCCAGCACCGAGATATAGCCCATGCAGCCGGTGCTGGCCGCCAGGCGCGCCATGGCAGCAGAGGCGCTATCCACCAGCGGGGTTGAAAGATAATGTCCCGCCACCGACAACAACACGCGGCCAATATGGAAACAACGACTATCGGGATCGCGCTCCAGTAATCCCTGGCTTTCCATTGTCGCCAGTAAACGGGAAACGGTACTTTTCGGTAGATCCAGCGCCTCAACCACTTCGGTAAAGGTGAGACCAGGATGCCCCTGCGTCACGCCAAAGCGCTGAAATAATTTAAGTACTGCGGCGGCATTTTCGAGTGTGGTCATGCAGATAGTTTCACTATTTGGAACTAAGTTCCTGAATCAATACCCCGAAAGTAAAACGTCAGGTTTTTGCGGTCAAGCGCAAATTTTGTACCGGTCAAATCAGGGGAGGAATTAAGGCAGCATAAAATGAGGAATAAGGTTAAAACTAAATGATTTTATCAGGCAGAATAAATTGAATGCAGAAAAGGCGGTAACTTTGTGGCAGCTTTGTAGTTATTTCACGTGAATAGAAAATGACCCTGAGCGGCACAAACTAATAACCGGCATCCCTGCCAGCCGATATTACTCTTTTTCCACATCTTCATAGCGAAGTTTAGCATCCTGTGCTTCAGCAGCAGTTTTATGTTCGCTGATTAGCGAATCCGGACGTGGATGATCGGCGCGTAATTCGTACCAGGTCACGGTGTTGCCCGGCGTGCCTTTTTCAACGGCGACGATGCGAGCATGTCGCGGATAAGGTGGTCTTGATGGCATACATCTCCCTCCTGGGTATGTCAGTTATCCAAACGGACAGCAGCAATCCCCTGCCCGTCCTTAAGTATAGACAAGCGGGGATGGTCGCAATTTAAACAGGGAGAAATCTGAGGAGGTTAGCTGGCGCGGGCCAGTGACAGCGAGCGGAGGATCTCTTCAACCACCAATTCCGGCGATTGCATTGCATTCACTTCATGATGGGCCGATTGATGGTACAAATGTGCACGCTGGCGCAGAATATCGCCCATTTCTTCCGCAATCGGGCGACCGGTCAGTGTCGGACGTTGATCCGCTTCGGGCTGCCGCTCCAGACGATCGGCCAGTACGCTGGAAGGGGCATTTAACCAAATGACCTGACCATGCTCACGCATGAAGCGACGGTTCACTTCCGCCAGCACCATGCCGCCACCGGTGGCAATGATGGTGCAGGGTGCGGTGACTGCCTGAAGTGATTCGGTTTCGCGTGCACGGAAGCTGTCCCAGCCCTCAGCAGTCACGATTTCGGCGACACTGCGCTGGGTGGTGGTTTGCAGGTGATGGTCGGTATCGCGGAAGTCGTAGCCGAGTGCCTGCGACAGCGCCTGGCCAATAGTGGTTTTACCGCAACCGCGTGCGCCGATCAGATAGATGGGTAATGACATCCTGGCTCATCCTCCGCCGTGTTTTGCCGCACGGGCATTGTCATCAGGTCAATATTGCGTCGCATGATACCTGGATTTCATTTCATCAGCCACCGGCGAAGCACGATTTACGCGTATCTTGCCCATACAATCTCACATGATTATGATTTATATAGAAAAAATCATGCAATTTTTGTGCATCGACAAAAGTGTAAGTCTGGGCAACATTTGCTTACCAGCGCATTGATTTACTTTCTGTCATCTCGCCCTCATATAGTGGGGTAACTCGCAAACGGAGGTTTACCATGCAGAGCGAAGAACAACAGTTAATTGAAAGCCTGTTCAGCCGTCTGAAACAGGCTGAGAGCCAGAGCGGCCCGCGTGATGTCGGCGCCGAGCAGTTAATCAAACAGCATTTGCTGTCGCAGCCCGGAGCGCCTTATTACATGGCGCAGGCCATCCTGATTCAGGAAGCGGCGATGAAAAAGCTCAATGCCCAGGTGGGTGAGCTGGAAAATCGTCTGGCACAGGCGCAGGCGCAGCAGCAGGCTCCGCAGCAGAGCAGCGGCGGATTCCTTTCCAGCCTGTTTGGTGGAGGTGCATCGCGCCCTGCTGCACAGCCACAGCAGCAGCAGCCGGTGTGGAACAGTGCCCCGACGCAGCAGCAACCGCCTCAGCAGCCGCAATACGCCAGCGCGCCACCCGCACGCGGTACCGGTTTTCTCGGTGGTGCGTTGCAGACCGCCGTCGGTGTGGCCGGTGGTGTGGTGATGGCGGACATGCTAACCAGCCTGTTCCACCATTCGCAGCCGGAAGAGATTGTGAACATCATCAATGAACCCGCGCTGCCGCAGGTTGATGACAATCTTGATACCTTTAATGGCGTCAACGACAGCAACAATGCGTTTCTGAATGACAATAACAACGGCTGGGATAACAGCTTCGCCGATAACAACGATTTCAGCGATTTCGGCGGCAGCGACTTCGACGACGATGACAATTTTGTCTAACGCCGTTGACGTAACCACTTATCCAGTTCGTTAGCAAATTGCTGGCGGTCGCGTGGGCTTAGCGCCGACGGGCCGCCACTTTGAATACCACTGGCGCGCATGGTTTCCATAAAGTCGCGCATGGTTAAACGCTGACGAATCGTGTCCGGCGAATAACGTTCACCACGCGGATTCAGCGCCGCCGCCCCCTTCTCCAGCACTTCCGCCGCCAGCGGAATATCACCGGTAATCACCAGCTCACCTGGCTGTACGCGTTTGACGATTTCGTTATCGGCCACATCAAAACCCGCTGCCACCTGCAACGTTTTCAGCCAGGGTGACGGCGGCACGCGCAGTGGCTGGTTAGCCACAAAGGTGACCTGGGTTTGGGTGCGCTCGGCGGCGCGGTAGAGCACTTCTTTGATGACATTGGGACAGGCATCGGCATCAACCCAAATCGACATAGTTAATCCTTTCTCTCGGTGAATGCAGGTGATCTTCCCGTTCTGCGCCAGAATGGCAAATTTAATTTGATCGGAACGTTGCAACCCCTGCCCAGCGACGTAAGCTAGCCGATACAGAAAATCGAACCATCTAAAGGATCAAGCGATGCTGGAGAAGAAAATCGGGTTTATTGGTGCCGGTAATATGGCGAAAGCGATCATCAGCGGCCTGGTGAACAGTGGACAAATCGCCCCGGCCAACATCTGGGTTTTTGACCGCAAACCCGCCACCAATCAGGCACTGGCGCAGCAGTATGGCGTCACGGCAGCCGAGAGCGCCGAAAGCCTGGCGCGTGAAGTCGATATCCTTTTTGGCGCAGTGAAACCGAATGTGATTCTCAAGGTGCTGAAGGATCTGGCCAGCCAGCTGAAAAAAGAGGCGCTGGTGGTATCGATCGCCGCTGGCGTAACGCTGGATTCGCTGGCCGCCGTGCTGGGTCACGATCGTAAAATCATCCGCGTGATGCCGAATACGCCGTCGCTGGTGAATGAGGGGATGACCTCAGTCACGCCGAATGTGCTGGTTGAGCAGCATGAAACCGACGAAGTGGTGGCGATTTTCGAGAGTTTCGGTAAAGCCGCCGTGGTGAGTGAATACCTGATTCACGCGGTTGTTGGCGTGAGTGGCTCTGCCCCAGCCTATGTGTTTATGTTTATTGAAGCGATGGCGGATGCAGCGGTTCTCGGCGGTATGCCGCGAGCCCAGGCCTATCAGTTTGCCGCGCAGGCGGTGAAAGGCTCCGCGCAGATGGTGCTGGAGACCGGTAAACATCCCGGCGAATTGAAGGATATGGTGTGCTCCCCCGGCGGCACCACCATTGAAGCGGTCAAGGTGCTGGAGGAAAAAGGCTTCCGGGCGGCGGTGATCGAAGCGATGCAGCAATGTATGAAAAAATCGGATGCATTGAGTAAGTCATAACCCGTAGCGGCGCAATTTATTGCGCCGCTACACAGGCAGATAACGGGTTTCGCTATCCCTGATAATCCTCAAACAACGCGATCCCCTGCGCCACGGTCATTGGCTGCTGCATATGTTCCACCAGTGCCGCCGTCAGCGTGTACATGCCAGCTGAACACACCGCCGCCAGCCTGCCCTGCTGACCATAAAAAGCGATAAAACGTTTATCCGGCAGCGAACCCAGCAAGTGGAACTCATCCCACTCGGTAGCATGTCCCAGATACTCGTAACGTGTGCCGTAATGCGCAGTCCAGAAAAACGGTACTCGGTCATATAGCTCACGCTTGCCCAGCATGTTCAGCGCGGCAATTCGTCCCTGCTGGTGCGCCACCCGATAGTGCTCAATCCGCTGTGGTCCCTGCTGGGTGGGATAGCTGGCGATGTCACCTGCCGCCCAGATATTTTTTGCCACCTGAAGCTGACTATCGGTGGTCAGGCTGCCGTCGCTCTGCATCGCCAGATCATGAACAAAGCCGGTTACCGGTTTAATACCGGTGGCAAACAGCACCAGGCTGGCCGCCAGACTTTTGCCATTTTTCAGCGCGACTGCCTCGACTCTGTCATTGCCGACCAGCGCCTGCGGCTCTCCCACGATCATTTTCACGCCATTGCTGGTATGCAGATCGCGGAAATGCTGGCCAATTTCCTCGCCGAACTGTTTCGCAAATGGCAGCGGGTGACGTGCCAGCACCGTGACGTCAATATCGCGGTTGCGCAATGCTCCCGCCAGCTCCATGCCAATAAAGCTATTGCCGATGATCACGATTTGATGAGTTTCATCGACGTCGTTCAGCAGTGAGCTGGCCTGATTAAGCGAACGCAGCAGATGCACGCCGGGAAGATTGTGTCCCGGAATCGCCAGCGGCTGTGGCGTGCCACCACTGGCGATCAGTAGCTGATCAAAATGTAAGCTGTTGCCATCAGCAAAGACCAGTAGCTGTTCCGCGCTATTCAGTTCCACCACATTGGCCTGAATACGTTCCACATGGCTCAGCACATCCTGCTTCAGCAAACGCGGCACATCTTCAATTGCCATTTTCCCGGACGGAACAAATTTACTTAACGCGGTGCGATCGTAAGGGGCTTGCGCTTCGCGTTCGACTAACACCAGATGCCCTTTAAAACCCTCATGGCGCAACGTCCACAAGGCCGCACTCCCTGCGGCACCTGATCCCAGCACCACGCAGACCGGCGTTTCTCGTTCAACAGCAGGCAGTGACGCGGCAGACATAGGTTTGGTATCGACCCAGACCTTGCCCTGTTCGATGCGCACCGGGTAGTTTTTCAAGTCAGCCAGGGCCAGCGGTTCATGCATCCTGCCATCTTCGATGCCAAATACCGCTTTATGCCAGGGGCATACCAGCTCGCCGCCACAGACCGCCCCCTGTTCCAGCGGCGCTCCGGCATGCGGGCATTTCGCCTGAAGGGCATGGACACGTTCACCTTCGCGGATCAGTAAAATATCCTTCTCACCCACAGAGAATTTAGTGGGTTTATGTTGCCTGAGCGCCTTCAGTTCAACGACAGATTGATAGCTCACGTTGTGCCTCCCTACGCTGTAGTCAGATGTGAAGCAATAAATCCATACAAACAGTAAGTGTGGCAAAGTCTGATGATTTGGCAGGGAGAGGAAAACAACGTGGGTAATAACAGCCTGTTTATTCGCCGTTTTACAGATGAAAGAAAATGTAATTAAGGGAGTATGCCGACAGAAACAGATTAATAACACCGTGACAGGTACAAATAATTAGCGGCCCGCAGGCCGCTATCCGAAGATCAACTTTTTTTCAGGCAGGAACTCATGAAGGTTTTACGTGCATCACCGCTGAGTTTTTTATCACCCGCTTCGGTGTTACAGGTTTTCATCTTCATTTGTTGTGGCGTCATAGTGCCCATCTTGCTGTCTTTTTTCAGGCAGGAACTCATAAAGCTTTTACGCGCGTCACCTTTCAGGTTTTGAGAGGACGCGTGTTGATTACACATGGTCATTTTTTCCTGCTGTGCGGTCTTCTCTGCCGCACCCGCGCTGCCTGCAATCAGCAGGCCCGCAGCCATCATTGCCATAAGAAACGATTTCATTGCACCTTCTCCATAAAGTTATTGCCTGATAAGCCTGGCATGAGATAAGCAAAGCAGAAATAAATATAACGAAAAACGCCTGTGGCGATCACAGGCGTTGCGGGAAATCATATGCGGGGATGGTTTAACAGTTTTTCCACGTAATTGCGTAGCAGGATCGCGTCCGAAGAAGCCTCCTGATGCGCAACCGGCGACATTGCAACCTCAATACCCGAAGTAATGTCTTTTAATTGCTCCGGTTCGAGTTTACGTAACAAGGCCGTGACCACAATTTCCAGCGCCTCAACCTGAACCACTAACTCTTTAGACTCTTCTTCTTTTTCAGCCAGCTTAAGCAGGAGTTCCGCAATCAGATTTTTCATGCGACCAACTCAATTAGTTGAGGGAAATGCTGACGTTAGCATTGGGCAGAATAAAACAACAGGGATTTTTGTGGGATCCAGATAACACAGTTAAAAATGGCAGGAAAGAAAACTCAGCGCAGCATTTTATTATTAATCGGCGAAACGTTTCTCTGAAAAATAATGCTTTCGTGAAACGTTTCGCACGCCAAACAGTAATTAACGCAGGATGTTAATCACTTATGGACCCATAAATCCGCGACCCGGGCCACCGCCGTGACCGCCGCCGCCCCAACCACCTCCGCCACTTGGCGGCGGAAAAATACAACCGCTCAGCGCGGTCACCAATGCCACTACGGCTGCGAGTTTAACAATACGGACCATAATTACCTCAGGATGGAGAAATCGGGCTGAGTGTATGAGCCGCCGTCACGCCCGACAACACAGAATTCTCCGTAAGCTGGCGCTATTCATCTCTGCTCACCATGCTTAACAATTTACTGGCACTAAGCCAGGAGAAAACCGACAAAGACGTAATGAAAGCGATAAAAAATCCGCTCCGGCAAGGCGTCACGGCGCTTTACAGCTGGGGGAATTTCACGCAATGTGAGCGCATTACAATTAATGAGATCCCAACATGACATCTTTATCTGTTTCCCTCAGTGACATTCTGGCACGACGCGACTGGGAAAATCCGGTCGTCACCAGTCTGAATCGGCTTGACGCGCATCCGCCCTTTGCCAGCTGGCGTGAGGAACTGGCCGCGCGCGATGATCGTCCCTCCCCTTCACGCCAGAGTCTGAATGGTCAATGGACATTCAGCTATTTCACTCAGCCGGAAGCGGTACCGCAAAGCTGGCTATTGCAGGATCTGGCCGACGCGGACAACATTCCCGTCCCGGCAAACTGGCAGCTGCAAGGCTACGACGCACCGATTTATACCAATGTGCAATACCCGATCCCTGTCAATCCGCCTTTCGTGCCAGCCAGTAATCCCACCGGATGTTACTCGCTCACATTTAGTGTCGATGATGCCTGGCTGCAACAGGGCCAGACGCGCATTATTTTTGATGGCGTCAATTCGGCGTTCTTTCTCTGGTGCAATGGTCAGTGGATCGGTTATTCGCAGGATAGCCGCTTACCCGCCGAATTTGACCTGAGCCGCACCTTGCGCACCGGCAATAATCGCCTGGCGGTGATGGTGTTACGCTGGAGCGACGGCAGCTACCTTGAAGACCAGGATATGTGGCGCATGAGTGGTATTTTCCGCGATGTCACCCTGTTACATAAACCGGCGACACAGTTGGCGGATGTGCAGATCGAGACCGCACTCAGCCCGGAATATGTGCGCGGCGATTTGCGCGTGAACGTGAAGATCCACAGCCCGATACGCCCGCTGCCAGGCTGTCGGTTACGCCTGAGCCTATGGCAGGGCACAACCCTGATTGGCGAACATGAACAGGCACCGGGCAGCGCCATTATTGACGAGCGCGGTCACTACCCGGAGCAGTCCTTGCTGGTGCTGCCTGTCAGCCAGCCGCTGCTGTGGAGTGCCGAAACCCCCCATCTGTATCGCGCGGTGGTATCGCTGCTGGATGAGCAAGGCGCACTGCTGGAATCCGAGGCTTATGATGTCGGTTTCCGACGCGTCGCCATTGAGAACGGTCTGCTGTGTCTGAATGGTCAGCCGCTGCTGATTCGCGGCGTCAATCGCCATGAGCACCATCCGGAAAACGGTCAGGTGGTGGATGAAGCCAGTATGCGACGCGACATCGAACTGATGAAACGCCACAACTTCAACGCAGTGCGCTGCGCCCATTATCCCAATCATCCATTGTGGTATCGCCTGTGCGATGCATACGGTTTATACGTGGTGGATGAAGCCAATATCGAAACTCACGGTATGCAGCCGATGAATCGCCTCTCCAGCGATCCGCGTTGGTTTGCCGCTTACAGCGAACGTGTTACGCGCATGGTGCAGCGTGATCGAAATCATCCCTGCATCATTATCTGGTCGCTGGGCAATGAATCCGGCCACGGCAGCACGCATGATGCCTTGTATCAATGGGTGAAAAGCAGCGATCCCACCCGTCCGGTGCAATATGAAGGCGGCGGAGCCAACACCGCTGCCACCGATATTATTTGTCCGATGTATGCACGCGTCGATCAGGATCAACCCTTCCCGGCGGTGCCGAAATGGTCGCTGAAAAAATGGATCGGTTTGCCTGGCGAAACGCGCCCGCTGATCCTGTGTGAATATGCCCACGCGATGGGCAACAGCTTTGGCGGCTTTGCCAAATACTGGCAGGCATTTCGCCAGCACCCGCGTCTGCAGGGCGGTTTCGTCTGGGATTGGGTCGATCAAAGCCTGACACGCTACGACGAGCAAGGACAGCCGTGGCAGGCCTACGGTGGAGATTTTGGTGACACACCTAATGATCGTCAGTTCTGTATGAACGGGCTGGTGTTTGCCGACCGTTCTCCGCACCCGGCGTTATTCGAAGCGCAGCGCGCCCAGCAGTTTTTCCAGTTCACCCCGGATGCCCGGGATCCCTGGTGCTTTACCGTCAGCAGTGATTACCTGTTTCGCCACAGTGACAACGAGGTGCTGCGCTGGTCGATTGAGCAGGAAGGGGAAGCGATTGCCCATGGTGAACTGACACTGGCGATCGCACCGCGCGGCAGTCAGTCATTCAGCCTGCCGCCGGTGGAGAATTTACAGGGCAATTGCTGGCTCAATCTGGCAGTTCATCAGGTACAGCCGACGTCCTGGTCAGAAGCCGATGCTCGCGTTGCCTGGCAGCAGTGGCCGCTGCCCGCCGCTCTCCCTGCACGCACGCTGGCGAACCACGAACCGGCTCCGGTTATCGAATCGAATCACGATCTGATTGCCGTCTGCCTGCCGAACCAACGCTGGCATTTCTCCCGCCGCAGCGGTGAGCTGGTGCAGTGGTTTGTTAACGATGAAGAGACGCTGCTGACTCCGTTGCAGGATTGTTTTATCCGCGCGCCCATTGATAACGATATCGGCACCAGCGAGGCCGCCAATATTGATCCTAATGCCTGGGTCGAACGCTGGAAACGCGCCGGTTACGAGCAACTGGAGCCGCAGCTGGTGGACATGGAGCTGGATAGCCTGAAGCACAGCATATTGATCGACACGCGGCATCAGTGGCTGTTTGCCGGGCAAGTGGTTTTTACCAGCCGCAAACGCTATCAGATTCGCGGTACGGGTGAACTGACTATCGACATCGAGGTGGAACAGGCTGCCGGGCTGCCGCCCCCGGCGCGTATCGGTTTACGCTGCCAGCTGGCGCACACACCACAGCAGGTTAGCTGGCTGGGGCTGGGACCCGATGAAAACTATCCCGATCGCCAGCTGGCGGCGCAGTTCTCCCGCTGGCAATTGCCGCTGGACGCGATGCGCACCGATTACGTCTTCCCGGGCGAAAATGGCCTGCGGGGTGGCACTCGTCAGCTGGATAGTGGCAGCTGGCAGGTGAGCGGTGATTTTGCATTTTCGCTCAGCCCGCACAGCCTGGAACAACTGCGTGACACCTCACATCGCCACCTGCTGCAACCGGAAGCGGGTTGCTGGCTGCATCTCGATGGCTTCCATATGGGCGTCGGCGGTGATGATTCCTGGAGTCCGAGCGTTAGCCCGGAGTTCCTGCTTACTCAGCAGCGCTGGCACTTCGCTCTGACGCTGCGTCAGTAGTTTTCTCCGCCGATTCACGCTGACTCACCGGTTGAGTCAGCGTGGTTTTCGGGCGGCGATAGAAACGACGCAGCAACAGCACGTTAAGCAGCACCACCATCGCGGTAGCAAAGAATACCCAGCGATAGCCAGTCGCCGCCGAAACGGCCGCGCCCAGCAGTGGTCCCGCCACATTACCCAGATACATAAACGACTGGTTATAACCGAAGATGCGTCCGGTAACATTATCGCGGGAATGACGTACCAGCAGCGTTTGCACAGCGGGCATCATCGCGCCATCGGCAAAGCCCAGCAGAAAACGCAGTACGCCAAGCTGGGTGGCGCTGGTCACAAACGACATGGCGGTGAGCAACACCAGCGAGGTGATCATGGTGGCGATCAGAATGCGCTGGGTACCGATGCGGTCGCCGAGTTTGCCAAGGCGTGGTGCAGAGATCAGCGCTGAAATGCCCGGCAGCGCCGCGATAAAGCCGCTGAGGAAAGCAATGTTTTGCGCGTTCGGTGCCAGTTCACGTACGAACAACGTCAGGATCGGGTTCACCGATCCGTTGCACATCTGAATCACCATGGTGGTGACGAACAGGCAGACCATCAGACGCGGATTATCCAGACTGCGAAACACTTCGCGTCCGCTCATCTTGTCCTGCTTGCTGATCGGGGTATAGCCGGTTTCTTTAATCAGAAACAGCGTGACCAGAAAACTGATCAACAACAGCGCGGCGGTGACGATAAACACCAGACGCAGACCAAGCCAGTCAGCCAGCAGGCCGCCAATCATCGGCCCCAGGATCACGCCGCCAATCTGCCCGGTAGCCACACTGCTCAGCGCCCAGCCGCTGCGCTCGCGCGGCACCTGCGCGGCCACCAGCGCCATCGCGTTAGGAATATAGCCGGATGTCAGCCCCATCAGGGCGCGCAACAGCAGCAATTGCCAGGCGTGGGTGACAAAGGCCTGCAACAGGATCACCACCCCCATGCCAAAAGAAGCACGCAACAGCATCAGCTTGCGCCCTTTACGGTCCGCAAGGCTGCCCCACAGCGGTGCTACCGCAGCGGAAACCACGAAAGTGATACTAAAGGTGAGCCCCGACCACAGGCTGAGCGCATTATCTCCGCGTATCCCAAGATGTTCGATATACAACGGCAGAAACGGGATGATCTGGCTGATCGCCAGTCCGGTAAAAAAACAACCAAACCATACCGAGATCAGGTTGATTTTCCAGGGTTCAACGGAGCGTAACATGAGAAAGCACATCAAAAATGAAATGAAGGTTCAGTTTAACAATCAGCTGACATTACTGGACGGCAAAACATGGCATCAGGATAAAAACGCAGTTTTCCGCTGTACAGCTTACTTCTGTGCACAGCAAATATTACGCAGGCGGCAATTCTCAGCCGGTTAATGTGTAAAAACATTGCGGGAATGATTTTCGCTCACCGCCAATAGCTCAAAACGTGAAAAAATATTTCTGGCGGTTACTGACAATTTTTGGCGTCGCAACTATGTTTAAAAAATCACCAGCGACCGCTGGTGGGACGCTACCCGTTCTGGTCAGCGAGCATGCATAAACCACTATCTCCCCGCGGTTGCCTGTTCCGGGCGGCGGGCATCGTTGTCTCTGCGGAGGTCAGCTATGAGAACGCATCCCAACAGCGCCAGTCGGGCGATTACCGACTATTTTAACAGTCCTGCATGGCATGCACCGCACGAGACCGATCTGCTGGCCGCCATTATGCGTGAGTTGATGGATGATGGTCAGCCCGCAACCAGCAAAGCGGTGATCGCCAGAGTGATTGCCAAACTGGAATTCGAGGGTGATGAGCAACGACTGCAAAGTTATCGCAACCTGCTGGCACAGCTGCTGGAAGCACGTCCCCATGAGTAAAATTTTAATTTGCCACATTGCGTAGCGGCGCGATTTATCGCGCAGGTTTTGATTCACGCGCCCAGACATTGCGCGATAAATCGCGCCGCTACAGGATCTCGCAGGCAAAAAAATTCCCGCCGAAGCGGGAAGAAACAAGACGAGCATTGCATATTCGAGAGTGACGAGGAAATCTCCTAAATGCGTTGCTATCCTCGCCTGAGGCTGTGACAGCCCGATGACAATGCCATGTCGGTTTGATGTTACCCGCAATAGACCTTGCTGATTTTGCCGCTCTGGTCAGCCATAAAGTTGAGACGACGCAGATTGAAGTCCATGGTGACGGCCGAATTCCACGGAATGGCGCGCACCGGCACATCAAAGCGTTTGTTATGCAACACCGATAAGGGCTGGCCGATAGTGTTTTGATACTGCGATGCGCCGCACATATCGTTTTCCGCATCCTGGGTCGTCCCCGCTGCGGTGTCAGGTTTGGTCGCCGACTGGCAGGCGCTCAGGGCAAAAAATCCCAGCACCAGTAGCGCTTTTCCATAATATTTCACGTTTTCTCCTCCTGGATTTTCAGACAAACGGATGCCCGAGAGTCACCAAGCGTGCCCGTGATGCGCAAAGATTTCCAGCAGAAAAACCTCGTAAAATGGCGATTCCCTCCGCATTTTTTCGGATTAATCACACAATTTGCCCATTATCTCAGCAGGTATTGCGTAAAATGACCTAAGATTTATCTGAGGTGATGATGATGGAATTAGCAATTTTTATCGTTGTGGCAATTTTGATGACCTGCGTGGCCGTCAAAGTTCGTTAAACATCCTGTTTTTCCAGCAGCGCACTGAACGCCGCCAGCGGCATCGGTCGCCCAAGAAAGTAGCCCTGCCCCTCTTCGCACGACAATACTTTCAACTCGTTCAACTGCGCTTCTGTTTCAATCCCTTCGGCTGTGATGGTCAGCGCGAATGCCCGTGCCAGTGCCACAATCCCCGCCACCACCGATTGCGCCTGCTGTGACTCTGGAAACTCCTTCATCCATGAACGATCAATTTTCAGGCCGTTAAACGGAAACGCTTTCAGGTAACCCAGGGCGGCATAGCCGGTGCCGAAGTCATCTACGGTGAGACGCACGCCTAATGTCCGCAACCCCTGCATGATCTCCAGTGCGCGGTCCGGATTTTCAAAGGTAATATTTTCGGTGATCTCCAGCTCCAGACGGGTCGCTGGCAGTCCACTGGCAGCCAGCGCATGAGCCACGCGCTGCACCAGATCGCTGGTACGAAACTCAACCGGTGAGATATTGACCGACACATAACGTTGCTCGCCCCACGCACAGGCATCGGTGCACGCACGCATCAGTACCCAATCGCTGATGGCGGTAATCAACCCATTCTCTTCCGCGAGGGGAATAAAGCGATCTGGCGTGATCCACTTGTCCGCCGCCACCTGCCAGCGAATCAAGGCTTCAGCCCCCGCCAGCTGACCACTTTGCAGCTGATAACGCGGTTGATAATGCAGGCTAAATGCCTCGTTGCTAAGGGCGGCTTCTATCGCCTGTACCATTTCGCGTTTTGATTGCAAATGGCTCGCCATCTCATTGGAATACCACACCCATTGGTTGCGCCCGGCGGCCCGCGCCTGTCCCAGCGCGATATCTGCCAGACGCAGCAGCGCCTCCGGCTGGCTGGCATCCTGTGGCGCACAGACAATTCCCATGCTGGCGCTGAGGTTCAGCTGATGTGTACCACTCAACACCGGCTGATGCACCGCACGTTGCAGGGCACGGCAGCGGTACTCAACGCCCGCGCGTGAGGCCTCACGCATCACCAAAATAAATCCGTCGCCACCCAGTCGGGCAGCCAGCTCATGCGCACCCATCAGGCTACGCAGGCGTTGTGAAATCTGGTTCAGCACCGCATCACCGACCGTGTGCCCCCAGGTATCATTGATCGGCTTGAACTGATCGAGATCGAGGCTGATCACGATTAAGGGATCGTCATCGGTGGCCTGGTCGAGATGCGCCGTCAGGTACTCCTGCAACTGCATACGGTTTGCCAACCCGGTGAGAATGTCATGCCGTGACAGGAACTGGATGCGCGCCTGTGCATCGACTTCATAGGTAATGTCCGAGACGGTACCGCGAAAACCGGCACGTAATCCGTTACGACGAATGGTTTTCGCCATCAACTGCCCGATACGGCGCTCTCCCGCAGCAGACATAAACTGGCAACGCAGCGGCACGCGCTGCACATCCTCCCCCTGTCGCATCAGCCAGGCCACCAGCGAGTGGCTGGGATGGCTGAGCAGATGGTCAAGATGTCGCCCCAGCCAGCGTTTCACATCATGGCCGGTCACTTCGCTAAAACGTGAAGACAGATAGCACAGGCGTCCCTGATCATCGGTTTCCCAAATCCAGTCGGAGGCGGCTTCGGCCAAATCGCGAAAACGCTCCTCGCTGTCGGCCAGCTCACGCTGACTGATCACCAGCATTTCAAAGCGTCGATCGGAAAGTACCGCGTTATATAAGGCATGGCGGCTCACCCGCCGTGTCACCAGCGCAATGGTCAGCGCCGTCAACAGCAACAGGGGTAGCAGCAGCCAAATCAAACCCATACCCGGGTTTTTAGACTGCCAGCGAATCACCACGGGTTCAGCACCGCTGATCGTTTCCACCAACCGTGGCTCGTGCCGGGCATCACTGCTGCTGGTGGGAATACGTGGATTGATCACATCCATCGCTTTGCCCATCGCCTGAAGTTTCAGCGGAGTAAAAATATTCACAAACACCAACACGGATGGCGGACCGGGAAGAGTCGGTAAATTGGGCACTTTGCCGGGGGTTATGGGTGCAGCGGCAATCAGAGCCGGCTGTCCATTCACCAGTAAATTACGCGCTATCGCATCGTGCGTCAGTCTGCGAGTTACCGTCAAAAGCGCAGCGGTTTGTACGCCAAGCCAGCTTTCCAGCGGGGTATCCACCATCTCACCATTGATAACTGCGTAGCGCGTCTTTCCTGTGCCATCGACCACAAACACCCCTTCGTAGTGGTACTCTTTGTATAGGTTTGCGCCGAGGTTCTCTTCCTCATAAGCCCAGACTTTATTGAGCTGGAGATGCAGATTTTTATAGCCCTCGCCCCAGAAGGCATAATCGCGCACGTCTATCAGCATCTCTTGCTGGCGGGTATGCCACGCCTGGCGTAACAACATCTCGTCATGCTCGATGGAAACGTTATTTTGATGATGAGCGATAGCCAGCACCATCAGCATCGAGAGTATCAGGACACCAAACAGCAACACAGTCAGCGTGCGCAAGCTACGCCGCGTCACACGCACCGTGTGTGCTTCCATGTTGTCCCTGGCAGACAACAACGTATCCCGGTGAAACTCAGAATTCATGCGTAATGCTCGCGAAAAACAGACAGCGGAAAGAGGTGGCAGGCTGCGTTTCAATCACGCAGCGACGCCTGTAATGGTTTTTTCGGTTATCGGCGTGACACGCGGCAGATTTAGCCCAATGGCAGAATAATTGAGCAACAGAAAACTGCGCGCCGCCACCTCGACAGCGATCACCGCCATTGCTACTATGCGTTTTCCTCTGCTCGCTGAGTCGCCTATGGACACCCAATCCGACAAAGTTACGTTGACGCTGTTTTACGTTGGCAGCTTTGTGGTTTATTACCTCGTCACCATGTTGATTACGCTGTTTCCTAACTACGGGGTGCTGCGGAATGATGGTTTGCTGGTACCGGTGTTGTGTCTGTTCGAATTTGCGGTGATCTATCCCCTGTATCGCTTCTATTGTCAGCGTCGTAATGACATTCCGCTGGGCTACCTGCGTCCCGGCCAGACGCTGATGTTTATCGGTGCGTTGTTTATTCTGATGGCGGCACAAACCCAGTTCCTGCAACCGGAAGGCTGGCTGGTGGCGCAAACCCAGCAGGGACGCAATTCGATGCTGATCCTGTTGCTGACGGCAGTTTTGCTGGCACCGGTATTTGAAGAAGTGTTGTTTCGGGGATTTTTGCTACAGGGTTTCCTGCTGTGGGCACCGAAAAGCCGCTTCGCCTGCATGCTGCTGACGTCACTGCTGTTCGCCGTGATGCACACACAATACGTGCACTGGGAAACCATCGTGGCGCTGACGCTGTTCTCACTGCTGTTGTGCTACGCGCGCCTGCGCAGTAACAGCCTGGCACTGCCGGTGTTCCTGCACACGCTGAATAACCTTATCGCTATTCTGCCGGTCTGGTATTACGCATAAAAACAGCGCGATAACTCGCGCCGCGACCTTACGCTTTTTCCGCTTCGAAATGCTTTTTGAATTGTTCGTAGATTGAAATCATATTCGAGGCATCGCCGTGCAGCGGGCTGAGTTTCCCGGCACGCACCAGCTCAATCACCAGTTGCAGGGCGGCTTGTTTCGGGCTGCTGTCCGGGTGGGCAATTTCAGTAGACATCTTTGACTCACTTCTCATTTTTCCAGGGCCGCACAGTTTAGCTCAGATTGCGCTGCTGTTAAGCCCTGGTGCAGTTATAATATCGAAATTCGGGTAAAAAAAGCCGCTCAGGCTGATAAGCTGCTCCCATTTCGTTTGGCTATACTGGATCGTAAAAAAGGAACAAACAGTCACACTTTCCGTACCAGAGAAAATGTGTATCAGGAGCCAAACCATGTTGATTGGTTTTGTTTTATTAGTGAGCGCTTGTGGGCACGATGCCTGTGATGCCTTGCCCGTATCGGAATATATTTATCCGACCAAAGTGGCCTGTGAGCAAATGGCGGACCGGATTCATAAAGTCCGGCCAAAAGTGGTACTGATTTGCGGTGAAGTACACCGTTAATTTGGTGCCGATGAGTCTGCTGCCTGTGTATAAATTAACCAGGCGGCATTGCAAGTACGCGGCTTAGCGTTCAAAATATAAGCTGTTGTACACTTTTACCGTTGTGAATCCCATGAAGACTTCTCGCCCCCGTCGTCCGAACGGACGCTGGGTTTATTACATTTTGTATGACGGCATTCTCTGGCCCTGCCCGGTACGCTGGGAGTGGGAGAGCGGCTATGGCGGCTGGCTGCCCTTTTACTACTCACCAACCTTCGAATTTGTGGTGGGGGATCCGCGCAAAGCCTATCGTATTGCGCGCAGTAACGTACGCAGCGCGCGGCCGGACAACGAATACGCCTAAGCCTGGCCCAGCTGCCACGGCAACCAGCTGGCAGTGAGCAAATAATGCACCAGCTCCAGTACCAGAATGACCATCACCAGCACACCGAGTTTGTGGCGGCTAATCCAGTCTTTTAAGCCCATATCATTGCCGCCCAGCGAATCAGCAGCAACGCCCCGCAGATGCACAACAATACCAAAACCATTTTCCAATGTTTCTTCGCAGCCAGATATTTTGCCACGCACCCTCCCGGATGGCTGAACGTAACGATGCGCCCGCAGGCGCATCGTCGAGTTTAGCTCTGGTCCGCCGCTGAGGCGATCAATTATTCAGGGTATAGTCGAGGGTGATCTCGGCATTCAGTACCTGGGACACCGGGCAACCGGCTTTGGCTTTCTGAATAATTTCATCAAACTGGGCTTTATCAATACCGGGCAGCGATACGCTGCTGGTCAGGGCAATTTTGGTGATGGCAAAGCCTTCACCTTGCTTGTCCAGCGAGACATCCGCAGTAGTATCAATGCTTTTTGGCGGATGTCCGGCCTGGCCGAGCATCAGGGAGAGTGCCATGGAAAAACAGGCTGCGTGCGCGGCACCAATCAACTCTTCCGGATTAGTGCCCTTCTGCCCTTCAAAGCGCGTGTTAAAGCCATAAGGCTGGTTGCTCAACACGCCGCTTTCGGTACTGACGGTTCCCTTGCCTTTGATGTCACCTTCCCAATGGGCCGATCCTTTCTTATGAATGGTCATGTCATTCCTCCTGTTAGTCAGACAGGGAGTAAGTATAGACAACGCCCTTCACTCTGCCGGATCAACTCACCGCGCGCGGACGCACCGGGGCCAGCCCCACTTCGGACAGCAGCGCGTTAGCCTGAACCAGTGAATCCCGCGTAATATCCGCAATGGTTTTCGCCCCGGTCAGCGTCATCGCCACCTTCATCTCTTTCTCAATCAGCGTCAGCAGATTCTCCACGCCACGCTGACCATGTGTCGCCAGCGCATACAGGAAAGCACGACCGAGCAACACGCTGTCGGCACCGAGGGCGATCATCCGCACCACATCCAGACCGCTGCGAATGCCGCTGTCCGCCAGAATGGTGATATCGCCTTTCACCGCATCGGCAATCGCTGGCAGCGCCCGTGCGGAGGACAGCACGCCATCCAGCTGACGCCCACCGTGGTTGGAGACCACGATACCATCAGCACCAAACCGCACCGCGTCGCGCGCATCTTCTGCATCAAGAATGCCTTTGATCACCATCGGACCATCCCAGAATTCACGGATCCACTCCAGATCCTGCCACGAAATCGACGGGTCAAAATTATTGGCCAGCCAGCCAATATAATCTTCCAGCCCGGTCGGTTTGCCGAGATAGGTGGAGATATTGCCAAGATCGTGCGGACGGCCATGCAAACCGACATCCCACGCCCACTGCGGATGGGTCACCGCCTGCCAGTAACGACGCAGTGCCGCATTTGGCCCGCTCATCCCGGAGTGCGCATCACGGTAGCGCGCCCCAGGCGTGGGCATATCCACGGTAAACACCAGCGTTGAACAACCCGCCGCTTTGGCGCGTTCCAGCGCATTGCGCATAAAACCGCGATCGCGCAACACATACAGCTGGAACCACATCGGACGATTAATAGCCGGAGCCACTTCTTCAATCGGACACACCGACACCGTCGACAAAGTAAACGGAATACCTTTTAACGCGGCGGCGCGTGCTGCCTGCACTTCGCCGCGCCGGGCATACATGCCGCACAGACCCACCGGTGCCAGTGCCACCGGCATCGATAAGGTTTCATTAAACAATTTGGTCTCAAGGCTGAGATCGGACATGTTCTTCAGCACGCGCTGGCGCAACGCGATTTCCGCGAGGTCCGAGACGTTGTGCCGCAGCGTATGCTCAGCGTAGGCCCCCCCGTCGATATAGTGAAACAGGAACGGCGGCAGAATACGTTGCGCCGCAGCGCGGTAGTCACTAGCAGCAGAAATGATCATCAGGATTTGTCCTTGCGTTTATCCAGTTCATGCCCCGGCAGACGGGTAATGCGTGCCTGTCGGGCTTCATCTTCATGCAGGGTTTTTAAGGTGGTGTGGACGAAGCCGAGGTGGTCCATCGCCGCGAGGCGTGCCGCTTCAGCATCCCCCGCCAGAATGGCGTTCAGCAAAGCCTGATGTTGTTCCGTCAGGCGGTCAAAAATCACCGGCTGGGTATACATGCGCTGGCGACTTTGCATCACGGAAGATTGCAGCAGTTCGAAGAAGCCGCGCATGGTCTGCAACAGCACCACATTGTGCGAGGCTTCGGCAATGGCAAGGTGAAAACGCACGTCAGCCTGAGCGGCCAAATCGGGATCATCACGCTCACTCAGTTTCAGCGTGGCATCGAAGGCGTACTGCAATTTCTCTTTATCCGCCTCTGTAGCGCGTAACGCCGCATGCCAGGCGGTGCTGGCTTCAATGGCGTGACGCGCTTCGAGGATGTCATAACGGTAATCAGGATCGTCAGCCAGCAGCTGACGAATCGGGGCAACAATACGTTGTTCTGACCACGGCTCCTGCGGCTCGCAAAGCCAGGTGCCGCCGCCGCGTCGGCTGATTAACACGCCGCTGCTGATCAGTTGCTGAATGGCCTCGCGCAGCGACGAGCGCGAAACACCAAACTCAGCCGCCAGCTGCCGCTCTGCCGGCAGGCGCATGCCGGGTTGCAGCTGGTGCTCATCAATCCAGGCGCGCAACCGCGCCCGCAACGTCTCCGCTAAACGCGGCGTGTTTTCTGTCATGGAATCATCCAGGTTAAGACATAAGCCTGTAGCGTGGTGATCACCCCCACCATGCAGGTAAAGATCAGGCTATGTTTGACGGTAAAACGGAACAGGTCCGACTCTTTGCCCACCAGCCCAACGGCGGCACAGGCAATGGCGATTGACTGTGGTGAAATCATCTTACCCGTTACCCCGCCGGTGGTATTGGCCGCCACCAGCAACACATCGGACACCCCAATCTGTTGCGCCGTGGTCGCCTGCAAAGCGGCAAACAACGCGTTTGAAGAGGTATCCGAGCCGGTCAGGAACACGCCAAGCCAACCGAGGAACGGTGAGAAGAAGGTGAAGGCGTCGCCGGTATGGGCCAGCGCCAGCGCCAAGGTGGCAGACAGACCGGAATAGTTGGAGATAAAGGCGAAGGCCAGCACCATGCCAATCGAGTAAATCGGCAGCGCCAGCTCTTTTAGCGTCTCGCCAAAGGTTTCCAGCGCCGCTTGCGGCTTCATCCGCAGCCAAATCACTGACAGCACTGCCGCCACCAGAATCGCGGTACCTGTCGCTGATACCACATCAAATTTGAACAGCGCCGGATAGGGCGTCGCGCTACCGACCACCGGGGGCATACGCGCCACCAGTTCATGCAGCAACGGCACCGGAAAGGTGAATACCCAGTCATACAGCGCACCGCCTTTGGCAAACAACGCTTTAAACGGCGGGATACTCCACAGCGTAACGGTGGCGGTGAGAAACAGGAACGGCATCCAGGCGCGGATGACCTGCGTGGCGCTATAACGCTGACGTGACAGGTTCTGATCCACCAGCGAAGCGCCCACATCATTGAAGCGGAAAATCCTCACCGGTTTCCAGCGACGCAGGAACAGCGTCAGACATATCAGGGATGCCAGCGAGGAAATGATATCCGGCAGCTCCGGGCCGAGGAAGTTAGAGCTGAGGAACTGGGCGATAGCAAACGATCCCCCCGCCACCATCACCGCCGGCCAGGTTTCTTTCACCCCACGCCAGCCATCCATAATCGCCATAATCCAGAACAGCACGATGATGGTCAGGAACGGCAGCTGACGCCCTGCCATCTGTCCGATATGGAAGCTGTCCAGCCCGGTGACCTGCCCGGCAACAATGATCGGGATCCCCATCGCGCCAAACGCCACCGGCGCGGTGTTGACGATCAGACACAAGCCAGCGGCATACAGCGGATTGAAACCCAGCCCTACCAGCAACGCGGCGGTGATCGCCACCGGTGCGCCAAAACCCGCAGCCCCTTCAAGGAAGGCACCAAATGAGAAGCCGACAATCAGCATCTGCAAACGTTGATCCGGGGTGATTGACAGAATCGAAGCACGAATAATGTCGAACTGACCGGTTTTCACCGAAATTTTGTAGACGAACACCGCCGCGACAATGATCCAGGCGATCGGCCACAGGCCGTAGAGAAAACCATAAACCACCGAGGCTAGCGCCTGCCCCACCGGCATACCGTACAGCAGCAAGGCCACCAGCAGTGCCAGTACCACCGTCGCCGTCCCCGCCTGATAGCCTTTCAGCTTGAGCTTAATCAGCGCGAAGAAAAAGAACACAATCGGGATCACCGCCACCAGGCTGGAGAGCCAGATATTGCCGAGAGGATCATAATTTTGTTGCCAGACTTGCATGCTGCGATCTCCAGAGGTCACCAGAAGTCTGCGTGACGCATCAGAGGTGCACCACACGTAATTTGCCGCTGTTTTTAGCTAAATTGGTCCGACCAAAATTCAGCTAACCGGGCTTTCTGGGTCCAGATAGTTAACGCATTGTTAATCTAAAGCAACGAGGCTGGGGTGATTTTTCGTGTTATGTGACGTCATGGCAACATTTAAAGTCGATTGGTAGGACCAATCAGCTACCGAAGTCTGCCTTCTGAAACAAGAAAGCCTCCAGGTGCGGAGGCTTTAGGAATAATCAGGCATAGGCAACTGCATCCCATGCCATGCTGGATGATTACGATAACATCTGAATAGCCAGCGCATAGAGCCGCTGGTTTTCTTCGTCGCTGACAGGCTCTTCTTCCGCGTAACAGGCAATCATGGAACTGACTTTGTCAGATGACAGCGTCTCTCCATGAATGTGTAGGGTCAACACGGCGCGGCCGACGATTTTCAGAATGTCCTCGTTATGTCCCTGAACGTAGTGACTCAATGAAGTGACCTCTGAAGTTGTTTTATCTTTGCCAAATGGCGCGCTAAATATAAAACAGAGTGACCGCCTCGTTTAATCAGATTTTCCTGTAACAGACAGGAAAGATAAGTATAACATCAGTGAATGTGGGCGATTCTGGTGTTAACCTGCGGCCATTTTGCTGTAAAATCAGTCTTTTTTGTCTGATGCAGATTTTCAGACTGTCAGAAATTTCGGAAAAAACATCAAAACTTTGCGATGATTTATGTCGAAAAATAAACCAAATATTTCCAGATTTTTATTGGTTCCCGTAAGTAATCACCTCACTACCCCCGCGTGATTTATCATTGATGAGACCGCCCCTTTCTGCCAGACTGGCCGCCGCAACTCCGCCCGATATCAGAGACTGTTCCGTGACTGCTTTTTCTACCCTGACGCAACTGCCCGCCAGCCAACTCGACAACCTGCGCGAGATGGGTTTTGACGCCATGACGCCAATCCAGGCTGCCGCCCTGCCCGCCATTTTGCAGGGGCGCGACGTGCGTGCGCAGGCAAAAACCGGTAGCGGCAAAACCGCCGCCTTTGGTATCGGTCTGCTGCAACGGATTGAAAACAGCCAGTTTCATACTCAGGCGTTAGTATTGTGCCCGACGCGCGAGCTGGCAGATCAGGTCAGCAACGTGTTACGTCAGCTGGCGCGTTTCACGCGTAACATAAAAATTCTGACGTTATGCGGTGGTCAGCCGATGAGCGCGCAGCGTGATTCACTGGTGCACGCCCCGCATATCGTGGTCGGTACGCCGGGCCGTATCCTTGATCATCTGAAGCGTGACAACCTCGACCTCAGCCAGCTGCAAACTCTGGTGCTGGATGAAGCAGATCGTATGCTGGAGATGGGTTTCCGTGACGACATGGAAGCCATTATCGGCTTTACCCCGGCATCCCGTCAGACATTGCTGTTTTCCGCCACCTGGCCAGACAGCATCGCCAGCCTGAGCGAACGCTATCAGCGTGACGCACTGGCAGTGGCGACCGAAACCGAAGCCGAACTGCCTGCCATTGAACAGCAGTTTGTCGAAGTCAGCGCCAGCGAACGTATCAATCTGCTGAGCGCGCAGCTCAGCCAGCAGCAACCCGCTTCCTGTGTGGTGTTCTGCAACACCAAACGTGAGTGCGATGACATTGCCGCCGCCCTGAACGATCGGCAGATTAGCGCCCTCGCCCTGCATGGCGATCTGGAACAACGCGATCGTGAACGCGTGCTGATCCGTTTTGCCAACGGCAGCAGCCGGGTGTTGATCGCTACCGACGTGGCGGCACGTGGTCTGGACATTAAAGCGCTATCGCTGGTGGTGAACTTCCAGCTGGCGTGGGATCCGGAAGTGCACCTGCACCGTATTGGTCGTACTGGCCGCGCTGGAGAAACCGGTCTGGCGGTCAGTTTCGTCGCCGCCGATGAGATGGTGCGCGCCCATGCCCTGGAAGATTATCTGCAACAGAAGCTCAAATGGGTTGCCGCCAGTACCCTGAAAGGTAATGCGGTGAAAGCGCTGCCTGCCACGATGATGACGCTGTGTATCGATGGTGGCCGCAAAGCCAAAATCCGTCCCGGTGATATCCTCGGCGCACTGACGGGCGAAGCCGGTTTCAATGCCGATCAGATCGGTAA
Organism: Pantoea sp. App145; assembly: GCF_047947045.1. Lineage (NCBI taxonomy): Bacteria > Pseudomonadati > Pseudomonadota > Gammaproteobacteria > Enterobacterales > Erwiniaceae > Pantoea > Pantoea sp. App145. The sequence goes on from NZ_CP133290.1 coordinate 1,855,965, forward strand.
GATCGATCTCACCCCTACCCATGCTTATGTGGCGATTGCGGCCTCCCAGGCCAAAGCGGCCTTGATCAAGCTAAAAGAAGGCAAGATCAAAGGCAAAAGCGTGCGTGCCATTCTGCTGAAATGATCCGGCCAGCGTGAGGGCGATCGCCTTCACGCTAAAATTCCCCTCTCCACTCTCTATTTTTTAACCAACCTGCCGATAACCCGATCACGGCGATGTTGCCATGCCCTTAACACAGCCCTGAGCGAGGCCAGGATGGATAATTTCCAGAAAGAGATCGATGAACGCGCTAACCTCGCGTTATCAAACAAATTCGAACTGCTGCTATTCCGCCTCGGCTCCGATCAGCGGAAAGGCAAATCCGAACTGTACGGTATTAACGTATTCAAACTGCGTGAAATCGTACCGATGCCGAATATCACCCGTGCTGCGGGTATGCAGTCACCTTTGCTGGGTATGGCCAGCATTCGCGATCAGTTTATTCCGGTGATCGACCTGCCTGCCGTGACCGGTTGTACCCCGGAAACCGGGCTGAATTTGCTGCTGGTGACGGAATATGCGCGCAGCACCCAGGCCTTCGCGGTGGAATCCGTGGAAAACATCGTGCGTCTCGACTGGAATCAGGTGCACACCGCTGAGGCGGGCATCGGTAGCCGCAACATCACCAGTATTGCCTGCCTCGATAGCGACGGTGACAGCAACAATCTGGCCCTGGTGCTGGATGTCGAACAGATCCTGTATGACATCATCCCATCGGTACGCGGCGTCGAGCCGGGCGAAGAGACGGTGAAAAACTTCAACCTCAAGCCAGGCCAGGTCGCGATTGTGGCGGAAGACTCCAAAGTGGCGCGTCAGCTGCTGGAGCAGGGTCTGAAAAGCATGGGCATCCCCGCCATCATGCACAACACCGGTCTTGAGGCGTGGCAGAAAATCACCCAGATGCAGCAGGAAGCGCAGGCTGCGGGTCAGTCCATCCATGACAAAATTGCGCTGGTGCTGACGGATCTTGAAATGCCAGAGATGGACGGTTTTACCCTGACGCGTAACATCAAACGTGATGATGTGCTGCGCCATATTCCGGTAGTGATCCACTCTTCCCTTTCCGGCAGCGCTAACGAAGACCATGTGCGCAAAGTCGGGGCCGATGGTTATGTGGCAAAATTCGAAATTAATGAATTATCGAATGTGATTTACCGCGTGCTGGAGGCGGTGCGTTAAATCACGCGTGGCGGCGCGAGTTATCGCGCCGCTGCATGTTACATCCCGCCTGCAAGATGTCATTTCCGGTCAAATTTTTGTGACACACCTCTAAAAAATTAAAGTAAAAACATTAACATCCGATAACCATAGCGCTTGCGCGTGCCGGTCAGGCTTGTCCCGCCGAAGTGAGCACACTTTTTTTCCTTAAAAAACATCAACCTGATGCAGATACCTCATCTGCTTTTCTATCTTGAAAACCATACATTTTGGCATCACGGGGAGAACCTATGTTGAGCTTTAAGAACCTGAAAGTCGGCGTCCGGCTGGGCATCGCCTTTGGCCTGGTGGTGGCGCTGCTGGTCGTGGTGGGGATTACCTCCATCACGAAAATCAGCAACATCAAAAATGGCATCACCTCCATTGTCGAAGATCGTTATGTCAAAGTGCGCCTGGGATTTGATGTGCGCGATGGCGTCAATGATCAGATCAAATACCTGCGTGGCATCGTTATCGATACCTCACGCCCGGAGAACAACGAAAAACGCTACAAACAACTGGCTGAAGCGACCGATCGTACCAATACGGCGATGAAAAAAATCGAAGCGATCCAGGTGACCGCCGTCGGGAAAAAGAAGATCGCCGGTCTGCTGGAAGCCAGTCACAAGTTTGAACAGCAGAAAAATGCGCTGCTGGATCTGGTGCGTGCAGGCAATCTCGAGGGTGCCAGCACCTATGTGCTGAAATCGATCACCGATACTCAGAATACCTATCTCGACAGTGCCAACGCTTTTGCCAATTCGCAGTCTGAACAGCTGCAGAAGGAAGGAATTACCATCATTGCCGATGGTTCAACGGCCATCATGGTGACGCTGGTGTTCTCCGCTATCGCCATTGTCGCCTCAATTATCCTCGGCTTTTTACTGACCCGTTCGATCGTACGTCCGCTGAATGAAGCGGTTGAGATTGCCGGTAAAGTCGCGGCGGGCGATCTCAGTACCCACATTGAAGTGAAAAGCAAAGATGAAACCGGCGTGCTGATGCGTGCGTTGCAAAGCATGAACGATAACCTGCTGACCATCGTTTCTGATGTGCGTGCCGGTTCTGACACCATTGCCGTGGCATCCAATCAGATCTCCAGTGGCAACCTTGACCTCTCCTCGCGTACCGAACAGCAGGCCAGTTCGCTGGAAGAAACCGCCTCAGCGATGGAGCAAATGACGTCAACGGTGAAACACAACGCCGAGAACGCGCGTGAGGCTAACAAGCTGGTCGCCAACACCTCTGATGTGGCGAAAGAAGGTGGCGAGGTGATGGAACAGGTGATTGAGAAGATGGAAGCCATTGCGCTGTCGTCGAAGAAGATTGTCGATATCATCAGCGTGATTGACTCCATTGCCTTCCAGACCAACATCCTGTCACTCAACGCCGCAGTGGAAGCAGCGCGTGCCGGTGAACAGGGACGTGGTTTTGCCGTGGTCGCCAGCGAAGTCCGCAATCTGGCACAGCGCTCTGCCTCCGCAGCAAAAGAGATCAAAGTGCTGATTGAAGATTCGGTGGCGAAAGTGGATGAAGGCAGCCGTCTGGTTTCTCATGCCGGTTCAACCATCGGTGAAGTGGTCAACAGCGTGAAAAGCGTGGCGGATATCATGGGTGAAATCACCATTGCCAGCAACGAGCAGAGCAGCGGTATCAGCGAAATCAATCTGGCGATTACCCAGATGGAAGCGGTAACGCAGCAGAATGCCGCACTGGTACAGGAAGCGTCGGCAGCCTCCCAGGCGCTGCAGGACCAGGCTGAGCGTCTGGCGCAATCAATGAGTGTGTTTAAAACTGGCCGCACGTTAGAACTGAGCGCGGTGTAAGGCAATTTAACGGTGGCGAGAGTTCGCCACCGTCATAGCATTAATTCGCCAGCGAATAAAAAATGGATGAAATTGCCAGCACACCGACAATCACCACAAATCCATTACTGATCTTCCCGCTGTACTGACGCATTGCCGGCACTTTCTGAATGGCATACATCGGCATCAGGAACAGCAGCATGGCAATAATCGGCCCACCCAGGGTCTCAATCATCCCCAGAATGCTCGGATTGAGCGTCGCCACCAGCCAGGTGGTCAGCAGCATAAACAGTGACGTCAAACGGTTCAGACGTTGCGGCGCGACACGCTTACCCCGACTGCGCAGCGATTTAATCACCAGCCCATTAAAACCTTCACGTGCGCCAAGGTAATGACCGAGGAATGATTTAGTGATCGCGACCATCGCCACAATCGGTCCCAGCCAGGCGATCATCGGCACGTTAAAGTGATTTGCCAGGTAAGACAGAATGGTGATGTTTTGCGCTTTGGCCGCATCAAGATCCGCCGGTGACAGGCTGAGCACGCAGCTAAACACAAAGAACATCACCGTCAGCACCATCATCAGATGGGCGCAGGCCAGGATACGTGAACACTTCTGCTCCGCCCCTGCGCCATATTCTTCGCGCTTTGCCACCGCAAAAGAGGAGATGATCGGTGAATGGTTAAAGGAAAACACCATCACCGGAATCGCAAGCCACAGCGTCATCCAGATATTGCTGTCGCCGTGACTCTGGCTGAATGACAGACTTTCCAGCGCTGCGCCATGCCAGTGCGGCACCAGATAGCACGCCAGCAGCATCAGAACCGCCACAAACGGGAACACCAGCACGCTCATCGCCTTGACAATCATCTGCTCGCCAAAACGCACCACGGTCATCATGCCGACAATCAAAATCAGCGCCAGCACGGCACGCGGCGGCGACACCAGGCCCAGTTGGTGCACGATAAAGCTATCGACGGTGTTGGTAATCGCCACGCTGTACATCAGCAGGATGGGATAAATGGCAAAAAAGTAGAGCAGCGTGATGATCTTACCCGCGCCCACGCCAAAATGTTCTTCCACCACTTCAGTGATATTTTCGCCGGGATTTTTCCCGGAGAGCACAAACCGCGTCAGTGCACGGTGGGCATAAAACGTCATCGGAAAGGCGAGAATCGCCATGATAATCAGCGGAATCAAACCGCCTGCCCCGGCATTGATGGGCAGAAACAACACCCCTGCCCCAATCGCCGTACCGTACAAACCCAGCATCCACACGGTATCACTTTTTCGCCAGCCCTTTGCGGCTACCTCGACGGCACCCGCCGTGCCGGTTTGCGTGGTTTCCATCTGTCTCTCCAGAATGAATCTTGATCCAAAGCACAGCCGGTATCGGCTGCGAATTATGACGCGATCGGCGCGACGCCCTCATGCTAACCGTTTTTTGATGGCACGGATGGCATAAACGCAAAAAACGGTCACTAATGGGGTTATTAATACTCACATCGACCATTTAATCGACATAAACGCACAAAATAACCGCGCAACCGTTTGCCTGGGCGCTATTTGACCTGAGACATCGGGAGAGTGCAAGTAAGAACATCACTGCCGGAGTTAACACGAGCCTAAACGCTTAATGCATCGTGGCAGTGTGCTCTGGCACGATAAACTCAACTGTTTTGCTATCCAGCGGCTTATGCGTTGGGTCGGCAAGGATCAGGGTGACCTTATGCTTACCCGCAGGCAACCCAACCAGAATCACTGGTTCACCGCTGGTATCGGCCCAATGCCAGGGGTTGTTATCCACAATGATGTGGAGGTGACCGATGCGGGGCGTCACTTTTAAGGCCTCAGGGCCAAAAACGGGTTCGATACGCAGGTTTTCTGCCCGATATTGAATAAACACCGCCCCCTTACGCAGTGGGCCGGCGAGAGGTGCATCAACAATCAGTCTTGCCGGTGGTTGAGGTTTCTCCAGCGGCGCAACTGCTGCTGGCCCCAGCACGTCGCCCGCGCTGAGATCGCCGACATTAGCAGCCCATGCACAGGTGGCAGATGAGAATAAAATGGGTGAAATAAGGATCAGTTTACGCAACATAGTCGTTTCTCCAGTGAGTCGTTCATGACGTCCTGTACAGAAGACCACGCGGATGTATCGAGCTTGTTTGCGTTATGGGGCGTGATGTATCGCGTTGTAACAGCCGGACGCAGAGATACAGTGGGATGCAAAAAAGTGGCGGCGCGGCGTTTGTTATGTGTTCTGACGCTTCCTGTTTCAGCCGCCAGGGGAGACTTCAGCTAGGCGTAATAGGGCAGAAACACAACATTGCCATTAACCACAACCTGGAGATATCCGCCAGGCTTGGTGGAATTAGCGGGGGTTCCTGTCGCGGAAGCCAAGGCCAGCAGGGAACCCTGCGCTCCGATTCCAGCACTCCCGTTGTGCAGACTGAAGCGTGGCGTGGCGTCATTCAGCCCGGGAGAGTCGGTCTGCGTACTACCGTCCGGCGTGAACAGCGAACAGGTACCCGCATCAAACCGGGTTGGGCCGGTGCCTTTAACGTTGATGACGTACTCACCCGTGTAAGCAGCAAATCGAATCCACAATGCGGTGAGATCTGTGCTGTAGGCGCTGGTGGGGTATTGCACCGCCGTCACACCACTTGCCCCCTCATGCCAGTACTGAACAATCTGCTGAGTCGCGCTGGTTCTCTGCAACTTGATGATGGTCTTGCCTGGGGTACGGTCCGCACCGGCAGGGCTATAGTTCCCGCTACCGATAGTGCTGTACCCGTTACGACAGATAATCTCTATCTCCCAGATTTGCCCTACCGTTGGGAATGAGAATGCCCCAATATTCAGCCAGAGGGGGGTTGCTGAGTTGTTAGTACCGCGCAGAACACCTGAAGTCCATTTAGTCTTCAGGGTGCCGAACAGTTCCACACCGTGGTTTTCAACCCTGATGTGTCCACGCTCATAGTTACTCAGCCATGATGTAATGCCAGAGCCATCCGGGTTTGTGCTGTAACTTGGCCAGCTGCCACCGTTCGGTGTGGTGTCGTAGTCAAGGGCGTTACCGGTCGGCACAGAGATCACGTTACCTTGTCCCTTACAGGCATACAGCACCGGGTTATGCACACATCCTTCAATACATACCATGTCCAGAATCCACTGACCGTTATTGATATCGAACGGCGTCGTACCCGGTCCGCTGAACCAGACGTTACGCATAATGGCCTGTTGACAGCGCGGCGCCCAGATAGCCGGGGCCAGGTTGGTCAGGAAGTTACAGTTACGGATTTCCAGAGAGGTGCTGTGATCCCATACGCCAGCGGGGTAATTCGACCACCCCACCTGCACCACCGGCCCAGCGGTGACAGATCCGTACACCTGCTCAACAATGCTGTCCAGCGTATCAAGCACATAGAACATGTAGGAGCCGGTATTCGTGGCGGAACAATTTTTCAGGTACATATAGCATCCCGCTACGCACTCATTCGACATAAAGCCCTGCTTATTCGAGGCGGTATCATTAAATACCCCCAGGGTTGCCCCCTTGAGCAGGTAGCTACTGGTGTCGTATGCGGTTTTCTGCTGACCGTCCCAGGCGATACCCTCGACAATCATCCGGCGGTGGTTCAGTTGAAACACGGTACTGGCTGAGCCATCGCTGATAATCCGGGTGAATATCTGCTTACCGTAAGGGGTGCTCATACCCTGAATGCGGATGCCACCATGGGCGGTGTATCCTGAAGGATAATACTTCAGGTCAGCAGACCCCGAGGCTATGGCAGTACCGTACCCGCGCCAATCCAGAGGCTTGATAAAGAATGTTCCTGCCGGAAACTTAATGCCTGCCTGCTTGATGGTGCTGAGTCCTGCGACAGCTACCGCTACGCCACTCAGCATAAATTCCAGCATCGCGGTACATGCGGGGCCTGCGTCTGTGACACCATCCGGGATGGCTCCAAATTCACAAACGGTCAGATCATTCAGATCACACTCTCTGGTCCAGTACCAGTCAGTTCCAGCGGCAGTAAACCCGCCGTCATCCTTGCCTGTGCTGAGGTGCCCCCTAAACCAGCCAGCACCCCAGCCAATTTTGGTGTGGCCGCTAATCCAGACACGCTCCCCTTCAAACGCGGGTCGACGTGCTCTGAGCGATGCAAAGGTGCTGACTCCGGCCAGATTTGTCCGGGAAATCGTGGTGGCTTCCTGTACGGTAAGCCCATCAGTATTACCAATTTTTAACATTTTCAATCCTTACTCAGTTGAATTTCAGACACGCGCAAACCCCACCACAGCAGGAGCCGTGAGGTTAATGGGTTCGGGTTATTTAGCGGGGGGTCAGCGCGAGGGGGTCAGACGGGACGCGTTTTGTGGGAGAATTTTGCCATCGTTTGGCTCCCCCTTACACGGTCGCGGCGACCAACGTACCCGACCCTTTGACCCACGCGATGGCACCATTCGCCAGGGTGACACCGTCAGCGGGTATACGCAGGCACGGAGCATTATCAGAGGGAGCCGAGTCGCCAATATAAAGGTAAGCGGTGCTTTGATCGATCAGCTGCGCGGTGACGATACCTGTGCCAGTGGCGAGCTGAGTCCAGTTGCTGGTTAGGGCAATAGAGATCGTTTGCATGGTTGGATCCTCAAAATTGATTCAGGTGAATTGACGGGACGTGTTGACATCAGGGGGTTTACAACGGGGTTATTCCAGCACCGCTTTATTTAGCGTGACTGGTGCCGGTAATAGGAGTCGAACCTACGACCTTCGCATTACGAATGCGCTGCTCTACCAACTGAGCTATACCGGCGTTGGGGCGGGAACTACGGTGAAATAAGTTAGGAAAAACCGGCAGATGAGTCAAGGACCAGCAAAGGTGCGACTGCTTTTCCCGCATTACCGGCCAAAACTGCTTATACCGTAAACAAAATGTCGTGACGCGATTTATCGTGCCCCTTTCAAAACCTGTGCGATAAAACGCACCCTCCCCTGAAAACCGAGTCGCGTTTTAATATTGCAACCTCACCAGACTGCGCTGGCAAACTCGCATCCAGTTCAGCAAATAAATTACCTTCAATCATCTTAGCCTCCTCAGGCATACGTTAAGGATTCAGGACTGATTTGAATGGATTTCCTCCTGTTGTTCTTTCAGCAGGTTTTTCTGGCGGACGAACTGGGCCATTACCCCCATCGCCACCATAAATGCACCTATCAGACCGAGGTAGTTGTGCGGGAGCACCGCTTTGACATCTTCAGGCAACGTGTTCCATGCCGTCAGGGCGGAAGAAGGAAAAGATTGCACCCAGGCACTGAGGATCGAACCGAGTGAAGCCAACCACACTGACCAGGTTTTAAACAACAGGCGAGCATGAGAAACGAATTGCAGCGTAGTAAAACGCTGGAGTAACAGCAGAATGATGACCACGGTAAGTACCGCGACCAGGAACATTAGCCATTTCATAGCAGCCCCCGGTAGATATCGTAAGTACCGCTGCGCATGACCTCAGCATGGCGACGTGCCCGCCCTGGCGTCTGGCTCGCCCACAAGCTATTGAGCATGGCATCAGCGGCAGCATCAAAGTCATTCTGGGTGATGGCCGTGAGCATATTTCTGAACAACGCCAGACCCTCAACCCCAAGCTGATACGCCATGCTGTAGAGCACGTCACAACGCGCTTCATTGCACTGGGATAATGCCTGTTGCAATGCCGCCCGGCTATGCATCTGCTGGGCCTTGCCTTCAACAATCAATTGCTTCCAGGTATCGCCCACCAGGCGCGGAACCAAAAAGATATAGTTGCTCAGAGTGGCCCCTTTTGGACCGATGCGAATCCCCCCGGCCACCGTCGGGAACCCCTGACTATCGAGATAAGGCGTTTCCCGATAGCCCTCTTCAAAATTCAAAATGGCAATAATCTGGCTCATAACATCCTCCTCGTTGATTTGGCGCGGCGTAAAACATAAAACCTGCTGATCAATCAGCCGTAAAAACGCCGCAGCACATCTGCACTTCGCTCAAGCGCCGTTAATTAATGGGAAAAATGAAGTGTTCCGCTTAAATCTGGAGAAAACCGCTGACTAAGAGTTAACGCACGGCGTAGAGATGAACATGGGGCAGGCCGCAGTGATCAAACACGACTGGTTTGCAGCGAAGAAACAAAGGTGCGATGACGGCCCGATCAACCCTGGAAAGATGCTGACGCTGGCAAATGCGCTCTGCATTGCGCAGTGTTAACGTCATCGGTTCCAGGCCAAACGCGTTATCAATGCAGCACTTCAGACGACTGAGAGACTGACGGCGTCGGTGTCGACGCGTGCGCGCATTCCCGGGAAATACAGATTTGCCATACTGGATAATCGCCATAACTCCTCCTGTGAATGAGTCTTTGGCGATGGGGGGGCCGCATGGGAGAGTAACAACGGAGAACAACCGGTAACACTGCAACATGCGTATCCACCCCATCCCAAAATCCACTGACTTTGGATGGTATGCATCGCGCTTGTGCAGCGCCTCGATTGTTTAAGAGCAGGCTATTCCTCAGCCACGATGACGTCCTTGCATGCTCAAATTATTAACGTATTCTTATGCTTTATCAAACACTGATAGTTAATTTTTTATTTACCATCAGTTAAATTTCTGATTTCAGCCAGAATATTTTTAACCGCTAAGACTAACCGGGAAATTGATAATTGCGTGATTGACTCATGACAACCCGGGCAATCACCTGGAGACGAGCGGCCTCTTCCAGAGTCAGATACCAGGTTTCATAGCGTTTGTTGTCTGAGATAACCGCGACACGGTGATGCTGTAATTGCAGGCGTTTCAGATAAAACTGCTCATCCAGTGTAAACAGGTAAATACCGTCGCCATCGAAACGCTGTACGCTGATATCGACAAATAGCTGGTCACGCGGCGCAAACGTGCCGGCCATTGAGTCACTGTTTATGGCGATCAGACGGATATGCTCTGCCGATCGCCCGTTGAATAACAGGCGTGCTTCGTCAGGGTTATATTCGATTGCCTGAAGGGTTTCCAGCAGTTGGTCACGAGCCGCAATGCCATGTGCGCTGTGCTGTCCGATATCGAGACTCTCAACCCGAAATACGGGCCGCTGTTGGTTGAATGGATACTGAGTCACCCTTGCTGCCGGTTTTTCCATACCATACTGTAACCATTCCACGCGCACATCCAGCAGCTGACTCAGCGCCAGCAGGTTGCTGTCATCTGGAATAGATTGGGCGTTGAACCATTTCCAGACGCCCGGCGCTGAGATTTTACATCCTCTTGCCTGCAAGGCTTTCGCAATCTGTTGGTTCCGCCCGTGTCCAGCAATCCCCGCGCTATCGCATGCAGCAACCAGCCTGGCAGTAAAATCCTGTTTTGCACTGTCTTTTTTAACCATCAGTTAATAATCTGCCATCAGGTAGAGACGAAGTAGGGTTTTTATCTTTGCTACCAGTTCATTTTATATTACCGCTAGTTTACTACCTAACCGCTTTTATCAATCAAATTGAATGATCATTATCCCCTTACTGACGTCACAAATCAGCAATGAATGGCAGAAAGTCAAAATGCGCAGGAAAAGTCAGGATCCAAGGTAAAAAAAAAGCACCCTTTCAGGATGCTTGTTTTAATCTGATTAAACATCAACCGCGTGGCGTATCGTTGCCCCAGCCAATCCATTTGTAGGTGGTTAAGGCTTCGAGGCCCATTGGCCCGCGCGCATGAAGTTTCTGCGTACTGACCGCGACCTCAGCACCCAGACCAAACTGGCCGCCATCGGTGAAGCGTGTGCTGGCATTAACGTAAACCGCCGACGAATCGACCTGATTCACGAAACGGTTGGCGTTGCTGATGCTGCGTGTCAGGATGCCATCCGAGTGCTGAGTACCATGAAGCCGAATATGGTCAATCGCCTCATCAATGCTATCCACCAGCTTGATATTCAGATCGTTCGACAGCCATTCATCGTCATATTCGGCAGCCTTAACCGCCACCACGCTGGCCGGACCGTTCTGCACCAGTGCGATGATGTTCTCATCAGCATGCAATGCAATGTTTTCCTGCGCCATACATTGCAGGAAAGCAGGCAGGAAGCGCTCGGTCTGATCACGATGGATCAGCAGCGTTTCCAGTGAGTTACAGGCACTCGGGCGCTGCTTTTTAGCGTTGACGATTACCGTCAGCGCCGCTTCGGTGTCCATGGTTTCATCAAGATACAGATGGCACACCCCAATCCCCCCGGTGATCACCGGAATGGTCGAGTTTTCACGGCAAAGCTTGTGCAACCCAGCACCACCGCGCGGGATCAACATATCGACATAGCGATCCAGCTTCAGCAGCTGATTAACCAGTTCACGATCCGGGTTCTCAATTGCCTGGACGGCGCCCGCCGGTAAGCCGTGTTGCACCAGCGCGTTCTGAATCACCCGCACCGTCGCCGCGTTAGTACGATAAGTTTCTTTACCGCCGCGCAGAATCGCTGCGTTACCGGTTTTCAGGCATAGCGAGGCAACATCCACCGTGACGTTAGGACGTGCTTCATAAATCACTCCCACCACGCCTAAGGGTACCCGGCGGCGCTCAATACGCAGGCCGCTATCGAGCAACCCGCCATCAATCAGTTGTCCGACCGGATCGGCCAGACGACACACCTGACGGACATCATCAGCAATGCCTTTCAGGCGCTGTGGATTGAGCGTCAGACGATCCAGCAGCGCGGCACTCATGCCGTTCTGGCGCGCATCAGCCAGATCCTGCTCATTCGCCGCAAGGATATCGGCGCTTTCCGCTTCCAGCCGATCCGCGATAGTCAGCAACACCTGATTTTTTTCTGCGGTGGAGAGTTCCGCCAGTTTGTACGACGCCGCACGCGCCGCTTTACCCATTTCTTCTAACATCAATCGCTCCTTAACTGACGATCATATCGTCACGGTGCACGGCTACCGGGCCATATTCGTAACCGAGGATCTCGCTGATCTGCTGGCTGTGATGTCCAGCGATCATGCGCATCGCATCGCTGTTATAACGTGTTACGCCATGGGCAATATCACGCCCTTCAAGGCTGCGAATACGGATCACTTCCCCACGTGAGAAGTTGCCCTGCACCTCACGGATGCCTTTTGGCAGTAACGAGCTGCCGCGTTCAAGAATCGCGGTCAGCGCGCCGTCATCCACGGTAATTTCACCGGCCGGTGGCGCACCAAAGATCCAGCGCTTACGGTTTTCCAGTGGCGTTTGCTGCGCGTGGAAGCGGGTGCCAACCGGTTTCCCGTCGATCACCTCGCCAATCACGTTGCTGCGGCTGCCTGCGGCGATAATCACATCGATACCTGCACGACAGGCAACATCCGCCGCCTGTAGCTTGGTCGCCATCCCACCGGTCCCGAGACCCGACACGCTACCACCAGCCAGCGTGCGCAGCGCATCGTCAATCTGATGCACATCGCTGATAAGCGATGCTTCCGGATTATTGCGCGGATCGGCCGTGAACAGCCCCTGTTGATCGGTCAGCAGCAGCAGCTTGTCAGCCCCCGCCAGCATGGCGGCCAGCGCCGACAAATTATCATTATCGCCAACTTTAATTTCGGCAGTGGCAACAGCATCGTTTTCGTTGATAACCGGCACGATATGGTTATCGAGCAACGCGCGCAGCGTGTCGCGTGCGTACAGGAAACGCTCACGGTCTTCCATATCAGCACGCGTCAGCAGCATCTGCCCGATATGAATGCCGTAAATCGAAAACAGCTGTTCCCACAGTTGGATCAGACGGCTCTGCCCCACCGCAGCCAGCAGCTGCTTAGAGGCGATGGTAGGTGGCAGTTCAGGGTAACCCAGGTGTTCGCGCCCGGCCGCCATCGCGCCCGAGGTGACGATAACAATACGATGTCCCGCCGCGTGCTGCTGCGCACACTGACGAACCAACTCCACCATATGCGCCCGATTCAGCCGACGTGAACCGCCGGTAAGAACGCTGGTACCCAACTTGACCACAAGGGTCTGACTGCCACTCATGTTTTTCCTGCCATATAAGAAAAAAGTTCTGCGAAGGGACGTTTTATCAGGAGTGAGCAAGGAAGCCAACAGCCGCCGGGGGAAAAGCACAAAAATCCCCGGACAATGCGGTAGACCAAAAGTTCGCGATTAACAAGAAATCAGAAAAACTGTCATAAAACTTTCATCGCTAACCGGTAAAAAGTCCCCGTGTTTTATTACAAGCTCTTTCACGAGCACAACAAATTTTACTCATTGGGATTGATAGCAAAATGATGAAAAGCAAACTGGCATTAGTCGTATCCGCGCTGGCTCTGGCTTCAACCGCGCATGCCGCTGAAGTTTACAACAAAGACGGTAACAAACTGGACTTCTACGGCAAAGTTAAAGCCGAAAACTACATGAGCGATAACGCAAGCTCAAACGGTGACAAATCCTATGTTCGTATCGGCTTCAAAGGTCAGACAAAGATCAACGACCTGATGACCGGTTACGGCCAGTGGGAATATCAGTACAACGTCAACAACTCTGAAGGTTCAGACGCTAACACCGGCAACAAAACCCGTCTGGGCTTTGCCGGTCTGAAATTCAGCCAGTACGGTTCATTCGACTACGGCCGTAACTACGGCGTGCTGTATGACGTGGAAGGTCTGACTGACGTATTCCCGGAATTCGGCGGCGACGGTACTGCGCGTGCGGATAACTTCATGACTCAACGTGCTACTGGCGTAGCCACTTACCGTAACAACAACTTCTTTGGCCTGGTTGATGGTCTGCGCTTCGCGCTGCAATACCAGGGCAAAAACGATTCCACCAGCGCCAACGCCCGTGGTAGCGCCACCGATACTTCTCGTCAGAATGGCGACGGTTACGGTGCATCACTGGGTTATAGTTTTGGTGATACCGGCATCAGCGCGATCAGTGCCATCACTTCTTCTGACCGTACCAATCAGCAGGAAGCCCGTACCTACGGTAAAGGCCAGAAAGCTGAATCCTGGGGTGCTGGTCTGAAATATGACGCCAACAGCGTGTATCTGGCGGCTATCTACACCGAAACCCGCAACATGACCCCAATCAGCGGGACTTATCAGGGTGCGTCAGTTTCTGGTGCAGCGAACAAAGCACAGAACATCGAATTGGTTGCACAGTATCAGTTTGATTTCGGCCTGCGTCCGTCACTGGGTTACGTACAGACCAAAGGCAAAGATATCGAAAACGGTATCGGCGATGCCGACCTGGTGAAATACATCGACGTGGCTGCGACTTACTACTTCAACAAAAACATGTCTGTGATGGTGGATTACAAGATCAACCAGCTGTCTGACGACAACAAACTGGCACTCAACAGCGACGACGTCGTTGCTGTGGGTATGACTTACCAGTTCTGATTTAGCTTTACCCTCAATGTGTCTGAAACCAGGGGCAGGCTCATCACCTGCCCTTTTTTTATCGCCGTCAGGCGCTTAATTTTACCGGCTGCTCATCAAATCCGGCAGCAGGTTTGAGATCCAGCTTCAGTTCATGAAGTGTGGCTTTAAGACGCTCGTGGAAGTTGCGCAGCGTCTCTTCTACTCTGGCGTTATTGTCTTTGCCCTTGATCGCTGAGGCACTCCAGTTCCCCGCTTTATCAAACATACCAAACGTGTATTGGTAGGTGAAGTGATCTTCCTGCGCTTCCAGTTCCATCCACCAGCCCCAGAACTCACGGCTTTCCGGTGCCGGTTTCACATTGATGCACACGGCCAGGCAATCGAAAAAGAAGCGTGTTTCTGCGCATTTCCCTTCGCGGATATAGGGCCCCAGCTCAGTAAAACGCTTAAGCAGGCGACTACGGGGGTGACCACTCGGTAACGACATGCTAATTCTCCCTTAACTGGTTAACAGACCTTTTAACGATCGCTACTTAGTCTTTTAACTGCTTTGCCAGCCAGTCGCAAATCTGATTTAGCGCTTTGTCGAAACTGCTGAAAACCGGCGCAGCCGGAATCAACAGAGCTTTACCCTGCGCCGAGGAGTTGACAATCATCCGCGCATCCTCTTCGGGGCTAAACAGATCGTTGTTCCAATACGCCGCCAGCATCGGTATCGGCGTACGGCGTCCCAGCAGGCCCTGCACTTTCAGGGAGTAACGATTGAGTTCCGTGCGCAGATTGCTGTCCGGGGTGGACGACATGCCAAGGCGGCTGGCCAGCATATCCATATACATATCCGGCAGCTGGTCCTGACGCTGTTCATCGACAAACACGCCGTGCACCATCGCTCCCAGCGTCGCCACGGCACGCAGGCGCGGCACTTCCAGATAGGCGAGTCGCGTCGCCACATTGGCCCCGAAACGATAACCAAACAACCCCACGCGGGTGTGATCAATCCATGGCACGTTACTCAGCTCACGCAGTACCTGTTGATGCAGCTGGCTGGTGTCCTGGTTCAGCGTCCATTTACTGCTCAGGCCGACCGATGGCATATCCAGCGTCAGCATCGCGATGCCGCGCGGTGCGAGGTAATCGTGGAACAGGCGATAATGGTCAATCTGCAACGAATCCAGGCCACCACATAACATCACCGTCGGATACGGTGCCTGCGCCTGCGCTGGCATATGCAGGAAGCCCGTCACCGGACTGCCGCCACTGATAGGAAAGGTCAGAGTTTTCAGTTCGCCAGCCAGCCGCTGGGTGGCTTCTTCATAGGCATGATTGGCGAGCACCTGAGCCTGATCGGCCAATTCATCGCCTTTAATATAAGGATAAGCCGCAAGGCTGTAGAGGTTTGCTGCATGCAGCCAGTGCTGACCCGCCAGATCATGGTTTTCGCACTGCATCGCTTCCTGCTGCCACATCCCTGCCTGCTTCGTCCACTCGAAGTTCCAGTTACCGCTACGGTAGCCAATCACCGTATCCAACAGGGCATCGCTGGTATGTTCAAGATTGCAGATGGCGATACGCGCCAGCACTTCGCTGATTTCCTGCGGAGACAGGCCACGCCAGGTCCACAGCAGCTTATTCAGCATGCGATACCAGCAATGCTGGGTGTCGCCCTCCAGTGCGGTATGAACCTGGATGGGGTGATGGTGCTCTCGTCGCACCAGAGAGGAGGTTTCAGGGTGTTTGAAACGCGGTTTAAACAGCTCTTCGCTGAGATTTTTGCTGGGCATCGTAAACTCTCTTTCCTGCGGCAGTCACGGCAGGGATCAGTTTACTGCACACTGCGGTGCTGTGCGATATCCAGAAAGCACAACGCCCGGCGAAACCGGGCGTTGTTTGCGTTGCATCAATCAGCTTTTAACGATGGGGGGAATGTAGACCACGCCCATGTCCCACGGCTGTTCAATCCAGGTGTTCTGTGGAATATCGACAATATAGTCGTCTACCAGAGCACGGCCAGCAGGCTTAGCAAAAATGGTGACAAAACGTGCTTTGGGATACATATCACGGATCGCCTGCGCGGTGCCGCCGGTATCCACCAGGTCGTCAATGACCACAAATCCTTCACCATCGCCCTCGGCACGCTTCAGCACGGTCATTTCACGCTGATGATCGTGATCGTAGCTGGAGATGCACACGGTATCGACATAGCGAATACCCAGTTCACGCGCCAGCAGCGATGCCGGAACCAGACCACCACGGCTGACCGCGATGATACCTTTCCACTGTTCCACAGGAAGCAGGCGCTGGGCCAGTTTACGGGCATGGATCTGTAGCATGTCCCAGGTGACGACGTATTTTTCGCTCATAAAAGGAGTCCCGGCCAATTGAAGTTGGCTTAAAAATGTGCAAGGGGGAAAAGGTTGCGCGAGATTATAAGGATCTGTCGCGTTAAAAACCAGCATCTGACGCATCGGTTGCGGCTTTTTAGCGCGGCTGATTACGCACCCTGTCAGAAACAGTGGTATTCTCAGCCCCATCACGTCAGATGAGCTGACGGCGATCTTTCACTGGAACCCCGCGTGCGAGCGGCTCGTCCGCCACGCTGACACAGGAGACGCGTTGTGTCTGAATTGTCGCAACTTTCACCCCAGCCACTGTGGGATATTTTCGCCAAAATCTGCTCCATTCCACACCCGTCTTACCATGAAGAAGCCCTGGCCGAATACATTGTCGGCTGGGCCAAAGAGCAGGGACTTTGGGTGGAACGCGATCAGGTCGGAAATATCCTGATTCGTAAACCCGCTACCAAAGGCATGGAAAAACGCACTCCGGTCGCGCTGCAGGCTCACCTCGACATGGTGCCGCAAAAGAACAATGACACAGTGCATGACTTCACCAAAGACCCGATTCAGCCGTATGTGGATGGCGAATGGGTGAAAGCACGTGGTACCACGCTGGGTGCCGATAACGGTATCGGTATGGCATCGGCGCTGGCGGTGCTGGCCGACAACAGCCTGACACACGGCCCGATTGAAGTGCTGCTGACCATGACGGAAGAATCCGGTATGGATGGCGCCTTTGGTTTACAGCCAAACTGGCTGCAGGCCGATATTCTGATCAACACCGACTCAGAAGAAGAAGGTGAGATCTATATGGGTTGCGCTGGTGGTATCGATTTTATCACCACCCTGCCCCTGACGCGTGAAGCGGTGCCTGCCGGTTATGAATCCCTGCGTCTGACGCTGAAAGGACTGAAAGGCGGTCACTCTGGTGCGGATATCCATCTGGGCCTGGGCAACGCCAACAAGCTGCTGGCACGCTTCCTGGCGGCACATGCGCGCGATCTGGATGTGCGTCTGATCGAATTCACTGGCGGTACGCTGCGTAACGCTATCCCGCGTGAAGCTTTTGCCACCCTGGCTATCGACAGCCACAAAGTGGATGCCCTGAAATCTGCTGCGGCGCATTTCCAGGCCACGCTGCAAAACGAGCTGGGTATTAAAGAAAAAAACATCACGCTGCTGAGCGAACCGCTGGCGCATCAGGGCCACGCGCTGACCACTGACTGCCGCGATCGTTTCCTTAACCTGCTCAACACCACCCCGAACGGCGTGATCCGCAATTCAGACGTGGCCAAAGGCGTGGTGGAAACCTCGCTCAACGTCGGCGTCGTGACCATGGATCAGGACAATGCAGAAATCATCTGTCTGATTCGTTCGCTGATCGATACCGGAAAAGATTACGTGGTGGAAGTGCTGACCTCACTGGGTGAGCTGGCCGGTGCCAGAACCGCGCCAAAAGGCGGTTACCCGGGCTGGCAGCCGGATGCTGATTCGCCGATCATGGCGCTGACGCGTAAGACCTACGAAGCGCTGTTTGGCAAAACGCCGAACATCCAGGTGATCCACGCCGGTCTGGAATGTGGCCTGTTTAAGAAACCCTATCCTGACATGGATATGGTTTCCATCGGCCCAACCATCACCGGCCCGCACTCGCCGGATGAGCAGGTACATGTCGCCAGCGTTGGCCTTTACTGGCAATTGCTGACCTCCCTGCTTAACGTGGTGCCGGAAAAAGCGTAACGCTTTCGTTAAATAACTGACCAGGCTTCGGCCTGGTTTTTTTATGCCTGTTAACAAACCAGCATAATATGCTGACATTTTCCAACCTGACTTCCCTCTTTCACTACACTTCCCGACACCTGCCAGTTTTAGACGCCGTTACACCCAGATGTCTGGATGGCTAATAAGATTTTGTGCTAGCTTATGCGCTTTCGTTTGTTGCCGAGCCTGAATGTTCAGGAAAAAATGCGCCCAATTCTTTCTTTAAAAGGCCCCGTCCATGAGTGCGATTAACCGCCTGGAGATGCGTAATATCTCCATCGCTTTTGGCGGTTTTGCCGCGCTGACCGAGGTGGACTTTGTCACCCACGGCGGCTCGGTACATGCTCTGACCGGAGCCAACGGTGCGGGCAAATCGACGCTGATGGCGGTGCTCTCTGGCGCACACAGCCATTATCACGGCGAGATTCTGCTTGATGACGTGCCCGTCACCATTCGCTCACCGCGTGATGCCAAAAAGCTGGGCATCCATCTGGTCCAGCAGGAAGTAGACGTGGCCCTGGTGCCACAGCTCAGCGTGGCGGAAAACATCCTGCTTGATCAGCTGGCTGAACCGGGTCACGGCTATCGCTGGAGCGAGATCCGTCGTCAGGCACGTGCGCTGCTGGATCAGCTGGAAGTGAATATCGATGTCAAACGTCTGGTGGAACGCTGCTCGCTGGCGGAAAAGCAGCAGATTTTGCTGGCCCGCGCCCTCTCCCATCACTGCCGCTTCCTGATTCTTGATGAACCGACCGCGCCGCTCGACCAGCATGAAAGCGAGCGTCTGTTTAGCGTGGTGCGTCGTTTACAGGGCAATGGCATCGGCGTGGTGTTTATTTCCCACCGCATTCACGAACTGAAAGCGATTTGCGACCAGCTGACCGTGCTGCGCGATGGACGCTTGATCGAAACCGCCCCGATGGCGGCACTGAGCGGCGAACAGATCGTGGAGAAGATGCTCGGCCACCAACTGACCGATGTTTATCCGCCGCGCCGTGAACGTCAGCAACAGCCGTTACTGCTGGCGGTGGAAGGCCTGCATGATGACCAGTTGCTCCAGGATATTTCGCTGCGCCTGCATAAAGGTGAAATCCTCGGTATCGCCGGATTAGCCGGAGCCGGTAAAACCGAGCTGTGCAAAGCGCTGTTTGGTGCCAGCAAAAGCCGCGTCAGCCACGGCGAATTGCATGGCAAACCGTGGCGTCCGCGCTCGCCGCATGACTCGGTGGAAAACCGCATGGCGCTGGTACCGGAAGAACGCCGTAAAGAAGGCATCTTTATCGATGAATCGGTGACGATGAACCTCAGCGTCAGCGCCGATAGCAGTTTTTCGCGCTGGAGCCTGTTCGGCCATCGTCAGGCGTGGCGCTGGGCGGAAGAGGTGATTAACCGCCTCAACGTGCGCACCACCGGACCGGCGCAAACGCTGCGCCGTCTGTCGGGCGGGAATCAGCAGAAAGTGGCGATTGGTAAATGGCTGCGTAATAACGCCGATGTGCTGATTTTTGATGAACCGACCAAAGGGGTCGATATCAAGGCCAAAACCGATTTGTTCCGCCTGATCGACGGATTAGCGCGGGAAGGCAAAGGCATCATCTATGCCTCGGGTGAGTTTTCCGAGCTGGTAGGCCTGTGTGACCGCATTTGTGTGCTCTGGGACGGGCGCATTGTGGCAGAAATGGAAGGACGTGAGGCCACAGAAGAGACGCTTTTGCTTTATTCCACCGGAGGAACCCCTGCGTGAGCAGCAAAGATATAATCCTGAACCCGCAGCCTTCTCTGCGCCATCAGCTGTTTGATTTTCTCTATAAATGGGGCATGTTGCTGACGGTGGTGATCCTGATCGCCGCATTTGGCCTCGCCTCAGACAGCTTCCTTGAGCCCACCAACATCATCAACATTCTGCGCTCCATCGCGATTGTCACAGTCATTGCGATTGGCGTGTCGATTTCGCTGACCATTGGCGGCTTTGACCTGTCTGTCGGCTCTACCGCCTCGCTGGCGAATGCGCTGGTGATTTCGCTGTTCGTCTGGTACGGATTCAATTCCACCGAAGCCATCGTCATCACCCTGCTGCTGTGTACCCTGGTCGGGCTGTTTAACAGCTTCCTGATTGTGATTCTGCGCATCCCTGACATGCTGGCGACCCTCGCGACGCTGTTTGTGGTCCAGGGCGTGGCGATGACCTATAGCTTTGGCGGCTCCATTACCGAAAATATGGTGATGCCGAACGGGGATATGGCGGAAGGTACCATTCCGGCCGGTTTTAACCTGCTCGGCCAGGTCCCCACCATCGTCATCATTATGCTGGTGGTGACCGTGGTGGCACAGCTGGCGCTGTCGCTCACCAAACATGGCCGTCGGATGTATGCCCTCGGCGGCAATCCGGAAGCCGCTCGTCTCTCCGGCATCCGAACTAACCGTTATCGCGTGCTGGCTTATGTCATCTCTTCACTGCTGGCCGGGGTCGGCGGCATTCTGCTGGCTTCGCGTATTGGTTCCTCCCAGGTGAATGCCGGTGGCGGGTACCTGATGGATGCGGTGGCGGCGGCCTGGATCGGCTTCTCGCTGGCCGGTTCCGGCAAACCGAATGCACTCGGAACTCTGGTCGGCGCGATCATCCTTGGCGTGCTGCAAAACGGACTGGTGATGCTTTCCGTGCCCTACTACGCCATGGACATTATTAAAGGCCTGGTGCTGGCTCTGGCCCTGGCGATTACCTATATTCAGCGCCGCTAAGGCGCTTCCCTGAAGAAAGAGAACAACATGAAAAAAATCACCCTTTCACTGCTGGCAGTAGGCCTGCTGAATGTCAGCGCCGCCTTTGCCGACACCGTAGTACCGGTGCCTGCCGCCATCGCTAATCACCAGGGACCGGTGCGTATCGCCATTATCCGTAACCTCGGCTCTGACGATAACACCACCCAGTTTGTTGCCGGTGCCATCCAGCAGGGACGTAAGCTGGGCTTCAAAGTCAGCACCTTCCTGAGCAACGGCGATGACGCACGTTTCCAGGACTTCGTCAGCCAGGCGATCAGCCAGAAATATGACGGCATTATTCTGTCGCATGGCAAAGAACCCTACTCCACCGCGCTGGTAAAACGCATTGCTGATGCGGGTATTAAGGTGTCGGTGTTTGATACCCCGGTTGATACGCCGGTGAACGGCGTGACGGTCACCGCCCAGAATGACGCCTCACTGGCGCAGGAATCCCTTGGTCAGTTGATCAAAGACTTTAACGGCAAGGCGAACATCGTCAAATTGTGGGTCGCAGGCTTCCCGGCCATGGATCGTCGTCAGGTGGTGTATGAAAAACTGATGAAGGAAAATCCGGGCATCCATCAGCTGGAGTCAATCGGTGCGGTCTCTTCTGACGTGCAGGGCGACACTGCGAACAAGATTGGCGCGATTCTGGCGAAGTACCCGAAAGGCAAGATTGATGCGATCTGGGGTTCCTGGGATGCCTTCAGCCAGGGTGCCTACAAGGCGTTGCAGGAGAATGGCCGTACTGAGATCAAGCTGTACAGCATTGACGTCTCCAACCAGGATCTGCAGCTGATGCACGAGAAGAACAGCCCGTGGGTGCAGACTGTGGCAGTCGATCCGAAAACCATTGGCGCAGTGAATATGCGTCTGGTGGCGAATAAGATTGCCGGTGAAAGCACCCCCGCGAGCTACGAGTTTAAGGCTTCCTCGATTACTCAGCAGCAGTTGAACAGCGAGCAGGGTGCGGTAAACGTGGCATCGCTGAGCAAAATCATCCCAGGCTGGGGTGAGAACCACGATTTCGTCGCACCGTGGTTTGCCACGCTGGAAGCGAAGTACGGTAAAAAATAATCCAGGATGTGTAGCGGCGCGATTTATCGCGCCGCTACAGACCCAGCAGCAACTGTCTTTCCAGTTGTGGATTCACCAGCGTCACATGCAGTCCCACCAGCCGGACACCCCGCCCGGCTCGGCGTTCGTCCCAGGTTTTGCGCGCCACCGCAATCATGTCCTCTTTATTCAGCACCGGCCAGATATGCTCCTGGGTCGTCAGCTGGAAATCATTGAACTTCAGTTTTACTCCCTGACGGGCGATTAACTTGTCCGGGCGAATCTGCGTCAAGCGGCGATCCAGCTCCTCGTAGAGATAATCAATGATTTCAAGGCATTGTTCCCAGCTATGAATATCTTCCATCAGGGTACGCTCAACGCCGAGTGATTTACGTTCCCGCTCCACCACTACGCCGCGCTCGTCGATACCGTGGCTGCGTTCCCATAACACCCGGCCAAATTTGCCGAAGCGTTTAAGGAGCTGCGCCAAATCCGCCTGCTGTACATCTCCGCAGGTACGTAGCCCCATCTCCTCCAGTTTTTTCGCCGACACCTTACCGACGCCGGGAATTTTACTCAGCGACAGCGACAGCAGAAAATCGGGCATCGCCTGCGGTGTGATCACGAACTGGCCATTCGGTTTATTCAGGTCGGAAGCAATTTTGGCGAGAAACTTAATTGGCGCGATGCCTGCCGAGGCGGTCAGCTGGGTTTCACGCAGAATATCGGCACGAATCGCCTGCGCCATCAACGTGGCTGATCCCTGGCAATGCGGGCTATCGGTGACATCGAGGTAAGCTTCATCCAGCGACAGCGGTTCAATCAGCGGGGTGTAGCGTGCGAAGATGTCGCGGATTTGGCGGGAGGCATCTTTATAGGCTTCGAAACGCCCAGGCAGCAGGCGCAGGTGGGGGCAGAGTCTCAGCGCTGTGGCGGTGGGCATCGCGCTGCGCACGCCATACTCCCGTGCCGGATAGTTAGCGGTGCTGATCACGCCACGTTGCACTCGGCTGCCACCAATGGCGATCGGGATATCACGCAAAGAGGGATCGTCGCGCATTTCAACCGCTGCAAAAAAGCAGTCCATATCGACATGAATGATCTTACGCATACCCCCTCCAGACACTGGATAAGTATACAGCACTGCAAAATATCAGCAATATTTGTCGGGGCACGCATTAAAGTTTACAAATTTATCGCCGTAATCCCTGAGGTAAATGGCTATTTTCTCAGACACTGGCTTGATTAAACGCCAGACAATGTTAATGTTGCGCTGCGGTAGCGGATATTTCCGATAATGCAATAAGAGACGTTATGCGTCAGAGTTCCTCTTCACTTCAAGGTACACACAGAATGGGCAGAATCGCATTCTTGCTTGCGATGATTTTTATGCCGGTCCTTAGCTGGGCAATCAATCCCGAGCCAGTTAACCCTGAGGCTCCGGTAAGCAAAGAACTAAAAAAACAATTACTTGGCACCCCGGTTTATATTCAGATTTTCAAGGAAGAGCGTACGCTGGAACTGTACGGCAAGATCGGTAATGAATATCGTCTGCTGGATAGCTACCGCATTTGTAATTTCTCTGGCGGTTTGGGTCCCAAGCGCCGCGAAGGGGATTTTAAAAGCCCGGAAGGTTTTTATAGCGTCAAACTGAATCAGTTAAAACCGGATAGCCATTATTATCGCGCGATTAATACCGGTTTTCCGAACCAATTTGACCGTGACAATGGCTACAGCGGCAAATATCTGATGATCCACGGCGACTGTAAATCCATTGGCTGCTATGCCATGACCAACGCCTATATGGATGAGATCTACACCTACGTTAACGCTGCGCTGCGTAACGGGCAGGAAGAAGTGTCGTTAGGCATCTTCCCGTTCCGTATGACCGACAGCAACATGCAGCGTCACCGCTACTCCACTTACGCCAGCTTCTGGCGTCAGTTGCAGCCGGGTTATGCGTACTTTGCGAAGTACCACCAGCCACCGACGGTGAACGTCACCGGTAGCGGCCAGTACGCGGTAAACAGCAGCCCGGCGGTAATGACCGCGCCAGACGCTGCTTCAAAATCATTCCTGGCGCTCTCCCAGGCAAAATAATACCCATTCGCCTGGCACTATCCGGTGCCAGGTTTCATTTCCCGTCAGCGGTTGCGTAGCAATCACCGTCACCACATCCTGCGGCGTAGTCTGCTGCTGAAAATCAATCTCCACATCCTGATCGAGCAGCTTGGCTTTGCCAAACGGCGCGCGACGGGTGATCCAGAACAGATTGGTGGAACAGAACGCCATCAGATAACGTCCATCCGACAGCAGCATGTTAAACACCCCTTTCTGCCGTAACTCCGCCGCCAGCTCCGCGATATAGCGAAACACCGCTGGCCAGTTGCCGGGCGTGCGCGGATAACGCTGAGTCAGTTTATGCAGGATCCAGCAGAAGGCTTTTTCACTGTCGGTTTCCCCCACCGGGCGGAAATGACCGGTCTCCAGCTGACGATAGCCTTTCAACTGACCGTTATGAGCGTAAGTCCAGTTACGGCCCCACAGCTCGCGGGTAAACGGATGGGTATTTTCCAGTGACACTTCACCGCGGTTGGCCTGGCGAATATGCGCCACCACCGAATGTGATTTGATTGGATATTCCTGCACCAGACGGGCAATCGGCGAGTTATAGCTCGGCAACGGATCTTTGAAGGTGCGGCAGCCTTTATCTTCATAAAAGGTGATGCCCCAGCCATCTTTGTGCGGTCCGGTCCCACCACCACGCTGCACCAGCCCGGTAAAACTAAAACAGATATCCGTGGGGACATTGGCGCTCATCCCGAGCAATTCGCACATAGCTACCGCCTTAGTAAAATCCTCCCACCGGCGTGGGAGGAGAAGCCACGACTTACTTCACCATCTCTTTTTCAATCAGCAGCATCAGGATATGGATGACTTTGATATGAATTTCCTGAATGCGGTCAGCATAACCAAAATGCGGCACACGGATTTCAATGTCTGCAGTACCGGCCATTTTGCCGCCGTCTTTGCCGGTCAGGGTGATGACCTTCATCCCCTGCGCGCGCGCCGCTTCCACCGCCTTGATGATGTTGGCGGAATTGCCGGACGTAGACAAGCCAAGCAGCACATCGCCCGGACGCCCCACCGCTTCGATATAACGCGAGAACACGTAATCGTAACCAAAGTCATTGCTGACGCAGGAAAGATGGCTGACGTCAGAGATGGCAATCGCCGGGTAGCCAGGACGGTTTTCACGATAGCGCCCGGTCAGCTCCTCGGCGAAGTGCATGGCATCGCAATGCGAGCCGCCGTTGCCGCAGGAGAGCACTTTGCCACCTGCTTTGAAGCTATCCGCCAGCAACACTGCCGCGCGCTGAATCGCATGGATATTGGCTTCATTGCTGAGGAAATTGTTCAGCGTATCGGCGGCTTCATTAAGTTCTGACCGGATAATGTCCTGATACATAGGGATGTCCTTTAGAGGAAAGATTGACCCCTGCAAGTTTAACGGAATGGCGTGGAGGCGCAAAGCACAGGCGCAGGTGAAAGCCCGGCCCTGAAGGGTAAAAAGCGTGAAGTCGTGTGTCAGATCAACCTATCCCGGCGATTTTGTGAGTTGGGTTGTAATTGTGTTGTAAACAGATTGATAAATTTCCGGCGCTGCTCTAAACCTCTATACATAACAGGTCAGACCTCTTACAACTTACGGAGCGGTTCATTATGCTGGTTGCCTCAATCGTTGCGACGCTGATATTGATTAGCGCCCTCTTCTACCATCAACTTTCCCTGCGTTTCAGCAGCGCTATCCTGCTGTTGTGGACCGCAGCCCTCGCCTTCAGCGGGTTGTGGACGCCCTGGCTGCTGCTGCCGCTCGCCATAATCCTGTTACCCTTTAACCTGTCGGCGATGCGTCGCAGTATGTTTTCGAAGCCGATGCTGCACAGCTTTCAGAAAGTGATGCCGCCGATGTCGCGTACTGAAAAAGAAGCCATCGACGCCGGTACTACCTGGTGGGAAGGTGATCTGTTCCGCGGCAAGCCGGACTGGCAGAAACTGCACAACTATCCACAGCCACGTCTGACAGAAGAGGAACAAACCTTTCTCGATGGCCCGGTAGAAGAAGCCTGCCGTATGGCGAATGATTTTCAGATCACCCACGAAATGGCCGATCTGCCGCCGGAGCTGTGGGCGTATCTGAAAGAACATCGTTTCTTCGCCATGATCATTAAAAAAGAATATGGCGGCCTCGAATTCTCTGCCTATGCTCAGGCGCGCGTGCTGCAAAAACTGGCGGGCGTGTCCGGTATCCTCGCCATCACCGTTGGTGTGCCTAACTCTCTCGGTCCAGGCGAACTGCTGCAACACTACGGCACCGATGCGCAGAAAGATCACTACCTGCCACGACTGGCACGCGGCGACGAAATTCCCTGCTTCGCGCTGACCAGCCCGGAAGCCGGTTCTGATGCCGGAGCCATCCCGGATACCGGCGTGGTGTGTATGGGTGAATGGCAGGGCAAAGAAGTGCTCGGCATGCGCCTGACGTGGAACAAGCGCTATATCACCCTGGCACCGATTGCTACCGTGCTCGGCCTGGCCTTTAAACTCTCCGACCCGGAACACCTGCTGGGCAATACCGAGGAGCTGGGCATTACCTGCGCGCTGATCCCCACCCATACGCCAGGCGTGGAAATTGGTCACCGCCACTTCCCGCTGAACGTGCCGTTCCAGAACGGCCCGACGCGAGGCAAAGATATCTTCGTACCGATTGATTACATTATCGGCGGCCCGGCGATGGCCGGTCAGGGCTGGCGTATGCTGGTGGAATGCCTCTCGGTAGGACGTGGTATCACCCTGCCGTCCAACTCCACTGGCAGCCTGAAAAGTATCGCGCTGGCGACCGGTGCCTATGCGCACATTCGTCGCCAGTTCAAAGTGTCCATCGGCAAAATGGAAGGGATCGAAGAACCGCTGGCACGCATTGCCGGAAATGCCTACGTGATGGATGCAGCAGCAACACTGATCACCAGCGGCATTATGCTGGGTGAAAAACCGGCAGTGCTGTCGGCGATCGTCAAATATCACTGCACTCATCGCGGTCAGCAGTCGATCATTGATGCGATGGATATCGCCGGGGGCAAAGGCATCATGCTCGGCGAGAATAACTTCCTCGCCCGTGCCTACCAGGGCGCACCGATTGCCATTACCGTCGAGGGGGCCAATATTCTGACGCGTAGCATGATTATCTTCGGTCAGGGTGCGATTCGCTGCCATCCGTGGGTACTGGAAGAGATGAATGCCGCGGCGAAAAACGATCTGGCGGCCTTTGACCGTGCGCTGTTCAGCCATATCGGCCATGTGGGCAGCAATAAAGTTCGCAGCCTGTGGCTGGGTCTGACCGGTGGCCGCACCAGCGCGACACCCACCCGCGACGCTACCCGCCGTTATTATCAGCAAATGAACCGCCTGAGCGCTAACCTGGCGCTGCTGGCTGATGTTGCCATGGCGGTGCTGGGCGGCAGTCTGAAACGTCGTGAGCGCATCTCTGCGCGTCTGGGGGATGTCCTGAGCCAGCTTTACCTGGCATCAGCAACCTTAAAACGTTATGAGGACGAAGGTCGTAACGAAGCCGATCTGCCTCTGGTGCACTGGGGCGTCCAGGATGCACTGCATCAGGCAGAAGCGGCCATTGACGACCTGCTGCGCAACTTCCCAAATCGTTTTGTCGCCGGTGCGCTGCGTATGGTGATCTTCGTCGGTGGACATCACTGTCCGGCCCCGTCTGATAAGCTTGATCATAAGCTGGCGAAACTGCTGCAACTGCCCTCCGCGACGCGCACGCGTCTGGGTCGTGGTCAGTATCTGACGCCGAGCGCACACAACCCGGCGGGCCAACTGGAACAGGCGTTACAGGATGTGATGGCAGCGGAAGTGATTCACGATCGTCTGTGCCTGCAACTGAAGAAAAATATTTCCTTCACCCGGCTGGATCAGCTGGCACAACGTGGTTTGAAAGAGGGCTGGATTGACGAAGCCGAAGCGAAGATCCTGACCCGCGCCGAGGCCAGCCGTCTGCGTGCCATCAACGTGGATGAGTTTGCGCCGGAAGCCCTGGCCGTGCCAAAGCCACAAACTAAAACACCCGCACGCGCCAGCGAAGCGGCATAAGCTTCGCGGCACGATCAACAAGCCTCCCTGGCGGGAGGCTTTATTATTTAACTCGCCTGACGGATGCGGGCAATCAACCCATCCGCATCATCAATATGGTTGGCCGCCAGAATCAGCGTGCGCCCCAGCGTGATGCAGTTGCGGATGCACTCGGTACGCATGGCGTCATCGCCAATATTTTTGAAATCAGCGACATGCGACATACCCACGGTACGGCGAATCAACTCGGTGCCGCAGTAACCGATGGTGTCGCTCCACACTTTGCGCAGGAAAGCCGCAGCATAGCCGGGATACGCCAGCGCCACATCGGTGGTTTTGGCCTGTGCCAGTTCGAGGAAACGGCTGGCAAAGGTGCTCCATACCTGATGCACATCGCTCAGGCGACGTTCACGCGCTTCCGCCGCTTCACGCGGGGCCAGCAGACCCGGCAGGCAGCAGTAGTTAATCAGCAGGTTGCCCAGCGCGGTACCGACGTCAAAACCAATCGGCCCGAAGTAGCCAAACTCAGCATCAATCGCTTTCAGGCTGCCATCCGCCACAAAGATTGATCCGCTGTGGATATCGCCGTGCAGCAAGGCTTCGGCATCGGCGAAGAAGCGATGCTTCAGACCGGCCACCGCAATGCGCAGTGCGTCATCGCTGCGCAGGCTTTCCACCAGCGATTGCAGCGCCGCCGGGTATTTATTGCGTTCATGAGCGACGTAAGGATCGTTAAAGAACAGGTCCTCGGTGATTTCACACATTTCCGGGTTAATAAAGCGCGCCACTTCCGCTTTTTTCTTATGCGGATGCAGGATGAAATCCGAGGTATGGAACAGGGTCTGCGCCAGGTATTCGCCCAGCTGGCTGGCGGCCTGCGGATAATACACGCCTTTTACCAGCTCGCCACGCCAGATACGATGGCTGGAGAGATCCTCCATCACCATCACCGCCAGCTCAGCGTCATAATGGGTGACATGCACAGTGTGCTGCGGGCAATGTTTGTAGTGCTCCACCAGCGTCTGCGCTTCAAGGCGTGCGCGGTCAAGGGTTAACGGCCAGGATTCACCCACGCAACGAACATATGGCAGCGCTTGTTTCACCACCACACGGCTGACGCCCTGATTGTCGTAAATCTTGAACACCAGGTTGAGATTCCCATCACCGATCTCCTCGGCGCTCACCAGCGCTGACGGATCGTCCACACCGCCAAATTGTTTTGCATATTCCACAGCATCGGCAGCGGTGAACGTACGGTATTGCGACATTGCCTGTTCCTCGTGAATCGTAAGTAATAAGCCGTTCAGACGTCTATACATCCGTCACGCATGTTGGCACAATAGCCGCCATTAACGCAACAGAGATTTCACACCATGCAAACACTTCGCACAACCAGCCTGGAAATTCGTGATAACCAGCTGTGGATCCTTGACCAGCAGGCATTGCCGCAGCAGAAAAACTGGCTACCCGCGCACAATGTCGCGCAGCTGGTAGCTCATATCCACGCGTTACGTGTGCGTGGCGCACCGCTGATTGGCCTTTCCGCCAGTCTGCTGCTGGCGCTGCTGGCCGAGCAAGGGATGAACAGATCCGGTCTGGCGGAGGCGCTGGAGGTGCTGCGGGCGGCACGCCCGACGGCGGTCAACCTGATGAACAATCTGGACCGCATGAAAGTGGCGCTGGCAGAGAACGATTTTGTCACCGCACTGACGGCAGAAGCGCTGCGTCTGGTGGCGGAAGATAAACAACTGTGCGACAACATCGCCCGCGCGGGGAGCGCACTGGTCACACCGGGCAGCCAGTTGCTGACCCACTGCAACACCGGCGGCCTGGCGACGGCGGGTGTCGGCACTGCGCTCGGAGTGATTGCCCATGCGCATCAGCAGGGCAAAGTGAAAAATGTCTGGGTGGATGAAACCCGCCCGCTGTTGCAAGGTGGCCGCCTTACCGCCTGGGAGCTGGGTGAACTGGGGATTCCTTATCACCTGATCACCGATTCAATGGCCGCCAGCCTGATGGCGCGCGGTGTGGTCGATGCGATTTGGGTCGGTGCGGATCGCATCGCTGCCAATGGCGATGTGGCGAACAAAATCGGCACCTATAGTCTGGCGGTGCTGGCGCATTATCACGGCGTTCCGTTCTATGTGGCTGCACCGCATACCACGCTGGACCGCCTGTGCCCGAACGGAGACGCAATTCCAATTGAACAGCGTGCCGCCAGCGAAGTCACCGGCGTATCCGGCAGTTTTGGCAGCGTGCAATGGGCACCGGAGAATGCCGCTGTTTACAACCCGGCATTTGATGTGACCCCCGCTCAGCTTATCAGTGGCTGGGTACTGGATACCGGCGTGGTGACGCCTGCACAGATTCAGGAAGGTATATTTCAACCATAAATGAAGCACGGTGGTAACGGCGCAATAAATCGCGCCGTTACGAGTCAGCAAATGATCAGGCCAGACGCGGATACGCATCCGCAATGCTGTCGCCGGTGAAATTGGCAATCCAGCCTTCCTGATTATCGAAGATACGGATCGCGGTGAAGTGTGGTTCAGAGCCCATATCGAACCAGTGCGGCGTTCCGGCTGGCACGGAAATCAGGTCCTGTTTTTCACACAGAATCTGATACACCTGACCATCAAGATGCAGGCAGAACAAACCGGAACCTTCGACAAAGAAACGCACTTCATCTTCGCTGTGGGTATGTTCGTTAAGAAACTTACTGCGCAGCGCTTCTTTCTGCGGGTTATCCGCACGCATGCTCAGCACATCCCAGCTCTGATAGCCTTTCTCCGCCACCAGACGATCAATCGCATGCTGGTAGGCGTTAATCACCGTGTCAGAATCCGGGTTGGCACCCAGATCGCGATCGGCCTGCCAGCGTTCAAAACGGACGCCTTTGGCGTTGAGACGCTCGCGAATCGCTTCTGCATCGGTGCTGTGCCACACCGGCTGGCTGGCTTCAGTATCGGTAAAAATGGTCAGTGCACTCATCCTAAATCGACTCCGGGTTAATCTGGGAAAAATCGTTTACCTGACGATGGCGACTTTCGCTATCCGCCTCGCCGCGAATTAATTGCAGGGTGCGCCAGCCCGCTTCAGCCGCCGCGTCCAGCTCCTGGTGAATATCGGACAGAAATAACAGTTCAGACGCATCATGACCGATTTGCTGAGCGATATTGCGGTAGGACTGGCTTTCACGCTTGGCACCGACGCCAGTGTCAAAATAGCCGCTAAACAACGACGTTAAATCACCTTCGTCACTGTAGCCAAATAACAATTTCTGCGCCGCCACCGAACCGGAGGAATATACATACAGCGCTTTACCCTGCTGACGCCAGCGTTCAAACGCCGGCAGCACATCAGGATAGAGATGGCCGGTAAACTGGCCTTCGACATAACCATCACGCCAGATCATGCCCTGCAACGCTTTCAGGCCGGGTGATTTGCGATCCTGATCGATGTAGTTCAGCAGGGTGGCGATCACCTCATCCAGCGAGGCCTCGGGTGCGCCGGATTCCTCACGCACCGCGTCCAGCGCGGCGGCTACGGCCTGCTCCGCCTGATGCCCGCGTACAAAAGTCGCCAGATGCTGACGGGCATACGGGAATAATACGTTGTGGACAAAGCGGATATCGCTGGTGGTGC
The DNA here is from genome assembly GCF_047947045.1 of Pantoea sp. App145. Taxonomy (NCBI): domain Bacteria; kingdom Pseudomonadati; phylum Pseudomonadota; class Gammaproteobacteria; order Enterobacterales; family Erwiniaceae; genus Pantoea; species Pantoea sp. App145. The sequence goes on from NZ_CP133290.1 coordinate 1,888,084, forward strand.
CTTCAATATCGGTAACAATTGCGCGAATCATCTGGCCTCCAGCAGCCGACGTTGTAGTTCACATTCAAACAAAAATTCCAGCCCTTCCAGATGGCGACGGGCCTCGTTGACGTCTTTACCCCAGCAGGTCAGGCCATGGCCACGTAGCAGAAAACCATAACGCAGTGGCGTTTCAACGGCAAAGGCCGCAATACGCTCAGCCAGGGCATCGATATCCTGGTCGTTATCGAACAGTGGAATCGCCACGGTGTTGAGATGGGTGTCCTGACCGGCGAGCGTTTTCTGCATTTCATAACCGCTCAGCAGCAGCGCGCTGCCCTTCTCCACCCGTGACAACACCGTCGAATTGACAGTATGCGTATGCAGCACGGCACCGGCTTCCGGGAACAGACGATAAATCAGGGTGTGCAGACCCGTCTCCGCCGATGGCTTACGTCCGGACGGCACCTCGTTAGTGGCAATCTCCACCTGAATAAAGTCATCACGCGTCAGGCGGCCTTTATCCTTGCCCGATGCGCTCAGCAGGCAATATTCGTCATCCTGACGTACCGACATGTTACCGCCCGTGGCCGGTGCCCAGCCTTTTGCGCCAATCCAGTGGCAGGCAGCCACCAGCTGTTCCAGTGGAAGAAAATCGGTCATAGCGATGTTGATATCCCGCAGGTTAGTTTGGACGTCTAAGCGTCTCGATTGCCAAATATTAACATCCTGTTTATAGTGGCAGCAACAGAGGGTTAACTCCGCAACGACATTCGCGCTTAAGGCAAAAGATCAATGACGCAGCACAACCTGATTCCCGAGAGCAAATTACCGGCGCTCGGCACCACCATTTTTACCCAAATGAGCGCGCTGGCGCAGCTTCATAACGCGATAAATCTGTCGCAGGGTTTCCCTGATTTTGACGGTCCGCGCTATCTCCAGGAACGCCTGGCGTATCACGTCAGCCAGGGTGCCAACCAGTATGCCCCAATGACCGGTGCATTACCGTTACGCGAAGCCATCGCCGACAAAACGGCTGAACTTTACGGTCATAAACCCGACGTCAACAGCGACATCACCGTCACTGCCGGGGCGACCGAAGCGTTGTACGCCGCCATTACCGCGCTGGTGCGTCCGGGTGATGAAGTGATCTGCTTCGACCCGAGTTACGACAGCTATGCCCCTGCCGTGCAGCTGGCCGGTGGCGTGCTGAAACGCATTGCCTTGCAGCCTCCGGGTTTCCGCGTGGACTGGAACGCATTCCAGAGCCTGCTGAGCGCCAAAACCCGCCTGGTGATTCTGAATACGCCGCACAACCCTTCCGCCACTGTCTGGCGCAAGAGTGATTACGCGCAGCTGTGGCAGGCCATCGCCGCACAGGAAATTTATGTGCTGAGCGACGAAGTTTACGAACACATTTGCTTCGCCGAAGAGGGTCATGCCAGCGTGCTGGCCCATGCCGAATTGCGTCAGCGCGCGATTGCCGTGTCGTCCTTTGGTAAAACCTTCCATATGACCGGCTGGAAAGTGGGTTACTGCGTGGCCCCCGCGGCGATCAGCGCGGAAATCCGCAAAGTGCACCAGTATCTGACCTTCTCGGTGAATACCCCGGCACAGCTGGCGATTGCCGATATGCTACGCGCTGAGCCGGAGCATTATCGTGAGCTGCCCGAGTTTTATCGCGCCCGCCGCGACCGTCTGGTTCAGGCGCTGGCAAAAAGCCGTTTCGAAGTGCTGCCCTGTGAAGGCACCTACTTCCTGCTGGCAGATTACAGCGCGATCTCCGATCTGGATGACGTGAGTTTCTGTCAGTGGCTGACCAAAGAAGTCGGTGTGGCGGCGATTCCGTTGTCGGTGTTCTGCGCCGATCCTTTCCCGCATAAGCTGATCCGCCTGTGCTTTGCCAAACAGGAAGCGACGCTCGACGCCGCTGCGGAGCGTTTATGTCAGCTTTGAAAATTACCGTTTTGCAGGAAACCCTGAGCTGGATGGATGGTGCAGCGAATCTGCGCCATTTCGACGGCGTGCTGAAAGGCATTGAAGGGCGTGATCTGATCCTGCTGCCAGAGATGTTTACTACCGGCTTCGCGATGGAAGCAGCGGAAAGTTCGCTGCCTCAGGAAGAAGTCGTCGCGTGGCTGCACCAGCATGCCAAAACCAGCAATGCGCTGGTCGGCGGCAGCGCGGCAATCCAGACTGAAAAAGGCGCGGTAAACCGTTTCCTGCTGGTTGAGCCGGATGGCACGCTGCATCAGTATGACAAGCGCCATCTGTTCCGCATGGCGAATGAGCATCAGCATTATGTCGCGGGTGAAACGCGCGAGGTGTTTACCTGGCGTGGCTGGCGTATTCTGCCGCAGATTTGTTATGACCTGCGTTTCCCGGTCTTTACCCGCAACCGCAACGATTATGATCTGGCGCTGTTTGTCGCCAACTGGCCCGCGCCGCGTGCGCTGCACTGGCAGTCACTGCTGCTGGCAAGGGCGATTGAGAACCAGGCGTATGTCGCGGGCTGTAACCGCGTCGGCAGCGACGGTAATCAGCACCAGTACAGCGGCGATAGCCGGATTATTTCACCGCTGGGTGACATCCTGGCCGCCGCTGAGCCGTTTGCGCGGGCGCGCATTGATGCTGAGTTGTCGCTGGAGGAGTTGCAGGCATATCGTGAACGCTTCCCGGCGTGGCGCGATGCGGATCAATTTACGTTATAACCCGAACGGATCCCGTAGCGGCGGTTTAACTGCCGCGATAGGTTGACCACGACCACGGGGAAATCAGGAACGGCAGATGATAATGGCTGCCGGTTTCCCCCAGCACAAAATCAATCTGCGCACTGACGTACAACGCATCACGGCCCGCTGCGGCAAAATAATCACCGATTTCAGCAGTCAGACGATAATGCCCCGGCGCTAATGGCTCTGGCGTTAAATCTTTAATCCGCCCGTCGGTATCGGTCTTGCCCTGAGCCAGCGGCAGCCAGCCTTCCGGGCTGTTCTGTTCCAGCGAAATCGCCACACCAATCGCCGGTTTACCCAGCGCCGTATCGAGAATATGCGTGGTGATGGTGCTCATATGATGCTCTCCTTCAGCCGTAACAAAGTAATTTCCCGTAATTGTGCCAGCGCTTCCTGCTGTTCTGTCGCGGCATCATTATTGAGGCGGCGCTGCAACTCCGCCAGCATTTCCTCGCCGCTACGACCTTTGGCACGAATCAGAAATACCCGGCCAAAGCGCTGTTCATAGCGTTGATTACCCGCCAGCATGGCAAACTGCAACGCGCCGTCAGCCTCATTCATGGCTGACTGCTCACTGCGCGAAAACGTGGCTTCTTTGCCCTCGCCCTGGGCTTTCTCACCAATGCGTGGATGGGCACTCAGCGCCTGTTCCAGTTCCGCCCCCTGCCACCGTTGGGCCAGCGCCTCGGCTTCAGCGATCAGCTGGGCGCTATCGGCAAACGGGCGGGCCGCTACCAACGCCTGTTGCCAGGCGGGAATGGCGACACAATGGGCAATCGCCGCCTGAGCCTGCGCGGGTGACAACTGATTAAAGCTCTCCAGATTCATGCCACCACTCCTGTTATGCTCGTGCCAGATCGCACACGGCCTGCAAATACGCCTGCACCCCCAACGCCACATCCGCCGTCTGCACTGACTCCGCCGGATGGTGGCTGATGCCGCGATGGTTGCGCACAAACAACATCCCCACCGGCCAGCGCTCAGCAATGGCTATCGCATCGTGTCCGGCACCGCTTGGCAGCGACAAACTGCGCCCCTGCACCGTTTCCAGCGCATGGCTCAGCGCCTGTTGCAACCGCGCATCGCAGGCAGTCGCAGCAATACGATAATATTCGTCCGCGCTGAAGGTCAGGCCACGGCGTAAGGCGATGGCTTCCGCCTGGGTCAGTAACTGCGACAGCAGACGTGCCAGCGGTTCATCCTGCGGACCGCGCACATCCAGTGACAACTGCACGTCACCCGGGATGACATTCACCGCCCCCGGTGCGCAGTGCAGCGTTCCCACCGTCGCCACCAGCTGCGGATCCAGCTCACGGGTGGTCTGCTCGATAAACACCATCCACTCGGCAGCCGCGGCCAGCGCGTCTTTACGATGCGTCATCGGCACCGTACCCGCATGGCCTGCTTCGCCGGTAAAACGACAATTCAGGCGACGCGCCCCGTTGATGGCCGTCACCACGCCAAGCGCCAGATCTTCCTGCTCGAGGCATGGCCCCTGCTCGATATGCAGCTCCAGATAGGCCGCGATGTCGTTAACATCACGCGCGGCGTCAAGGATGTTCGCTGCATCCAGACCAACATCCTGCATCGCCTGCGCGACAGTGATGCCGTTGCCATCGGGATGAGTGACCCAGCTTTCCGGCCAGCTGCCGGTGATGCCACGGCTGCCCAGCAGGGTAATACCAAAACGTGTGCCCTCTTCGTCGCCGAAGCCAACAATCTCAATCGCCAGCGGCAGGCGCTGCTGGTGATCGTGCAGCCACTGTACGGTTTCAATCGCGCTCAATACGCCAAGCATCCCATCGTAGCGACCGGCGTTACGTACGGTATCGAGATGTGAACCGAGCAGAAGCGCCGGTGCACCCGGCGTGGCAGATTCATAGCGGCCGCAGATATTGCCAACCGCATCCTGCCATACCGTCATACCTGCGGCCTGCATCCACTCACCGACGCGCTGATTAGCACGCATTTGTTCCGGCGAGAGGTAGACCCGCATCAGGCCATCTTCAGTTTCACTGATCTCAGCCAGCGCATCGCAGCGTGCCATGACGCGTGCGGCGGCTGACTGCGCCTCGCTGGCAGTCATCAGGCTTTCACTCATGCGTGGCTCCCGTAATGATCCCAGGCCGCCTGTAGCGCCGCCCCCTGTGTGGAACGGAAGCCCAGATGATTCAGCACCGCTTCCAGCGCCGTCAGGGTTTGCATCACGCAATCTTTGCGCGCGTTGTAGCCCATAGTCCCGATGCGCCAAACCTTGCCGTGCAGCGGGCCAAACGAGGTACCAATCTCAATACCGAAATCCTCCAGCACCCGCTTACGTACCTGATCGCCGTTCACGCCCTGCGGGATCACCACACCCAGCACGTTATTCATCTTATGTTGCAGGTCACCAAAGGTTTCCAGCCCCATGCCCTGAATACCTTTCAGCAGCGCATCGCCATGCAGCTTATGACGGGCGATACCGTTATCCAGCCCTTCCTGCATGATCAGACGCGCGCACTCACGCGCACCAAACAACGCCGTGGTGGCTTCGGTATGGTGGTTCAGACGCTCCGGGCCCCAGTAATCCATGATCATGCCGAGATCGAAGTAATTGGAGTAGATCATCTCGTCCTCGCCGTCCTGATGATCGGCGGTACGGATCCCCTCTTCCACACATTTACGTTTGCGGATCACCGCTTCCATCTGCGGGCTAAGGGTAATGGGTGACGTACCCGACGGACCGCCGAGGCATTTCTGCATCCCCGCCGAAACCGCATCCAGCCCCCAGGCATCGGTTTCCAGCGCGTTACCACCGAGAGAGGCAGTGGCATCGGTGTAGAACAACACGCCATATTTCTGGCAAATGGCACCCAGCTCAGCCAGCGGTTGCAGCATGGTGGTGGAGGTATCACCCTGCACAGTCAGCAGCAGGCGCGGCTTGATACGCTTGATGGCATCTTCGATCTGATCCGGCGTAAACACCTCGCCCCACGGCACCTCAATGGTGTGCACTTCCGCACGGCAGCGGCGGGCAATTTCACACAGCAGATGACCAAAACGACCGAATACCGGCACCAGCACTTTGTCGCCCGGACGGATCGCCGACAGCAGAATCGCTTCGATCCCGGCGCGTGAGGTGCCGTCGATCAACATGGTCCAGCGGTTTTCGGTACGGAATACGCCGCGATACAGCGCCATCACCTCATTCATATAATTCGTCATCGCCGGGTCGTATTGACCAATCAGCTGTGTAGACATGGCGCGCAGTACGCGCGGATCAGCGTTGATCGGCCCCGGCCCCATCAGCAGGCGTTGCGGTGGATTGATTTGCGGAAACTGCGCGATGTCCATGATGAATTCCTTGTTATTGGCTTAGAGACGAACCGTCGAGATAAATTGTTTCAGTTCCGCTGTTTGCGGATTGGCGAACAGCGTTTTGCTGTCACCCTGTTCCCAGACGCGTCCCTGATGCATAAAGACCACACGATCGCCCACGTCGCGGGCGAAGTTCATTTCATGTGTCACGAGAATCAGCGTCATACCCTCAGCCGCCAGTTGCTCCAGCACCTTCAGCACTTCGCCTACCAGCTCAGGGTCAAGCGCCGAGGTGATCTCGTCACAAAGTAATACTTTGGGCTGCATCGCCAGCGCACGGGCAATCGCCACGCGCTGCTGCTGACCGCCCGAAAGATTGGCCGGGTAATAGTCGAGGCGCTCACCGAGGCCAACTTTTTCCAGCATCTGTTTTGCCAGTTCCCGGCACTCCGCCTCGCTCTTTTTCAGCACGCGACGCGGTGCCAGCATGACATTTTCCAGCGCCGTCATATGCGGGAACAGGTTGAAGCTCTGAAACACCATGCCGACCGAACGGCTGATGTCACGCGCCTGGGATTCCCGGTCGGTAATGGTCATGCCGCCAAGTTTGATGCTGCCTTCCTGATAGCCTTCCAGCCCGTTCATACAGCGCAGCAAGGTACTTTTACCCGATCCGCTGCGGCCGATGATGGAGATCACCTCGCCCATTTCGATATCGAGATCGACCCCTTTCAACACATGGTTGTCGCCGTAGTACTTCTGTACCTGATTAATGGTGATGAGCGGCATTGAATTTTTTCTCCAGGTACTGGCTGTAGCGAGACAGCGGATAACACATCAGGAAGTAACCCAACGCCACCAGGCCAAATACCTTAAACGGCTGATAAGTCACATTGGTCAAAATGGTGCCGGCCTTGGTCAGCTCGACAAAACCGATGATGGACGCCAGCGCCGTGCCTTTAATCACCTGTACGGCAAAGCCGACGGTCGGCGCGATAGCAATGCGGATCGCCTGCGGAGCAATCACGCGGTACAACGTCTGGCCGAAAGTCAGGCCGAGGCAGCGCGATGCTTCCCACTGGCCTTTCGGTAACGCACGGATGCTACCGTGCCAGATATCCACCAGAAACGCGCTGGTGTAGAGCGTCAACGCCAGTGAGGCGGCGGTCCAGGGGGCAACGTCGATGCCGAACAACCCGACGCCAAAGAACGCCAGAAACAGCTGCATCAGCAGTGGCGTGCCCTGAAACAATTCGGTGTAACCACGGATCAACCGCATCAGCCACGGTTTACGTAGCAGGCGCAAAAACAGCAGCGGCAGGGTCACCAGCGTGCCACCAAAGAAGGCCACCAGCGACAGCAAAATCGTCCAGCGCGCCGCCAGCAGCAGGTTGCGCAGGATGTCCCAGTCGGTAAAGGTCGTCATGATGGCAGTGCTCCAAACCATTTACGTCCCACTGCCAGCAGCAGCTGACGCATGGCAATCGACAACGCCAGGTAAATCAACGTGGTCACCAGATAGACTTCAAAACTCAAAAAGGTTCGCGACTGAATCAGGTTGGCGGCGAAGGTCAGCTCCTCATAGGAGACCTGCGACACCACTGACGATCCCAGCATCACGATGATGCACTGGCTGACCAGTGCCGGGTAAATGCGTTGCAAGGACGGCGGCAACACCACGCGCAGAAACGTCTGGCTGCGGGTCAGGCCAAGTACACGTCCGGCCTCCCACTGCCCTTTCGGCGTCACCTGAATACCGGCACGGATGATCTCGGTACTGTAGGCACCGAGGTTAATCAGCATCGCCAGCAGCGCTGCTTCGCCCGCCGTCAGTTTCAGACCAAGATTGGGCAAACCAAAGACGATAAAAAACAGCTGCACTACAAACGGGGTGTTGCGAATCAGCTCGACATAAACGCCCCAGATACGGCTCAGCCAGCTGGGTTTGCCGCTGCGCAGTGCCGCACCAAGGATACCGAGCGACACGCCACCTACGGTCGCCAGTACCGTCAGCTGGATGGTGACCCACAGCCCCGCCAGCAGCTCCGGCCAATGCGGCCAGAGCGCAGCAAAGTTAAGTTGCCCAATCATTGGCTGTCCTTCTTATGCGCCGAGGTTGGCCGGCAGTGGCGCTTTCAGCCACTCTTCGGACAACTTGTTCAGGGTGCCGTCTTTAATGCCCTGCTCGATCAACGCATTCACTTTATCTTTCAGCGCAGGCTCGTCCTTTTTCAGGCCGATAAAGCACGGGGAATCTTTCAGCATGAACTGCGCGACCGGAGCCTTGGCCGGGTTTTGACGCGCAATCGCCGCCACGACCAGGTTGCCGGTGGCGATAAACTGCACCTGACCAGACAGATAAGCCGACAGCGTGGTGTTGTTATCTTCGTAACGTTTCACCTCGGCGTCTTTCGGTGCGATGCCGGTCAGTACCATATCCTCGACTGCACCACGGGTAACGCCGATGGATTTACCGCTCAGGGCCGCTGCATCTTTGATTTCTTCGCCTTTCGGACCAAACACCCCCAGGAAGAACGGCGCGTAAGCACGGCTAAAGTCGATCACTTTTTCACGTTCGGCATTTTTCCCCATGCTGGAGATCACCAGATCGACCTTATCGGTTTGCAGATACGGTACGCGGTTAGCACTGGAGACAGGCACCAGCTGCAACTTCAGTTTCATCTCTTTGGCGAGATACTTCGCCATGTCGATGTCATAGCCCTGCGGCTGTAAATCGGTGCCGACGGAACCAAACGGCGGGAAGTCCTGCGGTACGGCAATGCGGATAACACCGCGTTTCTGGATGTCCTGCAGCTGATCGGCCATCGCGCTACCGACCTGCGCCATCATTAACGCAGCGCCTGCCACTGCCATTAAAACTTTTTTCATTATGCACCCCGGTGAGTTTACGTGAAACAAAAGATTCTTGATGAATCGTTCTGCAACTAATGTGCCAACCGAAACAAAAAGAACACTTCCACGAAAAATCAGGGTTGCAGCTTTATCAGGGTGAAAAAAACCAGCGCAGCGCCGGGACATTAAAGCGATCAAAAAAGGTGCAAAGCACCAAAACGGTGCCCTTTAACGGTGTTCCAGCTCATCCAGATGCTGGTAGAGGTCGGCGATTTGATGAATACGCTGTCGACCTTGCGACAACATTTCATGCAACAGGGCATTAGCCAGCAGATTCACCAGACTCATGGCGGAGGCATAGCTGTCGAAGGCGGAGACGCTGTCGAGCGGTGCACACAGCTGCCAGCGTGCCAGGGTGAGCACGCCCTGCGCCTGCGGTTCACACAGCGCCAGCACCGGGATATTACTTTGTTGTAGCTGCTGCATCAGCGGGCGGAGGATGCGGGGCCGACGGCGAAACGCCATCACCACCACCACATCTTCCGGGGTGATATCCACCAGCTCCTCACCCAGCGTCTGGCCGGGTTGCGGCAGCACATGGACCTGAGGACGCGCCTGCATCAGCTGCTGACGCAGATGCAGCGCTACCGGATAGGCATTACGCATGCCGACGATAAACAGCCGTTTCGCCTGCGCCAGCGCCTGAATTACCTCGCCAAACTGCTGCGGATCAATGCTGTTGACCCACTGCGTCAGGTTCGCCATCTCCTGCTTGTAATGACGCGACAGCAGCGTATTGCCCTGCACTGCATCGCGGTTGTCCGTAAGGGGCATACCGCTCTGGCGCAGCGTGCGCAGCTCATCACGCATGTCTTTGTATTTTTCGTAGCCAAGGCGCTTGAACAGGCGGCTCACCGTCGCTTTTGACACACCACTCAGCCGCGCCAGTTCCGCGCTGTTATAGCTGATCAGGTCGTCAAAATGATCAAAGACAAAATCGGCAATGCGCTGCTCCTGCGGCGACAGTTGCGGATAGTGGCTACGGAGGCGTTCATCTAACTGTTTCATCATTCGTCCTGTAACTTTCGTTTCATCACAAGCTAGCATAAATCGATCCACAATGGTTTTCCTGCCAAAACTGGAACAGCTCTTGCTATAACTTCCCCACGTACCCGAAAAATGAGTTCACTATGATACAGAGCAATATGGCGCCATTAGGCATGGCCGTAACCCCGCACCATCTCGCCAGCGAAAGCGCCTTAGCGGTGCTGCGCGAAGGTGGCAACGCCATTGAAGCCATGGTCGCGGCTGCCGCTACTATCGCCGTGGTCTACCCGCATATGAACGGGCTGGGCGGTGACGGCTTCTGGCTGATTGTGCCGCCGGGTGGCGATCCCATCGCTATCGATGCCAGCGGTGCTGCCGGTTCACTGGCGCACTTCGATTTTTATCACGGCGCAACAAAAATTCCACATCGCGGACCGAAAGCGGCGCTCACCGTGGCAGGCACCGTCAGCGGCTGGCAGGAAGCCCTGGCTTATTCAGCCGAGCTGGGAGCCACAGCATTGCCGCTGCCACGCCTGCTGCGTGACGCTATCCGCTATGCGGCTGACGGCATTCCCGTCACAGACTCGCAGGCCGCCGCAACCGCCGCTAAACGCCATGAATTGCAGGATCAGCCGGGGTTTGCTGCCACCTTTTTGCCCGATGGCGAAGTGCCTGCGGCAGGTAGCCGTTTCACCCAACCGGCGCTGGCCAATACCCTCAGCCTGCTGTGCGAGCAGGGATTAGACAGTTTTTATCGCGGTGAACTGGCGCATCATCTGGCACGGGAAATGTCGGCACTCGGCATGCCGGTCACCCTCGAAGATCTGCAACGCCAGCAGGCACGCCGCTGCACGCCGTTGCATCTGGCGCACAGCGAAGGCGATATCTGGAACATGACGCCACCCACCCAGGGGCTGGTGTCGCTGGCGATTCTGGGCATTACCGACCAGCTCAATATGGCGGATGCCGATGAAACGCAGACCGTGCATCGCATCGTTGAAGCCACCAAGAAAGCCTTTGCCCTGCGCGATCAACATATTACCGATCCGCGCCATATCGACATTGATGTGCAAAGCCTGCTGGATGCCGATCATCTTGCTGGCCTGGCCGCGCAGATTGATGATGCCAGCGCTGCCCCGTGGGGCACCGGCAAAGGCCCGGGTGATACCGTGTGGATGGGGGTGATGGACAGCAGCGGGCTGGCGGTTTCCTTTATCCAGAGTATTTATCACGAATTCGGTAGCGGCGTGGTTCTGCCGGGTACCGGTATCACCTGGCAAAACCGTGGCGCAGCCTTCAGTTTGCAGCCCGGCCACCTGCTGGCGCTGGCTCCCGGTAAACAACCGTTCCACACCCTTAACCCGGCGGCGGCACGCCTGAAAGATGGCCGCACCATGGTGTATGGCTCGATGGGCGGCGACGGCCAGCCACAGACCCAGGCGGCGATTTTTACCCGCCATGTTATCCAGGGATTGCCGTTGCAACAGGCGGTGAGCTCGCCGCGCTGGCTGCTGGGCCGCACCTGGGGCCAATCCTCTGACTCCCTCAAGCTGGAAGCGCGTGTGGCACCGGAAACGGTACAGCAGCTACGTGCACTGGGCCATGAAGTGGAGCTGTTACCTGATTTTAGCGAGGTGGTCGGCCATGCTGGTGCCATCGTTCGCCATAACAACGGCATGCTGGAAGGCGCGTTTGATCCGCGCAGCAACGGCAGCGCCGCTGGTTTCTAAGGAGAATACTGATGAGTGCACAACCGGACTGGGCCGCCTATATCGCCCAGATGGAACAGATTCTGGCGCTGGAGCTGGATGAGGCGCGCCGCGCCGAACTTTTGACCCAATTTAACCGCATTGCCGCGATGGCTGAACCGCTGATGGCTTATCCGCTCGACGATCGTCTGGAAGTGGCGGGAGTGTATAAGCTATGAAACTTTCGGCCCTCTCAATCAGCGCGCTGCAACAGGCACTGAGCAACGGCGAGATTAGTGCGCGTGACATCGCCGAACACACGCTAAGCGCGATTGAACAGCATAACCCGGCACTCAACGCCTGGACCGAAGTCACCGGTCAGCGCATGCTGAAAGAAGCGGATCAGCTGGATGCACAACGCCAGCGCGGGGAAACCTTACCGGCGCTGGCGGGCATTCCCTATGCGGTGAAGAACCTGTTTGACGTCGCCGGTCACAGTACTCTGGCCGGTGCCAGCCTGTTCAGTGAACGCCCGGCAGCGCGCGAAGATGCCTGGGCGGTGAGCAAGCTGCGCCAGAAAGGGGCGCTGCTTTCCGGGATGCTGAATATGGATGCTTACGCCTACGGCTTCACCACCGAGAACACCCATTATGGCCCCACCCACAACCCGCGCGATCTGACGCGGGTGGCGGGTGGTTCCTCAGGCGGATCGGCAGCCGCCGTCGCGGCCGGGCTGGTGCACTTCTCGCTCGGCAGCGATACCAACGGCTCGATTCGCGTCCCGGCTTCGCTGTGCGGCATTTTCGGCCTGAAGCCTACCTTTGGCCGTTTATCCCGCAGCGGCAGCCACCCGTTTGTCGCCAGCCTCGACCATATCGGCCCCTTCGCGCGTTCCGTGGAAGATCTCAGCCTGGTGTATGACATTTTGCAGGGGGCTGACGCCAGCGATGCCTTTCAGGCCGCGCAACCGGTGATGACGGCAAGCGACACGTTGGCGCAGGGATCGGCAGGGTTACGTTGTGGCGTGTTAGGCGGCTTCTTCTCCACCTGGTGCAATGATGATGCCCGAGCCGCGCTGGCCGTGGTGGCCAAAGCGCTGGCAGCCAGCGATGAAGTCACGATGCCAGATGCTGAGATTGCCCGCTCTGCCGCCTTTATCCTCACCGCAGCGGAAGGAGGCAATCACTACCTGCCAAAACTGCGCGAGATGCCAGAACGTTTCGAACCGAACTCACGCGAACGCCTGCTGGCTGGTGCGATGCTGCCCTCCGCCTGGTACGTGCAGGCACAACGCTTCCGTCGTCATTTCCAGCAACAGGTACTGCCGCTGTTTGAGCAGTTCGATGTGTTGATCGCCCCGGCAACGCCGTGCAGCGCGACCACCATCGGCCAGGAAACCATTCATATCAACGGCCAGCATCTGCCGACACGCGCCAGTATGGGGATGCTGACTCAGCCGATATCCTTCCTTGGCCTGCCGGTGTGTACCGTACCGCTGCCGACGGCGAGCGGCCTGCCGATTGGATTACAGCTGATCGCCGCACCGTTTAAAGAACACCTCGCATTGCGCGCCGCCTGGGCGTTGCAACAGCAAGGGCTTACTCTGCCCCAAACCACCCTGATGGACGCATAAGCATGACACCTGAACATATTGATCGTCCGGCAATTGTCGCCGAAGTGACAGCGGCGTTTTATCGCTACGAGCAGGCGCTGGTCAGCAATGACGTGGACGTTCTGGATGAGCTGTTCTGGCATGACAGCCGCACGGTACGTCTCGGTGCCGGTGAGAATCTGTATGGCATCGAAGAAATCCGCGCGTTTCGTGCCGCACGTCCCTCGGCCGGACTGGATCGTACGTTACGCCACACGGTGATCACCACCTTTGGCGATGACTATGCGGTGTGCAGCACTGAGTTTACCCGTGAGGGAACGGAGAGGATTGGCCGTCAGCAGCAGACCTGGGTGCGGCTGCCGTGCGGCTGGCGCATTGTCGCCGCGCAGGTGAGTTTGATGAACTAAAGATATATTGCCGTAGCGGCGCGATTGATCGCGCGGATTTTTCCAGCTTCGCGCCGCTACAGGCGTATTAACCAGCCACCGGGGCTGGGTGCGTTTCCATCCAGTGATCGGCGATCTGCTGGCGGGTGCATACCCAGACCCGATCATGCTGCTGGATATGATCGAGGAAGCGTTGCAGGCCACGGAATTTGCCCGGACGCCCCAGCAGACGACAATGCATACCAATCGACATCATCTTCGGCGCGGTTTCCCCCTCTTCATACAACACATCAAAGGTGTCACGCAGATAGGTATAGAACTGCTCGGCGGTGTTGAACCCCTGCGGCGAGGCAAAGCGCATATCGTTACATTCCAGCGTATACGGAATGATCAGATGCGGTTTAACCGTACCATCCTGACAGGTGACCTGGGTCCAGAACGGTAAGTCATCGCCGTAGTAATCGCTGTCGTAGCTAAAGCCGCCCTGCTCCACCACCAGACGGCGGGTATTGGGGCTGTCGCGCCCGGTGTACCAGCCGGTTGGCGCTTTACCGAACAAATCCTTCAGCACATCCACCGCCTGCTGCATATGCTGGCGCTCGGTTTTCGCATCCATGCCCTGATAATGGATCCAGCGCCAGCCGTGGCTGACGACGTCATAGTCAGCGGCTTTGATCGCTTCGACAATTTCCGGGTGACGAGCCAGTGCCATCGCCACACCAAAAATGGTCAGCGGCAAACCGCGTTTTTGAAATTCATTGTGGATGCGCCAGAAACCGGCGCGTGAGCCGTACTCGTATAATGAGTCCATCGACATATGGCGATCGGTGTAGCTGGCTGCACCGATGATGTCGGAAAGAAACTGCTCGGAACCGGCATCGCCGTGCAGCACGTTATTCTCTGCCCCCTCTTCATAATTGAGGACAAACTGCACCGCGACGCGCGCTTTACCCGGCCAGCGGGCATGGGGTGGCTGACTGGCATAGCCGATCAGGTCGCGTGGATAGTTTTTGTTGAAGCTGTACTCTTTCTTTTCAGATACATCACTCATTCTGTAAGTTCCTGTGGTAAACCTCAACCAGTGCTTAGTTTAGGTGCTGAAAAGCACCTGTGAGCGGTTTTTCTAGCGGGTAATCGAGATCGCCATGTTTGCTGGTGCCAAAGCCCAGCGCCACCAGCGATTCCACCATTTTGACCGCCGCACCGACGCCGTCGATCACCGGCAGACCGAGTTCCCGGGTCAGATCCTGAGCAAGCGAAGCCATCCCGCCACACCCCAGCACAATCGCCCCGCTGCCATCTTCCCGCTTCGCCTGGATACAACGCTGACGTACTTTTTCCTGTGCAATTCCGCTGCCATCTTCTAAGGCCAGCACCGGCAGATCGATAGCGTGCACCCCGGCGCAGTGATGGGTAAAACCATATTGCTGCAATAAATGGCGCGCGATAATTAGCGTGCGTGGCAGCGTGGTGACGATGGAGAAACGCGTCGCCAGTAGCGTGGCGGTGTGCATCGCCGCTTCCGCAATGCCGACCACCGGGCCGCTTGCCAGCTCGCGGGCGGCTAATAAACCGGGATCGCCAAAACAGGCAATCACATGCCCACTCACCCCCTGTGCTTTGCCCAGCTTCACCTGTTCCAGCACCCCAATCGCCGCAATGGCTTCATCAAAGTGGCCTTCAATCGAAGGCACGCCCTGGCTCGGACACACCGCAATAATTTCCGTGCCCGGTGCAGCAACGGCACGCGCCGCCTGGCCGATGGTTTCCGTCATCGCCAGGCTGGTGTTGGGGTTGATGACCTGGATCAGGCTCATTACGGTTCTCCTTTCCCGGCAAATAACCGGGCAAAGTCAGGGAGGGTTTCACCGCTGCGCTCAAAGTGCAGGCTGGCAACAATATGTTCGAAATGATGCTGAAGTGATGCCGTCAGTGCAGGCAGATCCTTCTGGCGCAACAGCTCCACCAGCCGATCGTGATGATCACAACGGCAACCACGCTGCCAGGGCGCGCCCCAGGCGGCAATCACCAGCGAGGAACGTTGCGTCAGACGCGTCACCATCTCGGTCAGCACCTGATTACCGGATATCGCCTGCAGCTGGATGTGGAAGGCAGCCGACAGACGGATAGCGGCGGCACCATCATTCTGTTCGTGTGCCTGCTGCTCCTCGGCAATCAGACCCGCCAGCGCCGCCAGATGCGGCGGCTGGACATGCGCGACGACCGCAGGCAGGTTGGCACACTCCAGTAAACTACGCGTGGCGAAAATATCACGCGCCTCCTCCACGCCAGGCGTCGCAACCTGTGCACCACGCCTGGGCGATAAGGTAATCATTTGCACCGCCGCGAGGCGTTGCAGCACCTTGCGAATGCCCGTGCGGCTGACACCAAACACCTCGGATAAGGCTTCTTCCGGCAATTTGCTGCCTGGCGGTAATTGATGTTCGACAATGGCGTTCAGCAACGCCTGGTAGATGGGTTCGTCTCTATCATTCAGATCTGCGGCCGTTCTCTGGCCTGTTTCACTCTTCATTTCCCGCTCCGGTAAATGTCTGTGCACAGCACATCGTATACGCGAAAAACAATTTTTGTATACAAGAAATCAATTCTGGCCTGGATCCTGCAATACCGTTTCACGCTGTGATTATTTTTTCATTATTAAGAGAGGAGCAGGTTTCATGCCAAATCATTCTGAAGTGACCTCTGCGGTGGCCTCTGAAGCCAACGCCCATTACAGCCCACGACTTTGCAACGAGGATCTGGCACCAACGCGTGACCAGAACTGGTCGTGGTACAACATTTTTTCTTTCTGGATGTCGGATGTACACAGTATGGGCGGCTATGTGGTGGCTGCCAGCTTCTTTACCCTCGGCCTGGCAAGCTGGCAGGTGTTACTGTGTCTGCTGGTAGGGATTTGCATTGTCCAGCTGTGCGCCAACCTGGTGGCGAAGCCGAGCCAGATGGCAGGCGTGCCTTACGCGGTGATTTCACGTCAGGCATTTGGTGTTTTCGGGGCTAATATCCCGGCGGTGATTCGTGGCCTGATCGCCTTCGCCTGGTATGGTATTCAGACTTACCTGGCAGCCAATGCATTGATGCTGGTCCTGCTGAAGTTCTTCCCCTCACTCGCCAGCATGACGCACAGCAGCTGGCTGGGCTTATCTCAGCTGGGCTGGTGCTGCTTCGGTATCATGTGGTTCCTGCAGGCGCTGGTGTTCTGGCACGGGATGAACGCAATTAAACGTTTCATTGATGTTGCCGGCCCGGCTGTATACGTCGTGATGGTGGCATTGGCCGGATGGATTGTATACAAGACCGGTTTTGACGGTATCTCCTTTACCCTCGCCAGCAAGCAGTTAAGTGCCGGTGAGCAGACCTGGCAGATGATCACCGCCACAGCGCTGGTGGTGTCTTACTTCTCCGGTCCACTGCTCAACTTTGGTGACTTCTCCCGTTATGGCAAGAATATGGGCGAGATTCGTCGCGGCAATCGCTGGGGTCTGCCGTTTAACTTCCTGCTGTTCTCCATCGTCACCGTGGTGATTGTCTCCGGCAGTAATTCGCTGTTTGGCCGCATGATTACCGACCCGATTGAAACGGTCAGCATGGTGGGTAACGATCTGGCGGTGGCGATTGGCCTGCTGACCATGATCACCGCCACCATCGGTATCAATATCGTGGCGAACTTCGTTTCACCGGCTTTCGACTTCTCCAACTGCTCACCGCAGAAAATCAGCTTCCGTACTGGAGGCATGATCGCCGCCGTCGGTTCCGTGCTGCTGACGCCATGGAACCTGTTCCAGTCACCTGAGTTGATTCATTACACGCTGGATGTGCTGGGTTCCTTTATCGGGCCACTGTTTGGCATTTTGATCGCCGATTTCTATCTGATCAAACGCAGCAAGGTGTATGTCGATGACCTGTTTGATGATACGCCGAAAGGTCGCTACTGGTATCAAGGGGGCTTTAACCCGAAAGCGATCGCCGCGCTGCTGCCTTCGGTGGGAATTGGTCTGATTATCAGCTTTATTCCGTCATTGCATGAGGTGGCAAACTTTAGCTGGTTTATCGGTGTGGCACTGGGCATGGGTTGCTATCGCTGGCTGGCACGCGCTGAACGCGAGACATCGGTAACGACAACCTATCGTGGAAAAGTAGCGGTACAGAAGGATTAAGTGTGATTTACCGGAATGGCGCGATGTCGGTAAAACCCGCGCGATAAATCACGCCGCTACGGCAGAAAAGCAAAAAGCCGATTCATTGCTGAATCGGCTTCTTTAAAGAGATTGGCGGTGCGGACGGGACTCGAACCCGCGACCCCCGGCGTGACAGGCCGGTATTCTAACCGACTGAACTACCGCACCGCGCTGTGTTCCCCGTCGGGAACGAGGCGCATATTAATGGCAGGGTGATCAGCCGTCAACGCTTTTTCTGTGGCTTTGTTTCGTTTGCTGCTTTTTTCGACTTAACGCCGCTTTTCCACGCAAAATCAGCGATTTCAGGCGCGCCACAGGCAGCTGCCGCCCTTCTTCATCACCAGATCTAAACGCTCTTCATGTGCCAGACATTCTTCATCACTGGCGCTGACCACGCGCAGCCCGGATGCCGGACGCACAATACGCTGAATATTTTCACCATCGGCCTGGTTGCTTTGCTCACTGTCCAGCGAGAATGCCAGCGATGTCTGGCCACCGGTGATGGTCAGGAACACTTCCGCCAGGATTTCGGCATCGAGTAATGCGCCATGCAGCGTACGCTTGCTGTTGTCAATTTCGAGACGGTTACAGAGCGCATCAAGGCTGTTACGCTTGCCGGGGAACATCTTACGCGCCATCGCCAGGCTATCGGTTATCTGGCAGAAGGTTTCCGTTTTGCCAATGTCGCGTTTCAGCATGGCAAACTCGTAATCCATAAAGCCGATATCAAACGCTGCGTTATGAATCACCAGCTCAGCACCCTGGATGTACTCAAGAAACTCATCAGCGATGTCACTGAAGCTGGGTTTATCCGCCAGAAACTCATCGGCAATACCATGCACACCAAAGGCTTCCGGATCCACCAGCCGGTCGGGCTTGAGGTAGATATGGAAGTTGTTGCCGGTCAGGCGGCGATTGATAACTTCAACCGCACCGATTTCAATGATGCGGTGTCCTTCATAGTGCACACCGATCATGTTCATGCCGGTGGTTTCTGTATCGAGGACGATCTGGCGGTTATTTGCAGTGCTCATAGGACTCGTTTATGTCAGACTTGGCGTTTTGTCAGAAGGAAGTCTACCAGAGATGCGTAAACAGGTAGAAATATTCACCGATGGATCCTGTCTTGGCAATCCCGGTCCTGGTGGCTATGGTGCCATTCTGCGTTATCGCCAGCATGAAAAAACCTTCAGTGCCGGTTATCGCCTCACCACCAATAATCGTATGGAGCTGATGGCCGCCATTGTCGCGCTGGAAGCGCTGACGCAGCCGTGTGAAGTGGTGATCAGCACCGATAGCCAGTATGTGCGCCAGGGTATTACTAGCTGGATCCACAACTGGAAAAAACGTGGCTGGAAAACCGCAGATAAAAAACCCGTGAAGAATGTCGATCTGTGGCAACGACTGGATCTGGCGCTGAGTTCACACCAGATAGTGTGGGAATGGGTAAAGGGCCATGCCGGTCACCCGGAGAATGAACGCTGTGACGAACTGGCGCGCAGTGCCGCCAGCCAGCCGTCGCAGGACGATATTGGCTATCAGCCCGAATCCTGATCCTTCATTTTCCGAAACTGCCGCGTAGCGTTCACCGCCTGTCGCAGCTGCGTTTTACTCAGGCTTTTTTTCACTTTGGTGGGCGTTAACGGGAAGGTGCGTTTACGTGCCACCACCACATTCAGGCAACCCAGCGCAGGCAGATGCGCACTGATCACTTTGCCGCCCTGCCGGTGCCACGGCACCACCTGGAAGCGGGTACGGTAGACGACTTCGTAATTCAGCAGATTCAGCCAGTCCAGCAGTCGCATCTGGCTAAACATCCGTCCGCTCCAGGGCGCACGACCATGCAAGCCCGGAATACCTTTGCTGATACCGAGCAGGCTAAAGGGATTAAAACCGCTGATAATCATCCAGCCATCGTCAATCAGGACCCGGTCCACTTCGCGCAGCACGCGATGCGGGTCCTGGCTCCAGGCTAACGTATGCGCCAGCAAGCAGGCGTCAATCGATTTGGCTTCAAATGGCAGCTGAGTAGCACGGGCAATCACCTGCAGCCCTTCACCCTCTTCGCCGACATTAACCTGATGCGAAATAGCACAATGGCTGGTATTGATTTCTGCGCTCAGGCTGCCAATTTTAAGCATATGAAAGCCATACAGCTTGCCGAGCGAAGGCTGAAGTTGCTGTGTGAGTGCGTCGCGAAAGTAGTCGCCCCAGGGCATGTCGCGCCAGGAGCGCGGCGCAGTCAGGATTTGGCGTGTTTTAGCCGGCTTCATGCTTTACCATCTTCCTTTTTCTACGGCCTGAGAGGTGTTTATGAATCTTACCAGTATTCCCGCATTGCAGGATAACTACATCTGGACACTGACGGATGACCAGCAAAATTGCCTGATTGTCGATCCTGGTGAAGCTCAACCGGTACTGGATAAAATTAAGGCCAATCGCTGGCATCCGGTGGCGATTTTACTGACTCATCATCATCACGACCATGTGGGTGGCGTCAGCGAATTGCTCCAGCATTACCCCGATATGGCCGTTTTCGGTCCACAGGAAACTGCAGATAAAGGGGCAAAGCACATTGTCGCCGATGGAGATGAATTTACGCTGTCAGGGAGAAATTTTCGTGTCATCGCGACCCCCGGACACACTTTAGGACATATCTCATATTTCAGCTCGCCTTATCTTTTCTGTGGCGACACGATGTTTTCCGGCGGTTGCGGCAGATTATTTGAAGGCACTGCGCAACAAATGTTTGATTCATTTCAAAAGCTTAATGAACTCCCTGCCGACACCTTAATTTGCTGTGCCCATGAGTACACTTTATCCAATATGAAGTTTGCTGCGGCTATTCTGCCTCATGACCCGAAAATTTTGGCAAGGTATCAGCAAATTAAGGACTTACGTGCAGAAAATCGCATTACTTTGCCCACAAATCTGGCGCTGGAGAGGGAAATAAATTTATTTTTGCGCACGCAAGATCCTGATTTGCAAAAGGCTTTAGGCGTTAATTTAGCAACCGCCCCGCTATGGCAAACTTTTGCTGTTCTACGCGAGAAGAAAGATCGTTTTTAATTTTTATGGTTGTGTTGTGTCAGACCGTCACGTATGATTGCTCGTCTTTTAAGCGAACTATTGACACACACATGAAGGCAAAAGCGATATTAATCGCCTCTGTCTTGCTGGTGGGAGGATGTCAGGCATCAAGGAATGACGCCACGATCCCAGAACAGCATGCTCAGAGCCTGTCTTCAGCTGGTCAAGGTGAAAATGGAAAGTACGGAGATCGCTTGTTGTCGCCGCGCTGGCAAGATGATGGAACAAGCCTCGCAGAAGACACTGATCTCTGGAATCACATTAGTGACGAGTTGAAGATGGGGATTCCGGATAACCCCCGGATCCGCGAACAAAAAACAAAGTACTTAAGAAATAAGAGCTATCTCCACGATGTAACATTACGGGCAGAGCCGTACATGTACTGGATTGTCGAGCAGATACAGAAACGTAAAATGCCGATGGAACTGGTACTGCTACCCATAGTGGAGAGCGCTTTTGACCCACATGCAACATCTTCTGCGAATGCCGCTGGCATCTGGCAGATTGTTGCAACAACGGGCAAAAACTATGGTTTGAAACAAAACCAATGGTATGACGGTCGCCGCGATGTGGTGGCTTCTACCAAGGTTGCGCTGGATATGATGCAGCGTCTCAACACCATGTTTGACGGTGACTGGTTACTGACCATCGCCGCCTATAACAGCGGTGAGGGACGTGTGCTCAAGGCGATTAAACAGAACAAGGCGCGCGGTAAGCCGACCGACTTCTGGAGCCTGTCGCTGCCACGCGAAACCACGGTTTATGTTCCGAAAATGTTGGCCTTGAGCGATATTCTCAAGAACAACAAGCGTTACGGCATCAAATTGCCGACCCCAAATGAGAGCCGTGCACTGGCTCGCGTGGAAGTGGGTCAGCAGATTGAGCTGACGCAGGCCGCAGATATGGCTGGTATGTCGTTAAGTAAGCTGAAAAGCTTCAATGCCGGCTATAAACACGGTACGACAGCGCCGAATGGACCGCACTACATTATGGTGCCTAAGTCCAATGTTGCTCAGCTACGCAATTCACTGGCATCCGGTGATATTGCCTCCGTGCAGCCGCAGCTGGCGAAAGCCAGTGATGCCGTTAGCAGCTACACGGTGCGCAAAGGTGACACCTTGTCTGGCATTGCCAGCAAGCTTGGCGTTAGCGTCAATGCACTGAAACAGCAGAATAACCTGCGCGGTGCCTCAGTTCGAATCGGTCAGAAATTGACCGTTGGCGACAAAGGCTCGCAGCTGGCCGATAACGGCAACAGCATCACCTATCGTGTTCGTAAGGGTGATTCTCTTGCCAGTATCGCGCGACGTCATGGTGTTAACATCCAGGACGTTATGCGCTGGAACAGTGTATTAACTGCTGCGAAAAGCATTCAGCCGGGGGATAACCTCACGCTGTTTGTCCATAATAGCGCAACGCCAGATACCTAATGGCTCGAAAAGGCTGACATTTGTCGGCCTTTTTCATTTTCTTATCGGGAAAAATCGGTTTTAGCGCGCTGCTGCCCAGGTGGAGTTAAATTCAACCAGCAATGGGTTGTGGTCAGAAGCACGAGTCACCAGTACCGACGCCTCATTCACTTTCATATCGCGGTAAAACACAAAATCCAGTGGGCGGCCGAAGGCTTTCCGTCGATGGTCATCAGTAAAAGTCACTTCCCTTAATGACATCTCCTGAGCAAAGCGAAACAGTGCCTTCATGCGCTGACGACTCCAGGCGTTGAAATCGCCCGCCATAATCACCGGACCACGGTGATACTGAATCTGCTCGCCAATCGGCCCCAGCTGTTTGCTGTAAACATCAATGCCAAGGCTGAAATTCACCGCATGAATGTTCACCACCATCAGCATTTCGCCGTTCGGTAGCGGGTAAGCCGTCACCAGTGCTGATTTTGCCAGCCGCAGTAACGGCTCACGCTCACGCAATGGGCAGCAATAAACAGGATGCGCCGATGCCAGCGTCATCACGCCAGAAGGATGCTGAGGCAGGACAAATGCGGGCACCTGATCGGCAGCCAGATAGTTGCTGGTAGCAAATCTGACCAGCTCAGGCGTGGTCTGTGCTTCCTGTAACAACACCAGATGCGCATCTTTGCCAAAGCCCTGCAGCACTGACATCCAGTCTGCTCGTTGCTGTTTAAAGATGTTCCAGACCAGGACCCTCAACGTTGGGTTGGCTGGCAATGGCGCGCCGGGTGGCAGTGCCTGCCCAAGATGCAGCATCGCCCCCGGCGGAAAGATCCGCTCGGCAGGCTGACCTGCTACATAACGCATTGCATAGGTTTTTTTCCGCACTTTCCCGCCTGGCTAGTTACAAACATACTTCACCTGACTGTTATAGGGATTTTAGCGCGGGGTTTCAATTGGTGTTCTTGATTGTCGGAGTGGATATTTCGGCTTAAACGTAAACAGCCTGACATTTGGCAGGCTGTTTCTGAAGATTATTCCGCAGCCATAACGGCGCGTGGCTTATCCAACAAACCACTGAGGCGTACCAGCAACAAGGCAATAAAGACAATCACTGCCCCCACCCACGGCGTTTGTGCTAATCCATAATGCTGCACAATAGTCCCACCAACCGTAGAACCCAGTGCGATACCAATATTAAAGGCGGCGATGTTGAGTCCAGAGGCAACGTCTACCGCTCCGGGGGCATAGTGTTCGGCCTTCTGTACCACGTAAACCTGCAAGCCAGGCACGTTGGCGAAGGCAAAGATGCCCATGATGATCACTGTCGCTAACGCCAGGTAGTGCGTATTGGCCGTGAACTGAAAGACGGCTAACAAAATCGCCAGAGCAGCGAATATTATGGTCAGAGCTGGCACGGCACCCCGACGGTCCGCCAGTTTTCCACCCCAGATATTACCTATCGCCACAGCGATACCATATCCCAGCAAAATAATGCTCACGGCTGAGGGAGAGAAACCCGCCAGAGACTGCATCATCGGTGCCAGAAAGGTAAAGGCCGTAAACACGCCACCATAGCCCAACGCAGTAATCGCATAGATCAATAATAAACGTGGATTGGTCAGCACCCGAGCCTGTTGCAGTAACGACGTAGCGGGCGGCTGTGCAATGTTACGCGGCACCAGCAACATGCTACCGATCAGGGCAATCACCCCCAGCATAGATACTGCAAGAAAACTCTCACGCCAGCCGAAATGCTGGCCTATCAGCGTTCCCAGCGGCACCCCCGTCACCAGCGCGACGGTCAGACCACCAAACATAATCGCAATCGCACTGGCCGCTTTCTCTTTGCTTACCAGGCTGGTAGCGATGGTGGAGCCTACAGAGAAGAATACACCGTGTGCCAGTCCGGTTAGCAAACGGGCAATTACCAGCGTTTCATAGTTCGGTGCCTGCCAGGCCACCAGGTTCCCCAGAGTAAATAGTGCCATCAATCCCATCAACAAATGCTTACGCGGCAATTTCCCGGTGAGAGCAGTAAGTATCGGTGCACCTACGGCAACCCCGAGTGCATAGATAGAGACCAGCATCCCGGCAGAAGGAAGCGTGATGGCGAGCTGTTCCGCAATGGTCGGGATTAACCCAACGATGACAAATTCAGTTGTTCCGATAGCGAAGGCGCTGATGGTCAGCGCCCAAAGTGCAAGTGGCATGATTGACTCCCATTGGTTTTGATGGGCGTCAGTATCTGCTTATGCTTTAATGACAAAAAGGTGCAAAGTAACAATAGACTTTTGCTTTTGGAGGGATAATGAAGGCATCGTCAGATGAAGTGAAGGTGTTCATCGCTGTGGTCGAAAGTGGCAGTTTTAGCCGCGCTGCAGAGCAGTTAAATATGGCCAATTCGGCCGTCAGCCGCACGGTTAAAAAACTTGAAACTAAGCTGGGAGTGGCGTTATTGACCCGTACTACGCGTCAGCTCGCACTCACTCATGAAGGCGAACACTATTTCCGTCGCGTACAGAAATTGATGCAGGAAATGTCGACTGCCGAAAACGAGTTGATTGAACGCCAGCAAGCTCCGCAGGGTTTGCTGCGTATTGATGCAGCAACGCCGGTAATTCTGCATCTGTTGCTGCCAATGATTAAGCCTTTTCGCGAACGTTATCCTGATGTCACGCTCTCGCTCATCTCCTCAGAAAGCTTTATTAATCTTATTGAGCGAAAAGTCGACGTTGCCATTCGGGCAGGAACACTGACGGACTCCACCCTGCGTGCTCGTCTGCTGTTTATCAGCTACCGTAAATTGGTCGCAACGCCGGCTTATCTGGCGAAATATGGCATTCCTGAGTCGGTGGCCGATTTGGCCAATCATGAATGTCTGGGCTTCGTTGAACCCCTACGCCTCAATCGCTGGCCAGTGGCACAGGAAAATGGCGAACTTTATGATATCCAGCCAGGTATGTCGTCAAACAGCGGGGAGACACTGAAACAGCTTTGCCTGAATGACAATGGTATTGCCTGTTTGTCGGACTATATGGTCGATAAAGAAATTGCTGAGGGGACTCTGGTGGAATTGCTGGCGCAGCTGCGTCTGCCGGTAGAAATGCCCTTTAATGCGGTTTACTACAGTGATCTTGGTGTGAGCCAGCGTGTGCGGGCGTTTATTGATTTTCTTAGCGAGTGGGTGCAAAACCAGCCCTGGCGTAGCCAGGACTGATCATTTCACGCTTAATCCCAGGACGGTGCCAGACCTTCCGGGCTGACCATACGTTGTGCTCGATCCAGAGCATGGATCTTATCCATATCTTCACGATCCAGCGTCAGATCCTGCGCATGCAGATTGCCTGCAAGGTTCTCACGTTTGGTCGATGATGGAATCACCGCATAACCCAGCTGCATTGCCCACGCCAGCACAACCTGCGCAGGAGTGGCCTGATGTTTTTGCGCAATCGCCTTAATGACTTCGTCTTTCAGCGCTTCGCCATAAGCCAGCGTCATATAGGAGGTAATGTGAATGCCCTGCTCCTGAGCAAACTCCACTACCTGCTCATTCTGCAAATACGGATGCAGCTCGATCTGATTCGTCGCGATATTTTCCACACCTACGGCTTCAATTGCCTCTTTCATCAGCGCGATGGGGAAATTTGAAATGCCGATCTGGCGCGTCAAACCCGCTTCTTTGGCAGCCATTAATGCCTGCATACTTTCTTTCACTGAAACAGCGGCTCCTGGGGATGGCCAGTGGATCAGGGTAAGATCGACGTAGTCGGTGCGCAATTTGAACAAGCTATCTTTGAGACTGGGAATCAGTTTTTCGGCAGAGAGGTTTTCTACCCAGATCTTAGTCGTCACGAACAGCTCACTACGTTCGATGCCACTTTCGGCAATCGCCTGACCTACTGCGGCTTCGTTTTCATAGATCTGAGCGGTATCGATAGTACGATAACCCAGCTCAAGTGCAGTTTTAACTGAATGAATAACAACGTCGTCTTGCAGACGGAAAGTACCTAAACCAAAAGCTGGGATTGTCATGATTTCCTCATCAGTGAATGGAATATTTCGATGAGGGATATTGTGACAGCATCATTGCTGCTGAAAAATCCGCTTATAAGCAGAGGAATTTTGCGTTTCAGTCAACAATCAATGTTGATATGCCAGACATGAAAAAGCCCTGACTTTTCAGTCAGGGCTAATCAAGAGAGTGGCGGTGCGGACGGGACTCGAACCCGCGACCCCCGGCGTGACAGGCCGGTATTCTAACCGACTGAACTACCGCACCACCGAATACTGCATTACCAGCGGGGTCTCGCTGATAACCGGTGTTACCTTTTCAGGTAAGTACCTTAAATTGATGCCTGGCAGTTCCCTACTCTCGCATGGGGAGACCCCACACTACCATCGGCGCTACGGCGTTTCACTTCTGAGTTCGGCATGGGGTCAGGTGGGACCACCGCGCTACAGCCGCCAGGCAAATTCTGTTTATCCGTACCGCCCTCTCAGGCCGCACGAATCTATCCGGATGAACCAAGCTGAAAATCTTCTCTGGTCTCTCAACCAAAACGCCTCTGGCGTTGTAAGGTTAAGCCTCACGGGTCATTAGTACCGGTTAGCTCAATGCATCGCTGCACTTACACATCCGGCCTATCAACGTCGTCGTCTTCAACGTCCCTTCAGGACCCTCAAGGGGTCAGGGAGAACTCATCTCGGGGCAAGTTTCGTGCTTAGATGCTTTCAGCACTTATCTTTTCCGCACTTAGCTACCGGGCAATGCCATTGGCATGACAACCCGAACACCAGTGGTGCGTTCACTCCGGTCCTCTCGTACTAGGAGCAACCCCCCTCAATTCTCCAGCGCCCACGGCAGATAGGGACCGAACTGTCTCACGACGTTCTAAACCCAGCTCGCGTACCACTTTAAACGGCGAACAGCCGTACCCTTGGGACCTACTTCAGCCCCAGGATGTGATGAGCCGACATCGAGGTGCCAAACACCGCCGTCGATATGAACTCTTGGGCGGTATCAGCCTGTTATCCCCGGAGTACCTTTTATCCGTTGAGCGATGGCCCTTCCATTCAGAACCACCGGATCACTATGACCTGCTTTCGCACCTGCTCGAGCCGTCACTCTCGCAGTCAAGCTGGCTTATGCCATTGCACTAACCTCCTGATGTCCGACCAGGATTAGCCAACCTTCGTGCTCCTCCGTTACGCTTTGGGAGGAGACCGCCCCAGTCAAACTACCCACCAGACACTGTCCGCAGCCCGGATTACGGGCCTACGTTAGAACATCAAACATTAAAGGGTGGTATTTCAAGGTCGGCTCCACGCAGACTGGCGTCCACGCTTCAAAGCCTCCCACCTATCCTACACATCAAGGCTCAATGTTCAGTGTCAAGCTATAGTAAAGGTTCACGGGGTCTTTCCGTCTTGCCGCGGGTACACTGCATCTTCACAGCGATTTCAATTTCACTGAGTCTCGGGTGGAGACAGCCTGGCCATCATTACGCCATTCGTGCAGGTCGGAACTTACCCGACAAGGAATTTCGCTACCTTAGGACCGTTATAGTTACGGCCGCCGTTTACCGGGGCTTCGATCAAGAGCTTCTCCTTACGGATAACCCCATCAATTAACCTTCCGGCACCGGGCAGGCGTCACACCGTATACGTCCACTTTCGTGTTTGCACAGTGCTGTGTTTTTAATAAACAGTTGCAGCCAGCTGGTATCTTCGACTGGCTTCAGCTCCGGGAGCAAGTCCCTTCACCTAATGCCAGCGTGCCTTCTCCCGAAGTTACGGCACCATTTTGCCTAGTTCCTTCACCCGAGTTCTCTCAAGCGCCTTGGTATTCTCTACCTGACCACCTGTGTCGGTTTGGGGTACGATTTCGTGTTACCTGGAGCTTAGAGGCTTTTCCTGGAAGCAGGGCATCAGTTACTTCACCACCGTAGTGGCTCGTCATCACGCCTCAGTGTTAAAGAAGACCGGATTTGCCTGGTCTTCACACCTACACGCTTAAACCGGGACAACCGTCGCCCGGATAACCTAGCCTTCTCCGTCCCCCCTTCGCAGTAACACCAAGTACAGGAATATTAACCTGTTTCCCATCGACTACGCTTTTCAGCCTCGCCTTAGGGGTCGACTCACCCTGCCCCGATTAACGTTGGACAGGAACCCTTGGTCTTCCGGCGAGCGGGCTTTTCACCCGCTTTATCGTTACTTATGTCAGCATTCGCACTTCTGATACCTCCAGCAGACCTCACAGTCCACCTTCAGCGGCTTACAGAACGCTCCCCTACCCAACAACACATAGTGTCGCTGCCGCAGCTTCGGTGCATGGTTTAGCCCCGTTACATCTTCCGCGCAGGCCGACTCGACCAGTGAGCTATTACGCTTTCTTTAAATGATGGCTGCTTCTAAGCCAACATCCTGGCTGTCTGTGCCTTCCCACATCGTTTCCCACTTAACCATGACTTTGGGACCTTAGCTGGCGGTCTGGGTTGTTTCCCTCTTCACGACGGACGTTAGCACCCGCCGTGTGTCTCCCGTGATAACATTCTCCGGTATTCGCAGTTTGCATCGGGTTGGTAAGCCGGGATGGCCCCCTAGCCGAAACAGTGCTCTACCCCCGGAGATGAGTTCACGAGGCGCTACCTAAATAGCTTTCGGGGAGAACCAGCTATCTCCCGGTTTGATTGGCCTTTCACCCCCAGCCACAGGTCATCCGCTAATTTTTCAACATTAGTCGGTTCGGTCCTCCAGTTAGTGTTACCCAACCTTCAACCTGCCCATGGCTAGATCACCGGGTTTCGGGTCTATACCCTGCAACTTAACGCCCGGTTAAGACTCGGTTTCCCTTCGGCTCCCCTATACGGTTAACCTTGCTACAGAATATAAGTCGCTGACCCATTATACAAAAGGTACGCAGTCACACCCAAAAGGGTGCTCCCACTGCTTGTACGTACACGGTTTCAGGTTCTGTTTCACTCCCCTCGCCGGGGTTCTTTTCGCCTTTCCCTCACGGTACTGGTTCACTATCGGTCAGTCAGGAGTATTTAGCCTTGGAGGATGGTCCCCCCATATTCAGACAGGATACCACGTGTCCCGCCCTACTCGTCGGACTCACAGTCTGTGCATTTTCGTGTACGGGGCTGTCACCCTGTATCGCGCGACTTTCCAGACGCTTCCACTAACACACAAACTGATTCAGGTCCTGGGCTGTTCCCCGTTCGCTCGCCGCTACTGGGGGAATCTCGGTTGATTTCTTTTCCTCGGGGTACTTAGATGTTTCAGTTCCCCCGGTTCGCCTCGTTAACCTATGTATTCAGTTAACGATAGTGCACAAGTGCACTGGGTTTCCCCATTCGGACATCGCCGGCTGTTGCGGTTCATATCACCTTGCCGGCGCTTTTCGCAGATTAGCACGTCCTTCATCGCCTCTGACTGCCAGGGCATCCACCGTGTACGCTTAGTCGCTTAACCTCACAACCCACAGGCGTTTTGCAACGCTTATGAATCGCAAGCTTTTGAGAGACTCGAACGCGCCGCTTTCATTTCTTATTACGGAGAAATGAAACAACGCGTCGTTTCAAATTTTCAGCTTGTTCCGGATTGTTAAAGAGCAAATATCTCAAACGTGACTCGTAAGCCAGTTTTGAGATACTGAGCAGCGACACCTTTCACCTGTCACCAAGCAAGTGGCGTCCCCTAGGGGATTCGAACCCCTGTTGCCGCCGTGAAAGGGCGGAGTCCTAACCGCTAGACGAAGGGGACACGAATGTGTCACGACTTCGCAGCCGTCTTGCTCATTACGTTTTCATCAGACAATCTGTGTGAGCACTTCGAAGGAAGGTATCTTCAGGTAAGGAGGTGATCCAACCGCAGGTTCCCCTACGGTTACCTTGTTACGACTTCACCCCAGTCATGAATCACAAAGTGGTAAGCGCCCTCCCGAAGGTTAAGCTACCTACTTCTTTTGCAACCCACTCCCATGGTGTGACGGGCGGTGTGTACAAGGCCCGGGAACGTATTCACCGTAGCATTCTGATCTACGATTACTAGCGATTCCGACTTCATGGAGTCGAGTTGCAGACTCCAATCCGGACTACGACGCACTTTATGAGGTCCGCTTGCTCTCGCGAGGTCGCTTCTCTTTGTATGCGCCATTGTAGCACGTGTGTAGCCCTGGCCGTAAGGGCCATGATGACTTGACGTCATCCCCACCTTCCTCCGGTTTATCACCGGCAGTCTCCTTTGAGTTCCCGACCGAATCGCTGGCAACAAAGGATAAGGGTTGCGCTCGTTGCGGGACTTAACCCAACATTTCACAACACGAGCTGACGACAGCCATGCAGCACCTGTCTCACGGTTCCCGAAGGCACTAAGGCATCTCTGCCGAATTCCGTGGATGTCAAGGCCAGGTAAGGTTCTTCGCGTTGCATCGAATTAAACCACATGCTCCACCGCTTGTGCGGGCCCCCGTCAATTCATTTGAGTTTTAACCTTGCGGCCGTACTCCCCAGGCGGTCGACTTAACGCGTTAGCTCCGGAAGCCACGCCTCAAGGGCACAACCTCCAAGTCGACATCGTTTACGGCGTGGACTACCAGGGTATCTAATCCTGTTTGCTCCCCACGCTTTCGCACCTGAGCGTCAGTCTTCGTCCAGGGGGCCGCCTTCGCCACCGGTATTCCTCCAGATCTCTACGCATTTCACCGCTACACCTGGAATTCTACCCCCCTCTACGAGACTCAAGCCTGCCAGTTTCGAATGCAGTTCCCAGGTTAAGCCCGGGGATTTCACATCCGACTTGACAGACCGCCTGCGTGCGCTTTACGCCCAGTAATTCCGATTAACGCTTGCACCCTCCGTATTACCGCGGCTGCTGGCACGGAGTTAGCCGGTGCTTCTTCTGCGGGTAACGTCAATGCATGAAGCTATTCACTTCACACCCTTCCTCCCCGCTGAAAGTACTTTACAACCCGAAGGCCTTCTTCATACACGCGGCATGGCTGCATCAGGCTTGCGCCCATTGTGCAATATTCCCCACTGCTGCCTCCCGTAGGAGTCTGGACCGTGTCTCAGTTCCAGTGTGGCTGGTCATCCTCTCAGACCAGCTAGGGATCGTCGCCTAGGTGAGCCGTTACCCCACCTACTAGCTAATCCCATCTGGGTTCATCCGATGGTGTGAGGCCCGAAGGTCCCCCACTTTGGTCTTGCGACGTTATGCGGTATTAGCTACCGTTTCCAGTAGTTATCCCCCTCCATCGGGCAGATCCCCAGACATTACTCACCCGTCCGCCACTCGTCACCCGGGGAGCAAGCTCCCCTGTGCTACCGTTCGACTTGCATGTGTTAGGCCTGCCGCCAGCGTTCAATCTGAGCCATGATCAAACTCTTCAATTTAAAGTTTGATGCTCAAAGAATTAAACTTCGTAATGAATTACGTGTTCACTCTTGAGACTTGATATTTTTTAAGTCCGTGGACTTTTGATATCAATCCTGCGAGTGCCCACACAGATTGTCTGATAAATTGTTAAAGAGCAGTGCGGGCAGCGGGTTAACCGTCTGTCGCGAGGTGGCGTATATTACGCTTTCCTCCTTCAGAGTCAATCACTTTTTTCAGCGATTTTCTCCGGCGGGATGAATCACTTCGTCCCTTGCTGACCCGTCTGCGTTGCCGCTTTGCCGTGTCAGTGGAGGCGCATTATAGGGAGACTCTGACGAAGCGCAAGCGCAAATTTCAACTTTTTTACTGTTCGGCTGAAATTTGTGCAAAAGGCCCGTTTTTAGCCCTTTTTAATGCGTGCTGGCAGGTCAGCCAGGCTATCAATTACCCAATCTGCCGCCGCTTCGCCTTCCGCCGTCACCGGTTTGCCAGTACGCACCAGCACTTTAGTACCTACACCAGCCGCCTGCGCTGCCTGCATATCTTCCAGTTTGTCACCCACCATATAAGAAGCGGCCATATCAATATGCAAATGTTCCTGCGCCGAAAGCAGCATGCCAGGCTGTGGTTTACGGCAATCACATTGCTGACGATAAGCTTCCACAGTCGCATCCGGCAGATGCGGACAAAAATAGATACCGTCGAGATCAACATCACGGTCTGCCAGCGACCAGTCCATCCACTCGGTCAGCTGCATAAACTGGTCTTCCGTAAACATGCCGCGCGCAATGCCCGACTGATTAGTCACCAGTACCAATGCAAAGCCCATTTTTTTCAGCGCCTGCAGCGCCTCGATGGTGCCTTCAATAAACTGAAAACTATCGATCTCATGAACATAGCCGTGATCGACATTCAATGTGCCATCACGATCAAGAAAAATAGCCGGGACTTTGTTCGCCACGTAGAAACTCCTGCTGCAAAAATTGCCGCTCAGTATGGCATGATTGCGCATAATGAGAGAATGGCAGATTGAATGACTTTCGTTGATTTAGCCGTCTGGATGCCTTAACATCCATCCTGATTTCATATGGCTCAGACCGATGAAAACCGAAACACCACGGATAACGCAACACGATAATAATTAACCCAATGATTAAAATAGAAAATATTAGCAAAGTGTTCCAGCAAGGTTCACGCACTATTCAGGCGTTGTCAAACGTCAGCCTGCATGTGCCTGCCGGACAGATTTATGGCGTCATCGGTTCATCCGGTGCCGGTAAAAGTACACTCATTCGCTGCGTCAATTTGCTGGAGCGCCCCACTTCTGGCCGTGTGGTCGTCGGTGGTCAGGATCTGACCTCGCTCTCAGGTGGTCAACTGACGCTGGCTCGCCGCCAGATTGGCATGATCTTCCAGCATTTTAATCTGATGAACTCGCGCACCGTCTCCGGCAATGTCGCTTTGCCGCTGGAGCTGGGTAATCTTTCACGTGAACAGATTAAGAAACGCGTCAGCGAATTGCTGGAGCTGGTTGGACTGGCGGATAAGCATGACGCCTGGCCAGCCAATCTGTCTGGCGGCCAGAAGCAACGTGTGGCAATTGCTCGTGCACTGGCAAGCAATCCCAAGGTACTGCTGTGCGACGAAGCCACCAGCGCGCTGGATCCAGCCACTACGCGTTCCATCCTGGAGCTGCTGAAGGATATTAACCGTCGTCTCGGCCTGACCATTCTCTTGATCACTCATGAGATGGACGTTGTGAAGCGCATCTGTGATCAGGTAGCTGTCATCAGCAATGGTGAGCTGATCGAGAAAGACAGCGTAAGTGAAGTGTTCTCTCATCCGAAAACACCGCTGGCACAGCAGTTTATTCAGTCAACGCTGCATCTCGATATTCCTGACGACTATCAGCAACGTATGTCCGCACAGCCTGTTGCGGGAAGCGTACCTTTATTACGTCTGGAATTTACCGGCAAGTCGGTCGATGCCCCACTGCTGTCGGAAGCGGCACGCCGCTTCAACGTTAATAACAACATTATTAGTGCGCAGATGGATTACGCCGGGGGCGTGAAGTTCGGCATTATGCTGGCCGAAATGGACGGTAGTGAAGAAGATACCAAAGCCGCGATTATCTGGCTGAAAGAGAACCACGTGAAAGTAGAGGTACTGGGTTATGTCTGAAGCGATGATGTGGCTGCTGGGACGTGGCATTTGGGAAACGCTGATGATGACCTTCGTCTCCGGCTTTTTTGGTTTTGTGCTCGGTCTGCCGGTTGGCGTTCTGCTGTACGTCACGCGTCCGGGCCAGATTCTGGCGAACGGAGCGCTATATCGCGTACTTTCTGCGCTGGTGAATATCTTCCGTTCGATTCCGTTCATTATTCTGCTGGTATGGATGATTCCCTTTACCCGCGCGATCGTCGGCACCTCAATTGGTCTGCAGGCGGCTATCGTTCCGCTTACCGTCGGTGCGGCTCCGTTTATCGCCCGCATGGTCGAAAACGCCCTGCTGGAGCTGCCTACTGGTTTAATCGAAGCATCACGCGCCATGGGTGCCACACCCTTGCAAATCGTCCGTAAAGTCCTGTTGCCAGAAGCCCTGCCGGGACTGGTGAATGCCGCTACAATTACCCTGATTACGCTGGTCGGTTACTCCGCCATGGGTGGTGCCGTGGGTGCTGGCGGCCTGGGCCAGATTGGCTATCAGTATGGTTACATCGGCTATAACGCCACTGTGATGAATACCGTGCTGGTACTGCTGGTTGTGCTGGTTTATTTAATCCAATTCTGTGGCGACCGCATCGTGCGTGCTGTGTCCCATAAGTAAGCAAGCAATATCAATATTCTCTATTAAGGAAAGGATATGTCTTTTACATTTAAAAAGATTGCCGCTGTGGGCGCTCTGATTGGCGTGATTGCGCTGGCAGGATGCGATCAGAAAGCAAAAGATCCAAACCACATTAAAGTGGGTGTGATCGTCGGTGCTGAGCAGCAGGTTGCTGAGACAGCACAGAAAGTCGCGAAAGAGAAATATGGGCTTGATGTTGAGCTGGTCACTTTCAACGATTACGTTCTGCCGAACGAAGCGTTGAGCAAAGGTGATATTGACGTCAACGCCTTCCAGCACAAGCCGTATCTGGATCAGCAGATCAAAGATCGTGGTTATAAACTGGTACCGGTTGGCAACACCTTCGTTTACCCGATTGCCGGTTACTCCAAAAAGATCAAATCTCTGGATGAACTGCAGAACGGCGCACAGATTGCCATTCCGAATGACCCGACTAACCTCGGCCGTTCACTGCTGCTGCTGCAGAAAGTGGGCCTGATCAAACTGAAAGACGGTGTTGGTCTGCTGCCAACCTCGCTGGATATCACCGAAAACCCGAAAAACCTGAAGATTGTTGAGCTGGAAGCGCCGCAGTTACCGCGTTCACTGGACGATCAGCAGATTGCGCTGGCCGTGATCAACACCACCTACGCCAGCCAGATTGGCCTGACTCCGGCTAAAGACGGTATCTTCGTAGAAGATAAAGATTCACCGTACGTGAACCTGATCGTTAGCCGTGAAGATAATAAAGACGCTGAAAACGTGAAAAAATTTGTCGAGGCTTACCAGTCTGACGAAGTTGCTGAAGCAGCGAACAAAATCTTCAATGGCGGTGCTGTGAAGGGTTGGTAATCCCTCCCCTTCATACCGTGCAGGGCGGCTTCGGCCGCCCTTTCTTTTGCCGGTTGTGGCACCTGACTTGTTATTTACCGTTGTCCTTGTTTCAATAACGCCACTTTTTAAAACATGAGGATGTTGCCATGCGTTTTTTACCGCTCTGCTTGTTAGCATTGATGCTAACCGGGTGTGTGCGTGAATATCACCCGATAAGCAGTGCTTCATCGCGCCCGCAGCAGCAATCCAGCGAGCCGGAACGCAAACCTGCACCGCGCCCGGCCCCGGTGAAGAGCTACACTGATGCGACCGACCTGGTCAGCAAACCGTTCCGCGATCTGGGCGAAGTCTCCGGCGATGATTGCCAGAACAGCAATCAGGATTCACCACCGAATATCAATACCGCCCGTAAACGCCTGCAACAGAGAGCCGCAGGAATGAAAGCGAACGCCGTGCTGCTGCACAAATGCGAAATCGTCTCTACCACCCCGGGCTGCTATCGTCAGGCCATCTGTCAGGGTTCTGCACTGAAAGTCGCCAATCAATGAGTGAGTTTGCCTTTGCGCAAATCGGTGTGATCCGCTCACCGTGGAAAGAGAAATTTGCCGTCCCGCGCCAGCCCGGTCTGGTGCAGGATGGCGGTGGTGAGCTGCATCTGCTGCCGCCTTATAATCAGCCTGAAGCAGTACGTGGCCTGGAAGCATTCAGCCATTTATGGGTGCTGTTTATCTTTCATCAGACGATGGAAGGTGGCTGGCGTCCCACCGTGCGCCCGCCACGCCTTGGTGGCAATGCACGCATGGGGGTATTTGCCACACGTTCAACCTTTCGCCCGAACCCTATCGGTATGTCGCTGGTTGAACTCAAAGGTATTCGCTGTGAGAAGCAGCAGGTCATTTTACAACTTGGCAGCCTCGATTTAGTGGATGGTACGCCGGTTGTCGATATCAAACCCTATCTGCCCTTTGCCGAGGCCTTGCCTGATGCACGCGCTGGATTCGCGCAGGCCGCGCCTGAAGCCTCAATGCCGGTGCGTTTCTCCCCGCTCGCACTGACGCAACTTCAGCAACACCAGCAACAACATCCTCATCTGACGCGTTTTATCAGCGATGTGCTGGCGCAGGATCCCCGCCCGGCGTATCGAAAAGGAGAGGAAGCCTGTCGCGAATATGCCGCATGGCTGCTCGATTTTAATGTGCGCTGGCGGATTGATGAGGCAGGAACAGAGGTGGTCGCGATCGATCCGCGCTAAAACCCGCTTTTGAGTGGCTGATCTCGCTGGTACACTAGCCGCCAGCAAAATTTTTTGTCAGTGACCTTCCGTATAACTGGAATCGTAATCAATGCGTACTACTCAATATTTGCTCTCCACTCTGAAGGAGACGCCCTCCGATGCGGAAGTCATCAGCCACCAGCTGATGCTGCGCGCCGGGATGATCCGCAAACTGGCTTCAGGACTCTATACCTGGTTACCGACCGGCATCCGCGTACTGAGAAAAGTTGAAAACATCGTGCGTGAAGAGATGAACAACGCTGGCGCGATTGAGATCTCCATGCCAGTGGTTCAGCCAGCCGATCTGTGGGAAGAGAGTGGCCGTTGGGAACAATATGGCCCCGAACTGCTGCGTATTAAAGACCGTCACGATCGTCCATTCGTGCTGGGTCCGACGCATGAAGAAGTCGTTACTGACCTGATTCGCAACGAGTTAAGCTCCTACAAACAGCTGCCACTCAACCTGTATCAGATCCAGACCAAATTCCGTGACGAAGTCCGTCCGCGCTTCGGTGTGATGCGTTCGCGCGAGTTCATCATGAAAGATGCTTACTCGTTCCACGTTTCTCAGAAATCGCTGCAGGAAACCTATGACGCAATGTATCGCGCCTACAGCCAGAGCTTCAGCCGTATGGGGCTGGATTTCCGTGCCGTGCAGGCCGATACCGGTTCGATTGGCGGTAGCGCTTCGCATGAGTTCCAGGTCCTGGCCCAGAGCGGTGAAGATGATGTGATCTTCTCCAGCGAATCTGAGTACGCGGCCAACATTGAGAAAGCTGAAGCACTGGCACCGGCAGGTGAACGTCCGCAGCCGACGCAGGAAATGGTGCAGTTCGACACGCCGAACGCTAAGACCATCGCCGAACTGGTTGAACAGCATCAGTTGCCGATTGAGAAAACCGTTAAAACGTTGTTCGTGAAAGGCACAGCAGAAAGCGGCCATGCGCTGGTTGCCCTGTTGCTGCGTGGCGACCACCAGTTGAACGAAGTGAAAGCCGAGAAGCTGGATATCGTCGCTGCTCCGCTGGAAATGGCAACTGAAGCTGAAATCCGTGCAGTGCTGGGCGCAGGCCCGGGCTCCCTCGGCCCGGTAGGTTTGACCATGCCGGTCATTGCGGATCGTACCGTGGCGAAAACCAGCGATTTCTGCGCGGGTGCTAACATCGATGGTAAACACCTGAGCGGTATTAACTGGGGCCGTGACCTGCCAGAACCGCGCGTGGAAGATATCCGTAACGTCGTTGCTGGCGATCCAAGCCCGGACGGTAAAGGTACACTGCTGATTAAACGTGGTATCGAAGTCGGCCACATTTTCCAGCTTGGCACCAAGTACTCAGACGCACTGAAAGCAGCAGTCCAGGGCGAAGATGGCCGTAATCAGGTCATGACCATGGGTTGCTACGGTATCGGTATTACCCGCGTTGTTGCTGCCGCCATTGAGCAGAATCATGATGATCGTGGCATCATCTGGCCAGCCGCGCTGGCGCCGTTTGAAGTCGCGATTCTGCCGATGAATATGCACAAATCTTTCCGTGTGAAAGAAGTCGCGGAAGAGCTGTACAACACCCTGCGCGCTAAAGGCATCGACGTGATTCTGGATGACCGTAAAGAGCGTCCGGGCGTGATGTTTGCCGATATGGAACTGATTGGTGTGCCACACACCATCGTCATTGGCGACCGCAACCTCGATAACGCAGAGATCGAGTACAAAGCGCGCTCTGCCAGTGAGAAAGAGATGATTAAGCACAGCGAAATCGTTGATTTCCTGGCAAAGGCTCTGAACAAATAATGTCCCCAGGCGCCTCCCTCCGGAGGCGCTTTTTTTAACGTACTTTCCCCCGCAACGACTTGGTGCTACTCCGCCGCGCTTTACCTTCCAGCCGCCGTTCTTTCGATGCGCGTGTTGGACGAGTGGCACGCCGTACTTTCTCCACGGTAGTGAGTTCCCGAATCAGGTTAATCAATCGCTGCACTGCCGCCTCACGATTCATTTCCTGGCTGCGGTACTCCTGAGCTTTGATAATCACCACCCCTTCATCGGTGATCAGATGGTGGCGGGCTGCCAGCAGACGCTCTTTGTAGAACGGTGGCAGCGACGATGCTGCGATATCAAAACGCAGATGAATGGCGGTAGAAGTTTTATTTACATGCTGTCCACCCGCCCCCTGCGCACGAATGGCACTCAGCTCAACCTCATTTTCCGGCAGTGAAACGGAGCGTGACAATACAATCATCTGTCACCTGCTGCCTGTTGGGGGGCGATACCGCGTAATAACCTGTTCATCAACTTAACCTTTTGTGCTCATTACTCATGCTCAGGACCAGCGAATTTTGTCACTTTCATGTTTTTCTCTCCGTGCTTCACGCTGTTGCCAGGCTGATTTCAATGAAATGCCTGTGATATAGTCACCTATCAACCAGAGTATTGATACTCTGCTGAGGAGGTGAATGTGCAAAAGTATTGTGAGTTAGTTCGCCAGAAATATGCCGAGATTGGCAGCGGCGACCTGGGGTATGTGCCAGACGCCATTGGATGTGCGCTGAATGCACTCAATGATATTGCCGCTAATTCTGCGCTAAACTCTTCTGTCAGGGAACAGGCAGCCTATGCCGCTGCGAACTTATTGGTGAGCGACTATGTTGACGAATGAAGCCTACAAACCCATCAACTGCGATGACTACGACAACCTGGAACTCGCCTGCCAAAAACACTGGACGCTGTCGCTGGAGTTGAAAAGCGGCGAACAGCTCAAGGCGAAAGCCGTGGATATGGTCTCACGTAAAAACGTTGAGTATCTTGCTGTCGACCTCTCCGGTGAAACACGCGAGCTGCGGCTCGATCACATCGCCAGCTTCAGTCATCCTGAGCTGGGCACCGTCATCGTCAGCGAAGACGAGTAACCTTCCAATGGGCGGGAAGTTTCACATCCCGCCCCCCTCATTTACGGTTGTAGCGAACTGTAATACGCCGCCAAATCGGCCATATCCTCATCACTTAACCCAGCCACAAACGCCTTCATGACTTCAGCCTGACCGCCACTACGCTCGCCTTTTTTGTATGCCTGCAGGGAATGCAGCAGATAAGGCGCATGCTGCCCGGCCAGATTAGGATACAAAGGCACTGCGCTTTTTCCCTCAGCACCGTGGCATGCCATACAGCTGGCGGCTTTCTGCGCACCTGCCTTGATATCACCGTCGGCCAGTGCCGGCAGTGCCACGACTAAAAACGCCGCCGCGATCCAGTGTTTCATCATTGCTCTCCGTTTTATTGTTGTTTTAACCAAATCGCCTGCCAGCCTTGCTCATTACTGGCCGCGCCTTCACGGGTGATAAATAAACCCGGGGCGCAGATTAACGTCTGGTTGTAATAAATCAGTGGGATGCGTTCGCGCTGCCACGGTGGAATACCGGCTTCCTGCCATAGCTTTTTCATCTCGCGCCCGCCCGTCCGGCCCTGCAGGTGAAAATAGCCCTGCGCCTGAAAACGCACGCTTACTGGTTCATCTGCGGCGGGAAAACGTAACTGTGGGACTTCAGGGCGCGCCTGCAATTCACCCAGTTGATCAGGTAATTGCAGCGGCTGTGAACGGTCATCCCAGGTAAGTAAGTGCTGACTGAGGGAGATCTGCGGTGGCAGCCAGTAAAGGTGCTGGCGATAACGGCGTAGCTCGAAAGCGCCAAAGTTCAGGCAGGGTTGTGCATCTTCCCGGCTTTGCA
The DNA here is from genome assembly GCF_047947045.1 of Pantoea sp. App145. NCBI lineage: Bacteria > Pseudomonadati > Pseudomonadota > Gammaproteobacteria > Enterobacterales > Erwiniaceae > Pantoea > Pantoea sp. App145. The sequence goes on from NZ_CP133290.1 coordinate 1,928,411, forward strand.
TGACTTCACGGGTGATACGCAACAAGGCATCACGCGAAGGCATCGCCCCTCCCTGCCCGGCAATCCAGCGACGCAACAACGCATGGCGACGTGCTTCGCTCATGCTCAACAGAGATGTGAAGGTGAGCCGCCCCTGCCCATCCGTAAGCTGTGTGAGCTGCTCCGCCAGCAGCTCATTCAGCAGTTGCTCCTGCTCACCGCACAGTGCGGCACTGCGTGCAGCGGCAGCGCTAAAATGCGGCCAGCGCGCCTGCAACTCAGGGATCACCCGCTGACGCAGAAAGTTGCGATCGTAGCGACAATCAGCGTTGCTCTCGTCTTCAATCCAGCTCAGTTGATGTTCTGCCGCCCAGGCTTCCAGCTGCTGACGGCTGATCCCTAACAGCGGACGCAGATGCTGCTTTTCTCCAAGGGAACGCTGCGCAGGCATCCCTGCCAGCCCCGCCGGACCGCTGCCACGTTTTAGCGCCAGCAACAGAGTCTCACATTGATCATCAAGGTGCTGGGCGGTAAGTAAGCACTCACCGGGCTGCAACTGCTGAAACAACGCCTGGTAACGTACCTCACGGGCTGCGGCTTCTATCCCCTGCTCGCGACCATCGACCTGAACAGGCAACACCGCTAAGGGGATACCCCATTGCTGGCAAATTTGCTGGCAATGCGCCGCCCAGCCATCCGCATTGGGGCTTAAACCATGATGAACATGTAAGGCGCGCAGGTGAAGCTGCGGGTGCTGCTGTTGCCAGCAAACCAATTGGTGCAGCAGAACGGTGGAATCCAGCCCACCGCTGAACGCCAGCACATAGCGGGCGTCGGGTGTCAGCAGTGCAGCAAGATGGGACAAAGACATGGCGCGTTCCGTGAAAGCGAGCCACCTGATTGCGGCTCGCGACGGCGGTATTTTACGCCTGATACAGCTCCAGCGGCAAACCATCCGGGTCTGAGAAGAAAGTACAGGCTTTACCGGTCAGGGCATCGATACGAACCGGTTCACAAACCACGCCTTTCTCTGCCAGCGCCGCGACCGATTGTTCAACATCCTCAACGCAGAACGCCAGATGGCGTAATCCACAGGCTTCCGGCTGGCTGACGCGTGCCGGTGGCGACGGGAAGGAGAACAGCTCAATGGTGTACACCCCATTCAGGCCGAGATCGCCCTTCCAGGAATCACGCTCCGCCCGGTAAAACTCCCCCAGCAATTCAAAGCCCAGCACATCACAATAGAACGCCTTACTGCGCGCATAATCCGTCGCGATAATGGCAATGTGGTGGATCTGTTTAATTTGCAGCATAGCGGCTCCAGTTTTCTGATTTGCCGCCTACCTTACGCGGCAGGCGGCAAGCTGAAAAGAGGCTTTTGTCCGAAGTTAATGATCGTTCTCGCCTTTTAATACCCGCACCAGATAGCGTCCATCCTCCGTCAGCGTGGCACCGTGGATATCGGTTTCAAAGCCAGGATAGTGCCGCCCGATGGTACAGAGCATCAGCAGGAAATCGAGCACCGCGCGGCTTTGCTCGGTGATCATTTCCCCCGGCATCACCAGCGGCACGCCCGGTGGGTAAGGTAAAATCATATTGGCTGAAATTCGGCCCACCAGCTCACGAATGTCTACCGTTTCCACCTGCCCTTTCACCTGCTGCTGAAAGGCCTGATGGGGCGTCATCTTCATCTCCGGCAAGACATCAAATGCTTTCAGCATCAGGCGAGGGAGATCATGTTGCAGGATCAACTGATGGATGCCCTGAGCCAGCGTCTGAATTCGCATGTTGCGGTAGAAATCGGGATCTTCGGCATACAGATCCGGCAACATGTTTTTTACCCGTAGGTTGAGATCGTAGGCACGTTTAAACTCCGTCAGGCCGCGCAGTACGCTCATCGCTTTGGTTTTATCAATACCGATACTGAACAGGAACAACAGGTTATATGGCCCGGTTTTTTCCACCACCACACCACGCTGGTCGAGGAATTTTGCCACCAGCGCCGCCGGAATCCCCTCTTCCGCCATCACACCCAACTCGCTCATCCCTGGCGTCAGGATAGTGACCTTGATCGGATCGAGATACATATGATCACGATCGGCCTGAGTAAAGCCGTGCCACTCTTCTTCACCCGGCTGAATCGGCCAGCATTCCGCTTCATCAACCTGCTCTGGCTGCCAGATATCAAAGAACCAGCCGTCAGACTCCTCGCGCAAGCGCTGAATCTCGCGACGGAAATGCAATGCCCGCTCTACCGAACGATTGACCAGCCGTTTACCCGGATTACCCCGCAGCATCGCCGCTGCCGTTTCGATTGAGGAAACTATCGCGTAATTCGGCGAGGTGGTGGTATGCATCATGTAGGCTTCGTTGAAAGTCTGCTCATCGTAATCACCTTTAATGTGAATGAGTGAAGCCTGCGAAAAAGCGGCCAGTAGTTTATGCGTTGACTGCGTTTCGTAGATCACCTTGCCTGGCATACGATCGCCGCTCATACCGCTTTTACCGGCGTAGATCGGGTGAAAATTGGTGTAGGGCACCCAAGCCGAATCGAAGTGGATCGAGGGCACATCCAGCGTTTGTTTGATGTATTGCGTGTTGTACAACAGGCCATCGTAGGTTGAGTTGGTGATCACCGCATGTACCGGCCAACTGGCGCGAGCCGTTGCATCAACTTTGTGCTGGATGCTGTCGCGCGTAAACTCGCGCTGCGGAATACCCCCCAGAATTCCCAGAGCATTGCGCGTAGGCTTCAGCCACAGCGGAATAATATCGCTCATCATCAGCAGATGCGTCAGTGACTTATGACAATTGCGGTCGATCAACACCGTGCTGCCCGCCGGGGCCGCATACATACCGACGATCTTATTTGAAGTCGAGGTGCCATTGGTCACCATGTAGCTTTGCTCGGCACCAAAGGTGCGCGCTACGTACTCCTCTGCTTCCAGATGCGGGCCGGTGTGATCGAGCAGTGAACCCAGCTCTGTGACCGAAATGGAGATATCCGCTTTTAGCGTGTTAGCCCCAAAGAAATCATAGAACAGGCTGCCGACCGGGCTTTTCTGAAACGCCGTGCCCCCCATATGGCCCGGCGTACAGAAGGTATATTTTCCTTCTTTGACATAGGTGAACAGTGCTTTGGTCAGCGGAGGTGTGATTTTATCAATGTATTCATCGGTGTACTGCCGGATGTGCAGTGCGATATCGTCGGCGGCACTTAATGCATACTCAAAGAAATGCAGCGCCATGCGCATCTCGTTGATGCTGACATCCATTTGCGAATGGGTGTTGATAAAGGCATACAACGGCAGATATTCATTGAGCTGATTGATCTCGCTGCATAATTCCAGGCTGTAGTCGTCCCAGTCAAAAATTACGCCGCAGATGCGTGGATTTTGCTCAATCAGCTTGAGCAGATCGCTGGCATTGGTGGGATAGACGGTCTGAAACCCCTGTAGCTTCAACGCAGCATCCAGCTCACGAATCGGTTCATCTTTGTAGAAAACGCCGTGCGCTCCCATGATCGCAAGAATATTCAATGCTCACCTCCTGTGGTGTTGTGGCACTGAATAATGATAGCGAAAAGTGGGGGGCGCTGGCCGTCAGAATGCTCTGCTGTTGTTTAGACGTAAAAAAAGCGGACCGGAGTCCGCTTGTTTTGATTAAATCAGCATCAGGCGTAGCCGTAGCTCATCAGACGCTGATAGCGACGGTTCAGCAACTCTTCCGTGCTCAGCACATCGAGATCGGCCAGATCGGCCAGCAGCTGTTTTTTCAGCGACGCAGCCATATCAACCGGATGACGATGCGCACCACCCAGCGGTTCCGGGATGATGGAATCGATCAGCTTCAGCTCTTTCAGACGATCGGCGGTGATACCCATCGCTTCTGCGGCCAGCGGTGCTTTGTCGGCACTCTTCCACAGGATAGAGGCACAGCCTTCCGGTGAGATCACCGAATAGGTGCTGTACTGCAGCATGTTGACTTTATCGCCCACACCAATCGCCAGCGCACCACCAGAGCCACCTTCGCCGATCACGGTGCAGATCACCGGGATTTTCAGGCCGGACATCTCACGCAGGTTCCGCGCAATTGCTTCAGACTGACCACGTTCTTCCGCACCCACACCCGGATAAGCACCCGGCGTGTCGATGAAGGTGATCAACGGCATCTTAAAGCGTTCCGCCATCTCCATCAGACGCAGCGCTTTACGGTAGCCCTCTGGTGCTGGCATCCCGAAGTTGCGGCGAATCTTCTCTTTGGTTTCACGGCCTTTCTGATGACCAATGATCATCACCGGGCGACCATCGAGACGCGCGATACCGCCAACAATGGCTTTATCGTCAGCATAGGCGCGATCGCCTGCCAGCTCGTCAAAATCATCAAAGGCATTGCGGACATAGTCCAGCGTATAAGGACGCAGCGGATGACGCGCCAGTTGCGCGACCTGCCATGCACCCAAATCGGAGAAGATTTTACGGGTCAGCTCGACGCTTTTTTCACGCAGACGCTGCACTTCTTCATCCAGATTAATATCGTGTTTCTCATCCTGACGGCCAATCGATTTCAGCGAATCGATTTTCGCTTCCAGTTCAGCGATTGGCTGTTCAAAATCCAGGTAATTAAGACTCATAATGTTCCTGTTTTAGTCAAACTCCAGTTCCACCTGCTCCGACCCAACTAACAACCGCAAATCGTTGAGTAAACGATCGCTGGGCGAAATACGCCACGCTGCACCAAAGCGCAGCTTCGCCCGCGCATCTGCTCTCTGATAATAGAGATGCACCGGAATAGTCCCGGAACGATGAGGCTCCAGAGACTGGCGGAGACGGTTTAAAAGCTGGTCATCAATTTGCCTGTCCGTCAGCGAGATAGCAAGACCACGCGCGTATTTTTCCCGCGCTTCGTCAATGTCCATCACTTCACGGGCGGTCATTTTAAGGCCGCCACTAAAGTCATCAAAGCTGACCTGTCCGCTGACGATCAGGATTCGGTCCTTCTCCAGCAATTGCTGGTATTTATCCAATGCATCGGTAAATAACATCACTTCCAGACGACCAGAGCGGTCATCCAGAGTACAGATACCAATTCGGTTGCCGCGCTTGGTGACCATCGTCCGGGCTGAAATTACCAGCCCCGCCGCGACGGTCACTTTACCACGATCGGTCGGATGCATGTCCTTGAGGCGCATGCCGCCGACGTAACGTTCAATTTCTTTCAGATACTGATTAATCGGATGGCCGGTGAGATACAGACCCAGCGTTTCACGTTCGCCATCCAGCTGAATCTGTTCCGGCCATGGCGCCACGCTGGCATAGGATTTCTCCACCTGCTCCGGTTCTTCCGCCAGTACGCCAAACATATCCGCCTGGCCAATGGCCTCGGCTTTCGCGTGCTGATCGGCCGCTTTCAGCGCATCGCTAAGCGAGCTCATCAGTGCTGCACGATGCGGACCTAAGCGATCAAACGCCCCGGACATGATCAGTTTTTCCATCACCCGCCGGTTGATCTTTTTGGTATCGGTACGCGCACAGAGATCGAAAAGCTCTTTGAAGTAACCATCGCGATTACGCGCTTCGAGGATCGCTTCGATCGGGCCCTCACCCACCCCTTTGATGGCACCGATGCCGTAAACAATTTCACCATCATCGTTAACATGGAACGGATAAAGCCCGGCGTTGATATCCGGCGGCAGAACCTTGAGGCCCATACGCCAGCACTCGTCCACCAGCCCCACCACCTTCTCGGTGTTATCCATATCAGCGGTCATTACCGCCGCCATAAATTCTGCCGGGTAGTGTGCTTTCAGCCACAGCGTTTGATAAGAAACCAGTGCGTAAGCTGCGGAGTGCGATTTGTTGAAGCCATAACCGGCGAATTTCTCCACCAGGTCAAAGATCTTCATCGCCAGCTCGCCGTTGACGCCCATCTTCTCTGCGCCTTCCTGGAACACCGAGCGCTGCTTCGCCATCTCTTCCGGTTTCTTTTTACCCATCGCACGACGCAACATATCCGCGCCGCCGAGGGTGTAACCGGATAGCACCTGGGCGATCTGCATGACCTGTTCCTGGTAAAGAATGATGCCATAGGTAGGTTCCAGCACCGGTTGCAGCGACTCGTGCTGCCACTCAATATCCGGATAAGAGATCGCTTCACGACCATGCTTACGGTCGATAAAGTTATCCACCATGCCTGATTGCAACGGACCAGGACGGAACAACGCCACCAGTGCGATCATGTCTTCGAAGCAGTCCGGCTTCAAACGTTTGATCAGATCTTTCATGCCGCGCGATTCAAGCTGGAACACCGCGGTGGTTTCCGCGCGTTGCAGCATGTCAAAACTCTTTTTGTCATTGAGCGGAATGGCAGCGATATCAATCGGTTCCAGCCCCTGCCTCTCGCGGCGCGGGTTTATCATCTTCAGCGCCCAATCGATAATGGTGAGCGTACGCAGGCCGAGGAAGTCGAACTTCACCAGCCCCGCGTATTCCACATCATTCTTATCAAACTGCGTCACCGGATGATTGCCGTTTTCATCGCAATACAACGGGGAAAAATCGGTGATTTTGGTCGGCGCGATCACCACACCACCGGCGTGTTTACCGGCGTTACGCGTGACACCTTCCAGCTTACGCGCCATATCGATCAGCGCTTTAACCTCTTCATCTGCCTCGTAGATTTCCGGCAGTTGCGGTTCAGCAGCAAAGGCTTTTTCCAGCGTCATGCCCGGATCGGGTGGCACCAGTTTGGAGATGCGATCGACGAAACCATAGGGATGACCCAGCACGCGGCCTACGTCACGGATAACCGCTTTAGCCGCCATGGTACCGAAGGTAATGATCTGCGATACCGCATCACGACCGTACATTTCTGCCACATGATCAATCACCTGATCGCGTTTTTCCATGCAGAAATCGACGTCAAAGTCAGGCATCGACACACGTTCCGGGTTAAGGAAACGTTCGAACAGCAGGTCAAACTCCAGCGGATCAAGGTCGGTGATTTTTAGCGCATAGGCCACCAGCGAACCGGCACCGGAACCACGTCCTGGCCCCACAGGTACGCCGTTATCTTTCGACCACTTGATAAACTCCATAACGATCAGGAAGTAACCGGGGAAACCCATCTGGTTAATAACGTTGAGCTCAATCTCCAGACGTTCATCATATTCCGGCCGCCTCTCGGCGCGTACTGCCGGGTCGGGAAACAGAAACTCCAGACGTTCTTCCAGACCTTCCTGCGATTTCAGCACCAGGAAGTCTGCAGTGGTCATATCACCGGTGGGGAACTGCGGCAGGAAGTATTCACCGAGACGCACCGTGACGTTACAACGCTTAGCAATTTCTACGCTATTTTCCAGCGCTTCCGGGATGTCCGAGAACAACTCGCACATTTCCGCTTCGCTACGCATATATTGCTGAGGGCTGTAGTTACGTGGGCGCTTAGGATCGTCCAGCGTATAACCGTCGTGGATTGCCACACGAATTTCATGTGCATCAAAATCGTCTTCATTCAGGAAGCAAACTTCATTGGTCGCCACCACCGGCACGCCTTGCGCTATCGCCAGTTCTACTGCGGAGTGCAGATAGCTTTCTTCATCCGGGCGGCCCGTACGTGTCAGTTCGAGATAATAGCGATCAGGAAAGTGTCGCTGATAAAACGCCAGGCACTGCGTTACCAGTGCGTTGTTGCCGCGCAGCAAGCTACGCCCCACATCACCACGGCGACCACCGGAAAGCAGAATCAAGCCTTCCTGATACTCAGCCAGCCAGTCACGATCAATCACCGGGCCGGCAATGCCGTAGCCGCGCTGATAAGCGCGTGAAATCAACAACGTCAGGTTCTGATAACCGGTGTTATTGGCCGCCAGCACGGTAAGCTGAGTGAGTTCATCGCCCATCAGCTCACTGGCAACGTTAAAATCAGCGCCGATAATCGGTTTCACCCCGGCACCATGCGCTGTGCCATAGAACTTCACTAACCCGCACAGGTTGGTGAAGTCGGTAATGGCGATGGCTGGCATACCTAATGAGGCAGCTTTTTTTACCAGCGGCCCGGTCTTCGCCAGGCCATCAACCATTGAGTAGTCACTGTGGACACGCAGATGTATAAAACGGGGTTCAGCCATATCAGTTTCCGGTTAAAACAGCGTCAGGCTATTAAAGCGTAGTCGGCTGACGCGCGGCCAGCACGTCGGCATAAATCAAGGCGTTACGTACCGGCGCAAAACTGCGACGGTGATGGGGTGTGGCACCATGCTGAGTGAGTTTTTCCATGTGCAGCGCCGTAGGATAACCCTTGTGCTGCGCAAAACCATACTGAGGGAACAGCAAATCCAGCTCGGCCATTTCACGATCGCGCGTCACTTTGGCCAGGATCGACGCGGCACTGATCTCCGCCACCAGACTATCGCCTTTTACTACCGCCTGTGAAGGCATGGGCAATGCCGGACAACGATTACCGTCAATCAACACAAAATCCGGCACCAGCGCCAGACCGGCTACCGCACGCTGCATCGCCAGCATGGTCGCGTGCAGGATGTTCAGCTGATCGATCTCTTCTGGCTCGGCGCGTCCGAGACTCCACGCCAGCGCTTTCTCTTTGATCTCTTCATACAACGCCACACGGCGCTTTTCTGACAACTTCTTGGAATCGGCCAGACCCACGATCGGTTTTGCCGGATCCAGGATCACCGCGGCAGTCACCACCGCACCGACTAGCGGACCGCGCCCCACCTCGTCAACACCCGCAATCAAACGCGCATCTGGATAAATAAACTCAGCCATGGGCAATCTCCAATACGGCATCCGCGGCCTGCTCATCGGCATTCCAGCGAATCTGTGCATGTAGCTCGTTAAAGGTGTTGAGCAACGCATCACGCTCCGGGCCAGCATGCAGCAGCGGTTCCAGTGCGGCGGCTAACGCCTCCGGCTGGCACTCATCCTGCAACAGCTCTTTCACCAATTCACGCCCAGCGAGTAAATTCGGTAAAGAAACATACGGGGTTTTCACCAGTCGTTTCGCCAGCCAGAAGGTGAAGGGTTTCATACGATAACCCACCACCATCGGACATTTTGCCAGCATACATTCCAGGGCTGCCGTACCTGATGCCAGAATCGCTGCATCGCTGGCGATCATCGCCTCACGCCCTTTGCCATCCAGCAGATGCATCGGCAGCTCTGGTGCAACCTCGGCTTTGATCTGCTCGAATTGTTCGCGGCGTTTGGCGTTTACCAACGGCACCACAATTTCCAGTGTCGGGTAACGCTGGCGCAGCAGCTGCGCGGCACGCAGAAAATCAGCGCTCAGCATTTCGACTTCTGCACCACGGCTGCCCGGCAACAGGCCAAGGCAAATCGCATCGTCGGCAATGCCTAAATCACGCCGTGCCGCCTGCTTATCGGGTTGCATTGGCATCGCATCGGCCATGGTATGCCCGATAAAACGGCATGGCACGTTGAAACGGTCGTAGAACGCTTTTTCAAACGGCAGAAATGCCAGCACCAGATTGGTGTTACGACCGATTTTAAATACGCGCTTTTGACGCCAGGCCCAGACAGACGGACTGACATAGTGGATGGTACGGATACCCGCACGCTTCAGGCGGCCTTCCAGCGTGATATTAAAATCTGGCGCATCAATGCCTACGAACACGTCCGGTTGCAGTTCAGTGAAACGCTGCGTCAGGTCGCGACGGATTTTCAGTAAGCGCGGCAGACGCTCCAGCACTTCAACAATGCCCATCACCGCCAGTTCTTCCATCTCATACCAGGCGTCGCAACCCTCAGCCTGCATACGCGGGCCCGCAACGCCAACAAAACGCGCATCAGGGTGACGCGCCTTTAACGCGCGAATAAGTCCGGCACCAAGAATATCGCCGGAGGTTTCTCCGGCGACCAGGGCAATAGTCAGGGGACGCACTGACATGGATTAACGAATCAACCCACGGGTAGAACGGGCAAAGAAGTCATAGAAAGGCTGCACTTCGCTGTGAGCTTTTGCCAGTGCTTCAATTTCCGGCTTGGCTTCTTCCAGCGTTTTATCGCTGCGATACAACAATTTGTAGGCATTGCGAATCGCATGCAGCGCTTCTTTGCTGAAACCACGACGCTTCAGACCTTCGATATTGATACCAAAAGGTGTTGCATGGTTACCCTGCGCGATGACATAAGGAGGCACGTCCTGAGCCACGCCAGAACAACCACCGACCATCACATGTGCGCCAATGGTGCACCACTGGTGCACGGCGGTCATACCGCCAATGATCGCAAAATCATCAACGGTAACATGGCCGCCCAGCGTGGCGTTATTGGCGAAAATGCAGCGATTGCCAATCACACAGTCATGCGCGATATGGGCATTCACCATCAGCAGATTGTCACTGCCGACTTTAGTCAAACCGCCACCCTGCACCGTACCACGGTGAATGGTGACGCTTTCGCGGATGCGGTTGCGATCACCAATTTCCACACGGGTCGGTTCACCGGCATACTTCAGGTCCTGATTTACTTCACCAATGGAAGCAAACTGATAGATCTGGTTGTCTTTACCGATACGCGTATGGCCATTTACCACCACATGCGATTTAAGCACCGTACCTTCACCAATTTCCACGTTAGCACCAATAAAGCAAAACGGGCCGATGTGAACATTGGCACCGATAATGGCACCTTCTTCGATAACAGAACTGGGATGGATGTTGGCGGTTGAATCAATCACTAATTATGCCTCCCGGCTACGGGCACACATCATGGTCGCTTCGCAGACAATTTTACCGTCTACGGTAGCAACACCTTTGAAGCGAGTAAGACCACGACGGGTTTTCTCGAAAGTGACTTCCATGATCATCTGATCGCCCGGCACAACCGGACGCTTGAAACGGGCTTCATCGATACCTGCGAAGTAGTAAAGTTCGCCCGGCTCCAGTTTTCCAACGCTTTTAAACGCCAGAATGCCCGTCGCCTGCGCCATAGCTTCCAGAATCAGAACGCCAGGGAAAATCGGTTTACCAGGGAAGTGTCCCTGGAAAAACGGTTCGTTAACAGAAACGTTCTTCACCGCACGCAGATATTTATGCTCTTCAAACTCCAGCACGCGGTCAACCAGCAGAAATGGATAGCGGTGCGGCAGCAATTCTAAAATCTCTTCAATTTTCAGAGTATGCGTTTCAGTAGTCAAAATACTCTTCCTGTCCTAAATAATTCTGATGGCAACAATAACACGGCCTGCATCGATCAAAATGATCATCTGCAGGCCGCAAATCAGTTCGGTGGCGTTTCGCTTCTCTGCGATACCTGCTGCACTTCCTCAAAGCTGCTGAGGTGGAAAGCAGGTACGCTACTTATTATGAAGCGGGTTACGCGGGATGACGTCAGTCGTCTTTGCCGACTTTACGCTCGATGGCTTTGAGACGTTTGCTCATGTCATCGATATTCATCACCAGCGCTGCCGTTTTACGCCAGGTTTTGTTGGGTTGCAGCGGAATACCCGAAGAGTATACCCCAGGCTCTGTGATCGGCCGCATGACCATGCCCATTCCGGTCACAGTCACTTTGTCACAGATTTCCATATGTCCGTTAATGACGCTGGCACCGCCAATCATACAGTAACGCCCAATCTTCAGACTACCCGCCATGATCACACCACCAGCAACCGCGGTGTTATCGCCGATCACAACGTTGTGCGCAATCTGACACTGGTTATCTATGATAACACCATTGCCGATCAGAGTGTTATCCAGCGCACCGCGATCGATGGTGGTGCAGGCACCAATTTCCACCCGATCACCAATGATCACCGTTCCCAGCTGCGGGATTTTCACCCAATTGCCGCGATCGTTGGCATATCCGAATCCGTCCGCACCGATAACGGTGCTTGATTGAATCAGACAATCCTGACCGATCTGGATTTCGTGATAAATCGTCACGTTCGCCCACAAACGTGAACCGCGACCAATACGCGTCTGCTTACCGACAAAACATCCGGCACCGATAACGACGTCGTCGCCCAGCTCAACACCGGACTCGATCACCGCATTCGCGCCTACCGACACATTATTCCCCAGCTTCGCGGTCGGGTCGATCACGGCGCTGGGCGCGATATTTTGCGCGGGCTGAGGCGTGGTGTCCAGCAGTTGTGCCATGCGAGCGTAAGTCAGGTAAGGATTTTTCACCACCAGCGCGGCCGTATTACACCACTCCAGATCCGCTTCCGTCAGCACCACGGCCGAAGCCTGAACCTGGGCGAGTTGCTCGCGGTAACGGCTGTTTGCAAGAAAAGTGATTTGGCCAGTTGTGGCGGATTGCATAGAAGCAATGCCGGAGATGGCGATATCGCCATCTCCGTGCAATTCTGCATCCAACTGCTGGGCTAAATCAGCCAGTCGAATAGATGACATCGATTATTTAACCTGTTTTACAACGTCTGCAGTGATGTCTTTAGCATCGGAAGAAGTGTACAGCACGGCCTGAGAGTCCAGAACCAGATCGTACCCTTCGCTTTTCGCTACAGACTGAACTGCGGTCTGGATTTTAGCCAGCAGCTTGTTGCGCTCCTGCATCTGGCGGGTCTGGTTGTCTTTTTCAAAAGCCTGAGCTTTTGCTTCGAAAGCCGCACGCTCAGAAGAGATCTGTTTCTCTTTCTTGGTACGATCGCTAGCTTTCATGGTTGAAGCATTGCGCTGCAGATCCTGGATTTCCTGCTGAATTTTCTGCTGCTGAGACTGGAGATCGGAGGCGCGGCCCTGGAACTCACTCTCAAGTTGCTTAGCAACAGCAGCACGCTGCGGAGACTGCTGGAAAACCTGGCTCAGGTTAACAACGGCGATTTTGTCTGCCGCCTGGGCACCAGCAGAAGCAGCTAATGCAACACCCAGAGCAGCGGCACAGAACAACTTTTTCACTATAAACTCCTTACCCTCAACATGTGTGTTTGCAGCGTGTAGCAGAACTACACGCTTGCAAGACGCTATTTATACCCGTTGGGTATACACTTCCCTGCTCAGAGCTTTACCAGGTTTTACCGATGTTAAACTGGAACTGCTCTGACTTGTCTCCCTCGACTTTCTTGACCGGCTGGGCATATGAGAACACCAACGGCCCCAACGGTGACATCCACTGTAGTGCGATACCGCTGGATACGCGAATATTGTTTGGATCGCTGTAGTCAGGAATCCCTGCCGCACGCGTTTCAGCGGTATTCTGCCATTTAGTATCCCAGACCGTACCGGCATCGACAAACAATGAGGTACGTACTGAGTTAGCGTACTTCTCACTCAGGAACGGTGTTGGTGTGATCAGCTCAAGGCTGGCCACTGCCATCGCATTACCACCCACCGCATCATCCGACTTACAGACGCCATTCGGATCCGACAGCGTACAGGTAGACGAGCCATCGTTCAGATACGCAGCTTTTGGACCAATGGTGTTGGACTGGAAGCCACGAACGGTGCTGGAACCACCGGCGTAGAAGTTCTCATAGAACGGCATCTCTTTACCACCGAGTCCGCCACCATAGCCTACACGGCCACGGCCCAACAGCACCCAGGTACGATCCTGGTTAATCGGCACGTATTGCTGAGTATCCAGCGTCGCTTTGTAGAAGCTGTTGTCTGAACCCGGAATGGTGATCTTACCGTTCAGGTTGGTACGGTTACCTGACGTTGGGAAGAACCCACGGTCCAGGGTGTTATATGTCCAGCCATAGTTAAAGGTGAAATCGTTGGCTGAGTAATCACCATTTTTGTTCAGACCCTGCTCATGACCTACCGAGTCGAGATAACGCCACATCGCAATTTGCGGCTGCATATTGGACAGGTCGTTATGTACGTAACCTAAACCAACACGCAGGGAGTTGTTCTCGTTAATCGGGAAGCCCAGCGTACCATCAACACCATAACTTCTGTTGGTGTAGTCAGACAGGTCAGCATCGTCAGCTTTAAAGTCGTTATAGAAAATACGACCACCCAGGCTGACACCATCCACCGTGAAATACGGATCGGTCAGTGAGAATTCAGCGTAGGTCTGATAATCGTTTTTAGTACCGCTGATACCGACGGTGTTACCGGTGCCGAGCCAGTTATCCTGGGTCACACCGACCTGGAAGCTCACACCACTCTCGGTGCCGTAGCCCACGCCGAAGTTAAAGGTACCGGTATTACGTTCTTTCACCTTGTAGACCACGTCTACCTGATCAGGTGAACCCGGCACGCGCTGGGTATCCACGTCCACAGTTTCAAAGTAACCGGTACGGTTCAGACGTTCTTTACCCTGATCAACCAGATCGCTACCCAGCCAGGCACCTTCCATCTGACGCATCTCACGACGCAGTACCGAATCCTTCGATGTATCGTTACCCTCGAAGCGGACTTTACGCACGTAGTAACGGTTACCTGCATCAACGTTGATATGCAGTTTTACCGTCTTATCGGCATCATTGATTTCCGGCTGTGTCACCACACGCGGGTAAGCATAGCCGTAGCGGCCCAGCAGTTTCTTGATGTCATCTTCCATCTGGGTGACTTTAGTGCCGTTATACAGCTCACCCGCAGGGATTTTCGTCAGATGTTCAATTTCCGCCGAGTGGCCTGCCATGCTGCCGTTAACAATCACACCAGCAATCTTGTACTGATCGCCTTCGGTGATGTTGACGGTGATGTAGATGCCTTTTTTGTCCGGCGTCAGGCTCACCTGCGTTGAATCGATGTTAAAACGCGCATAACCGCGATCCAGATAGAAGCTACGCAGGGTCTCGAGATCCCCAGCCAGTTTCTGTTTCTGATATTTACGATCGCCCACCACGTTCCACCACGGTACTTCATCACGCAGCTGGAAGCGGGAAATCAGTTCATCAGAGCTAAACGCTTTGTTGCCCACGATGTTGATCTGCTGAATCTGTGCAGAAACACCTTCCTGGAAGACAAACTTCAGATCGACACGGTTACGCGGCAGCGGCGTAGCAATCGCTTTGACGCTGGCAGTATATTTACCGACGCTGTAGTAGAAATCCTCCAGCCCCTTCTCAATGGAAGAGAGCGTGGTGCGGTCAAGCGCTTCACCGACTCGGATACCTGATGCCTCAAGATTTTGCTTCAGCTGATCTTCTTTCACCGCTTTGTTACCGGAGAAAGTGATGCTGGCAATGGTCGGGCGTTCTTTCACCTGGACAATCAGCGTAGTACCGTCGCGCAGAACCTGAACATCTTCAAAGTTGCCGGTGGCGAACAGTGAGCGAATGGTATTTCTGATGTCATCATCATTCACTGTATCGCCGACACGAACCGGCATGCTTAGCAGAGCCGCGCCGACGGCGACTCGCTGTAGCCCTTCGAAATGAATATCCTTCACCACGAAATCGTCTGCACCGTACACGGTGGCGCTGCTAAACAGCAGCGACGCTATGAGCAACTTTTTCATCGCCATCGTTGTTATGCGTTTTCCTAACACATCCCACGTCTGTCTGCATTCCAGCTATTACAGACGTGAGAAATCATTGAAAAGTGCAAGCCCCATTAACAGCACCAGCAGAATTGAGCCAATGCGATAACTAAAGTCCTGAACTCGCTCGGACACAGGTCCACCTTTGATCTTTTCGATCGCCAGAAAGAGCAAATGTCCACCATCTAAAACCGGCAGTGGGAACAGGTTAATTATCCCTAAGTTGACGCTGATAAGCGCCAGGAACATCAGGTAGTAAATCACCCCATATTCTGCTGATAACCCGGCACCCTGCGCGATCGAAATCGGCCCGCTCAGATTATTCAGCTTCACATCCCCGGTTATCAACTTGCCCAGCATGGAAACCGTCAGCTTCATCAGTTGCCAGGTTTTTACACTGGCTTCACCAATCGCGGCGAAAGGCCCATACTGCCTTACCGTTTTGTACTCGTCAGGTAGCGGAATCACTCGCGGGATAACTCCCGCAAAACCTTCCGCTTTATCACCCGGCTTCGCTTCGGGTGTCAGCGTTAATGCCAGCGATTCACCGTTACGCTCCACCTCCAGCGCCATGTTTTTGCCAGGGTTATCGCGCACCTGCACCACAAAAGCCTGCCATTGCGTTAACGGCTGACCATCGACTTTAACGATCCTGTCGCCCGCTTGCAAACCGGCTTCACTCGCCGGAGAGTTAGCCTGCACTTCGGCGAGGGTCGTTTCAATCTGCGGTCCACGTGGACGAATACCTAACGCAACCACCGGGTCCTGCTTGTCTGGCTCAAACTGCCAGTCATGCAAATCCAGCTGCTTCTGCTGGGTGGCCTGTTCACCAAACTGCGAGACGGTTAGCGTTGTACTTTGGTCACCGATTTTGCCGATCAGTGCCATGCGTACCGCATCCCAATCAGGCGTTTCGATACCATCTACCGCTTTAAGTTCCATACCGGAGGTAATTTGCGCTTCCGCGGCAATGGAACCGTTCAGAATTTCACCAACAACCGGCCGCACACCGGGCACGCCGTGAATAAACACCGCCCAGTACGCAATGATGGCAAAAATAAAGTTGGCAATCGGTCCGGCAGCAATAATCGATGCACGCTGCCAGATAGCTTTGTTATTGAAGGCCTGATGACGCAGTTCAGCGGGAACACTCTCCACGCGTTCATCAAGCATTTTGACGTAACCGCCAAGGGGGATCAGGGCAATGACATATTCCGTGCCCTGACGGTCGCGGCGACTGAACAGCGCTTTGCCAAAACCAATCGAAAAACGTTCAACTTTGACACCGCAACGGCGCGCAACCCAAAAATGGCCGAACTCGTGCACGGTAATCAGCACGCCGAGCGCCACAATAAAGGCTGCAAAACTCCAGAGTATGCTCAACATCGTCGCCTATCCTCAGAGGGTGCGGAACACCAGCAGCAACAGGCAGGCAAAGACTGGCACCGCTGCTGTCAGGCTATCAATGCGATCGAGGATACCACCGTGGCCCGGAATTAAGTTACCGCTGTCTTTGATACCGGCTTCACGTTTGAACATACTTTCTGTCAAATCGCCCAGTACCGAAGCCAATGCGGCGATAACAGCACAGATAATCAGGGTTGACGTGGCAATGGTTAATGGCGCGAACGTGGCAAACAGCCAGGCAATCACGGCAGAGCAGACTAACCCGCCGAGGAAGCCTTCCCAGGTTTTACCCGGCGAGACTTTGGGAGCCAGCTTGTGTTTACCAAATAACCGGCCAAACATATAGGCACCTGAATCGGCACCCCACACCAGAAACATGACAAACAGCAGCCACCAGGCTCCGGCGAAATGATCGGTATCATAATGGTACTGGCGCAACGCCATCATGCCCCAGAAGAAGGGGATCACGGTGAGCACACCAAACAGGAGACGTAGCGGGCGCGAATGACGCCAGACGGCCGCAGAAGCGGGATAGAATAGAACCAGCACCAACGCCACGACCCACCAGATAAGAGACACCCATAACGAGCTTTCCATCTGCACCTGGTGCAAATCACGTTGATAAGGTTGCAGCGTGAATAACATCACAGCCAGCAGCAAGCCACAAAGCACAGCTAGCCAGATGCGTTGCTGACGGGTCGCCATACCCGCCAGCTGCCCCCATTCCCAGGCGGCAAGCATACAGATGATGATGGTTGTTATCGCAAAACCGGACAGTGGTAACCAGAACAACGCAGCAATCACCAGCGGAATTAAAATAAACGCGGTAATTAAACGAGACTTCAGCAAAGGTTACCCCCAGGTTGCTCAGGCGCCGCCTGGTGCAGCGCCGCCATAGCGACGCTCCCGCAGAGAGAAAGCATTCAGTGCACCTTCAAAAACTTGTTCATCAAAATCAGGCCAAAGAACATCGGTAAACCAGAACTCAGCATAGGCGATTTGCCACAGCAGGAAGTTGCTAATCCGATGCTCTCCCCCGGTCCTTATCACTAAATCCACCGGCGCCAGCTCATTCATACAAAGGTACGGAGCCAGACTCTCTTCGGTTATCTGGTCAGGACGTAACAAACCTTCCTGAACCTGCTCGGCCAGTTTTCTGGCACCCTGGATAATATCCCAACGACCGCCATAGTTGGCAGCAATGTTGAGAGTCAGTCCATTATTTTGCTGAGTCAGTTCCTCGGCGCGACGAATGCGTTCCTGGATTCTGGAATTGAAACGACTGATGTCGCCAATAACACGCAGACGTACATTGTGTTTGTGCAGGCTTTTGACTTCACTATCAAGCGCCCAGACAAACAATTCCATCAAGGCCGTCACTTCCTGTATCGGTCGGCTCCAGTTTTCGCTACTGAATGCGTAAAGTGTGAGCGCTTCCAGCTTGTGGCTGACCGCAAAGCTGACGGCCCGGCGTACTGATTTTACCCCGGCTTTGTGGCCTGAAATACGCAGTTTGCCCTGATTTTTTGCCCAGCGACCATTACCATCCATAATGATGGCCACGTGACGCGGCGTACAATCAGACCGGTCATCGAATGTGTTGTGATTGTTGGACGACATAACGCGTAATAATTCCTTTAATCAGAAATGCTGTGGTTTCTGAATACATTGCGCCTGCAGCAAACACCGACTTTTCAGTCGGCTGGCATCGAAACAATGCCAGGCCGTGAAACGCGAGCGAGCGACTATACCATTTTCGCCCTGAGCTAACAAATAGCGGGGACAATCAACCTGCTATGCGCAAACGTGGCAACATTTCCGTGGCACATATCCGCGCTAACCGATCAATCTCCACTACCGCCTCAACGCTATCGGGTTCCCCGCAGCTCAGCGATGCCAGCACTTCACTGTTCAGTGCTGCGATATCGGTAAAGCGGATCTGATGCTGCAGAAATGCGGCGACCGCCACCTCGTTCGCTGCATTCAGCGTCGTCGTGGCGGCCTGGCCAGTGGCGCAGGCGTCAATTGCCAGCTTCAGGCAGGGATAGCGCGCGTAATCTGGCTCAGCGAAGGTCAGCGCTTTCATTCGGGTGAAATCGAGCGGTGTCACGCCGGCAGAAATACGTGCTGGCCATGCCATGCTGTGAGCAATAGGGGTACGCATATCGGGCGATCCCAGTTGCGCCAGCACGCTACCATCGCAATAACGCACCATAGAATGGATGACCGACTGCGGGTGCAGGACCACCTCCATCTGCGCATCCGTTGCGTTAAATAGCCAGCGGGCTTCAATGTATTCAAGACCTTTATTCATCATGGTGGCTGAATCAACAGAGATTTTACGCCCCATTGACCAGTTCGGATGCGCACATGCCTGATCCGGCGACATGGCCGCTAACTCAGCTAATGGCGTGTCACGAAAAGGGCCACCTGATCCCGTGAGGATAATCGACTCAATGCCGTTCTCCCGCAAATCAGCGTACCCCAACTGTTGCTGTATGGAAGCCGGTAAACTCTGAAAAATGGCATTGTGCTCGCTATCAACGGGCAATAACCGGGCCTGATAGCGCTGTACCGCCTCCATAAACAGGCGGCCGCATGTGACAAGAGATTCTTTATTCGCCAGCAGCACGGTTTTCCCGGCACGAATGGCTGCCAGCGTCGGCAGCAGACCCGATGCACCGACAATCGCCGCCATCACCTGATCAACTTCATCCAGCGCAGCCAGTTCACAGGCAGCCTGAACGCCGGAGAGCACTTCAGTTTTGATGTTGAGTACTCTCAGTCGCTCACGCAGCGCCTGTGCGGAGATTTCATCCGCCATCGCCGCATAGCGCGGCGCAAACTGCTGGCATTGCTCGGCCATTAACGCCACATTCTGACCAGCCACCAGCGCTGTTACCTGATATTGCTCGGGATTTTCCTGCACCACTGCCAGTGTGCTGGTACCAATTGAGCCGGTGGAACCAAGCAGAGTTAATCGCTTCATGACGCTTTCCGTGTGTTTTCCGGAGAAGGCAGGCAGAAAATGCCTTCTTCCGCTGGGACAAAAATAAAACGCCGCAAGATCGTGCATTCCCAAATGGGTATACCTCTCTTGACGGCGTTTGTCGGACAAAGATGGAATCAGAACTCCATCAGTTCCTTTTCTTTCTCTGCCAGTGCTGCATCAACATTCTTGATGCGTGCATCGGTCATTTTCTGGATTTCGTCCTGCGTACGACGTTCGTCGTCTTCGCTGATCTCTTTATCTTTCAGCAACGCTTTGATCTTGTCGTTGGCGTCGCGACGGACGTTACGTACTGACACACGACCCTGCTCCGCTTCGCCACGGACGATTTTGATCAGATCTTTACGACGTTCTTCCGTCAGCGCTGGCAGCGGAACACGGATGTCGCTACCTGCTGAACTTGGGTTCAGACCCAGATCGGATGCCATAATCGCTTTCTCAACTGCCGGACCCAGGGAGCGATCGAAGACATTGATTTTCAGCGTACGGGAATCTTCTACAGTGACGCTAGCCAGCTGACGCAGCGGCGTTGGCGTACCGTAATATTCAACAACAATGCCGTCGAGCAGAGAGGGAGAAGCGCGACCAGTGCGCACTTTGCTAATGGTGTTTTTGAATGCTTCCACGCATTTGTCCATGCGCGTTTCAGCATCTTTTTTAATTTCGTTAATCACGTTGAAACCCTTGGATTCGGTTTGACCTGGCCATTTCCGGGCTAACCGGAAGCGGTATCGATAATCATCGATCATCCTGATACCCGTCATACTTCGGGTATGGTGCAGCGCCCGAGCGCCGCGCCAACAGAATATACCCTATTTTATCTTGCGTCGGGTATTAATGCGTAATCAGGGTGCCTTCTTTTTCACCCATCACTACGCGGCGCAGTGCGCCAGGCTTGTTCATGTTGAAGACGCGGATTGGCAGCTGATGATCGCGAGCCAGCGTAAAGGCTGCCAGATCCATCACTTTCAGCTCTTTATCCAACACTTCGGCATAGCTCAGCTGTTCATACAGCGTTGCGTCCGGATTTTTAACCGGATCGGCAGAATAGACGCCATCGACTTTGGTCGCTTTCAGCACCACGTCCGCTTCAATTTCAATGCCACGCAGGCAGGCGGCTGAGTCGGTGGTAAAGAACGGGTTGCCAGTACCGGCAGAGAAAATCACAACACGGTTATTGCGCAGCAGGCTGATCGCTTCGGCCCAGCTGTAGTTATCACATACGCCATTCAGCGGAATCGCTGACATCAGACGCGCATTGACATAGGCACGGTGCAGCGCATCGCGCATCGCCAGGCCATTCATCACGGTAGCCAGCATACCCATATGGTCACCGACCACACGGTTCATACCCGCCTGCGCCAGGCCCGCGCCACGGAACAGGTTACCGCCACCAATAACCACACCTACCTGGATACCCAGCTCAACCAGCTCTTTCACCTCTTGCGCCATGCGGTCAAGCACACTCGCGTCAATACCAAAACCTTCGGCACCTTGCAGTGCTTCGCCACTCAGTTTTAGCAGGATACGTTGATATACAGGTTTTGCGTTGGTCGCCATGGTCAATTCTTCCTGGAAGATATGATGAAAAGGAGAAGTTAAATCTGATCAATCATCCGCTTAGCGAGAGAGAAAAGCTATTGGGAAGTGACTGAAAATGCGTCCGCAACAAAATGCAGACAAAAAAGAACCGCCTTCCGGCGGTTCTTTCGGACCAATTAAGACTGTTTGGACATTGCAGCAACTTCTGCTGCGAAGTCAGTCTCAACTTTCTCGATACCTTCACCCACTTCGAAGCGGATAAAGTTGATCACGTCTGCGCCTTTCTCTTTCAGAGCCTGGCCAACAGTTTTGCTCGGGTCGATAACGAAAGCCTGACCAGTCAGAGAAACTTCGCCGGTGAATTTCTTCATGCGGCCTTCAACCATTTTCTCTGCGATTTCTTTCGGCTTACCAGACTGCATGGCGATGTCCAGCTGAACCTGGTACTCTTTAGCCACCACGTCTTCAGACACGTCTTCCGGCTTAACGAATTCCGGCTTGCTTGCTGCAACGTGCATTGCAACCTGCTTGATCAGCTCTTCGTCTGCGCCTTTGGTAGAAACCAGAACGCCGATACGTGCGCCGTGCAGGTAGCTACCCAGCTCAGCACCTTCCAGAATCGCAACGCGACGGATGTTGATGTTCTCACCGATTTTCGCAACCAGTGCTACGCGTTCTTCTTCGAACTGCGCTTTCAGAACTTCAACGTCGGTCACTTTGCCAGCAGCTGCTGCGTCAATCACTTTGTCAGCAAATGCCTGGAAACCGGCATCTTTTGCGACGAAGTCGGTCTGGCAGTTAACTTCCAGGATCACAGCATAGCCGTCAGCGATCTTGGTTTTGATCACGCCATCAGCAGCAACGTTACCCGCTTTTTTCGCTGCTTTGATTGCGCCAGACTTACGCATGTTTTCGATGGCCAGTTCGATATCGCCATTCGCTTCAGTCAGCGCTTTTTTGCAGTCCATCATGCCAGCGGCAGTACGCTCGCGCAGTTCTTTTACCAGTGCAGCGGTAATTTCAGCCATTCCAGAATCCTCGATTCGTTTCTCAGTGTTTGCACACTGCCAGAAACTTGTTGCGGAAAATTTACTCTGCCCCGCTCACCTGACAGGTCAGCGTGACAAACTTGGATATAATAAAGGGGCCTGTGCGGCCCCCTTAACAGATTACATCTGATGTCTAAGGGCTCTGTGAAAGAGCAGACCTTATCAGGCGTTCTCTAAAGACGCGTCTTCAGCTTGCTCAGCCAGATCCTGTGAACGGCCTTCGCGCACGGTAGTGGCAACGGCAGTCAGGTACAGGCTTACAGCACGGATTGCATCGTCGTTACCCGGGATAACGAAATCAACGCCGTCCGGATCAGAGTTGGTATCAACGATAGCAAATACCGGAATACCCAGGTTGTTTGCTTCTTTGATTGCAATGTGCTCGTGGTCAGCATCAACAACGAACAGTGCATCCGGCAGACCGCCCATATCTTTGATACCGCCCAGGCTGTTTTCCAGCTTGGCCAGCTCACGAGCGCGCATCAGCGCTTCTTTTTTGGTCAGTTTGTCGAAAGTACCGTCCTGAGACTGAGTTTCCAGATCTTTCAGGCGTTTGATTGACTGACGAACGGTTTTCCAGTTGGTCAGCATGCCACCCAACCAGCGGTGGTTAACGAAGAACTGGTCGCAGCTCAGTGCAGACTCTTTTACCGCTTCGGCAGCAGCGCGCTTAGTACCGACGAACAGGATCTTACCTTTACGGGAAGAAATTTTGTTCAGCTCAGCCAGGGCTTCGTTGAACATCGGTACAGTTTTCTCAAGGTTGATGATGTGAACTTTGTTACGCGCACCGAAGATGAACGGCTTCATTTTCGGGTTCCAGTAACGGGTCTGGTGACCGAAGTGAACACCAGCCTTGAGCATGTCGCGCATGGAAACAGTTGCCATGATTACCTCTAAAGTTTGATTGGGGTTGGGCCTCCATGTATCCCATACAACCGACCTCTTACGAGGCACCCCGGCGTACGTGTCGATACATGTGTGTTTTAGTACACATAATGAGATTTATGCGTTTCCTGTCGGCCTGGCGGCTGACAGAGAATCGTCGGCGCGCTTTATACCATAATGCGCAGGAATACGCCAATAGTAGTTAGCGGGAAAAGGCTTAGTGTTTCCCGATTTGGCAGCCTAAATGCCTGCTGCTAACATGACTGCACAGAATTCAATTATCGTCGAAATTTTCGACAGCCGCGGATTAATTTAATGGCAATCTCAATCAAAACCCCTGAAGAAATCGAAAAAATGCGTGTTGCGGGCCGCCTGGCCGCTGAAGTGCTGGAAATGATTGCACCACACGTGGTACCGGGTATCTCTACCGGTGAACTGGACCGTCTCTGCCACGAGCACATCACCCAACAGCAGCAGGCCATTTCCGCCTGTCTCGGTTACCACGGTTTCCCGAAATCGGTGTGCATCTCAATCAATGAAGTGGTGTGTCACGGCATTCCCAGCGACGATCGCATCCTGAAAGATGGCGATGTCGTCAATATCGATGTCACGGTGATCAAAGATGAGTATCACGGCGACACCTCGAAAATGTTCATTGTTGGCAAGCCAACCATTCAGGGTGAACGCCTGTGCCGGGTCACGCAGGAAAGCCTGTATCTGGCGCTGCGTCTGGTAAAACCGGGCATTCGCCTGCGTGAACTGGGCCGTGCGATTCAGAAATACGTTGAAGCGCAGGATTTCTCCGTGGTGCGTGAATATTGCGGCCACGGCATTGGTAAAGGTTTCCATGAAGAACCGCAGGTGCTGCATTACGATGCTGATGACAGTGGCGTGGTGTTGCAGGCTGGCATGACCTTTACCGTCGAGCCGATGGTTAACGCCGGTGACTACCGCATCCGTACCATGAAGGATGGCTGGACCGTGAAAACCAAAGATCGCAGCTTGTCCGCGCAGTACGAGCATACTATTGTGGTGACGGAAAACGGCTGTGAGATTCTGACCCTGCGTGAAGACGACACCATTCCAGCGGTGCTGGAAAACGTAGCGTAAATCTCTTCCAATAATGACCTCGCCGACCACGTGTCGGCTTTTTTATGGCGTGCAGACGAGACGATGTCGATGAGTGGTAGCGTGACCGAAGCAGTACACAAGGGCCTGACCGATTCCCCTGCCGACTGGCCCGATGAAGCCTTAACCCGCGAGAACCTCAAACTCTATCTCGAACAATTTCAGCAACACATGGGCGTGGCATTTGATGCCGGGACCGATGTTGAATCGCTGATTGATGTGCGCACGCTGTTTATCGATCGGCTGTTGCGTCGCTTATGGCGCTTCTTTGGCTTTGATCAGATGAAAGAGATCGCTCTGCTGGCGGTCGGTGGTTATGGCCGTGGCGAATTGCATCCGCTGTCAGACATCGATGTGCTGATCCTCAGCCGTCGCCCGCTGGATGAGCAGGCAGCACAGCGCACCAGCCAACTGCTGACGCTGATGTGGGATCTCAAACTGGAAGTCGGTCATAGCGTCCGTACGCTGGAAGAGTGCCTGCTGGAAGGACTGTCGGATCTGACTGTCGCCACCAACCTGATTGAGTCGCGCATGCTGACCGGCGACGTGGCGCTGTTTCTCGAACTGCAAAAAAACATCTTTAGCGATGGCTTCTGGCCTTCGGCACGTTTCTTTGCCGCCAAAATTGAAGAACAACAGGAACGCCATAAGCGCTATCACGGCACCAGCTACAACCTGGAACCCGATATTAAAAGCAGCCCCGGCGGCTTGCGCGATATTCACACGCTGCAATGGGTGGCGCGCCGTCACTTTGGGGCCACCACGCTGGATGAAATGGTCGGTTTCGGTTTTCTCACTGAAGCTGAACGCAACGAACTGAATGAATGCCAGGAATTTCTCTGGCGTATCCGCTTTGCTTTGCATCTGACGTTAACGCGTTACGATAACCGGCTGTTGTTTGATCGCCAGTTAAACGTCGCCCAACGCCTTAACTACCTCGGCGAAGGTAATGAGCCGGTTGAGCGCATGATGAAGGACTTTTTCCGCGTCACGCGCCGTATTGGCGAACTGAATCAGATGCTGCTGCAATTGTTTGATGAAGCCATTCTCGGACTTTCCTCGACGGAAAAACCGCGCAGCATTGACGACGATTTCCAGCTGCGGGGCGATTTGATCGACCTGCGGGATCCGACGCTGTTCGATCGTGAGCCACAATCGATTATGCGTATGTTTTACGTAATGGTACGCAACGAGGACATTAAAGGCATCTATTCCACCACCTTGCGCCAGCTGCGTTATTCACGTCGTCACCTGAAACAACCGTTATGCCAGATCCCGGAAGCCCGCCAGACCTTTATGGCGATTCTGCGCCACCCCGGCGCTGTGAAGCGCGCGCTGTTGCCAATGCATCGCCATAGCGTGCTGTGGGCCTACACGCCGCTGTGGGGCAATATCGTCGGCCAGATGCAGTTTGACCTATTCCATGCCTACACCGTGGATGAACACACCATCCGCGTATTGCAGAAGCTGGAGAGCTTTGCCGACGAAGCCACCCGTCCGATGCATCCCATGTGTGTTGAACTCTGGCCACGTCTGCCACAACCGGAACTGCTGCTGATGGCGGCGCTGTTACATGACATCGCCAAAGGGCGCGGTGGTGACCATTCGATTCTGGGGGCGCAGGATGCGCTGGATTTTGCCGAACTGCATGGTCTCAATTCACGCGAAACCCAGCTGGTTGCCTGGCTGGTGCGCCACCATCTGTTGATGTCGGTAACGGCGCAGCGTCGTGATATTCAGGACCCCACCGTCATTCAGCAATTTGCTGAAGTGATGCAGAACGAAAACCGTCTGCGTTATCTGGTGTGCTTAACGGTAGCGGATATCTGCGCCACTAACGAAAGCCTGTGGAACAGCTGGAAGCAAAGCCTGCTGCGCGAACTGTTTTTTGCCACCGAAAAACAGCTGCGCCGCGGAATGGAAAACAGCCCGGACCTGCGCGAGCGCGTGCGCCATCATCGGTTGCAGGCGCTGGCCCTGCTGCGCATGGAAAACCTCGACGAAGAACGGTTGCAGCATATCTGGAGCCGCTGCCGTTCCGACTATTTCCTGCGCCATACCCCTAATCAGCTGGCATGGCATGCCCGCCATCTGATTAACCATGATTTGAGCAAACCACTGGTGCTGGTCAGCCCACAGGCCACCCGTGGCGGTACCGAAATTTTTATCTGGAGCCCGGATCGCCCTTATCTGTTCGCCGCAGTGGCAGGCGAGCTGGATCGGCGCAACCTTAGCGTGCACGACGCGCAGATCTTTACCAGCCGTGATGGCATGGCAATGGATACCTTTATCGTGCTGGAACCCGATGGCAGCCCGCTGGCCGCCGATCGTCATCCGATGATCATCCACGCGCTGGAACAGGCGATCGCGCAAACCGAGTGGGTGCCGCCGCGCGTGCGTCGCCAGTCATCACGCCTCAAGCACTTCAGCGTGGACACCGAAGTCAGCTTCCTGCCAACCCATACCGATCGCCGCAGCTATCTGGAATTGATCGCGCTCGATCAGCCTGGCCTGTTGGCGCGGGTAGGTGAAGTCTTTGCCGATTTAGGCGTCTCGCTACATGGCGCACGCATCAGTACAATTGGTGAGCGGGTTGAGGATCTTTTCATCCTGGCGAACAGCGAGCGACGCGCGCTTGATGTCGAAATGCGCAATGTGTTGCAACAACGGTTGACAGAGGCCCTTAATCCAAACGATAAAGTGTGACCGCAATCGATTTATTATCCCTTTTTTCTGTGCCAGCGTGACGCTGGCACCCGTATGACAGACTCAGGAAATTATCATGCAACAGTTACAGAGCGTTATTGAATCTGCCTTTGAGCGCCGCGCCGACATCACGCCAGCCAGCGTGGACAGCGCCACTCGTGAAGCCATCAACCAGGTCATCGGTCTGCTGGACAGCGGTGAACTGCGCGTGTCTGAAAAGATCAACGGTGAGTGGGTAACGCATCAGTGGCTGAAGAAAGCAGTGCTGCTGTCGTTCCGCATCAACGACAACCAGGTGATGGAAGGCGCAGAAACCCGTTTCTACGACAAAGTACCGATGAAATTCGCTAACTGGGACGAAGCACGCTTCAAAAAAGAAGGCTTCCGCGTTGTTCCTCCGGCAGCGGTACGTCAGGGTGCATTTATTGCGCGCAACACCGTGCTGATGCCGTCTTACGTTAACATCGGCGCTTACGTTGATGAAGGTTCAATGGTCGATACCTGGGCAACCGTCGGTTCCTGTGCGCAGATCGGTAAAAACGTTCACCTGTCCGGCGGCGTCGGCATCGGTGGCGTACTGGAGCCGCTGCAGGCTAACCCGACCATCATCGAAGACAACTGCTTTATCGGCGCACGTTCAGAAATCGTTGAAGGCGTGATCGTTGAAGAAGGTTCCGTGATCTCCATGGGCGTCTACATCGGCCAGAGCACCAAAATTTATGACCGTGAAACCGGCGAAGTTCATTATGGCCGTGTACCGGCGGGTTCTGTGGTGGTTTCAGGTAACCTGCCTTCTAAAGACGGCAGCTACAGCCTGTACTGCGCAGTTATCGTGAAGAAAGTTGATGCGAAAACCCGTGGCAAAGTCGGTATCAATGAGCTGCTGCGCACCATTGACTAAGGCGAATTTGCCTTAAATAAACTTATCCGACGGGCCTGTATTCAGGCCCGTAATTTTTTCTTTACACATCCCACCTGACAACCTGTTTCTCACCGCGAATTAACAAGTGCGTTTGTTTTTCAAACAGGTCATAATCCGCGCCAGTTAACTCAGGCCGCGCAATGTTCATCCCGGTTTTTTATGTCTACAGTTGTTTAAGCTGGTTGCTGCGTTTCAGCTGCATCCTGAATGATGATGGTCCTGCGCGCTCCCCCACTTTTGATGGAATATAAAGCTATGTACGACAACCTGAAAAGCTTAGGTATCAGCAACCCTGACGACATTGACCGCTACAGCCTGCGTCAGGAAGCCAATAACGACATCCTGAAAATCTACTTCCGCAAAGACAAAGGTGAGTTCTTCGCCAAAAGCGTGAAGTTCAAATACCCGCGTCAACGCAAAACCGTTGTGGCCGACCACAGCAGCCAGGGATACAAAGAAGTTCAGGAAATCAGCCCTAACCTGCGTTATGTGATTGATGAGCTGGATCAGATTTGCCAGCGCGATCAGGTTGAAGTCGATCTGAAACGCAAAATCCTTGATGACCTGCGCCATCTGGAAAACGTGGTGTCGAACAAGATTGCCGAGATCGAATCTGACCTCGATAAACTGACCCGCAGCGGTCGTTAATACTTTCTTCCTGCTCTGCTCAGGCCAGCTAATGCTGGCCTTTTTTCTGCGCATAAGGCAGTGAAAACAGCCAGGTATCTCGCTGTGCCTGTTGCACTGCGCCACCCGATGCCGTCCAGTCTGCCTGAGCAATGCGCTGCCGCCAGCGTGATTGCTGCAAACTGTTATCCGCCAGTGACAGTAAAGGAATCAGCCGCACGCTGACACGATCGCGATTTTTCCACGGCCATACTTTGGCCGGATCGCTGTAAGGGGCCATAGTTGCCAGCGCTGCAAGCAACGATCCGCCCTGCGGGTTCTGGTAATGCCAGAGATCGCCGAAGCCGCTTCGTTGTGCCAGCCAGGCAAGGTTACTGAGTGCCTGCAGATTAAAATAGCTGTAATGAAAGGATCGCGTGCGCGCCAGTTCCGCCGGTTGCGTACCATCAGCCCGAATTTGTTGGTCGATCTTACTGCGCGCCAGCGTCACCATCGCCTGCACCGTCGCGCGATCGCCAAGATACCAGGCGATGCCCGCCACCTGCGTACAGTACCAGCTGCCATGGTTGTTAGCCGCCGCAGCCTCCTGTTGCGCCAGCGGACTCTGTTGCAGCCAGTGCAGATAGGCATGAAACCACTGCTGCACGCCCTGCTCATCCGCACGTTTCCAGCCCGGCGCTCCGCGCAACAACGTCAGCGCATCCACCACCCGGGTGGCGAAATAACGCCCATCCAGCACCCCGGTATGACGCCCCTGCGCCACACCCGGCACCCCCTGGGCAAAATTGAGGTTAGGATTCATGCGGCTGGCGGGATCAATGAACCAATGCCGCGCCATCGACTGCGCTTTATCGGCATAACGCTGCTCACCCGAGAAGTACCAGGCGAGGGTCAATACCTGCAAATCGGCGGTAAAACGCGCCAGCCGGACACCATCGCTTTGATCGTTTTTGCTGGCAGGATTGACCACCCCATCGCGTCGCTGCCACGGCAAACCTGTCGGATGCGTGTCGTCTGGCCACCAATAGGCGCTCAAACTGAGATAATCATGCTTTGAACCGCTCGGTGGCAACAGCCCTTTATCGGTGACGCTCGGGTCCGGATGTTTCAGCGCCTGTTGCGCTTCCCGCTGCAATTGCTGCCAGGCGGCAAGGGTTGGCGCTGCGGCAGTCTGCTGCACCAGCTGTTGCCTGACCTGTTGTAAATCGGTCAGGGAGAGAAAGGCCAGCTCAGTCGCCAGACCAAAACCGCTGTACAGCCACAATAGCGATGTCAGTACCGCAGCCAGTTTCATCAGGTCTGCTCATCCAGTTGCAGTGCCACATACAGCAGCAGGCGATCGTCAAAGTTGCCCAAATCCAGACCGGTCAGTTCCGAGATACGGTTCAAACGGTATTCGAGCGTGTTGCGGTGGATAAACAACGCGCGTGCCGTGGCGCTCGGCTGCACATTATGTGTGAACCAGGCGATCAGGGTCCGGCGCAGCAGACCGTTGTTATCCATATTTTTTAATTTCGCCAGCGGCCGGGCCAGCTCATTCGCCTGCCAGCCACCACGTAAACTGTCGAGCAGCACCGGCAGCACCAAATCCTGATAAAAATAGCTACGCTGCTCCGGCATACGCTGCTTGCCCACCATCATGGTAGTGCGGGCAGTACGATAGGATCGCGCGATGCTGCCAGGCCCGGTGAAGTAGTTGCCCAGCGCAATACGCATGCGCAGATGGCCACTCTCTTTCATCCGATGCAACAGTTGTTCGACCCGGCGGCGATGATCGTCCTGATCGTAACGGCCATGCGCATTCAGCGCAGGCTTTAACACCACCATTTCAGTCAGTGAAACGATAGCGATCAGGTTATCGCGCTCAGGTGTGGTCAGCAGCGTTTGCAGTTGCTGCAATTCCGACATGGCGCTATCCACGCCCAACTGGCCACTATCCACCTCCACCACCGCCACAACGCGTGGCTGATTAAGGTCAATACCCAGTCGCTGTGCCCATTCACTCAACGCCGGTGACAGGCTTTCGCTCCGCACCAGATTAAGCACCAGCTCTTCACGCAGACGGCTATCCTGCGCCAGCATATGCAGCAAACGTGCCTGTTCCAGCATCATTTCAGCCGTCATGCAAACCAGCTCGCCGTAATGACGCAGTGCGACCGGCTGCCCGGTCAGGCCGATTACGCCGACGATTTCGCCATCAATACGTAACGGCAGATTAATACCAGGGCGGACGCCATGCAGATGTCGGGCGACTGCCTCATCAATGTCCACCACCCTGCCCTGCGACAGTACCAGCAGTGCACCTTCGTGCAATTCGCCAATACGTTCGCGATCTCCACTGCCAATAATGCGGCCACGGGCATCCATCACGTTGACATTGCTGTCAATAATTTTCATGGTGCGGGCAACAATGTCCTGTGCCAGGCGCGCATCGAGATGATAGGTGGCCATCAATCACTCCGGAAAAAAGACGAGAAGACAGAATACGCGCCCATCAGACAGCTGACATTGTGCAAATGCACATAGCCGCAGGGATAATGCGGGAATTGCGGCGGAGGTCACATCTGTAACCACAAAAAAAGGCGGACCGAAGTCCGCCTTGAGTTAACGCTACAGAGATTACTGCATCAGGAGGTACAGGCTGCTGTCGCCGCGCTGTACATTCAACGCCAGAACCGACGGTTTGGTGTCGAGGATCTTGCGTAATTCGCCCAGATTCGCCACGCTCTGCTGGTTCACGCCGAGGATCACATCGCCTTTTTTCAGGCCAATGCGCGCCGCCGCACTCCCCGCTTTCACGCTATCGACACGCACGCCTTTCTGGCCGTTGCTGTCGACATTGCTCAGGTCAGCACCTTCAATACCAGTGTAGATCGTGGCTGACTGCACTTTATCCTGGGTGCTCTGCTGCAACTCGACGGTGACACTCACCGGTTTGCCGTCACGCAGCAGACCCAGTTGCAGTTTGGTGCCGACCGGCAGCGAACCGACTTCCGCACGCAGTGCTGAGAAGCTGGTCAGCGGTTTACCGTTCATGGAAACAACGACGTCACCCGCTTTGATACCGGCTTTCGCCGCCGCTGAATTTGGCAGTACCTGGCTGACGAAGGCCCCGCGCTGCGCATCGACTTTCATCGCTTTTGCCAGCTCGGAGTTCAGCTCGGTACCCATAATACCCAGCTCGCCGCGTTTCACCTGGCCGTATTCCACCATCTGCGCGCTGAGGTTTTTCACCATGTTACTCGGGATAGCAAAACCGATACCGATGTTGCCGCCGTCCGGTGCCAGAATCGCGGTATTGATACCGATCAGCTCACCGTTAAGGTTCACCAGTGCCCCCCCCGAGTTACCCCGGTTGATCGCGGCATCCGTCTGGATGAAGTTTTCATAGTTTTCGACATTCAGGCCACTACGACCCAGCGCCGAAACAATGCCCGAGGTGACGGTTTCGCCGAGGCCATACGGGTTACCGATGGCGACGGTGTAATCACCCACGCGCAGGTTGTCAGAATCGGCAATCTTAATCGCCGTCAGGTTTTTCGCGTCTTGCAGCTGAATCAACGCAATATCCGACTGCGGGTCTTTACCGATCACCTTCGCGTCGTAGCGACGGCCATCGCTCAGCTGCACCTGGATTTTCGTCGCGTTTTCAACCACATGGTTGTTGGTAACCACGTAGCCTTTATCCGCATTGATCACCACGCCAGAGCCCAGCGCACGGAATTTCTCCTGCTGCGTGTCGCTACCGCCGCCACTGTTATCGCCGCCACCGCCCTGACACATCGGTGAACTCTGGAACGGCGAACCGTCCTGGCAGAACGGCGAGTTATCACCAAAGAACTGCTGGAATTGCTGCGGCATACGCGGGGTCTTCACCGTCGTACTACCTTCCACGCTGATACTCACCACGGAAGGCATCACTTTTTCCAGCATTGGTGCAAGGCTTGGCAGCTGTTGACTGGAGGAGGAAGCTGTCTCCGCCGCGAAAACACTGACAGGGCTGAACGCCATGCCCAGACTAAGTGCCAGCGCACTTAACGTTAATGTGCTTTTTTTCATTCATCTGTGTCTCATATAAGATTTACGTCCGGACCATTGCTGTGGTCGTGATGATGAGATTAAATTGTAAACGCGAAGTTCCTGATAAAGTTTTGGGTAAAAGTAAAAAATTATTCCTCTTCTTTACAAAACTTCGCTTATTCCACCGCCATCAAACGACGGTACTCATCCCAGGCATAAAGATCGGTCATACCACTGATATAGTCCTGAATAAGACGTGAACGATAATAGCGTTCCCACAGCAGGCGCTCATATTTATGTTCGACGATCAAGGCACGCATTGATTGCTGATACGCTTTGCGATGTTTGCCAGAAAGTTTATGAAACAGACGCGTTTCAATTGGGTGTCTGGCTAAGAAATCATCATTCATCAGCGTGGTGAACTGTTCATAATCCAGCTGCATTAATGACTGATAAATTTCCAGTAATCCTTTAATCACACGATAGCCTTGTAATTCCAGCTGTTCAACTTCCGGATGATTAAACACTTGCTGGCGAGCAACCGTCTTAAATAACATCAGCAGACGCCCCTCTTCACCATCATCTTCCAGCAAGGCGTGGTTAAAATTACCTGTAAAAATAGCCGGTAAGTTATCGATAAAGCGCCGTACCGCATGGCTGACTAACACATTTTGTACGTTGACGCGCAACGACATAAAAAACTGATCGCCTTTAGTACGCCATTTTTTCTGACAGGCGTCTTTCCAGGCCTCACCGATAGTACGGCTGAACGCATCCCCCGGTTTCACCACACCCCAGGCTTTCGACAAATAATCATATAAGGTATCAACATTGAAGATGTCTTTCTCTACTGCGTCATCAAGATCGGCGATGCAATAAGAGATATCATCGGCAGCTTCCATTATCCAGGTCAGCGGATAACGATGATGTTCTTTTATATCGGTCGCCACGCGAAGATTAGCGACATATTCCCGCTCTGATAAATAAAAACCCGGCTTTTTCATTAATACGCTGAACTCAGCCGGTTTATCTCCCTGCCACCAGGCGGGGGCGGTATATTTCAAAATACAGGCCACCTGAGCATAACTGAGGTTCAGTTGCAGCAAGGTATGGACCATGCGAATCGCCTGGGCATTGCCCTCGAAGTGGCACAAATCCTGACGAATCATTGCATTCAGCTGGTCAAAAGCGACCCGTTGCTCATCATCTTCGACACCCGCCACCAGCGGATCAACCAGTTCAGCAGGCAAATTGTCATCGAACCAGTCATTGATCGCCGCCTCACCGAAGTGACCAAAAGGCGGATTTCCCACATCGTGCAGCAGGCAAGCCATCTCGATCAGACTTTCAAATGCGCCTTCCAGTTCATCCAGGCCGTATTTCGCCAGCCCACCCCCCTGCGTTTTCAGGGTTTGCAGGATCTCTTTAGCGATATAGCGCCCGGTTTGCTGCACTTCCAGCGAATGGGTCAGACGCGAGCGCACTGCCGCATTGCGCTCCAGCGGAAAGACCTGGGTTTTTTGTTGCAGGCGGCGGATCGCGGCGGAATTAATAATGCGTCCGCGATCGCTCTCAAAATGACGGGTAATAAAGTATTCCCCTTCGGGATCTTTGCGGCTGGTATAGGGTCGGGTGAAGCTGATCTTCTTCCTGAAATTGATCGTCGCCATAATTACCCCTTATTTTTTCGTGAATTCTTCCTCTGACAGCCATGTTAGACTATGCCTCACTTTTGCCGTTTACATCCACAACATTAGCGAGACTCTTTTATGAAAGCAGGCATTATTGGCGCGATGGAGCAGGAAGTTACCCTGCTGCGTGACAAAATTGAAAACCGTCAGACGCTGACGCTGGCCGGGTGCGAAATTTACACTGGCACGCTGAACGGTGTTGAGGTTGCCCTGCTGAAATCGGGCATTGGTAAAACCGCAGCGGCCCTCGGCACCACGCTGCTGCTGCAACTCTGCAAGCCAGATGTGGTGATCAACACCGGATCGGCCGGTGGTCTGGCCCCGACCCTGAAAGTCGGCGATATCGTGGTTTCTGACGAAGTGCGTTATCACGATGCCGATGTGACCGCTTTTGGTTACGAGCCAGGTCAGATGGCCGGTTGCCCGGCGGCTTTCGTGGCCGACGAAAAACTGACCGCTGCGGCTGAGCAGGTGATCAAACAGCTGGATCTCAACGCGGTGCGTGGCCTGGTGGTCAGTGGCGACGCCTTTATTAATGGTGCCGCACCGCTGGCACGCATTCGCAGCACCTTCCCGCAGGCGATTGCCGTCGAAATGGAAGCCACCGCGATCGGTCACGTATGCCACCAATTCAAGGTGCCTTTCGTGGTGGTTCGCGCCATCTCTGATGTCGCCGATCAGGAGTCGCATCTCAGCTTTGATGAATTCCTCAGCGTTGCCGCGAAGCAATCTTCCCTGATGGTGGAAAACCTGCTGGCGCAGCTGGCGCGTGGCTAAATCGTTCTGGCTGGCCGGGCTGCTGCTGTTTTGCAGCAGCCTGCTGGCTGCCCCGCCGCGTGTTATTACCCTCGCCCCACATCTGACGGAACTGGCATTCGCTGCCGGTATTACCCCGGTGGCGGTAAGCGCCTGGTCTGATTACCCGGCCAGCGCCAAATCACTGGAGCAGGTGGCAAACTGGCAGGGCATCCGCATTGAACGCATTGTGCAACTCAAGCCGGATGTGGTGCTGGCGTGGCGTGGTGGTAATCCGCAGCGGCAAATTGATCAACTGCAACGCTTAGGCATTAAGGTGGAGTGGATCGATCCACAAACCCTTGATCAGATGATTGATGCGCTGGCGGCACTGCAACGCTGGAGTCCACATCCGCAGCAGGCGCGCGATGCTGCTCAGGCACTGCGCAGCCAGGAAGCGCAGTTGCGTCAGCAGTATCAGGCGCAGAAGCCTGTGCGGGTGTTTTTGCAGTTTGGTCAGCAGCCGCTGTTCACCGCCGCGCGCAACACATTGCAAAATGAAGTGATCGAATTGTGCGGAGGCCGTAATATCTTTGCCGATAGCACGGTGAGCTGGCCGCAGGTCAGCCGCGAACAAGTCCTGGCGCGCCATCCCCAGGCGATTGTGATGGGCGGTACGGCCGCACAGGCCAGTGCTATCGGGCAGTTCTGGCAACCGCAGTTATCGGTGCCAGTGATTGCGCTTAATGATGACTGGCTAAGCAGGCCGGGTCCACGTCTGCTGCTGGCGGCGCAACAGCTGTGCACAGCACTGCATGCGGCGAAAATCAGTACCAAAAACGATTAAAGAATCAGCAAAGATTGTCGTTAATCAGGTAACAAAGCACAGCGGCCATGTATGCTCTGTGCCCTTTTTGCGCTAAGCGCAATTTTAAAAACACCAGGAAATCAATATGACCAGAGCTCTGCTGCTGGCCATAGGGCTTGTGATCGCTGTACCCATCGGTGCAGCCACCACCACCGGCTCTATCGTCGCTACGCTGACTATTTTCTCCCGCTGTGATATTTCACGCCCCGGCATTCAATCGCTGCCTGCGGTGGATTGTGGTCGTCATTTCAGCGCCCAGCCACGTATCACGCAAAGCACAATGCCGCGCGATGCGATGCGCCACGAAACGTCACGATTAGTTACGATAGAGTGGTAACAGGCCGCCAGAACGGCGGCCTGATAAATCAGATACTGAAGGAAGAACCGCAACCGCAGGTGGTTTTGGCATTCGGGTTGGTCACGATAAAGCGTGAGCCTTCCAGCCCTTCGGTGTAGTCAACCGAACCACCCACCAGATATTGCAGGCTCATCGGATCCACCACCAGCGCCACGCCTTGTTTCTCGATGGTCATGTCGCCGTCATTCATTTGATCGTCAAAAGTGAAACCGTACTGGAAGCCGCTACAGCCGCCGCCGGTGATGTAAACACGCAATTTCAGATCCGGGTTTTCTTCATCCGCGATCAGATTTTTCACTTTTTTGGCTGCTGCATCGGTGAATTGCAAAGGCAGTGCTGCTACATCGTCACTCATGTTTTACTCCGGGTAAACGTCCAGGTCAGAAAACGACCTCAATCACGCTATTATCTGCCAGCCGCTGAGTGCAATCAAGTCTTGCCCTTCGCACTGCGTGCCGCCTGTTATGCTTTAAAGTATAGCCACATGGCGGCTTTAGCGCCCGGGTGCCTTTCACCTGACCGCTATCTTCCCGTAGAATGGCGCGAGTTTTTCTAAGACACAGCCGGAGCTGAAGAATGAGTAAGTCAGAAAACCTGTATGCCGAAGCACAGCGCCTGATCCCTGGCGGTGTGAACTCCCCGGTACGTGCGTTTACCGGTGTGGGCGGCGTGCCGCTGTTCATTGAACGCGCTGATGGCGCTTACCTGTATGATGCCGACGGCAAAGCCTATATCGACTATGTCGGATCATGGGGTCCGATGGTGCTCGGTCACAACAACGCCACCATCCGTAACGCGGTGATTGAAGCGGCCTCGCGTGGCCTGAGCTTTGGTGCACCGACCGAGATGGAAGTCAAAATGGCGCAGCTGGTTTGCGAGCTGGTGCCGAGCATGGATATGGTGCGCATGGTCAACTCCGGCACCGAAGCCACCATGAGCGCGATTCGTCTGGCGCGTGGTTTCACCCATCGCGACAAGATCATCAAGTTTGAAGGCTGCTACCACGGCCATGCCGACTGCCTGCTGGTGAAAGCCGGTTCCGGCGCACTGACCCTCGGCCAGCCGAACTCCCCAGGCGTTCCAGCTGATTTCGCCAAACATACCCTGACCTGTACTTACAACGATTTGTCCACCGTGCGCAGCGCGTTCGAGCAGTATCCTGAGGATATCGCCTGCATCATCGTCGAGCCGGTAGCGGGTAACATGAACTGCATTCCACCGCAGCCGGATTTCCTGCCAGGCCTGCGTGCGTTGTGCGATGAGTTTGGCGCGCTACTGATTATTGACGAAGTGATGACCGGTTTCCGTGTCGCTCTCGGCGGTGCTCAGGCGTATTACGATGTCACCCCGGATCTGACCTGCCTCGGTAAAATCATCGGCGGCGGTATGCCGGTGGGTGCCTTTGGTGGCCGTCGTGATGTGATGGCAGCACTGGCACCGACGGGTCCGGTGTACCAGGCGGGAACCCTGTCCGGCAACCCCATTGCCATGGCGGCAGGTTTTGCCTGCCTGTCGCAAATTGCTCAGCCTGGCACCCATGAAACCCTGACCGAGCTGACCACCCAGTTGTCAGAAGGTCTGCTGGCGGCGGCCAAAGAGGAAAACATCCCGCTGGTGATTAACCATGTGGGCGGCATGTTTGGCCTGTTCTTTACCGCAGCCGACAGCGTGACCTGCTATCAGGACGTCACGCAGTGCGATGTGGAGCGCTTCAAACGTTTCTTCCACCTGATGCTGGAAGAAGGCGTCTACCTGGCGCCTTCCGCGTTCGAAGCAGGCTTTATGTCGCTGGCGCACAGCCAGGAAGATATTCAGCGCACCATTGATGCCGCACGCCGCTGCTTCGCGCAGCTGTAATCAAGCAGGGCACCGTTCGGTGCCCTGCTTTTATCGCGCCCGTCGCAGTAGCCAGATAAAATACGGCGCACCAAAGAAGGTCGCCATCAACCCGGCCGGGATTTGATCCGGAAACGCCAGCATACGCCCGCACCAGTCAGCAAACACCATCAACCCCGCCCCCAGCAGACCTGCCATTAACACCTGCGGTAAGGCACGGCGGAAGCCCAGCATGCGCACGATATGAGGGGCCATCAAACCAACAAAACTTAACGGCCCGATAGTTAAGGTCGCAGTTGCCGTCAGCGCCGCAGCCAGTAATAGCAACGCCAGACGCGATGACGTCAGCGCCATCCCCGCCGAACGCGCTGTGGCGCTACCCAGTGGCAGTAACGTCAGCCAGCGACTCGCCAGCGGTGCCAGTGCCACCAGCACCACGCCACACACCGCGCTTTGCAGCGCCTGCTGCATAGTCATGTTGTAGGTGGACCCCGAGATCCAGCTCAGCAGGCCGCCCATACGCGGATCGCCGCTCGCCATTAGCAACATCAGCAAAGTGACGAAGGCGCTGTTCAGGGCCATCCCCGCCAGCAACATGCGTTCCGGCGAAAAGCCGCCGCGGCTGGCTACCAGCATAATGGTCAGCAAGGTGACCGCCGCGCCCAGCGCACCGGCCGGCAGCAACCAGGCAACCGCATTGCCCGGCACAAAAAACATCATTACGACTACGCCACAAGCGGCACCGGAACTGATCCCCAACACTTCCGGGCTGGCCATCGGATTGCCGGTTAAACGCTGAATCAGCGCCCCGGCTACCCCGAGCATCAGCCCGACCACCATTGCGGCCAGCACACGCGGCGCGCGCCACGGCAGCAACTGATGCAACATATCTCCGCTCACCCAGGCCCAGCCGTACGCATCGCGGCCAAAGGTCACGCCGACCACTGCCAGCAACGCCAGTATCAGCAGGCCAGACAGGCACCAGCGCGCCACCACCTGACGTTCAGCCGGAACCTTGTCCCCCTGATTAAGCGGCGGAGGTACCGAGCCAGTGCGCAGACGCGGCAGCAGCCACAACAGAATCGGCACGCCAATCAGCGCGGTTGCCGTGCCAGTGGACACTTCACGCCAGTGCGTTGTCAGCCACAACACGCATTGATCCGCCAGCCACAGCAGCAGAGCACCAATCAACGGTGCCAGCAGCATCCGGCTCAGCAGGCGGCGACCACCCAGCATCTTCGCCAGCAGTGGAGCAAACAAGCCAATAAAACCGATAATACCTGCCACGTTGACCAGCTGAGCACTGAGCAGAATCGCCAGCGCCAGGGTAACCACCCGCGCCAGCGACAGCGCCAGTCCGAGATTTTTGGCAACCCCATCATCCAGCCCCATCAGGGTGAGCGGACGCAGCAACGCCAACGCCAGCACAAAGGCCAGCAGCAGACGCGGCCATAACAACGCCACGTTGCGCCCATCCAGCTGGTTCAGCGCACCGGTACTCCACAGAAACATGTTCTGCAATTGGTCGTGATTGAAGATGGCAAAGATCTGGTTGACCGCACCGGCATACAGGCTGAGCACCAGCCCGGCAAGAATCAGCGTCACCGGCGACAGTCGTTTGCCCCAGGCCACGCCAAACACCAGAATACCCACCACCACCGCCCCGCCCATCGCAGCAAATTGCTGCGTCAGCGCACCGCCGGGCAGTTGCCACAGGGTAGCGACCGTAATGCCAAGCTGGGCGCCGGAAGAGACACCTAAAGTTGTAGGTTCCGCCAGCGGGTTACGCAGCACCTGCTGAAACAACAACCCCGCCAGTCCCAGCCCGGCTCCCACCAGCAGCGCCAGCGCGAGGCGCGACTGCAAGCTGTAATGGAACACCACCTGCTGGATATTGTTGACGTCTGGCGCGACAAACGCCTGCGCCCACTCGGTCATCGGCAGCGCCTGGCGCAGGTTAACGAGGGTTAACCCCAGCGCCAGCAGAAACAAGGCACTTAAGAGCGCGACAGGGAAGAGACGATTGCGCATCAGTGCGACTCCAGCGCGTGTTCCAGCACGCGGACAAATTTCAGTGCCGACCAGGTGGCACCGTAATACCAGACGGCAGGCACACGCTGAAAATGTCCGGCGCGCACAAACGGCAGCGCCTGCCAGAGGGCTGTTGCCATCATCTCCTGCATCTGCCATTCATTATCGTGATCAAAGCAAATCACCGGCACATCCCCCACAGCAGCCAGTCGCTCAATGCCAATCACCGCGCTGCCCCAGAAGTTGGTTTCGCCCTGCCAGGCGCTTTGCAGTCCCAGCTGTTCCATCACCTCCAGAAACAGGCTGCCTTTACCAAAGGTAATGGCATGGCGGCTATCAAGGATCGACATCAGCAGGATAGGTCGCCCTCCCCAGGGTTTGAGGCGTTCACGCGCCGCCGCCAGCACGCCATCAACGTACTGCAAATGCTGCACCGCCTGTGCTTCACGACCAATACGCGCCCCGAGCACATGCAATGATTTGCGTGCGGTGCTGAGCGGTTTGCCATCGCCACTGTTCAGATCAAAGCCCATGGTGGGAGCGATGCGTGCCAGGTTAGCCGCTGAAGGACCGTAGCCGTTAGAGTGCAGGATCAAAGAAGGATTGAGCTGAGTCATCAGCTCCAGATTGGGTTCAGTGCGCAGGCCGAGATCAATTGTCCCGGCAGGCAGTGCCGGTTCCCCCACCCATACCCGGTAGTTGGATATATCCGCGACACCCAGCGGAGCTACGCCCAATGCCATCAGCAGTTCGGTGG
The DNA here is from genome assembly GCF_047947045.1 of Pantoea sp. App145. NCBI lineage: Bacteria > Pseudomonadati > Pseudomonadota > Gammaproteobacteria > Enterobacterales > Erwiniaceae > Pantoea > Pantoea sp. App145. Next base: position 1,969,399 of record NZ_CP133290.1, read on the forward strand.
GCAACCACTCCAGCGCCAGGATGCGCTGGGTATCCGGCAACGCCGCCTGTAACGGCATCATTTTCATTAACGGCGATAACGCCAGCGCCGCCAGCAGGCGACGGCGAGAAATATCCAGCATCGCCTGCCTCAGTAAACGAAACTGACGGGCGCACCGCCCTGCGGATGAGGCAGAATGCCCATCGGAATGCCGTAAATGCTGCCCAGCACATCAGCCTGCATGATCACTTCTGGTCCACCTTCGGCAATCATCTCGCCGCCACGTAATGCGACGAGTTGGTCGCAATAGCGCGCCGCCATATTGATATCATGCAACACCGCGATCACCGTCAAACCACGCTCCTGGCTGAGCCGCTGAATCAGCGCCAGCACTTCCACCTGATGGGCGATATCCAGCGCCGAGGTGGGTTCATCCAGCAGCAGGCAGCGGCTGTTTTGTGCCACCAGCATCGCCAGCCAGGCACGCTGACGTTCCCCCCCTGACAGGCTATCCACCAGACGCCCGGCAAAGGGTTTTAGTCCTACCAGCGCAATGGCTTCCTCCACGCGGTCGCGATCCTCCTGACCATAACGCCCCAGCGCCCCGTGCCACGGATAGCGCCCAATCGCCACCAGCTCGCGTACCGTCATCCCTTCTGCCGCCGGTAATTGCTGCGGCAAATAGGCTACCTGGCGGGCAAAATCCTTGCTGCCCCACTGATCCACCGCTTCACCGTTCAGCAACACGCGGCCTTCACTCGCAGCCTGATGGCGTCCGAGCATTTTCAGCAATGTCGATTTGCCGGAGCCGTTATGGCCGATCAACGCCGTGACTTTGCCCGGCGTAAAGGTGAGGGAAAGCGGATGGAGCAGCGTGCGCCCAGGCACGCGAAAACTGACGTTATCCAGCGTAAAGGTTGTTTCCTGGTGGTGCGGATGCTGCATGATAATCCCTGGCGTTACGGGCGCATTCCGCGCCCTTTTCTATCAGAAACGGAAGGTTGCAGTACCAACAATCTGGCGATCGGTGCCCCAGTAGCAGGCATATTCGCGGTAGCAGCTGGCGACATACTCGCGATCAAACAGGTTGTTGACGTTGATACCCAGCGACGATCCTGGCAGGCCAAAACGAGCCAGATCATATTTCACTGCCGCATCAACCACGGTATAGCCCTTCACATCGAAGTTTTGGTTAGCATTGTCGCCGGTGCTGTACAGCCCTTTGCTGGCACCGGTATAACGCACACCGGCACCCAGCGTCAGGCCAGAAAGTGCGGTTTCGTGGAAGGTATAGTCTCCCCACACGGACGCAGTTTGCTTCGGTACCTGTGCCGGGGTTTTTCCTTTCAGCGTGGTATCTTCGGTGTACTCCGCATCGGTGTAGCTATAACCCGCTGTCAGGTTGATATTGGCACTCAGCGCCGCTTTCGCTTCCAGCTCCACACCGCGTGAGCGGATCTCACCACTCTGGACGCTGAACAAAACGTTGTTCGGGTCGGCAGTCAGGTTTTTGGTTTTGGTCAGCTGATACACCGCCGCCGTCAGCACAATCGGACGATCTTTCGGTACGTATTTCACACCCGCTTCATACTGTTTCGCGCGGGAAGGATCGAACGGCTGGCCGCCTGAAGTTGTGCCTGGTGTCGGAATAAAGGATTCGCTATAGCTGAAATACGGCGCGATACCGTTATCAAACACGTAGTTGAGACCGCCACGCCAGGTAAACGCCTGATCGTGGCTTTTCACTTCGGTGTTGCCATTGCGGTTCAGCGCTGAAGTCATCGCATAATCGTAGCGACCACCCAGCGTCAGTACCCAGCGGTTCCACTCCATCTGATCCTGCGTGTAAAGGCCGGTCTGCTCCTGACGATTCAGATATTGATACAGGAAAGGTGTTCCGGTGGTGTTGTTACCGTATTGCGGGCTCACCGCGCTGATCGGATCAGCGCTGGCAAAAGCCGCATCGATATCATTGCGCGTGCGCTGGTAATCCACACCCATCAGCAGCGTATGATCCACCGCGCCGGTAGCGAATTTAGCCTGCGCCTGGGTATCCACCGCGAACTGGTTCAGCTTCTCATTCGAAATGGCCGAACCACGGGTGATTTCCTGGGTTGCGGCATCGTAACCGTTGCCGTAAATGCTGCGATAATCGGTACGCAGATCGGCATAGCGCAGATTCTGACGCACCGTCCAGGTGTCGTTGAAGCTGTGCTCAAAGCTGTAGCCCACCATTTTGGTGTTGCGCGAAATCTTGTTGCTCGGTTCGCCTTCATCAAAGTTGGTCGGCAGTTTGTACTGGCTGCCATCGGGACGAATAATCGGTACCACAGTGCCTTCACGCGGCAGCCAGCCGTAGTAGCCGGTTTCGGGTTCGTTCTGGAAGTAGGTCAGCAGATCAAAACGGGTGTTGGCATCAGGACGCCAGCTAAAGGAAGGCGCGATGGTATAGCGCTTCTCTTTGTTCATCTCCTGCTGCGCGTCCTGGCTGCGCGCCAGTCCGGTCAGGCGATAGCTGTAAACGCCGCTGTCATCCAGCGCGCCACCGAAATCAAAACCGGTGGAGAAGCGGTTATCCGTTCCCATCTGGAACTGCACTTCGCGCAAGGTTTCCTGGGTCGGGCGCTTACTCACCAGCGACACCACGCCACCTGGGTTGCTTTTACCGTACAGCACCGAAGCCGGGCCACGCAGCAATTCGGCGCGCTCAAGGAAGTAAGGATCGATGGCAAATTCGGAGTAGTTATCGCCCTGCAACTTCAGGCCATCAAGATATTGGTTGGTGTTGGTTTCGCTGAAGCCACGAATGGAGAAAGCATCGATGACATCCGAGCTGCCGCGGTTATCACTGATACCCGGGGTATAGCTGAAGGCACGTTTGACCGACTGGACATTGTGCATCGCCATCTCTTCCTGGGTGACGACAGAAATCGACTGCGGCGTCTTCTCGATCGGCGTATCGGTTTTGGTGGCCGTGGCGCTGCGTTTTGCGGCAATAGTCGGTGCCGGTCCCCAGGCACTTTCCTGTGGAGCGGCAGAACCCCCATCGGCGGTGACCACGACGGTATCTTCAGCCAGCGCTTGCGCGCTCAGGGAACCCAGGATTAAGGAAATCAGTAAAGCGAGCGGACGTTTGGTAGACGTTCCGCGCGGAAAGGAAACAGTTCGCGCATTCATATCAGGATCTCTCGAAAAAAAAGTCGGTGCAGGCGAATGTAAACGAGAATGATTATTAGAAAGGTTGGATTTTAGGCGAAACGCCGCAAGATCCGCAAGATATAAAGCCTGATGGCGGTGCGTTTGCCGCAAGTTCGTTCATTTTTGTTACGAAAAAACGGCCATAAAAAAAGGGTGCCGCAGCACCCTTTTTAAATTTCAGCAACTTAGTTATTGCCGAACATTTCTTTGATCCAGCCAGCAACGCCATTACTGTCTTTCTGTTCTTCCTGCTGCTGCTGTTGCAACTGTTGCTGCTGCTGAACCTGCTGTTGCTGTTGCTGACACAGGGAGTTCGGATCGAGCGTCCACACCGGCAAAGTGCGCCAGGTGCTGCTGCCAGAACCGCAGACAAAGTTACCGGCCGAATCAATATTCATCTGGCTGATATCTTCCGGCGGCGTCAATACCAGCGGCATCGGTGCCTGGTTATCGAGATAGCGGCGATAAAGCTGCATCGCACCACTGGCACCGTACAGTTTGGTGGTCTGGTTGTTGTCGCGGCCTACCCAGGTGATTGCCACTTCTTTGCCATCGATACCGGCAAACCAGCTATCGACCAGGTCATTGGTGGTACCGGTTTTGCCCGCCAGATGCGCATTCGGGAAACGCGCACCCAGCGCACGCGCCGTACCGTGATCCGCCACCTGCTGCATACTGTACAGCGTCAGGTACGCGGCCTGCGGCGGTTCCACACGCTGTGCCTGCGGGAAGCTTTGATACAACACGGTACCGTCTTCCGCAATCACCGAACGTACCGCCGACAGCTCAGCACGGTTGCCGCCACTGGCGATGGACTGGAACGCCTGTGCCACTTCCACCGGCGTCAGGTTAAGCGCCCCCAGCAACATCGCCGGAACCGGGTTCAGCTGGTCTTTCGGCACGCCAAGTTTAGCCCAGGTATCCACCACCGAATTCAGCCCCAGCGTCATACCGAGGTTAACCGTCGGCACGTTCATCGAGTTGGTCAGCGCATCCACCAGCATCACTTTGCCGCTGAAGCGACGATCATCGTTGAGCGGCTTCCAGACGGTACCGTTCGGCTGTTTCAGCGCGATAGGTTCATCGGCGATCCAGCTGTTGAGACGATAGCTGTTCGGCTGGCTCAGCGCGGTCAGATAGGTGGCCGGTTTTGCCAGTGAACCGATGGAACGACGCGCCTGCAACGCACGGTTATAACCGGCGAACTGCGGATCAGAGCCACCCACCATGGCGCGGACTTCACCACTGAAGCGGTCCACCACCACCATCGCGGTTTCCAGATCTTTCAGGCCGCGTTGTTTCTTCAGCGTCGGAATACCTTCTTCCACCGCTTTCTCCGCCGCATCCTGGGAAATCGGGTCCAGCGTAGTGAAGATCTTCACACCGGAGAGATCTTTCATTTTATCGCCGAGTTTGGCCTGCAACTCATTACGTACCATCTGCATAAAGGCAGGCTGTGGTGTAATCACCCCGCCCTTCGGCTGCACGCCCAGCGGACGCGCCGACAGCATGTTGTACAGCTCCTCGTCGATAATCTTTTGCTGCTGCAACAGACGCAACACCAGGTTGCGACGTTCCAGTGCCAGCTGCGGATTACGCCACGGGTTATACAACGAAGCGCCTTTCACCATCCCCACCAGCATCGCCTGCTGATCGAGACTCAGCTCATCCACCGGACGGCCAAAGTAGTACAGACTCGCCAGCGGGAAGCCGCGGATCTGATCGTTACCGGCCTGGCCAAGGTACACCTCGTTGAGGTACAGCTCCAGAATGCGGTCTTTGCTGTAGCGCGCATCCATGATTATCGCCATATAGGCTTCACGCGCTTTACGCCACAACGAACGTTCGTTGGTGAGGAACAGGTTTTTCACCAGCTGCTGCGTCAGGGTACTGCCGCCCTGCACCGCTTTACCGGCGGTGATGTTGGCGAGAAATGCACGACCGATCGAGTACGGGCTGATGCCATCGTGCTCGTAGAAGTGGCGGTCTTCGGTGGCGATCAGCGTATCAACCAGCAGATCCGGGAATCCGGCGCGCGGCACAAACAGGCGCTGTTCACCGTTCGGAGACTGCAACATGGTGATCAGTCGCGGATCGAGACGGAAGAAGCCAAAATCACGCCCGGTATCGAGATTTTTAATCTCGCTCAGTTCGTTGTTGCTGAAACTCATACGGGCACGGATCTGCCCCTCTTTGCTGTCCGGGAAATCAAACGGACGGCGCAGCAGGTCGATAGTGTTACCCTTCACGCTAAACTCGCCAGGGCGGGTAATGCGCGAGACTTCGCGGTACTGCGTGCCTTCCAGCAGCGCAATCATCTCTTTTTTGTCGTAAGGCATTCCCGGTTCGAGGCTGACCATGCGGCCATAAACGGCAGCGGGCAATTGCCACACTTTACCGTCGATACGGCTGCGGATTTCTGAGTCGAGATAGACGCCCCAGATGACCATCACCACCACAAACACCAGGAATAGTTTGATGAACCAGCCTAACCAGCGGCGTTTCGCACGCGGCGGGCGTTTTCCTTTACCTTTACGTGGCACTGGCTCACTCTCCTCGTCATCATCCTGCTCTGTATCATCATCAAGTTCCCTGCGGCGACCCCGGCGCGCGGTGCTGCGCGGTGGTTTGGGCTGTTTTCCTTTGCGCCCAATCGGTTCGCGATCGTTCCCAGACATGCTTTTATTCTCCAGGCATAGCTACGGCTGCGCCGTTACTCTAACTGCTTTCTCGTGCTGCGCATGGCAGAACCCTCTGAATTCGATACCAAAGGATCACGATGAAAATTTTTTAGTCCGCCTCGTTGGTAAGGCGTTGGCCGGATCATCCGGCCAGGGATGTTTGGGATAGCGCCCTTTCATCTCTTTCTGTACTTCAGGATATGCTCCACGCCAGAACGCCGCCAGGTCACGGGTAATCTGCAACGGCCGGTGCGCCGGTGACAGCAGCTCCAGTACCAGCGGCACCCGTCCATCAGCCACAGCCGGGTTACGCGCTTCGCCAAACATTTCCTGAATACGCACCGCTAATGCGGGTGGCTTCTCTGCATCGTAGCGGATCGGCAGGCGGCTTCCGGTCGGCACAGTGTAATGAGTTGGCAGCACACTATCCAGCCGCTGGCGTTGTGACCATGTCAGCAAATGTAATAATGCGCTGACAAGATTGACGCTCTGCAAGCCCTTCAAATCGCGCACCGTACTCATCTCCGGCAGCAGCCAGCTTTCCAGCGTATCCAGCAAGGTATCGTCATCCAGTGATGGCCAGGCCTCTTCCGGCAGCCACAACGCGGCACAATGCAAACGCAGGCGCAGCTGTTCCGCTTCCGGCGTCCAGCCCAGCACCGCCAAACCTTTTTCGCGGATCCAGCGCAGCATCGCCGCATGTAACACCTCCGGTTCCGGCCGCGTCAGCGGTTGTGCTTTCAGGACCAGCGCACCCACCACTTCACGTCGCCAGGCACGCAGCGTCCCTTTCTCTTCATCCCACTCCACATCGGTGCGCTGTTCAACCAAATGCGGGCATTGCTGGCGCAGTTGATCGATATTCACCGGCAACGCCAGCAGGATACGCGCATCGGCCGCGCTGGCCCCCTGCAATAAGGAGGGAGCAATCAGCCATTCGCTGCGGCTCAGACCGTCCTGCTCATCCAGCATCGCGCCAATACCGTTCGCCAGCTGATAACGCGCGCTGCCGCCGCGGCGCTGCGCCAGCCGGTCGGCAAATCCGGCAGCCAGTAGCGCCGGAAAACGATCCGCATCAACATTGCCGCCGCTGGCGTTGAGACGCTGCTGCCATTGACGGGCACGCCGTTGCCATATCGATTGTGGACGATGCAGCGCATCGCGCAGGTCAGCACTGCCGCTGCGCGGCGGCTCCTCCAGAATCGCCACCAATAACGCGGCGCTGGCAACGGCATTCTTATCTTGTCCGGCCGCGCACAGGATGGCGCTCAGACGGGGATCGCTGCCCAATTCCGCCATTTTGCGGCCGGTCGTGGTTAATCGCCCCGCCTCATCCAATGCCCTCAACCGGGCCAGCAACTCCCGCGCAGCGCGCAGATGGCGCGCAGGCGGCATATCCAGCCAGCTGAGTTGTGTGACATCCGGGCAGCCCCATTGCAGCAGATCGATTTGCAGCGAGGCCAGGTCACTGTGCAGGATTTCCGGCTCGCTCTGGGCCGCTGCCCTTAATGCCTGCTCCTGCGGCAGCAGATGCAGGCAGATACCCGGCTCGAGGCGTCCGGCACGCCCTGCGCGCTGCGTCATCGATGCCTGGCTGATACGCTGCGTTTGCAGCCGGGTCACGCCGCTGCGCACCTCAAACTGCGCCGCGCGCTCCAGCGCGCTATCCACCACCAGCCGGATACCTTCAATCGTCAGGCTGGTTTCCGCGATATTGGTGGCCAGCACCACTTTGCGGCGGCCCGGCGGTGACGGCAGAATCGCCCGGCGTTGCGCTTCAAGCGATAACGCGCCATATAAAGGAGAGAGATCAACGTCTTCGCTCACCCGCGCTTCCAGCTCGCGTTTGACGCGTTCGATTTCCGCCACACCCGGCAGGAACAACAACAACGACCCTTGCTCTTCACGCAGCAGCTGCGCCACTTCCCGCGCCACCGCCTCCTCAAAGCGCTGTTGATTATTCAGCGAGGCGTAACGGCGAGTCACCGGGAAACTACGGCCCTCAGAGGCGATAAACGGGGCATCCGGCAACAGGTTACGCAGGCGTTGGTTATCCAGCGTCGCCGACATCAGCAGAATCTTCAGATCATCACGTAACCCCTGCTGCACATCCAGCAGCAGCGCCAGCGCCAGATCGGCTTGCAGGCTACGCTCATGAAACTCATCGAGGATCACCAGAGAAACCCCTTCCAGCATCGGATCGCGTTGCAGCATGCGCGTCAGAATACCTTCGGTGACCACTTCCAGCCGGGTATCGGCCCCGCAGCAATTTTCCCCGCGCAGGCGATAGCCCACGGTGCCGCCCGGTTGTTCGCCGAGCAATTCCGCCAGCCGCTGTGCCACATTGCGTGCGGCCAGCCGCCGCGGTTCCAGCATAATGATGCGGCCAGGTAACTGCGCCTGTTGCAGCAGTTGTAAAGGTAGCCAGGTGGATTTACCTGCGCCGGTGGGTGCCGCCAGCAGTACCTGGGGCGACTGCGCCAGCGCGGCCAGCAGTTCAGGCAGCACCTCGCTTACCGGTAACTCACTCACACTCAACTCCGTTTCTGCCTGTGCTAAGATGGCGCGCATTGTAGCATTCCCCGCAGAGTCCATCATGGCAACGCAACGTCTGTTTTTTGCTCTCGAACTGCCCGCCGCGCTGCAACAGCAGCTGGTGCACTGGCGGGCGGAGAATTTTGCTGAAAATATCGGCAGGCCGATTGCGGCAGCGAATCTGCACCTGACGCTGGCGTTTCTCGGTGAGGTCAGCGATGACACCTCGCAACGTTTGCAGCAGCTGGCTGCGCGCATCACGCAACCCGGCTTTGCACTCGATCTGGATGATGCTGGCCATTGGCCGCGTCCCGGTGTGGTGTGGCTGGGCTGTCAGCGTCCGCCGCGCGGGTTACTGCAACTGGCGAATCTGTTGCGGGCGCAGGCGGCGCGTCACGGCTGCGCGCAAAACGCACCGTCGTTTCATCCGCACGTCACCCTGTGGCGTAACGCCACGCAAAAAGTGGCGCTTCCGCCGCGCGGCTTTCACTGGCGTGTTGATGTCAGCCATTTTGCGCTGTTTTCGTCGCGTTTCGAGAAAGGCCGCACCCATTATCAGGCGCTGGCCCGCTGGCCACTATCCGCTACCACAGGAGACTGAATGCTTTTCTCCCCGCCGCTCAAACCGGCCCGTTTAATTACCCGCTATAAGCGTTTCTTAGCGGATGTGATCACCCCCGAAGGGGAAACGCTGACCATTCATTGCGCGAATACCGGTGCCATGACCGGTTGCGCCACGCCAGGCGATACGGTGTGGTATTCCACTTCTGATAGCGTGACGCGCAAATATCCGCACAGCTGGGAGCTGACCGAAACCCAGCAGGGCCACTGGATCTGCGTCAACACCCTGCGTGCCAATCAGCTGGTGAAAGAAGCGCTGATCTCTGCTGCGATTCCAGAATTATCCTCTTATGAGCACTGCCAGCCTGAGGTAAAATACGGCACGGAAAAAAGCCGAATTGATTTCCTGTTGCGGGCGGATGACAGATCAAACTGCTATATTGAAGTCAAGTCCGTCACACTTTTACAACACGGTAAAGGCTATTTTCCGGATGCGGTGACGACTCGCGGGCAAAAGCATCTGCGCGAACTGACACAAATCGCGGCAGAAGGCCATCGAGCCGTTTTGTTGTTTGCTGTTCTGCATACGGGGATTGAGGACGTTTCCCCGGCGCGCCATATCGACGCGCAGTACGCGGAACTACTGGTACAGGCGCAGCGGCGTGGCGTGGAAGTATTGGCGTATCAGGCTCACATCTCCCCGCTAAAAATGTTACTGACGCGGCCGATAAGGGTAGAGTTGTAATATTCTTAGCAATTTGGTGTGATAGGAATGTTCCGAGTGGTGCGCTAAATACGCTGTTCCTCACAGGCTTGTCAAGGTGCGATCATGAATAATTGCCAACCTTGATTGCTTCTGCTATTTATAGCGGCCTGTTTTTTTCCCTGTTGGGAATCGATAAACCCAAAGTAACTCGGGTTGCAGGAAGACGGCCTTGCCGCATGCAATCTGAAGTATCAAGGGTAGTGCGTGTTATCCAGGAGAAACAACATGCAAGAAGGGCAAAACCGTAAAACATCGTCCCTGAGTATCCTCGCCATCGCTGGGGTGGAGCCGTATCAGGAGAAACCGGGCGAAGAGTATATGAACGAAGCCCAGCTGAACCACTTCCGCAAGATTCTGGAAGCCTGGCGCAATCAACTCAGGGATGAAGTCGACCGTACTGTGTCGCATATGCAGGATGAAGCTGCCAACTTCCCGGATCCGGTTGACCGTGCCGCGCAGGAAGAGGAATTCAGTCTGGAACTGCGTAACCGCGATCGTGAGCGTAAGCTGATCAAAAAGATCGAGAAGACGCTGAAGAAAGTGGAAGATGACGATTTCGGCTACTGCGAATCCTGCGGTGTTGAAATTGGTATTCGTCGTCTGGAAGCGCGTCCGACCGCCGATCTCTGCATTGACTGTAAAACGCTGGCAGAAATCCGCGAGAAACAGATGGCAGGCTAATGGCCGTGAACAGACTGTCACCGTACGGCAGGGAAAACCACTGTTTTCCCGCCGTGCGGTGCGCATCAAAAAATGTCTAACCTTCCCTGTATTGGGCGCTTCGCCCCCTCTCCTTCTGGTGAACTTCATTTTGGCTCGCTTATTGCAGCAACAGGCAGCTACCTGAGTGCCCGCGCACAACAGGGGCGCTGGCTGGTGCGTATTGAAGATATCGATCCACCGCGTGAAGTACCGGGTGCCGCGACCCGCATTCTGCAACAGCTGGAACATTATGGCTTGCACTGGGATGGTGAGGTGCTGTGGCAGTCACAGCGCCATGAGGCTTACCGCGCGGCGTTAAACTGGTTGCGGGAGCAGCGTCAGAGTTATTTCTGTACCTGTACGCGCAGCCGCATTCAGCAGCTGGGCGGTTTTTATGATGGCCACTGCCGCGAGTTGCAGCTGCCAGCGGAAAACGCCGCGCTGCGCCTGCGCCAGCATACGCCGGTGTATGGCTTTGACGATCGCCTGCGGGGTCATTTGCTGGCCGACACACGGTTGGCGGAAGAGGATTTTATTATCCATCGTCGCGATGGCCTGTTCGCCTATAACCTGGCTGTGGTGGTGGATGACCATTTTCAGGGCATGACCGAGATTGTACGCGGTGCCGATTTGATCGAGCCGACAGTCCGCCAGATTGCGCTGTATCAGCAGTTTGGCTGGCCGGTGCCGGAATATCTGCATCTGCCGCTGGCGGTGAATGGCGATGGCAACAAGTTATCGAAGCAAAACCATGCGCCCGCGCTGCCTGCGGGTGATCCCCGGCCACTGCTGGTGCAGGCGTTACACTTTTTGGGTCAGCCGGTATCACCAGGCTGGCAGGACGAATCGCTGGAAACCCTGCTTAAGACGGCGATTAACCAGTGGAATATCCGTCTGATCCCACTGGAGAACGCCCTGAGGCCAGTTGAAATGACAACGCCATTCTCAAATGGTTCGCAACAGGCTATGATTAGCCGCTGATTTTACTAACACCACTAATGTCACTGTCGAGGTGTCCCATTTTTACCCGAGTCGCTAATTTTTGCCGGAGAGTCCTCAAGCGTGACGAGGAGGCGCCTGAAGAGGTGGAAACCGAAAGTCTGATGACCGTTATTCCCCGTGAAAGCCACAACATCTCACGCAAAGATATCAGCGAAAATGCCCTCAAAGTGCTCTATCGCCTGAATAAAGCCGGTTACGAAGCCTACCTGGTAGGTGGCGGCGTGCGCGATTTGCTGCTGGGTAAAAAACCCAAAGATTTCGATGTCACCACCAACGCCACGCCGGAACAAATGCGTAAACTGTTCCGCAACTGTCGTCTGGTCGGACGTCGTTTCCGTCTGGCTCACGTCATGTTCGGACCGGAAGTGATTGAAGTCGCGACCTTCCGTGGCCATCACCAGATGGAAGAAGCCGAAGAAGAAGATCGCAACAGCTCACAGCGCGCGCAAAGCGGTATGCTGCTGCGCGATAACATCTTCGGCAGCATCGAAGATGATGCCCAGCGTCGCGATCTCACCATCAACAGCCTGTATTACAGCGTGGCGGATTTCACGGTGCGTGATTACGTCGGCGGTTTACAGGATTTGCAGCAGGGCGTCATTCGTATGATTGGCGATCCGGAAACGCGCTATCGCGAAGATCCGGTGCGTATGCTGCGCGTGGTGCGTTTTGCCGCCAAGCTGGAGATGAGCATTGCCGCAGAAACCGCCGAGCCGATTCCGCGCCTGGCGACGCTGTTGCATGATATTCCGCCCGCACGTCTGTTCGAAGAGTCGCTCAAGCTGCTACAGGCCGGTTACGGCTACCGCACCTATCAGATGATGCGCGAATATCAGCTGTTCCAGCCGTTGTTCCCGACGCTGACGCGCGGTTTCACCGAGCACAGCGACAGCTCAATGGAGCGTATGCTGGCACAGGTGCTGAAAAATACCGATACCCGCATTCAGAATGATATGCGCGTCAATCCGGCGTTCCTGTTTGCCGCGATGTTCTGGTATCCGCAACTGGAGTCTGCTGAGCAGATTGCCCAGGAAAGCGGCCTGACCTATTACGATGCCTTTGCGCTGGCGATGAATGAAACGCTGGATGAAGCCTGCCGCGCGCTGGCGATTCCGAAGCGTATCACTACGCTGATTCGCGATATCTGGCAGTTGCAGTTGCGCATGTCACGCCGCCACGGCAAACGTGCGTGGAAGCTGATGGAACATCCGAAATTCCGCGCCGCCTATGACCTGCTGTCATTGCGTGCCGATGTGGAAAATAACCCGGAACTGCAACGTCTGAGCCAGTGGTGGGGTGAATTCCAGGCCGCAGCACCGACGCAGCAGAAAAACATGCTGAACACGCTGGGTGACGATCCTGCGCCACGCCGTAAACCGCGTCGTCCGCGTCGCCGTGCGGCGGCACCGCGCAACAACAGCGCGCCATGACCCGCGTTTATCTCGCCTTAGGCAGTAACCTCGCCGACCCGCTGCATCAGGTTGATGCAGCGCTGGCGGCGCTGGATGCGATACCGCAAACCCGCCGCGTGGCGACGTCCTCGTTGTATCGCACCCCGCCTTATGGCCCGCCGGATCAGCCTGATTACCTCAACGCCGTGGTTGCGCTGGAAACCGGGCTTTCAGCCGAAAGCTTACTCGATCAGACCCAGCGCATTGAACTGGAACATGGCCGGGTGCGCAAAGCCGAGCGCTGGGGTCCGCGTACGCTCGATCTGGATATCTTGCTGTTTGGCGACACGGTGATTAGCACGCCACGTTTGACGGTGCCACATTACGATATGCACAACCGCGCGTTTATGCTGTTGCCGCTGCTGGAGCTCGCGCCCCAGCTCACTTTCCCCGATGGCACCCCGCTAGCCCCCCTGCTGGCTGCGCTCGATCAAAGCGAGATTCGTTTCTGGTCTGAGTAACCCCAGAATCGCACGGCAATCGTATCGCCTCCCCTTTCGATCCAGTACACTGCGCCCATCAGAAAATACTGAGAGTGTGCGATGAAACCCACAACTATCTCCCATTTGCGCCAGTGGAAAGCCAGTGGCCGCAAATTTGCCACCCTAACGGCCTACGACTTCAGCTTTGCCCGTCTGTTTGCTGACGAGGGCATTCAGGTCCTGCTGATTGGCGATTCACTTGGCATGACGGTGCAGGGCCACGAATCGACCCTGCCGGTTACCGTCAATGATATCGCCTACCACACCACAGCGGTGCGCCGTGGCGCTCCGCAAGCGCTGGTGATGGCCGATCTGCCGTTTATGAGTTATGCCACCCCGGAGCAGACTTTTGCTAACGCGGCCCAGCTGATGCGCGCCGGTGCCAATATGGTCAAACTGGAAGGCGGTGCCTGGCTGGCGGAAACCGTAAAAATGCTGACCGAGCGCGCGGTACCGGTGTGTGGTCACCTCGGCTTAACGCCGCAGTCGGTGAATATCTTCGGCGGCTATAAAGTACAGGGCCGTGACGAAGCCGGAGCGGAACGCCTGCTGGCCGATGCGCTGGCGCTGGAAGCAGCGGGTGCACAGCTGCTGGTGCTGGAGTGCGTGCCGGTGGCGCTGGCAGAACGCGTCACCAAGGCGCTCACCATCCCGGTGATTGGCATCGGTGCCGGTAACGTAACCGACGGACAGATTCTGGTGATGCATGATGCCTTTGGGATCACCGGCGGCCATATCCCGAAATTCGCTAAAAATTTCCTCGCGGAAACCGGCGACATTCGCGCTGCGATTCGCCAGTATATTGCCGAAGTTGAGGCGGGCAGTTACCCGGCCGCCGAACACAGTTTCCAGTAAATCAGGAGATGTGCAGTGCTGATCATTGAAACACTGCCGATGCTGCGTCACGAGATCCGTCGCTGGCGTCAGGAAGGCAAACGTATCGCGCTGGTGCCTACTATGGGCAACCTGCATGATGGACATATGACGCTGGTCGATGAAGCGCGCGCGCGTGCCGATATCGTGGTGACGTCGATTTTTGTTAACCCAATGCAGTTTGATCGTCCGGACGATTTAGCGCGCTACCCCCGCACTTTGCAGGATGATTGCGAAAAGCTGAATCGCCATGGCGTTGATTTGGTGTTCGCCCCTGCCCCGGCAGACGTCTACCCCAAAGGCCTCGATACCCAGACCTTCGTGGAAGTCCCGGGTCTGTCATCGCTGCTGGAAGGTGCCGCCCGTCCGGGCCATTTTCGTGGCGTCTCCACCATTGTCAGCAAGCTGTTCAACCTGGTGCAGCCGGATATTGCCTGCTTTGGTGAAAAAGATTTTCAGCAGTTGGCTATTATCCGCAAGATGGTGGCGGATATGGGTTTCGACATCGAGATTGTCGGTGTTCCCACGGTACGCGCCAAAGATGGCTTAGCCCTCAGCTCGCGTAATGGCTATCTCACCGCAGATGAGCGTACACTGGCACCCGGCTTAAGCCAGGTGATGAACAGCATGGCAGAGCGCCTCAGCAATGGCGAGCGCCATGTGGAAGAAATTATTGAACACGCCGAACAGGCGTTACGCGAGAAAGGTTTCCGCCCGGACGGGCTGGCGATTTGCGATGCCGAAACGTTGCAGGCGCTGACCGTTGATAGCAAGCAGGCCGTGATTCTGATGGCCGCGTGGCTGGGCAATGCGCGTCTGATCGATAATCAGCAAGTAGATCTGACCCAGTAAGGGATCGTTTATAGAAGGTTGTACCGCCATGATTCGTACCGTATTACAGGGCAAACTGCACCGCGTCAAAGTGACTCAGTCAGATTTGAATTACGAAGGTTCCTGCGCCATCGACCAGGACTTCCTGGATGCGTCTGGCATTCTGCAATATGAAGCCATCGACATCTACAACGTGACCAACGGCCAGCGTTTCTCTACCTACGCCATTGCCGCTGAGCGTGGCTCAAAGATTATCTCCGTCAACGGCGCGGCCGCCCGCTGTGCCTGCGAGGGCGATATTATGATCATCTGTTCTTATGTGCAGGTGGAAGATGAAGTCGCGCGTAGCTGGCAGCCGAAAGTGGCCTATTTTGAGGGCGATAACGAGATGAAGCGGATAGCCAAAGCGCTGCCGGTTCAGGTCGCCTGATACAATACGGGCGGGATGTTATCTCGCCCCATCTGATCCCGTAGCGGCGCGATTTATCGCGCGGGTTTTAAAAAAACAGCGCGATAAATCGCGCCGCTACGTCCGAGCTTCACCTTAGCTACGCAGCCCGCGTCCGCGCTGAATCAGCACATACACCACCGCGTAAAACACCACGATAAACGCCACCAGCACCGACAAGGTCAACTCCAGCGGCACATCATTGATGCCGAGAAAACCATAGCGGAAGCCACTGATCATATACACAATCGGGTTCAGTTTTGACACCATCTGCCAGAACGGTGGCAGCAGCGTCAGTGAGTAAAAGACCCCGCCCAGATAGGTTAACGGTGTCAGCACAAAGGTCGGAATCAGGCTGATATCATCAAAGGTGCGGGCAAACACCGCGTTCAGCAAACCGGCAAGCGAGAACAGAATCGCCGTCAGCAGTAACGTCAGCGCCACCATCGACCATGAATACACATGGAAGGGCACGAAAAACAGCGATATCGCCGTGACCAGAATGCCGACGCAGACGCCACGCGCCACGCCACCGCCAACATAACCCGCGATGATAATGTGCGTCGGCACCGGTGCCACCAGCAGTTCCTCAATATTGCGCTGGAACTTGGCGCTGAAGAAGGAAGAAGCCACGTTAGCGTAAGCGTTGGTGATCACCGCCATCATGATCAGGCCCGGCACGATAAATTGCATGTAGCTGAAACCATGCATATCACCGATACGCGAACCAATCAGATTGCCGAAAATAATGAAATACAGGGTCATGGTGATCACCGGCGGCACCAGCGTCTGAATCCAGATGCGGGCAAAACGGTTGATCTCTTTGGTCCAGATGCTCTTGAGCGCTACCCAATACAAATGCGTCATGCTTTCGCTCCTGTTTTTCCCTGCACCAGGCTGACAAACAGCTCCTCAAGGCGGTTAGCTTTGTTACGCATACTCAGCACCTGCACTCCCTGCGCACTCAGCTGGCTGAACACGCTGTTCAGCCCCTGCTCACGCATCACTTCCACTTCCAGTGTGGAGGTATCCACCAGACGATACTGGAAGCCTTCCAGCTGCGGCAGCGGGCTGCGTGGTGCTAAATCGAGGATAAACGTTTCGGATTGCAGCTTGGACAGCAGTCCTTTCATCGAGGTGTTTTCCACCAGTTCACCGCTCTGGATAATGCCGATATTGCGGCACAGCATTTCCGCTTCTTCCAGGTAGTGGGTGGTCAGAATGATGGTAGTGCCCCTGGCGTTTAGCTCTTTCAGGAACACCCACATCGAACGACGCAGCTCAATATCGACCCCCGCCGTCGGCTCATCAAGGATCAGCAACTTGGGTTCGTGCATCAGCGCGCGGGCAATCATCAGACGGCGTTTCATACCGCCGGACAACATCCGCGCACGTTCGTTGCGTTTACCCCAGAGATCGAGCTGTTTCAGGTATTTTTCGGCGCGCTGATTGGCTTCGCGACGTTCCACACCGTAGTAACCCGCCTGATTAACCACAATCTGTAGCACGGTTTCGAACGGGTTGAAGTTGAATTCCTGCGGCACCAGCCCGAGCTGACGCTTGGCGTTGACCACATCTTTTTCCAGGTCATAGCCAAACACGCGAACGCTGCCGCCAGATTTATTGACCAGTGAGCTGATAATGCCGATGGTGGTGGACTTACCGGCACCGTTCGGCCCCAGTAAGGCGTAAAAATCACCTGCTTCCACGCTGAGATCGATCCCTTTCAGCGCCTGTACGCCGCCAGGATAGGTCTTGATCAGCCCGGAAAGTTCCAGTGCATAAGTCATTGCGAGTCCATACCTTGTTGTAGTGACATCATTGCCTGTTGAAATGATAGTGTGCGCGAGCGGTACGTGCGCGTTCGCTGGGATAAAGGTTGTGAAATCAAAGGAGTCGGGCAGAGTCTATCACTCTGCGCGCCACAGGGAAACGCAGCAGAATGCCCGCCAGCCACTGGCCGACGGGCTGCGCATCTTATCGCAGGCGGGAAAGGTTAGCCTTGGAAGATTGTGCGGTTATTCGTCAAGCAGCACCACTTTACCGATGTACGGCAGATGGCGGTAGCGCTGGGCATAATCGATGCCAAAACCCACCACGAATTCGTCCGGGATGGAGAAACCGACGTACTCCACCGTTACCTCCACCTCACGGCGTTCCGGCTTATCCAGCAGGGTACAAATGGCCAGTGATTTGGGTTCGCGCAGGCGCAGGATCTCACGCACTTTGCTCAGGGTGTTGCCGGAATCGATGATGTCTTCAACGATCAACACGTCTTTGCCGCGAATATCTTCATCGAGATCTTTCAGGATCTTCACATCACGGGTGGTGGACATGCCGCTGCCGTAGCTGGAGGCCGTCATAAAGTCGACTTCGTGTGGCACCTCAACGGCACGGCACAAATCGGCCATAAACATAAAGGAACCGCGCAGCAGACCGACCAGCACCATTTCGCTGCCGCTGTTACGGTAGTGGTCGCTTATCTGCTTGCCCAGTTCGGCAATACGGGTTGCGATCTCCTGCTCAGAGATCATCACGTCAACGGTGTGTTTCATTGCATTCAGCCTGGGTTAGGTATCTCAGAAAGCCACGCAGTCTATCATAGTCCATTTAAGCACTGACGCCGCGCACACAACGCAAACGTTACCGTGGCGAAAAATAGTGCTCTGACGTTAACTGTATGCAAAGCCCCCGCCAAACCGGAGACGTTATGACCTCTTCATCCAGCAAAAAAACGCAGCCTGGCAATCATCATCTCCATCCGGAAACCCAGATGCTGAACTACGGTTACGATCCGCGTCTGTCCGAAGGCGCGGTGAAGCCGCCGGTGTTTCTCACCTCCACCTTTGTGTTTAACAGCGCCGAAGAGGGGAAAGATTTCTTTGATTTCGTCGCCGGACGGCGTGAACCGCCAGAAGGAAAAAGTGGCGGGCTGGTCTATTCACGTTTCAATCACCCCAATAGCGAAATTGTCGAAGACCGACTGGCGATTTACGAAGGCGCAGAAAAGGCCGCGCTGTTCTCCTCCGGCATGGCGGCCATTGCCACCACGCTGCTGACCTTCGCCCGGCCTGGTGAGGTGATTCTGCATTCCCAGCCGCTGTACGGTGGCACCGAAACCCTGCTGAGCAAAACGCTGCATAATCTGGAAATCAAAGCGGTGGGTTTTAGCGACGGCACCGATGAGGAGAAAGTCCACGAAGCGGCCAAGCTGGCCTGGCAGCGTGGGCGGGTGGCATTGATCCTGATTGAGACCCCTGCCAATCCCACCAACAGCCTGGTGGATATTAAATTGATGGTGCAGGTGGCCGAGGTGATTGCGCAGCATCAGGGATCGCGACCGATCATCGCCTGTGATAACACCCTGCTCGGTCCGTTGTTTCAGCGCCCGCTGGAACAGGGTGCCGACCTGTCGCTGTATTCACTCACCAAATACGTTGGCGGCCATTCGGATTTGATTGCCGGTGCGGTGCTGGGCAGGAAAGCGTTGATCGACCAGGTACGCTCACTACGCAGCGCGATCGGCACCCAGCTTGATCCCCACTCCAGCTGGATGATTGGCCGTTCGCTGGAAACCCTGGCGCTGCGCATGGAGAAAGCGGCGCACAATGCGGCGCGGGTGGCGGCGTTCCTGCGCGATCAACCTCAGGTGGAAAAGCTGCACTGGCTACCTTATCTGGATAAAAACAGCAGCGCAGGAGAGACCTATCGCCGCCAGTGTTTCGGCGCAGGTTCGACCTTTTCCTTTGATATTCGCGGCGGGCAGCCAGCAGCGTTTCGTTTCCTCAATGCGCTGGGGTTGTTCAAACTGGCGGTGAGTCTGGGGGGGACCGAATCGCTGGCCAGCCATCCGGCCAGCACCACCCATTCCGGGGTGGCGGCGGAGGTGCGTCAGCGCATTGGTATCACTGACGCCACCGTCCGTTTGTCGATCGGCATCGAACATGCCGATGATTTAATTGAGGATATCCGTCAGGCGCTGGCCGGTTAAGTCACGGTGAAACCCAGCATCATGCCGGTGTCCTCATGTTCCAGCAGATGGCAATGGGCCATATACGCCTGTTCAGCGCTGGCGACGTAATCGAAGCGCACCAGCACTTCACTGCGCCAGCCGTTGACGCTGACCATGTCCTTCCAGCCCTGACGATGCGGGGCTGGCGGCTTGCCGTTTTCGGACAGAATACGGAACTGGGTGCCGTGGATATGGAACGGATGCAGCATGCTGTCGCCTTCGCCGGAAATCGTCCACTTTTCCATGCTGCCGAGCTTCACATCGAACATCGGTTTGGTCATATCAAAGGCGATGCCGTTGATCTTGTTGCCATTGTGGAAATCATAACCAGCAGCCTTGCCATGGCCGCTATGATCCATCGGCATGTCACCCATATCCATCTTCATATCGCCCTGCTTTTGCCCCTGAGGCATGCTCATCGCGTGATGGCCTTCCATGCTGCCCATGGCTTTCGCGCCATAGCGATCCATCAGCGCCTGCATCCCCTGGCTATCGAGTTGCGGGTCCATCATCAGTTGCAGCCAGCGGGTTTGCAGCCCGTCGGTGGCGGGCAGCGGCGGCACATCCACCAGCTTATCCGGTAGCGAAGCGCTTGCCATCACACGTAATGGCAGGATATTCACCAGTGGCAACGGTTGATCAAACGGTGCCAACATCATGCCCATTTGCGTCACCGGCAGCGTCACCATGTCAAAGCTTTTACCGTCCGAGGTATCCACCATCACTTCAAAACGCTCGCCGGGCAGCAGTGGCAGGCTGTCCACTTTTACCGGCTCGGCCAGCAGGCCACCATCGCTGCCAATCACATACAGCGGACGCTGGTCGCTGGTGGCAATATGCAATGAACGCGCATTACAACCGTTCAGCAGACGCAGGCGTAACCAGCCACGCGGTACCGCGTGTTGCGGGTACTGCACGCCATTGGTCAGCATCATGTCGCCAAACCAGCCCACCGCCGCACGCATGACATCGAGCTGATAATCAATCCGCGTACCATCCGAACTCAGTTGCTTGTCCTGGAAAATCAGCGGTACATCGTCAACGCCCCACTGCACCGGCAAGCGCAGTTTGCCAGACGCCTCATCCTGCAACAGCACCAACCCCGCCAGCCCCTGCGCCACCTGATAGCCAGTTTTGCCATGCTGATGGGGATGAAACCAGCAGGTAGCGGCGGGTTGATCGGGCGTAAAGGTCACCTGGCGCGATGCTCCTGGTGCGATGGTCGCCTGTGGCCCCCCATCCACCGCGCCCGGAATTTCCAGCCCGTGCCAGTGCACAGTGGTGGCGTCCGGCAGACGGTTATGAATATTCACCGTGACCGGTTTACCCCGCTGAAGCACAATTGCTGGCCCAAGCAGGCTGCCGTTGTAGCCCCAGGTCGGCACCGCTTTGCCATTCCACTGGCTGGTGCCCGCCTGAGCGGTAAGGTTGTAGTTACCGTGTGCATCCGCTTCCAGCAGGTTGGGGATAGGCAGCAGCGGTCGCGTGGCGGCCATCAGCGAACGGCTCCACATGGGCAGGGCACCTGCCGCGCTGAGGGCGGCAGTCAGCTTCAGAAAATGACGACGTTGCATATTCATATCCTTATTGTGCATAAGGGCACAGCGTAAACCTTGCCCCTGCGGGAGGGTCAAGCCCTGCTGCAGAATGCACCGAAAAAAAGTGTGGCGAGCGCCACGGCGGCAAATTTATCAGAATCCTGCCAATATCTGTGCTAACGTCATTTTATTGCCCCCTGTTGAGAATGATTATGTCGAAAAGCATCAAGATCCTGCTGCTGGCGGGACTCCTTGGCTTCTCCTCCACCAGCTTTGCCCTGAGCGAATCCGAAGCGGAAGATCTGGCTGATCTGACGGCGGTTTTTGTCTATCTGAAGAATGATTGCGGCTATCAGGATCTCCCCGATGCGCAGATTCGCAAGGCTCTGGTGTTTTTCGCCCAGCAGAATCGCTGGGATTTGAGTAACTACAGCACCTTCAACATGAAAGCGCTCGGCGAAGACAGTTATAAAGATCTGAGCGGCATCGCCATCACCAACGACAAGAAATGTAAGTCGCTGGCACGGGATTCCCTGAGCCTGCTCGCCTACGTGAAATAACCTGCTGCCCCGCTCTCCTGCTGAACATTTGACCGTGCAACCACGGTCATAATTCGCTATGATTTGCCGCCCATTTTCATGGCGATGTCATTACAGGAGAGCCTCATCATGGCCCAAAATGAAATGTGGTATGAAACCCTTCATGCCGGTTTCGGACAGTATTTCACGGTTGATAAAGAACTCTACCGTGATAAAACCGCGCATCAGGATCTCGTCATCTTCGAAAATGCGGTTTTCGGTCGCGTTATGGCGCTGGACGGCGTGGTACAAACCACCGAGCGTGATGAATTCATTTACCATGAAATGATGACCCATGTACCGATTCTGGCGCACGGGGCGGCGAAACGTGTGCTGATCATCGGCGGTGGCGATGGTGCCATGCTGCGCGAAGTATCACGTCATCGCAGCATCGAACAGATCACCATGGTGGAGATCGATGCGGGTGTGGTGAGCTTCTGTAAGCAGTACCTGCCGAACCACAGCGCAGGGGCTTACGACGATGCACGTTTGCAGCTGGTGATTGACGATGGCGTCAACTTCGTCAATCAGACGCAGGAAAAATTCGATGTGATCATCTCCGACTGTACCGACCCGATCGGTCCGGGAGAGAGCCTGTTCACTTCGGAGTTCTATGCCGGTTGCAAAAACGCCCTCAACCCTGGCGGCATTTTTGTGGCGCAGAACGGCGTCTGTTTTCTGCAACAAGATGAAGCGGTTAACAGCCATCGCAAACTCAGCCACTACTTTTCCGATGTCAGTTTTTATCAGGCAGCGATCCCGACCTACTACGGCGGTATCATGACCTTTGCCTGGGCAAGCGACAATCCGGCGCTGCGCACGCTCGACAGCGCGACCTTGCAGTCACGTTTTGTGGCCGCTGGCCTGAACTGCCGTTACTACAATCCGGCAATCCATACTGGCAGCTTTGCCCTGCCGCAATATCTGTTGAATGCCCTGTCAGACGCGCGCTGATCGGACATTTATAAGGGGGTGAACGAAATTGCAAAAGCTAAAACTACATGGCTTCAACAACCTGACAAAGAGCCTGAGTTTTTGTATTTACGATATTTGCTATGCAAATACTGAAGCTGAGCGTGATGGTTACATCGCTTATATTGATGAGCAATATAACGCCAACCGTCTGACCGAAATCCTGACAGAAACCTGCTCGATCATTGGTGCTAACGTGCTCAACATCGCGCGCCAGGACTATGAACCACAAGGCGCGAGCGTCACCATTCTGGTGAGCGAGGAGCCGATGGATCCGAAAGATATCGATAACTCAGAGCACCCCGGCCCACTGCCTAACTCGGTTGTCGCCCATCTCGATAAAAGCCATATCTGTGTGCATACCTATCCGGAGAGCCACCCGGAAGGCGGATTATGCACCTTCCGCGCCGATATCGAAGTCTCGACCTGCGGCGTGATTTCCCCGCTGAAAGCGTTAAATTATCTGATTCACCAGCTGGAATCCGACATCGTCACCATTGATTATCGCGTGCGTGGTTTCACCCGCGATGTGAATGGCGTGAAGCACTTCATTGATCATGCGATTAACTCGATTCAGAACTTTATGTCTGACGATATGAAATCAATGTATGACATGCTGGACGTGAACGTTTACCAGGAAAATATCTTTCATACCAAGATGTTGCTGAAAGAATTTGACCTGAAGCATTACCTGTTCAATACCAAACCGGAAGATCTCAGCCCACAGGAACATAAGCGTATAACCAGCTTGCTGTGGAAAGAGATGCGGGAGATTTATTACGGACGTAACATCCCGTCGATTGGGTTAAAGGCATAACCGAACCCGTAGCGGCGCGATTTATCGCGCCATTACAGGGTATGTCCTTATGCCGTCAGTTGCAGCGCAATGCCGCGCTCACGCAGGCTATGGCATACCGCTTCATCCAGCCGCGCATCGGTGACGATGTCGGTCAGGCTGTCAATCGGTGCCGCGCAAAACAGCGACCAGGAACCGTATTTGCTGCTGTCCGCCAGCAGAATCCGCCGCCGGGCATTCGCCAGCAGATCCATCTTCAGACCGGCCTTCTCCTCGGTTGGCGTGGTTATCCCGCGTTCAATGCTCCACGAGTTACAGCTGACAAAAGCGATATCAGGATTGATGCTGCGTAGCAGGCGGCGGCCATGTTCGCCAATACACGACTGGCTGGAATCATCGATACGCCCGCCAATAATGGTGACTTCAATCTGTTTGAATTCTGACAGGAACAGCGCGATATGCAGATCGGCGGTAATCACCCGCAACGGCAAATGGGTCAGCTGACGCGCCAGTTCCAGCATGGTGGTACCGGCATCCAGCACCACCGCATCCCCGGACTGCACAAAACCGGCGGCAAAATGGGCAATCGCCTGTTTTTCTGCCAGATTACGCTGCATTTTTTCCAGCGTGGTGGGCTGGGCGGGAATAAAACGATTTAAGGTCACGCCGCCATGACTGCGGCTTACCACGCCTTCCTTGTCCAGCTTAATCAGATCGCGGCGAATAGTGGCCGGTGAGGCAGAAATGGCACTCACCAGTTGTTCAACAGTAACCAGATTATGGCTTTTCAGATAATCCATAATCTGGTCGAGGCGACTTTGTCCCTTCATATTTCCCTATGCAAGTTGCATCGCGAGTTTGATGGAGATCGCCATGCTCGCAGAGTTCGCCTTACCTGTCCAGGCGATATCAAAGGCGGTGCCGTGGTCTGCTGAAGTGCGGATAAACGGCAGCCCGGCAGTGATGTTTACACCATCATAAAAACCGAGTAATTTCAGTGGAATATGTCCCTGATCGTGGTACATCGCCACCACCATATCGTACTGGCCTTGCTGACATTGCAGGAACACGGTATCCGGCGGGCACGGGCCGTACACATCAATGCCTTTTTCCTTCATCGCCCGGATAGCCGGTGCCACAGTAGTGATCTCTTCATCGCCGAACAGGCCGTTTTCACCGGCATGCGGGTTAACCCCCGCTACCGCAATGCGTGGCTTGTCGAACCCAACGCGACGCAGGAAGCTATCCGCCATGCCGATCACCGTTTCAATACGCGGCCGATTCAGGGTATCGAGGAATTTACGCAGCGCAATATGGGTGGTGACGTGAATCACCTTCAGATGGTCGGTATACAGCACCATGGCGTAATTTTTGGTATTGGTCAGTTGCGCCAGCAGTTCAGTATGCCCCGGATAGATATGACCGGCCGAATGCAGCGCTTCTTTGTTCAGCGGTGCGGTGGCAATGGCATGGACTTCCCCGGCCAGCGCCAGCTCGGTGGCGCGTTTCACGCAGCGCCAGGCCAGATCGCCCGCTTCCTTCTGTACCACACCCGGTTTCAGCGCCTCCGGATTCGCCAGCGGTTCATCAATCACGTTGATGATGCCTGGCGCAAAGTGTGCATCTTTTACCTGATCCAGCACGCGCAGTTCGACCTGCGGCGTAATGTTCAATCCCATCACCCGACGCAGCGTACTGGCGCAGCCAACCACTATCGCAGGTACGCCTGCCAGGTCGCCTTCCGCCAGCGCTTTAATGATGATCTCCGGGCTGATGCCCGCCGGATCGCCCATGGTCACCGCAATAATTTTATTCACTCGACTTCTCCTCAATAAAACGAATGGCTTCTACCAGGGTGTTTTCGTCACCAAAGCCACCCGCTTTGGTCATCACCGGCAGGTGTAAATCACTATTAAGCAGAACCCCGTGCGGCACACAGCCCGCCACCAGGCCCTGAATCTGGAAACCACTGGCACCCAGTGCCTGCGCCACGGCGATCGCAACATCACCGCCGGAAAGATACAGCCCGGCTGGCTGATGATCGCGGCAGACCGTGTTAGTCAGCTGCGCCAGAAACTGGCAAATCTGCTCGCCCAGCGCCTGACGCGATAACTGATGCTGCTGACACAGCGCATCAATCTCATGGCGCTGCCCGGCATGTTGCGTGGTACGAACCACGCAGTGGATACCTGCGTGCAGCGCCTGTTGTATCTCCTGCTGCCAGACGCGGGCCTGCGGCCATGCGGGCTGGGCAAACAGCTGGCGGATATCAATATCGATAATGCGGATGGCACGCTGGCTGGCGAGCCGGTCAATCTGCTGCTGCGCAATGGCACTCATCGAACCAACGATCGCCAGCACCGGGCGTGCCGGGCGTTCGGCGAGGTACTCACCTAAGGCATCACCGAGGCCGGACGCGCCAGCCAGCAATGGGCGGGTTTTCAGCGTCACGGCAGCCTGCATCAGCAAAACCAGGTCAGCATCCTGCTCAATATCAATCACCACCAGCCCGCGCATCGTAGCCAGCAATTGCGTAAACTTGCCGCTGCGTAGCGTGGCAACATCGACAACCTCGCCCGGTAAATCGCTCTGCATTTGCAGGCACGTCAAAACATGGCTGCTGGTGACTGGCGTTTTTGGGTCGCTGGCAAATTCGGTGTCAGTCAGGCGCTGCTGGTTGATCCACACTTCACCGTTACGCGTGGTACGCCCGAGTTTCGGCACCGCCGGTACCACCAGCGCCAGCGCTTTGCCACTGGCCTGCAATGCCGCAGCGATCTCCGCACCGGGGTTGCCACGTAACGTAGAGTCAATCTTCTTGAACAGCCAGCCATCCTGAGCCATCTCCTGATGCTGCTGCACCGCATGACGGGTACGCTCGGCAGCTTCAGTTGCGCTCAGCGCCCGGCTGTCGGTGCTGATGACCAGCACATCGGCAGCCCCGGCATCGTGTGGCGTCTGGCTATCAAACAGCACATGCACGCGTGCGCCTGCCCGGGCCAGCCCGCTTCCCGCATCGTTAGCGCCGGTAAAATCATCGGCAATCACCAGAACCGGCGTTTTCCATGGTTGTGAATGCATTCTCTCTCCTGTCACGGGCAGCTTGCCGTATTGAGATTGATTATATTCAATCATGATTGATTATATGTGAGCAAGATCAAATTAATTGAAATCAATATGCCCTATAAATTCAGGCACAGTTAGTGACAGATATCGCATTGCATTGAGCAATAACAATCAATCAGTGCGATAACACCGGGAAAAGGGTACGAAATGAATATCAACAGCACCGTGATCAGCGGCTACCAGGCACTTAATGACCTCAGCTACCTGCTGAAAGGTAAGCAAAAAGCTCTGCTGGTTACTGATAAGAATATAGAGGGCATTCCGGCAGTACAGACGTTAATCGCCCAGCTGAAGCAGCAGATTGCCAGCCTCAGCCTGGTCAATAGCGTGCCACCGGAACCGAGCCAGCACGATGTGGCGGCGATCGTCGCGGCCCTGCCCACCACTGATGTCGATCTGGTGATTGGCGTGGGTGGCGGTAGCGTACTGGATGTCGCCAAGCTGCTGTCTATTCTGTGCGTAGCAGACGCACCCACCCTGGATGCGCTGCTGGCCGGGGAAAAACCACTGACCCGCACCACCTCGCTGTTGATTCCCACCACCGCCGGTACCGGTTCAGAAGCCACACCGAACGCTATTCTGGCGATCCCGGAGAAAGAGACCAAAGTGGGCATTATCACCCCGGTGATGCTACCGGATTACGTGGCACTGATACCGGAGCTGACCACCAGCATGCCGCCGCATATTGCCTCCTCAACCGGTATCGATGCGTTGTGCCACCTGATTGAGTGCTTCACCGCGACAGTGGCAAATCCGGTTAGCGATAACTACGCGATGATCGGCATGAAGAAGCTGTTTGCCAGCCTGGAAACCGCCGTTGCCGAACCGGGTAATCTCGAAGCGCGCCTGAATATGCTGTGGGCGTCTTACTACGGTGGCGCGTCGATTGCCCATGCCGGTACGCACCTGGTGCACGCCATGTCTTATCCGTTGGGCGGCAAATATCACATCCCACACGGCGTCGCCAACGCCATCCTGCTGGCACCCTGCATGCGCTTTGTGCGTCCGGCGGCGGTGAGTAAATTTGCTCAGGTCTGGGATTTACTGCCCGATGCCGACCTCCAGCTGGATGAAGAGGCGAAGTCGCACGCGCTGGTGGAATATTTCGCCGCGCTGGTGCAACGCCTGAAGCTGCCTGCCAGCCTGGAAGAACTGGGTATCGGCCCGGATCACCTGCCCTATCTGGTGGAAGCCGCGCTCGACGTGCAACGCCTGATGAAGAATGTACCGATGAAAGTGAGCGCCGATGACGTACGAAACGTCTACCTGACGCTGTTTCCGGCATTGAATCACTAAGGACTATCGAGGAAATCATGAGTAACAAAATCCAGGGCGTACTGACCGCCATTGTCACCACCTTCGACCGCGACGGTGCCTTCAACCCTGCGACCCAGCGTGAGCAGGTCAAACGTCAGCTGAGCGCCGGTAACGGTATTTTCTGCGGCGGCACTAACGGCGAATTCTTCGTGCTGAATGAGCAGGAGAAGCTGGCCGTCACCGAAACCTGTGTCGATGAAGTCAACGGCAGCGCGCCTGTCGTGGCCCATATTGGCGAGATCTCGACGCGTGAAACCATCCGTCTCGGTAAGCAGATTGAGAAGCTGGGCGTGGATGCGGTGTCGGTGATCACCCCTTATTTTGTGCCGCTGAAACAGGATGAGCTGATTTATCACTATCAGAGCGTGGCGGATGCCCTGAGCGTGCCGCTGTTTCTCTACAACATTCCGGCGCGCACCGGCAATACGCTGCAACCGGAAACCGTGCGCCAGCTGGCCGCACATCCCAACATCATCGGTATCAAAGACAGCGCGGGCAGCTATGAGAGCCTGAGCGGTTTCCTCAAGGCAGCGGAAGGCATCGATAGCTTTGATGTGCTGAACGGTCCGGATTCGCTGATCCATCAGGGCTTCGTCGATGGCTGCTCTGCCTGCATCTCCGGCCTTGCCAACGTAGCACCGAAAGAGATCAACGCCATCTGGGCGCGCTTCCATGCTGGTGATATTGAAGGTTCGCGTCTGGCTCAGGAAAACGTCACCGGCCTGCGTACCGATCTTTACAGCATCGGGTTCTCCCCGGCAGCGGTGAAGAAAGCCCTCTCCCTGCTGGGTTATGACGTAGGCGACAGCCGCTATGCGGTGCGCTTCTCTGCCGAAGAAGAGCAGAAGATCCGCCAGGTAGTGAACCAGTATTTGCAGTAACGGCCGTCAGGGCAGCCGCTGCTGCCCTTGCCTGTTCCACTTTTTACACCGGGAAGCGTTATGAAAGTCATCTGTACCTCACCGTCATTCGCCAAATATGACGCAACACCAATTACGACCTTACAGCAGCAGGGGTTCGAGCTGATTACCCTGCCGGCCGATGCCCCGCTCAGCGCGCTGGAACCTCATCTGGCTGACACCGTAGCGATGATTGTCGCCTTTACCGACGTGAATGAAGAGCTGCTGAGCAAAGCGCCGCAGCTGAAGATTGTCTGCAAGCACGGCGTTGGCGTCGATAACATCAACCTCGACGCCACGCGCGCACGCGGCATCTATGTCACCAACGTGCCGGACGCCAATAAGCACGCCGTGGCCGACTTTGCCTTTGCGCTAATTCTCAATAGCGCACGCCAGGTGACCCAGGCCGCCGTAGATACCCGCGCCGGGCACTGGCCACGCATTTTTGCCACCGATGTGTATGGCAAAACCCTCGGTATCGTCGGTCTGGGCAACATTGGCAAGCAGGTCGCACTGCGTGCCAAAGGATTCAACATGCGCGTCATCGCTTTTGATTTCTACCCGGATGCAAAATTCGCTGCCGAACACGGCATTGAATTCGTCGATATGGAACAACTGACCGAAGCGAGTGACTTCATCACCCTGCATACCCCGCTGACCAACGAAACGCGCAACCTGTTTGATGCGGCACGCATCAGACGCATGAAGAAAAGCGCCTTCCTGATCAACGTGTCACGCGGTGGCGTGGTGAACGAACAGGATCTGTTCCACGCATTGCAGGACAATGTGATTGCCGGTGCCGCTGCCGACGTATTTGAGCAGGAACCGCTGGCGGAACACCCGCTGTTCACGCTGAGTAACTTTATCCCAACCTCGCACATCGCAGGCTACACCGACGGAGCCATCAGCGCTATCGGCGAACGCTGCGTGATGCAGATTGTGCAGTGCATTAAACAGGGCGAACGCCCGGTGAACGTGATGAACGGGCTGGCCTAAGGGCCGCCCGGCTCAACCCTACGAAATGTCTGGTGGATTATTATTATGAACAACACCTCTCGCATTCGCTGGTGGATCGCAGGCCTGATGTGGCTGGCGGTTGCCATTAACTATATTGACCGTACTGTACTCTCTGCTGCTGCCCCACATCTGATCAAAGAACTGTCGATCAATCCCGAAATGATGGGCGTGATCATGGCGGCGTTTTTCTGGTCGTATGCGCTGCTGCAAATCCCGGCGGGCTGGTTTGCTGACCGCTTCGGTCAGAAAAAAGGCCTCGGTATTGCCGTTGGCTGGTGGTCCATCGCCACTATGGCGATGGGGCTGGCGACAGGCTTTAAATCATTGCTGGCGCTGCGCCTGGCGTTGGGTGTCGGTGAAGCCGCTGCCTACCCAAGTAACGCCGGGATCGCCGCGCGCTGGTTCCCGGATCGCGAACGCGCAACGGTTTCTGGTCTGTTTGATAGCGCCTCCAAGTTTGGTGGGGCTGTCGCAATGCCGCTGATCGTCTGGATGATCGCTATGTTTGACTGGCGCATCACCTTCCTCGCCATCGGCGCGATCGGTTTGTTCTGGGTGATCGCCTGGTACTTTATTTACGCGGAAAATCCGGAAGACCATAAAGCGATCAGCCGCGACGAAGTTCGCCTGATCCGTGATGGCCAGGCCAACAAGCATGGCGATAAAAGCGTGCTGCCGATGAAATGGTACAAGCTGCTGCGCTATCGCAACATCTGGGCGATGTGTATTGGCTTCTTCACCATTAACTACACCTCCTATTTCTTTATCACCTGGTTGCCAACCTACCTGGTGAAAGATAAAGGTATGGATTTTCTGAAGATGGGTATGGTGGCTGCGCTGCCACTGATTTGCGGCATGGTGATTGAAGTGCTGGCGGGCTGGGCATCGGACCGTATGGTGCATAACAAAGTGCTGTCGCTCACTGCCACACGCAAATTGTTCCTGACCATTGGCCTGCTGATGGCGCTGTGTATCGGTTTCGCCCCCTTCACCGACTCGGTATTTATGACCGTATTGCTGCTGTGTATCGCTAAATCCGGTACCACCGTAGCGGCTTCCCAGGTATGGGCGCTGCCGGGCGATGTCGCCCCGAAAAACAGCGTGTCGATTGTTGCCGGTTTACAGAACACCGTCTCGAATATGGGCGGCGCGGTGGGTCCGATCATTACCGGTGCCATCGTCGGTGCCACCGGTCACTTCACCTGGGCACTGGTGTTCTCCGCCGTGTTGGTGGTGATTGGCATCCTCAACTACCTGTTCCTGATGGGCAAAGTTGAACCGATCGTGGATGAGGAAAAAGTTCATCATCCACACACCCTGACCAGCGGCGCGTAAGTGCCCTGCCACGCCGCATCGTCCTGATGCGGCGTCCTTTTTCCTCATGAAAAAACATTGGCTACAATCGTGAGAATTTGACAGCCATCAATGAATATTTATCGGTAACTCCTTAAATTTATTGCTCTTTAATGGATGAAACAAAGCAATCAGGATAAGGACATCACCGTAATGAAAACTAAATTAAGTTTTCTGGCTACTAATATAGTCGTCGCCAGCCTCTTCTCCCCTTCCACCTTTGCCGATTCGGCGAATACATCTGCCCTAAAAAACCACATTCTTTCGGCCAGCCCCATTGAATCACCACCGGGAGAGTTACATCCTGATTACGGTAAATTACGAGAAGCCTGTGTTCCCACTGCGGGTAAAATGCCCGAATGGGTTGATGGTGAGATTGTATCGGCACCGTGGTATCAACACTGGCTTAATACCACAGTGTCACTCTGCGTTAACTTGAAGAATATAGAAAAAGATCAAGCCATACCTTTTGAAAAAATACATTGGCGTGAAGACTCAGAAATACTTTTTCGTTCCAGCGGTTCAACATTAACATCGATCCCTTCTATTCCTGACGTTTTTCTGAAAGGTTTTTTTCCATGGCAACCAGATGGTGGCAATCTGGCTATGGTAAGCGGTATTTCCACCCAGGAATCAGGTATAGTCAGCACCAGTTATAATATTATGCACACCCGTTTCTTCGGTGTGAACACCTATATTATTGATGCACCGGGTGGGATTGATGTTGATAATAGTTTTGGCGTCAACGAACAGGAAATTGCTTTCCCTGGCGGTATCCAACCTGATTACATTCATGGGGTAATAGCTTCATCGGAAAAAGACTGGTGGGGCAAATCATGGGCAGGGATAGACTACTATCTGAATCCACACTATCGAAACTTCGCTCCCAGCCAACCCGGTCAGATCGATTTAATCCTTTCCTCCACCGGAAGAGCGATGTTTGGCCGGGGAATAAACAGAATGACCGGTGAGAATAACATTCATTTTTTACTGGATGGGAAGGCAATAAATCCAGGGATTACCCGCCTACCAGAAAAACAAAGCATGACATTAGCGGCGGTTGATGCTGAACAGCAATATGTCCCAATTTCTTACTGGTATATATCTGGACTGGGGGCAGTGACGGCAAATGAAAATGAAAACCGCTCTTGCATTAAATTACCCGGAGGCATGAATTACAATAACACCATCATTGTCCAGGCGGTTCAGCACAGTAAACCACGGCCAGATGCCGGAGATAAGCCCTGTCTGTTGGCCAACAGTTCAGAATTGGTTGCACTGAAAGATAAATCATTTACCGACACAGGTAATCTAAAGGAATATTCCCTCCGATACCTGAACGAAGGGTTACAGGGTGGATGGCTGGTTGAGGGGGGCGCATTTATATTCTCCGCTAAAGGTGCACATACGGAAAGTGCCTCTCAGGCGGTAGAGTTGAGCCGGGCTGAATATGAGGGTAAAAATTATTATCTTTATCCCGGAAAAATTTCACAAAAAGTCAGTTTTATTAAACCCGATACGGATAGAAGCGCCCATCTGAAATCGGTCTTGTTATTTCGTTTAGGCAATAACACCCAGCCGTGGTGCGCAAAACCTGCTGACAGCCAATGGCAGGGAAGCCTGCCGTTCCTGCAGGGCAGTCAGGATGTTGAAGTGACGGTCAGACTTGAAGGTCAGGAACTGCCTGTTGCCCAAAAACGCTATAATCTCGGCACCAGCCCTGAATTCGTCATCGACCATGAGGGTAAACGCAAACATGCCAGAATGAACCCGCAATGGCATTCTTACGCCCTGGCACTGGATCTGCCGGAACCCCACGAAGACCTGCATTTAACCATTGAATTTGCGTCTAAAAGCAAGGCACTGGAAGCCTGTGGGGCACTGGTTTCGGATGTGGATCTGGTCTCCACTTATGGCATAGACAGGGACTGGAATTAACGACCTTTTATCGGGCCGAAAGGCCCGATTGGGGGAGAAGAAGTGGCAACCGGTTATTTCCCTGCCAGAAACTGCCGGTACGCCGCGATGACCGCCAGAAAATCCTCGACGCCGCAGAATGACAGACTCTCTTCGTCGTAATAGGTCATCCCCTCTTCCAGCCCGTCGTCTTCTAATGCCAGCTGATTGGCCCGGATCATCACCTCTTCTTCATCAAGCCATAATGTGTATTCATGGCCGACACGTTGCCATTGCTGATGGGTGCCTTTTACCTGTTGCGCGGCGGCTTCGACGTCATCCAGCAAAGCCAGATTTTCATCAACCTCTTCGTTGAACCAGTGCCCCACCGCTTCGTGGTCCATCGACATACGCACTTTGACCTTGCCGGTCAGATCGCGCAAAAATTCATACTCCATGTGTGTAACCTCTTACCAATGGCGCGCCGCGTGGCACTGCCTGAATTCATTTTGTGCGCAACACGCTGAATAAAGTGGGATCGCGCTCGCATTATGTCAGGCAACGACTGACGAAAAAAGGGCGTAAAAAAGGGGCGATTTGTATCGCCCCTTTACTGAGTTTACAGCCGATTACAGCGCGGTCTGGAAGATCACGTTGTCCGCTTTATCAGTATACTGGTGCAGCTGGTCAAAGTTGAGATAGCGGTAGGTATCTGCCGCTGTCTTATCAACCTGAGTCATGAACTGCTGATACTCGTCCGGCGTCGGCAATTTGCCCAGCAGCGATGCAACCGCCGCCAGTTCCGCAGACGCCAGATAGACGTTGGCACCGGTACCGAGACGGTTCGGGAAGTTACGGGTCGAGGTGGATACCACCGTCGCACCGTCCGCCACACGCGCCTGGTTACCCATGCACAGCGAACAACCCGGGATCTCAATACGCGCACCGCTCTTACCAAATACGCTGTAGTAGCCTTCTTCCGTCAGCTGTGCTGCATCCATCTTGGTTGGCGGAGCCACCCACAGACGGGTCGGCAGCTGGCCTTTGTGGCTATCCAGCAATTTACCGGCAGCACGGAAGTGACCGATGTTGGTCATGCAGGAACCGATGAACACTTCATCAATCTTCTCGCCCTGCACATCAGACAGCAGACGCGCATCGTCCGGATCGTTCGGCGCGCACAGGATCGGCTCTTTGATTTCCGCCAGATCGATGTCGATCACCGCTGCATATTCGGCATCGGCATCACCTTCCAGCAGCTGCGGATCGGCCAGCCATTTTTCCATGCCTTCAACGCGACGCTCCAGCGTACGACGATCGCCGTAGCCTTCAGAGATCATCCACTTCAGCAGCACGATATTCGAGTTGAGATACTCAATGATCGGCTCTTTATCGAGTTTGATGGTGCAACCCGCCGCAGAACGTTCAGCAGAAGCATCGGTCAGTTCAAACGCCTGCTCCACTTTCAGTTTCGGCAGACCTTCGATTTCCAGCACGCGGCCAGAGAAGATGTTTTTCTTGCCTTTCTTCTCAACGGTCAGCAGGCCCTGTTTGATCGCGTACAGCGGGATCGCATGCACCAGATCGCGCAGGGTAATGCCTGGCTGCATTTCGCCTTTGAAGCGTACCAGCACCGATTCCGGCATATCCAGCG
This sequence comes from Pantoea sp. App145, assembly GCF_047947045.1. Lineage (NCBI taxonomy): Bacteria > Pseudomonadati > Pseudomonadota > Gammaproteobacteria > Enterobacterales > Erwiniaceae > Pantoea > Pantoea sp. App145. Next base: position 2,004,066 of record NZ_CP133290.1, read on the forward strand.
GCATGACACCTGTCGCCGCAGCAAACGCCACCAGACCAGAACCGGCCGGGAACGAAATACCAATCGGGAAACGGGTATGCGAGTCACCACCGGTACCCACGGTATCCGGCAACAGCATACGGTTCAGCCAGCTGTGGATCACGCCATCACCCGGACGCAGCGACACACCGCCACGGTTCATGATGAAGTCTGGCAGGGTGTGATGCGTGGTCACGTCTACCGGTTTCGGGTAAGCGGCAGTGTGACAGAAGGATTGCATCACCAGATCGGCTGAGAAGCCGAGGCAGGCCAGGTCTTTCAGTTCATCACGGGTCATCGGACCGGTGGTGTCCTGAGAACCGACCGAGGTCATTTTAGGTTCGCAGTAAGCGCCCGGGCGGATACCATCGACGCCACAGGCGCGACCGACCATTTTCTGCGCCAGTGAGAAGCCACGGCTGCTGGCAGCGACATCTTTCGCTTGCAGGAAGACATCGCTGTGCGGCAGACCCAGAGATTCACGGGCTTTAGCCGTCAGGCCACGCCCGATAATCAGCGGAATACGACCGCCCGCGCGAACTTCATCCAGCAACACTTCAGTTTTCAGTTCGAATGTCGCCAGCACTTCATCGGTGTCATGGTTACGCACTTCACCTTTATACGGATAGACGTCAATGACATCGCCCATATTCAAACGGTCAACTTCCACTTCGATCGGCAGTGCGCCAGCATCTTCCATGGTGTTGAAGAAGATCGGAGCGATTTTACCGCCGAGGCACAGGCCACCGCCCTTCTTGTTGGGGACATACGGAATGTCATCACCCATAAACCACAGCACCGAGTTGGTGGCGGATTTACGCGAAGACCCGGTACCCACGACGTCACCGACGTAAGTCAGCGGGAAACCTTTTTTCTGTAATGCTTCGATCTGTTTGATCGGGCCAATGTTACCAGCATCATCGGGTTCGATGCCTTCACGTGGGTTTTTCAGCATCGCCAGTGCGTGCAGTGGAATATCCGGACGAGACCATGCATCCGGTGCCGGAGAGAGGTCATCGGTGTTGGTTTCGCCGGTCACTTTGAACACGGTGGTGGTGATTTTTTCTGCCAGTTTTGGACGCTTCAGGAACCATTCTGCATCGGCCCAGGACTGGATAATTTTTTTCGCGTGGGGGTTACCCGCTTTGGCTTTCTCTTCGACATCGTAGAAGTTATCGAACATCAGCAGCGTATGGGACAGGGCTTCTGCAGCAATCGGCGCCAGCGTCTCATCGTCGAGGGATTCAATCAATGCGTGGATGTTGTAGCCACCCTGCATGGTGCCCAGAAGTTCGACTGCTTTTTCAGGAGTAACCAGAGGAGAGTGGGCTTCGCCCTTTGCGACCGCTGCCAGGAATCCGGCTTTTACATAGGCCGCTTCATCAACACCTGGCGGGACACGGTTGACCAACAGGTCAGTAAGGAATTCTTCTTCACCCGCTGGCGGGTTTTTCAGCAGTTCAACCAGCGCGGCCATTTGGGAAGCATCTAACGGCTTAGGTACGATTCCCTGGGCAGCACGCTCGGCAACGTGCTTACGGTATTCTTCTAGCACGACGTTCTCCTCGCTCTCATTGTATAGCTTTCCGGTGCACCCTGTGACGCAGTCCAAAAGTAGGGTGAGGTGCCCGGTTCCGCGTCGGCCAGCATAGCAGCATTTCGGCTGATTGTTAATCTGTTTACAAAAAAGCAACATCCTTTGGTTAAGCAGCAGATTCCGCTGAAGTTGAACCCCATCACGAAAAAAAGCAGGCATCAGATGCCTGCTATGTTGTGTCGCTCGCGCTGCTCCTTAACGATCAACCAGCACAAACTCCGTGGCGTTATAACGCTCACCCTGAATCTGTTGCGGATCAAATAGCACATCCAGCACGCTAATGTCAGCGCTGCTTAATTGCAGGGTTGCGGCAGCACAGTTTTGCTCCAGATGGGCAATTTTGCTGGCTCCCGGAATCGGCACAATAAACTCGCCTTTCGCCAGCACCCAGGCCAGTGCCAGCTGCGCTGGCGTGGCGTCATAACCTGCAGCCAGCTCTGTCAGCTGATTCACTAACTTCTGGTTATGCGTTTGAGCGTCCTGCTGGAAACGCGGCAGATAACGACGGAAATCATCCTCAGCCAGCGTTGCCGCAGCGGGGAATTTACCGGTCAGAAAGCCACGTCCCAGCGGGCTGTAAGGCACAAAACCGATATTAAGCTCGCGGCAGGCGGCAAAGATCTCCTGCTCCGGATCGCGCGTCCACAACGAGTATTCACTTTGCAGCGCGGAAATCGGATGTACCGCACAGGCACGGCGCAGGGTCGCCGGGGAGACTTCCGACAAACCCAGATATTTGACTTTGCCTTCGCGCACCAAATCGGCCATCACGCCGACCACTTCTTCAATCGGCACAGCAGGATCAAGACGATGCTGATAGAGCAGGTCGATACTTTCCACCCCAAGCCGCTGCAGCGATCCCTCTACCGCACGGCGAATATGTGCCGGATCGCTGTTGGCTCCTGTCACACGCTCCCAACCTTCCCCTTGCTCATTGATACGGAAACCAAACTTGGTCGCCACTTTAATGTCTTTACGCCCCTTCAGGGCTTTTGCCAGCAAGGTTTCATTGGTGAAGGGGCCGTAAACTTCAGCCGTATCGAGAAAATCGACACCCAGCTCAAAGGCGCGGGCCAGGGTATTCAGCGCCTGTTGCTCATCATTGGGCCCGTAGGCGAATGACATCCCCATGCAGCCCAGCCCCAGTGCCGAAACCTGTAATCCCTGGCTGCCTAATTGACGTTGTTGCATTGTTTCATCCTCTTCGCTGTCAGTGTTATTGTTATAACCCTCAACAATCACCGCAACAATTGAGGCATTCTTGCCGATTTAGTGAGTGAAATTCAGCAATGAGTCAATATCGCGCCACGCTACAGGAACTGGAGATGTTTGCCGCTATCGCCCAGCATCTGAGCTTTCGTAAAGCCGCCGCAGAACGCAATATCACGCCATCGGCACTTAGCCACGCGATGCGTAATTTTGAAGAACGCCTCGGCATGCGGCTTCTCAATCGCACCACACGCAAAGTGGCACTGACGCCCGCCGGGGAGCGCTTTCTCCAGCGCATCCAGCCCGCGTTACAGGATTTGGCGCAGGCAGTGGATGAACTGAATGACTGGCGTAGCGATCCGCAAGGGAACCTGCGTATCAGCATCCCGCGCTCTGCCGAAGCCCTGTTTTTCCAGTCGCTCATTCTGCCGTTTATGCAGCGCTTTCCGCAGATCAGCGTGGAAATCGACAGCAACGACACGCTGCTGGACATTGTCACGGCCGGTTTTGACGCCGGTGTCCGTTATGGTGCCGTGCTGGCGCAGGATATGGTGGCCGTACCGTTTGGCGAACCGATGCGTGCAGTGGCGGTCGCCACCCCGGAATTTATCGCCCACCACGGCGTGCCGCAGACTCCGGCAGAGTTGCTGCACTTTCCCTGCATTGAGCGACGCTTTCCCAGCGGACGTCGCTATCGCTGGGAATTCTGGCAGGATGGACAGAAACAGGAGGTGGCCGTGCGCGGCTCCCTGATACTGGACAATAACGAGCGGATTCTGCAAGCCGCACTGGCGGGTGCAGGCATTGCTTTTTTGCATCAGGGCACCGTGGCTGAAGCGCTGCAAAGCGGAGAACTGGTGGAAATCCTGCCGGAATTTACCCAGGTAGAAGAAGGCTTCTGGCTTTATTATCCCAGCCGGAAATATATCCCTACGCCACTACGCTATTTTATTGACTGGCTTAAAGAAAACAGGAATATAAATAACACTTCCTGTTAGTAGATTAATTAAATAAAAAATTAATTCTGACAAAAAAGAATAAAAATAACAGGTGAAAATAATAAAAAACAGATTAGACTGCCTGCGGGCGCTTGAGACAATCTGTCTTAAGCATCAGAAATGATATTGAGGTGGGTTGTGGAGAGTTTGCTCGCGGGATTAATTTTACTTAACCACCGCGAGCGAGCGACTACCCTACACCTAGCAATGTCAGGGTAGTCTCTTGCTCGCTTTAAATCAAGGAGCAAGTGACGATGAGGTCAATATTCGGCAAACTGGTTATCAGCGGAATTCTCTTATTAGGATTCTGTCTCATCAACCGCAATTCATTGTGTGAGTTACGATTGAGGATATTCACTGCTGAATTATCAGCGGTTATGGCCTGTGAAGGCAGACCGTAGAAACTTCATTAAGCGGGGATTCGTCCCCGCTTTTCCGTCACTGTTCAGGCGTTAGCTCAGGCGCCCATTTCGTTATTCAACTTAAATAACCACGTAATAAAAAACGGCTCCCTTAAGGAGCCGTCTGTTTATTTCTCAGCGCTTATTTCTTTTTCGCTTTCGGGTTCGGCAGGTCGGTAATGCTACCTTCGAACACTTCCGCCGCCAGACCAACGGATTCATGCAGCGTTGGGTGCGCATGGATGGTCAGCGCGATGTCTTCCGCATCACAACCCATTTCGATAGCCAGACCGATTTCACCCAGCAGCTCGCCGCCGTTGGTACCAACAATGGCACCACCGATAACACGGTGAGTTTCTTTGTCGAAAATCAGTTTGGTCATACCGTCAGCGCAGTCAGAAGCGATAGCACGTCCAGAAGCAGCCCACGGGAAGGTGGAAACTTCGTAGCTGATGCCTTTTTCTTTCGCTTCTTTCTCGGTCAGACCCACCCATGCCACTTCCGGCTCGGTGTAGGCGATTGACGGAATCACTTTCGGATCGAAGTAGTGCTTCATACCGGCGATAACTTCAGCCGCTACGTGACCTTCATGCACGCCTTTGTGCGCCAGCATCGGCTGACCCACGATATCACCGATAGCGTAGATATGCGGCACGTTGGTACGCATTTGCTTGTCGACGCGGATGAAACCACGGTCGTCCACTTCCACGCCCGCTTTGCCCGCATCCAGGCCTTTACCGTTCGGTACGCGGCCAATCGCCACCAGCACCGCGTCATAACGCTGGGCTTCAGTTGGTGCTTTTTTACCTTCCATGGAAACGTAAATACCGTCTTCTTTCGCTTCAACGGCAGTCACTTTGGTTTCCAGCATCAGGTTGAATTTCTTGCTGATACGTTTGGTGAAGACTTTCACCACGTCTTTATCGGCAGCCGGGATCACCTGGTCAAACATTTCAACCACGTCAATATCTGAACCCAGCGCATGGTAAACGGTACCCATTTCCAGGCCGATGATACCGCCGCCCATCACCAGCAGGCGCTTCGGTACTTCTTTCAGTTCCAGTGCATCGGTGGAATCCCACACGCGCGGATCTTCATGCGGAATGAACGGCAGTTCAATCGGACGAGAACCGGCCGCAATGATGGCGTTGTCGAAGTTGATGGTGGTTGCACCGCCTTCACCTTCTACCACCAGCGTGTTGGCACCGGTGAATTTACCCAGACCGTTCACCACTTTCACTTTACGGCCTTTGGCCATACCAGCCAGACCGCCGGTCAGTTGGGTGATGACTTTCTCTTTCCAGGTACGAATTTTGTTAATGTCGGTTGAAGGCTGGCCAAACACGATGCCGTGTTCTTCCAGTGCTTTCGCTTCTTCAATCACTTTCGCTACGTGCAGCAGCGCTTTTGACGGGATACAGCCTACGTTCAGACATACACCACCGAGGGTGCTGTAGCGCTCTACCAGTACGGTTTCCAGACCTAAATCAGCGCAACGGAAGGCTGCAGAGTAACCTGCAGGACCTGCCCCAAGTACCACGACTTGAGTTTTAATCTCTGTACTCATCATGACCTCTTATTAGATTTCCGGCGGCCAGACGCGAACCTGTCCCAGGCTCTGGATGCCCTTATTCCACCGGCACATTTCACCGCAAGAGTTTACAGAATTGTTAACAAACTGCCAACCGCGGCAACTCTGAATGCGTACAACAAGGCCGGCATTTGCCGGCCTTGATTAACTTCACATCACCAGACGGCGAATGTCCGACAGCATGTTGTTGATGATGGTGATAAAGCGCGCACCATCAGCACCATCGATCACGCGGTGGTCGAAGGAAAGAGAGATTGGCATCATCAGACGTGGTGCAAACTCTTTACCGTTCCATACCGGTTCCATCGCAGACTTGGACACACCGAGGATAGCCACTTCCGGCGCGTTAACGATTGGCGCGAAGTGCGTGGTACCGAGGCCACCCAGGCTGGAAATGGTGAAGCATCCACCCTGCATGTCGCCTGCGGTCAGCTTGCCGTCACGCGCTTTTTTCGAAACAGCCATCAGCTCACGCGACAGTTCAGTGATGCCTTTTTTGTTCACATCTTTGAACACCGGAACCACCAGACCGTTCGGCGTATCGACCGCCACACCGATGTTGATGTATTTCTTCAGCGTCAGTTTCTGACCGTCTTCAGACAGTGAACTGTTGAAACGAGGCATCTGCTCCAGCGCTGCCGCCACCGCTTTCATGATAAACACCACCGGGGTGAATTTCACATCCAGCTTACGTTTCTCGGCTTCGCTGTTCTGCTGTTTACGGAACGCTTCCAGATCGGTGATGTCGGTTTTGTCGAAGTGGGTAACATGCGGAATCATCACCCAGTTGCGGCTCAGGTTGGCACCAGAGATTTTCTGGATACGGCCCAGTTCCACTTCTTCGATTTCGCCGAACTTGCTGAAATCAACTTTCGGCCATGGCAGCAGGCCTGGCAGGCTACCACCGCTGGCAGCAGCAGCCGGTGCAGCTTCAGCGCGTTTCACCGCGTCTTTCACGTATGCCTGCACGTCTTCTTTCAGGATGCGACCTTTACGACCGGTGCCTTTGACTTTCGCCAGGTTGACACCGAACTCGCGCGCCAGGCGACGAATCACCGGCGTAGCGTGGACGTAAGCATCGTTCTCAGCAAAGTCGCTTTTCGCATCGGCTTTCGCCACAGCCGGAGCGGGTTGCGCAGCTGCCGGGGCCGGAGCCGCTTCCTGTTTCGCAGCCGGTGCGGCAGCAGCAGGCGCAGCGCCTTCTACTTCGAACACCATGATAAGCGAGCCAGTTTTAACCTTGTCGCCGGTAGCCACTTTCAGCTCTTTAACGGTGCCCGCAAACGGTGCCGGAACTTCCATCGAAGCTTTGTCGCCTTCAACCACAATCAGAGACTGTTCAGCGGAGACTTTATCGCCCACTTTCACCAGCACTTCAGTGACTTCAACTTCATCACCACCGATGTCAGGGACGTTGACGTCTTTCGCGCCAGCCGCCGCTGCCGGGGCGGGTGCCGCAGCAGGCTGTGCCGCTGGTGCAGCGGCAGGTGCAGCGCCTTCCGCTTCGAACACCATGATAAGCGAACCGGTATTCACTTTGTCGCCGGTGGCAATTTTGATCTCTTTCACCACGCCCGCGAACGGTGCCGGGACTTCCATAGAAGCCTTGTCGCCTTCCACGGTGATCAGTGACTGCTCAGCCGCAACGGTATCGCCAACCTTGACCAGAATCTCAGTCACTTCAACTTCGTCACCGCCGATATCCGGCACATTAACGTCTTTGCTGACCGCTGCCGCAGCAGGTGCTGGTGCCGCTTCCGCTTTCTTCTCTTCTGCCGCCGGTGCAGCTGCTGCTGCACCCTCTGCGTCAAAGATCATGATGAGCGAGCCGGTTTCTACTTTGTCACCGGTAGCAATTTTGATTTCTTTCACCACGCCAGCCTGCGGCGAAGGCACTTCCATCGAGGCTTTGTCGCCTTCTACGGTGATCAGCGACTGTTCGGCTTCTACCTTGTCGCCCACTTTGACCAGGATCTCAGTGACTTCAACTTCATCTGCCCCGATATCCGGCACTTTAATTTCGATAGCCATTACTCTCTTACCTCTTAAGCCAGACGCGGGTTAACTTTATCGGCATCGATGTTGAATTTGGTGATCGCTTCTGCCACCACTTTCTTATCGATTTCGCCGCGTTTAGCCAGTTCACCCAGGGCTGCAACCACGACATAAGATGAATCCACTTCGAAGTGGTGACGCAGGTTCTCACGGCTGTCAGAACGGCCGAAACCGTCGGTGCCCAGTACGCGGTAATCGCTGGCTGGCACGTAGCTACGAACCTGTTCAGCAAACAGTTTCATGTAGTCAGTTGACGCCACGGCTGGAGCTTCATTCATCACCTGAGCGATGTAAGGTACGCGCGGAGTTTCTGTCGGATGCAGCATGTTCCAGCGCTCACAATCCTGGCCATCACGTGCCAGTTCGGTGAACGAGGTCACGCTGTAGACGTCAGAGCCGATACCGTAGTCTTTCGCCAGGATCTGCGCAGCTTCACGCACGTGACGCAGGATAGAACCTGAACCCAGCAGCTGCACTTTGCCTTTGCTACCCTCTACTGTTTCCAGCTTGTAGATACCCTTACGGATACCCTCTTCCGCACCCTGCGGCATCGCCGGCATGTGGTAGTTTTCGTTCAGCGTGGTGATGTAGTAGTAAACGTTTTCCTGCGCTTCGCCGTACATACGTACCAAGCCGTCATGCATGATGACTGCCACTTCGTAGGCATAAGACGGATCGTAAGAAATACAGTTCGGGATAGTCAGCGACTGAATATGGCTGTGACCATCTTCATGCTGCAAACCTTCGCCGTTCAGGGTAGTACGACCGGAGGTGCCGCCCACGAGGAAGCCACGCGCCTGCTGATCGCCCGCCAGCCACATCAGATCACCGATACGCTGGAAGCCGAACATTGAGTAATAGATGTAGAACGGAATCATCGGCAGATTGTTGGTGCTGTAAGAAGTCGCCGCCGCCAGCCAGGATGAACCAGCACCCAGCTCGTTGATCCCTTCCTGCAGAATCTGGCCTTTCTCGTCTTCTTTATAGTAAGCAACCTGCTCGCGGTCCTGCGGGGTGTACTGCTGACCGTTCGGGCTGTAGATACCAATCTGACGGAACAGACCTTCCATGCCAAAGGTACGGGCTTCGTCTGCCAGAATCGGCACCAGACGATCTTTGATCGACTTGTTCTTCAGCATCACGTTCAGCGCACGCACGAAGGCGATGGTGGTAGAGATCTCTTTGCTCTGCTCTTCCAGCAGCGCACTGAACTCTTCCAGCGCCGGCATTTCCAGCTTCTCAGTGAAATGCGGCTGACGTGTCGGCAGGTAGCCGCCCAGCTTCTCACGCTGACCATGCAGATAGTTGTACTCTTCAGACCCTTTTTCGAAGGTCACGTACGGCAGTTTTTCAATGTTTTCATCGGCTACTGGCACATTGAAGCGATCGCGGATGTAGCGAACGCCATCCATGTTCATCTTCTTCACCTGGTGAGCGATGTTTTTGCCTTCCGCCGTGTCGCCCATACCATAACCTTTGATGGTATGCGCCAGAATCAGGGTCGGCTGGCCTTTGGTTTCCTGCGCTTTTTTCAGTGCCGCGTAGACTTTCTTCGGATCGTGACCACCGCGGTTCAGGGCGAAGATCTCTTCGTCTGACCAGTCTTTCACCAGCGCAGCGGTCTCCGGATATTTACCGAAGAAGTGCTCACGCACGTATGCGCCATCGCGTGATTTGAAGGTCTGGTAGTCGCCGTCGACGGTTTCGTTCATCAGCTGAATCAGTTTGCCACTGGTGTCTTTCTTCAGCAGCTCATCCCAGCGTCCGCCCCAGATCACTTTAATCACGTTCCAGCCAGCACCGGCAAAGATGCCTTCCAGCTCGTTGATGATCTTGCCGTTACCGGTTACCGGGCCATCCAGACGCTGCAGGTTACAGTTGATGATGAATACCAGGTTATCCAGTTTTTCACGGACCGCGATAGTGATCGCGCCTTTGGATTCCGGTTCATCCATCTCACCATCACCGAGGAAGGCGTAGACCGTCTGATCAGCGGTATCTTTCAGACCACGGTGCTCAAGGTATTTCAGGAATTTAGCCTGATAAATCGCATTGAGTGGGCCAAGACCCATAGAAACCGTCGGGAACTGCCAGAATTCAGGCATCAGTTTCGGGTGCGGATAAGAAGAGAGACCGTTGCCGTGTACTTCCTGACGGAAGTTGTTCATCTGTTCTTCGGTCAGACGGCCTTCAAGGAACGCACGAGAATAGATACCTGGAGAGATATGGCCCTGGAAGTAAACCAGATCGCCGCCATTTTTCTCGCTACGTGCGCGGAAGAAGTGGTTAAAGCACACTTCATAGATCGTCGCAGAAGACTGGAATGATGAGAGGTGACCACCCAGCTCCAGATCTTTCTTCGACGCACGCAGCACCGACATGATGGCGTTCCAGCGAATTGCGGAACGGATACGACGTTCAAGGGAGGCGTTGCCCGGATAGTCCGGTTCGTCTTCAACGGCAATAGAGTTGATGTAGTTGCTGACAGCAGAAGAACCTGCTGCAACTTTTACGCCGCCTTTGCGTGCAGCACTTAATACCTGGTCAATCAGATACTGCGCGCGCTCAACACCTTCTTCACGGATGACCGATTCGATCGCCTGTAGCCAATCACGAGTTTCGATCGGATCCACGTCATTGTGTAAACGTTCTGACATGGGGTGTATTCCTTATCTGTGTCTAATACGTTGAATTGTCAGGAGCCTGTCTGCTTGTGCTTTGCTTCAGTTCACAGCACAAGAAGACAGGCCCGTCGCTTTTTGATCCGCACGTTCGTTGCCGCGCGTTATTCCTTACGTTGCTGTAAACGACGCAGGGAGCGTTCACGACGACTCTGCTCCCGACTTCTGTCCAGCAAGATTTCCTCAATGAACGCCAGGTGACGGTGTGATGCCTCGCGTGCTTGTTCTGGCTCACGAGCCACAATCGCCTCAAAAATACTGGCGCGGTGACCGCTCACTTTCGCCAGCATTTCCCGGCGAGCGTAGAGCAATTCAAAATTCTGACGGACGTTTTGTTCCAGCATAGGGCCCATGGAACGCAGCAAATGCAAAAGCACCACATTATGGGCCGCTTCTGTGACAGCGATCTGATACTGCATCACGGCGTCCGCTTCGGCATCGAGATCGCCGCTGTCCTGTGCCTGCTGGATCTGAACATGGCAGTCGCGAATGCGCTGCAAATCCTCATCCGTACCCCGTAATGCCGCATAATAGGCAGCAATACCTTCCAGTGCATGGCGAGTTTCCAGCAGGTCAAACTGAGATTCAGGGTGTTGAGCAAGCAGGCCGACTAGCGGGTCGCTCAGGCTTTGCCAGAGATGTTTTTGGACGAAGGTACCGCCACCCTGACGGCGTAGCAGCAATCCTTTCGCCTCCAGGCGCTGGATCGCTTCACGAAGAGAAGGACGTGACACATCGAATTGTTTGGCGAGTTCGCGCTCGGGAAGCAACTTCTCTCCCGGCCGCAGCGTCCCTTCCATAATCAGGGATTCCAGCTGTTGCTCAATTGCATCGGAGAGCTTTGGTTGGCGAATCTTACTGTATGCCATCTTCCCTTCTTAGTTATGCCAGGCGTCCGGAGTAAATTGGTAATACCAATTGCCAAAAGGTGCCGGTAAAGTAACAAAGTATTCACCTTGTGTCTATATGGCAGCCGTCACACTTCAGGGGATTATCATTGGTTAAATGCGCTAAATGGCGCTGATAAAGACAGAAATAGAGCCTCAGGGAGAATTGTTAACAGAATTCTCTTTTACCAAACCTTACACAGATTTAGCGCTGCTCGTTCCCCGCAACCATAAGGGAAAGCTATTCGTGTTTATTACCAATTCATGTCAGAAATAGCGCGGCAGGCCAGCAGTGGATGCTGCTGCTTTTTCAGTCATCCCTCAGCACAAAAAGCAAAAGCAGGTGCAAATCGACGCGCTTATCACTATTCTGGTCGCCAGGGTAGCTTACGTATGCACACAGCACGCCAGGTACCGTAAATAAATGAGTACGTTATGTAAAAACAGCCTTACATTGGGCATAAAATAACAACATCACGAGGTTCGTATGGAACAACAACATGGCGACACGCTGCACCGCGGCTTGAAAAATCGCCATATTCAGCTCATTGCGCTGGGCGGCGCAGTGGGTACCGGTCTGTTTCTGGGCAGCGCATCGGTGATCAAATCCGCCGGTCCGGCGGTGATTCTCGGTTATGCCATTGCAGGATTTATTGCCTTTCTGATTATGCGCCAATTAGGCGAAATGGTAGTGGAAGAGCCGGTTGCCGGTAGCTTCAGCCATTTTGCTTACAAATACTGGGGCAACTTCGCCGGTTTTGCTTCAGGCTGGAACTACTGGGTGCTGTATGTGCTGGTTGCCATGGCCGAGCTGACCGCTGTCGGTAAATATGTCCAGTTCTGGTGGCCGGACTTCCCCACCTGGGCTACTGCCGCCATCTTCTTTGTGCTGATCAACGCTATCAACCTGACCAACGTGAAAGTGTTTGGTGAGATGGAGTTCTGGTTTGCCATTATCAAAGTGGTCGCGGTCATCGGTATGATCCTGTTCGGCGGCTGGCTGCTGTTCAGCGGCAACGGCGGTCCACAGGCAACCGTCAGCAACCTGTGGAACCAGGGCGGCTTCCTGCCAAATGGTTTTGGCGGGCTGGTGATGATGATGGCGATCATCATGTTCTCGTTCGGTGGCCTGGAGCTGGTGGGTATCACCGCCGCAGAAGCCGACAACCCGGAGCAGAGCATTCCTAAAGCCACCAACCAAGTGCTGTGGCGTATTCTGATTTTCTACATCGGCTCCCTGGCCGTGCTGCTGTCGCTGCTGCCATGGACCCGCGTTACCGCTGACACCAGCCCGTTTGTGCTGATCTTCCATGAACTGGGTGACTCACTGGTTGCCAATGCGCTTAACGTAGTGATCCTGACCGCCGCGCTGTCGGTGTACAACAGCTGCGTTTATTGCAACAGCCGTATGCTGTTCGGCCTGGCACAGCAAGGCAATGCCCCGAAAGCACTGCTGAAAGTCGATAAACGCGGTGTCCCCGTGACAACCATTCTGGTGTCAGCCGTCGCGACTGCGCTTTGCGTGCTGATCAACTATCTGATGCCAGGTGAAGCTTTCGGCCTGCTGATGTCTTTAGTGGTCTCTGCGCTGGTCATCAACTGGGCGATGATCAGCCTCGCGCACCTGAAATTCCGTAAAAAGAAAGACCAGCAGGGTGTCACCACGCGCTTCCCCGCCATTCTTTACCCACTGGGTAACTGGATCTGTCTGCTGTTCCTCGCGGCAATTCTGGTGATCATGCTGATGACCCCAGGCATGGCGATTTCAGTCTGGCTGATCCCGGTCTGGCTGATCGTGCTGGCAGTGGGTTACACCATTAAAAATAAAGCCCAGCAGGCGTAAAACTGTTCCTTCTGCCCGGCGTCTATGTCCGGGCAGATATTTCTCTTCTTTAGATCTTGCTCACACTTTTCCCCGTCCAGGTGTTTTGTCCATCATCGTGACCAATTGGTCCCCGCCAGATTGCTGATTTTCCGCTAATAATTTTTGCACCTGTTATAGCTGGAGATGAACAATGAAAGGAGCAGCACTCTCGTTCCGGGAAAAACTGGGATACGGCATGGGCGATGCCGGATGCAACATGATCGGCGGTGCCATCATGTTGTTCCTCAACTATTTCTATACCGATGTTTTTGGCCTGGCACCGGCACTGGTCGGGACCTTATTGCTTTCGGTGCGGGTGCTGGATGCGGTGACGGATCCGATTATGGGTGCCATTGCCGATCGTACGCAGAGCCGCTGGGGACGTTTTCGCCCGTGGTTGCTGTGGGTGTCCGTTCCCTATGTCCTGTTCAGCGTTCTGATGTTCACCACGCCAGACTGGAGCTATGACAACAAGGTGATCTGGGCATTTATTACCTACTTCCTGATGTCACTGACCTACACCGCCATCAACATCCCTTACTGCTCGCTGGGTGGGGTTATCACCAATGATCCTGGCGAACGCGTCTCCTGCCAGTCGTATCGTTTTGTCATGGTGGGTGTCGCCACGCTGATCCTGTCGCTGTCGCTGCTGCCGATGGCAGAGTGGTTTGGTGGCGATAACAAAGCACGCGGCTATCAAATGGCAATGAGCGTACTGGCACTGATCGGTCTGGCGATGTTTCTGTTCTGCTTTGCCACGGTGCGTGAGCGTATTCGCCCGGCCATACCCAGTAATGACGATCTGAAAAATGACCTGCGCGACGTATGGAAAAATGACCAGTGGGTGCGCATTCTGCTGCTGACTTTCTGTAACGTTTGCCCTGGCTTTATCCGCATGGCCGCCACCATGTATTACGTGACCTGGGTGATGGGCCAGTCGACCCATTTTGCCACGCTGTTTATCAGCCTCGGTGTGATCGGCATGATGCTGGGCAGTACGCTGGCTAAAATCCTCACCGATCGCTGGTGCAAATTAAAAGTCTTCTTCTGGACCAACATCGCGCTGGCGCTATTCTCCAGCGGTTTTTACTGGATCGATCCGCATGCCACCCTGGCAGTGGTTATTGCTTATTTCCTGCTGAATATCCTGCATCAGATCCCCTCCCCGCTGCACTGGTCGCTGATGGCGGATGTCGATGATTACGGCGAATGGAAAACCGGTAAACGCATCACCGGCATGAGCTTTTCCGGCAATCTGTTTTTCCTCAAAGTCGGGCTGGCGGTGGCTGGCGCGATGGTGGGCTTTTTACTCTCCATTTATGGCTATGATGCCGGGGCGAAACAGCAAGCCCCCAGCGCGCTGAATGGCATCATGCTGCTGTTTACCGTGATACCTGGCGTTGGCTACCTGATTACCGCCGGGGTCGTACGTCTGCTGAAAGTCGATCGCAAACTGATGCGTACCATTCAGGACGATCTCGCCCTGCGTCGCGCTAATTTCCGTGACCTGCAAGCCCCACACCCGGCCGCTTCCGCCGCTATCGAACCCGGAGAAATTAAATGAGTAATCCATGGCCTAATCCGTTTATCACCCAGCGCGCCGATCCTTTTATTCTCCACCACGATAAGGGTTATTACTTTGTCGCTTCAGTGCCCGAGTATGACCGGCTGGAAATACGTCATGCCGCTACGCTGGCTGCGCTGCCCGAGGCCGAGCCCGTGGTGGTGTGGCACAAACCCGATACCGGACCCTTTAGCGCGCTAATCTGGGCGCCGGAGCTGCATCATATCAATGGGCAGTGGGTGATCTATTTCGCGGCTGCGCCCAATCGTGAAATTAAAGATGGGTTATTCCAGCACCGCATGTATGCGTTGGTGTGCAGTGATGCCGACCCATTGACCGGCCATTGGCAGCCCGTTCGGCGCGTCCACACGCCGCTGGATAGTTTCTCTCTCGATGCCACGCATTTCGTCCATCAGGGGAAAAACTGGTATCTGTGGGCACAAAAAGACCCAGCGATTCCTGGCAATTCGAACCTGTATCTTGCTGAATTACTCAATCCCTGGACGCTGAAAGGCACACCACAGATGCTGACTCGCCCGGAATATGAATGGGAATGTGCCGGGTTCAGTGTCAATGAAGGACCGGCGGTGATTCGTCACGGTAAGACGCTGTTTGTCACCTACTCAGCCAGCGCCACGGATGAGAATTATTGTCTGGGGATCCTGAGCATTGATGCCAATGCCGATCCACTCCAGCCCGGGGCGTGGCAAAAATCCGCCCGTCCGGTCTTCAGCAGCAGCTGGGATAATCATCAATATGGGCCGGGTCACAACAGTTTTACCGTGGATGAACAGGGGCGGGATGTGCTGGTCTATCATGCGCGCAACTACACGGAAATTGAGGGTGATCCCCTGTGGGATCCTAACCGCCATACACGGCTAAAATATTTTGACTGGCGCGAGGACGGCACACCTGATTTTGGCGTGCCGCCAGCCGATCACACCAGCGTGCCGTAGATGGTCAGCAACGCCACCACGACTACCAGCACCAGAGAAATACGTTTCGCCAGTGCAACCGCCACGCGCGGCGTTTCCACTTTATCAACATGTGGATCACGCGCGAGGGAGAATTGCGCCAGGCTGGTCAGCACCTGATACTGCGAGCGATGCCAGTCGGTCAATGAGGCGAACCAGGCTGGCAACGCGCGCTCGCCGTGGCCGAGCAAGGCATAGGCGACACCGGCAAGACGCACCGGGATCCAATCCAGCAGATGCAGCACGCGGTCAACGCCAGACTGCGCACGCTCCAGCGCTGAATGGTGTTTTGCCAGCCAGCTTTGCCAGGCGCGCAGAAACGCATATCCCACCAGCAATACCGGTCCCCAGGGGCCACCGACGACAAACCAGAACAACGGCGCCAGATAGAAGCGAAAATTTATCCAGATAAGCGCGTTCTGTAGCTCGCGCAGAAAGTCACGTTCACTGCACTCCACAGGCACGCCATGAATCAACGTCAGCTCGGCCGCCATTGCCTGATGAGCTGCCTGATCATCATGGCTCGCCGCTTTCAGATAGGCGTGATAATGCAAACGTACCGAACCCGCACCGATACACAGCAAACCCACCACAATCCAGAATAATAGCTGCGCAACACCAAACAGCAGACCCTTCAGGCTCCAGACCAGCAGCCAGACAATCAGCATCGCCACAACCGTCATCACTAAGGTGCGGAATAACGAAAAACGCTGACGACCACGAAACAGCGGCTCCAGCCGATGATCGAGCTGCCAGTGTTCCCCCAGTTTAAACAACCGTTCCCAACCTAACACTAATAACAAGCTAAACAACGTCATAACTGCTCCTGCTGTTTCAGGGATTATCCCGCTTTAAGGCGTGTTTATAGCGTTCCCAGTCAAATGCCGGACCCGGATCGGTTTTTCGTTCCGGCGCAATATTGCTGTGGCCGGTAATGCGTTCCAGGGTCAGTGGATAGTGTTGCATTAATAACGCCGTGACCGCCTGCAACGTGGCATATTGCGCGTCGGTGTAAGGCTGGGTATCGGTCCCTTCCAGCTCAA
This sequence comes from Pantoea sp. App145, assembly GCF_047947045.1. Classification (NCBI taxonomy): domain Bacteria; kingdom Pseudomonadati; phylum Pseudomonadota; class Gammaproteobacteria; order Enterobacterales; family Erwiniaceae; genus Pantoea; species Pantoea sp. App145. The sequence goes on from NZ_CP133290.1 coordinate 2,020,948, forward strand.
TACCCATCGAGAAATCGTTACAGTTTTCCCGGCCTTCGAACTGAGAAACCCCCGCATGCCAGGCGCGCTCATCGAATGAAACATATTGCACCAGCTCGCCATCACGGCGAATCAGGCAGTGTGCGGCGACACGCAAATGGGCAATATCAGCAAAATAAGGATGCGCATCGGCGGGCAAGGTGCCCGTAAACAGCCGATCAATCCACGGGCCGCCAAATTCACCGGGCGGCAAGCTGATATTGTGAATAATCAGTAGGGAAGGCGTTTCATTTTCCGGTCGCTGGTTAAAGTGCGATGACGGCACTTTACGCGCGCTATTAATCCAGCCATCTTCCAGTTTCATGCCATTTTTCCTGCATTTAAGTCTGGCTGAGAATAACATGATTCTCCACGGCTGCTTGCGCGTTAATGCGAAAGTCATCGGGAGTTAAGGATACTAAACATTTAACCTCGACAAACTGGCAATACCGGTAAAATAGGGCTAAGGTGTGCGCTCACTATCTCGTCATCTGGAGCAGGAAGAGTATGGCATCACGTCGTTACGATCCCGATCATCGCCGTCACGAATTGATCAAACGCATTGAGCATGACATCCCCGAAGCCGTTGCACGCGCGCTTCAGGAAGACTTAGGCGGCGAAGTGGATGCCGATCGTGACATCACTGCACTCTTACTGCCCGCTGAGAAACAGGCTGAAGCACAGATCATTACCCGGGAGGCCGGTGTTTTCTGTGGTAAACGCTGGGTGGAAGAAGTGTTCATCCAGTTAGGCAATAAAGTCACTATTACCTGGCACGTTGAAGATGGACAGGCTGTCGTGCCAGACCAGTTGTTATTTGAACTCCTCGGCCCGGCGCGCCTGCTTTTAACCGCAGAACGTACCGCACTGAATTTTGTGCAAACGCTCTCCGGCGTGGCAACCGAAGTCAGCCGCTATGTGGCTTTGCTGGCAGACAGCAACACCCAGCTACTGGATACCCGCAAAACCCTGCCGGGACTGCGTACCGCGCTGAAATATGCCGTGCTATGTGGTGGAGGCAGCAATCATCGTCTTGGACTGTCTGATGCTTTTTTGATTAAAGAGAATCACATTATTGCCAGCGGTTCGGTGCGCCAGGCAGTGGAAAAAGCCCTGTGGTTACAGCCAGATGTGCCAGTGGAAGTCGAAGTGGAAACCCTGACTGAATTGCAGGATGCGCTGAATGCGGGCGCGGATATCATCATGCTCGACAACTTCAGCCTGGAGATGATGCGTGAGGCCGTGACGCTGACGCAAAAGCAGGCGTTGCTGGAAGTCTCCGGTAACGTCACAGAAAACACGTTGCCGCAAATTGCTCAGACTGGCGTAGATTATGTCTCGGTAGGTGCGTTAACCAAGCATGTACGCGCCCTCGATCTGTCGATGCGCTTTCGCGACGCCTGATCGTTTTTCCGCTGAGGTGGCTCATGGGCAGATTTGTGTGACCGCTTCCAGTTTTCTGTTCATTGCGTTGCAAACCTGAATCTATTCTGCGCACGGCTTCCAGCCGTGCCACTCTGCCCTCTTCCGCTTAGCTCAACCCTTTTCTACCGTAGCGGCTCGACAACAAGGAGCCAGCTTATGGAACGACAACGCGGTTTTACCCTCATCGAATTAATGATTGTGATTGGCATCGTCGCCATCCTCAGCGCAATCGGCGTACCGGCCTATCAAAACTATCTGCAGCGCGCCGCACTGACGGATATGTTGCAGACCATGGTGCCCTATAAAACGGCGGTCGAACTCTGCGCCATTGAACGCGGCGGACCGGCGCAGTGCCAGGCGGGCGATCGCGGTATTCCTGCGGCCAAAGGTTCACGCTATGTTGCGACACTTGCCGTAACCAATGGCGTCATCAGCCTGACGGGCCAGGAAAGTCTTGCGGGTTTAACGGTGGAAATGCAACCCGTCTGGAATAGCACCGATGGCACTCTTGACTGGCAACGCAGCTGCACCAGCGATAACAACAGCCTGCGCGAAAACTGCCTTGAACAGTTCCGTTTTGCCGACAAAGGTGGCCGCAATGGAGAGATGTGATGCCATGCTCAAGGCCCTGTGCAAGCGCCACCACGCAATCATTCTGCATCATGACGCCACGCTGCTGCGCGTGGCCGTCGCGGGAACACCCGAACCTGCCCTACTGGAAGCATTACAGTTTGCCAGCCAGTGCAAAGTTGAAGTGGAGTGCTGGCCTGCCGCGCGGATTGAGCAGCTGTTGCATGAGCCGGGAAGCACTGAGAAGCCCCGCGAGCAGGTTTCGGCTGAATCGGCAATCAACGCCGTTGAGCACATCCTGCAACAAGCCATACTGCGACGGGCATCCGATGTCCATTTCGAGCCGCAACGCCATGCGCTACGTATCCGACTACGCATCGATGGCGTTCTGCACAAACTCACGCAGTTGCCCGATGTACAACCTGCCGCGGTACTTGCCCGTCTGAAAATTCTGGGGGGTCTGGATATTGCCGAACGTCGCCTGCCCCAGGATGGGCAATTTACCCTCGAAATCGAAGGCAAAACCGCTGCCTTTCGCCTTTCTACTCTGCCCATCAGCCACGGAGAGAAAGCGGTAGTACGTCTGATGCAGAGCGAAAATAGCGCAATTGCCCTGGATAAACTCGGCATGCCGGTGACGCAGTTGCGCCAGTTCAGCAACGCCCTGGCGAAACCACAGGGATTAATTCTGGTTACCGGCCCGACCGGAAGCGGCAAAACTTTCACCCTCTACAGTGGATTGAGCGCACTCAATGTGCCGGAAAAAAACGTATGCAGCGTGGAAGATCCGCTGGAGATCCCGCTGGAAGGTATCAACCAGACACAAATTCAGCCTCGCAGCGGGCTGGATTTTAATCGGGTGCTGCGTGCACTGCTGCGTCAGGATCCAGATGTCATCATGGTGGGCGAAATTCGCGATGCAGAAACGGCCGGGATCGCCGTTAAAGCTGCACAAACGGGCCATCTGGTGCTTTCCACCCTGCATACCAACTCCACTGCAGAAACTCTGACACGATTGCGGCAAATGGGGATTCCCGGTTATCTGCTTGGCCCGGCATTGCAGTTGATCGTGGCACAACGTCTGGTGAGAAGACTATGCACACATTGCCGACAGCCGGGGCAAGCGATCGCGCATTTACCTGTCGGGTTATGGCCTGGCACCCTGCAAACCTGGCGAGCCCCCGGCTGCGATCACTGTTTTTCTGGCTATTATGGACGGCTGGCACTTTTCGAACTGCTGCCCATGACCGCTAAATTACAAAACGCGATTTCCGCCGATATGCCGCTGGAGCATCTGTTGTCACTGGCGAACCAGCAAGGAATGAAAACATTAGTCAGCGCCGGGCTGGAGGCTGTCAGTCGGGGAGAAACCTCACTGGAAGAGATGCAGCGTGTCATTGGGTTAGGCAATGACTAACCTCTACCATTTTCGCTGGCAGGCGCTGGACAGCCTGGGAGCGCTGCAAAGTGGCGAGTCGTTAATGAACCATCAGGAAGCACTGTTACAGCACCTGGCCGACAGAGGCATGCTGGCCGTGAGCTGGCAACGGGGCAAATGCTGGCGCGCTCGCGACTGGAAGTGGCAGCAAAAAATCGATTTGATACGCCAGTTAGCAACCTTGCTCAGGGCCGGCCTGCCGCTTGCGGAAAGCCTGACACTGCTTGCTGAAGGTCATCCTGATACTGGCTGGCGGATATTGCTTAAAGGTTTGCAACAAAGAGTGATTACCGGGATGCCCTTTTCTCAGGCGCTGCGCGACTGGCCGCAAATATTTCCACCGCTGTTTCCTGCACTGATGCAGGTGGGTGAACTGACCGGGCAACTGGATGAATGTTGTCGCCAGCTAGCGCAACAGCAAACCGGACAACAACATTTGCGGCAAAAAGTGGTGAAAGCACTGCGTTATCCGCTGTTCATTTTACTGGTGGCGATCGCCGTCAGTGCCGGAATGCTGCTGTTTGTGTTGCCGGAGTTTGTCGCCGTTTACGCCAGCTTCGATGCACCACTGCCCGCACTCACCGCCGGTGTGATGGCGCTGTCCGCTCTGCTGCAACAGGCAGCGCTCCCTTTACTGGCCACCTGTATAGCGTTCTCGATTATTGCCCGGCAAATTTATCGACGGTCGGCGGACTGGCAGCGCCGCATACATCGCTGGTTGCTGCAATTGCCACTGCTTGCGCCGCTGTGGCGCGGCAGCCAGCTCAGTCAGATCTATGGCATTTTGCAATTGACGCAGCAGGCAGGCTTAACCCTACTGCAAAGTTTACAGGCTGTTGAAGTCACGCTGACGTCACGACTCTGGCGGGAAGCCATCACCGACTTACAGCAACATATTGCCGGTGGTGCACCATTGCATCAGGCTCTGCAACAACATCAGTTATTTACGCCATTATGCGCCCAGCTCATAAAAGTGGGTGAGCAAGCCGGTGCTCTGGATGTGATGCTGTCGCGGCTGGCGGAATGGCACGAGGGGCAAACATTAACGCGTGCCGAATCCCTCGCGTCTGCGCTGGAACCGATGATGATGGTGGTGATTGGTGGCATTGTTGGCACTCTGGTGATTGCCATGTATTTACCGGTGTTCGGGCTAGGTGATGCAATACGCTAACGGGTGCATATCACATGCACCCGCTCACGGCATCAGCGTGTAAACACCCGGTTTTCCTGTTCAGCAACACGGATAAAGGTGGTGCGCTTGGTCAGCTCTTTGAGCCTTTCCGCACCCACATAGGTACAGGCTGAACGCAGGCCACCCAGAATATCTTTAATCGTTTCTTCAACCGGGCCACGCAACGGTAAACGCACCGTCTTACCTTCTGCCGCCCGATATTGCGCCACTCCGCCCACATGGCGCTTCATGGCTGACTCTGAACTCATGCCATAAAACAGCATAAATTGCTCGCCATGATCCTCCACCAGAGTGCCTTCACATTCATCATGCGCCGCCAGCATACCGCCGAGCATGACAAAATCCGCTCCGCCGCCAAACGCTTTCGCGATATCACCCGGTACGGCACAACCACCGTCACTGACGATCTGCCCCCCAAGGCCATGCGCGGCATCCGCACACTCAATCACCGCCGAAAGCTGCGGATAGCCGACACCGGTTTTAACGCGGGTGGTGCAGACCGATCCCGGGCCGATACCCACTTTCACAATATCTGCGCCAGAAAGAATCAATTCTTCAACCATTTCACCGGTAACCACATTGCCTGCGCAGATGGTTTTACCGGGGAAGCTTTCGCGGACGCGTTGCAGAAATGCGACGAAGTGCTCGGAATAGCCATTGGCAACATCAATGCAGATAAAATTCAATTGCGGGGAAAGAGCCAGAACGGCGGTTAATTTGCTGAAGTCTGCTTCTGAAGTCCCGGAGGAGACCATCACGTGGCTCAATACCGATGCCGGTACACGCTGGATAAACGCCTGCCAGTCTTCAACGCTGTAATGTTTATGAACGGCGGTCAACACACCAAAACTGGCCAGTGCTGCTGCCATGGTGAAGGTACCCACCGTATCCATATTGGCGGCAATCACCGGTACGCCTGTCCAGCTCAGGCCAGAATGCTTGAAAGTATAGGTGCGTTCCAGCTCGACTTCGGAACGGCTTTTCAGGGTGGAGCGTTTAGGGCGGATGAGTACATCTTTAAAGCCCAGTTTTAAATCTTCTTCAATACGCATAACAAGTGTCCTGGTTAGTGGCATCGAACCGCAGTTCGGGTAGCGCTCACGGCTCCAGTGTCGTTATCATACGCGCCATTCGTTCCGCGACAAGACTGCGAATTTCACTTTATTTAAGCTACAATCCGTTAAATTTAGCTGAGAAAATCGATTGTGATCGTGCTCTCATCTTGCCTTTAGTGATACGCCGGTTGTGGTGTCATGACAGTGCGAACTTCGGGATAACGTTATGCCTTTTACCGTTGCGCTAACGGGGGGTATTGGTAGCGGCAAATCTACCATCGCCAATGCCTTTGCGGCGCTGGGTGTCGATATTGTTGATGCCGACGCCATTGCCAGAGAAGTGGTTGAGCCAGGTACACCGGCATTGCAGGCCATTGCCCAACGCCATGGTGAATCCATCCTGACGGCGGAAGGCACCCTTTATCGCGCACGGTTGCGCGAAATTATTTTTCAACAGCCGCAGGAAAAGAACTGGCTAAACCAACTGCTGCATCCGCTGATTAATGCGCGCACTCAGCAGTTAAAGCAACTGGCGACGTCTCCCTATGTACTGTGGGTGGTGCCACTGCTGGTGGAAAATGGCTTACAGCATCAGGCCGATCGCGTTCTGGTGGTGGATGTGGATGAGGCAACCCAATTGCAGCGCACCCAACAGCGCGATGGGATTCCTCTCACACAGGCCCAAAATATTCTTGCCGCGCAGGCCAGCCGACAGCAGCGCCTGGCCGTCGCGGATGACATCATTGATAATAGTGGCACGCCTGATGACGCGCTGCCGCGTGTTGCTGAACTTCACCAGCGCTATTTGCGACTGGCAGCGGCAGGACAGGATTAACATCATGAGTACAGTGGTCCTTTTTGAACATCCCCTGAATGAGAAAATGCGCACCTGGCTGCGCGTTGAGTTTTTGCTTAACCAGTTGCACGAAACCATCCCCGTCACCAGCTCCGTGTCAGCGCTGGGTGTTTTCCGCATTATTGGTGATTTGCTGGATATCTTCGAACGTGGCGATATGCGCACGGAATTGTTGAAAGAACTGGAACGGCAGCAACAGAAGTTGCGTGCCTGGCTCGATGTCCCCGGCGTCGATCTGCAACGGGTTGACTCCCTCAGCAAGCAGTTAAAACAGCAATCGTCCGAGTTGATGCAGGCACCACGTATGGGCCAGCAATTACGCGAAGATCGCCTGGTTGGCCTGGTCCGTCAACGTCTGAGCATCCCCGGTGGTTGCTGTAGCTTTGACATCCCCGGCTTGCATATCTGGTTGCACCTCGAACAATCCGTACGCGACACGCAGGTGAATGCCTGGATTGAGTCGCTAAATCCGCTGCGGAATAGCCTGGTGATGATCCTTGATCTCATTCGTCAGTCGGGTGTTTTCCGTAATCAAACCAGCCTGAACGGTTTTTATCAGGATAATGCCGAGGGTGCTGATTTGTTACGCTTGCAACTGACGCTGGAAGACGCGCTTTATCCGCAGGTATCTGGTCACAAGAGCCGTTATGCCATTCGTTTCCTGCCGCTGGACAGTGAGCGTGGTGACGTACCTGCACGACTTAATTTTGAACTGGCCTGTTGTTAGAGGATGTTATGCAGGAAGAAATGATTATTGTGCCATGTCCCAATTGTGGCAAAGACGTGATGTGGGATGAACTGAGCCCCTGGCGTCCGTTTTGCAGCAAACGCTGCCAGCTGATTGATTTAGGTGAGTGGGCGGCGGAAGAAAAAAGTATCCCCAGCAGCGGTGACCTCACTGAAAGCGATGACTGGAGTGAAGACCATCAGTAACCATCAGGGGCCTGCGCCCCTGATGTCAGATTTCGCCCGCGACCAGACGCGCAATTAGCGCATGGTTAGCTGGCGGAAATTCATCGGCAACCAGCGCTTTCTGCTCAACCCAGCGTTGCGGTTGCCCTTCTTTGCCCCACGGCTCACCCTGCCAGCCTTCGACCAGAAAGAAATGCAGCGTCACGCGCAAATCTTCATAACTGTGATCGGCCTGACCAATCGCCTGGGCTTCCGTCACGTCAATACCGGTCTCTTCCATCAACTCACGCTTCAGCGCCTGTTCAGCGGTTTCGCCTTGTTCGATTTTCCCGCCAGGAAACTCCCATTTATTGGCCATGTAAGAGCTTGCCGCGCGCTGAGCAAGAAAGATCTGATGACTGGCATTGCGAATGATGCCCACCGCGACTTGCAGGTGTTTCATAAACTGAGTTCCGCTAAAGATGAATGAAGCGCTGAGTTTAAAGCAGCCTCGGTAAGATGTTAACCAAAGAAAAAGGAGCCGGGCGGCTCCTTTGTTCTTATCAGGCCAGACGGCCGTGACACTGCTTGTATTTTTTACCAGAACCACATGGGCATGGATCGTTACGACCGACCTTGCGCTCACCACCCTGTGCTGCCAGCGCGGCGGCCGCTGCGGTTTCATCGTCCACATGGCTGAGTTGCTGCTGCTGTGCAAGACGCTCAGCATCTTCACGACGCTGCTGCTCCATCGCTTCGACTTCTTCCGGCATACGCACCTGAACTTTGCTCAGGGTGCTGATCACTTCATATTTCAATGATTCCAGCATGGCAGCAAACATGGCGAAAGATTCACGTTTGTATTCCTGCTTCGGATCTTTCTGCGCATAGCCACGCAGGTGGATACCCTGGCGCAGATAATCCATCGCCGCCAGATGCTCTTTCCACAGCGAATCCAGCGTTTGCAGCATCACGCCTTTCTCAAAGTTACGCATCATTTCCACGCCCACCACTTCTTCTTTGGCAGCGTAGCTTTCCGTTGCGTGCTTCATGATGCGTTCGCGCAGCGTCTCTTCATGCAGATCCGGCTCTTTATCCAGCCATTCAGCAATCGGCAGATTCAGATCGAAATCGGTACGCAGACGTTCTTCCAGTCCCGGCACATCCCACATTTCTTCCAGCGACTGCGGCGGAATATAAGTGTCGATGGTGGCTTTGAACACATCTTCACGGATGCTGTTGATGGTTTCTGACACGTCAGACACATCCAGCAGTTCGTTACGCTGGCTGTAAATGGCACGACGCTGGTCGTTGGCAACATCATCATATTCCAGCAGCTGTTTACGAATATCGAAGTTGCGGCTTTCCACTTTACGTTGCGCATTGGCAATCGCTTTGGTTACCCACGGATGCTCAATCGCTTCACCCGGCTTCATACCCAGCTTACGCATCATGTTAGAAACACGATCCGAGGCAAAAATACGCATCAGCGCATCTTCCATCGACAGGTAGAAACGTGATGAACCGGCGTCACCCTGACGGCCCGCACGACCACGCAGCTGGTTATCGATACGACGCGATTCATGGCGCTCAGTACCGATAATATGCAGACCACCGGCAGCCAGCACCGCTTCATGACGCAGCTGCCAGGCGTTTTTAATCTCTTCAATCTGTGCTTCAGTCGGTGCTTCCAGCTCTGCCACTTCGGCATGCCAGTTACCGCCCAGCATAATGTCAGTACCACGGCCGGCCATGTTAGTGGCGATAGTTACCGCGCCAGGCTGACCCGCCTGGGCCACGATATCCGCTTCACGGGCGTGGAATTTGGCGTTCAGTACGCTGTGCTTGATACCCGCACGCGTCAGCTCGTTGGACACCACTTCCGATTTTTCGATGGAGATGGTACCCACCAGCACCGGCTGCCCGTTGGCAGTACAGGCGCGGATATCTTCGATGATGGCATCGATCTTTTCTTTCTCGGTCATGTAGACCAGATCCGCCATATCTTTACGCACCATCGGACGGTTGGTCGGTACGACAATGGTATCAAGCTTATAAATCGAGCTAAATTCAAAGGCTTCGGTATCAGCCGTACCGGTCATACCGGCCAGTTTTTCATAGATACGGAAATAGTTCTGGAAGGTGATCGAGGCCAGCGTCTGGTTCTCGTTCTGGATTTCCACGCCTTCTTTCGCTTCAACCGCCTGATGCAAACCATCAGACCAGCGACGGCCCTGCATGGTACGGCCAGTGTGCTCATCCACGATGACCACTTCACCATCTTTAACGATGTAATCCACGTCACGGGTAAACAACGCATGGGCGCGCAGTGCTGCAGTCACATGATGCATCAGCATGATGTTGCTCGGTGAATACAGTGATTCACCTTCATCCATAATACTCTGGCTGACCAGCAACTCTTCAACTTTCACCAGACCGCGCTCGGTCATATGCGCCTGACGGCCTTTTTCATCTACCCAGAAATCACCCTCACCCTGGAAGGTGTCGGAATCTTCTTTTTCCTGACGAACCAGGTGCGGGATGATTTTATTAACCTTGATATACAGGTCAGAGCTGTCTTCCGCCGGGCCAGAGATGATCAGCGGGGTACGCGCTTCATCGATGAGGATGGAGTCCACCTCATCCACCAGCGCGTAGTGCAGTTTACGCTGTACACGCTCTTCCGGGCTGAACGCCATGTTGTCGCGCAGGTAGTCGAAACCGTATTCGTTGTTGGTGCCGTAGGTGATATCGGCAGCGTAAGCGGCGCGCTTGGCGATGGATGGCATACCTGGCAGGTTGATGCCCACCGTCAGGCCCAGGAATTCAAACAGCGGACGGTTATTTTCAGCGTCACGCTGTGCAAGGTAGTCGTTCACTGTCACAACGTGAACACCTTTGCCGCTCAACGCATTGAGGTAAGCAGGCAGGGTTGCAGTCAGGGTTTTACCTTCACCGGTACGCATCTCGGCGATGCAGCGCTCGTTCAGCACCATGCCGCCGATCAGCTGCACGTCAAAGTGACGCATGCCAAATACACGCTTACTGGCTTCACGTACCGTTGCAAAGGCTTCCGGAATCAGGCTTTCCAGCACTTCGCCTTTTTCCAGGCGCTCACGGAATAAACCGGTTTTGGCTTTCAGTTCATCATCAGAGAGCTTTTCAAAGTCCGGCTCCATCTTGTTGATGACATCCACAACCTTGCGCATACGACGCAGAGTCCGATCATTGCTGCTACCAAAAACTTTAGTTAACAATTTGATTAACATGATAAATATATTCTCAATTCAGCCGTGACTTCACGGGCTGCGAAATCTAAAAAGTGTGCGGATAAAAGTTAGCAGTTGAGCAATGAGGGTCCGGCGCGAATGCCCTGAATAGTAGACAACCAGAAAGCGGGGGTATTAAGTTGCGGTTCTGTGGTCAGAACAGCTGGCTGCGGTTCAGCAGTAATCTGCGGCATCGCTGGCGAGGTCAGCAATGCCTGTAATGAATCAATCAACGCCAGCTTTTGTGCCGCCAGCGGTACTGCGTTCTCGTTTTCCGCTTGCGCCGGAGGCGTCATACTGAAGGAAAGATGGCGGATAACGGTACGAATGGCATGCTGATGCCAGTAGTCGACATTGAAGTTCGGACGGCGCGCAGTTTCCTGCAGGCGAATTAAATGGTCAAAACGAACAACATTGCCGGTAAACAGGCTGCTGACAGGGGTATCTGCGGAAGCAGGTTCGGAAGTCTGGGCACAGGCGGGCAAGCCAAAGCTGGCTGCTACCATCCCCAACAGGAGATGCGGCCAGAAGTAGCGTCTGCCAAATTGTCGCCAGCGTGAAAAAATCCCGATCACAACCCGTCCACAAAACTTCAGTAAGTAAGTCATCCACCGTACTTAACGGCGTACCCTGCCAATACAAGCGCCTGATAATAGCATTTATGTGTGGCTTCCACACCAGTGATTAAACGGCTGCGGGGAGATTTCACGTTTTTTCGTACAGCGTTTAGCCAGTGTTGGCAGTGATGAGCATGTCTTTAGACAGAGATGGCAGGAGGCAATAAAAAACGGCAGGTACCACTGACCGGAGAGAGTGTCAGGGAAACCCGCCGTTTTGTGCCTGGCTTACGCCAGGACCAGATTGGGTGCTTTGAATGCCAGCGGCAGTTCAGCTTCGTCTTCGAAGGTCGCCCATTCCCAGGCTTCCTGTTTTGCCAGTACCGCCTGCAGCAATTTGTTGTTCAGTGCGTGGCCAGATTTAAAGGCAGAAAATGCGCCAATAACGTTGTGACCACACATAAACAGGTCGCCGATAGCGTCCAGCATTTTGTGACGAACGAACTCATCCTCAAAACGCAGACCTTCTTCGTTCAGTACGCGGAAGTCGTCGAGGCCAATCGCACAATCTAAACTACCGCCCAGGCACAGGCCTTTAGACTGCAGATATTCGATTTCACGCATAAAGCCGAAAGTACGCGCACGGCTGATCTGGCGCACAAACGCCTCGGCCGAGAAGTTGAGCTGATAGCGCTGCGAGCTGGAATCAATTGCCGGATGTTTAAAATCGATGGTGAAGTCGAGCGAGAAACCATTGTAAGGTTTGATCTCAGCCCACTTGTCGCCATCTTCAACGCGTACCGTTTGCTTAACACGCACAAATTTCTTCGCGCTGTTCAGCTCGTGGATACCCGCATCCATCAGCAAATAGATAAACGGTGCAGCACTGCCGTCCATGATCGGGATTTCTGGTGCATCGACTTCAACAACAATGTTATCGATACCCAGACCGGCCAGGGCGGCGTTCAGATGTTCAACGGTCGAAATACGCACGCCTTCATCATTCACCAGACAAGTACTCAGCATGGTGTCGCGCACGTATTTTGCATCAGCCGGGAAATCAACCGGTGGATTCAAGTCAGTGCGACGATAGATGACCCCGGTATTAGCCGACGCAGGGCGTAAGGTCAGTGTGACTTTTTTGCCGGTATGTAAACCGACGCCAGTCGCCTGAACAATACGTTTTAGTGTCCTTTGTTTGATCATCGCATTATCTCGCAATATTACCCATCCGACCGCTAGTATAAATTACCAGCGGGCGAACACTTTAGCACAAAGAGCGGAGAAACCCAATTCTCGGGTTATTCTTAGTCGGCTTGCTTACGCAGAAACGCCGGAATATCCAGATAGTCAGGTTCTTTGCCAGATGCCGTTGCAGGATCGTTGACCACTTTCGCAGCAGGTTTTTGCTCCTGCGGCAGCGGTGCCATACCATGCTGCTGGTAACGATGATCCATCACTGGCTGGCTGCTCTGTTTGTTGGTCACCAGGGTGATTTCCGGACGTTTGTCCATACCGATACCGGTAGCCACCACGGTCACGCGCAGTTCGTCGTTCATCTCTGGGTCCAGAGAAGTACCGATCACCACGGTTGCGTTGTCCGATGCGAAAGCACGGATGGTGTTACCCACGGTTTCGAATTCGTCGAGACGCAGATCGAAGCCCGCGGTGATGTTAACCAGCACACCACGCGCGCCAGACAGGTCGATATCTTCCAGCAGCGGGCTGGAGATCGCCATTTCTGCCGCTTCTTCGGCACGGTCTTCACCACAAGCCACGCCAGAACCCATCATGGCGTAACCCATCTCAGACATCACGGTACGCACGTCCGCGAAGTCAACGTTCATCAGACCCGGACGGGTAATCAGTTCAGCGATACCCTGCACCGCGCCTTTCAGCACGTCGTTCGCTGCACCGAATGCATCCAGCAGAGAGATGCCACGGCCCAGTACTTTCAGCAGCTTGTCGTTCGGAATGGTAATCAGTGAATCGACATGCTTCGACAGTTCAGCGATACCCTGCTCGGCAAAAGCCATACGCTTTTTGCCTTCGAAGTTGAATGGCTTGGTCACCACCGCAACGGTCAGGATACCTAAATCTTTCGCAACTTCTGCCACGACCGGCGCCGCACCGGTACCGGTGCCGCCACCCATACCCGCTGCAATAAACACCATGTCTGCCCCATCCAGCGCAGAACGCAGTGCTTCGCGATCTTCTTCCGCTGAGGTACGACCGACTTCCGGGTTCGCACCCGCCCCCAGACCTTTGGTGATATTGGTCCCGATCTGGATCGTCTGGCCGACCGCTGTTTTACGCAACGCCTGGGCGTCGGTGTTCACAGCGAAGAATTCCACACCTTCGATACGCTCGCGTACCATGTGCTCTACGGCGTTGCCACCGCCACCGCCGACGCCGATGACTTTAATCACCGCGTCATTGGTTAATTCCATAGGTTCAAACATGATTTCTCTCCGTTATGTGCCTGTCGCCTGGAGATCATAAAAAAAGCCAGCATGATCCCCTTTTACAAAAATTAAAACTCTTTCTTCAGCCAGCTGTTGATGCGTTTAAACCAATTGCCCACTGAAGCACGTTTTTCCGTTTCAGCATCACCGTTCATGTGTGACTCTTTGCCGTAATGCAGCAGACCAACTGCGGTTGAGTAGTACGGCTCCTGCGCATAATCCGTCAGGCCAGTGATGTTCAGTGGCTGACCAATACGCACCTGCGTGTGGAAAACACGCTGGGCGCAGGCCGCCAGGCCTTCAATCTGCGCCGCGCCACCGGTCAGCACAATACCGGCCGCCAGATGATGCTTCACGCCTTGCTGGCGCAGTTGTTCTTGCAGTTGCAGAATCTCGTCATTCACCAGATTCAGCAATTCGGTGTAACGCGGCTCAATCACTTCCGCCAGCGTCTGACGTTGCAGGCTGCGCGGTGGACGTCCACCTACGCTCGGGACTTCCACATTCTCGTCTTTACCGACGATGGAACCCAGCGCACAGCCGTGGCGTACTTTAATCGCTTCGGCATCCGTTGGCGGCGTACCGAAGGCATAGGCGATATCGCTGGTCACCACGTTCCCGGCATAAGGGATCACTTTGGTGTGGCGCAGCGCGCCGCCGGTGTATACCGCGATATCCATTGTACCGCCACCGATGTCAACAACACAGACTCCCAGCTCACGTTCATCCTCAGTCAATACTGAGAAGCTGGACGCCAGTCCGGCAAAAATCAGTTGGTCCACTTTCAGGCCGCATCGTTCCACTGCCTTCACGATATTTTTCGCCATATCGTTGTGACAGGTGATCAGATGAACCTTCGCCTGCATACGCACGCCGGACAGCCCAACCGGATTTTTGATGCCTTCCTGATAATCGATGGCATATTCCTGAGGAATAACATGCAGGATACGATGCTCGTCACGTACGCGGACCGATTTCGCGGTATGCACGACATTCTCTACATCATCCTGAGTCACTTCCTCTTCGGAAATCGGAACCATCCCGATTTCGTTCTGACAACTGATATGTTTGCCCGATAAAGCAAGGTAGACAGATGAAATCTGGCAATCTGCCATCAGTTCAGCCTGATCGATGGCGCGCTGTACGCATTTCACCACCGATTCAAGGTCATTCACGCCACCTTTATCCATACCGCGAGACGGGCAGCTGCCCACCCCAATAATGTTGACCATACCATCGGGCAGAATTTCCCCAACCAGGGCGGCGACCTTCGCGGTGCCGATTTCGAGTCCTACTACCAGTTTTCTGTCCGTTGCCTTGATCATTGTTGTTTAGCCTGTGCCTGGTTCTGTTGCTGATTGACTTCCTGTGGCTCTAACGGTGCCGGTGCCCATCCTACGGCGGCACCCGAGTCATAGCGCAAATCGACATAACTGATGCGCTTATTACCGCTCTGGGCCTGCTGTTGCAGTTCCGGATAGAGCTCAATAAAACGGTTCAGACGCTTCATGGTATCGCTGCGTCCCAGTTCGATGCGCACATCGTCACTGGTCACCAGCTGCCACGAGCGCCGCGCCGTCATCGACGCGACCTTCAGGGTAAACTTGCTGGCCTTCAGCACATCACTCATGGTGTGATAACCGGCCAGTACCTCTTTCTCACTGCCTTCTGGCCCGTACAGCATCGGCATGTTTTCTTTGCCAATGTGACTGGCCGGGATGCTGAAGGAGACACCCTCGGCGTCCACCATATGCAGGTCATTCCAGCGTGCCACCGGAACATACTCCACCAGGTTAATCTTCAGCTCATCAGGCCACTGCTTACGCACGCTGACCTGTTTAATCCACGGCAAACGTTCAATTTGCTGCTGGATGATGTCGACGTTCTGCGACATAAATGTGCCCGGTGCGCCGAGTGACAAAATCGCCTGGCGAATGTCATCGTGCGTGGTGTAATGCGTTTCACCGGTCACCACCAGTTTCGATAATGGCAGGCGGGAAGCATCATTCATCCACTTCAGCACCACCAGCCCGCCGGCCACCATAATGCCCAGCACAATCAGCAGGAACACGATGCCGAAAAGTCGGGCACCGTTGCTACGCCCGGTGCGCGTGCGCTCCTGGGGTTCGCGGTTGCGTACGTTCAGCGCCGCCTGTGACATATCAGTCGGCCAGCTCCAGAATACGTGCAACCAGCTGCGGGAAACTCAGCCCCGCCTGCTTCGCCGCCATCGGTACCAGACTGTGGCTGGTCATGCCCGGAGAGGTATTCACTTCCAGCAACTGGAAATTGTCATCACCGTCCACCATCACATCGACACGTCCCCAGCCGCTGCATCCCAGCGCACGCCAGGCGGCCACCACCAGCGCCTGCAATTCTGCTTCCCGTTCGGCACTCAAACCACTCGGACAGAAGTATTCAGTATCGTCAGAAATGTACTTTGCTTCATAGTCATAGAACTCGCTGGCGCTCTTAATTCTGATGGAAGGCAGAATCTGCTCACCTAAAATACCGACGGTATATTCCGCACCACTCAGAAAGGCTTCAACCAGCACGTCTTCGTCGTGACGAAAAGCTTCTTCCAGCGCCGCAGGCAGCGCGTCGAGAGTGTTCACCCGGCTGATACCCACGCTGGAACCTTCGCAGCTCGGCTTAACGAACAGCGGCAAACCCAGGGCTTCAATCGACGCCAGCGTCGCTGCATCTAAGCCGTTGTCCTGCTGCTGACGTGTCAACCAGACAAATTTACCCGCAGGCAATCCCCTGCCCTGCCACAGCAGTTTGCTGCGCAGTTTATCCATGGTGATCGCCGAAGCCATCACGCCGCTGCCGGTATAAGGCATCTGCTGGAATTCCAGCACCGCCTGCAACGTACCGTCTTCACCGCCACGGCCATGCAGCGCGATAAAGGCTTTATCAAATCCCTGTTGCTTCAGGTTGAGCACCGACACCTCACGCGTATCCACCGGATGCGCGTCAATGCCCATTTCACGCAACCCGGCCAGTACCGCGTTACCGGACATCAGCGAAACTTCACGCTCCGCCGAGGTGCCGCCTAACAATACCGCGACCTTCTCAGCCATTGCGCACCTCCGCTTTCACCGTGGGTTGCAAACGGATTTCTGCCAGCTTGCGGGCGATTTTGCCAATGTTGCCAGCACCCTGAACGATGACCAGATCGTTACCGGTCAGCAGGGGGGCCAGTGCTTCTGGCAGCGCATCGTGTTCTGACACCAGAATCGGGTCCACTTTGCCGCGGCCGCGAATCGCGCGGCACAGCGAGCGACTATCCGCTCCCGGGATTGCCGTTTCCCCTGCCGGGTACACATCCAGCATCAGCAACACATCCACCTGCGACAGCACGTTGGCGAAATCGTCGAACAGATCGCGGGTACGCGTGTAGCGGTGCGGCTGGAACACCATCACCAGCTTTTTCTCTGGCCAGCCAGCGCGTGCCGCTTTAATGGTCACATCCACTTCGGTCGGATGGTGACCGTAATCATCAACCAGCATGGCGCTGCCTGGCTTACCGTTCACGGGTGCGGTATCAAACTCACCCAGCACATCAAAACGGCGACCGGTGCCCTGAAAACTCTCCAGTGCGGCCAGAATAGCGTTGTCGTCGATACCTTCTTCGCTGGCCACCGCCACCGCCGCGGCTGCATTCAGCGCGTTATGGCGACCCGGCGCGTTCAGCGTGACATGCAGTACCGGCTTGTCGTGGCGGATCAGGGTGAAATGCCCCTGCGCACCACGCTGCTCGTAATTTTCAATGCGCACATCCGCATCGTCGCTAAATCCGTAAGTGGTGATCTGACGCCCGACGCGCGGGATCAGATCACGGATAACCACGTCATCAACACACATCACCGCACGGCCATAGAACGGCAGGTTGTGCAGGAAGTTAATGAACGTCTGCTTCAGGTTCTCGAAATCGCCCTGATAGGTATCCATATGATCCGCTTCGATATTGGTGACAATCGCCACCATCGGTTGCAGATGCAGGAAAGACGCATCGCTCTCGTCCGCTTCGGCAATCAGATAACGGCTGCTACCCAGACGCGCATGGGTCCCGGCGGCTTTCACCAGGCCACCGTTGACGAAGGTTGGGTCCAGACCGCCTTCGGCATAAATGCTCGCTACCATCGCCGTGGTGGTGGTTTTACCATGCGTACCGGCAATCGCGATGCCGTGACGGAAGCGCATCAGTTCAGCCAGCATCTCTGCGCGGCGAATCACCGGAATACGCTGTTCACGTGCCGCAACCAGCTCCGGGTTGTCCTGCGCTACGGCGGTGGAAACCACGACCACGCTCGCATCGGTCACATTTTCCGGACGATGGTTGAAGTAGATAGTTGCGCCCAGCGTCGCCAGATGTTGCGTGACCGGGTTGGGTGCCAAATCGGAACCGCTAATATGATAACCTTCGTTCGCTAACACCTCGGCAATACCGCCCATGCCAGCACCACCGATGCCGACAAAGTGGATGTGCCGGACGCGACGCATCTCGGGCACAATAGAACGCAGTTTTGCCAATTGCTGTGTATTCATCTGTCTCTGTTACCTGTGTTTTCCATTTGTACCTGAGTCAGGTACGGGTCAGCCTCGCTGACCGATTAACTTATTTCGCGGCACCTGCCACTTCCTGCGCAACCCGATCGGTTGCATCAGGAATTGCCACCTGGCGGGCCTTTTCTGCCATGGTCAGCAGTGTGGGGCGATCCCAGTGGCGCAGCGTGTCCGCTACCACAGCCGCGGTGAACTGCGGCTGCTCAAAAATTTTGGCTGCGCCCGCTTGCTCCAGCGGCAACGCATTCCAGTACTGCTGGCGATCTTTATGCATAAAAGGCACGAAAATCGCCGGTAAACCTGCGGCAGCCACTTCACTCACCGTCAGTGCTCCTGAGCGGCAAACCACTACATCAGCCCAGGCGTAGGCAGCGGCCATGTCATCGATAAACTCGGTGACTTTATGCTGCGGCTGACCCGCATCGCGATAAGCCTGCTGGACGGTTTCCAGCGCACCTTTGCCGGTCTGATGCCATAAGGTGATGGCATCGCCCAGTTCGGCGGCAACCGCAGGCAGCGTCTGGTTCAGGATACGCGCGCCCTGGCTGCCCCCGACTACCAGCACCCGTACCGGCCCGCTACGCCCTGCCAGGCGTTCGGCGGGCAACGGCAGCGCCAGCACATCGGTACGCACCGGGTTACCCACCACATCCGCGTTGGGGAATGCGCCCGGGAAAGCCTGCATCACTTTGGTGGCGATTTTCGCCAGCCATTTGTTGGTCAGCCCGGCAATACCATTCTGCTCATGCAGCACCACCGGGATGCCACAACTCCAGGCGGCCAGGCCACCAGGACCCGAAACATAACCACCCATGCCCAGCACCACATCCGGCTGCCAGTTTTTCATAATGCGGCGTGCCTGACGCCATGCATTGAAAATACGTACCGGGGCCAGCAGTTGTGCTTTTACCCCTTTACCGCGCAAACCGCTGATGCGGATAAAATCAATCTCGATACCATGCTTCGGCACCAGATCGGCTTCCATACGATCGGCGGTTCCCAGCCAGCGTACCTGCCAGCCCTGTTCCATCAGATGATGGGCGACAGCCAGACCAGGGAACACATGTCCACCGGTTCCGCCTGCCATCACCATCAGTCGCTTCCCACTCATCGACCACCTCGGGTAAACGCCTGGGCTTTCGCCAGACGCGTTTCATAATCTATGCGCAACAAAAACACGATGGCCGTCGACATGATAATCAGACTGGAACCGCCGTAACTGATCAGCGGCAGCGTCAGACCTTTGGTCGGCAGCATACCGGCGGCAGCACCGACGTTAACCAATGCCTGGAAGCTGAACCACACACCGATGGAACACGCCAGGAAGCCGGAAAAGCGCTGGTCAATCTCCAGCGCGCGGCGGCCAATCGACATCGCGCGAAAAGCGACGAAGAATACCATCAACAGCGCCAAAACCACACCGGCATAACCCAATTCTTCACCGATGATGGAGAAGATAAAGTCGGTATGCGCTTCGGGCAGATATTCCAGTTTCTGTACTGAATTCCCGAGGCCCTGCCCCCAGAATTCACCACGACCAAACGCCATCAGTGACTGGGTTAACTGGTATCCACTACCGAATGGATCTTCCCACGGGTTCCAGAACGAGGTCACACGGCGCATACGGTAGGGTTCAGCGATAATCAGCAGTACCACTGCAAACATGCCGGATCCGATGATTGCCAGGAACTGCCACAACTTAGCCCCGGCGAGAAACAGCATCGCCAGCGTGGTCACGAACAGCACCACCACCGTTCCGAGGTCCGGCTGCGCCAGCAGCAACACCGCCAGCACCACCATCACCCCCATCGGTTTACAGAAGCCCCAGAAGTTATTCCGCACCTCTTCAACCTTGCGCACCAGATAGCTGGCGAGGTAGCAAAACAACGACAGCTTGGAAAGCTCCGCAGGCTGGATACGCAGTGGTCCCAACGCAATCCAGCGCGATGCCCCGTTAACCGAGCTACCCACCACCAGCACGATCAGCAGCA
The DNA here is from genome assembly GCF_047947045.1 of Pantoea sp. App145. Lineage (NCBI taxonomy): Bacteria > Pseudomonadati > Pseudomonadota > Gammaproteobacteria > Enterobacterales > Erwiniaceae > Pantoea > Pantoea sp. App145. Next base: position 2,041,244 of record NZ_CP133290.1, read on the forward strand.
TCACCACTGTTACCACCAGCATCACGTTGCTATAGCGTTGCCAGAAATCCATCGGTACTCGCAACGTAACCAGCGCCATACCGAGTGCCAGAATGATGTAAAACGCATCGCGCTTGGCAAAATAGAACGGATCTTCGTTCAGGCGCTGCCCTACCGGCATGGAAGCCGAGGTCACCATCACGAAACCGACAATCGCCAGACCCAAAGTCAGCCACAGCAGCGTGCGGTCATACAGCACCACTGGTGCATCTTCGTTCTCACGCGCCCCCATCACCCAATCTTTCAGGCGCAGGGAGAGGAAGCTGGCTATCGCGGCGCCGGGAATTCGCATCAGCCTAACTCCTTCGCCAGTTGCGCGAACTGGTCGCCGCGCTGTTCAAAATTACGGAACTGATCGAGGCTGGCGCAGGCCGGTGACAGTAAAACCATATCGCCCGCTTTCACCTGGCTGGCGATCTGCTCCATTGCCTGCTGCATGGTTTCGGTGCGCGTGGCAATTTCCGGGCGCAGCGCGGCCAGCGCGTCGCCATCACGACCAAAGCAAAACAGTTGTATGTTGTTACCTTGCAGGTAACGCGCCAGCGGACTGAAATCGGCCGATTTACCATCACCGCCCAGCAGCAGCCACAACGTCCCTTTGATCTGCAAACCATTCAGTGCCGCTTCGGTGCTGCCCACGTTGGTGGCTTTTGAATCGTTAATCCAGCGCACACCTTTTGCTTCATGCACCAGCTGGAAACGGTGCGACAGGCCGGTGAAGGTGGTTAACGCTTTCAGGCTGGACGCACGCGGAATATGCACCGCATCCGCCAGCGCCAGTGCCGCCAGCGCGTTGGTATAGTTGTGCTGACCCACCAGCTTCATTTCGTCGGTGTTCAGCACTTTCTCACCTTTCACCCGCAGCCAGGTGCTCCCCTGCTGCCGGTTGAGATGATAATCACCGAGGTCGATACCAAAGCTGACGCAGCGGGTATCGGCACCGCGAACCGGCATGGTCATGCCGTCATCGGCATTCACCACGCAGACGCTGGCGTTTTCATAGATTCGCAATTTGGCGGCACGATATTGCTGCATCCCCAGCGGGTAGCGATCCATATGGTCTTCGGTCACGTTAAGGATGGTTGCCGCTGCGGCTTTCAGGCTATGGGTGGTTTCCAGCTGGAAGCTGGAAAGTTCCAGCACATACAGCTGCGCCGGGGATTTCAGCAGCGACAGCGCCGGTAAACCGATGTTGCCGCCCACACCCACCTGCCAGCCTGCTGCACGCGCCATCTCACCGACCAGCGTGGTCACGGTGCTTTTTCCGTTCGAGCCGGTAATCGCCACAATCGGTGCCTGGGCTTCACGGCAAAACAGTTCGATATCGCCGACGATTTCGATACCCGCATCCGCCGCCTCGCTCAGTGCCGGATGCGCCAGGGCAATGCCCGGGCTGGCGATGATGAGGTCTGCCGCCAGCAACCAGTCGTCGTTCAACCCACCGACATAGCGCTCCACCTGCTCCGGCAATTTATCCAGCCCAGGTGGTGACACACGGGTGTCCATCACGCGAGGGGTCACCCCCTGCGCTAAAAAGAAATCAACACAGGACAGGCCCGTCAGGCCCAACCCGATGATGACGACTTTTCTGCCCCGATAGTCAGCCATAATTAGCGTACCTTCAGCGTTGCCAGGCCAATCAGCACCAGCATCAGCGAAATGATCCAGAAGCGCACGATGACGCGCGGCTCCGGCCAGCCTTTCAATTCATAGTGGTGATGGATCGGGGCCATGCGGAAAATACGTTGCCCGCGCAGCTTGAACGATCCCACTTGCAGGATCACCGACAGCGTTTCAACCACGAACACGCCCCCCATGATCACCAGCAAAAATTCCTGACGCAGCAGCACCGCAATGGTACCCAGCGCGCCACCCAGCGCCAGTGAACCCACATCGCCCATAAAGACCTGCGCCGGATAGGTGTTGAACCACAGGAAACCAAGACCGGCCCCGACAATGGCGGTACACACAATCACCAGCTCACCGGCATGACGCAGATACGGGATGTGCAGGTACTCAGCAAACTTCACGTTACCGGTCGCCCAGGCCACCAGCGCAAAACCGGCCGCGACAAACACCGTGGGCATGATTGCCAGGCCATCCAGACCATCGGTAAGGTTGACCGCGTTCCCGGTGCCGACAATCACGAAGTAGGCCAGCAGAACGTAGAACAGCCCCAGCTGCGGCATGATGTCTTTAAAGAACGGCACCACCAGCTCGGTCGCCGGGGTATCTTTGCCCGCCAGATAGAGCGCGAAGGCCACACCCAGCGAGATCACCGACATCCAGAAATATTTCCAGCGTGCAATCAGGCCCTTGGTGTCTTTGCGCACCACTTTGCGGTAATCATCGACAAAACCGATAATGCCAAAGCCGATCAGCACAGCCAGTACGCACCAGACATACGGGTTCGACGGATACGCCCACATCAGCACCGACACGGTGATGGAGGTGAGGATCATGATGCCGCCCATGGTCGGGGTGCCGCGTTTACTGAAATGCGACTCAGGACCATCGTTACGCACCACCTGACCAATCTGCAGCTTTTGCAGCCAGGCAATCAGACGGGGGCCCATCCACAATGAGATGAACAACGCGGTCAGCAGGCTGACAATGGCGCGAAACGTCAGATAGGAAAAGACGTTAAAGCCGGAATAAAGTGCAACCAAATGCTCGGCCAGCCAGACTAGCATGTTCCTTTCTCCTGTAAGCTCTGTACTACCTGCTCCATGGCGGCACTACGCGAACCCTTAATCAAAATGGTAATGTCCTGATGTTCGGACAATAGCGTCCGCAAACGTTCAATCAGCGCGGCTTTACTGGCGAAATGCTCGCCATTGCCACTGTTTTCACTGATCAACTGGCTTAAGTGTCCGGTGCTCAGCACACAATCAATTCCGGCGGCTTTTGCCGCGTCACCGACCTGACGATGGCAGGCTTCAGCCTCCTCCCCAAGTTCGGCCATATCACCCACCACCATCACGCGGTAGCCCGGCATATCACCCAGCACCTGCGCAGCAGCGGTCATAGAACCGACATTGGCGTTGTAGCTATCATCAAGCAGCAGTTGATGTTCAGCCAGACGAACCGGGAACAAGCGTCCGGGAACCGGCTGCAAGGTTTTCAGGCCAGCCTGAATCGCGCTCAGCGGTGCATCGACCGATAACGCTAATGCCGCTGCCGCCAGCGCGTTGGCAATGTTGTGACGTCCCGGCAGTGGCAGCGTGATGGCAATGTCGCCACGCGGGGTATGCAGCGTGAACAGGGTGGCATCCGGGCGTAGCGTGATATCGCTGGCACGGAACTCAGCATCCGCCTGCGGCTGCGGCGAGAAACGCCACAGGGTTTTACCGGCAAACTGCGGCTGCCAGTTCAGCAGATCATTACTCTCTGCGTTGATGATGGCTGTGCCATGAGGCGGCAAACCGGCAAAAATCTCGCCCTTTGCTTTGGCAACGCCTGCCAGTGAACCAAACCCTTCCAGATGCGCAGCGGCCAGGTTATTGACCAGCGCCGTCTCCGGACGCACCAAATCGGTGGTGTAAGCAATTTCGCCCTGATGGTTGGCACCCAGCTCAATCACCGCGTAATCATGTTCTTTGGTCAAACGCAGCAGCGTCATCGGCACGCCAAAATCATTGTTCAGGTTGCCAGCGGTATACAGCGTTTCACCGCACTGACGCAGAATCGCGGCAGTCATCTCTTTGACCGAGGTTTTACCCGACGAACCGGTTAACGCCACCACGCGTGCTTTTACCTGCTGGCGCACCCAGGCACCGAGGCGACCAAAAGCAATGCGCGTATCGGCCACCACCACCTGCGGCACTGCCACCGGTAATTGTTTACTGACCAGTAACGCCTGCGCCCCCTGGTCAATGGCATCCGCTGCGAAATCATGGGCATCGAAACGTTCCCCCACCAGCGCGACGAACAGGCAACCTGCCGTCACCTTGCGGGTATCAGTCACTACATCACTAACGCTAAGATCGTCACCGATCAGCGTGCCGCCTGAGATTTCCGCCAGGGTTGTGAGTGAAAGCGGGATCATGCCATCACCCCCAGCAGACGCGCGACGGTATCGCGATCCGAGTAATCCAGACGACGATTGCCGACGATCTGGTAATCTTCATGGCCCTTGCCAGCCACCAGCACGATATCGTTACTTTTGGCCTGCATGATGGCGTTAGTTACCGCCTGCGCGCGGCCAGCCACCACACGGGCGCGGCCCGGATCGAGCAGACCGGTCAAAATATCATTTACAATCGCCTGCGGATCTTCGCTGCGCGGGTTGTCATCGGTGATCACCACCACGTCAGCAAACTGTTCTGCGATGGCTCCCATCAGTGGGCGCTTACCTCTGTCGCGATCGCCGCCACAACCAAACAGGCACCACAGCTGGCCTTTGCAATGCAGGCGAGCGGCCTCCAGCGCTTTCTCCAGCGCATCGGGCGTATGGGCGTAATCCACCACTACGGTAGGTTTATCAGGTGCGCTAAAGACTTCCATGCGACCGGTCACCGGCAGTAACTGTGACGCACTGCTGACCAGCGACGCCAGCGGATAATCCAGCGACAGCAGGGTTGCCAGCGCCAGCAGCAGATTGCTGACATTGAAAGCGCCCATCAGACGGCTATCGAACTCACCGTCGCCCCAGCTGGAGCTAAAGCGAATATGTGCGCCACCATCGTGATACGTCACTTGCGTGGCTTTCAGCCAGCGGCCATGACAGCCGGGTTGCAGGTTATCCTGCATGGTGACGGCAACGGCATCCGGCAGTTTGGCCAGCCAGCGGCGCCCGACTTCGTCATCCGCATTGATAATCGCCGCATCGACCTGATGTTCTGAGAACAGCAGCCATTTGGCAGATTCATAGCTCTGCATATCGCCGTGATAATCGAGGTGATCACGGCTCAGATTGGTGAATACCGCGGCGGCAAACGGCAGCGCGGCCACGCGATGTTGCACCAGACCGTGCGATGACACTTCCATCGCCGTAAGCGTTGCGCCCTGGCCAACCAGATCGTGCAGGACGTGCTGCACATCCACTGCGGAACCGGTGGTGTTTTCAGCTGGCACCAGACGACCGTACAGTCCATTACCGACGGTGCCCATTACAGCACCGGTTTCACCCAGCAGATTGGCCCACTGCGCAATCAACTGGGTGGTGGTGGTTTTACCGTTGGTGCCGGTGACACCAATTAATTTAAGCTTTTCAGCAGGCTGCTGATAAAAGCGTCCAGCCAGTGCCGAGAGACGCTGCGGCAACTGCGCCAGGTAGATAACCGGGACGCCATGCATCTCACGGATATCTCCATCGCTGGCCTCACCCTCGGCTTCGGCAATCACTGCCGCCACGCCCTGGGCAATAGCCTGCGGAATAAATCGACGTCCATCAGCATGATGGCCCGCCACGGCGATAAACAGATCGCCAGAAGCCGCAGAGCGGCTATCCAGTGTCATGTCACGGAGTGGACGCGCCGGCGCGCCCGGCACCCACGGGGCCAGTAAATCGCGCAGGTTACGATCTGTCACTTGATTCCTCACTTCGGTTTTTCACCAACTCGTTCTTATCAATTACCGGTAGCGCATCGGGCTCGATGTTCATGGTACGCAGCACGCCGCCCATGATGGCACCGAACACCGGCGCGGAGACCGCACCACCATAATATTTACCGGCCTGGGGATCGTTGATCACCACCACCAGCGCGAAACGAGGATGACTGGCAGGCGCAACGCCCGCAGTATAAGCAATGTATTTATTGACGTAGCGCCCATCCGGTCCGACTTTTTTCGCGGTCCCGGTTTTAATCGCAATACGGTAGCCCTTGATGGCCGCCTTCACACCACCGCCACCGGGCAGCGCGACGCTTTCCATCATATGCATCACGGTTTTCACCAGTTCTTCCGGGAAAACACGCTCACCGGGTACCGGTGGATCAACTTTGGTAATCGACAGCGGGCGATAGACGCCATAGCTGCCAATGGTTGCGTAGACTCGCGCTAACTGTAACGGCGTTACCATTAGCCCGTAGCCGAAAGAGAAGGTGGCCCTCTCTATGTCAGACCACCGTTGTTTTTGAGGATATAAGCCACTGCTTTCTCCGACCAACCCCAAATTGGTCGGCTTACCCAGTCCAAAGCGCGCGTAAGTTTCTACGAGAGCTGAGGACGGCATCGCTAACGCCAGACGGGAAACCCCGACGTTACTCGACTTCTGCAGAACCCCGGTCAGGGTCAATTCGTTGTAACGCGCCACATCTTTGATCTCATGACCATTGATACGATAAGGCACGGTATTCAATACGCTGTTTTCTTTCACCACACCGCGTTGCAGGGCGGTCATCACCACCATCGGCTTCACGGTAGAACCCGGTTCGAAGATGTCGGTGATGGCGCGGTTACGCATCACATCTTTCGGTGTGTTGCCCAGATTGTTTGGGTTGTAGGCCGGGCTGTTGGCCATGGCCAGCACTTCACCGGTATTGACGTCCACCAGCACCGCCGAGCCCGATTCCGCTTTGTTGAAAGCCACCGCATTATTCAGTTCGCGGTACACCAGCGCCTGCAAGCGTTCATCAATGCTCAGCGTCAGGTTGTGGGCGGCACGGCTATCAACCGACGAGATATCTTCAATCACGCGACCAAAGCGGTCTTTACGCACGGTACGTTCACCGGGTTCACCGGTCAGCCATTTGTCGAAGCTTTTTTCTGTGCCTTCAATGCCCTGGCCGTCGATATTGGTGAAGCCAATCAGATGTGCGGTAACCTGCCCCGCCGGGTAGTAGCGGCGTGATTCTTCACGTAAATAGATACCCGGTAGCTTGAGTTTTTTGACGTATTCGCCAATCGCCGGATTCACCTGACGTGCCAGATAGACAAAACGTCCTTTCGGATTGGCATTGATACGCGTGGAGAGTTGATCGAGTGGGATCGACAATGCATCGGAAAGGGCTTTCCAGCGGCTGTCGAGGGAGACACCGCCGTGTTCATTCAATTCTTTTGGGTCGGCCCAGATGGCGTTCACCGGCACGCTGACAGCCAGCGGTCGGCCCGCACGGTCGCTGATCATGCCACGGGCAGTCGGCACCGCCTGGACGCGCAGCGAACGCAGGTCGCCTTCTTTCACCAGTTTGTCAGGATTAATCACCTGCAACCAGGCCACCCGAGACAGCAGACCACCCAGTGCCAGTAAAATGCAGCCACACAGCAACGCAAAACGCCAGCTTACAAAGCTGGCCTTATCTTCCTGTTTTTTCAACTTCAGCGTTTTGCTCGCGCCGCTCATCAGGTTCTGAGATTCCTTATTGCTGCACCACAATGTTTTCCTGCGAAGGATCGACATGCTGCATTTGCAGTTTGTCGGTTGCGATTCGTTCTACCCGGCTGTGGTCGCCGAGGGCGTTCTCTTCAAGAATCAGGTTGCGCCATTCGATATCTAATGCGTCACGCTCCAGCACCAGCTGTTCGCGTTCTGCCGTCAGACGACGCGTTTTGTGCGTCGTCGTCACCACCAGCATGGCGGAAACCAAAACTGCCACCAGTAACAGCACCGGGATCTTGCCAAAACGCAGCAAATCGCCACCGATGACGCCGGGCAGACTGTGGCGTTCGTTTCCGATCATGACGCAGTCCTTTCAGCAATACGCAACACGGAACTCCGTGCGCGTGGGTTTTCAGCGACTTCGGCGTCTCCCGGCACCAGTTTGCCGAGGGTTTTTAGCTCCCGACCACCCAGCGCTTTCAGCTGCGTTTCGGTCATCGGAATGCCAGCCGGTACCTGCGGACCACGACTTTGATCGCGCATAAAACGTTTCACCAGGCGATCTTCCAGTGAATGGAAGCTGATCACTGACAGCCTTCCGCCAGGTGCCAGCACCGACAATGCCCCTTTCAGCGCGATGTCGATCTCTTCCAGTTCGCTGTTGATCCAGATACGAATCGCCTGAAAGCTGCGGGTCGCCGGGTGCTTAAACTTGTCTTTTACCGGTGTTGCTGCATAGATAACGTCGGCCAGTTCTTTGGTGCGCGTCATCGGCTGCTCACGGTTGCGCTCAACAATCGCGCGGGCAATACGTTTGGCGAAGCGTTCCTCACCGTAGGTTTTCAGTACAAAGGCAATATCCGCCTCTTCTGCACTGAGCAACCATTCCGACGCCGATTGTCCGCGCGTCGGGTCCATGCGCATGTCCAATGGCCCATCACGCATGAAAGAGAATCCACGTTCGGCGTCATCCAGCTGCGGCGATGACACGCCCAGATCCAGTAAAACGCCGTCAATTTTTCCGTTCAGCCCGCGCTCGGTCACGTACTCTGCCAGCGCCGAAAACGGCCCGTGGACGATCGAGAAGCGCGGATCTTTTATCTCAGCGGCTGCGGCTATGGCTTGCGGATCGCGATCTATCGCCAGTAGCTGCCCGTTCGCGCCAAGTTGCGAAAGGATCAATCTGGAGTGACCACCGCGACCAAAAGTGCCGTCAATGTATATGCCGTCTTCCCTGATATTGAGCGCGTTAACCGCCTCATCCAGCAGCACTGTGGTGTGTTTGAAATTTTCCTGCATAGCTATAGCGACAAGTCCTGCAACCGCTCAGATAAAGGCTCCTGAGCCGACTGTTCTGCGTCAATATCGTCCTTAACTTGTTGATACCAGGTCTGTTCATCCCACAGTTCAAACTTGTTGAACTGTCCAACCAGCATCACTTCTTTGCTCAGGCTCGCATGCTGACGAAGGGTATTCGCCAGTAGCAGGCGGCCTGCATTATCCATCTGACACTCACTGGCATGACCCAACAGCAGCCGCTGCACGCGACGCTCGGCGGGATTCATGCTGGATAAGCGAGACAGCTTTTTCTCAATGATTTCCCATTCGGGCAGGGTATAAAGCAGCAGGCAGGGCTGGTGGAGGTCGATGGTACAAACCATTTGACCCTGAGACTCTGCGATCAGCAATTCACGATAGCGCGTTGGTACGGCCAGTCGCCCTTTGCTGTCGAGATTGACTAACGTTGCCCCACGGAACATGCCAGCCTCACCCCTCAGATACCCTTTTTCACCACTTTATCCCACATTTTACCACGAAAAGAGTTTACGGAGCCGATGAAATCCTTGTCAAGCCGCAACGGCAAGTGAATATCACTCTTTACAGCGGGTGAAATTATTTGGCGGTGGGAATAAGAAGGTCGTGAATGGCAAAATAAAAATTAACCTGATGAATAATGGAATAAAAATTTTCACGTATTGAAAAGCGGCGAAAAATAAAGCGCTTTATCGCGTTTTGATAAATATCTGACGATATGCGACAGCGGCTGCATTTTAGGGGATTTCCTAAAGGAAGCCCAGCACCATCGCGACAGCTCTGCTACCAGCAGATGCCGAAGATGTAAACAAATAAGAAAAGGTAGTGCGCTTAATTTGTTAGCAAGGTCGACGAGAATTTACGCTTTTTTACGTGAAAGGTTGCGGGGGAAATTAAAAGCATGATGAATAAAGTGGGCAGCACGCCGCCCATCATTCATTTTATCCGGCGGCTTAATTGCCCACGACGGAATAAATTACGGCGAATTCGGGTTAAACCTGGCTTCGGTTTTCGCGGTTCATCCAGCGAGGCTAAAACCAGTTCCAGAACGCGCTCGGCAACATCACGATGACGCTGTCCCACCGCCAGCACCGGACACTCAAGGAAATCCAGTAACTCGTGGTCGCCAAAAGTGGCAATCGCCAGATCGGTTGGCAACCGCCCGTCACGTTTCAGCGTGACATCCATAACGCCCTGCAACAGACCGAAGGAAGTGGTGAACAAGGCCTCCGGCATCGGGTGATCTTCCAGATACTTCTCGAACAGGGCCGCTGCCGCAGTACGTTCAAAGCTATTGCAGTAGATATAATCAATCGGGCGTTCGTCGTCCTTCCATGCTTCACGGAAGCCCATTTCACGCAGGAAACTCACCGACAACTCCGGCAGTGCTCCAAGGAACAGCACATTTTTCACCGGTAGCTGACGCAATTCAGCGGCAAGCTGATGGGCATCATCCTGATCGGCACCCACCACGCTGGTAAAATGTTCACGATCCAGCGCGCGATCCAGCGCAATGATCGGCAGTGGATCGTTGATCCAGCGCTGATAAAACGGATGCTCTGGCGGCAACGAGGTGGAGACGATGATCGCATCTACCTGACGCTGCAACAAATGTTCGATGCAACGCATTTCATTGTCAGGCTGATCTTCCGAGCAGGCGATCAGCAGCTGGTAGCCACGCTGGCGCGCCTGACGCTCAAGATAGTTCGCGATACGCGTATAGCTGGTATTTTCCAGATCGGGGATCACCAGGCCAATTGAACGGGTACGTCCGGCACGCAAGCCCGCCGCCACGGCATTCGGGTGATAATTGTACTCACGCACCACCGCCATCACTTTCTCGACGGTTTTGTCGCTGACACGATATTGCCGCGCTTTGCCATTAATGACGTAGCTGGCCGTGGTGCGCGACACGCCAGCCAGGCGCGCGATTTCATCCAGTTTCACGATGACACCTTAATTCCTGATTAGCCATGCTGGCGAAAATGTCCGCAGAGTAGCTAAGGGTAAAACATTTGTAACATCTAACCGCAGAAAACTACGCTGAGCAACCGCTTTTATCCGCCGGGGTGTGCAAGCGCATAAAATAAAAAAACCCGGCATTCCGCCGGGTTAGCATTGAGACTCAATCTGGGCAGTGACAATTAACGCATGATGCGCTCGCCACGCGCCACGCCGACGATACCGGAGCGCGCCACTTCCACGATTTCCGCGACGTCGCGGACGGTGTTCAGGAACGCATCCAGTTTGTCGCTGGTGCCCGCCAGCTGAACCGTGTACAGCGTCGGCGTCACATCGATGATCTGCCCACGGAAAATTTCCGCGCTACGCTTCACTTCTTCGCGGCCATAACCGGTAGCCTGGATTTTCACCAGCATGATTTCACGTTCAACGTAGGCACCCTGCCCCAGTTCGCTGACACGTAACACGTCCACCAGCTTATGCAGCTGCTTCTCGATCTGCTCCAGCACCTTGGCATCGCCGACGGTTTGAATCGTCATGCGGGACAGGGTGGGATCGTCAGTCGGGGCGACCGTCAGACTTTCGATGTTGTAGCCACGCTGCGAAAACAGCCCAATCACGCGGGACAATGCGCCGGATTCGTTCTCCAGCAGTACCGATAAAATGCGACGCATAATTATGTCCTCTCCGTTTTGCTCAACCACATCTCGTCCATACCGCCACCACGAATCTGCATCGGGTAAACGTGCTCGCTGCCATCCACGGTCACATCCACAAACACCAGACGCCCTTTCGCCAGGGTCTCCAGCGCCTGCGTCAGTTTCTCTTCCAGCTCGGCCGGATGCTGAATGGCGATACCCACGTGGCCATAAGCCTCAGCGAGACGCACGAAGTCCGGCAGTGATTCCATATAGGATTGCGAATGGCGGCCAGAGTAGATCATGTCCTGCCACTGCTTCACCATGCCGAGGAAGCGGTTGTTCAGGTTCAGCACCAGCACAGGCAAATCGTATTGCAGCGCGGTCGAGAGTTCCTGAATGTTCATCTGGATACTGCCGTCACCGGTGACACAGATAACGGTTTCTTCCGGCAGCGCCATTTTCACACCCAGCGCGGCAGGCAGGCCAAAGCCCATGGTGCCGAGGCCACCGGAGTTGATCCAGCGACGCGGCTTATCAAACTGATAATACAACGCAGCAAACATCTGGTGCTGACCGACGTCTGACGTGACGTAAGCCTCGCCTTTGGTCAAACGCCAGATGGTTTCGATAACCGCCTGCGGTTTGATTTTGTCGCTGGTGCGATCAAATTCCAGGCATTTGCGGCTGCGCCAGCCGTCAATGCGTTGCCACCAGTCACGCAGGCTGTCGAGCTCCTGCTTCACGTCGGTCTGTGCCAGCAACTCCAGCATTTGCGACAGCGTTTGTTTCGCATCGCCAACAATAGGGATATCGGCCGCGACGGTTTTGGAGATCGAAGTTGGATCAACGTCGATATGCATCACCGTAGCGTTCGGGCAATATTTCGCCAGGTTGTTGGTGGTGCGGTCATCGAAGCGCACACCGATGCCGAAAATCAGATCGGCGTTGTGCATGACCATGTTGGCTTCATAGGTGCCGTGCATGCCGAGCATACCCACGCACTGGCGATGCGTACCCGGGAAGGCACCCAATCCCATCAGGGAAGTGGTCACAGGAATGTTCAGCGTTTCCGCCAGTTGCAGCAGTTCCGCTTCACAACCCGAGGTAATGGCACCGCCACCCACGTACATCACCGGATTATGCGCGGCCAGCAGCGTCTGCAATGCGCGCTTAATCTGTCCCTTGTGGCCCTGAATCGTCGGGTTGTAGGAACGCATGCTGACCGATTCCGGCCAGACGTAGGGCAGCTTATTGGCCGGGTTAAGAATATCTTTCGGCAGATCGATGACCACTGGACCCGGACGCCCACTGGAGGCCAGCCAGAAGGCTTTCTTGATCACGGTGGGGATTTCTTCGGTGCTTTTCACCAGGAAGCTGTGCTTCACCACCGGACGGGAAATCCCGACCATGTCGCACTCCTGGAAAGCGTCATAACCGATCAGCGAAGAAGGCACCTGACCCGACAGCACCACCATCGGGATGGAGTCCATATAGGCAGTCGCGATGCCGGTAATGGCATTGGTGGCACCCGGGCCGGAAGTCACCAGCACGACGCCAACTTCGCCAGTGGCGCGCGCCAGGCCGTCAGCCATATGCACAGCGCCCTGCTCATGGCGAACTAATACGTGGTCGATACCGCCGACCGTTTGCAGAGCGTCATAAATATCGAGCACCGCTCCGCCCGGATAACCGAATACCTGCTTAACGCCCTGATCGATTAACGAACGGACGACCATTTCGGCTCCTGACAACATCTCCATTTTCTGCCTCCAGGCTTGAGGAACTGAATCCACTGACGACCGCTTTCCGGCGCGCCACTTGCATCCTGCCCCATATTCGCCAATTAAGATCAAAACCTTGTGTTTATGCTCAGAAGAGGGAAGTCATTTCCACCTTCCAGGTACAGGGAAATCTACTTGAGTTCATTCTTTTGAGAGTAGGTCGATTACCATAACCGCAGAAAACCCGGCAGGCAAACGCCGCAACGCCGTACCGTGCTGATGATGGCAGTAAAGGCACTAAGGGGTGATAATCGCTTGCGAGGATTAAACTAATGCCAGCACTGAAGGGCAGAGGATAATGCTGGTCTGGTGATTATTTCCAGCGAGTTATAAGAAATATACGATGCATATTTTGCAACGTTCCAGCCCACAATCTTACCCGCCAATTAATTTCTGGCGTGATTATCTTTAAAATCTGTCTCTCACATGAGAATCGTCTAAACAACCCGGTGAATACTGACTTATTGCCAGAGAAACAACCCGTAAAAAACACCTAAAAATCATTACGTTAAAATTAACATTCATTTTTAAAACTTTTTTTAAGCGGATTCCGCTAACCCATCCCCCCTTAATATTTGTTTTTCCTCTGAACAAGCGGATTATCACAGCAGATCCGCCTTAAGCGCATCGGGAAATAACCTTTCACTTATGGTTGACATCGTCGGCCTTTCTCAGTATCAATATGTGCAGCACTCAATTTACGAGGTTTGATCCATGTCCCGTTCTTTTCGTCTACTTGGTCTACTACTAAACGCATCCCCATTGCGCGGTAGACTCGTGGGCGGAATCGACAACTGATTCGAACCTGCTGAAAGTTTAAAAAAACCCGCGCCATGCGCGGGTTTTTTTATGCTCGTAGCACCGGCGAAGTTAATGCATAAGGAAGATTACGATGAGCCAGCAAGTTATTATTTTCGATACCACTCTGCGTGATGGCGAGCAGGCATTACAGGCCAGCCTGAGTGTTAAAGAAAAACTGCAGATCGCCCTGGCGCTGGAACGTATGGGCGTAGACGTGATGGAAGTCGGTTTCCCGGTCTCCTCACCGGGCGATTTTGAATCGGTTCAAACCATCGCGCGCACCATCAAAAACAGCCGCGTCTGCGGACTGGCACGTTGCGTTGAGAAGGATATTGATGCCGCTTACGAATCCCTGCGCGTCGCTGAAGCATTCCGTATCCATACCTTCATCGCGACTTCGCCGATGCATATCGCCACCAAATTGCGCAGCACGCTGCCCGAGGTGATTGAGCGTGCCGTGCATATGATCAAACGCGCCCGCAACTACACCAACGACGTCGAGTTCTCCTGCGAAGATGGTGGCCGTACGCCGATTGATGACCTGTGCCGTATGGTGGAAGCCGCGATCAACGCCGGTGCCACCACCATCAATATCCCGGATACCGTGGGTTACACCCTGCCGCACGAATACGCCAACATCATCAGCCAGCTGGTGAATCGCGTACCGAACATCGATAAAGCCATCCTGTCCGTGCATACCCATGATGACCTGGGTATGGCCACCGGTAACGCCATTGCCGCCGTGATGGCAGGTGCGCGTCAGGTTGAAGGTACGCTGAACGGCCTGGGCGAACGTGCCGGTAACTGTGCACTGGAAGAAGTGATCATGGCGATTAAAACCCGTCAGCAGATCATGAACGTGCACACCAATATCAAACATCAGGAAATCTACCGTACCAGCCAGACTGTCAGCCAGATCTGCAACATGCCGATCCCGGCGAACAAAGCGGTGGTCGGTTCAAACGCCTTCGCCCACTCCTCCGGTATCCATCAGGATGGCGTGCTGAAAAACCGCGAAAACTACGAAATCCTGACGCCGGAATCCATCGGCCTGCACAAAATCCAGCTCAACCTGACCTCACGTTCAGGCCGTGCGGCAGTGAAACACCGTATGGAAGAGATGGGTTACAAAGAGACCGACTACAACCTGGATACCCTGTACGACGCCTTCCTGAAGCTGGCGGACAAAAAAGGCCAGGTATTCGATTACGACCTGGAAGCACTGGCCTTCATCAACAAACAGAATGAAGAACCAGAACATTTCCAGCTGAAAGAATTCAACGTGCAGACCGGTTCCAGCGTCACTGCCACCGCATCGGTACAGCTGGGCTGTGGCGAAGAAACCAAAGCTGACGCCGCCACCGGCAACGGCCCGGTTGATGCCGTTTACCAGGCGATTAACCGTATCACCGGTTTTGAAGCGGAACTGGTGAACTACAAGCTCACGGCTAAAGGCCACGGCGAGAACGCGCTGGGCCAGGTCGATATCGTGGTGAACTACAACAATCGCAAATTCCACGGCGTGGGTCTGGCGACCGATATCGTCGAATCTTCCGCTAAAGCGATGGTTAACGCCCTGAACAATATCTGGCGTGCTAAGCAGGTGGAAAAAGAATTGCAGCGTAAATTTAAAGAACAGAAGGAAACGGTGTAACTATGACTAAGTCTTTTCATATCGCAGTCATGCCGGGCGACGGAATCGGCCCGGAAGTGATGGCGCAGGCCATGAAAGTGCTGGACGCGATTCGCGCGCGTTTCGACATGCGTATCACCACTAGCGAATATGATGTGGGTGGTATCGCCATCGATCGTCACGGCGAACCCCTGCCACCGGCCTCCGTTAGCGGTGCCGAGCAAGCCGACGCCATCCTGTTTGGTTCGGTTGGCGGCCCGAAATGGGAACACCTGCCACCGGCACAGCAGCCGGAGCGCGGTGCGCTGCTGCCGCTGCGTAAGCACTTCAAACTGTTCAGTAACCTGCGTCCGGCTGCGCTGTATAAAGGCCTGGAAACATTTTGCCCACTGCGTAGCGACATCGCTGCACGTGGCTTCGACATCCTGTGCGTACGCGAACTGACTGGCGGCATCTACTTCGGTCAGCCGAAAGGCCGCGAAGGTAGCGGCCCGCATGAACGTGCGTTCGACACCGAGGTGTATCACCGTTTTGAGATCGAACGTATCGCCCGCATTGCCTTTGAATCTGCGCGCAAACGTCGTAACAAGGTGACGTCTGTCGATAAAGCCAACGTATTGCAGACCTCAGTGATGTGGCGCGAGATCGTCAACGAAGTGGCGAAGGATTACCCGGATGTGCAGCTGAGCCATATGTACATCGATAACGCCACCATGCAGCTGATTAAAGATCCCTCACAGTTTGACGTGCTGCTGTGTTCTAACCTGTTCGGCGACATTCTGTCGGATGAATGCGCGATGATTACCGGTTCCATGGGCATGCTGCCATCCGCCAGCCTGAACGAAGAGGGCTTCGGCCTGTACGAGCCAGCCGGTGGTTCCGCGCCGGATATCGCCGGTCAGAACATTGCCAACCCGGTTGCCCAAATCCTCTCGTTGTCCCTGCTGCTGCGTTATAGCCTGAATGCCGCTGAGGCTGCCGACAGCATTGAGCGTGCCATCAACCGCGCGCTGGAAGCGGGTTATCGCACCCGTGACCTGGCCGGTGACGGTCAATCCGTGAGCACCGATGAAATGGGCAGCATCATTGCCCGTTTCATTGCCGAGGAAAAATAAAAAAATGAAAAGCTTATACCAGAAGTTATTTGATGCACATGTCGTCCACGAAGCACCGAATGAAACACCGTTACTGTATATCGATCGTCATTTGATCCATGAAGTGACCTCACCGCAGGCCTTTGATGGCCTGCGCGCTCACGGTCGCAAAGTGCGTCAGCCGTCGAAGACGTTTGCCACCATGGACCACAACGTTTCTACCCAGACCAAAGACATCAACGCCTCTGGCGAGATGGCGCGTATTCAGATGCAGGAGCTGATCAAGAACTGTGCTGAATTCGGTATCCAGCTGTATGACCTGAACCACCCGTTCCAGGGCATCGTGCACGTAATCGGTCCTGAGCAGGGTATGACGCTGCCGGGTATGACAATTGTCTGCGGCGACTCCCACACCGCCACCCACGGAGCCTTTGGTTCACTGGCATTCGGTATCGGCACGTCCGAGGTGGAGCATGTATTTGCCACCCAGACCCTGAAGCAGGGCCGTGCCAAAACCATGAAGATTGAAGTGCTGGGCGAAGCTGCACCGGGCATCACCGCGAAAGATATCGTGCTGGCGATTATCGGTAAAACTGGCAGCGCTGGCGGTACCGGACATGTGGTGGAATTCTGTGGCCCGGCGATTGAAGCGCTGACCATGGAAGGCCGCATGACGCTGTGCAACATGGCGATTGAAATGGGTGCCAAAGCGGGCCTGGTTGCGCCGGATGACACCACCTTTAATTACCTGAAAGACAAACAGTTTGCACCGAAAGGCGAACAATGGGATCAGGCCGTCGCTTACTGGCGTACCCTGAAATCTGACAGCGACGCGAAATTCGACACCATCGTGACCCTGAACGCGGCCGATATCGCACCGCAGGTAACCTGGGGCACCAACCCGGGTCAGGTGATGGCGGTGGATCAGGCCATCCCGAATCCGGCTTCCTTCGCCGATCCGGTTGAGCGCGCCTCTGCCGAGAAAGCGCTGGCATATATGGATCTGCAGCCAGGCATCAAACTGACTGACGTTGCCATCGACAAAGTCTTTATCGGCTCCTGCACCAACTCACGTATTGAAGACCTGCGTGCCGCCGCCGCTATCGCCAAAGGACGCCATGTGGCGCCGGGTGTGGTGGCAATGGTGGTGCCGGGTTCTGGTCCGGTAAAAGCGCAGGCGGAAGCGGAAGGTCTGGATAAGATTTTCCTCGAAGCCGGTTTTGAATGGCGTCTGCCAGGCTGCTCGATGTGTCTGGCGATGAACAATGACCGTCTGAACCCAGGCGAGCGCTGTGCCTCAACCAGCAACCGTAACTTTGAAGGTCGTCAGGGCCGTGGTGGACGTACCCACCTGGTCAGCCCGGCGATGGCCGCTGCGGCGGCGGTCACTGGCCGTTTTGCCGATATTCGTGAACTGACTCAGGGAGCTTAAGCCATGGCGAAGAAATTTACCCAGCACACCGGGATTGTCGCACCGCTGGATGCGGCGAATGTCGATACCGATGCCATCATTCCGAAGCAGTTCCTGCAAAAAGTGACCCGTACCGGTTTTGGCGCGCACCTGTTCCACGACTGGCGCTTCGATGACGACGCCGGCACCGTGCCGACGGCCAGCTTCGTGCTGAACAAGCCTGAATATAAAGGCACCAGCATTTTGCTGGCGCGTGAGAACTTTGGCTGTGGCTCCTCACGTGAGCACGCGCCGTGGGCACTGACCGATTTCGGTTTTCAGGTGGTAATTGCGCCAAGCTTCGCGGACATCTTCTATGGCAACAGCTTTAACAACCAGCTGCTGCCGGTGAAGCTGAGCGATGAAGAAGTGGATGAGATGTTCAAACTGGTGGCAAGCCATCCGGGTGTCAGCTTTACCGTTGACCTGGAAGCCCAGACCGTGACTGCCGGTGACAAAAGCTATAGCTTTGAAATCGACAGTTTCCGCCGTCACTGCATGATCAATGGCCTCGATAGCATCGGCCTGACGCTGCAACACGAAGCGTCAATCGCCAGCTACGAGACCAACCAGCCTGCGTTTTTACGTTAAAAAAGTAACGGCGCGCAATAAATTGCGCCGCTACGGGCCAGTGCGTACCTGTAGCGGCGCGATTTATCGCGCGGTTTTATACATCCCGCACCCGGGAAGCCAGTCCCAGCGCCAGCACCGCCAGCCCCAACGCCAGCCAGTACACCGACTCATGCCCGAAGCGTTCGCTTAACGATCCCTGAATCACCCCCGCCACAATCATGCCGGTGGAGATCGAGGTGGTAAACATGGTGGTTGCCGCACCCGCGCGTCCTGGCATCAGATCCTGAAACCAGAGCATCCCAATCCCGGCGACAATGCCGATAAACGCCGCGTTGAACAGCTGCAACACCATCAGCGCCGTACGCGAGCGGAACAACCCCAGCCCGAGGTAAAACAGGATAGCAGCCACCAGCGCCACCAATACCAGACGGCGTTTACCAAACCGGCGCGCATAATGTCCGGCCAGCAACATAATCGGGATCTCCAGCCCTGCTGCCGTTCCCATCAGCAGACCCGCCAACTTTTCCGGCAGGCCGAGCGAGGAGCTGATATACAGCGGCATATCAATGATATACATCACGTTGCAGGTCCACATAATCACCGAAGCGATAAACAGCAGACGTACCTGGCTATCCTTCCACGGACTCAGTTGCGTCAGCACCTGCTCGGGGGAAGACGCGACGCGCGGCACCGATGGCAAGGTGCGCCAGATCAGCACGGTACTGAGCAAAAAAATCACCGCCGCCACGCTAAATAAGGTGATAAAGCCGTAATTCAGCGCCAGGGCGAAGGATAAAGGCGGCCCGATGACCCACGCCAGCGACAGCTGCGCCCGCATCACCGAGCTGAACATCACAACTTCGCGCGCCGAATGGTCCGCATACTCACGCGCCAGCGCAAAAATCTGCGGCACCGCCACGCTGGCCAGCGCCGACAACAACACGCCCAGCGTAATCAACGTCAGATAATGACGACTGAAGGCAAACAACACTGAATTAGCGACCGCCATCAGGCAGCAGAACAGGATCAGTTTGCGGCGGTCGCCATGGCTATCGGATCGTTTCGCCACCAGCAGGCTGATGACAATGCCCGCAATCGCATTGACAGTAAAAAACAGCCCGACCCAGAACGGGCGTACCTGCACTTCACGCGTCAGAAACAGACTTAGCGTGGGTGCCTGTAACGCACCGGCCACGCCCGTCATAAAGGAGACGGCCATAAAAGCCAGATAAACCGGGTTGAGGCGACGTTGACGCGTTAACAGCGATTTCATGGTGAAATCCCTTTGCGGAAGAAAAGCAGAGAACCAAAAAAGAGGGTAGAAGATTCCACAGCAAAACGAAAAAAGCCAGCAGAGAAAACACTGCTGGCGGTGAAATTGCACCCTACTCAGAAAAGGTTCCACGTCGGCGGAACCACTGTCAGAGCGCCATTCATGACTGAATGCCTCCCGCTCTTCCAATGAGGTCTACTATGCCTCTAATATAGGGCAGAAAAAACTGAGCGATTATGCGCTGGAGTTCCCCTTTTATGTCCTCTTCACGACTGCAACAGCAATTTATCCGCCTGTGGCAAAGCTGCCAGGGCCAGGATCAGGAAACCACCCTGAGCGAGCTGGCGGAGCTGCTGCACTGCTCGCGCCGCCATATGCGTAACCTGCTGAATGCCATGCAGGATGCAGGCTGGCTCATCTGGCAGGCGGAAGCGGGCCGCGGTAAACGCTCCACGCTGAGCTTCTGCTACACCGGGCTGGCGTTACAGCAGCAGCGTGCGGAGGATTTGCTGGAGCAGGATCGTATCGACCAGTTAGTGCAGCTGGTGGGTGACAAAAACCAGGTTCGTCAGATGATTGCCGCGCATCTGGGCCGCAGCTTTCGTCAGGGCAAACATATTCTGCGCGTGCTTTACTATCGCCCGTTGCCGAATTTGCTGCCGGGTTCACCGCTGCGGCGTTCGGAAACCCATCTGGCACGACAGATTTTCAGCGGTCTGACACGCATAAATGAGGAAAAGGGGGAAATCGAACCGGATATCGCCCATCACTGGCAACAAACCTCACTGCTGCACTGGCGCTTCTTCCTGCGTCCGGCCATTCGCTTTCATCATGGCCGTGAACTGGAGATGGAAGACGTCATCAGCTCGCTGGAGCGTCTGCGCAGTCAGCCACTGTTCTCCCATATCGCACAACTGCACTCCCCGGCCCCCTGGACGCTGGATATTCAGCTGACTCAGCCCGACAACTGGCTACCGTGGCTGCTTGGCAGCGTCAGCGCGATGATCCTGCCGCGTGAATGGCAGACCCTGCGAGGTTTCGCGCGCCAGCCGATCGGCACCGGTCCCTACAGCGTGGTGCGCAACCAACAAAGTCAGCTGAAAATCGCCGCCTTTGACGACTACTTCGGTTATCGCGCGTTAATTGATGATGTCTCCATCTGGGTACTGCCGGAGATCAGTGATGAGCTGGTGTATGCCGGGGTGAAGTTACAAGGCGAAACCGCTGATGAGAAATCGGAAGAGAGTCGTCTGGAAGAAGGCTGCTATTTTCTGCTGTATGACCGGCGTTCGGAACAAGGCCGGGATGCGCATTTCCGCCGCTGGGTCAGCTACCTGCTCAATCCTATCGCCCTGCTGAATAATGCGGGTATCGGTTATCAGCGCTACTGGTTCCCGGCTTATGGTTTATTACCGCGCTGGCATCATCGCCGCGATCTGACGGCGGTCAGCAAGCCGGACAACCTGAAGCAGCTCACCATCAGCTGGTATAGCCACCATGTGGAACACGAAGGTATCGCCAATGCCCTACGCCCACTGCTGGCGCAACAGGGTGTGGAGCTGATTACCCGTGAGCTGAGCTACGAAGCATGGTTTAACGGCGAAGGCGAGAGCGACATCTGGCTCGGCAGCGTCAACTTCACCCTGCCGCTCGACTACTCGCTGTTCGCTCAGCTGTACGAATTGCCGCTGATGCAGCAGTGTATCCCGATTGACTGGGAAAATGCCGCCACCCACTGGCGCGAAAAAACGCTGCCGCTCGCAGAATGGAGTAAGCAACTGGTGGATAGTGACTATTTGCACCCGTTGTTTCACCACTGGTTGTTGCTGGAAGGGCAGCGCAGTATGCGTGGCGTACGCATGAATACGCTCGGCTGGTTTGACTTCAAATCCGCCTGGTTTGCCCCGCCGGAACTGTGATCCTTTCGCCCTGACCTGGAAATGTCTAGAATGTGCCGTTCTCAACGGGGTGCCCTGCATTACAGGGGCTGAGAGAGACCCGTCGAACCTGATCCGGTTAATACCGGCGTAGGGATTTGAGATGCCTCACCGCTCAGATCCTTTGCGACTCAACCTTATCTTCTCCTCAAGGAGCGCAAAGTGTTAAACAAAGTTCTGCCTGTGCTGTTGCTGGTTTCTGCCCCGGTGCTGGCTGCCAAACCGGTACTTACCGTCTACACCTACGATTCATTCTCTGCTGACTGGGGCCCAGGCCCAGCGGTGAAAAAAGCCTTTGAAGCCCAGTGCGGCTGCGAGCTGAAATACGTGGCGCTGGAAGATGGCGTCTCGCTGCTTAACCGCGTGCGGATGGAAGGTAAAAACAGCAAAGCGGATATCGTGCTGGGGCTGGATAACAACCTGGTGCAGGCCGCAGAAAAAACCGGGCTGTTTGCCAAAAGCCAGGTAGATACCCACGCGCTCCAGCTGCCAGGTGGCTGGCATAACGATACCTTTATCCCGTTCGACTACGGTTACTTCGCCTTCGTCTACGATAAAAACAAACTGAAAAACCCACCGAAAAGCCTGAAGGAACTGGTCGAAAGCCCGGAAAAATGGCGCGTTATCTATGAAGATCCGCGCACCAGCACCCCAGGCCTCGGCCTGCTGCTGTGGATGCAGAAAGTCTATGGCGACAAAGCGCCGGATGCCTGGCAGAAGCTGGCGCAGAAAACCGTCACCGTCACCAAAGGCTGGAGTGAAGCCTATGGGTTGTTCCTGAAGGGTGAAGGCGATCTGGTGCTGAGTTACACCACCTCCCCGGCTTATCACATCATTGAAGAGAAGAAAGAAAATTACGCCGCTGCGCCGTTTAGCGAAGGCCATTATTTGCAGGTTGAAGTGGCGGCGCAGCTGGCCAGCAGCAAACAACCGCAGCTGGCGCAGGAATTCATGCAGTTTATGGTATCCCCGGCCTTCCAGCAGACCATCCCGACCGGCAACTGGATGTATCCGGTGATCAAGAGCGATCTGCCTGCCGGTTATCAAACACTCAACGTGCCGCAAACGGCGCTGCAATATAGCCCGGCGGAAGTTGCCGACCACAGCAAAGCGTGGATCAGTGCATGGCAACGCGCCGTCAGCCGTTAATCCCCGGCTGGCTGTTGCCCGGCAGTTTCACTGCGCTGCTGCTGTGTGCTGTGGCGCTGCTGGCATTTGGCGCGCTGCTGATGTCAGCGCCCATCGGCGACTGGCGCGCCCTGCTCAGCGATGACTATCTGCATCATGTGCTGGCTTTCTCCTTCTGGCAGGCGCTGCTGTCAGCGCTGTTTTCGGTCCTTCCGGCCATCCCACTGGCGCGCGCCCTTTATCGGCGGCGCTTTCCTGGTCGTGAACTGTTGCTGCGCCTGTGCGCCATGACGCTGGTACTGCCGGTGTTGGTGGCAGTGTTTGGCCTGCTGAGCGTCTATGGCCGCAGCGGCTGGCTGGCACAACTGTGCGCAGCGCTGGGGATCCCCTGGCATTTCTCGCCCTATGGCTTGCAAGGCATTCTGCTGGCGCACGTGTTCTTCAATCTGCCGCTGGCGACGCGTATGTTGTTACAGGCGCTGGAAAGTATTCCCGGCGAACAACGCCAGCTGGCGGCGCAACTCGGTCTGCGCGGCTGGAATCTGTTTCGTCTGCTGGAGTGGCCGTGGCTGCGGCGGCAAATTTTCCCCACTGCCGCCCTGATTTTTATGCTGTGCTTTGCCAGTTTTGCCACCGTGCTGGCGCTGGGCGGCGGCCCACAGGCGACCACGCTGGAGCTGGCGATTTATCAGGCGCTGAATTTTGACTACGACCCCGGACGCGCGGCGCTGCTGGCACTGCTTCAGCTCGGTTGCTGCCTGCTGCTGGTGTTGCTGAGTCAGCGTTTCAGCAAAGCGATTCCCGCAGGTCATCAGCAAATACGCGGCTGGCGCGATCCCGCTGATAGCTGGCGCGCCCGTATCAGCGACAGCCTGTTAATTGGTATGGCCCTGCTGCTATTGCTCCCCCCGCTGCTGGCGGTGGTGGCTGATGGTCTGCGCGGCGGCGTGACCGGAGCGATGCAGCAACCGGCCTTATGGCAGGCCACCTTTACTTCATTGCGTATTGCCATCGGTGCTGGCGTGTTGTGCGTCATCCTGACAGTGATGCTGTTGTGGAGCAGCCGTGAGCTGCGTCTGCGCCACAAAATCGTGGCGGCACAGGCGATGGAACTCAGCGGCATGCTGATTCTGGCAATGCCAGGCATCGTGCTGGCCAGCGGCTTTTTCCTGCTCTTCAACGCCACCGTTGGCCTGCCGCAATCCGCCGATGGGTTGGTGATCTTCACCAATGCGCTGATCGCCATTCCCTATGCCATGAAAGTGCTGGAGAACCCGATGCGCGATCTCAGCGCACGTTACCATCAGCTATGCGCCTCGCTCGGGGTGCAGGGGCTGAACCGGCTGCGTCTGATTGAACTCCGTGCGCTGAAACGCCCACTGGCACAGGCGCTGGCATTTGCCTGCGTGCTGTCGATTGGTGATTTTGGCGTAGTGGCATTATTTGGCAGCGCGGATTTCCGTACGCTGCCGTTCTATCTGTACCAGCAAATTGGTGCCTATCGTGGCGCAGATGGCGCGGTGACCGCCCTGTTGCTGCTGGTGCTGTGCCTGCTTCTGTTTACCCTGATGGAAAAATTACCGGGTCGTCATGCTGACACTGAATAACCTCACTTACCTCTACCAGCATCTGCCGATGCGCTTTCAGTTCAGCGCAAAACCGGGCGAGCGGCTGGCGATTCTCGGCCCGAGCGGAGCCGGGAAAAGCACCCTGCTCAGTCTGATTGGCGGGTTTCTGCCTGTCAGCAGCGGCACCCTGCTGCTGAAAGATGAGGATCATACCCATAGCGTGCCTGCCGCGCGTCCGGTATCAATGCTGTTTCAGGAAAACAACCTGTTTCCGCATCTGACCGTGCGGCAAAATCTGGGCCTGGGCCTGCATCCCGGTCTGAAGCTCAGCCACGACCAGCAGCAGCAGCTGAACGACATCGCCTTACAAACCGGGCTCAGCGAGATGCTCGACCGCCTGCCAGGACAACTTTCTGGCGGCCAGCGGCAACGCGTGGCGCTGGCACGCTGCCTGCTGCGTAATCAGCCGATTCTGTTGCTGGACGAACCCTTCTCGGCACTCGATCCGGCACTGCGCAATGAGATGCTGCAACTGGTACGTAGCGTGTGTGAAGCACGCAATATCACGTTGCTGATGGTGTCGCACAGCCTGGAAGATGCGCAGCAAATAGCGCCGCGCAGCCTGGTGGTGGTCGATGGACGGGTGTACTGGGATGGCAACACCGCTGACCTGCTTAACGGCAGTAGTCCAGCGGCGGCCATCCTCGGAGTGGCAACGCGTTAGAAGAATACCTTCCACAGCAGATGGCGGAAGACAGGCATCATCGGATGGAACTGAATCGCGACAAACGCCGCCAGCCCGATCAGCGCGGCTAACGGAGCCAGCCAGCGCAGACGCGCCGCAGGCAGATATGCCGTTGCCCAGTCGACCGATTTACCGCTACGCCACCAGCGCCAGCACAGCCAGAACCCCAGCCATACCAGCAGTGCCACCAGCAACAATAGCCAGGTAAAGTGGCCACCTTGCGCCGCTTTGGGCACATCAATCGCCACCCCCGCCAGAATGCCTGGCATCAGGTAGGCTGGCGGCCACAGGATGCAACCGATGATATTGGGTGGCAGAAACTTGCGTACCGGTAGCTCCAGCATCCCCGCTGCCAGCGGGATCAGCGGACGCGTCGGCCCGACAAAACGGCCCACCAGGATGGTAAACATGCTGTGCTGATGCAGCGCATGCTCAGTTTTATCCAGCAGCCCACGGTATTTTTGCAGATATTTCCAACGATGCAGCGGTCCCTGAAATCTCCAGCCAATGCCGTAGGACACCCAGTCACCAATCAGGCATCCGACCAGACCGGCGGCCCAGGCGGGATAAAGACCAATCTGGCCGCTGCCCACCAGTGCTCCGAGACTCGCCATTAAAACCGTGCCCGGCAGTAGCAATCCCACGAAGGCCAGTGACTCCAGAAAGGTCACCAGCGCCACAGCAAACAGTGCCCATTCCAGAGATTGCGTAAAGAGATGTTGTACCCAGGCTTCCATAAATTTCCTCTGCGGAATATGAAGGCTGGATTGTCCAGAGCCAGCGCCACAGCGTCAAGGCAAGATTTGTACATCAATGTTGACGTTATGCTGACAGTTTAAGCAAGCAACAGACACTGTATAAACATCCATGATACACTTAAGGGGTATTCACACCTGGAGTTACCGTGACCGATCCACGCGCAGGATTTCTGCTTACCCGACACTGGCGAGACACCCCCACAGGCAGCGAAGTGGTGCTATGGCTGGCGACCGACCAGGGCGCACAGCGCGTGGTTCTGCCTGCTCAGGAGTCGGTGGCTTTTGTCCCGAGCGAGTTTCAACCCCGGATTGAAGCGCTGCTGCGTGATGAGCGCCATACCCGCCTGCAATCCCTGACGCTGAAAGATTTCCGCCGCCGCCCGGTGCTGGGCCTCTATTGCCGCAGCTACCGCCAGTTGCAAAACCTGGAAAAACGCCTGCGGGAAAACGGCATCCCGGTCTATGAAGCGGATATTCGCCCGCCGGAGCGCTACCTGATGGAGCGCTTTATCACCGCGCCGGTGTGGTTCAGCGGCGATGTACGTGGCGACAGTGTGGTGAATACGCGTCTTAAACCCCATCCCGACTACCGCCCGCAGCTTTCCTGGGTGTCGCTGGATATTGAAACCACCGAGCACGGCGAGCTGTATTGCATCGGGTTAGAGGGGTGTGGTCAGCGTCAGGTGTTTATGCTCGGCCCGCCGAACGGCGATGCCAGCGCGCTTGATTTCGAACTGATTTATGTCGAGAGCCGCCCGAAGCTGCTGGAGCAGCTGAATGCCTGGTTTGCCCGCCATGAACCGGATGTGATCATTGGCTGGAACCTGGTGCAGTTCGATCTGCGCGTGCTGCAAAAACATGCCGATCGCTACGGTATCCCGTTACGCCTGGGCCGCCAGCAACAAGCGCTGGAGTGGCGCGAACACGGTTTCAAACCCGGCGTCTTCTTCGCCCAGGCCACCGGTCGCCTGATTGTTGATGGTATTGAGGCGTTAAAATCTGCCTTCTGGGATTTCCCCTCCTTCAGCCTCGAAGCGGTGTCGCGTGAATTACTGGGCGAAGGCAAAGCCATCGACAATCCGTGGCAGCGCATGGAGGAGATCAACTGGCGCTTCGCTCATGATAAACCCGCGCTGGCACGCTATAACCTGAAAGATTGCGAGCTGGTAACGCGCATTTTCCAGCATACCGCCATCATGCCGTTTCTGCTGGAACGCGCCACCGTTAACGGACTGGCGGTGGATCGCCACGGCGGCTCGGTGGCCGCTTTTGGCCATCTATACATTCCGCGGATGCATCGCGCCGGATTCGTTGCGCCTAATCTCGGTGAAGTCACCCCCGAAGCCAGCCCCGGCGGTTATGTGATGGACTCGCGCCCAGGGCTGTACGATTCGGTGCTGGTGCTGGATTACAAAAGCCTCTACCCGTCAATTATCCGTACCTTCCTGATCGATCCGGTCGGGCTGGTGGAAGGACTGGCACACCCGGATGATGCCGACTCGGTGCCCGGCTTTCGCGGCGCACGTTTTTCCCGTCAAACCCACTGCCTGCCAGCCATTGTTGAACAGATCTGGCAGGGCCGCGAGCAGGCCAAGCTTCAGCACAATAAGCCGCTGTCGCAGGCGCTGAAAATTATCATGAACGCTTTTTACGGTGTGCTGGGCACCAGCGCCTGCCGCTTTTTCGATCCGCGCCTCGCGTCATCGATCACCCTGCGCGGCCACGCTATTATGCAGCAAACGCGCGAGCTGATTGAGGCCGAGGGCTACGACGTAATTTATGGCGATACCGATTCCACCTTTGTCTGGCTGAAAGGTGCGCACAGCGAGGAACAAGCGGCGGCGATTGGCCGTCAGCTGGCCGATCATGTCAATGGCTGGTGGAAGAACCATTTGCAGCAGACCTACGCTCTCGACAGCGCGCTGGAGCTGGAGTACGAAAACCATTTCAGCCGTTTCCTAATGCCCACCATTCGGGGCGCCGAACAGGGCAGCAAAAAACGCTATGCCGGATTGATTCGCTCTGCAGGAACGGAACGGCTGGTGTTTAAGGGGCTGGAATCGGTGCGGACCGACTGGACCCCGCTGGCACAGCAGTTTCAGCAAACGCTGTATGGCCGCATTTTTCGTGGTGAACCCTGGCAGGATTATATTCGCGATACCGTGGCACAGTTGCTGGCAGGTGAACTTGATGATTTGCTGGTCTATAAAAAACGCCTGCGCCGCCCGCTAAAAGATTATGAACGTAACGTGCCACCGCATGTGCGTGCCGCCCGGCAGGCCGATGAGGTTAATCGCAAGTTAGGACGTCCGTTGCAGTATCAAAATGGCGGCTCCATCCGCTATGTCATCGCCACCGCAGGCCCGGAGCCACTGGAAGCGCGCAGCACACCACTCGACTATGATCACTATGTGTCAAAGCAGCTACAACCGGTGGCTGAAGGCATTTTACCCTTCGTCGGCGATGATTTTGCTACACTGATTACCGGGCAGTTGGGGCTTTTTTGACAGGTGACGAAATCCCTGTCATCCAGTACCATAGCGCCCTTCCTGAATCTCACCGCATCGATACCTTCCCAAACCCATCTTGTTTGGCGGGAGTGCTTTGCCTGAGAGCGGGTGCACATCTTCATGACATGACAGAGAGTCGAGCAAAAAATATATGGTTTTTACACTGGGTCAACGCTGGATAAGTGATACGGAAAGTGAACTGGGACTGGGCACGGTAGTTGCGCTGGATACGCGCATGATCACCCTGATGTTTCCGGCAACCGGCGAAAACCGCCTGTATGCCCGTAACGATTCTCCCGTTACCCGCGTTATCTTCAATCCGGGTGATACCGTCACCAGCCACGAAGGCTGGCAGATGCGCGTTGACGAAGTTCGCAACGAAAACGATTTAATCACCTACATCGGCACACGCCTCGATACCGAAGAAGCTAACGTGGTGATGCGCGAGGTGATGCTCGACAGCAAACTGGTGTTCAGCAAACCGCAGGACCGTCTGTTCGCCGGTCAGCTGGACCGTATGGACCGCTTTGCGCTGCGCTTCCGCGCCCGTAAATATCAGAGTGAGCAGTACAACCTGCCCACCAGCGGCCTGCGCGGCATGCGTACTAACCTGATCCCGCATCAGCTGCACATTGCGCACGATGTCGGCCGTCGCCACGCCCCTCGCGTACTGCTGGCCGACGAAGTAGGCCTCGGTAAAACCATCGAAGCCGGGATGATCATCCAGCAACAACTGCTGGCAGGCCGGGCAGAGCGCGTGCTGATTGTGGTGCCGGAAACCCTGCAACATCAGTGGCTGGTGGAAATGTTGCGTCGCTTCAATCTGCGCTTTGCGCTGTTTGATGACGGCCGCTACACCGAAGCCCAGCATGACAGCGATAACCCGTTCGATACCGAACAACTGATCATCTGCTCCCTCGATTTTGTGCGCCGTAACAAGCAGCGTCTGGAACAGTTGGCCGATGCCGCCTGGGATTTGCTGGTGGTGGATGAAGCGCACCATCTGGTTTGGAGCGAAGATGCACCAAGCCGCGAATATCAGGTGATTGAACAACTGGCGGAACAAACCCCGGGCGTATTGCTGCTGACTGCCACGCCGGAGCAGCTCGGCCTGGAAAGTCACTTTGCCCGTCTGCGCCTGCTCGATCCCAATCGCTTCCACGATTTCAGCCAGTTTGTCGCTGAGCAGCAGCACTACCGTCCGGTGGCGGATGCGGTCAGCACGCTGCTGGCCGACAAATCCATCTCCAAAGATGAGATGAACCTGATTAACGATCTGGTCGGTGAGCAGGATATCGAACCGTTGTTGCAGGTGGCGAACAGCGACCGCGATGGCAAAGAAGATGCACGTAAAGAACTGATCTCGATGTTGATGGACCGCCACGGCACCAGCCGCGTGCTGTTCCGCAACACCCGTAACGGCGTGAAAGGCTTCCCGAAACGCGAACTGCACCAGATTCGCCTGCCGCTGCCCGCACAGTACCAGACGGCGATTAAAGTCTCCGGCATTATGGGGGCACGCAAAAGCGCCGAAGAACGCGCACGTGACATGCTCTACCCCGAGCAGATTTATCAGGAGTTTGAAGGTGACAGCGGCACCTGGTGGAACTTCGATCCGCGCGTTGAGTGGCTGATGGGCTACCTCACCAGCAACCGTAAAGAGAAAGTGCTGGTGATTTGCGCCAAAGCCGCCACCGCCCTGCAACTTGAGCAGGTATTGCGTGAGCGCGAAGGCATCCGTGCAGCGGTATTCCATGAAGGTCTGTCGATCATTGAACGCGACCGTGCCGCGGCCTGGTTTGCCTCCGAAGAAGATGGCGCACAGGTGCTGCTGTGCTCGGAAATCGGTTCTGAAGGCCGCAACTTCCAGTTTGCCAGCCGTCTGGTGATGTTTGACCTGCCGTTCAACCCGGACCTGCTGGAGCAGCGTATAGGCCGTCTCGACCGTATCGGCCAGGCGCACGATATCCAGATTCTGGTGCCGTGGCTGGAAAAAACCGCCCAGGCGGTGCTGCTGCGCTGGTATCACGAAGGTCTGGACGCGTTTGAGCACACCTGCCCTACCGGCCGCACCATTTACGACAGCGTTTACAATCAACTGATTGAATACCTGGCGGCACCGGAAAATCCACAGGGGCTGGATGAATTTATCACTGAGTGTCGCAAGCAGCATGACCAGCTGAAAATCCAGCTGGAACAGGGACGCGACCGTCTGCTGGAGCAAAACTCCAACGGGGGAGATGCCGCCCAGGCGCTGGCCGACGCCATTGCCGAGCAGGACAACGATACCGGTCTGGTCAATTTTGCCCTCAACCTGTTCGATATCGTTGGCATCAATCAGGAGGATCGTAGCGATAACCTGATCGTGCTGACGCCGTCCGATCATATGCTGGTGCCGGATTTCCCAGGCCTGCCGGAAGATGGCTGCACCGTCACCTTCAACCGCAACCAGGCACTGTCGCGCGAAGATACCCAGTTCATTACCTGGGAGCACCCGCTGATCCGCAACGGGCTGGATTTGATTCTTTCCGGCGATACCGGCAGCTGTGCGCTGTCGTTGCTGAAAAACAAAGCGTTGCCGGTCGGCACCCTACTGGTTGAGATGATCTACGTCGTGGAAGCCCAGGCACCGAAACATCTGCAACTGACCCGCTTCCTGCCGCCAACGCCGGTTCGTCTGCTAATGGATCGCAGCGGCAACAATCTGGCGACGAAGGTGGAGTTCGAAAGCTTTAACCGCCAGTTGAACGCGGTGAATCGTCATACCGGCAGCAAGCTGGTTAATGCCGTCCAGCAGGATGTGCATCAGATTCTGACGCTGGCCGAAAGCGCCGTAATACCGGAAGCCCAGGCGGTGATCGCCGCAGCCAAAGTGGAAGCCGATGAGAAGCTGAGTGCGGAGCTGTCACGTCTCGAAGCGCTGCGCGCCGTCAACCCCAACATCCGTGATGATGAGGTTGACGCGCTGGAAAGCAACCGTCGTCAGGTGCTGGCAAGCCTCGGTGAAGCAGGCTGGCGTCTTGATGCGTTACGTCTGATTGTGGTGACGCACCAATAACTGAACGGGGCCGTCAGGCCCCTTACGGAACTGCTGATGGAACCTTATAACCCACCGCTCGAACCCTGGCTGCATATCCTGTATCAGGACGACCACATTATGGTGGTCAACAAGCCGAGTGGTTTGCTGTCGGTGCCGGGCCGCCTCGATGAGCACAAAGACAGCGTGATGACGCGCATCCAGCGCGATTATCCACAGGCTGAATCGGTGCATCGTCTGGACATGGCCACCAGCGGCGTGATCGTGGTGGCACTGAACAAAGCTGCGGAACGTGAGCTGAAGCGCCAGTTCCGCGAACGCGAACCCGCCAAACAATATGTCGCGCGCGTCTGGGGCCACCCGGCACAGGAGAAAGGGTTAATCGATCTGCCGCTGATTTGTGACTGGCCGAACCGGCCAAAGCAAAAGGTGTGTTTCGAGACGGGAAAACCGGCGCAGACGGAATATCAGGTATTGGCGTATGACGCGGATAACAGCGCGCGCGTGGCGCTGAAGCCCATCACCGGACGCTCGCACCAGCTGCGCGTGCATCTGCTGGCGCTGGGGCATCCGATTCTCGGTGACCGCTTCTATGCGCCACCGGAAGCGCTGGCAATGGCTCCGCGCCTGCTGCTGCATGCTGAGTCGCTCACCATTACCCATCCGGCGTTTGGTAACAGCATGACGTTTCGCCAGCCAGCTGACTTCTGACCGTTGTCGTAGCGGCGCGATTTATCGCGCCGCTACAGTCGAAAAGGGATTTATTTAAATCCCTTTTCCTTACGAATCAGATCGTAAGCCGCCTGAATTTCCTGCGCTTTCTGCTTTGCCATCTCCATCATCTCCGGCGGCAGCCCTTTCGCCACCAGTTTATCCGGATGATGTTCCGACATCAGCTTACGGTAAGCACGTTTAATGGTGGTGCTGTCGTCACTGCTTTTCACACCCAGCACGCTACAGGCATCTTCCAGCGTCGGACCCCGTTTGGCCTGCTGGAATCCCCCACCACTGTAAGAAGAACCGCCACCGCCAAATTGCTGGCCGCCTTCCATCATGCGCAGGAACTGGTCAAACTGCATCCGCGAAATGCCCAGCTCCTCAGCGATAACGTACAACACCTGCCGCTCATTCGGATGCAGCGAACCATCGGCAAACGCCGCCTGAATCTGAATTTCCAGAAACATCCGAATCAGATCAAAACGACCAAAACAGGCACTGCGCAGTTCACGCAATTTATTGCGTAACGGATAGTCACCCTGTTTCCCTTCGCGGAAAGCTCGCTGTGCGGCGGTACGCGCATCGCCATGCAGTTGCATCCGGTCCATCAGCAAGGAAGCAATCTGAATATCCGCTTCGGTGACACGCCCTTTTGACTTGGTCAAATGGCCCATCACCTGAAAAGTGGTGCTAAAAAACAGTGTCTGGCGGGTCTGGTTGTTGGCGAAATAGCCTTGCCCTTTAACGCTGCGCACTTTATCAAACATATGGCCAATGATGAGACCCAGTACGATGCCCCAAAAGCCCAGCCCGGATAGCAAGCCCAAAGCCAGACCAATTACTTTTCCCCAGTAGCGCATAAACTCCTCAATTCGCCATGCTTGCGGCTGAAAATTGCATTATCATACCTGTCATTTATCTCAGCGCCTAACGGCAACGCGGACAGACAAGGATTAACACTGGCGCAACGCCGGGCAGTAAGTTAGTCTCTGACCGGATTGTCGGCATGATGCCAGTTTTCATGGAATTATCGAAACCGCGTATGAAAAAACGTATACCTACCGTGCTGGCTACCATGATTGGTGCAGCGTTATACAGTCAGTATTCACTGGCCGACGACTTAATGTCGCAGTGTATGCTGGGCGTGCCGAGCTTTAACCGCCCGTTGGTGGAGAGTAAAGACACGAACTCGCTGCCCGTCACGATTCATTCTGACACCTCTAAAGGGAACTATCCCAACGACGCGGTGTTCACCGGCAATGTCGATGTACAGCAGGGTAACAGCCGCCTGAATGCCGACGAAGTTCAGCTGCATCAGCGCCAGCAGGATGGGGAAACGACGCCGGTGCGTACTGTTGATGCGTTGGGTAATGTGCACTACGACGACAATCAGGTCATCCTGAAAGGTCCGAAAGCCTGGTCAAATCTGAACACCAAAGACACCAACGTCTGGAACGGCACCTATCAAATGGTGGGTCGTCAGGGGCGTGGTGATGCTGACCAGATGAAACTGCGCGGCGACAATCGTTATACCATCCTCGAAAACGGCAGCTTTACCTCGTGCCTGCCTGGCTCCAATAGCTGGAGCGTGGTCGGTTCTGAAGTGATTCAGGACCGCCAGGAAGAAGTGGCGGAGATCTGGAACGCGCGCTTCAAACTGGGCAATGTGCCGGTGTTCTACAGCCCATATATGCAGCTGCCGATTGGCGATCGTCGTCGTTCCGGTTTCCTGATCCCTAACGCAAAATACAGCAGCACTAATGGCTTCGAGTTCATGCTGCCGTATTACTGGAACATTGCGCCGCAGGCGGATGCCACCATTACGCCGCACTACATGAGTAAGCGCGGCATGCAGTTGCAGAACGAATTCCGTTATCTGAGCGACTTCGGTGGCGGTTTGATGGAATTCGATTATCTGCCATCAGACAAACAGTACGATAACGATAAAGCGGTGCGCGGCATTTCGCAGGATGCCAGCTCCGATCGCTGGCTGTTCTACTGGCGTCACGCGGGTGTTTACGATCAACACTGGCGCTTCAACGCCGACTACACCAAAGTCAGCGATCCTTACTACTTCACCGATCTCACGTCGAAGTACTACAGCTCCACTGATGGCTATGCGACGCAGAAATTCAGCGTAGGCTATGCGGATACTAACTGGGACGCAACACTTTCTACCAAAGACTTCCAGGTCTTTGGCAGCACCAGTACCAGCAACGTTTACCGCGCGATGCCGCAGCTCGATCTGAATTTCTATCAGAACGATATCGGGCCGTTTGATGGACGTATTTATGCGCAGGCGGTGAAATTCACCAACGTCAATAGCCGGATGCCAGAAGCGACGCGTCTGCATATCGAACCGACGCTGGATCTGCCGTTGTCGAATGGCTGGGCCAGTCTGGATACCGAAGCCAAATTCCTCGCCACGCATTACCAGCAGGACGGCCTCGATTATTACAACAGCGCATCATACGATCGCACCGCCAGCGGTTTGCTGAAAGATTCCGTCAACCGCACGCTGCCACAGTTTAAAGTGGACGGGCGTTTGGTGTTTGACCGCGATATGGACTGGGCTGAGGGCTACACCCAGACGCTGGAACCGCGCGTACAGTACCTCTATATTCCGTACCGTGACCAGAGCAGTATCTACCCGTATGACTCAACGCTGCTGCAAACCGACTACACCGGTCTGTTCCGCGATCGCACCTACAGTGGCCTCGATCGCATCGCTTCAGCCAATCAGGTGGCAACCGGTGTCACCACCCGAATTTATGATAACGATCTGGTTGAACGTTTTAACGTTTCTGTAGGTCAAATCTACTCGTTTACCCCATCGCGGACTGGTGTTAACCAGACCAGTGATGAAGATGACACCGGCAGCCTGATCTGGGCCGGTGACACTTACTGGAAAGTAAGCGATCGCTGGGCCGTGCGTGGCGGGCTGCAATACGATACCCGCCTTGATAACGTAGCGCAGGGCAATGCGGTGCTGGAGTATCGTCAGGACGCCGACCGTATGGTGCAGCTGAGCTACCGCTACAGCAGCCCGGAATACGTGGCGCAGGCGCTGAATGATTCAAGTCTGCTGACTAACCCGATCTATAAAAACGGGATATCCCAGGTGGGTGCTACTGCCAGCTGGCCGATTGCTGATGCCTGGTCGCTGGTGGGTGCGTATTACTACGACACCCGCAACAGCAAACCGGCTGATCAGTTGCTGGGCCTGCAGTATAGCTCCTGCTGCTACGCGATCCGTCTTGGCTACGAGCGCAAAATCAACGGTTGGGAAAACAACGAAAGTAAGTATGACAACCAAATCTCATTCAACATTGAGCTACGTGGCCTTAGCTCCGACTATGGCTTAGGCACCCATCAAATGCTGCGTCAGGGCATTATCCCTTACCAGCAGGGTTTCTGATGTTGTGATGTTTGACAGGCTATCCCGCAGTGCGGAAACAACAATGGATAAAGTATGAAGAACTGGAGAATGCTGATTCTTGGTGTGGCGGTTGTCGCTAACACCGCGTTCGCAGCCCCGCAAATGGTAGACAAAGTTGCCGCCGTGGTGAATAACGGCGTGGTGCTGGAGAGTGATGTTGATAGTATGCTGCGCACAGTGAAAGCACAGGCACAGCAGGCCCATCAGCAACTGCCGGATGACAACACCCTGCGTCATCAGATCCTTGAACGCCAGATCATGGATAGCATCATTCTGCAAATGGGTGAAAAAGCGGGCCTGCAGATCAGCGATCAGCAGCTGGATGAAGCGATCCAGAACATCGCCGCGCAGAACCATATGACCCTTGATCAACTGCGCAGCCGCATCGCCTACGACGGTATTAACTACAACGAGTACCGTGCGCAGATCCGTAAAGAGATGATGATCTCTGAAGTACGTAACAATGAAGTCCGTCGTCGCGTCACCATTCTGCCGCAGGAAGTGGATACGCTGGCGAAGCAGGTGGGTTCACAGAACACCCAGGGTACTGAGTTGAACGTGAGCCAGATCCTGCTGCCGCTGCCGGAAAACCCCACGCAGAAACAGGTTGATGATCAGGAAGCACTGGCTCATCAGCTGGTGGGTGAACTGAAAAAAGGCGCTGACTTCGGCAAGCTGGCGGTGACCTATTCTGCTGATCCGCAGGCGCTGAAAGGCGGCAATATGGGTTGGGCCAAAATTGAAGAGCTGCCGACCCTGTTCTCTCAGGCACTGGCAACCGCGAAGAAAGGTGATGTGGTCGGTCCTATCCGCTCAGGCGTTGGCTTCCATATCCTGAAAGTGAACGATCTGCGCGGTGAGAGCAAAAACATCTCCGTCACCGAGGTGCATGCGCGTCATATCCTGCTGAAACCGTCACCGATCCTGACTGACGACCAGGCACGCGCTAAGCTGGAAGAGATCGCCGCTGATATTCGCAGCGGTAAGACCACTTTCGCAGCGGCAGCCAAACAATATTCGGACGACCCGGGTTCAGCGAACCAGGGTGGCGATCTGGGCTGGACCTCTCCGGAAGCGTTTGATCCGGCATTCCGCGATGCGTTAATGCGTCTGCAGAAAGGCCAGACCAGCCAGCCGGTTCACTCGTCGTTTGGCTGGCACCTGATTCAGCTGCTGGATACCCGTCAGGTTGATAAAACTGACGCCGCGCAGAAAGAACGTGCCTATCGTATGCTGTTTAACCGTAAATTCACGGAAGAAGCGCAAACCTGGATGCAGGAACAGCGCGCCAGTGCTTACGTGAAGATTCTGGATAACAATGGTCAGTAATTATCGTGTGGTGATCACTCCCGGCGAGCCTGCCGGGATTGGTCCTGATTTAACCGTGCAACTGGCCCAGCGTGACTGGCCAGTTGAACTGGTGGTGTGTGCCGACGGCGAGCTGTTGCGTCGCCGCGCGGCACAGCTGGGTTTACCGCTGACGCTGCGCGATTACCAGCCCGGTGTCGCGCCCCAGCCGCAGCAGGCCGGTTCGCTGACGCTGTTACAGGTCGATACCGCCCAGCCTGTCACCCCCGGTGAGTTGACGGTCGCCAACAGCCACTACGTGCTGGAAACCCTGGCGCGCGCCTGTGACGGTTGTCTGAATGGCGAATTTGCCGCCCTGATTACCGGTCCGGTGCACAAAGGTGTGATCAACGATGCCGGTATCCCCTTTACCGGGCATACCGAGTTTTTTGCCGATCGCGCTGGCGGTGATCGCGTGGTGATGATGCTGGCGACCGAAGAGCTTCGGGTAGCGCTGGCGACCACCCATTTGCCGCTCAAAGATGTCTCGGCAGCCATCACCCGTGACAGCCTGCATGAAGTGATCACCATTTTGCATCGCGATATGCAGCAGAAATTCGGTCTGCCGAATCCGCATATTTTCGTCTGCGGCCTGAATCCGCACGCGGGCGAAGGCGGCCATATGGGCCGCGAAGAGATCGATACCCTCATTCCGGCGCTGGACGAATTACGCCAGCAAGGCATCCAGTTGACCGGCCCGCTCCCCGCTGACACCCTGTTCCAGCCCAAATATCTGCAACATGCGGATGCGGTACTGGCGATGTATCACGATCAGGGCCTGCCAGTGCTAAAATTTCAGGGGTTTGGCCGTGCGGTGAATATCACGCTGGGCCTGCCCTTTATCCGTACCTCCGTTGACCACGGTACCGCGCTGGAACTGGCCGGACTGGGCCAGGCGGAACCGGGCAGCTTTATTACGGCGCTTAACCTCGCCATCACTATGATCAAGAGCAGTAATGAATAATCGCGTCCATCAGGGGCATTACGCCCGTAAACGTTTCGGGCAAAACTTCCTGAACGATCAGTACATTATCGACAGCATCGTCTCCGCCATTCATCCGCAAAAAGGTGAAGCCCTGGTGGAGATAGGCCCTGGCCTTGGCGCATTGACTGAGCCGGTGGGCGAGCGTCTGGATGCACTGACCGTGGTGGAACTGGACCGCGACCTTGCCGCACGTTTGCAAACGCATCCGTTCCTCGGTCCTAAACTGACCATCTTCCAGCAGGATGCGATGACCTTTGATTTCTCTGCGCTGGCGCAGGAGAAAGGCCAGCCGTTGCGTGTTTTTGGCAACCTGCCGTACAACATTTCCACCCCGCTGATGTTCCACCTTTTCAGCTATACTGGTTCGATTAAAGACATGCACTTCATGCTGCAGAAAGAAGTGGTCAATCGTCTGGTGGCCGGACCGGGCAGCAAAGCCTATGGTCGACTCAGCGTGATGGCGCAGTATTATTGTCAGGTGATTCCGGTGCTGGAAGTGCCGCCACAATCTTTCACACCACCGCCCAAAGTGGACTCTGCGGTGGTACGCCTGGTGCCTTTTACCCAGCCGCAACATCCGGTCAGTGATGTGCGTCTGCTCAGCCGCATTACGACTGAAGCCTTTGGTCAGCGCCGTAAAACGCTGCGCAATAGCCTGAGTCACCTGTTTACTGCGGGTGCGCTGGATGCACTGAATATTGATGCGACCCTGCGTGCAGAAAACGTCTCGGTGGCGCAGTATTGTCAACTGGCCAACTGGCTTGGCAATCATCAGGCAGCAACCCCGGAGAACTGAGTGCATGAGTGAACTGGCCCGCGTCTGTATCCAGGTACAAAGCCTGTATGTGGAGTCGCAATCGTCACCTGACGAGGAGCGCTACGTGTTTGCCTACACCATCACCATCCGCAATCTGGGACGCAACAGCGTCCAGCTGCGCGGCCGATACTGGTTGATCACCAACGGTAATGGCCGTCAGACGGAAGTTCAGGGCGAAGGTGTGGTTGGCGAGCAGCCTCATATCGCCCCGGGCAACGAATTTCAATATACCAGCGGCGCGATCCTTGAAACGCCGATGGGCACCATGCAAGGCCACTACGTGATGATCGACGAGGAAGGTGAAGAGTTCTTTGTCGAGATCCCGGTATTCCGGCTTGCGGTACAAACCCACATCCACTAATCCTTCTCCGCCCGGTCCATCCGGGCGGCGCGTTTTAACCGGACTGACGTAATGAGTACATACCTGATTGGCGATATTCACGGCTGTTACGACGAGCTTCGTGCCCTTTTGGCACAGGTTGATTTCGATCCGCAACAGGATACCCTGTGGCTGACCGGTGACCTGGTGGCCCGCGGCCCCGGCTCTCTCGACGTACTGCGCTATGTGAAATCGCTGGGGGATTGCGTGCGGCTGGTGCTGGGCAACCACGACCTGCATCTGCTGGCGGTGTTCGCCGGTATCAGCCGCAATAAACCAAAAGATCGCCTGACTCCCCTGCTGGAAGCTGATGATGCCGATGAGTTGATCAACTGGCTGCGTCGCCAGCCATTGTTGCAGGTGGATGAAGAGAAAAAGCTGGTGATGGCACATGCGGGTATCACGCCGCAGTGGGATCTGGCGACGGCAAAAATGTGCGCGCGCGAAGTTGAAGCGGTGCTCTCCAGCGACAGTTATCCGCTGTTCCTCGACGCCATGTATGGCGATATGCCGAATAACTGGACGCCAGAACTGAGTGGGCTGTCGCGCCTGCGTTTCAGCACCAACGCGCTGACGCGTATGCGTTTCTGCTTCCCGAATGGCCAGCTGGATATGATCTGCAAAGATACGCCGGAATCTGCCCCACCCCCGCTCAAGCCCTGGTTTAAGATCCCAAGTCCGGTAGCACAGGATTACACCGTGGTGTTTGGTCACTGGGCATCGCTGGAAGGCAAAGGTACACCGGAAGGGATTATCGGTCTTGATACCGGCTGCTGCTGGGGTGGCACGCTAACGTTGTTGCACTGGGAAACGCAGCAATATTACGTCCAGCACTCCAACCGCGAACAGGCGATGGCGCAGAGCGCAACCCATCCGCATCCGTAGCGGCGCGATTTATCGCGCGTCTTGTGTAATCCGCGCGATAAACCGACCTGCCGTTAATTAACGGCGGCGTTCCAGAATTTCGAAGCAGTAACTGTGTGAGTTCTGGGCGTCGGCATCATGGAATTCACTGAAGGTTGACTGCCATTCATCCGGTTCGTAGTCCGGGAATTGCGTGTCGCCTTCCACTTCAGCGTCAATGTGGGTGAGATAGAGACGATCGGCGCGCGGCAGCATCTGCTCATAAATACGCCCACCACCAATCACCATCACCTCTTCAGCATCACCCGCGGCATTGACCGCATCTTCCAGTGACGTCACCCAGGTCACGCCATCATGGGTGCCCGGCTGGCTGCTGACCACAATATTCAGACGTCCCGGTAACGGACGGCCAATAGATTCAAAAGTCAGACGCCCCATAATCACGGGCTTATTCAGGGTGTTACGTTTGAACCAGGCCAAATCAGCCGCCAGGTTCCAGGGCATGGCATTTTCCATACCGATGATGCGATCCGCTGCCAGTGCCGCGATCAGACTAATCATGTTAAAAGACCTACAGGAAAAAAATTGGCGCCATCATACGTAAAGGCGAAACTTTCGTCGATAGGGTGAAGTCGCTATTTACGTAAAGCTCCTTTGCCACCGCATTTTTGTTATTGGACAGAGTTTTACACCGCTTTTCTCACCATTTTCCGAAAGAGGCGCCATAAATGGGTGGTGAAACGGCACAAGGCAGCGTGAAAAGACGATCTGGCGTGTACAGGCGTGTAAAGAAATGCGCACTGCGTGCGACAATTGAAAACGGCTCCCGCGGGAGCCGTTTTAACAGGGTTAGAAATCGTAGCGCAGACGCACCAGATTCATGTTACCCAGTGATTTGTCAGTGCTGGAAGTGATCACATATTCATAGTCAACACGGAAGCCGTAGTCGAGCTGGAACGAGACACCTACACCATTGTCGATACGCTGG
Source organism: Pantoea sp. App145 (assembly GCF_047947045.1). Classification (NCBI taxonomy): domain Bacteria; kingdom Pseudomonadati; phylum Pseudomonadota; class Gammaproteobacteria; order Enterobacterales; family Erwiniaceae; genus Pantoea; species Pantoea sp. App145. Next base: position 2,082,285 of record NZ_CP133290.1, read on the forward strand.
TAGTCACGGTCATTAACGTATTGCAGACGGTCACCCATAAAGTACGGCTGAATGGATTTGACCGCATACTGACCAATCGGGAATTTATAACCCGCAAAGTATTCCACGCCCCATGCATCACCGGCGAAGTAGTTATGAACCGTTGATTTATGTGTGGTCAGGAAGTTCTGATAGTAACCAACGCCAGCAGACAGCGTCCAGTTGTCCGGTGTCCAGCTCAGCGCCGTACCGTAGATGTTCTGGTTGTAATTTTTGTCATCACCCGTTGAAGTGTTACGCATTTCAGCACGCGTGTAGTTCCACGCAGTACCCCAGGTCAGGTCTTTGGTGATGTGGTAATCCGCACCCAGCGAGCCGCCGCCTTTACGTTTGTAACGCAGGTAGTTGCCACGCAACAGATCATCGTCACTGAACAGGTATGATGCATAAACATCAACCTTGCCAAAGGTGTTTTTGTATTTCAGCTGTTTACGCGCACGGTAGGAGCCGTCGTAGTCACCGTTGACACCATTACCCGGTGCCTGGGCCAGCATATCGTAGTCCCAGATATCGGTTTTCACACCGACCACATCATAGTAGACGCTGTTCTGCTGACCGAAAGTCAGCTGACCCCAGGTGGCACTCTTGAAGCCGGTATACAGTTGACGGCGGGTGGTGTTGTTCGCACCGTCGGCATAGTGATTATCCCAGCCCCACCACGCCGGGAAGTTAACGCCCAGCTCGTAGTAACCTACCCAACTTACATCATCAAACAGGTAGTAATTGGCGGTGAAACGGAAACGGGAACCGCCGTCATAGCCATTACGCTTGTAAGATTGGTCGCTTACGCCGGCTTGATGCTGGAACTGCGGACGAATACTGCCGCCGACCTGGAAGGTAAGACGGCTAAGCGGATCGTTAGCCTGCGGATCCGCCTTCAGAAGAGTAACTTCAGCCTGGCTGGCGAGTGGCGCCGCTGCGACCAGCGCAGCAATGGCGGTGAGAGTGAAAGCACGCATTTTCATTTTTTATATCGATCCCAGTTAAGCTCGAAAAGATGAGCGACTGGAATACTAAGGCTAGCGGTATCGCTTTCTATTTATAAATTCGTGCTAATAAATGTGTAGGCAATATAAAGAGCATCAGGCGCTAAAAATTCTTAAAATCATAATATTGTCATAAACTAATGTTATGCACCGATTAACAATAGCGAAAAAAACGGCCCCTTTCGGAGCCGTTATTTGTAACAAACGTTCAGAGATCAACCATTGATTTGCGCATGCATTTCCTGCACCGAAATCACCTTCTCGGTTGGATCTGCGTTCAGCGCCATCGCGGTGGCAAAACCGCCGTTCAGGGTAGTGTCGTAGTGAACTTTGTATTGCAGCGCACTGCGGCGAATCAGTTTGGAATCTTCAATCGCCTGACGACCTGCGGTGGTGTTAACGATATAGGTGTACTCACCGTTCTTCAGGCGATCCTGAATATGCGGACGGCCCTCGTGCACCTTGTTCACCAGGCGCGGGTTAATCCCGGCTTCACCCAGCACCACTGCCGTTCCATGCGTCGCGTCCAGCTCGAAACCAAACTTCAGCAGTTTCGCAGCGAGGTCAACGATACGCTTCTTATCGCCTTCACGTACCGACAGCAATGCACGGCCTGATTTCTTCATGTTGCTCTGCGCACCCAGCATCGCTTTAGCGAAGGCTTCAGCGAAGGTACGACCAACACCCATCACCTCACCGGTAGAACGCATTTCCGGGCCGAGGATCGGGTCAACGCCCTGGAATTTATTGAACGGCAGCACCACTTCTTTCACGGAGTAGTACGGCGGAATCACCTCTTTGGTGACGCCCTGCTCAGCCAGCGTTTTACCGGCCATCACACGCGCTGCCACTTTCGCCAGTGGGACACCGGTCGCTTTAGAGACGAACGGTACGGTACGTGCCGCACGCGGGTTCACTTCAATCAGGTAAACCTCGTTGTCCTTCACCGCGAACTGCACGTTCATCAGACCACGCACGTTCAGTTCGAACGCCAGTTTTTCCACCTGCTGACGCATCACGTTCTGGATATCAGCATTCAGGGTGTAAGCCGGCAGTGAACAGGCTGAGTCACCGGAGTGCACGCCTGCCTGCTCGATGTGTTCCATGATGCCGCCAATCAGCACACGCTCACCGTCGCAAATCGCATCCACATCCACTTCTACCGCGTCGTCGAGGAAACGGTCCAGCAGTACTGGTGCATCATTAGAAACTGATACCGCCGTCTGGAAGTAGCGCTTCAGGTCAATTTCGTCGTAAACAATTTCCATCGCCCGGCCACCCAGTACGTAGGATGGGCGAACCACCAGCGGATAGCCGATGCCGACCGCTTTCTCTACCGCCTGCTCCAGCGTGCTGACGGTGGCGTTGGCCGGTTGTTTCAGGTTCAGACGCTCAACTGCCTGCTGGAAACGCTCACGGTCTTCCGCACGGTCAATCGCATCCGGGCTGGTGCCGATAACCGGCACACCTGCCGCTTCCAGCGCGCGCGCCAGTTTCAGCGGAGTCTGACCACCGTACTGCACGATCACGCCTTTAGGCTGCTCGATACGCACGATTTCGAGTACGTCTTCCAGCGTTACCGGCTCGAAGTAGAGACGGTCAGAGGTGTCGTAGTCAGTTGAGACAGTTTCCGGGTTACAGTTAACCATGATGGTCTCAAAACCATCTTCACGCAGCGCCAGCGCCGCATGGACACAGCAGTAGTCAAACTCAATGCCCTGGCCGATACGGTTCGGACCGCCGCCCAGCACCATGATTTTGTCGCGATCCTGGTTCGGATTGGCTTCGCACTCTTCTTCATAAGTCGAGTACATATAAGCAGTGTCAGTGGCGAACTCTGCTGCACAGGTATCGACACGCTTATAAACCGGGTGCAGATTGAACTGCTGACGCAGTTTACGGATTTCACCTTCTGCAACGCCAGCCAACGCTGCCAGACGCGCGTCGGCAAAACCTTTACGCTTCAGTGCACGCAGGAAGGCAAAGTCCAACGCCTGCACACCTTCACGCGCCACCTGCTCTTCAAGACGAACCAGTTCTTCAATCTGCACCAAGAACCAGCGGTCGATATTGGTCAGGTTGAAGACGCCATCAACGGACATGCCCGCACGGAACGCATCCGCGATGTACCAGATACGGTCGGAACCGGCATCCTTCAGCTCGCGACGGATACGGGTCAGTGCTTCGGCATCGTCCAGGTTCACTTTCGGGTCGAAACCGTTGGCACCCACTTCCAGACCGCGCAGCGCTTTCTGCATCGATTCCTGGAAAGTACGGCCAATCGCCATCACTTCACCGACAGATTTCATCTGGGTAGTCAGGCGATCGTTGGCACCCGCGAACTTCTCGAAGTTGAAACGAGGAATCTTGGTGACAACGTAGTCGATGGACGGCTCAAACGAGGCCGGGGTACGACCACCGGTGATGTCGTTCATCAGTTCGTCGAGGGTGAAGCCCACCGCCAGTTTCGCTGCCACTTTAGCAATCGGGAAGCCGGTTGCTTTGGAGGCCAGCGCCGAAGAACGTGACACACGCGGGTTCATTTCGATGACGATCAGGCGACCATCTTTCGGGTTAACCGAGAACTGCACGTTGGAACCGCCCGTTTCAACGCCGATTTCACGCAGTACTGCCAGCGAGGCGTTACGCATGATTTGATACTCTTTGTCGGTCAGGGTTTGGGCCGGGGCCACGGTGATGGAGTCACCGGTGTGGATCCCCATCGCATCGAAGTTTTCGATGGAGCAGACGATGATGCAGTTGTCGTTTTTATCACGCACCACTTCCATCTCGTACTCTTTCCAGCCAATCAGCGACTCGTCAATCAGCAGCTCATTGGTCGGCGACAGATCCAGACCGCGTTCGCAAATCTCTTCAAATTCTTCACGGTTATACGCGATACCGCCACCGGTGCCGCCCATGGTGAAAGAAGGACGGATAATGCACGGGAAGCCAACGTCTTCGGCCACGGCCAGCGCTTCTTCCATGGTGTGCGCGATACCCGAACGCGCGGTATCCAGACCGATGCTTTTCATCGCCACGTCAAAACGACGGCGGTCTTCGGCTTTATCAATGGCGTCGGCGGTGGCACCAATCATGGTCACACCGAACTCTGCCAGCACGCCCTGACGTTCCAGCTCCAGCGCACAGTTCAGCGCTGTCTGGCCACCCATGGTCGGCAGCACCGCATCCGGGCGCTCTTTTTCAATGATTTTGCGTACCACTTCCCAGTGAATCGGCTCGATATAGGTAGCATCGGCCATTTCCGGGTCGGTCATAATGGTTGCCGGGTTAGAGTTCACCAGAATGACGCGGTAGCCCTCTTCACGCAGCGCTTTACACGCCTGCGCACCGGAGTAGTCAAATTCACATGCCTGGCCGATAACGATCGGACCTGCGCCAAGGATCAGGATGGATTTTATGTCTGTACGTTTTGGCATCGTTAGCTCCTGATTACTTCGCGTTAGAACGGTAGGCTTCGATCAGTTCGATAAAGTGATCGAACAGCGGTGCTGCATCGTGCGGGCCTGGGCTGGCTTCCGGGTGCCCCTGGAAGCTAAAGGCCGGTTTATCGGTACGGTGAATGCCCTGCACGGTCTGGTCGAACAGTGACACATGGGTCACACGCAGATTTGCCGGTAAGTTGCTTTCATCAACGGCGAAACCGTGGTTCTGTGCGGTGATCATCACGGTATTGTTGTCGAGATCTTTGACCGGATGGTTACCACCATGATGGCCCAGCTTCATTTTGACGGTCTTCGCACCGCTCGCCAGCGCCAGCAGCTGATGGCCGAGGCAGATGCCGAATACCGGAATGTCGGTATTCAGGAAAGCCTGAATCGCGTTGATAGCGTAGTCACACGGCTCCGGGTCACCCGGGCCATTGGAGAGGAAAATGCCGTCCGGATTCAGCTTCAGTACCTCTTCCGCCGAAGTTTGCGCCGGAACCACCGTCAGGCGGCAGCCGCGATCCACCAGCATACGCAGAATGTTGCGCTTGGCGCCAAAATCGTAGGCGACAACGTGTAACGGTAATTCTTCTGCGGATTTTTGCTCCGGCAGGTCGCCCTGCAGCGTCCAGCTCCCCTGCTGCCAGGCATAGGTTTCAGCCGTCGTCACTTCTTTTGCCAGGTCCATACCTTTCAGACCCGGGAACGCCTGCGCTTTTTGTAACGCCAGCGCGGCATCCGGATTGTCACCGGCGATGATGCAGCCGTTCTGTGCCCCTTTTTCACGTAGCAGACGCGTCAGCTTGCGGGTATCGATATCGGCAATGGCGACGATGTTGTTGCGCTGCAAATAGGCTGACAGGCTTTCTTCACTACGGAAGTTGCTGGTAATCAGCGGCAGATCGCGAATAACGAGGCCCTGAGCATGAATTTGGCTGGATTCTTCGTCGGCGGCGTTAGCGCCAACATTGCCGATATGGGGATAAGTGAGGGTGACGATCTGGCGGGAATAGGAGGGATCAGTGAGGATTTCTTGATAACCGGTCATTGACGTGTTGAAAACGACCTCCCCCACTGCCGATCCCGTTGCCCCGATGGCCCGACCGTGGAATTGGGTTCCGTCTTCCAGAACCAAGAGCGCTGACTTAATCAAAACATCCTCCAGGGAATAAACAGTCACAATATTTGCATATTAATTCAAAATACTGTCCTGAATCAATGCAAAAACCGCCTGACTGGTCGATTTTTGGCAAATTGCGCGCATTCTAATGATCGACCTGCACCTTGTCTACCCTGAGACGGTATTTTTTTGCTTTTTTCGGGCAACTGAATGTTAAAATCCACAATAAGCGACAAAAGAGCGAGACAACTGGGAAAAATAAACGGTTGCGAGGCGGAAATAATCTTAAAAGGGTGCTAGCGGGAGAAAATTTTTGACCAAATGGTCAAAAATGATGATTTACAGGATGAAAAACGATCACAAACACAGTAAAAAACACACTTCAAACCGAAACAGATGCATAATCGTCATTTAAAGATAAAATAAAGGGCAATAATAATATTGCCCTATTCAATCAATGTCTTACCGATTGAAATAACCACATCACGATGGTTCACAACACTCACAACATCGATAAATCCAGCACATCACGCATATCATAAAGGCCAGATTTCTTGTCTTTAAGCCAGAAAGCAGCTTTAACAGCTCCATTTGCAAAGGTCATGCGGCTGGAAGCCTTGTGGGTAATCTCTACGCGTTCGCCAATATCTGCAAACATCGCGGTATGCTCGCCGACGATATCGCCTGCACGGACGGTAGCGAAACCGATGGTCTGCGCTTTGCGCTCACCGGTATGGCCTTCACGCGCGTAGACCGCGTGCTCGTCCAGTTTCCAGTCCATCGCTTCGGCAATCGCTTCACCCATTGCCAGCGCCGTCCCTGATGGTGCATCAACTTTGTGACGGTGATGCGCTTCAACGATTTCAATATCAGCGTAATCGCCCATCACTTTCGCCGCTTGTTTCAGCAGCTCCAGCACCAGGTTTACGCCCACGCTGAAGTTTGCGGCGAACACGATGCCAATCTCTTCCGCCGCCGCGCGAATCGCTGCTTTACCGGCTTCATCAAAACCGGTGGTGCCAATCACCATCGCTTTCTGATGCTGACGGCAGAAGGCCAGGTACTCCAGCGTGCCTTCCGGGCGGGTGAAGTCGATCAGCACGTCAAAATCATCTACGACCTGCTGTAAATCGGCGGTGACCAACACCCCGGTTTTACCGATGCCCGCCAGTTCACCGGCGTCGCTGCCGATCAGCGATGAACCGCTGCGTGCCAGCGCGGCACCTAATACTACGCCTTCCGCCTGCTGCGCAGCCTGAATCAAATTGCGTCCCATACGACCCGGCGCACCAACAATAGCAATGCGGATTTCACTCATATTTATTCATTCCTGATACAAAACTATGCATGCAAAGCGCAAACAGGTTAACGGTGAGATAACAGTCACGCCACAATAAAAAAGGGATAATAAGAATTTTATGCCAGCCGCGTCAGATTATCAGTAAAAGCAATCTCACCAGGTGGAAATAGGTCTGAGCGGATGATGTAACGGCGCGATTTATCGCGCCGTTACCAGGAAGGGGTTACTGCACGTTGCGCACGTCGACGCGCAACTCTTTCGGCACTTCAAACACGATGTTTTCTTCACGGCCAATCAGCTCGATCGCCGCTTCACCGCCTAACTCGCGCAGACGCTGAATCACCTGCTGCACCAGAATATCCGGCGCAGAAGCACCCGCCGTCACGCCAATGGTGGTCACGCCTTTTACCCACTCTTCCTGAATATCGTCGGCAGAATCGATCAGCTTTGCCAGTTTACCGGCACGCTGCGCCAGTTCGGCCAGACGGTTGGAGTTGGAGGAGTTTTTCGACCCGACGACCAGCACCACTTCAGCGTCGCGAGCCAGCACACGCACCGCTTCCTGGCGATTCGTGGTGGCGTAGCAGATATCATCTTTACGTGGACCGATGATCGCCGGGAAACGCTGACGCAGCGCGTCAATCACGTCGGAGGTATCATCCACCGACAGTGTGGTCTGGGTCATAAAGCACAGGTTGCTTTCATCTTTGACATGCAGTTTAAACACGTCTTCCGGTGATTCCACCAGATACATGCCACCGTTGGGGTTGTTGTACTGCCCCATGGTGCCTTCCACTTCCGGATGCCCCGCATGGCCAATCAGGATGGCTTCAACGCCTTTACGGCTGGCGCGCGCCACTTCCATATGCACTTTGGTCACCAGCGGACAGGTGGCGTCAAACAGCATGGTCAGGTTACGCGCCTTCGCTTCGGCACGAACCGCCTGCGACACGCCATGGGCAGAGAAGATGAGAATGGCATCATCCGGCACTTCACTGATTTCTTCGATAAAGATAGCACCGCGCTCGCGCAGGCTGCTCACCACATAGCGGTTATGCACCACTTCATGGCGAACATAGATAGGCGCGCCGTACATTTCCAGCGCGCGCTCCACGATACTAATGGCGCGATCCACGCCTGCACAGAAACCGCGTGGGTTAGCTAACAGGATTTGCATCGCTGGCCTCCAGCACCGGATCGATCTCCAGCACTTCAATCTCAAACTGAATGCGCTGCCCCGCCAGCGGATGGTTGAAATCCACAGTGATCGAATCACCAGAGATTTCACGGATCACCCCCGGCATCTCGCTGCCACCCATGCCGCTGAACAGCATAATGGCACCGACTTCCGGCTCTCCCGCATCGATAAAATCACGACGGGAGAAGTATTGGATCAGGTCCGGGCTGATGCCACCAAAGGCATCCTCCGGCGCCAGGGTAAAGCCGTGCTTGTCGCCGACTTTACGCCCCAGCAGTTCCTGCTCCAGCGCTGCCGACAGGCTACCATCGCCCAGACGAAACAGCGCGGGTTTGCCGTTGGCGCGCGTTGATTCCGCTGTCGAGCCATCTTCCAGCTTCAGCGTAAAATGCACCAGCAGGGCGCTATCGCGCTGTACAGTGTCTGTCATCATTTACCCTTAATCTTTAACCTGTTTGCCTTTCGGGCTAAAGAAGCCCTCCAGCACCACCAGCGCCGCGCCGATGCAGATCCCGCAGTCGGCAATGTTGAAGGTCGCGAAGTGCCAGTCACCGATATAGAAGTCGATAAAATCGACCACGAACCCGTGGTAAGCACGATCAAACAGGTTACCTAATGCCCCGCCGATGATCAGCGCGTAAGCAATATTGGTTAACTTGTTGCGGGCAGGATTGCGATACATCATCACCAGTAACGCAACCACAATGGCGATCGCGATCCCAGCAAAGAACCAGCGCTGCCAGCCGCCTTTGTCTGCCAGGAAGCTGAACGCCGCGCCATAGTTGTGCGCGTAGAACAGGTTCAGGAACGGCATCAGCGACCGCGTTTCGTGCAGCATCATGTTATTCATGACCCACAGCTTACTGGCGAAGTCGACAACAATCACCACCAGCACCAGCCACAGCCAGCGCAATCCGGTTGAGAAAATAGCTTTACTCATCAGGCAAACTTACGCTCTTCGCCGTTACCGGCCACGTTGGTGTAACAACGTCCGCAGACCGCCGCGTGCTCCGGGTTCTGACCAACGTCGGTAGTGTAATGCCAGCAGCGTGGACATTTCTCGCCTTCTGCTTTATGCAACGCGATTTTCAGACCTTTCAGCAATTCGCTCTGCTGTGCTTCGTCGCTCGCCGTAACGTAATCCGCCACGGTGGCACCGGAGGTCAGCAATACAAAGCGCAGCTCATTGCCCAGCGCCTGCAGTTTGGTCGCCAGTTCAGCATCCGCGTACAACGTAACCGTTGCTTCCAGCGAGCCACCGATACGTTTATCGCCACGCGCCTGTTCAATCACCTTGTTCACTTCACCGCGTACTTTCAGCAGTTCAGCCCAGTACGCATCATTCAGCGCTTCGTCTGCCGCCAGACCAAACAGGCCGTCGTACCATTCTTCGGTAAACACGTATTGCGCACGATCGCCCGGCAGGTAACCCCAGATTTCATCTGCAGTGAAGGACATGATCGGTGCCATCCAGCGAACCAGCGCTTCCACGATGTGCCACAGCGCGGTCTGGCAGCTGCGACGCGCCAGGCTATCGCCCTTCGCGGTGTACTGACGGTCTTTGATGATGTCGAGGTAGAACGACCCCATCTCAATCGAGCAGAACTGCATCAGACGCTGGATAACTTCATGGAAATCATAGTTAGCGTAGGATTCCACGATATCCGCCTGCGCAGCCTGTGCACGGCCTACGGCCCAGCGATCCAGTACCACCATCTCTTCCGGGCTGACTTTATCGGTCGCCGGATTGAAGCCGCTCAGGTTAGCCAGCAGGAAACGTGCGGTGTTACGGATACGACGATAGGCATCCGCTGAACGCTTCAGGATCTCATCGGAGACCGCCATCTCACCGGAATAGTCGGTTGAAGCCACCCACAGACGCAAAATGTCTGCGCCCAGCTTGTCCATCACATCCTGCGGTGCAACGGTGTTGCCGATGGATTTCGACATTTTGCGGCCCTGACCATCCACGGTAAAACCGTGCGTCAGTACCTGGCGATACGGCGCTTTGCCTTTCATCGCGGTCGAAATCATCAGTGAAGACATAAACCAGCCGCGATGCTGATCCGAGCCTTCCAGATACATATCCGGGCTATGGCCTTCAAATTCCGGGCGGGCATCAACCACGGCATAGCTGGTTGATCCGGAATCGAACCACACATCCAGCGTATCCGGCACCTTGGTGTAGTTGTCAGCGTCGTCGCCCATCAGATCGCGCGGATCGAGATCCCACCACGCCTGAATACCATCCTGTTCCACACGCTGAGCCACTTTCTCCATCAGCTCCAGCGTATCCGGGTGCAGCTGCTCGGTCTCGTTATGGACGAACAACGCCATCGGCACACCCCAGGTGCGCTGGCGGGAGATACACCAGTCCGGACGGTTGGCCACCATCGCTTCGATACGCGCCTGGCCCCAGTCCGGGATCCACTGCACGCCTTTGATCTCTTTCAGCGACTGCGCACGCAGGCCTTTCTGATCCATGCTGATAAACCACTGCGGCGTCGCACGGAAGATGATCGGCGTTTTATGACGCCAGCAGTGTGGATAACTGTGCAGCAGTTTTTCCACATGCAATAGCGCGCCTTTTTCCTTTAGCAGCTCAACGATCATATCGTTGGCTTTAAATACGTTAACGCCGTCCAGCGTCGGGTAGGTGCCCGGCAGATACGCGCCATCCGGTCCAACCGGGTTAGCAGTTTCCAGACCGTATTTCTGACCAATCACGTAGTCATCAGGACCGTGACCCGGAGCGGTATGCACCGCACCGGTACCGGCTTCAAGGGTGACGTGTTCGCCCAGCACCACTTTCGACTGGATGTTTTCCAGGAAAGGATGCTGGAACAGTTGCAGCTCCAGCGCCGCGCCTTTGCACTCACCCAGCACGCGCCACTCGCTGATACCTGCGCGCTTCATCACGCTTTCTACCAGGTCTTTGGCGAGGATCAGGCTACGGCCTTCGATTTGCACCAGCTGGTATTCAAATTCCGGATGCAGAGAGATACCGCGGTTGGCTGGCATGGTCCACGGGGTGGTGGTCCAGATAACCAGAGAAACCGGGCCTTCAGACGCAGTGACGCCAAATTTGGCGCGTACCGCATCAGCATCCAGTGCGTTGAACATCACGTCGATAGATGGAGACGTTTTGTCGTAGTACTCGACTTCCGCTTCAGCCAGCGCCGAGCGGCAATCCAGACACCAGTGCACTGGCTTCGCGCCTTTATGCAGGTGACCATTGCCGATGATTTTGCCCAGCGCACGGATGATGTTGGCTTCAGTCTGGAAGTTCATGGTCAGGTACGGATGATCCCAGTCACCCAGCACACCAAGACGGATAAAGTCTTTTTTCTGTCCTTCCACCTGCTCCGCCGCGTATTTACGACAGGCTTCACGGAATTCCGCCGCGCTGACTTTCTCGCCCGGCTTACCAATCATCTGCTCAACTTTGTGTTCGATCGGCAGACCGTGGCAGTCCCAGCCCGGTACATAAGGCGAATCAAAGCCCGCCATGCCTTTCGACTTAACGATAATGTCTTTCAGAATCTTGTTAACGGAGTGACCAATATGAATGCTGCCGTTCGCGTAGGGAGGGCCATCATGCAGAATAAAGGTTTTTTTCCCTTTTTTGGCTTCGCGGATGATGCCGTACAGGTTGTCATCATACCAACGTTGCAGCATTCCCGGTTCGCGTTTAGCCAGATCGCCACGCATCGGGAACCCCGTTTCCGGCAAATTCAGGGTAGATTTATAGTCACTCATCAGATTCTCGGTTCCATATTTCGGTCATTAAACCGGTGTTTTTATACCCGCCATACTTCAGGTTGCAGGGTATAGCCCAAAAAATTGTCGGGCCGTCACCACATCTTTCGCTATTTGTTCTTTCAGGGCGTCCAGCGAGGCGAAACGCTGTTCGCTGCGAATCTTATGCCTCAGCACCACTTCAATGTGACGCCCATAAAGATTCATATTTGTGTCGAGCAGGTGAACTTCAAGCTGCTGACGCAGACCTTTTACCGTCGGGCGCGTACCAATGTTGGCAACGCCAGGGATAGGTTCGTCACCCAGACCCAGCACTTCAACCGCAAATACGCCTTTCACCGGCGTTACCGTGCGGCGTAAAGGGAGATTCGCGGTGGGAAAACCAATGGTGCGCCCCAGTGCATCACCGTGCACCACGCGGCCTGAAATGCTGAAGGGATGGCCCAGCAATGCCTGCGCCTGAGCAAAGTCATCCTGCGCCAACGCCTGCCGCACCGCGGTACTGCTGATGCGTATACCAACACCATCACAAAAAGTCTGGGTGCTGATAACATCAAAGCCATATTCCGTACCGGCTTTCTGTAATAACAGGAAATCGCCCTGGCGACCAGCACCAAAGCGGAAATCATCGCCGACTGCGAGGAATTTGACGTTCAGCTTTTCCACCAACAGTTCAGCGATAAAGCTTTGTGCCGAATGGGCAGCGAAGCGGCGATCGAAGCGCACACACAACACCTCATCCACACCTGCCTGCTGTAAATACTTCAGCTTTTCACGCAGACGCGTCAGGCGTGCCGGCGCTTTATCACCGGCAAACAGCTCCAGCGGCTGTGGTTCGAACAGCATCACTATCACCGGTAGCTGGCGCCTGCGGCCTTCTTCAATCAGTTCTGCCATCAATGCCTGATGGCCACGATGGAAACCGTCAAAATTACCAATGGTCAGGACGCAGCCGCGATGCTGCTCATTGAGATTGTAAATACCGCGGATAAACTTCATGGCTGACTCAAACCGGTGGAAATCGGCGGATTATACCCTTGAATAGCGTTCAGGTTAACCCGTATGCGTGCCTTTCCTGCTTCTGTTGCAGCTTAATCCGCGTGCAGGCAGGGGCTTAGGTGCGATCTTGAGAATTTTATTGCGAAATACTGTATTCAACGAGGTGATGCTGGTAGAATCTTGCGCCATCAATTACGTAACCGGGTGTCGTTTGTAAAACGACGCTTATTTGCACAAATCCATTGACAAAAGAAGGCACAAAAGGCATAGTCCTCGGCCTTTGATTTGTCCATATAGAACACATTTGGGAGTTGGACCTTGGCTAATATCAAATCAGCTAAGAAACGCGCCGTAACATCTGAGAAACGTCGCAAGCATAACGCGAGCAACCGTTCTATGATGCGTACTTTCATCAAGAAAGTATACGCGGCTATCGCAACAGGCGACAAAGCTGCTGCGCAGAACGCATTCAACGAAATGCAACCAATCGTGGACCGTCAGGCTGCTAAAGGTCTGATCCACAAAAACAAAGCTGCACGTCATAAGTCAAACCTGACTGCACAGATCAACAAACTGGCTTAATCGCCCGTCTGTTAATCGCTTTGTGAAAGAACCGGCGCTAAGCCGGTTTTTTTCTGCCTGTTATTTGCCGCTGAACAACGTGCTGAAGTCACCATGACAGATGCGCTGCACCGCCGGATGCTGAATCATACGCTCGGCAAAAATCACGTGATACTCCTCCATCACCGCGTCCAGACGCCCCATCTCCTGAATCGTATCATCGCGATAAATGGCATCACCGTAGAGCGTAGGGGCGACAAAAATCGCGTTATGCTGCGCACCAAACGCCTTCATTAATGCCGCATCATCAAACTCGCCAAGAATCTCAACCTGTAATCCCTGGCTGTGGATCCAGTTCAGCAGCTTACGCCCCAGCATGGAACGACGGCCTGGAATCAGCAAACGCCGCTGTTCCAGGCAGGCCGGGAAAGCCTGTTCCGGCCAGGGCGCGCTACACCAGAAGCTGACCGGACACTCACCCAATTTGACCGAAAACAGCCCCTCCTGCTGCGTCGAATCAATCGGGCAGTCGGAGACAATCATATCCAGCTTATGCTGACTCAGTTGCTCCAGCAGCAGCTCATGCGTCGATTCAAAGCAGCGCAGATGTATCTTCTCATCGGCCACTACCGCCGCCTCCAGCACCTTACTGACGAGTTGCTTGGACAGCGCATCGGCAATGCCGACATCAAACAGCAGATGGGACTCTTTGCGGTAGTTGACGATGTCGAGCATTTCCTGGCTCAGCATAAACATGCGATCGGCATAGCGAAACACCAGCTGCCCCAGCTCGGTTGGGACCAGCCCGCGTCCCTGACGGCGAAACAGTTTGCCTTGCAGACGGTCTTCCAGCGCCTTAATTTGCCCGGTGATGGTTTGCGGCGTGAGGAATAGCGCCTCCGCCGCACCGACAATCGAACCCTCACGGCAGACATGCCAGAAGTAATACAGATGGTTGTAGTTGATATGTGACATCTGCGCTCTCCCTGCGTCAGCTTATGCCACCTGGCGCGGCAGACGTCGCCACAGCAGGAAATAGCCGACGATGGCCGAGATGACCGACCCCAGCAAAATACCCAGTTTCGCCAGCGTGATCAGCTGGGGATCGGCTTCGCCATACGCCAGCGAGGCAATAAAAATCGACATGGTAAAGCCGATGCCGCACAACACGCCGACGGCAGCGATATCGCGTAACGAGGTATTATCCGGCAATTTCGCTACCCCGGTTTTTACGCCAAGCCAGCAAAACAGCGTGATGCCAAGGGGTTTGCCGATAAACAGCCCCAGCATGATGCCGAGCGGCAGCAGCGAGAACAGGCTGCCTGGTGTCACTCCCGCCAGCGAAACGCCTGCATTGGCGAAGGCAAACAGCGGCAGAATCAGCCAACGTACCCATGGATGCAGCGCGTGCTCCAGATGGATGGCCGGGGAATGGCCCTCTTTCTTCTTCAGCGGGATCAGGAAACCCACCACCACGCCAGCCAGCGTGGCATGCACGCCGGATTTCAACACTGCGGTCCACAGCACCAGCCCCACCAGCAAATACAAACCGGTGTTACGCACATTCAGCAGGTTCATGATGCCCAGCACCACAATCGCGCCAGCGGCCACACCTAACGACATTAAAGAAAGATCGCTGGTATAGAACAGCGCGATAATCACGATAGCGCCCAAATCGTCAATGATCGCCAGCGCCATCAGGAAGATCTTCAGCGCAGGCGGAACCCGGCTACCCAGCAGTGCCAGGATACCCAGCGCGAAAGCGATATCAGTTGCGGTGGGAATGGCCCAGCCGCTGCGGGTGGCTGCATCACCGACGTTAAAGAGCAGGAACACTAAGCCGGGTACCACCATACCGCCAAGCGCCGCAATCAGTGGGAAAATCGCCTGATCGCGTCGGGCCAGCGCCCCCATCACCATTTCCCGCTTCACCTCCAGGCCAACCATCAGGAAGAACACCGCCATCAGCGCATCGTTGATCCACAGCAGCAAATTTTTGCTGATGTCCAGCGCACCAAAACGGAACTCCACCGGAATGTTAAGCAGGTCGAGATAACCTTGGTGGGTGTTGACGTTGTTAGCCAGCAGCATGGCAATGGCCGCGGCAATAATCAGCACGACGCCGCTGCTGGCGTCGCTGTTAAGCAATTTTTTCAAACGGATATTCACGTCCAGATTCCTTGTTGTAAGCGAATAGTAAAAAGGCGATTAGCTTAACGACAATATTAACTCGAAAAAAACAGATTATTTATTAGGCCAGGTTCGAAAAAACCGAATGATTGCGGAAAAGCAGGCAATAAAAAAGCCAGCGGCGTAGCGCTGGCTTTCAGGATGACGCAGAAAAACTTAGCGGGTTAAGTCGTCAAAAAACTTCTTCACGCCGTCAAAGAAGCTCTTGGAACGAGGGCTGTTTTTCTCACCGGTCGGGCCGCCAAAACTCTCCTCCAGTTCACGCAGCAGCGCTTTCTGTTTGTCGTTCAGGCTGACCGGGGTTTCCACCACCACGCGGCACAGCAGGTCACCCACCGCACCACCTCGTACTGATTTCACGCCTTTACCGCGCATGCGGAACAATTTACCGGTCTGCGTTTCTGACGGTACTTTCAGCTTCACACGGCCATCCAGGGTCGGTACTTCAATCTCGCCGCCCAGGGCTGCCATCGCGAAGTTGATCGGCACTTCACAGTACAGGTTGTTATCTTCACGTTCGAAGATCGGGTGTTTTTTCACTGACACCTGAACATAAAGATCGCCAGCCGGTGCGCCATGCTCACCCGCTTCCCCTTCTCCGCTGAGACGGATACGGTCACCGGTATCAACGCCAGCCGGGATTTTCACCGACAGGGTTTTCGAGCGCTCAACACGACCGTGACCATGACAGGCGTTGCACGGATCTTTAATCACCGAGCCGCGACCATGACAGGTCGGACACGCCTGCTGCACAGTGAAAAAGCCCTGGCGCATCTGCACCTGACCAGCACCATGACAGGTCGGACAGGTTTGGGGTTGCGTACCCGCCTTCGCGCCGCTGCCGTGGCAGACCTCACACTCTTCCAGGGTTGGAATGCGGATCTCTTTGGTCACGCCGCGCACCGCTTCTTCCAGCGTCAGGTCCATGTTGTAGCGTAAATCGGCGCCACGGGCAGCACGCTGACGGCGGCCACCACCAAAAATATCGCCAAATACGTCGCCAAAGATATCGCTGAAATCAGCACCGCCGCCGCCGAAGCCGCCGCCACCAAATCCACCGCCGCCCATGCCACCTTGTTCAAACGCCGCATGACCGTACTGGTCGTAGGCCGCGCGCTTCTGCGCATCGGTCAGAATTTCGTAGGCTTCCTTAACCTCTTTGAATTTCGCTTCGGCTTCTTTATCGCCCGGGTTACGGTCCGGGTGGTACTTCATCGCCAGGCGCTTATAAGCCTTTTTGATTTCGCGCTCATCAGCCGATTTAGAGACGCCTAAGATCTCGTAAAAATCACTCTTCGCCATCTTCTGCCCTTAACATGATCGCACGGGCGTGGAGAGATCTCCTACGCCCGTGCTGGTTTCAACGGCTGTCAGGCCAGCCGTCGCGCCCGGTCAGGGGCAATTATTTTTTATCTTTAACTTCTTCGAATTCAGCGTCGACTACGTCGTCATCTTTCTTCGCGGAAGCGTCGCCAGCATCTGCCGCGCCTGCCTGACCCTGCTGCTGTGCCATTTCCATCAGTTTGCTGGAAACCTGCATCAGAGCCTGCATCTTCGCTTCAATTTCGGCTTTGTCTTCGCCTTTCAGCGCGGTGTTCAGATCGTTCAGCGCAGATTCAATCGGTGCTTTGTCATCGGCAGAAAGCTTGTCACCGGCTTCATCCAGCTGCTTACGGGTGCTGTGCGCAATCTGGTCGCCCTGGTTACGCGTCTGCACCAGCTCTTCGAATTTACGGTCAGCTTCAGCATTCGCTTCCGCGTCACGTACCATTTTTTCGATCTCTTCTTCGTTCAGACCAGAAGAAGCTTTAATGGTGATCTTCTGCTCTTTACCGCTGTTTTTGTCTTTTGCAGACACATGCAGGATACCATCCGCATCGATGTCGAAGGTCACTTCGATCTGCGGCATACCGCGCGGTGCAGCCTGGATACCGTCGAGGTTAAACTGGCCCAGTGATTTGTTATCGCTGGCGCGTTTACGCTCACCCTGCAGCACGTGAATGGTCACGGCAGACTGGTTATCTTCAGCAGTCGAGAACACCTGGCTGTGTTTGGTCGGGATGGTGGTGTTCTTGCTGATCAGCGAAGTCATCACACTACCCATGGTTTCAATACCCAGTGACAGCGGGGTTACGTCCAGCAGCAGTACGTCTTTCACGTCGCCGCCCAGCACACCACCCTGTACCGCAGCACCTACGGCAACCGCTTCGTCCGGGTTCACGTCTTTACGTGGTTCTTTACCAAAGAACTCGGTAACTTTGGCCTGAACCAGCGGCATACGCGTCTGACCGCCCACCAGGATGACATCGTTGATGTCAGAAACTGACAGACCAGCATCCTGCAGTGCCACTTTCAGCGGCTCAATAGAACGCGCAACCAGGTCTTCTACCAGTGATTCCAGTTTCGCACGGGTCACTTTGATGTTCAGGTGCTTAGGACCGGTCGCATCCGCAGTGATGTACGGCAGGTTCACGTCAGTCTGCTGGGCAGAAGACAGTTCGATTTTCGCTTTCTCTGCGGCTTCTTTCAGACGCTGCATCGCCAGCGGATCGTTGTGCAGATCGATGCCCTGATCTTTCTTGAACTCAGCAACGAGGTAGTTGATCAGACGGCTGTCGAAGTCTTCACCACCCAGATGGGTATCACCGTTGGTTGCCAGCACTTCAAAGGTTTTTTCGCCATCAACTTCGTCGATTTCGATGATGGAGATATCGAACGTACCGCCGCCCAGGTCATAGACCGCGATGGTGCGGTTGCCCTGACCTTTGTCGAGGCCGTAAGCCAGCGCCGCAGCAGTCGGTTCGTTAATAATACGTTTTACTTCCAGGCCCGCGATACGACCGGCATCTTTGGTTGCCTGACGCTGTGCGTCGTTGAAGTAAGCCGGAACGGTAATCACCGCTTCAGTCACTGGCTCACCGAGGAAGTCTTCCGCGGTTTTCTTCATTTTTTTCAGCACTTCCGCAGAGATCTGCGGCGGAGCCATTTTCTGGCCTTTCACTTCCAGCCATGCATCACCGTTATCTGCTGCGGTGATTTTGTACGGCATGATTTTGATATCACGCTGCACTTCTTCGTCCTGAAAACGACGGCCAATCAGGCGCTTAATCGCGAACAGAGTGTTCTGCGGGTTAGTCACCGCCTGACGTTTAGCCGGTTGACCGACCAGAGTTTCGCCATCCTGTGTATAAGCAATAATTGAAGGCGTGGTACGATCGCCCTCGGCATTTTCCAGCACGCGTGCTTTAGTGCCGTCCATAATCGCAACACAAGAGTTGGTTGTACCCAGGTCAATACCAATAATCTTACCCATCTAAACGTCTCCCACTTAAATTCTGTGCCAAATTGGGTTGTGAAGCAGAGATGCGGGCAAATCTTGCCGCTTTCAACTGCCTGAGCAGGCTTTTTTTTCCTGCTCCACAACACTCGATGACAACTAGATGGGGCCGCTTCGAAGCGCATCAAGGGTTAAAACTAAAAAAATTTTAATTATCTCCCCCCTTTCAGATCAAAGATGCCCTTGTGGTGGCTGATTATTATGCAGCACCCCCACACCGAGGGGTCTACACAACATTACCTCTGAGGAACTATGCGCAACATCTCTCTGGCGAATCCTGCGCCGCTGGGCTTAATGGGTTTCGGTATGACCACCATTCTGCTCAACCTGCACAACACCGGACTCTTCGCGATGGACACCATCATTCTGGCGATGGGCATCTTTTATGGCGGCCTGGCGCAAATCTTTGCGGGCCTGCTGGAGTTTAAAAAAGGTAACACCTTTGGTCTGACAGCGTTTGCCTCTTACGGTAGCTTCTGGCTGACGCTGGTCGCGATTCTGCTGCTGCCCAAAATGGGGCTGGCAGAAGCCGCCGATAGCCATTTCCTCGGCGCTTATCTCGGCTTATGGGGCGTATTCACGCTGTTTTTGTTCTTCGGCACTCTGACCGGCCCATTGATGCTGCAATTTGTGTTTGCCAGTTTGACTGTGCTGTTTGCCATGCTGGCAATTGGGCATTTGATCGATAACACCCTGCTGGTACGCATAGGGGGGTGGATCGGCCTGGTGTGCGGTGCCAGCGCCATCTATCTGGCGATGGGTGAAGTGCTGAATGAACAATGGGGACGGACCATCCTGCCGATTGGCGCCACCCGCTGATAGCCACGCGGAGCCTGCTGGCTCCGCGTGATCATTCATGAGGTGTGGATGGGTCCCTCAAGCTGCACACTTTCCTGCCGATTATCGCGCAACAGCCAGATACCAACGACGAAGCCAATACCCGCCAGCGCCAGTACATACCAGGCGGGGGCCATCGGCGTCACACGCATCATCAGCGTGACGCTAATTGGAGTCAGTCCACCAAAGATGGCGTAGGCGACGTTATAGGAGAAGGAGATGCCGGTGAAACGCACCGCTGCCGGGAAGGCGCGTACCATCACAAAAGGCACCACCCCCACAACACCGACGCACAGTCCCGCCAGGCCATACCAGACAAACAACATCTCTGGCGCTCCGTCGAGTTGATGGAAGAAATTCCAGCTGGCGATAGCCAGCAACAATGACCCCACCACCAGCGTGCGCGCCGCACCGAAGCGATCCACCACCCAGCCCGCAATGACACAGCCAAACAGCAGCATCACTGTGGCAAAACTGTTGGCCTGCAAACTGAGCGCAGCCGGAATCGCGTGCTGTTTTTGCATCAGGGTTGGCGCCATCAGAATCACCACCACAATGCAGGCGGAGAGCAGCCAGGTGAGCAGCATGGAAATCACGATGCTACGTTTATGATGGGCCAGGATAGTTTGCAGCGGCAGGGCATCGGCCAGCGCTTTACGCTGCTGCATCTGCTGAAACACCGGTGTTTCATGTAACCAGCGACGCAGATACATCGCCAGCAGACCAAACACCCCGCCGAGGAAGAACGGAATACGCCAGCCATGATCGGCAATCGCCGCCGGGGTCAATGAGGTATTGATAATGGTTGCCACCAGCGAACCGAGCAGAATGCCGGCAGTTAAGCCCGCCGTTAAGGTACCGCAGGCAAAACCGACGCGTTTTTCGGGTACGTGCTCAGCCACAAACACCCATGCGCCGGGCACTTCGCCACCGATGGCGGCCCCCTGCAATACACGCAGCAGCAGCATCAATAACGGAGCCGCAATCCCGATGCTGGCGTAGGTCGGCAACGCGCCCATCGCCAGCGTCGGTAAGGCCATCAGCAAGATACTCAGGCTGAACATCTTTTTACGGCCAACCTTGTCACCAAAATGCGCCATGATGATGCCGCCCAGCGGACGCGCCAGATAACCCGCCGCAAAGATGGCAAAGGTCTGCACCTGACGCAGCCATTCCGGTATATCGGCCGGGAAGAAGAGTTCACCGATGACCGCAGCGAAAAACACAAAGATGATGAAGTCGTAAAATTCCAGTGCCCCGCCAAGGGCAGCCAGCGCCAGAGTTTTGTAATTCTGTCGATTGAGGCGACGCGTTGAGTGCGAATCCATAACGTACCGGTATCCAGAGGCAAAATTAGTGTAGTTGTAAAGTTATACTTACTATACCGTCAATTTTTTGCCACACCAGTAAGACTGAATTTTATGCCTGAAAATGGCGATTTTCAGACGTTTGTTTCCCTACGGGCGCTTTTTGGCCGAAATGCTGCTACCACCTGCGGGTTTGTTTCGACATATGGCCCCTCCAGCAGCTGTAAACAATACGGTACAGCTGCAAAGATGCCAGGTACTTTTACGCTGCCATCTTCCGCTTTGAGCCCTTCCAGCGTTTCTTTGATTGATTTCGGCTGCCCGGGCAAGTTGAGGATCAACGATTGTTTGCGGATCACCCCTACCTGGCGCGACAGGATCGCCGTCGGCACAAATTGCAGGCTGATTTGGCGCATCTGCTCGCCAAAGCCCGGCATCTCACGGTCGGCCACCGCCAGGGTGGCATCCGGTGTCACATCACGGCGCGCCGGTCCGGTACCGCCCGTGGTTAACACCAGATGGCAAAAAAGCTCATCAACCAGTTCACAAATCGCCTGCTCGATCATCGGCTGTTCATCCGGCACCAGGCGGGTTTCGATTTCAAACGGCGTGGTCAGCGCGCTGCCGAGCCAGCTCTCCAGTGCCGGAATGCCCTGATCCTGATAAATGCCGTTCGCAGCGCGATCGGAAACGGAAATTAATCCAATACGTAATGTATCCATAGAGTTATCGCTGTGGTTTACCGCATGCGGCATAAATATATAAGGGGGATTTAAAGAAGGATAATACAAAGCGAAAGGGAGAAGAAAGTTTAAAACCGTGGCGGACGGTGGTGTGTTGCCGCCACGGGATCATCACTTACAGCAGTTCGGCAATCATCTTCTCAAGTTTGCCCTGGTCGATGGCAAAGTTACGGATGCCTTCAGCCAGTTTGGTCACCGCCATCGGATCCTGGTTATGCTGCCACAGGAACTCGGATTCGGTCATTTTTGCCGGACGCGCTTTCACTTCGCCGCTGTAGCTCAGTTTACGCTCAACGGTACCTTCGCTCTCAGCCAGCTCTTTCAGCAGGTTCGGGGAGATAGTCAGACGGTCGCAACCGGCCAGCTCGATGATTTCGCCGACGTTACGGAAGCTCGCGCCCATCACCACGGTTTCGTAACCGTGCTGTTTGTAGTAATCGTAGATCTCAGAAACAGAAACCACGCCCGGATCTTCGTGCGCAGCGTACTCTTTCTTGTCGGTGTTAGCTTTGTACCAGTCAAGAATACGGCCAACGAACGGAGAGATCAGGAACACGCCCGCTTCTGCACAGGCACGCGCCTGAGCGAAGGAGAACAGCAGGGTCAGGTTACAGTTGATGCCTTCTTTCTCCAGCTGCTCCGCAGCGCGGATGCCCTGCCAGGTAGAAGCCAGTTTGATCAGGATGCGATCGTTGCTGATGCCGGCATCGTTATACAGTTTGATCAGGCTACGGGCTTTGGCGATGCTCGCTTCGGTGTCGTATGACAGGCGTGCATCCACTTCAGTCGAAATACGACCCGGGATCAGTTTGAGAATTTCCAGACCAATGTTGACGGCCAGCTTGTCAGAAACCAGCTGCAATTGTTCTTCTTTGTTGCTGCTCTGCTGACGCGCCCAGCTAATGGCTTCGTCAATCAGTTTACGGTATTCAGGAATTTGAGCGGCATTGAGGATTAAAGAAGGGTTGGTGGTTGCATCCTGCGGTTGATAAAGTTTCATCGCCGCGATATCACCGGTGTCGGCTACCACAGTAGTCAGCTGACGCAAGGAAGTAAGTTTGTCCGTCATGGTTCTCTTTTCTCTTAGGTTGACTGTCAGGGTGTAAAAAGGCTGTTGCGATAATATCACGCGGTAACCACGGTGCAAGGTCGTGGCGTGCCCTTTAATAAGCATTCGCAAATGGGAGCGATTTGCCGATCCGTGCCGCTTTTTTGCTACACTCGCCCGAACTCATTTTCCGTTAATACCCTGATAAATCTGCGGGTCAATCGAGGACACAATAATGCTGATGGTAATCTCGCCAGCCAAGACACTGGATTTTGAAAGCCCGCTTGCGACACAACAATTCACTCAACCGGCGCTGTTAGAAAAGTCACAACAGCTGATTGATGTCGCCCGCGACCTGTCACCGGCACAAATCGCCTCGCTGATGGGCATCAGCGACAAACTGGCGCACCTTAATGCTGACCGTTTTAATGACTGGCAACCGCCTTTCACGCTGGAGAATGCGCGTCAGGCGATTCTGGCATTCAAAGGTGATGTTTATACCGGTTTACAGGCGGAGACCTTCAGCGATAAAGATTTTACCTTCGCTCAGCAGCATCTGCGCATGCTGTCAGGTTTGTATGGTTTGCTGCGTCCGCTTGATCTGATGCAGCCGTACCGGCTGGAGATGGGGATCAAACTGGCGAACCCCGCCGCGAAAGATTTGTACGGCTTCTGGGGAGATTTGCTGACTGAGAAGCTGAATGCAGCGTTGGCGGAGCAAGGTGATGATGTGCTGATTAACCTCGCCTCAGACGAATATTTCAAAGCCATCAAACCGAAGAAACTGGCCGGACGTCTGATCAAACCCGTCTTCCTCGATGAGAAGAACGGCAAATTTAAGGTCATCAGTTTCTATGCCAAGAAAGCGCGTGGCCTGATGAGCCGTTATGTCATCCAGCATCGCCTGAGCAAGCCGGAACAACTGAAGACGTTCGATGTGGATGGGTATTTCTTTGCGGCGGCAGAGAGCAGCGAAAACGAGTTAGTGTTTAAGCGTCACGAACAGAAATAATCGCGCCGTTACACTGGATGAAAAAAATGGCTGGCAAGCGCCAGCCATTTTTTACGTTATTTCA
This sequence comes from Pantoea sp. App145, assembly GCF_047947045.1. Classification (NCBI taxonomy): domain Bacteria; kingdom Pseudomonadati; phylum Pseudomonadota; class Gammaproteobacteria; order Enterobacterales; family Erwiniaceae; genus Pantoea; species Pantoea sp. App145. The sequence goes on from NZ_CP133290.1 coordinate 2,106,234, forward strand.
TCAAAAACGCACGCAACGGGGCGAAGTCTGCTTGCATATCATGTGACAGCAGCGGCAGGTCAGCACGCTCGGCCAGGGCTTCCGGCAACGGCAGCGTCTGTTCCAGAATCGCTTCCACGCTCTCCTTAAACTTCGTCGGATGCGCAGTGCCGAGGAACAGGCCGTACTCACCTTCCTGTAACTGATCGCGTAGCAGACGATAAGCAATCGCCGCATGCGGTTCAGAGAGATAACCGATTGCCGCCAGCTCACGCATGGTGGCTTTGGTGGTCTCGTCACTCACCGCGCCGTAGGCCAGATCGCCCAGACGCCAGGTTTTGCGGCGGAACAACTCTTCCACGCGCGGCCAGTTGTTCGGCTGGCTCACATCCATCGCGTTGGACAGCGTTGCCACGGTGGCATGCGGTGTCCACTCACCGTTAGCAAGGAAGCGCGGTACGGTATCGTTGGCGTTGGTGGCCGCGATAAAACGCTTGATCGGCAGGCCGAGTGATTTTGCCAGCAGGCCTGCTGTCAGATCGCCAAAGTTGCCGCTCGGCACCGACACTACCAGCTGATTGCGTTTTTCCTGTGGCAGCTGGGCTACCGCTTCAAAGTAGTAGCAAATCTGCGCCAGCAGGCGACTGATATTGATGGAGTTAGCTGAGTTCAGGCCAATGGCCTTTTTCAGCTCTTCATCATCAAATGCCTGCTTCACCAGTGCCTGACAGGCATCAAAGTCGCCATCAATGGCGATGGTTTCGATGTTGCCGCCCAGGGTACAGAACAGTTTTTCCTGCAACGGGCTGATTTTGCCCTGCGGATAGAGGATCACGACACGCACGTTTTCCATGCCGTAAAACGCATGCGCGACCGCAGCACCGGTGTCGCCTGAGGTGGCAGTCAGAATGGTGATCTTCTCATCGGCACCACTCACGTAGGAAAGCATCTGCGCCATAAAGCGGCCGCCGAAATCTTTAAACGCCAGCGTCGGGCCGTGGAACAGTTCCAGACAGGCCACATCGTCACTGACTTTTGCCACCGGTGCCGGGAAGGCAAACGCGGCTTTGACACGTTCAGCCAGCTGATGGGCGGCAATTTCATCACCGATAAAAGCCGAGAGGATTTTGCTGCTGCGAGTGACAAAATCCATCTCCAGCATCGCGTCGATATCGGTCAGTTCAAATTCCGGCAGTTCAAGCGGGAAAAACAGCCCCTGCTGTGAGCCGAGGCCCTGCTTCACTGCCTGAGCGAAGCTCACCTGCTCGTTATGATCCTTAAGGTTATAGAGTTTCATGCGTTATCCCAATTTACGTGCGCCAGCCGTATCAAGACGGCAGATGTGGACGAAACCTTCTTCATTCTGCAGATAGTGCTGGCTCAGCCAGTCTGCCATCCGCTGTGCCGTTGCCATCTCGTTGCAAACGGCGAAAAGCGTCGGGCCGGACCCCGAAATACCGCAAGCCAGTGCACCGATATCGGCAGCGGCTTTACGCGCTTCGGCAAAGCCCGGCAGCAGTTTGGTGCGATACGGCTCGGCCACCACATCCTGCATCAGTTTAGCCGCAAGCGCGGGCTGACCGGTGTGACAGGCGTGGATAAAACCGCCGAGCAGACGGCCATGCTTGATAATGTCCTGCTTACGATATTGCGCGGGCAGAATGGCGCGCGCTTCGGCGGTGGAGACTTTGATGCCCGGATAGGCCATCACCCACAGCCACTCATCAAACGACGGTACTGGCTGGCTGATGATGCCATCCTCTTCAATCATCAGCTGTACGCCGCCGAGGAAACAAGGCGCTACGTTGTCGTAATGCACGCTGCCGGAAATGCGCCCTTCCAGTTCGCCCATCAGCGCCAGCAGTTCGGTGTCGTTCAGCGGCTTGCCGCAGAATTCGTTCATCGCCATCAGTCCCGCCACCACGGAGCAGGCGCTGGAGCCAAGACCCGAACCGATCGGCATGTTTTTTTCCAGCGTCATCGCCACCGGGACTTCTTTGCCAATCGCTTCACAAAAACGCTGCCAGCACTGGTAAACAATGTTTTCCTGGGGATTAGTCGGCAGTTTGCTGACAAAGCGCCCTTCGTTCACCAGGCTGAAGCTGTCGGCCGCTGCGACCGACACACAATCACCCAGCAGGGTGCCATCCACCGGCGAAACCGCCGCGCCCAGCACATCAAAGCCGACGCTGACGTTACCTATCGAGGCCGGTGCATAAATTTTTACCATCATCAAACTCCCAACTTCCACGACAGAGTGCGCAGCAGATCGGCAAATACGCCAGCGGCTGTCACATCATTCCCGGCACCGTATCCACGCAGAACCAGCGGGATCGGCTGATAATAACGGCTGTAGAAGGCCAGCGCGTTTTCGCCATTTTTGACTTTAAACAGCGGATCATTGCTATCCACCGCATCAATTTTCACCTTGCAGGCACCACCCTCTTCGATGGCACCGACGAAGCGTAACACTTTACCTTCATCGCGTGCTTTGGCAACGCGCGCCGCAAAGGCGTTATCCAGTTCCGGTAAACGCTGCATAAATTGCTCAACATCGGCAATCTCCGTCAGGCTGGCAGGCAGCAGCGGCTCGATCTCGATATCGCTCAGTTCCAGCTGGTGTCCCGCTTCACGCGCCAGAATCAGCAGCTTGCGCGCCACATCGGTGCCAGAGAGATCATCGCGCGGGTCCGGCTCGGTAAAGCCCAGTTCGCGTGCCATGTTGGTCGCTGCCGACAGTGACACGCCCTCATCCAGTTTGCCGAAAATAAACGACAGCGAGCCAGAGAGAATACCGGAGAATTTGATCAGCTCATCACCGGCATTCAACAGATTTTGCAGGTTTTCGATCACCGGCAGACCGGCACCCACGTTGGTGTCATATAGGAATTTACGGCGTGATTTCTCTGCGGCGGCGCGCATCTGCTGGTAGTAATTCCACGATGAGGTGTTGGCCTTTTTATTCGGCGCCACCACGTGGAAACCATCAGCAAGGAAATCGGCGTATTGATCGGCCACTGCCTGGCTGGAAGTACAATCGACGATCACCGGGTTCAGCAGATGATATTCCTTCACCAGACGAATCAGGCGACCGAGGTTGAACGGCTCTTTGGCTTCCGCCAGCGCCGACTCCCAGTTGCTGAGATCGATACCGTGGACGTTGGTCAACAAGGCGCGTGAGTTAGCGATGCCGCACACACGCAAATCAATATGCTTCTGCTTCAGCCAGGCCTGCTGGCGATGCAGCTGCTCCAGCAGCGCAGCACCCACGCCACCCACGCCGACCACAAACACTTCGATCACCTGATCGGTGGCGAACAGCATCTGGTGAACGACGCGCACTCCGGTGGTGACTTCATCGTTGCTGACCACGGCGGAGATGGAGCGCTCAGACGACCCCTGCGCAATCGCCACGATGTTGATATTGGCGCGCGCCAGTGCGGAGAAGAACTTGGCAGAGATGCCGCGCAGCGTGCGCATGCCATCCCCGACCACGGAAATGATCGCCAGCTGCTCAACCACTTCGAGCGGATCCAGCAGGCCATCTTTCAGTTCCAGATAGAATTCATCTTCCAGCACGCGGCGCGCACGCGCCAGCTCGTTCTGCGGTACGCAGAAGCTGATGCTGTATTCAGAAGAAGATTGGGTGATCAACACCACCGAGATACCGGTACGGGACATCGCCGCAAACACGCGTGCGGCCATACCCACCATGCCTTTCATCCCCGGACCGGAGACGTTGAACATCGCCATGTTGTTCAGGTTGGTGATGCCTTTTACCGGATTCTCATCATGCTCGCCTTCGCCACCGATTAAGGTGCCCGGTGCTTGCGGATTGGCGGTGTTTTTGATCAGGCAGGGAATCTGGAACTGGGCAATCGGGGCGATGGTGCGGGGATGCAGAACTTTGGCACCAAAGTACGACAGCTCCATCGCTTCCTGGTAGGACATGGATTTCAGCAGACGCGCATCCGGCACCTGGCGCGGATCACAAGTATAAACGCCATCCACGTCAGTCCAGATCTCACAGCAATCCGCGCGCAAGCAGGCCGCCAGCACCGCTGCCGAGTAGTCAGAACCGTTACGGCCCAGCACCACCAGCTCACCACGCTCGTTACCGGCGGTGAAACCGGCCATCAGGATCATATGATCCGCAGGAATCTGGCTGGCAGCGATACGGCGGGTGGATTCCGCGATATCGACTGTCGATTCCAGGTAATGCCCCACCGCCAGCAGTTTTTCTACCGGATCGATCACCGTGACCTTGTGACCACGCGCCTGTAACAGCGCTTCCATGATGGCAATCGACAGCTTCTCACCCCGACAGATAATGGCAGCATTCACCGCATCCGGGCACTGTCCCAGCAGGCTGATGCCATGCAGCACTTGTTTCAGCTGAGCAAATTCGAGATCAACACGGGTTTTTAAGCCATCAAAATCGAAGCCAGGCTGAGCATCGGCCAGTCCCTGCAACAGGTCGGCAAAAATACGTTCGGCATCGCTGATATTCGGCAACGCATCCTGCCCGCTAATGGTTTTCTCAATCATCGCGACCAGATGATTGGTAATTTTCGCTGGCGCAGAGAGTACGGTGGCGACCTGTCCCTGTTGCGCATTGCTTTCCAGAATGTCTGCCACGCGGAGAAAACGTTCCGCATTGGCTACTGAGGTCCCGCCGAATTTCAGCACTCGCATGGTTGAAGCTCTCCTGAATTTTTGCCGAAAAAAAAGCCCGCACTGTTTAGGTGCGGGCTTCTTTTTTTGTTTTTCCTGTATGCGTCAGCCCGCACCGTTACCTGTGGTAATGGTGGTGGTAATAATAATTGTGGTGTTCAGGCTGATTGTACGCATTGAGATTTTTTTCTGTCTGTCTTGATTGTCCGTCTGCCTTCCAGAATTAAAGCAAAGTGCCGGTTAAGTCAACGAATTTGTCCTTTGCTGGATTTTTCGCCACTACGCAGTGCTACGCTTTGCCCGGAAAATGCTATCGGGATCGTTCAGCAAATAGCCACAAGTCCCGATCTGTCACTATAAAATCAGGATTTACCCGAGTTATTATCTATAAGTTTTTTTTCTACATCATGCAGCAGACGGTGCAGCATGGCGCTGTCGCGCTGTTCAAGTAAACCGATACGTTGATCGATCCAGTCAGCCATCTTGGCATCGTCGCTGACCTCAAGGCGCACCAGTAATTGCTGGAAACGCGCGCGTAATGCCTGCAATTGCTGAGCGTCTGCCCGCTCTGCCGCTGGAGCCACCACCTGATTCAACGCCGCAAGCTGATAGCAGTACACCATCACCGCCTGGCCGAGATTCAGCGAGGGATAATCATTGGCCATCGGGATCCCGGTCAGCAGATCCACCTGGTCCAGTTCCTCGTTAGTTAACCCGCTATCTTCACGACCAAAGACCAGTGCAATGCGGCTCAGCCACTGGCGTTTCTCCTGCAAAATGGTTTCCACCTGAGCGGGCGTGGCGTAGTAACGAAACTTCGCCCGGCTGCGGGCGGTGGTCGCGACAGAGAAGTCCACATCCTGCAATGCCGTGCTCAGCGTGTCATAAGTTTTTACGCTATCAAGGATCTCGCCCGCGCCATGTGCCACACGCCTGGCTGCCGGGTCCTGCCAGGCATCACTGGCAACAATACGCAACTCACTAAATCCCATGGTTTTCATCGCACGGGCTGCCGCACCGATATTTTCTGGTCGGGCGGGAGAGACAAGAATGAGGGGGAAATGCATGATTTTTCCATCGAACTGTTAACAACGCGGCCTATGTTGGCATGCAGACCGCAAAATACCAACCATAGCGCTATAAGAAAATAAGATGTTAAGGATGTTAAAAGCGAATAAAACCGATGGGGAGCATAAATTAACGTATTAAAGCTAAATTTCCGGACCATTTTAATATAAAAGCATTAGATATCATCTTATTGAAATATAATTTCCGGCAGGTTTTGGTTTTGCTATTATGCAGCTGAAATGTAGCAAAAATGCTGCTTTTTGTGAGCTAAGCTGGCATTCCTGGAGAAGTTTTTCATAAAAGTGTTAACGTGCTACACTTGCATTTGATATAAGTCAACGAAGCGTTGTTTTTATGCTTATCGGTTGTTGTTGGTGCTGTTAGGTTGCTGTTAATACGGTTAGGATAAGCGCCAGTCCGATACCCACGGGGCACGCAAATATTCATCCTGACTGGCTGAGCTAACACTGAAGTTGACGTAGATGGATGGTGTATTCCGAAGATTATTTCGTACACCGGTTGTGAACGGCATGCTGTTATTACTCACAGTAAGTTCAACCGCCGTACGCCCTGTTTTCGATTTGTTGGCAAATTTTAGGTAGCGAAACATGCAGACCCCGCACATTCTTATCGTTGAAGACGAACTGGTCACGCGTAACACCCTCAAAAGTATCTTTGAGGCGGAAGGTTATGTGGTCTATGAAGCCACCGACGGCGCCGAAATGCATCAGGTCCTGACGGATAACGACGTCAATCTGGTGATCATGGACATCAACCTGCCCGGGAAAAACGGCTTGTTGCTGGCACGTGAACTGCGTGAGCAGGCGAACGTCGCACTGATGTTCCTGACCGGCCGTGATAATGAAGTGGACAAAATTCTTGGTCTGGAAATTGGTGCGGATGATTACATCACCAAACCATTCAACCCGCGTGAGCTGACCATCCGTGCGCGCAACCTGTTGTCACGCACCATGAATCTGGCGATGCCGAATGAAGAACGTCGTCAGGTGGAAAGCTACCGTTTCAACGGCTGGGAGCTGGATATCAATAGCCGCTCACTGATCAGCCCGAACGGCGAGCAGTACAAACTGCCGCGCAGTGAATTCCGCGCCATGCTGCACTTCTGCGAGAACCCAGGCAAAATTCAGACCCGTGCTGATCTGCTGAAGAAGATGACCGGTCGCGAGCTGAAGCCGCATGACCGTACCGTGGATGTCACCATCCGCCGCATCCGTAAGCATTTCGAGTCCACACCGGATACGCCAGAAATCATCGCCACCATTCACGGCGAAGGTTACCGCTTCTGCGGCGAGCTGCAGGACTGAGTTATCCGCAAAAAAACGCCCGTCAGGGCGTTTTTTTATGGGCGATGATCAGTGCCACGGCATGATCGGCACCGCGCTAAGCGCGTTCTTCGGTGAGCCTTCGACCACTTTGTCGGAATAAGCCAGGTACACCAAAGCATTGCGCTTTTGGTCATAAAAGCGTACAACCTGCAACTTCTTAAAAACCAGTGATGTGCGTTTCTGGAACACCACATCCCCCTGCGCCTTACCCTGTGCAATTTTATCGCTAAGCGTTACCGGTCCAACCTGCTGGCAGGAAATCGCCGCGTCGGAAGTATCCTCCGCCAGGCCTAATCCGCCCTTGATCCCACCGGTTTTTGCCCGGCTGATATAACAGGTTACATTTTTTACATCGGGGTCATCGAAGGCTTCCACCACGATCTTATGATCGGGGCCAAACATCTTGAACACCGTGTCAACAGAGCCGATCTCCTCGGCAAAGAGGGGACCAGAGAAGGCGAAAGTTGCCAGGGTGACTATAAGAAGGCGAGTTACTGTCATTGAGTTACCATTGCAAACGGAATAGATGAGAATGTAATGTACTGGCAATTGGTAACAGAACCAAACCAAATGGGTAACAACCCGCATTGATGTAGCACAGTCGACTTACAAAACCGCCCTCTCGCCTTTTTGCATTTCGTGCTATTATTCGACGACTTCATAAGTTGCGCCACCAGAGAATTATGAGGATGTTTTATGGACCAAGCCGGTATCATTCGCGATTTGCTTGTCTGGCTGGAGAGCCATCTGGATCAACCCCTTTCACTGGATAATGTCGCCCTGAAAGCGGGTTACTCCAAATGGCACCTGCAGCGCATGTTTAAGGACGTGACAGGCCACGCGATCGGCGCGTATATCCGCGCACGCCGGCTGTCGAAGGCAGCGGTCGCATTACGCCTGACCAGCCGCCCGATTCTCGACATCGCCCTGCAATACCGTTTCGATTCCCAGCAGACCTTTACCCGTGCGTTCAAAAAGCAGTTTAACCAAACGCCCGCCTGGTATCGTCGTTCGTCAGACTGGAACTCCTTCGGTATCCGTCCCCCGATCCGTCTGGACGATAATTACCTGCCTGAGCCGCAGTATGTCACCCTGCCGGAAACGGTGCTGGTGGGTCAGACGCAGATTTACAGCTGCACGCTGGAACAGATCTCCAGCTATCGTGACGAAATGCGCGTGCATTTCTGGAAGCAGTTCCTGTTGGAAACCGACACCGTGCCGCCGGTGCTATACGGCCTGCATCAGGTACGTGCCAGCCACGAGAAAGATGATGAGCAGGAAATTCTCTACACCACTGCGGTGACAGCCGATCAGTTAGGGAAAAGCATGCAGTCCAACCAGAGTGTAATTCTGGAAGCGGGTGATTATGTGCAGTTCACCTACACCGGGCCGCGCACTGCGTTGCAGGAGTTTATTCTGCTGCTGTACGGCACCTGTATGCCAACGCTGGGTCTGGTGCGTCGTCAGGGGCAGGATATCGAGCGCTTCTTTACTCACGGTGGTAAAAAGCGTAGCGAGCCGCCAACGGAAATCCGCTGCGAATACCTGATTCCGATTCGACCGGCGCAGGCGCTCTAAACAACAATGCCGTCATAATGACGGCATTGTTTTCGTTCGATGTCAGCGCTGCAATTCATCCAGCGCGGGTGCATCGAGATGCGACACATCGCCCGCCGTTTCCACCACCCAACCCGCTGCCAGCCAGGCGCTCTGCTGATGATCAACGCGTGAGATTGAGCAGTTACGCAGACGCAGACGACGCTCCGCATGGGCCGGTAAGCCAAGAATGGTGCTCACCAGCACACCCAGCGCCATACCGTGGCTGACAATCAGCGGACGGCTACCCGCCGGTAAGTCAAGACAGGCATTCAGCGCTGCGTGCATACGCGTCGCCATTTCCGCCATTGACTCTCCGCCCGGGATACGGCCACCTTCGGTGCCATCCACCAGCGTTTTACGCCAGCTTTCCTCTTCCGGCGTCAGGCCGTCGAGGGGGCGCTTCTCTAACACGCCCATATTCAGTTCGCGCAGACGCGCATCGACAGTGACAGTGCAACCGCAGGCATCCGCGATAATTTCTGCGGTGCGCCGGGTACGTCCTAAATCGCTGGCAATCACGTGGGTAATGCCCAGCGATTTAACGCGCTCGCCCACCTGATGGGCCTGCTGTTCACCTGTTTCCGTCAGCGGACTGTCGGACTGCCCCTGAATGCGTCGGGCCGCATTCCATACCGTTTCACCGTGACGAACAAGATAGACCTGTAGCATGCTTAATTTCCGTTATACTGCGACAAATTTGCCTTGAGGGTTCAAACAATTATGTACCATGTTGTCGCAGCCACCATCAACCCGGCAAAAATCCGCGCGATTGCACAGGCGTTCAACGACGTTTTCGGCGAAGGATCCTGCCATATTGAAGGGGTCGAGGTCGAGAGTGGCGTTGCTGCCCAGCCGCTGAGTGATGTAGAAACGCGAACTGGCGCACGTCAGCGCGTCGTCAATGCGCGTGCAAAAAAAGCCGATGCCGATTTTTGGGTGGCGATAGAAGCTGGCATTGAGGGCGATAGCGCCTTCGCCTGGATGGTGGTGGAGAATGCACAGCAGCGCGGTGAATCGCGTTCTGCCAGCTTTACGCTGCCACCGGTAGTGATGCGCGGCCTGGCCGCAGGTAACGAGCTGGGTGATGAAATGGCGCGCTTAACCGGTGTGGAGAATATCAAACACAAAGGGGGGGCGATTGGTGCCTTTACGCACGGCCTGCTGACCCGCTCCAGCGTGTATCATCAGGCGTTGATTCTGGCGCTCTGCCCGTTCACCCATCCGCTATATCAGCAGTAATCAGGCGCGTCCCAGACGCGCTTCCAGCCAGCGTTTCAGCTCCGGCGGCGCTTCTTTCAGGCTGTTGGAGCCACGGGTGATAGTGGCGATACCGACGCCCAGCTCGTTTTTCAGTTCGCGCTGGCTCATTTCACCGTTCATCAACTCTTCAATAATCCGCAGACGCGTACCGTAAGATTCCCGCTCATCCGGGGTCATCATCAGATGCAGCAACGGCAGTGCCACGCCATCGGCGTAGGCGTTTTGCATCAGTTCGACAAAACGCAGCCAGTTATCTTCAACAGGCTGTGCCGATTCCGGCTGGGAAGAAAGGGGTTGGCTCATGAAGGGCTTCCGTACTCATTAACGAGTACGGAAGCATAGCACAGTCAGTAGCGGCGATTCCACTCGCCATCAGCCAGAATCTTATCTGGCTTGCCCATGAAGTAACGATAGTAGGCATCATAGGCCAGCACGTTCTTCACGTAGCCACGGGTTTCCGAGAACGGAATGGTCTCGATAAAGGCGACAGCATCGAGACGTCCGCCGCTGTTATTCAGCCAGCTGCGCACCCGCCCGGGTCCGGCGTTATAGGCCGCCGAGGCAAAGATACGGTTCTGATCAAACTGCTGATAAACATATTCCAGATACTGCGTACCGATCTGAATATTGGTTTGTGGATCAAGCAGCTGGCTGCTGTTCACATAACCAGGGATGCTATACATCTTCACGGTATGGGTCGCGGTGGCAGGCATGATTTGCATCAGGCCGCTCGCCCCCACCGGCGAACGCGCTTTCGGGTTCCACGCGCTTTCCTGGCGCGAAATCGCCATCGCATAGCTCTGCGGAATGCCTTTGCCGCCGGTGTATTGCTGATACAGGTTCTGCCATGCCAGCGGGAAGCGCTCTTTCAGGCTGTCCCACATTTTAGCGGTGATGGTCGCCTGCACGCTGAGGTCCCACCAATCCTGCTCGTTGGCATAGCGCGCCAGCATCTGCTGCTGATCGCGGGTTTTGCTGGCGATCAGATTGGCCCACTCGCTGCGCGCCAGGTTATCCAGCCCCCAGTACATCAGCTCACGCACCCGAGCCAGCTCCGCGCCCTGCACCAGGTTATTGTCCGGTGCCGGGGCCTTATCAACCTGTATCGGATAATCCACCCCCAGCCGCTGCGCCGCCACCATCGGATAGAAGCCGCGCGCCTGCATCAGCTTACGCAGAATTTCGTCGGCTTCTTCTTTACGCCCCTGGGAGATCAGCAGATCGGCCTGCCAGTATTGCCACTCATCCTTCTCTTTGGCTTCTACCGGCAAACGGGCAATCCAGGTGTTCAGTCCGCGACGATCGTTATTCGCCAGCGCCAGCCGCACACGACGCTCAATCAAGGTGGTGGATTCACTGTTCATCACCACGTTATCGCGCCAGCGCGCCTGATCCGAGGTGACATCATTATCCATCAGTCGCCAGGCCACGATCTCTTTCAGCGCCTGGTCCTCTTCCGGCCCCATCTTCTGTGATTGCACCAGAATCGGAATCATCAGCCTGGCATTCTCCACATCCTGACGCGCCACGCGGGCAAAGGCGTAAGTGGTGGCCTGACGGGTAAAATCGGTCGGTCCGACGCTGCTGGCAAAGCTGGTGATGGTGAGCGGGTTCTGCTGTAACGTCATCACCGCGTTCGCCGTGGTCTGGTAATCCGCAGGCAGCATCTTCGCCAGGTAATTCACCAAGCTATCGTTGCCTTCTTTCATCGCCAGGCGAATGCGTTCGAGGATGGTGATCGGCGACAGTTGTCCACTGGATTGCCACACCGAGAACAGTTGGTCGCAATCATTGGGCAGCGCGGTGCCGCGCAGCCAGATGGATTTCGCCCCGTCAAACGCCGCCTGCTGCTGGCCAGTCGCCCATTTGGCGTAGTACCAGTTACAGCGCGCCTGCACCGGCTTGGGTTCTTCCGGGCTGAAACTCAGCAACTCCTGCCAATCCTGACGGTGTGCCAGCACGTTGACGAAACGCGTCGCCAGCGATCGCGCAGGCGGCAACGTGGGATATTGCTGAATAAAATTTTTCACCGCCAGCGGTGTTTCCTGATCGAGATCCTGCGCCAGCATCCGATATTGCAGATAAGGATAAAGCGGGTAATCCTGTAGCGTTGGCATCAGCTGCGCCACGGTATCCATCTGGTTGCTATCCCAGGCTTGTTTTATCTGGGCATAGCGCTGTCGTTGTTGATCAAGCGAATCGGCCCATACGCTGCTGGCCGCGCTGACCAGACAGATCCCTATCATCCAGTTACGCCACTTCTCCACTACGATCTCCTCTTTGTGCTGCGATCCAGCTCATGCCGGACTTCATTCATGCTAACCAGGCCCACGGCCTCTTGCCATGTTCTTCACAAAATTTACGCTCACGCACCGTCATCGACCACCCGACGCGCTGCCATTGTGCATTTATTCATCACAAAAACTTATCGTAAAAGCATTAATTGCGCCTAATCATTCTGTTACAAAAATGGCACGCCCTTTGCTCTGTTGAATTCCATCTTGTATACCAGTTGGAATTCACCCATGGCATCGACTTTTGGTCTCACAATTCAGGATTGGCAACAGCGCTATCAACAGGAACCGCAGCAGATTACTGCCCTGCTGACTGCGCACCTCAACGCCATTGATCCTCAGGACAACGCCTGGCTTTACCTCGCCACCCCGGCACAATTGCAGGCGCAAATTGAGCCACTGCTCGCCAGCTACCTGAGCAACCCGGCTGCGCTGCCACTTTTCGGCGTCCCCTTTGCGGTTAAAGACAATATCGATGTCGCGGGCTGGCCGACCACTGCTGCCTGTCCGGCGCTGACCTACACCGCCACCGCCGATGCCTTCGTCGTGGCACAACTGAAAGCCGCGGGTGCAGTGCTAATCGGTAAAACTAATCTTGACCAATACGCTACCGGCCTGGTCGGCACCCGCTCACCGTTCGGTGCGGTCAGCAATACTTTTAACCCGGACTACGTCAGCGGCGGCTCCAGTTCAGGCTCCGCCTCGGTACTGGCACGCGGTCTGGTCGGCTTCTCTCTCGGCACCGATACCGCTGGTTCTGGTCGCGTACCGGCCGGGTTTAACAACATTGTCGGCCTGAAACCCACCAAAGGCTGGTTCTCCGCCAGTGGCTTACTGCCCGCCTGTCGCCTGAATGACACCGTTTCCGTGTTTGCACTGACGGTGGAAGATGCCTTCACCGTCGCCAGCGCCGCCGGTGGTTATGATGCGGACGATGCCTACTCACGCAGCAACCCGCATACTGCGCCCGCCAGCATCAAGGCCCATCCGGACTTTGCCATTCCGGCCAACCCGGAATTCTTTGATGACAAACAAGCCGAAGCTGCCTGGGATAATGCGCTGGAGCGCCTGCTGGCCAGCGGTGCCACGCTGCATCCGATCGACTTTACCCCATTCCATCAGCTGGCAGAGCAGCTGTACTACGGCCCGTGGGTTGCCGAACGCACCGTGGCGGTGGGCGAGATGATCAACCGCCCGGAAGAGATGGATCCGGTGGTGTACGGCATCGTCAGCAGCGGTCTGAAGTACAGCGCCGTGGAGGCTTATCAGGCCGAATACCTGCGCGCCGAACTGACGCGTCAGATCCAGCAAACCCTGGCGCAGTTTGATGCCGTGGTGGTACCCACCTCGCCAACTATCCACACGCTGGAAGAGATGCAACAGGAGCCGGTGCACTACAACTCGCAGTTCGGCACTTACACCAATTTCACCAACCTGGCCGATCTCAGCGCGCTGGCGCTGCCAGCCCCGTTCCGTGCCGATGGCCTGCCTGCGGGCATCACCCTGATCGCCCCCGCCTGGCACGATCGTGCGCTGGTGGAGTTTGGCCTGCGCTGGCAACAACAGCTGGCATTGCCACTCGGTGCCACCGGCAAAGCGCAACCGACGCAGCACACCGCCTTGCCTCCTTCAGCCGACCATGTGCGTGTCGCGGTAGTCGGTGCGCATCTGACCGGTATGCCACTGAATTTCCAGCTCACCACCCGCCAGGCGGTTCTGGTGGAAGAAACCACCACCGCCAGCAATTACCGGCTGTTTGCCCTGCTTGATGGACCAATCAAAAAACCCGGCCTGCTGCGCGATGAGCAGGGCGCGGCGATTACCGTTGAACTGTGGGACATCCCGCTGGCGCGCTTTGGCGAATTCGTGGCGGAAATCCCGCCGCCGCTGGGCATTGGCTCACTGACGCTGGCTGATGGCCGCGTCGTGAAAGGTTTTATCTGTGAACCGGCGGTGCTGAAACAGGCACTGGAGATCACCGAATTCGGCGGCTGGCGCAACTGGCTGGCGACTCAGGGGAGTAAATAATCATGTTCAGCACCGTTCTGATTGCTAACCGTGGCGAAATCGCCTGTCGTGCCATCCGCACCCTGAAGCGCCTTGGCGTGAAAAGCGTGGCGGTTTATTCCGACGCCGACCGCAACGCGCGTCACGTTAAAGAAGCCGATGTTGCCATTGCGCTGGGCGGCGATAAAGCCAGCGACAGCTACCTGAAGATCGACAAAATCCTCGCTGCCGCAAAAGAAACCGGTGCTGAAGCCATCTGGCCGGGCTACGGCTTCCTGTCGGAAAGCCTGCCGTTTGCGGCCGCCTGTGAAGAAGCGGGCATCGCGTTTGTCGGCCCTACCGCCCGGCAAATCGGCGAATTCGGCCTGAAACACCGTGCGCGTGAACTGGCGGCCAGCGCCGGAGTCCCCATGACGCCGGGCACCCCGCTGCTGAGCTCGCTGGACGAGGCGCTGAGCGCCGCCGATGACATCGGTTATCCGGTGATGCTGAAAAGTACCGCCGGTGGCGGCGGCATCGGCCTGACGCGCTGCGCCGATGCGGATGCCCTGCGCAACGCGTGGGAGAGCGTGCGCCGTCTCGGCGAACAATTCTTTAGCGATGCCGGTGTGTTTCTTGAGCGCTGCATCGATCGCGCCCGTCATGTCGAAGTACAGATCTTTGGTGACGGCAACGGCAAGGTCATCGCCCTTGGCGAGCGCGACTGCTCGCTGCAACGTCGCAATCAGAAAGTGGTGGAGGAAACCCCGGCCCCCAATCTGCCGCAGGCGACGCGCGAAGCGTTGCTGGCTTCAGCGGTACGCCTTGGCGAGCTGGTGAGCTACCGCAGCGCCGGTACCGTGGAATATATCTACGACGCCGAACAGGATGCGTTTTATTTCCTCGAAGTGAACACCCGTTTGCAGGTGGAGCATCCGGTGACCGAGTGCGTCACCGGCCTCGACCTGGTGGAATGCATGCTGAAAGTGGCAGCGGGCGACAGCCTCGACTGGGCGCGGATGCAGCAGGCACCACAGGGCGCGTCGATTGAAGTGCGTTTGTATGCGGAAGACCCGTTGAAAAACTTCCAGCCCAGCCCTGGCGTACTGACTGGCGTCAGCTTCCCGGACGATGTTCGCGTCGATGGCTGGATCGATACCGGTACCGAAGTCTCAGCATATTACGACCCGATGGTCGCCAAACTGATCGTGCATGCCGCGACCCGTGACGCCGCGCTGGCTAAAATGCAGCAGGCGCTGGGCGCGACCCAGCTGCACGGCATTGCCAGCAACCTGGATTATCTGCGCCAGATCGTCGCCACCGAAGCGTTCCGCAGCGGCACCGTCTGGACGCGTTTCCTTGATAGCTTCACCCCGTCAGCCAGCGTAATTGAAGTGCTGCAACCCGGCACCTTCAGCACCATCCAGGATTTCCCGGGCCGCCTCGGCTACTGGGACATCGGCGTGCCGCCGTCCGGCCCGATGGATGATTTCGCCTTCCGCCTCGCCAACCGTATTGTCGGCAACCATGAAGCCGCTGCCGGGCTGGAATTCACCTTGCAGGGACCGACGCTGCGTTTTCACAGCGATGCGGTGATTGCCCTGACCGGCGCGGATTGCCCGGCAGATCTCGATGGTGAAGCAATCAGCTACTGGCAGCCGGTCAACGTCCGTGCCGGACAGACCCTGACGCTGGGCCGTGCGCACAGCGGCTGTCGCACCTATCTGGCGGTACGCAACGGCTTTGATGTGCCGGAATATCTTGGCAGCCGCGCCACCTTCTCCCTCGGCCAGTTTGGTGGTCATGCCGGACGCACCCTGCGCGTCGCCGATATGCTGCCGATCTCCCAGCCGCAGCTGGCCGCCTGTACCACGCCAGCTCCGGTCAGCGAGCCGCAGCCGCTGGATCATGCTCTGGTGCCGCACTACGGCAGCGAATGGCGCATCGGCGTGCTGTACGGACCGCATGGCGCACCGGATTTCTTCACCCAGGCCGCCATTGACGAATTTTTTGCCAGCGACTGGCAGGTGCACTACAACTCCAACCGTCTGGGCGTGCGCCTGGTAGGGCCGAAACCAAGCTGGACGCGCGCCAACGGCGGCGAGGCCGGGCTGCATCCCTCCAACGTGCACGATTGCGAATACGCTATCGGTGCCGTTAACTTCACCGGCGACTTCCCGGTGATCCTGACTCATGACGGCCCAAGCCTCGGTGGCTTCGTCTGCCCGGTCACTATCGCCAAAGCAGAGTTGTGGAAAGTCGGCCAGGTCAAACCGGGCGATAGCATCCGTTTCCATCCAATTAGCGCTGACGAAGCGGTGGCGCTGGAAAAAGCCCAGGCACACAGCGTCGAGACGTTGCGTCCGACCCATGCGCCCGCCTTCGAAGTGCCGTCGCTAGCCGATAGCGACCTCGGTTCCGCTACCCTGCTGGCCGCCCTGCCCGCCACTACCCGTACTCCGGCGGTGGCCTATCGCCAGGCGGGGGATAAATACGTGCTGATTGAATACGGCGACAACGTGCTGGATCTGGCGCTGCGTCTGCGCGTGCATCTGCTGATGAATGCCCTGCGCGAACGTGCGGTGCCCGGCGTGGAAGAATTATCCCCCGGCGTACGCTCACTGCAAATTCGCTACGACAGCCTGATCCTCAGCCAGCCGCGCCTGATGGCGTTGCTGCTGGAACTGGAAGCCGGGCTGGGTGATGTCAGCCAGCTGAAAGTGCCGTCGCGTATCGTCTGGATGCCGATGGCGTTTGAAGACAGCGCCACACTCGGTGCGGTGGAACGCTACAAAGAAACGGTGCGCGCCACTGCGCCGTGGCTGCCGAACAACGTTGACTTTATCCAGCGTATTAACGGCCTGGCGAGTCGCGAAGCGGTGCGCGACACCATTTTCGATGCCAGCTACCTGATCCTCGGTCTGGGCGATGTGTATCTCGGCGCGCCCTGCGCGGTGCCGGTCGATCCGCGTCATCGTCTGCTCAGCTCGAAATACAGCCCGGCGCGTACCTTTACCGCCGAAGGCACGGTAGGTATCGGCGGCATGTACATGTGTATCTACGGCATGGACTCCCCCGGTGGCTACCAGCTGGTTGGCCGTACGCTACCGATCTGGAACAAATTCCTGAAAAACGATCAATTCGCCGCCGACGAGCCCTGGCTGTTGCACTTCTTCGACCAGGTACGTTTCTACCCGGTGAGCGAAGACGAACTGACCCAACTGCGTGACGACTTCCGCGAAGGCCGGGCGCGTATCCGCATCGAGGAGACGGTGTTTGATTTCGCCGCGCATCAGCAATTCCTCGCCGAACATGCCGCCTCTATCGACGAGTTCCGTAGCCGCCAGGCTGCCGCGTTTGAGCAGGAAGTGACGCTGTGGGCGCAGGAAGAACAGAATGCGCCGCTGACCAGCGAAGAGACGCTGGTGGTGAGCGACGAACAGGATGACAGCGCACTGGCAGTATGTGCCGATATGAACGGCAACATCTGGAAAGTGCTGGTGCAGCCGGGTGACGAGGTCGAAGCCGGTCAGACGCTGATCATCGTGGAAGCGATGAAGATGGAACTGGCGATCACTGCCCCACAGGCGGGTCGCGTGAAACGTATCGCCTGCCAGGCGGGCCGTCCGGTGAGTCCGGGCGACACCCTGCTGTGGCTGGAATAAGGAAGGGTTATGAGCACTCACCCGCAACGCGGCAAAGGCCGTCCGGAAGCGCTGGCAGAGAAAGTCTACCAGGCGCTGAAGAACGATATTTTCGAGTTTCGCCTGATGCCCGGCGACCGCTTCAGCGAGAGCGAAATCGCTGAACGGATGGAGGTCAGCCGCACGCCGGTACGTCAGGCGTTGTTCTGGCTGGAGCGTGAGGGTTATGTCGAGGTGTGGTTCCGCAGCGGCTGGCAGATCAAACCGTTCAACTTCGAATACTTCGAAGAACTGTACGACTTCCGCACCGTGCTGGAACGGGAAGCGGTGCGCCGGCTCTGCGCCCTGCCCCCGTTGCAGTGCGCGGAAACCCTGACTGAACTGAAGACCTTCTGGATCGACAATGCACGACTGGAGGATGGCAAAGCCGTGTCGCTGCATGACGAAGCGTTTCATATGGCGCTGGTCAGCGCCACCGGCAACCGCGAGATGGCACGGGTGCACGCCGAACTGACTGAAAAGATTCGCATCATCCGCCGTCTCGACTTCACGCGAGACGACCGGGTCGATGCCACGTACCGCGAGCACGCTCTGATCTTACGGGCGATTTTTCAGCAACACACCGAGGAGGCACAGCGCATTCTGACCGACCATATCGCCGTCAGTAAGGCCGAGGTCAGGAAAATCACTTTACACATGTTACAGCAGGCCCGGCTTCAACCCATTGAATAACAACACATTACACATTTAGGGGTTTAAACGATGAAAAGACGTTCGTTGCTTAAGGCTTTCGCTCTCTCCGCTACCGTCGTCAGCATGGGTTTTGCCTTTGGTGCTCAGGCTGCCGATACCATCAAAGTGGGGATTATGCATTCGCTCTCCGGCACCATGGCCATTTCGGAGACGCCGCTGAAAGATGTTGCGCTGATGACGATTGATGAAATTAACGCCAAGGGCGGCGTGCTGGGCAAAAAGCTCGAACCGGTGGTGGTTGACCCGGCGTCCAACTGGCCGCTGTTTGCCGAGAAAGCCCGCCAGCTGCTGACTCAGGACAAAGTGGCGGTGGTGTTTGGCTGCTGGACTTCCGTATCGCGTAAATCGGTACTGCCGGTGTTTGAGGAGCTGAACGGCCTGCTGTTCTATCCGGTGCAATATGAAGGTGAAGAGATGTCACCGAACGTATTTTACACCGGCGCAGCCCCGAACCAGCAGGCGATTCCGGCGGTGGAATACCTGATGAGCGAAGATGGCGGCAGTGCGAAACGCTTCTTCCTGCTGGGCACCGACTACGTTTATCCGCGCACTACCAACAAGATTCTGCGCGCCTTCCTGCATTCGAAAGGGGTTCAGGATAAAGATATCCAGGAAGTGTATACGCCGTTTGGTTACAGCGATTACCAGACCATCGTTTCTAACATCAAGAAATTCTCGGCTGGCGGTAAAACTGCGGTGATCTCCACCATCAACGGTGACTCCAACGTGCCGTTCTACAAAGAACTGGCAAACCAGGGCATCAAAGCGACCGATATTCCGGTGATTGCCTTCTCGGTGGGCGAGGAAGAACTGCGCGGTATCGACACCAAACCGCTGGTGGGTCAGTTAGCAGCCTGGAACTACTTTGAGTCCGTTGATAACCCAACCAACAAAAAGTTTGTCGCCGATTACCGTGCCTACGCCAAAGCGCATAACCTGCCGAACGCCAACACCGTGGTGACCAACGATCCGATGGAAGCGACTTATGTCGGCATCCATATGTGGGCGCAGGCGGTAGAGAAAGCGGGCACCACCGACGTGGACAAAGTCCGTGCGGCGATGGCCGGACAAACCTTCAAAGCACCAGACGGTTTCACCCTGACCATGGACAAAACCAACCACCACCTGCATAAGCCGGTGATGATTGGTGAAGTGGAAGAAAACGGTCAGTTCAACGTGGTGTGGCAGACCGATAAACCGGTACGCGCCCAGCCGTGGAGCCCGTATATCGCCGGTAACGATAAGAAGCCGGATCACCCAGTGAAATCCACCCAGTAATGTTGACGGTCGCCATTGATGGCGACCGTGATCATTAACCCGCAACCACAGGGCCAGAACCATGACAATTCGCCGCTTTCTCTGCTGTCTGCTGTTGCTCCTGCCCTGGCTGGCCCAGGCGGGCGATGGCGCAGATTTCGCTGCCGCCAGTCGTACTCAACAGGCCACGCTGCTCCAGCAATGGGCCGCCGCGCCACAGGCCAGCCGCCTGCCACTGCTGGAGGCGTTGCACAATGAAACCGTGGTCATTGATGAAAACAAACAACCGTTCAGTAAACAGGACGACAAATTCCAGCCGCTCGACAGCGCACAGCAGCCGACCGGCGACGCCAAAAAACTCTTTATGAACAACCGGCTGCGCGTGCTGATCGCCAGCGCGCTCGCTGCACACCAGCTGGTGAGCGATGATCCATACATCCGCCTGCGCGCCGCGCAGCAGCTGCAAAATGATGGCGCGGCCGATCAGCTACCGCTGATTGAACAACGCCTTGCCAGCGAAAAAGACAGCAAGGTCCATGCTACGCTGGCGATGGCTGCCGCCAACCTGCAACTCGCCAGCCCGGATGCGCAGGTGCGGCTGAAAGCGGTGCAGCTGCTGGGGGAATCGAGCGATCCCAATATGCAGGCCAGCCTGCTAAACCTGACACAACCGGCGAACGAACCTGACGCCCAGGTCCGTGCCGCTGCCAGCGCCAGCCTGCAACAAATCAAACATCGCCTGATGTGGGGGGATCTGCTCGGCCAGGCGTTTACCGGCCTGTCGCTGGGATCGATCCTGCTGCTGGCGGCACTCGGGCTGGCGATCACCTATGGCCTGCTGGGGGTGATCAACATGGCGCACGGCGAGATGCTGATGCTGGGCGCGTACGCTACCTGGCTGGTGCAGAGCCTGTTCCAGCAGTTCGCACCGCAGTGGCTGGCGTGGTATCCGCTGCTGGCGCTACCGGTCGCCTTCCTTGTCACTGCGGTGATGGGCATGGTGCTGGAACGTACCATTATCCGTCATCTGTACGGTCGCCCGCTGGAAACCCTGCTCGCCACCTGGGGCATCAGCCTGATGCTGATCCAGCTGGTGCGGATGCTGTTTGGCGCGCAGAACCTTGAGGTTTCCAACCCGGACTGGCTCTCGGGTGGCATGCAGGTGCTGCCGAACCTGGTGCTGCCTTACAACCGTATTGCGGTGATCCTGTTTGTGTTTGCGGTACTGGGGCTGACCTGGCTGCTGCTGAATAAAACCCGTCTCGGCCTCAGCGTGCGCGCAGTCACGCAAAACCGTGCGATGGCGGATTGCTGCGGTGTTCCCACCGGACGCATTGATATGCTGGCGTTTGGCCTCGGTTCCGGCATCGCCGGACTGGGTGGGGTCGCCCTGTCCCAGCTGGGCAACGTCGGCCCGGAACTCGGCCAGGGCTACATCATCGACTCCTTCCTCGTGGTGGTGCTCGGCGGTGTCGGGCAGCTGGCGGGCACCGTGGTGGCCGCTTTCGGCCTCGGCATTCTTAATAAGGTGCTGGAACCGCAGATTGGTGCGGTGCTGGGCAAAATCCTTATCCTGGTGTTGATCGTGCTGTTTATTCAGAAACGACCACAAGGCCTGTTTGCCTTTAAAGGGAGGGTGATTGACTGATGAGCCAGCCGCTAACCTTAACCGCCGCGCGCAAAGCGCCGCGCCTGACCCTCAGCCTCGGCGTGATCATCGCCCTGCTGCTGCTGATCATGCCGTTCTTTGCGCTGCTGCCCGCCAGCCACCCGCTGGCACTTTCCACCTACACCCTGACGCTGGTGGGCAAAATCCTGTGCTACGCCATCGTCGCGGTGGCGCTTGATCTGGTGTGGGGCTATGCCGGGCTGCTCTCCCTCGGCCACGGCCTGTTTTTCGCCCTCGGCGGCTACGGTATGGGGATGTACCTGATGCGTCAGGCATCGGGTGATGGCCTGCCCGCCTTTATGTCGTTTCTGTCGTGGAATCAGCTGCCGTGGTTCTGGGCCGGTACCCAGCATTTTGCCTGGGCGCTGTGCCTAATCGTGCTGGTACCCGGCCTGCTGGCGCTGGTGTTTGGCTTCTTTGCCTTCCGCTCGAAGATCAAAGGCGTCTACTTCTCGATCATGACTCAGGCGCTGACCTACGCCGGGATGCTGCTGTTTTTCCGCAACGAAACCGGCTTTGGCGGCAACAACGGTTTTACCGGCTTCACCACCCTGCTCGGTTTCAACGTCACCGCCACCAGCACGCGTATCGGCCTGTTTGTCGCCACCGTTCTGTTGTTGCTGGTCAGCCTCGGCATCGGTTTTGCCCTGGCGCGCAGCAAGTTTGGCCGGGTGCTGACCGCGGTGCGTGATGCGGAAAACCGCCTGATGTTCATCGGTTACGATCCACGCGGCTTTAAGCTGTTTGTCTGGACGCTCTCCGCCGTGCTGTGCGGCCTGGCAGGCGCGCTGTATGTGCCGCAGGTGGGCATCATCAACCCGAGCGAAATGTCCCCGACCAACTCGATCGAAGCCGCAATCTGGGTAGCGCTGGGTGGACGCGGCACGCTGATCGGTCCACTGCTCGGCGCGGCAATTGTTAACGGTGCCAAAAGCTGGTTCACCGTGGCGTTCCCGGAATACTGGCTGTTCTTCCTTGGCCTGATGTTTATCCTCGTCACGCTGTTCCTGCCGCGTGGCGTGATTGGCCTGCTGCGCCGGAGGCGAGATGACTGAACCCCTGTTTACCCAACCCCATCCGGCGGATCGCCATCGAGATCAAAGCGATCCGGTGCTGCTGCTGGAAAACATTAACGTCTCGTTCGATGGCTTCCGTGCGCTGACCGACCTGTCGTTGCAGATTGGCGTCGGCGAGTTGCGTTGCGTCATCGGCCCTAACGGCGCGGGCAAAACCACACTGATGGATGTGATCACCGGCAAAACCCGTCCCGATAATGGCCGGGTGATCTATGACCAGGATACCGATCTCACCCGCCTGTCTTCGGTCGAGATCGCGCGCGCTGGCATTGGCCGCAAGTTCCAGAAACCCACGGTTTTTGAAGCGCTGACGGTGTTCGAAAACCTCGAAATCGCGCTGAAAAATGACAAATCGGTATGGGCCAGTTTGCGCGCCCGCCTCAGCGGCGAACAGCAGGATCGCATCGACGAGGTGCTGAAACTGCTGCGGCTCGGCGCTGAACGGCAGCGCAAAGCGGGTTTGCTGTCGCACGGGCAAAAACAGTTTCTTGAGATCGGCATGTTGCTGGTGCAGGACCCGCATCTGTTGCTGCTGGATGAACCGGCGGCGGGTATGACCGATGCGGAAACCGAGTACACCGCCGAGCTGTTCCGCAGCCTCGCCGGTAAGCATTCGCTGATGGTGGTGGAACACGACATGGGGTTTGTCGAGACCATCGCCGATCATGTGACGGTGCTGCATCAGGGGCAGGTGCTGGCCGAGGGATCGTTGCGCGAAGTACAGGCCGACGATCGGGTTATCGACGTTTATCTGGGGCGCTGAGATGTTACAGGTATCGGAACTGAATCAATATTACGGCGGCAGCCATATTCTGCGCGGCCTGTCGTTCGACGCTAAACCCGGTGAAATCACCTGCCTGCTGGGACGCAATGGCGTGGGGAAAACCACGCTGCTGAAGTGTCTGATGGGGCTGATTCCGGCAAAATCCGGTGAAATCCGCTGGCAGGATAAAGTGATCAACAGCCGCAAACCGCATCAGCGCGTGCAGTCCGGGATTGCTTACGTGCCACAGGGGCGGGAGATCTTCCCGCGTCTGACGGTGGAAGAGAATCTGCTGATGGGGCTGGCGCGCTTTTCAGGGGCGCAGGCCAAAGCGGTACCGGAGGAGATTTATCAGCTGTTCCCGGTACTGCGCGAAATGAAGGCACGCCGCGGCGGCGATCTTTCCGGTGGTCAGCAGCAGCAGCTGGCGATTGGTCGCGCGCTGGCCTGCAAACCGCAGCTGTTGATCCTCGATGAACCCACCGAAGGGATCCAGCCATCGGTGATCAAAGAGATCGGCGCGGTGATCCGCCAGCTCGCCCAGCGCGGCGATATGGCGATCCTGCTGGTGGAGCAGTTTTACGACTTTGCCGCCGAGCTGGCAGACAGCTATCTGGTGATGTCGCGCGGCGAAATCGTGCAACGTGGACGGGGCAATGCGATGGAAGCCGATGGTGTACGCGGACTGGTGGCGATTTGAGGTGATTTCTGGTTAACATGACCTATGTTTTTGCCAGGAAAAACCGAGAGATGGAAACCCGCCGCGATGACCGCATCACCCGCCTGGCTCAGGCGCTGAAGCGCACCGACAAACTGCATCTGAAAGAAGCCGCCCAGTTGCTGGGCGTGTCTGAAATGACCATTCGCCGCGATCTGCCCGCTGCGGCAAACGGCGTGGTGTTGCTGGGTGGCTATATCATGCGCGACCCACGCCAGCACATCGCGCATTACTTTGTCAGCGACCAACAGAACCTCAACGTAAGCAAAAAGCAGCAGCTGGCCCAGTATGCAGCTGCGCTGATTGAGCCTAACGATACCGTGTTTTTCGACTGCGGCACCACGCTGCCGCTGGTGGTGGATGCCATCGACAATGACCTGCCGTTCACCGCCATTTGCAGCGCTATCAATACCTTTCTGGCGCTGAAGGAGAAACCGAACTGTCGGGTGATTTTATCGGGCGGGGAATTTCACGCCGATAACGCAGTGTTTACCCCACTGGAGCAGGTCACGGTGCTGGACGCGCTCTGCCCAACCAAAGCTTTTATCTCCGCCGCCGGGATGGATATCCGTCAGGGCGTCACCTGCTACAACCTGAACGAGTTGCCGATTAAACATCTGGCGTTACAGCGGGCGCAGACGCGCATCATGGTGGGCGACAGCAGCAAATATGGCAAGGTACTGCCTGCCCGTATCGGCGATTTTTCGCTGTTTGATATTCTGGTGAGCGACAGCCCGCCGCCGCCCGCGTTACTGAAAGTGATGCAGGCGGCAGAGGTGAAGCTGTGTTGTGGTTAGGCCCAGCGATCGACTACCGCTTCGCCATCGCGCAGACGACGCAGGTTATCGCACACCCCTTTGATATTGCCCGCCAGTGAGATATCGGTGACGCCACCGATATGTGGCGTGGCAATCACGTTATGACGGAACACCGCATCATTCGGGTCCGGCGGCTCCTGCCAGAACACATCTAATCCGGCACCGGCCAGGGTTTTATTTTCCAGCGCCGCCAGAAACGCCGCTTTGTCGATCAGGCCGCCACGTCCAAGGTTTACCAGGAAGCTGTCTGGCTTCATCTGCGCCAACGCGGCGGCGTCGATGATGTGGTGCGTCTCGGCGCTATCCGGCAGACTCAGCACCACAAAATCGGACTCTGCCAGCAGCTGCGGCAACTGGCCGATACCGCCCGCCCAGTCGAGCTGATGCTGACGCGCAAAGGCCTCATCGGCTTCACGTTTCACGCCAATCATACGCATACCAAAGGGCGCGAGACGCTTCGCCAGCGCTTTACCGATGCCGCCCAGGCCCACCAGCCCCACGGTTTTGCCCATCAGCCCCATGCCAATCGGTTGTCCAAGGCGCTGCTGTGCCAGACACTGGGCGATTTCCTGCTGGCGACGCGCCAGACCAATCATCATCCAGATGCCCAGCTCCGCCACTGAATCAGCATTGCCGGAATGGTCGGAGGGGACGTTCGCCACCATAATGCCAGCCTTCTTTGCCGCATCGATATCGACGCCTTCCAGCCCGACACCCGCCTGCTGGATCAGCTTCAGACGATCGGCGGTGGCCAGCAGCCGTGCATCCACCCGGCACATGCCGGGCACCAGCGCATCGAATCCCGCCAGACTTTCCGCCGCATGACCGGCAGACGCCACAAACTCCACGTCGGGTAATGTCTGACGAATCGACGGTATCAATCCGCCCCAGGCATGTTCATCCGCAGCAATCAGCACTCTCATCGCACCTCCTCCCGTTTTAAGGCAAAAAGGCAGCATAGTCCGGCGACTGAGTGAGAATCAATCAGTTATCCATTTCCGGCGAGTTTCACCGCCGCGTGGCTGTGAATACCACGGGAAAACGGCTAAACTTCAGCATCTGACGTTCACCTCCACAGACCAGGAGTTCCATACAACGTGGCTCAATTCGTCTATAGCATGCATCGCGTCGGCAAAGTGGTTCCGCCGAAGCGTCATATTCTGAAGAATATCTCTCTCAGCTTTTTCCCTGGGGCAAAAATTGGTGTCCTCGGCCTGAACGGCGCGGGTAAATCTACCCTGCTGCGCATCATGGCCGGGATTGATAAAGATATCGAAGGGGAAGCGCGCCCGCAGCCGGGTATTAAAGTCGGCTACCTGCCGCAGGAACCGCAGCTCAACCCGGAGCACACCGTGCGTGAATCCGTTGAGGAAGCGGTGTCCGAAGTGGTAGGCGCACTGAAGCGTCTCGACGAAGTCTACGCGCTGTACGCCGATCCGGATGCAGATTTTGACAAATTGGCCGCCGAACAGGGCCGTCTGGAAGAAGTGATCCACGCGCACGATGGTCACAACCTCGAAACGCAGCTGAACCGTGCGGCTGACGCGATGCGTCTGCCAGACTGGGATGCGAAAATCGCCAACCTGTCCGGTGGTGAGCGCCGCCGTGTCGCGCTGTGCCGTCTGCTGCTGGAAAAGCCAGACATGCTGCTGCTCGACGAACCGACGAACCACCTGGATGCAGAATCCGTGGCGTGGCTGGAACGTTTCCTGCACGATTTCGAAGGCACCGTGGTGGCGATCACCCATGACCGTTACTTCCTCGACAACGTCGCTGGCTGGATTCTGGAGCTGGACCGCGGTGAAGGTATTCCGTGGGAAGGTAACTACTCCTCCTGGCTGGAGCAGAAAGATCAGCGTCTGGCGCAGGAAGCGTCGTCTGAAGCTGCACGTCGCAAATCGATTGAGAAAGAGCTGGAGTGGGTGCGTCAGGGCGCGAAAGGCCGCCAGTCAAAGGGCAAGGCCCGTCTGGCACGCTTTGAAGAACTGAACAACACCGAATACCAGAAACGTAACGAAACCAACGAACTGTTCATTCCGCCAGGTGCACGCCTCGGTGACAAGGTGGTGGAAGTCAGCCATCTGAGCAAATCCTATGGTGACCGTGTTCTGATTGATGATCTGTCCTTCTCGCTGCCGAAAGGCGCGATTGTCGGGATTATCGGACCGAACGGCGCGGGTAAATCCACCCTGTTCCGTATGATGTCAGGTCAGGAGCAGCCGGATTCCGGCAGCATCGAGCTGGGTGAAACCGTTAAGCTGGCGTCAGTCGATCAGTTCCGTGATGCGATGGATGGCAGCAAAACCGTGTGGGAAGAAGTTTCTGGCGGCCAGGACATTATGCGTATCGGTAACACCGAAATGCCAAGCCGTGCTTACGTCGGTCGCTTCAACTTTAAAGGCACTGACCAGGGCAAGCGCGTTGGCGAGCTGTCTGGTGGTGAGCGCGGTCGTCTGCACCTGGCAAAACTGTTACAGGTAGGCGGCAACCTGCTGCTGCTCGATGAACCGACTAACGACCTCGATATCGAAACCCTGCGCGCGCTGGAAAACGCCCTGCTGGAGTTCCCGGGCTGTGCGATGGTGATCTCGCATGACCGTTGGTTCCTCGACCGTATCGCTACCCACATCATCGATTATCAGGATGAGGGCAAAGTGGAGTTCTTCGAAGGTAACTTCACCGAATACGAAGAGTACAAAAAACGCACCCTCGGCGCCGATGCACTGGAGCCGAAGCGTATGAAGTACAAACGTATGGCGAAGTAAGCACGCCAATATATGAAATGAGGCACCTTCAACGGTGCCTTTGTTTTGCGCGATAAATCGCGCCGCTACAGACATTTGCCTCTTCCGTAGCGGCGCGATTTATGGCGCGGTTTTGATTTTTAAAACCCTATTTGTGATCGCCTGCACCCTGCCCCGTTGATCGGCCCAAAAACTCGCCTGAATCCGCTTTCACTCCTGGGCTGTTGCCCGATGTCGCCGCTTTGCCCGCTTTTTATACTCGCTATTGACCTGACTTATCTCTCTCAGTCCCGGCATTCTTCATAACTATTCACGCCGGGCGTTACCCCTATTGAGGTCTATGGCATGAAAATAACTATGATCGAAGTGATGCGTATCGCGATCCCGTTTGATGCGCATCGACGCCCACCAGCGGAACAGGAAACCACCTTTAACGCCGCCTCGCCGTCACTCAGCCGGATGGAAACGCTGCTGGTAAAAGTCACCAGTGACACCGGACTGGTTGGCTGGGGTGAAGCTTTTGGGCATCTGGCGAATCCGGTGACCGAGCAGGCGCTGTCCAGCCTGGTGGCACCGTTTTTCCTGCAACGGGAGTTGCCCGATAGCCAACCGGCCATCGCGGCGCTGATGCAAAGCGCCGAGCAGGCCTTACATGCATTTGGTCGCAGCGGTCCGGTACGCTACGCGTTATCGGCGATGGATATCGCCCTGTGGGATCTGCTCGGCCAGCAGCGCCAGCAACCACTGTGGCAACTGCTGGGAGCCACGCGGCATCGCATAGAGCGTTACGCCAGCCTGGTGAGTTACGCCAACGATCCGCAGGAAGTCGCCGCTCAGGTGCAGCGCGCCCACCAGCAGGGTTTCCGCACCATGAAGCTGCATGAAACCGCCCAGCCCGCCATTGCCGCCGCACGCGCCGCGCTGCCAGCCGAGGTGCAACTGATGGTGGACGTCAATTGCCCGTGGACGCGCGAACAGGCCAGCCAGCAGGCTGATGCCCTGCAATCGCTGCAACTGGGCTGGCTGGAAGAGCCGATTTGGCCACCGGATGATTTTGCAGGTCTGGCGGAGCTACGCTGTGTGGGTGTGCCGCTGGCGGCGGGGGAAAATGTCGATGGCGATTTTGGTTTCGTCAATCTGCTGGAAAGTGGTGCCGTCGATGTGGTGCAACCCAGCGTCACCAAAGTGGGGGGCATCACGGCGGCCCTGCATGTATTCGAACTGGCGCAACAATATCGTGTACGTGTGGTACCGCACTGCTTCTATTACGGCGCAGGGATGCTGGCAACGGCGCATCTGGTGGCTGTGCTGCCGGAGAGCGTCAAAATGGAGATCCCATGGATCGATTTTGCCGTCCCACTCTATCCCGACCTGCCTGCCGAGGTGAGCTTTACCCTGAGCCAGCGCCCTGGCCTCGGTTATCAGCCCGATGAACAGGTGCTGCGGGAATATCGGTTAACCCATCAGCAGATTGATCAACAGGGAGTACAGCGCCATGTTTAAAAACTATCGTGTGGTTATTGCCCTGCTGCTGTTCTGTGCCGGTATGCTCAACTATCTCGATCGCGCGGCCCTGTCAGTGATGGCTCCGCTGGTGAAAAAGGATCTGGGGATTGATGATGCGCAGATGGGCATCCTGTTCAGCTGCTTCTTTATCGGCTACTGCCTGTTTTGCTTCCTCGGTGGCTGGGGTGCGGACCGCTTTGGTCCACGCCGCGTTTACGCCTGGGCTGCCACTATCTGGTCGCTGTTCTGCGGCGCAACGGCGCTGGTCACCGGCTTTGGCCATCTGCTGATCGTCCGTATGCTGTTCGGCATTGGCGAAGGCCCGATGGGCACCACCACCAATAAATCGATTGCCAACTGGTTCCCACGCCAGGAGGTGGGCCGGGCCGTCGGCTTTACCAATGCCGGACAACCGCTGGGGGCAGCGATTGCCGCACCGATCGTCGGACTGGTGGGGCTGAATTATGGCTGGCGTATCGCCTTTGTGGTGATTGCCGCACTGGGCTTTGTCTGGGTCGCCTGCTGGTTGCTGCTGTTCCGTGATAAACCGGAGCAACATCCGCGCGTCAGCCAGGCGGAAAGCCAGCTGATTATGCAGCAGCGTCCCGCCAGCCAGAGCACCAGCACGCCGCAGCAGGACAATCATTCGCTGTGGCGTTATGTCTTCTCGCTGCCGGTGCTGGGCGTCGCCAGTGCGTTCTTCTGCTTCAATTACATCCAGTATTTCTTCCTCTCCTGGCTGCCCAGCTACCTGACCGATTTCCAGCATCTGGATATCAAAAGCATGAGCATCATCGGCATTCTGCCGTGGCTCGGTGCCACAGTGGGTTTTCTCGGTGGCGGCGTGGTATGTGACATGCTGTTTCGCCGCACCCAGAACTTCCTGTTGTCGCGCAAGCTGGTGATCTTTGTCGGTCTGGCGGTGGCGGCGTTGTGCGTGCTGCTCACCGCCTGGAGCCAGAGCCTGGCAGGCGCGGTGACGCTGATTACGCTGGCAAGCGTGTTTGCCTATATGACGCCACAGGCGTGCTGGTCGTTGTTGCAGGATATCGTCCCGGCGGGTCGCATCGGCACTGCGGGCGGCTTCGTCCATCTGCTGGCGAATCTGGCAGGCATTTTGTCGCCGGGGATCACCGGCTTCCTGATTCAGTATGGTGGCGGCTATCACACCGCCTTCGTGCTGGCGAGTGTACTGGCGCTGGCAGGCATGTTATTGCTGGCGCTGCTGGTGCGACAAAAAGGGGTGAATACCCTGCGCGCACTGGCGACGCATTAAAATCTTTGCCGGGCCTGATGCCCGGCTTTGCTTAACGTGGGGCACCATCCCCCAGCATCTGCTTCACCAACTCGACACAGCGCAGGAAGCGCGTGTCGTAGTCATCTTCTTTCACATGCACGAATTCAACATTGTTCTCGCGCAGCATGGTGATGAGCAGCGACTGGAATTCGCGTCGATCCACCGAACTGCCGAGGCTGCGCAATCCATCCGCCACCCAGGGCACGTTATTCTCCAGCAGGATCACCAGATCGAAACGGTATTCATCAATCAACGCCTGTACAAAGGGGTGTTCACGCCCCTCATACTTGAGACAGAACGCCTGCGTAGTGATGAAATCGGTGTCGATAAACGCCACCTTGTTGGCGTACTTGACGGCAAAATCAATGTACTGCGCCTGGCCGAGGGCAATTTTGTCGTAGTCGGAATATTGCAGCGCGATCTCATCCCCGCCGAGGTGGGAGAAGACATAATCGCGGCCATATTCCCACGCGCTGGTGGTATTAAAGATATTCGCCAGCTTATTCACCAGCGTCGATTTACCGCTCGATTCACCGCCCAGCACCGCTACGGTGCGCACAAAGAACGGTTTCACCTCGGTGGGGATATATTCCCAGTAGCGGAACGGATCCTGACGAATCTGCCCGCCGCTGATGCTCATAAAAGA
Organism: Pantoea sp. App145; assembly: GCF_047947045.1. NCBI lineage: Bacteria > Pseudomonadati > Pseudomonadota > Gammaproteobacteria > Enterobacterales > Erwiniaceae > Pantoea > Pantoea sp. App145. The sequence continues at coordinate 2,137,331 of NZ_CP133290.1, forward strand.
TCGGCTGGGATCGATTACCACCGCTTCGATACCGAGATGCTGCTGATACATCGGCGCATCCGGCGCTTCGCTGGTATAAACACAATCGGCTTCAATCCCCTGCTGCGCCAGAAACGCTTTCACCCCTTCACTCCACACATCCCAGCCGTGCGGATACGGTTCGATCCCTTCTTCATTGAACGAGTGGATACGGATATTTTTCTGGTATTTAAAGGTTTGCAGCAGCCAGCGCAGACGATCGCTGACCGTCGGCTGCTGTGACATGGCGCTGTTTTCAAACAACTCACGATCGCGCGGATCGTCATGTCCCATGATGATATGCAGCTCATCCACCTGGCTACAGGCGCGCTGGATCAGATAAATATGCCCGGTATGCAGCGGATAGAATTTACCGAACACCACGCCGACCGTTTTCTGCCGACGCGGAAATTCCAGCCCGAGAAAACGGTGCAGCGCTTCCAGCTTTTGCGCACTGGGACTTTTGATTTTGGCATTCAGCAACTGGCTTAAGTAGCCTTTGGTCATCCCGCTGGCATCCGCCACCTGTTGCAGCGTGTGACCCTGCTGGCGTATGGCGGTTTTCAGGTAGTCAAATGATGACACTGCGTGCCTCCTGCATAAAATAGTGTGCACATTGTCCGTAGCGGCGCGATTTATCGCGCAGGTTTTTGCCACCGTAAGGCCAAAAGAGCGCGATAAATCGCGCCGCTACGGGCCAGGTTTACAGCTCATCCAGAATCGCCAGCGCATCGGCCAGCTTCTTCGCGCTGTAAACTTTCATCCCGTCGATAGGTTTTTTGGGGGCATTGCCCGCAGGCACAATCGCACGTTTAAAGCCGTGCTTGGCCGCTTCTGAAATACGTTCCTGGCCACTTGGCACCGGACGAATCTCACCCGCCAGCCCGACTTCACCAAAGATCACCAGATCCTGCGGCAGTGGACGATCGCGCAGGCTGGAGACCATCGCCAGCAGCAACGCCAGGTCGGCACTGGTTTCGGTGACTTTCACGCCACCGACCACGTTCACGAACACATCCTGGTCCGCCATCTGCAAGCCACCGTGGCGATGCAGCACCGCCAGCAGAATCGCCAGACGGTTCTGTTCCAGGCCAACCGCCACACGACGTGGATTACCCATCATCGAGTGATCGACCAGCGCCTGAATCTCCACCAGCAAGGGACGCGAGCCTTCCCACACCACCATCACCGAGCTGCCAGAGGTCACCTCATCACCACGGGACAGGAAGATGGCCGACGGGTTGCTGATCTCGCGCATGCCCTGCTCGGTCATGGCGAACACCCCCAGCTCGTTCACCGCACCAAAGCGGTTTTTATGGCTGCGCAGGGTGCGGAAACGGGAATCGGCATCGCCATCCAGCAGCACTGAACAGTCGATGCAGTGCTCCAGCACTTTGGGGCCCGCCAGCGAGCCATCTTTGGTGACGTGTCCCACCATCACAATCGCCACGCCACGCGTTTTGGCGAAGCGCGTCAGGTAGGCGGCGGTTTCGCGTACCTGCGCCACGCTACCGGGCGAAGACTGGATCTCCGCCATATGCATCACCTGGATCGAGTCGATCACCATCAGCTTCGGTTGTTCCTGCTCGGCGATCAGACAGATCTGCTCGATACTGGTTTCCGACAGCATATTCAGGTTTTCGGTGGGTAATCCCAGACGATGGGCGCGCATTGCTACCTGTTGCAGGGATTCTTCGCCGGTGACGTACAGGGTTTTCATCCCTTCCGCCAGCTTACACATCACCTGCAACAGCAGCGTCGATTTCCCGGCACCGGGATTGCCGCCAATCAGAATGGCACTGCCCGGCACCACACCGCCGCCGAGCACACGGTCAAACTCTTTAAAACTGGTGGAGAAGCGTGGCAACGCCTCAAGGCTGATCTCGGAGAGCTTCTGCACCCGGCTGGTGCCCGCGCTACCGGCATAGCCACTCAGACGCTCGTTACGCGCACTCGCGGGCGAGGCCGCAATGCGTACCTCGGTGATGGTGTTCCAGGCGTGGCAGGCGCTGCATTGCCCCTGCCAGCGCGGATAATCAGCGCCGCATTCATTACAAACGAACGCACGTTTTGCCGCTTTGGCCAAATCAGTTCCTTAATTAACGCTCTTCGTGAATCAGGCTGCCGCTCAGGATGCAGAACACCCCCATCAGGTCAGCATGGCGGATAATCACTTCCGTCTGCTCATTCACTTTCGGTTTAGCATGATAGGCGATACCCAGACCCGCGGCTTTAATCATCGGCAGGTCGTTAGCCCCGTCGCCAATGGCCACGGTCTGCTCCGGCGCAATGGCAAAACGCTGCGCCAGATTGTTCAGGGTATCGGCTTTAAATTGGGCATCGACAATCTGTCCCAGCACCTGGCCGGTCAGCTTGCCGTCGCGGATTTCCAGCTCATTTGCCATGGCCGCCGCCAGATGCAGCGTGTCACGCAGATAATCGGCATAGTAGGTGAAGCCGCCGGAAGCAATCGCTACCTGCCAGCCCAGCGCCTGCAACTTTTGCACCAGCGTGGTCAGGCCCGGCATCAGCGGTAGCGTATCGCGTACCTGCTTCAGGATATTAGCATCCGCCCCGCTCAGGGTGCCGACGCGTTCACGCAGGCTGGCTTTGAAATCCAGCTCGCCGCGCATCGCACGCTCGGTGACTTCCGCCACCTGCTCACCACAGCCCGCCAGTTTGGCGATTTCATCGATGCATTCGATCTGAATCGCGGTGGAATCCATGTCCATCACCAGCAGGCCAGGCGTTTTCAAATGCGGGATCTTGCCGAGCGGCGCCACATCAAAACCGGCATCATGCGCCAGTTTCATGGCACGCGGCGTCAGCGAGCCAGCCAGACGCATCACCTGGTACTCATCGACATTCCAGGCGCTGACGATCACCATCGCCGCCCCCAGCTGATGCTGGTAGTCGGTCAGCTTTTGTTTATCAAGCCCGCGCCCATACAGTAACCAGCCAGTCCGACCGGCACGGTAATCCAGCGGCATCACTTCATCACCGCTGAGGGAAAGGGGTAAGCCCGGCCAGAGGGACACATCGGCAGGCAGATCGCACCAGGTAAGACGATTTGGCATTACAGCTCCTGTAGGGACAACAAAACCACGCAAGAGGCTACCTTGTCTGCGCGGGTTCTGGCAACATAATTGCCAGGCTTTCTGTTGTTATGTCACACGGGTTTCTGATGGTTAAAACGGCACTGAAATTTCGCCTGCACCGCACGGTAATTGTTCTTATCTCGCTGGCCCTGTTAGTGGTGCTGATGCAGGGTGCATCCTGGTTTAGTCTCGGCCATCAAATGGCACGCTCCGAACAGGTGGATGAACTCGCACGTACCCTGACCAAACAGGTGGCGTTCAGCCTGCAACCCCTGATGGATAACAGCGACGACAATCGCCCGCAGATTGAAGCCATCCTCAATCAGCTCACCGATAACAGCCGTATTCTGGATGCCTCCGTCTATGACGATGATGGCAGCCTGGTGGCACATAGCGGTGAAAACATCAATGTGCGGGATCGCCTGGCACTCGACGGCAAACGCGCCGGGAGTTACTTCAACCACCAGATTGTCGAGCCGCTCAACGGCAAAGATGGCCCGCTGGGTTTTTTGCGCGTCACGCTGGATACCCACGTGCTGGTCACCGAATCACGCCAGGTGGATAACACCACCAATATTTTGCGCCTGATGATGCTGCTGGCGCTGGCGATCGGTATCATCCTGACCCGTACCCTGCTGCGAGACCGCCGTACCCGCTGGCAGCAATCCCCTTTCCTGCTTACCGCCAGTACGCCGGTGAAGGAAGATAAAGAAGAAGAAACGGCCACCGAAGAAACCAAATCTTAGGCCATTTTTTCGATAGTCACATCCAGCGCAGCCAGCTGTTGCTGCGCCTGGCGGGCAATCTGCCGGAATCCGTCGCTAAACGCCCCCTCTGCCGCAATCGTCTGCCAGTAACTTTTCGCCATTGCGCTGGCAGCCCGCCAGACATCACCCGGCAATGAGAAATCGAGGGTTAAATTCACTTCGTCGCGCATATGTCCCAGCGAATTCGGCGCCAGCGCCATCGGCAACATGTCGTAAGCCGGGGTGAGTTGCAGCCGCTCGCCATCAGTAAAAAATGACAAATTCCCGGCATGCATGTCGCTATTGGCGATCAGGCGACCAAACGCCCATTGCAGCGTGCCGCGCTGCACTGACGCCTCATCAATGCGCTGCTGGTGCGCCAGCTCGCGCAGCGCATCCGGCCAGTGCTGCTGTCGCCCTAAAAATTCGGCACTGACCGCCTCAAGGGAACACATGCCCCGACGGCCCCGCTCACCTTCACGATCGAAGCGCTGGACCTCAAGAAACAGCTGACCGCCCTGTTCGAGAATCTGACTATTTGCCGCCGCCAGCCCTGCCGCCGCCAGTTGCCGCAGCGCTCGATCCTCCGCACGCAGCAAATCGCGCCAGCGCTGGCTGCTTTCGCTCTGGCGCGCCACGGTAAATTTGACCAGACAATGGCGCTGGCCGGAGGAGGTTTCGGCATAACAAAGAAATTTGGGCTGCTCACCCGCTGCCGACGATCCCACTTCATCACCGTCCAGCACCTGCTGCGCCAGCTGCGGATAACGCATGATTTTTTGCCCGGCACTCAACACCGTGGGAGCCGATTGCTGCAACCAGCGCTGATACGCGGTAGCGCCCAGCAGGCAATTGCCTGGCATATCCATGCCGGTTACCGTCAGCGCCATCAGGCACTGTTCATCACTCCAGACGCGCAGATCCTCGGTCAGCCCAAGGGATTGCGCATTCTCCCGCCCCCAAAGCCGTCCGAGAAACCCCTGCGGGCGCATATCGCTGAGAAACCACGGCAATCCTTCGTAAAACGTCCCGTTGTCCTGTGCATCAAGATGGAGGCAGCTGCCCTGCGGCCAGGTACGCACCAGCCAGCCCGTCTGCACCGTTTGCCCCGACGGCAGCACCCGATAGAGAGGAAAACGGCTTTCGCCCCGCAGCGGCCGCAACAGCGCATAACGTGTGGCACGCGCTTTGCCCCATCTGACAATTTGGTCCAGCTGACGTAACTGGCGCGACAACGTCGCCTGGCTGATGCCAAGCCGACGTACCAGTTCGGGCGCGCCCAGCGGGCCATCCAGCAGCTGTGAAGTGATATCCGCCATCCCGCCCCCTGATGAATAGATTAATGAATAGATTCTAGCATAAAAAAAGGCCCGCTCAGCGGGCCTTCATGCACAGGATCATCGTAATGATGAATAGATACTTTTATCCCTGAGTCAGCAAGTTTTCCAGCTCAGCCAGCGATGTCACGCGCCAGTCTGGGATGATGTCCTGCGGCAGTGGGCGCGTGCCGTGATCCAGCCAGCAGGTTTTCAATCCGGCATTGATGCCGCCGAGAATGTCCGACTCCGGCGTGTCACCCACCATCAGCACGCGCTCACGCGCCGGATTACCCAGCAGCTCCAGCGTGTGATCGAAGATGGCGCGATCGGGTTTCGGCACCCCGACCTGCTCAGAAATCACCACCGCAGCAAAATAATCGCGGAAACCGGTACGTTCCAGTCGTGCCTGTTGCAGAGCGGTGAAACCATTGGTGATGATCGCCATTTTCACCTTACCGTGCAGCGCGTTCAGCAGACTGGCCGCGCCCGGCAAAGGCAGGCAAATCTCAGCCATCGCGCTGAGGAAGCCATGATTCAACACTTCCGGCGCTACGCTGAGCTTCTCGCCCCAGCCGATAAAACGACGTGTCTGTAGCTGCAAGGCCGAAATCGCACCGTTCTGATAATCGACCCACAACGGCTTGTTGATCGCCTGATAATCGGCGTAGTCCTGGTCGGTGAATTGCACATCATAACCGGCAAACATACGTTGCAGGCCGGCATAGGCGTCGAAGTGAAACAGCGTGTCATCCGCATCAAAAATAATGCAGTCCCAATCGTTTAACATAGATCTCCTAAGCCAAAGGGCTACAGCGTTAATGCCATGATGATGGCATCTTCTCGTCCGCTGGCAGTGGGGTAATAATTCGGGCGGCGGCTGACCTGGTGAAACTCCAGCTGCTCATACAAAGCAATGGCAGGCAAGTTGGACGCGCGCACTTCCAGCCACAGCGTCATCACCTCGCGCTTCTCCAGCTCGGCAATCAGATGCTGCAACAGCTGGCGCGCATAACCCCGGCGCTGAAAATCAGGATCGACCGCGATATTGAACAGCGAGGCTTCGTCCAGCACCACCTGGGTGATGGCAAAGGCCACCAGCTTGCCTTCCGCTTCAAAACGTAAATTTAAAAACCGCTCGCCCTGATTGCTGGCAAACGTCTGTTCGCTCCAGGGAAAAGCGTGGCTGCGGCGTTCAATCGCCAGCAGTTGTGGCTGGTCTTCAGGGGTGATTAAAGAGATGGCTGTCATGATTACACATCTGTTGCCAGAGGGCGCGTTTCGCCGCGCCGCTGCTGATTAATTCATTGAAAGCGGCAGTCGTGAAGGTGACGCCATTAAAAGGATGCGCGCCGTCAACACCCAGCAACCAGCCTGCGCAATCGACCTTTTCCGGCAGCATCGGCAGTTGTTCCGGGGTGAGCGTCATCACCTGAGCGGGCTGAAGATGCAGCGTACGCAGCACATCCTGCACCAGCGGTTCGTGCAAGGCGGGCGCGTGTTCGGCCACCAGCACCAGTCGGGTATCGGGCGCAAGGCTCACCGCTATTTCGCCCTGGAGCACGCGCGGACGCCGCAATTGATACTGCGTAATCCCCATTTGCTGTAAAAGCCAGTCGCGCCTTGATGTCATGCTGTTACCCGTTGAGCGGCCATAATGCGACGCTATGCTAGCAAACCCATCGAACATGCGCCAACAAAGCACTATAATCCCCGCTCTGATTTAACAGGAGCCATTCATGTCAGCTTTAACCCCGGCCAGCGAAGTGATTCTGCGCCACAGTGATGAATTTACCGCCCGCCACGTTTTATTTGCTGGCGATTTGCAGGATGACCTGCCCGCCCAGCTGGAAACCGCTTCAACCCGCGTGCATACCCAGCAATATCATCACTGGCAGAACCTCAGCCGTCGCCTCGCAGAGCGCGCGGTGTATGGTCTGGTGGCAAGCGCCGACGATGTTGCCGGTTGCGATACCCTGATCTACTTCTGGCCAAAGAACAAACCAGAAGCCCAGTTCCAGTTGCAAAACCTGCTCTCTCTGCTGCCGGTCGGTAGCGATATCTTTGTGGTGGGTGAAAACCGCAGCGGTGTCCGCAGCGCGGAAGGCATGATCGAACCCTGGGCCAAATTAGAGAAGATCGACAGCGCACGCCGCTGCGGCCTGTATCACGGCCAGCTGGAGCAGCAACCGGCCTTTGATGCTGCCGCGTTCGGTGACAGCTACATGCTGGACGATCTCACCATCCATACCCAGCCGGGTGTCTTCAGCCGCGACGGCCTCGATGCTGGCAGCGCGCTGTTGCTGTCTACGCTGACGCCGCATACCAAAGGGAAAGTGCTGGATATCGGCTGTGGCAGCGGTGTGCTGGCGACGGTACTGGCGCAGCACTCACCGAAAGTGCGTCTGTGGCTGTGTGACGTGCATGCCGCCGCGATTGCCGCGAGTAAAGCCACCCTTGCGGCCAACGGTCTCGAAGGTGAAGTGTTTGCCAGCAACGTCTTCTCTGATGTGAATGGCCGTTTCGATCTGATCATCTCCAACCCGCCGTTCCACGATGGCCTGCAAACCAGCCTGGATGCGGCAAATACGCTGATCCGTGGCGCGCTGAAACATCTCAGCACCGGCGGTGAGCTGCGCATTGTCGCCAACGCCTTCCTGCCCTATCCGCAGGTGCTGGATGAAACCTTCGGTAATCATGAAGTGCTGGCGCAAACCGGGCGCTTTAAGGTTTATCGTGCGGTTTACGGACGCGGCGCGAAAGCGCGTTAATTCAGCGATGTGGCTGACGCGGCGGCAGAAACGTTGCTTTTTGCAGCAATCGTTTCACCGTCGCGAAATATGTGTTGACGCATTGAGTAAAATCTCTAAAATGCGCCTCCGTGGTTAGCAATACTCTAAGGTGTTGCGGGTACGCGAAGGTGGCGGAATTGGTAGACGCGCTAGCTTCAGGTGTTAGTGTCCTTACGGACGTGAGGGTTCAAGTCCCTCTCTTCGCACCAAAAACCACAAAGTTTATATCGTAGCGCACTGCGCGAAGGTGGCGGAATTGGTAGACGCGCTAGCTTCAGGTGTTAGTGTCCTTACGGACGTGAGGGTTCAAGTCCCTCTCTTCGCACCAATGCGATGATATAAACAGACAACTCGATGCGAAGGTGGCGGAATTGGTAGACGCGCTAGCTTCAGGTGTTAGTGTTCTTACGGACGTGAGGGTTCAAGTCCCTCTCTTCGCACCAACGTTGTCATCCTTCCCGGTGTTATCTCCCTCAGATTTTTCATTATTCCTGAACACGCTCTGGCGTGATTTTGTCGTTTCTGCTTTTCAGATCAGGTGAAAATTCACCGATACCGCAGCCAGTCCACCCGCCAGCGCCAGGCAGGAAGGCAGCAGCAGGTAGTGACGCAGGCGATGATGAAACAACATCACCACCGTCAGCAGCAGTGCCACCATCATCACCACACGCCACTGGCTGAAGCTGGGTTCCCACAACGCGAAGACCGGCATCGCCGCGCACGGTAACAACACGCCCCAGCCGCTATCCAGACGTTTGCCCATCATCCAGCTCACGCCCCACAACCCGCAGGCAGCTATCATCGCCATGATCATCGCGCAACCCTCAAATGATAAGTATTCCCATTATCATATGATAATACTTCTCATCTTGCAGCGGATTTTTTATGCGCGGTGCCATGCGGATGACACTGCTACTGGAAAATGCTAAATTGCCGCCGATAACTATTTTGAAAACACAGCAATAATGTGCTCAGTATCCTGGTGGAGAGAATATCTCGGCCGGATAGCGCTTTGATATTTCAGGGCTGTCACGAGTAATAATAATGAAATTACAATCTTACGATGAATTGAAACACAGCAAATATCGTCTTTCAGTGATGCTTTTTCTGTTTCTTAATGTCGCTGTTTCACTATTTAGTTTGTTACCATTTTTAGGGGAGGGTTCCAGCACCTGGTCGTTGCCAGCAGCACTGGTGGCGGGCTTTAGCATCACCTTGCTTACCGTTTGTTTAATCATTCCAAAACTTAAATTCCCGCTATTAAATCCTGTTGCGCTGTTATTCGGTGCATTATGGGCATGGCACATTGACCATAAGTACCATCTGGTTTTTTATTTTGATGGCAGCTTTTTAATAATCAGTCTGTTAAGCGTATTTTTTGTCAGTGCTATTGCACTCAGTGATTATTTAGTTGCGTTCTGTTTACATATCGCGCCGCCCGTATTTACCGTTTTACTACTGGATGATGGTCAGCATTTAATGATGATTCTGTTTACCATCACCCTGCCGCTGATCGGTTTTTCATTACACCATCTGATGCGTCGCCGCTTCGATCATTTCACCCGACGTCTGGTGCGCCAGCTGTATGAAGAAAAAGAAAGTTTTAGCGATTTAAGTATGCTGGACCCGCTAACCGGTTTGTATAACCGCCGCGGGCTGAAAAATCGACTCGATACCATTCTGGAAAACCACGCAGGCAGCCACTTTGTGCTGCTGCTGGATATCGATCATTTTAAGGCTTACAACGATAATTATGGTCATGCGATGGGAGATCAGGCACTGGCTCGGGTTTCCGTAGCGATTCGCGATGCAGTACGCTCACGGGATGTGGTGACCCGCTACGGCGGCGAAGAGTTTCTGGTGCTGATGACCAACGTGAATGCTTCCATTGCCATGAAACTGGCGGAACGGATTCGCCAGTATGTGCTCAACCTGGAGATTCCCCATCGGTTTAATGAGCGGGTTTCCACCCACGTGACCATCAGTGCAGGCATCGCCCCGATTTTTGCTGACGATTTTGATCAGGCGGTATCCAATGCCGACCGTGCTCTGTATGTGGCGAAAAATCAGGGACGTAACACCATTCTTGCCTGGGAAGATTTACCGAAAACTGCGCTGAGTAGCCAGGATTTGGCCTGAAAAACCGGGGATTCACCACGCTGAGGCGGTGAATCCTTCCGCCGACAGTCTTGTGAGGTTAATCGGGAACGATTATCATTTGTTTTTCGCTTACCGTTTTCATTCAGGATCGGCATGGCCATTATCACTCGTCAGGATCATCGCTTCAGCGAACATCCGTTGATCTTTATGCAGAGCGACCGCGGGCTTGCGAGCGCGCTGGAAGATCTGATGCGTGAGCAGCGCAGCTATATGCTGGAAACCATCAAACTCGGCCAGCCCGCTCCGGCAGGTACGCTGACGCTGGCCGAATGGTCTGCCACCCCGCATTACCGCCGCCTGACACAACGCTACAGCGATCATCTCTACCGTAATCATCCCGATGTGCAGCAGGAAGCCAAACCGCTGCAGTCGCTGTGGGCGCAATGGTATTTTGGCCTGTTGCTGCCCCCGCTGATGCTGGCGCTGCTGCTGGAGCCGCGGGCGCTGAACTGTGCGCCCCATCTGATCCACGTTGAGTTTCATGAAAACGGCCATCCCTGTGCCTTCTGGATTGATGTGCAGGAAGATGAAGACGCACGCTACCTGAATCCGCAACAACGCATTGACCGCCTGATTCAGCAGCTGTTGATCCCGGCAGTGAACGGCATGACGCAGCACGGCGACATCAACGCCAGGCTTATCTGGAACAACATGGGTTTCTCCTTCTGGTGGTTCCTCAGCGAACTGAAAACGCGGCTGCCTGCCGGGCTGGCGTCACAGCTGGAGCAGGCATGGTTTTTCAGCCAGTCCCTGCTGGATGGCAGCGACAATCCGCTGTACCGCACCATGATCTCGCGTAACGGCGAGATGGAACGCAAGAGCTGCTGCCAGCGCTATCGTATTCCCGATGTTGAGCGCTGTGGTAACTGCACGTTAAAAGCGGTGTAAAGCCTGCGCATTCTGTTACAGATTCTCCCTTTCTCCCGTTTACAGCAGAAAAGGCTTATGGCAGCTTTTAGGCTTCGTTTTTGCCGGAGAAAAAAATGAGCCTGGAATCGGTACGGCACTTCTTTGCCGAACACGCACCGGATGTCGACATCATCGAGATGCCAGAAAGCACCGCCACCGTTGAACTGGCCGCCCGCGTCCACGGCGTGGAGCCGGGGCAGATCGCCAAGACCCTGTCGTTAAAGGTGAAAGATAACGTGGTGCTGATCGTCACGCGCGGTGATGCGCGCCTCGACAACCGCAAACTGAAAGCCGCACTGGGTGCCAAAGCGCGCATGCTGAGCGTCGATGAAGTGGTGAACTGGACCGGCCATCCGGTTGGCGGCGTCTGCCCGTTCGGGCTGGAAAACCCGCTGACCGTGTATTGCGATGTGTCACTGCGCGGCTTTGAGGAAGTGTTGCCCGCAGCAGGATCGATTCATAGTGCAGTGCGCATTTCACCGCAGCGTATGGCCGATCTCACTGCGGCAAAATGGATTGATGTGTGCGAGTCGCGCTAACGCGATTCGCGCGCCACGGCACCGGAGATTTGAATGCCGCGCGTTTCACGCCCAAAGGCGACAAACACGCAGATCAGCACCGCCACCGTCCCGGCAACAATTGCCATCCCTAAGCCATAGTTGCCGCCATGGGCCTCGGCAATCCGTGACTGCAACGTCGCGTTGACCGAGGCAATCAGGTTACCCAGCTGATAGACAAACCCTGGCAACACGGCACGGGCGTTGGCGGGCACCAGCTCGGTCAGGTAGGTCGGAACCACACCCCACGCGCCCTGCACCATAAACTGCATCAGAAACGCGCCAATCCCAATCATCCACGTACCACTGGAAAAGGCCCACAGCGGCAGCACCGGCAATGCCAGAAATGACGCCAGCATAATGGCTTTTTTGCGTCCAATTCGTTCCGACAGCGATCCAAAGAAGATACCGCCCAGCATCGCAGCGATGTTGTAACTGATGGCGATAATACTCACGGTATGCGGGTCAAACTGATGCTGCACTTTCAGAAAGGTGGGATAGAGATCCTGGGTACCATGGCTGAAGAAGTTAAAGCAGGCCATCAGCAACACCATGTAGATACAGATTTTCCAGTGCTGGCGAATAATCGGCAGCAATGCCGTGCTCTCTTTGCGCTGACGCGCCGCCAGCCAGACCGGTGATTCCGGCACTTTAAAATAGATAAACGGCAGCAGCAGGATCGGCAGTGCGCCAATCATAAACATCCCTCGCCAGCCCACGCTCTCGAAGAACAGGCCAAAGATAATCGACGCCAGCAGATAACCGCACGGATAACCGGCCTGGAAGATACCGGACATCAAACCGCGCGAACGGTCCGGGATGGTTTCCATCGCCAGCGACGAGGCGACTCCCCAGATCCCCCCCATCGCCACGCCGTAAATCACACGGAATGTCAGGAAGGCCGCGAAGTTGGGTGACCAGGCCGATAGCAACTCAAACAGTGAAAACAGCACGATGTTGAGCATCAGAATAGGCCGACGGCCATATTTTTCCGCGAGACGCCCAAACACCAGCGCCCCAATCGGTCGCACCGCCAGGGTGAGCATAATCGCGATAGAGACATCTGAAACGCTGGTGTGGAAATACTGAGCCAGATCGCTGAGTACAAACACCAGGATAAAAAAGTCGAACGCGTCCAGCGTCCAGCTGGCGAAGCTGGCAAAAGCCACATTTCGCTGCGTTGCAGTCCAGTTAAACATAGGGGGTATCCTGTCTGACAGCGTCCGGATCGTTGGCCGGACATTCTTGTGAACGTTACCGTGCGAATGATTGCACCGGTTATTATTATGTTAACTATTTGTATATAGCATGTCAGAAAGGCGGGCTGTGGCGGGGAATTGTCAGCGAGTGCTTCGGGTTGTAAGCAAGCATGTCACACGGTCATTGCCACAGGATGACCGTGTGTTGTTGATTATTTCAGACCATTGAATGCCTGTTCGAGGATATCCAGCAGCAGCGGGTTATCCACGCTGTGCAAGACATGCACTAGCGCACCGGCATTTTGTGGGATACCCACATCCAGACGCAGCGGCGTGCGATAACGCCAGCTTTTGCCGCGTGTCGCCCCAGGGCGTAGCTCCACATCGACATGATAATCCATGCCGTCGGCAACACGCTGATTCAGCAGCCAGGCCACCACCAGCGCATCATGGATCCAGCAGCCGGGCAAATGGCGCGTGCGAATCGAGTAATCAATCCAGGGTCGCAGGGTTTCGCGCACAAACTGGGTAAGCGGGTGATCGTTACGCGTCAGCCGGTTGAGATCCTGATGGGTCATCAACGTCTGCGTGGTGACATCCATCGGCACCAGCGTCACCGTCGCCCCGCTGTGCAGTACCTGATGCGCGGCTTCCGGATCGAGACCAAAGTTGGTGTCTTTGATGTAGTCATCCAGCGCGAACACGCCACCCATGATCACAATCTCCGCCACCGCTTCCGCCATCTGTGGATAACGTTGCAGCGCCTGCGCCACGTTGGTGAGCGGGCCGATAGCCACCAGCGTAAACTCTCCGGGGTTATCACAAATCAGCTGCCCCATCACTCCCGCAGCATCATTGCCATCTGCCGGGAGCAGCTGTGGCTGACGCACCCCACGCCACAGATCGGCCAGCGCGTTATCTTCGACACCGTCAAGACGGGCGCGCCACGGAGCCGGGTCTTCGCGCAGCGCCTGCTTTGCCCCCTGCACCACCGGGATATTGACCCCCAGCCGTTGCAGCAGGTCCTTCGCCACCTGCGCGCCCACTGCACAGGGCGTATTGCCGCTGACGGTGGTAATTAACTCCAGCGATACCGCAGGCGATGCCAGTGCTAAGGCCAGCGCCAGGCCGTCATCGGTGTTTGCACCGGCAATACCATTCCCCGGATCACAATCAATAATCAGTCTTTTCATGATGTTATTTATTTTTTTCTGCTAAGTTGGCAACCACAGGACTCACCGATCTCCAGATGGTGAGGAAACTCCGCCAGCTCCGCCTCGCCATCTCCGTTTTTCAGCATGGCAATTGCACGCTGCGCCATTTCGCGCAACGGCTGGCGTACCGTCGTCAGTGCCGGCACATGAAATGCCGACTGCTCGGTACCGTTAAAACACACCAGCGCGACATCGTGCGGCACACGCAGGCCATGTTCAGAAAAAGCACGAATGCAACCAATCGCCTGCCCTTCGTTGCTGGCAAACAGGGCGCGCGGAACGCGACCACTGTTCAGCATCTGCTGCGCGGCCTCGTAACCGCCCTGCCGCGAATAACCGGCGGGGAAAATCAAACTATCATCAGCCTGTACCCCGTACTCCGTCAGCGCATCGCGCCAGCCCTGAATACGATCCTGGGTATTCAGCATCTCCAGCGGACCACTGATCATCCCCACCTGCTGATAGCCGTGGCTGAGCAGGTGCGCCGTCACCTGACGTGCCGCTTCGCATTCGTTTACCCGCAGCATGCTGACGCCCGGTTGCGGTTCCACACGATCGAGCATGACCAGCGGTGTACCGCTGGCCTTGATTAAATCGATATAGGGATGGCGATCGACGCTGTTGTAAAACAGGCCATCAACCTGACGATTCAGCAGCCCCTGAATCAGCTCCAGCTCGCGCTGACGATCATCACCGGCATCGCCCAGCAGCATCACATGACCGTGATTCAGCGACTCCTGCAACAACATGTGGGCCATCGAAGCGACAAACGGGTTGGCGATATTCGGCACCACTAAACCGAAGGTTTTGGTGCTGCCCGATGCCAGCGCACGCGCGACGGCATTCGGCCGGTAGCCGGTTTGCTTAATCGCCTCCAGCACCCGCTGACGGGTCGCTTCCGCCACCGGACGCGGCCCGTTGTTGATGACATAACTCACCACTGCGACCGACGTGCCTGCGGCTTTAGCGACATCGCTGCGTGTAATATTTCCGGATGACGATTTAGCCAATAGCCTGCCTCATTTTATGCCCGATACATCAATGCGTTAACCTGCTGTCAGATCGCATCATCCGGCAGGTTCAGATCACGCCCGCGGGTTTCCGGTGCCACAAAGGTGGTCAGAAAACCGATGGTCGCCATTGCCGTGAAGTAGACGGCAATCGCCCACCAGTGTCCGGTAAACGACAGCAGCGCAGCCGCAACCAGCGGTGCAGTGCCTCCTGAAAGGATAGACCCCAGCTCCTTCGCCACCGCCATCTTGGTGTAACGATGTTTAACGCCAAACATCTCGACCCCCCAGGCCGCCTGTACGCCAAAGATGCCGAGTGATGCCAGTGCCATACCGACCACCATCACCGGAATCACTACTGCCGGTTCACGGCTGTCGAGCAGATGGAAAGCAGGCCAGGCGTAAAACATCAGCAGCAGACAGAAACCGCGATAGGTGATGCGGCGACCAAAGCGGTCGGAGAGCCAGCCAGCAAAAGGAATGATCAGGAAGCCAAGAATGGAGGCGATAAATACCGCCGTGGTGGGCACCGATTTGTCGACCATCAGCACTTTCGCCACATAGCCAACGATAAAGCCCTGCGCCAGATAGGAAGGACCGTTTTCGCCGATACGCAGGCCGACCATGGTCCAGAAGGCACGGCTGCGCTGCCAGAAACTCCGCGTGTCTGCCGGTAGCGGACTTGCCAGCTGGGCATGACGCTGCGCATTCAGCTCAGCTTGCTGGCGTTCAAATACCGGGGTTTCACGCAGATGACGACGCAGCCACAGTGCCACCAACGCAATCAGTACGCTGCTGAGGAAAGGAATACGCCAGCCCCAGGCGAGCAGGCTTTGCTGGTCCATCTGCACCACCGCCAGCCATACCAGCGAAGCGATCAGCGTACCGCTGTTAGAACCGAGTGCAATCACCGATGACACCAATCCACGGCGTTCAACCGGCGCATATTCGCCCAGCATCACCGTGCCGCCAGAGAGTTCAGCCCCGGCTCCCAGCCCCTGGGTAAAGCGCAGCAGCACCAGGCAGGCAGGTGCCCACAGGCCAATACTGGCGTAAGAAGGGATAAAACCGATCAGCGTGGTAGAGGCTCCCATCAGAATGATGGTGGTGATCATCACCACTTTGCGTCCTTTGCGATCGCCGATCCAGCCAAACAGCAGTGCGCCAATCGGACGGGCAATAAAACCCACCGACCAGGTGGCAAAACTGGAGAGCAGCGCCATCGTCGGGCTGGCTTCGGGGAAGAACACATCGCCAAAAATGATACCGGCGGCAAGGCCATAGAGTGCGAAATCCGCATACTCCATCGCCGTACCCAGCCAGCAGGATAAGGTGGCACGCCAGAAATCTTTGCGGCCAGCAGAGGTTGCCAGCCGCTCATCAGCAGCCGAAGAAGAAGACAGTGCGCGTTGTTGCGAAACGGAGTGATGTACCGTCATAACCATTTCCCTGATAGATGAAGATCAATCAAACGCCCTTCCCTGGGTAGGTTCCCTTGCAACAAGCGGAACGCCCCGGTGGCGACGTTTGGTGGGCAAACCTGGATGAAAGGTCAGTAAAGGATTCCCTGGTGTTGGAATTCTCTTATTCGCCAGGCTTTGCCGATGTTTTTTTCACCGATCGCATTAATAAGGCAAATGTAACTGCGTCATCTCAAGGCCAACTTTTTCCGTGGCACCGTGAGCTATCACTGTGTAATTAGTCTATCTACGCGCGTAGATAAATCAAGTGATCTTAGCAAAAATAATTAATTTATCTTTACTATCTCTCAGGGATTAAGGATAAAAATGGCGTCAATTCATGACATTACATTCAATGCGCGAGAGCAAAAAAACGTCAAAAATGCACTTAATTGACGATTTTTACTTATCATTAGCAAAGTGGCGACTGATCCTGCATCGCGCTTCTTGTCGCATATTTCAGTTAAGGTTTAATGACAAATGCGAATTTGTCTTAAATCCTGCCGACCTGACAGGTCCTGCGGAATCTGCATTACACTGGAGAAAATCATTCAGGAGCGTTATGACCATCATCCTTATGCGACACGGTAAACCCGACCATCCGGTGAGCGGGCGCTTTACGGCGCGCGCGCTGGCCGACTGGTGCGAAGGTTATGATCAGGCTGATATCTGCGATTCACCGCCACCGCGCAGCCAGGCGATTGCCAGCCTCGCCAACGTGATCGCTTCCAGCCCGCTGCCGCGTGCACGCTCGTCGCTGGCGCGGCTGGGATTACAGCCCCATGCGGTAGATGCAGTATTTAGCGAAGTCGCCATCCCCCTGCTGCCGTTTGAGCGATTACATCTGCCGCTTAACGTCTGGCTGGCGCTGCTACGCCTGCTGTGGTTGTGTGGCTACGCCGGACATGTGGAATCGGTGCAACGTGCCCGTCTGCGCGCCTGCCAGGCGGCGGACAAGCTGATCGCCCTGGCGGATAGCGGCACTGTGTTGCTGGTTGGCCACGGCATTATGAATAAGTTGATTGCCCGCGAACTGCGTAAGCGCGGCTGGCAGGCCGAAAAACATGCCAGCAGCCGTCACTGGAGCAGTGCCATTTATCACCGACCGTTTATTTAAGGCCAGGGCCGTTACAAAAACCACAGGGTTGATACCTCACCTGACACGGGATTTTTAATTTCCTCGCATTCTGTCAGGTGGGAAATCTATTTTATTAGGAATAATCTTAATCCAATTTTAATTAAATCAACCTGCATTAATTGATCTATTTCACACTCATTTTATCAGCAGCGGTTCATTCATTTTCCGGTTTATCTGAAAAAGAAAAAAAACGATAGCCTCTCACGCCTGAATGTTTTATTAAGCAAGTGTAGTATTTTACACACAGCCGTGAGGAAACAAGAGCGCTCCAGGCGCCAGCATCAGGGAAACCCCAACCACTATAATCACAATAATCAGGTGCACCATGACAACTAAACGCCTACAACCTGCCCGTATGCTGTGGCAAAACTGGCAAAAAATTGCCTTTACCAGCCAGATGTTACTGCAAAAAAAGCAGCTTAATACCGTACCCGCACCGGAATACGATCCGAGCGAAGAGGATAATGTGGTGTTAATTTCCGGTAAGAAAGATCTGCCGGAAATACCAAAAATAGTCTGGATGTATTGGGAAGATGAATATTTGCCAACATCGATGATGTTAAATATTCAAAAAATCCGTAAGGATAATCCTGATCACCAGGTGCACCTGTTACATCGTCAAAACGTTGATGAAGTGCTGCCGGATTTTGTCTTTACTTCCTCTGAATTAACCCTGCAACAAAAGAGTGAAGCGATTCGGCTGGAATTATTGTTGCGCTACGGCGGTATCAGCATTGATTGCAGCACCTTGCTGTTTGAAGATCTCAGCTGGGTACATCGTGTGCATCAGGAGCAGCGCATGGATGTGATTGGCTTCTATTGTGAAGTCTCAACCATGAATTATCTGTCACCGGTGATGGAAAACTGGTTTATTGCCGCCGCCGCCAATAATCCCTATATCCGCGAGTGGCAAAAGCAGTATGCACCGATTAAACATCTCGGCGGGCCACGTTTCTTCGCCGAGCTGAATAAACGTGATGACTATTATCTGCTGACACAAAAAATTGCCGAGCCGGAGCAGCAATTATGTTCCCTGGCCCAGCAGGCCGCAATGCGTGAATACCGCCGGGCAAATGTCTATTTGCGCAAAGGCCAGGCCAATGCGTATTTCTATCAGCGCCTGAGCGGGTGGAATAGCGCCGCCTTTGCCCGGTCGGTACTCTTTCAGCAGCGTCCACACAACCCGCCGCCGGTGATCAAACTGAGCGGTCATGAGCGCCTGCACCTCGACTTTAATCTGCGTCTGGGTAACTACAATCGCACCAGCCTGTTGGGTGAGCTGATGCAACCGCATGCGCCAGTCACGCTGACGTCCCCTTCAGCCATCAACAAAGTGCGCGCGTAGCCAGTGAATAAAGGTGGTGACCGCCCGTGGCACCTGAGCCGCATAAGGGCGCACCACCCACAAACGATCGGCAAACGCATCCACCGACTGCCACTGCGGCAGCACCTGCTGCAATGTACCGGCGGCCAGCGCCGCGCTGGCGCTAAAATCCGGTAACATGGCAATCCCCAAACCCTGCAACGCAGCATCACGGATCGATTCGCTGTTGTTGGTGGCAAAATTCCCCTGAATTCTGACCTGTACGGTTTCACTGGCATCGCTGCGCTGGCGAAATCGCCACTGAGGCGACTCAAGCCCGCGCGGGTAATACAGGCAGTTATGTTGCTGCATCGCCTCTGGCGTTTCTGGCGTGCCGTGCTCCGCCAGATAAGCGGGCGATGCCACCAATAAGGTCTGGGTTTCACATAGCGGCAACGCGACATGGGTTTCCGGCAACTGCTGACTATGGCGAATCGCCAGATCGAACCCCTCACTACCGAGCGATACCAGCCGATCAGTCACATCCAGCTGTAAACGCACCTGCGGGTATTCCCGCAAAAAATCGCCGATAATTGGCACCAGCTGCTGGCGGGCAAAAGCCACAGGGGCGCTAACGCGTACCAGCCCGCGCACCGGACCGGCTTCATCACGCACGCTGAAAAAACTTTGCTCAATACGCGCAAAGGGATCGCGTAACTCCCCCACCAGCTTTTCCCCGGCAGAAGTGAGGCGCACGCTGCGTGTAGTGCGCAGCACCAGCGCCACTCCCGCCATCTCTTCCAGTTCTTTAATCTTTTGGCTCATCGCCGCCTTGCTAACGTCGAGGCGTTCGGCCGCACGGGTAAAACTCCCCAGTTCGGCCAGCACCGTGAGCCAGTGCAGATGCACCCAAAGTGCGTCGGTTTTTATCTCTTTCATCATGATTGTTCAAAATAATAAATAATCATTTCAGGCAGCGCGCTTTTTCTTTGCCGCGGCACGCGGCAGCATAGCCCCACATCCTACTCTTTTCATGTGAGCAAAAACGAGGGTTTAATCATGCCGCTACTCCAGTTTGATGTTATTCAGGGCCGTTCTGAATCAGAATTACGTACACTGCTGGATGCCGCTCACCGCGCCGTCTTAACCGCGTTTAAAGTCCCGGCACGCGATCGTTATCAGATTGTTCACGAAAATAAAAGATACCAAATGATTTTCCAGGACACTGGCCTCGGCTTTGAACGCAGTGACAACCTGGTGATGGTGCGGGTGTACACCAGCCCAAGAAGTGAAGAACAGAAAACGCTGTTCATGGCAGAGTTAGCACGCGAGTTGCAGGAAAACTGTGGCGTGCAGGGTAACGACCTGATGATCAGCTTTATCACGAATAACAAAGGTGACTGGAGTTTTGCCGATGGCGAAGCACAGTATCTGACTGGCAAACTCTGATCCTCATCCCCGCTCCCCTGCTGGCAGCAACCCTATGCTGCCAGCCCAAACCATAGCCCGCCTAAACCCGCTTTAAACAAATTCAAATCAGCCGCACAAATCTGACTGGTCATGTTGCAGCCATGTGACAGCCAATATAGATTGACGCGAAAACCCCCGCAGAGGGTCGTTACGCACGGAATGCGTATTCAATTAGCCTGAGGATCTGAATCTTGTCCGAACTCATATCGGTTGTACTTTTTTTGGCTGCAATCGCAGTCTATTCCTACAAAGCCGGGCGAAATAAGTTCTGGTTCGTATTGATTTTGGTTTTGCTTACCCTGTTTATCGTGCTGAATACCACGCTGTATGCCAGCAACTATTTTACCGGTGACGGCATCAATGACGCGGTACTCTATACCCTGACCAACAGCCTGACTGGTGCGGGTATCAGCAAATACGTGGTGCCTGGCATCGGGCTTATCATTGCGCTGTTTTTGCTGTTCTGCCTGCTCTCCTGGCTGTTGCGCCGCCGTAAACAGCAGCATCATCTTGGCTGGAGTCTGCTGGCTATCGCCTGCGCTGCGGGTTCGGTACAAACCACCCCGGCATTTCGTCAGGTCAAAGATTTGATCGTCTCCCATAACCGCCAGGCGGATTCTGACTTCGAGACCTATTACAAAACACCCAAGTCGGTCATTGCCGAGCCAAAGCTCAACCTGGTCTACATCTATGGCGAAAGTCTGGAACGGACTTACTTTAATGAACAAACTTTTCCAGGTCTTGCTCCCGAACTAAGCCGGGAAAAAGATCAAAGCCTGGATTTCAGCAACACCGAGCAACTGCCAGGCACTGATTACACCATTGCCGGGATGGTCGGCTCACAGTGTGGTATCCCGCTGTTTGCGCCATTCCAGGATAACGCTTCCGCAGCGCTCTCCAGTTTCTTCCCGCAGAATGTTTGCCTCGGCGATATCCTGAAAAATTCAGGCTATGAGAACTGGTTTATTCAGGGGGCGGATTTACGCTTCGCCGGTAAAGACACCTTCCTGAAATCACATGGTTTTGACCCGGCCCATATGTACGGTGCGCAGGAACTGAAAGACCGTGTGACCGATCCCAACTATCGTAATAACTGGGGTTATTACGATGACACCGTGATGGATGAGGTATTTAAAAAGTTTGAGGAGCTGTCAAGCCAGCAAAAACGCTTCGCACTTTTTACCCTGACGGTTGATACACACCACCCGGATGGCTTTATTTCCCGTACCTGTGAACATAAAAGCTATAGCTATGACGGTAAACCTAACCAGTCTTTCAGCGCCGTTGCCTGTTCGCAGGAACATGTGGCACGCCTGATTGCACGCATCAAAGCCTCGCCCTGGTTTAAGAACACCATCATTGTGGTGACGTCTGATCACCTGGCTATGAACAACACCGCCCATCAATATCTGATCAAGCAACCTCGTCATGACCTGTTTATGGTGATTCGTGGCGATCAGCCTGAGGCCAAAGTGATCGACGGTAAACGGAGTACGCTGGATAACGGTGCCACCGTGCTGGATATTCTCGGCGGCGATAAGGCCATTGGCCTGGGTCGTAGTGGCCTCAGCAGCCCTTCATTGTCTGCGCAGTTTGATAACATGGCGCAGAAGGTGCTGGCGTGGAAACCGGATATCATTCAGCTGTGGAATTTCCCCAGCAAGCTTGATGCTTTCACCATCGATCAGCAGAAAGGGACCTTTAGTTTCTCCGGAACCACCTTCAGGCTGCCCATTCTCTTCCGTGTCGGTGATAAACGCGTGGAGCCACTGCCAGAAGGCGAATATTCCGCCCCGCTGCGCTATCAACTGGCGGACTTTGCCGCTGCCGATAAGTTTGTCTGGGTTGACCGCTGCTTTAAGATGGCGCGTCTGTGGCAACCACAGCTGGCGCTGTCCGGCGATCTTTGTGTCGCGATGGGACAAATGGGGGGCCAACCGAGCGTGACCCGTATCGATAAGCCGGTGTGGAAAGGCAAAGCCACCTTCCCGAAAACCCCGCTGAGCGACGCGCAGTATCAGCAAAACGAGCAGCAAATTCGTATCGAAGACAACGCTATCCGCTACAGCGCCGACAGCTTTATGCTCAACGTGCCCGGTGCACCGCTAAGCGTAAAAAGTTTTACCGGTATTTCGCGCCCGGAACTGTGGGGACGCTGGTCCAACGCCAATCTGGCCCCTGAGGTCAACATTGAATATGTTGACCCGTTACCTGGCCGTTTTGATGTGGTGATCACCGCGCGCGCCTTTGGCCCGAATGCCCATCGGCCGATCCCGGTGCGGGTCGGTGATCAACAGCAGGACATCACCCTGGGGGACGATGTATCGACTACGACCCTGCATTTCACCAATCCCGGTGGCAGCCATAATTTAATTATCTCACCGCCGGAACCGCAGCTGTCCAATGTGGGGAATATCATCGGCCAGGATCCGCGTAAATTAGGCATCGGCATGGTGGATATTAAAATCATTCCTCAGCCACAGAGTTAAATTGAATTATGTCATTTCTCAACCAGGGATGACATAATGTTTCAACTACAATCATAATATATATTTCGGATCATCACGGTGCGCCATGCACCGTGCTTCCGCTATTTCAGGCACATCATCCTGCGTCAGAAAGTTTATTTAGCATCATTCATCAAGCCAAAAGCCAATTATTCAGCCATTCACCACCCGCGTTTATTTCACAAAAAAACAATCACGTTAATAAAATAATTTTGGCACGCGATATGCTTTATCCCCCTGCCACAACATTTAATAAGCAAAACTGAAATCCATTCAGATAAACACATCACAGGGGCATTATATGGCGTCAAGTGGACTGAAACAGAAATTGGGGCTGGTCGATCTGTCGTTACTTGGCATTGGATCGATGATCGGATCCGGCTGGCTGTATGCGGCGCTAAACAGTTCCGGTTATGCAGGCAGTAACACCGGTTGGGCATGGGTGTTAGGGGCGGTCATTGTGCTGATGATCGGCCTGGTCTACGCCGAGCTATCATCGGCTCTGCCACGGGCGGGTGGCTTTGTACGCTATCCCAACTATTCCCATGGCAACATCGTCGGCTTTGTTATTGGCGTCAGCTCACTGCTGGCCTACACCAGTACTGCCGGGGTTGAAGTGGAAGCGGTTCGGCAATACGCCATCTACTGGTGGCCCGCGCTCGGCCATGCTGACGGCAGCCCAACCGGACTCGGTTTTGCCGTACAGATTGGCCTGCTGGTGGCATTTTTCCTGCTTAACTACTGGAGCGTCAGCTTCTTTGGTCGCGTAAATACCATTGTGACCACTTTCAAATTCATCGTGCCGCTGCTGACCATCGGCACGCTGCTGCTTTATTTCCATGCACCCAACCTCGATGTTCCACCGGCTCCCCCAGGCGGCGCGCATGGCGTGTTCAGCTCGCTGACCGGCGCAGGTATTGTGTTTGCCTACCTCGGTTTTCGCCAGGCGGTGGATTTCGCCAGTGAAGCCAAAAACCCGCAGCGCAACGTACCGCTGGCAATTGGTATCGCGATTGCCGTCAGTTTCGTGATTTATCTGGCACTGCAATACGCCTTTATGGGTGCGGTGCCCACAGATTTACTGTCGCAACATGGCTGGGCTGGCCTGAAGCAGGTGTTCCAGTCTCCTTATGCTGACCTGGCGCGCAGCCTTGGCCTGACCTGGCTGATTAACCTGATCCTGATTGATGCGGTGATTTCACCAGCCGGGACCGGCAACATCTACCTGGCCGGTGCCGCACGCGTGCTGTTTGCCTGGGCGCGCAATGGTCACCTGTTCAAGGTGTTTGGCGAAGTGGATGCGAAATCTGGCGTACCGCGTGGCGCGTTGTGGTTATCGCTGCTGCTGGCTATCGTCTGGACGCTGCCATCAGAGTTTCAGGTGTGGGGTGGTCTGATTGGCGCAGTGACCTCGGCGACCGTTTTCACCTATATGCCCGGTCCGGTAACGCTGGGCGCCTTCCGGAATCATCTGCCAGATATGCAGCGCCCATTCCGCCTGCCAGTCGCCGCGATTCTCAGCCCGCTGGCGTTTGTTGCCAGTACCCTGCTGATTTACTGGAGTGGCTGGTCGGTGAATGAAATCCTCATCCCGATACTGATTATTGCCTGGATTGGTTACGCCATTTTTGGCAAGAAAAACAGCCAGTTCAGCCGTGATTTACAATGCGCCTGGTGGCTGCTGGCCTATTACATTGCGGTGATGGTGATTTCCATGCTGGGTACTTACGGTGGCAGTGGGGTGATTAGCGCGCCACTGGATATGGTCCTGGTGATTGTCGCCTCACTGGTTTGCTATTTCTGGGGAGTGAAAGCCAGCCTGTCAGTTCCCGCCATCACCGATGAAGAGGATGAAACGCCGTCATCCGGCAATAGCGTCCGCGGCAAATACGCACACAATTAATCCTTTCCCGCCTGCACTTCGGTGCAGGCTAACCCTGCCTCATATCGCGTTACTCGTTGTACTAATTGATTTTTTTCGAGACGGCGCGCAAAATAAACATCGTTGCATAGCGTAATTATCACAACCTGGTTAGTTTCCTCCGCACAAGGAAACGGATCAGGGAGAACATGGATGACACTGGCGATGATGAACACCCATAAAGCATACAAATCTCTGCAGCAGGCAGGCGTGGAAGAACGGCAGGCAGAAGTGCTGGTCGAGATCTTTGCCGAAATGCAGCAGGAACATTCACTGACGAAGGCCGACCTCGCCCAGGCAATGGAGGGCGTGGTACAGGGGCAGCAGGCCCTCAATCAACGCGTTGACCGATTAGAAGAGCGCGTTGACCTGTTTGAAAAAAACGTCAATGAACGCTTCGATCAGGTCGATAAACGTTTCATACAGGTTGATAAACGTTTCGAACAGGTTGATAAACGTTTTGAGCAGGTGGACAAACGTTTCGACCAGGTCGATAAACGCTTCGATAAAATTGACGCACGGTTTGAAAAAACGGATGGCCAGATTCATACCCTACATCTGGACATCATCGGTATGAAGAAAGAACTGCAATGGCTGAAGCGGGTGATGATGGCGGCCACCTGTGCCGTGGTGCTTGCCGCCAGCAAATATATCTTTATCAGCTAGCCTGACGCATCGCTTCCAGCCGGTTGCGCTGCGTACCTTCAGGGGTAAAGTTATCCGCCGACAGCCAGCGTTCAAATCCCTGTTTCACCTGCGGCCACTCACTATCAATAATGGAAAACCAGCAGGTATCCCGGCTGCGGCCTTTGTAGACGATGGCCTGACGGAAAATCCCTTCAGACTGGAAGCCCAGCCGCAGTGCCGCCTTGCGTGAGGGTTGATTACAGCTATCACATTTCCACTCATAACGTCGGTAACCCAGTTGCTCAAACGCATAACGCATCAGTAAAAAATGCGCTTCGGTCGCCATACGTGTTTGCTTCAGCAAGGGGGAAAACGCCACATGCCCGATTTCAAGCACACCATGATTGGGTTCGATACGCATCAGCGCCAGTGTACCCACAGCCCGGTTGGTTTGTCGGTCAATCACCGCAAAATGCATCGGATCGCGTCCATTCTCAATCTGACGCGCATAAGCCAGATAAGCCTCTTCAGTGGCGAAGGGTTCTGCAAACAGATAAGTCCAGTCCCGGCCATCCCCGGTTTGCGCATAGGCGGCATATAACTCCTGGCCATGCCGTTCCGCATTGAGTGGTTCGAGACGGCAATAGTCACCGGTAAAAGTCGTAAATTCCGGCCACGGGCGCGGCTGCCAGTCTGGCAACGCAAAACCCACCGGTTGTCCGTAAGCATTGGTATTTTGAGACATGATATTTTCCCTGTCGCTGGATGAGGTGTGAACAGCAGATTGCCACTTTGCTGGCTCGTTAAAAAGCACCACAATCAGACTAATTGATAGATCCACGTGAGCGCAGCATGAACACCTTTGATCTCAGCACCCTGCTCCTGGCCCCATTGCGTTGCGATGATGCCTTAACCCTGCAACAACAGCTTTTTCAGCGCATCCGCCAGGCAATTCTGGCCGGTAAGCTGCCGGCAGGGACACGCCTGCCCGCCACGCGTCAGCTGGCGGCGGAACTACAGGTTTCGCGTAACACGGTCATTGCCGTCTGGGCGCAGCTACAGGCAGAAGGTTTTCTCACCAGCGATCGCCAGGGCAGCCGTGTCAGTCCCATCGCGCAGTTACCGCAGCCCTCCCCTGACCCGGCAAACGCCGCAGAAATAAGGGTGGCCTCACGCGTGACACAGTTGCGTTCCTCTCACCGTACCCTGAACCAGGAGATGGCACTGCGACCCGGTATCCCCGCGTTATCACACTTCCCTCTGGCCCAGTGGCGGCGAGCTTTCAATCGCGTGATGCTGCATCAACCGCAGGCCCTGATGGGCTATGGTGATCCTCTCGGCGAGCGAACATTACGTGAGGCGCTGGCACAGCATCTCGCTCTGGCGCGGGGTGTACGCTGCACGCCCGAGCAAATTGTTATCACTGAAGGCGCACAACAGGCCCTGTCATTGTGCGTACTGTTGTTGAGTAATCCGGGTGAGACTGGCTGGGTAGAAGAACCGGGCTATCGCGGGGCCAAAGCCGCCATGCGCGCGGGTGATATGCGTATCGAACCGGTCGCCGTTGATGCCCTGGGGCTGGCACCACAACCCGAGGACTGGCAGCAGCGCCCGCCACGTCTGATCTACACCACACCGACCCACCAGTATCCCACCGGCGTGGTAATGAGTGCCTCACGCCGTCTGACGCTACTGGCTGCCGCTACAAAGCATCAGGCGTGGATCATTGAGGACGACTACGACAGCGATTTTCGTTACAGCGGCGAACCGATTGCAGCGATGCAGGGTATGGCTCCGCAGACACCGGTCATCTACGTAGGATCGTTCAGTAAAACGCTGTTTCCTGCCCTGCGTCTGGGTTTTATGGTGCTGCCCGCACAGCTGGTCCCCCATTTACGCCCGGCGCTGCATGAACTGCTGCGTGGCGGCAACCGTCCGGAGCAGCAGGCGCTGGCGCACTTCCTGCGCAGTGGCGATTTCAGCCGTCACCTGAGCAAAATGCGCCGTCTGTATCGCCAACGCCAGGCCACCCTTCGTGCAGCCTTGATGCAACAATTCGGCGCTAAGGTGCCGTTACTCGGCGGAGAATGTGGGATGCATCTGGTGATGCAGCTACCAGCATCCCTCGCGGATATCACGCTGGTCGATCAACTGATACAAACGGGTTATGCACCGGGTGCGTTATCGGGGTTTTATCTGGGGGAGGAGAAACAGCAGGGACTGGTGCTGGGATATGGCAACACCAGCACCAGTCAGATTGGCAATGCAGTGGCGCAGTTAGCGCGCTTACTTAGCCTTTGAAGAAGATATCACCTGATTTTGCCATCACGATTTTACCAGTATCGTCGGTAATCAGGATGTAGTTGGCGTTGATATACGCCCAATGGGTATTTTCCTGCGGAGCCGGCAGATGACGCGGCTGCCATTCAGCAATGATGTAGGATTTACCACGATACTGATCCGGCACCACATCGCCGACTTTGTATTCTTTATAGTCGATGACAATGGTGGTCAGATCGTAATTATTCGGTGCTGCGGGTTGTGCCGCATTGTCCTGCGGCTGCGCTGGGGCAGCGGCCGCCGGAGCGTCGGTAACCGGAGTCTGGACCTGCGCGTCCGGTGCGGTTTGTTCCACCTGCGGTGGCGTGGGTACGTTATCAGTTTGCTCGCCTTCGGCCAGCACGGCGGGCGTCAGGGTTAACGAGCCCAGAAAAAGTCCTGCAGAAAGAAGTACAGCGTGAGTCCTGCGCATGGTGATTTCCACTCTGGTTGATTATTACCGATTCAATGTACTGACAAGTGCAGAACGCGGAAGGTTCCCCGGTGCGTTTTGCACCCCGTAACCTGCGCGTCAAATTTCGCCCGACAGCATACAACAGCCGATGCGCTTTTCCGCTAAGCAAAATTGCAAGCAACCATGTTACATCAGGGCTGGCGATCCTTGTGCGCCAAATCCCTGAGCAAGGCAATGCCAAGGTAGTTGCTCCAGTTAAACGCATTTTGCAGCACCACAATCGCGTTGCCGTTGTGCTGATCAAACCCGATAAAGCTGGAATACCCACCGATATAACCGACCTGATAAGTGATTTTCTGCTCACCATAATGATCGGTAACCCAGGCAATATTCTGCGACTGGTTGCCATGCTGCTGGTAATCCTGCCCGACCTGCGCGAAAGCCTGATTAATCGCCTGATCGGATGTCGCGCTAAGATGCGCGTCGAGATAACGGATCAGGTCACGCGCGTTACTGTACAAACTGGCTGCCGCCATCATGTTGTTGTTAAATTGCCAGTCCGGCGCCAGCTGTCCACGGGCAATCAACTTCGGCTGGTCACCCGCGTGACCCAACGCTCGCCAGGGGAAATTACGCAGCGTTGTTGCTTCGAAACTGCTGCTGGCCATCCCCAGCGGGATAAACAGATTGCGTTGCGCGAGGCTTTCAATGTTCTGATGGAAACGATGTTGCAGAATGTAGCCAAGCAACGCGTAGCCGAGATTGGAATATTGTGCCGCCGGGTGGCTGGGGGCGCGAAAATCGGCCAGATACTCCAGCACCGCATCGCTGTCGAGGTTGCCATAAAAATTTTCACCGCTGGCAAGATAACGCATGAATTTGATCAACATCGGCAAATCCATATTCTGACGCGGCAGACCGGATGTATGCGTCACCAGCTGAAGCAACGTAATGCGTCTGGCATCGGCGCTGAGCGATACCGAGGCAGGTAGCAAAGTCGCCAGCGTATCATTCCAGTGCAGTTCGCCACGATTGACCAGCTCGATGATCACTTCGGCCGTCATCCCCTTACTCAGCGATCCAAGCGCAAACAAGGTATCCGGGGTGATCGGATAACGATGCACCGCGTCAGTGATGCCAAAGCTGTAAAACTGCGGCGCACCTCGTTGATGGATAATGGCAATGCTGATGCCGGAAACCTGCTTCTGCTGCATGTAATGCCGCACCATATCATCGACATTTTCATGGAGGGTGACGTGCGAAAGATAAACGTCGTCACTCACCGGGGCAGACGTTTGCGACAGAGTGCCACAGGCACTGAGCAACACCGCCATCACCAGTAGCGTGAACAGCCTCATCACAAAGCCATCTCAGAGATAAAAGGGAAGATCACAGGTATTTTTAAGTCAAATTAACAGGTTGGGGAAATCATCGCTGATGTATCTGGCGAAATATAACACAGAACCACCCGCAGAATACGGGTGGTGACAGGAATTAAAGATGTACCGGAATCACCGACCCTTTGTACTGCTGGTTGATAAATTCAGCTGTTTGTTTTGACTCAAGATCTTTCGCCAGCTCCAGAATACGCGGGTCATGCGCCAGTTTTGGTGTCGTCACCAATACGTTCGCATAGGGATTGCCCTTCGCCTGTTCCAGCGCCAGCGCGTCCTTCGACGGCACCAGACCCGCCTGCAAAGCATAGTTACCGTTGATGATCGCAAGCGTGGCATCATCCAGCGCACGCGGCAGCTGTGGCGCTTCAATCTCAATAATCTTCAGATGATGCGGATTGTCGCTGATGTCGGCAGTCGTCACCAGCGTACTGGCATCGCCATTCCCCTTCAGTTTAATCACCCCATTCGCCTGCAACAGGTATAGCGCGCGGCTCAGATTGCTGACATTATTTGGCACCGCAACCTGTGCACCATCAGGGATATCCTTCAACGATTTGATTTTGTGCGAATAAACCCCCAGCGGCTCAATATGTACCGTCGCAACCACCACAAACTTCTCGCCCAGCGCTTTTTCCTGATCGCGCAAGTAAGGCACGTGCTGGAAGTAGTTGGCATCAACATCGCCACGCGCCAGCAGCTCGTTGGCATTGAGGTTGCCGTTCAGTTCAATCACCTTCAGATCGAGATGCTTATCCGTCTGTTTGATCTGGTTAAGGATTTCGCTGTGTGGCACCGGATCGGCTGCCACGCGTAATGCGGCAGCCGAGGCCCATGTAGTCATCAGCGAAAATAACGCCAGTCCAGCTATCACCTTTTTATGCATATGTTTTCCTTAGTTCTTATGATTTAACGGTATTGAGAGTGTCGGCGTAGTAACGCTGCGCGACATCGCGATGCGATCGCAAACGCCCTTTCAGGTAATTCCAGCCCACCTCGCGAATCAGCGGGTTAGCAGGATCGCTGGTCGGCCCCTGCGCCTCCGCCGCCAGTGAGGCAGGCAATTGATAAAGTGGCACCTGGGCATCCAGCTGTGCGCCGAGGAAAAAGGCCACGGAGATACGCTCCTTGCGCAGCGGTGGTGACACCACACGATGTACCGTGGCGCGCAAATAGCCATTGGTCGCCAGTTCCAGCAATTCGCCAATGTTCACCACAAAGGCACCGGGTTTCGGCAACGCATCCACCCAGTTGCCGGGCGTGACTTCCACCTGCAACCCCGGCTGTTCGTCCTGTAACAAAAAGGTGAGAAAGCCGGAGTCTTTATGCGCACCCACTCCCTGCTGGCTCGCCTCCGCCTCCTGGCCGGGGTAGCGGATCAGTTTGACGTGTTCATTGGGATGGGTGCCGTACAGCGCATCAAAAGCATTGGCGGGCAGCGATAGCGATTTGGCGAAGGCACGCAGCAAACGCAGAGCCACATCGGTCATCGCCTGCTGCCACGCATAAATTACCGGACGCAGCTGCGGCAGCGCCTCCGGCCACAGATTCGGCCCCTGCAGGCGCTTCCAAGCGGGATCCCCCGGCAGCAGCGTGAGTGCAGCCCGTTCAGCGCCAATATCAAACTGCTCACGCTGGTCACGTTGATCGCGGGTATATTCCACGCCCGCCCGGTTGTAGCCGCGAAAATGTGGCGAATGGATCATCGACACCCGCTGTTTTTCCGTCTCCGCTAAGGCGAAAAAGGCGCGGGTGAGACTCTGCACATTTTGCAGCAGCTGCGGATTAATGCCGTGATTAACAAGGTAGAAAAAACCGATATCACGCGCAGTTTCCCGTAACCCGGCAAGATGTTCTGCCTGTTCAGCGGTGGGTAATTCGAGCAGAGCCAAATCCAGTACTGGCAAGGTGCTTATGCCCATGATAGTTGCGTCCTTTGTGCAGCAAGTGTCGGTATTTACGCTGACATTGGTCGCGAATCAGGGCCAATAATGTTGAGCAATATGTTATGGGAAATGATTTTTAGGAGAGGTTCAGCAATGGATAGTCATAAAGTGGCAATTGATGGCTGAATCACTATGCTTGCCGCTATAATCGCGCGTTATCGACGTTGGGCAATGCGCCCGCCAATAAGCACAGACGCAGGAGATGCCGTATGAACCAGGGCCCGTTAACCGAGAAAGAACTGAACTGGCTGGAGGAGATGCTGGAGAAATACGGCAATGAACATTCCGTGGTGGATGTCGCCGAACTCGATGGCATGCTGACAGCGCTGCTTTCTGGCCCGAACGACATCGAGCCGAGCGAATGGCTGGTGGCGATGTGGGGCGGCCAGAAATATATTCCGAAGTGGTCCAGCGAGCGCGAAATGGATCGCTTTATGACCCTGACGTTCCAGCATATGAACGATATCGCCGAGCGTTTAAGCGAATTCCCGGACCAGTTCGATCCGTTGTTCGGCACGCGGGAGATGGAAGGCCAGGAATTCACCGTGGTGGAAGAGTGGTGCTTTGGTTATATGCGCGGCGTCGCGCTGGATGACTGGTCTGCCCTGCCGCAAGCGCAGCAGCCCGCGCTTGATGCCATCGCTTTGCATGGCAGCGAAGAAAATTTCGCCAAACTCGACGGCTTCTCACCGGAACAGTTTGAGGCCAGCATCGAGGCGATTCTCCCGGCAGCGTTGCAACTGCATGATTACTGGCAGGAACAGCGTCTTGCACAACCCGAGCCAGCGCCGCAGGTGCCGTATTTTGCCGGGGAGAAAGTGGGCCGTAACGATCCCTGCCCGTGCGGCAGCGGCAAAAAATACAAGCAGTGCTGCATGAAGTAACAACTATTAAGGTGCGCAATAAATTGCGCCG
This sequence comes from Pantoea sp. App145, assembly GCF_047947045.1. Lineage (NCBI taxonomy): Bacteria > Pseudomonadati > Pseudomonadota > Gammaproteobacteria > Enterobacterales > Erwiniaceae > Pantoea > Pantoea sp. App145. The sequence continues at coordinate 2,169,765 of NZ_CP133290.1, forward strand.
CTACGGCCCATTGCGATATTGGATTACAGCGTTAATCATCACACATCGTGTAGCGGCGCGATTTATCGCGCAGGTTTGACGTTGGTCACCAGCGTCGGCAGTTGCCACGGGCCGCCCGCACGAATAGCGCGACACATGCCCGTGGTGGCTTCACTGCTTTGCTGGAAATCTTTACCGTCCCACACCCAGGCAGCCGTACTCCAGCAATCGCCGATCCCGCGCCCTTTTTGTGCCAGCGAAATCACCCCATCGCTGTAGTCTGAAGCGGAATCGGTGATGAGTTCGGGTTTCTGTTGCAGGCGTTTATCCATCAGCCAGTAGCCATAACCTTCGTTATAGGCACCGCGCCAGCATAGGGCGGAAATCAGGACATGTGAGCCATCGACCGGCGTCAGCGTGATGGGCTCAGCACCAGCTTCTGGCTGATCGTCAGACGGCTCAAGATTATCGCAGCTGTCATCATCAGTAAGCGAAGCGATGAGCTGCGGCTTCACCGATGACAGCTCCTGTGCGCTTAACGGGCGCGGCTGGGCTTTGATGACTTTCACCTGCTGAATCACCGGAGCCGCCACCGCCACCAGCGTGCTGCTCTCCGGCTTATCGCCTTTTCTGATCATCGCACCGGGCGTACCAATACGTCCCTGCGCATCATCCATTTTCAGCAGGGTGGCAAAAGCGCCATTGCCAGACAGCTCAAACGGTTCAACGCCGCCGCGAAACTCGACGGTGCCACTGCCTTTGACGGCAGTGATCACGGCCTGTGTCTGTGCTTCGGTTAAGCGCCATTCGTCGTTATCGGTCTTTTGCAGCTCACCGAGAGCAGTGTCGTCGATCCACAGCGACAGCGCCGCTACCGGCTTCGGCTCCTCATCCATGGTATCGGCCAGCACCACTTCCCCGCTCACCAAGGTGCCCGGGCCCGCCTGACGCGTCAGCAATACCGATCCACCCGCACCTTCCTCGGTGCTATAGCCCGCCGCGCGGCAGGTCAGCGTGTTGTCGCACGCCAGCTCCCAGTCTTTATGACTGTAAGAAACGCCGCTGTCGTCTGCCCACAGCGGCGCAGCCATGCTGGCGAACAGCGCGAGCGCCAGCAGGTATCGGGAAGTCATGCCATCTCTCCATAATGGTAAAGGTGGCTAGTGTGCGCAGTTTTTTGGACGGGGAGAAGTGAATTTTTGGCGAACATGTGACTAAATCATCGAAACGCTATTCATATAACCAGCGTCCTGCCTTTGCCGATTCAATCAACATACCCAGCGTGAAATCCGGTACCACCGGCACGGCACGCTTATTAAAAGGATTGAGGATTTCGCTCAGGGATAACTCAGGAGGGTAATAGGTTTCTATGGCAAAGGTACCGCGTGCCACATTGAATTCGGCAAAAAACTCCTCCATCAAAGCAGCGGCTTCATCGTCCTCAAAGTTAAGATCGCTATCAATATCAATCTGCGGTGTCAGCGTTCTTTGCTTAAACAAATATACGCCATCGTAGCGGCGGACAAGCTCGTAGATGCGCTGTTCGATGTCATCTGACATAGCGTCTTTCCCCTTGCGAATTCCGATGAGTCAGGCAGCTATTCTGCCACGATATGGGCGGGACGTGTCGATAAACTCCCGACAGCACACGCCGCCGGGAGTGTTGATCATTTCAATGGCAGATAGATGTCAGTGATGAGCTGGTGCTCAGGGACGTCATGGATAAAATTCTGGTAATGGAAGAACAGCGGGAAATCACGCAACTCTTCGCCACTGGCGGGTAACCAGTCCCGATAGAGCGTCCATGCACTTTCTGCTAATGCATCGTGTGAACCCAGATGACGCAACTGCGCACAGCGCCCGGCGGGAATCACCCCATTCACCACACCGAAGGAATTGTCTTCCGGAATCGGTGAGTTTACCGATCCACAGATATCAAAGCGGAAGGTTTCCGGCGGTGTGGTGGCGGGATCATGGGGCGCGATACCAAAAGTCTGGCTGCTGATAATAGGGGATAACCCCGTGGTTTTACGCCATGCGATAAAACGCGCAGCGGTCTCCATAATTCGCTCTGGCTGACCGAAATGCGACAACATCGCCACCGGGGTGGCGGGAAAATCTATGATTGTGACGGGCATGCTCTCTCTCCGTTTTGGCTGTAGCGGCGGCATGCACTGATGCCATCTCACCCAGGCGGGCTGATGACGGAATTCGCTCGGCGTCATGGCAAACACCTGTTTAAAAGCCCGGCTGAACGACTCGGCGTGCTGAAATCCCGCATCCAGTGCAATGTCGATAATTTTCTCGGCAGAATTAAATGCCAGCCGATACGACGCGCGTTTCAGACGCATCAACTGGATATAGCGCCCCGGTGTCATACCACAGTAGCCAGTAAACTGGCGGTGAAAATGGTACGGCGAAAAATGGGCAACTTCGCTCAGTTGTTCCAGCAACAGCGCATCATCCAGGTGTTGGTCGATATAATCGAACACCTTATTGAAGCGCTGGCGGTAAGCATCCGGTTTATTGGCTGACATGGCATTCTCCTTGCCGGTGACTATGCCTGAACGGGGAAGCGCCTGGCCTGACGGATCTTGCGGAGTTGGGGGGATGTATTGGTCAGCACCCGGCGGCGATGTAATCTCCGTTTGGACTGATGGGAACCACGGTAAGAAATAAAACCGTGCCAAAGAGGATGATAATCAGGCCTCCCACGATTTTTGCCGCTGGGACCATCCAGCTGAGATTTTCATTGTCCCGGTTGAAGAACATAACGGTGCGGTTACGCGCGTAACGTACCGCCAGCGACAATGACAAAATGGATAACGCCGTGCCCAGGGACATAGTCATCACCGCCGCAATGCCCCAGCTGACAATCCCCAGCGTATTGGCAAACAGCAAAATCATGATCGCGCCGCTGCAAGGCCTGGCACCAATCGTCAGCACCACACCCAACCGGGTTTTCCAGTCAGCGTGGCTCAGATCTTTTCCTACCCCATGCTGCCCACAGCCACAGTGTTCAGTGTGTTGATGCAGCGGCTTCAGCGTATTAATGACGATTTTCCGGGGGCTTAGCTGCTTTAGCGTCTGATAAATCATAAACAGGCCGAAAGCCCCAATCAGCAGTGCACTGACTTTTTCCACATACCAGCGGCTGGTGCTGAGATCCCCCGCTGCGAGGTTGAAACCCACTGCCAGAATATAAACAAACAGGATGGCACTGACACCCTGCATCAGGCTGCCGAGAAACGGCACCACGCGCGCCGCAAGCAGGCTTTCTTTATTGGTGCTGAGGTAAGTGGTGATAATAAATTTTCCGTGCCCTGGCCCCACCGCATGCAGCACGCCGTAAATAAACGCCCCACCCAGCAGCCAGACTCCGCCATTGTAATCGTGGCCGTTGAGTTGCAGCAGATACGTTACCAGCCTGCGGTGCAGGGAGATTTGCGTGGCAAGGCTCCACTGGAGAAATGCACCCCAATGGGCGTACATCGTGGTGCCGATAGCCAGTAACGTCAGGATTAATAATCCTGCGGCGGGTATCCGCCAGTCGAACGTGAGAGAACGCGTTGTCACGGTTTTGCCTGTTTTGCCTGGGTAGGTGGCCGGGGAAGATGGGGAGAATCGTGCCACCAGTGGCCGGGGATTGCTATGGGGTTTTTGGTGGGATGACGGGGATAGCAGGATGGAGGCAAGCCATGTCCTGATATCCCGATGTTTATTTCACTTTTTCCGGCACGGGGGTAGTCAAAAAAGTCATATATGTTTTTAATCCAGAAGAACGTATTACGCCTTTAGGATCAGCCAGAAAGGGGATGCGAAAACGAGCCGATTCCGAAATTTTGATCGTCCATCTAACATCATCAATGAACTGAAAATGAACGCTGTCTTCATCTGCCTTCGCATTTTCAAAAGTACCTGAAGTGTATTCTCCTCCAAGATGGGCAACTTCAATCACGCCTTTATTAAGGTTTAGCAGGGTAATAGTCAGCGATTCCTCAAACAAAACATCATCAGTGGTAAAAATAAGATATCTGTCATTATCAATATGAAAAACTGTTTCTAATATCTTTCCAGGGACAAGTATCCCTGTTGATTTATTTTCAAAATAGACTTCAGAACTCGCCTGAGAAAACTCTGTTTGCCTGACATTTTCAACTAATGATAATGCGTTAACCTGTTGCATGATTATCTCCAAAAATATCCCATTTCCCATGCTGCAAGCGCACCACCAATGAATCCGCCAATCAGAACACAAACTGGTGCTCCTGGGCCACAGACCAGACCAGACCAGACCAGACCAGACCAGACCAGACCAGACCAGACCAGACCAGACCAGACCAGACCAGACCAGCCATCATACCGCCTGTTGCTTCGGTGATAACGATAGTTCTCCTTCCATGTCTCGCTGTGCGTATAAAACCATTATCGAACCCGCACATGTACTCGGTTCTATACTCACAAGCGACGTAATATGGGTTGACTCTGATTGAGTGAAAAAGCGGGGCAAAGGCTGAATTCCAGACACAAAAAAAGCCGCTCGTGAGCGACTTGATTGCATCGTATGGTGCCGAAGGCCGGACTCGAACCGGCACGTATTTCTACGGTTGATTTTGAATCAACTGCGTCTACCGATTTCGCCACTTCGGCACTGAAGAGGATGCGGAAAACGTTGGGGATTATACCGTTACAGACAAGGCACGCAACCGGAATCAATGGGAGTGTGCGCCAAGCGTTGAAAAAAGCAGCGTTTCCCTTCTTCCTCCCCCTCGCACCCGGCTTAAAACCCAGAACAATCTCAATCTCCCCTGCATCCTGGAACTTTCTTAGCTCTCCCCTTTCTTAAGCAAAACTGACATCAGTCAGCCATTAAAGAAAAAATGAGGTTGAGATGAATACAACAACACAACGTGTGATTTGGGGATTGGGTATGGCGGCGGCGCTGGTGGCGGGTAGCGCATCGGCGGCGAGCTGGCAGGATCAACTGAGCAGTGCTGCATCACAGCTGAGCCAGCAGAATAGCACCACGACCACCAGCGGTACGCAGGCTGGCGGGATGTCGCTCTCCTCCATCACAGGCCTGTTGAACGGCGGTGATAAAGCGGTGAGCGCCAACAGCATGACCAATGCCGCCGGGGTGATGCAGTATTGTGTTGAACACAACGTGGTGAAGAACAATGTGCAGTCGGTGAAAGACCAGGTAATGAGCAAGCTCGGCCTGAACAGCACCACCGCGCAGGCACAGACCACGGATTATCAGCAGGGCGTGCAGGGCTTACTGAACGCCGGCAACGGCCAGCAGCTCAACCTCGAAACCCTGAGCAATTCCACCATGGGCGAGAAACTGAAAACCAAAGCCTGTGACGTAGTATTGAAGCAAGGTAAAAAATATATCGGGATGTAATTGATTCCGGGGCAGCGCGAGGCGCGCAGGCAAGCTGTCCCTTGCCAGTGCGTTTATCGCGCTCTCCCCTTCCCCGGCAAAATCGTACGTCCGTGCTGCCTGTCACGTCCTTCCCTCGCACTGTGATTTCCCCGCAACACCATTAACGTTATAGTGGCGTTTTGGATCACATAGGACAGCGCGCATGAAAGGCATCAACATTGCGATTTACTTCGATCCCGACCTGATTCGCATTTGCGTACATCAGCAGGACGGCAGCTACCTGAGCCACAACTTCAATTACGAAGACAGCGTAATTGAAGAGATTTACCAGTGGCTGGAGCAGTTCACCCCCAATCGCACCCATATTTGCCTGATTGAGCATGACACTGCCGATATCCTTGCGGATGAGCTGGTGGATAACGGTTATCACGTCCATCAGGTGAGCCAGCATGATTTACTGGACTGGTTTGCCAGCGAGCCACCCTCCACGCCAGATGGATCGCCGGTACGCGCTCTGCTGCGTTATCTTGAGGAGGAAAAGCCAGAGGAATACCAGTCACGTACACCGCAGATTGAAGCACTGATGGATATGCTGGATGAGCTGGACGAACTTGAAGCGGTGGAAGAAGCGGAAGATGAGGACAGCCTGCCGGATGATGTCCTGCGCCTGATGAAGCAGAAAAAAATCAGCGCCAATGATGCAGCACAACGGCTGATACCGGATGTGAACGAGCGTATTCGTGAGCATCTGATTCAATACCCGGACCTGATGACGCCTGAGCTGCTGGAAGACTTTTTCCCGGAGCTGATTGAAGCGCTGGATCGTCCAAAACACTAATCACACGCCCGCACAAGATTTGCCACGTTGTCTCCGTAAACTGTGCCACGCGCTGATATGTCATCGGCGCGTCTACATCAGAAGGAATCGACATGCTGGAACTTTTCAAAGCCATTGGCCTTGGGCTGGTGGTCATTCTGCCCCTCGCTAACCCACTCACCACCGTGGCGCTGTTTCTTGGCCTCGCTGGCGATATGAATTTTCAGGAACGCAACCGCCAGGCCATGCAGGCCTCCATCTATGTTTTCCTGATTATGATGGTGGCCTGGTATGCCGGTACCGCGGTACTTCATACCTTTGGCATCTCCATCCCTGGCTTGCGCATGGCCGGTGGGTTGATTGTCGCCTTTATTGGCTTTCGTATGCTGTTTCCCGCCAAACCCGTTGGCCATTCGGTGGAGGCCAAACATAAACAGGATGAAATGGACTCCAGCGACAGCCATAGCGAAAGCGTGAATATCGCCTTTGTGCCGCTGGCGATGCCCAGCACCGCCGGTCCGGGAACCATTGCGATGATCATCAGTTCAGCATCAACGATACGCAGCGGCGTTGATTTCCCTGGCTGGGTAGTGGCCGTGGCACCGGTGATGATCTTCTTTTTAGTTTCGGTGATTTTGTGGATATCGCTGCGCAGTTCTGGCGCGATTATGAAGCTGGTGGGGAAAGGCGGTATTGAGGCGATTTCACGCCTGATGGGCTTCCTGCTGGTGTGTATGGGCGTGCAGTTTATTATCAACGGCGTGCTGGAAGTGATACATACCTATCAGTGAATTTCCGCACCACACCGTAATTGCGCGATAAATCGCGCCGCTACGATGAGGTGCGGTTTAGAACACGGTTATTCGTGCTTCAGCGTCTTACGCACTTCAGTCACCTGATCTTTGGTGACTGCTGGTGCGTTGTTGCTCCAGCCCTGACGGATAAAGGTTGCCAGCTGCGCCACTTCATCATCACTCAGACGATTAGCGAAGCCAGGCATTAACAAAGTTGACGCCGTCTTCTCTGTCGATGGCTGCTGCGCACCGGCCAGAATGGTATGGATCAGCCCGGTTGGATCTTTGGCATTCACGATAGTGGCCTGATCCAGTTCCGGGAACACACCCGGTGCACCTTTACCGGTGACAAAGTGGCACGCACCACAGTTGTCGAGATACAGACGCTCACCTTCTGACAGGTTTTTCCCTGCGGTCAACTTCGCTTCCGTCGCCTGCTGAGCCTGCACGTTATACGCCTGCAACGGTGGGTTACCCCCCAGGAACTTCAGGTACGCCGCGATGGCTTTCAGGTCAGCATCGGTCATGTGCGAGCTGCTGTGCTCAATCACCGACTTCATCTCGCCGCCCACTGCCGCTTTATCGTTACGGCCAGTTTGCAGGTAATCAACGATCTCCTGCTCACTCCAGCGCGGCAGACCACGCAGGGACGGCACATCCCAGTTGTTCAGGCTACCGCCCGCCAGGAACTGCGCATCGCTGCTGTCGAGTGCTTTCTCGTTCATACCGAAGCCGCGCGGCGTATGGCAGCTGCCGCAGTGGCCGAGGCTCTCAACGATGTACGCACCACGGTTCACCTCTTCCGAAGCGCCACCAATCGGCTGGAACGGCTTATCAGAAGTGAACGCCCAGTTCCAGAAACGCATGCCCCAGCGCTGGCTGAACGGGAAGCTCAGTTTGGTTTCCGGCGGTTGCTCGGCACTCGGTTTCACGCCCTGCATAAAGTAGACATACAACGCGTGCATATCTTCATCGCTGATTTTGGCGTAATCCGGGTACGGCATCGCCGGGTAGAGACGCGAGCCATCCGGCAGCACGCCTTTACGTACCGCGTCGGAGAACTGCTGCTCGGTATAGTTACCGATACCGTGCTCTTTATCCGGCGTGATATTGGTGGAGTAGATGGTGCCAAGATTCGACTCAATCGCCAGGCCACCGGCATAGTCCGGCTTACCCGCAACCGAGTGGCAGGCCATACAGTCGCCAAGGCGCGACAGGTATTCACCCTTTTTGATCAGTTGAGCATCATCTGCCGCGTGCGCCTGTACTGCAAAACTTCCCAGCAGTACGGCATTAGCAATTAACAATGATTTTAATTTCATGCGCTTATGCCTGTACCAGTGGACCGGGGTTTTTCAGATACTGTTCTTTGATTGCCTGTGCCGCCATCAGGGTGATCGCACCGATGGTATCGGTCGGGTTCGCCTGGAAGTTCTGCGGGAAGGCGTTTCCGCCCGGTACAAACACGTTATGCACGTCCCAGCTTTGCAGGTACTTGTTCAGCGCGGAGGTTCTTGGGTTGTCGCCCATCACCGCACCGCCCACGTTGTGGGTGGAAACGTATTTGGTCAGGTCAAAGTCAGCGCCCATTGGCAGGAAGCTCATGCTCATGCTATCCGGATTCAGTTCTTTGGCGATGTTGCCCACGATGCCTTTCAGATGCTGCTGGAGCTTCAACTCATTCTCTTTCCAGTTGAAGGTCATACGCAGCAGCGGATTGCCACGGTGGTCGGTGTAATGCGGATCCAGATCGAGGTAGATATCACGGTACGACTGGCAGGTCGTGGTGATGCTGATCTTCATCGAATGGTTGTACCACTGTTCCAGACCTTCCTTGTAGCCCATACCCCAGCTCGGCGTACCTTTCGGCAGCGAGGTGGCGATTGGCGTACCGGTCGCCTGCGAACTGTGGATCTTGGCACCACCGAGGAAGCCGAGGCCAGGGCCATCGAAGTTACCCGGGGAGATGTCGTTAAACATCTGGCCAGTCGCGCCTGCGGTCGCGAATGAGTTGAAGTTTTTGTCTTTGAAGAACAGGGTCGCGCCGCCGTTGGACAGGAACGCATAGTTACGGCCCACCACGCCTTCCTCGGTGATCGGGTTGTACGGTTTACCGATACCGGACAGCAACATCAGACGTACGTTGTAGAGCTGGAAGCTGGAGAGCACCACGATCTTCGCTGGCTGGAATACTTCGTTGCCATCGACATCGTAGTAAATCACGCCTTTCGCGGTTTTCTTATCATCATGCAGTACCACCTTCACCACTTCGGCGTGCACTTCGTAAGAGAAGTTTGGCATACGCTTCAGTGCGTCCATCACGGCGGTTTGCGGTGAGGCTTTGGAGTAGTTCAGGCACGGATATTTCGAGCAGTAACCGCAGTAGTTACAAGGCGCGATGGTATTGCCATACGGGTTTTTCCACGCGCGTGACACGCAAGCGGACGGGTTCGGGAACGGATGGTAGCCCAGTTTGGTGGCTGCTTCCTTGAACATCACGTTGTTCAGCGTATCTTCCAGCGCTGGCAGCGGATAGGGTTCAGAGCGTGGACCTTCAAACGGGTCACCGCCTTCGAGGATCTGGCCGCGCAGGTTACCGGTGTTGCCGGACTGGCCGCAGATCTTCTCAAATTTGGTGTAATACGGCTCGATCTCGTCCCAGGTGAACGGGAAGTCCATTACACGCATATCTTCCTGAAGAATGCCCGGCTTGTAGGCCTGATCGGCGTAGGTCTTCAGTTTGATGTCGGTTGGGGTCGGACGAATCAATACCGCCGTCCAGTGCATACCCGCACCACCTACCCCGGTACCCGGTGCAAACGCGCCCCATTTACGGGTCGGTAGCGCCGTTTGGTCCATGTTGTAACGCACGGTGACCGCCACTTCTTTTGGCGTGGCAAATACCTTGTTACGTACGTTATAGGCGTATTCATCGGCCGGTTTCGGGTAGGCGAATTCGGGATAATCGCGCTCACCGCCGCGCTCCAGCGCGCGAACTTCCAGACCGGCCAGCGCCAGTTCAATGCTCATTAACGAGCCTGCCCAGCCGAGGCCGCAGACAACGACGTCGACTTCTTTTTTAGTAATCTGTGCCATGTTATTCCTGTCTCAAATACCTGATGCGAAACGCAATTACGCGCGCTCACCCATAATGCTGACCGGGCCAAGCGGGTACGGTACGTTGTGCTGTTTAACCCACTCGGTGAAGCTGGCGCGTGCGCCAGGGAAGCCGATGGCAATCCAGGCTTTCATGCCCTTGTTGCCGCCGTACATCGGATCAGCGAGGTAGCCATGTTTGGTATCTGCAAGCAGTTGGCTAAAGAACTGGGAGGCTTTCAGGTTCGGCTCGCCCAATGCAGCGAAGTCGATACCATCATTCTTGTTAACTTTGGTGAGAACCGCGTCTTTCTCTTCCAGCGTCAGCTCATGAAACGCTTTCTGATAGCTGCTCTGCGTCCACTGATTCACCAGCTTGATACCGGTGTGGTACATCTGCTGCGGTGTGAACGGGATCTGGTAACCCATGGTGGCTGGCGCATGCACGTCAAACGGACCCTGCATGTAGATTTCATCGCCAAACTCCGGGCTGTGCAGCTGCTGGTCGATAAAGATCGGTACGTTCGTTTCCAGTGCTCCGGGTGCTTTGCCATTTCCCCCGGCGGGGATCAGGCGATCGGTGGCGGCAAGGATAAATTGCCACTCATCAGCGCTGAAAAAGATCGGTTTATAGTCGGCAAGTTCCGGTGCTGCCATTTCCGCAGCCTGGGCCGCAGTTAATCCCTTAAATACCAGGTCACTTAATGGCAAAGCCAAAAGCGACCCAAGCAGAAATTTACGTCTGGTGGTCGGTTTTTGTAGAAGCATGGCCTGACGACTCTCACTTGCTAAGAAAGATAATTATTTTTGTTAATGGCTTAATTAATCGGTAAACAACCTGGCAATCTTAGGCATACAGATATTTCAAAGTGTAAGAGTTAAATTAAAAATGTGTTTTGATGAGAAACCATCATGATGTTGAATTTTGGTTACGGGCTGGTAAAGCGCTTTCGAGGCGGGAATTTCCGTTTTATCCGTACAAACGTCAGGTTTTTGTACGAATCGACTGTGCAAATGACCAAAACAATTTACGTATCGTAATAATACCGTGAATTAATCGATAAAAAGAAATCACACTTCCATACAAGAGAATTATTCTCATTAATAACATTCTATTTACTTAATAGAAACACCACCTCCATATCTATTTCTGAAAAATGACAGGCAGCGCACAAAATAAGCGAAATAATTGAACACCGAAACGAATTGTTAATTTCTGGTACAGCTCAGAACAAACCGGCATTTTGCCCTGGCGACCTCAGCGATAGAGTCTGTTAATCAATCACTCAGGATAACCATAATGCGATCATTCGTTTTGTTACTGGCGTTAATGGGTAGCGCCTTTGCCTTACAGGCGGCAACGCCGAAAGACACGCTGGTTGTGGCGGTACCGCTCGACGGCATTATCAGCTTCGACCCCGCCGAAAGCTTTGAAACCATCAGCAACAGCGTCCAGCGTAATCTGTATCAGACGTTGGTTGAGGCGGACCGTGATACACCACAGAAACTCACGCCACTGCTGGCCACCTCCTGGCAACCGGGCAGCAATGCGCACAGCCTGGTATTCAACCTGAAACAGGGAGCGCATTTCTCCAGCGGCAATCCGGTGACCGCCCAGGATGTGGTGTTCTCACTCACCCGGGCTGTGCAACTCAACAAAGCGCCATCGTTTATTCTCGCGGAATTTGGCTGGACGCCGGACAATATCGCCGGACAGTTTAAGGTGCTGAACGACCACCAGCTGGAAATTCAGTGGCCAGCGGCGATTGGTCAGGACCTGGCGCTGCGCCTGCTGACCGCGCCGGTGGCTTCGATTGTCGACAACAAAACGGTGCAGCAACATGCCAGCAATAACGACCTCGGTAATGGCTGGCTGCATACCCATTCCGCCGGCAGCGCGGCCTTTGTGATTCAGCAATACGTGCCACAGCAGGCATTAGTGTTGACCGCTAACCCCCAGGCACAATCCCAGCCACATCTGCAACGCATTCTGCTGAAAGGCGTGGCTGATGCCGGTGCGCGTCGTCTGCTGATTCAGCAGGGGGATGTCGATGTCGCCTACCAGCTCGGCCCCGATCAGATCGCCGCCCTGAAAAGTGATAAGAATCTGCGTATCGATGCCTTCCCCTCCAGCCTGGTGTACTACCTCGGTTTCAATACGCAGAATAAAGCACAACCGGCGCTCGGCAACCCGGCCCTGTGGCAGGCCGCTCGCTGGCTGGTGGATTATCACGCCATCGCCGATCAATTGTTAAAAGGCCAATACGCAATTCATCAAAGCTTTCTGCCGCAGGGCTTTGACGGCGCGCTGGAGAACCAGCCGTTCCACTACGATGTGGCGAAAGCCAAACAGATTCTGCGCCAGGGCGGTATCCAGCCCGGCACCCGATTCTCACTGACGGTGATCAATCAGCCACCGTATATCGATGTAGCCCAGGCGCTACAGGCCAGTTTTGCCAAAGCGGATATTCAGATTGAGCTACAACCGGTGGCGGAATCGGAGCTGTGGAGCAAAATGCGTGGGCGTGATTTCCAGTCGATTTTTATCTACTGGGGAGCGGACTATGTCGATCCCAATACCAACGCCAGCGCCTTTGCTTATAACGTTCCTGGCGGCTCCAAAACCCTGGCCTGGCGCGTTGGCTGGGAAATCCCGGACTTAAGCGCCAAAACCCGTGCCGCAGCCGGAGAAAGCGATGCCGCCAAACGCCGTCAGCTTTACACCGAGTTGCAGCAGTCATTGCAGCAAAACTCACCGTTTGTCATCACCTTGCAAGGGGCACAGCAGGTGGCGGTGCGCAACAATATCGACCATGTGCAACAGGGGATCGGCGTCAGCCTGCTGTATTTCGATACGGTAGAAAAACACTAATCTGTTACGTAGCGGCTGGCGCACCTTTGCTATTCTTTCAGGCATAACCATTTGCCTGAAAGAGAAAAATCATGACCAGCCCGCTGCTGATTGCACAAACCCCGGAAGTGAAACTCCATCTGTTACCGCAGATGGCCAACCGCCATGGCCTGATTACCGGTGCAACCGGTACCGGTAAAACGGTCACGCTGCAAAAGCTGGCGGAGTCGTTCTCCTCGATTGGCGTGCCGGTCTTTATGGCCGATGTGAAAGGCGATCTGACCGGCGTGGCCGCAGAAGGCGAAGGCTCGGAGAAGCTGCTGGCGCGCCTCGCGAAGATCGGGGTTACCGACTGGCAGGCACAACGTAATCCGGTGATGCTGTGGGATATCTTTGGCGAGAAAGGCCATCCGGTACGCGCGACGGTGTCCGATCTCGGCCCGCTGCTGCTGGCGCGTTTGCTTAACCTTAATGAGGTGCAGAGTGGCGTGCTGCAAATCATCTTCCGCATCGCCGACGATCAGGGCTTGTTGCTACTGGATTTCAAAGACCTGCGCGCCATGACGCAATATATCGGCGACAACGCCAAATCCTTCCAGACGCAATACGGCAACATCAACAGTGCCTCGGTCGGTGCTATCCAACGCGGTCTGCTGGCGCTGGAACAGCAAGGTGCAGAACATTTCTTTGGCGAACCGATGCTGGATATCCGCGACTGGATGCGCTGCGACGACCAGGGCAACGGCTTTATCAACATCCTCTCCGCTGAAAAGCTCTATCAGATGCCCAAACTCTACGCGACCAGCCTGCTGTGGCTGCTGGCGGAGTTGTATGAACAATTGCCGGAGGCGGGCGATCTCGATAAACCGAAAATGGTGTTCTTCTTCGATGAAGCCCATCTGCTGTTTAATGACGCCCCTGCGGTGCTGCTGGAAAAAGTGGAACAGGTGATTCGCCTGATCCGTTCCAAAGGCGTCGGCGTCTATTTTGTCACGCAGAATCCTGGCGATATTCCTGACAGCGTGCTGGGCCAGCTGGGGAACCGGGTACAGCATGCGCTACGCGCGTTCACCCCTAAAGATCAGAAAGCGGTGAAAACCGCTGCCGAAACCATGCGCGCCAATCCGGCATTTAATACCGTCGAAGCCATTCAGGCGCTCGGTACCGGCGAAGCCCTGATTTCCTTCCTGGATGAAAAAGGCAGCCCGTCGATAGTCGAACGTGCAATGGTGATTGCACCGGGTTCGCGGATGGGTCCTGTTAGCAGCGATGAACGTAACGGGCTGATCAACCATTCGCCGCTATATGGCAAATACGATACTGAAGTTGATCGCGAATCTGCCTTTGAAATGCTGCAACAAGGATTTCAGGTTGCCACTGAGCAGGCCCGTGCGCCGGAAGCCAAAGGAAATAGCGTATCGGTCGATGATGGCATCCTCGGTGGTCTGAAAGATATCCTGTTCGGCAGCACCGGCCCTCGGGGCGGCAAACGTGATGGCGTGGTACAAACCATGGCGAAGAGCGCCACACGGCAAATTACCAATCAAATTATTCGCGGCGTGCTTGGCAGCCTGATGGGAGGTCGTCGTCGTTAGGGAGCGGTATATGGATAAACATCAACAGCTCAAACGGAGCAAGCGTCTGGCATTGTCGTTGCTGCTGATTGCCGCAGCGATTTTTGTCATCACCTTGTTTCTGCCGCCCAACTTCTGGGTGAGTGGCGTGAAGGCGATTGCGGAAGCGGCGATGGTGGGCGCACTGGCTGACTGGTTTGCGGTGGTCGCGCTATTCCGCCGCGTACCGGTGCCGTTTATTTCGCGCCACACCGCGATCATCCCCCGCAATAAGGACCGCATCGGCGAAAACCTTGGGCGCTTTGTGCAGGAAAAATTCCTCGATACCGATTCTCTGCTGGCGCTGATTCGGCGTCATGATCCGTCCCAAATGCTGGCGCAGTGGCTGAATGCGCCGGGTAACGCCGATCGCATTGGCCGCCATCTGTTGCAGGTGATGCGCGGCTTTCTCGATCTTACTGACGATGCACGAATTCAGCAGTTTCTGCGTCGGGCGGTGCATCGCGCTCTCGACAAAGTGGATCTCACGCAATCCGGCGCGCTGCTGCTGGAGAGCCTGACCAAAAACAATCGT
Source organism: Pantoea sp. App145 (assembly GCF_047947045.1). Classification (NCBI taxonomy): domain Bacteria; kingdom Pseudomonadati; phylum Pseudomonadota; class Gammaproteobacteria; order Enterobacterales; family Erwiniaceae; genus Pantoea; species Pantoea sp. App145. The sequence goes on from NZ_CP133290.1 coordinate 2,184,836, forward strand.
CATCAGGAACTGCTGGATGCCGCAGTACAACAACTGCTGCGCCTGCTGCATAAACCGGGCACGCGGGAATTTATCGCCACGCAAATTGTTCGCTGGCTGAAACGTGAGCATCCGATTAAAGCCAAAATGCTGCCGACTGAGTGGCTCGGTGAGCACAGCGCCGATTTGGTGGCCAACGCGGTGGATTCGATTCTGGACGAAGTGGCACTCGATCAGGGACACGAATTTCGCCTTGGTTTTAACCGCGCAGTGGAACGATTGATTGCAAAGCTGAAAAACGATCCGGACATGGTGGAGCGTGCCGACGTCATCAAAAGCTGGTTAAAGGAAGATGAGTCGCTGAACCGTTATATCGGAGAATTGTGGCAGGATCTGCGCGGCTGGCTGAAGGAAGATCTGAGTAGCGATAACTCGCGCGTGCAGGAACGGGTCCGGCTGGCGGCGTTGTGGCTGGGGGAAACGCTAGCGGCCGATCAGGCGCTGCGTACCTCAATGAATCAGCATCTGGAAGATGCCGCGCGCAGCGTTGCACCCGAGTTTGCACAGTTTCTGACGCGCCATATCAGCGATACGGTAAAAAGCTGGGATGCCCGGGAGATGTCGCAGCAGATTGAGTTGAATATTGGCCGTGATTTGCAGTTTATCCGCATCAACGGCACGCTGGTGGGCGGTTCGATTGGGCTGGGCTTGTATCTGCTGTCGCAGCTACCAATGTTGATTGAGCATTTAAGCCATTCCCCGTAACGGCGCGATTTATCGCGCCGTTACGGATGATGCAGCTATCAGCGCCGTTTAAACAGCAGGAACAGGCTAATCAGCAGGAACGCACCGCTCGGCAGAATCGCGCCGAGAATCGGCGGGATACCATACACCAGGCTTAATGGGCCAAAAATCTGGTCCAGCACGTAGAACAGGAAGCCGAAGCTGATACCCGTTACCACACGCACCCCCATCGACACACTACGTAACGGGCCGAAGATAAACGACAGCGCCATCAGCATCATCACCGCCACGGAAAGTGGCTGGAAGATTTTACTCCACATATTCAGCTGATAACGACCGGCTTCCTGCCCGCTTTGCTTGAGGTATTTGCTGTAGTTGTAGAGACCGCGAATCGACAGCGCATCCGGGTCCAGCGCTACCACACCCAGCTTATCTGGCGTCAGGTTGGTTTTCCATTCACCGCTCAGGCTCTGCGAACCGGTAATTTGCTTCGGATCTGTCAGGTCGGACTCATCGACCTGCGACAGCACCCAGAGCTTCTTCGCGTTATCCCAGGTGGCGGTCGCCGCATAGCGTACGCTCAGCAGACGACGTTGATCGTTGAAGTTGTAGATGCTGACACCATCAATCTGGTTATCGCCTTTGATGCGTTCGATATAGATGAAGCTGCGACCATCTTTCGCCCACAGACCATTTTGCGTCGAGACCAGCGCCCCGCCATACAGCTGCTGCGCCCGGTAGTTACGCGCCATCTGTTCGCCCTGCGGCGCAACAAACTCACCAATCGCCATGGTCAGCAATACCAACGGAATCGCCGTTTTCATCACCGCCAGTGCCACCTGCATGCGGGTAAAACCCGATGCCTGCATCACCACCAGCTCACTACGCTGCGCCAGCGTTCCCAGACCCAGCAACGCGCCGAGCAGTGCGGCCATCGGGAAGAAAATCTCGATATCTTTCGGCACGCTGAGCAGCGTGTAGTAACCCGCATCCAGCGCGGTGTACACGCCCTGCCCGGTTTTACGCAGCTGATCAACAAACTTGATGATGCCCGACAGTGACACCAGCATGAACAGCGTCATCATGATGGTGTTAAAGATGGTTTTGCCGATGTAGCGGTCAAGTACCTTAAACATCACACTGGCCCTCCACGGCTAAAACGGGCACGGATGCGGCGCATCGGCACCGTATCCCACAGGTTCAGGCCGATCGCCAGCGCCAGATACGCGAAGTTAACCACCCACATCCAAATCGCCGGATCGAACTTGCCTTTTGCCGCATTCGACCGCAGCGAGCTTTGCAATAGGAAGAAGATCAGATACAGCAGCATGGCAGGCAGCATCGACAGCACACGGCCCTGTCGCGGGTTTACCACGCTAAGCGGCACCACCATCAACGCCATCACCAGCACCGCAAACACCAGTGTCAGACGCCAGTTTAACTCTGCATTAAACGACGGATCTTTGCTTTGCCACAGCGTGAGCATATCGGCCTGGCTGGAATCGTTAGGATCGAGCACCGCTTCTTTGTAACCCACTACCGCCTGATAATTGACGAAGTCGGTAATGCGGAAATCCCGCAGCATCGCCGTGCCTTCAAAACGAGTACCTTTATCCAGCGTCACCACCTGCGAGCCATCCGGACGTTGCTGCATATGGCCGCTGTCGGCCAGCACCACGGAAGGACGCGCATTGCCCTTCGGACGCAGCTGCGCGAGGAAGACGTTGCCGAACTGATTGCCCTTTACGTCTTCAACAAACAACACCGCATTGCCGTCGCTGGAGGTCTGGAATTGACCTGCCGCCAGCGCCGCCGCACCAGGGTTGGCTTTCGCGTTCTGCGTCACCTCATCCTGATAACGCGAGGACCAGGGACCCAGCCACACCACGTTGATGGTTGCCACGATGGAAGTGAGCAGCATCAGGATCATGGCTGCTTTCACCAGCACGCTTTTACCCAGGCCACAGGCATGCATCACCGTGATTTCACTTTCGGTGTACAGCCGCCCAAGGGTCATTAAAATCGCCAGAAACAGGCTTAGGGGCAGGATTAGTTGTGCCATTTCAGGCACGCCAAGTCCTAACAATGTCAGAACCAGGTTTGTCGGGATTTCGCCATCCACCGCGGCACCCAGGATCCTCACTAACTTCTGACAAAAGAAGATCAGTAGCAGGATGAATAGGATAGCCAGCTGGCTTTTGAGCGTTTCCCGAACCAGATATCTAATGATGATCACGCTTAGTACGCCTGTGATAACTTGTCTTTTTGCAGGAAAATCGCTAGTTTCAACGCTTATCAGCCATTTTTCTTCATCAATGGCCGTCATCGCAGCTAAAATAGTATGACAAACGCGTCCGGGTGGTGAAAAAACAACACATTGCCACCCTAACTCATTATGACCGCCGGCGTTTAAATGTCATGGCGTCGCAACAAATTTAATGCGTTACGAGCGCGCTACATTCTAACGACAGCTTCGACCGTTGTCTTTAAGATTCAGGAGAGTGCATGGAGTTCAGTGTAAAAAGCGGTAGCCCGGAAAAACAGCGTAGCGCCTGTATTGTAGTTGGTGTTTTCGAACCGCGCCGTCTGTCACCGATTGCCGAACAACTCGATAAGATCAGCGACGGCTACATCAGCGCCCTGCTGCGCCGCGGTGAGCTTGAGGGTAAAGTGGGCCAGACACTGCTGCTGCACCATGTGCCAAATATTCTTTCCGAGCGCATCCTGCTGATCGGCTGCGGCAAAGAACGCGAGCTGGACGAGCGTCAGTATAAGCAGGTTATTCAGAAAACGATTAACACGCTGAACGATACCGGCTCGATGGAAGCGGTATGCTTTCTGACCGAACTGCACGTCAAAGGCCGCAATACCTACTGGAAAGTGCGTCAGGCAGTCGAAACCTCCAAAGAGGCGCTGTACAACTTCGATCAGCTGAAAAGCAACAAAGTCGAACCTCGTCGCCCGCTGCGTAAGCTGGTGTTTAACGTGCCGACGCGTCGTGAGTTGACCAGTGGCGAACGCGCCATTCAGCATGGTCTGGCTGTCGCCTCTGGCGTGAAAGCCGCCAAAGACCTCAGCAATATGCCGCCAAATATTTGTAACGCCGCTTATCTGGCGTCGCAGGCGCGCCAGCTGGCGGATGCCTTCAGCAAAAACGTCACCACCCGGGTGATTGGCGAACAGCAGATGAAAGAGCTGGGTATGAATGCCTATCTCGCCGTCGGTGCCGGTTCGCAGAATGAATCGCTGATGTCGGTGATTGAATACAAAGGCAGCAGCGATCCGGACGAACGTCCGATTGTGCTGGTCGGTAAAGGTCTGACCTTCGATTCCGGCGGTATCTCGATCAAACCCGCCGAAGCCATGGACGAAATGAAGTACGACATGTGCGGCGCTGCCTCGGTTTATGGCGTGATGCGCATGGTGGCGGAGCTGAATCTGCCGCTGAACGTGGTGGGCGTGCTGGCGGGCTGTGAAAACATGCCGGATGGCCGTTCCATGCGTCCGGGGGATGTGTTGACCACCATGTCAGGCCAGACGGTAGAAGTGCTGAACACCGATGCCGAAGGTCGTTTGGTGTTGTGTGATGCCCTGACTTACGTTGAACGCTTCGAGCCGGAAGTGGTGATTGACGTCGCAACCCTGACCGGTGCCTGCGTGATTGCGCTGGGTCATCATGTCAGTGGTTTGATGTCGAACCATAATCCGCTGGCGCACGAATTGATCGGGGCTTCAGAACAGTCTGGCGACCGCGCCTGGCGTTTACCGATGGCGGATGAATACCAGGAACAGCTGGAATCCAATTTTGCCGATATGGCGAACATTGGCGGCCGCCCTGGTGGAGCCATCACTGCCGCCTGCTTCCTCGCACGCTTTGCCCGCAAATTTAACTGGGCGCACCTGGATATCGCCGGTACCGCCTGGCGCTCCGGTAAAGCCAAAGGTGCCACCGGCCGTCCGGTGCCGCTGCTGTCGCAGTTCCTGCTGAATCGTGCAGGTCTGAACGGCGACGATTGATTGCTGGATTGACCTTACTTGTGGGGCGCATAATGCGCCCCAATGTCATTAATGGAATGTAGCCCGCCATGAAAAACGCCACCTTTTATGTGATGGAGTCCGATACTGCCAGCGACGGCCTGAGCGCCATCGAAGCGCTGGTTTGCGATCTGGCCGAAGCACGCTGGCGTGACGGCAAACGCATCCTGATTGCCTGCAACGATGAACAACAGGCGAATCGTCTGGATGAAGCATTATGGCAGCGCCCGGCCAACGCCTTTGTGCCGCATAACCTGGCCGGTGAAGGGCCGCGTTATGGCGCACCGGTTGAACTGGCGTGGCCGCAACGTCGTGGCAGCTCGCCACGCGATTTGCTGATCAGCCTGCTGCCGCAGTTTGCAGATTTTGCTACTGCTTTCCATGAAGTGATAGACTTCGTACCTTACGAAGAATCCCAGAAACAACTGGCGCGTGACCGCTACAAAGCGTATCGCAGCGTTGGTTTCCAATTGAATACGGCGACGCCACCACAGCCGCAAACGACATAGCAGAAATGGAAAAGACATATAACCCGCAAGATATCGAGCAGCCGCTCTACGAGCACTGGGAACAGCAGGGCTACTTTAAACCCAATGGCGATACCAGCCAGGAAAGCTTTTGCATCATGATCCCGCCGCCGAACGTCACCGGCAGCTTGCATATGGGTCACGCCTTCCAGCAGACCATCATGGACACCATGATTCGCTACCAGCGTATGCAGGGTAAAAACACCCTGTGGCAGGCCGGTACTGACCACGCGGGTATCGCTACCCAGATGGTGGTTGAGCGCAAAATCGCAGCTGAAGAGGGCAAAACACGTCAGGATTACGGACGCGAAGCCTTTATCGACAAAATCTGGCAGTGGAAAGCGGAATCTGGCGGCAATATCTCCCGTCAGATGCGTCGCCTCGGCAACTCAGTTGACTGGGAGCGCGAGCGCTTCACCATGGATGAAGGGCTTTCCAATGCCGTGAAAGAAGTGTTTGTACGTCTGTACAAAGAGAACCTGATTTACCGTGGCAAGCGCCTGGTAAACTGGGATCCGAAACTGCGTACCGCCATTTCTGACCTTGAAGTGGAGAACCGTGAAACCAAAGGTTCCATGTGGCATATCCGCTATCCGCTGGCCGATGGTGCCAAAACGGCGGAAGGTAAAGATTATCTGGTGGTCGCCACCACCCGTCCGGAAACTTTGCTGGGCGACACCGGTGTCGCGGTGAACCCGGAAGATCCACGCTACAAAGATCTCATCGGCAAAGAACTGATCCTGCCGCTGGTCAACCGTCGCATTCCGATCGTCGGTGATGATCATGCCGATATGGAAAAAGGCACCGGTTGCGTGAAGATCACCCCGGCGCACGACTTTAACGACTACGAAGTGGGTCGTCGTCACGCGCTGCCGATGATCAATATCCTGACTTTCGATGGCGACATCCGTGTCACCGCCGAGGTGCTGGACACCAACGGTGAAGAAACCGATGTGTACAGCAACGAAATCCCGGCGCAGTTCCAGAACATGGAACGTTTTGCCGCGCGCAAAGCAATGGTGGCTGCGGTTGACGCACTCGGCCTGCTGGATGAGGTCAAACCTCACGATCTGACCGTTCCTTACGGCGACCGTGGCGGCGTGGTGATCGAGCCGATGCTGACCGACCAATGGTACGTGCGCACTGCCCCGCTGGCGAAAGTCGCGGTGGAAGCGGTGGAAAACGGCGACATTCAGTTTGTGCCGAAGCAGTACGAAAACATGTATTTCTCCTGGATGCGTGACATTCAGGACTGGTGTATTTCCCGTCAGCTGTGGTGGGGTCACCGCATTCCGGCCTGGTACGACAACCACGGCAACGTGTATGTGGGTCGTACTGAAGAGGAAGTTCGTCAGGAAAATAATCTGGCTGCCGACATCGCGCTGCGCCAGGACGAAGACGTGCTGGATACCTGGTTCTCTTCCGGCCTGTGGACCTTCTCCACCCTTGGCTGGCCGGAGAACACCGAAGCGCTGCGTACCTTCCACCCGACCAGCGTGCTGGTGAGTGGCTTCGACATCATCTTCTTCTGGATTGCCCGCATGATCATGCTGACCATGCACTTCATGAAAGATGAAGACGGCAAGCCGCAGGTGCCGTTCAAGACCGTGTATATCACCGGCCTGATCCGCGACGAAGAGGGACAGAAAATGTCCAAGTCGAAAGGTAACGTCATCGATCCACTGGATATGGTTGACGGCATTTCGCTGGAAGATCTGCTGGAAAAACGCACCGGTAACATGATGCAGCCGCAGCTGGCGGATAAGATCCGCAAACGTACCGAGAAGCAATTCCCGGACGGCATCGTGCCATCAGGCACCGACGCCCTGCGCTTTACCCTGGCAGCGCTGGCTTCAACCGGCCGTGACATCAACTGGGATATGAAGCGCCTGGAAGGCTACCGCAACTTCTGTAACAAGCTGTGGAACGCCAGCCGCTTTGTGCTGATGAACACCGAAGAGCAGGATTGTGGTCAGAACGGCGGCGAAATGAAGCTGTCGCTGGCGGACCGCTGGATCCTGACCGAGTTCAACAGCACGGTGAAAGCCTATCGTGAAGCGCTGGACAGCTATCGTTTCGATATCGCGGCGAACCTGCTGTACGACTTCACCTGGAACCAGTTCTGTGACTGGTATCTGGAGCTGACCAAGCCAGTGATGAACAGCGGCAGCGAAGCGGAACTGCGCGGTACGCGTAACACGCTGGTCACCGTGCTGGAAGCGTTGCTGCGCCTGGCGCACCCGATTATTCCGTTTATCACCGAAACCATCTGGCAGCGTGTTAAAGGCCTGAAAAATATCAGCGACGATACCATCATGCTGCAACCGTTCCCTCAGTACGATGCGGCGAAAGAAGATGCCGTAGCCAAAGCGGATATCGAGTGGATGAAGCAGGCGATTGTTGCGGTACGTAATATCCGTGCGGAAATGAACATCGCACTGAGCAAGCCGCTGGATGTGCTGCTGCGTGATTGCTCCCCTGCGGCGCTGCGTCGCGTGGAGGAGAACCGCAACTTCCTGTCGCGTCTGGCGCGCCTGGAAAGCCTGACCATTCTGCCTGCGGGCGAGAAAGGCCCGGTATCGGTGACCAAGATCGTTGAAGGCGCGGAGCTGCTGATCCCGATGGCGGATCTGGTCAACAAAGACGCGGAGCTGGATCGTCTGGCGAAAGAGCTGACCAAGCTTGATGTTGAGATCGAGAAGATCCAGACCAAGCTGGCAAACGAAGGCTTTGTCGCCCGCGCACCGGAAGCGGTGGTGGCGAAAGAGCGCGAGCGCGCAGCGGAACTGGAACAATCGAAAGCAAAACTGATTGAACAGCAAGGCGTGATTGCGGCATTGTAAGCGTTTCAGGCCAACTGCTTAACCGAAGCCGGGCACTGCCCGGCTTTTTTATATCGGATGAGATGATAATGACCACCGTCACCCCACTGGATCTTCAGGTGCGCCCGATTACTGCTGCCGATAATCCGCTGATTGCGCAGGTAATTCGCGCGGTGTCTGCCGAGTTCGGTCTGACCGCGGACAAAGGCTATACCGTGTCCGATCCCAACCTGGATCGTCTGTTTGAATTGTATAGCGAGGCGAACAGCGCCTACTGGATTGTTGAACATCAGGGCAAGGTGCTGGGCGGGGGCGGCGTGGCACCACTGGCATGCAGTGCGCCGGATATTTGTGAATTGCAGAAAATGTACTTTATGCCGGAAGTGCGCGGCTTCGGCCTGGCGCGGGATTTGGCACTGCGCGCGATGGATTACGCACGCCAGCAGGGGTTTCGCCGCTGTTATCTGGAAACCACCGGCAGCCTGACACGTGCCATTAAGTTATATGAATCGCTCGGTTTTACGCTGATTGAAGAAGCGCTGGGCTGCACCGGGCATGTGGATTGTGAGGTACGCATGCTGCGTACCCTGTAACGACATCAAAACACCGGCACGCCGCTATGAAAACGCAGCTCCGTATCCGGTGCGCTGATTAGCCGCCCTTCTGCCTCACCAATGGCGCGCACGCGTGGTGCAATATCCTTCGGGGAGATCTGCGCCGCCAGCGCCAGATAATCCTGGTAATGACGCGCCTCTGAACGCAGCAGTGAGATGTAGAATTTCTCCAGTTGCTCATCCAGATACGGTGCCAGGCTGGCAAAACGTTCGCAGGAACGCGCTTCGATGTAAGCACCACAAATCAGCTTATCCACCAGCGTATCCGGTTCATGCGTGGTGACCTCGCGCAGCAATCCCTTCGCGTAGCGGCTGGCAGTGATTTTGCGATACGGCAGACCACGCGCCTGCATGATTTCCCATACCTGATAAAAATGATGCAGCTCTTCTTTGATCAGCAGCACCATCTTTTCCACCAGATCATCCGCCCACGGCAGTTCATTGCGCACGATGATGCTTTTGGTCAGATTCTTATGGGCGTTGATAAAGTTGCTGTCTTGATTTTCACCAAAGATGAAATCTTCATAAGGCTGTAGCCACGCCAGAATGGCGTCACCACTGGGCTTATCCGCAACATATTTGCGAATCAGCCAGACGGCGGTCTGTGCCGCTTTTAACTCGCACACCATATGATCGGTCAGCAGCAACGTCAGATTTTCTGGTTTGCGCGCTTCATCAATCCACGCCTGCGGCGTGCGGCAATGTAGAAACTGATGGATAGGTGCTAATAGCGGGGCGTAATTCATGAATGTCTTTATCTGCGGGAGAAAAATACGGGCAGCAACATGGCCGCCCGTTCATGCTTAGTGACGCACACCGTCGTCTTCATCATCAATGAAGTCGCCGTCATCATCTTCGTCTTCCGCGTCCGGGTCTTCGAAGTAGGTGCCCCAGCCGTCGTAATCGACGTTGTATTTACCCGCCAGGTTCACCAGTTGCTCAACCTGCGCATCGATCAGTTCGGGTTTCAGAGCCGCTTCGCTCAGAATATCGACACACATCACCGTGCTGCCATCTTCCAGCTCCAGCTCCTCCGGCTCGGTGACTTCGTAGCCCAGCTTGAAGGCATCAACCGCCGCTTTTTCCAGCGAGTCAAAATTGTTGCAGGAGAGATGATGCTCGATGGTGTAGAGCGCATCCGGATCGCTGCCATCTTCCAGTAATTCATCAATGATCAACCGCGTCTCTTCGCGTTGTTCTTCCAGCAATGCTTCGTATGCCATGGTGATGTCCTCAAAATGTTCGGCAATGAATGCAATTATTTTCCCACACTGCCTCGCGCGCCACTACTCAAAACACAAAGTTTCTTAACGCTGGGGTTGAAAATGCATATTCATCCGGTTAGATTGAATTTTAATTCATTTATGATGATCACACGGAGAGCTGTATGAGTCAGCTGAATCAACGTCATTTCCTGAGATTGCTGGATTTCACCCCAGCAGAAATTGATTACCTGTTAAGCCTTGCCGGTGAATTAAAACACGCAAAGAAAAACGCCAGCGAAACGCAGTACCTGAAAGGTAAAAACATCGCGCTCATCTTCGAAAAAGACTCGACCCGTACCCGTTGCTCTTTCGAAGTTGCCGCTTACGACCAGGGTGCTAACGTCACTTACCTCGGCCCGAGCGGCAGCCAGATCGGCCATAAAGAGTCGATGAAAGATACCGCGCGCGTGCTGGGCCGCATGTATGACGGCATCCAGTATCGTGGCTACGGCCAGGCGCTGGTGGAAACCCTTGCCGAATACGCCGGCGTACCGGTATGGAACGGGCTGACCACCGAATTCCACCCAACACAGCTGCTGGCCGATCTCCTCACCATGCAGGAACATTTGCCGCAGAAATCCCTGAGCGAAATGACGCTGGTGTACGTCGGTGACGCACGCAACAACATGGGTAACAGCATGCTGGAAGCGGCAGCGCTGGTCGGGCTGGATCTGCGTCTGGTCGCACCAAAAGGCTGCTGGCCAGAAGAACAACTGGTGGAGCAATGTCGTGTGGCGGCACAGAAAACCGGTGGCAAAATTACCCTGACGGAAGATATCGCCGACGGCGTACAGGGTGCCGATTTCATCTACACTGACGTATGGGTATCGATGGGGGAAGACAAATCAGTATGGGCCGATCGTATCGCCCTGCTGCGCCCGTATCAGGTCAACAGCGCGATGCTGGCGCTGACCGGCAATCCGCAGGTCAAATTCCTGCACTGCCTGCCCGCCTTCCACGACGATCAAACCACCCTCGGACACCAGATGGCCGAGCAGTACGGTCTGCATGACGGCATGGAAGTCAGCAATGACGTGTTTGAGTCGGAACACAGCATCGTATTTGATCAGGCAGAGAACCGTATGCACACCATCAAAGCGGTGATGGTCGCCACGCTGGGGCAGCCGTAACAGCCGTCAGGGCAAACGTTTACCTCACCGCGATTTTTGCTTGATGCAAATCAGTGAATGCGTATAATGCGCCACAATTTGCCGGGAGGAAGCATGCAACAGCGCAGCGCACAATTTGACGCTCCATTACGCCAGAAAGCTGGCGGCGCACCTGTTTCTTTCCGTCATCAATCGATCGCAAAAAAAGCCCCTTAAGCAGGGGCTTTTTTTTGTCCGTCATCCGGCAGCGCAGAGGAGAGAGCTATGGCCAACCCGCTATATCGTAAGCACATTATTTCTATCAACGATCTCAGTCGCGACGAGCTTGAGCTGGTACTGCATACCGCTGCGCAGTTGAAAGCGCACCCACAGCCAGAACTACTGAAGCACAACGTGATTGCCAGCTGCTTCTTTGAAGCCTCGACCCGCACCCGCCTGTCGTTCGAAACCGCCATCCATCGCCTCGGTGCCTCGGTGGTGGGTTTTGCTGATGGCAGCAACACCTCGCTCGGTAAAAAGGGCGAAACCCTCGCCGATACCATCTCGGTGATTGGCACCTATGTTGATGCCATCGTGATGCGCCATCCACAGGAAGGGGCTGCTCGCCTTGCGACCGAGTTTTCCGGCGGCGTGCCGATTCTTAATGCCGGTGACGGTGCCAACCAGCATCCGACCCAAACCCTGTTGGACCTGTTCACCATCCGCGAAACCCAGAGTCGCCTGGATAACCTGAATGTGGCGATGGTCGGTGACCTGAAATATGGCCGTACCGTGCATTCCCTGACTCAGGCACTGGCGAAATTCGACGGCAACCGCTTCTTCTTTATCGCCCCTGATGCGCTGGCAATGCCGTCTTACATCACCGATATGCTGGATGAGCGGAACATCAGCTGGTCACGTCATGACAGTATCGAAGAAGTGCTGCCGCAGCTGGATATCCTGTACATGACGCGCGTGCAGAAAGAGCGTCTTGACCCGTCGGAATACGCCAACGTTAAGGCCCAGTTCATCCTGCGCGCCAGCGACCTGGTAGGGGCACGCGACAATATGAAGGTGCTGCATCCACTGCCCCGCATTGATGAGATCACCACCGACGTCGATAGCACACCACACGCCTGGTATTTCCAGCAGGCTGGTAATGGCATCTTCGCCCGCCAGGCGCTGCTGGCGCTGGTCCTGAATCGCGACCTGGCCCTGTAAGGAGGAAAACAGCATGACACACGATAACAAATTGCAGGTTGAAGCCATCAAACGCGGCACGGTGATTGACCATATCCCGGCGCAGGTTGGCTTTAAGTTACTGTCGCTGTTTCGCCTGACGGAAACCGATCAACGCATCACCATCGGTTTGAATCTGCCTTCCGGCGAAATGGGACGTAAGGATCTGATCAAGATCGAAAACACTTTCCTGACCGACGATCAGATCAACCAGCTGGCGGTGTATGCGCCGCATGCCACCGTCAACCGCATCGACGAGTATGAAGTGGTGGCGAAGATCGCCCCGACTTTACCGGATCGTATCGAGCGCGTGCTCACCTGCCCGAACGGCAACTGTATCAGCCGCAGTGAACCGGTGTTCTCCAGTTTTGCGGTGAAAAAGCGCGACAATGAAGTGCATCTGAAGTGCAAATATTGCGAGAAAGAGTTCGCGCACCACGTGGTGCTCGGTCACTGGTAATCGTCGGCTGCGTCCCTATAATGGGTCGATATTTTCACGTCGCGGGCAGTGGCTGGCGGCGCACTTTCTTAAGGAGAAACAATGTCTCGCGAAATCAGTACTGAAAAAGCACCGGCAGCGATTGGTCCGTATGTACAGGGCGTGGATCTCGGCAGCATGATCATCACCTCCGGCCAGATTCCGGTGGATCCGCAAACCGGCGCAGTCGCGGAAGATGTTTCCGCTCAGGCGCGTCAGTCGCTGGACAACGTGAAGGCGATTGTTGAAGCCGCTGGCCTGAAAGTGGGTGATATCGTAAAAACCACGGTGTTCGTGAAAGATCTGAACGATTTCGCCACCGTTAACGCCACCTATGAAGCCTTTTTCACCGAACACAACGCCAGCTTCCCGGCACGCTCCTGCGTAGAAGTCGCTCGTCTGCCGAAAGACGTGAAGATTGAGATCGAAGCGATCGCGATTCGTCGTTGATCCCTTGTCGTAGCGGCGCGATTTATCGCGCCGCTACATCCGTTGTTATTTGAAAGAACGTAGCAGTTTTTCCAACGGTCTCACTAAAGCCAGTACCGTTTCATCCTGCACCAGCGCAGCCGCATCCAGTTTTGCCTGCATCTGCGCCACTTCGCCTGCGCCATACGCCTGATTACGCTGCAACGTCGCCACTAAATCCAGCCCGAGACGACTCAGCTCAGCTACCTGCTGCACCTGCGATTGCAACGCGTGTAACTGATAGTTATGCAGCGTCAGCGGCATTACCCGGTCGCAATTGCTCAACCAGCGTTGTAACTGCTGGCGAATAGCGTTGGCGGCCTGATGGTTTTCGCGATTGGCAATCAACGCATCGACCTGTTGATCCAGCAAACGTATCGCTTCACTCTCCGCAGGTAGCACGTCGGCCAGCCGGTTCAGTGGTTCGAAATAGTTGTAGTGCCCCGCCTGGAATTTCAGATGCTGGCGCGTGTAATATTGCGCCGGTTCCAGCACTTCGCTCAGCACGCGCAGCGGGGTGATATCGGTACTGTTGGCCAAACGCATCATCTGCACTTCCGCCTGCCGGTATTGTTGTAACCCTACCGACACGGTGCTCCAGCGATCGATAGCACGCAGACGCTGGTACATATTGTCGCTGTCGTTCACATCAGCGGCAGACCACAGCCGCTCGGCCACGACAAAAGTACGCGGCCACAGTTTGGTATCAATAATCTGGCTGTTGACGTTTTCTGCCCATAACGCCGCTTCGCCGCCCAGCAGATTTTCGCTGAGCTGCTGGGTTGTCGGCAGCGACGGAGCGATGCCCGCCGGTACCTGCGCCAGGCGGCTACCTTCCGTGGGATAACGCACGTTACCCACCAGCATATAACCGGTCAGGTTGTTTTCCGTCAGCGTCACCACCGGCTGCACTTCTCCCATCCAGCTATCGACACGGAACGTCACCTCCCCGGGCGATAACCAGTCAACCTGGCTGACCAGACGCCGTGCTTTGCCGTTGAAGTCGATAAACCCACGCCAGCCCTCTTTGCCGTCAATCAGGGTGAAGCTGCCCTGTACCGCACTGCCCTTCAGACGCGGCAGGGTGAATTGCCAGCTCTGCGCCTGTTCACCCGGTTGCAGCTGATCCTGCCCATTTAACCCCTGGGGGAAAGGTTCGTTGCGGTAGTGATAAGCCGCAGGCTGCGGTTGGTCAAGATAGAAGCCGGTCGAGAGGATACCGCGATAGCCATTTTTCACCACCTCGCCCAGCGCATCCTGCCCCTGCCATGACTGGATCAGAATGCTATGCGGCAGGGAGGGATGATAGATTTCGTCCCAGCCCACCATCTGCCGCTGGTGGGCTTCGAGGATTTTTTCCACCCGCTGATTAAACCACGCCTGCAAAGCATGGGCGTCTTTCAGGCCATGATCGCGCATAAACTGCTGAATCTTTGGGGAATCATTCCACTGCGTGGGATCAACTTCATCGCCGCCAATATGCAGGTAAGGATCCGGGAAGATCGCCGCTACCTCCCCCACCAGCGTATTAATAAAGTTGAAGACTTCTTCATTACTCGGATCGAGCAGCGGCTTAAACACCCCCCAGCCGCGCTTCATCGTATAAGGTCCCGGTGCGCTCATCAGCTCTGGCATCGCCACCGCAATGGCCGACGCATGACCTGGCAGATCGATTTCCGGCACCACGCGGATACCGCGTTGCGTGGCGTATTGCACCACATCGCGCATATCCTGCTGCGTGTAGTAGCGACCATCGCTGGCTTTCTCCTGCAACTGGGGATAATGGCTGGAGGCAAAGCGCCAGCCCTGATCGTCGGTCAGATGCCAGTGGAAAACATTCATGCGTGCCGCCGCGATGCCATCAATCTGACGTTTGAGGGTCTCCACCGGCATAAAGTGGCGGGCAGAATCGATCAGCAACCCGCGCCACGCAAAGCGCGGTCGATCGTCGATGGTGACATAAGGGATCACCGTGCCACTTTCGCTGTTTTCAATCAGCTGCAACAACGTCTCCATGCCGCGCATCGCCCCAAAACGAGTCCTGGCCTCCAGCAGCACGCCGTCACTGTTGACCACCAGATGATAGCTTTCATCGCTGTCCGGCTGGGGGACCGGATCAACCGCATCCGCAATCTGGATGCGAATGGTGGCCTTTTCGTCTGACGCAGCGGACGGTAACAACGGCCAGCCAGTTTGCCGTGCGATGCGTGCCAGCCAGCGCGCCTCCGCCCCCTCCAGATGATCGCCTGAGATTTGCAGCGTGAGCTGTGGTGTCAGCTGATACGCTCCGCCGCTGTGCGGCTGTTCAACCTGTTGCGGCCAGGGCATGAGCGGCAGGCCACCTGCCGGTGTCGCGAAAGCAGAAAAACTCATTGCTAAACAACAGGCAAGCAGCGTTCGGGGCAGAGACATGAAGGGCATCCTTGTGGAAAATTGACGGACCAAAACCGGCAAAAAGCCCATTAAACCTGCTTCGCGACGCAAATCAAGCCAGGCAAACCAGAAGTATGGGCGTGTTAAAACTTTTTCAGTTTAGTCAGATGGCAGATTGCACGCCTTTCATGCTTTGCAGGAACTTCTTTGCGCCTGGTCAATAACGGCCTAATTAATTTCCGCGCAAACACCATATGTAGATATTACACTTCACTAAAACCACAACATATAGTTTCATGGAGGCTAAATGGCAACGGTAGTGATTAAGCGTGATGGCTGCAAAGTGCCTTTTGATGAACAGCGCATTGCCAGTGCGGTGCAGGCTGCAGCACGCGCTGCCCAGGTGAACGATAACGCCTGGTGCACCCAGGTGGCGACTGAGGTAAGCCTGCTGCTGGCTAGCCGCGACGAAGTGGATATTCGCGACATTCAGTGCGCGGTAGAAGAGACGCTGATGAGCGGCCCGTGGCCCCAACTGGCACGCGCCTATATTGAATATCGTCACGATCGCGATCTGGCACGCGAGCAGCGCGGAAAACTGCATCACGCGATTCGTGGCCTGGTTGAACAAACCAACGCCGCCCTGCTGAATGAAAACGCCAACAAAGACAGCAAAGTGATCCCTACTCAGCGCGATTTGCTGGCTGGCATCGTGGCTAAACACTACGCACAGCAACAAATCCTGCCGCGTGATGTGGTGCTGGCGCACGAGCGCGGCGAAATCCACTACCACGATCTCGATTATTCGCCCTTCTTCCCGATGTTTAACTGCATGCTGATCGATCTGCGCGGCATGCTGACCAACGGCTTCAAAATGGGCAATGCAGAGATCGAACCGCCAAAATCGATCGCCACTGCCACCGCCGTCACCGCCCAGATCATTGCCCAGGTCGCCAGCCATATTTACGGTGGCACCACTATCAACCGCATTGACGAAGTGCTGGCCCCCTTTGTCACCCTGAGCCTGGAAAAACACCGGGCCGTCGCACTTGAATGGCAGATTGACGATGCCGAAGCGTATGCCCGCGCGCGTACAGAAAAAGAGTGCTACGACGCCTTTCAGTCGCTGGAATATGAGGTCAACACGCTGCATACCGCTAACGGGCAAACGCCGTTTGTGACCTTTGGTTTTGGCCTCGGCACCGACTGGGCCGCGCGCCTGATACAGCAATCGATTCTGCGCAATCGCATAGCCGGACTGGGCAAAAACCATAAAACTGCGGTATTCCCAAAACTGGTGTTTGCCATTCGCGAAGGCATCAACCGTCGCGCAGGCGATATGAACTACGACATCAAACAACTGGCGCTGGAGTGCGCCAGTAAGCGCATGTACCCGGATATCCTGAATTATGATCAAGTGGTGAAAGTCACTGGATCGTTTAAAACCCCGATGGGTTGCCGCAGCTTCCTTGGCGTGTACAAGGAAAATGGTCAGCAGATTCATGAAGGGCGCAATAATCTTGGCGTCATCAGCCTCAACCTGCCGCGCATTGCGCTGGAAGCGCAGGGCGATGAAGCACGTTTCTGGTCGCTGCTGGATGAGCGTCTGGCGCTGGCAAAACGCGCGCTGATGACACGTATCGCCCGGCTGGAAAAAACCAAAGCGCGCGTCGCGCCGATTCTGTATATGGAAGGAGCCTGTGGCGTGCGTCTCAACGCGGATGACGATATCGGGCCGATTTTCCGCAATGGCCGCGCGTCCATCTCCCTCGGCTATATCGGCCTGCATGAAACCCTCAATGCCCTGAGCGGCAACGAGGTCCATCCCTATGATGCCGATTATCTGCGCGCCAAAGGGGTGGCGATTGTCGAGCATCTGCGCCAGGCCGTCGATGTGTGGAAAGCCGAAACCGGCTACGGCTTTAGCCTGTACAGTACGCCGAGCGAGAATCTGTGCGACCGCTTCTGCCGCCTCGATGCCGCCGAATTTGGCGTGGTACCCGGTGTCACCGACAAAGGGTATTACACCAACAGCTTCCATCTTGATGTCGAGAAGAAGGTTAATCCGTACGACAAAATTGATTTTGAGGCACCCTACCCGCCCCTCGCCAGCGGCGGTTTTATCTGTTACGGCGAATATCCCAATATCCAGCACAACCTCAAAGCGCTGGAAGATGTCTGGGATTACAGCTACGACCGCGTGCCCTATTACGGCACCAATACGCCGATTGATGAATGCTACGAATGTGGTTTTAGCGGTGAATTCAGCTGCACCAGCAAGGGCTTTACCTGCCCCTGCTGTGGTAACCACGATCCGGCACGCGTTTCGGTGACGCGGCGCGTGTGTGGCTATCTCGGCAGCCCGGATGCGCGTCCGTTTAACGCCGGTAAGCAGGAAGAGGTGCAGCGTCGGGTTAAACACCTGGATACGGGACAACTGGGATGATGCATATCCATCGCTATTATGACGTCGATATCGTTAACGGACCAGGTACGCGCTGCACGCTGTTTGTCGCCGGTTGCGAGCACCAGTGCCGTGGCTGCTACAACCAGAGCACCTGGCGACTCGATTCCGGTGTGCCGTTTACGCTGGCGATGGAAGAAAAATTGATCGCCGATTTGCAGGATCGTCGCATTCCGCGTCAGGGATTGTCGCTGAGCGGCGGCGATCCGCTGCATCCGCATAACGTGCCGCATATACGTCGCCTGGTGAAACGCGTACGGCGCGAATGTCCGGACAAAGATATCTGGTTGTGGACCGGCTATCAGCTGGCGGAACTGAGCGATGCCCAGCGTGAGGTGATCGCGGAAATTGACGTGCTAATCGACGGGCGTTTTATCGAAGAAGAGAAAGATGCGCGGCTGCTGTGGCGCGGCAGCCGCAATCAGAAAATCTGGTATTTACGCCAGCCCCAGGGCGAGCACCCCGACCAACATCCCACTGAAAGCCACACCCAACAGGGCTATCCACAAGGCGCGGGCCGGAAAAGCCCGGTGCAGCATCAGTAACGAAGGTACGCTAACGGCGGGTAATGTCAGCAACAGCGCCAGGGCTGGCGCGATGCCCATTCCCGCCAGCATCATGGTTTGAACGATCGGGATCTCGGCTGCCGTCGGGATCACAAACAGGCATCCCGCCAGCGCCATCACCACCACCCAAAACAACGTATTGCCCACGGCACCATCGGTGTGCGGGAACAACCAGACACGCGCCGCCCCCAGCAGCAGCACCGCCACGATATACAACGGAATGGTGTTCCAGAACAGTCGCCACAGCACACGCAACCAGCGTTGCAGGAAAGGCTCTTCCGGCCCGGTGTCCTGAATGGCCACCGGGGAGGCGATGCGCTCTGGCACGCTGCGCTGCACCAGCCAGGCAATGCCCAGCACCATGATGCCCCCTGCCACCAGCCGGATGGCGGCAAACTGCCAACCAAGCACAAACCCCATAAAAATCAGCGTAGCCGGATTGAGCACCGGATTCGCCAGCCAGAAGGCCATCGCCGCCCCGCTGGATACCTGTGACTGGCGCAGCCCGGCCGCAACCGGTGCTGCACAGCAGCTACACATCATCCCGGGCAGCCCGAGGCCGGTGCCCACCAGCGCTGAGCCGAAGCGGTTTTGCCCCATCAGCCGTAGCAGCCAGTTGCGCGGGATCAGTACCTGTACCAGCGAACCCAGCAGAACGCCCAGAACCGCCGCTTTCCACACCGCCAGAAAATACACCATCGCGTAATCCAGCGCGGCACGCCAGGGTGAGGCATCAGCGCCCGCGAGAATCGATTTGCCAATGGAATGCGTTTCCGCCGCCGTAAAGGCTTTGCCGTAGTACGGCTGCCATTTGACGTACCAGAGGCCAACGACCACCACCAGCAAAAACAACAGCGGTTTCCACCAGGCAAAACGCGTTGCCGGAGCAGCAGAAGTGAGTTGATTCATGGCAGGGTTCCGTATCCAGACTGATTAACCAGAGTGTTTATCAGGTTAAGGAATTTTTCCATATTGATGTGCTCTAAAATTGAGATGCTACTGTTTTTGGCAACAAGGTAATTAATGAAGGAGGAGAAAGATGAGCAAGAAGATTGCGGTATTGATTACCGATGAATTTGAAGACTCAGAATTTACCTCACCCGCGGAGGCTTACACCAAAGCGGGCCATGAAGTGGTCACCATTGAGATGAAAGCCGGTAAAACGGTCAAAGGCAAACAAGGCAAAGCCGAGGTAAAAATCGATAAGGATATTGATCATGTGGACGCGGCAGAGTTCGATGCCCTGCTACTGCCGGGCGGACATTCACCCGATACGTTGCGCGGTGACGATCGTTTCGTCAACTTCACCAAAGCATTTGTTGCCAGCGGGAAACCGGTGTTTGCCATCTGCCACGGGCCGCAGTTATTAATCAGTGCCAATGGCGTACGCGGGCGCAAAATGACCTGCGTGAAAGCCATCGCCATTGATCTGCGCAACGCCGGTGCGGACTTCTACGACAAAGAAGTGGTGGTGGATGATGACAAACTGGTCACCAGCCGCACCCCGGATGATCTGCCCGCCTTTAACCGCGAATCCCTGCGGATTCTCAATACTACGGCCTGATAGTTTTAGCCTGCACAACCGTAGCGGCGCGATTTATCGCGCGTTTTTCTCCGCCAGCATGCACGGCATTGCGCGATAAATCGCGCCGCTACGAATCACCGCGCTGCCAGACAATTTTCTTGCCGAAACCCAGCGCGTTATCGGTCATCTTCACTTCTTCCAGCACAATCTCCCACAGCGGTGCCGTGACAGCACGTGAGATCGGGAAGCGGCGCTGATAGGCGTGACGCGCCTGTTGTTCAGCTTCATCGCTTAAACGCTGAATATGACCGCGATACTGTACACCTTTGATCAGCAGCACCGTTTTCGGCTGGCCATTGACGGTGCCCGCCACGCGGGGATTAGCCTGCATCAGCTGACCATGTCGGGTGTCTGGCTCGGTCATCAGCCAGAAAACCATGCGGGATTCATCGAAGACATAAAAACAGTTGGCGCACCATAGATCGTCGCCGTCTGTCGCGCACAGCGACAGCGCATGCTGTTTTTTCAGGTAGCGAATCAGATGGGAATGGTCGGACACAATCGAACTCCCTTGCAGGCCGGAGGCCTGTGCTGACGGATAGCGGCAACGCCAGATGCGCGCTACACTGCCTGTCAGCGATTTTTCCGAGGTTAATCATCATGGAGCAGGGCTGGCAGCTTTATATGCTGCAAACCGCCGCAGGCCAACTCTACACCGGCATCACCACAGACGTGAACCGGCGTTTACAGCAGCATCAGCAGGGACGTGGAGCGCGATCATTGCGCGGAAAAGGTCCACTGACGCTGGTGTTTCATTGTGATGCGGGCGATCGGTCTGCCGCATCACGGCTTGAGTATCAGGTGAAGCAGTTAAGCCGGGCACAGAAGCTGCAACTGGTGGCGCAACAGCCGCCCAGCCTGAACAACTGGTTTACGCAAAACGATTGAAAGGTGCAGCGAACTCGATCTGCCCTTCCGCGCCAGCAAACGCGTCGTCAGCCAGCTTATACACCTGAAACGCGGCTTCTGAGCCAGGCCAGCGGCAATGTAGCCCGTGACGCGCTGCCGGTTCAAAGCCGAAGTCATGGTAGTAAGCCGGATCGCCCAGCACCACCACTGCGCTGTAACCAAATTCGTTCAGTGCATCCAGCCCTTCGTACACCAGTTGTTTACCGATGCCCTGTTTGCGTACCGTCTCATCCACTGCCAGCGGTGCCAGAGCGACCCAGTTACGGTCTTCGCCCTGCAACGTCACCGGGCTGAACGCGGCATACCCCAAAACCTGGCCTTCATCATCGGTCGCAACCACGCCAAGGGTCAGCAAACCATCTTCACGCAACTGCTGCACCAGTTCCGCTTCGGCGGCGCTGGCAAAACAGCGCTTTAACAGACTGTCGATGCTGGCCGCATCGACGCCAATTTCAGTACGAATCAACATGAGATCCCCGCGCGCGACTCAGTGGCCTTCGCGTCCTGTTTCAGTCCAGCCTCAACAAAAGCAGCCAGCTGCTGCAATCCCGTTCGCAATGGCGTGGGCATGGCATCCAGTTCAATGGCATCCATCAGGTTCTTCACCTCCAGTCCCAGCTCCGTGTCACCTTCAATCACCAGACGGCGTTGAAAGAACAACATATCGGGGTCCGCTTTGCGTGCTGCCACCAGCAACAGATCGTTGGCTTCGCCGCGAAACCAGACATCAGCTTTGGTGTCGCGCGAAACAGTCAGACGCCCGGCCTGTAACGTGGTCATCCAGCGCAAATTGATGTCGCTGATTTCGATTCCCAGGGAGCGCCCTTCCAGAAAGTCTAACTCACCTTCAGCCAAAGCATGGCGAAATTGCCAGTTTAGGAGTTGTTGCAAAACGGCTTTTTTCAGCGCGAAAGGGGTTAATGACACCGGTAAGGCTAAGAATTCTGGCCCTTTTTCAACAATCAAACCGCGTAAGCGAGTAAACACCAGCTGCACTCCCTTCAGAAAATTTTACCTATTCTGCCACATCCGTTTGGCTTCGCCTCCACTGAGATCAAGGAATTCGCACTCTGGTTGTGTGAAAAATCTTCAATCTGCATCACCATTGGCCGTTTCACTGCCTTAAATCAACATTCTGTGACGAGTGCTTACCTACACTCAACGCCGTCCAGAACCCGGGGGAGGAAAATGTATGGAACTGCTGTGCCCGGCGGGGAATTTACCCGCGCTGAAATCGGCGGTGGAGCATGGCGCCGACGCCGTCTACGTCGGCCTGAAAGACGATACCAATGCCCGCCACTTTGCTGGTCTTAATTTTACCGACAAAAAACTGGCCGAAGCGGCGCGCTTTGTGCACCAGCATCGGCGCAAGCTGCACGTCGCGATTAACACCTTTGCCCATCCTGACGGCATGAATCGCTGGCAACAGGCGATTGATATCGCGGCGCAAAATGGCGCAGACGCGCTGATTCTCGCCGATATCGCCACGCTGGAATATGCGGCAAAGCACTATCCGCAGGTTGAACGCCACCTTTCAGTACAGGCGTCGGCCACCAATCTGGAAGCGATCCGCTTTTATCACCGCCATTTTCAGCTGCATCGCGTGGTGCTGCCGCGCGTATTGTCGCTGCACCAGGTGAAGCAGCTGGCACGAGAAACACCGGTGCCGCTGGAAGTGTTTGCTTTCGGTAGCCTATGCATCATGGCCGAAGGCCGCTGCTACCTCTCCTCATGGCTGACCGGGGAATCACCCAACAGCGCCGGAGCCTGTTCCCCCGCCAAATTCGTGCGCTGGCAACAGACGCCGCAGGGCATGGAATCACGCCTGAATGAGGTGCTGATTGACCGCTATGGACCGGATGAAAGTGCCGGTTATCCCACCTTGTGTAAAGGACGCTACGAGGTTGATAACCAGCGTTATCACGTGCTGGAAGAACCCACCAGCCTCAACACCCTGTCGCTGCTGCCGGAACTGCTGCGTGCCGGGGTGGCATCGGTGAAGATTGAGGGTCGCCAGCGCAGCCCGGCCTATGTGGCGCAGGTGGCGAAAGTGTGGCGTCAGGCGATTGACCGTTGTATGGCAGCGCCAGAGCAGTATGCCGTTCAGGAACCCTGGATGCAGGCGCTGGGCGAACTTTCTGAAGGTAGCCAGACCACGCTCGGCGCTTACCATCGCGACTGGCAGTAAGGAGTCAGCATGAAATACGCAATCGGCCCGGTACTGTGGTACTGGCCCAGTGACAAACTGGAAAACTTTTATCAGCGTGCCGCGCAATCCAGCGCAGAAATCGTCTATCTGGGTGAGGCAGTGTGCAGCAAACGCCGCGCCACGCCTTTCGCCCAATGGATGGAAATGGGCCGCGCACTGGCACAGCACGGCAAACAGGTGGTGATCAGCACGCTGGCGCTGCTGCAATCGCCATCGGAACTGAAAGAACTGCGCCGCTATGTGGAAAACGGCGAGTTTCTGATTGAAGCTAACGACATCGGTACGGTGAATATGGCGGCCGAACGCCAGTTGCCGTTTGTCGCTGGCCCGACGCTTAACGTCTACAACGCGCAAACCTTGCAGCTGTTGCTGAAAGAAGGCATGACGCGCTGGTGCATGCCGGTTGAGATGTCTCGCGACTGGCTGATTCAGCTGTTGCAACAGTGCGATACCGCAGGTATACGCGATCGCTTCGAGGTAGAAGTGCTGGGTTACGGCTATCTGCCGCTGGCCTTGTCCGCGCGCTGCTTCACCGCACGCTCGGAAAATCGCGCCAAAGACGATTGCCAGACCTGCTGCATCGACTATCCCAACGGACGACGCGTGTTGTCCCAGGAAGGCCAGCAGGTGTTTGTGCTGAATGGTATCCAGACTATGAGTGGCTACTGCTACAACCTTGGCAATGATCTGGTCGGCATGCATAACTGGGTCGATATCGTACGTTTATCACCGCAGGACGACAGTACGCTGGAGGATGTGGATCGCTTCCGCGCCAACGAAGCAGGTGAAGCGCCGCTGATGGTGGCCCGCGGCAGCGACAGTAACGGCTACTGGCGACGCCTGGCAGGAATGGCGCTGGAAAGCGGCCGCTGAAAGGCACGTTCCGGCTATATTCCTGCCCTTATTAGCAGTTTTAATATGGGTACTGATGCGTAATACTGGATGGCGCAGGCTTAATGAACACCTGCGCCATACTTATTCTGGAGTGCCCATGTCTGAGAAAAAAACTGTTCGCCTGTCCGTGCTGGACCTGGCCCCCATTCCACAGGGCGCAACGCCGCGTGATGCGTTCCACAATTCGCTGGCCCTGGCCCGTCAGGCTGAAGCCCTCGGCTTTTACCGCTATTGGTTAGCTGAACACCACAACATGACCGGCATTGCCAGCGCAGCCACCTCGGTGCTGATTGGTTATCTGGCTGCCAACACCGAAACCCTGCGCCTCGGTTCAGGCGGCATTATGCTGCCTAACCATTCACCACTGGTGATTGCAGAGCAGTTTGGCACCCTGGAATCGCTCTATCCGGGACGTATTGATCTCGGTCTGGGCCGTGCGCCGGGTTCCGATCAGCGCACCATGCTGGCGCTGCGTCGCCATCTTTCCGGCGCGCAGGCTGACAGCTTCCCGGACGATGTTGCCGAACTGATTAGCTGGTTTGACGCCGAAGTCGGTGAATGCCCACCGGTACAGCCAGTACCGGGCCTGTGCTCGAAAATTCCGGTATGGCTGCTGGGTTCCAGTCTCTACAGCGCGCAGCTGGCGGCTCAACTGGGCTTACCGTTCGCCTTTGCCTCACACTTCGCCCCTGACCTGCTGTTCCAGGCGCTGCATGTGTACCGTGAGAAATTCCAGCCATCCGCGCGTCTGGCAAAACCTTATGCCATGGTATGCGTGAACGTGGTTGCCGCCGACAGCGAGCGCGATGCGCGTTTCCTGTTCACCTCGATGCAGCAGCAGTTTATCAACCTGCGTCGCGGCAAACCCGGTCCGCTACCGGCACCGGTGGAGAACATGGATAACCTGTGGTCGCCATCAGAACAATATGGCGTCCAGCAGGCGTTGAGTATGTCGATTGTGGGTGATAGCGATAAAGTACGCCATGGACTTGCGGCCTTGCTGCGTGAAACCCAGGCGGATGAAATCATGGTAAACGGCCAGATATTCGATCCACAAGCGCGTCTGCGCTCCTTTGCACTGGCGATGGAAGCCGCCCGCTCGCTGTAACCGGGTTATTGCGGTGGCCAGGCTTCGGCCCCCACCGCATTCTGCCGCACATCACGTCCCGGCGACTGACCATAAAAGCGGCTGTATTCGCGGCTGAATTGTGAAGCGCTCTGATACCCCACCCGATAACCTGCCGTTCCGGCGTCCAGCTTTTCCATCAACATCAGTCGGCGCGCTTCGTTGAGACGCAATTGCTTTTGATACTGCATCGGCGTCATCGCGGTAACTGCTTTGAAGTGGTGATGCAGTGACGAAATGCTCATACCCACGTTGCTTGCCAGTTGATCCATCTTCAGGGGCTGATGAAAATTTTCCCGCAGCCAGCGGGCCGCACGCGCCACTTTGTTGCCCGGACGTTCCGCCAGCGCCATATTCAGAATGCGTGGGCCTTCCGGGCCGGTGAGCAGTCGATAGAAAATTTCCTGTTCAATCAACGGCGCCAGCGCCGGAATATCTTGTGGTTGATCCAGTAACTCGATCAGGCGAATCACCGCATCTACCAGCGGAGGTGCCACCTTGTGTACCGTGATGCCGCGCTCATTGGTTGCTGCGGCTCCTGCCTGCTGCATAGGGAAGTGCTCAAGATAGCGCATCAGGCGCGTTTCATTGATGGTGATACCCACACCCAGGTTAGGCTTCTCCGGCGTCGCCATGACCACGCAGGATTGTACCGCCATATCCAGCGTCACCAGCAGCAGATCTCCTGCGCCGTAATGCATCACATCGTCACCCATGCGTAACGCTTTCTGCCCCTGTGCCACCAGCGCAAAACTGGCCCAGGTGGCCACGTGTGACAGACTGCTTGGCCTGGAGCTGCGACCAAAAGAGAGAAAATCGATGGCGCTATGATGGCGACCATCGTCCGGGGCGTGACGGGCAATCATAGCAACCAGCTGTTGCCACTGTTCCTGATGAATCATGCGTTGAGCGCTCCGCAATGAGGGATCATTGAGTTTTTATTCTAACCTGGCGTTGACGTTGCGCCTGGCCTCTGGTGCTGAGATTTGCAGGATCGGGCAAAAAGCTTGCAGGATTGCGCTACCTGTTAATTGTATGGACAGCGCATTCTTATGCTTCCCCGAAACCTCAGGTGGAGAGACACGATGAAAGCACTTGAAGGCAAAATTGCGCTGGTGACGGGCGCTTCGAAAGGCATCGGTGCCGCTATCGCCATGACTTTCGCGGCGGCCGGTGCCCGGGTTGTGGTGAATTATCGTCAGGACGAAGTTGGCGCGGCTGATGTCGTCACGGATATTCGTGGTCTGGGCAGTGATGCCATCGCCGTTCAGGCCGATATCTCACGTGAAGATGATGTGGCGCGGTTGTTCGCTACCTGTATTGAGCAATTTGGCGCACCAGATATTGTGGTCAACAACGCAGGCATTTTTCATCACGGCGATTTTGTGGCGCTCAGCGTTGTTGAGATGCAGCAGCAGTTGAATGTAAATCTGCTGGGTACGTTGCTGGTTTGCCAGCAGGCAGCCCGGCATTTCCCCACGCGTGGCGGTTGCATCATTAACCTCAGCGCGCTAAATAGCCAGCGTAGCACCCCAGGCTCGGTGCTGTGGGCGGCGACCAAAGGCGCGATTGATACCCTCACCCAGGGACTGGCACGAGAACTGGGTCCCCGTAATATCCGCGTTAATGCACTGGCACCCGGCATCATCCTGACCGAAGGTTTACTGGCAGCGAAGAAGATGCATCCGGAACTGAAAGCACAGTTAATTGCGGCGACACCGCTGGGACGCTTTGGTTTGCCGGAAGATGTCGCGCAGGTTGCGCTGTTTCTGGCATCAGAGGAGTCGGCCTATGTCAGTGGTGAACGGGTACTGATTGCTGGCGGGGTGTAAACTTTAGCTGACACTGGATAAAAAAATGGGACGCCGAGGCGTCCCATTTTGCTATTTAGCTTTGTCGCTTAGATGTCACGACGACGCGGTGCAGCAGCACCTGCTTCTTCGCGACGCGGACCACGTCCACCTTCACGGCTGAAGCGTCCGCCTTCACGGCCACCTTCACGACGCTCAGAGGAGAAGCGACGACCGCCTTCACGACCTTCACCACGTGCACCAGCACCGCCTTCACGGTTGCCACGACGCTCACCACCGAAATCACGACCACCGCTACGACGTTCGCCGCTGCGCTCACCACCACGCTCGTGCGGCTGTGCATCGCCCAGCAGCTGCATATTCATCGGCTTGTTGAGAATACGCGTACGGGTGAAATGCTGCAGAACTTCACCCGGCATGCCTTTCGGCAGCTCGATGGTAGAGTGAGTACCAAACAGTTTGATGTTACCGATGTAACGGCTGCTGATATCACCTTCGTTAGCAATTGCGCCCACGATATGACGAACTTCAACGCCATCATCACGGCCTACTTCAATGCGGTACAGCTGCATTTCGCCAACGTCACGACGCTCACGACGCGGACGGTCGCCATCACGGCTTTCACGCGGACCGCGTGAGTCACGTGAATCACGGCTGTCACGACGATCATCACGATCGCGGAATTCACGACGCTGCGGACGCGGTGCATCTGCTGGCAGAATCAGCGGACGTTCGCCCTGTGCCATTTTCAGCAGTGCGGCAGCCAGGGTTTCCATATCCAGCTCTTCTTCCGGCTGCATTTTGCTGAGCAGCGCGCGGTACATGTCCAGATCGCTGCTTTCCAGTTGCTGCTGTACTTTCGCAGCAAATTTAGCCAGACGACGCTCACCCAGCAGCTCGGCATTCGGCAGTTCAACTTCCGGAATGGTCAGCTTCATGGTGCGTTCAATGTTGCGCAGCAGACGACGCTCGCGGTTCTCAACGAACAGCAGCGCGCGGCCTGCACGACCCGCACGACCGGTACGGCCGATACGGTGAACGTAAGACTCTGCGTCCATCGGGATGTCGTAGTTAACAACCAGGCTGATACGCTCAACGTCCAGACCACGTGCCGCAACGTCGGTCGCGATCAGGATGTCCAAACGACCATCTTTCAGGCGCTCCAGCGTCTGCTCACGCAGTGCCTGGTTCATATCACCGTTCAGTGCTGCGCTGTTATAGCCGCTGCGCTCCAGCGCTTCAGCTACTTCCAGCGTTGCGTTTTTGGTACGCACAAAGATGATCGCAGCATCGAAGTCTTCTGCTTCGAGGAAACGTACCAGCGCATCAGTTTTACGGCCATAAGCGGTCCAGTAAGACTGAGAGATGTCCGGGCGAGTCGTAACGCTGGACTGAATGCGCACTTCCT
Organism: Pantoea sp. App145; assembly: GCF_047947045.1. Classification (NCBI taxonomy): domain Bacteria; kingdom Pseudomonadati; phylum Pseudomonadota; class Gammaproteobacteria; order Enterobacterales; family Erwiniaceae; genus Pantoea; species Pantoea sp. App145. The sequence goes on from NZ_CP133290.1 coordinate 2,213,440, forward strand.
GCGGATCTTTCATGAAACGCTTGGTGATACGACGGATCGCTTCCGGCATGGTGGCAGAGAACAGAGCGGTCTGATGACCTTCCGGGATCTGCGCCATGATGGTTTCAACGTCTTCAATAAAGCCCATGCGCAGCATTTCGTCGGCTTCGTCCAGCACCAGACCACGCAGGTTAGACAGATCAAGAGTACCGCGTTTCAGGTGGTCGAGCAGACGACCCGGGGTGCCCACCACAATTTGTGGGCCCTGACGCAGTGCGCGCAGTTGCACGTCATAACGCTGGCCGCCGTACAGGGCCAATACGTTGACGCCACGCATATGTTTAGAGAATTCAGTCGCTGCTTCAGCTACCTGCACCGCCAGTTCGCGGGTGGGTGCCAGCACCAGAATCTGCGGTGCCTTCAGCGACGGGTCAATGTTGTTCAGCAGCGGCAGAGAGAACGCTGCAGTTTTACCACTACCGGTCTGTGCCATACCCAGCACGTCACGGCCAGCCAGCAGGTGCGGAATGCACTCGGCCTGGATCGGTGACGGCTTGACGTAACCCATGTCGTTAAGAGCAGACAGGATGGATTCGTTAAGGCCCAGATCAGCAAAAGTGGTTTGAATATCAGTCATGTAGTACACGTGCCTCTTAGATTGCGGCGGCCAGTCTACATAACTCGTCATGAAAATTTTCAGTCATTTTCATCGAAAAGTGTGAACCGGCTCAAATTAGAAGTTTCGACGAACAGAAAAGCCCTCATCCCGGAAGATGATGACTTAACGGGTAATTCAGGCAATAAAAGTTCGTCAGCTATTGCTGGTCAGATTCTGATAAATCGTCTTGTGCCTGGCCGAGTTGCGCCAGTTCCAACAATGCGTATCGGTGTTCAACAAAGTTGTTGACGTTGTTGGCCACCGCCAGTTTGAACAACGCTTTCGCGTCGTCCTTCTCCCCCAGACTTAGGTAGTACTTACCTAAATAGAAGTTGGTTTCACTGAGATGTTCAGCGAGCGAGGTGTTATCCGTTGCGTCCGCCTTGAGACGTTCCATCAATGTTTTTTCACTGATGTCGCCCAGGTAGAACTCGACAATATTCCATCCCCATTGGTCCCGGACCGCTTTATCGTAACGTTGTTTAAGCGTTACTTTGGCCTTGCTGGCATCCATCTCGTGTTCAACGAGGTAGAGCCACAGACTGCGGAATGGATCATTAGGATCGTCTTGATAAAACGCCAGCAGATCATCTTGCGCTAACTTGTATCGACCGCCGTAATAGAGGGCGATACCACGGTTTAAATGCGCATAATTGTAAGTTGGATCAAGCTCAAGTACAGAATCAAACGCTTCATAGGCAGCATCAAAATTGCCTGCCTGCGTTAAATATATGCCGAGATAGTTAAACACCTCTGGCATATCCGGTCTAATAGACAGCGCTTGCGAAAAATCGTTCCGCGCTAATGCTCTCAGACCTAAGCTATCATACAACACTCCACGCTCATATAATAGCTGTGCGCGTTCATCATCGGTCAGGGCACGACTGGCAAGAATTTGTTCCATTCGCGCCAGAATCACTTCCTGCTGCAGTGTGGGCTGCAAAGGTACTGCCAGAACTTCGTTCTTACGCCAATTGGAGTTGCTGCATCCTGCCAGCGTCAAAGCTGTCGCAACAAAACACCAGCGCAAAAAAGGCTTCATTTCCCACTCCCGAATACAAACATTGGGATAACCATCCTGTCATCCGCCTGCTATGCACAAGGGTTCCCGCCCTCGCGATGATACCCGTCATACTTCAGATTGCAGCTACGTTGGCTGTACTCATTCATCCTGGTCGCTTACCTGAGTAAGTTTCCTGGGATTCACTCGCTTGCCACCTTACTGCTACCTGAATTACCTGCGGTATACAAACACCTCTCCCAGCCAGGCAGGGAGAGGTTAATCAGGAAATACTTATTCAGCTTCAGGTGCGTCAGTCGCAGCGGTGGTCTCGATCGCCTGCGGTTTCTGCTCTGTCGCTTCTTTGATGCTCAGACGCACACGGCCCTGACGGTCCACTTCCAGTACTTTAACCGGAACTTCCTGGCCCATCTGCAGGTAGTCGGTCACTTTCTCAACACGCTTATCAGCGATTTGCGAAATATGAACCAGACCCTCTTTGCCGCCGCCAATCGCAACGAAGGCACCGAAATCAACGATACGGGTCACTTTACCAGTGTAAATACGGCCCACTTCGATTTCTGCGGTGATTTCTTCGATACGACGGATTGCTTCTTTCGCTTTCAGACCATCGGTCGCTGCGATCTTCACGGTGCCATCATCTTCGATTTCGATGGTGGTGCCGGTTTCTTCAGTCAGCGCACGGATGACAGAACCGCCTTTACCGATAACATCTTTGATCTTGTCAGAATTGATCTTGATGGTGTAAATGCGCGGTGCGAACTCAGAGATCTCCTGACGCGGCGTGCTGATTGCCTGCTCCATCACGCTCAGGATATGCAGACGCGCACCCTTAGCCTGATTCAGAGCAACCTGCATGATCTCGCGGGTGATCCCTTCAATTTTGATATCCATCTGCAGCGCGGTAATACCTTCACGGCTACCGGCTACTTTGAAGTCCATGTCGCCGAGGTGATCTTCGTCACCCAGGATGTCAGACAGAACAACAAATTTCTCGTCTTCTTTCACCAGACCCATCGCGATACCGGCAACGGCCGCTTTGATCGGTACACCTGCATCCATCAGTGCCAGAGAAGCACCGCAGACGGAAGCCATAGAAGAAGAACCGTTCGATTCAGTGATTTCAGATACCACACGCACGGTGTACGGGAAGTCTTCCTGCTTCGGCATCACTGCCAGCACGCCGCGTTTCGCCAGACGACCGTGACCAATTTCACGACGCTTTGGCGAACCGACCATACCAGTCTCACCCACCGAGTACGGAGGGAAGTTGTAGTGGAACAGGAAGCTGTCGGTGCGCTCACCCATCAGCTCGTCCAGGTTCTGCGCATCACGTGCGGTACCCAGGGTCGCAGCAACCAACGCCTGAGTTTCACCACGGGTGAACAGAGCTGAACCGTGGGTACGCGGCAGCACGCCAGTACGCACGTCCAGACCACGGATCATGTCTTTTTCACGGCCATCGATACGCGGTTCACCGTTCAGAATACGGGTACGAACAACGTTCTTCTCAAGGCTGTGCACGATATCGCCGATTTCAGCGCTATCCAGAGTTTCATCTTCAGCCAGCAGTGCAGCGATGGTTTCATCTTTGATGACGCCAACCTGAGTATAACGCTCCTGCTTGTCGGTGATGCGGTAAGCATCGCTGATACGTGCTTCTGCCAGGGCAGCAACGCGTGCAATCAGGGCATCATTAGCCGCTTCTGGCTGCCAGTCCCAACGCGGTTTGCCAGCTTCAGCCACCAGTGCATTGATGTTCTCAATAACAACCTGCTGCTGGTCGTGGCCGAATACCACTGCGCCCAGCATCTGATCTTCAGTCAGGATGTCAGCTTCTGATTCAACCATCAACACTGCGTTCTGGGTACCGGCAACCACCAGGTCCAGACGAGATTGTTTGACTTCGTCAGCGGTTGGGTTCAGGACGTACTGATCGTTGATATAGCCAACACGTGCCGCGCCAATCGGGCCATTGAACGGGATACCAGACAGTGACAGTGCAGCAGAGGCACCAATCATTGCCACGATGTCCGGGTTAACCTGCGGGTTAACAGAAACAACGGTAGCGATAACCTGAACTTCGTTAACGAAGCCTTCCGGGAACAGCGGGCGAACCGGGCGGTCAATCAGACGCGCAATCAGGGTTTCGCCTTCGCTCGGACGGCCTTCACGACGGAAGAAGCTACCCGGGATACGGCCAGCAGCGTAGGTACGCTCCTGGTAGTTAACGGTCAGCGGGAAGAAATCCTGACCAGCTTTCGCTTTTTTCTGGCCAACAACGGTTACGAAAACCGCGGTGTCGTCCATGCTCACCATCACAGCGGCAGTAGCCTGGCGTGCCATCATGCCGGTTTCCAGCGTGACGGTATGCTGACCATATTGGAATTTGCGTACGATCGGGTTCAGCAAAATAAAAGTCCTTAACGTCGGGGCAGACCCATCTCAGGCCCGCCGGGGATTACCGATCTTCAGCTGCATCCTCGCGACTAATGACAACCTTTAACCGCCCTTGCGGTAAAGCCTCTCATTAGCCGCGCGAACCTCTGCAAGCGAAGATCACTCTCAGCAACAATACATGAGTTTGGACCGGATTGCTGCCGATTGCTCGAAAAAAGGGGCCATAAAGGCCCCCTTTTCGCGAAACTCGCACAAATCTGATCGTCAGATGCGTTTTTTCGCATACTGTCTGCGCTACACCCTTGATCAGATTCTTCAGACTTAGCGACGCAGACCCAGGTTTTCGATCAGGCTGGTGTAGCGTGCAACGTCTTTACGCTTCAGGTAGTCCAGCAGCTTACGACGCTGGGATACCATGCGCAGCAGGCCGCGACGGCTGTGGTGGTCTTTTTTGTGCTCAGAGAAGTGACCCTGCAGGTGGTTAATCTGAGCAGTCAGCAGAGCAACCTGAACTTCAGTTGAACCGCTGTCGTTGGTGCCACGACCGTATTTGGCAACGATCTCTGCTTTAGCTTCTGCGCTTAGAGACATAATAAACTCCAGTTATCAATGAATGTATGTATGGGTGCCGATCTCTAATTCAGCAGCCCGCTTTAAAGCCGCGCTATTCTACTCTTCGTACAACTGCAACGCAAATGCCCCTTTATGCAAGGCGCATTATTGTGGAAACTCCACCACCAGACGGCGCGGGGCAACGCGCTGCCGGTCATCAATCTCTGCCATACCAATAAATTTACGCGCCTCACCTTCGGTGACACGCACCAGGCCAGCAGCAGGCACGTCAACGGCCTCTACCGGTTGCCCCAGCTTGAAGTAAACCGCGATGGCATCGGGGAGATTCACTTCCGGGAAATCCGCCGCCGGGCTATCCATCGGTAGCAGCAGAGGGTCAAGCAAATCCGCGGGCGCAATTTCTGCCGCATTAGCCTGCTCCAGCAAAGCCTGCAACTGCTCAAGCGTCACCATTTTTTCTGCCGGATAGCGGGAAACCTGCAAGCGACGCAGCATGGTCACATGCGCACCACAGCCCAGCTTTTCACCCAAATCGTCAATGATGGTACGAATGTAGGTGCCTTTGGAGCAGTGAATCTCCAGCTCCAGCTCGTCCCCTTCCCAGCGAATAAACCGCAGTTCATATACGGTGATGGGACGGGGTTCGCGCTCGACGGTGATTCCCTGACGCGCGTACTCATACAACGGGCGTCCCTGATGCTTAAGCGCCGAAAACATGGTCGGCACCTGTTGGGTGTCGCCACGAAAACTTTCCAGCGCGGCGTCAAGATCCGCCTGAGTAAAGGTCACCGCACGCGTTTCGACCACGTTGCCGTCAGCATCGGAGGTATCGGTACGCTCGCCGAGGCGGGCAATCACGCGATAACGCTTGTCTGAATCCAGCAGATATTGCGAGAACTTGGTCGCTTCGCCGAGGCAAATGGGCAACATGCCCGTCGCCAGAGGATCCAGCGCACCCGTGTGGCCCGCTTTGTTCGCATTGAAGATGCGTTTTACTTTTTGCAGCACGTCATTGGAAGACGCGCCCTGATGCTTATCCAGCAGCAATACACCATGCACATCGCGACCGCGACGACGAGGACGACTCATCAATCCTCCTTGTCGTCGTCCGCTGCATGATCGCCACGGCGTTCAGCATCATTTTTGACAACATTGGTGACCAGGTTTGACATGCGCATACCTTCGATCAACGAGTTGTCATAGAAGAAGGTCAGCTCAGGCACAATGCGCAGACGCATCGCTTTACCCAGCAAAGTACGGATATAGCCGGAAGCTTCTTTCAGCGCCTTCAGACCGTTTTTCACCGCTTCTTCATCTTTATCGTTCAGAAAAGTGACAAACACTTTGGCATAAGCCAGATCGCGTGACACTTCAACGCCAGAAACCGTCACCATCATACCGAGGCGCGGATCTTTAATTTCGCGTTGCAGAATAATGGCAATCTCTTTCTGCAGCTCCTGAGAAACGCGCTGCGGGCGACCAAATTCTTTCGCCATGATTATTTCTCCCAAATAATTCGGGAGGCCAATGGCCTCCCAAATTGCAACACATCAGATGATGATCAATCGATGGTGCGTTTAACTTCAATCACTTCAAAGACTTCGATCATATCGCCAACACGAACGTCGTTGTAGTTCTTCACGCCGATACCACATTCCATGCCGTTACGCACTTCGTTGACATCGTCTTTGAAGCGGCGCAGAGATTCCAGCTCGCCTTCATAGATAACAACGTTGTCGCGCAGAACGCGGATCGGGTTGTGACGTTTGATGTTGCCTTCGGTGACCATACAGCCTGCGATAGCGCCGAATTTCGGTGACTTGAACACATCACGGACTTCAGCCAGACCAATGATCTGCTGTTTATATTCCGGAGCCAGCATGCCGCTCATCGCTGCTTTTACTTCGTCGATCAGGTTATAGATGACGGAGTAGTAACGCAGATCCACGCTTTCCGCTTCGATCACGCGACGCGCAGACGCATCAGCACGCACGTTGAAGCCAAGGATAATCGCGTTGGAAGCCGCTGCCAGCGTGGCGTCGGTTTCGGTGATACCACCCACACCCGAACCGATAATCTTCACCTTCACTTCGTCGGTGGAGAGTTTCAGCAGGGAGTCGGAGATCGCTTCCACAGAACCCTGTACGTCGGATTTCAGTACGATGTTCAGCTCGGACACTTCGCCTTCGGTCATGTTGGCGAACATGTTCTCCAGCTTCGACTTCTGCTGACGCGCCAGTTTCACTTCGCGGAATTTACCCTGACGATACAGTGCGACTTCACGCGCTTTCTTCTCGTCACGAACCACAGTGGCTTCGTCACCGGCCGCCGGAACACCAGACAGGCCGAGGATTTCAACTGGAATAGACGGACCTGCAGCCAGAACTTCACGGCCCAGCTCATCACGCATCGCACGCACACGGCCATATTCAAAGCCGCACAGCACGATGTCGCCTTTGTTCAGGGTACCTTCACGCACCAGCACGGTAGCAACCGGACCACGACCTTTATCGAGGAACGATTCAATCACCACGCCGCTTGCCATACCTTCACGGATAGCGGTCAGTTCCAGAACTTCCGCCTGCAGCAGAATGGCGTTCAGCAGATCGTCGATACCGGTACCTGCTTTCGCAGAAACGTTGACGAACATGTTTTCGCCGCCCCACTCTTCCGGGATGATACCGTACTGAGTCAGCTCGTTCTTAACGCGATCGGGATCGGCTTCCGGTTTATCGATTTTGTTCACAGCAACAACGACCGGCACTTTCGCGGCTTTAGCATGCTGGATTGCTTCGATAGTCTGTGGCATTACGCCATCATCCGCAGCCACCACCAGGATAACGATATCCGTTGCCTGCGCACCACGTGCACGCATCGCGGTAAACGCGGCGTGGCCCGGGGTATCCAGGAAGGTGATCATGCCGTTATCGGTTTCAACGTGGTATGCGCCGATATGCTGAGTAATACCGCCAGCCTCGCCTGAAGCGACTTTGGTTGAACGGATGTAGTCCAGCAGTGAGGTTTTACCGTGGTCAACGTGACCCATGATGGTCACAACCGGTGCGCGGCTTTCCTGCGCAGCATCGGTATCACGATCGTCCATCACCGCTTCTTCCAGCTCATTCTCACGGCGCAGGATCACTTTGTGACCCATTTCTTCCGCTACCAGCTGAGCCGTTTCCTGATCGATTACCTGGTTGATGGTTGCCATTGCACCCATCTTCATCATCGCTTTGATGACCAGAGAACCTTTCACCGCCATTTTGTTGGCCAGTTCGGAAACAGTGATGGTTTCGCCAATGATAACGTCGCGGTTAACGGCCTGAGCCGGCTTGTTAAAGCCCTGCTGCAGTGCGCTCGGCTTACGGTTCTTACCACCTTTACCACCACGAACAGCGGCACGCGCTTCTTCACGGTCAGTTTTGGCTTCAGAATGCTTGTTGCCTTTTTTAGCCGGGCGAGCAGCTTTAGTGGTGCGCGTACGGCTGCGACCACCTTCTACCTCACGATCGTTCTCATCTTCTGCCTGGCGGGCATGGGTTGAGGTGGTGACGTGATAGTCACTGGTGTCTTCTTCGTCGGGTTTTTCCCACTCAGCAGATTTTTCCTCTGCCAGACGGCGGGCTTCTTCGGCCACACGGCGCGCGTTCTCTTCGAGTTTACGGCGCGCTTCTTCTTCAGCTTTACGCTTCAGTTCTGCGGCTTCAGCTTCACGACGGGCTTTGTCAGACTGCGTAGCCTTGGTCATTTCGTCGGTTGGTTGATTAGTCACTTTCTCATTTTCCGCTGCTTCACGCTTCGCCTTGTCAGCGGCTTCGCGCTTGGCTTTTTCTTCGGCTTCACGTTGCGCTTTTTGTTCAGCTTCGCGACGGGCTTGTTCTTCCGCCTCGCGACGCGCCTTCTCTTCCGCTTCACGCTGCGCCTCGGCTTCTGCTTCAGCCTGAGCCTGTTGCTCAGCTTCTGCATCACCCTTCACATAGGTGCGCTTTTTGCGGACTTCGATTTGCACCGATTTACTTTTACCCCCGGTGCCAGGAATATTCAAGGTGCTGCGAGTTTTGCGTTGCAGCGTCAGTTTACCTGAACCTGCCTGACCATGTTCACGATTCAGGTGGGAAAGTAAGGTCTCTTTCTCTTGCTGGCTCACCGCGTCGTCTTCAGACTTACGGATCCCCGCATCAGCAAATTGCTGTACCAGGCGATCTACCGGAGTCTGAATTTCGGCGGCCAGCGATTTTACGGTTACATCTGTCATGCTGTTCCTTCCTGTAATTATGCGTCATCGCCGAACCAGCAGATATTACGCGCGGCCATGATCAGCGCGCCGGCCTTCTCATCATCCAGCCCTTCGATATCTGTCAGATCGTCGACACCTTGCTCGGCAAGATCTTCCAGCGTACAAACGCCTTTTGCCGCCAGGCGGTAAGCCAGAGCACGGTCCAAACCGTCGAGATTCAGAAGATCTTCAGCAGGTTCCTGATTACCAAGGCTCTCTTCTTTCGCCAGCGCCAGGGTAGTTAACGCATTTTTTGCTCGTTCACGCAGGGCTTCTACCGTGTCTTCATCGAGGCCGTCAACTTCCAGCAACTCATTGATCGGTACATATGCCAGCTCTTCCAAAGAAGAGAAGCCCTCTTCCACCAGTACGGTGGCGAAGTCTTCGTCGATGTCGAGATGTTTGGTGAACATATCGATGGCTGCATGGGCTTCGGCCTGATGTTTAGCCTGCAGGTCATCGACGGTCATAACGTTCAGTTCCCAACCGCTCAGCTGGGAAGCCAGACGCACGTTTTGGCCGTTACGGCCGATCGCCTGAGCCAGATTGCCAGCTTCAACAGCGATATCCATGGTGTGATTGTCTTCATCCACCACAATTGACGCCACATCAGCCGGAGCCATGGCGTTAATCACAAACTGTGCCGGGTTATCGTCCCACAACACGATATCGATACGTTCGCCGCCCAGTTCACTGGAAACCGCCTGAACGCGTGCGCCGCGCATACCTACGCAGGCACCCACAGGATCGATACGTTTGTCATTGGTTTTCACTGCGATTTTGGCACGAGAACCTGGATCACGCGCTGCCGCTTTAATCTCGATAACTTCTTCGCCAATTTCCGGTACCTCAATGCGGAACAGTTCGATCAGCATTTCCGGCTTGGAACGGGTAACGAACAGCTGCGCACCACGCGCTTCCGGACGCACGGCATACAGCACGCCGCGAATACGGTCACCCGGGCGGAAGTTTTCACGCGGCAGCATATCTTCGCGTACGATCACCGCTTCAGCATTGCTGCCGAGATCCAGCGAGATGTTATCGCGGTTCACTTTCTTCACCACGCCAGTGATGATTTCGCCTTCCTGCTCGCGGAACTGATCCACGACCATTGCGCGTTCAGCCTCACGTACTTTCTGTACGATGACCTGCTTCGCCGTCTGGGTAGTGATACGGTCAAAGGTGACCGATTCAATCTGATCTTCAACATATTCGCCCAGATTGAATGCTTCATCTTCGAAGCGGGCTGCGTCCAGCGTGATCTCGCGAGTTGGCTGCGTGACTTCTTCAACAATCTGCCAGCGACGGAAAGTATCGAAATCGCCGCTTTTGCGGTCAATGCTGACGCGCACGTCGATTTCCTGCTCATACTTCTTCTTGGTCGCAGTGGCCAAAGCGCTTTCCAGCGCTTCGAAGATTTTCTCGCGCGGCAGGGCTTTTTCGTTAGAAACGGCTTCTACTACAGCTAAGATCTCTTTGTTCATCCTGGTTAGCCTCAATCCGGACTTTTAAAAGTGGGGGACCAGGTTCGCTTTCTGAATGTTGCTCAGCGCGAACACTTCATCGTTGCCCTCAACGGTTACCGTGATCATCTCGCCTTCGACAGACTTGATGATACCCTGCCATTTACGGCGGTTCTGCACGGCCATACGCAGTACCAGACTCACCTCTTCACCGGCGAAACGCGCATAATGTTCAGCGGTAAAAAGAGGACGGTCAAGACCCGGTGAGGAAACTTCAAGGTTGTAAGCCACCGTGATGGGATCTTCCACATCCATCACAGCGCTGACCTGGTGGCTGACATCGGCGCAATCATCAACATTGATACCCTCTTCACTATCAATATAGATGCGCAAGGTTGATGTGCGACCACGAATAAACTCGATACCGACCAATTCGTAGCCAAGCGCTTCTACCGGAGCAGAGATCAACTCTGTCAATTTTTGCTCTAATGTGGACAAGCCCACCCCCAAGACATAAAAAAAGGGCCTAATAGCCCAGTGTTGCGATTTCCTGATAACAAAAAACCCCGAAAAATCGGGGCTTTTTGTGACTGGACCCTGTATGCCGCGATGCGGCTCGGAGCACAATCCAGAAGAATTTTTTTCAAAGTCCACTGTGGAATGCGTCCGTCGATGCATACAGTATATTTGAAAAAGAACTCTAAGGGAAAGTGGTTGCGGGGGCCGGATTTGAACCGACGACCTTCGGGTTATGAGCCCGACGAGCTACCAGGCTGCTCCACCCCGCGTCCGAAAACGTGGCGAATGTTACGCCGAACTTGCGAAAAATGCAAGTCATACTGAGATTTGGTACCGAGGACGGGACTTGAACCCGTAAGCCCAATCGGGCACTACCACCTCAAGGTAGCGTGTCTACCAATTCCACCACCTCGGCACTTCACTGACAGCGACGATAGATTGTCGCATTGCAAGCTGACGATCTTACTGCGGGATATCGTTACCCGGGGTTGCCGGTTTCGCTGGCTGAGTCTGTTCAGATTTCGCCGGCGCAGTCAGATTTTCCCACTCGCTTCCCTTGGAAGTTTTATTCGTGTTCAGGTTACCCAGAATCAGGCTGATGATGAAGAACAGCGTTGCCAGCACTGCGGTCATGCGAGTCATAAAGTTACCAGACCCGGTAGAACCAAACAGCGTCGCAGAAGCGCCTGCACCAAATGATGCTCCCATATCAGCGCCTTTACCTTGCTGCAGCATGATCAGACCGACAAGGCCCAGTGCCACAATAAGGAAAACTACCAAAAGAGCTTCGTACATAATCAACCTGTTTCCTTGCGCGTAACCCGCACAGTTAAAGCTTCAACCAGTATCGATGGGGAGTCTCGTCATCACCCACCAGAAGCGGGTGTGAATACTAACCAAAGGCGCATACCTCTGCAAGCGCAATTTTCACGAACCTGACTGATTGCGGAAAAAAGCGCCATCACGGTGATTTTACAGGCGGAAAGGGGAAAATCCTGCCGCCTGTGGCCTGATTAAACGGCCTTCACTGCGTCGGCAATTTGATGCGCCAGCGCGGTGACCTGTGCTTCATCCTCGCCCTCAACCATCACACGAATCAGTGGCTCGGTACCGGATTTACGCAACAATACGCGCCCACGTCCGGCGAGGATTTTTTCCACCTCAGCGCTGGCCGCCTTGACGGCATCGGTCTGCAAAGGATCACTGTCGCCGCTAAAGCGCACGTTCACCAGTACCTGCGGCAGCATCTTCATACCGCTGCACAAATCGTGCAGACTCATATGATTTTGTACAATCGCAGTAAGCACTTGCAAACTTGCAACGATACCGTCACCCGTGGTGGTTTTATCCAGCAAAATGACATGACCAGAGTTTTCTGCGCCGAGTCGCCAGCCTTTCTCCTGCATTTTTTCCAGGACATAGCGGTCGCCGACTTTGGCGCGCACAAACGGAATACCGAGTTGTTTCAGCGCCAGCTCAAGCCCCATATTGCTCATCAACGTACCCACTACGCCACCGCGCAGCTGCCCCTGGCGTAAACCTTCACGGGCGATGATGTAGAGGATCTGGTCGCCATCGACCTTATTACCCAGGTGGTCAACCATCATGATGCGGTCACCGTCACCATCGTAGGCCAGACCCAGGTCCGCCTTCTCGGCCAGCACCCGCTGCTGCAACATGCGCAGATCGGTGGCACCACATTCTTTATTGATGTTCATGCCATCAGGTTGGGTCGCAATGGCAATGACCGTCGCCCCCAGCTCACGCAGCACATTAGGTGCGATGTGGTAAGTCGCCCCATTGGCGCAATCCACCACAATTTTTAACCCGTTCAGGCTTAGCTCACTGGGGAAGGTGCCTTTACAGAATTCGATGTAACGACCGGCTGCATCGACAATTCGGCTGGCACGGCCCAGCTCTGCCGATTCAACGCAGGTAATCGGCTTTTCCATCTCCAGCTCAATGGCTTCTTCTACTTCGTCCGGCAACTTGGTGCCTTCAGCAGAGAAAAATTTGATGCCGTTATCGTCGAACGGGTTATGTGAGGCTGAAATCACAATCCCGGCTTCCGCGCGGAAAGTGCGCGTCAGATAGGCAATCGCCGGTGTTGGCATCGGTCCGGTAAACGCAGCAGATAGGCCAGCCGCCGCCAGTCCAGCTTCCAGCGCCGATTCCAGCATATAACCTGAAATACGCGTGTCTTTGCCAATCAGTACTTTTCTGGAACCGTGACGCGCCAGTACTTTACCTGCCGCCCAACCCAGCTTCAGTACGAAATCAGGGGTGATCGGCGCTTCACCCACTTTGCCGCGAATACCATCCGTACCGAAATATTTACGATCACTCATGCCTTTTTATCCTTTTGCTCTGCGTGTTGCTTCCACAACGCGCATCGCCTCAACGGTTTCTTTCACGTCATGCACGCGAATGATGTGTGCACCCTGCATGGCGGCAATCACCGCACACGTCAGGCTGCCGGTCAGACGCTGCGCTGGACCGACATTTAACAGCTGGCCAATCATCGACTTACGTGACATTCCCACTAACAGCGGCAAACCGAAATGGTGGAAATGGCCCAGTTCGGCCAGCAGTTCATAATTGTGGCTGAGATTCTTACCGAAACCGAAGCCGGGGTCGAGCAGCAGATTGTCTTTTTTAATCCCCGCCGCCACACAGCGCGCAATCTGTTCAGTGAAGTAAGCGTCAACTTCGCTGACGATATTTTGATACTGCGGAGCCTGCTGCATGGTGCGCGGTTCACCCTGCATATGCATCAGGCACACCGGCAGCCCGGTTTGCGCCGCCGCCTGCAACGCACCGGGCTCCGTCAGAGAACGAATATCGTTAATGATGTGAGCGCCCACTCGCGCAGATTCACGGATGACTTCGGCTTTTGAAGTATCAACCGAAATCCACACTTCAAAACGTTGGGCGATGGCTTCCACGACCGGAATCACACGTTCCAGTTCCTCTTCAACACTGACCTCATCCGCACCAGGGCGCGTCGACTCACCACCCACATCGATAATGGTCGCCCCCGCGTTAACCATCTCATTGGTATGCGTTAACGCATCCACCAACGAGTTATGCTTACCACCATCGGAGAAGGAGTCCGGCGTGACATTCAAAATACCCATCACATGGGGAAACGACAGATCGAGATGGGAATCACGGGCGTACAACTTCATGGTGAGAGTCTCCTTGAGGAATTACTGAACTGCGGGATGTAAAAAACCCCGGACCGGCCGGGGTTTAAATTGAGGTTGGTGCCTCTTACTTGTCGAGCTGTTCTGACATGGTGTTGCCCGGATTTGGCGTACGCGGTTCATCAACCGGACGTGGCGCCTTCGGCGTACCGTTATTATCAGAAGAGTTGCTGCCCGGGTCTTCCCAGCCAGCTGGTGGACGCACTTCGCGACGCGCCATCAGGTCATCAATCTGCGGTGCGTCGATGGTTTCATACTTCATCAGCGCGTCTTTCATCGCGTGAAGGATGTCCATGTTTTCACCCAGAATACGGCGTGCACGCTGATAGTTGCTGTCGATCAGGTGTTTCACTTCCTGGTCGATGATACGCGCCGTTTCATCAGACATGTGCTTAGCTTTCGCCACAGAACGACCGAGGAACACCTCACCCTCTTCCTCTGCATACAGCAGCGGACCGAGTTTTTCGGAGAAGCCCCATTGGGTCACCATGTTGCGCGCCAGATTAGTCGCCACTTTGATGTCGTTAGATGCACCCGTAGATACGTGCTCAACACCGTAGATGATTTCTTCCGCCAGGCGACCGCCGTACAGCGTAGAAATCTGGCTTTCCAGCTTCTGACGGCTGGCGCTGATTGCATCGCCTTCCGGCAGGAAGAAGGTGACACCCAGTGCGCGGCCGCGCGGAATGATGGTCACTTTATGTACAGGATCGTGTTCCGGCACCAGACGACCAATAATCGCATGGCCAGCTTCGTGATAGGCGGTAGATTCTTTCTGCGCTTCCGTCATCACCATGGAGCGACGTTCCGCACCCATCATGATTTTGTCTTTCGCTTTCTCGAACTCAACCATCGATACCACACGCTTGTTGGAGCGCGCAGCAAACAAAGCTGCTTCGTTCACCAGGTTCGCCAGGTCAGCACCGGAGAAGCCCGGGGTACCACGCGCGATGATGGCTGCATCGATGTCGGTTGCCAGCGGCACACGACGCATATGCACTTTCAGGATCTGCTCACGACCACGAACATCTGGCAGGCCAACCACGACCTGGCGGTCAAAACGGCCTGGACGCAGCAGCGCCGGGTCAAGCACGTCAGGACGGTTCGTTGCCGCGATAACGATAATGCCTTCGTTGCCTTCAAAACCATCCATCTCAACCAGCATCTGGTTCAGCGTTTGTTCACGTTCGTCGTGACCACCGCCTAAACCGGCACCACGCTGACGACCCACCGCATCGATTTCATCGATAAAGATGATGCACGGTGCCGCCTTTTTCGCTTGTTCGAACATGTCACGCACACGAGATGCACCAACACCCACGAACATTTCAACGAAGTCAGAACCGGAGATAGTAAAGAAAGGCACTTTTGCTTCACCGGCGATAGCTTTCGCCAGCAGCGTTTTACCGGTACCCGGCGGACCCACCATCAGGACGCCCTTGGGAATTTTACCGCCCAATTTCTGGAAACGGCTCGGTTCACGCAGATACTCGACCAACTCACCCACTTCTTCTTTAGCCTCATCACAACCGGCTACATCAGCAAAAGTGGTTTTGATCTGATCTTCCGTCAGCATGCGGGCCTTGCTCTTACCGAAGGACATCGCGCCCTTCCCGCCGCCACCTTGCATCTGACGCATAAAGAAGATCCACACGCCAATCAGCAGCAGCATCGGGAACCAGGAGATGAAGATCGAAGCCAGCAGGCTCGGTTCTTCCGGCGGTTCGCCAACCACTTTGACGTTTTTGGTCAACAGGTTATCGAGTAACTTGGGATCGTTGACAGGAATATAGGTCGTGTATTTATTACTGTCTTTTTTGGTAACGTTAATCTCACGCCCGTTAATACGTGCCTCGCGGACCTGATCCTGGTTCACTTCCGACAGGAAGGTTGAATAATCAACCCTACGGCCATTCGACTCGCTGGGCCCAAAGCTCTGGAATACTGACATCAGCACGACCGCGATGACTAACCAGAGAATCAGGTTTTTCGCCATGTCACTCAAGGGATTAACCTCATATTACAACGGTGTTAACAGACAGCGTAGGGTACTATATATCCTTCATACCTGGAATCGCGGCGCTGATGATTTTGCTTGTTTACCCTGAAAGTCAGAATTCTCATCGGTGTAAACGCATTGCTCGCCTTGCTTTGATTCCGGTAAATCGGGTTATAGTTTGCGCCCTGTCGCCACAATGTACACTTCGCGCGAACGTGATCGCGAAGCATCCGGCTTACGAATTTTCACTTTCGTAAACAGGGAGCGAATTTCCCGCAGGTATTCATCGAAGCCATCTCCCTGAAACACTTTCACCACAAAACTGCCGCCTGGGGCCAGGATATCCCGACACATTTCCAGCGCCAATTCTACCAAATACATCGAACGCGGAATATCAACTGCAGGTGTACCGCTCATGTTCGGCGCCATGTCCGACATCACCACCTGCACTTTTTCGTCACCAACGCGTTCCAGTAGCGTCTTCAGCACTGCTTCGTCACGAAAATCGCCTTGCAGAAAATCAACACCGACAATCGGGTCCATAGGCAGCAGGTCACAGGCAATGATACGGCCATTCGAGCCAATTAGTTGTACCACATATTGCGACCAGCCACCGGGTGCAGCTCCCAGATCGACCACTGTCATACCGGGTTTGAACAGCTTGTCACCCTGCTGTATTTCCTCAAGTTTAAACCAGGCGCGCGAACGCAACCCTTTTTTCTGTGCCTGTTGCACATATTTATCGCTAAAGTGTTCCTGAAGCCAGCGACTGGAACTGGCCGAACGCTTTTTACCCGTCATAATTTTTCCAGTTAAATCGTCATCGTAGCGATAAATCAGCACGCATGGGTTGCGTTGATTTGGCGATATACCCGAGATGGCGGTAGAATGAACCGTTTTCAATCCCTAAGTAAGCAAAAAAATACGATGAATCTGAGTACCAAACAAAAACAGCACCTGAAAGGCCTTGCGCATCCGCTTAAACCCGTTGTTATGCTGGGTGGCAATGGCCTGACTGAAGGCGTGCTCGCCGAAATCGAACAGGCGCTAGAACATCACGAATTGATCAAGGTAAAAATTGCCTCGGAAGATCGTGAAACTAAGCTCCTGATCGTTGACGCTATCGTCCGCGAAACCAAAGCTTGCAACGTACAGGTCATCGGCAAAACGCTGGTGCTGTATCGCCCTGCAAAAGAGAGCAAGATTTCTCTCCCCCGTTCGTAACGGCGGGCAGAGAAAGTGCCATGCTCCTGCATGGGATAAAAGGCCGCTACGCGGCCTTTTTCCTTTCTTTACAATATGCAGCAACGCATTTCAAAGCGTAGCAATATATTAGATGTATTCCACCTTCAGGATCTCATATTCCACATCCCCGCCCGGTGTTTTGATGATCGCGACGTCATCCGCTTCTTTCCCGACCAGACCACGCGCCATCGGCGAGTTCACTGAAATCAGATTTTGTTTAAAGTCGGCTTCGTCATCGCCCACGATACGGTAGGTCGATTCTTCATCAGTATCGATGTTCAGCACCTGCACGGTAGCACCAAAAATGACGCGACCGGTTTTCGGCATCTGAGTCACATCAATCACTTGTGCATTGGAGAGTTTCGCTTCGATCTCCTGAATGCGTCCCTCGCAGAACCCTTGTTCTTCGCGGGCAGCATGGTATTCGGCATTCTCTTTCAAATCGCCGTGCTCACGGGCTTCGGCGATAGAGGCGATGATGCGCGGACGCTTAACGGTTTTCAGTTCGTTCAGCTCTTCGCGCAGCTTTTCAGCGCCTTTTAAAGTCATCGGAATCTGTTTCATTTTGGCTCCTCGTCATCTTTCCTGGTTAACAGCGTCATCCTGACCGGTGACAGCAGAAAACGGCTTCTGCGGCGCGTTACCTCATTTTCACAAGCAAAAGAATCCTGACCCGGAAAGGTTTCCGGGTCAGGATGGGTTTTGCATTTTGATACGTATTTTACCCCAGAGTTCCCTGTGGGTCATCGTTTACTTTGCACCGTCCGGGGACGTAGTATTGTCGCCTTCACCCGTCAGTTACCGCGAGATTATGCGATTTTCACGACTTGTTACCGGATTAACCTGTGCGTTTATGCTGCAGGCACAAGCAGCCCCCGTTGAGGAATACATGCAGTATTTACCAGACGGCGCAAACCTGGCGCTGATGGTACAAAAAGTGGGCGCATCAACCCCGATAATCGATTTTCATGGCAAACAAATGGCGTTACCCGCCAGTACCATGAAGGTTGTGACCGCGCTGGCGGCGTTGCTGGAGCTGGGGCCTGACTTCCGTTTCCAGACCACGCTGGAAACCAAAGGCGCAGTCAGCGATGGCACCCTGAATGGGGATCTGGTGGCACGCTTTGCCGGTGATCCGACCTTAAGCCGCCAGGATCTGCGCAACATGGTCGCCACGCTGAAAAAGCAGGGCATCACCCATATTAAAGGCAATTTGGTGATCGATACCTCGGTCTTCGCCAGCCACGATATGGCACCAGGCTGGCCGTGGAACGATCTGACGCAATGCTTCAGCGCACCGCCAGGGGCGGCCATCGTCGATAAAAACTGTTTCTCTGTTTCGCTCTACAGCGCCAGCAAGCCGGGCGAAACCGCCTTTGTGCGCATCGCTTCCTATTACCCGGCACATATGTTCAGCCAGGTACGTACCCTCGGCCCTAACAGCGGCGAGGGACAATATTGCGAGCTGGATGTGGTGCCAGGCGAATTGAACCGCTACACCCTGACCGGCTGCATGCGTCAGCGTGCTGAACCGCTGCCACTGGCCTTTGCCGTGCAGGATGGCGCAGCCTGGGCGGGCGAGATCCTGAAGGATGAACTGCGCGCTGCGGATATTGATTACAGCGGCCATCTGGTGCGTCAGACGCAGGTCACGTCGCCGGGTACCGTGCTGGCCTCCACGCAATCCGCACCGTTGCACGATTTGCTGCACACCATGCTGAAGAAATCGGACAATATGATTGCCGATACCGTGTTCCGTACCATTGGCCATCATTACTTCAATGTCCCGGGCACCTTCCGTGCCGGTTCTGATGCGGTGCGCCGCATTCTGCGCGAAAAAGCCGGTGTCGATCTCGGCAACACCATTCAGGTAGACGGCTCCGGCCTGTCACGTCATGATTTGGTCGCGCCCAGTACCATGATGCAGGTGCTACAATACATCGCCAAAAATGATTCAACGCTGAACTACATCTCTATGCTGCCGCTGGCGGGCTACGATGGCACGCTACAATATCGTGGTGGTCTACATGAAGCGGGCGTTGATGGTAAGGTATCGGCGAAGACCGGTTCGCTGCAGGGCGTCTATAATCTGGCAGGATTCATTACTACTGCCAGCGGCGCGCGCGTTGCCTTTGTCCAGTATCTGTCCGGTTATGCTGTTCCACCGGAAGACCAGAAGACACGCCGCATTCCGCTGGTGCGTTTTGAAAGCCGCCTCTACAAGGACATTTACCAGAACAACTGATGAAACTGTTAATCGTTGAGGATGATGCGCTGCTGCAATCGGGCCTGGCCCAGGCATTGAGCGCCCAGGGGTACGCCGTCGACTGTGCCGCCAGCGCCGCAGAAAGCAATGCCTTGCTGCGCAGTGGCCAGTACAGCCTGATCGTACTGGATCTCGGTCTGCCCGATCGTGACGGTGCTGCGCTACTGCGTCAGTGGCGTCGCGATGGCATCGCCGTACCGGTACTGATTCTCACCGCGCGTGATGCGCTGGAAGATCGGGTGGATGGGCTGGATGCCGGTGCCGATGACTATCTGGTGAAGCCCTTTGCCCTGGTGGAACTGCAGGCACGCGTGCGGGCATTGATTCGCCGCTATCAGGGCCATAGCGACAACCTGTTGCAGCAGGGTGACCTCACTCTCAACCTCAGTTCTCAGCAGGTACTGCTGGAGAACCAGCCGCTGGAAATCACGCCGAAAGAGTTCGCGCTGCTAACCCGTTTGCTGATGCGCGTCGGGCAGAATGTGCACCGCGAAACCCTGCAACAGGATCTCTACAGCTGGAACGATGATCCCGGCTCCAACACGCTGGAAGTCCATATTCACAATCTGCGCCGCAAACTCGGTAAAGATCGTATCAAGACCGTGCGTGGCGTCGGTTATCGGCTGGAAGAACGTGAATGAATAGCATGCGTCAGCGCTTGCTGATTATGCTGGCGCTGATTTTGCTCACCTGCCAGATCATGAGCGCCGTCTGGCTGTGGCACGAAAGCCGCGAACAGATTGGCTTTCTGGTGAATGAAACGCTCACCGCCAAAGCACGTAACGATCACGTCGAAAACGAAATCCGCGAAGCCATTGCCTCACTGCTGTTGCCGTCGCTGGTGATGGTGTGCCTGACGTTGCTGTTCTCCTTCTGGGCCATCAACTGGATTATCCGCCCGCTGAAGTTGTTGCAAAGCAGCCTTGCCCATCGCTCCGCCGATAATCTGTCCGCGCTGCCGCTCTATTCCGAGATGGAAGAGATCGTGGCGGTGACCACCTCGATCAATCAGCTCCTGTCGCGTCTCGATCATACGCTGCAACAGGAACGCCTGTTCACCGCCGATGCCGCCCACGAATTACGCACGCCACTGGCCGGACTGCGCCTGCATCTGGAGCTGCTGCAACAGCAAAACGTACCGCAAAGTGAAATGCTGGTGGAACGTATCGATCAGCTGATGCACACGGTTGAACAATTACTGATGCTGTCGCGTGCTGGCCAGGCGCTGGCTGGCGGTCACTATCAGCAGTTGCACTGGCAACAGGACATCATGCAACCATTGCAGCCGGAGATGGCCGAACTTTACGCACAACGTCAGCAGCAATTGTTCTGGCCGCAGGGCACGGATGTACCACAACAGGGTGAGGCGGTTTTGCTGCGTCTTATGCTGCGTAACCTACTGGAAAATGCCTCGCGCTACAGCCCGGAAGGCAGTGAAGTGCAGGTGTTGTTACGTGAAGAAGAACAGCAGGTGATCGTTGAAGTGTGGGATCAGGGACCAGGCATTGAAGCCAGTGCGGCAGAGGAACTGACTAAGGCCTTCCGACGTCGCGATCAACGCTACGGTGGCAGCGGTCTGGGTCTGAATATTGTGCTGCGCATTGTGCAAATGCATCACGGCAGCCTGGAACTGGTTAACCGGAAAGACGGCAGCGGACTGATTGCCCGCTGCCGTTTGCCTCATCATCTCAATTAGAATTGCGTGTTGAGGCTCATGTAGTAAGTACGGCCTGAATCGTTGTAGGTGTTCGCACCAGCACCATACAGATACGCACCGGTCGTCGCGTTGCCGGTGGTCTGGGCATTACCCTGACGCCAGTGACGCTTGTCAGTCAGGTTATCGATACCCAGGGTGACGCTAACATACTTGTTAATATCGTAGGTGCCGCTCATGCCGATAATGGAGTATGGGCTAACCTGATCGGTGGCGCTGCCGGTAACCGGGTTGCCATGATAGTCATACTTTTTCGGCACTTGCTTACCGTACCAGGTAAAGGTGGTTTGCAGCGACAGATCCTCTGTTGCCTGCCAGCTCAGCGTCGAGTTCAGGGTATATTGCGGGATAATCGACAAACGGTCGCCGGTCTCTTTGTTCTTACTCTGCAGCATATACGTGTAATTGTTATTCCACGTTACGGTGTCAGAGAACGGGATGTTGATGGTGCCTTCCAGCCCTTCAACCACCGCTTTCGGTACGTTTTCCCACTTGTAGATGTTGGTGGTGCCGTTAGAGGCAGTACCGGTTGAGACCATACCCGCTTCGATTTTGTTGCGATAATCGTTGCGGAACCAGGTCAGACCGGCCTGATAGCCTTCGTGTTTCCACTCCAGACCAATCTCTTTGTTGATGCTGTTTTCTGCTTTCAGGTCTTTATTACCCTGCAAATAACAGGCGCTGGACGCATCAGCACAACCCTGACCGTTGCTGTACAACAGATAGTTCGGGTTGGTCTGATACAGGCTCGGCGCTTTATAAGCACGACCAATCCCCATCTTCAGCGTGAAGTCATCACCCAGTCCTTGCGACAGGTTCAGTGACGGGCTCCAGTTGTTGCCCACAATCGAGTGATGATCGAAACGCAGGCTCGGCGTCAGCATGGTGCTGTCTGTCAGCTCCATGTTGTCTTCAGCAAACAGTGAGAAGATTTCAGCCTGGGAATACGGGCTGCGTCCGGTACTCGAGATGCCCGGCACGCTACCGTAGCTGGCCGCCTGGGTGGTGGAAGAAGGATCCTTCATGCGCTGCTGATTCCACTCAGTGCCCAACGTTGCGGTCTGGTTAATCAGCCATTCAAACGGAATGCTGACTTCACTGTGCAGCATAATGTCGTCGAGCTGGATGGTGTTAAAGCCGCTGTTGGAGAAGATCCCTTCGGTCCCGCCCGCCAGGCCTTCATTGATACGGGTGTTACGGGTTTTCTCGTAGCGTCCCCAGGTACTGGTACTGACACCGTTGTCCCAGGCACCGGTCCATTTCAGCGAGATGTTCTGGCGATACAGGCGGTTGGTTTCATCACCGTACAGGCTTTTCACCAGCGTGCTGGTGTTGGTGTTCTGCGTATCACCGGCATAAAGGTTACCCTGACGGCTGTAGCCTGCCTGCAATTCGAGGGTTTGCATCGGCGCAAACGCCCAGCTCAGTAACGCATTGATATCTTTGTTGACGGAACCTTCGCGTCCAGCCGGATAGCTGCCCGCATAAGTCCCGGTACGGTCTGCAGCATGGCCTTCGTTGATATCGTAGGCATCCGCCTGAGTTTTGGCTAAGCCACCGTACAACCGAAAGTTGAAGTCATCACCCAGCGGCCCTTGCAGGCTGAAGTTGGTGCGTTTGGTTGCGCCTTCATCTTTGTGCTGCGGTACGTTGAAATAGCTGTTCCAGGAACCGTGCCACTGCTGGTCGGTGTATTTCTTGGTGATGATGTTCACCACGCCACCCGCCGCGCCGTTGCCGTAGCGCACCGCGGCCGGACCACGAATCACGTCGATATGGTCGATCAACTCTGGCGGTACCCAGTTGGTATCACCGCGCGTATCACGCTCGCCACGCCAGCCAAGGCGTACCGAGTTACGGCTGGTGATCGGCATACCATCAACCATGATCAGGGTGTTTTCCGGGCCCATGCCACGGATATCGATCTGGCGATTGTTGCCGCGCTGGCCGCTGGTGGAGTTACCGGTCAGGTTAACGCCCGGCATGGTGCGGATGATTTCAGACACATCGCGCGCTGGCGGATGCTTTTTGATTTCATCGGCGGTAATGGTAGAAACGCCTGGAGCCTGCAACGTTTGCTGCTGGGCGGTCACCAGCATGGTGCCCCCATCCACGGAAGCGGCGTCTGTGCTGGTAGTCGTGCTGCTGGAGGTCTCTGCTGCCCAGGTGGTACCGGAGAGAAGCCCCAGTTCAATCAGAATGGCTAATGATAAACGCGAATATTTTTTCATTTTTTCGTTCCTGGATTGCCAGCAAACGTAACTGGCGCGCCGGTGAGAAAGTCACAATCCTTTATCGTCGCCCTGTCCCAAACCTGGCAGTGCCATCCGTCGCGCATCCCTTCCTTATATGAGAAAGGTGACAGGCGGAACGAGCGTGCTCATTTATGAGCGGAAACACCCTATTGCAAATGCAAATAATTATCAATAGTATTATCTGTAACCTTTGTGAAAAGATCCTTGAGTAAACGGCGACTGGCAGCACCTATGACCTGGCTAAACGAGATAACCGGCAGTGAAGCCTGGTGGCAGGAGCAGCAACGTAAAGGCATCCCGTATGTCGAGGGAGAGGTGGATGGCGCATGTCAGGTCACTTTCTTCTGGCGCGATCCGCAGGGCAATGAAACGCAGTCGCGCACGCAGCGGGTGTGGATCAACATCACCGGCGTAACCGATCACCACCAGCACCGCCCCCCGCAATCTTTGGTACGTGTCGCCAATACCGATGTCTGGTACTGGCAGACCCTCCTGCCAGCCAACTGGCGCGGCAGCTACTGCCTGATGCCGGATGAACAGGCGACCGATTTCGCCGGGGATGCCGACATGTATGCCCTGCGCAACTGGTGGCGCGATAAATTCCCGACGGCCCAGGCCGATCCGCTTAATACCCTGCGTGGCTGGTCCGGTGGACGTGGCATGGGCGTATCCCCGCTGCATCTGCCGCAGGCCCCCAGTCAGCAGGTATGGCGCGCCATTGATGAAGGCCACGCCTCTGAAATCGCCTTGCAACACTATCACTGGGACAGTGCCTTACTGGGCAACAGCCGTTCCGTCTGGCTGTATTGTACCGGCGAGGCTGAACCCCGGCAGCGACCGCTGGCCATTTTGCTCGATGGGCAGTTCTGGGCACACAGCATGCCGATTGCCGGCCCGCTGCAACAACTTACCGACCAGGGCGCGTTGCCTGCGGCGGTTTATCTGTTTATCGACATCATTGACCGCGAACATCGCAGTCGCGAACTACCGTGCAACGCCCTGTTCTGGCAGGCCTTGCAGGAAGAGTTGCTGCCTCAGGTGGCGCAGTGGGCACCTTATCGGCAGCAGGCCGACAGCACCGTGGTGGCCGGGCAAAGTTTCGGCGGACTCGCCTCGGTATTCGCCGCATTGCACTGGCCACAGCAGTTTGGCAATGCCATCAGCCTGTCCGGCTCCTTCTGGTGGCCGGAGCGCGGTAATGCGCACGGCTGGCTGATCCAGCAGCTGGAGCAGGGTCTGGCACCGCGTCAGCCACTGCGTTTCTGGCTGGAAGCAGGAAAACGTGAAGGGCTGATTTTGCAGGCGAATCAGCAATTGCAGCAGTTGTTGCAGGCGTCCGGTTATCAGGTGGATTACCAGCCGGTGGAAGGTGGACACGATGCGCTGTGCTGGCGTGGTGGTCTGCTGGATGGCCTGCAAGCGCTGTGGCGCAATCCGACCCCGCATTAAACAAGCAGGAGCCGACATGGAACATCGCAATCCCTTTGACGATCCGCAGCAGGATTGTCTGGTGCTGTGCAATCCGCAGCAACAATACAGTTTATGGCCCGCGTTCAGCGCCCCTCCCTCTGGCTGGCAAACGGTGTTTGGCCCACAGCCGCAACCCGCCTGCCTGAATTGGCTGGAACAGAACTGGCAGGATATCCGGCCGCTGACGCAGGACACCAACCGGAGCGACAATGTCTGAATCCCTGATGAACCGACACCTCACCGAACAGCAAACCCTGCCGCTGGTGGCGGCCCAGCCCGGCATCTGGATTGCCGATCAGCTGTCCCGCCATCACAATGCCTATGCGGTCGCGCACTTTATTGAATTGCAGGGTGATATCGATAGCGCCCTGCTGTGCAAAGCGATTATTGCGGGTATGCAGGAAGCCGATACGCTAAACATGGCGTTTGGCGAAGTGGACGGCGAAGCAATGCAATGGCCGCAGGCGCAGAACTTTAGCCAGCCGCAGCTCATCGATCTGCGTGCAGAAGCCGACCCCGCCGCCAAAGCCCGCGCCCTGATGCGCGCCGATATGAACGGCGATTTGCGCGTGCTGAGCGGCGCACCGCTGTATCATCATTGCCTGTTCCGGCTGGGTGAGCAGCATTGGTTCTGGTATCAGCGTTATCACCATCTGGTGGTGGATGGGTTCAGTTTTACCGCCCTGACGCGCCGCATCGCCAATCTGTACAGCGCCTGGGCACAGCAACAGCAAGCGGAACCCACCCCCTTTATCCCTTTTAGCGAAGTGGTGGAAGAGTATCAGCGCTATCAGCAATCCACTTCCTTCACGCGTGACAGCCAGTTCTGGCGCGAAAAAGGTGCCAGCCTGCCTGCGCCCGCCTCACTGTCGCCCCAGCCGCTGGCAGGACAAAGCGCCAGTACCGATTTGCTGCGTCACAGCCTGACACTGGATCGCGCCACCTTCCAGCAGCTGGTGAGCCAGCATCCTCAGCATAGCGCCGCCGATCTTGCCTTCGCGCTGGTGGGGCTATGGCTGGCCCGCCTGAGCGGGCAAAACGATCTCTCCGCTGGTTTTATCTTTATGCGCCGTATCGGTTCGGCTGCGCTGTGCGCCACAGGTCCGGTGATTAACGTGCTACCGATGGCGATCCACTACGATCCGGCACAACCGCTGGCTACGCTGGCGAATCAGTTGGCCGGTGAAGTGAAAAAGATGCGCCGCCACCAGCGCTACGATGCCGAACAGGTGATGCGCGATCTCGGGCGTCTCGGTGATGGCGATCCGCTTTATGGCCCGGTGATCAACCTGAAGATGTTTGACTACCAGCTGGATTTCGCCGGTGTTGAAGGGATTACCCATCAGCTGGCATCTGGCCCGGTGCGCGATCTGGAAATTGCCATCTACATCAGCGAACAGGGTGAACTGACGCTGGAGCTGCTGGCGAATGCAGCACGCTACAATCTGCCCACCCTGCAACGCCATAGCCGTCGTTTCGCCTTATTACTGGCGCAACTGGCGGCAGATCCGCAGCGCCCGTGCGGTGAGCTGGATCTACTGACGGCTGAGGAACATCGCCAGCTGGCTGATATCAATCACACCGCGCATCCGCTCCCGGCGGACACGCTGGCATCGCTGCTGGCCCGGCAGGCCGCGCGCACCCCGGATGCCCCGGCACTGGCCGATGCGCAGCATCAGCTTAGCTATCGCCAGATGCAGCAGCAGGTCTTTGCGCTGGCGCAGCAGTTAAGTGCCGCTGGCGTACAACGCGGTGACATCGTGGCGGTGGCTTTGCCGCGTTCAGTGCAGCTGTCGCTGGCGTTACAGGCGATTGTTACACTGGGTGCCGCTTATCTGCCACTCGATACCGGTTATCCCGACGACCGTCTGCAATTGATGCTGGAAGACGCAGCACCCAAAACCCTGATGACCTCGGCCTCGCTGTCCACACGCTTCGCGGCGATTGCTCAGGTCAACCAGCTGCATTTCGATGCGCTCTCCACGGTGCCGGATGCCCCTGCTCCCGTCAGCGCACCGCAGCCGCAGGACGGGGCTTATATCATCTATACCTCGGGTTCCACCGGGCGTCCCAAAGGGGTGTTGGTCGGCCATGAAGCCATCGTCAACCGTCTGTTGTGGATGCAGGATCACTACCCGCTGCAACCAGATGATGTGGTGCTCCAGAAAACCCCGAGCAGCTTTGACGTTTCGGTGTGGGAATTCTTCTGGCCGCTGCTGGTCGGCGCGCAGCTGGTGATGGCTCCGCCGGAAGCCCATCGCGATCCGGAAGCGCTGCAACAGCTGTTCGCGCAGCACAAAGTGACCACCACCCACTTTGTTCCCTCCATGCTGGCGGCCTTTGTCGCGGCATTGCAGGATGATGCGGCCATCAATAGCTGCGCCAGCCTGCGCCGCGTCTTCTGTAGCGGTGAAGCACTGCCGACCGACCTGTCACGCGAGTGGGAACAGTTGACCCGGGTGCCGCTGCACAATTTGTATGGCCCGACGGAAGCGGCGGTGGATGTCAGCTGGTATCCGGCATTTGGCGAAGCGCTGGCAGCGGTTGAAGGTGCCAGCGTGCCCATCGGTTATCCGGTGTGGAACACCGGTCTGCGTATTCTTGATACCCGTCTGCAACCGGTGCCGCCGGGTGTGGCAGGTGATCTCTATCTTACCGGTATTCAGCTGGCACACGGCTACCTGGGACGTCCTGATCTTACCGCCAGCCGTTTTGTCGCTGATCCGGCGGGCAACGGTGAACGGATGTATCGCACCGGCGATGTCGCACGCTGGCTGGACAATGGCGCAGTGGAATATCTTGGCCGCAGCGACGATCAGTTAAAAATTCGTGGTCAGCGCATCGAACTCAATGAAATCGATCATGTGCTGTGCGCGCAGCCTGGCATTGAGCAGGCTGTCACGCACGCGGTGGTGCTGGGAGGAGCTGCGGCGCAGGGCGATGCCCGCCAGCTGGTCGGTTATGTGATTGCCGATCATGCGGTTGATGGCGAAGCGCTACGCCATGCGCTGGAGCAGCAATTGCCCGCCCATATGGTGCCGGTGTCGATTGTACAGCTGGAAGCCTTCCCGCTCAGCAGCAATGGCAAGCTGGATCGCAAAGCCTTACCGCTGCCGCAGGCCGCCATGGCCAGTGCCGGACGCGCGCCTCATCCGGGGCTGGAAAGCCAACTGGCAGCGGCGTTTTGCCAGTTGCTGGCGTGCGACAGTATCAGCGCGCAGGATGATTTCTTTGCCCTTGGCGGCCATTCGCTGCTGGCGATGCGTCTTGCTGCACAGCTACGTCGTGAGCTGCAACAGCCGGTATCCGTGGGCCAGATCATGGTTGCTTCCACCGTCGAAAAACTGGCTGCACTGCTGAGTGATGAACAATCTCACCAACAGGCCGGTTTTGAAGCGGTGCTGCCGCTGCGTCAGGGTAATGGACCCACGCTGTTCTGCTTCCACCCGGCCTCCGGTTTTGCCTGGCAGTTCAGCATCCTGCAACGCTATCTGGATCCACGCTGGTCGCTGATGGGTATTCAGTCACCGGATACCGATAGCCCGCTGAATCAAAGTGCGCATCTGGATGAGGTTTGTGACGCCCATCTGCGTACCCTGCGCGAAGTGCAGCCGCACGGTCCTTATTACTTCATTGGCTATTCGCTGGGTGGCACCCTGGCGCAGGGCATTGCCGCACGGCTGACAGCTGCCGGAGAAGAGGTGGCGTTCCTTGGCCTGCTCGATACCTGGCCGCCGGAAACGCAGAACTGGGATGAAAAACGCGGCGAGAACGTCCTGGACCCGGCGGTGCTGGAAGAAGTGAACCGTGAGCGTGAGCAGTTTATTGCTGCGCAGCGTCATCAGGCGGGTGAAGAGATGCAGGCGATGTTCGATACCATCGAAGCCAACTACGCCAGCTCGGTTCGCCTGCTGGCGACCGCCCGCAGCGCCCACTTTACCGGACGCGCAACCCTATTCCTTGCGGAGCAGACGCAGCAACCGGGGCAGGACGCGCGACGCGCCTGGGCACCGTATGTCGGTGAACTGGCGGTGTGGCCGATGGATTGCGCCCACGTGGATATCATTTCACCGCAGATGTTCGAGCAGATTGGCCCCTTGTTGCAGCGGCTGCTGAGCGAACGGTAATCCAGAATGTAGCGGCGCGATTTATCGCGCAGATTTTTCCGGCATCGCGCACGAAATTGCGCGATAAATCGCGCCGCTACGATCGTCCCAGCGGCACGATCATCGGCGTATGCGCCACCGGATCTTCCACAATCACGCAGCGCAAGCCATACACCTGCTCAATTAGCGCCGGGGTGACAATCTCTGCCGGTTTCCCTTCGGCAATGATCCGTCCATGGCGCATCGCAATCAGGTGCGTGGCATAACGACAGGCATGATTCAGGTCATGCAGCACCACCACCAGCGAACGTCCATGCTGCTGATTAAGATCCTGCATCAACTCCAGCAGCTCAATTTGATGGGTGATATCCAGCCAGGTGGTAGGTTCATCCAGCAGCAATAACGGCGTCTGCTGTGCCAGCACCATCGCAATCCACACCCGCTGACGCTGCCCACCGGAGAGCGTATCCACCTGCTGCTCGGCCAGATCAGCCACGCCAGTCGCCAGCATCGCCTGCTGCACCGCCGCTTCATCTTCGGCTCGCCAGCGGCCAAACAGCTGCTGATGCGGATAACGCCCACGCGCGACCAGTTCAGTCACGCTGATCCCCGCCGGGGCATTGGAACTTTGCGGCAGCAGGCCGAGACGGCGCGCCACTTCTTTCGTCGGATAACGATTGATGGCTTCACCATCGAGAAAAACCTGGCCTTTCAGCGGGGCGTTAAGGCGGCTCAGGGTGCGCAGCAGGGTCGATTTTCCACAGGCATTGGGGCCGATAATCACCGTCAGCTCCCCTTCCGGGATCGCCACCGACAAATTTTCCGCCACCACTTTTTTGTCGTAGCCCAGCGTCAGTCCTTCGCCATAGAGACGTGAAGGAATTTCGGTCATTGGCGTCGCGCCTCCCGCACCAGTAAAGCAATCAGATAAAGTCCACCGAGACTGACGGTAATCACGCCAACCGGCAATTGATAAGGCAGGAACAGATGCTGCGCGGCGAAATCCGCAGCGATCAATAGCAACGCACCACACAGCGCGGTCAGCGGCATGCCACCGCCGAGACGACGGGCTATCTGCGGTGCCAGCAAGGCGATAAACGAAATCGGTCCGACCAGTGCGGTCGAGGCCGCGGTCAGCACCACACCAAGCAACATTAACCACAGGCGGCTACGCTCCACCGGTACGCCAAGCGCACAGGCGGTGTCATCACCCATCTCCAGCAAACGCATCCGTCGTGCCAGCAGTGCCACCAGCAGCAGACTCAGCAATAACACAGCAATCACCGGCGGTGTCTTCGCCCAGGTGATGCCGTTGAGCGACCCGGCACTCCATAAACCGGCGCTGACCGCAGATTCGAGCGACGCGCTGATAATCAGCCAGCTGTTGAGCGCCATCAGCAAGGCACGCACGCTGATGCCGACAATAATCAAACGAAAGGTTTCTACGCCATGACGCCAGGCAAACAGATACACCAGCGCTGCGGTGATAATGCCGCCCAGCAGCGCGGCAAGGGTTATCGCCGAAGCATTTTGATTAAACAGCACCAGCGCCACCAGCACACCGCTATAGGCACCGGTGTTAAAACCCAGAATGTCCGGGCTGCCGAGCGGGTTACGCAGCAGCGACTGAAAAATCGCGCCACTGATGCCGAGCGCCGCGCCAATCAGCAACGCCATCAGCACGCGCGGCAAGCGCCATTCCAGCAGAATCAGTTTCACGTTGCTGGCGCCTTCGCCCCGCAACACCTGCCAGACCTGTTCACCGCTGATCGGCAGTGTGCCACGTGTCAGCGCCAGAAAAGCCAGCAGTCCGCATCCCAGCATTAGCCAGAGCGAATTCATCAGTGCGCGCCGCGTCATACCGCACCTCGCCCTAATTTGCGTCGTACCAGCACGATCAACATTGGCGCGCCGAGCATCGCGGTGACGATGGACACCCGCAGCTCACCAGGCACCAGCAGGCGGCCGATAATATCTGCGGCTAATAACAGGATCGGCGTCAGCAGCGCGGTGGCAGGTAGCAACCAGCGATGATCATTGCCCACCAGCCAGCGTGCCAGATGCGGTGTCATTAAACCGAGAAAAGCGATCGGCCCGACCGCTGCCGTTGCCGCGCCGCTCAGCAGCGCTATCGCCAGCAGCCCAAGCAGTTGGGTACGCGCCACGCGGGTTCCCAGCGCCGTCGCCATATCGCCCCCCATGCTCAGGCTGTTAAGCGCCTGCGACAGGCAAAAGGCCACCACGCTGCCCACCAGCACCGCCGGAAACAGGGTACGCAAAATGGTGAAATTGCGGATATCCAGCGAACCGCTGTGCCAGAAACGCAGATGATCGTAGATGTCAGGATTGAGCAGCGAAATCCCCGAAGTTAACCCTTCCAGCACCGCCCCCAGTGCCACCCCCGCCAGAGTCAGACGCACCGGATTCACGCGTCCGCCACCCATCGCGCCGGTCATCGCCACCAGCAGCGAAGCCAGCAGCGCGCCGCCAAAGGCAAAACCAAGCCATGCAACCGGTGAGTCAGCACCAAACAGCGCAATGCCCAGCACCACAGCAAAACCTGCCCCGGCGTTCACCCCCAGAATCCCCGGATCGGCCAGTGGGTTGCGCGTCAGGCTTTGCATCAACGCACCCGCCAGCCCCAGCGCAACGCCTGCCAGCAATCCGGCCAGCGTACGTGGCAGACGTGCATCGCGCACAATCACGCAATCCGCATCAGAACAGGTTGAAATAAGCGAATGATAAACATCGGAAAAAGAAATAGATTTTGCTCCCAGCATCAAACTGAGAACAATAAGGAGCACCAGCAGCATCCCTGATCCTGCGAGTGCACGAGTCTGGCGCATAGCGTTCTGAACCTTCTACTTAACAACGTTTTCGCGTGCGTAAGGGAAATATGATAATGATATTTGTTATCGTTATTACTCGTATTTGTCTATGTTATCATGACTCGCCTCACGGAAGATGAGGAAAATTGGTGCAAAAAGGCAAAGAAATGAACAAACCCTCCCACTTTATTGATCTCTCCCTGCTTAAATCCCACCCGGCGTTTCGCGCGGTGTTTATCGCCCGTTTTATCTCGATTGTCGCCCTCGGCATGCTGGCGGTGGCGGTACCGGTACAAATTCAGCAAATGACGGCGTCATCCTGGCTGGTCGGTCTGGGGGTGACCGTGGCGGCCTGCGGCATGTTTATCGGTTTGCTGACCGGGGGCGTGCTGGCCGATCGCTATGAACGTAAAAAGCTGATTTTATTCGCCCGTTCTACCTGTGGCCTTGGCTTTGTCGGGCTGGCGATTAACGCTGCATTACCACAACCCTCACTGATGGCGGTGTATCTGCTGGGATTGTGGGATGGCTTCTTTGGTGCGATTGGCGTGACCGCGCTGCTGGCCGCGACGCCAGCGCTGGTCGGGCGCGAAAACCTGATGCAGGCCGGTGCCCTGACCATGCTGACCGTGCGCTTCGGATCGATTCTCTCCCCGGCGATTGCCGGTATGGTGATTGCCAGCGGTGGTGTGGTGTGGAACTTCGCGCTGGCAGCGGCGGGTACACTGCTGACCGTGCTGACTCTGCTCAAACTCCCGCCATTGCCGCTACCGCCGCAGCCGCGTGAGAACCCATTGAAATCACTCGCCGTTGGTGTGCAGTTCCTGTTTAGCACGCCGCTGGTGGGAATGGCGGCGCTGATCGGCGCGCTGGTGACGCTGGCCAGTGCCATCCGCGTGCTGTACCCGGCCCTGGCACCGCATTGGGAGGTCAGCGCCGATCGGTTGGGATTGATGTTTGCCGCGGTGCCACTCGGCGCGGCAGTAGGGGCATTAACCAGTGGCCGTCTGGCGCATGCCAGCCGCCCGGGGCTGCTGATTCTCAGCAGCGCGATTGCCGCTTTCGTTGCGCTTGGGCTGTTTGGCCAGATGCCATCATTCCCCCTCGCCCTGCTGTGTCTGGTGGCTTTTGGCTACTTCAGTTCAATTACCAGCCTGGTGCAGTACACCCTGATCCAGGCGTTAACGCCGGATGCACTCCTTGGTCGTATCAACAGTCTGTGGACGGCACAGAATGTCACGGGTGATGCGCTGGGGGCAGCAATGATTGGCGCGATGGGGTCATGGCTGCTGCCACCGCAGGCCGCAACGATGTTTGGCTTCGCGGCGGCGGTGCTGGGTGTGCTGATGTGGTTTTTGATGGGGCGCTTACGCCGTTATCAACCGCCTGCGGTCACGCTGGCGGAAGACGCATCATGATTTAACGAACAATTTTTCCAGGCGCGCCAGCAGATTGCTGGCGCTGTAGTAATCAAGGCGGAAGGTATCCGCCCCCAGCGCATACACCTGCTTATGCGTGACCGCCTCGTTTTGTGCCAGGAATGGATTGCTCAGTACCGATTGCGCGGTTTTATCATCGGCAGCAAATAGCAGGAAGCTGTGGCCGGTCAGGCCGCTGGCGACGGTTTCACCCGATAGCTGAATAATATCTTTGCGCTGCCCCATGCTGTGACTCTGCTGAATATTGGCCGGGGGCATCGCCAGCGTGAAACCGAGCTGCTGCAACAATTTGCCCTGGGCTGATTCTGCCGTCCACAGATTCACAGCACGCCCGTCGCCGTTCCACACCATGGCAGAAACTGGCTGCGGTGGCAGCGTGATGGCTTTTTTCAGTGCCGCTTCACGATCGTCGAAAGCCTTAATGCGCTGTGTCGCCTGCGCTTCGTGGCCAGTAGCATCGCCAAGCAACGTCACTAAATCCTGCCAGCTTTTATCGTCGTAATTGATCACCAGGGTCGGGGCAATGGCAGACAGCTGGCTCACCAGTTTGATGGCGGAGTCATTACCGGTGGCGCTGACGATAATCAGATCCGGCGCTTCCGCCGCAACGGCTTCTGCACTGGGTTCACCGATATACAGACGCTTCACGCCACGCTGTTTCGCCACCTCGCCCCACTGACGGAAAAAACCTTGATCGTCGGAGAGGCGGCTGTTGGGTGCGGTAGCCCCCGAGGCGATGACCGGGGCATCAATCGCCAGCAGCGAACCGGTCAGCGTGAGGCTGGTCGAGACAATGCGCTGCGGCGCTTTGCTGAGCGTGACGATGCCCTGCTCGGTTTGAATCTTGCGCGGCCAGCCCTGGTCAGCGCGCGCCATGCTGCTGAAAGCCTGCAAAATGAACAACAGGACAAACGTGCCCCATAATCCGCATTTATTCATAAGTTTTCATCCACCGTTTAGCTTAATTCGGCGTCCGGCATCAGCGCCGGAAAACGCCTAAAGATAAGGGAACTCCCGCGAATCGATTGACTCTTTCGCCCGTTCGACGTAGGTTACTGGGCCATAATAAAAATGATAATCATTCTTAATAATCTTATCATTTAAAGGTGGAAATTATGGTGGAATCGTCCACGTTTGAAAATGCCTGGCTGCAGGATTTTTCCGCACTTTGCCGCGGATTCCTGTTTACCTCTCCCTGGCAGAGTCTGGTGACGCAGGGTTGTTACACCACCCTGACTGAATCAGTGCAGGATGCTGCCGATTTACAGGGCCATTTTCAGCAGCAGCTGCGTCAGCACTTTGCTGCGGCCAAAAAGCAAGGTATTGAGAAACCGATTCTGGTGGGTGCCATCCCGTTTGATGCCAGCCAGCCTGCGGCCTTGTTTATTCCTGAATCTTATCAAACCTTTAACCGTGCCGATCTGCTGGCCGCGCTGCCCACCCAACCCGGTGCGCTGCCTGAGGTGCGTCGCCGTGCTGCCGTACCGGATCACGATGTTTTTCTCAACATGGTGGCCGAAGCTGTTGCCGCTACCCAACGGGGCGATCTCGACAAAGTGGTGCTGTCGCGCCTGATGGATATTGTCACGGAACAACCGGTGGATAGCGCTGCGCTGATGCAGCGGGTGATTGCGTTAAACCCCAACAGCTACCATTTCCATTTGCCCTTGCCGCAAGGCGGCGTACTGCTCGGTGCCAGCCCGGAACTGATGCTGCGTAAGCACGGCCGTGACTTCAGCTCCTGCCCGCTCGCCGGTTCTGCGCGCCGGGATAATGATAGCCAGCGTGATCGTGCCGCAGGCGACACCCTGATGAACTCCGGTAAAGATCGGCACGAACATCAGCTGGTGACCGATGCGATGCGCGGAACACTGCAACCACGTAGTCGCCGGTTGTCGGTGCCGACGGTGCCGACGCTGATTACCACCTCAACCTTATGGCATCTCGCCACCCAGATAGACGGCGAAGTGCAGGACGAGCGCGACAATGCGCTGTCGCTGGCCTGCCTGTTGCATCCAACCCCGGCGCTGAGTGGTTTCCCGCATCAGCGTGCTCAGCAACTGATTCAGGCGCTGGAGCCCTTTGATCGCCAGTTGTTCGGCGGCATTGTGGGCTGGTGCGATGAGGCAGGCAATGGCGAATGGGTAGTCACTATTCGCTGCGGCACAGTGCACGATACACACGTGCGTCTGTTCGCTGGCGCAGGCATCGTTGCCGACTCACAACCCGAATCAGAATGGCGTGAAACCGGCGTGAAGCTGGATACCATGCTGCGCGCCTTTGGACTGCAATAAAGGAAAGACCATGAGTATTCCCTACAACCGCTGGCCGGATGACCTGGCCGCGCGTTACCGCGAGAAAGGCTACTGGCTCGATGTGCCGATGACCGACATCCTGGCGCGTCAGCAGCACAATGAGGCGATCGCGGTTATCGATGGCGATCGTCACATCAGCTATCGCGAAATACATCGTCTGACTGACAACCTGGCCGCGGCGCTGCAACGTCGCGGCCTGAAAACCGGCGATACTGCGCTGGTACAGCTCGGCAACGTGGCGGATTTTTACCTGACGCTTTTTGCCCTGTTCAAAATCGGGGTGGCACCGGTCAATGCGCTGTTCAGCCATCAACGTACCGAACTGACCGCCTATGCCGCGCAGATTGAACCGGCGCTATTGATTGCCGATCGCAGCCATCCGTTGTTTGCCGATGACAGCTTTATCGATACGCTGTGCCGCTCGCATCCGTCACTACAACAGGTGATTTTGCGCAACGATCATCAGCCGGAAAACACCCTCGACGCATTGCTGGCTGAAGCTGCCGGTGACTTCATCCCCACGCCGAGCGCCGGCGATGAAGTGGCGTTCTTCCAGCTTTCGGGCGGCAGCACCGGCACGCCAAAACTGATCCCACGCACCCACAATGATTACTATTACAGCATTCGCGGCAGCGTTGAGATTTGCGCCGTGACTGAGCACACCCGTTATCTGGTGGCGCTGCCCGCTGCACATAACTTCCCGATGAGTTCGCCGGGCGCACTCGGCGTCTTTTATGCTGGGGGCCAGGTGGTGCTGGCTGCCGACCCCAGCGCCACGCTGTGCTTTCCGCTGATCGAAAAACACCAAATCACCGACACCGGCCTGGTGCCACCGGCGGTAAGCCTGTGGTTGCAGGCGATTCAGGAATGGGGCAGCAATAAACAGCTGGCCTCGCTCGAACGTATGCAGGTGGGCGGAGCCAAGCTGGGTGAAACCCTCGCCGCGCGGATTCAGCAGGAAATCGGTTGCCAGCTGCAACAGGTGTTCGGCATGGCTGAAGGCCTGGTGAATTACACCCGCTTCGACGATGACGAAAAAACCATCCTCACCACCCAGGGACGCCCGATTTCTGACGACGATGAAGTCTGGGTAGCCGACGCCGAGGGCAACGCCCTGCCGAGCGGTGAAGTGGGCCGTCTGATGACGCGCGGACCTTATACCTTCCGTGGCTACTACCGCAGTCCGGAGCACAACGCTGCCAGCTTTGATGCCGATGGATTTTACTGTTCCGGCGATCTGATTGAGATCAACCCACAGGGTTTCATCACCGTGCAGGGTCGCGAGAAAGATCAGATCAACCGTGGCGGCGAGAAGATCGCGGCAGAAGAGATCGAAAACCTGCTGCAACGTCACCCGGATGTCATCCACGCCGCGCTGGTGTCGATGAACGATGAGCTAATGGGTGAAAAAAGCTGCGCCTTTATTGTCGCCAGCCAGCCGATTAAACCGGTGGCGCTGCGTCGCCATTTGCGCGAACTGGGCGTTGCCGAGTTCAAATTACCCGACCGTATTACCTGCGTAGACGCCCTGCCGCTGACCCCGGTTGGCAAGGTGGATAAAAAACGTTTGCGCCAACAGCTTGCCGACCAACAAGCGCAAGCCTGACCTGTTCCGGAGATTGTATGGCTATTCCAAAATTGACCTCTTATCCGCTGCCGACCGCCACCGAGTTGCCTGCCAACAAGGTGAAGTGGAGCCTGGAGCCGCAACGCGCGGCGCTGCTGATTCACGATATGCAGGCCTATTTCCTTAACTTTTGGGGCGAAAACAGCCCGCTGGTGAATCAGATCGTCGAAAACATTGCGCGTCTGCGTGCGTACTGCAAAGCGCAAGGCATTCCGGTGTTCTACACCGCGCAGCCGAATGAGCAGAGCGATGCGGACCGCGCTCTGCTCAACGATATGTGGGGACCGGGCCTGAACAAACATCCCGATCAACAGAAGATCGTCGATGCGCTGGCCCCGGATCAGGATGATCAGGTACTGACCAAATGGCGCTATAGCGCATTCCATCGTTCGCCGCTGGAGTCGATCCTGCAGGAGATGGGCCGTGATCAGTTGATCATCACCGGCGTGTACGCCCACATCGGCTGCCTGACCACCGCGACCGATGCCTTTATGCGCAATATCCAGCCATTTATGGTGGCCGATGCGCTGGCTGATTTCACCCGCGAAGAACATATGATGGCGCTGACCTATACCGCAGGCCGCAGTGGCAAAGTGGTGATGACGGCTGATCTGATGCCACTGCCGCTCTCCAAAGATGAACTGCGCGCGCTGATTCTGCCGCTGCTGGAAGATGATGATGTGCCGGAAGATGATGAGAACCTGATTGATTATGGTCTCGATTCGGTACGCGTGATGGCTTTGGCCGCTCGCTGGCGTCAGGTACATAGCGATATTGATTTCGTCAGCCTGGCGAAAAATCCCAGCATTGATGGCTGGTGGGCGCTGCTGTCACGGGAGCGCGCGTAATGAGTCTGCCTTTCGATTTTTGCGGGAAAATTGTCTGGGTCACCGGTGCCGGTAAAGGTATCGGCTACCATACAGCCCTCGCCTTCCATCAGGCGGGAGCGCAGGTGGTTGGCTTCGATCTGCGTTTTGATCAGGCTGATTATCCCTTCTCCTGCCAGGTCATGAACGTGGCTGATGCCGCCGAGGTGAAAACCGTGTGCCAGCGGCTACTGGCCGAGCAGCCGCGTCTCGATGTGCTGGTAAACGGTGCCGGGATCCTGCGCATCGGCAGCACCGAAGCACTGGCGTTTGAGGACTGGCAGGCGTGCCTGGCCGTCAATGCAGGCGGGGCATTCAATATGTTCCAGCAAACGCTGCCGGTATTCCGTCAGCAACGTGCTGGCGCCATCGTCACTATCGCCTCCAATGCCGCCCATGCGCCGCGCCTCGGCATGT
Source organism: Pantoea sp. App145 (assembly GCF_047947045.1). Taxonomy (NCBI): domain Bacteria; kingdom Pseudomonadati; phylum Pseudomonadota; class Gammaproteobacteria; order Enterobacterales; family Erwiniaceae; genus Pantoea; species Pantoea sp. App145. The sequence goes on from NZ_CP133290.1 coordinate 2,252,082, forward strand.
CCGCCTATGGCGCATCAAAAGCCGCACTACGTAGCCTGTGCCTGACTGTCGGACTGGAGATGGCCCCGCTCGGCGTACGCTGCAATATCGTTTCACCCGGTTCTACCGATACCGATATGCAGCGCAGCCTGTGGCATACGCCGGAAGCGGAACAGGAAATGATCAACGGCTTCCAGGATCAATACAAACTGGGGATCCCGTTGCGCAAGATCGCACAACCACAAGAGATCGCGGCCAATATTTTGTTCCTCGCATCGGATCTTGCCAGCCATGTGGTGTTGCAGGATATTGTGGTCGATGGTGGCGCAACATTGGGAGCCTGATGCATGGCTATCTGGAAACGACCGTTCGATCTGGCAGCACTCAATAAAATCGGTGAAAACTCACTGGTGGGGCACCTTGGCATTGTGTTTACCGTGATTGGCGACGATTACCTCGAAGCCACCATGCCAGTTGATGCCCGCACGCAACAGCCGTTTGGCCTGCTGCACGGCGGCGCATCGGTGGTGCTGGCGGAATCGATGGGATCGATTGCTGGCTACCTTAGCGTGGAAGAGGGAAAAAGCGTGGTGGGGATTGAGGTGAGTGCCAGCCACCATCGCGCCGTCAGCAGCGGCGAGGTACGCGGTATCTGCCGTCCACTGCATCTCGGCGCACGTAATCAAAGCTGGCAGATTGAGATTCGCAATGGCCGCGATCAGCTGTGCTGTAGTACCCGTCTGACGGTGGCGGTGCTGGGTTAGAACGTGGGTGAGCACTAAAGTGCTCACCTTTCATTATTTACCCGATCCGGCAAGCGGCTTCTTCTTGTTATATTTCGCTTTACCTCTGAGTGTCAGCTGTCCGTTAAAACCTATATATCGCACAAGGCGGCGAGTCTCAAAACCCACCTTTCTGCAATATTCTGTAAACGCCTTTTGATTATGCTCATTGGTTGATATTCGATAGCCATCAATAATTTCTGTGGTAATTTTTTTATAAGAAGAAGGGTTGAGATTCCCGCCACTCTGAGCGATCAGGGCATTAATTTCCTCACGGGTCATTCCCCGTTCTATTAAAAACTTTCGTCCTTTATCTTTAAAAACATTTTTGACCATCACCTTTTGTCGGAAAGGTTCATAGCTTACTTTGTATTCCCGACTAAATTTTTCAATAGATCTGTTTCCATTACGTTGCTCCTGAGTGAGAGCCGCCCATTTTACCATTGCAGCCATCATTTCTTCATTTTGCTGCTCAACTTGCATAATTTTTTCACCCGCCTCTTTAAGGTCATCAGCGGTAGCATAAACCTGCAATGTATGACGGCTTATATTGTTCCTTTCACAAAACGTGGTCTTCGTGCCATAATTTTTTCGGACATCCCCCAACGCCATCCATTCCCGGATAAGATCTGCGGTTATCCTGTCATCCTGACCTTGCTGGCGGTTAAGTACCGCTCTGCCACGTGCCGTAAATTTATTGTCTTTGAAAAAATAAGGTAACTTGCTCTCATCAAGATTATTCTTTATACAGAATGCATGCACGGCTTCCTGAGATAATTCAGAATTATTTTGCATTAACATGCCATGAAGTTCTTTCATATGCCCGGGTTGAACATGATTTTTCTCCTCTATCTGATTGCGGGCATAACTTTCTATTCTTTGCAGACTTTTCAGGCCACGCGTATTGACCCCTGACCTGCGCAGCACTGAATCAAGCGTTTCAAAAAGCACATTATATTTTATCGCCAATGTTTCTCTTGCCCCAGGTATCGCGCGTTCTTCTTCCGTTTTATTCAGCCATTCATTAATCGCTTCTTTAGGGTTTGAGAATTTATGTCCTTCATCCAGCTGAATTTTTTGTTTCCCTCGCAATGTCAACTTACCATCTTCGTAGATATATTTCATTGCAGTGACAGGAACAAGTTGATTTTTTTTAATAAACCTCCTGCGATTTCTTTCCTTTCTGGGTAATTTTTTAAACTGCCGCAAAAGATCCGCAGTGATCCTTCCCTTTTTCTGCGAAGGGATTTTTTCCTTTACTGATGAATCATCACTGGAATCAATTTCTGTTCCCTGGCTAACTTGATCATCCTCGGAAACTCTATTTTTTTCAAAAAATTTTATGCTTTGAATCTTTTTTTCTAAATCTTCAGTTAACTGCTTATTTTTTTGGGGCAGGATCTTAATAAGATTTTTTATATCTTCCCGTAAATCATGACCATAAATTCCTGTTAACATCGTATCAGTGAGAGGTTTACCCGCAAGGGTTTTATCTTTTCGCCCTTTGAATAACGCAAAGGCTGCGGCATCCGTCATACAAAAGCCTGTTTTTCCAATGGGTTGAACTCTGCATTTTTCCGTGCTCAGCCTGTAAATATTTTCTACCAGAGTAAAATGCACATTGCCCGCTGGAGACCAGACCGCATTATAATGATTTTCATTTGGGACATATTGAATCACAGCCAAATGACGATCTGAATTAATGATTTCTTTATGATCAACAAACTCACCATTTGAGGAATCAATAACAGAAACAACCATATCACCCCGTTGCTTTTCATCGTCCTCATGCTCTTTTTTGGTAATCACAAGCAAGGCATTTTGTTTACGAAAGCTTTCTGATAGTGCGATCAACTGCGGCAACACTTCAAAACTGGCATCAACCCAGCTGTCAGCATTGCCAATGTTGTCTGCCAGCCATGATAGTCCGCTGGGAAGTCCTTCTGGCTGTCCATCTCCGACAGAAATAGAGTCGGGTTCTGTCTTAACTATCGGGGGATGATGTTTCATTATTCTGTATCTGGAGCCATAATTTATCAGTAATGACTCATCTTTTTTGATATCACGAATAGCCATATAAACAATAATATTTTCGCCCGCCCGAATAGCGATCAAATTATTTTTATCAGAAGGCACAACTTTATCGCCCTGCACCAGGGCGGTATTAACAAGGGCCAGATTCGTATTTTTTAAATGACCTGCAATGCCACTATATACATTCACTGGCTTTCGTCGAAAACCTCTTTTAGATCTGGGACGGTGTCCTTTGGTTTCAAAAAAATAGGTCGGACAGTAACTGTCACTGCTTACATACATTTCATCACATTGCGTGCGATTCCTCAGAATAAATCCGCCATACAAATCCGGTAACACTTCACCTAACCTGATAGCTCTGGCAGCCTTTAATCCGAAACCTAATTCAGGATGTTCTTCATCACTAAATATATGATAGCAATCCGCGCCTGCATCTCCGGTCTTTCCCTCCTGAATATTCTTCACCAGATTCCGTATCTGTCGCGTAGCGGAATCTGCGATTTTTTTTGACAGGCGCTTTTTATCAGCAATGCTAATTTCTAAGTTTTCGGCATCAACATGCATTAACTCCTCACGCAAGGGTCCCTGTTTTATCCCTAAGGCTTCCAGCTCATCATCTTTGTGCAACAAAACCGGTAAATTTCCGGGCCGATGCTGATGATAAAGATGAATATCTTCCTCTTCTAACGGTTCTTTTTTTATATTAATGGTTTGATTAATCGATGGGGTATCAGATATATTCGCCTGGTGAATAAAAGATACATTTTCAACCAGGGCTGATTCTATATTCATTGATGCTGGAACTGGTGAGGGAACAGAAGGTGCTAATCTTTCAACAGGTTGCATTTAAACTCCTTTTAAATACACAGATATGATTACCGAAGCGTCCTTATCCTGGTCGCTTATGCTGACTGTTCTGAACGATGTCGATCCTGGCACAATATTCCGTAACGAAACGGTGCCTTATGCACAAAACCAGCCATAAAATGCAGATGAAGGGAGGGTGAACGGTGGGCAAACGCTGATGAATATCTTATACAGCGCGAAAAAAAATCTGGCAGTTACCGGAGTAACTGCCAGAACAGATTTTAACTTTTACAGCAGAGATAACGCAGATTAACGCTGATAGATGATTTCGACGCCTTCGTCGTCATCTTCGTCCCAGTCATCATCCCAGTCGTCGTCTTCTTCCACTTCCTGGGCGTTTTCCATGGCTTCGCGGTGGTAATCATCCCACATAAAGGCCACTTTCTCCGGCTGCTTCTCTTCTGTTTCCGCTTCTTTGGGATTGGCGATAATAAAGCTCATCACGTCCCAGCACAGCTCATTGACGCCATCACGGCTGGCAGCAGAAATCAGATAGTATTTCTCTTCCCAACCCAGTGCTTCTGCAATGGCTTTAGCGCGGCTTTCCGCTTCTTCGCGGCTCAGCAGGTCAGTTTTGTTAAACACCAGCCAGCGCGGCTTCTGATACAGTTTATCACTGTATTTTTCCAGCTCGCCCAGGATGATGCGCGCGTTTTCAACCGGATCTGACTCGTCAATCGGTGCAATGTCGATCAGATGAAGTAAGACACGGCAGCGTTCGAGGTGCTTCAGGAAGCGAATACCGAGGCCTGCACCTTCCGCAGCACCTTCAATCAGGCCTGGGATGTCGGCAATCACGAAGCTCTTTTCGCTGTCCATACGCACCACGCCGAGGCTCGGCACCAGGGTGGTAAACGGATAATCTGCCACTTTCGGCTTGGCCGCAGAAACGGCGCGAATAAAGGTCGATTTACCGGCATTCGGTAAGCCAAGCATACCAACGTCAGCCAGCAGCATCAGCTCCAGCTGCAGGTCACGCTTTTCACCCGGTGTACCCATGGTTTTCTGGCGTGGTGTGCGGTTAACCGAAGATTTAAAACGGGTGTTACCCAAGCCATGCCAGCCGCCTTTGGCGACCATCAGCTGCTGCTCGTGGCGCGTCATATCGCCCAGCGTTTCGCCTGTGCCCTGGTCAATAACACGCGTACCCACCGGGACTTTAACAATGATGTCTTTACCGCGTTTGCCGGTACAGTCACGGCTCTGACCATTCTGGCCACGTTCAGCACGGAAAGATTTTTCGAAACGATAATCGATCAGGGTATTAAGGTTTTCATCCGCCAGCAGGTAGACGTCGCCGCCATCACCGCCATCGCCGCCGTCCGGGCCGCCTTTCGGAATGTATTTTTCGCGGCGGAAGCTCACGCAACCATTACCGCCATCACCCGCAACCACGAGGATCGTCGCTTCATCAACAAACTTCATTTTCTTTCTCCGTCACACTGTCGTTCGCGGCAGAACTCTGACGACGAACGGGTCCGCCAGGGTCTTCTGCGCTGACCGGCGGCGGATAATACAGGATTGGCAATGCCATGTGTACATAAATTGTACAGCAATCTGCGCAAGGGTGCTGGGCTTACGTGCACTCCGCAACAGAATGTAAAAAGCCCCGCAAAGCTGCGGGGCCTTTCATTCGTTCGTTCAGACGTTAACCGTCTGCGTCACGACAACCTTACTCAGCAACGATGCTGATGTATTTACGGTTGTTCGGACCTTTAACTTCGAATTTCACTTTGCCGTCTGCGGTAGCAAAGAGAGTGTGGTCACGACCACAACCTACGTTGTTACCGGCGTGGAATTTGGTACCACGCTGACGAACGATGATGCTACCTGCCAGAACAGATTCACCACCGAAACGTTTTACACCCAGACGTTTTGCGTTGGAGTCACGACCGTTACGAGTCGAGCCACCAGCCTTTTTATGTGCCATTTGTCAGATCTCCTCTTAGGCGCTGATGCCAGTGATTTTCACATCAGTGAACCACTGACGGTGGCCTTGCTGCTTACGGTAGTGCTTACGACGACGAAACTTAACAATTTTAATTTTCTCGCCACGACCATGAGCAACGACTTCTGCTTTGATCACACCGCCTGAAACCAGTGGCGCGCCGATTTTCACGTCTTCGCCATTTGCAATCATCAGAACCTGGTCAAACTCGATGGTTTCACCGGTTGCGATGTCCAGCTTTTCCAGGCGAACGGTCTGACCTTCGCTTACTCGGTGTTGTTTACCACCACTTTGGAAAACCGCGTACATATAAAACTCCGCTTCTGCGCTTGCCTTTCTGTTAATCAGGCGGCGCTATAAATATTCACAATAGGGCGCGAATTCTACGCAAATCTCCGGCAGAAGACAAGTGCACTTTGCACTCTCTTGCAGAAAAAAAGCGCAGGATGAATGCAAACGTTTATCAACCCGATTTTTCAAGTACAATCAGTAACAGATTACCTGAACTCACGCTGGGTAAAAGCGCTTACCATGCCGAGAAACGAGTCATAGCTGAACAGACGAATGAACTTAGAACAGATTAATGAATTAACCGCGCAGGACATGGCGGCCGTCAACCAGACCATCCTCGACCAGTTGAATTCAGATGTCTCGCTGATTAACCAGTTGGGCCATTACATCATCAGTGGCGGTGGAAAACGCATTCGCCCGATGATAGCCGTGTTGTCTGCACGTGCACTGAATTACCAGGGTTCGCAACATGTCACCAATGCGGCGCTGATCGAATTTATCCACACCGCCACGCTGCTGCATGACGATGTCGTGGATGAATCCGATATGCGCCGTGGTAAAGCCACAGCCAATGCCGCATTTGGCAATGCGGCCAGTGTGCTGGTGGGTGATTTTATCTATACCCGTGCTTTCCAGATGATGACCAGCATGGGATCCCTGAAGATCCTCGCGCTGATGTCTGAAGCGGTGAACGTCATCTCCGAAGGCGAGGTTTTGCAGTTGATGAACGTCAACGATCCGGACATCACTGAAGAAAATTACATGCGGGTGATTTACAGCAAAACCGCCCGTCTGTTTGAAGCCGCTTCACAGGCATCAGCGATTCTGGCCGAAGCCACTCCGGCGCAGGAAAAAGCGCTGCAGGATTATGGACGCTATATTGGCACCGCTTTCCAGTTAATTGACGATTTACTGGATTACAGCGCGGACGGCGAGACGCTGGGCAAAAATACCGGCGATGACCTGAGCGAAGGCAAACCCACCCTGCCCCTGCTGCATGCGATGCGTAACGGTTCACCAGAACAAGCGCAGATGATTCGCCGCGCGATTGAAGAAGGTAATGGTCGCCATTTACTGGAACCGGTGCTGGAAGCAATGCGCCAGTGTGGTTCGCTGGAATGGACGCGGCAGCGCGCGGAAGAAGAAGCTGACAAAGCCATTGCTGCCCTGGAAGCACTGCCAGAAAGCCCGTGGCGTAGCGCCCTTGAAGCATTAGCCCACATGTCTGTACAACGCGATTATTGATCCCTGCGGGGCCAGCTCTGGCCCCCTTTTCCTGCTCTCACTTCTCTTGTACGTCTTTTCATTATTTGCAGTGCTTTTGCGAAACAGTTCGCAGTTACAAGCAATGGTTACGATTTTACTGGAAATTTACTGGAGTCATTTGCTATATACTTCCGTATATTTCCAGATATTCCTACACCGGAAAGAATCCCTCACCCGAAGGATGAGAAGACAACATGGACATGGAGAAGAGCGTTTATGCATGCATGGAAACAAGACTGGCACCCGGCAGACATCATTGCAAAGCTGCGTAAGAAAGGAACCACAATGGCAGCGTTATCGCGTAAATCGGGCCTGAGTTCATCGACTCTGGCGAATACCATTTCCCGTTCCTGGCCAAAAGGAGAGTGGTTGATTGCCAACGCCTTGGGTGTACACCCTGCGGAGATCTGGCCAAGCCGTTATTTTGATCCTAAGACTCAGCGTTTGCGGAAACGCACGGGGCGCCCGAAGCCAAAAAAGGTGCCTCAATCTTCAGAGTGATGCTCGCGTAGCCAAAAAAAACCAGCCGCAGTAGGGGCTGGTTTTCTTATTAAAGCCTGGAAGACAATTATTCGCCGCTAACGCGCTCGATATTGGCACCCATGGCTTTCAGTTTATCTTCGATGTGCTCGTAACCACGATCGATATGGTAAATACGATCGACCAGCGTAGTACCTTCCGCAATGCAACCCGCCAGCACCAGACTGGCTGATGCACGTAAATCGGTCGCCATAACCTGCGCACCCGACAGCGTCTCCACGCCGTGACAAATTGCGGTATTGCTTTCGATCTCCGCATGCGCGCCCATACGAATCAGTTCAGGGATGTGCATAAAGCGGTTTTCGAAAATGGTCTCGGTGATCACACCGGTGCCTTCAGCCACCAGGTTCAGCAGCGTAAATTGCGCCTGCATATCGGTCGGGAAACCCGGATGCGGTGCAGTGCGAACGTTAACCGCTTTTGGGCGCTTACCGTGCATATCGAGGCTAATCCAGTCGGCACCGGTTTCAATATCCGCACCGGCGTCACGCAGTTTAGCCAGTACCGCATCCAGGGTGTCAGGCTGAGTGTTGCGGCACACCACTTTGCCACGCGAAATCGCAGCAGCAACGAGGAAAGTACCGGTTTCGATACGGTCCGGCAGGACACGATAAACACCGCCACCCAGACGTTCTACGCCTTCAATGGTGATTTTATCGGTACCAGCACCGCTGATTTTTGCACCCAGGGTGTTCAGGAAGTTCGCTGTATCAACAATTTCCGGTTCACGCGCAGCGTTTTCAATGATAGTAGTGCCTGTTGCCAGCGTTGCCGCACTCATGATGGTCACCGTGGCACCGACGCTCACTTTGTCCATCACGATATGCGCGCCCTTCAGACGACCATCAACTGAGGCTTTAACATAGCCCTCTTCCAGTTTGATCTCTGCACCCAGTTGCTCAAGGCCAGTGATGTGCAGATCAACCGGACGTGCGCCAATGGCACAACCACCCGGCAGTGAAACCTGCCCTTGACCAAAACGCGCAACCAGCGGTCCCAGCGCCCAAATCGAAGCACGCATGGTTTTCACCAGGTCATAAGGCGCACAGAAGACATTAACTTCGCGCGCATCAACGTGCACCGAACCATTACGCTCGACCTGCGCACCCAGCTGACTCAGCAGCTTCATGGTGGTGTCGATGTCACGCAGTTTCGGCACATTCTGAATCTCTACCGGCTCTTCTGCCAGCAGCGCTGCAAACAGAATTGGCAGCGCAGCGTTTTTCGCCCCGGAAATGGTCACTTCACCACTCAAACGGGTGGGGCCTTGCACACGAAATTTGTCCATTAACACGGTTCTCAATTATCAATCAAACAAGCCCGCCTGCGCGGGCGCACCAAAGCAGTGCGCTTAGAAACCGTTAAGTTTACGATCGCGCGCCCACTCGGCAGGAGTATAAGTTTTTATGGAAACCGCATGAATGCGATTATCCGCAATGTATTCCATCAGTGGCGCATACACAGCCTGCTGTTTTTTAACCCGGCTCAGCTCGCCGAACATCTCGCCGACCGCAATTACCTGAAAGTGGCTACCGTCGTTGCTGAGAACATGCACTTCTTCTAATGGCAACGCCTGCATCAGGACCGCCTGAACTTCACTATTTTCCATCGCTCTTTGCTTCAAGTTGATAATAATAAGGCAGACATCTTAGAGGAAAGCGTCTGACTCTTAAATACGCAAAAGCCCCTGAAAAAATCAGGGGCTTTATCATTAAGGGCAATAATCAGGCTATTTTTTCCGCAGAAACAATAATCTGCTGCAGGTTATACAGCGTAATCAGTGACTGAAGTTTATCCGTGATACCGCTAAACAGCGGCGTGCTGCCCTGCGCCCTGGCAATCTCGCGCAAATGAACCAACAGCGCCAGTCCGGCTGAGTCCACCCTGTCGAGTGCAGCCACATCAATGGTCTCAATATCCACCATGGCCGTTTCCCGTTCCTGCCACAAGGACAGCAAGGTGTCACGGTCCAGCTTCCCACTCAGGGCCAGCGTGCTGGCAGTACGCTGCCAGCGTAACGGTTCGCTCATTATTGCTGCTTATCCAGAGTGATTGGCTGAGCCGCAGAGGCTTTCAACTGCGCGGTCAGACCATCGATACCTTTGGTACGCAGCAAATCGCCCCACTCATTCTGTTTGGTGGTGATCATACTGATGCCTTCTGCCACCATATCGTAGGCCTGCCAGTTACCCGTACGGCTGTTTTTGCGCCACTGGAAATCAAGGCGTACCGGTGGGCGGCCGCTCGGATCGAGAATGGTGACACGGATTGCCACAATATCGGCATCGCCAATCGGCTGTTCAGGCTGAATTTGATAGGTCTGACCGTGGTAGAGTGCCAGCGCCTGGCCATATGCCTGTGCCAGATAATCGCCAAAGGCCGCGAAGTAAGCATCACGCTGTGCCGGTGTGGCATCACGGTAGTAACGACCTAACACCAGCGCACCCGCATACTTGATCTGCACATAGGGCAGCAATTCCTGACGCACGATATCACGCAGATAATTAGGATCCTGCTTGATCTTCGGTTGCTCGTTCTTCAGGCGAGTGAAGGTTTTCGCCGCCGCTTCATCCATCAGTTTATAGGGATTGCTCTGGTCCGCTGCCGTCGCGGCCAGTGGAACGATGGCCAGCATGGCAATCATCAGTAAACGTTTAAACATCGTGTTTTACCTCTGGGGTTATTCAGTTGCTGCAGGCGCGCTCTCCGCACCCTGTTGTTTGTTATCGTTTTTGTTGTCGCCGCTCTTGTAAAGGAACTGGCCAATCAAATCTTCCAGCACCATCGCTGATTTGGTATCACGCAGCGTGCCGCCATCTTTCAGCATAGACGACCCCAGATCCGGGTCATCGAAGCCAAGATTGAGCGCCAGGAACTGTTCCCCCAGTAATCCCTGGGTACGAATCGCCAGTGAGCTGGTGTCCGGTATTTTGTTGGCGTATTGGTCGCTGATGTCCATGGTGACGCGCGGCGACAGGGTTTTGTCATCCAGCGAAATATCCGTCACACGACCAATCACCACACCGCCAATCTTGACCGGCGAGCTCACTTTCAGGCCGCCGATGTTATCGAAGGTGGCATACAGTTTCCATGTGGGTTCAGTCCCCAGTGATTTCAGGTCAGCAACACGCAGGCTGAGAAACAGCAGTGCCAGTAGTGCCAGCAGCATGAAGACGCCTACCCAAATTTCGTTTTTCTTGCTTTGCATTGCATCATTTCCCAAACATCAGTGCTGTCAGCACAAAATCCAAACCGAGTACCGCCAGTGAAGCATGTACCACGGTACGCGTCGTTGCCCGGCTGATCCCCTCCGACGTGGGGATAGCATCATAACCGTTGAACAGCGCAATCCATGTCACCGTAATGGCGAAAACCGCGCTTTTGATAATGCAGTTGATAATATCAGTGCGGAAATCCACCGCGTTCTGCATCGCTGACCAGAAGAAGCCAGGATCAATACCTTTCCAGCTGACGCCAACCAGCGCACCACCGGCAATCCCCACCGCCGTAAAAATCAGCGCCAGCAGCGGCATACTGATAAAACCGGCCCAGAAACGTGGTGATACCACGCGTCGCAACGGGTCAACCGCCATCATTTCCATGCTGGAGAGCTGCTCTGTGGCTTTCATCAGACCAATTTCTGCGGTCAGCGCCGAACCGGCACGCCCGGCGAACAACAACGCGGTAACCACCGGGCCGAGTTCGCGCAGCAGCGACAACGCCACCAACATGCCGAGACTGGTTTCCGCGCTGTAGGTGGTCAGGACCAGATAGCCTTGCAACCCAAGCACCATGCCGATAAACAGCCCAGAGACCATAATGATCAGCAGAGACATTACGCCCACGCTGTAGAGTTGCTTGATCAGCAACGGTGCATGTTTGCGAAACGCCGGTTTTCCCACCAGCGCATGAAACAGCATCATCCCTGCCCGGCCAAATGCCGCACAGGTGTTAATCCCCTGACGTCCAAGTGACGCCAGCGCCTTTAACAACATCAGCTTAGGTTCTCCCTGCGTGGGTCAAATCGGCCAGATAATCCCCGGCCGGAAAGCGGAACGGCACCGGGCCGTCCGCATGCCCTTCAATAAACTGGCGCACGCGTGGATCGGGGTTAGTCCGCAATTCAGGCGCGCTTCCCTGAGCAATAATTTTTTGCCCGGCAACAATATAGGCATGATCGGCAATGCTCAAGACCTCTGGCACGTCGTGCGAAACCACGATGCAGGTCACCCCCAGCGCGTGGTTCAGCTCGTCGATCAATTTTACCAATACCCCCATGGTGATCGGATCCTGGCCGACAAAGGGTTCATCGAACATGATCAGATCCGGTTCCAGCGCGATCGCACGCGCCAGCGCTGCACGGCGCGCCATCCCGCCGGAAAGTTCCGCCGGTTTGAGTTGTGCCGCACCACGCAATCCTACCGCTTCCAGCTTCATCATCACCGTGCTGTGCAGCAGCGATGGCGGAAGTTGCGTATGTTCCCGCAGCGGCCAGGCCACGTTATCAAAGACGTTGAGATCGGTAAAAAGTGCACCTGACTGAAATAACATGCTCATTTTTTTACGCACTTCATACAATCTGCGGCGTGAAAGTGAGGGAATGTTTTCGTCACGGAACCAGATTTCACCTTTATCTGGCTGGAGCTGGCCACCAATCAGGCGCAACAGCGTAGTTTTCCCAATGCCTGATGGCCCCATAATGGCGGTCACTTTACCTTCGGGCACCGTTAATGAAATGTCGTCGAAGATGGTGCGATCTCCGCGCGAAAAGCTCACGCCACGAACCTCAACCAGATTCGTTTGCTGCTGGATCATCTTTACCTCTTAATGGGGATCGGGCGTTATCGTATCCCGGGATGGTAGCCTGTAAGTCCACGATGCACGAGAGTTTTACAGAAACTTACCCACCCGGTTTGGCGAAAATAGCCTTAAAATTTACTTTTGCCTCTCAGACAGTCAAAATCAGCGCCTGTTTCACTGCACTAATGTTTATACCCGTCGGGCAACGCGTGCCGACACATCTGGCCATCAAGGATTTTTCATGTTCGTAGCCACTGCCCTGCTGTTCATTGGATTGATTTTACTGGCTTACGGCGCTGACCGATTAGTATTCAGTGCCGCGATCCTCAGTCGATCCTTCGGCATACCCCCGTTAATCATCGGCATGACCGTGGTCAGCATCGGCACTTCGCTCCCTGAATTGATCGTCTCTTTTTCAGCGGCGCAGCACGGACAGATGGATTTAGCAGTAGGCACTGCGCTGGGTTCGAACATCACCAATATTCTGTTAATCCTCGGCGGAGCGGCCCTGCTGCATCCTTTAACCGTCCATTCCAATCTGATTCGCCGCGAACTCCCGTTAATGCTGCTGGTCTCATTGCTGAGCGGGATTATGTTGTTTGATAATTACCTCAGCCGCCTTGATGGCGTAGCCTTGCTGCTGATTGCGCTAGGTTATCTGCTGGTGGCGATCCGGATCGCACGGCGGGCCGAGCGTGAAAATAACGACACCTTAACGCGCGAACAATTGGCGGAGCTGCCGCGTGACGAGAGCGGCAACACCGTGGCCTTCCTGTGGCTCGCCGTTGCACTGCTGATCCTGCCGATGTCTACCCGCATGGTGATCGATAACGCGACCGTATTTGCCGATTACTTCGACGTAAGCGAACTGGTGATGGGGTTGACGTTAATCGCCGTAGGCACCAGCCTGCCGGAACTGGCTACCGTCATCGCTGGTGCAATGAAAGGCGAGGACGATATCGCCATCGGAAACCTGATCGGTGCCAATATTTTTAATCTGGCCATTGTTCTGGGCCTGCCCGCGTTGATTCATCCGGGCAGCATTGATCCCCATGCCTTTGCCCGTGATTACTGGGTGATGTTGGGTGTCAGCGTGCTGTTCGCCCTGTTGTGCCTGCAACGCCGACGCCGAATTGGCCGGGCGGCAGGTGCCTTATTGTTAGCAGGATTTATCGTGTGGGTGTGCTGGCTGTGGCTTAGCCCCATGTTTATCACAGGTTAATAAAGGACAGACTGAGTATGTCACATCAGCAACCGGATTTTGACTTTCAACAGGCAGGCAGAGCGGTGCTGCGTATTGAGCGTGAGGGCCTGGAACAACTCGATCAATATATAAATGACGACTTCTCACGCGCCTGCAAAATGATCTTTGCCTGTCGGGGTAAAGTGGTGGTGATGGGGATGGGCAAGTCGGGACATATTGGCAAAAAGATCGCCGCGACCTTCGCCAGCACCGGCACGCCCGCATTCTTTGTTCATCCTGCAGAAGCCAGCCATGGCGATCTGGGGATGGTCAGTACCAACGATGTGGTGATTGCCATTTCGAACAGCGGTGAGTCAAACGAGATCCTCGCGCTGGTACCGGTGCTGAAACGCCAGAAAGTTCAGCTGATCTGTATCACCAGCCGTGCCGATAGCGCAATGGGCCGGGCCGCCGATGTCCATCTATGCGTGAAAGTGCCGCAGGAAGCTTGCCCGCTCGGCCTGGCCCCCACCACCAGCACCACCGCCACGCTGGTGATGGGGGATGCGCTGGCGGTGGCACTGCTGGAAGCGCGCGGCTTTACGCAGGAAGATTTTGCATTGTCCCATCCAGGTGGCGCATTGGGGCGTAAACTGTTACTGCATGTCAGTGACATCATGCACAGTGGCGACGAGATCCCTCATGTCACGCGTGATGCATCATTGCGTGATGCGTTGCTGGAAATTACGCGGAAAAATCTCGGTCTGACGGTGATCGTCGATGATCTGATGAAAATTGAAGGTATCTTCACCGACGGTGACTTACGCCGGGTGTTTGATATGGGTATCGATTTCCAGTCAGCCCGCATTCAGGATGTGATGACCCGTGGTGGCATCCGCGTACGCCCCAATCTGTTGGCGGTGGATGCCCTTAACCTGATGCAAAACAAAAACATCACTGCATTGCTGGTGGCCGATGACGATCGCCTGCTCGGTGTGGTACATATGCATGACATGCTGCGCGCCGGTGTGGTCTGAACAGGAAAAGAACATGAGTGTTGAAACACCAGCAGTGGAAACCTGCTATGGTCCGGTGAGCACAGAAGTCATGGCGCGGGCAGCGCAAATCCGCCTGCTGATTTGTGACGTTGATGGTGTGATGTCAGACGGCCTGATTTACATGGGCAACAGCGGCGAAGAATTGAAAGCCTTTAACGTACGCGATGGTTATGGCATTCGTTGCCTGCTGACCTCGGGCATCGAAGTGGCTATTATTACCGGCCGCAATGCCAGACTGATGGAAGATCGTTGTAAAACCCTCGGCATTACGCATCTTTACCAGGGACAATCGGATAAGCTTTTGGCCTGGCGTGAACTCCTGGATAAACTGTCATTATCTGCCGAACAGGTAGCGTATATCGGTGATGACCTGATCGACTGGCCGGTCATGGCGCGAGTCGGTCTCAGTGTCGCCGTTGCCGATGCGCACCCGATTCTGCTGCCGCGCGCGCATTACGTCACCCGCATTGCCGGTGGCCGCGGTGCAGTACGTGAACTTTGCGATCTGATCTTAATGGCGCAGAATAAATTTGAGGATGCCAAAGGGCAATCAGTATGAGTAAAAGCAGGCGTTGGATAACGCTGATTCTGGCCTTAATCGCTCTGGTGCTAATCGGCTGGAATCTTACCAACCAGGATGAGAGCAAAACACCGGTTGCCACCAACGATCAGGAGCCGACCTATACCAGCTCGACTTCTCACACCGTGGTATACAATCCCGATGGTGCGCTGGCCTATAAGCTGATTTCGGATAAAGTTACCTACTTTGATGCCGATCAACTGAGCTGGTTCGAAAATCCGGTGATGACCACCTATGACGTGAACAAAATTCCAACCTGGTCTGTTCGCTCGGATAAGGCAAAGCTCACCAAAGATCGTATGCTTTATCTATACGGCCACGTTGAAGTAAACACCCTGACGCAGGATTCCGAGTTACAGCGCATCAAAACGGATAATGCGGTAGTCAATCTGGTTACCCAGGATGTCACTTCAGACGATCAGGTCACCCTTTATGGCCGCAGTTTTAACTCTACTGGCATGAAGATGCGCGGCAACTTACGGACAAAAAATGCCGAGTTGATTGAAAAGGTCAAATCCTCCTATGAAATCCAAAATGAACAAAAACAGCCTTAAGTTACTGCTGGTCAGCGCCCTGTTAGCCACCAGTCTGCCCGCTCTGGCATTAACAGGAGACTCGGACAAACCCGTCAATATCGTTTCAGAAAACCAGGCGCTGGATTTGCAGGGTAATGTCGCCACCTTCACCGGCAATGTGATCGTGACCCAGGGATCGATCAAAATCACCGCTGACAAAGTGGTGGTGACCCGTCCGGGCGGCGATAGCAAAAAAACCATCGTTGATGCCTGGGGCAACCCCGCGACTTTCTATCAAATGCAGGATAACGGCAAGCCGGTACAAGGCCATGCTGCCAAGCTGCACTACGAACTGGCCAATGACTTTGTTGAGCTGACCGGCAACGCTTACATTGAGCAGCTGGATAGCAATATCAAAGGTGATCGCATCACCTATCTGGTGAAAGAACAGAAAATGCAGGCCTTCAGTCAGGGCCAGAGCAAACGCGTGACCACCGTACTGGTGCCGTCGCAGTTGCAGGACAAAAACGGTTCATCCCAGAGCCAAAAGAAGAGTAACTAATTTCTATGGCCACACTGATCGCTGAAAACCTGGCGAAAGCCTATAAAGGCCGCCGCGTGGTAGAAGACGTTAGCCTGCAGGTGAAATCCGGCGAAATCGTCGGCCTGCTGGGTCCCAACGGGGCCGGTAAAACCACCACCTTCTACATGGTGGTAGGTATTGTGCCGCGTGATGCCGGTCGCATCGTCATTGATGATGAAGACATCAGTATCCTGCCACTGCATGCGCGTGCGCGCCGTGGCATTGGTTATCTGCCGCAGGAAGCATCGATTTTCCGTCGCCTGAGCGTTTACGACAACCTGATGGCGGTATTGCAGGTTCGTGATGATCTTAGCGAAGAACAGCGCCAGGACCGTGCCAATGAGTTAATGGAAGAGTTCCACATTGAGCACCTGCGTGACAGCATGGGTCAGGCGCTTTCCGGTGGTGAACGCCGCCGTGTGGAGATTGCCCGTGCACTGGCCGCCAACCCTAAATTCATCCTGCTGGATGAACCATTTGCGGGTGTCGACCCCATTTCCGTCATTGATATCAAGAAGATCATTGAGCATCTGCGCGATAGCGGGCTGGGCGTGTTGATCACCGACCACAACGTGCGCGAAACCCTTGCCGTTTGTGAACGCGCTTACATCGTCAGCCAGGGGCATTTGATTGCCCACGGCACCCCCGATGAAATACTTGCAGATGAGCAGGTTAAGCGTGTTTATTTGGGCGAAGAGTTCAGACTCTGATAAGGTGTCGTAACCTCCGACGTTTGCTTAGGAAATTCAATCCGGATTATGAAGCAAGGTTTGCAACTCAGGCTCAGCCAACAGCTGGCGATGACACCCCAGCTGCAGCAGGCAATCCGCTTGCTGCAACTCTCTACGCTTGAACTCCAGCAGGAATTACAACTGGCGCTGGAAAGCAATCCATTGCTTGAACAATCAGATCTTCATGAAGAAGTAGACACACGCGAATATCAGGAGAGCGAAGCGCTCGACACCCGAGAGGCACTCGAACAAAAGGATATGCCGGAAGAGTTACCGCTCGACGCCACCTGGGATGAGATCTACACCGCCGGTACGCCTTCAGGCACCGGGACCGATTATCAGGATGATGAATTGCCGGTGTACCAAGGGGAGACGACGCAGTCATTGCAGGACTACCTGATGTGGCAGGTCGAGCTGACGCCCTTCACTGATACTGACCGTGCCATTGCGACCTCGATTGTGGATGCGATTGACGATACCGGCTACCTCACCGTGACGTTGCAGGATATCTGCGACAGCATTGGCGATGAGGAGCTGACGCTGGACGAAGTGGAAGCGGTACTGAAACGCGTGCAGCGTTTTGACCCGGTCGGTGTCGGTGCACGTGATTTACGTGATTGTCTGCTGGTCCAGCTTTCACAATATGCCAGTGATATACCGATGGTGGCCGAAGCGCGCCTCATCGTCAGTGAACATCTCGACCTGCTGGCCAATCATGATTTCCGCAGTCTGATGCGGGTGACGCGTCTGAAAGAAGATGTGTTGAAAGATGCCATGCTGCTGATTCAGTCGCTCGATCCGCGTCCGGGCCAGTCGGTGAATACCAGCGAACCAGAATATGTCATTCCTGATGTGCTGGTACGCAAAATCGGCACGCGCTGGACGGTCGAACTGAATGCTGACAGCGTGCCACGTCTGAAAATCAACCAGCATTATGCCGCGATGGGCGGAGCTGCGCGTAACGACAGCGATAGCCAGTTCATCCGCAGTAACTTACAGGAAGCCCGATGGCTGATTAAGAGCCTGGAGAGCCGCAACGACACACTGCTGAAAGTAACACGTTGTATTGTCGAGCAGCAGCAGGCGTTCTTTGAGCAGGGCGAGGAGTATATGCGCCCCATGGTGCTGGCGGATATCGCCTCAGCCGTGGATATGCATGAATCCACGATTTCGCGCGTCACCACGCAGAAGTATTTACATAGCCCGCGTGGCATCTTTGAACTGAAGTATTTTTTCTCCAGCCATGTGAACACCGAAGGCGGTGGCGAAGCTTCTTCCACGGCAATACGTGCGCTGGTAAAAAAATTGATCTCTGCGGAAAACCCCGCAAAACCCTTGAGCGACAGCAAACTGACCTCCATGTTATCTGAACAGGGCATCATGGTGGCCCGCCGTACGGTTGCTAAGTATCGCGAGTCTTTGTCCATCCCGCCCTCGAATCAGCGTAAACAGCTGGTTTGAATGTATTGAGAAGGAAGACCTATGCAGATAAACCTTACCGGACTGAATGTAGAGATTACCGAACCGCTGCGCGAATTTGTAAATAGCAAATTTGCCAAACTGGAACACTATTTTGATCGTATCAATCAGGTCTATATTGTTCTGAAAGTGGAGAAGGTAACGCAGATTGCTGATGCAACCTTGCATGTTAACGGCGGGGAGTTGCACGCGACATCGGAAGCGGAAGATATGTACGCGGCCATTGACGGATTGATCGACAAGCTTTCCCGTCAGTTGACTAAACATAAAGACAAACTGAAAAAACACTAACCTTCACGCTTGCAGAGTGCTGACCGGTTCGGCACTCAGAGCACAGAATGGGGCGGGCTGACCGCCCCGTTTTGTCATCTGCGCAAGCGCCAACAGGAGAACCTGCATTTTCCCCGCTAACGGGTTAAAGTGGGTGATCCTCGCGGCTATGTGAACTCGCAAGTGAAACGATGATGAACAACGATCTGACACTGGAATTGAGCTCGGTCCTCACGCTGGACTGCACCCGCAGCGGCGTACACTGCCAGAGTAAAAAACGTGCGCTGGAAATAATCAGCGAGCTGGCAGCTAAGCAGCTCAATCTGCCTCACCAGACGCTTTTCGAAGCAATCCTCACCCGTGAACGCATGGGCAGTACCGGTATTGGCAATGGCATTGCTATTCCGCATGGCAAGCTGGAGGAAGACACCCTGCGCGCCGTAGGTGTGTTTATCAGCCTCGATCAGCCGATCGCCTTTGACGCGGTCGACAATCAGCCAGTAGACCTGCTGTTTGCGCTGCTGGTGCCGGCGGACCAGTGTAAAACCCATCTGCATACGCTATCGCTGGTGGCAAAACGCCTGGCAGATAAAACCGTCTGTCGCCGTCTGCGCGCAGCGCAGAGCGATGAAGAACTCTATGCCATTATCACAGAAGCGCAGGACGACCATCCTTAAGCGACAGACACTTTTACCGGCCAGGGTGCCGGTTTAAAACGGGAGAAATGTGATGGTGCTGATGATCGTTAGCGGTCGGTCAGGCTCAGGAAAATCAGTCGCGTTGCGTGCGCTTGAGGACATGGGATTTTACTGTGTCGATAATCTGCCAGTGGTGCTGCTGCCCGAACTGGCAAATACGTTAACCGAACGCAATATCTCAGCCGCCGTCAGTATTGACGTGCGGAACATGCCCGAATCGCCGGAGATTTTTGAAACTGCCCTCAATAATCTGCCGGAGTCCTTTGCGCCGCAGCTTTTGTTTCTCGATGCCGATCGCAACACGCTGATTCGTCGCTACAGCGATACCCGCCGCCTGCATCCGCTTTCCAGTAAAAACCTGTCACTGGAGAGCGCCATTGATGAGGAAAGCGATCTGCTGGAGCCGCTGCGCTCACGCGCCGATCTGATTATCGACACCTCAGAGATGTCGGTGCATGAGTTAGCCGAGATGCTGCGGACCCGTCTGCTGGGTAAACGCGAACGTGAACTGACCATGGTGTTTGAATCCTTTGGCTTCAAACATGGTATTCCAATCGATGCCGATTATGTCTTTGATGTGCGTTTTCTGCCTAACCCGCACTGGGATCCGAAACTGCGTCCGATGACCGGCCTCGATCGTCCGGTGGCAGCATTTCTCGATCGACATACCGAAGTACATAACTTTATCTACCAGACGCGCAGTTACCTTGAGCTGTGGCTGCCGATGCTGGAAACCAATAATCGCAGTTACCTCACTGTCGCCATTGGCTGTACCGGGGGTAAACACCGTTCGGTGTACATTGCCGAACAGCTGGCCGATTACTTCCGCTCACGTGGAAAAAATGTGCAGTCCCGTCATCGCACCCTGGAAAAACGCAAATCATGACCGTGAAGCAGACCGTTGAGATTCGTAACAAGCTGGGGATGCATGCCCGCCCGGCCATGAAACTGTTTGAGCTGGTGCAGAGTTTCGACGCTGAAGTACTACTACGCAATGAAGCCGGAACGGAAGCCGAAGCCAGCAGCGTAATCGCACTGCTGATGCTGGATTCCGCTAAAGGGGGCCATATTGAGATCGAAGCCAGCGGACCGGAAGAGACTCAGGCACTGGCTGCGGTGATCGAATTGTTTGAAGCGGGTTTCGACGAAGATTAATTGCCTCAGTGCAACTTGTAGCGATTCAGAAAACCTTCCCCACCCAGCTGGCGCATCTGCCGCATGATCCATTGCTGGCGTTGACGAATATAGCCTGAAGGCGCGTCGGCGCGGAAACGGATCGGATTCGGCAGGACTGCCGCCAGCAGAGCCGCTTCCGACATCGTCAGACGGCTGGCGGGTTTGTGGAAATAACGTTGTGACGCCTCCTCCACACCGAATACCCCATTGCCCAATTCCGCGATATTCAGATAGACCGTCAGAATCCGGCGCTTGGTCCATACGGTTTCAATACCCACCGTCAGCCCGGCTTCCAGACCTTTTCGCACCCAACTGCGCCCATCCCACAGGAACAGATTTTTTGCGGTCTGCTGTGAAAGCGTCGACGCACCTCGCATGCGTTCATCCCCTTCGTTATCGAGCACCGACTGGATCGCTTGCACATCAAATCCCCAGTGGACCGGGAATTTTTGATCTTCAGAAGCAATCACCGCCAGCGCCATCCACGGAGAGATCTGATCCATACTGACCCAATCGGAATGCGCCACGTAATCAAAATTGCCGCTCAGCCAGGCCCCGACCTGTCGTTGCACCATCACCGCGGAGAAAGGTACCGGCAAAAAAGAAAACAACAAAATTGCCGCCAGCCAAATACCCAACCAGGCGAGCAGGAATTTTGCCATTATCACTTTAATACGTTGCCGAAGTTTCCCTTTATTCTTACTCATCAAATTTACTCTTACCTGTTCCCTGTATTAATCAATCACTCCGGTCACGATAACACTCAGCGACACCCGGGTGCTAAAAATTACTCAGTGACCAGTTGATTTATCAAACAAAGTCATTACCTGCGCAACCATCGTTCCTTTAATAGAGCCAAATACATCAATCACTTCCGCTATTAAGGAATCGGTTCCATGTTCAAACTCTCATCGGAAGAGTTCGTTATGGACAATTAACCGAATGTGATATGAGTCACGCCAAATGATTCACTGTACTTAACATTAAGCCTTCTCAGCGTTTGAGCATGTTCATTGATTAACGAAAGCATGATGAAAAAAATGTGTAATTTCGCAGCAGATACTCTGTGACTTCCGCCATTTGTGGTAAAGCATTTTATATGACATTTGGTTTACATACAGGGTTAAAACCATAAACCGGAACTTTCTGTCGACGGTTTCCAAAACGTTTTGGATAACCTGGGCACTCTTCCCATATTCGCACCATTTTTCAGTCAGTTAACCTGAAAAAAAACAAAAATTTTGCCACCAGCTGGCTTTCGCTGCGCTTGTCGGGTTTTTCTGCCGCTTCAGCACGTTATGATCGCAGCAAAAATAGAACATTTGGTCAAAAATAACACAATGAGGCAAAGAAATTGATTCCTTGCTTGACTGTGTCATCAAATTAATGTTTTCTGTATTTAAACGCTGCTCAACATCACACAATTTAATGAATCTTGTCACAACTGATGACGAATTTGCTAAGGTGTTTTGGAAGCGTTAACCAATACCACGCTGTTGCTCAGGATAGACCTCAAATAATAGCAACAGCGACAATTTCCCTGGTGTTGGCGCAGTATTCGCGCACCCCAGTTTCGACTGGGGTCATTTTTTTCTAGGGTTTGTTACTTTCCCGCGCGGCTACCCACTCACGTAATACGTTCACGTCGTGTCGCCATTCCTGTTTTAACTCATCAATCCATTCCTGAACATTATCCCACCATGCAGGTAACTCCGGTGACTGAATTTGTTTCGCCAGCTTTTGCAGATGCAACAGACCAACAGAACCCGCTGCGCCTTTGATTTTGTGCCCTTCTTCCGCAATGCCTTTCTGGTCACGCGCCATCATGTTGGAATCCAGCACATCAAGATAACCCGGCATCATCTTTTCAAACATCGTCAGACTCTGGGTGATCAATCCTGGCCCCACCAGCTCGATATATTGCTCCAGCATCGGCACATCGAGCAGCGCACGGGTTTTCTCCTCGGCCTGAGGGGCTGCCTCCGGCGTATCCGCTTCAGGTTGATAATCCCAGAACTTCTTAATCATCGCCGTCAGCGCCGGTACCGCCAGCGGTTTACTCAGCACCTCATCCATGCCCGCATCCAGATACTCTTTTTTGTCTTTCAGCACGTTGGCAGTCAGTGCCACCAGCGGTGGCAATATCTCACCCGCATGACGCTGATGAATGGCGCGCGATACGTCAAGGCCTGTCATGTCCGGCAGCTGAATATCCAGCAGCACCAGATCGAACTCCTCAGGATCGAACATCTCCAGTGCTGCGGTACCGGTCATCGCCACTTCAACGCTGCAACCCAGTTTCTCCAGCACCGAACGTGCCACGATCACGTTCAGCTCAATATCCTCCACTAACAGGACGTGCAGCGCGGGCAGCGGCATGCTGTCGTCAAGGTTGTCATCCTCAACCTCTTCCGCGACGCGTGGAGCCTTGATCTCGACAATGAAGCAGGAACCCTGCCCCTGCACGCTACGCACGCTGATATCGCCGCCCATCGCCTGTGCCAGGCGGCGTGACACTGCCAGCCCGATACCGGTGCCCGTTGCCGGTTTGCCACCATGCTGGTCTTTTACCTGATAATACATGGCGAAGATTTTGTCCTGTTCCTCCTGCGGGATACCCATGCCGGAGTCTTCCACCTCAAAACGCAGGGTTTCATCCTGACCATAAGCGACACGCACCACGATTTCGCCCTGCTGGGTGAACTTCACTGCATTGCCAATCAGGTTCCACAGGATCTGTCGCAGGCGCGTGCCATCGGCACAAATTTTGTGTGGCAGCGGCAGCTCAGGTGACATGACGAACTTCAGCCCTTTCGGCTGCGCCAGCAGGCCGGAGAGGTTTTCCAGATCGGACAGGAAACCGGTGAAATCGAGCGGCTGGTTATCCAGCTGCACTTTACGCCGCTCAATCTTGTCCACCTCGATCACATCATTAAAGATGTTGCCGAGGGTGATGGCCGACACATGGATGGTTTTCAGGTATTTAAGTTGCTCCTGATTCAGATCGGTATCCAGCAGAATACGGCTCAGCCCGACAATCCCGTTCAGTGGGGTACGCAACTCGTGGCTGATGGTGGAAATAAAGGTGGTCTTTTCACGGCTGGCATTCTCCAGCGCGTCCTGGTAGCGCTTACGCTCGGTAATATCGCGGCCAAAGCCCATCAGGCCACTGCGCTTCCCGACGCGATCGTAATAAGGGACTTTACGGATTTCGAAGCAGGCTTTGCGCCCATCGGGATATTGCAGCCACTGTTCGTAAGTCAGCGACACATTATGGCGGAACACCTTCTCATCGGTTTCCAGCACCTTGGTGGCGGCATCTTCATCATAGATATCACGTGGCGTCAGACCAATGAGCTGCTTTTCACTCAATCCGGTGAGCAGCTCCATCGCGCGGTTACAGCCAGAGAATTGCTTATCGATATTGCGGTAAAACACCAGGTCCGGCGAAGCATCAAGGAAAGAACGCAGGAAGGAGGATTGCTGTTCAAGTTCGATTTGTGCCTGCTCACGGCGCGCCATTTCTTCGCGCAGCTTATCCATCACCTGCTCACGCGCCTGCTCGGCTTTAATACGGTCAGCGATTTCCTGGTTGAGCTGAGTAATCGTTTCTTTCATCTGCTGATTCAGCTCAAGATCGCGCGTGCGCATCTCTTCCAGCTTATCCACCAGCCGTGAGAGGCGCTGACGCGACTCTTCCAGTTGATCAACCACCACTGAGAGGAAATAGACCGCCCAGGGTGTAATCAGCAGACCAAAGAATACCGAACGCACCACATCGATGCTCTCGACATGGCCACGCAACACCATAGTGACGGCCATCTGTACCACCATCGCCAGCACCACCAGTGCCGAGGCCAGCAGAAGCGAAAATCGCACCAGCCCCAGTTTGACCATCAAATCAACGTAGTATTGCGCTAAAAGACGAATCTGTTTCATTACCCACTCCCTGAACGAAATCTGGCTCATGATAGCGCAATTATTGGGGATACGCGCTGACTGGCCGCGCCGTATCGCTGTTGTTATGCCCCGTAATGGTGCATTGCAGCGCAATTTCGCCGACGTTACGGTGTTTATGCGTAAAGCGCTTGACTAATTCTGCCAACTGAATAATCTGGAGGGCCGCGCTTTTGCGGCCCATTTCTCAGCACGCCGTGCTAATCAGTACCCTGGCAGCCATATTGTCCAATGGTTGCTGTTCCTTTTTGCATATCCATTCAACTTAAGCGATGTTTTAAGCACGCCCAGCATGATTAATTTTACTAATGACACCCCCTATCCTGATTCAAATATGACGCCATAAGAAAAACAGATACATCCTGTGCACGAAGTGTCCTTAACAGCATTTTATGCTGAAAACACCACCAGCCCCAGCATGGTGCAGAGATTTGAAGGCTGCACCACAGTGAGACGGCTCACACTTCTTGCGGGATTGCCAACCGGTACATCGACAACTTTTTTCTTAAATAACCCATTAAAATCATATCTTTAACCAACAAAAAAGCAGATTACCCTCAATAAAGCTGGCAATTTGACCTGAGTACGCTTTCCCGATAAGTTGGAACTCCGCTGGATGCTTTCCTGTCGGGCCAGTGTCTCGGCATATCTATGCAGCAAGAAGACTCCCTCTAGATGCAAGTTATCTCCAGTTAAGAGACCCGGATTTAAGAGCAACTCACCAAGGACGTCCATACTATGTCTTGAGAGGAATTGCTCGGTGTTGCGACGCCCGCTCATTGCCGGGCGGGGTAGAAATTGATACAGCGCCTGTGAGCTGACTCAGCAGTGCTCTGTGCTTGAAATAATGCAGGTAATGTCAAAGCAGTTTGTTTAAGGAGAACCCTCAATGTCCACTCAAAAACCTTATCCCTATGGCTTGTATGATCCAACAGCGGGCAGTGATAGCTGTGGTGTAGGTTTCATTACACGTAAGGACGGCGAGCAGACTCATGAGATCCTGCAAATGGCGCACAGCGCACTATGCACAGTGCCGCACCGTGGCGGGATGTCGGCAGAAGGCGTGGGTGATGGTGCTGGCGTAAACGTCGACCTTTCTCTGCACTTCTTCCGCAAAATCACGGGCCAGCCGCTGGAAGCCGGCCGTTTTGGCGTGGGTAACTTCTTTGTGCCTAAAGATGGCGAACTGCGCGCCAATGCCGAACGTCTGGTCGAAGAAACCCTGGCAGCCTATAACTTCCCGGTGCTGGTAAAACGCGACATGCCGCTGGACGGCAGCGTAACGCGCCCGGCTGCCCTGCAATTCCAGCTGCCGATTGTGCAATGGGTGTTTGCTGCCCCGCAGGACATCGCCAGCCAGAACGAATTTGAGCAACGCATCTATCGTGCGCTGCTGGACATTGAAGCTCAGGCCTTTACTGAAAGCGAATTCGGCGGTCTCTACCCGCTGTCGCTTTCCTCGCGCACCCAGGTCTTTAAAGCGCGCCTGAACTCCAATGAAGTCATTCCGTATTTTAAAGATTTAACCGACCCGGACCACCATGTTCGCGGTCTGTTTTTCCATACTCGTTTCTCGACTAACACCGACCCACACACCACCATGGCGCAGCCGTTCCGCCTGATGGCCCATAACGGTGAACTGAACACTGACCGTAAAAACCGCATTGCCGAATCCGCACTGGCGCTGGCGCGTGGTAAAAAGATCGTTCGTCCGAACGGCCAGTCAGACAGCTCACGTCTGGACCAGAGCATCCACAGCCGCCTGATGGAAGACAATCTTGACCTGATCAACGCCGTGGTTTCCATGATGCCGCCAGCCTGGGAGAACGACACCTCGCTCTCAACTGAAGTGCGCGCCATGCTGGAATATTTCTCCCTGTATGAAGAGAAGAACGATGGCCCGGCAGCATTGATCTTTGGTAACGGTGAAGTGATTGGCGCGCGTCTGGACCGTCTCGGTCTGCGTCCACTGCGTTCCGTCGAGACCGCAGAATATATCGGTGCCATGTCTGAAGCGGGCCAGATTGCCTTCCCGCCGGAAAGCGTCCTGCGCCGTGGTCGTATCGAAGCGGGCGGTATGCTGTATTACGATCACCGTGAAAAACGCTCCTTCACCACGGTTGAAGCACTGGAAAAGCTGGCCGCTGAGAAAGACTACCCGGCCCTGCTGAGTGCAGCCCGTATTGACCTGCAAGATCTGCCGGAGATCCCGGCGGAGAAACTCGGATCGCCGCTGCGTTATAGTGGAGACCTCAAAACCTATCAGCGTTTTGTCGCCTACTACTACAACCAGGAAAGCTTCAAATTCATGATGGATCCGATGCTGCAAACCGGTGCTGAGAAAATTTCAGCCATGGGTTACGGCAATGCCATTAATGGCCTGTCCGATCATGAAGGTGGTATGGCGCATTACTTCTCGCAGCGCTTTGCTCAGGTCACCAACCCACCGCTCGACTCCATCCGTGAAGCGGACGGTATGACGCTGCGCGTGGCCCTGGGAGCCAAGCCGCATCTGGGCCGCAGCAAAGGCCAGCAGATTGTGGTGCCGACCCCCATCCTGACTCACCTCGATATGCTGCGTCTGCGCGAGCAGAAAGTGGCTCCGTACCAGCGCTTTGAGATGCTGTACCAACCGGTTATCGGCAAAGATATCGTCAGCCGTGCGGCTAACGCGGCGGCACTGGAAAAAGCCATTGATGACCTGGCACAGCAGGTGGTGGATTTCGCCCGTCAACAGGGCGGTATCGCGGTACTGACTGACCGCCATATCTCCTCGACCCATGCAGCGATCCCGATGCTGCTGATGGTGTCTGCCATCAACCAGCGTCTGGTGCAGGAAGGTCTGCGTCTGGATGTTTCACTGGTGGTGGAAAGCGGCCAGAGCATCTCTTCACACCATATCGCCGCCACACTGGGCTTCGGCGCATCCGCCGTGTACCCGCTGGGCGTGCAGATGCGTGCCGAAGAGAAATTTGGCGAAGGCGAAGAAGGCAACAAAGCCTTTAAACGCTATGCCAAAGCCGCAGAAAAAGCGCTGATGAAAACCATGGGCAAAGTGGGTCTGTGTACCGTGGAAAGCTACAGCTGCGGTGAGTTCTTCGAGCCGAACTTCCTCGATACCAATGATCCGGTGCTGAAAAAATACTTCCCGAATATCAAAACGCCGGTCGGTGGCGCGGGCTTCCCGGCTATCGCCCAGATGGCGGTTGACTGGCATCAAAGCTCGCTGAAAATTCAGGGTGAGGCAGAAGTGCCGTTGCTCGGCCTGTTTAAAGAACGTGCCGAAGGCGCAGGCCACTCTTACGGCACCATCGCCGTGCGTACCTTTATTGATATGACGGAGCAGCCGATTCGCTTTGCTGACAAAGCACGCGAAGAGGATAACTTTATTCGTCTGATGACGCTGGCGAAACTGGATAACGCTTTCAGCATTAAAGCTGACTCCTTTAAAGACAGCAGCTTCGAACGCATTCCGAACGATGTCATCGATAACTTTGCCATCACGCCGGATTATCGTCAGTTCTCCAGCCTGATGTATGCCGAACGTAAACGCCGTCCGGCGGCGCTGCGCGATATCCTTGCGCTGCCGTGTGACCTGACCCACGTTGATAGCGAAGCCGAATTTGGCCGCAAACTGGGTCGCTATTCGCTGGTCAACAACGGTTTCGCAACGCGCGGCCTGCAATGTGAAGCGGTTAACGGTAGCCTGAACCAGTTTACCCTGCGTCTGGTTGATGCCATCGCGGGCCTGAAACCGGAAAGCGAGCGTCTGGCAGCACTGGCGCGCGCACTGAAAACCCGTTTCGCCGACGAGATTGAAAGTAGCGAAGTGGTGAATAGCGCATTGCACATCACCGCTTACGGCAAAGCCGCTGACTACCTGTCACGCCTGTTTACTGCCCTGCCTTCGCTGCCGCTGGAAGAGATTCAGCCGGCGCACGAAATCACCCGTACCTTCGCGTCGGGTGCGATGAGCCATGGTGCGCTGGTGGCACCGGCACACGAAGCGGTGGCTCACGGCACCAACATGGTTGGCGGCATGAGTAACTGTGGTGAAGGTGGCGAACACTATTCACGCCACGGCACCATCCGTGCCTCACGCATCAAACAGCTGGCATCTGGTCGCTTCGGCGTCTGGGCGGCCTACCTTGCCGATCCGATGCTGGAAGAGCTGGAGATTAAAATCGGCCAGGGGGCAAAACCAGGTGAAGGCGGCCAGTTACCGGCACCGAAAGTAACGGTAGAAATTGCGGCTGCTCGTGGTGGTACACCGGGTGTGGAGCTGGTTTCACCGCCGCCACATCACGATACCTATTCCATCGAAGACCTGGCGCAGCTGATTCACGACTGTAAAGCAGCACGCGTGCGCGTCATCGTTAAGCTGGTGTCCTCCGAAGGTATCGGCACCATCGCGGTTGGCGTAGCCAAAGCAGGTGCGGATGTCATCAACGTCGCCGGTAACACCGGTGGTACCGGTGCGGCATCCGTTACCAGCCTGAAATATACCGGTCGTGTGGCGGAAATCGGCATCGCGGAAGTCCATCAGGCGCTGTGTGCCAATGGTCTGCGCGATAAAGTCCAGCTGCGTTGCTCCGGCGCACAGCAGACCGGTAGCGACGTGATCAAATCTGCCTTGCTCGGCGGCGACAGCTTCGAGTTTGGTACCACTGCGCTGATGATGCTGAAATGCGTCATGGCGAAAAACTGTAACGTGAAATGCCCGGCCGGTCTGACCACCAACGCCGAAGCCTTTGATGGTGACCCGCGTCAGCTGGCGCAGTACTTCATCAACGTGGCGCAGGAAGTGCGTGAGTTCCTCGCACGCCTCGGTCTGCGTTCACTGCGTGAAGCACGTGGCCGTTCTGACCTGCTGCACCTGATGGATCACCCGCTGGAAGTCGGCAAGCTGGACCTGCGCGCCATGCTGACCGTGGTCCCGGAGCAGAAGATCGCCAAACCGGTGTATCTGGAAAAAGATTTCTCCCTGGATGATGGCTGGGTGGAAGAACTGAAAGATCAACTGGTTGCCAAAGGCAGCCGTGCCATTGAACTGGGCGCAGGCATCACCCTTAACAACCGTAACAAAAGCGTGGGCGGCCAGCTGGCGATCGATATCGAACGCATGCTGAACCATGAGCTGTCAGCGCA
This sequence comes from Pantoea sp. App145, assembly GCF_047947045.1. Lineage (NCBI taxonomy): Bacteria > Pseudomonadati > Pseudomonadota > Gammaproteobacteria > Enterobacterales > Erwiniaceae > Pantoea > Pantoea sp. App145. The sequence continues at coordinate 2,281,967 of NZ_CP133290.1, forward strand.
ACAATTAGCGGCCATCCCGGCAGTGTTTAAAGACGATCGCGGTCGTCATTATCTGGCTCCGGCCACCGTACAGATCCATACCTCCGGTTCCGCCGGACAGTCATTTGGTGCCTTCTGCAACGATGGCATGCAGATGAAACACTATGGCACCTGTAACGATGGCGTCGGTAAAGGTCAGTGCGGCGGCGAACTGGTGGTAATGTCTCCAGGCGGCGGCGCACAGGACAGCGATGGTAACGTGCTGATCGGTAACTTTGCGCTGTTTGGCGCCACCGGTGGCCGTCTGTTTGTACAGGGCCAGGCGGGCGACCGCTTCGCGGTACGTAACTCAGGCGCGACCGCTGTGGTTGAAGGCGTCGGTGACTTCTGCTGTGAATACATGACCAACGGTGCCATTCTCAACCTCGGCACCTTCGGTAAAGGCTTTGGTAACGGCATGAGCGGCGGTTTTGCTTACCAGTACGATCCGTACGGGTCGCTGGCTGCGCACGCCGCCGGAGACTCGGTGTTGTTTGGCTCCATCGCCGATGAAGACGAAATGGCGAAAGTGCACAAACAAGCGGTGCTGACCATGCTGAACTGGCATCTGGAAGCGACCAACTCGCCGCGTGCCGCATGGCTGCTGGCGAACTGGGAAACTGAGTGTCACCACTTTGTCTATGTCATGCCGCGTTCGCTGTTGCTCTATCAGGATGGCGGTGAGATTCTGAAGGCCAAGTCACGTAAAGATTTGCTGGAAGAGCTGTCAACGTCGCTGGCTGCACATCAGGTTGCGAAGTTTAAAGCGGCCTGGCGTGCCGGTAAAACCATCGCTAATGGTGCCGTCCCGGCTTACGGTGCCACCGATACGCTGGAAATGTTCGTGCTGCTCAACAACTACACCGTGCTGAGCTTCGCGCAGCAGCTGGCACTGAGCAAGCTGCCAAAAGGAACCTCGGTGGAAGATCCGGCTGTTGAGAAAGCGGTGCGTAACCTGCTGATGACAGAAGATTTCTCGCTGGTGAGCAAGCTGCAACGTCATGCGCGCTCCGCTATCGAGAACTACAACGATGACGAACTGGCAAGCCTGATCGCCTCCAAACGTATGTCGGATTACAAAGCGGCACTGACGCAACGTAATATCCGCTCAATGGATAGCCTGGCGACCTATGGCTGGATCATCTATCAGGACGCGCGCAACCGTGATGTTCTGGGTCATCTGCCTGATTTTGAAGAGCTGTTCGCCCGCGCGGCGTTGCCGGAAATCGCAGCGGCTGTCGGAAAATTATCCTGATAGCTGAGCTATTGAATTTGTGTATTATCGACTGAATATGACTGAACGGGATTGAGTAAAAGTACCCATGAAGATTCCTTACATTCCTGAAGATGCACCTTTCAATGGTGATCAAAAATACTGGCTGGCGGGTTTTCTCGCCGGTCTCCACTCGCGCCTGTTGGTGTTAGAAGACAAGCAGCAGACTGCTCCGGCGGCTGGTGCGGCGACCACCACCCAGTTGCATATCCTGTTCGGTTCGCAGACCGGCAATGCCGAAGCGCTGGCCCAGACGGCAGCGAAAGCAGCACGTGCCAAAGGCCTGGTGCCGGTGGTTCAGGCGCTGGGTGAAGTGGATATTGATGTCTTCGCCACCATGCGTCATGTGTTGATCGTCACGTCTACCTACGGTGAAGGCGAAATGCCGGACAACGCACAGCTGTTCTGGCAGGCCATTTCTGCCAGCACTGCGCCACGTCTGGAGCAGATGCACTTCGCCATACTGGCGATTGGTGATACCGGTTATGACGGCTTCTGTCAGGCCGGTAAATTTATCGATATGCGTCTGGAGCAGCTGGGTGCGAAACGCGTCGTTGACCGTATCGACTGTGATATTGATTACGAAGAACCATCCAGCGCCTGGATCGGCAGCACCATGCCACAGTTTGCCGCCAGTGCGGGCAGCAGCGGCACGGTGCTGGAGAGCGCGCCGGAAGCACCGGTCATTCCGGGTAGCAATAAACAGAACCCGTATGCCGCTGCGCTGGTGACCAATAAACGTCTTTCCGGTGAGCAGTCAGGCAAAGATATCCGTCACTTTGAGTTTGATCTGACGGACAGCGGACTAAAGTACGAAGCGGGCGATGCACTGGGCGTGATCCCAGTAAATGACCCTGCGCTGGTGACGCTGCTGCTGACCCAGCTGAACGCTGATTATGAAACGCCGGTGCCGGGCTTTGACCGTAACCTCGGTGACTTGCTGACTTATCAGTTCGAAATCTCGGAACCGTCACGCAAACTGATTGAGTGGGTGGGCCAGAACACCACTAACCAGGAACTGCGCCACGTATTACAGCACGATGACAAAGATACCCTTGGCGTGTGGTTGTGGGGCAAAGACACCCTGGACCTGCTGCAACTGGAGCTGACGCGTAGCCTGTCGGTGCCGGAATTTGTGGCGATGCTGCGTCCGCTGCAACACCGTGCTTATTCCATCTCTTCCAGCTCGAAAGCGCATCCGAACCAGGTCCATCTGACCATCGCGTCTGTGCGTTATCACAGCGCTGGCCGCGCCCGTAACGGCGTTTGCTCCACCTACCTGGCTGAACGTGTGCGTCGCGGCGAGAAACCGGCAATCTTTATTTCACCGAATAAAGCTTTCCGCGTACCCGCCAACAACAATGCACCACTGATCATGGTTGGCCCAGGTACCGGTATTGCGCCGTTCCGTGCTTTCCTGCAGGAACGCAAAGTCACCGGTGCCGAAGGCAAAAACTGGTTGTTCTTTGGTGACCAGCATCAGGAACACGATTACATCTATCAGGATGAGCTGAACGAGTGGCAGCAAAGTGGCCTGTTGACGCATCTTGATCTGGCGTTCTCTCGCGATCAGGAAGAAAAAATTTACGTGCAGAACCGCATGCTGGAGAAAGGCGCTGAGCTGTACGCCTGGCTGCAGGAAGGTGCGTATTTCTACGTGTGTGGTGATGCATCACGCATGGCGAAAGATGTCGATTCCGCGCTGTATGAAGTGGTTCGTCAGTTCGGTGGCTTGTCCAGCGAGCGTGCCGCTGCCTATATCGACCAGTTGAAGAAAGACAAGCGTTACCTGCGTGACGTCTACTAAGACGGCGACATAAGCGCTTCGTTTGTTGAATGCCAGTCAGTGAATGCTGACTGGCATTTTTCTTTGGCGTTAAGAGAATTCTTCACCCCATCCGTCATACCACCGATCAAATAAAGACAGTTCGCTTTTATTCAGGGATACCCCCTAAATAGCCTGTTTCGCTTTTTAAATACACTACAGGAGATCATTTCGCTTATTTAAAAGGTCTTAATCTTCATGAAGAACATTTTCAAAAAGAAATTTCTGGCGGGTGCTATTTTATTAGCTGCAGGACTCGGCAGCCAGGCTGCTTTTGCCGCCGGTGCCGAATCAGTTATGCCGGATATTAGTCAGAAGCCAATTATGATTGGTTTCTGGCATAACTGGGCAAGTAAAGATGATGGTTATCAAGGCGGAACCGCGCCTTATATGAAATTATCATCAGTCCCGGCGGAATATGATGTTGTGACGGTCGCATTTATGACTGATAACGGCATCCCGACTTTTGAACCTCATAACATGAGTGACGAAGAGTTTCGTAACGAAGTCGCCATCCTTAATGGACGTGGACAAGCTGTAATGCTGTCACTGGGAGGAGCAGAAGCACGTAATATCGCACTGAAACCGGGTGATGGACAGAAGTTTGCCACTGAGATTATTCGTCTGATTAACCTCTATGGTATCGACGGAATCGATATTGATTTAGAAGGTCACTCGATTACCGCAGCGTCCAATCAGACAGAAATTCCTGCGGCATTAAAAATCGTTAAAAATCAGTACCCCAAATTTATTATCAGCATGGCTCCTGAGTTTCCCTACCTGGCAAGAGGCGCAGCATATGAACCGATCATTAAGTCATTAGAAGGCTACTATGATGTTATCGCTCCACAATATTACAACCAGGGTGGAGCTGGAATATGGGGAGATGATATCCCAGGTGGATCGGTTACTCAGGGGGACGAATCACGTAAAGCTGATTTCCTGTATTATATGACCGACTCCTTGATCCACGGTACCCGTACCTATATGCAGATCCCGGCGAATAAACTGGCGATTGGCCTGCCCAGTAACCCAGATGCCGCGGCTAACGGTTATGTGCGTAACGAAGCGGATCTTCGCTCTGCATGGGACAAGCTCAACGCTCAGGGTACGCCGATTAAAGGCTTGATGACCTGGTCAATTAACTGGGATGCGGGTTCGAGTGCCAATGGCAACCAATACGGTAACGAATTTGTGCGACGCTATGCAGCAATGGTGCATGAAAATTCTGTTCCTGATATTGATCATGAAGCCCCAAGCCAACCGGGCCATCCCATCGCTCATGATGTTGCTGCCAACAAGATCGCGCTTTCATGGACAGCCTCAACGGATAACAAGGGCGTTAGCCAGTATCAAGTTTGGCGTAATGATGTGAATATCGCTTCAACCCCTATCCCTTCCTATGTGGATAATAATGTTAAGGCCGAGACAAGATACGATTATTTCGTCACTGCTCAGGATAAGCAGGGCAATGTTTCTTTACCCAGCCAGACCACCTCAGTGACCACGCCGGGTATTGAGTGCGAAGACTGTACACCTGCAGCGCCTCAGGGATTAAAAGCGGAAACTATCGATAAAGACAGTGCAACGCTGAGCTGGGAAGCCGTGGGTAATGTGGCGATCAAACACTACGTTATTTACCGTAACGGCGTGCAGATTAAAGAAACGACGCAGACTCGCCTCACTGATAGCGGATTATCTGCCGCCACAAAATATCAGTATCAGGTTGCGGCTGTCAGCGTGACCAACCGTGTTTCTGACAAGAGCCAAACGCTGGAAGTGACGACATTAGCCGGTGACTCGATCCCTTCTGAGCATCCCGCTTATAAAGAAGGCACCAACTACAAAGCTGGCGATGTGGTGTCCAATAAAGGTGGTCTTTATCAGTGCAAACCCTGGCCGTATACCAGCTGGTGTGGGGCTGCGGCATGGGCTTACGAGCCTGATGCAGGTCAACACTGGTCACAGGCCTGGGAGCCGTATAAAGGTTAATTTTTACGTCGCATAAAAAAAATCCGGAAACGTCATGTTCCCGGATTTTTTTATACTGACCTCGTCGGTCAACTGGCGTTTATTTCACCACGCGCAGCGATGGACGACCACCACGCGGCGGCGGCTCATCATCTGGTGGGGTTTCATCGTCAGCTGAATCGTCAGGACGATCGCCATCAATCACTGACATCATGGTTTCTTCCTGACCCTCCAGTTCGTCCTGGGCTGCCAGCTCATAGGCCGGTTCCGGTTCGAACATGGTGCCTGCACCGTTCTCACGGGCATAGATAGCCAGAATTGCCGCCATCGGTACTGAAACCTGACGCGGTACCCCACCGAAGCGTGCATTGAACTCCACACGTTCGTTACCCAGTTCAAGGTTGCCGACAGCACGCGGTGCAATGTTCAGCACAATCTGACCATCACGCGCGTATTCCAGCGGCACCTGTACACCAGGCAGATTGATGTCGACCACCAGATGCGGCGTCAGCTGGTTATCAAGCAGCCAGTCATAAAACGCACGCAACAGATAAGGGCGACGGGCCGTTAATTGCGACATTTCCATAGATTAGCCCCGGGCTTGAAGGCGCATTTCACGTTCTGCTTCAGTCAGTGAAGCGAGGAAAGAGTCACGCTCAAATACGCGGGTCATGTAGCCTTTCAGCTCTTTCGATCCGGCGCCAGCCAGTTCAACACCCATAGACGGTAAACGCCACAGCAGCGGTGCCAGATAGCAATCAACCAGGCTGAACTCTTCGCTCATAAAGAACGGAGTACGTGAGAACAACGGCGCAATGGCCAGCAGTTCTTCACGCAGTTGTTTACGCGCGGCATCGGCTTCTGCACCGGTGCGGTTTTCAATGATGCGCATCAGGCTATACCAGTCCTGCTCAATACGGTGCATCATCAGACGGCTTTCGCCACGAGCAACCGGATAGACAGGCATCAGCGGCGGATGCGGGAAACGCTCATCAAGATATTCCATGATGATGCGGGATTCATACAGCGTCAGTTCACGATCTACCAGCGTTGGCACTGTGCGGTACGGGTTGAGGTCAATCAGATCCTGCGGCAGGTTATCCGTTTCAACCTGCTCGATCTCCACGCTGACGCCTTTCTCAGCCAGTACAATACGTACCTGATGGCTGAAAATGTCAGTCGGACCAGAAAACAGCGTCATTACCGAACGTTTGTTGGCAGCGACAGCCATGAAAACCTCCAAGTTTGTTCACAAAAAATTACTGCGAATAGCCAACCACACGGCGACTCACCTGCTTATCAGATTCGCACACAGCCAGCGTTTGCGGCATTTTTCGCCCATCCTGGCGGAAATAATACGCATAACGCTCCGGCTCGCGGGCGCAAAGTGACAGTCAGTTTACCAGATTTTAAGCAGCTTGTGGGGCGGGGAAAGTGATTTGCAGGCAAAATGCGGGTAAAGCTCGCGTTTTTGTGGCAACAATCCCTGTTAGGCAAAAGCAAAAAACCCGCCGAAGCGGGTTTTTTGTGCCAACTGTGACTGCCGAAGCAGCAACAATTAACGTTTGGAGAACTGCGGACGACGGCGTGCTTTACGCAGACCGACTTTCTTACGTTCAACCTGACGCGCATCACGGGTAACGAAGCCCGCTTTACGCAGTTCAGAACGCAGAGACTCGTCGTACTCCATCAGAGCGCGGGTGATACCGTGACGGATCGCGCCGGCCTGACCAGAGATACCACCACCTTTAACGGTGATGTACAGGTCCAGTTTACCAACCAGATCAACCAGCTCCAGCGGCTGACGCACGACCATGCGTGCAGTCTCGCGACCGAAGTACTGCTCCAGAGAGCGCTGGTTAATTACGATGTTACCGCTACCCGGCTTGATAAAGACGCGAGCGGATGAGCTTTTGCGGCGACCAGTGCCGTAGTTTTGAGTTTCAGCCATTGCCTGTAATCCCGATTAAATGTCAAGAACTTGCGGTTGCTGCGCCGCATGGTTGTGCTCGTTGCCTGCGTAAACTTTCAGTTTACGGTACATAGCACGACCCAGCGGGCCTTTCGGCAGCATGCCTTTAACCGCGATTTCAATCACACGCTCAGGACGGCGGGCAATCATCTCTTCGAAGGTCGCCTGCTTGATACCACCGATGTGACCAGTGTGGTGATAATAGATCTTGTCAGTACGCTTGTTGCCAGTTACAGCAACTTTTTCTGCGTTCAGAACGATGATGTAATCACCGGTATCAACGTGCGGAGTGTATTCCGCTTTATGCTTACCACGCAGACGGCGCGCCAGTTCAGTCGCCAGGCGACCCAGGGTTTTGCCGGTTGCGTCAACAACATACCAGTCACGTTGGACGGTTTCTGGTTTAGCTGTAAAAGTTTTCATTGAAAAGCTTACCCAAATAAAGTTACACGTTGGTGAAATCCCAAACGCTAAGTTAACGATTGAGGCTCACACGACCATTTCGCCCAGCAAGCCCACCCCCTCAGGTAGAGTTACCGGATCACAAAGGTTTCTGGGAAGAAAAACCTCTGCCGTAACGTGGGGTCGCAAGATTATAGAGAAGTCGCCCGTAAAGATCGAACTTTTTTACGCCCCCACGTCAGGTTTTTTGCGCCGAATCAGGGCAGATGCGGTAAACGCAGGTACTCCTCGCTCTGCATCTCCTGTAGGCGCGACAGACAGCGCTGATATTCAAACTTCAGACGCGAGCCCTGATAAATCTCAAACAACGACGTCTCAGCGGCCACCACCAGTTTCACATGGCGTTCGTAGAATTCATCCACCAGCGCCAAAAAGCGGCGCGCCTGATCTTCCGTCTTGTAAATCATCACTGGCACATCATACAGCAATACGCTGTGGAAACGGCGTGATAGCTCGATATAGTCATGCTGGCTACGCCCTTCTCCGCACAGCGTCAGAAAATCAATCGCCAGGACGCCGTCCTGTACGCCCAGCGTTGGCATACTGCGATGGTTAATTTCCAGTACCGGGGCATCATGGCGGGCTTTACCGGACAAGGCGCGGAACATCCGCTCCATTTCCGTATGGGTTTCCTCATTCAGTGGGAAACTCCACAGATGCGCCGACGTCAGGGTACGCAAACGGTAATCGATACCCGCATCCACGTTCATCACATCACAGTGACGCTTAATCTGCTCGATAGCAGGCAAAAAACGCGCACGCTGCAAACCGTTGCGGTACAGGTCATCCGGTGGGATGTTCGAGGTCGCCACCAGCGCAATACCACGATCAAACAACGCCTCCATTAGCGTGCCAAGCAACATGGCATCGGTGATATCGGAGACGAAAAACTCGTCGAAACAGAGAATATCGGTTTCGGCTTTAAAGCGGTCAGCAACGATCAGTAGCGGGTCACTGTGCCCCTGCAACTGCGTCAGTTCCTCATGGACACGCAGCATAAAGCGGTGAAAATGCAGGCGTAATTTACGCTCGCCAGGAATAGACTGAAAAAACAGATCCATCACCCAGGTTTTTCCACGCCCCACGCCGCCCCACATATACAGGCCACGCACCGGCGCTTCCTTACTGCTTTTCTCTTTATTCATCAGTTTAGAAAGACGGCCAAACAAGCCTTTGCTGGCGGGGGCCGCGGCTGTCTGGCGCGCCACCAATCCTTGCTGAATGGCATCTAAGCGGGTGATGGCTTCCCGTTGTACGTCATCCGGGCGAAATTCGCCCTGCGACAGCGCTTGCTCATAGCGCGCAAGCGGAGATGAGGTTTGCATTGTTCTCTCAGAGTCCCTGAAAAAGTCCGATTCATGTGTCGGTTGTCGAAAATTAGGCCGCTCTACACTAAGCGATGCCGCTCCAGAGTTCCACTTCCAATAGATTAACGGGTATAGTGGCTACTATTGAAGTTGAAACAGAAGCAATGCCCTACGAAGCAACGGAAATTACACGGGAGTCATTATGACCTGGGAATACGGGCTGATTGGTTTAGTGATTGGCATTATTGTCGGCGCAGTCGCAATGCGTTTTGGCAACAAAAAACTGCGCGAACAGCGCACCATGCAGTACGAACTGGAAAAATCCAAGGCTGAATTGGCGGATTACCGCGAAGAGCTGACTAACCACTTCGCGCGCAGCGCAGAATTGCTGGATAACATGGCGCGTGATTACCGCCAGCTGTATCAGCATATGGCAAAAGGTTCTAACGACCTGTTGCCGAATCTGCCGGGCGAGAAAAATCCGTTTGCCTACCAGCTGACGGAAGCGGAAGCGGATAACGATCAGGCGCCGGTGCAAATCCCGCGCGACTATTCTGATGGCGCTTCCGGCCTGTTACGTGGCGGCGAACGCGCACCGCGTAATTAATCTTTTTGGGGCACAGCGACGCTGTGCCCTTTTTGTTTGTCGAACCCTTGCCCCAAACAACTGTCACACTTTTTTAATCCCCCTTTTCGTAGCGAGAGCGTTGTAGCAATGAAAAAACAAGCACGACTGTTAAGCGCATTAGCCTTGAGCATTGGGATGAGTCTGGTCGCCGCGCCAAACGCACTGGCCACTCTCCCGGCGCAAATCCAGGGGCAGGCACTGCCGAGCCTGGCACCGATGCTGGAAAAAGTGTTACCAGCAGTGGTCAGTGTGCATGTGGAAGGCACCGAAACCGCCGCGCAGGGGCAGGATCTGCCTGAGCCACTGAAACGCTTTTTTGGTCAGTTGCCGGGACAAAACCAGCAACCTCAGCCTTTTGAAGGGCTTGGCTCTGGCGTTATTATTGACGCCGCCAAAGGCTATGTGCTGACCAACAATCATGTGGTGAATGGTGCAGACAAAATCAGCGTCCAGTTGAGCGATGGCAACGAGTATGACGCCAAACTGATTGGCCATGATGAGCAGACCGATATCGCCCTGATTCAAATACAGGGTGCGAAAAACCTGACCCAGGTGAAAATCGCCGATTCCGATACCCTCAGAGTGGGTGACTTCGCCGTTGCCATCGGTAACCCGTTTGGCCTTGGTCAGACTGCCACCTCTGGCATCATCTCGGCACTGGGTCGCAGTGGCCTTAATCTGGAAGGCCTGGAAAACTTTATCCAGACTGATGCCGCCATTAACCGTGGCAACTCCGGTGGTGCGCTGGTCAATCTCAACGGCGAGTTGATCGGTATCAACACCGCGATTCTGGCTTCCAGTGGCGGCAATATCGGTATCGGCTTTGCGATCCCGAGCAATATGGCGATGAATCTGGCGCAACAGTTGATTCAGTTCGGCGAAGTGCGACGTGGGCAGTTGGGTATCAAAGGGACGGAAATGACCGCCGATATGGCGAAGGCATTTAACGTCGATGCCCAGCGTGGTGCCTTCGTTTCTGAAGTGTTGCCGAAATCCGCAGCTGAAAAAGCGGGGATTAAGGCTGGCGATATCATCACCTCAGTGAATGACAAGGCCATCACCAGCTTTTCTGAACTGCGAGTGAAAATCGGTACGACTCCCCCAGGGCAGCAGGTGAAACTGGGCTTGTTACGCGATGGTAAACCGATCACCGTTAACGTCACGCTGGATCAAAGTGCGCAAACCACCGCCAGTGCACAGCTGCTGTCACCGGCATTGCAGGGCGCAACCCTAAGCGATGGTAATACCAAAGCGGGCGATAAAGGGGTGAAAGTCGATACCGTCGAGAAAGGCACACCGGCTGAACAGGTGGGTCTGCAGAAAGATGATGTGATTGTCGGCGTGAACCGCAACCGGACCGAAAGCCTGGCAGAAATGCGCAAAGTGCTGGAAACTAAACCGCCGGTGCTGGCACTCAATGTGGTGCGCGGCGAAGACAGCATTTACCTGCTCTTACGATAATCATCATAACTGGCGGACAAGCAGGTGTTTGTCCGCCTTTCTCATGCTATCCTGCCCTGCGATCATATCCGGCTTAAACTAACACCATGTTTCTTAAACTTTTGCGTTCTGTGGTGATGGGCCTGATCGTTGCAGGTATTTTGCTGGCAGCGATCCCAACACTCCGTATGGGCACCAGTGCCCTGATTGAACATGACAGCAGCAATGATGAGGCACCCTTCAGCTTTAATCCGGGTGTGCGTCGTGCTGTGCCTGCGGTAGTCAACGTCTATAACCGCAGTGCGCATGGTAATAACAATCGCGGTATTACCACGCTGGGTTCCGGCGTGATCATGAACGGCAAAGGTTACATCCTTACCAATAAGCATGTCATCAATAATGCCGATCAGATTATCGTCGCCTTACAGGATGGCCGGTTCTTCGAAGCGACGCTGGTCGGTTCCGACGCGATGACCGATCTGGCAGTGCTGAAGATCAGTGCATCAAATCTGCCGGTGATTCCGATCAACCCCAAACGCGTGCCACATATCGGCGATGTGGTGATGGCCATCGGTAACCCATACAACCTCGGTCAGACGGTGACCCAGGGTATTATCAGCGCCACAGGCCGCGTTGGCCTCAGTTCCTCTGGTCGCCAGAACTTCCTGCAAACTGATGCCTCAATCAACCAGGGCAACTCCGGTGGCGCTCTGATCAACTCACTCGGTGAGCTGATGGGCATCAACACCCTGACGTTTGATAAAAGTAACGATGGCGAGACACCAGAAGGGATTGGCTTTGCCATTCCAACCGTACTGGCAACCAAAATCATGGATAAGCTGATTCGTGATGGCCGGGTAATCCGCGGTTATATCGGCATTACCGGACGTGAGCTGCCGCCGCTACACGGCCAGGGCAGTACTCTCGATCGCGTGCAGGGCATTATTGTCAGCGACGTCGCGCCAGGTGGCCCCGCCGACCGTGCCGGGATTCAGACCAACGATGTACTGCTGAGCGTCAATGGTAAACCGGCTGTTTCGGCCCAGGAAACCATGGATCAGGTCGCCGAGATTCGCCCCGGCTCGGTGATTGATGTGCAGATTCTGCGTAATGAACAGAAAATGACGCTGCCAGTGACAATCGAAGAGTTCCCGCAAAGCGGTAACTGACCGGGCAGAACCCCCGTCTAATCCCCTAAATAATTCACGCTACAGGAAGGCGGTAAAGGTGAGAATCCCCAGGAACTTACTCTGGTAAGTGACTGGGGTGAGTACACGTAGCCAACGCACCTGTAGCGTGAAGTATGACGGGGATTAGCTGCGATCAACCGGGAAGGCGATAACCTCACTCAACGAGTCGGCTTTCAACGCCAGCATAATCAGACGATCCACACCCAGTGCCACGCCAGAACACGCAGGCATACCGTGCGCCAGGGCATCCAGCAGGTTGGTGTCGATGGGGTGCTGTGGCAGACCACGCGCCACACGACGGCGATTATCCTGCTCAAAGCGCTGACGTTGCTCGCGGCTGTCGGTTAACTCACGGAAACCGTTCGCCAGCTCTACCCCTTTGTAATACACCTCAAAACGTTCCGCGACGCGGTGATCTTCGGTGCTGATCTCAGCCAGTGCCGCCTGGCTGGCCGGGAAATGGTAGACAAACGTCGGCTTATCGATACCAATTTTCGGCTCAACGCCCAGCATAAACAACAGCTGCAGCAACGTGTCGCGATCTTCTTCATCACGCGCCAGCTCACCATCACCCAGTTTTTCCGCCGCTTCACGCAACTGCGCTTTATCTGCGGATAACGGGTCCAGTTCCAGATGGCGAATAAACGCCTGCTGATATGACAGTGATTCTGCGCTATCGCACTCCAGCACCTGTTGCAGCAGATCGTCCACTTCATTCATCAGGCGATACATGTCGTAGTGCGGGCGATACCACTCCAGCATGGTGAATTCAGGGTTGTGGTGACGTCCGGCTTCCTCATTACGAAAGCAGCGCCCCATCTGGTAAATCGGGCCACTGCCCGCCGCCAGCAGGCGCTTCATATGGTATTCCGGGCTGGTCATCAGCCACAGATCACGCCCTTCACTGGCACCGGGGCCAACAAAACGCGTCTGGAACGGTACCAGATGGATGTCAGTAATGGTCGCCTGGCTCATCGCCGGGGTATCGACCTCCAGCACGCCGCGATCGGCAAAGAAACGTCGAATTTCCGCCATGATAGCGGCACGTTTCAACAAATTGGCAATGGGTGCGCTCGGCTGCCAGCTTGCCGTTTCGCTCATGTTGATGACTCCTTATACAGATAAGGGGTGGAAGTCTACCCGTAATGGCGAGGGCAAACAACGCCGCAGCGCTTACCGGTCACGAGAACATTCCATATCACCACAGGGTCAGAGGGTTTAAAAGTCGCAAAGGCAGGAGCAGAAGACATTTGAGATAAAACAGAGGTGGGATGAAAACCCGGTACGAAACGTATTCCGCACCGGTAAAACCTTACTGTGCGGTGCGTTGAATCGCCTTGCCGCCCGCTTCTACATCTTCCCCTACACCACGGGTGGTGTTGCAGGCAGAAAGCAGGGTGGAGAGGACCAGTACCGAGAAAATCGCGACAATACTTTTCTTTAACATAACAATATCCTTTTTGGTTGCAGTAAAAGTACAGCTTTTAAAGCATAGTCTTTATACGCAACGCTGCGGCGTCAGCCGCAGAAAAAGGCGTTGTCCTGTCGCTTATTTAGCAGCCCGTGAGATCGCGCCACCCAAATGGGAGACATCTTCACCAAAGCCGTGAAAGGTGTTGCAGGCACTCAATGCCGAGGAGACCAGCAACGCAAAGGCGACGAATTTTGCCAGCTTTTTCATTATTCTGAACTCACTTAAAAAAAAGGCGCATCGAAGGATGCGCCTGATTTGACGATTATTTTACGCGAGAAACGTATTCGCCAGAGCGGGTGTCCACTTTAACCACTTCGCCAATCTGTACGAACAACGGCACTTTAACCACTGCGCCAGTTGCCAGGGTCGCTGGCTTACCACCCGTACCTGCGGTATCACCTTTCAGGCCTGGATCGGTTTCGATAACTTCAGCTTCGATAAAGTTCGGCGGCTGAACAGCAATGGCTTTGTTGTTCCACAGGGTAACGATACAATCTGCGTTGTCCTGCAGCCACTTCTGCACGTCTTCCAGTACCTTAGATTCAACCTGATACTGTTCGAAGCTTTCCGGGTGCATGAAGTAGAAGAAGTCACCGTCGTTGTAAGAATACTGCAGGGTCATATCAACAACGTCTGCGCCTTCGGCAGAGTCGGTTGATTTGAAGGTTTTCTCAACGCGAGACCCGGTCAGCAGACGACGCATTTTTACGCGTGCGAATGCCTGGCCTTTACCCGGCTTAACGAACTCACTGGATTCGATGGAATACGGCTCGCCTTCGAACATGATTTTAAGACCGGAACGAAAATCGTTGCTAAGATAAGTCGCCATAAAGGCCCTCTGTAAATATTGAACTGGTAATAGCCAAAAAAATGGCACACATTGTAACCCTAAATCCCCCTTCCAGAGAAGATTGGTTGCAGCAACTTGCTGATGTTGTCACCGATCCTGCTGAATTACTGCAACTTTTAGCTCTCGAACGCCATGCGGAATTGGCCGAAGGCGCTGATGCAAGGCGACTTTTTGCCCTGCGCGTGCCACGGGCGTTTATTCAGCGCATGAAAACAGGCGATGCTCAGGACCCGCTTCTGCTGCAAGTATTAACCAGCCGTCAGGAATTCAATGATGCGCCAGGTTACAGCACCGACCCGCTTGATGAGCAGAGCAGCGTGGTGCCGGGTTTACTGCATAAGTATAGAAACCGCGCGCTGTTATTGGTAAAAGGCGGCTGCGCGGTCAACTGTCGTTACTGCTTCCGTCGCCATTTCCCTTATCAGGATAATCAGGGCAACAAGCGTAACTGGCAGGTAGCGATTGATTATATTGCGGACCATCCAGAGCTGGATGAAATCATCTTCTCGGGTGGCGATCCGTTGATGGCAAAGGATCACGAACTGGCGTGGCTGGTTGATGCGCTGGAAAAAATTCCGCATCTGAAGCGTTTACGCATTCACAGCCGTCTGCCGGTGGTTATCCCGGCGCGCATCACCGAAGGATTGTGCCAGTTGCTGGCCAATACACGCCTGCAGGTGCTGCTGGTGAGCCATATCAATCATGCGCAGGAAATTGATGATGAACTGCGCTATGGCATGCAGATGCTGAAACGGGCGGGCGTTACCCTGCTGAATCAGAGCGTGCTGCTGCGTGGCGTTAACGATAATGCGCGGAGCCTGGCCGACCTCAGCAATGCGCTGTTCGATGCCGGTATCCTGCCTTATTACCTGCATGTGCTGGACAAGGTCCAGGGAGCCGCGCATTTCTTTGTGCCAGACAATGAAGCCCGTGCGCTGGTGCGCGAGCTGCTGACCATGGTGTCGGGTTATCTGGTGCCGAAGCTGGCCCGTGAGATTGGTGGCGAACCGAGCAAAACCCCGCTGGATTTGCAGCTACGCCAGGAGTAACCCACCAATAAAAAAAAGCCGCATCAGCGGCTTTTTTTACAACGCTACCCTTATGGGCACTTGTAAACCTGGCCAGTCATTTTGCTGTCGAGCGGGGCAAAAGCAGACAGCAGATTCTGCGTTGGGCTGGTTGCACCGTAAATGGTGTTGCCACCCATTTCGGCCGCACGGTTACGCAGGTCATTGGCTGCACCGCGCAGTGAACTGCCCTCACCGCCAGAACCGCTCAGCCAGTTACTCTGTGAACCGGTGACATTTCCCAGAAGCTGACATTGGCTGCCCGGCTGCTGATCGACGAAGGTCACGCGCTCGCCGCCAGAACTCAGTTGATTTGAGCTGCTGCAGCCCGCCAGCAGAAGGCTACCGACTGCCAGTCCGAGCAAGAGGTTAATCCGCATTGTAATCCCCATTTATTATCATCTGTATCGGGCGGCAGCGTAGCAGAAAAGCGCATATTTTTTCTGAACATTCATTGCCCTAACCCGGAAAGCCGAAGTATTGCGCCCTTACTTATACCCTTTCGCCAGCAAAAGAAAAACCCCTGACCGTTTCCGATCAGGGGTTCTCAGATAACAAAAGCAGCCGGGGGGCGATTACATCATGCCGCCCATACCGCCCATGCCACCCATACCGCCAGCGCCGCCGCCTAAGTCAGGTGCGTCGCCTTTCGGCAGGTCAGTAACCATACATTCGGTGGTGATCATCAGACCAGCCACAGAAGCCGCGTACTGCAGAGCAGAACGGGTTACTTTGGTCGGATCCAGGATACCGAAGTCGATCATGTTGCCGTATTCTTCGGTCTGCGCGTTGTAACCGTAGTTACCGTCACCCGCTTTCACGTTGTTGGCAACCACAGACGGCTCTTCACCGGCGTTAGACACGATCTGACGCAGCGGAGCTTCCATAGCGCGCAGCGCAACTTTGATACCGACGTTCTGGTCTTCGTTCTGGCCAGTCAGCTCAGTCAGCTCAGCAGCAACGCGCACCAGGGCAACACCACCACCAGCAACCACGCCTTCTTCTACCGCAGCACGGGTTGCGTGCAGGGCATCTTCAACGCGAGCTTTCTTCTCTTTCATTTCAACTTCAGTTGCGGCACCCACTTTCAGCACGGCTACGCCGCCTGCCAGTTTCGCTACACGCTCCTGCAGTTTTTCTTTGTCGTAGTCAGAAGTCGCTTCTTCGATCTGCTGACGAATCTGCGTCACGCGACCAGAGATAGCAACTTCGTCACCCACACCGTCGATGATGGTGGTGGTGTCTTTGTTGATCACAACGCGTTTTGCCTGGCCCAGATCTTCCAGTGCCGCTTTTTCCAGCTCCATACCGATCTCTTCAGAGATCACGGTACCGCCAGTCAGGATAGCGATATCCTGCAGCATCGCTTTACGACGGTCGCCGAAGCCCGGTGCTTTCACCGCAGCCACTTTCACGATGCCGCGCATGGTGTTAACCACCAGCGTCGCCAGCGCTTCGCCTTCCACATCTTCAGCGATGATCAGCAGCGGTTTGCCAGCTTTGGCAACAGCTTCCAGCACCGGCAGCATTTCGCGGATGTTAGAGATTTTCTTGTCAGCCAGCAGAATGAACGGGCTTTCCAGTTCAACAGCACCGGTTTCCGGCTTGTTGATGAAGTACGGAGACAGGTAGCCACGGTCGAACTGCATACCTTCAACCACGTCCAGCTCGTCCTGCAGACCGGTACCTTCTTCAACGGTGATAACGCCTTCTTTACCCACTTTTTCCATCGCCTGAGCGATCAGGGTACCGACGCTTTCATCGGAGTTAGCAGAAATGGTACCAACCTGAGCAATCGCTTTGGAATCAGAGCACGGAACAGACAGCGCTTTCAGCTGCTCAACAGCAGCCACAACCGCTTTGTCGATACCACGCTTCAGGTCCATCGGGTTCATGCCAGCCGCAACCGCTTTCAGACCTTCGTTAACGATAGCCTGCGCCAGTACGGTAGCGGTGGTGGTGCCGTCGCCTGCTGCGTCATTCGCTTTAGAGGCAACTTCTTTCACCATCTGCGCACCCATGTTTTCGAACTTGTCTTCCAGCTCGATTTCACGCGCAACAGAAACACCATCTTTGGTGATGGTCGGTGCACCAAAAGATTTATCCAGAACCACGTTACGGCCTTTCGGGCCCAGGGTAACTTTTACTGCATCTGCCAGTACGTTCACGCCACGTAGCATTTTTACGCGTGCGTCATTACCGAATTTTACGTCTTTAGCTGCCATTTCAAATATCCCTTAAATTCGTTTCGTTCAGTGAATTACGCGTAAAAATTACGCTTCAACAATTGCCAGAATGTCGCTTTCAGAGATGATCAGGACTTCTTCGTTGTCGATCTTCTCGGTTTTTGCGCCGTAACCTTCGTTGAAAATCACCACGTCGCCCACTTTAACGTCCAGTGGCAGGATGTTGCCGTTTTCCAGGATACGGCCTTTACCTACTGCAACCACTTCGCCGCGAGTAGATTTGCCTGCCGCAGAACCGGTCAGAACGATGCCGCCAGCTGATTTTGCTTCAACTTCTTTACGCTTGACGATCACGCGATCATGTAACGGACGAATTGACATGTGATAGCTCTCCTTTAGAAAGTCCAATCATTCAGTTTTAGGGGTTGAACGCCGGGCTACATGGCTTCCGGCCTCGTGGTGGAAGAGATTAGGGCTAATAAGAAGGCTTTCAAGGGGGAAAACAGAAAAAATTTTCGTTTTTGTAACAGACGGCGAAAAACGGAGCAAAAAGGCGGCTTGCGCCGCCTTGTATTTTCATTGCTGGTCTTTGTCGTGGCCGATACGGTCACTGTCTTTACGCTCATACTCACCATCAACGGTGAAACCACTGTCCGGCCCGGCTCCCGGCCCACGCCAGACGCGCAGATGTGGCATCAGTTTTAGCGTCAGGTGTTTCTGCACCGGAGGCAGCAGTAGTAACAGGCCAAGGAAGTCGGTGAAAAAACCCGGCAACAGCAGCAGAAAGCCGGAAATAATCAGCGAGACGCTTTTCACCATCTCCGCTGCCGGGCTTTCGTTACGCGCCAGCTTCTCCTGCATCAGCATGAAGTTTTTCACGCCCTGATTTTTGACCAGTGACACCCCGATACAGGAGGTGAAAATCACCAGCAGCATAGTGAGCAGCACGCCCAGCACATGCGCGACCTTGATGAAAAGCGTGATCTCAATCCAGGCCAGTACAAAAAAAATCACAAACGGTAACCAGCGCACCGATATCTCCTGTGAGTTAGGGCTACCTCGCTTCATGCCAGGCAGCAGAATGGGATGGTCAAAGGGACCGTATAAAAAGAGATGGTCATCCGGACCGCTGTTTTCAACCGATCCTGCCGAATTTTTCCAGCCGGGTTAAAATTGTGACAAACATCACGTATCGTTATTACCGGTACGTCTGCAAAACCCCGTAAAGTGATCTGTGCACAGGCTTTTCTGGAATGACAGAATATGATCGTGCTCGCCAGACCGAAGATGGATAAAATGTCGGCGCTGGTATTCCACGACAATATAATTGCATCACCTGCACGTGACTCGCCGTCCGAATCTGATCGCCTCAGAGTACGCCCGGCAGCCACTCAGCAGCAATAATAAGAAGGTAATCATGGCGAACAACATTCGTATCGAAGAAGACCTGCTAGGCATGCGTGAAGTACCTGCCGACGCCTACTACGGTGTTCATACTCTGCGTGCGATTGAAAATTTCTATATCAGTAACAGTAAAATCAGTGACATACCCGAATTCGTTCGCGGTATGGTGATGGTAAAGAAAGCCGCCGCCCTTGCTAATAAAGAGCTGCAAACCATCCCGCGCAATATCGCCAATACCATTATTCAGGCCTGCGATGAAGTACTGAACAATGGCAAATGCATGGACCAGTTCCCGGTTGACGTCTACCAGGGCGGTGCCGGTACCTCCGTCAACATGAACACCAACGAAGTGCTGGCCAACATCGGTCTGGAACTGATGGGGCACCATAAAGGTGACTACCAGTATCTGAACCCTAACGATCACGTGAATAAGTGTCAGTCTACCAACGATGCTTACCCCACCGGTTTCCGTATTGCCGTTTACACCTCCATCCTGAAACTGATTGATGCTATCAATCAACTGGGTGAAGGTTTCCAGCGCAAAGCGGTCGAGTTCGAAAATATTCTGAAGATGGGCCGTACCCAGTTGCAGGATGCCGTGCCGATGACCCTCGGTCAGGAGTTTCATGCCTTCAACGTGCTGCTGAATGAAGAGACGCGCAGCGTCCTGCGTACGGCGGAACTGTTGCTGGAAGTGAACCTTGGCGCAACCGCTATTGGTACACGTCTGAACACGCCTGACGGCTACCAGCAGCTGGCTGTGCAGCGTCTGGCGGAAGTCAGTAACCTCCCGGTGGTCCCGGCGGAAGATCTGATTGAAGCCACCTCAGACTGCGGTGCCTACGTCATGGTGCATTCATCTCTGAAACGCCTGGCGGTGAAACTGTCGAAAATCTGTAACGACCTGCGCCTGCTGTCATCGGGTCCTCGCGCCGGTCTGAACGAGATCAACCTGCCTGAACTGCAAGCCGGTTCATCCATCATGCCAGCCAAAGTCAACCCGGTGGTGCCGGAAGTGGTCAACCAGGTGTGCTTCAAAGTGATTGGCAACGACACCACAGTGACTATGGCAGCCGAAGCGGGCCAGTTGCAGCTCAACGTGATGGAGCCGGTCATCGGCCAGGCGCTGTTTGAATCCATCAGCATCCTGACCAACGCCTGTTACAACCTGCTGGAGAAATGCGTGAATGGCATCACCGCCAACAAAGCGGTGTGTGAAGCCTACGTGTTCAACTCAATCGGTATCGTGACTTACCTCAACCCGTACATCGGCCACCACAACGGTGACATCGTCGGGAAGATCTGTGCCGAAACCGGTAAAAGCGTACGGGAAGTGGTGCTGGAACGTGGCCTGCTCACCGAAGCCGAACTGGACGATATCTTCTCCATTCAGAACCTGATGTTCCCGGCCTATAAAGCCCGCCGCTACACCGACGAAAACGAACAATAATCCATTCTGGATCACGTTGTCGTAAGCACGCCCGTATAAAATGCGGGCGTGCTTTTTTTTGGCGACTACAACTAACAGATGTCGCATTTCAGGGAGTGAAAAAGATGGTGGTAGTGGAGTTATTGATCGTCCTGCTGGCGATCTGGCTGGGTGCGCGTCTCGGCGGGATCGGCATTGGTTTCGCCGGGGGTCTCGGCGTGCTGGTGCTGACGCTTTTTTTTGGCATGAAACCCGGCGCAATCCCTTTCGATGTCATTGAAATCATCATGGCGGTGATCGCCGCGATTGCCGCTATGCAGGTGGCAGGCGGCATGGATTATCTGGTGAGTCTGGCCGAGCGTCTGCTACGCCGCCATCCGCGCTACGTGACCCTGCTGGCACCGCTGGTGACTTATCTGATGACCTTGCTGGCGGGCACCGGGCACACCGCCTTCTCGACGCTGCCGGTCATTGCGGAAGTGGCAAAAGAACAAGGTGTGCGCCCTTCGCGCCCGCTGGCCATCGCCGTGGTGGCGTCGCAGATTGCGATTACCGCCTCACCGATTTCAGCCGCCGTGGTGTTTTTTGCCTCACTGCTGGAACCGCGCGGCGTCAGTTATCTGGCTCTGCTCGGCGTCGCGGTGCCCTCGACTATGCTGGCGATCTTCTGCGCCGCCATAGCGACCAATTTCCTTGGTAAGGAACTGAAAGACGATGAAGTCTACCAGGCCCGGCTGGCGAAGGGGGAAGTGTCGTTACGCGGTGCGCAGGTGTTTGACCTCAAACCCGGGGCAAAACGTTCCGTCCTGCTATTCCTGATTGGCATTGCCGCCGTGGTGCTGTACGCCACCGCCATCAGCGACAGTGTTGGGCTGATTCCCCACCCGGTGCTGCCACGCAATGAAGCCATTGTGGTGTTTATGCTGACCATAGCGACGCTGATTTGTCTGACCTGTAAAATCGATACCGGTGAGATCCTCAGCGCCAGCACCTTCAAATCCGGCATGAGCGCCTGCATCTGCGTGATGGGCGTCGCCTGGCTAGGCGATACCTTTGTCAAAGCGCACCTCAATAACATTCAGACCCTGGCGGGCGATATGCTGCAAAGCTACCCGTGGATGCTGGCGCTGGTACTGTTCTTTGCTGCCACCCTGCTGTATTCGCAGGCCGCCACCACCAAGGCGCTGATGCCTGCCGCACTGCTACTGGGGGTCTCTCCCCATGCTGCCATCGCCTCATTCGCTGCAGTCTCAGCCTTGTTTGTGTTGCCGACCTACCCCACCCTACTGGCAGCGGTGGAAATGGACGACACCGGTTCCACACGCATTGGCAAGTATGTGTTCAATCACTCCTTTATCGTGCCCGGGGTGCTGGCTATCGCTCTCTCGGTGCTGTTTGGCTTTCTGCTTGGCGGCCTGATCCTGTAACGCGGTTACATCCTGTAAACCTTGTGTTTATCAGGCCGTGTTATCATCCACCCTTTCGCCACCGGAGCCTGCCGATGAGCATCCATTCTGCGGTCGTCGTGCTGTGCACGGCCCCAAACCAGGCCATTGCTGAACAACTGGCCGCCAGCGCGCTCGCCGCGAAACTGGCAGCCTGTGTCACGCTGTTGCCAGGTGCCACCTCGTTTTATGTCTGGCAAGGCAAACTGGAGCAGGCCAGCGAAGTTCAGATGTTGCTGAAGTGCGACACCCAACATCAGCAAGCGCTGATGGATTTGCTTAAAGCGGCGCATCCTTATGATGTGCCGGAATTGCTGGCGCTGCCGGTACAACATGGAGACAGTGAATACTTGTCATGGTTGCACGCATCTCTCGCCTGATCGGCATCTGCCTGGCGCTGTTTATCAGCCTGTCAGCGCAGGCATCTATTTTTTCGCCCAATAACAACAGCCGCTTTGTGCCGGTTGACCAGGCCTTCGGCTTCGATTTCAGCCAGCAGGGCAATCAACTGACGCTGAGCTGGAAAGTGAAATCCGGCTATTACCTTTATCGTCAGCAAATTCACATCACGCCGCAAAAGGCCCAGCTGGCACCGCTGGTGCTGCCACAGGGGCAACCTCATGAAGATGAGTTCTATGGCAAAAGTGAAATCTACCCGCAGGATTTACACCTGCCGATAACGATTCATCAGGCAAGCGAGGGTGCCACCCTGACAGTCACTTATCAGGGCTGTGCAGCCGCCGGTTTCTGCTATCCGCCGGAAACACGTTCCGTGCCGCTGAATGCCGTGGCGGCCAATAACGCCGCCCCGGCGGTGAGCGCGCAACCGGGCCACCAGGCTACACCGCTGCCGTTCTCGCCGTTGTGGGCACTGCTGATTGGTATTGGCGTCGCCTTTACGCCCTGCGTGCTGCCGATGTATCCGCTTATCTCCAGCATTATTCTCGGTGGACCGCGTCGTTTCTCGCTGGGACGGCTGTTTGCCCTGGCGATGGTGTATGTACAGGGCATGGCGCTGACCTACACCCTGCTCGGGGTGGTGGTCGCGGCGGCGGGCTTACGCTTCCAGGCGGCATTGCAGCACCCTTATGTGCTGATTACCCTCTCGCTGCTGTTTATCGTGCTGGCGCTGTCGATGTTTGGCCTGTTTACCCTGCAACTGCCCGCCAGTCTGCAAACACGCCTGACGCTGTGGAGCAACCGCCATCAGGGCGGTTCGCTGCCAGGGGTGTTTATGATGGGCGCGCTGGCAGGGCTGATCTGTTCCCCCTGCACCACCGCACCACTTAGCGCCATCCTGTTGTATATCGCGCAAAGCGGCAATTTGCTGGCCGGTGCCGGTACCTTGTGGCTGTACGCCTTTGGTATGGGCTTGCCGCTGATTGCCATCACGCTGTTCGGCAATAAATTGCTGCCGAAAAGTGGTCCCTGGATGCAAAGCGTCAAAGAAGGTTTCGGTTTCGTCATCCTCGCGCTGCCGGTGTTCCTGCTGGAGCGCGTGGTGGGTGACGTGTGGGGCATGCGCCTGTGGAGCCTGCTCGGCGTGGCGTTCTTTGCCTGGGCGTTCCGCCTGAGCCTGGGTTTGCAGGGGAAATGGCGCATCGCACAAATTGTGCTGCTGGCCGCGGCGCTGGTGTCGGTCCGCCCTATACAGGATTGGGCGTTTGGCAGCAGCCAGGTACAAACTGTCGCGCACCTGCCATTCCAGCCAATTGCCAGCAGCCAGCAACTGGATAGCGCACTGCAACAGGCCCAGGGTCGCGTTACCATGGTTGATCTGTATGCTGACTGGTGCGTCGCCTGTAAAGAGTTTGAGAAATATACCTTTAGCGACGACAAGGTGCGCAGCGACCTGAGTCAGGTGCAGTTGTTGCAGGCGAACGTCACCGCTAATAGCGCACAGGACAACGCCCTGCTGCAGCATTTACAGGTGCTGGGCTTACCCACCATTTTGTTCTTCGATGCGCAAGGTAAAGAAATCCCCAACTCCCGCGTGACCGGCTTCCTGAGCGCTGATGAATTTCGCGCGCATTTGCACAATCTGCCGCGTTAAACGACACTGGGCATGACACCGCCCGTTCGCCTACCGGACGGGCCGCATACCAGAGGAGAGTCACTTGCAACGTGAACAGATACTCGAGCATGCGTTAAATGTGCTTGAACAGAGCGGCCTCGCCGCAACCACCTCGCTGCAACAGCTGGCCGGAGAAACCGATCTATCGCCTCAGCAATTGCAACGCTACTGGCCGGATCGTGATGCCCTGCTGTATGACGCCCTGCGCTACCACGCCCAGCAGATTGATAGCTGGCGACGCCAGGTGCAGCTCAACGAGCATCTGACGGGTGCGGAAAAGCTGCTGGCACGCTACGAAGTGCTGGCAGAGCACGTCAGCAAAGGGCGTTTCCCCGGTTGCCTGTTTATTGCCGCCTGTAGCTTCTATCCACAGCCCGATCAGCCGGTTCATCAGCTGGCAGAACAGCAGAAACGCGCCTCCTGGCAGTTTACCCACGAGATTCTGGTCAATCTTGAGCTGGATAACCCGCCAATGGTTGCCGATCAGATGGAGTTGATTCTCGAAGGCTGCCTGAGCAAGCTGCTGGTGAAGCGTAACGTGCATGATGTAGCGATGGCGCGCCGTCTGGCGGAAGACGTGTTGAGCATCGCGCTGTGCCGCAAGAACGGCGCGCTATCCTGACGATTTTGGCCGTTCTGCCTGAAAAGCAGGCAATCAATCACGTTTCCTCCGGTTTTTTCGCGAAAGCCGTTGACGATCGTAAGCCATTAGGGTTTAATGCGCCCCGTTGCCCGAATAGCTCAGTCGGTAGAGCAGGGGATTGAAAATCCCCGTGTCCCTGGTTCGATTCCGGGTTCGGGCACCAAAATTCAGAAAACCCAGCCTTATGGCTGGGTTTTTGCTTTTTAGCCCCCGCCTGTCAGCAACTATCGCCGGTTTACATTAGCTAACGCTTTGTAAATAAAAATTCGGTACTTTCAGTACCAATATCTCAGAAATTTTTATAGCATAATTATTACATCCGTGAAGTTCGCTACTCAAAACCCCACTGGGAATAATCCTGAATCCGCGAATTTAAATAACGATGAACTCGATTACCTTCTGGTAAGACAGTATTTCATATCAGAGATACCTGACCGGTTCGGGAAAATATCAAAAAAAACACCTGCTGATACTCTTCCTACAGAAACCGTCTGATAAAAATATTATTTTGCCTTCCATCCATTTTATAAATTTTGATAATTTCACAGGGGAAATATATGGACAAGATGACAAATTCGAAGACCCGTCGCAAACACATTCGCTTCTCGCATTCGTTGCTCGATCAGATTGAGGCCAGCATGGGGAGTGAAAACAGCCAGAACTTCTCGGCCTGGGTGGTGGATGCCTGCCGTCTTAAGGTGCGGGAAGTACAGAAGAATCTAAAAAAGGATTAGTCTCAGCCTTTCTTGTAATATTTATCCAGCTTAGCAGCAGAAAAAGGAATAGTTCAGGATGAAGTATTGGTTGGATATAACAGTTTTTTGGCGAAGGGTAATATCAAACATGAATTAAAGGCCTGTCCGGATAATAATCCAATCCGTCACAGGCCTTTTATTTTACGCGCCTTCAAGCACCAGTCGGCTATCGGCAAGCATTAATGGCTGAATCTGATGCGTAACCAGCAGCGTGGTTTTTCCTTTTACCAGTTCCTTAAGCGCATTCAGCACCATTTCCGTATTCGTGGCATCCAAACCTTCCGTCGGTTCATCCAGCAAAATAATCGGTGCATGCGACAGGAATGCGCGGGCAATGGAAATTCTGCGAGCCTGTCCGCCAGAAAGACGCGCCCCGAGTTCCCCGACCAGCGTATCCAGCCCATGCGGGAAGGCCCGCACTTCTTCTGCCAGTGAAGCCTGGCTGAGCGCCTGCCATAAAACGTCATCATCCGCGTCAGGGGCAACCAACCGCAGGTTGTCGCGAATCGACGCATTAAACAGATAGGTTTTTTGCCCGACCACTGAAATAGCCTGGCGCAATACCTCGTCAGACAGATCGGTTACTTCACTGCCGCCAATCGCAACGCTGCCCTTATCGCAACGCCAGAAACCCTGAATCAGGTTGAGAATCGTGGTTTTGCCCGCCCCGCTCGGGCCAAGGATGGCAAGGCAATGCCCTTGTGGCACGTGGAAGCTGAGCGAATCGAACACCGTTGGATGCTCCGGACCATAACGCATGGTGACCGCTGAAAACGTCAGGTCAAAGGTTTCAGGCATCGGGCTGGCTGCGGGCAACTCGACGGCAGGTGTCAGTTCTGCCAGAGAAAAAATACGGCGTGCCGCTTCGCGGGTGACGCCCAGCGCGGCAAAGGCGGTCGGCAATGCGGCCACGGCTTCCGCGCTGGCGAGCACGGCAAACAACAACATCACGATGTCGTTACCGGCCAGGCCGCCTGCATGCCCCGCGCTAACCAGCAGGATAAAGGCGCAAAACATGCCGATCTGACCTGCGAGGGCTGACAGTACGCTGCCCAATGCGCCGATCCAGGCCTGCTGACGCTGTGCAGCAATCAGCTTTTGCGAAAGCTGCGACAGATGCCGGGCCTGGCGGCTGACGGCACCTGCAATCTGCAACTCACCCAGACCGCGGATAAGATCGGTTGAGGCGACCTGGATCGATGCACGTAAGCCCGCAACCGCGTTGCCGCTGGTCCGGGTACGTGCCACCACCACGAGGGGGACAATAACGCCGGCCAGCACCAGCATGGCGGCATCAATAGCCGCGACGCCCGGAGAAAACCAGAACAATACGCACAGAATCACAATGGATGAGATCAGCCCGGCAACAGCAGGCGCAAAGATTCTGAGATAAAAGTTGTCGAGGCTATCAATATCTGCCCGCAGGCGAGCCAGCACATCGCCATCGCGAAATGCCTGCAATCGCGCCGGAGCCAGAGGCTCAAGATGCTGATAGAACCAGACACGTAAAACCGACAGCAGCCGTAATGTTGCATCGTGCGTGACCAGTCGCTCAAGATAGCGTGCGATGGTACGCAGCACGGCTAAGCCACGAATGGCGGCAGCAGGCGCGAAGAATTCCAGCGTCAGTGCTCCCATGCCAGCCAGCGCCATCGAAGTGATAAACCAGCCAGACAGTGCCAGCAACGTGACGTTAGACAGGATGACGACCACAGAGAGACCAATGCCGAGCGCCATGCGCCAGCGCCAGGGGCGCGCCAGCTGCAATAAATGTCGTAAGTCATTCATGTTTATGCTCCCTTCTGTAGCCGTTCGAGTTCGGCGAACACGCCACCACTCTGCAACAGCTCCCCGGGTTTGCCCGATTCGATCACCCTGCCGTTTGCCAGCACCAATACCCGGTCAGCCATTGCCGCCATTTCGGTGTCATGAGTAATCACCAAACGTGCCGAATCCGGCAGTGCCTCGGCCAGGGCAGTCATCATCTGCCGTGCGGTTTTGCCGTCCAGTGCCGCCGTCGGTTCATCCAGAATCAGCAGCGGTGGCGCAGTCAGCACCGCGCGCGCCATCGCCACGCGCTGGATTTGTCCGCCAGATAATCCCTGGCCGCCATCACCCACCTCGGAAGCATAACCGTTCGGTAGC
Organism: Pantoea sp. App145; assembly: GCF_047947045.1. Lineage (NCBI taxonomy): Bacteria > Pseudomonadati > Pseudomonadota > Gammaproteobacteria > Enterobacterales > Erwiniaceae > Pantoea > Pantoea sp. App145. The sequence goes on from NZ_CP133290.1 coordinate 2,309,525, forward strand.
GCCTCAATGAAACTGGTAGCCTGAGCCAGTTTTGCTGCGGCATGCAGTTCTTCTTTTCCGGCATCAGGACGCGCCAGACAAATGTTGTCCGCTATCGATCCGGCAAACAAAGTCGGGCGTTGCGGCAGCCAGCCAATGTGCTGTTGCCACTCAGGCAAATCCAGCACGGCCAAATCATGCCCATCAACCAGAATCCGTCCTGAAGCTGGCGTGATAAACCTCAGCAGCAGCCTGGCGAGCGTGGTCTTGCCTGCGCCGCTGGTGCCGACGATAGCCAGCGTCTCACCCCGACGCAGCGTAAAGGAGATATCTTCGATACCCCCGCCTTCCGGGTGACGATATCCCACACCTTCGAGCTGAATTTCCTGCGGCACAGCACAGGGCAGCGGCTTGCTGTCTGACTGCGCCGGTGGCTCGGTGTTCAGAATCGCCAGCAAGCCTTCGGTTGCGCCAATGGCATCCATACGCGCGTGATAATGCGCACCCAGATCGCGCAACGGGCGAAAGAATTCAGGCGCCAGCAACAGGGCGAACAGGCCCGGCAGGAAAGCCATCTCACCGTAATACAGGCGGAAGCCGACATACACCGCCACCATGGCAGTACTGATGGTGGCAAAGAATTCCAGCACCAGCGAAGAAAGAAAGGCAACACGCAGAACTTTCATCGTCGTATGACGATAGTTTTCGGAGATCGCGGCAATGATCGCTGCCTGTCTGCGGGCCGCATTGGACTGACGCAACGTCGTCAGACCGGAAATAACATCAAAGAAATGCGCACTCATCAGGCTGAGCTTATGCCACTGCCTGAGGCTCATTTTCTCTGCCCCCTTGCCTACCAGAATCATAAATAGCGGCACCAGCGGAGCCGTTATCAGCATGATCAGCCCGGATACCCAATCAAAGGGGAACAACGCGGCCAGAATCGCCAACGGGACGATGCCGATAATGATTTTTTGCGGCAGGAAAGCGGAAAAATAGGTTTCGATCGCTTCAACACCTTCACCCAACGAGCTGGCAATGCTGCCGGTGCGTTGTTGCTGGCTCCATGCAGGGCCAAGTGCTGAGATACGTTCCAGTAAGGTTGCGCGCAACGTCTGACGGATACGGGCAGCGGTCTCAAAAGCAAAGCCCTGACGCAGCCAATCCAGGCCTGCGCGCAGGATCATCACGGCGGGTAACAGCCAAAGTGCCGGGAACAGGTCGGCCAATCCTTTACCGCCGATAACGACCCTGTCAATCAACCACGCCAGCAGCCAGCACTGGACAATCATCATGATGGCATTCAGCGTTGCCATGGTGACAGACAGGGAAAAGAGCGCACCTGCCTGGCGACGTTGGCTGGAGAGCCAGCGTTCCGCCAGGCGAGCGGCCGCTCCACTAAGGGGAGGACGAGCCGACATGATTTATTTAGTGTCCGTAGCCAACCAGTTTGGAGATACGTCCCCGGAACACCCAAATCTGATACCAGTTATACATAATCATCACGGGTACAAACCCACCCATCGTCAGGGTGAAGGTGATCAGGGAAACCTGCGGGCTGGCGCCAGCCCAGATGGTCCAGGTGCCTGGTACTAACCACGGGAACATGCTGATCAGCATACCGAAGCCCAGAATCAGCGCAGCACCGTTAAACCACATAATCGCGGCAACATCTTTGTCCTTCAGCGTGTCACGACGCACCTGCTCAATGCAGTACAGGGCGATCAGACCGAACAGTCCCCAGACCCAGAAATGCGGTCCAAACCACTTCGCACGCGCCCAGTCAAAGATCGCAGCGCTCCAGACCCAGGTGATGACGACCGCCGCAATCGCTAACCAGAAGATGGTCGCGGTCCAGCGAGCGGCATCCTGGCGGATAGGCTCAGACTTTTCAAAGCGCGCACGCACAAAGAGTACGCCGGAGAACGTCATTGCCACACAGGAGGCGATACCGGTCCAGATGGAGAAAGCCGAAATAAAGTTAAACGCCCCACCCGCATAATGCGGCACGCCATGCGCCGGGGTATCCAGTGCAAAGCCCTGCAATACCGCACCAACACACATCCCACCGAAGAAGGTGACCGCCAGGCTGGCGATACCAAACACGTGGTCAGAAAAACGCTGCCAGAACGGGGAAGCCAGGTGACGGAACTCCAGCGCAACCGCACGGGACATAATGCCCCACAGCACCAGGGCCATCGGCACCATCAGATAGCTGAAAGCCGAGCCATAAACGAAGGGGAACGTACCAAACATAATCCCACCGGCCACGATCAGCCAGGTTTCGTTGGCATCCCAGGTACCGGCCATCGCGGCCATAATGGCACCGCGTTCGTCATGATCTTTAACGAAGAGCGAGAAGATCCCCGCCCCAAGGTCTGCGCCATCAAGCGCAATGTACAGCAGCACGCTGATGCCAAACGCCAACCACCAGGCGATGGTCAGGAACTGCTGAGTATGAGTAAGCATATCCATGGGTGTCTTCTCCGTATCAGACCGGGCGAACGTATTCAGGATGGTCAGCGTGACCACCATCTGGCGGCAGGTCGAGCTGACCAAGGTGCTCGTGACCTTCACCAGGCAGCTTGCTGGTTAAGTCAGGTCCGATACGAACCACCTTCGCCATAAACCAGATCGTACCGGCGATAACCGCTGACTCGAAGATGGCAAAGCCGACAAACCAGAAGATTGCCAGACCCAGTGTCATGGCGCTCATGCCGTCCTCGGTACGCATCAGACCGTTGACGATCCACGGCTGACGACCGATTTCACGCGTCCACCAACCGGCGATCACGGCGATATAAGGCAGCACCACCATCGCCACGGCGATAAACAGGAACACAGTATTGCGCGGAGCCAGTTCGACCGTCATACGACGGCGGCACATCAGCCAGATTCCCCACAGGCTCACCAGCAGCATTGCGCCGCCCGCTGCGCTCATGGCGCGGAAGGCATAGAACGGCAGCACCACCGGAGGCTGTTCATCTTTCGGGAAGCTGTTCAGGCCGCGCACCGGACCGTTCCAGGTTTTGGTTTCAATCAGGCTCAATGCATGAGGGATAGAAATCGACCATGCCAGCCCAGTCCCTTCGGCATTCGGCCAACCGAGGATGTGCCAGGCGCTGTTGACGTTGCCGTCGGCGTCATAGGTGTCGTAATGCCCTTCCATCGCGGCGAGCGCAGCAGGTTTATGCTCCAGCGTTTCCTCACCCAGCATATCGCCCATCCAGATCTGGGTGGCAGCGACGATGGCCAGCAACACCAGTGAATACTTCAGGGGGCGCAGGAACAGATCAACATGGCGACGCTTCAGTACGAACCAGGCACAGGTTGCGACCACGAAGGTGAGCGACAGCTCGAAGCTGGCGAGCAGCATGTGTGGGAAGGCGGTACGGGCGTTCGGATTGAACAGCGCGGCCATCCAGTCAGTCACATGGAAGATGCCATCCGTGTATTCAACTCCGGTAGGCGTCTGCATCCAGGAGTTAGCCACCAGAATCCACATCGCTGACAGCGTTGAGGAAAGGGCAACGTTGAAGGTCGCGAACAGATGCATACCACGGCTAATCTTGCCCCAGCCAAAAATCATCAATCCGATGAAGCCCGCTTCATACATAAAGGCGGTAATGGTCTCATAGCCCAGCACCTGACCGAAAAACGGTCCGGCTGCCTGGGAAAAACGACCATAAAGGATACCAAAAGCCATTTCCATCGTGACACCGGTGGCCACACCGGCACCAAAGTTAACAATGAACAGCTTTTCGAAAAAACGACACAACCGATACCACTTCTCGTCATTTTTTCTGACCCACATCAGTTCAGAAATGAACAGAAGCGCAGCCAGACCAATGGTCAGCGGTGGATAAATGATATGTATTGAAGAGATTAGCGCAAAGTCGATACGCGTAATCAGCGATGTGAGATCATTACTTAACATGACTATCTTCTTTTCTATTAAGTGACCGTATTAGCCAGCGACAACCGGGCGCCCTTCCTCTTACCTGGCAGGTGAAATGATAAGAGTCGGGACAGGGAGAGTAGAAACAGGTGCCGCACCATCGTATTCCTCACGTCGGTGGCTTACCGCTAGCACATTCCCCTGACAGAAACGACTGAAACAGGATAATGCTCGAAAGCATAGCCGTGACTTTGTAGCCTGGTGACTAAACCATGCTGACTAAGACGCGTTTGCTGACGAAGCTTATTAACTAAGCGCTAACAGTACCCGACAATAAGCAAATTACTGCAACTGCTGAAATTTACTTATTAGAGATGTACCCAGGTTTCGAGACGCATATATTGTCATAAAAGCCCAATATAGGTTCTGTGTAGTCCGAATGAGGCTCAGTATATTCCTCCCCACCCGGATATTGTCAAGAAAAATGTGGGTAATCCATATTTTTGTTGCCTGCCACATTATATTCATTCACAAGAAAGAAAAATGGCCGCAATCAATCAACGAACTGTAACCAAAAGAAAATAAATCGCTAAAACTGATGCTTCCATTTCGCTCAATTATAACAACTCGCTAAACAAAAAATTGATTTAAATCAATTTATTACAACGATAGCATTGCATATGGAATCCCGCAAGATGGGAAAATGAAGAGAGAAATAACAATCAATTTGGCTTTAAAAAAATAATAATTCCCGCCATCAATAATAACGTCACAGCCAATATAAAAACATGAAATTCACAAAACAACCGACATTTGGATTATCACATAAGCTACATTGCCAACTTTTCGATCCATTATTAACAACAAATATAACTTCCTGGTAACATTGCCACCTTATTGTCTGAACAAACGTCATTCGGCTCGATAGCACTGAAATGCAAAATTCAGCAAATTGTGCCGCAGCAATTCATGCGCATTGTGGATAGGTGTAAACATCGCATAACACCGTCGCTACCGTCCTGAACGTCAACCACACGGTGCGCATTCATGCCGACCAGGCCAATAACCGCACAGAGCAAACCCGCGCAATAAATTGCGCCGCGACGGATGGTGCGTATCCGCCAGGGTCAGCGCGATCTCATTAAAATATCAGGGTAAAATCCCTTTTTAATGATTATCAAATCATTGGTTATCCGGCATCTATAAACCTCACTTGCTCTAACCCAATCCAGCAAAAGCGATCTCCATGTCGGATAACAACATTATTGTGCATTACTCCAGTGCCGGAATGATTCGGTTTTCCCATGCAGTCCCCAATCCCCTCACCCTGCCCTTTAACGCTGTCTCTTCCTGCTGGCAGCTCCCGGTTTCTCTGCAACCGCGTGAGCCAGGCAAGGGTCCTTCATCAGGTAGCAACCGTGAAAGCTATCACCCATTGCAACCGCAGGTAACCTTCAAACACCAGCCGCGCCAGGCGGTGAAACCCCGTACCCATCGACCTGATGCTGCAAGCAGAATGCTCATCCCCGATCAGCGGCAGCATCCCGCAAAGCACCCCAAAATCGTGGCGATGAAGCACAGGTTAACGAAGAAGCTGGAAAATGTGGGCAAAGCTAAAAAAGTGCTGGCGACCATTAATGAAAGGATCACCCATCAGTTGCAGAACACCACTCTGGTGGAATCACTCACCCCGGCTGAAACCCTGCTTTATCGCGCAGCACATGAACCGGGAGTGATGCCCGCTCTGATGACGGTCCTCGGGGCTAACAACGGGCAACAAACCGTGCGAGCAAAAAAGCATTCTAACGCCCTGTCATCGGCCGGTGAAATTGCCAAAATCACCACCCGCCGACAGCCCAATGAGTCAGACAGTCATTATGTTCTGCGGCTGATGCAAAACCCTGATTTACTCCAGCGGGATATCAGTATGCTCTCCGGAGTGAACGTTCAGGATTTGCGCTATCGGCCGGAGTTTAAAATCCTGTCACCAGAAGGAGAGGAAGCGCAGGCAGCCACGCCACAGCAAGAAAATGAATCAGGTCCAGCTTACGTCCGGCGCATCTATCCGCTCTATCCTGACCTGTGTGAAGATGATTTCTGCGTGCTGGCAGGGATGGATATCCGGCGATTGCGCAAGTTGTGGATGTTTAAAAGTTTCACCAAAGCGGCCACCAACGCGATGCAACTAACCCGGCAGCTTAAGGATGAGGCCCCGCTGGAATACGCCCGCCGCCTGCACGTTCTTTATCCTGGGCTAACGCCGCATGAACTTAGTGCTATCGCCAGGATGGATGAAAATGATCTAAGGCAAAGAGCAGAATTCAAAACGTTGTCGGAGGCGGGCCTGAGAGCCTTCGCCACCCAATCCCGCCGCGATGATGAATCGCCACTGCAATGTGCCATACGCCTATTTCGCGATAATGACGACCTGACCTTTGGCGATATCAGTTACATCTCCGGTATGAGCGAACCCAATCTGCGGCAAAGGCCGGAATTTAAGCCACTGACGGCGGCGGTTGAAGCCGCGCAGCAAACCACACGCCGTCAGGATGGCGAGAGTAACCACACCTATGCAGTGCGCATTATTACCGAGCACCCCCAGCTGACTCCTGCTGAGATTTGCGTTGCGGTTGGCGTGAGCGAACAAAATTTGCGGCAGTGGCCTGAATTTATCCCGCTGACCGACGCGGCTAAAGAAGCGGGTAAAGCAACGCCGCAACAGGATAAGGAAACACCGATGGATTGGGCGGTGCGGCTGCATAAAGATCACCCGGGGTTAACCATTCCCGAGCTAAGCAGCATCACCAAAGCCTCAGGATCAGCCCTGCGTAAAAGGCCGGAATTCAGGGATATTGTTGATTCAAATAAGAAAGCCATGCGACGAAAAAAGACGGCCCCCGTCCCGCGCTTACCTCAACCGCGTCCAGGTAAGCCCCACGCTACCAGCCACCGTTTGCTGGAGGCGAATAACAGGCTAAAAAAATTAAAAAAATTCCCCAGGCTCGTTTGGACGACCATTTTTCAGCACACCTGGCAGCCGGAAGAGACTCCTGAAGACTATGCCGTGCGTTTGCAGGAACTGATTCCCAATATCCCCCAAAGGGCGATTTGTCGGCTGACAAAATTAAGTTTGCAGGCATTGAAGAAAATACCTGCTTTTCAAACGCTGTCAGACATCGGGAAGCAAATCCATGCCAGCACCCCGCGTGGCACTGCCGAATCAGCAGAAGATTACGCCCGCCGACTACTCAGCTTAAGGCCTAAACCATCCTACCGTGATATCAGCCTGCTGACAGGAGAAGACGAACGCAGGCTGCGCTATCGGCCAGAATATCAATCATTGTCGAAGGAAGGTGCCAGGATTAAGAAAATCACCCCACGGAAGAAAATGGAAACCCGCCATGAATACGCCGGACGCCTGCATAAGCTGTACCCGCGACTGCCACTGAGCGATATCAGCGCACTGACCTGGTTAGATATACGCACCCTGCATGAACTGGGCATAAAATTATCGGGGCGCATCAGGAACGAGGATAATTCTCTTCTCCCTCCCGCCGTTGCTGCTTCACCCGCACTTTCGTTACTGGATTTCAATAATCTCACCCCGGTTCCCACCCCCTTCGGAACCCTTTTGCCTGGTGATATCAACCGGCTGATAACGCCCCTTCCCTCCCATATCTCTTCACCGGTCGATTTGAATAGCGTGATAACCCCACGACCTGCCGCCATTCATTTCAACCCGGTTGCTGTCCCTTCAGCTTCCGATTGGGTGCCTTCCGTTCAGCAGATTCAGGAAATGAGTCATTTCCTGTTACGCCAGTCAGGAAGTTTCAATAACCAGCTCGCGGATGATGCCCTCAATATGTTGCTGGCTTCAGGGATCATGCCTGCTGGCATCGTGCTGGTGGTAAATGAGTTCCGCACCGATGGCAGTTTCAATCCGCAGGAAATACGCGCCAGTGCAGAACCTCAGTTAAACGAAATATATTTAAACCTGGTTTTGCAGCGCGATACCAATCTGGCGGGCACCTCCACCGGAAATGACGCATCAGCACATTACTGGCCTGTCGGCCTTGATGGCAGGACCATTGACACCCGCTATGATGGTAACTGCCTGTACGAAAGCATCAGCATCGGACTCGGGCTACTGGGCTTTGTCGGGTTTACAGCCGAAGCGCTACGCAATGCGGTCGCCGATGAATTTTTACTGCACTCGGCAAAATGGTTGCAGTGGGTAGATATGGCAACACTTTATCAGGAATGGCAGGAGGCGAGAGCCAGCTTAAATAGCCTGCGGCATCAGCGTGTCAATTGAAATAGTGTGGGTGATAGCAATAAGAAAGGTGATGAAAAACAATCTCATTATTTACGCGTCTTTGTAATAATTACCGAGAAGAGCTTCACCAAACTATGCATATTTGCAAACAAGTAAGTCTGTGATGATAAAAACGAAACATCGGCCTGAAACCCGTTACTTCTTTCATAGCCAGCGTCAGCCACATCAGCCGATGTGGTTTTAACCTGACAGCCGCTGCACGAAAGATGCATCAAACAGATCAGATCCTGATTTTTCATCCTATCCCCCGGCGTTGAAATTGGTGGTTATTTTCCATGTTGATTTTCTTTCAATCCGCGCTAAAACTTAAATAGCTTTGATGATAAAATTTCAAAGCAGGCTAATTATTATCAAGATAAGGATATAATATGAAACATCTCACCTCATTACTGACCCTGACCATGTTGTTTTCCGCCTCTTCATTTGCTGCAAAGCAAGTCACCGCAGATGAAGTGAAATCAGGAGAATACGTAAGCATCGGTAATATTTCCGTCACCCAAACTGGTACCCCGACCGTGGGTCATAAAGCCTTTTCTAAAGCGGCTAACACAAAGTGCCATGAGAGCGGAGAAATAAAATCCAGCCAATGTTATTACCGAATCGTTGATGAAGTCGGCCATAAAACCGATCACAAAGATATTGGTCTGGAAGTTTATAAAAAATAGCCTGACTGGAAAGTTGCCCTATAGAACGAGGACGTTTTATAGGGCACATCATTATTAAATAAGGAGTTACCATGATAAGGACTATCCAAGTTACCCCACAATTTATTCACCGCCTGTTTCTCTCATATTTATCATCTGCTGAAGTAATTGTTACATTCTGGCCAGCGTTAGTGAGGCACTACCGACACTATAATTATCAACATTACCACTGCGCATCAGAACGTTTTAAAGGGTCAATGGAATTGCAACTATAGAGTGGTCTTTATGAAAAAAGTCACTTGGTCTGGGTTGTTGTTGATTATTTTTTTATGCCTGATTGCGGCCTGGTATGTGTTTTTTCGTCAGACGCCCCCCGCCAACACCACACATGAGCAGAGTACGCCCGTTACTGCCGTGGCGGCAAAACTCAGTGATGTGCCGGTATTCATCGATGCGTTAGGAACAGTGACCGCGACCCGCACCGTCACCATCGTGCCGCAGATCGACGGCATTCTCGACCAGGTTTATTTCAAAGAAGGCCAGCCGGTGAAACAAGGGCAGCTCATTGCCCATATCGACTCACGCCAGTTAGAAGCGCAACGGTTAGCTGCGCAGGGAACCCTGGTTCACGATCAGGCGCTGCTGCTCAATGACCAGCAGAATTTACGTCGCTACCAGCAGTCGATCAAATCCGGTGCCATTACCCAACAAATGCTGGATAGCCAGGTCGCGACGGTCAAAGAGGATGAGGGCACGGTACAGACCGATTCCGGCACGGTAAAAAATCTTGATGTCGAGTTAAGTTATACCGCCATCACCTCCCCGGTGGATGGCGTTATTGGACTGCGTCTGGTCGATCCAGGCAATTACATCACCACGACCAGCACCACCGGAATTGCCGTGATCACGCAACTGGATCCCGCCACGGTGCTGTATGCCGTTCCAGAAGATTACCGGGACCAAATCAGCGCAGCCATAACGCGCGGTACGGTGCCCGTTTTCGCTTATAACCGTGATGATCAGCGTCTGCTCAGCCAGGGACAGCTGATTGCCGTCGATAATCAGGTGGATACCAGTACCGGAACCATCAAAGTCAAAGCGGAGTTCCCCAATAGCGGCAACGTCTTGTTTCCCAATCAGTTTGTCAATATCCATATGCAGGTCAACACCCTGAAGCAAGTCCCGGTCATCCCCACCGCCGCGATCCAGCACGGCAGCAAGGGGGACTTTATTTTTGTGGTCGGCAACGCGAATAAAGTTGAACTGCGTAAGGTAAAAGTGGGACCGACCAGCGGGCAGAATAGCGCCATCCTCAATAACGGCGTGCAGCCCGGTGAGCGAATTGTTACCGACGGTGCAGACAAGCTGGATAACGGCTCACTGATCCGCATTGTGTCGCCGTGATATGGGGCTGCCATGAATGTCTCTCGCCCCTTTATTGAGCGCCCCATCGCAACGACCTTGCTGATGATTGCTCTGCTGCTGGCGGGGTTATTGGGCTATCGCTTGCTGCCAGTGTCCGCACTGCCGGATGTGGACTATCCCACCATTCAGGTTTATACCCAGTATCCAGGGGCAAGTCCCGAGGTGATCAGTACCTCCATCACCGCCCCGCTGGAAGTGCAATTAGGGGAAATGGCTGGCCTCAAGGCGATGAACTCCACCAGCTCGAATGGCGTTTCCATCATCACACTGGAATTCGATTTGGCCTTATCACTCGATGTGGCGGAGCAAGAAGTTCAGGCGGCAATTAATGCCTCGGCAAGCTACTTACCCACCAATCTGCCTTATCCACCGGTTTACAATAAGGTCAATCCCGCCGATGCGCCGGTACTTACCCTGTCTCTCACTTCGGATGTTTTACCGCTCACAGAGGTTGAAGATCTGGCCGATACCCGGCTGGCGCAGAAAATTTCCCAGATTACCGGCGTAGGTCTGGTCTCTATCGGCGGTGGTCAGCGTCCTGCCGTCAGGGTCGAGGTCAATAGCCAGGCACTGAATGCACTGGGTATTTCGCTGGATAATGTCCGCACCAGTCTGGGCAATGCTAACGTCAACCAGGCCAAAGGCAATCTGATCGGTCCCTGGCAGGCGTTTTCGATTGGCGCTAACGACCAACTGCAATCGGCGGCGGATTACCAGAAGATTATCATTGCCTACAAAAACGGAGCCCCGGTGCGGCTGGCGCAAGTTGCCAGCGTCATTGACGCCTCAGAAAATCGCTACCAGGCAGCATGGACCAACACCACACCCGCCATTGTGCTGAATATTCAGCGCCAGCCGGGAGCCAACGTGATCGAGGTGGTTGACCGGATCAAAAATCTCTTACCACAACTGCGCGCCAGCCTGCCGGGCACCGTTAAGGTCACCATCCTCACCGATCGCACGCAAACCATCCGCGCTTCCGTCACCGATGTCGAGTACGAACTGGCGGTCGCCATTGCGCTGGTGATCATGGTGATCTTCATCTTTTTACGCAAACTCGCCGCTACCGTCATCCCGGCAGTCACCGTCCCTCTGTCACTGATTGGCACGCTGGCGATTGCCTGGAGCCTCGGTTTTTCACTCAACAACCTGACGCTGATGGCCCTCACCGTCGCCACCGGTTTTCTGGTTGACGATGCCATCGTCATGATTGAAAACATCACCCGCTATATTGAAAGCGGCGACCCACCGCTGGAAGCGGCGCTGAAAGGCTCAAAACAAATTGGTTTCACCATTATTTCGCTGTCGGTATCGCTGATTGCCGTGATGATTCCACTGCTATTTATGGGGGATGTGGTCGGTCGTCTGTTCCGGGAGTTTGCTCTGACGCTGGCCATCGCCATCGTCGTTTCCGCTGTTGTCTCGCTGACGCTCACACCAATGATGTGTTCACAGATGTTTAAAACCCATGAGGAGACCCGGCGGGCCGATTTCTTTGATCGCATCAATCAACATTATGTACATAGCCTGGGCTGGGTGCTTCGCCATCAGGGATGGGTGCTTTTTTCGGTCGCGCTCACCACGCTGCTGACTTTCGCGGTACTGCTGTTGATGCCCAAAGGCTTTTTCCCTGAACAGGATACCGGATTGCTGGCGGGGGTTTCTCAGGCTGCCCCGGATATCTCTTTTCCCTATATGGTGCAGCAACAGCAGCAACTGGTGAATGAAATTTTAAAAGATCCAGCCGTTGCCAGCCTGTCATCGTTTGTCGGCATCAATCAGACTAACCCCACCCTTAACCAGGGAACGGTGCTTATCAATCTCAAAGACAAAGGGGCTCGCGATAGCAGCAGTCAGGTGATGCGCCGTCTGGCGGATGCGACGGCAAATCAGGCAGGCATGCGCCTTTATCTGCATCCGGTACAGGATCTGACGCTGGATGACAGCATCTCCACCACCAGTTATCGGGTGGGGTTACAGGCCACCGATCCGGGGATATTGAACCAATGGACCACCAAATTGCTGGCTGCGATGAAGCAGGACCCGGCCTTCGCCGACGTGCAAAGCCAGGCGCTACAGCAGGGGAATCAAGTTCAGCTGACATTTGATCGGGCCACCGCATCCCGCCTCGGGGTAACGCCCCAGGCGATTGATGATGTGCTGTACGATGCCTTCGGTCAGCGCCAGATTTCCACCATTTATACCCATCTGAATCAATACCATGTGGTGATGGTCGCCGACCGGGAAACGGCTGAGCTGTCCGGCCTGCTTTCCGGGTTGTATGTCAGCACCTCATCCGGTGGAATCACGCCTTTGGCAACCCTGGCAACGATGGCAGTGATCCCGGCCCCCGTCACCATCAATCGACAGGGGCAATTCCCCTATGCGGATGTATCGTTCAACCTCGCGCCCGGCTACACGCTGGGCACCGCCCTGACACATCTCGATCACATCAAACAACAGCTGGCGATCCCGTTGTCTGTGCAAATCGCGCTCGAGGGAGCAGCCGCAACCTTTCAGGCTTCGCTGGCCAGCCAGGCTTTTCTGGTGCTGGCGGCGATTATTGTGGTTTATCTGATGCTGGGCATTTTGTATGAAAGCTTTATCCATCCGATCACCATTCTGTCTACCTTACCTTCTGCGGCGCTGGGGGCCTTGCTGGCGCTGGTGATCACCGGTACTCAGTTCGATATTATCGGCCTGATCGGCATAGTGCTGTTGATTGGGATCGTGATGAAGAATGCCATCATGATGATTGATTTCGCCCTTGAACTGGAGCGTAACCAACAGCTTTCCGCCACTGAAGCGATTTCCCGGGCAGCTGAGCTGCGCTTTCGCCCAATCCTGATGACCACTATCGCCTCGATGTTTGGTGCCCTCCCGCTGGCATTTGGCACCGGTATGGGATCGGAATTACGTCATCCGCTGGGGATCGCCATCATTGGCGGCCTGGTGGTCAGCCAGTTACTGACGCTGTTCTCCACCCCGGTGATGTATCTGGCCATGCACCGCATGGGGGATGCGGTAACGCGCTGGCGCGCAAGGTCGTCCTGATGAACCTTTCAGCTCCCTTTATCCGGCGGCCTGTTGCCACCATCCTGTTAGCGGTTGGCATGGCGCTGGCGGGCATACTGGCGTTTAACTTGTTGCCGGTGGCACCGTTGCCCGAGGTAGATTTTCCCACCATCAGCGTGACAGCCACCTTGCCAGGAGCCGATCCCAATACCGTCGCCACCTCCGTGGCCACGCCACTGGAACGCCAGTTTGGGCAAATATCCGGTATTACGCAGATGACCTCCGTCAGCTCACTGGGCGCGACACGTATCACCATGCAGTTCGATTTGAACCGCAATATCAATGGCGCGGCGCGTGATGTCCAGGCGGCGATCAACGCGGCACGCACCAACCTGCCAGCCAACCTGGAAGGTAATCCGACTTATCGTAAAGTGAATCCCGCCGATGCACCGATTCTGATCCTCAGCCTGACTTCCGATTCCGCCACCCGTGGGCAACTGTATGATGCCGCCTCAACCGTGCTGCAACAAAAACTGCTGCAAACCTCAGGCGTTGGCGATGTCACCGTGGGCGGCGGTGCCTTGCCTGCGGTGCGTATTGAACTCAATCCTGACCGCACCAATCACTACGGTATCAGCCTGGAACAAATCCGCACCGTGATTGCCAATGCCAACGTCAATCTGCCCAAGGGAACGCATCGCGAAGGTAATCAAACTTACACCCTGGGTGCAAACGATATGCTGTACCGGGAAGGGGATTATGGGCCTTTGGTGGTCAGCCAGACACCGCAGCAGGTGGTGCATATCGCCGATCTTGGCTATGTACGGCAGGATGTCGAGAATCTGGAAAATTACGGCCTGTCGAACGGCAAACCTGCTGTGCTGTTGATCGTCTATAAACAACCCGGTGCCAACGTGATCGACACTGTCGATAACGTGAAAGCTGAACTGCCATTTTTATCCGAATCGATCGCTCCAACCATCAAACTGAACATTTTGATGGATCGCACCACCACTATTCGCGCCTCGTTGCGGGAAGTGGAGATAACACTGCTGATAGCGGTGCTGTTGATCACGCTGGTGACCTTTGCCTTTTTCCGCAACTGGCGTACTACCCTGGTTCCCGCCATCGTGGTTCCCCTCTCACTGCTCAGCACCTTTGCGGTGATGTATTTCCTTGGATTTAGCCTCAATAACCTGTCACTGATGGCGCTGACGATTGCGACCGGCTTTGTGGTGGATGATGCAATCGTAGTGGTGGAGAACATCATGCGCCATCTGGAACGGGGGAAGCCGCCGGTCCAGGCCGCTCTCGACGGTGCACATGAGGTCGGGTTTACGGTGCTGACCATTAGCGTGTCGCTGGTAGCGGTATTTATCCCGCTGTTGCTGATGGGGGGCATCGTCGGACGACTGTTTCGTGAGTTTTCGGTCTCGTTGTCGGTCGCGATTATGATGTCGATGCTGATTTCGCTGACGGTAACGCCGATGCTGGCAAGCCTGGCGCTGCGCCATAAACCACGGCATCCCCCTCAACAGGACCACTATACCCACACCGGCTTCCACCGTTTTTACCAGCGCACCCTCGGTTGGGTGCTGCTCCACCCGGTGTTAATGGGTACGGTGACACTATTGATACTGGTGCTGAACGTGGTGTTGTACATCATTATTCCTAAAGGTTTTTTCCCGCAGGAGGATACCGGCAGATTGATTGGCAGGGTGCAAGCCTCGCAAAGTATCTCCTGGTACGCGATGCAGCGTAAGTTTCAGCAGATCAACCAGCTGGTGCTCAAAAATCCCAGCGTGGCCTCGGTGGGCAGTTTTATTGGTGGCTCGAACGCCATCAATAACGGCTTTATGTTTGTCACCCTGAAGCCTTTAGGTGAACGCAAAGCGAGTGCGGATGAGGTGATTGGTCAGTTGCGCCACTCGCTGGGGAACATTCCGGGCGCCAGGCTTTACCTGCAGTCCGCGCAGGATATTACCGTCGGTGGCAGGCAAAGTGGTGCGCAATACCAATATACCCTGACGGCTGATGAACAAACCGACCTGGATAGCTGGGTGCCGAAAGTGGTGGCTGCCATGCACACGCTCCCCATCCTGCAAGACATCAATACCGATCAACAGGATAACAGTTTGCAGGCAACGGTGAATGTAGACCGTGATACCGCTTCCCGACTGGGGGTGCCATTTGCCTCAATCGATCAGGCGTTATATGACGCTTTCGGCCAGCGACAGGTATCAACCATTTATAAATCGACCAATCAATATCATGTGGTGATGGAGCTGGCCCCCGAATACTGGACCGATCCGGCAGCACTGACCGGAATTTACGTTCCGGCTGGCACGCCCTCCGGCGGCGGAGGTAGCCCAACGGTAACGCCGTCCACTCCGGTGTCGT
The DNA here is from genome assembly GCF_047947045.1 of Pantoea sp. App145. NCBI lineage: Bacteria > Pseudomonadati > Pseudomonadota > Gammaproteobacteria > Enterobacterales > Erwiniaceae > Pantoea > Pantoea sp. App145. Next base: position 2,325,222 of record NZ_CP133290.1, read on the forward strand.
CAGAAGGAAATACGCTGATTCCCCTTGCTGCGATGGCACATTTTACCCTGAACCGCACAGCCATCTCGATTAACCATCAGGATGCTTTTCCCGCTATCACGGCCTCATTTAACCTCGCACCTGGGGCTGCCATTGGCCAGGCAACCCAGCAGGTGAATGACGCTATCGCCCGGTTGCGCATGCCCGCCAATATCCAGGGAAGCTTTTCAGGAACGGCACAGGTGTTTCAGCAATCCGTCGCCAGCGAGCCCTGGTTGATTCTCGCGGCGTTGATATCGGTCTATATCGTGTTGGGTATGCTGTATGAGAATCTGATCCACCCGCTGACGATTATCTCTACCCTGCCTTCTGCCGGTGTGGGGGCATTAATTGCTCTGCTCATCACCGATACCCAGCTTTCCATTATCGCGTTAGTTGGGGTGATCTTGCTGATTGGCATCGTGAAGAAAAATGCCATCATCATGATTGATTTCGCCATAACGGAAGAACGTGAGCATAAACGCAGTGCAGAGGAAGCCATTATGCGCGCCTGTATGATCCGTTTCCGTCCCATTATGATGACCACCTGCGCCGCCATTTTAGGGGCGCTGCCGCTGGTCTTAGGTTCAGGTTATGGTTCCGAGTTTCGGAAACCACTCGGTATTTCAATTATTGGTGGTTTGTTATTTAGCCAAATGCTGACGCTTTACACCACACCGGTTATTTATTTATGGCTTGACCGCACCTGGCAACACTTTCGCCGTACAAAGAAATAAATACGAATAAATAATGCCTGCCAGTTTAAAAATGGCAGGCATTATAGTTTTAATTAACCCGTTGTTAATCAGGGCATATAATCAGGCGGTACATCGTCTCCTGGCTGTGGATAATAATCAGGTGGAACCGCTGAGGGGGCAGGAGGCGGTGCGACATAACCCGCAGGCATTGGCACCTGATTACCTTTTGCGTACATGCACTGAACATACACATTGTTATATTGCTGCTGTATATCATCATTACTGCGCAGGGATGAATTATTGGCCACAGCGCTGCCCACTAGCAGACCCGCCCCGGCCCCAATCAGGGCCCCCGGCCCTGCCTGGCCGGAAGCTGCACCAATTAATGCTCCACTGGCAGCCCCTATCAACGTTCCTCCGGCAGCGTTAGCTGTCACGTTATTATTCGCCTGTTGCGTAGCCTGGCTCAGATTTCCTCGGGCAAAATCACGGCAGAGGGAATCGTCAGTCTGAAACTGCGCATAACTTTTACCCGTACCGGGCAATGCCGTCACATTCGGCCCGCTGGGGGGCGATACACAGCCGGATAAAAGCACGCAGCCCAGCGTAATAACCGCCGGATACCATGTCATTGTTTTCATGCTGGCTTGACCTCTGATGGGTATTTATTTAATACGGGGCCGGTGCTGGAGCCACCACTTTAAGCCAGCCGGATGGACAACGTTTTACCTGCGGATAATATCCTCCCGGACTACGGCAATAGTAAGCGCTGGCCGGTGCAGGCTGCTGAACGTAAACCTGAGGAGCGGGTGGTGACACATAAACGGTTGCGGGCGGACCGTAATAAGGTGGCGGGCCGTAATAAGCAGGCGGCCACCAGATTGGCCCGGCACCAATAATGACACGGGGGCCACCATAACCATGATAGTAATAACCTCGTGCGTAGGCTAAGTGAGGTGCGCTTATCCCCACCAGTAAAGTCATCACAATTTGCAAAAAGATGAGTCTTTTCATGATACACCTTCGGAGACAACACAAGTTGTTAAATAAACGGGGCAGACACCATTTGATACATGCGTTGTTTATAGCGCTTCTTTATAAAACAATATCAACCTTACCATTTTAATTTAGAACACACGCGCCAGTATTCCTGAAGAATTAAGTAAATGATTCGCAAACATATAGAAGAAATCATGGATAAAACATTCAATTGTGTTTCTGCAATATATTTAGCATGAGAAAAAATATTCGCAGCCATCGTTAAGTTATTAACCTGACTGATTGAAAAAGATAAGTATTAATGCCTCGGCCGCATAGATCATACAGGCCAGAACAATTTTCGCCCACAGATTACGATGGGAGAAATGCTTTAAAATCACACAGATAATAACAAAAAGTATTTGCAGTAATTCGCGCAGATGTAAGAAATGAGTGATAACCATAATGTCCCCTACAGCTAACTAAAGGTTGTAAAACTATACCTTTGGTTAGCCTGTTCGGCATGGATATCTGCTTTAGATTTAAGAACCGTCTAGGTTCAGCTTAGAACTCCTTTTGCCCGCCCAACTCAATCACCCTATTGGGTGGAATCATAAATTGTTCATGTGCCCGCAAGGCATTACGTTGAAAGAAATGGAAAATCGCCCCTTTCGCCCGCGCCAGGCCATTTCGTTTCTTCATCACCAGCGTATCGTGTGAGGTAAAAAACGATGCTTCCTGCAAGGTACAACCAAACCCCTCCAGTCCACATAAATGCAGGATCTCCTGCATCGACGGCACTTCATGCCAGCCATAAGCCGCTGTCACCTGCCAGAACGAAGGAGAAAGTTGCTGGATGCTGATCCGTTTCTGGTTATGCACCCTTGGCGTATCGATGGTCCGGATGTGCAAAAGTACCGTCCGCGCATGCAGCACGCGGTTATGTTTAAGGTTGTGCAGCAACGCCTGGGGAATTTCATATTCCTTGCGTGACAGGAAGACAGCTGTACCTTCCACCCGTTTCGGCGGATTCGCTTCCAGCGAACTGATCATCGCTTTCAGTCCTACCGGATCATCCGCCAGACGACGGATCAGCAGCGAGCGTTCACTGCTCCAGATCAGCATCAGGACCAGCATCGTCATAGCCAGTAACACTGGCACCCAGCCGCCAGACAGCAGTTTCATGAGATTGGCACTGAACAGCGGGACATCAATGATCAGCATACAAACGAGGAACACCAACGCCACCGCCCGCGGCCAGCGCCAGTTTTTAAAGGCAACCACACTTGCAAGACAAGCTGTCAGCACCATAGTCCCCGTGACCACGATACCGTATGCCGACGACAGCGCTGAAGATTGGCGAAAAGAGATAATAATCACCGTCACTGCCGCGAACAGCAGCCAGTTAGCGACCGGGATATAAATCTGCCCGGACTCAGTTGATGAGGTATAGACGATGCGCACCGGTGGCAGGAATCCTTGCCGGATGGCCTGATGCGTCAGGGTATAAACACCGGAAATTACCGATTGCGCGGCGATCACCGTCGATAAGGTCGCCAGCACAATCAATGGGATCTGCGCCCAGTCGGGAGCCAGCAGGTAAAAAGGATTACGCACCGCGTCAGCGTCCTCCAGCACCAGCGCCCCCTGGCCGAAGTAGTTCAGCACCAGCGCTGGCATGGCAATAACCAGCCATGCCAGACGAATCGGTGTTTTTCCCAGATGGCCCATATCCGCATACAAGGCTTCAGCCCCGGTCACCGCCAGCACCACCATGCCCAGCGCGGCAAAGGAAAGCGCCTTATGGCTGTTGAGAAATTCCAGCGCAAAGAGTGGATTCAACGCCTGCAACACGCCAGGGTTCATCATGATGCCGCGTATACCCAGCACCGCAAGGGTCAGAAACCACACCAGCATCACCGGACCAAATACCAGGCTCACCCGCTCGGTGCCGTGTTTCTGAATAATAAACAGCAAGGTCAGGATGATCACTGAAAGCGGAACAATCAGGTGGTCCAGCCCAGGTGCAACCACCTCAATCCCTTCAATCGCCGACATGACCGAAATGGCAGGCGTAATCACGCCGTCACCATAAAAGAATGCACTGCCGATCAGCCCCGCCAGCACAATAAAATATCCGGCGCGACCGGTGACATGTTGACGCGCCAGTGACATCAGCGTCAGGATCCCGCCCTCACCGTCATGATCGGCGCGCATCACAAAGCAAACGTATTTCACGGTGACGATCAACGTCAGCGCCCAAAAGATCAGTGAAAGAAACCCCATCACCGCTGCTGGTGTCGGACTGCCATCGGGCAAAATTGAAAGGCATTCCCGCAACGTATAAAGCGGGCTGGTGCCGATATCACCAAACACAATGCCTGCTGCCGCCAGCATGCCAGCCGGAAGAGATTGCTTTGTTGAAGCCATAAGGAATGCATCCTTTCAGAGGGTTATCACACGCGTCAGATAGCCAGTCTGCCAACCACTGGATGAAGCAATTATAGCTGCTGCCCCTGACTAACGAAGTGGAGAGTAAGGCCCGTTTTTGCCTGATTTTTATACCTGTTCGTCGTTTTTTTACGCCTTTTTTATATGCAGAACGCTTAAATCAATGGAAATGGTTTTCATCGTGATCAAAGGGAAAATGCTATGTCAGGCTTCATTCTGGTTTCGCACAATCTGTCACGGGCTGCGACCTTATCCGCGCTGTATGAAAGCATCCTGTCACGCCGCGGTGGGTTGTGGATTAGTTGGGACGGAAAAACTCAGGCCATTTCATCAGAGACACCTCACCCGCTGCATTTTCGCCACGGCCATAAATTTGACACCCTCAGCTTCCCGCTGAGCCGGGGTGAAGTGGAACAGGGCTACCATCATTATGTTCATCAGGGGTTGTGGCCGATTTTTCATCAGCGACCTGACCTGGCGCGTTTTAATCAGGACGATTTGAGCCAGTATCGGAAACTCAACGAAAGCTATGCCAGGGCAATCGCCGAATACGCCATGCCCGATGATGTTATCTGGGTCCAGGATTACCACCTGATACCGAGCGTGAAAATGCTACGCACTGCCGGGCTGACAAATCGCATCGGCTTGTTTTTCCATCAACCCTTCCCGGCAGGCGTGGGGTTTTCCGCCATTCCTGACTGGTCATGGCTGGCTGAGTCGTTATTGTGTTGCGATCTGATTGGTTTTCAGACCAGCCAGGATATGAACAATTTTCTGTTGTGGGTCGAAAGCACATTCCGCTGCGAACGCCTGAGCGTCACGCGCATACGCATTCACGGGCAGATTATCAGCACTGGGGTGTATCCGGTGGGTATCGATTTGGAAGATGCGCACTGTCTACTGGCAAGCAACAGTTGCAGTTATATGGAAGAACAATGTCGGGCAACCCTGCCGGAAAACACCATCCTGAGCGGCGGCCATCTTGATGACAGCGCCGGTCTGCCTTATCGCATCAGCGCCATTGAGGTGTTGTTGCGCCATCACCCGGATTACACGGGAAATATGATGTTGCTACAACTGGCTTCTCCGGCTGCTGGCTACACATCGCGCACGGCTGAGTTGAGCCATGAGCTGGAGAATCTGTGCGGTGAAATGAATGGCGTACAGGGTACGCTGGAATGGTGCCCGATCAGTTATCTGACCAAAGCCTACAGTCGGGAGGAGCAGGCCGGTATCTATCGTGCGTCTCGTGTCGCGCTGGTCACGCCGCTGATGGCGGGTATGAGCCTGATGGCGAAAATGTATGTTGCAGTGCAGGATCCCGCCAATCCTGGCGTGTTGATCCTGTCGCAGTTTGCCGGTGCGGCAGAACATATGGAGGGTGCATTGATTGTTAATCCTTATGATCCCGATGCCATTGCTGACGCCATTCACACTGCGCTGCGTATTCCGCTCAGCGAACGGCAAAATCGTCACGCCCGGCTGATGAAAGGCATCCATCAGCAGGATTGTCACTGGTGGGCAACGCGTTTTGTCGAAGATCTCAGTGCCCCGGAAAGTGAAGACATCGGATTAATGGCGGGCAGCCTGATGTTGTCTTCAGGGTTTAACGGGCGTGTGAGGTATTAATTAAAAAACGATGTCACGACTTATGCTTTCTTAATTGGTAACGACTCGGCCAGATTTCTTCGGCTTTTACGCCGATCGCACCCGCAATTATACGTTCTCCGCGCAACCATGGACGGTTTAGCGTGTTGATTAATGTCCCCGAAGAAAGACCAAATTCCCGTGATAGTGCAGCCATTGATTTTTTCTTCTTTCTGATCGCCGCAAGAATATCTTCCCGGTGCCAGTCGGATAAGGGTTGATTTGAGTCCATTCTTTTATCTCCAGCATAATGGGAAGTTTTTTAATTTAAAATTGACAGTACAACATTAATCTATGCAATACTTAACTCGATAATCATAGATCATTATGATATTGACGCTCATCAAATGGACAGAGTATGGAATACTTATTTTATAAAGGAGTATTAATGTGATCTTATTCTCAGATTTTCAGACCGATGGTGCAATCAAGGACAATTCTGTTGGAATTTCAATTCAAAACCTGATTAATGGCACGGAGCAGGATCTCTACGCAACTGTGATTGAAGCAGGAAATAAGGTTGGCTGCCATTGCCACCACGAAGCCGAAGAGTGGTATATCATCCTTTCTGGTGAGGGTGCTATTTTTACTGCCGAAGTAAATGAGGGGAGTTTAGGTCATATCACCAAAACGGTCTTCAGGCGGGGCAGTACATTTTGTATCTCGCCAAATACCGCGCATCAGCTGGTCGCTCATACGCGCGTAGAATTAATATTTTTATGCCCGCCATCGCATCTGACATATGATCGAACGGGTTTTGACAGTATTTCCTAAGAAACTCTGTTAAATTGATAGAGATTCTGGCGTTTTGAAAAAACTATCCGGAATATAATTAGATATGTTATTTTCATAGCAGAACTCTATCAATCCCCTTCTTGAGCTAACATTGGCTTTTTGATAAACATTCTGGATATGGTTAGTCACTGTGCGATGTGATATATGGAGGTGAGCAGAAATATCTTTCGCTGAAAACCCTTGCAATAAGTAAAATACGATCTCCCATTCTCTTTTTAAGAAGAAATCAGATGGCGGAGTAAACACCAGAGACGAGGGTATTTTAATTTTATCCAATCGTGTTAACGTAATCATTTCCACTGGTCTGCCATGAAAGATAGTTCCTATGCAGACACCATGACTGTCCATTAATGGATACTTATCAAAATACCACGGCTGGAGATAATGGTTCTGCTCAAAAGGGTGTATCTCTATTGAAGTAACTCTATCCAATAATTTTTCAACCTTACGATCATGGGCCTGAAACTCATTTTGAAACTCAGCCGTTGAAGCGGGTAATTCTCCGTCATATCGACCTTCAACATTAAAACCATGCGGTAGTGAGAGTAGCTCATGATAGCGTTTATTGGCATAGATAAACTTTGAATTTCTATCTTTAGCCCCCCATGGCTCACTGCTTACCTCCCAGAATTTAATCATTGCCTGCAATTGATAATCATGCGAACCACTCATAAACACTCCTTGTTTACCCTTCAGTACGAATAACAAAAGACTATTCGTGATATTATCAAGAGTAAAGATCCACCTTAAATTAAATAACTATTCATTAGTATAATGTGAGTCAGGCTACAGTTTAAAAGTATCAATAAGTAGTTTTTACTCAGTAAATTAACATGGAATTATTTACGTTTCCTTGTAAACACCCATTAAATAATACCGGCACCAACCCGTAGCGGCGCGATTTATCGCGCAATGCAGTGCACAGCGCAATAAACAAGGGAGGCCGGAAGGCCTCCCTGAGAGGTTAGAAATCGTATTCCAGGCTTAAACGGTTCTGCCAGAAGTGAGAATCATACAACGGTGAGGTCTGCACCCCGGCGAAATCGGTCAGACTCAGGCCCTTCAGCACGCCACTGAAGCTCCAGGTGAAATAAACCAGATATTCCGACTGGTTGATGCTGGCGGAAGCCGGTGAGGGTTTCAGATCCATAAAGGAATACTGCGTACCCAGCGACAGGCTTTCATTCATCACATAGTTCAGGTTGGTCATATAGGCGTTACCGCTGCCGAGATCCTGAGTACTGGTGAAGAACGGCTGAGCAAAATAAGGTCCGGAGGAGGTATTGTGCGCATAAGGCGTCACCAGCGAGCCGTTATTCCAGCTATTGCCGCTGGCAGCGATATGGTCATAGCCCAGTTTCCAGCTCAGCGCCGGGGTAAACGTCAATGCCAGCTGTGCACCGTATGAGGTGCTGTTCACTTCACCCGCCAGAGCCTTGCCTGCGCTGGTGCCGCGAATAAACTGTAATCCGACATCCGGCTGGAACAATGCATCCTGCCATTGCAGATGGCTCTCACCATACACCAGACGGGTATAATCAGCGTATTCCTGATACCACAGCTGCCCGGTCAGCTTCTTATTGTCCCACTGCGTACCACGACCGCCACCCAACGCCCACATACCGTTGGTGCGTTCTTCCACATCGGTATAAGCGGTGGTGTTGAGGAACTGATCATCACCCCACGGCTTATAACGCCAGATTTTAGTCGCATGCAGGAAGTTGGTGCTGTCACCGTAATTGGTGTCGATACCGCGGAACAGGATGGGTGTAATACGCCAGTCGTAATCGCCAACGAAAGGAATATTGATTCGTTGATCACCGGCCGTTATTTTAAAGTTATCCTGTTGCCAGCTTAAATAAGCTTCACCAAAGTTGGTTTGATTATCACCAATATCGCTAATGGTGTGCGCTTCATCAGGATGATCGATACCGCGCAGAAAAATACCACTCACACCAGCACGGAAACCATAGAATGGAGCGGTTTCATATTTCAGGCTACCACCATAACTCACGGTGTCCTGATTAAAACCTTTAGAGAAATAAGCGTTGTGTGTTGAATAATAAAGCGTACGCAGACTGCCGCTCACGGTACCGCAGGTAAATATATCGGTGAAGCTATTTACGCCACTCGCACCATACTGACAATCGCTGATATTGCTCTGTGTTGCCGCCAGTGCAGCGGGAGCCAGAGGGAAAAACAGCGCAGCAAGACACGCACCACTCAGTGTTTTTAATTGCATAGTCCCAAGCCTCGTCACTTTTTAAAAAGAGCAAAGCTTCGCCTGCCGGACAATAAATGTACCGTCGGTGGTGAGCTTTGCCGCAAAAAAAGTCTTATTATCGATTAATTATTTACACCGGTTATTTTCACATCCGGCAATGTTTCGCGCACTTCCCAGCCACGTAATTTGCCGGGATTAAGTAAATTATACGGATCGCAGGCGCGTTTCATAGCCACAACATCGGCACGCACCATCCCTTGTTTACCATCTTCAATATGAATGACGTGCGGGTTATTAATTTTCACCCCGTTATCACGATAAATATCCATGATGGCGTTCAGACGATCTTCATCGCTATATCGCACCAGCGGCAATCCGCTACAGGTCAGGGTGCCATTCATATCGCGCAGAAACTCAATATGCGACATCACTTCATCTGACAGCTGTGCTTCCATGGCCAGCGCCTGCTGATAATAATTGTCCGCTGCGTAAGCGGTTTGCAGATAGGTCAGGGTCTTATCCACCTTCAACGCCTGCAAGGTGGTGTGGTTCCAGCAATACTCAATCAGCGAATGGCCGGGATTCTCGCCCTCGGCAAAATGCAGCGCGCTGCGTCCGTTGTGCTGTGCCAGCAACGACGACAGCAGACAATCGCTCTCCACGCCGACCACGGAAATCACGCCATGCTGCCCTGCCACGTCGGCCTCGGCGAGATCGGTAAAATAATCCAGCACCGGTGCAGCCATCACCGCAATCTGACGCTTCACCAGTCCCGGCGATTTCGCCAGCGCATCGGCAAACGCCATCGCCGCCGGGAAACTCGCAAAGGTATCAAGGCGTTCGATCCAGTCATGACGCGGAGCCAGTGCCAGCTCAATCTCCAGTACGATGCCGTTGCTGCCATAGGCATGATGCAGCAGCAGCGCGTCGGGTGCTTCCAGCTTCAGGATGCGCGGCGTCTCTTCCATCGTCATCATCTTCACCGCCAGTACGTTGCCGGGTGCCGCCAGCGGACCATAATTGATGGACCCCACACCGCCAAAGCCGCCGCCAAACAGACCACCGAGGGTTGCCAGCTTCCAGGTAGACGGCATGCAACGCAGCTCCCAGCCGAGCGGACGGGTATGCGCTTCCAGGTCGCCAAGGCGAATCCCGGCCTGCGCACGCACCGTGCCCTGCCCCATGCTCACCACCGCATTCAGTTTGGTCATATCGACCATCAACCCGCCATCCAGCGGGATCAACTGGCCGTAGTTACCGGTGCCGCCACCGCGCAGGTTGAGCGGGATACGATGGGCAGCACAGGCCGCCACCACCGCCGCCAGTTCCTGCTCATCACGCGGGCGCACCGCCAGCTCAGCGAACTTCTCTTCCAGCTGTGGTTTTAGCACCGGGCTGAACCAGTGAAAATCACGCGACAGGCGTTTCACCTTCGGCGCTTCTTTAATCCAGTCGAGTTCAGGCAACGCCGCAACCAGCGCCGCCAGTGCAGACTGACGATCGGAATCAGACATCTTCATTTCCTGTAGTTGAGGTATCAGGTCGGGCTAAGTTCACTCTCATGCCAGGCGGCCAGTACGCGGCGCGTCAGCCAGGACATCACGGCAAACAGCAGGAACCCGGCCAGAGAAATCAGCAACAGCGCGGCAAACATCAGCGGAATGTTGAGCTGATAACCCGCCTGCAAAATCTGGTAGGCCAGCCCGGTATCGGTGCCGCCGGTGCCAGCAACAAACTCCGCCACCACCGCACCAATCAGCGACAAACCGCTGGAAATACGCAGTGCGCCAAAGAAGTACGGCAGAGCCGAGGGAATGCGCAGGCGCAGCAAAATCTGCAAACGCGAGGCATGGTTAAGTTTGAAATAACTCAGCAAACCCGGCGAGACGCTGCGCAGGCCCTGAGTGGTGTTAGAAATAATCGGGAACACCGCCATCAGCGTGGCACAGACCACCAGCGACATCGTGGTGTCTTTCACCCAGATGATGATCAACGGCGCGATGGCGACAATCGGTGTCACCTGCAAAAACACGATATAAGGGAACAGCGCGGTTTCGATAAAGCGGTTCTGCACCAGCAGGAACGCCACGATCGATCCGATCACAATCGCCACCACAAAGGAGATCACCGTGATCTTCAGGGTGTACAGCAGCGACATAAACAACGTCGGGAAGTTCTGCACCAGACTTTGCGCCACCACCAGCGGCGACGGCACCAGAAAGGCCGGGATCTTCAATGCCGTGACCAGAAACTGCCACAGCAGTAACAGGGCGATGGCGACCAGCGCCGGAAACAGCCACTGCTGAAACTGGCGCTGCGCGGCTAAGGGCTTTTTCATGATTTGCTCTCCTGACTGGCGGCGAACAGGCCGCGCTGCAACTGCTGCGCATATTGGGTGAACTGCTGGCTGACACGGAACTCGTCATCACGCGGGAACGGCGCATCAATGCTGATGTCATCCACCACGCGCCCCGGGCGGGCCGCCATCATGATCACGCGCTGCGATAAAAACACCGCTTCCTGAATCGAGTGAGTAACAAACACCACGGTCAGCTTCTGTTCCTGCCACAGTTGCAGCAGATCGCTATCCAGCTTGTTGCGGGTGATCTCATCCAGCGCACCGAAAGGTTCATCCATCAGCAGCACTTTCGGGCGCGTCACCAGCCCACGGGCAATCGAGACACGCATCTGCATCCCGCCGGACAACTCACGCGGTAGCACCTGCCCAAACTGGCCGAGACCGACCAGTTCAAGGATCTCCCGTACACGAGTGTCCGCTTCCGCACGCGGCACACCGGCCAGATCGAGCGGCAAACGCACGTTCTTGTGCACATTGCTCCACGGCATCAATGTCGCCTCCTGAAACACGAACGATAACGGCAAATCATGCTGCTTTTCCCGACGATCGCGACGGAACAACATCAGTTTGCCATCGCTCGGTTCAATCAAACCGGCGATCATTTTCAGTAAGGTACTTTTGCCACAGCCAGACGGACCGAGCAGCGAGACAAACTCGCCCTGGCGAATCGTCAGGTCCACTGGCAGCAGCGCGCGTGTACCGTTCGGGTAAATTTTCTCGGCAGAGAGCACTTCAATCGCCGGAGGGGCCGCATGCAGCGGCACCGCTTGCGCATCATTGCTCATCAGGGTCAGTCGGCTGGCGGCATTCATGGCATAACCTTCACATCTTGAATGAATTTCAGGGTGTAGCTGCCATCAAACGGAACTTTGGCCGGATCGATCAGCTTGTTATCCACCAGCAGCTGCCAGGTTTGCTTCAGACGCGGCACGGTCATAATGCCGATCCCCCCGGTCTGCGCATCGCCGCCGGTCAGCATCTGATACTTCTTCATCTGGGCGATGCCGAAGGCGATCTGTTCGTCGGTCATCTGCGGGTTTTCTTTCTTAATCAGCACGTTGCCCGGTGCCGGATTTTCCAGGTAGTTTTTCCAGCCCTGCATCGAAGCTTTAACAAATGCCGCGACCGCCTGCGGACGTTTCTCGATGGTTGATTTCATGCACACGATGCTGTTGCCGTACGGCGGGTAGCCCCAGTCGCTGATCGGGTAGACGTTGGCCTGTGCCCCGGCTTTCTGCACCGCGAAAGGTTCGGAGGTTACGTAGCCCTGCTGTACCAGGGTTTTATCCGCGAGGAACGGCTGCACGCTAAAGGTATATGGACGCACATGGGCGTTTTTCAGGTTGAGCGCGCTCTGCGCCCACGGCCAGTAGGAGGTGTAAGCTTCAGCGGCCAGCAGGAAGGTTTTCCCCTGCAAATCGGCCTGGTTTTTCACATCCGGATGGGTGATAAACACAATCGCCGAATGCTGGAAGGTGGTGGCAACCGGCACCGCTTCCACGCCCTGCTGCCAGGATTCCAGCGCCTGCATGTTATCGCTGATGATGCAGTCCGCCTGGCCCGCCGCCATCAGTTGCATGGTGTGCACCTGCGGCCCCCCCATCTTGATGGTGACGTCCAGCCCGGCATCACGATACAGATTCTGTGCCTGAGCCTGATAAAAACCGCCATGCTCGGCCTGAGCATACCAGTTGGTCATAAAGGTAAATTTCTCGGCAGCCATCCCCTGGGCCGACAGAGCCACGGAAAGCGCGGCAACAATGCTCAATGTTTTTTTCATAACCGATCCCCGAATTAGCGCGGTGGTAATAATGATGCTGCGTCGTTTTGGTCTAATACTTTGCCCTGCCACTGCCCGGTGCCCCACGCCGGTTCGGCGCGTGTTACCCATGCCATCTGATGCACTTCGGTAATCACCTGCGCCCAGCTGGTCGCCAGTGAATCCAGAATCGCGTCACCCTGCTCTTTGGTGGATGGACGCGGATCGCCGATCACGCCGCTGGGGCCAAAGTCATATGACGCCCAGGCCGCCATCGGGCGGGTGCTGGAAAGCGTCGGGCAGGGAAACGCCGGGGGATAATTCACCACCGCTTTTTCCATCTGCACCGTGTCGGGGGCCAGCGCCAGCATCAGCGCCGTCTCCGCATGTCCGGCGTGCATCGCCATCTGGCGTTCCTGCTCGTCCATAAAACTTTCAGCGCAGTTCGGCACTTTGAAGGTGTCCTGCATGATGATGATCATGTCGCCGTGACGCAGGCGCAGCTCGCGCGCCGCCATCTGCAACGGCTGCGGCTGACCACCATGGCCGTTGACCATCAGGAACTTGCGGAAACCGGCGCGATATAATGATTCGCCAATTTCCAGAATGGTGTGCAGCAGCGTTTCACCGGTCAGCGTCAGGGTGCCGGGGAAATGCAGGTGCTCATCGGATTTGCCATAGGTGATCGGCGGAATGGCATAGGCCGGGATCGCCGCCGGTAAGCGCGCCAGTGCATGCCCCACCACGCCGGATGAAATCACGCTGTCCACCGCGCACGGCAGATGCGGACCATGTTGTTCAATCGCGCCGGTCGGCAGCACAATCACCGTGTTGGCTTTGTCTTCCAGCGTGGCGATATCAGTCCAGCTCAGGTACGGCAAAAAGCGGTTTGCCGGAATATAACCATGTAACATCTCGCTTCCTCGTGTTATTGCGGCAACCACGCCGTCGCTTCAACTTCAATTAAGACATCCGGGCTGGGCAGCATTTCGCTCACCTGAACCACGGTGGAAACCGGTGGCGCATCGGGATAAAACAGCTTGCGCACCCGGCTGTAGTGGGGAAAGTGGTCCAGATTGCGGAAGTACTGCACCAGTTTGATCACGTCGCTCATCTGGCCGCCCGCGCTCTCGATGGTGGTGCGGATGCTCTCCAGCACGTACCAGCTTTGCGCCAGAATGGGCCCTTCTTTGATATCGGTGGAGAACTCACCGGTACGTCCCAGCAGTTGCTGGGCCGCAGCAGGAATATAGTCATAACCGCGCACAATCAGCGCGGTTTGCGGGTTCACCGGGATAATGCCGGAAAGAAAGATAAAGTCGCCCGCACGTCGCCACGCGGCATATTTCGCCAGCGGTTTACCCGCCCCAACATCAAGCGTCATCAGAGAATTCCCCATAACGGATCCCCTGTTTTAGCCGATAGCGACGACGGTGGCGCAGCGGCCAGCTGGCCGTATCGGCATCAGGGAAAATGACAAAATCATTCGCAGGCAAAGTTGCACCGTCATGCAGCGCGGTGCGCTGGCAAATCAGGGCCGATGCCTCATCAAAAGCCGCACCCAGCTGAGCGCTCAGCAGGCCGCTGAACAGGGTGTCGAGTGGGTCGTAACTGCCAACCGGGCAGAAAGCGTCCTGCACGTTATCCGCCCCGAGCAGCAGCGGAATGCCGCGCGCCTGCGCTTCCTTAATCAACGTTAAACCACGCTGACGCGGCGTGCGGCCCGGCACTGCATCCTGCAACAACAGGTTGGTGAGCGGCAGTGCAATCAGCGTGACGCGATGTTGCGCCAGCACATCCAGGATGGCGGTGCCGTCGTCCTGCTGCGCCAGTGCACAGCCGTGGCTACAGGTGATGCGTCCGCTAAACGGATGCTGTTGCAAATAGCGCGCCAGCCAGCGCAACCCCTGGGCATCAGCACTCAACTCTTCGTCGATGTGCAAATCGATATCCAGCTGCCAGCGCTCCGCTGCCTGCAACAAATGGGTAAACGCCTGAGCGTCCCAGTTGCTGCTGTGAATAAAGCCGCCGAGCACGGCACCGCTGGTCGCCACCTGGGCGGCGATATGCTCTGCCTGGTCGGCGTCCGCAAAAAAAGTCACCGGGGCCAGCGCGACCCGCTCGATAACGCATAACGGGTGCTGCAACTCGCCAACGATTTGCCACGCCAGCGGCGCATCAGCAGAAAACCAGTCGATATGGGTGCGCAGCAGGCCCACACCCGCTTCCACCGCCCAGTTCAGCGCCTGCGTGGCCCGGCTGCGCAGATCGTCCGCGTTCCAGCGGTCACGATCCTGGTGCATGGCGGCAATGGCGGCCAGCAGGCCCGGCTGCTGCGCCGGACTGCGCTGCACGGTAAAGGTTTTATCCAGATGGGCATGGGGTTCAATCAGCGCCGGCAGCACCAGCGCACCATCCAGCGCCAGATAGCCACTGATGTCGCGATGTGGCTCGAAACGGGTGCCATCGGCAGTGAAATGCAGGGTTGCCAGCGCCGGTTGCCCTTCCTGCATTGGCCAGCCTGCGGGTAACAGCCAGCGGGGTAAACGCGCGCCGGTCGCGCCAGGCCAGGCGTTCATAGATCGAGTACCAGCAGCGGGGAATGGGAGCGTGAGCAGCACAACACAATGCAGTCATTGGCGGCGCGTTCTTTCTGGCTCAGCACTTCATCGCGATGGTCCGGTTCACCACTCAGCACGCTGGTGATGCAGGCACCGCACATGCCCTGCTCGCAGGAAAGTTCGATCTCAATGCCTGCCCGCTCCAGCACCTCAGCAATGGTTTCATCGGCATCGATGGTGTAACGCGCCCCGCTGGAAGCGATTTCTACCTCGAACGTGTCGCCAGCAACCGATTGCGTAGTGGCAACAGCTTTGAATTTCTCGCTATGCAGTTGCGTGGCCTGCCAGCCGTGTTGCAATGCCAGCTGGTGCAGATGCTCCATAAATCCAGCCGGTCCACAGCTTACCAATACGCTGTTAAGCGGCTGCTGGAGATCTGCCGGGATACGCTGGCGCAGGCTGTCGCCTTCGCTGCTGTAATGCAACTGCACGCGCTCGCCCAGCCGCTCCAGACGGGCGCTGAACGGCAGTTCATCGTGGCGTTTGAGATACAGATGCAGCGTGAAATCCGCACCGCGTGCCGCCAGTTCTTCCGCCATCACCAGCAGCGGCGTCAGGCCGATACCGGCGGCAAACAGCAGCGTGCGCGGTGCATCGGGTAACGGGAAATGGTTCCGGGGTGCGGAAATGGTTAAGTTCGCCCCTGACTGCACATAATGGTGCAGCCAGCGGGAGCCGCCGCCCGATGCCTGATCGAGGCGGACGCAAATCTGGTAGTGATCTTCCCCGGCAGCCGAGCACAGCGAATACTGCCGCTTGCCGCAGTCGGGAATGGTCACATCAATATGGGCACCGGGGGTGAACGCCGGTAGTGGGTGTCCACTGGCAGACGCCAGGGTCAGTAATACATTGCCAGCACCGTTGAACTGCTTTGCGATGACGGTGACAGCCAGATTCTCTGCCTGCTTCATAATAATCCTGCATACGACGGACTCGTCATCGGCCGGGAAGCCGCGCGTAGTCTTGTTTTTATCGTGATTGCGATTATTATTTTGCCTGTGTGTAAGCGTCCATCTGTTTAATTAGCACGAAGCGTTGCAAAAAAGAGAGCACCTGCTATGTTCGCCTTCTCCCGGTTTCTGATTTATTTCACCGAGGTAGCCCGCCAGGGTTCACTGCGTAAGGCTTCCGAGACGCTGCACGTGTCGGCATCCTCCATCGACCGGCAAATTCTGCGTGTGGAAAAGCAGCTGGATATGCCACTGTTTGAACGTCATCCATCAGGATTACGTATGACAGCAGCGGGGGAAATCCTGCTTAACGCCGCGAAGAACTGGCAGCGCGAGTTTGGGCGCGTCTGTACCCAGCTGGATGATCTGCGCGGTTTGCGTCACGGCCATGTGCATATCGCCACCATTGACGCTATCAACCGCGGCTTTTTCTCGTCGATTCTGCAACGTATCCGCACCGAGTATCCCGGCATCTCCTTTACGCTCACCACCATGAGCAATATCCATATTGCCAATGCGCTGACCAATGGCGACGCTGATTTCGGCATCATGCTCAATCCAAATTGCTCACGCGAACTGCTGGTGAAATCATTCGCCGATTTGCGGCTCGGCATCGTGGTCAGCAGCCAGCATCCGCTGGCAAAGCTGGAAAGTATCCGCTTCAGCCACTGTGAATCCTGGCCGTTTATCGTACCTGCTGCCCCCTTGATGTTGGCGGAGCCGCTGGAGGCGCTGGTGAACAGTTCCGGCATTACCCTGAATGAAGTGGGCCGCACCAACAATATCCATATGCTGCGTTCTCTGGTGCGTGATGACGTCGGTATCAGCCTGATGTGCTGGCTGGATATTGTGGATGAATACCGCCGTGGCGAGCTGAAATTTATCCCGCTGATTGATGGCATCCTGAAGCCGTTCACCCTGTCCTTGTGCGTCGCCCCACAGCGCCAGCTATCGATTGCCGCGTCAATGATGCTGCGCGAGCTGGAGTCATTTTTCGCGTTGATGCAGAACGAGGAAGCGCAGGCGGGGTAAATTTATCGCGCATATTTTTTGACCCTCTTCACATTTCCACCCTTCTCCCTTTGCCTGTTCAGCGTTGATTGCTGGAAGATGGCGGCGTTTGAGGATTGTTACTGCTGACGCAGGCAAAACCTAAATCGCACCGCATTCGGATTTCCGAGCGCGGTGCGATTTAGGTTTTTTTTTGCCTCCAATCCGGGAAAACCCGACAACAACAGCCGAAAAAGCGGGAGTGTGTATGCCATATCAGGAACTGGCCGACGAAATTGTTGAAGGTGTGGGCGGTAAAGCCAACATCATCAGCGTGGTGCATTGCGCCACGCGTTTACGCTTCAAACTGAAACAACCGGGCAAAGCGCATACCGCGCAGCTAAAGAATAACCCCGGCATCATCATGGTGGTGGAGAGCGGCGGCCAGTATCAGGTGGTGATTGGCAACCACGTCGGCGATGTTTATCAACAGGTGGTGGGGCGTCACGGGCTGGAGAATGATGGCGCAGAACGGGCTGATGAACCCAAACAAACCCTGTTCGCGCGTTTTATCGATCTGGTGTCCGGCATCTTCACCCCATTTATTGGCGTGATGATCGCCTCGGGCATCATCAAGGGTTTGCTGGCACTGGCACTGGTGCTCGGTGTGATGCATCAGGAAAGTGGCAGCTACAAATTGCTGTTTGTCGCCAGTGATGGTCTGTTTTACTTCCTGCCGATTCTCCTGGGCTACAGCGCCAGCAAGAAATTCGGGGCGAACCCGTTTGTCGGCATGGCGATTGCCGCCGCGCTGGTGCATCCGCTGATGCTGACCGCGTTCGAACAGCAGCAGCAGGGCCAACACTTCAGTTTCCTCGGCATTCCACTGGAGATCCTCAACTACAGCGCTTCTGTTATCCCGATTATCTTTGCCTCCTGGGTTGCCAGCCTGATTGAACACGCGGTACATCCGCGTTCGCCCGGCGCGGTGCGCAATTTCACCACGCCGCTCATTTGTATGCTGGTCACCGTGCCGCTGACCTTTCTCGCCATCGGCCCGGCGGCGACCTGGCTGAGCCGGATGCTGGCCGAGGGCTATCTGTGGATCTACAGCCTCAGCCCGACCATTGCCGGTGCGGTAATGGGGGCGATCTGGCAGATCTGCGTGATCTTCGGTCTGCACTGGGGACTGGTGCCGATCATGCTGAACAACCTCGCCAACTTCGGCCATGACACCCTGCTGCCGCTGCTGATGCCTGCGGTGCTCGGCCAGGCAGGCGCCACGCTCGGCGTCATGCTGCGCACCCGCGAGGCCAAAGTGAAAGCCATGGCGGGGTCTGCCTTCAGCGCCAGTATCTTCGGTATTACCGAACCGGCGGTGTACGGCATCACCCTGCCCCATCGCCGCCCGTTTATCTTCGGCTGCATCGGTGGCGCGCTGGGTGCGGCGATTCTCGGTTTCTGGCACACCACCATTTACTCCTTTGGCTTCCCCAGCATTTTCACCTTTATTCAGGTAGTGCCCACCAGCGGCATTGATGCCAGCGTCTACGCTTCTTTTGCCGGGGCGGCAGTGGCGTTGCTGTTCGCGTCTGTCACGACATACCTGTTTGGCCTGCCGCCGGTCGCACCACTCAGCGCGCCGCCTACAGAAGCGGAACCGGCTTCTCCGGTACGCAAACAAACCGTGTTTAGCCCGATCTCAGGCAAGGTACTGGCGCTGGAAACGATCAAAGATGAGACCTTCGCCAGCGGCCTGCTGGGCAAAGGCGTCGCCATTGTGCCGGACAATGGCCGCGTGGTGTCACCGATTGATGGCGTGGTGTCGTCGCTATTCCGCACCAGTCACGCTATCGGGCTGACGGCAGCGGATGGCGCGGAAGTGCTGATCCACGTCGGTCTCGATACCGTCAAACTCGACGGTAAATTTTTCACCCCACATGTCGCCGTGGATGACGTCGTTAAAGTGGGCGATCTGTTGCTGGAGTTCGATATCGGCGCCATCGAGGCCGCCGGTTACGATCTCACCACCCCGGTGGTGGTCAGCAATAGCGATGAATTTATTGATGTTTTACCCCTGCAACCGTCTGTGGTTACGGCCTGTGCGCCGTTACTCAGCGCGGTGAAATAATTGAGGAGCTATAAGATGAACTCACGTTTCCCGGATGGATTTTTATGGGGCGGCGCTGTCGCTGCTAACCAGGTAGAAGGCGCTTATCAGACCGACGGTAAAGGTTTGTCCACTTCCGACCTGCAACCGAAAGGCATTTTTGGCGATCGCGTTGAGCGCCACGCCGGCGATTTCGGTATCAAAGATACCGCCATTGATTTCTACCATCGCTTCCCGGAAGACATCAAACTGTTCGCCGAAATGGGTTTTACCGTGCTGCGCACCTCAATTGCCTGGACGCGTATCTTCCCACAGGGCGACGAAGCCGAGCCGAATGAAGAAGGTCTGGCGTTTTACGATCGTCTGTTTGATGAGATGGCGAAATACAACATCCAGCCGCTGGTTACGCTGTCGCACTATGAAATGCCGTATGGCCTGATCAAAAAGTACGGCGGCTGGGGCAGCCGTACCACCATCGATTGCTTTGAACGCTATGCGCGCGCGGTGTTCACCCGCTTCCAGCACAAGGTGAAGCTGTGGCTGACCTTCAATGAAATCAATATGTCGCTGCATGCGCCCTTTACCGGCGTCGGTCTGCCGGAAGAAAGCAATCAGCAAGCAATTTATCAGGCAATTCACCACCAGTTGGTCGCCAGCGGACGCGCGGTTAAAGCCTGCCACGAGATTGTTTCTGGCGGCAAAATCGGCAACATGCTGCTGGGTGCGCTGCTATACCCGCTCAGCTGTCGCCCGGCGGATGTGATGGAAACTATGCAGCAAAACCGTGAATGGCTGTTCTTCGGTGATGTGCAGGTACGCGGTTACTATCCGGCGTATATGAAACGCTTCTTTGCCGATCGTCAGATCCAGATCGAAATGACCGAACAGGATAAACGCGATCTGCAAAACACCATCGATTACATCTCCTTCAGTTACTACATGACCGGTTGCGTCACCACCAATGAAGAAGAAAATCAGAAAGCGCGCGGCAACATTCTGTCGATGGTGCCAAACCCGCATCTGGCCAGCTCAGACTGGGGCTGGCAGATCGATCCGGAAGGCCTGCGTATCCTGATGAACCTGCTGTATGACCGCTATCAGAAGCCGCTGTTTATCGTGGAAAACGGTCTGGGTGCCAAAGATAAGGTCGAAGCCGATGGCAGCATCAACGATGACTACCGTATTCAGTATCTTAACGACCACCTGGTGCAGGTGCGTGAAGCGATTGAAGACGGTGTGGAAGTGATGGGCTATACCTGCTGGGGACCGATCGATCTGGTCAGTGCCTCCAAAGCGGAGTTCTCCAAACGCTACGGCTTTATCTATGTTGATCGTGACGATAACGGCAACGGCACGCTGGCGCGCTCACGCAAGAAAAGTTTCTTCTGGTATCAGGAAGTGATCAGCAGCCACGGCGCTTCACTGAAATAACACTGAAACGTAGCGGCGCGATTTATCGCGCAATCCCTTGCGCGGTGCAGGAAAAAACCGCGCGATAAATCGCGCCGCTACAGATCGTGCTGTCATTCAGGCTTCATCGTCGCCGATTTGCAACGCACGCGTCTCTTTACGCACCCGCTCAATATGGATGGTGAGAAACATCCGTTCCTCATTCGACAGGGCGTACTGGTATTTCTGCTGAATATGCTGATCAACCTTGATGGTGCACTGATAGGATTCCGGGTACTTGTCACGCACCACATCGTGCAGCGATTCGTCCTCACTGCACACGCCGCGTTTGCCCAGCATGCGCTGCGCGAAGAATTTCAGATGGTTGACGAAACGGTTGTAACTCAGGCTTTCGACACGATAATCCAGTTGCAGGCGATACTTCACGATCTGCAAAATATCCTGCATAAAACGCGTGATATGCGCGACATCCGACATATCGTTATCGAGCTGGGCATTGACCAGATGCATGGCGATAAACCCCGCTTCATCCTCCGGCAGCCGTTCACCGAGACGTTTTTCGATGATCGCCAGCGCCTCCAGTCCAAGCGCATACTCATTGGGATACAGGGTTTTGATCTCCCAGATCAATACATTGCGGATCGGCAGGTTTTGCCGGTGGCGTTCAATGGCAAAGTTGCAGTGATCGCACAAGGCGATCGACAGGCTTTCGTGCAACGTTGATCCCAGCTGCTGCCTGGCGCGCGCGATGATCAACTCGGTGGTGGTGATCACCTCGATCGGGATCTCCGAGAGCAGCTCACTCAGACGACTGGTCAGCGCATGGTTTTGCAGCGCAAACACTTTTTCAATCAACTGCGCATCCAGCGGGTCACCCACGCGTTTTTGAAACGCCAGCCCGCGTCCCATCACCACCTGTTCCTGGCCCTGCTCGCCCAGTACGATAGCCACATTATTATTAAGTATTTTCGCAATCTTCATTTTGCACCCTGCGGCAAGCTGAAATCAGGATAACGGTGATTAGACGCCATTTCATTTCGCCTATGATACCAGAACCCCATACAATAAAATTATCCCCCCCATAATAAAATCCAATAAATTTATTTATCATTGCGTTAAATCAAGGCGGAATTTTATTTCGTGATCACCCCGCTGTTAGCCGTAACACAACATCCGTAACACGTTATTTATCCGGTAGGCTTCTCCAAACAGAAAAATAAATACTCTGAACCGGACGTGCCTGCACGCCCCTTATTCCTCTTACCCTATAAATCGCATCAGGAGCCAGCCATGCCTGAAGAAACTTCGCTATTACCCTGGTACAAACGGCTGAATCGCCAGCAATGGAAAGCGTTCTGGGCCGCATGGATGGGTTATATGCTGGATGGTTTTGATTTCGTCATTATTACGTTAGTGCTGACGGAAATAATGGCGGAATTTAATGTCAGTACCGCGGAAGCGGCAGCGTTAATTTCTGCGGCTTTTATTTTGCGGTGGTTTGGTGGATTGGCCCTCGGCGCCATGGGCGACAAATACGGACGTAAAAGTGCGATGATCACCAGCATTATATTATTTGCTGGTGGCACCTTAGCCTGTGGTATTGCTCCCAACTATACCTGGATGTTTATCGCCCGCATTTTGGTGGGTATTGGCATGGCCGGAGAATATGGCACCAGCTCGGCTTATGCCATCGAAACCTGGCCGAAAGATATGCGTAACAAAGCCAGTGCCTTCCTCAACTCCGGCTTCTCGGCTGGCGCGATTCTCTCGGTGCTGGCGTACAGTTGGGTGGTACCGCTGTGGGGCTGGCGCTCGCTGTTTTACCTCGGCATCATCCCGGTGTTTTACGCCCTGTGGCTGCGCCGGGCCATCCCGGAAGCCGAAGAGTGGGCAGCGGCCAAAGCCAAAGCGGCAACACCGACAGAAACCATGGTGGATACGCTGTTTCGCGGACCAAATCGCCTGCGCAATGCCCTCAACCTGCTGCTGGGTTTGCTGGCTGCGGCGGCGCTCTACTTCTGCTTTGATCATCAAACGTCCGGGCTAATGACAGCGGTGCTAGCCGTCATCACCGCCGCGATCTTTATCCGCTTTCTGATACAAAGTGGTGGGGATCGCTGGCCCACCAGCCTGATGCTCACCGTCACTATCGTCTGCGTGTTTCTCTACGGCTGGCCGATCCACGCACTGCTGCCGACCTACCTGAAAACCGAGCTGCATTATTCGCCAGAGGTGGTAGCACTGGTGTTCTCTTTTAGCCGCTTCGGCATGGGACTCGGCTGCTGCGTGGCAGGCATTGCCGCTGACCGCATCGGCACCCGCAAAACCTATGTCCTGAGCCTGCTGATTGCCCAGATGATCATCATCCCGGTGTTTATGCTGAACGGCTCCAGCGTCTGGTTGCTGTGTCTGCTGATCTTCCTGCAACAGCTGTTTAGCCAGGGGGTCGGTGGCCTGCTGGCGAAGATGATCAGCGGCTACTTCGATACCGAACAACGCGCCGCTAACCTCAGCTTTATCTACAACATTGGTTCACTCGGCGGCGCGCTGGCACCGGTGCTGGGGGCGCTGATCGCCCAGCACGCGTCACTCGGCAGCGCCCTGAGCGGCCTGTCCTTCGGCCTGACCTTCGTGGTGATGCTGTTGATTGGTTTTGATATGCCTTCCCGTATGCAGCGCTGGCTGAAGCCACAGGCAGTGCGTCACTACGACACCGTCGATGGCACTCCACTTTCTGGTGCGTTCACCCGTGAAGAACGTGCCGCTGAACACCTTACCCCGATTAACTCAGGCAAACCCTGAAAGGAGACCCTATGACCGCAGGAAACCGTATTTATTTACGCCGCCCGAATGACGCTGAGCCGCTGCTGGAGGCGTTTCGCACCCTGCCCGCCGCCGTCGTGGCGGATTGTATGAGCCGCCTGCCCGCGCTCGCGGCGGAGATCAACCTGAAAACCGCGCCAAAAAAACCGATTATGTGCGGACTCGCCGTCACGGTAAAAGCCCGCTCGGGCGATAACCTGATGCTGCATAAAGCCATGGATATCGCCGGTCGTAACGATGTGATTATCCTGTCGAATGAAGGCGATCGCAGTCAGTCACTGATGGGAGAAGTGATGGCGACGTATGCCAGACAGCGTGGCATGGAAGGCATTGTGCTGGATGGTCCGGTGCGTGATATCGAGGGTTTATCGCGTATGGATTTCCCGATCTACGCGGCAGGTGTCACACCGGGTGGCCCGTTTAAAGATGGACCGGGCGAAATCAACGTACCGATTGCCTGTGGCAAAATCCACGTCGCGCCGGGCGATATTATCCTTGGCGATGCCGACGGGGTGATTGTTGTTCCCCGCCAGGATGCGGCGCGCATTCTGGAAGATGCGCTGGCCTATTTACAGGTGGATGAGCGCAATTTCGAGCTGGCGAAAACCGGCTCGCTGGAGCGCGGCTGGCTGGATGAAACGCTACGTAATAAGCAGGTAGAAATCATCGACGATATCTACCGCTGACCGTTATGGTGCGATAAATCGCTCCCATGGGGTGCGGTTTATCGTTCAGGCCACCGCCAGTTTGCGCTGCTCGCGCCACACGGCAAAAATCCCCGCCAGCGCCACAATGGCGGCCCCCATTAGCGTGCTTTGCCCTGGCAGGCTGTCAAGGAACAGATAACCTACCACCATCGACCATACCAGCGTGGTGTAATCGAACGGCGCAAGCAGCGACGCATCGGCATAGCGCAGGCTGAGGGTCACCAGAATCTGTGCCATGCCGCCAAATAACCCGCAGCCAATCAGCAGTAACAGCTGCGTGCCGCCGGGCATCGTCCAGCCAAACAACGCGGTGGCGAGGCCGATCATCGTGGTCATCAGCGAAAAATAGAACACAATCGCGCCCGGCTGTTCGATACCGTTGAGAAAACGAATTTGCACGTTAGAAATGGCGGTACACAGGGCGGCGACCAGCGCACAGAGCACGCCAATCCCGGCGCTGGCGTGGGCCACGCTGCCGGAAAACAACGTCAGTTTAGAAGACAGCATAATCAGAATGCCGGAAAGCCCCACCACCACTGCCAGCCAGCGCGAAGCCCGCACCCGCTCTTTCAGCAACAGCGCCGCCATGATCACGGTAAATAAGGGAGCGGCATAGCTGAGTGCGGTGGCATCGGCCAGCGAGATATAAACCAGCGCCAGATAGTTGAAATACATGCCGCCGGTGCCGGAAAAGCCGCGAATCAAATGACCGAACAAATTACGCGTCTTCAGGCTGGCCAGCACGTTCCCCTGGATTTTCAGCCACAGCAGCAGGGGAAACAGCGCCACAAAACTGCGGAAAAAGATCACTTCACCGGTGGGAATGGTGCCATTCAGTCCCTTCACGCACGCCAGCATCAGAGTAGAACACAGCGCCGCCAATATCTTCAGTAATACGCCTAATCGGGCATTCATTGCTTTAACCTTACTCTCTCTCTGCCAGTCACCTGTCGGCAGGACAACGTGTCTACGTTAGGGAGAGAGCGGCGTGCGCGATAACACTATTTTGTTCTGCCTGAATAGCAATAACTTATCGCCAGCAGTCATAGCATTTCGCTATCGCGCGACAGGGTTTCCCTCTTATTCGCTTTAAAACAAAGCCGATATAGTCCGGGAAAAGTGAACATTTCCCGGCGCAGCCGCGATAACCATCATTGAGGGGCACCACATGACCATGAAAAGACGTACCACCATCGGGCTGGCGCTGCTGCCGCTGCTGGCTATCGCTTCCGCCCATGCTGATCTGATGGCAAACATTAAATCGAGCGGTGAACTCAAATGCGCGGTGTATTCCGATGTGCCGCCCTTCTCCTCACCAGACCCGCAAACCCGTCAGCTGGCTGGTATGGATGTGGATTTGTGTCATGCGCTGGCAAAACAGATGGGCGTCAAAGCCACGCTGGTGCCAACCTCGGTGGAAGCGCGTATCGCGGTGATCGCCACCGGTCGTGCTGATGTGTTGATCGCCAACCTCGCCTACACCAAAACCCGTGGCAGCCAGATTCAGTTCAGTGACCCCTACTACGTCGCCAAAGAAATGCTGCTGGTGAAAGCGCCGCTGGCCGACAAGCCGCTCAGCTATTTCAAAGGTAAGCGCATCAGCGCCACCAAAGGCACCACCTCGGAACAGTCGATCTACCTGAAAGGGGCCAAAGCGGTCACTTTCCAGGATTCCGCCTCCGCCTTCCTGGCTGTTGAACAGAACAAAGCGCTGGGCTTTGTCACCAACACCATGACCGGCATCAAAATGATCACCCAGGCGAAAAAAGACGGTATCGACCTCGCGATGATCAAAGAACCGATGGCGCTGGAGCCGATTGGCATCGGTATGAAACGTGATGAGCCCGCCCTGCTTGCCAGCGTGAACAGCGGCCTGAAAGCCATGGACGATGACGGCACCATCGACAAAATCTGGGACACCTGGATTGGGCCTAATACCGAATACAAAATGGTGCGTGAGGAACGCGTACAGCCGCTCGCCAGTCTGAAATTCGAACCGCTGGAATAACCCATGCCCGTGATGTCAAAAACGGATATCCAGCCTGCCAGTGCCCCGGCGCTGGCAGGTGCCACCATTACTCTCTCCACCATTGGCGCGCGCGCCTGGCTGGTTGAAGCACCGGGGGGGTTTGATCTGCCCTCGCAGCGCCGCGTCTGGTCGCTGGCACGTCTGCTGGCGGGCGATGACGACGTGGAGGCGCTGATCCCTGGCGTCACCAATCTGCTGGTGCTGTTTCGTCATATCCCAGCGGATGAAACCCGGGTGCGCGCCAGGCTGCATGCGGCCTGGGAGCAGGCGCAGGCGGTGCATCCGCAGGGCAAACTGATTGAGATTCCGGTGGATTACGGCGGTGAACACGCTATCGATCTCGATGCGGTCTGCCGCCATACCGGCTTCAGCGCGCGCGAAGTGGTACGTCGTCATCATCAAAACGAATACACCGTGTTTGCGCTCGGCAGCGCACCAGGCTTTGGCTATCTGCACGGGCTGGATCCCCAGCTGGCAACGCCGCGTAAAAAAGTCCCCTCCCTCAGCATGCTGAAAGGCACCGTCACCATCGGTGGCGCGCAGGCAGGGGTTTCGGCGCTAACCGGACCGAACGGCTGGAACGCCATCGGCTATGCCGAGCTGGAGGTGTTTGACCCGCTGGCGGATTCCCCGGCGCTGATGGCACCCGGCGACCGCATCCGCTTTCTGCCGCAGAGGATTGAGCTGTGATTGAGATTGAACAGAGCGGCGCGCTCAATACGGTGCAGGACCTGGGGCGTTTTCAATACCGCCATATGGGGGTGTCGGTCAGCGGCGTGATGGACCCGCTGGCGCTGCGCGCGGGGAATCTGCTGCTCGGCAACGACGAGAACGCTGCAGCAATTGAAGTGCAGCTGTTTCCGTTTCGCGTGCGCTTTTTGCAGGACACCAGCATCGCCGTAACCGGGGCCGACTGCCGCGCCACGCTGGACGGCAAGCCGCTGCCGCCCTGGTGGGGCTGCGGTGTGAAAGCCGGACAGGTGTTGGAGCTGCGTTATCCGCGCAGCGGTGCACGCGGTTATCTGTGCATCAGTGGCGGCATTGATGTGCCGGTGGTACTGAATTCGCGCAGCACCGCGCTACGTGGCGCATTTGGCGGGCATCATGGCCGGGCATTGCAGCGCGGCGACCAGCTGGCACTCGGTGCCGGAAGTGGCCCGGCCCTGCCTGGTTCCGGCATCGGCATTGAACCGCCGGAAAGCGCACTGCGCGCGCTGTTTCCCCGCAACAATGCGGGCGAAATCCAGCTACGCGCCATCCCGTCCGGGGAATATCACCTGTTTGCCGCCGATGCGGCCCGTTTCTGGCAGCAATCCTGGCAGATATCGAACCAAAGCAACCGCACCGGTTACCGGCTGGCAGGGGATCCGATCTTCCCGTCACAAACGGTGGAGATGCGATCGTACGGTCTGATCCCCGGCATCGTACAAGTGCCGCCAGCGGGTGAACCGATCATTCAGCTGAGCGATGCCAACACTGCCGGGGGCTATCCCAAGATCGCCGGGGTGATCGAACAGGATCTGTGGCGACTCGGCCAGGTGCTGCCGGGCCAGTCGATCCAGTTAGTGAAAAGTGATGCGCGTGAAGCCATCGCCATCGAGCAGGAAGTCGCGCACTGGCTCACCCGGCTGCGTCTGAGCTGCCTGCCGCTGCGCAAGGCCATCAGCGCTTAACCAGAGCAAGGACCCGATACGATGAAGATTGATGTTAATTCCGACATGGGAGAAGGCTTCGGCGTGTATCAGCTGTGCGATGATGCTGCGCTGATGAAGGTGGTGTCATCGGCCAATATCGCCTGCGGTTTTCATGCTGGCGATCCGGCGATCATGACCAAAATGGTTCGGCTGGCAAAGCAGCATGGCGTCGGCATTGGTGCGCATCCGGGCCTGCCGGATCGCCAGGGATTTGGCCGCCGTGAGCTGCCGTTTTCCGCTGACGAGATTTGCCAGCAGGTGGCCTATCAGCTGGGTGCGTTGATGGCGATCGCCCGCGCCGAAGGCACAACAGTGGCACATTTAAGCTTCCATGCCGCGATGGGTAATATCGTCAATCGCGACGAAAAGCTGGCACAGCAGGTGATGGCGCTGGTAGCCCGCATCGACAGTTCGCTGATTATCTTCGCCCAGCCGGATACCCTTATTGAACGCGCCGCGCAGGCGGCAGGATTAAAAACCCTGACGCTATTCCTCGCTGATCGCGCCTACGATGCCCAGGGGCGTCTGGTGCCACGCGGTGTGGCGGGTTCGGTAATTAACGAGGAAAGCGCGCTGCGCGCCAGGGTGCGGCAGTTTCTGCAACAGGGCACCGTCACCACCATCGAAGGTGAAGAACTGGCCGTGCGTGCGCGTTCGATTCTGGTCCACAGCGATACCCCCGGTTCGCTGGCACTCGCCAGCATTGTACGCAGCGAAGTGGAGGCCAGCGGCCACCAGGTAGCACCAGCGGCTGAGGTGGTAGCATAATTCACCAACAAAAACGGTCGCCCTGAAGCGACCGTTTTTTTATCCATCCCTCATCAGGCTTCACGGCAACCGGCACAAAACGCCGCGATACGGTCACAGCCGGTCTGTAAACGTTCCATACTGGTGGCGTAGGAGAGACGAATAAACGGACTCATGCCATAGGCCGCCCCCTGCACCGTCACCACATGTTGTTCCTCAATCAAGGCCAGCACAAAATCCGCATCGTTATTGATGTGACGGCCACCGGCGCTGACTTTGCCGATATACCCATTGATATTCACAAACAGGTAAAACGCCCCCTGCGGTCGGTGACAACGCAGGCCATCGATCGAGGTCAAACGTTCCAGCACATAATCACGACGTTCGCGGTAGATACGTGCGCGTTCCTGCAATAAATCCTGCGGACCTTCCAGCACCGCAACCGCTGCCGCCTGGGTCAGGGTGGTGACGCCGCCGCTGTTCTGGGTGTTGACGTTACTCATCGCCTTAATCAGCGTTGCCGGGCCGCCACAGAAGCCGAGACGCCAGCCGGTCATGGAATACGCTTTTGATACACCATTTACCGTCAGCACGCGGTCATACAGACGCGGTTCCACCTGCGCCAGGGTGTAAAAACGCACGTCGTCATAAATCAGGTGTTCGTAGATATCATCCGTCATGATCCACATCTGCGGGTGGCGCAGCAGTACCTCGCCCAGCGCCTGTAACTCCGCTTTGCTCGCCACAGAACCGGTCGGGTTGCCTGGGTAGTTAAGCAACAACCATTTGGTTTTGTCGG
Source organism: Pantoea sp. App145 (assembly GCF_047947045.1). Classification (NCBI taxonomy): domain Bacteria; kingdom Pseudomonadati; phylum Pseudomonadota; class Gammaproteobacteria; order Enterobacterales; family Erwiniaceae; genus Pantoea; species Pantoea sp. App145. The sequence continues at coordinate 2,355,031 of NZ_CP133290.1, forward strand.
TAATCGCTGCGTCCAGCTGTTCCGGTAGCGGCTTGAAACCGTTTTCCTGGGCACAGGGCAGCGGCACCGGAATCCCCCCAGCGAACTTCACGATGTCGGCATAGCTGATCCACGATGGCGTCGGGATCACCACTTCATCACCGGGATTAATGGTCGCCAGCATAGCGTTAAAGATGATCTGCTTGGCACCGCCTGCCGTCAGGATCTGGCTGATATCGTAATCCAGCTGGTTATCACGTTTGAATTTCCGCTGAATCGCCTGGCGCAGTGCCGGGGTGCCATCGGTGGGCGGGTAACGGGTATCTCCGGCGCGGGCCGCCGCGTAGGCCGCCTCGATGGCGTGATCCGGCGTCGGGAAGTCTGGCTCCCCGGTGGAAAGTGCCACGACATCAATCCCCTGCGCTGCGAGATCGCGTGCTTTCTGGGTCATGGCGACGGAGGCGGAAACAGTGACATTCTTGAGTCGATCGGCTATCTCGGGCATGGGGAACATTTCCTGATCTCAGGGTCAGCAGAAACGGCGCAGCACGCCGAAACGCGCAGGGCCAGCAAGGTTCTCTGAGGATAGGTTTTTGCCCGAAGCCACCGTTAATAGAGCTTTGTTGTGGTGATATAACACAAAACGATGACTGGAGCGGTCGCACACTTTGGCCGCAAATCCAGCGCTTTGCGCGGAAATGCGCGGCGGGTCACGCCGCTGCTGCCGCGGATATGTTAAAAAAGTGTTACTTTTAGTTGTTTTTACGCGCCATCCCGGCGCATCGCTGTCGTCAGCCATTGGTAACGCTGATGGGAAAACGCACCAAAATGGTGCGAAACACCCGGTCTGAACATTTATTGAACAGGCCGGGAGTCAACTCAGCAAAAGCCTTAGGAGGCACACTGGCTGTACCCTCCTGTCTGAGTTCAATCACTAAACCTTATTCTGGCATCAACTTTGCTTGATGCTGATATGCGTTCCGCTGGAGGGAGTGACCATGAATCTTCGCCGTCTTAAATATTTTGTCAAAATTGTCGATGTCGGCAGTCTGACGCAGGCCGCCGATATTTTGCATATCGCCCAGCCTGCCCTGAGCCAGCAGCTGGCGACCCTGGAAGGGGAAGTGAATCAGCAGCTGCTGATCCGCACCAAGCGCGGCGTCACGCCCACCGAAGCGGGTAAAACGCTCTATTCACATGCCCAGTCCATTTTGCGCCAGTGCGAACAGGCGCAAAGTGCGATTGATCGTGTCGGCGCGTCGCTTAGCGGCAGCGTCTCTGTCGGCCTGGCGCCGGGCACGGCGGCACAAAACCTGGCCCTGCCGCTGATGATGGAAGTGCAGCAGCAGCATCCCGGCATCGTGTTGTATTTCAATGAGAACTTCGGCACCACGCTGAGTGAACTGATCATGAATGGCCGCATGGACATGGCGGTGATCTATGACCATCGCAACATCCACGGTCTGCGTTTTATGCCACTGATGAAGGAAGATTTGTGCTTCGTTTGCCCCTTCAGCCTCGCGAAACCGATGAAGGAGATCCGTCTGGCGGAAGTGGCGAAATACGATCTGTTCCTGCCGCGTATCTATAACATCATGCGCAAAGTGCTGGACGATGCCTTTGTGCAGAACAACCTGCAATATCAGGTGAAATGCGAAATCGAATCGCAAACCACCCTCAATGCAGCCCTCTCCGCCGGGCTGGGCGCGACCATCATGCCGGAATCCGCCGCGCGGGCGATGCTGAAAAATGCCGATGCGTGGATGGCGAAGATTGTCGAACCGGATGTGCAGGCGTCGCTTTCCTTCTGCATGTCCGATCACCTGCCGCTGTCGCAACCGGCAGAAGCGGTGAAAACAATTCTGCTGTCGCTGATGTCACGCCGCAACGTGGAGAACCATCCCCTGACGCTGGTGGGATAAGCCTCGCTTATTACCGCAAAGCGAAACCCTCTTACTGCCCGTCTGACGAACGCGCTAGATTGACGGCATAGCTGCCCGCTTCGGCGGGCTTTGTCGTCTTTTGCTTTGACGGGAACCTCATGGAAAAAACCGCAATACCGCTGCCGACGCTGCGCGCTATCGCGCGCCGGATGCGCCGTTCCGGGCTGAGCCGCCTGGAGCTGGGCGGTAAAGACTGGTCGGTACGACTGACTTTCGCCCCCTTGCCCCCTGCTCCCCCTCCGGCCCCGGAGGTCATCCCGAGCAGCAGCACCCATGCTGTCACAGCAACGATGCCGGGCACTCTGCTGCTGCGCCATCCGCTCAGCCAGCAGGATTTTGTACAGCCCGGCCAGCAGGTGCAACCCGAGGAGGTGCTGGCACTGGTGCAGGTGGGTCCGCTGTATTTGCCCGTCATCAGCGCCACGGCTGGCCGGGTGGAAAATGTCACGGCAGACGGCGGCTCGCCTGTGGAATACAACCAGGAAATCATGATAATTCATCAGGATAACCCCGCACTCCCGCGGTTATAAGGGTCGCTTATTGCCTCAAAATTTTTATGTCTTATCCCCGTACCACATAACTGCATAAAGTCAGAAAAAGATCAGAAACGCGCCACAGCCAACAGGCCCGGCGATGACAGGAGAGGCAAATGCCATTTTCAGATTACAAAACCGCACTGGTCACCGGCGCATCAGCCGGGATGGGTGAAGCGATTGTTGAACGTCTGTGCCAGGAAGGGATCACCGTTCACGCCGTAGCGCGCCGCAAAGAACAGCTGGCGGCGCTGGCGGAACGCACCGGCTGCATTCCACACGCAGTGGATGTCAGCGATCTCAGCGCGCTGACGGCGCTGTGTCAGGACCTGCAAATCGACATTCTGGTCAACAACGCCGGGTTGTCGCATCCGGGCTCGATTCTCGATGCCGATGAAAACGTGATTGAAAGCCAGGTGGATGTGAACCTGCGCGCGGTGCTGCATCTGTGCCGTTTGCTGGTGCCGGGCATGGTGGCTCGCGATCGTGGCCATGTGTTCAACATCACCTCCATTGCCGCCATCTACAACTTTGGCGGTAACTCGGTGTACCACGCCACCAAAGCCGGGGTGCACGCCCTGTCGCGCCAGTTGCGCGTCGATTGTTATGGCAAGCGGGTGCGCATCACCGAAATCTGCCCGGGCCGCGTTGCGACCGACATCTTCGGTAATGTCTCGGGCGATCACGAAGATGCGCGTCGCCGTTTTATTGACGGCTTTGAGCTGCCGCAGGCAAAAGATATCGCCGACTGCGTCGCCTTTGCCCTGGCGGCACCGGTGGCGGTGAATATCGGCAATATCGAGATCACCCCAACGTTGCAGGTGCCGGGCGGCCTTTCCACCATGCGACCGGGCGACCGCGCCGAGTAACGAGGTAAAACTATGGCACTCGATTTCAGCAGTGTGATAACCGGCCACTTCGGCCAGATGATCGTCGATGGAACGGTTGTCACCCTTGAACTGGCGTTGGGTGCCTGGCTGCTGGCAATGGTCCTCGCCATGCTGCTGGTGATCATCCGCCTGACCAATCAACGCATTGCCGTCGGGCTGGTGAAAGCCTATGTCTCGTATCACCGCAATGTGCCAACGCTGATTCAATTGATGATGTGGTATTTCGCTATTCCGACGTTGCTGCCGGAAGCGCTGCAAATGTGGATTAACGACTACAACGCCGAATTTCTGTTCTCGCTGGTGGCACTTGGCCTGTGCCAGGCCGCCTACTTCTCGGAAGATATCCGCAGCGGCCTGCGCGCCATCCCGGATGGGCAAAACGAAGCCGCGCGTGCGCTTGGCATGAGCTTTGTGCGCGCCATGTGGTCGGTGATCCTGCCGCAGGGCATTCGTAATGCGCTGCCATCGTTAATCAACCATACGGTGCTGCTGTTCAAAAACACCAGCCTGGCGATGGTAATTGGCGTGGCGGAACTGACTTATGTGACGCGCGACATCGAGAACCAGACCTTCCGCACCTTCGAGGCCTATTTTGTCGCCACCATTGGCTATCTGTTCTTCTCCCTGTTGCTGATGGGCCTTGGCGCGCTGCTGGCCCGCCGCTTTCAGCGCGTCTATGCGAGGTAATGGCGATGCTTGAGATGTTCACCATTTTGCATAACAACGGCATGCTGCTGTTAATGGGCCAGTATCCGAACGGGCCACTGGGCGGGGTGCTCTGCACCCTGTTGATCTCGCTGCTGGCAGTGCTGTTCGCCTTTCCGGTGGGCGTGCTGCTGGGGCTGGCGCGCCTGTCGCCATGGCGCTGGCTGAGCTGGCCCGCCACCTGCTGGGTCTATCTGCTGCGCGGCATCCCGCTGATGATGGTGGTGTTCTGGACCTACTTCTGTGTGCCGCTGCTGATTGGTCACAACATCAGTGGCTTCACCACCATGCTGTGTACGCTGGTGATTTATGAAAGCGCTTATATCGCCGAAATCGTCCGCGGCGGCATTCAGGCGTTGCCGCACGGCCAGTATGAGGCGGCGCGCGCACTCGGCATGGGGCATATTAAAACCCTGCGTCTGGTGATCCTGCCACAGGCGCTGTTTAACACCCTGCCCAGCCTGGTGAGCCAGCTGGTGTCGATCATTAAAGACAGCACCCTCGGCTACGTGATCAACGTGCCAGAGCTGACCTTCGCCGCCAACCAGGTGAGTAACCAGTTGCTGACCAAACCTTTCCAGGTGTTCGCCATCGTGGCGCTGAGCTACTACCTCATCTGCTTCAGCCTGACGTGGCTTGCCAACAAACTGGAAGCGCGACTCGCGCAGAAACGTCGTCAGCCGCCAGTGGAAGCCCCTGGCGTGGCCCCGGCGGTAATGATGACTAAAACCCAATCACAGTAAGGAACGGCTATGCGACCGATGATTCTGTTTAATCAGGTCAACAAATGGTACGGCGCGTATCAGGCGCTGACCGACCTGAGTGCCGAGATCAATCCCGGCGAAGTGGTAGTGGTGTGCGGCCCATCCGGCTCCGGCAAATCAACGCTAATCCGCACCGTCAACCGGCTGGAACCGATCGAAGCCGGCCAGATTGTCTTTGATGGCATCGACATCCACGGCAGCAGCACGCGCCTCAACCAGCTGCGCACGCGTATTGGTTTTGTTTTCCAGAGTTTCAACCTGTTCCCGCATGTGTCGGTGGCAGAGAACATTATGATGTCGCCGATGAAGGTGCTCGGGGTGAAACGTTCTGAAGCGCGTCAGCTGGCGGGGGAGCTGCTGGAGCGGGTCGGGCTGTCGCACAAGGCGGATGCCTGGCCGGCGCAGCTGTCGGGTGGTCAGCAGCAACGCGTGGCAATTGCCCGTGCGCTGGCGATGAAGCCGCCGGTGATGCTGTTTGATGAGCCGACATCAGCACTCGACCCGGAAATGGTCGGTGAAGTGTTGTCAGTGATGCGCGGCCTGGCGCAGGAAGGCATGACGATGATGTGCGTCACTCACGAGATGAATTTTGCCCGTGAAGTGGCCGACACCATCTGGTTTATGGATCAAGGCCAGATTCTGGAAAAAGCCACGCCGGAAAAATTCTTCACCCAACCGCAACACCCGCGCGCCCAGCGCTTTTTAAGTGATTTACGATCCCATTGATTCAGGTGGCGCGATTTATCGCGCCACCTCTTTCACCTTCTCAGCATCTGATATTTTATGATATTTCCCTGAAATCAATTCCCGTTCCCTCGCCTTCACGTTAATTTTTATACGCTTTAATCCACTTCACTGGTCTGACAGACAGTTTCTGCCTATACAAAGGAATGATTTTATGAGCGTAGGAGCCATTTCAACTTCATACGGGACGACGGCAAATAATATTGAAACGAACTGGCATTTTGTGCAGTGCCACAGCGGAGGGATTACCCCCGTTAATTTAAGCAATTACATCATCGATATTGCGGTGACTAACAGCAATGATATCACGCTTGATAATTGTAAAGTGGGGATTAAGAATAGAGAACCAGAAAAATGGGAAGTGATTTTCTCATCTGATGGCCGGGTGAAACTGAATGAATGCACGATTAAAGGCATCGTCTACGCCCCCAATGGTGATACCGAGATCGAAAAATGTTTAATTCAGGGGAAAGTTGATGGCAGAAGCGCGCCTGTCACCTTAATAACCACGGAAATCAGAAGCCCGGATTACACAAAATACGCAACGGTACCTGAATCAGGATTTGGCGAGTGGATAAACGCTCTCAAAGATCATGATGATGAAATTTATCAGTTTACTACCACTGACATCGAACGTTACAGCAACCTGCTGGAAATGAATACTGAACGTTACGGATTATATCACATTGCAATTTCGACCGACGATAACGATATCGAATGCCGGCAACAATGCAAAATATATGGTGATATAATTAACGACGTCCTGGATATTGAAAACCCGACCAGAGATATTAAGGTTTTTGATTCAATGATCGCCGGGAGCATTGTAAACCGCACCGGCAGCACATTGCTGGAAAGAAGCAGTGCAAAAGCCGTTTATAGTAATACACAAAAAACCGAGGTAAATAACTCAGATGTCGGTTTTATTTATAGCGTAAACAGTGATACGCATATTAATAACCATTCTGTCATCAAACATGGCGCAATGCTGGGAGGCATGATGAACAGGATTTCATCCTCAACTCTCCATGGCTCCGTGCAGCTGAAGGGACAAACTCTGACTATCGAAGACCACTCCATCATTGATAAGGTTTGTTTACCGCAACCCCATGAAGTCAGAGGAGAGTTCGATTTTACTGAGATCAGACTTAACAGTGGCTCCACGCTTCATGCTATCGAAACTGAAGGACAGCGGTGTCGCTTATTTATTGGAAAAGATGCTGTCTTTACCCCCCTGAATACTGGGGAACCCATCCCTGCCAATGTGGAAATTCATTTTATTTAACTTTATGCTCTGGTCGTCATCAATGGCGACCAGTCGCTATTAATATAAGGGAATGATGATGAGCATAAGTTCTATTTCGGCCTCACCCGGCGCCGTAGCCAGAGACTCTGTCGGTGGCTGGGGATTTGCGGATTCAAGATATGAAACCAGTTATATTCGTTTAGGCAGAAACATTATCAATTATGATATTGATTGCACTAGCAGCATCACCCTGTTTAATTGCTATGTCGGCGTCAAACATACTGCGCCATCATCGGATGAAGCCGTTTACTCATATCAGGGCGATGTGGAGATGAATAATTGCACCATTAAGGGTGTGGTGAATACGCCCAATGGTTACACCAGGGCGAAAGATAGCTTAATTATCGGAAAAATATCCGGTTCTATCGCCCCCATCTTACTTACCACAACGGAAATCAGAAGTCAGGACTATATAAAGATCGAAGGTACATCGCAACCTGGATTTGGTGCATGGATAAATGATATCAAAGATAGCGATGATGCCATTTATCAATTTAACCTTACTGATGTTGATTATTATAAATCAATGCTGGCACCTGAAGCTAATATTGATTTCGATAGTTTAACGCACCTTGCCATCTTATCTGATGAAAGTAATATTGAATGCTGCGATGGATGTAAAATATACGGGGATATCATTAATCATCTTCATTACATTGAGGATTATAAACACACCATTAATATAATAAAATCTTCGATAACAGGAAGTATTATCAACCGCGCTGGTGATACCCTGCTGGAACAAGCCAGTGCTAAAACCGTTTACACCCTGGCGGGAGTGACGGAGATAAATAATTCCGCGCTGGATTTTATTTATACTGAGAAGAGTGACACACGTATTCATAACCATTCCGTCATCAGACAGGGGGCTATCCTGGGTGGTCAGAATAATGAAATTCTGTCTTCAACCATCAATGGTTCACTGAAACTGCTGGGGCAAACGCTAACGATGCGGGAAAATTCAGTTGTTGATCAGGTCTGCTTACCGTCCCAGGAAGAAGCCAGAGGGGATTTTATTCCCTGTATTACCCTTGAAAGTGGCTCTGTCCTTAATGCCCTTAAAACGCATGGGCAACCCTGTCGTATACGTATTGGTGAAGGGGCCACCTTCACGCTACTGATTAACCCGGAGATTATTCCTGCAAATGTGGAAATTATTTATCTGTAACCTAAAAACCACTCGATAAATCGCGCCGCTACGGTTCTGCATATACGGTTTGTAGCGGCGCAATTTATTGCGCGTACGAATGTTCGATTCAGCAATCAACCCACACCGCACCGGCATCAGCCGACTGCACGCACTGCCCGACCCAGCGCACCCCCATCAGTCCTGCGTGCACATCGGGATACCAGAAGTTCTCCAGGAAAGCCTGATCAGCACGGTCGGTGGCATCCATCGCCAGCGCAAAACGACGATAGAGATTTGACCATGCTTCGAACAGCCCTTCAGGGTGACCGCCGCCAATACGATCCTCCTCTAACGCACGCCCGTACAAATACCCCATGCCGCGTTCCAGAATCTGCACCGGTTCGCCCTGCACTTCGTAACGCAGCTGATTCGGCTGTTCATCCCACCATTCCAGACTGGCCTTCTCGCCGATTACCCGTACCTTTTGGCCGTGCATCGAACCACAATTCACCGCCGAGGCCCACATGGTACCCACCGCGCCGTTGTCATACTCCATCATCACAAAGGCGTTATCCTCCAGCGGTGCGCGGCTTTTGACGAAGCTCTGGCGACTGCACAACAGACGTTTGACCTTCAGCTTCGGCACCATCGTTTCAGCGATAAACAGCGGATGGGTAGCGAGATCCCCCAGCACATAACTGGGGCCAACAAAGCGCGGATCGACCCGCCATTTGGTGCTGGGGTTTTGCAGTTCCACCGCCTCGTTATGGAAACCGTGGGCAAACTGCATATTGATAATGCGAATTTCCCCCAGCAGGCCTTCGGCGATCATCTCCCGTGCCTGATGAATCAACTGATGACCGGCATAACCGTAAGTCACCCCGATGATTTTTTTCTTCTCTGCACAGAGTTTTTCCAGCTCATCAGCCTCAGCAACGGTGAAGCACAGCGGTTTTTCACAGACCACATGCAGCCCGGCGTTTAACGCGGCACGGCAAATGGCGAAATGGGTGTTGTTGGGGGTAGCGATGGAGACCGCCTCGATACCGTCGGCGCGTGCCGCTTCAGCGGCAAACAGGGTTTCATAATCGGGATAGCAGCGATCTGGCGCCACGCCCAGCGCCACGCCAAAGGCCCGGCCACGTTCAGCGTCGATATCGAACGCTCCGGCCTGCAACACAAAATTGCCGTCACGCAGGGCAGCGGAACGATGAATGTAACCAATCTGGCTGGTGCCACCGCCGCCAACCATACCCCAACGCAGTGAACGATCGAGAGCTTTAGTGCCGTTAATCATGATGTTGTCCTCAGAGTCCGACGGATTGCAGATAGTGCAGGCTGGCAGTGACATCGCGCAGGCTGGTGTCAGCATTGCGCGGGTCGCGCTCCTGTTCGATGGTGATCCAGCCCTGATAATTACGTTCCGCCAGGAAGGCGCGCACCGCCGGGTAATCAATCGCCCCTTTACCTATCGGGCACATCACCCCTTCGGCACAGGCGGCAAAGAAATCGACGCCACGGGTGATCACATCCCGCCACACCGCCTCGTTAACGTCTTTGAAGTGCAGATAATCGATGCGATCCCAGTAGCGATTCAGCCAGGTAATCGGGTCCATGCCGGAGTAGTAGAGATGGCCGGTATCGAGGCACAAACCAGCCACCTCATGCGGGATATCCTGCACCAGCTGTTCCAGTTCATCGGCGAATTCAATGCAGCCACCAGCATGGGGATGGATCACCGCACGCACGCCATATTCCTGCCAGGCAATCTCGCTCAGGGTGGTGATGTGCTGCATCATGCGCTGCCAGTCGTCCGTTGCCAGACGCGGCGCTTTATCGGACTGACCGGCATATTTCGCCCGTTCGGGATTACCGAAATCGATAATCACCAGGTAGGGAGCCGGTTGGTTTACGCCGTGGGTTTTCTCTGCTGTCGGCACCTGGGACAGGTTGCGGCAGATGTTATGCGTCAGCTCCACCATCGCTGGGAAATTGGCCGCACTCACCAGGTCGTCAAACAGGGTACCCGCCACCAGCGACAGGTTGTGCAACTCCAGCTGCTGACGCAGTTCGCGGGCATCCACCGGCAGATAGCTCCAGGGGCCAAGCTCAATGCTGCGGTAACCCGCCTGCGCCGCTTCACTCAGGACTTTTTGCCACGGTGGCAGGAAGGGATTTTTCGGATCATCAACGCCCCAGCTACAGGGCGCATTGGCGATATGAATAGTCATGATCGTTCCTTGCTGTGATTGATGGGGCAAGTATCAAATAAAAATTTCATCCTCAACAATCATGAAACTTTCATTTTTTGATAGCGATCATGTTATTTATTATCACAAAAATGATAATTTTCTATCATTTCATATAAAAACAGCGCGATAAATCGCGCCGTTACGCTGTTGTGCGGTTTTTAAACGCCGTTAGAGGTTCTCGCGCGTCACAATATCGAACGGCAACGTCACCTGGGTGAAATGCTCATGGCCCCCGGCCTGCTGCTGTTGCAGCGTTTGTACCAGCGTCAGCGCCAGATCCTCAATGCGATGGCGCAGCATCACCGTGATGGTACCGTCAATCAAGGCCAGATCACCATCACTGACCGGGCCGTGGCAAATCAGCGCCACCCGCCGTTGCGGCTGTTCACGCAGGGCACGGATCACCCCTTCAACCCCACCGCATGGTGCGAAGATCAGAGCCAGATCGGCATGGTCATCCAGCAGGCGGCGCGTCGCCTGATAACCCCCCTCGATCGACTCATGGGTTTTTAACGGTTCCAGCACCCGGCGTGTGCTGTCCTGTTCGCGCAGGTAAGAACGGAAGCTGATTTCGCAGCTTTCCTGGCAGGTAAAACGGTGGTCGCCCACCAGCACAGCCACCGGGCCTGGCTGATGCAGCAAATGCGTTGTCATCCAGCCAGCGGTACGCCCGGCTTTTTGGTTATCCAGCCCGAAGTACCCTGCGTGACCACAGGGGGAGAAATTGGAAAACAGCGCATAAACCTTCACCCCCTGGCGCGATATGCTTTCAATTGCCCGGCGGATCAGCGGATGGTCGAGCGCCACCAACCCAATTGCGTCCACCTGTTGCGCCAGGGTATGCAGCGAGGCCACCACCGCATCAACATCATCAATGTCATGCCAGAAAAACTGCGGTTCGCTGCCTGCCGGATGCAGCGGCTGCGCCTGTGCGCGCAGGGCATCGGTCAGCGACTGATAAAACGAATAGCTTTTTGCCAGCAGAATAAAACCCATACGCAGCGAGACGGCGGACACAGGCTCCCCCGGGTGCAGCAAAGGCATCAGATCAGCGCGATAGCCCATACGGCTCGCCGCCTCCAGCACCTTCTGTTCGGTGGCGGCGCGCACCGGCGCACGGCGATTAAGCACGCGATCAACGGTTGCCACACCGACACCGGCAGCAGCGGCGATGGCATTCATGGTGATTTTACTCATGCCAGATTCCCAGGATTAAATGATAGAAATTTTATCAAAAATAATGCCTCAGCCACATCAAAAGTGCCAATGCTTCATGCTGGAAATCGCCATGTCTGATAGAGAATCTCTCATAATTTTGATCCCCTTCGCAAAAATGAAATGAATAATTTCACATCAATATCATTCGGAATAAATGTTTGATAATTATTTTTACTGACGACGCCTGAAAACGGGTTGATGGATTTGCATCAGCAAAGCGTTAGAGCGGCCAGCTGCGCCTTTCTATAGTGGTTAACGGCCTGCCTGGTCGCCCGATGTGTTACGTATCGAAGAAAAACGGAGATGATATGTTCCCTTCAACCTTACCTGTACCCCGTCGTCACCCTGTTAACCAGATTCCCGCGCTGCGCTGGGGCATTGTCGGCCCCGGCTGGATTGCTGACCACTTTGCCAATGCGCTGCGTCATCACACGCAACAACAGCTGGTGGCGGTCGCGTCACGCAGCATGGAAAAAGCGCAGGCGTTTGCCAGCAAATGGGATATTCCCCACGCCTGTGCAGGTATCGATGCCTTGCTGAACCGCAACGATATTGATGTGGTGTATATCGCCACGCCGCATAACCACCATTTCCCGGATGGTTTACGCGCATTGCAGGCTGGCAAGCATGTGCTGATTGAAAAGCCGCTGGCGCTGAATGCACAGCAGGCGTTGCAGTTACAACAGGAAGCGCAGCAACAGCAGCGCCTGTGTCTTGAAGCCATGTGGTGCGACTACGCGCCAAAATACGATGTGATCCGCCAGCTGCTGGCAGATGGCGCACTCGGTGAGGTTCATACCCTGATTGCCGATCATGGTGAGTATTTCACTCAGGATCACCGCATTTTCAACGCCGATCTGGCAGGGGGTCCGATGCTGGATCTCGGCAGCTACCTGATAAGTTTCAGCGTGCTGGTGGCAGGGGCACCGGACAGCATTATCGCCGTGGGTCAGCCTGCGCCTGGCGGCGTCAACGGCCAGACCTCAATGCTGCTGACCCATCCCGGCGGGATGCAGGCGGTGCTCAACACCACTTTGTTCAGTAACACGCCCGGCACGGCGGTGATTGCAGGTCGCGATGCCACTCTGTATCTCGATGGGCAATTTTACACCCCCGGCAACTTCCGTCTGACCTCCAGCGATGGCCGCCACACGCTGCGCTGGGAAGAACCCAATAATCGCTATATCCAGCTTTCTCATGAAATCGAACATACCGCCTGGTGCATCCATCAGGGCCTGATCGACTCACCGGTTCGTCCGCTTACCACCTCGCGGGCAACGCTTAACGCGATGGATGAAGTGAGACGCCAGATCGGTGTGGTTTTCAATGAAGAGCGACCGGCTTAACGCGCAGGAGAAAACAATGAAAATCGCTTTTGACGTAGATGTCATCCGTGACCTTGGTATCACCCGCATGGTGCATCAGGTGGCGGAATGGGGCTACAAGTACATTGAACAGTCGCCGCATCCGCAAATTAACCCATTCTATAAACACCCGAAAGCCAGCCGTGAAATCATGACGGAATACAAGAACGCGCTGCGTTCGACCGGGCTGGAAATCTCCTCGTTTATCGTGGTGTATCGCTGGTCCGGTCCGGATGAATTACGTCGCCAGGCGGCAGTGAAGAACTGGAAACGCATGATTGAAATCGCCGTGGAAATGGGAGTACCGGTGATCAATACCGAGCTGTCCGGCAACCCGAACGAGCCAGAGATCTGTGAAGAGATGTTCTATCGTTCGATGGAAGAGCTGCTGCCGATTATCGAACGTGAAGGTATCCGCGTGGAAATTCAGGCGCATCCGTGGGACTTCTGCGAAGAGAGCAACGAAACAGCGGATATCGTGAAGTCATTCCGCAGCGATCATGTGAAATACATCTACAGCGCGCCGCACACTTTCTTCTATGACAAAGGCAAAGGCGATGTGAAAAGCATGCTGCAATACGCCGGGGATGACCTGTCGCATATGCTGATTGCCGATACCATGAACCACACCAAACATTGCCGCTATATCGTTAACCCACCGGGCGTGGATGCCACCATTCATCAGCATGTGGGGGTCGGCGAAGGGGAGGTTAATTTTGATGCCTTGTTCGAAGCGCTGCGCGAGATGGATTTTGCCAACCGCAGCTTTAAAGTGGGCGGCGAATCAATCATCTCGGCGGCGCTGTTTGGCTATCCCGAGAAAATGAAGTATCAGGCAGTGGAAACCCGCGAACTGATTGAACGCGAGTTGATGTAAAAGCGCGATAAATCGCGCCGCTACAAATACATGCAGATATCCGTAGCGGCGCGATTCATCGCGCAAAACCGGGCGGGTTATACCTCAACAAACTCACCACGGGTTAAAGACAGCTGTGCCGCTTCAGCAATCGCCTGCGCGCGCAAGCCGTCCTGCAATCCCGGCAGGTCCGCCACCGTTTCGCCAGCGATATGGCGCAGAAACGCATCCAGATGGGTGTAATAAGTTTCGCGCACCCGGCTGAACCAGTCGGCATACAAACCCGGCTGGATAATCCCCTGCGCCTGATACAAGGTGGCACCGCGCACCGACTGACTTTCTGATGCCAGCATCCCGGCACTGCCCATCACGCTAATGCGTTCGTCGTAGCCGTAAGCGGTGCGGCGGGTATTATCCAGCTGAGCCAGTGCCCCCTGCTGCATCCGCATAATCAGCACCGAAGTATCAACATCAAAATCACGGATTTCCGGCATCGCCAGCGCCGCCCCCATCGCCCCGACGGTGGTGACTTCATCGTCCGTCAGCCAGCGCAGCAGATCGAAGAAATGAATCGCCTGATCGCGCATCTGCCCACCTGATGATTGCAGGTAGCTCAGCGGCGGCAACTCAGACGCCCGGCACACCATCTGGATCAGCTCCGTCCGGCCAACTACCCCCTGCCGCAGCTGCGCTTTCAGTTGCTGATGGCTGCGGTCAAAACGGCGGTTAAAACCGACGGTGATCGGTACCTGCACCGGCGAAATTTTTTCCACCACCTCACGCGCACGCTCCAGCGACAAATCAATCGGCTTTTCGCAATACACTGCCTTGCCTGCCGTCACCGCCTGCTCCAGCAGATCGGCATGAGTCGGCGTGGCGCTGGCGATCAGCACCCCATCGATTGCATCACTGGCGAGAGCCTGCTGCACGCTGGCTGCTTGTGCGCCGTAGCGCTGTGCCACCGCTTCCGCGCGGGCGGCATCGATATCACACACCAGCGCCAGTTCCACGCCAGGATGAACCGCCAGATTCGCGGCATGCACCTGGCCGATAAAACCACTACCAATCAAGGCAAAACGTTGCGGTGACCGCATGATAAAGCTCCTGTTTGTTCACACTTCAGAGGTCTGTTGCTTGTCAAAATAGCCGCTTCTGGCAGGCTGGCTGAACGCGGTTTTTGATGGAATTCACTCAGATGAAGGCAATGACGCTGGCAGAACTGGCCAAACGGGCAGGCGTAGGCGTGGCGACGGTGGACCGGGTGCTGAATGACCGGGGCGGCGTCTCACCATTGATGACCAAAAAAGTGCTGCAAATTGCACGTGATGCCGGGCTAAAACGCATTTTGCCGGAGGTGCATCGTCATCCATGGCAGATTGAAGTGCTGCTGAGTGGCAACGGTTCGTTCTTCTTTCAGCAGCTGGCACAGGATTTCGCTACCCTGGCGGATGAACTGGGCTATCGCCGCCTGCGACTGCATCGCACCCTGATCCCGGAAAACGCGCCAGAGAAGCTGGCGGCACACATCGAAGCCAGCAGCAAGAAAATGGATGCGCTGATTGTCTTCGCCCATGAAAACCCACTGATTTATCAGGCACTGGCGACATGTCAGGCACGCGCGGTGCCGGTGATTACGCTGGTGACCGATCTGCCCGATGCAGCGCGCCTGTGCCACGTCGGTATCGATCAGTACAAAGCCGGACGCACCGCCGGGTTGATGCTGGGCAGCATGGTGTCTCAGCCGGGTGAGGTGGTGCTGGTGAGTGGCCGGACTGATTACCGCGCCCACCGCCAGCGCATTGAAGGATGTCAGGCAGTGCTGGCCGAACGCTTCCCGCAGCTCCATCTCAACGCCATTCTCGCCGGGCAGGATGAGCGCGAACGCATCAGCCGCCTGCTGGAAAAAGCGCTGGCGAATTCAAAACAGATTGTCGGCCTGTATAACACCGGGATGGGCAATACGCAGATTTATGAAGCGCTGGCGCGCCACCGCCTGAGCGGCAAAGTGGTGTACGTCACCCATGAGCTGTACAACACCACGCGCATGCTGCTGGAAAAACAAGTACTGACGCTGACGCTCGATCAAAATACCCAGCGCCATGCCCAGCTGGCTCTGACGCTGCTGCTGCGCTACCTGGAAGAAGGTGAGCAGCCGGATACCTGGCAGGCAGGCAAAGTGGACTTTATGCTTTTTACGCAAGAGAACTTTGCATAACCGCACTTTGCATCTCATCGCCAGCGCGGTTAAATCGCCGTTGACTGCGACTGCTACACTCAGTGGCAGCTAAAAACGCAACCACAACAAGGCGAAATCACTATGTCGGAACATCAGTATCAGCCCGCAAAAGTCTGGACCTGGGACCCGGAAGCCAAAGGCAACGGCGCTAAGACCAACCGTCCGACTGCCGGACCCACTCACGAGAAAACACTGCCGGTCGGCAAACACCCGCTCCAGCTGTACTCACTGGGCACCCCCAACGGCCAGAAAATTACCATTCTGCTGGAAGAGTTGCTGGCACTCGGCGTCACTGCCGCCGAATACGATGCCTGGCTGATTCGCATCGGTGAGGGCGACCAGTTCTCCAGCGGTTTCGTTGACGTTAACCCGAACTCCAAAATCCCGGCGCTGAGCGACCACTCAGTCAATCCGCCACTGCGCGTGTTTGAATCCGGCAACATCCTGCTGTACCTGGCGGACAAATTCGGCCACTTCCTGCCGAAAGACATTGCCGGTCGCACTGAAGCGCTCAACTGGCTGTTCTGGTTGCAGGGTTCTGCCCCTTATCTCGGTGGTGGTTTCGGTCATTTCTATCACTACGCGCCGGAAAAAATCGAGTACGCTATCAACCGCTTCACGCTGGAAGCGAAGCGTCAGCTGGATGTGCTGGATCGCCAGCTGGCAAATCACCGCTATCTCGGCGGCGATGAATACAGCATTGCCGATATCGCCACCTGGCCGTGGTATGGCAACCTGGTGCTAAACGATCAATACGGCGGTGCCGAGTTCCTTGATGTGCAGTCGTATAAACATGTGGTGCGCTGGGCGAAAGAGATTGCCCAGCGTCCGGCAGTGATCCGTGGCCGCAAGGTGAACCGTGCCTTCGGTGCCGCACCGGAAGACCAGTTGCTGGAACGTCATGATGCGTCCGATTTTGAGACCAACACCGAAGATAAGCGCCAGACGCGGGGAGAAAAATAATGAGCGCATATGTGGTGTTTATCCGCGATGAAACGCTGAACGGCAACGAAATGGCGATCTACGCAGAGAAAGCCGGTGAAGCGCGCGGCGATCATCCGATCACCCCGCTGGCCTTTTACGGCGAGCTGGAAACGCTGGAAGGCCCGGAAGCAGAAGGTGTGGTGGTACTGGAGTTCCCGGATATCAATGCCGCGAAAGGCTGGTATTACAGCCCGGCCTATCAGGAAGCCAAAACGCATCGTCTGAAGGGCGCAAAATATCGCGTGTTGCTGGTGCAGGGCGTGGCGTAAGGCGCAATGAATCGCGCCGCTACGGGCCTGTGTGTACCTGTAGCGGCGCGATTTATCGCGCAATGCCAGCTACAACCTTAATTCGCCGCCACAAACTGGGTGTAATTCTCCGGCGTAATGGTTTTATACGGCACCCAGTTGTAAACCTGGACCTGCTGTTTATTCAGCAGTTCTTTGGTCACCTGCACCGCCCCGGTCGCCTGGCCTTTGGCATCCTGGAAAATCGTCAGCACCATTTTGCCACTCTTCACAAACTGCTGGCCGTCCGGCGTGCCATCAATGCCCGCCACCAGGATCTTTTCGTTCTTCGCCTGGTTCAGCGCCATAATCGCGCCAATCGCCATCTCATCGTTATTGGCGGCGATGGCATCAATCGGACGCTGATTCAGCAGCCAGCCCGATACCACATCCACCGCTTCGTTGCGCTGCCACTTCGCGCTTTGCTTCTCCACCACCTTCATATCTTTATATTTGGCGATCACCGCCTCTACCGCACGGGTACGCTCGCGGGCTTCTTCGTTGGACAAAGCCCCCATCAGGATGGCGACGTTGCCTTTGTAATTCATCTTTTTCGCCAGCGCTTCCATCTGCATTTCGCCGCCCAGCGCCGAATCCGAGCCGACATAAGCCATATCTGCCGGTAGCTTCACTTCCGGTTTACGGTTAACAAAGATCAGCGGAATCCCGGCATTCTTCGCGGCGGTGATCATCGGCAGCACCCCCTGGGTATCCACCGGGTTGAGGATAATGGCGTCCACGCCCTGGTTGATAAAATCGTCCACCTGCTGCACCTGAAGCGCTACATCGCCTTTGGCATCAACAAACTGTCCTTTGAGTTGATTGGCCTTCAGCTCAGCTTCCATCTGGGTACGCAAAATCGACACAAAGTTGAGGTCAAAATTCGCCAGCGCCACACCAACGGTGAAGGTTTTGGCGCTGACGCTCAGGCTGAACAACAACGAACAGAGCAGGAGAAATAAGGTTCTGATTTTCATGATATGTTTCCTGTAGGGTTGCGATTTTATTGTTGTGTTTTAACGCCGGGCAACAGGCAAATACCCGGCGGGATAACGCTTATAAACTGAAGTGATCGCGGAACTGCTGTAGCGCAGCCGTGCTGTCGCCGCTGGCCCAGCCCTCCATCGCCACCGTGCCCTGATAACCAATGTCATGCAGCGCACGGGCGATGGCGCGATAGTTGATTTCCCCGGTGCCTGGCTGCTGACGTCCGGGCACATCTGCCACCTGGATCTCACCAATCGCCGGGCCGGCACGACGGATCAGTTCGATCAAATTGCCTTCCCCGATCTGCGCGTGGTACAGGTCGAGATTCATCTTCAGGGCCGGGCTGTTGACCGCCTCCACCAGTGCCAGCGTATCGGCAGCCAGCGCAAAAGGTGTGCCCGGATGGTCAACCGGCAAATTGAGGTTTTCCAGCGTGAATACCCGCCCAGCGCGCTCACCGAGTTGTGCCACTTTGCGTAGCGTATCGGCGGCCTTCAGCCACATCGCACCGGTCACTACCTCCACCGGTTTCACCGGCAGACCTTTGTCATCCAGCCCGGTGCCGTGCAAATTGAGGGCCGGACAATTCAGTTGTGCCGCCACCGCCAGCGAGGTTTCCGCACTCTGGAGCAATTGGGCTATCTGGTCATCATCGGTCAGGTTGCCGCTCAGATAGCCGGTCATGGAGGTGAAGCGCGCGCCTGTCGCCGCTAGCGCCGCAATATCCTTATTGGCCCAGCCCCAGATTTCGACGCCGAAGCCCAGCTCATGAATACGTCTGACGCGATCGATAAATGGCAGATCGAGAAACACCATTTCGGCACAGACGGAAAGTTGATACCCAGTCATTAGCGGCCTCCCAGCGTGATCGGTTGGTGTTGTTTGACGGATTCAATACAGGCCAGCGCAATTTCCAGCGCATTACGGGCATCTTCGCCGCTGGCGCGTGGCGTCTCGCCGGTACGGATGCAGCGGGCAAACTCAGTCATCTCCGCCACATAGGCGTCTCGCAGCAGATCCGAATCGAGGCGCGAGGTATCCATCGCGATGCCGCCCGCGTGGTAACGCACGCAGTGGTTGGCGTTAATATGCCCGGCCTGCAACATGCCTTTGCTGCCAAACACTTCGCCGCGTACGTCATAGCCATAGACAGCCTGGAAATTGGCTTCGGCAGTGGCAATCGCGCCATTGTCGAAACGAATGGTCACTACCGAGGTATCCAGCAGGCCTTTGTCTTTAAAATCCGGGCGTACCAGCGCATCAGCCAGCGCGTACACTTCTACCGGCCTGGCACCAGGATTGAAGTGCAGCAGGGTATCGAAGTCGTGGATCAGGGTTTCGAGGAAGATGGTCCACGGCGGGATCGGTGCCGGATCGCGCAGCGCCGGGTCACGGGTGACGGAACGGCTTAACTGCGTGGTGCCATTCTCCCCGGCTTTAACAGTGGCAATCGCAGCGGCAAAACCGCTGTCAAAGCGCCGGTTGAACCCCACCTGCAACACCACACCGGCGGTTTTCGCCGCCTGAATGGCGCGATCGGCTTCGTCCAGCGTCACCGCCATTGGTTTTTCACAGAACACATGTTTTCCCGCCTGCGCAGCAGCAATCACCCATTCAGCATGGGTACGTGCCGGAGCGGCAATGACGACAGCATCGATTTCCGCGTCCTGCAGCAGCGCGTGCAAATCGTTATAGGCTTTCGCTACCCCGAGCTGCTGTGCCAGTTTTTCTGCTGCACCCGGCAGCGGATCGGCCACGGCGGCCAGCGTTGCGCCCGGCACCCGCCAGGCGAGATTTTCCGCATGGAAGCTGCCCATGCGACCGGCCCCAATCAGGCCAACGCGTACAGGTTGAATCATTGCTAACTCCTTGTTATTGACGAAGCATCACGCGGGATGCGGCAGATAACGGGGTTATTGCAAAGCCGATGCCAGGTAAAAATCGCCGGAATTTGTGAGACGCCACACAGATACAGTTCACAAACTGGCCACAAAATTTACATGTCAACTTCACATGTAAATAAAATGGACATTCCATCCATCGCCGGAGTGCGTCATGCGATCTCTCAGTGAGCGGTTGCCGTTTAAAGATGAAAGCGACCCTATCTTTAGCCTGCCGGGCGGCGCGGAGGTTGCCGAGTGGGATAATTTGCTGTGGCAGGGCTGGCATAGTTTTCAACGCGGTGAACAGCCGGGCTGGATGCGGCGTAGCATTTTGCAGTCGTGGCAACGATCGCAGCAGCGTGGCACCGATCCCAGCGATTTTACCTATATCTCCCCGCCCGCCGATGAACTGGCTGCGATCCTTGAACACAACGCCGGGTTGATCCTGGTGGCGCGCAGCATTATGGAGAATCTGCTCGCCTACAACCCGGATGGGCATATCAACCTGACCGATGCCCAGGGAGTGACGCTACATTACTGTGGCGCGGATATGACGCCAGTCGGCAGTATCCTGCGCGAAGAAGTGCTTGGCACCAACTGCACCGCACGCTGCCTGATTGAGCAGCGGCTGGTGTATGTGCTGAGTGGTGAGAACTGGAAATTCGATCTGCGCAAACGTCATCGCCAGTGCGCCGCCGCCCCGGTACGTGATGCCAGCGGCCAGCTGATCGGTGTACTGACCCTCACCGCCACCCCCGATAACTTCAATGCGCACACGCTGGGCACCGTGCAGGCGGCGGCTGAAGCGGTAGGCCAGCAGCTGATGCTGCGCCGACTGCTGGCGGAGCAGCAATCGATCCTTGAAACCCTCAATGAAGGGGTGATCGTCTGTGATCGCCACGGCCGGATCAAAACCCTGAATCGTTACGCGCGCCAGATCTTCAGCGGGCTGGATCCCGATGCCGGACCGATCGATGTGTTGTTGCAGCCACAGGGGGGATCGCTACTGACCATGCCATTCTGCAACGACCGCGAGCTGCAATTTATGCCGGACGGCGTGCAGCCAATCCCCTGCCTGATTTCGCTGATGCCCGCCCCCGACGGCGGACGCGTGCTTTCGCTGCGCGAGAACCAGCGTATCCGTGCCATCACCCGTCGGGTGATGGGCGTCAGCGCCAGCTACACCTTTGAGATGATTCGCGGCCATGCGCCACGGGTACAGCAGGCGATTCAGAAAGCGCGTGCCAGCAGCCGCACCGATAGCACCGTGCTGCTGACCGGCGAAAGTGGCACCGGTAAGGAGTTGTTTGCCCAGGCGATCCATAACGCCAGCCCGCGTCAGCAGGAAGCCTTTATCGCGCTAAACTGCGGCGCACTGCCGCGCGATTTGGTGCAGAGCGAGCTGTTTGGTTATGTCGATGGCGCGTTCACCGGCTCACGTCGCGGAGGATCGCCAGGCAAATTCGAGCTGGCCGATGGCGGTACGTTGTTTCTTGATGAGATTGGTGAGATGCCGCTGGAAGCACAGACCAGCCTGCTGCGCGTGTTGCAGGAGAGCGAGGTGGTGCGCATCGGCGCGGCTAATCCGCTGAAGGTCAATGTACGCATCATCGCCGCCACCCATTGCAACCTGCTGGATGCCGTGGAGAAAGGGGCGTTCAGACGCGATCTTTACTATCGGCTGAATGTGGTGTCACTGGCAATCCCACCGCTGCGCGAACGCCAGGAAGATATCCCCGGTCTGGTGAATACTTTTATTCTGGCGCTCTGTGCCCGGCTAAAACGTATTGCGCCGCAGGTCTCACCGGAGGCGATGCATTGCTTACAGGCGTGGCACTGGCCGGGCAACGTGCGCGAACTGGAGAATCTGGTCGAGCGCATGGTGAACCTGTGCGAAGGGCTGGAGATTGGCAGGCAGGATCTGCCGGATGAGATGGTGCACAGCCATCAACCGCTGATCGCGTTGCCCTCGTTGCAGGAAAATGAACGTCAGCATGTGTTGCAGGTGGTGGCTGAGCAGAAAGGCAATCTGCGCCAGTCGGCACAGCTGCTGGGGATTTCGCGTACCGCGTTATATAACAAGCTTAATCAGTGGCAGGTGGATGTGGCGGCAATACGGCGGGGGTGAAACCCCGCGCAATAAATTGCGCCGCTACGCCAACGACGCCCCACCGCATATCACCAGCTCCTGCCCGGTGATGGCATCTGCGGCAGGCGACAGCACAAAAGCCGCCAGTGCCGCCACCTCCTCCGGTTTGATATAACGCCCGATAGGCGGCAGTTGCGGTGGCGAGCTGGCACGCCCCGGTTGCAGCAGCATTGGCGTTTCCGTGGCTCCTGGCGCTATCACATTCACCGTGATCCCTTGCGGTGCCAGCTCGGCAGCCCAGCTACGCGCCATCCCCACCATCGCCGCTTTGGTGCTGACATACTGGCTGCGACCCGCCGCGCCACGCGAGGTACGGCTGCCAATCAGCAAAATACGGTCGCCCTGCTGCATCTGCGGTTGCAGAGCATTGGCCATAATCTGCGCGGCCTGCACATGCAGATACCACAAGCGGTGGCTGGCTTCCTCATCCAGATCGCCGAGCGGCGCGGCGGCCATCATCCCGGCAGCATGAACCAGCGCATCCACTTTCGGCAGCACGCCCAGCGCCTGTTTCAGTAACGCCGCATCAAACAGATCCACGCTGACCGAGGTAAAACGCGGATGATCTTTTTTCACCCGCGTGCGGCTGAAGCCCGTCACCTGCCAGCCCTGCTGCAACAGCTCATCGGCAATCGCCGCACCGATACCGGAACTGACACCTGTCACCAGCGCATGCCTGCTCATGAGATCACCCAGGATTCATCAACACGCACATACTTTATCGCCTGACGGAAATACGTATAGGCAATGTGCAGCGCGCCATCCTCGCCCTGTTTGATACTGGGATAGGAGAATTCACGATTCAGCTTCTGCTGCGAGTTGTTGGTCATGCAGTAGCCGTCACCTTCGTCGAGATTGCGCTGCCACGGCCAGCTGTGCCCACCATCAGCAGAAATCGCCAGCGTCATCGGCGCGCGTGGTGCGCCCCAGAACGCGGTACGTCCGCTCTGCACCACCGGCTCCGCCGCAACCGCCACATCGCCCTCGTCTTCATCTTCGATCTCGTCATACAGCGACACACGACGCTCGCTGGCATCGCGGGCGCTCATGGCGTTAAACACCAGCGCCAGATGGCCGTTGTGCAACGTCGTCACCTGAATCGATGAGTTGTTGTTGGGCAAGGTGGTCGCCTGTGGTGCGCTCCAGCTTTCGCCACCGTCATGGGAACGGCTTTGGTAGATAAAATCCGCCCAACGGCTGCGATACAGCGCCAGCAGGCTGCCATCGTGCAACAAAGTGATATTCATATGTACGCAGCCAAGGCTATCCGGCACCGTCACATCACGCCAGCTTTTGCCTTTGTCGCTGGAGATTTTCACCGCGCTGACATCGTCGTTACCGACCCATTTCACCCCCGGCTGGGTGCGACAATAGAACACCGGCAGCAGCCAGTTGCCATTTGGCAGCACCACCAGCGGCTGGCGGATAAAAGTGCCGGGTTGATCAAGCAGCGTGTCGATGGCGCTCCAGCTGCGGCCAAAATCACGCGACTGGCGATAACGCACAATCGCGGTGTCCTGGTTACCGGATTTCTGCGCGGTCCACAGCAGCCACAGCACCTGATCCGGATCGAGGAACAGCACCGGGTTTTGTTCCGATCGCGTCGGATCGTCCGATAACTTTTGCGCATCACTCCATTGCTCGCGGCCTTTTTCCAGCCGCGAGCACCAGATCGAGATATCGGCGATCCCTTCCTGGGTACCACCGAACCAGACGCACAGCAGGTCGCCATTCGGCAAGGGCAGCAAATTGGCGGCGTGGTTTTGCGGGCAGACCGAAGGCAGCATCGTGGTGAGCTGCTGCGCGTCCTGCGCGTGGGGATGAAGGTTACCGTTGCGATCAACGGTCACGGTTAAATCGGTCATATCAGGCTCCACTGTTTTGCATGGTTTGTTTCGGGGCTTTTTTATCCTGCGCCTGGCGCGACGGTATCAGTCGGTCAATCACCATCACAATCGCCGGTGTCACCAGAGCCACATACATATTGTTGATACCAAAAGGATCGCCCAGCAAATACCACAGCGAGGTCACCACGCAGGCGGCGATCAGCCCGGCATTGGCACCGCGCGTGCTTTTAAAGAACGGCAGGTAGAAGGCGATGATCGCCACCACCGAAATCGACAGGCGGATAGCGCGGGTAAAGAACGACAGCTTCAGCACTTCAGGCACGAACAACACGAAAATCAACGGCAGGAAGCCAATCACCAGCGACAGCCAGCGCGTCATGCGGAATTCCCGCTCCGGCGTGGGATTGCGGTACGGCACATAAAAATCCTTCACCACCAGCGAGGCAATGGCGAGCGCCACGGTGCTGACGCTGACAAAAATCGACGCTACCAGCGAGGTCGTCACAATCCCCGCCAGCCACGGGCTCATATCCTGTAAAAACACCGGCAGCGCATACAGGCTTTTGATATCAGGATGGAGGAATTTCGCCGCCACGCCAATCAGCGCGATGGCGATAGCAATCGGCATACAGAAGAAGAAGGCGACCCAGGTGGCGCGTTTTGCCGAAGCGGCGCTTTTGGTTGAAGCAATCGCCTGAATCACGAACTGAGTACAGAAGATCGAACCGATGGTGCCAATCAGCCAGGCAAAAATGGTGCTGCCGCCGACGTTGCCATCCCAGGTCCAGTAGAAATGCGGCATCTGCCTGATCATCGGACTCACGCCACCGGTCATATGCAGCGCCACACCGAGAATAATCATAATCCCGATATATTTCAGTCCGCTGTGCAGCAGCGTCACCCAGGCGATGCCCTTCATTCCGCCGAACATAAAATAGAAGGTACTGACGATGGCGGTGATAAAGGCTGCCGTGGTGAGGTTGAGGTTCAGCACCGTGGAGATGGCCGCTGCGCCGCTGACATAGTTACCGACGTTCACCAGCAGCAGCGCATAGATCATGATCAGCGAAATGATGTTTTTGGTTGAGTTACCGTAACGCTCGGCAATCGCGCCAGAAATGGTGATTTTCCCGGTGTTATAGATACGTTTGACCAGCAAAATACCAAATAACGGAAAGCCAATGGCCGCACCAATCACAGACCAGGACGCCGCAAAACCATCTTCAAATGCCGCCTGCGCAGTGCCAATGGTGGATTTGGCCCCGATATATTCTGACATCAGCATCACCCCGACAATAAACGCCGGCATGACGCGCGATCCCGCCATAAAGTCGCCGGTATTTTTACTGCGCAAACGCCAGGTCAGCCAGGTGGTAAACAGGATATAAGCAATCACTATCCCGACAATAATCACCATCCCTTCTGTAGAGAATTGTTTCATTTCAGCCTCATCGATAACGTAGGGTCGTAGCACGCGCTGGGCTTCACGCGCGCCGTTATTAAGGGTGGCGTCTGTTATTTTGACGGGTGTCTGGGCACCGGGTATCGCCACCAGGGTAAAAATGATTTAAATCGCTCAATCAGGAGCAAAATTACGCACTGACAGGGCTACTTTATAGGCGATGGTCGGATAAATTTGTTTGATCATGCTCACAAACACTCAACATTGATTACAAATAATCAAATCATCATTCCATAGCATGACCAGCGCACCTGCGCGGGAAAAAGAAGAGGTTTTGATATTTATGCACAGCACACCGGTGTATGCAGTGATATTTCCTGGTGAGCGCATGGATAGTGAAATATTATTTTGTCCGAATCGGACTGATGAAATTTTATTTAATTCAAAATTTCATAGTTGAGAAGAGAAATTCAGAACATAATAAATTTTATAAAATAAAAGTCATTTACATCAATTAATTATGTCACTTTATTTTTATAAAATTCGCAGAACAACAGCTATAATTCGCCATCCATCCACAGCAAAATGTGACACAAATCACAAACAATGCTATATCTTTATCTCATAAAAATAATATCAAGGAGCATAAGCCGATTATTTCGGCCGCACTGTACCCCTGCATAAAAATAAACTCACTCACCTGCAAGGAATACTATGCCTGGATCAGAAAATAAAACCTGGCGATATTCGCCCGAAACCCCGTCTGCTCAGGCTGACAATGAAAAGTTATCCGCAAGCGCAACCGAAGAAAACAGCCGCTTTCTCAGCGCAGATGCCTTTTTATTGACAGCGACCGCCATCGCCGCCATTGCTGGCTTTCTCTATGGCTACGACACCGGCATTATCTCCGGTGCACTGTTGCAGATTACCCATGATTTCCACCTTTCCTCGCATGCTCAGGAGCTGGTGACCAGCGCGATCCTCGTCGGCGCTGTGGTGGGTGCCCTCAGCTGTGGACGTCTCTCCAGTCAGCTGGGCCGTCGCTACACGGTGATGATTGTGGCAGCGATTTTTGCGGTCGGCGTAATCGGTTCAGGCCTGTCACCCAATGCCGTCTGGCTCGGCGTCGCACGCCTGGTTCTGGGCTTTGCCGTCGGTGGTGCCTCGCAAATCGTCCCGGTGTATATCGCCGAGCTGGCTCCCCCGGACCGCCGTGGCCGTCTGGTGACCTTCTTCAACATCTCAATTGGCGTCGGCATTGTGACTGCCGCGCTGGTCGGCACCTTTATGCAGGATATCTGGAGCTGGCGCACCATGTTTGCCGTCGCCGCCATTCCGGCGGTGATCCTGCTGCTGGGGATGCTGCCACTGCCGGAAAGTCCACGCTGGCTGGTCGGTCAGAAACGGCTGAAAGAGGCCCATCTGGCGCTGGATGCCGTGCGCGACACGGAAAAACAGGTGCGTCAGGAGATTCGCGATATCCAGCGTGTGCACGCCAAAGTAGAACGCAAGGCGGTCGCCAGCTGGAGCGATCTGAAACAGCCCTGGCTGCGCCCGGCGCTGCTGGTCGGGCTGGGGATCGCCGCTTTTACGCAGCTTTCCGGCATTGAAATGATGATTTACTACACGCCCACCTTTCTCACCAACGCCGGATTCAGTCGTGATGCGGCACTGTATTCAGCGCTGGGCGTGGCGGTGATTTATCTGACGCTAACCATCATCGGCAAGCTGCTGGTCGATCATGTTGGACGCCGTGCCTTAACCCTGTGGATGATGCCAGGTGCGATCGTCAGCCTGCTGCTGTTGGGCACGGTATTCCGTCTCGATGCACAGGGCGGTGGGCACAGTTTGTTGATCGTGCTCTGCCTGTTTGGCTTTATGGTGTTTAACTCCGGCGGTATTCAGGTGATTGGCTGGCTGATGGGGTCGGAGCTCTATCCGCTGGGTATCCGTGAGAAAGCCACCAGTCTGCATGCCGGGATGCTGTGGGGTTCCAACCTGCTGCTGACTGCCACGGCTTTATCGATGGTCAACCTTCTCGGCATTGGCGGTGCCATGTGGTTCTACGCGCTGCTGAATCTGCTCGGCTTTGTGTTTGTCTTTTTCCTGATGCCGGAAACCAAAGGCCGCTCGCTGGAGGAAATTGAAACCTCGCTGAAAGCCGGGGAGTTTTATCCGGTGCAGCAGCGCCGCCAGCAGACGGCGGAGGAGTAAACTGTTACAGCGCCTGCTGCAAAAACTCGACAAAGGCGCTGATGCGCGCCGGAAGCTGGCGCTGCGGTTGCCAGACGGCAAAGATATCGCCGTCTGGTGCCGTCCAGGCTGGCAGCACATGCAGCAGCTCGCCACTGTGAATGCTGTGTTGCGCGTCCCACCACGACCGCAACAGAATGCCATGCCCATCCTGCGCCAGCTGCATCGCCACCTCGCCGTCATTGGTAATCAACGTCCCCCGGACCTTTTGCGTTAACTGCTGCTCGCCATTACTCAGCCGCCACAGGGCAAAATCGCTTTCATACTGCCGCAGCAAAATGCAGTTGTGCTGCGCCAGCGCCGCGACGCTCTCCGGCAGGCCACAACGTTCGGCATAGGCTGGTGCGCAACACAGTACACGCGGATTGGTACGCAGCTTGCGTGCCATCAGCCGTGCATCCGGCGGCTCACCGACGCGAATATCAATATCGATATGTGCATCAAGGAAACTGAGCGGCTGGCTGCTCAGTTGCAGGCTGAGTGACAGCTCCGGGTGCAACGCGGCAAAACGCGACACCAGCGGCGCGACATGACGACGGCCAAAACCAAACGAGGCATTGATATTCAGCGTGCCGCGCAGCATGGCGGTCTGGCTGCTGACCGACTCCTCCAGCTCCGCCAGCTGATCCAGCAGCGGGCGTGCCCCTTCCAGGTAACGTTTGCCCTCAGGCGTCAGCTCCAGCCGACGCGTAGTTCGACGCAGCAGCTGCACGCCAAGACGCAATTCCAGCTGGCTCAGCCGTTTACTTACCGCCGGTAACGATAGCCCCAGCTCGCGTGCTGCCGCCGTCAGGCTACCGAGGGTGGCGATACGCACGAAAAAGGCCAGATCGTCAGTGGAGGTACGGGATTCTCTACTTTTATTCAACATTGGCTTGCTGTTCAGGCTAATTATTTCCCCATGATGCAAAGTTATACTGCGGGCAGAACATCAACAGCAACCTGCGAGAGACCCTATGAGCGGCAAAACATTTAAAATCGCCGTCATCCCTGGCGATGGCATTGGTAAAGAAGTGATGCCAGAAGGCATCCGCGTGATGGATGCGGCAGCGAAAAAATTCAATATCCCACTGGAGTGGCAATGGTTTGACTATGCCAGCGCCGAATACTGGCAGCAGCACGGCAAAATGCTACCGGATGACTGGTTCGCTTCCCTGCAAACCTTTGATGCGATCTACTTCGGTGCCGTAGGCTGGCCGGATGTGGTGCCGGATCATGTGTCACTGTGGGGATCGTTGTTGCAGTTCCGTCGTGAGTTCGACCAATACGTCAATCTGCGTCCGGTACGCCTGATGCCGGGTGTCAAAGCACCGCTGGCGAATCGTCAGCCGGGTGATATCGATTTCTACGTGGTGCGAGAAAACACCGAAGGGGAGTACTCCAGCGTGGGTGGCACCATGTTCCCCGGCACCGAGCGTGAAGTGGTGATTCAGGAAACGGTGATGACGCGTACCGGCGTCGATCGCATCCTGAAATTTGCCTACGAACTGGCACAGAAGCGCCCGAAAAAACACCTGACCTCCGCCACCAAATCCAACGGTATCGCCATTACCATGCCGTACTGGGATAGTCGGGTAGAAGCCATGTCCACCCACTACCCGGAGGTAAAGGTCGATAAGTATCATATCGATATTCTCACCGCCAACTTCGTGCTGCACCCGGACTGGTTTGATGTGGTGGTGGCCAGCAACCTGTTTGGCGATATCCTGTCGGATCTCGGCCCGGCCTGTACCGGCACCATCGGTATTGCGCCATCGGCCAATATCAACCCGGAAGGCAAATTCCCCAGCCTGTTCGAACCGGTACACGGCTCCGCGCCGGATATCGCAGGTCTGGGAATCGCGAACCCGATCGGTCAGATCTGGTGTGGTGCGATGATGCTGGAACACCTCGGCTTTGCCGAAGCTGGCGCGGCGGTGCTGGATGCCATCGAACGCACGCTGGCGGCGGGTAACAGCCTGACGCGCGACCTCGGCGGCAAAGCCTCAACTGAGGAGCTGGGGGCGGCCATCGCGGCGGCGTTGTAATAAAAAACCGCGCGATAAATCGCGTCGCTACGGCAGAATCTGCACCGTTGCCGTATGCCAGCCCGCTGGCAACGGCTGCGGGCGCACAATGGTGACGTTGTGCAGTTGCAGGTTCTCCACGCCGCGCGCAAACACGCCCGGCAGGCCATCCGGGTAGGCCGCCACACCATAGGCCAACCCGGTGAGGCTATCCATTTTATAGGCGTTATCCAGCCCCATTCCGGTGGGTGATGCGGGATTACAGGGCGGGCGCACATCGTAGTGCCCCTGCTCCGCCGTGGTCGCCACCACCTGCCGTAGTTGCACATTGCTGATCATCACCTCACGGATCTGCCCCGCTGCCTCGGTATGCAGGTTAATCGCCCCTTCCATCACTCCGCTGACGTTAGTGAATTGCAGCTGTTCGATATGACCCGGCGCAATCGCCGGATCGCGCGCGCGAACCGAAACAAACAACGCATCGGCTTTGCCCCAGTGGCACGGCGGCGCATGGTGGCAGGCCAGCGTCAGGTTGCTGAAATGCAGACGACGGAAACAGCCACCGTCGCGCGACAGCAGGCCAATCGCCCGGTTGGAATCGAAAATGGTACAGCCGGTGACAGTAACATCTTCCACGTCATCAAAGGTTTCGGTACCGATTTTGAAGGCGCAGCTGTACGAGCGCAGCAGACAGTTGCTGATCATAATCTGCCGCGCCGCGCGCCTGAGAGGAGCCGGTTTGTCGGTGGTTTTAATACAAATCGCGTCATCCGCCGCGCTCAGGTAACTGTTGCTGACAAACACCGCTTCGCAGCTGTCGATATCCAGCGCATCGGTATTCGGCATGGTCATGGAATTATCAATCGTCAGATGATCAATATGGACATGGCGGCAACTCACCAGATGCACGGTCCACATCGGTGCCTGCACGATACTGAACTCCTGTAGCGTGACCTGCTGGCAATCTTCAAACACGATGATGCGTGGGCGAAACGGGCGCGGCAGGCGATAGCCCTGATCATCCTTTTCAGCGGCAAACCAGGCTTCGCCATCCCCGTCAATCACCCCTTTGCCGCTCAGGGTGATATTGCGCTGGCCCACCGCGTACAGCAGCACATGCTGCGACAGCTCAGCCTGGCTCTGCGCCAGGCAACGATGATAATCCTCAACCCGCTGGCTCGCCAACAACGTGGCCCCCGCCGCCAGATGCAGATGGAGATTCGAACCCAGCGTGACGGTGCCCAGCCGGTAACGGCCTGCTGGTATCGTGAGCGTACCGCCCCCCTGCTGCGCCAGCTGATCCAGCGCGTGCTGAAAGCAGGCGGTATCGAGCGTTTCCCCGTCGGCGGCGGGATGAAAATCGGCCAGAGAGAGGTGCATGCGGTTCTCCTATTTCACTGCGCCTTCGGTCACACCACTGATAAATTTGCGCTGGAACACCAGGAACACCGCCACCAGCGGCAAAATGACGATCATCGCCCCCGCCATCAGCACCGGGATATCAATGGTGTTTTTGTTCTGGAAAAACATCATGCCGATGGGCAGGGTACGCAACTCATCTTTGTTCACCAGAATCAGTGGGATGAGAAATTCGTTCCAGGTCCAGATAAACAATAGCAGCGCCAGCGTTGATAACGTGGGCCAGATGGCGGGCACCAGAATGCCCCACAGAATTTTACGTCGTGATGCGCCATCCATCACCGAGGCTTCCACCAGCTCGCGCGGCACCTGTTGCAGTGCGGTGGCAATCATCAGCGTGGTGAACGGCAATGACAGCGCAATCTGCGGCAAAATCAACGCCAGGTAGGTGTTGGTCAGCCCCATCCAGCGCAGCTCGTGATACAGCGGGATAATAAAGGCTTCACTCGGCAACACCATGCCAAGGGCGAGCATCGCCGCCACCAGTTTTTTACCGGGGATCTTCAGCCAGGCAAAACCAAAACCGGCCAGAATCCCAAGCAGAATGCTGCAAATCACCACCGGGAACACCACCAGCACCGAGTTCATAAAATAAACGTTAAAATGGCCCTGCTGCCAGGCGGTGGCGTAGTTTTTGAAGTTGAGCGACGAAGGTAAGGTAAAGACGCCCTGGAACAGCTCCATCTGGGTTTTGAATGAGGTCATCAACGCCATCAGAAACGGCATAATGGTCATCAGCGCCACAATCCAGATAAGCGCACGAGAAACGACTGGCGTGCCACGCATCAATGACGCTCCCGAATTGCAAAGTGGATTAACGCGTTGATCATCAACACAATCATCATACTGAACACCGCTACCGCCGACGCATAGCCGAAGTAGTGCAGGTCAAAGCCTTGCTTATACATAAAGATATTGGTCACCATGGTGGAGGTGCCCGGCCCGCCCTGTGTCATCACGTAGACCAGATCAAAGGCTTTCAGGCTGGCGATCACCGTCAGCAACAGCGCAATTCGCAGCTCCGGGCGCAGCGATGGTAGCGTGATGCGCATAAATTTTTGCCGCCGCGAGGAGCCATCCAGATCGGCCGCTTCCAACAGCGACGGGTCCATGCGCTGCAATCCCGCCATAAACAACACCAGACAAAAACCAAAGAAGTACCAGGTAGCGACAAAGCCCACGGCAGGTAGCGCCCAGGTAAAGTCACCCAGCCATGACAGCGCCAGCTGCGGCAGACCGATGGCACGCAGGAACTGGTCAATCGGGCCGAATGCCGGGTTGTACAGCCAGCGCCACACCACCCCAAGCACCGCCATCGGCATGATGTAAGGCAGAAAGAAAAGGATACGCAGCAGGCTGCGTTCTTTGTTGTTACGCGTTTCGTACAGGAAGCTGCACAGCAGCAAGCCAACACCAATCGGCAACAAGGTGTAGAACAACATCAGCAATGCGTTGTTGCCCAGTGCCACCCAGAACACCGGGTCACTGAACATACGCATATAGTTGCTGATGCCGGTAAAAATCGGCATCGAGATGCCATCCCACTCGGTAAAACTGATGCCCAGCGACGCCAGCAGCGGCAGCAACAGAAAGACCGCGTACACCAGCACCGCGGGCAGGAGATAGAGCGCATTGCGCCAGGCAGATTTGTTCAGCATAACCTTGCTCGCTTGCGGACCTGTCAGCAGCCCGGCACGATGCCGGGCCGGATTTATCAGTGCTTCAGGGTTTTCAGGTAACGTTGATAGTTGTTGTCGAAGTTAGTGGCCATCTGGTCGGCAGTTTGCCGTCCGGCCAGCAGCAGCTGTACGTTCTGATTCAGCTCGGCGTTCATGGTCGGTGTCGCCCAGTCCACGTAATGACCGAGGCCATCATGCTGGTTCAGCGTCACCCATACCTGGTAGGCCTCAGCCAGCAGCGGATTATCGGCCGGGATCTGCGCATTTTTGCTGGCGCTGGCCGGCAGGAAGCCTACTTTCAGCCAGCGGTTCGCCATCTCATCCGACACGATATAATCGATGAACTTCGCGGCGGCATCCTGCTGTTCTTTAGTTTTCGCCGTGCTGGTGATGGAGAACGCCAGGTCAGTCCCGCCCACCATCAGCGCATGCTGCACACCCGCGCCCATCGGCATCGCGGCAAAGTGGATATCTTTGTTGTCTTTGAACTGCCCCAGATACCAGGTGCCGCTCACCAGGAAGGCGGCCTGACCGTTCTGGAACAAGGTCGCAGCATCGTCATGACCAATCCCCTGGAAGCCGGGGAAAAAATAGCCTTTGTCGTTCCAGCTTTTCATCATGTTGGCGGCTTTTACCAGCTTGTCATCTTTAAAGGTGCCACCTACGTCGTAAATCAGGTCATCGAGTTTTTTACGGTCGCTGCTTTCAATCTGCGCTTCCCAAATGGTACTGAGCAGTTGCTGGCCCATGTTGCCGTCCAGCAGCCCCAGCATCATGGGTGCGGTGCCCTGCGCTTTCAGTTTTTCCATCGCCTGTTCCAGCTCGGCGAGGGTTTTTGGCACCGCGATACCGGCTTTATCCAGCAGCGCTTTGTTGTAATACAGGCCGACCATTTCACCGAGGCTGGCAACGCCATACAATTTGCCGCTGCCAAAGTCCTGATTATCGGACCAGCGATTACGTTTCAGGATCGAATCCGGGAAACGCGTGGTCCAGCCATAGGTTTTGGCGTAATCATCCAGCGGCCACAGCAGCTTGTCTTTCACCAGCGAACCCATATCGCCACCCCCCTGATTCACCTGAGCAATCTGCGGGCCATCACCGGCTGTCAGCGCCAGTTTGAGCGGGATGCGGGTGTCTTCGAAGGAGTGCACAGAACGCTGGATGACAATGCCGGGATTCTGTTGCTGGAACACTTTAATCGCTTCATCCACCGCTGCGGTCTGCTGTGGATAGTTATAAATATCCCACTCATTCAGGGTCACCGCCTGGGCCGAGGTCATCGCTGCGCCGAGCAGCACCCCAGCGGAAACCAGACGAGACAGGGTACGCAGAGGGCGATGGAAGTACTGCGAACGTACGGTTGAATCACACATAATGCTCGGTTTCTCCAACAGATGACTGGCATCCCTTCATCTCGACACCCGCAGTTCCCGCAGGCTGATTCAGCAGAAATAACGCACTTATCCATACTTACTTTATGCACAAAAGAAAGTCAAACCTGTGCCGTGCGGAATTTTTGCTCTGTGATGCAGTGCAAAAAGTGAGAAGAAAGGCGCGGTGATCAGCAGAGGATGCTGCTTAATCAGCCACCAGGCCGCTGCAAACAGCCCACTTCAAGCCATGCCCAGCATAAATCACTCATGATTTTAAAGCGCATTAACTTACTGATAGAGCATATGAAAATCGTATAGTTATGGATGATACTGACAAAGAAAACATGAAAAAGCCTGCGGATTAAGGGCTTGCCAGCGCATCACCACAGCCTTGCCGCGCTGGCGGTCATGCGCTGCGGTTATGTTTCGCCTGCGCTTTGTGGGATGACGCAATTATTACACCTTGAAAACTAAGTACGCTTTCATTACCGTAAAAACTGTTCATCTCCTGACCACAGAGGCTCCACCATGACGGCTGAAGGTGTTATTCGTCACGCCACCGAGGCGGACTTTCCCGCGCTCTCGCGTATTTGTTTAGAAACCGCCAATGCAGGGAAAGATGCGACCGCGCTTTATTCGGACCCCGCCCTGCCGGGCCTGCGCTTTGTGATTCCCTACGCCCGTTTCGTACCTGATTTCGCGCTGGTTCTGGAACAACAGGGAGAGGTCATCGGCTATGCGGTCGCGGTACCGGATACCCGTGCCTTCGAAGCCGTGCTGAATCAGCAGTGGTGGCCGCTGTTGCAGGCGCAATATCGCGACTACCCGGCCAGCGCCCCGCTCGACAGCAAAGTGCTGGATGCCATCCTCCAGCCGGATGCCGCCGCCGATCAACTGGTGAGCCAGTGGCCCGCGCATCTGCACATTAATCTGCTGCCGCCCGCTCAGCAGGGTGGTTGGGGGCGCAAGCTGATTGAGCACCTGCTGACTCTGCTGCGCCAGGCCGGTGTGCCTGGCGTGCATCTCGGCGTTAGCCTGCAAAACGAGCAGGTTTGCGGTTTTTATCAGCGCCTTGGCTTCACGCCCATCGTGCGCAGCAACGCCATTTATCTGGGCCAGTTACTTTAAGCGAGACACAGCATGACCAGCCTGCATCTGCAAAGCGTTAAGAAGTCCTACGAGCAAGTGAACGTGATCCACGGTATCGATCTCACCATTAACAGCGGTGAATTTGTGGTGTTTGTTGGCCCCTCGGGCTGCGGAAAATCGACGCTGTTACGCATGATTGCCGGGCTGGAGGAGATCAGTGATGGCAAGCTGCTGATTGAGGGTGCGGATATGACCCAGCAGCCCGCCACCGAGCGCGGTATCGCGATGGTGTTTCAGTCCTACGCGCTTTACCCGAATATGACGGTACGTGGCAACCTCGCTTATCCGCTGGAGGTGATGAAGCGGCCGAAAGCCGAGATTGAACAGGCGATTGCGCAGACCGCAGCGCGCCTGCACCTTACCGAGTTGCTCGATCGCCTGCCGCGTGCCTTGTCGGGCGGACAGCGGCAGCGTGTGGCGATTGGCCGCGCCATTATTCGCCATCCACGTATTTTCCTGTTCGATGAACCCCTGTCGAACCTGGACGCTGAGCTGCGTTTGCAGATGCGTATCGAAATTGCCCGGCTGCACGCCTCGCTGGGCAACACCATGATTTACGTCACCCATGACCAGCTGGAAGCGATGACGCTGGCCGACCGGATCGTGGTGCTGCGTCAGGGGCGTATTGAACAGGTCGGTGCGCCGCTGGAGTTGTATCGCGACCCGGATAACCTGTTTGTCGCCGGGTTTATTGGTTCGCCGAAGATGAATTTCTTACCCGCCGAGGTGGCGGCGTTGGCACCCGGCCAGGTGCAGCTGCGCGTGCCGTCGCTGGGTATTCACTCATTAACGCTAGACATGGCGGCCACCTGTCACGAGGGGCAAAAGGTGACGCTGGGCGTACGTCCTGAGCATTTCCAGCTCGCCAC
The DNA here is from genome assembly GCF_047947045.1 of Pantoea sp. App145. Classification (NCBI taxonomy): domain Bacteria; kingdom Pseudomonadati; phylum Pseudomonadota; class Gammaproteobacteria; order Enterobacterales; family Erwiniaceae; genus Pantoea; species Pantoea sp. App145. Next base: position 2,391,240 of record NZ_CP133290.1, read on the forward strand.
GGCTGCCAACGCGCCGCTGAGCTTTAGCGCCCCCCTGTCGTTCAGCGAGATGCTGGGGCATACCAATTATCTTTATCTGGATGTGGGCCAGGAGCGGCTGCTGGTGATTGAGGAGCGGAATGTGGCAAGCCATCAGATCGGTGAGCCGATGCGTTACCAATTAGATACGGGGAGTTGTTTGTTGTTTGATGAGCAGGGCCTGCGGATGCGGTAAAGGGCCTGGCAGCGGGTGGCTATGAGAAGGTTCCGCCCGCCAGGCTTTAGGCAGTTTCAGGATCGCCTGTGCAGGCGGCTCGTCCTGGCCTTCCCTCTGCACTCGGCGCTGCGAATGCCGCCCACCCCCCCCCCCCGTTTGCAAGCCCGAAGAAAAAACAAACCGCAAAAGAAAAAACACAGGAAAGCATTGATGTGGCAGCGGCGGATGGGCGCCATCCGGACTCGCTGAGCGCGGGAACGATTCCAGGATGAGCCGCATGGATGCGGCGAAAGGCGGCGTTGAGCAGGAGCGAATCGACGCCGGTCCGTCGGAAGTTGTAGCGGCGCGATTTATCGCGCAAAAAATCCGCGAAACGGCGAGGCAGGCGGCGCAAGGCCGGGGAATGCAAAGGGGACGGCCAGGTCCCCTTTGCTCGGTCGCCGCACCGGCGAACTGAAACTACCTCAGCCCGAGGCGAACGAAATCCCCGCGGAAGCAAACGAAACCACGCGACTTAAGACGCAATCTCTTCATCGGCCTGCGCCGCCAGCAAATCCAGCAACTTATTCACCGCAAACCCCGCCGCGCCCTGCGCCCACATCCGATTCGACTCGGTAATAAACTGCAACGGCGTCATATGCGGTGTCAGCTTCAGACGATAGTTCTGGAAACTCTGGGTGATATTATCCAGCAGAATGCGTGACGCCATTTGCGGTTCCATCGCCAGATAAACCACATCCGGATCATAGGCAATCGACAGGTTCGCCAGCGACATGCCCAGCTGATGCCCGGCTTCCGCCAGCGCGCTTAACACCTCCGGTGTGGGACGCAAATCCAGATCGCGCAACGTCGGCGGTGCATCCTCTTTCAGCGTCTCCGCCACCCGGTGCAGAATCGCCTGCGATGAGGCGACATCTTCCAGCAGGCGCTCAGAACCATCACCCAGCAGGGCATTACCAATCTCTCCCGCTTTGCCATGACGTCCGCGATAAAGCTGACGATCCAGCAAAATACCCGCGCCAATCCCTTTGCCGAAGGTGGCGATAATCGCCGATTGTGCATGACCGAGCTGACCAAACACCAGCGCCGCCATCGCCAGCGCGTTAGCGTCGTTTTCGATAAATACCGGTAAAGAAAAACGCTCTTCCAGCAGGCGGGCGATGGGCACGTTATCCCAGTCCAGCACGCGTGAGCGCACGCAATAGCCATTGCTGGCATCCACCAGACCGGATAGCGCCAGACCAATAGCACCGACTTTCTTGCCTTCTACGCCGCGCAGAAACTTCGCCAGCGCGTCACCCAGCTGTTTCGGGCTCATCGCACCGGAAGGCATTTGCTGCTCGCCGATGATATTTCCACCGAGGTCGGTCAGCACAATCAGGTTGCGTTCCGCATTGAGTTGGATGCCAACCACACTGGCGTGATCAGGATTGAGGCCGAGCAGGGTTTTGGGACGCCCCATCGAGACCCGGCGTAGCCCCAGCTCCTGCACGATGCCGCCAGTCAGCAGGCGATTGGTGGCCTGCGAAACCGTTGACATGCTCAGGCCGCTGCGCACTTTGAGATCGGACTGGCTTATTGGCGCGTTTTCGACAATCAGCCGCAGAATGCGGGCGGTTACGTTCGGAGCGGTCATGGTTCTCTTTATCAGCAGAATGAAAAGGTTACGCGAGTTGACTCAGGCTGAACTGACTGGCGAGCCGGAGTGCGCCACTCAGCGCATCGCCCTGTGGCGGCACCAGCAGCGCGGCGATATCCGCCGGGAGCCAGGGCTGAATCGGCGTGGCTAAGCCGCCCATCAACGCCAGCTTACCGTGGCTGCGCGCCAGCAGTGGCTGGACCATTTGCGCGATATCCGCCGCGGTTTGTGCAATTAAGGCAGTGCCATGCTCATCCCCCGCCTGTGCGGCGGCGAACACGTCCGGCACAATCCGGCCCCAGTCAGCGGGTGTCGCCTGACGTGACCAGATTAGCATCTGTTCCGGGCTGTCGTGGTAATGCGCCATGATACGCTGCGTCAGCGCCGAGGACGGAACAATGCCTTCATGGGCCAGCAGCGCCAGCCGCAATGCCCGCTGACCGAGCACCGCGCCAGAACCGGCATCGGAGAGTGCAAAGCCCCAGCCACCCAGCAACGTAAAGCGTTCACCATCCCAGGCAGCACCCTGGCTGCCGGTACCGGTAATAAACACCGCTCCGGGCGCGCCATGGTGCGCACCAGCGCAGGCAATTTCGACATCGGTAAAAACATAGCGCGCCTGGCAAACGGGCTGCCAGCTATCCAGACGGGCTTTGACCGAAGCGACATTCGCTCCCGCCAGCCCCGCCACCAGCACGGTTTGCGCTCGTGCCGCCGCCGGTAATGCCGCCTGAGTGAAGAGATCGTCAATCACCCGATCGATGGCGTCAATCGCCGCTTCAAACTGCGACCAGACGTTGGCTGGCCCGCCGCGCGCTTCCGCCAGCAGTTGCCCCTGAGCGTCGGTGAGGCGTCCGCGACAGTGCGTACCACCCCCATCGATACCTAGCATAAGTGACTGCACGCGCTTCCTCCTGCCCTGCACCGCTCGGAATGACTCTTTATAGATGTGCGAAAGATAGGGTAAAAAAACTTAAATCGCAATAACAAATAAATATGGAAACCACAACATCAAATAAAAATGATTAAAATCATATAAATAACAGATTATAGGATTTTTACACCCAGGATATTCATTGACATTAGTTTTTCTGCCGTAATAAGTTAGCGGTCAGATTATCAGCAGCCTGATGGGTCGGGCAGCTAACAGGCAACGGGCTTCAGGGGTATAACATGAAAGTGGGCATTATTGGTCTTGGCTTTCGTCTTTCCCATGTGGTGAAAGAGTTCAGCAAAGCCGATACAGAGTTCTCCGTCGTGGGTTATGTCGATCCGGCTCCAGCGGGTTTACCCAATCTCCACACCTTTGGTATCGATCCTGGTCAGGCGTTTGACAGTATCGACGCACTACTGAATCACGGCGGCTTTGATCTGCTGCTGGTCGGTTCACCGAACTTTATGCACCTCGACCATATTCGTCAGGGGCTGGCTGCGGGTTATACCGTTTTCACCGAGAAGCCAGTGGTGATCAATGAAGAACAGACCATGGCGATGGCGCAGCTGGTACAGCAGTATGGCCACGAGCGCATTCTGGTCGGTCTGGTGCTGCGTTATTCACCGCTGTATCACGACCTGCTGGCAGCGCGCGATGATAAACGCCTTGGCGAGATCACCTCAATCGAAGCAACCGAACATATCAAGCCGTACCACGGTGCTTTCTTCCAGCGCGACTGGCGTCGTCTGGAGAAATACGCCGGTCCGTACATGCTGGAAAAATGCTGCCACGATATCGATCTCTATCAGGGATTGATGGGCGAACGCCCGGTGCGCGTCGCCAGCTTTGGTGGCCGCAAATCCTTTACGCCGCAGCACGCGCCACAGGGTGCCATCACCCCCGCTTCCGAGTTGTATCACGTCAAACCGAGCGGCTGGTCAAGCACCGACGCGGTGTTTGATAGCGATGCCGATATCGTCGATTACCAGACGGCCATCATTGAATACGCCGGTGGCGCCACTCTGGCCTTCCATGCCAACCTCAACGTGCCGGATGAATTCCGCCGCTTCTGCGTGATGGGAACGGACGGCATGGCGGAAGGCGACTTTGTGCGCAACTACTTCCGCGTGCATAACGCCCGGACCGGTGAGCGAGAAGTGGACACCACTTACAGCGGCAACGCTTACGATGGCCACTATGGCGCTGATGCGCTGATGGCCGAAGAGATTGTGAAACACATTAAACAGGGAACGCCGCTGAAAGTGACGGTGGTGGACGCACTGGAAGCCGGGCTCACCGCGATTAAAATCGACGAAGCGCGAAAATCGAAAACCGTGGTGGATATGACAGAAAGCTGGAAACAATTTGACGCCAGCCTGGGGAAAACAGCGGCCGTTTAAACGGTCACCGCTCGCGATCCCTGCCCCCTGATCGCGAGCTTTGTCATGGCAGTGCAGACTGGCAATACCCTTAACCGGCCTGTTGGCCGGTTTTTGTTGGCGGCACCACGGCAGGTTCGTTTTCCAGCTTCTGCCGCTTACGCAGATGCGGGAACAGCGTCATCCACAGAGCCACCACCACCAGCGTACCGATGCCGCCCAGCGCCGCAGCGGGCACCGCACCGAGCCACGCCGCCAGCATCCCGGACTCAAACTCGCCCAGCTGATTAGATGTATTAATAAAGATGGCGTTGACCGCGTTGACGCGTCCGCGCATATCATCCGGTGTATCCAGCTGCACCAGCGAGCCACGAATCACCATGCTGACCATATCAAAGGCACCTAACGCCGCCAGCGCCAGCAACGACAACCACAGCTGACTGGAGAGCGCAAAAATCAGCGTTGCCACACCAAAACCTGCCACCGCGCCAAACATGATCATCCCGACATGCTTTTCCAGCTTGTGACGGCTGAGCCATACCCCAACCAGCAATGCCCCCACCGACGGCGCGCCGCGCAACATGCCCAGCCCCCAGGGACCGGTATGCAGAATATCTTTGGCAAAAATCGGCAGCAATGCCGTCGCACCGCCGAGCAGCACCGCGAATAAATCGAGCGAAATCACCCCGAGTACATCTTTGCGTTCGCGGATGAAATGGACACCGGCAAACAGGTTGGTGATGTTCATCGGCAGGCGCGTCTGTGGCGGGCGCTCATAACGGATACGGCTGACCAGCAGCAGCGAGAATAAATAGAACAAGGCGGCTACGCCGTACACCACATCCGGCCCGGCGACATACAGCAACCCACCCAGCGTGGGACCAATGATCACCGCCGCCTGACCACCCACCGCATTCGCTGCTGTCGCGCGCGCCAGAATTTCTGGCGGCACCAGCGCCGGTAACATCGATGACAACGCGGGCCATTCCAGGGCCTTTGCCACCGCAATTAAAAACACCAGGCTCCAGATGGCGGTTTTATCCGCCCAGTGGAATAGCGTCAGCGCCACCAGCGCCAGCAACGATCCCCACTCCACCAGCTGACCAAACAACACAATCCGGCGACGATCAAACTGATCTGCCAGATGCCCGGCGGGCAGCGCCAGCAGCACCGAGGGCAGAAACTGCATCAGACCAATCATCCCCAACGCCATCGCGCTGTTGGTCAGCGAGTAGATCTGCCAGCTGACGGCAACCGAGAACATCTGAAAACCAAACGAAGAACAGGTCCGCGCCAGCCAGAAGGCGACAAACGACCTGTGTCGCAGCAGCGAGTCATCCGCAGCTGTTGCCAGTAAACCCATATTTATCCCATCCTGAATTCTGTTGCCGCCAGGCCGTCATGGACCTGGCCTGATGAAAAACCGCAATACGGTTTTCCTTATCTTTTTTTCAGGCCACAGAGTGCGGGATTTTACCGTGCCAGGCAACGGCAAGCCGTGCGCTTTAAAAACAGTCGCTTATGGGGGAAAAGTCTAAAGGTAGAGTTCTGAATATTAGCAGGCTTATTTTTTTATGTTGAAAATAGCGCGACTTCCAGAACGTTACAATAAAGCGTTAATTACTGCGGTAATACCGCCTAATATCTCTTTAGCAGAAACAGATAAAAAAGATGATCTTTGCAAAGGAAACGTTTTATATTAGCAAACAGATTATGGCAGTAGATCGACCATCATTATAATAACTCTATCCTTCCAGATAATTAATTTATTCATAGAGATAAATGAAAAATAACACATATAACCCTTATGTTACTGAGCGTATCCGCCGCTTTGATGGCGCGCTGACGGGTATCTGTTATTCAGCACCCTTTATGCGTTGTGAGCAAGGTAGCCATACATTACTTAATGAATGCAACATAATTACTTTGCAAAACCATCTGCCGACTATGCCAGAATTAATAATTATCCCTTTACAGGGAAATATGCTTACGCAGTTTTTACAGGAAACGGATAATTATTCCTTTTTGCAATCCGACAATGTCCGGCTGGCCATCAACTATGATGCGTTACAACAGGCCGGGCCTGAGTTGCAGTCACGAGCGTCGGATTTCCGCTTCTGGCTCTATGACGTGGCATCGCCCGGTACGCGCTGGCAAAATATTGAGAACTTTCCCTTAAGCGGCATTGTTCTGACTGACGAGTTTTTCAGCGAAAATTATCTCAAGTTCAGCTTTCCATTTATGCTCTCTTCCTTCCGCGAAAGAGAAGCAGAGGTGATATTACGTTCTTCACGTCTGGTTTTGCCTGAAGAAAGCTATACTCGATTGCATATCAGCGGCTGGCAGGAACAGCGAACCAGCAGCAATTTATTCGAAGTGTAAACGGTTACACAAAATAGCGCATTTTCCCCTTACGGCCCGATATCCCCGGGCCTATTCCCAGAATCTCCTCATAAAATGTCGCACTACTACCATTCCAGTGCTTTAAAGCACTAAAAAAGTCAAACCTGTTAACGTTTTTAAGATAAAATTTAACGCACAAGGATCATCTGACTTAACGGAAGAGTTCAACAGCAAACATTTTCATCACCTCGTACCTTATATGGGGAAACTACGCAACGCGTTGTTTCCTTTTAGATTTATGGCGAAAAAAGAGGTCAATATTATGGGGAAAGCTTCCTCATCTTTTGGCGTAATTCGCTTCCTGACAGTGCTGTTCGCACTGCTGACAGGGGCGTTTATGCTGGTTGGTGGCATTTGGTTAGCCGCCATTGGAGGTTCCTGGTACTACGTAATTGGCGGTGTGGTTATGTTAATCACCGCTATTTTGTTGTGGCGTCGTAGCAGTTCAGCATTGGTGTTGTATGCCCTGCTGCTGCTGGCCACGCTGGTGTGGGGCGTGTGGGAAGTCGGTTTCGACTTCTGGGCGCTGGCACCGCGTACCGACGTACTGGTGATTTTTGGTATCTGGCTGGTGTTGCCGTTTGTCTATCGCAAACTCAACAACGCCAGTAAAGGTGCACTGAGCGCGATGGGTATTGCCCTGATCGCCAGCGCCCTGGTGCTGGCGTGGGCCGTCTTCCACGATCCGCAGGAGCTGAATGGCACCCTGCCGGACGCGGCGGCCAACGCACCTCAGGCACAGCCGCTGAGCAACATCGCCGATGGCGACTGGCCAGCGTATGCGCGTGATCAGCAAGGCACCCGCTTCTCACCGCTTAAGCAAATCGATGCGGATAACGTGAAAAATCTGCAGGTAGCCTGGCAGTTCCAGACTGGCGACCTGAAGACCCCGAACGATCCGGGTGAAATCACTGATGAAGTGACCCCGATTAAAATCCGCGACACGCTGTATCTCTGCTCACCGCACCAAATCCTGTTTGCACTGGATGCGAAAACCGGTAAGCAGAAGTGGAAATTCGATCCGGGCCTTAAGCCTAACCCGACTTTCCAGCACGTAACCTGCCGTGGCGTGTCTTACCACGAAGTTCCGGCCGCTGCTGATGCGTCCAACACCCAGCCTGCGCTGTGCTCACGCCGTATTTACCTGCCGGTAAACGACGGTCGTCTGTTCGCGCTGGATGCAGAAACTGGCGAGCGTTGTGCCTCTTTTGGCAACAACGGCGAGCTGGATCTGCAACACAAACAGCCAGTGCTGACGCCGGGCCAGTATGAGCCGACTTCACCACCGATCATCACCGATACCACCATCATTATTGCCGGTGCGGTGACGGATAACTACTCCACCCGTGAGCCGTCAGGGGTCATTCGTGGCTTTGACGTCAACACCGGTAAACTGCTGTGGGTCTTCGATCCGGGCGCGAAAGATCCTAACGCGATTCCTGACGATGAACACACCTTTACCATGAACTCGCCGAACTCCTGGGCACCGGCGGTGTACGATCCGAAACTGGATATCGTTTACCTGCCGATGGGCGTGTCAACTCCGGATATCTGGGGTGGCAACCGTACGCCAGACCAGGAGCGCTATGCGAGTAGCGTACTGGCGCTGAACGCCACCACCGGTAAGCTGGTGTGGTCGTATCAGACTGTGCATCACGATCTGTGGGATATGGACCTGCCGTCTCAGCCGACGCTGGCCGATATCACTGACAAAGATGGCAACACCGTACCGGTGATTTATGCTCCGGCGAAAACCGGTAACATCTTTGTACTGGATCGCCGCACCGGTAAACCTGTCGTGCCTGCCCCGGAAACTCCGGTTCCGCAGGGTGCTGCTAAAGGTGACCACGTATCACCGACCCAGCCTTACTCAGAACTGACCTTCCGTCCGAAGCAGAATCTGACTGATAAGGATATGTGGGGCGCGACCATGTACGACCAGCTGGTGTGCCGCGTGATCTTCAAGCGCCTGCGCTATGACGGTCCGTTCACGCCGCCGTCTGAGCAGGGTACGCTGGTGTTCCCGGGTAACCTCGGTATGTTCGAATGGGGTGGCATTGCGGTCGATCCGCATCGTCAGATCGCTATCGCTAACCCGATGGCCCTGCCGTTCGTTTCCAAACTGATTCCGCGCGGTCCGGGCAACCCGATCGAGCCACCGAAAGGTGCGGAAGGCGGTTCGGGTACCGAAAGCGGTGTTCAGCCACAGTACGGCGTGCCGTATGGCGTGGAACTGAACGCGTTCCTGTCACCGTTTGGTCTGCCGTGTAAACAACCGGCATGGGGCTATGTCTCAGCTGTTGACCTGAAAACCAACGAAACCGTGTGGAAAAAACGCATTGGTACGGTTCGCGATAGCGCACCGGTTCCGCTGCCGTTCAAGATGGGTATGCCGATGCTCGGCGGTCCGATCACCACAGCCGGTAACGTGTTCTTCATCGGTGCGACCGCAGATAACTACCTGCGTGCCTTCAGCACCAATACCGGTGAAATGCTGTGGCAGGCACGTCTGCCAGCTGGCGGTCAGGCAACGCCGATGACCTATGAAGTGGATGGCAAGCAGTACGTTGTTATCGCTGCAGGTGGTCACGGTTCGTTTGGTACCAAGCTGGGCGATTATGTTATTGCCTATGCACTGCCGGATGAGAAATAGCTATAAGTAAATCAGGCGGACTTCGGTCCGCCTTTTTTTTAAAAAAAACCGCGCGATAAATCGCGCCGCTACGGATCAATTCCTCCGCAACACCCGCGCATTCAATAAGGCGCACAACGCCATAATCACGCAGGTCGCCAAAAACACCGGGCGCATACCAAAAGCCCCGCCGACAAAACCGCCAAATAACGGCCCACTCACCTGACCGACATACTGCGCTGAAGTCGAATATCCCAGCATTTTTCCCACTTGTGCCTGCGGGACATTGTGGCGAATCAGGGCAGTTACGCACGGCATCAACCCACCCAGCGCCATCCCCATCAGGAAACGCAACACAACCAATTGCCAGGCCGCGGTGATAAAGGCTTGCGGAATCAGCAGCAACGCACAGGCAATCAGGCCATACACCAGCACCCGGCCATGACCGATGCGATCCGCCAGCCGTCCAAGGCGTGGAGCAGAAAGAATGCTGCCCAGTGCCGCCGCCGCCATCACCAGGCCCGCCGTGACGGTAATCGCGTGATCGCCAGTGACAAACTGCCCGACATACAGCGTGATAATCGGTTCAATCGACATATTGGCGAAAATCAGCAACATCCCCGACAACCACATCAACCGTACCACCGGCAGATTTACCGGTTTCTCCTCGATACTGCTGCTTTGCGCGGCCTTTTTAGCCTGACGAGGTGCTTCTTTCAGTAAAAAGGTGGTGGCAAGGAAAGCGAGAAAAATCACCGCGCCGGTCAGCCAGAAGGTGTGACGAATACCAATCAATGGCGGCAGCACCCCGCCCAGCAACGGCCCCACCACATTGCCTGCCATAATGCCGGAAGACAGCACGCCGAGCGCCCAGCCGGTCTGCTCTTTTGGCGTTTGCGCTGCCACCAGAATGGTCGATCCCGAGGCATAGCCTCCCAACAGCCCTGCCAGCAAACGCAGCGCCACCAGTTGCCAGGGTGCGGTTGCCATGCCAATCAGCGACATGGCAATCGCCATCCCGAGGCTGGCGCGGATCAGCATCAGCTTGCGACCATAGCGATCCGCCAGTTTGCCCCACAGCGGCGCGGTGAGCGCGGCGCTGAAAAAGGTTGCGCCGTAAGCCACTCCCGACCAGCGCGCAATCGCTGCCGGTTCCTGCACACCGAGCTGCTGCACATATAACGGCAGAAACGGCAGCAGCAGCGTCATCGCCACAATGGTGCTGAAGGAGCCGAGTACGCAAACGAACAGATTGCGCTTCCAGTGTTGCTGCTCAGGCGCTAACGCCGTTGGAGGTTGCTGCATGATGATATCCCTGTTTTGAACTGATACTCAGGCTAACAGCGGTTCAGCATCGATAACAGACAGGCGGGAATATTTGCCACGCAGGTTGCTATTGTTGCCAAAAAGCAACAATCAGCCATCGCCTAATGCGGTGATTAACGCATCGCACAACAGGGTGACGGGCGAAGATGGCTCGGGCTGGTTTTTTAGCAGCAGGTAACTGTGCAGGCGATCCATCTGCCACTCCGGCAGCACTTGCACAATCTCACCCCGCGCCAGCGACTCCTGGGTCATATAGGCGGGCAGGTAGGCGATACCGGTTCCGGCCAGCGCCGCATTCAACAACGCCATACTGTTATTGGCGCGAAAACGGCTGCGCACATCCAGCGCCAGACGCTGTTTATCGCGCCGGAACGGCAGAGCTGCCGTATGGGCCGGGCCGTGAAACAATAGCAGATCATGGCGAGTTAAGCGTTCGGGATGGTCGATAGGCGGATGCGCCGTCAGGTAATCCGGTGCCGCATACAATCCCCAGTCGATGGTATTCAACTCACGATAGTCAGGCACTTCCGGGGCACGCTGACGGATCACAATCGCCACATCGGCGCTGCTTTGCGGGTCCTCGTTGATGCGGTCCGTCAGTTCCAGGTCGACGTTAATATGAATATGACGGCGGATAAAGCGATTCAGCGTTGGCACCACGCATTGGCAACCGAACGTCACCGGGGCCTGTAAACGCACGTTACCGGCGGGCAGCTGGTGGACCTGCTGCACAAAAGCATCAGCACGATGCATCTCGTCGAGTAAGCGGGTACAAAACGGGTAGTACGCCTGCCCCAGTTCCGTCAGCGCCACCTTACGCGTGGTACGCTGCAACAATTTGATCCCGAGGCGGATTTCCAGCCGGGCGATTTCGCGGCTGACATAGGATTTTGAAACGCCGAGAGTGCGGGCAGCTTCGCTGAAACTTTGCCGTTCCACCACGCGCGCAAACAGCATCATGGCGGTGAGATTGTCGCTGTTGTCCATTGTCCATAACCGACAGAGGAGGGGAAAACAGCAGCTTAAAAGGATTGGTGCACAATAGCACCTGATTTCCCGCGACGACGTAACAACGGGAAATCAGGCTAGCGACTCAACTGGCCACCGCCAGCGGAAACAGCAGACGATCCGGTTCCACGCGGCGCTGACGACGCAGCTGGCCCGGTGTCACGCGGAAGTAGTTTTTAAAGGTGCGGGTATACGCCTGCTGGGTGTCAAAGCCGTAGCTCATCGCCACCTGCAGGATCGCCTCATCACTGTTAAGCAGCGTCAGCGCCGACTCCGTCAACCGGCGCTGGCGAATGTACTCGGCCAGTGAAAATCCGGTGTGCTGACGAAACAGACGTTGCAGGTGCCAGCGGGAATAACCCGAACGGCGTGCTACTTCATCCAGATGTAAATCGTGTCCTAAGTTGTCTTCTATCCAGTCCAGCAAACTGCGGATAAATTGACTCTGATTCATGGCTCCTCCAGATACGACGTGATGTCCAGTGAAGCCACTTTAGCGCGTTAAATTTATCCCTTAATTAGCAGAAAATTAGCGCAGAATTAGCAAGGGGGAAAACGGGTGTAATTCTGCGCTAATTTTGCAGCGCTACACTGTTTGTATTGATTTTAGAGGACCTCATACCATGCGCGTGCTGCTGGTTGAAGATGATGAAATGATTGGCGCTAACCTACAGCAGGCGCTGGAGGCGGCTGGCTGGTCGGTGGATTGGGTGCGGGATGGCGTCTTTGCCAGCAACGCCTGGGCCGAAGGCGGCTACAGCTGCGTACTGCTGGATCTCGGTTTGCCACGCGAAGATGGTATCCATGTGCTGCGTCGCGCACGCACGCGCGGTGATATGACGCCGGTGCTGGTGCTGACCGCACGTGATACCGTCGCGCAACGCATCCAGGGCCTCGACAGTGGTGCCGATGATTACCTGTTGAAACCCTTTGATCTGCAAGAGGTGCTGGCGCGAATGCGAGCGATTACCCGACGCCGCCACGGTGCGGCGGATTCCCTGTTAGGCAGTGGCGACGTGCAGCTCGATATGATGACGCGTGAAGTGCTGTACAAAGGCCAGCGTGAGCAACTTACCGCTCGTGAATATGCCCTGCTCTATGCGTTGCTGGAGCGCCCGGGGGCGATTCTGTCGCGCGAACAACTGGAAAACCGCATCTACGGCTGGGGTGAAGAAGTTACCAGCAACGCCGTTGATGTATTGATTCACGGCATGCGTCGTAAGCTGGATAACGAAGTGATTCGCAACGTGCGCGGTCTTGGCTGGCGAGTTCCTGCAATATGAAACCCTTCACTTTTATGCGCTCGCTGCGTAATAAACTGCTCACCACCCTGCTGCTGATGCATTTAGCGATGATCGGCGGCGTGACCTCTTATTTTTACAGCTGCTACGGCGACATGATCGGTACGATGAAAGACGATCAGCTGGCGAAAATTGCCGATGCCTGGGCCAGCAGCAAACGCATTCCAGCGCTGATGCCACTGATGCTCAACGCCGACAAACTGAAAAGCGCCTACGTGGTGCAACTGTGGGATGCCAATAACGAGCTGCGTGCCAGTTCATGGCCGGAGCTGCGCGCGCCGTTGCAAAATAAAAAGGGCTGGAACGATGTAAAAATCGGCGATTGTGAGGATTGCAACTGGCGGGTGTTTAATCGTCCTGGCGAACCGGGCAGCGATATCGCCAACATTCAGGTGCTCTACAACATCGGCTATATGAAAAGCGTGATGGTGAAGCGCGCCATGTCGGCCATCATCCCACTGATTTTAATGATGCCGCTCTCCCTGCTGGTGATCTGGCTGGTGGTGCGCGCCATTACGCGTGATTTACGCGTGGCATCCCGTCAGATTGCCGCACAGGAGATGCTGCATCCCGACAGCGTACCGCAGGATGGCCTGCCAGACGAGATCCTGCCGCTGGTCGATGCCTACAATTCTCTGCTTGATAAACTGCGTGCTGCCTGGTCGTCACAGCGCCAGTTCCTTGAAGATGCCGCCCATGAGCTGCGCACCCCGGTGACGGCGGTGACGCTGCAACTGGAAAACCTGCGTCAGCATATCCAGCCGGGTGAGGCCAGCCGCCAGTTTGATCAACTGGAAGCGGGCGTCACGCGCACGCGCCATCTGGTGACGCAGCTGCTGAATATCTCCCGCCAGGAAGATCAGTCGGTGGTGGTGACGATCGAGAATATTGAGCTGGAAGACCTGCTGAAAGAGAGCATCGAACAGCTAATGGTGGTGGCGGATAAGCGGGGTATTGATATCGGCTTTAACGGCACCGCCCATTATCGTATCCAGGCCAGCCGCTCCGATTTACGCAGCCTGTTCGATAACCTGATCGGCAATGCCATGCTGCACACCCCCGAAGGTAGCCTGGTGGATGTGTTGCTGCATCGCGTCGGCAACCATACCGTGGTGGATATCGTCGATAACGGTCCCGGTATGCCGGAAGCCTTTATCGAACGCGCGTTTGACCGCTTCACCCGCTCGCCCGATGTGCAGGCACAGGGCAGCGGCCTGGGTCTGTCGATTGTGCGCAGCGTGGCGCAAAAACATCGTATGCAGGTGGCACTGTCGAACTGCCTGAATCCGCAGGGCAAGATCTGCGGCTTGCAGGTGCGTGTGACCTTACCGTAACCCCCCTCGCCTTCCCGTAACGGCGCGATTTATCGCGCTGTTTTTTTGTTACCGTGCCCATCCTGGCAAAAAGATGCGTGATAAATCGCGTCGCTACATCCGTTCCCCCATCAGCATTTCACGACACTTCGCGACAACGTAAACGGTTGCGGGGTTCCGTTCGTTTCATGACAATAATGTGACATAACTCACATTTTTGGTGAATGGAATTGCAACACTTTTTGACAAACGTGATCAAAATCTATTTTCTATCCGACTGATACAGGCACCCTACGCGAGCTTTAGAAACCGGCGGCTCAGACCGGCTTAAACAATTTACCGCCCACCCCTGGGATCGACTGACACCGATCGCGCACTTTTATCGCGATCACGAGCATGTGGTTAACAATAATGAAATATAAAGCATTGATAGCAGGGGCCTTACTGGCCAGCAGCTGGACCGGCGCGACACAAGCGGCAGACAGCAACCCGCAATACCTTTCAGATTGGTGGCATCAGAGCGTTAACGTAGTGGGCAGTTACCACACCCGTTTCGGACCACAGTTTAATAATGACGTGTATCTGGAATACGAAGCCTTTGCGAAAAAGGACTGGTTTGATTTCTACGGCTACCTTGACCTGACCAACTTCTTCGGTCTGGGCAACAGCAATGCCAACGGCATTTTCGACCACGGTTCGCCGATGTTCATGGAAATTGAGCCACGTTTCTCTATCGATAAACTGACCGGCACCAGCCTGGCTTTTGGTCCGTTTAAAGAGTGGTACTTCGCCAACAACTACATCTATGACATGGGTCGTAACGCGTCACAGCGTCAGAACACCTGGTATATGGGTCTGGGTACCGATATCGATACCCACTCTGACGTTGGTCTGTCGCTGAACGTGTACGCCAAATATCAGTGGCAGAACTATGGTGCGGCGAACGAAAACAGCTGGGATGGCTATCGCTTCAAAGTGAAATACTTTGTGCCGATTACCGACCTGTGGGGCGGTAAGCTGAGCTACATCGGCTTCACCAACTTTGACTGGGGTTCTGATCTGCGCGACGAGACCGGACCATCACGTACCAGCAACTCAATTGCCTCCAGCCATATCCTGTCGCTGAATTATGACCACTGGCACGTTTCAACCGTGGCGCGTTGGTTCCATAACGGCGGGCAATGGGCGGATGGCCAGGAGCTGAACTTCGGCAACGGTCCGTTTGAAGTGAAATCTACCGGCTGGGGTTACTACCTGGTAGTGGGTTATAACTTCTAAGTCAGTTCATTTCCCGTCACGGCGCGATTCATCGCGCCGTGACGGGGTTAATGCTTTTAAATTCGCGGTTTATACGCATTGACCATCCAGGGCACGCCGAACTTATCGGTAAACATGCCAAAGCCGTTCGCCCAGAACGTTGGCTCCCAGTTTTTTGTCACCTGTCCCCCAGCCGACAACGCATCGAACCAGCGTTTGCCCTGCACTTCATCCGGGGTGGAAAGGCTCACCGCAAACCCGCTGTAATGCGTCTCGCGATTGCCGTCGCTTAGCATGATTTCGCCCTGTCCGATGCGCAGATGCGCATGCATGATGTGCTCCGGGGGAAACGTCATCCCGGACGGGCAACCCTCCATTGATTCGCTCTCCGGCATATCGCCAAAGGTCATTTTAAACAACAATTCGCCGTCAGTAGCGTCAAGGTAAAATGCGATGGCCTCTTCGCAGCGGCCGTCATAAAACAAATAAGGGGTAATTTGCATGGTCTGTTCTCCACAATAAACGCCCGATGCCAAGTGTAGTGCGTGGCAGGAAAACAGGACGCGAGCCGGGCCGCACTCTTACCTTTGTTGACAATAGCGGCGGAACAGCTGCGCCATATAGGCGCTCATCGGCGTCAGCGCGGTGTCCTTGCGCTGAATCAGGTAGAAGGTTGCTTTGGGCAGCGGATCGTCCAGCTCCAGCGCCAGCAGTTGGCCGCCGTGTGTCGGATCTTCAATCACATCGCGTGAGATGATGCTGACAAAATCGGTCTTTGCCACCAGGCTGGTACAGGCCATAAAGGTTTCGCAGGTGACCACGATTTTCGGTGCCATGCCACGCTCACCGAACATATCGTGCAGCAGACGATAATAACTTCCCTGCGGCGTTGGCATGGTCCAGTCGCAATGCTGCAATTCCGCCAGCGAGCGCGCATGGGCCATCGGATGCCCTTTACGTACCACCACCTGATAATCACGCTCCATTAACCTTTCGAAGGTCAGCTCCTGGTCGAGGTGGCTTTGATCATAGGTATTGATGGTGAAATCCAGCGCGCCCTGGCGCAGCTCGTGCACCATCGCCACCAGCTGTCCTTCCACGATACGCACTTTCACCAGCGGATATTCACGGTGAAAATGGTTAATCACCTGCGGCATCACGGTGCGCGCAATGCTGCCGCCGACACCAATGTTCACCCTGCCGCCCGCCAGACCTAGCCGCTGCTGAATATCTTCCTGCGCCACGCGCAGCTCCTCCAGCACCAGGCTGGCATGACGGAAAAAGTTATCACCGATATCGGTCAGGGTCACGCCCTGATGCCGCCGCTCAAATAAACGCGCGCCGAGTGATAACTCCAGTTCCTGGATCGCCTTGGTCAGTGCAGGCTGTGAAACCCCTGACAGACGGCTGGCGGCGCGGATGCTCCCCTGGCGGGCCACATCGACAAAGGCGCGCAGCTGATGCAGTTTTAAATTAGCGGACATAGTGACCCGGTGATAACTGTTGTTTATCAGGCATAAGATATTCCCATCTTATGCGCGCCAATACCATTGTGTAGATTCGGGAGAATGCATAAAAAACCAACATGAAGGATATGCCGATGAAAACCCTTTCCGACCACGTCAGCGCACTGGTGCCACAGATGCAAACCTGGCGACGCGACCTGCACCAGTTTGCCGAATCAGGCTGGCTGGAATTTCGAACCGCCACCCTGGTGGCCGAGGAACTACATCGTCTGGGTTATCCGCTGAAACTGGGCCGGGAAGTGATTGATGCCGATGCACGCATGGGACTGCCCTCTGACGCAGTGCTGGCGGCACAGGAAGCGCGCGCACTGGAACAGGGCGCATTACCGCAGTGGCTCAGCCACTTCTCCGGCGGTTTTTGCGGCATTGTTGCCACGCTGGAAACCGGTCGCCCGGGTCCGGTGATGGGATTTCGCGTCGATATGGACGCGCTTGATTTGAATGAAAGCAGCGCGGCGGATCATCTGCCACAACGCGAAGGTTTTGCCTCCTGCAATGCGGGCATGATGCACGCCTGTGGTCACGACGGTCACACTACCATTGGCCTCGGCCTCGCCAGAGTATTGATGGCGATGAAAGATCAACTGAGCGGCACCATCAAACTGATTTTCCAGCCTGCTGAAGAAGGCGTGCGCGGCGCAAAAGCCATGGTGGCGGCGGGCGTGGTTGATGATGTGGATCTGTTTACTGCTATCCACCTCGGCACTGGCGTGCCCGCCGGCGAAATCGTTTGCGGCAGCGACAGCTTCCTCGCCACCACCAAGCTTGATGTGCAGTTTACCGGTGTCGGTGCCCATGCCGGTGGCCGTCCTGAAGAGGGCCGCAACGCGTTACTGGCGGCCGCCCAGGCAACGCTGGCACTGCATAATCTGCCGCAGCATAGCGGTGGCGTGGCGCGCGTTAACGTTGGCGTATTGCAGGCGGGCACCGGGCGCAACGTGGTGGCCGATACCGCGCTGATGAAGGTGGAAACGCGTGGTGTCAGCAACCAGGTGAACGACGATATTTATCAGCAGGCGCTGCGCGTGATTGCCGGGGCAGCGGCGATGTACGGCGTTGAATCTGAGGTAAAACTGATGGGGGGCGCGCGCAGCTGCACGCCAAGCCAGCCGTGGGTGGCATTTATCCACCAGCAGGCCAACGCGCTGGGCCTGTTCAACTCGGTCGTCGATACCAAACAACAGGCAGCCGGTTCCGAAGATGCCACCTATATGCTGGAGCGCGTACAGCAGCGCGGCGGCCAGGCATCCTATGTGATTTTTGGTTGTGAGCTGGCAGCAGGCCATCACAACGCGAAGTTTGATTTCGACGAAGCGATTATGGCAACGGCGGTACAAACCCTGGCGACACTGGCGCTCAATCAGGCGCAGTTCGGGGGCCAGCAATGAGTCATCACGACTTTATCGATAACTATATTAACCAGCATCAGGCACGTTTCAGCGCCATCAGCGACGCCATCTGGGATGTGCCAGAAACCCGCTTCGAAGAGACGAAGTCTTCCGCCCTGCTGGCCGACGCGCTGGAGCAGGAGGGTTTCGCCGTTGAGCGTGGCGTCGGCGGTATCGACACCGCCTTTATCGCCAGCATCGGCAGCGGTAAGCCGGTGATCGCCATTCTCGGCGAGTTTGATGCTCTGGCCGGGCTGAGCCAGCAAGCCGCCTGCGCCGAGCCGCAGCCGCTGGTGGAAAACGGTAACGGCCATGGTTGTGGTCATAACCTGCTGGGCACCGCGGGCCTCGCGGCAGCGTTTGCCATCAAAGCCTGGTGGGCACAGCAGGGTCAGCACGGCACGCTGCGTTTTTACGGCTGCCCCGGCGAAGAAGGCGGTTCCGGCAAAACCTATATGGTGCGCGAAGGGTTGTTTGATGATGTCGATGCCGCCGTGACCTGGCACCCGGAAGGTTTTAGCGGCATGTTTAACCTCAGCACCCTCGCCAATATCCAGGCGGCTTTCCACTTCAAAGGGGTGGCGGCGCACGCGGCGAATTCACCGCATCTGGGACGCAGTGCCCTCGATGCCGTAACGCTGATGAACACCGGGGCCAACTTTCTGCGCGAACATATCGTGCAGGAAGCGCGCCTTCATTATGCGGTGACCAACGCTGGCGGCGTGTCGCCCAACGTGGTGCAGGCCGATGCCGAAGTGTTGTATCTGATTCGCGCCCCGCAGCTCGACCAGGCACAGGATATTTATCAACGGGTTATCAATATCGCCAAAGGTGCCGCGCTGATGACCGACACGCAAATGACGGTGCGTTTCGATAAAGCCTGTTCCAACTATGTCCCCAACCGCGCGCTCGAAGCGGTGATGGACGGTTATCTGCGCCAGTTTGGCCTGCCAGAATACAGCGCGGAGGAGCGCGCATTTGCCGCACAGATCCGCGCTACGCTATCCAAAGACGATCTGCGCAATGCGCGGCTGAATGCGGCGCGTACCGGCGGTGAGGCCGGCGTGGCCTGGACTGAAGCGCTGGGTGATAAAGTGCTGATGGATGAAGTGGCCCCTTATGCGGTGACGCGTGAGTTGCTGTATGGCTCCACCGATGTCGGCGATGTCAGCTGGGTGACGCCGACCGCGCAGTGCTTCACCCCCTGCTTTGCCTTCGGCACGCCGCTGCATACCTGGCAGCTGGTGGCACAGGGCCGCACCGCCATCGCCCATAAAGGGATGTGCCTGGCGGCGAAAGTGCTGGCCGCCACCGCCCTCACCCTGCTCAACGATAGCGACGCCCTGGCACGCTGCCGCGAGGAGTTTACCCGCGTGCGCAGCGAACAACCGTATCAGTGTCCGATTCCACCCGGCGTGCAGCCCTCAAAGCTGACGTCCTGATAATAAACCCGCGCCCACGCAGGCGCGGGATGCTGTAGCCAATAAAAAAATAAAAGTTATACGCAAACACAACATAACGAGACGAGGAAATGCCGATGGAAGCCACCACGGAGAATCGCAGCCCAGGGAAGCTGTTTGGCTGGATTGAGCGGGTCGGGAATAAAGTCCCAAACCCTTTTTTACTGTTCGTGTATTTAATCGTGGTACTGATGGTCGCCACCGCCATTCTCAGCAGTTTTGACGTGGCGGTGAAGAATCCGACCAATGGCGAGCTGGTGCGGGTGAATAACCTGCTGAGCGTCGCCGGGTTACAGTGGATTCTGCCCAACATCATCAAAAACTTCAGCAGCTTCACGCCGCTGGGATCGATTCTGGCGCTGGTGATTGGTGCCGGTCTGGCGGAAAAAGTCGGCCTGCTGCAATCGCTGATGGTGAAGATGGCATCCCGCGTCAGCCGTCGCTACGCCAGCTATATGGTGCTGTTTATCGCCTTCTTCAGCCACATCTCCTCTGATGCGGCGCTGGTGGTGATGCCACCGCTCGGCGCGCTGATCTTCCTCGCCGTGGGACGTCATCCGGTGGCGGGTCTGCTGGCGGCGATTGCCGGTGTAGCATCCGGGTTTACCGCTAATCTGCTGATTGTCACTACCGATGTGTTGCTGTCAGGTATCAGCACCGAAGCGGCGAAAGCGGTGAGCGACACGGTACACGTTAGCGTGATCGATAACTGGTTCTTTATGGCGACCTCCGTGGTGGTGCTGACCATTGCCGGTGCGCTGCTGACTGATAAGTTTATCGAGCCGCGCCTGCCCGCCTGGAACGGCGGCCATCAGGATCGCCTGCCACCGCTCACCGTGCAGGAAAACCGCGGTCTGAAAGCCGCAGGTATCGCCGCACTGGTGTTTATCGCGCTGATGGCACTGCTGGTGGTGCCGGAGCATGCGCCGCTGCGCAACCCGAAAACCGGTGGCATCATCCCGTCGCCGTTTATTCAGGGCATTGTGCCGATCATCATCCTGTTCTTCTTTGTGGTGGCAATTGCCTATGGCGCAGTGACGAAGCAAATTCGTCGCCCGGATGACATTCCGCAGCTGCTGGTTGATCCGATGAAGAGTATGGCGGGCTTTATTGTGATGGTGTTCCCGCTGTCGCAGTTCGTGGCCTTCTTCAACTGGAGCAACATGGGCAAGTTTATGGCGATTGGTCTGACCGATATGCTGGAGAGTGCAGGCATCAGCGGCGCACCGGCGTTTCTCGGCCTGATGTTCCTCTCGGCATTTCTGTGCATGTTTATCGCCAGCGGCTCCGCTATCTGGTCGATTCTCGCCCCGGTATTTGTGCCGATGTTTATGCTGCTCGGCTTCCATCCGGCGTTTGCCCAGATGATCTTCCGTATCGCTGACTCGTCGGTGCTGCCGCTGGCACCGATGTCGCCGTTCCTGCCATTGTTCCTCGGTTTCCTCCAGCGATACCAGAAAGATGCGCAACTTGGCACCTATTATGTGCTGATCTTCCCCTATCCGGTGGTGTTCTTTGTCACCTGGATTGTGCTGCTGGTTGCCTGGTACGCGCTCGGTTTACCCATCGGCCCGGGGGTTTATCCCAACCTGCATTAACCGCATCGCCAGGGACGGCGATCACACTTACGCGAATTGCAACGTACATTGCTAAAATCTCACCGCTTCACCTCTCGGCATCCCCGCCGTAATTGATTATTCTGCTGTTCCTTCGCTTGCTAACGGTTAATTATTTTTAAAACCAATCTCTGCCGTTGGTGAGTTTTGCAAACACCGTCATACCGAGGTTCATACAACAATGACAACTGCCTGCACAACCGGGGTGGCTGGCGATATTATCGCTGCGGATCGCCGTACCTTAGCCGGGCGCATCGACGCGCTTCCTTCTTCCGCTGGCCTGTGGCGTTTTATCACGCTGCTGGCACTGGGCGGTTTTTTTGAACTCTACGATCTGTTTGAAACCGGCTATATCAGTTCCGGGCTACTGGCGGCGGGTGTGTTCCACACCGGCAGCGCGGGCGTGTTCGGCATTGCCGATCAGGCCGCTTTTGCCTCCGCCACCTTTCTTGGCTTGTTTGTCGGTGCCAGCCTGTTGGCTCCCTATGCGGACCGTTTTGGTCGTCGCCTGACCTTTATGTGCGCGCTGGCGTGGTACGGCGTGTTCTCGTTACTGATGGCGTTTCAGCAAAGTGCCGAGATGATTATCCTGTGCCGCTTTCTGGTGGGAATTGGCCTCGGTATCGAGCTGGTAACCATTGATACCTATCTTTCCGAGTGGGTGCCGACTCATCTGCGTAGCCGCGCTTTTGCCTTCTCGTTTTTTATTCAGTTTCTGTCAGTGCCCGCTGTGGCGCTGATGTCCTGGTGGCTGGTGCCGCAAACCATCCTCGGCCTTGAAGGCTGGCGCTGGGTGGTGATTGCCGGTGCGCTCTGCTCGCTGGTGATCTGGTTTATTCGTAAGAACCTGCCGGAATCGGCACGCTGGCTGGCGCAGCAAGGCCGTCATCAGGAGGCGCATCGCGTCCTGAGCGAGATGGAAAAACGCTGCGGTATCGCGCCGGGCGAAGACTTTTCCGACCGCGACGCCGCCGCACAGCTGCCGAAAAAAGGCCGCTTCAGCGAGATCTGGGCACCGGCATATCGCAAACGCACCCTGATGCTGGTGGTGATGAACTTCTTCCAGGCGATTGGTTTCTTCGGTTTTGGTAACTGGCTGCCCGCCCTGCTGTCAGGTAAAGGTGCAACGGTGACGCATAGCCTGCTGTACGCGTTTTTCATTACGCTGGCCTACCCGCTGGGTTCGCTGATTTGCAGCCGCTACGCCGATAAGATCGAGAACAAGTGGCAGATCGTTCTGTCATCGCTGATGACGGTGGTGTTCGGCACGCTGTTCGCCTTTATGACCAGCCCGGTGCTGATGATTATCTGTGGCTTCCTGATTACCTACAGCAACGCCTGGCTGACCTTCAGCTACCACGCGTATCAGACCGAGATTTTCCCGACGCACATTCGTGCGCGCGCCGTTGGTTTTTGTTATTCGTTCAGCCGCCTGTCAACGGCGTTCAGCAGCATTCTCATCGGCCTGATTCTGCAATATGCCGGTAGCCAGGGGGTGATTGCCTTTATCGTGCTGAGTATGTTGATGGTGATGCTGTCGGTGGGGATTTACGGTCCGAAGACGCGTGGCATTGATTTGGAGAATATTTAGTGCCTGATTTTGCGCAATAAATTGCGCCGCTACGCCAGGTGCGATCATCTGTAGCGGCGCGATTTATCGCGCAGATTTTAGCAATGGCGTGGTGTCGGCAAAAAACAGCGCAATAAATTGCGCCGCTACAGGTGCAAAAACAGGGGCCATTATCTGGCCCCTGTTTTATCACTGCTGTTCCAGCACCTTAATATCCGCGTTGCCCTGATGCGCCTGCACGGTTTCATCCTTACGTAAGGAGGCGACATCTTTCGCCGTCACCGTGGCTTTAGCACCGTTGCCCCAGCTGCCGCGAATAAAGTTCACCACATCTGCCACCTGCTGATCATTCAGACGCCAGCCGAATGCCGGCATGGTGATCGCCGTAGGTGCACCCTGCACGCCTGGCAGCGTTCCGCCAGTCAGCACGATGTGGATCAGCGACGTCGGATCGTCTGCCAGCACCACCGGGTTGCCACGCAGCGCTGGGAAGAAGCGCTGATAACCGCTGCCGTCGGTTTTATGGCAGGCAGCACAGCTATCGACATACACCGACGCGCCAGTCTGGCTGTCATCACCTTTCCACAGCGCCTTCGCCACCGTGTCATCCTGGGTAAACACCGTCTGGCTGGCGTCTTTCGCCCCCAGCGACTTCAGGTAACGGGCAATTGCCGTGATATCGTCATCGCTCAGGTGTTGCAGGCTGTGCTCCACCACATCGGTCATACCACCGAACGCGGCGGTGTGATCGTTACGGCCATAGCGCAGGAACTGGCGCAGATCGTCCTCGCTCCAGCGTCCCAGGCCGTCACGGTTGTCGCCACGCAGGTTGCTTGCGGTCCAGCCATCAATCGGTGCGCTGCTGCCGGAGAGGTAATCATGCGCGCCATCATTGCTGAGCGCTTTCTCCTGCATGGTGATACTGCGCGGCGTATGGCAGGCGCCACAGTGACCCAGACCTTCCACCAGATAACGACCCCGTGCCAGCACTGGATCTTCCTGGGCAGCAGGCTGGAACGCTTTCACGTCCGGCGCAAACATGCCGCGCCAGATTGCCAGCGGCCAGCGCATCGACAGCGGCCACGGAATATCGCTATCTTTGTTGGCCTGCGCCACCGGTGCCACGCCGTGCATAAAGTACGCGTACAGCGCCTTCATGTCCTCGTCGCTCACCACCGCGTAAGACGGATACGGCATCGCCGGATACAGCGTGTCACCGTTTTTCGCCACGCCATGACGCACTGCTTTCTGAAAGTCGTCGTAGCTGTAGTCGCCAATCCCGGTGGTTTTATCCGGGGTGATGTTGGTGGAATAGATGGTGCCAATTGGCGTCGCCATCGGCAAACCACCGGCAAAAGGCTGCCCACCTTTGACGCTGTGGCAGGCCACGCAGTCACCGGCGCGCGCCAGATATTCACCCCGTTTTACCAGGGCATCATTTGCCTGATCGTCCGCCAGCGCGGCGAACGACAGCGTGCCCAAAACCAGGGCCAGAATGCTTTTCATCATCGCCGTTTTCCTTATGCCTGCACCAGTGGACCAGGGTTCTTCAGATACTGTTCACGGATGGCTTTCGCCGACCAGTAGGTCAGTGCCGCCACCATGCCGGTCGGGTTGTAGCCCAGACCCTGCGGGAACGCAGACGCCCCCGGCACAAACACGTTCGGCACATCCCAGCTCTGCAAATAACGGTTCACTGCGCTGGTTTTCGGATCTTCACCCATGATCGCCCCGCCGCTCATATGCGTGGTTTGATACACGGTGGTATCGAAGTGGGTGCCTGGTCCCTTAGCGCCGCCGATGATCATCTTCGGATTCATGGCCTCGGTGATTTTGCGCATCTTGCCGACCATGAACTGCGCCATCTTGATGTCGTTGTCCTGCCAGTCAAAGGTCATACGCAGCAGCGGCTGGCCGTAGACATTTTTGTAGTTCGGATCGAGATCGAGGTAGTTAGCGCGGTATGACTGGTGCGCACCGTGGGCATCCATCGAAATATGGTGGTTGTAGGTATCTGCTACCGCCGCTTTCCACTGGCTGCCCCAGTTCGGTGTGCCTTTGGGGGTCGGCAGACCGGAAACCGGTTTGGTACCCGCCTGGTTCACCCAGAATGGCGAGCCACCGACAAAACCGTACGGACCGTGGTCGAAGTTATCGGCGTTGAAATCATCCACCGCTACCCCAGCGCCACCCGCACCGATAAACGGGTTGGTGGTGGTGTTTTTGTCGAACAGCGCTTTCAGCGTCGAGATGTTCTGATAAGCGAAGTTACGGCCGACCACACCTTCGTTAGTGATCGGGTTATACGGCTGGCCGATACCGGACAGCAGCATCAAATGCACGTTGTGGAACTGGAACGCCGACAGGATCACCAGATCCGCAGGCTGCACCACTTCACGGCCCTGACCATCGAGATAGGTCACGCCGGTGGCGCGTTTTTTGTCGCCGGTCAGATTGACGCGCAACACATAGGCGTTGTTACGCAGCTCAAACTTCGGCTCCTGACGCAGCGCGGGCAGGATGTTCACGTTAGGCGAGGCTTTGGAATACATGTAGCAGGCGTAACCGCTGCAATAGCCGCAGAAGTTGCACGGGCCCATCTGTGCACCGTAGGTGTTGGTGTACGGACCTGAGGTGTTGGCCGATGGCATATCGTACGGGTGATAGCCCACCGACTCTGCCGCCTGGGCAAACAGCTGCGCCGAGTAAGTACGCTTCTGTGCGGGCAGCGGGAAATCGCTGGAGCGGTCCGGCGCGTAAAAGTTGCCGCCTTTCTCCTTGCCGATCATCTTGCCTTTGATGGTCCAGGCACTGCCCGAGGTACCAAAGACTTTCTCCGCCTGATCGAAGAAGGGTTCCAGTTCGTTATAGCTGACGCCGAAATCCTGAATCGTCATGCCTTCCGGGATAAAGTTTTTGCCGTAACGCGCTTCATAATGACTGCGCAGATTCAGCTCGACCGGATCGACACGGAAATGTACGCCCGACCAGTGCAGACCCGCGCCGCCGGTGCCGGTGCCGGGCAGAAACGCCGCCAGCTGACGATAAGGCACCGCCGTCTGTGACGCGTCGTGACGAATGGTGACGGTGCTTTTTGACAGATCCTGGAACAGCTTTTTACGGATGTTGTAGGTCAGTTCATCAATGGATTGCGGATACGCGCCATCCGGGTAGGTGTCACGATGCGGACCGCGCTCCAGCGCCACCACATTCAGCCCGGCTTCGGTCAGCTCTTTTGCCATGATGGCTCCCGCCCAGCCGAAACCCACTACCACCGCATCCACTTTCTTCAATTCATTTGCCACGGTTACGCCCTCTCCCCGCGAATATCCACTGACGGGAACGGATAGCGTTCACCGCGTTCCACCCAATCCATGTAATCAGCGCGTGCGCCGGGGAAGCCAATCAGCTTCCAGCCCACCATGCCCTGATTGCCACCGTGGATCGGATCGCTGAAGTAACCCTCGCGGGTGTTTTGCAGCAGGAAGGAGAAGAAGGTTTTGGCCGGGAGTTGGGTGAACTCCGCTTTACCGCTTTCGAAGTCGCTCAGCAGGGCATCCTGCTGTTCGCCGCTCAGCTCAGCAAACACTTTGCCGTGCTGCTTTTTGCTCCAGCTATCAGCATCAGCGAGGCCCAGGCGGTAGATCTGCTGCGGCACCAGCGGCAGCTGATAACCCAGTTCTTTCGGCAGATCGGGATTGAACGGCCCCTGCATGTACCAGTTGCTGCCGAGGGCGTACGGGGTGTTCATCTGGCGATCGATAAACTCCGGTACCCCGGCTTCCAGTGCGCCAGGACCGCGTTCATCGTTGGGGATCAAACGTGCCACCGCAGCGGTGATAAAGGCGAACTCTTCAGCCGTAAACCAGGTCGGCTGATAGTCGCGGGCTTTTTGTGGCCCGCCACTTTGTTCTGCTGCTCCGGCAGCCATTGGCGCAACCAGTGCACCCATCGCCGTGGAACCCACCGCCATGGCTGGCGCCAGGGTGATGGTTCTCAGCAGAAAATCCCTGCGTGTGTGACCATTTTTGTGTTCTGACATGACATTGCCTCAGTGCCGCATATAATGTGGCATGAAAGGTTAACTGATTGCGTTGTAATGATTTTTATGTGCGGGCTTAAGGATACAGCGCCACCGTTACCGGTAACATTGCGCCGCAGTGTAACACCGTTGCTGACAAAGATTTAGCGTAAGGACACAAAATCGCACAAAATAATTAACATTTTGCGCAGCGGCTTTACACCGCAGGCGCGACATTGTCATGGTCTGATACAACAGCCTACAGACAGTTAAGGCCCCTAAACGGTATAAAGGGATCTGATAACAGCGGAGTGTCTATGTTTAAGTCCTATTTTCCCCGGCCAGCGCTGTTTTTCAGCACGGTGGCCATCTGGAGTTTACTGGCGATTTTTGCCTGGTTTGGCTTTGCCAGCGACTTACCTTCTATGTGGCCCAATATTGCCGCAGCAATGAGTAAACCGTTGCCTGATAACGCACTGCGTTTTATCGCCGCCAGCCAACTGTGGTTTTACGCCTATTACTGGCTGGTAGTGGCGCTGTTTGCCATCGCCTGGCGCATCGCCGATAACCATCCGTGGCAGCGCTGGTCAGTATGGGGTTCCGCGCTGATTATCTTCGTTACCTGGTTTGGTGTGCAGGTCGGGGTGGCGGTCAATGCCTGGTATGGCCCGTTCTATGATTTGATTCAGAAAGCGCTCACTAAAGCCGGTTCGGTGCAGATCGGTGAATTTTATCAGCAGGTAGTCGCCTTTTTAGGCATCGCGCTGATTGCCGTGGTGATTGGTGTGATGAACTCCTTCTTCATCAGCCACTGGGTGTTCCGCTGGCGTACCGCGATGAATAACTACTACATGCACAACTGGCAACGCCTGCGTCATGTGGAAGGTGCGGCGCAGCGTGTGCAGGAAGATACCATGCGTTTCGCCAGCACGCTGGAAGACTGGGGCGTCAGCTTTATTCAGGCGATCATGACGCTGATTGCCTTCCTGCCGGTGTTGATCACCCTGTCGCATCATGTGAAAGATATCCCGCTGCTGGGCAATATCCCTTACGCGCTGGTGATTGCTGCGGTGCTGTGGTCAATTTTCGGCACCGGCCTGCTGGCGCTGGTGGGTATCAAGTTGCCCGGTCTGGAATTTCGTAACCAGCGGGTGGAAGCCGCCTATCGTAAAGAACTGGTCTACGGCGAAGATGATGCATCGCGCGCCTCACCACCCACCGTCACTGAGCTGTTTGGTCGCGTGCGTTTTAACTATTTCCGCCTCTATTTTCACTATCTGTACTTCAACATCACCCGCATTCTTTATTTGCAGGTAGATAACGTGTTCGGGCTGTTTTTGCTGTTTCCGTCGATTGTGGCAGGCACCATTACGCTCGGTCTGCTGAACCAGATCACCAACGTGTTTGACCAGGTACGCTCGTCGTTCCAATACCTGATTACCTCGTGGTCAACGCTGGTGGAGTTGATGTCGATCTACAAACGTCTGCGCAGTTTTGAGCAGATTTTGCAGGATATCCCGCACGAAGAGATGATGCGCGAAGCGGCAGAATAATCCCGTAGCGGCGCGATTTATCGCGCCGCTACGGTTTCATGCATAATCAGGGTTTCGCCAATGCCGCAAATACCTGCTCAACCGCAAATGCACCTGGATCTTTCACACCGTGCAAACTTTGCTGGTTGAGATAGGCCGAGCGTCCGGCTTTGGCACTCGACATCTGCGCCGTGGCATCCGCGCCTTTCTTCGCCGCATCGGCGGCATCCTGCATGGTTTGCCCCGCCACCAGCGCCCAGAGTGCCGGTTCCAGCGCATCGATCATCGTGCGGTGCCCTGGTTGCGCACCACCATAATGTTTCATGCGTTCCAGCCCGTACATCAGCGCTTCCGGCAACTCATAACCCTCGTCCACCCGCTGTCCAGCGGCAGTGAACAGAATCGACATCAGCACACCACTCGAACCGCCCATCACCGTGGAGAGCTGCTCACCCACCAGCGCCAGCAGCACTGACAATTCCGCCAGCGGCAACTGATGTTCGCGCAAGCCGCGCTGAATTTTCTTCGCCCCAGCAGCAAAAGTGGAGCCGGTATCGCCATCGCCCACTTTGGCATCCAGCGCATTCAGGTCACTTTCCAGCTCAATCAGCGTTTGTGTAATGCGTTTCACCACCTCCGCCACGGCCTTGTCCTGCGATGGCGTCACTTCCAGTTCACTGAGGGGAGCGGTCGCGGTTTGCAGGCTGACCGGCGCAAAGTCATACATCGGCACCCAGCCCATCACCTGCACCGGGGCGCTCAGCGCTTCGAGGAAGTGCGGCTCCAGCGCCAGCAGCGACAGTGAAAAACCTTTCATATCCAGCGCACTCACCAGCGTAGCCGGGCCAATCAGATGAGTGATGCGTGCCGCCAGCGGTGACTGCAACACTTCGCGCGTCAGCAGCGCCAGCTCAAGCTGTGAGAAACCGCCGAGGTTATTGATCAGCAGCAGCGACTGTTTGCCGTCTGGCAGCATCTGGGCCAATTTATCCGTCATAATGCTGCTGATTTTTCGGCTATTTTGCGTATCAAGCGTCACTACACCCGGTTCGCCATGTATGCCCATGCCCAGCTCGCTGTGCCCTTCCCGCACGCGATCATCGCGTTTTTCACCCGGAATATGACAGGTGCCAAACGCCAGCCCAATCGACGAGGTGGCTTCTATCGTCTGCTGCGCTAACGCTTTGACGGCACTGAGCGGTTTGCCCTGTTCGGCGGCGTAACCGGCAATTTTATGCACCAGCACGGTCCCGGCAATGCCCCGCGGCTGCGGGTTATCTGGCAGGGCGATGTCGTCCTGCACCATCACCAGCTCCACTTTGTAGCCGAGCTTTTTCGCTTTCTCCGCCGCCAGCCCAAAATTGAGGCGGTCACCGGTATAATTTTTCACAATTAACAAGCAGCCCGCGTCGCCGGTGACATTGATAATGGCACTCAGCACCGCATCAACACTCGGCGAGGCGAAGATATCGCCGCACACTGCCGCCGTCAGCATCCCTTTACCGACAAATCCGGCATGGGCCGGTTCATGGCCGGAGCCACCCCCGGAGATCAGCGCGACTTTGCTTTTGTCCCAGTCACTACGCACCACGACGCGGATCTCATCTCCGAGATCCAGCCGACTGAGGTTATGCCACGAGGTACTCAACAGAATCCCTTCGATAGCTTCGTTAACCAGATCGACCTTCTTATGCATAAAAAACTGGCTCATTGCGTTCTCCCTTTTGGTGTTGTGGTACTTAAAGGTAGCGCAGTAAGCGCAGAGAAACGCTGAGCAAAGGCAGGAAATGCAAAGGGCGGCACAAGCCGCCCTGCAAATTCAGATAAATGTGATCACAGCGCGATGCGCAGCACGCTATCCGGATTTTTGGGTGGTTCTTTACGTGAGCCAGGCTGTTTGATGCTGACAAACAACGTTTTGCCATCCGCCGACAGCGCAAGGCTGTTCGGCAGGCCCGGTGCTTTGACGGTGCGTTTTACTTTGTAGTTGCTGGCGTCAATGATGCTGATTTCGCCCGCTTTGCGGTGCGTCACGTACAGTTCATCACGGTCAGCATTGAACAGCACCGCCAGCGATTCAGGGACATCAATCCGCTGGATGACCTGCTGGCTACGGGTATCCAGCACCAGCACCTGCGGCTGTTTGGAATCGCTGAGGAAGGCGCGATGGCCCTCGGTATCCAGCGCGATGTTCAGGAAGAAATGATCTTTATCCGCGTCGATTTTATGACGCTTTTCAATCGCATTCAGACGGGTATTGATGGTGACCAGCTCACCGTCGCCGTTGGTGACGTAGAGTTTCTGCGCAGCGGAATCCAGCGCCAGGCCGGTGCCCATTTTACCGGTGTTCGGCACGGTGCTAATCAGTTGCAGCGTTTTGCCATCCACCACCCAGACCACGCTTTGCGGGCCCAGACCGGTGATATAAACGCGGTCAGTCACCGCATCGGCTACCAGCTCACGCGGTTGCAGCGGACGCACATCTTCGCTGCGCTTACGGCCATCCAGCACCAATGTATTCAGTACCTTGCCGCTGGTGGCATCCACCGCTGTCACCGCCGCATTCACGGTATTACCGATGTAGAGGACGTTGGTTTTGGGGTTGATGGTGGCACCGAAGGCTTTCAGGTCGGTATCGATGGTTTGTTTTACCGCCAGATTTTGCGGGTCGAGACGATAGACGGTGCCGCCTTTTTCGTTGGTGGCATTTTGTGACGTCGCCAGAAACAGCGCGTTATCGCTGTTGCTGAACGCCAGTTCATAGGCACCTTTCGAGATCGGCTGATTCAATTCCTGAGCATCTGCCGCCATTACCGCAGAGGTAGAAAACAGGGCTGTCGCCAGAAACAGTGGACGCAGCACCCACTGCACAGTTTTATTCGCTTTCATGACTTCTCCATAGCAAAACCACCGCCTCACGGCAGTGAATGAAAGCCCGACATTGCAACCAGATCGTTAAAAGCAGCCCGAGGCAGGCCGACGAAGGATTTTATTTTTGCGAATAGTAATCATTTACAAAGGAAAGCGACAGGATTTTATCTGCTTAAACGCGGCCAGGGCCCCGGAGGCGCCCTGTCAGCACAGATTGTTAACTGACTTATTTAGTCAGTTCAGCGGTCATGTGCACGCCGTTATTGAAGGTGGCTTCTGTCACTTTATAGGAAGCACCAGCTTCTTGTGCCTGAGCAGCAATTTTCGCTTCAGCACCGTCCAGAGTAGACGCGGTAGCGGTCACGCTCTGAGCAAAGCTGGCGAAAGGCAGGACGGAAAGAGCAACAACAGCAGCAAAAGTTTTGATAGATTTCATGGTCAATTCCTCGGTCAATATTTGATTAGGTAAGGCGTCATCGCCTTGTTGAGATAAATATTAGGCCGAAAATTGATCAACAAAAAGCGGAGAGATTTGCGGTTATCATTCAAAAAAACTGACCATAAAAAGCACGTTATGGTTAGCTTTTGCACGCAGTGTTAATAATCTGCGTTTTAGTTAAAAGGCAGGATTTATCGCTGTGATTACTGAAAGTTAACGTGCGCGATAAATCGCGCCGCTACAAGCAGGTGCAATTTGTAGCGACGCGATTTATCGCGTGTTTTTTTTAATTACCTACCCGTGATGCCGCACGCGGGTGAAAATGGTTATCGCCGCCAG
Organism: Pantoea sp. App145; assembly: GCF_047947045.1. Taxonomy (NCBI): domain Bacteria; kingdom Pseudomonadati; phylum Pseudomonadota; class Gammaproteobacteria; order Enterobacterales; family Erwiniaceae; genus Pantoea; species Pantoea sp. App145. The sequence continues at coordinate 2,423,390 of NZ_CP133290.1, forward strand.
CAACATCAGTACACCACTGGAGAGGAATACCCCGCCTGCGCCCTGCAAATCAAACATCCAGCCACCCGCAGCAGCACCGGCGGTGATCGCCAGCTGAATCGTCGCCACCAGCAAGCCGCCACCGGATTCCGCGTCATCCGGCACAGCACGGGAAATCCAGGTTGACCAGCCAGTCGGCATCGAACCAAATGCCAGGCCCCATACCGCGACACCCACCGCCACCAGCCACGAGACACCGCCGAAGCTCACCAGCACCAGCGCAGTGACGCTCATCAGCAGCGCCATACCGCTTAGGGTCAGCGAAACGCTGCGCGTCACCAGATAACCCGCCAGCGAAGTCCCGAAGAAGTTCGCCACACCAAACGCCAGCAGCACCAGCGACAGCTGATTGACGTTAAGCTGCGCAGCGCTTTCCAGGAACGGACGCAGGTAAGTAAAGAAGGCGAAGTGACCGGTAAACATCATGATCACCGCCAGCATCCCCCAGCGCATCACGCTGCGGCGCAGCAGGTCCAGCACGCCACCACTGCGTGCCTTGTTTTCCGGCGGCATGGCAGGCAGGGTAAAGAACTGCCAGAACAACGCCAGCACACCTAACGCACCGGTCAGCAGGAAAATATTGCGCCAGCCAATCAGCCCACCCAGATAGCTGCCAAGCGGCGCGGCGATGATGGTCGCCAGTGAAATCCCGCTAAACACAATCGATAGCGCACGTGGCACCTGGTCATTCGGCACCAGACGCATGGTGATGGCGGTTGATAACGTCCAGAAACCACCAATCGCCATGCCCAGCAACACACGCGCCAGCAGGATCATGGTGAGATCCTCAGCAAACGCCACCAGCAGCGCCGAGGCGATCAACAACAGGGTAAATGCCAGCATCACCATGCGACGATCAAGACGGCGGGTGAGATTGCCAATCACCAGACTGGTCAGCAGCGCCACCAGCGCGGTCACTGTGACGGTTTGTCCCGCCTGCCCTTCACTGACCTGCAACGAAGCGGCAATCGGCGTCAGCAGGCTTACCGGCAAAAACTCGGCGGTAATCAGGCCGAATACGCCGAAAGCCATGGCAAATACCGCACCCCACGCGGGTTTCTCCACCGGCAAACTCTGTTCGACGACATCACTATTCAGGCTCATCTGCGATCCCCATCACAAAATATTAAAGAGTGAGCATAGTGAGCAACAGCAAGACGATCTATGATACAGAAACTTTGTTTTTTGATAATTCGTCTGGAATCGTATGAGCCGCTATGAAGATCTGACCAGTGAACTGCTGATGGGCATGCGTCTGTACGGCGTCAGGTATCAGCGTATCGCCCTGAATGCCCCGTTTGGCCTGCGTTACGACGATGCGCCTGGCCGGGCGCAGCTGCATTTTGTCGGACGCGGATCGCTGCTGATCCGCTCCGCCTCCGGGACGATCTATCCCCTTGAGGCCGGTGATGCGCTGCTGATCCCACATGGTCGGCCCCACGCGCTGATCTCAAGCGAAGAAGCGCACTGCGAGCCGATCAGCACCTTCAATAGCAAACCGATTTGCGACAGCGTCTGTGCCATTGACGGCACCGCGTGCGACAGCCCGGATAACGCCGATGTGGTGCTGTTCAGCGCCTGCATGGCGTTTGAACTGGGCGGGATGCAGCCGCTGGTGCACACCATGCCGGATGTGATGCTGGTCAGCACGCTGCTGGCGCAATATCCGGAAATCCAGCCAATCCTCGATGCGATGGAGCGCGAAACGCGCCTGCGCCAGGCGGGATTTGCCGGGATTTTGTCACGTCTGGCGGATGTGGTGGCGGCACAGATTGTGCGTGGCTGGGTGGAAAACGGCTGCGGCAAAGGCAGCGGGCTGGTGCAGGCGCTGCGCGATCCGCGCCTCAGTCTGGCGATGGCGGCCATGCACCGCGCGCCAGGCGAAAACTGGACGGTAGAACGGCTGGCACGCGAATCGGGCAGCTCGCGTTCGGTGTTTGCTGCCCGTTTTCAGTCGGCCACCGGCATGACGCCGCTGCGCTATCTCACCGAACTGCGTATGCGTCTGGCTGTGCAGCGCATCGTTAACGAAGGAGAGGCGATGGAAAGCGTCGCCTTTCATCTGGGTTACGGCTCGCTGGCGGCATTCAGTCGGGCGTTTAAGCGGATTGTCGGACAACCGCCAGGCGCACTGCGCGCCCGACGGGAGGTGATATCCGAGCTTTAACGGAACACGCTGATCGCTTCCACCAGGCGATTCGCCTGGCGTGCCATACGTTCTGACGCTTCTGCCCCTTCCTGCACGCGCGCGGCGTTTTGATGGGTGATGTCATCCAGGTCTTCCACCGCGCCGCTTACCTCGCTCAACGCCACGGATTGTTCTGCCGTCGCCGCACTGATCTGCGCGATTAACGCGGTGACATGCTGCACCTGTTCAACGATGTCCTGCATGGTGCGCCCGGCAGCGTCGGCGTGGCTGCTGCCTGACTGCACGCGGCTGGCGCTGGTTTCCACCAGCTTTTTGATCTCGCTGGCCGCAGTGGCGCTCCGCTGCGCCAGGTTGCGCACTTCACCGGCCACCACAGCAAAACCTTTGCCCTGCTCCCCGGCGCGTGCCGCTTCAACCGCCGCATTCAGCGCCAGGATATTGGTCTGGAAGGCAATGCCGTCAATCACACTGGTAATATTGGCGATACGCTTAGCACTGTCGGCAATCTCCGCCATCATGCCGACCATTTCCTGCATCACTTTACCGCCCTGCACCGCCGCCTGGCTGGTGTTGGCCGAAAGATCATTCACTTCGCTGGCGGTTTCGGTATTACTTTTCACTGTCGCCGTCATTTCGTTCATGGTGGCAGCCGTTTGCTGTACATTGGCAGCCGCCTGCTCGGTACGGCGGCTCAGTTCATCGTTGCTGCGCGCAATGGCATCGCTGGCACCCAGCACGTTAATTGCCTGACCACTGACATCATCCACCAGCCAGCGGAACATCAGCCCGAGCTGACCAATGGCGCGCAGCGTGACGCCAATTTCATCGACGCGATCCATCTGCTCCACTTTATGGCTGGCCCCGGTCGCCACACTCAATGCCTGGTGGCAGATACGTTCCATCGGGCGTGAAATCTGTTGCTCCAGCCACAGGCTGGCCAGCAACAATAACAGCGCCATACCGCCGCTAAAGTAGCCCAGCGCCAGCGGTGGCAGGCCAAGCAACCAGACCCCCAGCACTGACAGCGGCAGCAGCGCGGCCAGGGGGGAACGAATCCGCCAGCGCAGCGGCAACGTTTTGAGTAACGCGCTAAAGCGCCCCACAATTAGCCCTTTATGAAAACGGCGGCCTTTACTGCGCCCCTCACGAAAATCCCGATACAGCGCCTCGCTCTGGCGAATTTCTTCGGGTGTCGGTTTGGTACGCACTGACATATACCCCTGTACCTGCCCCGCGCGTACCACCGGAATGGCGTTGGCGCGCACCCAGTAATGATCACCGTTTTTACGCCGGTTTTTCACCAGTGCGGTCCAGGGTTCACCCTGTTTTAACGTCGCCCACATATCCGCAAAGGCTTCCGGCGGCATATCCGGGTGCCGCACCATGTTATGTGGCTGGCCATTCACCTCCTCCGGGGTAAATCCACTGACCTCAATAAAAGCATCGTTGGCGTAGGTGATATAGCTGTTGAGATCGGTGGTAGACATCAGGGTGGCATGATCGTCAAAGACGTATTCACGCTGAGTGATGGGTTGATTGTTACGCATGAGTGAGTCCTTGCAAGCCAGCAGTCAAAAAAATTGATAACCCTTATTTATCTTTTCGGCAGGAAAAGGTCACAACTTTAATGTGGCTTTATCATTTTTATCCCGAATAAAGCAGGATTTTGTCCGGAATCACAGAGTTACAGAGGAGAAAAATAGATAACGATTAATTACTAAATATTCTTACCTGTCATTAAAACAACCACCTCACCCCGACGTTATAACGCCAGCCGCGTGCACCATTGCCATCGATCTCTTTGCGGTAATCCGCTTCAGCATAGAGCGAAATATTATGCTGAAGGGTTGCCGTTCCACCGGCCCCCACTTCCCACATCTGACCAAAATGACCGCTGGCGAAGGTCGCGCCCAGCTGCGGATAATCCACCGACGAGACTGACGTTTCCGCAGCGCCACCCCAGCCTTTGTAATAATTGACGCGCAAATAAGGTGTGTACTGATTATGGCTGCCATCGCTCCAGCTGCGGGCCAGACGCGCACCGAGACGACCAATGGTCTGGTTGTAGTCGCTGTAACGCACCTTATTACCGTCAGCGTCGATAACATCATTCATGCGCAACTGCATGTACATCAGCTGCGCCTGCGGCTCCAGCGTCAGCCCCAGCCCCATATCAACGGGATACCCCCCTTCCAGCGAGGCCGTCCAGCCGTGGCCTTTCAGTTTGGCGACTTCGCGTTGACGTGCGATATCTGTTTCCCCGCGATGCCAGTCCAGCGACAACACACCATCCAGATAAAAACCATTCTGTCGCTGCCAGGTGCCATAAAAAGCCAGGCTGTCGCTGTCGAACGTGGTACTGCTGAAGCCGTCAGCAGCCTTTGGACGGAGATGCGTGTTACCTCGGGTGTAAGCGATACCAGCGCGCAGACTGTCCTTATCTCCATCGAATCGCAGCAGATTGCCACCCAGTTGCACCGCGTTGTAGTCGAGGTCAAAATTATAGCCGTAGTCGAGAAAACCCTGATCGCTGTGATATTTCAGGCTGGAGCCGATGTAGCGCAAAAACATTTCGCTACCATAGCCATCCGGATGGGTCTGTTCATGACGCAGTTCACCCAGGCGTTTATGCAAATCGTCAATGATGGCGGCAGTGTAATAAGCCAGTGCAACCGGAGCAGAAATATAGGATGGGACCTGTGGCACCACCGCCGGGCGTGCTTTATAGGTTGGCAGACTACCCGTGCCCCCCGCTGTCGAACCACCACCTCCCGTCGAGCCGTCGCCCCCGGTCGAACCGCCTCCCGTCGAGCCGTCGCCCCCGGTCGAACCGCCGCCTGCCGAGCCTCCGCCGCCATCGGGAACAGGCGCAGGGCTGGAGACAAAGATCGGTGAACAGCTGGCCCCCTCCTCACAAACGTAATAATTTGCCAGACGATAATCCCAGAAAGTGCTGCCACTCCCACTGACCTGTCGCTGGCTGGCATCACTGCTGCCCGGTGCAAAAGTATAGAGACGGTATTGCCACGGCCCGGCAGCCAGATAGCCGCCGCTTAGCGCAAAACTATCACTCGCGGCATTGCCTGCCACCTGCACCAGTGAAATCCCTTCATTGTTTTCAATGCCGCCGTTCTGATCCAGATCGGTCAGTGCACCGTTGCTGTTATCAGACAGTTTAATAGTAATCAGCGTCGTACCGCTGGCATTGCCGGTGACATTCAGGTGGTCAGTAAACTGGTTATCCAGCGCCCCCCCCTCATTCAACGTGGTGGACAATTTCAGTTGCCCATTCTGTGATGACAGTGAACCCGCTATATCCAACTGGTTGCCTGGCGATCCACTGCCGTTGGTCAGATCGATAATCCCGGCGTTGTTGACTACCAGTGAATTATCGCTGCCGCCGGTTAACGTCGGATGAACATTGTCCCCGGCGTAGAGGGTTGAACCACTATCAATATTGATAGTGCTGCTTGCTTGCAGGTTATCGGTTAATTGCCATTGGCTATCTGTAAAGTTAACGGTATTCCAGCCGCTGCCGAGATTGACGCCTTTGCTAACATCATCAGAGCTGAAACTCCCACCCCGTGCGTCAATCTGATTCAAGGTCAGGGAGTTATCCGTACCGGTACCGCTGGTAAGGTGGTAAGTGGTGCTGAGGTCAACATGGTTCACTTCCGCACGGTTGTCATTGCCATCCCCCATGGTCAGGCTGCCATTGAGGCTGCCCCCGCTCCAGCGGAATAGATCCGCGCCGCTGCCGGGGCGGATATCACCCACCACTGCCCCCTCCGTCAGCAATACCTGATCATTCGCACCGCTGCCCGCAATCGCCACCGCAGCCGGGCTGGCGGCGGTGATAGTGCCGAGGTTTTCGAATACCGTGTTTCCACTCTGCACATCCACCACCGGTGAGGCCAGACTGCTGGAGCTAAGTACCCCGGTGTTGAGGATATTCGCTGCGGCACTGGAAATAAGCGCCGAGCCACCTGCTGGATTATCGACAGTGACATCAGCGGCAGTGGTGATATTGCCCGTGGTGTTAGCGAGAATGCCGTTGCCACCCGATCCGGTAACGTTAAATTTGTAGCCGGAGCCGAGAGCCAGATCATCCGTGGTGGTTGACCCGTCCGCATTGGCGAAATTCAGGCCATTGCCACTGCCGGATACGTTGGTCGTCACCGCAGACCCCGAATCAAAGGAAACGGCAGTGCGAATACCGTTGCCGTTGGCAACATTAATCGTCAGGTTGCTCAGGCTGATATTGTCCAGCTCAGCGCGGTTTTCAATGCCGTTGCCACTGCCGGTGATATTGAGGGTAGCGTCACTGGCTGTCAGCCCCACTGCGCCGCTGTCGAGCAAAATACCCTGTGCGCTGCCACTGCTGGTGATCACCGTGTCACTACCGGATAAGGCCAGCTGTGCACCATCGCTGATGCGCACCCCAGCCACACCGTCGCTCACGTTAATCGAACCACCTTTGGTCAGCGAACTGCCGCTGCCGCTCATGTCGAGACCCGTGCCATTAGCCACACTCACCACGCCGTTGTTGGTCAGCGTGCTACCTGCGCGCAACCGGATACCGATACTGCCGCTGCCAGCGAGGTCCACCGTGCCGTTGTTGACCAGGCTGCCCCCATTGGCAAGGTCAGCGCCAATGGCATGACTGCCGGTACCGCTGATGTTGCCATTACTGGTGGCGGTCGTGGCCGCCGATGCCCCATCCAGCGCGTTACTGAGGTCGGTATGCAGATTATTTACCAGCACACCGATGCTGCCATCACCACTCAGGCTGATATCACTGGCAAGCGTGGCGCTGGCTCCCCCTTCAACACGAATTGCGGTGCTGTCGATACCGCTGGCGAGATAGTGACTGTTTTCAGTGTTCAGGCTGCTGCCGCTACCGGAGACAATCACTCCCGTACTGGCGTCAGCAGCAGCGGAGAGGGTAAGCGGGCGGCTAAAACTCAGTCCTGCACCCTCGTCGATACGGTAACCCACGGAACCATTACTGCTGATGTTCAGCGCACTGGCGGCGGAATTGATCCGCGAGCCGCTGCCCGCAGCATGGTAGGCAATCTGGTTGTTGTCGTTAAAGACTGGCGCTGATCCCATCGCAACATTAACCAATGCGCCGTTGAGCGCTTCAGCCCCTATCGCGCCTGAGCCATTGAGGTTGAGCGCACCGCCGTTAAGGTTAGCGACCGCGCGGCTGCCGCTGGCACTGATCCCCAGACTGCGATGAGTGGTATCACCGCCGTTGACATTAATCGTTCCGCTATTATTCGCGGTAGTCGTGAAGGTGCTGTCACCGCTGTCCACCCTGATGGCAGTCCCTCCATCATTAATACTCATGTTGCCGCTGTTGGTTCCAGTTGCGCCACTTTCTATACGCATGCCCGTCGCATTCGCACCGCTAAAAACGATATTTCCCCGATTAACCAGTTGCGCACGATTACGCGCCAGATAGCCTGTCAGCCCATCCTGTGCCGAGCTGAGTGCGGCTGCTGAGGTCAGCGTGGTGCTGGTGACAGGCACCCCGCTGTTGTCGCCCGTGAGGGTATGTCTCTGCCCATCAACAATAGCCCCGAGCGCATTATTGCCACGCAGGTTGATACGGGTAGCGGCATCAATGTTGCCGCTGGCTCCACCCTCGATATTTACCCCGATCGCGCCTGTACCGCTGACATCAAGCAGGGCATTACGTGTGTTAACGATGGTATTCCCCGTGCCACTCGCGTTTACCGCGACGGAGCCTGCCCCCGAGGCAGTAAGCGACAGATCGGTGCCATCAAAGTCGGCACCCTGCTCAACACGAAACAGCGTCGAAGAGGGAGTGGTGACATTAAAAGCATGATTGCCGTTAACATTAATACGTGCATTGGGGCCGTATGCGAAGAAGGCGATCTGATTGCTGCCCGCCGTGAATGTGGGCACCGCATCCTGCGCCACATCCACCGTGGCATTACCCCGCGCATGGACGCCAATCGCGCCAATGCCGCTGAGGTTGATCGGGCCGTCAATAATGGCGCTGGCCGTCCCAGTGCCCTGACCTTCCACCCAAACGCCGAAATTGCGTGTACCGCTGATCGGATCGGCACCGCCTGCCACATTGATCGTGCCTGTCGAACTGGCCGCTGCGGTGCTACCGCTGGTCGCCAATACCTTCACACCGGTGCCATTGACACCGTTCAGATTGATGATCCCACGATTATCCAAAGTCCCCCTGCTGTTAGTCGCCAGAATGCCGACATTTTCACGCGGAACGCTGGCAGCAGCACCGTTGATATCGATAGTACCGTTATTGATAAGCAGGGCGTTGCTGGTCCCGCTAACCGACATGGCAGCGGCATTCTGTGTCCGCGACCCAATCACGATATGACCGTCATTGATAGCGCTGCCGTTCGCCACCAACGCAATCCCGCTGGTCAATCCGCTCTGGTTCATAGCGGTATCGGCAACGGATTCATTGAGACTATTTTGCGGACCACGCCCGATATAGAGCGTGCCATCGCTGGCATTGCTGAAGGCGGAAGTGGCTGTGGTAAGCAACACGCCCGAGGAGGTACCACGCGCGCTGGAACCATTGACGCCAACATTAATATTGCCGTGATTACTGGCGCTCGCTGAGTCATCCAGTCTGATACCGGCCACACCATACTGCGTGTTGCTACCGATGGTGGCAAAGTTGAGCACCCCATTGTTAGCGAAAGTGCTGCCGCTCTGCACCACCACGCCGTTGGCCCCTAAACTGGTGGAGCCAATGCCGGTGCCATCCTGACGATTGAGGAATCCACCATTAATCACGCCATTGTTGGTACCGTTACTGCCGGTGCTCAAGAGTAACGCCGTGCCATTGTTGCTGGTGCCACGGCTAGCCAATTTGCCGTTAATCAGCGCCTGTGCGCCGTTTGTTGCCTGGATTGCACCGTTGGTTGCGCCAATCACCTCCAGCGTTTTCCCCGCTGCCACGGTGACACGCGCGTTAGCACCCACAGCATTGATCACCGTGCGTTCGCCAAGGGGTAATGTCACTTCATCCGGTGGCGTGGCGCTCACCTGATAGACAATATTGCCATTGCTTACCGTAACCGCTTTGTTGAACTCGGTCAGGTAACTGGCGGTGCTGAGCTTGCCGGACTGCAACTGGTTAATCAGCCAGTCATTGTAAGCCTGTAGCTGGCTGGCATTGGTCACGGTGAAATTGTTGGTTTTACCATCCAGCGTCGTCACACTTAACGCACCGCGATAAACCGCAAGATTTTGCACCTGGTAGCTCAGCGTTGCACTGCCGCCATTCGGTGTCGCGGTACTCCCGGTGAAGGTAATACGGTTGTTGCCGTTCCAGATCAGGGAACTATTAGCATTAACCTGAAAAAGGGTGGTTTGTTTGGCGGCCATGGTCCAGCTATTGGTGGCTGCGCTGCTGGCAGCGCTGGCACGACCAATACTGACAGTGAGCGTTCCCCCGGTAGATACATTGGCAACACGGGCATTGATGTACTGGCCATTGTTGACATTCTGCACATCGGACACGCTGGTACTGGCAGTGACGGGCGGCAGCGTCACCAGATTGGCGGAGTTGTAGACCTGAAAGGTAATGTTGCCTCCGGTAGCCGAGTCCGGCACCGTGATGGCATAATTCTGTGGGCCAGGATCGAGACGATCCTGATTAAGGTATTGTGTCCCGGCAGTGATCCTGACCAGGCCCAATGTGGTGGTGACTGCACCATCCACACCTGCCGCGAAATTCTGATTACCGCTGAGAATTTCGTTGCCGCTGTTGATTTGTAACGTGCCCACCTGATTATCATTGATTTGTGGTGTAAAACTCCCCAGTGTCGCCGCTTCGCTATTTAATATTGAAAAAAGTAGGCTCGGTGTTGCCAGGATCCCTAAAACAGCCGGAGCGAATCTAAATCTCATACATCCCCCAATGAGTGGGCAGCATCCGTGCTTTATTGCAACAACGCTAAACTCATTGCAAAGGGGGATAAAACGGCAGCTATCTGACCAATCCCGAATAGCAATTTATTTTTTAATGACATAAAGAGCGGGAAATAAACAGCCTGGAGAATATTTTATTTAGGTATAGACGTTTCAATCACGGAAAGCAAAGCACCGCATCTGATTACTATTTATCATAATAAAAAACTAATCTCTTCTGATCCCAAAAACTCCAATAATAGAAACCATCACATTGATATTGATTACATAAATAACTCATTAATAGTTATTTATTTAGTCTTAATAATTTATTTATAATTGGACCTAATTGTTATCGGTACAATTACACAGATTAATATGCTAAAGGCAGCATATTATTAGCGAATATGATTGCACAATCTCGTAGCAGCGCGATTTATCGCGCCGCTGCGAATCACCTTAACTCAAGTCCACCCCGCGCATGCCGCCCCACCAGGTAAAAGCGAACCCGCCTACCCAGGCCACCATCAATCCGGCGAGATACACCGCCATACCGGCGAAGATACCCTGCGGTGACGTCATCAGCGGCAGCGTCACCAGCCCAGACGGACCGAACACCGTGTTCATGCCGACGGGTAATCCCAGCCAGGCCACCAGACCAATAAAGAAACCACCCAGCGCCCCGCCACAGCAGGCGGTGATAAAGGGTTTCAGGCGTGGCAGGGTGACGCCGTAAATTAACGGCTCGCCGACCCCTAACAGGCCCGGCACAATCGCCCCTTTTATCTGGCTGCGTAACTGCGAATGTTTATCCGCCCGGCACCACAATGCCAGCGCCGCCCCCACCTGACCGGCTCCCGCCATCGCCAGAATCGGAAACAGCGAGTTAAAGCCCTGGCTTTCCATCAAAGCAAAATAAACCGGAATAAACCCCTGATGAATACCAAACATCACCGCAATCAGAAACAATCCGGCCAGAATGGCGCAACCAAACGGATTGCTGTTCAAATGAATAAACAGCCATGACATGCCTTTAAATAATTCACCGCCAATCGGCATGATCACCAGGAAAGTCACCGCGCCAGTTATCAGCAAGGTCAGCAAAGAGGTGAGAATCATATCCAGATTATCAGGAATGATTTTACGCAGTTGCCGCTCCAGCCAGGCACCAAATATTGCCGCCAGCAGCACGCCAATAATATTGCCGCGCGGATCGATAGTCAGACCGAAGAAATTCTCCATGCCGCTGTAATAACCCACGGTGGCGGTGGGTACATAACCCAGCACAAATAATGAAGCGATAATCGCCCCATTCACCCCGGTGCCGCCAAAGGCTTTTTGCGCGTTATAACCAATCAGAATGCTGAGAAAGGTGAACAGCCCTTTGCCAAACACCTTCATATAGGCGACGGTCGCCAGCAGCCAGTGGGGATGATCGCCCGGCGTGGTGAGATGAAAAATCTGCTCGATCAGCGTGGCGAAACCCAGCAGCAAACCGGCACCAATAAAGCCGGGGATCAGCGGAGTAAAGATGGTGGCAAAGCGTGCGAGAAACTGATGCAGGCGGCTGGTTTGTTTCGCTTTAAGCTGCTGCTTTTGCGCCGAGGCAATGGATTGCAGATCCGGCGTGCTCTCCAGCATCGTCTGCATCATTTCTGCCGCGCTCTGCGCTTTGCCAGGACCTAACACGATCTGCAACTGCGCATCGCTGTCGATCACCCCGAGCACCCCTGGCAGGGTTTTCAGCCGTGCATGATCGGCGAGCTGCGCATCCACTAAGGTCAGACGCAGGCGCGTCATGCAATTACCGCAGTGCGCCACATTGGCCGCCCCACCCACGGCGTGCAGAATATCGCGCAATAAGGATTCGCTGATGGCGGCCATTATTGCGCTCCTGCATCACGTAACGCCTGACGAATAAAGCCGTGATGCTGGCCCAGCAGCGCCTGCGCTTCATCAGCCTGCAAACCCGCCAGCACCATCACAATGGCGGTTTTGCAATGGCCCTGACAGGCCGCCAGCGCCTGCTGCGCCGTGGCTTCATCGCAATCGGTCGCCTGGCGGACGATGTTAATCTGCCGCTGTACCAGTTTCTGGTTGGTGGCTTCCACATCCACCATCAGGTTGCCGTACACCTTGCCGCTGCGGATCATCGCGCCGGTAGTCAGCATATTCAGCACCAGCTTCTGCGCGGTACCGGCTTTCATCCGCGAAGAGCCGGTGACCACTTCCGGGCCAACCACCGGGGTTAGCGCCACATCGGCCACCTGCGCCATCGCACTATCCGGGTTGCAGGTTAAGGCGGCGCTAAACGCACCCTGCTGTTTCGCGTAGTCGAGCGCCCCCAGCACGTACGGGGTGCGGCCACTGGCGGCAATGCCCACCAGCACATCTTTGGCGCTGAACTGAATATCACGCAGATCCTGCGCGCCCTGCGCAATGTTGTCTTCCGCATTTTCCACCGCCTGCAAAATCGCCGTGTGTCCCCCGGCGATTAACCCCACCACCTGGCTACGTGGGGTGCCAAAGGTCGGCGGGCACTCGCTGGCATCAAGAATGCCAAGACGCCCTGAGGTGCCAGCCCCGCAGTAAATCAGGCGACCGCCCTGGCGGAAGGCAGCGGTGATGGCATCCACCACCTGGGCAATCTGCGGCACGATCGCTTCTACAGCCAGCGCCACCTTTTTATCTTCATCGTTGATAACGCGCAGCATCGCTTCCGTCGACAACTCATCAATATGCTGGCTGGCTGGGTTACGGCCTTCGGTGACCATCTGGCTAAGATCGATTTTCATGCGCACACACTCCGGTGAAAGAATAATTTATTCGTAAAACTATATATCAAATTGAATTCTTAATTCACTCAGGCAGGAAAAGATTTTTTTCAGTTTTGTGGGATAGAAAGAAAAAACCCGCCGGGCGGCGGGTTTATGCAGGAGGTTACGCCTGGGTGCGTAATTGTAGCTCGTAAGCGGCGGCCTGTTCGGTGTCGAACTGGTTTTCCCAGCGCGCGATCACCAGCACTGCCAGCGCGTTACCGATCACATTCAACGCGGTACGCGCCATATCCATGATGCGGTCAACACCGGCAATAAACGCCAGACCTTCCAGCGGAATCCCTACGCTGCCCAGCGTCGCCAGCAGCACCACAAAGGAGACGCCCGGTACGCCAGCAATCCCTTTCGAGGTCACCATCAGGGTCAGCACCAGGATGATTTCATCGGTCAGCGACAGGTCAATACCGTACAGCTGGGCAATAAAGATTGCCGCGATGCTCTGATACAGCGTAGAGCCGTCGAGGTTAAAGGAGTAACCGGTCGGCACCACAAAGCTGGTGATGGCCTTCGGTGCGCCATAGGCTTCCATCTTCTGCATAATGCGTGGCAGCACAGTTTCCGAGCTGGAAGTGGAATAGGCCAGAATCAGTTCGTCTTTCAGAATACGCATCAGGGTGGTGATGCGCAGCTTACACAAACGTGCCACCGCGCCCAGCACCACAAAGGCGAAGAACAGAATCGCGACGTAAACCAGCAGCACCAGCTTGGCGAGCGGCCACAGCGAAGCAAAACCAAAGTTGGCAATGGTGACGGCAATCAGAGCAAACACCCCAACCGGCGCGTAGCGCATGATCATATGCGTCACTTTGAACATGGTTTCGGAAACCGAACGGAACAGCCCCACCAGCGGATCGCGATGTTCCGCAGGCAGTGAGGACAGCCCCAGACCAAACAATACCGAGAAGAAGATAATCGGCAGCATGTCACCTTTCACCAGCGAGGCGAAAATGTTCTGCGGGATCAGCGACAGGATGGTGGTCACCAGGCTGTGAGGTGCGCCCTGCACCGCCTGTGTGGTGGCTTCATATTTAGAGATGTCCACCGTTGCCAGCGTTGACATATCAATGCCGCTGCCGGGTTGGAATACGTTGGCCAGCGTAATGCCGACCACAATGGCAATGGTGGTGATCACTTCAAAATAGACGATGGTTTTGACACCAATGCGTCCGAGTTTTTTCGCATCACCGACACCGGCGATGCCGACAATCAATGATGAAACCACAATCGGCACCACAATCATCTTGATCAGATGAATGAAGATATCACCGGCCGGGCTGAGAATATTGGTGATTAACCATTCACGATCGTCCGGCTGATTATGCAGCACCGAGCCGACCACCACGCCGAGAATCAGCGCGATCACGATTTGCCAGGCGAGGCTGAATTTAAAACCTTTCATAACGCGTTATTTCCTCAGTTAAAACCCCTTTGCTCTGCTGCGAAGGTGCAGAAGACGATACACACAGGGAAGGGAGCAAAAGCTCGATAAAATAGAGGGTTATACTGGAATAGATCCGGTACTGCTGTGCGGGCGTTTTGCGCGCATCCTGTGAGTCAGCCTGAGTGGATACTGGTTTCACAGGGGCGAGATAAGTACCATTTTCACTACGGTAAATGCAACCCCTGGGGGGATAGCTTAAATCTTATCCTGTGCTATAGCATAAAATGCTGATCCGATGACAGAACCATAACCCGCTGTTATGAAAAGTTTTAATTCGATAAGTTTCCGCATAGCTATGCAGAATCGGACAAAAAGCCATCGGGTGCGTTTGCTGCTATTTTGTTCAGAACTTTCTCAGATTTCGCGTGCAACGCCCTGCCATCCTTACTGATCACACAACGAAATTTACCGCATGAATAGCCACACGCTTAGGCCGTGATCCAGACTGCAAAACCGAAACAAAGCTCTCGCGTCGGGCTTCAATTAACTATTGATTGACATATGATTAACATCTTCAAGGAGGTCAGCCATGAGCCAAATTCACAAACATCCCGTTCCTGCTGCGATTGCAGAAAATGCCCTGATCAATGCCGGGCAATATGCAGAGATGTATCAACAGTCGGTTGACGATCCCGAAACCTTTTGGGGCGAACAAGGCAAAATTCTCGACTGGATGACGCCCTACAACAAAGTGAAGAACACCTCCTTTGCTCCAGGCAATATTTCCATTCGCTGGTATGAAGATGGCACGCTGAATCTCGCGGCCAACTGCCTTGATCGCCATTTGCAAACCCGTGGTGACCATCCCGCCATTATCTGGGAAGGTGATGACGCCAGCGAAAGCAAAACACTCACCTTCCGCCAGTTGCACGGGGAAGTGTGCCGTTTTGCCAACGTACTGAACGGCCTCGGCGTGAAGAAAGGCGACGTAGTCGCTATCTATATGCCAATGGTGCCGGAAGCCGCGATTGCCATGCTGGCCTGCGCCCGTATCGGCGCGGTGCATTCGGTAATTTTCGGCGGTTTCTCGCCTGAAGCGGTGGCTGGCCGCATTGTCGATTCCAGCGCCAGGCTGGTGATTACCGCCGATGAAGGGGTGCGCGCCGGGCGTGGCATTCCGCTGAAGAAAAATGTCGACGATGCCCTGAGCAACCCCAGCGTCACCAGCGTGAAGAACGTGGTGGTGTTTCAGCGCACCGGGAAAGACACCGGCTGGCGCGAAGGTCGTGACCTGTGGTGGCATGATCTGATGGCAAAAGCCTCCGATCAGCATCAACCGGTGGCAGTGAACGCGGAAGATCCGTTGTTTATCCTTTATACCTCCGGTTCCACCGGCAAGCCGAAAGGCGTGCTGCATACCACCGGCGGTTATCTGGTGTATGCCGCAACCACCTTTAAGTATGTGTTTGATTATCATCCCGATGATGTTTACTGGTGTACCGCCGATGTGGGCTGGATCACCGGTCACAGCTACCTGATTTATGGCCCGCTGGCCTGTGGTGCCACCACGCTGATGTTTGAAGGCGTACCGAACTGGCCGAAACCGAGCCGTATGGCCGAAGTGGTGGATAAACATAAGGTCACGCTGTTGTATACCGCGCCGACGGCCATTCGTGCACTGATGGCCGAAGGTGACAAAGCCATCGAAGGCACCCATCGTACCAGCCTGCGCATTATGGGCTCGGTGGGCGAACCGATTAACCCGGAAGCCTGGGAGTGGTACTACAACAAGATTGGCGACGGACGTTGCCCGATTGTTGATACCTGGTGGCAGACCGAAACCGGAGGCTTCATGATCACCCCATTGCCGGGGGCCATTGAGCTGAAAGCCGGTTCCGCCACCAAACCCTTCTTTGGTGTGCAGCCCGCGCTGGTGGACAACGAAGGCAATACCCAGGAAGGCGCAACCGAAGGCAACCTGGTGATTGTCGATTCATGGCCGGGGCAGGCGCGCACCCTGTTTGGCGATCACGAGCGTTTCGAGCAGACCTACTTCTCCACCTTCAAAAATCGCTACTTCAGCGGTGACGGTGCCCGCCGTGATGAAGATGGTTACTACTGGATTACCGGTCGTGTGGATGACGTGCTGAACGTTTCCGGTCACCGCCTCGGTACGGCGGAGATTGAATCCGCGCTGGTGTCGCATCCGAAGATTGCCGAAGCAGCGGTGGTGGGCATTCCGCATAGCATTAAAGGCCAGGCGATCTATGCTTATATTACGCTGAACCACGGTGAAGAACCGTCGCCCGAGCTTTATACCGAAGTGCGTAACTGGGTACGTAAAGAAATTGGCCCGATTGCCACCCCGGATGTACTGCACTGGACCGATTCGCTGCCGAAAACCCGCTCCGGCAAAATCATGCGCCGTATTCTGCGCAAGATCGCCGCAGGCGATACCAGCAATCTGGGCGATACCTCAACTCTGGCCGATCCTGGCGTGGTAGAGAAGCTGCTGGAAGAGAAACAATCCATCAAAATGCCGTAAAATTCGTAGCGGCGCGATTTATCGCGCTTTTTTGACCCTGGGGTTATAAAACCCGCGCGATAAATCGCGCCGCTACAGAATATTACCCGGTGATGAGGTTCAGTCTGTCCCCTCAGTCTCCTCATCGCCAGCCTTACCTTACGTCGTACTCTTCAACATCGCATTTATTAAATAATTAGAACATTCAGGCGGTTAACATCACATTTTGGTGAGGTTACTGCCTGCCTTGCCTCTGGAGAAACTGTGATGAACGAAGCCGTAAACCCTCAGGAAGCTGTGTGGCAGCAAATCGAGAGCAATCCGCGCTTTCAGGAACTGGTGCATAAACGCCAGGCCTTTGCGCTGCTGCTCAGCCTGATCATGCTGGTGCTGTACGTTGGTTTTATCCTGCTGATCGCCTTTGCCCCCGCCTGGCTTGGCACGCCACTCCATCCCGGCACCAATGTGACGCGGGGTATCCCCATCGGCGTGGGCCTGATTGTCATCTCCTTCGTGCTGACCGGCGTTTATGTGTGGCGCGCCAACGGCGAATTTGACCGCCTGACCCAACAGATTCTGCGCGAGGTAAAACAATGAAGCGCCTGCTCCCGCTGCTCCTCGCCGCTGCGCCACTCAGCGCCTTTGCCGATGCCATCACCGGTGAAGTACAAAAACAGGCCACCAACTATGAAGCCATCATCATGTTCGTGGTGTTTGTTGCCGCGACGCTGGGCATCACGTATTGGGCCTCGAAACGTACCCGCTCACGCAGTGACTACTACACCGCAGGCGGCAACATTACCGGCTTCCAAAATGGGCTGGCGATGGCGGGGGATTTTATGTCCGCCGCGTCTTTCCTCGGTATTTCGGCGCTGGTATATACCTCAGGCTATGACGGCCTGATTTATTCACTCGGCTTCCTGGTGGGCTGGCCGATGATCCTGTTTCTGATTGCCGAGCGCCTGCGTAACCTGGGCCGTTTTACCTTTGCCGACGTTGCCTCTTATCGTCTGGCACAGAAACCGATTCGTACCCTCTCCGCCTGCGGCTCGCTGGTGGTTGTTGCGCTGTATCTGATCGCGCAGATGGTCGGTGCCGGTAAGCTGATTCAGCTGCTGTTCGGCCTTAACTACCATATCGCGGTGGTGCTGGTGGGCATCCTGATGGTGATGTATGTGTTGTTCGGCGGCATGCTGGCGACGACATGGGTACAAATCATCAAAGCGGTGCTGCTGCTGTTTGGGGCCAGCTTTATGGCAATTATGGTGATGAAGGCCACCGGTTTCAGTTTCAATACGCTGTTTACCGAGGCAATGGTGGTGCACCCGAAAGGCGCGGCGATTATGCAGCCAGGCGGACTGGTGAAAGATCCGATCTCCGCGCTATCGCTGGGGCTGGGGCTGATGTTTGGTACCGCCGGTTTACCGCATATCCTGATGCGCTTCTTCACCGTGGCAGATGCACGCGAAGCGCGTAAAAGTGTGTTCTGGGCCACTGGCTTTATGGGCTATTTCTATTTCCTCACCTTTATTATCGGCTTTGGCGCGATCCTGCTGGTGGGGGCCAACCCGGCATTTAAAGATGCTAGCGGTGCGCTGATTGGCGGCACCAATATGGCGGCGGTACATCTGGCGGATGCGGTAGGCGGCAGCCTGTTCCTCGGCTTTATCTCTGCGGTGGCCTTCGCCACCATTCTGGCGGTGGTGGCCGGTCTGACCCTGGCGGGTGCTTCTGCAGTTTCTCATGATTTATATGCCAGCGTGATCCGTAAGGGTCAGGCCACCGAGCGGGAGGAACTGCGCGTATCGAAAATCACGGTGCTGGTGCTCGGCGTGGTCGCGATTGCGCTGGGGATTTTGTTCGAGAAGCAGAACATCGCCTTTATGGTCGGCCTGGCGTTCTCGATTGCGGCCAGCTGTAACTTCCCGATTATCCTGCTATCGATGTACTGGTCAAAACTGACCACGCGCGGTGCGATGATCGGTGGCTGGCTGGGTCTGCTGACGGCCGTGGTGCTGATGATCCTTGGCCCGACCATTTGGGTCCAGGTGCTGGGACATGCGACACCCATTTATCCCTATGAGTATCCGGCATTGTTCTCGATGCTGGCGGCCTTTATCGGTACCTGGCTGTTTTCCATCACCGACAGTTCAGAGCAGGGAGCCGCTGAACGGCGACGTTTCCGTGGGCAGTTTATTCGTTCGCAGACTGGGGTGGGGATTCAGCAGGGAAAATCGCACTAATCAAAACGAAAGCCTGGCCGCATCGCGGCCAGGTTTGCACATCAGAAACGCAGTGACGCGCCCACATACGGACCATCGGCCAGTACGTTGTCTTTACGGCTGCCCTTGTTGTTCAGCTCGATGTACTGATAACCGACACGCACGTTCAGCAGCGAGATCGGGGTGAAGCTCAGGCCACCAGACATTTCCTTGTAGCTGTCGAGGTGATCGGAAAACGCTTCTGGCGCGTAGTAGTAGCCGCCATACAGGCCCCACATACGGTTGAAGTTATATTGCGCCCCCGCACCCACTGCCACAGTAAAACCGTCTTTACCATCTTCCGGGTGAGTGAACAGCGCTTTCGCTGTCGGTGCCAGACGCAGGCCGCCGAAATCGACGTTATAACCCAGTCCCAGACCGTAGCTGCTGCCGTCGTGATCGCTGCGCAGCCAGTTGCCATTGAGGAACAGACCTGGTGAGGTCGTACCGAGGCCAAGGTTGAGGTTGGTGGTGTGCTCACCCACGTCAACACTGCCCTCAATCGCCTGCGCGCCGCTGCTCAGCAGTGCCAGACCCAGTACGCTTCCTGTAACAAGTTGCTTTAACATGTAATTCCACTCCATGAAGGACAATCAATTCGGCGGAAAGGGTAAACAGCCAGGCGGCAGGAAACAACTTTATTTGGCAAGCTTTACGTAAACAGGGATGTCGATGGCAAGTAAAACGGCCCTTACGGGCCGTTAAGCCTGCCACATCAGATGGCCGAGCAGTGGCGCGAGGATCACCGTAACCACACCGGAAAGCATCATCACCAGACTGGAAACGACACCTTCCTGCTGGCCGATTTGGTAAGCACGCGCGGTACCGGCACCGTGCGACGCAGCACCAAAACCCGCCCCTTTCGCCACACCCTGCTTAATCGCGATGCGCAGGAACAGGAAATCCCCGACCGCCATGCCAAACACCCCGGTGATCACCACAAATAACGCCACCAGGTCCGGTTGGCCACCGATGGGTTTGGCCGCCGCCAGTGCAAACGGCGTGGTGATGGAGCGTACTGCCAGGCTGCGCTGGATGGATTCCGGCAAGGTCAGCAGCCGTGCCAGCCACACCGAGCTACAAACGGAAACCAGCGTCGCCGTCGCCACACCCAGGCTGAGCGATAACCAGTGACGTTTAATAATCTCCTGGTTTTCATACACCGGCACGGCAAAGGCCAGGGTTGCCGGGCCGAGTAACCACAGTAACCAGTGGCTTTCGGCGATGTAGTCTTTCCAGCTCACATGGGTTACCAGCAGCAACACCACCAATACCAGCGGCGTCATCACCAGCGGCATCAGCACCAGGGTTCGCCAGCGACGGTAAAGCCGTTTGTTGAGGTAATACACCAGCAGCGTCAGCACCAGACAGATCAGGCTGATAATCAGGTCATTCATGACGTGCCTGCTTACGCGCGGCGCGCGCCATTTCAAAGCGGTAAACACGGTCGACCACCAGCGAGGTGGCAGCCAGCACCATCAGGGTACTGAGCGCGATCACCACACAGATGCGCCAGCCCTCGCTACGCAGCAGATCGCTGTAGTTCACCACCGCCACCACCGCCGGAACAAAGAACAGCAGCATCTCGGCCAGCAGCCAGTTCGCCCCGGCTTTCACCCAACGCAGTGGTATTACGTGCGTCATGATTAATACCAACAACAACACCATGCCGACGACGTTGGCAGGCAGCGGCAAATGCAACCAGCCCACCAGTTTGTCGCTGGCCATAAACAATCCCACATACAGCACCAGCTGTAGCGGGACGAAAATACGCTGCAGGATGTCCGTTCTGCGCGGACTCAATGCGAACGCCATTTTCCCCTCTCCCCGGTAAATAAATCAGGTGTTCAGTATAAATCGCAGACAGAGTGTGAAAAAAATGAATTAATATTATTCAATCTATGCCAATAAGGAATACTTTATGGACGTCCGTGCCCTGCGCTACTTTACCGAAGTGGTGCGCCAGCAAAGTTTTACCCGCGCTGCGCAGAAGCTCTACGTCACCCAGCCGACCATCAGCAAAATGCTGCGCCAGTTGGAAGAGGAACTGGGCTGCACGCTGCTGCTACGCGACGGGCGCAAACTGCACCTTACCGATAGCGGCCAGGCGGTGTATCAGCGTGGACTGGCGATTTTGCAGGAGTTTCATCAGCTGGAAGCCGAGATTGGTGACATCAATCAGCTGAAGACCGGTGAGCTGCGGCTTGGCATTCCACCGATGGTCGGGATGCAGATTGCCGGTTCCATCTCGGCATTTCGCCGTCGCTATCCGGGAGTTGAGCTGAAGATCGCCGAATTTGGTGGTCTGACTGTGCAGCAGGCAGTGCTGGATGGCAGCCTCGATATCGCGCTGACCGCACTGCCGGTTGACCCCGATCTCCCCCTCAATACGCTGGAATTGATGCACCATCCCTTGTGTGTACTGCTGCCCCGCACCGCGCCCTGGCTCAATCGTACCCACCTTGGCTTAGGCGAGCTGGCGGAACATCCGCTGCTGATTTTCAACGAAGAGTTTTCCCTGAATCGGCAGCTGATGAAGGCGTTTCATCGCCTGGGGCTGGCCCCGAATATCGCAGTGCGCAGTGGCCAGTGGGATTTTCTGGCGGCGATGGTTCAGGCAGAAATGGGGCTGGCGATTCTGCCGGAGCCGATTTGTCAGCGTCTGGATAAGCAATCGTTACTGTGGCTACCGCTGGAATCGGAGCTGAAGTGGAGCCTGGGATTGATCTGGCGGGAAGGCAGCTATTTGTCGCGCAGTGCCCAGGCGTGGATTGCCTGCTGCCGTGAGCACTGGCCGGATAATGCACCGCGCATCTCAGTGTGATGCGCGGCCCCTCCGTTACTCCTCTTTCTCGATCAGCAGGGCTTCCAGCAGGTCGAGATCGCGCAGCAGTTTCTGCATGGTTTCATTGGAAATTTGCTGGGTCGCGCGCAGATGGTACACCTCGGCGCGTTCTGCCCTGATGGCCGTGAGACGGAAGCGGCGTTCCAGATTTTCGGCAAACAGCGCCTGCTCCAGCTCGTCTTTACCGACGACGCGACGGCGCAGGTTACCAATCACCCGCAGGCTCACCTCTTTCAACAGCTCCGGGTCGATATTCTCTTCGGTGTCTTTTTCCAGCCGTTCTCCCATCTTATGCAGGCTATCAATCGCCACTGTCGCCATCGCGGCACGCGCGCTTTGCACCTCGCGACGATGCCCCGCTTTGTCGGTACCTTCAATACCACGCAGCAAGAGCGGCAGCACTACCACACCCACCAGCAGCGAGAACAGAATCACACCCGTGGCGAGAAACACCAGCTCGTAACGCGCCGGAAAAGCATCGCCGTTAGTGAGAAACAGTGGAATTGACAGCACACCGGCGAGGGTGATCGCACCGCGTACCCCGGCGAAAGACGCAATCAGCAGCTCACGCAGCGAGTAGCTGGCAAACTCCAGCGGCTTTTTCTTCAGGAAACGCTGACTGCCGCGTTTCATCAGCCACAGCCAGCCAAAACGCACCACCATCAGCGCGCCATACACCAGCACGATGTCGGTGAACAGCATCCACAGCTGAACATTGGGATCGGCGTTGGCCTGTGCCACGGAGGTTTCGAGGATGTCCGGCAATTGCAGACCCAGCATCAGGAACACCATGCCGTTAAACACGAACTCCAGCATCTGCCAGACGCTGTTGGCACGCAGACGCATCGCCAGCGGAGCCTGGCGGATAATGCCGGAACGGGTGATGGTCATACCCGCCGCCACCGCCGCGAGGATGCCCGACACGCCGAGATGTTCAGCAATCAGATATGAGGCAAACGGCAGCAACAGCAGCAACACGGTCTGGGTCGCCGGGTCATCACCACTCCAGCGGCTCAGCAGACGCAGCGAACGGCCATACAGCCAGCAGACTGCGACACCCGCCACCAGGCCGCCCACCGCCACTTTGAGGAACTCAACGCTGGCTCCGCCCCAGGTGAACACCATGGTGCCCATCGCCACAGCGACGGCAAATTTCAGTGACACCAGGCCGGATGCATCGTTCATCAGGGCTTCGCCCTGCACAATCGACATAATTTTCTTCGGGATACGCCCTTCACCGACGATACCGGAGAGCGCCACCGCATCGGTGGGTGACAGTACCGCCGCCAGGGCGAAGGCCGGAATCAGCGGGATGCCCGGCACCAGCCAGTAAATCAGGTAACCGATCCCGACGACGGTGATCAGCACCAGCACCAGTGCCAGTCCGATGATCTCGCGCCCGTGGTGCAGGAATTCGTTGATCGGCGTTTTCCAGCCGTCGGCGAACAGCAAGGGCGGAATGAACAGCACCAGAAACAGTTCGGGATCAAAATCGACATGCAGACCAAAGGTGGGCCAGGCGAGCATCGCACCGGCAGCAATCTGCACCAGCGGCAGTGGGATTTGAAAAGGTAAAATTCGTGCCGCGACGCCGGAGAGCGACACCACCAGCGTCATGATGAGAATAGTAAAGAAGATTTCCATGCTTTCCTTAGGCGAATCGTAATCGTTAAAGCGATGTTGTAGCAACGGAAAGTGTAAAACAAAATGCCGCACGACAGGAAAACCCGACGTGCGGCACAGCAAGGAAAGATAATAATTCGGACTTCAGGAGATTTTCAGATCAGATGGCCCAGCCACCGGCGTAGAAAGCCACCAGCGCCACAGCAATCACCACGGTGCCAAAATTCAGCTTACGCCACTCACCGGCAAACAGGCGACCAATCACCAGCGCAGCAAAGCCAAGCATGATGCCGGTGACGATGTTGCAGGTCAGCACGATAAACACCGCCGTCAGCAGGCCGGACATGGCATCAACAAAATCGTTGAAATCGATCTTCGCCACGTTGCTCAGCATCAGCAGACCCACGTACATCAGCGCAGGCGCGGTGGCGTAAGCAGGGACCAGATACGCCAGCGGCGACATAAACAGAATCACCAGGAACAGCAGGCCAACCACAATCGCCGTCAGACCGGTTTTGCCACCCGCCGCCGTACCTGCCGCAGATTCGATGTACACCGCTGCCGGAGATGCGCCCACCAGGCCGGCAAACAGGCTGCTGACCGAGTCGGTAGTCAGAGCACGACCGCCGTTAATGATCTGCCCGTCTTTATCCAGCAAATTGGCCTGCCCGGCCACCGCGCGAATGGTGCCAGTAGCATCAAACACAGCGGTCATGACCAGCGCCAGCACCGTTGGCAACACTGCCGGTTTCAGCGCGCCCATGATGTCGAGGCTAAACACCAGCGACTGGCCGCTGGCATCTTTCAGGCTCGGCATGGCAAACAGCCCCTGGAACTTCACCGCCGGGTCGAAAATCAATCCGACAATCGAGATCCCGACAATGGTCAGCAGGATGCCGCCCGGTACACGACGTTTTTCCAGACCGAAGATGGCTGCCAGCCCGACCAGCGCCATGATCACCGGGAAGGAGGCGAAGTGCCCCAGCTCTACCGGTAAGCCCGCCGCCGGATTTTTCACCACCAGGCCAATGCTATCGGCAGCGATCAGCAGCAGAAACAGGCCGATACCGATGCCCGTGCCATGCGCGACACCCATCGGCAGGTTACGCAGAATCCACGCACGAATGCCGGTGGCAGAGATCACGGTAAACAGCAGCCCCATCAGGAACACCGCCCCAAGGGCAACCGGCACACTGATATGCTGCCCCAGCACCAGGCTGAAGGCGGTGAAGGCGGTCAGCGAGATAGCGCAACCGATAGCCATGGGCAGGTTGGCCCACAACCCCATCAGGATGGAACCGAAGCTTGCCACCAGGCAGGTCGCGACGAAGACCGCCGTCGGAGAAAAGCCTGCTTTACCGAGCATACCCGGCACCACAATGACGGAATAAACCATTGCCAGGAAGGTGGTTAACCCTGCCAGCACTTCCTGACGCACGCTGCTACCGCGTGCTGAAATAGTAAACCAGGCGTCCAGTTTTCCACTGGCCGGGCGAGAATCGCCAGACATAATTAATCCTCTGCATTTTTTGTGTTGTGAGTGGCCGCACGGCTACCGTTTGCCTGCCGTCCTGGTGCACGTCTCTCCGGTGAAGAAACAAAGCAAACGTTTACGTAGCCGCGTATTTCTGGTCGTAAAAGGGGAAACTCAGAAAAAAGGCAAACGATTATCCGGTGAATGACCGGCGGTTTTCAACTGATAATCTGGCATAACGGATTTAACCGCTGAAATTTATCGGGCCGCCCTGCTCCAGCGCCCGCTGCCAGGCTGCCCGCTGTTCCATCCCTTCCAGCCAGCGCAGACTGGCGGGCATATCGCGCAGACCGGTACGCGCGCGCATCGCCAGCAACGGGAAACTCATCTGGATATCGGCGATGGTGAAACGATGACCGGCAAAGTAAGGATGCTGGCTGAGATGTTGCTCAATCACGCCGCCATGCAGCGCCAGCTGCTTGTTCAGCCAGGCTTTCTGGATACCCGCGCTGAGCGCCCTGCCCGCCGGACGCAGCAGCCAGGGCACCGGCTTTTTGCCCAACTGGCCGAACACCAGTTTCATCACCAGCAACGGCATCAGCGATCCCTCGGCGTAATGCAGCCAGTAGCGGGCCTGAATCTGCGCATCCTCATCGGCAGGTTTCAGCCGATACTCGACGTCATATTTTTCTGCCAGATATTCGAGGATGGCCCCGGACTCCGCCACCACCCGATTGCCATCGGTGATCACCGGGGATTTGCCCAGAGGATGGACTTTTTTCAGCGACTCCGGTGCCAGCAAGGTGCCTTCACGTTGGTAGCGCTTGATTTGATAAGGCACCGATAACTCTTCCAGCAGCCACAGCACCCGATGTGAACGGGAATTTTCAAGATGGTGAACGGTGATCATCATGGCTTCCTGACCAATGGATTGACCCGGCAAGTATAGATGATGGCGTCTCAGCGTTTCTGCTCGTCCTGTTGCGGATCGAGTAACACAGCGCCCGACCCCTGCTCTGCCAGACGGTCACCGGGGTTACGCAGCGGACAATCGCGCATCGACAGACAACCGCAACCAATACACCCGTCGAGATCGTTACGCAGCCGCGTAAGTGTTTCGATGCGTTTATCCAGCTCCTCGCGCCAGTGCTGGGTCAGCGCATCCCATTCCTGGGTCGACATACGTTTGTTGGCGGGTACATGCATCAGGCTATCGCTTACCGTGGCGAGAGGAATGCCGATACGTTGCGCGATTTTAATGATCGCCACGCGACGCAGCACATCGCGGCTGTAACGCCGCTGATTGCCGTTATTGCGCGTGCTGGAGATCAATCCTTTGGTCTCATAAAAGTGCAGCGCCGAGACGGCCACGCCGCTGCGTTTCGCTACTTCGCCCGGCGTCAGCACCGGCTTCGGGTAGTTGCGTTCTTTTTTCATTTGGCTCTTTACCTCAAGTTAACTTGAGGAATTATACTCGCTCCCCATTGAAACTTCGAATCTCTACTCAGAAGGATGTGGTTATGATGCAAGAGGAAATCATTCATTCACTGACGCACTGGATCGATCAGAATCTGGATAAAACCCTGTCAATTGATGAAGTAGCGGCCAAATCAGGTTATTCCAAATGGCACCTGCAACGTATGTTCCGTACCGTGACGAAACAAACATTGGGCGGCTATATCCGCGAACGGCGTTTAACGCTGGCAGCAGAAGCACTGCGCCAGACGCAACGCCCGGTATTTGATATCGCGATGCAGTACGGTTATGACTCGCAACAGACGTTTTCCCGCGTGTTTCGTCGTCAGTTCTCGCAAACACCGACTGCCTATCGCCACACCATGCGTCGTCAGGCGATGATCCAGCGTCCACGCCTGGTGAGCTTTGATTGCAACGAAAATCTGGCCAGCTTTACCCAGCGAACCACCGGCGAGTGCTGCCCGATCCGCTAATCCTCTCTGCGCGCCCCCCTGCGGGCGCACCCTGCCTGTCAGGCGCGCGATAAATCGCGCCGCTACCCACCCGTGCAATTATTTGCACAATCCACATAAATGCCGCATCTGACTTCGATAAAATTTTTTCTACCATACAAGGTATAAATTTTGTTCAAAATTTCAAATCGAATGATATAATGTGACCCAAGTCACAAAATAATGCGTAATACGACGGCCTGAAGGGCCTCCCTGACCTTCCTTCTTTGCCGCCAGTGATGTCCGATGAATGTCAGGGATGTTACTGATTCATAGAGGTTCGTTGCAGATGGCTACTTTAACCACCAGTCTTATCGTTATGCGCTGGGAATTGCTGAGCGCAATAATGATGTTTTTCGCCAGCACCCTGAAAATTCGTTTTCGTCAGAACAGCCACCATGTGATGGCGCTGATGTGCGGCGGAATCGGCCTGGGCATGTCCTGCTGGTTTGTCACCGGCCTGCTGGGAATCACCCTGAGCATGGAAAATCTGCATAACTTTATGGAAATCACCAAAAACGCCTTCGTCGAGGTGATGAGCCAGACCCCTGCCGATTGGCCAATGCCCTGATTTCCACCAATAAAAAACCCCGCATCGCGGGGTTTTTTATTTTGCTGTGTGATTTCAAATTTTCTTCAACACGGCCGGGATCTTGACATCCCCCACCGTACCGCCCGGCGTCTTCGCACCGAGACGGTCCTGAATCCACATATCACCCATCATCTGATTAAGCCCACGATCCAGTCCGGTAACCATCCCAGCGCCAGGCGTAAAAGTCAGCTCGCCAAAGTAAACCTGCTGTTCGTGGATATACCAGTCAACACGAACATAATCGAAGTCACTCGCCAGTTTCTTACTCAACGCTAAGGCATGTTGCAGCGCTGCCAACTGCGACGAGATATCCAATCCGGTATCACGGATTTTATGATAGGCCTCATTCAAGTTATTCACATAAAAATTCATTGATATCAGTGGATTGCATCGATTATAAATCACCTGCAACACAAACTCGAAGTTGCCATCGCGTTTATTAAACATATGGAACTTGTAATCAACCGGTGCGGTTTTGCCATCACCAATGTATTTCTCCACCAGAATGCGCGGCTTGATGTAACGGTAATGAATCTCACGCGCCTCATCGGCATAGTCTTTTTTCAGCCAGCGCTGGCAGTTGCTGATGATCTGCTGCTTTTTCAGCGCATCCGGTTCTTCCAGCAGGATTTCCACCATATTGGAGCCGTGATTCGGCTTGATCACCGTGTTTTTCCAGCTTGGCAGCGTATGCAGTGAATGCGGATCGCTGGTTTCATACAGCAATGGAATCAAATATTCACCGCCTATCTTTTCAGCGACGTAATCACGCACCGAATATTTATCCGACAGACGACCATAATTCTGGTAATCGCCATAAACAAACTTACGGTACAGGATCTTCTCGTTAAACACTTTCGGCTCACGCAGATTGGGTAAGCGCCGGAATTTACGAAAGTAAAAAATCCGATCCTGATAAGCCCAGGGCATTTTCCTGATGAAATACCGCACACTTTTTCTCAGTTCATCTTTCAACTTAAGCATATCTGACCTCATTTGTAGGTTTTGTAGTTGAGTGAGGAAACCTGAATTTTGTAAATGACGCCGTTTCTGAAGAAGTAATTCATTACGGTGAGGGACAGAAGTTCCGTCAGGAAAACGCTCCAGGCAGCGCCCATAATGCCGTACCCCTGAATCAGCCACCACGACAGCGGAAGGCCGATGGCGACCAGGCAGAGAATTTTCCTGAGCAGATAATTAAATCCACCCTCTTTAACGATATAGCGGTACGCGACGGTCCCCATCGCCGAAAAACTGGAGGCTATCGACAGCAACGTAATGAGACTTCCTGACTGCGTGTAATCGTGACCATATAAAGCAATGATTATTTTTTCACCATATAAGGCGATGACGAATAACAGAATCAGTGAGACACCCAACACATACCCATTCAGACGCGCCGTGAGCTTAATTGCCGCTTCGCCGCGCTCTCTGAATATTTCCGAAAAGCTGGAAGTGATGATGGCCAGTGGAATAAAGGTCCACGAAGCCGAAATGGTATTGGCCGCAGCGAACAACCCCAGATCGCCTGCTGAAGCGATACCGACCAGAAACATCTGCGCGGTTTTCACCTGTACCGAAATAAAGATGCTGGAGATCGCCAATGGCAGGCCGGCATACAGCAGATAACGCAGATAAGGGCCACGTTTCACGCGCGACGGTGATTGCTCCTGGTTCTCGCGGTAAAAGTTGTAACGCTTGATAGCGTAGGGGACTAGCGTCACGGCCACAATCGACAGAGTCAGCCATAACGGGCTCAGCCGGAACCAGGCAATGCCGAAACTTAGCGCGAAGCCGAGGAGCAGACCGACAGAGTTCGCAATGGTATTGAGACGTGAAGCCAGGCGCGCATTGTTATACACGCTGAAGGTGTCCTGGGTGACAAATACCGAGGCGATGAACGAGGCCAGCGCAAACGCAAGGAAGTTTTCCTGCATGTTGTACCAGACCCAAATCAACACCGGCAGCGAGGTCAGCACCAATAACGCTAACCGCAACGTACGTGCCACGTTCATCAGACGTACGCCTTTTGGCGCACTCTTACTGATGGTTTTGAACAGTATCGTTTCGGTGCCAAACATCGCTACGGTCTGCACCATAGAGAAAAGTGAGGTCGAAAACGCCATTTGACCAAACACTGTTGGGCCAAAGGATTTTGCCACGTAGGAGGTAACAAATATGACGCCAAAAACAGAGACGATCTTCTCAGACATCATCCAGGCGGCATTTGACATTACGCTTAATTTCATCAACTCGTCCTTAGTATTACTTACTGCTACTGCAAGCGGTACAACGTCCTTGAAAAGAATTAAACAAGTCTTAGTGGGCCTGACTTAAATTAATAACTTCAGACCATGCTGGTCCGAAAAATGAGACTCGCATCAGGATTCAGAGAATGAATTCAGGAAAATTCCGATTAAATCCGGCGCGAAACCCTGCGGATGTAAACGATTTCAGTCTCAATTTCGACTAAAAGCTTACTGGCACATCCTGTCACTTTTGCAAGCAGGTCATGCTGATTTTCCAATGAATGTAGAATTTTTCCGCAGTTGGGATGAAATAAATCTATATCAAAAACCCAATACCAGGAAGGTGTTCAACGGCAATCAGAATAAAATAAGACTTATCCCATGATGATATTTATTACAAATAACTTAATTTAATCCTCGCAATTCTAATCGCGCACTTTAATACTGCATTAATAGTGTTTTTGCAGTACCAGATATTAATACAGTAATTCTCATCCACTAATTGATAAGAAAGGTAATAGCATTTATGAGAAAGTCACGATATAGCGAAGAGCAAATCACAAATGCCATTAAAGCTTCTGAAACGGGAGTGAAAGTCAGGGAGATTTGTGAGGAGCTTGGCATTTCCGAGGCCACTTTCTATAGCTGGAAGAAAAAGTTCTCCGGACTCTCTTCCGAAGAAGGTAGAAAAATCAAAGAACTGGAGGACAAGCTCCAGATACTCACCCGCGAACTACAGGCACTCAGTTCTGATAAGGAGATGCTGCAAAGCGTACTGAAAAACTTCTTTACCACCAATGAAAAGCGCCAGGCGGTTAACTTTCTGCAAACCACCTTCGACATTGGAACCCGTCGCAGCTGCCGTTTGCTGGATATTAGCCGTAGCGTTTATCACTATCCCTCAGGTACAGATAATCGCTAACACTATCGCGGCCGTTGTAATTTGATTTAATGCTGGGATTTGTTCTTACCAGAAGAGATGAAGGTCATTTAATTCAGTGTTCGTAACATAACAATTCGCACCATGCTTTCCTGATGAGTTTCATCAGGGAATTGCTTCTTTTTTTGCGGTAAAATTGATTCACATCAGCAAAAGTCTCGCTATTCAAGCTATTTACGCCCGACCCAATCTCATTACGGTGAGATTGGGGCTTTCATTATTACTTAATCAACATTAATGCTCTGCACTGAATGCAGACTATTCTGTTTAGCATTGATGAACAACCCCTGTGAAATCCTTCTCACCATACTCTTTTTTAAACTGGATCTGCGCCAAAATCTGGCGATCACCCCCTTCCACTGCCAAAGAACTATTCGTGCTTTCAATGCCAGGAATTATCCTGAAGAGAAACGTTATCAATACTAAACAATAAAGTGATCCTCTCTGCCTGTAGCATTAATATCCCCTCACTATTCATCGTTAAACTTAAACAGTTTCCCGCGCAGCGATGGCGAAAGAATCTCAACGAATCTGCAACACCTTAAGGAAATGATGGTTCCGGCAGCGCAATATCAGTGCCAAAAGGCGCTAAAAAGCCCCTGATGACAGCAGGTTTTATCCCTGGTTCGCACGCGCGGGTACGCTCACCAACCCTTTTACCGGGTAAATACAGCCAGCATCAGGACAAATTTCAACCTGATATCAGGGTACGGATATGCCATTTAAATGTAGAAATGGCCACACAGAGACGGGAGATTGTTATAAGACGCGGTTTTTTTAGCGCAGAAATGGCAAACAGAGAGGATTTCGGGCTGGTCTTATTCTTAAAAATGCTGGTATTTCAGGATGCCAGCATCGAAGCCGGCATCCTCATACGCTTAAATTTCCAACGATGTCACCACAGGCTGCGGTTTGATACGCATTGCCGCGATAACCCCCATGATCAGACAGCAGATCCCCACCGCAGTTAACATGGGAGGCCAGCTTTGTCGCCACAGGAAAGTCCAGAACAGCCCGGACAAGGTTTCAAACACAATCAATGGCCCCATGATGACCGTAGGCAGACGCTGACTGGCCGCGTTCCAGCACAGTGTCCCAAGCCATGAACAGAACAGGCCAATCGCCAGCATCAGTAGCAGGAACACCTCGGGTTGCGGGCCAAACGGCAGCCCGAATCCCAGCTGTTGCCAGTGGATCTGCCCACACACCAGCAGATAAAACACCAGCGCCAGGGGTAACGTGACCAGCCCCTGCGCTGTCGCCCAACTGCCGGGTTTGTGCTGAGGATGGCTGCGCAACCAGCGAGCATTACGTAATGGATACCAGGTCCAGCAGCCCACCGCCAGCACTGCCAGTAACAGGCCGGTAAGATAACGTGGCCAGTCCAGCGCCGCCCCCTGCGCCTGTAACTCGGCGGCGTTGACGCATACCAGCCCCAAAGAAATAATCAGCAAGGCGGGCGTTAAACGCCGCCATGGCAAGCGCCCTTCCAGATGCCCATAGCAGAGGTTAGCGGTTACCGACATCACCACCGGTAAGGTGCCAATAATCATGGTGGAGACCGGTGCGCCGGTACGCTGAATGGCACTGGCAAGAAAGGCGTAATACATCAGATTCCCCACCAGCGACAGTTTCAGCGCTTCCACCCAGTCTTTGCGCGCCAGCTGACGCAGACGCCGCCGATCCAGCCAGGCGAGGGGTAACGCAATCAGTCCAAACGCGACATAGCGCCCTGCGGACTGCAACGTTCCGGGGTAATCCGGCACCAGCAGCGGGCCGACAAAGATCAGCCCCCACATCAGTCCCGCCGCCAGCGCGAACAATATTCCAGCTAACATAATCTCTTCCTTTATCGCAATTCCGCCACAGTGTGACGGAACAGCGCAGCAAAGGCTTGTAGCAGATTGCTGTTAGCGCGCGGGAAAGACCTGTTTCTGGTAGCGGCCTGGGGTAATGCCATAACGATGGGCGAAGGCTCGCGTCAGGTGGGCCTGATCGGTTAAGCCAACGGCAGCGGCCACCGCCGCCGCACTCTCCCCCTGAGCCAGACGCAATTTGGCGTCATAAAGACGAAATGCCATCAGCATCTGATGTGGCGTCACATGAAACTGCTGGCGGAAACTGCGCAGAAAATGCCACGGTGATAGCCCCGCCAACGCCGCCAGTTCATCCAGCCTGACCGGCTCAGCAAGGTTATCCCGCAGATAGGTTTTCACCTGATCGAAACGGTGTCCCCCCTCAGCCTGGCGGGATTGCCCGCGCCGTGCCAGCGGACGCAACAACTCCAGCAACTCGATCAGCAAACCTTCACGCTCCAAAGCCGTTCCAGCCTGGCATAAGGCCGCCAGCCGCAAAGAAAAGGGCTGCGCCAGGCGCATATCGGTGCGCAGCGCGTCGCTAAACCACCAGCTACGGTCACCGGTGAGTCTCTCCATCTCATCCGGCTGAATGTAGATCATCCGGTAGCGCCAGCCCTCCTCACAGGCTGACTCGCCGGTATGCAACTCATCAGGATTCATCATCACCAGAGAATGCTGCGGCGCGGTGTAGTGGGTACCGCGATAACGGAAGCGCTGCGCTCCAGACTCAATAGTACCGATGCCAAAGGCTTCGTGGGTATGCGGTTCAAAGGCATAGCGGGAGATGTGCGCCTGATACAGCTCAATGCCCGGCAGTTCAGCAAATTGCTGGAACTGCGCCCGATCGCGCTCACAGGGGAAAATTGCAGGGACCACAGACACAGCACACCTCCATCGTTAATAAGATAACCAGCATGCCCCGCCTGGCGGGTGAAATGCAAAACAGATTTGCTTTGCCTGTGATGAGTTTCAGCGCCACACTGGCACGCAGGCATATAAAGGAGGCAATGATGGGCAACAATGTAGTGATGGTGGTGGACATGCAGGACGGTGTGCTGGCGACACCGCGTTTTGATCGTGCCGGACGCTGCGCACGTATTAATCAGCTAATCGCCGCCGCCGACCAGGTGATTTTCATTCAGCACGTCGGCCCCGGGCTGGAAGCCAATAGCGCAAGCTGGGGCATCGTACCGGAGCTTCATCAACCGGCTAACGCTCTCTACGTCAATAAAACCGCCTGTGACGGCTTCTGGCAGACCGACCTGGCGGCAAAGCTGGAACAGCATGGCATTACTTCTTTTGTGATCTGTGGCTGTGCGACCGATTATTGTGTCGATACCACGCTCAAAGTGGGTGCCAGCCTCGGCTATCGCATCACCGTTGCAGCCGACGCGCACACCACTGCCGATCGTACCTTTGTTTCTGCCGAACAGCTCATCAACCAGCATAACGAAGTCTGGGCAGATCTGATTCTGCCGGGCAATCCCGTACAGGTTCGCCCGACAGCCGAACTGCTTGCCAGCTGGCAGGTGGAAGCCGTTAACCCGTAACCGCGCCGCCGAGGCTGATCCCCTGAAACTCATCTGGCAGTGACAGCTTATAAATGGCGAAGCACGCAGCTGCGCCGGGTTGCGCTGCCAGCGGTTGTTTTACCGGGATGTAGAACTGCCGGTCATGACTGATGAAGGTACCGTCCGGCCGCAGTAGCCGCTTATCACTGGTCAGTACCCGTGTCTCACCGGAGGGAGCCAGGACCCGAATATTGTGGGTCACGGTTTCGGAAAAATAGACATTTCCCGCCGAGTCCATGCAACAACCTCCGGAGAAATTATTGTCGTATACCTGCTCAACATGGCTGATGAGTTGCTCATCACTCAGCTCAGTTTGTTGCAGCCAGCGGGTCTCGACCCGATATAGCGGGCCGGTCGGTGCAGCCCAATACAGCCATTGACCATCGGCGGTAATTTCGATCATATCGCTATTGGGCGGATGGAAGGTTTTATCCCCTTTGACCCCGGCTAACATCGCGGGCGGGGCTTTATCTGACGCTTTCACCACGCGCATACCTGACAGGCGGCGCTGCGTTTTGCCACTGACCATGTCATGCACGATGATGCCGCCCAGGCCGGAATCGCTGATATACAGCGCGTTGCCGTGGAATCGCAGATCATTCATTTGCGCGCCTGGCGGCAGGATCTCATCGTCAAAACGCAGGATTTGCAGGATTGCGCCACTGTGGGCATCCAGCTGTACCAGTTTCTGCGCCCCTGGTTGCGGTATCGCATCTTCTGGCGAGAATACCCCCGCACTGAGTGAACCCTGATCGACACACCACACCGTATCATCGGCAAAAATATGCACGGAATTCAGGTAAACAAACGCATTGCGTCCATCTTTGCCGGGTTGCCATTCATTCCAGCTATTGCCCGGAAAGGGTCGCAGGGTGCCATCGGATTCACGTCGCGCCAGTGACGGCGTCGGCTTATCTTTGGCATAGCGCGGCAAGCCAAGAAACAACAGGTTATTACGCGTCAGTGCCACCTGATTCGCCATCCACGGTGAAACTAACGCGACATCCAGTGGCAAAGGATCTTCCGCAGTGAACGCCTGAACATTGCGCACCACGCCCAACGCACTGAGGGCTAATAAAAATGTACGGCGGTTGAGGTTCACTCACGCTCCTTCTTCAGCCGGGATAATTGGTCAGACAGGATGGCGGAGCGGCATGGCGCATGAACGGCTTTTTGTGCCACTTCAGAGGGCATGTGGCAAAAGGTTAAATGAAAGACTATCTCGTGATATACCGCACTCCGTTGTCGTGTCGCGATGCACACGGAAATTTAATCAATTTTTTTGAATATTATCAGCAAAACCCTCAGCTTTTACTTACCGGGCTACAGGTCTATTCTTTCTCACATCGGGGCACAACGCCCCACCAACTAAAAATTATCTCTGAGGAAATGACCATGAAATCCATCAAAACTTTCGTTGCAGTTGCAGCCCTGTCACTGGTTTCTTTCGGCAGCTTCGCACAGAGCATCACCGCTTCCGCTTCAACTCTGGACGGTGCAGAAGCCAAAATCGCCGCTCAGGCAGCGCAACAGGGTGCTCAGTACAAAATCACCGAAGCGAACACCAATAATCGTGTTCATATGACCGCAGAACTGTATAAATAACGGATGGTCGTACAGGGAAGTACTGGGAAAGGTCGCCGCAAGGCGGCCTTTTTCGTATGCGGGATTTGGGCGATAAAAAACCCCGACCAGCGGGGTTTTATAACGTCTGCAAAGCAAATCGAATCAGAACGGAATGTCGTCATCAAAATCCATCGGCGGTTCATTGTTCGCCGGTGCGCTCTGCTGCTGCGGACGCTGCTGTGCGCCGCCACTGAACTGGTTACCGCCGCTCTGCTGCGGCTGCTGCGGCTGCTGCGGCTGGCCCCAGCCGTTATTGTTGCCGCCGCCCTGGCCGCCCATCGGCGCACCACCGGCATTAGCGCCCTGCTGACGTCCACCCAGCATCTGCATGGTGCCGCCAACGTTGACCACGATTTCGGTGGTGTAACGATCCTGACCACCCTGGTCCTGCCATTTACGGGTGCGCAGCTGACCTTCGATATAGACCTGCGAACCTTTACGCAGATATTCACCGGCCACTTCCGCCAGCTTGCCAAACAGCACAACGCGGTGCCATTCAGTGATCTCTTTGTTTTCACCGGTTTGCTTATCGCGCCAGCTTTCTGACGTAGCCAGTGTAATGTTGGCAACTGCACCACCATTCGGCATATAACGCACTTCCGGATCCTGACCCAGATTCCCGACAAGAATCACTTTGTTAACGCCACGACTGGCCATGTTGCTGTCTCCCGATGAGTTAATGCGTCAATTCTAAACGATCAATTCTAACACGTCATGGCGGCTGTTCCCACTTTCGAGCGCGCTTCCATAATAGACAAAAAAAACACAAAATACTGGATATTTATTCAGTCTATTTTTTGTGCCATAATACGCGTTTCTTCTGGCCGCCGTCGGCAAGGCGCGGCGAGTGCTTCTAATCCGGGAAAGGTGAATGGATAAGATCGAAGTTCGTGGTGCCCGCACCCATAATTTGAAAAACATCAACCTGATCATCCCTCGCGACAAACTCATTGTGGTTACCGGCCTGTCAGGTTCCGGTAAATCCTCTTTGGCGTTTGATACGCTGTACGCGGAAGGTCAGCGTCGCTATGTGGAGTCACTCTCTGCCTATGCGCGCCAGTTTCTTTCTTTAATGGAGAAACCGGACGTTGACCATATTGAAGGTCTCTCGCCCGCCATCTCCATTGAGCAAAAATCCACTTCCCATAACCCGCGTTCGACGGTTGGTACCATCACGGAAATCCATGATTACCTGCGTCTGCTGTTTGCCCGCGTCGGTGAACCACGTTGCCCGGATCATGATGTCACGCTGGCGGCACAGACTGTCAGCCAGATGGTGGATCAAGTGCTGTCACAGGAAGAGGGCCGCCGCCTGATGCTGCTGGCTCCGGTGGTGAAAGATCGCAAAGGCGAACACACCAAAACGCTGGAAAACCTGGCGACCCAGGGTTACATCCGCGCCCGTATTGATGGCGAGGTTTGCGATCTCTCCGATCCGCCGAAGTTGGAACTACAGAAGAAGCACACTATCGAAGTGGTGATTGACCGCTTCCGCGTGCGTGATGATCTTGCCACCCGTCTGGCCGAATCCTTCGAAACCGCGCTGGAGCTGAGCGGTGGCACGGCGATTGTCGCGGATATGGACGACAGCAGCGTCGAAGAACTGCTGTTCTCCGCCAACTTTGCCTGCCCGATCTGTGGCTACAGTATGCGCGAGCTGGAGCCCCGTCTGTTCTCGTTTAACAACCCGGCGGGAGCCTGCCCGACCTGCGACGGTCTCGGCGTACAACAATATTTCGATCCTGACCGCGTGGTACAAAACCCGGAACTGTCATTGGCTGGCGGCGCGATTCGCGGCTGGGATCGCCGTAATTTCTACTATTTCCAGATGCTGCGCTCGCTCGCAGAGCATCTGGATTTCGATGTCGAAGCCCCGTTCAACAGCCTGAGCGACAAAGCGCAGCAGGTGATTTTGTACGGTTCCGGTAAAGAAAGCATCGAGTTCAAATATATCAACGACCGTGGTGATACCTCGGTACGTCGCCATCCGTTTGAAGGCGTGCTGCACAATATGGAACGCCGTTATAAAGAAACGGAATCCAACGCAGTCCGCGAGGAACTGGCGAAATTTATCAGCAACCGTGCCTGCGCCAGCTGCGAAGGTACCCGCCTGCGCCGCGAAGCACGTCACGTCTTCGTGGAAAATACCAATCTGCCGACCATCTCGGATATGAGCATCGGTCACGCGATGGATTTCTTCCGCGAACTCAAACTGAGCGGCCAGCGCGCCAAAATCGCGGAAAAAGTGCTGAAAGAAATTGGCGATCGCCTGAGCTTCCTGGTCAACGTGGGCTTGAATTATCTTTCCATGTCGCGTTCCGCCGAGACACTTTCCGGTGGTGAAGCACAGCGTATCCGTCTGGCAAGCCAGATCGGTGCAGGGCTGGTTGGCGTGATGTATGTGCTGGATGAACCCTCCATTGGTCTGCATCAGCGTGATAACGAACGTCTGCTGAGCACCCTGATTCACCTGCGCGATCTTGGCAATACGGTGATTGTGGTCGAACACGATGAAGATGCGATCCGTGCCGCCGACCATATTATTGATATCGGCCCAGGTGCCGGAGTGCACGGCGGCCAGGTGGTGGCGGAAGGTGATGTCAATGCCATCATGGCGCATGAAGACTCCCTCACCGGCCAGTACCTGAGCGGCAAACGCGAAATCGCCATACCGAAGGAGCGCGTCAAAGGTGATCCGGCCAAAGTGCTGAAGCTGACTGGCGCACGCGGCAATAACCTGAAAGATGTGACGCTGACGGTGCCGGTTGGCTTGTTTACCTGTATCACCGGCGTCTCCGGTTCCGGTAAATCTACGCTTATCAACGATACCTTGTTCCCGATTGCTCAGCGTCAGTTAAATGGTGCCACCAGCGGCGAACCGGCTCCGTATCGCGAGATCGCCGGCCTTGAGCATTTCGACAAAGTGATCGATATCGATCAAAGCCCGATCGGCCGAACTCCGCGATCTAACCCGGCCACCTATACCGGCATCTTCACCCCGGTTCGTGAGTTGTTTGCCGGCGTGCCGGAAGCGCGTTCCCGTGGTTATAACCCGGGCCGTTTCAGCTTTAACGTACGCGGCGGACGCTGTGAAGCCTGCCAGGGCGATGGCGTGATCAAAGTGGAAATGCACTTCCTGCCGGATATTTATGTCCCCTGCGATCAGTGCAAAGGCAAACGCTATAACCGCGAAACGCTGGAAATTAAGTACAAAGGCAAAAGCATCCACGAAGTGCTGGAGATGACCATTGAAGAAGCGCGTGACTTCTTTGATGCCGTGCCTGCGCTGGCGCGTAAGCTGCAAACGCTGATGGATGTGGGTCTGTCCTATATCCGCCTCGGTCAGTCTGCCACTACGCTGTCCGGTGGTGAGGCACAGCGCGTTAAACTGGCGCGCGAGCTGTCGAAACGCGGTACGGGCCAGACGCTATATATCCTCGATGAGCCGACCACCGGTCTGCACTTCGCCGATATCCAGCAACTGCTGGAAGTGCTGCATCAGCTGCGCGACCAGGGCAACACCATCGTGGTGATTGAGCACAACCTTGACGTGATTAAAACCGCGGACTGGATTGTCGATCTCGGCCCGGAAGGTGGCAGCGGCGGCGGTGAAATCCTGGTAGCAGGGACACCGGAAACCGTGGCACAGTGTGAAAAATCCCACACGGCACGCTTCCTTAAACCGATGTTAACTAAATAATTCCCTTCCCAGGCCTGCGATTGCGGGCCTGATTTTTTCTGCCGGATTCCGCAGCGAAATGCAGAAACAGGCAAGAATCAGACAACTTCAGGCATATACGCTTTCCACCTGGCTGACTATCCTTACACAGTTCCTTTTTG
Organism: Pantoea sp. App145; assembly: GCF_047947045.1. Lineage (NCBI taxonomy): Bacteria > Pseudomonadati > Pseudomonadota > Gammaproteobacteria > Enterobacterales > Erwiniaceae > Pantoea > Pantoea sp. App145. Next base: position 2,463,090 of record NZ_CP133290.1, read on the forward strand.
GCACGCTTAACGTGCCTTTATCCCGCCCGCTTCGGTTGACGGGATCCCGCAAAAACTCTCGACACATCGTAACTGGAGACACCATGAATATTACGCATGCCTATGCCGCACAGGACGCGAAATCCAAACTCGCCCCGTTCGACTATAAGCCGCGCGAACTGCGCGCTCATGATGTGCAGATTGAAGTGTTGTACTGCGGCGTCTGCCACTCTGACCTTCATACCGCGCGTAATGAATGGAAAAACACCATTTTCCCGGTGGTGCCGGGCCATGAAATCGTTGGTCGCGTCACTGCGGTTGGCGCACACACCCACAAATACAAAGTGGGTGATTTGGTAGGTGTAGGTTGTCTGGTTGACTCCTGCCGCAGCTGTCCGAGCTGCCAGGAAGGGCTGGAGCAATATTGCGAAAATGGATTTGTCGGCACCTATAACGGTGAAGATCGCGAAACCAAAGCCATCACCTACGGCGGCTACTCCACCAGCATGGTCGTGGATGAAAACTTTGTGCTGCGCGTACCGGAAAACCTCGATCTGGCCGGTGTCGCACCGCTGCTGTGTGCCGGTATCACCACTTACTCGCCGCTGCGCCACTGGAACGTCGGTCCGGGTAAAAAAGTGGGGATTGTCGGCCTGGGTGGCCTGGGCCATATGGGTGTGAAACTGGCACATGCGATGGGTGCGCATGTGGTGCTGTTTACCACTTCACCGTCAAAAATCGAAGATGGTAAACGTCTGGGCGCTGACGAAGTGGTGATTTCGAAAGATGCCGATCAGATGGCGCAGCACCTCAACAGCTTTGACTTCATCCTCAACACCGTGGCAGCACAGCACGATCTCAACCCGTTTATTGCCCTGCTGAAACGCGATGGCAATATGACACTGGTGGGTGCACCTGAACATGATCACCCGGCACCACAGGTGTTTAACCTGATCTTCAAGCGTCGCAGCATCGCTGGCTCGCTGATTGGTGGCATTGCGGAAACCCAGGAAATGCTGGATTTCTGTGGCAAGCACGGTATCACTTCCGATATCGAACTGATCGCCATGAACCAAATCAACGAAGCCTACGAGCGTATGCTGAAAAGCGACGTGAAGTACCGATTTGTAATTGATATCAACACCCTGCGTGAGGAAGCTGCGGCTTAATCCTCGTTATGGCTGACGCCCGCCGCGCGCGTGGCGTCAGCCTGTTGCCAGGAGGCATCCACCAGATAGTAAATCTGCGAATCCTTCAGTGAACCATCCAGCCACAGGGTACTCCAGTGGGTTTTATTGAGATGCTCACTTGGGAACACATCGCTATGCTCCTCGCGTAGTAACTCTGCCAGCGCAGGCGTGGCTTTCAGCGATACCGCTGGACGCCCCTTAACGTCATGCACCATGGCAAACAAAATACCCTCACTTTTAATCTGCGTGGCTTTCCAGTCACTGTGTACGCTCTGTTCCGCGCCCGGCTTGCTCATGCAATACGTCAGTAAATCCGAAGTGTTCATGATGACTCCCCTTGTAAGGTGGCGACTATGCGCCTCGATCCGCCGTGTACCCGATGTTCACCGAGATAAATCCCCTGCCAGGTACCCAATACCAGCCGTCCCCGGCTGACCGGAAGTAACAAGGATACGCCGAGTAACGATGACTTAATGTGCGCAGGCATATCATCTGCACCTTCATAATCATGCTGATACGGGGCATTTTCCGGCACATGGCGCAGGAAATGTTGTTCCATATCGCTACGTACCGTGGGGTCGCAATTTTCATTGAGTGTCAGCGAGGCTGAAGTGTGTTGTAGCAACAAATGCAGCTGGCCGATACGCACATCTGATAGCGCACGAATTTGCCCGACTACCTCGTCAGTGATCAGGTGAAAACCACGGGGTTTAGCGCTAAGCGTTAAGGTTTGCTGGTGCCACATACTGGAATCCTGAATTAAACACACCGTTTAAGTGTGCAGCATGTCGGCAAAAGGTAAAGGAAAAAGCGGACTGGAAATGTGCGAAAAAAAACCGCCAGCCCGAGGGCATGGCGGCTGATTGATGAAGCACTGCCGCCTACGCGACAAAACCCAATGCTGCCAGTGAAGAAGCACTGGCGCTGATACTTTTTACCGCTTTTTCCAGCGGCAATAGCAGCCCTGCGAACGCCTCTTCGGATAACGCATGTGTTGCAGAGACCTCATCCTTGCCGGACGGTAAAACATCCTCTCCCCGATTGAGGGTTGGCTCCAGATGTATCTCATTGGCATACAGGCATGCCGCCATACACTTTTCCAGCATGTTATGGATTCTTTCGAGGTTCGCCTCATTGAGCGTGATGGCTTTAGGCGTTTTTTGATTTATCTTTGATAAATCTTCAGATTTGCGGAATGACTCCCGTGCCGCAGACAGACTGAGCGCAGGCAAAAATGCCTCGATTTCCAGGTCCAGCTCCTCAAGCATCCCCGCCAGTTTCGGCAACATTTCAACCTGCCTTTGCAGCCCTTCTTTGTTAATAAATCTGCTGTAATCTTTGTCCACTTTGCCACTGTCAAACTCAGCATGCAGTTTATGGGCATACTTCAAAGAATTAACCATCGTTTTGACCTGAGCAGATAAATCATCCTTCAGCGAACCCGTTACGATTGCTGAATAAAGTTTCACGCGATCCTCTTTGGCTTGCGTATCCGCCTTTGATAATTTCTCCACAAATTGTTCCGCACTATATTTCTTTTGTTTTGCGATTGTTTTAGCCGGATTATCACCTCTTGCTATGGAATCGACTAATCGCGTCAAATCACCAAGCGTCGCACTGACCTTTCCTGCTTTCCACTCAACAGTATCCTTCGTGATTTTAGTATCGGTATAGAATGAAAGATACGTTGTAATGCTGTCTGGAATATCTTGCCGAATATTGTCAGTATTAATATTTCTGGTGGCCATTTCATCACAGATAAGATCAAATTCCTGTACATTTCCCTGATGATTTTCAACTGCAAATTCAATCACATTTTTCAGTTTTTCAGCTTTCTCCAGACTAATACCCTTGCTCGCTTTCACCCAATCATATGCACGGTTCAAAAATATCTCAGCAGCCATTACAGGCGTCTTAATATAATCAATCGCGACTTTTAGAGTTTGACTGGCCAACCCTCCCTGAGAACCCTGCACGGCATCTTTCTGACTTCTATGCAAACCCATTGTTGATGTGAAAGCATTCATTTTTGACCGCGAGCTTTCTTTATTTCGTGGTTTTACTTTGGTCAACTCCGGGGGCGCTTCGCTGATGATTAAAGTGCCCTCTGGCAGAGGGTCAGGAGCGGATTTTCGCCCGACCCAGAGGGTATTTATATTTAATTGTGGTTCATCTTTACGTAGACGACCAGCAATGTCATGATTCATATTGATATTGGCCAGGAACGGTAAAAAACGCGGTGTGTTCGCATTGTCAAGTGAGGCTTTAATATCAGATCTATAAGGATTGGCCCAGTTGGGAAATGGGCATCGGTAAGCAAGTAATATTCTGTCTATCGCCGAAGAGAGCAGCTGATTACTGCATTTAAACAAGGCTTTTCCCAGAAGAAGGGAACCGGGACCGGCGACAGCAGCCGGAAGTACCGCACCCGCAATTGCGGTACTGGCCGCCCAGGCTACGCCTCCAACGACCGTTTTAGCCGACTCCTGAGCCAGCTCTTTTGCAATCAATTTAGGTAGCTCGCCCTTCGTAATGGTGTTAAGTTGCCCATCTAAAACAATCATCGTGACAAAAACATTTTCGAAACCTCGGAAACAACTGCGATACTTTTCAATCAGTTCATTATCAGTGAGTTTTTTCAAATTCATCGCAATATCAATACTTCTGAAAACTGAGCTAATCTCTCCAGATGGATTTTTCAGATTGTGAATATGATTTTGATCAAAAAGACCATCACTTGATAATGAGCTTACTATTTTATCACTATCACTGCTGTCAGCATCCTGTGCTAAGTGTTTGATTACGATGATTGAACTGTTGGTTCGCTCACATAACTGACTTAACTCATTGAAAGCGCCTTTATGTTGCTGCAGATCAGAAAAGGTTTTATCATCAATAATAAATGCATCACCTTGCCCATTAACTGATTTAGGCCGATAGATTCCAACACTTAAATCCCCATCAGTGTCAGATATGGCGTGCTCTTCATAATCGAAACCGCCATCACTTTGTCCAGATTCTGTTGTCGCGGCAGGAATTGAGGTAGCGGGCACCTCATTATAAACTCGAGCTTGAATAACATCTCCCAACATAATAAACCTCCTGATTGCAAAGTCATTCAACAAGAACAAAAGGTTTATTAAAATCTTCCAGAAGAATACTAAAATTTAGTGGAATGGATTTATAAAACCCTTTAATTCTTTCTGATTCAGGACTAATTATTCTTTAGGCTACTTACTGAGATCTTCTGTTTTCTGACAAAAACTATTGTTTTTCGGCAAGCTTGATGATTTATCCATAAAAAAACCGCCAGCCCGAGGGCATGGCGGTTCAGATACGGCCAGAGACAGGCGTTACATCACGGCAGCAAAGGCTTCTGCAACCTGATGGACGTTGCGGCTGTTCAGACCCGCCACACACATACGACCGCTGGCGATCAGGTACACGCCGAATTCGTCGCGCAGGCGATCAACCTGCTGTGCACTGAGGCCGGTGTAGCTGAACATACCGCGCTGCTTCAGCAGATAGTCGAAGTTTTGGCCCGGCAGTTTCTCACGCAGTACCGCGACTAACGCCTGACGCATTTCGATAATACGCACACGCATCGCTTCAACTTCCGCCAGCCAGTTTTTCAGCAGCGCTTCATCATTCAGCACACAGGAAACCACCTGCGCACCAAAGTTAGGCGGGCTGGAGTAGTTGCGACGCACAGTCGCTTTCAGCTGACCCAGCACACGACCCGCTTCTTCTGCGCTATCACAGACAATAGAGAGTCCGCCGACGCGTTCACCATACAGTGAGAAGATTTTCGAGAAGGAGTTGCTGACCAGCGCCGGCAGACCTGCTGCGGCAACCGCGCGAATCGCATAGGCATCTTCGTTCATGCCTGCGCCAAAGCCCTGATAAGCGATATCGAGGAAAGGAATCAGTTCCTGCGCCTTCAGCACCTCAACGGTTTGATCCCACTGTGCATCAGTGAGGTCGGCACCGGTCGGGTTGTGGCAGCACGGATGCAGCAGCACAATGCTTTGCTTCGGCAGGGTTTTCAGCGCTGCGATAAAGGCATCAAATTTCACGCCGTTGGTTTCTGCGTCATACCAGGGATAGGTATTCACCTCGAAACCCGCGCCGTTAAAGATAGCGATATGGTTTTCCCACGTTGGATCGCTGACCCAGACATTTGAATTCGGGAAGTAACGCTTGAGGAAGTCCGCACCCACTTTCAGCGCACCTGAACCGCCCAGCGTCTGAATGGACGCAATGCGACCGGCTTTCAGCATCGGGTGCTCATTGCCAAACAGCAGCGGGGCAATCGCGTTACGATAAGGACCGAAACCTTCCATTGGCAGGTAGAGCGAAGCCTGATGCGGTGCCGCCTGCAGGCGTTCTTCCGCTGCGGCGACGGCCTGCAACTGAGGAATGATGCCCTGCTCGTTGTAATAGAGGCCGATGCTCAGATTCACTTTGTTGTCACGCGGGTCCTGTTTGAAGGTTTCCATCAACGACAGAATCGGATCGCCGGCATAGGCATCAACATTTTGAAACACGGTGCAGATCTCCATGATTGGTCATAAAAGTCAGGTAACGATGCATCATCAAACCATATAGCGGCCGGGGCGGTGATTCATGGCGATGATCAGATTGAGGACCACCGCGCCCGCTATCGAGGCAAGCAACATAGGTACAGAGACCACAAATAACGACGCCAGCACCACGCAGGTATCGACGGCCATTTGCAGTTTTCCGGCGCGCAGACCGATGCGGTCCTGCAGCCAGAGCGCCAGAATATTGACGCCACCAAGGCTGGCCTTGTGACGAAACAACACTATAAACCCAATTCCCATCACCACGTTACCGAACAATGTCGCATAAAACGGATTTAGCGCAGAAAAATGGATGAACAGCGGATGCAGATGGGTAAAGAGTGACACCAGCGCCACGGCACAGAAGGTTTTCAGGGTAAATTCCCAGCCCATACGACGCACTGCCAGCCAGTAAAACGGCAGGTTAATCAGGAAAAACGCGCTGCCAAACGAAAGCGGCGTCAGATAGCTAATTAAAAAAGCTATCCCGGCAGAGCTGCCGGTGAGCGCACCGGCCTGCTTCAGCATAATGACGCCAAAGGAGACCATCAGCGTACCCAGCACAATCGCCAGAGCATCTTCAATGCGGGAATGGGGGATTTTGGTAGGTTGAACAACGTTATCCATGGATTTTTCTCATTGCAATTGATGCGGTTCAAATGCAAAAAACGCACCACATCGGCGACGTCTGCTCGTCGCCGATGGGTGCCAGTGATTATCCAATTGATAACTAAGGCGCTTTATTGCAGGTTTTTGTGCATTGACGAATGACTAATCCATAAATCCATGCACAAATCTGTTATCCGGTGCGCGTTTTTTGCATTTGAATGGCATTAACTGCACCAGACTAGCACATCACGCACTTTTTTGGCGCGTTTTGTGCTCGGGAATTATCATCAAACCGTTCTCTTTTAAACGGCTTAATACCACCGACGTTTTCACATGGGCCACGCTTTGATGACCCGACACCAGCTGGCTGATTAACGCACTCAATGAAGCCAGGTCAGACACGGCAACTTTCAGCAGATAATCGGCGTCGCCAGTGGTTTTAAACGCATCGACGATGGCGGTTTCCTGCTCAACCATCCGGTGAAAACTTTCTTCGTAATCGGGGGTGTGATTAATCAGCCGCACTTCAATCAAACCCACCATGCCGAGGCCGATAGCATCGGGCGACAACCGGGCGTGATAGCCGAGAATCAGGTTTGCCTGTTCCAGATTGATGCGGCGGCGTGAACATTGGGACGCCGAAAGGCCCACCAAATCACTGAGTTCCTGGTTCGTGAGGCGGCCATTAGATTGTAATAATGTCAGTATCTTAAGGTCGTAATCGTCTACCTGAGTCATTCTGCTTCCACAGCGTAATAGGGTGCGCTTTGCTACAGATAACCTGATTAAAGACGGGGTTGTCCAACACTATTTTGTGATGACGTGAAATGCATGCACAAATCGTGCATGCATAGGGGGAAAGAGGATTATTCGTCGTCGTATTGCGGGCCTGCGTAGTTATCAAAACGCGACCAGTGACCATTGAAGGTCAGACGTACTGTACCGATCGGTCCATTACGTTGTTTACCGATGATGATCTCAGCGATACCTTTCAGATCGCTGTTTTCGTGATAAACCTCATCACGATAAATAAACATGATCAGGTCAGCATCCTGCTCGATCGAGCCGGATTCACGCAGATCCGAGTTGACCGGGCGCTTATCAGCACGCTGCTCCAGCGATCGGTTCAGCTGCGATAACGCCACGACCGGCACATTCAACTCTTTTGCCAGCGCCTTCAGCGAGCGCGAGATCTCCGCAATTTCCAGCGTACGGTTGTCGGACAGCGATGGCACACGCATCAATTGCAGGTAGTCGATCATGATCATGCTCAGACCGTCGTTTTCACGATAGATACGGCGTGCACGGGAGCGCACTTCCGTCGGCGTCAGACCAGAAGAATCATCGATATACATATTCTTCTTTTCCAGCAGGATACCCATGGTGGCCGAAATACGCGCCCAGTCTTCATCTTCCAGCTGGCCGGTACGGATGCGGGTCTGATCAACGCGTGATAATGAAGCCAGCATACGCATCATGATCTGTTCGCTGGGCATTTCCAGACTGAAGATCAGTACCGGTTTTTCCTGCAACATGGCGGCGTTTTCGCACAGGTTCATGGCGAACGTGGTTTTACCCATCGACGGACGAGCTGCAACGATAATCAGATCCGAGCCCTGTAAACCGGCGGTTTTTTTGTTCAGATCCTGATAACCGGTATCCACCCCGGTAACACCATCGTGCGGCGTGGCAACCAGCGATTCAATGCGCGATACCGTGGCTTCGAGGATTTGCTCAATGTTTTTCGGGCCATCATCTTTATTTGCGCGCTGTTCCGCGATTTTAAAGACGTTAGATTCGGCGAAATCGAGCAGATCTTCACTGCTGCGCCCTTGCGGATCATAACCGGCATCGGCGATCTGGTTCGCCACCGAGATCATTTCTCGCACCACCGCACGTTCACGTACGATATCCGCATAAGCGCCAATGTTCGCGGCACTTGGGGTGTTTTTCGCCAGTTCGGCCAGGTAGGCAAAGCCCCCCGCCATATCCAGCTCACCACGTGTTTCCAGCGATTCCGACAGCGTAATTAGATCGATAGGTTGACCGGCTTCCAGCAGCCGTTGCATTTCGGAGAAGATCAGCCGGTGTGAGCGATTGAAAAAATCATCCGCGACCACACGCTCGGACACATTGTCCCAGCGCTCGTTATCCAGCATCAACCCACCGAGTACCGACTGCTCCGCCTCAATGGAATGCGGCGGCATTTTCACACCTTCCAGCTGACGGTCGCGGGGTTCGTTCGATTTGTTGGTGGGTTTATTTCCTGCCATAGTGAATGCATTACCGATCTTAAGTAGTGACGCGCAAGTATAACGTCACAGGCTGAACAATCACAGGAGTCAGAATGGCAAAGCGTATTCAGTTCAACGAACACGGCGGCCCTGAAGTGTTGCAATGGGTGGATTTTGATCTTGCCGATCCCGCTGAACATGAAGTGCAGGTAGAAAACCGGGCGATTGGCATCAATTACATCGACACTTACGTGCGCAGCGGATTATATCCGGTCGCGGCGAAGCCATCCGGGCTGGGCACCGAAGCGGCGGGCGTGGTGAAAAAAGTCGGTTCTGCGGTGACGCGTTTTAAGGCGGGCGACCGCGTGGTCTACTGCCAGTCATCCCTCGGCGCGTACAGCGAGGCGCACAATGTGCACGAAGATCGTCTGGTGATTTTGCCGGAGCGAATCAGTTTTGAGCAGGGAGCCGCCTCGTTCCTGAAAGGTCTGACGGTGCAATATCTGCTGCGCCAGACCTATAAAGTCAAACCGGATGAGACGTTCCTGTTTCACGCGGCGGCTGGCGGAGTTGGCCTGATTGCCTGCCAGTGGGCGAAAGCGTTAGGTGCGCACCTGATTGGCACCGTCGGCTCAGCCGAAAAAGCGCAGATGGCCAAAGATGCCGGTGCCTGGGCCACCATTAACTATCGCGACGAGAATATTGCGCAGCGTGTTAGCGAGCTGACGAACGGTAAAAAAGTGGCGGTGGTGTACGACTCCGTCGGTAAAGATACCTGGGAGCCTTCACTCGATAGCCTGCGCCGTCATGGCCTTATGGTGAGTTTTGGTAATGCTTCCGGTGCCGTAACCGGTGTCGATTTGGGGATTCTGAATAAGAAAGGGTCGCTGTTTGTCACTCGCCCTTCGCTGTTCGGCTACATAACTAACCGTGAAGAACTCGACAGCGCCAGTGCTGAACTGTTTTCTCTGATCGCCAGCCATGCGATTAAAATCACCGTGCCGGAACAGCAAAAATTTGCGCTGAGCGATGCGGCCGAGGCTCATCGGGTGCTGGAAAGCCGCGCCACGCTGGGATCCAGCCTGCTGATTCCCTGACGCCAGAAAGCAAACGGGGCTTCCCGTAGGAAGCCCCTTTTTCTTTTTTATAGTTCGCGCTGGTGTAGGGACAGCGGCGATGAATTCATTGTTGACTCAACGGCAGCTATCCTGGCAGAAAACATAAGTAAAAAATATGTTTAATTGCGTATTTGTACTAAGCAATGATTAACTCTGTGATCACACCCGCATTTAGCGCCAGCCATTCTTCTCTAACTTACTGATTTTTCTTTTCAGTCGCTGCATCTTTATTTCACCATCAGGCGTGGTGAAGGCTCGATATAACCAGACGGCGACCACGGCCAGCACCAGCCACGGCAACAATTTAATAACAAGCGCAAACAACCCACCGAGGAACATCAGCACCGTTGCAACAATCAGCGCCGCAATCACGCCCAGCAATGACACGCCGGTCAGCAGCAGCATGAGAAAAAAGCCGATAATAAATAATATTTCCACGAAGGCTCTCCTATGTTGGTAACAGGAGAGGCATTACAAGATGCGTGCCAGAATGAGAATTGCGCTAACTCGCTGATATTGTTGGATGTCGTGCGAATTGCGTGCAGATGAAATGGTGAAATTGACTAACTTGTGGTGTAAATAAAACCGTGTTCTGTGATGCCAGATCATAGATCTGCCATAACAGCGCGATAAATCGCGCCGTTACGAATCCAATCAGGCTTCCTGTGGGATCTTATCCGCCACCAGTGCCAGTGCGGCTTCCAGCACACGCACATCCGCTCCCGGTTTGTGCGCATTTTCGCTCAGATAACGACGCCATTGGCGTGCGCCCGGGATTCCCTGGAATAGCCCCAGCATATGGCGTGTGACGTGGCCGAGGTAAGTCCCCTTCGCCAGTTCCGCTTCGATATAAGGGTACATACTGCGCACCACCGCCACAGGATCCACCACCGGGGTATCACGCCCAAACAGTTCACGGTCAACCTGCGCCAGAATGCCGGGGTTCTGATAGGCTTCGCGTCCCATCATCACACCATCCATATGTTGCAGGTGGATTTTCGCCTCTTCCAGCGTTTTAATACCGCCATTGATAGCCATAGTTAACTGCGGGAAATCGCGCTTCAGTTGGTAGACGCGTGGATAGTCGAGTGGCGGGATCTCACGGTTTTCTTTCGGACTCAGACCCGAAAGCCAGGCTTTACGCGCGTGTATAATGAAGGTGTCACAACCCCCCTGCTGCGCCACAGTGCCAACGAAATCGCACAGGAATGCGTAGCTATCCTGATCATCAATGCCGATGCGGGTTTTCACCGTCACCGGAATGCTCACCACATCGCGCATCGCTTTAATACCATCCGCAACCAGCGCAGCTTCTCCCATCAGACAGGCACCGAAGCGACCATTCTGCACACGATCGGACGGACACCCTACATTAAGGTTGATCTCGTCATAGCCACGCGCTTCTGCCAGCTGTGCACACTGCGCTAACGCCGCCGGATCGCTGCCACCCAGTTGCAGTGCGACCGGATGCTCATCCTCGCTAAAGGCCAGATAATCGCCCTTACCATGAATGATTGCGCCGGTGGTCACCATTTCGGTGTAAAGCAGCGTATCGCCGCTTAACTTGCGGTGAAAATAACGACAGTGACGGTCAGTCCAGTCGAGCATGGGAGCAATGGAAAAACGTTGCGAAGAGAAAGTATCGGTCATGAAACGCAGTAAATCCGGGGTTAAGTGATGACAATCTGCGCAATCATACCACAGGATTGACGGGCGACACAGCCGCCCGTCGGTGTGAAGAACATCAATCAGAAGTTAAATCCGAGCTGCACCATCGCACCCCAGGTATTGTCTGCGCCAACCGAACCGGCCAGATCCAGATGTACCGTATTGTTAAACGGCGACAGGCCAAAACCGGCAGTGAAAACGTTGGTGTCATTCGACTTCATATCGGCGCGATAGCCGGCACGCAGCTGCAACCAGTCCAGCACACGGTACTCGCCACCGACGCCGATATACTGGCTACTGTCTTCTGATTTAAAACGCTTAGTTTGCGTCAGATCGACATCGCCAGTCAGGGTCACAGGACCGTAGTTCCAGGCCAGACCGGTAGTGACCAGCGGACGGATTTGGTAAGTATCGCGATAGCCATCCACTTCTTTGGTATCGATGTTGCGCGAAATCAGGTTCTGACCGGTCAAACCGAAAGTCCAGTTGTCGGCAAAATCAGTGGCGATACCGGCATCCACGTTGAAACCGGTATCGGAACTGCGATAACGGCTGTTGTTGATGTCGCTTTTGTCGTAGTTGTAAATGCTGGCGGTGTAATTATACAACCAGGTTTTCTGCAGCTTTGGCGTGATGCCTACAGAGACCGGATGGCCTGCAATGGTAAACTGGTGCGCCACGGAAATACCGTAATCAGTCACTAACGCCGCAAGCCCATTGGCACTGGAGCGCAAATTATCTTCATCACCCGGCACCGGAATGATGGTCCCGTCGGCCACGCCGTTCAGATAATCTATATCGCTTTGCGCCACATTCGCACGAACATGCGCAGTGCCGTAAGCCTTGGTGATAAACGCAAAGGGCAGCGTCTCATTAGGCACGGTGACAGCCAGCGCCACACCCGCCGAGCCATCTGCTTTGTTACCCCGCAGGTCACTCAACTGATTCGCCATATCCCCTGCTGCGGCTTTAAGCTGCGGGTAGCCGTTGAGATAATCCTGGAAGGTTAAGTTATTGATGACATCCTGATAACGATCGACAGTATCCGTAATGTCATCGACTTTATTAATCAGTTTGTCTTTATCGGTAACCTGCACACCCGCTGAAGGGAAAATGATACTTACGTCATCATCAGGTTTTGCTTTGGTCATCAATGCCGGGTTCGCCAGTACCGCGGAGCTCCAGGTGGAAGACGCAACACCTGTGCCGCCCATTGCGTCATTACGTGCGTCGTACCAGGTACCTGCTGCCAGAGCTGAAGAGGAAAGAAATACTGAATTAAAAACAACAAGATAAGCAACTTTATTGCGCCTGAATAATGTCTTCACCATGAGCCTGCCATCACCTTTCAAATGTCGTGACCAAGTCATCGACGAAACAATTTACCAGCCCTTATTGTGAACCTGGGCTAACGATTTATTGCTGTGAAATAAAAGGAAATAGCACTGCTATTCGCAGAATTGACTGCTGGCGCAGCAATCTGTCGTGTATTTATGCAAAAAATTAAACGATATCTAAATTGAGGCCAGCTATTACTTAAGCCCTTTTGAACCTTAGACGCTAAGTCGGTGAGTTGCAAAGCAAAAACCGATTAGCCGGTTTGATAATAAATCCGTAATAAGGAACGCAGATGACAATATGAGGAAAAAAGAGGAATAACACTGATATTAATCTTATGAAAAACAAGATTTTTCCTGGCAATCTTCAGCGAGAAAAGCAATCACAGCAGCGTAAAAATTTGTGTGATAAAATAACATCACTCGGCACCCGGAGAACACTTATGTCAAATTTGTCGCCAGACCAACTTCTGAACCAGGCTGAAACGCTTTGCCTGCAACGCGGCGTGCGTCTGACCACACAACGTGCCGAAGTGCTACGCCTGATGGCCGAGCAAAATGGATCGATCAGTGCTTATGATTTACTGGATCAATTGCGCGTCAGTGAACCCCAGGCAAAACCGCCAACCATCTATCGTGCACTGGATTTTCTGCTGGAGCAGGGATTTATCCATCGCGTTGAATCCAACAACAGCTACGTGGTCTGCCATCATTTTGATGAGCCTGCACACACTTCAGTGATGCTGGTTTGTGACCGCTGTGCAGCCGTCAGTGAAAAACATGCGCATGGCGTTGAAAAGATCATCTCCGGATTGGCTGAACAAGCGGGTTTTGCGTTGCGCCATAGCGTGATTGAAGCCCATGGACTCTGTGAAAATTGTGCCGAAGTGGAAGCCTGTACCCATCATGAAAGTTGCGATCATGATCATCAGATTGAAGGCAAAAAGCGGTTGAGGAAGGGATAAATGGCACCTCCTTGTGCCAACCCGATCATCAGGATCGGAGCCTGGGAGCATCGTCCTTAAACGGGTCCATTACCAACGGTGATCCTTGTTGTGACTTTCCCAGTCTTTCACTTCACGCTCGGCCTGGTCTTTAGCGTAGCCATAGCGTTCCTGAATTTTACCGACAAGCTGATCACGTTTCCCTTCGATGACGGTCATATCATCATCAGTCAGCTTGCCCCATTTTTCTTTCACTTTCCCTTTGAATTGCTTCCAGTTTCCACTCGCTTCGTCTTTGTTCATAACCGTTCTCCATGTCATTTCCAGTGAGTTGACGGCATACCCATTCCCTGAAGGTAAAAGCCGATATAACACGCTACTTAATTGCGTTGTTAAGGATAATTATAGTAGACAATGAATATCAGGTAGCACACTTACGGATTAATCTGTAATTAATAAGTTATATTCCACTATACGAAAACCAACTGTCATGACGCCAGTGGCGGCGCCAGACCAGCCACAACGTGAGTCCGCGTAATGCCAGAAATACCGTCACCGCCAGCCACAAACCATGATTTCCCAACCAGGGTAAGGTGAGCAACGACAGGCCATAACCCAGCGCCGCCAGCGCCATGCTGTTACGCATTTCCCTGCCACGCGTCGCGCCGATAAACATGCCATCCAGCAGATAACACCATACCCCCACCAGGGGCATCACCACCTGCCACACCAGGTAACGGTCGGCGGCTGCGCGGAGTTCGTCCAGCGAGGTCAGCAACCCGACAATTTGTACCCCGCACAGGGCATACATCATGGCGAACAGCAACGCCACCAGGCCTGCCTGACGGCATGCCGCGTGCCAGACCAGCAACAACTGGCTGCGATCTTTCGCACCAACCGCTTCACCAGAGCAGGCTTCAACCGCATAAGCGAAACCATCCAGTGCGTAGGCTGTGAAAGTGAGAAACATCAGCAGAACCGCGTTGACTGCAACCACATCTGGCCCAATGCGCGCGCCAAAGATCGTCAGAGAAGCAAAACAGATTTGCAGCAGAAATGAGCGCAACATAATGTCGCGATTGAGACGAAACAGGCGGGCGGCACCACCGCGCCAGCTCTCTTTCAGCAGGGTGAAATCAATACCACGTAGCTTTAATACCCGAGCTACCATCAACAGCCCGACACCCAGGGTGACGTATTCGGCCAGTGCCGTAGCCGCAGCAGCGCCTGCCACTCCGCAGTGCAGGCCGAGCACAAACAGCAGATCCAGCAGAATATTGACCAGGTTGCCCACCACCAGCAAAACAACGGGTGCGCGTGCATACTGCACACCCAACAGCCAGCCCAGGAGTACCAGATTAGCCAGCGTAGCGGGAGCACTGAGCCAGCGAATCTGAATAAACAGTTGCGCCTGTTGCTGTACCGCAACGCTGCCTCCCATTAGCGCAGCCGCCAGATTGCTGACAGGTGTGCGCAGCAACATAAACAACACACCTGCGATCAATGCGATAAGCAACGGTTGGGTAAGCGCACGCGCCAGCGCCGTTTTATCGCTGGCACCAAATGCCTGGGCAGTCAGTCCGGTCGTGCTCATGCGTAAAAACAACAGCAGCATAAAAATGAAGCTGGTTGCAGTGCTACCCACTGCCACGCCACCGAGATAGATCGGACTGTCAAGATGGCCAATCACCGCGGTATCCACCACGCCGAGCAACGGCACCGTGATATTCGAAAGGATCATCGGCAGCGCCAGCCGCCAGAGTGTCTTATCAGAGGAGGAAAACAGCTGCATCAGCCCGTCCCGGTTTGTGCTGCGCTACAGTTATTTTGGCAAATCAAACCACGGCAGCGCAGAGGCGCTACCGTAGTGGGGGATTTAAAGGATTAAAGCCATTCGCCGTTGCGCACGATACCCACCGCCAGCCCTTCAACGGTGAGTGACTGTTCACGGGTATCGACCACAATCGGCTGGAAGTCACTGTTTTCTGGCAGCAGCTGCACAATCGCGCCCTGCTTTTTCCAGCGTTTCACTGTGACTTCATCATCAATGCGCGCCACCACGACCTGGCCATTGCGCACTTCCTGAGTCTTGTGTACCGCCAGTAAGTCACCATCCATAATGCCGATATCTTTCATCGACATGCCGCTAACGCGCAACAGGAAATCAGCGGTGGGTTTGAAGAGGTTGGCATCAACCTGGTAGTGAGCCTCGATGTGCTCCTGGGCCAGTAACGGTTCACCCGCGGCGACACGGCCAATCAGCGGCAGCCCCTCACTGGCTTCTTCTTCCATTAATAAACGAATACCGCGCGACGCTCCGGAGACGATTTCAATCACGCCTTTGCGTGCCAGAGCCTTCAGATGTTCTTCTGCCGCATTCGGTGAGCGGAAGCCCAGTTGCGCAGCAATTTCCGCACGCGTTGGCGGCATGCCCGTCTGGTTGATATGGTCGCGAATCAGATCATAGACCTGTTGCTGCCTGCTGGTTAACGCTTTCATCCCGCCCCCTGGTTGTTTATACAGTCGCTGTGAGTATATACAGGTATTGGCGAAATGGAAACCAAAACTGAGGGAAAAATCAGCGAGTTGATGAATCCGGAATCCTTATCGCAAATGCGACCAAAGCAGCGCGATCCAGACGAAAATAGCCAGTAAGATAGCTAACAATACGGCAGCCGACCCCATGTCTTTCGCGCGTCCGGCCAGCGGATGACGCTCCTGACCAATGCGGTCGACGACGGCTTCAATGGCACTATTCATAATCTCAACGATGACCACCAGCACCACAGAACCGATCATGAGTACGCGGGAGATCGCGTCAACATCCAGCCAGCATGCCACCACAATCGCCACCAGTGCGGCGATAGCCTCCTGGCGAAATGCCGCTTCATGTTGCCAGGCGGCGCGCAATCCCTGCCAGGAATAACCGGCAGCTTTCACTATCCTGAGAATACCGGTGACGTTATTTGCCATGTCGTTGAACCCTTTACTCGTTTTGACGTCAATGTCTGGGCAGCCGGGAATGGCACGGCCACAGATCTTCGCGGCACTTTCTGGTATGCTTGCCGCGCTTTGCTAACAAGAGGCTTAAAGTTGTCTATGTCAGGTTGGCGTAAACTTTATTATAAATTATTGAATTTACCACTCTCCATTTTGGTAAAGAGTAAGGCTATTCCGTCGGATCCTGTGTCTGAACATGGGTTAGATTCAACGCGGCCAATCCTATATGTGCTGCCTTATGATTCCAAGGCCGATCTACTCACACTGCGTTCGCAGTGTCTGAAACACGATCTGCCGGATCCGCTTACACCACTGGAAATTGATGGCACGTTGTTGCCACGCTATGTCTTTATCCACGACGGTCCACGCGTTTTCCCTTATTTCGTGCCGAATCTGGAGTCAGTGAAGCTATTTCATGACTATCTCGATCTGCATCGCAGCAACCCCGAACTGGATGTGCAAATGCTGCCAGTGTCGGTGATGTTTGGACGCGCACCAGGCCGTGAAGTACAGGGTGAACAGACGCCACATCTGCGCATTCTTAACGGTGTACAGAAGTTCTTTGCCATTCTCTGGCATGGCCGCGACAGCTTTGTCCGCTTCTCGCCGACAGTGTCGCTACGTCAGATGGCAACCGAGCATGGAACTGACAAGTCAATTGCGCAAAAACTGGCCCGCGTGGCGCGTATTCACTTCGCCCGCCAGCGTCTGGCTGCCATCGGCCCGCGTTTACCCGCCCGCCAGGATCTGTTTAACAAGCTGTTGCAATCGAAAGCCATTGAAAAGGCTGTGGAAGATGAAGCGCGCAGCAAAAAGATTTCCCATGAGAAGGCACAGCAGAACGCCATTGAAATGATGGAAGAGATTGCGGCTGACTTCTCCTATGAGGCCATCCGCGTCACTGACCGCGTCATGGGATGGATGTGGAGCCGACTCTATCAGGGTATCAACGTCAATGGCGGCGAGCGCGTACGTCAGCTGGCACAGGATGGTCACGAGATTGTCTATGTTCCCTGCCATCGCAGCCATATGGATTACCTGCTGCTCTCCTATGTGCTTTACCACCAGGGTCTGGTACCACCGCACATCGCTGCCGGTATCAATCTTAACTTCTGGCCTGCCGGTCCGATTTTCCGTCGTCTGGGTGCGTTCTTTATTCGCCGTACCTTTAAAGGCAACAAGCTCTATTCTACTGTTTTTCGTGAATATCTTGGCGAGTTGTTTAATCGCGGCTATTCGGTTGAATACTTTGTCGAGGGTGGACGTTCACGTACCGGTCGCCTGCTGGACCCGAAAACCGGCACCCTGTCAATGACGTTACAAGCCCTGTTGCGTGGCAGCAGCCGTCCGATTACTTTCGTGCCGATTTACATTGGGTACGAGCATGTGATGGAAGTGGGGACCTACGCCAAAGAACTGCGCGGGGCGGTGAAAGAAAAAGAAGGCTTTATGCAGATGGTGCGCGGCCTGCGTAAGTTGCGCAATCTGGGCCAGGGTTATGTCAACTTCGGCGAACCGCTGCCGCTGGTGAATTACCTGAACAAACATGTACCGGAATGGCGTGAGTCCATCGATCCGATTGAACCACCGCGTCAGGCGTGGATGACCCCCGCCGTGAATGACATCGCGAACCGTCTGATGGTGCGAATTAACGAAGCCGGGGCCGCCAATGCGATGAACCTGTGCGTTACCGCACTGCTGGCATCTCGTCAGCGTTCGCTTACCCGCGAGCAACTGATTGAGCAACTGGAATGCTACACCCAGTTGCTGCGCAATGTCCCTTACTCGTCAGAAGCCACAGTGCCGAACCTCAGTGCTGAAGCGCTGCTTGATCACGCCATGGGCATGAACAAGTTTGAGACCGAGCAGGACAACATTGGTGACATCATCATTCTGCCGCGCGAGCAGGCGGTTCTGATGACCTATTACCGCAACAATATCCAGCATATGCTGGTTATGCCATCATTGATTGCCGCGATTGTGCAGCAGCACCGGGAAATCAGTGAAGCGGAGTTACTGCGCCAGGTGAGTCTGGTGTATCCCATGCTGAAGAGTGAACTGTTCCTGCGCTGGAGCAGCGATGAATTACCTGGCTTGCTGCAGAATCTTTGTGCTGAAATGGCGCGCCAGGGTCTGGTGAGCCAACAGGATGGCCTGCTGAAGCTGAGTGCTGCACGCTCTCGTACCCTTCAGCTATTGGCAGCCGGTATTCGTGAAACCTTACAGCGTTTTGCCATTACCTTCTCCATCCTCAGCGCGAAACCCAGCATCAACCGGGGCACGCTGGAGAAAGAGAGCCGCACGCTGGCACAGCGCCTGTCAGTGCTCCATGGCATTAATGCTCCAGAGTTCTTCGATAAAGCGGTATTCACGACACTGGTGATGACCCTGCGAGATGAGGGCTATCTCAACGACAGCGGCGATGCCGATGTGCAACGTACGCAGATTATGTGGCTGATGCTGGCAGAGCTGGTCACCAGCGATGTGCGCCTGACGATTGAGAGCGCCACCGTTCACGATTAACGCCAGCCAGAAATAAAAAAGCCGTCATCCTTTACCGATGACGGCTTTTTTTTCATCTGATCTACCGCGACTACATCAAACCAATAAACGGCAGGGTATTCAACAGAATGCCAATAAACAGCACCAGGCCAACGTAGTTATTGTTGAGGAACGCCTGGAAGCAGGGATCACGCTCGCGCCGGGCAATCAGTTTCTGTTGATGGACAAACAAGCCTGCCGCCAGCAGCAGCGACCAGTAAAATGCACCGTTCAGATTTAGCAGTAATCCCACCACAGCCATCAGACCCAGCGTCGCCAGTTGCAGCAGGCCGATGATCAGCTTGTCATACCGGCCAAACAGAATCGCCGTCGATTTCACCCCAATCTTCAGATCATCATCCCTGTCCACCATGGCGTATTGCGTATCGTATGCAACGGTCCAGCACAGGTTAGCAATAAACACCAGCCAGCAAACCAGAGGTAAGGACTCACTAACTGCGGCCCACCCCATCGGAATCGCCCAGCCAAATGCCGCGCCCAGTACCACCTGTGGCAGATGGGTATAGCGCTTCATAAAGGGATAAACCCAGGCCAGTGCCAGCCCGACAACCGACAGCAGAATCGTCATAAGATTCATGGTCAGTACCAGCACAAATGCCAGCAACGCCAAGCCAACAAACAGTAGCTTTGCCTCTTTCTCAGACACCAGGCCACTGGCTAGCGGGCGAGCGGCAGTGCGTTTCACATGCCCATCGACTTTACGGTCAGCGTAGTCATTGATCACACAACCGGCTGCACGCATCACGATCACACCCAACACAAACACCAGCAGTACCGATAACGGCGGGATCGCCATCCCCGATAACCACAGCGCCCATAGTGTGGGCCACAACAACAGCAAGGTGCCAATGGGTTTATCTATACGCATCAGGCGGCTGTACGCCTGCAATTTATTTATTCCCAGAGTCTTTTGCACAATCTTTATCCTTGAACCTGCGCGCGGTACAGCGGTGACGCAGGTAAAAACAGTTCAGTTAACAACAGCGGCTTGCCCGATAAACGCAGGCGTGAACGACGTCCCCACAATTCATCAACCTGGCCCGGTTCGATAAAATCGCGTGTCAGCGTTGAAGAAGCAAAAAGATAGCGGCCAAGAGGTCGCGTGCCGAGTTGCTGTAGCATTTGCTCAGGTCCATTTAGCGTGCTTTCAGGCACCAGCGTTCGCCCAGCCAGCCAGGGAATACCGTCACCACACAGGATAATTTCCCGCAGCCAGAAGCGTTCATCCTCTGGCAGTTGCTGGCCTTCATCCTCCAGCTCACTGGCAGGGATAAAACCTTCACGCACAACCTTGACGGTGACCTGCTGGCAATGCTGCTCAAAGCGCCGGGTCATTGAGTCCTCTTCCATAAGCCAGTCCAGCAAAGGAGCGGAAAGCAAAGGAGAAGAAGCGGGCAGCCAGTGCAGCGCGCGCAGTTGCGCCAGCGCATCCTGAGACATAAAAACACTCCACAGAAAAAAGTGTCTCAGTGTAACGCACCACTGCCGCTGCGTGCTTGCACGAATTGGTAACGGCGCGGTTTTCGGCACCCGAAGGCAAAATAAAACATCGCGCCGCTATAGCAGGTGAATTACTCGCGTTTCAGGCGGTTGCTGTTCGCCAGCCACAAGGTAATCACCAGAATCAGAATCGCCGCCGAATAGCACAGCGTATCGAAAGGATTTTTATGGTCGACAATAATTAAACGAATAATCGCGGTAATACCGATATAGACGAAGTAGCGCAGCGGGAAGTGATAACCCGACTGAAAATACTTCACAATCAGCGCGATAAACTCGAAATAGAGAAAATAGATAACAATCCCTTCGATTAGCAGGAATGACGATGCCTGTTCGCCAGTGCTGAACAGCACATTCGCCAGATGGATGGTTTCTTTACCGAGAAACACCACCAGAATGATTGCCAGGATCACCAACCCGAGGTTCAGCACCCATTGCAGCCCCCGGGCAATCAGTTGCCCCGCCATTGATTTTTCAGTCATTTCTTCGCCTTAATAGAACGCCTTATCTCTGGCGCTATCATGCGATAGTGTGATCAAATTCACAATATACTCAGACATCAACATCCACACAGAGCGCATCGTAGCGCCAGTATTCACAGTCACAGTCAATCACCCGTTTATGCTGGTCACGGTTGATACGGGTGATCAGTAACCCCGGTGTGCCACTGGCAACATTCAGCGCAGGCGCTGCGCGAGCGGGTAATGGCCCCGGCAAAATAGTAAAACGCGCACCGCCGTAACGGATGCCATAGCGCTGGTTATAGAGGTCAGTCAGGGAACGGGTGAGATCCTCTTCAAGCAGGCCGGGAAAATAATGTGGATTGAGGTAGTGCTCCACATACAACACCGCACGGCCATCGATGCGCCGCAGACGACGAATCAGATAAACATCATCCCCCTCCGCCAGCTGCAACTGTTGCGCCACCGATTGCAGCACCGGTACCTGGCGCGCCTCAATCACTTCGGTGCTGGCAATACGTCCCTGCTGTGCCGCCATCGCGTGGAAATGGCTGTGATGCAGCGGGTTATATACCAGCCTTGGCGGCGCCAGAAACCAGCCACGCCGCAGCTCGCGGTAGATAATGCCCTGCGCTTCCAGCAATCCCAGTGCTTCACGCAGGGTAATACGCGTGGTGGAATATTGTTCGCTCAGGCTGCGTTCAGCCGGTAAGCGCCCGCTGGCGAACTCCCCTGCATCAATACGACTGTGCAGCGCGGCTGCAATTACGTCCGCCGTTTTCGACGACATCTATAAAGCCTCATTTTGGGGCGAAGCTGCACTATGACAGTTCGATGACAATTCAGTGACAAGCTATGCCCGACATCATTGCGCTCCAGCATGGCATGTGGATTTGCTCGCCACACCACATTTCACCGCTGTAGTCATAAAACCTTCATATGCAAAGGCTACATTGGCTCGGTTCTTGCTGGACTAGACCAAGATGTCCCTCAACTTACACCGGGAGCAACTGAGATGAAAGCGTTAATCGCCTCTGTAGTAGCCAGTGCCGTACTGCTTGCGCTGCCCGCCGCGCAAGCTGCCGACAACGATCTTGCCGCGCTGGAAAAAGCCGCGCGCAGCGAAGGTCAAATCAACAGTGTCGGCATGCCAGATAGCTGGGCCAACTGGAAAGACACATGGAATGACATCAGCAGCAAATATGGCCTGAAGCACAGCGATACCGATATGTCTTCGGCGCAGGAACTGGCGAAATTTGCCGCAGAGAAAGAGAACGCCAGCGCCGATATCGGTGACGTGGGTGCCGCTTTCGGTCCTGTTGCGGTCGCGAAAGGTCTGGCTCAGCCTTATAAGCCAACACACTGGGATCAGGTCCCGGATTGGGCGAAAGACAAAGAAGGTAACTGGATGCTGGCTTATACCGGCACCATCGCTTTCCTGGTCGACAAACAGCAGGTTAAAGATGTGCCGCACAGCTGGGCCGATCTGAAGAAAGGTAAGTATGTGGTCACTATCGGTGACGTAGGCGTGGCTGCTCAGGCTGCCAACGGCGTGCTGGCGGCCAACTATGCGCTGGGTGGTGATGAAAAGAACCTGAAACCGGCACTGGGCTTCTTTGCTGATCTCGCTAAACAGGGCCGCCTGGGCGTGACCGATCCGGTGATTGCCAACATCGAAAAAGGCGAAATCCAGGTTGCTGTGGTGTGGGACTTTAATGGCCTGAACTATCGCGATCAGATCGACAAAAACCGCTATGAAGTGGTGATCCCGTCTGACGGCTCCGTGACCTCTGGTTACACCACCATCATCAACAAATACGCCAAACACCCGAACGCCGCCAAACTGGCGCGTGAATATATCTTCTCTGATGCTGGCCAAACCAACCTGGCGAAAGGTTATGCACGCCCGATTCGCGCGCAATACCTGACGCTGCCAGCAGACGTGCAGGCCAAACTGCTGCCGCAGTCTGAATATAAAAATGCCCGTCCGATCAAAGACCAGGCTGCCTGGGACAAAACGTCAAAAGCGCTGCCGCGTCTGTGGCAGGAGAACGTAATCATCAATATGCAGCAGTAAGGAGAAGGGGATGAAAACGATCCTGGTGGTACTGGATGGGTTGAGCAATCAGGTCGCACAACATGCGATGGGCTACCTGTTTGCCGAATGCGCGCAGGGCAACGGTCAATATTACACGCTGACCTGCGAACTGCCGTCACTGTCGCGCCCGCTGTATGAATGCATTCTCACCGGCATCACGCCGGTGCGCAGCGGTATTATTCATAACGGTGTCAGCCGGTTGAGTAAAGAGCGCAGCATCTTCCATTACGCACGCGCCGCCGGTTTAACCACCGCTGCCGCTGCCTACCACTGGGTGAGTGAACTCTATAACCAAACCCCCTTCAATGCAGCGCGCGACCGGCATACGGTCGCGCCTGATCTGCCCATTCAATATGGGCACTTTTACTGGGACGACGGCTATCCGGATTCCCATCTGTTTGAAGACGCGGAAAGCCTGCGTCTGCGTCATGACCCTGACTTTTTGTTGATCCACCCGATGAACATCGATGATGCCGGGCACAAACATAGCCTGTCATCGCCACAGTACCGCAACCGCGCACGCATGGCTGATGGTTATCTGTCGCACTGGATGCCGGGCTGGCTGGCCGCCGGTTATCAGGTGGTTGTCACTGCCGATCACGGCATGAACGACGACCGTTCGCACGGCGGCATTTTGCCGGAAGAGACCCATGTCCCGCTGTTTGTGTTTGGTGAGGGCTTCTCAAAGCAGCCTGATCTGGAACCACAACAAACGGAGCTGTGCGGTATCGTCTGCACCCTGCTGGGCGTTGAGCATGATAAGCCGGTCTGCCGCGGCCTGCTGGCGGAGCCGCGTCATGAAGGGTAAAGGCCTCGCGCTACTGCTGTTGCTGCCCTTTGCCCTGTTCTGGGTAGCATTCCAGCTCGCGCCCTTGCTGTGGATCGCCATCAACAGCTTCTGGAGCGACATGAATGAAGCCTGGGGGCTGGATAATTACACCGATATCCTGACCTCACCCTTCTATTTACAGGCGTTTCGCCTGTCGCTGGATATCTCCATCTGGTCGAGCATTTATGGTTTGCTGATTGCGCTGGTTGCCGGTTATTCGCTGCATCAGCTAGGCAGCGGACGTTTCCAGCGCTTTTTGATGTCGTTTACCAACATGACCAGCAACTTCGCCGGCGTCCCGCTGGCGTTTGCCTTTGTCATTTTGCTGGGCCTGAACGGCTGCCTGACGCTGCTGCTGCGCCACTACAATTTGCTGGAAAGCTTCAAACTGTTCTCGCGCGACGGCATGGTGATTGTTTACACCTGGTTCCAGATCCCGCTCGGCATTCTGTTGCTGTATCCGGCCTTTGATGGCCTGCGTCAGGACTGGCAGGAATCCGCTGCACTGCTGGGGGCCAGCCGCTGGCGCTACTGGTGGCATATTGGTCTGCCGATTCTGTTCCCGGCCCTGCTCGGCACTTTTGTGATTCTGCTGGCAAACGCCCTTGGCGCGTATGCCACCATTTATGCACTCACCACCGGTAACTTTAACGTTGTGCCGGTGCGTATTGCCGCGCTGGTATCGGGCGATATCTCGCTTGATCCCAACACCGGCGGCGCGCTGGCGATGCTGCTGGTGCTGCTGATGGCGCTGATTACAGTGGTGCAGCAATATCTGGTGCGCCGCAGTTATCTCAACGCTAAACCATCCTGAGGAGCGGCCCATGTCTCGCGTAGAAAAAGTCTATCACCGCCTGATTGTCTGGCTGCTGCTGATTATCCTGGCCACGCCGCTGATCGCGACCTTGCTGTATGCGCTCTCCTCAGAATGGAGTGATACCATTCTGCCGCAGGGCTACACGCTAAAGTGGTTCTTTGAATTGTGGAGTGACAGCCGGTTCCTGACCGCGCTCGGCCACTCGCTGCTGATTTGCTTTGGCGCGTTGCTATTCTCGTTAGTGCTGGTGCTGCCTGCGATGTTTGTGATCGCTTACTATTTTCCGAAGCTGGACGCGGTGATGAACGTGCTGATCCTGATGCCGTTTGCCGTACCGCCGGTGGTCTCGTCAGTGGGTTTATTGCAGCTGTACTCATCATCGCCGCTGATGCTGACCGGTACGCCGTGGATTCTGGTGGGGTGTTACTTCACCATCGCGCTGCCGTTTATCTATCGCGCCATCTCCAACAATATGCAGGCCATCAACCTGCGGGAGTTGATTGATGCCGCACACCTGCTCGGCGCCAGCACCTGGCAGGCCGCGCTGTTTGTGGTGCTGCCCAACCTGCGCAAAGGGGTGTTCATTGCCGTGCTGCTCTCCTTCTCTTTCCTGATAGGTGAGTTTGTCTTCGCTAACCTGCTGGTCGGCACCCGCTATGAAACCTTACAGGTTTATCTCTACAACATGCGCAATGGCAGCGGCCATTTCACCAGCGCACTGGTGATCTCCTATTTTGTTGTCGTCCTGCTGGTCACCTGGCTGGCGAACGCCCTCAATCCTGAACGAGGCTGACCATGAGTTATCTGAACGTCACAGAGCTGAATAAAAGCTACGGCCCAACCACCATTTTCGAAAATATCGATTTCAGCGCTGATGAGGGCGAATTTGTCACCCTGCTCGGCCCGAGCGGCTGCGGCAAATCCACGCTGCTGCGCTGTATCGCCGGATTGACCTCGGTCGATAGCGGCAAGATTTTGTTGCAGGGTCAGGATATCGTGCCGCTGCCACCGCAGAAGCGCACCATCGGCATGGTGTTTCAGAGCTATGCGCTGTTCCCGAATATGACGGTAGAAAAGAACGTCTCGTTTGGTCTGAAGATGCAGAAACTGGCCGCGAGTGAGATCCAGCAACGGGTGATGGAAGCACTGGCGCTGGTCGAACTGACCGATTTCGCTCGCCGCTACCCGCATCAGCTTTCCGGCGGCCAGTGTCAGCGCGTGGCGCTGGCACGTTCGCTGGTGACACGTCCACGCTTGCTGTTGCTGGATGAACCGCTGTCGGCGCTGGATGCGCGTATCCGCCGTCATTTGCGCGAGCAGATCCGTAATATTCAGCAGGAATTGAAGCTCACCACCATTTTCGTCACCCACGATCAGGAAGAAGCGCTGACGCTCTCCGACCGTATCGTGCTGATGAATCGCGGTAAAATTGTGCAGAACGGCAACGCCGAAGCCTTATATACCCAGCCCGCCGATCTGTTTGCTGCCGGTTTTATCGGCAACTACAACCTGCTGAGTGCCGAGCAGGCAACTCAGCTGACCGGACAAACCTTCAGCGGCCAGGTGGCGATTCGTCCGGAATCGATCCAGATCTGCGCCCCTGAAGCCGGGATTCACGCCACCATTCTCAGCCATAGCCTGCTGGGCAACGTCATCCGTTATCGTGTGCTGGCGCACAATGTCGAGCTTTCAGTTGATGTTTTGAACCGTAGCGTCGCTGATTTACACCCCACCGGGATGCAGATTGGGCTACAGTTAGAGATGTCGACGTTGCGCCAGGTCGCTTAAATTACAGGAAAAATTGGCAACGCAGCGCGGCATTACCTTGTACAGGTTGCGCTCTCCGTCAGGCTCGCAGCCTGCTGTTAAAGCCTGACGGTTAAGGAGCCTGCTTACGTGTTAACCCTGTTAAACCTTTTGTCTGCCGTGGCCCTGCTGGTATGGGGCACCCACATCGTCCGTACCGGGATTATGCGGGTCTACGGTGCCGACTTACGCCGCGTACTCAGTCGCAGCGTGGAAAAAAAACCGATGGCATTTCTCGCCGGTATCGGCGTCACTGCGCTGGTTCAGAGCAGCAATGCCACCACCCTGCTGGTCACCTCGTTTGTCGCCCAGAACCTCGTCAGCCTGACACCCGCCCTGGTGGTGGTACTCGGCGCGGACGTCGGTACGGCGATCATGGCGCGTATCCTGACCTTCGATCTCTCCTGGCTCTCGCCGCTGTTTATTCTGTTTGGTGTGATCGCGTTCCTCAGCCGCAAGCAGATGCGCATCGGCCAGCTGGGACGTGCCAGCATTGGTCTCGGGCTGATTCTGCTGGCATTGCAGCTGATTGTGGCGGCAGCCCGCCCGATCACCCAGGCGGCGGGCGTACATGTGCTGTTCGCCACTCTGACGGGCGACGTGATGCTGGATGCCCTGATTGGTGCGGTATTCGCCATCATTAGTTACTCCAGCCTTGCCGCCGTACTGATTACCGCGACCCTCACTGCCACCGGAGTGATCTCCTTTAAAGTGGCGCTGTGTCTGGTGATTGGTGCCAACCTCGGCAGCGGCCTGCTGGCGATGATTAATGCCAGCGGCTCCAATGCGGCGGGTAAACGCGTGGCGCTCGGCAGCCTGCTGTTCAAACTGATCGGCTGCGTTGCCATCCTGCCGTTCGTCAATCCGATCGCCGATGTACTGGACAAGCTGCCGGTGCATGATGAAGAACTGGTGATCTTCTTCCATGTTTTCTACAACCTGATTCGTTGTCTGGTGATGGTGCCGTTCGCTGAACCGATGGCGCGCCTGTGCCATCGGATGATCAGCGATGACACGGAAATCGATGCCCGCCTGAAACCGAAACACCTCGACAGCAGCGCCCTCGACACCCCGGCGCTGGCGCTGGTTAATGCGGCGCGTGAAACGCTGCGTATCGGTGATGTGGTTGAGCAGATGGTGGAGACCTTCAGCAAAGTGGTGCATGGCGACCTGCGCGAAGAGCGCGCGGTGCGCAGGCTGGACGATGACGTCGACGTGCTGTACACCGCCATCAAACTCTACCTGGCGCGCATGCCGAAAGAGGATTTGCCAGAAGAGGATTCGCGCCGCTGGGCTGAGATCATTGAGATGGCACTGAACCTGGAACAGGCGGGAGATATCATCGAACGCATGAGCGCTGACGTGGCGGATAAAGCGCTGGCCGCGCGTCGGGCCTTCTCACCCGAAGGGCTGGAGGAGCTGGAGACTCTGCAGGAACAGGTTCTGAATAACCTGCGGCTTAGCCTGTCGGTATTTTTGTCACACGATGTCGCCAGCGCCAAACGTCTGCGCCGCTCCAAGCATCGCTTCCGGATTCTGATTCGTCGTTTTTCCCATGCCCACGTCGAACGTCTGCACCAGCAAAATGTGCAAAGCATCGAAACCAGTTCGCTACACCTTGGTCTGCTGGGGGATATGAAGCGTCTGAACTCGCTGTTCTGTGCCGTGGCTTACACGGTGCTGGAACAACCGGATGACGATCGGGACGATGAATAAAACCGCGCGATAAATCGCGCCGCTACCGATCTCTGCGATTAGTAGCGGCGCAATTTATTGCGCATGGTTGTTATGACAACAGGGTAAACGCAATCATCCCGACAATCGCGCCAGTGGTGCCGAGGATGGTTTCCATCATTGTCCAGGTCTTCAGCGTCTCGCCTTCGGAAGCGCCGGTGAAGCGGCCAAACAACCAGAAACCAGCATCATTGACGTGGCTGATAATGATGGAGCCACCGCCGATACAAATTGACAGCGCCGCCAGCTGCGCGCCGCTGTAATGCAGCGGTTCGATCACCGGCATCACCAGGCCGACGGTGGTCAGACAGGCGACCGTTGCCGATCCCTGAATCACACGTACCGCACCCGAAAGGATAAAGCAGGCCAGCGCAATCGGCAGGCCCGCACCAATCAGCGCATGACCCAGCACCGGGCCAACCCCGGAATCCACCAGCACCTGCTTGAACACGCCACCGGCACCGATCACCAGCAGAATGATCCCCGCAGGTTGCAGTGCGCTGCCGCACACCTGCATCACCTTCTCTTTATCCATGCCCTGGCGATATGCCAGACCATAGATCGCCACCAGACAGGCCAGCAGAATCGCGGTAAACGGGTGGCCGATAAACTCCAGCCACTGGTACAGACTTGTGCCCGGCGTGGTGAAACGTGCGCCAATGGTTTTCAGTCCCACCAGCAGCAGCGGGAACAGGATCAGCGACAGACTGAAGCCAAACGATGGCAGTTTGCCCTCTTCCACATCCGGCTGATGATCCTCCGGCGGCGAGCTAAAGGTCACACGCTTAGCGATCAAATTGCCAAACAGCGGACCGGCGATCAGCATGCCAGGGATAGCGGCACACAGGCCCAGCAAAATCATCCAGCCAAAATCAGCGTGCATCTGTGATGCAAGCAGCATTGGAGCTGGCCCCGGCAGCAGGAACGCGGCAGACGCCGCCACCCCGGCAAACAGCGGGATCACCAGCTTCACCAGGTTGTCGCCAGTACGACGCGCCACAGCAAAGGCAATGCTGATCAACAGCACCACCGCCACTTCGAAGAACAGCGGCAGCGCACAGATCAACCCGGCAATGCCCATCGCGTAATGCGCGCGGCTTTCACCAAAGGTTTTCAGCATGCGGATGGCAATCTGATCGACCGCGCCGGTTTCATGCAGGATTTTGCCGAACATCGCGCCCAGCGCCACCACAATCGCGAGGAAACCAAGCGTACCGCCCATGCCTTTCTGCATGGTATCGGCAATTTTGTCGAGCGGCATACCGGAGAACAAACCGGCACCAATAGACACTAACATCAGGGCGACAAAGGCGTGCATACGCGCTTTCATCACCAAAAACAGCAGCAGCAGGACAGAGCCTGCTGCAGTTAACACCAGCGTTGCGGTACTCATGACTAACCCTTGTTGATTGCTCCCTTGATGGTCGCAACCGTGGCCGCAACTACCTCATCCAGTGAATGATTAATATCAACCACCAGTACATCGGGTTCGTTCGCGCCGGGTTCTTCCAGCGTGGCAAACTGCGTTACCAGCATCTGTGGTTTGAAGAAGTGGCCTTTGCGGGCTTTCAGGCGTGATTCGATGGTTTCAAAATCACCCTTTAGATAGACAAATTTCAGGTTGTGGTTGCCCTGACGCAGAATGTCGCGATAGGACTTTTTCAACGCTGAGCAAACAATGATGGAGACTGCCTGAGTGCGCTGCATGGCAAAGGCGGCATCGTTCAGCGCCTGTAACCACGGGCGACGATCGTTGTCATCCAGTGGATGGCCTTCGGCCATTTTCATGATGTTGCTGCGTGGATGCAGAAAGTCACCGTCGAGAAAGGCGGTGTTAAGTTGGTGTGAAACCTGATTGGCGACGGCAGACTTTCCGCTGCCGGACACACCCATCAGGATAAAAACATGGTGCGACGGGGATGGCGTTGTCATTTTTTTGCGCTCCGGCAGTGATTTCTGCCAATGTTACCGATAACAAATTCGATCATCATTGTCGGCACCCGGTCACAGGCTGGCAACCCTTTTACCGGGAAAAGCACGAAAGTGTGAACTGACTCAAAAAATCGCCAGAATCAGATGCTGCCGCCTTCGGCAATTTCAAAGCCGACATCCAGCGGTGCGGTGACGGAACGATCGCCGCCAATGCGCGCCAGCAGCATTGCCGCAGACTCCCGTCCCATACGCTCACGCGGAGTCAGCACCGTCGCCAGACGCGGATTTACCACCTGGGTGATATCGTGACCGTGGAAACCGGCGATCGCCATCTGGTCAGGCACACGCAATCCCTGACGCTGACACTCAAACATCGCGCCGACGGCAAGGTCATCGTTGGTACAGAACAGGCTGTCCGTCTGCGGATAGCGCTTTTGTGCCTCACGCAGCAGCAAGGATCCGGCGCTGAACGATGAAGCATCTTCCATCATCACGCTGTGTGGCGTTAACCCTGCTTCACGCATGGCCTGCTCATAGCCCTGCTGTTTCTGCAGAGTACGTTCATCAAGGCGTGCACCGAGATAAACGGTGTGGCGATGGCCTTTTTTCAGAATAGCGTGAGTCATCTGGCGCGCAGCTTCGACGTTATTAAAGCCGACAGCCATATCGAGGCACGGCGAGACCGAGTCCATCATTTCGATCACCGGAATACCCGCCACTTCCAGCATCCGCAGCGTCCCCGGCGTATGGCTGCGCTCCGTCAGAATCACCCCATCGATGTTCCATCCCAGCAGCGAACGCAGTTGCAGCTCTTCTTTTTGCGCGTTGTAGCCGAAGTGCGCCACCAGCGTCTGATAACCCGCCTCATCAGTGACGGTTTCGATGCCGCGCAGCACGTCAGCAAAGACCTGGTTGGTGAGTGACGGTAGCAATACGCCGATAGCGCGGCTGGTGGCGTTGGAGAGCATGTCGGGCGCGCGGTTCGGGATATAACCCAGTTCATCCAGCGCGATGGCGATTTTGTCGCGCAGCGCAGCGGAGACCTGTTCAGGATTGCGCAGGTAGCGGCTGACAGTCATTTTTGTGATGCCGATGCGATCGGCAACGTCCTGTAGTACCGGTCTTTTCTTCTTCATCGTAAGCGCCTGAGGTCAGAGATACGCTGAGTCTATCATTAAATTGTCATACGTTTGTAAACGGGGCGCAGGAAGCGGGATCGGTGCCGGATGTCGGAAAAAAGGCAAAAAAAAAGCCAGCACCCGAGCTGGCTAAGTAATACTGGAAGCAATGTGAGCAATGTCGTGCTTTCCCGGTTTGTCAGGAGGACTTCCCGGGACCGCATCGCAATAATAATCATTATCATTCTCGTCTGTAAAGCTCTTTCGCGAATTATTTTCCATTGACGCCACACATAAAATCCTTGATGTTAAAGGGGATTTTCCATTTTGCATAAGGAGCCGCACCATGAGTCTCGTCACTGTCCGTCACACCACACCCGCTGATGCCGCCGCGTTGTTCCAGCTGTATAGCCACGCAGAAACCCAGGCGAATACCTTGCATCTGCCGCTGCAATCACCAGCACTGTGGCAGGAACGACTGCAAACGACGCGTCCGGGTGAGCAACGGCTGGTGGCCTGCATTGATGGGCAGATCGTGGGGCAACTGACGCTCAGCGTGCTGGAGCAGACGCGCCGTCGCCA
The DNA here is from genome assembly GCF_047947045.1 of Pantoea sp. App145. Lineage (NCBI taxonomy): Bacteria > Pseudomonadati > Pseudomonadota > Gammaproteobacteria > Enterobacterales > Erwiniaceae > Pantoea > Pantoea sp. App145. The sequence goes on from NZ_CP133290.1 coordinate 2,495,191, forward strand.
TACCGCCACTCTGGGGATGGGTGTTGATCCGGCGTTTCATCGTCGTGGTGTGGGGTCTGCGCTGATGGCGGCGATGGTGGATCTTTGCGACAACTGGTTGCAGGTGACACGCATTGAACTGACGGTGTTTGCCGACAATAGAGCCGCGATTGGGTTATATCAGAAGTTTGGTTTTGAAATTGAGGGCACCGCTCGCCGCCACGCGATGCGTAACGGCGAGCTGGTAGATACCCATTATATGGCGCGGTTAAAAGGGTAAAACCGCCCCATATACCTTCCGTAGCGGCGCGATTTATCGCGCGGGTTTTATAAAAAAGCGCGATAAATCGCGCCGCTACGGATGTTAAAACTTAATACCCTGCACTCAAATCATCCACCGAACGCGGATCTGACGCGCCATAACGCGTGCCATCCGGCCCGATCATAATGCTTTGCGTGCTGCCCATCGCGGGTAGCACCTTTACATGTTGCCCTTTGTTCTCCAGCAAACGCAGGGTATCCGGGCTGAAGCCCTTCTCCACGCGCAGCTGATCCGGCAACCACTGATGATGGAAACGCGGCGCATTGGTCGCTTCTGCGACATTCATACCAAAATCGATGCTGTTAACCACCATTTGCAGCACAGTGGTGATAATACGGCTGCCCCCCGGACTACCGGTCACCAGCCAGGTTTTCCCGTCTTTCACCACGATGGTCGGCGACATCGAGGAAAGTGGGCGTTTGGCTGGCTGCACTGCGTTAGCGTCACCACCCACTAAGCCATATATATTCGGCGTGCCCGGTTTAGCGGAGAAATCATCCATTTCGTTGTTCATCAGGATGCCACTCTGGCCCGCGACGATACCGCTGCCAAAATAGGTATTCAGGGTGTAGGTCACCGCCACCGCGTTACCGTCTTTATCCACCACCGAGAAGTGAGTGGTTTGGTTGCTTTCATACGGCTCCAGCTTGCCCGGTTTGATCTCGCTTGATGGACGCGCTTTGTTGATGTCGATCTGCTGCGCCAGCGATTTCGCATAGGCTTTGCTGGTCAGTGCCTGCTGCGGTACTTTGACGAAATCCGGGTCGCCGAGATATTCCGAACGGTCGGCATAGGCATATTTTTCCGCCTCAGCCATCACCTGCATCGCATCCGCGCTACCGAAACCCATTTTTGCCAGGTCGAAATTTTCCAGGATATTGAGAATCTCAATAATATGGATGCCGCCGGAGGACGGTGGCGGCATTGAAAACACTTCATAGCCACGGTAGCTGCCGCTCACCGGTTTACGCTCGACAGCCCGATAAGCCGCGAGATCGGCCTTGCCAATCAGGCCGCCGTGTTGCGCCATTTCTCCAGCGATTTCGTCGGCGATTTTACCTTTATAAAAAGCGTCTGGTCCCTGCTGGGCAATCAGTTGCAGGCTGTGCGCGAGGTTTTTCTGCACCAGACGATCGCCTTGCTGGTAAGGCTGGCCGTCTGCTTTATAGAAAATGGCACGGCTATTGTCATGATTGATCAGATTCTCTTTGCCATAGGTGGCCAGATCGTCTGCCAGCGCATCATTGACGATGATACCGTTACGCGCCAGTTTGATCGCTGGAGCCAGCAAGGTGCTTAACGGCAGCGTGCCATATTTCTGCGCGGCCAGTGCAAAACCGGCGACGGTGCCCGGCGTGCCGGAGGCCAGATGGGAAGTGAGTGATAACTTACTGTCGGCATTGCCCTGCTTGTCGAGGAACATATTGCGTGAGGCGCGTGCCGGGGCCATTTCACGAAAGTCGATGGCGGTGGTGTGGCCGGAAGCGGTACGCAGCAGCATAAATCCGCCACCGCCGAGGTTACCGGCCTGCGGATGGGTCACCGCCAGTGCAAAACCGACCGCCACGGCGGCATCGACTGCATTACCGCCCTGCCTGAGAATCTGCACCCCCACTTCCGTGGCTGTCGCATCCACCGATGCCACCATGCCGTGTTTCGCCTTCACTGGATGAAAAGTGTCGCTATCCACACCGTAAGAAACTGGCGGCGCGCTTCCCGCTGCCGCCTGCGCGCCCTGAACCAGGGTAAAACTCATCAACAACGCCCAGCTAAACCGGCGCACACTGCCTTGTATCCCCATGCCGCTACCATCCTTTTCAGTTGTTTACATTTGTTATCATTGATGCAAGTGTTTACAAACACTGAAAAAAGATTAGCAGCTTCGCTAAATTCGGCGCACTCCTGGATAGCGACTTTTTAATATCGCATAAACTTATGATTGCCGCGTTGGTGCCTGAAAGGCACCAGTGGCACACAGCACGGCGGTATTAATGGAGGAATGACCATGAAAAAATGGCTAATCGTTTTCGCGGCCCTGCTGCCGTTAAGCAGCATGGCGAATATGCTGAATAATACCAATGAACCGTTCAAACCCGGCTATAACCCGAGCCAGCAACGGATGCAGACGCAGATGCAAATTCAGCAGCAACAGGAGAAGCTGAAACTGCAACAGGATCAGCAACAGCAGAAACAGGATTTGCAGCGCAAAATGCAGGAACATCGTGATAGCGCCCAGCAGCGTGTCATCAAAACGCAGCCGGGCCAGCAGAACACCAATTAACGGAAGTCAGGGCCGATAATGTCGATGCGGTCGGTACAGATCGCATCGACACCCCAGCTCAGCAGCTCGCGCGCCCGCTCGGGCTGATTCACGGTATACACCAGAATGTGCAGACCCGCCGCCTTCAACTGTGCGGTGCGTTTGGCGTCCAGCAACTTATGGTTGAGATGTATCGACACGCAATCGAGGCTCGCCGTCAGCGCCTGCCAGTCGTCATGCCAGCTATCCAGCAGTAAACCACGCGGCAGTTCCGGTACCGCCTGCATGGCGGCTTCCAGCGCATCATACGAGAAGGATGACAACAGTGGCGCAGTTTGCCCCTGCCACAGATCGCGTGCGGCTAACGCCACATCACGCCCGGTTTCCACCTCTTTGCCAGTGGTCGGTTTGATTTCAATATTCGCCATCATTTGATGCTGACGACAGCGTGCTGCCACATCACTCAGCAACGCCAGGGGTTCACCGGCAAACTTGTTGCTAAACCAGCTGCCAGCATCCAGCTGTGCCAGTTTGTCCCAGGGCAGATCGCCCGCCACGCCCCAGCCATTACTGGTACGATCCAGCGTGTCGTCATGTAACAGGAAAATCTGCCGATCGTTGGAGAGTTTGGCGTCAAACTCAATCATCTGATGGCGATAATGCGCGCCCATATCAATGGCGGCGAGGGTATTTTCCGGAGCCAGTTTCCCGCCGCCACGATGGGCAACGATGTGCGGATAAGGCCAGTTGTGCTTACTCATTCCAGACGCTTTCCATGGGTTGAATCGAAGAAATGTAACGCATTCGCCGGGAGTTGCAGCCACAGGGTGCTGCCCGCCTGCGGACGTTCGCTGTGCGGCAAACGTACCACCAATCGCGCGTCACCGATACGACCATGCGCCAGATTATCGGCACCGAGCATTTCCAGCGTCTCCACCACCAGCGGAATGCCTCCCTCTTCGCGGCTGCTGAGCTGGATATGTTCCGGGCGAATGCCCAGCGTCAGGGGGCGGTTGGCCCATTTCGCTTTGCTTTCTCCCAGCGGCAGCGCATGCAGTGCATCGAGATTGAAACGCGTGCCGTCACTGTTGATTTGCCCCGGCAGCAGGTTCATCGCCGGTGCACCAATAAAGGCGGCAACAAACTGGCTGGCGGGACGCTCGTACACTTCAACTGGCGTGCCCAGCTGCTCAACGACCCCTTTGTTCATCACCATCACCCGTTGTGCCAGCGTCATCGCTTCGACCTGATCGTGGGTAACGTACAGACTGGTGGTTTGCAGACGGCGATGCAGCTGCTGCAACTCCAGACGCATCTGCACACGCAGGCGGGCATCGAGGTTCGACAAAGGTTCATCGAACAGGAATACCGCCGGTTCACGCACGATAGCGCGTCCCATCGCCACACGCTGGCGCTGGCCGCCGGACAGCTCGCGCGGACGACGCGTCAGCAGGTGATCCAGCTCCAGGCTGCGCGCCGCTTCCAGCACGCGCTGCCGAATCTGCTCTTTGCCCATACCACGGATTTTCAGGCCATAAGCCATATTCTCTTCCACCGTCATATGCGGATAGAGCGCGTAGTTCTGGAACACCATGGCAATGCCACGATCTTTCGGTTCGAGGTCAGTCACGCGTTTGTCGTCAATATAAATATCGCCGGAGGTGACGCGCTCCAGCCCGGCAACCATCCGCAGCAGCGTCGATTTACCGCAGCCGGAAGGGCCCACCATCACCATAAATTCACCGTCGTTGATGGTGATATTCAGCGGCTGAATGATCTGATTTTTGCCGTCATACGATTTGGTGACGGTCTGAAGGGTTACGCCTGCCATTTTATTTCTCACTCTCCACCAGGCCACGCACAAAGGCACGCTGCATGACTAAAACCACCACCACTGGTGGGATCAGGGTTAATAACATTGCCGCCATCACTTCGTTCCACTGCGTCGGTCCGCCGCTGGTGTTGATCATACTTTTCACCCCCGCCACCGCGGTACCCAGGCTGGCGTCATTGATAATCAGCAGCGGCCACAGGTACTGGTTCCAGCCGTAGATAAAGGTGATCACGAACAGCGCCGCCAGATTGGTTTTCGACAGCGGCAGCACGATATCCCAGAAGAAACGCATCGGGCTGGCACCGTCGATGCGCGCCGCTTCAATCAATTCATCCGGCAGTGACATAAAGAACTGGCGAAACAGGAAGGTGGCAGTGGCAGACGCCATCAGCGGCAATGTCAGACCGCTGTAGCTGTCGAGCATGTGCAGCGTCGAAATCACTTCCACCGTCGGGAAGATACGTACTTCTACCGGCAGCATCAGGGTGATGAAAATCAGCCAGAAAAACAGCGAACGCAGCGGAAAGCGGAACCACACCAGCGCAAACGCCGACAGCATCGAGACGGCAATTTTTCCCACGGTAATGCCGAGCGCCATCACCAGGCTGTTGAACAGCATCAGGCCAAAGGCCGGGCCGCTACCGTTAACGCCCTGGGTCCAGATGCGGGCAATGTTGTCCCATAAATGCGTGCCCGGGATCAGCGTCATCGGCACCTGATACACCGCGTTGTTATCCAGCGTGGCCGCGACAAAGGCGACATACAGCGGAAACAGAATGGTCAGCACGCCCAGCACCAATAGCGTGTGGCTGAAGATATCCAGCCCGCGTCGGTTCTCAATCATTGGTATTGCACCTTACGCTCGACAAAGCGGAATTGCAGGATAGTCAGGCCAATCACCAGCAACATCAGTACTACCGATTGCGCCGCCGACGAGGAGAGATCCAGCCCGGTAAAACCTTCGCGATAAATTTTATAAATCAGCGTGGTGGTGGCCTGCACCGGGCCACCGCCGGTCGCCGCATCGATCACCGGGAAGGTATCGAAGAAGGCGTACACCAGGTTGACCACCAGCAGGAAAAAACTCACCGGGGTGATCAGCGGCAGAGACAGGTTAAAGAAACGGCGCACCGGTCCGGCTCCGTCAATCGCCGCCGCTTCCACCAGCGATTTGGGGATCGATTGCAGCGCGGCAAAGAAAAACAGGAAGTTGTAGCTCATCTGCTGCCAGATCGACGCCAGTACAATCAGGAACATCGCCTGACCACTGTTCTGTGCGTAGTTCCAGTCGTAACCGATTTGGTTCAGGAGATGGCTGAACAGACCGAGCCCAGGGTTAAACAGGAACATCCACAGCACCGCCGCCACTACCGGAGCCACCGCATACGGCAGCAACAGCAGGGTTTGATACAGCTTCTTCAGCCGCACCACATAATCCACCAACGCCGCCAGTAGTAACGAAAACAGCATGCCAAATACCGTCACCAGCGCGCTGAACTCAATGGTGGTCCAGAAAGACGCCAGGTAGTATTCATCGTTAAACAGGCGACGGAAGTTATCCAGCCCGACAAAGGTGCTGGTGATGCCAAAGGGATCAAGGTTTTGCAGCGAATACCACAGCGCTTCACCTGCCGGCCACAAAAAGAAGATGGCGGTAATCACCAGCTGTGGCAGCACCAGCAAATAAGGTAACAAACGGGAGCGGAATACGGGGCGTGATGAGGACATAGCAGACTCGGTCAGGCAAAAAGATCGGGGCAGATCGCGCAGATCTGCCCCGTTACGGCGGTTACTTCACCTGCTGCTCAAAACGGCGCAGCAGTTCGTTTCCGCGTTTCACTGAGTTATCCAGCGCTGCCTGCGGTGACTGTTTGCCAGTCCACACGCCTTCCAGCTCCTCGTCCACGATGGTACGAATCTGCGGCATGTTGCCCAGACGCATCCCTTTGGTAAACGGCAACGGATCTTTGTTCAGCATCTGACGCGTCGCAATGTCTGCGCCCGGGTTCTTGTCATAGAAGCCCTGCTGTTTGGTCAGCTCATAAGCTGCGGTGGTAATCGGCAGATAACCGGTTTTCTGGTGCCATTCCGCTGCGATTTCCGGCTGGGCCAGGAACTGCATAAATTCCGCGACACCTTTGTAGGTGTTGGCATCTTTGCCTTTCATCACCCACAGGCTGGCACCACCGATGATGGCGTTCTGCGGTGCGTTCGGTACGGTGGAGTCATACGGCATCATGCCGACACCAAAGTTGAATTTGGCGTAATGCTTGATATCCGCCAGTGAACCGGAAGAGGCAGTAGTGATGCCGCAATCGCCGTTATAGAACTTGGCGGTTGATTCATCTTTACGACCAAAGTAGGTGAAATCACCCTTCTTGTTCATATCTTCCAGCATCTGGATATGGCGAACCTGCACCGGCTTGTTGAATTCCAGCACCGCGTCTGTGCCGTCAAAGCCGTTGTTTTTGGTCGCCACTGGCAGAGCATGCCAGGCGCTGAAGTTTTCAATCTGAATCCAGCCCTGCCAGCCGCTGGCGTAACCACAGGTCATGCCTGCTTTACGCAGCGCATCGGCGTCTTTCGCCAGTTCCTGCCAGGTTTTCGGCGGCTGATCCGGGTTCAGACCGGCTTTTTTGAAGGCATCTTTGTTGTAGTACAGCACTGGAGTCGAGCTGTTAAACGGCTGGGAGATCAGATGGCCGCTGGAATCGCTGTAGTAGCCCGCCACAGTTGGGACGAACTGTTTTTCATCGAACGCGATACCGGCATCCTGGAAGACCTGATGTACCGGTACAATGGCTTTCGATGCCATCATGGTCGCGGTACCCACTTCATACACCTGCAAAATGTCCGGTGCTTTGCCGGTACGTACTGCTGCAATCCCCGCCGCCAGGCTCTGTTCATAGTTGCCTTTGTAGACCGGGACGATTTTGTAGTCTGGGTGAGCCTGGTTAAAACGTTGTGCCAGAGAATCAACTTCTTTGCCTAACTCGCCTTCCATTGAGTGCCAGAAAGGAATTTCGGTCGCAGCCAGCGCATTACCGCTGAGCGCCAGACCGAGCAGGGCACTCATCAGGCGGGGACGAAGCGTAAAAGCGGACATAAAGTTTTCCTGTGCTGTTTTAGATACGCGCGAAATCACGCATTTTTTGTTCGCGAAGTAACATGACACGGGAAAATGACGGAAAAATAACAACTTAATGACGGAAGTGTGACAGGGGGATTATCGTGTAGCGGCGCGATAAATCGCGCCGCTACGGGTCAGGCGCCTAAATAGGCACTCCGTACTGCTTCATTGGACAACAACGCTTCGCCGGTATCCTCCAGCACCACATGCCCGTTCTCCAGCACGTAGCCACGGTCGGCCAGTTTCAGCGCCTGGTTGGCGTTCTGCTCCACAAGGAAGATGGTCATCCCTTCTTTACGCAGCTGTTCGATGGTGTCGAAAATCTGCTGAATGATGATCGGCGCGAGGCCCAGTGAAGGCTCATCCAGCAACAGCAGACGCGGCTGGCTCATCAGTGCACGGCCAATCGCCAGCATCTGCTGCTCACCGCCCGACATGGTGCCTGCACGCTGCACCTTACGCTCAGCCAGACGTGGGAACAGATCATAAACGCGTTCAATGCGCTCCTGATACTGGCTACGGCTGGCAAAGAAGCCGCCCATTGCCAGGTTCTCTTCCACCGTCATGCGCGAAAACACCCGCCGCCCTTCCGGCACGATGGCGATCGCCTCGCGCATAATGCGCGCGGTTTGCCAGTCGGTAATGGTTTTGCCATCAAAAGTGATGGCACCCGAGGTGGCGCGCGGCTCGCCGCACAACGTGCCGAGCAGCGTGGTTTTACCCGCGCCGTTGGCACCGATCAGGGTGACAATCTCTCCCTGATTGATATACAGGCTGACGTTATGCAGCGCCTGGATTTTGCCATAATGGGCGCTGACGTTTTCAATGGTTAACATTGGGTTGGCCATATCACGCCTCTCCTAAATAGGCACGGATCACATCCGGGTTGTTACGAATCTCTTCCGGTGTGCCATTGGCCAGCGGCGTTCCCTGATTGACCACGTAGATGCGATCAGAAATCCCCATCACCAGCTTCATATCATGTTCGATCAACAACACCGACACCTTATGCTCACCACGCAGTTCCGCGATCAGCTCGTCCAGTTCGTGTGTCTCTTTCGGGTTAAGACCGGCGGCAGGCTCATCCAGCATCAGGATTTCCGGACGCGTCACCATACAGCGCGCAATCTCCAGCCGACGCTGCTGACCATAAGCAAGGTTACCCGCCTGACGGTTCGCCAGCTCCAACAGGCCGATACGCTCCAGCCAGGTGGCGGCTCGATCCAGGGCTTCGCTTTCGCCTTTGCGGAACGCTGGCGTCTTAAATAACCCGGAGAACACGCCACTCTTCAGATGCTGATGTTGCGCCACCAGCAGGTTTTCAATCACCGTCATCTCGCGGAACAGGCGCACGTGCTGGAAGGTACGCACAATGCCCATGCGCGCAATTTTCTGCCCCGGTAACCCGGCCAGATTCTGATCGCGCAATTTGATGCTGCCGCCGGTAGGTTTGTAGAAACCGGTCAGACAGTTGAACACCGTGGTTTTACCGGCACCATTCGGGCCAATCAGCGACACGATTTCCTGCTCGCGCAGTTCCAGCGCCACGTTGTTCACCGCCAGCAGGCCACCAAAGCGCATCATCAGGCCTTCTACCGCTAATAAAGGCTGACTCATGCCTGCTCTCCCGCTTTACCCTGTTTCAATTTCAGATGCGGACGTTTCATCGGCAGCAGACCCTGCGGACGCCAAATCATCATCAGCACCATTAAGCCACCCAGCACCAACATGCTGTATTCATTCAGATCGCGCATCAGCTCGCGCGACACCACCAGCAGCACCGCCGCGAGGATCACGGCAAACTGCGATCCCATCCCACCCAGCACCACAATCGCCAGCACAAACGCCGACTCGACAAAGGTGAAGGATTCCGGGCTGACAAAGCCCTGGCGCGCGGCGAACAACGTACCGGCAAACCCGGCGAAGGCAGCACTGATGGTGAACGCCGTCAGCTTGATACGCGTCGGGCTGAGGCCGAGGGAACGACAGGCGATTTCATCCTCGCGCAACGCCTCCCAGGCACGTCCGAGCGGCATGCGCAGCAGACGGTTGATAATAACCAGCGTCAGCACCACCAGCAGCAGCGCGACCAGATAGAGGAAAATAACGCGGTCATTCGGGTCGTATTTCAGACCAAACACCTCATGGAAGGTGCCCCAGCCGCCTTCGCTGACCTTGCGGCCAAACTCCAGGCCAAAGAAGGTCGGTTTCGGGATCTGCGCGATGCCATTCGGACCACCGGTAATGGCGGTGTTGTTCAGCAGCAGGATACGCACAATCTCGCCAAAGCCGAGGGTGACGATCGCCAGATAGTCACCGCGCAGACGCAGCACCGGGAAGCCGAGCAGCAAACCAAACGCACCGGCCACCAGCCCCGCCAGCGGCAGGCTCTGCCAGAAACCAAAACCGTAGTAGTGGTTCAGCAAAGCGAAGGTGTAAGCACCGATGGCATAGAAGCCGCCGTAGCCCAGCACCAGCAAGCCAGACAGCCCCACCACCACGTTAAGGCCCAGCCCCAACATCACGTAGATCAATGTCAGGGTGGCGATATCCACACTGCCGCGCGACACCAGGAACGGCCAGATCACCGCCACGACGATAAACAGCGCCATCACCAGCTTCTGCTTCGGCGTTGAACCATCAAAGCCCGGCAGTACCAGCCCGTTTCCGCCACGTTTCAACACGCCCTGGAATAACGGACGCAACAGCTGGAACAAGAACACCACGCCGCAACCGACAAAAATCCAGTTCCAGCGCACCGTTCCGGCATTCGACACCACCAGTTTGGTGCCATCAAGATCAAGGCGCATGCCCATAAAAAAGGTGGCAAGCACCAGCAACATCACCGTAGAGATAACGGCATTAACCAGACCGAGGCGCTTCATACTTTTTCCACCTCCGGACGGCCAAGGATGCCGGTCGGCATTACCAGCAGCACCACAATCAGCAGCGCAAAGGAAACCACATCTTTATATTCGGTGGAGAGATAGGCCGACGTCAGCGCTTCGGCAATGCCCAGCACCAGGCCGCCAATCATCGCCCCCGGAATGCTGCCAATGCCACCCAGCACCGCGGCGGTAAAGGCTTTCATCCCCGCCATAAAACCGATAAACGGGTTGATGGAGCCGTAGAACTGCCCCAGAAGCACCCCGGCGACGGCCGCCATCGCCGCGCCAATCACAAAGGTCAGCGAAATCACGCGGTCGGTATTGATGCCCAGCAGGCTGGCCATTTTCAGGTCTTCAGCGCAGGCACGGCAGGCGCGGCCCATGCGCGAATAACGGATAAAAATCGTCAGTGCCAGCATGGCGATAAAGGTCACCACCCAGATCATCAGCTGCATGGTGGAGAGCGTGGCGGCAAAGCCGTTGCTTTCGCCCAGCGTCCACTGGCCGGTGATCAGGCTCGGCAGCGCGAGATCGCGCGAGCCTTGCGTCAGGCTGACGTAGTTTTGCAGGAAGATCGACATACCGATGGCGGAGATCAGCGCGATCAGGCGCTTCGAGGAACGTACCGGCTTATAAGCCACCCGCTCGATGCTCCAGCCGTAGGCGCTGGAGATGATGATCGCCATGACAAACCCGGCGGCAATCATCAGCCAGGTGGTGTCGATGCCCATCATCATCAGCGCGGCAATCACGATAAAGGAAACATAGCTACCGATCATATACACCTCGCCGTGGGCGAAGTTAATCATGCCGATAATGCCGTAAACCATGGTGTACCCGATGGCAATCAGCGCATAGGTGCTGCCCAGGGTCACTCCGTTGAACATCTGCTGGAGGAAGTAGAGGAACTGCTCGGACATAACAAGTACCTTAGAAACACGTCCGTGATGGTAAATCGTTACCGCGACTGGCGGTAAATTGACCGGATTTGATGAAGGGCGGCCTGAAGGCCGCCCTGATTTCGTGCTGGATGCAACGATTACTTAATCGCTGTAGATGAGCCGTCTTTGTGCCACTTGAAGATGCCGAATTCGAAGCCTTTCAGGTCACCTTTCTGATCCCAGCTCAGGTCGCCCATCACTGTCGGCACTGGCGCGCCTTCTTTCAGGTTCTTCGCGATAGCATCCGGCTCGTCGCTTTTGCTGCGTTCGATACCGGCCACCAGTGACTGAATCGCGGCATAGGTGGTCCAGACGAACGGACCGGTCGGATCTTTGCGGTTCGGTGCGCTGTTGGCTTTGATAGCATCAACGATGGCTTTGTTGCCCGGCAGCTGGTCATAACGCTTCGGCAGCGTCACGTACAGGCCTTCAGACGCATCACCCGCGATGTTAGACAGCGAAGCGTTGCCCACACCCTCTGGTCCCATAAAGCCCGCGTTCAGGCCTGCTGCTTTTGCCTGGCGCAGAATCTGGCCCAGCTCCGGGTAGTAACCACCGTAGTAAACGAAATCGACGTTATCTTTCTTCAGACGCGCAATCAGGGTGGAGAAATCTTTATCACCGGCGGTGATACCCTCGAACAGCACCACGTTGCCGCCTTTGGCTTTCAGGGTTTTCTGCACCGATTCCGCCAGGCCCTGGCCATACTGCTGCTTATCATGCACCACCGCGATACGTTTCGGTTTGATGGTGTCCAGGATGTAGTTGGCCGCTGTCGGACCCTGATCGGAGTCGAGGCCGGTGGTGCGCAGCACGTCAGCATAACCGCGCGCCGTCAGTTCCGGTGCGGTGGCCGCCGGGGTGATCATCAGCACGCCTTCGTCATTATAGATGTCAGACGCAGGCTGAGTTGAAGAGGAGCAGAGGTGGCCGATAACGTATTTGATACCATCGTTAACCACTTTGTTAGCCACCGCTACCGCTTGTTTCGGGTCACAGGCATCATCATATTCCACGCCCACCAGCTTATCGCCGTTGACACCGCCTTTGGCGTTGATGTCCTTGATGGCCTGCGCTGCACCGGTAAATTGCATGTCACCGTACTGGGCTACCGGACCGGTTGCCGCACCGACGATGGCAATTTTGATGTCTTTTGCCAGCGCCGCGTGGCTCATCGCCAGCGCCACGCAGCCCGCCAATAATGCGCGTCCTTTACTCATTTTCATGCGAACTTCCCCATCTGTTGTGTCGTGTCTGTTGTGTGTTGGTTTATTTTCTGCCAGTGAAAGAGGAAAACTGATTCTGTAATAATGAGTTAGCGCACTTTTCTGGCATTTATAGGTAATAAGGCGTTATTTTTCAGGTTATTAAACAGGAACTTTCTTCTGTAAATCAACTGACATATTCAGTAATGAACGGGTGAAACAGCAGAATCCTCTGGTTGTTATGGCCGAATTTTCACCATTTCACCAGCGTATTATGCTGGCTTAATAAACAACACTTGGACTGTTCAACCACAATCCTGGCAAACTGGCTGTTGTTTGACCTGTTTTTATCAAAAAAAAGTGACAGCGCTCTGACTGTCTAAATTCGCTACACTATGCCCTTTGCACTAGTACAGGTACGGGTAATGAAGCTCACTATTCAGCGCTTAACATCGTTGACGACGCAGGATCGTATCGACCTGACCAAAGTCTGGCCGCAGTTCGATATTTCGCAACTGGAAGCTCAGCTCAGCGAAACGCAGCGTGTCTATGCCGCACGTTTTAATGACCGCCTGCTGGCGGCACTGCAACTGACGATTCAGGGCACTCAGGGGAAGATTACGCATCTCAGCGTGCGCGAAGTCACGCGTCGCCGCGGGGTGGGGAAATATTTACTGGAAGAGACGCTGGCGCAGAACAGTTCACTGGCGGATTGGTGGATTGCTGATGACGGCGAGGCCAACCAGGGCATACGCGCCGCGTTTATGCAGGCTTGTGGTTTTCGTGCGCAGGTTGATGGCTGGATTCGATGAATTGCGGACATAAAAAAGGCGACTCCGGGAGTCGCCTGTTTTTCTGAGCCTTATCAGGCTTCAATCGCCATACGCAGTTTCTTCATGGCGTTCTTTTCCAGCTGGCGCACACGCTCTGCGGAAACACCGTATTGGTCGGCCAGTTCCTGCAGCGTGGTTTTGTTTTCTTCATCCAGCCAGCGCGCACGGATGATGTGCTGACTACGCTCGTCCAGCCCCTGCATCGCATCGGTAAGTTTATCGGCGGCGTGCGCATCCCAGTTATCCTCTTCGATGCCATCGGCAAAGTCAGAGGTTTTATCCTGCAGATACAGCACCGGAGCCATGCTTTTGCTTTCGCCACCTTCGTCATCAGACGACATGTCGAAAGTCATGTCCTGCGCTGCCATACGGGATTCCATTTCGCGCACGTCTTTGCTGCTCACGCCCAGCTCACGCGCTACCATTTCAACTTCGTCCTGGTTAAACCAGCCCAGACGCTGCTTGGTTTTACGCAGGTTAAAGAACAGCTTACGCTGTGCTTTGGTGGTAGCGACCTTCACGATACGCCAGTTACGCAGTACGTACTCGTGAATCTCAGCTTTAATCCAGTGCACGGCAAACGACACCAGACGCACACCCACTTCAGGATTGAAGCGGCGCACCGCCTTCATCAGGCCGATGTTGCCTTCCTGAATCAGGTCCGCCTGTGGCAAGCCGTAACCGGAATAGTTACGAGCGATATGAACAACAAAGCGCAGATGAGACAGGATCAGCGTCTTAGCTGCATCCAGATCGCCCTGGTAATGCAGCCGTTCAGCCAGCGCTTTTTCCTCTTCTGCCGATAGCATCGGCCAGACGTTGGCGGCCCGGATATACGATTCCAGGTTACCAAGAGGAGCAATAGCTAAAGTTTGCATTTCTTTGGTCATTCAAACCCTCACAAATTCAGTTGAATATTGCCGCACATTTCTTTGGGCAGACGATACAGTATGTCAACGTCACCCGAAATCCGAAAGCAATCTGTGCTACCCGAACTTAGAGATCAAAGTTATCCACAAGTTCCATAGTAGCAGTGAATATTTTACACACAGATGACAGGAAGGGAAGCGGAGAAAAAATCCTCTGCGCCCGAGTGTCGGCAGCAGAGGACTATTATACCAAAAAAATGTGTCAGACGTTTACTGCGGCGTAAATCGGCGTAAATGTTGTACTGTCGCCAGCCAGGCGGCAATCCAGCCAATAATCGCGGCAATCAGCAGCAGCAGCAGTCCTTCATCCCAGGAAAAACCTTCCAGAACAAAGGTGGTGCCGAACACCGTCGCCACCTGTGCCACCACAGATTGCAGGCGCAGCACCAGCACTTCCGACAGGATCAGCGACAACACCGCTCCGCTGAAACCAAGCAAAGCACCGCCGTACAGGAACGGACGCAGAATAAAGCCGTCGGTGGCACCGATCAGCTTCTGCACATTAATGGTATCGCGACGGGCAAAGATGCTGAGACGCACGCTGTTGCCAATCACCAGGAACACCGCAATCACCATCAACAGGCCGATCATCGAGGCGATTTGTCCGACCAGACCGGTCAGCGCCGCCAGACGGGCAAACCAGCTGTCGTCCATCCGCACTTCATCCACGCCCTGCACTTTTGCCACGCGGTCACGCAGATTCGCCATGGTATCGGAGTTCTGGAAATTCAGTTTTGGCGTGATGATCGCCACGGCAGGCAGCGGATTCTGCTCCAGCATGTCCATCGCCCCACCAAAACCAGACCAGTTGCGGAACTCGTTGAGCGCCTCTTCACGCGTCAGATAATTGACGTTATCCACACCATCCAATTGTTTAAGCTGCGCGGTGACGTTTTCTGCCGCAGTGTCATCCAGCGTTTTGGAGAGATACACCGTCAGCTGCGGCGCTGGATACCACTGGGTCGCCGCCTGACTGACGTTTTTCCACACCATATAGCAGACACTCGGCAGCGTCAGCGAGATAGCAATAACCATCACCGTCAGCAGCGTTGCCAGCGGCTGACGCCACATATCAGACAGCGTGCCACGCAGCGCATAGCGCCACTGCTCCTGCCAGCCGCCCTTCAGCGCTTTGCTTTTCGGCTGTTGCTTCGCTTTCGGCGCGGGTGTGCGCTTATTGCGTTTATTGACCATCATGGCCTCCGTGCAGACGTCCCTGATTAAGCGTCATCATGCGGTAGTTACGCCGGGCAATCAGCCCCATATCATGGGTCGCCATCAATACCGTGACACCCACGCGGTTGAACTCTTCAAACAGGCGCAAAATATCTTCTGACAACGCTTCATCGAGGTTACCGGTAGGTTCATCCGCCAGCAAAACTGCGGGCTTATTCACTACGGCACGGGCAATCCCGACACGCTGTTGTTCACCGCCAGAGAGCTGAATCGGGAAACTTTTCGCTTTGTCGAGCAGGCCAACTTTATCCAGCGCCGCTGACACGCGACGACGGATGTCCTCACCGCTGGCACCCGAGATAATCAGCGGGATTGCCACGTTGTCATACACTGAACGGTCCATCAGCAGATGGTGATCCTGGAAGATCATGCCAATCTGGCGACGCAAAAAGGGCACTTCGCTATTCCGCAGCCGGGTAATATCGTGCCCGCTGAACCAGATCTGCCCGGCGCTCGGGCGCTCAATACCACAAATCAGCTTCAGTAAGGTGCTTTTCCCCGCGCCAGAGTGGCCGGTCAGAAACGCCATTTCGCCGGGGCGCAGATGGAAATCCACACCCTGGAGCGCCTGGCGTCCGCCCAGATATGCCTTACTGACCTCTTCAAAGCGAATCATCCCAATTAGTCCTCTCGGGCAAACAGTGCCTCAATAAAGTCTGCGGCCTTAAACGGCCGTAAATCCTCGATGCCTTCCCCGACACCGATATAACGAATCGGAATGCCGAACTGATCGGCAACCGAGAAGATCACACCACCTTTCGCGGTGCCATCCAGTTTTGTTAGCGTGATGCCCGTCAGACCCACCGCCTCATGGAACAGTTTGGCCTGGCTAATCGCGTTTTGCCCGGTGCTGGCATCAATCGTCAGCATCACTTCGTGCGGCGCATCTTCATCCAGCTTTTTCATCACACGGGTGATTTTCTTCAGTTCTTCCATCAGGTGCGATTTGTTCTGCAGACGACCCGCCGTATCGGCAATCAGGACATCAACGTTACGCGCTTTCGCCGCCTGGATGGCATCAAAAATCACTGACGCGGAATCGGCACCGGTATGCTGCGCGATAACCGGGATGTTATTGCGCTGGCCCCAAACCTGAAGCTGCTCAACCGCAGCGGCACGGAACGTATCGCCTGCCGCCAGCATCACAGATTTACCTTCGGCCTGGTACTGACGCGCCAGCTTACCGATGGTGGTGGTTTTACCCACGCCGTTGACACCCACCATCAGAATGACAAATGGCGTTTTGCCCGCGACATCCAGCGGTGCATCGACTTTATCGAGAATGCCGGCCATCTCTGCCTTCAGTAAACCGTATAAGGCTTCTGCATCGCGCAGCTGTTTACGGTTCGCCTGCTGGGTCAGATTGGTGATAATACGGCGCGTGGTTTCGACGCCAACGTCCGCAATCAGCAACTGTTCTTCCAGCTCCTCAAACAGATCGTCATCGATTTTCTTGCCGCGGAACAGCCCGATAAATCCGGAACCGAGGTTTTCACGGGTTTTTACCAGACTGCGTTTCAGACGGGCAAAGAAGCCCTCTTTGGTTGGACGCTCCTGCTCCTGTTGAACAATCGGCGCGGCGGCCAGCGGCAGATCGCTAACGGTATCCTCAGCTTCCGCTTCCTCAGGCGCCGTTTCAGCCAGTGCCAGCGCTTCCAGTTCTTCATCGCTCAGCGCGATGTCGTCGTCCTGCGCCAGCGCTTCAGCCTCTGGCTCTGCTTCAATCGGCGCAACCTCAGGTTGAGCGATCGCTACCGGCACAACCTCTTCTTCAACGACGGTAATAACCGGCTCGGCCTGCTGTTCGGCCACCTGTTCAGTGACGGCGACAGTTGCTTCAGCCTGCGCTTCGGCGCGATCTAACGCGCTCTCCTCAACGGCCGGCTCATGGGCGACTTCAGCAGGTTGCTGCTTCTCTTCCGCTGGCTGTTGCGTCTCTTCTTCTTTGCCAAAACCTAGCCAGGAAAAAAAGCCGCGTTTTTTCTCTTTTGCCATTGTGTGACCACACTCCTCGATGGCTTATTCCCGGTAGCACGCTGTTCCCAGGGGATAAAAAATTCAATTTACAGGTTGTGAGCCGCGTAAAAATCAGTGAATTACGCGCGCCATACCAACTCACTAGTCTAACACTTTCCAGCCAGCGCACCACAGCACCCTTTTTTACGTTTCTTCTGCCTGCCACGCCCGTTAAACTACGCAACAAATTATGACGAGTTGTGAGCAAAATGAGTAAATCCCCCCGTAGCAGCGGCGCTGCTGGTCAGATCCGCATCATTGGTGGCCAGTGGCGCGGCCGCAAATTGCCGGTCCCCGATAGCGTGGGCCTGCGTCCGACCACCGATCGGGTACGAGAAACCCTGTTTAACTGGCTGGCCCCGGATATTCAGCAGGCACGTTGCCTGGATTGTTTTGCTGGCAGCGGCGCGCTCGGACTGGAAGCGCTATCGCGTTTTGCCGCCTCCGCCACGCTGCTGGAGCTGGAACGCCCGGTGGCGCAGCAACTGACGCAGAACCTGCAAACGCTGCGTGCCAGTAACGGTAAAGTCGTCCAAACCAATACGCTGCAATGGCTGAGCCAGCCGGGTGAGCCTTTTGATGTGGTGTTCGTCGATCCGCCATTTCGTAAGGGGTTATTGCAGGAGACGCTGGCCCTGCTGGAGCAAAACGGCTGGCTGGCGGAAGATGCGCTAATCTATGTCGAAAGCGAAGTGGAACATGGCGCGCTACCGGTGCCTGCTAACTGGGATCTTTATCGCGAAAAAATTGCCGGGCAGGTCGCCTATCGCTTATACCAACGCCAACAAGGAGATGCGTGATGTGGCTTAATCTGGGACGTTTATTGATGATCTGCGTCTGGGCATTTTTACTGCTAAATCTGGTGCATCCATTTCCTGTGCCGCTGCGCTATTTTGTGCATGTCGCGCTGTTCTTTATGGTCATCATGCACGGATTGCAGCTGGTGTTGCTGCGCGCCACGCAGCCGAAAGAAGCACCAAAGCTGGGACGAGCCACGCAATGGAAGATATTCTTTTTCGGCGTATTTGAACTGCTGGCATGGCAGAAGAAACATTACCCGAAAGAGTAATGTTTCTTCCCGTACCGATCAGGGCACCGGCGTAAAACTCACAAACCGGCTGCCCTGCATTTTCAGCTCGCCCTTCACGCCTTTATCCATCTGATGATAATCGCCAGCATTGATGATCAATTTGAAATCCCCGGCGCCATTCAGAGGATGAAACCAGGCTTCATAGCGCATATCTTCCCCGGCAATCACTTCGCGCTGACGCGATCGGCGGTTCGGTGACGGATATTCACGTTTGGTTTTGATTTCCACACTCAGAGAGCGGATCGGAGAAGCATCGTTCACCGCGGTTTCGCGGCGCTGTTTGATAAACTGACGGGTCGCCAAAACGGCAATAATCGCCAGAACGATAAAAAAGAGTAGCGGTGGTTTGCTCATGTTTTCGCTCGTGCTTTGCGTTAATGTCGGAAAGGTAAAGACGACAAAGCATACAACCAGAGTTGCCCGATTGTCACATTCATCGCCGGTAACATACACTGGGTTGGCGATTTTGGGAAAATTCATCAGACTGGCGGACAACACGTCCAGAAAAAGGGAGAAAACATGCTTTGGTCTTTCCTTGCCGTACTTTTTTCCGGTTGGCTCTATGTCGATGCAACCTACCGTGGCCCCCAATGGCAGCGCTGGTTATTTAAACCCGTCACCCTGCTGCTACTATTAGCCTGGGCCTGGCAAGCGCCCACCTTCAACACCACCGACTATCTGATTGTGGCTGGCCTGGTCGCCACGCTACTTGGCGATGCTCTGACGCTTTTGCCACGCCAGCAGATGCTGTATGCCCTCGGGGCGTTCTTTCTTTCGCATCTGCTGTACACCATCAGCTTCGCCGCGCATATGACGGTGAGTTTCTTCTGGCCGATTCCGCTCACGCTCTTGATCATTGGCGTGGTGCTGATTGGTATCATCTGGACGAAACTGGAGGAACTACGCTGGCCGGTTTGCACCTTTATCGGTATGACGCTGGTGATGAACTGGGTGGCCGCCGAGAACTACTTCTTCCGTCCGACTGATTACAGCTTCTCGCTGCTGGTCGGTGCCGGGCTGTTGCTGCTGGCGAATATCGTCTGGTTTATCACGCATTACCGCCGCCGGGTCAGTGCCGACAGTGCTATCGTTGCGGCCTGCTACTTCGCCGGTCACTTTATGATTGTGCGTTCTTTGTGGATCAACTGAAGAAAAAGTAACCTTAACGCTTGACTCTGGAGTGCACTCCAGAGTGTAGCATCAGGGTACGGGTTAATGCCCGTCCCTGAATCCGGAGGTTACATGCATCAACATTCTCACCCCTGCGGCTGTGGTAAAAGCCACAGCAAACCGCAGCCACTGTGCGGCATCAGCAGCGCCCGCCCGGTGATGCTCCAAATTTCCGCCGCCCAACCGGTAACGCCTGCAAACAGCTGTGACTGCTGCGATAGCGGCAGCCCCGGCGGCGACGCCGACGAAGAGAGCGACAGGCCCGGCCCTGGCACCCAACAATTCCGCTGGCAAATTGCTGGCATGGATTGCCCGAGCTGCGCACGCAAAATCGAAAACGCGGTACAAAAACTGCCGCAGGTGCACACCGCCCGCGTCATCTTTGCCAGTGAAAAACTGGTT
Source organism: Pantoea sp. App145 (assembly GCF_047947045.1). Lineage (NCBI taxonomy): Bacteria > Pseudomonadati > Pseudomonadota > Gammaproteobacteria > Enterobacterales > Erwiniaceae > Pantoea > Pantoea sp. App145. The sequence continues at coordinate 2,515,426 of NZ_CP133290.1, forward strand.
GTCGACGCAGAAAATGATATTCGTCCAGCCATTGAGCAGGCGGTGAAAAACGCTGGTTTCAGCCTGATCTCCTCCGATCCGCAGATTCAGCCCAGCCGTTTACAGGAAAATGCCGGTTTGCTGCTGCTGGGCGTGCTGATGCTCGCCAGCTGGCTACTGAGTCTGGCCTCGCCCGTCTGGGGCGATCGTCTGTTTATTGCCACCACCTTAGTTGGCCTGCTACCGGTCGCGCGCAGTGCCTGGCGTTTGCTGCGCAGCGGCTCCCCCTTCAGTATCGAAACCCTGATGACGCTGGCCGCCGCCGGTGCGCTGGTGATTGGCGCACACGCTGAAGCGGCGATGGTGCTGCTGCTGTTCCAGCTGGGCGAAAGACTGGAAGCCTATGCGGCCACTCGCGCCCGCCGTGGGGTGACTGCGCTGATGGCGCTGCGTCCCGACACCGCCACCCGTGTGCGCGGCACGCAGCGCCAGCAGGTCGCACTGGCGGATTTGCAGCCCGGCGATGTGATTGAAGTCGCCGCCGGGGGTCGCTTACCCGCCGATGGCGAGCTGCTTAGCCACAGCGCCAGCTTTGACGAAAGTGCCCTCACCGGTGAATCAATACCCGTGGCACGCCAGCCTGGCGAAACGGTGATGGCCGGGGCCACCAGCGTTGATCGTCTGGTGACGCTGAAAGTGCTCTCGGAACCGGGCCACAGCGCCATTGACCGCATCCTGCAACTGATTGAAGAAGCGGAAAGCCATCGCGCGCCGGTGGAACGTTTTATTGACCGTTTCAGCCGTCTCTACACCCCGGCGATTATGCTGCTGGCGTTGCTGGTGATGGTTCTGCCGCCGGTGCTGGCTGGCACTGAGTGGTTGCCATGGATCTATAAAGGACTGACATTGCTGCTGATCGGTTGTCCCTGTGCGCTGGTGATCTCCACTCCGGCAGCCATCACCTCCGGCCTGGCTGCCGCTGCACGTCAGGGCGCATTGATCAAAGGTGGTGCTGCACTGGAACGACTCAGCCGCGTCAGGATGATGGCGTTCGATAAAACCGGCACGCTGACCGAAGGTAAGCCACAGGTCACCGATATCGTCGCTTTCAGCAACGAGCAGCCAGAGCAATTGCTGGCGCTGAGCGCGGCGGTTGAACAGGGTTCCAGCCATCCACTGGCGCTGGCCATCGTGGCGGAAGCGGTACGTCGGCGGCTTACCCTGCCCGCCGCCAGTAACCAGCAGACACTGGCAGGCAGCGGGATTCAGGCGAATATTCACGGTATCAGCTATCAGTTGCTGGCACCGCGTGAGGTAACAAACCTGTCTGATGAACAGCAGCAGAGCATCGCGCAGTATGAAGCGCAGGGCAAAACCGTGGTGATATTGTTGCAGGATGCACGCCCGCTGGGTCTGCTGGCGTTGCAGGATCGATTGCGCGCAGAGGCGGTTACCGCCCTGGCCGCACTGCAAAAACTGGGCATCAGCAGCCTGATGCTGACGGGTGATAACCCGCGCGCCGCTGCGGCGATCGCGGCAACGTTGCAGATTGATTATCGCGCCGGTCTGCTGCCTGCGGACAAAGTCACTGCTGTACGTGAGCTGGATACGCAACATCCGCTGGCGATGATTGGCGATGGCATCAACGATGCCCCGGCGATGAAAGCCGCCACTTTGGGCATTGCGATGGGAAGCGGGACCGATGTGGCACTGGAAGCCGCCGATGCGGCACTGACACATAACCGCCTGGCGATTCTGCCGCGCACCGTGGCGCTGGCCCGCCGTACACGTCGTATTATCCGTCAGAATATCGCGCTGGCGCTCGGGCTGAAGGCATTATTCCTGGTGACGACGTTGCTCGGTTTTACCGGCTTGTGGCTGGCGGTGCTGGCAGATTCCGGAGCTACCGCGCTGGTCACCGCCAATGCGCTGCGGTTACTGCGATCGCGCTAGCCGCAATAGATGCCTGATATCAGGCATCCGCTCCCTTTTGGATCAGGTACTGATACGGCAGGGTTTCCGTCTGCTGCGCCAGCAAGGTATGTTCCATAAAACGGCAAAAGCCGGGAATATCACGCGTGGTGGCCGGATCGTCGGCAATAATCAGCAGGGTTTCACCTGCCTGCATCTGACGCACCGTTTTGCGCACCATCATCACCGGCTCCGGGCAACGCAGGCCAAGGGCATCGAGGGTGTGGTCCGGCGCGGAAAAAAGATCGCTCATGATTCTCTGTCTGTTAACAAGTAAGGCCGCTCATTCTAACGCGCCCGGAGACCAGCGCAAGACGATAACGGTTGCGTTAATATTAACCATTGCATAAATCGCACAACGCGATAAGATGCCGCCGATTTTTTATTAACCACCGCAGAAAACTGCGGTACTGGGTTCCCTCACCCCAACACTAAAAAGGTTAGCTATGATCGCTTTTTCTCCGCGTCAGCGCATGTTTGCGCTGTTCTGGCTGTCGCTATTCCACTTGCTGGTGATAACCTCCAGTAACTACCTGGTGCAATTGCCGGTAGCCATTTTTGGCTTCCAGACCACCTGGGGTGCCTTCAGCTTCCCGTTTATTTTCCTCGCCACCGATCTGACCGTGCGCATATTCGGCGCGCCGCTGGCCCGTCGTATTATCCTGGCGGTGATGGTCCCGGCGCTGGTGATCTCTTATGTCGTCTCCTGCGTGTTTTATCAGGGCGAATGGCAAGGCTGGGCAGCGCTGGAACAGGTGAACCTGTTCGTGGCGCGTATCGCCAGCGCCAGCTTTATGGCTTACGCGCTGGGGCAGATTCTGGATGTACACGTCTTTAACCGTCTGCGCCGCCTGCCACAATGGTGGATTGCGCCAGCAGCAGCAATGTTTCTGGGCAATATCAGCGATACGCTGGCCTTTTTCTTTATCGCTTTCTATAAAAGCCCGGATCCGTTTATGGCTCAGCACTGGGTGGAAATCGCGCTGGTGGATTACAGCTTCAAAGTAATGATCTGCATGATTTTCTTCCTGCCGGCCTATGGCGTGCTGCTCAATGCAGCGTTAAAGCGTCTGGCGGAACGTTCGGCCCAGCGTCAGCTCAATTTCGGCTAATTGCACGTAGTACGATCCTCTGCTGCCCGCTAAGATTTCCTGACAAACCGGCGGTTGCTTTTAGCCGCCGATTTCGATTTGATAACATCCGACTGGAATCTTGTGAAAGGGATAGGAATGCGTAACTTAGTGAAATATGCGGGCATTGGCCTGCTGGTGCTTGGCCTCGCGGCCTGTGACCAGAAGAAAGATGACCAAGCTGCGGCTGACAATGGCGCCAGCGCCAGCCAGTCAAGCCAAACGGTTAATCTGCTGGATGGCAAACTGAGCTTTACCCTGCCAGCGGGCATGTCTGATAAGAGCGGTAAACTCGGTTCAGAATCGGCCAATATGCATGTGTATGCCGATCAAACCGGCGCTCGTGCCATTATCGTGATTGCCGGTGACCCGACCACTGACGCCCTGGATACGCTGTCACAGCGTCTGGAACAGCAGCAGCGCAGCCGCGACCCGCAGTTGCAGGTGGTGTCGGATAAAGCGGTGACGCTGAGCGGACAGCCTGCTCAGCAGCTGGATACGGTGATTTCCGCCAATCACCAGACCTCCTGGTCGTCAGTGATTATGGCGAAAGTGGATGACAAATTGCTGACCATCCAAATCACCCTGCCTGCGGATAACCAGCAGCAGGCGCAAAGCGATGCAGACAGCATTGTGAAAAGCATCACCCTGAAATAAGCCCCGTAACGGCGCGATAAATCGCGCCGTTACCTTGTTACAACCTTACCGCCGAAATATGCCAAATCTCATCGGCATACTCCTGGATGGTCCGGTCCGCCGAGAAATAGCCCATATTGGCGATATTCAGCGCCGCACGCCGCTGCCATTCGTCTGGCTGGCGATACAACTTATCCACCTTATCCTGCGTATCAACATAGCTGCGATAATCCGCCAGTAGTTGGTAGTGATCGCCGAAGTTAACCAGCGCATCAAACAAATTGCGGTAGCGGCCTGGCTCCTGTGGGCTGAACACACCGCTGGCGATTTGCGTCAGCGCCTGATGCAGCTCGGCATCCTCTTCGTAATATTTACGCGGGTTATAGCCGTCGCGGCGCAGCTTCTCCACCTGTGGCGTGGTGTTGCCGAAGATAAAGATATTCTCCTCACCCACATGTTCCCGCATCTCAACGTTCGCGCCATCCAGCGTGCCGATGGTTAACGCCCCGTTCAGTGCAAATTTCATGTTGCTGGTGCCAGAGGCTTCCGTACCCGCCGTGGAGATCTGTTCGGAGAGATCCGCCGCCGGGATAATGATCTGCGCCAGGCTGACGCCGTAGTTCGGAATAAACACCACTTTCAACTTATTCTTCACGTCAGGATCGTTGTTGATCACCTTCGCCACATCGTTGATTAGATGGATGATGTGCTTCGCCATGTAATACGCCGAAGCGGCTTTACCGGCGAAGATATTGACGCGCGGCACCCATTCCGCAGTGGGATCGGCCTTGATACGGTTATAGCGCGTGATGACGTGCAGTACATTCAGCAACTGACGTTTGTATTCATGGATACGTTTGATTTGCACATCAAACAGCGCGTGCGGATCGAGCACAATATCAAGGTTTTTCGCCACCCAATCGGCAAGCCGTTTTTTGTTGGCAAATTTGGCATCGGCAATTTGTTCGATAAACGCCGGGAAATCAATCTGTGGCGTGAGATCGCTGAGCTGGCTGAGATCGGTGCGCCAGGTACGGCCAATCGCCTCATCCAGCACCTCAGAAAGCGCCGGGTTGGCCAGCGCCAGCCAGCGACGCGGGGTGACGCCATTGGTTTTATTACAGAACCGGCCCGGGAACAGTTTGGCAAAATCGGCAAACAGCGACTGCACCATCAACGTGGAGTGCAACTCAGAAACACCATTGACCTTGTGGCTGACCACCACCGCCAGCCATGCCATACGTACCTGGCGGCCATTGTTCTCATCAATGATCGAGATACGCGACATCAGATCCCAGTCATCCGGGTAATATTCCTGAATGGTTTTCAGGAAATAGTCATTGATTTCAAAGATGATGCTGAGATGACGCGGCAGGATCTTGCCGATCATATCCACCGGCCAGGTTTCCAGCGCTTCCGTCATCAACGTATGGTTGGTGTAGGAGAACACCTGGCAGGTCACTTCAAACGCATCATCCCAGCTGAATTTCTGTTCGTCGATCAACAAGCGCATCAGTTCGGGAATCGCCAGTACCGGATGGGTGTCGTTGAGGTGAATAGCGATTTTGTCCGCCAGGTTGTCCCAGGTCTGGTGCATTTGCCAGTGACGATGGAGGATATCCTGAACCGTTGAGGAGACGAGGAAATACTCCTGACGCAAACGCAGTTCGCGGCCAGAGTAGGTTGAGTCATCGGGATACAGCACCCGCGATACGTTTTCCGAGTGGTTTTTATCCTCTACCGCCGCGAAGTAATCCCCCTGGTTGAATTTACCAAGGTTGATCTCGTTACTCGCCTGCGCGCCCCAGAGTCGCAGTGTGTTGGTGGCATCGGTGTCAAAACCGGGAACGATCTGATCATAGGCAATCGCGAGGATCTCTTCGGTTTCGATCCAGCGCACCCGACTGCCTTCGTGTTGCAGACGGCCACCGAAACGCACTTTGTAGCGGGTATTAAACCGCTGAAATTCCCACGGGTTACCGTATTCCAGCCAGTAATCCGGCGATTCACGTTGCTGCCCGTCAACGATATTCTGCTTAAACATGCCGTAATCGTAGCGGATGCCGTAACCCCGTCCCGGCAGACCCAGCGTGGCGAGCGAATCGAGGAAGCAGGCCGCCAGACGTCCGAGGCCACCGTTGCCCAGGCCAGGATCGTTCTCTTCTTCCATCAGTTCGCTGAGATCCAGCCCCATCTCATCCAGCGCCTGGTTGAGATCGTCATAAATCCCCATCGCCAGCAATGCGTTGCCCAGCGTACGTCCCATCAGAAACTCCATCGACAGGTAATACACCTGGCGAACATCCTGTGACAGCTGCGCACGGCTGGAACGCAGCCAGCGCTCTACCATACGATCACGGACTGCCAGCAGCGAGGCGTTAAGCCATTCATGCTTATTGGCGATGGAAGGGTCTTTGCCGATAGTGAACATCAGCTTATAGGCTATCGAGTGCTTCAGCGCATCAACCGTCAGGGTGGGTGAGGCATAGGTGAAAGGTGCGTTCATATCAAGTATCCCAATCTCTCATTACAGCAAACGTTGATAAAGATCGCGGTAGGCTTGTGCTGCCACCTGCCAACTAAAATCCATCCCCATCGCCTGACGCTGAACAAAGCGCCACAGGGAAGGACGGGACCACAGTACAAATGCGCGCCGGATCGCCCGCAACAGCGACCAGGCATTACTGTCTTCGAAACTGAAGCCACTGGCGATGCCATCGGCCAGGTTTTCCAGCGAACTGTCATGCACCGTATCGGCCAGCCCGCCGGTACGACGTACCAGGGGCAGCGTGCCGTATTTCAAACCATAAAGTTGTGTCAGACCGCACGGTTCGAAACGACTTGGCACCAGAATCACATCCGCCCCACCGACGATACGGTGCGAGAACGCTTCGTGATAACCAATCTGCACGCCGACACTGCCGGGATGCTCTGCCGCTGCCGCCAGAAATCCCTGCTGCAACTCTGCATCCCCCTGGCCGAGCAACACCAGCTGGCCGCCCTGCGCCAGCAAACCGGGTAACGCTTCCAGCACCAGATCCAGGCCTTTTTGCCGGGTCAGGCGGCTGATGACGCAAAATACCGGCACTTTGTCATCCACCTTCAGCCCCATGGCAATTTGCAGCTGACGTTTGTTTTCGGCCTTGCTCTCTAATGTGTCGCGGTTGTAACGCGCGGTCAGCAACAGATCATGCGCCGGGTCCCAGATTGCCGGATCGACGCCGTTAAGCACGCCGCTCAATCGCCCTTCGCGCAGGCGCTGTGCCAGCAGCGCTTCCATGCCGTAGCCAAACTCCGGGCGGGTGATCTCCAGCGCGTAAGTCGGGCTGACAGCAGTGATATGATCGGCATAAAACAGGCCAGCCTTGAGGTAAGAAATCTGGCCGTAAAACTCCAGCCCGTGCATATTGAAAAATGCACGCGGCAGCTGAATCTGTTCCAGATGATTGGCCGAGAACAATCCCTGATAAGCCAGGTTGTGCACGGTAAACACCGACTTCGCCGGACGGCCACGCGCTTCCAGATACGCGCAGGTTAATCCGGCATGCCAGTCATGCGCATGCACGATATCGGGTCGCCAGAAAGTATCCAGTCCACAGGCCAGTTCACAGCCCATCCAGCCGAGCAGCGCAAAACGCAGATAGTTATCGACATAGGCGAACTGTGATTCGTCGTGGTACGGACTGCCGGGGCGTTCATACAATCCCGGCGCATCAATTAAATAAATGCCAACACCGTTGAAATGTCCATAAAGTAAACGAACAAACCCGGCAAAGGTGGGCAGTTCCGCCACAATTTCCGTATCCGGAATCCCTTTACGCAGATCAGGATACGCGGGAAGCAGTACCCGCGTATCCGTACCACCGGCAATCTGTGCCTGCGGTAATGCGCCGACAACATCAGCCAACCCGCCAGTTTTCAAAAGCGGGAAAAGTTCTGAACAGACATGTAAAACCTGCATCCTGGACCCCTTTTGTGTTATCGCCCGCGCTCCACGCGTCGATTGTCTGTGTGCTTTTTCGTTATCTGCCTACGGCACCCGCCAGCCTGGCTAACATGGTGCGCGTCACCAGAACGATGCCCTCTTCTGAACGGTAAAATCGGCGGCTGTCTTCATCCGGGTTTTCGCCAATCACAATGCCTTCTGGCAACACGCAGGCGCGATCAATCACGCAGCGGCGCAGACGACAGGATCGACCCACCACCACATCAGGCAGCAGCACCGAAGAATCGATATTGCAAAACGAATTGACGCGTACGCGCGGGAACAGCACCGAATTCACCACCACGGAACCGGAGATGATGCAGCCGCCGGAAACCAGCGAATTCATCGTCATACCGTGGCTGCCAGAGCGATCCTGCACAAACTTCGCCGGCGGTAACGGTTCCATGTGGGTGCGGATCGGCCAGGTATGGTCATACATGTCCAGTTCCGGTGTGACGGAAGCTAAATCCAGATTGGCACGCCAGTAGGCTTCGAGCGTTCCGACATCACGCCAGTAGGGTTCGGCAGATTCGTCACTCTGCACGCAGGACAAGGTGAAGGAGTGCGCGTAACCCTCTCCCCTGGCCACGATTTTCGGCAGCAAATCTTTACCAAAATCGTGATTGGACTCGGGTATCTGCGCGTCTTCTTCCAGCAGCTGGTAGAGATAATCCGCGTCAAACACATAAATCCCCATGCTGGCCAGTGCCTTGCTGTCATCACCGGGCATTGACGGGGGAACGGGGGGTTTTTCCACAAAATCGACGACGTTGTTCTCGGCATCGACTGCCATCACACCAAAAGCCGTGGCTTCCTCCAGCGGCACTGGCATGCAGGCGATGGTGCATTTAGCCCCCCGATCCACATGATCCAGCAGCATGCGTGAGTAATCCATTTTGTAGATATGATCCCCGGCGAGGATCACGATGTACTGCGCGTTATAACGCCGAATAATGTCGAGGTTTTGCGTTACCGCATCCGCCGTGCCGCGATACCAGTGATCGGTGGATAAGCGCTGTTGTGCGGGCAGCAGATCGACAAATTCGTTCATCTCTTCGTTGAAAATCGACCAGCCACGCTGGATATGCTGCACCAGCGTATGTGACTGATATTGCGTAATCACGCCAATGCGCCGGATGCCGGAATTGAGGCAATTGGACAGCGCAAAGTCGATGATGCGGAACTTCCCGCCAAAGTGCACCGCAGGTTTGGCGCGTTTGGCTGTCAGGTCCTTCAGGCGAGTACCACGGCCCCCGGCAAGGATCAGGGCCACCGTCTGTGTAGGGAGCTGGCGTGCCAGCATCAGATGATCTGTTCTCTCTAAATTCACCATGTCTGACTCCTTATGATTGCTTTTGGAACACACACACACCGTGTGCGGGCCCGTGCCAGACAGTTGTCAAAATGGGGTTATCTTCCCCGGCGAATGGAGGAATGGCGCGCCACTCTCCGTCTGGTAAGGCGAGGTCACTCACCGCATCCGTGGCGTTAATTGTTATTAACCAGCGGCTGGAGAGCAGGATCTGCATTCTGTGCGCCCCCTGTCCCCACTCCTCCTCCTCCAGTGGTTTGCCGCTGGCATTGAACCACTGCACGTTGCCATCGCCTTCCTGCCACCAGCGATCTGCGGTCAGCGCGGGAATGCGCAGACGCAGATGGATTAACGCGGCAGTGAAGTCGATCAGTCCTGAATCATCCTGTTGCCAGTCCAGCCAGGCCAGCGGGTTGTCCTGACAATACGCATTGTTGTTGCCATGCTGGCTGTGACCGCGTTCGTCACCGGCCAGCAGCATCGGCGTGCCCTGCGCCAGCAACAGCGTCGTCAGCAACGCATGCACGCTGAGCCGCCGCCGCTCGACAATATCGAAACTGACATGCAGCCCTTCATGCCCGTGGTTATTGCTGAAGTTGCTGCTGTTGCCGTCGCGATTGTCCTCGCCGTTAGCCTGATTGTGTTTATGGTTGAAACTCACCGCATCACGCAGCGTAAAGCCGTCATGGGCAGTGATCAGATTGATACTGGCGTGCGGCAGACGTGTCGCACGCTGAAAAACGTCGCTGGAGGCGGCAAAACGCCGGGCAAAATCACCGTTGTTTAGCTCACCAAGCAGCCAGTAGCGCCGTGCCGAATCACGAAAGTGATCGTTCCACTCGGCAAACGCTGGCGGATAATTGCCGACCTGATAACCGCCGGGACCGACATCCCAGGGTTCAGCGATCAGTTTCACGTTGGACAAAATCGGGCAGGCTTTAATGGCCGCAAACAGCGGCGCATCCTGACGGAATTCCGGCGTACGCCCCAGTACCGAGGCCAGATCAAAACGGAAGCCGTCAATGTGGCAGTCACGCACCCAATGGCGCAGCCCTTCCAGCACCCATTCCATCACCTGAACATCGCTGAGATTGAGCGTGTTGCCACAGCCGGTCCAGTTCTGGTACTCGCCCTGCCCGTTAAGCCAGTAATAACTGGCGTTGTCGATGCCCCGCATGGAAATCACCGGGCCGATTTCATCCAGCTCGGCGGTGTGGTTAAACACCACGTCGAGAATCACCTCGATACCCGCCGCATGCAGCCGTTTTACCGCCTGCTGAAACTCCTGCAACGGCGTCAGGCCATCTTCACCCGAGGCATAACGCGGATCGACCGCCCAGAGCGCCACCGGGTTATAGCCCCAGTAATTACTCAGCCCCAGCCGCAGCAGACGCGGCTCACTGGCAAAGTGAGCAATCGGCAACAGCTCCAGCGCCGTGATACCGAGATGGCGCAGGTGCTTAACCATAACAGGATGCCCCAGTGCAGCATAAGTCCCGCGTATCCTTTCCGGAATTTCCGGATGTTGCCTGGTTAACCCACGGACATGCGCTTCATAAATCACCGTTTTGCCCCACGGGGTACGCAGCGGCTGGTCTTCATCCCAGGCAAAATCTTCGGCGATCACCAGTGATTTGGGCGCGATCGCCGCATTATCCTGTTTGTCCGGCGTGGTACTGCCGTTGAAAAAACGGGGATCGTCCGGCACATCACCGACCACCGCTCTGGCACAGGGATCCACCAGCAGCTTCGCCGGGTTAAAACGATGCCCCTGCGCGGGCGCCCACGGGCCATGCACCCGATAGCCATAACGCTGGCCCGGTTTCAGCCCGGGAAAATAACCATGCCAGATATCGCCGCTGCGTTGCGGCAGCGGGAAGCGACGTTCCACACCATGATGGTCAAACAGGCACAGCTCCACCTTTTCCGCATGGCGGGAAAACAGCGTGAAGTTGACGCCGTGACCATCATAGTTCGCGCCCAGCGGTGCGGGCTGCCCGCTTTCCAGCATTATTCGCCCTCCCGCACCAGCCAGACCGTCGCCAGCGGCGGCAGGGATAAACTGAGGGATTGCGGACGCCCGTGGCTCTCAATGTCGTCGGTATGAACCAGGGGATTACGCAGGTCGCTGCCATGATAGTCATGCTGGTCGGTATTCAGCACTTCGCGCCAGCTACCGGCCTGATTCACCCCAAAGCGATAGTGAAGACGGGGGACCGGGGTGAAGTTACTGACCACAATGACCTCGTTGCCCTCACGATCACGTCGTGCAAAGGCAAACACCGAGTTCTCGTGATCGTCCACCACCAGCCATTCAAAGCCCTGCGCATCGAAATCGAGCTGATACAGCGGCGTGTAGTGACGATAGGTGTAGTTGAGATCGCGCACCAGCCGCTGCACGCCGTGGTGCCAGTTATCCGCCCCTTCCAGCAAATGCCAGTCCAGGCTGGTGTCATGGTTCCACTCTTTGCCCTGGGCAAACTCACCGCCCATAAACAACAGCTTCTTACCGGGGAATGCCCACATCCAACCGTAATAGGCACGCAGGTTGGCAAACTTCTGCCAGGGATCGCCCGGCATACGATCCAGAATGGAGCGTTTGCCATGCACCACTTCATCATGGGACAGCGGCAGCACGAAGTTTTCGGTGTAGTTGTACAGCATACCGAAGGTCATCAGGTGGTGATGGTAGCGTCGGTGCACCGGGTCATGCTTCATGTAATCCAGCGTGTCGTGCATCCAGCCCAGGTTCCACTTGAACCAGAAGCCAAGCCCCCCGGCTTCCGGTGGCCTGGACACGCCAGGATAGTCGGTAGACTCTTCCGCTACCGTGATACTGCCGGGTGCCGCGCGCCCGAGGATACGGTTGGTGTAACGCAGGAAGGAGATGGCCTCAAGGTTATCGCGGCCACCGTATTGATTGGGGATCCACTCACCTTCAGCGCGGCTGTAATCGCGATAGATCATCGATGCCACCGCATCGACCCGTAACCCGTCAATGCCAAAGCGCTCCAGCCAGTACAGCGCATTGCCGGACAGGAAATTGCTCACTTCACGGCGGCCAAAGTTGTAGATCAGCGTGTTCCAGTCCTGATGGTAGCCTTCACGTGGGTCGCTGTGTTCATACAATTCGGTGCCATCAAACTTCGCCAGACCGAAGTCATCGCTGGGGAAGTGGCCTGGCACCCAATCCAGTAGCACGTTGATGCCTGCCGCATGGGCGCTGGCAATAAACTGACGGAACTCGTCACGCGTGCCGAAACGGCGGGTGGGCGCATACATGCCGAGCGGCTGATACCCCCAGCTGCCATCAAACGGATGTTCGTTAATCGGTAGCAATTCAATATGGGTAAAACCCATCTCTTTGACATAAGGAATCAGCTGTTCCGACAACTCTTTGTAACTTAGCCAGAAGTTATTCTCGGTGTGTCGCCGCCATGAACCGAGGTGCACTTCGTAAATCGATATCGGCGCGTCAAAACCATTCGCCGCTTTACGTTCCGGCGTCATCTCGGTTTTCGGCGGCAGGCCGCAGATCATCGATGCCGTCTGCGGGCGCATCTGCGCCTCGAAAGCAAATGGATCGGCTTTAATCCGCATCTGGCCATAAGCATCGATGATTTCGAATTTATACAGCTGGCCATTAAACGCTCCCGGTACAAACAGCTCCCAGATGCCCAGTTCACGCCGGAAACGCATCGGATGGCGGCGGCCATCCCAGTAGTTAAATTCACCTACCACCGAGACGCGCCGGGCGTTAGGTGCCCAGACGGAAAAACGCGTACCGCTGACGCCATCGATAGTGGTGCCGTGTGCACCGAGGGTTTCGTAGGGACGTAAATGAGTGCCTTCCGCCAGTAGCCAGGCATCCATTTCTTCCAGCAGCGGACCAAAACGATAAGCATCATCGATCAGATTCTGCTGACCATGCCAGTTGACCGCTAATTGATAGCGAAACAGATTTTTACGGCGCGGGATCACACCACAAAAGAAACCACGTGAGTCGAGACATTCAAGCTGGGCGCATTTACGTCCGGTGTTGGTTTCAATCACCCACACCTCTGACGCATCGGGCAGCAAGGCCCGTACCTCCAGACCTTCTGCAGTCTGGTGCATTCCCAGCAGAGAAAAGGGATCGGAATAATTACCCGCAAACAGGGCATTGATCGCCTGGCGATCGGGAAGCTCTGACATGATTTCTTCCTGTGACATTTGGCAGGCGAACTGCGTCAGACATTAAAGCCTTATCAGATGCGCTGCTCTTCATTGAGCCATGAGTACAGAGCAAGGAAGGAGACCGTCCGTGGAAAAAATCTTTGCTATGTACAACAACCATTCAGTACGGAAAGCAAAAAAACCAACTACCGGCACATCATTGTTAAATCATAGCTTGGGGCTGGCAGAAGCCAGGGGGGATCGCAAAAAATTATTTTCGGGTGAGCAAAAAGGGGAAGCCGATCACTTGTCAGGCGTAATTTAGGTTAAGTGTTGCAGCCTGAAATGCAAAAAAGGCCGGGAAACCCCGGCCGATATTTATCGCGTTACGCTTAGTCCACCAGCAGACGCAGCATACGGCGCAGCGGTTCAGCCGCGCCCCACAACAGCTGGTCACCGACGGTGAAAGCCGAAAGGTATTCCGGCCCCATGTTCAGTTTACGCAGACGACCCACTGGTGTCGCCAGGGTGCCGGTGACTGCCGCCGGGGTCAGTTCACGCATGGTGATCTCACGATCGTTCGGCACCACTTTCACCCACTCATTGTGGGCAGCCAGCAGTTGTTCAATTTCAGCCAGCGGCACATCTTTTTTCAGCTTCAGCGTAAACGCCTGGCTGTGGCAACGCAGTGCACCCACGCGCACACACAGGCCATCGACCGGGATCACTTTCTGGCTGCCGAGGATTTTGTTGGTCTCGGCCTGGCCTTTCCACTCTTCGCGGCTCTGGCCGTTTTCCAGCTGTTTGTCGATCCACGGAATCAGGCTGCCCGCCAGCGGTACGCCGAAGTTATCGGTCGGCAGGGTACCGGAACGGGTGAAATCGGTCACGCTGCGCTCGATTTCGAGGATAGCCGAGGCCGGGTTCTGCAATGATTTCGCCACGTGATCGTGCAGCATGCCCATCTGGGTCAGCAGCTCACGCATATGACGCGCACCGCCACCGGAAGCCGCCTGATAAGTAGCCACCGAGGTCCACTCCACCAGGTCGTTAGCGAACAGGCCGCCGAGTGACATCAGCATCAGGCTTACGGTGCAGTTACCACCAACAAAGGTTTTGATGCCGCTGTCGAGGCCCTGACGAATCACCTGATGGTTAACCGGGTCCAGAATAATGATGGCATCATCTTTCATGCGCAGCGTGGAAGCGGCGTCAATCCAGTAACCCTGCCAGCCGCTGGCGCGCAGCTTCGGATAGACTTCACTGGTGTAATCGCCGCCCTGGCAGGTGATAATGATGTCGAGCGCCTTCAGCGCATCAATATCAAAAGCATCCTGAAGCGCACCGGTCGACTTACCACCGAAGGTCGGTGCCGCCTGGCCCAGTTGCGAAGTGGAGAAGAAGACCGGATTGATCACATCAAAATCACGTTCTTCGCTCATGCGGGACATCAGCACGGAGCCGACCATACCACGCCAACCAATAAAACCTACATTCTTCATTTTCTGTCCGTCTCGGGCGCTTCTTGAGAGGCCCTGTCTGGTGCGAGGGAAAAAACCAGCCGGATTAACCTGCCGGTCTGCGTAATAATCAGGTTTACCTATGACCCTCAACTCTACAAAATGCTGCACTTCTGGCAAGTGAATTAATTCGATTGCGCTAAGTTTTTCAGCAGCGCAACTAATAATGCCTCAAAGGGATGGTTTAACACAAAATGACTGAAATGATTTCCGCCACCATATTATTGCTGCTGATTATGGACCCGCTGGGTAACCTGCCGATTTTTATGTCTGTTTTGAAGCATCTGGAGCCGAACCGGCGGCGGCGAGTGCTGATTCGCGAGATGTTGATTGCGCTGGTTTTGATGTTGCTGTTTTTATTCGCCGGTGAACGCATTCTGACGTTTCTTAATCTGCGCACCGAGACGGTATCCATTTCCGGCGGCATCATTTTGTTCCTGATCGCCATCCGCATGATTTTCCCTTCAGCCGAGAGCAACAGTACCGGTTTGCCTGCCGGTGAGGAACCGTTTCTGGTGCCGCTGGCGATTCCGCTGGTCGCCGGGCCGTCACTGCTGGCGACGCTGATGCTGCTGTCGCATCAATATCCCAACCAAATGCTGCATCTGGTAGGGGCGCTGATGATTGCCTGGGGCGTCACGGTAGTGATTTTGCTGCTGTCCGGGTTGTTTCTGCGTCTGCTGGGCGATAAAGGCGTGAATGCGCTGGAACGTCTGATGGGGTTGATTTTGATTATGCTGGCAACGCAGATGTTTCTGGATGGGATTCGTGCTTACCTGAAGCTGTAAGGCTCGGGCCTGTCACAGCGCGATAAATTGCGCCGTGACAGGTGCAGATCGTTATTTTTTGTTAATCGGTTTGCCTGACCAGTAACCGGCCAGCAGCGAACCCGACAGGTTGTGCCATACCGAGAACAGCGCGCCAGGCAGCGCGGCCAGAGGTGAGAAGTAAAGTTTGCCCAGCGTTGCCGCCAGACCGGAGTTTTGCATCCCCACCTCCAGCGCCAGGGTACGGCAGGTGGATTCGTCAAAGCCAAACAGCTTGCCGCCCCAGTAGCCACCCAGCAAACCAATGGCGTTGTGCATAATCACCGCGGCGATCACCACCAGGCCGACCGAGCCGATAAAGCCCTGGCTGCCCGCAACGACCGCGCTGATGATCAGCAGAATACACACCATGGAGAACGCTGGCAGATAAGGTTCGACACGACGTACCACGCTGTTCATCGAGTGATGGATAATCAGGCCCAGCCCAATCGGGACCACCACGATTTTAACGATACTGAGCAGCATGCCGACCACATCCACCTGAATATGGGTATCGACATAGAAACGCGTCAGCAGCGGCGTGGCAAATACGCCGACCAGCGCCGAGACCGAGGAGATGGTCACGGACAAAGCCACATCACCCTTCGCCAGATAAATCATCACGTTAGACGCGGTACCACTGGCAACGCTGCCCACCAGGATCATGCCCGCCGCCAGGTCCGGCGGCATCTGGAATAACTTCGCCAGACCCCAGGCAGCCAGCGGCATCACCAGATAATGCAGGAAAGTCCCGGCGATTACCGGAGCCGGACGCACCAGCACACGTTTGAAATCATTGATATTTAGCGTCACGCCCATGCCAAACATAATCAGCATCAACAGATACGTCACCCACGGGCCAATGCCAAGGAAGGTAGACGGTGAATAATAGGCCGCGACGGAGAGCAGCACAGCCCAAAGCGGGAACAGGCGGGTAATTTTGCCGAGCATGGACGAACTTCCTTATGCAGGTTTTATTATGTCATTACGGAGTGTTGCCACAGTGCGGTTTGTAGCGGCGCGATTTATCGCGCGTCTTTTAAAAAACGCGCGATAAATCGCGCCGCTACGAAGTGGGTCTTAGCAACCAAACAGATTCATATGCAGGGTGCGCACCACTTCTTCCGCATCGCCGCCCGGTACCAGGAAGCACAGGTTATAGCTGCTGGCACCGTAGCAAATCATGCGCAGGTTAAACGGCTCCAGGACACCAAACACCTCTTTACCGACGCCACAGGCTTTCGACAAGCTGTTACCGATAATCGCCACCAGCGCGAGGTTTTCTTCCACTTCCACACGGCACAGGGAGGAGAGTTCGGTCAGCAGCGCCTGCGTCAGCAGGCTGTCACCGGTTGAGGTGGAACCCGTGGTATCCATCGTCAGCGCCACGCTCACTTCAGAGGTGGTGATCAGATCAACAGAGATACTGTGGCGCGCCAGAATGGCGAACACTTCCGCGAGGAAGCCACGCGCATGCAGCATATTCAGGCTGTGCAGCGTCAGCAGGGTTTGCTTGCGGCGTAGTGCCAGCGCCCGGAACAGCGGCGGGTCCTGCGTTTCATTGCAGACACGTGTGCCGCCAGCGGCCGGATCTTTACTGGAGCCGACAAACACCGGGATATCACTGCGCACTGCGGGTAGCAGCGTCGCCGGATGCAGCACTTTGGCACCAAAGGTGGCCATTTCTGCCGCTTCTTCGAAAGTGATTTCATCGATGCGTTTCGCCGCAGGCACCACACGCGGGTCGGTGGTGTAGATGCCCGGCACGTCAGTCCAGATATCAATACGTGCCGCCTGCAAGGCTTCGCCCAGCAGCGCCGCCGTATAGTCGCTGCCACCACGGCCCAGCGTGGTGGTGCGGCCTTTGCTTTCACTGCCAATAAAGCCTTGCGTGATCACCAGCGCCTGCTCGGTGCGCGGTTGTAGCAGCGCAGCAGATTGTTCTTTCAGTACAGCAACGTCTGGCTCAGCACGGCCAAAACGGTCACTGGTACGCATCACTTTACGCACATCAAACCACTCGGCATTGACCTTACGCTCGCGCAGAATTTCCACGAACAGCAGCGTAGACATCAACTCGCCGTGGCTGACCAGTTCATCGGTGAGCGCATTCGACGTTGCCAGTGCCGCCGCTTCGGACAGCATGGTGATGTTTTCCAGCATGCGATCAATCTCATCGCGGATCACATCCGGCGCTTGCAGACAATCGATGATGGCATATTGAATACGGCGAATTTCATCCAGCAGGTACGCACGTTGCGCCTGTTCCTGGCCTTCAGAAAGGGATACCAACAGATTGGTGACACCTGCTGAGGCAGAAAGAACCACCAGGCGGGTGTTGGCATTGGACAGCACCACATCGGCGCTGCGGTTCATGGCAGCAAAATCGGCAACGCTGGTGCCGCCAAATTTCGCCACGATCAGAGTTTGAGACATGTAACGAACCTCGTGTCAGGTTATCTTTCTCCCGCTTTATTGGGACGGAAGACATTCTATCAGCCTTGGCACAAGAGAAGAGCAGAAATGGGCAGACAAGATCATGAGACGAGTCACCCAGAAGCGCTTCACCTTGCGAAACGTCCGACTGTGGACGTTTCTGGTGACAACCCAGAGGATTCAGCCCCTGCAGCCGACAGCACAACACGCCGCGTGTTGCCCCACCTCGGCGTCGCACCCCCTGATGTGTTATCCCCGGATACGGTTCCTCCAACACACTGCCTGGGCGACGCGCCTCTTCTGGCTTACGCCCTGGGGCGTAAGTAGCGCGCACATAAATATCGGTTAATTGTTCCGCTGTCAACGCCTGATGTTTGAGGATTTTTCACTTTCGCTGCACGCAGTGAGCATCGCAGAACAAACAGCAGGCTAAACTCACGCCTAAAGTAGTGGCTGGTTGCCAACAACCCGCCCTTTTGCTGATGCGGCACAGGGTATCCGTGGCGGATTTTCCTGAAAATGCCTAAGAACAATCGCAGCAACCGCCGTCGATGCCATCAGTAAGCGGCTCGCGGAGGGCACAATTTTTTTCCTTTCAGTAGCAACTGTGGTCATACTGAAACCCGTTGCGGCCGCTTCAACCGCCGCCAGAATGCTAAGCAAGCCGGGCCAGCTGGATGCGCCCGGATGGAATGACAGTTCTTTTTATTTCAACAAGAGTGTTGCCATGAAAAATATCAATCCGACACAAACCGCTGCCTGGAAAGCGCTGCAGCAGCATTTTGACCAAATGAAATCGGTGCAGATCGCCGACCTGTTCGCCCAGGATGCCGATCGTTTTGCGAAATTCTCTGCCACCTTCGACGATCAGATGTTGGTGGATTTCTCAAAAAACCGTATTACCCAGGAAACCCTCGACAAACTGCAGGCGCTGGCAAAAGAGACCGATCTGGCGGGTGCCATCAAATCGATGTTCTCCGGTGAGAAAATCAACCGCACCGAAGATCGTGCCGTGCTGCATGTTGCCCTGCGTAACCGCAGCAACACGCCGATTGTGGTCGATGGCAAAGATGTGATGCCGGAAGTGAATGCGGTGCTGGCGAAGATGAAAGGCTTTTCCGAGCGTATTATCAGCGGTGAGTGGAAAGGTTATACCGGCAAAGCCATCACCGATGTGGTTAACATCGGGATCGGGGGTTCTGACCTGGGTCCGTTCATGGTGACCGAAGCGCTGCGTCCGTATAAAAACCACCTGAATATGCATTTTGTCTCCAACGTGGATGGCACGCATATTGCGGAAACGCTGAAAGACCTGAGCCCGGAAACCACGCTGTTCCTCGTGGCCTCCAAAACCTTCACCACCCAGGAAACCATGACCAACGCCCATAGTGCGCGTGACTGGTTCCTGAAAACCGCAGGCGATCAGCAGCATGTGGCGAAACACTTTGCTGCGCTCTCCACTAACGGCAAAGCCGTAGGCGAGTTCGGGATTGATACCGCCAACATGTTCGAATTCTGGGACTGGGTCGGTGGCCGTTACTCCCTGTGGTCAGCCATCGGCCTGTCCATCATTCTTTCCATCGGCTTTGACAATTTTGAGCAGCTGCTGAGCGGCGCGCATGCCATGGACCAACACTTCTCCACCACGCCTGCCGAGCAGAACCTGCCGGTGCTGCTGGCACTGATCGGTATCTGGTACAACAACTTCTTCGGAGCCGAAACCGAAGCGATTCTGCCTTACGATCAGTACATGCATCGTTTTGCTGCCTACTTCCAGCAGGGCAACATGGAATCCAACGGTAAATATGTCGATCGCGACGGCAACGCCGTGGATTACCAGACCGGTCCAATCATCTGGGGTGAGCCAGGCACCAATGGTCAGCATGCGTTCTATCAGCTGATTCATCAGGGCACCAAACTGATCCCGTGTGATTTTATCGCCCCGGCACAAACCCATA
The DNA here is from genome assembly GCF_047947045.1 of Pantoea sp. App145. Taxonomy (NCBI): domain Bacteria; kingdom Pseudomonadati; phylum Pseudomonadota; class Gammaproteobacteria; order Enterobacterales; family Erwiniaceae; genus Pantoea; species Pantoea sp. App145. The sequence goes on from NZ_CP133290.1 coordinate 2,535,314, forward strand.
ACGCGCTGGCGGATCACCATCAGAAACTGCTGTCGAACTTCTTCGCACAGACTGAAGCCCTCGCCTTTGGTAAATCACGTGATGTGGTTGAGAAAGAATTTACCGATGCTGGCAAATCCGCCGCCTCTGTGGCCCACATCGTGCCGTTCAAAGTGTTTGAAGGTAACCGTCCGACCAACTCCATCCTGCTGCGTGAAATCACCCCGTTCAGCCTCGGTGCGTTGATTGCGTTATATGAACACAAAATCTTCACCCAGGGTGCCATCCTGAATATCTTCACCTTTGATCAGTGGGGTGTTGAGCTGGGCAAACAGCTGGCAAACCGTATTTTGCCAGAACTGGAAAATGACGCGAAAATTGCCAGCCACGACAGTTCCACCAATGGTTTAATTAATCGCTATAAATCCTGGCGTTAATTTTTACCCATTTTGTAATAAGGCGGCCTTATGGCTGCCTTTTTTTATGACAAATATGCAATAAATCGGGAGATTTCGTTATTTAATCGACAGCAAATGGTTAGATAATTCTTAAAATGGTCTAGGCTTAATCTGAAGATTTATCGTGCATTTACCCACATTTTCTAAATTGAATGGATCTATTTCTCACAAAATTATTAGCTATCACCATGATAAATAGATTTTTTTTATTTACTCATGTTAAGGGAATTCTGAATATTCCGATTCCGTACCAATATTTAATGCAAAAGTGAAAAATCCTGCCGAACCAGTCACAACTATGTAGTTATTCCAGCCCTGATAAAAAGCGCAATTAAAAAAAGCAGCTATCGCTGATTTGCATTATTTATCACCAGCAACATGCGTAATTTTCGTCCTCTTCCCCTCGCGCTGAACTCTGGTAATTTGTTGCCCTATACTGAACGCGCCCGTTAAGGGCATACCCCAAATAATTCAGATTGCAGCCATGCGGGCGGTTAACGCACCTGAAACCTGAACTATGACGGGTATACATCCTTCATTCATTTAAATGCAGGACACGTTGTTATGAAAAAACTTATGGTTGCCGGTGCAGCCTTACTTTACGTTGCCGTTTCTTCCGCTGCGATTGCCGCACCGGAAGAAACCGGTGCTGCAGCAGGCGCGCAGGCGGGAGCAATGTCCGCTGGTGCGTCCACTGCTGTGGGTATCGGGGCTCTCGGTGCGTTGGTAGGTCTCGGCATTGCCGCTTCTGGCGGTGGTGACGGTGCAAATACCGGTACAACAACCACGACCACAACGAGTACCACTCGTTGATGTAGCACCTTTAAACATAACCACACAGCCGTGTGGTTATTTTTTGCTTTGATTCGATTTAATCAGGGACACACAGTGCGCCGACTTCCTTTGCTGCTTCTCTGCCTGCTGCTACAGGCCTGCACACAAACCCAGAAAGGTCTGGAACAGACCGTCATGCTCGCCATTAAAGGGCCGGATGATGTCACGGTGACTAATGAGCAAGTGGCAAGCCTGCCCTACGCCAGCCTCTACGCCCGCATTAATGAAGGCCCGCGCATCTTTGTGGTGCTGGGTTACAACGAAAACGGCCAGCAGAAATGGGTCACCCAGGATAAAGCGATGCTGGCACTCCAGCATGGTCGTCTGGTGAAAACCCTGGGTCTGACCGACAACCTGTTGAACGTCAGCAATCTGGCGCAGGACCCGCTGGCGGACGCGTTACATCTGCAAAACGGTGCCAGCTGGACACGTGTCGTGCAGTGGTCTGAGCAGGATAATCAGCGTGCCGCCACCGCCATCTCGCAATTCCAGCGCGGCGACGACACGGTGCTGACTATTGCCGGACAGAGCGTAGCCTGCCGGGTATGGCACGAAACCGTACGCATCGACAGCATTGGGCGCGAATGGCAGAACACCTTCTGGATTGATAACCGCGATGGCACGGTAGTCCAGGCGAACCAGATGCTGGCTGCTGGCGACTTCCCGATTGAAACCACCATTCTGAAACCGGCGAAATCATGAAAAAAATAACGTCTTTGCTGGCAGGACTGGCGCTGTTCACTGCGGGCAACGCGCTGGCCGATAGCCAGGTTATCGTCCACGATGGGCAAAATCGCGCGACTTTACAGATCGATCATGCACAAAACCTCAGCCAGCTGGTAACTAACCCGGCGATCCACACCTGGTGGCCCGGTACGGTCATTGCCGAACGCGGCGCAACGGCGGTGGCTAAACAGCAGCAGCAACAACTGCTGGCGGATTTGCGCGTCTGGCAGGCAGATAACAGCGGTGACCGCGCAGCGGCGATTGGTGCCGTGATCCAGCAATTATCAGCGATGCCGGTGACAGGCCGTCAGTTTACCCCGCTCGACCCCGACTGGGTACGCTTGCGCCCGGGAGCCAATCGTAGCCTGCTGGGCAATTATGACCTTTACACGCTGGCACCGCCCACTCAGGTGCTGGTACTCGGCGCACTGGAAAATCCTGGCAAAGTGCTCTGGCAGCCGGGCCGAACGGTGCGTGACTATCTTGACGACCACGATCGTCTTTCCGGTGGTGACCGCAGTTTTGCCACGGTAATTGCGCCATCCGGTCAGACCCGGCAGGTGCCCATTGCTTACTGGAATCAGCGCCATGTGGAGGTAGAGCCGGGCAGCATTATCTGGCTCGGTTTCTCGTCCTGGAGCCTGCCATGGGGCCAGAGCGACCTGAATGACCGCATGATTTCTGTTCTGACTCACCGGATCCCAGACTGATGAAAAAACAATTACTTCTCAGCCTGCTGGCTGTGGCTGTTTCCGCTGCCTGTGATGCTAATGCGGCAACCTATGACGATCCGATTGGCCCGTCACAATCTGACTTCGGCGGCGCTGGCCTGATGCAGGTTCCTACCGCGCGTATGTCCCGTGATGGCGAGTTCAGCCTTAACTATCGTAATAACGATCAATACCGCTACTATTCCGCGTCACTGCAACTGTTCCCGTGGCTGGAGACCACCGTGCGTTATACCGACGTACGTACCCGTCGCTACAGTTCCTCGGAAAGCTTCAGCGGTGACCAGAGTTATAAAGACAAAGCCTTCGATCTGAAACTGCGCCTGTGGCAGGAAAGCTACTGGCTGCCGGAAGTGTCATTCGGTGCGCGCGATTTGGGCGGTACCGGCCTGTTCGACAGCGAATATCTGGTGGGCACCAAAGCCTGGGGGCCGTTCGATTTCACCTTCGGCATCGGCTGGGGTTATCTCGGCAACAGCGGCACCATCAAAAACCCGTTCTGTTCCTACAGCGATAGCTTCTGTACCCGAACTAACGGCGGCGGTACGGCGGGGTCGATTAACGGTTCCCAGATGTTCCACGGTCCGGCAGCGCTGTTCGGTGGTATCGAGTATCAAACGCCGTGGCAGCCGCTGCGTCTGAAAGTCGAATACGAAGGCAACAATTATCAGGACGATTTCGCGGGCCGTCTGGAGCAAAACAGCAAGGTTAACGTCGGCGCGATTTATCGCATCACTGACTGGGCAGACATCAACGCCAGTTACGAACGCGGCAATACCTTTATGTTTGGCTTTACGCTGCGCACTAACTTTGACGATTTACGTCAACCGCATATCGACAGCGCCAAACCGGCTTACAATCCGCAGCCGCAGGGCGACCTGTTGCAGTCCACGGTGGTAGCCAACCAGCTGACCGATCTGAAATACAACGCCGGTCTTGATGGTCCGAAGATTCAGACCAAAGGCGATACCCTGTATGTCTCTGGCGAGCAGACCAAATACCGTGATACGCGCGAAGGGGTCGATCGGGCTAACCGCATCATCGTCAATAACCTGCCTGAAGGCATCAATACCATTGATGTGACTGAGTCGCGCTTCAATATGCCGCAGGTGACCACGCGGACCGATGTCGCCAGCCTGAAAAACGATCTCTCCGGCTACCCGCTCGGTCACGAACAGCCGCTGCAGCAGACACGTATCAATCCAGTCGATCCCGGCTCAACCGAGCAGGGATATTTCATCCGCAGAGATCGCCTGAATTACAGCCTGTCGCCGGTGCTGAACCAGTCAGTAGGTGGGCCGGAAAGCTTCTACATGTACCAATTGGGCGTGATGGGTAACGTCGATTACCAGCTGACGGATCACCTGCTGGTCAGTGGCAGCCTGTTCGGTAACCTCGCCAATAACTACGACAAGTTTAACTACAACGGCCTGACAGCCAATTCCGCCCTGCCGCGCGTGCGTACCCATATTCGCCAGTACGTTGAGAACAACGTGTATGTGAATGATCTGCAAGCCAACTACATGCGCTACCTCGGCAATGACTTCTATGGCCAGGTGTACGGTGGTTATCTGGAAACCATGTACGGCGGCGTAGGTGGCGAAGTGTTGTATCGTCCGGTGGACAGTAACTGGGCGATTGGCGTCGATGCCAACTACGTCAAGCAGCGTGACTGGGACAACATGATGCAGTTCACCGACTACAAAGCACCTGTCGGTAATCTGACTGCTTACTGGCGTCCGTGGTTTATGCAGAACGTGCTGGTGAAAGCGAGCGTGGGCCAGTATCTGGCGAAGGATAAAGGTGTGACGCTGGATATGTCGAAGCAATTCGACAGCGGCGTGATCGTCGGTTTCTATGCCACCAAAACCAACGTCTCGGCGGCAGAGTATGGCGAAGGCAGCTTCACCAAAGGCTTCTATATCTCGATCCCGATGGACCTGTTTACCGTCACGCCAACACGTGGTCGTGCGCAGGTGAACTGGGTACCGCTGACGCGTGACGGCGGCCAGATGCTGGGTCGTAAATATCAGCTGTATGATATGACGTCAGATCGCGACGCGCGCTTTAATTAACCTGCCGTAAAAATGGGCGGCCCGCTGGGTCGCCAGTCTGCGCGATAAATCGCGCCGCTACGGTCCAGTGGGTGATTGTAGCGGCGCGATTCATCGCGCAAAGATTAGTCCGCATCGTATCCCAGGTTAGGTGCTAACCAACGCTCGACTTCACTGACGCTCATCCCCTTACGTGCCGCATAATCCTCCACCTGATCGCGCTGAATCTGCGCCACGGCAAAATAACGGCTGTCGGGATGGCTGAAGTACCAGCCGGAAACCGACGCCCCCGGCCACATGGCGAAGGATTCCGTCAGCTTCATACCGGTGTGGGTCTCCACATCCAGCAGTTGCCAAATCTGGGCTTTCTCCGTGTGTTCCGGGCAGGCCGGATAACCCGGAGCCGGACGGATTCCCTGATAGTTCTCACGAATCAACTCTTCATTGCTGAGATTCTCATGCGCACCAAAGCCCCAGATCACCTTACGCACCCGTTCGTGCAGATATTCTGCAAAGGCTTCTGCCAGACGATCCGCGACGGCCTTAATCATGATTTTGTTGTAGTCATCATGCTGCTGGTCGTACGCCTCAGCCAGCGCATCTTCCTCCAGCCCGCCGGTCACGGCGAACGCGCCGAGATAGTCTGCTTTGCCACTCGATTTCGGTGCGACAAAATCCGCCAGGCAATAGTTGGCAAAGTCGGTTTTCTCGGTTTGCTGACGTAAGTGATGGCTCACACACAACACCTGGCTACGGCTTTCGTCGCTGTAAATCTGGATATCATCCCCCACGCGGTTGGCCGGGAAAATCCCCACCACACCCCGCGGTTGCAGCGTACCGTTCTGGCTCAACATATCGAGCATCGCGTTCGCATCGTGGAACAGGCGCTGCGCCTCTTCCCCCACCACCTCATCTTCCAGGATGCGTGGATATTTCCCGGCCAGCGACCAGGTCATAAAGAACGGCGTCCAGTCGATATAGTTACGCAGCGTTTCGATGCTGGCTTCCACCGGGCTGACGCCGAGGCGATGGGCCACTGGCGGCGTGTAGCTTTCCCAGTCAAAGGAGAAATCGTTGTCACGCGCGGTTTGCAGGCTGACCGGCGGCGTGCGCGGCTTTTTACGCGCGTGCTGAATGCGCACGGTGTCGTACTCTTTGCGCGTACGCGCGACAAAATCTTCTTTCAGGCTGGGCGACAGCAGCGATGACACCACGCCTACGGTACGTGAGGCGTTCTGTACGTAAACCGTCGGGCCGCTGTAGTTCTGCTCGATTTTCACCGCGGTATGCGCTTTCGAGGTGGTGGCACCGCCAATCAGTAACGGCATGGAAAAGCCCTGACGCTCCATCTCCTTCGCCACGTTAACCATCTCATCCAGCGACGGGGTAATCAGCCCGGACAAACCAATAATATCGGCCTTCTGCTCGACGGCGGTTTTCAGGATTTTGTCACTCGGCACCATCACGCCGAGATCGATAATTTCGTAGTTGTTACATTGCAGCACCACACCGACGATATTTTTACCGATGTCGTGCACGTCACCTTTCACCGTCGCCAGCACGATTTTACCGTTGCTGCGGCCCGCTTCTTTACTGGCCTGGATATAGGGTTCAAGGTAAGCCACCGCCTGTTTCATCACGCGTGCAGATTTCACCACCTGCGGCAGGAACATCTTCCCTTCGCCGAACAGATCGCCCACCACATTCATGCCGGACATCAGCGGCCCTTCAATCACCTCAATCGGGCGGGCGGAAGCCTGGCGCGCCTCTTCGGTGTCCTGCTCAATAAATTCGGTGATGCCTTTAACCAGCGAATATTCGAGACGTTTGACCACATCCCAGCTGCGCCATTCCGCCAGTTGCTTTTCCTGCTCGCCGTCGCCTTTGGCTCCACGGTATTTCTCCGCCAGCTCCAGCAACCGTTCGGTACCATCATCACGGCGATTGAGGATCACGTCTTCCACCGCATCACGCAACTCGGCAGGCAAATCGTCATAAATCGCCAGCTGACCGGCGTTAACGATCCCCATATCCATGCCGTTGCGAATTGCGTAGTAGAGGAACACCGCATGAATCGCTTCACGCACCGGGTCATTGCCACGGAACGAGAACGACACGTTCGAGACGCCACCGGAGATCATCGCATGCGGCAGCTGACGTTTGATGTCTTCACAGGCACCGATGAAGTCCATGGCGTAGTTGTTGTGTTCTTCGATACCGGTGGCGACCGCAAAGATGTTCGGGTCAAAAATGATGTCTTCCGGCGGGAAACCCACCTCTTCGGTGAGGATCTGGTAAGCACGGCGGCAAATCTCGATTTTACGCGCGCGGGTATCCGCCTGGCCCACTTCGTCAAACGCCATCACCACCATGGCGGCACCGTAGCGACGCACTTTGCGTGCGTGATCGATAAACATCTCGATGCCTTCTTTCATCGAGATCGAGTTGACGATGCCTTTGCCCTGGATGCATTGCAGCCCTTTCTCGATCACCTCCCATTTGGAGGAGTCGATCATAATCGGCACGCGGGCGATATCCGGCTCACCGGCAATCAGATTCAGGAAGCGAACCATCGCCGCTTCCGCATCCAGCATGCCTTCATCCATGTTGATATCGATGATTTGCGCGCCGCTTTCGACCTGCTGGCGCGCCACATCCAGCGCTTCGTTGTATTTTTCTTCTTTGATCAGACGCTTAAATTTGGCCGAGCCGGTAACGTTGGTACGTTCTCCGACGTTCACAAACAGCGAATCCGCGCTGATATTCAGGGGCTCCAGCCCGGATAAGCGGCAGGCAACCGGTATCTCCGGCAGCTTACGCGGCGCAACGCCGTCCACTGCTGCCACCATCGCCGCAATATGCTCTGGCGTGGTGCCGCAGCAGCCACCAATGATGTTGAGGAAACCCGAACGCGCCCATTCACCAATTTGTTCCGCCATGGTGGCGGCATCCAGGTCATATTCGCCGAAAGCATTCGGCAGACCGGCGTTAGGGTGCGCGGTGACATAACCTTCGGCAATGCGCGACAGCTCCGCCACGTATTGACGCAGTTCATCCGGCCCCAGTGCGCAGTTAAGACCAAAAGATAACGGTTCGGCGTGGCGCAGCGAGTTATAAAAGGCTTCGGTGGTTTGCCCGGACAGGGTACGGCCAGAGGCATCGGTAATGGTGCCGGAGATCATCAGCGGCAGCTTCACGCCCATCGCCTCCATCTCCGCCTGGACCGCATAAATAGCCGCTTTGGCGTTCAGGGTATCGAACACCGTTTCAATCATAATGAGGTCGGAACCGCCGGCGATCAGCGCATGGGTGGATTCACGATAGGCGTCCACCAGCTGATTAAAGGTCACGTTACGAAATGCCGGATCGTTCACATCCGGTGAGATGGAACAGGTACGGTTGGTCGGGCCAAGCACTCCGGCGACGTAACGCGGGCGCTCAGGCGTTTTAGCGCTCCACTCATCGGCACAGGCGCGCGCCAGCCGGGCAGCTTCGAGGTTGATCTCCGCCGACAGCGCTTCCATTTCGTAATCCGCCATCGCAATGGTGGTTGAATTGAAAGTGTTGGTTTCCAGAATATCGGCACCTGCCGCGAGGTAAGCGTTATGGATCTCGCGAATCACCTCGGGTTTGGACAGCACCAGCAAATCGTTATTGCCTTTGAGATCGCACGGCCAGTCAGCAAAGCGGCTGCCACGAAAATCCTGCTCATCCAGTTTATAGCTCTGGATCATGGTGCCCATGCCACCGTCCAGAATCATGATGCGTCGCGCGAGCTGCTGATGCAGCGCTTCTATTCTGTTACTCACTGTTGCCCCGTCCACGTCATTACGTTGGCTGAAATGCCAGCCAGACATACTGGCACAACTTTCAGGTGGGTAAAAGTTATGACGGATGAGACATTTTCAGGGTGAAACCCTGACAGATCCGACCAGTAAGTCAGCATTTGCATTCGCAGGGTGAAAAACGAAAATGGTTTCCATATCTGATGCGACTATGGAGAAGTCATGGCTACCCCTGCGCCCGCGAAACGCGGCAAAAAACCCCGTACTGCGGCGGCTACTGCGGCCCCGGCTGGCGGCCAGGTCCAGTCCCTGACGCGCGGTCTGCGTCTGCTGGAACTGATTGCAGAATCGAACGGCAGCGTGGCGCTGACCGAACTGGCCCAACAGGCTGGTCTGCCCAACTCCACCACCCATCGCCTGCTGACCACCATGCAGCAGCAGGGCTTTGTCCATCAGGTTGGGGACTTAGGTTTCTGGGCTATCGGCCCGCATGCCTTTGTGGTCGGCAGCAGCTTCCTGCAAAGCCGCAATCTGCTGGCGATTGTGCATCCGATTCTGCGCAAGTTGATGGAAGACGCCGGAGAAACGGTGAATCTGGCGGTGCTGGATCTCAGCGATTATCAGGCGGTGATTATCGACCAGGTGCAGTGCACCCAGCTGATGCGTATGTCCGCGCCGATTGGCGGCAAGCTGCCAATGCACGCCTCCGGGGCTGGAAAAGCCTTCCTGGCCCATCTGAGTGATGACCAGGTCACTACGCTGCTGCATCAGAAAGGCCTGCATTACTACACGCCGAAAACGCTGATGTCACCGCACAGCCTGAAAGAGAATCTGGCGCTCATTCGCAAAGTGGGTTTTTCCCATGATGATGAAGAACACGCGCTGGGCCTGCGCTGCGTCGCGGCACCGATTTACGATGAACACGGTGAACCTTTCGCCGCCATCTCGATTTCCGGGCCGATCGCGCGTATGACCGATGACCGCATCACCGAACTCGGCGCACTGGTGATCCGTGCGGCGAAACAGGTAACGCTGGCGTACGCCGGTCGTTAAGCCGCGATCGTGGCATAGCGCACGCTGAAGCGCTGTGCCGCGCGCCACGCCATCACCTCTTCAATATGCCCCTGACGAATCCGCGCTTGCTGCGCACGCCACCAGCCGGGATCGAACAGCTCCGGGTGCAGCGCCAGCAGTAACTTACCGGTTGCCGGTTCGCTGCACAGCGCATAGCGGAAGGTTTCCGGGAAGACATCGTCTGGTCCGACGCTGTACCACGGCTCGGCCTGCAACTCGTCCTCTTCGTAACGGGCTGGCGGCACATCGCGGAACTGAAGCTCTGTCATCGGGCGGATTTCATCGTAATCGTAAAACACCACCCGTCCGTGGCGCGTCATGCCGAAATTTTTAAACAGCATGTCGCCGGGGAAAATATTGGCTGCCGCCAGTTGCCGGATGGCATCGCCATACTCTTCAATCGCGTGCTGACGCTGCGCCGGGTTGGCCTGCATCAGCCACAGGTTCAGCGGCTGCATTCGTCGCTCCAGCCACAGATGGCGAATGATCACCACGTCATCTTCGATACAAATTTTCTCCGGGATATCGCGCTCGAACTCAGCCATCAGCGCCGCCGGAATACGCGCACGCGGCAACGCAAAGTGTTCAAACTCCTGGGTGTCGGCCATGCGGCCTACACGGTCATGCTCTTTGACCAGCCGATAACAATCACGTACCTGCGCATCCGTCACCTCTTTCTGCGGGGCAAAGCGGTCCTTAATCACCTTAAACACCCGGTCAAAACCCGGCAGGGTAAACACCAACATCACCATGCCGCGCACGCCGGGCGCGATGGTGAAATCTTCCTGACTGTGCGTCAGGTAATGCAGATATTCGCGGTAGCACTCGGTTTTACCGTGCTTCTGGCAACCAATCGCCATATAGCGTTCGGCGGTGGTTTTGCCGGGCAGAATCGGTTGCAGCCAGTCCACCAGCGCGGCGGGCACCGGGGCGTAAACCATAAAGTAGGCGCGGGCGAAACCGAAGACGATGCTGGCATCGTTGCTGTCGGTAAGACAGGTGTCGATCCACAGCCGTCCGGCCTCATCGCGCTGAATCGGTAACAGGCACGGCAGCGTGTCATCTTCCAGCTGCAGGCGCGCCACAATCCACGCGGTTTTATTGCGGTAAAACAGCTCGCTGGCAACATCCAGCGTCGCCGTCGCCAGCTGAGCTGCGCTGAATTGCTCATGCAGATGACGCACGATCCAGCTGATATCGCGCGCCTGATCCTGCCAAGGCAAACGTAACGGAATGTCGTTGAAGATCTGGCGCAGCGTTTCCTGCCAGCTGTGCTGTGGCCGATACAGGCGCGACAACGGGCGTGGTGATGCCGGAGCCGGAGCGAACGGCTGCGAAGGAAAGATAAATAATCGCTGCGGTGTCAGGTGGCTATGGCCCTGCAACCGGCAATATACCGAATTAAAGAAACTTTCAGCGATCTCATGGCGTGGATAGCCCGGCAGCAGAGTTTCGTAGTGGCTTTTCACCCGCAGCCAGAAACCTTCATCCCAGTCGGACGCCCCATTGAGGATGCGCAGCTGATTTGCCACCAGCCCAACATGATGATCATAAAGGTGGATACGTGCTTTCATCGCCTGCTGCACGGCATGCCAGTCAGCCTGCTCAAAACGCTGTTGAGCACCGGCGGTAATATCGAGAAAGCGACCATACTGCGCGTCAAATCCTTGCAGGATGGTGTGAGCAATGAGGGATTCTCTCGGCGGCATCGGCACGTCTCCCGGCAAAATGGCCCCTCCATGGGCCAGCATCACAACTCAGAACTGCGCGGCTTCGGTAGAACCGGTTAACGCGGTGACCGACGATTTACCCCCCTGGATCACCGTGGTGATGCGGTCAAAATAGCCAGTACCCACTTCCTGCTGATGTGATGAGAAGGTGTAACCCTTATCACGCGCAGCAAATTCCGGCTGCTGTACCTTCTCAACGTAGTGGCGCATGCCCTCGCCCTGCGCATAGGCATGCGCCAGGTCGAACATGTTGAACCACATGCTATGGATACCCGCCAGGGTGATGAACTGGAAGCGGTAACCCATCTCGCTCAGCGCCTGCTGGAAGCGGGCGATGGTGCGATCGTCGAGGTTTTTCTTCCAGTTGAACGACGGCGAGCAGTTGTAGGCCAGCAACTTGCCCGGGTACTGCGCGTGAATCGCCTCGGCAAAACGCTGCGCCAGTGCCAGGTCCGGCGTTGAAGTTTCACACCACAGCACATCGGCGTAGGGCGCATAGGCCAGACCACGGCTGATGGCCTGCTCAATCCCGGCACGGGTGCGGAAGAAACCTTCCGAGGTGCGTTCGCCGGTGATAAACGCCCGATCGTATTCATCGCAGTCGGAGGTGATGAGATCGGCCGCATCAGCGTCGGTACGGGCAATCAGCACCGTCGGGACGTCCATCACATCAGCTGCCAGACGTGCCGCCACCAGTTTCTGAATCGCCTCCTGGGTTGGCACCAGCACTTTACCGCCCATATGGCCGCATTTCTTCACCGCCGCCAGCTGGTCTTCAAAATGCACCGCCGCCGCACCGGCCTGAATCATCGATTTCATCAACTCAAAGGCGTTGAGCACCCCGCCAAACCCGGCTTCCGCATCCGCCACAATCGGCAGGTAGTAATCAATAAAGCCTTCAACCTCCGGCGACATCCCGCTGGCCCACTGAATCTGATCGGCACGCTGGAAACTCTGGTTAATACGCTCCACCACCGCCGGCACCGAATTCACCGGATAAAGCGACTGATCCGGGTACATCTGCCCGGCAAGGTTGGCATCCGCCGCGACCTGCCAGCCAGAGAGATAGATGGCCTCAATGCCTGCTTTCGCCTGTTGCACCGCCTGGCCGCCCGTCAATGCCCCCAGGCTGTTGATATACCCTTTCTGCGATTCCCCATTCAGCAGCGACCACAGCTTTTGCGCCCCCCGCTCCGCCAGGGTACAGGCCGGATTGACGGAACCGCGTAAATTCACCACATCCTGGGCGCTGTAAGGTCGGGTAATTCCCTGCCAGCGTGCATCCTGCCAGGTGGTTTCCAGCTGTTTGATTTGTTGCGTACGAGTCGTCATAGCAATATCTCCCGGGGTCAGGGCAGCAGGCGGTAGCCTGGCAGGGTGAGGAAAGGAACCAGCTCATCATCGGTGGTGATTTGTGCCATCAGCGCGGCGGCATCGGCAAAACGTCCGTTTCGGCAACGTTCTTCACCGAGGCTGTGCTGCAACGCCGTCAGTTCTTCATCCAGCAGCTGTTCAAAAAGCGCCGCCGTTACCAGCTGGCCATCGCTGAGAATTTGCTTGTGGCGAATCCATTGCCAGATCGAGGTGCGGGCAATTTCGGCAGTGGCCGCATCTTCCATCAGGCCATCAATCGGCACACAACCATTCCCACTGATCCAGGCTTCAAGATATTGCAGCGCCACGCGAATGTTGGCACGCATCCCTGCTTCGGTGCGTTTGCCACGGCAAGGCAGCAGCAGCCGTTCCGCGGTGACCGGGCTATCCTGCTCACGGCTGACATGCATTTGATTAGGTTGATCACCCAGCTGGCGATTAAATTCCGCCATCGCGATATCGGCCAGGCCGGGATGCGCCACCCAGGTGCCATCGTGACCGTTCGCTGCTTCGCGCGCTTTGTCTTCCTGCACTTTCTGCGTGACCCAGGCGTTGCGTTGCGGGTCTTTGCTCGGGATCAGCGCCGACATTCCCCCCATCGCCAGTGCGCCACGGCGGTGGCAGGTTCTGATCAGCAGCCGCGAATAGGCATCGAGGAACGGCTGATCCATCGTGATTTGCTGGCGATCCGGCAGGATACGCTCACCATGCTGACCGAGGGTTTTGATATAGCTGAAGATGTAATCCCAGCGGCCACAGTTCAGCCCAACGACGTGATCACGCAATTCCCACAGGATCTCATCCATCTGGAATACCGCTGGCAGCGTTTCAATCAATACCGTGGCTTTGATGGTGCCACGCGGCAGATCAAAGCGATCTTCACTGAAACGGAAGATCTCACGCCACCACGCCACTTCGCTGGCATGTTCGGTTTTTGGCAGATAGAACCAGGGTCCGTGGCCCTTCTCCAGCAGCGCGTCTACGTTGTGAAACAGGTACAGCGCAAAATCAAACAGCCCTGCGGGGATAGCGCGATCGCGCCATTCCACATGCTTTTCATCCAGATGCAGACCACGGACACGGCACATCAGCAGCGCGGGATCGGATCGTAACTGGTAGATCTTGCCGGTTTCACTGGTGAAACTCAGCGTCCCCTTCACTGCATCACGTAACGCCAGTTGACCATCGACCAGTTTTTCCCAGGTCGGTGCCAGCGAATCCTCAAAATCCGCCATAAATACTTTCACGTTAGCATTCAAGGCATTGATCACCATTTTGCGATCCGGCGGACCGGTGATCTCTACGCGGCGATCGCGCAGCAGTTGGGGTATCGGACGTACCTGCCACTCGTTTTCACGAATGGAAGCCGTTTCCGAATCAAAGCCTGGCAATGCACCCTGATCATAACGCTGCTGGCGTTGCTGACGGGCTTTTAGCAGGCGCTCGCGTTCCGGGGCAAAACGCGCCACCAGAGAGTGCAGAAAGTCGATGGCTTCCGGGGTGAGCAGCTGCTTTTCCGCGTGGGTAAAGGGCTGGCTAAAGGTTAATGTGCTGCTGATAACCGAGTCTGTCATGCGGGCTGCCTCCTGTGTTGATCCCGTTCTGGGTTGCGGGATCCGGCTGTAGGGTGTTTTTTAACCTGCAAGATCAGAGCATAATGATTTTTATTTTATTTTCAAAAACTATTTCCATTTTTATGGTTAAATGCACTTATCATACTGATTATTATGTAATTTAAAGACTCGAAATAAAGGCAATAACTTCCACCTTATGATTCAGGCAAAAAAATGCCGTGGCTACACGAGGTGGCCACGGCATGGTCAGTGGGATGTATCGGTTATTCGAGTGTTGGGTTCATATGCCGCAGATCAAACGGTGTGATCTGATACACGTAGTAGTTCAGCCAGTTGGAGAACAACAGGTTGCCATGGCTGCGCCAGGTTGCGCGTGGCGGCAGCTCGGGATTGTCCTGTGGGAAATAGTTCCACGGAACCTCTGGGTTCAACCCGGCATCGTAATCACGATGGTATTCACCGGATAACGTCAGTGCATCGTATTCCGGATGGCCGGTGACAAACGCGAGGCGTTTATCCTTACTCGCCATCAGATACGCTCCGGTGGTTTCTGATTCGGCAAATAACTCCAGATCGGTGTAATCACGAATCAGCTGACTGGGGAAATCAGCATAGCGTGAGTGCGGGGCAAGGAAGTTGTCATCAAAACCGCGCGTCAGTAACGCATGTGGATGCAGAATCTGATGTTCATAGACACCGGACAACTTATTCTGGCGCGTCTGCTTTGGAATACCATACAGAATATTCAACGCCGCCTGCACCGCCCAACAGACAAACAACGTCGAGGTAACGTGTTCTTTTGCCCAGTGCAGCACACGCTGAATCTGCGGCCAGTAAGCGACATCGTTGAAGTCCACCAGGCCGAGCGGTGCGCCGGTGACAATCAAGCCGTCAAAGTTATCATGCTGAATATCATCGAAATTACAGTAAAAGTTGTTCAGGTGCTCAGTCGGTGTATTGCGTGACTCACGGCTGTCGATACGCAGCAGCTGAATATCGATCTGCAACGGCGAGTTGGATAGCAGACGCAGAAACTGGTTTTCGGTTTCAATCTTTTTCGGCATCAGATTGAGTACCAGCACCTTCAGCGGACGGATCTCCTGGACACGGGCGCGCGATGACGTCATGACAAAGACATTCTCATTACGCAGAAAATTCACTGCCGGTAACTCGTCGGGGATCCTGATTGGCATAACCTGCTCACCTCTTACAACCGTATAAACGTTTAGACATCCAGATGCCTGACATTAGCCTGGTGCAGTGAGAATGTCGAGTCTTCATGCGGTTTATGAAAATGTTTCAGCTTAATGCATCATAAGCAGGCATAAGCCGCAATAAACTGCAGATACCTTAAATTAAGGCAACGCCCGGCTTATTTTAATCAGTAAAAATATAAATCTATATTTATTTGGTTTATTACCCATATCGTTTTGGTTGATTAAATACCACCAATTAAAATAAATGCGCAAATTAAATTTCAATTATTTTTAAATATAAAACAAAGTAAATTCAATGCATTGTGAATCACATTGCTTTGAATCAAAAGTCATATATATATATTTGTAAAATAAAAATCCAGCCTGATGTATAAGTCATTCCTGCTATTAAAAAAGACATCAATATTAACGCCTCATTTTATTGGCTCGGAAATTATATCTGTAAGGTTGTTTATTATGCATAAAGTTAAAATCGCCAGCCTGATTTGGCCAGGCATTATGCTGGTTGTTACCGCACCCAATGGGTTTGCGGCGGCCAGCCCCTTTTCCAGCGACTCCCCCTGGATGTTGGGTGACTGGAATGGCCAGCGCACTGCACTTCAGCAACAGGGCATTGATTTTAATGTTAATTATGTCATGGAGAGTGCCGCAAACCTGGCAGGGGGTTATCAATCAGCAACGACAGCACGTTACACTGACCAATGGGCGTTTGGCACCCATCTCGACCTGCAAAAATTGCTGGGCTGGCAGGATACGGATTTCCAGGCGACGGTGACCGATCGCAACGGACAAAACCTTTCTGAGCAGATCGCTAATCCTAAAGCACCCATGCTCTCCTCAGTGCAGGAAGTCTATGGTCGCGGACAAACATGGCGACTGACACAGTTCTGGTTGCGTACCGGCTTTAGTGACGATCGTTTCAATCTCAAACTTGGTCGGGCAACGGTGGGGGAGGACTTCGGTACGATCGAAACCCATTTCCAGAACCTCGCACTCGGACCAGGCGTGCCCGGTAAGTCACGTAGCGATCGCTGGATGAACTGGCCAGTGTCACAATGGATGGGACGTTTACAGCTCAATATCACACCGGATGTCTATGTTAAGGTTGGATTTTATAACCAAAATGATGACAACGACAATCGTGGTAGCGGTTTTCATTTCTCGGTTAAGCACTCCGACGGCAATCTTATCCCGCTAGAAATCGGTTGGCAGCCCAAACTGGGTGCAGATGCATTACCTGGCAATTATCGCCTGGGTGCTTATTACTCTTCAGCCCGTGGCGGGGTTTATCATAGCTGGCAGCACGGTGAATATGGCGATACCGCCCATGGTTATGGCGCTTATGCCATTGTTCAACAACAGTTATTCGCCTGGCAGCATGACAATCATCGTGGCTTATCGTTAACGCTTAGCCAGGTGATGCACGATAAACGGACCTCAAAGCTTGATGATACTCAGACCGTCGCATTAACCTGGAAAGGGCTTTTTGCTGCGCGGCCACAGGATGAAATTGGCTTAGGAATGGCCCGACTACATGTGAATGCAGCCTATAGCCGCATGCTGGAGCGGGAAAATGAAGAAAATGGTGTACAGAGCGTCAATGACGCCACTTATCTACCGGTAATCAGAGGTGCAGAATACGATTATGAACTCTACTATGCCTGGAACGTCCGTCAGTGGTTGTCACTGCGCCCCAATCTTCAATACGTCGCCGCGCCAGGGGCGGATAGCAGCGTAAAAGATGCTTTTGTCGGGGGAATTACTGCGAGTTTAACGTTCTAAAACCGGCAATGCATAACAGCGCGATTCGTCGTGCTGTTATGCATCCGTGAGTTGTCCTGATTTTCAGACGTAAAAAAGCCCTGAACTTTCGTTCAGGGCTTCTTTACTTGATTGATGCCTGGCAGTTCCCTACTCTCGCATGGGGAGGCCCCACACTACCATCGGCGCTACGGCGTTTCACTTCTGAGTTCGGCATGGGGTCAGGTGGGACCACCGCGCTACAGCCGCCAGGCAAATTCTTTTGAATCCGAACTCATGCCATAACTGGTGCTGATACCCAGAGTCGAACTGGGGACCTCACCCTTACCAAGGGTGCGCTCTACCAACTGAGCCATATCAGCACACTAAAATTGATGCCTGGCAGTTCCCTACTCTCGCATGGGGAGGCCCCACACTACCATCGGCGCTACGGCGTTTCACTTCTGAGTTCGGCATGGGGTCAGGTGGGACCACCGCGCTACAGCCGCCAGGCAAATTCTGTTTATCCGTACCGCCCTCTCAGGCCGCACGAATCTATCCGGATGAACCAAGCTGAAAATCTTCTCTGGTCTCTCAACCAAAACGCCTCTGGCGTTGTAAGGTTAAGCCTCACGGGTCATTAGTACCGGTTAGCTCAATGCATCGCTGCACTTACACATCCGGCCTATCAACGTCGTCGTCTTCAACGTCCCTTCAGGACCCTCAAGGGGTCAGGGAGAACTCATCTCGGGGCAAGTTTCGTGCTTAGATGCTTTCAGCACTTATCTTTTCCGCACTTAGCTACCGGGCAATGCCATTGGCATGACAACCCGAACACCAGTGGTGCGTTCACTCCGGTCCTCTCGTACTAGGAGCAACCCCCCTCAATTCTCCAGCGCCCACGGCAGATAGGGACCGAACTGTCTCACGACGTTCTAAACCCAGCTCGCGTACCACTTTAAACGGCGAACAGCCGTACCCTTGGGACCTACTTCAGCCCCAGGATGTGATGAGCCGACATCGAGGTGCCAAACACCGCCGTCGATATGAACTCTTGGGCGGTATCAGCCTGTTATCCCCGGAGTACCTTTTATCCGTTGAGCGATGGCCCTTCCATTCAGAACCACCGGATCACTATGACCTGCTTTCGCACCTGCTCGAGCCGTCACTCTCGCAGTCAAGCTGGCTTATGCCATTGCACTAACCTCCTGATGTCCGACCAGGATTAGCCAACCTTCGTGCTCCTCCGTTACGCTTTGGGAGGAGACCGCCCCAGTCAAACTACCCACCAGACACTGTCCGCAGCCCGGATTACGGGCCTACGTTAGAACATCAAACATTAAAGGGTGGTATTTCAAGGTCGGCTCCACGCAGACTGGCGTCCACGCTTCAAAGCCTCCCACCTATCCTACACATCAAGGCTCAATGTTCAGTGTCAAGCTATAGTAAAGGTTCACGGGGTCTTTCCGTCTTGCCGCGGGTACACTGCATCTTCACAGCGATTTCAATTTCACTGAGTCTCGGGTGGAGACAGCCTGGCCATCATTACGCCATTCGTGCAGGTCGGAACTTACCCGACAAGGAATTTCGCTACCTTAGGACCGTTATAGTTACGGCCGCCGTTTACCGGGGCTTCGATCAAGAGCTTCTCCTTACGGATAACCCCATCAATTAACCTTCCGGCACCGGGCAGGCGTCACACCGTATACGTCCACTTTCGTGTTTGCACAGTGCTGTGTTTTTAATAAACAGTTGCAGCCAGCTGGTATCTTCGACTGGCTTCAGCTCCGGGAGCAAGTCCCTTCACCTAATGCCAGCGTGCCTTCTCCCGAAGTTACGGCACCATTTTGCCTAGTTCCTTCACCCGAGTTCTCTCAAGCGCCTTGGTATTCTCTACCTGACCACCTGTGTCGGTTTGGGGTACGATTTCGTGTTACCTGGAGCTTAGAGGCTTTTCCTGGAAGCAGGGCATCAGTTACTTCACCACCGTAGTGGCTCGTCATCACGCCTCAGTGTTAAAGAAGACCGGATTTGCCTGGTCTTCACACCTACACGCTTAAACCGGGACAACCGTCGCCCGGATAACCTAGCCTTCTCCGTCCCCCCTTCGCAGTAACACCAAGTACAGGAATATTAACCTGTTTCCCATCGACTACGCTTTTCAGCCTCGCCTTAGGGGTCGACTCACCCTGCCCCGATTAACGTTGGACAGGAACCCTTGGTCTTCCGGCGAGCGGGCTTTTCACCCGCTTTATCGTTACTTATGTCAGCATTCGCACTTCTGATACCTCCAGCAGACCTCACAGTCCACCTTCAGCGGCTTACAGAACGCTCCCCTACCCAACAACACATAGTGTCGCTGCCGCAGCTTCGGTGCATGGTTTAGCCCCGTTACATCTTCCGCGCAGGCCGACTCGACCAGTGAGCTATTACGCTTTCTTTAAATGATGGCTGCTTCTAAGCCAACATCCTGGCTGTCTGTGCCTTCCCACATCGTTTCCCACTTAACCATGACTTTGGGACCTTAGCTGGCGGTCTGGGTTGTTTCCCTCTTCACGACGGACGTTAGCACCCGCCGTGTGTCTCCCGTGATAACATTCTCCGGTATTCGCAGTTTGCATCGGGTTGGTAAGCCGGGATGGCCCCCTAGCCGAAACAGTGCTCTACCCCCGGAGATGAGTTCACGAGGCGCTACCTAAATAGCTTTCGGGGAGAACCAGCTATCTCCCGGTTTGATTGGCCTTTCACCCCCAGCCACAGGTCATCCGCTAATTTTTCAACATTAGTCGGTTCGGTCCTCCAGTTAGTGTTACCCAACCTTCAACCTGCCCATGGCTAGATCACCGGGTTTCGGGTCTATACCCTGCAACTTAACGCCCGGTTAAGACTCGGTTTCCCTTCGGCTCCCCTATACGGTTAACCTTGCTACAGAATATAAGTCGCTGACCCATTATACAAAAGGTACGCAGTCACACCCAAAAGGGTGCTCCCACTGCTTGTACGTACACGGTTTCAGGTTCTGTTTCACTCCCCTCGCCGGGGTTCTTTTCGCCTTTCCCTCACGGTACTGGTTCACTATCGGTCAGTCAGGAGTATTTAGCCTTGGAGGATGGTCCCCCCATATTCAGACAGGATACCACGTGTCCCGCCCTACTCGTCGGACTCACAGTCTGTGCATTTTCGTGTACGGGGCTGTCACCCTGTATCGCGCGACTTTCCAGACGCTTCCACTAACACACAAACTGATTCAGGTCCTGGGCTGTTCCCCGTTCGCTCGCCGCTACTGGGGGAATCTCGGTTGATTTCTTTTCCTCGGGGTACTTAGATGTTTCAGTTCCCCCGGTTCGCCTCGTTAACCTATGTATTCAGTTAACGATAGTGCACAAGTGCACTGGGTTTCCCCATTCGGACATCGCCGGCTGTTGCGGTTCATATCACCTTGCCGGCGCTTTTCGCAGATTAGCACGTCCTTCATCGCCTCTGACTGCCAGGGCATCCACCGTGTACGCTTAGTCGCTTAACCTCACAACCCACAGGCGTTTTGCAACGCTTATGAATCGCAAGCTTTTGAGAGACTCGAACGCGCCGCTTTCATTTCTTATTACGGAGAAATGAAACAACGCGTCGTTTCAAATTTTCAGCTTGTTCCGGATTGTTAAAGAGCAAATACTTCGCAGCACACCGTTTCCGGTACGCTCTGAAGTATTGAAGTACTGTAATGGTGGAGCTAAGCGGGATCGAACCGCTGACCTCCTGCGTGCAAGGCAGGCGCTCTCCCAGCTGAGCTATAGCCCCATACAGTTACTGCAGAGACCACTACTACCACTCAACCGAGTTCACATTCTTCAGACAAAAGAAGAATGCAATTTCTGCTCAGGCAAGGCATGCGGAAGGGAAGTTTACGTCGGTAAACGACCGCGCGCATAACGCAGCATGAGAAGAAATTTGGTAGGCCTGAGTGGACTTGAACCACCGACCTCACCCTTATCAGGGGTGCGCTCTAACCACCTGAGCTACAAGCCTGTAGAGGTTTTTCTGCTCGTTACTTTTCTATCAGACAATCTGTGTGAGCACTTCGAAGGAAGGTATCTTCAGGTAAGGAGGTGATCCAACCGCAGGTTCCCCTACGGTTACCTTGTTACGACTTCACCCCAGTCATGAATCACAAAGTGGTAAGCGCCCTCCCGAAGGTTAAGCTACCTACTTCTTTTGCAACCCACTCCCATGGTGTGACGGGCGGTGTGTACAAGGCCCGGGAACGTATTCACCGTAGCATTCTGATCTACGATTACTAGCGATTCCGACTTCATGGAGTCGAGTTGCAGACTCCAATCCGGACTACGACGCACTTTATGAGGTCCGCTTGCTCTCGCGAGGTCGCTTCTCTTTGTATGCGCCATTGTAGCACGTGTGTAGCCCTGGCCGTAAGGGCCATGATGACTTGACGTCATCCCCACCTTCCTCCGGTTTATCACCGGCAGTCTCCTTTGAGTTCCCGACCGAATCGCTGGCAACAAAGGATAAGGGTTGCGCTCGTTGCGGGACTTAACCCAACATTTCACAACACGAGCTGACGACAGCCATGCAGCACCTGTCTCACGGTTCCCGAAGGCACTAAGGCATCTCTGCCAAATTCCGTGGATGTCAAGGCCAGGTAAGGTTCTTCGCGTTGCATCGAATTAAACCACATGCTCCACCGCTTGTGCGGGCCCCCGTCAATTCATTTGAGTTTTAACCTTGCGGCCGTACTCCCCAGGCGGTCGACTTAACGCGTTAGCTCCGGAAGCCACGCCTCAAGGGCACAACCTCCAAGTCGACATCGTTTACGGCGTGGACTACCAGGGTATCTAATCCTGTTTGCTCCCCACGCTTTCGCACCTGAGCGTCAGTCTTCGTCCAGGGGGCCGCCTTCGCCACCGGTATTCCTCCAGATCTCTACGCATTTCACCGCTACACCTGGAATTCTACCCCCCTCTACGAGACTCAAGCCTGCCAGTTTCGAATGCAGTTCCCAGGTTAAGCCCGGGGATTTCACATCCGACTTGACAGACCGCCTGCGTGCGCTTTACGCCCAGTAATTCCGATTAACGCTTGCACCCTCCGTATTACCGCGGCTGCTGGCACGGAGTTAGCCGGTGCTTCTTCTGCGGGTAACGTCAATGCATGAAGCTATTCACTTCACACCCTTCCTCCCCGCTGAAAGTACTTTACAACCCGAAGGCCTTCTTCATACACGCGGCATGGCTGCATCAGGCTTGCGCCCATTGTGCAATATTCCCCACTGCTGCCTCCCGTAGGAGTCTGGACCGTGTCTCAGTTCCAGTGTGGCTGGTCATCCTCTCAGACCAGCTAGGGATCGTCGCCTAGGTGAGCCGTTACCCCACCTACTAGCTAATCCCATCTGGGTTCATCCGATGGTGTGAGGCCCGAAGGTCCCCCACTTTGGTCTTGCGACGTTATGCGGTATTAGCTACCGTTTCCAGTAGTTATCCCCCTCCATCGGGCAGATCCCCAGACATTACTCACCCGTCCGCCACTCGTCACCCGGGGAGCAAGCTCCCCTGTGCTACCGTTCGACTTGCATGTGTTAGGCCTGCCGCCAGCGTTCAATCTGAGCCATGATCAAACTCTTCAATTTAAAGTTTGATGCTCAAAGAATTAAACTTCGTAATGAATTACGTGTTCACTCTTGAGACTTGATATTTTTTAAGTCCGTAGACTTTTGATATCAATCCTGCGAGTGCCCACACAGATTGTCTGATAAATTGTTAAAGAGCAGTGCGGGCAGCGGGTTAACCGTCTGTCGCGAGGTGGCGTATATTACGCTTTCCTCCTTCAGAGTCAATCACTTTTTTCAGCGATTTTCTCCGGCGAGAGTTCCTTCAGAACTTCTCTCTCAACACCGCATTTCGTAAGCCGTTGTGCCGTGTCGATGGAGGCGCATTATAGGGAGTTGTTCGGCATGCGCAACCGCTAATTTCAATAAAAACAACCGTTCGCTGCATTCCACAGCAAAACCCCGCCTTATACCCACTTACACACAAAGTTATCCACATCCTGACGGGTAAATGAATTTAGTCGAGCATCGCGCAAACGTTTTCGCTACAATGCCCCGCGACGTCAAGGATGCCCCTTTTGGGGCGTTACCTGAAGCAAGCCGCTTCTTCTATATAGAAGAGAAACGCTAAGCTTGATGTAACGCTCTTATTTACGCGAAACAAAGCCAAGGGATAAAACCACCATGCAACAACGTCGTCCTGTACGCCGCGCTCTGCTGAGTGTCTCAGACAAAGCCGGTATCCTCGAATTTGCTCAGGCACTCTCCAGCCGTGGTGTTGAGCTGCTCTCCACAGGTGGTACTGCTCGCCTGCTGGCAGATGCAGGCCTGCCGGTCACTGAAGTGTCTGACTACACCGGTTTTCCGGAAATGATGGATGGACGCGTCAAAACGCTGCACCCGAAAGTGCATGGCGGCATTCTCGGTCGTCGCGGCCAGGATGATGCCATCATGGCGCAGCACGCCATCAACCCCATCGACATGGTGGTCGTTAACCTCTACCCCTTTGCCCAGACGGTCGCAAAACCGGGTTGTACGCTGGAAGATGCGGTGGAAAACATCGATATCGGCGGCCCGACCATGGTGCGCTCTGCCGCGAAGAACCACAAAGACGTCGCCATTGTGGTGAAGAGCAGCGACTACAGCGCCATCATTGCGGAGCTGGATGCCAATGAGAACTCCCTGACGCTGGCAACCCGTTTCGATCTGGCGATCAAAGCCTTCGAACACACCGCCGCCTACGACAGCATGATTGCCAACTACTTCGGTAGCCTGGTACCGGCTTATCATGGCGAGAGCAAAGAACCAGCAGGCCGCTTCCCACGTACCCTAAACCTTAACTTCATTAAGAAACAGGATATGCGTTATGGCGAGAACAGCCATCAGGACGCAGCTTTCTATATAGAAGAAAACGTCGCGGAAGCCTCAGTGGCGACGGCACAGCAGGTACAGGGTAAAGCGCTCTCCTATAACAACATCGCCGATACTGATGCCGCGCTGGAATGTGTGAAAGAGTTTAGCGAAGCTGCCTGCGTGATTGTGAAACATGCCAACCCCTGTGGTGTGGCTGTAGGCGATTCCATTTTGGATGCCTACGAGCGTGCTTATAAAACCGATCCGACTTCTGCGTTTGGCGGCATCATTGCCTTCAACCGTGAGCTGGACGAAGCGACGGCTCAGGCCATCATCAGCCGCCAGTTTGTCGAAGTGATTATTGCCCCCTCAGCCACCGAAGCCGCGCTGAAAGTGACCGCCAGCAAACAGAACGTTCGCGTGCTGGTGTGTGGTCAGTGGCAGAGCCGCGTTGCCGGGCTGGATTTCAAACGCGTTAACGGCGGTTTACTGGTGCAGGATCGCGATCTCGGCATGGTCGACGCCAGCCAGCTGCGCGTCGTAAGCAAACGTCAGCCAACCGAACAGGAACTGCGTGATGCGCTGTTCTGCTGGAAAGTGGCGAAGTTCGTTAAATCCAACGCCATCGTCTATGCGCGTGACAACATGACCATCGGGATAGGCGCGGGTCAGATGAGCCGCGTCTACTCGGCAAAAATCGCCGGGATCAAAGCCGGTGATGAAGGTCTGGAAGTGAAAGGGTCGGCGATGGCCTCTGACGCCTTCTTCCCGTTCCGCGATGGTATTGATGCTGCTGCTGCCGTCGGCGTCACCTGCGTAATCCAGCCGGGCGGTTCGATTCGCGATGATGAAGTGATTGCTGCCGCCGATGAGCACGGCATCGCCATGATCTTTACCGACATGCGTCATTTCCGCCATTAATCGTTTGGAGCGTTACAGATGAAAATTTTAGTGATTGGTAACGGCGGACGTGAACACGCCCTGGCGTGGAAGGCTGCGCAGTCTCCGCTGGCAGAGACCGTATTTGTGGCACCGGGCAATGCTGGCACCGCGCTGGAACCAGCATTGCAGAATGTGGCGATCAGTGCCACTGATGTCCCTGCGCTGCTGGCGTTTGCCCAGCAGGAAAACATCGACCTGACCATCGTCGGCCCGGAAGCGCCGCTGGTGATTGGGGTGGTGGATGCGTTCCGCGCGGCCGGTCTGAAAATTTTTGGCCCAACGCAGGCGGCAGCGCAGCTGGAAGGTTCCAAAGCCTTCACCAAAGATTTCCTTGCCCGCCAGCAGATTCCAACCGCTGAGTATCAGAACTTTACCGAGGTTGAGCCCGCGCTGGCGTACCTGCGCGAGAAAGGCGCACCGATCGTGATCAAAGCAGACGGTCTCGCTGCCGGTAAAGGTGTCATCGTGGCGATGACGCTGAAAGAAGCCGAAGATGCCGTGCAGGATATGCTGGCGGGTAACGCTTTCGGCGACGCGGGCCATCGCATCGTGATCGAAGAGTTCCTGGATGGTGAAGAAGCCAGCTTTATCGTGATGGTGGATGGCGACAACGTACTGCCCATGGCCACCAGCCAGGACCATAAACGTGTAGGTGATGGCGATACTGGCCCGAATACCGGCGGTATGGGCGCTTACTCACCGGCTCCGGTAGTGACTGATGAGATCCACCAGCGCGTGATGGATCAGATCATCTGGCCAACCGTGAACGGCATGAAAGCCGAAGGCAACACTTACACCGGCTTCCTGTATGCCGGGCTGATGATCGACAAAGCCGGCCAGCCGAAAGTGATCGAATTCAACTGCCGCTTTGGCGATCCGGAAACCCAGCCGATCATGCTGCGTTTGCAGTCCGATCTGGTGGCGCTGTGCCTGGCGGCCTGTGACGGTAAACTGGATCAGCAGACCTCACAATGGGATCCACGTCCATCGCTGGGTGTGGTGCTGGCGGCTGGCGGTTACCCGGGTGACTACAACACCGGCGACCAGATTCATGGTCTGCCGCTGGAAGAAGTTGCAGATGGTAAGGTGTTCCACGCAGGTACCACCCTCAAAGATGATCTGGTGGTCACCAATGGCGGACGCGTACTGTGCGTCACCGCGCTGGGTGAAGATGTCGCTGCCGCGCAGCAGCGTGCTTATGCGCTGGCTAAGCCTATCTCGTGGGATGGCAGTTTCTGTCGCTACGATATCGGCTATCGCGCCATCAACCGCAAATAATCACAAGGGGCACTCAGTGCCCCTTCTTCATTCCCGTCAGAAATCGCTCTCTTTTGGTTGCCAGCTGCATTCATCCGTTGGGGTGATATGGAGCAACTGTACTCCTTCTGGCGCTTCCAGCCATGCCACCATCAATGACACCGAGGGATCGCGCTGCTGTTGCTGGGTCAGGGCTGCCACCATGCTGCTATCGAAAGGCGCATTAATGACTTTATCTTCGCAGGTTCGTACCTGAATCCCGCCCAGCCAGTGCCCCTGGCTCAGCAACACACGTCCATCCAGCAACGCATTACTCTGCTGTAGCATGCGCTGTGCATCGAAGCGGTACAGTTCCACGCTGTCGCTGCTGACGGCTTCACGTCGCCCGGCCAGTTGCCGCTGCATAAAATTGAGATTGCCTTGCTGATCGAAACGCAGCGTGACGGTATCCGGTTGTTTGCCCGTGACCTGTCGTTCCACGTTGGTGAGATTGTTGTTCAGCCAGCTGTAATCGGTGGTCTCCATCGCATCACCATCAAAGGGGATGAAGACGGTACGCATATGAATTGACTGATGGTCGCTGTTTTTGCGCCAGATACGCACTACGCCACGGTCGGCAAGGTAGCCGCTGGCAGTAAAGGCAGGAAGATCAGGAGTGGAGCTGCACCCTACCAGGAGGGCACCACATAACAGAGCGCAGACGCGCTGATGTAAAAGGTTCAGCATGGCAGGCTCCGGCAACAAAAAGGGGCGATGCCGCCCCTCTTTTAAAGCTATACCGCGTCGCGGAAACTTATTTAACAGCGTCTTTCAGCGCTTTACCAGAGACGAACGCCGGTACGTTTGCCGCAGCGATTTTGATCTCTTTGCCAGTCTGCGGGTTGCGACCGGTACGCTCAGCGCGGTGGTTCACTTTAAAAGTACCAAAACCAACCAGTTGTACAGCATCACCATCTTTCAGAGACTCAGTGATCGCAGCCAGAGTAGATTCCAGTGCAGTTTTAGCCTGGGTTTTTGACAGGTCTGCTTTTTCCGCGATCACATCAATCAGTTGAGTCTTGTTCATAAGTTATCCTTAAAGTGTATTTATCGCTTGCTAAGCAACGAGTGCGAGGGAAAAGCCATATTCTGGCACTCTTCAGCCTGCACGCACCGATAGCCACAATTTTCAGCCCCCCAAATGTAGACCAGACAGGGGGCTGATGTGAAGCCTCCAGGCGCGCTAATTCGGGCCTGAAGTCACGTTTTCTCGCCTTATTGCTGAAAAATTATACCGATGTTACTGATTCCCGCTTCGCGCAGGTCAGAACGTAACCCTTTAATTAGTTCAAGGTCGCGCTCTTCGCACTCTGCCAGCAGGCGAAAAATCTCCCACTGCAGATCCCATTCGTCAATAATTGCCTGGTTTTCGCGCAGCTCTTCATCGCTCATTTCGCGTCCAGCCTGGGTCATTTCGAGAATCGCCACGGTAGTGATCGACGTCCGGCTGACCTCAATGGCATGCTCAAGGGTTTCCCCACTCAGCTGCGCATGCAGTACTTCGCTCAATGCCACACAGGCATCAATCGCCGGATGCACACCGTAGATGTCAAAATCATCACCATTAGGGATTGCCGCTTCCAGTTTCTCCAGCTGGCTGTCGAAATTGATTTTGGCGTCTTTGACCGTCAGGCTTTCCCAGACGAGATCGAGCATGCGGCGATAAAGCTGCGGATCTGCGAATTCGGTCTGCTGACAGAAGGCCCAGTAGTTGGGGAACATGCGTTCACACAGACAGGCCATAAAGGTGACGTGCTGCCAGCTTTCCAGCTTCGCCAGACGTAAATGGACGGGGTTCTGTAACATCAAACTTGCTCTCAATAATTTAGCTGGCGGCAGTGTACCGCAAAAGCCGCGCGCAAACAGCGTCAACGCGCATTTTGCCTGCGCAGAAAGGCCGGACGGCCGGAAGCAACCGCATCCGCCCAGCGCGTCGGCTCAGGTAAACGATAGCCTGCGGTACAGTTTTCCACCCATTGCAGGGCGCTATCGGTGCTGACACGATGGCCGGTGGAGATAAACAGCGGATTGCAGCGCGCCTTGCTACGCCACACCCAGCCAATCTGCTCATCCTGATCCATCAATGGCTGACGGCTGCCTGGAGCCTCTTCCAGCGCCTCAACATGCCCGCATAAACGCCGCTTCGCTACGCCGATGGTGGGCACATCCACCAGCAAGCCGAAATGCGCGGCAACGCCGAGCCGACGCGGATGCGAGATACCGTGACCATCGACAAATAACAGATCGGGCTGATGAGTGAGTTGCTGCCAGGCCGCCAGCAGGGCGGGCACTTCGCGAAAGGAGAGAAAACCGGGGATATACGGCATGGTGGTACTGATGCGGGCAATCTGATGCTCCACCAGCTGTAGCGAGGGGTACTCCAGAATCACCAGGGCGGCGCGTGTGACCTCACCGCCCTGTTCAAAGCCCACATCGGCACCGGCAATCCAGCGGGGCGGCAGCACCTCAAAATCATCCTGCCGCACCACATCAGCCGCACGCTGTTGCTGTTCCCTGCGTAGCGCCGCTAAATCCATGGTTAACCCTGATGGTAAGGACGGGACAGACGATGCACCGCCTCAACAAAGGCACCGGCGTGCTCCGGCGGCACATCCTGATGGATACCGTGACCCAGGTTGAAGACGTGGCCTTCCCCGGCACCAAATCCTTCAAGAATGCCCGCCACTTCCTGCTCAATACGGGCCGGAGGCGCATACAACATGGACGGATCCATATTGCCTTGCAACGCCACTTTATGACCAACGCGACGACGCGCATCAGCAATATCCGTGGTCCAGTCCAGCCCCAGCGCATCGCAACCGGTTTCTGCCATCGCTTCCAGCCACTGCCCGCCACCTTTGGTGAACAGGGTGATTGGCACGCGGCGGCCTTCGTTTTCATGAAGCACGCTATCGACAATCTTGTGCATGTAGTAAAGCGAGAATTCACGGTAGTCACGGCCGGTCAGCACGCCACCCCAGGTGTCGAATACCATGATCGACTGGGCACCCGCTTTGATCTGCGCGTTCAAATAGAGGATCACGCTGTCTGCCAGTTTATCCAGCAACATATGCAGCGTCTGCGGCTCGGCGTACATCATCTTTTTGATTTTGGTGAACGCCTTGCTGCTGCCGCCTTCGACCATATAGGTCGCCAGCGTCCACGGGCTACCGGAAAAGCCGATCAACGGGACTTCGCCTTTCAGGTTGTGGCGGATGGTACGCACAGCGTTCATCACGTAACCCAGCTCCTGCTCCGGATCGGGCACCGGCAGTTTATCGACATCCGCCCGGCAGGTAATGGGGTGAGAGAAACGCGGGCCTTCACCGGTTTCAAAATACAGGCCCAGCCCCATCGCATCGGGGATGGTGAGGATATCGCTGAAGAGGATGGCCGCATCCAGCGCGTAACGACGCAGCGGTTGCAACGTGACTTCGCACGCCAGCTCAGCATTTTTACACAGCGACATAAAATCACCGGCCTCGGCACGAGTGGCTTTATACTCCGGCAGATAACGCCCGGCTTGTCGCATCATCCATACCGGGGTGATATCCACCGGCTGACGTAACAGGGCACGCAGATAACGATCGTTCTTCAGTTCACTCATAATTGGCTCTCTCACTTGCAGGGCGCCAGTGTAGCATTTTCATATCGCGCTGGCGCGACACTGGGCAACGGTATCTTCAATCAAACGTCGCGCAACGGTGCCGGGCGGGGGTAATAATGGCAGGGCATCGTAGCGGAACCAGCCCGCATCCAGCAGCTCTTTGCCGTCATGTTGCAAATCACCGCCGTCATATTCCGCCATATACGCCATCATCAGCGAATGGGGGAACGGCCACGGTTGTGAGGTCACGTAACGCACGTTTTTCACCCGTACATTACTTTCTTCCATCACTTCACGAGCCACCGCCTGTTCGAGGGTTTCGCCCACTTCGACAAATCCGGCCAGCACGGTATAAACGTTGTTGCGATGCTTCGCATGGTTTGCCAGCAAAATCTCATCACCACGGCGGATGGCGACAATGATGCAGGGGGCGATTTGCGGGTAATAGCGCTCGCGACAATGGCCGCACAGGCAGGCGAATTCACGTTTGCTTAAATGCATCTCGTGGCCGCAATAGCCGCACCAGCGATGGGAACGATAGAACTCCGCCAGTTGTACGCCGCGCCCGGCAAGCTGGAACAGGCCAACGTCCTCATCAATCAGCTGGCGTACTGACCCCATGTTATCGGGTCGTGATTCACGCACCAGCCAGACATTTTCGCCCTGCCATTCGCCAATCACCATACCGCTGCTGCCCGCCAGGCCAAATTGTTGCGCCGTGCCATGCGGCAACTCCCCCTGCGGTAGCCAAAGTTTTTGTTCATGGCTGACAATCCACCAGCCAGCGTCTACGCTTGAGATCTCACGTTGCATTTAAATCGTCATCCTTAGCGTCTATTCGCAGAATGAACAACTATAACCCACATGGAGCCTCGTATGCTTACTCAGTTAGATGACCTGACCGAGCGTGTAGGCAGCGGTAACGAACTTGTCGATTCATGGTTACGCGCACGTCGTCAGCTGTTGGTTAACTATTATCAGTTGATTGGCATGAAGCCAAAAAAAGACGCGTTAAGCGCCCTCGATGAGCAGGCGCTGGATGCATTTTGCCACAACCTGGTGGATTATCTTTCGGTTGGTCACTTCAGTATTTATGAGCGGATTATCAATGAGATGCAGGGCGACAGCCCCCTGATTGCCGCCGCACAGATTTACCCGTTACTGGAGGCGAATACCGAACGAATGATGCAGCTGTATGATGGTCATCTGCAACAGGCCATCACTGACGACAACTGTGTCACTTTCCAGCAGGCGCTGTCTGAAGTAGGAGAAGTGCTGGAGTCGCGTTTCACGCTGGAAGACAAGCTGGTGCGTCTGGCGTGGGATAATCAGCTGGCACGCCCACGGGTAGCGAATGACAGCCCTGTCGCTCGCCAGGCTTAAATCGCCACTTGTAAAAAACTTGTTATTCGCAAAAAGCCCTTCTATGCTGAGTGGGCTTTTTTGTTTTGCGGTTTACCACACCAGCCGCAAATATTTTCTTGTCGGAGTGCCCATTGGGGCTGAGACCGTTAATTCGGGATCCGCGGAACCTGATCAGGTTAGTACCTGCGAAGGGAACAAGAGTAAACATCATCAGTACGATGCGTGCATCGTTTCTGTTACTCCTTCCGGACTCCGGACAAGCAACTTCCATCATTTACAGGAAAATTGCTATGTCTGTTGCAAAAACTTCTCGCCGTGAACAACGCGCCCAGGCGCAGGAATTTATCGATTCACTGCAAGGCACCGCTTTTCCCAACTCTCAACGTATCTGGATCACCGGCAACCGTGATGACATTCGCGTACCGATGCGCGAAATCCAGCTCAGCCCTACCCTGATCGGCGGCAGCAAAGATAACCCGCAGTATGAACCGAACGAACCGGTGCCGGTGTATGACACCGCCGGTGCCTATGGCGATCCATCGGCAACCATTGATGTGCACCAGGGGCTGGCAAAACTGCGTGCAGGCTGGATTGCCGAGCGTGGTGACAGTGAAACCATCGATCAACTGAGCTCCAGCTATACCCAGCAACGGCTGGCGGATGAAGGGCTGGATCATCTGCGGTTTGAACATCTGCCACAACCACGTCGTGCCAAAGCCGGCCATTGCGTGACCCAGTTACACTACGCACGCCAGGGCATCATTACACCGGAAATGGAGTTTATTGCGTTACGCGAAAACATGGGACGGGAGCGTATCCGGGGTGAGGTATTGTTGCAACAGCATCCGGGGTACAGCTTTGGGGCGCATCTGCCTGCCAATATCACCGCCGAATTTGTGCGTCAGGAAGTCGCTGAAGGGCGAGCCATCATTCCCTCCAATATCAACCATCCCGAATCCGAACCGATGATCATTGGCCGTAACTTTCTGGTGAAGGTGAATGCGAACATCGGCAACTCGGCCGTCAGTTCCTCGATTGAAGAAGAGGTGGAGAAGCTGGTGTGGTCAACCCGCTGGGGTGCCGACACCGTGATGGATCTCTCCACTGGCCGTTATATTCATGAAACGCGTGAATGGATTCTGCGCAACAGCCCGGTGCCGATTGGCACTGTACCGATTTATCAGGCGCTGGAGAAAGTGAACGGCGTGGCGGAGGATCTGAACTGGGAAATTTTCCGCGATACGTTGCTGGAACAGGCTGAACAGGGCGTAGACTACTTCACCATCCACGCTGGCGTGCTGCTGCGTTATGTCCCGATGACGGCGAAACGTTTGACTGGCATCGTTTCGCGTGGCGGTTCGATCATGGCGAAGTGGTGCCTGTCGCATCATCAGGAAAGCTTCCTGTATTTACACTTCCGCGAGATTTGTGAAATCTGTGCCGCTTACGATGTTGCGCTGTCGCTGGGCGATGGCTTGCGTCCGGGTTCGATTCAGGATGCCAACGATGAAGCGCAATTCGCTGAGCTGCACACCCTGGGCGAGCTGACGAAAATCGCCTGGGAATATGACGTGCAGGTGATGATCGAAGGCCCGGGCCACGTACCGATGCAGATGATTCGTCGCAATATGACCGAGCAGCTGGAACATTGCCACGAAGCCCCGTTCTACACGCTCGGCCCACTGACCACTGATATCGCCCCCGGTTATGACCATTTCACCTCTGGTATTGGTGCCGCGATGATTGGCTGGTTTGGCTGCGCGATGCTGTGCTACGTGACCCCGAAAGAGCATCTGGGATTACCGAATAAGGAAGATGTAAAACAAGGGCTGATTACTTATAAGATCGCCGCCCATGCGGCCGATCTGGCCAAAGGCCATCCGGGTGCCCAGATCCGTGATAACGCCATGTCCAAAGCACGTTTCGAGTTCCGTTGGGAAGATCAGTTCAACCTGGCGCTGGACCCGCACACTGCCCGCGCTTATCACGATGAAACGCTCCCGCAGGAATCGGGCAAAGTGGCGCATTTCTGTTCCATGTGTGGTCCAAAATTCTGTTCGATGAAAATCACCCAGGAAGTGCGCGACTTTGCCGCCCGTCAGCAGGCTGAAGCCCAGCCGATTGAAGTGGGTATGGCACAGATGTCAGACGCCTTCCGTAGCCGTGGTGGCGAGCTGTATCATGCTGCCGATGCTTTGAAAGAGGAAAAAGTATGACCACCCCATTTCCCAGTACCGCCCCGCGTTTAGGGCTTTATCCGGTTGTGGACAGTGTTGAGTGGATTGCCCGTTTACTGGAAGCGGGTGTACGCACCATTCAGCTACGAATTAAGGATTGCGAGGATCACGAAGTTGAGGACGCGGTGCGCGATGCCATCGCGCTCGGTAAGCAATATCGCGCCCGGTTATTTATCAATGATTACTGGAGATTGGCGATTCGCTATAACGCCTATGGCGTGCATCTGGGTCAGGAGGACCTGGATGTGGCCGATCTGGATGCTATTCGCCAGGCGGGTTTACGCCTTGGCTTATCCACCCATGACGATGCCGAGCTGGATCGTGCACTGGCTGTACGTCCCTCTTATATCGCGCTGGGGCATATCTTCCCAACGCAGACCAAAGAGATGCCGTCTGAGCCGCAGGGCATTACCGAGCTGAAACGTCATCTGGCGCGGCTGGAAGGCATTTCAACCGTGGCGATTGGCGGCATCTCGCTGGCACGCGCGCCTGAAGTGCTGGCAACGGGCGTGGGGAGCATCGCGGTCGTCAGTGCCATCACTCAGGCACAAGACTGGCGAGCCGCCACGCATGAGTTGCTTGCTCTGGCGGAGGTCCAGCCCACAGAATGATTGAGGCTGTAGCGGCGCGATTTATCGCGCCGCTACGAAAAGGTGATGTCGTCAATCCGCCAGCATTTCGGCACTACAGGCCAGTATCGCATGTTCCACCGCGGCCCCCACCAGCGCGATCGCCTGCTCAGTCGCCTCATTGATTGGCAATGCATAATTCAGACGCAGGCAGTTGCGATACTTACCTGAGGCCGAAAACAATGAACCCACCGCCACCTGAATTTTCGACTCTCGAAGTTCAGCATTCAGGCGTACGGCATCAAAGGCTTCAGGTAGTTCGATCCACATCAGGAAACTCCCCTGGGGGCGCGAGACGCAAATGCCACAGGGAAAATAGTGGCGGACCCAGCAGCTCAACGTCTCGTAATTGCGTTGATACACCTGACGCATGCGGCGCAGGTGCGGCAAGTAATGCCCCTGGCGAATAAACTCCGCCACCACATGCTGCGTCACGGTGGCCGATGAACCGGTGCTGATATATTTCATATGCAGCACGCGTTCACGGTAGCGCCCTGGCGCAACCCAGCCGACACGCAGGCCTGGTGACAATGTTTTGGAAAATGAACTACATAACAGCACGCGCCCATCCATATCCAGCGATTTAATGCTGATGGGACGGGGATATTCCCACGCCAGCTCACCATACACATCGTCTTCAATAATTGCGGCATCAAAGCGTTGCGCCAGCGTCAGCAGCGCACGTTTACGCGCTTCCGGCATGATAAAACCCAGTGGGTTATTACAATTGGGCACCACCACTACGGCTTTGATCGGCCACTGTTCAAACGCCAGTTCCAGCGCTTCGAGGCTGATGCCGGTCACCGAGTCGGTAGGGATCTCAATCACGCGGATGCCAAAACCACGCAATGTCTGCATGGTGCCGTGGAAAGTCGGTGATTCCACCGCAATGATGTCACCAGGCTGGCAAACGGCACGGATAGATACCGACAGCGCTTCATGGCAGCCGGTGGTGATCACGATATCATCAGCGGTAAGCTGGCAGCCGCTATCGATCGTCAGACGGGCGACCTGCTCGCGCAGCGCTGCGATGCCCAACAGGGAGTCATAATTCAGCAGGTTAATATCCTGCTTCTGCGCCATGCGAGCATGAATCTTCCATAACGGTTTAAGGGTGGGCTGTGTCAGATCCGGGATACCGCTGCCTAACTGAATGACGTCGCCCTCAATGCGGCTACTGAGCAGTTCCAGTACCGATTCCCACTGGGTGATTTCTACCGGCCGCTGGGCGGGGCGCGTGATTGCAGGAACAGGCGGCGTAGCTTTGCGGGTAGCAACGAAATAACCGGAACGCGGCTGCGGCACAATCAGCTGCTTCTCCTCCAGCACATGATAGGCCTGCTGAACGGTACTGATGCTGACGCCGTGTTCAATGCTTAGCGTACGCACCGACGGCAGTCGCTCACCGCTACGATACAGCCCCTGCTCAATGCGGTCAGAAAGCAGGCAAGCCAAATGTTGGTAACGCGTCATCGTATGCCTCACATGATTTTCAGCTGGAAGAAACCAGTACAGATGAGGTTAATTTTTACCATTCAGATCCATCACATTGCAATCTGTATGTTGAATAAATGTGTTTTTTGAATCTGTATTGAAACGATCGAAAACCGGACAATGCTTCTCAGACATCATACCGAGGGCAGGATAATGGAATTCGATCAAAACCGTGCGGCAAGACCCTTCAATATAACGTTGCTGGATATGTTGCGTGCACTGCGGCAACTGGTGAAGTCCTGGCGTTTACGCCGGGAAACCCGACGCATACTGTCGCACCTGAGCGATACGCAGCTGCGCGATATCGGCTTAACGCGCGGTGACATAGACCGCCGGAACTGAGAATACAGACGAAAAAAAACCCTGCCGAGGCAGGGTTTTTTATTAGCGAATCGAGTGATTACTCGTCGTCGCTACCGCCGAGACCGGCGTTCAGCAGTTCAGCCAGGCTTGCAGAGGCTTCATCCGCAGTAACCTGCGGTGCAACCTGCACTTCGCCTACCTGACGGCGACGCATACGATCCTGATGGTATGCGTAACCGGTACCGGCCGGGATCAGACGACCCACGATAACGTTCTCTTTCAGGCCACGCAGTTCGTCGCGTTTGCCCGCTACCGCAGCTTCGGTCAGGACACGTGTGGTCTCCTGGAACGATGCAGCAGAGATGAACGACTCGGTTGCCAGAGACGCTTTGGTGATACCCAGCAGGTCACGCATGTAGGTGGCGCCCAGTTTGCCATTCGCTTCCAGATCACGGTTAGAGATCTTGATGCGAGACACTTCGGCCTGCTCACCTTCCAGGAAGTCGGTGCTTCCTGCGCTGACGATGGTCGCTTTACGCAGCATCTGACGCACGATGACTTCAATGTGCTTATCGTTAATCTTAACGCCTTGCAGACGGTAAACTTCCTGCACTTCGTTAGTGATGTAACGGGTCACAGCATGAACGCCACGCAGACGCAGAATGTCGTGCGGAGACTCCGGACCGTCCGAAACCACGTCACCACGTTCTACGCGCTCACCTTCAAACACGTTGAGCTGACGCCATTTCGGAATCATCTCTTCGTACGGATCGCTGCCATCAACCGGGGTAATTACCAGACGACGCTTACCTTTGGTCTCTTTACCGAAGGAGATGATACCGCTGATCTCCGCCAGGATTGCTGGCTCTTTCGGACGACGCGCTTCGAACAGATCCGCAACGCGTGGCAGACCACCGGTGATGTCCTTGGTACCGCCAGATTCCTGCGGTACACGCGACAGGGTGTCACCCGCGCTGATCTTCACGCCATCTTCCAGCTGAACAATCGCTTTACCCGGCAGGAAGTACTGAGCCGGCATGTCGGTGCCCGGGATCAGAACGTCGTCGCCATTGGCATCAACGATTTTCAGTGCCGGACGCAGATCTTTACCACCCGCAGTACGCTCAGCAGAGTCCAGGATCACCAGCGAAGACAGACCGGTTAACTCGTCAGTCTGACGGGTAATGGTCTGGCCGTCGATCATGTCGGTGAAGCGGATGAAACCGTTCACTTCGGTGATAACCGGCATGGTATGCGGATCCCAGTTCGCCACGGTTTCGCCCGCGTTGACCTGCTCACCATCACCTTTCGCCATCACAGCACCGTAAGGTACTTTATAGCTTTCTTTGGTACGACCGAACTCGTCGATCATTTTCAGCTCAACGTTACGCGAAACGATGACCAGCTTACCAGTGGAGTTGGTAACGGTTTTCGCGTTGGTCAGCTTGATAGTACCTTTGTTCTTCACCTGAATGCTGGATTCAGCAGCCGCACGAGATGCCGCACCACCGATGTGGAACGTACGCATCGTCAGCTGAGTACCCGGCTCACCGATGGACTGTGCTGCGATAACGCCGATGGCCTCACCTTTGTTGATGATGTGACCACGTGCCAGATCGCGACCGTAGCAGTGTGCACACACACCGAAGTCGGTTTCACAGCTTACGACTGAACGCACTTTGATGGAGTCAACAGAGTTCTGTTCAACCACATCACACCAGTGCTCATCAAGCAGGGTGTTACGCGGGATCAGAATGTCTGCGGTGCCCGGCTTGAGCACGTCTTCTGCGGTCACACGACCCAGTACACGCTCACGCAGCGGCTCTTTAACGTCACCACCCTCGATAACCGGCGTCATCATGATACCTTCGAAGGTACCACAATCGTCTTCGGTCACGACCAGGTCCTGCGCCACGTCAACCAGACGACGGGTCAGATAACCGGAGTTCGCGGTTTTCAGTGCGGTATCCGCCAGACCTTTACGCGCACCGTGCGTTGAAATGAAGTACTGGAGTACGTTCAGACCTTCACGGAAGTTCGCGGTGATCGGCGTTTCGATGATGGAGCCATCCGGCTTCGCCATCAGACCACGCATACCTGCCAGCTGACGAATCTGTGCCGCAGAACCACGCGCACCGGAGTCGGCCATCATGTAGATGCTGTTAAAGGAAACCTGCTTCTCTTCTTCGCCGTGACGGTTGATCACGGTTTCGGTCTGCAGGTTGTCCATCATCGCTTTGGAGACGCGTTCGTTCGCTGCGGCCCAGATATCGATGACTTTGTTGTAACGTTCGCCAGCGGTTACCAGACCAGACTGGAACTGTTCCTGAATCTCAGCAACTTCAGCTTCCGCTTCTGCGATGATCTCAGCTTTCTTCGCCGGGATAACCATGTCGTCGATACCTACAGAAGCACCTGAACGGGCTGCATAGGCAAAACCGGTGTACATGGTCTGGTCAGCAAAGATAACGGTCGGCTTCAGGCCCAGAATGCGGTAACAGGTGTTCAGCATTTTGGAGATAGCTTTTTTACCCAGCGCCTGGTTGACGATGGAGTAAGGCAGACCTTTCGGCACGATCATCCACAGGATCGCACGACCAATGGTGGTGTCGATCAGGCTGGTTTTCGCAACGAATTCATCCTGTTCGTTTTTGCTGAACTCGGTGATACGCACTTTTACGCGGGCATGCAGCTCGGCCAGGCCAGCGCGGTAAACACGCTCAGCTTCTTTCGGGCCAGTCAGCACCATGCCTTCGCCTTTGGCGTTCACTTTGTCACGGGTCATGTAGTACAGACCCAGAACAACGTCCTGAGACGGAACGATGATTGGCTCGCCGTTCGCCGGTGACAGGATGTTGTTGGTAGACATCATCAGCGCACGCGCTTCCAGCTGGGCTTCCAGCGTCAGCGGTACGTGAACGGCCATCTGGTCACCATCGAAGTCGGCGTTATATGCCGCACAAACCAGCGGGTGCAGCTGGATCGCTTTACCTTCGATCAGAACCGGTTCAAACGCCTGAATACCCAGACGGTGCAGGGTTGGCGCACGGTTCAGCAGTACCGGGTGTTCACGAATAACTTCGTCCAGGATATCCCAAACGACGGCTTCTTCGCGCTCAACCATTTTCTTCGCGGCTTTGATGGTGGTGGCGAGGCCACGCAGTTCCAGCTTGCCGTAAATGAACGGTTTGAACAGTTCCAGTGCCATTTTCTTCGGCAGACCACACTGGTGCAGACGCAGGTATGGACCCACGGTGATAACCGAACGACCAGAGTAGTCGACACGTTTACCCAGCAGGTTCTGACGGAAACGACCCTGCTTACCTTTGATCATGTCGGCCAGTGATTTCAGCGGACGCTTGTTGGAGCCAGTGATGGCGCGACCACGACGGCCGTTATCCAGCAATGCATCAACCGCTTCCTGCAACATACGTTTTTCGTTACGTACGATGATATCTGGCGCAGCCAGATCCAGCAGACGTTTCAGACGGTTGTTACGGTTGATCACGCGACGATACAGATCGTTCAGATCCGAGGTAGCGAAACGACCACCATCCAGCGGAACCAGCGGACGCAGATCCGGCGGCAGTACCGGCAGCACGGTCAGGATCATCCACTCCGGCTTGTTGCCAGACTGCACGAACGCTTCCAGCAGCTTGATACGCTTGGTCAGCTTCTTACGCTTGGTTTCGGAGTTGGTTTCGTTCAGCTCTTCGCGCAGCTGTTCGCACTCCTGCTCCAGATCCATGTTTTTCAACAGAGCCTGAATTGCTTCCGCACCCATCTTCGCGTCGAATTCGTCACCGAACTCTTCCAGCGCGTCCAGGTACTGCTCTTCAGTCAGGATCTGACGTTTTTCGAGGTTGGTCATGCCACCTTCGACAACCACATAGGATTCGAAGTACAGCACGCGCTCGATGTCACGCAACGGCATATCCAGCAGCAAACCGATGCGGGACGGCAGTGATTTCAGGAACCAAATGTGGGCAGTCGGAGAAGCCAGTTCGATATGGCCCATACGCTCACGACGCACTTTGGTCTGTGTGACTTCAACGCCACACTTCTCACAAATCACGCCACGGTGTTTCAGGCGCTTGTACTTACCGCACAGGCACTCGTAATCTTTTACTGGTCCGAAAATACGGGCACAGAAAAGACCGTCACGCTCCGGCTTGAAGGTACGGTAGTTAATGGTTTCCGGCTTTTTCACTTCACCAAAAGACCAGGAACGGATCATGTCTGGCGAAGCCAGAGCAATTTTGATCGCATCAAACTCTTCGGTTTTAGTTTGCGCTTTCAGAAACTTAAGTAAGTCTTTCACGGATTAGCTCCCGTCGGAGTGAGACTCTCAGGGATGTTCGACATCAGCCGAACATCCCATAACCAGTACAAATGCGAGTGCTTACTCGTCTTCCAGCTCGATGTTGATACCCAGCGAGCGAATCTCTTTCAACAGGACGTTGAAGGATTCCGGCATGCCCGGTTCCATCTGATGGTTGCCATCGACGATGTTTTTATACATCTTCGTACGGCCGTTCACGTCATCAGACTTAACGGTCAGCATTTCCTGCAGGGTATAAGCGGCACCGTATGCTTCCAGTGCCCACACTTCCATCTCACCGAAGCGCTGGCCACCGAACTGTGCTTTACCACCCAGCGGCTGTTGAGTCACCAGGCTGTAAGAACCGGTGGAACGGGCGTGCATCTTGTCATCAACCAGGTGGTTCAGTTTCAGCATGTACATGTAGCCAACGGTAACCTGACGCTCGAACTGCTCGCCGGTACGGCCGTCAAACAGGGTAATCTGGCCGGAAGAAGGCAGACCGCCGAGCTGCAGCAGCTCTTTGATTTCGCTTTCTTTCGCGCCATCAAACACTGGTGTTGCGATCGGCATACCTTTTTTCAGGTTCTCTGCCAGACGCAGCACTTCATCATCGCTGAAAGTGTTCAGGTCAACTTTCTGACGCACGTCAGTGCCCAGATCGTAAGCACGCTGGATAAACTCACGCAGTTTGGCAACTTCTTCCTGCTTCTTCAGCATGGCATTGATTTTCTCACCAATACCTTTCGCTGCCATACCCAGGTGGGTTTCCAGGATCTGACCGATGTTCATACGTGACGGTACGCCCAGCGGGTTCAGAACGATATCGACCGGCGTGCCGTTCTCATCGTAAGGCATATCTTCGATCGGGTTGATCTTGGAGATAACACCTTTGTTCCCGTGACGACCTGCCATCTTGTCACCAGGCTGGATTTGACGTTTAACCGCCAGATACACCTTAACGATTTTCAGCACGCCCGGTGCCAGATCATCGCCCTGGGTGATCTTGCGACGCTTCGCTTCGAGTTTCTTCTCAAACTCGTGCTTCAGCTCGTCATACTGCTCAGCCAGCTGCTCCAGTGCGTTCTGTTTCTCTTCGTCGGTCAGGCCCAGCTCCAGCCAGCGCTCGCGCGGCAGCTTGTCCAGCTTCTCAGCCTCAACACCACCAGAGATCAGTACCGCCTGGATACGACCAAACAGGCCAGCTTCGAGGATCTGCAGTTCTTCAGACAGGTCTTTCTTCGCCTGCTTCAGCTGCATTTCTTCGATTTCCAGCGCGCGCTTGTCTTTTTCCACGCCATCGCGGGTGAAGACCTGCACGTCAATAACAGTACCGGAAACGCCGTTCGGCACGCGCAGTGACGAATCTTTCACGTCAGAGGCTTTTTCACCGAAGATCGCACGCAGCAGTTTCTCTTCTGGCGTCAGCTGGGTTTCACCTTTCGGTGTAACTTTACCAACCAGAATGTCACCACCGGTCACTTCAGCACCGATGTAAACAATGCCGGATTCATCCAGTTTAGAGAGCGCAGCTTCACCCACGTTCGGGATGTCAGCAGTGATCTCTTCTGGCCCCAGTTTGGTGTCACGCGACACACAAGCCAGTTCCTGAATATGGATGGTAGTGAAACGGTCTTCCTGTACTACACGCTCAGAAACAAGGATGGAGTCTTCGAAGTTGTAACCGTTCCACGGCATGAACGCTACGCGCATGTTCTGGCCCAGCGCCAGTTCACCGAGGTCGGTAGACGGGCCATCTGCCAGCACGTCGCCGCGCTCAATCGGTTCGCCCAGAGAAACACACGGCATCTGGTTGATACAGGTGTTCTGGTTCGAACGGGTATATTTGGTCAGGTTGTAGATGTCGATGCCGGCTTCGCCCGGGTACATCTCATCTTCGTTAACCTTGATCACGATACGTGATGCATCAACGTACTGGATAGTACCGCCACGTTTGGCTACGGCGGTAACACCGGAGTCAACAGCAACAGCACGTTCCATACCGGT
Source organism: Pantoea sp. App145 (assembly GCF_047947045.1). Lineage (NCBI taxonomy): Bacteria > Pseudomonadati > Pseudomonadota > Gammaproteobacteria > Enterobacterales > Erwiniaceae > Pantoea > Pantoea sp. App145. The sequence continues at coordinate 2,577,698 of NZ_CP133290.1, forward strand.
ACCAACCAGCGGCTTATCAGCACGCAGAGTCGGAACCGCCTGACGTTGCATGTTTGCACCCATCAATGCACGGTTGGCGTCATCGTGTTCCAGGAACGGGATCAGTGACGCACCAACAGAAACCACCTGCTGGGTCGAAACGTCCATATAGTCAACCTGGTCGCGGCTGAACAGGCTCGATTCGCCTTTGCTACGACAGGTAACCAGATCGTCAACGAATGAACCGTCGTCGTTCAGGTTGGTGTTCGCCTGAGCGATAACGAAGTTACCTTCTTCAATTGCAGAGAGGTAATGGATTTCGTCGCTCACTTTACCGTCAACCACGCGACGATAAGGCGTTTCCAGGAAGCCATACTCGTTGGTCTGTGCGTACACAGACAGCGAGTTGATCAGACCGATGTTCGGACCTTCCGGCGTTTCGATTGGACATACGCGACCGTAGTGAGTCGGGTGTACGTCACGTACTTCGAAGCCAGCACGTTCACGGGTCAGACCGCCTGGGCCGAGGGCAGAAATACGACGCTTATGCGTGATTTCAGACAGCGGGTTGTTCTGGTCCATAAACTGAGACAGCTGGCTGGAACCAAAGAACTCTTTCACTGCCGCAGAAATCGGCTTGGCGTTGATCATATCCTGAGGCATCAGAGTGTCGAGATCGCCCAAGGAAAGACGCTCTTTCACCGCACGCTCTACACGCACCAGGCCAACACGGAACTGGTTTTCTGCCATTTCGCCGACGGAACGGATACGACGGTTGCCGAGGTGGTCGATATCGTCCACTTCGCCTTTACCGTTACGGATATCGATGAGCTTCTTCATCACTTCAATGATGTCGGACTTGCTCAGGATACCGGAACCTTCGATCTCGTCACGCAGCAGAGAACGGTTGAACTTCATGCGGCCAACCGCAGACAGATCGTAACGATCTTCAGAGAAGAACAGGTTCTCGAACAGGTTTTCCGCAGCTTCACGCGTCGGCGGCTCGCCAGGACGCATCATGCGGTAGATCTCAACCAGCGCGCTCAGGCGATCGTTGGTTGGGTCAACACGCAGCGTTTCGGAAATATACGGACCGTGATCCAGATCGTTGGTGAACAGGGTCTCAATGCGCTTATGACCGGACTGGCTCAGTTTCGCCAGCAGATCCAGAGACAGTTCCATGTTCGCTGCAACAATCAGCTCACCGGTGTTTTCGTCGATGTAGTCTTTTGCCACCACTTTACCGGCAATGTATTCAACCGGTACTTCGATGTGCTGGATATTGTCTTTTTCCAGCTGGCGGATGTGGCGGGCAGTGATACGACGAGCTTTCTCAACGTAGACCGTACCGTTGGCTTCGATATCGAAGGAGGCGGTTTCACCACGCAGGCGCTCAGGCACCAGTTCCATCTGCAGTTTGTTGTCGCGGATTTCGAACACCACTTTCTCAAAGAACAGATCAAGAATCTGCTCCGTGGTGTAATGCAGCGCGCGCAGAATGATACTGGCCGGCAGCTTACGGCGACGGTCAATACGGACGAACAGGTTGTCTTTCGGGTCAAACTCGAAGTCGAGCCATGAACCGCGGTAAGGGATGATACGTGCGTTATACAGCACTTTACCGGAAGAGTGCGTTTTACCCTTATCGCTGTCAAAGAAAACGCCAGGACTACGATGCAGCTGAGAAACGATAACACGCTCAGTACCGTTGATAACAAAGGTACCGTTTTCGGTCATGAGCGGAATTTCGCCCATGTAAACTTCTTGTTCTTTAATGTCTTTGACTGTGCCTTCCGGCGCTTCGCGCTCGTAGATCACCAGACGCAGTTTGACGCGCAGCGGTGCAGAAAACGTCACGCCACGGATCTGACATTCTTTTACGTCAAAGACAGGTTCACCCAGACGATAGCTGACATACTGCAACTCGGAGTTGCCGCTGTAGCTCGCGATCGGGAATACGGAACGGAATGCTGCTTCCAGCCCGTACTGACCTTCTGGATCTTGCTCGATAAACTTCTGGAACGAGTCAAGCTGGATAGAAAGGAGATAAGGTATGTCCAGCACTTGCGGACGTTTACCAAAATCCTTACGAATACGTTTTTTCTCGGTATAGGAGTAAACCATAGGGTTCCTCAGCTAGCTGACAAGTCGACCCACGCTGTCCGTCCTGAAGGACAGTTCATGCAACACTATTTTGTTTCTCATGCGATGCGGAGCATCACATGCAATACATCTTTCTATCACTCTTAAATCATTTCATTGCTTCAGCATGGGCAGGGAACCCGCGCAGGAAAACAGTATATTAAGTCGTCGATAGAAAAAGATATTGAAGAGCACCAATGGACAAACAATGCGAAACCCCATTGCGGCTCTGTAGCGCAAAAAGGCTGGTGACCAAAAAGTCACCAGCCATCAGCCTGAAACTACTCAGACTGCAACCCGAAGGTTGTCTTACTTAACTTCAACTTCAGCGCCAGCTTCTTTCAGCAGTGCTTCGAGAGCAGCAGCGTCATCTTTGCTGATGCCTTCTTTGATCACGCCAGTAGCTTCAACCAGATCTTTGGCTTCTTTCAGGCCCAGACCAGTTGCGGTACGTACAGCTTTGATTACTGCAACTTTGTTCGCACCAGCAGCTTTCAGGTGAACGTCGAATTCAGTTTTCTCTTCAACAGCTTCAGCCGGGCCAGCAGCAACAGCTACAGCAGCAGCAGCAGAAACGCCGAATTTTTCTTCCATAGCAGAAACCAGCTCAACTACTTCCATTACGGACATAGCTGCAACAGCTTCCAGAATTTGGTCTTTAGTGATAGACATAACAATTGTTCCTAAGAATCAGTATAAGTTTATGCGTTAAAGTACGAAGGAAAAGAGCTGGCCTTAAGCCGCTTCTTTTGCATCGCGAACAGCAGCCAGAGTGCGGACCAGTTTGCCAGCAGCGGCTTCTTTCATGGTCGACATCAGACGTGCCAGTGCTTCTTCGTAAGTCGGCAGAGTTGCCAGACGGTCAATATTGGCCGCCGTGATCAGCTCACCTTCAAAGGCTGCAGCTTTGACCTCGAATTTTGCATTCGCTTTCGCGAACTCTTTGAACAGACGAGCAGCAGCGCCCGGGTGTTCCATAGAGTATGCAATCAGGGTCGGACCAACAAACGTGTCTTTCAGGCACTCGAAAGGAGTACCTTCAACGACGCGGCGCAGCAGGGTGTTACGAACAACACGCATGTAAACGCCAGCTTCACGACCTGCTTTACGCAGTTCGGTCATTTTATCAACGGTCACGCCGCGGGAATCCGCAACAACCGCTGACAGCGCGCCTTTGGCTACTTCGCTGACTTCAGCAACAATCGCTTGTTTGTCTTGAAGATTTAATGCCATTAGCTTTTGCTCCTGGATTTGACCAGGGAAGGATTTCCCTGGAACTCACTTCACCTATTTACCCGAAGGCAATAAGCGCTATTACACGGTGAGCAGAATCCAGTGAAGAAAAAAATTCTTTTTGGTTCTGTCACCGTCTACGCAGGGGATTAAGCGTTTCATCCGAAGATGTTGCGCTCCTGCGGTCTTGGACGGAGGCCAGGATAAGGCCTGGCTCCAACCTTAGTGACTGAATTACAAAGGGGTTAACCTTTACTCTCCATTCACTATGAATCTGGGTTCTGAATTGAATGATCAACCAGAACAACGGGCGTAAGATTCTAGATGAATTTTTCGCCCGTTACAAGCAGCAATTAGTTTGCTACTGCGTTCAGACCAGCCTGGTCGATGGCAACGCCAGCGCCCATGGTGGTGGACAGGCTAACTTTCTTGATGTACACGCCTTTCGCCTGAGCAGGTTTTGCTTTTTTCAGCGCAACCAGCAGAGATTCCAGGTTTTCTTTCAGTTTGTCAGCGTCGAAGTCCACTTTACCGATGGTGGTGTGAATGATGCCGTTTTTGTCGTTACGATAACGAACCTGGCCCGCTTTAGCATTTTTAACCGCTTCAGCAACGTTCGGGGTTACAGTACCCACTTTCGGGTTTGGCATCAGACCACGCGGGCCCAGAACCTGGCCGAGTTGGCCAACAACGCGCATTGCATCCGGAGAAGCAATAACAACGTCAAAGTTCATTTCGCCTTTTTTGATCTGGTCAGCCAGATCTTCCATACCTACCAGCTCTGCGCCAGCTGCTTTAGCAGCTTCAGCGTTTGCGCCCTGGGTAAATACGGCAACGCGTACTGAACGACCAGTACCGTGCGGCAGTACAGTTGCACCACGTACGTTCTGATCAGATTTACGAGCATCGATGCCGAGGTTAACAGCAACGTCTACACTCTCTACAAACTTAGCAGTAGCCAGTTCTTTCAGCAGAGCAACAGCTTCGTTGATGTCATACTGTTTGGTCACATCAACTTTGTCACGGATCACGCGCATGCGCTTGGTCAGCTTAGCCATTTCTTAGTCCTCCACTACCAGGCCCATGGAACGAGCAGTACCTTCGATAGAGCGAGTCATCGCTTCTACGTCAGCACCAGTCATGTCCGCAGCTTTGGTTTCTGCGATTTCACGTACCTGAGCACGGGTTACTTTACCGACTTTGTCTTTGTTCGGCTTACCAGAACCAGACTTGATGCCCGCTGCTTTTTTCAGCAGTACGGCAGCCGGAGGTGTTTTGGTAACGAAGGTGAAAGAACGGTCGCTGTATACGGTGATAACAACAGGAGTCGGCAGACCTTTTTCCAGAGATTCGGTCTTCGCGTTAAACGCTTTACAGAATTCCATGATGTTAACGCCCTGCTGACCCAGAGCTGGACCAACCGGTGGGCTCGGGTTAGCCATACCAGCTGCAACCTGCAGCTTGACATAGGCTTGTACTTTCTTAGCCATGATATTTCCTCAATTGGGTTATAGCGCCTGAAAAACAGGCTCCCCGTGATGACAATTCACACGCTGTCGCCAGCGCATAAAAACAAAAGGCGCGAAATTGTAGATAAATTCCGCGCCTGCTGCAACTATAAAAATGTATAAGGTGTTAGCCTTTTTCCACCTGGCTGAAGTCCAGCTCAACAGGTGTAGCACGACCGAAGATGGAAACAGACACTTTCAGGCGGCTTTTCTCGTAATCCACCTCTTCCACCACGCCGTTGAAGTCGGCAAATGGGCCGTCGTTGACGCGTACCATCTCGCCTGGCTCGAACAGTGTTTTTGGACGCGGCTTATCACCCACCTGTTGAAGGCGGTTCATGATCGCATCCACTTCTTTATCGCTGATCGGCGCCGGACGGTCTGATGTACCACCAATGAAGCCCATAACACGCGGTACGCTACGCACCAGATGCCAGCTGGCATCGTTCATAACCATCTGAACCAGTACGTAACCCGGGAAGAATTTACGCTCGCTTTTGCGACGCTGGCCACCACGGATTTCCACGACTTCTTCAGTCGGCACCATGACTTCGCCAAACAACTCTTCCATATTGTGCAATTTGATGTGCTCACGCAGCGACTGGGCTACGCGGCCTTCGAAACCGGAAAACGCCTGCACGACGTACCAGCGTTTTTTTGGAGCTTCAGACATCTCAGAACCTCAGGCCAGTGATAAACGATACAAGGCGGACAAGGATACCATCCAGTCCCCACAAAATCAGTGACATCACGGCAGTTACCGCGGCAACGATTAACGTGGTGTGCAGCGTTTCCTGGCGAGTCGGCCAAATGACCTTACGCATCTCGGTTCTTGCTTCACGCGCAAACGCAACTGTCGCTTTGCCTTTCGTGGTCAGCAACGCTACGCCGCCTGCCACTGCAATCAGAACCACTACAGCCAGCGCACGCAACGGAAGTGTCACATCGCGGTAGTAGTAATTACCAACAATAGCGACAACCAGTAATACGGCAACAGCCAGCCATTTTACTGTTTCCAGGCCGCGTCCGCTCCCTTGAGCTTCGGTATTCGCACTCATAAACCAACCTGCCACTATAATTCAGAAACTGTTGTGCCCCGCATGGCGAGGCATCCAAACCGAATGAGCTTTTAGAGCGTAACTCGGTATCCTGCACCGCTTAACAGAGCCTGTCTCAGCAATGATTATGATCGAAAATCACTGATGAGCCAGGTTCTATACAACAGCGTGCAAAAAGGGCATCAAATGATGCCCTTTCCGTGTGCATTGCGTCAAATATTATCGAGATTAAGCGATAACTTTAGCAACAACGCCCGCACCAACGGTACGGCCGCCTTCGCGGATTGCGAAGCGCAGACCTTCGTCCATCGCGATCGGGTGAATCAGGGTGACAACCATTTTGATGTTGTCGCCCGGCATTACCATCTCTACGCCTTCCGGCAGTTCTACTGAACCGGTTACGTCAGTTGTACGGAAGTAGAACTGAGGACGGTAGCCTTTGAAGAACGGAGTATGACGGCCGCCTTCGTCTTTAGACAGTACGTACACTTCTGATTCGAACTGAGTGTGCGGCTTGATGGTACCCGGCTTAGCCAGTACCTGACCACGCTGGATGTCTTCACGCTTGATACCGCGCAGCAGAACACCACAGTTTTCACCAGCCTGGCCCTGATCCAGCAGTTTGCGGAACATTTCAACGCCAGTACAGGTTGATTTTGCAGTCGCTTTGATACCAACGATTTCAACTTCGTCGCCTACTTTCACGATACCGCGCTCAACACGACCGGTAACAACGGTACCACGGCCAGAGATTGAGAATACGTCTTCGATCGGCAGCAGGAACGGCAGGTCGATGGCACGAACCGGATCCGGGATGTAAGTATCCAGGTGACCAGCCAGCTCAACGATTTTCGCTTCCCACTCTGCTTCGCCTTCCAGCGCTTTCAGCGCTGAACCACGAACGATCGGGGTGTCGTCGCCCGGGAAGTCGTACTGTGACAGCAGGTCACGAACTTCCATCTCAACCAGTTCCAGCAGCTCTTCGTCATCAACCATGTCACACTTGTTCAGGAACACGATGATGTAAGGAACGCCAACCTGACGACCCAGCAGGATGTGCTCACGGGTCTGCGGCATCGGGCCGTCAGTCGCAGCAACAACCAGGATTGCGCCATCCATCTGAGCAGCACCGGTGATCATGTTTTTCACGTAGTCGGCGTGGCCCGGGCAGTCAACGTGCGCGTAGTGGCGAGTCGGGGTTTCGTACTCAACGTGTGAAGTGTTGATGGTGATACCACGAGCCTTCTCTTCCGGCGCGTTGTCGATCTGGTCAAATGCACGCGCCTGGCCGCCGTAGGTTTTAGCCAGAACGGTGGTGATCGCAGCAGTCAGAGTGGTTTTACCGTGGTCAACGTGACCGATGGTGCCCACGTTTACGTGCAGTTTGTTACGTTGAAATTGCTCTTTAGCCATCGCTTGTCCCTCTAAGACACGGATATATCAAAGATATCGTCACATCAACCAGGCTATGCCTGACTGTTAGTTTTACAGAGAGAGAATCAGGAGAGAGATAAAGGAAGTGGTGCTGATACCCAGAGTCGAACTGGGGACCTCACCCTTACCAAGGGTGCGCTCTACCAACTGAGCCATATCAGCACATCTGGAGCGGGCAGCGGGAATCGAACCCGCATCATCAGCTTGGAAGGCTGAGGTAATAGCCATTATACGATGCCCGCATCCTGGAACTCGGCTACCTGTTCTTTCTGTAGCTTATGAATAATAAAAGAAGACCTTCTATTATTCGAGTCAGTCAGTGTTTCCGACTAACACTTTGACTGCGCCAATGCTCAGTCTGAATTCGAAGGTGAGAGAGTTTAACTCACCCATCAGACGGTGACTTCATCTGACGCTCAACCAAGAGGTTGAGATGGTGGTGGGAGAAGGATTCGAACCTTCGAAGTCTGTGACGGCAGATTTACAGTCTGCTCCCTTTGGCCGCTCGGGAATCCCACCTACTTGATGGTGCCGGCTACCGGAATCGAACTGGTGACCTACTGATTACAAGTCAGTTGCTCTACCAACTGAGCTAAGCCGGCATCAAGTGACGCGCATTCTAGGAAGAGCCGATGCAGGATGCAACAAAAAAATTGCCAAAATTGCACTATCGCTTACTATTTGTGCAAATCCTCGCAAATCAATCATAAAATGCAGCAATTTTGTCCAGTGGTGCTGCTTTTTTACCCGCGCCGCGCCTCAACTTTTGCATGCCTTTCTCATAATGGCTCGACAATTCTGAGACGAGTGCCCTTCCATCATATTATTTTACTCAGTGCCACCACCTTACTCCGTTAACACCTGGTGTTTAAACAAATTCATATGCCTGCCAGTCAGCTCCCCATAAACTCTTGTGACAACCTACTGAGCGACAAGAAAAATGCGGGCGCGATTACGAAAGCGTGCTTGCGTTTATCATTTTACTTCTTTTTAAAGTCACACTGGTGTTACCCTCCTGCCCATTGTTCTCGTTAAATTACCCCTGTGACGTGCAACTGAGTTCGACACATCGCTGTATGCCTGATGCTGCAAGGTGTAGATGAGCCAGAATTTGCGGTCAGATGCATGCTTATGAGTAAAAAAACGACGCCACTCACAACACCCTATTTACAGTTCAACCGTCAGCAATGGGCAGCCTTGCGTGACTCTGTGCCAATGACGCTGGCTGAGGGTGAAATTGACCGATTGCGCGGCATTAACGAAGACCTTTCGCTGGAAGAGGTCGCCGAGATTTATTTGCCGCTGTCACGCCTGTTAAATTTCTACATCAGTTCTAATCTGCGACGTCAGGCCGTACTCGAGCAATTTCTTGGGACTAATGCCCAAAAAATTCCTTACATCATCAGTATCGCGGGTAGTGTGGCAGTAGGAAAAAGTACCACTGCGCGTGTACTGCAGGCGTTACTCAGCCGCTGGCCTGAGCATCGCAAAGTAGAGTTGATCACCACCGATGGCTTTCTGCATCCCAATGCGGTGTTAAAAGAACGTGGGTTGATGAAGAAGAAAGGCTTCCCGCAGTCCTATGACATGCACCGTCTGGTCAATTTTGTTTCCGACCTAAAATCCGGAGCCAGCCAGGTTACAGCACCGGTTTACTCGCATCTGATTTATGATGTTATTCCGGATGGTGATAAAGTTGTGCAGCAACCTGATATCCTGATTCTCGAAGGTTTAAACGTGCTGCAAAGTGGTATGGATTATCCACACGACCCTCATCACGTCTTTGTTTCAGATTTTGTCGACTTTTCTATATATGTCGATGCCCCCGAAGACCTGCTTGAAAGCTGGTATATCAACCGTTTCCTGAAATTCAGAGAAGGGGCATTCAGCGATCCTGATTCTTATTTCCATCATTATTCGCAACTTCCAGAAGAAGAAGCTGTGAATATTGCGCGCGGGCTGTGGAAAGAAATCAACTGGATGAATTTAAAGGAAAATATATTACCTACACGTGAGCGTGCCAGCCTGATCATGACCAAGTCAGCCGATCATGCCGTGCAACATGTACGTTTAAGGAAATAAATAATAAACATTACTGCCCTGAATTTTTTAGGGCAGTAATACTGTAAATGAAAAAATCACAGCCATATATTAGTCTGGTGGTTAATTATCTGGTCGTAATGAAATTTCCCCACCAACCCATGCCTTAGTTTCACCATCCTGCTCCAGCAGCAAGCCACCTTGCTTATCCACGCCACGCGCAATGCCATAAACTTCACGGTCACCAATTAACAATTTGACCGGACGATTAATGAAGTTATCGAGCATATCCCAACGTTCAATAAAGGGATCCAGGCCGTCACGCTCAAACAATGGTAAAGCTTCGCGTAAACGATTAATCAATGTTGCGGCCAGCTGATTACGATCGATGTCGATCCCCGCTTCCTGCAAATTAATCCAACCCTGGTTAATTTGTGACGCGCCTTCGGAACGCATCGCGAGGTTAATTCCTGCGCCAATTACAATCTGGGCTGCATCGCCGGTTTTACCGGTAAGTTCAACCAGGATACCAGCCAGTTTTCGATCGTGCAGATAGAGATCGTTGGGCCATTTAACCCGTACATCGTTCGCGCCAAGGGACTGAATAACTTCCGCCATCACGATACCGATGACCAGGCTCAACCCCATTGCAGCGGCTGGTCCCTGCTCCAGACGCCAGTACATCGACATATACAGGTTGGCACCAAAGGGTGAAAACCATTGTCTGCCACGACGCCCACGTCCTGCCTGTTGATACTCCGCAATACAAGCATCACCCGATACCAACTGATCCATCCGCTCCAGCAGATATTGGTTCGTCGAATCAATTACAGGGATCACAGACAAATTAGGTTGATTCAGCTGCGATACAATTTCTTCTTCATTCAGCAACTGAATGGGGGCTGGCAGGCTGTATCCTTTACCCGTAACGGTATAAACATCCAGTCCCCAGCTCTTCAACGTTTGAACATGTTTGTTGATTGCGGCTCGGCTCATACCCAGAACTTCGCCCAGTTGCTCCCCCGAATGAAATTCTCCATCTGCGAGTAAAGCGACCAATTTTAGCGGTACACTATGGTCTTTCATGAAATCACCTCTACGGCGTTACGTTCGCCATGCGCATCGATAAAGCGAACTTCCGGCTCCAGCCAGACATTGAATTTCTCACCGACGTGGTTTCTCACCTCGCGTGCCAACTGAACAATATCCTGAGGTGTTGCCTGATTTTCATTAATCAGCACCAGTGCCTGCTGGCGATGTACTGCAGCACCGCCCACCTGATGCCCCTTCAGCTGACATTGATCGATCAGCCAACCGGCAGCAAGTTTCACTTCACCTTCAGGTTGGGGATAGAGCGGGATCGTTGGCCATTGAGTACACAATGCTGCGGCCTGAGTGGCGGTGATCAGTGGATTTTTAAAGAAACTGCCCACATTTCCTGTTATCCGCGGATCAGGAAGCTTGCTCTGACGCATCTGACAGACAGCATTAAATACATCCCACGCGCTGGCTGTTGCCGGATTAAGCCGTGCCAAATCACCATAACTCAGTACTGGCTGCCATTGCTTAGGCAGACGTAATCCTACTGCGACGATGACATAGTCATTCTTCATCGCATGTTTGAAAATACTGTCACGATAGCCAAACTCGCACTCTTCGCGATACAGCCGAACCGTCTGGCAGGTGGGTAGATGTATGGCTTCAACATAGTGGCAGATATCTTTAAATTCGATACCGTACGCACCAATATTTTGAATTGGTGCCGAGCCAGCCATACCCGGTATCAAGGCGAGATTCTCCAGACCAGGAATGCCTTTCTTTAAAGTTTGCTCAACCAGTTCATGCCAGTTTTCTCCCGCTCCAACATGCAGTTGCCATGCTTCGGGATGTTCTTCTATGGCTATGCCTTTGATTGTATTGATCACCACAGTACCGTTGAAGTCTTCGAGAAACAGTACATTGCTGCCGCCACCAAGTATCATAAAAGGTTGTTTCTGAGCGGTACTGCCTTGCCAGGCTTCAATGATGGCTTCTGCAGTATTGGCAATAACGATATTTCTCGCACTGACCTCAAGGCCAAGTGTATTGAAAGCTTTAAGAGAAGTGTTGGGGCTGGACATTTCACGGCCTTAACTGATTAATCTGGCCGTAGTTTACCTGATCAGATTGTTACGAGTGGGATGTTTTCGTGTTTTTCACTGCTCAGAGGCTGATTTGCGGACGTAAAGAAACCCTGAACTTTCGTTCAGGGCTTCTTCACTTGATTGATGCCTGGCAGTTCCCTACTCTCGCATGGGGAGACCCCACACTACCATCGGCGCTACGGCGTTTCACTTCTGAGTTCGGCATGGGGTCAGGTGGGACCACCGCGCTACAGCCGCCAGGCAAATTCTGTTTATCCGCACCGCCCTCTCAGGCCGCACGAATCTATCCGGATGAACCAAGCTGAAAATCTTCTCTGGTCTCTCAACCAAAACGCCTCTGGCGTTGTAAGGTTAAGCCTCACGGGTCATTAGTACCGGTTAGCTCAATGCATCGCTGCACTTACACATCCGGCCTATCAACGTCGTCGTCTTCAACGTCCCTTCAGGACCCTCAAGGGGTCAGGGAGAACTCATCTCGGGGCAAGTTTCGTGCTTAGATGCTTTCAGCACTTATCTTTTCCGCACTTAGCTACCGGGCAATGCCATTGGCATGACAACCCGAACACCAGTGGTGCGTTCACTCCGGTCCTCTCGTACTAGGAGCAACCCCCCTCAATTCTCCAGCGCCCACGGCAGATAGGGACCGAACTGTCTCACGACGTTCTAAACCCAGCTCGCGTACCACTTTAAACGGCGAACAGCCGTACCCTTGGGACCTACTTCAGCCCCAGGATGTGATGAGCCGACATCGAGGTGCCAAACACCGCCGTCGATATGAACTCTTGGGCGGTATCAGCCTGTTATCCCCGGAGTACCTTTTATCCGTTGAGCGATGGCCCTTCCATTCAGAACCACCGGATCACTATGACCTGCTTTCGCACCTGCTCGAGCCGTCACTCTCGCAGTCAAGCTGGCTTATGCCATTGCACTAACCTCCTGATGTCCGACCAGGATTAGCCAACCTTCGTGCTCCTCCGTTACGCTTTGGGAGGAGACCGCCCCAGTCAAACTACCCACCAGACACTGTCCGCAGCCCGGATTACGGGCCTACGTTAGAACATCAAACATTAAAGGGTGGTATTTCAAGGTCGGCTCCACGCAGACTGGCGTCCACGCTTCAAAGCCTCCCACCTATCCTACACATCAAGGCTCAATGTTCAGTGTCAAGCTATAGTAAAGGTTCACGGGGTCTTTCCGTCTTGCCGCGGGTACACTGCATCTTCACAGCGATTTCAATTTCACTGAGTCTCGGGTGGAGACAGCCTGGCCATCATTACGCCATTCGTGCAGGTCGGAACTTACCCGACAAGGAATTTCGCTACCTTAGGACCGTTATAGTTACGGCCGCCGTTTACCGGGGCTTCGATCAAGAGCTTCTCCTTACGGATAACCCCATCAATTAACCTTCCGGCACCGGGCAGGCGTCACACCGTATACGTCCACTTTCGTGTTTGCACAGTGCTGTGTTTTTAATAAACAGTTGCAGCCAGCTGGTATCTTCGACTGGCTTCAGCTCCGGGAGCTAGTCCCTTCACCTAATGCCAGCGTGCCTTCTCCCGAAGTTACGGCACCATTTTGCCTAGTTCCTTCACCCGAGTTCTCTCAAGCGCCTTGGTATTCTCTACCTGACCACCTGTGTCGGTTTGGGGTACGATTTCGTGTTACCTGGAGCTTAGAGGCTTTTCCTGGAAGCAGGGCATCAGTTACTTCACCACCGTAGTGGCTCGTCATCACGCCTCAGTGTTAAAGAAGACCGGATTTGCCTGGTCTTCACACCTACACGCTTAAACCGGGACAACCGTCGCCCGGATAACCTAGCCTTCTCCGTCCCCCCTTCGCAGTAACACCAAGTACAGGAATATTAACCTGTTTCCCATCGACTACGCTTTTCAGCCTCGCCTTAGGGGTCGACTCACCCTGCCCCGATTAACGTTGGACAGGAACCCTTGGTCTTCCGGCGAGCGGGCTTTTCACCCGCTTTATCGTTACTTATGTCAGCATTCGCACTTCTGATACCTCCAGCAGACCTCACAGTCCACCTTCAGCGGCTTACAGAACGCTCCCCTACCCAACAACACATAAGTGTCGCTGCCGCAGCTTCGGTGCATGGTTTAGCCCCGTTACATCTTCCGCGCAGGCCGACTCGACCAGTGAGCTATTACGCTTTCTTTAAATGATGGCTGCTTCTAAGCCAACATCCTGGCTGTCTGTGCCTTCCCACATCGTTTCCCACTTAACCATGACTTTGGGACCTTAGCTGGCGGTCTGGGTTGTTTCCCTCTTCACGACGGACGTTAGCACCCGCCGTGTGTCTCCCGTGATAACATTCTCCGGTATTCGCAGTTTGCATCGGGTTGGTAAGCCGGGATGGCCCCCTAGCCGAAACAGTGCTCTACCCCCGGAGATGAGTTCACGAGGCGCTACCTAAATAGCTTTCGGGGAGAACCAGCTATCTCCCGGTTTGATTGGCCTTTCACCCCCAGCCACAGGTCATCCGCTAATTTTTCAACATTAGTCGGTTCGGTCCTCCAGTTAGTGTTACCCAACCTTCAACCTGCCCATGGCTAGATCACCGGGTTTCGGGTCTATACCCTGCAACTTAACGCCCGGTTAAGACTCGGTTTCCCTTCGGCTCCCCTATACGGTTAACCTTGCTACAGAATATAAGTCGCTGACCCATTATACAAAAGGTACGCAGTCACACCCAAAAGGATGCTCCCACTGCTTGTACGTACACGGTTTCAGGTTCTGTTTCACTCCCCTCGCCGGGGTTCTTTTCGCCTTTCCCTCACGGTACTGGTTCACTATCGGTCAGTCAGGAGTATTTAGCCTTGGAGGATGGTCCCCCCATATTCAGACAGGATACCACGTGTCCCGCCCTACTCGTCGGACTCACAGTCTGTGCATTTTCGTGTACGGGGCTGTCACCCTGTATCGCGCGACTTTCCAGACGCTTCCACTAACACACAAACTGATTCAGGTCCTGGGCTGTTCCCCGTTCGCTCGCCGCTACTGGGGGAATCTCGGTTGATTTCTTTTCCTCGGGGTACTTAGATGTTTCAGTTCCCCCGGTTCGCCTCGTTAACCTATGTATTCAGTTAACGATAGTGCACAAGTGCACTGGGTTTCCCCATTCGGACATCGCCGGCTGTTGCGGTTCATATCACCTTGCCGGCGCTTTTCGCAGATTAGCACGTCCTTCATCGCCTCTGACTGCCAGGGCATCCACCGTGTACGCTTAGTCGCTTAACCTCACAACCCACAGGCGTTTTGCAACGCTTATGAATCGCAAGCTTTTGAGAGACTCGAACGCGCCGCTTTCATTTCTTATTACGGAGAAATGAAACAACGCGTCGTTTCAAATTTTCAGCTTGTTCCGGATTGTTAAAGAGCAAATATCTCAAACGTGACTCGTAAGCCAGTTTTGAGATACTGAGCAGCGACACCTTTCACCTGTCACCAAGCAAGTGGCGTCCCCTAGGGGATTCGAACCCCTGTTGCCGCCGTGAAAGGGCGGAGTCCTAACCGCTAGACGAAGGGGACACGAATGTGTCACGACTTCGCAGCCGTCTTGCTCATTACGTTTTCATCAGACAATCTGTGTGAGCACTTCGCGGGAAAGTATCTTCAGGTAAGGAGGTGATCCAACCGCAGGTTCCCCTACGGTTACCTTGTTACGACTTCACCCCAGTCATGAATCACAAAGTGGTAAGCGCCCTCCCGAAGGTTAAGCTACCTACTTCTTTTGCAACCCACTCCCATGGTGTGACGGGCGGTGTGTACAAGGCCCGGGAACGTATTCACCGTAGCATTCTGATCTACGATTACTAGCGATTCCGACTTCATGGAGTCGAGTTGCAGACTCCAATCCGGACTACGACGCACTTTATGAGGTCCGCTTGCTCTCGCGAGGTCGCTTCTCTTTGTATGCGCCATTGTAGCACGTGTGTAGCCCTGGCCGTAAGGGCCATGATGACTTGACGTCATCCCCACCTTCCTCCGGTTTATCACCGGCAGTCTCCTTTGAGTTCCCGACCGAATCGCTGGCAACAAAGGATAAGGGTTGCGCTCGTTGCGGGACTTAACCCAACATTTCACAACACGAGCTGACGACAGCCATGCAGCACCTGTCTCACGGTTCCCGAAGGCACTAAGGCATCTCTGCCAAATTCCGTGGATGTCAAGGCCAGGTAAGGTTCTTCGCGTTGCATCGAATTAAACCACATGCTCCACCGCTTGTGCGGGCCCCCGTCAATTCATTTGAGTTTTAACCTTGCGGCCGTACTCCCCAGGCGGTCGACTTAACGCGTTAGCTCCGGAAGCCACGCCTCAAGGGCACAACCTCCAAGTCGACATCGTTTACGGCGTGGACTACCAGGGTATCTAATCCTGTTTGCTCCCCACGCTTTCGCACCTGAGCGTCAGTCTTCGTCCAGGGGGCCGCCTTCGCCACCGGTATTCCTCCAGATCTCTACGCATTTCACCGCTACACCTGGAATTCTACCCCCCTCTACGAGACTCAAGCCTGCCAGTTTCGAATGCAGTTCCCAGGTTAAGCCCGGGGATTTCACATCCGACTTGACAGACCGCCTGCGTGCGCTTTACGCCCAGTAATTCCGATTAACGCTTGCACCCTCCGTATTACCGCGGCTGCTGGCACGGAGTTAGCCGGTGCTTCTTCTGCGGGTAACGTCAATGCATGAAGCTATTCACTTCACACCCTTCCTCCCCGCTGAAAGTACTTTACAACCCGAAGGCCTTCTTCATACACGCGGCATGGCTGCATCAGGCTTGCGCCCATTGTGCAATATTCCCCACTGCTGCCTCCCGTAGGAGTCTGGACCGTGTCTCAGTTCCAGTGTGGCTGGTCATCCTCTCAGACCAGCTAGGGATCGTCGCCTAGGTGAGCCGTTACCCCACCTACTAGCTAATCCCATCTGGGTTCATCCGATGGTGTGAGGCCCGAAGGTCCCCCACTTTGGTCTTGCGACGTTATGCGGTATTAGCTACCGTTTCCAGTAGTTATCCCCCTCCATCGGGCAGATCCCCAGACATTACTCACCCGTCCGCCACTCGTCACCCGGGGAGCAAGCTCCCCTGTGCTACCGTTCGACTTGCATGTGTTAGGCCTGCCGCCAGCGTTCAATCTGAGCCATGATCAAACTCTTCAATTTAAAGTTTGATGCTCAAAGAATTAAACTTCGTAATGAATTACGTGTTCACTCTTGAGACTTGATATTTTTTAAGTCCGTGGACTTTTGATATCAATCCTGCGAGTGCCCACACAGATTGTCTGATAAATTGTTAAAGAGCAGTGCGGGCAGCGGGTTAACCGCCTGTCGCGAGGTGGCGTATATTACGCTTTCCTCCTTCAGAGTCAATCACTTTTTTCAGCGATTTTCTCCGGCGGGATGAATCACTTCGTCCCTTGCTGACCCGTCTGCGTTGCCGCTTTGCCGTGTCAGTGGAGGCGCATTATAGGGAGATAATTCTGAGTGACAAGCGTTTATTGCAAAAAAATTATCGTTCGGCCTAAATTTCACCAAAACGCTTTATTTCACAACGTTTTGCCTGGCAATTGCGCAAAATCCCGGGCAAAAAGAGCGACTTTCTGCCAGTCGGTATACTCCACTTCTTTCGATGTATCGGTTTCGCCACCCGTCATACGCATAATCAACTGAATCATCACGCGATCGAACCAGCGATAGTGCGGATAACGTAGTGCCCCGGCAAACACCGCACAGCAATCGGGTTGCCAGGGTGACTGTGCCAGAAACTTGTGGGTATAGACATTGGTTTCCGGCGTGCATTTATCCGCTTTACGCGCCGTCAGGTTCACACTGAAGAAACCACTGGCACGCTGTTGCAGCTGCGTCAGATGCGTCGTGACAAATTTCATTAAAGCAGGATGGAAATGACCATAGCGGATTGATGCACCGATCAGCACGCGATCATACTGCGCCCAGTCGAGGGAAGTGCTCTGCTGCACATCAATCACATCACACAGCTGCTGGGGTGCCAGGGTTTGCGCAATGCGTCCGGCAATTTTTTGGGTTTGCCCGTCACGGCTGGAGTAAACAATCAACGCTTTCATCACACAATCCTGCTTTATCATTCGCGCCAGAAGGTGGGGGTAAAGAGAACCAATAAGGTAAACACCTCAAGACGACCAAATAACATGGTCGAAATCAAAATCCACTTCGCCACATCATTCATAGAAGCAAAGTTATCGGCCACCACGCCAAGGCCCGGTCCGAGGTTGTTGAGGGTTGCGGCGACAGCAGCAAAGGCGGAAAAGTCATCCACGCCGGTAGCGATAATCGCCAGCATGCTGACAAGGAACACCAGCGCATAAGCGGAGAAGAATCCCCATACGGCTTCCAGAATACGTTCCGGCAGAGCACGGTTACCTAACTTAATAGTGTAAACCGCATTCGGATGGACGAGGCGCTTCAGCTCACGCGAACCTTGTTTACATAACAGAAGAATACGGATGACCTTCAGACCGCCGCCGGTAGAACCCGCGCAACCACCAATAAAGGCGGAACACAGCAGCAGTACCGGTAGGAATAACGGCCAGCGGGCAATGCTATCGGTAGTAAACCCGGCAGTGGTCGCCATGGAGACCACCTGGAAAAAGGCCTGATTCAGCGTTTGCAGGCCACTGGAATAGACATCGTGGAACCACAATACCACCGTGCAGATCACCACCAGCGTCAGTTGCACGCCGATAAACATCCGGAACTCCGGATCACGCCAGTACACTTTCAGGCTACGCCCGCTCAGTAAAGAGAAGTGCAAACCATAGTTACAGCCGGAGATCAGCAGGAATACTGCGATGATGGTATTAATGGTCGGGCTATTGAAGTAACCGATGCTGGCATCATGGGTGGAGAAGCCACCGATAGCGATGGTGGAAAAACTATGGCCGATGGCATCAAACACCGGCATTCCCGCCAGCCACAACGCTACGGCACAGGCTACGGTGAGTAACACATAGATCAGCCACAATGTTTTGGCCGTTTCCGCGATCCGTGGGCGCATTTTGTTATCTTTCAGCGGTCCCGGCATTTCAGCGCGGTACAGCTGCATCCCCCCTACCCCAAGAATTGGCAGGATCGCCACCGCCAGCACGATAATCCCCATCCCCCCGAGCCATTGCAGCATCTGACGATAGAAAAGAATCGCTTTCGGCAGTGAATCCAATCCCACCAGCGTTGTCGCTCCGGTGGTGGTCAATCCTGAAAAGGATTCGAAGAAGGCATCGGTCACCGACAAATGCGGCTGCTCGGCAAACATAAACGGCATCGCCCCCACGCTGCCCAGCACGGTCCAGAACAGCACCACGATCAGAAACCCTTCGCGTGGCTTCAGTTCCGTTTTCTGCTTGCGATTGGGCCACCACAATAATGAGCCAATCACCAGCGCCATCATAAAGGTCTGACTGAACGCCCGTCCGGCACCGTCACGATAAATCAGGGCCACCAGACCGGGCACGATCATGGTCACTGAGAACAGAATCACCAGCAGGCCCACAATGCGGGTAATGGCGCGAAAATGCATTCAGCCGTTTCCTTTCAAAGAGATATTCTTAGTTTTCCAGCGGGATGAGCGTCAGCACGCCCCGACTGTAGTCAGAGAGGTTTTGCCGAAAGCCTTCGATCTGGCTATGCGGTAATGCCAGTTGCAGCGTAATGCGATCCAGATAATGGCTCGCTTCCACTCTGCCGTCAAAGCGCTGCAGCAGACGTTCAATATCACTGAACTGTGCATATTCGCATTGCAGAGTAAAAGATTGCATCGGCACTTTACGGCAACGTGTCAGCTGCTTTAAACCCTGCTGGACACCGCCGCCATAGGCTTTCACCAGCCCACCCGTACCAAGCATAATGCCGCCATAGTAACGCACCACAACAGCGGTAATTTCACCGACACCGCTCCCCATCAGCTGCGCCAGCATCGGTTTTCCCGCCGTACCCGAGGGTTCACCATCATCAGAAAAGCCAAGCTGCTGTGAATCATCCGGTGCACCGGCTACCCATGCCCAGCAGTGATGGCGGGCCGTGGGATGTTCAGCTTTAATCTGCTGCACAAAAGCACGCGCCGCTTCTACGCCGTCGGTATGCGCCAGCAGCGTAATAAAGCGGCTTTTCTTGATGGTTTCCTCGCTGAGACTCACAGCCTCAGCGGGAATGTCATAAGCATTCATCAGGCCAGATGCAGATCGCGCGTCATGTTTTCAATCCGATTGGCATGGATCACCACATTATCCTCAATGCGAATCCCGCCATAAGGTTTCAACGCATCAATCGCCTGCCAGTCAAAGTGCTGGCTATATTTGCCGCTGCGCAGCGACGACAGCAGGGAATCGATAATGTAGAAACCCGGTTCGATGGTCATCACCATGCCTGGCTCCAGTACTCTGGTGCAACGCAGATACGGATATTGCGCCGGAGCAGCCAGATGCGTGCCGTTATCATCCTGCATAAAGCCAGCAACGTCGTGGACCTGCAGACCGAGCGGGTGGCCCAGACCATGCGGCATGAACGGACCGGTTAAATCTTCCGCCACCAGCGTTTCTTCGCTCAGCCCTTTCACCAGGTCAAACTTCAGCAGCATGCGCGCAATGCGCTGATGCATCTGCAGATGGTAATCGGTATAGCGCACGCCAGCCTTGAGGGTCGCGATCAGCGCCAGTTCCTCCTTATTCATCGCCTCAACCATTTCGGCATAGCGCGATTTCGCCTGTGCGGCATAGCTGCGGGTCAAATCGGCCGCATAGCCCAGATATTCCGCCCCGGCATCGATCAAAAAGCTATGACGTTTCGCCGGTGGTTGATGATCCAGTTTGGTGTAATGCAACACGGCGGCATGTTCATTCAGCGCGATGATGTTGCCGTAAGGCACGTCGATATCGCGATGTCCGGTGGCGCTCAGGTAGGCAATGTTGATATCAAACTCGCTCATGCCAGAGAAAAAGGCTTCTTTGGCGGCGCGATGCCCGGCCACTGCCAGCTTTTGCGCTTCACGCATGCAGGCCAGTTCATAATCGGTTTTGATGCTGCGGTGGTAATGCAGGAAATCGATCACCCCTTTGGGGTTGATGCTGTCGGCTTTGATACCCAGCTGCGTGGCACGCGCTGGCACCGGCCCGATGTAAGCCACATTATCACGCTGAGCTGGCAGCAGTTGCCCAATCTCATCGGCATTTTTCAGGCCGATAACGTCAACGTCCCCGGTCCAGAAGCTATTGGGCAGCGGCTCCACGTTGTGCCAGTAATCCACCGGCGAATAAAACCACAGCTTCGGTTTATTCACGCCGTCGATCCATAACCAGCAGTTCGGCACCTGCGTGACCGGCACCCAGGCTTTGAATTGCGGATTCACTTTGAACGGATAGTCATGATCGTCGAGAAACACGGTCAGCAACTCGCCAGAATGAATCAGCATGGCATCAAGTTTAAAACGCGCCAGCACCTGCTGCGCACGCTGTTGCAGCGTGTTGATATGCGCGTGATACAGGGTCTTCAGTGAATCCATGGACTTGTCTCCGATATCGCGAAAATGGCCGCAGTGTAGCATAGCCGTGTCCTTGTTGCCGTGCCCCCGCACGCTGTGATCGCTGTATCAAATAAGCAAACTCTCGTTTGCAAAAAATTAACATGACACTCACACTCACGATCATCTGGTATGACCAGATCAACTTTCGCGGTTTCAGGAGACGGATATGCTCTACCAAGGCGATACCCTTTCTGTTCGCTGGCTTGACGATGGCATCGCCGAGCTGGTTTTTGACGCACCCGGTTCGGTGAATAAACTCGATACCAAAACCGTTGCCTCCCTGGGTGAGGCGCTGGGTGTACTGGAACAACAGCCTGCACTGCGCGGCCTGCTGCTCTCTTCGGCGAAACCAGCGTTTATCGTTGGTGCCGACATCACCGAATTTCTTTCCCTGTTCGATGCCCCGGTTGAAAAGCTGAGCCAGTGGCTGGCCTTTGCCAACAGCATCTTTAATCGCCTGGAAGATCTGCCGGTCCCCACCGTTGCCGCGATCGACGGCTATGCACTGGGCGGTGGCTGCGAGTGCGTACTCGCCACCGACTTCCGTATCGCCACCGCACAAACCCGCATTGGTCTGCCGGAAACTAAACTGGGCATCATGCCCGGTTTTGGCGGCAGCGTCCGCCTGCCGCGTTTGCTCGGTGCCGACAGCGCACTGGAGATTATCGCCGCTGGCAAAGATGTCGATGGCATCAGCGCCCTGAAACTGGGCCTGGTCGATGCGGTCGTGAGTAGCGATAAACTGCGCAGCGCCGCATTAACCATACTCCAGGACGCCATCACCCAGGGCAGCTGGCAGGCACGTCGCGCACCGAAGCTGGCACCGCTGAAACTCAGCCCGATCGAAGCCGCCATGAGCTTCACCATCGCCAAAAGCATGGTGCTGCAAACCGCAGGCAAACATTATCCGGCCCCCATCACGGCGGTAAAAACCATTGAAGCCGCCGCTGGCCTCGGCCGTGATGACGCATTAAAACTGGAAACCGCTGCCTTTGTGCCACTGGCGCAAAGTGACGTAGCACGCGCGCTGGTCGGCATCTTCCTTAACGATCAATACGTCAAAGGATTAGCCAAAAAACGGGGGAATGCCACCAGCACCCCGGCGCAGGCGGCGGTGCTCGGTGCGGGCATTATGGGCGGCGGCATTGCCTGGCAGTCAGCATGGAAAGGCGTGCCGGTGCAGATGAAAGATATCAATCCACAGGCACTGGCGCTCGGTATGAAAGAGGCCAGCAAACTGCTGAATAAGCAGCTGGAGCGCGGCAAGATTGATGGTGCGAAACTCGCCAGCGTGCTGACCACTATCCAGCCCACACTGGACTACGCCGGATTTGAACGCGCCGATGTGGTAGTTGAAGCGGTGGTGGAAAACCCGCAAATCAAAGCCAAAGTGCTGGCCGAGACCGAGCAACATCTGCGTGATGACGCCATTCTGGCGTCGAACACCTCGACGATTCCGATTAGCCAGCTGGCGCAGGCGCTGCAACGACCTGAAAACTTCTGCGGCATGCATTTCTTCAATCCGGTGCCGCGCATGCCGCTGGTTGAAGTGATTCGTGGGGAAAAAACCTCTGAGGAGACACTTGGTAAAGTCGTCGCCTGGGCCAGCAAAATGGGCAAGACGCCCATCGTGGTCAATGACTGTCCCGGCTTCTTTGTTAACCGCGTCCTATTCCCGTACTTTGCCGCCTTCAGTCTGCTGCTGCGCGACGGTGCCGATTTCCATCAGATCGACAAAGTGATGGAAAAACAGTTTGGCTGGCCGATGGGCCCGGCGTGGCTGCTGGATGTGGTTGGCATTGATACTGCCCATCACGCCCAGCAGGTGATGGCGCAGGGCTTCCCGTCACGGATGCAGAAAGATTATCGCGACGCCATCGACGTACTTTACGAGGCCGGGCGCTACGGTCAGAAAAACGGTCTGGGTTTCTGGCGCTGGACAGAGGACAAAAAGGGCAAGGCACAGAAACAAGCCGATGCCGAGGTCGATACCCTGTTGCAGCACGTGTGCCAGCCGAAACGCGTCTTCAGTGATGAAGAGATTACCAACCGCATGATGTTGCCGATGCTGCATGAAGTAGTGCGCTGCCTGGAAGAGAAGATTATCGCCTCTCCCGCCGAAGCAGACATGGCGCTGGTCTATGGTCTCGGCTTCCCGCCGTTCCGCGGTGGTGCCTTCCGTTATATGGATACGCTGGGGAACAGCACAGTGGTGGATCAGGCGAAACGTTATACCGCACTCGGCCCGCTGTATGCGCTGCCGGAGTTACTGGTACATATGGCCCATCAGCATCAAAGCTGGTATCCCGCAGCTCTTCCGATTGATGAAGCCGCGCTGCAAACTGCCTGAGGATTTTACAATGGAAAATGTCGTTATTATCGATGCCGCCCGCACACCGATGGGCCGTTCCAAAGGCGGTGCGTTTCGTCAGGTACGCGCAGAGGATCTCTCAGCACATCTGATGCGTGAATTACTCAGCCGCAACCCAGCGCTCGATCCCGCCACGCTGGATGACATCATCTGGGGCTGCGTACAGCAAACGCTGGAGCAGGGTTTTAACATTGCCCGTAATGCGGCGCTGCTGGCAGAGATCCCGCATCGCGTACCCGCCAGCACCGTGAACCGCTTATGTGGGTCGTCGATGCAGGCACTGCACGATGCGGCGCGCGCCATTATGGTAGGCGATGCGCAAAGTTGCCTGATTGGCGGTGTCGAACATATGGGCCACGTGCCGATGAGCCACGGTGTAGATTTCCACCCTGGCCTGAGCCGTACGGTGGCGAAAGCCGCAGGGATGATGGGGCTGACTGCCGAAATGCTGGCGCGTATGCATCATATCAGCCGCGAACAACAGGATGCCTTTGCGTTGCGCTCACATCAGCGTGCCTGGCAGGCCACCCAGCGCGGCGATTTTAAGCGCGAAATTATCCCGACCTATGGTCACGATGTTGATGGCGTACTGAAACGCTATGACGCCGATGAAGTGATCCGCGAAGATGCCAGCCTGGAAGGATTAGCCGCGCTAAAACCGGCATTTGACCCGATCAACGGTACCGTCACTGCCGGTACTTCCTCGGCCCTTTCCGACGGTGCGGCCGCAATGTTGATTATGGGCGAAAGCCGGGCGCGCGAACTGGGCCTGACACCCCGCGCACGCATTCGCAGCATGGCGGTGGTCGGCTGCGATCCTTCCATTATGGGCTATGGCCCGGTGCCAGCCAGTAAGCTGGCGCTGAAGCGCGCCGGTCTGACAGTGCAGGATATTGGCCTGTTCGAGCTCAACGAGGCCTTCGCCGCCCAGACACTACCCTGCCTGAAGGATTTAGGCCTGCTGGAACAGATAGATGAGAAGGTGAATCTGAATGGCGGCGCAATTGCACTCGGTCATCCGCTGGGATGTTCCGGTGCACGCATCAGCACCACATTGCTGCATCTGATGGAAAAACGCGATGTGCAGTTTGGCCTGGCGACCATGTGTATTGGGTTAGGTCAGGGCATCGCAACCGTATTCGAACGTCTGTAATACGTTGACCACTGCATGATTTCCCGCCCTCTCGGGCGGGCTTTTTACCCGATCAGATAAACGCAAAAGCATCGCCGAACATCTGTGCTTCCAGCGCACCACGTTCCGCACAAAAGCGTTCACGCGCAATCTTCGCCATTTCGAACCGGCCAGCGATATAAATATCGTGCCCGCTCAATGAAGCGTAGTCCTGCATCACAGCCGTCAGTACCGTACCGGTACGTCCCTGCCAGCTCGCTTCCGGCTGTTCAACCACCGGGATCACCTGCAAATTGGGATGCTTAACCGCCAGCGCATTCAGTTCATCGAGATCGTAGAGATGAGTCAGTTCACGGCCGCCCCAGTAAATCGCGATATCACGATCGGGCTGCTGTGCCAGTGCGGTCAGCAGAATGGAACGGGCGTAGGAGAATCCGGTTCCTCCCGCAATCAGGATGATGGGACGATCGCTATCTTCACGCAGCCAGGCATCACCATGCGGCATGTCTACGGTGATTTCACGCTGCTTCTGGATACGTTCCATCACCGCCATGGCATAGAGATTAAGCTCCGATGCGCCGATATGCAGCTCGATGATGTCTTTTTCCATCGGCGTGGACGCCAGGGAAAACGGGCGTTTATCCCGTTCGTCCATCACCACCATCAGGTACTGTCCGGCACGAAAGCTAAAATTCGCTTCCGGAATTAAACGGACGCGGTAGACGGTATCAGTAATCGCTTCAACCGAAGTCACTTTACAGCTTAACGTTGTCATGCGTTCCCTCTGTCGGGTCGTTTTTATGGTTATTCACCGCCGTCAGCGCTGCGGCGGCTCGGCAAAGATACCTAGCTCATCCCAGATGGCGTCAATGCGCGCCGTCACCGCCGGATCTTTGACAATCGGGGTTCCCCACTCACGCGTCGTTTCGCCTGGCCATTTATTGGTGGCATCGAGTCCCATCTTCGACCCCAGCCCGGAGACCGGCGAGGCGAAATCGAGGTAGTCGATTGGCGTGTTCTCAACCAGCACCGTGTCGCGCGCCGGGTCCATACGCGTAGTAATCGCCCAAATCACATCATTCCAGTCGCGCGCGTTGACGTCATCGTCACACACAATAACAAATTTGGTGTACATGAACTGCCGCAGGAACGACCAGACACCAAACATCACGCGCTTCGCATGACCGGCATACTGTTTTTTCATCGTCACTACTGCCAGGCGATACGAACAGCCTTCCGGTGGCAGATAGAAATCCACAATTTCCGGGAACTGTTTGATCAGAATCGGCACCAGCACTTCATTTAACGCCACGCCCAGCACCGCCGGTTCATCCGGTGGACGGCCGGTATAGGTTGAGTGATAAATCGGGTTACGACGTTGCGTTATGTGCGTCACGGTAAACACCGGGAAGTTATCTACTTCATTGTAGTAGCCGGTGTGATCGCCGTACGGGCCTTCTGGCGCCATATCGCCCGGCTCGATGTAACCTTCCAGCACGATTTCAGCGCTGGCGGGGACTTCGAGGTCGTTAGACAGACACTTCACCACTTCGGTTTTATTGCCACGCAGCAGGCCCGCGAAGGCGTATTCCGATAAGGTATCCGGTACCGGAGTCACCGCACCCAGAATGGTTGCCGGGTCAGCACCGAGGGCGACAGAAACCGGAAAACGCTCGCCGGGGTGAGCTTTACACCACTCCTGGAAATCGAGCGCGCCGCCGCGATGCGATAGCCAGCGCATAATCAGACGATTTTTGCCAATCACCTGCTGGCGATAAATCCCGAGATTCTGGCGCTCTTTATGCGGTCCGCGCGTCACCGTCAGGCCCCAGGTGATCAGCGGTGCGGCATCATCCGGCCAGCATTTCATCACTGGAATGCGCGATAAATCGACCTCATCACCGCTGAATACTTCTTCCTGACAAGGCGCATTACGCAGCCGTTTGGTCGGCATGTTCAGCACCTGCTTAAACTGCGGCATCTTGTCAAACAGGTCGCGAAAGCCCTTTGGCGGCTCAGGTTCTTTCAGGAATGCCAGCAGTTTGCCCACTTCGCGCAGCGCACTAACCTCTTCCTGCCCCATGCCCATCGCCACGCGTTTCGGCGTACCAAACAGGTTGCACAGCACCGGCATGTTGTAGCCTTTCGGGTTTTCGAACAGCAGCGCCGGACCGCCCGCACGCAGGGTACGGTCAGCAATTTCGGTCATCTCCAGTTCGGGATCGATCGCCTGAGTGATGCGTTTTAACTCGCCCCGCTGCTCCAGCAGCGCAAGGAAATCACGTAAATCCTGATATTTCATGTAGGGTTAGCTTTCCGGCCTGAGATAATCGGCCATTATAGGGCCGATTCCGCAGGCTTGTTGAGGTTTCTGCGTCAGGCGGGCTGACAGGAGAATGGCACCAGCGATTGCAACGCCAGCACATCGTGGTGCGCAGCAATGGGTTCACCGTGGCGGAAAACTTTAAAATCTTCACCACGCGCGCTGTAGTAACGCAGACGATCTTCGCTGACATGCAGGAAACTGCCTTCGCGCAGCGCAATCACCGATTCGCTCGGGTTGACCGCACAGAACTCTGCCAGACGCTCATCCCGGGTTTCCCCCATATGGCCGCTGACGTGTGCATCGAGGTAATGCGGATTGATCTGTACCGGGAACAGCCCCAGCGCAGGCAACACCACGCTGCTGCGCACCGGCATATCATTGGTGGTACGGATGGAAGGTGTCGCCACGTTGCAACCGGCGCTCCAGCCAACGTAAGGTACGTGACGTTCACGCACCGCCCGCTGGATCGCCACAATCAAACCCTGTTCATGCAGCATCTGGTTCAGCAGCCAGGTGTTGCCGCCGCTCACCAGAATCAGTTCTGCCTGTTCAATCGCTTCGACCGGAGTAGCGAACTCATGCACGGTGCGCACCTGAATACCGAGTGAATCGCTCAGGTCCTGCGCGCGCTGGGCATGATCACCACGAATAATGGCGTAGGGTACCAGCACCGCAGAAGTAATACCGCGTTGTGAAATCATCGCATGAAGCTGTGGGTGGGCATAACTCAGCAACGGAGCATCGTCGGCCAGCTTGCCGTTGCTTAACAGGAACAGTTCCATCAGACGGTCCTTTCATTCATAAGATGGTGAAGGAGTCTGATACAGAAGATTGCCAGACGTCAATTTTCTTACAGAAAACGATCAAAAAGGGCTCAGACTCAGAAAAATCGTAGTGAAATTTGTTTTACAGCTGCGTTTACCCCGGCCGATGCGCTATAACTCTGAAAGCAGGTTTGCTATTCTTAGCGTCCATTCTTTGGGAGCAGTTATGGAATCCTGGTACTTACTTTATTGCAAACGTGGACAGCTATTGCGCGCGAAAGAGCATCTTGAGCGGCAGGAGGTAAATTGCCTCAGCCCGATGATTGCTCTGGAAAAAATCGTTCGTGGCAAACGCACCACCGTAAGTGAACCGCTGTTCCCCAACTATCTGTTTATTGAATTCGATCCGGAAGCGATTCATACCACCACCATCAGCAGCACGCGTGGTGTCAGCCACTTCGTGCGCTTCGGGGCGATGCCGGCGACGGTGCCGTATGAAGTGATCGAAGCACTGCAAAGTGACGC
Organism: Pantoea sp. App145; assembly: GCF_047947045.1. NCBI lineage: Bacteria > Pseudomonadati > Pseudomonadota > Gammaproteobacteria > Enterobacterales > Erwiniaceae > Pantoea > Pantoea sp. App145. Next base: position 2,605,915 of record NZ_CP133290.1, read on the forward strand.
GCCACAGATCCTGCTGGATCCGGAAACGCCACAGGTCGGTGATGAAGTGATCATCACCGATGGCACCTTCGAAGGTCTGCGTGCCATTTTTGCCGAGCCGGATGGCGAAACCCGTTCCATCCTGCTGCTGAACCTGCTGAATAAGCAGGTTATGCGCAGCGTCGATAACAAACAGTTCCGCAAAGCCTAAACCAATCTGAACAGCTGGCGCGCGTTGTAATCCACCTGTGCGCTCAGCGTTGCTGCATCCTCATTACGCCATAACGCCACTTGCTGCACGATGTGCGGCAGAAAACACGGTTCATTACGACGCGACGTCGGACGCGGATGCATATCACGCGGCAGCAAATAAGGCGCATCGGTTTCCAGCAGCAGGCGGTCAGCCGGAATCAATGGCAACAGTTCACGCAGCCCCATGCCACGGCGTTCGTCGCATACCCAGCCGGTAATTCCCACTGACAGCCCCAGCGCCAGGCAGGACTCCATTTCTTCGCGCGTGCCGGTAAAACAATGCGCCACCGCACCCACCAGTTTTGGCAGCCAGGGTTGCAGAATCGCAGCAAAACGCGCGTGCGCTTCGCGGCAATGCAGAAATACCGGCAGCTGTAATTCAGCCGCCAGCTGCAGTTGCGCATCGAAGGCGTATTCCTGCTGGTCATGCGCGGAGAAGTTGCGGTTAAAGTCCAGTCCGCATTCACCAATCGCCACCACCTGCTCACTTTCTGCCAGGCGGCGCAGGGTGTTGGCGGTTTCTGCCGACCATTCGCTGGCATGGTGCGGATGCACGCCTGCGGTTGACCAGCAGTAGCCAGAATGCAATGCAGCCAGCCGCTGTGCCTGTTGGCTTTCCAGCGCGTTGGTGCCAGTGATTAACAGGCCGGTGACGCCTGCGTCGCGCGCACGCGTCACCACCTGTTCGCGATCTTTGGCGAATTGCGTGCTGGTCAGGTTTACACCGATATCAAACATGTTTTTTCCCAAATAAAAACCGCCCAACAAGCGGGCGGTTCAGATTCATCATCATCCCGCTCGCACGCGGGATACTCAGCCTGGATATCAGGATTCGGTGTGATGTTCCTCGTCAACCGATTCTGAATCCGACTCCGACTTTCGTCCTTTCCCCACATAGTAGCGGGAGAAGAATACGCCGACTTCAAACAGGCAGTACATCGGAATAGCGAGCAAAGTTTGTGAGAAAACATCCGGTGGTGTGAGCAACATCCCAACAACGAACGCGCCAACCAGAATGTAGGGACGTTTCTTTTTCAGATCTTCCGGCGTGGTGATCCCGGTCCAGCACAGCAGCACAATCACCACCGGCACCTCAAACGCTACCCCAAATGCCAGGAACAGAGTCATGACGAAGTCGAGATAGTGGGTGATATCCGTGGCGATCTGCACGCCCTGCGGCGCGGTTTTAGCAAAGAAGCCAAACGCCAGCGGGAACACGACGAAGTAAGCAAAAGCCACACCGACGTAAAATAACAGCGTGCTGGAGAACAGCAGCGGCATCACCAGCTTGCGCTCATGGCGATACAGCGCAGGCGCAATGAACGCCCATACCTGATACAGAATCACCGGTACGGCCAGAAACACCGAAACAATGATGGTGAGCTTTATCGGGGTAAAGAACGGCGATGCGACTTCGGTCGCAATCATGGTGGCACCGGCTGGCATCTGCCTGATCAACGGCTCTGCCACAATATGGTAGATATCATTGGCGAAGTAGATCAGCGCCAGAAAGATGACAAATACCGCGATGATGCAGTTTAACAGACGCTTGCGCAGCTCAATCAGATGGCTGATGAGCGGTTGTGTATCTTCAACGGCCATGTTTATCGTTCATCATTTGCAGAAGGAGTTGGCGCTGTGCTGCGAGGCGCACTGGCGGTGTCGGGTTTGTCCACGGCAGACGGAGCAGCGTGCGGTGCCTGCGCTGGCGCGCTGGCCTGATGTTCTGCTGTTGCGGGCGTTACTGCTGTCGCAGGCGTTACCGGTGGCACAGGAGCAGCAGGTGGCGGCGTATGAATGGTATTCGCTTCATCTTCCGCTTTCTCTATATCGATGCTCTGCTGATAAGAACGTTTCATGGAATCGGCGGTTTTACGCAACTCTTCCATCGATTCTTTCAGTTCCGGTGACAGCGTGCCACGGCCCGCTTCTTCCACCTTCTTCAGGCTATCCTGCAGCTCCTGCAGTTTCAGTTCCTGCGCCAGTTCATTCTGCACGTTAGCCGCCAGCGAGCGGATTGCGCGAATCCAGCCCACTACGGTTTTTACCGCAACCGGTAATCGTTGCGGACCGAGAACAATCAGCCCGATAACGAACACCAATACCAGTTCACTAAAACCAATGTCGAACACAGTTATACCTGCTTGTCGTTCCTGGCGTCGTCTTTACTAGCCGAGGTTTGCTGTTTATCTGCCAGGGTTTTGGCGTTGAAGTCAGCGTCCTGCTCTTTCGGTTGATCCTTTTTCTCGTCTTCGTCACCCATCGCTTTTTTGAAGCCACGGATGGAAGACCCTAAATCCGAACCCAGATTGCGTAGCTTATTGGTACCGAACAGAAGTACAACAATGACGGCAATGATTAACAATTGCCAAATACTGATACCGCCCATGAGATATGCCTCTAATATTCTGTGAAAAACTGTTGAATGTAACACACAGAAAGCCCATATGATTTCGGGCCTTAGCATGCGACATTACGCGTTTTAGATCTGGCTGACAATCAGTTTGTCTTGCGCCAGCCTATCAGCCAGGTAACGATGCCTGCGGCCATTAAAATCGCGGGAAACAAATCCCACTCAGGCCGACTCAGTAGCACTGCGGTGCCACTTAATAACAGTGTAGCCCCTACTCCGAACAGATAACGCGCCTTGTTATGACGGGTGCGTTGCGCATTCATATCGGTGACAAGTTTATCGACGCTGTGCTGTAACAATTTGTGCTGGCGCATGCTGTCATAAAACAGTTCCGGCAGCTCCGGCAGTTTTTCTGCCCAGAAGGGAGCCTTGTCTTTCACCGCGCGCCAGATGGCCGGAATACCAATCTGATCTTTAATCCAGTCTTCGAGGAACGGTTTAGCGGTTTTCCACAAATCGAGCTGCGGATAGAGCTGACGGCCAATCCCCTCGATATACAGCAGGGTTTTCTGCAACAGCACCAGCTGTGGCTGCACTTCCATGTTGAAGCGACGTGCGGTGTTGAACAGGTTGAGCAACACATGGCCAAAGGAGATCTCTGCCAGCGGCTTCTCAAAAATCGGTTCACACACGGTACGAATCGCAAACTCAAAATCTTCGACGTTGGTATCCGGCGGCACCCAGCCGGAATCAACATGCAGCTCCGCCACCTTGCGGTAATCGCGGTTAAAGAACGCGATAAAGTTTTCCGCCAGGTAACGTTTATCCTCTTTGTTCAGCGAACCGACGATACCGCAGTCGATGCCGATATATTGCGGATCTTCCGGATGGTCGTAGCTGACGAAGATGTTGCCGGGATGCATATCGGCATGGAAGAAACTGTCACGGAACACCTGGGTGAAGAACACCTGCACACCACGCTCGGCCAGCAGCTTCATATTGACGCCATGCTGTTCCAGCGTGGCGACGTCAGAGATCGGAATGCCGTAAATACGTTCCATCACCAGCATTGATTCACTGCAATAATCGGAGAAGATTTCCGGCACATACAGCATGCGGCTCTGGTCAAAGTTACGACGCAGTTGAATCGCGTTGGCAGCTTCACGCAGCAGATTGAGTTCATCAATCAAGGTTTTTTCGTAGTCGCGCACCACTTCCTGCGGACGCAGACGACGCCCATCCGGCAGCAAACGCGGCACCCAACGCGCCAGGCGGTAGATCAGCTTCATATCCGCTTTGATCACCGGCAGGATATCCGGGCGGATCACTTTGATCACCACTTCACGACCATTCTCTTTCAGCGTCGCGGTATGGACCTGAGCAATAGACGCCGAGGCCAGTGGCGTGATCTCGAAATCGTCAAACCAGGTTTCCACCGGCCCGCCGATCGCTTTCTCGATTTGCGCTTTGGCTTTAACGCCATCAAACGGTGCAACGCGGTCCTGCAGGATCGCCAGCTCATCAGCGATCGCCGGGGGAAACAGATCGCGGCGTGTCGAGAGCATCTGACCGAACTTGATCCACACCGGCCCCAGCTGCTCCATCGCCAGACGTATCCGCACGCCCATCGATTCGTTTTTGTGTTTGTTGGGGATCCAGAAAATGCAGCGCCGCCATAAACGCAGGGGCAGCGTGATACGCATGTGGGGAATCAGTTCATCAAGGCCATAGCTGAGAAAGACCTTTACGATAAAATATAAGCGCCGAATTTCTCCCAGCGTCATTTCGCCTCCAGCTGTGCTAAACGCGCCTCTAACGCATTGAGCGAACGTTCCATCGCTTCCACTTCCTCGCAAAACCAGGCGAGTTCCAGCGCACCCGGCGCCAGTCGCCACTCTTCAGTGAAGGTCTGACCCAGGTAATCCTGGCGACGCGTCACCTCGTGTTGCACAAACTTCAGCGCGCGCTGTGCGGCCTGGCTGATGCCCTGCGCGGCGATATCACCAATCCACGGTGCGAGATATTCCGCCGGATCCAGCTCTGCCAGATCCATCAACGCCGAGAATTGCTGCACCACCTGCAAATCCCCCTCCACTTCCAGCTCGCCGCTGCGAATCAGGCCGGTGAGTTGCTGGCGGTCACGCAATTTCGGCAGGGTGCTAAGGCGCAGGCTGACGGTGCAATCGCTGCTGTCCTGCCAGTCGCCAAGCACATCCAGCTGATTTTCGCTGAACACCAGCACCAGCGGGAATGAGAGTTCCTGCAACCGTAACATCAGCACTTTGCCCGCCAGACGTTGGCGTGCCGCTTTCAGGCTGCGATCGCGATACAAAACACGATTGAGGGCGGTCTCAAGACCGCCGGTAATCAAAGGAGTGAAAGTCATGGCCATGATTTGTCAGAACTTAAAGCCGCGATGCAACGCGACGATGCCGCCAGTCATGTTGAAGTAGGTGGTATTCTCAAAACCCGCGTCATTCATCATCGCCTTCAGGGTTTCCTGATCGGGATGCATACGGATCGATTCCGCCAGATAGCGATAGCTTTCGGCATCCTGCGCCACCAGTTGACCAATACGCGGCAGAATGTGGAACGAGTAAGCATCATAGGCTTTGCTCAGCGGTTCGATCAGCGGTTTGGAGAATTCCAGCACCAGCAGGCGTCCGCCTGGCTTCAATACGCGGAACATAGAAGCCAGCGCTTTCTCTTTTTCCGTCACGTTACGCAGACCAAAAGAGATGGTGATGCAATCGAAATAGTTATCCGGGAAAGGCAATGCTTCGGCGTTGGCCTGCACATAGCTGACGTTGCCAGAAATGCCGAGATTACGCAGTTTTTCACGGCCCATCTTCAGCATTGAGCTATTGATGTCCGCCAGCACCACCTGGCCGGTTTCGCCTACCAGACGCGAGAATTTCGCCGTCAGGTCGCCGGTACCACCGGCCAAATCCAGCACACGCTGACCACGGCGCACGCCGCTGCTGTCGATGGTGAAACGCTTCCAGACACGATGGATGCCGAAGGACATCAGATCGTTCATCAGGTCATATTTTGCCGCTACGGAGTGAAACACGTCGGCGACTTTATCTGCCTTTTCGCTTTTCGCGACGGTCTGAAAGCCAAAGTGGGTAGTTTCCTGCTGTGATTCATCTGCCATGGGTTTTACCTGTTCCACAAACAATTCTTCCCGAAGTGTATCAGAGTTGCGCTGGCCGGGCACGCGACCGGCGTGCTATTCGTTGATGCGGCGCAGGGAAGCGGCGGCAGAATCTTCTGCTTTTTCATCAGGCTCGTCGTCATCGGCCCAATCTTCCTCCGTCTCTGACGGTTGCGCCTGCGCCACCAGCTGCGGATTGATGGGGCGTTTGATCTCGACGCCCAGCGAACGGAACGCTTCACTTTGCGCAATAAGATTACCGCGCCCTTCCGCCAGTTTTTTCATCGCCAGCTGGTAACTTTGCTGCGCTTTATCCAGGTTGTGACCAATGCCGCTCATGTCATCGACAAACAGCCGCATTTTGTCATACAGCCGTGCAGCACGATCGGCAATGCGCTGTGCGTTGCGGCTCTGATGCTCATAACGCCACAGATTGTTGATGGTGCGTAGCGCCACCAGCAGCGTGGTGGGGCTGACCAGCATGATATTCTGCTGCAACGCCTCGCTGATCAGCTCTGGCTGCCGATCGATCGCCAGCAGGAAAGCCGGTTCAACCGGGATAAACATCAACACATAATCCAGGGAGCGTAAACCGGGCAATTGTTGATAATCTTTTCGTCCCAGCAGGCGAATATGGCCGCGCACCGCGTTTACGTGATCCTGAATCGCCTGCTCGCGCGTGCCCTCATCTTCGGCATTGAAATAGCGTTCATAGGCGATCAGCGTCATTTTGGCGTCAATCACCACATCCTTGCCCTGCGGCAGACGTACAATCACATCCGGTTGCATCCTGCCCTGCGATTCCAGCTGAATGTTGACCTGGGTTTCATACTCATGACCTTCGCGCAGGCCCGATGCCTCCAGCACGCGGCTGAGCACCACTTCGCCCCAGTTACCCTGGATTTTGTTGTCGCCTTTCAGCGCTTTGGTGAGGTTAATCGCTTCCTGCGCCATCTGCGCATTCAACTGTTGCAGCTGACGGATTTCATGGGCCAGCGTATGGCGCTCACGCGCTTCCTGACCAAAGCTGTCATTTACCTGACGACGAAAACCGTCCAGCTGCTCGCGCAGCGGGCTGATCAGGTTATTCAGACTCTGGCGGTTTTGTTCATCAACACGACGGCCGCTGTTTTCGAAAATGCGATTGGCAAGATTTTCGAACTGCGCGCTCAGGCGCTGTTCGCTGTTGGTGAGCAGACGCTGTTTCTCCTCAGCGGCGAAACGCGTCTCTTCCAGGCGGATGGTGACTTCACGTAGCTCGGCTTCCTGCGCGCTGTTCACTTCCAGCTGGTTGCGCAGTTCACGGCTCAGCTGTTCGCTTTCGCCACGCCAGTAGTCAAGCTGTTGCAGGCGCTCCTGCGCACCGCTCAGCGCACCATGCAGCTGACGCAGCTCCTGTTCACGCTGCTGTACCTGCTGTTGCGTCAGCTCCAGTTGCTGCTGCTGGCGCTGCTGTGCATCTTCCAGCAAGCGGCGTTCGGTTAAAAAGCTGGCGTGCTGATGGCCCGCGCGCAGCTGCGCCACTATCCAGCCCAGGCCGAACCCGGCCAGCGCCAGTACGCCGCTGATAATGATAAGTTGCTGATCCATAATTCCCCCGTGGATCCTCTCGCTGAGGGAAAAGGTAGAGGCGCACTGTATAAATGTCCAGACAATTTTGCCAGATGGCAGGCTTATAGCGCCTGCACCGTAAGTTCACCCGCTTTCCATGCATCAATCAGGAAAAAAGGCATCGGTAACGCCCATTCACCGCCACGCACTTTTGCCGGATAACACCAGCGCTGGTCGCCATAGGTCAGTTCAACCTGCTGCATCGCCGCATCGGCATGGCTGGCTTTACCTGCCATGCTGGAGAATCCCGCATTGCTGCCGACATGAAAACGGTCAGTCTGCCAGCGAATGGGATCATGAGCGGGCCAGGCTTCAGCCTGGTGAAAATGGAAAATATCGTCGTGACTGAGCAGGCTGTCGCGTACCGTTGGCCACAACGCCAGTTTGAGGAAATACTGGTCGGTAAAACGTTCGCTGCCCTGGTAGCGGGTAATAAAATCACGCATCTGCTGTTCGATGTTGCTGAATACGCCGTTACACCCGCCCCACATTCCCGCCAGCAGCAATTCGGTGTGGGTAAAGTAGTCACGCATATGGTGGAACCAATAGGGTGATTGCAGCCAGGCCTCCACCGCGGACAGTTCGCGCTCGGAAAGCAGCGAATCCGCATCCCGCACGATAAAACGTTTGACGCTGGCATCATCCATCACCAGGAAGCGCCACAGGGTGGGAAACAGCGTTTTCTCGTGCGACATATCCACCAGCTGTACATTGGGCTGCGCCAGACGCTGCCAGACATGTTGCGGTACGCTGTCATCCAGCCAGATACGGCAGGTCCACGCCGGGTAAAGCTCGCGTGCCACCTCGACATTTTTTATCAGGGTTTCGCAATAGCGTGGCTGGTCGCCATACAGGCTGAAGGCAATGATATTTTCCTGTGGGCGAGACGCCGCAAAGGCCGGTGGTGCTTCTGCTGGCAGAGGGTGCTTTTGCCCGGCGCTGAATTTCCGGTCGGATTGCTGCAACGATTCCAGCCCGTAACGCGCCACCTCATCCGGCTTGTTAAGCCAGCCACAGACTTCGGTGAGACCGTCGAGCCAGGTTTCCGCCGCCTGCGCCCGCTTATCCGCCGTAGCCTGATAGATTTTCTGGTAGGTTTTCCAGGATTTCTGGTATTCGCCAACACGCATCAACGCCAGCGCATAATCACTTAGCACCTGCATGTTGTGCGGCATAACACGCAACACTTCTTCACAGCACTGACGCGCGACAGGGAAATCAGCCGCCGCCATCGCCTGGCGGAAACGCGCTGCCGCATCTTCGACACGCGCCTGAGGGCTGACCATAAAGGCAGGACGTTGAACAGGAACCGTTTTGCGCATAGAAATTTCTCAGTTATCCGCTGAATTGACGCGCATCCGTTTCAGGTAACCGACGAAATCTGAAAATCGCCGGTTACCGGGCGCGCTAGATCAACCGACGCGCCGCTTCGACTACAATTTTCACCGCGTCGCTTTCAGTCTGTTTCATGGTCGCCGCGTCCGGGATCTCCTTCTGCGTACGATTCACGATGACGCCCGCCACCATACCGGCTCGCAGCCCCTGGCTGGCGCACATGGTTAACAGTGTAGCGGATTCCATCTCATAGTTGAGGACGCCCATTTGCTGCCACTCTTTCATCGAGCCCTGGAAGCGGCTGACCACACGGCCTGAGAAGGTGTCGTAACGCTCCTGGCCGGGATAGAAGGTGTCAGAGGAGGCGGTGATGCCAATGTGGGTCTTCGCACCACAGGCTTCTGCCGCGGCGACCAGCGCCGTGGTACAGGTGAAGTCAGCGACCGCCGGGAATTCCATCGGCGCGAAGTGCAGGCTGGCACCGTCCAGACGAACCGAAGCCGTGGTGACCAGCACATCACCCACATTGATATTCGGCTGGATGGCACCGGTGGTGCCGACGCGCAGGAAGGTACGCACACCGAGCTGGGCCAGTTCTTCCACCGCGATGGAGGTTGACGGGCCACCAATGCCGGTGGAGCAAACCACTACCGGTTTGCCGTCCACCTCGGCCAGATAAGTGGTGAATTCACGATGCGACGCCAGGTGCTGCGGGTTGTCCATCAGCGCAGCGATTTTCTTTACGCGCTCAGGATCGCCGGGAACGATGGCCAGCGTGGCTCCTTTCAGGTCGGCTTTGGTGATGCCAAGGTGGAAAACGTCAGACTGGGCCATAACAGACTCCTGGTAGATAAGGGATATGCGCGCCACTTTACGTCAGCAGGCGGGATAAATATGTGACTAATTTCACTATCGATAATGAAAGTTACATTATCAGAAAAACATAACGTGACATGAATCACACATTGGTCGTCTGCCATTCTGAATTGCTACAAGCTGTGCTGTGTAAGTTTAAACGGCAATGTTAATAGAAGAGGAAGAACTCATGCGTAACCCCTCTGCTCCCTACACCCGCCCGGCCACAGCGGCCAGGCTATAGTTACGTGATTGCGCGATTGTTAGCACGGAGAGAACAATGAAAACCGAAGACAATATGGCACAAAAATCTGCAACTGGCGGCTTTGCCCCCGCCGTACAACCGACTGCGAGCACCACCATTCTTACCCACAGCGAGGCAATCCATAGCGGAGAAACCTCGGTCCCCAGCCAGGGGGAAAACCTGCCAGCGTATTATGCCCGGCCAAAAGAGTATGAAGGCACACTGCCAGTGGTGTTGGTGGTGCAGGAGATTTTTGGCGTACATGAGCATATTCGTGATGTCTGCCGTCGGCTGGCGCTGGAGGGTTATCTGGCGGTGGCACCAGAACTGTATTTCCGTGAAGGCGATCCCAGTGAATACCACGATATCCCGACCCTGTTTAAAGAGCTGGTGAGTAAAGTGCCGGATTCACAGGTGCTGTCGGACCTCGACCACGTCGCCAACTGGGCCGCACGCAACGGCGGTGATATCCGTCGTATGGGCATTACCGGCTTCTGCTGGGGTGGACGCATTAGCTGGCTGTTCGCGGCGCACAACCCGCAGGTGCGTGCAGCAGTTGCCTGGTATGGTCGCCTGATTGGCGACAAGACGCTGAAGCAGCAAAAGCATCCGATTGATATCGCCGTCGATTTAAATGCGCCGGTGCTGGGCCTGTACGGCGGTCAGGATGAAGGGATTCCGCTGGAGAGCGTTGAGCTGATGCGCCAGGCGCTGCGTGCCGCCAATGCCAAAGCGGAGATCGTGGTCTATCCGGATGCGGGCCATGCCTTCCACGCTGATTATCGTCCGAGCTATCACGCGGAATCGGCGCAGGATGGCTGGGTGCGAATGCTTGCCTGGTTTAAGCAGTATGGCGTTGCACCAGACGCGTAATAAAAAAGGGGGCGCTTGCGCGCCCCAACGTATCAACACAACATTTTATCCAACGATTACGCGGTTTCACCGCGCAGTTTTTTCGCCGCTTCCACCATATTGGCCAGAGCCTGACGGGTTTCCGTCCAGCCACGGGTTTTCAGGCCGCAGTCCGGATTCACCCACAAACGTTCTTCCGGAATACTCAGCGCCGCTTTACGCAGCAGGTCTTCCATCCACGCCACACTGGGTACATTCGGTGAGTGGATGTCATACACTCCTGGGCCGATTTCGTTCGGGTATGAGAATTCTTTAAACGCATCCAGCAGGTCCATATCGGAACGTGAGGTTTCGATGGTGATCACGTCCGCATCCAGTGCGGCGATGGAGTCCATGATGTCGTTGAACTCGCAATAACACATATGGGTGTGGATCTGGGTGTCATCCTGCGCCACCGCCGCGTTGAGGCGGAACGCATCGACCGCCCAGGTGAGGTAGGCAGCCCAGTCGGACTGATGCAGCGGCAGACCTTCACGCAGCGCCGGTTCGTCAATCTGGATGATGCCGATACCGGCTTTTTCCAGGTCAGCCACTTCATCGCGCAGCGCCAGTGCAATTTGTTTGGCGATGGTTTCTCGGCTAACGTCTTCACGCGGAAACGACCAGCACAGGATAGTGACCGGACCGGTGAGCATGCCTTTAACCGGTTTGTCGGTCAGCGACTGGGCATATTTCGCCCACTCTACGGTGATGGCTGCCGGGCGGCTGACGTCTCCGATAATCACCGGCGGTTTTACGCAGCGTGAACCGTAGCTCTGTACCCAGCCGTTCTGAGTGAACACGAAACCGTCGAGGTTTTCGCCGAAATATTCAACCATGTCGTTACGCTCGGCTTCACCGTGTACCAGCACGTCAAGCCCCAGACGTTCCTGTTCCACAATCGCCTGTTTGATGTGCTCAGCGATACCGGTGCGATAGTGACCGCCATCAATGTTGCCTTTTTTGAAGTCGAGACGCAGGCCACGGATTTCAGTGGTCTGCGGGAATGAACCAATGGTGGTGGTCGGCCATGCTGGCAGATGGAAGCGGTTGCGCTGCGCCTGAGCACGCTCGGTGTAGGCGCTGTTACGCTCGGTATCTTTGGCCTGGATTTTTGCCAGACGCGCCGCCACAGCGGCGTTATGCACACGGCTGGAGTGGGCACGGGCACGGATTGGCGCACTCCAGGCTTCGAGGGATTTTGCATCGTTGTTGTTCAGCGCGTTACTCAGCAGGGACAGCTCGGCACATTTTTGCAGGGCAAAAGCAAACCAGCTTTTCACTTCTTCATCGAGACGGGTTTCCACGCTCAGGTCGATCGGGCTGTGCAGCAGGGAGCAGGAAGAGCCGATCCACAGTTGTTTGCGTTGTCCCACCAGCGGTTGCAGGCGTTCGAACCAACTGCTGAGGTCGGCACGCCAGACGTTACGACCGTTGATCACCCCAACAGACAGCAGCCATTCTGCTGGCAGTTGCTGATTGATGTGCTGGATATCATCTTTGCCGTGTACCAGGTCAACATGCAGCCCCTGCACTGGCAGCGCTTTGATCACATCAAGGTTCTGGCCGATGCTGTCGAAGTAGGTGGTCAGCAGCAGTTTGGTTTTGCCCTGCAACGCGTCGTAAGCCGGTTTGAACGCGGCACGCCATTCCTGCGGCAGTTCCAGCGCCAGCGCTGGCTCATCAATCTGCACCCATTCAATATCGCGTTGTTTCAGTTCAGCCAGCACCTGTTGATAAACCGGCAGGATATCTTTCAGCAGCGAAAGGCGATCAAACTGTTCGCCTTTGACTTTACCCAGCCACAGGTAAGTGACCGGGCCGAGTAGCACGGGTTTAACTTTATGCCCGAGCGCCAGCGCTTCGTCCACTTCGTCCAGCAGCTGGGTCCAGGTCAGTCTGAACTGCTGACCCTGGGTGAATTCTGGCACCATGTAGTGATAGTTGGTGTTGAACCATTTGGTCATTTCGGCGGCGGCGGCTGGTGCGCCGGTCGGTGCACGACCACGGCCGAGGCGGAACAGGGTATCGAGGTCAACGGAGCCGTCTTTATTCTGGTGGCGGGCCGGTACGTTGCCTAACAGCAGGCTGGTAGTGAGTACGTGATCGTACCAGGCGAAGTCACCCACCGGCAGCAGGTTCACGCCCGCTTCTTTCTGTTGTTGCCAGTGACGTGCACGCAGCTCACGCCCCACGGCCAGCAAATCTTCCTGTGAGCTGTTACCTGCCCAATAACTTTCCTGGGCTTTTTTCAATTCACGACGCAGACCGACGCGAGGAAAACCGAGTGTATGGTTCAGAATGGTCATTTGATGTCCTCCAGGTATTCTTTATTGAGCAGCTTAGGTTACAATCAGATGTTTAGCCGTCCAGATGTTTACACCGCTATATTCTGCGGGTACTGTATGTTCCTCAAGCGCAAATTGTTCAATCTCGATGTGAAGGATTCTCATGATCGAACTCAAACACCTGCGGACGCTGCAAGCGTTACGGCATACCGGCTCTCTGGCCGCCGCCGCCGCTCAGCTTCATCAAACGCAATCGGCGTTATCTCATCAGTTCAGCGACCTGGAGCAGCGGCTGGGCTTTCGCCTGTTTGTGCGTAAGAGCCAGCCGCTACGTTTTACGCCACAGGGGGAGATCCTGTTGCAGCTGGCTGAGCAGATCCTGCCGCAGATTCAGCAGGCGTTGCAGGCTTGCCATGAGCCGCATCAGACGACGTTGCGCATCGCCATTGAGTGCCACAGCTGTATTCAGTGGCTGACGCCAGCGCTGAATAATTTCCGTCAGAGCTGGCCGCAGGTGGTGATGGATTTTAAATCCGGCGTGACATTCGACCCGCAACCCGCGTTGCAGCAGGGCGAGCTGGATGTGGTGCTGACCTCCGATATTTTGCCGCGCAGCGGGTTGTTCTATTCCCCGATGTTTGATTACGAAGTGCGGCTGGTGCTGGCACCGGATCATCCGCTGGCGCAGCGCGAACATATTTCGCCGGAAGATTTAGCGGATGAAGTCCTGCTGATTTATCCGGTACAGCGTCAGCGGCTGGATATCTGGCGGCATTTTTTGCAGCCGGCGGGAGTCAGCCCGGCGCTGAAGAGTGTCGATAATACGTTGCTGATGATCCAGATGGTGTCAGCGCGCATGGGGATTGCGGCGCTGCCCCACTGGGTCGTGGAGAGTTTTGAACATCAGGGATTGGTGGTGACCAAAACGCTGGGTGAAGGGTTGTGGAGCCGTTTGTACGCGGCAATGCGTGACGGTGAGCAGCGTCAGCCGGTGCTGGAGGCGTTCGCGCGTTTTGCCCGCCAGCATGCCTGTGATCATCTGCCTTTTGTGCGCGATGCATCGCGCCCCGGTTCGTTACAACCGCTGTCTTCCTGAAACGGCCTACTCTATAATGCGCCGCCTCAACCCGTGACCAGGAGATTTTCACCATGACCAATAACGATGTGCTGCGCAGCGTGCGCTATATGCTGGATTTAAGCGACAGCAAAGTGGTGGAGATTTTCGCCCTGGCGAGTTGCGATGTGCCGCTGGAAGATGTGCAGGCGTGGCTGAAGAAAGATGATGATGCCGCTTTTCGTCCCTGCCCGGATGTGCTGATGGGTTATTTCCTCAACGGTTTGATTTTCCATCGTCGTGGTAAGAGCGAAGATGCGCCTGCGCCATCGATTGAGCGCCGCATGAACAACAATATCTTCCTGAAGAAGTTACGTATCGCGTTTGCCCTGAAAACCACGGACATTCCCGAGATCTTGCTGAAGGCAAACTTTAAGGTTTCTCAGGCGGAGATCGGCGCAATTTTCCGTAATCCGGATCATAAGAATTACCGCGAATGCGGTGACCAGATTCTGCGTAACTTTTTGAAAGGGCTGACGCTGGTGCAGCGCCCGGCCCCTGTCAAAAAGGCTTAATGGCTGGTCGCGGTTTTTCCCAGTACCCAGCGTTTATGCACATAAAGTGAAGCGAAGATCACAATGGCCCCGGCGATAAAGCTCGGCCAGTGTGGTTTTTCCTGCCAGATCGCCAGATTTACCAGCAATCCTGCCGGCACATGCATATTGTTCATGATACCCAGTGTGCCTGCATCCACCTGGGTAGCGCCATAGTTCCACATAAAGTAGCCCAACCCGGACGCGGCCACGCCCAGCCACACCAGAATGCCCCATTGCAGCGAGGTGGTCGGTAGCTTGTTGGGATTGCCCCACAGGCACCAGGCAATCACCGCAATGATCACTGCGCCAAGGTAGAACCAGGAAAACGCGGTGTGCTGCGGCATCGGGCGCGTCTCCTGCAAACGCTTGTAACCCACCATGCCGATGGCAAAACAGATATTCGCCGCCTGCACCAGCAACAGACCAAACCAGAAGTGGTCGCTGACTTTGTCATAACGAATAATCGCTGCGCCGACCACCGCCAGCAAGGCACTGAAGGCGTAGCCAATACGCAACGGGCGTCGGCTGAGCAGATCGTAGATCAGGGTGACATACAGCGGCGTCATGACGGTAAATAACAGGAATTCCGTCACGCTGAGATAGAGGTAGGCTTCAAAGCTGAGCAGGTACATGATGCCCAATTGCAGCATCCCCACCAGCATATACAGCAGGATGGTCGAGGCACGATAACCACGCCAGCGCAGGAAGGGCAGAAAGACAATGGCTGCCAGTGCCAGACGCATCAGCACCGAGAACCAGGAATCCACCTGGCCCGCCAGATATTCCCCGATAAAACTAAAGGAAAAAGCCCACAGAATGGTGGTAACGATCAATAACGGCACAGTAACGACCCCAAAATGAACAGTGCCGCTAGTGTAAACAAACTGTCGCTGTCTGGTTGAATTATCTGGTTTACAACTGAATAAAATACAAACATCTGTAGCGGCGCGATTTATCGCGCAATCCGAATGGCACACATTAGCGCGATAAATCGCGCCGCTACGAAACGCAGAAATTTTTTATGCCAGAAACAGTTTACGCAGCGTATGTGGCACCGCGTCTTCGGCGTTGCTGCCAATCACTTCCAGCGCTGGCAAGGTGTCTTTCAGGCGCTGATGCGCATTGCGCATGATGCAGCCCTTGCCCGCCATGCTGAGCATCTCCACATCGTTCATACCGTCACCAAAGGCGATACACTCTTTCAGTGAATAGCCGAGCTGCTTCGCCACGGCTTCCAGCGCGTGCCCCTTGGAAACGCCACCCGCCATCACTTCCAGACAAGTCGGCAGCGAGAAACTGACGTTAACCCGATCGCCCCAGCGCGCTTCAATCGCCTGTTCCATCGGGATCAGATGCTCCGGTTCGTCGCAGGTAAAGAACACTTTGCTGATGCCATCCGTCGGCAACATGCCGGGCTGATACACCTGGTAGTTAAACACCGACTCGCGAAAGTAATCCTGCTCGGCCGGGCGATGGCGGCTAATAAACCATTCGTCATCACGGTAAACGTGGGTCAGCACCTGCTCATCATGGTATTTCAGGCCATACAAATCCTGCGCGATATCGGCATCCAGATTGTGGCTGAAAATCAGTTCGCCGTCGGCGTTATGCACACGCGCACCGTTGGAGGTGATCATATAAGCCGGGATGCCGAGACTGTCGCGCATTTGCCCCACATCGATATAGTGACGACCGGTGGCAAAGACGAAATGAACATCGCGTGCCACCAGCTCCTGCAAGGTGCTGCGAGCAAAAGGTGTCAGGCGATGGTCCGGAGAAAGCAGCGTGCCATCCAGGTCGGATGCGACGATGTGGTACATGTAAACCTCGGTTGTAGGTATCAATAATCAATTAAACGTGGCGTGCAAAAAAATCGACCACGGCGTTTAGCGCCTGGGCGCGCATCGCGTCTGTTTCAAACAGGATCTCATGTCGCGCACCCTCAATCACATAGGGCGTGACGCCTTCGCAGGGATGCCCTGCCGCCGCCATCGCCTCACAAAACAAATCCTGCGAGCGGTTATCCACCACCCGATCTTCGCTGGCCTGCATCAGCAGCATTGGCGTGGTGATGTTATTCACCTGGCTGATGATGTTACGTCCGGCCTGCACCCCTTCCCTCACCCAATGGTAGGTTGGGCCGCCGACGCGAATCGCCGGATCATCGGCATAAAAACGTAAATTGCGGCGATAGCGTTCCCGGCTGTGTGTCAGTTGGTTGATACCGAACGGATGGGCACGCCAGCGCCCGGTCCCCAGGGCGTAACCGTCACGCAGGGCAGGCATTTTCTCTGCCCAGTCGAGGATACGGTGTGCCAGAAACGGTGGCAGCGGCAGGGTGATGCCGAACATCGGTGCTGACAACGCCACCGCATGAAACGCCCGTGGCTGACGCGCCAGAAACAGCGCGAGGATCGCCCCACCCATCGAGTGCGCCAGCGCATAGCGTTGCCGGTAATGACCACTGACGATCTCTTTCAGGTACAACGTTTCCAAATCATCGACATAATCGGTGAACTCCACCACATGGCCACGGTGGGAGTCCTCCAGCAGACGGTCGGAACGTCCCTGGCCGCGATGGTCGATGATCACCACATCAAAGCCACAATGGAACAGATCGTAGGCCAGCTCCGGGTATTTGATATAGCTTTCGATGCGTCCGGGAACGATCAGAATGACACGGCGATGTTGCGGAGAAGTGAAGCGCACATAGCGAATGATGAGATTGCCCACGCCGGTAAATTCACGCTCTTCGCGACGGTGCCAGAAGTCAAGCAGCGGACCGGTGGCAAAGGAAGCAAACGCCTTTTCACGCCTGAGCCAACTCTGTTTTATCTGCTGCATCCGCCCCCCGGAAAAAAACGTCAACGCCGCACATCCACTCCATAGCGTGCCGCGATTTTCTGGCGTATTGTGTCACACTTCGCTAACTTCAGGGAATGTCACACATGACCATTGAATGGTGGTTAACCTACCTGTTAACCACAACCATCCTGAGCCTGTCACCCGGCTCTGGCGCAATTAATACCATGAGTACCGGTATCAGCCACGGCTATCGCGGCGCAGTCGCGTCGATCTCCGGCCTGCAACTTGGCCTTTCCGTGCATATCGTGCTAGTGGGCGCTGGTCTTGGCGCGCTGTTTTCCCAGTCGGTGCTGGCGTTCGAAATCCTGAAATGGGCGGGTGCGGCCTATCTGGTCTGGCTGGGCATTCAGCAGTGGCGCTCGGGTGGCGCGCTGGATCTCAATGCGGTCGCCAAAGCGATGCCACGTCGCCGTTTGTTTAAGCGCGCGGTGCTGGTTAACCTCACCAACCCCAAAAGCATCGTGTTTCTTGCTGCGTTGTTCCCGCAATTTATTCAGCCACACCAGCCGCAGTTGATGCAATATCTGGTGCTAGGCGTCACCACCGTCGTCGTCGATATTATCGTGATGATTGGTTACGCCACGCTGGCAACCCGCATTGCTGGCTGGATTAAAGGCCCGAAACAGATGAAGGCGATGAACCGCACCTTCGGCGGATTATTTATGGCGGTAGGCGCGTTGTTAGCCAGTGCGCGCAGAATCGCCTGATAATGCGTAGCGGCGCGATTTATCGCGCGGGTTTTAAAGGCGCGCGATAAATCGCGCCGCTACGGATAAAATTAACGCGAAATGATCAGGTGAATGCCGAACCCAGCAAACAGCACGCCCGCCATGCCATCCACCCACTTCGCCATGCGCTGATACTTATCGCGCATCCACGGCAGGGCAAAAATCGCCGCCACCACGGTAAACCAGGCAAAGGTTTCCACCAGAATCAGCAGGAATAATCCCCAACGCTCCAGTGCCCCCACATCATTGCCAACAAACAGCGAGAACACGCTGCCAAAATAGATAATCGCTTTGGGGTTGGAGAGGTTGGTCAACAAACCTTTCAGGAAGCTCATGCCCCTTTTTGGCAACTCAACCACCGGTGCATCAATCTGGGGTTGCTTATGACGCTGGCGCGCCGAGCGCATCAGCTGCCAGCCCATCCACAGCAGGTAGAGACCACCGCCGACCATAATGATCTGATGCAGCCACGCCATTTTTTCCATGATCAGATGCAGGCCCATCAACGCCACACCGGCCCACACCATCACACCCAGCGTAATACCCAGCACACCCATCATCGCTTCTTTACGCGAACGGCTGGCGGCCGTTTGCGAAACAAAGAAAAAGTCCGGGCCGGGGCTCATCAACGCCACCAGGTGCACCAGCGCGACGGTAGCGAATAACATCAACATGCTTTTTTTCCTTTACTCTTCATCAAGATGTTCTTTGATCATCACCAGGAACGGCTTACCAAAGCGCTCCAGCTTGCGATGACCGACACCGTTCACGCTCAGCATTTCTGACGCGCTCACCGGCATTTGTTCTGCCATTTCAATCAGCGTGGCATCGTTAAACACCACGTAAGGCGGGATATTCTCTTCGTCGGCTATCGCTTTGCGCAACTTGCGCAGCTTGGCAAACAGTTTGCGATCGTAATTGCCACCGTACACCTTCGGTGAGCTGCTGCGGGTTTTCACCGTCACAATTCGCGGCACCGCCAGCATCAGCGGCACTTCGGCACGTAATACCGGACGCGCCGCTTCGGTGAGTTGTAAGGCGGAGTGCATGGCGATATTCTGCGTCACCATGCCGAGGTGAATCAGCTGACGCAGCACACTGACCCAATGTTCGGTGCTTTGATCGCGACCAATACCGTACACCGGCAGTTTATCGTGACCATTGTCGCGAATACGCTGGTTACTGGCACCGCGCAAAACTTCGACAATATAGCCCATACCAAAACGCTGCCCTGTGCGATAAATGCCGGAAAGCGCTTTCTGCGCTTCCACCAGGCCATCGTAGCGGCGTGGCGGATCGAGGCAGATATCGCAGTTGTCGCATTGCTGCTGACGCCCTTCACCAAAGTAGTTAAGCAACACCAGACGACGGCAGGTTTGTGCTTCGGCAAACGCCCCCATCGCATTGAGTTTATGCCGCTCAATATCCTGCAACGGACCCGGTGCTTTCTCTTCCAGACATTTACGCAGCCATGCCATATCCGCCGGGTCATACAGCATCATCGCTTCTGCCGGCAAACCATCACGCCCGGCACGACCGGTTTCCTGATAGTAGGATTCGATATTGCGCGGGATATCAAAGTGCACCACAAAACGCACGTTGGGTTTGTTGATCCCCATCCCAAACGCAACGGTGGCCACCACGATTTGCAGATCATCGCGCTGAAACGCTTCCTGTACCCGCGCACGCTGGGCGCTGTCGATACCGGCATGATAGGCCCCTACGCTCAGGCCGCGACTTTGCAAACGTGCCGCCGTGTCTTCCACTTTGGCGCGGCTGTTGCAGTAAATGATGCCGCTTTTACCACGCTGATCCTGTACGTAACGCAGCAGCTGCTCGGTAGGCTTAAACTTCTCCACCAGCGTGTAGCGGATGTTGGGGCGGTCGAAGCTGCTAATTTGAATCAGCGGATCGTCCATCTGCAGCAGATGCGCGATGTCATTACGCGTGGTTTCGTCGGCGGTGGCCGTCAGTGCCATCACCGGCAGATCCGGGAAACGCTGGCGCAGCTGTCCCAGCGCACCATATTCCGGACGGAAATCGTGACCCCATTGCGAGATGCAGTGCGCTTCATCCACCGCCAGCATCACCGGATTCCAGTGGTGCAGGCTGTCGAGGAAGTTATCCATCATCAGGCGTTCAGGCGCGATGTAGAGCAGTTTCAAACGGCCGGTGCGGCAGTCGGCAAACACCTGCTGCTGCTGCTCACGCGTCTGCGTCGAGTTAAGACAGGCAGCCGCCACGCCGTTCGCCAGCAGTTGATCCACCTGATCTTTCATCAACGAGATCAGTGGCGATACCACCAGGGTTAACCCTTCGCGCACCAATGCCGGGATTTGATAACACAGCGATTTGCCACCGCCGGTGGGCATAACCACCAGGCAATCGCGCCCTGCCAGCGCCGTTTCAATAATGGTTTGCTGACCGGGACGAAATTGCTGGTAGCCGAAGGTATCCTGTAATACCTGCTGCGCCAGCGTTTCCTGATTGAGCACTGCCGATGTTGCCACGGTAATCCTGTTTTTTGCTTATCAGAACAGATCGTTGAGCGTCACGCCCACACCCACGCGCGTCTGGCGGTGGTTGTAGTCGATGAGCGATTCACCGTAGCCGCTAAACAGCTGGGTGTAAAAACGCACATGCTCGCTGATCGGGTAACTCCAGGCGAAGGTTGCACCGCCGTAGCCACTGTTCCAGTTGTAATTGCCTTCCACGCTAAAGATGCTGTCGCCAAGCATGTAGCCCAGCTTCGCGCGGTAGTAGCCCATATATTTGGTGATGTCCGGATTGTCGTCATTGCTGGCGCTTTCCGGGATACGATACCAGGGTTTGATCTCCGCGAGGAAATTGCCATTCTCCGCCATCAGGCGCGCATACACACGGTTCCAGCTGCGTGAAGTCGGATCGCTGCGACCATTCGACTCATGGTTCAGACCCATTTCCACATCACGTAATGTCCAGCCACCCAGAGTGTAGTCCGTGGCCCAGCCGAGGAAAATCTGCGGCTCATAGTTGGTTTCACGGAACGGTGATGATGCACCACGGTTTGACAGCTGCCACCAGGAACGTTGCGTATAGGAGGCCGCCAGTACCGAATTGTCGCCCAGAATACCGCGCCACAGCGGAAAGGCCAGACTGAGCTGGAATTTTACTTCATCTTTTTTCGCTTTGTCTGCCCAGTCGTACGAGGATATCGCCTCTTTATTCATGCTACTGGTGTAGGTGTAAAGCAGATAGTTGTTTTCGTAAGGATAAAGCACGAATGGGTTATCGTGTTTCTCCAGCAGGTTGGCAATAATACTGCCCTTAACCGCCGGGGCATCATGAACTTCTTTGATCGTGGCTTCATCAGCCTGCGCCAGGGCAGGAAGTAACAGGGCCGCTGCCAGCAAGGCGCGATGCTTACGCATAAAATTCTCCAGTGGGCACTGCCTAACAAAATCGTTGAATAACGGTTTAAAAAAGCAGGTCATTCTACACACAAACTTACGCTCTGATGAGTGACGATTTCTGAAACTGGAAAGCAGCCCAAACGCGGCATAATATACACAATTCATTAACATCTATCGCCCCACGCGGGGACATTTGAAGGCTATCACCATGTCATCACCCATGCTGACACCGCAGGAAGCACGCCGTCTGATTGGCGAAATTTTTGTTTATCATATGCCGTTTAATCAGGCCCTCGGGCTGGAGCTGGATCGGCTGGAGCCTGAATACGCTGAACTGGGTTTTGCCAATAAAACCATGCTGGTCGGCAATGCGGCACAACGTATTTTGCACGGTGGCGTGATCGCCTCAGTGCTGGATGTTGCTGCCGGGCTGGTGTGTGTCAGCCATTCGCTGACGCGTCAGGAAAGTATCAGCGAAGAGGAGCTGCGTCAGCGGCTGTCGCGTATGGGAACTATCGATATGCGCGTGGATTATCTGCGCCCGGGGCGCGGTGAGCGCTTCATCGCCACCAGCAGCCTGCTACGCGCAGGTAACAAGGTGGCAGTGGCGCGTGTAGAACTGCACAACCAGCAGGGCGATTATATCGCCACGGCTACCGCAACTTACCTGATTGGTTAATCACCCCACGACGTGCGAGAATCGCCGTTTTTCTGGAATAAATGATGGATACGCAACAAACGCGCCAGGGCATTGGCTATGCGCTCGGTGCCTACTTTCTCTGGGGTATCGCTCCCGCCTACTTTAAGCTGGTCAAAGTGGTCCCCCCGCTGGAAATCATGACGCACCGCGTTATCTGGTCAGCGTTGTTTATGCTGCTGCTGATTACCCTGAGCCGCAACTGGAATCAGGTGTGCAGCGTGTTACGCCAGCCGAAGAAGGTGCTGTTGCTGGCATTGACCGCCGTGACCATCGGTGGCAACTGGCTGCTGTATATCTGGGCAGTGAATAATCAGCATATCCTTGAAGCCAGCCTGGGTTACTTTATTAGCCCGCTGATTAACGTGGTGCTGGGGATGTTATTTATGCGCGAGCGTTTCCGCCGTCTGCAATGGCTGGCGGTGTTTCTCGCTACCACCGGTGTGCTGGTGCAGCTGTGGCAATTTGGCTCGGTGCCGGTTATCGCGCTGGGGCTGGCGTTGAGCTTTGCGTTCTACGGCCTGATGCGCAAGAAGATTCAGGTTGATGCCCAGAGCGGCATGTTGATTGAGACGCTGTGGCTTTTCCCGCTGGCGGCAATCTACCTGTTTGGCTTTGCCGACAGCGCCACCAGCCATCTGAGCGCTAACCCCCTGAGCCTCAATCTCAAACTGGTGGCCGCCGGTGTCGTCACTACCGTCCCGCTGATGCTGTTTGCCGCTGCCTGTACGCGCCTGCGTTTATCGACCATCGGCTTTTTCCAGTACCTCGGTCCGACGCTGATGTTCCTGCTGGCTGTGGTGTTTTATGGCGAGACCGTCACGCCCGATAAAATGGTGACCTTTGGTTTTATCTGGCTGGCACTCGCCATATTTATACTTGATGCGGTTGTTGTTTCAACTCGCACGCGCGTGCGCATAGCGTGAAATAAAACGCGCCAGGGCCGGGCCAGTGAGCAGAATGGTGAACAGGCGTAAGGTCTGCAACGCCATGACAAAGGCAATATCGACCTGGCTCCCCGCCGCAATAATCGCTACGGTATCCAGCCCGCCAGGGCTGGTTGCCAGATAAGCGGTCATCAGATCCACATGCAGCACGCGTGTCAGCATCCAGGCCAGCCCGCCACACAACAGCATCAGGCCGATTATCGATACCACCATTTGCGGCAAGGTGCGCAGCGCCAGCAGGAAAATCGGACGGGTAAAGCGCAGCCCCACGCTCCAGCCAATCAGCGCATAAGCCAGCGCCAGTAACCATTCCGGCACCTGTAAGGTCGCCACCCCCGTTCCCTGCAAGGTCGCGCCGATCAACGCCGGTAATAACAATGCACCGGACGGAATCCGCAGCTTTTGTCCCAGCCAGGCGCCGACCACCATCACCACCAGCGTCAGGGCAAAGCTGCTGTGCAGTGCCGGGAACCACACCAGGTCGGCGCTGCCACCGCCGTTACCCAGACCGATACGCGCCACGACTGCCGCTGCCGTCGCCACAAACAGCACGCGCAGGTACTGCATAAAAGCCACCAGCCGCACGTCTGCGCCAAAATCTCCGGCCATCGCCACCATTGCCGACGCACCGCCGGGCGACGATCCCCAGGCCCCGGTAGGGCCAGGCAGATTGCTGAAGCGGACCAGTAGAAAGCCTGACAGCCCACTGGCGGCCAGCGTCAGCGCCAGCACCGCCATCACCACCGGCCAGTCTTGCAGCAGTGGCGGCAAAATGGCGGGCGATAAGGTTTGCCCTATCATGCAGCCCAGTACCGCCTGAGCCAGCACAAAGAAGCGTTTATCGATGCGTACCGCAGCACCCGATAATCCCATCACGGTTCCAACAATCATTGGACCGAGCAACAATGCCGCAGGCAGGTGAAACAGCTGGAAGATAATGCCCAGAATCAGAGAAGCAATCAGCAGAATGGTCCATTGCTGTCGCAAAGAGAGACGCGCCATAGGGTGGAAGGGTAAATGTTAATAAAAATGAGGGTACAGATTACGCAGAAATGTGATATCGCGCCAGTTTTACGGGCCGCAGCGACGGCCCGCCAATTGTTACAACCAGTTTTTACGTTTGAAGTAGAGATAGGGTGCCAGACCCGCGAGGATCATCAGTCCAATTGCTGCCGGGTAGCCGAAGCTCCATTTCAGTTCCGGCATAAACTCGAAGTTCATCCCGTAGCTGGAAGCGACCAGCGTTGGCGGCAGGAAGACCACCGACACCACCGAGAAGATCTTAATGATACGGTTCTGTTCGATGTTGATAAAACCCATCGCTGCCTGCATCAGGAAGTTAACCTTCTGGAACAGCGATTCATTGTGCGGCAGCAGAGATTCGATATCGCGCAGGATTTCGCGTGCCTGCTCCAGCTGGTTCGCAGGCAGGCGGGCTTTACGTACCAGGAAGTTAAGTGCACGCTGGGTATCCATCAGACACAAACGCACTTTCCAGCCGATATCTTCCAGTTCCGCGAGACGTGACAGCGCCAGGTCATACTCTTCGCCCTGCTGCCCTTCCATAATCACGCGACTGAGTTTTTCCAGCGCGCTATAAATGTTCTCAATCTCATCCGCCAGCTGTTCGATTTTGGTCTCAAACAGGTCGAGCAACAGCTCGAAGGCGTTACCGTCGATCAGCGTCTGGTTACGTGCGCGCATGCGATACAGGCGAAACGCTGGCAATTCACGCTCACGCAGGGTGTACAGGCGATCTTCACGGATGGTAAACGCCACCGTCGAGTTACCGGCATGGTCTTCCGCGTCTTCATAGAAGAAAAATGAGTGAATGTGCAGGCCATCTTCATCTTCAAAAAAACGCGCCGAGGCTTCGATGTCTTCCAGTTCTGGCCGTGTCGCCAGGCTCTGGCCCAGCTCGCTTTGCACCAGATCTCGTTCACCTTCATCCGGTTCGATCAGATCGACCCACACTGACGTGTTGAGCTTTTCGTTTTGGTCATCCAGTTCGAGGCGCGTCAGGCGGCTGCGATCCAGTTTAAATGCGCTCAGCATAGCAATACTCCCCATTGCAGACTTTATGGGACAAGGCGGTGAACCGATTCGCTTACGCAAAACGGGCACGGCAAAGCCTGAACACCGAAACTTTCGCTTCAGGGGTACATCAGTGCTGACTCATGCGACGGAAAAAGCGGGAGGTCGCTGATAACCGCTAAGGCTACCAGCTAATAAGAGGTAGCCTTAGATGTTATTCCTGTGAACCAGGTAATTGAGCCAGCATCGACTGGGCGTGTCCAAGGCGTTGTCCTCTCATGATAATAGTGCGCGCATGTTACGCTGAGACGAAAAAGTCGTCAAGGCAGCGCAACCGCGCTACACCGTTTCCAGGCGGGCATAGGCGGCCACCAGCCACTTGATGCCCTGCCCCTGAAAAGCGACCTGCAGACGGCTGTGTTCACCGCTGCCTTCGAGGTTAATAATGGTGCCTTCACCAAATTTGGCATGGCGTACACGCTGGCCGAGCGCGAAGCCACTGTCGTTTTTCGCCACCGGCGTTCCCATCCGCTGATGGCTGACCGGACGACTGACGCTGGCGCGCAAACGCACCTCTTCCACGCAATCCTCCGGCAGCTCGCCAATGAAACGCGAGGGGCGGTGATACACTTCCTTACCATAAAGACGACGGGTTTCGGCGTAGGTCAGCGTCAGTTTTTCCATCGCACGCGTGACGCCAACGTAGGCCAGACGACGCTCCTCTTCGAGGCGGCCACCCTCGTCCAGCGACATCTGGCTGGGGAACATGCCCTCTTCCATGCCGACGATAAAGACCTGGCTGAACTCCAGCCCTTTTGCGGAGTGCAGCGTCATCAGTTGCACCGCGTCCTGCCATTTGTCTGCCTGGCCTTCCCCCGCCTCCAGCGCGGCATGGGAGAGAAACGCCTGCAGCGGCATCAAATCTTCGCCTTCATCCTGATAGCTGAACTGGCGCGTTGCCGTCACCAGTTCCTCAAGGTTTTCGATGCGTGCCTGACCTTTTTCGCCCTTCTCCTGCTCGTACATCAGCCACAAACCGGAATCTTTGATCACCCGGTCAGTCTGCACATGCAGCGGCAGTTCGGCGGTTTCACTCGCCAGTGAGTCCACCAGTTCGCAGAAACGTTGCAGCGCCGCCGCGGCACGGCCAGCCAGCACCTTGTTTTGCAGCAGTTCACGCGTCGCCTGCCATAGGGTCAGTTGCTGCTCGCGCGCCGTCTGACGCACCACATCGAGGGTACGATCACCGACGCCACGCACCGGCGTATTCACCACGCGCTCAAACGCCGCATCGTCGTTGCGGTTAGCCATCAGCCGCAGATAAGCCAGCGCGTCTTTAATTTCCTGACGTTCGAAGAAGCGCATACCGCCGTAGATACGGTACGGCATGCTGCCCTGCAACAACGCCTCTTCCAGCACACGCGACTGGGCGTTGCTGCGATAGAGAATGGCGCAGTCGTTCAGGGCATTGCCGTTCTCATGCCAGGCCTTGATGCGATTGACGACGAAACGGGCTTCGTCCAGCTCGTTAAAGGCGCAATAAAGTGAAATCGGTTCGCCATCACTGCCGTCGGTCCACAATTCTTTGCCGAGTCGTCCGTTGTTATTGGCAATCAGGGCGTTAGCCGCTTTCAGGATATTATTGGTGGAGCGATAGTTCTGCTCCAGACGGATGGTTTCCGCACCAGGGAAATCCTGCAAAAAGCGCTGGATGTTTTCCACCTGGGCACCGCGCCAGCCGTAGATCGACTGGTCATCATCACCCACGATAATCACCCGGCCAGTGTCACCCGCCAGCATACGAATCCACGCGTACTGGATGTTGTTGGTATCCTGGAATTCGTCCACCAGCACGTTGCTGAAACGCTCGCGATAATGGTTGAGGATATGCGGCTTGTTAAGCCATAGCTCATGCGCGCGGAGCAGCAGCTCGGCAAAATCCACCAACCCAGCACGATCGCAGGCTTCCTGATAGGCCTGATAAATCCGCAGCCAGGTTTGCTCGACCGGATTACCGTAGCTTTCGATATGTTTTGGACGCAGACCTTCATCTTTTTTGCCGTTGATGTACCACATGCCCTGACGCGCAGGCCATTGTTTCTCATCAAGGTTCATCGCTTTGATCAGGCGCTTCAGCAAACGCAGCTGATCTTCGCTATCGAGGATCTGGAAATCCTGCGGCAGCCCCGCATCAAGATGGTGGGCGCGCAGTAAACGGTGCGCCAGGCCGTGGAAAGTACCGATCCACATGCCGCCCTGGCTGGTGCCGATCAGTTGATCGATACGATGACGCATCTCCGCAGCCGCTTTGTTGGTAAAGGTGACCGCCATAATTGAGTAAGGCGAGCAATTCTCCACCGACAACAGCCAGGCAATACGATGCACCAGTACACGGGTTTTGCCACTGCCTGCTCCGGCCAGCACCAGCAGGTTGCTGCGCGGCGCGGCGACCGCCTCGCGCTGTTTGTCATTTAAGCCGTTAAGCAGATCAGAAACGTCCATAAGCACCGTTTTAAAAAGAGAACATCCAGATACTGGATGGATTTACAGATGTTTATTATAGCAGCGAGGTCAGTGATGCCAACTGCGAAATTTCAACGTGCGGCAGCAGTCGCGCATCGTCAATCTGCATCAGGTTGCCGTCACGCAGGTTAATCCAGCATGCCTGCATCCCGGCGCGCAGTGAACCGGCCACATCGGTGGTGAGATCGTCACCGACATGCAGAATATGTTCCGGCGCAATGCCTAAACGCTCTGAGGCGAGATGATACATATCCTGCCACGGCTTAGCACGACCATGCGGCCCGGCGCGCAGCGCGAACTCAAAATAGCAGGAGAGGCCGAGTTTTTCCGGATTGGCATTGCCGTTGGTGATCGCCACCAGCGGGACTTTGTTGCCCAGCGCGGTCAGCGTCGCATGCGTCTCTTCCGGCATCTCCACCTCGCTCCGCCAGCGGTGAAACACGCTCATCACTTCACTGGCACCGACGGTGGCTTCAGCAGCGGAAAGGCCGACATTGATCAGCGCCAGCTCTACCGAGCGACGGCGCCATTCGGACACATCGTGATAAATCTCCGGCTCGCGTACCAGCAATTCATCACGCAGCGCCTGGTAATCCGCCGGGGTGAAATCACCCAATGCCGGGTGATAAGCCTGCAACGCGGCATGGGATTCTGCGGTGGTTTTGCGGATCACCGGATGGTTGTCATATAAGGTGTCGTCGAGATCAAAAGTGATCGCTTTGATCTGACGCAGCGGACGATAAAACTTCATTACGACTTTCCTCGTTTGGCACGCGGATGGGCTGAATCGTACACCGTTGCCAGATGCTGGAAATCAAGATGGGTATAGATTTGCGTGGTCGAGAGATTGGCATGGCCGAGCAGCTCCTGCACCGCGCGTAAATCGCCGCTCGATTCCAGCAAATGGGTGGCAAAGGAGTGACGCAGTTTATGCGGGTGGATATGGCTGGCAACGCCCTGTTTAATGCCCCATTCGGCGAAGCGTTTCTGCACGTTACGCGCGGAAATACGGCTGCCGCGATTGGAGACAAACACCGCATCATCCTGCGGCGCAAAGCTGTCGCGCAACGGCAGCCAGTGCTGCAGCCAGGTCACGGCAGTGCCACCAATCGGTACCTGGCGCTCTTTACTGCCTTTACCCACCACCCGGACCTCACCGCTGTCGAGATCGAGATGGCGCAGATCCATATTCACCAGCTCCGACAGACGTAATCCGCCGCCGTACATGGTTTCCAGCATAGCGCGATCGCGCACCGCCAGCGGATCGTTGAGATCAATTTCCAGCAGCTGGTTAACCTCATCGACATCCATATTTTTCGGCAGATGGCGCGCATTGCGCGGAGTAGAGATCCCTTTTGCCGGATTGCCGCTCAACTGGCCTTGTCTGACCTGCCAGTCAAGAAAACTGCGCAGCGCCGACATGCGTAACGCCAGGCTGCTCGGGCCTAAACCCGCGCGACGGCTGCGGGCGGCAATATTCCGCACCTGCGCCGGTTCCAGCTGACTCCAGGCGGTGATTTTCATCTCATCGGCCTGGCTGATAATCACCTTAAGCTGGCGCGCATAATTTTCCTGCGTCAACGGGCTGAGCTGGCGCTCCACTTTCAGGTAACGCAGAAAGCCCTCAACGGCAGGTAGCAGCGGACTGTCGCTACTCATGCACGCTCTACCCAGCGTGACAACAATTCCGGCAGCATCAGCGCCAGATGCTGCAGCAGCAGCGTTCCCATCCCGGCCTGATAATGCTGGTTGTCACGGCTGCTGAAGATTAATACGCCCAGCTCACCATGATCGCCCATCAGCGACATCGCTACCGAGCCGATGGCTTTCGCCTGCGGCAACAGCAGCAACAGTTCCGGACCATTCAGGTGGCCGAGATAATGCTGTTCATTACCGAAGCGCTGAATCCGTAACGGTTCAAACGCCTGGCGTGACAAGCCCAGTTGGGTGAAATCGGACGGCGCGCCAATGTGCCATTTATCGCTGAACAGCCGCACATTCGCACCCGCCAGACCCAGCTCGCGCGCCCAGCGATGCAGACGAGTCAGCATATCCTGCAAACTATCGGCAGTGGCCAGATGGCCCTGCAACGACAGCAGGCGATCAAACAGCTGATGGTTGGCGGTCGCCTGTTCCATCAACAGGGTGATCTCCTCTTCCAGCTGCTGGATATGGTTGCGTTGCCGCGCCATATGCCACTCAACCAGCGACACGCTGCCGCGTACCGGATGCGGCACCATCATCTGTTCGACCTGGCGCGCATTGCGAATAAAGAAATCGGGGTTCTGACGCAGATACGTGCTGACCGCCTGATCGTCCAGCAGCACCGCGCTGTCGGTCTGCTCTTCGACATTTTTCATAGATGAATAAACCCATCGTAGACGTGTGTGGCTGGCCCGGTCATAAACAGCGGCTGACCGGCCCCTTTCCAGGCAATATGCAGCGTTCCACCGGGCAGATCGACACGGACTTTTTCCGCCAGAATGCCCTGCTGAATACCGCAGGCGACAGCAGCACAAGCGCCACTGCCGCATGCCTGAGTTTCACCCGCGCCGCGTTCATAAACGCGCAGACGAATGTGTTCCCGATTGACCACTTCCATAAAGCCGACGTTCACGCGTTCCGGGAAACGCTCATGGCTTTCCAGAATCGGACCCAGCGTTTCCACCGGCGCGTTTTTCACGCTCTCGACCTGGATCACGCAGTGTGGGTTACCCATCGAGACAGCACCGAACATCACCGTCTGATCCGCAACGCGCAGCAGATACAGGTTCTCGGCTTTGTTGGCCCGGAAGGGCACCTGCTGCGGGTCGAAGTTGGGTTCACCCATGTTAACGCGCACCAGTTCATCATTGGTGACGCTTAACACCATGCGCCCCGTTTGCGTACTGACGCGAATGTCGCTTTTGTTGGTCAAACCTTTCAGCCGGACAAAACGAGCAAAGCAGCGCGCGCCGTTGCCGCACTGCGCCACTTCACTGCCGTCGGCGTTGAAAATACGATAGTGGAAATCGAGGTCCGGATCGTAGGGTGGCTCGACGATCAGCAGCTGATCGAAACCGATCCCCAGGTGGCGATCCGCCAGACGGCGAATCAGCTCCGGCGAAAAAAAGACGTTTTGCGTCACGGCGTCCACAACCATGAAATCGTTGCCGAGACCGTGCATTTTCGAGAACTGCATTTTCTGCTCCGCCGGATTACTCATAGGAGATTAGTTCGCCTGCATACCTGATTTTTGGGTGACCAAACCATTCACATCCGCAGCTGAAGCCGCTTTCTGCTGCTGCTCAGTCACCTGTGTGTTGGTCTTTTGCGGCTGATCTTTGGGCGGGAAATACAGCGGTCCTTTCAGGCCACAGCCTGACAGGCTGACCAGTGCCAGCACCATACCCAGCTGACTTATCAATTGTCTCATTCTGTCTGCTCTTTCTGTCCTTACCTGGATGCTTATCATCGCAGTTGACGTTGTAAAAGCAACAGGAAATACCCGCAATCGCGTTACAGGTCTGACACCTGCCACGCGCGGGCGGGCAGGATCAGTGCATTTGGTAGCGGGGCTGGAAATCGCCGTTGTCGTTGTCAGGCTGTGTGGCGCAAAGCTGCGTCAGGGTCTGGCTGCGGAACGGGATCACCTGAAAGCGATCGCCGGTATTCACAATTTGATAAAACTGCGGCAGGTTGAAATTGATAAAACTGGAGCCGTAAGTGAAGCGGTCATGTGACGACGAATAAAAACGGCTGACGTCACGCACCAGTTCCTCTTTGCTGCCTTCGCAATGGTGATACACCTCAACGCGATTGCTTTCATCAAGAATATAAATGTTGAAGCCACGGTCATCATTGGTGTCTTCGAAGAAGAACTGAATAATGCCCTCGCTGGCATAGCCATTCACCACTGGCGGCAGCGGCGTCTGATTCGACTCCACCTTAATCGACAGGCCGTGCAACTTGTTGTTAGAAATCGCGCCATAGAATTCGACCGCGTTTTCCAGTTTCTGCACCGACACGCTCATGCGTTCAAAAAACAGTCCCCAGGTTTGTCCCGCCATACGCAACGCTTTGAAACGGCCCGGCTCCTGACGCGTACTGGAGAGACGCAGTTCGATGCATTCCGACACCAGCTGCTGGACACGGGTACGAATCAGGCCACGCAGATGCTGGCTGTAGCAGAACACTTCGACCGTGTCCGGCGGAGCCGCATCCTGATGCATTTTACCGAGAATGGTTTTCAGGGCTTCGATCATCGCCTGCTCACCGCTGAAATGCAGGGTACGCACTTCATTCCATGAGTTACGGTACAGCAGATCGATACTGCCAATCAGGCATTGCTGCTGCTGACCGAAACTGAACACATCCAGCTTACGGAAATCAAAATGCACCACCTGATTGCGGAATGCCGAGGTGGGATCGTGCTCAAGGTTGACGATAATTGCCAGATGACGAATTTCACACGGGCTGTAGAGCGCTTTCGGCGTCGGTGCCGGTACGCGCAACGGGAAATGATGCGAAACATCATTTACCAGCTCCTGCAAACGCGGCAAGTCACAGAACTCGTTGCCTTTGATATGCAGACGGGTTTTGCTGGTCAGCAGCCCATTGAACCACGCCCACGCCACCAGTTTGTTCAGGTAGCGGTTATATTCCAGCGGCTGATGGCTGATGATGGAACTCATATCCGGCGACTGGTTATACAGATACCAACCCGCACGATTGGCCCGGCCCGCCGGGACATGAATAAAGGTCAGATTGGGTTCTGACAGGTCCGGGGAGATCTGCGGGTTAACCAGCGTCACTTTACCCGGCAGCGCTTCAAACGCGGCATACAGTTTACGCGTCAGCACACCAATATCCTGCGGGCTGGCGCTGACACTTAAATTGTTACGACGGGCAAAGCGGATCAGGTTGCGATAGCTTTGCATCATCGCATCCAGCAATTCATTGTGTGCTTCACGCACGCGTTCGATTTTCCACTGCGCGCGGTTATCCAGCACCGCCAGCTTCTCATCATCCCAGCCCCACTCGCGCACCAGCTGCGATAAAATTTCACGCCGCCAGCCCGAGCGATGATGGTTTTCTTCGCTGGAGAGTTTTTCACAGACTTTGAGATAGAAGCAGCGACGTACCAGGTCGAGACGCGCCAAATCGTCAATGCTGGTAAGGTAACGCGTCACGCGCTCCAGCATCATGCAGTAAGGATCAAGACCGAAGCAGACGATTTCGCCATCGTGCAGGCGTTGCTTGATATCCATCGCCAGCAGTTGAGTGTTGGGATATTCCCAGCTATAGGCTTCCAGCAGCAGGGTTTTCAGCACTGCTTTGTAGGGGGAGTCGATGCTTTTATACAACTGCCACAGGCTGGCGCCGAAGTATTCTTCCGCCGACAAGGTGCCGAGACCACCGAGATCGAGCCATTCGTTCGGCGTCAAAACGCCCTGCGCGTAAAGCGACATGACGTAATCATCATAATGATGCTCTTCTTCACCGGGCACCATGTTCCACAGAATGCGTTTACCCGCCATACGCACGGCGGTACGGTAAAACTCATCCAGCAGCAAAATATGTTGGGTCGAGCCGCAATCTTCCGCACCGAGACTGCCGCTTTCGTTATGACGGAAACGGTTCTCATCAATCAGGAAGAAGCTGACTTCCACGCCCATCGAGACACACCACTTCTGCAACAGCGTACATTTACGTTGCAAGTTGAGGCGTTCTTCATTATCCAGCCAGGATTGGTGGCACACCCAGATATCGAGATCGGACACGCTGTTCTGACCGACCGATGAGGTGCTGCCCATGGAATAGATGCCAGTGATCGGCATTTCGCCTTTGGCATCGGTGCTGAGATTCAGCGGCTGACGACCCGCCAGCTCCTGCAACAGCTGCTGCTGGTTTTCATCAGGCGTGTAAAAGCTGATGCCATGTGGAACGTTACCCTCAAGGTAACCCGGCATCAGCGGATGATGATAATGCAATAATGTTGGCAGCAGACTGTAGACGTGCTGGAAAGCAGGTCCCATCGCAGCCAGCGCGCGGTCAACGCGCAGCTGGTTGATAGCATCCAGTCTCTGTTTCAGTGTCTCAATGTAGAGGTACAAGACGTTTCGCCTGATTGTCCCAGTGTTAAGCACCCTGTTTCCGAAATCTGCCACTTAATAATAAAGATGTCGGGCAAATTATTGCTGGAAACGTGATCAATCTAACACCTGGCAGATTGACCGTAAAGAAAGTTGCGCTACTTAACAGTTTAGCACGTTCCGAACTCTACCCTGTGTTTTCGGACTAAGACCACAGAATGTTTCCCGGACATCACGGTGAAATCTGACAGCATTCCCCCATCGATGATAGGATATTCGGTGAACGATCAAAACGGTTAACAGCATGTTAGACAAAATTTTCAGAATTGCTACAAGACAAAGCCCCCTGGCGCTTTGGCAGGCACAATATGTCCAGCAGCGCCTGATGGCAGCCCACCCAGGCCTGCGCGTGGAACTGGTTCCGATGGTCACCAAAGGTGATGTCATCCTTGATACGCCGCTGGCTAAAGTGGGCGGGAAAGGGCTGTTCGTCAAGGAACTGGAACTGGCGATGCTGGAAAACCGCGCCGACCTCGCCGTGCATTCTATGAAGGATGTGCCGGTGGATTTCCCTGAAGGACTCGGCCTGGTCACCATCTGCGAGCGCGAAGATCCGCGCGATGCCTTCGTCTCTAATCATTACGACTCCATCGATGCCCTGCCGCAGGGCGCGGTGGTGGGTACTTCCAGCTTGCGTCGTCAATGCCAGCTCAGCGCTCGCCGTCCCGACCTGGTGATTCGCTCACTGCGCGGCAACGTGGGTACCCGCCTCGGCAAACTGGATGCCGGTGAATATGATGCGATTATCCTCGCCGCTGCCGGGCTAAAACGCCTCGGACTGGAAGATCGTATCCGCCTGGCTTTACCGGCGGAACTGTCGTTACCCGCCGTGGGCCAGGGCGCAGTCGGCATTGAATGCCGTCTCGACGATGCCGAACTGATTACCCTGCTGCAGGCGCTGAATGATGGCGATACCGCCGTTTGCGTACGCGCCGAACGTGCGATGAATACCCGTCTCGAAGGCGGTTGCCAGGTACCGATTGGCAGCTTTGCCGTACTGGAAGAAGGCGATCAGTTGTGGCTGCGTGGTCTGGTCGGTTCACCCGATGGCAGCCAGATGATCACCGGTGAACGCCGTGGTCCACGCGATCAGGCCGAAAAGATGGGCATTTCACTGGCGGAAGAACTGCTGGAAAATGGCGCGCGCGACATTCTGCGTGAGGTCTATCAGGGACAGCCGCCCGCATGACCATCCTCGTGACCCGTCCCGAGCCTGCTGCCAGCGAACTGGTCGCGCGATTGCGAACCCAGGGGAAACTGGCGTGGAGCCTGCCGCTGATTGAGTTCACGCCGGGTCGCGATGTCGATGATTTGCCACAACAACTTTCTAACCTGCAACCTGACGACCTGGTGTTTTTGCTGTCACAGCAGGTGGTGACCTTTGCCCACCCCGCATTGCAGCGCCAGGGGTTTGCCTGGCCCACACAGCTCGATTATTACGCCATCGGTCGCAGCACGGCGCTGGCACTGCATACCGTCAGTAACCTGAAAGTAGACTATCCTCATGCGCGGGAAACCAGTGAAGAACTGGTGCGCCTGAACCGTCTGCAAAAAGTCAGCGGCAAGCGCGCCTTAATTCTGCGCGGCAGTCCAGGCCGCGAATTGCTGGCGGATACCCTGACGGAACGCGGTGTCGATGTCCGTTATTGTGAATGTTATCAGCGCTGTGAAAAGTATTATGACGGCGCGGTTGAAGGTCGTCGCTGGCGCGATCGCGGGATTACGACGCTGGTAGTGACCAGCGGCGAAATGTTACAACAACTGTTTGGGCTGTTTCCGCCAATCGATCGGCGGGAATGGTTATTACACTGTCGGCTGCTGGTCGTCAGTGAACGTTTGGCTACCCTGGCAGCCAGCATGGGCTGGCAGGATATTGAGGTAGCCGATGGTGCCGATAACGATGCGCTGCTGCGTGCGTTACGCTGAACTTAACATTGGGATGAGCCGCAATGACGGAACAAAAAGCCTCCTCCGCCATGGTTGATGAAACTACCCCAGCGGGTAACAACGCTACACCTCCGGCCGGTAAACCGCCTCGCAATAAAAAAAACGATGGCAAGGTACTGGGTGCAGTAGCGATTGTGATTGCGCTGGCGATTGGCGCGGGACTTTACCTGAATGGGAAACACCAGGCCGACTTACAGGCTCAGACTAACCAGGACCTGAACGAGCAGCTGAGTGCGCTGCAACAGCAACTGGGCAGCGATAAACAACAGCTGACGCAGCAACTGGAGAGCGCCAACAGCGCTTTACAGGAGGCGCGTAATCAACAAGACGCCAGCGCGAAGGAGCTTGAAGCGCTGCGGCAAAAAGTCGCCACTATTTCGGGTAACGATACCCGCACCTGGCTGCTGGCACAGGCTGACTATCTGGTCAAACTGGCGGGTCGTAAGCTGTGGAGCGATCAGGATGTCACTACCGCCGCTGCCCTGCTGAAAAGCGCTGACACCAGCCTTGCCGAGATGAACGACCCCAGCGTGATGAATGTGCGTCGCGCCCTGACCCAGGATATCAGTTCCCTGTCGGCGGTCAGTCAGGTCGATTACGACGGTATCATTCTCAAACTGAATCAATTGTCGAACGGTGTCGATAATCTGCGTCTGGCCGATAACGACAGCGATGATTCGCCGATGGATGCCGATGGCGGCGAGCTTTCCGGCTCCCTGCATGAGTGGCGACAAAACCTGGCGAAAAGCTGGCACAACTTTATGGATGACTTCATCACCATCCGCCGTCGCGACAACACCGCCCAGCCATTACTGGCACCCAATCAGGATGTGTATCTGCGTGAAAACATTCGTTCACGTCTGCTGATTGCCGCGCAGGCGGTGCCACGTCATCAGGACGAAATCTATAAACAGTCAATTGATGCGGTGTCCACCTGGGTACGCGCCTGGTACGACACTAACGATGCCGCCACCAAAGCCTTCCTTGAGCAACTGGATGAGCTGAGCCAGCAGAGCATATCGATGGATGTGCCCGACACGCTGGAGAGCCAGCCACTGCTGGAGAAACTGATGCAGACCCGCGTGCGTAATTTGCTGGCACAGCCAGCGGTTGCGGCTGACCAGCAGGGAGGCTAAGTATGCTGAAAGTATTGATTCTTTTTCTGCTGCTGATTGCCGGAGTGGTACTTGGCCCGATGATTGCCGGTCACCAGGGTTATGTGCTGATTCAGACGGACAACTGGAATATTGAAACCAGCGTCACTGGTCTGTGCATCATCCTGATCCTCAGCCTGCTAGTGATTTTGTTTGTGGAGTGGGTATTGCGCCGTCTGTTCCGTACGGGCGTCCGCACCCGCGGCTGGTTTACCGGTCGCAAGCGCCGCCGTGCCCAGCGTCAGACGCAAACCGCGCTGATGAAGCTGGCGGAAGGTGATTACAAGCAGGCTGAGAAGCTGCTGTCGAAAGATGCCGACCACGCCGATCAACCGGTTGCTAACTATCTGCTGGCTGCTGAAGCCGCTCAGCAACGCGGTGACGAAATTCGCGCCAACCAACATCTGGAACGTGCAGCGGAACTGGCGCAAAACGATACCATTCCGGTGGAAATCACCCGCGTTCGTCTGCAACTGGCGCGCAATGAGGACCACGCAGCCCGTCATGGCATCGATCGCTTGCTGGAAGTGGCCCCGCGCCACCCGGAAGTGTTGCGCCTGGCTGAACAGGCCTACATCCGTACCGGTGCCTGGGGTGCGTTGCTGGATATCCTGCCATCGATGCAGAAAGTGCAGATTAATAATGACACGCAGCGCGTAGCGTTGCAGCAGCAGGCATGGCTGGGGCTGATGAATCAGGCGATGGCCGACCAGGGCAGTGATGGTCTGAAGCGCTGGTGGCAAAATCAGAGCCGTAAAACCCGCCAGGAAACCGCGTTGCAGGTTGCCATGGCGGAGCATCTGATTGAGTGTGATGATCCGGATACCGCACAATCCATCGTGCTGGATGGCCTGAAACGTCAGTATGACGACCGTCTGGTGCTGCTGATGCCGCGTATCAAAAGCGGCGATCCACAATCGCTGGAAAAAGCCCTGCGCAATCAGATCAAACAACACGGCGCCACACCGCTGCTGCATAGCACACTGGGCCAGATGCTGATGCGCCACGGTGAATGGCAGCAGGCAGCAGAAGCCTTCCAGGCGGCGCTGGCACAGCGCCCGGATGCCTTTGATTATGCATGGCTGGCCGATGTTTACGATCGCCTGCATCGCCCGGAAGAAGCGGCTAAGATGCGCCGCGAAGGCCTGCTCCTGACGCTGAAGAACAATCCCAGCGCCTGATTTTTTTATGGTTGTATTTTTGTGCACGCCGGGTTCGCCCGGCTTTTTTTTGCGCCGAAATTGAGACCACCGCAGGATTTGGCATTTTGCAGATAAAAAAACACCTGCCAGAAGCAGGTGTAAGATCAGGTCGGTAAGACAACTGATGGTACCCGACTCAACGTAATGTCCTTCTAACTTCAGTAAGGCTTACGCGATACTGCCAGGCTGGACAACGGATACCGTAAGGGGCTCTGCATCATTCCCAGGTTTATGCAGCATCAGCAGACATAAGAGGTGGAATGAGCATCTACAATGTCATTATTGCATAAGTCGTGCCAGGTTGGCAGATAATGAATTTATTCTTTTTATATCAATGAATTAAAAATAGAAGGGTTTTGGGGTTATCGCATCATGTCGGGAAACCGCGACATGCCGGGATAAAGCTGTCTCTGTCGGGCGACAGGCAATGCAAGGATCTGTAAAAGCATTATAAATCATAAAATTACATGTCGTCATCAGGAGACAACCGGCAAAATCACTGATCTATAGACGAAAAAAAACCTGCTCTTAGCAGGTTGTTTTTCATATTAAGATGGTCGGCGAGAGAGGATTCGAACCTCCGACCCACTGGTCCCAAACCAGTTGCGCTACCAAGCTGCGCTACTCGCCGATTTTTATCTATCTTAATATTTTGCCTGGTGCGAAGAGAGGGACTTGAACCCTCACGTCCGTAAGAACACTAACACCTGAAGCTAGCGCGTCTACCAATTCCGCCACCTTCGCATGTCCCAGCAAAATCTGGGGTGGCTAATGGGACTCGAACCCACGACAACTGGAATCACAATCCAGGGCTCTACCAACTGAGCTATAGCCACCATAAATCTTTTTACTACTTAACGCGGTATTTAAAACCACCGAAGCTCTTGCGCACAAACTTAATGGCGCGCCCGACAGGATTCGAACCTGAGACCTCTGCCTCCGGAGGGCAGCGCTCTATCCAGCTGAGCTACGGGCGCGTAGCGCCGTTGCGGATGGGCATACTACGGACTTGGTACCAGACTGTCCAGTGCTTTTTTAATAAAAAAACGCGTTTGATTACGCTTTGTGCATTCCGTCGATAAATGCGGCACTTTCCCCTTCCTGCAACCATGAATTGCTGCATTTATCAGCAATATCAGAGATCGCCGCGCCAGTGATAACCTAAATATTTAAGTAATTTTATCTGGCGACGCCAGCGCGATGGCTGACGAATCAAACGATACAGCCACTCCAGCCCCATTTTTTGCCAGTAGCGAGGTGCACGCGCCACCCGGCCGGTGAAAACATCGTAGGTGCCTCCCACCCCCATATACAGCGCATTGGGGTAATGGGCGCGACAATCGCGCATCAGCAGCTCCTGGCGCGGCGATCCCAGCGCCACCGTCACAATCTGTGCTTTGCTTGCCGCCACACGCGCAAACAGCGTCTCGCGTTGATCCGGGGAGAAATAGCCATCCTGGCTGCCAACGATGTTCACATTCCATTGCTGACGCAGCTTATCGCAGGTTTCCTGCAACACCTGCTGATGACCACCAATCAAAAATACCGGAATGCCGCTGCGTCCGGCACGTTCCATCAGGGCTTCCCATAAGTCGGCACCGGCAATACGGTTCACCTTGAGTTGCGGGTATTTCTTCCGTAGCGAGCGAACGATGCTGATGCCATCGGCATACTTGAATTCGGCCTGTTCAATCAACTGGCGGACTTCAGTGTCGCTTTCCAGCGTCAGCATTTTCTCTGCGTTGATCGCCACCAGCGTACCGCTGCGCGGTTTATCGTCTGGCAGCAGAAAGTGCAGAAAGGAGGCCATATCCCCAAAAGCGCAGAGATCGACACCACGCACGGGGTAACGCAACGCCTCTTTATTCATCTTATTCAACGTCAGACATCTTCCTATTATGCCCCCGAGTTAAGAGGGGCTGGGTAAAACCGGCTCACCACGCTGACGAATCAGTCCGGCACGATCCAGCAGCCAGTAAAGCAGCTTCGCCACCAGCAAACAGGCAGCAAAAATAATGCAGAAAAACACCACGCGTGAGCCGAACGCATCCAGTCCTTCACGTGCCAGTACAATCATGTTGAACACCGCGCCAAAACAGAAGCTTTGCAGAATGGCTCCGCTATAGCGGTTGGTTTCATTACGGCCACGCGCATACAGGTTATCGAAGCCTTTCATCAGCATCCCCACGGCGATGGCACCCAGTGGTATAAACCCTACGCCGCCCATCACCAGCAGCGACCCCAGCAGCGTCGGCGATATCGCCAGGCCGGAATGGTTATTCAGCACTTCCCAGGTAAAGTAGTTAGCACTGTTCAACACCATCGAAGGACGACCGGGCCACAGCCAGCTGGGAATAAACACATAAAAGTCACGCCACATCGGTGCCAGGCCCTGGAACTCGATCTTGTGATAATGCTGCAATAACAGTGCCAGATTCTCCCACGGCGAGAAGGTATCACGCGTCAGATAGAGGAAGGTGTAAAACGCCTCTTCACCCATCACATCGAGGTTGTAACGACGCAGCGCCAGCCAGAACATACCGCCAACCGCCATCACACCCGCCCCCGCCAGCATCCATAAGGTAATCCAGCCGCGGGTAATACCAATAAACAGGAACAGCGCAAAGGCGATGATGATGTTGGCACGCGTACCGCCGACCAGCGCATAAGTCAGCAAACCAAAGGCTACCGACACCAGCAAAAACAGTAACCATTGGCGTTGTGTGGGATTGAGGAAGTAACGGATCAGCATTGCCGGAATGAAAAAATAGAAGAAGCGCTTGAGCGCAACACCGGACACTTCACTGGAGAAAATCTGGTTGTACGCCGTCAGCCGGAACAGCAGCAGGCCGTTGTGCATAAAGAACACCGTGACCGTACCCATCGCCACCAACGCCAGCAGCAGGCAAGTCAGGTTCGTTTCCACCCGATTCATCTGTAGCCAGGGTTTCGGCGGCGCGGCAGTGGCCGGACGTAAGCGTACTTTGTAGCTGACGTAATAAATCGCATAGAAACTGGTAGCGGCCAGCAGCGCCTGCAACAGATACTCCGGCGGCACCACCGCCATATTAAAGCGAAACACCAGAATGCTGGTGAGCGGAAAGCCGAAATAAAAGGTCAGTAAAAACAATAAGGTGAAAAACAGGTGGAAATTAAAACGCACCCGCTTAAATTCCCGCCAGGTTAGGGTCAGAATGAACCCCAGCGAGAACAGATACACCACCAGCAGACCGCTAAACTGCATGAGGGTCATAATGTCTCCGTTTCACTCAGAGTGAGCGCCTCGCGCCACCCTGTCAGATAGCCAGGGGCAAAGAAGGCGATGGCGGAGGGATCGCATTGCGCTAACTGGCGCTGTGCCTCCGCGACCCGCGCCTCATCAAGCGCATCGTCGCTGAACAATACCGGCACCCCCTGCTCGCTGAGATCGCGCCAGAAGGGGTTTTTGCGGTTGAGCACAAACGGAATGCCAGCCTGAATCAACAGACAGATGGTACCAATCCCCTGCTGGCGTTCAAACATAAAATAACCCAGCTGGCAGCGGCTCAGCAGTGCCAGATAAGCATCAAAATC
Source organism: Pantoea sp. App145 (assembly GCF_047947045.1). Classification (NCBI taxonomy): domain Bacteria; kingdom Pseudomonadati; phylum Pseudomonadota; class Gammaproteobacteria; order Enterobacterales; family Erwiniaceae; genus Pantoea; species Pantoea sp. App145. The sequence continues at coordinate 2,647,726 of NZ_CP133290.1, forward strand.
GATCTTATCGCGTAGTAAAGTCACCTGCCCCTGTGGGAACAGCTGCGCGGCAGCTGCGGCAATTTCCGCAATATACACATCGTTATCAGCAGGATAGCCCAGCGGCACCACCACCTTCACCCGTTCGCCAAACTGTGCTCTGATCGCCTGTAAACCGGCAATATGGCGATTGCTGCGATCGCCCGAATTGCCCAACAGGATGGTCAGTTCATTATGTTCAGCCGCGACCGGCACCGCACATTCCGGCATCCGCGTCGGGAAATACAGCAGCGACCCCGGCACATGCGGATGACGCTGCTGATAATGGTGCAAATCGCCGCGCGTCGCGAATACGCGCGCCATACGTCCCTGTGCGAGGCGGCGCAGCAGATAGAACAGCCGATACTTCAGGCCACTGCCCTCTTCGTACAAATCGGCACCCCACACGTGCCAGAACGCCTGCCGCCGCCGTAGCTTACCGCTCAGCAATGCCAGCCAGATAGTCGGGTTAAACTGCCCGTGGAAAAAGAAGCGTTGCTGGCGATCGGCAGCACGTTGCATCACCGCCTGCGCCAGCGCGCGTTTGTTCGGGAAGGTTTCAATCTGCAGTGACTGATACGCCTGCAATGCTTGCGGGGTTTGCGTCACCACCATAAACCGACGCGGCGTGTTCACCGGCAGCAGGCGGGTGATCACTTCATCAAAGAAGCGCAGCACCGTGTGATTATGATGGGGGATGTCCGATCCCAGCACATGAGTTAACGTCATTTTTTCCGGCAATAAATCGTGAAAGCGCCACAACACAGGGCGAAGTAGCAGATATAGGTCGCCATATAGGCTTGCGCGGCACCTGTTGTGCCATGTAACGGAATCAGCCAGTGGGAAAAGGCCAGCAGCAAGATGAACTGGCTGACTTCAGTCAAAATATAGAAGCGCAGCGAGCCTTTGGCGATCACCAGGTAGCCGAAAACATACGCGCCGACTTTAAACACGTCGCCACACAGCTGCCAGACGAACAGATCGCGCATCGCGGCAAACTTTGTGGAAAACAGCAACCAGATAGCCACATCGCGCAGCAGCCAGACGCAAAAGCTGGCGGCCGCCACAGCAGGCAGGACAAAGCGCAGCGCACGCAGAATTTCGCGGGTGATCTGTGGCTTATGCTCCAGCCGTGCCAGAGTTGGCAGCAGCCAGACGCTAAACGTGGCAGTGATAAATTGCAGGTAAGCATCAGAGATGCTGGTCACCCCCTGCCACAACCCCACCTGCGCCCAGCCTTGCTGCTGCGCCAGCAGGTTACGCATCATCACCCAGGCCACCGGTAACGTTACCGAAGTGATCAGCGCCATCAGGGTATACTTCGCCAGATTGCGTGCCAGTTCCGGCTGCCACACCGGCTGTAACCAGCGCAGCGGCAAGACCTGATGATGACGGCGCAGCATCACCAGCGCCGGAATCACGATCAGCGCGGGCACCAGCGCCAGGCCAACCAGCGCACCGGCATAACCGCCAACCCACCAGCACAGCACATAGGCCAGTACACCAATCAGGCTGCCCGCCATCAACGCCAGCGCATTACCACGCGCATCGCGAAAGCCTTTCAGCAGCGCCAGCGTCAGGTTGGCCCAGGCGATGCCGAGCTGCAAAAATGCGACGATCCTGACCACGCCCTGATAATGGTCATGGCCGAACAAGGCACGACTGATGGGAGCCGCCGCCAGCAGGAACACCAGCGCCAGCAGCGTGGAGAAACCCAGCACCAGCGCTGACGCGGTACCGGTGACGGCACGCAACGACTCAGGCTGCTGCTGAAATTGCGCCACATAGGTGGTGACGCCGTTGAAGATACCCGCCCCCGCCAGTACGCCAAGCACGGTTATCATCTGACGAAAGTTACCGGCCTGGCCAACACCTTCCGGCCCGAAACTGACAGCCAGCAGTTTAACCACCAGCAAACCCGCAACAATTTTGACCAGCGTGGACGAGGCGGTCCACACCGAGGCTTTAGCCAGCGACATCAGGCAAAAAAGCTCAGCAGAGAGTTAATGACCGTGCGCTGATTGTTGTCCGACAGATTGTAGAACAGCGGCAGACGCAGCACGCGCTCACTCTCAGCCGTAGTAAACACGTCATCACCATGGAAGCGACCAAAGCGCTCCCCTGCCGGTGATGAATGCAGCGGGATATAGTGAAACACGGTGAGAATTTCCGCTTCTTTCATCCAGTTGATCAGTGCCTGCCGATCCTGGCTGTCGCGCAGCTTGATGTAAAACATATGTGCGTTGTGGCGACAGCTGTCCGGTACCACCGGCAACGCAATGCGCCCGGTTGCTGCCAGCGGCTGGAGTGCCGCAAAGTAGTTGTTCCACAGGCGTAAACGCTGCTGGTTGATGCGTTCGGCTGCTTCCAGCTGCGCCCACAGATAGGCCGCCTGCAAATCCGCCATCAGATAACTGGAACCGATATCGCGCCAGGTATATTTATCCACCTGACCCCGGAAGAACTGGCTACGGTTGGTGCCTTTTTCGCGGATGATCTCCGCACGTTCTACCAGCTTTGCCTCATTAATCAGCGTCGCACCGCCTTCACCACCCGCAGTGTAGTTTTTGGTTTCATGGAAGCTGAAGCAACCAATATGGCCGATGGTGCCCAGCGCACGGCCTTTGTATTGCGACATCACGCCCTGCGCAGCGTCTTCAATCACATACAATTTATGCTTCGCCGCCAGCGCCATGATGGCGTCCATTTCACAGGCCACCCCGGCGTAGTGCACCGGCACGATGGCGCGGGTTTTGCTGGTGATCGCCGCTTCAATCAGGGTTTCATCGATGTTGAGGGTATCGGGGCGCACGTCAACGAAGACGATGGTCGCACCGCGCAATACAAAGGCATTGGCCGTAGAAACAAAGGTGTAGCTCGGCATAATCACTTCATCACCGGGCTGGATATCGATCAGCAGCGCCGCCATCTCCAGCGAGGCGGTGCAGGAGGGAGTCAGCAGAACTTTTTTGCTGCCGAAGTGTTGTTCCATCCACTGCTGACAGCGCCGGGTAAAGCCGCCATCGCCGCACAATTTGCCGCTGGCCATCGCCGACTGCATATATTCAATTTCGCTGCCCACCACCGGCGGGGCATTAAATGGGATCATGTGCGTTCCTGTAAAACCAGTAGGCGGTGCTTTCGAGCCGCGCACCGCTGCGTAAATAGAGGCGCATCGCCGCCAGGTTACTGAGCTGGGTGGCAACACGCAGGCGATTGAGCTGGCGCACCCGCCCCCAGTCCGCTGCCGCCAGCAGTAGCCGCTGACCCATCCCCTTGCCCTGCGCTTCAGGCAACACCGCCAGCAGGCCGATGCGCGCATCATCGTTCTGTTCGCGTATCGAGACAAATCCCTGTAACGCGCCCTGTTCATCGCAGGCGATCAGGCATTGGTTATCAAAGGTGCCGCGCACGGCGTTTTCAATCCATTGCGCATAGAAGCGGCTGCTGTCATCGGCGTGAAACCAGGGCGCACGAAAGCGGCTCAGGCGGAACGCCGTCGCGGCGGCAGCGCGCAGCTGCGGGATCTGCGCTTCACGCGCGATACGCACACCGGTTTGTCGTTCGGTACGCTTAATGTTGATGGCAAGGTCAGCTTCTCCTTCCACCAGCTGGAAACCGTGCCGACTGATGGCATCAATCACATCGTTACGTTCAGCGGCCACCTTCATTTGCCAAAGCGCACAGGGCTGTTGCAGCGCCTGCGTCAGCGGCGTATCGCCATCAGGATCCAGCCGCGCCGTCTGCACGGCGAAGAAACCGCTTTCCCACGGCAGGGGATTAATACTGACGCTGACGGACATAGCGGGTAACCCGAAATTGTTTCATCGCCAGACTCCTTTGGTATCGACAATCCACGACTGCGTCACCTGTGCTGCGTCGATGGCGCGAAATGCGGCGTGATCGACCAGCATCACCAGGATATCGGCGTGTTGCAGTGCCGCCGTGGTGGTCATCAGCGTGGCTTCACGGCTGAGGCGTGCAGGGATCTCGCTGATATGCGGTTCCACCACCCAAGTGGTACCGCTGTGCCATTCGGCAATCAGGTGCGCTACCGTCATCGCCGGACTTTCGCGCAGATCGTCAATATTGGGTTTAAACGCCAGACCGAAGCAGGCGATGGTGATATCACTGGCGCGCTTGCCGCTGGCCGTCAGACATTCCGCCAGCTGCTGTTTTACCTGATCCAGCACCCAGCGCGGTTTGGCATCGTTAACTTCCCGCGCGGTGCGGATCAGTCGCGCCTGCTGCGGGTTTTGCGCCACGATAAACCAGGGATCGACCGCAATGCAGTGGCCGCCAACGCCCGGGCCAGGTTGCAGGATATTGACGCGCGGATGGCGATTCGCCAACGCAATCAATTCCCAGACGTTAATCCCCTGTTCGGCGCAAATCAGCGATAATTCATTGGCAAAGGCGATATTGACGTCACGGAAGCTATTTTCCGTCAATTTGCACATCTCAGCAGTACGCGCGTTGGTTTCCACGCACTCACCGCGCAGGAAAATCCGGTATAGCTCACTGGCTCGCGCGGAACAGGCGGGCGTCATGCCACCAATAACCCGATCGTTCTCAATTAACTCCACCATCACTTTGCCTGGCAGCACGCGCTCCGGACAATAGGCGATGGCGACATCCACCGCCTCACCGTGTTGCGGGAAGCGCAGGTCCGGACGCGCAGCCGCCAGCCATTCAGCCAGTTGCTCGGTGGTACCGACCGGTGACGTGGACTCGAGGATAACCAGGTCCCCGGCTTTTAACACCGATGCAATGGCGTCAGCCGCTGCCTGGACAAAACTGAGATCCGGTTGATGATCGCCGATAAAAGGCGTCGGTACCGCAATCAGAAATGCATCGGCCGCTTCGGCCTGCATGGTCGCACGCAGATGGCCGCTGTGGACGGCATCACGTACCACGTCACCCAGTTCCGGTTCCACGATGTGGATTTCACCACGATTAATGGTGTCGACCGCGCGGGCGTTGATATCGACGCCCACCACGTTTATTCCCCGGGAAGCAAAAACGGTTGCCGTCGGCAGCCCAATATAGCCCAGTCCAATAACGGAAATGGTTTGAAAACTCATGGTTATGCTCTGTGATTTTTGAGGGCCTGCAAAATGCGTGCGCAGGCCTGGCCGTCGCCATAAGGGTTGTGCGCATGGCTCATCGCCAGCCAGGCGTCTTCGTTGTCCAGCAGCTGGCTGACTTCAGCGACAATTTTGTCAACATCGGTGCCAACCAGTCGGACCGTACCGGCAGCCACCGCTTCCGGACGCTCGGTGGTGTCACGCATCACCAGCACCGGCTTGCCAAGTGAGGGGGCTTCTTCCTGAATACCACCCGAATCGGTGAGGATCAGCCAGGCCCGGTTCATCAGCCAGACAAAAGGCAGGTACTCCTGCGGCTCAATCAGCACGATATTTTCGATGCCGCTCAGAATGCGGTTCACCGGTTCGCTGACATTGGGGTTGAGGTGCACCGGATAAACGATTTGCACCTGCGGATGCTGGCGGGCAATGTGCGCCAGCGCACTGCAAATACGTTCGAAACCGCCGCCAAAACTCTCACGCCGGTGACCGGTGACCAGCACCAGCTTTTTATCCGGGTTGAGGAACGGATAACGCGCCGCCAGCCTGGCATTGAGGTCGGCATCATCCAGCACGCGATCGCGCACCCACAGCAACGCATCAATGACGGTGTTCCCCGTGACGAAAATGCGCTGATCCGGCAGATTTTCATGCAGCAGGTTTTGACGCGAGTTTTCGGTGGGCGTGAAGTGATAACTTGCCAGATGGCCGGTCAGGGTGCGGTTCGCTTCCTCCGGCCACGGTGACATCAGGTTACCGGTACGCAGACCCGCTTCCACATGCCCCACCGGAATTTGGTGATAGAACGCCGCCAGGCTGGCGGCCAGCGTGGTGGTGGTGTCGCCATGCACCAGGACTACATCGGGCCTGAAGTCAGCCAGCACAGTTTTCATGCCCTGCAAAATACGGCAGGTGATCTCTGTCAGGCCCTGCTCCGGGCGCATGATATTGAGATCGTAATCGGGTTGCAGGTTGAACAGACGCAGCACCTGATCGAGCATTTCGCGATGCTGCGCCGTGACGCACAGGCGTGACTCAAACGCAGCATCCTGCGCCAGCGCCTGCACCAGAGGTGCCATTTTGATCGCCTCAGGACGAGTGCCAAATACGGTCAGAACTTTCACGCGGCTTCTCTTAATGACTCGTTGGTAACATCAGGCGCGGACGGCGCACCAATGCAACCCCCGCACCCACCAGCGCGCCGATGACGCCCCACATGATCATCATAAACGCCCGACGTGGACTATTACGTGTCACCGGTTCCTCCGGTGTACGCAGGTAACGATAAGTCTGGAACTGTTTATCCAGCTGGGGTCCGGCCTGCAACGTCGCCAGCATCACCCTGTTTTGATCATAGCTTAAATCGTAGGCAGGTCCGCTTGCCTGCAGAGTATCAAGCTGGGCCTGCAGCATTTGCTGCCCCAGCAGGAAGCGGTCACTGTCCGGCAGGTTCCCGCTATTCGCAACCGCGCGGTTTTCTTTGATGCCCTGCTCGCTGGCGATTTTCAACGCCTGCCCGATACGCTGACGCTGACGTTCGAATACCGCCTGCGCCACATCTTCCTGACGTTTCACCTGCGCCTTTAACTGCTCGCTACGCGCCTGCCAGGCTCCCTGCAACTCCTCATCAAGATGGCGTGCTGCCCGTTCGCTGGCGTAAGCAATGTACTGGCGCAGCAGATTATTGGCATCGCTGGCGCTTTCGGCATTCAGTTTAATGTTATCCAGGGTGTTATGCGCCGGGTCAGCTGGCGTGAACTGGATATTGGTGATCATCTCGTCAAGCAACGCCGCATCGTTGCGGGTATTGCCACTTTTGCGGCTTTTATAGTAGTCAGTCTGTAACCAGAACTCGCGACGCGTATCCCATGAAGCCAGTTGCATGGTGAACTCCTGATACACTTCGTCCATCACCGTGGGTACGGGGGTGTTCAGGTTCAGCGTCGTGTTACGCGCATCAAAGTTATTGATAAATTGCTGCTGGACGAAATAATCGCCCAGCATGTTGACCGTGGGTCGATCGGTAATCGCCGTGGTGCTCCATACCTGTTTCATCAGCATGGAAGCCAGCCATGCCAGCAATGCAAACAGCAGCGCCAGACCCATAATCCAGCGTTTGCCGCGCCACAGTGCACAGCACAGGCCGCGAATATCCAGTTCGTTCTCCACAACGACAGAGGTCATAACAAGGAATCCTTATTCGGGTTCTTAGTAATTATTTTTTAACTTCGCTCGCGCTCTGCCAGCGGCGTTTGATACGGCGAACTTTACGCGCGACGCGCCAGGCGTGTTTCAGGCAATAGCCGTAGAAACAAAACGCCACCAGAAATAGCAACAACATCACCCACTCCGGGATGAAGGCCAGATACTCACCCAATACCCCAATACCCGCAAGGATCGCCGCCGCAGTGGTAATCAACAGGAATGCCTGCCGCGAAGTAAAGCCCGCGCGCATAATCAGATGATGAATGTGCTGGCGGTCGGCAGAAAACGGACTCATCCCCTTACGCAGACGGCGATACATGATGGCAACCATATCCATCAGCGGGATGGCAATCAGCCATAGTGCCGTCACGGGCGTAATCGGGTGGCTCAGACCCTGCGTGGTTTCCAGTAAGATCCAGATGATGGTGAAACCGATCATGGTGCTACCGGCATCACCCATAAACACTTTGTAGCGCCGTCCGAGGAAACCGAGGTTAAGCAGAATATAGGGGATGGTGGCGGCAATCATGGCGAAGCACCACATCGCCAGGCTGCTCTGACCGTCAAAGTACAGAATGATGCCCATCGCACCAAAGGTGACGCAGGATAAGCCCCCCAGCAAACCATCGATACCATCAACCATATTGAAGGCGTTGATCGCCGCCCAAACGGCAAACAGCGTCAGCACGTAGCCAAACGGGCCAACAATCAACTCGAACGGTCCAATGATAAAACCGAGACTGAGTAAATAGAGTTTGGCCCCCACCATCATCACGACGGCAATGGCAGCCTGCACCCCGGCACGAATCTTCACGCTGATGTCGAAGCGATCATCCAGTGCACCGACAAACACCAGCACACCGGCGCAGCTGAGATACAGCAAAGCATGGGGAAGATAGTAGTTGGAAATGATAAAAGCGAAGCAGATCCCCGCGTAGACGGAGATACCCCCGACAAGCGGAATGGCACCATGGTGACGTTTTCTGGAGTTGGGTGTGTCAACCAGCCCAATCTTTTTAGCCGCTTTACGAGCAAAAAACAGGAACGCTAAGGAAAACAGAAAAACTATACCAAGTTCAGTACTCATAGTGAGTAAATTCACATTAACGCTCTCAGCTAAAATCGTGGACAACAATAAGCAATTTTTTCGCCTTTGCCGTTCATCCCGAGTCCTAATTCCGCCTCAGAAGTGTGCGCTTGATTAAAAAATAATCACTTCTGCCACAGTCATTATAAATACTCCCGACAGGCCTAATCCTAATGCCCGAAAATGAAAAACGCCACGTTAAGACGTGGCGTTAGTGATAAATCCTGGCAAATTGTGCGGAAAGAACGGCTGAGGCGCTCTCCGCACCCAACGAGTCAGGAACGCTTCATCATATCGAAGAATTCGTCGTTGGTTTTGGTCATCGCCAGTTTGTTGATGAGGAACTCCATCGCATCGATTTCACCCATCGGATGGATGATTTTGCGCAGGATCCACATCTTCTGCAGTTCTTCAGAAGAAGTCAGCAGCTCTTCTTTACGCGTACCGGAGCGGTTGTAGTCAATCGCCGGGAACACACGTTTTTCCGCAATCTTACGGGAAAGGTGCAGTTCCATGTTGCCCGTACCTTTAAATTCTTCGTAGATGACTTCGTCCATCTTCGAACCGGTATCCACCAGCGCAGTCGCGATGATGGTCAGGCTGCCGCCCTCTTCCACGTTACGTGCCGCACCGAAGAAACGCTTCGGACGATGCAGGGCGTTGGCATCCACACCACCGGTCAACACTTTACCGGAGGCCGGAACAACGGTGTTGTAGGCACGCGCCAGACGGGTGATGGAGTCGAGCAGGATGATCACGTCTTTTTTGTGCTCAACCAGGCGCTTGGCCTTCTCGATCACCATTTCCGCAACCTGCACGTGACGGGAAGCCGGTTCGTCGAAGGTCGATGCGATAACTTCGCCTTTCACCAGGCGCTGCATCTCGGTCACTTCTTCCGGACGTTCGTCAATCAGCAGCACCATCAGCACGCAATCCGGGTGATTGTAAGCGATGCTCTGTGCGATGTTCTGCAGCAGCATGGTTTTACCGGCTTTCGGCGGTGCAACGATCAGACCACGCTGGCCACGGCCAATCGGTGAAGCCAGATCCAGCACACGTGCGGTCAGGTCTTCAGTTGAGCCATTACCCCGCTCCATACGCAGACGGCTGTTTGCGTGCAGCGGCGTGAGGTTTTCGAACAGAATCTTACTACGGGCGTTTTCCGGCTTATCGTAGTTAACTTCATTAACCTTCAGCAGGGCAAAATAACGCTCACCTTCTTTCGGCGGACGGATTTTACCGGAGATGGTGTCACCTGTGCGGAGGTTGAAGCGGCGGATTTGGCTGGGAGAAACGTAGATATCGTCGGGACCGGCGAGGTAGGAGCTGTCTGCAGAGCGGAGGAAACCAAATCCATCCTGCAGTATCTCCAGCACACCATCACCGAAGATGTCTTCACCACTCTTGGCGTGCTGCTTCAGAATGGCGAAAATAATATCCTGCTTGCGCATACGCGCCAGGTTTTCCAGCCCCATATTTTCGCCGAGAGTAATCAGCTCAGAAACCGGCGTATTCTTTAATTCGGTAAGATTCATATGATGGGTTCTTAAACTCGGGGTAATTCTCGAAATGTTTGTCGTGAATGGTATGGCGAATATTCCATGCCTGTTTAATGGCTCTTTATTCGACTCTGCTCGACGGATATCGTCAGGGATGGCGATAAGGGAGCGAGGAGACGGTCGATAATGTTGCCAGGGGTACTAGCCGTCAGATTGCCAAACCACGAAAACGTTCAATGCGAATAGGGTCTGACAAAGGAAATCTTTAGATGCAAACTACAAGGTAAGTGCGTAATGCAGTATTGACAACTTATCACGCTAAAACGGAGACGTCCAGCAGTGGAGAAAAAATTAACCACTGCGGACGAAACACCGCGCTGGGCTTAGCCCAGGTTAGCGTTCAGGAACTCTTTCAGCTGGCCTTTTGACAGTGCGCCAACTTTGGTAGCCGCCACCTCGCCGTTCTTAAACAGCAGCAGGGTCGGAATGCCGCGAATGCCATACTTCGGCGCGGTGCCCGGGTTGTCGTCAATGTTCAACTTGGCGATGGTGAGCTTACCGTCGTACTCTTCTGCGACTTCATCAAGGATCGGCGCGATCATTTTGCAAGGACCACACCATTCAGCCCAGAAATCTACCAGTGTCACACCGTCTGCTTTCAGCACGTCAGTGTCGAAACTGTCATCGGTCAAGTGAACGATTTTATCGCTGCTCATGTTTTACTCCACAAGATTATGCCTGGCGAATTGGCGTAAAATTTACCAACGTAGGTTGACTTTATTTCATCGGATACGCTTTCGTAAAGCGATAGTAAGCTGATATTCTACCACACTATGAGCAAAACACACTTAACAGAACAGAAGTTTTCCGACTTCGCCCTGCACCCAAAGGTAGTGGAAGCCCTTGATAAAAAAGGCTTTCATAACTGCACGCCCATTCAGGCGCTCGCGTTGCCTCTTACGCTTTCAGGGCGTGACGTCGCGGGTCAGGCGCAAACCGGTACCGGCAAAACGATGGCGTTTCTGACGTCAACGTTTCATCATCTTCTTACTCATCCTGCAGCTGAAGGCCGCCAGGTTAATCAGCCGCGCGCGTTGATCATGGCGCCGACGCGTGAACTCGCAGTGCAGATCCATGCTGATGCAGAACCGCTGGCAGCAGCCACCGGCCTGAAGCTGGGTCTTGCCTATGGTGGCGACGGTTACGATAAACAGCTGAAAGTGCTGGAACAGGGCGTGGATATTCTGGTGGGAACCACCGGACGCCTGATTGATTACGCCAAACAGAACCACATCAATCTGGGCGCGATTCAGGTGGTGGTACTGGATGAAGCCGACCGTATGTTCGATCTCGGTTTTATCAAAGACATCCGCTGGGTGTTCCGCCGTATTCCTCCTGCGACACAGCGTCTGAGCATGCTGTTCTCCGCCACGTTGTCGTACCGTGTGCGCGAACTGGCGTTCGAACATATGAACAACGCTGAATACGTGGAAGTGGAACCGGAGCAGAAAACCGGCCATCGCATCAAAGAAGAGCTTTTCTATCCTTCTAACGAAGAGAAAATGCGTCTGCTGCAGACCCTGCTGGAAGAAGAGTGGCCAGATCGCGCCATCGTCTTCGCCAACACCAAGCATCGTTGTGAAGACATCTGGGGCCACCTGGCTGCCGATGGACATCGCGTCGGTTTGCTGACCGGTGATGTGGCACAGAAAAAACGTCTGCGCATTCTCGACGATTTCACCAAAGGTGACGTTGATATCCTGGTGGCAACCGATGTCGCCGCGCGTGGTCTGCATATTCCTGCGGTTACCCACGTGTTTAACTACGATTTGCCCGACGATCGTGAAGATTACGTGCACCGCATTGGCCGTACTGGCCGCGCGGGTGCCAGCGGTCACTCCATCAGCCTGGCGTGTGAAGAGTATGCACTGAACCTGCCAGCCATTGAGGAGTATATCGGTCACGGTATTCCGGTGAGCAAATACAACAGCGAAGCACTGCTGAGTGACCTGCCGCCGCCGAAACGTTTGACCCGTAACCGCTCTGGCAATGGCCCGCGTCGTGGTGGCAACAATGCCAACCGTCGCAGTGGCGCACCGCGTAATAACAACCGTAAACGTTCGGGTTAAGCACACCATGCTAAGCGCATCGTCACTTTATGCTGCGATTGATCTGGGTTCCAACAGCTTTCATATGTTGGTGGTGCGCGAAGTCTCAGGCAGCATTCAGACGGTCGCGCGTATTAAACGCAAAGTGCGTCTGGCTGCCGGTCTGGACAAAGAGAGCCAGCTCTCAGCAGAAGCGATGCAGCGCGGCTGGCAGTGCCTGAAACTTTTCTCCGAACAGCTGCAGGATATTCCTGCTGAGCAGATCCGCGTGGTCGCGACTGCCACGCTGCGTCTTGCCGCGAACGCGCAGGATTTTCTTGCCACCGCAGAGCAGATTCTTGGTTGCCCGGTCAATGTGATCAGCGGCGAAGAAGAAGCCCGACTGATTTATCAGGGCGTGGCGCATACCACCGGCGGTTCCGATCAACGTCTGGTGGTGGACATTGGCGGCGGCAGTACCGAACTGGTCACCGGTGAGGGCTCCCATGCCACCACGCTGTTTAGCCTGTCGATGGGTTGCGTAACCTGGCTGGAGCGCTACTTCAGCGATCGTCATCTGGCAAAGGAGAATTTCGCCCAGGCCGAGCAGGCTGCACGCGAAATGATTCGTCCGGTGGTGGCGTCTCTGCGGGAAAAAGGCTGGCAGATTTGTGTGGGTGCCTCGGGCACCGTGCAGGCGTTACAGGAAATTATGGTGGCGCAGGGGATGGATGAACGTATCACCCTGAGCAAACTGCAACAGCTGAAACAGCGCGCCATTCAGTGCGGCAAGCTGGAAGAGCTGGAAATTGAGGGACTGACGCTGGAACGCGCGTTGGTTTTCCCCAGCGGCCTGTCGATCCTGATCGCTATCTTTCAGGAACTCGGTATCGAGAGCATGACGCTGGCCGGTGGCGCACTGCGCGAGGGCCTGGTCTATGGCATGCTTCATCTGCCGATTGATCGTGATATCCGCAGCCGTACCCTGCAAAACGTGCAGCGTCGTTTTGCCATCGATGTTGATCAGGCCGAACGTGTCCGGCAATTAGCGGAAAGTTTTATTCGCCAGGTAAGTACCAGCTGGAAACTGGATCATCGATGTCGCGATCTCCTTCTCAGTGCCTGTTCTATCCATGAAATTGGCCTGAGCGTCGATTTCCGCCAGGCTTCACAGCACGCCGCTTACCTGATTCGCCACCTCGATCTTCCCGGTTTTACCCCCGCCCAGAAAAAACTACTGGCCTGCCTGTTACAGAACCAGAGCGGCAGCATCGATCTCGCGCTACTGACGCAGCAAAATGCTGTGCCACCGCGCCTGGCTGAGCGTCTGTGCCGTTTGTTGCGTCTGGCGATTATCTTCTCCAGCCGTCGCCGCGATGACACCTTACCGGCGGTACGCTTGCAGGCGGATGATGATGCGTTGCACCTGACGCTGCCAGCAGGCTGGTTGCAGGCGCATCCGTTAAGGGCGGAGTTGCTGGAGCAGGAGAGTCATTATCAGTCGTATGTACATTGGTTATTAACCCTGTCCTGATCTACCCGTAGCGACGCGATTTATCGCGTCGCGGCATTATGACCCCTTCTTCGCGTTCTCCAGCATCGCCCGTAACCCGGCGACACGCGTCTGCCCGGTTTTCATCCGTTCCTCGGCGCTGACCACTTTTTTCTCGCGTTCCCACACCACATCATCCTGCGGCAATTCCAGCAGAAAACGGCTCGGCTCCGGGCGTACCAGCTCGCCATACTGACGTCGCTCGCGGCACAACGTGAAGGTCAGCTCCTTCTGCGCACGGGTAATCCCCACGTACGCCAGACGACGCTCCTCCTCGATATTGTTTTCATCGATGCTGCTCTGGTGCGGCAACAAACCTTCCTCCATCCCCACCAGATAGACATAAGGGAACTCCAGCCCTTTCGAGGCATGCAGCGTCATCAGCTGTACCTGATCGACATCCTCGTCGCTCTCCCCACGTTCCATCATGTCGCGCAAGGTAAAGCGTGTGACCACCTGCGCCAGCGTCATTGGCTCATCCAGCTCGTTTCCTTCCAGCATTTCCGTCATCCACTGGAACAGCATATTGACGTTTTTCATGCGCATTTCAGCCGCCTTCGGGCTGGGTGAGGTTTCAAACAGCCAGCTTTCGTAGTCGATGCCGCGAATCAGGTCACGAACCGCATTCACCGGCTCGCGCTCCGTTAGTTGAATCACCTCATTCAGCCAGCCGGTGAAGCGTTGCAGATGCTCCAGCCCGCGCCCGCTCAGGGTTTGCCCCAACCCCATATCGAAGCTGGCATTGAACATACTCTTATTACGCAGCGTGGCCCACTCGCCGAGTTTTTGCAGGGTAGCCGGTCCGATCTCGCGGCGCGGCGTATTCACAATACGCTGAAAGGCACTGTCATCTTCAGGATTGGTCAGTACACGCAGGTAGGCCAGCAGATCTTTAATCTCCGGTCGCGAGAAGAACGAGGTGCCGCCCGAAATTCGATAGGGAATACGGTTCTGCATCAGCTGCTTCTCGAAAACCCGCGACTGATGGTTGCCGCGGTAGAGAATGGCGTAATCTTTATATTGCGTCTTATTGATAAAGTGATGCGCAATCAACTCTCCCGCGACGCGCTCCGCCTCATGATCTTCATGATTGGCCATCAACACTTTCAGCTCGCTACCGACACCCAGCTCGGAGAACAGGCGCTTCTCAAACACATGTGGATTGTTGGCAATCAGGATATTGGCGGCTTTGAGGATGCGCTGTGAGGAACGGTAATTCTGCTCCAGCTTCACCACCTCCAGTGCCGGAAAATCTTCTTTCAGCAGCACCAGGTTTTGCGGACGCGCACCACGCCAGGAATAGATCGACTGATCATCATCGCCCACCACGGTAAAACGCGCCCGTGCGCCCACCAGCAGTTTGACCAATTCGTACTGGCTGGTGTTGGTGTCCTGATATTCATCCACCAGCAGGTAACGAATGCGCTGCTGCCAGCGCTCGCGGACTTCCTGATTACGTTTCAGCAACAGCGTCGGCAGCAGGATCAAATCGTCAAAATCCAGCACGTTACAGGCTTTCAGGTGTTGATCGTACAGCTGGTAGCAGTGGGCAAAAATCTGGTCACGCTGTGACTTCGCCAGCCCCACCGCGCCCTGTGGATCCACCAGGTCATTTTTCCAGTGGGAAATGGTGGAAATCAGTTGCTGCAACAGCGTCTTGTCTTCTTCCAGCCATTGTTTGGTCAGGTCTTTCAGCAGCGCCAGCTGATCCTGATCGTCAAACAACGAAAAGGTGGATTTCATGCCCAGCGCGGCATATTCGCGCTTAATGATTTCCAGCCCAAGGGTATGGAAGGTGGAGATCATCAGGCCGCGCGCCTCTTTGCGCCCCAGCGTCTGCGCCACACGTTCCTTCATCTCGCGCGAGGCCTTGTTGGTAAAGGTCACGGCGGCGATGTGACGCGCCTGGTATCCGCACTCGCGGATCAGATGGGCAATTTTATTGGTGATTACACGGGTTTTACCCGAGCCAGCACCGGCCAGCACCAGGCAGGGACCGGTGACAAATTCGACAGCACGTTGTTGGCCGGGGTTTAAACGCATAGCGGAATTTCACTCAGTTAAATCAGAAGGAGGCGGGTATAATGCGCGACGATTATACACAACTGAGACCGAATCATGGCGAAAACTGCGGCGGCTTTACACATCCTGGTGAAGGATGAAGCACAGGCAAAAGCGCTGCTGGCCCAGCTGGAAAAAGGCGCGAACTTCCAGCAGCTGGCAAAAAAACACTCCACCTGCCCCTCCGGGCGTAACGGCGGCGATTTGGGCGAGTTCCGCAAAGGCCAGATGGTGCCAGCCTTTGATAAGGCGGTGTTCAGCTGCCCGTTACTGCAACCTTACGGACCGGTGAAAACCGCCTTTGGTTACCACATCATCAAGGTGCTGTGGCGTAACTGATCATTTCTTCTGCTTCATCTGCTGCAACACCTTGCTGCATTGATTACTATCCGTGTCGCTCGGCGAAACCAGTGCCAGCAGTGCCGCAGCCGGTGCCAGCACGGTACCCAGCGCCACGGCAGCGGCACCACGGGCAATCAACGGCCCGGCTTTCACCCCGGCGTCGGGGCTTTTAAAGGTGCCGCGCACGTAAAGCGGTGAACGCAGCGTAATGATGCGCACGCCTTTACTTTCGGGGTCGATGGTTAAATCAAGACGTTCATTGGCGAAGTTGGCGCTGCCCGACACATTAATCACCGCGTTCTCAGTATCAAACACAAACAGCTGTGGCGTCGCCAGCCCATTGCGGATGTTGAGATTAGTGGCGGCGCAGTTGATACGCACCTCATCATCGCCAAAAATCTTACCAACCACATAGTTGCCGACATTCAGCCCGGCGATCTCCATCAGGCTACGGCTGATCAGCCCGTCGTTCATCAGCAGCTTCAGCTCACCGTTGCTGGTTGCCAGCAAATCCGCCACCGAATTACCGGTGCCGCTCAGCGTCGCGTCACCATTTAGCTGACCCAGGCTTTTCTGCATCGCCTGCACGCCAGGAAATAGCCGACGCAGCATCAGTTTGCGTACATGCAAATCCGCACGACCGCGCATCGGCGTGCGATCACCCTCCAGATGGATGGTGGCGTTGAGCGTCCCTCCCGCCATACCAAAACGCAGCGGATCGAGACGTAAATCGCCGTTATTCAGCTGTAAATGGGTATAAAGATCGCTTAACGGCAGCGAATTGCTGTGTTCGATACGTTTGCCGCTGAATTTCACATCGGCATCCATCGCGTTCCAGCTTTTGGTCGCAAACTTATCGTGCGGCAGTACGCGATCGGCGGGTTGCGTTGAGGCTTCGCCACGCTGCGCTTTCGCCTGTTGCGTTTTCTCGCTGCCCTTACCGGAGTTGACGCCAATCAGCGGCCCCAGGTCAGCCATGCGCAGCTGATTTGAGGACAGTTCGCCGGTCAGCATCGGACGCGGTTTTTGCTGGCGATAAACCAGCGATCCATGAATATCGCTGTCACCGATATGGCCGTTAAAGTTTTCATAGCGGAACGATGGCCCTTTGTCCTCGTTGAAGCGCGCGATCAGGTGCCCATCGGTTTCATACGGCGGCGTATCCGGCAACAACACGCCGGTTAAACCATACAAATTCGCCAGCGTGTCGCCCGCGAAGCGCAGGCGCACATCCAGTCCGCCGAGATTGAGTGGGTCCTGCAAAGTGCCATCAACGCGCACCCGCGTGGTGCCATTACGCACATCAACCTGCAACGGGAACGGCGTGGTCTGGCTGCGCAGCGACAACATGCCACCGATTTTGCCTTCACCATCGAGGCGTTGATTGTTGTAAGTGCCGCTGGCTTTCCAGCCAAACACAAAGTCACCCGCGCCCTGCTGCTTATCATTGCCGCCCGCCACCTGCGCGTAAGGCACCGGTTTGCCCAGCGGATTGATGGTGACGCTGACATCGGCTTTGTTAATGGCATCGAGATAGCGGATCTGCCCCTGATCAAACAGAATATTATCGAGGCGGAACGACCACGCCGAAGGCGCAGCACTGGCATCGCTGGTTTGGCTGCTGGCGAGGTTGAAAGTCCAGTTGTTTTGTTTGTCGGCGGTTTGTACCAGGCGGGCATCGGGTTGTTGCAGCTTGATCCACGGCAGATAAACCTGCTTATGCAGCAACGCCAGCGGCGCTAAGGTCGCTTCGGCCCGCTGTAAATGCACCATGGTGACATCCGCAATCGCCGGGGGATTGCCCAGCATAATGTCATCGGCATGGACCTGCGGCCATGGCACCCAGCTGCGCCAGCCTGGTTCTGCGCGATTGCGCACCCAGCTGACACCTAAATCGCCGCGAATGGCGAAAGGTCGATTCAGTTCTGCCGAGACTTTCTGGTTGATGGTTGGTTTCAGGCGGTTCCAGTCAAAGGTTGCAATCACAACCACGACCACCACAACCAGCAACAAAAAAATCCCGATAACCCAGCTCAGGACTTTTCCTGTTCGAGACATGCTGCTTCCTCCTTGCCCTTTCACGTCTCATTTAAAGATAGTCGAGACGTTAAAGAACGGCATCAGGGAAGCGCTAAGGCCATGTTTTCCAGTTCGCTAAACGGAACCGGGCGGGAGAAGAAATAACCTTGCGCGGCCAGCGCCGGAGAGCTGCGCACCTGCTGCCACTCTTCCTCGGTTTCCACACCCTCGACGATGACGCCGTTGCAATAACGATTGATCAGCGCCAGCAACATGGAAAACAGCGTGCGCCCTTCTTCGGTGGAACGCAGCAGAATAAACAGCTCACGCGATAGCTTGATATAGTCGTAACGCAGTTCAGTCAGTGCTGAAAAGTTCGCCATGCCGGAGCCGAAATCATCCAGCCACAGCGGGCCAAGTTCTGGCATCTGCGCGATCATCTCTTCCTGTGGCAACACATGGTGTTCGGTGAGTTCAAAACGTACCCATGGCAGTTGGGCAATCAGGCTGCGGATCTGTGGATGTTGCTGAATCGCCAGCAGCGTCGGGCCATCAATATTGACCGATGCCACCAGCTGACGCTGACAAAACAGCACCGACCACTGCATCAGCAGCTCAAGCTGTTCCTGTACCACATCGAGACGCTGCGCAATATCCAGCGCGTCAAAATAAATTTCCGGCGAAAGCCTTTTTTCTGGTGCGGATGGGTGCGTCACCGCAGTCAGTAATTCAATAGCCAGCAAGCGGCCTGAGACCTGGTAGATCGGCTGGAAAGTATAGAATCGTTGGCACTGCTGCCAGAAGAGACGCGTTTCCTGTTGTTGCTCCAGTTCAATTGAAGAAGGCAGCCGATGACTTAATTTCTTCATCACCATGGTTTTTTCCTGGTAGGTGGTGAGTGCCTGCAAATAGCATCTCAGCGGCAATTATCGGCTATCACCTGGATAACTTTATCAACCGAGCAGCCACACGAGCTCTTGAGTGTAACAGCGCATGTCGCGCTTAATCGGTAAAACAAACCACGGTTTGGCCGCTAAATCACCGCTGAAGCACCACTTTTCTGCCTTAAGTGGAATTAAAACACCGTTTTGAAAAACATTGACGGCTGCCATACCAGACGCGAGACTAGAGGCAGAATTCACTACAGGCCGAAGACCATGACGCAGAAGAAAATCGCCATCATTGGCGAATGCATGATTGAGCTGTCCGAAAAAGGTGAGAACATCAAACGCGGTTTTGGCGGCGATACGCTGAACACCGCGGTATATCTGGCGCGCCAGTCTGCCTCAGAGCAGCTGCGCGTGGATTACGTTACCGCACTCGGCACCGACAGCTTCAGTGACCAGATGATTGCCGCCTGGCAACAGGAACAGGTGCAGACCGATTTAATCCAGCGGCTCGACAATAAAATGCCCGGCCTGTACTTCATCGAAACCGATGAACACGGCGAGCGTACCTTCTGGTACTGGCGCAGCGATGCCGCCGCACGCTACTGGCTCGATAGCCCGCAATCTGACGCGATTTGCCAGCAGCTGGCACATTACGATTATCTCTATCTGAGCGGCATTAGTCTGGCGATTTTACCCGCTGCCAGCCGCGAGAAGTTAATGGCGCTGCTCAGTGCCTGTCGCCGCAACGGCGGCAAAGTCATTTTCGATAATAACTATCGTCCGCGCCTGTGGGCAGATAAGGCCAGCGCGCAGCAGGCCTATGCCGCCATGCTGCAAAACACCGATATCGCCTTCCTGACACTGGATGATGAGCATCTGCTGTGGGGCGAGCAGCCGCTGGAAACAGTGATTGCCCGCACACGTACGGCAGGTGTCGCGGAAATTGTCATCAAACGCGGAGCGGAATCCTGCCTGGTGGCGGTGGGTGATGCGCCGCTGGTCGATGTGCCCGCCATTAAACTGGCGAAAGAAAAAGTGATCGATACCACTGCCGCCGGGGATTCATTCAGCGCAGGGTATCTGGCGCTGCGCCTGCAGGGTGCCGAACCGGATGCCGCTGCTGCACGCGGTCACCTTACCGCCAGCACGGTGATTCAGCATCGTGGCGCAATTATCCCACTGAGTGCCATGCCGCAGTAACAGGACCACGCCCTGCCAGTCAGGGCGTTTTTTCGCCAGCCAATCATCATTCCGGCTAACAACACCAACCTGAAAATTTCCCTTAAATCCACATTTATCACGGTAAATTTTGCTTATTACCTGATGCAATCCAAAACCCCTCCAGAACGGGTAACAGCACTTTAGCCACACTTAAGATCTAATTTTAAATTCAATGAGTTATGGCAACAAAAATGTGCGCCAGGTATTGTCCGAATCTCTGCTAATCGCCGGTTTTCGGCTGGACGATCGCCGCAAAAAAGACCATGTTTTAATCAACAACAGCAGGAGGCTGTTGATCCGGCCGCGACAACAAGAAAGACAACATAACTCGCTCAGGACTGATTTATGCACACAGAAATTATTAATATCTGGCCGCACGGTGATGCCCCGGGTGCCAGCGACTCACGCGCACAGCCGCAAATTGTCGATCTCGCCAAAGAATATGAACCCTACGATCGCGCCGCCACGGGCGTACGCTGCCCGGAAATGGCGATCTGGCATCCACAGGACTCCAACGGCATCACGCTGCTGGTCGCCCCGGGTGGTGGTTATCAGCGGGTACTCATCGATCGGGAAGGCAGCGCACTGGCAACCTTCTTCACCTCGATGGGATATACACTGGCGGTGATGACCTACCGTTTACCCTATGACGGCCATCATGAAGGCCCGGATGCCCCACTGGCAGATGCGCAACGGGCGGTACGGGTATTGCGCGAACGCGCGCAGCGTGGGATGAACGGCAAATATATTGTGATGATGGGCTTCTCCGCAGGCGGACATGTCGCCGCCAGCCTCGGCACGCGGTTCGCCGAGAAAATCTATCCGGTGCAAGATCAGGCGGACAGCTTTTCCCCTCGGCCCGACGCGATGGTGCTGATTTACCCGGTGATCAGCATGCGTGATGGTCTGGCACACGAAAGTGCGCGCACCCGCCTGCTGGGCGCCTGGCCGGATCAGAAAACCATTGAGGCTTATTCGCTGGAAACCCGGGTGCATAACCAAACGCCACCGACGTTGCTGATCCACGCGGCGGACGATGAGACGGTATCAGTCAATAACAGCATGGTGTTCTTTAGCGCGCTGCGCGAAAACCAGGTTCCGGCAGAAATTCATTTCTATCAGAAAGGCGGCCACGGATTTGGCATCCGTGGCGTCGCCGATTTGCCGTTAGCCAGCTGGCCGATGCTGGTGACCGAGTGGCTGCGGGCCAAAACCTGACACTCAAGACGACGGCGGAGCCAGCTCGCTACCGCTGGCATTGCCGTCGTTTTTGCCATCATCCGGCGTGGCTGGCGTCACAGGGGTCGCTGGCGGGGCCATCACTTTATCCCAGCCTTCCTGCAACATCTTCACATTGGTCTCCGCTTCACCTTCCGGCTGAATCAGCACCATGGTCAGCTCCTGCGACAGTTGCTGACGCAATTCCTGATTGAGCTGGTCACGGGTTAAACTGCCGAGAAATGCCTGGCGCAGCTTCTGATACTGCTCTGGCGCGATATCTACCACCGCATTTTGCTGCGAGCGCAGACGTTGTCCCATCAGAATATCCGTGTCGGTGCGTGCATAGGTAGCGAACAGCTTGTTCAGCTCCAGCAGTTTCTGCGCCATCAGCGCATCAAACTCATCCTGCGGTAAGCCTTTATCACGAATCGCCGCCAGCTCTTTCGCCACCAGATTCATATTCTGTTGCAGCGAGGCGTTAGGGCTATCCATATTGATGGCGCACTGTGCACGCTGATACAGCACACGGCAATCAAAGCCGACCTGCACGCTTTGCGCTTTGCTATCGCCCAGCGCACGCTGCACATGCCAGAACAACGCCTCACGCGCCAGGTCGCTCTGCCAATAATGTTCCAGGTTTTGCGAATCACGAATTGGCTGCCACGCGGTGTCCCACACCAGCGATAAGCGATCCTGACTCATCCCACCGTTCACCAGGTTCACCGGCTGATGCGGCAACGGCGACAGCGTCGGCATCGCCGCCGGTGACAGCCGTTTGCCCTGCAGGGACGAGAACGCTTTATTAATCTGCTCCGCCAGCCCGCGGCTATCGACATTACCGACCACGTACAGCGTCATAGCATCGGGCGTGTACCACTGTTGATAAAACGTTTTCAGCTGCGCAATATCCACCGGCGCACGCGGCTGCTGGCCGGGGTCGTGCGCCAACAGCGCGGAGCCTTTCAGACGATAGCGCCACCAGACATCCTGGGTATTGGGTGGCCAGGTGGCGATGGGATCGGACGCGCTCAGAGCGCTTGCCACCACCTGTTCATTCAGCGTCATTTTGCCTGCGGTTGCCGACAGCCAGCTCAGCGCTTCTTTCAGCAGTTCCGGCCGGTTATTGGGCAGGCTCAGATTATATTGGGTGAAATCATACGACGAAATCGCCGGTGGCAATGGACGATGGGGATCCATCGCCTGCTGCCACAGCGCGCGTTGCTGATTGGTGTCGAGCGCGGTGTTATGCACCAACGCCAGACGTGGCAACAAATGGCTGAAACCGGTTTGCTGTGCACTCTCCACCAGCGAACCGGTATTAACGATCAGACGTAGCTCAATACGGTCACTGGGACGCTGCGGCGTAGTCAGCAGCTGCCAGCTAAAACCATTGTCCAGTTTGCCTTCCTGCCAGGCGGGATCAGGCTGGAGCGTTTCGGCGTGTACGCTGAAACCGGATGCCGCCAGCAGCCATCCGCCAACCAAAAGCCGAATTCTGGTGCCCTGCATGTGAACCCCTATCAAACAGATCAACACTCGTTATCACGGCACGTTCGGTCGCACTTAACAGCGACCGGTGCGGCAATTTGCCGCCACGTTTATTCTTCAACTGACTCTTTGACCACAAGATGGCCAGGAAGTCGCGCAACGAGGTGAAAAACCGGGAAAAAAATCAATGGGGTTTATTATGCAAATGCCCGCTGTGAGGGCAAGTCACAGCGGGCATTTCCCGGCAAATTAACGCAATTGCTGCTTTACAGTGAAGATTCTGGTGCGTTTTTTACCTTTTTCGCTGAAGAAAGCGTCTCCTGCAATTGCTGCTCATCCAGCTGACCGACCCACTTCGCCACCACCACCGTCGCCACACCATTACCGACGAGGTTAGTTAATGCACGCGCTTCGGACATAAACCGGTCAATGCCGAGAATCAACGCCAGACCCGCCACCGGCAGATGTCCCACCGCCGACAAGGTGGCAGCCAGCACGATAAAGCCACTACCGGTCACACCCGCTGCACCTTTCGATGACAGTAGCAGCACCACCAGCAGGGTGATCTGATGAAAGACGTCCATATGCGCGTTGGTCGCCTGGGCGATAAACACTGCGGCCATCGTCAGATAAATCGAGGTGCCATCGAGGTTAAACGAGTAACCCGTTGGGATCACCAGCCCCACCACCGACTTCTTACAACCGAGGCGCTCCATCTTATCCAGCATACGCGGCAGCGCGGATTCTGAAGAGGAGGTACCCAGCACGATCAGCAACTCTTCTTTGATGTAAGCCACGAATTTAAAGATGTTGAAACCGGCAACGCGGGCAATCAGCCCCAGCACCACCACCACGAACAAAATACAGGTGATATAGAAGCAAATAATCAGCTGGCCGAGCTGCACCAGTGAGCCGACACCGTATTTACCGATGGTGAACGCCATGGCACCGAAAGCACCAATCGGAGCCAGACGCATAATCATATTGATGATGCCGAAGATGGTTTTAGAGAAGCTTTCGATCACGTTAAAAATCAGCGTGCCTTTATCACCGAGGCGATGCAGGGCAAAACCGAACAAAATCGCGAACAACAGCACCTGCAGGATGTTGCCGCTGGCAAAGGCACCGATCACGCTGTTCGGGATCACATCCAGCAGGAAGGCAACCACACCCTGCTGTTCCGCCTGCTGGGCATAAACGGCAACCGCTTTAGCGTCCAGCGTGGCAGGGTCAATGTTCATTCCCGCGCCCGGCTGAATCACGTTGACCACAATCAGGCCGATAATCAGTGCGATGGTACTGACAATTTCAAAATAGAGCAGCGCAACCGCGCCAGTCCGCCCAACTGCTTTCATGCTCTCCATGCCGGCAATACCGGTCACCACCGTACAGAAAATCACGGGGGCGATGATCATCTTGATCAACTTAACAAAGCCATCTCCGAGCGGCTTCATCTGCGCGCCTAACTCAGGATAAAAATGGCCTAACAGAACGCCGATGCCAATGGCAACCAGCACCTGAAAATAGAGGCTTTTAAACAGCGAGGTTTTCATAACAGGTGTCCAGTGAAGACGGATTTCACCGTCATTTATTTAATAATTTGATGAGGTCGTTGCGGGATCCGGGAAGACCCTGCCGACCTCAGGGAAAATAACATCCGGTTAACAGGATTAATATAGGGTTACATTCCTTACAAAAGTTACAAAACTCTAACTATGAACTGAAACGCTTCAGCAAGCGAGCATTGTGCAATTTCGCAAGGAAAATCAATAAATCAGGTGATTATTCGGTGGGTGATAGCTTGTCAAGCCAGCGTTGATTGAAGACATTGAGCGGCAGTGCTTCGGCATAGAGATAGCCCTGACCAATGGTGATACCACGTGCCAGCAGCCAGTCACGTTGTTCGGCAGTTTCCACCCCTTCGGCAATAACATCCAGATGGATAATGTCCGCGATGGCGGCCACGATACGTACCATGGTGTCATCATCCGGCAGGACGGCGACAAAGCTGCGATCCATCTTTAACTTATTGACCGGCAACGCCTTAAACTGGTGCAGATAGTTGAGGTTGGAGTAGCCCATACCGAAATCATCCAGTGCCACAGCCACCCCGGTCTGCTGCAGCATGCGCAGCAACGCCATCGCCTGTTCAGCATCACCAATCTGCGCGGTTTCGGTAATTTCCAGCACAAAATTGCCCGGCGTAATACGATGACGCGCCAGCAACCCCTGCAAATGACTGACCACGCTGGGGTCGCGCAGTTGCACCGCCGAGATATTGACGCTGAGCGGGATATTAATGCCCTGCTTCTGCCACGCGGCGATAATGCGACAGGATTCTTCAAACACCCAGCGACCAATGGACGCAATCACGCCAATCTCCTCGGCGCTGGCGATAAACTCTTCCGACAACCCCCAACTGCCATCTGGCTGACGCATGCGCAACAGCGCTTCCGCTCCGGCCAGTTCCCCGGTCGCCATATTGATTTGCGGCTGCAGATACAGCGCAAATTCTTCATCCTGTAACCCCTGCAAAATGTCATGTTCCTGGGTTAAGCGTTTCTGCGCCCGCTCAGTCAGCGCCGGGTCGAAGAACAGGATCTGGTTTTTACCCTGATGGCGCGCCGACATCATCGCGGAAGTGGCACGATCAAGTTGTTCACTGGCGGAAATGGGTGTGTCGTCATGCAACGCGAGACCGATGCTGGCATTAGGCCGCAGCAGCAATTGTTGCAGATTGACCGGCTGGTTGATGCGCAACATCAGATTGCGCGCCAGTCGCATCGATCGGAAGGGATTGTGCGCGCGCTTCATCAGCAGCGCGAAGTCGCTGGGTCCGGTTTGTGCCAGCAGCGTATGGTCATCAATAGTGCTGCGGATTTTCTCCACCAGCGTCAGCATCAGGATGTCGCGCTGCTCATCGCTCAACACTCCGTTCGCGTCCTGCAAGGTTTCGATGCGGATCACCATCACCCCCCAGGGGTTATGACGATGAGGATGGCTGAGGTGCTGATCGAGCAGGGCCAGAAACAGCGCGCGATTCGGCAAATCAGTGACGGCAAAGTGCGTCGTCAGTCGGCTCATTTCATCGTGAATCGACTCCAGTACTTGCTGGTTGCGATTATAACTACGAATCAACATACCAATTTCGTCGTCGCGATGGTTGTTGGGCAGCGGCAACTTATGCGTCAGGATTGACTGCGGCGGCAGCTCCTGCAAATCACGCGAAATATTACGTAGCGGGTGCACCACCAGCCGGTTGATACACCAGCTGATGGATACCGACAAAATCAGTGCCAGCAGCAGATAGGTGGTGATCATCGTTGCCAGGGTGCTGAGGATGAACTGATACACCCGGGATGAATCAGCCTGTAATACCAGGTAGGCAATCGGCTTCGGCAGCCCAGTCCGTTCTACCGAATACAGTGGCAGCGTAATTTGTACTGGCAACTCAAACAAACGCGCCACCAGTCGTGGTATCGGCTTCTCCACCTCAAAATCCGCGTGCAGCGTCTGAAACGCATTGGGCAGCACCACATCGGCACGTGACAGAATGCCGGCGGGTTTCAGGGTATTAAGAATGCGTTCGGCCTGCGGAATATCGGCTTTTAACACCGCTTCGGACAGCGGCTGACGCACGGTATGCGCCACGTTCTCCATCTGCTGGGCGTAGTCAATCCTGCGCTGCTGCACAAAATGAAATAACTGGATGACGATAAAGATACAGATAGTAACCAACGCCACGGTGGAGACTGTGGCCATCTGCTTAATCGTTAAAGAACGACTGACGCGCAACAAAATCTCTCCTGGCAACTCTTAGCCGTGTTATCAGACAGGAAAATGCGCAGCAAGTATATCCCAGATCACGGTTTTTTTTCGCCGGGAGAAAGTCGCAAAATCGGCTGGCGAGGGGATAAAAGACATTATTCGGATTAATTAACGTACCGGCACAACAAGCGCGATAAATCGCGCTTGTTGTCGTTATATATTTATTGCGGGTATGCCACCCAATCGCCGCCATTGAGACGAATCCAGGGTTTGCCCTGATACATCATCACCACCGCATTATCGTTTTCCGATACCACCGGCGTTTGCGGCAGATTATCAGTCAGCGCTGACATATTCACATTCGGCGCATTAAATACCTGGCCATCCACTACGCGAGAAATAAGCTCCGAAAGCGCCAGCATGCTGGTAGGCGTATTGATGGTCAGGGGCTGGCCCTGATGCGGTGCTTTCATCCCCACAAAGCTGATCCCCACCGGCACATGGGTAATGGCTGGGCTGGGGATATCGCGCAAACCGGACATCTGCATCTTATCGCCCTGCAAGGCGGCACCGTGCTCCGGTACTACCAGCACCATCACGCGACGCCCGGATTTCTCCAGATTGGTCAGGAAGGTGTCGAGCTGGTCAAACAACACTTTGGCGCGCGGTTGCCAGGGTGCGGTACGGGGGCTGCCTAATTCACGCGTGCCATCATGCAGCGGGATCAGGTTATAGAAGGTGGCGCTGCGCGCATCGTTGCTCTTGCTGCGTTGATCCAGCCAGCGCTGCATCAGCTGACCATCATTAAACACCGTTGAGCCGTCAAACGAGGTCAGTTCCGGCGCGATACCATTTTGCGACATCAGCGGAGCCTGCATATCGCCATAATCACGCAGTTCTTGCAGATAGTTACCGAACACGCCGGTATGATCCATCATCAGTTCCTGTTTGAAACCGAGTTTTGCCAGGTTATCAAACAGGTAGCAGCGCTGATCGGTGGCTTTATACAGATTGCTGTGTGAGGTCTGTCCGCAACTGGCGCGCAGCAAACGAATTCCCGCCGGGCCGCTATAGCCGGTAGCCGAGTTGTAGTTATCCAGCATAATGTCGAAATGGTGCCACAGCGGATGATTGCGCAGCTGAGCCACATCCAGATCGGACCACGACAGCGAACAAATGTTGATCACCAGAATATCGAACGGCTGTGAGTCAGCAGGCAGGCTGTCCGGGAAATGGGTGACGCGCTGACGTTCGCTGTCGTAGAAACGATTGAGCCAGGCGGTAAGATTAGCACTGGTCGGCGGCGCAGATTGATCGAGCGCATCCGGGGTTTTACCGCCAGCAGCGGGTGGGTTATTCAGCACCACTTCTGGCGTGGCCGCTTTACCGGGCAGCAGATTGAAAGAGGGGCCGGCAATGTTGATCACGTTCAGCCAAATCAGCGCCACCGCCACCAGCACCGTGATGCGAATCCATTGGGCTACAAACAGATACAACACCAGCAGCACAAAAGCCGCGCCAATCATCTCCCAATTGATAAAGCGATCGAGCAGATCAAGCAGGTAAGCGGTGGAAAACCCCGCAACCTGATCGCCCTGGCTAAGAATCGAACTCAGACCCGGCAGCCAGGTATCGTGCCAGAACAGGCCAAAACCAATCGGTATCGACACCCAGTTGCGCAGCCGGTGCCAGCGCAGCGACGATAGCGGAAACAGCAGCCAGGCGAGAAACACCAGGTTGCTCAGCGCATGAAAGTTCAGGTAGCCATACCACAGCAGACCAAACTTAAGCAGAAAATAGAAATTCCAGCCGCCAAGTCCACGCCACCAGCCGCTTGCCAAAGATTTTTTATCACTCATTACGGTTTGGTATCCGTTTTCGTCGTATTCCGTTGCCAGACCCCTTCCGACTTGAGCGCACGAGCAGGCAGCAGGCGCATCAGCAGGCTATTGCTGCTGCGCGGCAGCCAGCGGGCCAACAGGGATTTAAGAAAGAGCAGAATTAATAACAGCAGGATGATGACCTGCACCCAGTCCATTAGTGTCATCAGCGCGGCGCTCCCTCAATATTCAGGCTAATCGGCTGGGGAACCTGCGCCGCGCGTGCATGGGGCGCAGAGGGGGACGGATCCGGGTTTACGGCCACCGGCACGGCAGGCAGATCATGCTGCGTCACCGGCGTCAGCTGCTGCATTTTGTGGACTTCCGACACAATCTGGTTGTCCTCAAACCACACCATACGGTTGCTGAACAACTCGTCATGGGGCAGCGAAAAAATAGATTTCAGCGCAATATCCAAATCGTTAAAGCGACAGGAAGAAAGAAACAGGTAAATACGATCCTCACGCTGTGTCACCAGGTCGCCAAAGCGACGTGGTTTGCACAGGGTCAGGACCTGTTCCGGCTTCAGCTGTGGCACCGGACGTAACGCCACCATCAAACCTTTATCGTTTTCCGGCAGTAGCGTATTTTTCATCAGTTTCTGCACCGCGCTGCAAAAACCCTCCAGCGGCAGATAACCGCGTTGCTGCAACGGCTGCAACGCCTGCATCAGCGCCGGGAGATCTGCCGGGACATGGCGTGTAAATTGCTGGCCCTGAATCCCTTCCAGTGTGGTGAGAAAACGCGACAGGGTTGCCGCTGTCGGCACAATGGCATTGATGCCGCACGCCAGCAGCAGGCGCTCATCGCTGTAGCGCAGGCTGGTATTCATCTCGCGCACCACAATTTTCAGTGCGTTACCGCGTGAACGACGCAAACTATGGACCATCTTCGCCAGCGCATTGATGTCGTGGTTATTGGCGAGGCTGAAGATCACCGTGGCCGCATTGGCCTGCTGCGCACGGGTATACACCCCATCATTATTGCTAAACAATCGCCACTGCGCGGACAGCGGTGGCGCACCTTCCAGCACGCTTTCCTCGGCGAGAAATTGATTCTCATCATTGAGGCTCAGCGGAATATTTTGTTCTGCCTCGCTGGCAGCAATAAACTGCTGGTCGATAAAACTGAGCCGGATAGCGCGGTCAGCTAACAAACGATCGGCGGAATACCACCAGTTAATTCGATATTGCCAGCTATCCTGTTCATACTCTAAATGCGCAACACCATCAATCTGACGAAAATAACGCTGCAAATGATTGCGCAGGTTAATTATTGATGTGCCGGAAGTTATTACCAGCAACGTCATTTGTTTTTCCATTAACAGACGACGCATACGTTTCAGCCAGATCGTCAACTCCTCTGACGATAATTTTTCCCACTGCGCGGTATTACTAAAAAACAGCAGCAGCCCGTTTTTTCTATTCAACACACGCGCAAAATCATTGACCAATTGTAACAGGCTGGATTTATTCGACGGCAGCGAAAATAACGGAATACGTGCCGGTCCGCTTTGCGGCTCCGGGGTCAGTAAGGCGCGGGGTTTCTCACCCGAGCTTATCAGGGTTACCGTCTGCTGGTGACTAACCACCTGACGCAGCAACGATCGCGCATCTTCTGGCCTTTGACAGGTTATCCAGTAAAGCCCTGGCGTTTGCAGCGTAATTAATTCCTGCTGAACCTGTTGCAGGCCGAGCGCATAGAGATTTTTCATATTTGATTCGCGATCTGTACAATCCAGGCTAGTTTATTATAGACGGCAGCGATTGGAACTGTTGAAATAAAAAATAAGCGCACTAACTCAAATCACATTGATCTGTGTAGGTGTTTAACGTTTTTGTCAACGCTAAACTTATCTCAAATAAATATAACCATTTTTCATCCGTTGTCGTTTTTCCGGTGGCAAAAAAGTAATGAAAACAGAAAATGCCTTTTCGCTGGTATCACTTACCAGTGGCGAGCAGGATGACATAAATGCCCTGAGTGAGGCCTTTTCTTTAAAGGCATTTCGCTACATTGATATTGCCCGCGCAGAGCGTCTGAATACCCTGGTATCATGCTGGCCGCTACTTCAGGAATTAACGGCCGCACAGGAGCCTGAACGCTAATGCCGGTCATTGCTCTCCAGGGGCTGCGCGGCGGCTGTGGTGCCACTGCGCTCTGCGCCGCGCTCGGCTGGGCGCTGAACGCATTGCAGGAATCGGTGCTGGTCATCGATCTTTCCCCTGCAAATCAACTGGCTACTCACTTTAATCTTCCCGTCACGGAACCGGCTGGCTGGGCACCCGCACTGCTCGCTAATCAACCGTGGCAACATCAGGCACAGCGTTACCTGCCAGGGCTGGATTTCCTGCCATTCGGCGCATTAACCCATCAGCAGGGGTTAAGCATTCGCACTGCCGGAGAGAAATTTGCTGAACCGTTGCTTAATGCTTTACCGCCACTGCAATCACAATACCGCTGGTTGATTATGGATATCGCGGCGGACGTGTCGCTCTGGCATCTGCCTTTTCTGCACGCCGCTGACCGGCTGGTGCAGGTATTGACCCCGGATGCCAACTGCCAGCTGCGTCTGCATCATCCACATTTTTTGCCGCACACCCTGTTTTTAATCAACCAGTTCAACGCCAACAGCAGACTTCAACAGGATCTGCATCAGCTGTGGATCAGTTCGCTGAACAACCTGATTCCCCAGGTGATCCATCGGGATGAGGCGCTGGCGGAAGCGCTGATGATGAAGCAGCCGGTGGGTGAATATCGCCCGCACGCCCTCGCCAGCGAAGAGATAAACACCCTGGCCAACTGGCTGCTGCTCAACGTACCGGGATCGGATAAATGAATCCGTTGCGTTGGTTGCTGGTGCCACAGGCGTGGCAGGCGCTGCAACAGCGCGCCCAATCAGCTCGCCAGCACGGTGCTAGCTGGCCGACCATCATTCTGCATCTGATGTGGTGTGTGCTGGCCTGGTCGCTGCTGCGCCTGGAAACGCCGGGCTGGCAGCGTATTCTGCAACAGCGTCAGCGTTACTATCCGCAGATTTCTCCACAGCGTCCGCGTCCACTCGATTTCCTGCGCTATCTGTTGCAAAGCCTGTGGCTGCTGCTGGTGCTGCCGCTGGATGACAACCCGCGCAGCGAACGTCAGCGCTTCAACGCGTTTCAGCCGCTGTTCCGCTGGCGTCAGCGGTTGTACCACTGGCTCGGCACGCTGCCGACACAGCTGGAACAGCACGGCCTCACCCGGAAAAGCGAACAGCGTCTGCAACGCTTACCGCCAAGGCTGCGTCAGTTGCTGTTTATCGTCGCCGCGATTGCCGCCAGCCTGCTGGCGTTGCTGTGTATTTCACAGCCATTCGGCATCATGACGCAGTTTGTTTTCGTGCTGTTGCTGTGGAGCCTGGCGATGCTGGTACGCCGCGTACCAGGACGACTATCGACCATCATGCTGATTGTGCTGTCGCTCACCGTCTCCTGTCGCTATCTGTGGTGGCGCTATACCGAAACCCTTAACTGGGATGATCCCCTCAGCCTGGCGTTCGGCCTGCTGCTGATTGGCGCAGAGACCTACTCCTGGACGGTACTGGTGCTGGGCTATTTTCAGACATTATGGCCGCTCAATCGCCAGCCGCTTTCCATGCCTGCGGATATTTCCAGCTGGCCGAGCGTCGATATCCTTGTGCCGACCTATAACGAGCCGCTTAGCGTGGTGAAACCGACCATCTATGCCGCCATGGGCATCGACTGGCCGCGGGATAAGCTGACTATCTATATTCTCGATGACGGTACGCGTGACGAGTTCCGCGAGTTTGCCGCCGCGGTCGGCGTGCAATACGTGGTACGCCCGACCCATGAACATGCCAAAGCGGGCAACATCAACCATGCGCTGAAAACCCGCTGTCGGGGCGACTACGTGGCGATATTTGACTGCGACCATGTGCCGACCCGTTCGTTTCTGCAACTCTCTATGGGCTGGTTCCTGCAAGATCACCAGCTGGCGATGTTGCAGACGCCGCACCACTTCTTCTCCCCCGACCCTTTTGAGCGCAACCTTGGACGCTTCCGTCAGACGCCGAATGAAGGTTCGCTGTTTTATGGTCTGGTGCAGGATGGCAACGATACCTGGGACGCAGCGTTTTTCTGCGGCTCCTGTGCAGTGCTGCGTCGTAGCGCGCTGGATGAGATTGGCGGCATCGCAGTGGAAACCGTCACCGAAGATGCGCACACCTCGCTGCGCCTGCACCGCCGCGGCTATACCTCGGCGTATATCCGCATCCCGCAGGCTGCCGGGCTGGCGACCGAAAGCCTGTCGGCGCATATCGGCCAGCGCATTCGCTGGGCGCGCGGCATGGTGCAGATTTTCCGTCTGGATAACCCGCTGTTCGGCAAAGGGTTAAAACTGGTGCAGCGCCTGTGTTACGCCAACGCCATGCTACATTTTCTTGCCGGTATTCCGCGGCTGATCTTTCTGCTGGCCCCACTGGCATTCCTGCTGTGCCACGCCTACATCATCTACGCTCCGGCGCTGGCGATTGCCATCTACGTGCTGCCGCATATGCTGCACACCAGTCTGACCAACTCGCGTATTCAGGGACGCTGGCGGCACTCATTCTGGAGTGAAGTGTATGAAACGGTGCTGGCCTGGTATATCGCCCGCCCCACCACGGTGGCGCTGTTTAATCCACACAAAGGTAAATTCAATGTCACCGCCAAGGGTGGTCTGGTGGAAAAACGCCATCTCGACTGGGTGATCACCAAACCCTACATGATTCTGGTGCTGCTGAATCTGGCGGGCATCGGGATGGCCTTCTGGCGCATGGCTTACGGTCCGTCCAACGAAATCCTCACCATCTGGGTCAGCCTGGTTTGGGTGATCTACAACATGGTCATCCTTGGCGGTGCGGTGGCGGTGTCGGTTGAAGCCCGGCAGATTCGCGAAGCCCATCGCGTCGAGATTGCCATGCCCGCCGCCATTGCGCGTGAAGATGGTCATATGGTGCCGTGCACGCTGCGTGACTACTCGGACGGTGGCGTCGGCGTAGAGCTACGCGAAGCGGATGCGTTGCAGGAAGAGGAGCCGGTATGGCTGCTGCTGCGTCGCGGTCAGCAGGAGTTCAGCTTCCCCTGCCAGGTGCAACGCGTATTCGGTCGCCGCGCCGGTATCCGCCTGCATCAACTCACCACCGAACAACACATTGAATTTATTCAATGTACCTTTGCCCGCGCCGATACCTGGGCGCTGTGGCAGGACGGATTCCCGGAAGACAAACCGGTGCAAAGCCTCGCCGACATTATGGTGCTGGGCTTTAAAGGCTATCTGCGTCTGGCGGAGTACGGGCCGCCGCAGCTGCGTCGTTTATTCAGCCTGCTCACCCGACTTCTGGGCTGGCTGGCATCACTGCTGCCGCAGGGTATTGGCCGCGTGAAAACAGAAAACACTCATTAAGTGATATGACCATGACGAGAAAACTGAGTTGGTTCACCGCCCTGCTGCTGGGCACCGCCACTGTGGCGCAGGCCGTACCGCAGCCCGCCGCCCCGGTTGCGCCCCAGGCCGCAGTTCAGACCGCGCTGCCGGTGGCAAATGACCTGCTGATGCCGAATGCGCCGCTGCGTGCCAGCCAGTTGCTGTTCAATCAGGTTGCGCCACCGCCGGGCAGCATGACGTTACGCGGCACGGTGCCAACCAGTCAGATTGAATTTGGCGTGCGCAGTGATGAAGTGGTGACACGCGCACTGCTGACCCTCAACTATCGTCCGTCACCAGCGTTAATCCCGACGCTGTCGCAGCTTAAGGTCTATCTCAACGATGAACTGGTCAGCCTGATCACCCTCACCGCCGATCAGCTCGGCAAAGAGAACCAGGCTCAGCTGGTGATTGATCCGCGCTTTATCGGCGACTTTAACCGCATACGACTGGAACTGGTCGGCCACTACGCCAACGTGTGCGAAAACCCGGCCAACAGCACCATCTGGCTGGATATCGGTAAAGAGAGCAAGCTCGACCTGACGCTGCAAAAGCTGCCGTTGAAAAACGATCTGTCGCATTTCCCGGAACCTTTCTTTGATAGCCGCGACAGCCGACCGTTGCAGCTGCCGATGGTGTTCCGCAGCGCACCAGACCTGCAACAACAGCGCGCCGCTGCCATCCTCGCCTCTTACTTTGGCAGCAAAGCGCAATGGCGCGGCCAGACCTTCCCGGTGCTGTATAACCAGCTGCCGAAGGAACAGCACGCAGTGGTGTTCGCCACCAACGACCAACGCCCCGATTTCCTGAAGGATATGCCACCGGTGGATAAACCCACGGTGACGATGGTCAGCCAGCCGGATAATCCGTATGAGAAAATGCTGCTGATCCTTGGCCGCGATGACAAAGATTTGCTGACGGCGGTGGAAGGGATTGCTCAGGGTGAACTGCTACTGCGCGGCGATAGCTCGACGGTGGATAACGTCAAACTGCTGGCACCGCGCCAGGCCTACGATGCGCCAAACTGGGTACGCACCGACCGTCGCACCACCTTTGGCGAACTGACGCAGTACCAGAACCAGCTCCAGGCAGACGGCCTGCAACCCAACCCGATCGCCCTGACGCTCAACCTGCCACCCGATCTGTTCCTGGTACGCGCGCGCGGTATCGATATGGACCTGATTTACCGCTACACCTCGCCGATTCAGCAGGATGGCTCGCGTCTGGCGGTTCATCTGAACAACCAGTTTATGCAGGATTACCCGCTGACGCCGAAAGACACCGCGGCGAAGCAGATGCTGCACATTCCGCTGATTCAGGGGTTGCAGGATAGCAGCCGCCAGCTGACCATCCCGGCGTTGCGCCTTGGCGTGGTTAACCAGCTGCGTTTCAACTTCGACTACGCCAACACCTTTATTGGCGGCACCGCCGATGGACGCTGCGAAACCGTCACCGCCGTTGACCATCATGTAGTGATTGACGATCACTCCAGCATCGATTTCTCCGGCTATCGTCATTACATCGAAATGCCGTCGCTGCGCGCCTGGGCCAACGCGGGCTTCCCGTACAGCCGCTACGCCGATTTGGCGCAGACGCTGGTACTGGTGCAGCCGAAACCGAACAACAGCGAAGTCACCACCCTGCTGAATGCGATTGGCAGCATCGGTGCGCAAACCGGTTATCCGGCGCTGCGCGTGCAGGTCAGCGATGACTGGAGCAAAGCGAAAAACACCGATGCCGATCTGCTGATGATCGGCAGCATCCCGGACGATCTCCAGGACGACCGCAAGATCAACGCTCTGGTCGCTGCCGCCCGCAGTTGGATCAATATGCCAACCCGCCAGGTCAGCGCACCGAATATTCGCGCCTCCGCCGCTGACCGCGCTGTCGAAAGCCAGACCACCATCAGCTCACGCGGGCCAATGGGGGTGATTGTCGGCTTCCAGTCTCCGTTCTTTGATCAGCGCAGCGTAGTGGCGCTGCTGGCCGACAGCCCGCGCGGCTGGGATCTGCTCAACAACGCGATGCAGGACAGCGGCAAACGCGCCGCCATTTTTGGTGCCGCCTCGATCATCCGTGAATCAGGCGTTTACAGCCTGCGCGTCGGCGATACCTACTACGTCGGCCACCTGCCATGGTGGGAGCGTCTGTGGAACATGCTGGCGACCCATCCGGTGTGGCTGGCAGTGTGCGCGACCCTGGTTGTGCTGCTGTTTGCGCTGATGACATGGCGTCTGATGCGTATGGTGAGTCGCCGTCGTCTGGCTGAAGACGAAGACGATGAATAAAGCACGCGCGTTGCGGGTCAGCTTGCTGCTGGGCAGCACGCTAGGCATGCTGGCAGGTGCGGTCGCCGCCCCGGCTGGCCCGCAGGTGTCGCCGGTCGAATGGCTGCTGATGCAGATTCGCACCGGTGAATCGACCAACAAGTACGATCTGGTACAGCAGTCGCTGTACCGGCTGGAAAAAATCGACCCTGATAATCCCCAGGTGCTGGCGGCGCAGATCCGTATGGCGCTGCGTCAGGGAGATCAAACCAAAGCCAGGCAGTTGCTGGATGAACTGAAACGTGTGGCACCACAATCCGCTGCCGCCCGGG
Organism: Pantoea sp. App145; assembly: GCF_047947045.1. Classification (NCBI taxonomy): domain Bacteria; kingdom Pseudomonadati; phylum Pseudomonadota; class Gammaproteobacteria; order Enterobacterales; family Erwiniaceae; genus Pantoea; species Pantoea sp. App145. The sequence goes on from NZ_CP133290.1 coordinate 2,684,213, forward strand.
AATCCGCAGCCGGTCTGGCGTTGACCACAAGCGTTGGCCGCCAGCAGCTGCAACAGGCACGACTGCTGGCGGCTGCGGGCCGCCTCCCTGAAGCCAAAGCTGCCTGGGACACGCTATTTCACGGCGTCTTCCCGGATGTCACCACCGAGCTGGAGTACTGGCAACTGGTGGCGCGTCTGCCCGGCCAGCAGATGACGGCGTACCGTCAGTTGCAGGCGCTGGAGCAGCGTTACCCCGGCAATATTGGCGTGGAACTGCAACTGGCGCGCATGGCGTTTGATAACAATCAGCCGGGTGACGCGCTGACGCAACTGCGCAGCCTCGCCAAACGCGATGGTGGCCGTGATGCCGCCTCCGAGCTTTGGCTGCAACAGATTCAGAATCAGCCGGTCAGCGATCGCAGCGTCGCCAGTCTGCAACAATATCTCAGCATTTTTACCTCCGGCGATGCGCAACAGCGCGGACAGCAGGAGCTGGCACGGCAGCAAAAACTGCTGGCCGATCCGGCGTACCGCCAGCGCATGCGTGGGCTGGCGCTGGTCGATGCTGGCGGTGGCGCAGGGGCGATTGCCTCATTGAGCGCAGCGCTGAAAGCCACACCTGACGATGCCGAACTGATGGGCGCGATGGGCCAGGCCCAGGCGCGCGCCAATAACCGTGCCGCCGCCATTAGCTGGCTGGAAAAAGCGATCAAAAACGGCCAGTCCAGTACTCAGGTGGGCAAATGGCAATCGTTGCTGCAAACCAACCGTTACTGGCTGGCGATCAACAACGGGGATAACGCCCTGAAGAAAGGCGATATCGCCGGGGCGGAACGTCAATATCGCTACGCCCAGGCCATCGACAGTCGCGACAGCTGGGCGTTGATTGGCCTGGGCGATGTGGCGCAGGCACGCCACAACAGCGCGCAGGCGGAACAATACTGGCAGCAGGCGCAGCGAATGGATCGCAGCAACAGCACGGCGCAACGCCGTCTGACGGCGCTGCGCCGTGACCGCCTGCTCGCCGAAGCGGATGCGCTGGCACAACAGGGCCAGTGGCATCAGGCGGTGGTGAAGTATCGCCAGGCAGCGCTGGTGATTCCTGACGACATCTGGTTGTCGTACCGGCTGGCGGGGGCACTGCGCAACAGCGGGGAAGCCGCCCAGGGCCGCGCAGTCATCGACAATATGGTGCACCAGCATCCGCAGGACCCCGGCGCTGCCTACGCGCAGGCACTGTGGCTGTCCTCCGGTGATGAGGATGACGCCGCGCTGGCGGCGCTCAACCGTCTGCCGCAGGCGCGCTGGGATGACAATATGCGTGGGCTGGCTGAGCGCCTTCATCAGCAGAAAGTCCTCGCCCGCGCCGACCGGGCGCTGGAGCGCGGCGATGCGCGCAGTGCGCTGGCGGCTTATCAGCAGGTGCTGCAACAGGATGCACACAACAATGACGCCGCGCTGGGACGTATCGAAGCCTTGCTGGCACTGCATCGCCCACAGGAAGCACGCCAGGCGTTGCAGCAATTACCGGCCAGCGTGGCGCAGGAAAGCCTCAACAGCGGCCGTCGCGTGGCGCTTGCCTGGCAGAACAGCGGCGACAGCGAGCGAGCGCAGCAGCTGTTTAGCGAGCTGAAAAACCGTGCGGCCAACGAAGCACCGTCGCAGGGGAAAGCACTGGTGTATCGCGATGCCGCACGGCTGGAAACGCAGCGGCAACAGCCCGCCCAGGCGCAGCAGGACTATCGCCAGGCGATGGCCGCCAGCGGTATCAGCGACGTCGTCCCCACAGATAATGACAGCTACACCCGGTTAACCCGTAACCAGCCGGATGATGACTGGCTGAAGCGCGGTATCCGCAGCGATGCCGCCGATCTTTATCGTCAGCAGGACACCACCTTCACGCTGGAGCAGGATTACTCACGCGATAAAGGCAGCGGCGGACGCTCAGACTTCACCGCCCACACCACCATGATGCAGGCGGAAACGCCGCTTGCTGATGGTCGTAGCTTTGTACGCGTCGATCATGTGCTGGTTTCGGCCGGCACCTTTGCGACGGAGAACGGCAGCCACAACGACCGTTTCGGCAGCTGTAACGATGACAACTCTGGCGGCTGTCGCCGTGATTTTACTCAGCGTGCCGAAGGCACCGCGCTGGGTATTGGCTGGCATAACGATCGCTGGTCAGCCGACGTGGGCACCACCCCGCTCGGCTTTGAGGTGACCAACTGGGTTGGCGGCCTGAGCTGGAAAACCGATGTCGATGATATCGGCGTGACACTGACGGCTTCACGTCGTCCGATTGCCAGTTCGCTGCTGGCATATGCCGGTGCGCGCGATCCGGCCACCAACGGCGGCAAAACCTGGGGCGGCGTGGTCGCCACCGGCGGTTCGCTCGGTCTGAGTTACGATCAGGGCGGCGCACACGGGGTATGGGCCGATCTCAGTGCGCATCAGCTCACCGGTGAAAACGTCGCGGATAACACCCGTGAACGTTTGATGGCCGGTTATTACTACAAGCTGATTAACGAGGACAATCGCCGCGCCACGGTTGGCCTGAACACGATGCTGTGGCACTACCAGAAGGATTTAAGTGATTACACCTTTGGTCAGGGTGGTTACTACAGCCCACAGCAATATTTGTCGTTCTCGGTGCCGGTCACCTGGCGTCAGCGCACCGAAAACTGGTCATTTGATTTGGGCGGATCGCTGTCGTGGTCGCATTCGCAGACCGACGCGCAGCAACGTTACCCGGTCAATCCAGGCTTTGTATTGGCATCGAACCCGATGTCGGACAGCAGCTCCGGCAGCGGTGTGGGTTATACCTTGCAGGCGATTGTGGAACGCCGATTAACGCCGCATTGGTTTGTTGGCGTGGCGATGGATATTCAGCAGGCGAAGGATTACACCCCGAGTCATGGGTTGCTGTATGTGCGGTATTCGATGGCGGGCTGGAACGGGGATATGGATATGCCGCCACAGCCGTTGATCCCCTACGCGGATTTTAAGTAGCGATGCAGTAGTCTGGCTCCGCAGGGGCTTCGTCCGCCAGCAGCGGTTTAGCTCCGCAGGGGTTCCGCCCGCCAGGCTTTAGGCAGTTTCAGGGCCGCCTGTGCAGGCGGACGGGCAAAGGTCCGAGGGCGCGGACCTTTGCAATCCGCGCCCTGCGGCGTCCTCGCGCAGCGCTATGCGCTGTTCCCTCGCTTATCACTCAGGCCTGACGGACCGCGCGGATTCGCCATCCATGGCTCATGCCGCCCTCTCGCCGCATCCATGCGGCTCGTCCTGGCCTTCCCTCTGCACTCGGCGCTGCGAATGCCGCCAACACCCCCGCCTGCAAGACCATCGAATAAAAACAAACAGCAAAAGAAAAACCAAAGACCGGCATGGCTGGGGCAGCGGGGGTGTGAGCGCCATCCGAACTCGCTGAGCGCGGGAACGATTCCAGGGTGAGCCGCATGGATGCGGCGAAAGGCGGCGTTGAGCAGGAGCGAATCGACGCCGGTCCGTCGGAAGCGTGAGTAAGCGAAGGGACCGCGAAGCGGCGAGGCAGGCGGCGCAGGGCCGGGGAATGCAAAGGGGGAGGCCATTCCCCCTTTGCTCGGTCGCCGCACCAGCGAACTGAAACTACTTCAGCCTATAGCGAACGAAACTATCTCGATCCGAAAACAACCCCTACCCGTCAGCGCCTTTCCTGATAGGCCATCCAGACCAGCAGTTGCAAACTTGCCGAAAAGTAATTCTGATCCGCAGCCAGCCGGTCGCTAAGATACCCGGTTTCACTCAGGGTTAAATCACGAATCGCCAGCAAACCGCCATCAAGGTTATAAGGCGCAGGCGTGTTCGCCAGCACATCAAACCACGCTGGCGTGGTTAAGCGACCATAGCCCTGCCAGACGCGCTGAAACGGCACCAGATGCAGGCTCTGCGGATCGTACCACCAGATATTGAGCGGGATACGAATCGCGTCATAGCTAAAGCGATTGGAATACCCCACCGCCGGCGCCACCGAACCATCAGCATTCAGCGCCACCCAGTCGAGCGGCAAACCGCTTTTGCCAAAGTGCATATCTCCCAGCAAATCCATGCCATCGTCAATCAACTGATTCCACACGCGCAGATGACTGTGCTCGGCAAACTCACGCCAGGCGGGGAACAGGAAATAGGAGGGATTGAGCACGATAAAGCTGGTTTTATTGAAACCCTGCGCGCCCGGCAACATCACGGTATGCCCGGCATAGGTCATCACGTTATCCTTCACGATCGCGCGCTGAATGCGGTCCGAGGCCTGCTGATAATTGCCGCCCCATTTCTGCGCCGCACGCTGCAATGCCCAGGCAATCAACACATCGCCATCGGAGGCATTATTTTTATCGGCAACCGGATCGGCAGCACCCGGCGTGTAACGCCAGTAAAACAGATCGTTTTGCGGATTGTGCAGATGGCGCTGCGTCCACTGCCACAGCTTATCAAAGGTGGCGCGATCGTCATTCGCCACCGCCAGCAACATGCCGTAGCCCTGGCCTTCGGTATGGCTGACATTGTTGTTGGCCGTATCGATGATGCGGCCATCACTGCTCATAAAGCGACTCTTGAAGGTACTCCAGCCATTTGCGGCCGCCTGGGCGCTAAAAAACATCACCATCAAACACAGCATCCATTGACGCCAGAACGGCTTAACTCTCATCTCAGCATCCTATTGATATCGGTAGTGCAGCGTGCCGCCATCAAGTTTTTCCAGGGTAACCGGAACGGCTGCGCTGCCACCCTGCGCCTGCAACCATTGGGCATAGACACCCGCCAGTACCGCGCTAAAGGCCAGCTGCCAGCGTTCCGCGTCCACCAGGCTGTCACCCACCGGTAACGCATGGTGCTGAATCAGAATGGCGTTTTCTATCGGTTGTAACTGGGCAAAACCCCAGCTAAAACGCGCCAGCTGCAAATTGATTTCACGCTCCAGATCCTGCACGGTGCGCGCCTCCGGCAAAGGATAGCGCGCAGCCAGTGATTCGCCCACCTGGTTCAGGAAACCTTCGGCTTCCTCACCGGCATTATCCAGCATGCCTTCAACCATCACGCTAACCAGATCAAACCAGCCCGGCTGATGCGGATGGCTGACACGCGCTGCCAATTGCTCACTCATTAGTTGTCTCCGAACATGTAACGGAAGTACAGATTCGCGGTGGTCTCGTTGTAATCGCCGAAGGTGTCATAACCTAACTGACCACCCACGGTGAGATCTCTATTGATCTTATAATCCGCACCGGCGTGCAGGTTATAACCAATACCATTCTTGCTGTCGCCATCGTAGTAAGCGCTCTTGACGTCGCCCGCATCCGCCAGTGCCTGCAGCTCTGCCTGCAATGTCGGATCGTTCGGGAAGTAGGCGCTCCGGTCCTGGCTGTAGGACTGGTAACCAATCGAGCCACCAATATTCACCTTCAGGTCGTCAAACTTACGCGAGAAGTCGATAGGGAATGAGATCGACGCGTAGTTCTGCGGGCTGAAGTAACCGCCCTGACCATAGCTGAAGTAGCTGAGGTTTTTCGAGAAATCCATCCACGACAGACTCATCCCCACTTTCAGTTCGCGGTCATCGTAGTGGAACGGACGCACATAAGCACCCGCTGTGGCCTGCACGCTGTTGTTGCTGGCGACGTTCTCACCCAGATAGCTGTAAGCACCGCCGCCAACATAAAAACCAGCGTCGCCGTTGTCGTAGCTCAGCAGAGCGTTGCCGCCGTTCTTCGTCACCTGACCCCATTTCTTACCGGTGGCGGTATCTTCTGCCCCCACGTACGACAGCAGGCTATCGGTCACCGCACGACGTTCACCGGTCAGGATCAGCGTCAGGAAATCTGTCAGTTTCGGCGACCATTGCACGCCACCGACCATCGTGCTCAGATCCTGGCCGAGCGGCGTACTGCCAAGGTCAATTTTATAGCTGTCGCCTTTCAGTGCCAGACTCAGCTCAACCCCGTTGCCTTTCTGCGAATTGGTCGAGGAGGACGGTACATCGGTAACTTCGGCATCACCCGCCGCTACCACCGCGCCCTGAATCAGCGAGTTAGTACCGAAGCGACGCCATGCATCGCCTGCCGCACTGCCCGCCGACAGAGAAATTGGCGTCATGGTGAAGTCGAAACGTGAATCGCCGAACGGCACGGTGGAGAAGGTCAGCGGTGCTTTGGCTTCGGTCAGCTTACTCAGACCCGATTCGCCATCACGCCCACGAACCTGCACGGCACCCTGCGTCCAGGTACCGGTTTTCTCCTGCAAATCGTCCATCATGTCGTCGATCTGGCGCAGCGTGCGGCTCTGCTGCACCGCCGGAGTATTGCTGGCCAGCGTCACGCCACTGGCGCTGCTGGTCGCATCCGGGGCGGATTGCCACGGCATCACCGCGCCATAGCTGGACGGGGTGCGTCCCACCGGTGAAGTGCTGCGGTTGATAAACGGGTTGTCGGCCAGCGCCAGACCCCCCACGGTCGGCACGCTGCCGGATTGCGCACCCTGCAAGCCAATCAGCTGGCCGCGTGCGCTACGCAGATAGCTCATCGCCTGACTATGCTCGCCGTTGGCTTCCGCCACCCGCGCCAGCAGCAGCAGGCGATCCGGTGTCTGCTCATTACGCAGGCCACGCGCCAGGGTATTGGCGCGCTGCACGTCGTTCTGCGCCAGCGCCACGTTGATGGCCCCTTCGCGCGCATCCTGAGTCGGGGTGTCCTGAGTCATCAGGTAGTCATACACCACGCCCGCTTCTTTATTCATCTTGCCGGACTGATAAAGACGCGCCATCGCAAACATCAGGTCGCGGTTCTGCGGATCATGTTGCAGCGCACCCACCAGCTTGTCATAGGCGGCAGCGTACTGTTTCTGCTCGCGCAGGCGATCCACTTCGTTGATAACGTAGCCGTTACGAATACCGGCCAGCTGGGTTGGCGTACTGCGCGCCTGCAATTCCGGGCTGCTGAGGAAGCTCTGCGCTTCGGTAGTCAGGCCGGCCTGATTGAGTACCGCCACCTGAGCGGCATAATCACCGGCGTTGCCCTGCACGCCACGCTGCATATTACTGCGCACCACTGAAACTGCGGTGGTGAGGTCTCCGGCTTTCGCCAGTTTCTGCGCCAGGTTCCCCGCATCCACCGGGTTAGCAGGCGGACTGGACGCCAGCGCGCGCAGAGTATTGGCGGCGGCGGCATTGGAACCCTGCGCCAGATACTGATCGGCGGTGTTCATTTGCAGGTTGAAGTTGACGCGTTGCGCCAGCTCACGCATATCGCTGCTTTTGCTGCTGTTGGGAATACGCGACAGCAACAGGCTGGCCTGCTGCCAGGCACCGCTTTCGCTGGCATTCAAAGCACCGGCGTAAAGCTCATTGGTGCTGGCACCGGTGCGCATCGCTGGCTGCATAATATTTGCCGCCATCATGCTGTCGCCCTGCCCACGATAGATGCGCGCTAAGTCGAGACGCAGCCAGCCATCGTCAGGGAAACGCGCAATACCCTGTTGCAGGGTGGCAATCGCCGCCGCGTTGTTGCCTGCTGCCAGTTCCCGCTTCGCCTGCTGACGGATCGGGTCGGTGCTGCTGCCGCGCGGTGCCACGCTCTGACGCACGCTTTCCGGCAACGATCCCAGCAGGGTGTTGGCCTCTGCGCTGCGGTTCTGCTGGCGCAGCACGTAGAACAACCCTTCTTTGGCGTTACGGTTATCCGGGTCACCTTGCAGGATCGAACGGTAAGTCTGCTCTGCCTGTGGCAGTTGATTGGTACGACGCAGCACATCCGCACGGAACAATTTGGCCGAGGTGCCCTGCTCGCCAGCGGCCTGAGTCAGCGGTTCGCTGAGTGCCAACGCCTGAGCGCTGTCGCCATTTTTCAGCGCCTGCTGTGCGGTCGCCAGTTGCGCGTAGAAGCGCGCATCGGAGGCCTGTTTCTGGCGCGTTGCACTCTGATCGCCACCCAGCTGCGCTGCGCGCGTCAGGTAATCGGCGGCCTCGGAATAACGTCCGGCACGCTGCGCCACGTAGCCCATACCGGCCAGCGCATCGGCATCCTGCGGGTTCGCCTGCAACACTTTTTCGAAGTTGTTCTGGGCGCTGCTAACATCACCGCTGTTGAGGGCGGTAAAGCCTGCGCCTTTCTCGGCACCGCCGACATTTTTACGGTAGTAATCCATCACCGCGTTGTCCTGCGGGTGACGTTGCTGCCAGGTCTGATACAGCGAGGCATCGGATGCCTGCGGCCCCAGCCATAGCAACGCCTGGCGCAGCGAACGGTCGGCGTCTTTGTTGCCATCCGCCATACTTGCCAGCACATCGATCCCTTCGCGACGGGTGGATTCCTGATACGTCATCGCCTTGCCCAGCGCCAGTCTGGCCCCGGTATCCTGCGGATGCGCGGCAGCGAACTGACGCAGCGCTTCAACCGCCTGCGGCAGCAGCGTACGGTCACCGGCCATGGTCAGATAATATTCGGCTGCTACGCTCGGCGGCGGCTCGTTGCCGCTGAAGGTGTTGCGCCAGGTCTGTAACGCGGCGGCGATATTGCCGCTGCGCGCCTGCTGACGCGCCAGGGACAGCTGCGACTGCGGAATACTTTGCAGCTGACGCGCGTTGTCCAGCTCGGTGAGATGGCTATCGTTCGGTGACACCTGGCTCAGGCGCGCGCGCCATTGTGAAGCCGCCACGTTATCACCGCTTTGTTGTGCGTAAAGCGCCAGCAGATACAGTGCCTGGGTGTTATTCGGTTCCACCATCAGCACTTTCTGCAGCGAAGCCTGCGCCAGGTCGTCATGCGCTTTCTGATGCCAGTAAGCCGCCTGATCAAACAGCGCCTGTAGCGCAGGGTTAGTACTCTCGGCCGCCAGCAGCGGCTGAGAGAGTGTCAGTGCCCCGCCCAGAATCAGGGCGTGGCGAATACCGGCGCTAATCAGATGTTTTTTCATTGTTTTTATCCTTACTTCTTGCCGGACTTGCTATCACCCTGCGGATTGAGACGTCGCCAGGCGTGACGTTTCAGCATCGCCCAGGCGCTTCCCCCCACCAGTGCCGATACCAGCAACGCGGCCAGTGCCATCAGCACCGAGTGTTGGTTGGCATACCACACCACCATCATGTACCAGGGCATTTCACCACTCGGGAACTGGGGTCCGACGCGGAAACTGCGGATACCGTTTTCATCGGTGATGATGGCGGTGTCGCCGCGAATACCCGCGTTAATCCGTGCCGAGTTCAGGTCGTTATGCAGACGTGTCAGCTGGTCATCGCTGGTGGCAACCGTCATCACCACCAGGCGATCCGGGTTCCACGGCGAGCGATAGCTGAGAAAGCCGCGCCAGGCTTCATTCGAAGAGAAGTAACGATCGGCATCCAGCTGCTGGCGATACCAGTCGCCGGTCAGCCAGCCACGCAGCTTGTCCCAGGTGGTCGGGTCCTTCACCCCCAGCGTATTGCCGCTGGTCTCATAAGGTGTCCCCGCCAGCATCGCCTGGTTAAAGGCGCTGTTTTGCGTAGTGCTCACCGCCAGCAGATCGCTGTGCTCCAGACGCGTCAGATTGGTGCCACCATTCGGCATGCCGAACAGCACCTGGTTTTGCGCCAGCGGTACGCCGGTGGCGTTACCGGCACGGGCCGCCATATCCAGCAGGGTGGAGATCTCCGCGTCGCTCGGTTTCTCCGGCAGCATCAGCGTGGTCTGGGCGAAATCGGCCAGACGCGAGAACGGGAAGGATGCACCAACGAAGTACGACAGGTTCGGCAGCATGGTGAAGTGACGCGTATGGCTCAGGTCGATCGACGAGTCATCTTCAATGCGGCTCTTGATGTTGTTGTTCAGCAACACGCCGCAAGGGGCATCCGCTTTCGGCTTGATGTTGAAGTACAGCGCCAGCTGGTTATCCCCGTAAATCAGATAGGGATCGAGCTTCAGCGTGTAGTTTTCCTGGCGTGCATCGCCACCCAGACGGTGCCATGCGCTCTCCAGCAGGCCGACTTTGTTCACCGTCAGGTTACGCAGGAAGGTGCCGTTCAGCATCACGTTGAGGAACGAGTTGTTCTCGTCGATCCAACTTTCCGACGGGAAACGATAGTGCAGGTTCACCGGAATGGTGTCGCCGTCCCACATAAACAGGTCCGGCGCGGCGCGGAAGTTCACGCTTAGCGCATCGTGCCAGATACCGGTGGTGGTCAGGCTCTGATCTTTACGCAGCAGCTCGCTCAGACGCACCGGACGGCTGGTGTTAATCCAGCGCGGCGCATCATACGGCTTACGCAAACCAATCGGCTGCGTCTGCACATTCATGCTGCTGGCATCGGTGGTCAGTGGATGCGTGGTGAGACGGTTCGCCGCCTGACGCAGCTGCGCGTCATCCGCGCCACTCACCAGCAGCAGCTTGTACACCGGGTTGATCGGGTTATCGACCATTTGCAGGGTCGGGCCGTTGGCGGCCGGGAACGTCAGCGGGCCGATTTTATCGCCCGGATGACCAAACAGAATGCCGTTGTGTTCCGGCAGATCGCCGCGCACCACCGGGAAACGAATGCCACGGTAATCCGACTGAATACCCAGCCACGAAGCCACCAGCGCCGCCGCACTGACAGTATCTGGTGCCACATCATTGGCAAAACCAATGGTGACGGTGGCGGGCGTCATACGCAGCGGATCAAGAAATGGACGCGGGAAGTTACGCAGGGCGGTGCCGATGTTCAGCTGCTGCCCTTCCATGCTCAGCGTGGTTTTCGGCAGAATCGTCACCTGATACTGGCGGGCGCTATCTTTCTCGCACAGCAATTTGTCGGCATCGTTAATCTTGAAGCTGAGGTTGTTGCTGGACACCACCATCGCCGCCGGGATATCAAGCTGGTAATCACTGACATCGCTGTCGCTGGAGCCGAGTGGCAGCGTACCCAATGGTTGGCCGTTAAGCATCAGTTGCAGCGAGGTATTACGTGACGCCAGCGCCGCAGAGACACGCAGCGACAGGTTGAGGCGCGCATTGGTGATCACCTCATCACCCGGCAGGGTGAAGACGATACCGGATTGCAACTGGCCGCCGGTCAACACGATCCCCTGCTGCTGGCCCATCTGCGCCACGGAAATCACGGTGCTGACCGGCTGATTCAGCGGTGCCGCAGTCACCACCGGTGCCGCGACAGGAGCGGGAAGCGGTGCGGGGGTCGGTAACACAATATCCGGTGCCGGTGCCTCGCTGGCTGCCGCAGGCGCATCGTTTTCCGTCGCCGGGGCATTTTCTGCCGGGGCGTAAGGGGCACTGCCTGCCGCCGCTTTAAGCTGGGCATCCGCGTTGCTATCCAGCCCCTGTGGCGGGGGCACCTGTCCCAGGGCAGAGCTATCCTGCGTCACCGTTGCCGGGGTATCCGCCCAGGCAGGCACCAGCAGCAGCGCGGTTGCCAGCGAACTTGCCAGCAACGTTTGCGTCAGATTCTTCATGCTGCGCTGTCCTCTTTCACGGCAGGCTGAGCGTCCTGCTTGCCTTTGTTGCGACGATCTTTCCATGTCAGCCAGAACAGCTCAAAAACGGTACGCACAATGGTGCCAATCGACAGCAACGGATTGTCCTGCTTGTACTGCGGCTGAATCCACGCATCGGCGCGCGCCAGCACCACACGCACCAGTTCACGACGGCGCGACAGCGGCATGGCTTCGAAACGCAGACGAATGGTTTCTTCGTCACCGGAAATTTTGCTCACCGGAATGGTGATAGCACCCGATTTCAGCAGCAGATCAATCTCTTCGATTTCATCAAACTCATGACGACCATCCGGTGCATCGAGCTGCGCGCCACCCATCGACAGGTTGCTGGTCATGGTGCGCGATGAGATACCGCTGGCGTAGTGAATAATCGCCGGGATTTCTACCTCAATACGGATGGTTTTACGCACCTGTTTGGTTTCGCGCGCCACCGCAATCGCCGCCATCAGGATAATCAGGCTGAACACCGCCCAGCCGACGTTCAGGGCGATAACGTAAGGGTCCACGCCAAAATAGTTATGCATGGTGGCACGTACCACACCTGCCACGATGCCCACCGTCAGCAGCGCCGCCACAATCACATGGGGACGCACGATATGGAAATCGAAGAAGCCCTGATCCAGTACCCCGCCTTTATCCGTGACGTTGAATTTGCCGTGTTTCGGCGAAAACATGGTCAGGATAGTCGGGATAACCAGGTGGAAACACATCACCGTTTCGTAAATCTCACCCCAGAAGGTATAGCGGAAACGGCCATTCATGCGGGAGTTGACGTACAACGACATCACCAGATGCGGCAATACGTAGGCAAAGATCAGCGATGCCGACGAATGAATGATGTTCAGGTTAAACAGCAGGTACGCCAGTGGCGCAGTCAGGAACGCCACGCGCGGTAAACCAAACTGGAAATGCAGCATGGCGTTGAGGTAGCACAGACGCTGCTGCCATTTCAGACCACGGCCCAGCAGCGGATTATCGACGCGAAAAATCTGCGTCATGCCACGCGCCCAGCGGGTACGCTGAATAACGTGCAGACCAAGACGCTCGGTAGCCAGACCGGCGGCCAGCGGAATCGACAGGAACGCCGAACCCCAGCCCAGACGCTGCATTTTCAGCGCGGTGTGCGCATCTTCGGTGACGGTTTCAACCGCAAAACCCCCAATCTGCTCCAGCGCGCTACGGCGAATCACCGCACAGGAGCCACAGAAGAAGGTGGCGTTCCAGTTATCGTTACCCTGCTGTACCGGGCCGTAGAACAGCGAACCTTCGTTCGGGATGCTGCGCGCTGCGCGCAGGTTACGCTCGAACGGGTCCGGCGAGTAGAAGTAGTGCGGCGTCTGCAACAGCGCCAGTTTCGGATCTTTCAGGAACGGTCCGACCGTCGCTTGCAGGAAGGTGCGGGTGGCGACGTGGTCACAGTCAAATACGCAAATCAGCTCACCTTTGGTGATTTTCATCGCGTGGTTGAGGTTACCGGCTTTGGCGTGGCGGTTATCGTCACGGGTGATATAACCGACACCCACATCCGCAGCAAACATGGCAAACTCACTGCGCTTACCATCATCCAGTAAATAGATTTTGAGTTTGTCGCGCGGGTAATCAATACATTGTGCCGCCAGCACCGTATCGCGAACCACATCAAGGCTTTCGTTGTACGATGGCACATAAACGTCCACCGTCGGCCACAGACTGGTGTCATCAGGCAACGGTTCGATGGTGCGTTTTAATGGCCAGGTGGTTTGCAGGAAGCCGAGAATTAAGATCAGCCAGACATAAAGCTCGGCAAGATATAAGCCGATGCCAAGAATGGCTTCAACCTCTGAATTAAATTGCAGAGTCTCCGTGGTGCGCCACCAGATATATCGGGTTGACATGAGCGCGGAGAGAATGACCATCACCACGGTTATTTTGCGGCTTTTGCTGAAGCCCATTAAAAACATCATACCGATGCTGATTAAGCCAAAGATATATTGTTTCTGGCTATCCATCGGCGTAATGATGATTACCGCTGCGACCGGTGCAAGCACCAGCAGCAGCAGGTAAAACCCGAGTTTTCTCATGATTCACCTGCGGAGCTGTGTTGTTTTTATTCGCGGTCTGGCAAGGCCAGGCTATTAATAATGACTGCGAATGGGTGCCTGAACTTCGCCGTTACCCACGGTGATATTCAGGATATTGGAGACACGTCTGGCAACCAGCTCAATATCAAACGCTGCCGCAGATGCAGGGCTGAAATCAAAAACAGATTGCTGCGACGCATTGGCCTCCGCGACACTTTCATCACGGTGCACCACACCCAGTAAATTGTCCCCCAGACGCTGCTGCATAAAAGCAGTGACTTCACGGCTTATATTGCGGCGGTTATCGCTCTGGTTGAGAACAAAATAGTGTCCACGTTTATTATTCAGTGGCTGACCAATCATGCGGTCATTTTCAATTTGCGGCAGCAAAGAGACGGACGCGGTATCTGCCAGCATTACCACTAAATGCATATCGGCCAGTGCCGTCATCGCCTTTAATGCCGGACCCGGGCCAGGTGGAAAATCCGCAATGATCACCAGTCCCGGATAATTCAGCACCGTATCCAGACCACGCCGCAGGAAATGCGGATCTTTTGCCAGTCGCTCTTCAAAACGCTCACGCTGTTCTTCGGTGACGTCACCGTAAGGCATGACAAAAATATTGCCGCCGGTGGTGAGAATCGACTGACTCCAGTCTGCCTGCTCATCCGAGCGCGCCACAAAACCGCGACCATCATGCAGCGGCACACCAAAATGCAGACGCAGTGCATTTTGTACGTCAAAATCGATTGCCAAAACTTTGCTGCCTGCGCGGGCCAGACTCCAGGCCAGGTTGGCTGCCATTGTGGTTTTCCCTACTCCCCCTTTAGGCGAGCACACACAAACTAACGGCATAGCGCAATCTTCTCCAGTAACGGTTTCAGTGGTGTATCTTTCGACAGGTTCGCGGGCGCAGCTGGCCGTGAACGGAATAGTGCGCCAAAGCGTGACGGTGCCGCAGCAGGCTGAGGCGCAGGCGCGACCGGTGATACAAAGGCTGGCACAGGCGCAACGGCAGCCGGGGCCACTGGAGCAGGCACCACCCAGGGTGCAGGTTCAGGTACAACCGCCTGAACCTGAGCCGCCGGGGCTTCAGCTGGTTTTGGCGGCGGAGGCGGAAACAGCGATGTGGTCGCCTGGCGCTCAACATGGGTCGCTTTGGGTGCCACTGGCATGATCGACGGCGCAGGCAGGGATGTTTCAGGTGGAAACAGCGATGCTGCTGGCTGAGGCTCAGCCACCGCAGGCGCAGCTGTCACTACAGGGGCAGCTGCCAGGCTATCGAGAATTGAACCCCGCACGCTGCTGGCAACAGGTGTCGCCTGCGCTTGTGGCGCTGGGGCAGTAAATTCGTTACCCCGAATCGGCTGCGGCTGCGGCAAATCAATACGCTGGCCACCACCTAAGGTTTCCTGATCTTCGTCCGCCGCCAGCTGACGAATAATCGCCCACTGACTTTGGTCCGCTTCCTGCGTTTGCCCAGACATATCCTTAAAAGCGATATCCAGCGTCTGCGTTTTTTCCTTAAAACGCTGCAAATCGTCGTAATTCTTCATGACCGGGGCCTGTTAAGGAGGGGGGAATTTTTCGCGAATATATCACATACCTTTAAACACAGTGAGAGAATTCTGATTATTAAAGCGTCGCATTCAATAAAAGAGTTTTATCTTTCTGATTGAAAAAAAGGTAGCAATATAACGATCCATCTGCTTATTATCCGGAATTAATTAATATCGATTAACTGAAATAATCACGGTGATAACATTTCTATAACCCACTGAAAAATCACCAACCCTCTGCAATCTGCGGATTTTTCATACGCGTGATGAGCTTCACACAATCCTGACAAAATTCAGAATTTATCCTGGCATTGAGAAGAATTTTTAAGACCAGCCAAAGACGGATGAAATGATGTGATGAATTTTTCGGTTTTTGCATAATCAATGCTTCGAGCGTTAATTTTATTGAAGTATAGACGAGCAAATGAAAAAGGCCCCATTCGGGGCCTTAAACAATCACCATAATACTTTTATGCGCCCGTAATTGGCTGGTTCTCATCCTGATCGACAGCGAAGCAGGCAATCTGCTGTTCGCCATAGGTTTTCAGTTTCGGCTGCAATTGTACGCAGGTACCAAAACGGCGGCGGCAGCGCGCATTGAAAGCACAGCCCGGCGGTGGGTTTAGCGGGCTGGGCAGCTCGCCAGTCAGTTTAATACGTTCACGACGCTCATCCGGATTGAGGCGCGGCGTCGCCGACAGCAGTGCCTGGGTATACGGATGACGCGGGTTACTGAAGATCGCCTCTTTGCTGCCTTTTTCAACACAGCGTCCCAGGTACATCACCATCACTTCATCGGCGATATGTTCCACCACCGACAAATCGTGGGAAATAAACACATAGGACAGGCCAAGGTCCTGCTGCAGGTCCATCATCAGATTCAGCACCTGCGCACGCACCGACACATCAAGCGCCGACACCGGTTCATCGGCGATCAGCACATCCGGGTCGAGCATCAGACCACGCGCAATGGCGATACGCTGACGCTGTCCGCCAGAAAACATATGCGGGTAACGATCGTAATGTTCGGTTTTCAGGCCGACCTTCGCCATCATCTCAAGCGTTTTCTCGCGACGTTCCGCTTTGGTCAGCGTGGTGTTGATCACCAGCGGCTCTTCCAGAATCTGGCTGATTTTCTTGCGTGGATTGAGTGAGCCATACGGATTCTGGAACACGATCTGAATTTTCTGGCGACGCAGTTTCTGCGCCTGAGGATCGTGCTTCAGCAGATCCTGACCGTGCCAGTACAGCTGCCCTTCCGTCGGGGTTTCAATCATGGTCAGCAGGCGGCCAAGGGTGGACTTACCACAGCCCGACTCCCCGACCACTGCCAGCGTTTTACCGCGTTCCAGGTTGAACGACACGCCATCGAGCGCTTTCACCAGACGTTCCTGGCCGAACAAACCTTTCTTCACCGGGTAGTGTTTTTTCAGGTCAATCGCCTGCAGCAGGTAATCCTGCTGTGTATTTTCATGACTCATAAGTCGGTCTCCCGGCATCATCCAGTGGGAAGTGGCATTTGGACTGGCGGCCCGGAATATCGCGCAGCTCAGGTTCTTCGCGACGGCAACGGTCAGTCACATAGGGGCAGCGCGGATTCAGCAGGCAGCCGGTCGGGCGGTCATATTTGCCCGGCACCACACCCGGTAGCGACGCCAGACGCGCTTTATCCGCCGCGAATTCCGGCAGCGCGCGCAGTAACGCCTGAGTATAAGGATGACGCGGTGCTTTGAAGATATCCGCCGCTTTGCCGCTTTCCACCACCTGGCCGGCATACATCACGATGATGTGCTGAGCCGCTTCGGCCACCAATGCCAAATCATGGGTGATGAGGATCAGCGCCATGTTCTCCTGCTTCTGCAACTCCAGCAGCAGTTCAATGATCTGCGCCTGGATGGTCACGTCGAGTGCGGTGGTCGGCTCATCGGCGATCAGCAGTTTCGGTTTGCAGGCAATCGCCATGGCGATCATCACGCGCTGGCTCATGCCGCCGGACAATTGGTGCGGATACACATCCAGACGCGAGGCCGGATCGGGAATCCCCACCTGCTCCAGCAGGTCAATCGCCCGCTGACGGCGAGTGCTACGGCTGCCGCCCTGATGCACTTTCAGCGCTTCCATAATCTGGAAGCCCACGGTGTAACACGGATTGAGGCTGGTCATCGGGTCCTGGAAGATCATCGCCACTTCCGCCCCCACCAGCTGACGACGCTCTTTTTCAGAGATGCGTTGCAGATCGCGCTGATTAAACTCCAGCTTCTCTGCCATCACCCGGCCGGGATAATCGATCAGGCCCATAATCGCCAGTGAACTGACGGATTTGCCGGAACCGGACTCACCCACAATTCCGACCACCTGGCCCTGCTCAACCTGATAACTGATGCGGTCAACCGCACGGAACGGTGTTTTTTCGTCGCCAAAATGCACCGACAGTTTTTCTACATTTAATAACGCCATCTCGGTGCCTCTTTACTGCTTGAGTTTCGGGTCGAGCGCATCACGCAAACCATCGCCCATGAGGTTGAATGCCAGAACCGTCAGCAGGATGACCACCCCAGGGAAGGTCACCACCCACCAGGCACTTTGCGCGTACTGCAACACGTCGGAGAGCATGGTGCCCCACTCCGGCGTCGGAGGTTGCGCCCCCATACCGAGAAAGCCCAACGCTGCCATATCGAGGATGGCGTTGGAGAAACCTAATGATGCCTGCACGATCAGCGGTGCCAGGCAGTTAGGCAGAATATTGACGAACATCTGGCGCAGCGTACCGGCACCCGCCACGCTGGACGCGGTGACGTAATCGCGATTCACTTCCACCAGCACTGCCGCGCGCGTCAGACGGATATAGTGCGGCAATGCCACGAACGTCAGCGCCAACCCGGCGTTAACAATCGACGGACCAAAAATCGCCACCAGCACCAGCGCCAACAGCAGGCTGGGCAGCGCCAGCATGATATCGACCAGGCGCATGATGATGGCGTCAACCACCCCACCGAGGTAACCGGCCATCAGACCGAACACCACGCCGAGGATCAGCGACAGCACCACCACCAGGCAGCCCACCAGCAGCGACAGACGCGCACCAAACATCAGGCGCGACAGGATATCGCGGCCGACGTCATCGGTGCCGAGGATAAATTTCCAGCTGCCACCGTCCTGCCAGACCGGCGGGTGCAGCAACGCATCGCGGAACTGTTCAGCTGGCGCATGCGGGGCCAGAAACTCGGCGAAGATGGCGACAAGCAACATCAGGACGATGTAGACCAGGCCAATCACCGCGCCTTTATTACGTTTGAAGTAGTGCCAGAATTCCTGAATCGGGGTCATCGGCTTGGGTGCAGCGCTTACGCTTGCGGGATCAACAGCAGACATGATGCCCCCTTATTTCTTATGACGGATACGTGGATTCACCACGCCGTACAACAGATCAACCAGCAGGTTGACCAGGATGATCAGAATCGCCACCAGCAGCACGCCGCCCTGCACTACCGGATAATCGCGGCGTTGCAGCGCTTCAATCAGCCAGCGCCCAAGGCCCGGCCAGGAGAAGATGGTTTCTGTCAGAATCGCGCCCGCCAGCAAGGTACCCACCTGCAAACCGATGACGGTCACCACCGGCAGCATGGCGTTGCGCAGCGCGTGCACCACAATCACGCGCATCCGCGTCAGCCCTTTGGCGCGCGCGGTGCGGATGTAGTCTTCGCCCAGCACTTCCAGCATCGAGGAGCGCGTCATACGCACAATCACCGCCAGCGGGATGGTGCCCAGCACGATGGCGGGCAGAATCATGTGCATCACCGCATCTTTGAAGTCACCCGGTTCACCCCACAGCAGGGTGTCGATCAGCATAAAGCCGGTAAGCGGATGGCTATCGTCGAGGAAGATGGTGTCACTGACACGCCCGGAAACCGGCGTCAGGTTGAGTTGCACCGACACCAGCATGATCAACATGATGCCCCACCAGAAAATCGGCATCGAATAACCGGTGAGTGAGATGCCAACGGCGGTGTGATCGAACACCGAACCGCGTTTCACCGCAGCCAGCACGCCCACCGGGATACCGACGGCAATGGCGAAAATCATCGCGCAGATGCCCAGCTCCAGCGTGGCTTTAAAGCGCGGCACGAATTCGTCCCACACCGGAATGCGGCTTTTTAATGAGATACCTAAATCGCCGTGCAACACGCCGTTGATGTAGGTGAGATATTGTTTCCACAGGGGTTGATCAAGACCAAACATCGCCATCAACTGCGCATGGCGTTCTGGCGAGATACCGCGTTCGCCCGCCATGATCAGCACCGGGTCACCGGGGATCAGATGGACAAATGCGAAGGTCAACAGGGTAATACCGATAAATGTCGGGATGACAAGTCCCAGACGTCGGAGTATGAACTGCAGCATAAGCCGGACTCTCAGTCATTTCCCACAGCGTTGCCACCGGGGACTACATTGCTCAAAACAAGCATCCGGCACATAGCCGAACGCGACGCCAGAAGCGCTTCAATATAAGAATTTAGCCGGAAAAAAAGTGCGGAGTGCGGGCGGTAAAGATACCGCCCGAGGGCCGACGGCGTCGGCCCTGACCGCCATAATCCGAAAGGTTATTCCTGGATATCGACGTTTTCGAAGTGATGTTTACCTAACGGGTCAACCACATAGCCGGTCACTTTCTTGCTGACGGGCTCATACACAGTCGAGTGAGCAATGATCAGCGCCGGAGCCTGGTCATGCATGATCACCTGTGCCTGTTTGTAGTATTCAATACGTTTGTTGTGATCGGCTTCAGCACGTGCAGGCTGAATCTGATCTTCAAACGGCTTGTAGCACCAGCGCGAGTAGTTAGAACCGTCTTTCGCCGCTGCACAGCTGAACAGGGTGGCGAAGAAGTTGTCCGGATCTCCGTTGTCACCGGTCCAGCCCATCATCACCGTCTGGTGTTCACCCGCTTTGGCGCGTTTCAGGTACTCGCCCCACTCGTAGGTTACGATGTTGGCTTTCACGCCAATTTTCGCCCAGTCGGCCTGAACCATTTCCGCCATACGACGGGCGTTCGGGTTGTATGGACGCTGAACCGGCATTGCCCACAGGTCGATGGTGAAGCCATTCGGCAGGCCTGCTTCTTTCAGCAGTTCTTTCGCTTTAGTCGGGTCATACGGATAATCTTTAACCGCATCGTTGTAGCCCCACATGGTCGGCGGAATCAGGTTCTTCGCCGCCTGGCCTGCACCCTGATACACCGCATCAATGATGGCTTGCTTATTCACCGCCATGGTCAGTGCCTGACGCACTTTCACGTTATCCAGCGGTTTTTTCTCGGTGTTGAACGACAGGTAACCGACGTTCAGACCCGGTTGCTCCATCAGATTGATGTTTTTGTCTTTCTTCATGCTGGCGATATCAGCCGGGTTCGGGTACGGCATCACCTGGCACTCGCCTTTCTGCAACTTGGCATAACGCACGGAAGCATCTGGCGTGATGGAGAAGACTAAGCGATCGATCTTCGGCTTGGTGCCCCAGTAGTCCGGGTTAGCTTTGTAGAGGATGCGTGAGTCTTTCTGGTATTGCAGCAGCTGGAACGGACCGGTACCTACTGGGTTCAGGTCCAGTTTTTCCGGCGTACCGGCTTTCAGCATGTTGTCAGCGTACTCTTTGGACAGGATAGAAGCGAAGTCCATACCGAGGTCAGCGAGGAACGGTGATTCCGGACGTGTCAGCACGAAGCGAACGGTGTTGTCGTCCACTTTCTCGATTTTGCTGATCAAGTTCGGCATGTCCATGCCTTCGAAGTACTCGTAGCTGCCGCCAGAGACGCCGTGGTACTTGTTGTTTTTATCGAGCTGACGCTCGAAGGAGAAAATCACGTCATCAGCGTTGAAGTTACGCGTCGGTTTGAAGTCTTTGGTGGTTTGCCACTTCACGCCTTTGCGCAGATGGAAGGTATAGGTTTTGCCGTCAGCGCTCACATCCCACTTTTCGGCCAGGCCCGGTTCCACTTCTGTGGTGCCGATTTTGAATTCAACCAGACGGTTGTAGATCGGTACGGAGCTGGCATCGTAGGTCGTACCAGAGGTGAACAGCTGAGGGTTAAAGCCTTCCGGCGAACCTTCTGAACAGTAAACGAGGGTTTTCGCCTGAACACCTGCGGCAACGGTCATAGCAATCAGGCTCAGACCGACCTTCAGCATCCTGGATTTAGCCAGGGAGTTGATCATGTTTTGCTCCATTGTGATGTGATGTTGTGTGCGTTGCGCCTGACCTCTGATTTTTTTATGCGGTTCAGGCAAGTCACGTTTGTGACCAAAATGCGAGCCGTTGTTGTTGTTGCACTGGCACCGTGGAATCTGCCAGATGCGTCGGACTCTGCATCTATTGACGCATCAATTTGTCAACAGTTGCAAAGAACGTCAATACAAGGTGGGGTTATTTACAGAGAGTGTGAGTAACCGCAAGCAACGATAAAAAATACCCTTCAACCGGTAAGCCAATATTTAAAAAGGTGATAAAGCCATCTACACCGAGTGATTATCTGGATATATAGCCAAATGACAGTGATTATCACCGCTAAAAAACATACAAATATTGCCAGTAAATGTTGAATATATGAACGATTCCCCGTGCGTTATGACGTTCAGGCAGCGAAATATGCTGGACTATTGGCATAAGAAATCAGCAAAAAGTAAAAAGCGGTCATAAGAAGAATGTGTCGCGAATTAAGCGGGCAGCTAAGCAGCAGCAAGGGATTGATAGCCGTGAGCAGGAATAATGACGACTAATGGACGATCGCCGAGGGTAAGGGGTGAATTGTTAACTTTTGGTATTTCGATCATCCACAGCACCAGGCCGTAGCGGCGCGATTTATCGCGCAATTCCGCGTGCGATGCAGAAAAACCCGCGCGATAAATCGCGCCGCTACGGATAATGCAGACGAAAAAAAACCTGCTTTTACAAGCAGGTTTCTTAAATCTGGTCGGTGAGAGAGGATTCGAACCTCCGACCCCTTCGTCCCGAACGAAGTGCGCTACCAGGCTGCGCCACTCACCGATGGGGGCGCATCTTACTGCGCCACTTCTGGAGCGTCAATCCCTTTTTGTGCAAATCCACGCGATCGCCTGGAAAGCAGGCAGCAGGGAAAAAGCCTCTGCTGCTCAATAAGTTCCAGGCAAAAATTATAGCGTTTTGGCTTCTGTCGCTGCCGCTGGTGCCTGGCACCAGTTATTCGCCGCTTTAATCCCACCGTTCGGCGAGCTGTAACCCAGGCAGCCGAGAATGGTGTCGAACAACTCAACATGACGATGCGTTTTGCCGACGCGCTGTTGCGCCTGCAAACGTTCGAAATTGCTGCGGTTGGTTGGGTCAGCCAGATACTTATCCGAGGCCCAGACCATCATCGGGACGCGGAACTGTTCCGGCGGTGCCATTTCGCGCGGTGTACCGTGCAAATGCATATTCTCGCTAATCGACTCACCGTGATCGGCGGCATAGAACACAATCGCCTTCTTGTCGCGCAGCTGGTCTAACACGCTATCCAGCATGGTATCGACATAAAGAATCGAGTTGTCATAAGCATTGATCAGTTGTGCTTTGCTACAGGTTTCATCGACACCCATACACTCCGGCTGATAACGGGCGAAACTGCGCGGATAGCGCTGCGAATAAAGGTAGTGCGAACCTTTGGTATGCAGCACCACCAGATGCTTACCTTTCGGGAAACGCTCCAGCGACGCCTGTAACTCTGGCACCAGCAGCATATCGTCCACCGGCTTACCCTGATTACGTTTCTCAGAGCCAATTTGCTCACGGAACGAGAAGTTATTCACATCGGCGTTATCGTAGAACCACACTTCGCTCTGCATGGCGAACAGCTCCGATGTGAAACCCAGCTCTTTCATTACTGCGAAGATATTCTGTTCTTTCAGGGTGCGCCCGGGGTTATCCATGGTGCCGCCTTCACGAACGAACATGCAACGCAGTGACAGCTTGGTCGCGGTATCGCAGGACTCGCCACGGAACGCCACCAGGTTCTTCTCTTTCGATAACTTCGGCGTGGTATCGCGTGAATAACCCAGCATGCCCATATGATCCCAGCGCGTCGTCTCACCAATCACAAACACCACGTAGGTGTCATCAATACCGGGCGGTGCCACGTAGGTAAACTGCTTTGCCGGGTCGAGCAGTTCCTGGCTATCCAACTGCTCATCCACTTTGGTCCAGGTAAACAATCCAAGCGCGGCAATCCAGTTGGAAGGCAGATAAGAATGCGCTACCACGCCACCATAACTGGGCAAGTCGATATTGGTGATCTCTTCATTGGCTTTTTGCAGCCTGTCGAAATAGCGAATCGGCAGCCACACCAGCGCCACGCTCAGCAGTAAAATCACCGTGGGTTTGAGACGCTGGCCCGGCGTTTTCAACTGATTAATCAGCGTCTGACTCAGGTTGTTACGCCAGATCATCAGCAGCGGTAAGGCGCTCACCAGCACCATCCACAGCACAAAATGCAGGCCAATCACTTCTTTCGACAAATCAACATCGGTGGTCATCACCGAAGCGACGATGCCGTAGCCGATCACCACGTTAAAAAACGCCATGTAATAGGCAGAGGCGACGGAAATGACTACCAGCAGGCTGGCGAGCACGCGATAAATCCATTTACCGCCCAGCGACAACAACCGCATCAGGAAGAAGGTCAGCAGTACTGCCGCCACCACTTCTGCCACAGCAGAGGCCCATTCGGTCAGTGTGAATTTCGTTAGATAACTGTCAAAACGTCGATAAAAAATCGGCAAATTCAACAGGATGCCGATATACAGCGCGAGCAGCAATGACAGCTTCTGCTGCGTTAAGGTTTTAATATAATTCATGAATTTACTTATTCCCGGCCTGGTGTCGGAGCTATGACCCTAAATGTGACTGTGTAAAGACAACAGAGTTCGCACAGTTTGCTAAAAACGTGATGAAACGTGCAGGATCGGGACGAATCTGAACGGAGAGAACACGATGATGCGAAGCCAGGCAGTAGAACATTTAACCAGAGGTATGACCAGAGAATTTTTTGAGCGTCGCCTGGAAAGTTTTAATTCATGAGAGGAGTACCTACTTCACTTTGATGATTCTGCCATCATCTGTGAGCTGATAGGTTGAATAATCAAATCTAAACTGCGTTATGCCATCTCGTGTGAAATAAACAGCCATAAGTCTTTTCTTATCAATACAATTTTTGGGCGGCTGCATATCATCAAAACATAAACGATCTTCCTTACCCAGTTCTTTATAGTCATCACCAAATGCAAAAATTGAAATCAATGTTGGCCCCCCTTCCTCTTCAGAAACGATATTATATTTTAACCGAATTTCATTCTGATTCTTCAGCCACCATTGAACACTTGCCACTTGCGACAAGGACAAGTGGTCTACGAGAATTTCCGCAGTGTATTGATTATGATGTCCCCCCATGACCATGACATCCCGATTGTTCAGGTATATCAACGACCCGGCGATAGCTGCGGCGATACCAGCTAATAAAAAAAAACCTCTTCTCATCAACGCCCTCCTTGAATATCTACGACTGCTTCCATATTTGTTAAAAATGGACGAAAACCGAACCTATCAAAACGTTGAAGAATGAACCAAATGCGAAAAAATTGGAACTGATTAAATTTTTTCTTTCGAATATCATCTACATCCAGACCAAAATGATCCTGCCCCATATATTTCACTTTTGCATGCCAGTGATTTCCATCAATTTCCAGGTTCAAAAGCTCAATTCGTGTCGAATGAACATCGTGTATAGTAATACCCATTCCATTAATTTTATCGAGTATTAAGGAATCGAACTTGGGCAGAATACTGTCTCGAATAAAGAAATTCAAACCATCAATACTCTGTTTAGTAAGTATTTTATTAGTAAAATCAATACAGGTATTTAATCCTGTGATGATAGCAAGCCTCGAACTACTGTCAGAATTATCCCTCAAAATCTTCTCCCTGTATGCCATATCCAGCTGCATATCCCGGAAGGGTGCTCCGGTCGATTGCTGGAAATGCCGGAGCATTTTATTGATCAGGTGTTTATATGGCCCCACGCAGGCGTAAGGTAGCGAAGTCACCTGCATCTCTTCAAACAATATACGGGCACATTCCTCCACGCTCACCGCTGCTCCACGTTTGCCACCGTAAGCACCATGGAAACGTGACTGAGGATTATGGAATGCCGTCAGCCGTGTCATGCTGTAGGGATCAACCTGATTAGATACGTGATTGAGATGAAACTCGTTCTTTAGACGCACTTCAGAAATATCGCCATAGCGCATATCATCCGCGCCATAGTCATTAAAAAAACGTTGGGTGATATAAATCGTTTGCGGAAAGGTTGCCATTGCCATGCGGAGTTACTCCCTGTAACCGGCTGTCCATAATGCTGGACATTAAATCGTATTCGTCGAATGAAAAAATTGATCAATCTCCAGGAAATGAAATCACCAGAAATAAAAATCCGTAGCGGAGAAATTTATTCCTCACTATTTTTGGCGTGTAAAAACCCGCGCGATAAATCGCGCCGCTACGGAATATGCACTCGCTGAATACTATTAATGATATGAAATTCTTATACCTTATTTCACTTTGGTGATTTCACCATTTTTGGTGCGAACATAGGCAGAATAGTCAATGCCAAACCTTAAATCACCATTACGCATTCGACTAACAGACATTAGGATATTTTTATCAATACAATTCTTAGGTGGGTTTATGTCATTAAAACATAAACGGTCTTTTTTCCCTAATTCCTGGTAACCATCGCCAAAAGCAAAAAACGTTATATATACTGGATTATCAGCATACTGAGATAATATTCTGCTCTTATTTTTTAACCACCAATCAATCTTTCCTGACTCTGATAACGGGAGATGATCTACGATAATGGCTAAAGAATCTCCTGACCGGTGAGTGTCAATGACATTGACTTCCTTGTACTCAAGATAGAAAAACAAACCGACTACGATGATAATAAAAGAAAATAGAATATATCGTTTTTTCATCAGCAATGCCCTTCAAGCTCAATAATGGCTTCCAGATTAGTCAGAAAAGGCCGAAATCCGAACCGGTTAAAACGTTGCAGAATAAACCAAATCCTGAAGAACTGAAACTGATGGAATTTTTTCTTCCGAATATCATCGATATCCAACCCAAAATGATCCTGCCCCTGATATCTCACCTGAGCACGCCATTCTTTTCCGATGATATCCAGCCTCAAGAGTTCGATTTTGGTGGCATGTACATCATGGACAGTAATTCCCATACCGTTAATCTTGTCCATAATCAAAGAATCAAATTTTGGTAAAACTCTATACCCAATCTCGTTAGTGATGCTAGCAATTTTACTTAGAGGAAACCCCTTTCTGTCAAAATCAATATTATTATTAATAACCTGCTGAATCGCTAGCGTCGTGCTTTTCTCAGAATTATTCCTCAAAATCTTCTCCCTGTATGCCATATCCAGCTGCATATCCCGGAAGGGTGCTCCGGTCGATTGCTGGAAATGCCGGAGCATTTTATTGATCAGGTGTTTATATGGCCCCACGCAGGCGTAGGGTAGCGAAGTCACCTGCATCTCTTCAAACAATATACGGGCACATTCCTCCACACTCACCGCTGCTCCACGTTTGCCGCCGTAAGCCCCATGAAAACGTGACTGAGGATTATGGAATGCCGTCAGCCGTGTCATGCTGTAGGGATCAACCTGATTAGATACGTGATTGAGATGAAACTCGTTCTTTAGACGCACTTCAGAAATATCGCCATAGCGCATATCATCCGCGCCATAGTCATTAAAAAACGTTGGGTGATATAAATCGTTTGCGGAAAGGTTGCCATTGCCATGCGGAGTTACTCCCTGTAACCGGCTGTCCATAATGCTGGACATTAAATCGTATTCGTCGAATGAAAAAATTGATCAATCTCCAGGAAATGAAATCACCAGAAATAAAAATCCGTAGCGGAGAAATTTATTCCTCACTATTTTTGGCGTGTAAAAACCCGCGCGATAAATCGCGCCGCTACGGAATATGCACTCACTGAATACTATTAATGAGATGAAATTCTTATACCTTATTTCACTTTGGTGATACTGCCATCTTTGGTGCGCAAATAAACAGAAGATGCAAAGCTAAATTCCAAATCACCATTACGTGTGCGATCCACATACATTAAAATATCTTTATCAATACAATTTTTAGGCGGTTTGATATCGTCGAAGCATAACCGGTCCTCTTTGCCTAATTCTTTATAGCCATCGCCAAATGCAAAAATAGTAACAAGTTGCGGCTCACCTTCATTGCCAGGTGATATATTGTAATTTGAAAAAATCTTTCCCTCGTTATTCAACCACCAGTTGATACGATTCGATTGTGACAATGGTAGATGGTTGACGATAATATCCGTTGCATATTTTCCATGATGCACATCAACAACCTTAACTTCACGATTATTAAGGTAAACATAGGCACCACAGGCTATGAAGGCAACTACTACCATGAGTTGAAAATACCGTTTCATCAATTTCCACCTTCAATATCAATAGTAGCTTCCAGGTTAGTCAGGAAAGGCCGAAATCCGAATTGATTATAGCGCTGTAGAATGAACCATATACGGAAAAATTGGAACTGATGAAATTTCTTTTTTCGTATATCATCAACATCAAGTCCAAAATGATCCTGCCCGGTAAACCTTATCTGGGCACGCCATTTTGTGTTACTTACTTCCAGGTTTAAAAGATCAATACGCGTCGCATGAACATCATGAATGGTGATCCCCATTCCATTGATTTTATCCAGTACCAAAGAATCAAATTTCGGCAGTCTACTCCTGCTTAGATCTTCATGAATTTCATTAACTCTTTCAACAGGGTAACCTCCTTTTTCATAATCAATATATTTATTGATGACCTTAGGTATCCTGATTTTTGCACTTTCGCTATTATTATCCCTCAAAATCTTCTCCCTGTATGCCATATCCAGCTGCATATCCCGGAAGGGTGCTCCGGTCGATTGCTGGAAATGCCGGAGCATTTTATTGATCAGGTGTTTATATGGCCCCACGCAGGCGTAGGGTAGCGAAGTCACCTGCATCTCTTCAAACAATATACGGGCACATTCTTCCACACTCACCGCTGCTCCACGTTTGCCGCCGTAAGCCCCATGAAAACGTGACTGAGGATTATGGAATGCCGTCAGCCGTGTCATGCTGTAGGGATCAACCTGATTAGATACGTGATTGAGATGAAACTCGTTCTTTAGACGCACTTCAGAAATATCGCCATAGCGCATATCATCCGCGCCATAGTCATTAAAAAAACGTTGGGTGATATAAATCGTTTGCGGAAAGGTTGCCATTGCCATGCGGAGTTACTCCCTGTAACCAGCTGTCCATGATGCTGGCTATTAAATCGTGTTCCCCGGCAGAAAAAATTGATCAAACCCCAGAAAATGAAATCCCCAAAAATAAAAAAGACTCCGCAAGGAGTCTTTTTTATTACCCGAATAACTAAAAAGAGTCATTAATTAATGATATTCAGTGTAACGTCAATATTGCCGCGTGTAGCATTAGAATACGGGCAAACGATATGCGCAGCATCCACCAGTTTCTGTGCTTCAGCAGCGTCCATACCTGGCAGATTAATATTCAGGGTCACCTGAATGCCGAAACCATTCGGGATCGGACCGATACCCACTTCACCTTCGATCCATGCATCTTTAGCAATGGCGAATTTGTCGCGCGCGGCGACAAATTTCATCGCGCCGAGGAAACAAGCGGAATAACCTGCTGCGAACAGCTGCTCCGGGTTGGTCACTTCACCGCCCGCGCCGCCCATTTCTTTTGGTACGCCGAGTTTCACATCCAGCACACCATCAGAAGAAGTCGCACGACCATCACGGCCACCGGTGGCTTTGGCTTTTGCAGTATAAACAACTTTCTCTAAAGACATGATAACCTCACTAATTCGCTATATGATCGCGTGCTACTTATTTAGCACTGTCCTGATACACATGACACGGGTGCGTCGCACCCGCTCTTTTTTACTTAGCGCGATTCAGATTATCGCGCAAATCATCCAGCTGATTTTTCAACGCCAGCAGCGTGTCATCATCGCAGGCTGAGGCGCATTTGATCGCTTCCGGGATAGATTCCGCTTTCTGGCGCAAGGCGCGTCCCTCATCCGTCAGCGTGACCACCACCTGGCGTTCATCCTGACGCGAACGGGCACGACGCAGCAGCCCGGCGCTTTCCAGCCGTTTCAGCAACGGCGTCAGGGTGGCGGAATCGAGGAAAAGCTGCTCGCCAATCTCTGACACCGTCAGGTCGTCCTGCGTCCACAGCACCAGCATCACCAGATATTGCGGGTAGGTGATTTCCAGTTGCGCCAGCAGTTGCCGATACACTTTATGCATCGCCAGGTTCGCCGAATACAAAGCGAAACAGAGATGCTGATCGAGCTGGAGTGGCGTCTGCGACACTTTTTTGTCATCTTGATTACTGTTCATGCGATTTAATATAGATAGCGCGCTAGACAATTGCAAGCTACTTTTTCCCGGAGAACACAATATGCGGGATTCACTGGAAGATCAGGCGCGCCGCTATGCCACCCAGGCCCATGCTGCTGCTGGACAGCGTCGTAAATATACCGATGAGCCTTATATCGTCCATCCGGCAGCAGTCGCTGAGCTGGTGCGCAGCGTCACTGATGACGAGGCGATGCTGGCTGCCGCCTGGCTGCATGACACGGTAGAAGATACACCCAGCACATTACAGGATATTGAAAGCCACTTTGGCCCGCGCGTGGCTGAACTGGTGGATATGTTGACTGACAGCGCCCAGCCGCAGGCGAAAAACCGCGCTGCCCGTAAGCTGGCGCACTTCCGCCATACCGCACAGGCCTCCCCCGAGGCACAAACCATCAAACTGGCCGACATCATCGATAACACCCGCGCCATCGTGCAATTTGACGCCGACTTCGCCCGCGTTTATCTGGTGGAGAAGCAGGTGCAGATTCAGCTGTTAAATGAAGGAGACAAGCGTTTGTGGCAGCAGGCGGAGAATATTATTCGTCAGGGTATTGCCCAGCTGGCGCAGCCGCCGCACAGCGTACCGGAGAGTTGGTTTGTCAAACAGGCGGCCAAATACGGGGGTTTAAGTTAAAAAAAACCCGCCGTGATGGCGGGTCAGAACCGAATAGTCGGTGTTACTCAAGTAATTGTCGACCCAGATAGGGATTGGCCTGCAACAGCTTCATCAATTTACGTGCCGTAGCGGAAGGGCGCGTGCGTTGCGCCTCCCAGCTTTTCACTGAAGAGACGCTCACCCCCATCACGCGGGCGAATTCATCAACCTGCATGCCGGTCATCTCTCGTAAACGCTGCGGCTCGGGAACTGACGCCTTGTGAAGGGCGATTTCTGATACGGAAGGCTGTGCATCACGTGTCAAAACAATCTGTTCAAGACTACTAAGTAACTCGACCATTGGATCTTTTATTTCCATAGAGAACTCCTTAAAACTCACTATGAATCACGTGAAAGTAGAGAGGTAAAGCGTCCGCAGACGCTGAAACCGACCAGTTCAGGCTGCGTCCCACAACGGTTTAAGAGGTTTTATGATGAAACCGCTACGGGACACAGCCTGTTGCACACTGCGAAAAGATGCCAGAACAATGCAACAATTGGCCGGGTTTCTAAGTATGGGTCAGAACCCCGGCTTTGCCGCGTTTTTACTGATTATTTTTTGATCTTAATTATAGCTCAACAGGAGCGATCACCATAAGTAGCTGACCCGCCTGCACTTGCTGCCCGACCTGCCGTTGCAGGCTATGGATTTTTCCGCTGACTGGCGCGACGATCGGGATTTCCATCTTCATTGATTCGAGAATGCCAACGGTGGCTCCCGCTTCAATGTCACTGCCTGGTGCCACCAGCCACTGCCAGACGCTACCTGCCACCTGGCTCTCCACACCATAACAATCGGCGGGGATGCTGGCCTCTTCACTGCTCTGCTCCGGCAACTGGCTGTCAAAGGTAAACTGCCCCTCGGCACGCCAGCGTGCCAGTTCGCTGTCGAACGCCTGCTGACGCTGCTGCTGGAAGTGGGAAATCTCGTCGGCCTGCTGTGTCAGTAGCGCCTGATAATCGGCGAGGCGGAATTCACCCTCCTCAATCCTCAGCGGATAATCCCCCCACGGAAAACGTTCCCGAATCTGTAGCAGCTCGTCGGCGCTGACCGGATAAAAACGGATCTGGTCGAAGAAACGCAGCAGCCAGGGTTGGGTGAACACTGACGTCTGACGGTCACGGTTCCACATCTGTAGGGTACGTCCGACAAACTGATAACCGCCCGGCCCTTCCATGCCATACACGCACAGATAGGCTCCACCGATCCCCACCGAGTTTTCCGCCGTCCAGGTACGCGCCGGATTGTATTTAGTGGTCACTAAGCGATGACGCGGATCGAGCGGAGTGGCAACCGGTGCACCGAGATAGACATCGCCCAGCCCCATCACCAGATACGCGGCGCTGAACAGAATGTCTTTCACCGCCTCAACGCTTTCCAGCCCGTTGATACGACGGATAAATTCAATATTGCTCGGACACCAGGGTGCATTGGGTCGGACAGACTGGCTATAGCGTTGAATCGCCACACGGCAGGCTTCATCATCCCAGCTGAGCGGCAGCCACAAGGTGCGTGAAGGAACAGCCGCATCCGCTAAGGTTCCCAGTAACTTATCAGCGTGCAAAATCTGCGCCAGAAGCTCACTTCTTGTACAGGCTTGCGCGTCATAATGAATCTGCAACGAGCGGATCCCGGGGGTCAGTTCCAGCCGCCCCGGCAGCGGATGCGCCTCCAGCCACTGCATCAGCGCATGGACGCGGAAACGCAGCGCGATATCTAACAGAAGATCGCCATATTCCACCAACAGAAAACGGTCACCGGCGGCGCGTACACACAACGATGGCAACCCCTCAGTTGCTGCATGTTGGTGCAACACCGGATCAATCAGGGGCAGCGCTACGCTTACGTTCAGCGGCTGTGCCTGGAGTGTGGCGATCTCCTCACGCTGCGCCTGCGCCAGTTGATCGGCGCTGGTCAGATCGATCGGCACAAACTGCACTCGATCGCCCGCTTTCAGCTGGCCGAGCTTCCACAGATCGGCCTCGATCACCGTGGCCGGACAAACAAAACCCCCGAGCGACGGCCCATCCGGTCCGAGGATCACCGGCATATCGCCGGTAAAATCGACGGTACCAAATGCGTAGGCGTTGTCATGGATATTGGAAGGATGCATCCCCGCTTCACCGCCATCGCTGCGCGCCCAGGTGGGTTTCGGCCCAATTAAGCGAATGCCGGTGCGGCTGGAGTTGTAATGCACCTGCCACTCGGCGGCGAAGAATTCGCTGATGTCGTTATCGGTAAAGAAGGTGGGCGCGCCATGCGGCCCATAAATCACCCGCAGCTGCCAGGTTCCGTTGAGTTCCGGCAGCAACGCCGCTGGCAACGCGGCCTGCGGTAACTGCGCGGGGGCGGCGAGGTGCAGCACATCCCCGGCGCGCAGCGCCCGTCCGGCATGGCCACCAAATTTACCCAGCGTAAAGGTGCTGCGGCTGCCGAGATAGCGCGGCGTATCCAGCCCACCCGCCAGCAACAGGTAGCTGCGGCTGCCGTCGTGCACTTCCCCTAATGTCAGGGTTTGCCCTGCCTGGGCGCTGATAATCTGGTTTATCGCCAGCGATTGCTGATCGAGCTGCGCAACCAGCGGTGCGCCAGTCAGCACAAAGCTACAGGCCTGATTAAAACGTAAGGTCGGGCCACGCAACGTAATTTCCAGACCCGCAGCCTGGGGATCATTCCCCAGCAGACGGTTGCCGAGCTGGAAGGCGCGACTGTCGAACGGACCGGAGGGCGGCACACCGACATGCCAGTAGCCGGTACGGCCCGGCGCATCCTGCACCGTGGTCAGGGTGCCGCCGCTGAGGATATCCAGCGTCGGCGGTTGCCACTGCACGCCGCCGAGGGTTGCGGTAATGATACATCCCTGCTGCACCTCCGCCTGGGTCAGCAAATGGCGCAGCCACAGCAGATTGGTTTCGATGCCGTACAATTCTGTGGCGTCCAGCGCCTGCGCCAGCCCGGCCAGCGCCTGGTCGCGGTCCGCCCCATGCACAATCACTTTCGCCAGCATCGGATCGTAGAATGGAGAAACTTCCATGCCGCTCTCAACGCTGCTATCGACCCGCAAAGTGGCGGCTGCCAGTTCCCCCGGGAAGGCGACATGACTGAGCAGGCCAGCGCTCGGCTGGAACTGCTTCGCCGGATCTTCCGCATACAAACGCACCTGAATCGCATGGCCGGTTGCCACCCGCGGCAAACTGGCGAGCGGCGGCAACGTCTGCTGCGCCAGCTCCACCATCCAGCGCACCAAATCCACGCCGTACACCATTTCGGTCACGCCGTGCTCCACCTGCAAACGGGTGTTCACTTCGAGGAACCAGAACTGCTGGCTGCCTTCGTCATAAACATATTCCACCGTCCCGGCGCTGCGGTATTGCACCGCACGTCCGAGACGCACCGCTGTCGCCTGCAATTCCGCGCGTACCGCATCACTCAGACCCGGTGCCGGGGTTTCTTCCATCACTTTCTGATTACGGCGCTGCGCCGAGCAGTCGCGCTCACCCAGCGCAATCACCTCACCCGCCCCATCACCAAAGATCTGCACTTCGATATGACGCGCTCTGGCGATAAATTTCTCTAAAAACACGCCATCGTCGGCGAAATTATTACCTGCGAGGCGTTTTACGCGGGTAAAGGCATCGGCCAGCTGCTGCGCATCATCGCAACGTTGCATGCCTATGCCGCCACCGCCTGCGGTGCTCTTCAGCATCACCGGATAGCCGATGTCGAGTGCGGCAGCCTGTGCCTGCGCCAGCGACGTCAGCAGGCCGCTGCCGGGCAGCAGCGGGACATTATTGTTCTGCGCCAGCGCACGGGCGCGGTGCTTCAGACCAAACGCTGCCATTTGCTGTGCGTTCGGCCCGAGAAAATGCAGGCCCGCCGCTTCGCAGCGATTAACAAATTCGGGGTTTTCACTGAGGAAACCGTACCCGGGATGCAGCGCCTGTGCGCCGCTCTGCGCGGCAATCGCCAGCAGCTTGTCCTGGTTCAGATAAGTATCGCGCACCTGGCCCTCGCCCAGCGACCAGGCTTCATCCGCCAGTCGCACATGGCGCGCGTGGCGATCGGCTTCGGCATACACCGCAATCGCCCGGATATTCATCGCTTGTAAGGTGCGGATAATACGTACCGCAATCGCGCCACGGTTGGCAATCAATACACGCTCAATCATGACTTCATCTCTCTTTCCGGCAGGTCGTCCTGCGCTGGCATTGACGGCGAATAACGGGTCGTCCCGTTGCGTCAGAAGATCACCACACGCTGACTAAAATCGGCGTCGGGTTGTAACCGTTACAGGGGTTGTTAAGCTGCGGGCAGTTGGAGATCAGCACCAGAATGTTCATCTCCGCCACCATCTCGACATATTTACCCGGCGCAGAAATCCCATCGGCAAAGGTCAGCCCGCCTTCGTGCGTCACCGGTACGTTCATAAAAAAGTTGATGTTGTGGGTGATGTCGCGGCGCGTCAGGCCATATTCAGGATGTTCCGCCACCGCCAGCATCCAGCTGTCGCGGCAGGCGTGCATATGCCGTTTCTCCAGGTCATAACGCACGGTGTTACTTTCGGTGGCGCAGGCACCGCCGAGGGTGTCGTGGCGACCACAGGTATCGGCGACGATGGTCAGCATCGGACGATCGTCATTGGAACGCAGCACGCTGCCCGCCGTCAGAAACACATTTTGCTGGCCGCGCAGCGTGTCAGTCATGCTGTAGCGTTCAGCGGTGTCGTCAGCGTTGAAGAACAACGTATCCGCCGCCTGATTGCCTTCCAGATCGGTGATGCGCAGCGTCGCGCCTTTTTCGATGCGATACAGCCAGTAATCACCGGCACCAATATGCTGCTGAAAATGGGCCTCGGCAGGATTCAGTAAACTTTCTTTGATCATCACAACTCTCCCTGCAATTGATAGAGCGCGTTATTACGCAGGCCGCGCTGGTTCTCGGCACGTTGCAGACAAATCTCCGGCAGCGGCGCGCGCTGTGCATCGATCTGCAATCCCAGCGGCTGGCGCGGATAATCACCCGCCGGGGTGAGCGGATGCGGGCAGGTGTGCAGCATCACCAGGGTGTCCATGGCGAAACGCAGCCGGACCTGAGCACCGGCAGCGCCCTGCCGTTCCCGTTGCAGCGTGCCATTATCGTCGGCGCGTACCTGGGCGAAGAAGTTGATGCAGGCAGCCATATCACGCTTGCCGAGACCATATTTCGCCAGTTCCACCAGGAAGCTGTCGTAGCCGTTCTGATGGCGCTGATTACGTGCCTGCTGATAATCGCTGGTACCAAAAAGCGCGGCGGTTTGCGCAGCGTTCAGCGTGCCGCACACGCTCTCGTGCCAGCCGAAGCTGTCCGCTTCAATGCCGCAGAAGATGCGCCCCATGTCTGAGTAGAGGCAGTGCCCGGCGGTGAGGCGAAAGGTGTGCTGGCACTTGAGGGTGTCCGGCGCGTTGTAGCGCTCCAGCAGGTTTTCCGGGTTGTAAAACAGCATGCCAACATTCGCGCCGCCCTCCACATCGGTGAGGGTCAGCGCGCTGCCGCTGCGCATCACAAACGACCAGTGCGAGCCAGCCGGTAACTGCGTTTGATACGAGGTAGTCATGATTTTCTCCTTCAGGCGACCTGCGATTCGGCCAGCGGCGCATCAGCGGGCCGCTGCCGATCGAGCGGCAGGTCGTAGGTAATGGTTGCGCCCCAGGCTTCCGGCGCGTGGGGGTCGTGGCGCAGCTTGTCGAAAACCAGCAGGCGTGAGGCGAGGCTGAAGCCTTCTTTCAGATCGTGGGTGATCATAAAGATGGTCAGGCCATGCTGTTGCCAAAGCTGGGTGATCAGCTGATGCATCTCGCTGCGGATACCGGGATCGAGCGCGCCAAAGGGCTCATCCAGCAGCAGAATGCGCGGGCGCTTCATCAGTGCCTGCGCCAGCGCCAGACGCTGTTGCATCCCGCCGGACAGCTGATGCGGATATTTGCTTTGCGCATGTTCCAGACCTACCTGCGCCAGCATTTCCTGCGCACGCTGGCGGATGGCCTGCCGTTTGCGCCCCCAGACGCGTCCCAGCCAGCGGGCGGTGCTGAACTCTTCCGCCAGCATCACGTTGCCCAGCACCGTCAGATGCGGGAACACCGAGTAGCGCTGAAACACCACGCCGCGATGGGCATCGGGTTCATCGGGGATCGGTTCACCATCCAGCAGTAACGCGCCTTTGGTGGGGGCTTCGGTGCCGAGCAGCATATTGAGGAAGGTGGTTTTGCCGCAGCCGGAAGCGCCGACAATCGCCACAAATTCTCCCTCTTCCACGCTGATGTTCAGTCGCTCCAGCACCACCTGCTGGCCGTAGTGCTTCTCAAGGTTTTTCAGTTGCAGTAAGGGCATGCTGCGTTCCTTATTTGGCGTAATACCACGGCCAGCAGCGACGGCTAATCAGCCGCAGCAGCAGGTCGAGGGCAAAGGCCAGCAGGGTAATCCAGGCGACGTAAGGCAAAATCACATCCATCGCCAGATAACGACGCATCAGGAAGATGCGGTAGCCGAGGCCTTCGGTGGCGACGATGGCTTCTGCGGCGATCAGGAACAGCCACGCCGAGCTGAGTGACAGGCGCACGGCATCGAACAGGCGCGGCATCAGCTGTGGCAATATCACCCGCCACAAAATCTGCGCGCTATTGCCGCCCAGCGTCTGCGCCTTCACCAGCTGCTCGCGCGGGATTTTCTCCACCTGGAGTTGCAAATCGCGGGCAATCAGCGGGGTGATGCCGATGACAATCAGCACCACTTTCGACACTTCACCGAGGCCAAAGCAGATAAACAGAATCGGCAGAATCGCCAGCGGCGGCACCAACGCGAACAGGGTGACCAGCGGAGCCAGCACCGCACGCACCACCGGCAACGCGCCAGTGAACAGGCCAATCGCCAGCGCCAGCATGGCGCTGATTAACACGCCGCTCAGCAGACGCATCAGGCTGGCGGCGGTGTCGGTCCACAGCAGATACTCCCCGGTACGCGGGCTGGGCTGAAACGCCATCCGGTTGATGGCGTCGCCCATGGCGTTGAACCCCGGCAGCAGCTTATCCGCCGCGTTGAGGCTCAGACGCGCATCCGACGCGAACAGATACACCAGCAGCAACGCCAGCAGCGGCAGCACACCGAGCAACAGGCGGCCCATCGGCAGCGGTTGATAGTTAATCAGTTTACGCATCGGCTTTGCTCCCGCTTACAGCTGGCCTGCGGCCGCCAGTTTGGTGTAGGTATCGATAAAGCGCAGTTTGATGTTGCCCGCGTTACCCCAGTTACCCGCCGGTGTTTCCACCCCCACCACATCGGCACTCGGCGCGGCCTCGCCCAGCAAGCCATGCTTGAAGGAGAACTCCGCCACCAGCTGCATCGTGGCTTTCAGCTGCGGGCTATCGACGAAATCGAGGGTGGTTTTGCCATCGCTGAACAGATGGGTGGCGGCCAGTTGCTGGTCAAAACCGGCGAGGTCAGTGCCGGATACCTGCGCCATTTGCGTGCGTGCGGCGACGGCGGTCGCGCCCGGACCGGACATGGTTTTCAGGGTTTCATACCAGGCACCGGTCAGCGCTTTGCCCAGCTGCGGGTATTTCTTCAGGGTGTTGGTGTTGACCACCAGCAGGTCGAGGATTTCGCCCGGAATCTGCGCCGAGGAGAAGATCAGATGGCTGTTCGGCACCTTCTTCGCTTCTGCCAGCAGAGGGTTCCAGGTGACGATAGAGTTGACGTCTGGCGTACCAAAGGCGGCCACCAGATCGGCATCAGCGGTGTTGACCACTTTGACATCTTTTTCGCTCATGCCGGATTTCTCCAGCGCGCGCGCCAGCAGGTAATGCGAAACCGACAGCTGCACCAGATTGATCGGTTTGCCTTTCAGCGCCGCCACACTGTCAGCGCCTTTCAGCAGAATGCCGTCGTTGCCGTTGGAGTAGTCACCAACGATCAGCGCGGTGCTATCCACGCCGCCGGTGGCCGGAATGGTCAGCGCATCCATGTTGGTCATGGTGCAGCCGTCAAAGCCGCCTGCGGTGTATTGGTTGACCGACTCGATATAGTCGTTGACCTGCACAAACTGAATGTCGATGCCGTATTTATCGGCCCATTTTTTGACGATGCCATTCTGCTGGGCGTAATCCCACGGCATCCAGCCTGCATAAATGGACCAGCAAATCTTGAAGGAAGGTTTCGCGGCGGCAAGCGCGTTAACGCTGAACAGCGCGATGGTGCAAAGCAACAGCAAGCGAAGGCAGGCTTTGATCATGGTGGTTCCTCTGACGTTAGCGGACGAATAAAAGCAGGAGGCGGCGAGTAACGATCTCGCTTTCCTCCCGGGCTTTTATCCCGCCGTGTAACCGTCAGAGGACGGTCGGTCACTCTCGGACCAGCATCTCGCGATCGGAACCCTAGTGACCCATTGCAAATTGTCTGGCGACATCGGTTACCCGCTATCGCTCCTGCATCTGGCTAAAGTCAGGCAAAAAAAGTGCCAATATTGTATTTCAATGAAAAATATGGAGTTTTATAAAAAACCGTCTCCATTCCCGTCAGGTTCTGCACAGCGGTGCAGCATCCGCGCACCAACATGACGCAGGCCAACCAGGCCCAGGTTGATGTAGTTCTCAGTTTTCACCTGGCACGAAAAAAAGTTTTACTTAACGATCATAGGGTTATTCCTAAATCCTCTTCCCCCTCATCGAACCAATTAAATATTGGTTCGCTTCTTGCCTAAGCTGATAACAACTGACCACCCCCGTAGCGGCGCGATTTATCGCGCGCCTTTTAACAGAACATGCATAAACAGCGCGATGAATCGCGCCGCTACCAGTTTGTGCAGGCTGTCGTTTGATGACAGACATTAGGTTTTACGCGATTCCAATTGATGAATAAACAGGCGAACCAATCATGAGTGACACGCCAAAATCTGCCATCAACTCCAGCTCGGCGCTGGAGCAATTGCGCCAGCTGATTCAGCAGCAGGAGCACACGCCCGATCGCGCACTGCCGACCGAGCGCGAGCTGGCCGAACGCTTTGGCGTGGGGCGTCGTGAAATCCGCCGCGCGCTGGATGTGCTGGAAGAAGAAGGTCGCATCTGGCGTAAGCAGGGCAAAGGCACCTTTGTCGGCCCGGCCGCCCCGGTACAGCCGCTGGTATTACAGGATTTGCCGCAGCAGTCGAACCTGCTGGAGGTGATGGAAGCGCGTCTGCAACTGGAGCCAGGACTGGCGCGCCTCGCCGCACTGCGCGCCAGTAAAGAACAAATCGCGCTGATGAAACGCCTGATTGAACGCATGCAGGGCATTGTCGCGCCAGAAGATGGCGACCAGCACGAGCTGTGGGACAGCGCCTTTCACCGCGCTATCGCGGAAGCCGCCGGAAATCGCCTGATGCTCGGCCTGTTTGAAGCCGTCGATGCGGTGCGCCGCGACCCCGGCTGGCAGCATCTCCGCGAACAGGCACGCACCCCGGCACGCCTCGATACCTACGACAACCATCATCAGCGCCTGCTGGACCATATCGCCAATCGCCAGCCTCATGAGGCGGCGGCAGCGATGCGTGAGCACCTGCTGGCGCTGCAACAGGCGCTGATGGAAACCCTGTATGCCAGCCACGAGGAGACGCCATGACGGCCCAACCTGTTTTGTCGGTCAGCAATTTGCGCGTGCAGTTTCGCGGTTCACCTGTCACGGTGATCGACGATATCTCCCTGACATTGCACGCCGGAGAGACTCTGGCGCTGGTCGGCGAATCCGGCTGCGGCAAAAGCATCACCTCACTGACGCTGATGGGCCTGCAACCCGATAGCGCACGGATTTTACAGGGCGAGATGCAGTTTGATGGCCGCGATTTGCGCACGCTGAGCGCCGGTGACTACGCCAGCCTGCGCGGCAATCAGCTGGCGATGATTTTTCAGGAGCCGATGACCTCGCTCAATCCGGCCTTCACCCTTGGCGATCAGCTGAGCGAGGCGGTGATGCGCCATCGTAAGGTCAACCGCCGCACCGCCATGGACACTGCACTGGCCATTCTGCAAAAAGTGCAGATTCCGGCAGCGGAAATGCGCCTGAAGGCGTATCCCCATCAGCTGTCGGGCGGAATGCGCCAGCGCGTGATGATCGCCATGGCGCTGATTAACCAGCCCAAACTGCTGATCGCCGATGAACCCACCACCGCGCTCGACGTCACCATTCAGGCGCAAATCCTCGATCTGCTGAATACGCTGAAGCAGGAAACCGGCACCGCGGTACTGATGATCACCCACGATCTTGGCGTGGTAGCGGAAGTCGCGCAGCGCGTGGCGGTGATGTACGCCGGTCAGGTGGTGGAGAGCGGGACAGTGGCCGCGATTTTCAACGATCCGCAGCACCCCTACACCATCGGGCTGATGGGATCGATTCCCAGCCTGAGCGCGCGCAGCGGCGCACTGGCAACCATTCCCGGCTCGGTGCCGTTGCCGGAGAGTATGCCCGCCGGTTGCCGTTTTGCCACCCGCTGTCCGTTTGCAGAAACGCGCTGTCATCAGAACCGCCCGGCGCTGCGCGCGCTGACGCCGGAACATCAGGTGGCCTGTTTTCGCGCCCCACTGGAACAGCACGTTACGCTGGGAGAGATCGCATGAAACCGATTTTAGAATGTCGCGATTTAAGCAAAACCTTCAATGGCCCAAACCGCCTGTTTAAACGCAACCGTGGCGTCACGGCGGTGGACCGCGTGTCACTGCAGGTGATGCCGGGGGAAACGCTGGCGATTGTCGGCGAGTCCGGCTCCGGTAAATCGACGCTCGGGCGTCTGTTGCTGCGTTTGCTGGCGGCCAGTGCCGGTGAAGTGATGTACGAAGGTGAAAGCATCACCCACGCCAGCGGTACGCGCCTCAATCAGCTGCGCCGCGAATTGCAGATTATCTTTCAGGACCCCTTCGCCTCCCTCAACCCCCGTATGACGGTGCAGCAGATTGTCGGTGAACCGCTATGGCTGCACGACAAAATGAACCGAGAAGCACGCCACGCACGGGTGGCGGAGCTGCTGCGCACCGTCGGCTTGCCCGCCGCTTGGGCAGAACGCTATCCGCACGAGTTTTCCGGCGGCCAGCGCCAGCGCATCGGCATTGCCCGCGCCCTCGCCTCGCAACCGAAGCTGCTGCTGGGGGACGAGCCGGTGTCCGCGCTGGATGTTTCGGTACAGGCACAGGTGGTGAACCTGCTGGAAAGCCTGAAGCAACAATTTGGCCTGACGATGATTATCGTGGCACACGGCCTGGCGGTGATTCGCCATATGAGCGACCGCGTAGCGGTGATGTACCTCGGGCAGATTGTCGAGTTGGCGACGGTGGACGAGATTTTCGATGCCCCGCTGCATCCCTATACCCAGGCGCTGATCGCCTCCGCGCCGCAGATGCAGCCCGGGGCCAGCCGCACCATTCCAATGTTGCAGGGCGACCTGCCCAATCCAGCCAATCCTCCCACCGGCTGCCGTTTTCACACCCGCTGCCCGTGGGCGACCGCCGAATGCCGCCAGTTTGAACCCATCAACCAGGTGCTGAGCGGTGGACGACAAATTGCCTGTCACCGCTGGCAGGAGATTAACCGCGACCGTAGCGCAATTGTGATTGCGCCGCCGTCTGCCGCCTTTTTACGTCGCCGCGCGCTGTTTGAGCAGGCGGTCAATCAGCAAGCTTAACCCTCTGGAGATTAGCCGTGAAGAAAGCGTTATTAACTGCCCTTAGTGGTCTGATGTTGCTGGGTGCCAGCGCGCATAGCCACGCCGAAAGCGTGATTCGCATCGGACTGGGTGCCGACCCGGACATGCTCGATCCCCATCTGGCGCGTACCTACTATGGCCGCTTTGTGTTTGCTGCCATGTGTGACCGGCTGGTCGATGTCGATGAGAACCTGAAAGTGGTGCCGGGCCTCGCCACCGACTGGGCATGGAGTGATGACGGCAAAACGCTGACCATGAATCTGCGCAGTGGCGTCACCTTCCACGACGGTGAAAAATTCGATGCTAACGCGGTGAAATTCAATATCGAACGCGCACTGACGTTGCCGGGTTCGTTGCGTAAAAGCGAAATCTCCTCGATTCAGAGCGTGGAAGTCAGCGGGCCGATGCAGGTCAAATTCCACCTGAAAACCCCGGATGCGGCGCTGCTCAGCCAGCTGACCGACCGCGCGGGCGCGATGCTGGCCCCCGAGGCGGCGAAGAAGCCTGATTTCGCCACCCACCCGGTGTGTTCCGGCCCGTATCAGTTTGAAAGCCGCGTGCAGCAGGACCGCATCGTCCTGAAACGCTTTGATAATTACTGGAACAAAGGCGCCTACCACTTCGACAAAGTGATTTTCCTGCCGATCCCGGATGCCTCGGTACGCCTCGCCAACCTGCGCGCCGGTGACCTCGATCTCACCGAAGGCGTGGCCGCCAGCGATGTGAAAACCGTGGAAGGCGACAGCAAGCTGGCGCTGGCAAAAGTCACCGGCCTCGGTTATCAGGGCATCACCTTTAACATCAACAACGGCAAAGTCGATGCCAATAGCCCGCTGAAAGATCCGCGTGTGCGTGAAGCCTTCTCGCTGGCTATTGACCGCGATGCGCTGAACCAGGTGGCGTTTGAAGGCCTGTATACCCCGGCTAATCAGGCGTTTTCCCCGGTCAGCCCGTATCACGTCAATATCCCCACCCCGGCACGCGATGTGGAGAAAGCCAAAGCGTTGCTGAAGGCGGCTGGCGTCACCACGCCGCTCAACGTGACGCTGCTGGTCACCAACAACCCCACTGCGCAGCAGGTTGGTCAGGTGATTCAGGCGATGGTGAGCGAGGCCGGTTTCAACCTCAATCTGCAAATGAGCGAATTTGCCACCCTGCTGGATCGCCAGCAGCGCGGCGATTACCAGCTCAGCCTGTCAGGCTGGTCCGGTCGTCCCGATCCAGATGGCAGCATTTACTCGTTTATCAACAGCAAAGGCACGCTGAACGATGGCCGTTACAGCAATCCGCAGGTGGATGAGTGGCTGAACGCCGCACGTCTGACCAACGATCAGGCGCAGCGTCAGGCGTTGTACAACAAGGTGGTGAACCAGCTGCAAACTGATATGCCGATTGCTTACCTCTACTTTGAGCCACGCATCTTTGGCATGACGAAAAAATTGCAGGGCTTTAAAGCCTGGCCGGACGGGCTGGTTCGCCTGGCTGGCGTGAGCATGGCGCAGTAAACCGCTAAGGAGCGATGATGCTGGAATTGATTGTTAAACGGCTGCTGCTGGCCATTCCCACCCTGTTGCTGGTGAGCATTATGGTGTTTGCGCTGCAAAAGCTGCTGCCAGGCGACCCGGTGCTGGCGATGGCCGGTGAGGAGCGCGATCCGGCGGTCATCGCTCAGTTGCGTGCCGAGTACCATCTCGACGATCCAATCCCAACGCAATATTTCGCGTGGATTGGCAGCGCGCTGAAGGGCGACCTCGGCATGTCGTTGCGTACCAAAGAGCCGGTGACGGCGTTGATTGCCAGCAAACTACCGGTCACGCTGGAGCTGTCGCTGCTGGCGATGCTGATTGCGCTGCTGATCGGCATCAGCATGGGGATTATCGCGGCGGTACGCAAAGATAGCTGGGTCGATCACACCACCAACTTTGTCGCGCTATCAGGCATCTCGGTGCCCCATTTCTGGCTGGGGATTCTGCTGATCCTGCTGTTTTCGGTGCATCTGCAATGGCTACCGGCGTCAGGTTTTGTGCCGGTAAGCGAAGATATGGCGCAGAACCTGAAAACCCTGTTGCTACCGGCGCTGGTGCTGGGCACCGGCCTCGCTGCCACCCTGATGCGCCATACCCGCGCCTCGATGATTGCGGTGCTGAAAGCGGATTACATCCGCACCGCACGCGCCAAAGGCCTGCTGGCCCCGAAAGTGGTGCTAAAGCACGCCTTCCGTAATGCGCTGATGCCGATCGTCACCCTGACTACCCTGCTGTTTGGCGAACTGCTGGGCGGCGCGGTGCTGACCGAGCAGGTTTTTACCCTGC
Source organism: Pantoea sp. App145 (assembly GCF_047947045.1). Classification (NCBI taxonomy): domain Bacteria; kingdom Pseudomonadati; phylum Pseudomonadota; class Gammaproteobacteria; order Enterobacterales; family Erwiniaceae; genus Pantoea; species Pantoea sp. App145. The sequence continues at coordinate 2,728,526 of NZ_CP133290.1, forward strand.
CCGGCTTTGGCAAGATGATTGTCGATGCGGTGTTTAACCGTGATTACGCCGTGGTGCAGGGCGTGGTGCTGGTGGTTGCCATCGGGTTTCTGCTGCTCAACCTGCTGGCCGACGTGCTCTATCTGTTAATCAACCCGAAAATGCGAGGCTAACCATGAGCGAGGTGTTAACCGCAGGCGCAGTGCCTGCCGTAGCAAAGCCGAATCGCCGGGTGCTGAAGAAGTTTTTGCGTAATAAAAGCGCGCTGATTGGTGCGGTGATTGTGGTGCTGTTTGTTGCAGTGGCGCTGCTGGCTCCGTGGCTGGCACCCGCTGATCCCATCAAAGCCAACTTTCTGGCGGTACGCAAAGCGCCATCGGCGCTGTTCTGGTTCGGCACTGACGAACTGGGACGCGATATTCTGTCGCGTCTGATCTGGGGCGCGCGTACCTCGCTGCTGGCGGGCTGCATTTCGGTGATGATCGCCATCCTGATTGGCGTGCCGCTCGGGCTGATTGCCGGTTACTGGCAGGGCTGGTGCGACGGCATTATTTCGCGCTTTATCGAGGCACTGCTCGCCTGTCCGTTTTTGATTCTGGCGATAGCGCTCGGTGCGTTTCTCGGCCCGAGCCTGTCGAATGCGATGATTGCGATTGGCCTGTCAGCGATGCCGATTTTCGCCCGCCTGACGCGCGGCCAGGTGATCGCCATTCGTCACGAGGAGTATATCGATGGCGCTCGCGCAATTGGCCTGCCGGACCGCTGGATCATCCTGCGTTACGTGCTGCCGAATGTGCTGTCGCCAATTCTGGTGCAGGCCACGCTGGCGATTGCGTCGGCGATTATCACCGAAGCCAGTCTGTCGTTTCTCGGTCTCGGCCAGCAACCCCCTTCACCCTCGTGGGGCGCGATGCTGAATACCGCAAAAGGTTACCTGGAACAGGCACCGTGGATGTCGATTTTCCCCGGCCTGGCCATTTTTCTCACCGTGCAGGGCTTCAACCTGCTGGGCGACGGACTGCGCGACGCGCTCGATCCGCGCAATGACTCACATTAAGGAAAGGTTATGAGTGATTTGGATTACAACGTCAGTTACGCCTCCCACCGTGTACCAATGATGGGACGCAACGCCGTCGCCACCTCGCAGCCGCTGGCAGCGCAGGCCGGTATCCGCATGTTGCAGCTGGGCGGCAATGCCGTCGATGCGGCGATTGCCAGCGCCATGGCGCTGACGGTGCTGGAGCCGACCGGCAACGGTCTCGGCAGCGATGCGTTCGCCATTATCTGGGATGGCAAGGAGTTGCACGGCCTGAATGCTTCCGGGCGCGCCCCGGCGGCGTGGAACCCGGAACGCTTTGCCGGGCAGCAAACCATGCCAGAAATCGGCTGGGAGGCGGTCACCGTGCCTGGCGCAGTGTCGGCCTGGGTGGCGCTGGCGGAACGCTTCGGCACCCTGCCGCTCACCACGCTGGCGCAACCGGCGATTGAGTACGCCCGCGACGGCTTTCCGGTATCGCCACTGATTGGTCAGTTGTGGCAGCGTGGCTACAACAAACTGAAGGATCAGCCCGGCTTCTGCGCCTGCTTTGCGCCGGATGGCCGCCCGCCGCGCGCCGGTGAGCTGTTCCGCAATCCGGCGCAGGCCGCCACCTTGCAGAAAATCGCCGAAACCAACGGTGAAGCCTTCTATCGCGGCGAGCTGGCGCAACAGATGACCGCCTTCGCCGCCGAACACGGCGCGGCGCTGACGCTGGAAGATCTCAACCATCATCGCGCCGATTGGGTGCAACTGCTGTCGCATCCGTTTGCCGGTGGTTCGGTGCAGGAGCTGCCGCCAAACGGCCAGGGCATCGCCACCCTGATTGCCCTCGGCATTCTGGAGCATTGGGATATCGGTCGCTATGCACCGGACAGCGTGCCGTGGCTGCATCTGTCGATTGAAGCGATGAAGCTGGCGCTGGTGGATCTGGACCGTTACATCACCGATGAAGATCACCTGGAATTCCCGGCGGATTTGCTGCTGAGCGACAGCTACCTGAAACAGCGCGCTGCACTGATCGACCCGGATAAAGCGGGAGATTTTACTTTCGGTTCACCGCAGCAGAGCGGCACCGTGTATCTCTCGACCGCCGATGCCAGCGGCATGATGGTGTCATTTATTCAGTCCAACTTTATGGGCTTCGGTTCCGGCGTGGTGGTGCCTGATACCGGCATCAGCCTGCAAAACCGTGGCGCAGGTTTCTCACTCGACCCTGCTCATCCGAATGTGGTTGCCGGAGGCAAACGTCCGTTCCACACCATCATCCCGGCGTTTGCGCTGGATGGTGACGGCCAGCCGCTGATGTCATTCGGGGTGATGGGCGGCCCGATGCAGGCGCAGGGGCATTTGCAGATGGCGCTACGTATTATGCTGCACAAACAGAACCCGCAGGCTGCGATTGATGCACCACGCTGGCGTGTGGTACAGGGCCGCGAGGTGATTGTTGAAGCAGGCATGGATCGCAATGTCCTCGCCGCGCTGCGCGCGATGGGCCACAAGATTGCGGTGGAGGATCCGTTGCAAGGTTATAACTTCGGCGGTGCGCAGGTGGTTGTGCGCGACCCGCAGGGGTTTTATATCGCGGCGACTGAAAGTCGCAAGGATGGGCAGGCGCTGGTGTACTGACGCCGACCACGCAACACCCCACGCAATAAATTGCGCCGCTACGACTCACTGCACGTATTTGTAGCGGCGCGATTTATCGCGCAGTTTTTAGATTATCCCGCCCGTTGTGCGCTCCATGCCATTGTTCTATCCTTGAGAACCTTTCCCACCGAATTAAATCTATTCCCCGCAACAGAAGCGTGGCGGGGATAAGCCATGATCACTGACAGGAGTTGAAATATGGCGTCAGGAATTTCCCGCATCTGGATGCGTAGCGGCATGTTGATGATTACGTTGCTTGCCGTGCTGCAACTTACCGCCTGCGGCGACAAAGAAGGCGATCAACGCAAAGCCTTTACTGATTTTCTCCAGAACACCGTGATGCGCAGCGGCGAGCATCTGCCCAGCCTGAGCGAAAACCAGAAACAAACCTTCGGTAACTATGCCAGCGATTACGCCATCCTTTATGGCTTCTCTCAGCAGGTCAATCAGGCGGTCGAACAGGGCATGCGCCCGGTCGTTGATGAGCTGGCCGCGATTCGCGTACCCCAGGATTACCTGACGCGCCGTGACACACTGCGCCAGGCCAGCGGCAATCTGGGTGTGCTGACCCAGCAGATTCAGGCCGCCAAAATGCAGGCTGACAGCAGCCACGCCGCCCTGAAACAGCCGGACGACCTGAAAAAAGTGTATGACAGCGTCTTCACCAAAGTGGTGACGCAACCCGCCAGCACCCTGATGCCACTGCTGCCGCAATTGCAGGCGCTGAGCCAGGCCGCAGTCCAGACCGGTGACTATCTGCAATCGCAGGGTACGCGTGTCACCTTTAATAATGGCGGCGTGCAATTCCCCACCCAGGATCAGGCGACACAGTACAACGCGCTGATGACCACCCTTTCCAGCAATGCCCAGGCGCTGACCCAGGCACAGAATGCCGTGCAGAGCGGTTTTCAGTAAAACGTCAGGCGGGTAATCATGGATTACCCGCTTTTCAGACTTTTGTCACTTCCTTACATTCCCCTTTTCTGCTCTACCCCACCCCCGGCATTGTGTGATCTGGCGCATTTTCGACCATAAATTGTTTGTGATCACCATCACATTTATGAAACAAACCACACCCACCAAAAAGTGACTATCGTCACATTTATCACCCTGATTTGGTTAAATATTCGGCATCGTACTTTTCTTACACTGTCTTTTTGTGATCAACATCACCAAATAGCACCCTGCACCCCCCAAATTAGCGTGATCTAAATCACACTTATTCCGTACCCTACGCAGCGTCATAAACTAGTGCTAGAGTCCGCCTGCATACAGTAATGCCACGGCCCCCGCCGTAACGTCTTAACAAAAACAAACGCGCTCTCTTATTGCGGCGCGTCTCAATAAGGGGTGGGTTTATGTCCTCATCAGTGAAGGTCAAAGTTCAAAGCTTTGGTCGCTTTCTGAGTAATATGGTGATGCCTAACATCGGTGCGTTTATCGCCTGGGGTATCATCACTGCACTGTTCATTCCAACCGGTTGGATCCCCAACGCGACGCTGGCGAAACTCGTCGGCCCGATGATCACCTATCTGCTGCCATTGCTGATTGGTTTCACCGGTGGTCGTCTGGTGGGTGGCGACCGTGGCGGTGTGGTTGGCGCAATCACCACTATGGGTGTGATTGTCGGTGCCGACATGCCGATGTTCCTCGGCTCGATGATTGCCGGTCCGCTGGGCGGCTGGGCGATCAAACATTTTGACCGTGCCGTTGATGGCAAGATCAAAAGCGGCTTCGAGATGCTGGTTAACAACTTCTCCGCCGGTATCATCGGTATGCTGCTGGCGCTGCTGGCGTTTATCGGTATCGGTCCTTTGGTTGAAGGCCTGTCCCACATTCTCGCCGCAGGCGTGAATCTGATGGTGCAGAACAACCTGCTGCCGCTGACCTCCATCTTTGTTGAACCGGCGAAAATCCTGTTCCTCAACAACGCCATTAACCACGGTATCTTCTCTCCGCTGGGCATCCAGCAGGCGAGCGAAGTGGGCAAATCCATTTTCTTCCTGATCGAAGCCAACCCAGGCCCGGGTATGGGTGTGCTGGTGGCGTATATGATTTTTGGTCGCGGTAGCGCCAAACAATCAGCCGGTGGTGCAGCAATCATCCACTTCCTCGGCGGTATCCACGAAATTTACTTCCCGTACGTGCTGATGGCACCGCGTCTGCTGCTGGCGGTGATCCTCGGTGGTATGACTGGCGTGTTCACGCTGACCGTGCTGCACGGCGGCCTGGTGTCCCCGGCTTCTCCGGGTTCAATCCTCGCCGTGCTGGCAATGACGCCGAAAGGCACTTACTTCGCTAACATCACCGCTATCATCGCGGCGTTTGCTGTCTCCTTCGTTATCTCTTCTATCCTGCTGAAAACCAGCAAAGTGAAAGAAGACGACGACATCGAAGCGGCAACCAAACGTATGCAGGACATGAAAGCGCAGTCCAAAGGCCAGAGCGTGGCGGGTGCACCGGTTGCCGGTGATGCGATGAGCGTTGACCTGAACCACGTACGCAAAATCATTGTGGCCTGCGATGCCGGTATGGGTTCCAGCGCGATGGGTGCAGGCGTGCTGCGTAAGAAAGTGCAGGATGCCGGTCTGAGCAATATTTCGGTGACCAACAGCGCCATCAACGCCCTGCCGGGTGATGTGGACCTGGTGATTACCCACCGCGATCTGACTGAGCGTGCTATGCGCCAGGCACCGCAGGCTCAGCATATTTCGCTGAACAACTTCCTCGACAGCGCGCTGTACACCAACCTGACTGAGCGTCTGGTGGCGGCGAATCGCAGCGAAGCACATCGCGAAACCGTACAGACCACCCTGGCTGACAGCTTCGACGCCGGTAACGCCCATCTGTTCAAACTGGGTGCCAACAACGTGTTCCTCGGCCTGAGCGCCAGCAACAAAGAGCAGGCGATTCGCTTTGCCGGTGAGCAATTGGTGAAAGGCGGCTACGTGCAGCCGGAATACGTTGATGCCATGCTGGAGCGTGAAAAACTGACCCCGACCTACCTCGGTGAGTCGATTGCAGTACCGCACGGCACGGTGGAAGCCAAAGACCGCGTGTTGAAAACGGGCGTGGTATTCTGCCAGTATCCGGCGGGCGTGAAGTTTGGCGAAGAAGTGGATGAAGTGGCGCGCCTGGTGATCGGCATTGCAGCACGCAATAACGAACACATCCAGGTGATCACCAGCCTGACCAACGCGCTGGACGACGAAAGCGTGATTGAGAAGCTGGCGAATACCACCAGCGTACAGGATGTGCTGGATCTGCTGTCTGGCAGCAAAACCACCGCCTGATAGATAACTACTTTTCCCTGGGGCGGGCATGCCCGTCCCCACGTTCCGGGGCGGACATGCCCGCCCCATCGTCATTTGATATGGGTCAAATTATGAAAGCGTTACATTTCGGAGCAGGTAACATTGGCCGTGGTTTTATCGGTAAGCTGCTGGCTGATGCCGGTATCGAGCTGGTATTCGCGGATGTCAATCAGGTAGTGCTCGATGCCCTTAACGCCCGTCATGAGTATCCGGTTCATGTGGTTGGCGAGCAGGCGAAAGTCGAGATTGTGAAAGGTGTGAGCGCGGTGAGCAGCGCCAGCGAGGATATCGTGACGCTGATTGCTGAGGTTGATATCGTTACCACGGCGGTTGGTCCGCAAATTCTGGAGCGCATCGCCAGTGGTGTCGCCAAAGGGCTGGCCTACCGCCGCGACAACGGTAATGTCCGTCCGCTGAATATTATTGCCTGTGAAAACATGGTGCGCGGCACCAGCCAACTGAAACAACATGTGCTGAAAGCGCTGCCGGAGCAGTATCATGCCTGGGTTGAACAGCATGTTGGCTTTGTGGATTCCGCTGTAGACCGCATCGTGCCGCCGTCAGAAGCCGGCAGCAATGACCCGCTGGAAGTCACGGTAGAAACCTTCAGCGAGTGGATCGTCGATAAAACCCAGTTCAAAGGCGAACTGCCGAATATTCCGGGTATGGAACTGACCGATAACCTGATGGCGTTTGTCGAGCGTAAGCTGTTCACCCTGAACACCGGCCACGCGATTACCGCCTACCTCGGCCAGCTGGCCGGTCACGCCACCATCCGCGATGCCATCCTTGACCAGAAAATCCGTGCCGTGGTGCAGGGTGCGATGGAAGAAAGCGGTGCGGTGCTGATCAAGCGCTATGGCTTTGATGCGGATAAACACGCCGCCTACATCCAGAAAATCCTCAGCCGTTTTGAAAACCCGTACCTGAAAGATGACGTTGAGCGCGTGGGCCGTCAGCCGCTGCGTAAACTCAGCGCGGGCGATCGTCTGATCAAACCGACGCTGGGCACGCTGGAATATCAGCTGCCGCATGCCAACCTGGTGCAGGGCATTGCCGCCGCGATGCATTACCGCAGCGCGCAGGACCCGCAGGCCCAGGAGCTGGAAGCGCTGCTGGCGGAAAAAGGCCCGCAGGCAACCCTGGCACAAATTTCCGGGCTGGATAGCAACAGTGAAGTCGTCACCTCAGTGGTGAGTGCTTATAACGCTATGGCATAATGCGCGCCACGCAACACGGCGGTATTTGAACGATGCAGGCAATAATGGAAGAGAAGCAAGCTTTTGAAAACCGGGTGCTTGAGCGCCTGAACGCCGGTCGTTCGGTGAGAAGCTTTCTGATCGCCGCCGTTGAGCTGTTGACTGAAGCGGTTAACCTGCTGGTTTTGCAGGTTTTCCGCAAGGATGATTACGCCGTGAAATACGCCGTCGAACCCTTGCTGCTCGGCAATGGTCCGCTCGGCGAGATGTCAGTCCGCCTGAAACTGATTTACGGTCTTGGCGTGATCAATCGTCATGAATATGAAGATTGTGAATTACTGCTGGCACTGCGCGAAGAGTTAAACCACGACACCTTTGAGTATCGTTTTACCGATGACGAGATTCTCGGCCCTTTTCGCGAACTGCACTGCGTCGTCGCCTGGCCGCCCCAACCCGATTTCACGCGCGATGATGAAGAACTGCGCGCCATGCAGCAGCAGCGTTATTTGCAGATGGTGCGCTCCACCATGGTGTTGTCTCTCACCGAGCTGATTTCCCGTATTTCCCATAAGCAAGCGTTCAAGAAGCCAGCGGTTTGAGGTATTAACCGCGCGATAAATCGCGCAACAGCCGTGTCGTTATGGTGTATCCTTTCCCTGTTTTCCTTAACGAGTTTTCCCGATGAAAGAACAAGAAAAAGCTGAGATCAAACGTCTTAGCGATCAGCTGGATGCCCTGAACCGCAAAGAACCACAGCTGCTGGAAGCAGGTGATGCTGAGAAACTCGGTGCGCTGCTGAAAGAAAAAGAAGCACTGGTGGTGGAGATTGAACGCCTGCGCGGTGTCCGTGTTGAGAAGCTGAGCAAAGAAGCGCAGCAGCTGCAAAAACTGCCATTCAGCCGTGAGATCACCAAAAAAGAACAGGCCAATATGGGTGCGCTGAAGAAAAGCGTGCGCGGCCTGGTGGTGGTGCACCCGATGACCGCACTCGGACGTGAGATGGGGCTGAAAGTCATGACCGGCTACGCGAAGCAGCCGTTCTGATTGCGGTTACGCGGCGTGAGTCACGTCGCGTACCCCTTCCACACCTGATGCCAGCAATGCCTGTTGCGTCAGGTTATCCAGCAGTTCATAGCGACGGCGATACTCCGCACGTTTCTTGCTGGCAATCTCTTCCAGCGCCTTACGCGGCATATGCAGCGGCAGCGTAAATATCCCATCCGCCCGTGCTTCACCACCTAACGACTGCCAGAATTCACTGTAGCTGGCAAAGAAGTGATCGCCCTTGCTGTGACGATAACGCAGGCTGCGGAAGACGTGGGTGGTATCCCCCACTGCGCTGATGGCCTGCACGCCGCATTGTTCTGCGAGAATAAATACCGCTTCCATCAGCAGACGTTTAGGGAATAAACCGTGTGCCGCCTTGGTCGCATCACGAATCACATCATTAGAAATATGTTTACGTGGTCCCTGCAAACCGCCAATTAATAAACTGCGTTGTTGATTCTCATTAAAAATAGAGAAAGACAGAGACGCGATTAACTTCTCTTCAAAATGCAATTCCAGCGTAATTTCGCCTTCACGGTCGAAGCGCCCCGGGCAGCAGTGAATCGTGAAAGATTCGCCATTCTTGCCTTTAAAACCCGCCAGTAAATTGTCACCGGGGCTTTGCAGCATCTGGCGCAGGGCGGTGTTTTCCAGGCCAGCCATCAGATGATAGTGATCGAGAATGGCTTGCGCCCGCTGCGCCACGCTAAAACCCGCGCGCAGATAAGGACGATGGAGCTTAGCGGGTAGCAACCCCTGCACCGTTAACATTTGCGGCAACTGAGGCAGTGCCGCCAGTTCATGCAGATAACGATGGGTAGTAACAGGATAAACAAGAGATCTTAAGGCAAATTTAAAACGGAAATTTTTGCTACGCCATAATTTATTTGGCACAAACTTTCCGCTTATTAATTGCAGAAAAAGTGATGCTGACGAATCATTATTCGTCTCAGAAGTAATTATCGTAGACATGATTATTTGAGCTTTTGCAGGACTAATTGGCGCAAGTATATGCCCCAAATTATCAACGACGAGTTAATAAGTTTCGACACGTTGCAATCACTGGCGGGAATATCAGTTTTGTTGAAGATTGGTTTAAGTTTCGTTTAAAAAAAACCGGCGGCCATGGCCACCGGTTGCGGTATTCAGGTGCTAATTACTTAGCAGAAGCGAAGCGTGCTGCTGCTTCGTCCCAGTTAACCACGTTCCAGAACGCCTTGATGTAGTCAGGACGTTTGTTCTGATACTTCAGGTAGTAAGCGTGTTCCCACACATCCAGACCAATGATCGGGAAGCCAGAAACGCCAGCGATCGCTTCGCCCATCAGCGGGTTGTCCTGGTTAGCAGTAGAAACTACCGCCAGTTTGTCGCCTTTTTTCACTAACCACGCCCAGCCAGAGCCGAAACGGGTCGCAGCCGCTTTCTCGAACTCTTCCTGGAATTTTTCTACGCTGCCGAAATCTTTTTCGATGGCGGCTTTCAGTTCGCCCTGCAGGGTAGTGCCGGTTTTCAGGCCTTTCCAGAACAGGCTGTGGTTAGCGTGGCCGCCCGCGTTGTTACGCAGTGGGCCTTTTTTGTCAGCCGGCAGCTGATCCAGTTTGGTGATCAGCTCATCAACCGGCAGATCGGCGAATTCAGTCCCTTCCAGCGCGGCGTTAGCGTTGTTGATATAGGCCTGGTGGTGTTTGGTGTGATGGATTTCCATCGTCTGCTTGTCGAAATGCGGTTCCAGTGCGTCGTATGCGTAAGGCAGGGATGGCAGTGAATAACTCATGTTCTTCCTCTCCATTAGTGTTTGAGCAGCACAACCTCGCTGGCGTGCCGCGTAAGCAGTTGGATCATTATAGTTAAATTCAAGATCCGGAAAAGGGTTATCAATGCCTTAGTAATGATAAGGATTTGATGAATCTGGCAAAAGGTGCGCACAGAAGGCGAGGTAGCTGACGGCGACTGACACAGTGTTGAGCGGATCAGGCATGGAGGGCCAGGAAGATTGCGGCATAACCTTCAGCGGAAAGGTTTTTACATCAAAAAATCATAATATTTCAGGATTCATTTAAGGTTAAAGGAGAATCATAGTTAACCATCCTGCAGAAATCTCTTTTGTCATTTTTGGCTAATCATATCATCCCTCATGAAAGTAAAAATATGATTTATCCTGACAAGATGATCACGATCTCTTTTGAAGAAAAGATTAATCTGCATCAATGAATCGACAACGATATTCGTTTTTGATTGTCACCGCCAAACAATAAAAATACGAGGTTGTATTTTATGATTAATTTTATCCATGGGTTCACCCATCCATATCAGACAACCACTATTGATACAACGAGTTATAGCGACAAACTACTATTAAAAAATAATATAAATAAAGTGAGTAATATTTCAGAAGGTATATCTTCCAGCAAAGTATGCCGAGCCGTCGTGGCATTAACCGGGATCTCTTTGCTGGGAACGGCAGTGGCTGCCTTTTCGTCTTGGTTTGCATCCAGCACCACAGGGTTGACCGCGGCTGCCGGTACAATGCGACATCCTGAAAGTGAATTAATAAACAATGCGATATCTTCCAACGCGTCATTCAGAAACCCGGCATGGGATCAATTAGATAACATGACAACGATGGAGATAAATGTCGTAACAAGTAAGGGTGAAATGTTCTCCGATAATTTAAAAATTGAGCCTCATAGCATTTTCGCCGTTGCCACCAGCTTCAGAGATTCCGTAAGAGAAATATTATTTAATAATTATATGAAATTGAAAGTGACCGCTGGTCCTGGCGGCATAAAAAGTTATTTTTTTCACTCGCTAAAAATGGCGATATCGAAGGGAGAGAAAATAACAACATCATTTAACAATCTGATGATGGAAAACGCTCGCTCCAACGTTTTTTCACCACAAAATATAGATGCAATGAGGAAAATAGTTCATCGGTTAACGGATGAAATCCAGCACTTAAAAAGATATAAAGATGACATTGCCAACAGAATGAAGAAACGATCCGATTTTGGCCCACACACAGCAAGAAAATGGCATGCCTATTTTCAGTCTTCTTTTAAAAAAATTGATGAAATGATTAATGCCTTATTAGAATTTAAGCACTGACATTCATCATACCAAAGGTGCGCAATGTCATACATTGCGCACCTTTAACTTTACCGACCCAGCTCAGTCAGCGATTTATCCAGCGCACCAACCAGCCAGTCGATATCGCTTTCCTGGAACGCCAACGGCGGACGCAGTTTCAGCACGTTACCGTACGGGCCAGCGACCGAAGTCAGCACATGGTGATCACGCAGCTTCTCAATCAAATCCAGTGCCAGTGCCTTGTCTGGCGTTTTGCTGCTGCGATCGCTGACCAATTCGAAACCGATAAACAGGCCCGCGCCGCGCACGTCGCCAATCGATTCATGACGGTCCATCAGCTTCGCCAGCTCGGCCTGCAACTTCGCGCCGACAATACGGCTATGCTCCTGCAAACCCTCTTCCTTGATCACTTTCAGCACCGCCTGCGCGGCTGCCATCGCCACCGGGTTGCCACCAAAGGTGTTGAAGTAAGGAATTTCATCGCTGAATGCCGCCAGCACATCACTTTTTGCCAGCAGGCCAGACACCGGAATGCCGTTGCCCATCGGTTTACCGGTGGTGACCACATCCGGCACCACACCGTGACGGGCGAAGCCCCAGAACGCATCACCGGTACGGGCAAAGCCAGGCTGCACTTCATCCGCGATAAAAATACCGCCGTTAGCGTGTACCACATCCACTGCTTTCTGCAGGAAACCCGGCGGGTTTGGCAGCACGCCGTCAGAGGAGAAAATGGAGTCAGCGAGGAAACCGGCGAACTTGATGCCGTGCGCTTTCATGCCGTCGATTTGCTTCTGAATTTCGTTGGCAAACCACTCGCCGAGATCAGGCGCATTGACACGATAGTGATCTGGCGGTGGCACCAGACGGGTGGTCGCCGCCAGCGGCTGGCCGGTGCCCAGCGCCGGTGACGCGCCAGAAGTGAGGTCGCTGGTGCCGTGGTAAGCCTCCTGCGAAACGATAATGCCGGTGCCACCGCTGAACGAACGCGCAATGCGAATCGCCAGGTCATTGGCTTCCGAACCGGTACACATATACATCGCACGGTCGATGGCATCCGGGGTGGTCGCCAGCAGTTCTTCGCTGTAATCCAGGATACGTTCGTGCAGATAACGGGTATGGGTGTTCAGCATCTTCATTTGCTGATTCACCGCCTCAATCACTGCCGGATGGCAATGGCCGATGCTCGCCACGTTGTTGTACACATCGAGATATTTGTTACCTGCGGCATCCCACAGATACTGCCCTTCACCGCGCACCAGATGTACCGGCTTACGGTAGAACAGGCGATACGACTCGCCCAGCACTTTGCTGCGTTTATCGGTCAGTTTGCGCGTATCGGCATCCAGGCCGTCGGCATGTTCAGCACGAAAACTGTTGGTATCCATGATGGTGGAACGTGTAGCCATGGTAACTCCCGTTGCGAAGGTGAAAGGGGTGCATGCGTAATAACCGTTTACAGATATCATGCCGGTTTTGGCGAGAAATGCAACCAAATACACAAATACAACCAAATACACATGACGGAACGATGAAGCTCAGGTAATCTTAGGCCCACGCTGAACTCGCCACAGGGAAATGTCATGTTGCAGGAAACCCGTTTACATCGCATCCGCGCACTGCTGACCACGCATCATCAGGTCAGTACCGAGCGCGTGATCAAAGAGCTGGGTATTTCGCGGGAAACCGCGCGGCGCGACATTATCGAGCTGGAAGCGCAGGGGGTGGCGCGCCGCGTCCATGGCGGCCTGGTGGCGATGGATAGCCAGCCAGAAGCACCGCTGCGCGAACGGCGCAGCGCCCAGGCCAAAGAGAAACGTGCCATTGCCATCGCGGCGGTGCAGCATCTGCAACCCGGCCAGACGCTGTTCCTCGATTCCGGCACCACCACCACCCTGCTGGCCGAAGAGTTACGCACCATGTCCGGGCTGACCATCATCACCAACAGCCTGCAAGCGGCGCTGGCGCTGAGTGCCGCCGAAGAACATGAAACACTGAATAATCAGGTGATTTTGCTGGGTGGCATGATGTCTGCCGGTGCACAGCAGACGCGCGGCGAAATGACGGTGGGCGAGATTTATCGTTATCGTGCCGACGTAGCGCTGCTGTCTCCGGTGGGAATTGAGTCCAGACAGGGAGCCACCAGCTTCCATCCGCACGAAGCGGCGATTGCACGCGCGATGGTTCAGCAGGCCAGTCACACCATCCTGCTGGCGGATCACAGTAAACTCGGCGTCGTGAGCCGCACCCAATACGCCTCGATTGCCGAGGTAGATTTGCTGATTTGCGATGCGGGCCAGGGCAAACCTGGCGCGCTCAATGCCCTGCAACAGGTGCTGCCGCAGGTACAGGTGGTTTAACGCAGCCGCTGCGGATGGGTATAGATGGTGGCGCGGCCTGGCTTGCTGAAGCCAACCAGCGTTAAGTTGCTGCGCTGTGCCACATCCACTGCCAGCTGAGTCGCTGCCGACACCGCAAACAGAATCTCGACACCACACATCGCTGACTTCTGCACCATCTCATAGCTGGCGCGGCTGGACACCAGCACCGCGCCCTGCTGCCAGTCGGCTTTGCTGCGATAGCCCAGCAGTTTATCCAGCGCCACATGCCGACCCACATCTTCACAGCCACCGCGCAGTTCACCCGTGGGTGACATCCATGCCGCCGCGTGGGTGCAGCCGGTCAGTTCGCCCACCGGCTGGAAATCACGCAGCCGCGCTAACCCGGCATCCAGATGGTCGAGGGAAAAGGTCTGGGTAAAGGGTAAGGGGGTGATCGGTTTGCCGATCTGATCCAGCTGCTCGACACCACAGACGCCGCAACCGGTGCGCCCTGCCATCGCGCGACGCTGTTCTTTCAGCGCCATAAAGCGACGGCTGGATAGCTCGATTTGTACTTCAATGCCATTGCAGCCCGGCACCACATCAAGACCGAAAATTTCCTGCGGCGTATCGATAATCCCTTCCGACAGCGAAAAACCGAGCGCAAAGGCTTCAAGATCGCTGGGGGTCGCCATCATCACCACATGGGAAATACCGTTGTAGACCAGCGCCACCGGAACTTCCTGCGCCAGCCAGTCCGGCTCCGCATGGGTGATGTCGCGCCGCTGCCACACCTGCGCCTGGCTCGCACCTGCGATCTCACTCACATTGCTGGGACTTTTCTGATCTTTCTGTGTCACTTTCTTCGCCTCGCACAACAACCTTACAAAAGCAGTGGTAATATTTAGCCGCTATACTCGCAGTCTTAGTTGGGTCATTTTGAACCGCTAACCAGCGCTCCGCAAAAATAAAATGTAGTAATGTCGAATCAAGGATTATCCATGAACGTCAGCAGAAGAAAATTCTTCAAAATCTGCGCGGGCGGTATGGCAGGGACAACGGCAGCACTCCTCGGCTTTACGCCAGAGGTAGCGCTGGCGGAAACGCGGCAATACAAGTTGTTGCGCGCCCGCGAAACCCGTAACACCTGCACTTACTGCTCAGTCGGCTGTGGCCTGTTAATGTACAGCCTCGGCGATGGCGCGAGAAACGCCAAAGAAACCCTCTTCCATATTGAAGGGGACCCGGATCATCCGGTCAGCCGCGGAGCCTTGTGCCCGAAAGGCGCTGGCCTGCTGGATTTCGTCCATAGCGACAGCCGCCTGCACTACCCGGAATATCGCGCGCCAGGCTCGGATAAATGGCAGCGCATCAGCTGGGACGATGCGTTTGATCGCATTGCGAAGCTGATGAAAGCGGACCGCGACGCCCATTTTGAGGCGCAAAACGCTGCTGGCGTGACTGTTAACCGCTGGCTCACCACCGGCATGTTGTGCGCCTCGGCGTCCAGCAATGAAACCGGCTATCTCACCCAGAAAATGACCCGATCGCTCGGTATGCTGGCGGTCGACAACCAGGCACGCGTCTGACACGGACCAACGGTAGCAAGTCTTGCTCCAACATTTGGTCGCGGTGCGATGACCAACCACTGGGTCGACATCCGTAATGCCAACCTGATCGTGGTGATGGGCGGTAATGCGGCTGAAGCGCATCCCGTCGGTTTCCGCTGGGCAATGGAAGCCAAAATCTTTAACAAAGCCAAACTGATTGTCATCGATCCGCGCTTTACGCGCACCGCATCGGTGGCGGATTTCTATACGCCCATTCGCTCCGGCTCCGACATTGCTTTCCTGTCGGGTGTGCTGCGCTGGCTGATGGAAAACGACAAAATCCAGCATGAATATGTGCAGGCGTACACCAATGCCAGCCTGATCGTGCGCGAAGATTTTACCTTCGAAGAAGGGTTATTCAGCGGTTACGACGCTGAAAACCGTAAATACGACAAAACCAGCTGGAACTACGAGCTGGGCGATGATGGCTTCGCCAAACGCGACGACAGCCTGAGCCATCCGCGCTGCGTCTGGAACCTGCTGAAACAGCATGTCAGCCGCTACACGCCAGAGATTGTCGAGCGCATCTGCGGCACGCCGAAGGCCGATTTCCTGCATGTCTGCGAGCTGATTGGCGAGACCAGCGCAAAAGATCGCACCACTTCCTTCCTGTATGCCCTCGGCTGGACCCAGCACTCCATCGGCGCGCAGAACATCCGCACCATGGCGATGATTCAGCTGCTGCTCGGCAATATGGGGATGGCAGGCGGTGGCGTCAATGCGCTGCGTGGTCACTCCAATATCCAGGGGCTGACCGACCTCGGCCTGCTGTCGCAAAGCCTGCCGGGTTATATGACGCTGCCTTCTGAGAAGCAGACCGATCTGCAAACCTATCTCACCGCCAACACGCCGAAAACTGCGCTGCCGGGCCAGGTGAACTACTGGAGCAACTACCCGAAATTCTTCGTAAGCATGATGAAAGCCTTCTTTGGCGACAAAGCGCAGGCAGAGAACAGCTGGGGCTTTGACTGGTTGCCGAAGTGGGACAAAGGCTACGACGTGCTGCAATACTTCGAAATGATGGCACAGGGGAAAGTGAACGGTTATCTGTGCCAGGGCTTCAACCCGGTGGCCTCGTTCCCGAACAAGCGCAAAGTGATTGCTTCGCTGTCGAAGCTGAAGTTCCTCGTCACCATCGACCCGCTCAACACCGAAACCTCGACCTTCTGGCAGAATCACGGCGAATTTAACGACGTCGATCCAGCGCAGATTCAGACCGAGGTGTTCCGCCTGCCCTCCACCTGCTTTGCCGAGGAGAACGGCTCGATCGTGAACTCCGGCCGCTGGTTGCAGTGGCACTGGAAAGGTCAGGACGGTCCGGGTGAATCACGCAACGATGGCGAAATTCTGGCGGGTATCTACCTGCGACTGCGTGAGATGTATGCGCACCAGGGCGGTGTTGCGCCGGAGCCGGTGCTGAACATGACCTGGAACTACCTGACGCCAGATAACCCGGCGTCGGAAGAGGTGGCGATGGAGAGCAACGGCAAAGCGCTGGCGGATATCGTCGATGACAAAGGCACCCTGCTGGTGAAAAAAGGTCAGCAGCTCAGTACCTTTGCCCATCTGAAAGATGACGGCAGCACCAGCAGCGGCTGCTGGATTTTCGCCGGTAGCTGGACGCCGGAGGGCAACCAGATGGCGCGGCGCGACAACGCCGATCCGTCCGGCCTCGGCAACACACTGAACTGGAGCTGGGCATGGCCGCTCAATCGCCGCATCCTGTATAACCGCGCTTCCGCCGATCCGCAGGGCAATCCGTGGGATGCCAAACGTCAGTTGCTGAAGTGGGATGGCAGCAAGTGGGCCGGTATGGATATCCCGGACTACAGCGCCGCCGCACCTGGCAGCAATGTCGGTCCGTTCATCATGCAACCCGATGGTATGGGCCATCTGTTCGCACTCGACAAAATGGCGGAAGGTCCGTTCCCGGAACATTACGAACCGTTTGAAACGCCGATCGGCACCAACCCGCTGCACCCCAACGTGGTATCGAACCCGGCGGCGCGCGTGTTTAAGGACGATCTGGCGGCGATGGGCAAAGCCGAACAGTTCCCGTATGTCGGCACCACCTATCGTCTCACCGAACATTTCCACTTCTGGACCAAACACGCACGGCTCAACGCCATCGCACAGCCGGAACAGTTTGTGGAGATTGGCGAGGTGCTGGCGAACAAGCTGGGCATTGCTCAGGGTGACACGGTGAAGGTCAGCTCGAATCGCGGCTATATCAAAGCCAAAGCGGTGGTCACCAAACGTCTGCGTCCGTTGCAGGTGGATGGCAAAACTGTGGATACCATCGGCATTCCGATTCACTGGGGTTATCAGGGCGTAGCGAAGAAAGGTTTTATCGCCAATACCCTGACGCCGTTTGTCGGCGACGCCAATACGCAAACGCCAGAATTTAAGGCATTCCTCGTTAACGTCGAGAAGGTGTAAGGAGAACGAATATGGCTTATCAATCGCAAGACATTATCCGCCGCTCCGCCACCAACGGCGTCACGCCACCGCCGCAGGCGCGCAACCATCAGCAGGAGGTGGCGAAGCTGATTGATGTCACCACCTGCATCGGCTGCAAAGCCTGCCAGGTGGCCTGTTCGGAGTGGAACGACATCCGTGATGAGATCGGTCATAACGTCGGGGTGTACGACAACCCGGCGGATTTGACCGCCAAATCCTGGACGGTGATGCGTTTTTCCGAAGTCGAGGAAAACGGCAAACTGGAGTGGCTGATCCGCAAAGATGGCTGCATGCATTGCGCCGATCCTGGCTGCCTGAAAGCCTGTCCTTCGGAAGGGGCGATCATTCAGTACGCCAACGGCATTGTCGATTTTCAGTCCGAGCAGTGCATCGGCTGTGGTTACTGCATCGCCGGTTGTCCGTTCGACGTGCCGCGTCTCAATAAAGACGACAACCGCGTGTATAAATGCACGCTATGCGTCGATCGTGTCACCGTCGGCCAGGAACCGGCCTGCGTGAAAACCTGCCCGACCGGGGCGATTCATTTCGGAGCCAAAGCCGATATGCAAACCCTCGCCGGGGAACGTGTGGAGGAACTGAAAACACGCGGTTACGACCATGCCGGTTTGTACGATCCCGCCGGGGTGGGCGGTACACACGTGATGTATGTGCTGCACCACGCCAACAAGCCGCAGCTGTATCACGGCCTGCCGGAAAACCCGAGCATCAGCCCCGCTGTCACCTTCTGGAAAGGCATCTGGAAACCGCTGGCGGCGGTCGGTTTTGCCGCCACCTTCGCGGCGGCGGTGTTCCACTACGTCGGCATCGGACCGAACCGGGTGGACGACGAAGACGACAACCTGCATGACGATAAAGAGGAGCGCAAATGATGAAAAAGCGCGATCGCCTGGTGCGCTACAGCGCACCCGAACGCATCAATCACTGGATTGTGGCGTTTTGCTTTGTCTTTGCTGCCCTGAGTGGACTGGGTTTCTTTTTCCCGTCGTTCAACTGGCTGATGCACGTGTTGGGCACACCACAACTGGCGCGGATTCTGCATCCTTTTGTTGGCGTGATTATGTTTGCTGCCTTTCTCATCATGTTCTTGCGTTACTGGCGGCATAACCTGATCAACCGTGACGACCTGATATGGGCGAAAAATATTCATAAAATCGCGCGTAATGAGGAGGTCGGCGATACCGGCAAATACAACTTCGGGCAGAAGTGTGTGTTCTGGGCTGCTATCATCAGCTTAGTCATGCTGCTGGCGAGTGGAATTGTGATTTGGCGACCGTACTTCGCCGGAGCCTTCTCCATTCCGCTGATTCGCGCCGCGCTGGTGGTGCATTCGGTCTCAGCCGTGGCGCTGATTATCGTGATTATGGTGCATATTTACGCCGCCCTGTGGGTCAAAGGCACCATCACCGCGATGGTTGAAGGCTGGGTCCCTGCCGCGTGGGCGAAGAAACATCACCCACGCTGGTATCGCGAGCAGCGCCAACGCCAAACACAACAGGAAAAACGCCCCTGATGAGTATTCGCATTATCCCGCAGGACCAGCTGGAGAAAAGCGATAAGAACACGGCGGATAAAATTCCGCCGTTACTTTTCCCCCGGCTGAAAAATTTATATAGCCGTCGGGCAGCCCGTTTGCGCGATCTGGCCGCGAAAAATCCGCTCGGCGATTATCTGCGCTTTGCCGCCGTAATCGCCCAGGCGCAGGAAATCGTGCTGTACGACCATCCGTTGCAGATCGATTTACGCGCGCGGCTGGAGCAATGCGCCGAGCAGGGTATCCCGCCGCTGGATATTCACACCTACCCACGCGATGCCCACTGGCAGCGGCTGCTACATTCGTTAATCGCTGAGCTGAAACCGGAGATGAGTGGCCAGGCGCTGGCAGTGCTGGAAAATCTGGAGAAAGCCTCCGCGACCGAGCTGGAAACCCTCGCTACCGCGTTGCTGGAAGGCAACTTTGCGCAGGTCAGTAACGACAAGTCGCCGTTTATCTGGGCGGCATTGTCCATTTACTGGGCGCAGATGGCGGCGCTAATCCCGGGCAAAGCCCGTGCCGAATATGGCGAGCATCGTCAGTTCTGCCCGGTATGCGCCAGCGTACCGGTGGCCAGCGTGGTGCATATGGATGTCGGACAGCAGGGATTGCGTTATCTGCATTGCAATCTGTGCGAAAGCGAATGGTATGTGGTACGCAGTAAATGTTCTAATTGCGAACAGACAAGGGATTTGCATTACTGGTCGCTGGATAGCGAGATGGCAGCGGTCAAAGCCGAAAGTTGTGGCGATTGTGGGACTTACCTGAAGATGCTGTATCAGGAGAAGGACCCCGCCGTAGAACCGGTGGCCGATGACCTCGCTTCTCTGGTGCTGGATGCGCGTATGGAGCAGGAAGGTTTTGCGCGCAGTAGCCTGAATCCGTTTCTGTTTCCAGGCGAAGGGTAAGCCTTCGCCATTACTCTTTCTGCGTGCCGCGACAACCACGGAGGCGTTCGATGAAACTGATAGGCAGCTACACCAGTCCTTTTGTCCGGAAAATTTCGGTGATCCTGCTGGAAAAAGGCATCGTCTTTGAATTCGTCAATGAATCACCGTGGAATGCCGATAGCCATGTACCGCATTACAATCCGCTGGGCAAAGTCCCGGCGCTGGTGGATGACAACCATCTGACCTGGTTTGATTCTTCGCTGATCGCCGAAGCTATCGAACTGCGAGGTGAAGCTCCGGCATTGCTGCCCAAAGATCCCCTGCGTGCATTGCAAATCCGCCAGCTGGAAAAACTGGCCGATGGCATCAGCGATGCCGCGCTGGTGATTGTGCGTGAAAAAATGCGCCCGGGAGACCAGCAATCCGAAGAGGTACTGCTGCGCAATCGGGAAAAAATCCTGCGCGGCCTTGATGCGCTGGAAACCGCTGCCGCCCAGCGCGATCTGCTGCATAGCGACACCCTCAATCTGGCAGATATCGCTACCGGTTGCATGATTGGTTACCTCAACTTCCGCCGCGTGGTGCCAAACTGGTGTGTGAATCGCCCGGCATTAATCAAATTGGCGGAGAACCTGTTCCAGCGGGAAAGTTTTGCCCGCACCGTCCCGCCTACCAGCTAAAAGTTGCCCGATGAAAACATTGTTTAGCCAGCTGCCTGCTATTGATAGCCTGCTGCGCGAGCCCGCGTTGCAGGCGCTGATTGATGATGCAGGTACGGCTTTTGCCACACGTCAGCTACGCGCCATGCAACAGGAAGCCCGCGAACACATCCAGCAGTATCAGGCTTTGCCCGACTGGCATGCTAACTGGCCGGATGAAGCATTGCGCCGATCCCGGCAGCAGCGCCAGAGCGCGTTGCGTCCGGTGTTCAATCTGACCGGAACCGTATTACACACCAATCTGGGCCGCGCCCAATTGAGCGAGGCCGCCATCAATGCCGTCACGCACTGCCTGCGCCAGCCGGTGACGCTGGAATACGCGCTGGATGATGCCGCTCGCGGCCATCGCGATCGTGCCGTTGCGGCCCTGCTGTGCGAACTGACCGGCGCGGAAGATGCCTGCATCGTCAACAACAACGCGGCGGCGGTACTTCTGATGCTCTCCGCTCTTGCTGCCGGGCGTGAAGTGGTGGTCTCGCGTGGTGAACTGGTGGAAATTGGGGGCGCATTCCGCATTCCTGACGTGATGCGCCAGGCCGGATGCCGTCTGGTGGAAGTCGGTACCACTAACCGTACCCATCTGAAAGATTATCGCGCCGCAATCACCGACGATAGTGGCTTGTTAATGAAAGTTCACACCAGTAACTATCAGATCCAGGGTTTCACCCATGCGGTGACCGAGGCGGATCTGGTGGCGCTCGGCGCAGAACATCAATTGCCGGTGATCACCGATCTCGGCAGCGGATCGCTGATCGACATGACCGCTTACGGCCTGCCAGCCGAACCGATGCCACAGCAGCTGATTGCCGCTGGTGTCAGCCTGGTAAGTTTTTCCGGCGATAAACTGCTGGGTGGGCCACAGGCCGGGATAATTGTCGGTAAAAAAGCATTGATTGCCCGGTTGCAACAGCATCCTCTCAAACGCGCGTTGCGCGTGGATAAAATGACGCTGGCGGCACTGGAGGCCACGCTACAACTTTACCGTCACCCGGAAAAGCTGCGTGAAACGCTGCCGACATTGCAGCTGTTGACCCGACCCGCAGATGACATCCTGCAACAGGCCGAACGGCTGATACCCGCGCTGGAAGATGCCTTTGGTCATGATTTTTCGCTGGCAATCGCCCCTTGTTCGTCACAAATCGGTAGTGGATCGCTACCAGTGGAGCGTTTGCCCAGCGTTGCCATCACCTTTAGCCCGCGCGATGGTCAGGGTGGCACCCTGAATGCGCTGGCACAGCGCTGGCGCACCCTGCCACAACCGGTGATTGGTCGCCTGCAGGATGGCAAACTGTGGCTTGACCTGCGCTGCCTCAGCGACGAATCGGCCTTTATCAGAGCCTTAGTACCATGATTATCGCCACCGCCGGACATGTCGATCACGGCAAAACCGCACTGCTCCAGGCTCTGACCGGCATCAATGCCGATCGTCTGCCAGAAGAACAACGGCGTGGCATGACCATCGACCTGGGTTACGCCTACTGGCCACAGCCTGATGGCCGGGTGATCGGTTTTATTGATGTTCCGGGCCATGAAAAGTTTCTCGCCAACATGCTGGCGGGGATTGGCGGTATTCATCACGCGCTACTGGTGGTGGCCTGCGACGATGGCGTGATGCCGCAAACCCGTGAACATTTGCAGCTGCTCAGCCTGGCCGGGCAGCCACCACTCAGCGTCGCGCTGACCAAAGCGGATCGCGCAGACGCGGCCCGTATTGAAGAAGTGCAGCAACAGGTGGCGCAGTTAACGCAGCAACTAGGCTGGCCAGATGCGGCGCAGTTTGTCACCAGCAGCACGACCCGGCAGGGCATTGACGCATTGCGCCAGCATCTAATCGCGCTGCCAGAACCGCCCTTTATACCCCGGCAGCGTTTTCGCCTTGCCATTGACCGCGCCTTTACCCTGAAAGGGACTGGCCTGGTGGTCACCGGTACCGCGCTGGCGGGAGAAGTCAGCATCGGTGATACCCTGTGGCTGACCGGAGTCAATCAGCCGGTACGCGTGCGCGCCTTGCATGCGCAGAATCAGTCCGTCCCCCAGGCGCAGGCCGGGCAACGCATTGCACTGAATATTGCTGGTGAGGTGGAAAAAGCGCAGATCAGCCGTGGTGACTGGCTGCTGAGCCAGCAACAGGATCACGGCAGTACGCGACTCACCGTGGCGTTATCGCTGTTACAGCCGCTGCATAGCGCTTCACAGCCGGTACATCTTCATCATGCCGCCAGCCATGTTACCGGACGCATAACACCACTCAGCGACCAACTCGCCGAGCTGGTACTGACTAGCCCACTATGGTTGGCAGACAATGACCGCCTGATCATCCGCGACAGTAATACACAGCAAACGCTGGGGGGTGGTCGGGTGGTTCTGCTGAACAGCAAAAAGCGCGGCAAGCGGCATCCTGACTATCTGGCCTGGCTGCAACAGCTGGCGCTGGCGGAGGATGATGAAGCCAGTCTGCGTGCCCACCTTGCACATCAGCCTGCTGACTACAGTGAATTTTCCTGGGCGCGCCAGCTCACGCCAGCGGCAATGGAGACCCTGCTGACCGCCATCGCGCCGGTGCGCTTAAATCAGGCATTCATGGACCCGGATCAGGCCAGCCGCTGGCAGCAAGCGCTACTCGACGCGCTGGCCCATTTTCATCAGCAGCATCCCGAGCAACCGGGTATCGGCCACGACCGTCTGCGTCGTATCGCCCTCCCGCATGCCCCGGCAGAACTGGTGCTGGCGCTGATTGATCAGACGCTGGCACAGGGGCGGATTCAGCAACGCAATGGCTGGCTGCACCAACCCCATTTCGAACCCCGTTTTAACCCGCAGGAAGAAGCGTTGTGGCAACAGGTTGGCCCGCTGTTCACTGACCAGCCGCTCTGGGTACGCGATATTGCCACCAGCCTCCAGCAGGATGAACAGGAGATTCGCACCCTGTTGCTGACGGCGGCACGCCTCGGCCACGTCACCGCGATCGTGCGCGATCGCTACTACCTGACTTCGCAGGTGCAGATCTTCGCCGATCTCATTCGCCAACGTGCCGCTCACGGCGGCAGCACTTCGGCGGCTGATTTCCGCAACCAGCTTGGCACCGGGCGTAAAGTGGCGGTGCAAATTCTGGAGTTTTTTGACCGCAGCGGTTTTACCCGCCGCCGTGGTAATGAACATCTGCTGCGTGATGCGCGGTTGTTTAATACGTAACTGACATGCACAACTTTGTAGTGGCGCGAAGATCGCATAAAAAAGGGACGATTTCTCGTCCCTTTCAATTACCGACTGGTGCGCCTTACTGCAACAGCGAAATATCCGCTACTTGCAGGAACAGCTCGCGCAGCTGGGCCAGCAGTGTCAGACGGTTAATCCGCACTGCCTGATCATCCGCGTTCACCATCACTTTATCGAAGAAGTTATCGACCGCTTCGCGCAGCTGCGCCAGCTCGATCAACGCATCCTGATAGCGGCCTTCTGCGAAGTACGGTTGCAGTTTACTGCTGAGCGCCGTGACGAAGGTCGCCAGCTTGATCTCTTCGTTCTCTTTCAGCAACGAAGCCTGCACGCTGTCGTTCAGCGTTTCGGTTGATTTCGCCAGGATGTTAGAAACACGCTTGTTGGCAGCCGCCAGCGTTGCCGCCGCTTCCAGAGTACGGAAGTGCGAAACCGCTTTCATACGCGCATCGAAATCTGCCGGACGGGTCGGGCGACGAGCCAGTACCGCCTGAATGGTGTCTACGCTATGGCCTTCTTCCTGATACCAGGTACGGAAACGGCCCAGCATAAAGTCGATCACATCATCCACGACCTTAGCATTGCTCAGTTTGCTGCCGTAGAGGCGCACCGCTTCTTCCGTCAGGGTTTGCAGATCGAGCGGCAGGTTCTTCTCGACGATAATACGCAGCACGCCCAGCGCAGCACGGCGCAGCGCGAACGGGTCTTTATCGCCTTTCGGATGCTGACCAATCCCGAAGATGCCCGCGAGGGTATCCATTTTGTCGGCAATCGCCACGGCGCAGGCAACCGGGTTAGACGGCAGATCATCACCGGCAAAACGCGGCTGATACTGCTCGTTCAGCGCCACGGCCACATCTTCCGCTTCGCCATCATGTCGCGCGTAGTGCATGCCCATCACACCCTGGGTGTCGGTAAATTCAAACACCATGTTGGTCATCAGGTCGCATTTGGACAGCAGGCCAGCACGGGTTGCATGGTTCACATCGGCACCGATCTGCGCGGCGATCCAGCCAGCCAGCGCCTGAATGCGGTCGGTTTTATCACGCAACGTACCCAACTCTTTCTGGAACAGCACCGTTTCCAGACGCGGCAGATGATCTTCCAGACGCTTTTTACGGTCGGTGTTAAAGAAGAATTCAGCATCAGCCAGACGCGGACGGACCACCTTCTCGTTACCGGAGATGATCTGCTGCGGATCGCTGGATTCAATGTTGGCAACAAAGATAAAGTTCGGCAGCAGTTTGCCGTCGTCAGCGTAAACCGGGAAGTATTTCTGGTCACCTTTCATGGTATACACCAGCGCTTCAGCCGGAACCGCGAGGAATTTCTCTTCGAAGGTGGCGGTCAGCACTACCGGCCATTCCACCAGCGAGGTGACTTCTTCCAGCAGGCTATCGCTCAGGTCAGCATTGCCACCCAGCAACAGCGCCGCTTTTTCGGCATCCGCTTTGATCTGTGCTTTACGCGCTTCGTAGTCCGCCATCACCTTGCCACGTTCCAGCAGCAGCTGCGGGTATTGATCGGCATTGTCGAGGGTGATTTCCGGCTCGCCCATAAAACGATGCCCACGGATCACGCGGTCAGACTGAATGCCAAGGATGGTAGCCGGAATCAGCTCCGCACCCAGCAGCAGTGTCACGGTGTGTACCGGACGCACAAATTGCACGTCGCTGGCACCCCAGCGCATCAGTTTCGGGATCGGCAGCTTGCTCAGTGCGGTCGCTACCATGGCAGGCAGCAGCGCCTGAGCGCTTTCGCCTTTCACCTGGGCGCGATACACCAGCCATTCGCCTTTATCGGTGTTAAGACGTTCCGCCTGATCGACGGTGATACCGTTGCCGCGTGCCCAGCCTTCTGCCGCTTTGGTGGCATTGCCGTCAGCATCAAAAGCCGCCGCAATCGCTGGGCCACGTTTTTCAACTTCGCGATCCGGTTGTGCCGCCGCCAGCTGGGCTACTTTCAGTGCCAGACGACGCGGAGCCGCAAACCAGCTGACTTCACCGTGCGCCAGGCCAGCAGCATCCAGTTCAGCAGTCACATGCGCAGCAAAGGATTCCGCCAGGCTGCGCAGCGCTTTCGGAGGCAACTCTTCGGTGCCAATTTCCACCAGGAAAGTTTTATCGGTCATGGCTGCCTCTTACTTGTTGTTATTGCACATCGGGAAGCCCATCGCCTCGCGCGAGGCGTAGTAGGCTTCAGCCACGGCTTTGGTCAGGGTACGGATGCGCAGAATGTAACGCTGACGTTCGGTCACCGAGATCGCCTTACGCGCGTCCAGCAGGTTAAAGCTGTGCGCGGCTTTCAGGATGCGCTCATACGCAGGCAGCGGCAGCGGTTTTTCCAGCGCCAGCAGGTGCTGCGCTTCTTTCTCGTACTGCTCGAAGCAGGTGAAGAGAAAATCCACATCGGCGTATTCGAAGTTGTAGGTCGACTGTTCCACTTCGTTCTGATGGAATACATCACCGTAAGTGGTTTTGCCCAGCGGGCCGTCGCTCCAGGTCAGATCGTAGACGCTGTCCACGCTCTGGATATACATCGCCAGACGCTCCAGACCGTAAGTGATCTCACCGGTCACCGGCTTACACTCGAGGCCGCCCACCTGCTGAAAGTAAGTAAACTGCGTCACTTCCATGCCGTTGAGCCACACTTCCCAGCCGAGACCCCAGGCACCCAGCGTCGGGTTTTCCCAGTTATCTTCAACGAAGCGAATGTCGTGCACCGTCGGATCAATACCCAGCTCTTTCAGCGACCCAAGGTACAGCTCCTGAATGTTGTCCGGCGAAGGCTTGATGATCACCTGGAACTGATAGTAGTGCTGTAAACGGTTCGGGTTTTCACCGTAGCGTCCATCGGTAGGACGGCGGGATGGCTGCACATAAGCGGCGGCAATCGGCTCCGGGCCCAATGCACGCAGGCAAGTCATCGGGTGAGAGGTGCCAGCGCCCACTTCCATGTCCAGCGGTTGGACAATGGTGCAGCCCTGACGCGCCCAGTAATCCTGCAAGGTCAGGATCAGGCCCTGAAAGGTCTTGGTATCAAACTTTTGCATGTTGAATTCGCACGCGATACGGGTGGATTAAAAAAGAGTGCGACAGTATACCCTTTGACCGCGCATTGTGCAGCCGGAAATCCTGACGGCGGTACCAGTGGCCAGATGGCTCTGAATTTCAGGCCCAAAGGTTGTTGGCGCGCCTGTCGCTGACTACCCTTCCGGGCATGGACGTTCTGTGCTCGGGGAAGCCATGCCGCAAAAAATCAATTGGATCGACAACTTACGTGCCATCGCCTGCCTGATGGTGATCGTCATTCATACCACCACCTGGTACATCACCGGGCCGCTGGCGGTAACAGGCATCAGTTGGGATGTGGCTAACGTGCTCAATTCAGCATCACGCGTCTGCGTGCCACTGTTCTTTATGATTTCAGGTTATCTGTTCTTTGGTGAACGCAGTGCCCAGGGGCGGCATATGCTACGCATCGTGCTGTGCCTGCTGTTCTACAGCGCGGTGGCGCTGGCCTATATCACCTGGCTGACGCCGATTAGCGAAGGTCGCTCGCTACTGAAGCTGCTACAAAAACCGGTGTTCTATCACCTGTGGTTTTTCTTTGCGATTATCGGTATCTACCTGCTTTCTCCGCTGATACAGGTGAAAACCGTGCAGCCGCGCTACGTGGCGTTGTTAGTCGCGGTGTTGGCGGTGCTGGCGAATCCCAACACAATCAGCCAGTCGGTAGGGCCGTTTCACTGGCTGCCGGTGAATTTGTATGTCAGCGGTGACAGCATTTATTACCTGCTGTATGCACTGCTGGGGCGGGCCATTGGTTGTATGGATACGGAAAAACCGGGCGCCACTCCACTGGCGGCACTGGGTTTTATCGCCTGCGTCATTGGCATCACTCTCGGCACCAAACAGATGCTGCTGATAAACGGCGCGTTCAACGATACCTGGTATCTCTACTGCGGACCGCTGGTATTTATTGCAGCGATCAGCCTGCTGGTATTTTGCAAAAACACCCTGAATCGCCGCACGTTACCGCTAATGGGGACCATTGCACGCTACTCTCTGCCCATTTATGGCTTTCATGCGTTGTTCATCCATTTTCTGCGAACCCACCATTACGATGATATGGCAAATCCATGGCTTGACCTGCCGTGGGTGTTTGGCGTGACGCTAATCGGCAGTTTGCTGCTGGCGATATTGTTGAAGCGGATCGATAAACATCATCTGGTGAGCTGATCGTCCCAGCGTTGCAGCGCCCGACGCAGCTGACGTGCAGAGGAGAAACCCGCGGCCAGCGCGGCTTTTTCTGCGGCTTCGCCCTGCTGCTGACGCTGACGGGCAATCACCAGCCGCAGCTGTTCGTGGTATTCGCGCACGCTAATACCCAGATGCTGGCGGAACAGACGCGTCAGATGCCGCTCGCTGACATGGGCCCGCTCCGCCAGCGCAGGCAGCGACCAGTCATACTCCGGGTGGGCAATCATCACATCCTGCGCGCGGTGAATCGCCGGGTGCAGATGGTTACGATAGCGCAGCCACGGCGAGAGTTGCGGGTCATCACCAGAACGCCGGAACCACACCACCATCTCACGCGCCACCGCCAGCGCCTGACGCGCGCCACATAGCCGGTTAATCAAGTGGAGTGAGAGGTCGATACCGGCGGTAATCCCGGCGCTGCTCCAGATGCCGCCATCTTCAATAAACACCCGGTTTTCTTTTACCAGCGCAGCCGGGGCCGCCGCCTGTAAACGGGGCAACACGTCATGATGCGTGGTGCACTGCACGCCATCCAGCAATCCAGCTTGTGCTGCCAGCAGCGAACCGGAACAGACGCACACCAGGGTGATACGCTGAGCCTGAATATCGGCCTGTTGCTGACGCAACCAGTCACGCGCAATGGCGGCGGCGGGGGTGTCGTAGCAGGTACGTGAATCGTGCACGCCAGGCACCACCAGCAGGCTGTCGGCAGGCAAGCGATCGGGCAGCGGCGCGATGTCGCTGATGGTCATTTGGGTGGAACAGGTGACGCGGGTCTGCGGCCCGATATAGTGCAGCACGAAGTGGCCGCCAGCCAGCTGGAAAGTTTCTGCCGGACCGGTGAGATCGAGCACCATCACCCCAGGCAGAGTCAGGAAGAACACAGGTTGCGGCATGGCCAGACTCCGGTGGTAGATCTCGCATCAAACCGTAACGGCGCGATTTATCGCGCGTCTTTTCGGGCTGGGCACTTGCTGCCAAAGACATGCGCGATAAATCGCACCGCTACGCCAGGGTCTATCTTACCTGACTTTATCGCCTGACCCATGCCAATTCCGGCCATTAATCTGACTTATCAGGACATCAGCGGTTGCAGTTGCTGATACAGGCGGGCAAAGACTTCACGCTGCGATTGATAGGCCCGATGTCTGGCCGCATCCGGTTGATGACGTTGCGCCAGCTCCGGCATTGGCAACGCGCTATCGGGAGCAACCGCCAGCTGCGCCAGCCGTGCCGCACCCAGCGCAGGTCCCACTTCGCCGCCGTGGCAATAATCCAGCGTCAGGCCGCTGATATCTGCCAGCATCTGCCGCCAGTAAGCGCTACGCGCGCCGCCACCAATCAGCATCACCGTTTGTGGTTGCACGCCACATTCATGTACCGCATCCATTCCTTCCGCCAGGGCAAATCCCACTCCTTCCAGCACCGCACGCGCCAGTTCCGGCCTGCCGTGCTGATGCGTCAGGCCAAAAAATGCCCCCTGCGCCTGCGGGTTGTTATGCGGTGTCCGCTCGCCGGAAAGATAAGGCAGGAACCATACTGGTGAAACATCGCTGCGCGCCTGTTCGGCTTCAGACAGTAGTTGCGGCACATCCTCACAGCCAGTGAGTTTTGCCGCCCAGTCCAGACAGGAGGCTGCACTGAGGATCACGGACATCAAATGCCAGCGCTGCGGTAGCGCATGACAAAAGCTGTGTACCGCCCGCTGTGGATTGCTGAGATAGCCATCGCTCACCAGGAAATAGACGCCCGAAGTGCCGAGCGACAACATACCCTGCCCCGGCTCTACCATACCGACGCCCACCGCTCCCGCTGCGTTATCACCGCCACCTGCTACCAGCGGCACCGGCTGCATTCCCCAGCGTTGGGCAATCTCTGGCTGCAATGTACCGGTCACCTGGTTGCCTTCAAACAGCTGTGGCATCTGGCGACGATCCAGCCCGCAGGCGGTGAGTAACTTATCGCTCCAGTCGCGTTTCGCTACATCGAGCCACAGGGTCCCGGCCGCATCCGACATATCCGTGGCAAAATCACCGCTTAATCGCCAGCGCAGATAATCCTTGGGAAGTAAGACCTTAGCGATCTGCGCAAAAATCTCAGGTTCATGTTGCTGCACCCACAGCAGCTTGGGTGCAGTAAAGCCAGGCATCATGAGGTTGCCGGTGATGGTACGTGCATCCGGCACCTGCTGCTCCAGCTGGCGGCACTGCTCAGCGCTGCGCCCGTCGTTCCAGAGAATCGCCGGACGCAGTACCCGAAACCGGGCATCCAGCAAGGTGGCACCGTGCATCTGGCCACTCAGCCCAATCGCCTGCACGCCGCTTAAATCGTGCTGTTGCGCCAGTGCCTGCATTGCCTGGTCCGTGGCGAGCCACCAGCTTTCGGGATCCTGCTCGCTCCATAGCGGATGCGGGCGCGACACCTGCAATGGTGCGCTTGTCACAGCAACCACCTGCCCCAGCGCATCCAGCAATGCCACTTTAACGCCGGAGGTGCCTAAATCGATCCCGATAACCATGCTGCTCTCCCGAAGGGTTAAAAATCAAAAAGGTAGTGATTCACCAGGTTTTCCAGCTGCTCCTGGCGTCCGCTGCGATGCTGCGGATTAAATTGCTGCTGCCCGGCATGTTCCGCCAGCGAGGCGAGGGAAAATTCCCCTTTGAGGATCTGCTGACCAAACTCCCCGTTCCAGCCGCTGTAGCGCTGTGCGACACGCTTATCCAGCTCGCCATCCGCTACCATCCGCGCCGCCACTTTCAGCGCCAGCGCCATGGTATCCATTGCGCCAATATGGCCGTAGAACAGGTCATATTTATCGGTGCTCTGACGCCGAACTTTGGCATCAAAGTTTAAGCCGCCAGTGGTGAATCCGCCCGCTTTGATGATTTCGTACATCACCAGCGCATTCTCTTCCACGCTGATCGGGAACTGGTCGGTGTCCCAGCCGCACTGGATATCGCCACGGTTGGCATCCACCGAACCGAAAATCCCCAGCGCAATGGCAGTGGCAATTTCATGGTGGAAGGAGTGGCCCGCCAGCGTGGCGTGGTTAGCTTCCACGTTAACTTTAATCTCTTTCTCCAGCCCGAACTGCTTCAGGAAGCCATATACCGTCGCCACATCGTAGTCATATTGGTGTTTGGTCGGTTCCTGCGGTTTCGGCTCGATCAGCAACATGCCCTGGAAACCGATTTTATGTTTATGGTCCACCACCATCTGCATAAAGCGGCCAATCTGCTCACGTTCCTGGCGCAGGTCGGTATTCAGCAGGGTTTCATAACCTTCGCGGCCGCCCCACAGCACATAGTTTTCACCGCCGAGGGTTTGCGTCGCCTGCATGGCGCTGCACACCTGGCTGGCGGCCCAGGCAAAAATTTCCGGATCCGGACTGGTGGCTGCGCCTGCGCCGTAGCGTGGATGGGTGAAGCAGTTGGCGGTGCCCCACAACAGTTTCACGCCGGTTTCCTGCTGTTTTTCCAGCAGTTTATCGGTCATCACCGCAAAGTTTTCGCGATAGCTTTTCAGCGAGTCGCCTTCCGGCGAGACATCGACATCGTGGAAGCAGTAATAAGGTACGTTGAGCTTATGGAAGAACTCAAAAGCCACGTCGGCCTTCTGTTTCGCCAGTTCGAGTGCATCACCATTCTTCTGCCAGGGGCGATCAAAGGCACCGACACCAAACATATCTGCGCCGTTCCAGCAGAAGGTATGCCAGTAGCAGGCGGCAAAACGCAGATGCTCCGCCATGGTTTTACCAAGAATCACTTCATCAGGATTGTAATGACGAAACGCCAGAGGATTGCGGGTAGCGGCTCCCTCATAACGAACGCGATCAAGCTGGTCGAAATAGGCGTGCATTTTTTGCTCCTTAGCATGAGGACCCGAGTGGTCAGCTTTGAGTCATTATTGTGGTAATGCGTTATGCCGCTTCTCAATTACGATATTTCACTCTTAACTTAAGATAATTATTATTTGTGCGTCAGCTCGCAAAATAATGTCGTTATTTTCATTGCACGCCTTCTCGCAGCTGCCTTGCAATCCATTCCTCTGAAAACCGCCAAATATCGATCGCGCTCAAAAAATCGCAAATAAACCAAAAAACGTAATAGCTGGATAAAAATCAGTAATTGATGTTGCCGGAATCTCAGGTCAACAATTCAACCGCCCTGTTCATAGCCTCAAACCTTAAACAACGAAAACAGCCTCCACCCCTACAGGATGAACACCATGAACATGAAAAAAACGTTGTTAGCCGTCTGCGCGGCGCTGGCCCTGATAAGCCACGCTGGCGTAGCGAAAGAAGTGAAAATCGGTATGGCGATTGATGACTTACGTCTGGAACGCTGGCAGAAAGACCGTGATATATTCGTGAAACAGGCGGAAACGTTGGGAGCGACCGTATTTGTCCAGTCCGCCAACGGCAACGAAGAAACCCAGATGTCGCAAATTGAAAATATGATCAACCGCGGCGTCGATGTATTGGTGATCATCCCTTATAACGGCCAGGTATTAAGTAACGTGGTAGCGGAAGCGAAGCGTGAAGGCATTAAGGTTCTGGCCTATGACCGCATGATAAATAACGCCGACATTGATTTTTATATCTCTTTTGATAATGAAAAAGTGGGCGAACTTCAGGCCGAAAGTATTGTGCAGCAGGTGCCAAAAGGGAATTATTTTCTGATGGGTGGCTCACCGGTTGATAATAACGCGCGCCTGTTCCGCGCCGGACAAATGAAGGTGTTAAAACCCTATATTGATAACGGCAGTATCAAAGTGGTGGGCGATCAGTGGGTTGATGCCTGGCTGCCAGAAAATGCGTTGAAAATTATGGAAAACGCCCTTACCGCCAACAGCAACCATATTGATGCGGTCGTGGCCTCAAACGATGCTACCGCAGGCGGTGCCATTCAGGCGCTGAGCGCGCAGGGCCTGGCAGGTAAAGTGGCGATCTCCGGACAGGATGCCGACCTGGCCGCCATCAAACGCATCATGAATGGCACACAAACCATGACGGTATATAAACCCATCACCCAGCTTGCCACCGAAGCCGCCAAAATCGCGGTTGAACTCGGCAACGGTCAGACCCCGGCCAGCAACGGCAAACTCAATAATGGCCTGAAAGATGTGCCGTCACGCTTGCTGACGCCAATTCCGGTCAACAAAAGCAATATCGAAAGCACCGTAATCAAAGACGGCTTCCATAAGCAGAGCGAACTCTAAGCGCAGCCCGCGAAGGAGAGATGTCGATGTTGCTGGAAATGAACCATATCACTAAGCGCTTCGGCGCGGTGAAAGCGGTGGATGACGTTAGCCTGCGGCTGGAAGCGGGTGAAGTGATGTCGCTGTGCGGCGAAAACGGCTCGGGAAAATCGACACTGATGAAGATCCTGTGCGGGCTTTACCCGCACGGGGACTTTGACGGCAGTATCCATTTTGCTGGCGATGAAATCCAGGCACAGACTATCCGCGATACCGAACGCAAAGGGATTGTGATTATCCATCAGGAGCTGGCGCTGGTGCGTCAGTTGACGGTGATGGAAAACATTTTCCTTGGTGCTGAACTGGGGCGCTACGGCATGGTGGATGACGAAACCATGACCCTGCGCTGCCAGCAGCTGCTGGAGCGGGTCAAACTGAATGTTTCGCCCGACACGCGCGTGGGTGAGCTGGGTTTGGGCCAGCAACAGCTGGTGGAGATTGCCCGCGCCCTGAATAAACAGGTGCGCCTGCTGATCCTCGATGAACCCACCTCCTCCCTGACCGAGCAGGAAACCGAGGTGCTGCTCAGCATCATCAAAAACCTGCGCGAGCATGGTATCGCCTGCATCTATATCTCGCACAAACTCAACGAGGTCAAAGCAATTTCGGACACCATCTGTGTGATCCGCGATGGACAGCATATCGCCACGCGTGCGGCGGCTGGCCTGAGTGAGGATGACATCATCACCATGATGGTGGGACGCGAGCTGACCGCGCTCTATCCCCACACGCCGCATGATATCGGCGAGACCCTTTTGCAGGTGGAGAATCTGACCGCCTGGCATCCCGTCAATCGCCATATCCGCCGGGTGAATAACGTCTCTTTCAGCCTGAAGCGCGGTGAAATTCTGGGTATCGCCGGGCTGGTGGGGGCTGGGCGCACCGAAACCGTCCAGTGCCTGTTTGGCGTCTGGCCCGGTCGCTGGCAGGGCGACATCACCCTCAACGGCAAAAAAGTACACATCCGTGACTGCCGGGACGCCATTGCGCATGGCATCGCCATGGTGCCGGAAGATCGTAAAAAGGACGGCATTGTGCCGCTGATGGGGGTGGGCAAAAACATCACCCTGGCGGCATTGGACCAGTTCAGCCAGCGGCTTTCCACACTGGATGAGGCGCTGGAACAACAGGCGATCAACGATGCCATTGTCCGTCTGCGTGTGAAAACCTCCTCTCCCGAATTGCCGATTGGCCGCCTGAGTGGCGGTAACCAGCAGAAAGCGATTCTCGCCAAATGCCTGCTGCTGAATCCACAGATTCTGATTCTCGATGAGCCAACACGCGGCATCGATGTCGGCGCACGTCAGGAGATCTATCTGCTGATCAATGCGCTGGTGCAGCAAGGGATTGCCGTCATTGTCATTTCGTCCGAGCTGCCCGAAGTGCTGGGCCTGAGCGATCGGGTTTTGGTGATGCACGAAGGACAAATCAAAGCCGATCTGATTAACGACAACCTGACTCAGGAGCAGGTGATGGAAGCCGCCCTGCGGAGTGAACACTATGCTTAAGACCGAAAGTACAGAACGCGGCCTTACCACGCCGGGTAAAAGCGCTCCGGGCAAATTCCCGCTGCCGAATTTGCAGGTGCTGGTGATGCTGGGTGCCATCGTGTTGATTGCGCTGTTCTTCACCTGGACCACCGACGGTGCCTGGCTCAGTCCGCGTAACGTCTCCAACCTGCTGCGCCAGACTGCCATCACCGGCATCCTTGCGGTGGGAATGGTGTTTGTCATTATTTCGGCAGAGATCGATCTCTCGGTCGGTTCGATGATGGGCCTGCTCGGCGGTGCGGCGGCGATTTTTGATGTCTGGCTCGGCTGGCCGCTGCCGCTCACCATCGTGGTTACCCTGGTGATGGGGCTGTTGCTCGGCACCTGGAATGGCTGGTGGGTCGCCTATCGTAAAGTTCCCTCTTTTATCGTTACCCTGGCGGGCATGCTGGCGTTTCGTGGCATCCTGGTGGGGATCACCGACGGCACCACCGTTGCGCCCACCAGCCCGGCGATGTCGCAGATTGGGCAAAGCTACCTGCCTGGCGGGGTCGGATTTGGTTTCGGCTTTGCCGGTCTGGCACTGTTTATCCTCTGGCAGTGGCGTTTGCGCCTGCGCCGTCAGCGTCTGGGCTTGTCACAACCCGCCGCGAGTGGTGCCGTTGCACGTCAGGCAATCACCGCCGTTCTGGTGCTGGGGGCAATATGGCTGCTGAATGATTATCGTGGCGTACCGACCCCGGTGCTGCTGCTGGCGTTACTGTTGCTGGGTGGCATGTTTATGGCAACGCGCACCGCCTTTGGCCGCCGTATTTACGCCATTGGCGGCAACCTGGATGCCGCCCGGCTTTCCGGGATCAACGTGGCACGTACCAAGCTGGCGGTGTTTGCTATCAATGGTGTGATGGTGGCGATTGCCGGTTTGATCCTGAGTTCGCGACTGGGCGCGGGTTCTCCCTCTGCGGGTAACATTGCGGAGCTGGATGCCATCGCCGCCTGTGTCATCGGCGGTACCAGCCTGGCGGGAGGTGTCGGGTCTGTCGCGGGTGCGGTGATGGGGGCATTTATCATGGCATCGCTGGATAACGGCATGAGCATGATGGACGTACCGACCTTCTGGCAGTACATCGTCAAAGGCGCGATTCTGCTGCTGGCAGTGTGGATGGATACCGCTACCCGGCGTCGGGTGTAATCGCGTGAGCGATCACAATGTGGCGCAAATTCTTTCTGCTCCCCGGCCAGCCGTGTTATGCAATGCGCTGAGGGTTTAAGGGAACACGCCACTATGCATGAAAAACGCTATCGCATTACGTTGCTGTTCAACGCCAATAAGGTCTATGACCGCCAGGTTGTTGAAGGCGTAGGTGAATATTTACAGGCGTCGCAAACCGACTGGGACATCTTCATTGAAGAGGATTTTCGCTGCCGCATCGATAACATTCGTGAGTGGCTGGGCGACGGGGTGATCGCCGATTACGACGACAGCTCAATTGAAAAGCTGCTGGCGAATGTGTCTGTGCCGATTGTCGGCGTGGGTGGCTCCTATCATCAGCAACAGGACTACCCACCGGTGCATTACATCGCCACCGATAACGCCGCGCTGGTGGAGAGTGCCTTTTTGCATCTGAAAGAAAAAGGTATTAACCGCTTCGCTTTTTACGGCCTGCCCGCCGCCAGCGGTAAACGCTGGGCGCAGGAGCGTGAACATGCCTTCCGCCAGTTGGTGGCACGGGAGCGTTATCAAGGGGTGGTATATCAGGGGATGGAAACGGCCCCAGAAAACTGGCAACACGCGCAGAACCGCCTGGCGGACTGGCTGCAAACGCTGCCGCAGCAGACCGGCATTATCGCCGTCACCGATGCACGCGCGCGCCATCTGTTGCAGGCATGTGAGCATCTGAAGATTCCAGTGCCAGAGAAACTCACGGTTATCGGCATCGACAATGAAGAACTCACCCGTTACCTGTCGCGCGTGGCGCTTTCTTCCGTCGCACAGGGCACACGTCAGATGGGTTATCAGGCCGCCAAGCTGCTGCATCGCTTGCTGGATAAACAGTCGCTACCGCTACAACGTATCCTGGTGCCGCCGGTAAAAGTGATTGCCCGCCGTTCTACCGATTTTCGTTCGTTACGTGACCCGGCAGTGATTCAGGCGATGCATTACATCCGCTTTAACGCCTGTAAAGGTATCAAGGTGGAACAGGTGCTGGATGCCATCGGCATTTCACGTTCCAATCTGGAAAAACGCTTCCGCGATGAAACGGGCGATACCATTCATGCCATGATTCACCGCGAAAAACTGGAGAAGGCGCGCGAGCTGCTAGCCAGTTCCTCCCTCAGCATCAATGAAATCTCACAGATGTGCGGCTACCCTTCGCTGCAATATTTCTACTCGGTATTTAAGAAAAGTTATGCCACGACGCCGAAGGAGTACCGGCAACATAACGGTGAAAACGTGCTGTGACGCACGGCTAAGATCAACAACGTTGCCCCGTTTGCCGCTATAATTCTGCGGCTACGGTAAAGGAAGATCGTCGTCTCCGGTGAGGCGGCCGGATTTCAAATCCGGTTGGGGCCGCCAGCGGTCCCGGGCAGGTTCGACTCCTGTGATCTTCCGCCACTTTACCTTCTCCACCCAGGACACCTCATGCTATTCAACCCTGCCGATAACATCCCCTTCGCTGGCGACCCACGCAAAGACGATTTACGCCAACGGTTGATGCAGCCGGATGCGCCCAAAGTCATTGCCGTGTCACTATCCAAAGAGCTGGATCGCGAAAGCCGCACGCATCAGCATGCCGCCGGGCAGCTTTACTGCCTGAAACAGGGGTTAATGACGGTCAACACGCCCTCTGGCATCTTCGCCAATCCGCCGCGGCTGGTAGGCTGGATTCCGCCGCACTTTGAACACGCCATCGTCGGGCCGGGCCGCGTGACAGGCTGGACGGTGCTGATTGATGAGGCGCTGGCCTCACCCTTACCGGATAGTCCGGTGCTATTAGCCTGCCCGGCACTGCTGGAGCCACTGGCCGAAAGGCTGGCGACCTTATCCCCGGACCTGTGGGGCAGCGATCGTTACAACCGGCTAAGCGAGGTCTTTCTTGATGAACTCTACCAGGCATCGGTTCAGCCGCTCACCTTACCGCTTCCTGAGGACCCTCGCTTGTTGCAGATTGCCCGCCAGCTGATGGATGACCCATCCGACGCGCGTACCGGACCGGAGCTGGCGCGCTGGGCCGGACTCAGCCCGCGCAGCCTGAGCCGTCACTGGGCCAGCGCCACAGGCATGAGCCTGGCAAAATATCGTCAGGTTGCGCGTTTACTGAAATCATTGCAGGAACTCGCCGCCGGAAAGAGTGTGCAGCAGGTGGCATGGCAGGTCGGATTTGAAAATGTCAGCAGTTATATCAGTGCGTTCCGCAACGCTTTTGGATCAACACCGGGCAAATACTTTGCTACGCCTGCTGTCCGTGCGAATGCAGCATCAGCAGACTAGCCGGGCCGTCCATAGGCGGCAGACTGTGCTGATATTTACGGCGAAACGCGCCGGGGGGTAGATTGAACATGCGGCGGAACGTGCGGCAATAGGTTTGCTGCGAATCAAAACCGAACTGCAAAGCGATGTGCATCAACGGTGTGTTGCCACTGAGCAGTTCAATCACCGAGGCGGTTAACTTCCTCTCACGAATATAAGCGCCCAGCGCCAGACCGGTATAACGGCGAAACAGACGTTGCAGGTGCCACTGCGAATACCCCGCCCGCTGGGCAACGGTCTCCAGAATCAGTTTTTGCTCGATATTCGCTTCAATCCAGATCAGCAACTGATGCATGAAGGTCACGTTAATATCCATACTTCCTCCCGATGCTGTCAGGCAAAACCGGGCCTGAATCCGGTCAGTCAGGAGGATTATAAAAAAACCGCAAATGGCTATGTTTATGCGTAAGGCCAATAAATAACGCTAACTCGCCAGTTTGGGATGTGGTGGGGGGTTTGTGTGATAGATCTGAGTATCTCTTCATGGAGACTGGCCTGCTCCTGACGGCGGACGGCGGACGGCGGACGGCTAGAATAAAAAGCCGGAAGGATCATTCAGATCACTTCCGGCTTATTTTTCATCTGGTAATAATAATATCTGGATGTTTTGTAGATTTTATAAAGTCTGAAAAATGTTCATCTCCAAATTTATCACCATGCTCCTCCATCAGGTTAATTGTGTGTGTGATAAATCTTGATAATTCCTTTAATTCATCAACACTTACCTGCAATGACATTTCCTGAAGACTGACTAAGTCACTGTCTTCATTTTCATATCCATAAATTTTCATAGTGCCTCGTGTTTAATCTGGTGGCGTCCATCCATGACTACTAAGCCATATACGAGCTTTTTTAGTTGGATTCGGTATACCACGATGAGCATCGTGAATACCACCGCTCATATTAGAGGATGTTCCATCTGAATAATGAACGTGAGCTTCCTGGCCGAGTATATGCCCCCTGTCAACACGCTGTATTTCCCTCGGAGCCTGCCCTCGCTCAACTTCCTTTTGCATTGAACCAGGCGATGAAGGTTTGCACCTGCTGAGACCTGACGGATCTATCCAGCTGAACGGGTTCGGTGCATACGCGTAGAGATTTTCTCCTCCCGCCAGACCCACCGGGTCCTGGACCGTAAACCGTCCCACCTGCGGGTCATAATACCGGAACAGATTATAATGCAGTCCGGTCTCCCGGTCCGCGTACTGGCCGGCGTAGCGCAGCGGCTGATGGCGCAGCGACGCGCCGTTCAGGTCAGTGCTGAACCAGACTGTCTCTCCCTGTTCTGCATCCTGCTGATGGTCGATTCGCGCCAGCGGGCTCCAGGTTTCTGCCGGGTCATAAACATAGGTCTGCCGGTTGCCGTTCGCCTGCTGCCTGGCGTTTAAAAGTCTTCAAAGGATGAATCAATAGCAGTATGAAATGTAATCTCAATAGGTGGTATTTATACTAACTAATAAGATAAGCGGAACACCCCTGAAAAATAAAGAATTCAACATGTAACTTAAACGAAAAACTTCCTGATTCCTGAGAAAAGACAAACAAGGATTCCTCACCCTTTTCTATAACCGCAGGCATAAAATCAGCACAATACCAATTAGAAACAACCACATCACCTGGGTTACATGCATTAAGCTTTATGCTGACAACGTTGAAATCCTTTCCCCACACCCCCCATTTTTTTGTTTCAACACATGGTTTTTCCTTAGTGTGTATTGTCAACCCTATATGACCACCAGAACCAAAAGTAACATCACCAATTAATAGGTCACCTAGAATTCCATTAGGGTATAGGGATTTTAAAAAGGGATTGCTTTCAACTAAATCTAAAATATTCATAAGTCCTCACTCAGAAATTATAATGGCCATGTGTACCCGGGAAGTCCCCGGTTTTCAAGTTATCAGATGGCCTAATGTTGAAGTGTGGCTCTAAACCATGCCCCTTAGTTGCTTTGAAATGGCCCAAGCTATGCTCCTGTATAAATACGCGTTCACCATTATTATTGTTAAATTCATACTGTCTTGTTTTAACAACCTGGCCATTTTCTCCCATGATGACTTTTCCATTCCCATCCAACAATTCAGGTTTAGATATATCTACAGGATGTTGGCTATTCGGTATTCCTGCATCACGTTTAGCCTGCCTGAATGCATCACGGCGGCTTACCCCTTCAAATGTAGTCTTCTTATTTGGACCACATGCATTCAGACCTAACGGATCGATCCAACTGTACGGATTCGGCGCATACTGATAAAGATTCCAGCCTCCCGCCAGCCCTATCGGGTCCTGCACCGTAAACCGTCCCACCTGCGGGTCATAATACCGGAACAAATTATAATGCAGTCCCGTTTCCCGGTCCGCGTACTGGCCCGCGTAGCGCAGCGGCTGATGGTGCAGCGACGCGCTCCCCGGCAGACGGTAAAACCCTTCCGTCTGTCTGCTCACCTCGCCAAAGCTGCCATACTGCCCGCTCCAGCGCACCGTACCCTCTGCATCCGTCACTTCCAGCGGCGCGCCGTTCAGGTCCGTGCTGAACCAGACTGTCTCTCCCTGTTCTGCATCCTGCTGATGGTCAATGCGCGCCAGCGGGCTCCAGGTCTCCGCCGGGTCATAAACATAGGTCTGGCGGCTGCCGTTCCTGTAGCAGACACCATCTCTGCCACAGAAAGTGAGATAGCCAGACCACTTAGACTGGTAGTCTATTAACTACGAAAACCCTTTTATTATGCTCGAATTCGTTTGAGCAAACGACATCGAAATCCAGCCTGGAAAAGGACAATAAATACTCACTAATAAGATTTTCCTCGATTGAATTATTTTTAGATAAATTCAAGTGAGTTAACAGCCAGTCTTTTTTTCTTGAAATAAAAAAATTAGCATTCAGACAGTTTATTTCATCATAGTCATCCCAGCCCGTTAATGTTGTACAAATAAAGTAATCATCTAACTCGTCTTCCCGTAAATATTTAACAGCTTCTTTCTGACAAAAATCCACCATCTTGAGAGAACTCTCAAGCAAGACCTTATTCTTTTCGTTAAACGTTAACTTTGATAAGAACGAAATATTCTTCCATCTCGAAAATAATGGTATTTCCTCAAAGGTTTCATAATCAGCAAAAAAAACAGAAAGGTTATCAAGCCCTTCTTTTTTTTTGAGTTTTTCCATTTCTTTTTCAAATATACTCATAACCATTCCTCCACGTTCCAGCCATGGTCCTGAAGCCATTTTAAAGTCTTCTTAGTAAATGACGGAGGGCCATCATGAGTTGAGCCGTCCTGATTTAATGCCGGGTGTTTACCTTTTTCGGGCTTTATCTGATGGGCATGCCATTGATTCCCAGGCACACTTTGTTCTGGCTCATCAATCCGTTTGATATCTTTAGGTCCCTGACCTCTGTTAACTTTCTTTTGCGCATCCTTTGGTGTTCCTGAACATACAAATTTTGCTAACCCCAGCGGATCGATCCAGCTGAACGGATTCGGCGCATAAGC
This sequence comes from Pantoea sp. App145, assembly GCF_047947045.1. NCBI lineage: Bacteria > Pseudomonadati > Pseudomonadota > Gammaproteobacteria > Enterobacterales > Erwiniaceae > Pantoea > Pantoea sp. App145. Next base: position 2,770,645 of record NZ_CP133290.1, read on the forward strand.
GTAGAGATTTTCTCCCCCCGCCAGACCCACCGGGTCATAGGGACGATTCCGGTGCCATCATACTTTTTAGCGTGGTTAACCTGCTAATTTAATTATTTTTTCATGGCCATTTTTGCCTGCATACTGCTGCACATTAACTCGTAGTCCCCGACGCACGTTTTGCCCTATGCACGCTCGACACGCTGTGACCTTCCCTGCCTGCACTTCCACCATTATAACCGCATAGCCTGCCAATACCTGGCTCTGAACTTTTAGTTAACTTTCATGTTTTAGTTAACTTTCATGGTGGAGGACAGGCGAAACACAGTTTGAAGAATAACTAATTATTCATCTCTTTAATTTTTGGTTTCCATACATTTATCCATTTTCTTTCTATTTCTGATGAGTAGTTCTTAATTTTGTAAAGATCGCTTTCATCTTTGTGTGATAAAAAGCATTGATCAACACAATTAACCATCCAGGATAAAAATTCATTTATCTCTGCCTCACGCCCATTTTCTTTTATAAATAATTCACAGCCATAGATTAAATCATCCAATAAAGCCTGTTCGAATAATGCATCTTCAAACAATGAATAACAAAAAGTGCCTTCAATCAGATCGTCTCTATTTTTAAGTATCTCTTCTTTAAGAAGAATATTCATCTAACACCCCGGCCCCTTTCTTTTCGTTGCTTTAGCAGATTTTCGTTCATTATAAGAACCATCCAAATTAAAGACACCCTTAGACTTATCCAATGCAGAGAATGTCTCATAATGATCCTTATGCATATTATCCATGTAGAAATAGTCTCCATTTTTAAACGTAACATTCCCGATTTTTACTTTGGAAGAAATTTTAAAAATTTCAGCCCCTTGATATTTCTTTCCAGTCTTTTGAGCTGCATCTCCAATAATATCTATAAAGCTCAATCCGAGCGGATCCATCCACCCCAGCGGATTCGGCGCATACTGATAAAGATTCCAGCCCCCCGCCAGACCCACCGGGTCCTGCACCGTAAACCGTCCCACCTGCGGGTCATAATACCGGAACAGATTATAATGCAGTCCCGTTTCCCGGTCCGCGTACTGCCCGGCGTAGCGCAGCGGCTGATGGTGCAGCGACGCGCTCCCCGGCAGACGGTAAAACCCTTCCGTCTGTCTGCTCACCTCGCCAAAGCTGCCATACTGCCCGCTCCAGCGCACCGTACCCTCTGCATCCGTCACTTCCAGCGGCGCGCCGTTCAGGTCCGTGCTGAACCAGACTGTCTCTCCCTGTTCTGCATCCTGCCGATGGTCAATGCGCGCCAGCGGGCTCCAGGTCTCCGCCGGGTCATAAACATAGGTCTGGCGGCTGCCGTTCGCCTGCTGCTCCTGTAACAGGCGATACCCCTGCCACAGGAAGCACGTTTCCTGCTCACCCTGTCCGCTGTTCACCACCTTGCGCGTACGTCTGCCCAGCGCGTCGTAATGATAGTGCGCGGTAAACCGGCCCTGCGGGCCGCTGCCACCGGCGGTTATCAGCCGGTTTTCCGCGTCGTAAGTAAAATGCTGCTCATACTGGCCGCTGCGGCGACGGATGAGGTTGCCCCACGCGTCGTACTTCATAAACAGCTGCTGCCACTGCCGCAGACGGTTATCCCTCACCGCGACGGAAGCCTGCTCCTCATCCACCAGGTTGTCGGCAGCATCGTAGCGGAACCGCCGGCTGGCGTGGCCCTGCCGGGCTTCGTAATGTTTCAGCAGGCGGCCTTCGGCGTCATAACCGTAGTCCACCTGGCCGCGCAGCGTGTCGTGGATACCCGCCAGCTCACCCCGCGCGCAGTAGCGGAAGGCGCGCGACAGGATATCTTTTTCCGGCAGCGCCACCCCGTCTGTCACCGCGCTCTGCTGCCGGGTGCGGCGACCGAGGCTGTCGTACTCCCGGCTCTGCCAGCGCGCCCCCTGGCTGCGCCGGGTTTCCCGGTGCAGCCGGTCACGGGTAAATTCACTCACCAGCTGCCGGTTAAAACGGATGGCGCTGACGTGGCCGGAGCCGTAATGCAGCCAGCTAAGCTGCTGCCCGTCCGGCAGCGTCAGCCCGCTGAGGTTGTTCAGTTCATCCCACTGATAATCCAGCGTGCCGCTGCGGCCTGATTCACTCAGCAGACGGCCTGACGCATCGCGCCGGAAAAGGATTTCATCCGCTTCAATACCCAGCGCCGCCCCTTCCTCTGTGGGCGTACGCGTCACGCTAACCAGCTGACCGGCACGGTCATGCCGGTAACGATATCCGGCATGGCAATGGCTGCGTCCGGTCAGCAGGCCGCTGTCGTCATAGCGAAACTGCTGAATACGACGCGGCAGTCCGCCATCCGGGCCGGGCATACCGTCTTCCCGCATGGCGCTGAGCAGGCCGCGCTCGTCCCACTGCCACAGCCGTTCGGTTTCATCCGGGCGCACTTCACGCAGCGGACGACCGACGGCGTCATAGTCAAAACGGTATTCACCCCCGTTGCCGTTCTCCAGCCGCAGCAGGTTGCCGCGCGGATCATAATGCCAGCGCCGGGTACGTCCGAGCCGATCGGTCTGGCTGACGGGCAGACCCGCAGGGTTGTAAGCCCAGCGGATTTCACTGTCCAGCGTGTCGCGCCAGCCGCTCAGCTGACCGCGCGGGTTCCATATCAGCGTTTCACGGGTGTCGTCGGGATGAATCAGGGTGCACAGCTGCCCGGCGTTGTTCCACTCGCGCTGCGTCACGTTGCCTTCCGCGTCTTCGCTGCGGAGAAGCTGGCCGAAACGGTCATAGCTGAAACGGGTGACGCTGCCGGAGCAGTCGGTGCGCTGCGTCAGCAAGCCCTGACGATTCCACGCCAGTTGCACCACGCCGCCTGTCGCATCGGTCACACTTTCCGGCAGCGTTTCTTCATCGTCCGGGTAGTGATAAACCGTGGCATGGCCGGAGACGTCGGTTTCCGACAGCAGGCGTCCGGCCGCATCGTAAAGGCTTTGTGTGCTGGTCTGGTCGGGATGCTGGATACGGGTGATCAGATCGGTCTGGCGATGCCAGTGATATTCCGTCCGGCGTCCGGCCGGATCGGTCTCTGAAGTCATGCGGCCGTATTTATCCCAGCTGCTGCGACGCATTGCGCCACCCGGCAGGATAACATCACTCAGCTCGCCGTCTGCGTAGATCAGGGTGGTCTGGCGACCATCAAAATCGGTGAAGCGGGCAACATTGTCGTCGTCATCAATCAGCCAGTGCGCCTGCGCGCCATCGTCACGCAGCGCCCGCCGCGTGCCTGCGGCAAAATCGTAGCTGAATTCGAGCTGTTCGCCGCCGTTGTGGCGAAAGGCGACCACACGCGGCAGGCCGTCAATCTCCTGCCAGCGATATTCACTCAGCAGGCCGTTGGCATCCTCATGGGCGATCATCAGCCCGTCACGCCATTGAAAACGACGGCGCACGCTACCGCCCCGGCCGGTTACGCAAACAAGCTGGTGCTGATCATCGTAAGCGTAACTGACCAGGCACACCTCGTCATCCAGCCAGGCACCCGTCAGGCGGCCCGCGTTATAACGACAAACCACGGTTTGCCCCGCGCTGTCCGTTAAGGCATGCAGGGTGCGATCGGCGTTCCAGGTGAACAGAATGTCATTGCCACCGCGATCACTCAGACGCAGCGGCAGGGAAGATTCATCATCGGATAACGCCGGGAAGTGCCAGCGCTCGCCGCTGATGTCATAGAGTGACCAGCTGTCATCCTGGTGATGTTCCAGCCACTGTTTTTCATCGGCACACCAGGTGCGATGGCCCCGAGGGACCCGGGGAAAAGAAATGAAGTCGCCGGAGGGCGCGCGCCATACCAGGCCATCCTGATAATGCTGCAGCCGGGTTTCCCAGAACAGATTCCAGCCCCGGCCCAGCACGCTGTCGCCGGGATTACCGCTGCGCCAGTAGCGCTGCCAGCGCACCGGCAGGCGGGAAGGCAGCACAAAATCCAGCTCGTCATCACCGCTGAGAAACTTCTGGCCGCTGACGATATCCACCGGGCGGGCAATAATCCCTGCCGCTGCGGCGCCGGTCATCAGCATCCCGGCCCGGCAGGCAATACGCGCAAGTTTGTTGATGCCCGGCAACCTGCTCAGTAATTTGCTCAGCGCACCGGTCTTGCCGGCCAGGCCGCCCCAGCCACCGGCGAATCCGGCAAACAGCAGCGTCAGATCCGAGAATTTATACAACCATTCAGGGACTTCAGGTTCGATCGGCAGGGTCTGCTGTGCAGCACCACCGATAAACACATTGGCGGAACCGGTCATCACCTTTGCATCGCAGGTGGTATGGTCCCCGAGACGCGCGGCGGGCATGCCGTTGATAAAGACGCTGGACGATCCTTCCGCCATCTGCTCGGAACCGTCGTCAGAACAGTCCACTTCGCTGTAAGTGGCGACCGCCGCAGGCTGACCATTGATAAAAACATCGGCCGAGCCGGTGGTGATGGTGCCTTCTTTTGACATGCTGGCGGCACCGGCTTCGGCAATACCATCGCGGGCTGCCGTCGCCAGTTCCCCCGTGATCCAGCCAACCGCCACGCTGGCACCGATCAGCAGAACACCCACGCCGAGACAGGCTGCGCCCAGCCCGGCAATCATTAGTGCGCCCGAGGCAATCCCCCCGACCGCCGCAATCAATCCGCCAATCAGCGTGCCACCAATCATGCCTGCAAGGGCATGAGAATGCCCGATGTCGTCCCCGACGCGTGCAGCTTCAAACATAACAACATTCCTTATCGTTAAGCGTGAAAACGGAAGCTCCTGAGCAGGGAGGCAAAACGCGATGTATCCGTATCGCTCAGTACATCCATCGAAGTCATGGTGAACACCAGCACTCTGCTGTTGTCCGGGGTGAAAACCGCCTGCTGCTGCCAGACGCATCTGCCATCACGCAGGTAACTGGCGTGGATGATTTCGCCCGACAGGAGATTCTCGCCAAGCGCAGCGGAGGCACGTTGTAACTGTTTCCAGCCCTGCAGATGCTGCGCCATCAGTGCCAGTTGACGATCAATATACGTATCCAGCGCTTCATCAGCGTGGAGCGTATCGCGGGAGATATTGAACGCGGGTAAGCCCGCACCTGTTACCGTAAAGACATTGACTGTACGATCCTGATAGCCGTCAGGCAGCGCAATCAGGCCTTCTGTGAAGAGGCAAAATTGAGTTGAGTCGTTCATTGAGCGCATTCCCTATGCTTAAAACGTAAGGGAGTCTCTCATATGAAGTCGCTATTGACCACATTTTAAGCTGGTACTGAATTTTCTGCTGCCTGGTACAGCGCGATAAATCGCGCTGTTGTAAATTCCCTTACTTCACCAGGTTTGCCTGCCAGTCACTAAACAGCGTCGGCCAGTTTTTTGCCGGAATGTCCTGTTTCTTCACGATGCCAAAACCATGACCTCCCAGCTGAAACAGATGCAGCTCAACCGGCACCTTGTTTTTGCGCAACGCGTCAAACATCCGCAAGGTGTTCTGTGGCGAGGCTGTGCCATCATTCAGCGCCTGGGCAAGGAAAGTGGGAGGCGTATGGGCGGATACCCGGTTTTCCTGTGAATAACGTTGTTTGACGTCATCACTGATATCTTTGCCATACATCGCCGCACGCGTGCCGTTATGAGTGACGCCATCTTTCAGCGACAGCACCGGATAGATCAACGCAGCAAAATCAGGACGCGCAGAAACCTTGTCCTGCTCATCCTTTGCCGGGTAATTGCTGGCATCAGGATCGTTGCTGACATTGGCCGCCAGGAAGGCACCGGCCGAAAAGCCCATCACGCCAATCTGATTCGGCGCGACCTGGTATTGGTCAGCATTGGCGCGAATCAGGCGCATGGCGCGCTGAACATCGGCAAAAGCATCATTGCGGTTAACCTCTGATCCACCGTGTGGCATGCGGTAAAGCAGCACGAACGAGGAATAGCCTTTTTTACTCAGGACCTTTGCCACATCCAGCCCTTCGAGATCTTCCATAATATAAGAAAATCCCCCACCCGGAATGATAAGCACCGCCGAATGATTATTTTCCCCGGCCGGTGGAACATAAATCATTTCCGGTGATTCCACCTTTGTGACAGCACGATTATTATCTGCCAGGTTCTTACTAAAGTTAATAAATGTATTATTTCCTGACACTTCATTTGGCCAGATCGGAATTTCCTTATTGGCAAATGCGCTGGGAAGATAAATCAGGGAAATCAATGCGGATAAAAAAATCGACTTCATCTTTCTGGCTCCAAATCCTGAATGAAAACAACAACAAGCGCTCCGACAGCTCACCACAACGGCACGCCCTCTGCAGCAGAATCCAATCCCAGAAGAAAAAACCTGACTTTATAATAAGTCCAAATGAATCTACAGAGAAAGGTAGCAAATATTGGTGTGCATTTTCACCCAATATAATTATGGACCAGAAAAAATTAGACTTTTCTCATGTTTACGTTAACAACACCCTATGTTATAAGTAAATTTTAAACTATAAGAATCTGTGACCATGGGAATTTACTGGATCATAAGCCTGACATTGACCTTTGTGGCAATTGTTGAAGTCATGCTTAGTAAAGATGAAAACACAGCACGACTCAGATTATATCTTTATTTTGTTGCCGTGGTCGTGCTTTTTACCTTTGGTGGAATTCGTGGTCTTGGCACCGGTCTGGATGATTTACAGTATCGCCAGTTCTTCTCACAGTTTATCGATCAGATTATTATCGATGGCTTCTGGAATGCGGTTATCAACTTCCGCTATGAACCGGCTATTTATGCCATTGCGGGCATTACCCGAATATTTACCGCCAATCCAGACATCTTTATCTTTGTCTTTACCGTGATTGCCGTCTGCGTCAATGCGCATTATTTCCGCAAGCTGACGCCGATCCCCTTAGTCGCCCTGGCTGTGTACTCTGCACACCTGTTTATCAATAAAGACATGAACCAGATTCGCTTTGGTTTGTGTTCGGCATTTTTAATGGGTTTTGTTTATCATTTCGCGCGCAGAAGTAAATCCGGAATGGTAACCACCTTTATTCTGTCGTTTATCAGCCACGCCACCGGTATTGTTGCGTTACTGGTGCCGATAGCGCTGATTGTGAAGAAACATAAGTACATCCCGATACTTATCGTGTTAGCCAGCCTGCCACTGGCCTTCATGGGCAGCTCGGCGTTAATCTCTGCCCTCTCCAGCCATCTGGGTTCGTTAGGCGACAGGGCAATGGGCTACGCCAACCAGGACTCCGCACAGGAACAGGGCATCATCACCCTTTCCAACCTGAAAAATATTGGCTTCGTCTTCATCTTTAGCTTCCTGCTGCTGAGCGACAAAATAAAGAATTTTGAAGATGAGAAATTCCGTCTTTACTACATCCTGGTCATTACCTTTGCGATTGGTAGTGGTTTGAGGATGGCTCTGCAGGATTATGCGTCTGGCGGACGCCTGGCCAACTATTTATTGCAGGTAGAACCGGTCCTTATTTCCCTGTGCATCTGGGAAACGAAGAAATTCATGAAGGTTTTGGCGGTGGGCGTGACGGTATTAATGGTTCTTTACTATCTTTATTACAATACTATTTCAAGTAAGCAGTCGATCACCGGCTACCAGGTTTCTCGTACCTTCCAGCTGTTCCGCTAAAAAAATGCGCTGACGTTAACTGCGTCAGCGCTGCGCTTCTATTTAAGAATACCCCGATAGACACATAAGGAAAGTCCGAATATCTTTGCTGTTCGGGGCATTGCTTGCATTTTGAATCTTTTAAAACTCTAATAGCTGAACATCTGCGTCAGCAGTGATCGGATTATTCCTAACAACTCACGTGAAGTTTATTAATGATTTCACTGGCGCAACGTCACTCAATGAAAGAATGCAGATATGAACGAAAAAAATAACTTCGACATCGTCCGACTATCGCTCGCCTTTATCGTGTTACTGGTGCATTCGGCAGAAGTCACCAGAAATCCTGACATTCGTTTCCTTGCTCACTTTCTGAATAGTGATTTTGCCGTAAAAGGATTTTTCGCAATAAGTGGTTTTCTTATTGCAAAAAGTTACTTAAGAAGTAAATCACTCACCTCTTATTTTATTAAGCGTGCGCAACGAATTTTACCCGCGTATATATTCGTGGTGATTATGTGCTTCGTGATCGGTCTGTGCCTGACGACGCTGCCCATTGTCGATTTTCTGAAAAACAAAGAAACTATCAAGTATCTGATAGCGAACTTCTCGTTCCTCAACTTCATCCAGCCATCCCTGCCGGGCGTGTTCACCAGCAACCCGAACCAGCCGCTGGATGGCTCCCTGTGGACGATTAAGGCTGAGCTGAGTCTCTACGTGCTGTTGCCCTTCGTTCTGCCGCTGATGAAGAAAAACCCGTTGAAAGTCTGGGGAGCAATTTTCATCATTTCCTGTGCCTGGTTCTTTTACTTCACGGCAGTGTATACCGGAGCCAAAGCCGATACGCTGGCGAAACAGTTCATTTCGCTCTCTTCCTACTTCTTCTTTGGCAGCCTGCTGGCGACCCATCAGCCCACGTTTGATCGTCTGAAAGAAATCACCATTATTTCACTGGTGGTGTTTCTGCTGTTCAAAGGCACCGATTACTCCTTCCTGGTGGAGCCGATCGCCTTCTCGTCGGTGGTGATTCTGTTCTGCACCAACCTGTGTAGCGAGATCAAAATCAGCCAGTACGGTGACATGTCTTACGGGATGTACCTTTATCACTGGCCGATTATTCAGGTGTTGCAGCACTTTGGCGTCTTCAACGCTAACGCCTTCCTCGGCCTGCTGATGACGATTGTGATTACCGTGGCGCTGGCTTATACCTCGTGGAACCTGCTGGAAAGCCGCTTCCTGAAACGGGCACATCATACGCCACCTCCCATTGCGGGCAGCACCGCTCGCGACTGATGTTGTAAACAATAACCCCGTTCACTACTGAACGGGGTTTTTACTTTTTCAGATGGTGGCACCCATCGAGAGCCGATAGTGCAGATTGACCTGCTCGATGGTCGGCAGGTGGTTGATCTTTTTAATCACGATTTCGGTAGCCACTTTGCCCATTTCAAAGCGTGGCGTAATCACGCTGGCCAGACGTGGCGTAGTGACCTGACCAATCTCCAGCCCATGAAAACCGGCAATTGCCATCGACTGTGGCACCGCAATCCCCGCTGCATGGCACTCCTGCAATACGCCAACCGCGAGGTCATCGTTAGTACAGAGAATCGCATCCATCTCCGGATAGAGCTGGCGCGCCAGCGTCATCATGCCGGTACCAATCGATACCGATGACACCTTGTTTGGCACAATGCGCCCGGCGGGCAGCCCCGCCGCGGCCACCGCATCACAATAACCAGCATAACGTTGCTCATCACGCCGGTCTGACATGGAACCAAAATAGATCACACGCTTTTTGCCACTCGCCAGCAGCATCGCCGTCATGTCATAGCCCGCACGATAGTTATCGAACCCGACATTGATGCGATCGCGCGTTTCGGTCAGTCCCATCACTTCCGCCACCGGAATGGTGGCCGCTTTCAGGTATTTTTCCGCACGGATGGTGTGCACAGACTCGGTGAGAATAAGACCTTTGATATTCAATGCCAGCACCGTGGCAATCTGCTCCTCTTCCCGCTGCGGGTTGTAATCATAATTGACCACCAGCGTTTGGTAGCCTTGCGCACTGGTCACGGATTCAATCCCGGCCAGCAAATCGGCAAAGATTTGATTATTAAAGGAAGGGATCAGCACACCAATGCGTGGCGGACTGGCGCTGCTCAGGGCAAGGTTGTCCGGATCAGGCGTGTAGCCGATTTCAGCAATAACGCTGGCAATTTTGTCGGCCGTTTCCGTTTTCACTTTTTCCGGCGTGCGTAAATATCGGCTCACCGTCATCTTGGTGACCCCCGCCAGGGTGGCAATATCATCCAGGGTGATGCGCTGCGTTTTCATCGCGATGTCCGCAAAGACGGCCTTTCAATCAACGTATTATGCCTGCTGCCCGGCAAAAAATGAAACCGCACCCTGGCGCAATGAGCGACAGGGTAAAGTCGCTCATTTCAGAATAAAAATTTCAGAGAAATTCCAGTAAAAAGTAACAAGCGCAACATCCCGGCCAGAAGGTAATGACAAAAAACCTATCATTTCATCTGCATAAATCTTACCCCCACTTATCCACGACAACAATTTTCGCAACCCCGCTCACATATTTCGGAAAAAATGATCCAAAAATATCCATTTAGAAAATATATTTCACTGTGAGTACCCTGCGTGAATACACGGAACATCGACAACCTACAACATTCCTCTTTCTGGACATGCAACGTTCAGGCGGTAGAGACAAGGGGCTATAACCATGGATTCCAGACAAAAACGCTACAACATGAGGTATGTCATTCTCTGCTGCACCGTCGCCGCATTTGGCGGGTTGCTGATGGGGTATGACTCTTCCATTATCTCAGGTGCAATCGAACCTTTAAGTGAATACTTCCAGCTGACACCCGCTGAAACGGGCTGGGCAGTCTCTAACATTCTGCTCGGGAGTCTGGTGGGTTGTTTTATCGCCCCGCGCCTGAGCGATGTGCTGGGACGCAAAAAATCTCTCGCCATTACCGCCTTGCTGTTTACCGTTTCGGTGATCGGCACCGCCATCGCCCACAATTTCACGATATTTGTGCTTTTCCGCATCATCGGTGGCCTGGCAATCGGACTCGCTTCGGTGATCTCGCCTATCTATCTGGCGGAGCTGTCACCATCAAAGTTTCGTGGTCGCACCACCGCGCTGTATGCGGTGTGCTGCGTCGGCGGGCAATCGGTGGTACTGCTGACTAACTACTTCATCACCAAATCGATGCTGCCGGAAGCGATGATCGCTATGGGCTGGCGCTATATTCTGGCGACCGCACTGGTGCCCTGCGCGTTGTTTATCTTCTTTATCGCCTTTATCCCGGAATCACCGCGCTGGAACGTGCTAAAAGGCAAATACGATGCCGCCCTGGACACACTGACCAAAATCTCCAACCGCGAACATGCGGAAAGCGTGTTCAGCGAAATCAAACACTCGTTCTCCGACGAGGCAGCACGTCAGCACAAGGCACGTTTTCGCCTCGATAAAACCACGGTGCCATTGCTGGTGATCGGTATTGGTCTGGCAGTGGGTAACCAAATCAGCGGCATTAACGTGATTCAGTATTTTGGGCCAACGCTGCTGAAAAATGTCTCTGGCAGTGTGGATTCGGCGCTGCTGCAAACCTTCTGGCTGTCCGTTTGTCAGTTTATAGGCGTACTGGTGGGGATGACGCTGATCGATAAAGTGGGGCGTCGTAAGCTGCTGCTGCTCGGGGCTATCACCTCCTGCATCTTCCTGGCCTACTCGTTTATCGCCTTCTATTATCATCTGCCAGGCCTGCTGCCGGTGATTGGTCTGTTCGCCTATATGATTTTCTTCGGCATGACCTGGGGCCAGATTGTCTGGACGGTGCTGGGCGAGATTTTCCCGACCGAAATCCGCTCCATCTGTGTCGGGATCTCCATCTGCGCGATGTCGATGGCGAACTTTATCATCAGTTCCACCTTCCCGATCATGAACAGCAGCCCGATGTTGATCGATATGTTCCATGGTGGTTTCCCGCTGCTGCTGTTCGCGATTTTCTCGCTGGGTATGTACTTCTTCACCTTCCGCTATCTGCCGGAAACGGCGGGAGTATCGCTGGAGAAAATCCACGGTCTGGTGCTGGAAAAATTCAATGTGGATGCAGAATTGCCAGCCGCCACCAGCAGCAGCAAATCCGCTGAGTCACTGAATATTCCACGGCATTAAATTTACCGCCAGAAAATAGCGCGATAAATCGCGCCGCTACAAATGATTGCACAATCCGGTAGCGGCGCGATTTATCGCGCATTGTTTAAAGCGTCACCCCATCCGCTGCTCATACTGCTCAATCACCGCCAGCGCCAGACCATTGGCTGGATCGATACGCTGCGGCAGAAAATGCAGCGCGGTATGGGCAAAGGTAAAGGCCAGCGTGCGCGCCTGCGCCGTCTGCTGCACCGCCTGAACAAAGGCGGGGGACGCATTCCACGGCGCATCCACCATAATGCTGGCGGGATTGAGCAGCAGCATCACCTGGCTCAACGCGCTGCCAAGTTGCGCGCCAGCCTCACTCATCACCGCACTGACCATTGCCGGTTCGCTCTCGCGATTTTGCCAGCGCAGACCCGGTTTTCGCTGGGCCAGCTGATGCTGAATCGCAGGCTGGCTTACCAGCGCTTCCAGGCAGCCAAGACGCCCGCAGCTGCAACGCGCCCCATTCGGCTGCACCGTCAAATGGCCCACTTCTCCTGCGGTCCAGCTGCTGCCGGTAAACACTTCGCCCTGCTGTACCAGCGCCCCGCCAATACCTTCCGCAATGCGCAGATAAAAATGACTCTGATTTTTATCCAGCGCCAGTTGCTGCACCGGCAACAGCGCCGCCGCTTTAACATTATTCATGATGCGTAAAGGCAGGCTGATTTCAGCTTTGAGTGGCGTCAGCAGATCAATATCCTGCCAGCCAAGATGGGAAGAGAAATGCATCCAGCCACGTTGTGGATCAACGATGCCTGGGAATCCGAGCGCGATACCAATTAACTCAGGATGGGCGGCGACCAGCGTCTGGCAGCACTCCGTCAGCTCCTGCAACAGCACGGCGGGGTCATCCGTTTTGGTGCGCCAGGTCTGTTCGGCAATCACCTGCGAGAAATAATCACATACCTGCCAATGAATCGTCTGGCGTTCCACCATGATACCGGCGCTTTTCAGCTTTTCCGGCCTGAGTGATATTTCAATCTTCGGACGCCCGGCAGAGGCAACACTGACCGGACCCAGTTCGGTAATCACCCCCAGTTCCAGCAGATCATCCACAATCAGCGAAACGGTATTTTTGCTGAGGTTTAATGCCAGAGCCAGATCCTGGCGGGAGGTTATCCGCGTCTGACGCAGCTGCGTCATGACCCGCTTCAGGTTATTCAGTCGTAATAATGCCGGCCCTTTACCCATCGCTTTCATGCCTTTCTCACCCGGCAAAATGGAAGAGGTTCAGTGTAGCAGTGTCCGGGTGCGCTTTATCTCGGACTTTGCTGGCATTTTTGACGTGGCGCACCCTGATGAAGTGAGGCAGGCGAATCAGTATTCATCGCCGCGCACGCGGCTGCGGTAGCTTTCCCAGTCGAAGCGCACCCACAGGCTGTTGCCGAGGCGCATACGGTCCATCACGCGCTCGCCCAGCAGCGTGTTCATACCAGCGGGGTCGAGGTTCGACAACATACCCGTCGGGCGTTTGGACGAGGATCGGCGATCGACAATCTGGTTAATGATCACTTTTTCATAGCGTGATTCGCTTTGCATGCCGATCTCGTCGATCACCAGCAGATCGACATTACTGAGATCCTGCAACAGGCGTTCTTCGGTGATATCGCTGCCGCCACTGAAGGTGCCTTTCATGCTCGACATCAAATCCGCTACGGTCACAATCAGCACGCTTTTGCCGCGCAAAATCAGGTCATTCCCGATAGCCGCAGCCAGATGGTTTTTGCCGGTACCAGGGCGGCCGGAAAACACAAAGCTGGAAATGCTGTTATCGAAACCCGCCGCGTACTCACGCGCCAGGCTCAAGGCTTTGCGTTGCCCTTCATTTTCCACCCGATAATTGTCGAACGAGCAATTCATATGCAGTTCGCGGATGCCGGAGCGGCCCATAATACGCTGCATCTTCATCGCACGATTCTCACGCACAATGGCTTCGGAGCGTAAACGGCCCTGCTCTTGATTCCAGGCCAGCAATTCTTCACCGCTGGTGAATTTTGGTTTCACCTCATGCGGCATCAGTTTTTTCAGGCGGCTGAAAAGATCGTTCGGCGTTTTCATCATTCACCTCGAAAACCATCGGGAATATCATAATCAGTATTGCTGATCCGGGTGATATCGCGCTTCGGCTGTCCGCCGTTGGCCGCCCGGTTCATCTGTACGCTACGCGCCAGCTTTTGCTGCCACTGCACATGATGGAACAAACGTCCCTCAGCCTGCCAGTAAGCAATAAAAGTGGCCAGCTCAGCCGCCGTCACCGGTTCGCTCAGCGCGATGCCCCAGATGGCCGCCTGGCGCTGAAAATCGTTGTCCGGCAGCCAGCCCGCATACATGGCAAATTTCCCCACCGGGGCCGCAATGGGCGCGCTGGGGGTGTCAAACATGCTGTCATCCAGCATGACATCATTGGGTTGCTGTGCCGCGGCTTCCAGCGCCAGCAATTGCGCCAGCCGCTGTGGCGTCAGCGCATAAAATGCCGGTGCGTTGTGATGCAGCACTGCCAGCGTGCCGTTTTCCGCCTGTTGCAGTACCGCGAGCGGATCCTGACAAAAGCCATCCAGCCCGACCAGCGTTGAAGTTAAGATTTTGACTGACATGAAGAAACCTGACGTTGACTAGCCCAGTGCAACGGAGCGGATATGCCGCCCGGCGCTAAGGTTGCAGTGTACCTGTTTTAGCGCGTGGAATCGCCAAAAAAGGTCATCGCAGATTAAAAGCTGGCGCTGACACCAAGGCTATAAATGAACTGCTCACCGCTGCTCATCGCCCCGGTTTGTGAGAATGAGGCAAACGCTGACAGATGCTGCCCCAGCGGCATATTGGCACCCACACTGACATCCATCCAGTTGTTTTCCCTGCCGATCCCCTCATCACTGCGTGGCGTAAAATTCATCTCACCCAATTGATGACTGTAGCTAATCTGTGCGTAGGGCGCTATCCAGCCAAGGCTGGAATCAACACGCCAGCCCAGCGAGGCGACCTGGTCAGGGTTGTTACGATCGATAAATTCACATTGCGGGCAGTTGAGAGACGAGGGATCGACCGCGTATTGCGCAATCGGCCCGGTGGATATTGTCTCACTCATCGGCATTTGCCAGCCAGCCGAGAGGCGGTTAGCAAACGGATTCGCGCCAACGCTGGCGGCTTCGGTATGGAGGTTAATGATCGCCCCATCAGGTGGGTTAAGCGCCGCATCCATCAGGCCTCGATCGTTGTTGCCGGTCAATGTCAGGTGATTCTGGGAAATTTTTTCCGCCAGGATGGCGTCATAATCAGGCGAGCTCGCGCTGGTCGTGTTCTGCTGGCTGCCCTCATCCCATGCCCGGGCAGGCAGGGCGCAGGCAGATAGCCACACACCAACAAGAGCCAGCGCAAGAATGTGCTGGCCTGACCGCTGACTTTTCTGCAACATGAAGGACTCCTGACGAGCCAGATAGGAACCGGGCGTTTAGGTATTGGATAAAACAGTTATCGGCGCCCTTTGATTAACTATTAACCGATTATTGAATACGTCAAGGAAAGAGAAGTATTTTCCTCATGCTTTAGGAGCACTGCGATGCAACGATGTGGCTGGGTAACACAGGATCCGCTCTATCTGGCGTACCACGACACCGAATGGGGCGTGCCGCAAACTGATAAGCGTGCCTTATTTGAAATGCTGTGTCTGGAAGGACAACAGGCCGGGCTTTCATGGATTACCGTGTTAAAAAAACGCGCAAATTATCAGCGTGCTTTTCATCAGTTTGACCCACAGGCAGTGGCTGCGATGGATGAAGCCGATCTCGATCGTCTGATGCAGGACAGCGGCCTGATTCGTCAACGCGCCAAACTGTCAGCCATTATTGTGAATGCGCGTGCGTTCCTCACCATGGAGGCGAGCGGTGAAGACTTTTCTCGCTTTATCTGGGGATTTGTCGATGACACGCCAGTTTTGCACCATTTCCCCGATTACAAGCAGGCTCCCACCACCTCCGATGCTGCCATAGCAATGTCTAAAGCGTTGAAGAAGCGTGGTTTTAAATTCATCGGCCCTACGATTTGCTATTCCTATATGCAAGCCTGCGGCCTGATTAATGATCATCAAACTGATTGTTTCTGCCATCCTGCCAACATATGAGGCGATTCTTTACAATTTAAGACTTATTCTCACGCTTTCCCTCATGATTTAACGGCATAATCAGCACCGTTTTGGGTTTTTCCCCCCATTTAAATCGAAGGGACTTTTATGAATAAGCACACTGTTGCACTGGCCTTGTTACTGAGCGGCAGCCTGGCATTATCTGGCTGTACCACCAACCCTTACACCGGCGAATCACAGGCAGGTAAATCCGGCATTGGCGCGGGCCTCGGAGCCGTGCTGGGCGCGGGCGTCGGCATGCTGTCATCCTCGAAAAAAGATCGCGGTAAAGGGGCGCTGATTGGCGCGGCTTCCGGCGCAGCGCTGGGAGGCGGTATCGGTTATTACATGGATGTGCAGGAAGCCAAACTGCGCGACAAAATGCGTGGCACCGGCGTCAGCGTCACGCGCCAGGGTGACAACATCGTGCTGAATATGCCAAACAATGTCACCTTCGATTCCAGCAGCAGCAACCTGAAACCGGCGGGTGCCAATACTCTGACCGGCGTGGCAATGGTACTGAAAGAGTATCCAAAAACCGCCGTCAATGTGGTTGGCTTTACTGACAGCACCGGTACCCGCGCCCTGAATATGCGTCTGTCGCAGCAGCGTGCGGAAAGCGTTGCCAGCGCGCTGATTGTGCAGGGCGTCGAAGCCAGCCGCCTGCGTACCCAGGGCATGGGGCCGGATAACCCGATTGCCAGCAACAGCACCGAAGCCGGCAAGGCGCAGAACCGCCGCGTCGAGATCACCCTCACCCCGCTGGGATAAGTCTTTTGGGCCTGCGCTGTCAGGCCCATTTCGCACGTTTTTACTCCACTTTTGACGCTTGCTGCTGCCCCTGCCCTCAAATATTATCCCCCCGTAGAGCCGCCGATTTCTTTATGTTAGCTTGATCAAAAATTGATCAATGGAAGCCCATCATGTCGCTGAAAGCCATCGCCTCCGTCCTCGGACTTTCCGTTACTACCGTGAGTCGTGCACTGAATGGCTATGATGATGTGGCTGAAGACACGCGCAAACGTATTGAAGAAGAAGCCAGCCGACGCGGCTATCGTCCCAATGCCGCGGCTCGCCAACTGAAGACCGGCCGTACCAACACCGTCGGGCTGGTGATACCCGATAGCGTATTGCCGCTAAGCGATAGCCATTTCACCGGCATGCTGCAAACCATTGATCAACGCCTGGCCCGTGAAGACATTGATCTGCTGATGCTGGCCGATAAACCCCAGGACCAGCAGCGCACGCTGCGTATGCTGCGCAGCCGCGCCATGGATGCGCTGATCGTCACCCATACCACCCCCGACGACATCCGCCTGCAACGTCTGCAACAGAAAGGTTTCCGCTTCCTGTCGCTGGGACGTAGCCAGCTGGCGCAGCCCTATGCCTGGTTTGACTACGATAATCACGCCGGGGTAAAGCTGGCGACAGAACACTTTCTGGCAAAGGGGCTGACCCGGCTGGGGTGGATTGGCAGCAACGAACCCAGCTCTTTTGTGCGCGACCGCCGCCAGGGGTTCCTCGATGCCATCGCATCGCACCAGCCGCCGGTTCCTGTGCCGAAGCTTGCTACCGTAGCTCCCTCACGTCGTGCGGGTTATCAGCAAACCTCGGCCTGGCTGGCGAGCGCCCCTCAACCGCAGGCGATCATTACCGATTGCAGCCCGCTGGGAGAAGGTGCCGCCATAGCATTGCAACAGGCCGGGCGGCTCAGCGGGCCGCAGGCCATTCCGTTGTTTGTTTATGACGGGCTGCCGCATGATTCGATTATCGATCACCCGGTCAATGCCATCCTGCAATGCTCACAGCAACATGTTGGCGAAAAGATTGCCGAGATGGTGCTGCAATTGCTGGACGGCACCCCCCCTGAACAAGTGCAGGCCCTGTGGCAACCGCGTCTGCTCCTCACTTCTGACTAGCCGGTTGTTGCGCAGCGGTGTTCCTGTGGTAGTCTTCGCTTGTTTCTTTTGATTCAGGTATATGCAATGAAGACCAGGCCGCCACGCGCGACTATCAGTGATGTTGCCCGTACGGCAAAGACCGGGAAAACCAGCGTTTCCCGCTATCTGAATGGCGAGCAGAATCTGCTGTCGCCCGACCTGAAAGCGCGTATTGAACAGGCCATTGCTGAACTCGATTATCGCCCCAGCCAAATGGCGCGCGGGTTGAAACGAGGACGTACCCGCCTGATTGGCCTGATCATTGCGGACATCACCAATCCCTATTCCGTTGATGTGCTGAGCGGTATTGAAGCCGCCTGCCGCAGCCACGGTTTTACCCTGCTGATGTGTAATACCAACAATGAAGTGGATCTGGAGCAGCATTACCTGCAACTGCTGAGCAGCTATCAGGTGGAAGGCATTGTGGTGAATGCGGTCGGCATGCGTGAAGACGTGCTGCGCCAGCTACAACAATCCATGCTGCCGATGGTACTGATTGACCGCAAAATCCCTGATTTCGCCTGTGACGTAGTCGGGCTGAATAACCCGGAAGCGGCGCATCAGGCCACGCAGCACCTGCTGGATAACGGTTATGAAGCGCTGCTGTTCCTCAGCGAGCCGCTGGGTAGCGTCAACACCCGTCGCGAGCGCCTGGCGGCGTTCTTTAGCACCGCGCAATCGCAACCTGCGGTGCAGGCAGAAAACACCGAAGTTGCCCTGCATCAGCCCGCCCTGATGGATGCGGCGCTACGCGATTTCCGCCAGCGTCATGCCGGAAAACGCTGTGCCATCGTCGCCGCCAACGGCGCGCTGACGTTGCAGGTGGCGCGCGCAATGCAACGTCTTAACCTCAACTGGGGCGAATCCATCGGCCTGCTTGGCTTCGATGAGCTGGAATGGGCTGCGCTGGCCGGACCTGGCATCACCACCCTGAAACAACCTACCTGGCAGATCGGCTATGCCGCGCTGGAAAAGGTTATCGCGCGTATTGAAGGCGACGATCAACCGATTTCCGAGCAGGTATTTTCCGGCGAACTGATTGTGCGCGGCTCCAGCCAGCGGCTGCGTTAATTTATTCGTTAAAACCCGCGCGATAAATCGCACCGCTACAATCCCCCACGGCCCACTTCGTGAGCAGGATCATACTTCCGTGATCTGTCGCTTTTCTTTGGAACCGGTTCCATCTAACGTTTTTATAACGTTTGGCATGCTGTTTACGCCCGGAGAGATGAGATGAAACCAGAAATTATCGTTGTTACCGCCGCTTACGGCACCACCAAAGTAGCGGAACTGGGCGGTCAGGCTGCGCTGCTGCCGCTGATTAAGCAGGCAGGGGCGGATGGTGTGGAAATCCGCCGCGAATTATTCGGTGCTGATGAGATTAGCCAGCTACCCGCGCTGGGTGAGGCGATTGCTCAGCAGGGTCTGAGTGTGTGCTATTCCGCACCGGAAACGCTGTATCTGGCTGATGGCGCGCTGAACCCCCATCTGGCACAACTGCTGCGCGAAGCCGGGCAGCTCGGGGCACAGCGCCTGAAACTGTCGCTCGGCCATTATGTCGAGCCACACTTCGACGCCTTACTTGCGGTACTGAACGCATCCCCGGTCAAACTGGTGGTAGAAAACGATCAAACCGCCGATTGCAAACTGGCCCCGATGCAGCGCTTTTTCCATCACGCCTTTGACGCCGCGCTGCCGCTGCACATGACCTTTGATATGGCGAACTGGCACTGGACCGGCGAAGACGCCATGCAGGCGGCACAGCAGCTGAGCCGCTATGTCGGCTACGTGCATGTCAAAACTGCCGTGCCTCATCACCCCAGTTTCCGCGCCATCGCGCTGGATGACAGCCCCGAAGACTGGCGCGCCCTGTTACAGGCGCTGCCCGGTGATGTACCTCGCGGTATCGAATTCCCGTTGGAAGGCGACGATTTAGTGGCGGTAACGCGTCACTACGTTGACCTGCTGCGCGCCTGCTAAGGAGCTGACAATGATGACCCCGACGCAACTGGATGTGGTGACCATTGGTGAAGCGATGGCGATGTTTATCGCGGAGCAAACTGGCGATCTGGCCGCTGCCGAACGTTTTACCAAACGCATCGCCGGTGCCGAACTTAACGTGGCAATTGGTCTGGCGCGCCTGGGATTGCAGGTGGGTTGGGTGAGCCGGGTGGGTGACGACAGCTTTGGTCGCTTTACCCTGCAACAGCTGGCAAAAGAGGCGGTTGATCATCGCTGCGTCACCGTTGATACGCGTTATCGCACCGGTTTTCAGCTCAAATCCCGCGTCGATGATGGCTCCGACCCTGAAGTGGAGTACTTCCGTGCCGGTTCCGCCGCCAGCCATCTGTCGCCGGATGATTTCAATGCCAGCTATTTCGGCCATGCGCGCCATCTGCATCTGAGTGGCGTGTCGGCAGCGATTTCCGAGTCCTCGCTGGCGCTCTGCAAACATGCCGCCAAAGAGATGCGCGCGCAGGGCAAAACCATCTCCTTCGATCCCAACCTGCGGCCGGTGTTGTGGCGCAGTGAAGATGAGATGCGTAAACAGCTGAACCTGCTGGCGGAGTACGCCGACTGGGTGCTGCCGGGTGAGCGCGAGGGATTGATTCTCACCGGCTATCGCCAGCCGGAAGCCATCGCTGATTTCTACCTGGATAAAGGCGTCAGAGCGGTGGTGATCAAAACCGGCAGCGATGGTGCATGGTTCAAAACTGCCGACGGTGACAAAGGCCTGGTGGCCCCGATTCGCGTTGACAAGGTGGTCGATACCGTCGGTGCCGGTGATGGCTTTGCCGTCGGCCTGATCAGCGCCCTGCTGGAGGGCAAAACGCTGCCGCAGGCGATCCTGCGCGGCAACAGAATCGGCTCGCTGGCTATTCAGGTCGCGGGCGACAGCGAAGGGCTGCCGACACGCGCCACCCTTGGCGATTACTGATACCTGCACAAACACATGCAGTGGCGCGATAAATCGCGCCGTTACGAACAGAGGATAAACGTATGAAAACGCAGACAATCGCGCCAAAACGCTGGTGGTTTATCATGCCCATCGTGTTTATCACCTACAGTCTGGCGTATCTCGATCGCGCGAACTTTAGCTTCGCCTCGGCCGCAGGCATTAACGACGACCTCGGCATCACCAAAGGCATGTCATCGCTGCTCGGCGCGTTGTTCTTCCTTGGCTACTTCTTTTTCCAGATCCCTGGGGCGGTGTATGCCGAACGCCGCAGCGTGAAAAAACTGATTTTCTGCTGCCTGGTGCTGTGGGGGCTGTGCGCCTCGCTGACCGGGGTAGTGAGCAATATTCCGATGCTGGCGGCCATCCGTTTTGTGCTCGGCGTGGTGGAAGCGGCGGTGATGCCCGCGATGCTGATTTACATCAGCAACTGGTTCACCAAATCCGAACGTTCACGCGCCAACACCTTTCTGATCCTTGGTAACCCGGTGACGGTGCTGTGGATGTCGGTGGTGTCGGGCTATCTGATCGATTCCTTTGGCTGGCGTGAGATGTTTATCTTCGAAGGGATTCCGGCGGTGATCTGGGCCGTCGCCTGGTGGTTCCTGGTGCAGGACAAACCGGCTCAGGCGAAATGGATGAGCGACAGCGAAAAAGCCGCGTTGCAGGCACAGTTGCAGAAAGAGCAGGAAGGCATCAAAGCGGTGCGTAATTACGGCGAAGCCTTCCGTAACCGTAATGTTGTGCTGTTATGCCTGCAATATTTTGCCTGGAGCATCGGCGTATATGGCTTCGTGCTGTGGCTGCCCTCCATCCTGCGTAACGGTACGCAGATGGGGATGGTGGAAGCGGGCTGGTTGTCGGCGGTACCTTATCTGGTCGCCACCATCGCGATGATCGTGGTGTCGTGGGCCTCGGATAAAATGCAGAACCGTAAACTGTTTGTCTGGCCGCTGCTGCTGATTGGCGCGCTGGCCTTCCTCGGTTCGTATCTGGTGGGTTCCAGCCATTTCTGGCTGTCGTATGCGTTGCTGGTGATTGCCGGTGGTGCGATGTATGCCCCTTACGGTCCGTTCTTCGCCATCATCCCGGAAATGCTGCCGCGTAATGTGGCAGGCGGCGCGATGGCTCTGATTAATAGCATGGGCGCACTCGGTTCATTCGTCGGCTCATGGATTGTGGGTTATCTTAATGGCGCAACCGGCAACCCATCGGCCTCTTACATTTTTATGGGGGCAGCCCTGCTGGCGTCAGTCTGGCTGACGCTGGTCGTCAAACCCGCTGAAAACAAAACGCCGCCGTTGCACGGGGCAAAACACGCCTGAAAGCGTAAGCTGAAATGACTTTTCCGGGCGACGCTGGTCGCCCGTCACTCGTTCTACAGGGAGCAAAAGATGAAACCTGCTGTGATTGTTTATAAGGGTCAGAAAAGCCTGCCGGAAGAACTGTACGCGAAACTCGACGCGCACTTCACTGTCACCGAAGTCAACGACATTTCCCCGGAAACCGTCAATCAATACGCAGCCCAGTTTCAACAGGCTCAGGGCTTACTGGGTTCAGGCGGTAAAGTGAATGCGGACCTTCTGGCAAAAATGCCTGCCTTGCGCGCCTGTTCAACCATCTCTGTCGGCTATGACAACTTTGATGTCGCGGCGTTAAACCAGCGTGGTGTGGTATTGATGCACACACCCACGGTGCTGACCGAAACTGTGGCCGACACCATGATGGCACTGGTGCTGAGCAGCGCCCGCCGCGTAACGGAACTGGATGCCTGGGTGAAAGCCGGTCAGTGGCAGAAAAGCATTGGCCCGGAGAAATACGGCGTCGATGTGCATCACAAAACCCTCGGTATCCTCGGCATGGGCCGCATCGGACTGGCGCTGGCGCAGCGCGCGCATTTCGGCTTCGGTATGAAGATTCTGTACAACGCACGCCGTCAGCATAGCGAAGCGGAAACCCGTTTTGGCGCCCGCGCCTGCAACCTGGAGACGCTGCTGAAGGAAAGCGATTTTGTCTGCATCAGCCTGCCGCTGACTGAACAGACACATCATATGATCAGCACCGCACAGCTGAAAATGATGAAGCCGAGCGCCATTCTGATCAACGCTGGACGCGGTCCGGTGGTCGATGAGCAAGCGCTGATCACGGCGTTACAGGACGGCACCATTCACGCCGCGGGTCTGGACGTGTTCGAGCAGGAGCCTGTCCCTGCCGATTCCGCACTGCTGAAGCTGCCGAATGTGGTGACGCTGCCGCACATCGGTTCCGCCACCCATGAAACCCGCTACGGCATGCTGAGTGATGCAGTGGATAACCTGATCGCCGCGCTGACCGGCAAAATCGAGAAGAATTGTGTCAATCCTGAGGTTGTGAAATAAGGCTTTGCACCTTTTCCCCGCCTGACCATTGCGCCTGCATGTTGCGGGCGCTATGGTTGTCCTCAATCAGTCATCACAAAGTTTTAACCTGCTATGTCTTTTTCACAGTTCGGCGACAAATTTACGCAACATTCCGGTATCTCACGTCTGATGGAAGATATGGGTGAAGGGTTGCGAACCCCCGGCACCATCATGCTTGGCGGCGGGAATCCGGCGCAAATCCCGGCCATTAACGACTATTTCCACCAGCTTTTGCAGCAGATGCATCAGGAAGGCAAGCTGAGCGAGGCGCTGTGCAATTACGACGGCCCGCGCGGCAAGGCTTTGCTGCTCGATGCGCTGGCAGCCATGCTGCGCGAGGAGTTCGGCTGGCCATTAACGGCGCAGAATATCGCGCTCACCAACGGCAGCCAGAGCGCGTTTTTCTATCTGTTTAACCTGTTCGCCGGACACCGCGCCGACGGCAGCAAAAAACGCGTACTGTTCCCGCTGGCCCCGGAATACCTCGGTTACGCCGATGCCGGGCTGGAAGAAGGCTTGTTTGTTTCCGCGAAACCGAACATCGAACTGCTGCCGGAAGGCCAGTTTAAATACCACGTCGATTTTGACCATTTGCCGCTGAATGACGAGGTTGGTCTGATCTGCGTATCACGCCCGACCAATCCCACCGGCAACGTGATCACCGATGATGAACTGTTACAGCTGGATGCCCTGGCACAACAGCACCAGGTGCCGCTGCTGATTGATAACGCCTACGGTGTGCCCTTCCCCGGCATTATCTTTAGCGAAGCACGCCCGCTGTGGAATCCCAACATCATCCTGTGCATGAGTCTGTCAAAACTTGGCCTGCCCGGTGCGCGTTGCGGCATTATCGTTGCCGATGAAAAGACCATCAGCGCCATTGGCAACATGAACGGTATTATCAGCCTGGCACCAGGCAGCATCGGCCCGGCGATCGCCAACGAGATGATTGTGCGTGGGGATTTATTGCGTCTGTCGGAAGAGGTGATCAAACCGTTTTATCAGCACAAAGTGAGCGAAACGATCGCTATCATTCGCCGCTATTTACCGGAAGATCGCTGCCTGATTCATAAACCGGAAGGGGCGATTTTCCTCTGGTTGTGGTTCCGCGATTTGCCGATCTCCACCGAAGCCCTGTATCAGCGCCTGAAAGCACGCGGCGTGCTGATGGTGCCTGGCCACTTCTTCTTCCCCGGCCTGGAGCAGGAATGGCCGCATACCCACCAATGTATGCGCATGAATTATGTACCGGACGCGGAGAATATTGAACGCGCGGTGCAGATTCTGGCGGAAGAACTCGAAGACGCCTGGCGCGCTTAATCCTGCTTTGCTTCTAACAATGACAGCTGGCACCACTGTGCCAGCTGGCGAATTGCCTGCTCCACTTCCGCATTCCAGCCAAACCCGGCGTTGAGCCGAAAACAGTGGTCGTAGCGGTGATCGGTGGCGAATATATGCCCCGGTGCGATGCCAATCCCGGCATTGCGCGCCTTGAGAAACAGCGCACGCACATTCAGCGCCTGCACCGGCATCTCAACCCACAACACATAACCGCCTTCCGGATCAGACACCCGCGTGCCCGCAGGAAAATAGCGCAGCACCGCCTGGCGCATCTGGCGGATTTGGTTCGCCAGCTCGCGGCGCAGCTTACGTAGATGGGCATCGTAACCGCCGTTGCGCAGCAGTTCGGCAATTGCCGCCTGCGACAGCACCGAGGTGCCCATGGTTGAAGTGTATTTTAACGAGGCGATTTTGCGCATGTAGTTGGCGCTGTGCACCCAGCCAATGCGGATGCCGGGTGCCACGGTTTTTGAGAAGCCGCTGCACAAAATAACGTTCGGGCTGAAGGCGCGCATCGGGAACGGACGGCGTTCACCAAACGCGGTGTCACCGAAGATATCATCCTCAATAATCACCACATCGTTTTCATCCGCCTGACGCGCAATATAAGCCTTCTGTTCGTTGGGAATACTTTTGCCCAGCGGGTTGTTGATGTTGTTAATACTCAGATACGCCTGCACCGCTTTGCGCTGGAACAGCGACGTCAGTTTTTCCACGTTGACGTAACCTTCCGCGCCAGCTTCCACTTCAATCACCCGCAGATTAAGGTTGTGCAACATTTGCAGTAGCACGAAGTAGCACGGCGATTCCACCGCCACGATATCGCCTGGCCGTGTGGTGGCGCGCAGCGACAGCGAGATTGCCTCGATGCAGCCATTGGTGATTAGGATGTCATCGGCGTTGATGTTGCAGCCATAATCCACCGCGCGGCGGGCGATCTCCGCTTTGAGCGGCGCATAGCCAGTGCCCTTGACGGTGTTGCCCAGCAGCGCAGGTTTGCTGTAGCCCATCTGGCGCATCAGCAGGCCAATTTTCTTTACCGGATACAGCGAGATATCGCCGTTTGCCAGGTCCAGTCGTACCCGACAATCCGAGCCGACCATCGCCAGATGCAGCTCAGTCTGCTCATCCAGCGGTGCGATTTCGCGCGGCTGCTCGTGCGGAACCAGCGGCAATTTTTTGTCCGCTTTACGCGGCGCAACAAAAAAGCCGGACTTAGGACGCGCCACCGCATAATGCTCATCCTCAAGGGTGCGTAATGTTTTTAGCGCGGTGGTCATGCTGACATGGTACTGCGTCGCCAGGGTGCGTACCGAAGGCAGACGGCTGTCTGGCGGCAGAGAACCGCTGTGAATCGCCTGTTTGATCTGTTCTGCTATCTGACGGTAACGACTGCTCTGACTCTCCTGTTCTTCCGTCTCACCCGCCATCTGTTCCACCCCATATCGTGCTGATCTGTGCGTATCCATCAGATTACATTCAAAGTAGTTTAGGCTGCATCTCTTAAATAACGATGCGCAGCGGTGGCAAGCCAACAGCCACACAGCATAAGACCGAGACATTCATTCCGTAACACCTTCGTGGCCCGTGAGCAAGGTTGTCGACTTCAAGGCGACTGCGATTTTATTAGCCAAAGGAAAAAGTGAAAAATGAATAATCTGTCCACCATGATGAGAGAAATTGAAGGATACCTGTCCAACGCCATTCTCGAATCAGCCCAGGCCTGTTCCCGCCGTTTGCTCGCCGCTTTACCCGATACGCATCATCCCGAAAACAACCGTGTGCTACTCGCCTATGGCGGTGGCAAAGACAGCAGCTACATGGTGGCGTATGTGCGCTACATCCAGGGGCTGATCTGGCAACAGCACGGTAGCACCTTCCAGCTGCGCATCAGTACCAACCGCCATGCGGCGATGAACGACAGCGTGATGGAGAACATCGATCGCGTCTATCGCGCGCTGCATATCCACAACGATGACTTTACCGAATGTCTGGTGACCGACGGATTACAGATTCGTCCTTTTGCCCGTCATTTGCCGATGCCGGAAGCGGTGCGCCAGCAAAATCGCAACGATGTGCTGATGAATGGCCACCGCTTCCGCGCCGATGCGCGTTCCACCTTCTGTAACGCCTGCAACCTCAGCATGGTGAACTCCTTTGGCCTTGCTGCGCACTACGATGGCGGGGTGGATATGATCATCACCGGCGATTCCCCGCAGGAACAAACCGCTTACCTCGCGTGGGCGCGCCATCTGTCACGACTGTTTAATGCGCCAGTGGCGGATAAATCACGCGGCTTTAGCGGCTTTCTGCAAACCCTTGATGGCGTCGCTGAACGTTATTTTGCTGATATCTACGGCGACGATCAGGTCACACCGGCGCACCGCATCACCTGGCAGCTGGCCCGCGACCCGCTGTTCTTCAATATCTATCAGGACACCGCCTATGAAGTGGGCGCGCACTGGGCGCTGCTGACGGAGTTTATGCATTTCCGCTTCGATGAACTGATGTTCAGTTTTTCCGAATCGGACTGCGGCAATCCCACCTTAATGGCACATATTCGCGGTCTGCGCGCGGAAACGCTGTTGCAGCGTAGCTACGCCGAAGGCATTCGCGAATATGTGCGCTTTGCGCTGGGGTTGATGCAGCAAAAGGATTTCCCACCCCAGCTGATTGAGGAGATGGCAGCGCGTTATCAGGATGATGAGGCCATCGCCCGGGCGCGTCAGCGCGCTGCGCAGTTCGCGGAACAGGCCTTTGGCCTCAATGAAACCCAGCTGGTGTGCATGATTTATTCCCCATTTATCGCCGGCGGCAGGCAGCTGCCGGCCTGGTTACACCAGCTGCCGCATCCCCCCCAGGAGCAGGCCGTGCGGGCGCTGCTGGCGGGTGACAGCAACGATATCCAGCTGGCACAACAGCTGGAGCAACTGTCCGGCCTGACCATCACCCAGATGCGCCATTGCTGGCGCAGCACGCAGGTGAGTTCGCTGCTGGATAACCAGCAGCACGATGCCCTGTCGCGCGTGTTGCGCTTCGATCCACACAAAGCGGTGATTCAGGTGAACAATGGTGTCCTGCAGGACATCGTCACAGAAGTGATTTCCGGGCGCTGACCCGGTAAGGCTAAGCGATGAGAAAGATATTCCTGCAGATTGGCGCGACCCGTGACGGGCAAAACCCGTACTGCGCCGTGGCGAAACGCGAAGGCTATTTTACCGTGCTGGCGGAGATGGGCGATTTTATCGATTACCAGTCGCTCAGCTTTACGCTGCCGTTCGATCTGATCGTGCGGCTTGACCGACCAGAAAACCCCTGGGATGTGTTGCAGGCCTGCCTGCGTGCCGGGCTGCTGGAGCATCCCCAGGTGGTGCTGGCGGGATTTGAAGCCTACAACGTCTCCGCCGGACGGGTACGCGAGATGCTGGCTGGCCCGGATGCCGGTCCCGGTTTTATTCCCCCGGATAAATATGCGCAACGCATGGCGCTGCGCAAAGCCTGGCCGCGTTTCCCGCAGCCGGAATTCCGTTTCTTCGCTTCCCCGCTCAGTATCCGCGATGCGCGTGAGGCGCTGCTTTATCCGTGCGTGATCAAGCCGGTTGATGGCGGTGGCGGCCTCGGTATCTGGCTGGTGGAACAGGCCAGCCAGCTCGACACCGTGATCAATAAACTGGTCGATACCATGAATTACGGCGGGCGCGGTTTCTCCGGCTTTATCGTCGAAAGCTGGCTGTGCGGCGATGAATATTCGCTCCAGGGGGTGGTGGATAACGGTCACGCGGTGGCGCTGACCTGCTGCCAGAAGGTGATCGAACTTCACAACGATCAGGACGGTAGCATCAGCTTTTACGAATCCGGGCATGTGGCGATGGCGGCACAACAGTTGCCAGCTTCCTTCACCAGCCTGATGAGTTTCTGCTGCGAAACCTTTGGCTACCGTCAGGGGGCCTTTCATATCGATTTCATTGTGGTCAATGGCGAGCCGCATTTTCTCGAAATGGGTTTCCGTCTGTCGGGGATGGGTGTGGTGAATCTGGTCGAGGAAGTAACCGGCATTAACTGGGCCGAGATTGCCTTTCACATCGAAGCGGGACGCGGCATGCCTGAGCTGCGTTTCTGCCAGGCCGCTCAGGTGGTAGGACGCTTACGTTTACGCCAGCCGCTGCAATATCGTCAGGCGGAACACTGGATCGCCCAACAGCAGCGCGGCCAGCTATTGCCACCGCTCAATCTGCCTGCGCTTGAAGTCTCGCCGCGCTCTTCACTGTACGCTGATTTAACCCGCCATGCGGGCATCCTCGCCACCTTTCGTCTGCCGGGCAACAGCCGCGACGACGTGCTGGCGACCTTCCATCAAATTCTCGATGTCACGTCCTTTGCCACCCGGGGGGATTTACTATGTGCAGAATGATTCTGGCGCACGGACAGTTTGATGCCGCAGCGGTACTGGAGGCGGCGCGCGCGATGAGCTGTGGAGAAACCGCCACCCATGATGGCCCGATCAAACAACATCCGAACGGCTGGGGCTTGTTGTGGCGGGAACAGGGTCATATTCGCACGCTGCACGGCACCGGCACTTTTGCCGATGCGCTGCCGGGTATTGATGTGGATCGTCTGCGTGGCCGCTTTCTCGCGGTACATGTGCGTCATGCCACGCTGAGCAAAAATCAGGGCATCGAATTTTCCCATCCGCTATGGCGTACCAGCGGCCAGACGCAGTGGCACATGATGCACAACGGCTTTCTGCCGACAGTGTATCAGCAGCTCGGCATGACGGAGTCACGCTTTGACTCGGCGGAATACCTGGAATATATGGTTGATCGCGCCACACCTGCCGATTTCACCCGCGATTATCTGCGCAACAAGATGGCGCAGGTGGCCCCGGGCGGCAGCGCGGCCAATGCCATTTTTGTCACCCGCGAGAAAGCCTGGGCGTGGCAATGGCATCCCGATGACACCCCCTACCCGGATTACTTCACCCTGCACCACTGTCAGCATAACAACAGCACGTTTATCTCTTCTGAACCCATTGCAGCACTGGGCGCGGCGTCCACCTGGCGTCGTATGAGCAACCATGAACTTCATGAAATTCCTTTGTCGGAGTGAACAAGCATGGCCATTTTCAATCAGATACGCGTTATTAGCCCCAAAATGTTTGTAGAAAGTACCTGGCTGGATGACATTGTTACTGCGCGCGTACCGCTGCTGGTGCTGCGTAATTTCCTGACCCCGGAAGTGCGTGAAGCGGCGGTGGATGACCTGCAACTTTGCCGCGAAAAGGTGCGGGTATCCCACTACCCCAACGGTGCACTGACCACTCTTGGCCCCTATCTGGCGAAGCATACCGCTGCGCCGGAAAACTATTTCACCGAACTGCGTGATATCCAGCCCGCATTACCGCCGTCGCTGCACTGCCTGCGTGACCAGGTTTACAACTGGGTGAAACACGCATTGCGGCTGGAAAGCCTGCAAACCGCCACCGATCCACAACACGGCGATTACGCAGGTTCGATTGTGCGCTTCCATGCCAATGGCGTCGCAAATCCGCTGCATAACGACAACATCGTACGCGATGCGGCGGGCAGCGGCCTGGCCGTGACCGATATTTTGCATCAACTGAGTTGCGTAGTGTGCCTCCAGGAATGCAACGCCGGGGGTGAATTACGCATCTTTAATAAGAAATGGCAGCCGGTGGACGAGCGCTTTAAAACGCCCGGCGAACTCGGTTACCAGAGTGGCGTGGTTGAGCATTGCGAAACCTGCGAATTTTCGCCGCGCAGTGGCGATATCTATCTGTTTAATCCTGCTTTTTATCATGAAATTGATCGGGTGGAAGGCGATACGCGCATCACCATGGGCTTCTTCTTTGGTCTCACCGACAAAAAGATGAAGCACGCGATTGCCTGGAGTTAACCCGAGGCCCGTCATACGAGGAGAAAAGATGACAACCTTTGAGAAAGTGATCACCCAACTGGAGCAGCATCAGGCGGATTATCGTGTGATTGAGCACGAGGCCATCGGTCAGACCGATGTCATCAGCGCCATCCGTGGTAACGAGCTGAATCAGGCCGCAAAGGCGATGGTACTGGAAGTGACGATGCCGGAGGGCGCGGAGGCCCGTTACCTGCTGGCGATTGTGCCGGGTGATTGCAAAATTAACTTCAAAAGCGCCGCCCGTGCCATCGGCGGCAAAAAATCGAGCTTTGCCGCCGCGGAAAAAGCCCAGGAGCTGACACAGTGCGTGATGGGCGCGGTGCCTCCCTTTAGTTTTGATGACCGGCTGGCGCTGCGTGTGGATTCACGCCTGCGTGATGTCGGTACGCTGTGGTTTAACGCCGGGTTGCTGGAACGTTCAGTGGCGCTGGATGTGAATGATTATTTTCGTGTTATCGGCGATGACTGCTGCGCAGAGATCGCCACCCCCGTGACGGCCACCGCCTGATCGCGGCAGAAGGAATTTTTATGTCAGTCAAAGATCTCTTATTAGCCCTGTGTGTGGTACTCGCCTGGGGCGTCAATTTTGTGGTGATTAAGCTGGGGCTGCATGGCATGCCCCCCTTTTTGCTGGCAGGACTGCGTTTTACTCTGGTGGCATTCCCGGCGATCTTTTTCGTTAAACGCCCGGCCATTCCGCTGCGCTGGCTGGTGGTGTATGGCATGACCATCAGTTTTGGTCAGTTCGCCTTTCTGTTCCTCGCCATCAAGCTGGGTATGCCAGCCGGGCTGGCATCGCTGGTGGTGCAGGCGCAGGCCTTTTTCACCCTGATACTCGGCGCATTGCTGCTGGCGGAGAAACTGCGCTGGAACCATATCGTCGGCATTCTGGTGGCGACCCTCGGCATGTTTACCCTGGCAACCGCCGGGATGGAGGGGCAAACCACCGCAGGCATTACGCTCACCACCATGATGCTGACGCTGGCGGCGGCGCTGTCGTGGGGATTGGGCAATATCACCAACAAGATTATTCTGCGTAACCGCAAAGTACCGGTGATGTCGCTGGTGGTATGGAGTGCGCTGGTGCCGATGGTGCCGTTCTTTGCCTGTTCATGGTGGTTTGAAGGGCAAGAGACAATTGTCAGCAGCCTGATGAATATCTCGCTGCAAACCGTGCTGGCGCTGATTTACCTCGCCTTTATCGCCACCATTATCGGATACGCGATCTGGGGCAATCTGCTGAGTCGCTACGAAACCTGGCGCGTGGCACCGCTGTCGCTGCTGGTACCGGTGGTGGGGATTCTCAGTGCCGCGTTGATTTTGGGGGAAACCCTGTCGGCACAGCAGATGCTCGGAGCATCGGTGATTATTTTTGGTCTGCTGATCAATGTGTTCGGTGGGATGGTGAGCCAGCGATTTCTGGTGAGGACCTGACGCATCGCAGGGGTGTCGGGGTATGTAACCCTGCCACCCCGAATCACATTCCCCGTCCCCACAGTTGTCTTTCCTGTCGCTCTCAGCAGATCACTGCGCCTCGTCGAAAAAATTAAATAACCTTTAAAAACATACAATTAAATATTGAGGTACAAATTGTACTTTTACAATATCACTTTTGGTGCCATTATGCTGAAAACTGACGAGGTGAAGCCGTGAAAATATCATGTCATCTGCAAAAGAGAATGTCGGAAAGAAATATATCTCTGGAAGTGATTAATTTAGTAATGTCACTTGGCTCCTTTAGCGATAACAGCGAGAGATTGATATTAGATGAGAAGGCACTGGCGTTAGCCATTCAATGCACCGATTCACTGAAAAAACAGTTAGTGTCTTTACAGAAAAAAAAAGGGGCAAGCGTCGCATT
The DNA here is from genome assembly GCF_047947045.1 of Pantoea sp. App145. Classification (NCBI taxonomy): domain Bacteria; kingdom Pseudomonadati; phylum Pseudomonadota; class Gammaproteobacteria; order Enterobacterales; family Erwiniaceae; genus Pantoea; species Pantoea sp. App145. The sequence goes on from NZ_CP133290.1 coordinate 2,803,031, forward strand.
AACCGACGATCTGCTTATGACTTCATTTTTTCATTATGGTAAAAAAAATGCTAAAAATAAACAAAGACAAAATATTAAGCAATTCAGCTGACAGTACAATTGTATTGCCGGCACCTCCACAAAAAATGAATTTAAAAATACATCGGGCAGACCTTAAATTCATCGATGAATTGGCACTTAAAATTGATACAACAAGGTCGGCCATTCTCAACAATATCATCAGAAAGATTTTAATTGAAAAACTGAAGTCTGAAGTAACCGAATTTGATAGCCAAGTGTTATTAGCGATTGAAGCTGATAAGTTATCCTCGCAAAATATCATTGATGGCTGTAATGACCTGGAGGAAAGCTGGATATTTGAAGTTGCCAGGGCGGAAATCAAGCATGAAATTCTCTATAAGTATAATAACTTCAAATTGTCAGAGCAGGATCAATATACTGACATTCTCAGCAAAGAAGAGATCGCGTTAGAAAAGCACTCTGATGAACATAATTTTTGCAAACAACTTATTGAGCAGAAACTGGTGAATAAAAATGATTAAAAATCAAATCGAAAAAATGAAGAGCAACGCAATTAAAGATTCTCGCGATCTTTACGAGACCGTATCAATTAAGATACCCGCTAAAAGTTATGCCATGCTCGAGTTATTAAGTCGTTTGAGTTCCGAACCTAAAACCTCATTACTTACCAAAGATATCTCTGAAACCTTATACCGGATTGTCGCTACGGAGAGTGAGGAAACTGATTTAATTGAGGAGATTATCAATAAAATCGATCCTCAATACTACCAGGAATCCTTCGTTGACCAGTTAATTAATAATAATATTATTCACTCCACTCCAGAGAAGTAATTATCGACAGGGAATTAAAATGCCTCTTGTATATATCACAAAATATTCTTTAATTAAGATTGGTGGCATCCTTGATATACCCTATGAAAGATCTCTCTCTGCCAGTAAAGCGATTCATACAATAATAGCATCACATACAAAAGAAAAAATATTCAGTTCACCTGAACTTAAGGTAATGACGATGACGCTTGCGGTGAACGACATCCTTAATACAGAAACTGCTGACAACATAAAAATAATGAATCAGAGAAAATCCGAGTTTCATTCACGTAAGCAAAGGGTGATTTTCTATCAGGACAGGCTAACTTATCATTATTATAAAGATTGTCCAAATCTGCTGTCAGACTATAACAACTTCACCATCCCTGTTGAAATCCCTGAGCACAGAATAGAAGAATATCGACAATATTTCATTAACAACATCGATACTTTTAACCGGAATGAAGAAGCTTACTATGCCCAGGCAAATGCTTTCTTTCGGGTTCATATGAGTCCGATTAAAAAAAGCCACCACGCAAACAGTGGTAAGGAATCAGTTTCAAGCAATAATCTGCTGCAATCTTCAACAGATGAAGAGGATGGAAAATATATTGAAGAAGCGTTGTCTTTTTTTCAAACTTACAGAAAGACAATAAATAAATATGGTTATGCTTCTCACCTCAAAGAAAAACTGCTCCAGGAAAATAAAATGTCTATTGAGGATTATAAAATCATCACCGCATGGCATATTCTCAAGACGAATACCAAAAGCGAAATCATCAGCAAAATAATCAAAATAAATCAACACAGCGAACAATTATTTTCTGAGGAAGTGATGATAGCATTAGGGTTTCATGGTTGTGCGACGTGCAAGACGCTTAATGAAAAATCAATAAATAAAGCGCTTATTTAGTGGGAAAAGAACCGCAGTCCTTTGACAGGATTGCGGTTCTGAAGGTGACAGTTAACGCTGACTCTTATTTCAAAATTTCAATCCGACGCGGTTTCGCCTCTTCGGGGACGATGCGTTCCAGATCGATGCTTAACAGGCCATTTTCGAGGCGCGCATCGCGCACGATGATATGGTCTGCCAGCTGGAATTTTCGCTCAAAGTTACGCTCGGCGATGCCCTGGTACAGGTATTTGCGTTCCTGTTGTTCCTCAGGATGCGCGCCGCGCACAACCAGCATATTGTCGTGTGAGGTGATATCCAGCTCAGTTTGAGCAAAGCCCGCTACGGCAATGGTGATACGGTAGTGGTTTTCGTCTACCAGCTCGACGTTATACGGAGGGTAGCCACCATTGGCCTGGTTCTGATTGGATTCCAGCAGGTTAAACAGACGATCGAAACCAATAGCAGAACGATAAAGCGGAGAGAGATCAAAATTACGCATATTAGGACTCCTGATATTCAGCAAGTTTTGGCAACCTTCCACCATGGACAGGTTGTGCGGCCCGTTGCTCTCCCTGTCGGCAAAAGCAGCGTGACCTTATCCTAAAAGTGGGTGCGGTTTTGTCGCTTTCAAGTTTTCATCAGGATTTTCTTGCAGCAATTCTGATGAAATAGCATACACTCAGGAAATTATTCGCCTGAGAATCAGGACATCACCCCAGAGTGATGCGACGCAGGTGACACACTCCAGCCAGGGCCATGCCATGACTGAAGGGATGAAGACGATGAATATAATGAAACGCTTTTCGCTGCCAGGCCTGTTGGTCTGCTGTGCATGTACCACCTCCGGTTGTTCCAGCGTCATGTCCCATACTGGCGCCAGCCAGGGTTATTACCCCGGCACCCGCGCCAGCGCGGAAATGCTGACCGATGATCACACCAGCTGGGCAATGAAACCGCTGGTCGCGATTGATCTGCCGTTCTCAGCGGTAATGGATACCATCCTGCTGCCGTGGGATTACTTCCGCCACGATGATGACAAATCGATCGACTCACCGCGTGAGCGCGTGCGGCAAAGCGAGAAGCTGGCCGGTACCCAGGCCAGCCTGTCTACCGCTGCCGCTATGCCCGCGGAAGCGCAGTGACGCAGAACAGCTGTCGCCAGCCGTTAACTTCTCGCATATACGCAATCTTCTGCCCATCTGGCGACCAGACCACCGCGTCACCGGATGGCGGCAGTTCACTGCGCGGCGTCAGTCGGGTGCATTTACCTGATGTCCACGCGCAGCGCATCACGCTGTTATCGCAGATAAAGGCGAGCGCCTCCCCGCCAGGATGCCAGCTAAAGGCTGACTGAATGCTGCTTTCCAGCTGCGTTATCTGCCGCGGCATCCCACCGTTGGGGGAGACTGTCCACAGCTGCACCACGCCGTTGTCATCCGCCAGCAGAAAAGCAATGGCACTACCGTCCGGCGCAGCGCGCAACCAATGACGCGGCTGTAAAGCCAGCCCTTTGCTCTGGGTCACGCGACGCTGCTGAACCCCGGCCGGTGGCGCAGGCAATTTATCCACGGTTCCCTGTAGCGGCACCGTTCCCGGCTTCGCGTAATCTGCCAGCGCATCCGGCAAATCCGCCACAAACACCTCCGGCACTTTGTCGCCACTGGCTGCCCGCGTATCACCAATAAACGCAATGGCCCAGCGCTGCCAGCTGCCGTCTGGCTTTTGATAGCCACGATCGCCAATCCAGCACTCCTCATACGCCCGATCGATTTGGTCGCTACCCGGCTGCGGGCAGCGCTGTGTCTGGCTGACCAGCACACAATAATGGCTGCCTTCGTATTCGCGTGGATGCTGCTTTGGCGGACACACCGGATGCAGTGGCACAGCAACACCGACGTTGCGCAGGTCATCGCGCACATCCTTTTCATGCATCACATGATCGTTATAAGTGAAGCTGAGACGTGAACCATCCGGGCTGAAGACATGGACATGGGAACCGCCGCGCAGCGCGCCTGGTGTGTAGGGCGCGGTGATATCACAGGCATCGAGATTTTCCGCGATACCTCGCTGCACAATCACGCCACGACGATGGTGGAAATCGTAATGCCAGTGCGCATCGGGACGTTCCGGGCCGTGAATGCAAACGTAGCGTGGCGGCAGATCCGGGCTGACCGTGACCACGCCAACATAAGCACCGTCGCGTGCCTGATACAGCACTTCCACAGCGCCGCTCTGCACATTAACGCGCTCAATGGTCAGGCTGGTAAAGGAAGCACCGGAAGGCCGGACATCAAACGCCAGCCATTGGCTGTCGGCAGTCCAGACGTTGATATTGGTGAGCTGGTGATGACGTTCTGCAAAGGTGAGTTGTTTTTCTGACATGGGGCAACCTTACATCCAACAGTTGCCAGACAAACTACGCGATTCTGCCCTGCCGGGCCAGTGCTCCGGCAGGGCGCAACGCCATCAACCGACGCGCTTCACATCACCAACCAGTAGGATATAAGAAAGTGCACCGATCAGCGCCACCACCGAGATATAGACCAGCGCCGGGGCGAAACCGTAATCCTGCGCCAGATACCCCACCACCAGCGGTACGCTGATGCCACCCAGGCCACCGATAAAGTTAAACATACCGCCAGTCAGGCCAATCAGCCGTACCGGGGCCAGCGACGAAACCAATGACCAGGTAATTGACGCGAAGCCGTTACCGAAGAACGCCAGCGCCATTAGCGCCATAATCCACATCGGGTCGTTGGTATAGTTGGCTCCCATAATGCAGGTGGAGATCAGCAGGCCACAGATAATCGGCGTTTTACGTGCAAAACCCAGTGAACGGCCACTGCGCACCAGTCGGTCCGCCACGATGCCGGAAAGAATCACCCCGACAAAAGCGGCGAGGAAAGGGACGGTGGTCATAAAGCCCGCCGTCAGCGCGCCGATGTGTTTTTCCTGCGTCAGGTAGTTCGGGAACCAGGTCAGGAAGAACCACAGGGTTGAGGTCACGGCAAACTGGCCGAGATAAACGCCGCACAGTTTACGGTGGAACACCAGTTTCCAGTCGGCAGCGGTCACCCGGCTGCGGGTTTTCTTCTCAGTGGGCGCATCCCCTTCCACCATAGCGCCGCCTTCACGAATATAGTCCAGCTCGGCCTGGTTGATGCCTTTGCTCTGGCTCGGTGCCTGATAAACCTTAATCCACACCAGTGACCAGACCAGGCCAATTGCTCCGGTGAGGATAAACACCCAATGCCAGCTCAACAGCTCCTGAATCCAGATCAGCAGCGGCGTCAGGAATGCCAGACCAACAAACTGGCCGGAAGTGTAGAAACCCACCGCCGAGGCGCGTTCGTGCTCCGGGAACCAGCTGGTCACCAGACGGTTATTGGTCGGAAACGCCGGGGCTTCGAAGACGCCGGTAATGGCGCGCAGGCCGATCAGCGACAATAAACCACCGGCAAAGCCCTGGCATAAGGTGGCGATCGACCAGCCGCAGATAGCAATAAAATAGGTTAAGCGTGAGCCAACGCGATCGAGAAACCAGCCACCGGGAATCTGGCACAGCGTATATAACCAGGCGAAGGCGGAAAAGACATAACCCATTTCCGCTTTGGTGATACCAAATTCCTGCTGAATATGAGCTGAAGCGACGGCTAAATTAGCGCGATCGACATAACAAATTACCACCGTAATAAATATCATCAATAACGTGATATAACGGCGGCGCGTCGGTCGGGCCTGAACGGCAGAGAGATCCATGGTGTTTCTCCGGATACGTAGGGTATCAATATCGGTAATAACCGCCCATGGCGGCAAATAAGGCACGCAGCTATCCTGCACAGCCGGATAAGGCTGCGCGCCGGTGGTGACAATAAATAAAGCGTGAACGAGGCCCTGCGCCTTATTTACCGGCACATCGTTATCAGAGATTTAATAAATTCAGAGCGTAATCAAATTACCATTCAGCGACAGAACCATCCGGGAAGCGCCACAATGGATTACGCCAGTCCGGCGCATTTTTACTGCGCTCAATGACCAGCTCTTCATTAATTTCTACGCCAAGACCCGGTTTATTTAATGGATAGAAATGGCCGTCATCCATTTTAAAATCGTCTTTATTGATCACGTAATCGAGCAGTTCTGCGCCCTGATTATAGTGAATGCCCATGCTCTGCTCCTGGAACACCGCATTACGTGAGACGAAATCGACATGCAGGCAGGCCGCCAGTGCAATCGGTCCGAGTGGACAGTGCGGAGCCAGCGCCACATCGTAAGATTCCGCCATGGCCGCGATCTTAAAGCATTCGGTGATGCCGCCCGCATGGGACAGGTCCGGTTGCAGAATTGCCAGGCCACCGGCATCCAGCACACGTTTGAATTCGAAGCGTGAGAACATGCGCTCACCGGCCGCAATCGGCAGATGGGTTTGCGCGGCCAGACGCGGATAATATTCCGCCTGCTCCGCCAGTACCGGTTCCTCAATAAACAGCGGACGGTAAGGTTCCAGCTCTTTAATCAACACTTTCGCCATCGGCGCACTGACGCGACCGTGGAAATCGAGGCCAAACTCAATATCCTTGCCAAAGGCTTCACGAATCTGCGCCACGGTATTGACCGCTGCATCAATTTTACGTGAATTATCAATGATCCCCATCTCTTCACAGCCGTTCAGCTTGAAGGTGTCGAAGCCAATGGTGCGCAGTTTTTTGATGCCATCGATCACTTCCGCCGGGCGATCACCACCGACCCAGCTGTAGGCTTTGATGCTGTCACGCACCAGACCACCCAGCAACTGATACACCGGCACGCCAAGCGCCTTGCCTTTGATGTCCCACAACGCCTGATCGATACCGGCGATGGCGCTCATCAGAATCGGGCCGCCGCGATAAAAACCACCACGGTACATCACCTGCCATAAATCGTTGATGCGTGCCGGGTCCTGACCCACCAGATACTCCGACAGCTCATGCACCGCCGCCTCGACACTGCGCGCGCGGCCTTCAATCACCGGCTCACCCCAGCCGACGATGCCTTCATCGGTCTCGATTTTCAGGAACATCCAGCGCGGGGGCAGGCGGTAAGTCGTCAGTTTGGTAATTTTCATCGTACAGCGTCCTTATAAGCAGCAATAAATGCGCGGGCCTTCTCCACGGTACGCGTCAACGGCTGACCGGCGCGATAGAGATCGCTGCCTAAGCCCGCACCGATACAGCCCGCGGCAAGGAATTCATGCAGGTTTTCTGGCGTCACACCGCCGACGGCAAACACCGGCACTTCCGGCGGTAGCACCGCTTTCAATGCTTTGATGTAACCGGGACCGAACGCCGATGATGGGAAGATTTTCAGCGCCTGTGCGCCAGCCTGCAGGGCGGTAAAGGCTTCGGTGGCCGTCGCGCATCCGGCAGCCACCGTCATGCCGCAGGCCACCGCCTGGCGAATCACCGCCGCGTCGGTATTCGGCGTCACCACCAGCTTACTGTTAAGCGTTGCCAGTTGATCCACCTGGGCGGGCGTCAGCACCGTACCGGCACCGATCAGCGCTTTATCGCCAAAGGTGTTCACCATCGCGCCAATGCTGCTGGCCCAGTCCGGTGAGTTAAGTGGGATTTCGATGGCATCAAAACCCGCCTCAATGAGTGCGCCAACGTGTGCCTCGGCCTCTTCCGGCCTGATGCCACGCAGGATGGCGATCAGCGGTAACTTAGTTTGCCAGTTCATGGGCAATGCTCCTTATTCCGTGCTGGAAGGCACGGTCACCTTCCAGCGTGACTGAATCATGTCCGATAAAATGCAGCGCCTGCTGGTAACGCTGCGCCAGCGCGCTGCCAGCAATAATGGTGATCGGTTGTGCCGCTGTGGTTGCCGTCATCTGCGCCACTTCATGGCCGATCAGCAGGCCAGACAGGAAATCGCTGATATGGCGACGGTCGCGCGCGCCCAGCACATGCGCCGCACGCACTTCAAACAAACGCGCCAGAATCGAGCGGTCATGGCTGCCGATATCGAGGCCCGCGCGGAAAGCAGTCGCATTGTCTTCCTGCTGTGGCAGGCCCGCGCCAATCAGGGATTGCGTCAGCAGCAGATGATGAAGCTCCCCGGTCATCACGGTACGGAAGTCGATGACGCGGTCCTGTTCCATCTGCACCCACTTGGCATGCGTGCCGGGCATCACATACAACGACGCCGGATGCAGGGCCAGTGCGCCCAACAGCTGCGTTTCCTCACCGCGCATTACGTTGTAGTTGTCCACACGTTCGACGCACAATCCCGGCACGATCCACGCTTTATCCTCCACGCGGGTCAGGCGGCCTGCCAGTGCGCTCAGCGCCACCGGACAGCTCAGATATGGCACCGAAAGCCAGCCGGCATTGCTGCCGACCATACCGGCCATCACCACCGGCACCTCATCCACCGGCCAGCCTGCGGTGACGCTGGCAAAGACCTCAGCCGGGGTGCGCCCGTTCAGGCGGGTCACACCCGCTTCGGAACGACGTTCATCGATGCATTCCCCCTGCTGATAACGCCAGGCGCGTAGATTGGTGGATCCCCAGTCAATCGCGATATAGCTGGTCACATAAACTCCTTTAGTCGTGCCGTTGAGCTGGCGATCATCGCTTTAGCGGCCTGTTCGGCAGCGTTCGCATCCTGATGGCGAATCGCGTCAAACAGCGCTTTGTGCTCGGCCAGGGTGCGCGGCATATTGCCTTCGTCCGGCATGTAGGTTTTGGCGAACACCGCCTTTTGCAGCTGGCTGATCGCCACGTTGAGCTGCTGCAAAACCGGGTTATGCACCGAGGCCAGCACCGCTTCGTGGTAGCGAATGTCCGCCTCGTTAAAGGCATCCCGATCGAGGTGATTCGCCACCATGTCGTTAAATGCCTGTTCAATCGCCGCTAAATCGTTGGAGGTGGCGCGCTCGGCAGACCAGCGCGCAATCTGCGGCTCCACCAGCACACGGACTTCGTTCATTGCGGCAATCAGACGCGGGTCCTGATCGTGCGCCAGCGCCCATTGCAGGACATCGCTATCGAGGTAATTCCACTGGTTACGCGCGGTGACAAACGCGCCGCGATAGCGCTTCATCTCCACCAGGCGTTTGGCCATCAGCGAACGAAATACTTCACGGATGATGTTGCGCGAGGTAGCAAAGCGTTCACAGAGTTCAGCTTCGGCGGGCAACGCGCCGCCCGGTGCAAACTTCCCTGCCACAATCTCTTCCCCCAGCGTCAGGATGATGCGCTCGGTTTTGCTCAATTGTTCTTGCGTCATGATGTTCCATTCAATGAAAGGCGGTGTACCCTCAGAGTACTACAATCTGCACCGTCTCAACCTCTGGTGCAGATTGTAGTACCATCAACCAATCTCGTACTACAATATGGATCACAAAATAGACAACACATACGCAGATGCATAACGGGGATAAGTGGGAAAAGTCAGAGAGCAAAGCGGTAGCGGCGCGATAAATCGCGCCGCTACAGTATGTGAGACAGGTTACAGCACTAACTCTTCGATAGCGTAGGCAACGCCATCTTCCATATTGGTTTTGGTGACGAACTGCGCGATGCTTTTCACTGAATCAATCGCGTTACCCATCGCCACGCCGGTTCCGGCGTACTCAATCATCGCCAGGTCATTTTCCTGATCGCCAATCGCCATCACTTCTGACTGTTGCAGGCCGAGTTTTTCCGCCAGCATTTTGACGCCATAGCCTTTGTTAACGCGCGGATCGAGGATTTCGAGGTAATAAGGCGCGCTTTTCAAAATGGTGTAGCTGTCGCGGGCGCGTGCTGGCAGTGCGGTAATCGCTTTATCCAGCAGTTCGGGCTTGTCGATCATCATCAGTTTCGGGAAGCGCGTCGCCGGGTCCATCTCTTCCACGGCACGATAGCGCACCGGAATGCCAGTCAGGCTGGCTTCATGGATGGTGTATTCACTGAGGTCTTTGTTCGGCGTATACAGCGAGGAGTGGTCGAAAGCATGGAAATGCACGCCAAGTTCACGCGCCAGCTGTTCGACATAGCGAAAATCATCAAAACTCAGCGTCACTTCTGCCACGCTCTCACCGCTATCGGCGCGTTGCACCAGCGCACCGTTATTGCTGATGCAGTACTGACCCGGTTGACGCAAATCCAGCTCCTGCAGATAGCGCTCGACACCGACAAAAGGGCGGCCTGTTGCCAGTACGATCGCAACGCCTTTGTCGCGTGCACGCCCAATCGCCGATTTTACTGCCGGGGTGATGAGGTGGTACGGATTAAGCAGGGTGCCGTCCATATCAATCGCAATCAGTTTTATCGCCATAACGTCCTCGTTAATTCAGGGTTTGCATCCATGCTAGCGCGATTCAGCTCACATTGACCAGTTTATCGACACAAACGGCACCTTGCGTATCAGTTCCCCAGTGGTTTACGCACAAACAGGCCGTAACTCAGCGCGCCAATCATCAGCAATGCCGCGCCCAGCAGGAATACATTGGTGAACTTGCCGGTGGTATCGAGGATGATGCCGGTGACAATCGGCGCCATCGCCGCACCGAGGAAACCACCGAAGTTCTGGATCGCCCCCAGAGACGCCACCTGTGATTTTGGCGCGATGTCCGTCGCCAGCGTCCAGAGCGCGCCCTGCGGCATCTGCGAACAGAAATAACCGAGTGCCAGCAGGGTAATCGCCAGCGGCGTACTGTCGACAAAAGGAATCGGTGCCACAAAGCAGGCTGCCAGCGCCGCACCGGTCACCACCGGGATTTTACGCGCGGTGATGGCGCGAACGCCGCTGCGCACCAGGCGATCCGACAACATACCGCCGACCAGCACACCCAGAATGCCGCACAGGAAAGGAATCGAGGCGATCCAGCCGGTGGCTTTCAGGCTGAAGCCAAGGGATTTTTCCAGATAGCCCGGCAGCCAGGTGAGATAAACCCAGATGGTGAACATGATGGAGAAGTTACCGATCACCATAAACCAGGTGGTGCTGTGGCGGAACAACGCGCCCCAGCTCGCCTGGGCTTTCTCTTCCGGCGCGGCCTCGCTGCGCTGACCGGCATGCAGCAACGCATCTTCGCGTGCTTCAGGATCGCGATAGAATTTCCACCACGCCAGCAGCAAAGGAATTCCCATCAGACCGATGGCAACAAACATGCCACGCCAGCCAAAGGTCAGCAGCAGCACGGTGAGGATCGGCGGCGCAATGGCGTTGGCGATCTGCGAACCGGTATTGATGATCGCGGTGGGCAAACCACGTTCGTTTTCACCAAACCAGCGATGGGTGATTTTGATACCAGAGGTAAAGAACGGGGATTCAGAGATACCCAGCATCATGCGCAGGCCATAGAAGAAGCTATAGCTGTTCACAAAGGCAGCCAGCACGGTAAACCCTGACCATAACCCCAGCGCCCAGGAGAACATTTTCTTCGGACCAAACTTATCCACCAGCCAGCCTGCCGGCAGGTTAGCCAGCGCGTAAGGCCAGAGAAACGCGGATAACAACAAGCCCATCTCGGTTTGCGAGAAACCAAATTCGGCCGCGATGGTGGTGTTGGCGATACTCAGGTTAGCGCGATCAAGGTAGTTCACCACCGCCGCCAGCAGCAGGATGGTGATAATGCCCCAGCGCAATTTCCCCACTAGCGTGGGTTGTGCCACCGCTGCGCCGGACAGCGTATTCACAGAGGTTTTCATTGCATCGCCCCCGGTGAAGTGAACAGGTTGAGATGAATTTTGATCACTGCCTTACGGATCGGCTGCGCTTCAGGCGCGGCGCAGCAAGGACGATGAACATCATGCGGGAAAAACAGCGCGAACATGCCCGGCGTCAGGGTGATCATCGATTCATCAATCGTCTCCTGATAAAACACCACGTCGCGTTCCGCACGCAGATCTTCGATGATGACATGCCGGGGATGCACACGTGCCACGCCAATATTCTCGCGCCCGGCCAGCAGGTACTGGATATCAACGTAGTTAAAATGCGACTCGGCGCGACGATCGCTGGCCGGTTCGGTCTCCATCTCCTGCACCAGGCAGAACATCTGGTTATCCGGCAGCAGGTCGTACTTGCCGGTCGCCAGCTGGCTGAAATCGGTATCGGCAATCCAGCGCAGTGCCTGATCGACGATGGGGTGGAAAGCATGGCGCTCGCGCGCCCAGTCCTGGCTATCACATACAATCATGGTGTTTTCCCTGTCGTTATCGTTAGTGGGTTCAGGTACAGCCGTAGCGGCGCGATTTATCGCGCGGGTTTTGTCGAATAACAGGCGCGATAAATCGCGCCGCTACACATTCTCCTCAGAGGTTTTCGATACGCTGCTGCCAAATCTGGCTGCCATCGCGGATCTGTTCGAGCAGTACGCCCAGTCCCCAGAATTTCTCCAGCACGTTGTCTTTGTTGACGCGGCAATGTTCACTGGCAAAAGTGCCGAGGCGCTGATGGTAGATTTTGGCGTTTTTCGGATAACCGAGAGTTTCCGTTACCGCACTGAGCGACAGGAACAGCGACAGCTCATGGGCTTTCTCCGCCTGCTGCGCACCGTGGTGGTAAAGCCAGTGATACAGGCCCGGATGGAAGTTGGTGAAGACGCCGCTGAAGCCTTTGGAACCGGCCTGCATGGCTGGCCAGGCGATGGCGGCGTTGGCGTTGATCACCGCCAGCGGTGTGCCTTCGGCCAGCTGTACGCGGCGGGTCACGGTCGGCAGATCGCAGCTCACGTCTTTCAGCACCACGAAACGGCCGCTGTTGGCGCAGAAGCTGAACTCTTCATCGCTCAGCAGACGACGGTACGGGGCCGGGCACTCGTACAGGCCGAGTGGCATGGAAACTGGCAGCGCGTTGAGCAGATGATTGAGGTGCGCGTAGAAAGTGGCGCTGCCTTCGTTTTTCGGGTCGAGGTGGTTGGTGACCAGCACCAGCGCATCAATGCCGGTGTTCGCCATCGACTGCAACTCCGTGGTTTGTTCAGCCAGATCATCGCTGATATGGCCAGAGGCAATCACCGGTACACGGCCCTGCACTTTTTCCACCACAAACTTCGCCAGCTCCACACGTTCCTCAAGGCTGAGGAACTGCATCTCGCTTGACTGACACACGGCAAACAGCGCATCGACGCCTTCCGCCAGATACCAGTTAATCAGTCGCTCCAGTCCTGGGTAATCAACCTGGTTGTCGGCGGTAAACGGGGTAAGCATAACCGGCACAATGCCTTCGATTTTTTTCATGATCTCTCCTGCCAGCGGTTCCACCGCTGTGATTTGTTATCGTTGATGAAGTCGGGCCATAACCTGTTGTCGATCCGGCATATTGCTGGCACCTTCACGTTCCACAGCCAGCGCCGCAAAGGCGGATGCCCAGGTGGCGGCCTGCAACAGGCTTTGCCCCTGCGCCAGCGCGGCAGCCAGCGCACCGTTAAAGGCATCGCCTGCACCGGTGGTGTCAACGCTCAGCGCCGGGAAAGCGGGAATATGATTAAATTGTTGATTATCAAGCAGTAACGCACCACGTGAACCCATGGTGATGATGACGCGGCGAGCACCGAGCTGAACGATGGCCTGGGCCGCTGCGCGCGCACTGGCAAGATCGACGATTTCAATGCCTGACAGCAGCGAGGCTTCAGTCTCGTTGGGGGTCAGCACATCGATCATTGCCAGACAACTCAGCACCTCGGCGGAAAACGGTGCCGGGTTCATAATCACCCGCACACCCAGCGTATGGGCGAGGCGGATGGCGCTACGCGTCGCCTCGAAGTTGTTTTCCAGTTGCAGCAACAACACGCTGGCATCCGACAACTCATGGGTCAGTTCAGCAATTTCGTCGTCGGTGAAGGTTTTGTTCGCGCCGGAATAGATGGCGATCATGTTCTCGCCATTCTCCTGCGAGACGTAAATGATGGCGCTACCGGTTGGCTCGCGATCGGTCTGATACAAACGGAACGAGTGAATACCGGAGGCAGAAAGGTGGTCGAAGGCAAATTTGCTGAACTGATCAATGCCGACCTTGGCGACAAAATGCACCCGCGTACCGGCACAGCTGGCGGCCATCGCCTGGTTAGCACCTTTGCCCCCCGGTCCGAGGGTACTGCCCAGCGCCAGCAGCGACTCGCCGCCCCGGGGGAAGCGCGCCACTTTCGCTACGATATCCACGTTGAACGCGCCCAGAATGCACACTTTTCCGTTCTTTTCTGAGACTTTGGCGACCGTTTGTCGCGCCTGCAACCGCTCCAGCAGCACTTCAAAATTACCGCCGCTTCCGCTGATCAGCTTTTCCTGCAGGTTGCGGCGCAGCGCGATGGCCCCGCCATAGCAGCGCTGTACCAACCCTTCACGCGCCAGTGCGCCGAGATCGGTACGAATGGTTTCGCGCGTCACGCCAAGCTGACTTGCCAGCCCGTTCACCGTGACACGATCGTGTTCATCCAGCCATTTCAGTATTTGGTTGCGTCGTTCTTCCAGAAACATGCGTCATCCCCTCCGCTTCGCCAAAAGCGTAAGGGAGCAGCCCGCAGATGTAAGTGACACGGATCGCAGCGCACGGGAAAAAACGGAAGCAAACAAAAGCTAACGCAGATGTTTTTTAAGCAAAAAAGGAAATGTCAGGCGGGTAACAACGGAGGCAGAAACAAAAAACCCTTCCCGGCTGGGAAGGGTTTGGGCATATCAGATATCGATATTGGCCGCTTTCAGCGCGTTCTCTTCGATGAAGGCGCGGCGCGGTTCAACCGCATCGCCCATCAGCGTGGTGAACAGCTGGTCGGCAGCGATGGCGTCTTTGATGGTGACGCGCAGCATGCGGCGGCTGTCCGGGTCCATGGTAGTTTCCCACAGCTGCTCCGGGTTCATCTCGCCCAGACCTTTGTAACGCTGTACTGACAGACCACGACGCGACTCTTTCACCAGCCATTCAATCGCCTGTTCGAAACTGGTCACCGGTTGACGACGCTCGCCACGTTCGATAAAGGCGTCTTCCTCGATCAGACCACGCAGCTTCTCGCCGAGCTCGCAGATTTTGCGGTATTCCGGACCACCGATGAATTCGCTGTCCAGCGGATAATCGGTATCCACGCCATGGGTACGCACGCGCAGCACCGGCTCGAACAGGTTCTGCTCACGGTTAGCACGCACCTGCGCGACGTAGGTGCTGCCGTGCGCTTCGCGCTCGGTCAGGTACGCCACCAGCCCATCCAGCCAGCCTTTAACAGCGGCTTCATCGCTGAGATCGCTCAGGGTTGGGTGGTAAATCAGGCTACGCAGCAGCGCGAGCGGATAGCGGCGCTCCATACGTTTGATCATGCGCTGCGTGCTGTTGAAGCTCGCCACCAGATTTTCCAGCGGCTCGCCACCCAGTGCCGGGGCACTGGCGTTGGTGTGCAGGGTCGCACCATCCAGAGCGATCGCGATTTGATACTGATCCATCGCTTCGTCGTCTTTGATGTACTGCTCCTGCTTGCCCTTCTTCACTTTATACAGCGGCGGCTGAGCAATGTAGACATGACCGCGTTCCACGATTTCCGGCATCTGACGATAGAAGAAGGTCAACAGCAGGGTACGAATGTGCGAGCCGTCGACGTCCGCATCGGTCATGATGATGATGCTGTGGTAACGCAGTTTGTCCGGGTTGTATTCGTCACGGCCAATGCCGCAGCCCAGCGCGGTGATAAGCGTGGCCACTTCCTGCGAGGAAAGCATCTTGTCGAAACGCGCTTTCTCAACGTTAAGGATTTTACCTTTCAGCGGCAGAATCGCCTGGTTCTTACGGTTACGGCCCTGTTTGGCTGAACCGCCTGCGGAGTCACCCTCCACCAGGTAGATTTCGGACAGCGCCGGGTCGCGTTCCTGACAATCCGCCAGTTTGCCCGGCAGACCAGCCAGATCCAGCGCGCCTTTACGGCGGGTCATTTCACGGGCACGGCGTGCCGCTTCACGTGCACGCGCTGCATCAATAATTTTACCGACGACGATTTTCGCGTCAGACGGGTTTTCCAGCAGGTACTCAGCCAGCAGTTCGTTCATCTGCTGTTCAACCGCCGATTTCACTTCTGAGGAAACCAGCTTGTCTTTGGTCTGCGAGGAGAATTTCGGGTCCGGTACTTTTACCGATACCACGGCAATCAGACCTTCACGCGCGTCATCGCCGGTGGCGCTGACTTTGGCTTTTTTGCTGTAACCTTCTTTGTCCATATAGGCATTCAGGGTACGCGTCATCGCCGCACGGAAGCCCGCAAGGTGAGTACCGCCATCACGCTGCGGAATGTTGTTGGTGAAGCAGTAGATGTTTTCCTGGAAACCATCATTCCACTGCAACGCCACTTCCACACCAATCCCGTCCTTCTCGGTAGAGAAATAGAACACATTGGGGTGAATCGGGTTTTTGTTGCGGTTGAGGTATTCAACAAACGCCTTGATACCCCCTTCATAGTGGTAATGGTCGTTTTTATCATCGCGCTTGTCTTCAAGGCGAATCGACACGCCAGAATTGAGGAACGACAGTTCACGCAGGCGTTTTGCCAGGATGTCGTACTCAAATTCCGTCACATTGGTGAAGGTTTCATGGCTCGGCCAGAAACGCACGCGTGTACCGGTGGCATCGGTGTCACCCACCACGGCCAGCGGTGCCTGTGGCACGCCGTGTACGTAGGTTTGCTGATGCACTTTGCCATCGCGACGAATGGTCAGTTCCAGTTTCTGCGACAGGGCGTTAACCACGGAAACACCCACGCCGTGCAGACCACCGGAAACTTTATAGGAGTTGTCGTCGAACTTACCGCCCGCATGCAGTACTGTCATGATGACTTCAGCCGCCGATACGCCCTCTTCCGGGTGAATACCCGTTGGGATACCACGGCCATCATCCTGCACCGATACCGAGTTATCGGCATGGATGGTCACCATAATGTCACTACAGTAACCGGCGAGCGCTTCGTCAATGGCGTTATCCACGACCTCGAATACCATGTGATGCAGACCGGTGCCGTCATCCGTATCGCCGATATACATGCCAGGGCGTTTGCGTACCGCATCAAGCCCTTTCAGAACTTTGATACTTGAGGAGTCATAAGAATTCGACATCAACGTTTCTCGCTCATTTAATCTTCAGGTTGAACTGCTATTTTACCCTGTTCCACGCGGAACATCTTGCCCTTTTCGTCGCTCATGTCGATTACATGCTCGACACCGATGGCACTGACGAATACCTGAGCCTGAGTGGCTTTTAAACGCTCCGCTAACAGGCGACGACGCACGTCATCCAGCTCCGAAGCAAAGTCATCAATCAGGTACAGGCAGCGACGTCCACTGCTGCGCGTCAGGTATTCCCCTTGCGCCAGGCGCAGTGCGCACATCAGCAGTTTTAACTGGCCGCGTGAGAGTAAATCTTCTACCGGCGTCCCTTCGGCACGAATACGGAAATCCGCTTTGTGCGGGCCGCTGGCGGTGTATGTCAGCGCGCGATCGCGCTCGAAATTGCGCTCCAGCAGTTCGCCGTAGTCGCTTTCCTTGTCCCAGCCACGCTGGAAGGAGAACGCCAGTTCAAATTCCGGCAAAAACTGGGCGCAGGTGGCGGTGATTTCGCTGGAAATCGCTTCGCTGTATTCAGCTCGCCAGGCGCTGATTTGCTCCGCCAGCGGCACCAGCTCCTGATCCCACGGGCGAATCTGGCTGTAACGCGTGACCTGACGCAGTGCGGCATTGCGTTGCTTTAGCAAACGACGCAGATTGCTCCAGGCATGGAAAAAACCGGGGGCAGCATGAAAACAGCCCCAGTCGATATAGGCTCTACGGTATTTGGGGCCGCCGTTGAGCAAAGTAAACCCCTCAGGGGTGATTAACTGCATCGGCAGCAATTGCGCCAGTTCAGCCACTTTATGGCCGTCGCTGCCATCAATACGCACCTTGCTTTCCCCGGCGCGATTTTTGGTGAGTCCAACCGCCAGCTCGCGCTCACTGCCCTCGATACGGCCATGTAACACAAAAGCCTGTTGATCGTGGCGTATCACGCGCCCGGCTTGCAGGCTGCGAAAAGCACGACCATGCCCCAGGGTATAAATAGCCTCAAGCACGCTGGTTTTGCCGCTGCCGTTGGCACCTACGAGGAAGTTAAATCCTGGCGCTAAGGTCAGATCGGCCTGCTCGATGTTGCGAAAATCTTTAATCAGGAGGCGGGTTAAAGCCATGAAGTGGTCCGGGGATCAGCGTAGAGGGAGCCACTAATGGCTCCCGGGATGGTGCAAACCTCAGCCAGATCGGCATAAATGCCGACCCTACAAACGCATAGGCATCACAACATAGGCCGCTGCGGGACTGGCGACGTCTTCGATCTGCACGCTGGAGACGGAATCAGTCAGCAGCAGGCGGACGTTTTCACACTTTAGCGCATTCAGCACATCCAGCACGTAACTGACGTTGAAACCGATCTCCAGTTCGCTGCCGTTGTAGCTGACATCCAGCATCTCTTCCGCTTCTTCCTGTTCCGGGTTGTTGGCGGTGATTTTCAGCTGATTTTCGGTGATATAGATACGAACACCGCGGAATTTCTCGTTCGACAGGATCGCCGCACGGGCAAACGCCTGCTTGAGCAGATCGCAACCGGCTTCCAGCGCTTTGTCGGGATTCTTCGGCAATACGCGGCGATAATCCGGGAAACGGCCATCAACCAGCTTCGATGTAAAGATAAAATCGCCGACATGCGCACGGATGTTGCTGCTGCCAATCTGGACCTGTAACGGCGTTTCGCCGCCGTCGAGCAGACGAACCAGCTCAATCACCCCTTTACGCGGTACGATCACCGAATGGTCAGGCAGCGCCTGGCCTATCGGCATCGAGCAAACCGCCAGACGGTGGCCGTCGGTCGCCACGGTGCGCAGTTCTTCCCCTTCGGTTTCAAACAACATGCCGTTGAGGTAGTAACGTACGTCCTGATGCGCCATCGAAAACTGTGTCGCTTCGATCAGACGCTTCAGCGTGGCCTGCGGCAGGGTAAATTCTACTTCACTCTGCCAGTCATCCAGATTCGGGAAGTCACTGGCAGGCAGCGTGGAAAGCGAGAAACGGCTACGCCCAGAACGCACCAGCATTCTGTCGCCTTCCAGTGTCAGGGAGATCTCAGCACCATCCGGCAAACCACGACAAATATCGAGGAATTTACGCGCCGGGACGGTGGTTGCACCAGGTTCATGCGGCTGCGTTAACGCAACGCGGGCCACCATCTCCATTTCCAGATCGGTGCCGGTCAGCAACAAAGTGCCGTCATTTACCTGCAGCAGTAAATTTCCGAGGATCGGCAGCGTCGGACGCCCACCGAGCGGACCGCTGACCTGTTGCAGCGGTTTCAGCAACTGCTCACGTTCAACAATAAATTTCATAGCGTCAGGAAGATAAGGTTCGAATGAGGTTAGAGAAATCTTCTTTGATGTCGTGGCTTTCTTCACGCAGCTGCTCGATTTTACGGCAGGCGTGTAGCACGGTGGTATGGTCACGGCCACCAAACGCATCACCAATTTCCGGCAGGCTATGGTTGGTTAGCTCTTTCGCCATCGCCATCGCCATCTGGCGCGGACGCGCTACCGAGCGCGAACGGCGCTTGGACAGCAAATCGGCCACTTTAATTTTGTAATACTCCGCCACCGTCTTCTGAATATTGTCGATGGTGACCAGCTTTTCCTGCAACGCCAGCAGATCGCGCAGCGCTTCACGTACGAAGTCGATAGTAATGGCGCGACCGGTAAAGTTGGCGTTGGCAATCACGCGGTTCAGCGCGCCTTCCAGCTCACGGACGTTGGAACGCAGACGCTTAGCAATAAAGAACGCCACTTCACCCGGCAGGCGGATGTCGTTTTCATCGGCTTTCTTCATCAGGATAGCGACGCGCGTTTCCAGCTCCGGCGGCTCGATCGCCACCGTCAGTCCCCAGCCAAAACGCGACTTGAGACGATCTTCCACCCCGTTGATCTCTTTCGGGTAACGATCCGACGTCAGGATGATCTGTTGATTGCCTTCCAGCAGCGCATTGAAGGTGTGGAAAAACTCCTCCTGCGAACGCTCTTTATTGGCAAAGAACTGGATATCATCGATCAGCAGGGCATCGACAGAACGATAGTAACGTTTGAACTCTTCAATGGCGTTGTTTTGCAGGGCTTTCACCATATCCTGCACAAAGCGCTCGGAATGCATATAGACCACTTTGGCATTGGGCTTACGCGCCATGATGCCATTCCCCACCGCATGTAACAGGTGGGTTTTGCCCAGACCGGTGCCACCATACAGGAACAGCGGGTTGTAAGCACCGCCCGGATTGTCAGCCACCTGACGTGCCGCCGCGCGCGCCAGCTGGTTAGATTTACCTTCGACAAAGTTGTCAAAGTTGTGGCGGTTATTGACGTTGGAACGGTAAGTCACATCGGCCGGAGCAGGCACAGAATCCCAGCTGGGACGCAGCGTTTGCGCCGGAGCCGGGCGGTTTTGTGCCGGCGCGGGCGCGCTGACGCTGGCCATCGCAGGCTGGCTGGTAGCGACCTGCGCCACCGGACGCGTGCCGACCTCAAAACGCAGTAACGGCACATCCGCACCGCAGAATTCATTCAGCAGCCCATTGATACTGTTGAGATATTTATCCCGAACCCAGTCGAGTACAAACCGATTTGGTGCATACAAGGCGAGCGTATTGTCGTTCAATTCAGCCTGCAGCGGACGAATCCACATGCTGAATTCGGTGGCAGGAAGCTCATCCTGCAAACGGGCAAGACACTGTTGCCAAAGCGTAAGTGACACGGCGGACTCCACTCGTACAAAATCGATAAGAATTTTAGGCGCTAATAAAAGAAACGTTCGTTTTTTGACACAGGCGATCAGAAAGCGCCCGCGACCGCTATCCGCGGTAGTCTCCCCGTCGATCGCAGTGCGGATCGTCAGCGGAAGGGCGGATCATAGCGCAAAGCGGCACAGAGATCTTCCCTTTCTACACAGTTTTGATCCAATTTATCCACAGGGCAGTGGCGCGCTAAAGAGTTTACGCCTTCTGGCGGAAAAGCGAGCGGGGATCAGGATGAAAGCTGCAAATTTTCTGGCGGAGTCTCGTTTTCTGTGCAAAAAATCCGCGCCTTGATCGCAAGAAGATCCTGCGCGATCCTTGCGCTTTGCCGTATAGCCCGTATAATTCTCCACCCCGGCGTTGTCGCGTTTAGCCCAATGCCCGGAAACAGCGGGCTGTATCCGGGTTTTCCTGGTACCGCGACCAGCGAAGTAAATTGACTCTGGACTGTACAATTATTACAATCCCGCCTCTTTATTAAAGACACATTGAGGCGTCGGTCGTTTTACTGGCCCGAATACGCGTCACCCAGTGAAAATTTTCAAGTTTAGGTAGAAACCGCCATGAAACGCACTTTTCAACCGTCCGTACTGAAGCGCAACCGTTCTCACGGCTTCCGTGCACGTATGGCTACAAAAAATGGTCGTCAGGTTCTGGCACGTCGTCGTGCTAAAGGCCGTTCTCGTCTGACCGTTTCTAAGTAATAAAAGCTAACCCTCGTGGTTAAGCTCGCATTTCCCAGGGAGTTACGTTTGTTAACTCCCACTCATTTCACTTTCGTCTTCCAGCAGCCACAAAGGGCTGGCACGCCGCAAATCACCATCCTCGGCCGCCTTAATTCGCTGGGGCATCCCCGCATCGGTCTCACCGTCGCCAAAAAACATGTAAAACGCGCCCATGAACGTAACCGGATCAAGCGATTGACCCGCGAAAGCTTTCGTCTGCGCCAGCATGAACTACCCGCGATGGATTTTGTGGTCGTGGCTAAAAAAGGGGTTGCTGACCTGGATAATCGTGCGCTGGCGGAAGCGTTGGAGAAATTATGGCGTCGTCACTGTCGCCTGGCTCGCGGCTCCTGATCGCCCTGATACGCGTGTATCAACGCGCCATCAGCCCACTGCTGGGACCTCATTGCCGGTTCAATCCCTCCTGTTCGCAGTATGGGATTGAGGCATTGCGTCGCTTTGGGGTAATAAAAGGCAGTTGGTTGACGATTAAACGCGTATTAAAATGCCACCCTTTGAACCCGGGTGGCGACGATCCTGTGCCGCCAAAAACCTTTGATACCAGAGAACATTAACGATGGATTCGCAACGCAATCTCTTTCTCATCGCTTTTCTGTTCGTGTCTTTTATGATCTGGCAAGCCTGGCAAACGGACCATGCTCCGCAGCCGCAGCAAACCCAGACCACGCAGACGACCAACAGCACAGCGGGTGATGCCGCCTCTTCCGGCGTTCCCGGCAGCGGCCAGGGCAAAACGATCACCGTTAAGACTGATGTCCTGTCATTGAACATCAACACCCGCGGTGGCGACATCGAGCAGGCTTCACTGCTGACTTACCCGGACAAACTGGGTTCGGATGCACCATTCCAGCTGCTTGAAACCACCCCAGCGTTCATCTATCAGGCACAGAGCGGCTTAACCGGCCGTAACGGTCCGGATAACCCGAACAATGGCGCACGTCCACTTTTCACCACCACTCAGGATCACTTTGAGATGGCGGAAGGCCAGACTGAGCTGCGCGTACCGCTCACCTGGACTGGCGAAAATGGTGTGGTTTACACCAAAACCTTCGTGTTCAAACGCGGTGAATTCGCCGTGAATGTTGACTACAACATCAACAACACCAGCGAGCAACCGCTGGAAGTGGCGATGTTTGGTCAGCTGAAACAGACCATCGAAGTGCCGAAGCACCGTGATACCGGTAGCAACAACTTTGCTCTGCATACCTTCCGCGGTGCAGCGTACTCAACCAGCGATGCGAAATACGAAAAATATAAATTCGACACCATCAATGATAACGAGAACCTGAACACCACCACCAGCAATGGCTGGGTAGCGATGCTGCAACAGTACTTTGCTACTGCATGGGTACCGCGTACCGAAGGCACCAACACCCTGTACACCAGCAATCTGGGTAACGGCGTTGCCGCCATCGGTTATAAATCAGCACCGGTCACCGTCGCACCTGGCGCGCAGCAGAATCTCGGCGCGACCCTGTGGGTTGGCCCGGAAATTCAGGACCAGATGGCAGCTATCGCGCCTCACTTGGATCTGACGGTGGATTACGGTTGGTTGTGGTTCATCTCTCAGCCGCTGTTCAAGCTGTTGAAGTTCATCCACAGCTTTATCGGTAACTGGGGCTTCTCCATCATCGTTATCACCTTCATCGTTCGTGGCATCATGTACCCGCTGACCAAAGCGCAGTACACTTCGATGGCGAAGATGCGCATGCTGCAGCCGAAGATTCAGGCGATGCGTGAGCGTCTGGGCGATGATAAGCAGAAGATGAGCCAGGAGATGATGGCGCTGTACAAAGCGGAGAAAGTGAACCCGCTCGGCGGCTGTCTGCCGCTGGTGATTCAGATGCCAATCTTCCTTGCCCTGTACTACATGCTGTCTGGCTCGGTTGAACTGCGTCACGCGCCGTTTATTCTGTGGATTCATGACCTGTCCGCGCAGGATCCGTACTACATCCTGCCGGTTATCATGGGTATCACCATGTTCTTCATTCAGAAGATGTCACCGACCACCGTGACCGATCCGATGCAGCAGAAGATCATGACTTACATGCCGGTTATCTTTACCGTGTTCTTCCTGTGGTTCCCGTCAGGTCTGGTGCTGTACTACATCGTCAGCAACCTGGTAACCATTCTCCAGCAGCAGTTGATTTATCGCGGCCTGGAAAAACGTGGTCTGCATAGCCGCGACAAGAAGAAAGCGTAACGCCCAGCTCCTGCGAGCAAGGACGTAAACATCGGGGCGGCATTTATGTCGCCCTGTTTTTTTTTGAAACGAGAGTCAATTATGAGCCATAGCGATACCATCGTCGCCCAGGCAACGCCACCCGGCCGTGGCGGCGTCGGCATTCTGCGTATCTCCGGAGCAAAAGCGGCCGACATCGCGCAAGCCGTGCTGGGTAAACTGCCGAAACCGCGCTATGCCGACTATCTGCCGTTTACCGATGCCGATGGCAGCGTGCTGGATCAGGGTATTGCGCTGTGGTTCCCCGGCCCCAATTCTTTTACCGGTGAAGACGTGCTGGAGTTGCAGGGCCACGGCGGTCCGGTGATTCTCGACCTGCTGCTAAAGCGCATTGTGGCGCTGCCCGGCGTGCGCATTGCTCAGCCGGGTGAATTCTCCGAACGCGCTTTTCTGAATGACAAACTCGATCTGGCCCAGGCAGAAGCCATTGCTGACCTGATCGATGCCAGTTCCGAGCAGGCAGCACGTTCGGCGGTGAATTCGTTACAGGGCGCATTTTCCGTGCGTATTAACGCCCTTGTGGAAGCACTCACTTACCTGCGTATCTATGTGGAAGCGGCCATCGATTTTCCGGATGAAGAGATCGATTTCCTCTCTGACGGAAAAATTGAAGCACAGCTCAATGCGGTGATCGGCGACCTGAATGGCGTGCGAGCCGAAGCCCGCCAGGGCAGCCTGTTGCGTGAAGGGATGAAAGTGGTGATTGCTGGCCGTCCCAACGCCGGAAAATCCAGTCTTCTGAATGCATTAGCCGGACGCGAAGCCGCTATCGTCACCGATATCGCCGGTACCACGCGTGACG
Organism: Pantoea sp. App145; assembly: GCF_047947045.1. NCBI lineage: Bacteria > Pseudomonadati > Pseudomonadota > Gammaproteobacteria > Enterobacterales > Erwiniaceae > Pantoea > Pantoea sp. App145. The sequence continues at coordinate 2,827,336 of NZ_CP133290.1, forward strand.
TGCTGCGCGAACATATTCATATCGACGGCATGCCACTGCATATCATCGATACCGCTGGCTTACGCGATGCCAGCGACGAAGTTGAACGCATCGGTATTGAACGGGCGTGGCAGGAGATTGAACAGGCCGATCGCGTACTGTTTATGGTGGATGGCACCACCACCGAGGCCACCGAAGCCGCCACCATCTGGCCCGATTTCGTGTCGCGTCTGCCCGCGGAACTGCCGATCACCGTGGTACGCAACAAAGCCGACATGACAGGCGAAACCCTAGGCCTGTCCGAAGTGAATGGTCACTCGCTTATTCGCCTGTCCGCTCGCACGGGTGAAGGCATCGATACCTTGCGCGACCATCTGAAACAGACCATGGGCTTCAGCGGCAATATGGAAGGCGGCTTCCTCGCCCGCCGTCGTCATTTGCAGGCGCTGGAGTTAGCAGCGACTCACCTGCAACAGGGCAAAGATCAGCTGCTGGGAGCCTGGGCGGGTGAACTGCTGGCCGAGGAACTGCGTTTGGCGCAACAGGCCCTGAGCGAAATAACCGGCGAGTTCACCTCGGATGACCTGCTGGGGCGGATTTTCTCCAGTTTTTGTATTGGGAAATGATCTGACGGGATACCCGCATCAGCGGGTTTCTCTCACCTGACAATGCCCTTTTCCTCTCCTCCTGCTCAGTAAACAAAACAGCAGACGATGCCGTTTTGTTATTTGGCTCCCCCCTGCCTTTGCAGTATAACGATCCCACTGGGTGCGCAAAGTGCACCAACGGATCCCGGTCATTCCTCTATTCATGCTAAACATTAGGCTCAATTTGATGCCTGAAAAGGAGAGAAACATGAGTACACCGCTCGACAGCCTCGCCCTGAATGCGCTGTTCAATGAAGCCCGCACCCACAGCTACTGGCAAAACAAACCGATTTCACAGGACCTGTTAAAGCAACTCTACGCGCTGACGGCGCTCGGTCCGACTTCTGCCAACTGCTCACCGGGCCGCTTTGTGTTTGTCACCTCCCAGGAAGGGAAAGAAAAGCTGAAACCCGCGCTCTCTTCCGGCAACCTGGAAAAAACCATGGCAGCTCCAGTGACGGTTATCGTCGCCTCCGATGCGGAGTTCTATGAAAATCTGCCTAAGCTGTTTCCACACGGTGATGCGCGTAGCTGGTTCACCAGCAATCCGGAGCTGGTTAAAGAGACTGCATTTCGCAACAGCAGTTTGCAGGCGGGTTATCTGATTCTGGCGGCACGCTCATTGGGGCTGGATGCTGGCCCGATGTCGGGTTTTGATCCGGCCAAAATCAATGAAGCTTTCTTCAGCAACAGCAAATGGCAGGTTAATTTGCTGATCAACCTCGGTTATGGCGAAGCGAGCAAACTGCATCCGCGTCTGCCACGCCTCGGTTTTGACGATGTCTGCAAATTTGCCTGAGTAAAGCGTGCACGAATTCGTAGCAGCGCGATTTATCGCGCTGTTTTTCAGAATTGCAGGGACGGCCTGAATTTGCGCGATAAATCGCGCCGCTACAGACTCAGCGAATGAAAGCCGCTGTTGAAGTAGACCATCGGTTCTGCCGCTTCGCCCGGCAAATTAATGCCCACAATCCGCGCCAGCAACACGCTATGTGTATGCCAGTCCACCACTTTTTCCAGATGACAATCAAAACTCACCAGCGCATCCGCCAGCACCGGCGCGCCGGTAGTCAGGGTTTGCCAGTCGCCGTGCTGAAAGCGCTCAGCGCGACGTGATGGCTGACTGAACTGCGCGCAAAGCTCGGCATGGTGCTCACGCAGCACGTTAACCGCAAAATATCCTGCCTGCAGAAAACCCGCATGGCTGGAGGAGCTTTGGTTGATGCAAACCAACAGGCTGGGCGGTTCTGCCGCCAGTGAGCTGACCGACGACGCAATCAGACCAAATTTCTCATCGCCTGATTGTGTGGTGACCAGTGAGACGCCTGCACTCAGGCGGCGCATACCAAAACGAAAGTCATCGAGTGAGATCGATTCCTGGGAAGATGAAGTAACTGACATAAAAACTCCGACGTGCATGATTCTGCGATGAAGCACAGCTGAAATTCGGCAATTATAATTTTCTCATCAGCCTGCTTTTTTAATGCCCAAATCCTACACTACATCGCCCCATTCAGCATCTAATCAGGCATTTATCAGCAAATAAGCTGGATGATATGGCTACTGGCGCGGCCTCAGCGCATGGTCATGATGTTCGGCGTTATCTGAAATTCAGGGATTCCACGTAATGCCGGATGCAAAGACATGAGAAAATTCTTACAATAGCTGTGATGATTATCCGACCATTTTCACGGAGCGACAGATGGCTAGTCATTTTGTTCGTTGGATGGGTAACCCGCCCCTCTCCTCTGAGACAATGCGGGTTCCACAGGATGTAATTAATAGCGCGCAACGTCTGCCCGATAAGCGCCGTGGCCGCTTTCTTGCCGCTCGTGAGCTGCTGGCACAGCTGATGTTGCGTATTTACGGTATCAATGAACTGCCGCTGCTTGTGACCACCAGCAGCGGTCGGCCCTGTTTTGCCGATTCCGCCCTGCCTGATTTCAGCATCGCCTATGCCGGAAATATGGTGGGTGTTCTGCTGGCTGAAGAAGGTGGCCGGGCCGGGCTGGATATGGAAATCGTGCGCGCCCACAGTCGTCAGACGCAGGATGCCCTCACCCAGGATCTCTCTTCCGGGGAGAAAGCCTGGATTAATGCGCAGCAGGATTTTATGGAAGCGGTGACGCAGATCTGGACGCTACGCCAGAGCATTCTCAAACTCACCGGCGAAGCGGAAAGCGGTATCGATTCATTGCGGCTCCATCCCGCCGCAGGACGCCTGCGCTCCAGCGTGTTCCCGGATATTCAGGCCGTGTGCGATGCCGAACCGACGCTGGTTTGGTCATGCGCTTTGTCACCCGGTACGGAACGACTTCGGTTGTGGGAAATTGATGGCGACTATCAATGGCAGCCGCTACGCGATGTGGAGATGAGTAAACCAAATATCGGTCCACGCACCTTGCGTCTGACCAGTTTACCGAGCGAACGCACTACACCGCAGGAAATCGGTCATCCATAATAAGACAGGCCGCTTATGCGGCCTGTTTAGTTTTAGTGGGCGTCAACAAACACGATTTTCAGTACAAACAACAGCGCCACCACCACCACGCACGGGCTGATTTCCCGCCAGCGCCCCGTTCCCAGCTTCATCACGCAGTAAGCGATAAAGCCCAGCGCAATGCCTTCCGTAATCGAGAAACTGAACGGCATCATCACTGCGGTGACAAACGCCGGAACCGCTTCAGTAAGATCGTCCCAGCGCACACGTGACAATGACGCCGTCATCAGTACGCCGACGTAGATCAAAGCGCCCGCAGCCGCGTAGGCGGGCACCATCGCCGCCAGCGGTGACAGAAACATCACCAGCAGGAACAGGATACCGGTGATCACCGCCATCAGCCCGGTACGGCCACCAATCGCCACGCCCGAAGAACTTTCGATATAAGCGGTAACCGATGAAGTACCAATCAGCGACCCGGCCACTGAGCTGACGCTGTCAACAAACAACGCCTGCTTCATCCGCGGGAAGGTGCCTTTTTCATCGGTCAGCCCGGCTTTGTCGGTTACGCCAATCAGCGTGCCGGAGGAGTCAAACAGGTTGACCAGCATGAACGAGAAAATCACCCCGGCCATCCCGATATTCAGTGCACCTTTGATATCGACCTGACCCACCACGGAGCCCACAGAGGGTGGTGTCGCGAACACGCCGGTAAACTTCACATCGCCCAGCAGCAGGCCAATCACAGTGGTCACCACAATCGACACCAGCACCGCCGCATGGATATTACGTGAAGCCAGAATGGCGATGATGAAAAAGCCAAGCGCGCCCAGCAACACGCTATGCGAGGTCAGGTTACCCACGGTGACCAGCGTATCGGCATTTGGCACGATGATACCCGCATTTTTCAGCCCCATCATGGCGATGAACAGCCCGATACCGGCCGTGATGCCCACGCGCAGGCTCAGCGGGATATTGGCAATCATCCAGTAACGCACGCGCAACAACGTGAGGATTAATAACCCCAGCGCGCCCCAGAAGATTGCCCCCATACCGATCTGCCACGAATACCCCATCGCGCCGACCACGACAAAGGCAAAGAAGGCATTCAGCCCCATCGCCGGTGCCAGTGCGACCGGCAGATTAGCCACCAGCCCCATCAGGATGCTGCCAAATGCGGCAATCAGACAGGTGGTGACAAACACCGCCTGGGTATTCATACCCGCGGCACCAAGGATTTGCGGGTTAACGAAGACGATGTACACCATCGTCAGAAAGGTGGTGAAACCGGCGATCACTTCCGTGCGCACGGTAGTACCGTGTTCCTGCAACTTAAAAATGCGCTGCAACAGACCCTGCTTGTTCATAGCATTATCCTGCTGAAAAATTTAACGCGCGTATCCTATAGATTTTACCGGCCCAGCACACTGATTTTTCGCAAGCGTTTGCTCGACGCGCGCAGTGGGTTAGAGTGACAGCTAATTGTTTACCAAAAGGATGATGTGCGATGTCAGTTGAATGTATTTTTTTTGATTGTGACGGCACGCTGGTCGACAGCGAGGTGATCTGTACGCAATCTTACGTCAACACCTTTGCCCGCTACGGTATCGAGCTATCGCTCCAGCAGATGTTCGAAAAATACAAAGGGGTAAAACTGTACGACATCATCCGTGATGTGGCAGCGGAACATCAGGCCGAACTCCCCATCGATGAAGTGGAAACCACCTACCGCGCCGAAGTGGCCCGGCTGTTTGACTTGCAGCTGGAGCCTATCGCCGGGGCGAAAGCGCTGGTGGAGCAGGTTAAAGTGCCGATGTGTGTGGTATCGAATGGCACAGTGAAGAAAATGCAGCATTCCCTCGGTCTGACCGGCATGCTGCCGTACTTCGCTGAGAATCTTTACAGCGGTTATGACATCAATCACTGGAAACCAGACCCGGAACTGATGTATCACGCGGCGGAGCAAATGCAGGTGCCGATAGAGAAATGCATTCTGGTGGATGATTCGGAAGCAGGTGCCCGCGCTGGCATCGCCGCCGGTATTCCGGTGTTTTATTACTGCGCGGATGCGCATAACCCGGAACTTGATCACCCGCTGGTGACCCGTTTTGATGATATGGCGCAGTTGCCAGCATTGTGGCAGGCGCGGGGTTGGGCGCTGGTGTAACGCCCAGTAACCCATCACGGCGCGAAAAATCGCGCCGTGGCATCAGCCAATCGCGCCCAGTGAATCCTCATTACCCTGCTTCTTCGGCAGCAAAAACAGCGTTGCCACAATATCCAGCAGATAAATCAGCGCCAGCAGCGTAATCGCCGCAGCGAATGATATTTTCGCAGCCAGTAAACCAATAACCAGCGGCCCAAAACCCCCCACACCACGCCCGAGGTTAAACAACACGTTCTGCGCCGTGGCGCGAGCCTGTGGCGGGAAAGTATCGGAAATTAACGCGCCGTAGCCGCCAATCATGCCATTCACGAACATCCCCATCAGCGCACCGGTAAACAGCATCACGGTGGGATCACGCAGCTGAGCGTAAATCACTACCATCACTACCGCGCCAAATTGATACAACAGGAAGATTTTCCAGCGCGCGAAGCGGTCCGCCAGTACGCCAAACAGCCAGATACCGAACGTCATCCCCACCACGGTGACAGCGGTCCACAGACCGGATTTGGTCAGACTGAAGCCGAAGCTGGAGGAGAGATAACTCGGCATCCAAATCATCAGACCGTAATAACCAAAGTTCTGTACCGAGCAGAGGATAAAGATACCCAGGCTTGCCTTGCTGGTGGCCCGGTCGCTAAACAGCAAACGGATACGTGCGGCAAACGACAATTGCGGCGTTTTCGCCACATGACGGGTAAATCCTTCCGGTTCCCCCATGCTGCGGCGAATCACAAACGACACCAGCGCGGGCAACAGCCCCACCAGGAACATACCGCGCCAGCCAATCACACTCAGCAGTGGCGGGGTAATAAAGGCTGCCAGCAGCACACCCAGCTGCCAGCCGATGCCTACCCATGCGGAGGCGCGATTACGCTTCTCCTGCGGCCAGGCTTCAGCGATAAGCGCCATGCCGATACCAAACTCGCCACCCAGCCCCATCCCTGCCAGAGTACGGTACGCCAGCAAATCCCAGTAGCCCTGCGCCACTGCGCATAACCCGGTGAAAATGGAAAACATCAGAATAGTGACGGTCAGAATGCGGATGCGGCCAAAACGGTCGCTGAGATGACCAAAGACAATGCCACCCACCACGGCTCCAATCAGCGTCCAGGTGACCAGCGATCCTGCCTGTGAAGGATCGAGTGCCAGCGACACGCTAATCGCCGGTAACATGAAGCCAAGAATCAGCAGATCGAATCCGTCCATCGCATAGCCACTGACCGCCGCCAGCATCGCTTTGGCCGGGGTGACGCTCTGTTTCTTTTTGGGGGAGAGGGGTGACATCAGCAACACCTTGTAATAAAAAGTGCACCAAGTATAAAGAGCGGAACGCCGTGAGACCAATCAGAAATGAAGATGGCTGCCGCTAATGCAGGCAGCCATCAGGCTATCAGGACGGTTTGTTGGTGCCATCATCGCCGGACAGCAGCTCATCCAGCTTGTCGCCACCAACGTGACGGAAATCCTGTCCCTTCACGAAGTAGAAGATGATTTCGCAGATATTCTGGCAACGGTCACCGATACGCTCGATGGCACGTGCGCAGAACAGGGCGGTCAGTACACTTGGAATGGTACGCGGATCTTCCATCATGTAGGTCATCAGCTGACGTACAATGCCCTCGTACTCTTTATCCACCTTCTTATCTTCACGGTAGATCTGGATCGCCGCATTAAGATCCATGCGGGCAAACGCATCCAGCACGTCATGCAGCATCTGCACGGTATGATGGCCAAGTGATTCCAGGCTCACCAGCAGCGGCAGATGTTGCTGACCAAATTTCTCCAGTGCAGTGCGGCTGATTTTTTCCGCCACGTCACCGATGCGTTCCAGCTCAGAAATGGTCTTGATGATTGCCATCACCAGGCGCAGGTCGCTGGCGGTAGGCTGGCGTTTGGCGATGATGCGCACGCAGGCTTCATCAATCTCCACTTCCATCATATTGACCTTCTGATCACCGTCGATAACGCGCTGTGCCAGTTCGCCATCCTGGTTATGCATCGCGGTAATGGCGTCGGTGAGCTGCTGCTCAACCATGCCACCCATGATCATCACCTGAGTGCGAATGTGCTCCAGCTCCGCGTTGAACTGACCGGAGATATGTTTGTTCAGATTTAAATTATCCATGTGCGTCTCCTGTCAAATCAGCCGTAACGACCGGTAATGTAGTCTTCTGTCTGTTTTTGCGCGGGCTTGGTAAACAGCGTATCGGTATCGCTGAATTCAATCAGCTCACCCAGATACATAAACGCGGTGTGATCAGAACAACGCGCCGCCTGCTGCATGTTATGGGTTACGATCACCACGGTGTAGTCTTGCTTCAGCTCGGTGATCAGTTCTTCGATACGACCGGTTGAAATCGGGTCCAGCGCCGAACAAGGCTCATCCAGCAGCAGCACTTCCGGGCGAATCGCAATGCCGCGTGCAATGCACAGACGTTGCTGCTGACCGCCGGAGAGACTGTAACCACTCTGATGCAGCTTGTCTTTGGTTTCATTCCACAGCGCTGCTTTGCTCAACGCCCACTGCACGCGCTCATCCATATCAGCACGCGACAGCTTTTCAAACAGACGCACGCCAAAGGCGATGTTGTCATAAATCGACATCGGGAACGGCGTCGGCTTCTGGAACACCATGCCAACGCGGGCGCGCAGCAGGGCGATATCCTGGCTCGATGCCAGAATGTTGTCGCCATCCAGCAGAATTTCACCTTCTGCACGCTGCTCCGGGTAGAGCGAGTACATTTTGTTGAAGGTACGCAGCAGGGTCGATTTACCGCAGCCCGACGGCCCGATAAATGCGGTGACCTGGTTTTTTGCGATGTCCAGATTGATATTTTTCAGCGCATGGAATTTCCCGTAATGGAAGTTCAGATTGCGCACCTGAATTTTGCCGGCAGAAGAAGTTGCCATACTCATTGCTCGTCTCTCATGTACCGCGCCGCCGAAGCCGCGCCGGGAAATTAGTGTTTGCTCTTGGAGAAAATCACACGCGCCAGGATGTTCAGCAGCAACACGCACAGGGTAATGATCAGCACACCCGCCCACGCCAGACTCTGCCATTCCGCAAACGGGCTCATGGCGAATTTGAAGATGGTCACCGGCAGGTTGGCGATCGGCTGCATCATGTCGGTGCTCCAGAACTGGTTCGACAGCGCAGTAAACAGTAGCGGCGCGGTTTCACCCGCAATACGCGCAATCGCCAGCAGCACACCGGTCATAATGCCCGAGACTGACGCCTTCAGGGTGATAGCTGAAATCATCCTCCACTTCGGCGTACCCAGGGCATAAGCTGCCTCACGCATGCTGTCAGGCACCAGACGCAGCATGTTCTCGGTGGTGCGGATCACAATCGGGATCTGCAACAGCGCCAGCGCCACCACACCAGCCCAACCGGAGAAGTGCTGCATCTGCGCCACCACAATGGTGTAAACGAACAGACCCACCACAATCGACGGTGCGGATAACAGGATGTCGTTAATAAAACGAATCACTTCCGCCAGCCAGTGCTTGCGGCCATATTCCGCAAGGTAAATCCCCGCCATGATGCCCAGCGGCGTCCCGACGAAGGTTGACCAGAAAATCAATAAACCGCTACCGGCCAAGGCGTTCGCCAAACCACCACCTGCGGTATTGGGCGGTGGGGTCGATTCAGTAAACAGCGACCAGGATAAGCCATCGATACCGCGCGAAACGGTAGTGAACAGAATCCACACCAGCCAGAACAGGCCAAACGCCATCGTCAGTAACGACAACGTCAGCGCAATTTTATTTTTGGTACTGCGCCATGCCTGCATTTTACGACGTGAGGCTTCCAGCTCGGCGCGCGCCTGCAATTCAATCGTTGTCATGAACGGGCTCCTTCACTCTTCGCCAGACGCAGGATCATCAGTTTGGAGATCGCCAGCACGATAAAGGTGATAACAAACAGGATCAGCCCCAGTTCCATCAGTGCCGCCACATGCACGCCGGATTCCGCTTCAGCGAATTCGTTCGCCAGCGCCGAGGTGATGCTGTTGCCTGGCATAAACAGCGAAGCGCTGTCGAGCTGGTAGGTGTTACCGATAATAAAGGTGACCGCCATGGTTTCACCCAAGGCACGACCCAGGCCGAGCATCACGCCACCGATAACCCCGTTTTTGGTGAACGGCAGCACGATGCGCCAGATCACTTCCCAGGTGGTGCAGCCGATACCATAGGCTGACTCTTTCATCATCACCGGCGTCTGCTCAAACACATCACGCATCACCGAAGCGATATAAGGGATGATCATAATAGCCAGAATCACACCTGCGGCGAGGATGCCGATGCCAAATGCCGGACCGGAAAACAGCGCGCCGACAATCGGGATATTCGACATGATGTCACCCACCGGCGTCTGGAAATATTGCGCAAACAGCGGTGCGAAAATAAACAGGCCCCACATGCCGTAAACGATACTGGGGATGGCCGCCAGCAGTTCAATCGCCGTACCAAGTGGACGACGCAGCCAGCCTGGTGCCAGTTCCGTCAGGAACAGGGCGATACCAAAGCTCACCGGAACGGCGATGATCAACGCAATCAGTGAGGTCACGACAGTGCCGTAAATCGGCACCAGCGCACCAAATTCTTCATTGGGCGCATCCCAGGTTTTGGTCCACAGGAAGGAGAAGCCAAATTTCTGGATGCTGGGCCAGGAGGAGAAAATCAGGGAGACGATGATGCCACCCAGCAGCAACAACACAATCAGCGCGGAGAGTTTAACCAGCGCGCCGAAAATCATGTCACCTTGTTTGCCAGGGGCTTTAAACGTCGGCTTAGTGGCAGCCATAGAAGTCTCTGTTCTCAGGGAATGACAGGGCGACATGATCATCATGCCGCCCATTGGGTAGGCCAGCATTGCGGCTGGCCAGGTCTATCAGTTATTCGAACAGCGCTTTGCCTGAACTGTCTTTGATGTTGGCTTTCCAGGCAGAACGGATCTGCGCGGTTACGCTGTCTGGCAGAGCGGCGTAATCCAGGCTGGTCGCCGTTTTAGAACCGTGTTTGTAAGCCCAGTCGAAGAACTTCAGCACTTCGCTACCTTTCTCAGCATTCGCCTGATCTTTGTAAACCAGGATGAACGTGGTTGAGGAGATCGGCCATGCATCTGCGCCTTTCTGGAAAGTCAGGTCCTGAGCAAAGGTTTCGCTCCAGTTCGCGCCTTTCGCCGCGTTAGAGAAGCTGGTTTCGCTCGGCGATACCGCTTTACCGTCAGCATCCATCAGTTTGGTATAGGTCAGGTTGTTCTGCTTAGCATACGCATATTCTACGTAGCCAATTGAACCCGGCAGACGCTGAACGAATGCAGCCACGCCGTCGTTACCTTTACCGCCCAGACCGGTCGGCCAGTTTACGGTGTTACCTTTACCGATTTTGCTGTTCCACTCTTCGTTCACTTTAGACAGGTAGCTGGTGAAAACGAAAGAAGTACCGGAACCATCAGCGCGGCGTACCACGTTGATGTTGGTGTCAGGCAGTTTCACGCCCGGGTTCAGCTTGGTGATTGCCGGATCGTTCCACTTTTTGATGTTACCCAGGTAGATGTCACCAACGGTTTTGCCGTCGAGGGTCAGCTGACCAGATTTAATACCAGGGATGTTAACTGTCAGTACCACGCCACCGATTACGGTCGGGAACTGGAACAGGCCATTTTTTTGCAGATCTTCATCTTTCATCGGCGCATCTGACGCACCGAAATCGACGGTTTTGGCGATGATTTGCTTCACGCCGCCTGAAGAACCAATACCCTGATAGTTGATTTTGCTACCGGTGGCTTGCTGGTATTCTGCTGCCCACTTGGCATAAACCGGTGCCGGGAACGTCCCGCCTGCGCCAGTCAGATCGGTTGCTGCAAAAGCAGAGACCGCGCTTACTGCGAAGGTGGCGGCGAGGATTCGGGCTACGGTGCTACGCATCAGTGTCATGTTCCCTCCAGGGGAGTTAAAAAAATCAGGCTCTATGCCATTTTAGTAGGAGTCATTGATTGCTGCTGGAGGGAAAATAGGACAGTTTGATTACAGTCAAATGTACGAAATATGACAGTTTTATGACATCGTTTAAAAATGAAGCGGGACCTGACAGGCCCCGCTTTTCCTGCTGATTATTCGACAGTAACTGATTTCGCCAGGTTACGTGGCTGATCAACATCAGTACCTTTAATCAACGCCACATGGTACGAAAGAAGTTGCAGCGGCACGGTATAGAAGATCGGCGCAATCACCTCTTCTACGTGCGGCAGTGAGATAATCTTCATGCCTTCGCTGTCGCTGAAACCCGCATCCTGATCGGCGAACACGTACAGCAAACCACCGCGCGCGCGCACCTCTTCAATATTAGACTTCAGCTTTTCCAGTAACTCATTGTTCGGTGCCACCACAATCACTGGCATATCGGCATCAATTAGCGCCAGCGGCCCGTGCTTCAGCTCACCGGCAGCATAGGCTTCCGCGTGGATGTAGGAGATCTCTTTGAGCTTCAGTGCCCCTTCCATAGCAATCGGGTACTGATCGCCACGGCCGAGGAACAGGGCGTGGTGTTTGTCAGAGAAACCTTCTGCCAGACTTTCGATCACCTTGTCCTGCGCCAGCATCTGCTCAATACGGCTCGGCAGCGCCTGCAACGCGTGCACAATGTCGTGCTCGGTGTCGGCAGACATACCGTGCAGACGACCCAGTTTCGCTACCAGCATCAGCAATACCGTAAGCTGCGTGGTAAAGGCTTTGGTAGAAGCCACACCGATTTCGGTGCCCGCTTTGGTCATCAGCGCCAGATCGGATTCCCGCACCAGCGACGAACCCGCGACGTTACAGATCGCCAGCGAACCGAGGTAGCCCAGCTCTTTCGACAGACGCAGCGCGGCCAGCGTATCTGCCGTCTCACCTGACTGCGACAGCGTGATCAGCAGGCTGTTTTTACGTACGGCAGATTTGCGATAGCGGAATTCAGAAGCGATTTCGACATCACAGGGAATGTTGGCCAGCGACTCGAACCAGTAACGCGACACCATACCGGAGTTGTATGACGTACCGCAGGCGATAATCTGGATATGCTCAACTTTGCTCAGCAGGGTTTCAGCCTGCGGGCCAAGTTCACTAAGATCGACCTCACCGTGGCTGAAACGACCGGTTAAGGTGTTTTTGATCGCCATCGGCTGTTCATAAATCTCTTTCTGCATGTAATGACGATACACGCCTTTGTCACCGGCATCGTACTGCACATTGGATTCGATCTCGGCGCGATTAACCGGTTTGCCACTGCGATCGACAATCGTCACTTCGCGGCGAGTGATCTCAGCGATATCGCCCTCTTCCAGATAGATGAAGCGACGCGTCACCGGCAGCAATGCCAATTGATCAGAGGCGATAAAGTTTTCGCCCATGCCACGACCGACCACCAGCGGGCTACCGGAACGGGCAGCCACCAGCAGCGACGGATCGCGGCTGTCCATGATCACCATGCCATAAGCACCACGCAGCTGCGGAATGACCCGCAATACCACTTCACGCAGCGAACCGCCCTGCTTCTGCTCCCAGTGCACCAAATGCGCCACCACTTCGGTGTCGGTTTCTGAGGCAAACTGGTAGCCGCGTTCAATCAGTTGTGCACGCAGCGGCTCATGGTTCTCAATGATGCCGTTATGCACAATGATGATGTGCTCAGAAATATGCGGATGCGCATTCGCTTCTGAGGGTTCACCATGCGTTGCCCAGCGGGTGTGAGCGATACCGGTGCCACCAATCAACGGCTGTTCTTCCGCCGCCTCTGCCAGCTTCTGCACTTTGCCGAGACGACGCAGACGCGTCACATGGCCTTGGGCGTCAACGACGGCCAGACCAGCCGAATCGTAACCGCGATATTCGAGACGACGCAGACCTTCCAGCAGAATCTCTGCAATGTCGCGCTGTGCTACTGCACCAACAATTCCACACATAATAGTTTCCTGACTTCATGGCTTTCGGCCATTGCGTTGTCATCTGACCTGATATCCGGCATTGCCGGTTCCCCGAGCCTTGTAGAGAGTGGGGATAGAGTTATATTTACTGCTAACAGGCCGGTCTTTGCCGGCCATTAAAAATTACTTTTTCTTCACCGGACGCTGCCAGCCTGCTTTCTGGTTCTGTTCTTTACGGTTATAAACCAGAACCGCAGCGGTAACGTCTTTCATCACCGTGGTGCCTGCGGCGATAGTCGCGCCACTGGCAATGGTCACCGGGGCAACCAGCTGCGTGTCGGAGCCAACAAAGACGTTATCGCCAATGATGGTTTTCGATTTGTTCGCGCCATCGTAATTGCAGGTGATGGTACCCGCACCGATATTCACATCCTCGCCGATCTCCGCATCACCCAGATAAGAGAGATGCCCGGCCTTCGAGCCTTTACCGAGGCTGGCTTTTTTCATTTCAACGAAGTTACCCACGTGCGCCTTCTCACCCAGCTCGCTGCCAGGACGCAGGCGGGCAAACGGGCCGACGGTACAAGCCGCCGCCAGGCTGGCATCTTCGATCACCGAATACGCGCTGATTTCACAGTCATCGGCAATCACGCTGTTTTTGATGATGCAACCCGCCGCAATTTTCACGCGATCGCCCAGCGTCACGTTACCTTCGATGATCACATTGGTATCGATTTCGACATCGCGCCCGTGCTGCAACGTACCGCGTAGATCAAAACGTGCCGGATCGCGCAACATGACGCCAGCCAGCAACAATCTCTCGGCCTGCTCAGTCTGATATGCACGCTCCAGCGCGGCCAGTTGCACACGATTGTTCACACCGTCGGTTTCGCTGATCCGCGCCGGATGGACCGCCTGCACGACACGACCTTCCTGATGCGCCATGGCAATAATGTCGGTGATATAAAACTCGCCCTGAGCATTATTGCTGTTCAGCTGAGAAAGCCAGCGTTTGAGATCGCCGCCGTTGGCAACCAGGATACCGGTGTTGATTTCCTGAATTTTCAGCTGTTCTGCCGAAGCATCTTTTTGTTCCACGATGCCGGTGATGGTGTCGTGTTCACGTACGATGCGACCATAACCGGTGGGATTGTCGAGAACTACCGTCAGTAGCCCAATGCCGCCAGCTGGTTTGGCGGCGCGCAGACGCTGCAAAGTTTCCTGCGAGATCAGCGGCACATCGCCGTACAACATCAGAATATCTTCGTCATCGGCGAAATAAGGAGCCGCCTGCTGCATCGCGTGTCCGGTTCCCAGCTGCTGTGCCTGAAGTACCCAGTTCAGGGTGTTCCCGGCAAGTTGCGCTTTGAGTTGATCACCGCCATGACCATACACCAGATGAATTTGCTGTGCGCCCAGCCCGGTGGCGGCGTCAATCACATGCTGAACCATCGGTTTTCCTGCCAGGGTATGCAGAACTTTGGGGAGATCGGAATACATACGGGTGCCCTTGCCAGCAGCAAGAATCACCACACTCATCGCAGTTGTAGACATAACCATCCTGACTCTGTTTTAGCTTTCGAAAGTTTAAGGTTTACCCCTGAGATTACTACATTTTTCTCGGATCGAAATTAGAGGATGACGAAAGTCAGTGTGCAATAAATTGCGCCGCTACGGTATGTGTAAAAGTGCACGATACCGTAGCGCCGCGATTCATCGCGTTGTTTTGTTCTATCAGAATTGCAGATAAAAAAAATGCCAGCCCTAAGGGCTGGCATTTCGTGACGCATAAAGCCTGATTACATCGCTTTTTTGGTCAGCTCGATAACACGCAGTTTTGCGATAGCTTTCGCCAGTTCGGCAGAGGCCGTAGCGTAGTCCACATCACCGTGGCTGCTGCTCATATGCTCTTCTGCTTTACGTTTCGCTTCCAGCGCACGTGCCTCATCCAGGTCTTCACCACGAATCGCGGTGTCGGCCAGAACGGTGGTGCTGTTCGGCTGTACTTCCAGCACGCCGCCAGAGAGGTAGATATACTCCTCTTCGCCGTGCTGTTTAACGATGCGAATCATACCAGGCTTGATGGCAGTCAGGAGCGGGGCATGACCCGGGAAAATCCCCAGTTCACCTTCGCTACCTGACACCTGGATCTTCTGCACCAGACCGGAGAACATTTGTTGCTCCGCGCTGACCACATCCAGGTGATAAGTCATAGCCATATCATTCCTCCCGGGAAACCGAAATTACAGTTTCTTCGCTTTTTCCACGGCTTCGTCGATCGCGCCAACCATGTAGAAAGCCTGCTCTGGCAGATGGTCGAATTCACCTTCCATGATGCCTTTGAAGCCACGGATGGTGTCTTTCAGCGATACGTACTTACCTGGAGAACCGGTGAACACTTCAGCAACGAAGAACGGCTGAGACAGGAAGCGCTGAATCTTACGCGCACGTGCCACCAGCAGTTTGTCGTCTTCAGACAGCTCGTCCATACCGAGGATGGCGATGATGTCTTTCAGTTCCTGGTAACGTTGCAGCAGTGACTGTACGCCACGCGCTACATCGTAGTGCTCCTGACCAACAACCAGCGGATCCAGCTGACGGCTGGTGGAATCCAGCGGGTCAACGGCCGGGTAGATACCCAGAGAAGCGATCTGACGGCTCAGGGTTACAGTTGAGTCCAGGTGGGCGAAGGTGGTCGCCGGAGACGGGTCAGTCAAGTCATCCGCAGGAACGTAAACGGCCTGTACGGAAGTGATTGAACCGGTCTTGGTGGAGGTAATACGCTCCTGCAACACACCCATCTCTTCAGCCAGAGTCGGCTGATAACCTACCGCTGAAGGCATACGACCCAGCAGTGCAGAGACTTCTGTACCGGCCAGGGTGTAACGATAGATGTTGTCGATGAACAGCAGTACGTCACGGCCTTCATCACGGAATTTTTCCGCCATGGTCAGACCGGTCAGTGCTACGCGCAGACGGTTACCCGGCGGCTCGTTCATCTGGCCATACACCAGCGCTACTTTATCGATAACGTTGGAGTCAGTCATTTCGTGGTAGAAGTCGTTACCCTCACGAGTACGCTCACCCACACCGGCAAATACCGAGTAACCTGAGTGCTCAGCCGCGATGTTACGGATCAGCTCCATCATGTTTACGGTTTTACCTACACCCGCACCACCGAACAGACCGACTTTACCGCCCTTAGCGAACGGACACATCAGGTCGATAACCTTGATGCCGGTTTCCAGCAGTTCCTGCGAGTTAGACTGTTCTTCATAAGAAGGTGCTGCACGGTGAATAGAGGAAACCTCTACTGCGCTGCCGTCTTCTTCTTTCAGGTCGCCTTTCATGTCGATCGGCTCGCCCAGCACGTTCATGATACGGCCGAGGGTTGCTTTACCAACCGGTACCTGGATCGGTTTTTTCAGGTCGGTGACTTCCAGACCGCGCTTCAGGCCGTCAGAAGTACCCATGGCGATGGTACGAACCACGCCACCACCCAGCTGCTGCTGAACTTCCAGCACCAGACGAGCATCACCATTCTTAACCTCAAGGGCGCTGTACACTTGCGGTACTGCGTCCTGAGGGAATTCGACGTCAACTACGGCGCCGATAATCTGGACAATCTTTCCAGCTGCCATCTTGAATCCTCTACCTAATTCCAAACCTGGTTAAACCGCGGAGGCCCCCGAGACGATCTCGGTAAGTTCCTGGGTGATGCTGGCCTGACGAGCTTTGTTGTAAACCAACTGCAGCTCTTTGATCAGATTTCCGCCGTTATCGGTTGCAGCTTTCATCGCAACCATACGTGCGGCCTGCTCACTGGCCAGGTTTTCCACCACACCCTGATAAACCTGCGATTCGACATAACGACGCAGCAGGGTATCCAGCAGCGCTTTCGGATCGGGTTCGTACAGGTAATCCCAGGTCTTCGCCTTCATCTCTTCTTCACCTTCCGCTGGCGGTAACGGCAGCAGTTGGGTAATGGTCGGAGTCTGAGACATGGTGTTATTAAACTTGTTGCTGACGACATACAGCTTGTCGATGCGGCCTTCATCATAAGCCTGCAACATCACTTTTACCGGGCCGATCAATTCAGACAGTGAAGGCTTATCGCCCATGCCTGTAACCTGCGCCACGATGTTGCCACCCACAGAGCCGAAGAAACCCAGCCCCTTGGAACCGATAATCGCCAGATCGCTCTGTACGCCTTTATCAGTCCAGGCTTTCATTTCTGCCAGCACTTTTTTGAACAGGTTAATGTTCAAACCACCACAAAGCCCGCGGTCAGTCGAAACGACCAGGTAGCCGACGCGCTTAACGTCACGCTCATCCAGGTAAGGGTGCTTGTATTCCAGATTACCTAACGCAAGGTGACCAATCACTTTGCGCATGGTATCTGCATACGGACGACTGGCCGCCATGCGTTCCTGCGTTTTACGCATCTTGGAGGCGGCGACCATTTCCATTGCTTTGGTAATCTTCTGCGTGTTTTTCACGCTTCCGATTTTGGATCGTATTTCTTTTGCGCCGGCCATTAGCTTCTCCTCAAAGCCTTGCGGCCTGCCTTTTCAGACAAGCCGCCAGACATTACCAGGACTGGGTTGCTTTAAACGTTTCGAGGAGGCCTTTCAGCTTCTCTTCGATTTCGTTGTTGAAGTTACCAGACTGGTTGATTTCAGCCATCAGCTCGGCGTGGTCACGGTCTGCAAACGCCAGCAGCGCTGCTTCAAAGCTACCAATTTTTGCCAGCTCAACGTCGTTCAGGAAGCCACGCTCTGCGGCAAACAGCACCAGACCCTGCTGCGCGATTGACATCGGCGCATACTGTTTCTGTTTCAGCAGCTCGGTCACTTTCTGACCGTGGCTCAGCTGTTTACGGGTTGCATCGTCCAGATCAGAAGCAAACTGAGAGAATGCTGCCAGTTCACGATACTGTGCCAGAGCGGTACGGATACCACCGGACAGTTTCTTGATGATCTTGGTCTGCGCTGCACCACCCACACGAGATACTGAGATCCCCGGGTTAACTGCCGGACGAATACCGGAGTTGAACAGGTTAGATTCCAGGAAGATCTGACCATCGGTGATTGAAATCACGTTGGTCGGAACGAACGCAGAAACGTCACCCGCCTGGGTTTCGATGATCGGCAGTGCAGTCAGAGAACCGGTCTTACCTTTCACTTCACCATTGGTGAAACGCTCAACGTAATCAGCGGTAACGCGTGATGCACGCTCCAGCAGACGAGAGTGGAGGTAGAACACGTCGCCAGGGAACGCTTCACGACCCGGCGGACGACGGAGCAGCAGAGAAATCTGACGGTAAGCAACAGCCTGCTTAGACAGGTCATCGTATACGATCAGCGCATCTTCACCACGGTCACGGAAGTATTCGCCCATTGCGCAACCGGCATACGGCGCCAGGTATTGCAGTGCAGCAGATTCAGAAGCAGAAGCCACAACCACGATGGTGTTAGCCAGTGCACCGTGTTCTTCCAGCTTACGTACCACGTTAGAGATGGTAGAAGCTTTCTGACCGATCGCGACGTACACGCATTTGATGCCTGAATCGCGCTGGTTGATGATGGCGTCGATAGCCATTGCCGTTTTACCGGTCTGACGGTCACCGATGATCAGCTCACGCTGGCCACGGCCGATTGGAATCATCGCATCGACAGATTTGTAACCAGTCTGAACTGGCTCATCAACAGACTGACGATCGATAACGCCCGGAGCAATCACTTCAACCGGCGAGAAGCCGTCGTTTTCGATTGCGCCTTTACCGTCGATTGGAGCACCCAGGGTGTTCACAACGCGACCCAGCAGGCCACGACCAACCGGCACTTCCAGAATACGGCCAGTACACTTAACCTTCATGCCTTCGGCGAGGTCAGCATACGGACCCATCACCACCGCACCTACAGAGTCACGCTCGAGGTTCAGGGCGATAGCGTAACGGTTACCCGGCAGGGCAATCATCTCACCCTGCATCACATCGGCCAGGCCGTGTACGCGGATGATACCGTCACTTACAGAAACAATAGTACCTTCATTGTGAGCTTCGCTCACGACATTGAACTGAGCAATGCGCTGCTTGATCAGTTCGCTGATTTCGGTGGAATTCAGTTGCATATGCTCCAGTCCCCTTAAGACTGCAAGGCGTCTGCCAGACGCTCAAGACGGCCGCGAACGCTGCCATCAATCACCAGATCACCCGCACGGATGACCACGCCTGCCATTACAGACTTATCAATTTTGCAATTCAGCTTAACTTTGCGTGACAGACGTTTTTCCATCGCGGCGCTGATTTTCGTCAGCTGGCCGTCGCTCAGCGTACTGGCAGAAATCACATCAACTTCGGCCGTCGCTTCGTGAGCGTCACGCAGTTGAATGAACTGTTCCAGTACATCTGGAAGCGCTGTCAAACGTCCGTTTTCCGCCATCACCTTAATCAGGTTCTGAGCGTATTCATCCAGTTGATCACCACAGACTGCGATGAAAGAAGCAGATAAGGCTTCCGGTGCTAAGGCACCGGAAAGGAGATCTGCCATCTGTTCGTTGCCAGCCACTTCTGCGGCAAACGCCAGCATGTTTTGCCAGCGCTCGATACTTTGATGCTCAACAGCAAAGTCAAAAGCTGCTTTGGCGTAGGGGCGAGCTACAGTAATCAGATCAGACATCAGCCCCTCCCTCCTTACAGTTCAGCGACCAGTTTATCAACGATGTCGCTGTTAGCAGCTTCATCTACGGAACGTTCGATGATCTTCTCGGCGCCAGCTAATGCCAGCAACGCGACTTGCTTACGCAGCTCTTCGCGGACACGTGAACGCTCGGCTTCGATTTCTGCCTGCGCCTGCGCCACGATGCGGTTACGTTCAGTCTCAGCTTCAGTTTTCACTTCGTCCAGAATCTGTGCACGGCGTTTGTTCGCCTGCTCGATAATGACCTGGGCTTCTTCTTTGGCTTTTTTCAGCTGGTCGGTCGCATTGGCCTGCGCGAGATCCAAATCTTTCTTCGCGCGTTCAGCAGAAGCAAGGCCATCAGCAATTTCTTTCTGGCGCTTTTCGATGGCAGCCATAATCGGCGGCCATACGTACTTCATGCAGAACGCGACAAACAGGATGAACGCGATGGCCTGGCCGAGGATTGTTGCATTAATGTTCACAGCACAATGCCTCTTATTAAGTTAACTTGCTCTGCCGTTATCAATGATAAGCGGCAGAATCCGTTTCTCACCACATCGGGTGTCATGAGAAACAAAGGCTATCAGGCTTAGGCGACAGCAAACATCACGTAGAGACCCAGACCAACAGCGATCATCGGGATTGCATCCACCAGACCCATTACAACAAAGAACTGCGTGCGCAGCAGAGGAATCAGGTCCGGCTGACGCGCTGCGCCTTCCAGGAATTTTCCACCGAGGATGCCGATACCGATCGCAGCACCGATTGCCGCCAGGCCCATCATCACAGCGGCAGCCATGTACAGCAGATCCATATTCAGGTTTTCCATGACAGTCTCCAGTTTGTTTCAGTTAAAAGCTAAGTAGTTGAGATAAAAATCAATGTTCTTCAGATGCCATCGACAGATAGACGATCGTGAGGACCATGAAAATGAAAGCCTGCAGCGAAATGATCAGGATGTGGAAAATGGCCCACGGCACATTCAACACCCATTGCGACCACCACGGCAGCAGACCGGCAATCAGGATAAAGATCAGCTCACCCGCATACATGTTGCCGAACAGTCGCAGACCGAGTGAAACCGGTTTGGACAGCAGGCTAACACCTTCAAGAATCAGGTTGATGGGGATGAAGATCGGGTGATTAAAAGGCTGCAGCGTCAGCTCTTTGGCGAAGCCACCTACACCTTTCATTTTGATGCTGTAGAACAGAATCAAAATAAATACGCCCAGCGCCATAGACAGCGTGATGTTCACGTCCGCAGACGGCACGACGCGCAGCGCCGGCAGGCCTAAATAGTGCTCACCGATAAACGGCAGCAGGTCGATAGGCAGCAGATCCATGAAGTTCATCAGGAAGACCCAGACAAAAATCGTCAGAGCCAGCGGGGCGATAAGTTTGCTTTTACCGTGGTACATGTCGCGTACGTTGTTATCAACGAAACCGACAACCAGTTCGATAGCCGCTTGTAATTTCCCTGGCACACCGCTGGTGGCGCTTTTGGCCACTTTACGGAACAACACCAGGAAGATAAGTCCCAGCACCAGAGAGAAAAACATGGAATCGATATTTAATACCCAGAACGTCGCGGGAGCGTCGTGCGGATTCACTAACTCGAAAGTACGCAGGTCCAGCTGAAGGTTATTCAGGTGGTGACCTATGTATTCTTGCGGAGTAGAGATTTCTCCTGCAGCCATGATGCCTCTTACCCTTTGTTGTTAATTACAGCCGGTGCGACGATCTGCACCACCAGCACCGATAACCAGGTGATTGCGACTGGCCAGAAGACCGCCCCAAACACACCCAACGCCACAATGAGAAAAATAATGGTGGCGAACACCTTTAATACTTCACCGAAGGCGAAGCTCCAGGCTACACGCCCTTTGGCCGGTGTTTGCCCCTGCAGGCGCCAGGCTAAAAACATAAACAACACATTCGGCAGCCAGGCTGCCAGCCCACCCGCGATGGCGGAGGCACCCCAGATGGCATCTTTCAGGGCAAACAACGCACCGATTACGACAAAAGTCACCAGCTGAAAAAGCAGCACGGTTCGGGCTAATTTTACACTGTAAAGAGACACTGACATGGTGCTGAACTCTCCTGCCCCGAATGGGGTATGTCGCGTGTCGTATAAGACTGCCTTTACTCATTTGAGTCAAGCAGCAAAAGCCGTGCAAATTATACGGGCCGCACCTGCGATTTCAATCGCTAAGTAGCGAAAAGGTGAACAATTATTTAAATTTCTTTCCGGAGGGCTATTTCTCAAAAGATTCACATCGAAGAATGATGGTTTCATGAGGTGAAATTGCGCCTGCCACTTGCTTTTAAAGCGTGCTTCAGATCACATTATAAGCATATGGACATAATGTGATTTTGTTTTGAACAAAAAAATACCCATTTCAGATTGGGCAAAAAAGTCCAGTTATCAGAAAGATAAAATTATATTTAGACCACATCGACTGGATTAACGATAAAAACACTCTATTGACATCTGACAGCGTAATAAAATCGCAAAACTGATATTACGCACGCCGATTTATTGCTGAGTTATATTTTCTGGCGTGACTATTGTTTAACGTAAATACACCCAGATAAGTGATCTAACTGATAATGAAATGTGAATTAAACGTTAAATGTAACAGAGCTTTTCGGATAATTTCCGCCAGGAATGTTAACTCGCTTCCCCTGCCCTGCTGAATAAATCTCTTCATCGCCTGTTGTTTGATTGCTGATTTTTTATACAGCGCCTGGGATAACTCAAATGGTATAGATTGGTCTTAATCCATACCATTTTCGGGGCTATTGACGGGCGATCACCACCAGATGACGTTCCCCTTCCAGCTCAGGCACCTGTAACGGATAAACCTGCTCTACCACAAAACCCGCCGGTAAGGTGTTTATTTCATCATCCGGTCGTACCCCTTTCAGGGCATAGAAATGTCCCTGTGCCGAAGGAAGATGATGGCACCAGTTCACCATATCCTCAAGCGAAGCGAAAGCACGGCTGATCACCCCATCAAATGGCGGCTCCGCCGGAAACTCCTCAACGCGGCTCTGCACTGGCGTCACGTTAGTAAGCCCTAACTCATGTTGCACCTGACGCAGAAAACGAACACGCTTGCCAAGACTATCCAGTAGCGTGAACTGTGCCTGTGGACGCACAATCGCCAGCGGAATACCCGGTAATCCCGGCCCGGTGCCCACATCAATAAAGCGATCGCCCTGTAAATGCGGCTCCACCACGATGCTATCGAGAATATGGCGTACCAGCATTTGCTGCGGATCGCGTACGGATGTCAGGTTGTAGGCTTTATTCCATTTATGCAGCAACTCAACATAACCAACCAGCTGTTGTTTTTGTTGATCGGAGAGAGAAATGTTTGCCGCTTTCAGCAGCGCGGAGAGTTTGTTAATCACGACGAGAATTCCATTAACGGGGGCGAGCTGGCCCGCCCCGTGATCAATCAGGCGCTTTTACGCAGCAGACCCTGTTTTTTCAGGTAAATCAGCAAAATGGAGATGGCAGCTGGCGTAATGCCAGAAATGCGTGACGCCTGGCCAATCGAGCTGGGTTTATGATCGTTGAGTTTCGCAATCACTTCATTCGACAGACCCGACACCTGACGGTAATCAAGCGTGGCAGGCAACAAGGTGTTTTCATTGCGCTGCTGGCGATCAATTTCTTCCTGCTGACGCGCAATGTAACCTTCGTATTTCACCTGGATTTCGACCTGCTCTGCTGCCTGTTCATCGGCCAGCGCCGGGCCATAGCTGTTCAGCGAGGTCAGCAACGCATAGGTCATTTCCGGACGACGCAGCAAATCTTCACCACTGGCTTCTTTGGTCAGCGGCGAGCTGGTGATGCTGTTCACTTCCGCTACGTTGTCGGATTTTGGATGCACCCACAAATCGCGCAGACGTTGACGTTCCAGCTCAATTGCTTCCAGTTTCTGGTTGTAACGCGCCCAACGCGCATCATCCACCAGACCCAGCTCGCGACCGGTTTCAGTCAGACGCAAATCCGCGTTGTCTTCACGCAGCATCAGACGATATTCCGCGCGTGAGGTAAACATGCGGTACGGTTCTTTGGTTCCCAGCGTGCACAGGTCATCAACCAGCACACCCATATAAGCCTGATCGCGGCGCGGCGCCCAGCCTTCTTTATCGGCGGATTGACGAGCCGCGTTCAGACCCGCCAGCAGACCCTGTGCCGCCGCTTCTTCGTAGCCGGTGGTGCCGTTGATCTGGCCCGCGAAGAACAAGCCCTGGATATATTTGCTTTCCAGCGTCAGTTTCAGATCACGCGGGTCGAAAAAGTCATACTCGATGGCATAGCCCGGACGCACAATCTTCGCGTTTTCCAGGCCTTTCATCGAACGGACGATCTGCATCTGCACATCGAATGGCAGGCTGGTAGAAATACCGTTCGGATAGATTTCGTTGCTGGTCAGGCCTTCCGGCTCAAGGAAGATCTGATGCGAGTTACGATCGGCAAAGCGCATCACTTTGTCTTCGATCGACGGGCAATAACGTGGACCGATCCCTTCGATAACCCCGGCATACATTGGGCTGCGATCGAGGTTGTTGCGGATCACATCATGGGTTTGTTCATTGGTATGGGTGATCCAGCATGGCACCTGTTGTGGGTGCTGGCTGACATTGCCCATGAATGAAAACACCGGCATTGGGTCATCGCCGTGCTGCGGTGACAGCTGGGTGAAGTCAATGGTGCGCGCGTCAATACGTGGCGGAGTACCGGTCTTCAGACGACCAACACGCAGCGGCAGTGCGCGCAGGCGTTTGGACAACGGGATCGACGGCGGATCACCTGCGCGACCACCGCTGTAATTATCCATACCAATATGAATTTTGCCGTCGAGGAATGTCCCGACAGTCAGCACTACGGTTTTAGCACGGAATTTCAGGCCCATCTGCGTTACAGCGCCGACGACACGATCGTTTTCCACAATCAGATCATCAACTGCCTGCTGGAAGATCATCAGGTTAGGCTGATTCTCCAGCGCAGAACGCACTGCCTGACGATACAGTACACGGTCAGCCTGTGCACGGGTCGCACGCACGGCCGGGCCTTTGCTCGCGTTTAGTATCCTAAACTGGATACCCGCTTTGTCGATTGCCGTTGCCATCAAACCGCCGAGGGCATCCACTTCCTTCACCAGGTGTCCTTTGCCGATACCACCGATTGCCGGGTTGCAGGACATTTGTCCCAGCTTATCAATGTCATGGGTGAGTAACAGGGTTTGCTGACCCATTCGGGCAGCTGCCATCGCGGCCTCTGTGCCCGCATGACCACCACCAATTACGATGACGTCAAAAGGATCTGGATAAAACATGAAGTGGTACCTCGTTAATGTTCGGACAGGGATCATTGCCCTGGGCGGTGGATTCTACTGAAATTCTGTCTGCGGTGAAAGTCGCGGGATCCTGAGGTTTAAAAGAAAGGATCTTTATTCTTTGGATGATCTTCCTGTTAGATCTCTTATTAGGATCGCGGTTCTCTGTTGATAACCTGAAAAAGCACTTAAGCAACAGCATGTTGGTCAGGATCGTTTGCTGTGAATGATCGGTGATCCTGATCCGTATAAGCTGAGATCAAAATGACTGGTTATCCACAGCTCAGAAAAGCATCATCGGTTATTATCGGGATAACTACCGGTTATACGCATGATTCAGGCTATGTTATCCACAGGGGATCGGGAAATAAAAAGCATAAAACAGCGGAATCCTCTGGAGATCGCCCTGATTTCACGATCCCCAACCAGCCCGGATCGTCTTATAACTGTGTTTGCCAGCTTGACAGCCACACTTCGGCCGGATCTTCCGGAATCTCATGTTCCAGCACGTCGATCTCAAGGCGATCGCCAACACGTTTGGCACCCAGCTGGTTCAGTTGATCTTCCAGCAGCCTGATCGCGCCACAAAACAGATCGTATTCATGGTTGCCAATACCCACTGCACCAAAACGAACGGCGGAGAGATCCGGCTGCGTTTCTTTTAATGCTTCATAAAAGGGCAGCAGGTTATCAGGCAGCTCACCGGCACCGTGTGTTGACGTCACTATCAGCCAGATACCTTGCTGTGGCACTTCATCCAGTTCCGGTCCATGCAGCACCTCGGAAGAAAAGCCTGCATCCTGGAGCTTTTCTTCCAGATGTTCGGCGACATATTCGGCGCTGCCCAGGGTACTGCCAGTGATTAACGTGATATCGGCCATGATGCTCTCCGGAACTCAAAGGCGAGCATTGTACGCTGTGATCAAGCCGTGATCCACCTGTGGAAAACAGGGTTAATAACGAAAAGCACTGGCTGCCAGGCTGCATCCCAGGTGAGATCTGCCTGGGATAAGTTTGTGCACAGGAAAGGAAGGGGATCAGGGTTTGATGGTGCGCATGATCGGATTTTGCAGGGAGATCAGGGTTTCAGTGGACTGAATTTCGTCTATGGTCTGGATCTTGTTGATCAGCACCTGTTGCAGGGCATCAATGGAACGGCACATGACCTTAATAAAGATGCTGTAGTGACCGGTGGTGTACCAGGCTTCGACTACTTCATCCAGCGCTTCCAGCTTGCTGAGAGCGGCGGGGTAGTCACGGGCGCTTTTCAGGATAATGCCAATGAAGCAACAGACGTCAAAACCCAGCTGGCGCGGATCGATCTCGACTCTGGTACCGAGAATGATGCCAGCCTGACGCATCTTCTCAACGCGTACGTGGATCGTGCCAGGACTGACATTGAACTGTTTGGCCAGCTCGGCATAAGCGGTGCGGGCATTCTCCAGCAACGCATTTAAAATGCCGCGATCCAGGTTATCCAGCTGCACATGTTCCGCCATTTCCTTCCCTCTTAAACTCGTCTTCAGTGAACAGAGGAGAATGTGCAGCAAAATGGCGGAGCAGGCAAGGCGCAGACAACGGAGCTGCCGCTGTCTGCACGCTTTTAACGCTTACGCCACAGCGTGACCTGTGCCAGCGTGTGCTGGAACTTACGTGCCGTCTCACGAATGACGAAAGGGACATCCTGCGGTGCTGCGATCTCTTCAAATTCGTCACGCAGTAAACGTTGCAGCGCCTGATAGGTTGTCAGTGCTTCGCCGTTTTCCCGCACGCCACCCAGCCAGTTTTCCTTCGGTGTGAAATCTTCCAGCCAGGTATAAGGCGATGACAACACCAGCAGGCCGCCTGAGCGAATCATTGGCGCGATATCCTGCAGGAAACGTTTCGGCTGGCGCAGGCGATCAAGCAGATTTGATGCCAGTACCAAATCGTAGCGATTCGGCTGCGGCTTCAGGTTACAGGCATCACCCTGCACGAACTGAATGCGCTGTGCCTGTTCATCAGACAGACCAAACTCTTTCAGGCGCACCTGGCGATACTCCACCAGCTCACCCTCCTCCGGCACCACATAGCGGAAATCCTCACCGGAAGTCAGTTGCAGCGCCACATCAATAAAGCGTGCCGAATAATCCATGCCGACCACCTGCTCGAAGTGGCGTGCCAGTTCAAAGCTGGCACGGCCGGTGGCACAGCCGATATCCAGCGCCTGTCCACGCTGTGTACAATGCGGCAACAGCAGTGAGACCAGATTTTCCGCATAATTAGGTACGCCGTAGTAGCAGGGGCCGTACTGGAAATCGAGATACTGTGACACCATGCTGTCGGTTTCGTACGGGTTCAGCGCCATGGTTTCCTGGTGGGAAGAAACCACATAACGGAAACCGGCGTGCTGGAAGAAGTGACGTCGGAAGGCATAGCGTGAAGATTTCAGCGCTTCGTTACCGGTAGAAATCCAGCTGCCACCTTTGATTAACGCATGTTTGCCATCAAAGGTTGGAGTGGAGAAGTCATCGTACAGAGGATGCACCTTAAAGCCTTCAAAACCATTGATGGGCGTGGTGGTCCATTGCCAGACGTTACCGACGATATCGAAAAACTCGCCCTGGTTGCAGCGATCGACCGGGCAGGAAGAAGCCCAGTACGCCAGATTGATATTACCAGGTGCGTCGATCCAGTCAGGCTGATCGCCACTGACTAATTCACGTAGCTGCATCCACTCGGCTTCACAGGGAAGCTGGATGGCTTTGCCGGTTTCTTCTGCCAGCCAGCGACAAAACGCCGCGGCTTCCAGCTGATTAACCTCAGCGGGCCAGTCCCAGGGCATTGCTACTTCTTCCGTCATCAGACGCAGTTTTAGCTGATCGGGTTGCTGAATATCGCCAACCCAGAAAGTTGGCATCTGCGCGGCGGAAAATTCGCGCCAGCCCCAACCTTCGTCATCCCACCAGCGCCGTTGCTGGTAACCGCCAGCGGCGACGAAAGTAAAAAATTCCGCGTTGCTGACCAGCATCCTGCTGGCTTTAAACGGTTTTAGCTCTGTTACCTTGCTGCCATATTCGTTATCCCAGCCGTAGGTATCGTCGGTTTTGCCCTGTTGCACGCGGCCACCGGGCATCGCAATCAAGGTGTTAGCAGGGACCTGGCTGCGATCGTGCCGTGCCTGCGGGCAGACAGGCCAGTGCGGCTGCGGTTTTACCCACTCGATTGGCAGCTGGCGCATCAGCACGCTGGAGGTTTCCAGATGAATGCGCTCGTGTTCGATACCCATCAGAATCACCCATGCCGGGCTATCCCAGTCGACAGGGAGTTCCAGCGGCATGGTCTGGATAAATTCGCTGACCAGGTTTTTGACCTTGCCGCGATAATCGCGCACTTCCGCCACGGTCGGCCAGGCGTAATGGCTGTCGTCGAGATCGTCCCAGCTCATTTCATCCACGCCGATCGCCATCATCGCTTCAATACGATCGTCTACACGCTGATCAAGATAACGACCTGCCATCAGCTTATTGATGTAGAAAGTCGCCGTGTGGCCAAAATAGAAGATCAGCGGATGGCGCAGTGAAATGGCTTTATTGAAAAAAGCACGTTCGTCGGCAAGACAATCGAACAGGCTTTCATACAGGTTCCAGGTTTGCAGGAAGTAGTCCAGCAGTTCGGCGCGTTTTTGTTCTGAATTCTGGCCGGAGAGCCGCAGCGTGCGGGTTGGTGTTGGCAGGGCGGTGGTCACGGTGTGCTCCAGTTTGCTCAATGTGAGAACTTATCACTATAGCAAATAAGCATTTCCGCCAGATGACTTAACGCTTCCAGCGCCGCAGCAGGCGGCTTTTCAGGCCGGTATCAAAGCGCCAGATATGATTGAAAATACGCAGAATACCGGGTTTGCCATGCGCAGACATCGCCACAGCATGAAAACGTTGCTGATTATGGCGCTGGCGTTGTTTGACGGCGTTAACAATTTCTTCCGGTAAACGCTGCGCGATAAAATCGGAAACGATCACCGCATCGGCTTCCTGCCACAGGCTGCCTTCCATACGCGCCACCACTGCCGCCAGACAGGCGGCCAGATCGGTGCCGCCACGAAAACGCTGGCTGAGAAAACGTATTGCCTGTTCGATGCCGTTATCGGCGGTCAGTTCATAGCCAATCACTTCATGGGCGAACAGCATGATGTAGCAACGACGCTTGTCTGCCAGCGCGACTTTCAGTAGCGCCAGACAAAAGGCTTTGGCACAGCGTTCATTAAAACCGCCCATGGAACCGGAGGTATCGACACAGACGATAAAGGGGCCACGCGGTTGTTCTTCATGTTGCTGGTGGCTGACCGGTCGCAGGCTGACTTTTTCATGCCAGGCCTCACCCTGCAAGCGGTAGGTCAGCAGACGCTTCTCGACCAGGCGGCGATAAAACTCCAGCTCCAGCTCGCTAATGCTCAGCGTGGCCAGTTCGGGCGGCAACAGGCGCAGTACATCATCGCTCTGATGAATGCCGCTGACTTCTTCCGGCACGTTATCGGGTTCGCGTACCAGCAGGTGTTGCTCTTCCAGTGGTGCATCCTGCGACGGCACCGCCTTTGCTTCACGGCTGCGTCCCAGCTGTTGCGCCAGCTTCATCAGCTCCGGCTGCTGAGCAAGAAAATCGCCGTACTGCACGATCAACTCGTAATCACCATGCTGCAACGGCGCTTTGCTCATATCCCATAAGCGTCCGGCAGCGGCTTCATCATCATCAGTAAGAATGGGTGCCAGCTGGCCGCTCAACGCCATGCGTTGTTGCAGTTCCGCCATCAGGCGTTCGCGCTGTTGCTCGAGCAATTGTTGGTTCAGCGTCAGGGTTTGTAGCGTCAGGCTAAGCCGCCAGCGTTGCAGGAATAGGGTGTGCTGCGCGTTGCTTAGCTGGTTGCTGTCGGTATGCAGCAGCAGTTTGCTGGCTTCTTCAATAAAGGGTGACGGCAGGCTTTTTAGCTGCGTCATGATCGCGGGTAGCTGCTGGCTGAATTCATGCGGGTTCAGCAGTTGCGCCTGCTGGAACAGCTGAAATTCCTGGCCCAAAGCCTCTGGCACCGCGGTGGTTTTCATCTGTTCAACGATTTCAGAGCGCCAGCGCGGCAGGTCACGCATCATTGCCTGTTTCAGGCGGGGGAATTTCTCAAAAAACATCGCCAGCTGCGGCGACGCGAGCAGAGCCAGAATTAACTCTTCGATTAGCTCGGTTTCGCCAATCGACAGCAGCGTGCTCAGCGCCTCCAGCGAGATCATTTCCGCGCCTGTTTCAGCTGTTCCGCCACATCCTGCAGGCTGGTTTCAATACGTGCCAGCCAGTCGTCGCTGATAAACAGACAGCGCTGATGCTGGCTGAACAACGTGCGCTGAGCGCGCAGCTGGTTATCCAGCGCATCAAACTCATCAATGATTTCCTGCGGCATTTCATTGCTGGTACTGGCACCGGGCAACGTCAGACGCGTTGCCTGCAGGCTCACGTCACGTAACGTCAGGCAATGTTGCGCATCCACCAGCAGATCGAGGGTCTGAGCAAAACCGATGCCGTTGAGCTTGCCACGGATTTCACCGCCTTTCAGTAGCCATTGGTTCAGTGCTTCATGGCTGATCAACACATGGCTGACCTGCATGTCATGCAGCATCAGCGGCTGTTGCAACATCAGTGTCAGCTGTTCGTCGCTGAGGGAGGCGGGCAACTCGTAATGAGGTTTACGGCTAAACATGCCGCTGTGCTTTTCCAGCGTCAGTGCCTGCGCCACGCTTTGCTGCTGTTGCAGCGCCAGCCGACGCGCTTTGATCTGCTGAAGTTTCATCAGCATCGGTTGCTGTTGCCAGGCATGCTGCGTCATCAGCGCATCGATTTCACGATCCAGCAGTTTCATTGAGGTCACGTCGTGCCACAGACAATCTTTCAGCAGGATCAGATCCAGCGGAGCAATCGACACGCGGCCACTGTAGAAGGCACTGGCCTGCAACAGATGGATGGCTTTTTTCCAGCGACGATCGGAGATATAAGGTGCATCGGGCAGATTTTCCAGCTGCTGACGCAACTGATAAATCAGTTCAAACACATGATCCGGCAGGCTCACCTGGCTGATGCCTTTCTGCCACTGATGGTACTCTTCATCACTGATGCACAGTGAATCGGCCACCGGATTGCTGTTTTCATCCTGCTGGTGGGTCAGCATGCTGCGGAAATTCTGCTTCTCGTGCACGTTATCGAGCCACAGGCGAATCAGCATGCGGTCATACAAGGCTTCCAGCCCGCTGTCAGCTTCAGGCAGTTCGTTGGAGGCGGTGACCAGCAGGCGCATCGGGATTTTTTCTTCGCTATCACCATTGCGGAAGCGACGTTCGTTAATGGCGGTGAGCAGGGTATTAAGAATCGCCGGGCCAGCTTTCCAGATCTCATCCAGAAAGACGATTTCGGCATCCGGCAGATAACCTTTGGTCAGGCGCTGATAACGCCCTTCATCTTTTAACGCCTGAATGGAAAGGGGACCAAAAACTTCTTCTGGAGTGGAGAAACGCGTCATCAGGTATTCAAACGCGCGGGCATGCTGGAAAGCGTACTTCAGGCGGCGGGCAATCAGGCTTTTGGCAATGCCAGGCGGCCCAAGCAAAAAGACGCTTTCACCGCTCAGCGCAGCCAGCAGGCAGAGGCGGATCGCATGATGCCGTTCATACAACCCTTTTTCTAAGGCGTTGCTCAGGCGAGAAATTCTTTCTGCCAAAAGATGGGGTTGAGCCATAATCACATCATTGTCCTTCTGATCCTGTGCCACGCATGCTGGCGAGCGCATTACTCTACTGTTTATCATGCGTGAAAGCGTTGATAGCCGTCAGCTTTTTTGTTTCAGAAGGTTGAGGCGAGGCCTCTCGCCTGTTTCGGCCCCTTTTTGCGGTTTTTTGCAGCGAAAAAACGCGTTGCTGACGCCATGTTGTATGTTAGTAAGGGTAGGTTTTTTTGGGAATATGTGCATACTGTGCGCTTTTTGATGGCCAGAGCGGTCGGCGAACCGCCTGATCGACTCCAACAAAAGATAACTCTATGAGCTCGGAAAACAAGCAGTCCCTAGGCGCAGTCACTCTGGCCGCCATCGGCGTGGTGTACGGCGATATTGGTACCAGCCCGCTTTATACCTTACGTGAATGTCTCTCCGGCCAGTTTGGCTTTGGTGTGGAACGCGAAGCGGTATTTGGCTTTCTTTCCCTGATTTTCTGGCTGCTGATTTTGGTGGTGTCGCTGAAATACATCAGCTACGTGATGCGTGCGGATAACGCCGGTGAAGGTGGGATTCTGACGCTCATGTCGCTGGCGGGACGTAATACCGGTGCCAGAGCCACGGCAATTCTGGTGATCATGGGGTTAATTGGTGGCAGCTTCTTCTATGGTGAAGTGGTGATCACCCCGGCGATCTCGGTGATGTCGGCGATAGAAGGCCTGGAAATTGCCGCTCCTTCGCTCGATCCCTGGATTGTTCCACTGTCGATTACTGTCTTAACCCTGCTGTTTATCATCCAGAAACACGGTACCGGTATTGTCGGCAAACTGTTTGCTCCGGTGATGCTGCTGTGGTTTATCGTACTGGCGGTACTTGGTGCGGATAGCATCATCAAAAACCCGGAAGTGCTGCAGGCGCTTAACCCATCACATGCGGTGTACTTCTTTGTGCATTATAAAACCGTCTCCTTCTTTGCGCTGGGCGCTGTGGTGCTGTCGATCACCGGTGTGGAGGCGTTATACGCCGATATGGGGCACTTCGGTAAATTGCCGATTCGCGTGGCATGGTTCGCGGTGGTGCTGCCGTCGTTGGTGCTGAATTACTTTGGTCAGGGCGCATTGCTGCTGTCTCATCCTGAAGCCATCAAAAACCCCTTCTTCCTGCTGGCCCCGGACTGGGCGCTGATTCCGCTGCTGATTCTCGCCACGCTGGCGACGGTGATTGCCTCGCAGGCGGTTATTTCCGGCGTGTTCTCGCTGACGCGTCAGGCGGTGCGCCTCGGCTATCTGCCACCGATGCGTATTATTCACACCTCTGAGATGGAGTCCGGCCAGATCTACGTTCCGGTGATCAACTGGCTGCTCTATTTCGCTGTGCTGATTGTCATCGTCAGCTTTGAACACTCCAGCAATCTGGCGGCAGCGTACGGTATCGCGGTAACCGGCACCATGGTGCTGACCACCATTCTGTCCTGCACCGTGGCGATCAAAAACTGGCACTGGAATAAAATTCTGGTCAGTTTCATTCTGGTTTCGTTGCTCTGTATCGATGTGTCGCTGTTCTCCGCCAACCTGGTGAAAATCTTCTCCGGCGGCTGGCTGCCGCTCTCCCTGGCGCTGGTGATGTTTATCGTAATGACCACCTGGAAAAGCGAGCGTTTCCGCCTGCTGCGCCGTATGCATGAACACGGCAATTCTCTCGAAGCGATGATTGCTTCACTGGAGAAATCACCGCCGGTGCGTGTGCCGGGCACCGCGGTGTATATGTCGCGTGCGTTAAACGTCATCCCGTTTGCGATGCTGCATAACCTCAAGCACAACAAAGTGTTGCATGAACGTGTTGTCCTGCTGACGCTGCGTACCGAAGATGCGCCTTACGTGCATAACGTTCGACGGGTGACGATTGAGCAGCTGTCACCGACTTTCTGGCGAGTGGTCGCCAGTTATGGCTGGCGTGAAACGCCGAATGTGGAAGAGATTTTCCACCGCTGCGGGCTGGAAGGCCTGAACTGCCGCATGATGGAAACCTCGTTCTTTATGTCGCATGAATCACTGATCATTGGCGACCGGCCATGGTATCTGCGTCTGCGCGGTAAGCTGTTCCTCGCGCTACAACGCAATGCGCTGCGCGCGCCGGATCAGTTTGAAATTCCGCCGAACCGGGTGATTGAACTGGGAACTCAGGTCGAGATCTGACACCCTTTGCGCGTCCGCTTACCAGCTGAGCGTGACGCGCAATCCCCCTGCTTCTCGCTGACTAAATACCACACGAATACCATGCAGCTGCGCGATATTCTTCACAATGGATAAGCCCAGCCCGCTGCCAGTTTGCGTTTGTCCGGGAGGTCGCCAGAAGCGTTCCCCCAACCGCGCTAACTGCGCATCGCTCACACCCGGACCATTATCGTCAATGGTGAGGGTACGAGCAGCCAGTCTGACCTCTACCAGGCTGCCGCCGGGGGTATAACGCAGCGCGTTATCCAGCAAATTACGGACCATCAATGACAACAACAGCTGATGACCGTTCATCACCGGCTCGGCGATCACGTGCAGCTGAAGTCCGATATTGTGCTGTTCTGCCTGCGCATAATGCTCGGCCAGCAAGGTTTGCAGTAATGGAGTCAGGGCGACGGGCTGAAACTCGCTACGCAGATCGTCCGCCTCCACGCGGGACAGTGTAAGCAGCTGATCCACCAGCCGGGTCGCACGTAAGATCCCGGCATCCAGTTGCTGTAGCGCACGGTTGCGCATCGCGTCATCGTCATCCGCCAGCTGGATCACTTCACTTTGCACCCGCAGTGCCGCCAGTGGCGTGCGCAGCTCGTGGGCGGCATCTGAAGTAAAACGTCGTTCACGCTGGACCATCTCAGCCATGCGGCTGAACAGACCGTTTAACGCCTGAACCAGCGGTTGCACTTCTTTCGGCAACCGCGCAAGCGGCAACGGCGTGGCATCATCAGCGGCACGCTGGTGGAGTGAGCGGGTGAGGCGTTGCAACGGACGTAATTCGAACCACACCAGCCCCAGCAGCAACACCAACATAAACGGCAGTGCGAATAACCATGGCATGATGCTGCTTTGTGCCAAATTGCGTGTCATATCATCGCGATAATCCTTCTCCTGACCCACCACCACACGATAGCGTTGATCCGGAGAAGTCAGCCACAGCAGACGCCAGCTGTCATCATCATCCCGCAGATTTCCATCGCGAAAACCATCGCGCCGGTCATCAAACTGTAAATCGCGGCCGTTTTCGCCATCATTCAGCAGGAGTTTGCCGTCGTGACTAAAAATGGCGAAGGCCAGCGCATCGTCATCCTGTTTACCCCGATGCTTACTCAGGAGCGCTTTGTTTTTTGGCAGAGTGGCTTCATGCAGCGTGGCCGGATCGAGCGCTAACAGGCGTTTGGCAAACAGCATCTGCTGGGTATCGAACAGTTCATTAACGGTGTCGCGTGTCTGGTGCCAGGCACTCAGGCTGGCGCTGCCCCAGCACAGGATAATCATCAAGACAAAGCCGATGGCGAGGCGCAGGAACAGGCTCATTCTGCTGCTCCCAGCGTGTAGCCGACACCATGCACGGTGCGGATAAACTGGCTGCCAAGTTTTTTGCGCAGATGGTGGATGTGGACTTCGACCGCATTACTGGAGACATCGTCTTCCCAGCTATAGAGCTTTTCCTCCAGCTGGTTACGCGTCAACACCCGGCCAGGATTACGCAGGAATAACTCCAGCAGCGCCAGCTCGCGGCTTTTAAGCGTTACCGGCTCTCCGTCATACAGCACGCTATGGCTGGCGGGGGACATCACTAGCTTGCCGTGGCGCAATTCAGGTTGAAACTGGCCATGCCGGCGGCGAATCAACGCCTGTAAACGTGCCGCCACTTCCGTCAGGGCAAAGGGTTTGCAGAGGTAATCATCAGCACCCAGCTGCAAACCCTGAACCCGCTGATCGAGTGCATCCCGTGCAGTCAGGATCAACACCGGCACATCCTGCCCCTGCTGACGCCACTGGCGCAGAATATCGAGTCCATCCCGTTCGGGCAGAGACAAATCAAGGATCACCGCATCCCAGGGGGCAGATGCCAGCGCCTGAAATCCCGCATCACCGGAAACAAACCAGTCCACACTAAAACCGAGTTTGGTCAGGCCGACTTTCAGTCCATCGCCAATGATCCCGTCGTCCTCAATCAATAAAATCCGCATATAAAATCCTCCTTTTCTGCTGGTGTTATACGAAGCAGAGTTGCGCATGTACAGGAGAAATAGCGACATTTTTCCTGTTTTTCACCAATTTTAATCAATTGATCAGCCTTAAGATCCTGTTAAGAACCTTATGGTGAAATAGCCTGCGTATCCCGTACATTTCATGGAAAAGAGGTGAATCAAATGAAAAAGCATGCAGCACTTTTCGCGATCGTGGCGCTGGTTGCCACGCCGGTTCTGGCGGCACAACAGGGTGGATTTGTTGATCCGAATGCGCCAGCCGTACCAAGCCAGGCTGGTGGCTTTCAGGCTGGTAACACCAGCGTAGTGACGGTGAAGCAGGCTGAAGAGATGAAGGACGATAGCTGGATCACCGTACGCGGCTCTCTGGAGAAGCAAATTGGCAAGGAGGATTACCTGTTCCGCGATGAGACCGGCAGCATGAAGGTCGAAATTGATCACAAGCACTGGAATGGGCAAACCCTTTCACCCAAAGATCGGGTGGAACTGACGGGTGAGCTGGATAAAGATTTCAACGCCATTGAACTGGATGTGAAACAGGTGAGAAAACTGCCGTAACCTCCAGCAGGGGCTGCGTGGCAGCCCCTTTCCGTTATTGCACCAGCCAGACGGAATGCTGTCCCGGTATGTTGCCCTGCGTCCAGTAGGCCGCCTTGTAAGTTTTGCCCTGATAAGTGACGATATCGCCGCCGGAATAGGCCATCGATGGTTTCCATTCTGTTATCTGGCCTGGATAGGCCAGTTTCCAGGCGTCGCTATAACCGGGTTTGGATAGCGTCCAGTATTTCGCGACGTATTTGATCCCTTCATAGGTTACTTTGTCCCCTGCTACATACGGGGTACCCGCTTGCCATTCCGGAAACTCGGTGCCCGGCTGCTCCGGTGTGGTCGGATTTTCCGGTGCAGTGACCGTTATAGTCACGCGCTTCGTGTCTTGTTTGCCATTTTTGGTCACGGTTAATTCATAGATGGCGGTACCGCTGGAATTTGCTGGGAAGAGGGCGCGAACCTTAGCCTGTCCTAATGCGCTTACCCAGCTACCCTTTTCTTCTTCCTGCAGCCAGAAGCTGCCCTTGCCTCCTACGACTTTCCAACTGTATGAATCGGCATTTTTACTGCCGGAAGCATCCAGCTCGCGGACAATCGAGCCATCAGATGAGCTGATGACGCTAAAGTCGGCCGGAACCACCGCGACAGGCGCGTTATCGGTGTTGCCACCGGAATTGTTGTCTCCGTCAAATGTTCCTCCGGCGCTCATAATGACTTCTGTCGGATACGTACCGGTCATGTCATAGGTTGC
The DNA here is from genome assembly GCF_047947045.1 of Pantoea sp. App145. NCBI lineage: Bacteria > Pseudomonadati > Pseudomonadota > Gammaproteobacteria > Enterobacterales > Erwiniaceae > Pantoea > Pantoea sp. App145. Next base: position 2,864,761 of record NZ_CP133290.1, read on the forward strand.
ACAAGTATTGGGGTTCGAATCGGAGATATAGCTCTGCCATGGGGTTGAGGTATCGGAATACACACCCGAGACGTCATTGTACTTAACAACAAAATTGGTACGTTGCGCGCAGGTGAGTTCTCCATTCAAAAACCACTCAGCCCAGCCCAACAGGCTTGGTTGCAGATCTGACCAACGAGCAGGTACGGATACAATACCGATGATGGTCTCTTGACCGGTAGTCTGATCGGTGACGGAACCTTGCCAGGTTGTCAGACTTTGCGCAGCATCCTGTCCGGTGCGTTTCACATTGAAGGTATATTTATGGCCAACTTCCCAGTCATAAGGAATATGGCAACTCATACCGGTATCGGGGTCGGTTGAATCTGCACCACGTTTACAGGATTCAACGTTGCTTTGGGTGCCTTTGCCGAAAATGCTGAACAGTGCGGTTTTGCCATACTCACCATTTGGCTGGAGACCAAAATAAAAACCGCCTTCACTCATATACCAGCCCTGGTAAGCCCAGTACCAGGGGGGAGCTTCATTTGTCATCTCCTGCACTTCCATGCTTGCCGTCAAAGCGCTGAGCATTTTGCTGCTCTGCATGTTGGGATGGGTGCTGAAATGTACGTTCGGTGTGCGTGCTTTATCTCCCTGATCGTTATGCGCTTTTGCCACAGGCACATTGACGGTTAAGAGCGAGAGGGCAATCAAACTTCCGAGTGTTTTCACCTTGAAATTCATCATCGTCCTTTAGATAGATTCATCTGTATTTACAGCCAACGGATGGTTGTTAAGTATGGGGTTTTGTGCGAAATGACATATCCGGATACATCAGAAAACATAGTGACATAAGGCTAAGTAAGAAATTTCTTCTGAAAACCAGGGAAGTTCTTTAGTCGAAGGTAAAAGAACTCAGCTTTTCCCTGCTTAACTCAAATTTTCCCCGGTACAAGCGAAACGTTTCGATGGCGATCACATTTCCGTGATGTCGCCATTGAGTTGCGATGTACATTTTATACACTCCGGTCAGCGAAACGTTTCGCTGTGGAGTGGAAGAAATGAAGAAAGGTCGCTTGTTAAACGCTGAAATCTCTCATGTGATTGCCCGTCTGGGACACACGGATACGCTGACGATTGCTGATGCGGGGTTACCCATTCCGCTGGGGCCGCAACGTATCGATCTGGCGCTGACGCCGGGTACGCCCGAGTTTTTACAGGTTGTTGAGGTGGTAACAGAAGAGATGCAGGTCGAAAGCGCTCTGATGGCGGAAGAGATTAAGCAACACAATCCGCAGCTCCACAGTGCACTGCTCGCCGTGCTCGAAGCCTTGCAACAGCACCAGGGAAATACCATTGCCGTTAGTTACATCAGTCATGAACAGTTCAAACAACAGACTCAGCGTAGTCAGGCGGTCATTCGCAGCGGAGAGTGTTCTCCGTATGCGAATGTCATCCTGAGCGCGGGCGTTACCTTCTGAGGTCGCTATGCAACCGTTATTGCAACTCAAAGGGATTGAAAAGTCATTTCCCGGTGTGAAAGCCCTGAAAGGCGCATCGCTGTCGGTCATGCCTGGGCGTGTCATGGCGCTGGTCGGGGAAAACGGTGCCGGTAAATCCACCATGATGAAGGTGTTGACGGGTATCTACAGCATGGATGCGGGATCGCTACAGTGGCTGGGCCAGGAAACCACCTTCTCCGGGCCGAAAGCATCACAGGAAGCCGGCATCGGTATTATTCACCAGGAACTGAACCTGATCCCGCAACTGACGGTCGCGGAGAACATCTTCCTTGGGCGTGAATTTGTTAACCGTTTTGGGCGCATCGAGTGGAAAAAGATGTATGCCGAAGCGGATACGCTGCTGCAACGCCTCAACCTGCGTTTCAACAGCCATAAGCTGGTGGGTGATTTGTCGATTGGTGACCAGCAAATGGTGGAAATCGCCAAGGTACTCAGTTTTCAGTCGCGGGTGATCATTATGGATGAACCGACTGATGCGCTGACCGATACCGAAACGCTGTCGCTATTCCGCGTCATTAATGAACTGAAGGCGCAGGGCTGCGGCATTGTCTATATCTCCCACCGTATGAAAGAAATTTTCGAGATTTGCGATGACGTCACGGTATTCCGTGATGGTCAGTTTATTGCCGAACGTACGGTCAGCGAACTCAGCGAAGATAGCCTGATTGAGATGATGGTCGGGCGCAAGCTGGAAGAGCAATACCCGCATCTTGACCAGGCGCCAGGCGCGGTACGTTTGCAGGTGGAAAACCTGAGTGGCCCAGGGGTGCATGAAGTCAGCTTCACCCTGCGCAAAGGGGAAATCCTCGGCGTTTCTGGTCTGATGGGTGCGGGCCGTACCGAATTGATGAAGCTGCTATACGGCGCACTGCCACGTAGCGGCGGCAAGGTGATGCTTGATGGCCGTGAAGTCGTGACGCGCGCACCGCAGGATGGCCTGGCAAATGGCATCGTTTATATCTCTGAAGATCGTAAACGCGATGGCCTGGTGTTGGGCATGTCGGTGAAAGAAAACATGTCGCTGACCGCATTGCGCTATTTCAGCCGTGGCAACGGTAGCCTGAAGCACGCTGAAGAACAGCTGGCAGTCGGCGATTTCATCCGCCTGTTCAACGTCAAAACCCCTTCAATGGAGCAGCCGATTGGCCTGCTTTCCGGGGGGAATCAGCAAAAAGTGGCGATTGCCCGTGGGCTGATGACGCGACCGAATGTGCTGATCCTTGATGAGCCGACGCGTGGCGTTGATGTTGGTGCCAAAAAAGAAATCTATCAGTTAATCAATCAGTTTAAAGCCGATGGGCTGAGCATCATCCTGGTATCGTCCGAAATGCCGGAAGTGCTGGGCATGAGTGACCGCATTCTGGTGATGCATGAAGGCCATCTGAGTGGCGAATTTACCCGTGAGCAGGCTACCCAGGAATCCCTGATGGCGGCAGCAGTCGGTAAGCAACACAGCGAGGAGTTAGTTGTATGAGTACCCAAACCTTACCCGCCAGCCGTCGCTGGTTCAGCAAAGCTTGGTTGCTGGAGCAGAAATCGCTGATCGCGCTGATTGTGCTGATTGCCGTGGTTGCCAGCCTCAGTCCGAATTTCTTTACCGTCGCCAACCTGTTCAACATTCTGCAGCAGACTTCGGTGAACGCCATCATGGCGGTGGGGATGACGTTGGTGATCCTGACGTCCGGCATTGATCTTTCGGTTGGCTCGCTGCTGGCGCTGACCGGTGCGGTTGCTGCCTCGATCGTCGGCCACGAAGTGAATGCGCTGGTGGCAGTCGTTGCTGCGCTGGCGCTTGGCGCGGTGATCGGCGGGGTTACCGGCACCATTGTGGCACGCGGCAAAGTGCAGGCATTTATCGCCACGCTGGTGATGATGTTGCTGTTGCGCGGCGTCACCATGGTTTACACCGATGGCAGCCCAATCAATACCGGCTTTAGTGACAACGCCGATTTGTTTGGCTGGTTCGGTATTGGTCGCCCGCTGGGTATTCCGACGCCAGTATGGCTGATGGCAGTCGTATTCGGGCTTGCCTGGTACATGCTGCACCACACACGCCTGGGTCGTTATATCTATGCGCTGGGCGGCAACGAAGCGGCAACGCGTTTGTCCGGGATTAACGTTAACCGCGTCAAAATCATCGTTTATTCACTGTGCGGCATGCTGGCTGCGCTGGCGGGCACCATCGAGGTGGCGCGCCTGTCATCCGCACAGCCAACTGCGGGTACCGGTTATGAACTGGATGCGATCGCCGCTGTTGTTCTGGGCGGAACCAGCCTGGCGGGCGGGAAAGGTCGCATTATGGGGACGCTGATCGGGGCACTGATTCTCGGCTTCCTCAACAATGGACTCAATCTGTTGGGCGTCTCCTCTTACTACCAAATGATTGTTAAAGCAGTCGTCATTCTGCTGGCAGTGCTGGTGGATAACAAAAGCAGTAAATAACTCTGACCTTCACACAGGATTCATTAATGAAAAAGTTAACCGCATTGGCCGTCATTCTTGGCGCCACTCTGAGTGCCAGCGCGATGGCGAAGGATACTATCGCTCTGGTGGTTTCGACGCTGAACAACCCATTCTTTGTTGCGCTGAAAGATGGCGCACAGAAAGAAGCTGACAAACTGGGTTATAACCTGGTGGTGCTGGATTCGCAGAACAACCCGGCGAAAGAACTGGCGAACGTGCAGGACCTCACCGTTCGTGGTACTAAGCTGCTGCTGATCAACCCAACCGATTCTGACGCCGTGGGCAATGCCGTGAAGATGGCCAACCAGGCAAACATCCCGGTGATTACCCTCGACCGCGTGGCGTCACAGGGTACGGTGGTGAGCCATGTGGCATCTGATAACCGCTTTGGCGGCAAGATGGCAGGTGACTTTATTGCGAAGAAAGTCGGTGATGGCGCGAAAATCATCGAATTGCAGGGCATTGCCGGTACCTCAGCAGCGCGTGAGCGTGGTGATGGTTTTAAACAGGCTGCCGATGCACACAAATTCAATATTCTTGCCAGCCAGCCGGCTGATTTTGACCGTACTAAAGGCCTGAACGTGATGCAGAACCTGCTGCAGGCGCATCCGGATGTGCAGGCGGTGTTCGCGCAGAACGATGAAATGGCATTGGGCGCACTGCGTGCATTGCAGACCGCCGGTAAAACCGACGTGGTGGTGGTGGGCTTTGACGGCACCGCAGACGGTGTGAAAGCCGTTGAAGCGGGTAAACTGACCGCCACTGTCGCACAGATGCCTGATAAGATTGGTATCATCGGCGTAGAGACTGCGGATAAAGTATTGAAAGGTGAAAAAGTACAGTCGATCAATCCGGTCGATCTGAAACTGGTTACCAAATAACACGCGAAGAAAAGCAGGGCAACGCGCCACCGTTGGGTGGCGCACTCTTGATGGATCACTCCCTATGAGCAAAAGCGCAAAACTGGCCGTACTCGGCAGCATCAATGCCGATCACATCCTCAATCTCGCCCACTTCCCACGTCCGGGCGAAACGGTGATCGGGAAACAGTATCAGGTTGCCTTTGGCGGTAAAGGGGCTAATCAGGCGGTAGCGGCCGGACGAGCCGGTGCCGATATCGCCTTTATTGCCTGCGTTGGTGCAGATGACATTGGCGAACGCATTCGTCAGCAGCTGCAGCAGGACCGTATCGATACCGCTCCGGTAGAAACCGTGGCGGAAGAAGCCACCGGCGTGGCAATGATCTTCGTGAATGGCGAAGGTGAAAACAATATCGGCATTTATTCAGGTGCCAATGCGGCATTAACGCCGGCTTGCGTGGCGCGTCATCAAAAGGTTATCGCAGACGCGGACGCGTTGTTGATGCAACTGGAATCCCCACTGGAAAGCGTGCTGGCAGCGGCGAAAATTGCCAAAGCGCAGCAGACGCAGGTGATACTCAATCCGGCTCCGGCGACGCAGCTTTCCGATGAACTGCTTCGGCTTATCGATATCATCACCCCGAATGAAACTGAAGCAGAGATTCTGACCGGCATCGCGGTAAAAAGTGATGAAGATGCCGCACGTGCCGCCGCAGCGTTGCATGCCAAAGGTATTCAAACCGTGTTGATTACGCTGGGACGCCGCGGTGTCTGGCTGAGTGAGCAGGGCGATGGTGTGCGCATTCCGGGCTTCAGCGTGCAGGCTGTGGATACCATCGCTGCTGGCGATACTTTTAACGGTGCTTTTATTACTGCCCGTCTCGAAGGTGTTGCGATACATGATGCGGTACGTTTTGCCCATGCGGCAGCGGCGATAGCCGTTACCCGTCCTGGTGCGCAGCCCTCGGTACCCTGGCGTACTGAGATTGATGCCTTCCTGCAACAACAGGGATAAGCGCTTGGCTACCATGAAAGATGTCGCCCGTCTGGCGGGCGTCTCAACCTCCACAGTTTCGCATGTCATTAATAACAATCGCTTTGTCAGCGAGCAGGTGCGCGAAAAGGTGGATCAGGCCATTCGCACGCTTAATTACGCTCCCTCCGCGCTGGCGCGCAGCCTCAAAATCAATCAGACACGCACCATTGGTATGTTATTGACGGCCAGCAGCAACCCCTTCTATTCAGAAGTGGTGCGCGGTGTGGAGAATAGCTGCTATGAGCGAGGCTATAGTTTGATTCTGTGCAATACCGAAGGGGATGAGGAGCGCATGAATCGCAGCCTGGAAACGCTGTTGCAGAAGCGCGTTGATGGCCTGCTGATTATGTGTACCGAAACTCATCTGCCGTCGGCAGATATCCTGAATCGTTATCCGTCGATTCCGATGGTGATGATGGACTGGGCACCCTTTGAAGGACGTGGCGACATTATTCAGGATAACGCGCTGTTAGGCGGCGAGCTGGCGACGCAGCATCTGATCGATCGTGGCTATCGCCGTATCGCCTGCATTGCCGGTCCGCAGGATAAAACACCGGCGCGGCTGCGTCTGGATGGCTTCCATAAAGCCATGTCTGGCAGCGGATTGCCGGTATTGCCGGGGTATGTGGTTGACAGTGATTTTGAGTTTCAGGGTGGTTTTAATGCCATGAACCAGCTGCTGACCCTGGACCCACTGCCGGAGGCGGTATTTACCAGCAACGATGCGATGGCGGTCGGCGTTTATCACGCGCTGTTCCAGGCCGGATTGCGTGTGCCGCAGGATATCGCCGTGATGGGATACGATAACATTGAACTGTCGCGTTATCTGACGCCGCCGCTGAGTACCATCCATCAACCGAAAGATGAGTTGGGTGAACTGGCGATTGATACGCTGATTCATCGTATGAGCGATCCCGACGCCAGTCAGCAAACGCTGGTCCTGACGCCGGAGCTGGTGGAGCGAGGTTCGGTTTAAACGCCTTTCTTCTTTTTATCACGGTTGGTGATTAAATGACGGCCATCGCCATTGCGTAGCCACATAAAGGTAAAGGCGGCCAATACGGTGATCACTCCCATGGTAAGAAAGGTGGCGTGGAAATGCTGCACTGTGGTGCCGCCAAATTCCTGATAAAAGCGCAACACCGCTGCACTTACCGCGACACCAAAACTGATCGACAACTGCTGCGTTACTGCCAGCACGCTATTACCGCCGCTGGCATTCTCATCATTCAAATCGGCCAGAGTGATGGTGTTCATGGCGGTGAATTGTGTCGACATTGCCATCCCCAGCACGAATAACGCCAGCAGCAGCATTGCCACACTTCCACCTGGTGATTGCAGTGAGAAGCTGGCGATCAAAATACCGATAATCACCGAAATGCCGACCAGCGTGTGGCGGTAACCAAAGCGACGCAACACCTGGGTGACGGTGGATTTCGCCAGTAATGAGCCGATAGCGGTTGGCCCCATCATACAACCGGCAATAATCGCTGGATAACCAAATCCAACCTGTAGCATCAGTGGCATCAGGAACGGAATACAACCGGTACCCAGACGTGAAGCGATATTGCCAATGATGCCGATGGAAAACGTGCGGGTTTTAAACATCGGCAGGCTGATCAGCGGTGCCGGATGGTGACGCGCATGAACAATATATAGAAGAAGCAATAACACACCGGCAAACAACACCCCGGTTGCCTGCCACGGCGACACAATACGTTCACCAAACAGTTCGATACCGATAGAGATCAGTACCAGGCCTACGCCGAACAACACAAAACCACCAAAGTCGAAGCGGCGTTTCGGTGTGGTGAAATCCGGCATGTATTTTCGGGCATAAAAGATGCCGAGCAGACCGATGGGAATGTTAATCAGGAAGATCCAATGCCAGCTGGCATAGGTAACCAGTAAGCCGCCCAGCATTGGCCCGAGAATCGGTCCAACCAGGCCGGGCATGGTAACAAAGTTGAGGACTGGCAACAGTTCACTGCGTGGATAGGCACGTAACAGCGCCAGTCGTGCGACCGGCATCATCATCGCCCCGCCAATCCCCTGAACCACCCGCGAGAATACCAGCATGCCCAGGCTGCCTGATAAGGCGCAGGCCAGTGAACCCAACGTGAATAATGAAACCGCCAGGATAAATATTTTGCGCGTGCCGAAGCGATCGGCCAGCCAGCCACTGACGGGAATCAGCATTGCGACAGTTAATGTGTAGCTAATGACGGCGGATTGCATGGCAAGTGGGGAACGTTCAAGACTGGTTGCGATGGCAGGAAGCGCGGTGTTGAGGATGGTGGCATCAAGCGATTGCATGAAAAATGCCATAGCGGCGATCCAGGGCAACCCGGCCATACTGCGCGCGGAGCGAATCATTTAAAGTCCTTCTTTAATAAAATTCTGTTTGCAGCAGGGGAAAACTGCGATTGGACAAACAGGATAGCACCGCCATTAAACAGCATTACGATGATTTGTGCCGCGCAGGAGGCTGTTTAGGGTGTTTCTTCATCGCAAAATGTCTTCTTTTTACTCGTTCGGCTAAAAAAGTAGCGCTCAGTCAATTTTTTGCAATAAACGCTTGTCACTCAGAATTATCTCCCTATAATGCGCCTCCACTGACACGGCAAAGCGGCAACGCAGACGGGTCAGCAAGGGACGAAGTGATTCATCCCGCCGGAGAAAATCGCTGAAAAAAGTGATTGACTCTGAAGGAGGAAAGCGTAATATACGCCACCTCGCGACAGACGGTTAACCCGCTGCCCGCACTGCTCTTTAACAATTTATCAGACAATCTGTGTGGGCACTCGCAGGATTGATATCAAAAGTCCACGGACTTAAAAAATATCAAGTCTCAAGAGTGAACACGTAATTCATTACGAAGTTTAATTCTTTGAGCATCAAACTTTAAATTGAAGAGTTTGATCATGGCTCAGATTGAACGCTGGCGGCAGGCCTAACACATGCAAGTCGAACGGTAGCACAGGGGAGCTTGCTCCCCGGGTGACGAGTGGCGGACGGGTGAGTAATGTCTGGGGATCTGCCCGATGGAGGGGGATAACTACTGGAAACGGTAGCTAATACCGCATAACGTCGCAAGACCAAAGTGGGGGACCTTCGGGCCTCACACCATCGGATGAACCCAGATGGGATTAGCTAGTAGGTGGGGTAACGGCTCACCTAGGCGACGATCCCTAGCTGGTCTGAGAGGATGACCAGCCACACTGGAACTGAGACACGGTCCAGACTCCTACGGGAGGCAGCAGTGGGGAATATTGCACAATGGGCGCAAGCCTGATGCAGCCATGCCGCGTGTATGAAGAAGGCCTTCGGGTTGTAAAGTACTTTCAGCGGGGAGGAAGGGTGTGAAGTGAATAGCTTCATGCATTGACGTTACCCGCAGAAGAAGCACCGGCTAACTCCGTGCCAGCAGCCGCGGTAATACGGAGGGTGCAAGCGTTAATCGGAATTACTGGGCGTAAAGCGCACGCAGGCGGTCTGTCAAGTCGGATGTGAAATCCCCGGGCTTAACCTGGGAACTGCATTCGAAACTGGCAGGCTTGAGTCTCGTAGAGGGGGGTAGAATTCCAGGTGTAGCGGTGAAATGCGTAGAGATCTGGAGGAATACCGGTGGCGAAGGCGGCCCCCTGGACGAAGACTGACGCTCAGGTGCGAAAGCGTGGGGAGCAAACAGGATTAGATACCCTGGTAGTCCACGCCGTAAACGATGTCGACTTGGAGGTTGTGCCCTTGAGGCGTGGCTTCCGGAGCTAACGCGTTAAGTCGACCGCCTGGGGAGTACGGCCGCAAGGTTAAAACTCAAATGAATTGACGGGGGCCCGCACAAGCGGTGGAGCATGTGGTTTAATTCGATGCAACGCGAAGAACCTTACCTGGCCTTGACATCCACGGAATTTGGCAGAGATGCCTTAGTGCCTTCGGGAACCGTGAGACAGGTGCTGCATGGCTGTCGTCAGCTCGTGTTGTGAAATGTTGGGTTAAGTCCCGCAACGAGCGCAACCCTTATCCTTTGTTGCCAGCGATTCGGTCGGGAACTCAAAGGAGACTGCCGGTGATAAACCGGAGGAAGGTGGGGATGACGTCAAGTCATCATGGCCCTTACGGCCAGGGCTACACACGTGCTACAATGGCGCATACAAAGAGAAGCGACCTCGCGAGAGCAAGCGGACCTCATAAAGTGCGTCGTAGTCCGGATTGGAGTCTGCAACTCGACTCCATGAAGTCGGAATCGCTAGTAATCGTAGATCAGAATGCTACGGTGAATACGTTCCCGGGCCTTGTACACACCGCCCGTCACACCATGGGAGTGGGTTGCAAAAGAAGTAGGTAGCTTAACCTTCGGGAGGGCGCTTACCACTTTGTGATTCATGACTGGGGTGAAGTCGTAACAAGGTAACCGTAGGGGAACCTGCGGTTGGATCACCTCCTTACCTGAAGATACCTTCCTTCGAAGTGCTCACACAGATTGTCTGATGAAAACGTAATGAGCAAGACGGCTGCGAAGTCGTGACACATTCGTGTCCCCTTCGTCTAGCGGTTAGGACTCCGCCCTTTCACGGCGGCAACAGGGGTTCGAATCCCCTAGGGGACGCCACTTGCTTGGTGACAGGTGAAAGGTGTCGCTGCTCAGTATCTCAAAACTGGCTTACGAGTCACGTTTGAGATATTTGCTCTTTAACAATCCGGAACAAGCTGAAAATTTGAAACGACGCGTTGTTTCATTTCTCCGTAATAAGAAATGAAAGCGGCGCGTTCGAGTCTCTCAAAAGCTTACGATTCATAAGCGTTGCAAAACGCCTGTGGGTTGTGAGGTTAAGCGACTAAGCGTACACGGTGGATGCCCTGGCAGTCAGAGGCGATGAAGGACGTGCTAATCTGCGAAAAGCGCCGGCAAGGTGATATGAACCGCAACAGCCGGCGATGTCCGAATGGGGAAACCCAGTGCACTTGTGCACTATCGTTAACTGAATACATAGGTTAACGAGGCGAACCGGGGGAACTGAAACATCTAAGTACCCCGAGGAAAAGAAATCAACCGAGATTCCCCCAGTAGCGGCGAGCGAACGGGGAACAGCCCAGGACCTGAATCAGTTTGTGTGTTAGTGGAAGCGTCTGGAAAGTCGCGCGATACAGGGTGACAGCCCCGTACACGAAAATGCACGGACTGTGAGTCCGACGAGTAGGGCGGGACACGTGGTATCCTGTCTGAATATGGGGGGACCATCCTCCAAGGCTAAATACTCCTGACTGACCGATAGTGAACCAGTACCGTGAGGGAAAGGCGAAAAGAACCCCGGCGAGGGGAGTGAAACAGAACCTGAAACCGTGTACGTACAAGCAGTGGGAGCACCCTTTGGGGTGTGACTGCGTACCTTTTGTATAATGGGTCAGCGACTTATATTCTGTAGCAAGGTTAACCGCATAGGGGAGCCGAAGGGAAACCGAGTCTTAATTGGGCGTTAAGTTGCAGGGTATAGACCCGAAACCCGGTGATCTAGCCATGGGCAGGTTGAAGGTTGGGTAACACTAACTGGAGGACCGAACCGACTAATGTTGAAAAATTAGCGGATGACCTGTGGCTGGGGGTGAAAGGCCAATCAAACCGGGAGATAGCTGGTTCTCCCCGAAAGCTATTTAGGTAGCGCCTCGTGAACTCATCTCCGGGGGTAGAGCACTGTTTCGGCTAGGGGGCCATCCCGGCTTACCAACCCGATGCAAACTGCGAATACCGGAGAATGTTATCACGGGAGACACACGGCGGGTGCTAACGTCCGTCGTGAAGAGGGAAACAACCCAGACCGCCAGCTAAGGTCCCAAAGTCATGGTTAAGTGGGAAACGATGTGGGAAGGCACAGACAGCCAGGATGTTGGCTTAGAAGCAGCCATCATTTAAAGAAAGCGTAATAGCTCACTGGTCGAGTCGGCCTGCGCGGAAGATGTAACGGGGCTAAACCATGCACCGAAGCTGCGGCAGCGACACTTATGTGTTGTTGGGTAGGGGAGCGTTCTGTAAGCCGCTGAAGGTGGACTGTGAGGTCTGCTGGAGGTATCAGAAGTGCGAATGCTGACATAAGTAACGATAAAGCGGGTGAAAAGCCCGCTCGCCGGAAGACCAAGGGTTCCTGTCCAACGTTAATCGGGGCAGGGTGAGTCGACCCCTAAGGCGAGGCTGAAAAGCGTAGTCGATGGGAAACAGGTTAATATTCCTGTACTTGGTGTTACTGCGAAGGGGGGACGGAGAAGGCTAGGTTATCCGGGCGACGGTTGTCCCGGTTTAAGCGTGTAGGTGTGAAGACCAGGCAAATCCGGTCTTCTTTAACACTGAGGCGTGATGACGAGCCACTACGGTGGTGAAGTAACTGATGCCCTGCTTCCAGGAAAAGCCTCTAAGCTCCAGGTAACACGAAATCGTACCCCAAACCGACACAGGTGGTCAGGTAGAGAATACCAAGGCGCTTGAGAGAACTCGGGTGAAGGAACTAGGCAAAATGGTGCCGTAACTTCGGGAGAAGGCACGCTGGCATTAGGTGAAGGGACTAGCTCCCGGAGCTGAAGCCAGTCGAAGATACCAGCTGGCTGCAACTGTTTATTAAAAACACAGCACTGTGCAAACACGAAAGTGGACGTATACGGTGTGACGCCTGCCCGGTGCCGGAAGGTTAATTGATGGGGTTATCCGTAAGGAGAAGCTCTTGATCGAAGCCCCGGTAAACGGCGGCCGTAACTATAACGGTCCTAAGGTAGCGAAATTCCTTGTCGGGTAAGTTCCGACCTGCACGAATGGCGTAATGATGGCCAGGCTGTCTCCACCCGAGACTCAGTGAAATTGAAATCGCTGTGAAGATGCAGTGTACCCGCGGCAAGACGGAAAGACCCCGTGAACCTTTACTATAGCTTGACACTGAACATTGAGCCTTGATGTGTAGGATAGGTGGGAGGCTTTGAAGCGTGGACGCCAGTCTGCGTGGAGCCGACCTTGAAATACCACCCTTTAATGTTTGATGTTCTAACGTAGGCCCGTGATCCGGGCTGCGGACAGTGTCTGGTGGGTAGTTTGACTGGGGCGGTCTCCTCCCAAAGCGTAACGGAGGAGCACGAAGGTTGGCTAATCCTGGTCGGACATCAGGAGGTTAGTGCAATGGCATAAGCCAGCTTGACTGCGAGAGTGACGGCTCGAGCAGGTGCGAAAGCAGGTCATAGTGATCCGGTGGTTCTGAATGGAAGGGCCATCGCTCAACGGATAAAAGGTACTCCGGGGATAACAGGCTGATACCGCCCAAGAGTTCATATCGACGGCGGTGTTTGGCACCTCGATGTCGGCTCATCACATCCTGGGGCTGAAGTAGGTCCCAAGGGTACGGCTGTTCGCCGTTTAAAGTGGTACGCGAGCTGGGTTTAGAACGTCGTGAGACAGTTCGGTCCCTATCTGCCGTGGGCGCTGGAGAATTGAGGGGGGTTGCTCCTAGTACGAGAGGACCGGAGTGAACGCACCACTGGTGTTCGGGTTGTCATGCCAATGGCATTGCCCGGTAGCTAAGTGCGGAAAAGATAAGTGCTGAAAGCATCTAAGCACGAAACTTGCCCCGAGATGAGTTCTCCCTGACTCCTTGAGAGTCCTGAAGGGACGTTGAAGACGACGACGTTGATAGGCCGGATGTGTAAGTGCAGCGATGCATTGAGCTAACCGGTACTAATGACCCGTGAGGCTTAACCTTACAACGCCAGAGGCGTTTTGGTTGAGAGACCAGAGAAGATTTTCAGCTTGATTCATCCGGATAGATTCGTGCGGCCTGAGAGGGCGGTACGGATAAACAGAATTTGCCTGGCGGCTGTAGCGCGGTGGTCCCACCTGACCCCATGCCGAACTCAGAAGTGAAACGCCGTAGCGCCGATGGTAGTGTGGGGTCTCCCCATGCGAGAGTAGGGAACTGCCAGGCATTAATCAAGTGAAGAAGCCCTGAACGAAAGTTCAGGGCTTTTTTACGTCTTTGAATCAGAAAAAGATCATGAATTACGCAGCGAAGTAAGCCATTGGCCAATGAATTCAGCAATTTGTTCTGGCTGATTAATATCCAGAGATGTTATCGGAAGTTCCAGATCAGCATCACTTGCCACCGCGATGACATGTTCATCAAGTAAATCCTCCATCTCGCCTTTAACACCTGCTCGCCAAAGTACGATCTTTGCAATAGGCTCATCTTTAAAACCCTCAACCAGTACCAAATCCAGCATCGATTTATCCATACACGATGCCAGTTGTTCCAGGTTTAACGGCTCATCAGGTGTCTCGCACATCAAAGCCCAGCGTTGATTGCTGGCAACGATCACCTGAGCGGCACCCGCTTTTCGCAGCAAATAACTATCTTTTCCCGGCGTATCGATATCCATATGATGATGTGTGTGCTTAATCAGGCCTGGACGAATCCCCTGAGCTTTCAGTAAGGGAATGACCTTCTCTAACAACGTGGTTTTACCTGTTCCGCTCCAGGCGGCGATCGCCAGCAAAGGTATCGTCATGATGACATCTCCTCATCCCGCAGATCGTCAGGTGTATTGATATTACGAAACGCTGATTCAGGATCTGCAAAGGTCACGGCATGTCCGCCATTTTCCTGCAGGAACCGCATCAGCCGGCGTTCTCCGCTTAACAGGCTGGCTTCGAGATTATCCGCTAAACAACGATTCACCAAAGCCAGTGCTGGATGATCGCGCAGAGAGGATTTAACCCACACCGCTGATGCATCGGCTTTTTGTTGCCATAGACGTGCGACGAAATCGTCAGGAATCCATGGGGTGTCACAGGCACAGAATGCAACCCACTCGGTTTTGCTGTGGCGTAAGCCGCTTAGAATACCTGCCAGTGGGCCGGGATAATCCGCCAGTGAATCGGTAACAATCTGACAACCGCTTGCCTGATAACGATCAATGTTACGATTGGCACTTATCAACACAATATTGACCTGCGGCCGAAAACGGCGCAGAACGTGTTGATAAAGGGGCTCACCCCGCAAAAGCATCAATCCTTTATCCTCACCCCCCATACGGCGTCCCTGGCCGCCAGCCAGAATCACGCCGGTTAATGCTGTCATTTTCGTCTCCTTACTCATAGTGGACGATACTTACAGGTCGGCAGCCCAACACCTGCATAAAGGAATGAATGATGAAATACCACCGTCTCAACGAACTACTCGAACTCCTGCAACCAGCCTGGCAGAAAGAGTCTGATCTTAACCTGTTGGCATTTTTACAAAAACTGGCACAGGAATCAGGTTTCAGTGGCCCATTAAGTGAATTAACTGACGACATATTGATTTACCATCTCAAAATGCGTGATGCAGGCAGTGATGCTGAGATTCCCGGGCTGAAAAAGGATTATGAAGTGGACTTCAAAACCGCGCTATTACGCGCACGCGGTGTGATTAAGGATGATGAGTAGTGCTATCCTTGCGCATTAAAGCAAAGGTAACACACAGGCCAAATGATGAGCGAAGCAGCCTTTAATTTCCAGACACTGAATCCCGATGTCATCCTTGATGCACTTTGGGAGACAGGTCTGCGCGTCGAATCTGGCTTAACCGCCCTTAATAGCTACGAAAACCGTGTCTATCAATTCAGTGATGATGAAAAGCGTCGCTATGTGGTGAAGTTTTATCGCCCACAGCGCTGGAGTGCAGGTCAGATTTTGGAAGAGCATCAGTTTACCCATGATCTACTGGCCGATGAAGTTCCTGTTGCTGCACCTCTGGAACTGCTGGGAAGCACGCTGAACAGCCATGCAGGATTTATGTTTGCCGTATTTCCCAGTCTGGGTGGTCGGCAGTATGAAACCGATAATGAAGAACAGATGGAGTGGGTTGGCCGTTTTCTGGGGCGGATCCATCAAACAGGCCGTCAGCAGCATTTTGCGCAACGGCCGACTATTGGCCTGGATGAATATATTGTGCAGCCGCGTCAGCAGCTTGAGCAAAGCATGCTGGTACCGAATGCATGTAAAGATCCGTTGCTGGCTGCTGTAGATAAGCTGTATCACACGCTGCAGCAGCGATGGAATACGCAATGGCAACCACTGCGTTTACACGGTGACTGCCATCCCGGCAATATTCTGTGGCGTGATGGACCGATGTTTGTCGATCTTGATGATGCGCGTACCGGACCTGCAATCCAGGACCTGTGGATGTTGGTGAATGGTGATCTTCAGGAACAACGTATTCAGTGGGATATTTTGCTGGAGGCTTACAATGAATTCAGTGACTTCGATTTACATGAATTGTCACTGATTGAGCCTTTACGCGCGATGCGCATGGTTTATTATTTAGCCTGGGTCGTGCGTCGCTGGCAGGATCCAGCTTTTCCACGAGCCTTTCCGTGGATGACCGATGAGGATTTTTGGCGTCGGCAAATTGTACTTTTTACCGAGCAGGAAAAGCTGTTAAACGAACCGCCGTTGCAGCTTAGCCCGCAATATTAATGAAGCAGTCAGGAGAATTTTTCACGATGAAAAAGATTTGGTTCGCGCTGGTAGGTTTAATGCTGGCATTTAGCGCCTCAGCGGCACAATTTACCGACGGCAAACAGTATGTCACGCTGCCGAAACCTGTTGCCGGTGAACCGCAGGTAATGGAGTTTTTCTCCTTCTTCTGTCCCCATTGCTACCAGTTTGAACGTATTTACCACGTTAGCGATGCGGTGAAAAAGAATCTGCCTGCGAATACTAAAGTGACCAAATATCACGTTGATTTCCTTGGCGGTGATTTCGGTCCGGTGGTGACGCACGCATGGGCGGTGGCGATGGCGCTGGGTGTTGAAGATAAAGTTTCAGCTCCAATTTTCGATGGTATTCAGAAAACGCAGACCGTGACCGATGCGGCCAGCCTGAAAGATACTTTTATCAAAGCGGCAGGAATTTCTTCTGAAGATTACGATGCGGCGTGGAACAGCTTTGCAGTAAAAGCGCTGGTTGCTCAGCAGGAGAAAGCGGCATCTGATGTAAATCTGCAGGGTGTGCCAGCGATGTTTATTAATGGCAAATATATGGTCAACAACGGTGGTCTCGACACCAGCTCGATGGATAACTTTGTTGCCGATTACGCCAATGTCGTAAAATTCCTGGTGGAAAAAAACTAATTTAGCCAGCAAATCAACGCCGACTTAGTCGGCGTTTTTTATTATCGGACTCGCCTTTATATCCCTTCTTACTGTTAACCTTATGGTTAATATCCACATCGATGATCATCTTTTTAAAAAGATGCCCCGCATCACGGAAAGTCATTAACCTATTGAAAATATTGTTTTTTTATAAGGGAAGTGATTGCGAATAACGGAAATAACAATACGTTATGAAATTTACACACAAAGTTATCCACAATACGATCCTTGCGATCCCTGCTGCGTTTTGAGTAAAAAACACCACTTCGACTGGTGCAAATTCAACATTCGTCTCAGGTTATGGCATCCTTATACACCTCTTAATCGCAACGAAGAAAAATCAAACTTATGGCGCACATTGCAGAAAATCCCCTGATTCTGGTAGACGGATCATCCTATCTCTACCGTGCATATCATGCCTTTCCGCCTCTGACCAATAGCGCAGGTGAGCCAACTGGCGCAATGTACGGTGTGCTCAACATGCTGAAAAGCCTGTTGATGCAGTATCAACCCAGCCACGTTGCCGTGGTCTTCGATGCGAAAGGAAAAACATTCCGCGATGAGTTATTCGAGAACTACAAATCTCATCGTCCTCCCATGCCTGATGACCTGCGTGCGCAAATTGAGCCATTACATGAAATGGTCAAGGCGATGGGATTACCGCTGCTGGCGGTTTCTGGCGTTGAAGCCGATGACGTCATTGGCACGCTGGCACAGGAAGCTGAAAAGCAGGGGCGCGCGGTATTGATCAGTACCGGCGACAAAGATATGGCCCAGTTGGTTACGCCGGGTATCACCCTGATTAACACCATGACCAATACGGTCCTGGGACCAGAAGAAGTTGAACAGAAATACGGTGTACCACCTTCTCTGATTATCGACTTCCTTGCCATGATGGGCGATAGCTCGGATAACATTCCCGGCGTACCGGGGGTGGGGGAAAAGACGGCACAGGCGCTGTTGCAGGGGCTGGGGGGCATGCAAACCATCTATGACAACCTGGAAAAAGTTGCCGATCTGTCATTCCGCGGAGCCAAAACCATGGCGACCAAGCTGGAACAGAACCGCGATGTAGCATTTCTTTCCTATCAACTGGCAACCATCAAAACTGATGTTGAACTGGAACTTACCTGTGAACAGCTGACGGTAAGCGAGCCGGATGTCTCGGTACTGCAAACGCTGTTTGGTCGTTACGAATTTAAACGCTGGCTGGTTGATCTGCAGGAAGGGAAATGGCTACAGGGCAAAAAGAACAACACACAGGCTCAACAGGGATTACCGGATGAACCGGCGGCTAAAGCTGAGACCGTGAGTGTCTTGTCGTCCGATGGTTACGTCACCATCCTTGATGAAGACACCTTTGCCAGCTGGCTGGAAAAGCTGCAAAAAAGCGACGTTTTTGCTTTTGATCTGGAAACGGATTCATTGGATACCCTGAGCGCCAACATTGTGGGCCTTGCTTTTGCCGTGTCCCCGGGGGAAGCAGCTTATCTGCCGGTGGCGCATGATTATCTCGATGCACCTGATCAACTGGATCGGGCAACCGTGCTGGCACAATTAAAACCGTTGCTGGAAGACAGTAAGGCGCTAAAGGTCGGGCAAAATCTCAAATACGATCGTGGGGTACTGAAGAACTACGATATCGAACTGAACGGGATTAAATTCGACACTATGCTGGAGTCGTATTGCCTGAACAGTGTTGCCGGTAAGCATGATATGGATAGCCTGGCAGCACGCTGGTTAAACCATAAAACCGTGACCTTTGAAGAAATTGCCGGGAAAGGTAAAAACCAGCTGACGTTTAACCAGGTCGCGATCGAGCAGGCGGGGCATTATGCTGCGGAAGATGCGGATGTGACCCTGCAGTTACACCTGAAAATGTGGCCTGAGCTGGAGAAAGAAGCCGGACCGAAAAAAATCTTCGAAGAGATTGAGATGCCGCTGCTGAAGGTCATTTCCCGGGTAGAACGTAACGGTGTGCTCATCGATCAAAATATCCTGGCGAAACACTCCCAGGAGCTGACCACGCGTCTGGCGGAACTGGAGCTGCAAGCGCACGAGCTGGCGGGTGAGCCGTTTAACCTTTCCTCTACTAAGCAGCTGCAAACCATTCTGTTTGAAAAACAGGGTATTAAACCCACTAAAAAAACTCCAGGCGGAGCACCATCGACCAGTGAAGAGGTGCTGGCAGAGCTGGCGCTGGACTACCCACTGCCAAAAGTGATTCTGGAACATCGTGGTTTGTCGAAGCTGAAATCGACGTATACCGACAAGCTACCGCTGATGATCAACCCTGTCACTGGCCGCGTGCATACCTCGTATCATCAGGCGGTAACGGCGACAGGTCGCCTGTCTTCCACCGATCCTAACCTGCAAAATATCCCGGTGCGCAATGATGAAGGGCGTCGTATCCGTCAGGCATTTATTGCCGGGCTGGACAAACGTATTGTTGCTGCCGACTATTCACAGATTGAGCTGCGTATTATGGCGCATCTGTCGCAGGATAAAGGATTGCTGGATGCCTTCGCTCAGGGAGAGGACATTCACCGTGCAACGGCATCAGAAGTGTTTGGCGTGGCGCTTGGCAAGGTATCTGGTGAGCAGCGCCGTAGCGCCAAGGCGATCAACTTTGGCTTAATTTACGGGATGAGCGCGTTTGGCCTGTCACGTCAGTTGAATATCGGCGCGGGTGAAGCGAAAAAGTATATGGATCTCTACTTTGAGCGTTATCCGGGCGTACTGCGTTATATGGAAGAGACGCGTGAGCAGGCGGCAGAAAAAGGCTATGTCGAGACTCTGGATGGCCGACGCTTATGGCTGCCGGATATCAAATCAGGCAATGCTATCCGTCGTAAAGCTGCGGAACGTGCGGCCATCAACGCACCCATGCAGGGGACAGCTGCAGACATCATTAAGCGTGCAATGATCGCCGTGGATGGCTGGTTATTACAGCAAAACGATGACACGGTAAAAATGATCATGCAGGTACACGATGAACTCGTCTTTGAGATCCATCAGGACGCAGTGGATGCTGCCTGCGAAAAAATACGTCAGTTGATGGAAAGCAGTATGAAGCTGGCTGTACCGCTCCAGGTTGAGGTAGGGATTGGCGATAACTGGGACCAGGCACACTAAGTTTTACCCCGTAAGCGGTGAAATGCCGCTTACGACAATGTCATAAGAAAAAAGTTTACTTAATCGGTTCAGCAACGTGCAAAAGCGACCTGTAAAATGCGCGTTTTGTAACTACCTAACGGCTAAGCATTTTTTTGGTAATTAAACTACATTGGGTACGCAATTTTGTGACGAACCTGGTAAAAATGATGTCGATTCCTGAAACTAAACAACAAAAAACCCTTTGTTGGTCAGGAAAAATCAGGTAAAGTTTCTCGCGTAGGGTACAGAGGTAAGATGTTCTATCTTTCAGACCTTTTACTTCACGTAATCGGATTTGGCTGAATATTAGCCGCCCCAGTCATTTATGACTGGGGCGTTTTTTATTGGGCTTTATCTGAAAAAGCGGGTGGTTAACCCGCAGGCATGTTATGCCGTGATGTCGTCGCCTTCACCTTCCTGTGCAGGTTCCAGTTCGTTAAACCAGCTGTCCAGTTTATCGCGCAGTTTATCGACGCCCAGTTTCTTCAGCGAAGAGAACATCTCCACCTGCACATCGCCCTGAAAGGCCAGTGACGCCTCACGCACCATATTAAGCTGTGCTTTACGTGCGCCAGAAGCCAGTTTGTCGGCTTTGGTCAGCAGTAGCATAACCGGGATCTCGCTCTGGACCGCCCATTCCACCATTTGCTGGTCGAGATCTTTTAACGGATGGCGGATATCCATCAGTACCACCAATCCCTTCAGCGCCTGGCGTTTTTGCAAATATTCACCCAAGGCACGCTGCCATTTACGCTTCATCTCTTCCGGTACTTCGGCGTAACCGTAACCCGGTAAGTCCACCAGACGTTTGCCCTCCGTCACCTCAAACAGGTTGATGAGCTGGGTGCGCCCCGGCGTTTTACTGGTACGGGCCAGGCTTTTCTGATTGGTGAGGGTATTCAGTGCGCTGGATTTGCCTGCGTTCGAGCGGCCGGCAAAAGCCACTTCAATGCCGCTATCTGCGGGTAAGTGGCGAATATCCGGGGCACTGAGAATAAAATGGGTAACGTGATAATTCAAAGCAGACAAAGTAAAACTCCGGCAAAGTGATTCAGGCAATTGGGCAGAGTATACCTGTTATGGCGTAAAAGTGCCCGATGGCGTCTTAACGCGCCATTTTGTAAGAGATGTGTGATTAGTGCTGCCAGCCATTACCGCTTCCCCTTATCATGGGGTATTTTTTTAATCTTTTAATTCAATATATTAACAATATCTTTGACGTTTCCTCTATAAATTAAAGAAGAGTCTTACTTGTTCATTTTACCGAGTAGTCTACATTTGGTGTCAGTGCAAGGTAGCACCCATCAGGATGATGTGCTCAGGAGTGTCGGGGGTGACGAGGAGCAGGCAGGAAGCGATTCAGGGAGAAATCGGAAAAGGACAGGGAGTTTCGCAGGAGCGATTTGGCGAGGGAGCAACCGGGACGTTGTGAGCCATAATGGATTTATCTCGTGTTTCCTTCATATGAAGGTGCGAAATAAGGCGACAGCATAAGCTGTCGCCTTTTTTCTTTGTCTGCTTTCTGCTAGATTTCGCCGCAATTCTATACCTTAAATCATTCGGGCTGCGGTAAGGCGAAAAGCGCACTTAGCTCACCAGCCCGTAATGTGGCGGGTATATACTGATTAAAAATTGCCGAGACCCAACACCATGAAGCAACCTGCACAACCAACACGCGGCAAACCCGCCGCTAAAGCGAAACGTAAATCGCGTGAAGATTTGAATACTGAAGCGCGCGACCGCAAACGTGATAAAAAGCATCGCGGCCATGTTGCTGGCAGCCGTGCAAATCCGGAAAAACAGACCACGGGTAGTGGTCAGGCGAAAAAATCTCAGGATCCGCGTCTTGGCAGCAAGAAGCCGGTGGCCTTAGTGGCCGATGGGCAAACATCGGTTGTGAAAAAACCAGCACCTAAGCCGAAAGCGGAAAAAGTCCGTCTCACCCCGCAGGAAGAACTGGCGAAGCTGGAAAATGATGAGCGTCTCGACACGCTGCTGGATCGTCTGGAAAGCGGCGAGACCCTGAGCGGTGAAGAGCAGGCCTGGCTGGACGAAACGCTGGACCGCATTGATGAGCTGATGGAAACACTTGGCATTGCGCTTGATGATGATGCTGAAGACGATGAGCAGGCAGAAGAAGATATGATGCGCCTGCTGAAGGGCAAATAAGCCTCATTTTGATCGGCATGCGTATTCACGCATGCCACGCAAAACAGGTATTCACCGATGTTTTGGCCTGGATCAATTTTAGCGCTGCTGCTGGCATGTTATCTCATCAGCTTATTGTTTAAACTACGCCGCCTGTCGCGTCTGAAGTCGCGTTTACATCGGGTTTCTGCGCGTCACCCTGTTCACTCTTCTGCTTCGCGGCCCGCCTTCAGACGACGTCACCGTAAGGAGTGAGCATGTCATCGCAGCAGATTGAGTGGGATCAACGGCTGATTGAAAAATACAATTACGCCGGTCCGCGCTATACCTCCTATCCTACCGCACTGGAATTTAGTGAAAATTTTGGCGAAGCCGATTTTCAGCAGGCGGTGACGCGCTATCCTGATCGACCGCTCTCACTGTATGTTCATATCCCGTTTTGCCATCGCCTGTGCTACTTCTGTGGCTGCAATAAAATCGTGACGCGTCAGCTACATAAAGCTGATCGCTACCTTGATGTGCTGGAGCAGGAAATTAAGCAGCGTGCGCCGCTGTTTACGGGCCGTAGCGTCACCCAGCTGCACTGGGGTGGCGGTACGCCGACCTTCCTTAATCAGCAGCAGGTAAGCCGGCTGGTGGGCTTGTTACGCAGCCATTTTACGCTGGCTGATGACGTGGAGATGTCGATCGAGGTCGATCCGCGAGAAATTGAGCTGGAGATGATCGATCATCTACGCTCGCTGGGTTTCAACCGTCTCAGCATGGGCGTACAGGATTTCAATAAAGCGGTACAGGAGAAGGTCAATCGCGTGCAGGATGAGGCGATGATCTTCGCATTGGTACAACGTGCGCGTGACCAGGGTTTTCGCTCGGTCAGCATCGATCTGATCTACGGTTTGCCGCTGCAAACGCCCGAAAGCTTTGCCTTTACTCTGCAACGTGTCATTGCCCTCAACCCCGACCGCCTTAGCGTGTTTAATTATGCGCATCTGCCCGCGCTGTTCGCGGCGCAACGCAAAATCAAAGAAGATGAACTGCCCAGCGCAGCGCAAAAACTGGAAATTTTACAGCAGACCATCGCTACCCTGACTGGCGAAGGTTATCAGTTTATCGGTATGGACCACTTTGCGCGTCCGGACGACGAGCTGGCGGTGGCCCAGCGAGCGGGCGAGTTGCACCGCAATTTTCAGGGCTATACCACCCAGGGTGACACGGATTTGCTGGGGCTTGGTGTGTCGGCGATTAGCATGATCGGTGACAGCTACGCACAGAATCATAAAGATCTCAACACCTGGTATAGCAGCGTTGAGACACGGGGTAATGCGTTGTGGCGTGGTCTGACCTTGAGTGAAGATGATTGCCTGCGTCGCGATGTGATCAAGGCGCTGATTTGCAATTTCGCACTCGACTATGCCGCTGTTGAGGCTCAGTGGCCAATCGTGTTTAAGCGCTATTTCGCCGAAGACCTGGGGTTACTGGCACCGCTGGTGGCTGATGGTTTGCTGGAGCAGCATGAGGGGGGCTTACAGGTTACCGGTATAGGCCGCCTGCTGATCCGCAATATTTGCATGTGCTTTGATGTGTATCTGCGGCAGAAGGCGCGTCAGCAGCAATTTTCACGCGTGATATAAAATAACAAAGGGAGCAAATGCTCCCTTTTTCACACTTTTATTCCATTCCCAGTTCTTTCAGTTTGCGTGTCAGGGTATTACGTCCCCATCCCAGCAAACGTGCCGCTTCCTGTTTATGGCCTTGTGTATGACGCAATGCGGTGGTGAGCAGGGTTCGCTCCATTTCCGGCTGTGCTTCAGATAGCAGGTTTTGATGACCGGAACGCAGTGCGCGGTCTGCCCATTGTGCCAGCAGCGTGGCCCAGCTATCCGGCAGCGATTGCACCGGACTTTCGGGGGCGCTGGATTCAAACAGCTCTGCGGGCAGATCCTGGATCAACACTTCCTGACCTGCTGCCATCACCGTCAACCAGCGACAGGTGTTTTCCAGCTGACGCACGTTGCCTGACCAGTGCAGACGCGTCAGCGCTGCTTCGGTTTCAGGATGCAGGATCTTCGCTTCCACACCCAGTTCACGCGCAGCCACTTGCAGGAAGTAGCGTGCCAGGCGCGGAATGTCTTCACGACGCTCACGCAGTGGCGGCAGATGTACACGAATCACGTTCAGACGATGGAACAGGTCTTCACGGAATTTGCCTTCCTGTACCCGCATTTCCAGGTTCTGGTGGGTTGCCGCAATGATACGGACGTCCACTTTCACCGGCGCGTAGCCACCAACCCGGTAGAACTGACCATCGGCTAACACGCGCAGCAGACGAGTCTGCACATCAAGTGGCATATCGCCAATCTCGTCAAGGAACAACGTGCCACCATCGGCCTGCTCAAAACGTCCCTGACGGATCTGATTGGCCCCGGTAAATGCGCCTTTCTCATGGCCAAACAACTCTGACTCAATCAGGTCTTTCGGAATAGCCGCCATGTTTAACGCGATAAAGGGGGCTTTAGCGCGCGGGCTGTGGCGATGCAGGGCATGTGCCACCAGTTCTTTACCGGTACCCGACTCACCATTAATCAGCACACTGATGGAGGAACGTGACAGGCGGCCAATAATGCGGAATACGTCCTGCATGGCCGGGGCCTCACCGATAATATCGGTGGTTGGGCCGCTCACCGGCTGATTGCGCGGCTGCTGTTGTTCCTGATAATGGCTGATGGCGCGCTCTACCAGCGCAACCGCTTCATCAATATCGAATGGCTTCGGCAGGTAATCAAATGCACCCTGCTGGTAAGCGCTGACGGCGGCATCCAGGTCCGAATGCGCCGTCATAATGATGACCGGCAACATCGGGTGACGCTGTTTAATTTGTTTCAGCAGCGCCAGCCCATCCATGCCCGGCATGCGAATATCTGACAGTAAAACATCTGGGGTTTTGGTCGAGAGCGCTTCCAGCACTTCGTTGCCGCTGTCAAAAGTTGCACAGCTCAAACCGGCTCCAGTGAGCGCACGTTCAAGCACCCAGCGGATGGAGCTATCGTCATCGACGATCCAGACTATCCCTCGTTGCATAGAAACCTCACTGGCGAATAGGCAGGTAAACCGAGAATTCGGTGTGACCAGGCCAACTGTTAAATTCTATTTTTCCTGAATGCTGATCGATCAGACTGCGCGCAATCGACAGACCTAAACCGGTGCCGCCTTCACGCCCACTCACCATCGGATAGAACAGCGTATCCTGCAGTTGAGCCGGAATGCCTGGGCCGTCATCTTCAATATCGATGCGTGCCACCAGGCGATATCGTACCCCGTGCAGCGTTAACTGGAACGCGGTGCGGGTGCGGATAATAATCGTGCCGCCTTCTTCACCCAACGCCTGAAGCGCGTTGCGTACTACATTCAGCAGAACCTGTTCAATTTGATCCGGGTCGTGTGGCAGCTCCGGCAGGCTGGGGTCGTAATCACGCACCAGCGAGACATTATCCGGCAACTCCATCGAGACCAGATTGACCACGCGCTCAGCCACCTGATGAATACTTTGGGTGACATGTAAACCGGGTTGCTGCGGGCCAAGCAAACGATCGACCAGATTTCTCAGGCGATCGGCCTGCTCAATAATGACTTTGGTATATTCATTCAGCGAAGGGTCGGGCAGGGCGCGCGATAATAACTGTGCAGCACCACGTAAACCCCCCAGCGGGTTTTTAATTTCATGAGCCAGACCGCGTACCAAATCGCGGGCGGCGACCTGCTGAGCATGCTGAATTTGTTCCTGGCTGAGACGGCGCTGATTATCCATCGGCGCCATTTCCAGCAAAATTAAGCCATCGGGCAGACGTTGCGCCGTGAGCGACATAATATGCGCGCGGCCATCTACCACTAAGGTCACTTCGCTGTCGGTAAAGCCCTGGCCAGCCTCAAGACTCTCGCGCATCACCTCAATATTCAGCGAAAAATAGCCGGTTAATTCAGGTAACGGCGTGCCGAATAATTTCCGTGAACTTTGCGCCAGTAATTGCTGTGCTGCCGGGTTGGCGTAATGAATTACCAGTTCATTATCGACCAGCAAAATACTGTTTATCAGGGAATTGAGAATCTGCCCCGCATCGGGCAGCGTGCCAGTTGCCATACAGCGTTCCTCTGCACTAATTCAGTGCATTATAGCCTTTGGTGGTAAAACCCGTCATTTGAACGATGAATTCGTGGAGAAAAAAGCCCATCCGAAGATGGGCTGAAAGTTTCCACGGCAACAAAAAATCTTCTGCGTCTTTCGTGCCGCAGCCGCGTTGGCTGCCCTCACTCACCCGGGTCACTGAGCTATCTCAGCTCCCCGGGATTCTTTCAGTTGCCGCCTTGCTGCAACACGAAATCCGCCGAATATTCCATAGGATTAAACGCTGTAGTACAGCTCAAACTCTACCGGGTGCGGAGTCATGCGAACGCGGTCATTTTCAGACTTACGCAGTTCGATGTACGCGTCGATAGCGTCGTCAGTGAACACGCCACCACGGGTCAGGAACTCGCGGTCTTCGTTCAGGCAGTTCAGCGCTTCTTCCAGTGAACCAGCCACTTTTGGAATCTCAGCTTCTTCTTCCGGCGGCAGGTCATACAGGTTTTTGTCCATCGCATCACCAGGGTGGATCTTGTTGATGATGCCGTCGAGGCCAGCCATCAGCAGTGCGGTGAATGCCAGGTACGGGTTAGCAGCCGGGTCCGGGAAGCGCGCTTCGATACGACGAGCTTTCGGGCTGGCAACAACCGGGATACGGATTGAAGCAGAACGGTTACGGGCAGAGTAAGCCAGCATTACCGGCGCTTCGTAGCCTGGGACCAGACGCTTATAAGAGTTGGTGGTCGGGTTAGCCAGGGCGTTGATGGCTTTAGCGTGCTTGATGATACCGCCGATGTAGAACAGAGCAGTTTCAGACAGGCCGCCGTATTTGTCGCCAGAGAACAGGTTCACGCCGCCTTTAGACAGGGACATGTGGCAGTGCATACCTGAACCGTTGTCACCAAACATTGGCTTCGGCATGAAGGTTGCGGTTTTGCCGTAAGCGTGAGCAACGTTGTGAACAACGTATTTGTAGATCTGAATTTCGTCAGCTTTTTTGGTCATGGTGTTGAAGCGGGTAGCCACTTCGTTCTGACCAGCAGTTGCTACTTCGTGGTGATGTGCTTCAACCACCAGACCCATCTGCTCCATGGTCAGACACATGGCAGAACGGATGTCCTGAGCTGAGTCAACCGGAGGAACCGGGAAGTAACCACCTTTGATACCCGGACGGTGACCTTTGTTACCGCCTTCGTATTCTTTACC
The DNA here is from genome assembly GCF_047947045.1 of Pantoea sp. App145. Taxonomy (NCBI): domain Bacteria; kingdom Pseudomonadati; phylum Pseudomonadota; class Gammaproteobacteria; order Enterobacterales; family Erwiniaceae; genus Pantoea; species Pantoea sp. App145. The sequence goes on from NZ_CP133290.1 coordinate 2,892,415, forward strand.
GGTGTTCCATGCTGCTTCGATATCGTCGATAGCAACGTGTGAACCAGAAGTAGAAGAACCGAAACGGATGTCATCGAACAGGAAGAATTCCGGCTCAGGTCCAAACAGAACGGTATCAGCGATGCCAGAAGAGCGCAGGAAATCTTCAGCGCGCTTAGCAATTGAACGCGGGTCGCGATCGTAGCCCTGCATGGTGCCTGGCTCAAGGATGTCACAACGGATGATCAGCGTCGGGTCTTCGAAGAACGGATCCAGAACGGCAGTGGTTGCGTCCGGCATCAGCACCATGTCTGATTCGTTAATGCCTTTCCAGCCACCGATGGAGGAGCCATCGAACATTTTGCCTTCTTCGAAGAAGTCAGCGTTAACCTGGTGAGCAGGGATAGTAACGTGCTGTTCTTTACCTTTGGTATCGGTAAAACGCAGGTCAACAAACTTAACTTCGTGCTCGTTCATCATCGAGAGAACGTGTTCAGCGGACATACTCAACTCTCCTGGAAATTGTCATTGTCGTCGTGGTGAGAGAACTTCGTTGCCTGGAATGTGCCATGGCTTCTGACATCTCCTAACCAAAGATCTCGGCAAGCTCTTCAACCGTTGTGCAACTGTCGTTTTCGCTTGAAAATACTAAAGCGAATTCTGTGCCAACTTTTTTATTACAGGTAAAATCGTGCTGTGGTGCGCCCTTTAGTGAGTCGGTGGCTGCACCAGGATGGATTTGGTGCACCTAAATGGTGCTTTGCTGGCGAATTTAAGCACCATAATGGTGCAAAATGCCATCGCAGTGCAGATTAATGCACCGCAATTGGTGCTAAAAACCAGCACTTCAAGAAACTTTAGGCGAAATCTGTGATCATGTTCAGTCTTCCGCTTAATCCGTGTACAATACCGCGTTATTTCTATAATGCCTGAGGCAAAGCTGTGACCGAAAATTTGCGTAACATCGCCATCATCGCGCACGTCGACCATGGTAAGACCACCCTGGTTGATAAACTGCTGCAACAGTCCGGTACTTTCGACGCCCGTACCGAAGCGACTGAGCGTGTGATGGACTCCAACGATTTGGAGAAAGAGCGTGGAATTACCATCCTCGCAAAAAACACCGCCATCAAATGGAATGATTACCGTATCAACATCGTTGATACCCCGGGACACGCCGACTTCGGTGGTGAAGTTGAGCGCGTAATGTCCATGGTGGACTCGGTGCTGCTGGTTGTTGATGCGATGGATGGCCCGATGCCGCAAACTCGCTTCGTAACCAAAAAAGCATTCGCCCACGGCCTGAAGCCGATTGTTGTTATTAACAAAATCGACCGTCCTGGCGCACGTCCGGATTGGGTGGTGGATCAGGTATTTGACCTGTTCGTTAACCTTGATGCGACTGACGAACAGCTGGACTTCCCGATCATTTATGCTTCAGCGCTGAATGGTATCGCGGGTCTGGACCACAACGACATGGCTGACGACATGACCCCGCTGTATCAGGCGATCGTTGACCGTGTTTCTCCGCCGCAGGTTGAAGTTGAAGCGCCGCTGCAGATGCAGATCTCTCAGCTGGACTACAACAACTACCTGGGTGTTATCGGTATCGGCCGCATCAAACGCGGTAAAGTGAAGCCGAACCAGCAGGTTACGATCATCGATAGCGAAGGCAAAACCCGCAACGGTAAAGTCGGTAAAGTGCTGGGCCACCTCGGTCTGGAACGTATCGAAAGCGACCTTGCTGAAGCTGGCGATATCATCGCGATCACCGGTCTGGGTGAGCTGAACATTTCTGACACCATTTGTGATCCGCAGAATGTTGAAGCGCTGCCTGCTCTGAGCGTGGATGAGCCGACTGTGACCATGTTCTTTAACGTAAACACCTCACCGTTCTGCGGTAAAGAAGGTAAATACGTGACTTCGCGCCAGATTCTGGAGCGTCTGAACAAAGAGCTGGTACACAACGTGGCACTGCGTGTTGAAGAAACTGCTGATGCTGATGCATTCCGCGTTTCTGGTCGTGGTGAGCTGCACCTGTCAGTTCTGATCGAAAACATGCGTCGTGAAGGTTACGAACTGGCGGTATCCCGTCCGAAAGTTATCTTCCGTGAGCACGAAGGCCGTAAGCAGGAGCCGTTCGAGAACGTGACCCTGGACATCGAAGAAACCCACCAGGGTTCTGTGATGATGGCGATGGGTGAGCGTAAAGGCGACATGAAAAACATGGACCCGGATGGTAAAGGCCGTGTGCGTCTTGACTACGTGATCCCAAGCCGTGGTCTGATCGGCTTCCGTAACGAATTCATGACCATGACTTCAGGTACCGGTCTGCTGTACTCCACCTTCAGCCACTACGACGACGTTCGTCCGGGTGAAGTAGGCCAGCGCCAGAACGGCGTACTGATCTCCAATGGTCAGGGTAAAGCGGTAGCCTTCGCCCTGTTCGGTCTGCAGGATCGCGGTAAGCTGTTCCTGGGTCACGGTGCGGAAGTTTATGAAGGTCAGATCATCGGTATTCACAGCCGTTCTAATGACCTGACTGTAAACTGCCTGACCGGTAAAAAACTGACCAACATGCGTGCGTCAGGTACTGATGAAGCAACCACTCTGGTTCCGCCGGTCAAGATGACGCTGGAGCAGGCTATCGAGTTCATCGATGACGACGAACTGGTAGAAGTGACGCCGGTGTCAGTACGTATTCGTAAACGTCACCTGACCGAGAACGACCGTAAGCGTGCGTCTCGCGGCAGCAAAGACTAAGCGAAACGAACAGAAGAAGCCCCGCAACGCGGGGCTTTTTTTTGCCTGGATATCGGGCAATTGTCTGATAACGCGTGAGGCCATTTCTTAATATAAGCCGCACCCGGCCTGCAAAGTGGAAGGGTGCGCCCGCTTCCAGATCGCGGATTTCACCGCCGTCCCGCCTGTTCAGTCCCCCTATTTGCCGCTAGAGTGAATGATCCAGGGAATATAAGGAGGCGTCATGCTCTACATCTTTGATTTAGGCAATGTGATTGTTGATATTGATTTCAACCGTGTGCTCGGTGTCTGGAGTGACCTGGGACGCGTTCCGCTGGCAATGCTACAAAGCCGCTTTCGGATGGATGAAGCTTTTGAACAACACGAACGGGGTGAGATCAGCGATCAGCATTTCGCCGCCCGGTTGTGCGACCAGCTGGATATTGCGCTCAGTTACGAACAATTCACCACCGGCTGGCAGGCGGTGTTTATTGACGTGCGCCCGGATACGCTGGCGGTGATGAATAAACTGCGTGCGGATGGACATCGTGTGGTGATCCTCTCCAATACCAACCGGCTACATTATGAGTTCTGGCCGACGCAATATCCCGAGGTAAAACAGGCTGCCGACACTCTCTATATGTCGCAGGATGTCGGTATGCGCAAACCGGAAGCTCGCATCTATCATCATGTGCTGGAGAACGAAGGTTTCACAGCAGATCAGGCAGTGTTCTTCGATGATAACCACGCCAATATTGAGGCCGCGCGCGCGCTCGGCATTGATAGCGTGCTGGTTACCGACAGCAAGACCGTGCCCGCCTGGTTTGCAGGCCGTCTCTGAGTGATGTGGTTGCGACATCTGCGCCACTCCTCACACGCATTTTTCCTGTGGCTAAAACTGCTGTGGCGGCGCATTGATGAAGACAACATGACGACGCAGGCGGGCAATCTTGCCTACGTCTCTTTGCTGGCGCTGGTGCCTCTGGTGGCGGTGGTGTTTGCGTTATTTGCCGCTTTTCCGGTGTTCTCCGACATCAGCGAGCAGCTGAAAAACTTCATCTTCACCAACTTCGTGCCAGCGGCGGGCAACACCATCCAGCGCTATCTGGAACAGTTCGTCGCCAACGTGAATAAAATGACTGCGGTAGGAGCGGTAAGCCTGATCGTCACGGCGTTGCTATTGATGCATTCGGTCGACAGCGCCCTGAACGTCATCTGGCGCAGTGATAAAAAGCGGCCTGTGGTGTACTCGTTTGCCGTCTACTGGATGATTTTGACCCTTGGGCCGCTACTGGCGGGGGCCAGTCTGGCCATCAGCTCGTATCTGCTGTCGTTGCGCTGGGTGAACGTCTCGGGCGTCAACAGCCTGATAGAGCAGGTGCTGCGCATCTTCCCTTTACTCCTCTCGATTCTCGCCTTCTGGCTGTTGTACAGCATTGTGCCGACGCGCCGTGTCCCTGGACGCGATGCGCTGGTCGGTGCGGTGGTGGCTGGCCTGCTGTTTGAGCTGGGCAAAAAAGGCTTTGCGCTCTATGTTACGATGTTTCCCTCGTATCAGTTAATTTACGGGGTGCTGGCGGTAATCCCTATTCTGTTTCTATGGGTTTACTGGACCTGGTGTATTGTGTTGTTAGGTGCAGAAATCACCGTCACGCTGGATGACTATCGTCAGTTAAAACAGCGGGAACGAGAAAAAGAACGAGAGGAAACATGATTGCTTTGATTCAACGCGTCAGTCGCGCCAGTGTCAGCGTCGACAGCGCGATTGTGGGAGAGATTGGTGCCGGTTTGCTGGTGTTGCTGGGTGTTGAAAAGGGCGACGATGAAAAAAAAGCACAGCGATTGTGCGAGCGCGTTCTGGGTTACCGCATCTTCGGTGACGAGAACGACAAAATGAATCTCAATGTGCAGCAGGCGGGCGGCAGCGTGCTGGTGGTTTCACAATTTACGCTGGCCGCTGACACGCAAAAAGGCATGCGCCCCTCTTTCTCGGGTGGTGCTGAACCGGCGGAAGCCGAGCGCCTCTATGACTATTTCAGTGTGTGCTGCCGTGAGCAGGGCGTGACAACCGCTAATGGCCGCTTTGCTGCCGATATGCAGGTAGCGCTGGTTAACGATGGTCCGGTGACCTTTTGGTTGCAGGTGTGAGATTTTCAGCCGAGCGGCAAGGGATCAGCCACGTAAGCTCCGAACGAGAGAATCACTTTATGTATCATCTTCGCGTACCGCAAACCGCTGAAGAACTGGATATGTACTACCAGTTCCGCTGGGAAATGTTACGTAAACCGTTGCGCCAGCCGCAGGGTTCCGAACGGGATGCCTGGGATGCGCTGGCTCATCATCAGATGGTGGTGGATGAGCAGGGCAAGCCAGTGGCGGTCGGGCGGTTGTATATCAATGCTGAAAATGAAGCGGCTATCCGCTTCCTCGCGGTGCATCCGTCGGTGCAGGGTAAAGGCCTGGGAACGCTGGTGGCGATGACGCTGGAGTCAGTGGCGCGTCAGGAAGGGGCAAAACGCGTGACCTGTAGCGCACGCGAGGATGCCGTCGAATTCTTCGCCAAGCTCGGTTTCGTTAATCAGGGGGAAATTACGGCACCGCAAACCACGCCGGTACGCCATTTCCTGATGATCAAACCGGTGGTGACGCTGGATGATATTCTGCATCGTGCCGACTGGTGCGGGCAATTGCAGCAGGCCTGGTATGAGCATATCCCGCTGAGTGAAAAAATGGGGGTGCGTATCCTGCAATATACCGGGCAGAAGTTTGCCACCACCATGCCAGAAACCGGTAACCAGAACCCGCACCACACCTTGTTTGCCGGTAGCCTGTTCTCGCTGGCCACGCTCACTGGCTGGGGATTGATCTGGTTGCTGCTGCGCGAACGTCATCTGGGCGGCACCATCATTCTTGCTGATGCGCACATCCGTTATAGCAAACCGATCAGTGGACGTCCGGGCGCGATTGCCGATCTTGGCTCGCTCAGTGGCGATCTCGATCGTCTGGCGCGTGGACGTAAAGCGCGGGTGCAGATGGAAGTTGAGCTGTTTGGTGATGAGGAGCTGGGTGCGGTGTTTGAAGGGGTATATATCGTGTTACCCGCCGATCCCCAGGGACCGCTGGAAGAGGGTGGTTCCGGCGCGCGTATTGATTAGTGAAGTCAGGGTAACGGCACGATCGCCGTTACCCCTCGAGTTACGGCTGAACCTGCCCGCCATGCATGGCCTGTTGCACTGACTGGGTATCGGTCGTCACCGACAGAGTACCGTTGACACTCGGGCGTAATGGCGACGTCGCACTCAGTGAACCGTTCACTTGCAGCAGTAAATTACTATTGCCATTCAACGACAGCGCTGGCCAGCCCCAGTTTTCCAGGACATTGGCCGGAACCGCCTGGCCCTTCAGATGCAATGTTAACGGACGCTGCGCCTGCTGGCCGACGGTAGCCGTGCCCTCCAGTAAGCCACTGCCGTTAAAGGCGCTCATCTCGCTGACCTGAATTTGCTGATCGTCCGCGTTAAAGCTAATCGATGGATGGCGTAAATCGGTGCGGTTAAAGGTGGCCTCGGCGGCGTTGAAACTGGCTTTGCCCGCCCAGATGCCCCATTGCTGCTGACGTGCCAGCAACAGGTTTTCGCCGCTGCCGTCGAGCGCCGTCATCTGGAACGGAAACGCCGGATTAATATCAATAATCAGGTTACGGTTGGCCGTTACGCGCTTCAGCAGCACGCTATCAAGCCAGGCCGGTAAACTCTGCTGCCAGCGATCGCGCCAGTTTTGCGGCAGGGTATATTCCAGTCCGGCCACCGCCAGTTCATCCAGGGTCAGGCGTTTATCGTTACGCGTCCAGTTACCGCTGGCACGTATCACACCATTGGCCCAGCGTGAACTGAACTGCGTCAGCGCAATGCCCTGCGGTGAAAAGTTGGCATTGACGATGGGATCATTCAGCTCAAAGGTACCGTTAATAAAGTTTCCGGCATTCATCGCCAGCGAGCCATCATCACTCTGCCAGTCATTACCGCGCCAGGTCAGGTTTTTCAGGGTTAAATCGAGGTCAGTTACCGCCCAGTCTGGCCCCTGCAAGCGCGCGTCGGTCATATCGAGGCGATTAATCGTCACCGATGGCACATCGCTGATAGGGTTGAGGAAATCGAGCAGGTCTTTATGGGTTTGCAGGCGGATATCATTGAGGCGCAGTTGGTTAATTTTCCAGTTGCCCTGCGCATCGCGCTCCGCATCACCGGTCATTGAGCCGCGTGCCAGATCGGCACCAATATTACTCAGCACCAGGCGGCGCTGTGCCACATTCCCCTGCAACAGCACATTATTACCGCGTACGCCGTCCAGCGTCATTTCACCGGCACTCATCTGGAATTGTGCGTCGCTGCCGAGCATATCGCTGGCCGTTGGCTTCCACGGTACAACGCCACCGTTTACCTTGCGGGCAAACATTGGCAGGGCACTGCGTGGGCTGTCGATACGCATATTATTGAGTTGCAGGCGATCGGCTTGCACCGGCAACGCGTTATCCGGGGTCAGGTTCGCCAGGTTAACTTCACCATCACGCAATTCAATGCTACTAAAGTGTAGAGGATCGCTAAACTGCACCAGCGCCAGACCGAGATCGACGTGGCTGGCGACCAGCACCGCAGGCTGACCATCGTGACCAAAGCTAAAGTCATCAAGGATGATGTGCGAAGGCGCAGAGAAGTTATGTTCGATTTTGCTGAGGGAAAGATGCCAGTCGGTTTTGTCGCTCACCCAACGGCTAAACCAGCCTGCACCCCACTGTGTTTGCAGCAACACATACAGGATGACAAAGGCCAGCAGAATTAGCAGCAGTAAGGTAAGGAAAAACTTTCCAAGAAATTTCATCGCATCCATCCCGATCTTTTATCCGGTAAGATGCTGTTATGCCTGAATTACCGTTGCAGCTCAACAGCCTGGATGTAAAAGCGGATAAATATCAGGCAGGCATCAGCCTGCCCGGAAGATTACTTTTCCTGTGGGAAGATAAGGTTAAGCACGATAGCGGTGATGCCGCCAGCGGCAATACCCGAGGAAAGCAGGGTTTTCAGCCAGTCCGGTGCGAACTGCAGAATCAATGGCTGCTGCGAAACGCCCAGACCTACCGCCAGTGACAGCGCGAGAATCATAATGGCGCGACGGTTCAGCGGTTCGCGGGAAACGATGCGCACACCTGATGCGGCAATCGTACCAAACATCACAATGGTCGCGCCGCCCAGTACCGGTTCAGGGATGTGTTGCACAAAGCCGCTGACCGCCGGGAACAGACCAAGCACAATCAACATCAGTGCGACCACAAAGCCAACATAACGGCTGGCAACACCGGTCAGCTGAATCACGCCATTGTTCTGGCCGAAGCAGGAGTTTGGAAACGTATTGAACAATGCCGATACAAAAGAGTTGAGGCCATTCGCCAGTACGCCGCCTTTCAGACGCTTCATGTACAGCGGGCCGCTCACCGGCTGTTCAGAAACATCGGAGGTGGCGGTGATATCGCCGATGGTTTCCAGTGAGGTCACCATAAATACCAGCATCAACGGAATCAGCAGATTCCAGTCGAAACCGAGTCCGTAGTAAAGCGGAGACGGCACCGAAACCAGCGCCTGATTGGCTGGCGTGGTATTTTCCGGCAGCATACCCAGTGCCCACGCCAGCAGGTAGCCTACCGCCATGGCAATCACCAGTGAAGCGACTCGCAGATACGGATTACGCTGGCGATTCAACAGAATAATCACCAACAGCACCACGCCTGCCAGCAACAGGTTTTTTGGTGCGCCGAAGCTATGGTCGTTCATCGCCGCAAAGCCACCGCCGATAGAGGTTAACCCCACCTGAATCAGCGACAGGCCGATGATCATCACCACAATGCCCGATACCAGTGGTGTAATAATGCGACGCGCCAGATGCAGCACGCGCGACAGTACCATCTCGGTACAGGAGGCCACCATCAGGGTACCGAACAGCGCGGCCATCATGGTGGGCACATCGGCTCCGCCATTTTTCAGCGCCATGCCACCCATAATCAGCGGGGTAACAAAGTTAAAACTGGTGCCCTGAATCGACAGCAGGCCCGATCCGACCGGTCCCCAGGTTTTGATTTGCAGCACTGACGCCACGCCAGAGGCGAACAGCGACATGCTGATAATGTGCTGCGTATCCTGCGCGGGCAAACCCAGCGCCTGGCAAATCAGCAAGGCAGGGGTAATCACCGCGACAAACATCGCCAGCAGATGCTGACAGGCAGCAAACAGCGTTTGCGGCAACGGTGGGCGGTCTTCAAGACGATAAATCAGTTCACTTTTTGCCGCGGTTGCGACACTGGCAGGCTGGCGGGATTCAGCGGTATTGACGGACATGGTGGACGTTCTCAATCACAACAAAGGGGCGATTTTAAACCGATGCAGAATGAAAGCAAACGTTTGCAATGCCCCTTTTCACTTCCCGATCGTCAGAGGGTAAATACCGTGCGGCAGCGGCTGTCATCTTCACGCCATGCGTCGTGCACTTCACTCAACGGGCGCATCTGGAATGGAATGGAGAAATCGCTCTGCGCGGCTGCGGCCAGCAACTCGCCGATACAGGCCACCAGTTCTGAGTCGGACACGCTGCCAAGGCCGCTCCCCATCAGAGTCAGCCCTGATGAACGCAGTAATTTGCTATGCAGTGGGATCTCCTGACCGCTCAACGAGCCAATCTGCACAAAACGCACCACCTTCTCACCACCGGCAACGGCCGCCTGCATGATATCGAGTGCGCTCTGGCCCCACAGATAATCCAGCACCACATCAATGCCCTCTGCCATCAGTGCTGGCAATGCTGCTGGTAATGAATCCAGCGTCAGGGTGATATCCGCTCCCTGGGCGCGCAGCTGTTCCAGCACTTCACGGTTGCGTCCGGTGGCGATGATTTTTCCGGCTCCCAAATGGCGAGCAATACGCACCGCCAGTCCGCCTGAGGTTCCTGTCGCCCCGTTGATCAGCACCGTCTCACCCTGAGCAAGCTGCGCCCGACGCGTTAAGGCGGCCCAGGAAGACATACCCGGGTTGGCGAGAGCTGCGGCCAGCACCGTATCCAGGGTCTCCTGTAGCGGGATGATACTTCCGGCTGGCACCTGCGTTCTTTCTGCCATGCTGCCCCAGGGGGCATTAAACGCGAGAAAATAGACCGGGTCACCATTGCTGAGGTAACCGGTACCATCAATACCGGTGATAAAGGGATACTGCATGGCTGAGCTGTAGTGAGTTCCTGCGGCACGCGATTTGGCCAGCTGGCTGATCGCGGCGGCTTTGACTGTCACCACAACCTGGTTTTCATCAGCCTGAGGTTCAGGAAAATCACCGTATACCGGCAGTTCACCCGCCGCAGAAACAATGGCTGCTTTCATGTTTTCACCTTCAGTTAATCGGAATATATGTGTATTATGCACACATTATATCTGCTTCGGGATGACGTCAATGGAAAGTGTGCAAAATACACATAATAGTGCAGCCTTCGATGATCTGCATAATGCGCTGCTGACAATTGTTGGCACCTTCAATCGCCCGCAACGCGATGAATTATTAATAAAAGAATCAAATATTCAGTTGGATAGGGCGTTGTTCCCGTTACTGGTTCAGATTGGTCGCTTCGGTCCGATTGGTGTGGTGGAACTGGCTGATCGGGTTGGCCGTGACTACACCACGGTAAGCCGTCAGGTGGCGAAGCTTGAGGAGATCGGACTGGCACAGCGGCAGAAAAGCGCAAAAGACAAGCGTGTGAATGAAGCGGCCATCACGGCAGCAGGGAAAGCGATGACCGATAAAATCGATGCGGCGCGTGCGAAAATTTACGGTGATGTGTTTCAGGCATGGCAGGACGATGAACGTGCTGAACTGGCGCGATTGTTGAGCAAGTTCGTTGCCGATTTCACCACGCTGGACCGTGGCAAAAATGCGGGTTAAGCGTTGCTGTAGCGCTCGGTTTCCGGCAGCCAGCGTTCAATCAGTGCCTGAGCCTGCTCAGGATAATGCTGGTGGATATGACGTGCTACGCGCTGAACTTCGGGGATCATGCTTTGATCGCGCAGTAAGTCGGCCACTTTGAATTCGGCATTACCGGTTTGCCGTGTGCCGAGCAGTTCGCCGGGGCCGCGAATCTCCAGGTCATGCTGGGCGATCACGAAACCATCGTTGCTGTCACGCAGCACCTGCAAACGCTTCTGTGCCGTTTTGCTAAGCGGTGCTTTGTACAGCAGCACGCAATGGGAGGCGACAGCACCACGCCCGACACGTCCGCGTAGCTGGTGCAGCTGTGCCAGACCGAGGCGTTCCGGGTTTTCGATAATCATCAGGCTGGCATTAGGGACATCCACCCCAACTTCAATCACCGTTGTGGCCACCAGCAACTGGATCTCATTGGCTTTGAACGCCTGCATCACGGCCTGCTTCTCAGCCGGTTTCATGCGGCCATGAACCAGACCAACCTGCAAGCCTGGCAGCGCGACTTTCAGCTCCTGCCAGGTGGCTTCAGCAGCCTGCGCTTCCAGCAGATCGGACTCTTCAATCAGCGTACAAACCCAATACGCCTGTCGGCCTTCATGGCAGGCGCTCTGAACGCGTTCGATGATCTCACTACGACGGCTGTCCGGAATGGCGACAGTGGTGACCGGCGTACGGCCTGGTGGCAGTTCGTCAATCGTTGACGTGTCGAGATCGGCATAGGCTGTCATTGCCAGGGTGCGCGGAATGGGGGTGGCGGTCATGATCAGCTGGTGCGGATGAAAACCCTGCTCCTCGCCTTTTTCCCACAGCGCCAGACGCTGGTGGACGCCAAAGCGGTGTTGTTCATCAATGATCACCAACGCCATGCCGCTGAACTGGACCTGCTCCTGAAACAGCGCATGTGTACCCACCACCATGGCTACCTGGCCGCTGGCAATCGCCTCCTGCTGCGCCTGTCGCGCCTTGCCTTTTTGCTTGCCCGCCAGCCAGCCCACTTCAATACCCAGTGGCGCAAACCACTGGCGGAAGTTATTGGCGTGTTGCTCAGCCAGCAACTCGGTGGGTGCCATCAGCGCCACCTGCTTGCCATAAGCGATCACATTCAGCGCTGCCAGTGCTGCGACCAGGGTTTTACCCGATCCAACATCGCCCTGTACCAGACGCATCATCGGGAAATCGTGGGCCAGATCGCGTTCAATTTCTGCCACCACCCTCTGCTGCGCACCGGTTGGGGAGAAGGGGAGTGCGGCAAGCAGCTTGTCCACCAGTTGATGATTGGCGGGTAGCGGCAGCGCGTGATGACGTTGCGCGCCAGCGCGCACCGCCAGCATGCTGAGGTTATGTGCCAGCAATTCTTCCAGAATCAGACGACGTTGTGCAGGATGACGCCCCGTTTCCAGCTCGCTCAGACGCAAATCCGGCGGTGGGCGATGTAGCGTGCGCAAGGCATCTGGCAGACTGATGAGTCCACCACTGAGTTCCGGCGGCAGTAACTCGGCAATGGGGCAGCTTTCCAGCAACGTTAACGCCTGGTCGGTCAGATTGCGCAGTGTCGCCTGGCGAATGCCTTCGGTGGTGGGATAAACCGGCGTCAGGGTTTCCTGCAATTCCACGCCGCTGTGTTCACCCTGGATGCGATATTCGGGATGGATAATCTCCGCGCCGCGCTGACCCCGTTTGATCTCACCATAAGCCGTGACGCGGCGGCCCGGTGCCAGGCTGTTTTTCATCCCGGCGTTGAAATTGAAGAAGCGCATGGTCAGCACGCCGCTGCCATCACTGATTTGGCACACCAGCATACGACGACGGCCAAAGGTGATCTCGCTGTGCAGCACTTCACCTTCCACCGTGGCCCAGATGCCCGGCAGCAGGTCATTAATACGGTAGAGTTGGGTACGATCTTCGTAACGCAGAGGCAGGTGTAGCAACAGATCCTGGATGGTAAACAGGCCAATTTTGGCCAGTTTCGCCGCCTGGCTGGCGCCGACGCCGGTCAGGGTACTGAGCGGGATGGCATCCAGCAGACGGCCTTTCATTTTTTACCCGTCGCTTGCATGGTCGCCCACCACTCTGCATCGGCTTCGACTTCGCCTGCATCGTTGATATGCGGATAGGGCAATCTTTTTTGCTTTGCCACGCGCGCCAGCACCGGATAGCCACCTTCAAACAGCAAACGCTGCTGTTCCTCTTCATCCAGCAAACTATAAGTACGCTGGTACATCCCGGCATTTTGCCGTTGACGCTGTGCTTCATACAGAATCAACGCTGAAGCCACCGATACGTTTAGCGACTGCACCATGCCGACCATCGGGATAATGATGTCCTGATCGGCCAGCGCCAGGGCTTCTGCGGTGATACCGGTTTTTTCCTGACCCATCAGAATACAGGTAGGTAGCGTGTAATCGATCTCGCGAAAATCTACCGCTTTGGCGGACAGATTGGTCGCCAGCACCTGCATTTTTTGTTCTTTAAGATGAGAGACCGCTTCGGCGATGTTACGGTGAGTTTTCACCTTCACCCAGCTGTTGCTGCCTGCGGAAGCTGACACCATGGTACGCATACGCACGCTGGGCCAGACCGCATGCACTTCATGGATACCCACGGCATCGGCGGTACGGATCACCGCCGAGACGTTGTGTGGCTTATGCACCTGTTCCATGCAGACGGTGAGATCGTGCTGGCGCAGGGCCAGCATCTCGCGAATACGAGCAAAACGTTGAGCGTTCATGCACTAATTACGGTTTCGGTGAACTTTAATCACATCCGGCATTACGCGGATTTTACGCATAATGTTAGCCAGATGGACGCGATCCTGTGCGGTCAGGCGGATAAAGGCGCTATACACGCGACCGTCTCGTTCTTCGGTATTGAGGCTTTGAATGTTGGAACCGGCAGTGTTGATCGCCGCAGTCAGGTTAGCCAGCGCGCCTTGATGGTTGAACATATCCACCTTAATTTCGGCGACAAATTCCTGATCGGTCACTTTATCCCATTCAACCGGCATGAATTTCTCCGGTTCTTTCTGGTAACCGCGAATATTACGGCAGGATTCGTGATGCACCACCAGTCCTTTACCCGGACTGACGTGTGCGACGATCGGATCGCCAGGAATCGGGCGGCAGCATTTCGCGAAGGTGATCAGCACGCCGTCAGCGCCTTTAATCGGCAGCTTCTTACGTTTACTGTTGCTGACCGGTTCGGCACCCGATTGCAGCAGATTTTTCGCCACAACGACGCTCATGGCGTTACCGAGGCCAATTTCCGCCAGCAAATCATCGAAGCTGGTCAGCTTCATACGCTCCAGTTCCTGCTGAATATTCTCCGCAGGAATTTCGGCCAGTTTGCGGCTGCCTCCCAGCGCGTGGCTGAGCAGGCGGCGACCCAGGTTGACTGAATCCTCACGCTTGAGGTTTTTCAGCAACTGACGAATCTTGGCACGGGCTTTGGAGCTGACGACAAAATTGAGCCAGGCCGCATTAGGGCGAGCGCCTGGCGCAGTAATGATTTCGACAGTCTGGCCGCTGGTCAGCGCTTGTGACAGCGGGTATGGCTGACGGTCAACACGTGCGCCGACGCAGGCATGGCCGATATCGGTATGCACGGCATAGGCAAAGTCGACCGGTGTCGCACCTGCCGGCAATTCGACAATGCGACCTTCGGGCGTAAATACATAGATCTCATCCGGGAAGAGATCCGATTTCACGCTTTCAATAAATTCGAAGGAGCTTCCCGCGCTCTGTTGCAGCTCCAGCAAGCTTTGCAGCCAGCGCTGAGCACGCACCTGCGCGGTGGTGCCACTTTCACCGGCCTGTTTATAGGCCCAGTGTGCAGCAACCCCCATTTCCGCCATCTGATCCATATCTTCCGTACGGATTTGTACCTCAACCGGCACGCCGTGCGGGCCAATCATTGAAGTATGTAACGATTGATAGCCGTTAGCCTTGGGGATTGCGATGTAATCTTTGACGCGTCCAGGACGCGGTTTGTACAGACTGTGCATCTGACCGAGCACGCGATAACAGGTATCTAAATCTTTCACGATAACGCGGAAGGCGTAAATATCCATGATCGAGTGAAATCGCTGCTCTTTCAGGTGCATTTTGCGGTAAATCGAATAGAGATGTTTCTCACGACCACTGACGCGACAGGGAATCCCCGCCTCCTGCAGACGGCCATCGATTTCAGAAAGGATCTTCTGAATCATCTCTTTACGGTTACCACGCGCCGCTTTAACCACCTCTTTGATGACCCGATAGCGGTTCGGGTGCAACGCTTCAAAACCCAACTCCTCCAGCTCAGTTTTCAGATGATGAATACCGAGACGGTGGGCCAGAGGGCTATAAATTTCGAGGGTTTCCCGGGCAATACGACGGCGTTTATCCGGTCGCAGTGCGCCGAGCGTGCGCATATTGTGGGTGCGGTCAGCCAGTTTGATCAGAATGACGCGGATATCCTGCACCATTGCCATGATCATTTTGCGGAAGTTTTCAGCCTGGGCTTCTTTCTTGTCGCGGAACTTCAGCTTATCGAGTTTTGATACGCCTTCCACCAGCTCGGCAACGCTTTTGCCAAACAGCTGTTCCATATCCTGGTAAGTGGCAGGGGTATCTTCGATAACATCGTGCAGTAATGCCGCCATCAACGTTTCGTGGTCGAGTTTCATCTCGGCCAGAATGCAGGCAACGGCAACAGGATGGGTGATATAAGGCTCACCGCTGGAACGAGTTTGTCCCTCGTGAGCATCACGTGCGACAAGATAAGCTTGCCTGAGGCGCTTGATCTGCTCCTCGGGCAAGTATTTTTCAATCAGTTGATTGAGGCTTTCAAACAGATACAAGGTTGACCTGCAGAGTGCTGTTAACGACGACCTTCAGCGATAGCGGTAACGGCTTGTAACTCAGCGGCTTCCTGCTCTTGCTGTTCCTGACGATCACGGACATCCAGAATCTGGTTAGTGATCAGGCCTTCTTCGATTTCGCGCAGGGCGATAACGGTGGATTTATCGTTCTCTTCCGGAACAAGCGGATCTTTGCCGCCTACCTGCATCTGACGTGCACGACGTGCAGCGACCAACACCAGGTCAAAACGGTTACCAATTTTCTCTACTGCGTCCTGAACGGTTACGCGTGCCATAGGTGTGCTACTCCACAGATGAAGAAATGACTGGGCATAATACTGAAAGTGAATTCAGACTGCCAATAGTTTGCTGATTAAAGCATCATGTCGCGATTTCTGGCGACTCATACGCAGACGTTCTGCGCGAATAATGGTTTTCAGATCGGACAGCGCCAGATCGAAATCATCATTCACAATTAAATAATCGTATTCGGCATAGTGGCTCATTTCAGCCACGGCCTGTGCCATACGGCGGGCAATAACCTCTTCGCTATCCTGGCCGCGGCCACGCAGGCGGCGATCCAGTTCCTCGGTTGAGGGGGGCAACACAAAAATGCTGCGTGCAGCAGGCATTTTCTTGCGGATTTGCTGTGCACCCTGCCAGTCGATATCGAGAAACACGTCAACACCGGTTGCCAGCACTCGCTCAATGGCGGCGCGTGAGGTGCCGTAATAGTTGCCAAATACTTCCGCATGCTCAAGGAAGGCATCCTCGGCAATCATGGCTTCAAATTCCGGTTTCGATACGAAAAAGTAATGTTCACCATGAGCTTCACCGGGACGCACGCCACGGGTGGTATGGGAAACAGACACTTGCGTATCGTACAACGGCTGTGTCTTTAACAGCGCCTGAATCAGGCTGGATTTACCCGCACCGCTGGGGGCGGAAACAATATAGAGCGTGCCTTGAGCCATGGTTATCTTGAATTGAGTAAAGAGCGGAGTCGATTTCCTGCACAGTATACACGGCTTACGCCTGCCACGCAGCGTTTGCCGCTGCGTCTGGCGCATTTCTTTTTTGTGAGACGGCACCAGGACTATTGTTCATCGCTGTAAGCGGATAAAAAAACGGCGGAGTGTCACCTCCATAATCCGTTTTCAGCGCTGGCAGGCAAACGCGTCATGCTCTCCAATGGCGAAAAAAGGAGAGCAAAAATGAAAGGATACAGCGTCTGGTTGTTGTGGCTATTCAGCGCGGGATTGTCGGCTCAGGCGGTTTGCCCCGGCTGGTCGCCGGTGCGTGCCGGGCAGGAGATGTCCCGGTTACAAACCCAATTGCGCCACTGGGATGATGCGTATTACCGGCAGGGACAAAATCTGGTCAGTGATGCCGATTACGACAGTTTGCAGCAACGATTACAGAGCTGGCAGCACTGTTTCACATCCTCTCAGGACGCTTATGTTGCCCACCCCACAACGGATGGCAGTACGCAGCATCAGGTGGCGCACACCGGCTTACGCAAACTGCGTGACAAGCGAGCCGTTGTTGACTGGATGCAGGGTAAGTCCGATCTGTGGGTGCAACCAAAGGTTGATGGTGTGGCTATCACCCTGGTTTATCGGCAGGGACAGTTGGTATCGATGGTGAGCCGGGGAGATGGCTGGCGAGGTGAAGACTGGCATGAGAAGGCCACACAGATTCCGGCCATTCCTCAACACATCAACACGACGCAGGAAGAGGTAGTGCTGCAGGGGGAATTGTTCCTGCAAATGAACGATCATCAACAGGCGCGTGACGGCGGCAGAAATGCCCGTGCGCAGGTTGCGGGCGCGATGATGCGTCGCGAAACAAGTCCGCTACTGGCTCAGCTGGGTGTTTTTGTCTGGGCCTGGCCGGATGGCCCGGCAACCATGGAGGAACGGCTGACGCAATTATCGCGCTGGGGATTTGGTCTGTCGCAGCGCTGGAGCGAACCTGTCCATGATGAGGACGATGTCGAAAGCTGGCGTGACCGCTGGTTTCACGGGGCGTTGCCGTTCGTGACGGATGGTATTGTGATCCACCAGTCACCTGGCCGCAGGGGGCGAGACTGGCAACCTGGGATGGGGGACTGGTCTGCGGCGTGGAAGTATCAACCTGCAGAGGTCAGTAGTGAAGTCCGCTCCGTGGAGTTCAACGTCGGACGTACCGGGAAAATCGCGGTAGTACTAAACCTTATCCCGGTACAGCTGGATGATAAAACCGTACGCCGGGTCAATCTCGGGTCGCTGCGACGCTGGCGCGAGCTGGATGTGATTGCAGGAGATCAGGTCACACTGACTCTCGCCGGGTTGGGTATTCCACGTATCGAACGAGTGATATGGCGCGTGGCGCAGCGTGAGTATCCGCCAGCGCCGCAAAGCGGGTAGTTTAACCAACTTACATGTCTGACATTGAATACATCCTGCCGTGCGCAATTCCTTTCGCGTCTGAGCTGGCTCGGCGAGAAATCTGTATTGAATATTCATGGTGTACATCGCAGCAGCTGGCAACGTCTGATGGACAGTGGAACTATCACGCATCTGTTTTCCTGGCTGGACCTCACGCCAGAACAAATTTCTCAGGTGGCGGGGATTTCAGCGGCACGCGCACAGCAAATCTGGCACCGTTTTAATCTGACGCGACATCAACCTCTGCGCAGATGGGTGATTGCACTGGGTTTACCGATACCCCGTGCGGCATTGCAGGCTATGCCCGACAGTCAGTGGCAGCAGTTACAGGAGCGAACGGCTGAGAGCTGGCAACAATTACCAGGTATAGGCAGCACTCTGGCACAGCGGCTGGTGGCGATGCTACAGGATCAACACCTGCAGCAACTCATTACTTTCCTGCAGCAACAGGACATCCCCGCAGGTGCGTCAATGATCGGGGTGGGGGTAGTTGAAAATGGGCAAGCCGAGACGGAAACGCAGCGCCAGCAGGCGAGCGATAAAACCAAACAACAGGGTGATGATCACCACCACCTCATTCGCCAGTGAGGTTTTCAGCAGCAGGATATAGAGCCAGCCAGAAGCGAACGCGATACCGGCATACAGCTCTTTCTGGAACACCAGCGGAATGCGGTTGCAGAACATATCGCGCAGTACGCCGCCAAATACTCCGGTAATCACCGCGCTGATGGCGGCAATTACCGCGGCATGGCCGCCGTCCAGCGCCACCTGAGCACCAATGATGGAAAAGACCACCAGGCCCAGTGCATCCAGTACCAGAAAAGCTTTACGCAGGTGATTCATCAGTGGGGCCACCACCGTCGTCACCACGGCAGCAGCGGCCACAATCATGATGTATTCGGGATCCTTGACCCAACCCAGCGGATAATGGCCGAGCAGGATATCGCGTACTGAACCGCCACCGATGGCTGTGACGGAGGCGATAATAATGACACCAAACAGGTCCATTTTTCGCCTGCCCGCCGCCAGCGCGCCGGTCATCGCTTCGGCGGTGATACCAATAATGTAGAGAACGGTTAACAGCATAGAGCACTCCAGATGATTGGCGGCAAGGCTAAAGATTTCCCAGAGTGTAGACCACTGAGATTTTCTAAAACAGCCTCATCGGATTAGCTTATTTGATAATGGTAGCGTGATTGGGCTTATTTTTTGGGGTTAGATGAGAGGTGGTTTCATATTCGCATTATAAAAAATGATGCGAATTTCGAATTCTGAAGCAGGGGGAATGGTGATTGTCGGCCTTTGCCTGAGTGGTTATGAGGAAAAGTGGTGGCAGAGAGAAAAGAAAAAAGCGTGCTGGCTAGCAGCACGCGAACGCATCTTCTCAGATGCCCAGAGCCCACCATACAGACTTGTTTTTATTATCCGTTTCTTGCTCGCACATCGGCGAAGCTTTTCAGGCTAAAACGGTACTCTGGCTGAAACCAGGAGCGGCCGTAGTAGCAGTAGACCAGCATGCGGATTGAAACCATCGCCAGGTAGCCCCAGATGGCGCACAGCACAGAGGGTGTCAGCCAGACGGTAAACAGCGTCACGCCCAAACCCACCAGCACCGATGATGTTTCCGTAAACGCAATCCGTGAGAATTGTTTTTCCCGTTGTAATATGGCGCGATAATGTTGCCCCTGGGGAATAATGATAAAAATTACCGATATCATTTCCAACATAACTGCCAACTCAGGTTGGTTCATCATGCGGCTAAAAATATCACTACCAATAAACAGTACGGCGAAAATTAACAATCCGAATAATACATTGCCCCAATATAATACGGAGAGATCGCTTTCGCTTAAATTCTGGTTTCTGATGGCTGAGTTACCAAATCCACGATCGGATAACGTATCAATAACCAATAAACAAGCGATAGCGATCGCAAGTAAATTTAATTCATTTGCCTGTAGTATTTGTGCCAGAAGGGACAGTTGTAATACACCAATACCGACAATTTTAATTGATGACAATATTGACCACTTGGTTGGGCCGGTCAGGCTTCTTTCTCGTATCGTCATAATCTGCTCGTTATGGTACATGTACCAGTGCAAATTGAGGGTCGCTCGGGCAGCAAGGCCAGAGCACAGATTTCATCAATGCAGCGAATCCTGGCGCAATCCTGAAATGCCTTTCAGCGATTGCCATGTAATGATGCATTCAATTAAATGATGTTCTGAACTTAAAAAGATGCCCCTGGTGTGTAATTGTTTTTGTGTCAGGGCAGTATCGCCTCCGGTCAGGAGGAAATCCGCCAGATCACAATAAAATCCTTTTTCATTATTATATTCTCCAACCAGAATCCGTCTGGCTATCTCAACGAATTCTTTTTCTGACAATAAAGGATAGGTTGAGCGGTCCATGTTATTACCCTGCTGTTGTTATTATTAAGTGCTGCTGTGTGTAAGGGAGTTATACCGTGTTTTATTTAAATTAACACCATAAGAAAACTCCTATAAATGAGACTCAGGAATAAATGGTTTCAGACTTTGCATCAGTATATATAAGCGCAGCGATATATTATTTATTAGTCTTTTTTGTCATTGCTCTGACCGACTAAAAGCATCAATTTGCTCTGCTCAAAAAAATGATGAAAAATCAGCGAGGCTGGGCCAGGTCGCTGGCTTCCACACCAGGAATTTTCCTGGTGTGGAACCGTTAGCCAGACTGGTGATTAGCAGGGAAGGCAGCCATAAAAAGTACGGAACTATTAAACGCTTTGCTGTAAAAAAATTGTTTAATCGTGCCGATTACGACCAACTTAAACCTAAGTGGGTGGCCGTTTATAATTTATTGATTCTAATGGGTTAATAAGTGAAGGAGGTTATCCAGATCACGTTTAACCCAGGCCACATCCTGTGCAAACTTCTCATCAGACATCAGTGGCTGGCGATAAACCACCATCACCACCTCGGCACCCTGTTCATTAGCAATCACCCGCATAGGCATATAGATCTCTTTACCGATGCCGGTATCAATCCAGTGATCCATCACCCCAAAGGGGTTATACGGTGTAAAACGAATCTTCACCGTGCCTTCCGGTCCTTTGGCTTTCCAGACATTCCCTTCCTGCGTTAGCGTGCTGCTACTTAGCCCGCTCGCCCATTTCGCGAAAAACTCAGGTTTCCAGATGGTTTCATATAAATCTAACCAGTTACGTGGAATGGTCAGAGTCACAGTCTGAGATGGCAGCATGGGACCTCCTGTTGAGCGAACAAAGGGGCATTAAAGCATGTGAAAACCGGGCTGGAAACGGCCCGGTTCTGGAAGTGTGGTGCAGAAGGTGTTTCCGGAAAAAGCGCAGCGGTTAAATGAACTTGCCGCGTCCTTCTATATTCAGCACTTCAGCCAGGCCGTCAGCATGGCGCAACACAAAGCGGTCGGACTGCGCAACCACGGCGCAGCTATGGTTGGGGAAGATGCGTAATAGCGTGCCGGGTGACGGAGCCTGTTGGCCGAATTGCAGGAATCCATGTTCCTCCGACAGTTTCACCACCTCAAACTGGTTACCCTGTTCATCAACCGCAATACCGAAGCCGCTGGCATTGGTGCCATGTGGGCCTTTATCTGAACTGAGCATCTTGGATCCGGCATCAATAATGGCGTAATGCGGGTTTACCGCCACAACACGGGTGACCACGCTTAATGCCAGTGCATCCGGTGAACACAACCCTAAACGCCATGCCGTCAGATCGAGCAGCGCATAGTTTCCCGGACGGATTTCATCCGTCCCTGGCGCCACCGGGGCTGCCAGAGCCGTAGGGGTAGAGCCGACGGAGACAGGACAGGGAGCAAACCCCGCAGCAATCAGACGTTGCTGAACATCACGCATCAGCGCGATTTCCTCCAGGGCGACCTCACCGATGGCAGCCGGATGACCGGCACCGTAGGCGTGGCCAGCGTGGGAAACCAGTCCGGCAAACGGCAGATGTGCATCGGTGATGGCTGCGGCCAGTGTCAGAGCGGCATCACTATGAGGATCAACCCCCACGCGATGCAATCCAACATCCACTTTGATGGCGATAGCCAGATCAGCAGACGGCTGCTGCTGGTGCGCCGCAGCAATTGCCGCCACGCCACTCAGGCTATCGGCAATGCAGGTAATCCGTGCCTGATTCTCCGCCGCGACCTGCAGCAACTCTGTCAGGGTCTCGGCGTACACAATCGGGTAAGCCAGCAGCAGGTCACGCTCTCCGCCTAAAATAAAGGCCACCCCTTCGCTCGGTTTGGAAACCGTAATGCCGCGAGCGCCAAGAGCGCGTTGTTGCCGGGCGATCCAGACACTTTTATGGGTTTTGATATGAGGCCGTAGCGCAACACCAGCCGCCTCGGCTTTTTGTTGCATCTGCTGGAGATTGTTTAGCAGTCGCGCTGCATCAATTTCCAGAAAGGGGGTAAGTCTGTCAGCAATAAGAGGCCGCAACCAGCCAGCCTCAGCATCGTGTTCCATCATGATTGTCCGCAGGTTAATCCACTGAGCGGACCATCATTCATCATCGCGCGGCAGAATGCCAGTCATGCGCTTAACTGTGTGGTGCAGTCTCGCTGTTCTGGAACCCGCCACCCAGATCTTCTATCAACACCACCGCCAGATTGATCTGCTGAGCTTTCAGCGCAGCCAGCTTCTGGTCAGATTCGATTAACTGATTCTGAATGGTCAGCACGTCAAGATAAGGACGCAGGCCCGCCGCATATTCACGATTCAGGTCGTCCCAGGAACTGTGAATCAGCTGATCGGCGCTTTCCTGCTGGGCCAACTGGTCCTGAATGGACTGCAACTGGGTGATGGTATCGCTGACATTACCCAGTGAGCTGATCAACAACTTGTTGTACTGCGCGACAGCCAGATCCCAGTTGGCGTTGCTTTCAGCTAAATCAGCGCGGCGTTTACCGGCATCGAAAATCGGCAGGGACAGGCTGGGTCCGACATTAAAGAAGCGACTCGGTGCACCGAACAAGGCATCGCCCAGCAGCGAACGTGTCCCGGCTTCCGCCACCAGGTTGATGTTGGGATAGAACTCGGTTTTGGTCGCGGCAATGTCTTTCGCCGATGCTTCTACACGCCAGCGTGCAGCCACCACATCCGGGCGACGGCCCAGCAAATCGGCGGGAATGCTACCCGGCAACAGGGCCGCGGTCGGGACATTCAGTTTCGCGGGTTTCAGGTTATGCCAGTAATCCGGCCCTTTGCCGATCAGGATGGAAAGCTGTATGCCCGCATCAGTCACGTTCTGCTGCGCTTCAGTCAGGGTTGCTTCGGCGGTTTTTTGCTGTGACAGCGCCTGCTTGTATTGATAGTCCGACGTCAGTCCGGCAGCAACATATTGCTGCTGGATCTTAGCAATGCCGTTGGCACGATCGGCGGCCTGTTTTGCCAGGTCGGCATTGGTCCAGGCCAGATTGAGGTTGTTCCAGGCGCGCGTTACGTTAGCGGCCAGAGTTAGCTGACTGGCCTGACGATCCAGCTCGCTGGCGCGAGCCTGACCAAGTGCAGCTTCAGCGGCATCTTTCTTCCCGCCCCATAAATCAAAGGTGTAGCTCAGGCCAACATTGGCAGTGCGCAGCGTGCTATAGCTTTTGCCCTGCAGCAGTGGATCGTCCACTTTTGCGATGCGTGAACGGGTGATACCGGCGTTGAGGTCAACATCCGGGTAACGTTCTGCGTTGGCGGCAATAACCTGCGCATTGGCTTTATCAGCCTGGGCGTTTACCACCTGCAAGTCCGGGCTGGAGGCCATCGCATCACCAATCAGGTGATTAAGCTGAGGATCGCCAAAGCTCTGCCACCACTGCGTTTTCGGCCAGTTGGCAGCGCTAAGATGCGCATTTTTCAATGTGTCTTGTGCCTGTAAGCTATTGGCATCAAGCACGTGGTTGCTGGTATGTAAGCCATGGGGATTAGCACAACCTGCCAGCAGCGCGCTGGCAACAGCAATTGCGAGCATTGCTTGCCGAGGTGAAGAAAAAAACAGAGTCATATGTTTGGTCAGGAAGAGGAAATGGTGACCATTACAAAAGGCTGTGCAAAATTTGACAAACCTGTTTTTCGTTAAGAATGGTTGTTAAATGTTTTTGGCAGGTAAATCAGCAGGCCGCAGCCTGCTGCATTCGATCAGACGTAGAGCGATGCTTCACCCGGTGGGCGGGTTTTGAAACGGCGATGCAGCCAGAGATATTGCTCCGGCGCACGCAGAATTTCGTGCTCGATCACTTTATTCATGTAAGCCGCAGCAGCGGACTCATCGTCATGCGGATAGTTTTCCAGTTCCGGTTGGATGATCAACTGGTAGCCGTTTTTGTGCGGGTTACGAATTAGCACGATAGTCAGCATCGCCGGACGTGCCAGGCGTGACAGCACAAAGGTACCGTTAGTGGTGGCGGCTTTCTCTACGGCGAACAGAGGAGCAAACACGCTGCCCTTCGGACCGTAATCCTGATCCGGTGCGAACCATACCGCTTCGCCTTGTTTCAGCGCCTGCACCATGCCGCGCAGATCGCGACGATCAATCATGGCTTTATTGGAACGCATACGGCCTTTGGTCTGCGCCCACTCCATCGCCTGATTGTTGTGCTTGCGGTACATCGCCATCATTGGCTGACACAACCCGGTGATGCGACCTCCCAGCTCCAGCGACATGAAATGCACGCCAATAACCATCACGCCACGTTTATGGTTCTGTGCCGTATGCAGGTTAGCCATGCCACTGACCTGGAACAACTGACGCACCCGGCGGTCGGACCAAAACCAGGCAATGCCGGTTTCCGCCAGCGCCATGCCCAGCGAGGCAAAGTTGCCCGCAATCATCATCTCTTTTTCTTCTTCACTGATGCGTGGGAAGCACAATTCAATGTTGCGACGGGTAATGCGCTCGCGGCGTTTCAGGAAGCGCCGTGACAGCTTGCCCGCGGTAGCGCCAAGACGAATCAGTATCGGATAAGGAAGCTGCACCAGCAGCCATAACACACCCAGCCCAAACCAGGTAAACCAGTAGCGCGGGTGGAGGAGTTTAGAGCAGAATTGCCCGGTTTTTTTCATAGCGCCTTCATGTGATAAGTGAATGTATCGCACAAAGAAGCAGGTCCATGAGTTCCCAAGGGCGGTACAGCAGTCTTACTTTTGACCGGAAGATTAGCAAATAGTGCCCCCAAAGAAACCTAAAGTCTGCAATCCAGATGATTGATCGGATTCATAGAACAGGGGATTTTCACGAATAGTTCAGGTGAGAATATAAAAATTTATCTTAATTTACAGTAAATTATGCCTTGCGCGGGTGATTCTTAGCGTAAGCGAAGCGGAGAAAAAATGTGCCATAAAGACATGAGTGGGTACGTATCTTTACGTATTATTTACGTTGCGCGATGAAAAAAAATCGACTAGCGAATAGAAATACGGCTGATTTCGCACAAAGACCAGATAAAGCTTGGGGCGATGAGCACAGAAATGCGCGTTAGTGGATGGTATTCTTGAGTCCGGTCTACTATGAGGGATTATAGGAAATGAAAAAGGGTATGTTGATAGCTATGCTGCTGGTGCTTTCAGGCACGGGCCAGGCGGCGGAGAAAGTATTCACCGGGCCGGATTGTTCGAGGGATACGGATGGGAGGATATTCGGAGGGCTTTGGGATAGTTTTTCAGCTGATGATTCAGGTTATAAGAAATATGCTGATATTCTTGTGAAAAAAGGCACAGTATTAAAAGTAACCCGTTTGTCTTCTGAAAAAATAAGCAAAGAAGAGGCTGAACGGTTGATGTATCGTCGGGCGAAAAGAAACGGTTATTCGCAGGCAGACATTGATAAAGGTGGCAGTAAAGTTCAATATCTTAAAATGGATCTATACAGGCAATATTATCTTGTTGATTCAAATAAAGGCTTTAAGGCTATCGCTGAATATTATTCAGCTGTGGCTAAAGGAAATTGGCCTGAAGATGATAAGGATGCTCAGGCCTGTGGGGTTGATTTGGAAAACATCTATATCATCTCAGATACGATCGACGGCCATACTGAGGATTTTGCGACCAGGTAAAAGGATAAAGGGACATTGTCCCTTTATCTTCAGATATGTAGCATGCCTTTAATTCTCTTCAGAGCGTTTTCTCGAGCTTCCTTCCCGTTATACCCACCGTTGACGAGATAAGTTATTCTTTCAAAGTTATCTGCATCGGCAAGTTTATTTAACTCCTTGGAATCCCAAAATTCACAAGCGGTTCTGACTGCCAGTGAATAATTACTGGCAACCCTCTCAGGATATTCAATCAGATTTTCATCTAATATTCGGCTTAATTTCTGGTAATTATCGCGCCCGGTCAGATGCAGTAACCCTCTGCCGATATACTTCGGACCATCACCGGGAAAGTGGTTGCCCACTCGCTGTCCGGCCCGTGTATCAGGTTCGTATTCTTTACCGCCACGCGCGGGGTACTCCGTCATGGCGGTAAAGTCAGCTGTTTCCGCACAGGATTGCGCCAGAAAGTGTGCTATCCGAAGTTTTGTTGTGATGCTATAAGCTGGAAACCAGCAGTTCATCGCCGGAGCAAGTCCCTGAATATTGGCGTTCTGGGCGTCCCGCTTTTGCAGGTTGCTTCTGTAGGGCAAAGCGATACTGTGCAGCAATTCTGGGGTAATCTGGATGTTCATGTGCGTGAATCTCCTTTTCAGATCTCGCGGTTTTCCTTGATGTTCCAGCCCGTAGAGGTCTGCGGGCCTTTCCCGCCGTTGGCAGCCTGCTCCCAATAGGCATAATTGATTTTTGCTGCCTGAAAGCCGTAGCGCATAGCTATACCGTCTGGTCCCTGACTGCCGCTGAAATTAATATCGGTAACCAGCACATCCTCCAGGGTAATCAGGCAATATTCCATTTGCGTTCCACCTGCCTTACAGCTGACCACTTCCACTTTGCTGATATGCTTGCCACTGGCGCAATATTTCAATAGCGGAGGTGTAGCGCGATCAATGTAGGCGACGACGCTGAGATCTTTAAAACTCACCTTACCAGCCCCTCCGCCTCCTCCGGTATGCATATTGCCAGATTGGGATGCTCCCCAGGTGAAATACAGAATATCGATCCAGCCCTGATGGTCTGCATCCTGAGATTCGCCACTGATACCATCGACACGCATAAATAAGCTTGATGCCATGCTTAAACTCCTTTTTATTAATAAACGCGTTAAGAACAAATAGAATTGACAGGTGAATGAGAAAGTCATCTTTGAGCTATGATGGTATTTCAGGTGTCAGAGTACAGCAAGGGTTGTGAGTTTGTTAATTACCTTGATGTTTTTCTGAATATGATGCGTGGTAAAATGTTCTACTAATACCTGTGGGGCCAGATTTCCGTGGTGTAAGGACATTTCCGTTAATTTCAATAATCAATTTTATTTTGTTGGTTCATGAGTTTGTCATGAATTTATCAGTCGTGCATCATTTCGGGTGGAATGAGAGAATATATCTGCCTTTGATTTTTATTTTGTCTATCAGGTATTGTTGTTTGTTTTATTAAAAATATAAAACCCACTAAAAAGTGGGTTTTAGCGATTAAATCTCTGTAATTTCTTATTCGATATTCTGAATCTGCTCACGCATCTGCTCAATCAACACTTTCAGCTCAATCGCGGAGGCTGTGATATCCGCATTAATTGATTTTGATGCCAGCGTATTCGATTCGCGGTTGAACTCCTGCA
Organism: Pantoea sp. App145; assembly: GCF_047947045.1. Classification (NCBI taxonomy): domain Bacteria; kingdom Pseudomonadati; phylum Pseudomonadota; class Gammaproteobacteria; order Enterobacterales; family Erwiniaceae; genus Pantoea; species Pantoea sp. App145. Next base: position 2,920,138 of record NZ_CP133290.1, read on the forward strand.
TCATAAAGTCGAGGCGACGGCCAACCGCTTCCTTCTTCTTCAGGATGTTGAACGTTTCTTTTACGTGTGCATCGAGGCGATCCAGTTCTTCAGCCACATCAATGCGCTGTGCCATCATCACCAGTTCCTGCTCCAGACGATTGTTTTCCAGCTGGACTTCGGCTTCTTCCAGTTTGGTGACCAGACGCTCGCGCTGCCACTTCAGTACTTCCGGCATTTGCGTCCGTACTTTGCTGACTTCCTGGTTTACGCCATCAAGACGTTGTTCGATCAACGTTTTCAGCGCAGCGCCTTCTGTTTCACGTGCGGTGATAAAGTCATCCAGCGCACCGTCCAGTGCCGCCAGCAGTTCAGCATTGATGGCGTCGAGATCCTGCTCTTTGGCGGACATCACGCCCGGCCAGCGCAGGATATCCAGCGGATTGATTGCACCTTCATCACTCTGCAATTTGACCCAGTTAGCCGCCTGAACCAGCTGTTTTGCCAGCGATTCGTTCAGAATCAGTTCGCCTTGTGAACCTGGATCGGCATCGAAACGCAGGTTGCACTCGATCTTGCCGCGCGTCAGCCGATTGCGGATGCGCTCGCGAATCACTGGCTCCAGGCTGCGGAACTGCTCCGGCAGGCGGATGTAGGTTTCAAGGTAGCGCTGGTTAACGGAACGTAGCTCCCAGGCGGCGCTGCCCCAGTGGCCTTTGGCTTCGCGACGTGCATAAGCGGTCATACTACGGATCATAAGCGATACTCGTGTGAAGAAAATTTAGTGAATTATAGCGAGGTACGCTTTGGCATGACAGGTAAAAGCCTGCAATACAGGCGCTAAGCGCTGGCCTTTTCGTACCAGAGACCTATGATAGCGACGGGCATTCAGTTCAGGGAAATCTGTATGGCAACAAAATTTATCACATCTTTTGCATTGGCATTGCTGCTGGCAGGCTGCCAGACACATCCCACCACAATAACGCAATCGGCACCGACCAGTACGCCAATGCCGGTTTGTGCCGGTGGTGACATGATGATGCAGACCACATTGTGGTTCGGCATGAGTAAGCCACAGGGGGGAACGGTGAGTGAGCAGGAGTGGCAACACTTTGTCGATAGTGATGTGACGCCGCGTTTCAAAGATGGGCTCTCAGTCTATAACGCGAAAGGACAGTGGCTGGGGGAGAATGGCAAGCTGGCGCGTGAAAACAGCAAAGCGCTGATGCTGATTCATACGCCAGATCGCGCCAGCTCAGACAACATCAACGCATTGCGCGATATCTACAAAAAACGCTTCAGTCAGGAATCGGTGATGCGTGTTGATGGCCTGGTTTGCGTTGGCTTCTAAGAAAATGGCGACTCAGGGTCGCCATTATTTATCAGATAAACAATCCGGCAAAGGCCGCCGAAAGCAAACTGACCAGCGTTGAACCGTATACCAGTTTCCAGCCAAACCGCGATACAACATTACCCTGCGCTTCGTTCAGCCCTTTAATCGCACCGGCGACAATACCGATTGAGGCAAAGTTAGCGAACGATACCAGGAACACCGACAAAATCCCCAGACCGCGTGGCGTCATCTCTGCAGCTACTTTCTTCAACTCGATCATAGCCACAAACTCATTCGCCACCAGTTTGGTCGCCATGATGCTGGCTGCCTGCAAAGCATCGGCCGATGGAATGCCGATCAACCAGGCAAACGGATAAAACACATAACCGAGTAACTGCTGGAAGCTGTAGCCAAATACGGCGGCGAACAGCGCGTTCACGGCAGCAATCAGCGCAATAAAGCCAATCAGCATCGCCAGAATAATCATCGCGACTTTGAAACCAGCGAGAATGTATTCGCCCAGCATTTCAAAGAAACTCTGATCCTCATGCAATTTATCCAGTGCGATATGTTCTTCGTCCTGGGCACGCGTTGGGTTGATGATCGACAGGATGATAAAGGTACTGAACATATTCAGCAGCAGCGCGGCAACGACGTATTTTGCCTCGATCATCGTCATATACGCGCCAACGATGGAGAGCGACACGGTAGACATTGCCGTTGCTGCCATGGTGTAGAGGCGGGGTGCGGAAATATCGCCCAGGATGCCTTTATAGGCGATGAAGTTTTCTGACTGGCCCAGAATCAATGTGCTGACAGCATTGAAAGATTCCAGCTTGCCCATGCCGTTGACCTTCGACAGCAGGGTGCCCACCAGGCGAATCAGCAGCGGCAGAATGCGCCAGTGTTGCAGAATGCCGATCAGCGCAGAAATAAACACAATCGGGCAAAGTACGCCGAGGAAAATAAATGCGAGGCCCTGTTTGCTCATGCCACCAAACACGAAATCGCTGCCCTGTGCGGCGAACGTCAGCAGGGTTTCGAAGAAGCCACCGACGGAGCTAACCACCGCCAGGCCACTGGCGGAGTGCAGGAAAAACCAGCCCAGCGCTGCTTCCACCAGCAGCAATTGAATAATAAAACGCGGACGAATTTGTTTGCGGTCATGACTGACCAGCAGCGCGAGGGCAAAGATCACCACCAGCGCCAGCAGGAAATGGAGTATCGCTGTCATCATTTATCTTTTTTTAAGAGGGAAAGCGCGCATTTAGCCACAGTGCGGGCAGAATTTCATCTGTGATTGTGCCGCCGCAGGACAGGACAGCCGCGGAGGAAGTCCGTATAATGCGCAGCCAAACCTAAGTAAGCCGGAGAGAAACCATGCGTCCAGCAGGCCGACACGTCAACCAGGTGCGTCCCGTCACCCTCACTCGTCACTATACCAAACATGCCGAAGGCTCGGTTCTTGTTGAGTTCGGCGAAACCAAAGTGCTGTGCACTGCCACCGTTGACGAAGGCGTACCGCGTTTCCTCAAAGGTCAGGGGCAGGGCTGGGTAACAGCCGAATACGGTATGCTGCCGCGTTCTACTCACAGCCGTATGGCGCGTGAAGCGGCCAAAGGTAAGCAGGGGGGTCGCACGCTGGAGATTCAGCGTCTGATCGCCCGTTCACTGCGTGCTGCAGTGGATTTGCAGGCGCTGGGCGAATACACCATCACGCTGGATTGTGACGTGATTCAGGCTGACGGTGGCACGCGCACCGCGTCCATTACCGGTGCCTGTGTGGCATTGGCTGATGCGCTGAATAAGCTGGTGGCCGATGGCAAACTGAAAGCCAGCCCGTTAAAAGGCATGGTTGCCGCCATTTCTGTTGGCATCGTTGAAGGCGAAGCCCGTTGCGATCTTGAGTACGTGGAAGACTCCGCCGCCGAGACCGATATGAACGTGGTGATGCTGGAAGATGGCCGCATGATTGAAGTGCAGGGTACCGCAGAAGGCGAGCCGTTCAGTCATGAAGAGTTGCTGGAGTTGCTGGCGCTGGCGCGCGGCGGGATTGAGCAGCTGATTCAGACGCAGAAAGCGGCATTAGCAGATTGATGTAACAGGCGACCACAGAGTCGCCTTTTCTTTATTTGAGGAGTGAGAAATGAAAGCCTGGCAGCGTCAGTTTATTGAGTTCGCCCTGAACAAAGGGGTATTGAAGTTTGGTGAGTTTACCCTGAAATCGGGGCGCAAAAGTCCTTATTTCTTCAATGCCGGTCTGTTTAATACCGGGCGCGATTTGGCGTTATTAGGCCGTTTTTACGCTCAGGCGCTGGTGGACGGTGGGGTTGATTTTGACCTGCTGTTTGGCCCGGCCTACAAAGGCATCCCGATTGCCACGACCACGGCCGTCGCGCTGGCCGATCACCATGACCGCGATGTGCCTTACTGCTTTAACCGCAAAGAAGCGAAAGATCACGGCGAAGGTGGTTTGCTGGTTGGTAGCCCGTTGCAGGGGAAAGTGATGCTGGTGGATGACGTTATCACCGCCGGTACCGCGATTCGTGAATCCATGGATATCATCAATGCTCACAACGCCACCCTGGCTGGTGTGCTGATTTCCCTTGATCGCCAGGAGCGAGGCCGCAGCGATATCTCCGCGATTCAGGAAGTGGAACGCGATTATGGCTGTAAGGTGACGGCGATTATTACTCTGGCCGAGTTAATTGATTATCTGGAAGAGAAACCGGAGATGGCGGACCACCTGGCGAAGGTGCGTGCGTATCGTAAAGAGTACGGGATTTAATCATCCGTAGCGGCGCGATTTATCGCGCGGTTTTTGCAAGGATGCGCAATAAATTGCGCCGCTACGGTATGAGCCAGGTTTAAACCAGTTGCGCCGCCAGCAACGGCCAGCGGATATCAAAATCCGCCGTGGGGCGATAGCGAAATTCAGAGCGAACATAGCGCGACAGCAACCCTTCGCAAAAGGCCAGTAGCTGGCTGGCAAGCAGGGTTTCATCGGTCTGGAAGCCCTCGCCATCACGCATCTTCTTCTCTTTCATCACCTGACGCAGCTGCACTTCAATACGTTCGAACAGCTGATTGATGCGCCCCTGCAGGCGATCCTGTTCAAACATCAGCGCGTGGCCCGTCAGAATACGCGTCAGCCCTGGATTACGCTCACCAAATCCCAGAATCAGTTGCACGATTAAACGCAGGCGTGCTTCCGTTTCTTTTTCATCTTTCAGGATCAGATTGATGCGCGTAATCAGGCTGTCTTCAATAAACTCGATCAGGCTGTCAAACATACGCGTTTTGCTGGGAAAGTGACGATAAAGCGCCGCTTCAGAAACGCCTACATTCGCCGCCAGTTTCGCGGTGGTGATACGCTGGCTGCCATCGCTTGACTCCAGCATTTGCGCCAGTGCCTGCAAAATTTCTTCGCGTCGGTTCCGTTTCGCGACCTTTTTTTCTGCCATGACCTTCAAGACCCCTGAAATTCACCAAAAACAGGCAACACTCACACTTCTGCCCGGTGTCCAGTGCACACAGAGCGGAAAAGAAAAAAGGGCAGAGGCGTGAGCGAAAAGCGCGTGTTACTGACGGCCAGAGTGACCGAAGCCGCCCGCGCCACGCACGCTGGCGTCAAAATCTTCCACCAGATTGAATTCAGCCTGAACCACGGGCACGAATACCAGCTGGGCCAGACGGTCGCCCGGCTGGAGAGTGAAGCTGTCCTGACCACGGTTCCATACCGAAACCATCAGTTGCCCCTGGTAATCTGAGTCGATCAGACCGACCAGGTTACCCAGCACGATGCCATGCTTATGACCGAGGCCGGAGCGTGGCAGAATCACCGCGGCAAGGCTGGGATCGCCAATATGGATGGCGAGGCCGGTTGGCACCAGCACGGTGCTGCCTGGGGTGATTTCCAGCGCTTCATCCAGACAGGCGCGTAAATCCAGTCCGGCTGAACCCGAGGTTGCATAAGTTGGCAGTGGAAACTCGGTTCCCACACGCGCATCAAGAATCTTAACGTCGATTTTTTTCATCATAACGGCTGACAATCTCGTCTAATAATTGTTGGCCAAGGAGCGTCTTATCACTGAGCGGTAAGACTTTCTCTCCTTCCTGCCAAAAAAGGTGAAGAGCATTGGTGTCGCTATTGAACCCCTGGCCCGCTTTTGCCACATCGTTGGCGCAAATCAGGTCGAGATTTTTTCGTACCCGTTTTTGCCGCGCGTATTCTTCCACATTACGGGTTTCGGCGGCAAACCCGACGACATAAGGTCGCCCTGCTTTAAGTGCTGCCACACCGGCCACGATGTCGGGGTTCTTCACCAGTTGCAGCGTGACGTTATCATCGCCACCCTGTTTTTTGATTTTCTCCGCGGCAATATTTGCCGCCCGGTAGTCTGCCACGGCTGCGCTGGCAATGAAAATATGTTGTTGGCTGATTTGCGCCATCACCGCCGCCTCCATCTCCTGAGCGGTGGTGACATCAACACGTTGCACCCATGCCGGCGTCGGCAGCGAAACCGGTCCGGCCACCAGCGTCACTTTCGCGCCACGTTTTGCCGCTGCTGCAGCAATGGCAAAACCCATTTTGCCCGAGCTGTGATTGGTGATGTAGCGTACCGGATCCAGCGCCTCACGGGTCGGGCCGGCGGTGATCATAATGTTGAGATGTTGCAGATCGTTGACGGGCGACGCCCATTCCAGCGCATGTGCCACAATGGCCAACGGGTCGAGCATGCGGCCAGGGCCGATATCGCCACAAGCCTGGCTGCCGCTGTCTGGCCCCCAAATCAGTACGCCACGCGCATGCAGACGTTGCAGATTCTCCTGAGTCACGGCAGCGCGATACATTTGCTGGTTCATGGCGGGTACCACCGCGATGGGGGCCGCCGTCGCCAGACAGGTGGTGGTCACCAGGTCATTAGCCATGCCTGCGGTAACGCGGGCAATCAGATCGGCGGTGGCGGGGGCCAGCACAATCAGGTCTGCCCATTTTGCCAGCTCGATATGGCCCATCGCGGCCTCAGCCGCCGGGTCGAGCAGATCGTCAAACACCGGATAACCGGACACCGCTTGCAGGCTGAGTGGCGTGATAAAGGCTTTGGCCGCCTCCGTCATCATCACACGCACATCGGCACCGCGATCGCGCAAGCGTCGCACCAATTCCGGCGCTTTATAAGCGGCGATGCCGCCACTGACACCCAGCAGAATTTTCTTTCCAGCTAATCCCGTCATTTTAATCGCCTCAACTCAAAGCAGGTTGCCGTGGCCCGGCACGACAGATGCAGCAACTTTACCACAAAATCGCCGGGTCCCCTTTTCCACTGCCTGCGGCCTTTGCGAGGCGGCTCTGAAAACGTCTTTAACTCTCTGGTTTTCATTGTGCCTGGCAAGCAGGATAGTCGCTATGCAGGGGAGAGGAGGTGAAAATGGAACTGGCACCACGAGAGAAGCTGGCGTTACATGGGGCTGAAGCATTAGATGATGAGGAACTGCTGGCGATTTTTTTGCGTACCGGTTCATGTGGCGTCAGCGTGATGCTGTTGGCGCGGCAGATGCTGAATGAATTTGGCTCTCTGTACGGCATTATGAGTGCCAGCAAAGAGGAGATGGCAGGTGTTAAGGGTGTTGGTATGGCCAAGATGGCGCAGCTTCAGGCAGTGGCTGAGACGGCCAGGCGTTTTTTTGCCAGCCAGCTGGCGCGTGAAAATGTGATGGATAATCCTCAGGTCACGCATCACTATCTGCAAAGTGTGCTGGCACATCAGGAACGAGAAATCTTTATGGTACTTTTTCTCGATAATCAGCACCGTGTATTGCAGGCGCAGAAAATGTTTTCCGGTTCGATAAGCAGCGTTGAAGTCCACCCTCGCGAAATTGTACGTGAGGCGCTAAAACTCAACGCGGCTGCGGTGATTCTGGCGCATAATCACCCCTCCGGTTCTGCCGAACCCAGCCGGGCTGACCGTGAAATTACCGAAAGAATCACCAGAGCGTGTTCGTTGCTGAATATCCGATTGCTTGATCATCTGGTGATCGGTCACGGCGAGTTTATCTCTTTTGCTGAGCGTGGCTGGCTGTAATTTTGGGCGCTAAACTTGAAGAAACGGTGTGTTTTTACCCGATCCAGAGGGATCTTTATTTGTTCGGGACTTGAGCACCAGCGCTGACCGGCGTATACTACGCCACCTTTGAGAATCTCGGGTTTGGCGTTTGGGCCAGCTTAGCGGGTTCACATGGAACTCGCCTGGGCGGGCTAAGGCCTGACGAGGCGGCCAAAACCTATGTTTTTAAAGCTCGAGCTGATTTGATTTTTGGAGAATAGACATGTCACGAGTCTGCCAGGTAACTGGAAAGCGTCCGGTGACCGGTAACAACCGTTCCCACGCATTGAACGCGACGAAACGCCGTTTCCTGCCGAACCTGCACTCACACCGTTTCTGGGTTGAGAGCGAGAAGCGCTTCGTTACTCTGCGTGTATCTGCTAAAGGTATGCGTGTTATTGATAAGAAGGGCATCGATACGGTTCTGGCCGAAATCCGCGCCCGTGGTGAGAAGTACTAAGGAACTGAATCATGGCTAAAGGTATTCGTGAGAAGATCAAGCTGGTTTCCTCTGCTGGTACAGGTCACTTCTATACCACCACGAAGAACAAACGTACTAAACCTGAGAAACTGGAACTGAAAAAGTTCGATCCGGTTGTACGTCAGCACGTGATCTACAAAGAAGCTAAAATTAAGTAATTTTAGTGTTCTGCGAAAAACCCGGCTTCGGCCGGGTTTTTTGTTTCTGCGGTTCGTTGAGGAGATGAGATGCCTGAATTACCAGAGGTAGAAACCAGCCGACGCGGTATCGAGCCCCACATGGTGGGCGAAACCATTCTGCATGCCGTCGTACGCAATTCCCGTCTGCGCTGGCCGGTTTCCAGTGAAATCCACGCGCTGAGCGACCAGCCGGTTCTGAGCGTGCAGCGTCGCGCGAAATATCTGCTGCTGGAGTTGCCCACTGGTTGGATCATCATTCACCTTGGCATGTCCGGTAGCCTGCGTATGTTGCCTGGCGAAATGCCCGCAGCGAAACATGACCACGTTGATTTGGTGATGAGCAACGGCAAAGTGCTGCGCTACACCGATCCACGCCGTTTTGGTGCCTGGCTGTGGAGTAACGACTTAGCGGGCAGCAGTGTACTGGCGCATCTCGGCCCTGAACCGCTGAGCGATGATTTTGATGGCGACTATCTGTTTGAAAAATCGCGTGGCAAACGCACGGTGATTAAGCAGTGGCTGATGGATAACAAAGTAGTGGTGGGCGTCGGTAATATTTACGCCAGCGAATCGTTGTTCACTGCCGGGATCATTCCCGATCGTCCGGCCATGAGTCTGAGCAAAGAAGAAGCCATGCTGCTGGCAAATACCATTAAGGCTGTGTTGCTGCGTTCGATTGAACAGGGCGGCACCACGCTGCGTGATTTCCTGCAAACCGACGGTAAGCCCGGTTATTTTGCTCAGGAATTACAGGTATATGGTCGGGCTGGCGAGCCATGCCGTGTCTGTGGCACGCCAATCGTCAGTGGGAAGCATGGGCAACGCAGCACCTTCTGGTGTCCGCGCTGCCAGCATTAAGGCTGCGCCAGCTTGCTGAGCAGCGCCTGATGGACCACGGCAGGCAGAAATGCCTGCACATCTCCCTGGTGACGCGCCACTTCTTTGACCAGCGAAGAAGAGACAAACGAGAACCCTTCCGACGGCATCAAAAACACGCTTTCGAGGGTGGGGAGCAGATGGCGATTCATCTGCGCCAGCTGTAGCTCATATTCGAAATCAGACACCGCTCGCAGACCACGTACCAGCACGTTAGCCTGCTGCGCTTTGGCAAAGTTTGCCATCAGGTCGCTGAAACCAATCACCTCAACATTACCCAGATGGGCCGTGACCTGGCGTGCCATATCAACACGCTCATCAAGGCTGAACAGCGGTTTTTTACTCGGGCTGGCGGCAATCGCGACCACGATGTGGTCAAACATCTGTGCTGCGCGCGTGACAATATCCATATGGCCGAGAGTAAAGGGATCGAAAGTGCCGGGGTAAATCGCTTTGGTGCTCATACGCGGCCTTGTGTTGAGGTGTGATGGAGCGCCCAGAGCGCCGAATATTTGTTGAAGGTATACTGTGCGTTGACCACCGCCAGAATCCAGCCTTGTTTACCATCAAGAAAACCTGCACGTAGCAGCAGGGTTTTCAGGAAGGCGCCCAATGTATGGCTAAAGATGGAGAACAGCCCGCACCGTTTACCACGCTGAAAACGCTCCTGCGCCCAGGCTTCGGCATAATTCAGCTGCTTACGCTGGAACGCCACTAAATCGCGGCAGGTGAGATGCTGTAAATCACCCGGCAGGACGACCACGGGTGCGCCCTGGGTTTCCAGCGACTCATGCACCAGATTGTCGTTGTAGCTCAGATGGCGTGGATAGAGACGCATCACGCGATCCGGATACCAGCCACTATGGCGCATAAAACGGCCAAGAAACAGGTTGCTGCGGCTCAGGCTATAAACGGTGTTTGCCGGAGGTTGTTGCAGAACCTGCTCGATAGCACTGCGCAGCGGCGCGGTGACACGCTCATCGGCATCGATCATCAGAATCATATCGCCGCTGGCTTTCGCCTGTGCACGCTGACGTTGTTTGCCAAACCCGGCCCAGGCTTCGGCCTGATAAACCTGCGCACCGTGCTGGCGGGCGACGTCTGCGGTCGCATCATGGCTACCGGAATCCAGCACAATGATCTCATCCGCCCAGCTAACGGAGGCCAGTGCCTCCGGCAGCAATGCAGCTTCATTTTTAGCGATCATTACCACGGAGAGGCGTTGGCGTTGCGACATTAGTGGGCTCGCGGCGGTAAATGGGGTTCGAGTAACTGTAGCAGACGCTGTAATGCGCCCTGGTTTTGGTGCAGCACTTCCACCGCGTGGCGGCCATAATAACGGCGGTAGTCATCATCCTGTAGCAGGTTGGCGACCTCTTTCTCCAGCGACACGACATCAGTAACCGTAATCAGCCCCTCGGCCTGTTGCAGCCTGGCGCAGATATCTTTGAAGTTCCAGATGTGCGGCCCCATCAGGACGGGAATAGCGTGAGCAGCGGGTTCGAGTGGATTATGCCCACCACGTTCCACCAGGCTGCCGCCAACAAAGGCCAGATCGGCAATGCCGTACAGCAGCATCAGTTCGCCCATGGTATCGCCAATCACTACCTGGGTAGCGCTGGATGGGATTTCGCCGCTGCTGCGCAATGTAAAGCTGAAACCGCGTTTTTGCGTCAGTTCACAGGCATCTTTAAAACGTTCCGGATGACGTGGCACCAGAATCAGCAGCAAATCAGGGAACTGCGCCAGCAGACGACGATGCGCATCAAGCACAATCGCTTCTTCACCATCGTGGGTGCTGGTGGCGATCCATACCGGACGACGCGGTGCCCACTGACGACGCAGTGTGACAGCTTTGGCAGCCAGTTCTGGTGTGACGGAAATATCAAACTTCAGGCTACCGGTCACCGCGAGATGCGAGCGCTTCAACCCAAGGCTGAGAAAACGGTCACCATCTTCCTCATTCTGCGCAGCAATCAGCGTGATACTTTGCAGCAGGTCGCGCATAAAGCCACCCAGCTTCTTGTAGCCTTTGGCGGAGCGTTCGGACAGGCGTGCGTTGGCAATCACCAGCGGAATCTGGCGCTGATGCAGAATACGAATAATGTTCGGCCACAGCTCAGTTTCCATGATGATCACCAGCCGTGGGTTGACCGTATCAAGGAAGCGATTGATGGCGCCCGGCAGATCGTACGGCAGGTAGACGTGATGCACGTCTTTACCAAATGCCGATTGTGCGCGCTCTGAACCCGTCGGGGTCATGGTGGTGACGGTGATCGGCAGGGTCGGATAGCGATGACGCAGCGCACGCACCAGCGGAACGGCGGCGAGGGTTTCTCCCACCGAGACGGAATGCAGCACAATACCGTTCGGCTCGACCTTGCCACTGCAATAGCCATAGCGTTCCGCCCAGCGCTTACGATAGGCCGGGGCTTTTCGACCGCGCAGCCACAGGCGCAGCCAGATAAAAGGCTGGATCAGATAGAGCAGGGCTGTGTATAGAGTCGTCATAGTTATCGTTACGACAGGTTCGCGTCAAAAAGCATAAGAAATCAAGATGGCGGCATGTTATCAGAAACCGGGTGCCTGCTCATACCACTTCATCAAACCGGCTGTAACACTTGCTGATAAAGCGAGGTCAACGCCTGTGCCAGACGTTTTGGACCATAAGGTTCAATTCTGCGGCGTGCGGCCTCACCCAGCGTGGAATTCTGCGAAAGGGAAGGTATCGCCAGCACCGCCTCATTTAATGCCTTGATATCCAAAGCATCACAGACGAAGCCTTCCTGACCTGCCTGGATAAATTCGGCACCACCGCAGCCCGTACTGGTAATCACCGCCAGGCCACAGGCCATCGCTTCCAGCACCACATTCGGAAAGGGATCATAGAGCGTTGGCAACAACAGCGCATCGGCGGCATGGTAAAACGGCTGCACATCCTGCTGCACACCAACAAAACGCAAACGATCGAGACAGTTCAGCTGATTCGCCAGCTGTTGATACCGCGTCAGCTGTTTGTCCTGGCCGACCACAATCAGGTAGCGATCGCTACGTGCAACCGCTTCAATCGCTGCCTTTAACCCTTTGCGTTCAAAACCGGAGCCGACGTAAATCATCACCGTGGCATCCTGCGGCAGATTCAGCTGCTGGCGTGATGCGTGGCGTTGCGCTTCGGTCGCGGGCTGAAAGCGCTGGCTATCAATCGCGTTGTGAATGACATGAATCTTGCGGGCATCCAGCGTAAAACAACGCAAAATGTCCTGCTTCACCATCTCCGAGTTACAAATCACCGCCTTTAGCGACGGTGCATTGAACATCTCACTTTCCGCCTGTAACACATAACGATGATAGGGGCTTAACGTGGCGCTCAGCCGCTGCCAGCCTGAGACGATGCGCGTCCGCTGCTCCAGCCAGACACGGTGTACGCCATCCCCGGCGCGAAAGATATCGCATCCGGCAATGCGCTCATGGCTCTGCACAATATCAAACTTCTCCCGCTCCCAGCAGGCTCGTGCCGCCCGGGCAAAGCCCCGCTCGCGTGAAATTCGCCCGAATTTTGCCGGATTACAAATATGCAGATGCCATGCCGGATTGGGCGTGCCCTGCCAGCTGCGGGTGATGATATTCAGATCGAGTTGTTCACTGTCGAGGGCTTCCAGCGCGCGTGAGATAAAACGCTCGGCACCGCCATCCGGACGATACTTCTGGCGGACAATCGCCAGGCGTAACTTAGTCATGCAAAAAGCTCCTTGCGGCGGCGACGACATCTGCAACCGGAATCGCCGACAAATAACGCTGGTCGGTTTTGGTATTGATCGAGTCAGGGTCAGGCAGGGGGCCATAATCACCGGCCCAGATGACGCGATTGTTATTACCCCAGGGACGCCAGAACTGCAATTTCGTCGGACCGAACAGCGCCAGGCAGGGCGTCTGTAGCGCCGCAGCCATATGCATTGGTGCAGAATCGACGCCAATAAACAGCCGGGCACCCGCGATTAACGCAGCCAACTGAGGTAAAGAGAACTGGCCAGCCAGCGACACGATGTTGTCGTTCTGACACAGCGACTGAATACGTTCAATCATCGCCAGCTCTTTTTTATCCGGTGCAGCGGTTAGCACGATGGTGTGGCCGTCAGCAGCCAGCGTGTCGATCATCTGAGCGACTTTCTCATCATCCCAGCATTTGAATTCCCAGCGAGAAGTGGGCTGTACCACCACATAAGACGTGCTGACCTGATGCTGAGCCAGCATCTGCTGCACTTTTTGCTGGTCGGCGGCGCTGAAATGCATCGAGGCTGTAGCGCCTGCGGCATTGATGCCGAGCGGAGCCAGCGCCGACATATTCTGTTCTACGGTGTGTAATGTTCCGTGGTCGGCGGTGCTGACCAGCTGGTTATGGCACCAGCGCCAGAATGCATTATCGCGTTTGTTAAAGGCGAAACCAATACGTACCGGAGCGCCGGAAAAGGCGGTGATGATGGCACTGCGCCACTGATCGGCGAGATTGATCACCAGGTCATAATGACAGGTCCGTACCGCTGAAATCAGCGCCATCTCATGGCGTAACTTCTGCCATCCGCCCTCTTTTTTCCAGTTACGATCGATAATATGCAGCTGACGTATGGCGGGGTGCGCTTCCAGCATCGGGCGCGTTTCTTTGTAGAGCAGAACGTCGATATTGGCCTGCGGATAACGCTGCCGGAGAGCATTAATCGCAGGGGTGGTCAGCAGCATATCACCATGATGGCGCAGCTTAATTAGCAGAATGTTTTGGGGTACAAAGTGGTCTGGAATCGGGCTTGCCATACTCAAATGATCTCAGAATTCAGTGAGCTGATTGTAGGGCAAACCCCCCAGGGGTGAAAGTCAGGCGCGGCGCTTATTTCTCTCGCCAGCGATAAATACGGCTCAGCCACAACAACAGTTGATACCATTGTTTTATGCCGCGCGCATTGCGCAACATCCGTTTGTGCGTTTGGGTGGCGAAGAGGTCATGAATAATTGCCTGACGTGCACTCGCTTCTGGCTCGCGCCTGATGCTATGGCAGACGCTCAGTGCTTCATGGGTGATCTGATAATGAAACGCTGGGTAGATTCTCACCTTATGCTGGTAACGCGCATTGATCTCCTCCAGCATCCTGGCAATTTTCAGGTAGTGACGTTGATAAGCCACATTGCGTTCACCGGTACGTTTACGATTGCTGATTGAGGCATCGTGCATGTAATAGCGGTACAACACCTGGTCGGTGTAGCGCACCCGCTGGGCGTTCAGCATAAATTCGGTGGTCCAGGGAATGTCCTGATGATGCAGGCCAGGTTCAAAAGTAAGCTGCTGTTGTTCGATTATTGCGCGGCGATAGATACCCAGCCACACCACATGCAAATAACGATGGGTGTTCAGCGCCTTGCTGAGCCACTCCGGGCCGCTGAGTACCCCGGTGCTGGTCAGGCGGTCGAGCGGAATCAGTGGTTTGGTTTTCTGGCTGGTCTGAAAAAAACGTACGGCGTTACATTGGGCAGCATCAAGATTATCCTGTTCCGCCATCTCCACTAATGTCTGATACATCGTCGGATGCATGGTGTCATCAGCATCGGGAAAGGTGACATATTTACCGCGTGCGATAGCCAGCCCGGCATTACGGGCGCGTGATACGCCACCATTAGGTTGATGAATCACGCTGATATGTGGGTGCTGCTGTGCGTAAGTCTCTGCACGCTCCCCGGAACCATCAGTCGAACCATCGTTGACAATAATGATCTCCAGACTGGTCAGAGTCTGGGCCAGCAGCGATTGTATAAACGTTTCAAGCATCTCTCCGGCGTTATACATCGGGGTGATGATGGAAAGGACAGGGTTGTTTAGCGACATTGTTCGGTATTGTTTTAATGAACTATTAACGAAATCCTGACATTAATTATTACCAGGCAATTCAGAACTTATTGCACATTAATGGTCAAAAAGAGTTGGTCCCGAGGGTTTTCAGCATTTTGCGATCATTTCAGGGCCAATTTTCCGGGCGAAAGCAAGTTAACTCTGGGCAGCAACATGAAGAATATTTTAGTTATCAGGCGTGACAACATTGGCGACATGGTGTGCACCACGCCATTGCTGGAGGGTCTGAAGCAGGCCTTTCCCGACGCTAAACTGACCTTGCTGGTGAATAAAATCGCCGAGGATGTGGTGGACCATAATCCCAACGTTGATCGGTTATTTGTGTATAAAAAGGCGAAACATCGCGGCAAAAACGAAACGACGCTGGGCGTATACTGGCAACGCGTCAAAATCATGCTCGCCTTGCGTAAAACCCGTTTCGACGCCACGATCCTGGCAAACCCGGTGCCCTGCAAATACAGCCTGCGGCTGGCTAAAATGGCCGGTGCGCACAATATTATCGGTGCCGCCCAAGCGGATGCCGTGCTGGATCATCCTTTCCAGAAACAGGACTTTCATGGCACTCACCAGGTGGAACACACCTATTCCTACCTTTCCGCGTTAACCCAGGACGCGCCTGAAGTGCCACAGGTGAACCTTTATCTTTCTGATGCGGAACGCGCACAGGCAAGCGCGCGGGTGGCGCAATTGCTGCCTGGTGCGGGCAAAACCTACGGCGTGCACATCAGCAGTCGTAGCCCGAAACGACGCTGGCCTGTCGCTGCCTACGCAACCTTTATTCGTCAGTTGCTGGAAGATGAGCAGGCACGCGTGCTGCTGTTCTGGTCCCCGCAGGGGGCGCTGGATCCCAACGATAAAGGTGATGCGGCTCGGGCGGATGAGCTGATGCAAATGGTGGATTCCCCGCGACTGGCACGTTATGCCACGGCTTCGATTCGTGAATTGATCGCTGGGTTTGATGGTTGTGAGCAGATTTTATGCAGCGATGGCGGCCAGATGCACATCGCGGCTGGATTGCATAAAAAGCAGGTGGTGTTTTTTGGCGATACCAATGCACAAATCTGGCATCCGTGGTCGGGCGAATATGAAATCATGCAGACCGCTTCGGGCGAATGCAGTGATATCTCGCCGGAAACGGTCTGGCAGGCCTGGCAGCGCCTCGCGCTGCGTTAACGGGCGGCTAGATCGACATACTGACGGCTGATGGCCGTCACGTCATACAGGCTGAGTGCCTGTTCATTAATTGCCGGTAAATGGTCGTAAACCTCGACCATTTTACTGGCCAGTGCCTGAGCATCGATCGGCGTCAGCATATCCGCCATCCCCGCTTTCACCAGAATCTCCTCCGGGCCACCCGGGCAGCGCGTACTGATCACCGGTGTGCCGCAAATCAGCGATTCAACAATCACGTTGCCAAAGCCTTCGCTGTCAGAACTCATCACCATCAGACGCGCATGTTTGATGTACGGGAAAGGGTTGGACTGAAAACCGAGGAACAGTACGCGATCGGCGATATTCAGTTTCTGCGCCAGTTGTTTGGCGGCGGCAATACGTTCTTCCGTACCGGTGCCCAGCAGCACCAGTTTTGCCCGGTCAGCAAGGCCTGATTGGGCAAAGGCTTCCAGCAGACGGTCCTGACGTTTTTGCGGGTGAATACGCGCTACGTTGATCAGATAGTCAGTACCTGCCAGATCGCAGGGTTCATCCGCGCGCTGGCGCAGTGCCTGTAAATCGAAGGGGTTGTTAATCACCGCAGTTTTTGCGGTGCGTACCCCCATCACATCCACCAGGTCGTCCAGCACGGCCTGGGAAACGGCGGTGATATTGCGGCCATGGTAAATGCTCGCCATCTTCTGTTTTTTGAACCAGTAATTCAGCCCCTTACGATGGCCGAGATAGGTTGATGACAACACACCATGAATGCAGAACCATAAACGTGAACGATCGATGGCCTGGCTACGCGCCACAATGCGGTCGGTTTTATGCAGGTTGGAGATGATCAGGTCATATTTGCCGTTTTGCGCTTCATCCTGGCGTAAAACGTTATCCAGCTTTCTGGCGCGGCGTGACAACTCAGTCAGCTTACGCCACGGGGCCTTGCTGTGCTGGGTGATGACGCGGTACTCGACACCTTCCGGCAGGGCATAGGCGCAGGTTTCAGCCAGCGAGTAGAGGGTGACGTGATGCCCCATTTTATGAATCGATTCGCTAAGGGTCAGCACCACTTTCTCTGCGCCGCCACCCGGTAAACCATCAATAATCATTAAAATGCGCATGTCACATCCAGACTGAATTGCTAAGTGAAGCGCCCTTTATACCGTTTAGGACGGCAGGGCGCTATCGCTGGTGATAATTAATCCCAGCTCAGTATCACTTTGCCTGAGTGGCCGGAACGCATCTCATCAAAGCCCTGCTGGAAGTCGTCAATAGGGAAACGATGAGTGATGATGGGCGTCAGATCGAGGCCGGATTGGATCAGTGCTGCCATTTTGTACCAGGTTTCAAACATCTCACGACCGTAGATCCCTTTGATAAACAGCCCTTTGAAAATCACCTGGTTCCAGTCAATTGCCATCTCCCCCGGCGGGATACCGAGCAGCGCGATACGGCCACCGTGGTTCATTACATCCAGCAGACTGCGAAAGGCAGGTGGCGCGCCAGACATCTCCAGCCCGACATCAAAGCCTTCAGTCATCCCCAGTGAGGCCATCACTTCATGCAGATTCTCCTGTGCCACATTTACCGCGCGCGTCACGCCCATGTTACGCGCCAGGCCAAGGCGATATTCGTTGATGTCGGTGATCACCACATTGCGTGCGCCGACATGCTTACACACGGCGGCGGCCATGATGCCTATCGGACCCGCACCGGAAATCAGCACATCTTCGCCCACCAGATCAAACGACAGTGCGGTATGCACCGCATTGCCGAAGGGATCGAAAATAGCCGCCAGCTCGTCGGAGATGTTGTCCGGGATTTTAAAGGCATTGAAGGCCGGAATGACCAGATACTCGGCGAAGCATCCCTGACGATTAACACCCACGCCGACGGTATTGCGGCACAGATGGGTGCGTCCGGCACGGCAGTTACGGCAGTGACCGCAGGTGATATGACCTTCGCCCGAGACGCGGTCGCCGATGGAGAAACCTTTCACCTCCTGCCCGATGGCCACCACTTCGCCAACGTATTCGTGGCCGGTGATCATCGGTACCGGGATGGTTTTCCGTGACCAGTCGTCCCAGTTGTAGATATGGATATCGGTACCGCAAATCGCGGTTTTGCGGATTTTTATCAGCAGGTCGTTATGGCCAGGTTCCGGAATCGGCGCATCGGTCACCATCCAGATGCCTTCTTCCGCTTTTAATTTCGCGAGTGCTTTCATTCCCGGCTCCTCAGGCGATCACGCCCAGCTGCTGACCAATACGGGTAAAGGCCGCTACCGCCTGCTCCAGCTGTGCCTGGGTATGGCCGGCAGAAATCTGGGTACGAATACGTGCCTGGCCTTTGGGTACGACCGGGTAGAAGAAGCCAGTCACGTAAATGCCTTCGCGTTGCAACAGGCTGGCAAACTCCTGTGCCACCTTCGCATCGCCAAGCATCACCGGAATGATGGCGTGATCGGCACCCGCCAGGGTAAACCCGGCGGCGGTCATTTGTTCGCGGAAATAGCGCGCGTTTTCCCACAGACGCTGGCGCAGGCCATCGCCTTCACTCAGCATTTCCAGCACCCGCAGCGAAGCTGCCACTATCGCCGGGGCCAGTGAGTTAGAGAACAGATAAGGGCGCGAACGCTGACGCAGCCACTCCACCACCTCTTTTTTCGCGGCGACATAACCGCCTGATGCGCCGCCCAGTGCTTTGCCCAGGGTGCCGGTCAGAATGTCGATGCGATCCATCACGTGGCAATACTCATGGGTGCCACGCCCACAGGCACCGACAAAACCGACGGCATGTGAATCATCGACCATTACCAGTGCATCAAACTCATCCGCCAGGTCGCAAATCCCCTGCAGGTTGGCAATCACGCCATCCATTGAAAACACGCCATCGGTGGCGATCAGGATATGGCGTGCGCCCTTGTCCCGCGCTTCCTGCAGGCGTGCACGTAATTCGTTCATATCATTGTTGGCATAGCGATAACGCTGCGCTTTGCACAGGCGAACGCCATCAATGATCGACGCGTGATTGAGCGCATCGGAGATGATGGCATCTTCCGCGCCGAGCAGCGTCTCAAACAGGCCACCGTTGGCATCAAAACAGGAGGAGAACAGGATGGCGTCTTCCATACCGAGGAAATCGGCCAGTTTGTGTTCCAGCTGCTGGTGGATATCCTGGGTACCACAGATAAAGCGCACTGAGGCCATGCCGAAACCGTGGGAATCCATCCCTTCTTTAGCCGCCTGAATCAGCGTCGGATGGTTCGCCAGACCAAGATAGTTATTGGCGCAAAAATTGATGACCGTCTGACCCTGAGCAACGCTAATTTCCGCCTGCTGTGGCGAGGTAATGGTTCGTTCCTGTTTGAACAATCCTTCCTGGCGTGTTGTCTCAAGTTGCTGCTGGATTTGCGAATAGAATTGATCGGACATGATTCTGCTCCTCAGATAGCAAAATTTTGGCACATATTACTGATCGAAAAGCGGTTTAACGACGTTTCAGCCAATGAAATCTCCGTTTTGCAGCATAGTTCACGCTGCGGGTGGGAAATATGCCGGGCTTACGGAGTCATCTGGCTGCCTGGTGCGGGCTGAAATGTTATGATGATAGATATTCGTGGGTGAAACCTCCTGTTTACCCCAACTGTTTAAAGGCAAAGCACATGATTATCGTAACGGGTGGCGCTGGCATGATTGGCAGCAACATCGTCAAGGCGTTGAACGATCGCGGTCATACCGACATTCTGGTAGTGGATAATCTGAAGGATGGCACCAAGTTCGTGAATCTGGCGGATCTGGACATCTCTGATTACATGGATAAAGAGGAATTCCTCAGCTACATCATGTCCGGTGAAGATCTGGGGCCGATCGAAGCGGTATTCCATGAAGGCGCCTGCTCGTCCACCACAGAGTGGGACGGCAAATACATGATGGATAACAACTATCAGTATTCCAAAGATCTGCTGCACTTCTGCCTCGATCGTGAAATTCCGTTCCTGTATGCCTCTTCCGCAGCCACCTACGGCGGCCGCAACGATAACTTCATCGAAGAACGTCAGTACGAGCAGCCACTGAATGTTTATGGCTACTCCAAAATGTTATTCGACCATTATGTGCGCCAGATTCTGCCGGAAGCGGACTCACCGGTATGTGGTTTCCGTTACTTTAACGTCTACGGTCCGCGTGAAGGCCATAAAGGCAGCATGGCGAGCGTGGCTTTCCATCTCAACACGCAAATCAGCAATGGCGAAAACCCTAAGCTGTTTGAAGGCAGTGACGATTTCCGTCGCGACTTTATCCACGTTGATGACGTTGCCGCCGTGAATCTGTGGTGCTGGGAAAACGGTATCTCCGGCATTTACAACTGCGGTACCGGTCGTGCGGAATCTTTCCAGGAAGTGGCTGATGCGGTGCTGAAATTCCATCAGCAAGGCGAGATTGAATACATCCCGTTCCCGGACAAGCTGAAAGGCCGTTACCAGGCATATACCCAGGCGGATCTGACTAAACTGCGCGCCGCAGGTTATGACAAACCGTTCAAAACCGTGGCCGTTGGTGTTGCGGAATATATGGCCTGGCTGAACCGTAACGCATAAGGAAATCGGCAGCAGCGATGAAAATTCTGGTTATTGGCCCGTCCTGGGTCGGCGATATGATGATGTCGCAAAGTCTCTATCGCACGCTCAAGGCTGAGCATCCTGAGGCTGTTATTGATGTCATGGCACCCGCCTGGTGCCGTCCGCTGCTGTCACGTATGCCGGAAGTGAATCAGGCACTGGCGATGCCGCTCGGTCATGGCGCACTGGCGCTGGGTGAGCGTCGCCGCCTGGGCAAAACCTTGCAGGCCAGCGGTTACGATCGCGCCTATGTGCTGCCGAATTCCTTCAAATCGGCGCTGGTACCGTTTTTTGCCGGTATTAAACGCCGTATCGGCTGGCGTGGGGAGATGCGCTACGGTGTGCTGAATGATGTGCGTGTGTTGGATAAAGCCGCGTTTCCGCTGATGGTTGAGCGCTATGTGGCGCTTGGCTACGATAAACCCGTTGCTGCGGCGCAGCAGTTGCCGCAACCCTTGTTGTGGCCGCAGCTCCGGGTAGAGGAAGATGAGAAGCGCATGACGGCTGCACAGTTTGCGCTCTCTGCCGATCGTCCAGCGATTGGCTTCTGCCCGGGTGCGGAGTTCGGTCCGGCAAAACGCTGGCCGCATTATCATTATGCCGCGCTCGCAGAACAGCTGATCGGTGAAGGTTATCAGGTGGTGCTGTTTGGTTCGGCCAAAGATCGCGAGACTGGCGATACCATTATTCAGACTCTGCCCGAGGTGGCACGTACGCACTGTAAAAACCTGGCGGGTGAAACGCAGCTGGAGCAGGCGGTCATTCTGCTGGCGAACTGTGCTGCGGTGGTCAGCAATGACTCCGGTCTGATGCATATTGCAGCCGCACTTAATCGCCCGCTGGTGGCATTGTATGGCCCCAGCAGTCCCGATTTCACCCCGCCACTGTCGCATCAGGCTCGCGTTATTCGCCTGATCACCGGTTATCACAAAGTCCGCAAAGGCGATGCCGAACAGGGCTATCATCAAAGCCTGATCGACATTCAGCCCACGCGCGTGCATCAGGAATTAAGCGCTTTGCTCAACGCGGCGCAGGAGTAAACATGCACGTCCTGATTGTTAAAACTTCTTCTATGGGCGATGTCCTGCACTCACTGCCTGCGTTGACCGATGCAATGCAGGCGATTCCTGGCATTCGTTTTGATTGGGTTGTGGAAGAAAATTTTGCTCAAATCCCGGCGTGGCATCCGGCAGTAGATAAAGTGCTGCCAGTGGGGATTCGTCGCTGGCGTAAGCATTGGTTCGGTAGCCAGCAACGCGAAGAACGCGTGTTGTTTAAGCGTGAGTTACAGGCGCGCGAGTATGACGTGGTGATTGACGCACAGGGACTGATTAAAAGCGCTGCGCTGGTCACCCGTCTGGCGAAAGGGGTGAAACACGGCCAGGATAGCCGCAGTGCTCGTGAACCCTTTGCCAGCTGGTGGTACGACAAACGCCATGAAATCAACAAGCAGCAACATGCGGTAGAACGCACGCGTGAATTGTTCGCGAAAAGCCTCGGCTATGAAAAACCTGCTACTCAGGGCGATTATGCAATTGCAGGGCATTTTCTCACGGAGCTTCCGGCAGATGCCGGGCAGTATCTGGTGTTTTTGCATGCAACAACGCGTGACAACAAACATTGGCCGGAAACTCACTGGCGTGAGCTGATTGAATTAGTGCAGCCAACCGGGCTACGCGTGAAGTTACCCTGGGGGGCTGAGCATGAACATCAACGCGCTCTGCGCCTTGCTGAAGGCTTTGACCATGTTGAGGTGCTGCCGCGCCTGACGCTGGAACAGGTTGCCCGTCAACTGGCTGGTGCGCGTGCTGTAGTGTCAGTGGACACGGGGTTGAGCCACCTGACGGCAGCGCTGGATCGTCCAAATATTACGTTGTACGGTCCGACAGATCCGGGGCTGATTGGTGGATATGGGAAAAATCAGTTTAGTTTGAAAGCTGAGGATAATAATTTGTCTTTCGTTTCATCTGCTGTGGTATATGCCAGACTAAGCGAACTTCTTCAGCCATAAGTCAGTCAGCATCAATTCCAGCTCATTAATTTTTTATGGGCTGGAATCTATTTAACGGATCTTCAACTTAAGAATAAGATATTTTTTCTTTATGCTTAATCTGACGCTTGAGCTAAGGAAGAATTTCGAGGCTGATGTTTGACGCAGAATATCGTACATCGCATTCTGCGATGCTTCTGATAACTGTTTTTTATGTTTATATAATAACTGAACCACATGAATAGCGGTCAGATGACGCCAGTGACTGCCAAATTCAGCATCCATCATTAATAATGCTTGCGCCTTTAACTCAAGTTTCTCTGCCGATAATGCACTGGAAAGACTATGAGATTGCTTAATGTAAATATAAAAAGCTCGCTGGCAGAAATAGACATTGGCTGCTTTTTTCAATATCTCAGGAATTAGCGCGATATCTTCATAACAAAAAAAATCCGGGAAACATGAATTCATGAATAAAGACTTATTGACTATTTTTCCGATAAAATGACCCTGGAATTTCTTGTGAATAAGAAATTCTTCAATGGCATTATCCTGGGTAATCTTCTTCGGGACTTTCCATTGCCAGTTGTCGAGCAGTGGAATCTCACCTTTGATTTCATAAAGGGGAGAAATAAGAATGTCTATGTCGTTATTCTCGAGGAAATCTATTATGTTGGCTAGCGATTTTTCATAAACCAGATCATCACCATCGACCATGGTAATGTATTCACCCTGGCATTTATCAATGGCGAAGTTTCTGACTTTTCCGATATTTTTAAATTCTGTGCGATAATAAAAAGTGTTCTCATTTTTATCCGAAAATTCACGCAGAATATTGCTGGTTCCATCGACTGAAGCATCATCAATAAGTATAAACTCACAAGAAGATACTTTGTTGCCAACCGCCAGAAGTATACTTTCCAGAGTTTTCTTAATATGCCCTTCCAGATTATGGGCTGTGACAACAATTGATAAAACCTTACTGTTCATAAAACATACCAGAACCTGTCGATGTTTATTACTTCTTCGAATTCGTAACTGAACTGAAGATGCCGTCATTCCATGAACATCTCTGAGCGATTTCTTTTTCCTCGTCGAAGTATAGCTAATATCATCGAGCCTGGAAAAAAATTCGTATGGTTCAGAGAACAATCTTACCCGTGATATTGTTTCATTAGTTGAATTTCTGGGCGAAATTTTCTGAGAATTCGTTCAACCTGCTCTGTAACTCTCTCAGGTTTAATGACATCCATGAGATGGGCCAGATGATCCTGTGATTTCTGACGACCAATATAAATCATATGATGCAACTCTGGGTTTTGTAAGGCGCCAGTAGCATAAGGGTTAGCGGTGACGAATAACCCCAGAGTTGGTGTTTTTACAGTCACGGCAATGTGCAGGGGGCCGGTATCTCCTGTCACCAACAGATCAAAATCATTAATCAGTGCGCACAATTCGGGCAGGGAAGTATCACCGACTCGATTAACTATACGATCATGATATTGTTCAGGGATCAGATTGAGAAAAGCTTCTGCTCTTCCTTTATCTCCGGGACCACCAATCAACACAAAAGATAAATGCGGAGAATGATCAAGTAGCTGTAGAGTCATGGCCGCAAAGTTTTCGGGTGCCCAACAGCGTTCCGGCGTAGAAGCCCCAAGCTGCAAACCCACCGTAGGTAAAGGGAGAACCTTTTTTTCCGCGATCCGGAAGGGGAGCTTCATTTCTATATCGGTTATGTCACAGCCCAGAGCCTGAACTAATTGCAGTTTACGTTCAATAATATGGCCTTTGAATGCAATGATATAATCAATTAGCCATTTGTCACGCAGTGGCAAATTATCCTTATAGTTATCCTTGATAATGTACTTTGCACCAGCCATGATCGCGGACAAATAATCATAAGGCTCATGAGAATGTAGCAATAATGCCAGCTCGGCTTTGGGGTGGGATTTTAATTGCTTCAGCAAGCCGGGGATGGTTATGGCTTTATTATTCCAGAATACCAGGTTATCCCAGTCATCACCCTCCTGGAGAAACTCAGCGAATTTCTGATGGGCGATAAGTGTAATGATTGCGTCAGGATAACGGTTGCGAACAGCGCGAATCGCCGGAGTGTTAAAAAGAAAGTCGCCGAGTGCGGTGGTCGAGAAAATTAAAATGTGCGCAGGACGCAATGCTGAAAAATCGACGGATGTTTCAACCTGATGGCGTTTCACGAAATTGTGAATAACAATAGCCTTATCTAACAGCTTGGTTTTCCAGATCTTACGCATTGACTGACTCGTTTTTCATGCACTGATTATAATGAAACTTATTTGACCGGTTGATCTGGCTTAAGTTTCATTGCCGGCGATGCTGTTTGGGTATCGTTTAACCGCATTGACGATGCAATGCGGTCAGAAGAAAATTCTCCATTATCTACGCGGGAATGGGAAGCCGCTCAGAACAAATTTGTCAGATTCCGGATAAAGGGACTTTGCTGAATGCTCTCTGCGAGCAGAGATACTGCCCGACTCTGTGGCACGGGTGGCAGCGGTTTGCTGGCCTTACAGACACCAGGTGCACGGAAATGAGGTACAGGAGTGGGCTGCGGTTTAGTTGGCCCGGACCCCTGATGTAACGGCTCATTCAGCAACTGGCTGGGACGCACCAGCGTGATATCCGCAGGCAATGTTGGCAGCATTTGCTGCAATACCCGCACGGTATTGGGATGAGGATGCCCGATGGCAATGGCATAGCCATCGCGCTGCGCCAGTTTCACCGCGCGGTTAAATTGTTCGCGAATCGCTGCATCATTCTGGCTGTCATCGAGAAACACCCTACGCTTCAGTACCTTAACATGCGTTCCTTCAGCGGCCGGGATTGACTGGCTGTTGCCGATAGTCATGCTGTCGAGAAAGTAGAAATTGTACTGATTCAGTACCTGCATCACCTTCTGCATCCCCGGCAGGCTGGATGTCATTTTGCTGCCCATGTGGTTATTCAGCCCCACCGCATACGGCACTTTGCCAACCGCATCGTGGATAATGCGTGCAATTTCCGCACTGGACATCTCTGGCGTGAGCGTATCTTTCTCCAATGGCTGCTTGCTGAGAGGAGCCATTGGCAGATGGATAAGGACTTCATGACCACTCTGATGCGCTTTGGTCGCCATTTGTCGGGCAAAGGTGGCGTTTGGTAAGACGGCAACCGAGATGGCTGCGGGCATCTGCAACACTTTGTTCTCTTCGACCGGGCGATAGCCGAAGTCGTCAATCACAATGGAAAGTTTGCCCGCATGGGCGGAAAGTGACAAAAACAGGCCACACAACGCAGCCGGGAGTTTATGAGGTTGAAACAAAGCTTATCTTCCTAACCACGGTAGTGGGTTGACGGCTTGTCCCTGACGCCGGATTTCAAAATAGAGCGAAGGTGTGCCGCGGCCGCCGCTGGTACCCACCAAAGCGATAGGCTGTCCTGCCTTCACCTGGGCACCGACACTCACCAGCGCACTTTGGTTGTAGCCGTAAAGACTCATATCGCCTTTACCGTGTTCCAGTACCACAACCAGACCGTAGCCCTGCAGCCAGTCGGCCATCAGTACGCGTCCATCGGCGATGGCTTTCACTTCGGTTCCTTCTGGTGCGTCAATCACCAGACCTTTCCAGCGCAGTTCGCCTTGCATGGTTTCCCCAAAGCGATGCTCAACACGCCCGTGGACTGGCCAGACGGCCTGACCTCCGGGCCGACCCAGACCCCCGGTACGGGCCATCAGCTCACGCTCACTTTGCGTTGGCTGATAACTCGATCCTTTGGCTTTTGCCTGTGCCTGGCGCTGACGTACTTTCTCCGCCTCACGCGCTTCACGCTCGGCTCTCTCTCGGGCCTCACGCTCCGCCTTGGCGATTTTGTCCTGCAGACGGCTCTCGTTTTCGCGCATTTCTACGAGGTCAGCCTGGTCTTTTTCCAGCGCACTTTCCAGTGCCGTCAGGGTTTTCTTGCGGGCAACGCTTGCAGATTCAAGTTTGGTTTGCTGCGTTTGCTGCTGTGCTAACAGACTTTTTTGCTGCTGCTGTTTGTCCTGCAACGACTGACGCTGTTCCGCGAGCTGTTGCTGCGTCTGTTTCAGGTCATCGATGTTCTTCTGGCGTGCAGCATTAAGATAGCCAAAATAGGCCAGAATACGTTCGCTGCGTTGTGCCTCTTCGCCGCCCAGTAGCAGCTGTAAACCGTTGTGCTGACCCTGACGAAAGGCGGCATCAAGCTGCTGGGCCAGTAATTTTTCCTGCTGTGCCTGCTGTTTTTCCAGCCGGGCAATGGAGGCGTTGAGTTGGGCAATATCGTTGTCGAGGGCGCTGAGGCTATTGCGGGTTTCGCGCAGCTGGCGGCTAGCCTGAGCAATAACCTTCTCCTGGCTTTGCAGCTGATCCAGCAGCTTACTGCGCTGCAATTTTTGCGCTTTCACGCTTTTCTCTTTTTCGGCGATATTTTGCTGAATGGATTTCAGCTGCGTTTTGCTGTCATCATCACTGTGGGCAATGGGCGGCAATAGCAGAGCGCCCGCGCAGAGCAGGCTGAGGGAGAATGTGGACCAGCGTGTTAACAACGGATGCGCTGGGCCGTTGTGACAGGTCCTTGTTGGTAAAACAATCGCTTTTCCCTTCATAGTCGCTAATTATTCCACGATGAACAGCCGCTTACCAGTTTCCCGGGCCGGGTTTTGCTTTTCCAAACATGTCTTCCCCAGCTTACAGGCAGAAACTTTGTCTTAATTTTGCGATTAGAACACTTTTTTTGGAAAATGACGCACAAATCGTAACTCTGGCCCCTTAGCGACTGTACATGCGAGGTGGCGCAGGTATACTCAGAACCCTTGTTTTAGCTTATTAGCCCGGTCTGGAGTCGTTACCCCTCATGCAAGAAATTATGCAGTTTGCAAGCAATCACCCCATCCTCAGTCTGGCATGGGTTGTCTTACTCGTTCTGGTGATTGTAACCACCGTTAAAGGAATGTTCTCGAAGGTAAAAACCATCAGTCGCGGTGAAGCAACCCGCCTGATTAACAAAGAGGACGCGGTGGTGGTAGACGTTCGTTCGCGTGACGACTATCGCAAAGGACACATTTCTGGGGCGCTGAATGTAGCGGCGGCAGACATCAAAAAAGGTAGCTTTGGCGAACTGGAAAAGCATAAGTCTCAGCCCATAATTGTGGTATGTGCCACCGGGCAGAGCGCTGGCGAACCAGCAGCACAGCTGAGTGCCGCTGGGTTCACGCAGGTTTCGGTTCTGAAAGATGGCGTGAGCGGCTGGAGCGGTGAAAACCTGCCGCTGGTGCGCGGTAAATAATTCGCAAAGGTAACTGCATGGCTAATGTCGAGATTTACACCAAAACGACCTGTCCTTATTGCCACCGGGCGAAGGCGCTGCTTAATCAGAAAGGTGTGACGTTTCAGGAGATCCCTATTGATGGGGACGCGGTGAAACGTGAAGAGATGATTCAGCGTAGCGGCAGAACGACCGTTCCACAGATATTTATCGATGCGCAGCATATTGGCGGCTGCGATGATCTCTTTGCGCTGGATGGGCGCCAGGGACTTGATCCCTTATTACAGGCATAACTTAACGGCCACACAATTCTAACTAACAGGATTTAGTAACATGTCAGAACATAGCACCAACGAAATGCAGTTCCAGATTCAACGTGTTTACACCAAAGACGTGTCTTTCGAAGCGCCGAACGCGCCGCAGGTTTTCCAGAAAGAGTGGGAACCGGAAGTGAAGCTGGATCTGGACACCGCGTCCTCTCAACTGGCTGATGAAGTCTATGAAGTGGTGCTGCGTGTTACCGTAACGGCCAGCGTCGGTGAAGAAACCGCGTTCCTGTGTGAAGTTCAGCAGGCCGGTATTTTCACTATCAGCGGTATCGAAGGCACTCAGATGGCACATTGCCTTGGTGCGTACTGCCCGAACATCCTGTTCCCGTATGCGCGCGAATGCATTACCAGCCTGGTGTCTCGCGGTACTTTCCCGCAGCTTAACCTGGCACCGGTCAACTTTGATGCGCTGTTCATGAACTATCTGCAACAGCAGCAGGGTGAAGGCGACGCGCCACATCAGGATGCCTGATGACTACACTCAACGCTTCGATTAGCGTCATCGGTGCCGGCTCGTACGGCACCGCATTGGCCATCACGCTGGCCCGCAATGGTCACCCGGTTTTACTCTGGGGCCACAACCCGCAAAGCGTAGCGCAACTCCAGTCTGACCGCTGCAACACCGCTTTTCTGCCCGATGTTCCTTTTCCCGATAACCTCGTTCCTGAAACCGATTTAGCACAGGTGGTCAATGCCAGCCGTGATCTGCTGGTGGTGGTTCCGAGCCATGTGTTCGGTGATGTCCTGCTGCAGCTGAAGCCGCATTTGCGTAGCGATTCGCGTATCGTTTGGGCGACGAAAGGTCTGGAAAAAGAAACCGGGCGATTGCTGCAGGATGTGGCACGTGAAATCCTCGGCGATACCATCCCGTTAGCCGTGATCTCTGGGCCAACTTTCGCTAAAGAGCTGGCTGCGGGTATGCCAACGGCGATTGCGCTGGCGTCAACGGATGCGCAGTTTGCTGACGATCTCCAGCAGAAGCTGCACTGTGGGAAAAGTTTCCGTGTGTATAACAACCCGGACTTTATTGGCGTGCAGCTGGGTGGTGCGGTGAAAAACGTGATTGCGATCGGCGCCGGAATCTCTGATGGCATCGGTTTTGGCGCGAATGCGCGCACCGCACTCATTACCCGTGGTCTGGCCGAAATGAGCCGTCTGGGCGCAGCATTGGGGGCTGATCCTACCACCTTTATGGGGATGGCAGGCCTGGGCGATCTGGTGCTGACGTGTACCGATAATCAGTCTCGTAATCGTCGTTTTGGCATGATGCTGGGGCAGGGCGAGAACGTAGATGAGGCGCAACGCATTATCGGACAAGTTGTAGAAGGTTACAGAAACACCAAAGAAGTCAGAGCGTTAGCTTCCCGCGTTGGTGTGGAAATGCCAATAACCGAGCAAATTTATCAGGTATTATATTGCGAAAAATCAGCGCGAGAGGCAGCATTGAGCTTACTCGGCCGTGCAAGGAAGGACGAAAACAGCCAAAGCTGAAGCAGGATGCCCAGCGTCATCACCTGGAGCGCCCCATCAGGCGCTTTTTTTATCGGGAGAACACAGCAATGTCGTCTGAAGAGTTAGAACTGGTCTGGAACAATATTAAAGCGGAAGCCAGGGCACTGGCCGACTGCGAGCCGATGCTGGCCAGTTTCTTCCATGCGACATTGCTTAAGCACGAGAACCTGGGCAGCGCACTTAGCTACATGCTGGCAAACAAACTGGCTAACCCGATTATGCCTGCCATCGCTATTCGCGAAATCGTTGAAGAAGCCTATCGTGAAGACCCTTCGATGATCGTTTCTGCTGCCTATGATATTCAGGCGGTGCGTCAGCGTGACCCAGCCGTTGATAAATATTCTACGCCTTTGCTGTATCTGAAAGGTTTCCATGCCCTGCAGGCGTATCGTATTGGTCACTGGCTGTGGAAGGAAGGTCGCCGTGCGCTGGCGGTTTACCTGCAAAACGAAATCTCGGTCTCATTTGCTGTAGATATTCACCCGGCTGCAAACATTGGTCATGGCATCATGCTCGACCATGCCACCGGCATCGTGATCGGCGAAACGGCCATCGTAGAAAATGATGTTTCCATCCTGCAAAACGTCACCCTGGGCGGTACCGGTAAAACCAGTGGCGATCGTCATCCGAAGATTCGTGAAGGGGTGATGATTGGCGCGGGTTCAAAAATACTTGGCAATATCGAAGTGGGGCGCGGTGCCAAAATTGGTGCCGGTTCCGTGGTTCTTCAGCCGGTACCACCGCATACCACGGCAGCAGGCGTACCGGCACGCATTGTCGGTAAACCTGCCAGCGATAAACCCTCAATGGACATGGATCAGCACTTTAATGGTACCGTTCCAGGTTTTGAGTTCGGTGACGGCATCTAGCTCTTGATCAGCGCGCCAGCATAATCAAGCTGGCGCCACGCTTCATATACTACGACTGAAACCGCATTCGACAGGTTCATACTGCGACTTTCGGGCATCATCGGAATACGAATTTTTTGCTCGGGTGGCAGCGCGTTAAGAATCTCTGCGGGTAGCCCCCGGCTTTCCGGACCAAACACCAGATAATCGCCAGCCTGATAACGCACGGCACTATGCGCCGGGGTGCCTTTGGTGGTGAGTGCAAACACCCGCTGGGGTGCTTCAGTCGCAATGAATGCCGCATAGTTAGCGTGATGCCTGATGGCGGTGAATTCGTGGTAATCCAGCCCGGCACGTCGCAGGCGCTTATCATCCCAGGCAAAACCCAGAGGTTCGATCAGGTGCAACTGAAAGCCAGTATTGGCGCAGAGACGGATAATATTGCCGGTATTAGGCGGAATTTCAGGTTCAAATAAAACGATATTTAGCATAAGGCCCCCGGAAACGAGGGCCGAAGCATAACAAATTATTGGCGGGCGGAGTACAACGGCAGCCAGAGGGTCAGGCGCAGGCCGCCGAGCGGGCTGTCATCAGCTTTCACCCAACCGCGATGTTGCTGAACTGCCGTTTCGACAATCGCCAGCCCCAGGCCGGTGCCGCCTGATTCGCGATCGCGTGCCTCATCGGTACGGTAGAACGGGCGGAAAATCTGCTCACGATCTTCCGGGCTGACGCCGGGACCATCATCATCCACATGTACGGTAATACCCTCGATATCCACCGAGAAGCTAACGCTGATATGCGTATGCGAATAACGCAGCGCATTGCGTACGATGTTTTCCAGCGCACTCTCCAGCGCGTGTGGGTTGCCATATAACGGCCACGGACCCGGTGGATAAGGAACGTCCATACGTTTACCCATCTGCTCTGCTTCGAATTTGGCATCTTCCAGTACACCATTCCACAGATGGTTGGCCTTCATCGCTTCGCTGACCAGCGCATTTTTATGCTGGGTGCGTGACAGTACCAGCAAGTCGTTGATCATTCCGTCCAGTCGCTGCGCTTCCGTTTCAATACGTTCCAGCTCTTTGCCTTCACCCTGACGACGACGCAGCAGAGCGGTGGCTAACTGTAAACGGGTGAGGGGGGTGCGTAACTCATGGCTGATATCTGACAGCAGGCGTTGTTGTGCCGTCATCATGCGTTCGAGTGCGCTCACCATCTGGTTGAAACTTGAGCCAGCGGCCAGGAACTCTTGTGGTCCTGATTCCAGTTCCGGATGCTGCCGCAAATTGCCGCTCGCTACCTCATCGGCGGCATGTTTAAGCTTACGTGCCGGACGTGCCAGGCTCCATGCCAGCCACAGTAACAGCGGGGAGCTGATCAGCATGGTGACGATGAGTAATAGCAACGGGCGGTCAAACAGCAGATTGACGAAATCCAGTTGCGAGCTGGTGGCGGGGCGGATCAGATAGAGCTGGTAGTTATCTTCGCCATCGCGTACGGCAAAGGGGCCAACCATTTCTACCCGACCATATTTTTTCTTCTGCGGGTGATCGGCATTGTCGGACTGACCAATAAAGTTGCGGATAACCTGCATTTCGTTGTGCTGGGCGCCAATGACGCGCCCCTCACTGGTCACCAGCAATAGTCGCTGGCCTGGCGGAGCCCATTTCTCAATGGCGCGAAATAACCGACGCCACCACATCAAATCGTTGGGTGGGTCTTGCGCCAGTTCGGCTTCAACATGCTGCTCGATCATGATGCCCTGCCGCTGTTCACTTTCCAGCAACGAGGTCATCTGTCGAGAGTCGAGTTTTGGCACCATCAACACCAGCATCAACACCAACGCCAGGGTAAGCCAGAAGATGGCGAAGATGCGGGTGGTCAAACTTCCAATCATGATGCCGAAACCATCAGGTAGCCACGTCCGCGCAGAGTTTTAAACCACGGATGACCATCACGACGTTCCGGTAATTTACGACGCAGGTTAGAGATATGCATATCGATGGCGCGGTCAAACGGCGTCAGACGCTTACCCAGCACTTCCTGGCTGAGATGTTCGCGTGATACCACCTGGCCAAGATGCTGTGCCAGCAGATAAAGCAGGGTGAATTCCGTGCCGGTCAGGTCCAGCGTTTCATTATCGAAGCTGGCTTCCTGGCGACCTGGGTTAAGTCGTAAACAATCGACTTCCAGCGTGGGTGAACTGTTGTCGTGCTGCTGCTGTTGCTCGCTCCAGTTGGAACGACGCAGAATGGCGCGAATACGCGCAACCAGCTCGCGATCGTTAAAAGGTTTAGGTAGATAGTCATCCGCACCCAATTCAAGACCAAGGACGCGATCCAGTTCGCTGCCGCGTGCAGTCAACATGATCACCGGTGTCTGGTGTTGCTGACGTAACTCTTTCAGTGTGTCGATACCGTTCTTTTTCGGCATCATGACATCAAGCAGTAACAGGTCTACGGTGTTGTCCAGTAGGTTGAGTGCCTGCTCGCCATCGCTGGCGACAATCACTTCAAAACCTTCCATCTCAAGCAGTTCTTTAAGCAGCGAAGTCAATTCGCGGTCATCATCAACCAACAGGATCTTATTCATTTTTTATTGCCCTCCGCAGGCAAAATACCGTGTTCCCATATCGTCAATCCAACGCTTTACGTAGTTTTACACCCCCTGACGGATGTTTGCAGCTGCCGCCGTACACTAGTCCTCGTTGAATCGCAAAACGGAACGAACTGGGAGTAAACGATGCGCAACTTAACCGCCGTCGTCATTGCCTCAGCGATGGTTCTCAGTCACGCCAGCGCAGGAGCAGCAGACACGACGACGATTGACGAGATGCATCATAACGGCGGATTGACGACAGGCAGTATGACGCAAAATCCGCAAAGCCACATGTTTGATGGCATTGAACTTACTGAGCAACAGCGGCAACAAATGCGAGACCTGATGCAACAAGCGCGACTCGAACGTCCCGCCGTCAGCGTTCAGGATATAGAAACTATGCATGACCTGGTCATTGCAGACAAATTTAACGAATCAGCCATCCGCCTGCAGGCAGAAAAAATTGCTCAGGCGCAAGTCGAACAAAACGTTGTGATGGCTCGGGTTCGTAATCAGATGTACCACCTGCTAACGCCTGCACAGCAAGCGACATTGCAGAAGAATTATGAGCGGCGCCTCAATGAAATGCGCAGGCTCTCAGAATTGCAGCCATCATCACCGCTGCAAGCAGTGAGTAGTACCAGCAGTAACCAGTAACATAGTATCCCTGTTTTCCTTGCCATAGACACCATCCCTGTCTTCCCCGCCATGACGGCGGGGTTTTTTTTGTCAAAAAATCACAAAAAAAATCAGCTGATGAGCATTAGCCATCAACCCATGAGGGCTGGGCAGAAGCAACCGGAAAAGGGTTTTGCAGTGGATACTTCTACGTGCAGGTACCATGCTGTACCTGTTTGAATCTTGATCGGTAACGTTGCAAAGTGGTGTGAATCTCACGGAGTGTACGAAATTCGAAAGTTTTTGCATAAAAACATAAGGACAATGCTTTCAGATAGCAGACAATTCTATCGTTCCCATGCGCATTGATGACAAAAAGGAAGGATATGCCAATAAATATACCTAAATCGCATTCTCCCTTACCTGCACAATCTACCCAGTCATCATCTTCAGCAGAGTTATTGGCCAAAAATCAGGTGGAAAAACTGGCTGAAGTTATAGATTTATGTAAAAAAGATAATATAGGGATAGTGCCAAATCATCTCGTTAAACTACAACGTTTGTCTTATGAGAAGAATACTATAATCGGCATTCGTCCGGTTGATATGATGGCAACGGATCTCATCGCAAGTGGATATCCGACAAAAGGATTCCACATAAAGGGGAAAAGTGCTGACTGGGGCCCGCAAACATCTTTTATCTGTGTTAAGCAGGAGCTAAGCAAGCTTGCCGATCGGCCAGATAAACAAGAGGGATTTAATAAGGAAGTGCAAGATTGTATGAGCAAAGGTTATGCTAATAAAGTTGTATTGGAAATAACAAAGGCGAGGCTGGATTCACTCGTCGAGAATAATTATATCAAAAATATAAAATATGGTGTAAACCGTCAGCCTCTTGAGTTAGAGGCCAGTACGCCAAAAGGTGCCATGCATAAGTTTGAGTTGGTACCCGGAACAGATAAAGGATCCTGGCAGGTTATCTACAATGGTGAACCCGTTGAAGTTTTAGCCCCGGCTGGGTCGGGTCAAAAACCTCTTACCGCCGATTACGACCTTTTTATGATCGCGCCGGCATTTGAGGATTATGGTGTTGAAGATAAATTATCTGTGCATGATGTGTCTCATCATATATTTAAAGAGAGAATGGATAGTTATACAACGCCTCATGAAAAACTACCTGGTAACTTAAAAAGTTCATATTTAAGTGAAGTTGAATTTTATGCGAAGGTAGATAAGAGCGTTGGTAATGTGTCGGTGCGCATTCGCAATATGATATCCAGTATTAATGAATGTCTGGTTGGCAACGGTGAACCGGTTGTGCATCATAGCACAGACACCTGTAATCCCTGGACAGATATTGAAGCAAATTTCCCAGCAGTCTTTACGCTGCCTAAATCCTTTGGCGATTTTAGCGAAATATGTGTGGTCAGGAATGTGGAAGAATTAAAATCTTTCGCGCAGGAGGCTAAAGACGAAGGTTATTATGTGCCACTAAATCCAGTTTGGGACAAAGAAATAACCGATATTCGGTCTTCGCGATTTATGGATGCGAAAAATTTCGCTATCCGGCATTGGACACACAGATAACCATTAAGCCTCAGGCTCTTAGCCAGATCTTTCCTGTCATCACGTCTGTTCAACCGCAAGATATGAAAAATGGCGACTTTTATTGTCACTGCAACACCATCCAGGCAGCGTTTACCTGCTAATGATAAACTTGAGCCATTCTGAGATTAAACGGGCGCACCATTGAACGTTGCCCGAAGAGGCCAAGGCATGGAACACTCCTACGCAAAGCTGGTGAGCCGCGCAGCGTTGTCTGCCACGGTGCTGGCATCGCTGTTGTTAATCGTTAAAATTTTTGCCTGGTGGTATACCGGTTCGGTCAGTGTGCTGGCGGGGTTGGTGGATTCACTGGTCGATATCGCTGCTTCGCTGACCAATCTGCTGGTGGTGCGCTATGCCCTGCAACCTGCGGATGCCGACCATACTTTTGGCCATGGTAAGGCTGAATCCCTGGCGGCACTGGCGCAAAGTATGTTTATTTCCGGATCGGCGTTATTCCTGTTTCTTACCGGTATTCAGCATCTTGCCTCTCCCGAAATCCTGCGAGCTCCACTGGTCGGTATTGTGGTCACGGTGATTGCACTCTGTTCAACGCTGGTGCTGGTCACTTTTCAGCGCTGGGTGGTGCGGCACACCCGTAGCCAGGCGATTCGCGCTGATATGCTGCACTACCAATCCGATGTCATTATGAACGGTGCTATTCTCATAGCGCTCGGCTTAAGCAGCTATGGTTTTTCCCGGGCCGATGCATTATTCGCCTTAGGGATTGGCGTTTATATTCTGTATAACGCGCTGCGTATGGGGTATGAAGCCGTCCAGTCACTGCTGGACCGTGCTTTACCGGAAGAGGAACGTCAGGCGATTATTGATTTGATCGCCAACTGGCCGGGCGTACGTGGTGCGCATGACTTACGTACCCGGCAGTCTGGCCCGACGCGCTTTATTCAGTTGCATCTGGAAATGGATGACCATCTGCCGCTGGTGCAGGCACATAAGGTGGCCGATCAAATTGAACAGGCATTACGCAGCAAGTTTCCTGGCTCCGACGTCATCATTCATCAGGATCCCTGCTCAGTTGTACCGGAAAATCAACAGGGTTTTTTCCAGTTTTAATAGTTTTAAATCATCGTGTTGCGGGATAAAAATGACGGAACGCTAACAACTCTGTAAAAAAATAGCGAAAACTTGTCTGACCTGAATCAATTCAGCAATCAGCCTTTGATATACTATCTCTCAACTATAAGGCCGTGCGATCGCGAGCTGGTCTCCGCAGGGGCACTGGCGGGAATAATCCTTAGTTTTGAACAATCCAGAGGTTGTCATGATCAAAAAAATCGGAGTACTGACCAGCGGCGGCGACGCCCCAGGCATGAACGCAGCCATTCGCGGAGTTGTACGTTCCGCGCTGAGTGAAGGACTTGAAGTTTTTGGCATCTACGACGGCTATCTGGGGCTCTATGAAGACCGTATGGTCAATCTCGATCGCTACAGCGTCTCGGATATGATCAATCGTGGCGGTACTTTCCTCGGTTCTGCTCGTTTCCCGGAATTCCGTAACGAAGAAGTTCGTCAGGTTGCCATCGAAAATATGAAAAAGCGCGGCATCGATGCGCTGGTGGTGATTGGTGGTGACGGCTCTTACATGGGTGCTAAGCGCCTGACGGAAATGGGCTTCCCATGCATTGGCTTGCCGGGCACCATCGACAACGATGTCGCCGGTACTGACTACACCATCGGTTATTTCACCGCGCTGGAAACGGTAGTGGAGGCGATTGACCGCTTGCGTGACACTTCTTCTTCACATCAGCGTATTTCCATCGTTGAAGTGATGGGCCGTTACTGCGGCGATCTGACACTGGCGGCAGCAATTGCTGGTGGCTGTGAATTTATCGTGCTGCCGGAAATTCCTTATACCCGTGAAGAACTGGTCGCTGAAATCAAAGCCGGTATCGCCAAAGGTAAAAAACACGCCATCGTGGCTATCACTGAGCACATCTGTGATATCGACGATCTGGCGCATTACATTGAAGCTGAAACCAAACGCGAAACCCGTGCCACGGTTCTGGGCCACATTCAGCGTGGCGGTGCGCCTTGTGCTTATGACCGCATCCTGGCTTCACGTATGGGTGCGTACTCCATTGAACTGCTGCTGCAGGGCTACGGTGGACGTTGCGTAGGTATTCAGAACGAGAAGATGGTGCACCACGACATTATCGATGCCATCGAAAATATGAAACGTCCGTTCAAACGCGACTGGCTGGATACCGCGAAAAAACTCTACTAAATCAGCAAAATCAAGGCGCGTCAGGGTACGCGCCTTTTTTATGTCTGCTCATATTCTCTCCAGTTATAACAGCTTATTTTTAATTCTTTAATCTGTGGATTAGTTTGTGTCAGTCTTGTTCTATAACGACTTCGGAGAGCAAGCAATGAACAAGTGGACTATTGGTGTCACCCTGTTACTGGCTTCAACCAGTGTTTTGGCAAAGGATATTCAGCTGTTAAACGTGTCTTACGATCCGACGCGTGAACTTTACGAGCAGTACAACAAAGCGTTCAGCGCCCATTACAAGCAGGAAACCGGTGATAACGTGGTGATCCGCCAATCGCACGGTGGTTCAGGTAAGCAGGCTACCTCGGTGATCAATGGCATCCGTGCGGATGTGGTGACGCTGGCGTTGCAGTCTGACGTTGATGCCATTGCTGAGCGTGGTCGTATTGATAAAAACTGGATCAAACGTCTGCCTGATAACTCCGCGCCTTACACCTCGACCATTGTATTCCTCGTGCGTAAAGGCAATCCGAAGGGCATCCACGACTGGGCTGATCTGATTAAACCGGGTGTATCGGTGATTACGCCAAATCCGAAGACATCCGGCGGTGCGCGCTGGAACTATCTGGCTGCCTGGGGCTGGGCCCTGGATCAAAATCACGGCGATCAGGCCAAAGCAGAAGCGTACGTCAAAGCGCTGTTTAAGAATGTTGAAGTGCAGGATTCTGGTGCGCGCGGCGCTACCAACACCTTTGTTGAACGCGGTATTGGTGATGTGCTGATTGCCTGGGAAAACGAAGCGTATCTGGCGGTCAACAAACTGGGTAAAGACAAATTTGAAATCATCACACCGAGCGAATCGATCCTTGCCGAGCCGACGGTGGCAGTGGTTGATAAAGTGGTCGATGAACGTGGCACCCGTAAAGTGGCAGAGGATTACCTGAAGTACCTCTACTCCCCGGAAGGGCAGACCATCGCCGCGGAAAATTTCTATCGCCCGCGTGATGAAGCGGTGGCGAAGAAATTTGCCAGCACCTTTGCACCGGTAAAACTGTTCACTATCGATAGCAAATTTGGCGGCTGGGAGCAGGCGCAGAAAACCCACTTTGCCGATGGCGGCACTTACGATCAGGTTATGAAACCGTAATCGTTCTGCCAGTAAAGTATCACGGCCAGCCTTTGCTGGCCGTTTTGCTTTGGCGCGCGGCAAAAGTCCGTGACATTCATCATCTGCCAGGCGAGGATGCTGGCAGATGATGAACCGAGGGACCACGCTATGCAGGGCAGCCGTCGTACCCTGAATCTGATTACCTTGTTGCTTGCACTGTTGATTATCGGCTTAGTCCTGGCTGCGGTGCACTTCCAGAAAAACTCCAATGCCTTGTGGCAAATTATCAGCGAGAAATGCCTGCCTGGTATGACGCAACGCGGTGATCCTGCTCCCTGTCAGCAGGTGGATGTGGCAAAAGGCTACGTTACGCTGAAAGATCTCAACGGTCCGTTGCAGTATTTGCTGATGCCCATCGAAAAAATCACCGGTATGGAAAGCCCGATTCTGCTGAATCCGGCAACACCGAATTTGTTTGCGGATGCCTGGCAGGAGAGGAGTTTACTGGCGCAGCGCCGTGGTAAACCGATTGCCGACAGTGCGCTATCGCTGGCGATTAACTCACAATATGCTCGTTCACAAAATCAGCTGCATATTCATATTTCCTGTCTGCGGCCGGATGTGCGTCAGCGGCTGGATGCACTGGCTCCGCTACTCAGCGAGCAATGGCAAAGTGAAACGCTGCAAAAACATCGTTATCAGATACGCACCCTGACAGAGGCGCAGCTGGCGCAGCAAAGCGTTTTTATTCGTCTGGCATTAGAAGTCCCTGACGCACGTAGCGAGATGGGGAAATACGGCATGGCGCTGGCAGCGTTGCCGGATGGTCGCCTGGCGCTGATGGCGATTGAACGCAACTGGGCCAAACTGGAAAGTGGTTCGGCAGAAGAATTGCAGGATCATCGTTGCCAGATTCTGCAATAAAAAAGGCGGCTGTTAAGCCGCCTCGTCATGCATCAGAACGATTACGCGTTTTTCGCTGCGGCGGCAGCTTTAACAATCACCGCAAAGGCGTCAGCTTTCAGTGACGCACCACCAACCAGCGCACCATCGATGTCAGGCTGAGTGAACAGTTCTGCGGCGTTTTTGTCATTAACAGAACCGCCGTACTGGATGATGACCTGGGCAGCCACTGCGGCATCTTTCTTCGCGATATGATCGCGAATGAATTTATGCACGGCCTGAGCCTGCGCAGGCGTTGCTGATTTACCAGTACCAATCGCCCATACCGGTTCGTAGGCAATGACGACACCCTGGAAGGCTTCTGCGCCCTGAGTTTCCAGCACTGCGTCGATCTGACGTGCGCAGACTTCTTCAGTTTTGCCCGCTTCGTTTTCTGATTCGGTTTCACCAATACAAAGAACCGGTACCAGGCCAGCAGCTTTCAGCACAGCGAATTTCTTCGCGATAAATTCGTCGCTTTCTTTGTGATAAGTACGACGCTCAGAGTGACCGATGATGATGTATTTGGCGCCGATATCTTTCAGCATGTCAGCTGAAGTTTCGCCGGTGAAAGCGCCAGACAGATTGACGTCGACGTTCTGAGCACCCAGTGCAATGTGGCTACCGGAAATGGCATGTTTTGCCTGAGCAAGATAGAGTGCCGGCGGAGCAATCGCCACACCGCAGCCTTCAACACCAGACAGTTCTTTGCGCAAACCTGCGATCAGCTCGTCAGTCATATGCTTGCTGCCGTTCAGTTTCCAGTTACCCATAACCAGTGGATGTCGCATTCTTTCCTCCGCATAACGCGATTCATGAAATAGCACTGCTCAAAGGCAGCGATGTCTGCCAGACAGTATAGAGATCAAATATGTCGCTGGCTTTGCTTTTCGTCATTTTTGCCGGGGGTGATCAGGGTGTGGCAAGCGCCAGTTTGATCGGCTCTACAGCAAAGGTCAGGCCCTTATCACCGTTGTCCGCGACCACAAAACGCAGCGCCCCTTCATTACGGGAAAAATAGCGTGAACCTTTGCCTGCGCTGAGCAGGGAATCGAGCTTTTTACGTCCGTCTTCAGGCGATAACCCGGGGGAGAAAAAGCGCAGCAGGGCGGTCATGTAAGCCATGGCCTTTTCCTGGGCATTCTTCTCATCCGGCCCTGGCACCGGCAACCAGGTTACCTGTAACGTTTTGATTTTACCGGTGCCTTGCTCCAGCGCCGTAGAGGCATACAGGGTTTCGCTAATTTTGCTGGCAGCCCGCGTCAGGTTGCTTTTATCGTCCTGATTATCGATGGAACGATATTCCATCAACGGCAGGTCAGGATTGGCGGCATTGTACTTTTCACGAAACTGCGCAATGGTCATATCAAAGGTGGGCGCACCAGGCAGTAAATAAGGGGCCGCAGGCAGATGGTCGCTGCGATCCTGCGGGGGTGCGTCTTCCGCCCAGACGGGAAATGTCAGTGCGAGGCTGAGTAGCAACGCGCCTGGCAGATTCTTCATTGCTTCGGTCCTAACCAATAACGTAGCCAATGATTAGAACGGTTTTTACCAGCGAAAGTCAAAACCCCGGCCTGGAAAAAACTCACATTATGCCGCCCATCAGTTACCAGTAATGTTCGCTGCTCATATGCCCGGGTTTGCGTTTGAAATGCTTGCGCATGCCGCGGTTATCTTTCAGCAATTGCTGGGTATCGCGCACCATTTGTGGGTTGCCGCACAACATGATGTGGCTGGTATCCGCATCCATCGGTAACCCTACTGCCTGTTCCAGTGCGCCGCTTTCAATCAGTGCGGGGACACGACCATGCAGCGAGCCAGCCATCTCTTCACGGCTGGTCACGGTCTGTATATGCAGCTTCCCCTGATAACGCTGCTGTAATTGCTGCATCAGTGGCAGGAAGCTGAGATCGGCGGCATAGCGCGTGGCATGGACTAGCACGATATTCTCGAAACGCTCCAGCCCTGCGCCCTGTTGCAGAATAGACAAATACGGGCCAATGGCGGTGCCAGTGGCCAGCATCCACAGTGTCTGGCAATCAGGAATTTCGTCCAGCACAAAAAAGCCTGACGCTTCTTTCGTCACCATCACCTGATCGCCCGGACGCAGCGTCTGTAACCTCGGGCTAAGCTTACCTTCTGGTACCGTAACCAGATAGAACTCGAGCAGCGAGTCATGTGGTGCATTGACATAGGAATAAGCACGCTGCACGCGTTCGCCGTCGATTTCCAGCGCCAGCTTGGCAAATTGCCCGGCGATAAAGGGATCGATGGGTGCCTGCACGCGCAGGCTGAACAGGGCATCGGTCCAGTTTTTGACTTCTTTCACTTCGGCATTGACCCACTCAGCCATGTTCACTCCTTATTGTTGATTTTTCAGGCATGTCACTATCTTCGCCAGCCGCCGGGAAGATTTCCAGTCCCTGGCTGGGTAAATGGCTCTCAGCGACAAATGCAGCGCACTTTGCTTCAACTGTAGCGGGTGCTTTACAGGCTGGTGTCACAGCTTGACGAAGTCAGGCTAATTGCTTTGGTCCCACCCCTCGCTTTGTCATCGAATCCTGATATTTTTGCCGCCATTCATAACAGGCAGCTTTTTTACTGCTGTCTTTACTTTATTTCTCAGACAGACATTTTGTTCCATGTTGATATCTAAAACGGAAAATCGCCGCTTATTGTTGATGTTGATCGTGCTGGTGGCCGTCGGGCAGATGGCGCAAACCATCTATGTACCCGCGATGGCAGCCATGGCTGATGCTTTTAACGTGCACAGCGGGGCCATACAACAGGTCATGGCAGGCTATCTGATCACTTACGGCGGATCACAACTGATCTATGGCCCACTCTCCGATAGCATCGGGCGGCGGCCGGTGATCCTTGCTGGAATGACGATCTTTGCCTGCGGTGCCCTGATCGCGCTATTTGCTCCTTCGCTGCACATTCTGATATTAGGTAGTGCTGTCCAGGGGCTGGGTACGGGCGTGGCTGGGGTGATGGCCCGAACTATGCCGCGCGATCTTCACCAGGGGACGGCGTTGCGTCAGGCCAATAGCCTGTTAAATATGGGCATTCTGGTTAGCCCGTTGCTGGCGCCGGTTATCGGAGCCTTACTGACGCAGCTGTTTGGCTGGCATGCCTGTTTTGCCTTTTTGCTGCTGCTGTGTCTTGGCGTGACAGTGGCAATGGCGCGCTGGCTGCCAGAAACCAGACCCGCCGAAACAGCGGCGACGCCCTTTCTGCGGCGCTATGCCACCTTACTCAGCGATGGCCACTTTGTCCGTTATTTGTTACTGCTGATTGGCGCGCTGGCGGGCATTGCGGTATTTGAAGCCAGCTGTGGCGTGCTGCTGGGTGGCGTGCTGGGACTGGATGGTTTGACGGTCAGCATCCTGTTTATCCTGCCGATTCCGGCCGCCTTTTTCGGTGCCTGGTTTGCCGGACGCGAACAAAAATCCTGGCACACGTTGATGTGGTACGGCGTGAACAGCTGCCTGCTGGCGGGATTGATGATGTGGGTACCGGCGTGGTTTGGCGTGATGAATATCTGGACGCTTCTGGCGCCTGCGGCGCTGTTTTTCTTCGGTGCGGGGATGTTGTTTCCGCTGGCGACGTCCGGCGCGATGGAGCCCTACGCGTGGCTGGCAGGTAGCGCCGGAGCGCTGATTGGCGGCTTACAGAATCTGGGTTCTGGCCTGGTGGCGTGGCTTTCGGCGATGATGCCGCAGCGTGATCAGTTCAGCCTCGGCATGTTGATGTTTGCCACCGCGCTGGTGATGCTGCTGTGCTGGTGGCCGCTCTCACGCCATCCCGAGAGCGGCAGGCAGACGGTTACAGGATAAACGGGTGCAGCGCCGCATCTTTACGATCCAGATAGTGGATCGACTGAATGCGGCGAATGGTGCGCGATTTACCGCGAATCAGCAGTGTTTCGCTGGTCGCGATATTCCCTTTACGCGTGATGCCTTTAAGTAAGTCGCCGGTGGTGATGCCAGTGGCAGCAAAAATTACGTTATCGTTGCGCGCCATCTGCTCCAGCGTCAGCACCTTACCTGCTTCAATCCCCATTTCGGCACAGCGTTGTAATTCCTGTTCGCCAAGGCGGCGATTTTCTTCGCTGTCACCTTTCACCTGGTGACGCGGCAGCAGGCGTGCCTGCATGTCGCCATCCAGCGCGCGAATCACCGCCGCAGAGACCACCCCTTCCGGCGCACCGCCAATTCCGTACAGCACATCCACTTCACTGTCGGGCATGCAGGTGAGAATGGATGCCGCAACATCACCATCCGGAAAGGTAAAGACTCGCACACCGAGTTGTTGTAGTTGCGCAATCACCGCATCGTGACGCGGCTTTGCCAGAATGGACACCGTCAGCTGGCTGAGTGATTTGCCCAAGGCTGTCGCGATGTTTGTCAGGTTGGTTTCCAGTGGCAGATTGAGGTCGATAGCGCCATGCGCGCCTGGACCAACAATCAATTTTTCCATGTACATATCAGGTGCGTGCAGGAAACTGCCTTTATCGCCCACCGCCAACACCGCCAGCGCATTGGCCTGGCCTAACGCAGTCATGCGCGTGCCTTCAATCGGATCAACGGCGATATCGACCGCATCGCCCTGGCCGGTCCCCACCTTTTCACCAATGTAGAGCATTGGCGCTTCGTCGATTTCTCCTTCACCGATCACTATCTGACCATTGATATCGATGGTGTTCAGCATAATACGCATGGCGTTGACGGCAGCGCCGTCGGCAGCATTCTTGTCGCCGCGTCCTAACCAGTGATAGCCCGCCAGCGCGGCGGCTTCGGTAACGCGGGAAAATTCAATCGCGAGTTCTCGTTTCATGGTCTGCACCTGACAAAAAACAGGCGGGCAGTGTAGCACAGCGGGGTAAAGCGGCGGGAAAAACCCGCGGCAGGGTGCCGCGGGTTGCAGGGGGATTACTCGTCGTGTTCTTCCCAGGCCTGAGCGCGAGCGACAGCTTTTTTCCAGCCCGCATAGCGGACGTTACGCTCGGTGGTTTCAATGCTTGGGCGGAATTCGCGTTCAATTACCGCTTTGGAGCGGACTTCTTCCAGATCATTCCAGAAACCGACAGCCAGGCCGGCCAGATATGCTGCACCCAGCGCGGTGACTTCGCGCACTTCCGGGCGTTCA
This sequence comes from Pantoea sp. App145, assembly GCF_047947045.1. Taxonomy (NCBI): domain Bacteria; kingdom Pseudomonadati; phylum Pseudomonadota; class Gammaproteobacteria; order Enterobacterales; family Erwiniaceae; genus Pantoea; species Pantoea sp. App145. Next base: position 2,965,005 of record NZ_CP133290.1, read on the forward strand.
ACACGGGTGCCCAGAATGTCGGACTGGAACTGCATCAGGAAGTTGTTAGCCACGGCACCACCATCCACGCGCAGAGATTGCAGGCGGGTGTTGGCATCATTTTGCATCGCTTCCAGCACATCACGCGTCTGGAAGGCAATCGACTCCAGCGTGGCGCGAATCAGATGGTTGCCGTTAACACCACGCGTCAGGCCAAAGATCGCACCACGTGCATACGGGTCCCAATACGGGGCACCGAGGCCGGTGAAGGCGGGCACCATATACACGCCGTTGCTGTCTTTCACTTTCTGCGCGAAGTATTCAGAGTCAGCAGCATCGCTGAACAGCTTCATCTCGTCACGCAGCCACTGAATGGCCGCACCACCGATGAACACCGCACCTTCCAGTGCATAGTTCACCTCGCCACGTGGGCCGCAGGCGATGGTGGTCAGCAGACCATGAGTGGAGGTCACAGCTTCGGTACCGGTGTTCATCAGCATAAAGCAGCCAGTACCATAGGTGTTTTTCGCCATCCCCGGCTGCACACACAGCTGGCCATAAAGCGCTGCCTGCTGGTCACCAGCAATCCCGGCAATCGGAATACGCGTACCGCCTTTACCACCAATGTTGGTCTGGCCGTAGATTTCAGACGAGCCTTTCACTTCCGGCAACATTTCACGCGGAATGTCGAGGATTTCGAGCATACGCTCATCCCACTTCAGCTCGTGAATGTTATACATCATGGTACGTGAGGCGTTGGTGTGGTCGGTGATATGCACACGGCCCTGGGTCATTTTCCACACCAGCCAGGTATCCACGGTGCCGAACAGCAGCTCGCCACGTTTGGCACGTTCGCGCGCACCTTCGACGTTATCGAGGATCCACTTCACTTTGGTGCCGGAGAAGTACGGGTTAATCACCAGACCGGTGGTGTGCTGGATATACTCTTCCAGGCCTTCTTTCTTCAGCTTGTTACAGTAATCCGCAGTACGCGGGTCCTGCCAGACGATGGCGTTATAAACCGGGTTGCCAGTCTCTTTATCCCAGACGATGGCGGTTTCACGCTGGTTAGTGATACCAATCGCGGCGATTTCGTCAGAACGGATGTTGGCATGGGCCAGCACTTCAACCAGCGTCGAACTTTGTGACGCCCAAATGTCCATTGGGTCATGTTCAACCCAGCCCGCTTTCGGGTAGATCTGGGTGAATTCACGCTGCGAGACAGCGACGATATTGGCGTCATGGTCCAGAATCACAGCACGAGAACTGGTTGTGCCCTGGTCGAGCGCGACGATGTATTTTTTATCTGTCGTAGTCATATGATTTTCCTGATGATCTAAAAGTGAAACTTACGCTTTACGCTGCTCAGCGCGCGCGACCTGATTTTCTGTCTTGCTGGTTACTGCGACGTTAACTGGCAGGTGACGGCCAATCAGTGCGCGGTAACCGAAAGCTCCGAGGCAGGCACCAACCAGCGGGCCAAAAATCGGAACCAGGAAGTAAGGGATATCTTTGCCACCGGTGAAGGCGACGTTGCCCCAGCCTGCCAGCCATGCGAACACCTTCGGACCGAAGTCACGAGCCGGGTTCAGGGCAAAGCCAGTCAGCGGACCCATAGAGCCACCGATCACCGCCACCAGCAGACCAATCAACAGCGGTGCCAGCGGACCACGCGGCACACCGTTGCCATCATCGGTCAGCGCCATGATGAGAGACATCAATACCGCCGTAATCACCATTTCAACCAGGAATGCCTGACCTACACTGATATGGGGATTCGGATAGGTAGAGAAGATACCTGCCAGCTGGAGGCTATCCACGCTGCCGCGTACCATCTGATGACTTTGTTCGAAATCGAAGAACAAATTGTAGTAAAGGCCGTAGACCAGCGCCGCCGCACAGAACGCACCTGCAACCTGCGCCACAATGTAAGGCAGCACTTTACGACCTTCAAAGTTGGCAAACAGGCAAAGCGCCACGGTTACCGCCGGATTGAGATGAGCGCCTGAAACGCCAGCACTCAGATAAACCGCCATGGAGACAGCTAAACCCCAGATAATACAAATTTCCCATTGGCCGAAGCTGGCTCCGGCAAGTTTCAGTGCAGCAACACAGCCCGCGCCGAAAAAGATAATCAAACCGGTACCAAGAAACTCGGCGATGCACTGACCTGTTAGTGTGTTCGTTGTCTGGCTCATAATGGCATTCCTGAAGCGAGGTTAAATTTTATCAGTTGTTGTTCTCAATCCGTTGAGTCACCCAGCGCTCTTGTAGGGCTGCTGTAAATTTATCGTTAACGAGCATAAACGAGAAATAGCGAAATTGAATTCTGTGTGGTCTGTCATAAAAATGCGCGTTTTCGCGTCTTTTGCGTTTTTTTAAGCGCTATTACCCCCGGTTGTGAATCAGAAATTTCCCGCCAATATGGATAAATACGCTCAATGGGACGTAATTTTTTAGGCATTGACTGAAAAGTGTTACAGACTCCCTTTGCAGGCCTTGCGCCGCTGGACTTGCCGGGGCGCGCTACATACAATCGGGACATCGTTGCTGGCCGCGTCATGGACGGGCGCGCGTTGCGTCGGGTCGGCACCATCAACGCCTTGCAAGATTTAGGAGAGGTCAGAAAGATGTCATTTGAAGTGTTCGAAAAACTGGAAGCGAAAGTACAGCAGGCGATTGATACCATCACCCTGCTGCAGATGGAAATCGAAGAGCTGAAAGAGCAGAACAATACGCTGAAGAATGAAGTTCAGCAGTCTTCCGGTAACCAGGATGCGCTGGTGCGTGAAAACCAACAGCTGAAAGAAGAACAGCATGTGTGGCAGGATCGGCTGCGCGCCCTGCTGGGAAAAATGGAAGAAGTCTAAGCGTACTTTGAACGCTGACAACAACGGGTGCCGCGGCACCCGTTTTCGTCTCTGGGATTACTCGATATCGAGTGCGTCTTCCGACAGGATGATCCCGGTATTGTCAGCGTAGAGATGGTCGCCGGAAAAGAAGGTCACGCCACCAAAATTGACGCGCACATCGCTCTCACCAATCCCTTCCCCGGCAGCACCGGCTGGAATGGCTGCAATCGCCTGAATGCCAAGCTCCAGCTCCTCCAGTTCGTCAACCTGACGTACCGATCCGTACACCACAATGCCTTCCCACTCGTTTTGCACCGCCAGACGTGCCAGCTGCGCATCCACCAGTGCACGGCGCACAGAACCACCGCCATCAACCAGTAAAACACGACCCCGGCCATTTTCTTCCAGCAGGTCATACAGCAGGCCGTTGTCTTCAAAACATTTCACTGTGGTTATCTGACCACCGAATGAGGTGCGTCCACCAAAGTTCGAAAAAAGCGGTTCAACAACATTCACTTCTTCATGGTAGATGTCGCAGAGTTCAGATGTATCGTATTTCATAGGGATGTCGTCTGTTTGCCACAGGAGCGGTAAGTATATCGCTATCTGGCAAGTGTTGGCAAAATCATCACCCTATAAAAAAAGCGCTGCATCAATATCCTGCGCAAAAAAATGCCCGGCACAGTGGCCGGGCATTGTTGTTGTGGCAGTGGCTTACAGGATAAAGCGGCTGAGGTCTTCGTCGGCCACCAACTGATCCAGATGCTTGCCGACATACTCCGCGTCGATGATGATCGATTCACCATCAAGATCGCTGGCGGCGTAGGAGATATCTTCCATCAGACGTTCCAGCACCGTATGCAAACGACGTGCACCGATATTCTCAGTGGTTTCGTTCACCTGCCATGCCGCTTCGGCAATGCGGCGAATACCGTCTTCAGTGAAATCAACGTTCACGCCTTCGGTTGCCATCAGCGCCTTGTACTGCACGGTGACAGAGGCATTTGGCTCAGTCAGGATGCGCTCAAAGTCGTTCACCGTCAGCGCCTGAAGTTCCACACGAATCGGCAGACGACCCTGCAATTCCGGAATCAGGTCCGACGGGCTGGCGACCTGGAACGCACCGGAAGCGATAAACAGGATGTGATCGGTTTTCACCATGCCGTGTTTGGTGGAGACGGTACAACCTTCCACCAGCGGCAGCAGGTCGCGCTGTACGCCTTCACGCGAGACATCCGGGCCGGATGACTGGCCGCGTTTACAGATTTTGTCGATCTCATCGATAAACACGATGCCATGTTGTTCAACTGCTTCGATGGCGTCCTGCTTCAGTTCTTCCGGGTTCACCAGCTTGGCGGCTTCTTCTTCAATCAGCAGCTTCATGGCGTCTTTGATTTTCAGCTTGCGCGGCTTCTGCTTCTGTCCACCCAGATTCTGGAACATGGACTGCAGCTGGCTGGTCATCTCTTCCATGCCCGGCGGGGCCATAATTTCCACGCCCATCGGTGCGGCAGCCAGATCGATTTCGATCTCTTTGTCGTCCAGCTGACCTTCACGCAGTTTTTTGCGGAAAGACTGGCGAGCGGCAGAAGGCTCGGCGGTATGCTCTGGCTGGCCCCAGTTATTTTTTGCTGGCGGGATGAGTGCATCGAGAATGCGGTCTTCTGCCATCTCTTCAGCACGGTATTTATTTTTCTCAATCGCCTGAATACGCACCATTTTCACGGCAGCGTCGGTCAGATCGCGAATGATGGAGTCCACTTCTTTGCCGACGTAACCGACTTCGGTGAATTTGGTGGCTTCCACTTTGATGAACGGCGCATGCGCCAGTTTTGCCAGACGACGGGCAATCTCGGTTTTACCGACACCGGTCGGACCGATCATCAGGATGTTTTTCGGGGTGACTTCATGGCGCAGCTCTTCGTCAAGCTGCATACGACGCCAGCGGTTACGCAGCGCAATGGCCACAGCACGTTTCGCACCATCCTGGCCAATGATAAAGCGATTCAGTTCGCTGACAATCTCGCGGGGAGTCATCTCAGACATGATTCAGATCCTTACGCCTTAGAGGGTAATTCTTCAAAGTTAACATTATGGTTGGTGTAGATGCAGATATCGCCAGCGATATTCAGCGCTTTAGCCACGATATCTTTCGCACCTAAATCAGTATTTTCCAGCAGGGCGCGTGCCGCTGCCTGGGCGTAAGGTCCACCCGAACCGATAGCAATCAGATCGTTTTCCGGCTGGATAACGTCACCGTTGCCGCTGATGATCAGTGAAGCGGATTCGTCCGCCACCGCCAGCAGGGCTTCGAGGCGACGTAGCATACGATCGGTACGCCAGTCTTTAGCCAGCTCGACGGCAGCTTTCACCAAATGCCCCTGGTGCATTTCCAGCTTGCGCTCGAACAGTTCGAAGAGGGTGAAGGCATCTGCAGTGCCGCCAGCGAAACCGGCGATGACTTTGTCGTTATAAAGACGACGCACTTTTTTAACGTTGCCTTTCATTACGGTATTGCCGAGAGTAGCCTGGCCATCACCGCCAATCACTACCTGGCCGTTGCGTCGTACACTTACTATTGTTGTCACGGGCAGACCCCTTGTTGCAGTAGAAAAGGACTCCGCGCACCTGGCGCGGAGTATCATGCAAACTGATATGGGGTAGTAATCAGGAGTTTCAACCCCGATTCACCCGTCATATTACGGGGCTCGGGGGAACTCAGATTATTCAGGGGATAGCGAGGGGAATACAGCTTCCGTGGCCGGAACTGTGCAAGCGTTTCACCGTGCTGTCAGCGCTGCTGCGATCCTTGAAGGGGCCAATGACTACACGATTCCAGCCGCCACCGGTGGTAATCCGGCTTTCAAAGCCTTCGAAGGCAAGTGCCGCTCGTGCGGACTCCGCCTGGTCAGTTCCCTTAAACGAACCACACTGCACCATCCAGCGCTGCGACGATGCCTTCTCAACTGGCTTCGCTTTCACGGTTTCCTGTGGCCGGGTCTGCTGCTCGGGCTCACGCGTAATGGGAGCTGGCTGCTGCTGTGTCTGACGGGTGACCGGTTGCTGCTGCATCTGCTGATGTTGTGGCTGCTGTTGCTGGACCTGCTGTTGACGCTGCACCTGCTGTTGTTGCACCTGCTGCTGGCGCTGCAATTGTTGCTGCTGACGTTGCAGGGTTTGCTGGCGCTGTGCCGGAGTTTGTTCATTCCACGGCACTTCATTCAGCTGAGTAGGCTGCTGGCGCATATCCGCCTGCATCTGTTCCAGTAGCTGGCGTTGTTCATCGGTCAGCTGCGTTTGTGACTGAATGCCGCCACCGGCAGAAGGTTCCGTGGGTGTGGGCACGGTCAGCTGGCGGTTTTCCAGCTCTTTGATGTACTTCCAGCGCTCTTCCGGTTTCGGCGGCAGCCCATTACCCGCCGCTTTGTGATCCGGCATCACTGGCGTCTCTTCTTTCTTATGATGGGAGATGAACCATAAGCCACCGGCAAAGGTGACCAGTACGGCCGCAGCCAGTACGATCATCAGTTTGGAGGTGCCAGAACCGCCTTTGCTTTTCTTGCTGCGGCCTGTGCTTTTTTTGCGACGCGTCCCTGTTGAACGCCCGCGGCCTACGTAATCTCTTTGTGCCACTCTCGTTCTGATACCCTTCAAAAAAATGCGGGCCTGTAAATATGCTGTTAATAGCCCGGCAAGGAATTCGCCATGTTACTCAAGGGCCGGAAGTTTGACCAGCGGAGTCTGCCTTCAGAATCCGCTGAAAATGCGGTGCAAAGGTGGTCATTTTTCACGTTTTGCAGCGGGGGCCGTGCTTCCACGCACGCGTAGTTCCGCATCCAGCAGGCGTGAACCGTTATTGACGCGTTTCCCCTGCAACTCATCAAGCAGCAGTAGCATCGCCTCTCGACCGATATCAAACCGTGGCTGGGCGACGGTGGTCAGCGGTGGATCGTAATATTGCGCCAGTTCGATGTCGTCGAAACCTACCACCGAAAGGTCCTGTGGAATCCGCATACCCAGTTTGCGGGCCTGATTCATGGCACCCAGCGCCATCAGGTCGCTATGACAAAACAGCGCTTTCGGTGGATTGGGCAGGCTCATCAGTTGCTTTAACGCGTTGGCTCCGGCTTCGAAGGTAAAATCGCCATGCACAATCAGCGTGGGATCGACCGGCAGGCTGCTACGGCGCAGCGCCTGAATGTAGCCCTGCAAACGATACTGGCACAGCGGGATATGTTCGGGGCCGGTAATACAGGCGATCTGACGATGACCGAGTTGCAGCAAATGGTTCACCGCTTCAAATGCGGCAGTCAGGTTATCGATGTGTACTGTGGGTAACGCCATCTCCGGCGCGAATTCATTCCCCATCACCATCGGTGGCAAGTTGCGCTGATCCTCTACACCGGCCTCAAAGGGCAGCTGTGAACCGAGCAACACCATGCCGTCGATCTGGCGTGTCAGCATCAGATTGAGAAAGGTTTTTTCCTGCTGATTCTGATGCGCGCAATCGCCAATCAACACCAGATAACCTTCCTGGGCGGCAGTCACTTCTATGCCGCGGATGATTTCGCTGAAAAAAGGGTCACAGATGTCGGGCACAATCACCAGAATGGTTTGCGTCTCGCCACGTTTGGCATTGCGTGCCAGGCCGTGTGGTGAGTAACCGACGGCAATCACTGCCTGTTCCACTTTCTGCCGGGTGGCAGCCGAGACTTTTTCCGGATTCATCAGCGCACGAGAAACCGTGGCAGTCGAAACACCGGCTTTCTCTGCCACATCTTTCATCGTGGCGGCGGATGAGGATTGCTTCTGGTCCAACGTTTTACTCCTGACGCAGTTCGGCGCATTGAATGTCTGTCGAAAGCCGGGCATCTGCCGGGTCGGGCACTATTGTTAACCGAACCCCGGTTGGTGTTGTTACTTAATTTGCATAAAAATTGTGACTTGTGCGACTTTTTTCGATCCGGCTCGCAGATGTGGCGCACGTTAGCTCTCGGTCGGGTCGATATCCAGCGTCCATTTGACCTTACGCGCAGCGGGTAGCGTGGTAACCAGAGGTAGCGAGCTGCTCAGCAATTGTTGCAGACGTTTACGTGATGGATGTTGCAGCAGCAGCTGCCAACGCCAGCGTCCACTGCGCTTGGGTTGCAGCGCCGGAACAGGCCCCATCAGCCAGAGCGCCTGATCTTTCAGCGGACTGGCTTCCAGTAAGTTTCTTAACTGGCTGAGAAATTCGGCTGCCTGCTGATTATCCATATCTTCCGCGCGAAACAGCGCGTGACTGGTCCAGGGCGGCAGATGGACCGACTGACGCTCCAGCAACGCCTGCTCGGCAAACGCGAAATAACCGCGATGCAACAGGGTTTGCAGTAGCGGATGCTCGGGATGGTGCGTCTGCAACAACACTTCGCCTTGCTTGCCCGCACGGCCCGCGCGCCCGGCGACCTGAGTATAGAGCTGGGCGAAACGCTCGGCGGCACGGAAATCAGCCGAAAACAGCGCGCCATCGACATCTAATAATGAAACCAATGTGACATCGGGGAAATGGTGACCTTTTGCCAGCATCTGCGTTCCCACCAGAATGCGCGCCCCGCCGCGATGCACATCCGCCAGATGCTGCTCCAGCGCGCCTTTACGGCTGGTGGTATCGCGGTCGATACGTGAGACCGGCACCCCGGGGAAGAGGGTGCCGAGCTGTTGCTCCAGCTGCTCCGTGCCGACACCGACCGGCATCAGGTGGGTAGAACCACATTGCGGACACTGATGGGGCAAGGGGCGCTGGCTATCGCAATGATGGCAGCGTAGCTGACGATGATGCTGGTGCAGGGTGTAATAACGATCGCAGCGCTGACACTCGGCCAGCCAGCCGCAGTCATGGCACATCAGGGCTGGCGAAAAACCGCGTCGGTTAAGGAACAGCAGTACCTGATTATTCGCCTGTAAATGCTGACGCATTTTGCCCAGCAGCGCGGGTGCCAGTCCGCCTTTCAACTGTTGTCCTTTGAGATCAACCAATTGCTGCAGTGCAGGTTTGGCATTACCGGCGCGTTTGGTGAGATTGAGCTGGCGATATTTGCCATTGCGCACATTGTGCAGCGTTTCCAGTGCCGGAGTGGCGGAACCCATGACAATCGGAATATCTTCCTCATGGGCGCGAAACACCGCCAGATCGCGCGCCTGATAACGCCAGCCTTCCTGCTGTTTGTAGGAGCTGTCGTGTTCTTCATCAATAATGATCACCCCGGGACGCGCCAGCGGGGTAAACAGCGCCGAACGGGTGCCAATCACAATCGCGGTTTCGCCACTGCGTGCGCGCAGCCAGACGGCGAGGCGCTCGCTGTCATTGAGCGCCGAGTGCAGCACATCTATCGGTGCATGGAAGCGTTCACGAAAGCGGGCAATGGTTTGTGGCGTCAGACCGATTTCCGGCACCAGTACCAGCGCCTGTTTTCCTCGCGCCAGCACATTTTCCAGCACGCTGAGATAGACCTCGGTTTTGCCCGAACCGGTGATACCGGCCAGCAGCCAGGCGGCGTAGCGATCGTCTTCGCTGCGAATGGCACCCACCGCCATCGCCTGATCGGTATTAAGGCGTAGTCTTTCACCTTTAACGGCGAAAGTGTCGCGCCAGTCATGTACCTGCGCAGCGTGTTCACGCAAATCACACAAGCCTTTGGCGCGTAACGCCTGCAAAGCGGCATCGGTGAGATCATGGTCGCTGACCTGATGACGATAAAGTGGCTGTTGCCGCAGTGCGGCCAGCGCCTGCTGCTGCTTGCGCGCGCGCTTCAGGCTCTCTAACGCCACTTCGCGTCCGGCATCATTAATTACCCATTGCCATAGCGGTGCTTCCTGGGCGGGTTTGCCCTGACGCAACAATACCGGTATGGCATGGTTCAGCACTTCACCCAGCGGTGAATGATAATACTGAGCCGCCCACTGTAAAATGCGCCATAACGCGGGAGAATAAAGGCTGCTGCTATCGAGTATCTCATCGATCTGCTTCAGCTGTGCCAGCGGCAAATCGCTGGTTTCACGCACTCCGATGACGATGCCCACCATTTTGCGGTTACCAAACGGCACGCTGACGCGCACGCCTGTGACCGGCTGCGGCGCATCGGCAGGCAGCAGGTAGTCAAACAGGCGAGGCAGCGGGACGGGCAGGGCAACCTGAACAACGGGCATGACAATCTCTATCCGGTTCTGTAATAAGGAGAAGTAGTGTACACGCTGGCGCGGCAAGCGGATATCTTGCCAAAAGCGGTCATTTTCTGTATACTGCGCGCCGCCTTTGATGAGAAACGCTCGTCAAAGCATACACATATTGTTCAACCGCGTGTGGTGCTGTGCAGGTTTAACCTGGCACGGAGAGCGACACGGCCTTTTATGAGGTTCTCCCATGAAACAAGGTATTCACCCGAAATACGAAGCAGTGACCATCACTTGCTCTTGCGGTAACGTGATCCACACTCGCTCTACCATGAGCCACGACCTGAACCTGGACGTGTGCGGCAACTGCCACCCGTTCTACACTGGTAAGCAGCGTGTTGTTGACACCGGTGGCCGTGTTGATCGCTTCAACAAGCGTTTCAGCCTGCCGACCAGCAAGAAATAAGATTATTTGTCGTCGGCTCTTACGAGAGTCGGCTACAAGAAAAAACCCAGCTTCGGCTGGGTTTTTTTGTTTCTGGCTTCAGTATTCCCAGGTATCGGGATTGATGCCCATCTCACGCATGATCTTCTTCGCTTCTTCCGGGATCTCATCACTACGTTCTTTACGCAGATCAACGTCGTCCGGCAGGGGCTGACCGGTGAAAGCATGCAGGAAGGCTTCGCACAGCAGCTCACTGTTAGTGGCATGACGCAGGTTGTTCACCTGACGGCGGGTACGCTCGTCCGTTAAAATCTTCAGCACTTTCAGCGGAATAGAAACCGTAATCTTTTTGACCTGCTCGCTCTTCTTACCGTGCTCAGCGTAAGGGCTGATATATTCGCCGTTCCATTCAGCCATGGGTTACCTTAATCAATAAAAGTGGAAAGTGGGGAAATCCGTTGATTATGCCCGATTTTTTGGTGCCTGACCCCTGAAAATGCAGGTTTTATGCTTAAACATCACTTTCCTGAAGAAAGCGCGTTTTGAACACCAGGCGATGACGCGTAATTTTAGCGGGTATTGATGCTTTGCTCAATCTATACGCAAAGACATTTAGATGTCCAGATGTATTGACGTCCATTCTTGGAATGCTATCCTGTGGCCTCTTCTTTTTACTCTTCAGGAACAGTAAGCACCATGACGCGTAAACAGGCAACCATCGCAGTGCGCAGCGGTTTGAATGATGACGAGCAATATGGCTGCGTTGTCCCACCGATTCACCTCTCCAGCACCTATAACTTTCTCGACTTCAATGAGCCTCGCGCGCACGACTACTCTCGTCGCGGTAACCCTACGCGTGATGTGGTGCAGCGTGCGCTGGCCGAACTGGAAGGTGGCGCAGGCGCGGTATTAACCAATACCGGCATGTCCGCGATTCATCTGGTGACCACGGTGTTCCTGAAACCGGGCGATTTGCTGGTGGCTCCGCATGACTGCTACGGCGGCAGCTATCGTCTGTTCGACAGCCTGAGCAAACGCGGCGCGTACCGGGTGAAATTTGTCGATCAGGGTGATAAAGCGGCATTGCAGGCTGCACTGGCGGAGAAACCGAAACTGGTACTGGTCGAAAGCCCGAGCAATCCTTTATTACGCGTGGTGGATATTGCCGCGATTTGCCAGGCCGCGCGTGAGGCCGGTGCTATCAGTGTGGTGGATAACACCTTCCTCAGCCCGGCGCTGCAAAACCCGCTGGCGCTGGGCGCTGATCTGGTGCTGCACTCCTGCACCAAATACCTCAATGGTCACTCCGATGTGGTAGCGGGTGTGGTAATTGCGAAAGATCCGGCACTGGTGACCGAGCTGGCCTGGTGGGCCAATAATATCGGCGTGACCGGTGCCGCTTTTGATAGTTACCTGCTGCTGCGTGGCCTGCGTACCCTGGCACCGCGTATGGCGGCGGCACAGCGTAATGCACTGGCGATTGTTGATTACCTAAAGCAACAACCGCTGGTAAAAAAACTGTATCATCCCTCCCTGCCGGAAAATGCCGGTCACGAGTATGCGGTACGTCAACAGCGCGGTTTTGGTGCCATGTTAAGTTTCGAGCTGGACGCCGACGAAAACCGGTTGCGCCGTTTTCTGAAAGCGTTACAGCTGTTTACGCTGGCGGAGTCGCTGGGCGGTGTTGAAAGCCTGATTTCGCATACCGCCACCATGACGCATGCCGGTATGTCTGCCGAAGCGCGCGCAGCAGCGGGAATTTCTGAAACGTTGCTCCGCATTTCTGTCGGAATTGAAGATCACGAAGATTTAATCGCCGATCTGGATAATGCATTCAGGATCGCAGCCGAGGGGTAACCATGACGATTTCAGCAGGCGCGGGAACGCCGACCAGTAAGCAGTTGCACAAATTTGGTGGCAGTAGCCTGGCCGATGCGCGTTGCTATCAGCGCGTAGCCACTATTATGGCGGATTACAGCCAGCCGGGCGATATGATGGTGGTCTCTGCCGCAGGCAGTACCACTAACCAGCTGATTAGCTGGCTCAAGCTGAGCCAAAGTGATCGGTTGTCTGCGCATCAGGTGCAACAGGCGTTACGGCGTTACCACAGTGAGCTGATCGCTGCGCTGCTGCCTGCTGAAACCGCAGAAACCCTCACCACCACCTTTATCCGCGATCTGGAAAAACTGGCAGCGCTGCTGGATGGCACCATTACCGATGCGGTTTACGCCGAAGTGGTCGGGCATGGCGAAATCTGGTCGGCGCGGCTGATGGCGGCGGTGCTGAGCCAGCGTGATATTGAAGCGGTCTGGCTCGATGCACGCGATTTCCTGCGCGCCGAACGCGCTGCGCAGCCACAGGTTGATGAAGGAAAATCCTGGCCGTTGTTGCAGGCGCTGTTGACGCAGCATCCGCATAAGCGCCTGGTGGTGACCGGATTTATCAGCCGTAACGAGGCGGGTGAAACCGTTTTGCTGGGCCGTAACGGTTCGGACTATTCGGCCACACAGATTGGCGCGCTGGCCGGTGTCGGGCGCGTGACCATCTGGAGTGACGTTGCCGGGGTTTACAGTGCGGATCCGCGCAAAGTTTCCGATGCCTGTCTGCTGCCGTTACTGCGTCTGGATGAAGCCAGCGAGCTGGCTCGTCTTGCGGCGCCGGTGCTGCATACCCGCACTCTGCAACCGGTGTCGAACAGCGATATCGACCTGCAACTACGCTGCAGTTATCAGCCGGAACAGGGGTCTACGCGTATTGAGCGCGTACTGGCTTCGGGCACCGGAGCGCGTATTGTCACCAGCCACGATGATGTCTGCCTGATTGAGATTCAAATCCCTGACAACCACGACTTCGCCATTCTGAACAAAGAGATTGACCTGCTGCTCAAGCGCGCGCAGTTGCGGCCGCTGGCAGTGGGGACGCACCCGGATCGCCAGCTTTTGCAGCTGTGCTACACCTCAGAAGTCGTGAATAGCGCCTTTAACCTGTTGCAGGACGCCGCATTGCCGGGTCATCTGCAACTGCGTGATGGTTTAGCACTGGTGGCGTTGGTGGGGGCGGGTGTGACGCGCAACCCATTACACAGTCACCGTTTCTGGCAGCAAATTAAAGACCAGCCGGTCGAGTTTGTCTGGCAGTCAGATGAACATATCAGCATCGTGGCGGTGCTGCGTGTCGGTCCGACCCAGCATTTGATTCAGGGGCTGCATCAGTCACTGTTTCGTGCAGAAAAGCGTATTGGCCTGATGCTGTTCGGTAAAGGCAACATCGGTTCACGCTGGCTGGAGCTGTTTGCACGCGAGCAGGAGATATTGTCGGCGCGTACCGGGTTTGAGTTCGTGCTGGCAGGTGTGGCAGACAGCCGCCGTAGCCTGCTGAGCTATGACGGGCTTGAGGCGAGTCGGGCACTGGCGTTCTTTGATGATGAAGCCGAGGAGCGCGATGAAGAGTCGCTGTTCCTGTGGATGCGTGCGCACCCGTTTGATGATTTGGTGGTGCTGGATGTCACCGCCAGCGAGCCGCTGGCGCAGCAGTATCTGGATTTCGCCAGCCACGGTTTTCACGTTATCAGCGCCAACAAGGTTGCCGGTGCATCGAATAGCCAGAGCTGGCGACAGATCCGCGATGCCTTTGCCAAAACCGGTCGCCATTGGTTATATAACGCCACCGTGGGTGCGGGCCTGCCGGTAAACCATACGGTGCGTGATTTGCGTGAGAGTGGGGATGCGATTCTGGCCATCAGCGGTATTTTCTCGGGCACGCTCTCCTGGCTGTTCCTGCAATTTGATGGCACCGTGCCCTTCACCGAATTGGTGGATCAGGCGTGGCAGCAGGGGCTGACGGAGCCCGATCCGCGCGTTGACCTTTCGGGCCTGGACGTGATGCGCAAGCTGGTGATTCTGGCGCGTGAAGCGGGTTACAACATCGAGCCGGATCAGGTGCGGGTGGAGTCGCTGGTGCCCGCCAGCTGTGAAGGTGAATCGATCGATCACTTCTTTGAGAACGCGGACGAACTGAATGATCAGATGCTCCAGCGTCTGGAAGCGGCACAGGAGATGGGGCTGGTACTGCGTTATGTGGCGCGCTTCGATGCCAATGGCAAAGCACGTGTAGGGGTTGAAGCGGTGCGCCCTGAGCATCCGCTGGCGGCGCTGCTGCCGTGTGACAACGTGTTTGCTATCGAAAGCCGCTGGTATCGCGACAACCCGCTGGTGATTCGTGGACCAGGTGCCGGACGTGACGTCACCGCCGGGGCCATTCAGTCGGATATCAACCGCCTCGCGCAACTGCTGTAATTTGCCTTCCTCCAGCAGACGACTCCCTGTCGTCTGCTTTATTCATTTTCCCCGCTTCGATCATGAAACTCTTTCATGTTGGTTGAATTTTTGTCACGCCTGTTTATTAATTTTCAGTTGACGCAACGCTGCGGATCGTTCATTTTGTGCATCTGGACGTCTAAACGTATGGATGTTCGCAGGCCGCAAATAATCGATGTGTGAAGATGAGGTAACAGGATGAGTTTCTTTCATGCCAATCAGCGCGAAGCGCTGAATCAAAGCCTGGCTGAGTTGAACGGGCAAATTAATGTCTCCTTTGAGTTTTTCCCGCCACGAACCAGCGAAATGGAAGAAACCCTGTGGAACTCTATCGACCGCCTCAGCAGCCTGAAGCCGAAATTTGTCTCGGTCACCTATGGCGCGAATTCCGGTGAGCGTGACCGTACCCATAGCATCATCAAAGGCATTAAAGAGCGTACCGGCCTGGAAGCAGCTCCACATCTGACCTGCATTGATGCGACCCGCGATGAACTGCGCGCTATCGCTCGCGATTACTGGGATAGTGGCATTCGTCATATTGTGGCGCTGCGTGGCGATTTACCGCCGGGTGCGGGCAAGCCGGAGATGTATGGTTCTGACCTGGTTGAGCTGCTGAAAGAAGTGGGCGATTTTGATATCTCCGTGGCGGCTTACCCGGAAGTCCACCCGGAAGCCAAAAGCGCGCAGGCAGACCTGATCAACCTGAAGCGTAAGATTGATGCCGGTGCTAACCGCGCCATTACCCAGTTCTTCTTTGATGTCGAAAGCTACCTGCGCTTCCGCGATCGCTGTGTGGCGACCGGTATTGATGTGGAAATCGTGCCGGGGATTCTGCCGGTGTCTAACTTCAAACAGTTGCAGCGCTTTGCCACCATGACCAACGTGCGTGTTCCCGGCTGGATGAATGCAATGTTTGCTGGTCTGGATGATGATCCGGAAACCCGCAAGATGGTGGGTGCCAATATCGCGATGGATATGGTGAAGATTCTGTCGCGGGAAGGGGTGAAAGATTTTCACTTCTATACGCTGAACCGTGCCGAAATGAGTTACGCGATTTGTCATACGCTTGGTGTGCGTCCGGGTATTGCAGTCTGATATAACATATTGTATGAAAGAAAGGGCTACGGCCCTTTTTTTATACGGATAAAATCCGTTATCCACCTTTTATCATTGATGACGGACTGATGAAAAATCAGGTGAATACTTATTTTATTAAGATAATCGCCCCTGCGCCTCACGTAATTACTCTTCAGAAACATTCTTAATCTCTCATTAAAAAATAAGCCATAAAATTCATCTGACATAATTCATTTGATGATTAATTTATGATTTCATTTTTATCCCCATTCATTGTTGAAAATCGAACGCTTATTGTACAAGGGTGGTTAATTAAAAATCAGGAGGCGATAGCCTGGAAATAAATGGCGATAGCAGTGTTGATTATAAATTATTAAAAATAAATGATAATTGTTAGTGAGGGCTTAATTTTGACTTTGACCAGAATTCCAACTTGCACTTGTGTACCAAACCTATACCTTAACGACATTGATCATACTAAAAGCCAGTCAATATTTATTAAAAACATTAATCAGAGGAAAAATACGTCAATCACGATAGAGTCAAATATAAAAATAACCAAACAGAGAAATAAAACCCCACCTCAGACCCCCAAAGAACACCGGATGCAGCAATTTCCAGGTTATTTCCTGATATCTAGTGGCAAAGAGCTGTATCACACAGTTAACGGCGGAATGCATATTGCTGATTTACAGACTGCAAAAACCATGAATAACCTCATCCAGGAAGGAAGACATCTTCAGGATTTTCCAGTTGAAAATAAAGCGATTTCTGATGAGATTAATAAAATAAAAGATCTCTTAATGCAGGTCGCTGACGATGAGCTGCGCACGTTGACCCAACCTCTCTCGTTACAGATAACTAACAACAATGTCAGCCTGAATACATCACAGGAGATGTCTGAAAAACAATGGCTGGAGCAGCATGACAAACCGGGGAATTACCTGGTGTTAAACGGTAATAATGATGAAACCTATGTCTCTTTTATCGCTCAGCGGGTTAAAAATAGCGCACATCTGAAAATTATCACCAGTGGTTTTGGTGGGCATGGCACAACTGATCGCCATACTATCTCTACTAATCAAACTGAAGCGGACAGGTTCAAAGATATTCTGATGAGCAATGGCGTTGCTGAGGAAAAAATACTCGTTGATCCCTGGTCCACTAACAGTGGTCAGAATGCCATCAACGTGGCGGGGATTCTGAATGATCAAATTCAGGCTGAAGATAAAGTGACAATTATTATCGCCGGAACACCGGCAGCGGTTTTTCGTCAGACTTATACGTATGCAAAGCAACTGGATATCGCAGCAGATAGTTATCAAATCGAGTCATTCCCCTTTAGCGAAAAAGGTGCATATATCACCCTACCTGATAAATTGGCTATTTTACGCGAGTTCTCGACCACACTGCATTATCTTATGAATACCGATTATTTGCCTGCTGATGCACAGCTCTATCCTGACTCGTTCTTTGATAGCGCGGTAGATACTATCCAGACAATGGCAAAAGGATTAAAGAAAAAAGATACAGAGGTGGTTGAAAAGTATCAAAGCGTCATTGATGCCATGGAGTCCATATCTGCGGAGATGATTTCTCGCCTGAAAAACAATAATCACACCACGCAAGATAAAAATAATATCAGGATGGTAGACCAGTTTTTCCGTGGGTTGTTTAACCCGCTGGAGATGACGTTTACAAGGGGGAGTGTATAAAAATTAACGCGTTGAAATAAAAACGATATTCAAATGTCATGCGCGGCGAGCGTTTTGCAACACTCGCCGCGCATTTTTTGTCCTCAACAGGACATGAGGACTTAACCGGTATTACGCATACCCGCCGCAACACCGGCGATGGTGACCATCAGCGCCTGTTCCACGCGCGCATCCGGTTCGTCACCGCGTTCTTCCTGCGCGCGTGAACGGTGCAGTAGTTCCGCCTGCAGCACGTTAAGCGGGTCAGTGTAGACGTTACGCAGGGCGATGGATTCAGCAATCCACGGCTGATCCGCCATCAGATGCGCATCGTTAGCGATAGTCAGCACCGCTTTGATATCCGCATCCAGCTGGTCGCGCAGCTGCTGGCCCAGCGGCCACAGGGATTTGTCGACCAGGCGCTGATCGTAGTATTCCGCCAGCCACAGGTCCGCTTTCGAGAACACCATCTCCAGCATGCCGAGACGGGTAGAGAAGAATGGCCAGTCGCGGCACATCGTCTCCAGCTGATCCTGGTGGCCTTGTTCCATCGCTTTCTGAATCGCGGCACCTGCACCCAGCCAGGCGGGCAGCATCAAACGGTTCTGCGTCCAGGCAAAAATCCATGGGATAGCACGCAGTGATTCCACACCACCGCTGGCACGGCGTTTCGCCGGACGTGAGCCGAGCGGCAGTTTACCCAGTTCCTGCTCCGGCGTAGCTGAGCGGAAATAGGGCACGAAATCCGGATTTTCACGCACATAGCCGCGGTACATCGCACAGGAGTGGGCCGACAGACCGTCCATAATGTCGCACCATTCGCTTTTCGGCTCCGGTGGCGGCATCAGGTTGGCTTCGAGAATCGCCCCGGTGTACAACGACAGGCTGGCAATTGTCACTTCCGGCAGGCCGTATTTGAAGCGAATCATCTCACCCTGCTCGGTGACGCGCAGGCCGCCTTTCAGGCTACCCGGTGGCTGTGACAGCAACGCTGCGTGCGCCGGTGCACCGCCACGCCCGATGGAGCCGCCACGTCCGTGGAACAGCGTCAGGGCGATACCGGCTTTCTCACAGGTCTTGATCAGGGCATCCTGCGCCTGGTACTGCGCCCAGCTGGCAGCCATCACGCCGGCATCTTTCGCTGAGTCAGAATAGCCAATCATCACCATCTGCTTGCCCTGAATAAAGCCGCGATACCAGTCGATGCTCAGTAGCTGGCTCATCACGTCATCAGCGTTATTCAGGTCATCAAGGGTTTCGAACAGCGGGGCCACCGGCATCGCGTAAGAAATCCCGGCTTCTTTCAGCAGCAGATGCACTGCGAGCACGTCCGACGGGGTTTTCGCCATCGAAATCACGTAAGCGGCAATTGAGCCTTGTGGCACTTCGGCAGCGACCTTGCAGGTATCCAGCACTTCGCGGGTGTTATCGCTTGGCTCCCACTGGCGTGGCAGCAGGGGACGTTTTGAATTCAGTTCGCGGATCAGGAATGCCTGCTTATCGGCTTCTGACCAGCTTTCATAATCACCGAGGCCGAGATAGCGTGTCACCTCAGCAATGGCTTCCGTATGGCGGGTGCTCTCCTGACGCAGGTCGATACGTACCAGCGGCACACCAAAACATTTCACGCGGCGCAGCGTATCCAGCAGCTGTCCATTGGCAATGATGCCCATGTCGCACTGTTGCAGTGACTGATAGATGGCATACAGCGGCTGCCACAGTTGATCGTTGGAAACCAGTAAATCGGCCGGACGCGGCAGGCGCTCGCCCTTCAGACGGCGCTCCAGGTAGGCTTGTGTGGACATCAGCTGGCTGCGGATGCGCTTCAGAATAACGCGGTACGGCTCCAGCGCTTCCGGGTCGCCACACAGTTCACGCACTTCGTCACTGCATTCGGACATCGACAGCTCAGAAATCAGCACGCCGACATCGCGCAGGAACAGGTCGGCGGCTTTCCAGCGGCCCAGTTGCATCGCCTGACGCGTGATGCTGGCGGTGACGTTCGGGTTGCCATCGCGGTCGCCGCCCATCCAGGAAGTAAATTGCACCGGGACAAAATCCACCGGCAGCTGCATACCAAAGGTTTCTTCCACCTGCTCATTCAGCTCACGCAGAAACGCCGGTACGCCTTCCCACAGGCTATTTTCCACCACGGCAAAGCCCCATTTGGCTTCATCGACCGGGGTCGGACGGTATTTACGGATTTCGTCAGTGTGCCAGGCCTGAGCAACCAGCTGGCGCAGACGGCGCATCACCTGGTTGTACTCATACTCGGTGATATCGCTGTGGTCGAGTTGTTGCAGGCAGCTGTTCACTTCAACCAGTTTATGGATCAGTGTACGGCGGGTAATTTCGGTCGGGTGCGCAGTGAGTACCAGCTCCAGCGAGAGCGATTCAATGGCGGCACGGATATCGCTTTCGTTGAGGTCTTTCTGCTGTTTCAGGCGATCAAAGGTGGTTTTCAGTAGCTCAGGGTGATTAGCACCCTCGCCGCTGCGGGCAATGGTCTGATACTGTTCAGCCACGTTAGTTAGATTCAGGAACTGACTAAATGCGCGAGCCACTGGCAAGAGCTCGTCATTGGAGAGGTTTTGCAGTGTGGACAGCAGTTCCTTACGATGAGTGTCATTTCCTGCACGAGATGACTTAGAGAGCTTGCGGATGGTCTCCACCCGATCGAGGATGTTCTCTCCCAGTGCATCCTTTATCGTATCCCCGAGCAGTTTGCCTAGCATACTGACATTACTTCGCATTGCGGAATATTGTTCGTTCATGTGACCCTGACACCCTTATCGTCTTTTTAATCTATATACCCAACGGGCATAACTTCGTCTTTTATCTAGCCACGTATCGCTCTGTTCGTCAATTGCCTTAAACTGACGAAATTTCGCTGCTAAATGATGGAAATTCAAAGAATTTAACGAGAGTGAAGCGAGATAAGTTATTCTTATTATCAAATCCCGAACATTGACGGGGCATTTTGCTGATTAAACAGTGAAATGCCCCGTCGATTGTTCATCAGTGACAAAAATGATGCACAACCTGCGTGATAAGCGCATGGGTCGGTTTAATAAATGCCGTATCAATAAATTCATCCGGCTGATGAGCCTGGTTGATGGAACCTGGGCCTAACACCAGGGTTGGGCACAATTGCTGAATAAACGGCGCTTCGGTGCAATAGTTCACCACTTCGGTTGGTGTGCCCAGCAATTTCTCCACCACTTTCACCAGCTCATGATCCACCGGACATTCATAACCCGGAATCGGCGGATGCAGCTCACCCACGGTCAGACGGCCTGGCCAGCGTTCGCTCACCGGGGCCAGCGCTTCATTCAGCAGACCATCCAGATCGCTCAGGGTCAGGCCCGGCAGCGGACGAATATCCATATGCAGTTCACAGCAGGCGCAAATGCGGTTGGCGGCATCGCCACCATGAATATGACCGAAGTTCATGGTTGGGTAGGGGATGGCAAAACCATCATGGTTATAACGCGTTTTCAGCGTATTACGCAGCTGCATCAGCTGGGTGATGGATTCATGCATCAATTCAATCGCGTTCACACCGCGTGATGGGTCACTGGAGTGGCCCGATTGCCCCTGAATACGAATCACATTCGAGAGATGACCTTTGTGCGCGCGCACCGGCTTCAGTGACGTCGGTTCGCCGATGATGGCGCAATCCGGACGCAGCTGGGTGGATTCAGCAAAATACTTCGCGCCTGCCATGGTGGTTTCTTCATCGGCGGTCGCAAGAATGTAGAGCGGTTTGCTCAGTTTGGTCACGTCAACGTCACGCAGTGCATCCAGAATAAAGGCAAAGAAGCCTTTCATGTCTGCGGTGCCTAAACCGTACAACTTGTTGTCGTGCTCAGTCAGGGTAAAAGGATCACGCGTCCAGCGGCCATCATCGAACGGAACGGTATCGGTGTGACCCGCCAGTAACAAGCCACCCGCGCCCGATCCCGTCTTCGCCAGCAGGTTAAATTTATGCCGCGTACCCGGTACCGGTTGCACCTCGGTACTGAAACCAAGATCGCGAAACCAGCCTGCCAGCAAATTGATTAAAGTTTCATTGCTCTGATCGAGTGCGGCGTCAGTGGCACTGATCGACGGTGTGGCAATCAGCTGGCGGTAGAGTTCGATAAAAGGTGGTAATTTTGTCTTCACTGTTGACGGTCCTTGGGTTAGGATGTATCAATATTCATGCATTAATAGTGAATAAAAATACATTAACGTCGTCTGCATGTGAACAGTAAATTTTCTGCAAACGGCATCGTGGGCAACGGGGCAAGGCCGCGACCCGGAACGTGTGACTGTAATAAGGTATACAGCCTGATGTTGAATACGCTGATCGTTGGTGCCAGTGGTTATGCTGGCGTAGAGCTTGCCACCTACCTGAATCGCCATCCGCATATGAACATAACCGCTTTAGCGGTTTCAGCGCAAAGCCCGGATGCCGGAAAATTACTGTCCGATCTGCATCCTCAGCTGAAAGGGATTATCGACCTGCCGTTGCAGCCGCTGAGTGATGCGGCTGAATGGGCGGATAAAGTCGATGTGGTTTTCCTCGCCACGGCGCATGAAGTCAGCCACGATCTGGCACCGGAATTCCTGAAAGCGGGTTGCGTGGTCTTCGATCTCTCCGGTGCGTTCCGCGTTAACGACGATGCTTTCTACACCCAATATTACGGTTTCACCCATCAGCACGGCGACTGGCTGGATAAAGCGGTTTACGGCCTGGCTGAATGGCAGCACGAAAAAATTAAAGAAGCACAGCTGGTGGCGGTGCCGGGCTGCTATCCGACCGCCTCACAGCTGGCGCTGAAACCATTGGTGGAAGCAGGCCTGCTCAATGAAGCGCAGTGGCCAGTGATCAATGCCACCAGTGGCGTGAGCGGTGCCGGACGCAAAGCCAGCGTCACCACCAGCTTCTGCGAAGTCAGCCTGCAACCGTATGGCATCTTCAATCATCGTCATCATCCGGAAATAGTTGCCCACCTCGGCACGCCGGTGATCTTTACGCCGCATCTGGGCAATTTTCCGCGCGGCATTCTCGCCACCATTACCTGCCGCCTGAAGCCTGGCGTGAGTGAACAGGATGTGGCGGAAGCCTTCCACAACGCCTACCATGACAAACCGCTGGTGCGTCTCTATAAGAAAGGTGTTCCGGCGTTGAAAGGCGTGGTCGGCCTGCCATTCTGCGATATCGGTTTTGCCGTGCAGGGTGAGCACCTGATTGTGGTTGCCGCTGAAGACAACCTGCTGAAAGGTGCCTCTTCCCAGGCGGTGCAGTGTCTGAATATCCGTTTCGGCTTCCCCGAAACGCTGTCTCTGATTTAACGGGCGAGTAAGTAAACCATGACCAATCCTCTGATTATTAAACTGGGTGGCGTCCTGCTGGACAGCGAAGAAGCGCTGGCCCGTCTGTTTGATGCACTGCTGGCGTACCGCACCGAATATCAGCGTCCGCTGATCATCGTGCATGGCGGCGGCTGCCTGGTGGATGAGCTGATGAAGAAGCTCGCACTACCGGTGAAAAAGAAGAACGGTTTGCGCGTGACGCCAGCCGATCAGATTGACATTATTACCGGTGCCCTGGCAGGCACGGCCAACAAAACTCTGCTGGCCTGGGCGAAGAAATATGGCATCAATGCAGTAGGTTTATGCCTGGGTGATGCTGGCCTGGTCAATGTTGCGCAGTTCGACGAAGAACTGGGCCATGTGGGTAACGCGACGCCAGGTAACCCGATGCTGGTCAATACGCTGCTGGGTGCAGGCTATATGCCGGTGATCAGCTCTATCGGTATCACCGACGCGGGTGAACTGATGAACGTCAACGCGGACCAGGCGGCGACCGCGCTGGCAGCAACCATTGGTGCGGATTTGGTACTGTTGTCTGACGTCAGCGGCATTCTGGATGGCAAAGGTCAGCGCATTGCGGAAATGACCGCAGCAAAAGCCGAGCAGCTGATTGCTCAGGGCATCATTACCGATGGCATGATCGTTAAAGTTAACGCAGCGCTGGATGCGGCACGTACCCTGGGTCGCCCGGTGGATATTGCCAGCTGGCGTCATGCTGAACAGCTGCCAACCCTTTTCAACGGCGTGTCGATTGGCACCCGGATTCTCGCTTAACGACACTGATTCAAGGATTACGAAATGCAAACGCAAGGCATCAAAAAAATTGTTCTGGCTTACTCCGGCGGCCTTGATACGTCTGCCATCATTCCATGGCTGAAAGAGAATTACGGCGGCTGTGAAGTGGTAGCCTTCGTGGCGAATATCGGTCAGGACCCTGCCGATCTGGATGGCGTTGAGAAGAAAGCACTGCAATCAGGTGCCTCTGAGTGCCACGTGGTTGACCTGCGTGAAGAGTTCATCAGTGAATATGTTTACCCGGTACTGCAGACCGGTGCGCTGTACGAAGGCACCTACCTGCTGGGTACTTCCATGGCGCGTCCGATTATCGCTAAAGCACAGGTTGAGCTGGCGCTGAAAGTGGGTGCCGATGCCCTGTGCCACGGTGCGACCGGTAAAGGTAACGACCAGGTGCGTTTTGAAACCACCTATACCGCGCTGGCACCGCAGCTGAAAGTGGTGGCTCCATGGCGTGAATGGAACCTGCGTTCACGTGAAGCGCTGCTCGACTACCTGAAAGAGCGCAACATCCCGACCACCGCGTCGCTGGAAAAAATCTACAGCCGTGACGAGAACGCATGGCACATCTCCACCGAAGGTGGCGTGCTGGAAAGCCCGTGGAACGCACCGAACAAAGATTGCTGGGTGTGGACCGTCGATCCGCTGGAAGCGCCGGATCAGCCGGAAAACGTCACCGTGACCGTAGAAAAAGGTCGCGTGGTGGCGGTGAATGGCGAGAAGCTCAGCCCGTTCGCCTGTCTGGAAAAACTGAATGTGCTGGGTGCGAAGCACGGCGTAGGCCGTATCGACATCGTGGAAAACCGTCTGGTAGGGATCAAATCCCGTGGTTGCTATGAAACCCCAGGAGGCACCATCATGGTCAACGCCCTGCGTGCGGTTGAGCAGCTGGTTCTGGACCGTGACAGCTTCAAATGGCGTGAGCAGCTGGGTCAGGAAATGTCATACGTGGTGTATGACGGTCGCTGGTTTGCGCCGCTGCGTCAGTCTATCCAGGCAGCTGCCGAGTCGCTGGCGGAGCTGGTTAACGGCGAAGTGGTACTGCAGCTGTACAAAGGTCAGGCTACCGCAATTCAGAAGAAATCCGCTAACAGCCTGTACTCGGAAGAGTTTGCGACCTTCGGCGAAGACGAAGTGTACGATCACCGTCACGCGGGCGGCTTTATCCGTCTGTTCTCGCTCTCTTCACGCATCCGTGCGCTGAACGAGCAGAAAAAGTAATTCCGCGCGAACGACACATTCACAAGGGCGGCTTCGGGCCGCCCTTTGTTTAACAGCATTCAGGAGTATTCAGATGGCACTTTGGGGTGGACGCTTTACCCAGGCAGCAGACCAACGGTTCAAACAATTCAATGACTCGCTGCGTTTCGACTATCGCCTGGCGGAGCAGGACATCATCGGTTCTGTCGCCTGGTCAAAAGCGCTGGTCACGGTCAATGTCCTGAGCAGCGACGAACAGCAGCAGCTGGAAGCGGCGTTACAGGCGCTGCTGGCCGAAGTGCGCGCCAATCCGCAGCAGATTCTGCAGAGTGATGCCGAAGACATCCACAGCTGGGTGGAAGGCAAACTGATTGATAAAGTCGGGGCGCTGGGTAAAAAGCTGCATACTGGCCGTAGCCGTAATGACCAGGTCGCGACTGATTTGAAACTGTGGTGCAAAGAGCAGGTTGCGGTGCTGCTGGACGCAACGCGTGAGCTGCAAAAAGCGCTGGTAGTAACGGCAGAGGCGAATCAGGATGCGGTGATGCCGGGCTATACCCACCTGCAACGCGCCCAGCCGGTAACTTTTGCCCACTGGTGCCTTGCCTATGTCGAAATGCTGGCGCGTGATGAAAGCCGTTTACAGGACACCCTGAAGCGTCTTGACGTCAGCCCGCTGGGCTGCGGCGCCCTGGCCGGTACTGCTTACGAAATCGATCGTCAGCAGCTGGCAGGTTGGTTAGGTTTTGCTTCTGCCACCCGCAACAGCCTCGATACCGTTTCTGACCGCGACCATGTGCTGGAGCTGCTGTCTGATGCATCCATCGGTATGGTGCATTTGTCGCGCTTTGCTGAAGACATGATTTTCTTCAACACCGGCGAAGCGGGTTTTGTGGAGCTGTCGGACAAAGTGACTTCCGGTTCTTCACTGATGCCGCAGAAGAAAAACCCGGATGCGCTGGAACTGATTCGCGGCAAATGTGGCCGTGTGCAGGGCGCGCTGACTGGCATGATGATGACGCTGAAAGGCCTGCCGCTGGCCTACAACAAAGATATGCAGGAAGACAAAGAAGGCCTGTTCGATGCACTCGACACCTGGCTGGACTGCTTGCATATGTCGGTGCTGGTGCTGGACGGTATTCAGGTAAAACGTCCGCGTTGCCAGGAGGCGGCGGAGCAGGGCTATGCGAACTCCACCGAGCTGGCGGATTATCTGGTCGCTAAAGGCGTGCCCTTCCGTGAAGCGCACCATATCGTTGGTGAAGCGGTGGTAGAAGCGATTACACAGGGCGTGGCGCTGGAAGCGTTAAGCCTGGCGCAACTGAAGCAGTTTAGTGCGGTGATTGAAGAGGATGTTTATCCGATTCTGTCGCTGCAATCCTGCCTGGATAAGCGTAACGCCCGTGGTGGCGTGGCACCACAGCAGGTGGCGCTGGCGATTCAGGAAGCGCAGCAACGCCTGAGCTAAGGTAAAAAAAAGCGGGCTATGGATAGCCCGCCAACCTCTAGCTTCGGAATTTCATTATTTTATAGGCACATCATCAAAGAGCAGGCACTCCGGCCAACTCAGTGATTTATCAGACTGATTGCAGGTGTTGCTCCGTCTTCTCAGCCTTTTTTCATCATTGCTTCAGATGGCACGTATTATTCCTGTCAGTGGCTTGATAGGGCTAATCGTTCATTGCTATTCTATCTATCGCCACGGGCTATCGTGGTTCGGAGGATATCAATGAACATTCGTGATCTGGAGTATCTGGTTTCGCTTGCGGAGCACCGTCACTTCCGCCGTGCAGCGGATGCCTGCCATGTCAGC
Source organism: Pantoea sp. App145 (assembly GCF_047947045.1). Classification (NCBI taxonomy): domain Bacteria; kingdom Pseudomonadati; phylum Pseudomonadota; class Gammaproteobacteria; order Enterobacterales; family Erwiniaceae; genus Pantoea; species Pantoea sp. App145. Next base: position 2,991,686 of record NZ_CP133290.1, read on the forward strand.
CAGCCTACGCTGAGCGGACAAATTCGTAAGCTGGAAGATGAACTGGGCGTCATGTTGCTGGAGCGCACCAGCCGTAAGGTATTGTTTACCCAGGCTGGGCTGTTGCTGGTGGATCAGGCGCGCACCGTGCTGCGTGAAGTAAAGGTGCTGAAGGAGATGGCCAGCCAGCAGGGCGAAACTATGTCCGGGCCGTTGCACATTGGGCTTATCCCCACCACTGGGCCTTATCTGTTGCCGCAAATCATCCCGATGCTGCATCAGACTTTTCCCAAGCTTGAAATGTATCTGCACGAAGCGCAGACGCAGCAGCTATTGTCACAACTCGATAGCGGCAAACTCGACTGTGCAATTCTGGCGCTGGTAAAAGAGAGCGAAGCCTTTATCGAGGTGCCGCTGTTTGACGAGCCGATGAAACTGGCGATCTATGAGGATCACCCGTGGCACGATCGCGATCGTGTACCCATGTCGGATCTGGCCGGTGAAAAGCTGCTGATGCTGGAAGATGGTCACTGCCTGCGCGATCAGGCGATGGGTTTCTGCTTTGAAGCAGGCGCTGATGAAGACACCCATTTCCGTGCTACCAGCCTGGAAACGCTGCGCAATATGGTCGCTGCCGGAAGTGGCATCACGTTATTGCCTGCACTGGCGGTGCCGAACGAGCGCGTGCGTGATGGCGTATGTTATCTGCCGTGTTATAAGCCAGTGCCGCAGCGCACCATCGCGCTGGTCTATCGTCCCGGCTCGCCTCTGCGCAGCCGCTATGAGCAGCTGGCAGAAGCGATCAAAACCCACATGCAGAGCTATCTCGATAACACGTTAAAACAGGCGGTTTAAGCCATTTAACGCGGCAACGCGATAGGCTTCGGCCATCGTGGGATAGTTAAAGGTGGTATTCACGAAGTATTCAATCGTGTTACCGCCATTTTTCTGCTCCATGATGGCCTGCCCGATATGAATGATTTCCGCCGCACGTTCACCAAAGCAATGAATGCCGAGAATTTCTTTGGTTTCACGGTGAAACAGGATCTTCAGGCTACCGACATTCATCCCGACAATCTGCGCACGCGCCAGGTGTTTAAACTGCGCACGTCCCACCTCATACGGCACTTTCATGGCGGTCAGCTGCTGTTCTGTTTTCCCAACTGAACTGATTTCCGGAATGGTGTAAATCCCGGTGGGGATATCTTCGATCAGATGTGCGGTGGCTTCGCCTTTGATAATAGCCTGAGCAGCGATGCGCCCCTGATCATAGGCAGCTGAAGCCAGGCTCGGATAACCGATCACGTCACCGACCGCATAAATATGCGGCTGTGCCGTCTGGTACATGCTGTTGACCTTCAGCAGACCACGACCATCTGCCTCCAGACCGACATTTTCCAGCGCCAGTGAATCGGTATTACCGGTACGGCCGTTGGCGTACAGCAGGCAATCTGCTTTCACCTTCTTACCGGATTTGAGGTGAATGATGACGCCATCGTCCACGCCTTCAATCTTCTCAAACTCTTCGTTGTGACGAATCACCACGCCGCTGTTCCAGAAGTGATAAGACAGCGAATCCGACATCTCCTGGTCGAGAAACGCCAGCAGACGATCGCGGGTGTTGATCAGGTCAACCTTCACGTTCAAGCCACGGAAAATGGAGGCATATTCACAGCCGATCACCCCGGCACCATAGATAATGACGTGGCCCGGTTCATGGTGCAGATTGAGGATCGAATCGGAGTCATAAATACGTGGATGGGTGAAATCGACATCATTCGGATGATAAGGGCGCGATCCGCAGGCAATGACAAACTTTTCTGCGGTTAAGCGTTCGCGGGTGCCATCCGGTTGTTCCACTTCGATGGTGTTGGCATCAACAAAATGCGCATCGCCCTGATAGAGCTCACACCGGTTACGCTCGTAAAAACCCTGCCGCATCGACGTTTGCTGGCTGATGACGTTTTCGGTGTGGTTAAGGATATCTGCAAAGGAGGAGCGCAGAAGTCGGGTGTGGTCACTATAAAGGGGATTTTGATTGAACTCGATAATACGGCTGACAGCATGACGCAACGCTTTGGAAGGGATGGTGCCCCAGTGAGTACAACCGCCGCCGATGTTATGGTAGCGTTCGATCACTGCGATGCGCGCTCCCTGCTTCACCAGCCCCATGGCCGCACCTTCACCGCCCGGACCGGAGCCAATCACAATGGCATCGTAATCGTAAGACTTTTGCATACCAGTACGTCCTATGTTTCTATACATTTTTACAACGAGATTCTAACATCTCGCCGCGCACTTCTGAATTCTAACAGCGATTTTTGCCTGATTTTGACAAAGCGTGAGGTTCACAGGCGTTCACAAACTTTGCGGCACTGGCGGCGGCAAAGTTTGTTATAGTGCCTGCCTGATTACTCACAGGGCAGAGAGAATGGGCGTCAGAGCGCAACAAAAAGAACGTACAAGGCGTTCTTTGATTGAAGCCGCCTTCAGTCAGTTAAGTGCAGAACGGAGTTTCGCCAGCCTGAGCCTGAGAGAGGTCGCTCGCGAAGCTGGCATTGCGCCCACCTCGTTTTACCGTCATTTCCGGGATGTGGATGAACTGGGTCTTACCATGGTTGACGAAAGTGGCCTGATGTTGCGTCAGCTGATGCGTCAGGCACGCCAGCGTATTGCCAAGGGCGGCAGCATTATTAAGACCTCCGTCGCAACTTTTATGGAATTTATCGGGAACAATCCCAACGCTTTTCGTCTCTTACTACGCGAGCGTTCCGGAACCTCTGCTGCGTTTCGTGCTGCAGTTGCGCGTGAAATTCAACACTTCATTGCCGAACTGGCGGATTACCTGGAGCTGGAGAACCGCATGCCGCGCAGCTTTACCGAAGCGCAGGCGGAAGCGATGGTCACCATCGTGTTCAGTGCCGGTGCAGAAGCGCTGGATGTGGATATTGAGCAACGCCGCAAGCTGGAAGACCGTCTGGTGCTGCAGCTGCGTATGATTGCCAAAGGTGCGTATTACTGGTATCGCCGGGAGCAGGAGCGCCTGGCGGTAACACTGGAAAAACCCGAAGAGTAATGTGATAAGGATAATGAAATGATTGAGCAAAACCCCCGCGATAAAGGAACGCTTTTACTGGCTTTTATCACCGGTTTAGCCATCAACGGCTCCTTTTCGGTGCTGTTCAGTGCGTTTGTGCCGTTTTCGATTTTCCCGCTGATCGCCCTGGGTTTGGCGGCCTGGTGTCTGCATCAGCGTTACCTGAACCGCAATATGCCGGAAGGTATGCCATCGCTGGCCGCAGCGTTTTTTCTGCTGGGGATTCTGGTTTACAGCGCACTGGTTCGCGCCGAGTATCCGGACATCGGCTCCAACTTTATTCCTACCATCCTGATGGTAGCGCTGGTGTTCTGGATTGCGACACGCTTTAAGCGACCGAAGAACAAGAATTAAAAAAAACGGGACCCTGAGGGTCCCGTTTTTTATTCAGGCTTTGCGCGTCAGCAACACACCACACTCCATATGATGGGTGTAGGGGAACTGATCGAACAACGCCAGCCGTGCAACCTCATGGGTTTCCGCCAGCGTGGCGAGATTGTCGCACAGCGTCTGCGGGTTGCAGGAGATATAAAGGATGCGTGGGTAGGCTTGCACCATCCGGACTGTTTCGGCGTCCAGCCCACTCCGCGGTGGATCGACAAAAATGGTCTCACACTGATAACTTTGCAGGTCGATACCTTCCAGGCGGTTAAAGCTTCGCACGCCGTTCATGGCCTGGGTAAACTCTTCCGCCGCCATGCGGATGATCTGCACGTTATCAATTTGATTGGCAGCAATATTGTACTGCGCTGCCGCCACGGAAGGTTTGGCAATTTCGGTGGCTAATACGCGACGGAAATTCCGTGCCAGCGCCAGTGAAAAGTTACCATTACCGCAATACAGCTCCAGCAGATCGCCGCGCGCGTTTTGTGTCACATCCAGCGCCCACTCCAGCATCTGAATATTCATCGCCGCATTGGGCTGGGTGAAACTGTTCTCTACCTGACGATAAATTAATTCTTTGCCCGCTACCGGCAGGCGCTCATCAATGTAATCACGATCGAGACAGATTTTGGTTTTGGTGGCGCGACCAATCAGCTGCACATCAAGTCCTGCGGCGCGCAGATCATCGCGCAACGCCGTCGCCGCCTGCTGCCAGTCCGCTTCCAGCTTACGGTGATAGAGCAGGGAAATGACGATCTGGTTGCTCAGTGTTGACAGATAATCGATCTGGAACAATTTATGGCGCAGGACGCGGTTATCACGGGCAGCATCGATCATTTTTGGCATCAGCTGGTTGATCAATTCACTGGCGGCGGGGAATTGATCAACCCGGATGCGTTGTTTGGTCTGCTGATCAAAGATGATGTGGTACAGATCGTCACCATCGTGCCAGATGCGGAATTCGGCACGCATGCGGTAGTGACTGACCGGTGAACGAAACACCTCCACCTCTGGCGCAGCAAATGGTGTCATCATCGCCTGCAAACGGCTGACTTTTTCCGCCAGTTGCGCGTCGTATTGTTCAATCGGGAGTTGTTCGGGTGTCATCTTTAATCCTGGTAATAAGCCTGCTTGCCGGGCGATTGTAGGCATTCACCTGCTGATGTCCAGCCCTGCGCGAAAGAAGATGGCTGGAAGTCTGGATTTCTGGCCTTCTTATCCGTAGACTGCGGCAGCCGGCCTCCTTGAGTTAAAAGGGAATCCAGTGTGAATCTGGAGCTGACGCGCAGCGGTAATGAATGTCGTGGTGATTGCTGATGCAGACACTGTCCTGCGGGATGGGAAGTCTTCACCATTAATGATTCTCAGCCCGAAGACCTGCCGGTGTGACGTCGCAATTCGTACGGTCATCGCGTGCTATCGATCGTATGCCTGCGGCATCCTGCTTCGTCTTTTGGATGCTATAACAATGAAAAAAACACATGCTTCGCTGTTTGCCTTCAGTGCAACGGCGGTGTCCCTCTGGGCGCAATATGGCTATGCCCAGGATGATGATACGCAAATCGTTACCGCTAACCGTTTTGCTCAGCCGGTTTCTTCTGTGCTGGCACCCACCACAGTCGTTACCCGGGAAGATATTGATCGCTGGCAGGCAAAAAGCCTCACGGATGTGATGCGTCGCCTGCCGGGGGTGGATATTGCGCAAAATGGCGGCCTCGGCCAGCAGAGTTCGATGTTTATCCGTGGCACTAATTCCAGCCATGTGCTGATTCTGATCGACGGAGTTCGTCTGAATCAGGCGGGTATCTCCGGTTCGTCCGATCTCAGCCAGATTCCGATCTCGCTGGTGCAACGCATCGAGTATATCCGTGGTGCGCGCTCGGCGGTGTATGGGTCGGATGCTATCGGCGGCGTGGTGAACATCATCACCGGTCGTGATAAACCCGGGACTACGCTGACGGCGGGTGTCGGGTCAAAAGGTTATCAAAGCTACGATGGCTCGACGCAGCAGCAACTGGGTGATGCGACCAAACTGACGCTGGCCGGTAACTATACTTACACCAAAGGCTATGATGTGGTGGCGAACCTGCCAGACATCTATGGCGATCCGGCGCAAAAAGACCGTGACGGATTTATGAGCAAGACCCTTTATGGTTCGCTGGAACATCAGTTCAGCGACCAGTTCAGCGGCTTCGTGCGGGGCTATGGCTTTGATAACCGTACCGCTTATGACGGCTACCCGACCTATGTTGAACCCAACACCTTCGTTGATACCCGTCAGCTTTACAGCCAGACATGGGACACCGGACTGCGCTTTAATCAGGGCATCTATTCTTCTCAGCTGATCGCCAGCTACAGCCACACCAAAGATTACAACTACAGTCCGCAGCTGGGTAAATATGATGCCACCGCTTCGCTGGATGATGTTCAGCAATACAACCTGCAGTGGGGCAACACGGTGCAGGTGGGGCATGGTGCTGTTAGCGGCGGCGTTGACTGGCAGAAACAAACGTCAGAACCCGGCACCAATTCCACGGTGGATGGCCAGGAACAGCGTAATACCGGCATTTATGCCACGGCTCAACAGCAGTTTGGCAGCGTAACGCTGGAAGGCGCGGTACGCGGTGATGACAACAATGCCTTTGGCTGGCACAGCACCTGGCAGAGCAGCGCCGCCTGGGAATTTGTTGATGGTTATCGTGTCTTCGCTTCTTACGCCACAGCCTATAAGGCTCCGAATCTGGCTCAGCTTTATAGCCAGACCTACGGCAACCCGAACCTGAAGCCGGAAGAAAGCAAACAGTGGGAGAGTGGTTTTGAGGGGTTAACCGGGCCGGTGAACTGGCGCGTGTCGGGCTATCGCAATGACATCGATAACCTGATTGATAGCGATCCGAGTACCTACGTTTACTACAATATCGACAAAGCGCGCATTAAAGGTGTTGAGGCTACCGCGTCTTTCGATACCGGTCCGCTGAGCCATACCATTTCTTATGATTATGTCGATGCGCGTGATGCAGAAACCAATCAGCAATTGTTGCGCCGTGCTAAGCAGCAGGTGAAATACCAGCTCGACTGGACGGTGTTCGATTTTGACTGGTCCATCACCTATCACTACCTTGGTGAGCGCTATGACAATGATTACAACCACTCCTATACTGCGCAGCGCGTTAAACTGGGCGGTGTGAGTTTATGGGATCTGGCGGTGTCGTATCCGGTCACCTCTCAGCTCACCGTTCGTGGTAGAATTGCCAACCTGTTCGATAAAGACTACGAGACAGTGTATGGCTATCAAACTCCAGGAACGGAGTATTACCTCAGCGCCAGCTACAGCTTCTGATCTGCGTCCCACCGTGCTGGTGTTTGACTCCGGCGTCGGTGGGCTCTCCGTCTATGAAGAGATTCGGCAACTCCTGCCGGATCTCCACTATCTCTACGCCTTCGATAATGAAGGTTTTCCCTACGGCGAAAAAACCGAAACCTATATCGTCGAACGCGTTATGGCGGTGGTTGAGTCCATTACGCGACGGTTTCCACTGGCGCTGGTAGTCATTGCCTGTAACTCGGCCAGCACGGTTTCTTTACCCGCATTGCGCGAAAAGTTCTCCTTCCCGGTGGTGGGTGTGGTGCCAGCCATTAAACCGGCAGCGCGCTTAACGCGTAATGGTGTTGTAGGGTTACTGGCGACGCGGGGCACAGTGAAACGCCCGTATACCCATGAGTTGGTGGCGCAGTTTGCTCGCGAATGCCAAATCAAAATGTTGGGTTCTTCAGAGCTGGTTGAACTGGCTGAAGCGAAGCTGCACGGAGAAGAAGTGCTGCTGGATGATGTGCGTCGCGTGGTACAGCCCTGGCTGCGCATGAAGGAGCCGCCGGATACGGTGGTGTTGGGTTGTACTCACTTCCCTTTACTGCGTGATGAGTTGCAGCTGGTACTGCCGGAAGGGACGCGCCTGGTGGATTCCGGTGCGGCGATTGCGCGTCGTACCGCCTGGTTACTGCAACAGGCAGAACCTACGGCACTCTCTTCTGCATCCAATATGGCATTTTGTACCCAGATGGATGAGGACGTGCTGCAATTATCAGCAGTATTGCAGCGTTATGGCTTCCCATTGCTGGAAAAACTGGCGCTTTAGCGGCTTTTCGTCGAAAAAAACAACACTCAGAAATTAAATTGCATTTAGCACTTGTCAGCCTCAAAGAACTCCCTATAATGCGCCTCCACTGACACGGCACAACGGCTTACGAAGCGCTGGGTTAAGTAGGTAGCCTTAAGTGGCAACCTTCAGAAAAGCAAAAATAAATGCTTGACTGAAAACGCGGAAAGCGTAACATACGCAACCCGCGCCACACGAGAAATGTGGCACTGCTCTTTAACAATTTATCAGACAATCTGTGTGGGCACTCGCAGGATTGATATCAAAAGTCTACGGACTTAAAAAATATCAAGTCTCAAGAGTGAACACGTAATTCATTACGAAGTTTAATTCTTTGAGCATCAAACTTTAAATTGAAGAGTTTGATCATGGCTCAGATTGAACGCTGGCGGCAGGCCTAACACATGCAAGTCGAACGGTAGCACAGGGGAGCTTGCTCCCCGGGTGACGAGTGGCGGACGGGTGAGTAATGTCTGGGGATCTGCCCGATGGAGGGGGATAACTACTGGAAACGGTAGCTAATACCGCATAACGTCGCAAGACCAAAGTGGGGGACCTTCGGGCCTCACACCATCGGATGAACCCAGATGGGATTAGCTAGTAGGTGGGGTAACGGCTCACCTAGGCGACGATCCCTAGCTGGTCTGAGAGGATGACCAGCCACACTGGAACTGAGACACGGTCCAGACTCCTACGGGAGGCAGCAGTGGGGAATATTGCACAATGGGCGCAAGCCTGATGCAGCCATGCCGCGTGTATGAAGAAGGCCTTCGGGTTGTAAAGTACTTTCAGCGGGGAGGAAGGGTGTGAAGTGAATAGCTTCATGCATTGACGTTACCCGCAGAAGAAGCACCGGCTAACTCCGTGCCAGCAGCCGCGGTAATACGGAGGGTGCAAGCGTTAATCGGAATTACTGGGCGTAAAGCGCACGCAGGCGGTCTGTCAAGTCGGATGTGAAATCCCCGGGCTTAACCTGGGAACTGCATTCGAAACTGGCAGGCTTGAGTCTCGTAGAGGGGGGTAGAATTCCAGGTGTAGCGGTGAAATGCGTAGAGATCTGGAGGAATACCGGTGGCGAAGGCGGCCCCCTGGACGAAGACTGACGCTCAGGTGCGAAAGCGTGGGGAGCAAACAGGATTAGATACCCTGGTAGTCCACGCCGTAAACGATGTCGACTTGGAGGTTGTGCCCTTGAGGCGTGGCTTCCGGAGCTAACGCGTTAAGTCGACCGCCTGGGGAGTACGGCCGCAAGGTTAAAACTCAAATGAATTGACGGGGGCCCGCACAAGCGGTGGAGCATGTGGTTTAATTCGATGCAACGCGAAGAACCTTACCTGGCCTTGACATCCACGGAATTTGGCAGAGATGCCTTAGTGCCTTCGGGAACCGTGAGACAGGTGCTGCATGGCTGTCGTCAGCTCGTGTTGTGAAATGTTGGGTTAAGTCCCGCAACGAGCGCAACCCTTATCCTTTGTTGCCAGCGATTCGGTCGGGAACTCAAAGGAGACTGCCGGTGATAAACCGGAGGAAGGTGGGGATGACGTCAAGTCATCATGGCCCTTACGGCCAGGGCTACACACGTGCTACAATGGCGCATACAAAGAGAAGCGACCTCGCGAGAGCAAGCGGACCTCATAAAGTGCGTCGTAGTCCGGATTGGAGTCTGCAACTCGACTCCATGAAGTCGGAATCGCTAGTAATCGTAGATCAGAATGCTACGGTGAATACGTTCCCGGGCCTTGTACACACCGCCCGTCACACCATGGGAGTGGGTTGCAAAAGAAGTAGGTAGCTTAACCTTCGGGAGGGCGCTTACCACTTTGTGATTCATGACTGGGGTGAAGTCGTAACAAGGTAACCGTAGGGGAACCTGCGGTTGGATCACCTCCTTACCTGAAGATACCTTCCTTCGAAGTGCTCACACAGATTGTCTGATAGAAAAGTAACGAGCAGAAAAACCTCTACAGGCTTGTAGCTCAGGTGGTTAGAGCGCACCCCTGATAAGGGTGAGGTCGGTGGTTCAAGTCCACTCAGGCCTACCAAATTTCTTCTCATGCTGCGTTATGCGCGCGGTCGTTTACCGACGTAAACTTCCCTTCCGCATGCCTTGCCTGAGCAGAAATTGCATTCTTCTTTTGTCTGAAGAATGTGAACTCGGTTGAGTGGTAGTAGTGGTCTCTGCAGTAACTGTATGGGGCTATAGCTCAGCTGGGAGAGCGCCTGCCTTGCACGCAGGAGGTCAGCGGTTCGATCCCGCTTAGCTCCACCATTACAGTACTTCAATACTTCAGAGCGTACCGGAAACGGTGTGCTGCGAAGTATTTGCTCTTTAACAATCCGGAACAAGCTGAAAATTTGAAACGACGCGTTGTTTCATTTCTCCGTAATAAGAAATGAAAGCGGCGCGTTCGAGTCTCTCAAAAGCTTGCGATTCATAAGCGTTGCAAAACGCCTGTGGGTTGTGAGGTTAAGCGACTAAGCGTACACGGTGGATGCCCTGGCAGTCAGAGGCGATGAAGGACGTGCTAATCTGCGAAAAGCGCCGGCAAGGTGATATGAACCGCAACAGCCGGCGATGTCCGAATGGGGAAACCCAGTGCACTTGTGCACTATCGTTAACTGAATACATAGGTTAACGAGGCGAACCGGGGGAACTGAAACATCTAAGTACCCCGAGGAAAAGAAATCAACCGAGATTCCCCCAGTAGCGGCGAGCGAACGGGGAACAGCCCAGGACCTGAATCAGTTTGTGTGTTAGTGGAAGCGTCTGGAAAGTCGCGCGATACAGGGTGACAGCCCCGTACACGAAAATGCACAGACTGTGAGTCCGACGAGTAGGGCGGGACACGTGGTATCCTGTCTGAATATGGGGGGACCATCCTCCAAGGCTAAATACTCCTGACTGACCGATAGTGAACCAGTACCGTGAGGGAAAGGCGAAAAGAACCCCGGCGAGGGGAGTGAAACAGAACCTGAAACCGTGTACGTACAAGCAGTGGGAGCACCCTTTTGGGTGTGACTGCGTACCTTTTGTATAATGGGTCAGCGACTTATATTCTGTAGCAAGGTTAACCGTATAGGGGAGCCGAAGGGAAACCGAGTCTTAACCGGGCGTTAAGTTGCAGGGTATAGACCCGAAACCCGGTGATCTAGCCATGGGCAGGTTGAAGGTTGGGTAACACTAACTGGAGGACCGAACCGACTAATGTTGAAAAATTAGCGGATGACCTGTGGCTGGGGGTGAAAGGCCAATCAAACCGGGAGATAGCTGGTTCTCCCCGAAAGCTATTTAGGTAGCGCCTCGTGAACTCATCTCCGGGGGTAGAGCACTGTTTCGGCTAGGGGGCCATCCCGGCTTACCAACCCGATGCAAACTGCGAATACCGGAGAATGTTATCACGGGAGACACACGGCGGGTGCTAACGTCCGTCGTGAAGAGGGAAACAACCCAGACCGCCAGCTAAGGTCCCAAAGTCATGGTTAAGTGGGAAACGATGTGGGAAGGCACAGACAGCCAGGATGTTGGCTTAGAAGCAGCCATCATTTAAAGAAAGCGTAATAGCTCACTGGTCGAGTCGGCCTGCGCGGAAGATGTAACGGGGCTAAACCATGCACCGAAGCTGCGGCAGCGACACTATGTGTTGTTGGGTAGGGGAGCGTTCTGTAAGCCGCTGAAGGTGGACTGTGAGGTCTGCTGGAGGTATCAGAAGTGCGAATGCTGACATAAGTAACGATAAAGCGGGTGAAAAGCCCGCTCGCCGGAAGACCAAGGGTTCCTGTCCAACGTTAATCGGGGCAGGGTGAGTCGACCCCTAAGGCGAGGCTGAAAAGCGTAGTCGATGGGAAACAGGTTAATATTCCTGTACTTGGTGTTACTGCGAAGGGGGGACGGAGAAGGCTAGGTTATCCGGGCGACGGTTGTCCCGGTTTAAGCGTGTAGGTGTGAAGACCAGGCAAATCCGGTCTTCTTTAACACTGAGGCGTGATGACGAGCCACTACGGTGGTGAAGTAACTGATGCCCTGCTTCCAGGAAAAGCCTCTAAGCTCCAGGTAACACGAAATCGTACCCCAAACCGACACAGGTGGTCAGGTAGAGAATACCAAGGCGCTTGAGAGAACTCGGGTGAAGGAACTAGGCAAAATGGTGCCGTAACTTCGGGAGAAGGCACGCTGGCATTAGGTGAAGGGACTTGCTCCCGGAGCTGAAGCCAGTCGAAGATACCAGCTGGCTGCAACTGTTTATTAAAAACACAGCACTGTGCAAACACGAAAGTGGACGTATACGGTGTGACGCCTGCCCGGTGCCGGAAGGTTAATTGATGGGGTTATCCGTAAGGAGAAGCTCTTGATCGAAGCCCCGGTAAACGGCGGCCGTAACTATAACGGTCCTAAGGTAGCGAAATTCCTTGTCGGGTAAGTTCCGACCTGCACGAATGGCGTAATGATGGCCAGGCTGTCTCCACCCGAGACTCAGTGAAATTGAAATCGCTGTGAAGATGCAGTGTACCCGCGGCAAGACGGAAAGACCCCGTGAACCTTTACTATAGCTTGACACTGAACATTGAGCCTTGATGTGTAGGATAGGTGGGAGGCTTTGAAGCGTGGACGCCAGTCTGCGTGGAGCCGACCTTGAAATACCACCCTTTAATGTTTGATGTTCTAACGTAGGCCCGTAATCCGGGCTGCGGACAGTGTCTGGTGGGTAGTTTGACTGGGGCGGTCTCCTCCCAAAGCGTAACGGAGGAGCACGAAGGTTGGCTAATCCTGGTCGGACATCAGGAGGTTAGTGCAATGGCATAAGCCAGCTTGACTGCGAGAGTGACGGCTCGAGCAGGTGCGAAAGCAGGTCATAGTGATCCGGTGGTTCTGAATGGAAGGGCCATCGCTCAACGGATAAAAGGTACTCCGGGGATAACAGGCTGATACCGCCCAAGAGTTCATATCGACGGCGGTGTTTGGCACCTCGATGTCGGCTCATCACATCCTGGGGCTGAAGTAGGTCCCAAGGGTACGGCTGTTCGCCGTTTAAAGTGGTACGCGAGCTGGGTTTAGAACGTCGTGAGACAGTTCGGTCCCTATCTGCCGTGGGCGCTGGAGAATTGAGGGGGGTTGCTCCTAGTACGAGAGGACCGGAGTGAACGCACCACTGGTGTTCGGGTTGTCATGCCAATGGCATTGCCCGGTAGCTAAGTGCGGAAAAGATAAGTGCTGAAAGCATCTAAGCACGAAACTTGCCCCGAGATGAGTTCTCCCTGACCCCTTGAGGGTCCTGAAGGGACGTTGAAGACGACGACGTTGATAGGCCGGATGTGTAAGTGCAGCGATGCATTGAGCTAACCGGTACTAATGACCCGTGAGGCTTAACCTTACAACGCCAGAGGCGTTTTGGTTGAGAGACCAGAGAAGATTTTCAGCTTGGTTCATCCGGATAGATTCGTGCGGCCTGAGAGGGCGGTACGGATAAACAGAATTTGCCTGGCGGCTGTAGCGCGGTGGTCCCACCTGACCCCATGCCGAACTCAGAAGTGAAACGCCGTAGCGCCGATGGTAGTGTGGGGTCTCCCCATGCGAGAGTAGGGAACTGCCAGGCATCAATTTAAGGTACTTACCTGAAAAGGTAACACCGGTTATCAGCGAGACCCCGCTGGTAATGCAGTATTCGGTGGTGCGGTAGTTCAGTCGGTTAGAATACCGGCCTGTCACGCCGGGGGTCGCGGGTTCGAGTCCCGTCCGCACCGCCACCCTCATTTAGGGGCGTAGTTCAATTGGTAGAGCACCGGTCTCCAAAACCGGGTGTTGGGGGTTCGAGTCCCTCCGCCCCTGCCAGAAAACAATCCTTTGCTTAGGCAAAGGATTTTTTTTGTTCTAAATTTAGTGGTGAAGAGAGTTGAGCTTCACCAATATCCACTCAAACCCTTCCCGTTTTATTACCTCAATGTGTCAATACCGGATATTTAAGCAGCTGCCGAATGTGCGCCTGCTGATCGCTATTCTGAAGCCATACCGCATATAACGGTCTGACAGCGACAGGTGTATCAGGAATAACCATCAGATCGCTATAAGTGCCATGCCAGAAATCAGGTAAAAATGCACAAGCACCCGTTGTATGCAGCAATTCTCGGGTAACATGCGCCGAAGTTGTTGTTAATACCGGAACGTCATCACTTGACAGATAATTTTCGTGTTGGTGAAAATCTGCTCCCCATTCCAGTTTAATGTAATCATATTTTTCACGTTTCTCAGTTTTACGTGCACGAAATAACGCGAGTGAAATGTGACCAATTTGCTGGCTGGTCAATTCATCCATCTTCGGTGCTTCCGTGGTGATCAAAAGATCAAGCTGTCGTTCATGTAGCTGCTTTACCAGCAAATGCCGTTGTGCGATTCGCGCCTCAAGATGCAGGCTTTCTCTGTTCTCATAAAGCGATTGTAGCCAGGGGGTTAGGTAAGCTTCCCAGAGTGAAGCACTGGCCCCGATAGAAAGCTCGTGATGTTGCTGTGTATGCGAAACTTCCTTCTTAGCCATCAACCAGGTGCTCATCAGGCTTTCAGCGTAGGGCAATAAACGCTCACCTGCTGAAGTCAGCCGGATGTTATTACGATGGCGAGTAAAAAGGTTAACGCCCAGCTGATTTTCCAGTTGGCGAATGCGGAAACTAACGGCAGATTGCGTGAGGTAAAGCGCTTCAGCAGCGCGCCCGAAATGACGTGTTCTGCTCACTTCGAGGAAAGTTTTCAGTAATTCCGTATCCACAGCATTCTCCCAAAAAATGTTTGTCGTGTTGATTTAAATGTTTTGTTTTACACTCTGTCAAGCCTATCTAATACTCCGCGCCATAAATAGCACGGCCATATGAGAATCAGGAGCGTGTAAAATGGCGGACAGCTTCGCAACAACGAATCGTTTCTTTGATAACAAACATTACCCTCGTGGTTTTTCGCGTCATGGTGACTTCACCATTAAAGAAGCTACGCTTCTTGAGCGCCACGGTTATGCCTTTAATGAACTGGACCTGGCAAAGCGTGAGCCGGTGACGGAAGAAGAGCGTTTATTTCTTGAAGTATGTCGTGGTATTCGTGAGCCGCAAACGGAAGCTGAACGTGTATGGTCGAAATATACCGCACGTATCAAGCGTCCTAAGCGTTTTCACACGCTTTCCGGCGGCAAGCCGCAGATGGACAGTGTCGAAGACTACAGCGACAGCGAAGACTAAGATCACGGGGCAAATGCCCCGTTTTTTATTCCAGGCTTTTGTGCAGAAAAATCATTAACCGGTCGATACTGCGATACCCCACCGCTTCCTGCAGGTGAAGACGGGTAATCTGCGTTTCTCCTGCCAGATCTGCGATAGTTCTTGCCACTTTCAGGATGCGTTGCCAGGCGCGCACTGATAACCCCAGTGAATTCAGTACTTCTTCAAGCCACTTCGCATCATCCTGAAGCAGTTCACACCAGCGCTGGATATCTGCATTAGATAAATGCGCATTCACTTTCCCGCTGCGATTGATTTGACGTTGCCGCGCCTCGAGAACACGTTGCAGCACATCGGCACTACTTTCGCTGCGCTGTTGCTTCTGGCTGAGCGTACCGTTGGGCAGAAGCGGTATTTCCAGTGACAGATCGAAGCGGTCGAGAAAGGGTCCAGAAAGACGGCTCAGATAGCGCAATATCTGCTGTGGCGTGCAGCGATTATGCGTGCCCTGATAATGGCCTGTGGGACTCGGATTCATTGCTGCAATCAATTGAAAGCGGGCAGGATAGGTCACTTTTGCCCGGGTTCGGGATATCGCGATCTCTCCGGATTCAATCGGTTCCCGCAGGGAGTCCAGAACTTTGCGTTCGAACTCCGGCAGCTCATCCAGGAACAGTACGCCATTGTGCGCCAGAGAGATTTCTCCCGGACGCGGTAAAGAGCCGCCACCAATTAAGGCATACAGCGAAGCGCTATGATGTGGGGCGCGAAACGGGCGCTTACGCCACTGACGATGGATATTGCCGCTACTGACAAGACTGGCAATGGCCGCGCACTCCAGCGCTTCCTGGTCGCTCAGTGGCGGCATGATACCGGGTAAGCGGGTGGCCAACATGGTTTTCCCGGTACCAGGTGGACCGAGCAGCAGCAGGTTGTGCCCGCCAGCCGCAGTGATCTCCAGCGCGCGGCGTCCCTGTTCCTGACCAATGATATCGCTCAGGTCCTGTGTTTCTTTGTTGATCGCTTCAGGCTGGTAGTGGGCAACGGTTAACTCTGCCTGGTTATGGAGAAATGCGCAGATTTCAAGCAGATGCTTACCAACGAGAGTCACGCCTTCGCGGATTAAACCCACATCCTGCTGATTTTGTTCAGAGAGAATCATTTGCCGGCCAGCATGCAGCGCTGCCATCGCTGCGGGAATGGCGGCCTGAACGCCACAGAGCGAGCCGTTTAGCGTTAATTCACCCAGGAATTCATATTGAGTGAGTTTGGCGTCTGGAAGCTGCTCTGAGGCAGCGAGAATCGCAATGGCGATTGGCAGGTCGTAGCGCCCACCCTCTTTGGGCAGATCAGCGGGGCCAAGATTGATCGTGACGCGCTTCGCCGGAAAGGTAAAACCGCTGTTGATGATGGCGCTGCGAACCCGTTCCCGCGCCTCTTTCACCGTTGTCTCTGGCAAACCGACCAGCGTTAAAGCGGGCAGGCCGTTACTGATATGCACTTCCACTGTCACCAGTGGTGCCTGAACGCCCAGTGCCGCGCGTGTTAAAACCCGGGATAAAGACATAACCTCTCCTTGTTAGCCCTATCCTGCGCGCTTCACATTGAGAGATCGAATCCAGATGATCAGCACTGCGCGTTTGATTCCGTTATTTCACGGTTTTTTGCAGCACGTTAAGAGATTTTGGAAGCCGCTTGCCAAATCAGAATGAAAGATTACGTCGCGGTCGTAATGAATATTTATCACGAATGTAAATAACCCTTTACTTACAAAGTGATAACTGCGACTGAAGCGCAACGTCATAAAAATTCCTGATGAAAATTATTGTCAATGCACAGATAACTATGGTAACTCTGTAGGTATTACTTCGAACAATCGAAAAAACGAACAACACATGAAAGCCCTTCTACAAGTGATTAGCCTAGTCGTGATTAGCGTGGTGGTGATTATTATCCCACCGTGCGGGGCTACGCTTGGAGAAAGAAAGGCTTAAAAATCAAGCCTGGAATTCCAAAAACCCCCGCACCGAAAGGTCCGGGGGTTTTTTTTCGACCAGGCAAAATATCAGCGAATCATCGAGGAACAGATAATGAACAGTAGCATAAAATTCTGTTGTTCCCGCAGGGATACAGGAGAATAACCATGACAGGTGCACAGTGGGTAGTTCAGACTTTACGCGCGCAGGGTGTTGAGACCGTGTTTGGATATCCTGGCGGTGCCATCATGCCAGTGTACGATGCGCTCTACGATGGCGGCGTGGAACACCTACTGTGTCGGCATGAGCAAGGTGCGGTGATGGCGGCGATTGGTTATGCGCGTGCCACAGGTAAAACCGGTGTCTGTATCGCCACCTCGGGCCCGGGGGCGACTAACCTGATCACCGGTTTAGCCGACGCGATGATGGACTCCATCCCGGTGGTGGCGATTACCGGACAGGTTGCTTCCCCATTTATCGGCACCGATGCATTCCAGGAAATCGACGTTCTCGGCTTGTCGCTGGCCTGCACCAAGCACAGTTTCCTCGTTGAATCCCTTGATGATTTACCTTCAGTGATGGCAGAAGCCTTTGCCATCGCCCAGTCAGGCCGTCCAGGCCCGGTTCTGGTTGATATCCCGAAAGACATTCAGGTTGCCAGAGGTGAGCCGACACCGCGTCTGCTGCCAGTCGAAGAAGCGCCGATCCACTCGGCACAGCAAATCGCGGAAGCGCGCGCACTGATGGCCCAGGCGAAAAAACCCATGCTGTACATCGGTGGCGGCGTGGGTATGGCGCATGCCGTTCCGGCACTGCGTGCCATGGCGATCGATACCGGCATTCCGATGGTTGCCACCCTGAAAGGTCTGGGCAGTGCTGATGCCAGCAGCGAAGTCTACCTCGGCATGCTGGGCATGCATGGCACCAAGGCGGCAAACATTGCGGTGCAGGAGTGTGACTTACTGATCGCCGTTGGCGCGCGTTTCGACGACCGCGTCACCGGTAAGCTCGATACCTTCGCGCCGCACGCCAGCGTCATCCATCTCGATATTGATCCTGCCGAGCTGAACAAACTGCGCCGTGCTCACGTTTCATTGCAGGGCGATCTGAATCAGGTGCTGCCAGCACTGAGTATGCCGCTGCAAATCGACGCGTGGCGCACCGAAGTGAAAATGCTGAAGGCTGAATTTAGCTGGCGTTACGATCATCCAGGTGAAGCGATTTACGCGCCACTGCTGCTGAAGCAACTTTCCGATCGCAAAGCGGCCAGCGCCGTGGTTACCACCGACGTTGGGCAGCATCAGATGTGGGCTGCACAGCATATGTCGTTCAGCGCGCCGGAAAATTTTATTACTTCCAGCGGCCTCGGCACCATGGGCTTTGGCCTGCCAGCAGCGATAGGCGCTCAGGTCGCCCGCCCGGACGATACGGTGATCTGCGTATCCGGCGACGGCTCCATCATGATGAACATCCAGGAGCTGGGCACCATCAAGCGCGGCAAACTGCCAGTGAAAATCCTGCTGCTGGATAACCAACGGCTTGGCATGGTGCGCCAGTGGCAACAGCTGTTCTTTGATGGTCGCTACAGCGAAACCATCCTGACTGATAACCCCGATTTCCTGACGCTGGCCAGCGCGTTTGATATCCCCGGCCAGCGTATTACTCGTAAAGATCAGGTCGACGCCGCCCTTGATGCTCTGCTGAACAGTGAAGGTCCTTACTTCCTGCATGTTTCGATTGATGAGCATGAAAACGTCTGGCCATTGGTGCCACCAGGTGCCAGCAACGCAAACATGATGGAGAAAACCGCATGAACCAGCATCAATTGTCTATCGAGGCCCGCTTCCGCCCTGAAATATTGGAACGCATTTTGCGCGTCGTGCGCCACCGTGGTTTCCAGGTGTGCGCCATGAACATGGCATCAGCCGCTAATACGGAAAACATTAATATTGAAATGACCGTTGCCAGCCAGCGCTCAGTCGATTTACTGTCTTCGCAGTTAAGTAAACTGATGGATGTCGCTTGCGTCCAAATCCAACAACAGACAACACAACAAATCCGTGCCTAGTCGCGAAAGGAAATAACAATGAGTACGAAGAAAGCAGACTTTATTTGGTTCAATGGGGAGATGGTTAAGTGGGAAGACGCCAAGGTTAGCGTCATGTCTCACGCGTTGCATTACGGTACTTCTGTGTTTGAGGGCGTACGTTGCTACGACTCTCACAAAGGCCCGGTGGTGTTCCGTCATCGCGAACACATGCAGCGTCTGCACGACTCCGCCAAAATCTACCGCTTCCCGATCGAGGCCAGCGTAGATGAGCTGATGGAAGCCTGCCGCGAAGTGCTGCGCGTCAATAAACTGAAAAGCGCCTACATCCGTCCGCTGGCTTTCGTGGGCGACGTGGGCCTGGGTGTGAACCCGCCAGATGGCTACACCACCGATGTGATCATCGCCGCGTTCCCGTGGGGTGCTTACCTGGGTGCCGAAGCGCTGGAGCAGGGCATCGACGCGATGGTGTCTTCCTGGAACCGCGTGGCACCGAACACCCTGCCGACTGCGGCAAAAGCCGGTGGTAACTACCTGTCTTCTCTGCTGGTAGGTAGCGAAGCGCGCCGCCACGGTTATCAGGAAGGTATCGCTCTCGACACCAACGGCTATATTTCAGAAGGGGCCGGTGAAAACCTGTTCGAAGTGAAAGATGGCATCCTGTTCACGCCGCCGTTCACCTCTTCTGCGCTGCCTGGCATCACCCGTGACGCCATCATCAAACTGGCAAAAGACATGGGTATCGAAGTTCGCGAGCAGGTACTGTCACGCGAATCACTGTACCTGGCTGACGAAGTGTTCATGTCTGGTACTGCAGCGGAAATCACCCCGGTACGTAGCGTAGACGGTATCCAGGTTGGCGCAGGCAAATGCGGTCCGGTGACCAAACGCATTCAGCAGGCGTTCTTTGGCCTGTTCACCGGCGAAACTGAAGACAAATGGGGCTGGCTGGATCCGGTTAACGCATAACAAGACTTTGCGCGGGCGTTCAGGCGTCCGCGTGCCCTTTCTTACTGGAGTAAATAGAGCATGCCTAAGTACCGTTCCGCCACCACCACCCATGGCCGTAACATGGCGGGTGCCCGTGCCTTGTGGCGCGCGACAGGAATGACCGACGCCGATTTCGGTAAGCCGATTATCGCCGTGGTCAACTCATTCACCCAATTCGTGCCAGGCCACGTCCACCTGCGCGATCTCGGCAAACTGGTCGCTGAACAAATTGAAGCGGCTGGTGGTGTGGCTAAAGAGTTCAACACCATTGCAGTGGATGACGGTATCGCCATGGGTCATGGCGGCATGCTGTATTCACTGCCTTCGCGCGAGCTGATTGCTGACTCCGTCGAGTACATGGTTAACGCCCACTGTGCCGATGCGATGGTCTGCATCTCCAACTGCGACAAAATCACCCCCGGCATGCTGATGGCTTCACTGCGCCTCAACATCCCGGTGATCTTTGTTTCCGGCGGCCCGATGGAAGCGGGTAAAACCAAACTGTCTGACAAAATCATCAAGCTGGATCTGGTGGATGCGATGATTCAGGGTGCCAACCCGAACGTCAGCGACGCCGACAGCGAGCAAATCGAGCGTTCCGCCTGTCCGACCTGTGGTTCCTGTTCCGGTATGTTCACCGCCAACTCGATGAACTGCCTGACCGAAGCGCTGGGTCTGTCGCAGCCGGGTAACGGTTCGCTGCTGGCGACCCACGCCGACCGCAAAGATCTGTTTATCAATGCCGGTAAGCGCATCGTTAACCTGACCAAACAATATTACGAGCAGGATGATGAGCGCCTACTGCCGCGCAACATCGCCAGCAAAGCGGCATTTGAAAACGCCATGACGCTGGATATCGCCATGGGCGGTTCCACCAACACCGTACTGCACCTGCTGGCCGCAGCGCAGGAAGGCGAGATCGATTTCAACATCTCCGATATCGACCGTCTGTCGCGCAAAGTGCCGCATCTGTGCAAAGTGGCACCGAGCACCCAGAAATATCACATGGAAGACGTACACCGTGCGGGTGGCGTTATCGGTATCCTCGGCGAGCTGGATCGTGCCGGTCTGCTGCACACCGACGTGCGCAACGTACTGGGTCTGAACCTGCGCGAGACGCTGGACCAGTACGACATCATGCTGACCAAGGACGAAGCGGTGAAAAAGATGTTCCGCGCCGGCCCGGCAGGTATCCGTACCACCCAGGCCTTCTCGCAGGATTGCCGCTGGGACACGCTGGATGATGACCGTCAGGAAGGCTGTATCCGTACCCGCGAGTTTGCGTTCTCGCAGGATGGTGGCCTGGCAGTCCTGTACGGCAACCTGGCGGAAGACGGTTGTATCGTGAAAACCGCAGGCGTGGATAAAGAAATCCTCACCTTCAAAGGTCCGGCCAAAGTATACGAAAGCCAGGATGATGCGGTGGAAGCCATCCTCGGCGGTAAAGTTGTCGCTGGCGATGTGGTCGTCATTCGCTACGAAGGGCCGAAAGGCGGGCCGGGCATGCAGGAAATGCTGTATCCGACCACCTACCTGAAATCGATGGGTCTCGGCAAAAGCTGTGCACTGATCACCGATGGTCGTTTCTCTGGCGGTACTTCAGGTCTGTCCATTGGTCACGCGTCACCGGAAGCTGGCAGCGGCGGCACCATCGCGCTGGTGAAAGATGGCGACATCATCGAAATCGACATCCCGAACCGTGGCATCAAGCTGGCGGTGCCGGACAACGAACTGCACGCCCGTCGTGAAGAGGAAGAAGCGCGTGGCGATGAGGCGTATACGCCGCATGGCCGTGAGCGTCAGGTTTCCTTCGCGCTGCGTGCTTACGCATCACTCGCGACCAGCGCTGACAAAGGCGCGGTGCGCGATAAGTCCAAGCTGGGAGGCTAACAGATGGCTGAGTCTCAACCGCTACCCGCGGCGCCCTGCGGCGCGGAGTATTTGCGCGCGGTATTGCGTTCACCGGTGTATGAAATCGCCCAGGTGACGCCGTTACAGAAAATGGAAAAAATTTCATCGCGTCTTGGCAACACCATTCTGGTGAAACGTGAAGATCGTCAGCCGGTGCACAGCTTTAAGCTGCGTGGGGCTTACGCGATGATTGCCGGGCTGAACGAAGAGCAAAAAGCGCGCGGCGTGGTGACGGCATCGGCCGGTAACCATGCGCAGGGCGTGGCGCTCTCGGCCAGCCGGCTTGGCATCAAATCACTGATTGTGATGCCGCTGGCCACGGCAGATATCAAGGTTGATGCAGTGCGCGCATTTGGCGGTGAGGCTTACCTCTATGGAGCCAACTTCGACGAGGCGAAAGCCAAGGCGATTGAACTGGCGGAGCAGCAGGGTTACACCTTCGTGCCACCGTTTGACCATCCGGCGGTGATCGCCGGACAGGGGACGCTGGCGATGGAACTGCTGCAACAGGATGCGCATCTTGATCGCGTGTTCGTGCCAGTGGGCGGCGGCGGTCTGGCGGCGGGTGTGGCGGTGTTGATCAAGCAGCTGATGCCGCAGATCAAAGTGATCGCCGTCGAGTCCGAAGATTCTGCCTGCCTGAAAGCGGCGCTGGATGCCGGTCATCCGGTCGATCTGGCGCGTGTGGGCTTGTTTGCTGAAGGCGTGGCGGTGAAGCGTATCGGCGACGAAACCTTCCGTCTGTGCCAGGAATATATCGACGACATCATCACCGTGGATAGCGATGCCATCTGCGCGGCGGTCAAGGATTTGTTTGAAGATGTGCGTGCGGTGGCGGAGCCTTCCGGGGCACTGGCGCTGGCCGGGATGAAGAAATACATCCAGCAGCACGACATCAAAGGCGAACGTCTGGCGCACGTCCTCTCCGGGGCGAACGTGAATTTCCACGGTCTGCGCTACGTCTCCGAGCGTTGCGAACTGGGCGAGCAGCGTGAAGCGCTGCTGGCGGTAACCATTCCTGAGCAGCAGGGCAGCTTCCTGAAGTTTTGCCAGACGCTGGGTGGCCGGTCAGTGACCGAGTTCAACTATCGTTACGCGGATGCCGACAACGCCTGCATCTTCGTCGGCGTGCGTTTAACGCGCGGGCTGGAGGAGCGCAGTGAAATCATCAGCCAGCTGACGCAGGGTGGCTATAACGTGGTGGATTTGTCCGACGATGAGATGGCCAAGCTGCACGTGCGCTACATGGTGGGTGGTCGTCCCTCCAAACCGCTGCGTGAACGTCTGTTCAGCTTTGAATTCCCGGAAGCACCCGGCGCGTTGCTGAAGTTCCTGCAAACGCTGGGTACGCACTGGAATATCTCGCTGTTCCACTATCGCAGCCACGGTACGGATTACGGTCGTGTACTGGCGGCGTTTGAGCTGGGTGAGGATGAGCCGCGCTTTGAGGAGCATCTCATGGCGCTGGGTTATGACTTCCACGATGAAGTCAATAACCCGGCGTTCCGCTTCTTCCTCGCGGGTCAGTAATTACAGCAGGTTCCAGAAAGCATTAATAAGCGGCTCCCCGAGCCGCTTTTTTTGTACGCACACGCCCAGTTCCAGTGGCGCAACTGACTCGACATTCTCCAGCACCAGCACGCGATTACGCACCGGCTCCGGGCTGTTTTCCAGCACCACATCCGGCAGCAGCGCAATGCCACAGCCCAGCGCCACCATCGACACAATCGCTTCATGGCCCGATACCGTGGCATAAATCAGCGGATTGGGGATACGGCGGCGGCGGAACCACAAATCAATGCCACGTCGCGCAGGCCCTTGTTCCGGCAGGATAAACGGAATCAGGGACCAGTCAGGCTCGTCCTGGGTCGCCTGGCTGCGGACCGGACAAGGTAGCGCCGGGGCAATCAGCACCAGCGGAATCAGCCCAAGTGGCGTAAAATCTATGCTGGCAGGCAGCGATTCAGGACGACCGGCAATCGCCAGGTCGGCCTCACCGGACTGCACCATCTCGATCGCATCAGCGGCATCGCCGGTCGTCAGTTTAATTTCCACCTGCGGATGTTCGGCACGAAAGCGATCGAGAATCGGTGGCAAATGGCTATATGCTGCCGTCACCGAACAGAACAGGCGCAGCTCGCCACTGAGAGACGGACCGTTCAGGTCCATCACATGACGCAGTTGCTGATATTGCAGCAGGGTTTGCTGAGCAAACTGACGCAGCCGTTCACCGGCTTCGGTCAGCGTCACAGTGCGGTTATCACGCAGAAACAGCGCGTGGCCGACATCCTCTTCCAGCCGCTGGATCTGGCGCGACAAGGTGGACGGACTCACATGCATGGCACGCGCCGTGCGGCCAAAGTGGCAACTTTCGGCCAGATGGAGGAAGAGTTTCAGGTCTCGTAAATCCATGCGCGGGTAACCTCAAAGTAATATTGCAAATCCTGCAATGTGGCGTTGTTAATATATCAATTTAAGCAACAGATTTCCTGTCATATGATGGGGTCATTCGCGGCGCTACTGATGACGTCGTTACTGAACAAAGCAAACACAACATCTAACCGGAGTACCCATGGCTAACTACTTCAACACATTGAATCTGCGCAACCAGTTAGCGCAGTTAGGCAAATGTCGTTTCATGGCTCGCGATGAATTCGCGGATGGCGCAAGCTTCCTGAAAGGGAAAAAAGTGGTCATCGTTGGCTGTGGCGCTCAGGGCCTGAACCAGGGTCTGAACATGCGTGACTCTGGCCTGGATGTGTCTTACGCGCTGCGTGCTGAAGCGATTGCTGAGAAACGTGCCTCTTTCCGCAAAGCGACCGATAACGGCTTCAAAGTGGGTACTTACGAAGAGCTGATCCCGCAGGCGGACCTGGTCGTTAACCTGACGCCGGACAAACAGCACTCTGCAGTCGTTCAGGCAGTACAGCCGATGATGAAAGACGGTGCAGCGCTGGGCTACTCACACGGTTTCAACATCGTTGAAGTGGGCGAAACTATCCGTAAAGACATCACCGTGGTGATGGTTGCACCGAAGTGCCCAGGTACTGAAGTTCGTGAAGAATATAAGCGTGGTTTCGGTGTGCCGACTCTGATCGCGGTTCACCCGGAAAACGATCCGAAAGGCGAAGGCATGGCGATTGCGAAAGCCTGGGCTTCTGCCACCGGTGGTGACCGTGCGGGCGTGCTGGAATCTTCTTTCGTTGCAGAAGTGAAATCTGACCTGATGGGTGAGCAGACCATTCTGTGCGGCATGCTGCAGGCAGGTTCTCTGCTGTGCTTCGACAAGCTGGTGGCTGAAGGTCACGATGCGGCTTATGTTGAGAAACTGATTCAGTTCGGCTGGGAAACCATCACCGAGTCACTGAAGTTCGGCGGCATCACCCTGATGATGGATCGCCTGTCTAACCCGGCCAAAATCCGTGCTTATGCGCTGTCTGAGCAGCTGAAAGGCATCATGGCTCCGCTGTTCCAGAAGCACATGGATGACATCATCTCCGGTGAATTCTCTTCTGGCATGATGGCTGACTGGGCTAACGACGACAAAAACCTGCTGACCTGGCGTGAAGAGACCGGTAAAACCGCGTTCGAAACAGCAGCACAGTTCGAAGGTAAAATCGAAGAGCAGGAATACTACGACAAAGGCGTTCTGATGGTTGCGATGGTTAAAGCGGGCGTTGAGCTGGCGTTTGAAACCATGATCGACGCAGGCATCATCGAAGAGTCAGCTTACTACGAATCACTGCATGAGCTGCCGCTGATCGCTAACACCATCGCACGTAAGCGTCTGTATGAAATGAATGTGGTGATCTCTGATACCGCAGAATACGGCAACTACCTGTTCTCCTTCGCGGCAGTTCCGCTGCTGAAAGAGTTCATGACCACTCTGCAACCGGGCGACCTGGGTAAAGCAGTGGAAGGCACTCAGGTAGACAACGCGCAGCTGCGTGATGTTAACGAAGCGATTCGTCAGCATCCGATCGAAGCAGTTGGCCGCAAACTGCGTGGCTACATGACTGATATGAAACGTATCGCGGTTGCCGGTTAATCGGTACGCAACACAGTTTTCAGCAACGAAAAACCCCGGCTCGCCGGGGTTTTTTATTGCCTAAAACCGCATCAAACCGCTTCGTACAGTGTCTGCCTGCTGGTCTCTTTACAGGCAATCAGCGCAATCAGTGTCAATGCCGCCATCGAAGCCAGATAGAAACCGACCGCCTGCAAACCATAGTTAGCGTTCAGCCAGGTGGCGATATAAGGCGCAACGGAGGCACCCAGAATCGACGACAGGTTATACGAGAAGGAAGCACCGGTATAACGCACTTCGGTCGGGAACAGTTCCGGCAGCAGCGCACCCATCGGGCCAAATGTCAGGCCCATAATACTCAGGCCGAGCAGCAGGAAGCCCATCACCAGCACCTGAGAACCAGAACCAAGCAGTGCCGGGAACATAAAGGCAAAGGCGATAATCATCAGGGTAATGGTGATCATGGTTTTGCGACGACCAAAACGGTCTGCCAGCAGGCCAGCAATCGGCACCATCACACCAAAACCAATCACCGCCACCATCAGCATCCACAGGAAGCTGTTACGTGAATAACCGAGGCCCACCGGCGCAGGTGCGGTGCCGTAGCTCATGGAGTACACGGTCATGATATAGAACAGCGTATAAGTGGCGAGCATGATAAAGGTGCCGAGAATGGTGGCAAGCCAATGCTTGCTCAGCAGCGTGCCAATCGGTACACGTACCTGTTTTTTCTCTTTCTTAACTTTGGCAAACACCGGGCTTTCGTTCAGCGAGACACGCACATACAGGCCAATAATCACCAGCACCGCAGAGAGAATGAAGGGTACGCGCCAGCCCCACTGCATGAACTGTTCGTCTGTCAGCAGCCAGGAGAGCAGCAGGAAAGTCCCGTTAGCGAAGAAGAAGCCAATCGGTGCACCCAGCTGTGGGAACGAACCGTAAAGGGCACGTTTTTTTGCCGGGGCATTTTCGGTCGCCAGCAGCGCTGCGCCACCCCATTCACCACCCAGGCCCAGACCCTGACCAAAACGCGCCAGTGCCAGCAGCAGCGGTGCGGCCACGCCAATGGTCTGATAACCTGGCAGCAGGCCGATCACCACGGTAGAAACCCCCATGGTCAGCAGTGAAGCCACCAGGGTTGCCTTACGGCCCACACGGTCACCAAAGTGGCCAAACACGGCAGAACCGATCGGACGCGCCACAAACGCAATGGCGAAGGTTGCCAGCGACTGGAGCGTTGCGACTGTGGCATCGCCCTGTGGGAAGAAAATATGGGGAAAAACAATAACCGCCGCAGTGGCGTAAATATAAAAATCGAAAAATTCGATGGCGGTGCCGACAAGAGACGCAACGACCACTTTGCCGCGAGAATTGACCGGCGTGTCGTCTTGTTTTTTGTCGATTGATTCGGTGATGGAGGCTTGCATAACTGTTTCTTAATTGTAAATAGAAACAAAGAATCTTACGCACCTGTATTGCGTCATTCAATGGCGAAAAACCGCGTCATAACAGGCTTTTTCGGCGAAAAAGAGGATAATTTCTGAGTTCACGCCATCGGCGGCGAATGGAAAGGGTTACAGCCGGTTTTTTGGCGGGAATCTCTGCAAAAGGGCCAAATAAAAGTGACCCTTTAGCGATTCCTGCTGTCTTTTGCCGTAAAAACAGTCTGCGGGAAACATTTTTTGCTGTTGCGGCAAATGTAACGAACTGCGGCAGCTTACTGTTGCTGGTGGGGCTGCGGCATTTCTTTATCGTCTTTGTATCGGGCGGTAGCGATCCAGGCTGCGCAGAACAGCGTCAGACGCGCAAAGAAGTAGAAAAAGGCCATCAGACCCAACACCGAACCGAAAGCTGCACCAGACGGGGATGTCGCCAGCTTCGGCAGGGTAATTGTCATGACAAACTTAATCACCTCAAAACCAATGGCGGCCAGCAGCGTGCCGCGGAACAACGCTTTCTTTCGTGGCTTGTGGCGCGGGAGGATCCAGAAAATCCACAGAAACAGCAGATAGTTAGCAAAGATGGAGATGGCCAGTGCAATGACGGTCATCGCCGGACGCAGCCACTCAATATGATCCAGCCCCAGCGCGTGCACAATCGCTGCCTGGGCGGCCCCGGCAACCGACGTCAGCGACAGCGTGATCACCAGCGCCAGCATCAGGCCGGTGAGCGAGATAAAGTCGCGAATGTATTTCTTCCAGAACTTCTCCTGATCGTCCGGTTTACGCTCCCACACATCGCGGGACTGCGCGCGAATCGCCTCGCGCAGGTTCCCCATCCAGTTAATCCCGGAATACAGCGCCAATAACAGCCCGGTCAGGCCGACGGTGGCGCGTTGCTGAATCGCCGTGTTGACGGTGCTTTTCAGGGTATTGGCCAGATTAGGATCGCTGATACTGTTAACGATTTTGTTGATCAACTCCGTGAGTAAATCCTGATTCGACGCCAGCACAAAGCCAACCGCCGCAAAGGAGACCATCAAAATCGGTATCAATGAGAGAAACGAAAAATAGGTAATGGCGGCACCGAACTGGCTGCCGAGGCGATCGTTGAATCGCTCCAGCGCGCGCAAAAAATGCGCCACCGCCGGGATGGCCTGAAACCAGGTGGCGAACCGCGAGACGCGTACAATCGAGCGGTCCACGTGTTGATTACCGGTTTTGAGATCGATCAACGGCTTTTGTCCAGCCGCCTGCTGCTGATTATCTTTGTCTGTCATAGACGTTCATCATCCTGTTCACTGCGAAATGTTAATTATAGCCCGTCAGGTCACGTACTCCTGCAAGACCTGGCTCAGCCACTCCATAAACACCCGTACGCGTCGTGCCACATTGCGCCGGTGTGGATAGAGCAGGGAGATTGGCATCGGTTTGGCCGGGAAGTGATGCAGTACCTCCACCAGTTGCCCGGATTCCAGCAACGGCTGCACGCCAATGGCCGGAACCTGAATAATGCCCAGCCCGGCGATACAGGCGGCGCGATAGGTTTCGGTGCTGTTCACCGTCACTACACCGCCGGTCTGAATGAAATGGCTTTGTTTGCCATCGAAATATTCAAAGCCCGGTGATGGCTGCCCCAGTTGCTGGGTGTAATGCACCATCGCGTGTTGCGACAAATCTTCCAGCCGGACCGGCCTGCCGAAGCGGGAAAGGTAATGGGGACTGGCGCAGTTAATCAAGGCATGAGTTCCGATTTTACGGGCGATCAGGCCGGAATCTTTCAGTTCACCGACGCGGATAACGCAGTCAAATCCCTCGCGGATCACATCCACCTGGCGATCGCTGCTGCTAAGCTCAATTTCGATGCCGGGGTAGTGCTGCAAAAACTCCGGCAGGCGCGGCAGGATAAAACCGGTGGCCATCGCGACCGACATATCCACGCGCAGTTTGCCGCTGAGCGTCGCCGGATCATGCTGAAACAGGCTGTCCATATCATCCAGCATCGACAGCAAATCGAGGCAGCGATCGTAATAAACCAGCCCATCCTGAGTGAGGTGGACACGACGCGTGGTGCGATGCAACAGCCGTGTACCCATTTGATTTTCCAGCGCCTGCAACTGACGCGATACGCTGCCTTTCGGCAAACCGAGACTTTCTGCTGCGCGGGTAAAACTGCCCATTTCTGCCACCCGCACAAAAACTTGCATTGCGTGAATTTTATCCATGTTGTTCACCGATTGTTGTTGTTAGTGAAACAGTGCAGCGCATTACAACGAGTTTATAGATCAGACTTCAGAGAATATCCTTTAAACGTGTTCAATTTTGCAACAGGAGCGAATCATGAGTCACAAAATTGCGTTGATTACCGGTGGCAACCGCGGTTTAGGTAAGAATGCCGCACTAAAACTGGCGGCGAAAGGCACGGATATCATTTTCACGTATCGGAGCCATCAGGAAGAAGCGCAGGCGGTGGTGAAGGAAATTGAAGCGCTGGGTGCCCGTGCCGCCGCGCTGTTGCTGGATGTCGGTGATACCCGCCAGTTTGAGGGGTTCAAAGATCAGGTTAAAGAGACGCTGCAAAAGCTGTGGCAGCGTGACAGCTTTGATTATTTAGTGAACAACGCCGGTCACGGTCATTACAAACTGTTCAGCGAGACGACTGAGGATGAGTTTGATGCACTGGTCAACGTGCATTTTAAAGGTCCGTACTTCCTGACGCAGAAGCTGCTGCCGCTGATTATCGATGGAGGCCGCATTCTGAATATCTCCAGCGGCCTGACGCGCCTCACCTATCCGGGTTCCGGCACCTATGCCTCAATGAAAGGGGCGATGGAAGTGCTGACGCGCTACCAGGCGAAGGAACTGGGCGAACGTCGTATCCGCGTCAATATCCTGGCACCGGGAGCGATTGAAACTGACTTCGGCGGTGGCCGTGTGCGCGACACCAAAGAAATCAACGACACCATCGCCTCGCTCACCGCGTTGGGACGCGTAGGCCTGCCGGATGATATCGGCGATGCCGTCAGTGCGATTCTGAGCGATGAAACTGGCTGGATCACCGCCCAGCGTATCGAAGCCTCAGGCGGCCAGGCGCTGTAAAATCAAAATCCGCGCAATAAATTGCGTCGCAACAAACCGTAGCGGCGCGATTTATCGCGCAATTTACATCGGTGCCTTAGAGTTCAATGGTACCTGCGATCACCGTCACCGTCTGACCCCCAATCCAGATGGCCTCTGGCGTGAAGCGCACCTGAATACGTCCGTCGCGCTGAATCACGCTACCCTGGCGGGCGCGGTAGTCAGCGGTATGCCCCTGCGCGGCAAAATAGCGTGCCAGACAGGCGTTGGCGCTGCCGGTTACCGGATCTTCCACCAGGATACCGTTTTCGATAAACAGGGCGCGGATTTCATACTGCTCGCCTTCTCCCTGCGGTAAAGGTCCGAACGGGGCGATGCCATTCACCTTCGCATGTTTTTGCAGACGTTGCAGATCGCTGGGATTAGCACGAATCTCCCGCACCGCCTGGGCACTGGTCATCGGCAGCAGCAGCCAGCGAATCCCCATATCCACCACCGTCGGAGATTGTACGGTATCCAGCGCATCGCTATTGATGGCGCTGCCGATCAGGGCATCCTCGAACACCGTGAGGGTAGCAGCCGGAGCGGCAAACGCCAGAGCGCCATCGGTACTGATGTTGACCTCAACCAGCCCGACCCCGCATTCCTGCACGATTTTACCCGGTGTTTTCAGCGGCCAGCCCGCTTCCAGCAGCGCATGGGCCGTGCCGAGCGTGGGATGTCCGGCAAACGGCAGTTCACCGCCAGGGGTGAAGATACGCACGCGATAATCCGCCGCGGCATCTTCGGGCGGCAGTACAAAGGTGGTTTCCGACAAATTGGTCCAGCGTGCAATGGCGGCCAGCTGCACATCACTGAGTCCCTGCGCATCCATGATCACCGCCAGCGGGTTGCCGCGAAAGGCTGATGAGGTAAAGACATCCACTTGTTTAAATGCGACCTTCATTGTCACTCCTTCCTCATTGAGGTTGTCTTGAAATCCGGATTTACATGATGTTGATTGCTAAAGGTAATCAATAGGGCTATGAATAGATTAACAATTATGCAACCGGAGTTCGCTATGTTAAAAATTCTTGGCCGCACATCGTCAATTAACGTGCGTAAAGTTCTGTGGCTGTGTGCAGAGCTGGATATTCCTTACGAGCATGAAGTCTGGGGTGATGAAAACAAATCGCTGCACTCGCCAGAATTTATGGCGCTCAACCCCAATGCTATGATCCCGGTGATTATCGAAGACGATTTTGTCCTGTGGGAATCCAATGCCATCCTGCGTTACCTGGCTACCAGTTACGGCGGCGAATGGCTCTATCCGGAAAATCCGCGCGCCCGCGCCCCGATCGATCAATGGACGGACTGGCAGGCTACTGAACTTAACACTTCATGGCGCTACGCGTTTATGTCTCTGGTGCGCAATTCACCGGCACATCAGGATGAACGCCTGCTGGCCGCTGCCTGCAAAGGCTGGAACCACACCATGGGCATTCTCAACCAGCAGCTGGAAAAAACCGGGCGCTACGTCGCAGGGCGCAACTTCACGCTGGCGGATATTCCCATTGGTCTGGCGGTGAACCGCTGGTTTGAAACCCCGCTCGAACATGCCGATTTACCGGCGGTACGCACCTATTACGAACGTCTCACTGAGCGCGAAGGCTACACCACCTGGGGCCGCAACGGCACGCCCTGATCCTGACCCGGCGGCAGGCCGCTTAATTCACAGGCCAGCGCGCCGGTACGTTCCAGCGCCCAGGTATAACGCGCATCGAACGGATAGCAGCAGGAGAGGCGCAGTGCATGGGTGTAGCGTTCGCTCAGTGAATAAAGCGCACCCGGCGTGAGACAAATTTGTTCCTGCAACAGCCGCTGAAACATCTCCACGGTATCGACTTTGCCCGGCAGTTCGACCCAAAACACAAAGCCGCCGCGCGGCAGGGTAGCGCGGGTGCCCTGGGGAAAATGTCGGGCGATAATGCCGCGCGCTGCATCCAGATTGGCGGCATAACGGCGACGCAGCGTGCGCAGATGGTGATCGTAACCGCCACTGGCAAGAAATTCCGCCAGCACCTCGCTCAGCAGACGCGACTCCGACATCGACGATACCGCCTTCAGACGGGCAATTTTCTCGTGAAAACGCCCGGCAGCGGTCCAGCCCACACGGAAATCCGGTGCCACGGTTTTGGTAAAGCTGGTGCAATAAATCACCCAGCCCTCGTTGTCGAACGCCTTAACCGGCGGCGATAGCGGCCAGTCAAACTGCAATTCATCGTACAAACCATCTTCGATCAGTGGAAGATGGTAAGTGTTCACCAACTTCGCCAGACGCTTCTTATTTGCCAGCGGCATCACGTAGCCAAGCGGATTCTGTGCCCCGGGCATGGCGATCAGCGCCTGAATCCGTTGTTCCTGTAGCAGCATCTCCAGCGCGTCCAGCGATAATCCCTGCTGCGGGTCGGTGGGGATCTCCAGCGCCTTCAGGCCCAGCGAAGCCAGCAGCGGGAAGAGAAAGAAGTAGGTGGGCGATTCCAGCCCGACGCAGTCGCCCGGTTTGGTGACTGCCCGCAGCGCCAGTTGCAACGCTTCCATACAGCCGTGGGTGAGGGTGATGTCATCTACCGTCAGATTGATGCCAACATGCAGGCTGCGGCGGGCAATCTCCTCCCGTAAGCGCTTACTACCGGGCGGAAGCACGTAGCGCCCGATAAGGTCCGGATCGCGCCGCAGCAGCGAAGCAGTAATGCGGCTCAGTCGGGCGGCGGGAAACAGTTCGCTATCCTGCGGGCACGCCAGCGAGATATTGGTGTAATCCGGGTTATTCTGCGCGGCGAACACCTGCTCAATCAGTTCCAGCTTTTGAGCGCTGGGATCATCCTCTTTCGCCCGCAGTTTCTGTACCGGGCGCGTCACCGCAGGCAATACGGTGCGCACGTAATATCCGGACTGCGGTCGTGCTTCAATCAGGCCGCGATCTTCCAGGATTTGCCAGGCATTCAGCACGGTATTGATACTGACCTGATGCGATTGCGCCACGCGGCGAATAGCAGGCAGGCGTTTACCGGGTTTAAGGGTGCCCTGATGGATGGACTCGGCAAAGCTATCGGCCAGCTGCTGATACAGCGTCTGACCGGTCGAAAGAGGAAGGGACACAAAAGCCTCCACACATGATGGGTACAATTGATTTTCTGATAAACTGTAACCATAACAATAGTCATTTTGTGTCTCTGTTTCCATTGTTCCGTCACGATTAGCATGAAGCCATGTTGACCAATCAGGAACCGCATCATGCTCGATCCCTCTTTTTTCAGTTATGTCACCGTTATGTCGATCACACCGGGCCCGAATAACCTGCTGCTCGCCACCTCCGGGGTCAATTTTGGCCTGAAGCGCACCCTGCCGATGGTGTTCGGCATTCTGCTGGGGTGTGCGGTGCAGGTGGTACTGGCGGGGATGGCGCTGGAAGTGTTACTGAACTGGATGAGCGCGGTGCGCCTGCCGTTGACGCTGGTGGGATGTGGCTATCTGCTGTGGCTGTCGTGGAAGATCTTTCGTGCGGGGGCACCGCAGGCGCGGGAAAGCGTCCAGCCGATGACCGTCTTCGCCGGAGCCTGCTTCCAGGCGGTCAACCCTAAAGCCTGGCTGATGGCGACCAACGTGGCGTTGATGTATGCCAACAGCAACGGGGTGATGGCGGTGGTACTGGGGTTTGCGCTGCTTAACCTGCCCTGTATTTTGATTTGGGCGGCGCTGGGGGATCAGTTGCGTAGCCATTTACAGGTGGCGTGGAAACGTCAGGCGTTTAATAGTTTGATGGCGTTGTCGCTGGTGGCGACAACAGGATGGATGCTGGCTGACGCGATTTCGCTCGCTACGGCGTGATTTCGTTTGCTATAGCGTGGTTTCGTTCGCTACATGCACCGGCAGTTGCAGTTCGCCGGTGCGGCGACCGAGCAAAGGGGACCTGGCCGTCCCCTTTGCATTCCCCGGCCCTGCGCCGCCTGCCTCGCCGCTTCGCGGTCCCTTCGCTTACTCACGCTTCCGACGGACCGGCGTCGATTCGCTCCTGCTCAACGCCGCCTTTCGCCGCATCCATGCGGCTCATCCTGGAATCGTTCCCGCGCTCAGCGAGTTCGGATGGCGCTTCAGCACCGCTGCCACATCGATGATTTTCTGTGTTTTTTCTTTTGCTGTTTGTTTTTCTTTTTTCTGCGGGTTTTCAGGCGGGGGTGTTGGCGGCATTCGCAGCGCCGAGTGCAGAGTGAAGGCCAGGACGAGCCGCATGGATGCGGCGAGAGGGCGGCATGAGCCATGGATGGCGAATCCGCGAGGTCCGTTGGCCTGAGTGATAAGCGAGGGAACAGCGCGAAGCGCTGCGCGAGGACGCCGCAGGGCGCGGATTGCAAAGGTCCGCGCCCTCGGACCTTTGCCCGTCCGCCTGCACAGGCGGCCCTGAAACTGCCTAAAGCCTGGCGGGCGGAACCCCTGCGGAGCTAGCCCCTAGCCCGCCGTTAAGACCTTACTTCCCCACGACGTGGGCCGTTTCTCGTCCTTCGTCGTTCGCCGCCATCGGCGTCACCGGCGCATAATCCAGTTGCAGCACGCGGCTGGTGTCACTCAGCACTTTCTCGGTCAGCGCCACATCACCATTCAGCTTACGACCCCATGATGGCAGTACCGCGCGGATTTTGGTCTGCCACTCTGGCGAACGCATTTGCTCCGGGAAGGCTTTGGCCATCAGCTCCAGCATAATAGGAGCTGCCGTTGATGCTCCCGGAGACGCACCCAGCAGCGCAGAAATCGTACCATCCTCAGACGTGACCACTTCGGTGCCAAGACGCAGTACGCCGCCGTCTTTCTCATCATTTTTGATGATCTGCACGCGCTGGCCTGCCGTCACCAGACGCCAGTCTTCCTGCTTCGCCTGCGGCACATAGGCACGCAGGGCTTCCATACGGTCGCTGTCGCTTTGCAGCACCTGATCAACCAGATACTTCACCAGATCGAAGTTTTTCAGGCCAACCTGCATCATCGGCATCAGGTTGCTGCCGTTCATCGCGCCGAACATATCCAGCAGCGAGCCTTGTTTGAGGAATTTGGTGGAGAAGGTGGCAAACGGGCCAAACAGCAGCACTTGCTTACCATCCAGCACGCGGGTGTCCACATGCGGCACTGACATCGGCGGTGCGCCGACCGAGGCTTTGCCATACACCTTCGCCATATGCTGCTGCACCACTTCCGGGTTCTCCGTTACCAGGAAAGAGCCGCCAACCGGGAAACCGGCGTAGCCTTTCACTTCCGGGATACCGGATTTCTGCAACAGCGGCAGAGCCGCGCCGCCCGCGCCGATAAACAGCTGGCGAGTAGTGAGCAGACGGCTTTCACCGCTCACCAGATTGAACAGGCTAACCTGCCAGCGGCCATCGCTCAGGCGCTTAATATCACGCACTTCCTGCTGCATCCGCAGACGGAAATTGGCTTTCTTCTCCAGCGAAGCAATCAGCTGACGCGTGACTTCACCGAAGTTCACGTCAGTGCCCATTTCGGTCCAGGTGGCGGCCACTTTCTGCTTTTTGTCGCGGCCATTCATCACCAGCGGGATCCACTGAGAAATCTGTTCGCGTTCTTCCGAGTATTCCATGCCCCGGAACAGGGTGCTTTTCTGCAACGCGTGGAAACGTTTGCGCAAAAATTCAACGTTGTCGTCACCCCAGACGAAACTCATGTGCGGCGTACTGTGGATAAAGCTTTTCGGATTGCGCAGGTTGCCTTTCTGCACGTGATACGCCCAGAACTGGCGGGAAATCTGGAACGATTCGTTGATTGCCACCGCTTTAGCAATATCGATGCTGCCATCTGCCTTCTGCGGCGTATAGTTCAGCTCTGCCAACGCAGCATGGCCGGTACCGGCATTGTTCCAGCCATTGGAAGACTCTTCTGCCACCGTTGCCAGGCGTTCGACCATCTCAATTGACCAGTCCGGCTCCAGATCCTGCAACCAGGTGCCTAAGGTAGCACTCATCACGCCAGCGCCAATCAACAGCACATCGACGTCTTTTCGCTCCTGAAGGCTAGCGCTATCCATGCCAGCGGCGCTTACTGCCAGCGCCAGATTTACCGCAGTTTTGCTCATGAGGCGACATCTCCTCTCTCTGTTGACCTGAAGTTCAACAGGTTCGCAGGCGAAACAGTCACGCTTCTTTCGAGCGCGTCGTACTGTTTCTCAAAGGTTAAGACTCAGGTTAAGTCGTGGGGGTGCTAACGGTTAACTGCACGTTATGCATAGTCATTCGAATATAACATTCTCGTATCGGAATTAAACGTTTGTTTATTTTTTAAATGCAGAAATGATTCAGCATAAGAATTAATCAGTTCAACCTGCTTGTCATAAGGGATTTTTATCCCCTAATCAGACGGTTACGAGAGGGGGTATGTTGCGATATTGTGATGGGCTTGTAGGGGTCAGAAAGGTCGTAACACCAATGGGTTAATTGTAAGTTAATGAAAATATTAACTTTAACAAAATTTGATTTTTTATGCGGTTTTTATGTTGCGCAATGTTTCGCCATGTCGTGTAAAAATAATGTTACATTTGTGTGATAACGAATTTGGGTGCGCGCTGACGCACCCGTCAGAAGAATTTTCAATCACGCGGCGCACTATCGGGTAACTTTTTCAGACTGATCGCCAGCCGGTTATAGGTGTTCATCAGGCCGATCGCCACGTTGAGATCGACGATTTCCTTATCACTAAATACCGCTTTGACCTGGGCAAACAGCGCATCCGGCGCGCCCCGGCTGGCAATCAGCGTCAGACTTTCAGCCCACGCCAGTGCCGCCTGCTCCCGTGCATCAAACAACGCGCCCGATTCATGCCATACCTGGGTTAACACGATTTTATGCCACGGCATGTCTGCTTTATGCAGCGCCTGAGTATGCATGTCGATGCAGTAGGCGCAGCCGTTGATCTGCGAAACCCGCAGAAAAACCAGCTCCAGCAGGCTGTGCGACAGGTCAGTTTGTGACAGATAACTATAAACGCCGCCCAGGGCTTTCATCGCGCCGGGAGCAGCACTGTAAAAATCGATACGCTGGCTCATTTTCCTCACCTCAATCAGTTATGGTTGACAGGTGCATTGTTCATCGCCTTATGGAGCAGCAAAAGTGCCAAAAAATGACAAAAACAGTGGCCCATTGGCGCTGACGCTGGATCGTGCGGATACGCGTGGTTTGAGTGAACAGCTGCGGCAGGTCATCAGCAGCGCGATTGATGATGGGCAGCTGGCAGCAGGGGCCAGGTTGCCTTCCTGTCGCGACCTGGCGGCGCAGCTGGGGGTGGCTCGCGGCACGGTGCGTCGTGCCTATGACATGCTGGTTGATAGCCAGCTGCTGGTGGCGAAAGGCGCAGCGGGAACCTTTGTGGCAGCGGCGGCGGTGACCCAGCCACCACGCGCGTCGGTAATGGCAGCGGGATCGCCGCTGCTGGATATGGTCTATGACTTTGACACCCCGCCACTCACTTTTCAGATGGGCGTTCCCGCCAGCGACGCCTTCCCCGCTAAGGTCTGGACGCGTGTACTGCAACGCCAGGCGCGACAGCAGGCCAGCCAGTCGCGCGGTTATCCCGATCCGCGCGGCAGCCTGGCACTGCGGCAGGCGCTGGTGGGCTATCTGGCGGTGGCGCGCGGTATTCAATGCCAGTCGAGTCAAATCTTCATCACCAACGGCTATGCGGGCGCGCTTGGCCTGATTGCGCTGGCGCTCGGCGTGCACGGCCAGCAGGCATGGATGGAAGAACCCGGTTTTATGCTGGCACGGGCCGCGTTGCAGCAGATGCATGTGACGCCGGTGGGCATTCCGGTTGATGACGAAGGGTTACAGGTGGCAGAGGGTGTGGCACGCGCTCCTGATGCGGCGTTTGCGCTGGTCACGGCAGGTCAGCAGGCTCCGCTGGGCATCACGCTGTCGCTGCCGCGCCGTCAGGCGTTACTGGCCTGGGCCAGCAGCCAGCAACGCTGGATTATTGAAGATGATTATCTGGGGGAGTTACAGCTGGGCAGCCGTGCCGCTCCGGCGCTGGCGGCGATCGATAGCGAAGGGCGGGTGATCCATGTCGGCACCTTCAGCAAAACCCTCAGCCCCAGCCTGCGCCTCGGTTTTGTCGTGGTACCTGGGCGGCTTGCGGCGCGCTTTGCCGATACCTGCGCCTTACTGGCTCCGGCGTCCTCAGCGTTGCTGCATGATGCGGTGGCGGAGTTTCTGCGTGAGGGTCATTTCCTGCGCCATCTGCGGCGTATGAAGCGGGTCTACCATGAAAGGCTGGAGGGGATTGTTGCCGCGTTACGCCCGCATTTTCCTGATGTGCAGCGTGCCGGGCTGGCGGTGATTATCCGCTTAGCAGCAGGCACGCCAGACCAGCAAATCGCGCGTGAGGCGCTGGCTTATGGCCTGGCACCGTCGCCGTTATCGATCTGGTATCAGCATGAATCCGGGCGGCAATACGGTTTCCTGCTGGGGGTCACTCAGCTACCGCGTGAAGGTTTCGCGCGCTGCGCCGAGCGGCTGAAATGGCTGGTAGATGCGCATCAGCGACGAATGGACCAGTAAAAAACTGCATTCTTGACCCTTTTTCTGGTCCATGCTGAGGATTAAGGTACGCCTCATTGTTATCAGTGAGGAACCTTAGTCATGAAATTGTTACATGTCGATGTGAGCCCGAAAGGCGCCAAATCCAACTCACGTGCGCTGAGCCGCTATTTTGTTGAGCGTTTGCAGGCGGAATCCCCGGATTTGCAGGTGGACTATCTCGATCTGGATTTGCATCCGGTGAGCCATGTCACGGGAGAGTTTGCGCAGGCGACTTACACGCCCGAAGAGCAGCGCACGCCACGTATGAAAGCTGTGCTGGCGGATTCGGATCGCTTATGCGAGCAACTGCTCAACGCCGATGCCTTATTGTTTGCCATGCCGATGTACAACTGGAGTATGCCATCCGCTTTTAAAGCCTATATTGATGCCATCATCCGCACCAATCTGACTTATCACTTTGATGAACAACAAAATGTGATTGGCAATCTCACGCGCCAGAAAGCGCTGTTTATCACCACGCGCGGGGCCAGCCTGCAACCGGGTTCACCCTATGCAGAGATGGATGCATTGACGCCAGCCCTGCGTGCCGCCTTTGGTTTTATCGGCATCCAGCATCCGCAATTTGTTAACGCTGAACCGCTGGCATTTGCCGACCAGGCCGCGCGTGAAGCCGGTTTAGCCCAGGCTTACCGCGATCTGGATGGGGTGGTGGCGCAATGGGCCGGGTCCGTGGTTACTGCCTGAACCAGCGACGCCAGACGAAGCGAATAACGAAAAACTCAATCGCGCCCAGCAGCAGAAACCACAGGCAAAACACAATGGTGTAAAGCTGATTAAGATCCTGCAAATGGAACCGGGTTTGCAGGCTCTTTGCCATCGCCAGGCTAAATGCCGGAGCGGGCAGCAGCAGCGCAGAGAGAAAGCCCAGCAGCAGAATACCGCCAGGGATAATCAGGGTTTCTAACGGATTTTTCATCGCAAAATTCCACAGCAAATCGCGCGGGCATTAGCGCACAAAGCCCGGCGGGGTGCAATCCCCGGGGTTGTCAGCCCAATAATTTTCTTCTATTCCATTCACTTAGCGACATATTTAGCGATAGTTAAGAGTTATAGCCTTTGCTATACTTAAATCCATGATTTTACTGTCTTTTTTTTAGTGAATTTGCGTGTTAGACTGCGCGCACTTTTTCATTACTGAACAAAAAATGCAGATAAACCTCAGGCTTTCCGGCCTTTTGGTCTGCGTTGACTGAAAAATCATGACATTTATCGCAACCCTGATTCTGGCCTTTGGTATGTCGATGGACGCCTTCGCCGCAGCACTTGGCAAAGGCGCATCCCTGCATCGCCCGGATTTCAAAGAGGCGCTGCGCACCGGTCTGATTTTCGGTGTGATTGAAATGCTCACCCCGCTGATTGGTTGGGCAATTGGCCTGGCAGCCAGCCGCTATGTGATGGCCTGGGACCACTGGCTGGCATTCGGCCTGCTGACGTTACTCGGTGGCCGCATGATGATGGCTGGCTTTAGTCAGACCGCCGGTGAACCTTGCGAGCCACCGCAGCGCCACGGCTTTATGGTGCTGGCGTTAACCGCCGTGGCCACCAGCCTCGATGCATTGGCGGTGGGTGTGGGTCTGGCATTTTTACAGGTCAATATCGTGCTGACCGCCCTGACCATCGGCGCTGCCACCACCATTATGGCGACCACAGGCGTGCTGGTTGGCCGCTTTATCGGCCCGGTAATGGGCAAATGGGCGGAAGTGCTGGGGGGCGTTGTCCTAATTTGTATCGGTTGCACCATTCTGGTGGAACATATGGGTTGGTTCAGTTAAGGTTTTAGTCATTAGCGGATTGTGCAGTTGCTTAAAACCTTCGTTTTTGTGATCTGCTTCAAAGTTTCTTGCTTAGAAAACAGGCTGGGGCTATACTTTTTTTAGTATTTCTCAACTTATTTTTAATCAGGTGCTTTATGAAACGGTTCTTCAAATACGTGTTTCGTGCTTATGTTGAAACTTACAAACACGTACCGCCGGGTGCTTTAAACTAAGTCCCCCGCACGCAACCC
Source organism: Pantoea sp. App145 (assembly GCF_047947045.1). Taxonomy (NCBI): domain Bacteria; kingdom Pseudomonadati; phylum Pseudomonadota; class Gammaproteobacteria; order Enterobacterales; family Erwiniaceae; genus Pantoea; species Pantoea sp. App145. The sequence goes on from NZ_CP133290.1 coordinate 3,032,606, forward strand.
TCGATAATCGCGGTCAGGGATCGACCGGTGATTATCAATGATTTTCTTATCTCTCCCGCCCGTTATCTCCCCATTTTCCCCCTGAAATCGCCGTTTTACGCCTTCAGTCATCGGATTTTGATCTGACTATAGCCTCAGGTTATACCCTATAACTAAACAAGCATTCGTCACCCCTTCGCGCTGCATGAAATAGTCAGCCCAGGTCCTATTCACCTGTCTGACACGAGAACATCATGCTGATCCCTCAACCTTATTTACTTTTTCTTGGCGACGTTACCGATCCACTGGCAGCAAAAACCGCACGCGGCATCCAGGTCTGGCGACCGGAGCAGTGCGTGGGCGAAATCAAATTGCCGGGCTGTAGCGTTAGCCTCGGTCTGGAAGAACTCGACATTGCCACCGCCAAAGCGCGCGGGGCGAAAACCCTGGTGCTCGGCACCGCCAACGCCGGTGGTTATCTGCCGCAGCACTGGCTGGCAACCGTGTGTAACGCCATCAAAGCCGGTATGAACGTTGCCAGCGGTCTGCACCATCGTCTGGTGGATGAGCCGGAGCTGGTGGCGCTGGCGCAGGAATATGGCGTCGAGCTGTTCGATATCCGTCATATGCGTCCGAAACTGGATGTCGGCAGCGGCAAGAAACGCAGCGGTAAGCGTGTACTTACTGTCGGCACCGACTGCTCCGTCGGCAAGATGTACACCTCGCTGGCGCTGGAAGCAGCAATGCGTGACATCGGTATGAAAGCCGATTTCCGCGCCACTGGTCAGACCGGTATTCTGGTTGCGGGTGAAGGTATCGCTATCGATGCCGTCATCGCTGACTTCATCGCCGGTGCGGCAGAAGCCCTGTCTCCGGCTAACGAAGATGACCACTGGGATATAGTTGAAGGCCAGGGTTCGCTGTTCCACCCATCCTATGCCGGTGTTTCTATGGGCCTGATCCACGGTGCGCAGCCGCACTGGCTGGTGATGTGCCACGAAATGGGTCGCCCGCATATGCGTCATCTGCCGCATCAGCCGATGGTGAGCCTGAAAGATTGCGTAGACGCTAACTTCCGTGCGGCGGCCGTCACCAGCGATTCGGTACAGCTGGCAGGTTTTGCCATCAACACCTCGAACTACAGCGAAGAAGAAGCGCGTGCTTACTGCGCCGCAGTCAGCGCCGAATTTGGCGTGCCCGCCACCGACCCGGTGCGCTTTGGCATCGCTGATATCGCCGCGTTGCTGAAGGAGCGTGGCTAAGATGCGGCGCATGCAGATTGAAGTGCTGGAGCTGCCGCTGGCGCGTCCGTTTGCCATCTCGCGTGGCACACGCACCGCAGTGACGGTGATCCGCGTCACCCTGGAGCAGAACGGCTTTATTGGTCGCGGCGAATGCACCCCCACGCCGCGCTACGACGAAACGCCGGAAAGCGTTAACGCTGAACTGGAAGCGTTGCGCGCCGACATCGAAGCGGGCCTCAGCCGTGTCGATCTGCAAACCCGTCTGCATGCCGGTTCAGCGCGTAATGCGCTGGACTGCGCGCTTTGGCGGCTCGACGCTGCGCTGGCGAAGCAATCCTTCTGGCATCTGACGCAGCAGGAACAGCCGATTTCGGTGATCACCGCCGAAACCCTTAGCCTCGATACAGTCACCAATATGGCCGCCGCCGCGGAAGATGCGGTGTCACGCGGCGCGATCCTGCTGAAAATTAAACTGAATCGTGAAGAAATCCTCGAAAAAGTGGCGGCTATTCGCGCGGCAGCCCCCCATGCCACGCTGATTATTGATGCTAACGAAGCCTGGTCCGGGGTGGATTTGCACAGCCTGCTCAACGCGCTGTTGCCCTACAACATCGCGATGGTCGAGCAACCGTTACCGGCGGGTCAGGATCAGGATTTACAACGTTTCACCCATCCGATTCCGGTGTGCGCCGACGAGAGTTGCCACACGCGGGAAGATATTGCGCAGCTGCGCAATCGCTACGAGATGATCAACATCAAGCTGGATAAATGCGGCGGATTAACCGAGGCACTGGCGATGGTGGAAGAAGCGCAGAAGCTGGATATGCGTCTGATGGTGGGCTGCATGCTGGGTTCATCGCTGGCCATGGAAGCGGCGCTACCGGTGGCGATTGCCGCTGAGCATATCGATCTTGATGGCCCGATCTGGCTGGCGGCCGACAGCTCGCCGTTCCTCTCCTATTCCCAGGGCCGAATCTGGCTATAACCCGCACGCGGAGCAACGATGACGGACACTTCACTTATTCACAACGCCGCCAGCGTTGCCGGTTCCGCGACGGCGCCGGTCCTCGCTATTCAGGATCTCAGCGTCAGCTTTCGTGGCCGTAGCGGCGTCAGCCAGGCGCTGAAAGGCATCAATTTTGCGATACACAAAGGGGAAATCGTGGCGGTGGTCGGCGAAAGCGGATCGGGCAAATCGGTGACCTCGCTGGCGGTAATGGGGCTGCTGGCGGCCTCGGGTCGTATTGATCGCGGCTCCATCCAGTTTCGTGACCGCAAAGGTCAGTTGCATCAGCTGGAAAAACTCAACGAAAACCAGCGTCGCGCGTTGCGTGGCCGTGAGATGTCGATGATTTTTCAGGAGCCGATGACCTCGCTGAACCCGGTGTTACGCGTTGGCGACCAGCTGACCGAAGCGCTACGTGATCAGCAGATTTGCGGTAAAGCCGAGGCAGACGCGCGCGCCCGTGAACTGCTGCGCCAGGTGCGCATTGCCGATGTCGATCGCGTGATGAAAAGCTACCCACACTCGCTGTCAGGTGGGATGCGACAGCGCGTGATGATTGCTCAGGCGCTGGCCTGCGATCCGCAGTTGCTGATCGCTGATGAACCCACCACTGCGCTTGATGTCACGGTGCAGGCACGCATTCTGCACATCCTGCGCGACCTGCAACGTGCCAAAGAAATGGCGGTGCTGTTTATCACCCACGACATGGGGGTGGTGGCGGAGGTGGCCGATCGCGTCGTGGTGATGTATCGCGGCGACGTGGTGGAACAGGGAACGGTGGCGGAAATCTTTAACGCGCCGCAGCACCCTTACACCAAAGCCTTGCTGGCTGCGGTGCCAAAACTCGGTGATATGCGTGAACACGCGTGGCCGCAGCGTTTTCCGCTGCTCGGCGCGCAACCGACCGATAACGCTGAACAGCGCACCGCGCGTTACGACGATAAACCGCTGCTCGATGTACGCGGCCTGAAAGTCTATTACCCGATTCGCAGCGGCATTTTTTCGGCACTGACCCATCAGGTACACGCGGTGGAGCAGATCGATTTTACCCTGTGGCCGGGAGAAACTCTGGCGATTGTCGGCGAGAGCGGCTGTGGCAAGTCCACCACCGGCCGGGCGCTGATGCGTTTAATTCACAGCGACGCCGACAGCATCCATTTTCAGGGCAATGAAATCGCCAACCTGAAAGAAGCCCAGTTTCAGCCGCTGCGCCGTGAAATCCAGATGGTGTTTCAGGACCCCTACGCCTCGCTTAACCCACGTCTGACCGTGGGCTTTACCATTGCCGAGCCATTGCTGCTGCATGGGGTGGTGAAGTCGCTGGAGGAAGCGACGCCGCAGGTGGAAGAACTGCTGAAAAGCGTTGGCCTGTTGCCGGAACATGCGCGCCGTTATCCGCATGAATTTTCCGGCGGCCAGCGTCAGCGCATCGCCATTGCCCGCGCGATGGCGTTGAAACCGAAGGTGATTATCGCCGACGAAGCGGTATCGGCGCTGGATGTGTCGATTCAGGCGCAGGTGGTAAACCTGATGATGGATCTGCAACAGCAAACCGGTGTGTCGTGGATTTTTATTTCGCACGATATGGCAGTGGTCGAGCGTATCGCCAACCGCGTGGCGGTGATGTACCTCGGACAGATTGTCGAGCTGGGACCACGTCAGTCGGTATTCAATGACCCACAGCATCCCTATACCCAACGGTTGCTGGCCTCGGTGCCAGTGGCTGATCCACAGAACCGTCCACTACGCACCTTCGACGACAGCGAGATTCCTTCGCCGTTACGCAAGGTGGGAGAAACGGTCATTAAACCCCGTTATCGCCAGGTTGCGCCGCAGCACTGGGTCGCTGACGGCATTGTTTCGCGCTAACCCAATACCAGGAGATTTTATGAACCCGTTTTTCCGTCGCACTTCGCTCGCACTCGGACTTACCCTCTCCCTGGCGGCTGCCGCACAGGCGCAGGATCTGCATATTTCGATGTATGCCGATATCACCGGTCTCGACCCGCACGACACCTCTGACAACGTCAGCTATTCAGTGCAGAGCGGTATCTTTGAACGCCTGTTCCAGTTTGATGCGCAGATGAAGCTGCAACCCTGGCTGGCCACCAGCTACACCAGCAACGACAGCGCCACCGAATTCACCCTGACGCTGCGTAAAGGCGTCACCTTCCAGGATGGCACGCCGTTCGATGCGGAAGCGGTGAAAGCCAACCTTGATCGTCTGGCCGATCAAACCAAAGGTCTGAAGCGCAACAGCCTCTACAAGATGATCCAGAAAGTCACGGTGCTGGCACCGGATCAGGTCAAAGTTGAGCTGAACCAATCCTTTGGTGCCTTTATCAACACCCTGGCACACCCGTCGGCAGTGATGTGGAGCCCGGCGATTCTGAAACAGTACCCGGATGAAGCGCAGCTGCGTTTACATCCGGTCGGCACCGGTCCGTTTAAGTTTGTGGACTGGCAGCCAGGTAAAGCCGTCACCCTGACCAAATACGATGGTTACTGGCAGAAAGGCTGGCCGAAAGTGGATAACGTCACCTTCTCGCCCAGCCCGGAAGATGCGACTCGCGTCGCAGCGCTTAAGTCGGGCCAGGTGGATGCGATCTGGCCACTGCCGTCCGATCTGATCAGCACCGTACAGAATGACAGCAAGCTGGCGATCCAGCGCGATCCGAGTATTTATCTCTACTACATGGCGATCAACACCCAGCATAAGCCGCTGGCGGATCTGCGCGTGCGTCAGGCGATCAATTATGCCATCGACCGCAACCTGTGGCTGAAAGTGGCGTTCGCCGGGATGGGTAAACCGGCCACCTCGGCTATCCCGGAAGGGGTGCAGTTTTATCAGAAGCAAAGCGACCCGAACTACCGCTATGCGCCGGATGAAGCCAAAGCGCTGCTGAAAGCGGCGGGTTATCCGAACGGCCTGGATCTGAAACTGTGGACCACCAATGCCACTGCCAGCGTGCGTGCAGCGCAGTTCCTGAAAGCGCAGCTGGCGACGGTGGGTATCCGCGTTACCGTCACCCCGATGGACTCCGGCACCCGTAACGCCAAATTGTGGGGCGTGAAGGATCCGAAGCAGGCCGAGTTCGACCTCTACTACGGTGGCTGGTCAACCTCAACCGGTGATGCTGACTGGGCGCTGCGTCCGCTGTACGCCACTGAGTCCTGGGTGCCGACCTCGTACAACGTGTCCTACTACAGCAACCCGGCGGTGGATAAAGCGATTGCCGGTGGCCTGGCAACGGCTGACCCGGCAAAACGCGGCGTGGCCTATGCCGAAGCGCAGAAACTGCTGTGGAAAGATGCGCCTGTCGCCTTCCTCGGTGCGCCGGATAACCTGGTGGGCAAGCGCAGCAACCTGACCGGCGTCTCCATGCTGGCGGATGGCAACTTCCTGTATACCCAGGCTGCATTTAAATAAGCACAAACCGTAGCGGCGCGATTTTTCGTGCCGCTACGCCTGAAGGAATCGCATGTTCGCATACATTATTCGTCGCCTGCTGGAGATGATCCCGGTACTGCTGGTGGTCTCGCTGCTGGTGTTCGGCTTCATCAAACTGCTACCGGGCGACCCGGCGCGTATCTACGCTGGACCGGATGCACCGCTGGCAGCGGTGGAAGCGGCGCGTCAGCACCTCGGTCTTAACGATCCGCTGCCGCAACAATATCTGCACTGGCTCGGTGGCTTGTTCCGCGGCGATCTTGGCGTGACCTATCGCACGCAACAACCGGTGCTGGACGTGATCAAAAAAGGCTTTATGCCGACCATGTGGCTGGCGCTGGCGGGCTTTGCCTGGTCGGTAATCCTTGGTCTGTTTCTGGGCGTGCTGGCGGCGCTGAAACGCGGCAAATGGCAAGACTGGACGCTGATGAGCGTTGCGGTAGGGGGGATCTCAATGCCGACCTTCTGGCTCGGCCTGCTGCTGATTCAGTTCGTCGCCATGCCGTTTGGTTTGTTCTCGGTCAGCGGCTTCAATAAGCCCACCGATATCATCCTGCCTGCCATCACCCTTGGCTCCTCGGTGGCGGCGGTGATGGCCCGTTTTACCCGCTCAGCCTTCCTGGAAGTGGCGCAGGAGGATTATGTGCGCACCGCCAAAGCGAAAGGGCTGCGTAATCGCCTCGTCACCTGGAAACACGTGATGCGTAATGCGCTGATCCCGGTGATCACCATGCTGGGTTTGCAGTTTGGTTTTCTGCTGGGTGGATCGATCGTGGTGGAAAGCGTGTTCAACTGGCCGGGTCTCGGCTGGCTGTTGATCGAATCGATCAAAGCGCAGGACCAACCGGTGATTCAGGCGCTGGTGATGCTGTTCGTGTTTGAATTTATTGTGATTAACCTGCTGGTAGACCTGCTATATGCGGTCGTTAACCCGGCGATTCGCCTGCGACAGGAGCCATGATGAGTCTGCAATCTCTGCCTGCCACAACGCAGGAGACCATCCGTTCGCCGTGGCGCGATTTCCTGCACGCCTTTGTGCGCAATCCTCTGGCGCTGATGTCGGGCGGCTTTGTGCTGCTGCTGGTGCTGGTGGCGATTTTCGCCCCGTGGCTGGCCCCGTGGGACCCGATGGCACCGGACTGGATGGCGCTGTCGTCACCGCCGTCTGCCGCGCACTGGATGGGCACTGACGATCTGGGTCGTGACCTGCTCAGCCGTATTATTTATGGCGCGCGTATCTCGCTGTATGTCGGCGTTGTGTCGGTCACGCTTGGCATGGTGGTGGGTGTGCTACTTGGCTTGTTGGCGGGCTACTATGGCCGCTGGATCGACATGCTGATTATGCGTGGTTCCGATGTGCTGTTCGCCTTCCCCGGCATGCTGCTGGCGATTGCGGTGGTGGCGATTCTCGGCCCGGGTTTGAATAACGTGATCATCGCGGTGGCGGTATTCAGCGTACCGGTGTTCGCCCGCATCGTGCGTGCCTCAACGTTATCGCTGAAGCAGGCTGCCTATGTGGAGGCAGTGCGTTGTGCCGGGGCACCGGATCGGGTGATCCTGCTGCGTCATATCCTGCCGGGTACGCTGTCGAACGTGATTGTCTACTTCACCATGCGCATCGGCACCAGTATCCTCACCGCAGCCGGACTGAGTTTTATCGGTCTTGGCCCGGAGCCGGACGTCCCGGAGTGGGGCAACATCCTCGCGATGAGCCGCAATATGATGATGGCGGGCATGTGGCACATCAGCGTGTTCCCCGGTCTGGCCATTTTTATCACGGTGCTGGCGTTTAACCTGCTGGGCGATGCCCTGCGCGATACGCTGGATCCCAAACTGAAGAGCTAAGCATGGATTTTCAACAGATGCAGCGCGACCTGCTGCTGCAACGCTGGCGCGAAACGCGTCAGCTCGGTCAGCCGCGCAGCGCCTGTGGGCTGACCAACCTGATCAGCGATGTGCCCGGCGTGCGCGTTGGTCACGCCACGCTGGACGCCGGGGAAATCCAGACCGGCGTCACGGCGATTGTGCCGCCGGGCGATAACCTGTTTCAGCAGCCGCTGCCCTGTGCGGCGGCGGTATTTAACGGTTTTGCCAAACCGGTGGGGCTGGTGCAGGTGGAGGAGCTGGGCGTGTTGCAGACGCCGATCCTGCTCAGCAACACGCTGGCAGTCGGCACGCTGTTTACCACGTTGGTGCGCGATGCCATCAGCCGCAACCCGGAGTTGGGCCGCAGCCTGCCGACGGTCAATCCCGTGGCGCTGGAGTGCAACGATGGCTGGCTGAACGACATCCAGGCGCTGGCGGTAACGGAAGCGCTGGCGCAGCAGGCGTTAAACGCTGCGCAGACGGATTTTGCCCGTGGCAGCGTCGGTGCCGGGCGGGGTATGAGCTGCTTCAGCCTGAAAGGCGGCATCGGCAGCGCCTCGCGTCTGATCCCGGCGCTGGATGCCACGCTGGGGGTGCTGGTGCTGGCAAACTTTGGCGCGCTGACCGCGTTAACGCTGGACGGTGTGCGGCTCGGTGAAATGATAGAGCCGCTGCTGCCGGAACTGACGCCACAGCGTGATGCCGGTTCCATCATCATCATCATGGCGACGGATGCGCCGCTGGATGCACGTCAACTGAAGCGCGTGGCAAAACGCGCCGGGGCGGGTCTCGGGCGGCTCGGCAGTTACTGGGGGCACGGTTCCGGCGATATCGCGCTGGCCTTCTCCACCCAGGCCCAGCCACAACCGCCGCAGGATGCCGCGCTTGAACCGCTGCTGGCCGCTGCTGCCGATGCCACTGAACACGCGGTGTTGGATGCGTTGCTCGCGGCTACCGCCGTCACCGGTTTTCGCGGCCACCACCGTCCTGCATTAACGGATGTTTTAGACAGGTTATCTCAATGAAAATCTTTATCTCAGCCGACATCGAAGGCATCGCGGGCGTCATGCGCCCGGAACAATGTTCACCGGGCCATGCAGAATATCAGCTGGCGCGTGGATTGATGGAGCAGGAAGTGAACGCCGCCATTGAAGGGGCATTTGCCGGAGGGGCCACCGAGGTGGTAGTGGCCGATAGTCATGCGCAAATGACCAATCTGCGTGCGGAAAACATCGATCCGCGCGCCCGGCTGGTGCAGGGCAAACCGCGTGGATTGTCGATGGTGGAAGGGCTGGAACAACAACCGTTCGATGGCCTGTTTTTTATCGGTTATCACAGCGCGGCGGGAGAGCCGGGCGTGCTGGCGCACACCATCAATGGCCGCGCCTTCTGGCGCATTCACATCAACGGCAAAGTGATGGGCGAGAGCGATATTTATGCTGCCGCTGCGGCCGAGCAGGGTACACCGCTGTGGCTGGTGAGTGGCGACGATCAGCTTCAGGGCTGGATGGCGGAGCATTATCCATCGGTTGATTACGTTTGTGTCAAACGCGCCATCTCTCATACCTGCGCGGAATCCATCAGCCCGCAGGCGGCACAAACCGCCATCCGTGCTGCCGCCACCGCTGCGGTACAACGTGCGCGCCAGGTCGAAACCACGCGTCTGAGTGCCCCGTATGAGATGCAGCTCCAGGCAAGCAAGCCGGTGCTGGCCGATCTGTTTAGCCTGATCCCCGGCGTCACGCGGATTGATGCGGTGACGGTCGGCTATCGTGCAGAGAAGATGGGCACGTTGATTAGCCTGCTGAGCGCCTTCTCTTATCTGGCGAGTACGCAAAATTAAATAGCGCCGCTACACGGGCAGATGCGGTTTGTAGCGGCGCGATTTATCGCGCGGGTTTTAGCGCGTAAAGCACACCACGCGGCTGCGATTTAACAGCAGCCGCACGCGATCCCCCGATTGCGCGAGGACAAAACGTTTCTCCCACGGGCCATCCATCGCGGTGGCCAGTACCCGGTCGCCGCCCAGCGATTGCAGCGTGGCGCGAATCGCCGCCGGGCCAATCCCCATGGTTAGCGTCTCGCCCTCAATCACCATTTCGCTGCGCCACGGTGCGGCAAACCAGCGCCCCTGTAAGTTATCCAGGCTGGCACGGTCCGGCTGAACCGGCTCAAAGCGGCGTGCCGCATGGCCGATTTCACCGACAATTGCCTCACCATCATGACGTAACTGCATTGGAAAGGTGCTGGAAAGCGACACCGCATCGCCATGACGTTCATCGCGCCACAGTGTTTCACCCGCGCCCAGCCAGGTGGCAGTGACGCCTTTGATCTCCAGCCAATCGGCGGCGGTGGGGGCCACATATAAACCCGGTGTCAGATCGTGACCTTTTTCCGGCAGCGTGCGGCCCAGCGCCGCTGCCAGAATGCGCAGGGCACTTTCCGAGGTGGTGACGTCCTCGCGGTTCGCCACCAGCGCCACACCGATTTTGAGTTCCGGGTGCAGCAGGAAATAGCTTTTGTATCCGGCATGGGAACCGCCGTGACCAAACAAGGTCTGGCTGCCGAGGGTGGAACTGGTCAGGCCGAGGCCATAGCCGCTGGTACGCCCATCGTTCAGGTTGCGCGGCGCGCTCAGCCGTTGCAGTACCCCTGCGCCCGGCCCGCTATCCGCCAGCAAGCTTTGCAGCCAGCGCGTCAGATGGCGCAGACTGCCGGTGACACTGCCGGAAGCCGACAGATGCAAGCCAGCGCTGGACAGCTGCCATTGCTCGCCATTGTTCCAGTAACCCGGTACCAGGCCGGGCACGATATCGAACCAGCTTTCAGGCGCAGTCAGATTGATATCCAGCGGCTCACAAACGTATTGTTGCAGCAGATCGTTGAACAGCACCCCTTTGGCTTTCAGCGCTTCTTCCACCAGCCGGTAACCGGTGTTGGTGTAAGAAATCTCGCTGCCCGGCGGGTAACTGAGGTCGCCCTCACGCGCCAGAAAATCGAGCAAATCGGCGGCGGTGGTGGCGTTGTACACCGACAATCCCAGCAGCGACAGGGTTTCGCGTACATCCGGCAGCCCGCTACTCATATCCAGCGCCTGGCCGACGGTGACGGCACCATTGGCTCCGGTCAGCTGTGGCAGATGCTGGTCGAGCCGGTCATCCAGTTGCAGGTAACGTCGGCCAGGGCCGGTGACCAGCGCCGCGAACAGATGTTTGGTGATGGAAGCAAAGCGCACCACGCTATCAATGCTGAACGGCGTTTGCTGGGCCAGATCCGCCAGCCCGGCGCAATGCGCGGAGTGAATATGGTGGGCATCGAACAGTACGATGGCACCGCCCGGTGCACCGGGTTGTTGCCAGCTTTGAACGATCGATTCTGCAATGTCTGCGGCCTGTTGCCAGTGGGCTGTCATGCCGGTTCCTCCAGCGTCATGCTGAGATCAAAAAGTTGCGCGGTGTGCGGATGCTGGATGCGCCGGGCGCGCAGGTCATCCGCGCTCAGCTGCTCCACCATCTCGCCATGCTGCATCACGCCAATACGCTGACACAGGTGCGTTACCACCGCGAGATTGTGTGTCACCATAATGTAGGTCAGTTTGCGTTCACTGCGAAGATCGCTAAGTAAATTAAGGATTTCCGCCTGTACCGAAACATCCAGCGCTGAGGTCGGTTCATCCAGCAGCAGCACTTCCGGCTCGGCAATCAACGCGCGGGCAATCGCCACACGCTGGCGCTGCCCGCCAGAAAGCTGGTGGGGGTAACGAAAACGCACCGCCGCAGGCAGACCAACTTCGCTCAGCGCCTGGCTGATACGTTGTTCGGCGCGATCAATCTGATGCACCAGCAAGGGTTCGTGCAGGATACGGTCAATGGTCTGGCGCGGATGCAGCGAACCGAACGGGTCCTGAAACACCATCTGCACCTGACGATAAAAAGCGCGGCTGCGTTTGGCGCTGAGTGCCTGACCACCGAAGGTCATGCTGCCCTGCCAGTGTTCATTCAGCCCGGCGAGGGCGCGCAGAATGGTGGATTTACCAGAACCGCTTTCACCCACCAGACCAAAGCTCTCGCCGTTACCGACCGCAAAGCTGACGTCTTTCACCACGGTGTGCGCACCAAAAGCGATGCGCAGATTATCGATTTGAATCATGTGTTTTGCTCGTACAAATACGTTATTAATCCCGCCACGCCGCGTCACGCTGCAACACCGGCAACCGCTCACGCGGATGACGCAGCGACGGCAGGCAGGCCAGCAGGCCGCGGGTATAGGGATGCTGCGCCTGTTGCAGCTGCCCGGCATCCAGTAGCTCGACGATACGTCCGGCGTACATCACCGCCACGCGATCGCAGAAATGCGACACCAGCGGCAGATCGTGGCTAATCAGGATCAACCCCATGCCGCGTGCTGAAACCAGATCGTCAATCAGCCGCAGGATCTCCGCCTGTACCGTGGCATCCAGCGCGCTGGTGGGTTCATCGGCGATCAGCAATTCCGGGTCCGGTGCCAGCATCATGGCAATCATCACGCGCTGGCCCATGCCGCCGGATACCTCGTGCGGGTAGCGCTTCGCCACCAGGGCGGGATCGCGGATTTTCACCTGTTCCAGCAAGCCAATCGCCGCCTGCATCGCCGCTTTTTTGCTGCCACCTTTATGCTCACGCCAGGCTTCGGCAATCTGCTGGCCGATGGTCATCACCGGATTGAGCGAATATTTCGGGTCCTGCAAAATAAAACCGACGCGCTTGCCGCGAATCTGCCGCAGCACTTTCTCGCTGGCACCGCGCAGGTCGATGCCGTCAAAGCGCAGCACATCCGCCGTCACCTCAGCATTGCCCGGCAGCAGCTGCATCAGGCTGCGCGCCGTCAGGGATTTGCCGGAACCGCTTTCGCCGACGATGGCAAACTTCTCGCGTCCCACGCTAAAGCTGACGCCCCGTACCGCTTCAAAGGTTTCTGTTCGATTGCGAAAGGCAATGCGCAGGTTGTCAATTTCCACCAGCATTTAGCGCTCCTTCGGGTCCAGCACGTCGCGCAGACCGTCGCCAAGAAAGTTAAACGCCAGCGACGTCAGGAAAATCGCGATGCACGGCATCAGCGGCACCCACCATTGGCTGAACAGAAAACGGCGGGCGGTGGCGATCATCGTGCCCCATTCCGGCGAGGGCGGCTGCGCTCCCATGCCGAGAAAGCCAAGGCTGGCGGCAGTGATGATGATGGCGCTCATGTCGAGGGTGACGCGCACAATCAGGCTGGGCACGCACAACGGCATGATATGACGCAGGATAATGCGCAGCGGTGATGCACCGGTCAGGCGGCTGGCGGCGATAAAATCGCTGTGGCGGAATTGCAGGGTCTCGGCACGCGCCAGACGCGCATACGGCGGCCAGGCGGTGAGGGCGATCGCCAGCACCGCGCTCTCCACACCGGGTTTCAGGGCGGCAACAAACGCCAGCGCCAGAATCAAACGCGGGAAGGCGAGGAAGATGTCGGTCAGACGCATCAGCGCCTTATCGACAATCCCTCCGGCATAACCGGCGATACAGCCAACCAGCAGCCCCAGCGGGGCCGTCAGCAGCACCACGGCAATCACCATGCCGAGCGTGGTGCGTCCGCCATAGATAATGCGCGTCCAGACATCGCGTCCCAGCTCATCGGTACCGAGCCAGTGCGTCAGCGATGGCAAGGCCAGACGATTATCGAGATGCTGGGTGCCGGGATCGAATGGCGTCAGCAGCGGAGCAAACAGCGCCAGCAGCAGCATCAGTAAAATCACCAGCAGACCCGCCATCGCCAGCGTGTTGCTGCGCAGGCTAAGCCACAGGCGATAACGACGGCCCCACACCGCCTGACGGCGGTTGGCGGGGGTGTCATCAAGCAGCCAGTCACGAGAGAAAAAGATCATTTTACGCGCGGGTCCCAAAGTCGATAGAGAATGTCAGCCAGCAGGTTGAGCAGCACATACACGGTGCCCACCAGCAGGGTTGCGCCGACCACCGGGTTCATATCGGCGTTCATCAGCGAGGTGGTGAGATACTGCCCAAGGCCCGGCCAGGCAAAGACGTTTTCCGTTACCACCGCGCCTTCCAGCAATCCGGCGTAGGTCAGCGCCAGTACCGTCACCAGCTGCACCGCCACGGTGGGAAACGCATGTCGCCAAATCACGCGGCGTGAAGACAGACCTTTGGCGCGCGCGGTGATGACAAACTCGCCGCTCAGGGCGTTGAGCATAAAGGTTCGTGTCATACGCGTGATGTAAGCCATGCTGAAATAAGCGAGGATTAACACCGGCTGCACCATGTGTGCCAGCGCATCGCGGAAGGCGTCATATTCTCCCGCCAGCAGGGAATCGATGGTGAGAAAGCCGGTGACCTGCGGCACCATATCCTGCCAGATGATGTCCTGCCGCCCCGGCCCCGGCGCAATACCCAGCACTGCGTAGAACACCAGCAGGCTCAGGAGCGCCAGCACGAACACCGGCAGTGAATGACCGGCGAGGCAAACCACGCGGATGGTTTGATCCACCCAGGTGCTCTGGCGTACCGCCGCCCACACGCCAAGCGGGATGCCTGCCAGCGCGGCGATAATAATCGCGGCGGTCGCCAGCTCCATGGTGGCAGGGAAGAAACGGGCGATATCGGTGGTGACCGGGTTGGAGGTCAGAATCGATTTGCCGAGATCGCCATGTAACAGCTGATTGAGGTAATGACCAAACTGGATGTAAAGGGGCTGATCCAGCCCCATCTCCGCACGCACGCGCTCCACCACCGACTGGGGCGCGTTATCACCGACCGCTGCCAGCACCGGATCGGTGGGCATCACGCGGCCAATGAAAAAGGTCAAAACCGACAGGCCAAACAGCGTCAGCACCAGGCTGCTCAGGGTGCTGACGATTTTCTTCAGTAACGGCATCAGGCTTTTTTCACCTGCTCATACGGCCACTGCTCCAGTACCGTCATGTGGACATCACTGATATTTTTGCCACAGACCGTGTTGCGTGTTCTCTGCATCATGTAGATAAACGGACTCTTCTCGCGCCCCAGTTGCTGAATCTGGTGATACAGGGCGATACGTTTGGCCGCATCCGGTTCGTGCAGTGCCTGCTCGGTCAGCTTGTTGAACTCATCGTCAGACCAGCTGCAACGCCAGGCCAGCGTACGGTTGCGCGCGTTGTCGCTGTTGTCGGTGTTGACGCAGAAGGCTTCGGTGTTGGAGTTAGGATCGAAATAATCCGCGCCCCACACGGTAAGGGCCAGCTGATGCTGACGGGCGCGCATTTTTGTCAGCACCTGACGGTTTTCGGCGGCAATCAGTGACACTTTGATGCCAATCGCGCCCAGCTGAGTCTGAATCGCCTGCGCGATATCCGGGTACGGCTGCATCGAGTAGTGATCAAGGGTGATTTCGAAGCCATCCGGATAACCCGCTTCCGCCAGCAGCGCTTTGGCTTTGCTGAGATCTTTGTGGAACGGCGTATCGTCCAGCGCTGCCGGGAAGCCGCTCGGCAGGAAACTTTGGTGAGTGGTAAAACTCATCGACAGAATGTTTTTCTGGATGCTGTCATAATCCAGCGCCCATTTCAGTGCCTGCCATACCTGCGGTTTTTTCAGGTACGGGTTATTGGTGTTGCACGACATCAGCATAATGGCGGAGAGCGACTGATTCACCAGCGACAGTTTCGGGTCGTCTTTCACCTGCAACAATTGTTCGGTGGTCAGGTCATAGGCCACATCCACGTCACCTTTTTGCACCATCAGCGCCTGTGCTGCCGGGTCGGCGATGTGTTTCAGGATCACACGTTTGATTTTGCTCTCGCCGCTAAACTGCGGGCTGAGTTCCAGAATCACCGTTTCGCTGGCGTTCCAGGTGCGCAGGGTAAAGGCACCAGAACCGGCGCTGTGCTGTTTCAGCCAGCCGTTGCCGAAATCGTTGTTTTGCTGGTTCGCCAGACAGGCTTTCTTCGACACGATGCTGCCGACAGTGGCTGACAGGCAATACAACAGGAACGTCTCGGCGGCCGGTGCGCCCAGTTTCATCTCCACCGTGTGGGTATCTTTCGCCGTCACCAGCTGGGTGACATTGTCTTTGGTGAAGCCAAACTGGTTGATAATAAATGCCGGGCTTTTATCCAGTTTTACGATACGTTCGATGGAGAAAGCCACATCTTCGGCGGTCACCGGTGAGCCATCGGCAAATTTTGCCGCCGGATCGAGATGGAAGGTGTAAACGCTATTGTCGCTGCTGGCATCCCAGCTTTTGGCCAGTGCGCCAATCACTTTGTCGGCCTGCTGCGGATCGGGCATCACCAGCTTCTGGTAAAGGTTGCCGCAGATCTGGCCGCCGATAGCTTCAAAACTTTCGTGCGGATCGAGGCTGGTGATGTTGTCCAGCTGCATCGCCATCACCAGCATGCTGGGCGGGGTGGCACCGAAGGCAGAATTAAGGCTGAGATACGAAAGGAACGGTACGGCGGTGCATCCTGCAAGAAAACGTCTTCTGGTAACCATGTAAACTCCCAACTTATTGATTATTAAAATGAAATATTTTATTTTTGCTGTTTTTTGTCTTGACTTTCCTGCGGTGCAGGGGGATTAATAACAGGCATTAAGCCTTTTGTTTCACGCTCAGGCGCTTGCCTCATTTTGGTGCATTTTGCCCCGCCAGCTGGCAGCGCTTGCGCTTTCTCCTGAACATGAAACGGGTACAACATGTCTGACTTGCGTAACGCCAACCGGCTTTCCATCCCGGTTTTTGATGGTCATAACGATGTCCTGAACAAACTGTGGCAACACCATCAGCCTGACGCGGTAAATGCTTTCCTGAATGGCACCGAATCGGGGCAGATGGACTTTCCCCGCATCCGGCAGGGAAATATGGTAGGTGGGATTTTTGCCACCTGGGTGCCATCACACCCGCTAGTTGCAAGAAGTGCGCCAGACCTCTCAAAATTTCCTGAAGAAATTGTTGGTACTGCACGCGATGCCACCTTTTCCATGTTGGCTTTGCTGCTGCGTATTGAGCAGGCGTCGCAGGGGCAGGTGAAGATTTGTCGCAGCGTGCGGGAGATTCGTCAGTGCATGGCCAGCAACGTGCTGGCCGTGGTGATGCATATTGAAGGAGCGGAAGCGCTGGATACTCACGGCGAGCTGCTGGATATCCTCTACGCCAGCGGTTTACGCACCCTCGGGCCGTTGTGGAGCCGTCCTAATCAGTTTGGTGATGGCGTGCCGTTCCGTTACCCCTCTTCACCAGATATTGGCAACGGCCTGACGGCGGCGGGCAAGCAGTTGGTGCGCGACTGTAATCAGCGCCGCATCATGGTTGACCTGTCGCACATGGATGAAAAAGGGTTCTGGCATACCGCCGACATCAGCGATGCGCCGTTGGTGGCGAGCCACTCCAATGCTCATGTGTTAAGCGCCCAGTCACGTAACCTCACCGATCGTCAGCTGGCGGCGATTGCCGAAACCCAGGGGTTTGTGGGGGTTAACTTTGCGGTGCCGTTCCTGCGTGAAGATGGCGATCGCCATGCTCCGACCACGGTCGATGCCATCGTGCGTCACGTGGAGTACCTGATGGAAAAAGTGGGTGAGGACGGAGTCGGTTTTGGTTCCGACCTCGATGGTGCGACCATGCCGGGCGACATGAAAGATGTGGCTGGTTTCCCGCTACTGGTGGATGCCCTGGCAGCGCGTGGCTATTCGCAGGCGTTGCTGGAGAAGATTTGTTATGGCAACTGGCTGCGCGTGCTCGAAGCGACCTGGGGCGAATAATCATGCGATTGCGACATATTGAGGTGTTTCAGGCGATAGTGCAGAGCGGCAGCATCAGCGGTGCCGCGCGCCTGCTCAATGTCTCGCAGCCGAATGTCAGCCGGGTGCTGAATCACGCCGAGCAACAGCTCGGTTTTGCGCTGTTTGAGCGGCGGGCGCAGGGGATGATCGTCACGGCGGAAGGTCGGCGTTTGCTGCCGGAAGTGGAGGAGCTGTATCAAAGGTTGCAGGCGATTACGCAACTGACGGAGCAGCTGCGACGTGGCGAAGGGCAGACGGTACGCGTGGGGGCCGCCCATGCGTTTGGTCAGATGGTGCTGGCTCCGGCGCTGGTGACCTGGCGACAGCAGGCCGCATCGGTCAGCGTGGAACTGGTCACCGAACATTTCAGCACTCTGTGCCGCAGCATTCTCGAAAATCAGCTCGATTTCGCGCTGGTATTTGGTCAGCAGGTGGATGCTAACCTGCTGGCCGAGCCGCTGTTTCAATCTTCGATGGTGGCGTTGCTGCCACGGGATCACACCCACAACGAACCGGTCACGCTGGAATGGTTGTGCGCCAATAATCTGTTGATGATGCAAAGCCAGGACCCACTAGGTCGGGTGCTGCACCGGGCGTTACGCGATAAAGGGCTGACGCCGGCGGTGTCGCTGTCGATTAAAACCTATTCGGTGATTGCCGATATGGTGCTGGCGGGCGGCGGCGTGGGGGTGGTGGATCTGTTCACCGCCTGTCGCTATGCCGATCAGCTCAAGCTGCTGCCGGTGGCGCAACCGTTGCCGTTTGAGGTGATGCTGATCAGTCGCCGCGATCGGCCGCAGTCGCAATCGACTTTGCAGCTGAAGCAGGTGATTAGAAATAAGTTGTGGGAGATTGCACGGCAGTGTGAGTCGAGGTTTTTTACGGTGAATCCGTAGCGGCGCAATTCATTGCGCGCCTTTGACGTTAGTGTTGCGGCCAAAAGAGCGCGATAAATCGCACCGCTACAAATAACTGCACGTTGTCGTAGCGGCGCAATTTATTACGCGGTTATACCCTGAAATCAAACCCCATCCGTAATCGGTTGACGCACCAACAACAAATACGCCAGCGCTCCCACCACCGTCACACCGGCACAAATCATCAGCGCCAGGCTGAAAGATTTCGTGGTATCCAATACCCAGCCGGTGATCACCGGAGCGAACGACGCAAACACAAAGCTGGCAAAGTTCTGGATACTGCCGACCGAAGCGGTCATGCGAGCGGTAACGTTCGCGTGAATCAACCCCCAGCAGGATGTACCGGCAAAATGGATACAAAACAGCGCCATCCCGATTAACGTCACCGCGCTGGTGGTGTCGGTGGCGCGGGTTACGAAGGCAGTGAACGCCGCAGACAGCAACATGCCGCTGACGATACTCACTTTACGCACCTTCACCGCGTCCATACCGCGACGGACCAGCGCATCCACCACATAACCGTTCAGCAGCATACCCGCCGCACCAAACAGGAACGGAATCGCTGCCAGCAAACCGGTGCTTTTCAGGTCGAGGTTATAGGTAGATTGCAGGTAACCCGGCAGCCAGGCGATATACAACCACGCGGTGTAGTTGATGCCGCTGAAACCAATCATCATGCCCCACATGGTGCGTTGCTTAAACAGCCCGCGCCACTCGGCAAAGCTAATCGGTTCTTTACGTGACGCGACACTGCCCGCCTGCAAATAGTGAATCTCTTCTGCGCTCAGCTTGCTGTTATCACGGTTGCGATAAGCCAGATACCAGCCGATAGCGAGGAACATACCCAGCACGCCGATGGTAACAAACATGCCACGCCAGCCCAGTACCAGCATCATCGCCGCCAGAATCGGCGGGGCGATAGACAGGCCAATCATCGACGCGGCGTTAAACATCCCCATTGGCATGCCGCGATCTTTAATGTTGAACCAGTCGTTAATTACCTTCACACCGCACGGGTTCATCGGCGCTTCGCCAATGCCGAGGCCGATGCGCACCAGGATAAACTGGGTAAAGTTATGCACCATCCCCGCTGCCGCCTGGAACAGCGACCAGAAGAACATCCCCAGTGCCAGCATGATGCGTGGACCTTTGCGATCCAGCAGCGCGCCACATGGCAGCTGCGCCAGACCGTAAGCCAGCGAAAACGCCGACAGCAGTACACCAATCTCGGTGGCGGACAGACCCAGCTCACCGCGAATGGTCATATTGGCCACCGACAGTGAACTGCGGTCGAGATAG
This sequence comes from Pantoea sp. App145, assembly GCF_047947045.1. Classification (NCBI taxonomy): domain Bacteria; kingdom Pseudomonadati; phylum Pseudomonadota; class Gammaproteobacteria; order Enterobacterales; family Erwiniaceae; genus Pantoea; species Pantoea sp. App145. Next base: position 3,052,159 of record NZ_CP133290.1, read on the forward strand.
TTAATGATGGCGGCAAACAGCAACAACAACATCGCTGTCATCTGAATCTTTTTGATGCGCGGTGAGCGCACCACATCGCCACGGGCGGGGACGAAATCACGTCCATCTGCGGCTGGGGCTGGCGCTGTCTCGCGACCACGAGCTGATGTATTTTCCATTGCAACCTCCCGGAGCTGGGTACTTATCGTTATCAGTCAGTGTGGGATTCTGTGGTCGCCAACAGATGCGACCTCAACAGATGGCTCGAGACTAGAAGCAAAGGTGACAGGATGTTGCAAAGATGTTTCTGATTCGTGCGGGAGCTAATGATTTGTGGTTTTTAATCGGTTTTTAATTGTACTGACGAATTGAGCGGATCATTGAGCTCTTAGCAGTACCAAGATGGGTGTGCAGGGCGCACAGGGCTTCCACATCCTGGCGGCTAATCAGCGCGGTGAGAATCGCCATATGCTCCTCCAGCGCCACAATATTTCGCTGCTTCAAATCACTCTCATCCCATTGATAATGTGAATGAAAAATCACCGAGATGATCTCCAGCGACTGATTGAAAAACGGGTTATTGGCAGCGGAGAGGATGAGCGAATGCATCTCCTTATCCAGTGCGGCGAAGTGGCGATAATCGCTGGCGATGGTGTCACGCATCGCGCGATGGCGGTCAAGCAAATCACGCGCCTGAATCCAGCGCTCGTCATGCGAGGACAGATTGAGAAAACGGTTCAGCGCATGGGTTTCTAACATTTCACGCAGTTCAAACAGCTTCTCCGCGTAATCCTGATCGAACTTCTTCATGCGCCACTGGCCGCGTTTTACCGGTTCCAGCAGGTTGTAGCGCATAAACCGTAGCAGAAATTCCCGCACCACCACCGGACTGACCTTCACCCGCTGCGCCAGTTGCAGCTCGGTAAAGGTATCGCCTGGCATCAGCAGCCGCTGGTTGATCAGATTAAAAAACGTTTGCTCAAATTGCGCCGCCTGCTGCTCGATCGGCGGGGTGAGAGCGATGAAACCGTCCTCGTCGCCAGGATCACGCACGATGACGTAAGTCTCATCCACCTTTTCCAGCACACCACGCTGATGCAGGTAATGCAGGGTATGGCGCACCGTGGTACGGCTGATATTGAACATTTCCGCCAGCGCCGCCTGCGGTGGTAAGGGTGAACGAATATGGCGCTGGGCAATACCTTCCAGCATTTGGTTGATCACGTTCTGGCGCAGATTCTGGCTTCGGCTCATAGCAGGCTCCGGTTTTTTATTTATTAAAAACCATCGAAAGCCCAAAAAAATCGTGTTACTTCACACTTCCGTATGCGCAACAAGCCGTTAACATCGATTTTCGCCATAACTGCGACATCAGCACAGGAGAAACCTATGACAAGCATGAAAACCCTGGTGGTAATGGAACCCCGCAGCATGGTGTGGCAGCAGCGCCCCAGACCGACCCCCGCAGCACACGAGGTCCTGATCAAACCGATTACCGCCGGGATTTGCGGCACCGATATTCACGCCTGGGCGGGGAATCAGCCGTTCTTTAGCTATCCGCGCGTGCTGGGCCATGAGCTGTGTGGCGAAGTGGTGGCGCTGGGCAGTGCGGCCAGCGGTTTTACCCCCGGCCAGCGCGTGGCGCTGATCCCTTATGTTTCCTGCCAGCAGTGCGATGCCTGCCAGAGTGGCAAAACCAACTGCTGTGAAAACATTTCGGTGATTGGCGTGCATCAGGATGGCGGCTTCTGTGAGCTACTCAGCGTGCCGCAAAACAACTTACTGGCGGTGGATGATGTGGCGGTAGAAGCCGCAGCCCTCATCGAACCTTTTGCCATCAGCGCACACGCGATACGTCGGGCGGCCGTGGCGGCAGATGAACAGGTGCTGGTGGTCGGAGCCGGACCCATTGGCCTCGGGGTTGCTGCCATCGCTGCCGCCGCAGGGGCGCAAGTGGTGGTTGCCGATACCAGCGAACAACGGCGGGCGCATGTCACGCAACACCTTAATCTGACCACCATCAACCCGCTGGATGCGGATTTTGATGCCACCCTGCGCGCGCAGTTTGGTGGCCGACTGGCGGCGAAGGTGATTGACGCCACCGGCAGCCCGGCGGCGATGAACGGCGCGGTGAAACTGATCCGTCACGGTGGCACCATCGTGTTTGTCGGCCTGCACAAAGGCGATTTGGTGATCCCGGATACCGAGTTCCACAAAAAAGAAACCACGCTGATGGGCAGCCGTAACGCCACGCGCGAAGATTTCGATACAGTGCGCGAACTGATGGCAACGGGCCAGCTACGTGCCGACATGATGCTCAATCGTCATTATGATTTCTCCACCCTGGCGGAAACCTTTGAACCTGATGTGATTAACAACCGCGAGTTAATCAAAGGCGTTATTCACTTCGCGCGATAAATCGCGCCGCTACAAAAGCGTTAAGCCTGCAAGGTGGCGAAAAAGTGCTGGCGCACCGCGTCAGCTTCTACCCCCAGACACAGGCGCTGTGCACGCAACCCGGCGAAAGGGTCATGACGAGAGGCGAGGGCGTTCAGGCGGCGCAGCGTTTGGCCGCTGCTGATGCCCTCGGTCACCACCCGTACCGGCGCTTCCGTCAGGTGGAAAGCATGCGGCAGCGCCAGCCAGGAAAGGGTCAGCGTGTCGTGCAGCGCCATGCCATCAAATCCTTCTTTCTCCAGGCTATACGCCAGATACGGACGGCAGATGGCGCTCAACACCGGCTGATTGAGCTGCCGCACTTCTGCGCCGGTAATCAACACCTTATGGGTGACATCCAGCGGCACCACCACCACTGGCAGCTTTGATGCCAGCACCTGATCGGCGGCATGCGGGTCCTTCCAGATATTGAATTCCGCGAAAGGCGTGACATTACCGCTGTGGCCGTCGGTGCCAAACGCACCGCCCATAATCACCAGTTCTTTCACCAGCGGAATAATATCCGGTGCCTGATTAATCGCGCTGGCGATGTTGGTCAACGGGCCAATCGCCACCAGGGTGATGGCGTGTGGATGGGCGCGCACGCTGTCGATAATAAATTGCACTGCGCTGGGGGCCTGGTCGCTATGGGGATTGGTAAAGGCATCGCCCAGACCATCTTCGCCATGCAGACGCGCCGGTGCCGACGGAGCCAGTGCCAGCGGGCGTGAACAGCCGCGATAGACCGGCGCATCAATCCCCATCTTCTCGCAAAACAGCCTGGCATTTTTTACCGCCTGACCCACCGCAACATTGCCAAACACCGTGGTGATGCCCAGCAAATGCTGAGTGCGCGCGGCATAGGCCAGCGCAAAGGCGTCATCCACGCCGATATCAGTATCAAAAATCAGGGTGCGCATTGGGATCTCCAGTTCGTTTTCTGGCAAGGTAAAACAAAAATGGGTGATTGCGAAGGTGCTATTTGCGGGGCCTTTTATCCAACACCTTGTTGCCAGTCACATATTGTCTGCCAGTATCAGCCAGCGTATTATCTTCCCCCTAAGGTGATGGCGTGCCACCTTCCCCAACCGCCGTTCTGGCAACAGACGGCTGATGACGCCTGACAACACTCTTATCCCTGCGCGGGAGACGGCGGTGTGTCAGGTGTTTTTCTGTCCTGCCGCGGCCCTGCGCGTTTCTCATCTCAGGAGCTACACATTTATGTTGAAATCGCTGTTGGCCGTTATGCTCGGTGGTGCTATTGGCTGTTCACTGCGCTGGTTGATTTCTCTCCGCTTTAATACGTTGTTTCCCAATCTACCGCCTGGCACCTTGCTGGTGAATCTGGCGGGTGGGTTTATTATTGGTGCTGCGATGGCATGGTTTTTAAAGAATCCTCACCTCGACCCGGTATGGAAATTGCTGATTGTCACCGGCCTCTGCGGCGGCCTCACGACCTTTTCCACCTTTTCAGCCGAAATTGTGGTGCTGTTGCAGACGGGGAAATATTTCTGGGCCATGTCGAGTGTGATGGTGCACGTTATTGGTTCTTTACTGATGACGTTCGCCGGATTTGCCGTGGTCAATCTCTTAGGATAAACAGCACGCTTGAAATAACCATTAAGAGGTAGATACTGGTCAGAGTTCTGTGCGCGTGACGCACAGAATTTGTCACCGATTTATCCGGACGATTAAGGAGCCCGTTGATGAGTAGTCACCCCAAATTCCTTAACCTGGTGTTGTTAAACGGTGAGCCAGAACAGAAATTGCGTGCGGCGCGTGCGGCTGGCTTTGATCAGGTTGAAATCTGGCGTGAAGATGTACAGGCCAGCGCACAGGGGACGCTGGCGCTGGCGCAATTGGCCGCAGAGCAGCAACTCCGGTTTACCAATTTGCAGGTATTACGCGACTTCACCGGTGCGCCGGATCGTGAACGTCTGCAAAAGCGCGAAGAATTGCGTCAGTTTATTCAGATTGCCCAAGCGCTGGGCTGCGACACCATTCAGGCTCCGGCTACCACGCGGGAAGATTGCCTGGCCGATCGTATCGATGAAGATCTGCGCTGGATGGCCTCGGAAGCGGCGCGTCATAAGATGCGAATTATGTACGAGCCAATGGCGTGGTGCAGCGTCGATAACACCCTGCCGCTGGCGTGGGAGCGGCTGCAACGGCTGGATCAACCCAATATCGGTCTGGTGGTCGATCTGTTCCACATCTGCGCCCTGGGGGGCGATGCGGCGCAACTCGATGGTATCCCCGCCGATCGTATCTATGAAGTTCAGCTGTGCGATATGGCGGTGCTGCCGCCGCAGAATAACGACGCCATTATCGATATGGCACGCCACCAGCGTTTACTGCCTGGCGATGGTATCATCGAGGTGGAGCGTTTTGTCGATAAGTTGAAAAGCGCGGGCTATAACGGCCCGGTCGGCATTGAAGTGTTTAACGATGCATTAAAAGCGCAGCCACCGGCTGTGGCTGCACAACAGGCCTGGGCAGCGCTGAATCGCTACTGGCCTTAATCCTGCAAGCATTGGGCGATAAAGGCGGCGGCTTCCATTGCGCCCTGCGACGAAATGGTATGACCGGTGGTCGGTTCGAAGCGAGTCTCCACCGTCACACCGGCAGATTTCAGGCGCTGCGCGGCAGATTCGCTTTCGGTCCACGGAATCACCCCGTCAGCATGGCCGTGAATCAACAGGGCGGGCGTATGCGGCTGCGGTGTCAACGCGCCATCGAACGCCAGACGGCCCGAGAACGCCACCACGCCCGCCAGCGGATGGCGGCCTGCTGCCAGCGCATCGAGTGCCATGATCGAACCCTGCGAGAATCCCACCAGAATCACTTTATCCCAGGCATCGGTAAACCCATGCTGCGCCATCAGCGGTTGCAGCGTGGCATCAAACGCGGCCCGCGCTTCACGGATCCGCGCCGGACGATTTTCCGTGGTGACGCCGTTCAGGCTGAACCACTGATAACCCATACCGTGTTCGAACGGCATCGGGGCATTCGGCGAGGCGAACGCCACATCCGGTAACACGCTGGCCCAGTGCTGGCCAAGTCCCGCCAGGTCAGCGCCATTACTGCCAACGCCGTGGAGAAAAATCACTAACGCTTTTGCCATCTTGCTGCTCCTTAAAAACCGTATTCCGCCATATCCGGGCCAACCGGCACAATACCATTCGGATTCAGTGCCTTGATTGAATAGTAACCCTGTTTGATATGGTCGATATTCACTGTCTGACGCACGCCAGAAACTGCCAGCATACTCTTCAGGTAACGATTGAGCTGCGGATAGTCGCGCAGGCGACGCAGGTTGCATTTGAACAGCCCGTGGTACGCGGCGTCAAAGCGGATCAGCGTGACAAACAGGCGAATATCCGCTTCCGTCAGCTGCTCGCCCAGCAGGAAGGTACGCCCGTCACTCAGCCGTTCTTCCAGCTCATCCAGCTGGCTGAAGACATCATGAAACGCCTGCTGGTAGCTGATTTGCGTGGTGGCGAAACCGGTGCGATACACGCCGTTATTCAGGCGTGGATAGATCGATTCATTCAGAGCGTCGATCTCGCTTTGCAGATCCGCCGGATAAAGATCGATGCTGTTATCGGCCAGGGATCCAAAACCGCTGTTCAGCATACGCAGGATATCAGCGGATTCGTTATTCACGATGGTCTGGGTCTTTTTATCCCACAACACCGGTACGGTGGCGCGGCCAGTGAAATCAGCAGCGGCACGGGTATAGAGTTCATGCAGGTATTCGGCGTTGTTCAGGGTATCGCGATTGGCACCGGGATAATCGCCGAAATGCCAGCCCTGCTCACCAAGCTGCGGTTCCACCACCGATACGCTAATCACCTGCTCCAGCCCTTTCAGGCTGCGGGCAATCAGGGTGCGTGAGGCCCACGGACAAATCAGCGCCACATACAAATGATAGCGATCTGGCTCGGCGGCAAATTCGGTCGATCCGTCGTTGCTGATCCAGTGACGAAAACTGGATGTCTGACGGACAAAGCCGCCCTGTTTATCGGTGGCCTGCACCGGATGCCACTCTGCGCTCCACTTACCGTTTACCAACATCGCTCTGCTCCTCTGTGGTGATGCTGGTTAGCTTACCCGTTGAGCAGATGGGTGATAATCCGGGCAAAATGGCTTTTATTCCTTCCAATATGGAAGGAATCAGCCCGGCGGATGATGACGGAAATGATCGGCCAGAAAGTCGATCAACAGGCGGGTCTTCTGCGCCAGATGACGGGCGTGCGGGTAGAGGGCAAACAGGCCGAGCGGTGGGGTGGCGAAGGCATCGAGCAGCGAGACGATCTCACCGCGCTGCAAGGCCGGGGCGGCGATAAACCCCGGCAGGCGTGCAATGCCCAGCCCGGCCAGTGCCGCCTGCATACAGGCTTCGGTATTGGAAAAACACAACCGACCGCGAATTGGCATATTGACGCTATCGCCGCATGGCGTGACGAACGGCCAGTGGCAGGGATCGCGGAAATTGGTGTCACTGATACATTGATGAGCTGCCAGATCGCGCCAGTGCTGCGGCGTGCCATGCTGTTGCAGATAGCTGGGTGAGGCCGCCACGCGTACCGGCACATCACCCAGGCGACGAGCAATCAGGCTGCTGTCGTCCAGCTTACCGATGCGAATCGCCATATCGAACCCTTCATCGACGATATTCACTGCACGATCGGAGAAGTTCACGTCCAGTTCAATCAACGGATAGGTACGGGCAAACTCCACCAGCACGCTGGCGAGCACGGCGGTACCGAAGGTGCCGGGTGCGCTGATTTTCAGGCGACCGGTGGGGGTGGTGGCGCTTTCGCGCACCGTGGCATCCAGCGTATCAAAGGCTTCCAGCAGGCTTTTCACCCGTTCGTAATAGGCCCGGCCCACCTCGGTGGCGGACAGTGCACGCGTGCTGCGTTTGAACAGCTGCACGCCGAGTTCCTGCTCCAGTTTTGAAACCAGCTTCGAGGCCTGGCCGCTGCTGGTGCCGAGGCGTGCGGCAGCACCGGCAAAACTGCCCACTTCCAGCACAGCGACAAACATGCGGTCACAATCAAGACGATCCATGGCGCTTCCTGACGGCGTAAAAGCCAGAGTATAAAACGGTTGGCATTCGGTGCGCTGCACCTTTTCCCCGCTGGCAAAACCTGTTTGACTACAGGTTCGCCTTTAATCTGGCCGGGAGCCGTGGATGTCTTTGCTTCACCTGTCATCACTGGCGGACGTCAGCGCCGCCGCCTGGGATGCGTTATTACCTGACGATCAACCGTTTTTACGCCACGCTTTTCTGCTCACGCTGGAAGAGAGTGGCAGCGTGCGGCCGGAAAGCGGCTGGCAGCCGGATCACCTGATCTGGCGCGAACAGGGGGAAATCCGAGCGGCGCTGCCGGGTTATCGAAAACGCAACTCATGGGGCGAATACGTGTTTGACCACGCGTGGGCCGATGCCTGCCAGCGGGCGGGCATTCTGTATTATCCCAAATGGCTTGGCGCGATTCCGTTCAGCCCGGTGACCGGCGCTCGGCTGCTGGGCGATGCCGCCAGTTTAATTGCCCAATTGCCGGATTATCTGCATCAGCACGGGCTCAGCAGCGCCCATATCAACTTCACCACGCCGCACGCCAATGGGCTGCTGGCACAGGCAGAGGACTGGCTGCCGCGTCTTGGCATTCAGTATCACTGGCATAATCGCGGCTACCGTGATTTCCAGGATTTCCTCGATACCCTGATGTCGCGCAAGCGTAAACAACTGCGCAAAGAACGCGAGCAGGTTGCCAGCAGTGGTTTCGCCTTTGAGTGGTATCGGGGCGATCAGCTGCGCGAAGACCAGTGGGATTTTGTCTACACCTGCTACGCCAACACCTATGCGGTGCGGGGTCAGCGGCCTTACCTGACGCGTGATTTCTTCAGCCTGCTTGCGGAGCGTATGCCGCACAGCATCCGCGTGTGCATCGCCTCATTGCAGGGGCAGCAGGCGGCGATGGCGTTTTGTCTGGTGGATAACAACACCCTGTATGGCCGCTACTGGGGCTGCCTGGCGGAGTTTGATCGGCTGCACTTCGAAACCTGTTTTTATCAGGGCATGGATTTCGCCATCGCAGAAGGGTTACAGCGTTTTGATGCGGGGGCGCAGGGCGAGCACAAGCTGGTCCGTGGCTTTGAGCCACAGCTGACCCACTCCTGGCACTATCTCAGCCATCCGGGGTTACGTGACGCAGTGGACGATTTTCTGCAACAGGAGCGGGCAGGGATGCGCGCCTGGGCGGTGGAGGCGCGTGAATCCCTGCCGTATCGACGCGGCGATTAATCCACGCCGACAAAACCACCGGTCTGATGCTGCCATAAGCGTGCATACAAGCCCTGCTGAGTCAGCAATTCACGGTGGTTGCCCATCTCGACAATTTCACCTTTCTCCAGCACCACCAGGCGATCCATTTTGGCGATGGTGGAGAGACGGTGGGCGATGGCAATCACCGTTTTGCCCTGCATTAAGGTTTCCAGGCTTTCCTGAATCGCCGCTTCCACTTCGGAATCCAGCGCCGAGGTGGCTTCATCCATAATCAGAATCGGTGCATCTTTCAGCAGCACGCGGGCAATGGCGATACGCTGGCGCTGGCCGCCAGACAGCTTCACGCCGCGTTCGCCGACGTGCGCATCCAGCCCGGTGCGTCCCTGCGGGTCGGACAGCAAGGGAATAAACTCGTCAGCACGCGCGCGGTGAATGGCTTGTATCAGCTCCGCTTCGGTGGCATCCGGTCGGCCATACAACAGGTTTTCACGGATGGAACGGTGCAGCAGCGAGGTGTCCTGGGTGATCATACCAATCTGGCCGCGCAGGCTTTCCTGGGTCACGTTGGCGATGTTCTGGTCATCAATCATGATGCGGCCGCCATTGAGGTCGTACAGTCGCAGCAGCAGATTCACCAGGGTCGATTTTCCGGCACCCGACGGGCCGATCAGGCCGATTTTCTCCCCGGGTTTGATATTGAGGTTGAGACGATTGATCACCTGGCGGCCGCTGCCGTAATCAAAACGTACGTCTTCATAGCGGATCTGGCCGCGCGTCACCTGAAGTTTCTTCGCGGCGGGTGCGTCCTGCACACTGAGCGGCTGGGAGATGGTGTTCAGGCCATCCTGCACCATGCCGATATTTTCGAAGATGCCGTTCACCACCCACATGATCCAGCCTGACATATTCACCAGGCGAATCACCAGGCCGGTCGCCAGCGCAATCGCCCCGACGCTAATCAGCGACTGGCTCCACAGCCACAGCGCCAGCCCGGAGGTGCTGACAATCAGCAGGCCATTCAGGCTCGACAGCGTGATATCCATGCTGGTGACCATACGGCTGGCTTGCTGGGTTTTGTCGGTTTGCTCCTGAATCGCCTCGCGTGCATAACGTTTTTCGAGGTCGTTGTGGGCGAACAATTTGATGGTGGCAATGTTGGTATAGCCATCAACAATGGTGCCCATCAGTTTGGAACGCGCCTCCGATGAGGCCACCGAACGTTGCTTCACGCGCGGCACGAAGTAACGCAGCGACAGGCTATAGGCCACCAGCCAGATAATCAGCGGGATCATCAAACGCCAGTCGGCTTCGGCGAACAGCACCAGCGAGGTGACGGCATAGATCAGTACGTGCCAGATGGCATCAACCAGTTGCACTGCCGAATCACGCAGCGAGTTGCCGGTTTGCATAATGCGCTGGGCGATGCGCCCGGCAAAATCGTTCTGGAAGAAATTCAGGCTCTGGCGTAATACGTAGTTGTGATGCTGCCAGCGAATCATGCTGGTCATGCTGGGGTTGATGCTCTGATGCACCAGCAGGTCGTGCACGGCAATCACGATCGGCCGCAGAATCAACGCCACGACGCCCATCCAAAGTAAAACCGGCCAGTTGTCGCTAAACAGCGTGGCGGGGGTCGAATGGTTCACCAGATCGATAATACGGCTGAGATAGCTGAACAGCGCCACTTCGATCAGCGCCTGAGCCAGCCCGACAATCAGCAGGGCGATAAAACTCGGCCACACCTGACGCAGATAGTAGAGATAAAACGGCCAGACAGTGGAAGGGGGAGAATCCGTTGGTGCATCCTGGAAAATATTGATAAAACGTTCAAAACGGCGATACAGCATAGCGTCACTCTTTCCGTCTCATAGAGTCTTTCAGCTTAGTGCAACTTAGGGAGAAAACCGATATGGAATTGCTTATCCGTGGTCGTGAACTGCGTGGTTTTTTGCGCGATAAATCGCGCCGCTACAGCCTGCACTGACTTGTAGCGGCGCGATTTATCGTGCGTCGGTTCCCATTCCATTAGTGCCCACATAGTTATCTGGCGAATTATTTTCCTCGACCTGGCGCACACTCCGTCACTTTGCTGCATGGAAATTCAGGGTTCTGTGCAGCATCGCACCCTCCTTTGTGGCATGCGCCAAATCTGGCGCGAAATTCACCGTGCAATTCCCCCATCCGCACAATGACCTCCACCGTCCTGGCTCTCTATATTTTCTGCACAGGGAAAATTAAGCGGTATTCCTGAAAACATCATTTCGGGGCAGGAGGCTCCCACAGCCAGGGAATTCACCTTATGTCGCAAGAAAAAAATCTTAACCGCACCAGTCATGTCCGCATCTGGATGCTGATGTTGATCCTGTTTCTTTCCGTGGTGGCCTATGCCGACCGCTCGATCCTGTCGATCTCCGGATCGGCGATCAAACAAGAATTTGGCTTATCGGCGATCCAGCTGGGCTTGATCCTCTCCGCCTTTAGCTGGGCCTATGTGATCGGCCAGATCCCCGGTGGTCTGTTCCTTGACCGCTTTGGTACCAAAAAAGTCTACGGCGTAACGCTGGCGCTCTGGTCGCTCTCCACCATTGCGATGGGCTTTGTCGGCGAATTTTCCAGCGGTATGACGGCGGCGCTGGCGCTGATGTTTGGGCTGCGTTTTGTTCTCGGCCTGATTGAAGCTCCCAGCTTTCCGGCCAATGCGCGCGTGGTGATTATGTGGTTCCCCAGCGCCGAGCGCGGGCGGGCATCGTCGCTGTTTAGTTCGGCGCAATACTTCGCCGTTGCCATCTTCTCACCGCTGTCGGGCTGGCTGGTGTCGCGTTATGGCTGGGAGTGGCCGTTTTTCGTGCTCGGCGGTATTGGCGTGCTGGCGGTGTTTGTCTGGTCGGCCTTTATGCGCAGTCCGAAGCAGCACCCGCAGGTGTCGGCCAACGAACTGCGTCATATTGTTGATGGCGGCGCGCTGGTGGATATCGATGCCGCGCAGACACTCAAGGCACGCCCGGCGCTGAGCAAAGCCATGTTCAAAAAGCTGCTCAGCAACCGCATGCTGTGGTGCGCCTATATCGGCCAGTATTGCATCATCGCGCTGAGCTACTTTTTTATTACCTGGTTTCCCATCTACCTGGTGCAGGCGCGCGGCATGAATATTCTGGATGCCGGGTTTGCCACCATCGCCCCGGCGTTGTTCGGTTTTGCGGGGGGGATCTGCGGCGGCTACATTTCGGACAAGCTGCTGGCGCGCGGCTGGAGCATCTCCTGGGCGCGTAAAACGCCTTATATCGTCGGGATGCTGATGGCCGCGACCTTAATCCTTGCCGCCGTGATCCCGAGCAATGCGGGCATTATCGCCATCATGTCCTTTGCCTTCTTTGGTAAAGGTGTGGCGGCCGGGGCGGGGACCTGGACAGTGGTCAGCGATACCGCTCCGAAAGAAGCGGTGGGCCTGGCAGGCTCCATTTTTAACGGCATCGGGAATATCGCTGGTTTCCTCACCCCCTTGCTGTTTGGCATCATCGTGGGTGTGACCGGCAGCTACAGCATCGGCCTGGTGTTTGTTGGCGCGCATTGCGTGGTGGCCGCGTTGCTGTTCTGGCTGGTGATGGGACCGATTGAGCGTGTCGGTGAGGAGCAGCAATCAACCGCCACATCCTACAAAAAACAGGGGAAAGAAGATGGTATCAAAGCAGTTTAAGGTGCTGATGAAGGGACCGTTATTACCCGCGCGCTTACAGGATAATCTGGATGCACATTTCACCACTTATCGCCTGTGGCAACAGGATGATCAGGCCGCCTGGCTGGCGCAGTATGGTGGGGAAATCGACGCGCTGGTGACCAGCGGCAACGCCCTGATGGGGGCCAGCGCTGAATTGATCAGCCAGCTTCCCAATCTGAAAGTGATTTGCAGCAATGGCGTGGGGTACGACGCCATCGACACCGCAGCGGCGCAAGCGCGCGGCATTGTGGTGACCAACACCCCTGGCGTGCTTAACGCCTGCGTCGCCGACACCGGCATGGCGTTGTTGCTGGATGTGGCGCGGCGCATCAGCGCGGCAGACCGCTACACGCGCGCCGGAAAATGGCAGAGCGAGGGCCGCTACCCGCTGACAACAAAATTAGGCGGCAAAGTGTGTGGCATTGTCGGGCTGGGTGGTATTGGCAAAGATCTGGCAAAACGCGCCCAGGCCTTTGATATGGACATCCATTACTACAACCCGCGCTCGCGCCCGGATGTGCCTTACATCCGTCACGACTCCCTGTTGTCGCTGGCACAGCGGGCGGATTTTCTGGTGCTGACGCTGCCAGGCGGCGCGGCGACGCATCATCTGGTGAATGCTGAGGTGCTGCGCGCGCTGGGGCCGCAGGGTTTTCTGATCAACATCGCACGTGGCAGCGTGGTGGATGAGCAGGCGCTGATCGCCGCGCTGGAGGCTGGTGAGATCGCCGGAGCCGGGCTGGATGTTTTCGAACAAGAACCTGCGGTGCCGGAAGCGTTACGCCAGCGTGATGACGTGGTGATCACCCCCCATCTCGCCAGCAGCACCCATGAAACCATGGCAGCGATGGCGGATTTGGTGTTTGAAAACCTGCTGGCCTTTGCCCAGGGAGAAACGGTGCTGACCAGGGTGGTGTGATGCGATGGCCTCTCCCGTTATCGCACCATCCAGCAAATCGCACAAAACCGCCTGAAGAAATTTTGTTCAGCTGCCGATATCTCTCTACCATCCACTGATATTAAGGAGAGATATCGTGATAAAGCTGATTACCGTTGACGAACTGCGGCCGGGAATGTTTGTCCACAAACTGGAGGTTTGGTGGATCAAAGACAAACGCATTCGCAACCAGATGCTGATCACTGATAAACGCCAGATCGCTTTGATCCGTAATGAAGGGATCATCGAGGTATGGATCGATCTTGATAAATCGGTGCAGGCACCGCAGAAGCCCCCTGAGCCGAAGAAAGCGATCCCGCAAACCCCTTATTTTCAGGAAATGGACCAGGCACACGCTATCTTCACCCAGGGCAAACCCCGGGTACTGGCGATGTTCAACGAAGCGCGTCTCGGGCAAAGTCTCGACCTCAGCTATACCCTTAACCTGGTGGATGAAATCGCCGGATCACTCACGCGTGAACCCACGGCGCTGCTCAGCATGGCACGGCTGAAGAACCATGATGATTACACCTACCTGCATTCGATGGCGGTTTGCGGCCTGATGATCTCGCTGGGCAAAAAACTGGGACTGGATGAGTATCAGCAACGACGACTCGGTCTGGGGGGATTGCTCCACGATGTCGGCAAAGCGGCGGTGCCGCTGGAAATTCTTAACAAGCCAGGCAGGTTGACCGAGGAAGAGTTCACCGTGATGCGGGAGCATCCGATCGTGGGGGCGCAAATACTGATGGAGGCCGATGCGGGAGAAGACCTGGTGGATATTGCCCTGCATCATCATGAAAAAGTGGATGGCAGTGGTTATCCACATCGCCTGCGGGATGAAGAGATCACCCTTTTTTCGCGTATCGCGGCGGTGTGTGACGTTTACGATGCCGTGACGTCTGACCGGCCTTACCGTAAAGGCTGGAGTCCAACCGAAGCCATGCACAATATGCTGAGCTGGCGCGGCCACTTCGACAGCAAATTGCTGCAAGCCTTTGTCCGCTCCATCGGTATTTATCCGGTGGGATCGCTGGTGCGGCTGGCATCGGGGCGGGTGGCGTTGGTGGTGCAGGCGGGAGAGCAATCGCTGTTGAAGCCAAAAGTGCATGTCTTCTGGTCACTGCATGCGCAGCGCGAAGTCAAACCAGAGGAACTCGACCTCGGCGATAGCTTTTGCACCGACAGCATCACCGGTGCGGAAGACAGCGGCCTGTGGCAAAACGTCGATCTTAATCGTATCTGGGCGCTGGAAAGCGCCTGATTTTCGACCATTTTTATACTTTTTTTACGCCCGACATCCGCCTTTTTACCCCTTCTTTATACCGCCACGCGCATGCTTGCAGCACAACCAAACCCTCTGGAGGTCGCTGTGAGTGTGGGCGTGATAACCGGCATCGTGCTGGTATTGATATTACTGGGCTATCTGTTCTATGCCCTGCTTAACGCGGAGGCATTCTGATGGCTGCCAATGCATTTTTGCTGATAGCGGTTTACCTGCTGGTGCTGATGGTGCTGGCGCAACCGCTCGGACGCTTTATGGCGTTGATGATTGCCGATAAGCCGCTGCTGCCGCGCACCGAACGCGCGCTGTGGCGGCTTGCCGGTGCCGATGGCGAGGCCATGCGCTGGCCGCATTACCTGCTGGCGATTCTGCTGTTTAATGCGCTGGGTTTTGTCGTGCTGCTGGTGATTCTGCTGATGCAGGGCGCTCTGCCGCTCAATCCGCAGCATCTGCCGGGACTCAGCTGGGACCTGGCGCTGAATACCGCAATTAGCTTTGTGACCAACACCAACTGGCAGGCTTACAGCGGCGAAAGCACCATGAGTTATTTCAGCCAGATGGCCGGATTAACGGTGCAAAACTTCCTGTCGGCAGCGACCGGTATCGCCGTTGCTTTCGCGCTGATTCGCGGTTTCGCCAATCGCTCGCTGGCCACGCTCGGTAACGCCTGGCGCGATTTGACCCGTATCACCGTATACCTGTTGCTGCCGATCAGCCTGCTGATGGCGCTGTTTTTTGTCAGCCAGGGCAGCATCCAGACTTTTGAACCTTACCACACCATCACCACGCTGGAAGGGGCGCAGCAGACGCTGCCGCTCGGCCCGGTGGCTTCGCAGGAAGCGATCAAAATGCTGGGCACCAACGGCGGCGGCTTCTTCAACGCTAACTCGGCGCATCCGTTCGAGAACCCCAATGCCCTGACCAACTTTGTGCAGATGCTGAGTATCTTCCTGATCCCGGCGGCGCTGTGCTTCGCCTTTGGGCAGCAGGTGGGTGATCGTCGTCAGGGCCATATGTTGTTGTGGGCGATGACACTGATGTTTGTGCTGGCGGTGGTGACGGTGATGTGGGCGGAGTTGCGTGGTAACCCGCATTTCCTCAGCCTCGGCGCGGACAGTGCCATCAACATGGAAGGCAAAGAGACGCGTTTCGGCATCCTCAATTCCAGCCTGTTTGCGGTGATCACCACGGCGGCCTCCTGCGGTGCGGTGAACGCGATGCATGACTCCTTCACGGCGTTGGGTGGCATGGTGCCGATGTGGCTGATGCAGCTGGGCGAAGTGGTGTTCGGCGGCGTGGGTGCCGGGTTGTACGGCATGCTGCTGTTCGTGCTGCTGGCGGTGTTTATCGCGGGCCTGATGATCGGTCGCACCCCGGAATTCCTCGGTAAGAAGATCGATGTGTGGGAAATGAAAATGACCGCGCTGGCGATCCTGGTGACCCCAACGCTGGTACTGATCGGCACTGCGCTGGCGATGATGACCGAAGCAGGCCGCGCCGGCATGGCGAACCCCGGCACGCACGGCTTCAGCGAAGTGCTATACGCCGTCTCCTCTGCCGCTAACAACAACGGCAGCGCCTTTGCCGGTTTAAGCGCCAACACGCCGTTCTGGAACCTGCTGCTGGCGGTGTGCATGTTCGTCGGTCGCTTCGGCATCATCATTCCGGTGATGGCGATTGCCGGTTCGCTGGCGGTGAAAAAAGTGCAGCCGGTGGGTAACGGTACGCTGCCGACACACGGCCCGCTGTTTGTCGCCTTGCTGATTGGTACCGTGCTGCTGGTAGGCGCGCTGACCTTCATTCCCGCGCTGGCGCTCGGTCCGGTGGCGGAACATCTGCAATTAATTCAGGGATAACAGAATCATGAGTCGTCAACAACTGGCCCTGTTTGATGCGGCGCTGACACGCACCGCCATACTGGATGCGGTGAAAAAGCTCGACCCGCGTGTGCAGTTTCGCAACCCGGTAATGTTTCTGGTGTGGCTTGGTAGCGTGCTGACCAGTGTGCTGGCTATCGGCATGGTCGCGGGTCAGCTCAGCGGTAGCGCCGGTTTTACCGCCGGTGTCGCGGTGTGGCTGTGGTTCACCGTGCTGTTTGCCAACTTCGCCGAAGCACTGGCGGAAGGACGCAGCAAGGCTCAGGCCAACAGCCTGAAAGGGGTGAAAAAGAGCGTCGATGCGAAAAAACTGGCGGAGCCGCATTACGGTGCTGCCTGGAAAAACGCCTCGGCGGATAGCCTGCGTAAAGGCGACGTGGTGCTGGTGGAAGCCGGTGACATCATCCCGTGTGATGGTGAGGTGCTGGAGGGCGGCGCGTCGGTGGACGAAAGCGCCATCACCGGTGAATCGGCTCCGGTCATTCGTGAATCCGGCGGTGACTTTGCTTCCGTGACCGGCGGTACCCGCATCCTTTCCGACTGGCTGGTGATTCAGTGCAGCGTCAACCCAGGGGAAACCTTCCTTGACCGCATGATCGCCATGGTGGAAGGCGCGAAACGCCGTAAAACCCCGAATGAAATCGCCCTGACCATTCTGCTGGTGTCGCTCACCATTGTGTTCCTGCTGGCGACGGTAACGCTGTGGCCGTTCTCCGCCTGGGGCGGCACCCCGGTCAGTATCACCGTGCTGGTGGCGCTGCTGGTGTGCCTGATCCCTACCACCATCGGCGGTCTGCTGTCTGCCATCGGTGTGGCAGGGATGAGCCGGATGCTGGGCGCGAACGTGATCGCCACCAGTGGCCGTGCGGTGGAAGCGGCAGGTGACGTCGATGTGCTGATGCTGGATAAAACCGGCACCATCACCCTCGGCAACCGTCAGGCGACGCAATTCCTGCCTGCTCCCGGCGTCAGCGAACAGCAACTGGCCGATGCGGCACAGCTGGCGTCGCTGGCGGATGAAACGCCGGAAGGACGCAGCATCGTGGTGCTGGCGAAGCAGAAATTTAACCTGCGTGAACGCGATCTCAGCAGCATGGGGGCCAGTTTTATTCCGTTCTCGGCGCAAACCCGCATGAGCGGCGTCAACGTGCAGGATCGCCTGATTCGCAAAGGGGCGGTGGATGCGGTACGTCGCCATATTGAAGCCAGCAATGGCCGCTTCCCGGCTGAAGTCAACGCGGCGGTGGAAGAAGTGGCACGCGCCGGTGGTACACCGCTGGTGGTGGCGGAAGGCGCGCAGGTGCTGGGCGTGGTGGCGTTGAAAGATATCGTGAAAGGCGGCATCAAAGAACGTTTTGCCGAGCTGCGCAAAATGGGCATCAAAACCGTGATGATCACCGGCGATAACCCGTTAACCGCGGCGGCAATTGCCGCAGAAGCGGGCGTCGATGATTTTCTTTCGGAAGCAACGCCGGAAGCCAAACTGGCGCTGATTCGTCAGTATCAGGCGGAAGGACGCCTGGTGGCGATGACTGGCGATGGCACCAACGATGCCCCGGCGCTGGCACAGGCCGACGTGGCGGTGGCGATGAACTCCGGTACCCAGGCGGCAAAAGAGGCGGGCAACATGGTCGATCTCGACTCCAACCCGACCAAGCTGCTGGAAGTGGTGCACATCGGCAAACAGATGCTGATGACACGCGGTTCGCTGACAACCTTCAGTATCGCCAACGATGTGGCGAAATACTTCGCCATCATTCCGGCAGCGTTTGCGGCGACCTATCCGCAGCTGAATATGCTGAACGTGATGCAGCTGCATTCACCCAACTCCGCCATTTTGTCGGCGGTAATTTTTAACGCGCTGGTGATTGTGTTCCTGATCCCGCTGGCGCTGAAAGGGGTGAGCTACCGGCCACTGAGCGCTGCTGCGTTGCTGCGTCGTAACCTGTGGATTTACGGCGTAGGTGGGCTGGTGGTGCCGTTTATCGGTATTAAAGCGATTGATGTGCTGCTGACCGTATTCGGTCTGGCGTGAGGAGAAGAGAGATGAGTCAGTTACGTCCGGCTATTGTATTGTTAGTGCTGCTGACCGCGCTTACCGGCGCGGTGTATCCCCTGCTGACCACCGGGCTGGCGCAGTGGTGGTTTCCGGCGCAGGCCAATGGTTCGCTGCTGGAGCAGGATGGCGCGGTGCGCGGTTCGGCGCTGATTGGGCAGAACTTCAGCCAGCCCGGTCATTTCTGGGGCCGCCCGTCGGCCACCGGTGACAGCGCCTATAATCCACAGGCCTCCAGTGGCAGCAATCTGGCCGGTAACAACCCGGCGCTGGATAAAGCGGTGGCGGAACGGGTTGCGGCGCTGCGTGCGGCGAATCCGCAGGCACCGACGGCGGTGCCGGTGGATCTGGTGACGGCTTCCGCAAGCGGCCTCGACCCGGATATTTCACCTGAGGCGGCGTTGTGGCAGGCCCCGCGTATTGCGGCAGCGCGTCAGTTACCGTTGCAGCAGGTGGAGGATTTAATTACGCGCCATACTGCACGTCCGCTGCTGCCGTTTACCGGTGAAGAGACGGTGAATGTACTGCGATTGAATATGGCGCTGGATGCATTAAACAACTGATATTTCGCGCGATAAATCGCGCCGCTACAAATAACTGCACGCTGTCGTTGCGGCGCAATTTATTGCGCGGTTTTCCTCACATCGCGCACGAAATCGCGCCGTTACGGAATCGGAGAATGAATGGATTGATGATGAACGACGAACTGCCTCGCCCCGATCCCGATGCGCTGTTGCTGAACCACAGCGACAGCCATCGCGGAAAACTCAAAATCTACTTCGGTGCCTGCGCGGGTGTTGGCAAAACCTTCGCCATGTTGCAGGAAGCGCAGCGCCTGCGCGCCCAGGGACTGGATGTGCTGGCGGGGGTGGTGGAAACCCACGGACGTGATGAAACCGCTGCCTTGCTCAAGGGGCTGGCGGTTTTGCCACGTCGGGCCACCGGTCGTTCACGCCATGCGGAGTTTGATTTGGATGCGGCGCTGGCACGCCATCCGGCGGTGATCCTGATGGACGAACTGGCGCATACCAATGTGCAGGGTTCGCGTCATCCCAAGCGCTGGCAGGATATCGAGGAACTGCTTGAGGCCGGTATCGACGTTATCACCACCGTGAATGTGCAGCATCTGGAAAGCCTCAATGATGTGGTGGGCGGAGTCACCGGTATTCAGGTACGTGAAACCGTGCCGGACCCCTTTTTTGATGCGGCCGATGAAGTGGTGCTGGTGGACCTGCCTCCCGACGACCTGCGTCAGCGGCTGAAGGAGGGCAAAGTTTACGTGGGCGATCGCGCCGAACGCGCCATCGAAAACTTCTTCCGTAAAGGCAACCTGTTTGCGCTGCGTGAGCTGGCGCTGCGCCGCACCGCAGACCGGGTGGATGACCAGATGCGTGCATGGCGCGATCAGCAGGGGCGCGACAAAGTCTGGCACACGCGTGACGCCATTCTGCTGTGCATCGGCGATGATACCGGCAGTGAAAAGCTGGTGCGCACCGCTGCGCGACTGGCAGCGCGTCTCGGCAGCGAGTGGCATGCGGTATACGTTGAAACGCCGCGTCTGAATCGCCTGCCGGAAGCACGGCGTCGCGCCATTCTGCGCACGCTGCAACTGGCGCAGGAACTGGGTGCGGAAACCGCCACCCTGTCCGATCCTGATGAAGCGCGTGCGGTGCTGCGTTACGCGCGTGAACACAATCTCGGCAAAATCGTCACCGGTCGCCAGCCGCAACGGCGCTGGCGGCGCGACAGCTTTGCCCAGCGGCTGGGCGAGCTGGGGCCGGACCTCGATTTGCTGGTGGTGGCGCTGGATGAGCCGGTACGTGATGCGCCCGCCGCGTTGAACGGGCAGCGCGCCAGCGCGGAAAAATGGCGTATGCAGTTACGCGGCTGCCTGATGGCGCTGGTGCTGTGCATTCTGGTCACCTCAGCCGGGCGCTGGCTACTGGTGGAGTTCGATCCCGCCAACGGCGTGATGATTTATTTGCTGGCGGTGGTGATTGTCGCGCTGCGCTTTGGTCGCTGGCCGTCGGTGTTTGCCACGGTAATCAATATTCTCGCCTTTGACCTGTTTTTCGTCGCCCCCACCGGCACCGTAGCGGTGTCGGACCTGCAATATCTGGTGACGTTCGCGGTGATGCTGGCGGTCGGCGTGATCGTCGGTAATCTGACGGCGGGCGTGCGTTATCAGGCGCGGGTGGCGCGTTATCGTGAGCAGCGTGCGCGCCATCTGTACGAAATGGCGAAGTCGCTCGGCAGCGCGCTGACGCCGCAGGATATCGCCAGTACCAGCCAGCGGGTGATTGAAGTGACGTTGCAGGCGCGTAGCCTGCTGTTGCTGCCGGATGAGCAGGGCGAGTTGCAGGCGGTAGGCGACAGCAGCATGGGTACGCCACCGGATCTCGCCATCGCCAAATGGAGCTACAGCAAAGGCCAGCCTGCCGGGGCCGGTACCGACACCTTACCGGCGGTGCCATACCAGATTCTGCCACTGAAAAGCGGCAACCACTGCCGCGGCCTGCTGGTGGTGGAGCCGGAAAATCTGCGCCAGCTGATGATCCCGGAACAGCAGCGGCTGGTGGAAACCTTTACCGTGCTGATTGCTAACGCGCTGGAGCGGATGGCGCTGTCACAGAGTGAGGCGGCTTCGCGGCTGTCTGCCGAACGTGAACAACTGCGTAACGCGCTGCTGTCGGCGCTGTCACACGATTTACGCACGCCGCTGACGGTGTTATTTGGCCAGGCGGAAATGCTGATGCTCGACCTCGCCAGCGAGGAGTCAAAATATGTCCCGCAGGCGAATCAGATCCGCGAACAGACGCTGAGCACCATCCGGCTGGTGAGCAACATGCTGGATATGGCGCGCATTCAATCCGGCGGACTGAATTTGCGTGAAGAGTGGGTGGCGCTGGATGAGGTGATCGGTGGCGCGCTAAGCAGCATGGGACCTTCGCTCAAAGGCCATGATTTCGCTCTCGATTTACCTGATGGCCTGGTGCTGATCAAAGGTGATAGCAGCATGCTGGAGCGGGTGTTTACCAATATCATCGAAAATAGCCTGAAATATGCCGGTAACGCGGCACAGCATGGTATCCACGCCTGGCGTGAACATGACCGGCTGGAAATCGCCATCTGGGACAGCGGCCCGGGTATCGCGCCGGATGCCCTGACGCGTATTTTTGATAAATTCGCCCGTGGCGATAAGGAATCGGCGGTGCCGGGCGTGGGTCTCGGGCTGGCGATTTGTAAAACCATTATTGAATCCCATGCTGGCCGCATCTGGGCGGAGAACCGTCCTGAAGGCGGCGCGTGCTTCCGTCTTTCCCTGCCGCTGCCACCGGCTCCTGAAATTTCTGAAGATGGGCTGAAATAACTTCACACTTGTTCAGTTATAATCGCGGGCTTGTCCGTTGATTAATGGGAAATTATGGAACGTTTTACCGAAAACCTGATGTATGCATCGCGCTGGCTGCTGGCACCGGTTTACATTGGACTTTCGCTGGGATTGCTGGCGCTCACCATCAAATTTTTCCAGGAAGTGTTTCACATGCTGCCGGATATCCTCAGCATCGGGGAAAACGATCTGATCCTGCTGCTGCTGTCGCTGGTGGATATGACGCTGGTGGGTGGCCTGCTGGTGATGGTGATGCTGTCGGGTTATGAGAACTTTGTATCTAAACTGGATATCGCCGAGCACAAAGAAAAACTGAGCTGGCTCGGTAAGATGGACTCCGGCTCGCTGAAGAACAAAGTGGCCGCGTCCATTGTGGCGATTTCCTCGATTCACCTGCTGCGGGTGTTTATGGAAGCGCGCAATGTCGAAAACGACAAACTGATGTGGTACGTGATTATCCACCTGACGTTTGTGCTGTCGGCGTTTGTTATGGGATATCTGGACAACATGTCCAAAGCAGACAAAAAATAATGTCGTGACGGCGCGATTTATCGCGCCGTTACAACCTCTCTGCGGGTTGTGCCCCTGCCAGCTGCGGCATCACTTCACGAATCATGGCAAAAAACTTCTGCAATCGCGCCGGATAATAGCTGGCCCACGGATAGGTTAACCACACTGGCAACGGCGGTGCCTGCCAATCCGGCACCAGCTGAATCAAATCGCCGCGCGCTAAATCCTCCAGCACCACCCACGATGACACCACGGCGGCCCCCATGCCGGCCAGCGCCGCCTTGCGCACCGCATACAGGCTGTCGCTTGCCAGACGCGGGTTGATCGCCAGATTCAGCGGCTGTCCGTCGCTGATACGTTGCAGGGCAATCTCGCTGTGATAAAAACTGGTCAGCGCCAGCCACGGCAGCGAGGTCAGTTGTTCCACCCGTTCCACCGGCGGATGCGCCGCCAGCAACGACGGGGCGGCCACCACAAAACGCGGGACTTCCGCCAGCAGAATCGCGACTACCGAGGGATCGGACGGTGGGCCGACCTGAATGGCGCAATCGACGTTTTCAGCGACAAAATCAGGCGTGCGGTCGTTCAGCATCCACTCCACATTCAGACGCGGATAACGTTGCAGATAATCCACCAGCGGCGCGACCAGCTGATCCTGACCAAACGCATGGGGCGCACGCACGCGCAGGGTGCCCACCGGATCGTCGCTCGCGCCGGTCAGTTCATCCTCCAGCGCATACCAGGTAGCGAGCAACTGGCGCGCCTGTTGATAACAACGCTCGCCGTCATCAGTCAGTTTCAGTGCGTGGGTGGTGCGCAGAATTAACTTCAGCCCCAGCCGTTGCTCCAGCGCCTGCAAACGACGGCTGATGGTTGGCTGGGTGGTACCGAGCTGTGCGGCGGCGGCCGACAGCGATCCACTCTCCACGATGCGGATAAAGGTTTGCATCAGTTCGATGCGGTCAACGCTGGAAGAATTGCTCATACGTACCACGTATAATGGTTTTGTCTTTCATCAGTCTACCGCGTATGGCGGCGACGCGCTTTAATAAGCGCACTTTCACGGGGGGGAAATGAATATGTCTGCCATGACGCAATCTTCAGAACGGGTCACTGAATCGCTACCCGCACCGCTGGTCTTCACGCTGGCGGCGGGCGCAGGTCTCAGTGTCGCGTCGATTTACTACAGCCAGCCGATGCTGGATATCATCAGCAAACAATTTAACGCCAGCGTTGGCAGCGTCGGTATGGTGCCGATGCTGACGCAGGCGGGTTATGCGCTCGGCATCCTGCTGCTGGCACCGCTGGGTGACCGCCACGATCGCCGCACCATTATCCTGATTAAAGGCTTATTGCTGATGGCAGCGCTGCTGCTATGTGGCTTCTCCGGTGGCCTGAATGCGCTGCTGATCGCCAGCTTTGTCACCGGCTTAACAGCCACCGTGGCGCAGGATATCGTACCGGCATCAGCCGCGCTGGCACCGGAACGCAGCCGGGGGAAAACCGTCGGCACGGTGATGACTGGCCTGCTGGTCGGCATTTTGCTCTCCAGGGTGGTCAGCGGGGTGGTGGCTGAATATTTCGGCTGGCGCACCATGTACCTGGTGGCGGCGGGAGCGGTGTTGCTGATTAGTCTGGCGCTGTGGCGTGTGCTGCCGCGTTTTAAACCGGGTACCTCGGTGAGCTATCCGCGCCTGCTGCTGTCACTGGCGCATCTGTGGCAGCACCACCAGACGCTGCGTCGTGCGGCGCTGGCCCAGGGCTTGCTGTCGGTAGGTTTTAGCGCCTTCTGGTCAACCCTGGCGCTGATGCTGAGCGATCGCTTCCATCTCGATAGCGCTGTAGCGGGCGCATTCGGCCTCGCCGGTGCTGCCGGTGCGCTGGCTGCACCGCTGGCGGGCAGCTTTGCCGACCGCATTGGCCCGGCACGTGTCACCCAATACGGTGCCACGCTGGTGATGGTGTCCTTTGCGTTGATGTTCCTGTTGCCAGTGTTGCCGGTCTCCGCGCAGCTTGGGCTGATTATCATCAGCACCGTGGGTTTTGATTTAGGGGTACAGGCGACGCTGGTGGCGCATCAGACGCTGGTCTACAGCCTGGCACCGGAAGCGCGTAGCCGCCTGAATGCGCTGATGTTCACCGTGGTGTTTATCGGTATGGCGACCGGCGCAGCCCTGGGTAGCCTGGCGTTGTCCCACTGGGGCTGGACCGGCGTGGTGGCGTTGTCCACCCTGGCAGCGGCGCTGAGCCTGATGATTCGCCTGGCGAGCCGTCACCTGAAAAACTGATTGTCGTATCCTGTGCCAGGCTTAAAGAAGATCCTTTATAAAAACGGAGCGTTATGGATTTTCTTGCCTGGACAGCAGCAACCGGTGGTTTGTTGCTGCTGATGTCACTGGCTTCCGGCTGGATTCACCGGGGGCCAGTCACCTCATTTGGTCTCTATCTGTTCGCGGGGGTGCTTTGCGGCCCGTGGATGCTCAATCTGCTGCAAATCGATATTCTCGGGCACGCTGATCTCGCCGCCCACATCACCGAAATCACGATGGCCGCCTCGCTGTTTATCACCGGCCTTAAGTTGCGCCTGCCGCTGCGCGCCCATGCCTGGCGAGTGGGGGTGCGACTGGCGTTTCCAGCGATGCTGCTCACCGTCGCGGGCATGACCTTGCTGGTGCGCTGGCTGACCGGTTTTGACTGGCCGCTGGCGCTGGCGTTTGCCGCGATTGTCGCGCCTACCGACCCGGTGCTCGCCAGCCTGATTTCCGTCAACGACGCGCGTGACGACGATGCACTGCGCGTGGCACTCTCCAGCGAAGCCGGGATGAATGATGGCTCGGCGCTGCCATTATTGATGCTGTCGTTGCTGATGCTGCATCAACCCGCGTTCACCTTCACCGATATCAGCCTGTGGGTGGCCCGCGATGCTGTCTGGGCGATAGGCGGCGGGCTGGTTATCGGTTATGCCATTGGCCGCGTCATCGGCCAGCTGGCAACCCATCTGCGCAGCGCCCATCAGGATGTGGCACCGAACGATATTCTCGCGCTGGCCCTGATTGCCCTGAGCTATGCGGCGGCGCAGTCACTGGATGCTTCTGGCTTTCTGGCGACCTTTGCGGCGGGTGTGGGGCTGCGCCGTGCCGAGCTGCGGGTGGTGAAGCGTTTTCCCCCGGAAGATGTGTCGGAAGAGGAGCATCTGCTGCCGGCGGAAGCACGCGTCAATCCTAATCAGCGGCTGGCCCACGGTGGCAGCGGCATGGTGAAATCGGTGGGGCTGGTGGTCGGTGATGCGCTGTCGTTTGGTGATACTATCGAACGCCTGCTGGCGGCGGCGATGATGGTGGTGCTGGGCATTACGCTGGCGCATCACTGGAACCTGACCGGCATTGGCCTGGCGCTGCTGCTGTTTGTGCTGGTGCGGCCCCTGGCGGTGTGGATTACCACGCTGGGTTGTGGTCTGCCACTGGCGCGGCGTTTGCTGATTGGCTGGCTGGGGATTCGCGGCATCGGTAGTATCAATTATATTGCTTACGCCTGGGTGCACGGTATGCGCGGCCCACAGGCAGAACAGATGGTGGATATGGCGTTGACGTTAGTGGTGTGCAGCATTGTGTTGCATGGCGTAACGGTGACGCCGTTGCTCAACTGGCGTGCGGCCCGTCAGGCTTCACGCACGCAACACGACTGATTACGATTTTCTGGAAACAACAGGAGCCTGTTATGAAAGTTTTATTACTTGCCCTTTTCGGGCTTTCGCTGTCGGCCAGTGCGCTAGCGGAGGACGCCAACGCGGATAGCGAACAAAACGTCTATGCCAGCCAGCTTTGCCATCTGGTCAGTAGTGAAAAAAGCACCGCAACCATGGACAGTTATGTGGCAAAAATGAAGTCACAGATGGCGGCCAGCCAGTCGCCATCGGCGGTTAGCCCACAGGAATTTGATGAAGAGACGGCGCAGGAAGTGATTAACGCCTGGCTGCAACTGGGTGACGATGAGCGCAGCCAGTTACGTCATAACCAGCAGCAATGTGAGCAAACGGTGATGACGCAATTTCAGCAGGAAGATTAAATCTTTTTATCGTCCGCTTTAACAACAAAATACGCGCCTTTTTCGGCGCGTTTTTTTATAGCTTTTTTGCACAGATTGCGTACATAATCGCCAGCGTTTGGCATTGACCTTGCATCACCATAACGAGACACAGCCTGAAGGCTGTCCCTTTTCTGACAGTGGCTTCACAGCATGATGATAACGCGTCGCCGCCTTTTGCTGGCAACCGGAGCAACGGTACTTTCCATGACCACAGGCAAACTGTTTGCCCGTGATGACATTATCCCTCTCTGGCCGGACGATCCGCCCGGCGGCGGCGGCCCATCCGGTTTATTACGTGTCAGTGCCAACGGTTCCTGGTCCAATGTTGTCTCTCCGGCGATTCAGCGTTTTCGTCCGGAAAATCCCAATGGTGAAGCGGTACTGATTGCCGCCGGTGGCGGATATAAATGGATCGGTATGGGGCGTGAAGCCTGGCCGGTGGCGCGCTGGCTCAATGCCAACGGCTACACCGCCTATGTGCTGAGCTACCGCTTACCGGGCGAGAAGTGGCAGGCGGGCCATCTGGCCCCGTTACAGGATGCGCAGCGTGCCATTCGCCTGGTGCGTTCGATGGAGCGCAAAGTCCATCTGCTGGGCTTTTCCGCCGGTGGGCATCTGCTGGGCATGGCGGCGGCGCGGCCTGAGTTCGACTCTTATCCCGCGCAGGACCCGCTCGATCAGGTGGTGCCGAAGGCGGATAGCGTCGGTCTGATCTATCCGGTCATTACCCTCGAAGCGCCGTTCCAGCACACCAACACCCATTTGATGATGGTGGGTAACAATGCCACCCCGGCCGAAGAGGCTAACTGGTCGGTACAGAATTATGTCACCCGCAGCTATCCGCCAACCTTCCTGGCGCAGGCGGAAGACGATCACACCTCCAATCCTCATAACACCGAACTGATGCGCGATACCTGTCGCCGTATGCGGGTACCGGTGGAACTGATTCAGTTGACCCGGGGTGGTCATGGTTTTGGTCTGGGTCAGGCGGGGACGCCAGCGGCCTTATGGGATCAGGCTTATGTCCGCTGGCTGGATCATCTGAGCTAAGCCAGGGTTCACGTCAGGTTAAAGTATTTATCCGGCTGCAACGGTTCCGGCAGCGGATCGCCGTTCATCGACTTCAGGTTACGTTCAATCGCCACACAGATGGCATCCAGCGGCAGGTCGTTCGGCGCGGTGCCGAAGGGGTCTTCCAGTTCTTCCGCCAGCGATTCCAGCGATAAAAAGGTGTAGGAGATAAACACCGACACCAGCGGCGTCATGGCGTGCAGGTCCGACACCAGCGCAAACGGCAGCAGGGTGCAGAACAGGTACACGGTGCGATGCAGAATCAGGCTGTAGGCGAACGGAATTGGCGTGCTGGCGATACGATCGCAGCCACCCAGCACGGTGGAAAGATGATTCAGATTTTCATCCATACTCTGCCAGACAATATCCGAGATGTGCCCCTCATTGCGCTGCTGCGCCAGCCATTCCCCCATGCGCAGCAAAATCTGCGTGGTCGGCAGTGGGTTGCTTAACACCTGATCACTGAAGCCGGGTGGCAGCGTGCACTGCAAATCCGTTGCCGGGTTGGTATGCCGTAGCTGATGTTTCATGCTCAGGTTAAAAGCGATTTGCAGATTGGCAAATTCACGCGCCTGCTCAAGGCTGAGGGTGGGGATGCTTTTCACCTGACGCAGCAACGAACGCTGGGTAATCAGCAGTGTGCCCCACAGGGTGCGGGCTTCGGTAAAACGCGCGTAGCTGGCGTTATTACGAAAGCCAAGGAAGATAGCGATCGACACACCAATCAGGCTGAAAGGCGCGGTGGTCAGATGGATGCCGAGGGTTTCATACCAGGGAAAACCGAGGATGGCGATTAACGACATCAGCAGGTTGAGTGATAAACGAAACAGAATGCTGGTAAGCACCGAACCGTGCCAGTCAAACAAGCGCAGGAACCAGTGCTGATGTGGGCGAACAATCATTTTTGCGATGGTGAGTTTTTGATTTTGTGAGCACAGGTTACGCCTGTCTTGCGCGACTGATCAACGCTGTTTCGCAGGCTTCCTGCGAGGTGTTGGTTCTCTTTTTCTTTTAAATCAATCTTCTAAAATCATTTTGAACAACTTATAAAATTCTTTCCGTTATCTCTTCAGCGCGGGTTTTTTTAAAGTTCATCTCAACGACACAACACACAAAACCGATACCGCTGAGGAAATAACCATGTCTAAACTTGACCTGCTCGACCCGCAAAACTCTACCCTGATCTTCATCGACCACCAGCCGCAGATGGCTTTCGGCGTGGCCAATATCGATCGCCAGCAGCTCAAAAATAACACCGTTGCCCTGGCAAAAGCGGGCAAGATTTTCGACGTGCCGGTGATTTACACCTCGGTTGAGACCGAAAGTTTTAGCGGCTACATCTGGCCGGAATTGCTGGCGGTGCACCCGGAAGCGAAGCCGATTGAGCGTACTTCCATGAACTCCTGGGAAGACGCCAAATTTGTCGAGGCAGTGGAAAAAACCGGCCGTAAAAAACTGATCATCTCCGCCCTGTGGACGGAAGTTTGTCTGACGTTCCCGGCACTGATGGCGCTGAAAGCCGGTTATGAAGTTTATGTGGTAACGGATACATCAGGTGGCACCAGCGTCGATGCCCATGAGCGTTCGGTTCAGCGCATGGTGCAGGCGGGTGCCGTGCCGGTAACCTGGCAGCAGGTGCTGCTGGAGTACCAGCGCGACTGGTCACGCAAAGAGACTTACGATGCGGTGATGGACCTGGTGCGTGAGCACAGCGGTGCCTACGGTATGGGTGTCGATTATGCCTACACCATGGTGCATAAGGCTCCGCAACGTCAGGCGTAAAATTTAGGGTATAAGGCAGGTTAATGCGACTGTCTGCACTGATTCGTAGCAGCGCGATTTATCGCGCTATTTTCAGGCACTTCCCGGCATCTTAAAACCTGCGCGATAAATCGCGCCGCTACAGGTAGTTTTCAGCAATCTTTTTAATCAGGTTTCAATTAAGTTTCATCAGTCTTCTATAGGTAACGCAGTTGGTGTTGATCTTGCCTTAAGACCTGAAGACAACGCTGATAGCGTCACATTGTCAGATTTTTTTGGTCTTGATGAAAGCTACTTTCCAGCCATCATATCTGGCCTGGATGAGATGATTAACTGGCCTATGGCGCAGATGCCTGATCAGGCTACAGTAGAGGCAGAGTCTGCTTAAACTGAGGAGTGGTTATGTCTGTGCAACCGTTTCAGATTGATATCGCGCAGTCGCAGTTAGATGACCTGGAGTGGCGGCTGCGCCAGACGCGCTGGGCTGCTCCGCTACCGGGTACGGCATGGCAAAAAGGCACCGCCATTGATGAGCTGAAAGCGCTGGTGGATTACTGGCTGCATCAGTATGACTGGCGTCAGCAGGAGCATGAACTCAACCAGCTGGCGCATTTTTACTGGCAGCAGGGCGAAACGCCGGTGCATTTTATTCATCAACGCGGCAACGGGCCAAATCCGCTGCCGCTGCTGCTGACCCACGGCTGGCCCGATTCGTTTCTGCGTTACCAGAAGATCATCCCCCTGCTGACTGACCCGGTGCGTTTTGGCGGTAAGGCCGAGGATGCGTTCGACGTTATCGTGCCGTCGCTGCCGGGCTTTGCCTTCTCTCGCTGCCCGCCGCAGGGGATCCACAACGCGCAAATTGCTGACTTGTGGGCGCAGATGATGACGGAACTGGGCTATGCCCGTTTCGCCGCCGCTGGCGGGGATATCGGCTCTGGCGTGACGCGTTATCTGGCGGTGCTGCATCCTGGCAGGCTGGTGGGGATTCACCTCACCGATATTGGGTTAATTCGCCCGCTGATGCAGGCGACAGGCGACGATCTCACGGATGAAGCGCGTGACTATCAGGCGGTGGCGCTGAAGTGGATAGCCCAGGAAGGGGCCTACATGGCGCTGCAATCGACTAAGCCACAAACGCTGGCGTTCGCGCTCAACGATTCACCGGTCGGGCTGGCGAGCTGGATTATGGAAAAATTCCGTAGCTGGGGCGATTGTCAGGGGGATCTGTTTAACCGGTTCAGCAAGGATGAGTTGCTCAATAACATCATGCTGTACTGGCTCACCGGCAGCTTCGGTAGTTCGGCCAACCTTTACTATGAGAACAGTCATTCGCTGCCGCCGATTGGCGATATTCGCGTGCCGACCGGGCTGGCGCGTTTTCCTCACGATCTGGTGCCGCCGCCACGGCGCTGGGCCGAACAGCATCTTAATATTCAGCAGTGGACCGAGATGCCGCACGGCGGACATTTTACCGCGATGGAAGAACCGGAGCTGCTGGCGCAGGAGATCAGAACTTTTTATCGCCCACTGCGCTAAGCACCATCGGCGAAGGCAGCGATTCGCCATCGCTGCCACACTTACTTTTTTGCTGATGAGGATGACAGACAATGCAAGCGATGATCTTAAAAAGCCCTGGCGGACTGGAGAATTTGCAACGGGTGGATCTGGCGGATCCGGGTAAGCCGGGACCGGGTGAGATCCGGGTGGCGATCCATGCCACCTCTCTGAATTTTCACGATCTGCTGGTGGCAAAAGGATCCATTCCCACCGCCGATGGCCGCATCATGATGGCGGACGGCGCGGGCGTGGTGGAAGAAGTCGGTGCGGGCGTCAGTGAATTTAAGGCGGGTGACCATGTGGTGTCCGGCTTCTTTCCGCAGTGGCAGGATGGTTTGCCTGAGCAACAGGTCGGCAATTTCACCCAGACGCCTGGCGATGGTGCCCACGGCTTTGCCGCCGAAGTGGTGGTGCGTCCGGCCAGCCATTTTACCC
Organism: Pantoea sp. App145; assembly: GCF_047947045.1. NCBI lineage: Bacteria > Pseudomonadati > Pseudomonadota > Gammaproteobacteria > Enterobacterales > Erwiniaceae > Pantoea > Pantoea sp. App145. Next base: position 3,083,556 of record NZ_CP133290.1, read on the forward strand.
TCGCACCTCTTGGCTGGCGTCATGCTGAAGCCGCCACCATCACCACCTCCGGTCTGACGGCCTGGCGGGCGCTGGTGGGGGATGCGCAGATCAAAGCTGGCGATACCATTCTCACGCTGGGCACGGGTGGTGTTTCCATCACCGCGCTGCAAATCGCCAAAAGCATGGGTGCGCGCGTGATTGTGACCTCATCTTCGGATGAAAAGCTGGAGCATGCGCGTGAGCTGGGGGCCGATGAGGTGATTAACTACCGCAGCACACCCGAGTGGGGCAAAGCAGTGCAGCAGCTGACCGGGGGTAAAGGCGCGGATGTGGTGATTGAACTGGGTGGGCCCGGCACCATGGCGCAATCCATTGAGGCGGTGCGTGTCGGTGGACATATTGCGTTAATCGGCGTGCTGACCGGCTTTGAAGGGGTGATCCCGACAGCCGGATTGATGGCGAAGCAGGCGAGGATTCAGGGCCTGATCGTTGGCCATCGCCGCCAGCAGCAGGATTTTGTTCGTGCGCTGGAGCAGACCGGCATGCGCCCGGTGATCAGCGATAGTTTTGGTGCACTGAGTGACTTACCGGCGGCGTTCCGGCATCAGGAGAGCGCCGGGCACTTTGGCAAGATTACGGTGGAATGGTAGCGGCGCAATTTATTGCGCAATTCCGGTAAAACCCGCGCGATGAATCGCGCCGCTACAAAACATTGCAAACTCTGTAGCGGCGCGATTTATCGCGTTGTTTTGACCTTAATAATAATCGCCGTGGCGGTAATCCCATGATGGGAAAATATCCGACAGCAGTGACATGATCTTATCAACATCAAGGCCTTTGCGGATCAGCACCGGACAGGGTGTGATTTTACGCTCGCCTTTTTGTTCCGGAATCAAACGGCCTGTGCTATCCACCATCGACACCATCACACCCTGCTCATAACGCACTTTATTTTCGTCGTTTGGCTGAATGGATTTCACGTAATCGTTGGCGGCAATAATTAAATCAGCACGGGATTCAATGCGTTCGCCAATACCTTCCACCAGACCCCGGTTGCCCTGGCCTGATGGATTTGCGGAGCTGGCAAAGGAGAATTTGCCGTGCTTTTCCCACAATTCTTTTGCCAGTATTTCACCCGGCTTGCCAAACTTAATAACGAAACAGCTGGTCTGGCGGCCATCCATCATCAGCTCTTTGGAACCGTCGTCAGGAATACGTGATAACGCCTCTTCGCGCCATGGCAAAATGCAGCCCAGCAGAATGTCCTGATCCCAATGACGTTGATACAGCTCGTCAATTTCCGGGTTGAGCTGAGCCAGCGAGCGCAGCTGCTCCAGCGAGCCGCACAGCACCACGCCGGGCTTGTTACGTTTGCGGTTCTTCGCTTCAAACTTGCGTTCGAGGCCAGCTTTATCTGAGGTCATGATAATGTAGCCGACTTTGGTCGGGCTGACGATCATGCCGCCCTCTTTCGCCAGAATGTCGATGGCTTCGTGCTGCAAACCGCCATTCCAGGTTATTTTCTTACCGTTCATGGATCTACCCTATCTTGGTGTTCAATATATGCCGAACAGGAATATTACCTGCGATAAAATTAAGGGGTTAGGTAATTAACCTGATATTTCTCTGAGATATATGGCGCCATGATCCGCTTGCAATAAACCATCATAATCATGGGGTTAATTACAACTGCCGTGATGATGTTCTTCAGATAATAATACTAAAAATATCAGGAGTGCAATCGATGAAAATAACAATGGAATTGAAAGGGTTAATCTTAAATAACGCCTGAAAATTATGGTGTTATTTTAAGAAGTAAAAACGCTAAACAGGTTGTTACCTGTTTAGCGCAATCTTTAAAAAAGGAGGCTATGCGAAACGGCGCGCAGGGCGATGCCCAGCAGAATGCCCGGTACAGCAAAACGAAACAGGCGCGGGAAACGGGTGGAAAGCCCGAGAAAAATCCCGATGCCAGGCAGGTCGAAGGTCTGAATCAACAGGCCTGCAGAGGCGTTAATATTGTGGGCGCTGTACAGGCCTTTTGCGATCAAGTCAGACACCACACCGTAATAGGCGGTACCACCGGCCAGGCACTTGGTGAGCGCGGGCAGAATGTAGACCTCGGAAATATTCAGCCGCGCCAGAACCGGTGAGAGCACCCGGCTCAGCAACTCGACACCGCCCGCCTCTTTAAGTATGCCAACCACGGATAACGAGAGGATCAGCATCGGCAACGAACCCAGCGCCAGACGAATCGCATCGGAGCCGGCGTTATTAATGATACTAATCAGACCGGGCTTCGCCTCGCTATGGCTGATCCCTTCGTCTTCATCACGCAGCGCGACACCCGACAGTTTGCGGCCAAACAGGTGATAAGTGCTGGCTGCCGCCAGTATGCCGCCGCAAATGGAGATCAGAATCGCTGCGCCCCAATGCAAGCCAGCGGGAATTAAGGGATAAAAGGCATTGGCCTGACCCATGGCAAATAACATCGCCAGCGTGGCTGCCATATGTCGATCGGAGGTGCCGCGTTTTTCCATGATGGCCAGTGCAGCCAGCGGTGCGGCAAAACTAACAAAATTGAGTTGAATCAGGGCAAATAGCGCCAGCCCGGTAATGCCGAGCGGTTTTAATAACGGCGTGGTATGACGCACAATAAAATCGAGTACGCCTTTTGCCTCCAGATATTTCATGACGCATAGCATGACCACCATGATGGGAATCAGCGTGTAAAGCGCAACATCCACCGAGGCTTTGCCCGCCGACATAATGATGCTGATAATATTCATGCCTGACCCTTACTGCTTAACCACCGCCGCGCAAAACAGAAATTCACGCCAGCCTCCCTTAGCCAAATAACTCACCAGAAAAATGCCAGCGCGCCCGCGTCAGCAAAGGGGCAAATGTTATCCCTGTCGGAGGGGATTGAGTAGTGAATAAAAAGGTTTTTATCTTGCAGGAAATGGCAGGGGGAGGAGCCAGCATGCCATCACATGCTGGCCTGATAATTAACGCATCGTCACAAACTCTTCCGCCGCCGTCGGGTGGATAGCCACGGTATTATCAAAGTCTTTTTTGGTGGCACCCATTTTCAGTGCGACCGCAAAGCCCTGCAGCATTTCATCCATGCCGAAACCAATGCCGTGGATACCGACGATCTTCTCCTCCGGCCCCACACACACCAGCTTCATGCGGCACGGCTGGCGATGCTGGGTGACGGCGGTGTACATGGCGGTGAAGGCGGATTTATACACCTTCACCTGGTCATCACCATACTGCTCGCGCGCTTCGGGTTCCGTCAGGCCGACGGTGCCAATCGGCGGATGGCTGAACACCACGGTCGGGATGTTGCTGTAGTCCAGATGTTCGTCCGGCTTGTTGTTAAACAGACGCTCTGACAGGCGACGGCCTGCGGCAACCGCGACCGGCGTCAGCTCCACCGCGCCGGTGTTATCGCCCACCGCGTAAATACCTGGCACGCTGGTGTTCTGGAACTTATCGACCTTGATATAGCCTTTCTCATCCAGCGCAACGCCGGTAACCGCCAGGTTGAAGTTGTCATTGGCTGGCTCACGACCAATCGCCCACACCAGGCAATCCACGGTCTGCGCGTGGCCGTTTTCCAGTTGCAGCGTCAGGCTGCCATCAGCGTTTTTGATCACCGCTTTTGGGATGGAGTCGGTATGCAATGACGGACCTTCAGCCTGCATCACTTCCACCAGCGTGTCGGTGATCAGCGGATCAAAGCTGCGTAGCGGCGCGTGTTTACGTACGAACAGGTGGGTTTCTGCGCCGAGCGCGTTGACCACACCCGCCAGTTCAACAGCGATATAGCCCGCGCCGACCACCGCAACGCGTTTCGGCAGGGCGTCCAGTTCGAAGAAACCGTCAGAATCGATGCCGTATTCTGCGCCAGGGATTTGTGGGTGACTCGGGCGGCCGCCGGTAGCAATCAGGATATGATCGGCGGTGATGGTTTCGCCGTTGACTTCAACGGTGTGCGCATCGACAAAACGTGCGAACCCTTTGATCACTTCCACGTTATTTTTGCCCAGCACGTTGTCGTAGGAGGTGTGGATACGATCGATATAGGCGCTGCGATTTTTCACCAGGGTTGACCAGTCGAAACGGTTGACCGTGGTGTCGAAACCGTAATCCGGGCCATAAAGGTGGATAGCTTCAGCAATTTGCGCCGCATGCCACATCACTTTTTTCGGTACGCAACCCACGTTGACACAGGTGCCGCCCAGCTCTTTGGCTTCAATCAGGGCGCATTTCTGGCCGTGCATCGCCGCACGGTTAATGGAGGCGATACCGCCGCTGCCGCCGCCAATGGCAAGGTAGTCAAAATGTCTGGTCATCAGATGTGTCCATTTGCAGGAAGAAAAATTGGGTTAGAGTGTAACGCTGACAGGGGAAAGGGCGCAAAGATTGCGCCTATGATTGTAATAGCATTGAATCGAATCTATTTTCACGGAAGCAAGCATGCAACTGACTTTTCTGGGTACTGGCGCAGGCGCGCCCAGCCTGCAACGTAATGTCACCGCCATTGCGCTGACGCTGTCCAAACGCGGTGAAACCTGGCTGTTTGATTGTGGTGAAGCGACGCAGCACCAATACATGCGTTCAGATCTCAAGCCGGGCAAGCTGGAAAAAATCTTTATCACCCATCTGCACGGCGACCATATCTTTGGCCTGCCGGGGCTGTTAACCAGCCGCTCGATGGCGGGACTCAAAGAACCGCTCACCCTTTATGGCCCGCAGGGTATCCGCCAGTTTATTGAAACGGCACTCAGCCTGAGTGGCTCCTATACCAGCTTTCCGCTGGAGATTGTGGAGATCGGTGCAGGGCTGGTGTTTGACGATGGCGCGTTTCGCGTCACCGCCTGGCCGATGAACCATGTCGTTGAATGCTATGGCTATCGGATTGAGCAGCATGATAAACCCGGCTTCCTCGATGCTCCGCGTCTGAAGGCCGAAGGGGTGCCGCGTGGTCCCTGGTATCAGCAGCTGAAGCAGGGCGAGCGCATCCGGCTGGAAGATGGGCGCGAAATTGATGGTGCGGAGTATCTCGGTCCACCTACCAAAGGCAAGGTGCTGGCGATTTTTGGCGATACCGGACCGACGGAGGTGGCGTTGCAACTGGCGGCTGATGCGGATGTGATGGTGCACGAAACCACGCTGGAGGCGGCGCTGGCGGAGAAAGCCAATAGTCGCGGCCATTCCACTACGATTCAGACGGCGCAGGTGGCAAAACAGGCTGGAGCGAAAAGGCTGATCGCCACCCATTTCAGTTCACGTTATTTGTCGCAGGATCGGGAGAGATTGCTGGCGGAGTGCCAGTCCATCTTTCCGCAGACGGTGCTGGCACATGATTTCGCGGTGTTCGAAGTTTAGCGCACCTTATTCCGGCGTAATCCACTCCACGCGGGTGTGCCCGGTGCCTGCGGGCACCAGCTTCTGATGCAGCCACGGCAGCAGTTCTTTCATCTGCTGCTCCAGCTTCCACGGCGGGTTAATCACGATCATGCCAGAGGCGGTCATGCCGCGTTGATCGCTGTCCGGGCGCACCGCCAGCTCAATCTGCAAAATGTTGCGAATGCCGGTGGCCTGCAAATCTTTGGTCATATGTTTGATTTGCTGACGCAGCACCACCGGATACCACAAGGCGTAGATACCGGTGCCGAAGCGTTTGTGGCCTTCCTGAATCCCTTTCACCACCGCCTGATAGTCACTTTTCAGCTCATACGGCGGATCGATCAGAATCAGACCACGGCGCGTGGGCGGTGGCAGCTTCGATTTCAGCTGTTGATAACCGTCCGCACGTTCGACGCGGGCGCGGCTGTCTTTGCTAAACTCGTTGCGCAGCAGCGGGTAATCGCTGGAGTGCAGCTCAGTCAGCTGCAATTTATCGTCCTGGCGCAGCAGATGGCGGGCAATCAGCGGCGAACCTGGATAGTAACGCAGCGTGCCGTTAGGGTTCAGGTTACGAATCGCGGAGAAATAAGGCTTCAGCAATTCCGGTGCGTCGGGCTGCTGCCAGATGCGCGCGATGCCTTCCAGATATTCACCGGTACGCTCGGCGTGCTCACCGCTCAGCTGGTAACGTCCGGCACCGGCGTGGGTATCCAGATAGAGGAAAGGCTTCTCCTTCTCCATCAGGGCAGTCAGGATCAGGCTCTCAACGGTGTGTTTGAGCACGTCGGCATGGTTGCCGGCATGAAAACTGTGGCGATAACTCAGCATAAAAAAGAGGGGTCCGCGGTTGGATCAAAGAAGTCAGAACATCGTGTCTGGCGCGATTATAGCCGCGCTGGATAAAAATTGCTGGCGTTTCGGCTTCAGGCAGTGCCTTCGTGGCATTGATTTTCCGCCGATCAGGCCGCATGTTAATACGATTGCGTTGCGCGACCTGCTCGCGCCCCACACCCCAATGAAAGGACTGCGCTTATGACCAATCCGTTACTCACGCCTTATACGCTACCGCCATTCTCCGCCATCAAACCCGAACATGTGGTTCCCGCTGTCACCGCAGCGCTGGACGACTGCCGTGCGGCGGTGGAACGCGTAGTGGCACAGGGCGCGCCTTATAGCTGGGATAATCTGGTACAGCCGCTGGCTGAAGTTGACGACCGTCTGGGTCGTATTTTCTCGCCGGTCAGCCATCTGAATTCGGTAAAAAACAGCCCGGAACTGCGTGAAGCCTACGAGCAGACGCTGCCGCTGCTGTCTGAGTACAGCACCTGGGTCGGCCAGCATGAAGGGTTGTATCAGGCTTACGTCAACCTGAAGCAGGGCGATAACTACGCTGCGCTGGATATCGCGCAGAAAAAAGTGGTGGATAACAGCCTGCGTGATTTCGAGCTGTCCGGTATCGGCCTCGATAAAGAAAAACAGAAACGCTACGGCGCCATCGCGGCGCGCCTGTCTGAACTGGGGTCAACCTATAGCAACAACGTGCTCGATGCCACCATGGGCTGGAGCAAGCTGATTACCGACGAAGCGGAACTGGCGGGGATGCCGGAAAGTGCGCTGGCGGCGGCCAAAGCCCAGGCAGAAGCCAAAGAGCAGCAAGGCTGGCTGCTGACGCTGGATATCCCGAGCTATCTGCCGGTGATGACTTACTGCGACAACGCTGCGCTGCGTGAAGAGTTGTACCGCGCGTACTCCACTCGTGCTTCCGAGCAAGGCCCGAATGCCGGTAAATGGGACAACGGCCCGGTAATGGCTGAGGAACTGGCGCTGCGTCACGAGCTGGCTCAGCTGCTGGGCTTCGACTCCTTCGCGGACAAATCGCTGGCAACCAAAATGGCGGAAAGCCCGTCTCAGGTGATCGACTTCCTGACCGACCTGGCAAAACGCGCTCGCCCGCAGGGTGAAAAAGAACTCGCCCAGCTGCGTGCCTTCGCTAAAAAAGAGTTTGGCGTTGACGAAATGAACCCGTGGGACCTGACGTACTACGGGGAAAAACAGAAACAGCATCTGTACACCATCAGCGATGAGCAGCTGCGTCCGTACTTCCCGGAAGAGCGTGCGGTGAGCGGCCTGTTTGAGGTGGTGAAACGCATCTACGGTATCAGCGCGAAAGAGCGCAAAGATGTGGATGTTTACCACCCGGACGTGCGTTTCTTCGACCTGTTCGATGAAAGCGGCGAACTGCGCGGCAGCTTCTATCTTGACCTGTATGCCCGCGAACACAAACGCGGTGGTGCGTGGATGGACGACTGTGTCGGCCAGATGCGCAAAGCCGATGGCAGCCTGCAAAAACCGGTGGCGTATCTCACCTGTAACTTCAACCGCCCGGTGCAGGGCAAACCGGCGCTGTTCACCCACGATGAAGTGATTACCCTGTTCCACGAGTTCGGCCACGGTCTGCATCATATGCTGACGCGTATCGAAACCCCGGGCGTGTCCGGTATCAGCGGTGTGCCGTGGGATGCGGTGGAGCTGCCGAGCCAGTTTATGGAGAACTGGTGCTGGGAGCCGGAGGCGCTGGCGTTTATCTCCGGTCACTATGAAACCGGCGAGCCGTTGCCGAAAGAACTGCTGGATAAAATGCTGGCGGCGAAAAACTATCAGGCAGCGCTGTTTATCCTGCGTCAGCTGGAGTTCGGCCTGTTCGATTTCCGTCTGCATACCGAGTTCAATCCTGAGCAGGGCGCAAAAATCCTCGAAACCCTGCGCGAAGTGAAAAAGCAGGTTGCCGTGGTACCCAGCCCGGAATGGGGCCGTTTCCCGCACGCCTTCAGCCACGTATTTGCTGGCGGCTATGCCGCAGGTTATTACAGCTATCTGTGGGCCGACGTGCTGGCTGCTGATGCTTACTCACGCTTCGAAGAAGAGGGTATCTTCAACCGCGAAACCGGTCAGTCGTTCCTCGACAATATCCTGACACGTGGTGGTTCTGAGGAGCCGATGGAGCTGTTCAAACGCTTCCGTGGCCGTGAACCGCAGCTGGATGCGATGCTGGAACATTACGGGATTCAGGGATAAACCGGCCTGTGAAAATCGGTTTAGTTGACGAAACAGGCACCGGAGACGGTGCCTTATTACTTCTGGCGCAACGCTGGGGGCTGGAACAGGACGAAGATTCCGGGCTTGCGCTGGTGCTGACGGCCAGCCATCTTGAGCTGCGTAAACGCGATGAGCCAAAACTGGGCGGCATTTTTGTCGATTTCGTTTCTGGCGCGATGGCACATCGCCGTCGCTTTGGCGGTGGACGTGGCGAGGCGGTGGCGAAAGCGGTGGGCATCAAGGGCGATTACCTGCCGGATGTGGTCGATGCCACCGCAGGCCTGGGGCGCGATGCTTTCGTGCTGGCGGCACTGGGGTGCCGGGTGCGCATGCTGGAGCGTCATCCGGTGGTGGCGGCGTTACTGGAAGATGGCTTGCGCCGTGGCTATGACGACCCTGAGATCGGCGGCTGGCTGCGTGAGCGATTGACGTTGCTGCATGTGGCGAGCCAGCAAGCACTGAGCGAGATTACACCTGCGCCTGATGTGGTGTATCTCGACCCGATGTATCCACACCGGCAGAAAAGCGCCATGGTGAAAAAGGAGATGAGGGTGTTTCAGTCGCTGGTCGGGGCGGATGAGGATGCGGATGCGTTGCTGGAACCGGCGCGCCGTCTGGCGAAGAAACGTATTGTGGTGAAGCGTCCGGATTACGCACCGCCGTTAGCGGGCGTGGTGACGCAGTCAGCAGTGGTCACCAAAAGCCATCGTTTTGATATCTATCCACCGCTTGGCTGATGCCGTTACACGGATTGAAAAAAATATGCCGGCGTTGCCGGCATATTTTTTATGGTTACTCTTCGTCGTCATCATGCAGCGGCACAATCAACATATCGATATGTACCGTATTAATCAGCTGACGCGCTGACGACATCAGTTTGCTCCAGAAGTCCTGATGGTGGCCACAGACCACCAAATCCACGTCATATTTTCTAATCGCATCCACCAGCACCTGGCCGAGATCGCCGCTACCGCTCAGGGTTTCACTGATGGGATAACCGGCGTTGGTCGAAAGCTCTTTCAGCGCGGTATGCGTCTCTTCAGAGATACGTTTCTGCATATCCCCCAGATTGACGTCAATCAGCCCGGTGTAGAGGTCTGAATAGTTCACATCAACGTGGATGAGGGAGATTTTCGCCTCGTAAGGACGAGCCAGTGAGACCGCTTTATCAACCAGCAACTGGCTTTCCGGGGAAAGGTCTACTGCAATCAGGATGTGTTTATAAGCCATGATATAACTCCTTTCACAAGATTCTGGGGGCAACCCGAATTCCTGCCACGTCACGGCTGGCGAAATCCTTTGCGCATAACGGCGATAAGCGCCACCCATCGAGATTTATGCCCTGCAGGCGGTTTATTGTTATGGTTTCAGTATAGCCAGAGTTGTTAACAAATGCTGCAAGGCGCGGTGCGCCTGTGAGACAGATCAAGTGTTATCTCTTTTTTCTCTCGCTGTGAACGAAAATCATCGCTGGAAAAATTTTTACCAAATCTCCTACACTGAAAATGGCGGTCACATTGTTGCTGGTACGGACCGCTCGGCTCGCAAAACAACAATGCAATTCGATTCATTCAGTGGAAGGCTTTCTCGTGGGGCGTTGTCAGCGTTACCCCGCTGTGCGCGTCTCCGCGGCTCCAGCCGGGAGGGGATCATGATCAGCACTATCGCGCTTTTTTGGGCTCTGTGTGTGGTTTGTCTGGTGAATATGGCGCGCTACTTCTCTTCTCTGCGCTCGTTACTGGCGGTGCTACGCGGTTGCGACCCGCTGCTGTATCAATATGTGGATGGTGCCGGTTTCTTTACTTCGCACGGCCAGCCCAGCAAACAGGTGCGCCTGGTGCGCTATATCTGGGAGAAACGTTATCGTGATCATCATGACGATGAATTTATCCGGCGCTGTGAACGGGTGCGCGGGCAATTTATCCTGACCAGCGGCTTGTGTGGTTTGGTGGTGGTCAGCCTGATCGCGATGGCCCTCTGGCAATAAAAAAAGGGCGACATTGCTGTCGCCCTTCAAGGGTCTGGCCCGGCGTGATTACACCAGTTTCAGGGCAATCCAGTACAGTGAACCGGAAAGCAGAATACACACCGGCAGGGTGAACACCCACGCCATCGCGATATTCTTAATGGTGCGGCTTTGCAGGCCACCACCATCAACCAGCATGGTTCCGGCTACTGACGACGACAAAATATGCGTCGTTGAGACCGGCATCCCGGTATAGCTGGCAATACCAATGGAGACGGCGGCCGTAACCTGTGCCGACATGCCCTGGGCATAGGTCATGCCTTTTTTGCCAATTTTCTCACCAATGGTGGTGGCAACACGACGCCAGCCAATCATGGTGCCGATACCCAGTGCCATCGCCACGGCCATGATGATCCAGATTGGAGCATACTCGACCGTACCCAGCAGGTCACCTTTCAGCTTATTCAGGAAACGCTGATCGTCAGCGCTGGTTTCCGGCAGCTTCGCGGCTTTATCGGCGGTATCGGAGATACACAGCAGCAGGCGGCGCATCTGGCTACGCTGGTCAACCGTCAGCTGATCGTAGCTTTGCAGGTTGTTGAGCAAACCCTGTGCACGCTGAATGGCTGGCAGCGCACGGGTACTGTCGCAGTGAAACTCATGCGGCCCACTGGTGGTTTCTTCTGGCGCAGGCACCGCCGGTGGCGCCATCTGCACGATGTGCGTCAGCGCGTTGTTGTGCTGCTGATAAAACTGCTCCAGATGATTTACTGCATCACGCGTACGGGAGATGTCATAACCGGACGCATTGATGTTCACCACAAAACCCGCAGGCGCGACGCCAATCAGCACCAGCATGATCAGGCCAATGCCTTTCTGACCATCGTTCGCGCCGTGTGAATAGCTCACGCCAATGGCGGAGACAATCAGGGCGATCCGGGTCCAGAACGGCGGCTTTTTCTTGCCGTCGATTTTCTCGCGTTCCGCCGGTGTCATATGGGTGCGTGAGCGTTTTTTGGTCCCGCTCCAGTAGCGCCGTAACAGGAAAATCAGGCTACCGGCAATCACCATACCGACAATCGGCGACAGGATCAGAGAAAGGAAGATGTTGAGAACTTTAGGCAGGTTGAGCGCGTCAACTACCGAAGTTCCGGTCATCAGGGCATTGGTGAGACCAATACCAATAATGGCACCAATCAGGGTGTGGGAACTGGACGCCGGCAGACCCAGATACCAGGTGCCGAGGTTCCAGATAATCGCAGCCAGCAGCATGGAGAACACCATGGCAAGGCCGTGAGCTGAACCAACATTTAATAGCAGATCGGTGGGGAGCATATGAACGATGGCATAAGCCACACTCAAACCGCCCAGTAAAACACCTAAGAAGTTGAAAACACCCGCCATCACAACTGCCAGCTGCGCCCGCATCGCACGGGTGTAGATAACTGTCGCAACCGCGTTGGCTGTGTCGTGGAAGCCATTGATTGCTTCGTAAAACAATACAAACAGCAGAGCAAGAACTAATAACAGGCCGGTACTCAGGTCAAGACCAGCAAACAGATGTAGCATAAACGTTACGCCATTTAGGAGGACATGAACGCGGCGCATTATCCGCGACAACATGCTGTATGGGAAAGGGAAATATAGCCTTTTTTTGACTTAAAGTTGTAATCTGCACGGTAATTCAGGGGAAAAAGGTCGAAATATTAGTCAGTTACAATGTGACATATTTACGGCAATTTTTTGACACTGGCGCCCCTGTGGACAGATCACTACAATCAGCGCCTTTCGGGTGAAATGGGTAAAAGCAGTGGAAAAGTTTGACGTTATCATTATTGGTGCAGGTGCTGCTGGCATGTTCTGTGCTGCGCAGGCCGGTCAACGTGGCCGCCGTGTGCTGCTGCTCGATAACGGCAAAAAAGCCGGGCGCAAGATTCTGATGTCGGGCGGCGGACGCTGTAATTTCACCAATATGTACACTGAACCCGCAGCTTACCTGTCGCACAACCCCCATTTCTGCAAATCCGCGCTGGCGCGTTATACCCAGTGGGATTTTATCGATCTGGTCAATCGTCATGCTATCGCTTACCACGAGAAAACCCTCGGCCAGCTGTTTTGCGACGATTCCGCACAGCAGATTGTCGATATGCTGCTGGCGGAATGCGAGGCCGGGCAGGTGACGCTGCGGCTGCGCAGCGAAGTTTTGAGCGTGCAGCGTGACGAGCAGGGCTACACCTTGCAGCTGAACGGCATGGCCGTGCAGGCGGAAAAGCTGGTTATCGCCAGTGGGGGGTTGTCGATGCCCGGGCTGGGTGCCTCGCCCTTTGGTTATAAAGTGGCGGAACAGTTTGGCCTGAAGGTGTTCCCGACGCGTGCAGCGCTGGTGCCCTTTACCCTGCATAAGCCGCTGCTGGAGCAGCTGAATACGCTGTCTGGCGTGGCCTTACCCACCACCATCACCGCGCAGGATGGCACCGTCTTTAAAGAGGCGATGCTATTCACCCATCGCGGGCTGTCCGGTCCGGCGGTGTTGCAGATCTCCAGTTACTGGCAACCGGGCGAGTTTGTCACGGTAGATCTCTCTCCCGCCACGCCGCTGGATGATTTCATTAATGTGCAGCGCGACGCGCATCCGAATCTCAGCCTGAAGAACAGCCTGGCGAAAATCCTGCCGAAGCGCCTGGTGGAAGTGTTGCAGGTGCTGAACCAGCTACCTGATGTCACGCTGAAGCAACTCAACAGTAAGCAGCAGAACGAGCTGGTGCAAACGCTGCATCAGTGGCGCGTGCAGCCAAACGGCACTGAAGGCTACCGCACCGCAGAAGTGACGCTGGGCGGTGTGGATACCACCCTGTTATCGTCAAAAACTATGGAAGCACGCGATGTGCCCGGATTGTATTTTATTGGCGAGGTGGTGGACGTCACCGGCTGGCTGGGGGGATATAACTTCCAGTGGGCGTGGAGTTCCGCCTGGGCATGCGCGCAGGCGTTGTAATGGTTGCTATCACGGTAATTTTAAATTGATCAGGTAATCGTACTGAGGACGCGAGATCACCAGTGGATCGCCTGCCTCAAAAGCAACGGTCATAAACCTTGCCGGTTCACCGAAGATATCGACGCGCCGATATTTGTGGTTAATAAAATGCGTCAGCAAACGCTGGATCTCAGCGGCATGACCAGGAATGATATCGTTGCTATTCGTCACTTTCTCTTCAAAACGTACGGGATGATCCTCATCCGGTTTGTACTGCATACGTTTGACATACAGGTCGTTTCTGAATTCGCCAAATGCGTTGTGGGTGGTATTAAAGGTATCGGCCAGCAGCTTGATATGCGATGCGATCTGATTAACGGCGACCACTTTGTTGGTCACAAAATGCGCCCCCCAGGCGGAGGCGGCTGTTACGCCAAACTGCACCGCATTGCGACCAATAATACTGCCAACACTGGACCCCAGCCCGGCCCATAAGCCCGCGCCAAGAAATATGCCCGCTCCCGCTGCCGTGCTTTTAGCGAAATTATCGACATGTTGCACACGAAAACCGGCGACCCGGTTATCCATATGGCTAATCCTGTTCCCGGTGGGTGCGCCAGTACCTGATTCACCATCGCGGGCTGCCAGCCGGGTATTGGCCAGTGTTTTGTAATCATTCAAGGAGTAAGCGATGGTGCTGGTCTCGGATTTTGCCAGCCGGGATACCTCATGAGGCTCCAGGGTGCTGATGAATAGCAGCGCTTCATTCAAAATATCAGTAGTTAAAAAATTCGCTGATACGCTGTTATTTAATTCTGGTTGCACCGTCAGTGCTAAGATTTCTTGCGTCTTAGGAAATGCCATAACGCCCCCAGCGTGATTAAACTTCTTTATTCTGTTTGATATCCCAGCCCATCTGCACTGACGCGCCTTTATTCCCTTGCGAGGTTTGCTCCCAATATTCCATCGCCACTTTACTGGCCTGAAAAGAGTATTCCATACCCAGGGTTGAACCATGCGCCACACCGATATAATCGGTCTGCGTCACCAGTACATCTTCCAGTGTAATAAGGGTATATTCCACTTCCTGGCCACCCGCCTTGCAGATCGACAGCTGAACCTTAGAAACATGTTTGCCGCTGGAGCAATATTTCAGTAACGCAGGGGTACCTTTATCAATTAACGCCTGCACAGTCAGATCACGGTATTTCACTTTCCCGGCGCCGCCACCACCGCCCACCGCCATATTACCCGGCTGTTTTGCGCCCCAGCTAAATGAATAGACATCGATCCATTTTTTGTGATTAGCATTTTGCGATTCGCCTTCAATGCCATCGACTTTTAAAAAAATATCTATCGCCATCGTTTTTATCGCCTTATCGTGATATCAGGGAGCTGTGGGCATTTAGCTTTCTTTATTTTGTTTAATGTCCCAGCTCACTTTGCTTTCGGCGCCTTTGGTTCCGCTTTCACCCTGTTCCCAATAGCTCATGGAGATTTTGCCGGCCTGGAAGGAGTAGTCCACGACGATGGTGTCGCTCTGGCCGACGCCGTTGAAATCGGTCTGGGTGACCAGCACGTCCTCAAGGGTGATTTTGGAATATTCCACCTGGTTACCACCGGCTTTACAAATGGACAGCTCGACTTTATCGACATGTTTACCGCTGGAGCAGTACTTCAGAATGGCGGGGGTGGATTTATCGATCAGCGCCTTAATATTGAGGTCACGGTAAGCCACTTTTCCGGCACCACCGCCGCCGCCAACGGACATATTTCCTGGCTGTGCCGCCCCCCAGGTAAAGGAAAGTACATCGGTCCATCCTTTGTGATTGCTGTCCTGAGATTCACCCGTTGTTCCGTCAACTTTCAAATAAATATCAATAGCCATTACCTGATTTCCCGATAGTTTTCTTCATGAAAGATAAATGGGATAGCAATCCCAGCCGGTTACGTGAAAATGACATCCGATGTGATCGAGCCAGTGAATCTACAGATGATACTGTCGCCGTCGTGTCATATATTCCATATGCATCAGAAAATTGTTGCGTCATGCCACATCTGATGCGTGAGTTATTTATGTTATGACTGGCACTAAATATCATCGCGTGAATGCACGACTGCACCGAAACACATTAGTAAAATTTAACACGGCTTCATGTCAATAAATTAACAGTCTTAACGATTTTATTAGGATGATTCTGAAACTTTGCTGGCGGGAATCGATGAGAGTGAGGGGCTTTGCCGTCATCTGTTGAAGGAAAGAGGGGATAGACAGGAAATTCCTCAATCATCACCCGACGATGATGATTGAGGACGAGAGTATCGGGCGTTTAAAACGGTCCGGTTATTTTTTTATTGCCGCGAGTTTCATCCCACGCTTCAGCGACATACCGTAACCCGCCAGTGCGCAGGCGGCGATAAACCACGGAATCATCTTCACCACGCTGGAATCGCTGCCGCTCAGTGATTGCAGGTTATTCACTACCAGGATGATGGTGATGGTCATGCAGATGATCGACAGCAGCGGTGCCCAGAAGACCTGTAAGCGGCTGTCATCGGTGGCTTTGCTGCGGAAGAACAGCACCACCGCAGCGGACACCCCGAGTTGCAGAATCAGGATGCACAGGGTCGCGACCGCAGAGCCGATGGCAAAGATATGCACCATCGGGTCCAGCCCGGCGCTGCCCATACCGGCCAGCAACATCAGCAGGATCACGCTGTGTACATGGCTGGCATTATGCGGTGTGCCGTTGGTCGGATGGGTGCGGCATAGCTCCTTCCAGATCAGGCCATCGCGGCTGATGCTAAAGATGTAGCGCGAAATGTTGTTGTGAAATGCCAGCGTAGCCGCGAACAGGCTGGTGATCAGCAGCACCGACATGGTATTCACCGCCCACTGGCCGACATACTGGCGGGTAATGTTGAAAACAAAATTGCCGGGATCTTTACTGGCGATGGCGACGATCTCATCAAAACCATAGGCCTGCACCAGTGACCAACTGGTAAAGCAGAAAAAGGCGGTGATCAGCAGCAGGGCGCAAATCGTGGCGCGTGGCACGGTTTTCTGCGGGTCGCGGCACTCTTCGGCGTAGATCGCGGTCGATTCAAAACCGATAAACGCGGCGATGGTGAAGATAAAAGCGATACCGAGATTGCCCTGCATAAACACCGAGGGTTCAAATGACTGGAAGGTGAAGGGACCGGTTTTTTTCACCAGCAACATCACATCGGTCAGCAGCACGATGGCGACTTCAGCCAGCATCAACACGCCCAGTAGCTTGCCGCCCACCTCCACCCGCTTGATGCCCAGTATCCAGGCAATGATGGCAAACAACATACTCAGCGCCCACCAGGGAACGTGCGTACCGAGGTGTTCCTCAAGGAACAGCTGGGTGAAGAAACCCAGCATGGCAACAATGGCGATCTGGATGGAGAAGTAGGCCATCAGGGCCAGCACCGAGGCGGAGGCCCCCCAGTTATCCCCCAACCCTTTGGAGATATAGGTGTAGAACGCCCCGGCATTGTTGACGTGGCGGCTCATGGCGATGAAGCCCACCGCGAACAGCATCAAAATGACGCACGACAGGATGTAAAACACCGGGATGCCGCCGCCGTTGCCGGAGATAATCGCCACCGGCAGGCCACCGACCACCCCGGTCAGCGGGGATGCCGCAGCAACCACAAAAAAGACCAGAGAAAACAAGCCCAACGTATTTTTGCGTAAACCGGTATCGTTGTTCATCGCCAGCGCCTCTATGAGGAGAGTGAAATTTCTCAGGCGCTCTGCGTCGCCTGAGGCAGGTAACTTCGCTGCATCATTTCTCAGTGACGACGACGGCGGATAGAAAAAATCGGACAGAGCCACGGTGCAGAGCTGCACCGTTTTAGTGCTCAGTGATAGCGCAGACGATGGAACAACGCATCATGGGCAATGCGCCGTTGATAGTCGCACGGCGTGGTGCTGACGAACTTTTTAAACTCGCGCAGGAAGTGCGACTGGTCGCTAAATCCAAGGTCAAATGCCAGATCGCTAAAGGAAATATCCCCCTGCGCATGGATGCTATTCAGCGCCGACTGGCAGCGCAGAATGCGGCTAAAGGCCTTCGGCGACAAACCGGTATCCTGGCGGAACTGCCGCTGAATGGTGCGGCAGGTGTAACCGGTCAGCGCTTCCAGTTGATCAACGCGAATATTGCCCTTTTGCTGCTGCATCGCACGGATAATCGATGCCGTTACCGATGAGGCTTTGCGCACCAGCCGTGGCGTGAAGTGGGCGTTAAATAACGAAATTTGCTGTGAAAAGCTGTGGCTTTGCACAATTTGTTCAAACGCCAGTCGGGCATCAGGTACCACATCAAGAAAGCTGAATTCATGGTCGGGGATCTCCTCTGCCATCACGTCAAGAAAATCGGGGATAACGCCCGGCGCGAACCGCACGCCGAAATAATGATGGTTATGCAGCATGTCGGCACCGCGCGCTTCCAGCGTGGTGCCGCACACGCGACCTTTGGGGTTGAGCGGATCGCAATCAAACACGATATCCACGCAGCCATCCGGGACAGCCAGCGTCATATCCGCCGATTGCGCCACGTCGAAGCTGTAAAAGTGTGAAATCGCCGGGTTTTCTGAGGCGATGACCGAGTAATGTTGCGCGGCATTCAGCACAAACCACGGCTGTTCCGGATGAAAGCTGCCGCCATGACGATAAAAGGGATTCTCAGACATCGCGCGCTCCGCTACAGGCTGAACAGGGATAAACCGATCATGCAAGCCCTGTGCCACGCGGATGTCGCAAATATTCAATACAGCCCCCTCGTCGTCACGTATTCCTAAAGGCATCCACCTGCACGCCGGACGCACTGCGTCGGCGGGAATACGTAATAAGACTGAAAAGGGCGTAAACCATGACTGATTCAACCCGGATTGATTTTATCTACCTGTCGGAGCAGGACATGATCCGCGCAGGCGTTACCGACATGCCCGCCTGCGTGAACACCATGGAGGAGATGTTCGGCCTGTTGTATCGGGGGGACTACCGCATGGCCGGTGCCAATAACGATTCACACGGCGCGATGGTCACCTTCCCGGAAAATTCACCGTTCCCCACCATGCCAAAACCGACCGCCGATCGTCGCCTGATGGCGATGCCAGCTTACCTCGGCGGCAACTTTGGCACCGCAGGGGTGAAATGGTATGGCTCGAATATTGCCAACCGCGAAAAAGGGCTGCCGCGTTCCATTCTGATGTTCACCCTCAACGATGCCGATACCGGCGCACCGCTGGCGCATATGTCCGCCAACCTGCTGTCGGCTTACCGCACCGGCGCGGTGCCGGGCGTGGGGGCGCGTCATCTGGCACGTAAAGATTCCCGCGTGATTGGCCTGTTGGGGCCGGGCGTGATGGGCAAAACGGCGGTGGCGGCGTTTATCGCCGTGTGCCCGCACATCGATACCATCAAAGTGAAAGGGCGTGGTCAGCGTAGCCTGGATAACTTCATCACCTGGGTGCAGGAAACCTGGCCGCAAATCAAACACATCGAAATCGTCGAGTCGCTGGAAGCGGTAGTACGCGATTCCGATATCGTGACCTATTGCAGTTCCGGCGAAGTGGGCGACCCCGACAGCTATCCGCTGGTGAGGCGTGAATGGGTCAAACCGGGCACCTTCCTGGCGATGCCTGCGCTGTGCAACATCGACGCCGGTATGGAACAGGCCGACGTGCGCAAAGTGCTGGATAACACCGGCCTTTATCACGCGTGGTTTGAGGAAGTCCCCAAGCCCGCACACAAAACCATCCCGGTTATCGGCGTGCGTTTTATGGACATGATTGCCGAAGGCAAGCTGGCGGCGGAACAGCTGGAGGACATCGGCAAAATCGTCGCCGGTGATGCTCCTGGCCGCCAGAACGATGAGGAGATCATCATCATGTCAGTCGGCGGTATGCCGGTGGAAGACGTTGCCTGGGGCACGGTGGTGTATCGCAACGCTATCGAAAAAGGCATCGGCGTGAAATTAAACCTGTGGGAAACCCCGGTACTGAGCTAATCAAGGAAACCAGCATGACCAACATCATTAAAGTGAAAACCGGTTCGAAATTTGAAGAGATGGGCAGCTATTCACGCATTGTCGCGGTGGATAACTGGATTTATGTCTCCAACACCGCGGGCCGTCATCCGGTCAGTAAAGAAATTCCGGCGGACGTCACTGAACAGACTTTGCAGGTGTTCGCCAATATCGAGGCGGCACTGGCCGCGATAGATGCCTCGCTCAGAGACGTGGTGTTCTCCCGGGTGTTTATTCAGAACCCGGACGATGTCGCGACGGTGATGGGCATCATTGGCGATAAGTTTCGCGGTATCAATCCGGCGACCACGGTCACTTGCCCGCCGCTGGGTTCCACGGTGTATAAGGTCGAGCTGGAAGTCACGGCGTATCGCGGGGCCGGTCAGGCCGAGGTGCAGGAAATTACCGTTGCGCTATAAGGCGTAGCAGGAGGCGCGTTATGTCACCGGAAATTACCCCTGTCACCACATCCACCGATTTTCCCTCCGCCACTACGGTGGTCATTATTGGTGGCGGCATTGTTGGGTTGACCGCCGCACTGACACTGGCGGAACGCAATATTCCGGTGGTGGTGCTGGAGAAAGGCCGCATTGCGGGTGAGCAGTCGTCGCGTAATCTGGGCTGGATCCGCAAAACCAGTCGTGCCGCTGATGATATTCCGCTGGCGCAGGCTGCCGACCGTTTGTGGGCGGGGATGGCGGAACGCGTCGGCAGCGACGTGGGTTATCGCCAGGCGGGCATTATGTTTATTGCCCGCAACGAGGCACAGATGGCTCTGCATGAAAGCTGGCTGAAGGCGGTGCAGCCGCTGGATCTGGACGCGAAGCTACTCAGCCCTGCGGACATTGCGGTCCGGGTGCCGGGTGGACAGGGGAGCTGGGCAGGGGGGATTTTTACCGCCTCCGATGGCCGCGCCGAACCGACGCTGGCAGCCAGCGCCATTGCCAAAGCCGCGATCACCAGAGGCGCGATTATTGTGGAGCAATGCGCGGTGCGCACGCTGGAGACCAGCGACGGGAAGGTCAGCGGCGTGATTACCGAACGCGGTGAAATTCGCTGCGAACAGGTGCTGCTGGCAGCGGGAGCCTGGTCACGCCGTTTTCTCGGCAATCTCGGTATTGCGCTACCCACCTTGCCGCTGATTTGCTCAGTGTTGCGGACAAAGCCGCTGGAAGGACCCACCCATATTGCCGTAGGTGCGCCGGATTTCTCATTTCGTAAGCATAAAGATGGCGGGTTTATTATTACTCAGCGCGGGGCGCTGGATGCACCGTTGACGCTCGATCATCTGCTGCTGGGGACACGTTATCTGCCGCAGCTGCGCCATGCGCGTGACAATCTGCGTATCTCGCTCGGCAAATATTTTGTCAAAGATCTGGCGCTGGCCCGGCGCTGGCGGGGGGATCGCCGCTCGCCATTCGAACGTATTCGTACTCTCGATCCGGCAGCCAATCCGGCGCTGAATCAGGAAGCGATGCGTAACCTGCGCGCGGCATGGCCGGTGTTTGAGCAAGCGGAGCTGGCGCAGACGTGGGCCGGGGTGATTGATGTCACGCCGGATTCCAACCCGGTGATCGGCTCGGTGGCGGCGATGCCTGGTCTGACGCTGGCGACGGGGTTTTCCGGCCACGGTTTCGGCACGTCACCGGCTGCCGGGCAACTGGCTGCCGATCTGGTTTCCGGCCATACACCGCTGATCGACCCGACCCCGTATCGGTTTGAGCGATTCTGATGCAGGCGGCGCGAGTAATCGCGCCGTTACTTCATATAACTGCGCACCACCGCGATAATCTCTTCCATATCGCTTGCGCGCTCCTGCTCGCTGGCATTCGGGTTCATCAGATGCTCGCGGATATGGCCTTCCAGCAATTCACTCATCAGCCCGTTAATCGCGCCGCGTACCGCTGCTACCTGCTGCAACACCTTCAGGCACTCTTCTTCGGCAATCAGCGCCTTTTCCAGTGATTCAGCCTGGCCTTTGATACGACGCACGCGCGCCAGCAATTTCTTTTGATCTTTATGGGTGTGTGACATAGCGTGAAGTCCGTTGATCATTACTATACTGGGGTATAGTATATTTGGGTTGACCGGCAATTGCATCAACTGTGCCGTTTTTTAATTCGATGAGAACAATTATGACCGATTTTGCTGCACTGCTGAGTCAGGGCACGTCCAGTGCCTGGCTGTTTATCCCCAGCGCCATCTTACTGGGTGCGTTACACGGGCTGGAACCGGGTCATTCCAAAACCATGATGGCGGCGTTTATCGTGGCGATTCGCGGCACGGTAAAGCAGGCGGTGATGCTGGGACTGGCCGCCACTCTGTCGCACACGTTGATTGTCTGGCTGATCGCCCTCGGGGGCATGTACGTCAGCCGTAAACTGACCGCCGATACTGCGGAGCCATGGTTCCAGCTGATTTCTGCCATCATCATCCTGGCAACGGCATTGTGGATGATCTGGCGTACCTGGCAAAGCGAGCAGCAACGTAAGCAACATCAGCAGACAGAACGCCCTGATGCACAGGTAATCGATACCGGTCACGGCCACATCGAACTGGCATTGCATCAGGGGCACTGGCAACTGCGCACGCTGGATGGTGCTGCGTGGCAGGCCAATGAAGTGAGTGTCGCTACCCGGCGGGGCATGGGGTTCTCGCAAATATTCACCTTCGCCGCTCAGGATGGCGTGCTGCAATCCACGCTGGCGGTGCCGCAACCACACACCTTTAATGCGCGTCTGTCGCTCGGCCATCGCGGCCACTCGCATGATTATGACGTTGCGTGGCAGCAGGGGGAGGTGCAGCGTCGGCCTGGCGAAAATGATGGCGGTTTTCAGGATGCGCATGAGCGCGCCCACGCCAGTGACATCAAAAAACGTTTTGCCAGCCGTGAAGTGACCAATGGGCAGATTATTTTGTTTGGCTTAACCGGCGGGCTGATTCCCTGCCCGGCGGCGATCACCGTGCTGTTGCTGTGTATCCAGGTGAAAGCCTTTAGCCTGGGGGCCGCGCTGGTGCTGTGCTTCAGCATCGGGCTGGCACTGACGCTGGTCGGTGTGGGGGCTGCTGCCGCATTAAGTGTGCAGAAGGCCACCCAGCGCTGGCAGGGGCTGGATACACTGGCACGTCGCGCGCCCTGGTTTTCCGGCACCCTGATTGCGCTGGTGGCGATTTATATGGGGTATCACGGGTTGAGTGGCATCCTGCGCTGAGCCGTAACGCCGTGAATCTGGTAAGATCGCGGCGTTTTTCTTCCATCTGGTAATTATCTCCATGTTAAAACTCAAATTTCTCCTGCCGCTGCTGATCGTGATCAGTGCCTTAGTCTGGTGGCTCACACCGCATTACAGCGATGAAGACAAAGCCTATTACATCGCCATGTTCTGTACGCTGACCCATGATGGACGCGGCAACACACCAAAGGATATGCAGCAAATCATCGAAGGCAGCAATTCCGATTACGCATTGCAAAAAATCCACTTCCAGCGCGGTCTGGGTGAGCATCTGCAAACGGTGTGGCAGGATCTGTCACCGGAACAGCAGCAGCAGGCACATCAGGATCGCAACACTTGCCGTCGCCTGATGTCAGAAAAATTGTTACCGGGCCAGGAGTTGCAGAACTAATTGCAGCAGGCCAGTCGATTCTGGCCTGCTATTTAAATAACGTCGCTCAATATCAGGTAAAAACGAAATAGTAAGTCTGGCTGATTTGAACTCAAAATGATCAATATTTGATGGCGATAAATCAGACAATGGTTTCAGAAAATTACCACGACAATTGAAGAGGACGAAATGATGAAAAAATTAATTCTGTCTGCGTTGCTGTTGGGTGCGAGCGTTCCGGTACTGGCTGCCAATAATATCTCTGCCCAGGAAGCCGACCATTTTAAACTTGAATCGCTGGGGAATATTAGCGTGTCCGATACCGGTGGCGCGATTAGCTCACCGATGGATCTGCACCAGCGCCTGTCTGAGATGGCTGATGCGAAAGGCGGAAAATATTATGTGGTGGAAGCCGCCCGCCAGCACGGCAATAATTTTGACGCTGTCGCCCAGGTGTATAAATAATTAAAAGGCCCCGGAAGGGGCTTTTTTTTATGTCTATATTCGGACGAAAAAAAAGCGCGAGTATCGCGCTTTTTCTTATACCATCGCACAGCTAATGCGGGCGGGGAATTTGCCGGGAGTGGCGGCTGGCGGGCGTACCTCCTTCATGCATTCGCTGGTGACAAGACCTTCCTGACGGCAAAGTGCGCAGGGATCATCACTGGCTGCCAGCTGGTGCTTTCTCTCGCCGCTTAATTGTTGTTTACGGCAATGAAGCGGTGTGCATCCCATCATCTGTTTAAAAGAGCGGGTGAAGGATTGCTGGCTTTCAAAATGGTATTTTACGGCCAGGCTGATAATAGTTGCATCACTATTTTTCAGCTCGACAACACAGGCCGCCAGTTTCTTTTTGCGAATATAACGTGCCAGGGTTTCATTGTGGCAGCGAGCGAAAAGTTTCTGTAAATACCATTTTGAATACCCGGACTTTTGCGCAATATCATCAATGCTCAAACGCTGATCTAAATTATTTTCAATCCAGTGAGTTACTGAGTCAATTACACCCTCATTGTACTTTCTCTCTTGCATATAGCACCTCCAGTTCAGTGAGCACAGTGTAATTTAACTTATCTTTCCGTGTGCCTTGTTACGTAAAGATTTATCAGGAAATCGGTTTTTATTTTTCCGCTATAAGATCATTCCCGTAATTCGTGAGAATTAGCTGTGAGATGTTGTTAATTTGTTGAGGATATAGAGGGCACGGCACATCAATACGCTGCGGTGCGTAACATGTCACACTCGCTGCTTTGTCCTAACCTGGAGATGTTCTGATGGCGTTACGTTTTCCCGTGAAGTCTTCGCTGGCGATACTGCTCGCCTCTATGGCGCTGATGGGCAGCACATCGGCGCTGGCAGCGAATGTCTATGGTGAGCAGCTGGAAGGCTTCCAGTATCCTTACCCGTTACAGCACTTTAGTTTCTCCTCCCAGCAGCAGCCGCTCAGCATGGGGTATATGGATGTCAAACCCGCACAGCATGCCAACGGCCAGACGGTGGTGCTGATGCACGGCAAAAACTTCTGCGGTGCGACCTGGGAAGATACCATCAAGGCATTGAGCCAGCAGGGATACCGGGTGGTGGCACCGGATCAGATTGGTTTCTGTAGTTCCAGCAAACCGGCCAATTATCAGTACAGTTTCCAGCAGCTGGCGCAGAATACCCATCAGCTGCTGCAACAGCTTGGAATAGAAAAGGCGGTGATTGTTGGTCACTCCACCGGAGGTATGCTGGCGACGCGTTATGCGTTGATGTACCCGCAGCAGACGCAAAAACTGGTGCTGGTGAACCCGATTGGCCTGGAAGACTGGAAAGCGAAAGGCGCACCGTGGCGCTCGGTGGACCAGTGGTATCAGCGCGAGCTGAAGCTGAATGCCGCCGGGATCAAAAAGTATGAGCAGCAAACCTATTATGTCGGTCAGTGGAAGCCGGAATATGACAAATGGGTGGATATGTTGGCCGGTCTGAATAGCGGGCCGGGTCATAACCGGGTGGCGTGGAACTCGGCGTTAATCTACGACATGATTTTTACCCAGCCGGTGTACTACGAATTTAAAGATCTGCAAGTGCCGACCACGCTGATGATTGGTACCTCCGATACTACCGCCATCGGCAGCGATATCGCCCCGCCAGCGGTCAAAGCGCAGCTGGGTCATTACAATGTGCTGGGGAAACAGGTAGCAAAACTGATCCCTGGTGCGCGTCTGATCGAGTTCCCGGGCATGGGGCATGCGCCGCAGATGGAGGAGCCGCAGAAGTTTAATCAGATTTTGATTGATGATTTGGCGCGCGGTTAAAATTTACAGGCGCTACCGCGCCTGTTTTTTCCCTTTCTTGGCGGCGTACATGCGCTCGTCGCTGCCTTCCAGCAATTGCTCCAGCGTCAGCGGCTGCTGGGGATCGAATTCCACGATACCGGATGAGAAATGCAGCTGGTAGAGGCGGCTCAGGTCAAACGTCTGTCTCTGTAGTTGCCGGTCAAAGCGCGCCAGCACCCCTTCGGCATCCGACTGTTGCAGGCCATTGAACAGCACCACAAATTCATCGCCTCCCAGCCGGGCAAAAATATCCGCCTGGCGGAAACTGACCTTCATGGCATCGGCAAAATCCATCAGTGCGCGATCGCCCTGACGGTGGCCAAGGGTATCGTTGATCTCTTTAAAACGGTCGAGGTCGAGAAATGTCAGACAGGCCGGGAGCTGTTTTACCAGGCACTCGTTCAGTGCCAGCTGCCCCAGCGTCATAAAGCCACGACGATTGGTAATTTGCGTTAGCTCGTCTGAGGTGGCGGTCTGGAACGCAATCAGTTCGGCTTCCGCCATCGCTGCCAGATCGCGCAACGTGTGGCAATCATCGGCATCAAATGAACGGGCATGGTGATCGACGATGCACAGGGTACCCACTTTGGCCCCTGCTGGCGTGCGTAATGGGCAACCCGCGTAGAAGCGCACCGGGTTTTCACCGGTGACCAGCGGATTATCATAAAAGCGATCATCTTCCAGCGCATTCTCCACTACCATCACGTCATCCTGGAGGATGGCATGACCGCAAAAGGAGGTATTACGCGGCGCGGTTTCCCCGGATTTACCCGCAATGGATTTGAACCACTGGTGGTCCTCTTCCAGCAGGCTTACCAGCGCGACCGGCACACCAAACAGGCGGCGGGCGAGGCGGGTCAGACGGTCAAAACGCTCTTCTGCCGGGGTATGCAGAATGTTGAGCGCACGTAACTGAGCCAGACGATCTGATTCGTCTGCGGGCAGTGCAGGTGCTTTCATCGCGTTACTCTTCTTATTAGATGCAGGTGTTACAGAACTGGTGTTGTGCCAAAAGGATGGCGTTAACAATTATCAGCCGTCAGCAAAGACGGCTGATAAGCGTAACGGTGATCAGAGCATTTTTTGCTCGGCGAGATCAAGGGCAAAGTAACTGAAAATCAGATCGGCACCGGCGCGTTTAATGGCACCAAGGCTTTCCAGCACCACATTGCGTTCATCAATGGCACCGGCCTGCGCTGCGAATTTGATCATGGCGTATTCACCGCTGACCTGGTAGGCAGCCAGTGGCAGCGTGGTGCGCTCGCGGATATCGCGCAGGATATCGAGATAGGCACCTGCCGGTTTCACCATCAGGGAATCAGCACCTTCTGCTTCGTCGATCAGCGACTCACGGATAGCTTCACGGCGATTCATCGGGTTCATCTGATAGGTTTTACGGTCACCTTTCAGCGCGGTGCCTGCGGCTTCACGGAACGGACCGTAGAATGAGGACGCGAACTTGGTGGAGTAAGACATAATCGCGGTATCGGTGAATCCGGCCGCATCGAGCGCCTGACGAATCGCTTTTACCTGGCCATCCATTGCGGCGGAAGGCGCGATGAAATCGGCACCGGCCTGAGCGGCAACCACCGCCTGTTTACCGAGATTGATCAGGGTTGCGTCATTATCGACACCGTGGTCGCACAGCACGCCGCAATGGCCGTGGCTGGTGTATTCACAGAAACAGGTATCGGACATGACGATCATTTCTGGCACGGTGTCTTTGCAGATACGCGACATACGCGCCACCAGACCGTTTTCGTTCCACGCATCGCTGCCGGTGGCATCGGTGTGGTGCGAAATACCGAAAGTCATCACCGAACGGATACCCGCTTTGGCGATACGTTCGATTTCATACGCCAGACGCTTTTCCGGGATACGCATGACGCCCGGCATGGCGGTGATCGGTTTGTAGTCGTCCACCCCTTCTTCAACGAAAATTGGCAGTGCCAGATCGCTGAGGTTCAGGCTGGTTTCCTGGAACATTTCACGCATCGCGGCGCTTTTACGCAGCCTTCTTGGACGCTGGATAAGAGAAAAATCAGACATGCTCATTCTTACTTACAGGTGAAAAAAGTAGCGTCAGTCTACTCCTTTTTGCCGACGTCGATGAAGGTTTGTGTGCTGCGGGGAAAATGAAAACTCCCACTGACGTGGGAGTTGAGGGGGATTATTCGTTGATATCCGGATGCTGCTGTACCAGGTTTTTGCGCTTTGCTTCCAGCTTCGCGATCTCGGCATCGATATCTTCGATTTTCTGCTCGATGTTGTCGTGATGCTCCTGCAGGATCTCACGCGCTTCTGCGAGGTCAGAGGCTGCCGGGGTCGCGCCGCTCAGCGGTTTGTTGGCGGTCTCTTTCATGTACAGACCGGTGATTAAACCAATCACCGCAATCACCATCAGATAATAAGCGGGCATATAAAGATTGCTGGTGGCTTCCACCAGCCAGGCGGCAACGGTCGGCGTCAGACCGGCAACCAGCACCGAAATGTTGAAGGCACTGGCCAGCGCGCTATAGCGGATATGGGTCGGGAACATTGCGGGCAGCGACGAAGCCATCACGCCGGTGAAGGCATTCAGGATCACCGCCAGCAGCAGCAGACCGGCAAAAATCAGCCCAATCACGCCACTGTTAATCAGCATAAACGCCGGGATTGAGCAGATGAACAGCGCGATGCTGCCAATAATCACAAACGGGCGGCGGCCAAAACGGTCACTCAGCATCCCCATCACCGGTTGCACAAACAGCATCCCGATCATAATGGCGATAATAATCAGCACGCCATGGTCTTCCGAGTAGTGCAGATTATGCGACAGGTAGCTCGGCATATAGGTCAGCAGCATGTAATAGGTGACGTTGGTGGCAATCACCAGACCAATACAGGCCAGCAGGCTTTTCCAGTGTTTAGTGGCAATCTCTTTGAACGAGATTTTCGGGCCGTCACGCAGACCTTCGCGATCGCCCTGTTCCAGCTTATCCACATGTTGCTGGAATGCCGGGGTTTCTTCCAGCGCGTGGCGCAGATAAAGACCAATAATCCCTAGCGGCAGGGCGACGAAGAACGGCAGACGCCAGCCCCATTCAAGGAAGCGGTCTTCTCCGATGATGGTGGAGATCAATACCACCAGACCGGCACCCAGCACAAAACCGGCGATGGAGCCGAAATCCAGCCAGCTGCCCATAAAGCCACGCTTACGGTCGGGTGAGTATTCGGCGACGAAGATGGACGCGCCGGTATATTCCCCACCCACGGAGAAGCCCTGCGCCATTTTGGCGATCAGCAGCAGCACCGGTGCCCAAATACCAATGGACTCGTAAGAGGGTATCAGACCGATACAGAAGGTACTGATCGACATGATGACGATGGTGATGGAAAGAATTTTCTGGCGACCGTATTTGTCACCGAGCATGCCGAAGAACAGACCGCCCAGCGGACGGATCAGGAAGGGCACGGAGAAGGTCGCCAGTGCGGCGATCATCTGGATACCGGGCGAAGCACCCGGGAAAAACACTTTACCCAGCGCATAAGCCACAAAGCCATACACACCGAAATCGAACCATTCCATCGCGTTGCCCAGAGAAGCCGCGGTGATGGCCTTACGTAAACGGGCGTCGTCGATGATAGTGACATCATCCAGCCCGATCGGTTTTACACGTTTCCTACGAATTTTCATGAGGTTACCCTGTCCTGGAATCAGAAAGTCCTCAACGGCGCGGACCGACTCACAGTTTTCAGGCCGCGGCGTTGAGAAAATTAAAGCATAGCCGTAAAGATGAGATTTCTCTGGCCTGCTATAGCGATAATTACGTGAGTAATTATCGCCTCCCGCGACAGAGTATACCGTTTTTGCGTGATATTTGTCATGTTTACGCCAGTAACTGGCTATTTTGTGGCTAAAACTGTGGTGCAGCGTGGTGCTAAAAAACGCCGTTCAGAGCAGAGAACGCAGCGGTGCGCCTGTTAGCCAACCGGCGATATCTTCCACGGCTTCGGTAAAATAAGTGTGGTAGTTACTGTCGGCGACATAGCCCAGATGCGGCGTCGCCAGCACGTTCGGCAGCTGGCGTAATGGACTCCCGGCGGGCAGCGGTTCCTGCTCAAACACATCCAGACCGGCCCCGGCTAAATGCCCGGATTGTAATGCCGCAATCATCGCCGCCTGGTCGACAAGACCCGCTCGCGAGGTATTGAGCAGCAATGCGCCGGGTTTCATTTGCGCCAGTGCGACTGCATCGAGCAGATGGTGGGTACGTTCGCTCAGTACCAGATGCAGGGATACCACATCACTCGCCTGTAATAAGGCATGCAGCGATGCCATCTTTTTTACGCCGCAGGCGGCTGCACGTTCATCAGTCAGATTCTGGCTCCAGGCACAAACATCCATGCCAAACGCCTGCGCAACCTGCGCCATCGCACCACCAATTTTCCCCAGACCCAGCAGCCCCAGCGTTTTGCCCTGCAACCCGATGCCCAGCGTCTGTTGCCACGGACCATTGCTGCGCAGCGCCTGGTTTTCACTGACGAGATGGCGTGCCAGACCGAGCAGCAGCCCCCATGTCAGCTCCAGTGGTGGCGCACTGCTGCTGGCGGTGCCGCAAACCGCGATATAGCGTTCACGACAGGCGTCGAGATCAATCGAGGCATTGCGCATACCGGAGGTAACGATCAATTTCAGGTTCGGCAGGCGGCCAATCAGTTCGGCACTGAGCGGGGTACGTTCACGCATCACCACCAGGATATCGGCGTGCTGAATCTGGCTGACCAGCGCATCCTGGTTATCGATATGGGTGGTCAGCGCTCGGGTGCGGACCAGCGGTTCCAGCGTGGTCCAGTCGGCCAGTTTCAGGGCGACGTTCTGGTAATCATCAAGAATGATGCAGTTCAGGTTCATGGCGTTCCTCAGCGAGTAGCGGCCGCGGCCCTTGCTCGTTGAGCCACGCACGCAGCCGGTCATTATCCATTGGGTAGGCGTAATAATAGCCCTGAATAAATACCACACCACGCTGGTGCAGGTACTGGAATTGTAACCAAGTCTCCACCCCTTCACCCAGCACCTCAAGCTGTAACTTATGGCTGAGGTTGATGATGGCATCCAGTACCGGCGTTTCGCCATCCAGCCGCTCAATGGCGTTGATAAAGCCGCGATCAATTTTCAGATAATCAAGCGGGAAGGTTTGCAGATAGCTGAGCGAGCAATGGCCGGTGCCGAAGTCGTCAATCGCCACTTTCATCCCCTGTGATTGCAACAGGCGCAGCTTGCGCGCCACGTCTTCGCCGTCATGAATCAGACTGCGTTCCGTCAGTTCCAGCGTAATCTGCACTTGTTTATCTTTCACGCGTCGGGCGAACAGCTGAATATCATTAACGAATTCGGGGTGTTGCAGATGTTCTGCCGCCACGTTCAGTCCGATATGGAAACCGGGTTGCACATTCCAGCTCTGGATATCTTCTGCCATCAGCTCCAGCAAATGGCGCGTCAGGGGGACGATCATGCCTTCTTCTTCCGCCGCGCTGATAAAGATATCCGGGCGAATGGTATCGCCATTCGGCAATTGCCAGCGCAGCAGCGCTTCGGCACCGGCACAGCGTTGCTGAGCCACGCTATACACTGGCTGATAGTGGACGGAGAACTGGCGGTTGCGCATGGCCCGACGGATTTCATCGCGCCAGGAGATGCGGCGGCGCAGCCAGTTGGCGGTAAGAACCATCAGCAGAATGGAGAAAATGGCTGCCATTGGCAGGAAGATAAACAGCGCCTGCCGCCAGGCCTTCAGCAGCTCGCTGGGAGGGACAATCACCTCGACGCTGATCGGATAGCGGCTGGATTGCGCCGCCCAGGCTTCGCTTTTCAGGTAGGTTTCCGGTCGTTGTTCGCGTGGCCCGTAGGTTATGGCCGCACCCTCGTTAAACCGTATACTCATGCGATAGCCACGCGATTCGCCAATCGCCTGCATAAAGTCCATCAGATATTGGCCATCAATCACCGCCCAAAACCCTTCACCATCGGGCAACTGACGGACAAAAATCACCGCCGGGCGATCCGGTACGCCGGAGGTGCCGCTGATGGAAATGCTCCACCAGGCTTTGCCGGTCACCGGCGGTTGCCGCATGATCATTTCGCTCAGGGTGCCAGGATTCAGGCCATATGCAGAGGAGCAGGTGACATTCTCTCCTTCGAGCTTACCAATCGAACGAAAATAGGCGTTCAGGTTACCGGCACGTTGCAGCTTGTCTTCAATCGCCGAACAGGGTTGATAGTGGTACTGGCGCAACTGGGTGATCATATTCCAGGCACTGTCGCTCATTTTTTCGGCCTGGGCCAGCAGGGAGTTGGCGGTGCTGATTTGTTGCTGATACACGGTATGGCGCGCTTCAATCGCCGTGCACAGGATACCGAGCACCAGGGGCAGCAGCCCGGCACAAACGATCAACAGCCAGCCAAAATCGCGATGTTTTCTTTGCGGTGGCACCAGGCGTTCCTCGGTAGATTTCAGCAGCAGGAAGAGGATGTGCTGCGGCTTTCGCAGCATATCATTTTCCCAGGGCCGTGCATGTTAGCGTTTTGATTGGCAACGAAACTGACCGTGATCAATTATCGTCCCTGCTTTGCGATTATTGACAATGTTTTGCCGTTGCTGGCATTTCCTTGCATAAAAAGTGTGACCTGGCGAAATTGCTGACCTGGCGTGCATTTTTTGTCCGGGGACAAAGGCATACTCAGGATAGCGGCAACGGTTTGCCGCTCATCGAACAGGGAGGAAACGCGATGGCACCTTTATCACCGGTCTCTCAGGCACAAATTCCATCCTCACCACCACAACCTGGCCCGTCCTTTGATATGGGCTGGCATAAAAGTATTACGCAAATCACTAACCCCGCGATCGAATCTCTCGTGCCGGACCAGGAAGGCGTAAAAAAGAAGAGCAGAGGGCGGGTAGGTTGCGGGCTGAGAGCGAGCCGTAGCGAGACGGAACTGAAGAAAGACGGAGAAAGGACTGCGCAACGATTGGGCACGCTCTCTGAGCAGGCACGTAAATGGCTTGAGCGCCAAAGCGTACCCGAGGGGGCGGCGAAGAACGCCGCAGTGGCGACCCTGTATAAAGATCGTTCCCGCCCGAAGTCAGTAACTCAGATAGTCCTTGCCTGGTACTACGGGATATCGCGCAGTTCCCTGCTACGCGCTTTAATGAGTATATCCCCGGCAAACATCACTTCAGCGCAGAAAAGCTTCCTGCATAAGCTCCTGCCCGCAGAAAATCATCCCGACGCGAAGACCGTGGCCCAGCTATTTATCGACAACCAGCAGGCCATGGGCGAGATGAAAGTCACCCAGCGGGTACTGTCTCGCTACTATGGAATAAAGTGGATAGACATCGGCAGTGCCAGGCCGGGCATACTCACGCATAAGCAGGAGACGACGTTGAATGAACTGTTTCCAGCCGTACAGAAACTGACGCTAAGTGAAGTTGCACAACGCTATTTTGACAATCAAAAACTCCTGGTCGGGCAGCAAATCTCTCAGCGCCAGCTGGCGGGACATTGCGGAATTAATAAGCGGACTCTGGAAAAAGCCATCGACAAGGTCAAACCCGTGGCACTCTTGCCATCACAGGAAAGCATGCTGCATCGCCTGCTTCCTCTGAAGAATAAGCCGGATGTGGATGCGGTAGCCCGGTTATTTATCGCTAATGAGCAGATTTTTTGGGAAAACAATATCAACCGGAGAATGCTGAGCAAACACTATAAAGTCAGCCGCGATAACCTGGTGCACAAAATCAACTGGATTAAATCAGTGCCGCTAACGGCGGGGCAAAAAAACACGCTGAAGATGTTATTGCCGTCCTGGGCTGATACGAAAACGGTAGCCCGGTTAACTCATCATAACAAAGCGCTGCTGGAGTCACAGGGAATCACCGTGATGCAGCTGGCAAAATATTGCCAGTTGCACCATAACTCGCTGAGCAGAACCATCAGTATTGAAAAGCCGAATGCGCTGCCAGACAGTGACAGGGAATGGCTCGATAGCCTGATAGCCGCGAAAAAAAAGATCACCGCAGCAGCGGTAGCGCGGATCTGGCTCGATTTTAAAAGTGCGCTTGAAACACGAGGTATTACCCAGCGGATTCTGGCACAACATTTCAAGGTTAAGCTTTCCACCCTCATCTATAAAATTGGCTGTATGAAGGATGCTCCGCTGGTATCGGCGCAGGAAATTTATCTTCATCGCTATTTGCCGTTGGCGGATGGCGTCACGACCAGCCAGGTGGCCGAACTCTATGTCGACCAGAGACGCAGCCTGGATTGGCCGGGTATCACTACCTTTCAGTTAGCGGCTTACTACAAGGTCAACCTGAACAGCCTGCGCGCCGATATCAACCAGTTCCAGTCGGCGGCGCTGACGGTAAGGCAAATCAACTTTCTCAATAAACGTCTTTCGCCAGAGGATGCCCCGGATGCGGCGCTGATAGCACGCCTGTTTCTGGACCACAAGGATTGCAAAACATGGCCTAAAGTCAGTCAGTTACAGCTGGCGAAGCACTATAAGATTCAGCCAAACAGCCTGTATGCTGAAATAAAGTCACTCCAGCTGTTAGCGCCACCAGTCACGGTTATCAAACCAGAGCCAGAGGAACATGCGGACAATGCCGAAACCGTAGTCCTTGAGGAGCGACACCTCGCAGAAAGGGCGCAACATTATGCCGGCCCGCTGCTGCGCGATCCGCTGACTGGACTGAGCTTAACCGGGGAAAAACTGGGTCACTGGCAGCAGGTTGAAGTGGTGGGGCTAAAGACGCTACCAGATGCTCAGCAACAGGCGGTACTGGATCAGGTGAGGCTGGCGGTGAAAACCGATGGGAAGAGTGATGCGGCGCGCTTTGCCCGTTATTTGACCATCAAAAAGGAGCCGGACGATCCGGCAGGCAATCAGATTGTGGCACGGGAAGATATCCCGGCCGGAACCTGTCTCGGCATCTATTCCGGGGATATTCTTGCTGGCGGGGATAGCCTTGACGCCGCGATAAAAAAACACGGCCCGCATGCCATCTTCACTTATCTGTTTGCCACCCGTCAGCCGAATGTCAGCATCAGTGGCTATCAACATCCCAACCTGCTGGCACTGATCAATACCGGCCACCTGCCGGGTTATCCGGCACGCGGTGAAAACA
The DNA here is from genome assembly GCF_047947045.1 of Pantoea sp. App145. Taxonomy (NCBI): domain Bacteria; kingdom Pseudomonadati; phylum Pseudomonadota; class Gammaproteobacteria; order Enterobacterales; family Erwiniaceae; genus Pantoea; species Pantoea sp. App145. Next base: position 3,118,145 of record NZ_CP133290.1, read on the forward strand.
ATGTGATGGTTTTTTATGCCAGAAAACCACGCCATAAGGGCGTGGCGGTGGTGTATGTCACTCAGAGAAAAATCAGCAAAGGCGAGGAGCTGCTGATTGGTTACGGCCCTGATTATCAGATGGATATCATTAACTTTGTCCATTATCAGGCAGTGAAAAATGATCATATCCGGCAAATCGCCAGCGCCCGAAACCTCAATATTCTGGTGGTGGAACTGGATGACAGGGTGCGAGTCTGCACCCCGGCGGGATGGCAATCGGGCAGCCTGGGGGATGAGGTGCTGCCAGTGGATAACCTGGTGGCCATCCGCGCCCGCCAGAACAAAGGCGGGCTGCTGATGTATGACGCGTTGAACATTCCGCCGGGGAATAGCGGGCAGCCCGCCAGCTGGAGAATTGCAGGCCGCAGCCGGGATGGTGACGACAACCTGTTCGATGCGCTGGCAAGGGGGATGTCTGCTGCTGCGGACGTTACCGCGCTGAAACTGGCACTGTCCGGGCTGACCATCAAGCAAGAGCTGTAGCGGCGTGATTTATCGCGCGGTTTTCCCTGCACGATGCACGAAATTGCGCGATAAATCGCGCCGCTACTGATCCAGGTGGGTTTAAGTCGATTGCCGCCGCAGCAGACCCAGCGCCGCCAACATCAGGCTGAGGCTGGCGAACAACGTTAGCGTCGCCATCGCCATGCCCTGGCCCACTGAACCCTGTTCGAACTGCCGCCAGATAAATATCGCCACGGTTTGTACCCCAGCGGGTGCCAGCAGCAGGGAGGTGACCAGCTCGCGCGAGGCGACGGCGAACACCATCATCATCGCCGCCAGCAGGCTCGGGGTGACCAGTGGCAGCACAATCAACCGCAGCGCCTGCAAACGCGAGGCACCGTGCACCCGCGCTGCCGGTTCCAGCGTCGGACCCAGCTGACGCAGGGCGCTGCTGACATAACGTACCGGCCACGGCAGCAGCAGGCAGCTGTAGGAAAGCAGCAAAATCGCCAGCGTGTTGTAGGGGGAGACCGGCCAGAAGCCGCGATTCCACAACAAAATCAGCCCGACGCCAATCACCACCCCCGGCATCGCCGCAGGCAGCAAGGCCAGCCCATCCATCAGCGCCAGCAAACGCGTTTTACCTTCGGCCACGCGCCAGGCAATCAAAAATCCGAGCAACCCGGTGAGTAATGCCGCGCCGAGCGCCAGCCCGATGCTGGTGGAGAACGCCGCCAGTGCATCACCCTGCTGGCTGAACAGCGCGGTGAAATGACGCAGTGTCAGGTTGCCGGGATGAATGCCGCCCGACAAGGTGTTCAGCAGGCCGCTCAGCGTCATCGCGCCGAGCGGTAGCACCACCGCCAGCAGGGCGGTAAGCACGAACAGCAGCAACATCGGCAGTTGCCAGCGACCGGGGCGGGCGGCTTCCTGCGCCACCGGTTTACCGCTCACCGCCGTGACATCGCTGCTGCCGGTCAATTTGCGCTGGCAAAACCATGCCAGCAGCGCCACCAGGCTTAACATCAGCGAGAGCGAGGCCGCCCCCGGCAGATCAATCGGCCAGTCAGCCAGTTTTTGCTCTATGCCGACCGTCATCAGGGTTAGCCCGGCGCGAGCGCCAAGCGCCGCCGGTGCGCCGTATTCCTCAATCGCCAGCGTGAACGCCAGCAGTACGCCACCGGCCAGGGCTGGTAAGGTCAGCGGCAGGGTTATCTGCGCAAAGGCGCGCCAGGCGTGAGCACCATGCACCCGCGCGACCCAGGCCAGGCGCTGCCCGCTCGCCATCAGCGAACGCGACACCGCGAAATAGACCACCGGGAAGATGTTGAGCGTCATCACCAGCATCATGCCGCTGCTGCTAAACAACAGGCTGTCAAAATTCAGGCCGGTGAGCTGCTCGACATAACCATTGCGTTGCAGCGCCAGCGTCCAGGCCAGCGCCACAATATAGGGTGGCGTCAGGAAGGGGATAAGAAACAACAAATCCCACAGCGCCGCCGCTGGCAGACGAAACAAGCCACGCAGCGCGCCGAGCGGCAGGCCTAATACCAGGCTGCCGAGCGCCACGCCGAGACCAATTTTCAGCGTACCCAGCCACATCGGCACCAGCTGCGGATCTTCCAGTAACGCGGGCAGCGCACTGAAAGCTCCCTGCCATTGCCCCTCGCTCAGATGCGGAAACAACGCCTGTAGCACGATAAACAGCAGCGGCAGCGCCACCAGGACCAGCAGCGCCAGCAGGATCAGGCCGTTAAACAGGGCACGCGACATGGTTTATTGTCCAAACAGCGTGGCAAAGCGCTTCAGCACCGCCGCGCGTTCACTGCCGCCTTCCTGATTCACCGGCAACAGTTTGATCTCGGTGATTAACGGACGTTGCGCCTTGATATCGGTACGAGCGGGCATCAGCCAGGCTTTTGCCACCTGCTGCTGGCCTTCATCCGACAGTACATAATCGATAAAGGCTTTAGCATCGGCGGCATGCTGGCTGCTTTTCAGAATCATCATCGGACGCGGGGCCACCACGGTGCCGTTTTCCGGGAAAATCACTTTCACCGCTTCACCCTGGGCGATGTTGTTGTAAGTCACGTAATCCACCGCGCCAAACACCGCGGCTTTCGCCCCCTGCAACACCGGCGTTACCGCTTGCGCATTCGGGCCGCTGATCACCATGCCATTGGCTTTCAGCTGATCAAATAGCTGCCACGCCTTCTCGCCTTCACCATTCTGCAAACCAATCAGCAGGTCGAGAGAGGCACCCGACAGCGCCGGGTCGGGGGTGGTGATTTTGTCTTTGAACGCCGGACCGGTGAGGTCCTGCCAGGTTTTGGGTTCTGGCGTATGGCTGTTGGTGTTCCACACGATGCCGAGCGCGGAAATGCCCTGGGCGACGTAAGCATCGGTTTTAAATGCGGCCGGTACGTTCGCGGCGTTTGGGCTTTGATACGGCAGCAGCCAGCCACGTTGTTGCAGGTCTTCTGCTGTGTCCCATGACGCTGAGATCAGTACATCCGCCTGCGGGTTAGCCTGCTCCGCTTCCAGACGCGCCATCACTTTGCCGGTGGTGGCCTGGAAGATATTCACCTTAACCCCGGTTTGTTTTTCAAACCCGGTGGCGAGGCTTTTCGCCAGTGAGCCAGGACCGGCGGTGTACACCGTCAGTGCTTCGGCATCGTTCATCATCATGGCGGAAGTCAAAATCATCGCGCTGATGGCTCCTGTTTTAACAGATTTGAGAGATGGCATTGGTTTCCCCTGAGAGGTCAGTCACTGAAACAATCTGGCCCTGCGCCAGATGGATAATGCGGTCGGCCAGGGTGTTGGCTTCCTCGCGGTCATGCGTTACGTAAACGGCGGTGATACCAAAAGCGCGCAGCAGCTGCGCCATGGTCTGCGCGAGCGTTTCGCGCAGATCGCGGTCAAGGTTGGATAAGGGTTCGTCAAACAGCAGAATCGCCGGTTTCGCCACCAACGCGCGGGCTAACGCCACACGTTGTTGCTGACCGCCAGACAACATGGCGGGTTTACGATCGCCAAACCCGGTGAGTCCAACCTGCTCCAGTGCGGCTTCCGCCTGTTGCAGCGCCGCCGTTTTCTTTACGCCACGCATTCGCAGGGGAAAGGCCACGTTCTGCACCACGCTCATATGCGGCCAGAGCGCGTAATCCTGGAACACCATGCCGAGGTTACGTGCTTCCGGTGCAGCGCAGTGGCGTGCCGAGGCCACGCACTGGTCACCGATCCAGATTTCACCCGCCGAGGGTTGCAGCAGGCCCGCCAGCAGTTTCAGCAGCGTGCTTTTGCCACAGCCGGAAGGGCCGAGCAGCGCCAGCGTTTGTCCGGCGGGAATGGTCAGGGAGAGATCGTGCAGAATGGTCAGGTTACCCGCTGACCAGCTGAGATTTTTCAGTTCGATAGGTTGCGCGATATGCGTCATCGGCCACCTCCCGCCAGCAGCAGGGAGTCGGCATACGCCACGCGCACCCGATGGTTTATCAGGAGCGTCATCAGATTGTTATCCTCTTTGGGATTTCACTGGCGGCGAGTCTACGGCGGGGATATGACGGAAAGATGACCAAATATCATCAGACACTATGATGCGCAGCAGGCGAAAAAGCGTATAGTTACAGCTCGATTATAAAAAATTCGTCAAACACGAGCGCACTCACTCATGCCTGACCTGCCTGCCGCGGAACCTGCTTTAACGCCTTTCCGTCTGAATTTACTGATCCTCTCCATCGTGATGTTCAATTTTGCCAGCTATCTCACCATCGGCCTGCCGCTGGCGGTGTTACCGGGTTTTGTCCATGACGGACTCGGCTACAGCGCCTTCTGGGCCGGGCTGGTGATTAGCCTGCAATATCTTGCCACCCTGTTAAGCCGCCCCCATGCCGGACGTTACGCCGATCAATGGGGACCGAAAAAAGTGGTAGTGCTCGGGCTGTGTGGCTGTTTCCTCAGTGGTTTGTGCATTCTGCTGTCGGCGCTGACCGAAGGCTGGTCGGTGCTGAGCCTCGGGCTGCTGTGCCTGGGCCGTGTGATCCTCGGTGTCGGGCAAAGTTTCTCCGGTACTGGCACTTCGCTGTGGGGCGTGGCGCGCGTCGGCTCCCTGCATATTGGCCGGGTGATTTCCTGGAACGGCATCGTCACCTACGGTGCGATGGCGATTGGTGCTCCGCTCGGGGTGGTGATTTTCCGCGCCGGTGGGCTGTTGCTGTTGTCCGGCATCATCATCGCCATTTGCGTACTGGCAATTGCGCTGGCGCTGCCGCGTGCGCCGGTGAAAGGCAGCAAAGCCAAACCGCTGCCGTTTCGCGATGTGCTGGGGAAAATCTATGGCTTTGGCCTGATTCTGGCGATGGGGTCGGCTGGGTTTGGCGTGATCGCGACCTTTATCACCCTGTTTTATCAGGATAAAGGCTGGGATGGCGCTGCGTTCGCGCTGACGCTGTTCAGCGCCGCATTTGTCGGCACGCGCCTGCTGTTTCCCAACGCCATCAATCGTCTCGGTGGCTTACGGGTCGCCAGCATTTGCTTTGCGGTGGAAGCCGTGGGTCTGTTCCTCGTGGCAGGTTCGTTCGATCCCTGGATGGCAAAAGTCGGGGCATTTTTTACCGGCGCAGGTTTCTCACTGGTGTTCCCGGCGATTGGCGTGGTGGCGGTGAAAGTGGTGCCACAACAGAACCAGGGCAGCGCGCTGGCAACCTATACGGCGTTTATGGATTTGTCGCTGGGGATCACCGGGCCGATTGCAGGCTTTATTATGAGCTACGCGGGCGTACCGTTGGTTTACTTCCTGACGGCGTTGTTGGTTTGTCTGGCGCTGGTGTGTACGCTGCGGATGAGCAGACGCCAGCCTGACAGTCCGCCGGTAGAGATTAAAGAGAATTAAAAAAGTGGCCTCCGACCGAGGCCAATCACTACAACGTTGTGTCAATGACACAGATAAGGGTCTGGCAGGCGGGAGCAGCGGACAGCAACCCCCGGTTAGAGATTTATCGCGCGGGTTTTATCAGGCTTGCAGCAATTCAATGCTGGCGCGGATTTCACGTTCGATATCTTTGGCGCTCCACGTCTCCAGCGCAGACGAGAACGGTTCAAAGGCGTAGATGCCTTTGTAACCCAGCATCTCCAGGCGTTTCACCTGCGCCACGCTGTTCAGCACATCGTTATTACTCAGCATGATGCGTTGTTCATCGGTGAGTTGATCCGTCGGGCGCGTATCTTCCACGCCGGACAGATGCACCAGGCCAATCTGGTTAACATCAATCTCCTGCGGGAATTCCTGCTCCGCGTTTTCGTACAGATGATGATGGAACGTATCCAGCAGCAGTTTGAACGGCACCTGCGCATCACGAATGAGCTGCTGCGTCTTCACGGCGGAACGCAGGGAGCTGACCGGGAAGCCGAGCGGTTCCACCAGTCCCTGGATGCCATAATGGGCAAAGCGTGGAGCAAGGGTTTGCAACGCTGCCAGCGTCTGTTCCGGGGCAATGGCAATGCCTTCATTCAGCGGACACATTACCAGCGCTTTCGCGCCAATTTGCTGGGCTTCCTGCAACAGGGCTTCGGCTTTGGCCAGCAGCGTGTCATCAGGACGGTTGAACGGATAGAGCGCGTTTATGGTTTCGATTTCGATGTGGTATTTGTCGGTCAATGCGCGCAGTTGCGCCACACTCAGATCATCCGTCACCCTGCCGCCCGGCATATCGTTACGCAGTTCCACTTTGTTTAAACCCAGACGCTGCACCAGCTGGAAAAAGGCTTCCAGCGACAGCGTCGGGGCAATTTTACGGTTAATACAGAAACGGGTTGGATCGATGGCCATGTGACGGCTCCTGTAATGGGGTGCGGGTAAGATGGTGCTAAAGAGAACATTTATTTCATTGTTAGTGAATTATGAAATTTAAGATATTGGATCTTCCTCGCAAAAATTTCATCTTTCGTTTTGTTTAATGTTCAGGTGTGGCGTGATCCAGGGATGTCATGGGCAGGAAAATGCGATCCAGTCCGCTAAAAGCAAATTTTCCAAAAATAAGTATTTGAAAAATTTATTTCACTGTAATAGCTTCATACCATGCTTTTTCGTTCTCGCGGGTTTACACATTAAAGAGGCAACGACATGAACATCGTAGGAAACTTTATCGGCGGCCAGATTACCCACAGCGCCAGCAATGAAACCATTCCGGTGTACGATCCGGCGACCGGCAAAGTGGTGCGTGAACTGACGCAGAGCACCTCAGATGAAGTCGCTAAAGCGATTGAAGTCGCTCATGCGGCATTCCCGGAATGGTCCAAAACCTCTCCGCTGCGTCGTGCCCGTGTGATGTTCAACTTTAAAGCGCTGATGGAACAGCACCGTGAGGAGCTGGCGGCGCTGATCGTCTCTGAGCACGGCAAAGTGTGGTCCGATGCGCTGGGTGAGCTGACGCGCGGCATTGAAGTGATCGAATTTGCCTGCGGCATTCCGCATCTGATTAAAGGCGAAAACTCGCCAAATGTGGGTGGCGGTGTGGACAGCTACTCACTGATGCAGCCGGTGGGTGTGGTAGCGGGTATCACCCCGTTTAACTTCCCGGCGATGGTGCCGCTGTGGATGTTCCCGATTGCACTGGCCTGCGGTAACACCTTTATTCTCAAGCCACCGGCGCTGGACCCATCCGCTTCGGTGCGTATGGCGGAGCTGCTGAAAGAAGCGGGCCTGCCGGATGGCGTGTTCAACGTGGTCCACTCTTCCAACGAAGATGCCGAGCAACTGTATAAAGATCCGCGCGTGGCGGCGGTAAGTTTCGTGGGTTCTTCCGGCGTGGCAGAACATATCTACAAAACTGCCAGTGCGCATGGCAAACGCGTTCAGGCGTTTGGTGCCGCAAAAAACCACGCCATCGTGATGCCGGATGCCGATCTGGATGCCACGGTGAATGCCATCATGGGCGGTGCTTTTGGTTCTGCCGGTGAGCGTTGCATGGCACTGCCGGTAGTGGTGGCGGTGGGTGAGGGCACTGCCGACAAACTGATCGCCCGACTGACCCCGCTGATCAAAGCGCTGCGCGTCGGACCGGGTATCCAGAAAGGTGCGGAAGAGAATGAAATGGGGCCGGTGGTGTCTGCCGCGCACCAGAAAAAAGTGCTGGGCTACATCGACAAAGGTGAGCAGGAAGGCGCGAAACTGGTGGTCGATGGCCGTAACTATCAGGTGCCGGGCCATGCAGAAGGTTACTACGTGGGCGGCACGCTGTTCGACAACGTGACCTCAGAGATGACTATCTGGCGCGAAGAGATCTTCGGACCGGTGCTGAGCATCATGCGTTCCCCGGATTTCAGCAGCGCGCTGCAACTGGTGAACAGCCATGAATTCGGCAACGGCAGCGCCATCTTCACCAGTAACGGCCACACCGCGCGTGAGTTTGTGCAGGATGTGGAAGCGGGCATGGTTGGCGTCAACGTACCGGTTCCGGTACCGATGGCATTCCACAGCTTCGGTGGCTGGAAACGTTCGGTGTTTGGTGCGCTGAATGTCCACGGGCCGGATGGCGTGCGTTTCTACACCCGCATGAAAACTGCCACCGTGCGCTGGCCGAGCGGTCAGCAGACGGTCTCTGAGTTCAGCATGCCGACGCTGGGTTAAGGAGGATTGGGATGTCACTACTTGCGAAAGCGCAGCAGCCAGACAGCAATGGCCGTATTCAGCATGTCACGCCGGAAAGCGCCGGTTGGGGATACGTGGGCTTTGATGCGTATCTGCTGAAAAAAGGCCAAACTCTTCGGCTTCCCAGCGGTGATAAAGAGCTGTGTCTGGTACTGGTGGCGGGCTTTGCCTCGGTGAAAACCCGTCATGCTGAGTTCCCGAATCTGGGCAAGCGTTTGTCACCCTTCGAACGTATTCCGCCTTATTCGGTGTATGTGCCGCATAACGACGAGGTGGAAGTCTATGCCGATAGCGATCTGGAGCTGGCGGTGTGTAACGCCCCCAGCCAGGGCAACCTGCCAGCGCGTCTGATTGCGCCGGAAGATGTCGGGGTCGAGCATCGTGGTAAGGGACGCAACCAGCGTCTGGTGCATAACATTCTGCCGGACAATAAACCGGCCGATAGCCTGTTGGTGGTGGAAGTTTACACCGACGAAGGGGCGACCAGTTCTTATCCGAGCCACAAGCACGATCAGAAAGACAGCCCGGACGAAACCTATCTGGAAGAGACGTATTATCACCGTTTCGATCCGGAGCCCGGTTTCGCCATGCAGCGCGTCTACACCGACGACCGTTCGCTGGACGAATGTCTGGCACCGTATAACCGCGATGTGGTTACTGTGCCGCGTGGCTACCATCCGGTGGCGACGCTGGCGGGGTATGACAACTATTATCTCAACGTGATGGCGGGTCCGGTTCGTCTGTGGAAATTTACCTGGGAGAAAGATCACGCCTGGGTGAATAGCGATAAGTATCCGCGTTCCTGATTGCGCGATGAATCGCGCCGCTACCATACCAGCACAGGGTTGTAGCGGCGCGATTTATCGCGCGTTTTTGGATGTGCGGATTTAACGTTTAATGCGTCGATCCCACTGCTTCGTACATACCGCTTCGCCGTTGTGCTGCACCTTCATCTCACCGTTGATGATGAAATGCGTCAGATCGCTGCGCATCTCCAGCACGATGTCGGTTTCCGTCCACCATCCTTCACGCCCGATCTTCATGCTTTGCGTCAGCAGATAATGAGCGGATAGCGGGTCCTGGTTATGCACGGTCAGCTGACGACGCAGGCTGTGATCGACGGTGGTATCGATATCGTCGAAACGATAGACCCCTTCGCCAAACACCCCGCCGATGCCGTGGGTCACACTTTCCCAGCTGTCATTCACCACGTCATAACGCAGCTCGCGCTCGACACGCCCCGGTGATAGCAGCGTCAGCGGCGTATTGGCGGCGGTTGCTGGTTGTGGATTCGGCCCGGCAATCGGTGACACCTGGCGGCATACCGGCAGATCGAGCGCGGCACTGGCCAGATTCACCTTCAGGGTCGCCATTTCCGCCATCGGCCAGATCATCGGCCAGAAGGTGGTCGCCAGCGAGATACGCAGACGATGGCCGGTGGCAAAACGCCAGGCGATACCGTCCAGCTGCACCTGCACATCCACCGTTTCACCCGGCAGAAGTGGCACGTTTTTATCCTGCCCCTGCAAATGGCTGAGGTTGACCCAGCCGTGGGTCACGCGGGTTGATGCACCGTCGGGAGCGACATCGGATAAACGCACGTACAGCATCGCCGCCGGTTTATCGCTGCTGAGTTTGACGCGAAACTGCGGGAAACCATAGATGCTCAGGCTTTCATCGAGCGGCGCGCTGTCGAAGCTCTCCGCCAGGCCATCATCCATCCGCTGGTCGCTCGGGCTTTCACCCAATACGCCTGCGCCCATCCACTCCCCGGCAAATAGCCCGTGGTTTTGCTGGGTACAGATGGCTTGCCAGCTTTCCTGCTCCAGCGGTGTCGGGGTAAGGGTGCTGGGCTGTAAATGCCAGCGTTGCGCTTTGGTCACTTCGTCGGTATCACCGTCGATGGCGATCCATTCACCAAATGCCTGCGGACGTTGCGAACCTGGGCGCTGGCTGTCGTTCAGCCATGCCTGCACGCGTGGACCGGCCAGCGCGTCATTATCCACCTGCTTCAGCCAGTGGTCCCACCAGGTCACTGCTTCCTGCAGGAAACCAATGGCCGGTTCCGGCGTGCCATCCTGCGGGTAGATATGCGCCCACGGGCCGATGATTGCCTTACGCGGCACTTCAAGGTTGTCCATCAGACGGAACACCGCGTTGCTGTAGGAGTCGGCCCAGCCGCCGACCGCCATCACCGGGCACTGAATCGCCGACCAGTCTTCCCCGACCGAACCGTGTTTCCAGTAGGCATCTTTCAGCGGATGATCCATCCACAGCGCCGGGAAAAACGGCATGTTTTCCAGACGATTGAGCCAGTCCTGATACCAGCTATCGCCCACCAGCTGCGGGTCCTGCGGACGGCTTTGATAGGCCAGCATAATGCCGCCCCACCACAGGTTGTCATTCAGCAGGCAGCCGCCTTTGTAGTGGATATCGTCGTTATAACGATCATCGGTCGAGCATACGGTGATGATCGCTTTCAATGCTGGTGGGCGACGGGCAGCCAGTTGCAGGCAGTTAAAACCACCCCAGGATTTACCCATCATGCCGACTGCGCCGCTGCACCAGCTCTGCTGGCTGATCCAGTCGATCACTTCCAGCGCATCTTCCTGTTCCTGTAACAGATATTCGTCGGCCAGCAGGCCATCCGATTCACCGCTGCCGCGCATATCCACGCGCAGCACGGCGTAGCCCTGTCCGGCAAAGTAACCGTGCATCGGCTCATCGCGGGTACGCGTCCCATCGCGCTTGCGATAGGGAATGTATTCGAGAATGGCAGGTACCGGCTGCTGGCTGGCGGAAAGCGGCAGCCACATGCGGGCCGCCAGACGAGTGCCATCTTTCAGGGTGATCCAGATATGTTCCGTCACGCTGACGCTGTGGGGAAACTGCGTTACGAGGGTTTTCATGAGGCTCCTGCCATTGCATTTGACTGACGCTGACCCAGCACTTCATCCAGCCAGGATGTGCGCATTTCCGGCACCGAGGTCAGTAGTTTTTCGGTATAGCTGTGCATCGGAGCGCTGAACACCTGTTCGGTCGGCCCCTGCGCCACCACGTTGCCCTGATACATCACCGCCACCTGTTGCGCGATGCGTTTCACGGTGCTGAGGTCGTGGGTGATAAACAGGTATGACAGGCCGAGCTGTTCCTGCAAACGGCGCAGCAGATTCAGCACCTCTTCCGCGACCAGCGGATCGAGAGCCGAGGTGGCTTCATCGCAAATAATCAACTCAGGCTGCGCCGCCAGCGCCCGCGCAATGCAGACACGCTGCTTCTGCCCGCCGGAGAGCGCTGCGGGATAACGATCAATCAGGGTGAGCGGCAGCTCGGTCAGCCGCAGCAGTTCTTCCACGCGTGCGCGCACCTGGCGCTTATCCAGTCCAAAGTAGAAGGCGATCGGACGCCCAATCGCTTCCAGAATGGTCTGGCGCGGATTGAGGGCCACATCCGGCAACTGGTAGATCATCTGGATACGACGCAACGTCTCTTTGTCGCGCTGCTGATAACGGTTCGCCAGGACCTTGCCGGCAAAGCTGACGTTACCGGCGGTATCGCCCAGCAGGCCGCACAGCGCGCGCGCCAGGGTACTTTTGCCGCTGCCTGACTCGCCAATAATTGCCAGCGTTTCGCCTTTGGCGAGGCTCATCGAGACGCCGTGTACCACGGTTTTACCGTTGTAACCGGTGGAGAGGTTTTGCAGCGTCAGCAACTGTCCCTGCGCCACGTTTTCCGCGTGGACCGGCGTCAGCGCATGGGCGCGTTCCGATACCAGCCGCTGGGTATAGCTTTCCAGCGGATTTTGCAGAATGTCGGTGGTGCTGCCGCTTTCCACTTCGCAGCCCTGGCGCAGCACCATGATGCGGTCAGCAATCTGCGCCACCACGGCCAAATCGTGGGTGATGTACAACGCGGCGGTATTGAACTCACGCACCAGCTTGCGCAGCATCACCAACACTTCAATCTGCGTGGTGACATCCAGTGCGGTGGTCGGTTCGTCCATCACCAGCAAATCGGGTTTGCAGGACATCGCCATCGCTGCCATTGCGCGTTGCAACTGGCCGCCGGACAGCTGATGCGGATAGCGCTGGCCGATGGTGTCTGGCTCCGGCAGATCCAGCGCGCGGAACAGGGTGACTGCCCACGCCTGCGCTTCAGTAGCGTTCATCAGGCCATGACGAATCGGCCCTTCACACACCTGCTTGCCAATGGTCAGCGCCGGGTTAAACGCGGCGGCGGCGCTTTGCGCCACATAGGCCACGCGGCGGCCGCGAATTTCGCGTTTCTCCTTGCTGGAGAGCGGCACAATATCGCGCCCGGCGATACGCACTTCGCCACCGGCAATGCGGCAGCCCGCACGGGCATAGCCCAGTGCGGCAAGGCCGATGGTGGATTTACCGGCACCGGATTCGCCAATCAGCCCCAGCACTTCACCGGGTTTCAGGCTGAGTGAAATGTTCTGGACCAGCGGAATGCCCTGGTCGGTTTCAATGCGCAGATCGCGCATTTCCAGAATGGGTTGTGTCATCCCTCTTCCCCCAGCGAAAGGTTGTTGCGTACCAGCAGCCAGTCAACCACCAGATTGACGCCGATGGTCAGCAGGGCGATGGCGGCAGCCGGGTAGAGTGGGGCCAGCTGGCCGAAGTTGATCGCCTGGGCGTTGTCGCGCACCATGCTGCCCCAGTCGGCCCACGGCGGCTGAATGCCCAGCCCGAGGAAGCTCAAACCGGCGATAAACAGGAACGTGAAGCAGAAGCGCATGCCAAACTCCGCCAGCAGCGGTGGGATGGCGTTGGGCAGAATCTCTTTACGCACGATCCAGCCCAGCCCTTCGCCGCGCAGACGCGCTGCTTCGACATACTCCTGGCAGACAATCCCCTGCGCCACCAGACGTGCCAGACGATAGACGCGGGTGGCATCGAGCAAAGCAATGGTGCCAACCAGTACCGGAATTGAGGTGCCGAGCACCGACAACACGATCAGCGCCAGAATCAGCACCGGAATCGACATCAGCGTATCGACGATGCGCGTCAGCACCACATCCACCCAGCGGCCATAAATGGCGGCGGTGAAGCCGGTGAGAATGCCGATGACAAACGAAATGGCGGTGATTGCCAGTGCGATGGCGATGGTGGTACGCGCGCCAAACAGAATGCGTGACAACATGTCGCGGCCCAGGCTGTCAGTGCCAAGCGGCATGGCGCTGGAGGGCAGCATCCAGATATCGCCCACCTGCGCGGTTTCGCTGTGCGGTGCCAGCCAGGGCGCGAACAGCGCGGCAATCAGGTTCACGGCGATGATTGCCAGGCCAAGCATGGCGGAAATCGGCACCGTGCGGATTTTCAGTTTTTTCATCACTTACCTCGCATGGCGCAGACGTGGGTTACACCAGATCGCCAGCAAATCGGCGGCGGTGTTGAGCAGGATGTAGGTGCCGCCAAACAACAGCCCGCAGGCCTGCACCACCGGCAGATCGCGCTTGGTCACGGCGTCCACCATCAATTGCCCAATGCCAGGATAGACAAACACCACTTCCACCAGAATCACTCCGACCACCAGATAGGCCAGGTTAAAGGCGATAACGTTGATGATCGGTGCCAGCGCGTTAGGCAGCGCGTGGCCGAGCACGATGCGCCAGCGTGACATGCCTTTTAGCAGGGCGGTTTCGATATAGCTGCTCGACATTACCGCGCCGACGGAGGCGCGCGTCATACGCAGCATATGCGCCAGCACCACCAGCACCAGCGTCAGCATCGGCAGGGTGCAGGCATACAGTCGCGAGAGCACACCGGCATCAGGATCGACCAGCGCCAGGCTGGGGAACCACGCCAGACGAATGGCGAAGAAAATCACCAGCACGTAACCCACGAAGAATTCCGGCACCGAAATACTCAGCAGCGTCAGCGAGTTGGCTAAGCGATCGAACCACGAACCACGCCATACCGCCGAGGCGATGCCGAGCAGCACCGCCAGCGGGATAGCAATGATGGCGGCATAACCGGCGAGGAACAGCGTATTCGCCAGGCGCGGCAGCAGCTCCGCGCTGATCGGCTGGTTGTTAGCCAGCGAGTTGCCGAGATCGCCGTGCAGCACGCCACCCAGCCAGTGCAGGTAGCGCCAGATGGCCGGTTGGTCCAGGCCGAGCTGCGTACGCAGCGCGGCGATGGTTTCCGGCGTACCGTTCTGCCCGAGAATCGCGCTGGCGACATCACCGGGCAGCAGTTCGGTGCCGACAAATATCAGCAGCGAAACCAGCCATAGCGTGAGCAGGCCCAGCAGCAGGCGATGTAAAATCTGCTTTTTCATTACGACTCCAGCCAAACGCGTTCTGCCAGGCGACCACCCATAAAGTTGAACATCGGATGCGGTTTCACGCCGCCCACTTTTTTGCTGGCCGCATCGAGGTAGTCACCAAACAGCGGGATCATCGCACCACCGTCATCGCTGGCGATTTGCTGCAATTCGCCATAGATTTCGGCGCGTTTTTGTTCATCCAGCAGCGAACGGGCCTGAATCAGCAGGCTGTCGAATTTCTCGTTCTTCCAGTGGGTATCGTTCCATTTGGCGGTGGATTGCCACGCGGTGGAGAACATCTGGTCTGCGGTCGGGCGTCCACCCCAGTAACCCATGCTGAACGGTGCTTTCATCCACACGTCGTCCCAGTAGCTGTCGGCAGGCTGACGTTTGATGCTGACCTGAATCCCGGCCTGAGCGGCCTGGCCCTGGAACAGCGCTGCGGCATCGAGCGCACCGGCAAAGGCCGCATCGGAGGAGGAGAGTTCCACCGGCAGGCTGCTGAGTCCGGCCTTCTTCAGATAAAATTTGGCTTTATCGGCATCGTAAGCACGCTGCGGCAGCGCTTTGTTGAAGAAGCGATCGGTTTTCGGGATCGGATGGTCATTGCCGAGGGTGCCGTAACCACGCAGCACCGTTGCCAGCAGTTTTTCACGATCGATACCGTATTTGATCGCCATGCGCACATCGTTGTTATTGAACGGTGCGACGCGACAATCCATCAGGAAGGTAAAGTGCTGGCCGCCCGCAGAACGCACGATGTTCAGCGCCGGGCTGCGTTTCAGGAAATCAACGGTTTTGAAGTCCACGCGGTTGATGGCATGGACCTGGCCGGAAATCAGCGCGTTGGTACGTGCGGTGGCGTCGTTAATCACCAGCACTTCGACGGCATCAACAAAGCCACGGTTTGGTTTCCAGTAGTTCGGGTTGCGTTTGAAGTAAGAACGCACGCCGGGTTGATACTGGTCGAAGACGAAAGCACCGGTGCCAATCGGGTGTTTCCAGTCGGTGAAACCATCCGGCACCACCACCAGGTGATAATCCGCCAGCAGGTAAGGCAGGTCCGCGTTGCCGCCGTCGAGTTTAAGCGTGATTTCGTTATCGCCGCTTTTCTTCAGCTCGGTGATGCTTGCCAGCTGAGTTTTGATGGCGCTGCGTGACTGGTCGCCACGGTGCAGGTTGATGGAGTAGAGAATATCTTCCACCGTCATGGCCTTACCGTTATGGAAGGTGACGCCCTGACGTACTTTGAAGGTCCACTCCTGTGCGCCCGGCAGTGCGCTCCAGCTTTCCAGCAGTTCCGGGGTGGCTTTGTTGTTCTCATCGATTTCAATCAGGCCGTTCATCAGCATGTAAGCCTGGTTGAGCGGCACCCAGTCGCTATACAGCGTCGGGTCGAGCGAATCACTGGTGTTACCACCGGACATGCCAAGCTTCAGCACGCCGCCTTTTTTGGGCGTCGCTTCGGCGGCGAAACCGGAGAACGGGGAGAGCGATAATGCCGTGCCTGCACCAATCAGCGCGGCAGTATTGATAAATGAACGGCGGCTCAAATTTGCGCCCTGAAGATATTTGTTAAAGTTTTCCTGCTCGTCTTTCATTTATTTTTCTCCGTTGTTATTCACCCTGTTTTACTTATCTCATCCTGGGCCTTAGCGCAGTTATTTCTGATTTATATCAAAACCAATAAAATCTGATGTATGAGATTTTCGTATCAGACTATGCGAAAAACGCGCAGCAGAACACCCACAAAAAAGATAATTTCCCGATCACTGAGCAACACCAGGGAAAATGCATGTGGAACTGCATACGATAGTTGGGCTAATTGGCGTTTTTTGTTATTTATTGGCATACGCACTGGTTCAGTTGCGTAAATTGGTCATTGATTCAGACATTTATGCCTGTCTTAACATCGCGGGCGGCGTTTGCGGACTCTATTCATTGAGCCATGATTTTAATTTGGCAATGGTGATTTCCCAATCGATGTGGTTAATTTTTACGCTGGTTGGTATGCATTCTTCACATCGCCGACGCGGTGCAATTAAAAATAAACTTCCGCCTTTAGATCCCCAACAATAAACAAGGGAATTAATATCGCGGCTTTGCGTTTTTAGTTGCACCTTTAAATATAAGAAAAAGTTATGGTGAAGAGTCGAAGAGATAATTTGCCGTGCGAAGGGCGTCACAGAAATAATATTCTGTGGCGCTTTTTTATCGTGATGAGATTTCTGTCTGATGTTGGTGCTGTAGCCAGCTGATTACATGGCGCACAATCGGCTTGATATAGCGATCCTGCGGGGTGAGCAGAAAACATTTGCCGTTGGCGGCCAGTTTTCCGCCGTGAGCGGCCACCAGCTCGCCGCGATTGAGGTGATCCTGCACCAGACCTTCCCAGCCGAGCAGTATCCCGTCACCACGTAATGCGGACTGCACCAGAAACGGGTAGTTATTCGCCCGCCAGGTCTGGCGCGGCACAAAACTCAGTACGTTCTGCGAGGCAAACCAGTCGCTCCAGCCGGTCCATTCACGTTGCGGGTCATCCTGAATCAGCAGCATCTGGTGCAGCAACGATTCGGCGGAGGCGTCCGGGTCAAGGCGTGTCAGAAACGCCGGGGAGCACATCGGATAACAGATTTCGTCAAACAGCGGACTGGCGTGAAAGCCCGGTGGCGGTTCGCGCAGATAGAAAATCGCCAGATCGAACTCCGACGAGCGCATATCAGCGAAGCTGTCGGAGATTTTCATCCGAATTTGCAGATTGGGCAGTTCGCGATGAAGCTCCGAGAGGCGTGGTGCCAGCCACAATGACCCCATGGCGCTGGTGCAGGCGATAGTCACCTGAGGCAGACCGTTCCAGCCCATCACTTCCGCTGTGGCGTGTGATAACGCGGAGAGCTGCTGGCGTACCTGCACTGCGTAAGCCTCACCGCGTGGGGTGAGCAATACCCGGCGCTGGGTGCGGGTAAAAAGCTTGCAGCCCAGCATCTCCTCCAGCTGCAAAATCTGGCGGCTGGTGGCGCTTTGCGTCAGGTTGAGTTCTTCCGCCGCGCGCGAAATGTTGCCATAACGCGCGACACACTCGAAGGCGATCAGCGTGTTGAGCGGCGGTAAAGGTTCGATCTGCATCAATCAAGCCTCGGTGCTTGAGGGTCAGGCTTTCTCGACGTTATTCAGCGCCAGTGAAACCGCCAGGGTTTGCGCCAGGCACAGAGACGCCACCTGCGAGCGGAAGCCATCCACCTGCGCTTCACGTACCACAAAGCAGACATCGCTGAAGGCGGCCAGCGGGCTGACCTGGCTGTCGGTGATGGCGATCTGATGCGCACCCCGTTTGGCACCGAGTTCCACCAGTTCTACTGCTTCACGTGCATAAGGTGAGTAGCTGATGGCAATCACCACATCTTTGGGATTTACCATGCTCAGCTGCTCGGTGAACATTCCGCCGAGGCCGTCAATCAGGAAGGCGCGACGTTCCAGATGGCGCAGTGCGTACACCAGATACGACGCTACGCTGAAGGATCGACGCAGGCCGATAATGTAGATATTTTCTGCTTCATTTAGCAGCTTCACCGCTTTGTTGAGCTGCTCGGGGTTAACCTGCATTGCCAGCTGCTGCAGCGCCTGGCTGTTGACCATGGTGAAGACATTCAGAATTTCGACCGGGCTTTCCGGTGAGCTGGCGCTGTCGTCGGTCGCGGTCTGACGGAACAGACGCGCGCGCTCGGTGTAGTTCACCGTTTCTTCCATCAGGTGCTGACGGAAAACCTGTTTCATTTCGTTGAAGCCACTAAATCCAAAGGCGTTGGCAAAACGGATCAGCGTGGAAGGGGGGACGTCGGCCTGCTGGGCGATCGAAGCGACCGTATCAAAGGCAATGCTGTTGCTGTTATCAAGAATATAGCGCGCCACCTGTTTCAGGCGTTTGCTCAGCGTTTCATAACGACGACGGATGTCGTCCTGTAACAAGGTCAATTGGGTGGGGTTATTGGTCATTACTTCGGCCCGCTAATAAGAATTATGGCTGGATAATGAGCGCTATAGTACCAGATGGATGGAAAATTTCATTTGTTTGACAGCATCGTGAAGGTTATTTCATCGGTTTATGAAACGCCTCACAAAATGCAGGGTGGTTAACGACATAATTTGTAGCGGCGCAATTTATTGCGCCATTCCCGAAACGCGGTTGGAAAAAACCGCGCGATAAATCGCGCCGCTACGTTCGTGCATTATGTGGGGACTGCTTTAGCTGCGCGCGGCGCGCCAGTACTCAATCAGCCGCAGGTAATTGCCTTTCACCGTCTCGATCAGCGCCTGATCATCCAGCTCGCCCTGTAACCACTGGCGTGATGGCTGGCCGAAAATGGTGCGACCCACCGCAAACCCTTTGACCCACGGAGCCTGGGCGGCGGCGGCGAAACCGGCTTTCAGTTTCTCTTCCGGTGCGTCGAGGCCGAGCAACAGAATGCCGCGGCAGTGGGGATCCTGTTGTTCGATCAGGCGGCTTACTGCCTGCCAGGTCTCGGCGGATAATGGCGGCAGTTTCCACCAGTCCGGCTGGATGCCGAGACTGTAGAAATGGCTCAGCATATCGACGTAGTAAGATTCTTTCTTATCCGGATTGCTCTCCGGCAGAATCACTTCCAACAGCAGCTCATGCCCGCTCTTATTACAGCCATTCCACACGTCCAGAATCAGGTCATCCTGTTCTTTACGCATTTCGGTGCTGTCGTGCGGATGATAGAACACCAGGCATTTCACCACGTGTTCCTGCGGCCAGCTAACCAGCTGGGAGCCGATATTGCCGTGTTCGAGGCGTAACGGGCGTGAGCTGGGCAACTCAATCGGACGACCAATCCACCAGCCTTTGCCGGTGATGGCGTTCAGCGCTTTTTGGCCGTAAGTGGTGTCTGCCAGGATGCCACTTTTGCTATCCAGACCCGCCTGTTGTGCCGCTTCTTCAGCTGCCTGCAACAACAGCAATTTCAGTTGTGGGATGCGGCTTTCATCGACACCCGCTTCGCGGGCCATATCGGCAAGTTGTTTGCGATGGTCGAAAGCGAACACGTTCAGCTCCGGCCACTGTTGGGTACGCGTGGTAACGCGATGCAGATGGTTGAGACGGGAATCCAGGTCGGGGCGCTTGACCGCGTTATCACGGCTGAGGAAGTCATCCAGCTCCTCTTTGGTCGGCATCGCCGGGGCACAGCCGTGACGTGACACCACCAGCGCACCACAGGCGTTGGCGTAGCGACAGGCCTGCTCCCAGCTTTCATCGTTCAGCCAGCCACGCAGCAGGCCAGACATAAAGGCATCGCCAGCACCCAGCACGTTCAGCACTTCAACGCGCACGCCGCTATGCAGTTTGGTTTGCTCCCAGCTATCCGGGATATCCCCTTCAAACACCACACAACCCAGCGGGCCACGTTTACACACCAGGGTCGCCTGGCTGGCCTGACGCACATTTTTCAGCGCGGTCAGCGTATCGGTGCTGCCACCGGCGATATGAAACTCTTCTTCTGTTCCGACAATCAGATCGAAATAATGCACCACTTCCTGCAATTGTTTCGTCACCTGGCTCGACTCAATGAAACGCGTTTCACCGTCGCCGAGTGAGGTCAGACCCCACAGCACCGGACGGTAATCGATATCCAGCGCGGTGCGCAGGCCGTTACGTTTGGCGATATCCAGCGCTTTCAGCACCGCAGCACGAGTATGTGGGTGTGACAGATGCGTACCGGTTACCGCCACGGCGCGCGAGGAAGTAATGAAATCTTCATGGATATCTTCCGGCACCAGGCCCATATCGGCGCAGTTGTCGCGGTAAAAAATCAGCGGGAAGGTTTCTTCATCTTTAATGCCGAGGATCACCAGCGCCGTAAGACGATCTTTGTCCGTAATCAGTCCATCGGTGTTGCAGCCCACGTGCTGCAAGGTCTCACGCAGAAAGCGGCCATTATGCTCGTCCCCAACGCGTGCCAGCATGGCAGATTTCAGGCCCTGGATGGCCGTGCCATACGCCACGTTACCGGAAGATCCACCAAGATATTTGGCGAAGGTGCTCATATCTTCCAGTCGTGATCCAATTTGCTGACCGTAGAGGTCGACGGCGATGCGTCCGATACAAATCACATCAAGCCGCTTCTGTTGTGTACTCATACCTATGGTTTCCTTCTGTGATAAGCAGACACTGCGGGCTGCGTGGCCCGGTATCGGGCACTGTGCTTCCGGGTTCTCAAGGTGCCTGATTGGCTATGGTCGCAGTATGGGGAATAAAAATTCCAAATACAATATGAAATGAAATATCTGTCACGATTTTGTGAACCAGGTAAAACTCTTGTCAGTGTGCTAAACAGCGGATGGCGGAGCGATGAGTTTCACGGATGCTCTGGCTTGTGAGCCAGCTCGCAGGAAATCACTGTGAAATAAAGGAAGCTACTGAAGTGAAATGAAATTTCGTTATTCCCCCAGCATGCTTCAAAGCTGTTCCACTTTGCCCGGTTTGTGGCCTGTCCCTGTGTCCGTTTCACCGCTGAATTTGATCTCCATCGCAAAATGAAATGTTTCTTCTGTAATCATATTTTATGGAAAAAATATTTGTTTATAATCGCCTCACGTTTCACTTATCCGCGGTCGCCATTTCCGGTGCGTTGACGTTAACCGCGTTGTACCTGGTCCGCAGGTACCAGCATGTAAAGGAAGATCATATGGGCACAATCAGATTAACCACGGCACAGGCGCTGGTGAAATTTCTCAATAACCAGTATCTGAACGTGGATGGCGTTGAAACCAGGTTCGTGAAAGGCATTTTCGCTATTTTTGGTCACGGTAATGTGCTGGGACTGGGACAGGCACTGGAGCAGGACAGCGGCGATCTGGTGGTACATCAGGGCCGTAATGAGCAGGGGATGGCGCATGCAGCCATCGGCTTTGCCAAGCAATCGCTGCGCCGCCAGATCATCGCCTGTACCTCGTCGGTCGGACCGGGCGCAGCCAATATGATCACCGCCGCTGCCACCGCAACGGCGAACCGCATCCCTTTACTGCTGCTGCCAGGCGATGTGTTCGCGACGCGCCAGCCGGACCCGGTGCTGCAACAGATCGAGCAGAGCCACGATCTCAGCATCAGCACCAACGATGCCTTCCGCGCCGTCAGCAAATACTGGGATCGCGTCAGCCGTCCTGAGCAACTGATGACCGCCTGTATCAATGCCATGCGCGTTTTGACCGATCCGGCGGAAACCGGTGCCGTCACTATCGCGTTGCCGCAGGATGTGCAGGGCGAAGCCTGGGACTTCCCGGAATATTTCTTCCAGAAGCGTGTGCATCGTCTTGATCGTCGTCTGCCAACCGCCGCTCAGCTTGAAGAAGCCCTGGCGCTGATTGCGCGTAAGCACAAGCCGCTGATCGTCTGTGGGGGTGGCGTGAAGTATTCCGGCGCCGGTGAGGCGCTGCGCCAGTTTGCTGAGCGTTTCAATATTCCGTTTGCGGAAACCCAGGCCGGTAAAGGCACCATCATCTCTGATCATCCGCTGAACGTCGGTGGCGTGGGGGAAACCGGTTGTCTGGCCGCTAACCTGCTGGCGAAAGAGGCTGATCTGGTCATTGGGATCGGCACCCGTTACACCGACTTTACCACTGCCTCAAAATGGATTTTCCAGAACCCGGACGTCAGCTACCTCAATATTAACGTCAGCAATTTCGACAGTTACAAGCTGGATGCGGTGCAGCTGCTGGCCGATGCCCGTGAAGGCCTGACTGCGCTGGAACATGGCTTGCAGGGCTTTGAAAACCACTGGGGTGGCCAAATTGACCAGGCGCAGAGCAAGCTGCTGAAAGAAACCCAGCGCGTTTTTGCCGCGGTCTATAACACTGACGATTTCATCCCGGAAATCGCCGACCATATTGACCGTGAAGCGCTGTTTGCTGAATTCCAGCGCCTGACGCAATCGGTACTGACGCAGAGCAGCGTGCTGGGCACCTTAAACGAGCAACTCCCAAAGGATGCGGTGATTGTGGCTGCCGCGGGCAGTCTGCCGGGCGACCTGCAACGCGTGTGGCGCACCAAAGATTACAACTCGTACCACGTTGAATACGGTTACTCCTGCATGGGGTACGAGGTGAATGCGGCGCTGGGCGTGAAGCTGGCACAGCCGCAGCGCGAAGTCTACGCGATGGTGGGGGATGGCTCTTTTATGATGCTGCATTCCGAGCTGGTCACCTCGATTCAGGAAGGGGCGAAAATCAACGTTATCCTGCTGGATAATATGACCAACGGCTGCATCAACAACCTGCAAATGGAACACGGTATGGACAGTTTCACCACCGAGTTCCGCTTCCGCAACCCGGAAGGTGGCAAGCTGGATGGTGGCTTTGTACCGGTGGACTTCGCCGCGATTGCGGGTGGCTACGGCTGTAAAACCTATCGCGTCACCACGCTGGAGCAACTCAAGGATGCGTTGATTGACGCGCAGAAGCAGACGGTTTCGACCCTTATCGACATTAAAGTGCTGCCAAAAACCATGGTGCACAAATATTTCAGCTGGTGGCATGTGGGTGTGGCGCAAGCCTCCACTTCCGAGCGCACGCAAAAAGTGGCTGACAATCTTAACGCGCATATCGAACAGGCGCGTAAGTACTAATCTTCTGGCCGGTATTCTCCGGCCTTGTTTTACCCTTATCCGACTCTACAGGTGTAATTATGACGCTCAAACTCGGTGTTATCGGTACCGGTGCAATTGGTCAGGAACATATTCGTCGTTGCAACAACGTGCTGCAGGGCGCGAAGGTGGTGGCGGTTTCAGATATCAACGTTGAAGGTGCGCGTGCTGCGCTGCAACGTCTGAATATTGAGGCTGAGGTGTATCAGGATGGCCATCAGGTCATCAACTCACCGAATGTTGATGCGGTGCTCGTCACCTCGTGGGACCCGACGCATGAAGAGTTCACCCTGGCGGCGATCGCCGCGGGTAAGCCGGTATTCTGCGAAAAGCCGCTGGCGCTGACCGCTGACGGCTGTCGTCACATCGTTGATGCGGAAGTGAAACACGGCAAGCGTCTGGTTCAGGTTGGTTTTATGCGCCCGTACGATTCAGGCTATCGCGCGCTGAAAAAGGTAATTACCGACGGCGAAATCGGTGAGCCGCTGATGCTGCACTGCGCGCATCGCAACCAGAGCGTGGGCGAGAACTACACCACCGACATGGCAATCACCAATACCCTGATTCACGAGCTGGATGTACTGCGCTGGCTGACCGAAGACGATTACAAAAGCGTGCAGGTGGTGTTCCCGCGCGTGACGTCGAAATCGCACGCGAAACTGAAAGACCCGCAAATCGTGCTGTTTGAAACGCAGAAAGGGATCCGCATTGACGTGGAAATCTTCGTTAACTGCGCTTATGGCTACGACATTCAATGCGAAGTGGTGGGAGAAGAGGGCATCGCGAAGCTGCCGGAACCTTCTGCGATTCAGATGCGCAAAAATGCCCGCCTTGGCAATGCCATTCTGACTGACTGGAAAGATCGCTTTATCGATGCGTATGACGTGGAACTGCAGGCATTTATTAACGACGTCAAAGCCGGACAGCTGACCGGACCTTCCGCATGGGATGGCTTTGCTGCCTCGGTGGCGGCGGATGCCTGCCTGAAGGCGCAGAACAGTGGTGCCATTGAGCCGGTTGAAATGCCGCCGCGCCCGACTTTTTATAACAAATAATCAGGGCTTCCCATGAACAAAGACAATGTAAGACTGGCGATTGCGCCGATCGGCTGGACCAACGATGACATGCCGGAGCTCGGTAGCGAGAACACATTCCAGCAGACTGTCAGTGAAATGGCGCTGGCAGGCTTTACCGGCAGCGAAGTGGGCAGCAAATATCCGCGCGATCCGGCGGTGCTCAAGCCGATGCTGGATATCCGTGGCATACAGATCTGCAACGCCTGGTTTAGTACCTTCTTCGCCAACGGCGAAAAAGCGAAAACCATCGACGAATTTACCAACCACATGAATTTCCTGCATGCCATGGGCGCGCGCGTGATTGGTTGCTCTGAGCAGAGCAAAAGTATTCAGGGCACCACCCTGCCGGTGCTGGAACAGAAACCTATTTTCAGCGATGAAGAGTGGCGTCTGACAGCAGAAGGCTACAACGAGCTGGCGGAGATCGCCGCGCAGAAAGGGATGCGCGTCTGCCTGCATCATCATATGGGCACCGCGATCCAGACACCGGCCGAGATCGACCGTTTTATGGCATCCACCAATCAGAACGTGGGCCTGCTGTATGATACCGGCCATATTTACTATTCCGAGGGTTCGCAGCAGGCGATGCTGGATGTGCTGACCCAGTACCTGCCGCGTATTTTCCACGTGCATCTGAAAGATGTCCGCGACAGTGTCGTAGCGGAAGTCCGTAAAAATTCACTGTCCTTCCTCGACGGCGTGAAAAAAGGTACGTTCACTGTTCCGGGTGATGGCGTGATTGATTTCAAACCGGTGTTCAAAATCCTCGATGATTTTGGCTATAAAGGCTGGATGGTGGTGGAAGCAGAGCAGGACCCGGCGCTGGCGAACCCATTTGAATATGCGGTGAAAGCGCGGAAATATATTCGCGAAAATACCGGGTTGTAAGATCAAATACGCGCCGCTACCGGCCGCACCAGACCGTAGCGGCGCGATTTATCGCGCGGGTTTAAGTTCTACTGAGCAATAGTGACCAGGCTCCCCACTTGCCAACATGCACTGTCGCCCAGGCACCAATTTGATTCGGATATTGCCAGACGCCGAAAAAAGTTCCTAAGTTTTCTGCCAGCCAGATAAAAAATCCTATCAACACAAAGGCCAGCAACAGCGGCATACGATATGGCTTTGAGTTCATCCCAACTTTCCAGCCTGGTAGTGACCATAATGAATTGGATAGCCAGCGCGATAATCAATAAGACATCGTACCGGGGCAAGGCAAATTAAATACAAAAAGGCTGTTATCCTTTTGCAGGATAACAGCCTTTTATCTGGCTGGAAGCTAACTTACGACGCCAGCGACAACGTCGGTTTTTGGCGGTGGGTCGCCAGCCATTCACGAATACGCGCCTGTTCGGCATCGTTCAGCCACATGCCCTGTTTGGTACGACGCCAGATAGCATCGTCCAGTTCATACACCCATTCGTGTTTCACCAGGTAACGCAGTTCGGCTTCATAGAATTCATGGCCGAAGTTCTCACCGAGATCGGCGAGGCTCTGTGCGCCTTCCAGCAGCACTTCAGTGTTGCTGCCATAGGTGCGGGCGAAATGGCGTGCCATGCCTTCGCTGATAAACGGATAACGGCGACGCAGATTGGCCGCGTAATCCTCGCGTGAACCGGCGATATTGCCACCCGGCAGTACGGCGTTTTTGGTCCAGGCCGGACCGGCGTTCGGGTAATATTTCGCCAGTTTCTCCAGCGCGTGTTCCGCCAGCTTACGGTAAGTCGTCAGCTTGCCGCCAAATACTGACAGCAACGGTGCCTGACCATTATCGTCATGCACATCCAGCGTGTAATCACGGGTAATCGCCTGCGGTGAGTCGGACTCGTCATCACACAGTGGGCGCACGCCGGAATAGGTCCAGACGATATCTTCGCTGGTCAGCTGTTTTTTGAAGTGTGCGTTGTACACCTTCAGCAGATAGCTGATTTCGTTATCATCGATTTTCACCTCTTTCGGATCGCCTTTATATTCGACGTCAGTGGTGCCGATGATGGAGAACTCATCCATCCACGGGATAACAAATACGATGCGGTGATCTTCGTTCTGCAGAATATAGGCCTGCTTTTCACGATGTACGCGCGGCACCACAATATGGCTGCCTTTGATCAGACGGATGCCATACGGGGATTTCAGCTTCAGGCCATCGTCGAAGAACTGTTTGACCCATGGACCGGCCGCATTCACCAGACCTTTGGCACGCCAGGTGTAGGTTTTACCGGTATCAATATCTTCCGCTTCGACCATCCACAGGCCACTTTCACGCCAGGCACGGGTCACGCGGGTACGGGTGCGGACTTCGCCACCCTGTTTCACCACTTCCTGGGCATTGAGGACTACCATGCGCGCATCGTCCACCCAGCAGTCGGAATATTCGAATCCGCGCGTGATTTCAGACTTAAGTGCCGAATCCGCGCCAAAACGCAGGCCTTTACTGCTCGGCAGACTGGTGCGTTTGCCGAGATGGTCGTACATAAACAGCCCCATGCGGATCATCCACGCCGGGCGCAAATGCGGGCGGTGCGGCAGACGAAAGCGCATCGGGAAGGCAATGTGCGGTGCCATTTTCAGCAGCACTTCACGTTCCGCCAGGGCTTCGCCCACCAGGCGAAATTCGTAGTGTTCCAGGTAGCGCAGGCCACCGTGGATCAGTTTGGAACTGGCAGAGGAGGTTGCACAGGCCAAATCCCGCGCCTCCAGCATCAGCACCGACAGTCCGCGTCCTGCAGCGTCCACTGCAATGCCGGCACCGTTGATGCCGCCGCCGATAACGATCAGGTCTTTGGTTTCCACGTCATCTCCTCCGATGTTCGGAATAGTTCTTAAATGTTCGTTTTCGAGCATAATGATAATCGGAAACCAACATCGATGCCAGCGGTTAACCTAATAAAAACATCTTTGCGTGATACAGCTAACATTCCGGCAGGAAAAAAAATACAAAGCCACACTCTTTATCAGGTTATGGCGCTGACAACTCAGGGTAAACTAGGCGTCAATTGTGACGATGTGATGAGAGACACCATGGAAAATTTCGAATGTATTAACGTCCTGCAAGCTCAGGAGCATCTGGCACAAGGTGCCCAGCTGGTGGACATCCGCGACCTGCAAAGCTTCTCCCTGGGCCATGCTGCCGGTGCGCAGCATCTGTCGAATGACAACCTTGCCGACTTTATCAGTCAGGCGAAACTCGACCAGCCCGTTCTGGTGATGTGCTACCACGGTAACAGCAGTAAAGGTGCCGCGCAGTTCCTGTTAGGGCAGGGATTTCGTGCGGCATACAGTATTGATGGGGGATTTGACGCCTGGCGCGCGGCGTTTCCGGCTCAGGTAGCCACTGGCTCAATGTGAGCGTACATAAAAGGAAGGAGAGCACCGCATGATGCGCATTACCCAGTTCAATAATCCGCGCATGGCTCAGGCGTTTGTTGATTATATGGCGTCGCGCGGCGTCAGGCTGACGATTGAGCGTGAAAGCCATTTCGTCATTCTGCTGGAAGATGAAAGCAAACTGGATATGGTCGAAAACGAGCTCGCACAGTTCGTTCGTGATCCCAACCACCCCCGTTATCAGGCCGCCAGCTGGCACACCGGCAGTACCGAGAGCGGCCTGCGCTATGAGCGCAGCAATATCTGGGCGAACATTCGCGAACGCGCGGGTCCGCTCACCATGACCATGATGATTGCCTGTGTGGCGGTGTTTATCCTGATGCAGATTGTCGGTGATGAAACCGTGCTCGGCTGGCTGGGCTGGCCCGATGGCCCGGAGCAATATTTCCAGGTATGGCGCTGGTTTAGCCATGCGCTGCTGCATTTTTCCCTGCTGCATATTCTGTTCAACCTGATGTGGTGGTGGTACCTCGGCGGAGCGGTAGAAAAGCGTCTTGGCAGCGGTAAGTTATTTGTGATTATGCTCATTTCCGCACTCCTCACCGGCTGGATGCAGGCTAAATTCAGTGGCGCGCTGTTTGGTGGTCTGTCGGGTGTGGTGTACGCCCTGATGGGGTATTGCTGGCTGCGTGGCGAGCGCGATCCTGAAAGTGGGATTTATCTTGAGCGCGGTTTGATGGGTTTCGCTATTGTATGGTTGATTATTGGCTGGTACGGCGCATTTGGTTTGTCGATTGCCAATGCGGCACACGTCACTGGCCTGCTGGTTGGACTGGCGATGGCGTTTGTCGATACGCGTTCGAGCGCGCTGCGCCGCTAGCACCAAAAAAGAAGAAGATCGCGGCATGCAGCCGTGAACAGGAGAGAGATGTGAAGCAGACGCAACGTCATGACGCCATTATCGATCTGGTCCGGCGTCAGGGATATGTCAGCACGGAAGAGCTGGTGGATCATTTTGAGGTCAGCCCGCAAACCATCCGGCGCGATCTGAACGATCTGGCCGATCAGAACAAAATTCAGCGTCATCACGGGGGCGCCGCGCTGCCATCCAGTTCAGAAAACACCGCCTGGCAGGACCGCAAAATGATGTGGTCGGCGGAAAAAGCGCGCATTGCGGCGCGCGTCGCCAGCCAGATCCCTGATGGCGCGACCTTGTTTATCGATATCGGGACCACGCCGGAAGCGGTAGCCCATGCGTTGCTGAACCATAGCAATCTGCGTGTGGTCACCAATAACCTCAACGTGGCGATGTTGCTGATGGCGAAGCCTGATTTCCGCGTCATCATCGCTGGTGGTGAAGTCCGCACCCGCGATGGCGGTATCATGGGGGAAGCCACCCTCGACTTTATTTCCCAGTTCCGCCTTGATTACGGCATTCTTGGTATCAGTGGTATTGATATGGATGGCTCGCTGCTGGAGTTCGATTACCACGAAGTGCGTACCAAACGCGCCATCATTGAAAACTCACGCTGCGTGATGCTGGTGGTGGATCACTCGAAATTTGGCCGCAACGCCATGGTCAACCTGGGCAGCATGAGTCTGATCGACTATCTGTACACTGACCTCGTACCGCCTGCCAGCGTGATGAAAGTGATTGAGCAGCACGAAGTCCAGCTCGAACTCTGCTAAATCCTCCAGCCAGGCGGGCTTTTTTTCTCTCCCGCCTTGTTTTTCTGTCGCTTTTTTCTCCTGCCCCGTCTTTACTTATCCATTCAGGCCTTCCATGGCCCTGCGCTCCCCAATTTCGCTTAACCGTTACCGGATTCGGAAGGGATTGATATGTCGCAACAAAAATTCAATAAAGCGCGCTTTGACGCCGCTCTCACTCGCCAGTGGCAATATCTTGGTCTTTCTTCAGCACAACAAATGACGCCGCATCAGTGGTGGCAGGCGCTGAGCGCTGCGCTGGCGGAGTTGCTGGCAACGCAGCCCCCGCTGACGCCGCGCAAAGGCCAGCGCCACGTCAATTATTTATCGATGGAGTTTTTGATTGGGCGTCTGACGGGCAACAACCTGATGAACCTCGGCTGGTACGACGATGTTCAGGCTGCGCTGGCATCGCATCAGGTTTCCCTGAGCGAGTTGCTGGAAGAAGAGATCGATCCGGCGCTCGGTAATGGCGGGCTGGGGCGCTTAGCCGCCTGTTATATGGATTCGATGGCCACTGTCGGCCAGGCGGCGATGGGGCATGGCCTGAATTATCAATACGGTTTGTTTCGCCAGTCGTTTGATGATGGCCAGCAAAAAGAAGCGCCGGATGACTGGCAACGTGATCGTTACCCATGGTTCCGGCATAACGCGGCGCACGATGTGCAGGTGGGGATGGGCGGTAAAGTCGTCAAAACCGAGGGAGGGGGTTTTTACTGGCAACCCGATTTCTGGCTGAAAGGTGAGGCCTGGGATTTACCGGTGGTGGGCTATCGTAATGGCGTCACCCTGCCGCTGCGCCTGTGGAAAGCCACCAGCGGCCATCCGTTTGATCTCAGCCTGTTTAATGACGGTAAATTTCTTCAGTCCGAGCAGCCGGGTATCGAGGCGGCAAAACTCACCAAGGTGCTGTATCCCAACGACAATCATCAGGAAGGGAAGCGCCTGCGTCTGATGCAGCAATATTTCCAGTGCGCCTGCGCGGTGGGGGATATTTTGCGGCGTCACCATCTGGCCGGGCGTTCCGTGCATGAGCTGCCGGATTATGAAGTCATTCAGCTGAATGACACCCATCCGACCATCGCCATTCCTGAGATGCTGCGCCTGTTGCTGGATGAGCATCAGCTGAGCTGGGATGATGCCTGGCACATCACCAGTCGCGTTTTTGCCTATACCAACCATACGCTGATGCCGGAAGCGCTGGAGCGCTGGGACGAGCGCCTGGTGCGCAGCTTGCTGCCGCGACATATGTTAATTATCCGCGAAATTAATCGCCGTCTGAAGAAGCTGGTGCAGCGACAATGGCCGGATGATGAGGCGGTGTGGCACAAGCTGGCCGTGGTGGCGGATGGCCAGGTACGCATGGCGAACCTGTGTGTGGTCAGCGGCTTTGCCGTCAACGGTGTGGCGGCGCTGCATTCTGAGCTGGTGGTCAACGATCTGTTCCCGGAATATCACCAGCTGTGGCCGAAGAAGTTCCACAACGTCACCAACGGCATCACGCCGCGTCGCTGGCTGCAACAATGTAATCCACGCCTGTCGGCGCTGCTCGACGAAACCCTGCAGGTTGAATGGGCCAACAATCTCGACGCATTGAAAGCGCTGGAACCCTTTGCGACGAAAAAAGCCTTTCGCCAGAAGTACCGCAAAATCAAGCAGGCCAACAAACAACAGCTGACGGAGTATATCCATCAGGTGACCGGCATTCAGGTGAACCCCGAGGCATTGTTTGATGTGCAGATCAAACGTCTGCATGAATACAAGCGCCAGCACCTCAGCCTGTTGCACATTCTCCATTGTTACCGCCAGCTGCGGGACGATCCGCACAACCCGGACTTCGTGCCGCGGGTGTTCCTGTTTGGGGCCAAAGCGGCACCGGGGTATTACCTGGCGAAAAACATCATCTATGCCATCAATAAAGTGGCTCAAGTGGTCAACAACGACCCGAAAGTGGGGGATAAGCTGAAGGTGGTGTTTATCCCGGACTACCGTATTACCGCCGCTGAGCTGATGATCCCGGCGGCGGATCTCTCCGAGCAAATCTCCACGGCCGGATATGAAGCCTCCGGCACCGGCAATATGAAGCTGGCGCTGAATGGGGCGCTCACCATCGGCACGCTGGACGGGGCTAACGTGGAGATTGCGGCGGAAGTCGGCGCGGAAAATATCTTTATCTTTGGCCACACAGTGGATGAAGTGAAAGCGCTGAAAGCGGAAGGGTATCACCCGAAAAAGCTGCGCAAGGCCAATAAACATCTCGATGGCCTGCTGAAAGAGCTGGAGAAAGGCAAATTCAGCGATGGTGATAAGCATGCCTTTGATCTGCTGCTCGACAGCCTGACGAAAAATGGCGACCCCTGGCTGGTGCTGGCTGATTTTGATGCTTATATCGCGGCACAGCAGCAGGTGGAAGCGCTGTGGAAAGATCAGGAAGCCTGGACCAAAGCGGCCATCCTTAATACGGCGCGCACCGGAATGTTTAGTTCTGACCGTTCGATTCGTGATTACCAGAAACGCATCTGGCAGGCGAAGCGGTAAAATCGGAGAAACCATGACGCTAAGCAAACTGGATCAGGCGGCACAAGACGCCGGTATCGCGTTACGTTTTATCAACGCCAAAGGCGAACCGGCAACCATCAGTGATGATACCAAACGCGCGTTGCTGGAGGTGATGGCGACTCCGGCGGGCAAAACGCCGCCGCTGCCTCCGGTGCAGGTGTTTGCCGGTCGGGCCAAACGCCAGTTGGTGCCACAGGGAAACGGTGAATTCAGCTGGCAACTGATATCCGAACAGGGAAAACAGTGGCAGGGCAGCGTGCAGGGCGGTGAGGTGCTGCGCCTGCCGCCGCGTCTGCCGCAAGGCTATCACCAGCTGACCCTGCGCAAAGGCCGCCAGCAGTGGCTGACACGCATCATCCTCGCACCACGTCGTTGTTATTTGCCTGCACCGCTGGAGCAAGGAGAAAAACGTTGGGGGGCGCTGGTGCAGCTGTATACGCTGCGCTCCGACCAAAACTGGGGGATCGGCGATTTTGGCGATCTGGAGCGGATGCTGGAACAGGTGGCTGCGCAGGGCGGTGATTTCGTCGGCCTCAATCCTTTGCATGCGCTTTATCCGGCACAGCCGGAGATGGCCAGCCCCTACAGCCCTACCTCGCGTTACTGGCTGAATGTGCTGTATATCGATGTCAGCCAGCTGGAGGATTTCCAGCGTAGCAGCGCGGCACAACGCTGGTGGAAAAGTGCCAAAACCCGCCGGGCACTGGAACAAGCCCGTACCAGTGACTGGGTGGATTACCGCGCGGTAGCGGAGCTTAAAATCCATGCGCTGCGTCTCGCCTGGCAGACGTTCCGTCAGCATGACAGGCCCGAATTTCAGCAGTTTATGGCGCAAGGTGGCGAACACCTGCGCTATCAGGCGGCGTTTGACGGTATTCAGGCTGAACGCTGCGCAGAGGATCAACAGACGTGGGGCTGGACCGGCTGGCCGGAAGGCTGGCGCAACGCACAGTTGCCGGAAGTACAGCAGTGGTGCGCACAGCATGAGGACGAGATTCAGTTCTGGAGCTGGTTGCAGTTTCTGGCACAGCAGCAGTTTGCCCGCTGCTGGCAACGGAGCCAGCAGCTGGGTATGACGGTGGGGCTGTATCGCGACCTGGCAGTCGGTGTGGCGCAGGGGAGTGCGGAAACCTGGCAGGATCCGCAACTCTACAAGCTGCGTGCCTCGGTTGGCGCACCGCCGGATCGCCTTGGCCCGCTCGGGCAAAACTGGTCGCTGCCGCCGCTCGATCCTCATGTGATGCGTGCGCGCGGCTACCAGCCGTTTATTGATCTGTTGCGCGCGAATATGCGCGATTGTGGCGCGTTACGTATCGATCATGTGATGGGGCTGCTGCGTTTGTGGTGGATCCCTTATGGGGAAACAGCGGATAAAGGCGCGTACGTCGCCTATCCGGTACAGGATCTGCTGGCGATCCTCGCTCTGGAGAGTCAGCGC
This sequence comes from Pantoea sp. App145, assembly GCF_047947045.1. Lineage (NCBI taxonomy): Bacteria > Pseudomonadati > Pseudomonadota > Gammaproteobacteria > Enterobacterales > Erwiniaceae > Pantoea > Pantoea sp. App145. The sequence continues at coordinate 3,151,339 of NZ_CP133290.1, forward strand.
CATCACTGCATGGTGATCGGTGAAGATCTCGGGACGGTGCCCAAAGAAATTGTCAGCCTGCTGCGCAACAGCGGCATTTTTTCCTGGAAGGTGCTGTGGTTTGAGCAACACCACGATGAAAGCTACCGTCTGCCTGCCGAGTATCCGCGCCAGTCAATCGCCAGCGCCAGCACCCATGACCTGCCCACGCTGACCGGGTTCTGGGAGGCAGGTGATTTGTTGCTGGGAAATGAACTCGGGCTGTATCCTGGTGAAAGCGTGTTGCGATCCCTGCAACAGCAGCGGGCAAAGCAGAAGCAGGCACTGCTGGATGCGTTGCATCAGGCGGGTGCGTTAGCGGCGCGTAGCGCTAAGCAGGCGACGAAACTTGCGATGTCACCCACGCTCAATCTGGCGATTCACCGTTTTCTTGCCGCGACCGAGAGCGCGCTGCTGGGCCTGCAACCGGAAGACTGGCTGGCTATGGACTCACCGGTGAATGTGCCGGGCACGGTTGAACAATATCCCAACTGGCGACGTAAACTCAGCGTCACGCTGGAAGCGATGTTTGCGGATGGGGAAGTGCAACGGTTGCTGAAGGCAGTGAGCGCCGGGCGCAGGGGGAAATAAGACGCGCGACAGCGTCGGGTCGCTGTCGCGCGCAAAGAATCAGTAGTAGGAGTGTTCGCCGCGCTGATGCTCGGTGAGATCGCGCACGCCTTTCAGTTCCGGGAAGGCTGCCAGCAGCTCTTTCTCGATACCGTCTTTCAGGGTCACGTCAATCATCGAACAACCGTTGCAGCCGCCGCCAAATTGCAGAATGGCATAACCGTCATCGGTGATTTCCATCAGCGAAACGCGACCACCGTGACCCGCCAGCTGAGGGTTAATCTGCGCCTGCAGCAGATACTCAACACGTTCCACCATCGGTGCATCGTCAGAGACTTTACGCATCTTGGCGTTCGGCGCTTTCAGCGTCAGCTGGGAACCGAGATTATCGGTGACAAAATCGATCTCCGCGTCTTCCAGGTAGGGAGCGCTCAGCTCGTCAACATAGGCTGACAGCTTTTCAAACTTCAGCTCGGTATCGGTCGCTTCCACGGCATCGGGTGGACAATAAGACACGCCGCACTCGGCGGTTGGCGTACCCGGATTGATAACGAATACGCGAATTTGGGTGCCATCTTCCTGTTTTGAGAGAAGTTTTGAGAAGTGCTCTTGCGCAGTATCAGTAATACGGATCATGGCGATTGCTCAATAGTTGACTAATTTAGTTGGTTATAATACGCCCAACGCCGACGCTCTACAAGGTACGGCACAGGCATCCAATCTGTACGCTGGCAGCGCCCGCTGCCTGCAACATGCGGCTGATTTCCGCCACTGTGCTGCCGGTGGTCACCACATCGTCGATAAGCAGGATATGGCGTCCGCGCAGCGGGATTTCAAGGCGAAATGCCCCACGCAGGTTCTTCCTGCGTGCCGAAGCGCTCAATACATGCTGTATCGCCGCTTTGCGTACCCGGCGTACGCCATCCACATAATCGCAGCCCAGCCAGTGTGCCAAAGGTTGTGCCAGCAGCGTCGCCTGATTGTAGCCACGCTGCCAGTGACGGCGCGGGTGCAGGGGGACGCTGAGAATGATATCCGGGTAAGGCAATGCATAACGCCGCCGAATGGCTAACCACTTTAGCAAAAGCAGCCGCGCCAGCATCACCCTGAGTGCGGTAGCGCGGGAAAACTTCAGCTGTTGCACCCAGTGGCTGAGCGGGGGTTGATAGTCGCTGACGCAAATCAGGTACTGCCACGGCGGAGGACGTTGCAGGCAACGGCCACAGGGCTGATGGGCTCGCGCGGCTAAGCCACAGCATGGGCAAAGTTCCGGTAACGCAGGCAACAGGCGTAAACAGCTGCTGCACAGGCCATGCTGCGCCAGCCGTAGCGGCAGACGGCATAGCCAACACAGGGCAGGGATTGATAGCATAGCGACCTCCTTTTCACTTTCAGGATAGTAACCGATGAGTTCGCTCTACTGGCACACCACAGGCACGGGAGATCGCGATCTTGTGCTGCTGCACGGCTGGGGATTGAATGCCGAAGTGTGGCAAAACATCATTCCGCGACTCAGCCCGCATTTTCGTTTGCATCTGGTCGATCTGCCGGGTTTTGGCCGCAGTCAGGGCTTTGGTGCACTGACGCTGCCCGCCATGGCACAACAACTGGTGACACATCTGCCCGAACGCAGCCTGCTGCTGGGCTGGTCGCTGGGCGGACTGGTCGCCAGCCAGCTGGCACTCACGCAGAAGGAACGCGTAAGTGGGTTGATCAGCGTCGCCTCCTCGCCCCGTTTTACCGCCAGTGATGAATGGCCGGGTATTAAACCCGAAACCCTGCATGGTTTTCAGCAGCAGTTGAGCAACGATTTCCAGCGCACCGTAGAACGCTTTCTGGCCTTGCAGACGCTGGGCACCGAAAGCGCCCGCCAGGATGCACGTCAGTTGAAAGAAATCGTCCTGTCGCAGCCGATGCCCTCAGTGGCGGTGCTGGAAGGGGGGCTGGAAATTCTGCGCCACAGTGATTTGCGCAGCGCGCTGGATGATCTCAGGCTGCCCTTTCTGCGCCTGTATGGTTATCTGGACGGTCTGGTGCCACGCCGTATCGCGGCAGAGCTGGACACCCGCTGGCCACACTCACCCTCAGTGGTGATGGATAAAGCGGCCCATGCGCCGTTCATTTCCCATCCCGATGCATTTTGTCAGCATATTCTTAGCTTTAGCGACCGCCTGCCGCGCTAACTGGCAATTCTTCCGGAAAGGTCAATACTTTCCGGGTGAGCCGTATCGTTTGCCTCTGGAATTAAACCTGTGAACCCGGTTCCTGATGCGCTCATATCCCGGAAAAGCCAATAATAAGTGAGGGTAATTTAATGAAAATCATCAAGACAGTTTTGGCGGCAGTGGTAATGGGGGCAGTATCGTTTTCAACTCTGGCGGCCATGGTGGCCAAAGAGGTGACTAAAGAACAAGTGAAGGAAATGCATCTGAAAAAAATTGGTACGGTGCACACCACAGATGAAACCACCTCGCCGATGGATGCTAAAGCCGTTCTGGCGAAGAAGGCGGGTGAAAAAGGCGGGAAATATTTTCTGGTGATAGCAGGACGTGAGCACGGGAAGTTTAGCGGCATCGCAGACGTCTACGAGTAATCAGCCACGTAACCACATAAATTGCCAGGCGGCCAGTGTGATCGGCTGGCCGCCATCAATCTTCTCACCGCTGATCAAATCTTGAAAATGTCGCCCCTGCGGCAATGTCGTTTCAACCTCGCGACTGCTGAGATTAAACACGCAAAGTAAACCTTCCTGGCTGTCAGGCTTATGACGGCGCAGCACCAGCAAGGCGTTATCGCTATCGAACAGCGTCATCGGGTTGTCCGGATGGAAGGCTGGCTGGCGTATGCGTAATTGAATCAGCGCGCTGAGGCGTTCAAACACCTGCTGACGCAGCGCATTGCCGCCACTCAGGAACTGCTCCATCTCGCGTAAGCTGTATTTCTCTCGATTAATGGCGCGGTTGTGTCCGGCAGCGCGCACCCCTTCGTTGTCGTTACGCGAGCCGAGGATGCTTTGAATGTAGATCGCGGGCACCCCGGGAAAGACCAGCAGGATGGCATGGGCCAGCAGAAAACGGCGCAGTCGCGTGTGGTCATCGTCATCCTGGAGATTTAACGCATCAAGATAGGTGACGTTGATTTCATACGGGCTAGTGGTGCCGTCCGGATTGTTTTTGTAGGACACCAGTGCGCCTTCCAGCGCCAGATCGCGCACCAGCGCCACAATCTCCACCTCAGACAAAATACCGCGTGCCGGATTGAGGCCAATGCCGTCATGTGAGGCGAGAAAGTTAAAAAAGGTGGTGTCATTGCTGCTGAGCTCCAGCGAGCTGGCCCACTGGCGCAGCGCGCGCCCGGAGCCGGAATGAATGGCGTGCAGCACCAGCGGCGGCAGCGAAAACTGGTACACCATCTGCGCCTCGTCGTGGCCATTGCCAAAATAGCCGATGTTGTCTTTATGCGGCACGTTGGTTTCGGTGACGATGACTGTCCCCGGTGCGACCACATTGGCAATGGCGCGGAACAGCTTCACCAGCTGATGGGTTTTTGGCAGATGAATGCAGTTCGTCCCCGGCGTTTTCCACATATAGCCCACCGCATCCAGCCGGACATAGTCGGCTCCTTTCTTCAGGTAATCGAGCAGCACGTTGACCATGCGGATCAGCACTTCCGGATTGGCGAAGTTGAGATCGATTTGATCGGCGCTGAAGGTGGTCCAGATAAAACGCGTTGCACCATCGGCCATGGTGAACGGCGTCAGCAGTGGTGATGTGCGTGGGCGGGTCACGGCACTGAGATCGGTCGCGGGCGGCATACTGATAAAAAAGTCATCCCAGCCGGGGTCCTGCGCCAGAAAGTGACGAAACCAGGCGCTGTGTGCGGACATATGGTTACAGACGAAATCGAACATCAGCCGGGTATGAGTATGCAGTGCGGCCACATCCTGCCAGTCGCCACAAATCGGGTTGACCTGATGATAGTCGATGACCGAAAAACCATCGTCTGAGGAGTAGGGAAAAAACGGCAGCAGGTGGACCAGCGAAAAGGTGCCTTGCAGATGTTGCTGGTAAAAGCGGGAGAAGGTGGCAAGCGTGGGCACTTCTGGCTCACGAAACTGATCGGCATAGGTGATCAGCACCACATCCTTTTCATCCCAGTGCGGTTTGCGCGGGATTTTGACGGTATCACGTGCGGCGCGAATATGGGAAAGCAGACGCTCACGGGCCGCCACGGGGAAGGTGCCTGCATAAATCTCATCAAGTAAGGCGTTGATAATATCCATCAGATCGCTGTGCCACGCGGAAGGTCATTTTTTCACACGGATTTTTTCAGCGTAGCTGGATGAGGAGATTTATCAACCTGATGTGCGCGGTGACCAGGCAGCCACCGCGCATTTCAGGGCAGGTTGTTAGCGTTTTTTACCGAAGGCAGCGGCCAGCGCATCACCCATCGCGCTGTTACCGGCAGGCTGGCTGGCAGGTTTTGCCCGGCCTTTGTTCGCCTGTGCCGGGCGCGCCGACTCTTTACCCGCATTGCGGTTACCACCGCCGCGTACGTTGCTCTCACCCGGTTGTTCGTCCAGACGCATGGTGAGTGCGATGCGCTTACGTTGCAGATCGACTTCCATCACTTTGACTTTGACGATATCCCCGGCTTTCACCACCTGATGCGGGTCTTCGACAAACTTATCCGACAGCGATGAAATGTGAACCAGGCCATCCTGATGCACACCGATATCGACAAAAGCCCCAAAGTTGGTCACGTTGGTGACCGCCCCTTCCAGAATCATTCCTGGCAGCAGATCGTTGAGCGTTTCCACGCCCTCGGCGAACTGGGCGGTTTTGAACTCGGGACGCGGGTCACGGCCCGGCTTTTCCAGCTCTTTGATGATGTCGGTGACGGTGGGCAGACCAAAACGCTCATCGGTGAAATCACGCGCGCTGAGGTTACGCAGGCTGCCAGGATTGCCCATCAACTCGTTCAGCGCCTGTTCGGTGGCGGCCAGAATGCGCTCAACCACCGGGTAGGCTTCCGGGTGCACGGTGGAGGCATCCAGCGGGTTGTCGCCGTGGTTGATGCGCAGGAAGCCCGCGCACTGTTCAAAGGCTTTGGGGCCAAGACGGCTGACTTTCAGCAGTTGCTGACGGTTCTGGAAACGGCCATTCTCGTCACGCCAGCTGACAATGTTCTGCGCCATCATACGGGTCAGACCCGCCACGCGCGTCAGCAGCGCAACCGAGGCGGTGTTGAGATCAACACCAACGGCGTTCACACAATCTTCCACCACCGCGTCCAGTTTCTTCGCCAGCTGGCTCTGGCTGACGTCGTGCTGATACTGGCCCACCCCGATGGATTTCGGGTCGATCTTCACCAGCTCGGCGAGTGGGTCCTGTAGACGGCGGGCAATCGACACCGCGCCACGCAGCGACACATCCAGATCCGGGAACTCCAGCGCGGCCAACTCCGAAGCGGAATAAACCGATGCACCGGCTTCGCTGACAATCACTTTCTGCGCTTTGATTTGCGGATACTGCTTCTGCACATCAAGGAAAAAACGTTCGGTCTCGCGCGATGCGGTGCCATTACCAATCGCCACCAGTTCAACCTGATGTTTGGCGCAAAGCGCAGCGACAGCCGTTGCCGCTTTGGCCGTCTGGCCGGTATGCGGGTAAATGGTGTCGGTTGCTACCAGTTTGCCGGTGGCATCGACCACCGCCACTTTCACGCCGGTACGCAGGCCGGGATCGAGACCCATGGTGGAACGCATGCCCGCAGGTGCGGCCATCAGCAGGTCATGCAGGTTACGGGCAAACACGTTGATGGCTTCATCTTCCGCGCGCTCGCGTACCGTACCCATCAGCTCGGTTTCCAGATGCAGCAGCACCTTGATGCGCCATGTCCAGCTCACCACTGCTTTACGCCAGCTGTCTGCCGGGGCGTTGTTCAGACGCAGATTCAGGTGGCTGGCGATCAGCGTTTCGCCGTGGCTTTCGCGTGGGGCTTCTTCGAATTGCGGATCGGCATTCAGCGACAGTTGCAGCACGCCTTCGTTGCGGCCACGGAACATCGCCAGCGCACGGTGTGAAGGCACGGTGCTGAGTGCTTCGTGATGATCGAAGTAGTCGCGGAATTTCGCGCCCTCGTCTTCTTTGCCTTCGACAACGCGGGAAACCAGGTGGGCATTTTTCCACAGGTAGTCACGCACTTTAGCCAGCAGGGTAGCGTCTTCAGCAAAGCGTTCCATCAGGATATAACGCGCGCCATCCAGCGCAGCACGCACATCGGCGACGCCTTTGTCGGCATCGACATAGCCCGCAGCCAGTTGCTCAGGGTCGTGCGACGGATCCTGCCAGAGCGTGTCGGCCAGCGGTTCGAGGCCAGCTTCAATGGCAATCTGACCACGGGTGCGGCGCTTCGGTTTATACGGCAGGTAGAGATCTTCCAGCTCAGTTTTACTGAGGGTGCCATTAATGGCACTGGCGAGGTCGGCGGTGAGTTTGCCCTGTTCGTCGATGGATTTCAGAATCGACTGGCGGCGCTCCTCCAGCTCACGCAGATAGCCGAGGCGGCTCTCCAGCTGGCGCAGCTGGGTATCGTCCAGCCCGCCGGTGACTTCCTTACGGTAGCGTGCGATAAACGGCACGGTGTTCCCTTCGTCAAGCAGGCGGATGGCGGCGTCAACCTGTTCGTCACGCGCCTTCAGCTCACTTGCGATAATCTGGCTCAGCGAATCTTTCATCATCAGTTACTGTCTTGCTTACACGGGGTTAAGAAACAGGGGACAGTTATACGGGCTGAGGGTGAAAATTGCCAGACAGTGGCAGGTGAATCCGTCATTTTCTGAATGCGTTTCGCACATTGCCGCCCCGATCTTGCTGATGTCCGCCTGGTCGCATATTGTTAGCCTCCACTATGCTAAATAAGACCTGCTACGACGAGTTGACGCGATGAAAACCCAACTGATTACCCGCGAGGGCTATAACAAATTGCGTGCTGAGCACGATCATTTGTGGAATGAAAAGCGTCCGGAAATCACCAAAATTGTCTCCTGGGCCGCCAGCCTGGGCGATCGTTCGGAAAATGCCGATTACACCTACAACAAACGCCTGCTGCGACAAATCGACCGCCGCGTGCGTTATCTGCGTAAATGCCTGGCGGAGCTGAAGATCGTCGATTACGCACCGCAGCAGGAGGGGAAGGTTTTCTTTGGTGCCTGGGTTGAGGTGGAGAACGAACAGGGAGATGTGAAACGGTTTCGCATTGTCGGCCCGGATGAGATCTACGGCGACGTAAAAGATTACATCTCGATTGATTCGCCAATGGCGCGTGCGCTGATCAAAAAGGAAGTGGATGACGAAGTGGCGGTGATGACGCCGGAAGGGCAGAAGCTTTGGCTGGTGAACCGCATTGAATATGTGAAAGACGCAGAAGAAAAAAGGGGCGGAGAATAAGAGCTTTTGTAAGAAAGCCGGGGGTAAAAATTATTCTCCGCTGGCGAAAGGGCTGGTAAAACACCTGAGACGCCGCGTTCCTGCCGCGCCTGCAATCTGTTATTTAGCCGGATGGGTCATGGTAGTGGTTGAGGTGGATGTCGAGGTGCCGTTGCCGTTACCTCCAGCGGTCGCTAACGCCACACCCAGCAATGCCGCTACGGTACCGATACCGATGGCTTCTGATGTGCCTTTCGCGTTTGCAGATGCCTGAGAACCCGCCGCCTCTCCGATGCCGGGGGCTGCATGGACCTGGGTACTGCTGGTCAGCACCAATACGCTCAGCAGAAATAAACTTTTTTTCATTTTCTTTCTCTCCACATGAACTCAATTTCAACAGGTACGGAAGCAGTGTCTGAGATCATGCCGGGAGAAGGAAGTGGGTGTTAATGATTGATTTTTATTACTTTATTTAACTCTGGCCTTAATTTCGTCAGGGCCAGAGATTCATCCGAGAGAAGAAGCGCAGCGTAATAAAAAAACACCATATTTTATGCTTCCGGCAGAGGTTCGATGGGATATTCTGAGAAGGAATGGTCAGAAAAATGGCAAACGATGCCTTCCGCGACAGGCCAGGGTCAGCAGAACCAGTGACAAAAAGAAAAGGGGGGGATTTTTCAGAGATCCCTCAAACATATTGATCGAACGAGCAAAAAGCGAGAAATGCGCCACAATTAAGCGGTAAAATTAAAGATAAGCTGCTGTTTAATATGCTTTGTAACAATTTCGGCTAGAATATAAACCATTAATGACTGTCACTGTAAGGCATCTTTTTTTAACAATATTGGCTCAGGCAATGGCGCCTTTGGGAGTTGAACATGCAAGAGAACTACAAAATTCTGGTCGTCGATGATGATATGCGTTTGCGCGCGTTGCTCGAGCGCTATCTCACCGAACAGGGCTTTCAGGTGCGCAGCGTTGCCAACGCCGAGCAAATGGATCGTCTGTTAACCCGCGAATCTTTCCACCTGATGGTGCTCGACCTGATGTTGCCGGGCGAAGATGGTTTGTCGATTTGCCGCCGTCTGCGCAGCCAAAGCAATCCAATGCCGATCATTATGGTTACCGCCAAAGGCGAAGAAGTGGACCGTATTGTCGGGCTGGAAATTGGTGCCGACGACTATATTCCGAAGCCTTTCAACCCGCGTGAATTGCTGGCGCGTATCCGTGCTGTACTGCGCCGTCAGGCGAATGAGCTGCCGGGCGCACCTTCGCAGGAAGAGGCCGTTATTGCCTTTGGTAAATTCAAGCTGAACCTGGGTACACGTGAGATGTTCCGTGAAGATGAGCCTATGCCGCTCACCAGCGGGGAATTTGCCGTACTGAAAGCGCTGGTCAGCCACCCGCGTGAACCGTTGTCGCGCGATAAGCTGATGAACCTGGCGCGTGGTCGTGAGTACAGTGCGATGGAACGTTCCATCGATGTGCAGATTTCCCGTCTGCGTCGTATGGTGGAAGAAGATCCAGCACATCCGCGCTACATTCAGACCGTGTGGGGTCTTGGTTACGTATTCGTTCCGGACGGCAGTAAAGCATGAGGCGATTGCGCTTCTCACCTCGCAGTTCGTTTGCCCGCACTCTGTTATTGATCGTTACCTTGCTGTTCGTCAGCCTGGTAACGACCTATCTGGTGGTGCTGAATTTCGCCATTCTTCCCAGCCTGCAGCAGTTCAACAAAGTCCTCGCTTATGAAGTCCGTATGCTGATGACCGACCGCCTGCAACTGGAGGATGGGACACAGCTGGAAGTGCCTCCGGCCTTCCGGCGTGAAATCTATCGTGAGCTGGGGATCTCGCTGTATACCAATGCTGCGGCGGAAGAGAGTGGGTTGCGCTGGGCGCAACACTACGAATTCCTGAGCGAGCAGATGGCGCAGCAGCTTGGCGGGCCAACCGATGTGCGGGTAGAAGTGAATAAAAACTCTCCCGTGGTGTGGCTGAAAACCTGGTTGTCACCCGATATCTGGGTGCGTGTGCCGCTGACCGAAATCCATCAGGGGGATTTCTCACCGCTGTTCCGCTACACGCTGGCGATTATGCTGCTGGCGATAGGCGGTGCCTGGCTGTTTATCCGTATCCAGAACCGACCTTTGGTTGATCTTGAACATGCCGCCTTGCAGGTGGGGAAAGGCATTATTCCGCCGCCGTTGCGTGAATATGGCGCATCGGAAGTGCGTTCGGTGACGCGCGCCTTTAACCAGATGGCGGCTGGCGTGAAGCAACTGGCGGATGACCGTACCCTGCTGATGGCGGGTGTCAGCCATGATCTGCGCACCCCGCTGACGCGTATTCGCCTCGCCACCGAGATGATGAGCGAGGAGGACGGCTATCTGGCTGAGTCGATTAACAAAGATATCGAAGAGTGCAACGCGATTATCGAGCAGTTCATCGACTATCTGCGCACCGGCCAGGAGATGCAGACTGAGCGTGCCGATCTGAATAGCGTGCTGGGTGAAGTCGTCGCAGCCGAGAGTGGCTATGAGCGCGAGATTGAGAATGCGGTGATGCCGGAGGAGTTGATGCTGGATATCAACCCACTGTCGATTAAGCGTGCCGTGGCGAATCTGGTGGTCAATGCCGCGCGTTATGGCAACGGCTGGATCAAGGTCAGCAGTGGGCAGGAACTGAATCGCGCCTGGTTCCAGGTGGAAGATGATGGTCCGGGGATTAAACCGGAACAGCTACAGCATCTGTTCCAGCCTTTTGTGCGCGGCGATAGTGCGCGTAGTACCAGTGGTACCGGGCTGGGTCTGGCGATTGTGCAGCGTATTATCGATGCGCATGAAGGGTCGCTGGAAATTGGCGTCAGTGAACACGGTGGCCTGCGTATTCGCGCCTGGTTGCCAGTGCCGGAGACCGGCACCGCGCTGGTCAACAGCAACCATAACGCCTGACAGGCAAAGCAAAAACCTGTTGTAGCGGCGCAATTTATTGCGCATTTTTGGCCGGGGCACGGCTGAAAGAGCGCGATAAATCGCGCCGCTACGAGTCAGGGTCGTTGTTAGATTTGCGGTCCGGCGTTCACCAACGCGGCTCCGGCGGCGTTATCGGTGTATTTCTCAAAGTTATTGATAAAACGCTGTGCCAGGTCCTGTGCGGCTTCCTGCCATGCCGCAGGGCTGGACCAGCTGGCGCGTGGATCGAGCATTGCCTCACTCACCTGTGCCAGCCGTGTGGGGATTTGCAGGTTAAATACCGGCAGCGTTTGCGTCTCAATATCATCCAGTTCACCCGCCAGAATGGCGTTGATAATCGCGCGGGTGTCTTTCAGCGAAATGCGTTTGCCGCTACCGTTCCAGCCAGTATTCACCAGGTAAGCCTGCGCGCCTGCCGCTTCCATGCGTTTAACCAGCACATCCGCGTACTGCGTTGGATGCAGGGTCAGAAACGCGGCACCAAAACAGGCTGAGAAAGTGGGCGTTGGCTGAGTCACGCCGCGTTCCGTACCGGCCAGTTTGGCGGTAAAGCCAGACAGGAAATGATATTGCGTCTGTTCTGGTGTTAAGCGGGCCACCGGTGGCAGCACGCCGAAGGCATCGGCAGTGAGGAAAATAACGCGCTGCGCATGACCCGCTTTGGACACCGGCCGCACGATGTTTTCGATGTGCTCAATCGGGTAGGAGACACGGGTGTTTTCGGTTTTGCTGCCATCGGCATAATCGACGCTACCATCAGCATTCACCACCACGTTCTCCAGCAGTGCATCGCGGCGAATCGCGTTATAGATTTCCGGTTCAGCCTGCGCCGAGAGATTAATGGTTTTGGCATAGCAGCCACCTTCAAAATTGAAGACCCCATCATCGTCCCAGCCGTGCTCATCATCACCAATCAACTGACGATCGGGATCGGTGGACAGCGTAGTTTTGCCGGTGCCGGAGAGACCGAAGAACACCGCGACATCACCTGCTTTACCGACGTTGGCCGAGCAGTGCATCGACGCGATACCCTTCAGCGGCAGCAGATAATTCATGATAGCGAACAGGCCTTTCTTCATCTCGCCGCCGTACCAGGTGCCGCCAATCAGTTGCATGCGTTCTGTCAGGTTAAAAGCAACGAAGTTCTCTGAATGCAATCCCTGCGCCTGCCAGTTGGGATTGGTACAACGCGCTGCGTTCATCACCACGAAATCCGGGGTGAACTGCGCCAGTTCTTCATCACTCGGACGGATGAACATGTTTGTGACGAAGTGTGCCTGCCAGGCCACTTCCATCACGAAGCGCACGCTGAGGCGTGTATCCGGGTTGGCACCGCAGAACGCATCCACCACAAACAGGCGTTTACCGGATAACTGCTGGGTAACGCACTGCTTCAGCGCCTGCCAGGTTTCGGCTGTCAGGGGCTGGTTATCATTCTTGCCTTCCCCCACGTCATTCCACCACAGGGTGTTGCGTGTGGTGTCATCGCGCACGATGTATTTATCTTTTGGTGAGCGGCCGGTGAAAATGCCGGTATCAACAGCGATAGCCCCGCTTTGTGTCAGGATGCCGCGCGCATAGCCTTCCAGCTCAGGGCGGGTTTCTTCCTGAAACAGGGTGTCGAAGTCCGGGTTGTACACCACTTCCGTGGTGTCGTTGATGCCTAAAGTGGCGAGATCTTGCGATGTCAGGCCGTTAACGCGCATGTGAATGCTCCTTTAATCGGTATCTGTTTTTATTATTAATTATGAGGGGGATGATCGCGCGCAGTGTACTCCACCGGGCAGGAGGGAAAAGGTTTGTTAGTCAGAAATGCGACTCAACGCGCATTGGCAAGTAAATCAATTAGTTATAAAACTAATGTCAGAGAAAAGAAGGTAATTTAAGTAAGAATTAGGGGCGGCAGTAGCCGCCCAGACAATCAGTGCAGCTGATCGCTGCTACCGGTTGGTGTATTACGAATCGCCGCGATATCGACGGCATCGTAAACATAATGCGCGCCGCAATAATCGCAGTGCATGTCGATTTCACCATCCTCTTCGAGGATCTCATCAACTTCTTCCACCGGCAGCGTTTTCAGCACTTCGCCACAGCGTTCGCGCGAACAGGTACATTTGAAGCTTACCGGCGTGGGATCGTACACCGTGGCTTCTTCCTGATGATACAAACGCCACAAGACATCGGTGGCTGGCAGCTCGATCAACTCTTCAGCTTTGACGGTTTCGGTCAGTGTCGCCAGATGATTGAAATCGTCGAGGTTTGGCTCCTGAGCAGGCAGCACCTGCAACAGAATCCCGGCAGCACCCTTTTCATTGGTGCGAATGAACAGGCGGGTTGGCAACTGCTCAGAACGCATAAAGTAATCTTCCAGGCATCCTGCCAGCGTGTCTGCTTCCAGACCGACTACACCCTGATAGCGTTCGCCCTTTTCCGGGGAAATGGTGATTACCAGATAACCGTTCCCGACCATCTGCTTCAGGCTGCTGCCTGGCGCGATCTCTTCTTTTACTCGCGCGACACCACGCAGCTCCTGACGGTTATTCCCGTTGATCACCGCCAGCGACAGCGGGCCATCGCCCTGCAACTGCACGGTGATGTCACCATCAAACTTCAGCGTGGCGGTCAGCAGACTGGTGGCAACCAGTAACTCACCCAGCAGGTTTTTTACCGGCTCAGCATAGTCGTGGTTTTCCACGATCTCGCTCCAGGTTTTTGAAACATTCACCAGCTCGCCGCGCACGGCCGCATTTTCAAACAGGTAACGGTGCAGTTGATCTTGAACAGACATAGATTTTCTCTCGTTGGGGCGCGAGTTATTCCTCGCCCGACAATTTAAATTTCATCAGATCGCGGCGCTCCTTCTTATCAGGGCGGCGATCGGGGTGCGGCATACTCAGGGCGTTCATTTTGCGCGCCAGAGCCAGCTTTTCCCGTTTCTCAATACTGGCGGCGGTTTCTGCGTACAGCGCCTGGGCCTCAGTGGCCGGGCGGCGTTGATCGCTGATGGCAGTGATGATCACGGTGCGTTCATCATTGCCCTGACGCAGCGTCAGCTCTGCTTCCAGTTCCACCAGCTTGCTCGGCTTACTGCGCTGGCCGTTGTAATGCACCTTGCCGCCTTCAATCATTTCGCGCGCGATGGCACGGGTTTTATAAAAGCGCGCCGCCCACAGCCATTTGTCGAGGCGTACGCCTTCGCTGTCTTTCTCTTTCATTGCGGCTCCTGATTTAACGAAGCGAAGCAAGCAACTCACGGTAATCCCTCACTGCCGGATGGCGACTGAAGGATTGATCCGGGCGACCGGAATCCGGATTGCTTACGCCTAAGCACCAGCGGATACCCCAGCGCGTCGCGGCATCAAGAATCGGTTCACTGTCGTCAATGAACAGTGTGCGCGCATTGTTGAAACCGGTTTGCTGCTGTACCGCCTGCCAGAGACGCTGGTCTTCTTTCGGATACCCAAAGGTATGGGTAGAAAGCAATAAATCAAGGTGGGCAGACAATCCGGTCTGCGCCAGTTTGACGTCCAGATTGTATGGATGGGCATTGGTCAGCAAAATCGTGCGTTTACCGGCCGCTCGCAGCGCCTGCAAAAAAGGTAGCGTATCCTCACGCAGGGCAGCGCGTTCACGCTGCGCGAAGGTCATGGCACGAATATCTAACGCCAGCTCTTGCGACCAGTAATCCAGACAGTACCAGTTTAGCGTATGCGCCACGGCATGATACTTTTCCCGAATCAATTGATGGGCTTCGTTCAGCGTGATGGCTCGCTCACGACTCAGGGTTTCTGGTACATGTTCCAGCCAGAAATGGCGATCAAAGGCGAGATCGAGCAGGGTGCCGTCCATGTCCAGCAGCACGGTGTCGATCCCGGTCCAGTTAAGCGTAGCCTGCATGTTAATTCCCGCCCTGAAAACAGGGCGACAGGGTAGCACAGAAGGGAAAGGCTCAGAACAGTGAGCGCACGCTCTGCATAGTGCTGAGATTGTGATTAAAACATTTGTCGTAATACTGCTGTATCTCGGCCATACGGCGGCGGTTGCGATGCACGCGGCGTAACGCCAGCAGGCCGTTAATCAATGCGCAGGCAATCAACACCACCATCAGTAACGCGGTGCCGAGATAGCGCCACTGCGCCATGGCATCGGGTTCATTATGTAGCGCGATGTGGCGGGTGCCGTTGGCATCAGTGGTAATGCTGGTAATGATGCCACTGGCGGAGAAGGGCGTGTGCAGCAGCATTGCGGACATGCGTTGCAGTTCGCGCCACTGCGATGGCGCATCAAGGTCAAACAACGGCACGGCCGGTTGCGGTTGGTTCACCAGCTGACGACCTTCATCGCTGATAATCAGAAAACCACCCGGCGGCGGGCTGTTGAGATTTTCCGCTGCCCGGCGGGTTTCGCGTGAGAAGAAGGTAGAGGTCGCGGTATTGACCAGATTTTCCAGCGCCTCGGCGCTCACCGGGCGCAGCAGCACGTTCATACCGTTCAGACGCCCGGAATCCGCACGATGGATCAACGTGTCCCAGTCTTTGGCATTGCCGAGGTTAACCAGCGCGTTTTTCAGTCGCACACAGTCCTGCTGCTGGCTACACAAATCCTGAGTTTTCAGCACCAAATCGGAGAAGTCATCCAGTAAAATCATGCCCGACTTCTGAATCGCAGAAGCGAGTTGCGGGTTGAGTTTAGGGTCGGTGTTGGTTTCGGGGTGTAGCTGGCGCGTAGTGGTGTCGAGCAGCGCGGCGGCTTTATCGATAATATCGGATTGTGGCTGCGGCAGCGGCGTGGCGTTATTCCAGTAGATGGCCGAGCAATCGAACGGCATAAAAGTGTAGCTGCGATTGCTCTGGTAGTTACCCGGCACGGAACACATGCCGGTGCCGCTGACCTTCAGGCTATCGCCAATATGCAACGGCATCGCATTCAGCTTATCAACGTTATTCACTTCCAGGCTTTCGGTGCCTTTCACCCAGGCGAGACTGAGCTTGATGGGCATGCTGAGCGGAATCCAGCTGACCAGCATGACAAGCACCAGCAGCGAACCGCAGGCCAGCACCAGATTTTTGCGCCAGCGCTGTACCGGGAAGTTACGCACTTCATCCTGCAATGACAGGAAACGCCCCTGACGTACCACCTGGCGATTCAGATAAATCTCGACATCGGTCACCTGGCCCAGATCGTGTGCCACGTAGGGCTGCCAGTGGGGCGGATATACTAAATCGATAATACCGAGGGAGATGTTGCTTTGTTCCTGATTTGACTCACCAAACAGCCCCCAGCGTTTTGGTGCGCCGCGCAGGCAATGCACGTCACGTAAATCTTTTTCACCCGGGCAGCGATAGAGAAACCACAGACTGACGGCGATCATCGCGCCACCCAGCAGGGCGATCCATACCATCATGCTGCCAGGCAGTACCAGACTCAGGAAGAACAACAGGAAAGCAAAACAGATAGTGGCCGCTTCGCGGGTACCATCGGTGCGGGACAGCGCATATTCTTCTGGCGTTTCTTTACGCACCTGCAACAGCTCGACATTTTCACTCTCTTCCTTACGGATTGAGGCATTGGTCGACATCGAGCGTACCAGTGGCGGCAGCGCGGGCTGTTCAACGGCGTAGTCCACCAGTGAATGACCATTCAGCGAGATCACCAGCGGCAGGGTTTGGGTGCGAATCAGTTCAACGTAATTTTCATCGGCGATGTACTGTTCCCACAGTGGCGGCAGATGCACTTCGACCGCATCCAGATAGTAACGCCATTTCTGCGGCGCATCGGTCGATAAACCATAACGGGTGATAGCACGGGTGACAGGATAGACATTGTTGCTTTGCGCCGTCAGCGTTAATCCTTCAGGTTCCCGCTGTTTCTTGCTGGCGCGCATGTCTTGCTGTTGATGCTGTTTCGCCAGCGAGGCAATGTACTTTTCAACAGCAGCGCGTTCTTCATCAGTGAGTTTACGGCAGGGCGGATTAATGAACGGCAGAGGTTTCGCCAACGGCGGACGATGCCGCATAGCGTACCAATAACCTATGCCTGCCAGCATTGAGCAAGCCATCACGATGGCCAGAATAATGATAATTGTGCTCATGCTATGCTCAGTTCAGCCAAAAAACTGCCTTCACGTTAACGATCTGCTCCCGGTGAATGATCAATACAGGTCAATTTTGGCGAGCTGATGTCATTCTGACAAGTGAAATGTCAGATAAAATAACGCGCAAAATCATTAAATTAGAAATTATTAGATTATTCCTTATCGGAATATTATCGGGACCCCACTCAATTAAAAATCGGTATTTTCTGAATTTACCTTCTCCCGGTTGACTTATTGTGAGAATTTTAAAGCTGAAATAACAATATGTTGTTAGTACCGGTTAGTAAATATATGGCATCTTAGTTTACCTGCGCTGTTTGTCGCACATTTATTCGGGCTTCGGTATGCTGTGCCGATGCTGGCATTATCGCATCACAAGGTCGTGCAAAGTTTGAGGTTGATATGAAAACTCCACAGAAAAAACCTGACATCCTCAACGTGGCAGCGGTGGCCCGCTCCCGATTGTTTACCATCGAAGCAGTCGATCTCGCTTTCAGTAATGGCGCCCGGCGGGTTTACGAGCGCATGAAACCTTCCGATCGGGAAGCGGTGATGATTGTCCCCATCCTCGGTGACGATGTGATTCTGATTCAGGAATATGCCGTCGGGCTGGAAAGTTACGAGCTGGGTTTCCCAAAAGGACTCATCGATCCGGGTGAAAGTGCGTTTGAAGCGGCAGATCGTGAGCTAAAAGAAGAGGTCGGTTTTGGTGCGACTAAACTGGAAACGTTGGGCAAACTCACCATGGCTCCCTCTTATTTCTCCAGCAAGATGAACATCGTGGTGGCGGAAGGGCTGTACGAGGAAAAGCTGGAGGGGGATGAACCAGAACCACTGATTGTCCGCCGCTGGCCCCTCAATAACCTGCTGGCTCTGCTGGAAGAACCTGATTTCCGTGAGGCCCGCAACGTGAGTGCATTGTTTTTGGTGCGCGAATGGCTGGTGAAACAGGGGCGGCTGAGTTACTGAAGCATCACGCATCAGGTTATTGCGGATGAGCATCATAAAAAAGCCGGCATATTTGCCGGCTTTTTTTATCAGAACAATTCGTGGCTTTGCCCGTTGTCCATAATGGTGGTGCCGACATCATGGACCGAATATTCGGTCGGCTGCGTACCGTTGATAAAGAACTCCTGACGCGTATTACCGCCGCCATTCGCCAGCTTGCCGGTGCCGCGATCGATGGTTACCGTTACCACGCCATCTGGCGGTGTTAACGGTTGAACCGGGACGCCATCCAGTGCGGATTTCATATAATCATCCCACGCCGGTTGTGCACTCTTCGCACCACCTTCATAGCCGGAGATTTGATCCGGAATGGCACCCGAAACCGTGGTGCGGCCCAACGCACGGGAATCATCGAAGCCGATCCATACCGACGTCACGACGCCAGGACCGTAACCGGAGAACCAGGCATCTTTCGAGCTGTTGGTGGTACCGGTTTTACCGCCGATATCGTTACGTTTCAGGTCACGACCCGCGCGCCAGCCGGTACCCATCCAACCCGGTTCGCCGAAGACGTTACTGTTCAGCGCGCTTTTAATCAGGAACGACAGCGGCGTATTGATCACATGCGGAGCATACTGCTGGTCGCCCGCCGGTTGCGGCTGAGCT
The DNA here is from genome assembly GCF_047947045.1 of Pantoea sp. App145. NCBI lineage: Bacteria > Pseudomonadati > Pseudomonadota > Gammaproteobacteria > Enterobacterales > Erwiniaceae > Pantoea > Pantoea sp. App145. The sequence continues at coordinate 3,170,039 of NZ_CP133290.1, forward strand.
GGCACCTGTTCCAGTTCCGGCTGTGGAACCGTCTGGTTCTGCGCCTGGCTGGAGACAGCGACGTTTTCGACGCTCTCCTCATTCAACGCAACGGATTTTTGCGTATCACCATAAATTACCGGCAAATTGCACTGCGGGCAGGCGATTTTCGGTTTGGCTTCAAATACCGTGGCACCCTGTTCGTTCTCAATCTTCGTAATGAAATACGGATCGATCAGGAAGCCTCCGTTCGCCATCACCGAGTAACCGCGTACCACCTGCATCGGGGTGAATGAAGCGGCACCCAACGCCAGCGATTCAGTATGAATGATGTTCTGTGCCGGGAAGCCGAAACGTTGCAGATACTGCGCTGCGTAATCGACACCCATCGCACGCATCGCACGTACCATGACGACGTTTTTCGACTGACCTAAGCCCTGACGCAAACGAATAGGGCCGTCATAGGTCGGCGGGGAGTTTTTCGGTCGCCAGTCGGCTCCCGCACCCGCATCCCAACGTGAAATCGGCACGTCGTTCAGAATAGAAGCCAGTGTCAGCCCACGGTCCATTGCGGCGGTGTACAGGAATGGCTTGATATTGGAGCCAACCTGACGCAACGCCTGGGTCGCGCGATTGAACATGCTCTGATTGAAGTCAAAACCACCGACCAGCGCGCGTACCGCACCATCTTCAGGATTGAGCGATACCAGAGCCGAGTTCACCAGCGGAACCTGGCCCAGCCACCAGTCATTATCAACCTTACGTACCCAAATCTGCTGGCCTGCCTGTAACACCTGAGACACGCTACGCGGCGTAGGACCTTGCAGAGTGTCGGATTTGTAGGCTCTCGCCCAGCGAACACCGGCCATTGCTAGTGACACGCTGCTGCCATCTTTCAGCATGGCTGTCGCACCGTCGTTACTGACACTGGTGACCACGGCCGGATTAAGCGGGCCATAGAGGGGCAGGTCTTTCAGCGCGTTCTGGATGCGGGTTTGATCCCAGCTGGTTTCACCTGCTTTCCACAACACGTTCGTCGGACCACGATAGCCATGACGCATATCATAGGCGATCACGTTGTTGCGCACAGCCTGCTGTGCCGCTTCCTGCAAACGACGTGTCACGGTGGTGTAAACCTTGTAACCATCCTCGTAGGCGCTGTCACCGTAGCGCTTCACCATCTCCTGGCGCACCATCTCGCTCAGATAAGGGGCGGAGAAGGCGATTTCCGGGCCATGATAACTGGCTACCAGCGGTGTGTTGCGAGCATCATCGTACTGCTGCTGGGTGATGTAATTCTGATCCAGCATGCGTGACAGCACGACATTACGGCGAGCCAGTGCGCGCTGATGCGAGTAGAGCGGGTTGAAGGTGGACGGTGCTTTTGGCAGGCCCGCAATCATCGCCATTTCACTCAGCGATAGCTGATCGACTGATTTACCAAAATAGACCTGCGCAGCAGCACCCACACCATAGGCGCGGTAACCGAGGTAAATCTTATTGAGGTACAGCTCAAGAATTTCATCTTTGGTCAGCAACTGTTCGATGCGGATCGCCAGGAACGCTTCCTTAATCTTACGCATCAGGGTGCGTTCCGGGCTGAGGAAGAAGTTACGCGCGAGCTGCTGGGTAATGGTACTGGCACCCTGCGAAGCATGGCCGGAAACCAGCGCAATGCTGGCAGCACGGAAAATACCAACCGGATCAACACCATGATGCTCGTAGAAACGGCTATCTTCGGTGGCAATAAACGCTTTGATCAGCTCAGGCGGCATTTGTTGCAGGGTAAGCGGCACACGGCGTTTTTCGCCGTACTGGGCGATAAGCTCGCCATCCGCGCTATAAACCTGCATCGGGGTTTGCAGGCGCACATCTTTTAATGTGTTTACGTCGGGCAACTGCGGCTCTATGTACTTGTACAAACCATAAATCGAGCCGGCTCCCAGCAAGATGCAACACACTGCAAGGATCAATAAATACTTTACGAACTTCACCTGAGATTTCCCATCTGTTGTCGTTTGGGCAGTTTATAAACAATCGCGCGGTAGTATAAAGGCAAGCCTGACGCTTTGATATACCCGGCATACTTCAAGTTGCCGGAGCGTTCGCTATCTGCATTCTCTCGGGCCATTAACCTGAGGATTTATGCACCGGCTGCCATCCTGCAACGCAGGATATTCAGGATTTTTACCTCTAAGGATAAGGAGAGTACGCGCATGGTTTTTCAGCGCTGGCAAATTGGGTTGGATATTCAAAATGGACGGTTTTGTGCGGTGGCGATTCAGCGTCGTCGTCACGGCTGGCAACTCAGGCACTGGCAGCAGCAGACACTGCCACAGGATACGCTAAGAAACGGTGTCCTGCAGTCCTCACCCGCACTGCTGGCGGTGTTACAGCAGTGGCGACGCCAGCTACCCGGGCGCTATTCATTGCGTGTTGGCCTGCCGCCGCAACTGGTGTTGCAACGCGCGTTAACTCTGCCGGACACCACGCTGCGCGAACCGGCGCTAAACCGCTATGTGCAGGCGTCAGCGCAAAGGTTATTTCCGGTGGAGCCAGCTTCGCTGGCGCTGGATTATCGCGCATCTTCCTTATCACAATTGTGTATCACGGCGGCACGGCGCGAAGTGATTGCACAATGGCTCACCCCCTTACAACAAGCTGGTTTACAGCCCGATGTGTTTGAGTTGAGCAGCCTGGCGCTGGCGCAGGTGGCGCAACGTCTGCGACTCAGTCATCAGCAGTTGCTGGTTCATCCGTTGAGCGATCACTGGCTGTGGTATCTGGCCGGTTCAGAGGTTGTCTCTGGATCGAGTACCGGGCCACTGTCGCTGACGCATTTACAGGAGACGTTTCCCCAGGCAGAGACGATGCTGTGTACGGCACCTGTCGACGGGTTTACCGCCATCAAACCCTTTTCGCTGCTGCGCTATTTGCAGCTACCGCAACCGGAAAACGAGGGCGTTTTTGCGCTGGCTCTTGGGCTGGCGTTGCGCCCGGAGGATACCTGATGTTGACGGTAAACCTGCTCCCCTGGCGCGTCCAGCAGTGGCAACGTCAGCGTCAGCGGAGCCTGATGATACTGGTGAGCGCCCCGGGTATTGCTCTGCTGGTGGTGCTGTCAGGCGGCTGGCAGGGGTATCACGCAGCGCAGCAACAGCGTGCTGAGCAACATGCGATCTCTCAAAGGATTAGCGCGCTGGAACAACATATTCATACCCGTCAGGCATTAGTGCATCAGCGCGATTTCCTGGTGCAGGCGCAACACAGGCAACAGACCCGACAGTTGCAGCACCAGGCCTGGCAGCAATTCTGGCAGCGATTACCGCAACTGATGCCGGAAACGCTGTGGCTCAGCCGCATTGAACGCAGGCAGGGGCAATTATTACTGGAAGGGCTGGCCTCCGGGATGACCGCGGTGAGTGATTTTCGCTCTCAATTGGCAACCTTGCCGCTATTTCCGGTGATTCGTCAGGGAAATGTGCAACGCCAGCCCGATGGACACTATCGTTTCACCCTGCGTGCCCAGGTCCAGGAGGTGAGCGGTGAATGAATGGCTGCAACGCTGGCGACAACTGACGCTCACATGGCGAGCGGCCTGGCTGCTGGTGCTGTCACTGCCGATATTGGTGGCGGGTTGGTTGGTCATGCTGTTGCCCCAGCAACAGGCGCGGGCTGAGCGGGAACGTCAGCTGATACAGCAGACCCAGCTGGAACAACAGCGTCAGCAGCAGCTGGCTTTGTGGCCCACAGCGGATGCACTGATTGCTGAAATCAGCAGGTTACAGCAACCCCTCGTGATGGGTGACTCCCCGAAGCTGCTGGAGTCCATCCTGGCTGCACGGGGCACTCAACTGGACACATGGCAGCCGGAAAGCCAGCCGCAGCAGGTGGTGTTAAGGCTGAACTGGCAGCAGTTCACTCCGCTGTTTGCTGAGCTGGCGCACACGACATTGCCTGTTCCAGAACGCTTTCAGTTGCAGTCGGAACAAGGGGGCTTGATGGCACAGTTTTGGCTGGAGAAAAGTGATGCGCAGTAGCGTTGTCCTGCTGTTGATACTGTACAGCGCCCTCGCGCTGGCCCGTGACCCTTTCCAGCCGGTTGCCCCTGCCATTTGTCATACCGTTGTTACCTCTGTTGAAGGATGGCGGTTGCAGGGCATCATCGGCACTCCCCAGCGTTATGTTGCCTGGCTGCGCTCGCCACAGGGCAAAAGTATCAGGCTGACTGAGCAGATGCTTTTACCTTTTTCGAGCTGGCGCGTTCAACAGATAACGTCACGAACATTGCGCCTGCATGCGGACCAGAGCTGCTCAGCGCAGCAGATCACCCTACAAATAAAAGGAGGTTTTTATGCCACGGATGAAGGTATGGATACTGTTACTGCTATGGCTGACCGCGCCACTGCACGCCAATGATCAGCGGCTGAGTCTGGTGTTTGACGATGCGCCGGTTGAGCGTATTTTGCAGGCGCTGGCGGATTATCAGCAAACTAACCTGTTGATCGCACCTGGCGTTGAAGGGCGGCTCTCGCTGCGGCTGGAAGATGTTGACTGGCAGCGGGCGCTGTCGCTGGTATCCCGGCTAGCACGGCTGAGTGTGGTGCACGAAGAGGGGGTGTTGCTGGTTTATCCGGAAAGCTGGCAGCAATGGCAGACGCAAAAAGCCCAGGCGGAACGCGAAGAACAGCAGCAGCAAATTGCGCTGGCACAGCAAACCGTGACCTTTCATTACGCCAACGCTGGTGATGTCTGGCGCAGTTTGCAGGCGGAACGCTCGCTGCTGACACCGCGCGGCAGCGCCACAGTGGATAGTCGTACCAACAGCCTGTTGCTGCGGGATACGCCGCAGGCATTAAAGGAGGCGACTCGCTGGCTCAGCGCGCTGGATTTGCCGCTGGAGCAGGTCGAGCTGTCGGCTCATATCGTGACCATTAGCGAGGAGCATTTGCGCGAATTGGGGGTCAATTGGGGGATGTCGCCCGCAGAAGATGTGATGCAAGCCCTGCGCAATCCACAACTGGAGATCCCACTGGCGGTGAGCAATCCTGCCTTTCGCATGGGTGTGACGCTCGGGCAGGTAGGGGGAGAATTACTCAACCTTGAGTTAAGCGCACTGGAACAGGAAAGCCAGATTGAAATCATCGCCAGTCCACGGCTTTTTACCTCGCATCAGCAAACCGCCACCATTAAACAGGGGACGGAAATCCCCTACGAGGTGAAATCCGGTAACAGCGGCGCGACGGCGATTGAATTCAAAGAAGCGGTGCTGGGGATGGAAGTGACGCCGGTAGTACTGGGAAACGGACGCATTCAGTTAAAACTGCGACTGAGCCAGAACATGCCGGGTCGCACCATCAACACCGGGGAGCATCAGGCGTTAAGTATCGATAAGCAGGAAATCGACACGCAGGTAACGCTGCGCGATGGTGAAACTTTAGCGCTGGGCGGCATTTTCCAGCAGCAGCGTTCTCAGGGGGAGCATCGGGTGCCCTGGCTGGGGGAATTACCGCTGTTGGGAAATCTGTTTCGCCATCAAACGGATGAGCATAAAAAAAAGGAGCTGGTGATTTTCATCACACCCAGACTGGTCAGGGAAGCAGCGCTTACGTCCGGATAATGAGGAAAATTCGCTCAATGATGCCAACTGCGTTGACGCAGGACAGGAATTAGCTTACAAGGTTTAGCGATTTTTAAACGGTGTAACGGAACGCGACAAAAAACCTCCCGATGGGCGACAGTCACAAGCGATACTGGCGTCAGAAGAATGTACACCCCAAATAATGTGTGTTGCAGGAAGGCAACAAGGGAGCGAATCCCCCGGAGCAGTAGGTGATTGGGGATAATTGATCGCAACCAGTATACCTGTAACCTGAAGTATTAAAGGGGTAGCGGAGGTGCGTTACCGTCTCGCGAACCACAGACCGGTCCTGTTAAGAGGTCGCCGGGGGCAATTTATTCGGTTGCCAAACGGCCATGAGTGTTGAGATAATTTTTCGTCTGACTCTTGCTAACGCTCATGAGGTCTCAGTTCCTGTCCCGCCAGCAAAAGCTGAACGCGGGGTATCATCAACGAATTCTTAGTAATACCGACAAAATGGCAGAGAAACGCAATATCTTTCTGGTTGGGCCGATGGGTGCCGGCAAAAGCACTATTGGTCGTCAGTTAGCTCAGCAACTCAATATGGAATTTTTCGATTCCGATCAGGAAATTGAGCGACGTACCGGAGCGGATGTAGGCTGGGTGTTTGACGTTGAAGGCGAAGCGGGTTTCCGCGATCGTGAAGAGAAAATTATCAACGAGCTAACCGAAAAGCAGGGCATCGTGCTGGCGACCGGTGGCGGTTCCGTCAAATCCCGGGAAACCCGTAATCGTCTCTCCGCCCGCGGTGTGGTCGTCTATCTCGAAACCACCATCGAAAAGCAACTTGCCCGCACCCAGCGTGATAAAAAGCGCCCGCTGCTGCAGGTTGACTCTCCGCCGCGCGAAGTGCTGGAAGCGCTGGCTGGAGAACGTAATCCGCTTTATGAAGAGATCGCTGATGTCACTATCCGCACTGACGATCAGAGCGCAAAAGTAGTGGCTAATCAGATCATCAACATGCTGGAAAAAAGTTGATCCAGCGCCTGAGGGCTAAGTAATAGGTATCGGTCATCATGGAGAAGATCACTGTCTCACTGGGGGATCGCAGTTACCCCATCACCATAGCTGCCGGGCTGTTTAACGATCCGGCTTCTTTTTGGCCGCTGAAAGCAGGTGACAATGCCATGTTGGTGACCAACCAGACATTGGCACCGATGTACCTGCAAAAACTGTCGGCACTGTTGAGTGCGGCCGGGGTGAAAGTGGATCAGGTGATCCTGCCCGATGGTGAACAGTACAAAACGCTCGCCGTGATGGATGATGTGTTTACGGCATTGCTGCAAAAACCGCATGGTCGCGATACCACGCTGATTGCCCTTGGTGGCGGCGTGATTGGTGATCTGACCGGGTTTGCTGCGGCCAGCTATCAGCGTGGCGTGCGCTTTATTCAGGTGCCGACGACGCTGCTTTCTCAGGTTGACTCCTCCGTTGGTGGCAAAACCGCCGTTAACCACCCCCTCGGCAAAAACATGATTGGCGCGTTTTATCAGCCAGCGTCTGTGGTGGTGGATACCGATTGCCTGGCAACCCTGCCGCCGCGTGAGCTGGCGTCGGGTCTGGCTGAAGTTATCAAATACGGCATCATTCTGGATGGTGATTTTTTCCAGTGGCTGGAGCAAAATCTTGACGCTCTGCTGGCCCTGGATGAAAAAGCCATGGCGTACTGTATTCGCCGTTGCTGCGAGCTGAAAGCCGAAGTGGTCGCTGCCGATGAACGTGAAACCGGTCAGCGTGCGCTGCTCAATCTCGGCCATACTTTTGGTCATGCCATTGAAGCCCATATGGGCTACGGCAACTGGCTGCATGGTGAAGCGGTCGCGGCTGGCATGGTGATGGCCGCACGTACGGCTGAGCGCCTTGGTCAGTTCAGCCCGGTCGATACCGATCGCATTATTGCGCTGTTGCTGCGTGCCGGTTTGCCGGTGCATGGCCCGGCCAGCATGACTGCCGAAGAGTATTTGCCGCATATGATGCGCGATAAAAAAGTTCTGGCGGGTGAATTGCGTCTGGTGCTGCCTCTCGCTATTGGTCGCTCTGAAGTGCGTGCTGGCGTGGCACATGATATGGTGCTGGCTGCAATTAACGATTGTCAGAAGTCATTATAATACCCTGAATAATTCGAGTCGCAGGAACGCGGCTGGCGGGCGTATCCCAGGGAGTGGTTATCGATCGCCCCAGATCGCTGCCAACGCAGCTGCGACGCAAAATATGACGGGTAAAAAAGAGAGTGGTGATGCGGTGCGTCGGATGCGTGCCGTTTTACGGAGGAGGCTAAATGGATGAGTTTAAACCGGAAGACGAGTTAAAACCTGATGCCAGTGACCGCCGTCCCACGCGGCCCCGCAAATCGTCGTCTGCACCGAAAGTAAAAGTGCCGGTTTCCCGTCAGCATATGATGATGGGTATCGGGATTTTGGTTCTGTTGCTGTTGGTGCTGGGTATCGGCTCTGCGCTGAATGGCGGCGATGAAAGCAAGAAGCCAGCGAATACGGCAGGTAATACCGGCAATAACAGCGCTGCTCCTGCGACTGGCGGTTCGGAAAAGAATATTGATCTCTCCGGCTCGACCTCCATGAGCGGCCAGCAGAACGCAGCACCGTCAACCGCAGGTGGTGCGACGCCAGATACCAGTAATCCGCAGACGGACGCGAACGGTTCTCAATCCATTTCGATGCCTTCCGTTTCATCGACTCCTACTCAGGCTGCACCGGTTGAAACACCACCGAACCAGCAGCGTGTCACCTTGCCGGGCGATCTCAACAGCGCGCTGAATAATCAGCAGGGGCAGGTTGATAACGCCGCACAGGGTGCACAGGTTAACAGTTCACTGCCGACAGCTCCCGCGACCGTAAGCGGCAGCGGTAAAGCTATCACTCCGCCGATTGCACGCGAAGAGAAACCACGTGCCAGCAGCCAGCGTGAAACGCACCCGAGTTCGCATAAAGCGCCAGCGGCCAGCAAGCCAGCGGTCAGAGAGAGCAAAACACAGTCGACAGTGGCCCACAGCGCTGCACCCGTCAGCAGTGGTGGTGCCAGCAAATCTCTGCCTTCAGGCAACTATACGCTGCAACTGAGCGGGGCATCGAAGGCCGAGAGCCTGAATGCCTGGGCGAAGAAACAGAATCTCAGTGGCTACCATGTGTATAAAACCAGCCGTAATGGTCAGCCATGGTATGTGCTGGTGAGTGGTTCTTATGCCACACCGGCTGATGCCAAACGCGCGGTCTCTTCGCTGCCAGCTGAAGTCCGGGCGCAAAATCCCTGGGTGAAACCCCTGAGCCAGGTTAAAAAAGAGAGCGAATAATCATTGTGGGGCCGCATTCACGTGGCCCCGTTTTAAGCGCAGATCTGCTGTCGGTTCCGCCACAGCCAATAATTAAGATGTAATAACCACGACAGCATGAAAAAAAATCGCGCTTTCCTGAAATGGGCTGGAGGGAAATACCCGCTCCTTGACGATATTCGTCGTCATTTGCCACCAGGCGACTGCCTGATCGAGCCTTTTGTTGGCGCGGGTTCTGTGTTTCTTAACACGGACTACGAGCGCTATCATCTGGCCGATATCAACAGTGACCTGATTAATCTGTACAACATTGTCAAAACGCGCACTGCGGAATTTATTGACGATGCCCGTAAGCTATTCACGCCGGAAACTAACTGTGCGGAGTTTTACTACGCGCAGCGCATCGCTTTCAATGCCAGCCGGGATATCTATCAGCGGGCGGTGTTGTTTCTGTATCTCAACCGCCATGGTTACAACGGCCTGTGCCGCTACAATCTGCGGGGCGAGTTCAATGTGCCGTTTGGTCGATATCGCAAACCTTATTTTCCGGAAGCGGAACTGTTGTGGTTTGCTGAGCGGTCGCAAAAAGCCACCTTTGTCTGCGAATCGTACGATGTTACTCTGAACCGCGCTCATAAAGGCTCGGTGGTGTATTGCGATCCGCCATACGCCCCCCTGACAGCGACGGCTAATTTTACCGCCTACCACACCAACAGTTTCAGCCTGTACGAGCAGCAGCATCTGGCGGAACTGGCGGCAATGCTGGCGGAAGAGAGCAGGATCCCGGTATTGATTTCCAACCACGATACCAAGCTGACGCGTGAGTGGTACCGGAATGCGGTATTACACGTTGTCAAAGCCCGGCGTTCCATCAGCCGAAGCATAAGTGGTCGCACGCACGTAGACGAACTGCTGGCGCTTTTCCGCTAGCCTGTTTCGTCCGCGACCAACGCATTACGCCAGTGCACGCTGGCGCACAAAATTGGGAGAATCGGATGAAACAATTTTTACTGGCCCCTTCAATCCTCTCTGCTGACTTTGCCCGTCTGGGTGAGGATACCGCCAGGGCGCTGGCTGCAGGTGGTGACGTGGTGCATTTCGATGTGATGGATAACCACTATGTTCCCAATCTGACCATGGGGCCGATGGTGCTGAAAGCGCTGCGCGATTACGGCATCACTGCTCCCATTGACGTTCATCTGATGGTGAAACCGGTTGATGAACTCATCCCGGCATTTGCCAAAGCCGGTGCCAGCTACATCACCTTCCATCCTGAAGCCAGCCAGCATGTCGATCGTACACTGCAACTGATCAAAGAACACGGCTGTAAGGCGGGCCTGGTGTTCAACCCGGCGACACCGCTCAGCTATCTTGATTACGTCATGGATAAACTGGATATCATCCTGCTGATGTCGGTGAATCCTGGCTTTGGCGGTCAATCCTTTATTCCCGGTACGCTGGATAAACTGCGCCAGGCGCGTCGCCTTATCGACCAGAGCGGCTACGATATCCGTCTGGAAGTGGATGGTGGCGTAAAAATTGACAACATCGCTCAGATCGCTGCCGCCGGTGCCGACATGTTTGTCGCCGGTTCTGCCATTTTTGGCCACCCCGATTACAAAAAAGTGATCGATGATATGCGCAGCGAACTGGAGAAAGTTAATGGCTCATTTCACTGATATTCGCGCGCTGGCGTTTGATCTTGATGGCACGCTGGTGGACAGCGCGCCAGGTCTGGCACAAGCCATCGATCATGCTTTGGCCGATCTGCAATTGCCACCCGCTGGCGTGGCGCGCGCCTCGACCTGGATTGGCAACGGTGCGGATGTGATGATGACCCGGGCATTGACCTGGACACTGGGTCGTGAACCACAAGAGAATGAACAGCGTGATGCGCGTACGCTGTTTGATAAGTATTACGCAGAGACGGTGGAAGCAGGAAGTACGCTGTTTCCCCAGGTGAAAGCCACGCTGGCAAAACTGGCTGAAAAAGGGTTGCCGCTGGCGATTGTCACCAATAAACCCACGCCGTTTGTTGCGCCTTTACTGGCCTCGCTGGGGATTGCCGAATACTTTTCACTGATCATCGGCGGTGACGATGTGGTGGTGAAAAAGCCGCATCCCGCAGCGATCTTCCTCGTACTGGGACGATTTGGCGTGCTACCGCAGCAATTACTGTTTGTTGGCGATTCACGCAATGATATCCTCGCTGCCCAGGCGGCAGGCGTACCAAACATCGGCATGACCTTTGGCTACAACTACGGCGAACCTATTGCCAGCAGCCAACCCGATTTAACTCTCGACTCTTTTGACGAACTTTTGCCCGCTCTCGGGCTGTGAATATCAGGACATAAGCATGAGCAAACCCATCGTTTTCAGCGGCGCCCAGCCTTCAGGTGAACTGACCATTGGCAACTATATGGGTGCGCTGCGTCAGTGGGTGCAGATGCAGGATGATTTCCACTGCATTTACTGCATCGTCGATCTGCACGCCATTACCGTTCGCCAGGACCCGGTAGCGCTGCGTAAAGCTACGCTGGATACGCTGGCGTTGTATCTTGCCTGTGGTATCGATCCGAACAAGAGCACCATTTTTGTTCAGTCGCATGTGTCGGAGCACGCTCAACTGAGCTGGATCCTCAACTGCTACGCCTACTTCGGCGAGCTGAGCCGCATGACGCAGTTCAAAGACAAATCCGCCCGCTACGAAGAGAACATTAACGCCGGTCTGTTTGATTACCCGGTGCTGATGGCGGCTGACATCCTGCTGTATCAAACCAACCAGGTTCCGGTGGGGGAAGATCAGAAGCAGCATCTGGAACTGAGCCGCGATATCGCACAGCGTTTCAACGCGTTATATGGCGATATCTTTAAGGTACCGGAGCCGTTCATTCCGAAATCGGGTGCACGCGTGATGTCGCTGCTGGAACCGACCAAAAAGATGTCGAAATCAGACGACAATCGCAACAACGTGATTGGTCTGCTGGAAGATCCTAAAGCGGTGGTGAAGAAGATCAAACGTGCAGTGACGGATTCCGAAGAGCCGCCAGTGGTGCGCTATGACATCAAAGAGAAAGCCGGGGTATCGAACCTGCTGGATATTCTCGCGGGTGTGACGGGTAAAACCATCGCCGAGCTGGAGCAGGAGTTCGAAGGCAAAATGTATGGCCACCTGAAAGGTGCGGTCGCGGACGCGGTTTCCGGCATGCTGAGCGAGTTGCAGGAGCGTTACTATCGCTATCGCAACGACGAGGATTTCCTCAACCAGGTGATGCGTGATGGCGCGACCAAAGCCCGTGCTCATGCGCAGGAAACGCTGAAAAAAGTCTACGAAGCGGTTGGCTTTGTTGCCCAGCCGTAAGCGGCAGCACAGGTAAATCAGAACGGCGGGCCATTATGGCCCGCTGTTTTTTTATCAGAACCAGCGCAACTGCGAACGCAGACCTACCACGCGTCCCACAATAATCAGCGCCGGGCTGGCAAACTGTTGAGCCAGCGTCGCCAGCTCGCCAAGCGTACCCGTTGCCACGCGTTGTTGTGGCGTGGTGCCGTTTTGCACCAGCGCGACTGGCATTTCCGCTTCCATGCCATGCAACATCAGCTGCCGCTGAATCTCCGGTGCCTGCGTCAGGCCCATATAAAACACCAGCGTCTGCTGTTCAGCCGCCAGCTTTTGCCACTCAATTTCTCCATGCTGTTGCAAATGGCCAGTGACAAAACGCACGCTCTGCGCGTGATCGCGGTGGGTAAGCGGAATGCCGCTGTAGGCCGCACAGCCTGATGCGGCGGTAATGCCGGGCACCACGCTGAAAGGAATATTATGCTGCGCCAGGACTTCCAGCTCCTCACCCCCGCGCCCAAAGATAAAAGGATCGCCGCCTTTGAGTCGCACCACGCGTTTGCCACGTTGTGCCTGCTCCAGCAGCAATTGATTGATCTCCGATTGCGGAACGCAGTGGTGTCCGGCGTGTTTACCCACGAAGATACGCTCCGCATCCCGGCGGACCAGATTGAGGATCGGGTCTGACACCAGGCGGTCATACACCACCACATCAGCCTGCTGGATATGCTGTAAACCCTTCAGCGTCAGCAAACCTGCATCCCCTGGCCCGGCACCCACCAGCACCACTTCACCTTGCTGCGACAGCGGGGCATCGAACAAAGTATCGACCAGGACATCCGCGCGGGGTTGATCTCCGTTGGCAAGTGATTGCGCCAGTCGGTCACTGGCGAAGAAGCGCTCCCAGAAATGACGACGCTGCGCCATGCTGTTAAAACGCTTTTTCACCCGCTCACGCAGTGAACCCGCCAGGGCCGCCAGTTGCCCGAGATGTTGTGGCAGCATGGCTTCCAGTTTTTCGCGCAGCAGACGTGCCAGCACCGGTGCGCGGCCGCCAGAAGAGACGGCAATCATTAGCGGTGAGCGGTCGATAATCGAAGGCATGATGGCGCTGGCCTGTTCCGGTGCATCCACCAGGTTACAAAAAATCCGACGTGCTTCTGCGGCTGCGCCTACCTGTTGATTCACGGCATCATCATCGGTGGCGGCAATCACCAGCCAGCAGCCATCCAGCCAGGCTTCAGTGAAGGCTCCATTCAGTAGCACCACTTTCCCTTGTTGTGCCCATTGCTGAAAAGCAGGGGAGAAATCCAATGCGCCGACATGCAGGTCAGCACCGGCGTCCAATAGCAGGCGTGCTTTACGCTCCGCGACATCACCACCGCCCACCAGCAAACAACGCTTGCTGTGAAGGCGACAAAACAGGGGAAAGTAATCCATAGCTGATCCTAAAAAAGCCCGCTCGGGGCGGGCTGTCATATGCGTTATGCCGATTTAAGTGCGCTGGTCTGGGTTTCCGGCTGTGGCCGTTGTGCCTGCGGTGTGGCGTACCAGTAACCGAGGCCCATCAGCACCATACCGGAGAACATGTTGCCCAGCGTCACCCACAGCAAATTATGGCCGATACCTTGCAACGTCAGATCGGCATTATGCTGACCAAACCATGACAGCGCAAAGAGCGTCATATTGGCGACCGAGTGTTCGTAGCCAGAGGCGATAAACGCCAGCAGACACCACCAGATGGCAAGAAACTTTGCTGCGCCTTCGGTGCGCACGGCCATCCAAATCGCCAGGCAAACCAGCCAGTTACATAACGCGCCTTTAAAGAACAGCGCCATCGCGGTCTGGCTGGTTTTAGCCAGCGCAGCAGTGTGAATCAGGGAACCGGGATTGGGCAGCAGTGCTCCTGCCGCATAGTAGTAAATCAACGCTACCAGCACCGAACCAAGCAAGTTGCCGAGCCAGGTCTGCGGCAGAACGCACCACATCTGGCCGTGGGTGATGGTCCTCGCTTTCACCCCAATGGTGAGGAACATGGTATGACCGGTAAACAGCTCCGACCCGGCGATAAGCACCAGTGTCAGCGCGATACCAAAGGTTGCCCCCATTAACAGCGGACGGTATGCCGGGTCGGCAAGATTGCCAAGGGTGAAGATCAGGATAATCGCCAGCCCGACATAAGCACCGGCCATCGCCGATCCAATCCAAAACGCCAGCGGGCTTTGCTGCGCAGTGTGCACAATACGCGCCGCGTTGGCGGCGCATTTTTCCAGGGTATCAGTAAACATAAAAATATCTCATAAAGTAAAAAAAGTGGTTCAGGTACAGACTTCTACCCAGCCAAGATGAACCCGTACTGGGTAGCTCGCTATGGAGCGAGTTTCATCTTCAAGGCATAGGCCATCGCTCAAACGGAAGCGCTGTTTTTTCAGTGGGCTGGCGACCCACAACGCCTGCTGATGCTCGGCAATAATGCCGCGTGACAGCACGCCAGCTTCAGCAAAAGGATCGATATTACTCAGGGCGAACAACTGCTCATCATCCTGTGGACGGAAGATAGCAATCTGTTTCCCTGCAACCATCGCGCATACGCCAGTTGCGGGTAAAATCTGGTTCAGTTCACAAAGGGGATACCACTGACTCATGCGTCGGTTTCCTCAAGCAGGGTGGCGTTAATTCGTTCGGCGGGACGCGCGGGGCGATGCTGATCGCGTACTTTAATATGTTGTACCAATGGGTCGCGCTGGTCACTGTTGATAAAGGTGGCAAAGTGCTGCTGCTGCGTATCGTTAACCGCGGCAGCCCATTCGCATTCCACCAGGTTGCGCAGGCGCGTCAGCTCATCTTCAAGCTGGCTGTTCACACCAAGCTTGTCATCGACAATCACGCTGCGCAGGTAATCAATGCCGCCCTCCATATTTTCCAGCCAGACGGAGGTACGTTGCAGGCGGTCACCAGTGCGGATGTAGAACATCATGAAACGGTCGAGATAATGCAGCAACGTGTCGCGATCGAGGTCGGCAGCCAGCAGATCGGCATGACGTGGTTTCATCCCGCCGTTGCCGCAGACATACAGGTTCCAGCCTTTTTCGGTGGCGATCACGCCAACGTCTTTACCCTGCGCTTCGGCGCATTCACGCGTACAACCAGAGACCCCAAACTTCATCTTGTGTGGGGTGCGGATGCCTTTGTAGCGGTTTTCCAGTTCGATGCCGAAACCAAGGCTGTCACCGACACCGTAGCGACACCAGGTACTGCCGACGCAGGTTTTCGCCATGCGCAACGCTTTGGCATAGGCCTGGCCGGTTTCAAAGCCAGCGGCAATCAGCTGTGACCAGATGGCGGGCAGGTCATCGCGTTGTGCACCAAACAGGCCGATACGCTGCGAACCGGTGATTTTGGTGTAGAGATTATACTGGCGTGCTACTGCACCGATGGCCATCAACCCTTCCGGGCTGATTTCGCCGCCTGCAGAGCGTGGGATCACCGAATAGGTGCCGTCTTTCTGGATGTTGCCGAGGAACAGATCGTTGCTGTCCTGTAACGGCGTGTGTTGAGGCTTGAGAATGTGTTCGCTCCAGCAGGAGGCCAGCAGCGAACCGACAGTCGGTTTACACACTTCGCAACCATAACCCTGGCCGTATTTCGCCAGCAGCGCATCGAACGATTTGATCTCTTCGACCCGAATCAGGTGATACAGCTCCTGACGTGAATAAGGGAAGTGGGCGCACAGATGGTTGTTCACCTCGATACCCTGGCGGCTCAGTTCCGCATTCAGCACCTGCGTAATCAACGGAATACAACCGCCACAGCCCGTACCCGCGCGGGTTTCAGCTTTCAGTGCCGCGACGGTGTGGCAGCCATTCTTCACGGCGTTGACGATATCGCCTTTGCTGACATCGAAGCAGGAGCAGATTTGCGCGCTTTCCGGCAATGCATCAACGCCGATCGACGGCTTCTCGCCGCTGCCTGCGGGCAGGATCAGCAACTCCGGCCGTTCCGGCAGGGTGATTTTATTCAGCGCCAGCTGCAACAGGTTACCGTAGTCGCTGGTGTCGCCCACCAGTACCGCGCCGAGCAGCGTTTTGTTGTCTTCACTGACGATCAGACGCTTGTAAATGGATCGTTGTTCATCGAGCCAGACATAGCTACGTGCGCCAGGCGTCCGTCCGTGGGCATCACCAATGCCGCCGACATCCACACCCAGCAGTTTTAGCTTGGCGCTCATATCCGCACCGGCAAAGATATTATCGCGGCCGACTAAGGTATCGCTGGCGACCTGCGCCATTTTGTAACCGGGAGCCACCAGACCAAAAGTCCGGTTCTGCCAGGCGGCACACTCACCAATGGCGAAAATGGCCGGATCGCTGGTTTGGCAGCGGTCATCAATGGCGATGCCCCCGCGCGGGCCGAGTGGCAGGCCGCATTGCTTCGCCAGCTGGTCCTGTGGGCGAATACCGGTGGAGAACACAATAAAATCCACATCCAGCGTGCTGTCATCGGCGAATTGCAGGGTTTTACCGCCTTTGCTGTGATGGACAATTTGCCGGGTGTTTTTTGCCGTATGTACATACACACCCATCTGCTCAATCTTGCGACGCAGTTGTACGCCACCCTGGGCGTCGAGCTGCTCTGCCATCAGGACCGGCGCGAACTCAATCACATGGGTTTCAATGCCGAGATTTTTCAGCGCCCCTGCGGCTTCCAGCCCGAGCAGACCGCCGCCAATCACCGCACCGCGTTGGCTGCGACGCGCACAGGCTTCAATCGCGTTAAGGTCTTCAATGGTGCGATAGACAAAACAGTCGCTGCCTTCCGAACCCTGAATCGGTGGGATCCACGGATAAGAGCCGGTCGCGAAAATCAGTGTGTCATAATGCACCGCCCGGCCGGTATTGGAGTGAATCAGTTTTTCATCACGGTTGATGGTGATGGCGCGTTCACCCAACAGCAGATTGACCTGATGTTTTTCATAGTAACCTTTGCGCACCAGCGAAAGTTCTTCTGCGGTGTGATGGGAAAAATAGGCGGACAGGTGGACACGGTCGTAAGCGACCCGCGGCTCTTCGCAAAAAACGGTGATCGCAAACTGGCCGGGTTCGGCCTTGTCGATCAGTTCTTCAATAAAGCGGTGGCCAACCATGCCGTTGCCAATAATGACGACGTTGTGTTTGCTCATGCTTGCCTCAAAATTAAAATATCTGAGGCTACCTTAACGCGCGCGTTCAGGGGCTTATTGATGTATATCAAATGCGCTTTAATATACCCATTTTGAGGTATGTAACTGATTTTGAACACATTCGTAGTGACGTCAGGTTCGTGCTAGCTTAAGACGTTGTGTTTCAACGGGAGAATGGCATGGCGACGACATCACTGAAGTGGATCAACAACCTGCGCTTAGCGGGGCGGGATGGGCTGTGGCAAATCGAAATCGAACAGGGAAAAATTACCTGCGTGGTGCCCCAGTCGGCAGCCTGTAGCGTGCAGGAAGGGGTGCTGGATGCGGAAGGTGGGCTGGCAAGCGCTCCCTTTATTGAGCCGCATATCCATCTTGATACCACGCAAACCGCTGGGGAACCGGCCTGGAATCAGTCTGGTACGCTGTTTGAGGGCATTGAACGCTGGGCTGAGCGTAAAGCGTTGCTCAGCCATGAAGATGTGAAACAGCGTGCGAAACAGACGCTGAAGTGGCAAATCGCCAACGGTATCCAGCATGTCCGTACCCATGTGGATGTCTCCGATCCCTCGCTCACTGCGCTGAAAGCCATGCTGGAAGTGAAGGCGGAGATGGCACCGTGGATTGATATCCAGATTGTTGCCTTTCCGCAGGAAGGCATCCTGTCATATCCCAACGGAGAAGCTCTGCTGGAAGAGGCGCTGCGCCTCGGTGCCAACGTGGTGGGCGCGATCCCCCATTACGAATTTACCCGTGAGTATGGCGTCGAGTCGTTACATAAAGCCTTTGCGCTGGCGAATCGTTATGACCGGCTGGTGGATGTGCACTGTGACGAAATCGATGATGAGCAGTCGCGCTTTGTGGAAACCGTGGCGGCGCTGGCCCATCGAGAGGGCATGGGCGAACGCGTTACCGCCAGCCATACCACGGCGATGCATTCGTATAACAACGCCTACACCTCGCGTTTATTCCGCCTGCTGCGTCTGTCGAAGATTAACTTTGTTGCCAACCCGCTGGTGAATATTCATTTGCAGGGCCGCTTTGACAGCTATCCAAAACGACGCGGCATTACCCGGGTAAAGGAGATGCTGGAGGCCAATATCAATGTCTGCTTCGGTCACGATGATGTGTTTGATCCCTGGTATCCACTGGGCACCGCCAACATGTTGCAGGTGCTGCATATGGGGCTGCACGTTTGCCAGCTGATGGGGTATGAACAGATTGACGCGGGATTGCAGCTGATCACCACCCATAGCGCCAAAACCCTGCAGCTGACGCATTACGGTATCGAACCGGGCAATGATGCCAGCCTGATTATTCTGCCGGCAGACAGCGGCTTTGATGCGGTGCGGCGTCAGGTGCCGGTGCGTTATTCGTTGAGAAAAGGCGAACTGGTGGCGGCAACGGAGCCAGCGCGAAGTGAAATCTATTTGCAGGAGGCGGAAGCGGTCACCTTCCGGCGGTAAGGAGCGGGGCGGACTGACGTCCGCCCCTCTATCTTAATGGGTAATATGGCCGTGCTGGCGATGTTTGGTGACAAAGCCGAGCAGGACACACATCACGAACACCACGGCATACAAGCCATTCGCCGTTGCCAGTGCGGCATGCGCACCACCACTCGCCACAATCGGGCCGGTAACCACAAAAGTCAGCATGGTGCCGACCGTACCGCAGGTCAGGATAAAGTTAACCAGCTTCGGTGAGGACGCTTTGGTTTGCAGCGAACCGAGGGTGATGATGGTGGTGTAGATGGCGCTGGAACTGAAGCCGAGCGTCATGATGATCCAGTGCAGCATACTGGCGTCACTGGTGCTGACAAACCAGTACATCAGCACGGTGGCAATGGCCGCCAGCACCATCAGGATGCGTTGCAGATCAAAGAAGCGCAGCAGGAAGCTGAATACCCACATGCCCACCATATAGGCTGTCCAGAAATTCCCGACCAGCTGGCCCGCAGCCGCGATATCCATACCCATGGTTTTGGTGGCGTATTCCGGCACCCAGGAAATGAAGCCGAGCTGACCGAGGATGTAGCACAGTGCGGCAATCGACAGGAACAGCACGCCGAGACCCCATTTCTCTTTCTCCGCCGCCTGGGTTTCGCTGTTGTTTTTCAGCACCGGGAACTCCACGCACAGCGCCAGCACGAAGATGGCGAGGTAAAGCACACCGATGCAGGCGTAGACCCAGTACCACGGCAGAGCACGCGCCAGCAAAATACCCGCAATGATGGGAAACACCGTACCAGCCATACTGAAGAAGGAGTCAGTAAACAGCAGACGTGAACCGCGCTGACGGCCATCATACAGATGGGTAATCAGGAAGGTTCCGATCGACATGGTAATGCCGCTCACCACGCCGAGCACAAACATGCACAGCGAGAACACGGACAGGTTGTGGCTGGTCATCAGACCCAATACCGCCAACACCATCAGCACAAAGCCAAATATCAGCTGACGTTTTAACGGCACAATCACCATTAACCAGGCGTTCAGAAAGACGGCAACCAGAATGCCGGTATTGAGGAAGGTAAAAGTGTTGCTCATTTCTGAGATGGGTAACTGGAAATATTGCGCGATATTGTCCAGCACCATCCCGGTCACAATCACCAATGCGCCAGTCAGCGCATATGAGAAAAAGCTAATCCAGGTAAGGCCAATGCGATTACGGTTTGTCATGTTGGGAACCTGTTTTGAGCACCGAAGTTGGCAAAAAGTGTCATGAATTGTAAATGCAACTGTGACCTTAATAAACAAAGAGTGAAATATGGTTATCAGATTTCATTAATAGTGTGATTCAGGTCACGCAAATGATTGCGTGGCGCGGGATTGGGGACATTTACCGTCGCCGCGTAAATATAAGTAAAACGCTGGCTCTTGTATTACATGCTCTTTACAATCAATCTCGTTTTTGAGCTGGCTCTCCATGGTAAGGAATCTTTCATGTTTAAACGTACTTTGACAGCGGCCGTAGCCCTGTTAGCGCTCTCATCTATTTCCGCTTCCGCCCTGGCGGCGAAAGGTGATCCCCATGTTCTGCTCACCACCTCTGCGGGCAATATCGAACTCGAATTGAATGCACAGAAAGCCCCGGTTTCGGTGAAAAACTTTGTTGATTACGTCAATAACGGTTTCTACAACAACACGATTTTCCATCGTGTGATCCCTGGCTTTATGGTGCAGGGTGGTGGCTTCACCACCGATATGCAGCAGAAGCAAACCAACGCACCGATTAAAAACGAGGCGGATAACGGCCTGCGTAACCTGCGTGGCACCATCGCGATGGCGCGTACCGCAGAAAAAGACAGTGCGACCAGCCAGTTCTTTATTAATGTCGCCGACAATGCCTTCCTCGATCACGGTCAGCGTGATTTCGGTTACGCGGTATTTGGTAAAGTTGTGAAAGGAATGGATGTGGCCGATAAGATGGCTCAGGTGCCGACCAAAGATGTGGGTCCGTACCAGAATGTGCCGTCAAAACCGATCGTTATCCTTTCCGCGAAAATCCTGCCCTGATTTATCGGCGCGTCATTTCGTGATGGCGCGTCCTGCCGCTCTCCGGCAAAGCGAATATTTGCTGCTTATACTTAGGGCAAATTGCTTGCCGGAGGCTCTATGACCAGCAAACTGACCGACAAACAGAAAGCCACGCTGTGGCAACAACGCCGTGCTGCCAGTTATCAGGCTAGCTGCCGTCTGGCGGGTTATGCGCTGAACGAAGCCGCGATCACACCTGAACAGGCTTCAGCCCGGCTGACCTCGCTAAGGAGGCAATATGGCGGATAACACTCTGGCGGTACGCGATCCCTATCTGTGGCATAACGATAGCGTGCTGAAAAACCGTCTGGATATTCACGATAGTGCACAGTTACGCAAAGCTGAGCTGGCGTTCAGTGCTGCGCGACTCGCCACGCTGGAACTGGCTCCGCGCAACAGCGGTATGCCGTGGCTATGTCATATTCATCGCACGCTGTTTCAGGATCTCTACAGCTGGGCCGGTGAGTTGCGCACGGTCGATATCTGGCGCGATGACACCCCTTATTGCCACTGCGCTTATATCGAGAAAGAAGGCAACAGCCTGATGAGCGCGCTGGCGGATGAAGAAGGACTGGCCCATCTGGCGCAGGATGAGTTTGTCGCGCGCCTTGCACATTACTATTGCGAGATCTATGTGCTGCACCCGTTCCGGGCCGGTAATGGTCGAACCCAGCGTATCTTCTTCGAGCAGCTGGCGTTACATGCCGGTTATCTGCTGACGTGGGATAAGCTGGACCGTGATAGCTGGCGTGCGGCGATTCGCGATGCCGTCGAGGGCGATTTAACCGCGCTCAGCGCGCAATTTGCGAAAGTGGTAAGTCCCGCCCGTTAAAATGCGTAGAATGGCGGCGGTTTTACCGGCCTGAGGGCGCTATGCTGCTGCTAATTGATAATTACGACTCCTTCACCTGGAATCTCTACCAGTATTTCTGCCAGCTGGGCGCTGACGTCAGGGTGGTGCGCAATGATGCCATCACCCTGGACGAGATGGATGCGCTCCCCCTGAGCCATCTGGTGATTTCACCTGGCCCCTGTACGCCGGACCAGTCCGGTATCTCGCTGGCGGCCATCCGCCATTTTGCCGGTCGTCTGCCGATCCTTGGTGTGTGCCTCGGTCATCAGGCGATTGCTCAGGCTTATGGTGCCCAGGTGGTGCGTGCGCGTCAGGTAATGCATGGCAAAACGTCAGCGATTCGCCATAACGATAGCGGTGTGTTTCGCGGGCTGAACAATCCTCTCACCGTGACCCGTTACCATTCGCTGATTGTGGCGCGGGATTCTCTGCCTGACGCGTTTGAGGTCACGGCCTGGAGCCTGCGCGAGGGGGAGCCTGATGAAATTATGGGGTTCCGTCATAAAACGCTGCCACTGGAAGGGGTACAGTTCCATCCGGAAAGTATTCTCAGTGAACAGGGACATCAGCTGCTGGCAAATTTCCTGCGGCCTTAAGTTGTGTTTGCCTTTGTGTGATTTTTTATGCATATTTTGTGATTATAATTTCACGTCAACTCAACAAATAACCCGATGAGGTCGGCAATGGCAGCAGAAAAACTAGCGGTAACCCGGGAAACGTTCGATAACGTAATTTTGCCTGTTTATGCACCTGCGCAGTTTGTGCCGGTTAAAGGCAAGGGTAGCCGAGTCTGGGATCAGCAGGGCAAAGAATATATCGATTTTTCCGGCGGCATCGCAGTGACTGCGCTCGGCCATTGCCATCCGGCGCTGGTGGAAACGCTGAAAACCCAGGGTGAAACCCTGTGGCACACCAGCAACGTATTTACCAATGAACCGGCGCTGCGCCTGGCAAGCAAACTGATTGCGGCCACCTTTGCCGAGCGCGTGTTCTTTGGCAACTCTGGTGCGGAAGCTAACGAAGCCGCGTTCAAACTGGCGCGTTATTACGCCTGCAAAAAACACAGCCCGTTCAAAAGCAAAATCATCGCCTTCCACAATGCGTTTCATGGACGCACGCTGTTTACCGTCTCGGTTGGCGGCCAGCCAAAATACTCCGATGGTTTTGGCCCAAAACCGGCGGATATCGTGCATGTGCCTTACAACGACCTGGCGGCGGTAAAAGCGGTAATTGATGATCACACCTGCGCCATCGTGGTCGAGCCGATTCAGGGCGAAGGCGGCGTGATGCCGGCTACCCCGGAATTTATGCAGGGTCTGCGTGCCTTATGCGATGAATACAAGGCGCTGCTGGTGCTGGACGAAGTGCAGAGCGGCATGGGACGCAGTGGCAAACTGTTTGCTTACGAACACTACGGCATCACCCCGGACATTATCACCACGGCGAAAGCGCTGGGCGGTGGTTTCCCGGTGAGCGCCATGCTGACGACCAATGAAATCGCTTCAGTGATGGCACCTGGCGTGCACGGCACCACTTATGGCGGTAACCCGCTGGCCTGTGCGATTGCCGAAACGGCGCTGGATATCATCAACACGCCTGAAGTGCTGGACGGTGTTGAAGCTCGTCGTCAGCAGTTTGTCGCGGCGCTGAAAGCGCTGGATAGCAAGTTTGATCTGTTCAGTGACATCCGTGGAAAAGGCCTGCTGATTGGTGCAGCGCTGAAGCCGCAGCACGCCAGCAAAGCACGCGATATCCTGCATGCCGCTGCGGCGGAAGGTTTGATGATCCTGACAGCCGGTACCGA
This sequence comes from Pantoea sp. App145, assembly GCF_047947045.1. Lineage (NCBI taxonomy): Bacteria > Pseudomonadati > Pseudomonadota > Gammaproteobacteria > Enterobacterales > Erwiniaceae > Pantoea > Pantoea sp. App145. Next base: position 3,193,654 of record NZ_CP133290.1, read on the forward strand.
TGTGATCCGTTTCGTCCCGTCGCTGGTGATTGAGCCGACCGATATCGAAGAAGGGATGGCGCGCTTTGCCGTGGCGGTAGAGAAGGTACTGGCGGCGTAATTCAGTTTTTCACCCGCAAGCCCATCAGCCAGCGACCATGATGCGGTCGCTGGCTCCACGCCAGTGAAGAGATGGTGTGCATCACGTTAAGGTGTTGCAGAATCCGCTTCACATGCTGCTCAACAATGGTCACCGCACCCTCATTAATATTTTCCGGCGCTTCCAGCACGTTGCTGTCGTTGCCCGGCCCGTCATATTCCAGCCGCTGCTGACAACGCTGCAACGCGATTTCGCAGGATTGCAGATACTTCTCGGCGAGCTTTGGCGTCAGCATGGTGTGCTCGCGCGCCAGAATCGTCATGGCGTTGATGTGTTCGACAATAAACTGGCTGTGCGTCACCCATAAGCGCATATCTTTCAGATACTGCGGGTTAAAACCCGGTTCGGTCATCGCCTGATTGAGCGAGTTAAACATGGCGTTGTGTGCCTGGTTAACCTTAATGCGCTGGTAGGCCAGCTTCTCCGGCGACTGCTCCGGCCCGAGCAGCAGCTGCAACGCTTCCTGGTCAGCCTCCAGCGCGTCATGTGCGTTCTTACGGAGCAAGCCGCTTTGCCACTGTGGCCACAGCCAAATCATGCCGCCAAAGGCAATCAGGCATCCCATCAGCGTATCCATCATGCGTGGCAACAGGAACTGTGCACCGTTGAGCGACAGCAACTGAAGCGAGTACACCGCCGTTACCGTAAAGCCAATCATCGACCAGCCGTAATATTTACGCGTCACCAGATAGCTGGCGAGGGTGATCGCCAGCATAAACAGCAGGGTGATGGATTTCGGCACGGCAAAACGCAGCGAGGCAGCCGCGATCAATAGCCCGGCGAAGGTGCCGAGGGCACGGTGCTGGATACGTACGCGAGTGGCGCTGTAGCCGTTCTGGCTGACGAACATGGTGGTCATCAGAATCCAGTAGGGTTTGGGGATGTTAAAGAACAACGCCAGCGCGCTGCCAAACATCAGCATTACGGCAAAACGCGCTGCGGTGCGTAACGCCGGGGACTTTAGCGACAGGTAACTGCGCAGCGCCGGAAAAAACGGCAAACGTCGCTGGCGGTCGGCCATCAGGTCACGGGTATAAAGAGGTTTCTGCGTGCGCAGGACGCGGGCTATCCGACTGAAATGGTACAGGCAAAAATTACCGACCGGATTATCCGGGTGCTGGCGCGCAATCTTTTCCAGCGCCCCGAGCTGCTTCTCCATATGAAAGCGCTCCGGCAACTGGTGATAGAGGATAGCATCGGCCAACAGCCGCAGCCGCGCCGATATGGTCTTCGCATTCCAGCGGATCACCGCTTCAGCATGGCTCTGCTCCACCAGTTTTTGCACTTCTTCAGGCTGATGCAGGCTGACCGAGATGTGTTCCTGGAGATCGAGTGCCACCTGGAAGGCACGCGTCAGACGTTTATGGCTGTTGTTACGGCTGGCAGACAGCATATGCATTTGCTGATAACAGGTGGTGATCAGGTCGACCGCTTTTTGCTGCCGGGCCAGCAGTGGGGGGAGCGCTTTTTCCGGATCGGTCAGCTGCGTCAGCAGGGTATATTTGGCATCGCAATAATCCGCCAGCTCGCGATACAGCAGGCTGAGGGTTTCACGCATCGGCTGTTCTTTCCACAGCCAGAACCAGAGCCAGTTAAACAGCCCGTACCACAGCGTGCCGCCGATATACAGCAGCGGCGGTACCCATATCGGCATGCGTCCTGCGAGGCTGAGTGTGAAGATGGCGGCGATAAGGGTGCCGGGCAGCAAACGGCCATGCAACGGACTGATTTCGCCGGTGACGCCCACCAGCAGCGGCAGAGCCAGCATAATCAGCGGCAAAGGAACATGGTAATCCGTCAACCACTGAATCAGAAAGCTGCCGGTGGCAAACAGGGATCCGCCGACAATCAGGCGTTTAAAGAAACGTTTATGTGGTGTATCCAGACCCGCGATATTGCAGCAGGCGGGAACCAGCGAGAACAGCAAACCTTTTTGCAGGTCACCAAACAGCCAGCCGAGAGCCACGGGCAGGCAAAGCACCAGCGTTTGCCGCAGGGCATAATTAACTTCGGGATGATAGATGATTCGACGCCACATCAGCTCATCGTAGACAAAAACGGCGCGATGTGACCATCACGCCGTGGGTGAGAAGGAATTAGCGGGTGCCGTAAACGACGATGGTTTTACCATGTGCGGAGATCAGGTTTTGATCTTCCAGCATTTTCAGAATACGGCCAACTGTCTCGCGTGAGCAGCCAACGATCTGACCAATTTCCTGACGGGTGATTTTGATCTGCATCCCGTCCGGGTGGGTCATGGCATCAGGCTGTTTGGCCAGATTGAGCAGCGTCTGCGCAATGCGACCGGTCACATCAAGGAAGGCAAGGTTGCCGACTTTTTCTGATGTCACCTGCAGGCGACGTGCCATCTGCGCCGAAAGACGCATTAAAATATCCGGGTTTACCTGAATCAGCTGACGGAATTTTTTGTAGGAAATTTCAGCCACTTCGCAGGCAGTTTTTGCTCGTACCCAGGCACTGCGTTCCTGACCTTCTTCAAACAGGCCAAGCTCGCCGATGAAATCCCCCTGATTGAGGTAGGAGAGAATCATCTCTTTGCCTTCTTCATCTTTAATCAGTACCGCAACGGCACCTTTCACGATGTAGTAGAGCGTTTCCGCTTTTTCACCCTGGTGAATCAGGGTGCTTTTGGATGGATATTTGTGAATATGGCAATGGGACAGGAACCATTCGAGTGTAGGGTCTGTTTGCGGTTTGCCGAGAACCATTCGCTATTATCCTCTGTTGTAATCGTGCCCAAAACACAGGGGGCAATTTTCCCTGTCAGGCGGTGAAATCGTAGAGCGCTTCCAGTAAAGGAAATTATTCGGGTGGACTCTTAAGCCAGGCTTCTGATTCTTCCCGCCTTCGTCTGTTACGACGAAAATATTTTCAGCTCTGTTTGTAGCACAGCTTTTGCTAGCTGTCTTGTGTTGTCTCGCTTCAGCAAAAGGGCGATTAGTCTGGATTGCTGTTTCTCAGGTGAAAGCGTACTCTGGCGGCAAATCAGCTTGGTCAGGAGAAAGAATAATGCAGGCACGAGTCAAATGGGTGGAGGGGCTTACCTTTCTCGGAGAATCCTCATCGGGTCATCAGGTATTAATGGATGGGAACTCGGGTGATAAAGCGCCGAGTCCGATGGAGATGGTGCTGATGGCGGCGGGTGGTTGCAGCGCGATTGACGTGGTGTCTATCCTGCAAAAAGGGCGCAATGAAGTGACCGATTGCGAGGTGAAACTCACTTCTGAACGTCGTGAAGAAGCGCCACGGATTTTTACACACATCAATCTGCATTTTATTGTCAGCGGCAAAGCGCTGGGCGATAAAGCGGTGGCGCGTGCGGTGGATTTGTCGGCAGAGAAATATTGTTCGGTGGCGATCATGCTGGGCAAAGGGGTCGACATCACCCACAGCTATGAGGTTATCGAGCTATAGCACGAACGTAGCGGCGCGATAAATCGCGCCGATACGGAAATGACGGATTATTCAATCCGTTTACCTTCAATCAGCCGCTGCACCAGCGGTGTCATAATCAACTCCATCGCCAGCCCCATTTTGCCACCCGGCACCACCAGGGTGTTCATATGCGAGATAAAGGAATCCTGAATCATCGCCAGCAGGTAAGGAAAGGCAATACCTTCCAGCCCACGAAAATGGATCACCACAAAGCTTTCATCCAGCGACGGAATCTCACGTGCGGCAAACGGATTTGAGGTATCAACGGTAGGTACGCGCTGGAAGTTGATATGGGTGCGCGAGAACTGTGGCGTAATGAAGTTGATGTAATCCTCCATCGAACGTACCACCGAATCCATCACCGCTTCGCGCGAATGACCGCGTTCGCTGGTGTCGCGAATCAACTTCTGAATCCACTCGAGGTTCACAATCGGCACCACGCCGACCAGCAAATCCACATGTTCGGCCACATTGTGTTGCTGTGTCACGACGCCGCCGTGCAAACCCTCATAAAACAGCACATCCGTGTTTTCCGGCAGCGGTTGCCAGGGCGTAAAGGTGCCGGGAACCTGATTCCACGGCACGGCTTCATCATAGGTGTGAAGATATTTGCGCGACTGCCCGAGACCGGATTGTCCGTATTGTCTGAAGGTTTGCTCCAGCAGGCCAAAATCGTTGGCCTCCGGTCCGAAGTAGCTGATATGACGGCCCAGATCGCGCGCTTTGCGGATCGCCATGTCCATCTCTGGACGCGTATAACGATGGAAACTGTCGCCTTCCACTTCTGCGGCGTGCAGATCCAGCTGCTGGAAAATTTTCCGGAAGGCAAGGCTGGTGGTGGTGGTTCCGGCTCCGCTGGAACCGGTAACGGCGATAACTGGATGCCTGGCTGACATGACAAAGCTCCCTGTGAAGTCCGGCGATGAGCATTGTTAGCACGAAATGCCGGGATGTGCATTAGCCGCGAAATTCACCGCGCGCCATGATATTGACGGTTTCGTGCAGTTCAGACCACACCAGTACCGCCTCGCCACGCTCCAGCTGGCGGCGCACATCGGCGACCTTCTGCGCCAGACTGCGCTCCTGTTCACCGTAGTCGGTGCCTTCGCGTAATACAAAGGCTTCAATCAGGTTTTCCAGCGTTTCGGGGTCGAGTTGTTGCCACGGTATAATCACGATCACATATCCAGATAAGTTGATAGCCACTGTGGCACGCGTTGCTCCAGCCACATTTGCGGGCGCAGCAATGTCCCGCCGACAAAGCCAACGTGGCCGCCTTGCTGCGTCAATTGGTATTCAATTGACGAGGACAGCTGCTCCGGTTGCGGGATAACTGCGTCAGTCATAAAGGGATCGTCTTTGGCGTGAATGATCAGCAGCGGCTTACGGACATTGATTAAGTGCGGCATGGCGCTGGCGCGGTGATAATAGTCCCCCGCATCGATAAAACCGTGCGCCCGTGAGGTGACGGCATCGTCAAAGTCGCGCAGACGCCGCAGGGTGCGTAGCTGGCGTAAATCCACCGGCAAGGTACCGGGCCAGGCGCGCAGCTTGCGCTTCGCATTTTTTTTCAGCTGCGTCAGCAAATAATGCTGATAAAAGCGTGAGAAACCGTTCTCCAGTTTCTGGCTGCACGGCTCCAGCAGCAGCGGTGCCGAGATAGCGACGGCGGCATCAAAAGGCGCATCACTGCCCTCCATCCCGGCGAGGCACGCCAGCATATTCGCGCCGAGCGAGACGCCCACTGCAGTGGTTGGCACTGTGCCCCATTCACGCCTTAACCAGCGCAGGAAATAGCTCGCGTCTTCCGTTTCGCCGGAATGGTAAATACGATGCAGGCGATTGGGTTCGCCACTGCAACCACGAAAGTGCATCACCACTGCCAGCCAGCCACGCGCCTGACATGCCTGCATCAACCCGTGGGCATAGGGGCTGTGGAAACTTCCCTCTAAGCCGTGAAACAGGACCATGCGCGGTTTATGGGCGGCCTGCACCGGATCTTCACTCCACGCGAGATCGACGAAATCACCATCCGGCAAATCAAGACGCTGCCAGTGCGGACGCAGGGTAACACGCCGCCGCAGCAGGCGCGGGAGCAGGGTTTGCAGATGCGGATTGCGAAAGCCGCTCAGCGGGACGAAGGTCTCGCCGGGCGGAGAATCAAAATTACTGTGGTAAACGCTTGTCTGATGCATATCTCGCTGATAGTTTCGATGGGTTTTTGGCTTTCCTGGGTGAGGAGCACCCGAATCAACATGGAACTAAGTCTGTTTTTATCAATGCTGGGCTTTCTCTGGGTCGCTGCGATCACGCCAGGGCCTAATAATATGTTACTTACCGCCTCCGCTGCCAACTTTGGCTTTCTGCGTACCTTCTCGTTGTTAATCGGCATCATGATTGGTATGCAGGTGATGCTGCTGATGGTGGCCTTTGGCGTGGGTAGTCTCATCCTACTCTATCCTTCCCTTCATCTGGTTCTTAAAATTGCCGGTAGCCTCTATCTGTTGTGGCTGGCGTGGAAAATTGCTACCGCCGAGTATGAGACGCTGGACACGGATGCGGCACCTCCGGTACCCACGCCGTTCTGGCAGGGAGGGTTGCTGCAACTGATTAACCCGAAAGCCTGGCTGATGGCGCTGGGTGCGGTTGCCAGCTTTAGCCTGGCCGGGGCCGCCTATCTGCATTCCGTGGTGGCCATCAGCATCGGTATGGCGCTGGTCAACGTGGTCTCCGGGGTGATCTGGATGGGGTTTGGTTCGATCATCGGCCGTCTGCTGCGCAGCCCACGGGCGTGGAAAATCTTTAACCTGGCGATGGGGATTTTGACTGCCGCCTGTGTGCTGTTGATTTGGCACTGAGTAAACCCGAGGCGCGGCAACGCGCCTTTTTGCTGTTTGCGCATAGCCTTGCCCGATGTTGATCTAAGAACCGATTTTCATTAGGGATAATTTTTAATTCCTTTATGAAACCATTGCTGCTGGCGACACTGCACCCAACATAAAAATATTGGGGTGCAAGATGATGGCAGTGAAGAAAACCATAACCACGTTAGCCGCAGCGCTGGCGTTGCTGACCTTCCAGGCCGAGGCGGTTAGCGTCACGGTGGCGTATCAGACCTCTGCGGAACCGGCCAAGGTGGCACAGGCCGATAACACCTTTGCCAAAGAGAGCGGAGCCAGCGTTGACTGGCGAAAGTTCGATAGCGGGGCCAGCGTGCTGCGCGCCCTGGCCTCCGGCGACGTGCAGATTGGCAATATCGGCTCCAGTCCACTGGCGGTGGCCGCCACACAGCAACTGCCCATTGAAGCCTTCCTGTTAGCCTCGCAGCTCGGTAATTCCGAGGCGCTGGTGGTGAAGAAATCCATCAGCAATCCCAAAGACCTGATCGGCAAACGTATCGCCGTCCCCTTTATCTCCACCACCCATTACAGCCTGCTGGCCGCATTGAAGCACTGGGGCATCAAACCCACCGATGTGCAGCTGGTTAACCTGCAACCGCCCGCAATCATTGCCGCCTGGCAGCGTGGCGATATTGACGGCGCTTACGTCTGGGCACCGGCGGTCAATGAACTGGAAAAGGATGGCAAAGTGCTGACCGACTCCTCACAGGTCGGCAAATGGGGCGCACCGACGCTGGATGTCTGGGTGGTGCGTAAAGACTTTGCACAGCAGCACCCGGATATCGTCACGGCGTTTGCCCGCAGCGCGCTGGAGGCGCAGAAAGCCTATATCGATAACCCGCAACAGTGGCTGCAACAGCCGGACAACCTGAGCAAGCTGTCGCGCCTGAGCGGGGTGCCGGAAGCTCAGGTGCCGGGGCTGGTGCAGGGCAACACCTATCTCACTGCCCAGCAACAGCTTGAGCAGCTTGGTAAGCCCGTCAATCAGGCGATTGTCGATACCGCGCATTTCCTGAAAGAGCAGGGCAAGGTGCCGGATGCGGCCAGTGATTACAGCGGCTTTGTCACCACCCGTTTCGTTGCTCCCTTAGTGAAATAACCGGAGGCTTTATGCTCAGCATCACTCATCTTAATGCGCGTTACGCCGGACAACCTGCGTTGCAGGACATCAACCTGCAACTGGATCAGCGTGAACTGTTGGTGGTGCTGGGACCGTCCGGGTGTGGCAAAACCACGTTACTCAATCTGATCGCCGGTTTTCTGCCGCTGGAATCCGGCAGCATCACGCTGGATGGCAAACCGGTGAACGGGCCGGGTGCCGAACGCGGCGTGGTGTTTCAGAACGAAGGGTTGCTGCCGTGGCGCAATGTGATCGACAACGTCGCCTTTGGTTTGCAACTGGCCGGGATGGCAAAGGCCGATCGCCATGCCATCGCCCGGCGCCTGCTGGGCAAAGTGGGGCTGGAAGGAGCGGAAAAGCGTTTTATCTGGCAGCTCTCTGGGGGTCAACGTCAGCGCGTGGGGATTGCGCGTGCGCTGGCGGCTGACCCTCAGCTGCTGCTGTTAGATGAACCCTTTGGCGCGCTCGATGCTTTTACCCGTGAGCAGATGCAAACCCTGCTGCTCACGCTGTGGCGCGATACCGGCAAACAGATCCTGCTGATTACTCACGACATTGAAGAAGCGGTGTTTCTCGCCAGTGAACTGGTACTGCTGTCGCCGGGGCCTGGGCGAGTAGTGGAACGACTGAAGCTCGATTTTGGGCAGCGTTTTGCCGACGGTGAGCCCTGCCGCAGTATCAAATCCGATCCCGCATTTATTGAACGGCGCGAATACGTGCTGAACCAGGTGTTTGCTCAGCGGGAGGTGTTCGCATGAGTGCGTTAATTGATGATAAAGCGCGTGCGGCGCGCCGCCGGAATCTGCGCTGGCCCTTTTCGCGTCAGCTGTCCCTGAGCCTGTTAAGTGTGGCGGTGCTGCTGCTGGTGTGGTGGGGGGTAACGGCGCTGGGCTTGATTGCGCCGCTGTTTCTGCCGCCACCGCAGCTGGTGCTGAAAAAGCTGCTGCTGATTGCCGGTCCACAAGGCTTTATGGATGCCACGCTGTGGCAGCATCTTGGTGCCAGCCTGACGCGGATGCTGGTGGCGCTGTTCTTCGCGGCGCTGATTGGCATTCCGGTAGGGATCGCCATGGGACTGAGCCCGTCGATTCGTGGCCTGCTTGATCCACTGATTGAACTCTATCGACCGGTGCCGCCGCTGGCTTATCTGCCGCTGATGGTGATCTGGTTCGGCATCGGTGAAACCTCAAAAATCTTACTGATTTACCTGGCGATCTTCGCGCCTGTCACCTTATCGACGCTGGCGGGCGTGAAGAACGCCCAGCAGGTACGTATCCGTGCGGCACAGGCGCTTGGGGCTACGCGCTGGCAATTGCTGCGCTGGGTGATTCTGCCGGGCGCGTTGCCGGAAATCCTCACTGGCTTGCGTATTGGTCTCGGTGTCGGCTGGTCAACGCTGGTGGCAGCCGAACTGATTGCTGCCACCCGTGGGCTGGGTTTTATGGTGCAATCGGCGGGCGAGTTCCTGGCAACGGATGTGGTGCTGGCGGGCATCGCGGTGATTGCGTTGATCGCTTTTAGTTTAGAACTGGGTCTGCGCGCCTTGCAGCGCCGTCTGACGCCCTGGAATGGAGAACAGCAATGAACGAACGTGTGACTTTCAGCGCGCTGGGGCCGTATATCGGTGCGCAGGTGAGTGATGTCGATCTCAGCCGCCCGCTGAGCGATGCGCAATTTGAACAGCTTTACCATGGCCTGCTGCGCCATCAGGTGTTGTTCCTGCGTCATCAGGTGATCACGCCCGAGCAGCAGCGCGCGCTGGCAGTGCGCTTTGGTGATTTACATATCCACCCGGTCTATCCGCATGCCGCCGGAGTGGAGGAGATCATCGTGCTGGATACGCATCAGGGCAACCCGCCCGATAGCGATAACTGGCACACCGATGTGACCTTTATCGAGACCCCTCCGGCGATCGCCATTCTGGCGGCCAAATTGCTGCCGGAAAGCGGCGGCGATACGCTGTGGGCCAGCGGGATTGCGGCGTATGAAGCGTTATCCGAACCGTTTAAAACGCTGCTGGCAGGATTGCAGGCGGAGCATGACTTCAAAAAAGCATTCCAGGAATTTAAATATCGCAAAACGGCTGAAGAACATCAGCGCTGGCAGCAGGCGGTGGCGAAGCACCCGCCGGTGCTGCATCCGGTGATCCGTACCCATCCGGTCAGCGGTCGCAAGGCGTTGTTCGTCAACGAAGGATTTACCACGCGGCTGGTTGGGCTAAGCGAGAAGGAGAGTGCGGCGCTGCTCGGCTTCCTGTTTGCGCACATTACCAAACCTGAGTTTCAGGTGCGCTGGCGCTGGCAGGAAAATGATGTAGCGATTTGGGATAACCGCGTGACACAGCATTATGCCAATGCGGATTATTATCCGGCGCGCCGGGTGATGCATCGGGCGACGGTGTTGGGGGACAAACCGGTGTAAAATGTCCGTAGCGGCGCGATTTATCGCGCGGTCTTTACCCGAGAATAAGGTCAAAAGAGCGCGATAAATCGCGCCGCTACGAACGGTGTGATTAAGGTGCAGCCAGCATCTGCTCCAGCTGCTCCTGGGCATCCAGCCAGGCCATTTCCGCTTCTTCCAACGCCGATTTACTCTCCGCCTGACGTTGCAGTGCGACAGTCAGATCCGCTTTGCGGTTTTGGTCGTAAATAGCGCTGTCGGACAGCAGCTGCTCGGCTTCGCTCAGCTGGCTCTGCCACTTCGCCATCTGTTTTTCGAGTTTCTCAATCTCTTTGCGTAGTGGCTGCGTCTGTGCGCGCAGTTCCGCATCACGACGCTTCTGATCTTTACGGGCCTGGGCGCTGTTGCCGCTTTCCTGCTTTGGTGCGGCATCCTGCTGCGCCTGCTGTTTTTGCAGGTCGCTCAGCCACTGCTGATAATCCTCAAGATCCCCTTCGAAGATATCCACTTTGCGATCGTGTACCAGGTACAAATCATCGGTAGTGGCGCGCAGCAAATGGCGGTCATGCGAGACCACCACCAGCGCACCTTCAAAATCAATCAGCGCCTCGGTTAATGCCTGGCGCATATCGAGATCGAGGTGGTTCGTTGGTTCATCAAGCAGCAACAGGTTCGGACGCTGCCAGACAATCAACGCCAGAACCAGACGCGCTTTTTCACCACCGGAGAAACGCTCAGTCACTTCGCTGACTTTATCGCCCTGGAAGCCAAAGCCGCCGAGGTAATCACGCAACTGCTGCTCCAGCGTTTTCGGCGCAAGGCGCGCCAGATGCTGCAACGGCGACTCGTCGGCACGCAGGAATTCCAGCTGGTGCTGAGCGAAGTAACCCAGCTTGATCCCTTTCGCCAGCCCAATTTCACCCGCCAGCGGGGTTAACTCGCCTGCCAGCAGTTTGATTAAGGTGGATTTACCCGCGCCGTTGCGCCCCAGCAGGCCAATACGTGAGCCGGGTACCAGGTTAAGTTTGATGGCGTCGAGAATGATGCGGTCACCGTAGCCTGCGGTTACTTTCTCCATTTTTAGCAGGGGATTGGGCAGGCTTTCTGGTGCACGGAAGCTGAAGCTGAATGGGTTATCGACGTGCGCGGGCGCAATCAGTTCCATGCGCTCCAGCATCTTGATGCGGCTCTGCGCCTGCTTCGCTTTGGTGGCCTGGGCGCGGAAACGATCGATATAGCTTTGCAGGTGCGCCACTTTCTCCTGCTGGCTTTGATACAGCGCCTGCTGCTGCGCCAGTTTGGCGACGCGCTGACGCTCGAACGAACTGTAGTTACCGGTGTATTCAAACATCGTCTGTTGTTCGATGTGGATGATCTTATCCACCACCGGATCGAGGAAGTCGCGGTCATGCGAAATCAGGATCAGCGTGCCTTCGTAGCTTTTTAACCAGCGTTCCAGCCAGATCACCGCATCGAGGTCGAGGTGGTTAGTCGGTTCATCGAGCAGCAGCAAATCAGAACGACACACCAGCGCCTGCGCGAGGTTGAGACGCATGCGCCAGCCGCCGGAGAAGTCTCTCACCGGACGCTGGAGCTGCTCCTGGGAGAAACCGAGACCGTGCAGCAGGCTGGAGGCGCGTGCCGGGATACTCCATGCCTGGATCGCATCCAGTTTACCGTGCAGCAGCGCGATAGCGTTGCCATCGTTACGTGCGTTGGCATCGGCTAATTCAGATTCCAGCTGACGATATTCGCGGTCGCCGTCGATAACATATTCCAGCGCGGCTTTACTGAGCGCTGGGGTTTCCTGATTGACCCAGGCCAGCGCCCAGTTACCAGGGAAAGTGGCGCTACCGGCATCACTGCTCATTTCACCTTTGAGCAGCGACAACAGCGTGGATTTGCCGCAGCCGTTTTTGCCCACCAGACCAACTTTCTGGCCGGGGTTGATGGTTGCGGTAGCGTTATCCAGCAGCACGTTGGTGCCGCGGCGAATTTGTAACGAGGAAAAGACAATCATAAGCGCCGTATCGTCAGAATATGTTAATTTACTGGCAACATAATTAGATGAACTGTTTAGTTGCGTCGAGCATGGTAGCGGAATTCCTGCGCTGTGACGATGCTTTGCTTTGGAGGGGAACGATGTCGCAGCCACCCAAAATCCTGCTGCTTTACGCCCATCCGGAATCACAGGATTCGATTGCCAATCGGGTTTTGCTGCAGTCGGCTATGGAACTGGACCACGTCACGGTACACGATTTATACGCCCACTACCCGGATTTCTTTATTGATATTCACTACGAGCAACAACTGCTGCGCGAACATCAAATCGTGGTTTTCCAGCATCCGCTGTATACCTACAGCTGCCCGGCACTGCTGAAAGAGTGGCTGGACAGGGTGCTGTCTCGCGGCTTCGCCAGTGGCGTAGATGGCAATGCACTGGAGGGGAAATACTGGCGCAGCGTCGTCACCACCGGCGAGCCGGAAACCGCCTATCATCAGCATGGCCTCAATCGTTACCCGATGAGCGACATCATGCGTCCGTTTGAGCTGACGGCGCAGATGTGCCGTATGCATTGGATGACGCCGATGGTGATCTACTGGGCGCGACGCCAGACGCCGGAGGTATTGCGTCATTTTGCCCAGGCTTACAGCGACTGGCTCTCGTCACCGCTGCCGCAGGGAGGTGTGTAATGGAAGGACAAACGCTGCTTACGGCCGGTGTCATCTATCTGGTGGCGGCGGTGCTGATCGTCCCGATTGCGGCACGACTGGGCATCGGCGCGGTGCTGGGTTATCTGCTGGCAGGTATTGCCATCGGGCCGTGGGGATTGGGTTTTATCAGCGACGTGGACGAGATTCTGCACTTTTCTGAACTCGGCGTCGTATTCCTGATGTTTATCATCGGCCTGGAACTGAACCCGGCGAAACTCTGGGCGCTGCGGCGGTCGATTTTTGGTGTGGGTGCGGCTCAGGTGCTGATCTCTGCGGCGATTCTCGGGGTGCTGCTATGGCTGACCGATTTCTCCTGGCAGGCGGCAGTGATTGGCGGTATCGGCCTGGCAATGTCCTCAACGGCGATGGCACTGCAATTAATGCGTGATAAAGGCATGAATCGCAGCGAAGCCGGGCAGCTGGGTTTCTCGGTGCTGCTGTTCCAGGATTTAGCGGTGATCCCGGCGTTGGCGCTGGTGCCGCTGCTGGCGGGAGGAGGCGACAGCGGTCATGTAGACTGGCTGAAAGTCGGCATGAAGGTACTGGCATTCGCCGGGATGCTGATTGGTGGCCGTTTTCTGCTGCGCCCGATTTTCCGCTTTATTGCTGCCTCCGGCGTGCGCGAAGTCTTTACCGCAGCCTCGTTACTGCTGGTGCTTGGCTCGGCGTTGTTTATGGATGCGCTGGGCCTGTCGATGGCGCTGGGGACTTTTATCGCCGGTATTCTGCTGGCGGAAAGTGAGTATCGCCATGAGCTGGAAGTGGCGATCGAACCCTTTAAAGGACTGCTGCTGGGGCTGTTCTTTATCTCCGTCGGTATGGCGCTGAATCTCGGCGTGCTCTACACCCACATCCTCGAAATCGTGCTTGGCGTGGTGATTCTGGTGGTGGTGAAAATCCTGGTGCTGTATGTGCTGGCGCGGGTTTATGGTCTGCGCAGTTCGGAGCGTCAGCAGTTTGCCGGGGTACTCAGCCAGGGCGGAGAGTTTGCCTTCGTGCTGTTTTCGGCCGCAGCATCGGCAAAGCTGTTTAGCGGCGATCAATTGCCGCTGCTGCTGGTGACGGTGACGTTGTCGATGATGACCACACCGCTGTTGATGCAGGGCATTGATCGTCTGCTGGCACGTCGCTTTAATGAACCGGATGACAACAGCGAGAAGCCGTTTGTCGAAGATGATCAGCCGCAGGTGATTGTGGTGGGCTTTGGTCGTTTCGGCCAGGTGGTTGGCCGTTTGCTGATGGCGAATAACAAGCGTATCACGGTGCTGGAGCGTGATATCTCAGCAGTTAGCCTGATGCGTAAATATGGCTACAAGGTTTACTATGGTGATGCTACCGAGCTGGAGCTGTTGCGCGCTGCGGGAGCGGCGACGGCACAATCCATCGTCATCACCTGTAATGAACCGGAAGATGCCATGACGATTGTGCATCTTTGCCAACAGCATTTCCCGCAGTTGCAGATCCTCGCCCGGGCGCGTGGTCGTGTGGAAGCCCATGAACTGATTCAGGCGGGCGTGACGTTGTTCTCGCGTGAAACCTTCTCCAGTGCGCTGGAGCTGGGACGCAAAGCGCTGATCTCGCTGGGGATGCATCCACACCAGGCGCAACGTGCTCAACATCATTTCCGCCGTCTGGATATGCGTATGCTGCGTGAACTGGTGCCCAATCAGACGGACAGCGCAACGGTTTCCCGCGTGCGTGAGGCGCGTCGCGAGCTGGAGGATATCTTCCAGCGTGAAATGCAGCATGAAAAACGTCAGTTTGATGGCTGGGATGATGAGTAACTACACTTACCGTATCCGTTTTTGACGGGCAGGAATCAGAATGCGTAAACGTTTTATTGCCGGTGCGGTGTGCCCGCACTGTCAGCAGAAGGACACGCTGGCGATGTGGCGTGAAAACAATGTGGATGTGGTGGAATGCGTGAAGTGCGGGCATCAGATGCGCGAAGCGGATAAGCAGGTGCGCGATCAGGTGCGCAGTCAGGAGCAGGTGATCGGCATTTTTCATCCTGAGTAGCGCAATGGCGCAGCTTTTTTTAAGCTTAAACTTACAGCGCGATTGAATTCCGCTACAATCGGCGCCATTAACGCTGAGCAGTATGCGGCATTGCGTTGCCAGCATCCTCAGTCTTGAATCTTTCTGGTTGGTGTTTTTGCTCGCAAAAATGGACCAATGAGACGGGATTCGCAGTTCTCAACGGTTAGGAGATATCATGAAAGTAGCAAAAGACCTGGTGGTGAGCCTGGCGTATCAGGTTCGTACCGAAGACGGTGTGTTGGTTGACGAGTCACCGGTGAGCGCACCGTTGGACTATCTGCACGGCCATGGTTCCCTGATTTCTGGTCTGGAAAAAGCACTGGAAAATCATGTGCCAGGTGACAAGTTTGACGTGCATATCCCGGCAAACGACGCTTACGGTCAGTATGATGACAACCTGGTGCAGCGTGTACCGAAAGACGTATTTATGGGCGTTGACGAACTGCAGGTTGGCATGCGCTTCCTGGCAGAAACCGATCAGGGTCCGGTACCGGTTGAAATTACCGAAGTGGAAGACGAGCACGTGGTGGTTGATGGTAACCACATGCTGGCGGGTCAGAACCTGAACTTCAACGTGGAAGTGGTGGCGATTCGTGAAGCAACACCGGAAGAACTGGCTCACGGCCACGTTCACGGTGAGCACGGCCATGATCACGACCACGACCATGATCACGACCACGGTCATGAACACGGTAAAGGCGGCTGCGGCGGCCACGGTGGTTGCGGTTGTAACCACTAAGAATCAAGGCCACCCTCGCGGTGGCCTTTTCTTTAGTAGTGCGGGGGTGGCGTCTCTTCCGATTGCGACGCAATCATGGATGGCGCGGCGGCCTTAACCTTATCAACCAGCAGACGCACCTGCTCACGCAGTTTGCTCATCTCCAGTTCATGATGAACCACCGTCTGATTGAGTTGATCTATGGTGTGTTCCTGAAAAGCCAGCTTGCTCTCCAGCGCCTCAAGGCGTTGCTCCCATTCTGATTGTTGCATCACCACTCCTCGAATTACGGTGCTTCTCGCGTGTCGGCCGGGATTCTAAGTCTTTTGCTGCAGAATAACCCGATTTTTCACCAGAATTGGCCAGGATGCTTGAATGGGGACATTATGCCACCATCTCTGATGAAACTTCCTGATGCAAAAAAGGTCAGAGGTTGACCGGATTATTACGTTGTGGGAGTGTTCGCCGCTGCCACGTAAAGTTATAGTGTGGGCCACAGTCCGCAATGATTCCCGGGGCGAGAGGCTTCGGTTTTGGAGAAAGGATGAAATCACTGTTTAAAGTCACATTGTTAGCTACCACTATGGCCGTCGTGCTGAACGCGCCGCTGGCAATGGCAGCAGAAGCTACCACTGCGCCGGCAGATGCTGCTCAGGCAGCGCCGCAGGCACCGAAAAATGCTGCCTTCAAAAATGAAGATCAGCAATCAGCCTATGCGCTGGGCGCGTCCCTGGGTCGCTACATGGACAACTCTCTGAAGGAACAAGAGAAACTGGGTATCAAACTGGACAAACAGCAGCTGATCGCGGGTGTTCAGGATGCATTTGGCGGTAAGAGCAAACTCTCTGATGAAGAGATTGAGCAAACCCTGCAGGCGTTTGAAGGCCGCGTGAAAGGTGCTGCCCAGGCGAAGATGGAAAAAGACGCGAAAGAGAACGCCGATAAAGGTACCGCTTTTGCTGACAAATTCGCCAAAGAAAAAGGCGTGAAGAAAACCGAATCTGGCCTGCTCTATCAGGTTGAGAAAGAAGGCACCGGTGACGCGCCTAAAGACAGTGATACTGTCGTTGTGAACTACAAAGGTACGCTGATTGATGGCACCGAGTTCGACAACTCCTACACCCGTGGCGAGCCGCTGTCGTTCCGTCTGGATGGCGTCATCCCTGGCTGGACTGAAGGCCTGAAGCACGTGAAGAAAGGCGGCAAGATCAAGCTGGTCATTCCACCGCAACTGGCTTACGGTAAAAACGGCGTGCCGGGTATTCCGGCTAACTCTACGCTGGTGTTTGATGTTGAACTGCTCGATATCAAACCGGCGCCAAAAGCCGATGAGAAAACCCAGGCTCCAGCTGCTGCTGATCAGAAAGCACAGTAATCTGCCAGCCGCCGCCCCCAGGGGCGGCGGTTTCATTTCCGCCTTATGACAAAGCTCTGGCATAAGCACTCGACATTTGCCAGACTAACGCCTGCACAACTACTACTATCAAAAAATGAGTCTGCCCAGAGCTGCCGTGACAGGCTCCAGCCATTTAGGGTGATGTCTTCGATGTCTAATCCATTCAATCCCGGTGAACTGACTGACTTCGATTTACTGGAGCAACGTCCGTTTGAGCAAGCAGACTACGATATTCTGAAATCTTACGAGGCCGTGGTCGATGGCCTGGCGATGCTGATTGGCTCGCACTGTGAAATCGTGCTGCATTCGCTGGAAGATTTAAAATGTTCTGCGGTGCGCATCGCGAATGGCGAGCACACCGGACGTAAAGTCGGATCGCCGATAACCGACCTGGCACTGCGCATGCTGCACGATATGCACGGTGCAGACAGCAATGTCTCAAAAGCTTACTTCACCCGCGCCAAAAGTGGTGTGCTGATGAAGTCGGTCACGATTGCGATTCGCAATCGCCAGCAGCGGGTGATTGGCCTGCTGTGTATCAATATGAACCTCGATGTGCCGTTCTCGCAGATTATGTCGACTTTTATGCCGCCAGAGATGCAGCAGGTCGATTCCAATGTGAACTTTGCCAGTTCGGTTGAAGACCTGGTGACGCAGACGCTGGAGTTCACCATTGAAGAAGTGAGCGCCGATCGCAACGTGTCGAACAACGCCAAGAATCGTCAGGTGGTCCTCAATCTGTATGAAAAGGGGATTTTCGATATTAAAGATGCGATTAACCAGGTGGCCGATCGCCTCAATATTTCTAAGCACACGGTGTATCTCTATATTCGCCAGTTCAAGAGTGGTGACTTTCAGGGCCAGGATCGTTAATGCGCTATACCTTGCTGGTAACCGGTCCGGCTTATGGCACACAACATGCCAGCAGCGCGTTGCTGTTTGCCCGGGCGTTGCTACAGGGCGGGCATCAGCTGGAAAGCGTGTTTTTCTATCGTGAAGGTGTACTCAACGCGAATCAGCTTACTGCTCCGGCCAGCGATGAAGTGGATCTGGTACGTGAGTGGCAGCAGTTACACCAGGCGCATGGCGTGGCATTGAATATCTGTGTGGCGGCGGCGTTGCGGCGTGGCGTCACTGACGCTCAGGAAGCGGCACGATTGCAGCTGGCGGGCAGCAACCTGCAAGCTGGCTTTGTTTTAAGCGGGCTGGGGGCATTGGCGGAAGCCGCGCTAACCTGTGACCGTCTGGTGCAATTCTGATGAATTCTGTCGCTTTTCTCTTTACCCAATCGCCCCATGGCAGCAGTGCTGGCAGAGAAGGGCTGGATGCGGTGCTGGCCACGGCAGCGCTGAGTGAGAACATTGCGTTGTTTTTTATTGGCGATGGAGTGCTGCAACTGAATTGCCATCAGCAACCTGAAACAATTCTGGCGCGCAACTATATCGCCACTTTTGGCGTGCTGGCGCTCTACGATATCGATCAGTGTTTTGTCTGCGAAGAGTCACTGCTGGCGCGGGGGCTGGATGCGACGTCACCGCGTGTGATGGCAGCAACGGTGCTGGATACGCCAACCCTGCGCCAGAAACTGGCGACTTATCACCGTATCATTCGTTTCTGAGACTTCATCATGCTGTACACGCTTATGCATTCACCCTGGCAATGCGATATCGACACCTTACTGCTGCTGCTGCAGAAGGAAGACGATCTGTTGCTGCTTCAGGATGGCGTCACGGCAGCTTTGTCAGGCAGTGCCATGCTTAAAAAGCTGCTTAATTCCCCGGCCACGGTGTGGGTACTGCGGGAAGATGTGGTGGCACGCGGCCTGGTTGCGCAAATTTCGACCAGTCTACCCTGTGTGGACTATACTGAATTCGTTGCTTTAACGACGAAGCACCAACAGCAAATAGCCTGGTAACACGCTTTAACCTGGTTATTTCTTGACACCCTTTTGACACAGCCCTAAAATTCTGCCTCCTCGTAGTAATGCGAGGCGATTTATTACGTGTTTACGAAGCAAAAGCTAAAGCAAATCCAGGAGCTATTTAATGGCAACAGTTAACCAGCTGGTTCGCAAACCACGCGTCCGCAAAGTTGCAAAGAGCAACGTGCCGGCGCTGGAAGCTTGCCCGCAAAAACGTGGTGTTTGTACTCGTGTGTACACCACTACCCCGAAAAAACCTAACTCAGCGCTGCGTAAAGTATGCCGTGTGCGTCTGACCAACGGTTTCGAAGTGACTTCCTACATCGGTGGTGAAGGTCACAACCTGCAGGAGCACTCCGTGATCCTGATCCGTGGCGGTCGTGTTAAAGACCTGCCAGGTGTGCGTTACCACACCGTTCGTGGCGCGCTGGACTGCTCAGGTGTTAAAGACCGTAAGCAGGCTCGCTCCAAGTATGGCGTGAAGAAGCCAAAGGCTTAATGGTTCTCCGTTAAGTAAGGCCAAACGTTTTAACTTAAATGTCAAACTAAACTCGTAGAGTTTTGGACAATCCTGAATTAACAACGGAGTATTTCCATGCCACGTCGTCGCGTCATTGGTCAGCGTAAAATTCTGCCGGATCCTAAGTTCGGATCAGAGCTGCTGGCTAAATTTGTAAATATCCTGATGGTTGATGGTAAGAAATCAACTGCAGAATCAATCGTTTATACCGCTCTTGAGACCCTGGCTCAACGTTCTGGTAAAAACGCCCTGGAAGCTTTTGATGTTGCCCTCGAAAACGTGCGCCCGACTGTAGAAGTTAAGTCTCGCCGTGTTGGTGGTTCAACTTATCAGGTTCCAGTTGAAGTCCGTCCGGTCCGTCGTAATGCTCTGGCAATGCGTTGGATCGTAGATGCTGCTCGTAAACGCGGTGATAAATCTATGGCTCTGCGCCTGGCGAACGAACTTTCTGACGCTGCAGAAAACAAAGGTACTGCAGTTAAGAAACGTGAAGACGTTCACCGTATGGCAGAAGCCAACAAGGCGTTCGCACACTACCGCTGGTAATGACCACGTAGTTGTTGTTAAACCAGCGGGCGCTCGAACAGCCAACCCGCTGGGGTCGACTAACTTTGAACGTCCGAGAATCAGAGGAATCAAATGGCTCGTACAACACCCATTGCGCGCTACCGTAACATCGGTATCAGCGCACACATTGACGCCGGTAAAACTACCACTACCGAACGTATCCTGTTCTACACCGGTGTTAACCACAAAATCGGTGAAGTGCATGATGGCGCAGCGACCATGGACTGGATGGCCCAGGAGCAGGAGCGTGGTATTACTATCACCTCTGCAGCGACTACCGCATTCTGGTCTGGTATGGCTAAGCAGTTTGAGCCGCACCGCATCAACATCATCGACACCCCGGGACACGTTGACTTCACCATCGAAGTAGAACGTTCCATGCGTGTGCTCGACGGCGCAGTAATGGTTTACTGTGCAGTAGGTGGCGTGCAGCCGCAGTCTGAAACCGTATGGCGTCAGGCTAACAAATATAAAGTTCCACGCATTGCGTTCGTTAACAAAATGGACCGCATGGGTGCAAACTTCCTGAAAGTTGTAGGCCAGATTGAAAGCCGTCTGGGCGCGACTCCGGTACCTCTGCAGCTGGCTATCGGCGCAGAAGAACACTTCACCGGTGTTGTTGACCTGATCAAAATGAAAGCCATCAACTGGAACGATGAAGATCAGGGCGTTACCTTCGTTTACGAAGATATCCCGGCTAACATGCAGGAACTGGCTGAAGAATGGCGCCAGAAACTGATCGAGTCTGCTGCTGAAGCTTCTGACGAGCTGATGGAGAAATTCTTTGGTGGCGAAGAGCTGTCTGAAGAAGAGATCAAATCTGCTCTGCGTAAGCGCGTTCTGAACAACGAAATCATCCTGGTTACCTGTGGTTCTGCATTTAAGAACAAAGGTGTTCAGGCGATGCTGGATGCAGTTGTTGAGTACCTGCCGGCTCCGACCGACGTACCTGCAATCAACGGCATGCTGGATGATGGCAAAGACACCCCGGCTGAGCGTCACGCAAGTGATGACGAGCCGTTCTCTGCTCTGGCGTTCAAAATCGCAACTGACCCGTTCGTTGGTAACCTGACGTTCTTCCGCGTGTACTCTGGTGTGGTTAACTCCGGTGACACCGTACTGAACTCAGTGAAATCTGCACGTGAGCGTTTTGGTCGTATCGTTCAGATGCACGCCAACAAACGTGAAGAGATCAGCGAAGTTCGTGCAGGTGACATCGCCGCTGCTATCGGTCTGAAAGACGTTATCACCGGTGACACCCTGTGTGATCCGAACAACGTGATCATTCTGGAGCGTATGGAGTTCCCTGAGCCGGTAATCTCTATCGCTGTTGAGCCGAAAACCAAAGCTGACCAGGAAAAAATGGGTCTGGCTCTGGGTCGTCTGGCGAAAGAAGACCCGTCATTCCGCGTATGGACTGACGAAGAGTCTAACCAGACCATCATCGCTGGTATGGGTGAGCTGCACCTCGACATCATCGTTGACCGTATGAAGCGTGAATTCAACGTTGAAGCGAACGTAGGTAAACCTCAGGTTGCTTACCGTGAAGCGATCCGCGCGAAAGTTACCGATGTTGAAGGTAAACACGCGAAACAGTCTGGTGGTCGTGGTCAGTATGGTCATGTTGTGATCGACATGTACCCGCTGGAGCCTGGTTCGAACCCGAAAGGTTACGAATTCATCAACGACATTAAAGGTGGTGTGATTCCTGGTGAATACATCCCTGCCGTTGATAAAGGCATCCAGGAGCAGCTGAAATCTGGTCCGCTGGCTGGTTATCCGGTAGTAGACCTGGGTGTGCGTCTGCACTTCGGTTCTTACCATGATGTCGACTCCTCAGAGCTGGCATTTAAACTGGCTGCTTCTATCGCCTTCAAACAAGGCTTTAAGCAAGCGAAACCTGTTCTGCTTGAGCCGATCATGAAGGTTGAAGTAGAGACTCCGGAAGAGCACACCGGTGACGTTATCGGTGACCTGAGCAGACGTCGTGGTATGCTTAAAGGGCAGGAATCTAACGCTACTGGTGTTGAGATTCACGCTGAGGTTCCGCTGTCTGAAATGTTCGGATACGCAACCCAACTGCGTTCTCTGACCAAAGGCCGTGCTTCTTACTCCATGGAGTTCCTGAAGTACGATGATGCGCCGAACAACGTCGCTCAGGCCGTTATTGAAGCTCGTGGCAAATAAGGCTACGGTTTAAAAATTGTGAACAGATGCCTCTATCCTTGATAGAGGCATAACAGTAAGGATTATCGCCATGGCGAAAGAGCAATTTCAACGTAACAAACTGCACGTAAACGTGGGCACCATCGGTCACGTTGACCACGGTAAAACCACTCTGACTGCTGCGATCACCACCGTTCTGGCTAAAACCTACGGCGGCCAGGCGCGTGCATTTGACCAGATCGACAACGCGCCGGAAGAGAAGGCTCGTGGTATCACCATCAACACTTCACACGTTGAGTACGAAACCCCGACTCGCCACTACGCGCACGTTGACTGCCCGGGCCACGCCGACTACGTGAAAAACATGATCACCGGTGCTGCTCAGATGGATGGCGCAATCCTGGTTGTTGCTGCGACTGACGGCCCGATGCCGCAGACCCGTGAGCACATCCTGCTGGGTCGTCAGGTTGGCGTTCCTTACATCATCGTGTTCCTGAACAAGTGTGACATGGTTGATGACGAAGAGCTGCTGGAACTGGTTGAGATGGAAGTTCGTGACCTGCTGTCACAGTACGACTTCCCGGGCGACGACACCCCGATCGTTCGTGGTTCAGCGCTGAAAGCGCTGGAAGGCGAAGCAGAGTGGGAAGCGAAAATCGTTGAGCTGGCTGGTCACCTGGATACTTACATCCCGGATCCGGTTCGTGCCATCGACCTGCCGTTCCTGCTGCCGATCGAAGACGTATTCTCAATCTCTGGCCGTGGTACCGTTGTTACCGGTCGTGTTGAGCGCGGTATCGTGAAAGTAGGCGACGAAGTTGAAATCGTTGGTATCAAAGCGACTGCAAAATCAACCTGTACTGGCGTTGAAATGTTCCGCAAACTGCTGGATCAGGGTCAGGCTGGTGAAAACTGTGGTGTTCTGCTGCGCGGTATCAAGCGTGAAGACATCCAGCGTGGTCAGGTACTGGCTAAGCCGGGTACCATCAAGCCGCACACTCAGTTCGAATCAGAAGTGTACGTACTGTCTAAAGACGAAGGCGGCCGTCATACTCCGTTCTTCAAAGGCTACCGTCCTCAGTTCTACTTCCGTACAACTGACGTAACCGGTTCAGTAGAACTGCCGGAAGGCGTAGAGATGGTAATGCCGGGCGACAACATCAAAATGGTTGTCACCCTGATTCACCCGATCGCGATGGACGAAGGTCTGCGCTTCGCAATCCGCGAAGGCGGCCGTACCGTTGGTGCGGGCGTTGTTGCTAAAGTTATCGCTTAATTGTGTTAACACAGATGGCCGCTTCGGTAGCCATCTGAGCAATTGAAAAAGGGCACTTCGGTGCTCTTTTTTTATGCTGAAAATTCCTCTCAGATTGATGCTAATCCCACACAAAATCCAGGTTTGAAATAAAAACCATTCTCATTTACACTTTGATCAGAAATTGTACTGGAGTCCGTAGTGAATGTACGTCTGTCTGTGTAATGCCGTGAGTGATAAAACCCTCCGTGAGGTGGTTCGCCGCTATCAGCCCAAATCTATTCAGCATTTGCGCCAGCTGGTTCCTATTGGAAAACAGTGCGGTAAATGCATTCGCGCCGCGCGTGAGATTATGGATGATGAATTGCAGCAGGTGCCGCTGTACAAAGAAATTGCCTGATACCTGGCCTGCCTGGGTAATAACCACAAAAACTGTCGCGTTTTTTTGACTTCTTTTTATCCGCATCTACGCTCTAATTAACTGGAAGCGGAGGAAGCGAAATGAAGGGCGACACTAAAATCATAAATCATCTCAACAAATTGCTGGGGAATGAGCTGGTTGCAATCAATCAGTACTTTCTTCATGCGCGCATGTTCAAAAACTGGGGTCTGATACGCCTCAACGATGTGGAATACCACGAATCCATTGATGAAATGAAGCATGCGGACAAGTACATTGAACGCATTCTGTTTCTTGAAGGGATTCCTAATCTGCAGGATCTGGGGCGGTTGCGCATTGGTGAAGATGTACCGGAAATGCTGCAATCTGACCTGGCACTGGAACTGGAAGGTGCGAAGGACCTGCGCGAAGCGATTGCCTATGCGGATAAAGTTCACGATTACGTCAGCCGCGATATGATGATCGAAATCCTGGCGGATGAAGAACACCATATTGACTACCTGGAGACCGAGCTGGAACTGATTAATAAAATCGGGATTCAGAATTACCTGCAGGCACAAATCAAAGAGGAGGGCGACAGCTAAGCTGATTGCTTTCCCTGGATCATCGAGCCCGCAGCGATCTGTGATCGTTGCGGGCTTTTCTTTATCGCACCATTGCCTGTTCTGGTTAAAAACGCATCACGGCTTGCTTCCTGTACAAATTTGCGTATAATGCGCGGGCCTGCCAATATTGGCTGGCGCGATTCGAGCAGAATCGCAGGTGGCTGTAAGTTAGGTCGCCTGACAATACTCCCAATTGGGGAGTTATATGCTGAACGATTACACTCCCCCATCAATCGTAATGGGTGCGGGTAGTAATTTTTTTCGTTTATAAAATGTTTGGAGCTCTGGTCTCATGCAGAACCAAAGAATCCGTATCCGTCTTAAAGCGTTTGATCATCGCCTGATCGATCAATCAACCGCGGAAATCGTTGAGACTGCCAAGCGCACTGGTGCGCAGGTACGTGGTCCGATCCCGCTGCCGACTCGCAAAGAGCGCTTCACCGTTCTGATCTCTCCGCACGTTAACAAAGATGCGCGTGATCAGTACGAAATCCGCACTCACAAGCGTCTGGTAGACATCGTTGAGCCAACTGAAAAAACCGTTGATGCTCTGATGCGTCTGGATCTGGCTGCCGGTGTAGACGTGCAGATCAGCCTGGGTTAATCAGGTCATCGAGCGATTGAGAGGTTGAAACAATGATTGGTTTAGTCGGTAAAAAAGTGGGCATGACCCGCATCTTCACTGAAGATGGCGTTTCTATCCCCGTCACCGTAATCGAAGTTGAAGCAAACCGCGTTACCCAGGTCAAAGGTCTGGAGAATGATGGTTACCAGGCGATCCAGGTTACCACCGGTGCTAAAAAAGCTAACCGTGTGACCAAACCGGAAGCAGGTCATTTTGCTAAAGCTGGCGTTGAAGCTGGCCGTGGTCTGTGGGAATTCCGCACCGAAGGTGAAGAATACTCAGTAGGCCAGAGCATCAGTGTTGAAATCTTCGCTGAAGTTAAAAAAGTAGACGTAACCGGTACCTCTAAAGGTAAAGGTTTCGCAGGTACCGTTAAGCGCTGGAACTTCCGTACCCAGGACGCGACACACGGTAACTCCTTGTCTCACCGCGTACCGGGTTCTATCGGTCAGAACCAGACTCCGGGCAAAGTGTTCAAAGGCAAGAAAATGGCTGGTCAGCTGGGTAATGAGCGCGTAACCGTTCAGAGCCTGGAAGTGGTACGTGTTGACGCTGAGCGCAACCTGCTGCTGGTGAAAGGTGCAGTTCCGGGTGCGACCGGTAGCGACCTGATCGTTAAACCGGCTGTGAAGGCGTAAGGGGATAGCAATGGAATTAGTATTGAAAGACGCGCAGAGCGCGCTGACTGTTTCCGAAACTACCTTCGGTCGTGATTTCAACGAAGCGCTGGTTCACCAGGTTGTTGTTGCCTACGCTGCAGGTGCTCGTCAGGGTACTCGCGCGCAGAAAACTCGTGCCGAAGTAACTGGTTCAGGCAAAAAGCCGTGGCGCCAGAAAGGTACCGGCCGTGCGCGTTCAGGTTCTATCAAGAGCCCGATCTGGCGTTCAGGTGGCGTGACCTTCGCTGCACGTCCGCAGGACCACAGTCAAAAAGTTAACAAAAAGATGTACCGCGGCGCGCTGAAAAGCATCCTGTCCGAGCTGGTACGTCAGGACCGTCTGATCGTTGTCGAGTCGTTCTCTGTTGAAGCACCGAAAACCAAGCTGCTGGCACAGAAACTGAAAGACATGGCGCTGGAAGACGTGCTGATCATCACCGGTGAACTGGATGAGAATCTGTTCCTGGCTGCGCGTAACCTGTACAAGGTTGACGTGCGTGATGCAGCGGGTATCGATCCAGTTAGCCTGATCGCCTTCGACAAAGTCGTTATGACTGCTGAAGCAGTTAAGCAAGTTGAGGAGATGCTGGCATGATCCGTGAAGAACGTCTGCTGAAAGTACTGCGCGCGCCGCACGTATCTGAAAAAGCATCTACCGCGATGGAAAAAACCAATACCATCGTTCTCAAAGTTGCTAAAGACGCGACCAAAGCAGAGATCGTTGCTGCTGTTGAGAAACTGTTCGAAGTAGAAGTTAAAGACGTAAACACCCTGGTTGTTAAGGGCAAAGTTAAGCGTCACGGACAGCGTATCGGTCGTCGTAGCGACTGGAAAAAAGCTTACGTCACCCTGAAAGAAGGCCAGAACCTGGACTTCGTCGGCGGCGCTGAGTAAGTCGGAGGAGAAAGACAATGGCAGTTGTTAAATGTAAACCGACATCTCCGGGTCGTCGTCACGTAGTTAAAGTGGTGAACCCTGAGCTGCACAAGGGCAAACCTTTTGCTCCGCTGGTAGAAAAAAACAGCAAATCCGGTGGTCGTAACAACAATGGTCGTATCACTACCCGTCATATCGGTGGTGGTCATAAGCAGGCTTACCGTATTGTTGACTTCAAACGCAACAAAGATGGTATCCCGGCAGTTGTTGAGCGTCTTGAGTACGATCCGAACCGTTCTGCGAACATCGCACTGGTTCTGTACAAAGATGGCGAACGCCGTTACATCCTGGCCCCTAAAGGCCTGAAAGCTGGCGACCAGGTTCAGTCTGGCGTTGATGCTGCGATCAAAGCAGGTAACACCCTGCCGATGCGTAACATCCCAGTTGGTTCTACCGTGCACAACGTAGAAATGAAACCAGGCAAAGGCGGTCAGATTGCTCGCTCTGCTGGTACTTACGTGCAGATCGTTGCGCGTGAAGGTTCCTACGTTACCCTGCGTCTGCGTTCAGGTGAAATGCGTAAAGTCGAAGCTGACTGCCGCGCAACTCTGGGCGAAGTCGGTAACGCTGAGCACATGCTGCGCGTTCTGGGTAAAGCCGGTGCAACCCGTTGGCGTGGTGTTCGTCCTACCGTTCGCGGTACTGCGATGAACCCAGTCGATCACCCGCACGGTGGTGGTGAAGGTCGTAACTTTGGTAAGCACCCGGTAACGCCGTGGGGCATTCAGACCAAAGGTAAGAAGACCCGTAGCAACAAGCGTACTGATAAATTTATCGTACGTCGCCGTAGCAAATAATTTTAGAGGATAAGCCATGCCACGTTCTCTCAAGAAAGGTCCTTTTATTGACCTGCACTTGCTGAAGAAGGTAGAGAAAGCGGTGGAAAGCGGAGACAAGAAGCCCCTGCGCACCTGGTCCCGTCGTTCAACGATCTTCCCTAACATGATCGGTTTGACCATCGCTGTCCATAATGGTCGTCAGCACGTTCCTGTCTTTGTTTCCGACGAAATGGTCGGCCACAAGCTGGGTGAATTTGCACCGACACGTACTTATCGCGGCCATGCTGCAGATAAGAAAGCCAAGAAGAAATAAGTAGGAGGAAGAGATGGAAACTATTGCTCAACATCGCCATGCTCGTTCTTCTGCTCAGAAGGTTCGCCTCGTTGCTGACCTGATTCGCGGTAAGAAAGTGTCGCAGGCTCTGGATATTCTGACTTACACCAACAAGAAAGCGGCTGTACTGGTTAAGAAAGTCCTGGAATCTGCCATTGCTAACGCCGAACACAACGATGGCGCTGATATCGACGATCTGAAAGTTGCGAAAATTTTCGTAGACGAAGGCCCAAGCATGAAGCGCATTATGCCGCGTGCAAAAGGTCGTGCAGATCGCATCCTGAAGCGCACCAGCCACATTACTGTGGTTGTGTCCGATCGCTGAGACTCTGGAGACTAGCAATGGGTCAGAAAGTACATCCTAATGGTATTCGCCTGGGTATTGTAAAACCATGGAACTCTACCTGGTTTGCGAACACCAAAGAATTCGCTGACAACCTGGACAGCGATTTTAAAGTACGTCAGTTCCTGACTAAAGAACTGGCAAAAGCGTCTGTATCTCGCATCGTTATCGAGCGTCCGGCTAAGAGCATCCGTGTGACCATTCACACTGCTCGCCCGGGTATCGTTATCGGTAAGAAAGGTGAAGACGTAGAAAAACTGCGTACGGTCGTCGCGAATATCGCTGGCGTTCCTGCACAGATCAACATCGCTGAAGTCCGTAAACCGGAACTGGACGCAAAACTGGTAGCTGACAGCATCACTTCACAGCTGGAGCGTCGTGTGATGTTCCGTCGTGCTATGAAGCGTGCAGTACAGAACGCCATGCGTCTGGGCGCGAAGGGTATCAAAGTTGAAGTTAGCGGCCGTCTGGGCGGCGCGGAAATCGCACGTACCGAATGGTACCGCGAGGGTCGCGTACCGTTGCACACTCTGCGTGCTGACATTGACTACAACACCTCTGAAGCGCACACCACTTATGGTGTAATCGGCGTTAAGGTATGGATCTTCAAAGGTGAGATCCTGGGTGGTATGGCTGCTGTTGAACAACCGGAACCGGCTGCTCAACCTAAAAAGCAGCAGCGTAAAGGCCGTAAGTAAGGAGAGTCGCTGATGTTACAACCAAAGCGTACGAAATTCCGTAAAGTGCACAAAGGCCGTAACCGCGGTCTGGCGCAGGGTACGGATGTTAGCTTCGGTACTTTCGGTCTGAAAGCTGTTGGCCGTGGTCGTCTGACTGCACGTCAGATCGAAGCAGCACGTCGTGCTATGACCCGTGCAGTTAAGCGTCAAGGTAAGATCTGGATCCGTGTATTCCCGGACAAACCGATCACCGAGAAGCCGCTGGAAGTGCGTATGGGTAAAGGTAAGGGTAACGTGGAGTATTGGGTTGCCCTGATCCAGCCTGGTAAAGTCCTGTATGAAATGGACGGCGTACCGGAAGAGCTGGCCCGTGAAGCATTCAAGCTGGCAGCAGCAAAACTGCCTATCAAAACCACCTTTGTAACTAAGACGGTGATGTAATGAAAGCAACTGAGCTGCGTGAAAAAAGCGTTGAAGAGCTGAACGCTGAGCTGCTTAACCTGCTGCGTGAGCAGTTTAACCTGCGCATGCAAGCAGCATCCGGCCAACTGCAGCAGACCCATCTGCTGAAGAATGTGCGCCGTGATGTTGCACGCGTTAAGACTTTACTGACTGAGAAGGCGGGTTCGTAATGACCGATAAAATCCGTACTCTGCAAGGTCGTGTTGTTAGTGACAAAATGCAGAAATCTGCAGTTGTTGCTATCGAGCGTTTCGTGAAGCACCCGATCTACGGTAAATTCATTAAACGTACGACTAAGCTGCACATCCACGACGAAAACAATGAATGCGGTATCGGTGACGTGGTTGAAATCCGCGAATGCCGTCCGCTGTCCAAGACTAAGTCCTGGACACTTGTTCGCGTTGTAGAGAAAGCGGTTCTGTAATAGAATCTGCTTCCTCTAAAAAACAAAATGAACGGCTCTCGCGAGCCGTTCATTTTTTCTACCCATTTGCGAGAACCGGTGTTATAATGCCGCGCCCTCAATTATGGGGCTTTTTAACGACCTGAGGTTTGGGTCCCGAAGTAGTAGTTGACATTAGCGGAGCACTAAAATGATCCAAGAACAGACTATGCTGAACGTCGCCGACAACTCCGGTGCACGTCGCGTAATGTGTATCAAGGTTCTGGGTGGCTCGCACCGTCGCTACGCAGGCGTCGGCGATATCATCAAAGTTACCATCAAGGAAGCAATTCCGCGTGGTAAGGTGAAAAAAGGTGATGTCCTGAAGGCGGTAGTGGTGCGCACCAAGAAGGGTGTTCGTCGCCCGGACGGTTCTGTCATTCGCTTCGATGGCAACTCTTGCGTTATTTTAAACAATAACTCAGAGCAGCCTATCGGAACGCGTATTTTTGGGCCGGTAACTCGTGAACTTCGTACTGAAAAGTTCATGAAAATTATCTCTCTGGCACCAGAAGTACTCTAAGGAGCGAACAATGGCAGCGAAAATCCGTCGTAACGACGAAGTTATCGTGTTGACCGGTAAAGATAAAGGTAAACGCGGTAAAGTAAAGAATGTCCTGACTTCTGGTAAGGTCATCGTTGAAGGTATCAACCTGGTTAAGAAACACTCAAAGCCGGTTCCGGCTCTGAACCAACCGGGTGGCATCGTTGAAAAAGAAGCTGCTATTCAGGTTTCTAACGTTGCAATCTTCAATGCGGCAACCGGCAAGGCTGACCGTGTAGGCTTTAGATTCGAAGAAGGCAAAAAAGTCCGTTTCTTCAAGTCTAATAGCGAAACTATCAAGTAATTTGGAGTAGTACGATGGCGAAACTGCATGATTACTACAAAGACGAAGTAGTCCAGAAACTCATGACTGAGTTCGGCTACAATTCTGTCATGCAAGTCCCTCGGGTCGAGAAGATCACCCTGAACATGGGTGTTGGTGAAGCGATCGCTGACAAGAAACTGCTGGATAACGCAGCAGCTGACCTGGCAGCAATCTCCGGTCAAAAACCGCTGATCACCAAAGCACGCAAATCAGTTGCAGGCTTCAAAATCCGTCAGGGCTATCCGATCGGCTGTAAAGTAACTCTGCGCGGCGAGCGCATGTGGGAGTTCTTTGAGCGCCTGATCACTATTGCTGTACCGCGTATCCGTGACTTCCGTGGCTTGTCCGCGAAGTCTTTCGACGGTCGTGGTAACTACAGCATGGGCGTTCGTGAGCAGATCATCTTCCCAGAAATCGACTACGACAAAGTCGATCGCGTTCGTGGTTTGGATATTACCATTACCACTACTGCGAAATCTGATGATGAAGGCCGTGCTCTGCTGGCTGCCTTTGACTTCCCGTTCCGCAAGTAAGGTAGGGTTACTTCATGGCTAAGCAATCTATGAAAGCACGCGAAGTTAAGCGTGTGAAATTAGCAGACAAGTTCTTCGCAAAACGCGCTGAACTGAAAGCGATCATTTCTGATGTGAACGCTTCTGACGAAGATCGTTGGGATGCCGTTCTCAAGCTGCAGAGTCTGCCGCGTGATTCCAGCCCTTCACGTCAGCGTAACCGCTGCCGTCAAACAGGTCGTCCGCACGGTTTCCTGCGGAAGTTTGGGTTGAGCCGTATCAAGGTCCGTGAAGCCGCAATGCGCGGTGAAATCCCGGGTCTGAAAAAGGCAAGCTGGTAATTGTCACCATTTGAATCACGGGAGTAACACAGATGAGCATGCAAGATCCGATCGCGGATATGCTGACCCGTATCCGTAACGGTCAGGCCGCGAACAAAGTTGCGGTCTCTATGCCTTCCTCCAAGCTGAAAGTGGCAATTGCCAACGTGCTGAAGGAAGAAGGCTATATTCAAGATTTTAAAATCGAAGGCGACATCAAGCCGGAACTGGAACTGACTCTTAAGTATTTCCAGGGTAAAGCTGTTGTAGAAAACATTCAGCGTGTTAGCCGTCCAGGTCTGCGCATCTATAAGAAAAAAGATGAGCTGCCAAAAGTAATGGCTGGTCTGGGCATCGCTGTAATTTCTACATCTAAAGGTGTTATGACTGATCGTGCAGCGCGCCAGGCTGGTCTTGGTGGCGAAATTATCTGCTACGTAGCGTAATCGGAGGAAAACATGTCTCGTGTTGCAAAAGCACCTGTCGTTGTTCCTGCCGGCGTAGAGGTAAAACTCAACGGTCAGGAAGTTTCGATCAAAGGTAAAAACGGCGAGCTGACTCGTACTATCAACCAAGCTGTTGAAGTTAAGCAAGCAGACAACACCCTGACTTTCGCTCCGCGCGAAGGTTATGCGGATGGTTGGGCACAGGCAGGTACTGCCCGTGCGCTGCTGAACGGCATGGTTATTGGTGTTACCGAAGGCTTCACCAAGAAGCTGCAATTGGTCGGTGTTGGTTATCGTGCAGCTGTAAAAGGCAACTCTGTGAGTCTGGCCCTGGGCTTCTCTCACCCTGTTGACCATGCACTGCCGGCTGGCATCACTGCCGAATGCCCAACTCAGACTGAAATCGTGCTGAAAGGCGCTGATAAGCAGCTGATTGGTCAGGTTGCAGCTGATCTGCGCGCCTACCGTCGTCCTGAGCCTTACAAAGGCAAGGGTGTTCGTTACGCCGACGAAGTCGTGCGTACCAAAGAGGCTAAGAAGAAGTAAGGTAACACTATGGATAAGAAATCTGCTCGTATCCGTCGTGCGACCCGTGCACGTCGCAAGCTCAAAGAGCTGGGTGCTACTCGCCTGGTGGTACATCGTACCCCGCGTCATATTTACGCACAGGTGATCGCCCCGAACGGTTCCGAAGTTCTGGTTGCTGCTTCTACTGTAGAAAAAGCTATCGCTGAACAACTGAAGTATACCGGTAACAAAGACGCCGCTGCAGCTGTAGGTAAAGCTCTGGCTGAGCGCGCAATCGAAAAAGGCATCAAAGATGTTTCTTTCGACCGTTCCGGTTTCCAATATCATGGTCGCGTCCAGGCACTAGCAGATGCTGCTCGTGAAGCTGGCCTTCAGTTCTAAGGTAGAGGTCTAAGATGGCACACATCGAGAAACAAGCTGGCGAACTGCAGGAAAAACTGATCGCGGTAAACCGTGTTTCTAAAACTGTTAAAGGTGGTCGTATTTTCTCCTTCACAGCTCTGACTGTGGTAGGTGATGGTAACGGTCGCGTCGGTTTTGGTTACGGTAAAGCGCGCGAAGTTCCAGCAGCGATCCAGAAAGCGATGGAAAAAGCCCGTCGCAATATGATTAACGTCGCGCTGACTCACGGCACCCTGCAGCACCCGGTTAAAGGTGCGCACACGGGTTCTCGTGTGTTCATGCAGCCGGCTTCTGAAGGTACCGGTATCATCGCCGGTGGTGCAATGCGCGCCGTTCTGGAAGTCGCTGGAGTTCATAACGTTCTGGCTAAAGCCTATGGTTCCACTAACCCGATCAACGTGGTTCGTGCAACTATCGACGGCCTGGGCAATATGAAGTCTCCGGAAATGGTCGCTGCCAAGCGTGGTAAATCCGTTGAAGAAATTCTGGGGTAATCACCATGGCGAAGACTATTAAAATTACACAAACCCGTAGCTCAATCGGCCGCCTGCCTAAGCACAAAGCCACTCTGGTTGGCCTGGGTCTGCGTCGTATTGGTCACACCGTAGAGCGTGAAGACACGCCGGCTGTACGCGGTATGATCAACGCGATTTCCTACATGCTGAAAGTGGAGGAGTAAGAGATGCGTTTAAACACTCTGTCTCCGGCCGAAGGGTCTAAACACGCTTCTAAGCGTTTGGGTCGTGGTATCGGTTCTGGCCTCGGTAAAACCGGTGGTCGTGGTCACAAAGGTCAGAAGTCTCGTTCTGGCGGTGGCGTACGTCGCGGTTTCGAGGGTGGTCAGATGCCTCTGTACCGTCGTCTGCCGAAATTCGGTTTCACCTCTCGCAAAGCAATGGTCACTGCAGAAGTTCGTCTGTCTGACCTGGCGAAAGTTGAAGGCGGTATCGTTGACCTGAACACGCTGAAAGCAGCAAACATTGTCGGTGTTCAGATTGAATTTGCGAAAGTGATTCTGTCTGGTGAAGTTTCTACACCGGTAACGGTTCGCGGTCTGCGTGTCACCAAAGGTGCTCGTGCTGCAATCGAAGCTGCTGGCGGTAAAATCGAGGAATAAGTAGCAGATGGCAAAGCAACCGGGATTAGATTTTCAAAGTGCCAAAGGTGGCTTTGGTGAACTGAAGCGCAGACTGTTGTTTGTTATCGGTGCACTGATTGTCTTCCGTATTGGCTCTTTTATTCCAATCCCCGGTATCGATGCCACTGTACTTGCCAAACTGCTTGAGCAACAGCGTGGCACCATCATTGAAATGTTCAACATGTTCTCTGGTGGTGCTCTCAGTCGTGCCTCAATCTTTGCACTGGGTATTATGCCGTATATTTCGGCCTCTATTATTATCCAGTTGCTGACGGTGGTTCATCCGGCGTTAGCGGAGATTAAGAAAGAAGGGGAGGCTGGCCGTCGTAAGATTAGCCAGTATACCCGTTATGGCACGCTGGTTTTGGCCGTATTCCAGTCGATCGGTATTGCTACCGGTCTGCCGAATATGCCTGGAATGCAGGGTCTGGTAATTAATCCAGGCTTTGCGTTCTACTTTACCGCTGTTGTAAGTCTGGTTACCGGAACAATGTTCCTGATGTGGCTGGGCGAACAGATTACTGAGCGTGGTATCGGTAACGGTATCTCGATCATTATCTTTGCTGGTATTGTTGCGGGTCTCCCGCCGGCCATTGGCCATACCATCGAGCAAGCGCGGCAAGGCGACCTGCACTTCCTTCTGTTGCTGTTGGTTGCAGTTCTCGTATTTGCAGTGACCTTCTTCGTTGTTTTCGTAGAACGTGGTCAACGCCGAATTGTGGTGAACTACGCTAAGCGTCAGCAAGGTCGTCGAGTTTATGCTGCACAGAGCACACATTTACCGTTGAAAGTGAATATGGCAGGGGTTATCCCGGCAATCTTCGCTTCCAGCATTATCCTGTTCCCGGCGACGATAGCATCCTGGTTCGGGGGCGGTACCGGTTGGAACTGGCTGACAACAATTTCGCTGTATTTGCAGCCAGGACAGCCGCTTTATGTGCTACTCTATGCGACTGCAATCATCTTCTTCTGTTTCTTCTACACGGCGTTGGTTTTCAACCCGCGTGAAACAGCAGATAACCTGAAGAAGTCTGGTGCATTCGTACCGGGAATTCGTCCGGGAGAGCAAACGGCGAAGTACATCGATAAAGTAATGACACGTCTGACCTTAATCGGCGCACTGTATATTACTTTTATCTGCCTGATCCCGGAGTTCATGCGTGATGCCATGAAGGTTCCCTTCTACTTTGGCGGTACTTCACTGCTCATCGTAGTGGTTGTCATCATGGACTTTATGGCTCAAGTGCAAACTCTGATGATGTCGAGTCAGTACGAGTCTGCATTGAAGAAAGCTAACCTGAAAGGCTATGGCCGTTAATTCAGGCGCTTGAGAAGTTACGGAGAGTAAAAATGAAAGTTCGTGCTTCCGTCAAGAAATTATGTCGTAACTGCAAAATCATCCGTCGCGACGGCGTCGTACGTGTGATTTGCAGCGCCGAGCCTAAGCATAAACAGCGCCAGGGCTGATTTTCTCACATATTTTTCTTGCAAAGTCGGGTTGAGCTGGCTAGATTAGCCAGCCAATCTTTTGTATGTCGATGCGTTTCCATTTGAGTATCCTGAAAACGGGCTTTTCAGCATGGTTCGCATTTATTTAATAATAGGAGTGCATAGTGGCCCGTATAGCAGGCATTAACATTCCTGATCAAAAACATACCGTTATCGCATTAACTTCGATTTTCGGTATCGGCAAAACCCGTTCTAAAGCCATCTGTGCTGAAACGGGCATCGCTGAAAATGTTAAGATCAGTGAGCTGTCTGAAGAACAAATTGATCAGCTGCGTGATGCAGTTGCTAAATTCGTTGTAGAAGGTGATCTGCGCCGTGAAATCACCCTGAGCATCAAGCGTCTGATGGACCTTGGTTGCTACCGTGGTTTGCGCCATCGTCGTGGTCTGCCAGTACGCGGTCAGCGTACCAAGACCAACGCACGTACCCGTAAGGGTCCGCGTAAACCGATCAAGAAATAATCGGGGTGAGTAAATAATGGCAAAGGCACCAGTTCGTGCACGTAAACGTGTAAGAAAGCAAGTCTCAGATGGCGTGGCTCACGTCCATGCTTCTTTTAACAACACCATCGTTACCATTACTGATCGTCAGGGTAACGCACTGGGTTGGGCAACCGCCGGTGGTTCCGGTTTCCGCGGTTCACGTAAATCTACTCCGTTTGCTGCTCAGGTCGCTGCAGAGCGCTGTGCAGAAGCCGTGAAAGATTACGGTATTAAGAACCTGGAAGTTATGGTTAAGGGTCCGGGTCCGGGTCGCGAATCTACTATTCGTGCTCTGAACGCCGCTGGTTTCCGCATCACTAACATTACTGATGTGACTCCGATCCCTCACAACGGTTGTCGTCCGCCGAAAAAACGTCGCGTATAACGCCTCGTTTTTAGGATAGTTGGAGAAAGAAAATGGCAAGATATTTGGGTCCTAAGCTCAAGCTGAGCCGTCGTGAGGGCACTGACTTATTCCTTAAGTCTGGTGTTCGCGCGATCGATTCCAAGTGCAAAATTGAACAAGCCCCTGGTCAGCATGGTGCGCGTAAACCGCGTCTGTCTGATTACGGCGGTCAGTTACGTGAAAAGCAAAAAGTTCGTCGTATCTACGGCGTGCTGGAGCGTCAGTTCCGTAACTACTATAAAGAAGCAGCGCGTCTGAAAGGCAACACCGGTGAAAACCTGTTAGCTCTGCTGGAAGGTCGTCTGGATAACGTAGTTTACCGTATGGGTTTTGGTGCCACTCGTGCAGAAGCACGTCAGCTGGTGAGCCACAAATCTATCCTGGTGAACGGCCGCGTTGTTAACATCGCTTCTTATCAGGTATCTCCGAATGATGTCGTAAGCATCCGTGAGAAAGCCAAAAAGCAATCTCGCGTGAAGGCCGCTCTGGAGCTGGCTGAGCAGCGTGAAAAGCCAACCTGGCTGGAAGTTGATGCGACTAAGATGGAAGGTGTGTTCAAGCGTATTCCTGAGCGTACTGATCTGTCTGCGGACATTAACGAACACCTGATCGTCGAGCTTTACTCTAAGTAAAGCTTAGTACCAAAGAGAGGACACAATGCAGGGTTCTGTGACAGAGTTTCTAAAACCGCGCCTGGTAGATATCGAGCAAGTGAGTTCGACGCACGCCAAGGTGACCCTTGAGCCGTTAGAGCGTGGCTTTGGCCATACTCTTGGTAACGCACTGCGCCGTATTCTGCTTTCTTCCATGCCGGGTTGCGCGGTGACCGAGGTTGAGATTGATGGCGTGCTCCACGAGTACTCCACCAAAGAGGGCGTACAGGAAGACATCCTGGAAATCCTGCTTAACCTGAAAGGGCTGGCGGTAAGAGTTCAGGGTAAAGATGAAGTCATTCTGACCCTGAATAAATCTGGCATTGGCCCTGTGACTGCAGCCGACATTACCCACGACGGTGATGTCGAAATCGTCAAGCCGCAGCATGTGATCTGCCATCTGACCGATGAAAACGCATCTATTAGCATGCGTATCAAAGTTCAGCGTGGTCGTGGTTATGTGCCGGCTTCTGCCCGAATTCATTCGGAAGAAGATGAGCGCCCAATCGGCCGTCTGTTAGTTGACGCATGCTACAGCCCTGTAGACCGTATCGCCTACAATGTTGAAGCAGCGCGTGTTGAACAGCGTACCGACCTGGACAAGCTGGTCATCGAAATGGAAACCAACGGCACAATCGATCCTGAAGAGGCGATTCGTCGTGCGGCAACCATCCTGGCAGAACAACTGGAAGCTTTCGTTGACTTACGTGATGTACGTCAGCCGGAAGTGAAAGAAGAGAAACCAGAATTCGATCCGATCCTGCTGCGCCCTGTTGACGATCTGGAATTGACTGTCCGCTCTGCTAACTGCCTTAAGGCAGAAGCTATCCACTACATCGGTGATCTGGTACAGCGTACCGAGGTTGAGCTGCTTAAAACGCCTAACCTGGGTAAAAAATCTCTTACCGAGATTAAAGACGTGCTGGCCTCACGTGGTCTGTCTCTGGGCATGCGCCTGGAAAACTGGCCGCCGGCAAGCATTGCTGATGAATAACCGGATCACAGGTTAAGGTTTCACTGAGAAGGATAAGGTCATGCGCCATCGTAAGAGTGGTCGTCAACTGAACCGTAACAGCAGCCATCGTCAGGCTATGTTCCGCAACATGGCTGGTTCTCTGGTTCGTCATGAGATCATTAAGACGACTCTGCCGAAAGCCAAAGAGCTGCGTCGCGTAGTTGAGCCGCTGATTACTCTTGCCAAGACCGACAGCGTAGCTAATCGTCGTCTGGCATTCGCCCGCACTCGTGATAACGAGATCGTGGCAAAACTGTTTAACGAGCTGGGCCCGCGTTTCGCGAGCCGTGCCGGTGGTTACACTCGTATTCTGAAGTGTGGCTTCCGTGCTGGTGACAACGCTCCGATGGCATACATCGAGCTGGTTGATCGTCCAGAAGCTCAAGCAGAAGCTGCTGCAGAGTAATTTGCAGTAACGTAAAAGACCCGCTCCGGCGGGTTTTTTATTGCCAGTCGTTTCTTCCCATTTCCCCCCCTTCCGCTATGCTGATGGCTGTTATCCCGATCAGGAGCGACTCATGTGGTTAATTGACCAGCTTGCCGAACAGCACATTCTTGCTGCTCAGGAAAAAGGTGAACTCAGCAATTTGCCTGGTGAGGGAGCGCCGTTGCAACTCGATGATGAAAGTGGTGTACCTGAAGAACTGCGTACCGGGTATCGGCTGTTAAAAAATGCCGGATTTTTACCGCCGGAATTGGAAATGCGACGTGAAGCCCTGCAAGTTCAGGATCTGCTTCGGGAATTGGATCCTGACGATCATCAGGTGCATGAACTATCGAAACGGTTGAGTTTACTGGAGCTTAAGTTACGTCAGGCGGGAATGAGTACCACGTTCCTGCGCGGCGACTATAGCGATGCGATTAAACACCGACTGATGCAGGAGAAATAACATGTACCGTATCGGCCAACTCGCCAAAATGGCAGATGTCACGCCTGACACCATTCGTTTTTATGAAAAGCAACACATGATGGATCATGAAGTCAGAACCGAAGGGGGTTTTCGCTTATATAGTGATGACGACCTGCAACGTCTGCGTTTCATCCGTTATGGACGTCAGCTGGGGTTTAGCCTCGATTCTATTCGTGGATTATTATCGATCCGCATCGATCCCGAACATCATACCTGTCAGGAATCTAAAGCTATTGTGGCGAAGCGTCTTGATGAGGTCAGCTCAATGATCGCTGAGTTGCAAACGATCCAGCGTTCGTTGCAACGATTGGCTGAAACCTGCTGCGGCGATTTGCATAGCAGCGCCTGTTGCTCAATCCTTGAAGCCCTGGAGAAGGGAGAAGAACCTCATCCGGAAAATTGCTGTAGTAGAGATTGAATTTGTGGTGCAAAGGCCTATAGTTGCGCAATCACTAACCGGAGGAAATATGAGCCGCTATCAGCACCAAAAAGGTCAGATCAAAGACAACGCTATTGAAGCTTTATTGCACGATCCGCTATTTCATCAGCGTGTTGAGCAAAATCAGAAAGGGAAAGGTAGTTATCGTCGCAAAGACAAACATGCGAAACGAGGCAACTGGGAGGCCAGTGGTAAGCAAAGCGGTTTACCACTGGCCTTCTGGTTTTAATCATAAAAAAACCGCCTGGTCAGGCGGTTCCTTAGAATCAGATTTTGTTATTTTGTTGCTTGAGCAGGTCACGAATTTCCGTCAGTAACAATTCTTCGTTGGTAGGTTTCGGATCCGGTTTTTCCACTTCTTTCTTTTTATATAATTTATTCATGAGTTTGATGGCGATGAAAATGGCAAGTGCCACGATAACGAAATCAAAAATACTCTGAATAAAGACACCGTATTCCATCACCACGGGTGCTACTGCGCCTTCTGCGGGTTTGAGTACCCATTTGAATTGCTTAAAATCGACCCCGCCGATCAGCAAGCCTAAAGGCGGCATGATGATATTAGCCACCAGTGATGAAACAATCTTACCGAAAGCGGCACCGATAATCACACCAACTGCGAGGTCAACTACGTTGCCACGCATCGCAAAATCACGAAACTCTTTGAAAAAACTCATTGTTATCTCCTTGTCCTGGCCAATGCCTAAAGTTTAACAAACCTTTCTACATTTGCCATTACAACAAGGGATTAAGTTGGATTATCACGGCGGGCAACGGATTGCCCGCAGCGATTACAGGAAGAAGGGGCTTGGCTGGAAGAGCCGTTCGACATCGGGCACAAACTTCTTGTCGGTCAGGAACATAATCACATGATCCCCCTGTTCGACGCGAACGTTGTCATTGGCGATGATAACTTCATCACCACGCACTACGGCACCGATGATGGTACCGGGCGGCAATTTAATATCTTCAATCAGGCGTCCCACTACGCGTGAAGTTGTTTCTTCACCGTGCGCGATCGCCTCAATCGCTTCAGCAATACCACGGCGTAATGATGAGACACCTACAATGTCAGCTTTACGTACATGTCCCAGGAGCGCGGAAATGGTCGCCTGCTGCGGCGAAATGGCAATATCGATCACGCTGCCCTGAACCAGATCAACATAGGCCCGGCGCTGGATCAACACCATGACTTTTTTTGCCCCCATTTTCTTCGCCAGCATGGCGGACATGATGTTGGCTTCATCGTCATTGGTAACAGCAATAAACAGATCGATTTGATCGACATGTTCTTCAGCCAGCAACTCCTGATCGGAAGCATCACCGTAGAATACAATGGTATCCTGCAATTGCTCGGCCAGTTCTGCAGCACGTTGCGGATTCCGCTCGATCAACTTCACGCTGTACTGTTTTTCCAGACGTTGTGCCAGGCCAAAGCCAATATTCCCGCCGCCAACCAGCATGATGCGTTTGTAGGGTTTTTCCAGACGCTGCATCTCGCTCATCACCGCACGAATATGCTGGCTTGCTGCGATAAAGAAGACTTCATCACCTGCTTCAACGATGGTTGAACCCTGCGGACGAATCGGACGATCCTGGCGGAAGATGGCGGCAACACGGGTATCTATATGCGGCATGTGTTCGCGCAAAATGGAAAGCGGATTACCTACCAGTGGCCCACCATAATAGGCTTTGACCACAGCCAGACTCACTTTCCCTTCAGCAAAATTCACCACTTGCAGCGCGCCGGGATATTGGATCAGGCGATAAATATTGTCGATCACCAGCTGTTCTGGCGAGATCAAATGATCGATTGGCACCGCTTCGGGTACAAATAGCTTTTCGGCATCACGCAGATAATCGGCTGCACGAATACGGGCAATACGGTTTGGCGTATTGAAAAGCGAATAAGCGATCTGACAAGCGATCATATTGGTTTCGTCCGAGCTGGTCACCGCCACCAACATATCGGCATCCTCGGCCCCTGCTTCGCGCAGAATGCGTGGATGAGAGCCATGACCATGCACCACGCGCAGATCAAATTTGTCCTGCAACTGACGCAAACGGGTGGGATCGCTATCCACCACGGTAATGTCGTTGTTTTCACCCACCAGGTTTTCTGCGAGGGTTCCGCCGACCTGTCCGGCACCGAGGATAATAATTTTCATCGCGATGAGCTCTTGTCAGAATGCGCCGTATTATTTTTTCATCAACTTAGCGTAGAAGAAACCATCTCCGCCATCTGTGCTGGGAAATACCTGCCAGCCATTTTCCTGGCCCTTAGGCAATGCCTCAGCTATTGCATCGGGATGGGCAGCCAGGAATGTGCTGATTTGCTGATGGTTTTCTTCCGGCAGGATCGAACAGGTGGCGTAAAGCAGTGTGCCCCCGCTTTTCAGCCGTGACCATACCGCTGCGAGAATTTCACGTTGCAGGCTGGCCAGTTCGGCGATATCCCGATCGCGTCGCAGCCATTTAATATCGGGGTGGCGACGAATCACGCCGGTTGCCGAACAGGGGGCATCCAACAGAATACGGTCAAATTGCTTATCGCCACACCATTGTGCCGGGGTACGGCCGTCTCCCTGGCGCACATCCGCCTGCATGCCGAGGCGTTGCAGATTGTCCTTTACGCGTACCAGACGTTGTTCATCAATATCGACGGCTAACACCTGCGCCTGCGGTGCGATTTCAAGGATATGGGTGGTTTTTCCGCCTGGTGCCGCACAAAGGTCGAGAATGGTTTCGCCATTTTGCGGCTCAAGCAACAAGGCACAGCGTTGTGCGGATAAATCCTGAACCGTTACCCAGCCCTGATCGAAACCAGGCAACTGCCCGACTGGAGCTGGA
Organism: Pantoea sp. App145; assembly: GCF_047947045.1. NCBI lineage: Bacteria > Pseudomonadati > Pseudomonadota > Gammaproteobacteria > Enterobacterales > Erwiniaceae > Pantoea > Pantoea sp. App145. The sequence goes on from NZ_CP133290.1 coordinate 3,235,712, forward strand.
GCTTCCAGACGTAGTGAATCAGGGGCATCCCCCGGGAAAGCATTCTTTTCTGCCTGCTCAAGCAATGCCAGCCATGCGTCACGAGAATGATGTTGACGGTTGACGCGCAGCCACATTGGCGGGCGCTGATTATTCGCTTCAACAATCTGCTCCCACTGCTCAGGCCATGCGGTTTGCAAACGTTTAAGCAACCAGCCGGGATGCAAATAGCGCTGCGTACCCTGATCCACTTCCGCTACCAGCGTTTCCTGCTGACGCTGGAACTGGCGCAATACACCATTGAGCAAACCTTTCAGGTTAGCGCGCTTCAGCACTTCAGCACCGGCCACGGTTTCCGCCAGTGCAGCATGGGGCGGTATGCGGGTATACAGCAACTGATACAGTCCGACCATAATCAGATAATGGAGAACGCGCTGCTTACCGGTTAAGGGGCGCTCCATTAGCTTGCCAATTAACGCTTCAAGCTGCGGCAAGGTACGCATCACCCCAAAGCAGAGCTCCTGCAATAACGCAGCGTCTTTATCGGACAGCGCTTTTTGCGCACCAGGCAGAATAGCGCTAAGCGACTCGCCTTTATCCACTACGCGTTCAATTAATTGCGCGGCCAGGCTACGCAGGTTTGTCGTTTTTTTCATGCGATTCATTCATCAAACAAAAAGCCCGGTGTTAACCGGGCTATGGGATCAGGCCAGAATACTGCCAGGAGTGAACCATTCACGGCGTGAGTTAAGCAAATCCTGTACGGACATGGCTTTTTTACCGGCAGGCTGTAGCGAAAGCAAATTCAGAACACCATCAGCCGTCGCAATCTGAATGCCCTGCTTATCGGCATGAAGTATTTCACCGGGCTGTTTTGCCTGATGCGGTAGCACACTGGCTTGCCAGACTTTCACGGGTTGATCATCCACTATGAAATAGCTCATTGGCCAGGGGTTGAATGCGCGAATACAGCGTTCAAGTTGTGCGGCAGAAAGCGTCCAGTCGAGGCGGGCTTCTTCTTTGCTCAGCTTCTCGGCGTAGCTAACCAGCGCCTCGTCCTGTTTTTCCGGCTGTAGGCTGCCGTTTGCCAGTTGCTCCAGCGTCTTCAGCATTCCTTCAGGGCCGAGTTGCGCTAATTTGTCATACAGCGTGGCACTGGTGTCATGTTCGGTAATCGGGCAGGCGAGTTTATACAGCATGTCACCGGTATCCAGGCCCACATCCATCTGCATAATGGTTACGCCGGTTTCAGCATCGCCAGCCCAGAGCGAACGTTGAATCGGGGCGGCGCCACGCCAGCGCGGCAGCAGAGAACCGTGAACATTGATACAACCCAGACGCGGCATATCCAGCACGGCTTTTGGCAAGATCAGACCATAGGCCACCACCACCATTACATCAGCTTGCAGGTCAGCGACCAGATGCTGGTTCTCGGCTGGTTTTAATGATTTCGGCTGAAAAACCGGAACGTCATGAGCCTGTGCCAGAACTTTTACCGGGCTGGGTGTGAGTTTGTTGCCACGGCCGGCAGGGCGATCGGGCTGCGTAAAGACGCCAACCACCTGATGCTCAGAAGCAAGCAACGCGTCAAGATGACGCGCTGCAAAGTCAGGTGTACCGGCAAAAATGATTTTTAGCGGTGCAGACACAGTTTAACCTTCTATTTGCACTCAGGATGCGCGTGCATTCTGGCGTGCCAGTTTTTCCAGTTTCTGTTTAATGCGCTGACGTTTCAGCGGGGACAGATAATCAATAAAGAGTTTGCCATCGAGATGGTCGATTTCGTGCTGAATGCAGATCGCCAGCAAGCCATCAGTTTCCAGCTCGAAAGTGTTACCGTCACGATCCTGCGCACGCACTTTTACCCACTCAGAGCGCGGCACAAAAGCACGTTGTTCCGGGATGGAGAGACAGCCTTCTTCGATGCCGGTTTCGCCACCTTTTTCCAGCAACTCTGGGTTAATCAACACCAGGCGCTCTTCGCGGCTTTCCGACACATCAATCACGATAATGCGCTGATGAATATCAACCTGAGTCGCTGCAAGGCCAATACCTTCTTCAGCGTACATCGTTTCAAACATGTCATCGACGATGCGTTGCACGCCAGCATCAACGGTTTTCACCGGTGCTGCGATTTTGCGAAGACGGTCATCAGGGTAATGTAATACCTGCAAAACTGACATAAATTTCCAGATCTGTATGCGTTAAAGAAAAGATTACTACCTCATATTGTAGACTTTTTGGGGCCTGATTGACAGCATTGCACCGCATGATGGCACCGGCTGACAGGGAGTGAGGCGTGGACAAAATTGAGTGGATGCTCAGGCTGGCAAATGTGAAAGGACTCAGTGGACAGCAGATCCGCCATCTGGCGGAAAGGCTGCAAACTACCGGGCATATGGATGATGATTTGATGACGTCGCAGCGACTGAGTGAAACGCAGCGAAAACAATTTCATACTCTATGCTCACGGCAGCTTTTACGCACTCGCCAGTGGCTGGAGAATCCACAACATCAGCTGCTTTCGGTGCTGGACAGCGATTTTCCCCCTGCGCTGGCTGAGATCAGTCGTTTTCCTTCGCTATTGTATGTAATGGGGAATGTCGCAGCGTTACATACGCCACAACTCGCGGTGGTTGGGAGCCGCCATTGCTCTCATTATGGAAGCGAGTGGGGAAGCTATTTCGCACAGCAACTGGCGGCGAATGGATTGACCATCACCAGCGGTCTGGCGCGGGGGATTGATGGCATTGCTCATCGGGCGGCGCTGAATGCATCTGGTAAAACCATTGCAGTGCTGGGCTGCGGGCTGAAACATATCTATCCGAAAAGTCATCAACAGCTGGCACAGGATATCGTGAACAATGGCGGCGCTCTGGTTTCGGAGTTTCCTCTGGAAATGGCTCCGTATGCGGTAAATTTCCCGCGTCGCAATCGTATTATCAGCGGGCTGAGTCTCGGAGTGCTGGTAGTAGAAGCCTCATTCAAAAGCGGTTCACTGGTGACGGCGCGTTATGCACTGGAACAAAACCGTAATGTCTATGCCTTGCCCGGTGCATTAGGTAACGCAGGCAGTGAAGGGACGCACTGGTTAATCCAGCAGGGCGCGTTGCTGGTTGTGCATCCTGATAATATTCTCGAAGACCTGCGTTCCACGCTGCATTGGCTACCTGCAACAACCTCAGAAACAATATATTCACAAGACAGTGACGATGTTCCATTGCCATTTGCAGACGTGTTGGCTAACGTAGGTGATGAGGTTACACCTGTTGACGTCGTCGCTGAACGTGCCGGCCAACCTGTGCCAGTTATCTCAGCCCAGTTGCTGGAGCTGGAGTTAGCAGGATGGATCGCAGCTGTACCCGGCGGCTATGTCCGATTGAGGAGGGCATGCCATGTTCGACGTACTTATGTACTTGTTTGAGACCTATATCCACAACGAAGCCGAAATGCGCGTTGATCAGGATAAATTGACCGATGATTTAACGGATGCCGGTTTTCATCGTGAAGATATCTACAATGCGTTGAATTGGCTTGAGAGACTGGCGGATTACCAGGAAGGTTTAGTTGCGCCAGTGTTGCTGGCGAACGATCCGTTCTCAATGCGAATCTACACGGAGGAAGAGAGCCTGCGTCTGGATGCCGAATGTCGTGGTTTTATTCTGTTCCTGGAACAAATCCAGGTGCTGAATATGGAAACTCGCGAAATGGTTATCGAACGTGTGATGGCCCTTGATACCCTCGAATTCGATCTGGAAGATCTCAAATGGGTGGTGCTGATGGTGTTGTTTAACATCCCAGGATGCGAAAATGCTTATCAGCAAATGGAAGAACTGTTATTCGACGTCAATGAAGGTATGCTGCATTAATTTGCGCTTGATGCATCGGGTTATATGAGTAAATCAGCACTATTTACCGTGCGTAAACATGATCCCTGCCCCGCTTGCGGGGCAGATTTAGTGATACGTGCCGGCAAACATGGTCCATTTCTTGGCTGTGCCAACTTTCCTGCCTGCGAGTATATCCGCCCGCTGAAAAACCAGGGCGATGGCCATATCGTTAAAGTCCTGGAAGGCCATGCCTGTCCGCAATGCGGCGCTGATAAAGTGCTTCGTCAGGGACGCTTTGGCATGTTTGTTGGCTGCAGCCACTATCCAGAATGTGATTATACTGAAACGATTGATAAGCCTGACGAGACGGCTATCGCCTGTCCACAGTGCCAAAGCGGGAAGCTGGTTCAGCGCCGTTCGCGCTATGGTAAGACATTCCACTCCTGCGATCGTTATCCGGACTGCCAGTTTGCGCTGAATGCGACTCCTGTTGAGGGTGTCTGCCCGCACTGCCAGTTCCCTTTATTAATTGAAAAGAAAACCGCGCAGGGCAAGAAACGTTTCTGCGCCAGTAAGCGCTGCGGTAAACCCGTTGTGCAGGACAATGAATTACCATGACGCAAAATCACTCTTCAGCGGAAAATCTGGATTTCTGTATTCAACAGTTGCAGCAACATGCGGTGATCGCCTATCCCACAGAGGCGGTTTTTGGTCTGGGATGTGACCCGGACAGCGAAAGTGCTGTAATGTCATTACTGGCGCTGAAACAGCGGCCAGTCGAAAAAGGGTTGATCCTGATTGCGGCCGATTATGCTCAGCTGGAACCCTACGTTGCCGATCAGGAGCTTTCCGTGGTGCAGCGTGAACGTATGTTTGCCTGCTGGCCGGGGCCGGTCACGTTTGTCGTACCGGCATCACCGCATACGCCACGGTGGCTGACTGGACGTTTTGACTCACTGGCGATTCGCGTTAGCGACCATCCTGATGTGCAGGCGCTGTGTCAGCGCTTCGGTAAACCGCTGGTTTCAACCAGTGCCAATCTTTCAGGCGAGACACCATGTCGCACCGTTGCCGAAGTCGCTCAGCAATTTGGTGCTGAGTTTCCGGTATTAGCGGGTGAAACGGGCGGGCGTCTTAATCCTTCTGAAATCCGCGACGTTATCAGCGGCGAACTTATCCGTCAGGGCTAATTTATGGAGAACTTTGCCGTTTTTGGTAACCCGATTGAACATAGTAAGTCACCTTTTATCCATCGTTTATTCGCAGAGCAAACGGGAATTGAACACCACTATGGTCGCGTATGCGCACCACTGGATGGTTTTCCGCAGGCGATCAGCGAGTTCTTTTCGGCGGGTGGGAAAGGGGCCAATGTGACGTTGCCCTTCAAAGAGCAGGCGTGGGAGTTTGCTGATGAACTCAGCGAGCGTGCTGCGCTCTCTGGGGCGGTCAATACGTTAAAGAAGGATGCGCAGGGGCAGATCCTGGGCGACAACACGGATGGCATCGGCTTACTGAGCGATCTTGAGCGGCTTAAAATGATCCGCCCCGGCGATCGGGTATTGCTGGTGGGGGCAGGGGGAGCCGCACGCGGCGTGATTTTGCCACTGCTCTCATTAGGGTGTGCTCTGACAGTGACGAATCGTACGGTTGAAAAGGCGGAGCTGCTTGCGGATATTTTCCAGCATAGTGGGGCCATTCATGCCTGCAGTTTTACTTCTCTGGCCGGCCAGTCGTTTGATCTGATAATCAATGCCACTTCCAGCGGTGTGAAAGGCGATGTGCCGCCACTGCCCATTTCATTGATTTCTCAACATACGCGCTGTTATGACATGTTTTACCAGCCGGGTCTGACGCCATTTTTGTTTTGGTGCCAGCAACAGGGGGCGCAACAACTCGCCGATGGATTGGGTATGCTGGTGGGGCAGGCAGCGCATGCCTTTCAGTTATGGCATGGTGTGATGCCTGAGATCACGCCCGTCATTGCGCAATTAAAGCAGGCGATGCAGCCGTGAATCAGGCGATTCAGTTTCCTGATCGGGAAGATTGGGATCAAAACCGGCAAGCGGTGTGTTTTCCGGCGATGGTGAATGGCATGGGGCTGATGTGCGCGATCTCTCTTCAGGCATTGCATGACAGATTCGGTGAGGGGGAAGCGATGGCGCTGTTTAGCGCTCATCGCTGGGATCTGGAAGAGGAGGCCGAGCAACTTATCCGTAATGATGAAGTTGATCATCAGGGCTGGGTCTGGCTTTCCTGAGCGAGATAATCATTTTTCCAGCCAACATAGTTGTTTGCTGAGTAACGAAGGCCCTCTATCTCGGTTTCATTAAGCGGGCGAATTTGTTTCACCGGGCTGCCTAAATACAGGTAGCCACTTTCCAGACGCTTGCCGGGGGGGACGAGGCTACCTGCACCAATCATCACATCCTCTTCTACTATTACGCCATCCAGCAGAATCGATCCCATGCCAACCAGGACGCGATCGCCAATGGTGCAGCCATGCAGCATAGCTTTGTGGCCCACCGTAACATCTTCGCCAATCACCAGAGGGTAACCCGCCGGATTGCTGGCTGACTTATGCGTCACATGGAGGACGCAGCCATCCTGGATATTGGTTCGTGCGCCAATCATCACCTGATTCACGTCACCGCGAATAGCAACCAGTGGCCAGATACTGACATCGTCTCCTAATACAACATCGCCAACCACAACACTGCTTTTATCGATCATGACGCGATCACCAGTTTGCGGGTAGCTGCTTTTATAGGGACGTAAGGCTGTGGACATGATCTTTCTCCTTTTACTCATTTATGCCTAGCCTGAGCGCGATCGGTGCGTCAGACAAGCTAATTATTGAGCGGATCGTTCGTGATCCCAGCAGAAAGGATGAAAACTCACCAGTTGAATCAAAAGATCGAAAAAAGGGGTTGTGCAAAAAAATCGGATCCCTATAATGCGCCTCCACTGACACGGCAAAGCGGCAACGCAGACGGGTCAGCAAGGGACGAAGTGATTCATCCCGCCGGAGAAAATCGCTGAAAAAAGTGATTGACTCTGAAGGAGGAAAGCGTAATATACGCCACCTCGCGACAGACGGTTAACCCGCTGCCCGCACTGCTCTTTAACAATTTATCAGACAATCTGTGTGGGCACTCGCAGGATTGATATCAAAAGTCCACGGACTTAAAAAATATCAAGTCTCAAGAGTGAACACGTAATTCATTACGAAGTTTAATTCTTTGAGCATCAAACTTTAAATTGAAGAGTTTGATCATGGCTCAGATTGAACGCTGGCGGCAGGCCTAACACATGCAAGTCGAACGGTAGCACAGGGGAGCTTGCTCCCCGGGTGACGAGTGGCGGACGGGTGAGTAATGTCTGGGGATCTGCCCGATGGAGGGGGATAACTACTGGAAACGGTAGCTAATACCGCATAACGTCGCAAGACCAAAGTGGGGGACCTTCGGGCCTCACACCATCGGATGAACCCAGATGGGATTAGCTAGTAGGTGGGGTAACGGCTCACCTAGGCGACGATCCCTAGCTGGTCTGAGAGGATGACCAGCCACACTGGAACTGAGACACGGTCCAGACTCCTACGGGAGGCAGCAGTGGGGAATATTGCACAATGGGCGCAAGCCTGATGCAGCCATGCCGCGTGTATGAAGAAGGCCTTCGGGTTGTAAAGTACTTTCAGCGGGGAGGAAGGGTGTGAAGTGAATAGCTTCATGCATTGACGTTACCCGCAGAAGAAGCACCGGCTAACTCCGTGCCAGCAGCCGCGGTAATACGGAGGGTGCAAGCGTTAATCGGAATTACTGGGCGTAAAGCGCACGCAGGCGGTCTGTCAAGTCGGATGTGAAATCCCCGGGCTTAACCTGGGAACTGCATTCGAAACTGGCAGGCTTGAGTCTCGTAGAGGGGGGTAGAATTCCAGGTGTAGCGGTGAAATGCGTAGAGATCTGGAGGAATACCGGTGGCGAAGGCGGCCCCCTGGACGAAGACTGACGCTCAGGTGCGAAAGCGTGGGGAGCAAACAGGATTAGATACCCTGGTAGTCCACGCCGTAAACGATGTCGACTTGGAGGTTGTGCCCTTGAGGCGTGGCTTCCGGAGCTAACGCGTTAAGTCGACCGCCTGGGGAGTACGGCCGCAAGGTTAAAACTCAAATGAATTGACGGGGGCCCGCACAAGCGGTGGAGCATGTGGTTTAATTCGATGCAACGCGAAGAACCTTACCTGGCCTTGACATCCACGGAATTTGGCAGAGATGCCTTAGTGCCTTCGGGAACCGTGAGACAGGTGCTGCATGGCTGTCGTCAGCTCGTGTTGTGAAATGTTGGGTTAAGTCCCGCAACGAGCGCAACCCTTATCCTTTGTTGCCAGCGATTCGGTCGGGAACTCAAAGGAGACTGCCGGTGATAAACCGGAGGAAGGTGGGGATGACGTCAAGTCATCATGGCCCTTACGGCCAGGGCTACACACGTGCTACAATGGCGCATACAAAGAGAAGCGACCTCGCGAGAGCAAGCGGACCTCATAAAGTGCGTCGTAGTCCGGATTGGAGTCTGCAACTCGACTCCATGAAGTCGGAATCGCTAGTAATCGTAGATCAGAATGCTACGGTGAATACGTTCCCGGGCCTTGTACACACCGCCCGTCACACCATGGGAGTGGGTTGCAAAAGAAGTAGGTAGCTTAACCTTCGGGAGGGCGCTTACCACTTTGTGATTCATGACTGGGGTGAAGTCGTAACAAGGTAACCGTAGGGGAACCTGCGGTTGGATCACCTCCTTACCTGAAGATACTTTCCCGCGAAGTGCTCACACAGATTGTCTGATAAAAGTCATGAGCAAGCCGTCTTGACGACGACACCCCTGTGTCCCCTTCGTCTAGAGGCCCAGGACACCGCCCTTTCACGGCGGTAACAGGGGTTCGAATCCCCTAGGGGACGCCACTTGCTGGTAATGAGTGAAAGGCGTTACCCAAGATACTTCAGAGTATGCTGATTCAGCATGCTGCGAAGTATTTGCTCTTTAACAATCCGGAACAAGCTGAAAATTTGAAACGACGCGTTGTTTCATTTCTCCGTAATAAGAAATGAAAGCGGCGCGTTCGAGTCTCTCAAAAGCTTACGATTCATAAGCGTTGCAAAACGCCTGTGGGTTGTGAGGTTAAGCGACTAAGCGTACACGGTGGATGCCCTGGCAGTCAGAGGCGATGAAGGACGTGCTAATCTGCGAAAAGCGCCGGCAAGGTGATATGAACCGCAACAGCCGGCGATGTCCGAATGGGGAAACCCAGTGCACTTGTGCACTATCGTTAACTGAATACATAGGTTAACGAGGCGAACCGGGGGAACTGAAACATCTAAGTACCCCGAGGAAAAGAAATCAACCGAGATTCCCCCAGTAGCGGCGAGCGAACGGGGAACAGCCCAGGACCTGAATCAGTTTGTGTGTTAGTGGAAGCGTCTGGAAAGTCGCGCGATACAGGGTGACAGCCCCGTACACGAAAATGCACGGACTGTGAGTCCGACGAGTAGGGCGGGACACGTGGTATCCTGTCTGAATATGGGGGGACCATCCTCCAAGGCTAAATACTCCTGACTGACCGATAGTGAACCAGTACCGTGAGGGAAAGGCGAAAAGAACCCCGGCGAGGGGAGTGAAACAGAACCTGAAACCGTGTACGTACAAGCAGTGGGAGCATCCTTTTGGGTGTGACTGCGTACCTTTTGTATAATGGGTCAGCGACTTATATTCTGTAGCAAGGTTAACCGTATAGGGGAGCCGAAGGGAAACCGAGTCTTAATTGGGCGTTAAGTTGCAGGGTATAGACCCGAAACCCGGTGATCTAGCCATGGGCAGGTTGAAGGTTGGGTAACACTAACTGGAGGACCGAACCGACTAATGTTGAAAAATTAGCGGATGACCTGTGGCTGGGGGTGAAAGGCCAATCAAACCGGGAGATAGCTGGTTCTCCCCGAAAGCTATTTAGGTAGCGCCTCGTGAACTCATCTCCGGGGGTAGAGCACTGTTTCGGCTAGGGGGCCATCCCGGCTTACCAACCCGATGCAAACTGCGAATACCGGAGAATGTTATCACGGGAGACACACGGCGGGTGCTAACGTCCGTCGTGAAGAGGGAAACAACCCAGACCGCCAGCTAAGGTCCCAAAGTCATGGTTAAGTGGGAAACGATGTGGGAAGGCACAGACAGCCAGGATGTTGGCTTAGAAGCAGCCATCATTTAAAGAAAGCGTAATAGCTCACTGGTCGAGTCGGCCTGCGCGGAAGATGTAACGGGGCTAAACCATGCACCGAAGCTGCGGCAGCGACACTATGTGTTGTTGGGTAGGGGAGCGTTCTGTAAGCCGCTGAAGGTGGACTGTGAGGTCTGCTGGAGGTATCAGAAGTGCGAATGCTGACATAAGTAACGATAAAGCGGGTGAAAAGCCCGCTCGCCGGAAGACCAAGGGTTCCTGTCCAACGTTAATCGGGGCAGGGTGAGTCGACCCCTAAGGCGAGGCTGAAAAGCGTAGTCGATGGGAAACAGGTTAATATTCCTGTACTTGGTGTTACTGCGAAGGGGGGACGGAGAAGGCTAGGTTATCCGGGCGACGGTTGTCCCGGTTTAAGCGTGTAGGTGTGAAGACCAGGCAAATCCGGTCTTCTTTAACACTGAGGCGTGATGACGAGCCACTACGGTGGTGAAGTAACTGATGCCCTGCTTCCAGGAAAAGCCTCTAAGCTCCAGGTAACACGAAATCGTACCCCAAACCGACACAGGTGGTCAGGTAGAGAATACCAAGGCGCTTGAGAGAACTCGGGTGAAGGAACTAGGCAAAATGGTGCCGTAACTTCGGGAGAAGGCACGCTGGCATTAGGTGAAGGGACTTGCTCCCGGAGCTGAAGCCAGTCGAAGATACCAGCTGGCTGCAACTGTTTATTAAAAACACAGCACTGTGCAAACACGAAAGTGGACGTATACGGTGTGACGCCTGCCCGGTGCCGGAAGGTTAATTGATGGGGTTATCCGTAAGGAGAAGCTCTTGATCGAAGCCCCGGTAAACGGCGGCCGTAACTATAACGGTCCTAAGGTAGCGAAATTCCTTGTCGGGTAAGTTCCGACCTGCACGAATGGCGTAATGATGGCCAGGCTGTCTCCACCCGAGACTCAGTGAAATTGAAATCGCTGTGAAGATGCAGTGTACCCGCGGCAAGACGGAAAGACCCCGTGAACCTTTACTATAGCTTGACACTGAACATTGAGCCTTGATGTGTAGGATAGGTGGGAGGCTTTGAAGCGTGGACGCCAGTCTGCGTGGAGCCGACCTTGAAATACCACCCTTTAATGTTTGATGTTCTAACGTAGGCCCGTAATCCGGGCTGCGGACAGTGTCTGGTGGGTAGTTTGACTGGGGCGGTCTCCTCCCAAAGCGTAACGGAGGAGCACGAAGGTTGGCTAATCCTGGTCGGACATCAGGAGGTTAGTGCAATGGCATAAGCCAGCTTGACTGCGAGAGTGACGGCTCGAGCAGGTGCGAAAGCAGGTCATAGTGATCCGGTGGTTCTGAATGGAAGGGCCATCGCTCAACGGATAAAAGGTACTCCGGGGATAACAGGCTGATACCGCCCAAGAGTTCATATCGACGGCGGTGTTTGGCACCTCGATGTCGGCTCATCACATCCTGGGGCTGAAGTAGGTCCCAAGGGTACGGCTGTTCGCCGTTTAAAGTGGTACGCGAGCTGGGTTTAGAACGTCGTGAGACAGTTCGGTCCCTATCTGCCGTGGGCGCTGGAGAATTGAGGGGGGTTGCTCCTAGTACGAGAGGACCGGAGTGAACGCACCACTGGTGTTCGGGTTGTCATGCCAATGGCATTGCCCGGTAGCTAAGTGCGGAAAAGATAAGTGCTGAAAGCATCTAAGCACGAAACTTGCCCCGAGATGAGTTCTCCCTGACCCCTTGAGGGTCCTGAAGGGACGTTGAAGACGACGACGTTGATAGGCCGGATGTGTAAGTGCAGCGATGCATTGAGCTAACCGGTACTAATGACCCGTGAGGCTTAACCTTACAACGCCAGAGGCGTTTTGGTTGAGAGACCAGAGAAGATTTTCAGCTTGGTTCATCCGGATAGATTCGTGCGGCCTGAGAGGGCGGTGCGGATAAACAGAATTTGCCTGGCGGCTGTAGCGCGGTGGTCCCACCTGACCCCATGCCGAACTCAGAAGTGAAACGCCGTAGCGCCGATGGTAGTGTGGGGTCTCCCCATGCGAGAGTAGGGAACTGCCAGGCATCAATCAAGTGAAGAAGCCCTGAACGAAAGTTCAGGGCTTTTTTACGTCTGAAAATCAGAAAAAAGCACGGTGCCGTAGCGGCGCGATTTATCGCGCAGTTTCTATCGAGACCTTAAACATTCACGATAAATAAAGCAGAGACATAAAAAACCCCCTGCCAGGGCAGAGGGTTGATTGCAGTGGACCGGCCAGGGAACTGTCTTAGTGAATAACCTGCGACAGGAAGGCACGGGTACGTTCTGACTTCGGATTGGCAAAGAACTCCTGCGGTGGGGCTTGTTCCACGATCTCACCACGGTCCATAAAGATAACCCGGTCCGCGACTGTGCGCGCAAAGCCCATCTCATGGGTTACACACAACATCGTCATGCCATCTTCCGCCAGACCAATCATGGTATCGAGCACTTCTTTAACCATTTCAGGGTCAAGGGCTGAAGTAGGCTCATCAAACAGCATGATTTTGGGTTTCATACACAGCGAACGTGCAATTGCCACGCGCTGTTGCTGGCCACCGGATAGCTGACCGGGAAATTTATGTGCATGCTCGGCAATACGGACGCGTTGCAGATAATGCATCGCCAGTTCTTCCGCCTCTTTCTTTGGCATCTTACGCACCCAGATAGGTGCTAGCGTGCAGTTTTGCAACACAGTCAAATGCGGGAAAAGGTTGAAGTGCTGGAACACCATGCCAACTTCAGTTCGTACACGTTCAATATTGCGTACATCATCATTCAAATGAATGCCATCAACGACGATTCGCCCCTGCTGATGCTCTTCCAGGTGGTTGATGCAACGGATAGTGGTGGATTTGCCCGAGCCTGATGGTCCGCAAAGAACGATACGTTCGCGCGGTTTCACCTGCAGGTTAATGTCCTTTAATACATGGAACTGGCCGTACCATTTATTCACATTTTCGAGCGTAATCATCATTTGGTCAGCAGAATTAGTCATAGATTGTGTCATGTAAAACCTCAGTGCGATTTACGCCCGGTGTGAAAGCGCTTCTCCAGATACTGGCTATAGCGCGACATGCTAAAACAGAAAATCCAGTAGACAAGGGCAGCAAAAACATAGCCTTCCGTCGACATCCCAAGCCATGTGGGGTCAACGGTGGCCTGCTGCACGCTACTGAAAAGATCGAACAGGCCGATGATGATCACCAGACTGGTATCTTTAAATAAAGCGATGATAGTGTTAACCAAGCCGGGAATGGTGAGTTTGAGTGCCTGAGGCAAAATCACCAGAATCTGTGTTTTCCAGTAACCCAGCGCCAGCGACTCAGCGGCTTCATACTGTCCCTTTGGCAGAGCCTGTAAGCCACCACGCACCACTTCCGCGACATAAGCTGACTGGAACAGAATCACACCGACCAGCGCACGCACCAGCTTATCGATGGTCGTCCCCTCGGCCATAAACAGCGGCAGCATCACCGATGACATAAACAACACGGTAATCAGCGGTACACCACGCCAGAATTCAATAAAAATCACCGACAGGGTTCGTACCACTGGCATCTTTGAACGGCGTCCCAATGCCAGCAAAATCCCCAATGGCAGGGCACCGGCGATGCCGACCGATGCGATAATCAGCGTCAGCGTCAAACCGCCCCACTGGCGAGTTTCGACGCGATCCAGGCCCAAATAGCCGCCATACATCAGGAACCAGACGATGATGGGATAGGCTATTGCCCAGCAGGCGATATAACGGCCACGATGCGGAATCGATTTGATAAACATCGGGATGATGGACAGCAGGCCAATCACCAGCGCCAGGTTGATGCGCCAGCGCAGTTCATGTGGATACAGCCCATACATAAACTGGCCAAAGCGCGCATGGATAAACACCCAGCAGGCACCTTCTTTGGTACAGTCGGCGCGGGTTGAGCCGAACCAGTTAGCCTGGAAAACCAGCCAGTTAAGTGCAGGTGGGATCACGCTCCAGATAATCCAGAAGCAGAGCAGTGTCAGCAGGGTATTGAACCAACTGGAGAACAGGTTTTTGCGCGCCCAACCCCAGGCTTTGCTGACAGGGTTGGTTGGCACCGGCGGTGTTTCGTGTGTGGTAACAGACATAATAATCCCGTTCTCTTAACGCTCAACCAGCGCAATTTTGCGGTTGTAGAGGTTCATCAGCAGTGAAATGACCAAACTGATGATCAGGTAGACCGCCATGGTGATCGCGATGGTCTCGATAGCCTGGCCTGTCTGATTCAGCACTGTTCCGGCAAACAGCGAAACCATATCCGGATAGCCGATAGCCGCTGCCAGTGAAGAGTTTTTCACGATGTTGAGATACTGGCTGGTCAGAGGCGGAATGATCACACGCATGGCTTGCGGGATGATCACCTGACGCATGGTCACAGGATTCGGCAAGCCGAGCGAACGTGCCGCTTCATTCTGACCGTGTGGCACCGACTGGATACCCGAGCGAATCACTTCAGCGATAAACGAAGAGGTGTAGATCGACAGGGCCAGCGTCAGTGAAGCCAGCTCAGGGATCATCACCGCGCCACCCCGGAAGTTAAATCCACGCAATTGCGGCAGATCCCAGTGAGTCGCCGCACCAAACAACGCATGAGCGATCAGTGGGAAGGCAACGATCATCGCTACCGCGAACGGCCAGGTACGGCGGAACTGACCGGTTTTCAGCTGGTGTTTACGGTTAAATCGAAACAATCCAACGCTACCCGCTATCGCCAGGGCTAAGGCGATAATGAATGGCCATGTCCCCGGTGCGTAGGTAGGCCAGGGAATATAAAGCCCACGGTTACTGACAAATGCCAGATCAAATGCGTTCAACGCCTGGCGTGGGCCAGGTAAATTACGCAGCACCGCGAAATACCAGAAGAAGATCTGCAACAACGGTGGAATGTTGCGGAACGTCTCGATGTAAATGGTGGAGATCCTGCGCAGGAGCCAGTTATCAGACAGGCGGGCAAGGCCGATAAAGAATCCGAGGATAGAGGCGAAAACAATACAGAGCGCGGAAACCAGCAGGGTATTGGTTAACCCCACCATAAACACGCGCGCGTAGGTATCACCTTCTGAGTAATCAATCAGATGCTGGACGATGCCGAAACCGGCACTGCGCTCCAGGAAGCCAAAACCGGATGTGATGCCACGATTAGCCAGGTTGATCACCGTATTGTGGATGAGATATCCCACAACAGCGAACACGGCCACAATCGCGACTATCTGGTAAAGCCAGGCGCGAACCGTAGGATTACCGAACGAAAAATCCCTTTTTACGGTTGGGCGTTGTGACATGTTGAAACCTCAGTGAATAAAACGCATTGGGCACCGCAGGGTGCGGTGCCCGACTGGAAGGCAGAATTAACGTACCGGCGGAGCGTACTGGATGCCGCCCTGATTCCAGAGCGCATTCTGACCACGCGCGATTTTCAGAGCACTGTCTTTACCGACGTTGCGGTCAAAGCTTTCCTGGTAGTTACCTACCTGTTTAATGATGTTGAACGCCCATTTGTTGTCGAGCTTCAGATCCTTACCGAAGTCGCCTTCAGCACCCAGCAGGTGAGCCATGTCCGGGTTAGACGGTTTGGCGGCCAGCTGATCGACGTTCTTCGAGTTGATGCCCATCTCTTCAGCATTCAGCATCGCGTACAGTGACCATTTCACAATAGTGAACCAGTCATCATCGCCACGACGTACCACCGGACCCAGCGGCTCTTTAGAGATCACTTCCGGCAGAACGATGAATTCGTCCGGTTTGCCCAGCTTGATGCGCAGTGCGTACAGCTGAGACTGGTCAGAGGCCAGGGTATCGCAGCGACCACTGTCCAGCGCCTTAGCGGATTCGTCAGAACGGTCAAAGGTCACCGGGGTGTATTGCATATTGTTGGCTTTGAAGTAATCCGCCACGTTCAGTTCGGTATCGGTACCCGCCTGGATACATACCGTGGCACCATCCAGCTCTTTCGCGCTTTTAAGGCCGGCTTTTTTATGGGTCAGGAAACCGATACCGTCGTAATAGTTCACACCCGCGAACAGGAAGCCCATGCCGCCATCGCGTGAAGAAGTCCAGGTGGTGTTGCGAGACAGAATGTCCACTTCACCAGATTGCAGCGCAGTAAAACGCTCTTTTGCCGTCAGCGGGGTGTATTTCACTTTATTAGCATCGCCAAATACGGCAGCCGCAGCGGCACGGCAAACGTCAACGTCGATACCGGTGAATTTGCCGCTAGCATCGGCATAGGAAAAGCCGGGCAGGCCATCACTGATACCGCACTGAACAAACCCTTTCTTTTTAATTGCATCCAACGTGGTGCCGGCGTGCGCTTGCTGCGCAACGGCGAACAGAGAAGCTGCAGCGACCAGGGTGGAGAGCATCATCTTTTTCATAAAGCATCCTGTGTGGCGAAATCGTGTTGTGATGTGGGTGCATTGCGCACTTTTATGTGCGCTTTTCCTGTCTGTGGCAGTCAGCCATTCACGACTTTGCAAAGCTAATGCCAGGTTTGCAGAATCCTGAATTCATTGGAAAGATCTCTTCATAAACTGAAGCATTCAGAAAGTTCCGACTACTATCGCGCACCAAAAGGAAGCAATGCGAGTCGCCTCGATCACAAACAGTGCAAAAAGTTTCACTATATGGAAGCAGTGTGAGCGGGGGCGCAGGACAAAATGTATGGGTTTGCAGATTTGCGGTTGGAATGGTTTAGGATCACATAGGCAGCGGCTTAGGCGGCAATCAGGTGAAGAAACGGGGGGAAATCGGTGCGAAAAGGGGGCAGAACAAGGATGGCGTTGTGGGCGAAATATCACTGGAGCAATTGCAACTATCGTTACCATTATGGGGACAACTGTTTCACCCGTTGTTAACGATAAAGACACAAACAAAAACGCCAGCCCGAGGGCTGGCGTTATCGCAGCAACAAACTGAAATCAGTTCATGCCGTATTTTTTCAGCTTCTTACGCAGAGTACCACGGTTGATACCCATCATCAGGGCTGCACGGGTCTGGTTGCCACGGGTGTACTGCATCACCATGTCCAACAGTGGCTGCTCGACTTCAGCCAGTACCAGCTCATACAGGTCACTCACATCCTGACCATTCAGTTGAGCAAAATAGTTCTTCAGTGCCTGTTTAACCGAATCACGCAGAGGCTTTTGCGTCACCTGATCCTGTGAGTTAACGGTAGAAACGGTCAGTAC
Source organism: Pantoea sp. App145 (assembly GCF_047947045.1). Classification (NCBI taxonomy): domain Bacteria; kingdom Pseudomonadati; phylum Pseudomonadota; class Gammaproteobacteria; order Enterobacterales; family Erwiniaceae; genus Pantoea; species Pantoea sp. App145. Next base: position 3,252,992 of record NZ_CP133290.1, read on the forward strand.
GTCAGAATTTACGCGTTGTTCGAACATAGTTCTTTCAGCTCTTTATTTCGTTTACGCAAGATTTTCGAAGTATGCCTCCAACGCCTCCAGCTGTTCGCTGGCATCCTCAATGGCGTTGAATGTGCGCCGAAACTGGTCATCAGGGGCATTTTCCTGCAAATACCAGGAAACGTGTTTTCGGGCAATACGGTATCCCTTGCGCTGACCGTAAAAGTCGTGCAGCTCCCGTATATGTCCAATCAGCATATGCTTCACTTCAGCCAACGGCTTCGGTGCCAGCAGCTCCCCTGTGTCCAGATAATGCTGGATTTCCCGGAAGATCCACGGTCTTCCCTGAGCAGCGCGACCGATCATCAGAGCATCGGCTCCTGTATAATCGAGCACTGCTCTGGCTTTATGCGGGTCAGTAATGTCACCATTCGCGATAACCGGAATGGTAACGCTCTGCTTAACTGTCCGAATGCTGTCGTATTCAGCTTGTCCTTCAAACAAACAGGCGCGAGTGCGTCCATGAATGGTGAGGGCCTGAATGCCACAGCGTTCAGCCAATTGGGCAATCTCTACACAATTACGATTTTCTTTATCCCAGCCAGTACGAATCTTCAGCGTAACGGGCACATCAACTGCATTAACCACTGCGGAGAGAATAGACTCAACCAGTTGCGGATGTTGCAGCAGTGCAGAACCCGCCATCTTACGATTCACCTTCTTCGCCGGGCAGCCCATGTTGATGTCAATGACCTGTGCGCCTGACGCCACATTAATGCGCGCGGCAGCCGCCATTTCATCGGGATCACATCCGGCAATTTGCACGGCACGAATGCCAGGCTCGTCACTATGCACCATGCGCAAACGGGATTTGTCACTGGCCCAAACTTCCGGGTTTGATGACAACATCTCGGAGACTGTCATGCCAGCGCCGTTCTCGTAACACAAGGTGCGAAATGGCTTGTCGGTAACCCCGGCCATAGGCGCAGCGATGAGTCGATTTCGAAGCTGATGATGTCCAATGCGCATGAAAAAGAAGTGACCCTAACTGTTCGCAAGGCGGCGTATATTACGCATTTTTTCGCGAAGATGAAAGGCCAAACTTTGAACAATTCGCAGGGAAAGATCAAGGAATTGAGGCCGATCGGCGTTAGCTATAAGAAATACCTATATTATTCAGTATATTAAAAAAATACGCTGAAATTGTGTACAAAAGTTTTTCTGAAAATTTGAGCTAAATCACAACATAAAAAACGCCACATCGCCTGATTGGCAAGAGATGTGGCGGGGTGGTAACAATGAACTGCGCTAATTATGCGGAATTAGCGGCGCATGCCGGTAATCCGGCACCACTCTTCTTTTTCGGCTACCGGGTCCAGCACAAAGCGTTCGGTATAGGCTTCACAAACGCTTTCCGCCTGACTGGCCAGCACGCCTGATAACCCCAGATGTCCGCCGGATTTTGGCAGAACGCTGATTAACGGTGCCAGTTCGCGCAGTGGGCCGGCAAGAATGTTGGCGACCACCACATCCGCCTGCAGGTTTTCCGGCTGCTGGTGGGGGAGATAGAGTGCCAGACGATCAGCCACGCCATTACGTTCGGCGTTATCACGGCTGGCCTGAATCGCCTGCGGGTCGATATCGATACCAATCGCCTGTGCGGCCCCCAGTTTCAGGGCGGCAATCGCCAGAATGCCGGAGCCACAGCCGAAATCGATGACTGTCTTACCCTGTAAATCAAGGCCATCCAGCCAGCTCAGACACAGCGAGGTGGTCGGGTGGGTGCCAGTGCCAAAGGCGAGGCCCGGATCGAGCATCACGTTGACAGCGTTGGGATCCGGGACTTCGCGCCAGCTCGGGCAGATCCATAAACGCTCACCGAAACGCATCGGGTGGAAATTATCCATCCATTCGCGCTCCCAGTCTTTATCCTCAATCTGCTCGATCTTATGACGGAAACCGCTGCCAAGCAGAGGATGCTGACTCAGCTCCGCGACAACATCGTCCATCTCGGTTTCGGCATCAAACAGGCCGATAACATCCGTATCGCCCCACAGCAGTGTCTCACCCGGCAGTGGCTCATAAACCGGATTATCGTGGGTGTCCTGGAAGGTCACAGACACGGCACCGCTTTCCATCAGCGCATCGCTCAGTGTTTCCGCGTGCTCACCGGTGCTGTTAATTTTGATTTGAATCCATGGCATAGCGTTTCTCTTTATTCCAGGGCAGCGTCTTGTGCGTCAGGTGAGCTGCCAAATAGGTTACCTGCCAGAAAGGCCAGCAGGCTAAGGATCAATGATGGAACGATAGGGTGGAAACCCCACAGTTCGAGTTTCAGGCTGGCGAGCAGCGTATAGCAACCGGCACCGACGACCATCCCGCTGATGGCACCAGCGGCGTTTGCGCGCTCCCAGTACAACCCGAGTACCAGTGGCCACAGGAACACTGCCTCAAGGCCACCAAAAGCCAGCAGGTTCAGCCAGATGATCATATCCGGCGGGTTCCAGGCGGCCAGCAGCAACAATAATCCCAGCACAAAAGTGATGGTGCCGGAGAGCATGCGCAGGCGCGCCTCATTCTCGCTATGCTGTGGCGCGATACGCAAATAGAGATCTTTGATCAGGGTAGCGGAGGATTGCAGCAACTGCGCGTTAATTGTCGACATGATCGCTGCCATAGGCGCAGCCAGAAAAACGCCTGCGGCCATCGGGGGCAGTACGGTGATCATCAGCGTGGGAATCACTTGATCGGGGATGGTCAGGTCCGGAAGTATCGCGCGACCCAGAGCACCTGCCAGATGCATTCCCAGCATCAGAATCACCACCACAATGGTGCCAATAATGATGCCACGATGCATCGCCTTACTGTCTTTATACGAGATACAACGTACGGCGGTATGCGGCAGACCAATCACGCCAAAACACACCAGTACGGCAAAAGAGCTGAGGAAGGTTGGCGTAATCACATTGCCAACGCCTTCTGGCGAAACCAGCTGTGGATCGATGGCGCGCAATTTAGTGACTGCGGTTTCCAGCCCGCCAGCCTGATGGATCACTGCAAACAGCAGCAGGAAGGTGCCGACCAGCATCACCAGGCCCTGCATCGCATCATTCAGCACGCTGGCGCGGAAGCCGCCAAGCGCGGTGTAAAGTGCGATGGTGCCGCCAAAAATCAGCAGTCCGGTATCGTAGGGAATACCCGCCGCCGTTTCCAGTAATCGCGCACCGCCAATGAACTGCACGGTCATCGCGCCAATAAAAGCTACCAGCAGGCTCAGGCTGGCCAGCCAGATCAGCAGTGGGCTGCGGTAGCGGCCATACAGCATGTCATTCAGGGTCACCGCATTGTAACGGCGTGCCAGAATAGCGAATTTTTTCCCCAGCACCCCGAGTGATAACCACACGGCAGGGACCTGAATCATGGCGAGCAGCACCCAGCCTAGCCCATATTTATATGCTGCACCTGGGCCGCCAATAAACGAGCTGGCACTGATATAGGTCGCGGTGATGGTCATCGCCAGCACAAAGCCACCCATCGAGCGGCTGCCGAGAAAATATTCTGTCAGGAAATTTCCCTGGCGTTGCTTGCGCATGGCAAATACTGACAGCGCGGCAATCAGCACCAGATAGGCCAACAGGGGAAGAATGATTTCACTTTCCATCTTTGTCCTCCAGTGACATGTCGCGGAAAACCATCCGTACCATCATCCAGCACAACCCAATAAACAACACCGGAGCAAACAGGCAGGAGAGTTCAAACCAGCGTGGCAGGCCGGTTATACCTGTCGCATTCCCCCCCAGCCAGGCGGAAAGCCCCCACACAGCGAGATACGCCAGCGCCAGATAAAACGCCCAGCGCGCCTCTTTATTCGCTTGCACAAAACGCCAATCCATCATGCAACCTCAAAGGCAACAAAAATGAAAAAGGCCGGTTTAACCGGCCTCAAAGGAACTCTGCGTTGCAGGGATTACTCTTGCATGCCGAGTTTTTTCTCCAGGTAGTGGATATTGGTGCCACCCTGCTGGAAGTTTTCGTCGGACATGATTTTCATCTGCAGTTCGACGTTGGTCTTGATACCGTCAATGATCAGTTCCGCCAGCGCATTTTTCATGCGGGCGATGGCCACATCACGGTTTTCACCGTAAGTGATCAGCTTGCCGATCATGGAATCGTAGTATGGCGGTACGGTGTATCCGGCATAAATATGCGATTCCCAGCGGACACCAAAGCCACCCGGTGCGTGGAAACGCGTGATCTTACCCGGGCTTGGCAGGAAGGTGTTGGGATCTTCGGCGTTGATACGGCATTCCACCGCATGGCCGCGAATCATCACATCCTCTTGGCGGATAGACAGTGGCTGACCGGCTGCAATACGCAGCTGCTCTTTGATCAGGTCTACGCCGGTGATCATCTCGGTGACCGGATGTTCTACCTGAATACGGGTGTTCATCTCGATAAAGTAGAACTCACCGTTTTCGAACAGGAACTCAAAGGTACCTGCGCCGCGGTAGCCGATATCCACACAGGCTTTGGCACAGCGATCGCCGATGAAGCTGCGCAGCTCTGGCGTGATGCCCGGTGCGGGTGCTTCTTCAACCACTTTCTGGTGACGGCGCTGCATGGAGCAGTCGCGTTCTGCCAGATAAATCGCGTTGCCCTGGCCATCAGCCATGACCTGGATTTCGATGTGGCGTGGATTTTCGAGGTATTTCTCCATGTAAACCATGTCGTTGTTGAAAGCCGCTTTGGCTTCCGCTTTCGTCATGTTAATGGACTGCTCGAGATCCTTGTCGCTGCGCACCACACGCATACCACGACCACCACCGCCGCCGGAGGCTTTGATAATGACCGGATAGCCGATGCGTTTGGCGAAGGCACGGTTTTTATCCATGTCTTCAGTCAGTGGGCCATCGGAGCCAGGTACGGTCGGTACACCGGCTTTTTTCATCGCGGTGATTGCCGACACTTTGTCACCCATCAGGCGGATGGTATCCGCTTTCGGGCCGATAAAGATAAAGCCGGAACGCTCAACCTGCTCGGCGAAATCGGCGTTCTCAGACAGGAAGCCATAGCCCGGGTGGATCGCAACCGCGCCAGTGATTTCGGCGGCGGAGATCAGGGCCGGGATATTGAGGTAACTTTTGACCGACTGCGCCGGGCCAATGCAGACAGTTTCGTCAGCCAGCAGCACGTGCTTCAGGTCGCGGTCCGCCGTGGAGTGCACTGCCACAGTCTTGATGCCCAGTTCTTTACAGGCACGCAGAATGCGCAACGCGATCTCACCGCGGTTAGCAATGACAATTTTATCCAGCATGGTTCGCCTCGTTATTCGATGACAACCAGCGGCTCGTCAAATTCAACCGGCTGGCCACTTTCCACCAGAATCGCTTTCACAACGCCGGATTTGTCGGCTTCGATCTGGTTCATCATTTTCATCGCTTCAACGATGCACAGGGTGTCGCCGGCGTTAACTTTCTGGCCGACTTCGATAAAGGCTTTCGCGTCCGGGCTTGGGGTGCGATAGAAGGTGCCTACCATCGGTGAACGCACGATGTGGCCGCTGATTTCCGGTTTAGCGGCTTCCGCAACCGGTGCAGCAACAGCAGGGGCAACCGCAGCAGCCAGAGGGGCTACCTGCGGTGCAGGTGCAGCATAAGCCTGCTGCATCATAGGATAACCGACATTGGCAGGTGAACGGCTGATACGAACGGACTCTTCGCCCTCAGAGATTTCCAGCTCAGCGATGCCAGACTCTTCAACCAGTTCGATCAGTTTCTTAATTTTACGAATATCCATGAGTGTGGTTCCGTACTCTGTTTAATTGGAATGTGTCAGGCGTTTTACGGCCGTTTGTAAAGCCCACGAGTATCCGTCAGCGCCAAGTCCACAGATGACACCGGCAGATACATCGGAAAGATAGGAGTGATGGCGGAACGGTTCGCGTGCATGCACATTGGTCAGATGCACCTCGATAAAGGGAATGTTTACCGCCAGCAGAGCATCACGCAGCGCGACGCTGGTGTGCGTGAATGCCGCTGGATTGATGATGATGTAATCCACATTGCCCTGGGCCTCGTGAATACGATCGATCAACTGAAACTCCGCGTTCGATTGCAAATGACTCAATTTCACATGGTGCTGGTCAGCCTGTTGCGTCAGATCGCTGACAATTTGCGCCAGCGTGGTATGACCATACTTCTCAGGCTCACGCGTTCCCAGCATATTCAGGTTGGGTCCGTTCAAAAGCAGTATGTGAAAGTTATGCGCCATCTTGCTGCTATCTCCTGCAATTATTCAGGCATCGCGTAAAATACCGCGACAATCTTCCTTTGTCACTCTTCCGAGTGAAAAAGAAGACTTCACTTGCAATAAAGCCGGGCATTATATCCGTTTCGTCGCAATTCGCAGCAAAATACTGGTCTTATCTGCGAAGATGATCGGATGCGGCCAGCAGGCCACACCTTTTAACAGAAATCGCAGCAGGAAGACAACCGTGCAGAAATTATCGGGAGAAGAGTTTTCGCAACTTATTGTAACGCCAGCCCAATAGTAGCAGAGCCAGCAACGCATAAATCAGCGGCTGTGGTGACAGGACTTTAACTGACCAAAGATAGTGAATGGGCGCGAGGATCGCCACCAGATAGATACCATTGTGCAGAGTTTGCCAGCGACGTCCCAGTTTACGCTGCGCGCGCTGAAAGGAGGTGATTGCCAGCGCGAACAGCACCAGCCAGCAGATAATACCCAGCGTCAGATAGGGGCGGGATATCAACTCACTGCCGAGCAATCGCAGATTATTGACCCCTAATTCCAGCAGATAATAACTTAGCAGATGCAGGCAGGCCCAGGCGAAGCACCACAGACCGAGCATGCGACGGGTGCGAATCAGCAGGGGTTGTTTGGCGTAGCGCGTTAAGGGACTCACCAGCAACGTCGCCAGCAACAGTTTAAGCGCCATTCTGCCGGTAAAATGCTGGATATCTTTGGCCGGATCGGCGCTTAACCAACCCTGATTGGCGGCAAAAAATAGCCACACCAGCGGCAGAAACGCCGCCAGGTGCAGCACCACTTTCAGCCAGGTAATGTGGCGTAATGTCAGACGCACTCAGTAATTCTCCCGTAAATCCAGCCCGTGATAGAGCGATGCCACTTCTTTGGCATAGCCGTTAAACAGCAGCGTTGGCTGGCGCTCCACCTTCAGAATGCCTCCCGGACCAATAAAACGCTCTGTCGCCTGTGACCAGCGCGGGTGATCGACATGCGGGTTTACGTTGGCATAAAAGCCATATTCATTGGCGGCGATTTGATTCCAGGTGGTAGGCGGCTGATCGTGAGTCAGGGTAATTTTGACTATCGATTTAATGCCTTTGAAACCGTATTTCCACGGTACGGTCAGCCGGATCGGCGCGCCATTTTGTGGTGGCAGCGCTTTGCCATATACGCCGGTGCTGAGCAGGGTCAGGGGATGCATCGCTTCATCCATGCGTAATCCTTCGACATAGGGATAATCCAGCCCGCCGCCAATAAAGCGATCTTTCTGGCCCGGCATTTGATCCGGGGCATAGAGCGTTTGAAACGCCACAAAACGCGCATTGTTGGTGGGCTCCGCCAGTTTCAGCAGTTTGTTCAGTTCAAATCCCACCCAGGGGATCACCATTGACCAGGCCTCAACACAGCGCATACGGTAGATACGTTGCTCCATCGCAAAACGTTTAAAGATGTCATCCATATCCAGCGTAATGGGTTTTGCCACTTCGCCTTCAATACGCAGCTGCCAGGGATCGGTCTTCAGCGTCCCGGCATTCGCTGCCGGATCGGCCTTATCAAGGCCAAATTCATAGAAGTTATTGTAGCCAGCGACCTTATCAAACGGGGTGAGGGGTAAATCTGCCTGCCAGGCGGGCGGCTTACTGAATTGCAGCGCTTTCCCAGCTGGCGCGGCAGGGCGATCGTTGCCTTTAAACCAACTGAGAACATCGGCCTGCGCTATACGCGGGAAGCTGGCTGCGGCAGCACCCAGGCCAAGGGCTTTCAGCACCTGACGACGTTGCATATTGAAGATACTTTCTGGCGTCACATCGGCTTCAGAAAGGAAATGCTTCGGCTTCATGGAATTCTCCGGCTGAATGTTTAAGGCAAGCATGATCAAACCCGGTAATTTGCGCCAGAAAGAGCCGTAAAATGTGAAATTTCCTGGCTGCGCTTATCTTGAGAATAGGACGAAAAAAATCATGTGAAAGTCAGGACTTCCATGTTTACCGTTATACTCGTCTCTGTATAGGTCGCGATGATGGATGAACACTGTTTCAGGCGGTGATTTATGCTATTTTGCTCAGGTTTGCGCCAGTGAGGCTGGTGCCGCCGGTTCTTTTTCATTCATAACCGCAGTGATACAGGCACAGGGATGCGATTAACCACGAAGTTTTCTGCGTTTATTACATTATTAAGCTTACTGGCGATGTTGCTGATGCTGGTGGGCTGTGCTTTTAGTTTTGTCTGGTTGTCACAGCAGCGGGTTGAAACCCGCGTACAAACCCTGGCAACCGAAGTGGACAAAGCCTTAATCACCCAATCGCCACAGGATCTGACGCAATGGCTGTCGCGCATTATGCCGGTGATTAATGCCGAACAGCTGGAGCTACACGACGGCGAGCGTACGTTGTTTCGTCTGGCCCGCCATGAAAACCCGATGCTGGAAGATGAGCCAAACCGCTTTATCCAGTTCGATCTGCCGCTGGCGCATTCATCTGGCATGATGCTGCGCGTGGTGGTGCTCGATCCGGCTAAGACCTGGTTTCGCTCCTTCACCGGGGCTTATACGCTGGTGGTCATTTTGACCGTGGTGATGATCATGGCCTCACTGCTGGTGATGACGCATCGCTGGCTGAATAGCCACTGGCGTAATATGGAGCGGCTGGAAGCGCGTTCGGAGCGTATCCTGGCGGGTGACCGCCAGGCCAGGGACAATGAAGAAGTGGAGTGGCCACCTAAGGCCAGTCACGCTATCGATCTTCTGTTGCATGATTTGCTGGAGGCGGGTGAGCAGCGACTGCGCATCGACACCCTGATTCGTACTTTTGCCGCGCAGGATTCGCGTACTGGGTTAAATAATCGTCTGTTCTTCGATAACCAGCTGGCCACCCTGCTGGAAGATCAGGAAGATGTTGGCATCCACGGTGTGGTCATGATGGTGCGCCTGCCCGACCTGGAGACGCAGTATGAAACCCTCGGTCCGGCGCTGGCCGAAGAATACCTGTTTGATCTCATTAATATGTTGTCCACCTTCGTGTTGCGTTATCCCGGCGCGCTGCTGGCGCGTTATTTCCGCAGTGACTTCGCCGTGCTGCTGCCGCACCGAACCCTTAAAGAAGCCAACAATATTGCCGATCAGCTGATCAATGCCGTGGATTCTCTGCCGCCGATGCGCATGGTGGATCGTGATGATCTGATCCATATCGGTATCAGCGCCTGGCGCAGCGGACTCAGCGTGCCACAGGTGATGGAAAACGTGGAAATGGCCACGCGTCGCGCTGCCCTGCAGGGGGGGAACAACTGGTCAATCGGCGAGGGTAACCCGCTGGATATGGGGCGTGGCAGCGTACGCTGGCGAACGCTGCTGGAAAATACCCAGAGCCGTGGTGGACCCCGTTTGTATCAGAAACCCGCCGTCATGCTGGATGGCAAAGTCCATCATCGCGAGATGCTGGCGCGTATCTTTGATGGTGACAAAGAGGTGGTGTCTGCCGAGTTCATGCCCCTGGTGCAGCAGTTGGGGATGGCCGATAGCTGGGATCGCCAGATGGTGACCCGTATCGCTGCATTAACCGAGATGTGGCCTGATGAAACCCTGGCGCTGCCGGTGAATATTGATTCGTTATTACAGCGACCTTTTCAGCGCTGGCTGCAAAAATTACTGCTGCAATGCAGCAAATCGCAAAGAAAACGTTTTTTATTTGAACTTGCAGAAGCGGATGTTTGTCAACACATCAACCGCTTAGTGCCGATTTTCAGGATGCTCAGTGCATTTGGTTGTCGCATCGCTGTCAATCAGGCGGGATTAACGGTGGTGAGCAGTGCTTATATCAAGCAATTTCCGGTGGAATTAATCAAACTGGACCCCGGTCTGGTACGTAATATTGAACGACGCACGGAAAATCAGTTGTTTGTACAAAGCCTGCTGGAGGTGTGTAAGTCCACACCCACTCAGGTTTTCGCTGCCGGTGTACGTACGCGTGCGGAGTGGCAAATGCTGGCTGGGTTGGGGGTTGCTGGTGGTCAGGGCGATTTCTTTGCTCCCTCGCTGCCGGTAAACAGTAATGTGAAAAAACATTCACAACGTTATCGAATTTAGCCGTTAATTAGCCGATGGCGGCGCTCATGGTTGTTTTACGCTGTAAACCTGAATGATGCCGGCCAGCAGCTATGCTGGAAATGTTAGATTTTATGTCGAAAACCGCCTGCGCTTGCGGGGCGAAAAGCACTGAAAGCGGCGGCTTTGCGCCATTTTTCCTTAGCGAACCGCAGCATACATTGCTGTAAAAATTAGCTAGCATATTTTTTCACCGAAGCGGAACGTTTTTGCGCCTTGTAGCGGCTTCGCGTGGTTGGTAAAGTAGGCGGATTTTATTTTCCGCCCCCAGCTTGCAGGATTATCCCTTAGTATGTTTAAAAAATTTCGTGGCATGTTTTCCAATGACTTGTCCATTGACCTGGGTACCGCGAATACCCTGATTTATGTAAAAGGACAGGGCATCGTGCTGAACGAGCCTTCCGTGGTTGCCATTCGTCAGGATCGTGCCGGATCCCCAAAGAGCGTTGCCGCCGTTGGTCATGACGCCAAACAGATGCTTGGCCGTACGCCGGGCAATATCGCTGCAATTCGCCCGATGAAAGACGGTGTAATTGCAGACTTCTTTGTCACCGAAAAAATGTTGCAGCACTTTATTAAACAAGTGCACAGCAACAGTTTTATGCGCCCCAGCCCGCGTGTGCTGGTGTGTGTGCCGGTGGGGGCAACCCAGGTTGAGCGTCGTGCTATCCGTGAATCTGCGCAGGGCGCAGGTGCGCGCGAAGTGTTTCTGATTGAAGAACCGATGGCCGCTGCGATCGGTGCCGGTCTGCCGGTATCAGAAGCGACCGGTTCGATGGTGGTGGATATCGGTGGTGGTACCACTGAAGTTGCCGTTATCTCTCTGAACGGTGTGGTTTACTCCTCTTCAGTGCGTATTGGTGGTGACCGCTTCGATGAAGCTATCATTAATTATGTACGCCGTAATTACGGCTCGCTGATCGGTGAAGCAACCGCTGAGCGTATTAAGCATGAGATCGGTTCTGCGTATCCGGGCGATGAAGTCCGTGAAATCGAAGTTCGTGGTCGTAACCTGGCTGAAGGTGTGCCGCGCGGCTTTACGCTGAACTCCAATGAAATTCTGGAAGCGCTGCAGGAACCGCTGACCGGTATCGTGAGTGCGGTGATGGTGGCGCTGGAGCAGTGCCCGCCGGAACTGGCTTCCGACATCTCCGAGCGTGGCATGGTGCTGACCGGTGGTGGCGCACTGCTGCGTAACCTCGATCGCCTGCTGATGGAAGAAACCGGCATTCCGGTGGTCGTGGCCGAAGACCCGCTGACCTGCGTAGCGCGTGGCGGTGGTAAGGCGTTGGAAATGATCGACATGCATGGCGGCGATTTGTTCAGCGAGGAGTAAATCCTCATCGGCTGAGGCCGTGGTCAAATTGCGCAGGGAATGAGCGCCGATGACGACGCTGCGCATGACGGCACGATGCGTCCAGCCCTGGAGGCGCAGGTTTTAGGACCCGCGCTTCTTCCCTGATGTCGAGGAACACGCAGATTTTATGAAGCCGATTTTTAGCAGGGGGCCATCCCTGCAGTTGCGCCTCTTTCTGGCAGTCATTGTGGCCATCGCGATTATTATCGCTGATAGCCGCGTGGCCTCCTTTTCCCAGATTCGCAACTACCTGGACACATCGGTCAGTCCATTTTACTTCCTGGCTAACGGGCCAAGAGAGCTTCTTGACGGCGTTTCCGCCACGCTGGCTTCGCGCCAGCAGCTGGAACTGGAAAACAAAGCACTGCGTCGTGAACTCTTTCTGAAGAACAGCGACCTGCTGATGCTGGGGCAATACAAGCAGGAGAACGCGCGTCTGCGCGAGCTGCTCGGCTCACCGTTACGCCAGGATGAGCACAAGATGGTGACGCAGGTGATCTCTACCGGCACCGATCCCTACACCGATCAGGTGGTTATCGACAAAGGCAGCGTAAACGGCGTTTACGAAGGCCAGCCGGTGATCAGCGATAAAGGTGTCGTGGGGCAGGTGGTGGCGGTAGGCCAGGTGACCAGCCGTGTGCTGCTGATCTGTGACGCCTCCCATGCGTTGCCGATCCAGGTGCTGCGTAATGATATCCGCGTGATTGCGGCCGGTAACGGCTGTAATGAAGATCTGCAACTTGAGCATCTGCCAGGCAATACCGACATTCGTGTGGGTGATGTGCTGGTCACCTCGGGTCTGGGTGGTCGTTTCCCGGAAGGCTATCCGGTTGCCGTGGTGTCATCGGTGAAAGTGGATACGCAGCGTGCGTATACCGTTATCCAGGCACGCCCGACTGCGGGTCTGCAGCGTCTGCGTTATCTGTTGCTGCTGTGGGGAGCGGATCGTAACGGCGATATGCCAATGGCGCCAGATGAAGTGCACCGTGTTGCCAATGAACGTTTAATGCAGATGATGCCACAGGTCTTACCGCCAGCCGGTGAGATGGGGCCGCCCGCGCCCGGCAGTCAGCAAATGGGACCACCCGCGCCTGCCAGCAATGGCAGCAGTTCGCAGGTAACACCGGCGAACACGCGTGGAGGCCAGCCTTGAGTCGATATCGCAGCCAGGGCCGATGGGTTATCTGGCTGTCCTTCCTGATTGCCCTCATCCTGCAAATCATGCCCTGGCCAGAACAGTTCTACATGTTCCGGCCATCATGGCTTTTGTTGATCCTCATCTACTGGGTGCTGGCGTTGCCACATCGGGTTAATGTTGGCACCGGCTTTGTATTGGGTGCCATCATGGATCTGGTGGCCGGTTCAACGCTGGGCGTGCGTGCGCTGGCATTGAGTATCATCGCCTACCTGGTCGCCTTTAAATTTCAGCTTTTCCGTAACTTAGCGTTGTGGCAGCAGGCATTAATGGTTATGGTGCTGTCACTGGCGGTGGATGTTATTGTTTTCTGGGCGGAATTTTTGGTGATTAATGTCTCCTTTCGTCCGGAAATCTTCTGGAGTAGCGTTGTCGACGGCATTCTCTGGCCTTGGCTATTCTTATTAATGAGAAAGATTCGTCGTCAGTTCGCTGTTCAGTAAGGAAAACTATGATAACCCTGTACCTGGCTTCCGGTTCACCGCGTCGACGTGAGCTGTTGACGCAGCTTGGCCTGCAATTCGAACGTCTGGTCACCCATGTGGAAGAACAACGTTTGCCAGCGGAAGCCGCTGAGGTTTATGTGCGTCGTCTGGCAATCGATAAAGCGCTTGCCGGGGTGGCTGTGGCCCCGCAGGATTTGCCAGTGCTGGGTGCTGATACCATCGTGGTACTTAATGGTGAAGTGCTGGAAAAACCGGCCGATGCGGCTCACGCGACCCGCATGCTGAGTAAGCTATCCGGGCAGACACATCAGGTGATGACCGCAGTGGCGCTGGCCGACCACCGGCAGCAACTGGATTGTCTGGTGGTCACAGACGTGACCTTCCGCAAGATCACGGCGGAAGAAATTGCGCACTATATCGCCAGTGGCGAACCGATGGATAAAGCCGGCGCTTACGGGATACAGGGCATGGGAGGGAACTTCGTGCGCAAAATTAATGGAAGCTATCACGCAGTGGTGGGATTACCGCTGGTTGAGACCGGTGAGTTGCTCAGCAATTTTCAGTCACTGCGTGCGCTAAGGGGACAAGATGACGGCTGAACTGCTGGTAAATGTGACACCCTCGGAGACACGCGTCGCCTATATTGATGGCGGCATTTTGCAGGAAATCCACATCGAGCGCGAAGCGCGGCGCGGCATTGTAGGCAACATCTACAAGGGACGCGTCAGTCGCGTGCTGCCGGGTATGCAGGCGGCATTTGTTGACATTGGCCTCGACAAAGCGGCTTTTCTGCACGCTTCTGACATCATGCCGCACACCGAATGTGTCGCGGGTGATGAACAAAAGAATTTCAACGTGCGCGATATTGCCGAACTGGTACGCCAGGGGCAGGATTTAATGGTGCAGGTGGTGAAAGATCCCCTCGGCACCAAAGGCGCACGCCTCACCACTGACATCACGCTGCCGTCGCGTTATCTGGTGTTTATGCCGGGTGCCTCGCACGTTGGCGTCTCCCAGCGTATCGAAAGTGAAGCCGAGCGCGAACGTCTGAAAGCGGTGGTTGCCGCCTACTGCGACGATCTTGGTGGCTTTATTATTCGCACTGCCGCCGAAGGGATTGGCGAAGAAGAGCTGGCGCAGGATGCCGCATTTCTCAAGCGTCTATGGACCAAAGTCAGTGAACGTAAGAAGCGCAACCTGACGCGTTGCCTGCTGTATGGTGAACTGGCGCTGGCACAGCGTGTGTTGCGTGATTTTGCCGGTGCGGCGCTGGATCGCATCCGGGTGGATTCCCGCCTGACCTGCGATCTGCTGGTGGAATTTACCGGCGAATACATCCCGGAGATGGCCAGTAAGCTGGAGTTATACAGCGGTAAACAGCCGATTTTCGATCTCTACGACGTGGAAAACGAGATTCAGCGTTCGCTCGATCGCAAAGTTGAACTGAAGTCTGGCGGTTATCTGATCATCGATCAGACTGAAGCGATGACTACCATCGATATCAATACCGGTGCGTTTGTTGGCCATCGCAATCTGGACGAAACCATTTTCAACACCAATATCGAAGCTACTCAGGCGATTGCCCGCCAGCTTCGGCTGCGTAATCTGGGTGGCATCATCATTATCGATTTTATCGACATGAGCAATGATGACCACCGCCGCCGTGTGTTGCATTCGCTGGAAAGCGCGCTCAGCAAAGATCGGGTGAAAACCGGGATCAATGGTTTCTCGGCGCTTGGGCTGGTGGAAATGACGCGTAAACGCACGCGCGAAAGCATCGAGCATGTGTTGTGTGCCGATTGCCCGGTATGTAAAGGACGCGGCACGCTGAAGACGGTGGAAACCGTCTGCTATGAAATCATGCGTGAGATTGTGCGTGTGCACCATGCCTACGATTCTGACCGCTTCCTGGTGTACGTCTCTCCGGCGGTGGGGGAAGCGC
This sequence comes from Pantoea sp. App145, assembly GCF_047947045.1. Classification (NCBI taxonomy): domain Bacteria; kingdom Pseudomonadati; phylum Pseudomonadota; class Gammaproteobacteria; order Enterobacterales; family Erwiniaceae; genus Pantoea; species Pantoea sp. App145. The sequence goes on from NZ_CP133290.1 coordinate 3,268,289, forward strand.
TGAAAAGTGATGAGTCCCACGCGTTAGCCGAAGTGGAGATATTTGTGGGCAAACAGGTGAAAGTCCATGTTGAACCGCTTTACACTCAGGAGCAGTTTGACGTGGTGATGATGTAATTTTTCTTGTTTATGCTGGCCTTGCACGACGTTTTGTCATGGACCCGGGCTAAAAATAGCCCCTTTTTTGGGGTAATATGCGTTTTCGACCCGATTGTTCCGCATTGATAACGGTCAGGGCTTGAGAGGTATCGCTCCGTAATCCGGCGGAAAACAAGGAGAGGTGTGTGAGGCGGTTGCCGAGGATTTTGTTACTGCTACTCGCCACAATCATCGTTATTGTGGCGCTGCTGGTCAGCGGGTTGCGCCTCGTCATGCCGCATCTCAACAGCTACCGCAGCGACATTTTGCAGGTCATCTCCCGCGCCACAGGCGTGCCGGTGCAGGCCAGCGAGCTGCAGGGTAGCTGGGAAAATTTCGGCCCCACGTTGCAGGTGCGCGATCTGCATATTGCCATGCAAGACGCCGGGCAGTTGAGCATTGGTCGCGTCAATCTGGCACTCAATATCTGGCAGTCACTTTTTCAGTGGCGCTGGCAGTTTCGCGATCTTACCTTCTGGCAGATGCACGTCGAACTCAATCGTCAGTTGCTCACTAGCGATGAACAGAAAAACAGTTTCAAGCCGACGCAGATCAACGAACTCTTCCTGCGTCAGTTCGATCATTTCGACCTGCGTGATAGCAGCATCCGTTTTCTGACCCCTTCCGGGCAACACGCCGAGCTGGCGATCCCCCGTCTCACCTGGCTGAATGAAAAAACACGTCATCGTGCTGAAGGTGAGGTGAGCCTGTCGAGCTTTACCGGCCAGCATGGCGTGGTGCAGGTTCGTCTCGATCTTAATGACAACAACGGCCTGCTCGATACCGGGCGTATCTGGATGCAGGCGGATGATGTCGATGTGCGTCCGTGGATCGGTCGCTGGCTGCGCGATAACACCAGCCTCGAAAGCGCGCGTTTCAGCCTCGCCGCATGGGTAAATCTGCGTGATGGCGATGTTTATGCCGGTGATTTGCTACTGCGGCAGGGCGGTGCACGCTGGCGTGGCGAACAGGGTGATCATCAGTTGCAGGTAGATGGTTTAACCGCCCATCTGTCCCGTTTCCAGAATGGCTGGATGGTGTCCGTGCCGCAAACCCGTCTCAGCACCGATGGGGTTGCCTGGCAACCGGGGCATTTTTCACTGCTATGGAAACCCGAAGATCAACAATTGCTGGGTGCCAGCAGTGCGCCGGAAATCCGCGTGCGCGCTACCCAGTTGGATCTGCAACGTCTTGCGCCACTGATACCGCTGTTCTCGCCACTCTCGCCAACGCTGTTCGACAACTGGCGCGCGCTACAACCGCAGGGCTACATCGATGCGCTGGCGCTGGATATCCCCTTACAGCAACCCGAACAAACCCGTTTGCAGGCCCAATGGCGTGATTTAAGCTGGCAGCACTGGGAACTGTTGCCGGGCATCAGCAAACTGAGTGGTAACGCCAGTGGCAGCCTCAGCAATGGTCAGCTGGATGTGGCGATGGGGCAGGCCGAGGTTCCCTACGGTGATATGTTCCAGGCACCGTTACAAATCCAGCAAATCACCGGCAAGCTCAACTGGCGGCATGATGATAATGGCCTGACGCTGGATGGCCATCAGCTGGATGTGAAGGCGCGTTCGCTCTGGGCGCGCGGCGATTTCCTCTATCAGCAGAACCTCGGCAAAGCGCCACGGCTGGATATTCTGGCGGGGATTCGCGTGACCGATGCGGGCGATGCCTGGCGTTATTTCCCGGAACCGCTGATGGGCCATGGCCTGACGGACTATCTCAGCAACGCGATTAAAGGCGGGCAGGTTGATAACGCCACGCTGCTGTTTGCCGGTGATCCGACGCTGTTTCCCTTCCGCCACAACGACGGCATGTTTGAAGTCTGGGTGCCGCTGCGTCATGCCACCTATCAATTCCAGCCCGGCTGGCCGGCGATTAACAATCTCGACATCGATCTCGATTTTGTCAACGACGGTCTGTGGATGAAAGCCAATCAGGCGAAGCTGGGAGAGGTGGATGCGCGCAATATCAGCGCGGTGATCCCGGATTACCTGAAAGAGAAGCTGATCATTGATGGCGACCTGAGTGGTGAAGGTAAGCAGATTGGGGATTACTTCGAACTCACCCCACTCAAGCCATCGCTGGGGGCGGCGCTGCAACAGCTACAGATCAAAGGCAATGTTCGTGGTCAGCTCAACCTCGATATTCCGCTGAATGGTGAACTGGTTCATGCCAGCGGCAACGTAGTGATGAACAATAACAGCCTGCATATCAAGCCGCTGAACACCACACTGAACAACCTCACCGGGCGTTTCCGTTATAACAACGGCAATCTGCAAAGTGAGGAGATGCAGGCGAATTGGTTCGGACAGCCGGTTGGCGTCAGCTTCAGCACCCAGGAGAACCCGGATAACTTTGGCGTCAATGTGAAGTTGCTGGGTGACTGGCAGCTGGCGAAGTTAAAGGTGCTGCCTTCGACCCTCACCAGCCAGCTGAGTGGCAATCTGCCCTGGCAGGGCAATGTCGATATCACCCTGCCGAATAAAGGTGGCGCAAGCTACAAAATAGATTTGCAAGGCGATGGCAAAGAAGTAAGCAGTCGCTTACCGGCTCCGCTGGATAAGAGCGCAGGTTCCGCGCTGCCGATTACCATTGCTGCCAGCGGTGACCTGCGCGGATTTGATCTCAGCGGTAGTGTGCTGGGGCATCATCGTTTTAACAGCCGCTGGCTGCTGGAGCCACAGCTGCGGGTCGATCGCGGTATCTGGCTGAACGATGCCAAAACGACGCCGAAACTGCCTGAAAATCGCGGCATGGTGCTGAATTTACCTGAGATGGACGGTGAGGCCTGGATGGGGCTGCTGGCTGGATCGGGCGGCTCGCGCAATGCGCAGGGCGAAACCAGTATTGGCGGCGCGCTGCTGCCGGGGGATGTTACGTTGCATACCCCGGCGCTGCGGCTGGCAGGCCAGCAATGGCATGATCTCAGTGCTACCGTGACCCAGGGGCCGACCGGGAATACCGATGTGCAGCTCGACAGCCGTGAAGCGCGTGGCAGTCTGAAAACCGCACAGAATGCGCCCTGGCAGATCGCCCTCAGCTATCTTTACTACAACCCGGAATGGGCGGAGAGCAAGGATGGCACAGCATCCCCGTTCGGTAGTGATACCAACATCAATTTCACCAACTGGCCAGCTCTGCAACTGAGCTGCCAGGAGTGCTGGCTACGCGGGCAGAAGTTTGGCCATATGCAGGCGTTGCTGCAACCCCATGGCGATACGTTAGCACTCACTAACGGTTCGGTGGATACCGGCAGCTCGAAGCTGAGCGTCAACGGGGAATGGGTCAATAAACCCGGTGAGCAACGCACCTCGCTGAAAGGAACGCTGAGCGGTAACAACATCAACGACGCCACTAACTGGTTTGGCGTGAACACGCCGCTGCGCGATGCACCGTTTAAAATCGATTATGATTTACACTGGCGCTCCGCACCCTGGCAGCCCTCTGAGCCAACCTTAAGCGGTACGCTGAAATCACATTTCGGCAAAGGCCAGATTGCGGATGTCAGTACCGGTCGTGCTGGTCAGCTGCTGCGGCTGATGAGCTTTGACGCCCTGTTGCGCAAGTTGCGTTTCGATTTCAGTGATACCTTCGGCCAGGGCTTCTTTTTCGATTCAATTAATGGCACGGCGTGGATTGAAAACGGCGTGATGCATACCGATAACCTGTTGGTTGATGGTCTCGAAGCGGATATTGCCATGCAGGGTAAAGTTGACCTTGTGAAACGCGAGATTGATATGGAAGCCGTAGTGGCACCGGAAATTTCGGCTTCGGTAGGCGTGGCGACCGCTTTTGTGATCAACCCGGTGGTCGGTGCCGCGGTTTTCGCCGCCAGTAAGGTGCTGGGGCCCGTGTGGAACAAAATCTCGCTGCTGCGTTATCACATCAGCGGACCACTGGATAAGCCGGAAATCAATGAAGTGCTGCGCAAACCGCGTGAAAACGACAAGAAGTGAATTTGACGCCGTCGGGGAATTACCGCAGGCTATGAAGTATCCGAGCAAATACTGAGTGAGAAACGATGACTCTGAATCTGGTAAGTGAGCAGTTGCTAACTGCGAACAGCATTAATCAGCAGGACCTTTTTTCCCTGTTAGGGCAGCTTTCAGAACGTCGTCTGGATTATGCCGATCTCTATTTTCAGTCCAGCTTCCATGAATCCTGGGTGCTGGAAGACAAAATCATCAAAGATGGCTCTTACCATATCGACCAGGGCGTTGGCGTTCGCGCGGTAAGCGGTGAGAAAACCGGTTTTGCCTATGCAGACCAAATCACCCTGAACGCGTTGCGCCAGTCGGCTGAAGCCGCGCGCAGTATCGTGCGTGAGCAGGGTAATGGCAAAGCCCATACCTTATCGGCGGTGATCAACCGTTCACTGTACGCAGCGGTGAACCCACTGGATAGCCTGACGCGTGAAGACAAAATCGCTTTGCTGCATCGTGTTGATAAGGTGGCGCGCGCCGCTGACCCACGCGTGCAGGAAGTGAACGCCAGTCTGACCGGGGTTTACGAGCAGGTGCTGGTGGCGGCCACCGATGGCACACTGGCTGCTGATGTACGTCCGCTGGTGCGTCTGTCTATCAGCGTACAGGTGGAGGACCAGGGCAAGCGTGAGCGCGGCTCCAGCGGCGGCGGTGCCCGTACCGGTTATGACTTCTTCCTGGCCGATGAAAGCGGCGATGTGCGCGCGGATGCCTGGGCGCGTGAAGCGGTCCGTATGGCACTGGTTAATCTGTCAGCCGTTGCGGCACCGGCGGGGACACTGCCCGTGGTGCTGGGTGCTGGCTGGCCTGGCGTGTTGCTGCATGAAGCGGTCGGTCACGGTCTGGAAGGCGACTTTAACCGTCGCGCGACCTCGGTGTTCAGCGGCAAAATGGGGCAGCTGGTGGCGTCTGAGCTGTGTACCGTAGTGGATGATGGCACCATCGAAGGTCTGCGTGGTTCGCTGGCGGTGGACGATGAAGGTGTACCGGGTCAGTACAACGTATTGATCGAAAACGGGGTGCTGAAAGGCTACATGCAGGACAAACTCAATGCGCGTCTGATGGGCGTCAATCCTACCGGGAATGGCCGTCGTGAATCCTATGCTCACCTGCCAATGCCGCGTATGACCAACACCTATATGCTGGCGGGAAAATCCACGCCGCAGGACATCATTGAAAGTGTGGAATATGGTCTGTACGCCCCGAACTTTGGCGGCGGCCAGGTGGATATCACTTCCGGTAAGTTTGTGTTCTCAACCTCGGAAGCCTATCTGATTGAGAACGGTAAAGTGACCAAACCGGTGAAAGGTGCCACGCTGATTGGCTCCGGTATCGAAGCCATGCAGCAAATTTCGATGGTGGGCAACGATCTGGCGCTGGATAAAGGCGTTGGCGTTTGCGGTAAAGAAGGACAGAGCGTACCGGTTGGCGTGGGTCAGCCGACGCTGAAGCTGGACAAGCTTACTGTCGGCGGAACCGCCTGATCATCCTGCAACAACCCGCCATCCGGCGGGTTGTTAACTTTTACGGTGCTGCTGATACTGGCGCGCCACCCGTTTGAAATACTCGGTCAGATAATCAATACACACCTGCACTTTCAGCGGCAGCTTATCCTTTTCGGTATATAACGCGTACACCGGTCGCGGTGCCGACTGGTACTGCGGAAACACAATATCGATCTCGCCGGTGTTAATCTCGTTAATCACCCACATCAGTGGCACATAAGCGATGCCACATCCGGCTTTCAGCCAGCGAATCAGCGTCAGCGAATCATTGGTGACGAAGCGCCCCTGCGGCGTCAGACGTGTGACCAATCCTTCCGGTGCAATCAGTTCAAAGGTGTTATCTGGCCGTACGCTGTATTCCAGCCACGAAAGATTATCGATTTCGCTCGGTTTTTCCGGCACTCCCTGCTGTGCCAGATAACTTTTCGCCGCGCATACCACCATCGGCATGGCCCCCAGCCGACGCGAGAACAGGCTGGAGTCCTGCAACTCACCCACGCGTATCACCAGGTCCAGTCCATTGGCGATGAGATCCGGTGCCGGGATGCCGGTGACTAAATTGACGCTCAACCCCGGATATTCGCGTAGCATGTCGCCGGTCATATCGGCGAGGACATTTTGCGCCATTGTAGAAGAGCTGCCGATGCGTAAAATACCAATCGGCGTGTTGTTGAAGGCATACAGCTGCTCGTGCACCTGCATCGCCTCTGCCAGCATGCGGCGGCAGCCCTGATAATAGATTCTGCCCGCTTCGGTCAGCCCAATGCTGCGGGTGCTGCGATTCAGCAGTTTGACCTGTAGCTCATCTTCCAGTTTCGCGACTATCTGGCTGATAGACGAAACGCTAAGATGAAGCTGACGTGCCGCGGCGGTAAAGGAACCTAATTCAACCACTTTGGCGAAGATGGACATGCCTTTAAGTCGTTCCATTGTTTACTCTGGCTAAAAAGTGATTTAGCTCACAATATGTAGAAAACGTATAGTCAAGCGCGTTACTATACGCACGCTGGGTCTTTTCACCGCACCTGAACATGGCAGCAAATCTGTCCGTGTTTGTCAGATGATACGCTATGATTAGCTCAAACGGCCTGAATGTTGCCATCAGTCTACCCGTCATCCCACTATCATCAACCCGTCGTGTTTTGTGGCGTACGGGCAGGTATCGGTGCAATCCGGCAAGGTCGAACTAAGGAACCGTAATGAGTGTGCTTCCGGTATTTGTCGTATTTGGGTTGTCTTTCCCGCCCATCTTCATTGAACTGATTGTTTCGCTGGCGCTGTTCTGGCTGGTGAAACGCGTGCTGACGCCAAGTGGATTGTATGATCTGGTCTGGCATCCGGCACTTTTTAACACAGCGTTGTACTGCTGTGTGTTTTACCTTGTATCCCGTCTATTCGTCTGAGGTTTTAAGTGAAAGCGCTAATAAGAAAAATCGCGCGCTACGCGATTACTCTCCTGCTGGTTGTCATCGCTATCGTGATCATCTTCCGCGCCTGGGTGTTCTACACCGAATCCCCGTGGACGCGTGATGCAAAATTTTCCGCCGATGTCGTGGCGATCTCTCCGGATGTCACCGGTTTGATCACCGATGTGCCGGTCCATGATAACCAACTGGTGAAGAAGGGCGACACGCTGTTCGTGGTCGATCGTCCGCGTTACCAGATGGCGCTGGATCAGGCCCAGGCCGACGTTGAGTATTACCAGGCGGTGGCTAACGAAAAACGTCGTGAAGCTGCACGCCGTAATCAGCTCGGCACCAGTGCGATGTCGCGTGAGGCTATCGATCAGGCGAACAACGATCTGACCACCACCGAGCATCAACTGGCGAAAGCCATCGCGACGCGCGATCTGGCGGTGATCGATCTTGATCGCACCACCATCAAAGCACCGTCTGACGGCTGGGTCACCAACCTCAATGTGTATGAAGGCGAGTTCATCACGCGTGGCTCCGTTGCCGTCGCGCTGGTACAACAGCATTCATTCTATGTGATGGCTTATATGGAAGAGACCAAGCTGGATGGCGTACGTCCGGGCTTCCGTGCCGAAATCACGCCGCTGGGTAGCAACACCGTGCTGCGCGGCACCGTCGATAGCATTGCGGCAGGTGTCACCAACAGCAGTAGCAGCGTCGATAGCAAAGGCATGGCTACGGTCGATTCCAATCTGGAATGGGTGCGTCTGGCGCAGCGTGTACCGGTACGTATTCATCTTGATGATCAGCCAGGTAATCGCTTCCCGGCGGGTACCACTGCGACTGTGGTGATCACCGGTGATAAAGATCGCCAGACGAAAGTCTCACCAATGACCCAGTTTTTCAATCGCCTGCGTGAGTTTGGTTAAGAGGGCGATATGATTGAGTTCCTGCGTTTCCCGGTGAAGCTGACGTTTGCGCTGGTCGCCGCGCTGATGATTGGCTTTCACTTCAATCTGGAAACGCCGCGCTGGGCAGTGATGACTGCCGGGATTGTGGCGGGTGGCACCGCCTTTGCCGCCGGGGGGGATCCCTACTCCGGCGCGCTGCGTTACCGCGGCATTCTGCGTATTATCGGCACCTTCATCGGCTGTATTGCGGCTCTGACCATTATGATCGCGACAGTGCGTGCGCCCGTAGTGATGCTGCTGTTGTGCTGCCTGTGGGCCGGGCTTTGCGTCTGGCTCTCTTCACTGATCAAAGTCGAAAATTCCTATGCCCTCGGTCTGGCTGGCTACACTGCGCTGATTATTGTCGTCACCGCCGATGCCAGCGGGGGGCTGACGCTGGCACCGCAGTTTGCGGTGGAACGTTGCAGCGAAATCGTACTGGGTATTCTCTGCGCCATTCTGGCGGACATGATTTTCTCACCGCGATCGATTAAAAAAGTCATCGACCAGGAAGTGGATGCGTTGCTGGTGGCACAGTACAAATTGCTGCAACTGTGCGTTGCTCACGGTGATAAAGACGAAGTCGATAGAGCCTGGAGCGCGCTGGTACGCCGTACCACCGCATTAAACAGCATGCGCAGCCAACTGATGATGGAATCATCGCGCTGGCAGAACAGCAACCGTCGTTTGCAGATGCTGAACACGCTGTCGTTAACGCTGATTACCCAGGCGGCCGAAACCTTCCTGATCCAGAATTCACGTGCGGATTATATTCCGCCGCAATATCGCCTGTTGATCGAGAAAGAAGTCAGCAGCGTTGATGATGTCCACAAGCGTATGAAGATTATGCGTCGGGTGATTGGTGTCAGCAGTAAAACCTCGCCACTGACGCTGGCCAGTTGGGTTGGGGCCGCGACTGAATATCTGCTGTTGATTAATGGTGTGAAAAGTAACAGCCGTATCACCACGCTGGAAGAGGGCATCCTTGAACGTGAAGTGGTGATTCAGGCCCGCTCTGCCGAAACCCATCATGCGATGATTAACGGCGTGCGCACTTTCGTCGCTACCGCGCTTGGCTCGCTGTTCTGGCTCTATACCGGCTGGACTTCCGGTAGCGGTTGTATGGTGATGCTGGCGGTAATCACCGCACTGGCGATGCGTATGCCAAACCCGCTGATGATGGCGAAAGACTTTTTGTACGGTATGACTGTCGCGGTACCACTGGGTGCGCTGTACTTTATCTACATTATGCCAGCCACTCAGCAAAGCATGTTGCTGCTGTGTATTGCCATTGGTTTGCTGGGCTTTATTGGCGGCATCTTCGTGCAGCGCCGTCAAATCGGCACGCTCGGGGCGCTGATCGGTACGATTAACGTGCTGGTGCTCGATAACCCGATGAAGTTTGAGTTCAACGTGTTTCTCGATAACGCACTTGGTCAGGTCATTGGCTGTTTTGTGGCGATGATGGTGATTCTGCTGATTCGCGACAAATCGAAAGAACGTACCGGACGTAAGCTGCTCAACCGCTTTATGTATGCGGCCGTGTCGGCCATGACCACTAACCAGGTACGTCGCCGGGAAAACCATCTGCCCGCGCTGTATCAGCAATTGTTCCTGCTGCTCAACCTGTTCCCGGGTGATATTAATAAATACCGTATCGCCCTGACGCTGATTATTGGTCATCAGCGCTTACGCAATGCGGAAGTCCCCATCAATGCTGATTTGTCGGCTTACCACCGTCAGCTGCGAGCCACTGCAGACCAGGTTATTTCGACGCGCAGTGATGATAAACGGCGCGTCTATTTTGAGCGGTTATTGCAGGAGCTGGATATCTACCAGGAAAAACTCCAACAATATGCGGCACCAGGCAGCGTGACCGAGCCAGTGAAACGGTTAGCCGCTATGCTGAGTAAGTACCGCAACACATTGATTCAAATCTAAAATGAGCCGCCGCGTTTATCGCGCGGCCCGTTGTCACAAAACCTCCGGATAATGCCATCTATACTTTCCTGACAGGATGCAAACTGGCGGGAGAAGCAGGGATGTCCCCTTCTTTTGCCGCGACGCATTCATTTCATCGCTTTAATCAGTAGTGGCACAGAGAGGATCGTCATGATGAGAATCGAACGTTTTGATTTCGATGAAATCGTCGATCAGGCGCACTTTTTCCGGCAGTTCAGCGACCGTTTTGCGTTGGCGGATTTGGCGATTATTGATCTGGACGATCTCTGGGAAGCGGTGACCGGCGATCAACTGCCGTTGCCGCTGGAGATTGAATTTATTCACTTAGGAAAGGGACAGAAGCGCCGTTATGGCGCGTTGATTCTGTTGTTTGATGAAGCAGAAGAGGAGCTGGAAGGGCAGCTCCGCTTTAATGTGAAGTAACCACAAAAAGGGCCCCGGCGAGCGGGGCCAAAGGGTTCGTCAAGCAGTTGACGAGGAATTACTTATACAGTTCAGCAGTAATGTGGTAATTGTCGCCAGTGCGGGCTTCAATCACTTTATAAGCGCTGGCACCCTGTTCATCGGCTTTCTGCGACAGCTGAGCACGATAATCCATAGGCGCACCGGCAGTACCACTGATAGTCACTGTCCCCGCAGGCTGCATAGTCTGAGCCTGTTCTGCTGTGACCAGCTGTGCGGCAGACGCACCAAAAGCGAGGACAGAGAGCAGGCTGGCAGTTGCGATGGTTGTTTTGATTTTCATTATATTCTCCTTTAGCAATCAACAACCTGCGGTGATAAGTGGGAGCGGGTCGTCGATTTCTATCCTGGCGCCCGCAGGCGCCGGATAGTCAGTTAGCAATTATTTGTACAGTTCAGCAGTGACGTGGTAGGTGTCATTCTGATTGTTTTCAATAATGCGGTAGTGGCTGGCACCCTGAGCATCCGCTTTGGCTGACAGCTCCTGACGGATATTCATCTGGTCGCCATCACGACCACTTACGCTGATGGTTTGGTTCAGCGGTTGCAGATTCATGCTGTCTGCCTGTTCGTTAGTGATCAGGTTGGCAGCGCTGGCACCGAAAGAAAGAATGGAGGCCAGGCTCAGAACTGCGATAGATAATTTGGTTTTCATGATTCACTCTCCTGAATTTTGTCTGGCAACCTGAGCGCAACTGCGTCTCAAATGGGTTGCCGTTCATACTTGTCTTGTTTCAGCAAACTTATTTATAAAGTTCAGCGGTAGCGTGATAGGTGTTGTCATTACGCGCTTCAATCACGCGATAAGCTTTAGCACCTTGCTGGTCTGCTTTTTCACTCAGCTGCTGATGGATATCCATCGGCGAACCGGCAGTGCCGCTGACACTGATGGTGCCGGCCGGTTGCAGATTCATGGCCTGATCGGCATTGATAGAATCTGCGGCGAAAGCACCAAATGACAGGGCAGATAGAACGCTCAGGGTTGCGATAGTAGTTTTAACTTTCATGATTATTTCCTCGTCTTCTGTTTTTTCTCTTTTTATTCACTGTGATTTGCATCACGAAACAAGTATAGATCTAATCACCCATGAAATTAATATTCAGCTAATAATGTTTGGTTGTTATTCTTTATCCTTATGACAACTTTTAATAACTGAGTGTTATAAAAAACGCCTGGTTTCTGTCCAATGACTGTTAATTACATGTAAAAACAAAGGTCTATGTCATTTTATCTTTCTGTGCGAAATATCCCGGTTGATCCAGCTGGCTGATACGCAGTGAGTGGGCAATACAGCTGATGTTGGTATGTAAAGCAGTGTAAAATAGCGCGAAAGGTTAAGCAGGCTAAAAGGTCCTACCAATCATCCAGAGGGGTGAGAACTGACGGGAATATGCTTAATGCATTGTTTCCTGAGCATTTTGGCTAAAGTGCGACGGCTGGAGGGGGAGATGGCAGGATTGTTACCGGCAGGTAATCTGCCGGTAGCAGGCAGGGTTTTATAGCTCTTGTTCGAATAAAACCAGGATAGCGTCGTGCAGTTGCTTCACGGTAAAGCTACGCGCGGGGGTAATAAAGATGGTGTCATCACCGGCGATGGTGCCGAGGATGCCTTCCGCCTTGCCGAGAGAATCCAGCAGACGGGCAATCAGCTGTGCGGCGCCAGGACTGGTATGAATCACCACCAACGCATCGTTATAGTCGATATCCAGCACCAGGTTTTTCAGCGGGCTGGTGGTGGTGGGGACACCCAATTCGGCTGGCAGACAATACACCATCTCCATTTTCGCGTTGCGGGTACGCACTGCACCGAACTTAGTCAGCATACGAGAAACTTTTGACTGGTTGATATTCTCGAAGCCGTCTTCCTGCAGCGCCTGCACAATTTCACCCTGAGAGCTGAATTTCTCTTCTTTCAATAGGGCCTTGAACGCCTTGATCAGGTCGTCCTGTTTAGATGGGTTTCGCATAGGTTACCAATAAAAAGAGGGATGCATCGGGCAACAGGCCCGTAGCAGATAAATTATTATGCATTTAAATGAATTTTTATGCAATAAACCAGGTGAGAATTTCGCCGGGAAAACCTGCGGGGCGGCGATCATAACAGAGATTTCCCGCTGCGCCAAAATCGCGGGGTGGCACGCAAAAGCGAAGGTTGCAATGTTGTTATATTATTGAAGTGGTAACAACAAAATGACTGATCATTGCCGACCCCTGTCTTCTGGCTGCGACTTATGATCATTCAGGCGACTTCTGAAGTGTGGATGTCTCGGGAGCCGAATTGCGGCGTCAGTGTTTATAGCGCGACGGGCCTTGTCGCTATCGCCTGAGAAGTTGATTACACTCGTAACCTGATGGAAACCCGGCATATCTCTGCCCCACCTTAATAAGGAGTCCAGGATGAAAGTTGCCGTTCTCGGTGCCGCTGGTGGTATTGGCCAGGCGCTTGCACTGCTGCTCAAGACCCAATTACCCGCAGGTTCAGCTCTCTCGCTCTATGACATCGCCCCGGTAACACCGGGTGTGGCTGTGGATCTCAGCCATATTCCCACCGCAGTGAAAGTTGAGGGTTTCAGTGGTGAAGATGCCACGCCCGCACTGAAGGGAGCCGATGTGGTGCTGATCTCCGCCGGAGTGGCACGTAAACCCGGCATGGATCGCGCCGACCTCTTTAACGTTAACGCAGGCATTGTCCGCAACCTGATTGAACAGGTGGCGAGCACTGCACCAAAAGCCCTGATTGGCGTTATCACCAACCCGGTTAACACCACGGTCGCGATTGCGGCGGAAGTGCTGAAGAAAGCCGGGGTATATGATAAGAACCGCCTGTTTGGCGTCACCACCCTGGATATTATTCGTGGCAATACTTTTGTCGCGGCGTTAAAGGGCAAACAGCCGGGCGAGATTGACGTGCCGGTGGTGGGTGGCCATTCGGGCGTCACTATTCTGCCGCTGCTATCGCAGGTAAAAGGCGTCAGCTTCAGCGAGCAGGAAGTCGCGGATTTGACCAAACGGATTCAAAACGCCGGCACTGAAGTGGTGGAAGCCAAGGCAGGTGGCGGTTCTGCGACGCTATCGATGGGGCAAGCGGCCGCGCGCTTTGGTCTGTCGCTGGTACGAGCCATGCAGGGCGAAGCCAATGTTGTGGAATGTGCTTATGTGGAAGGGGATGGTGAATACGCCCGATTCTTCTCACAGCCGCTGCTGCTGGGCAAAAACGGCATCGTTGAACGGCGACCGCTCGGGCCGCTCAGCGCTTTTGAGCAGCAGGCATTGATCGGCATGCTGGATACGCTGAAAAAAGATATCGCCCAGGGCGAGGAGTTTGTGAAATAACCTGCAGCGGCGCGATTTGTCGCGCCGCTACTTTTATAACCCACCTGATTTAAAATTCCGCGCCGCAGGTGCGCCATTGCTGGCCGGCGTCTTCTTGCCCAGCGTTTCCATACGCACCTGGAAAGGCGGGAAAGGCATTTCAATGCCGTGCGCGGCGAAACCATGCAGAATCAACTGATGCAGCTCATGACGCAGCGGCATGCGATGCCCCATTTCGGCGGCATAGACGCGCAGCTCAAACAGTTGAATCCCCTGTTGCAGATCGACGAGAAAAACATCGGGTGCAGGCATATCCAGCACATACGTACAGCGCTCTGCCGCCTGTTTAAGCAGGTTTGTTACCTCTGCGCTGTTCACCCCGGCGGGTGCAGGAATGGTCAGCACGACGCGTGTGACAGAGTCGGACAGCGACCAGTTAACGAACTGCTCAGTAATAAAAGCCTTATTCGGCACGATGATTTCTTTACGGTCCCAGTCGGTAATGGTGGTCGCACGGGTATTAATACGCGTGATACTGCCGGTGAGATCGCGGATGGTGACGGTATCGCCAATACGAATCGGCTTTTCGAACAGGATGATCAGGCCGGAAATAAAGTTGGCAAAGATTTCCTGTAAACCAAAACCAAGACCCACACCGAGTGCGGCGACCAGCCATTGCAACTTCGCCCATTCGATACCAATCATGGAGAAGCCAATCAGGCCACCGATCAGCATCAGCACATATTTGGTCAGGGTGGTGATGGCATAGCCAGTACCGGGCGTCAGATTCAGGTGCTGTAACAGCGCCAGCTCCAGTAGCGCTGGCATGTTACGTACCAGCTGGGTAGTGATAATCAGCACCAGTATGGCGATCAGGACCGAGCCGAGGGTAATCGGCTGGATGCTCTCCACCCCCTGAATCGTGGTACTGACATCCCACAGGCGGATATTTTCCAGAAAACCGAACGCCGAGTGAATTTCTGACCACAGCACAATCACTGACACCAGCGCAATTAATGTCAGAAGGGAGCGCACCAGACGCAGCGACTGAGCGCTGATGGCATCGAGATCGATAATCGGTTCGTCTGCTTCTGGCGCTTCGCTACTCCCGGCGGGCTGATCCTTCTCCTCTTCGCTACGAGCGCGGTTTGCCAGCATATCGGCACGGCGCTGACGGGCGCGATCAAAAGCGATACGGCGACGCTGAATCAGCATCCAGCGGCGGATAATGTGGTAAATCACCAGCAGGAAGAACCAGATGCCAACGGACGTTTCCAGACGCGCCAGCAGCGCCTGCGCAGTCGCCAGATAGCCGATGCAGGAGGCGAAGGCGGCGACCAGCGGGATGGCGATCATCAGGTTCCACAGGATGCGATTGACGAAGTTATCGCCGTTACCTTCTTTATCCAGATATAGCGGAATACCTGCACGTTTCAGGCTGACGGTGACAATGCTCAATGCGCCGCAAATCAGGATGAAGCACAACCGCCCCAGCGTTGATGAGAACTCACGGTCCTCCAGATTAGCGAAGGCAATCAACAGCATGATCAGCGGCACAATCAGGCCGACGCTGAGTGAGTAATAACGCATCGCGCGCGCCACCCGCGTGTGCGGCCAGCGGAAATGCACCACAAACAGGCCATTTGGGCGGGCAAACGAGGCACTGATCATAAATGCCCACAGCAGCGGCAATGTGGCGGTAATACCGTCGCCGATCGCTACCGCTATCGGGTAGGGCCAGGCTTCCTGCAATCCATAACCCAGTGCAGCCCAGAGCACCGGTATCGGTACGGCCACCAGAATTGACCAGAACACCGTGCGCAGCGTCAGGCTGAATTGATCCTGTGTGACCTTGCCAACTTTGCTGGCGGCACGCGCCAGAAACGCATGGTAATGACGGCGCGTGCTGATGCTAAACCCAACCAGTAGCAGTGCACCCATGATTGGCAGCACTGTTTCTTTGCTGGTAAACATCATGGCCAGCGCTTTACCTAACTGGCCCAACGTATCGAGCGATAGCAGGCGTCCCAGCGACTGTGCCACATCCACCGGGAAATTCAGGTCAACGGTACTGACGTCAGCCGTCCAGAACAGATAGCGATGTGTGGCGTCGCGCACTTCAGCTAGTGCATCCTGCAACTGGGTATTGGAGACTTTAAGTTTGGTAATTTCCAGAATCAGCGTATCGCAACCGGAAATTAATGAGTTGAGTAACTCGCGCTGAGTTTTCAGCTGAGCTTCGAGGATGCGGCTCTGCTCGCTGGTAAAGGGCGTGCCATCATCCTGCTTCTCTTTACGCAGCGTCTGCTGGCGCTCAAGCAAATCCTCATAACGCAGCCGCTGGACACGTAACTGGCCCATCTCGTTATCAATCTGCTGCGATTTCGGCACATCTGGCAGACGCGCGACCTGGGCGCGCAGCGCTTCGCCCAGCAGGTTCGAGGCTCCCAGCCATTGTGATTGCTCGCGCAGGGTACTTAGCGCCTGGCGTACCTGCAAGGTCTGATTGGTCGACAGTCGCTGCTGCGAAGCGACCAGATCCATGCGCTGTGCCTGTTGATTGAGATCGGCTGACAATTCACGGTTTACCCGGAATTGATCGCTGATGATGCTGGGCAAATCGCCACTGTTTTCTGCCAGTTGTTCGGTTCGCTCCAGCGCCTGTTCTGCTTCACGCTGACGTTGGTTATTCAGCTGATTACGCAGCGCCTGGAGATAGTTATCCAGCTGGGTCGCCTGGCGCTGATGTATTTCGGCACGCATCCGCGCCAGTTCCTGGCGATTATTGGCGGAGAGCTGCGCCAGCTCCAGTTCATCCACACGGGCTTTATTGGCGGCGTTTTCCGCCTGACGTGCGTAAACCTGAGCCTGTGCCTGCGGCGTCGTGGCTGCAGCGGCACCCTGTACACGGCGGTCGCTCTCGGTCATCGCGCGACGTGCTTCGGTTTGCTGCTGCGGTAACTGCGATAGCGAATCGCTGATTTCACGCGCCCGGTCCTGTTCCTGCTGAGCCTGGCGTCCCTCTTCCAGTAACTGACTGCTAACCTGCAAAATCTCCTGATCCAGCTCGGCGCTGCTCATATTACTGCGCACGGTTTTGCTGCTATCCGTCAGACTGGCGAGTTGCTGGCGCAGTTCACGCGCCAGTCGCGGGAAGTCATCAATCACTTGCTGATATTGCTTCGTGCGTTCCAGGGAGTCATCACGTTCAGCAAGAAAATTGAGTGCCGTTTCCAGCGTCTGGATCTGTTCAGTTTGAGAGGGGGAACTTTTCGCGGATTTGGCCGCGTCCAGTTCTTGTTTCAGGTCGCTGGCTACCGGGACAGTGGCAGCGAAAGCAGTGCTGCTGAACCACAGGCTCAGCAGCAGAATAAGAGAGGCACGCACTGGGAAATTCCCGCTTAGTCGGTGAGCGGGGCGGTTTCACCCGGCTGTGGCAGGGCGATGGCCAGCGGCTGACCGAGGCGGGTCTTGCTTTCGGCTTCCAGGCTTTCCGCCAGTTTGACGCGCTGTGGCGCAAACAGGTTGATGACCGTTGAACCCAACTTGAAGCGACCCATTTCCTGTCCTTTCAACAATACAACGGCTCCGTCATGGTCGGCTGCCGGGTAGTGCCAGCGTTTAATCACCCCTTCACGCGGCGGCGTAATCGTCCCGGCCCACACGGTTTCGATGCTGCCAACAATGGTGGCACCCACCAGAATCTGCACCATCGGACCGTGATCAGTATCGAACACGCAAATGACACGCTCGTTACGGGCAAACAGATTCGGGATGTTGCGTGCGGTTAACGGGTTGACCGAGTAGAGGTCGCCCGGGACATAGATCATTTCACGCAGGACGCCGTTACAGGGCATATGCACGCGATGATAATCACGCGGCGCCAGGTAAGTGGTGACAAAGTTGCCATCCTGGAACTGCTGCGCCAGTTCATCATTACCCGCCAGCAGCGCCTGCAGCGTGTAGTAGTGACCTTTGGCCTGGAAGATCTGATCGCCTTCGATGCGGCCTAACTGGCTGATGGCACCATCGGCTGGCAGGGCCAGCAGCGTTGCATCGGGATCGATCGGACGTGCCCCTTCTTTTAATGGGCGCACAAAGAAGTCATTAAAGGTGCGATAGCTGGCAGTATCTGGTTTGCTGGCCTCAGCCATATCGACTTTGTAGTACCAGACAAAAATATCAATGACCGCTTTGGTCAGCCAGCCACCACGCCGACTGGCACCCCAGCCCGCGAGTTCGGTCAGTCCTTTCTTAGGCAGAATATGATTCAGGCCGAGTTTAAAACGATCAAACACCTTAGCCTCCTGGCTTTATTACGTATCGTTGAGACAAAAGGGGGCGGATTGTAGCAGCGCCCCGCGTGCCGTTGTACTCATTAATCTTCGCTGGCGGAAAAGTTTTTACGCGTTTTTACCTGCGCCATGCTTTCCAGAATACGGTGGTAGTTATCGAAACGGGAAATGTTGATGGTCCCGTTTTCTACCGCTTCGCGAATGGCACAGCCCGGATCGTTGTCATGTTTGCAGTCGCGGAATTTGCAACTGCCAAGAAACTCACGAAATTCGACAAATCCACGGGTAATTTGTTCCGGCTCCAGGTGCCACAAGCCAAATTCACGTACCCCAGGGGAATCAATCACATCGCCGCCGTGGGGGAAATGGTACAGGCGTGCGGCGGTGGTGGTGTGCTGGCCGAGACCCGAGGCATCCGAGATGTCGTTGGTCAGGATTTCGTCACCGGCAACATCCAGACCCAGCAAGGCATTCAGCAGGCTGGATTTGCCGACGCCAGACTGTCCGGCAAAAATGCTGACGCGGCCAGTCAGTGCGGCTTCCAGCTCGGCCAGGCCATTTTTGGCACGGCTGGAGACCATCAGCACGCGGTAACCAATATGGCGATAGATATCCATCTGCTCATCGACAAAGGCGCGAGCCTCGTCATCCAGCAGATCGGTTTTGTTCAGCACCAGCAGGGGCTCGATCCCCAGGGTTTCGCTGGCAACCAGGTAACGATCGATGATGTTGAGTGACAGTTCCGGCAGGATCGCTGAAACGATAATGATCTGATCGATGTTGGCGGCGATCGGTTTGATGCCGTCGTAATAATCGGGGCGCGTCAGTACGCTGGTACGATCGTGCACAGCTTCGACGATCCCTTTGCCGCCGTTCTCATTCGCAGCACGCCATAAGACGCGATCGCCCGTCACCAGCGAACGGATGGTGCGACGGATATTACAGCGATGCACCTCGCCCGCGCTGTCCTCGACGTCTGCGTGCATGCCGAAGCGGCTGATCACTACGCCATCGGTTGCTTCCCCAAACAGGCTGTCATCCGGTTCCGGTTTTTCGTTCCGTTGCTTCAGACGACGCTCGTGGTTCGCACTCACACGACGTTGTTGACCCTTCGACAATTTATTTTTGCTCACGCATCCTCTCACGCTTTCGCCAGGCTTCGCCCCGCTGGGCAAAACGTCTATGATACACCTTAATTTAGTCTAATGACGACTTTGGCAACGGGCGGAAAACGCATGACAGCTGGAAATGAAAACAATCTGATTTGGATCGACCTCGAAATGACCGGACTGGATCCGGAACGCGATCGTATTATTGAGATCGCCACGCTGGTGACCGATGCAAACCTGAATATTCTGGCAGAGGGGCCGGTGCTTGCGGTGCATCAATCTGATGCGCAGCTGGCGCTGATGGATGACTGGAACGTGCGTACTCACACCAATAGCGGCCTGGTGGAGCGTGTGAAAGCCAGCCAGTACGACGATCATGCTGCTGAACTGGCAACCATCGAATTTCTGAAACAGTGGGTACCTGCGAATACCTCGCCGATTTGTGGCAACAGCATCGGTCAGGATCGTCGCTTCCTGTTTAAATACATGCCGGAACTGGAAGCCTATTTCCATTACCGTTATCTCGATGTCAGTACCCTGAAAGAGCTGGCGCGTCGCTGGAAGCCCGATATCCTGCCAGGTTTCAAAAAGAGCGGCAGTCATCAGGCGCTGGATGATATTCGCGAATCGGTGGCGGAACTGGCTTATTATCGCGAGCACTTTTTGCAGCTTTAAGCTGGTCAGGGTGCGCAGGAAAACAGCAGGTTGCTGAATTAAGCAGCAAACGCGCGGAAAGCGCAAAATTTTGCTTTCAGGCTCTTGCGATGGAAAGGATTTCTCGTATAATGCGCACCCCGTACCGATGAAGAATTTCGGTATGGTACAGATTCAGTTTTTAGTTTGCTCAGTCGCAAACAAATACAACGATGCAGCATCGAGTATTTTTGTTTGCAACAAGGCGGCAACTGAACGAGTCCCTGGGAGCTTACTCAAGTAAGTGACCTGGGTGAGTGAAGGAAGCCAACGCAGTCGCAAACAAAAAGACAACGATGATGCGGGAATAGCTCAGTTGGTAGAGCACGACCTTGCCAAGGTCGGGGTCGCGAGTTCGAGTCTCGTTTCCCGCTCCAAAATCTGTATAGCAGCACCCTCTACGCGGGAATAGCTCAGTTGGTAGAGCACGACCTTGCCAAGGTCGGGGTCGCGAGTTCGAGTCTCGTTTCCCGCTCCAAAATTTGTATAGCAGTACCTCCTACGCGGGAATAGCTCAGTTGGTAGAGCACGACCTTGCCAAGGTCGGGGTCGCGAGTTCGAGTCTCGTTTCCCGCTCCAGATTTTTATATTCATTAAAGTTGTTTGTCGTAGATTACGAACAGCACTAAAACTGTGTCAGCCAGGGCGTTTTCTGAAATTTTGCCCAATTCTGCTGAGGCAGGTAAGTGACGAATTGGCGACGGTCGCTGCCAAAATAATTCTTCAGGTTATCCACAATCTGTCTGGTGCACCCGGACGGCGCTTTACCCCATCTGCAAAACTGTTTTAAACAGAGTTATCCACAGGCTCTGGACAGATACCCGCAACGTAAAATATGTGAAAATGTTAACGATTAATAAATAATTAACTGATTTTAATGGTTATTTTCATGTTTCAGTCTGTTAGTACGATGACTGGACGATATAACGGGGCATACCTGCAATCGGACTTATAATTTTATTCACAGCATGTGGAAAAGGATTTTATCCTGTAAATTTGCTCAATCACGCATCACGTGACAGTCCCTTTTCAATCGCACGTACCAGCCGCAGTTTGCGGGCGGGCTGAACGTCAATCGCCAGTGCAGCACGTTTCTGTCGCTGCTGTTCCAAAGCCCAGTCGATATGTTCATCCAGCAATGGATGCTCCCCTGAACGCTGTTGCAGTACGGTAATGTTTTCTTCCGACCACGGGGCATTACCCAGCGCTACCGCGACATTGCGCAACCAGCGCAGATGACCAATCCGGCGAATTGCCGATCCTTCCGTCACGCGCAGAAACTTTGCTTCATCCCACATAAATAACGTGGTGAGGGGCGGGGCATGCAGCACCGCTCGGGGCGAAAAATCGTCCTCATCTGTCAATTGCCCATAGCGATTCCACGGACAAATCAGCTGACAATCGTCACAACCATAAATACGGTTGCCAATCAGCGGACGGAACTCCTCGGGAATGGCACCTTCCAGCTCAATGGTCAGGTAAGAGATGCAACGACGCGCATCCACCGTGTAGGGCTCGACAATCGCCGCTGTGGGGCAGATGGTCATGCAGGCCACACAACGACCACACTGCTCCTCCTGCGGGGTATCGACCGGCAGCGGCAGATCGATCAGCAGCTCGCCGAGGAAAAACCAGGAACCCGCTTCGCGGTTAAGGATTAGAGAATGTTTTCCGGTCCAGCCCAGTCCCGCTTTGGCTGCCAGCGGGCGTTCCAGCAGTGGCGCTGAATCAACAAACGGGCGGAAATTCAGTTCGCCACAATGCTCCTGGATCTTATCCCCGAGTTTTTTCAGCCGATTACGCAGAACTTTGTGATAGTCGCGTCCCAGCGCATATCGGCTAACATAACCGAGCTGAGGGTTTTTTAACGTGCTGGCGAAGGCGGCTTTAGCAGGCAGATAATTCATGCGCACGCTGATGACGCGCAACGTGCCGGGTAATAACTCATGAGGGCGCGTGCGCATCATGCCATGACGCGCCATCCACTCCATCTCGCCGTGATATTGTTTCTCCAGCCACGCCTGCAACCTTGGCTCTTCTGCGCGGAGGTCGGTATCGCAAATACCTACCTGCTGGAAGCCAAGTTCGCGCCCCCATTGTTTAATCTGTTGGGCAAGCTGATGAAGATCGAGAGGGTATGACATGAGAAACCAGGAATTGAATGCTAACCCGCGCAGTTTATCACACTCTGTCTGGCCTGCGCAGGCGATAGGGCAACTGGAACGCGATGCGGCCGACAGCCTGGGATTGACCCTGTATGAATTGATGCTGCGTGCCGGGCAGGCCAGCTATGAACTGGCGCGTCGGTTATGGCCTGACGCCAGCCACTGGCTGATTCTGTGCGGCCACGGCAACAACGGCGGGGATGGTTATGTGGTAGCGCGACTGGCGCAGGCGGCAGGGATGCAGGTGACACTGCTGGCGTGTGCGGGCAGCAAACCGTTGCCGGAGGAGGCTCAACAAGCGCGGGAGGCCTGGCTGGCCGCTGGGGGCGTTATTCATGCCGCCGATGCCCCCTGGCCGCAACAGGTTGAGGTGATTGTCGATGCACTGCTCGGCACCGGGCTAAATCGTGCTCCCGGCGCGCCTTATGCTCATCTTATTACGCTGGCAAATGCCCATGTTGCGCCCGTGCTGGCAATTGATATCCCGTCCGGACTGATGGCGGCAAACGGTACTGCGCCGGGTGCGGCCATCGTTGCCGCTCATACCCTCAGCATGATCGTGCTGAAGCCGGGTCTGCTCACCGGCAAGGCTCGTGATTATGTTGGGCAGCTGCATGTTGACGAACTGGGATTATCACCGTTTCTCACCGGCAATGAGGCACCGATGCAGCGGGTTGATGCGCAGGATCTGTCCCGCTGGCTGAAGCCGCGTAAAGCGACGTCCCACAAAGGTGATCATGGCCGCCTGCTGGTGGTGGGTGGCGATACCGGTACGGCAGGGGCCATTCGCATGACAGCGGAAGCGGCACTGCGCGCCGGTGCGGGTCTGGTTCGCGTATTAACGCATGAGGATAATATTGCGCCGATCCTGACTGCCAGGCCGGAACTGATGGTGGATGCACTGAGCGAGGCGCGCCTGCAACAGGCACTGGAATGGGCGGATGTGATCGCCATTGGCCCTGGCTTAGGCCAGCGTGAATGGGGGAAACAGGCACTGAAAAGGGTGGCTGCTTGCGAAAAGCCGATGCTTTGGGATGCAGATGCACTTAACCTGCTGGCAATCAACGCAGATTCCCGTCAGAATCGCATCATCACGCCACATCCGGGTGAGGCTGCTCGCCTGCTGGATGTGAAGACCAGTGATATTGAGAGTGACCGCATCCATGCCGCCCAGGCGCTGGTCAAACGCTACGGAGGTGTGGCAGTGCTGAAAGGGGCGGGTACGGTGATTGCCAGTGCAAAGGGACAGCTGGTGATTGCCGATGTGGGTAATGCCGGTATGGCCTCTGGTGGTATGGGGGACGTACTGAGCGGCATCATTGCCGCGCTGATAGGCCAGAAACTGGCTTTGTTTGATGCGGCCTGTGCAGGCTGTGTGGTGCATGGTGCAGCAGCGGATGCCGTTGCCCGTCTGCGTGGCACGCGCGGTATGCTGGCCACCGATTTGTTCGAACTGCTGTGGCAGTTTGTTAATCCTGAGATGATCCAACAATAAAGCATGAAGACCTGTGTTATCCCTTTGCCCGATGAAGCGGCAACCCTTGAACTTGGCGCACAGCTGGCCCGCGTATGCAGCAGTGCGGCGGTAATTTATCTTTATGGCGATCTGGGTGCCGGTAAAACCACTTTCAGTCGTGGTTTTTTGCAGGCGCTGGGTCATCAGGGCAATGTAAAAAGCCCCACTTATACGCTGGTCGAGCCTTATACGCTGGGAAGTCGTACTCTGTATCATTTTGACCTGTATCGTCTGGCCGATCCGGAAGAGCTGGAGTTCATGGGGATTCGTGATTATTTCAGCGGCGAGGCGATTTGTCTGGTCGAATGGCCGCAGCAGGGCACGGGTGTGTTGCCTGACCCCGATTTGGCATTGACGCTGCGTTACGTTGATAACGCGCGTGAAGCAGAATTACAGGCGGTTTCGGTGCAGGGTGAAAGCCTGCTGCAACACTTTAAGCAGCAAAGGAATCAGGCATGATGTCACGGATGAAAATGGTCCTTGCGGCCCTGCTCTGCCTGTTTTCGGCTTCAGCGCTGTCGGCCGCGTTGTCAGATATTAAAGTTGACAATGGTGATAGCCAGGCGACGGTGACACTGAGCTTCAACGGCCAGCCGGTGTATGGTTTTTTCCCGCTGCATAATCCCGATCGCGTGGTGCTGGATATCCGCCAGAGCGGCAATATTCAGGGGCTGCCGCTCAATTTCAGCGGCGAAAATCTGGTTAAGCGTATCCGCAACAGTAAACCGCAGGATAAGCAAAGTATCCGCCTGGTGTTCGAGCTGACGCAGGCAGCACACACCCGTGCCACCACGCAGCGTGAAGGTAATCAATATCGTGTGGTGTTTACCATGCGTGGTACGCAAACCGCGAAACGTAACGTTGCGCCAGTGAGTTCCGTGCGGGAAACGCAAAGCAGTAGCCAGGGGAATCCGTTCAATGCCAACCCGGTGACGGCAGTGAGCAGCAGCGACACCACGATACGCCCTGGCGGTGCGCTAAGCCGTAACGAACAGGTCATCGTGGCGATCGACGCCGGACATGGCGGCCAGGACCCGGGGGCTTCAGGCCAGCACGGCTTGCATGAAAAAAATGTCACCATCGCCATTGCGCGCAAGCTGAAGGCGCTGATGGATCGCGATCCCATGTTTAAACCGGTGCTGACGCGAACCGGTGATTATTTTATCTCGGTGATGGGCCGTTCCGACG
Organism: Pantoea sp. App145; assembly: GCF_047947045.1. NCBI lineage: Bacteria > Pseudomonadati > Pseudomonadota > Gammaproteobacteria > Enterobacterales > Erwiniaceae > Pantoea > Pantoea sp. App145. The sequence goes on from NZ_CP133290.1 coordinate 3,292,985, forward strand.
TGGCGCGCAAAGAGAATGCCAACCTGCTGGTATCGATTCACGCCGATGCTGCACCCAGCCATTCGGCAACAGGGGCGTCGGTGTGGGTGTTATCCAACCGTCGCGCAAATAGCGAAATGGCGAACTGGCTGGAGCAGAAAGAGAAGCAATCGGAACTGCTGGGCGGTGCAGGTGATCTGCTGGCGAACAGCCAGGCCGATCCTTACCTGAGCCAGGCAGTGCTGGATCTGCAATTCGGCCATTCACAGCGCGTGGGCTATGATGTGGCAGTGAAAGTGCTGCAACAGCTGCGTAGCGTCACGCCATTGCATAAACGCCTGCCAGAGCACGCCAGCCTCGGTGTATTGCGTTCACCGGATATTCCCTCTTTGCTGGTTGAAACCGGCTTTATCAGTAATGCCGCGGAGGAGCGACTGCTTGGCAGTAGCGCATATCAGGAGAAGATTGCTCAGTCGATTTATAAAGGCCTGCGCAATTACTTCCTGGCGCATCCGCTGCAATCGGTCCCAAAGGAAGAAAATAGGCCGCTGGACAACGCACCAGCGGTTAGCGTCGCCAGCAATCCGGCGACGGGAACGGTGCAGTATACTGGCGTGACGCAGCGCCATACGGTGACACGCGGTGAAACCCTGTCTGGCATTGCGGCAAAATACGGTGTCAGCATGGCGACATTGCGTGAAATGAACAACCTGAAACGTGATGTGGTCTGGGTCGGTCAGCGTCTGAAAGTTCCGGCTAAATCGGGTGTCGCCTCGACGGCCGCTCGTGGCCCGGTGCGCCATAAAGTGGTGCGTGGCGACTCTCTGACGGCCATTGCTGCCCGCTACGGAGTCAGCCCCAATGCCATCATGCAGGCCAATAATATGAAGTCCTCCAATGTGATGCTGGGTCAGACCCTGAAAATTCCGCAATCCTGATTGCTGGCCCCTGGTGGGCCAGCCGGTTAAAAGGACACCACCATGCCTATACAAATCTTACCGCCTCAGCTGGCAAACCAGATCGCGGCGGGCGAAGTGGTGGAGCGTCCGGCGTCGGTGGTGAAAGAGCTGGTGGAAAACAGCCTCGATGCCGGGGCGACACGTATTGATGTCGATATTGAAAAAGGCGGCGCGAAGCTGATCCGTATCCGCGATAACGGCTGTGGTATCGCTAAAGACGAGCTGGCGATGGCGCTGGCACGCCACGCGACCAGTAAAATCGCCTCACTTGATGATCTCGAAGCCATCGTCAGCCTCGGATTTCGCGGGGAAGCGCTCGCCAGTATCAGCTCAGTTTCCCGCCTGACGCTCACCTCACGTACCGAAGATCAAAGCGAAGCCTGGCAAGCCTACGCTGAGGGGCGGGATATGGCGGTGACGGTTAAACCGGCCGCGCATCCGGTGGGGACGACGCTGGAAGTACTCGATCTGTTTTACAACACCCCCGCCCGACGCAAGTTTATGCGCACGGAAAAAACCGAGTTTACCCATATCGATGAAGTGATTCGCCGCATTGCGCTGGCACGCTTCGATGTGGCAATTTCACTCAGCCATAATGGCAAGCTGATGCGCCAGTACCGCGGCGTGAGCCAGGATGCGCAGCGTGAGCGGCGGCTGGGGGCAATTTGCGGCACTACCTTTATGCAGCATGCGCTGAGAATTGACTGGCAGCATGACGATTTGGCGTTGCGTGGCTGGGTGGCCGATCCGGCGGGTTCTCGCCAGGTAACGGACCTGCAATATTGCTACGTCAATGGCCGTATGATGCGTGACAAACTGATCAATCATGCCATCCGCCAGGCGTACCAAACCCAACTGGGGGATGAGCAGCAACCGGCTTACGTACTGTACCTGGAAATCGATCCGCATCAGGTGGATGTGAATGTCCATCCAGCCAAGCATGAGGTGCGTTTTCATCAGTCGCGTCTGGTGCACGATTTTATCTGGCAGGGCGTGATGAGTGCGTTGCAGGCCAGCCGTGCGGCAGAACTGCCGATCGCTCATGCAGAAGAACCTGCGCCGCAGTGGCAGCCAGAAAATCGTCAGGCGGCGGGGGGGAATCACTTTTCGCAGCCAGCGGCCGCACCGCGTCAGCCAGGCGCAACCCCCAGTAGCGGCTGGCAGCAAAAGGAGCCAACCTATCGCGCGCGCGAAGGGGTGGCTTATCAGCAACTCCTGAAAACACCAGCCACTGTCGCGGCACCGCAGCCGCAGCCCGCGCCTAAACCTGAACGCGAAATGCCACTTGCTGCCCATGCACAGAGTTTTGGCCGGGTGCTGAGTGTGGTACGCGAGAGCTATGCCCTGCTGGAACGCGGCGATAAGCTATTCTTACTTTCATTACCCGTGGCAGCACGCTGGCTGAAACAGGCCCAGTTGCAACCTGGAGAAGAGGGGTTAAAACCGCAGCCGCTACTCATTCCTGTCAGGTTGAAAATTGCCCCGGAAGAGTTGGCGGTTATTGGCCAGCAATCCACGCTGTTAACTGCGATGGGCATTGATTTACAAAGGGAAGGCCAGCATGTGACGCTACGCGCGGTGCCTTTACCGTTACGAACACAAAATTTACAAATCTTGATTCCAGACCTGTTAGGCTATCTCGCCCGGCAGCAAGAGGTCTCTGCATCCTCGCTGGCCCAATGGCTGGCACGTCGTGATGATGCAGAGGCAGCGCACTGGAATCACTCGCAGGCGATTACACTGCTGGCGGAGCTGGAACGGCTCTGTCCGCAATTGCTGAAGTCGCCGCCTTCTGGCCTGTTACAGGCCATTGAGATTGAGAGTGCGATTAACGCATTGAAGCATGAGTGAACAGAACCAGGCTGGCCGGCCTAAGGCAATTTTTTTGATGGGGCCTACCGCCTCCGGTAAGACGGCACTGGCAATTTCGTTGCGTCAGCATCTTCCGGTGGAACTTATTAGCGTTGACTCTGCCTTAATCTATCGCGGGATGGATATTGGCACGGCGAAGCCGTCTGCTGAGGAGTTAGCGCAGGCACCTCATCGTTTGCTGGACATTCGCGACCCGGCGGAAGCTTATTCCGCCGCTGAGTTTCGTCGCGATGCGCTGGCAGAAATGGCGGAGATCACCCAAAGGGGTAAGATTCCGTTGCTTGTTGGTGGAACTATGCTCTACTTCAAGGCGTTGCTTGAAGGATTGTCGCCGCTGCCCTCGGCCGATCCGGACGTGCGTCAGCGGATAGAGCAAATGGCGGCAGAAAAGGGTTGGGATGACCTTCACCGCCAGCTGTGTGAAATCGATCCGGTCGCCGGCAGTCGTATTCATCCGAATGATCCGCAGAGACTTTCGCGAGCACTGGAAGTTTTTTTTATTTCGGGTAAAACTTTAACGGAACTGACAAAAACATCCGGTGAAGCGTTACCCTACGACGTGTACCAATTTGCGATCGCTCCGGCGAACCGCGAGCTGTTACATCAACGCATTGCGTTGCGTTACAACCAGATGCTGGCGTCAGGATTTGAAGCGGAGGCTCGTGCTCTGTTTGCACGAGGTGATTTGCATACGGATATGCCTTCCATTCGCTGTGTAGGTTATCGTCAAATGTGGTCTTACCTCACTGGCGAAATCGATTACAACGAAATGGTTTATCGGGGAATTTGCGCAACCCGGCAGCTCGCGAAGCGCCAGATGACCTGGTTACGTGGCTGGCCCGACGTGCACTGGTTAGACAGTGATGAGCCAGAATTAGCGCGTAATGCGGTGCTTCAGGTTGTTAGTGCTAAGCAGGGATGATTGTGTACAATTGGTCCGTTATCGTGCGCAAATTTTTACGCAGTTTTTCTGAACCACGGTTCAAAAAGTAACAAACAACAAGCATATAAGGAAAAGATAGAATGGCTAAGGGGCAATCTTTACAAGACCCGTTTTTGAACGCACTGCGTCGTGAACGTGTACCGGTTTCGATCTATTTGGTGAATGGTATTAAGCTGCAAGGGCAGATTGAATCCTTTGATCAGTTCGTGATTTTGTTGAAAAACACGGTTAGCCAGATGGTGTACAAGCACGCCATCTCTACAGTAGTTCCTTCTCGTCCGGTATCGCACCATAGCAACAATGCGAGCGGCGGAAGCAGTAACTACCACCACGGCGGAAGCAACCAAACCGCTCAGTCGCAGCCACAACAAGACGGCGATAACGCAGAATAATTTTTGTGTTGCCGTGAAGCCAGGGCTGGAGAGCGAATGCGTTTTCCCGTCCTGGTTATTTTATTTTAGCGAGGTTATAGCTTGTTTGACCGTTATGATGCCGGTGAGCAGGCCGTACTGGTACACATCTGGTTCTCCCAAGACAAAGAGCTGGAAGATTTGCAGGAGTTTGAAACTCTTGTCTCTTCTGCGGGCGTCGAAGCGCTGCAGGTTATTACTGGCAGCCGTAAAGCGCCACATCCCAAATATTTTGTCGGTGAAGGAAAGGCAGTTGAAATTGCCGATGCGGTAAAAGCGAGTGGAGCATCGGTCGTTTTATTCGATCATGCCTTATCCCCTGCTCAGGAACGAAATCTTGAGCGGCTGTGCGAATGTCGCGTTGTCGACCGCACCGGCTTAATTCTTGATATTTTTGCCCAGCGCGCCCGCACCCATGAGGGTAAATTGCAGGTCGAGCTGGCACAGCTACGCCATCTGGCTACCCGCCTGGTACGTGGATGGACGCACCTTGAACGTCAGAAAGGCGGCATTGGTTTGCGCGGTCCGGGTGAAACCCAGCTGGAAACGGACCGTCGTTTGCTGCGTAATCGCATCAGCCTGATCCTGTCCCGCCTTGAGCGCGTGGAAAAACAGCGCGAGCAGGGCCGACAGGCGCGTGCCAAAGCGGATGTGCCAACCGTTTCTCTGGTGGGCTACACCAACGCCGGTAAATCCACCCTGTTTAACGCTATTACATCCGCGGATGTCTATGCTGCGGATCAGCTGTTTGCCACCTTGGATCCTACCCTGCGTCGCCTTAACGTCGCGGATGTGGGAGAAGTGGTGCTGGCAGACACGGTAGGTTTTATTCGCCACCTGCCTCACGATTTAGTTGCCGCATTTAAGGCAACCTTGCAGGAGACGCGCCAGGCGACTTTACTGTTGCATGTGATTGATGCGGCTGATGTCCGTCTCAATGACAATATTGAGGCGGTCAACGTCGTGCTGGAAGAAATCGAGGCCGATGAAATTCCAGCCCTGCTGGTAATGAACAAGATCGATATGCTGGAGGATTTTGCACCGCGTATCGACCGTGATGAAGAGAATAAGCCGATTCGCGTCTGGCTGTCAGCCCAGACGGGGGTCGGTCTGCCTTTATTGTGGCAGGCATTATCAGAACGCCTTGCCGGTGAAATTGCGCAGTACGACCTGCGTTTGCCGCCGGAAGCCGGACGTCTGCGCAGTCGTTTTTATCAGTTACAGGCGATTGAGAAAGAATGGAATGAAGATGATGGCAGTGTAGGTTTACATGTGCGTATGCCAATTGTTGATTGGCGTCGTTTATGTAAACAGGAGCCGTCGCTCGCCAGTTATATTGTTTGACCGTTGCCCAACTCATTTACCGGAAAGCCAGGACATCGGCTGCAAGGTAAAACGTAAATACAATAAATGGAGTAGAGACATGGCGTGGAATCAGCCCGGTAATAACGGACAGGACCGCGACCCGTGGGGAAGCAGCAATAATCAAGGCGGCAACTCTGGGGGAAATAAAGGAGGTCGCGATCAGGGACCCCCTGATCTGGATGATATCTTCCGTAAACTGAGTAAAAAACTCGGTGGACTGGGCGGTGGCAAACAGAGCGACAATGGCCAGCGCAGCGGCGGTAGCGGTGGCAAACTGGTCGGCATTGTTGCCGCAGCGGCAGTCATCATCTGGGCAGCCAGCGGTTTCTACACCATTAAAGAAGCGGAACGTGGCGTCGTCACCCGCTTCGGCAAATTCAGCCATCTGGTGGAACCAGGCCTCAACTGGAAACCCACTTTTATCGATCAGGTCCGTGCTGTGAACGTGGAAGCGGTGCGTGAACTTGCCGCGTCTGGCGTGATGCTGACATCAGACGAAAACGTGGTGCGCGTAGAAATGAACGTGCAGTACCGCGTCACCGATCCTGAGCGTTACCTCTATGCTGTGACCAGCGCGGATGACAGCCTGCGTCAGGCGACTGACAGTGCGCTGCGTGGCGTGATTGGTCGTTCTACGATGGACCGCATTCTGACCGAAGGTCGTACCGTGGTGCGTAGCGAAACCCAGCGCGAAATTGATGAAACCATTCGTCCGTACAACATGGGTATCACGCTGCTTGATGTTAACTTCCAGGCGGCGCGTCCACCGGAAGAGGTCAAAGCGTCGTTTGACGATGCGATTGCCGCGCGTGAAAACCGCGAGCAGTACGTGCGTGAAGCCGAAGCTTACGCCAACGAAGTTCAGCCGCGAGCCAATGGTCAGGCACAACGTATCCTGGAAGAGGCACGTGCTTACAAAGAACGCACCGTGCTGGAAGCGCAGGGTGAAGTCGCGCGCTTTGCTCTTATGCTGCCGGAATACAAAGCCGCACCGCAGATCACTAAAGAACGTCTGTACATCGAAAGCATGGAGCGCGTGCTCAGCCATACCCGCAAAGTGTTGGTTAGCGACCGTAGCAATAACCTGATGATGCTGCCGTTGGATCAACTGATGCGTGGCGCTCAGAGTGCTGCGGGTCAAAACGGCCAGAAAAATACCAATCTGATGAAGTTACCGCCGGTTTCGGACAGCAACGCCAGCAATAGCGACACTTCATCGTACAGTCCGAACAGCATCATGGATCAGCGTCGCGCCAATGCGCAGCGTAACGATACCCAGCGCGAAGGGAGGGAGTAATCGATGCGTAAGCCAATCATCGCCGTAATTATTGTAGTGCTGGTGGTGCTGTACGCGTCACTGTTCGTGGTGCAGGAAGGTCAGCGTGGCATCGTGCTGCGTTTTGGTAAGGTTCTGCGTGATAGCGAGAACAAGCCGCTGGTCTATGCGCCGGGTCTGCATTTCAAGATTCCGTTTATTGAAACCGTGAAATCACTGGATGCGCGTATCCAGACCATGGACAACCAGGCGGATCGCTTTGTCACCAAAGAGAAGAAAGACCTGATCGTTGATTCCTATATCAAATGGCGTATCAGTGATTTTAGCCGTTACTACCTGGCGACGGGTGGTGGCGATATTTCTCAGGCCGAAGTGCTGCTGAAACGTAAATTCAGTGACCGTCTGCGTTCTGAAATGGGTCGTCTGGATGTAAAAGATATCGTGACCGACTCACGTGGTCGTCTGACTACTGATGTGCGTGATGCCCTGAATACCGGCAGCGCGGGTAACGATGACGAAGTCCAGACGCCAGCTGCAGACGATGCGATTGCTGATGCCGCGGCACGCGTTGAGCGTGAAACCAACAGCAAAGAGCCAGCGCCGAACCCGAATAGCATGGCAGCCCTGGGTATTCAGGTGGTTGACGTACGGATTAAGCAGATCAACCTGCCAACTGAAGTCTCTGATGCGATCTACAACCGTATGCGTGCTGAGCGTGAAGCGGTAGCGCGTAGCCAGCGTTCACAGGGTCAGGAAGAGGCAGAAAAACTGCGCGCTCAGGCGGATTATCAGGTGACCCGTACACTGGCAGAAGCCCAGCGTGAGGCACTGATCTCCCGTGGTGAGGGTGATGCGCAGGCGGCGAAACTGTTTGCCGATGCGTTCAGCCAGGATCCGGATTTCTATGCCTTTATCCGTAGCCTGCGTGCCTATGAAAACAGCTTCGCAGATAATCAGGATATTATGGTTTTAAGTCCGGATAGCGATTTCTTCCGTTATATGAAGGCTCCCTCTAACGCAACGCGTTAAGAACTGATATAAATTCAAGGCCGACAATCTTGTCGGCCTTTTTTTTGGGGAAAAGATAATGAACACAACCATCTGGATGGCACTGGCTTTGGTGCTGGTTCTGGAAGGGCTGGGGCCGATGTTTCTGCCGCGTATCTGGCGACGTATGATTCTGGCTATGGCGCAGTTGCCGGATCGCCTGTTACATCGTTTTGGCGGTGGATTGGTGGTTGCCGGGGTGGTGATCTATTACATGTTAAGTGTGCACGCGAGCTAAAAATGCGCGTTATTTCGCAGCCTCGTTGTGTCTTGTCGCTGATTTATCCCCAACATGTTGTATCGATCAAAACTCAGGCAAAAAACCGCGCAATCGTATGCTAAAAGAGCTGAAAGTGGAAAAGTCAGGTGGTAGAATCCATTTTTAAGCAATCGGTGATTTTGAAAAAATGGGTAAGAACGTCGTCGTACTGGGCACCCAATGGGGTGACGAAGGTAAAGGCAAGATCGTAGACCTTCTCACAGAGCGCGCGAAATACGTCGTGCGCTATCAAGGTGGTCACAATGCAGGCCACACGCTGGTTATCAACGGTGAAAAAACCGTCCTCCACTTAATTCCATCAGGCATCCTGCGTGAAAACGTCACCAGCATCATTGGTAACGGCGTTGTGCTGTCACCAGAAGCGCTGATGAAAGAGATGAAAGGTCTTGAGGAGCGCGGTGTACCGGTACGCGAACGTCTGCTGCTGTCTGAAGCCTGCCCGTTAATCCTGCAATACCATGTCGCGATGGACCTGGCGCGTGAAAAAGCGCGTGGTGCTAAAGCTATCGGTACCACCGGTCGTGGTATCGGCCCAGCCTACGAAGATAAAGTTGCCCGCCGTGGTCTGCGCGTTGGCGATCTCTTCAACAAAGAAACCTTCGCTGCCAAGCTGAAAGAAGTGGTGGATTACTACAACTTCCAGCTGGTGAATTACTACAAAGAAGATGCTGTCGATTACGACAAAGTGCTGAACGATGTGATGGCAGTGGCCGACATCCTGACCAGCATGGTCGTTGACGTGTCTGAACTGCTGGATAACGCGCGTCAGCGTGGCGATCTGATCATGTTCGAAGGTGCGCAGGGTACGTTACTGGATATCGACCACGGTACTTACCCGTACGTGACCTCGTCAAACACCACCGCTGGTGGCGTGGCAACCGGTTCTGGTATCGGTCCGCGTTATGTTGACTATGTGCTGGGTATCGTTAAAGCCTACTCAACCCGCGTGGGTGCAGGTCCGTTCCCGACTGAACTGTTTGATGAAACCGGTGAGTTCCTGTGCTCCAAAGGTAACGAGTTCGGTGCCACCACCGGTCGTCGTCGTCGTACCGGTTGGCTGGATGCCGTGGCGGTTCGCCGTGCAGTGCAGATCAACTCACTGTCAGGTTTCTGCATGACCAAACTGGACGTGCTGGATGGCCTGAAAGAAGTGAAAATTTGTGTGGGATATCGCATGCCGGATGGCCGCGAAGTCACCACTACGCCGCTGGCTGCTGAAGGCTGGGAAGGTATTGAGCCGATTTACGAATCAATGCCGGGCTGGAGTGAAAACACCTTTGGCGTGAAAACGCTGGAAGGTCTGCCGCAGGCCGCACGTGACTACATCAAACGTGTGGAAGAGGTAACCGGTGTTCCGGTGGATATTATTTCTACTGGTCCTGACCGTAGTGAGACCATGATTTTGCGCGATCCGTTTGACGCATAATCCCCTCAGGCCGGACCCTGTCCGGCCTCTGTTTCTCTGCTCTTTGACTCCGCTCACAATATTTTTTCTTGCAAATATCAAGAGTTGCCTGAAAAAAACGCACCGGCCTTCACGCACTGGTTTATCATCATCATTAAACGCAACGCCAATCGGCATATAAAAATAACACCCGATGATTCACTGAGGTACATGTGCAGCTTACAAGTTTTACTGATTACGGTCTGCGTGCCTTGATCTACATGGCCACTTTGCCCGAGGGTAAGCAGACCAACATTACTGAAGTGACCGATACCTATGGGGTGTCGCGTAATCACATGGTGAAAATCATCAACCAACTGAGCCGGGCCGGCTTTGTGGCCGCAACACGCGGTAAAAACGGCGGAATTCGTTTAGGCATGGACCCGGAAAAAATAGTCATTGGCGACGTTGTCAGGAAAATGGAGCCACTACAGCTGGTTAACTGTAGTGAATGCAGCATTACGCCAGCCTGTCGCTTGCGCAAAGCGTTGAACAATGCGGTCCAGCTATTCCTTGATGAGCTGGATAATTACACGCTGGCCGATCTCGTCAAAGACAACGAACCACTGTACCAAATCTTATTGTCCGAACCGCCGGTGGCAATCCATCAAAAATGACATCGGAGGAACCGTAATGTCAAAAGATCCTTTTCAGGAAAGAGAAGCTGAAAAATATGAAAACCCGATCCCCAGTCGGGAGTTTATTCTGGCGCTATTAGAAAAGCGCGAAAAGCCTGCCAGCCGCGATGACATCGCCCAGGAACTCAATATCAGCAGTGAAGAGCAACTGGAAGCGCTGCGCCGTCGTCTGCGTGCCATGGAGCGCGATGGACAGCTGATATTTACCCGCCGTCAATGCTACGCGCTGCCTGAGCGCCTTGATTTGCTGCGTGGCAAAGTGATTGGTCATCGTGATGGCTATGGTTTCCTGCGCGTGGAAGGGCAGAAGGATGATTTCTATCTCTCTGCCGAACAGTTGAAACTGTGTCTGCACGGTGACGTGATCCTGGCGCAACCCGGTGGCGCGGATCGCAAAGGTCGCCGCGAGGCGCGCGTAGTACGCGTACTGGAGCCACGTAACAGCCAGATCGTTGGTCGTTACTTTACCGATGCCGGTACGGGCTTTGTCGTGCCGGACGACAGTCGTCTGAGCTTTGATATCCTCATCCCACAGGACCAGACGCTGAACGCGCGTATGGGCTCGGTCGTGGTGGTGGAGATTACCCAGCGCCCGACGCGTCGTACCAAAGCGCTGGGCAAAGTCACGGAAGTGCTGGGCGATAATATGGGCACTGGTCTGGCTGTCGATATGGCGCTGCGCACCCATGAAATCCCCCACGTCTGGCCGGAAGAAGTCGAAAAACAGATCGCCAAACTGAAAGAAGAAGTGCCGGAAGCGGCGAAGAAAGGTCGTGTCGATCTGCGTCAGTTGCCGTTAGTCACCATTGATGGTGAGGACGCGCGCGACTTCGACGATGCTGTCTACTGTGAGAAAAAACGCGGTGGCGGCTGGCGCTTATGGGTGGCGATTGCCGACGTCAGTTATTACGTGCGTCCGGGCACGGCTCTGGACAACGAAGCCCACCAGCGCGGCACCTCGGTATATTTCCCGTCGCAGGTAGTACCGATGCTGCCGGAAGTGCTGTCGAATGGCCTGTGCTCACTGAACCCGCAGGTTGATCGCCTGTGTATGGTGTGCGAAATGACCATCTCGGCCACCGGCAAACTGACCGGCTACAAACATTATGAAGCGGTGATGAATTCACACGCGCGCCTGACCTACACCAAAGTGTGGAACATCCTGCAAGGCAACCCGGAGCTGCGTGAACAATACGCGCCACTGGTGAAGCATCTTGAAGAGTTGCACCGCATGTATCAGGTGCTGGAAAAGTCGCGTGAGCAGCGTGGCGGCATCTCCTTCGAAACCGAAGAAGCTAAATTCATCTTCAATGCCGATCGTCGTATTGAGCGCGTCGAGCGCACGGTGCGCAACGATGCCCATAAGTTGATTGAAGAATGTATGATCCTCGCCAACATCGCGTCAGCGCGTTTTGTTGAGAAGAACGAAGAACCGGCCTTGTTCCGCGATCACGATCGCCCGAGTGACGACAGCATCACCAGCTTCCGTACCGTACTGAACGAACTGGGCCTGAGCCTGCCGGGTGGCAGCAAACCGCAGCCGATTGATTATGCCGAGCTGCTGACGCAGATCGCCGATCGCCCGGATGCAGAAATGCTGCAAACTATGCTGCTGCGTTCGATGAAACAGGCAGTGTACGATCCGGAAAACCGTGGCCACTTTGGTCTGGCGCTGGCGTCGTATGCACACTTCACTTCACCGATTCGCCGCTACCCGGACCTGCTGCTGCATCGCGCCATCAAATATCTGCTGGCGAAAGAGCAGGGTGAGGAGAAAGGTAACACCACGGCGACCGGCGGTTACCACTATGATATGCAGCAGATGCTGCAGCTCGGCCAGCACTGTTCCATGACCGAACGCCGTGCCGATGAGGCCACGCGTGACGTTGCTGACTGGCTGAAATGCGACTTTATGCAGGATCAGGTGGGTAACGTCTTTACCGGCGTGATCTCCAGCGTGACCGGTTTTGGTTTCTTCGTGCGTCTGAACGATCTGTTTATCGATGGTCTGGTGCATGTTTCATCGCTGGACAATGATTACTACCGCTTCGATCCGGTGGGGCAGCGTCTGATCGGTGAATCCGGTGGACGAACCTATCGCCTGGGCGATGCCGTTGAAGTGCGGGTGGAAGCGGTGCACATGGACGAACGCAAAATCGACTTCGCGCTGATTTCCAGCCAGCGTGTCCCGCGTGGTGAAGGCAAAACTGCTCGCGAGCGCGAGAAGCGTGGTGGACAAGCTCCGGCTAAACGCCGCCGTGATGCCGGTAAAAATGTGAATTTCGAGCCGGATGCCGCTTTCCGCGGTGAGAAGAAAAAACCGGCGAAAGCGAAAGCTGAGAAAAAAAGCAAAAAAGTCTCCGAAAAAACCCGTAAAATCGCCGCCGCCACTAAGGCTAAGCGCGCGGCGAAGAAGAAAACCAGCGAAGCCTGATGCTGATCAGTTGTAGCGGCGCGATTTATCGCGCCGCGACGTCCGACATCCAACCTTGAGCAAAGTAATGAGTGAAATAATTTTTGGTATCCATGCCGTGCAGGCCCTGCTGGAACGCGATCCTCAGCGTTTTCAGGAAGTCTTTATTCTCAAAGGCCGTGATGATCGTCGCCTGCAACCGCTGATCGCCGCGCTGGAAGCTCAGGGAATTGTGATTCAGCTGGCCAATCGGCAGTGGCTGGATAGCCAGGTGGAGGGCGGTGTGCATCAGGGGATCGTGGCACGCGTGAAGCCGGGTAAAAATTATCAGGAAGGCGATCTGCCGGATCTGCTGGAATCGCTGGATAACCCGTTCCTGTTGATCCTCGATGGCGTTACCGATCCGCATAACCTCGGAGCCTGCCTGCGCAGCGCCGATGCGGCTGGCGTGCATGCGGTGATCGTACCGAAAGATCGTTCCGCACAGCTGAATGCCACAGCGAAAAAAGTGGCCAGTGGCGCAGCAGAAAACGTTCCGCTGATCCGCGTGACTAACCTGGCGCGCACCATGCGTTTGCTGCAGGAGTACAACATCTGGATCGTCGGTACGGCCGGTGAAGCCGATCATACGCTGTACCAGAGCAAGCTGCCGGGTTCACTGGCGCTGGTGATGGGTGCAGAGGGCGAAGGTATGCGCCGTCTGACGCGTGAGCATTGCGATGAGTTGATCAGCATCCCGATGGCGGGCAGCGTATCTTCTCTGAACGTTTCCGTGGCCACCGGTATTTGTCTGTTCGAAGCGGTACGTCAGCGCCTGGCGTGATCCCCTCCGCAAATTAGTTTTTGTACCAGGCATAACTGACTATCACCCCCATACTTAGGCTGTGAGCCTAATGAGGGGGACGTTATGACCTGGACAACCCACAGCGTTTTCAATCAGCCTCAGCCGCTCAGCAACAGCAACCTGTTTACCCGCGATCTTCCCTTATGCGAAGCCGTCGCGCGGGAAGGTGCCAGCTGGGATCGTGAATGGCTGGCTTCGGTCGGGCTGCAACTCGGCAGTGCTGAATCTCTCGAACTGGGACGACTGGCCAATGCCCAGCCACCGGAGCTGCTGCGCTATGACGCGCGCGGTGAACGGCTGGATGAGGTACGCTTTCATCCCGCGTGGCATCTGCTGATGCAGGGCTTATGCGCCAGCCGCCTGCACAATCTCAGCTGGCAACCCGATGTTCAGCCCAACGCGATGGTGGCTCGTGCGGCGCGCTTTATCCTGCACGCGCAGGTGGAGGCAGGGTCGCTTTGCCCGGTCACCATGACCCACGCCGCCATTCCGCTGCTACAAAATCACCTGCCAGAACCCTGGCTCGACTGGCACGATGCGTTGCTGAGCGATCGCTACGATGCCCATCATCAACCCGGTAATAAGAAACGGGGTTTGCTGATTGGTATGGGGATGACCGAAAAACAGGGCGGCACTGATGTGCTGAGCAACAGTACGCGCGCGGAACCCTTGGGTGGACGCGGCCCCGGTGAGGCTTATCGCATTATCGGCCATAAATGGTTTTTCTCGGTGCCGCAAAGCGACGCGCATCTGATACTGGCGCAGACCTCGGGTGGCCTGAGCTGTTTTTTCCTGCCGCGCCTGCTACCGGATGGTGCACGCAATGCTATCCGGCTTGAACGCCTCAAAGACAAGCTTGGCAATCGCTCCAATGCCAGCTGTGAAGTGGAGTTTCAGGATGCGATCGGCTGGCTGTTGGGAGAAGAGGGCGAAGGCGTGCGGCTGATCCTGAAAATGGGCGGTATGACGCGTTTCGATTGCGCACTCGGTAGCCACGGGCTGATGCGGCGTGCATTCTCCATTGCCCTGCATCACGCCCAGCAGCGTCAGGTGATGGGCAAAAACCTCAGCGACCAGCCTCTGATGCGGGCGGTGCTGGCCCGGCAAGCGCTACAGCTGGAGGGGCAAACCGCGTTGCTGCTGCGCCTGGCACGCGCCTGGTCAACTCCCGCCAGCGAGCATGAACGCCTCTATGCCCGTCTCTTCACCCCGGCTGCCAAATATGTGACTTGCCAGGCGGGGATTCCCTTTGTTGCCGAAGCGATGGAGGTGCTGGGCGGCATCGGTTATTGCGAAGAAAGCGAGTTGCCACGGCTGTATCGTGAGATGCCAGTCAACAGCATCTGGGAAGGTTCTGGCAATGTCATGTGTCTGGATGTGTTGCGGGTACTTAACCGCCAATCGGATACGCTGACGATGCTGAGTGATGAACTGGACGCGGTGAAAGGGTGCAATCGTCATTTCGACCGCCGCTGGCGGCAGCTACGACTGCGTCTCGGTAACGTACAGGAGGCGCAGGCGCGTGCCGTAACTGAGGATCTGTTGCAGCTGGCAACGGCGGCGATCCTGCTGAAAGTGGCGGAGCCACCGCTGGCCGATGGCTGGTGTCAGCAGTTCCTGGATACGCGCGGCAAACCGCTGTTGAGCCACGACCTTAGCTCACGCCTACTGCTGCGGGCTACTGCCGGTTGAGGGCGCATAGAGAACGGCGGTGGAGTACCAGAAACCGGGCATCACCGTCTCATCTATTAATAAAATCTGATACCAGGTGGCACCTAACTGATTAGCCCGCGCGGCAATAGCGCGTTGGGCATCATCCGGTGAACCCCGTACCTGGACGCTGATGGTACCCAGTTTGCGCAAGCCGTAGCTCTGCGCCCGGTTAATCTCCTGGGCATGCGCTGTGGGCGGTGGTGGTGCTTTGGGCGTCGGCGTAAGCGCCGAGCAGCCGCTTAACAGCAGGCTCAGCGCCAGAAATAACGAAACACGCATGGCAACTCCGGTTCGGGGAAGATGGCTCAAGTGTATGCCATCTTCCCCTGTGCTATCAGGACTTCAGATGAAAAATACTCACCAGCTCGGTCAGATGATGCCCCTGCTGACTCAGACTCTGGGCTGAAGCCTCAGATTCGGTGACTAAATCACTGCTCTGATGGGTTGCCTGGCTGATGTGGTTCATCGCCAGGTTCACCTGACCAATGCCTGACGCCTGCTCCTGCGCGGCGATATTGATTTCGCCCATCAGGGTTTTCACCTGCGCGATATGTTCAACAATGTGATTCATGGCATCGCGTGTCTGCTCAGACAGGCTATGGCCCTCCTCGACCTTGCTGATGGAGCTGGCGATCAGACCATCGATCTCTTTTGCCGCCTGGGCGCTGCGCTGCGCCAGTGCGCGAACTTCCGCTGCTACCACCGCGAAACCTTTACCGTGCTCGCCCGCGCGTGCCGCTTCCACCGCGGCATTCAGTGCGAGGATATTGGTCTGGAAAGCAATGGATTCAATCACATGGGTGATGTCGGCAATGCTCTGCGAGGCGACGCGAATGTCTGCCATGGTGCTGACCGAACGCGATACGGTCTCGCCACTGCGGGCAACGGTTTGATCAGCCTCACTCACCCGCGCCAGTGCCTGGCGTACGTTAGCGGCAGTTTGCGCCACGGTGGCACCAAACTGCTCCATGCTGGCCGAGGTTTGTTCCACGCTGCTGGCCTGACGACCAATCTGCGCGCTGATGTTCTGGCTGCTGGCGGCAATGCTGTCAGTGCCCGCGCTGATTTGTTGTGCCGTCTGGCGTACCTGGCCGACGATCTGCTCCAGGCCATCGCCAATACCGTTGATCGCCCCCACCAGTTGGCCGATTTCATCATGACGCGTGGAGTCGAGGTGCGCCTGCAAATTACCCGCCGCATACTCTTCGGCAAGATGAATCACCTGATGCAACGGACGGGTAATGGCACGGCGGCTGTACCACATAAATCCGCAGGCAAAGAGGATAACCAGCGCCAGACCAATGGCGACAAACAGGTCACGGCTGTGGGTAATCGGGGCCAGCAGGCTGGCACGGCTGACTTCCCCGGCGATAATCCAGTTCCATCCCGGCAGCTGTTGCCAGGCCAGCAGTTTGGTTTCGCCATCCAGCTGCATGGTGAGTAAACCTTTCGGCTGGCTCAGTAGCTGTTGCTGTGTCCTGGCATCCCACAGCGGCAATTTACCTTCGCGCTGGCTGGCAAACAAAAATTGCCCCTGGGTGGTGCCGGGCGCGCCGTTCAGCACAAAGAAATGCCCACTGTCGCCGAGATGGCGCGCCAGCACTTTGTCGCGCATCAGCGCGTATTGCTGATCGATTTGCACTCCGACAAACAGAATGCCGATGACTGCGCCGCTCTCATCCATTACCGGCTGATACTGTGTGATATAACGATGACCAAACAGGGTTGCCAGGCCACGGTAAGCTTCACCCTGATTCACGCTACGCCAGGCAGCGCTGCTGCGGTCCAGCCTGGTGCCGATTGCACGCTGGCCGTCTTCTTTCTTCAGCGAGGTGGCGATGCGCACATAATCGTCGCCGTCACGTACGAAAATGGTGGAGACTGCACCGGTACGATCGAGGAAATCATCCACGGCAATCTGGTCAAGGTTGAGGGTTTTCAGCCCGGCACGCAGAGTAGGTGTGCTGATATCCCCCACCTGAATGCGGGTGCCTTCATCACGACTGAAGCGTTTGGGGAGAAAACTCTGAAACAGCCGAGTGTAATTCGCCACTTCGGCAGACAAGGTGGTATTAAACATGCTGGCCATCTCACTGATGCCCTGCACCTGATTTTGCATATCGTCCGTCGCCAGATTTTCCAGCTGACGGGAGGCGTTGTGGCTCAGGGTAAGGGTGAGGGTCAGCAGCACTACGGCTACGCTTAAAGACGTCAGTACAGACAGCTTAATTCCGAGACCCATGGCGCTGAGAGAGAGACGCTTCATAAAGTACCTATGTTGATATGGATGAGGAGATACAAGATCAACGGCAAATCGGGGAAAAGGTTTAGGGTGGAAATTATTCACGCGAAAATGTGAAGTAACTCGCGTTTCAGGTCTCAGGGTTTACACTGTGAGCAGGTGATAATCATTCTCAACGGAGGCGACATGATTGAACTGGCAACCGAAACACTGGCAGGGATTCAGTGTATCCATGCGGCACCATCCGGACAGCGCCTGGCGCGTTTACCGACCGTGCTGTTTTATCATGGCTTTACCTCGTCAAAAGAGGTGTACAGCTACTTTGCGGTTGCTCTCGCTCAGGCGGGTTTTCGCGTGGTGATGCCAGATGCGGATATGCATGGCGCCCGCTATAACGGTGATACGGAAACCCGTATGACGCATTTCTGGGAGATCCTCCGAAAAAATATCGACGAAGTACCGCTACTGGAAGCCGCGCTGCGCGCCAATGACTGGATTGCCGATGATCGCTTTGCCGTGGCGGGTGCTTCAATGGGCGGGATGACGGCACTCGGGGCAATGGCGCGTTATCCGCAGATTCACAGCGTCGCCTGCATGATGGGGTCGGGCTATTTTATGCAACTGAGTCACACGCTGTTCCCGCCGCTGGTGGCGCGCACGCCGCAGCAGAAAGAAGCTTTTGCCGCCCGGCTGGCACCGTTAGCCAGTTACGATCCCAGCCAGCAACTGGATAAACTGGCGAACCGTCCGCTGCTGCTGTGGCACGGGGAAGCCGATGAGGTGGTGCCGTTCGCGGAAACGGTGCGGCTGGAGAAAGCGCTGCGTGAAGCGCAGCTGGATGGGCGTGTCACTTACCTGTCGGAAAAGCAGATCGGCCACAAAATCACGCCTTCAGCGCTGGGTGCGCTGGTGAGTTTTTTCAAACATCACCTGTGAAAATAATTCGGGCTGGCAAAAGCTGCCAGCCCGTTACGACATACCGGACTACAGCTGTGACGACAACCGTTCAGCCGCGCTACTGTTGGCCCCGGTGTGGTTATCACTGGGGGCGCCCAGTCGGTTGACGTAGACATAGCCTGATGCCGCTTTGCTGCTGTTACTTCTCATCTGTTGCGCATAGTCAGTTGAGCTGGCAAAAGCGGGTGTAGACAGGAAGAGACCCAGTAAAGTGGCGATGACGATACTTCTCATAATCGACTCCTCACTACAGGGAATTCACTCTCAGACGCCGACGACAAGCTAAACCGTTGCGTCTATAAATAGTTTAGTTCTTCACCACATTGCTGCCAGCCGGTCCTGTTGAACACCTTGTTCAGCTATTTTGATGAAATGCCGCTTAACCTCCTGAATTTTCACCCTTAGCACAAAAGGTGCCATCATCTGGCACGTTGCACGCCATTTGATGAATTGTGCGCTTGAGTTTAGCGGGCAACGTCAGTATGATTACGCGTCAATTTTTCAGCTGCATTCAGAGGTGTGTTTCATTTATTGGATGATTCACAACCTATAACGTTCCTTGCTTCCGTGGGCCGCAGCTGACCCTGACAGGAGGCTGAATAATCCGTAAGGAGCAATTTCGATGCGTCATTACGAAATCGTATTTATGGTCCATCCTGACCAGAGCGAACAGGTTCCGGGCATGATCGAGCGTTACACTGGTGCTATCACTGGTGCACAGGGCACGATCCACCGTCTGGAAGACTGGGGCCGCCGTCAGCTGGCTTACCCGATCAACAAACTGCACAAAGCACACTATGTTCTGCTGAACGTAGAAGCGCCGCAGGAAGTGATTGACGAGCTGGAAACTAACTTCCGCTTCAACGACGCCGTTATCCGCAGCATGGTTATGCGCGTTAAGCACGCGGTAACTGAAGCATCTCCGATGGTTAAAGCGAAAGACGAGCGTCGTGAGCGCCGTGAAGACTTCGCTAACGAAGCGGCAGATGACTCAGATGCTGGGGATTCTGAAGAGTAATCCATAATGACGGCCAATCGACTGCGCCTGTCTGGCACTGTGTGTAAGACGCCGGTTCGAAAAATCAGTCCGTCAGGAATTCCTCACTGCCAGTTCGTGCTTGAGCACCGTTCCATGCAGGAGGAAGCCGGGTTTCACCGGCAAGCCTGGTGTCAGATGCCGGTGATTATCAGCGGCAGCACCCATCAGGTGATTACTCAACATATAACGGTCGGCACGCAACTCACTCTCGAAGGTTTTATTAGCTGCCATCAGGCACGCAATGGCCAGAGTAGAATTGTGTTACATGCCGAGCAGATTGAATTGATAGATTCTGGAGACTAGCCAAATGGCACGTTATTTCCGTCGTCGCAAGTTCTGCCGTTTCACCGCGGAAGGCGTTCAAGAGATCGACTACAAAGATATCGCTACGCTGAAAAACTACATCACTGAAAGCGGTAAGATCGTACCGAGCCGTATCACCGGTACTCGCGCAAAATACCAGCGTCAGCTGGCTCGTGCTATCAAGCGCGCGCGTTACCTGTCTCTGCTGCCGTACACTGATCGTCATCAGTAATCGGTTGCTGTCTAATAACGACTTTAAGAGGATAAGGTAATGCAAGTTATTCTGCTTGATAAAGTAGCAAACCTGGGCAGCCTGGGTGATCAGGTTAACGTTAAAGCGGGTTACGCTCGTAACTTCCTGGTTCCGCAGGGTAAAGCTGTTCCTGCTACCAAGAAAAACGTTGAATATTTCGAAGCGCGCCGCGCTGAACTGGAAGCCAAACTGGCTGACGTTCTGGCAGCTGCTAACGCACGTGCTGAGAAAATCAACGGTCTGGGCAGCGTCACCATCGCGTCTAAATCAGGCGACGAAGGTAAACTGTTCGGTTCCATCGGTACTCGCGACATCGCTGACGCTGTAACTGCAGCTGGCGTTGAAGTGGCTAAGAGCGAAGTTCGTCTGCCGAACGGCGTTCTGCGCACTATCGGTGAGCACGAAGTTGACTTCCAGGTTCACAGCGAAGTATTCGCGAAACTGGTTGTGAATGTAGTTGCTGAGTAATTTTACTCGGTAATGCGAAAAAGCCGGCCTTGTGCCGGCTTTTTTGTTATTGCGCGCGGATAAAGCTGCCGTCAGGCTGACGGGTAAACAGCACCGGGCCGTTGCCGCTATCCACTGTCAATCCCGTCACCACACCCTGCGCATTCTGGCGAATTTTCACCTGCTGACCCGTCTGCAGGGCGCTGAGCGGCTGATCGTTACCTTCCACTCGCGCCATGGCAAACACATCACTCACCGGTAAATTGTTATCACGGAACAGCTGCGCCAGCGTCTGGCCTGACGCCACGGTATAACTGCGCCATTCCCCCTGAGAATCGGGTTTTGGCGTGCTGTTGTTGTCATAGATTTCTGCCTGCATTGGCACTTGTTTGGCTGCATTATCGCTGACCGGGCGCTCCACCGGATACTGAGGGGTACTCGACGGCCACAGGAACGCCAGCAGGATAATCACCAGCGCAATCACGATACCGCGACGATGCAGGGCGGGTAGCGGATCCATCCAGCGTACGTTATCCAGCAGATGCCAGATACGGCCCAGACTGCCGGGAAGTCGGGAAGGGGTAGCAGAAGCCATTCGTGGTTCCTCCTCACTGGTAACCGGGCGTTTGCCTTGCGGCAGCAAGTTCCGCAACCAGGGTAAAGTACGCGGGGTGCGCGTCCTGCGACGTCGTGGGGCGATCTGGCCCATGTATTCTCTCTTATCTCGACGGTGGAAAGGTTTATCCTTCCCTTAAATGTAGTATGGGCAATACCGGCGCGAAGTGCCTGCCAGCATTGAAAATTCTGACCCATACATTGTTTCTCTTTCCCTGAGAAATGTCATCTGCGATGCGCGAGATTTTACGCCAGCGGCCTGCGCTGTTATGCTGCCGTTTCAATTTTTTCTCCGGGATTAAGGAATCAAGATGACGACCCCTTCATTTGACAGCGTCGAAGCACAAGCAAGTTACGGTATTGGTTTACAGGTAGGCCAGCAGCTGCTGGAGTCCGGACTGCAGGGTCTGCAGCCGGAAGCACTGCTCGCGGGCCTGCGCGACGCGCTGGAAGGGAATTCACCGGCAGTTCCGGTTGATGTGGTACATCGTGCGCTGCGCGAAGTGCACGAGCGTGCGGAAGGCGTGCGTCGTGAGCGCGTCCAGGCGATGGCGGCGGAAGGCCAGAAATTCCTGGATCAGAACGCACAGCGTGAAGGCGTGAGCAGCACCGAATCAGGCCTGCAATTCAGCGTCATCAAACAGGGTGATGGGGCTATCCCATCTCGTCAGGACCGTGTACGTGTACACTACACCGGTAAACTGATCGATGGCACCGTGTTTGATAGCTCTGTGGCGCGTGGCGAACCAGCAGAATTCCCGGTTAGCGGCGTTATCGCAGGCTGGATTGAAGCCCTGACCCTGATGCCGGTCGGCTCCAAATGGGAACTGGTGATCCCACACAACATCGCCTACGGCGAGCGTGGTGCTGGCGCATCCATCCCGCCGTTCAGCACGCTGATCTTCGAAGTCGAGCTGCTGGAAATTCTGTAAGCCGCAGTCAGGGCGGCCGTTGCCGCCCTTCATTTCTTCATTCTGCTGTCAATCCACCTGCCAGATACAACCCGGTTTCTCCCATCATAGCGTGGCTGCTCAAATCAGAACGTAGCAATATGGTGATTATTTAAGCACTTTTTGTACGCATTTTCGGCACATAACGCTTTGCTGTTTCCGTGATGTCATCAAAGTGGATCTTTTTCATAGATTGTTGCGATCCCTGCGCATAATCTGTGGAGAAACGCAGCAGATATAACCTCATCTCATACGTGACGGTAGGCGATGAACTATGATATTGATATTAAAATAGATTGCTCTCGCGACTGGCGTGAAGCTCGGAATAAACAGGTCGCCTGCTAAAATAGTTACAGGTTTGCTGTTTGCAGCGAGTAAGCAGAATCAGCAGAAATGAGGTGAAGAATGTTAGAGCAAATTTGCCAGCTGGCCCGTGCCGCAGGTGATGCGATTATGCAGGTGTATGATGGCGCGCAGCCGATGGATATCGAACGTAAGGCGGATGATTCGCCGGTCACGGCTGCCGACCTCGCCGCGCATCAGGTGATTCTTAATGGGCTACAGGCCCTGACACCGGAAGTGCCGGTATTGTCAGAAGAAGATCCTCCGGCCTGGGAAGTCCGTCAGCAGTGGCAGCGCTACTGGCTGGTTGACCCGCTGGATGGCACCAAAGAGTTTATCAAGCGCAACGGTGAATTCACGGTGAATATCGCGCTGATTGAAAAAGGGAAACCGGTTCTGGGCGTGGTTTATGCACCAGCCATTGGCGTGCTTTATTCTGCTGCGGAAGGCAAAGCCTGGAAAGAAGAGGGCGGACATAAAAGCCAGATTCATGTGCGTGATGCGCGTCCGCCGCTGGTGGTCGTGAGTCGTTCGCATTTTGACAAAGATGAAGAGCTGCAAGAGTATCTGCAACAGCTGGGCGAGCATCAGACAACGGCCATCGGCTCCTCATTGAAATTCTGCCTGGTGGCCGAAGGCAAAGCCCAGCTCTATCCACGCTTTGGACCGACCAATATCTGGGATACCGGTGCCGGACATGCAGTGGCGATTGCCGCAGGTGCGCATGTGCATGACTGGCAGGGTAAAACCCTCGACTATGCGCCGCAGGAATCCTTCCTCAATCCAGGCTTCCGTGTCTCCCTGTTTTAGGCATATTCGTAGCGGCGCGATTTATCGCGCGCCCTGGCCCATAAATCCTCGCCGCTACGACAGCAATTGATGCAATAGCGTAATCACCTGCTGCACTTCCTGTTGTGTCAGTGCGCCATCTTTGGCGTATTGCACCCGCCCGTTCTTATCCAGCACCACTATCGCGGAGCCACCTTCCTCCAGCTGCCAGGCTTTGCGCGCGTTGCCGTTGCTATCGACGATAAATTGCGACCACGGATACTGCTGCTTATTGCTTTCGATGCTGCTGCGCACAAACATGCCGGTACCTGGGATAGCATCATCAGTATTGACTACCGTGGTGGTCTGGTAGTGGTCGTGTGGTAATTTGGCGGCTTTAATGGCCTCAATCAATGCCGCATTCATTTCTTTCGCTGAAGAACGCCCGGCGATATGCATGATAACCCGCACTTTTCCCACCAGCTGCGAGCTATTCCACGGACGATAGCTGAACTTGTCCTGAAGATAGATCAGTTCCCCTTTGTCATTCACCCCCACTGCAGGGACGCGTTCGCCTTGTTTGAACAGATGTGCCGCAGCGAGATGGGGCAGAAGTAGTGCCAGTGCTAACACCATGTGTGGCAATCGCATAAAAGTGGCTCCTTGGTGATCCGACCAGTTGGTCATGTTCCTGCAATATTAAGCGTGGATGATGCGCCCTGTCGCGACGAGTTAACAGCTTTGCAACCGACGCCACAATTCCTTAATCACTGAAGGTTTATACTGGATTCTGTGACCTCGGTAACAGAGTGTTCTGTAATGATGTGTCAATTCAGTAAAAAATTCATTTTTTCGGAACATCCGCAGCGCAGGATGTTCTATAGTTTAGGCCTCATTTGCGCTTCATGGGCTCGTACCGATGTTGGCAACGAAGAAGCGTATTATTTCTGTACAGGAGTTAGAACAACATGAAGATCTTCCAGCGTTATAATCCGCTGCAAATTGCGAAATACGTAAAAACGCTATTTAAAGGAAGGTTGTATATCAAGGACGTTGGCGCATTCGAATTCGATAAAGGGAAGGTGCTTATCCCGCGCGTCAAAGACGTACAACATCTGAGCGTGATGTCGGAAATCAATCGCCAGGTGATACGGCTGCAAGCCGAGTACAACTAAGCAGAAGAAAGGGCGCCGATGGCGCCCTGGAGCGGCGCGATTTATCGCGCCTTTGTTTTTTATAGCATCCGGACCCGCTACGATGAGGGGGTTTCTGCATCAGCCGCCGCGTTTTTAGCGACATTCAGCACTGGCGGGCGCTCATCGATACGCGTGACCAGCAGCTGGTCGATGCGATAGCTATCAATATCCACCACTTCAAACTTATACCCGGCAAACTTCACGAAATCGGTACGTTTCGGGATCTTACGCAGCATATACATCATAAAGCCGCCGATGGTTTCATAGTTACCTGACTGCGGAAACTCATCGATATGCAGCACGCGCATCACGTCATCGATAGGGGTGCCGCCCTCCACCAGCCATGAATTCTCATCACGCGCCACAATCTGTTCTTCCAGCCCCTGGCCGACCAGGTCACCCATCAGTGTGGTCATCACATCATTCAGGGTAATAATGCCTACTACCAGCGCGTATTCATTCATGATCACCGCGAAGTCTTCACCCGCAGTTTTGAAACTTTCCAGCGCTTCAGACAGCGTCAGCGTATCGGGCACAATCAGCGCGGAGCGGATCTGCACGCCGCTATTCAACGCCATGCTTTGATTGCCCAGTACGCGCAACAGCAGCTCTTTGGAATCGACGTAGCCGACGATATGGTCGATATCGCCATCGCAGACGAGGAATTTGGAGTGAGGATGTTCGGCAATTTTCGTTTTGAGGCTGCCTTCATCTTCATGCAAATCAAACCAGATAATATTTTCGCGCGATGTCATTGAAGACGGCACGGTGCGTGATTCCAGCTCAAACACGTTTTCAATCAGCTCATGTTCCTGCTTACGCAGCACCCCGGCCAGCGCGCCTGCTTCCACCACCGCGTAGATATCATCGGAGGTGATGTCATCTTTACGCACCATTGGCAGTTTAAAAATGCGAAAGAAGACGTTAGCCAGGCCGTTAAACAGCCACACCAGCGGACGGAACACCAGCAGGCAGAAACGCATCGGATTGATAATACGCAGCGCAATGGTTTCCGGCGCGATCATGCCTACCCGCTTCGGGGTTAAATCAGCAAACAGGATGAACAGGCTGGTGACGACAGTAAAGGAGCAGATGAAGCTCAACTGATCGGCCAGCTCCGGGGACACAAAACGAATGAACAGCGAACGGAAAGCCGGTGAAAACGCCGCATCACCGACGATACCACCGAGGATGGCTACCGCATTAAGGCCGATCTGCACCACGGTGAAGAACATACCTGGCGTCTCCTGCATTTTCAGGACACGCTGTGCGTTGATATTGCCTTCGTCGGCCAGCAGTTTCAGCTTGATCTTGCGGGCAGCAGCCAGCGAGATCTCCGACAGGGAGAAAAACGCACTGATAACAATCAGTAAAAGAATGACAAGTAAGCTATCGAGCATAAAAGATCCGTTGGGTTAATCACTTGTCATTTTTGGCCTGGGCAGCATGGGAATGGGCGTACGTCCGGTACTCACCAGTCAAACAGGGCTATCCGTGCCAAAAATGTCTGCGCCAATTCGACAAGGCAGTTAAGCGTCGGGGCAGAAATGAATGCAGGTGTTGCCTGCAGGACGCTGATTATAGCAGCAGCGCTTATCATGCCGCTAGCGGAGACGTCAGGCGGCTTAAGAATAGTCTGAGTGCGTGCTGGCAAACCGCAGAAGCGCCGCTTCGTTGTTGTATCGCTCCCGTCATTTGCCGACAATAGTGACGATTTGGCTTAATTGCCGCGTTTACACAGCTGTTCGGGGAAAAGAGCGGCTATGCTGATGGGTATGCCTGCGCTGGATTTTACCCGCGAAACAGATACATGCCCCTGCGGAATAGGGGCAGGCATTATTAACAGGAGTAAGCGTGCCACGATTTCATATTTATTGCATAGCCAGCCTGCTGCTGGTGGCACCCGCCCTTGAGGCGGCTAAGGTGCGATTGCAGCTGGAAGGTTTATCCGGGGATTTAGAGAAAAACGTCAGGGCGCGTCTCTCCACCATAGGGAGCGACGAGGTTTCTAACGACGGTCGTTTCCGCGCGCGCGTTTCCGTCGCGGTTAAAGAGGGTTTGCGCGCACTCGGTTACTACGAACCGCAGATTGATTTTGAATCGCGTCCGGCACCGCCACAGGGTGGACGTCCGGTATTGATCGCGCGCGTCACGGCAGGAGAGCCGGTAAAGATTGGCGGCAGCACCATCGTGGTAGAGGGTGCGGCGAAAAACGATCCCGATTACAAAGCCTGGGTTAAACAGGGCACGCCGAAGGTGGGCACCCAGCTTAACCACGGTGATTACGACAGATTTAAAAGCGGTTTTTCCAGCCTGGCACTGCGTAATGGTTATTTTGATGGTGACTTTAAGCAGAGCCAGCTTGGTGTATCAGTCGAGCGCCGGGAGGCTTTCTGGGATATCGACTACGACAGCGGCCCGCGCTATCGCTTCGGCGATGTCACTTTCCAGGGCTCGCAGATCCAGGAAGCTTACCTGCGCAATCTGGTGCCGTTCAAAAAGGGTGACCCTTACAGTTCGCGTGACCTGGCGGAACTGAACCGTCGTCTTTCCGCCACCGGCTGGTTCAATTCGGTGGTGGTGGCACCGGACTTTGCCAAAGGGCGTCAGACCAAGGTACTGCCGCTCAACGCGGCCGTGTCCCCGCGGGTAGAAAATACGCTGGAAACCGGTATTGGCTACTCCACCGATGTGGGCCCGCGTCTGAAAGGCACCTGGAAAAAGCCCTGGATCAACGACAGTGGCCACAGCCTGACCACCAGCGCCTACATTTCTGCACCGGAACAGCAGATCGATCTGAGCTACAAAGTCCCGCTGCTGAAAAGCCCGCTGGAACAGTACTATACCTTCTCCGCCGGGGTGAAACGCACCGATCTGAACGACACCAAAGCCGATACGAATACGCTTGGCGTATCGCGTAACTGGGACAGCAGCAGTGGCTGGCAGCGCGCGGTCAACCTGCGCTGGAGCCTCGATCACTTTACCCAGGGCAGCGTCACCAACACCACCATGCTGATTTATCCTGGCGTCAGCCTGAGCCGCACCCGTTCGCGCGGGGGGTTGATGCCCACCTGGGGTGACTCACAGCGCTATTCCGCCGATGTGTCGGATACCACCTGGGGATCGGATGTCGATTTCCTGATCCTGCAGGCGCAAAACGTCTGGATCCGTACGCTGGGTGAGAAAAACCGCTTTGTGATACGCGGCAACCTTGGCTGGATCGAAACCAACGATTTCGACAAAGTGCCACCTGACCTGCGCTTCTTCGCCGGGGGGGACCGCAGTATTCGCGGTTACAAATATCAGGGGATCTCGCCACGCGATGACAATGGCAAGCTGACCGGTGCATCAAAACTGGCGACCGGTTCGCTCGAATATCAGTACAACGTGAGCGGAAAATGGTGGGGAGCGGTATTCATCGACTCCGGTGAAGCGGTTAACGATATTACACAAAGCAACTTCAAAACCGGTGCGGGCTTCGGCGTGCGCTGGGCCTCTCCGGTTGGGCCGATCAAACTCGATATTGCCCGCCCGATTGGTGATAGCGAGGAGCACGGATTGCAATTTTATATCGGACTGGGGCCTGAACTATGAAGCTGTGGAAAAAGGTCCTGATTGGTTTTGGTATTTTTCTGCTGCTGATCTTGGGCAGCGTGGCTTTCCTGATTGGCACCACACCGGGTTTGCATCTGCTATTGAAGGGAGCCGATCGCTGGGTGCCGGGTTTGTCGATCGACAAAGTTGAAGGTGGCTGGCGCGATCTGACGCTGAGCGGCGTGAAGTACACCATGCCGGGAGTTAGCGTCGATGCCGGGCGCTTCCATCTGGCGATCAACCTTAACTGCCTGCTGCATTCGTCAGTGTGCGTCAACGACATTGCGTTGCAGGATGTCAGCGTGGTGGTGGATAGCAAACAAATAGCACCGGCCAGTGCACCACCGCCGGAGCAGGCGAGCGGCAGCACCAATCTCAGCACGCCTTATCCGATCACGCTCAGTAAAGTCGGGCTGCACAACATCAATGTCAAAGTGGATGATACGGCGATTTCGCTGCTCGATTTCACCACCGGTATGCAATGGCAGAACCGCGCCCTGACGCTGACCCCCACCCATATCGAAAGTTTGCTGATTGCGTTGCCAAAAGCGGCCAAAGTGGCGGATGAGCAGGTGGTACAACCGAAAGTGCAGCAGCCTAAACCGGATGAAAAACCGCTGGGTGAGACGTTGCAGGCGATGTTCGCGCAACCGCTGTTACCCGCACTGCCGGACTTCCAGCTGCCACTGGATATCACCGTGCAGGAGCTGACAGGCAAACAGCTGCGCATAACCGGCGATACCGATGTAACCATCAACAGCCTGCTGCTGAAGGCCAGAACCGCTGACCGCCATCTGCAACTGGAAACCTTTGCTGTGGATTCGACGCAGGGGCAACTTAACGCCAGCGGCGATGCCACCCTGGCGGAGAACTGGCCGGTAAACTTTGCCCTTAACGGCGCGGTGAATCTCGACCCGATTAAGGGCGAGAAGATTAAAATGAATCTCAGCGGTGCGCTGCGTGATGAGCTGAAACTGGCGCTCAATTTGTCTGGCCCGGTACAGGCGCAGCTGGATGCTGCGACACAGCCTGCCGTCGCTGGGTTGCCGTTATCGCTCAGGCTTACCAGCCCGGAATTGCGCTGGCCGCTGACCGGTCCGGTGCAGTACCAGGCCGACAACCTGGATTATCAGTTCAAGGGGAAAGCCACCGATTATGTGATGTCGCTGCGTACCGCCGTGAAGGGCGAAGGGGTGCCGCCTGCGGCAATTTCTCTTGATGGTAAAGGGAATGTGCAGCAGTTCAGCCTCGATAAACTGCGCGTGGCGGCGTTGCAGGGCAATATCGACCTGACCGCGCTGGTGGACTGGAGCAAAGCGATTAGTTGGCGCAGTGAACTGACGTTGTCCGGCATCAATACCGCAAAACAATACCCGGACTGGCCGGCGAAGCTGGATGGCAAAATCGCCACGCGCGGCAGCCTGTATGGCGGCAGCTGGCAACTGAGCGTGCCGCAGCTACAGCTGAAAGGGAACGTCAAACAGAACGCGGTCAGCGCTGACGGCTCCCTGACTGGCAATAGCTACAACCAGTGGAAAGTCCCGGGTATCAACCTGGTGCTGGGGCGTAACCATGTAGACGTCAAAGGCGAACTGGGCGATGCGCTGAATCTGGATGCCAGCATTGATGCTCCGCATCTCGACAACGCGTTGCCAGGACTGGGTGGGGTGGCGAAAGGCACCATCAAGGCTCGCGGGACGCTACAGGCTCCGCAACTGCTGGCCGATCTCACTGCCACAGGCCTGCGCTGGCAGCAGCTGCAAATTGCGCGCGTGCTGCTGCAGGGGGATGTGAAATCCAGTGACCAGATTGCGGGTAAATTGCAGTTGCGGGTGGAGCAGCTAAAACAGGATGCGCTGGCGATTAAATTGCTGACGCTCAATGCCGACGGCAACGAGAAGCAGCATCAGCTAAAACTTGAGGTGCAGGGCGAGCCGGTCTCCGGTCACCTGGCGCTGAACGGCAGCTTTGATCGCAAAACCCAACACTGGCAGGGCACGCTGAATAATACCCGCTTCGATACGCCGGTGGGCGAGTGGCGTCTGACGCGTGCCATGGCGATTGACTATCTCAACAGCAAGCAGAGCGCGACTATTGGGCCACACTGCTGGCAGAACCCGAACGCGCAACTGTGTGTGCCGGAACCGATTGAAGCGGGAGCCAGCGGCCATGCGCATGTGGTGCTCAGCCGCTTTGATTTAGCCATGCTCAAACCGTTCCTGACCGATGAAACCAAACTGGCAGGGGTGTTCAGCGGTGATGCCCGGGTTAACTGGACTTCTGACGGCGCGTTGCCGACCGGTACCGTCTCGCTGAAAGGCAACGGCGTAAAAGTGGAGCAGGATGTGCAGGGCAACACCTTGCCCATCGCCTTCGACACCCTGAACCTGAATGCCGCGCTGCGTAATGGCCGCGCCCAGCTCGACTGGCTGATACACATCGCCAACAATGGACAGCTGAGCGGTGACGTACAAATTGCCGATCCGCAGCATCGTCGTCAGCTGTCGGGTAACGTTAATATCAGCAATATTTCGCTGGCGATGTTCAACCCGGCATTGATGCAGGGCGAGAAAATCAAAGGCAATCTCAACAGCGCCCTGCGCCTCGGCGGTAATTTGCAACAGCCGCAGGTATTCGGCCAGCTGGGACTGAGCGGCGTGAATGTGGAAGCCAGCTTTATGCCGGTTGCCCTCACTGCCGCCAATCTCAACATGGTGTTTAACGGCATGAGTTCTACCCTTAATGGGTTGATTCAGACCGCACAGGGCAACATCAATCTCAACGGGAACGCCGACTGGAGCCAGCTGAATAACTGGCGGGCGCGCATTGCTGCGCAGGGAAGCCGGGTACGTGTCACCGTGCCGCCGATGGTGCGTATGGACGTGTCGCCAGATCTGGTGTTTGAAGCGACCCCCGCCGCCTTCAATCTTGATGGCCGGGTGGATATCCCGTGGGCGCGCATCACGGTGCAGGAAGTACCGGCCAGCGCGACTGGCGTGTCGTCGGATGAGGTGATGCTGGACCAGAACCTGAAGCCGATTCAGCCGAAAACCACGGCGATCCCGATCAACAGCAATCTGGTCATTCACGTCGGCAACGATGTGCGCCTGTCTGCCTTTGGTCTGAAAGCGAAGCTGAACGGTGATCTGAAGCTGGTGCAGGATAGAACCGGTCTCGGCTTAAACGGCCAGATTAATATCCCGGATGGTCGTTTCCATGCTTATGGTCAGGATCTGATTGTGCGCAAAGGTGAACTGCAATTTGCCGGACCGCCGGATCAGCCCTATCTTAACCTGGAAGCCATCCGTAACCCCGACTCCACTGAGGATGACGTCACCGCAGGTATCCGCGTCACCGGGTTAGCTGATGAGCCGAAAGTCGAAATCTTCTCCGACCCGACGATGTCGCAGCAGGAGGCGTTGTCTTATCTGTTGCGCGG
Source organism: Pantoea sp. App145 (assembly GCF_047947045.1). Taxonomy (NCBI): domain Bacteria; kingdom Pseudomonadati; phylum Pseudomonadota; class Gammaproteobacteria; order Enterobacterales; family Erwiniaceae; genus Pantoea; species Pantoea sp. App145. The sequence continues at coordinate 3,324,313 of NZ_CP133290.1, forward strand.
CCAGGGACTCGATGCCAATGGCGACAGTAACGCATTAACTTCAGCGTTAATTGGTCTGGGGGTTGCACAAAGTGGGCAGGTTATGGGTAAAATCGGCGAGACGTTCGGCGTCAGTAACCTTGCGCTTGATACCACCGGGGTTGGCGACAGCCAACAGGTGCAGGTGAGTGGTTATGTGCTACCGGGTCTGCAAGTAAAATACGGTGTTGGCATATTTGATTCACTGGCGACCTTAACCTTGCGTTATCGCCTGATGCCCAAACTTTATTTGGAAGCTGTGTCTGGTGTTGATCAGGCACTGGATTTGCTCTATCAGTTTGAGTTTTAGCAATGCGAATAATTGTCTACGGCAGTTTACGGCGCAAACAGGGAAACAGTCACTGGATGACGAATGCGCAATGGCTTGGTGACCACCAGATTGAAGGGTACGAACTCTACAATCTCGGTCACTATCCCGGCGTGATTGAGGGTGAGGGCAATGTCTTTTGCGAGGTCTATCGCATCGACGCCATCACCCTTGGCGAATTGGATGCCCTGCGCACCAAAAATGGCGAATACAAACGCCAGTTAATCCAGACGCCCTTCGGCAGCGCCTGGCTGTACGTTTACCAGCGTCCGGTTACCGGTCGCACGCGCATCATCAGCGGTGACTGGTTGCAGCGTGATGACGAATCAGAAGCATAAATAAAAACACCGTCCAGTTGGACGGTGTTTTTTTATGCGCGAGGGGCAGCAGAATTATTTCTTCTGTGCGCGCTCGTAAGAAGAGATGATCTCGGCTTTGGCTGCTTCGGCGTTATCCCAGCCGTCAACTTTAACCCATTTGCCTTTTTCCAGATCTTTGTAGTGCTCAAAGAAATGGGTGATCTGTGCACGCAGCAGTTCCGGCAGGTCGTTCACATCTTTGATGTGATCGTACTCTTTGCTCAGCTTAGTGTGCGGTACGGCAACCAGTTTGGCATCTTCACCGGATTCGTCGGTCATTTTCAGCACGCCAACCGGGCGGCAACGGATCACAGAACCCGGCTCCAGCGGATACGGGGTCGGCACCAGTACGTCAACCGGGTCACCATCCAGAGACAGGGTGTGGTTGATGTAACCGTAGTTGCACGGATAGAACATGGCGGTAGACATGAAACGGTCTACAAACAGGGCGCCAGACTCTTTGTCCACTTCATATTTGATCGGATCGGCATTTGCCGGGATCTCGATGATGACATAGATATCTTCTGGCAGATCTTTACCTGCGGGCACCTGGTTCAAACTCATCTGGCTTTCCTTCATTAGTCGTAAGTTGAGTGTCGGCTATTATAGCCAACTGACTCTGAAAGTATGCCCCCTTTTTGGCGTTTCGGAATGGTCCAGCCGCTTACTTCGCCGCCACAAACAACGAGACGATACCTGCGGCAATTAATGGTCCGACCGGAACCCCGCGGAAGAAGGCCACACCAATCACCGTACCAATCAGTAAGCCGCCAATCACTGAAGGTTGTGCGCTCATAAAATGCACGCCACGACCGCCAAGCCAGGCGACAAACACCCCCACCAGAATGGCCACAATCGATTGCCAGTTAGCGAACGACTTAATCAGCGAGGAAGCCGGCAGCGAGCCGCTGGCCAGCGGGGCCATCACCGCCACCGTAAGAATGATGATACCGAGCTGAATGCCTTGCTTTTCCACATAAGGGAAGAATTGTGCCAGCGGGGTAATTTTGATCACCAGCAGAATCAGAATCGAGATAGTGACAGCGTTGTTATGAACGAAATAACTGAGCACAGCGAGGCAAACCAGAATAATGGTGGAGGCATAAGCAGCCATGATTTCTCCCAGAGGATTGAAGGGGCACTGGCAACGACCAGCGCGAAGCGGTTTTTTTACCACCCCCATTTATCAACAATCATCGGGATTGGCGCAACTGCCTTTGTTAATTGATTGCAGCATCAGCGCCTGATTGCGCACCAGATTCACGCCCTGTGCCCCCAGCGAAAGCGATGCCATCGTGCCCTGGCTGGCAGAGAAGACACTCTTGCTGGCATCCAGCCAGCTGTCACGGTAAGCCAGCCAGGCGCGTTGTGCGCTGCGTAATTTGGCTTTAGGTTCACCGGTTAATTTTTTCATTGCCTGCTCGTATTGCTGATTCATCTCCTGATCCCATGCTTTATTTGCATTGTCGTAACATTGCGTGAGCGCGGCAGTGCTGGATTCCTTATTCAGACACTGCTGTAACTTCTGGTCGATCGCATTTTCCTGCGCTGTCGCATAACTGCTCAGTAACAGACAGGCAACCGGGAACACTTTATACATCGTGATATTCCTTATTCGGGATGAAAGTGACTTTAGCAATTTTTAAGAGAGGGTGATCATCAGCCCATTGACCATCAACAGTGGTTAAAGTTTAGCAAAGTGACTGCCGATAACTTATCCGTTTTAGGGCTGCTGGATTTCTGCCTTTTTTCATACACACGGGTACTATCATGATCAAAAATTTATCAATACGGACCGGTTTACTCGCTTTACTCGCTTTTATGACATTGTTGCTGCTGGCGGTCAGCACCCTGGGCATTTACGCCATCAACGCAGGCAATCAGTCGCTGGATGTTATCAATCGCATCCAGGGCGTTGAACTCAATAGCCTGTACCAAAGCAATGCAGACCTGATGCGCGCTCGTGCCAGTGGCGCTTTGGCGGTGCGCAAGATCGAAATCGGCCTGCTGGATGAGGGCGCGGCAGTGACGAAACAGGCGCAGGCTGATGTCGCCACTTCGCAGCAGCACCTGAAGGATTTTGTCGATGCCGGTACGGTGACAAAACAGGGTAAAGCGCTGGCGGATGCAGTGGCCGCCAGCTTTGCTGCCTACCTGCAACAGGGCATCACGCCGATGATGGATGCGTTGCAGAAGCAATATACCGATGAATATTACACGGTGCTCGAGGGCAATCTTTCGACGCTGGCCGCCAATTACGCCAAAGCAGTGCAGGATTTCAGCCGCTATGCCGATCAGGTATCAGCCGAGCGACTGGCCCAGGCGGCGCGCAACGAAATACAGATGAAAGTCCTGATTGGCATCGCGGTGCTGATGACAGTACTGATGATTGTGCTGGCATGGCAGCTGCTGCGTCGTTTGTTACTGCGCCCGCTGGAGGGGGCGATCGGGCATCTGCAACAGGTTGCGGAGGGGGATTTATCGCAGGCACTGCCAGCCACCGCCAATAACGAGCTGGGCCGACTGAATCAGGCGCTGGCCGCCATGCAACTGGCCTTGTGTGATTCGGTCAGCCAGGTTCGCGAAGCCAGCCTGCAAATTGATGTTGGCAGCCGTGAACTGTCGGCAGGTACCGTGCATTTGTCGCAGCGTACCGAGGAATCTGCGGCCTCGCTGGAGCAGACCGCTGCCAGCATGGAGCAGCTCACCGCGACGGTACGCCTCAATGCCAGCAACGCGCATCAGGCGCACCAACTGGCAAACAGCGTCTCGGACACAGCTGATCGCGGTGCCGAAGTGGTGTGTTATGTGATGGAGAAGATGCGGGAAATCACCCACAGTTCTGACCGTATCGCCGATATTCTCAGTGTGATTGATGGTATCGCCTTCCAGACCAATATCCTCGCGTTGAATGCTTCTGTGGAAGCGGCGCGCGCCGGTGAGCAGGGGCGTGGTTTTGCCGTGGTGGCCAATGAGGTGCGAACCCTCGCGGGTCGCAGCGCCACCGCCGCCAAGGAGATTCGTGAGTTGATTAGCGAATCCCAGGTTCGGGTGAAAGAAGGCAGTGAAATGGCCACTCAGGCGGGCGAAACCATGGATGAGATCTCCAGTGAAGTGATGCGCGTGACCGCGTTGATGAAGGAGATTTCGGTAGCATCCGAGGAGCAGAGCCGTGGTATTGAGCAGGTCAATCAGGCGGTGACGCAAATGGATGAGGCGGCACAGCAGAACGCCGCACTGGTGGAAGAAGCCAGCGCCGCGACGCAATCGCTGGAAGCGCAGTCACAGCAGTTGCAGGCTTCTATGGCGCAGTTTCGTATAACGACGGTGTAAATTAAAATCGTGTCTGTAGCGGCGCGATAAATGGTGCCGCTACAAAATGATACGATCATCATTACTGATATTCTGCTACGTTAATCAGGGTAAAATATCAAGGAGATGATAATGAATCCTGCCGTAGTCGAACATATAGATACGTTATTAGCTGCTATCCAGGCCCATCCGTTTTATACCCTGCTCCTGCTGGTGCTCTTTCCGGTTCTCGGCATGCTGAAAAGTATGTTTTCCGATATTAAGGGTGAACATATCTTCAAAAACTCATTAAATAATCGGATAAAATTTGTTGCCAGCCAGCTGGATAACGAGTTTCTGAGTAATGAGGATCGCAGCCGTTTGGCGCAGCAATATATTCAGCTGGTCAACCAACGAATGTATGGTATTGAGAATCGCCATATTCAGGATGAAGTGATAAAGATTATCGACCGCTCCAGTGAAATACGCAGTAATAAATACTTTGTGATGCACCGACATTATCTCAGCGTGAATGTTGAGGGTGAGCTGTTTATTAACCCTAAAAAGATCAGGGAACGTTATATCGAAGCATTTTGTTTGGTAGGCGTCGGGGTGGCGATTATTTTCTTTGCTATCTTTGTCGGTATCCGTGCTGAAGTTCCCGGATTACTTTTCCTGGTTGTCGGTATGATTTTATACATACTGGGCCTGGGACATTTCCCGGTCGGGAAACTGGGGCGCAGGAGAGCAGAGAAAGAAATCGAAAATTATTACCAGCAACAAAAAGCCCGCATTGAGCGGGCTTCCGTCATCGAGGCCAATCAGCCCTGACGATCTTCCGGGAACTCGCGCAGGAAGCGCTCGACGTCATCTACCATGGCGTCGTTGCCGCAGAAGAACGGGCAACGCTGGTGCAGGGTCTCTGGCTGGATATCCAGGATACGGTTTTTACCGTCGCTGGCTTTACCGCCTGCCTGCTCAGCCAGGAAGGCCATCGGATTGCATTCATACAGCAGGCGCAGCTTACCTTTCGGATGGCTGGCGGTGCTTGGATAGAGATAAATGCCGCCTTTCAGCAGGTTACGATGGAAGTCAGCCACCAGAGAGCCGATGTAGCGCGAGGTGTAAGGACGGTGAGTGGCGATATCCTCTTCCTGGCAGAACTTCAGGTATTTTTTCACGCCCTGCGGGAAACGAATGTAGTTACCTTCGTTGATGGAGTAGGTGTAGCCCTTCTCCGGGAAGGTCATACGTTCGTGGCTCAGGCAGAACACCCCCAGTGACGGATCGTAGGTAAAGGCGTGCACGCCCACACCGGTGGTGTATACCATCATGGTGGATGAACCATACACCACGTAACCTGCGGCAACCTGCTTGCTACCCGGCTGCATAAAATCAGCTTCGGTAACCGGGGTGCCCGGCGGGGATACACGGTGGTAGATCGAGAAGATGGTACCAACGGAAACGTTAACGTCGATGTTGGAAGAACCGTCCAGCGGATCCATCAACACCACATATTTGCCGTGCTCCACTCCTTCGAAGATGACGAACTCATCTTCCTCTTCGGAAGCGATACCCGCCACAATGCCGCGTGCTTTCAGTGCTGCTTTCAGCTTTTCGTTGGCGAACAGGTCCAGCTTCATCTGCTGCTCACCCTGTACGTTTTCCACGCCGCTGGCACCGAGAATATCCACCAGACCCGCTTTGTTGATATCGCGGTGGATAATTTTCGCACCCAGCTTGATGGCTGAAATCAGCGCCGTCAGTTCACCTGTGGCGTGAGGAAAGTCGTGTTGCTTCTCGACGATAAATTCGCCTAACGTTTTCATAACACATTCCCTGAATCTACGATGGAGTGGCAGCAGCTCTAACAAACTGCCAACGTATGCGTACGCAGTTTAGCCGATTGAACTTTAAAAACCATAGTCCTAATCCGTTTCTTCCACCTGCACTCGGCGTTACACTGTGCGCCGAACTTTTGAGTAATGGATCTCTTTATGCGCATTCACATCCTTGGGATTTGTGGCACTTTTATGGGCGGTCTGGCGATGCTGGCGCGCTCACTTGGCCACGAAGTGACCGGCTCTGACGCCAATGTCTATCCGCCAATGAGTACCTTGCTGGAGCAGCAAGGCATTGAATTAACGGAAGGTTATGATGCCAGTCAACTTGATCCCGCCCCGGATCTGGTGATCATCGGCAACGCCATGACGCGCGGCAATCCCTGTGTGGAAGCAGTGCTGGAACGTAACATTCCTTACCTCTCCGGCCCGCAGTGGCTGCACGATTTCGTGCTACGCGATCGCTGGGTGCTGGCCGTGGCCGGAACCCACGGTAAAACCACGACAGCTGGCATGGCAGCGTGGATTCTTGAGGCTTGTGGCCTTGAACCGGGCTTTATTATTGGTGGTGTGCCAGGAAATTTCGATGTTTCGGCAAAATTAGGAAAAAGCCCGTTCTTCGTCATTGAGGCGGATGAGTACGACAGCGCCTTTTTCGACAAACGTTCCAAGTTTGTGCATTACTGCCCGCGCACACTGATCCTCAACAATCTGGAATTCGATCATGCGGATATCTTTGACGATCTGCGTGCCATCCAGAAACAGTTCCATCATTTGATCCGCATCGTACCGGGCCAGGGTAAGATCCTGCTGCCGGAACACGATCATAACCTGAAGCAGGTGATGGCGATGGGTTGCTGGAGTGAGCAGGAAACGGTGGGTGACAACGGTCACTGGCAGGCGAAAAAACTGACGCCAGATGCCTCACGCTGGGAAGCCTGGCTTGATGGTGAGAAAGTGGCGGAAGTGAACTGGGGCCTGGTGGGTGAGCACAACATGCACAATGGCCTGATGGCGATGGCCGCCGCACGTCATGTGGGGGTGAAACCGGACGATGCCGGTGAAGCGCTGGGGCGCTTTATCAATGCGCGCCGCCGCCTCGAGCTGCGTGGCGACGTGAACGGCATCAAGGTTTATGACGATTTTGCCCATCATCCAACGGCGATCCTCGCCACCCTGGCCGCGCTGCGCAGCAAAGTGGGGGGCACGGCGCGTATTCTGGCGGTGCTGGAACCACGTTCGAACACCATGAAAATGGGCGTCAGCAAGAATGAACTGGCACCGTCACTGGGACGTGCCGATGAAGTGTTCCTGTTCCAGCCGCACCATATTCCGTGGCAGGTTGCCGATGTGGCGGATGCCTGCATCCAGCCTGCTCACTGGAGTGCCGATATCGATACGCTGGTAGAAATGGTGGCGAAAGTCGCGCAGCCAGGTGATTCGATTCTGGTAATGAGTAACGGTGGCTTTGGCGGTATTCATCAGAAACTGCTGGAGCGTCTGGGGCGGTAATCCGTAGCGGCGCGATTCATCGCGCGTCTGTAAACCCTGCGCGATAAATCGCGCCGCTACGTGATACGAAATTAAGCCTCTGCCAGTTCGCGCAGATACTGGAAAATCTGACGTGCCGCTTTTGGTGGTTTGTTCGCCGCTTTTTCTTTCTGCGCATTGCGAATCATGCTGCGCAGCTGCTGGCGATCGGCCTGCGGATAGAGGTTAACCACCTCGGCCATCACATCATCACCCTGCTCAATCAAACGATCGCGCAAATTCTCCAGCTTATGGAACAACGCTACCTGCTGGTTATGGCGGTTTTTCAGTTTGTCCAAAGCCAGACGAATCGGTTCCACATCACGGGCGCGCAGCATCTTACCGATCAGCTGCAACTGGCGGCGACGGCCTTCTTTCTTGATACGCTGCGCCAGTTCAATGGCGGCACGTAAATCTTCGTCGAGTGGAATCTTGTCGAGGGAATTTTTCCCCAGTTCGACTAACTCGGCACCCAGGCGCTTCAGCTCCTCGGCATCGCGTTTAATTTCGCTTTTGCTGACCCAGATAATCTCTTCGTCTTCTTCTTCCTGATTATCCGGCACATCATCGAGCCAGTCTTCGGGCTGCTTGGTCATCTCTTGGCTCCCTAAAAAAAAGAGGCTAATCCTACCAGTTTATCGGGGGACTGCGAAATTGTTCTCTGAGTCTGATAGACTCAAAATATTCATACATAAGATTAGACGGCAGGTCGATGAACGTATCTACTCAGGTTGCAGAACAACGTAAAGTGTTGGAACAGGCTGTCGCACAGGCGCTGGAACTGGCGAAAGCCAGCACCGATGGCGCGGAAGTGGCGGTCACCAAAACTACCGGGATTGGTGTCAGTACCCGCTACGGCGAAGTGGAAAACGTCGAATTCAATAGCGATGGCGCGCTCGGCATCACCGTTTATCATCAGAATCGTAAAGGCAGTGCGTCTTCTACCGACCTCAGCCCGGATGCCATCAAACGCACCGTGCAGGCGGCGATCGATATTGCCCGTTACACCTCCGCCGATCCTTATGCCGGTCCGGCGGATCGCTCCCTTCTGGCGTTCGACGCCCCGGATCTCGATCTCTACCATCCGTGGGAGATCGACGCCGATCGCGCGATTGAACTGGCGGCGCAGGCGGAACAAGCCGCCTTACAGGCCGATAAACGCATCACCAATACCGAAGGCGGCAGCTTCAACAGCCACGTCGGTATCAAAGTATTCGGCAACAGCCACGGCATGTTGCAGAGCTACTGCTCCAGCCGCCATTCGCTTTCCAGCTGCGTGATTGCAGAACAAAATGGCGAAATGGAGCGTGATTACGCTTACACCATTGGCCGTGATATTCACGATCTGCAAAGCGCTGATTGGGTCGGGGCAGAATGCGCACGCCGCGTGTTGTCACGCCTGTCGCCGCGCAAGCTTTCCACCATGAAAGCACCGGTGATTTTCGCCCCGGAAGTGGCAACGGGCCTGTTTGGTCACTTGGTGGGAGCCATCAGCGGCAGCAGCGTGTACCGCAAATCGACTTTCCTGCTCGATGCGCTGGGCACACAGATCCTGCCGGAATGGCTGACCATCGAAGAGAAGCCGCACCTGCTGAAAGGCCTGGCCTCGACGCCATTTGATAGCGAAGGGGTACGTACCGAGGCGCGTGACATTATCAAAAATGGTGTGCTGCAAAACTGGCTGATGACCAGCTATTCCGCGCGTAAGCTTGGCCTGCAAAGCACCGGCCATGCGGGTGGCATTCACAACTGGCGCATTGCCGGTCAGGGCCATAGCTTTGACGATTTGATCAGGCAGATGGGTCGTGGCCTGGTGGTGACGGAACTGATGGGTCAGGGTGTCAGCGCCATTACCGGCGACTATTCACGTGGTGCGGCCGGTTACTGGGTGGAGAACGGTGAAATCCAGTATCCGGTGAGCGAAATCACCATCGCCGGTAACCTGAAAGATATGTGGCGCAACATGGTGACTATCGGCAACGATATTGAAACCCGCAGCAACATCCAGTGTGGATCGGTGCTGCTTCCGGAGATGAAGATCGCCGGGCAGTAATGACATCGCTTCCTGAAGGCAGCCCGCAAGGCTGCCTTTTTTATCTCCACAATAATAAAGGAATGAACGATGCGTAAGCATGTGATTGCAATGTTGTCTCTGTCGCTGTTGTTCTCCAGTGCCAGCCTGTATGCGGCTGATCTGGAGCAGGATATGCATACTTTGAATGATGGGCTGAAAACGGTGAAAAAAACCTCCGATGCCCAGGAAATGCAAACCGCGCTCGGCAAGATGCGCCAGGCGGCGGAGGATGCGAAAAAATCCACGCCGGAAAAGCTGGAAGGTCAGCCTGCTGATAGCGCTCAGATCAAGGATTTCCACGCCGGACTGGATTCGCTGATCGCCCAGATTGATGTGGTGGATCAACTGGCTCAGGCCAACAAACTGGACGAGGCTAAAACCGAAGCGAAGAAACTGGAAGATATTCGCAACGCCAACCATAAGAAATTCCGCTGACAGCCAGGCCAGCCATCTGGCTGGCCTTATTCCTGGGCATAACCCGCCCGATTCTGCCGTACATTCCCATCATTCTGTGCGAAATGTGATGTATTTTGCACCGTTCATGCATCATGCGATCTGGCGCACAGTTGCCAGCATGATTTCCACTTTGAGGTGGAAAAGATGCGTCTCCACACCGTTTTGAGGAAAGCGTAATTTATTTTCAACGCGAATTAACGGTCATTGTCCGCTGTAAACAGGAGTGAGCCAGGTGAGTAGTGAAGCAGTTCCGCTGAAACAGAGCACGCCGGAAGCGATTCAGGCGCTGGCGGATAACGTGATGACGCAGATTGCCGCGCTGTATGCGGCGCACCACATCGAACCCAATGCGGTGCAGCAGCAAATGCTGACCTCACACGTGCGAGCCATGGCCTCGCGCTCCCTCACCGGGGAAGCCTTACCGGAAGTGGAAGCGGAGCTATTTGAGGATATCTCGCCCGAGACGATGGCGCTGGCGCAGCAGGTGGTGGATCTGTTCGGCAACCTGCCACGCGAAGAGGCGTGGTTATTGTCGGTACACATTGAAGTTGCAAGGTCGAATTAGTCAGAAATTTTAAGAGGAATTGAACATGGTAACAGTAGTGATTGGCGATCGTCTGGGTAAAGGACAAAAAGTGGCGGCAGGTGTCGAGAAAGCCGGTGGCCGTGCGGTAGTGGTGCCGGGTGTGGCGGCGGATATGAAGCTGGGCGACGTGATGAAAGCGGAAAACGCCGACTTTGGCATCTCCTTCTGCGGCAGTGGCGGCGCAGGTGCCATCACCGCACAGAACAAATATGGCTATAAAGCAAAACATGGCATGCGTTCGATTGATGAAGGCGTTACGGCGATCAACGAAGGTGCCACGGTGCTTGGCTTCGGCTTTATGGACAAAGAAGAGCTGGGTGAACGGCTGGTGCAGGCCTGGACGAAAAAACACGGCAGCTAAGCATGAAACAACAATACGTGACTCAGGTGATGGTAAAGGGAACCGGTGACACAAAAGCCAAAGCCTTTGCCGATGCCCTGAGCCGGGTGCAGCAGCAGGTGCTGCGCACCACACAAAAGATTCTGTTGCGCATTGAACCCCAGGATGTTCGGGTGCTGCGCGCGCAGGAGCGCGTCAAGACGGAGAAATTTTTGTTCTTTTTCCTTGCGCGTGAGCGACGGAACTACAGCGTCGAGCTGGAGATTACCGTCAGCGTCACCGTGATCGATACCGAGCAGGTTGAATTCACGGCGGCACCTTAACAACAGACGAAAAACAAAGGTAAGCGCATGTTTTTAATTATTTTGTTTAAGTCGTTAATCATTGGCGGGTTGGTTGGTGTTGGCGTCGGAGCAGGTGCCGCGCGTATGTTTCACGCACCGACCACACAGGGCATGGGCGCGTTCCGCACGTTGGGCGAACTTAACTCCTGTGAAGGCGATCCAGCATCGCACTTCTCCTTTGGTCTCGGCTTTTTCTTTAACGCCTGGGCTTCATCCGTGGCGGCAGGGTCCTTCACACAAGATGTTGACCATCGCATCCTGCCCAACTGGGGCGCGGCGGCACTGATGGTGAAAAACCGCAACGTGGCAGAAACGCTCCACGACCCGAAAAAGATGGCCATTGCCTGCGGCATCATCGGCATGATCGTGGTGGCTTTCCTCAACAGCACCGCCTCGGCCGTACCCGCTGCGTTGCAGGTCACCGCAGTCAAAGTCCTGGTTCCCGCAGCCAATTTGCTGGTGAACACCGTGATGCCGGTGATTTTCTGGCTGGCGGCGATTGATGCCGGTAAGAAATCGGGCTTCTGGGCCACCATTTTTGGCGGTCTGGCGCAGCTGATCATGGGTAACGCCGTACCAGGTCTGGTACTGGGCATCCTGATCGGTAAAGGGGTAGAGGAGAGCGGCTGGAACAAAGTCACTAAAGTGATGATGACCGCCATCGTGCTGCTATTCGTGCTGAGCGGCTTCTTCCGCGGCTTCGACATGAAACTGCTGCAATCCTTCCAGCTTGGCATTCCTGGCTGGCTGGACATGATCCACAACAGTCTCAGCGGCAAATAAGGAGCCATCAGCATGAACGAAAACAAAGGGTTCTGGTACGCCGACTGGTCTTTCCCGATTTTTGTCGGCCTGCTATCCGCCGGGGTGTTTGCCGGTACGCATATGTACTACCTGTACGGCATTGGTGCCTTTAACGAAGTGGCGTTTGTTTCGATGTTGCGTTCCGGCATGGAAACCGGCGTCTACGGTGCGGTCGCGGCCTTTGGTGCCAGCTTCCTGTTTGCCCGCATCATTGAAGGTTCGCTGGTGGGGATTCTCGACATCGGTGGGGCGATTCAGACCGGTATCGGCCTCGGTGTTCCGGCACTGCTGCTGGGCGCAGGGATTGTCTTTCCGGTAGCGAACTTTGCTGCTTCGCTGGCAACCGGCCTGGTGCTGGGTCTGGCGGTGGGCTACATCATCATCCTGGCGCGTAAGTTCACCATTAATCAGAGCGACTCCACCTACGGAGCCGATGTGATGATGGGGGCCGGCAACGCCTCTGGTCGCTTCCTGGGTCCGTTGATCATCCTGTCGGCGATGACCGCCTCGATTCCAATCGGTCTCGGCGCGCTGGTGGGTTCCCTGCTGTTCTATCTGTGGAACAAACCGATTACCGGTGGCGCGATCCTCGGTGCCATGGCGCTGGGTGCTATCTTCCCGGTGTCTCTCTGATGTGATGGGCGGCCCCGGAGTGGGCCGCGCTAAGGAGTAGGTATGTTTGATTTGATTTTGCGCGGTGCGCGTTTGTGCGACGAACAACTGGTCGATATCGCGTTGCAGGACGGCAAAATCGCCGCAGTGGGCGTGGTAGCGGGCGCGGCCTTGCAGGAGCGCGATCTGGCCGGGCGTTATTACGTTAGCGCAGGCTGGATCGACAGCCATGTGCACTGCTATCCGAAATCACCAATTTATCATGACGATGCGGATGCCATCGGTGTGACGCAGGGCGTCACCACGGTGGTCGATGCAGGCAGCACCGGTGCTGATGATATCGACGATTTTTATCAGCTGACACGCCAGGTCACCACCGACGTGCGTGCGCTGATCAACATCGCCCGCACCGGCATTGTCACGCAGAACGAACTGGCCGATATGGCGCAGATTGACGGCGAAGCGGTGGTGCAGGCGGTGCAGCGTCGCCCGGATTTTATTGTTGGCCTGAAGGCGCGCATGAGCAGCAGCGTGGTAGGCGAAAACGGCATCCAGCCGTTAATCCGCGCCAAAGCCATTCAGCAGGCTGCTGGTCATCTGCCGCTGATGGTGCATATCGGTAATAACCCGCCGGTGCTGGAAGAAATCGCCGACCTGCTGACTTCCGGCGACATCATCACCCACTGCTACAACGGTAAACCCAACCGTATCCTCACGCCGCAGGGCGAACTGAAGGCGGCAGTGAAAAACGCCATCGCGCGCGGTGTGCGGCTGGATATCGGCCACGGCAGCGCCAGCTTCAGCTTTGAGGTGGCCCGCCAGGCGATTGCCCGGGGCATTCTGCCCGACACCATCAGCTCGGATATTTACTGCCGCAACCGCATCAACGGGCCGGTGCACAGCCTGGCACACGTGATGTCGAAATTTTTCAGCATCGGTATGACGCTGGCGCAGGTAATCGACTGCGTGACCTGGAAAGCCGCTGAAGGGCTGCGTCTGGCGCACAAAGGGCGGCTGGCTGTGGGCTATGACGCCGACCTGACCATTTTTACCGTCAAAGAAGAAGCCCGCCCGTTCGTCGATGCGGAAGGCGAACAGGTACTGGGTGAACAACATGTGTTACCACTGGCCGCCGTGGTGGCGGGCCAGTGGTATCTGACTGATGAAGGGAAAACCAATCATGTCTTCGATTTATGAAAAATATGGCCTGAAACAGGTCATTAATGCCTCCGGCCGCATGACCATTCTCGGCGTATCAACACCGGCAGCGGATGTGGTGGATACCGTGAAATACGGCCTCAACCACTACTTTGAGATGAAAGATCTGGTTGATAAGACCGGCGCGTATATTGCGCAGCTGTTGCAGGTGGAGAATGCGGTGGTGGTGTCCTGCGCCTCGGCGGGGATTGCGCAGAGCGTGGCGGCGGTGATCGTCAAAGATAACGCCTGGCTGCTGGAGAACCTGCATGCCGCACCGTTGAGCGTGCCGCACGATATCGTGGTACCGAAGGGGCATAACGTCAATTTTGGCGCCCCTGTGGGCACCATGGTCGCGCTGGGGGGCGGACGGCTGGTGGAAGCAGGCTACAGCAACGAATGCTCGCCAGAACAGCTGGCAGCCGCGATTACGCCGACCACAGCCGCACTGCTGTACATCAAATCACACCATTGCGTGCAGAAAAGCCATCTCAGCGTCGAACAGGCGGCAGTGGTGGCACGTAAACACGGCATTCCGTTGATTGTCGATGCCGCAGCTGAAGAAGATTTGCAGTGCTATTACCAGATGGGTGCTGACCTGGTGATCTACAGCGGCGCGAAAGCGATTGAAGGGCCGACCAGCGGGCTGGTAATTGGCCGCACGCAATACGTTGAATGGGTGAAACGTCAGAGTAACGGTATTGGTCGCGCCATGAAGGTGGGCAAAGAGGGTATCCTCGGTCTGACCCAGGCGATTGAAAACTATCTGGTGCAGGAAAAAACCACGGGCGCGCAAATGGTGGAAAAAATGACGCCGTTTATCGCCAACCTCAACACCCTGAAGGGCGTGAGTGCACGGGTGGTATGGGATGCCGCCGGACGTGACATCGCACGCGCCGAGATTAAGTTTGACGAAGCCCAGACCGGCTGGGGCACCGGCGAGCTGGTACAGGCGCTGAAAACCGGCGTTATCGCCATCTACTTCCGCGGCTACAAAGCCAACGAAGGCATTATTGAAGCCGATGTGCGCAGCGTCAGCGCCGATCAGCTGCATACCATTTTTACCGCCATTCAGGCATTGCTCAATGGAGAGAAACAGGCATGACTCTGACACCGAATTTTTATCAGGGCCGTTTGTGCCTCAATGTGCTGGCGGGTTCAAAGCAGAATGCGCGCGACATCTGGCAGGCGGCGGAAGGCCATGTGCTGGTGGGCGTATTATCCAAAAACTACGCCACCACCGAAGCGGCCATTGACGATATGCGCGAGTATGCTGCGCTGATTGATAACGCCATTTCCGTCGGGCTGGGTGCCGGAGATCCCAATCAGTCGGCGATGGTGAGCGCGATTGCGGCAGCGATTCAACCGCAGCACGTTAACCAGGTGTTTACCGGCGTCGCCACCAGCCGTGCGCTGCTCGGGCAGAACGAAACCGTGGTCAACGGGCTGATTTCGCCCACTGGCACGCCGGGTCTGGTAAAAATCTCTACCGGACCGCGCAGTGCCCAGGGGCCAGATGCCATCATACCGATCGCTAGTGCCATCGCGCTGCTTCAGGATATGGGTGGCAGCTCGGTGAAGTATTTCCCGATGGGGGGACTGAAAGCGGTGGATGAATACCGTGCCGTGGCGGAAGCCTGTGCGCGTCATGACTTCTGGCTGGAACCGACCGGCGGTATCGATCTCAGCAACTTTGAGGAGATCGTGCGCATTGCGCTGGAGGCGGGCGTCACTAAAGTGATTCCGCATGTCTATAGTTCCATTATCGACAGCGCGACTGGCGACACGCGCATTGACGATGTCCGTCAGCTTCTGGCAACGTGCAAAAAGCTGTTGTAACAAATAAGTAACAGGTGAAGCCCCTTGAGATTCCCTAACCAGCGTCTGGCCCAGCTTTTCGCTGCGCTGCAAAATGAAACCTTGCCGCAGGATGAGCTGGCGCGCCGTTTCTCCATCTCGACGCGCACGGTGCGTACCGACATCACGGCACTGAATGCGCTGCTGGCGCAGCACGGCGCGCAGTTTGTGCTGGCGCGTGGCGCGGGGTATCAGCTGAAAGTGGATGATGCACGGCGTTTTGGTCAGTTGCAGGCACAAACCGCCGCGCCGCTGCGCGTGCCACGTACCTCGCCGGACCGCGTGCGTTATCTGCTCAGCCGCTTCCTGACGGCGGCGTATTCGCTCAAGCTGGAAGATCTGTCGGAAGAGTGGTTTGTCAGCCGCGCCACGCTGCAAAGCGATATGGCTGAAGTACGTGAATGGCTGGGGCGCTATCACCTGAATATCGAAACCAAGCCACGCTACGGCATGAAACTGTTTGGTAGCGAGGCGGCGATTCGCACCTGCCTGACCGACCTGCTGTGGCAGATCGATCAGGACACGCCGGATAGCCCGCTGTTGACGGTGGAAGCACTGCACAGCGGGATGCTGGAGCAGCTGCAACCGCTGTTGCAGCAATGCTTTGCCCATCACGCGATTCGTCTGAGCGATGAAGGTGAGCGCTATCTGCAAATCTATTGCGCGGTGGCGGTGCGGCGTATCAGCGAAGGCTTTCCGCTAAACGACCCCGGTGCCGAAGATGTGGGAGAAGAGGTGCGTGAAGCGGCACACCAGCTGGTTGAGCTGATGCTGCCGCTGGTCGGCAAACCGATTTCACAGGCGGAAGAGAACTGGCTGCGCGTCAATATCGCCGCCCGCCAGATTCAGGCGCTGGCACCCAGCACCATTAACGCTGACGATGCCGATGCGCTGGTGGATTACCTGCTGAGTTATATCAACACCCACTACAACTACCGCCTGCAACAGGACGAGCAGCTGCGCGCCGATTTGCTCACCCATATTAAAACCATGATCACCCGGGTGCGTTACCAGATCCACATCCCTAACCCGTTGCTGAACAACATCAAGCAGCATTATCCGATGGCCTACGACATGACGCTGGCGGCGGTTACCAGTTGGGGCAAATATACGCCGTACACCATCAGCGAAAACGAAATCGGTTTTCTGGTGCTACACATCGGCGTGGGGCTGGAGCGCCATTATGACGTGGGCTATCAGCGCCATCCGCAGGTGCTGCTGGTATGCGATAGCGGTAACTCCACGCTGCGGATGATTGAGGCGCTGCTGCTGCGTAAGTATCCGCAATTACAGGTGACGGCGCGCCTGTCACAGCGTGAATATGAGGCGCTCGATTTTATTGAAGAAGATTTTGTTATCTCCACCGCGCGGCTTAAAGAGAAAAACAGCCCGGTGGCGGTGATGTCGCCGTTTCCCACCGAATTCCAGCTGGAGCAACTGGGCAAACTGGTGCTGGTGGACCGCACCCGTCCTTACATGCTGGAGAAATACTTCGACGCGCAACATTTTCTGGTGGTGGATCAGCCGATGACGCAATCGGCATTGTTTCGCCAGCTGTGTAACCAGCTGCAACGGGAAGGCTATGTCGACGACGATTTTTATCCGTCAGTTGAGGAGCGCGAAGCGATTGTCAGCACCATGCTGGGTGAGGGAATAGCGTTACCACACTCGCTGGGGTTGCTGGCGAAAAAAACCGTGGTCTACACCGTGCTGGCTCCGCAGGGAATTAGCTGGGGCGATGAAACCGCCTCGGTGATTTTCCTGCTGGCGATCAGCAAAAGCGAATATGAAGAGGCGATGGCGATTTACGATTTGTTCGTCACCTTCCTGCGCGAACGGGCAATGACGCGGCTGCGCGATTCTGGCGATTTCGCCAGCTTTAAGGCAGTGGCGATGGATTGCCTCAGTCGCCTGTAGCGGCGCGGTTTATCGCGCAATGCGTATTCACACCCATTCGTAGCGGCGCGATTTATCGCGCGTTTTTTGCCCTCGAAAAGGTCAAAAGAGCGCGATAAATCGCGCCGCTACGAAAAGGTTAATCAGCGAAGCTGATTAGCCTTTCTTCGCCAGCAGGCGCGGGATTTCGCGCAGGCACCAGGCTTTGGCTTCGCCCATGCTGTCGCGTCGCCATGCCATGATGATATCCACTTCACGGGTATATTCCGCACTCACCACGCGCAAACGTCCTTCGGCAATATCCTGCTCCACCAGCGAATAAGGCATAGTCGCCACACCCAGTCCGGCCAGCAGCGCCCGACGTTTATCGTCCATGCTGCTTACTGTCAGACGTTGTTGTTTATCCAGCAGCTGCACAGTCAGCACCGGGCGTTCACGGGCTGTGTCGGCGACGGCAATGCCGCGATATTTGACGCGCGTGACTTCAGACTGCGGTTCGGCTTCCTGATGGATCGGATGATCCGGGCTGGCCACATACACGCTCATCATGCTGTACAACTTACGGGTGTTGATTTCAGTTGAGGCGCGGAAATGCATATCCGGCGCAATCACGATATCGGCCCGGCCCTGCTCCAGCCGCTCCCAGGCACCGGCCAGCACTTCGGTGACCAGTGAAATCTGCGTGTTGGCTTTGTCCGCCAGTTTGGTTACCAGCGGGAACAGGTGTTCAGTCGGCACCAGCGCCTCGGTGACGATGGTGAGGTGGGTTTCCCAGCCACGTGCCAGCGCTTCGGCATCGGTGGTAAGTTTATCGGCAGCTTCGAGCAACACCCGGCCACGTTCCAGCAACATGCGGCCGACATTGGTGAATTTGGTGCGGTGGCCGGAGCGGTCAAACAACACCACATCCAGTTCCTCTTCCAGCTTCTGCATGGTGTAACTCAGGGCAGAAGGTACGCGTCCCAGCTCGTCGGCCGCTGCGGCAAAGCTGCCACGCCGGTCAATAGCATCCATCACACGTAAAGCTTCAAGGGTTAACGCGCGCTCTTTTGCCATGCCGATTCTCTGTCAGGAAATTTGAACATGCCGGGCAGATTAACTGGCTAACAATCCGGCGTCCAGCCTTTTACCATAATCCTATAAATCTGCGGCGTATCATCCCGCAGAGCGTCGGAGGTAAATCATGATGACAACCCGCTGCGCGTCAGCATGTGGCCAGGCCGATTTCGGTTGGTTGCAGGCGCGATACAGCTTCTCATTTGGCCACTATTTTGACCCGAAACTGATGGGCTATGCCTCGTTGCGTGTGCTCAATCAGGAAGTGCTGGCACCCGGTGCAGCCTTCCAGCCACGCACCTATCCGCAGGTTGATGTGCTCAACCTGGTGCTACAGGGGGAGGCTGAGTACCGCGACAGTGACGGTAACCATATCATCGCCCGTGCCGGCGAAGCGCTGCTGCTGGCGGCGCGCCAGGGCGTGAGCTATAGCGAAATCAACCTCAGCAAAGATCAACCGCTGACCAGGATGCAGCTGTGGCTGTCAGCCTGTCCGGAGCGTGAGAATCCGCTGTTGCAGAAAATGGCGTTGCCAGAGCAAACGGCTTTCCTGCTGGCCTCGCCAGATGGCGCAGAAGGTAGCCTGCAACTGCGTCAGCAGGTGTGGGTACATCAGGTGACGCTGGCACCCGGTGAGCAGCACAGCGTGAAGCTGCATGGGCCACGCGCTTATCTGCAATCGATCCACGGTTCGCTTGATGTGCTGGCCAGCAGCAATCATCAGGAAAAACTGAGCTGCGGTGATGGTGCATTTCTGGCGGAAGAACAGCAGATTACGCTACAGGCTAAAACGCCGTTGCGTGCGCTGGTGATTGATATTCCGGTATGAAAAAAGGGCGGCTGATGCCGCCCTTGCAAGGTTATTTCAGAATGGTAAACGCGGTGGTGACGTGCTTCACGCCGCTCACCCGGCTGGCAAGATCGGCCGCCGCTGCCGCTTCCTGCTGTGTCACTAACCCTAACAAAAACACTTCGCCGTTTTCGGTGGTGACTTTCACGTTTGAGGATTTCACCTGATCGCTGCCCAGCAGCTGAGAACGGATTTTGGTGGTGATCCAGGTGTCGCTTGAGGACGTCCCCAGGCTGACTTTCTGGCCGGTACGGATTTCGTTGTAAACCTCGGTGGCACCATCAACGCCCATGGCGATCTGTTTAGCGCGGTTCGACAGATCCGCCGACGGTGACTGACCGGTCAGCAGTACTTTGCCCTGATAGGCCGTCACCACCACGCGTGCCTGGTTTTTGATTTGTGCATCTTTCGCCAGCGCGTTGGTCACACGCAGTTCCAGCGTACCGTCATCAACCTGAGTGCCCACGGTACGTGGGTCAGTGGCGGTTTTGGTCGCAACTGCAGCGCCGCCAGCGACCACGGCAACGCAGCCCTGCAACATCATGGCGGTTAAAAGAATGGCGACAGCGTTCAATGCTTTCATCTTAGCTCCTTCAGTCATTCCTGGTGGGGGAACAAGGTGTTATCGATCAAATCGCACAGGCAATTCAGCGTCAGCATATGCATCTCCTGAATGCGCGCACTGCGATGAGACGGAATGCGAATTTCCACATCGTGCGGGCCGAGCAGCCCGGCCAGCTCACCGCCGTCGTAGCCGGTCAGCGCCACGATGGTCATATCGCGTGTAACCGCAGCTTCCACCGCTTTAATAATGTCGCGGGTGTTGCCACGGGTGGAAATGGCCAGCAGTACATCACCGGCCTGACCAAGCGCTCGTACCTGCTTGGCGTAAATTTCATCGTGCAACCGATCGTTGCCAATTGCCGTCAACATCACGTTGTCGGCACTCAGCGCTAGCGCGGGCAGGCTGGGGCGCTCGGTCTCAAATCGGTTAATCATGCTGGCAGCAAAATGCTGGGCATTGGCCGCTGACGCGCCATTGCCACAGCTCAGGATTTTGTTACCACTCAGCAGCGACTGCACCAGCGTCATGGCCGCACGGGAAATAGCATCCGGCAGCGCCTCGGCGGCAGCGATTTGAGTCTGAATACTTTCGGTAAAACACGCTTTAATTCTGTCCTGCACAAGACCACCTGGTTCTACACATCCGCATGAAAGGCATCGGGCAGCCACTCCAGCTCGTGGCCGGTGATGGCAATGATGTCAAAACGGCAATTCACCGTAGCAAAACTGCCGTTACGTCCCAGCAACCATAGTGCGGCTGCACGGAGTAGCTTTTGTTGTTTCTGACGCGTCACGCTGGCGGCAGCACCGCCAAAACGTGCATTGCGCCGATAGCGCACTTCGACAAATACCCAGCAATCGCCATCCTGCATGATGAGATCAAGCTCACCGATACGGTAACGGACGTTGCTGGCAACCCAGCGCAGCCCGGCGCGCTCCAGATAGCGACGCGCCTGCTGCTCCTGCTCAGCGCCAATGCGCTGGCGGTTTACTGTACCGGAACGATCTGTCCCTGACGATACTGGTTCCATGCCAACTTCCTGTTGATCACGCAATCCGGGGTGGCGCTCAGCTTACCGGTCTTGCCATCAATGGCGAAACCCGGTACCTGACGCATCTGGTTAAAGTGGTTAGCCAGCGTCCAGGCATCAATGCCCATCGCGTACAGGCGCACCAGCGAGTAATCGTTGTTAAACGACTTCGCCGCCTGCTGCATCAGCGCCGGGTTGCTACCTGACAGCAGCGGAATATCGCTGAATTGCAGGCCATCCATCTCCAGACGGAAGTCCGGACCGGCACCGGCCTGGAAGCTGCGCGAGCTGGCATACAGCGCGATATTGCTGCGGCTGCTGGTACGCATCGCAATCATCGGTTTGATCAGCTGCAGTTCATCCTGGCTGGCAACGATATAGACCGAATCAAGGCTGCCACCGCTGGTATCGGTTGCAGGGGGGCTGGTCTGTGGCGCCGGAATGGTTAGCCCGGCAATCGACACGCCCTGCGGCTGGGCCGGTTCAACGATAAGCGGCGTACCACTCAGGTTAATACCGGCACCGCTGTTGATGCCCTGCTTCAGTTCGCCCACTGAACCAAAGCGCTGTTGCAGCACGGTGGAGCCACCCAGCGTCTGCCATTCCTGCGCAAAAGCTTTGCCGACGCGATCGCCGTAGCTGTTACGTGGCAGCAGCAATAATGGCTGGCGTTTACCCTGGTCCCACATATGGTGAGCGGCATCACGCGCTTCGTCTTCAGGAGAAAGCGCAAAGTAACAAATATTCGGATGGTTCTGGATCTGTTCCGGCTCGTTCAGCGCCAGCACGTTAAGCGGCGAATTGCTGTTGGCCACGGTTTCCACGTCGCTTTTCAGCAGCGGACCGACCACGATGGTCGCACCATCCTGCTGTGCCTGCTGCATCACCTGCTGAATCGGCTGGCTGCTGGTGTCGTACACCTTAACCTGGGCGTTGCTGTCGGCTGCACTGGCCGCCGGGGCCGGTGTTGCAGGGGCAGGGGCTGCGGCTGGCTGCTGCGCGTTTTGTTCTGGCGTGACGGCAGCGGCGGCCGGACTGACCACGGCATTATTATCGGCTGGAGCCGCAGGCGTCGCTGCGGGCTGTTGCTGGACGCTGGCATCGCCAGTGGCCGGTGTGGCTGTGGGTTGCGGCTGCGGTGCGGGTGCGGCGGTTAGCACGCCGTTTTTCGCATCGTTAAAGCCTTTCTGAATGGCGTTGGCGAAGATCTGCGCCTGACCATTCAGCGGCAGCAGCAGTGCAATGGTGCTGGTCGAGGCTTTGCTGAAGTTCTGCACCTGGCTTAACGCGGTCGGCAGCGTTTTTGCCGCCGGGTTCACGGGATAACGTGTCTGCCAGTCTTTAATCGCGGCTTTCAGCATCTCCGGGTCCTGGCTGTTGGTATGCCAGGTGTTCAGCAGATCCAGCCAGCCCTGCAAGGTATTTTCGTCGGCGTTGATCACCAGGTTGCTGATCTGATCTTTGGTCATTTGCGTCAGCGCCTGCCAGGTGGCGTCGATATTGCTCTGGTGGTCGGCCCCTTGCAGCAGCGGTTCCTGAGCAATATAGGCGCGTAGCAGTGCCAGCGATGGGCGATTCTGGGCGGCTGCGATTTGCAGACCGTAGAAGCGTGCCTGCTGATCTTGTGACATGCCTGTGGTTTTCAGCTGGCCCAGTAGCTGCTGTGCGCCATTGAAATCCTGCTGACCAATCAGCATCTGCGCACGTAGCAGCTGGAGTTCCTGTTGCTGCACATCCGACAGTTGCTGTGGCAATTGTTTGATCTGATCGCCAGCCTGTGGATACTTTCCTTCCTTCAGCAGGGCACGGATGGCAAGTAATTGCCAGTCGGTCTTGCTATCATCGCTGCTTTGCTGCACCTGCTGCAGATAATAGTCAGAGCGGCCTGTTGCCGGACCCTGAATATTGACGTTAGAAGTTTGCTGCGGTCCCTGGCCGCTACAGGCGGCTAAAATCAATCCAGCAAGAAGAACAGGTACCAGGCGTCCTGCTTTATGACGTACGACTTTTGAAGGAAGCATACTGTATCCAGTGATGTTTTTTTCAAGATGCTCAATATTAAATCGGCAATTCGGATGAAACAATGAAACAACTCGATCGGGCAGACATTTCTGCCAGCACGCTCTATATCGTTCCTACCCCGATCGGTAACCTGGGTGATATTACGCAGCGAGCGTTAACGGTGCTTGCGAGCGTCGATCTGGTCGCTGCGGAAGATACACGTCATACCGGGCTGTTGCTACAACATTTCGCCATCAATGCGCGACTGTTCGCACTTCACGACCACAACGAGCAGCAGAAAGCTGAGGTGCTGCTGGCTAAATTGCAGGAAGGCCAGAGCATTGCGCTGGTTTCCGATGCGGGCACGCCATTAATTAACGATCCTGGCTACCATCTGGTGCGTCGCTGTCGTGAAGCTGGGGTCCGCGTAGTGCCGTTGCCGGGTGCCTGCGCGGCGATTACAGCATTAAGCGCAGCGGGATTACCGTCCGATCGTTTCTGTTACGAAGGGTTTCTGCCCGCCAAAACCAAGGCACGCTGCGATGCACTGCGGGCGTTGGCCCAGGAGCCGCGCACGCTGATTTTCTACGAATCTACCCACCGCTTGATCGATAGTTTACAGGATATGGTGAGCGAGCTGGGGCCGGAACGTTATGTGGTGCTGGCGCGTGAAATCACCAAAACCTGGGAATCGCTGCACGGCGCACCGGTGGCTGAGCTGCTGGCGTGGGTGCTGGAAGATGAAAACCGCCGTAAAGGTGAGATGGTGCTGGTGGTTGAAGGGCATAAGGCGGATGAAGAGGCATTGCCTGCCGAAGCGCTGCGTACCCTGGCGCTGTTGCAGCAGGAGCTGCCATTGAAGAAAGCGGCTGCGCTGACGGCGGAAATCCACGGTGTGAAGAAGAATGCACTGTATCGCTACGCACTCGATCAGCAAGAGGCGTGACAAACGACGTCGGATCGCCTATTATCCCGCGCCGAAGCTGACCAGACAGTCGCCGCTTTGTCGTCGTCCTTCTTCGGAGGGAGACGGGCAGAGGGGAGGAAAGTCCGGGCTCCATAGGGCAGGGTGCCAGGTAACGCCTGGGGGGCGCAAGCCTACGACCAGTGCAACAGAGAGCAAACCGCCGATGGCCCAGTAATGGGATCAGGTAAGG
This sequence comes from Pantoea sp. App145, assembly GCF_047947045.1. Lineage (NCBI taxonomy): Bacteria > Pseudomonadati > Pseudomonadota > Gammaproteobacteria > Enterobacterales > Erwiniaceae > Pantoea > Pantoea sp. App145. The sequence continues at coordinate 3,348,505 of NZ_CP133290.1, forward strand.
GTGAAAGGGTGCGGTAAGAGCGCACCGCACGGCTGGCAACAGTTCGTGGCACGGTAAACTCCACCCGGAGCAAGGCCAAATAGGGGTTCACAAGGTACGGCCCGTACTGAACCCGGGTAGGCTGCTTGAGCCAGTGAGCGATTGCTGGCCTAGATGAATGACTGTCCAAGACAGAACCCGGCTTATCGGTCAGTTTCGACTCATCAAAAAAGACGCCCGCAGGTGAAAGCCTGTGGGCGTTTTACTTTTTGGGTTTTAAGCTTTGCCGTTAGCCCCGGCCGTGCGGTTCGTTCCAGTCAAACGCAGGTCCCAGTGAAATCACGCCACTCGGATTAATGGTTTTATGGCTGCAATAATAATGATGGCGAATATGCGGCAGGTTCACCGTCTCAGCAATGCCTGGCATCTGGTAAATATCACGCAGAAAGCCGTTGAGGTTGCGGTAATCACTAATACGATGGCGGTCGCATTTAAAGTGGGTCACATAGACCGGGTCAAAACGCACCAGCGTGGTCCACAGTCGCAGGTCAGCCTCGGTTAACTGGTTGCCGGTGAGATAGCGATGCTGACCAAGAATCTGCTCCAGGCGCGCCAGGGAATGAAACAGCGCAGTGACCGACTCATCGTAAGCCGCCTGTGAGGTGGCGAAACCCGATTTATACACGCCATTGTTTACCGTGTCGTAAATCCAGCCGTTCAGCTCATCAATTTGTGGCCGCAACGCTGCTGGATAGTAATCCCCGGCCCGCGCACCCTGCGCATCAAAGGCGCTATTCAGCATGCGGATGATATCGGCGGATTCGTTGCTCACAATGGTGTGCTGATGCTTATCCCACAGCACCGGTACGGTGACGCGTCCACTGTAGTGCGGATCGGCATGCAGATAGAGTTGATACAGATATTCGTTCTGGTACAGCGAATCGCCCGTGGCGTCGGGGAAATCGTCGTCAAAGGTCCAGCCGTTTTCCAGCATCAGCGGATGCACTACCGACACGGAAATCATCTCTTCCAGCCCCTTGAGTTTACGCATCAGCAGGGTGCGATGCGCCCACGGGCAGGCGAGTGAAACATATAAATGATAGCGATCACGTTCGGCGGCAAAACCGGCGTTGCCGGTAGGGCCTGCGCTGCCATCGGCGGTGACCCAGTTGCGCCATACCGCTTCTGTGCGTTTGAAGCGGCCACCGGTTGACTTCGTATCATACCAGGTGTCATGCCAGACACCGTCAATCAGTTGTCCCATAAGCCCTCCATAAAAAAATGGGGCGAGGAATATCCTCGCCCCTTTTCAGTATATGCTGCGTTCAGCTTGCGCGCTTAGCGTGCGGTTGCCGGCTGCAAACGCTGACGAATCACGCGGTCGATGCTGTAAGCACCTGGACCCACCAGACCCAGCACCAGGAAGCCACCTGCGATTGACAGGTTTTTCATAAACATCAGCTGGTTAACACCTTCTGCGAAGTTGCTGTGGAACAGGAACGCGGTCAGGATGGTGAAGCCCGCAGTAAATAACGCGGTGAAGCGGGTCAGGAAACCAAACAGAATTGCCAGACCACCACCCAGTTCGAGCAGAATGACCAGCGGCAGCAGGAAGCCCGGCACGCCCATAGATTGCATGTACTGTGCGGTACCCGCGTAACCGGTGAGTTTACCCCAGCCTGCGGTGATAAACAGAATGGTCATAAGAACGCGTGCCAGCAACAGGCCTGAATCTTCGAATTTTTTCATCATCTACTCCAACAAGGATTTTGTTGCAGGTTGTTGACCTGCAGGGACTTATTCCCGCCGAATAACGTGTGGCAATTCATTGGGCTGATGGCTGAAGATGATAATCGCGGTCTGGAAAGGTTGTAAGCGAGATAAACTGTCGATGTTATTCAGGAATTCTGAAAAAGAAGGAGGCGGACCTGAAAAAAGGTCCGTTGAGGGAAGAGGTTAATTTAGCGTGGCGGCAGGGCGGATTTGATCATCCGCCAGGTGCTCCACAGGCCAAATCCGCGTTTTGCCCAACGCAACAGGCGATTAGGGCTGCGGATCGACCAAATCGCCAGTGCGCTGCTGCCAATCGCCAGATAACGTCGCAGGCTGAGGAAAGTGAGCCAGCCACGATCATAGTGCGCAGTACCTTCCAGCCAGTCACGACGCGCAGCGCTCAGATCCAGGCGCTGCTGCTGCACCTGGTTAAGCAAGGCGTGAATACGTGCTTCGCGCTCGCGGCGGCTCATGAGCGATGCTCCTCCAGCAGTTGGCGATCGGTTTCCAGCTCTTTACGCGTATGGCGCAGCAGCGTGGACTGGCGTGATTTACGTAGCGTCCAGAGACCAAAAATCAGCGCCAGCAGGAACAGCACAGCAGTGGTAATGGCAATCGCCATCAGCCGATATTGCGCATCTACCGCCCAGATGATCAGCACCATCAGGCTCATTAAACCGAAGGCGGTAAACAGCATGGTCAAACCCACCATCATCAGCATCTGAATCAGGTTGGCTTTTTCCTCTTCCAGTTCCACCACTGCAAGCCGGATGCGTGTCTCAACGATGCTGACCAGCGTGGTGACAATACGCTGGCCAATGTTGATGACCCCTTTGCCTGGGCCGTGGCTTTGCTGACTGTCACTCATCATTAACGCCGTGAAATCAGAATGCCGATGATCACGCCCACCGCTGCACCGATACCCACGCCGTGCCACGGATTTTCGCGCACGTAATCATCCGCTTTATGTGCCGCCTCACGGGTTGATTGCGCCAGGCGCTCACCCGATTCACCCAGGCGTTCACGCGAGTTATCCAGCGCTTCACGCGCTTTCTGACGCAGTTTATCCAGCTCAGTTTTCGATTTTTCACCGGTGTTGCTCAGAACCTCTTCCAGCGTATCTGCCAGGTTTTTCAGTTCCGCACGTAAATGTTCTGATGTTGTTTCTTTAGCCATAATAATCTCCATTTACATCATAAAGTTATATCCGATTAGTAGCGCTCAGCTTCGAGCTGTTTCAGCTCGTGCTGTGCCTCTTCCAGCTTGCGCTCGCGTTTTGCAATCTTCTCTTTGTCATTACCTTTCTGGCGTTCTTCTTTCAGCTCATGCTCTCGTTCCGCCACATCATGCTTTTGCGCTTCAATACGTTCATGATGCGCTGCCTTTAGTTTCTCATCGGTGCAGCTGGCGCGGACTTCGGTCAGTGCACGCTCCAGCCCGTTCACGCGGCGCTGGTTATTATGTTGCTTTGCCATACCGATTTCGTGCTGAATATCCTGCTCCTTTTGCTGACACAGTGACTCTGCTGCCAACAGTGAGCCGGAGAGGGAGAAGAGAACAGCACCCAGGAGTAATTGACGTTTCATCAGGTAAATCCCTTCCATTGTGAATGACCTGCCGCAAACCGGGCAGGAGAGGCATCCCAGCTTGTCTTGTGCTCACGCTACCTTTAAGAATAGACAGCAGATGAAAAAATTCAAAGAAGACGCGGGGATAGCGAGGGTGAAGAGAGCGCCTGAGGTGTAAACAGGCAACATTGCTTAGCTATAAGTCGGACGGTTGGCGTCCTGATTCTGCTGTGAGGCCTGGTGCCCCGCAGCCACGACAAAGCCTTGTGGCAACAGACGACGTAACACTTTTTGTGCCGCCAGACTCTGTTCTTCGTTTTCGAAGTGAATCACCAGCGCATCGCCAGAGGGCGTAATGCTTTTGATGCGTACGCCCTGGGCAGAAAGTTGCTGATAGAGATAGAAGCCATCTGGCAGCGCCGTGCCGTTATGGGCGACGCGGATTTTTACCACGGTTTCATGGTTGAGTAATGCCGGAGCAAGGGTTAACGCCAGCAGTGCCAGTGCACCACCCAGCAGCCACGGCAGCAGGCGTTTGGGAATCAGATTTTTCATTACTGTGATTTCCCGTTTTGATCAGACTGACGTTTACGCCACAGCACCACCAGTGAACCCACCAGACCGATCACCAGCAGTACCAGCGGCAGCATCATCAGGCAGAACATCAGTTCATCTTCGTAACGACGGAAAATCGGCGTTTTGCCGAGCGCAAACCCCAGCACGGTCAGAATCAGCACCCACAGCAGACCACTCACCCAGTTGAAGAACTGAAAACGTGCATTGCTGAGACCGGATAACCCGGCGATGGTGGGCAGCAGGGTACGCACAAACGCAATAAAGCGGCCAATCAGCAGAGCGGAAAGCCCATGACGGTGGAACAGGCTGTGCGCGCGCTGATGATATTGCGCGGGCAGATGCGAGAGCCATTTTTGTACCGTGGGCGTATTGCCGAGCCAGCGCCCCTGAATATAGCTGACCCAGCAGCCGAGGCTGGCACCGGTGGTCAACACCAGCAGGGTAAGGGGGAAGCTCATGGTGCCTTTCGATATCAGTACGCCAACCAGAATCAGCAGACTGTCACCAGGCAGAAAAGCAGCGGGCAGCAGGCCATTCTCAAGGAATAAAATCATGAACAGCACGCCATAAATGGCCCACACCAGCGTCGGGTCGGAGAGGGTTTCATAATCCTGCTGCCATAAGGCATGCAGTAATGCCTGCAAAATATCCATCAATCGGTCCTGAACATCATTGTTAAACGTGCCCATCGGGCTGGAGCACAAGCTGGCGATTTGGTTATGCGTTTTAGGAGCACAGCTGAGCCGGATTTTCCGGATCCTTCCAGAATTGATTGTTAAATCAGCAACTTTTTAATGCCCTGTCGCAAAGGGTAAGAAAAGGGCGATAACTGTAACAAAAATCATAAATCTGAGACAGTAGAAAGTACCCATTGCACAGGAGTTTTACCTTTTGACGCAGCTGGTCAAAAGGAGCTTTACATGAGCTGACACTATTGCAGATTAACTGACTTAACCGCCTGGAAATCCAGCAGAATCAACGGGAATTGTCAGTACCTTCCGGCAGGATGACCGGATTTTCAGCAAACATGTAACGGTCAACATTGAACTCAAAATCGTCTGCGGTAGCGTTGAACAGCATCTGTTTAGTATTTTCCAGATGTTGCCACATAGCCAGCTTGCTGGCGGCGGGATCTTTGCGGATTAGTGCTTTCAGGATCTGGTCGTGATCGTCGCACCAGCTGAGGATGTTGCGCTGATCAATATGCTCATGCAGCTTCAGCCAGTAGGGGTTATGCAGGCGATGCAGCCACATTTTCTCGACGATTGCGGCTAAAGCACTGTTTTGCGTGGATTGGGCGATGCGGACATGGAACTGCATGTCCCATTCGGAATCGCGGAAATGGTCTTCCTGACGTGCTTTTTCCTGAATTGCCATCAGTGCGATGATGTCCTGGCGTGTCACCTGGGTGGCGGCAAATTCTGCCACATTACTTTCAATCAGCTGGCGGGCCTGGAGCAGTTCAAACGGGCCAAAACTGGCAAATTCCAGCTGGCTGGAAGTGACAATCCGGTTCTGCTGCTGGCTGGCAATGACATGAATACCGGAACCCTTACGCACTTCCACGTAGCCTTCCACTTCCAGCATGATGATGGCTTCACGCACCACGGTGCGACTCACCTGCATCTCTTCGGCGATCAAGCGCTCGGCTGGCAGTTTTTCACCCACCGGGTATTCACCGGCTTCGATGCGGCGTTTCAGCTCGCTGGCCAGTTGCTGATAAAGGCGACGGGATTCGGTCAGGTCCATGGCACGGTTCCGTATTGCGACAAAAGTTGAGTTGTTATACCACTTCAGCCGGACGGAAGAAATGGGCTGGCTCACACCAGCCCGGGGAGATTAACTGCGAGCGGCTGCCGCTTGCGCCGGAACAGTGCTTTCCAGCTCGGAAACCGGTTTATTTTTCAATACGGTCCAGATCACCACTGCGCCGATCAGGTCAAATACCGCCAGAGCGGCGAACAGCGGGCTGAATCCCAGCGTATCGGCCAGCGCACCGACGACCAGAGCAAACAAGGTACTGGCAGTCCATGCGGCCATACCTGTCAGACCGTTGGCGGTCGCCACTTCATTACGACCAAATACGTCGGATGACAGGGTGATCAACGCACCGGACAGTGCCTGATGGGCAAAGCCGCCGATACACAGCAAACCAATCGCCACGTACGGGCTGGTAAACAGGCCGATGGTGCCGGGGCCGATCATCAGCACCGCGCCCATGGTCACCACCAGCTTACGTGAAACGATCAGATTGACGCCGAACACGCGCTGAAAAAACGGCGGCAGATAACCGCCGATAATGCAGCCAAAATCGGCAAACAGCATTGGCATCCAGGCAAACAGCGCAATTTCCTTCAGGTTGAAGCCGTACACCTTGAACATAAACAGGGGAATCCAGGCATTGAAGGTACCCCAGGCCGGTTCGGCGAGAAAACGCGGCAGGGCAATGCCCCAGAACTGACGGTTACGCAGAATCTGACCCACCGACATTTTGCTGCTGTTACCGGTCTGATGCTGGACTTCCTGGCCGGCAATAATGTAGTGGCGCTCTTCTTCACTCAGTTTGTTCTGCTGCTTCGGATGCTTATAAAACACCAGCCAGCACAGTGCCCAGATCATGCTCAACACGCCGGTGATGATAAACGCCATCTCCCAGCTATGCGCCACGATGGCCCACACCACCAGAGGCGGCGCCAGCATGGCACCAATTGATGAGCCGACGTTGAAATAGCCCACCGCCACGGAGCGTTCTTTGGCCGGGAACCATTCGCTGCTGGCTTTTAATCCCGCCGGGATCATCGCCGCTTCGGCGGCACCCACGGCACCTCGTGCCAGGGCAAAACCGCCCCAACTACCGGCAAACGCTGTGGCGGCGCAGAAGATGGCCCAGAGTATGGCAAATACGGCATAACCCACTTTGGTACCCAGCATGTCCAGGACATACCCGGCGACCGGCTGCATCACCGTATAGCAGGCTGAATAGGCAGCGACGATATATGAATATTGCTGAGTGGTGATGTGCAGCTGAGTGGCCAGTGTGGGTGCAGCTACGGCAATGGTATTACGCGTCAGGTAACCAAGCACGGTGCCCATCGTCACCAGCCCAATCATGTACCAGCGTAGCCCTTTAATCTTACGCATCATTAACCTCTTCCAGTTTGTCGTTGCGGCTTTGCCGCTGTAGTTATCTGGAGCGGGACTGCACGTGATACAGCTCTCTTCACGCCCGCAGGCGCACAAACTGCCGCCTTATTTCCTTGCCTGTGCCATCGGTCTGGCATTGATGGAGCGGAGATTAACTTGTTATACAACTTTAAAAGTTGAGAGCTATCACAAAAACCCTTAAAGCTGTGTGTGATACTGTTATACAACGTAATAACAGCCATTTAGCGGCATTGGTGCGGCTTTTTTGTCCATATCCACACTAAAAAGCTGTCATTAATGTGAGGTTTATCGCAAAGAATTTTGCCGTTTACTAAAATTGGTATGATAACTTTGTGTCATTAGCCGACAGGCTACAAAAATGAGGAAGCAGGTATGCCGCGTTTTATGAGTGAGGATTTTTTACTGGAAAGCGAATTTGCGCGTCGTCTCTATCATGACTACGCCAAAGACCAGCCGATTTTCGATTATCACTGCCATCTGCCGCCACAGCAGATCGCCGAAAACTACCGCTTTACTAACCTCTATGACATCTGGTTGAAAGGTGACCACTACAAGTGGCGAGCGATGCGTGCCAATGGCGTACCGGAAGCCCTGTGCACCGGTAACGCCAGCGACCGCGAAAAATTTAACGCCTGGGCGCGCACCGTGCCGCACACCATTGGTAATCCGCTCTATCACTGGACGCATCTCGAACTGCGTCGTCCGTTCGGCATCACCGATGTTCTGCTGTCTGAGCAGACGGCAGACCGAATCTGGGACAGCTGCAACGCACTGCTGGCACAGGATGCGTTCAGCGCCCGCGGCATCATGCAACAGATGAAGGTCAAAATGGTCGGCACCACTGACGATCCGCTCGACGACCTGCGCCATCACCACGCGCTGGCGCAGGACAAAAGTTTTAACGTCAAAGTGCTGCCGAGCTGGCGTCCGGACAAAGCCTTTAATATCGAGCTGGACACCTTCCTGCCGTGGATCCAGCGTCTGGAGCAGGTAGCGGATGTCAGCGTGCAGCGTTTCGACGATCTGCGCCGCGCCTTAAGCAAACGTCTCGATCACTTCGCCGCCCACGGTTGCAAAGTTTCTGACCACGCGCTGGATGTGGTGGTGTATGCCGAAGCGGATGAGGCCACCCTCGATAGCATTCTGGCACGTCGTTTACAGGGTAGTGCTCCGTCGGCAGAGGAAACCGCGCAGTTCAGAACGGCGGTACTGGTGTGGCTGGGCAGCGAATATGCCCGTCGCGGCTGGGCGCAGCAGTATCACATTGGTGCCTTGCGTAACGCCAACCACCATCACTTCAAACTGCTGGGACCGGATACCGGCTTTGACTCCATCAACGATGCGCCGCTGGCGATCCCGCTGGCTCGCCTGCTGGATGCACAGAACCGCCAGAATGCGTTGCCGAAAACCATCCTGTATGGCCTGAACCCGCGCGATAACGAAGTGCTGGCGACCATGGCCGGGAATTTCCAGGGTGAAGGCGAGCCGGGCAAGATGCAGTTTGGTTCTGCGTGGTGGTTTAACGATCAGCTGGATGGCATGCAACGTCAGATGACCCAACTGGCGCAGATTGGCCTGCTCAGCCGTTTTGTCGGCATGCTGACAGACAGCCGCAGCTTCCTGTCTTACACCCGCCACGAATATTTCCGCCGTCTGCTGTGCCAGATGATTGGCAACTGGGTAGAACGCGGTGAAGCACCCGCAGACGAAGCGCTGCTGGGACAGATGGTACAAAACATCTGCTTTAACAATGCGCGTGACTATTTCGGCATAGAGTTAGGAGCCTGATGATGCAGCGGCTTAACCGTCACGATTTTCCCGGCGCTCACTATACCGATCGCGTCATTCAGTTCGGGGAAGGTAATTTCCTGCGCGCCTTTATCGACTGGCAGCTTGACTGGCTGAATGAACATCAGGGCACCGATGCGGGTGTGGTGGTGGTGCGGCCGCGCAACAGGGAAGTGCAGGATTCACTGAATCAGCAGGATGGATTGTATACCACGCTGATTCGCGGGCTGAATGCGGCGGGTGAACAGGTCAGCGAAACCCGCCTGATTCGCAGCCTGAACCGTGAAATTCAGCCTTATCAGCAGTTTGACGATTTCCTCGCACTGGCACGCAATCCGCAGATGCGTTTTGTCTTTTCGAATACCACCGAAGCCGGTATCGCGTTTGCTGAGCAGGACCAACTGGACGATGCGCCAGCCTCCTCTTTTCCCGGCAAACTGACCCAGCTGCTGTGGGCGCGTTACCTGCATTTTTCCGGAGCCGCCGATAAAGGCTGGTTGATCGTTCCCTGTGAGTTGATTGATTACAACGGCGATACGCTGCGCGAGCTGGTGCTGCGCTATGCCGAACACTGGCAACTGCCCGAGGCGTTTACCCGTTGGGTCCAGCAGCATTGCGCGTTTTATAACACCCTGGTGGACCGCATCGTCACCGGTTTTCCGGCCGACTCAGATCAAATTGCTGCCCAACTGGGCTACGAAGATCGTTTCCTGGTGGCGGGCGAGGTGTATTACCAGTTCGTGATTCAGGGGCCGGATGCGCTGGCGCGGGAGCTGAAGCTGGCGGCGCTGGCACCGGAAGTACGACTGGTTGACGACATCACGCCTTATAAAGCGCAGAAAGTGGCGATCCTCAATGGCGCGCATACGGCGATGGTGCCGGTGGCGTTTCAGGCGGGTCTGGAGAGCGTGGGCGAGGCGATGAATGATGCACAGATCGCCAGCTTCGTTGATGAATTGCTGCGTAAGGAAGTGATCCCGACGCTCGACCTGCCGCCTGCGGAGCTGCATGCCTTTGCCGACGCGGTACAGCGTCGTTTCCGCAATCCCTTTATTCGCCATGCGCTGCTGTCGATTGCGCTGAACGGCATGACCAAATTCCGCACCCGGATTCTGCCACAGCTGTTGCTGGCGCAGCAAAATCAGGGCAGCTGGCCTCCACGTCTGACCTTTGCCTTTGCGGCATTGCTGGCGTTTTATCGTGGCAAACAGGGCGATAAAAGCTGGCCGCTGCAGGACGATGCCCACTGGCTGCAACGTTTTGCTGAGCTGTGGCCTGCGTTGGAAGCGGATCAGCAAACCCCGGAGCAACTGGTGCGTGCGGTACTGAGCGACGCCAGCCACTGGGGCGAAGATTTAACCCGGCAGCCAGGATTGGTGGCTGCGGTAAGCCATCACCTGCAAAACATCATCGTTCACGGGATGCGGACGGCGCTGATACAACTGAGATAACGCTATGCAAGATGCGATAAGAATACATTCACGTGATAACGTCGCCGTGGCGTTGCGCGATTTGGAAGCTCATACCCAGGTTGAAATCAATAACGTGCGTGTTGAGTTGCAGCAGGCGGTAGGACGCGGGCATAAATTTGCCCTGCAACCGCTGGCAATCGATGCGCTGGTGATCAAATACGGATTACCCATCGCCCATGCCACAGTGCCGATCGCCGCAGGCGAAATTATCCATTCACAGAACGCCCGTACCAATCTGAGCGATCTGGATGAATATGATTACCAGCCTGATTTTATTGCGTTACCGCCGCAGGCCGGGGATCGCGAGGTACAAGTATATCGGCGCGCCAATGGTGAAGTGGGGATCCGCAATGAACTGTGGATCCTGCCGACTGTTGGCTGCGTTAACGGTATTGCCCGGCAGATCCTGCAACGTTTCCTGAAAGAGACGGATGATGCGGCAGGGATCGACGGCGTGCATCTGTTCAGCCATCCGTTTGGCTGTTCGCAGCTGGGCCAGGATCATGCAAACACCCGTACCATGTTGCAGAACATGGTACGACACCCCAACGCAGGGGCGGTGCTGGTGATTGGCCTCGGTTGCGAGAACAATCAGGTTGATGTGTTCCGCGACACGCTGGGCGGCTTCGACAGCGATCGTGTGCAGTTTATGGTGTGTCAGCAGCAGGATGATGAAGTCGAAGCGGGGCTGGAGCGGCTGCATGCGTTATATAACGTGATGCGTCACGACCAGCGTCAGCCGGGCAAGCTGAGCGAATTAAAATTTGGGCTTGAGTGTGGTGGGTCCGATGGCTTTTCTGGCATCACCGCCAACCCGATGCTGGGGCGTTTCTCCGATCAGATGATTGCCAATGGTGGCACCACAGTGCTGACCGAAGTACCGGAGATGTTTGGTGCAGAGCGCATTCTGATGAGCCGCTGCCGGGATGAGTCCACCTTTGATAAAACCGTGGCGATGATTAACGACTTCAAACGTTACTTTATCGATCACCAACAGCCGATTTACGAGAACCCCTCACCGGGCAATAAAGCCGGGGGCATTACCACGTTAGAGGAGAAATCGCTGGGCTGTACGCAGAAAGCCGGGCAGAGCCAGGTGGTGGATGTGCTGAAATATGGCGAGCGGCTGAAAACGCCGGGTCTGAATCTGTTGAGCGCCCCGGGCAATGATGCGGTCGCCACCAGCGCACTGGCGGGAGCAGGCTGCCATATGGTGCTGTTCACGACGGGGCGGGGTACGCCTTATGGTGGCTTTGTCCCGACGGTGAAAATTGCCACCAATACGCAACTGGCGGAGAAGAAGCCCCACTGGATTGATTTTAATGCCGGACGGCTGATTGAAGGCATGAGCATGGAGGCGATGCTGGCGGATTTTGTCGACATGATTGTCGCCATTGCCAACGGTAAACCCAGCCGTAATGAAGCCAATGATTTCCGTGAGTTAGCGATTTTTAAAAGCGGCGTCACGTTGTAAGCCAGTAATCAACCGTAGCGGCGCGATTTATCGCGCGTAGTTAGCAGGCTAAAAACCCGCGCGATAAATCGCGCCGCTACGGGATGTGTCAATTATGCTGTCGTGCTGGCTGAACGCTCCGCTTCGGCCTGACACACCGCTGCGGTAAACAGAATATCCGTTGAGGAGTTCAGTGCGGTTTCGGCAGAATCCTGCAGCACACCGATAATGAAACCGACCGCTACTACCTGCATTGCCAGGTCATTGGGAATACCAAACATATTGCAGGCGACCGGAATCAGCAGCAACGAACCACCGGCGACACCAGAAGCTCCACAGGCGCACAGCGAGGCCACCAGGCTAAGCAAAATCGCGGTGGGCACATCGACAGAAATCCCCAGCGTATGCACAGCAGCCAGCGTCAGCACGGTGATGGTGATTGACGCCCCCGCCATACTGATCGTGGCACCCAGCGGAATCGAGACGGAATAGGTGTCTTCATCGAGACCCAGACGTTTTGCCAGCGCCATATTCACCGGAATATTGGCTGCCGAACTGCGGGTGAAGAAGGCGGTGACGCCACTTTCACGCATGCAGGTGAAGACCAGCGGGTAGGGATTACGGCGGATTTTGTTAAACACCAGCAGCGGGTTAACCACCAGCGCCATCAGCAGCATACAGCCGATCAACAATGACAGCAGGCTGGCATATTCCCACAACGGATCAAAACCGGTTGAAGCCAGAATCGACGCCACCAGGCCAAAAATCCCCAGCGGGGCGCAACGGATCACACAGCGTACCACCCAGGTGGCGGCATTCGAGGCATCGTTGAGAAAGGCTTTGCTGCTCGGGCTGGCATGACGAAACGCCAGACCCAGGCCCAGTGCCCACACCAGAATGCCGATGTAATTGGCGTTCATCAGAGCATCAATCGGGTTCGACACCATGCTCATCAGCAGGCCATGTAACACCTCGGCAATACCAGAGGGTGGGGTGATTTCGGTCTTGCCGACGTTCATCGACAGCATCTGTGGGAACAGGTGGCTGAACACCACTGCAACGATGGCCGCGAAAAACGTGCTCAGCAGATACAGCATGATAATCGGGCGGATATTGGTTTTTTGCCCTTGCTGGTGATTGGCAATCGACGAGATCACCAGTACCAGTACCAGCAGCGGAGCCACTGCTTTCAGGGCGCGAACGAACAGCTCACCCAGCAGGCCAACGGCCAGCGCCGCATCGCGCGAAAACCAGGCCAGTGCCACACCGGCAATCAGTCCCAGCATAATTTGTTTTACCAGGCTGCCTGCGAACAGCGCGCCGAGTCGTCCAATGATGTTTGTTTGCATATCACGATCTTTTTATATGTCGGTAATAAGTTTGCTGCGCGGAATCACCGCACGGCGATAGTGTAGCTGGCGGAGTATAAGGAAAACATTCGGTGAAGAAAGAGATAATTCTGTGGTTTGTGGTGAGTGTGGGTTTTTGATCTGCTGATGATATCGATGGTTGCAGAATATTGGCAGGATGGAGTCTTGTGTAGCAAAATAAAGCAGGGGCGATTAACGCCCCTGTAGCAGATTATGATGAGATCTTCTTCTGGTCGTTTCTGCGGTTAACCCAGGCATTAATCAGCAGTGTCCCCCCCAGAATCACCCCAACCACCGTCAGCGAGATGGCTACCGGGATATGGTAGAACTCAACAATCAGCATCTTGATACCGATAAACACCAGCACAATGGCCAGGCCGTATTTCAGCATCGAGAAGCGTTCCGCCACGTTGGCTAGCAGGAAGTACATGGCACGCAGGCCGAGGATAGCGAACAGGTTTGAGGTCAGAACGATAAAGGGATCAGTGGTGACGGCAAAGATAGCCGGGATACTGTCAACGGCGAAGATGACGTCGCTCAGTTCCACCATGATCAACACCAGCAGCAGCGGGGTGGCGAACAGCACGCCGTTTTTGCGGGTGAAGAATTTCTCGCCTTCCAGGCTCTCGGTCATGCGCAGGTGTTTACGCAGCCAGCGCACCAGCGGCTTATCGCCCACCGCGTTGTCATCGTCCTCTTTCGCCAGCGCCATCTTCAGGCCGGTAAACAGCAGGAAGGCACCGAAGATATACAGAATCCAGCTGAATTGTGTGACCAGCCAGCTGCCACCGAAAATCATGATGGTTCGTAGCACGATCGCGCCCAATACACCGTAGATCAGTACACGGCGTTGTAGCTGGGCCGGAATGGCAAAGTAGCTAAACAGCATCAGCCAGACGAAGACGTTATCCACCGCCAATGCTTTTTCCAGGATGTAGCCGGTAAGGAAGGCAAGGGTCTGCGCCGTTGCCACTTCGCGCCCGGCACTGCCGTCGAGATACCACCAGAACGCGGCGCTGAACAGCAAGGAGACTGAGACCCAAATCAGCGACCAGATTGCCGCCTGTTTGAATGACATGGTTTGTGCACCGCGACGTCCCTGGAGCAAGAGATCAATCGCCAGCATGATCAACACTACAACGGCAAAACTGCCCCACAGCAATGGCGTGCCTACAGTTTGCATAAACGTATCCTGTCCTGAAAATAAAAAAGGCCGAAGTCAGAAGACGTCAGCCGCTTTTTTGTTATAAGCAAACCTCGCCTTCCGGCAAGGTCTCACTTACAACTCAGAATGGATTCCGGGTTGCCTGATGACCGGATGCTTAATGCATCGTAATGACGATCAATCAGCTTATAAGTTACTCCCCTTTGCGTTGGCTAACATACTTGCCACAGCGCCGGGAAGCAATGGGGTGTAGGAAATATTTTGAAATATTTACCTGGGCGGAGATTCCGTTCGGACGGATAAAACGTGCCGCTACGGATTATCTGCCGGGAAAATGACACCCGTCTGGCGACGAATTTCTGTCAGCAATGCAGCGGTGATACGCGACGTTTGCAGACCGGGATGCTCCACCTGACCCCCATTCACCAACCGGGAAAAGGTTTCGGCTTCATACAGCATAGTGTTGATGTGCTGCATCTGCGTCAGATTCTGGCTCTCACCGCCGCGTGGGATAAAGCGCAACTGCTGGCACTCGGAGATTTTCTCAATCACCAGTGAGCCAGCCTCGCCCTGAATTTCGCTCGGTATCAGTGAATCACTCACCTTAGAATGCAGAATCGTTACATCGAAATCGCCATAGCCCAGCACCGCCACGCCATGTGCATCCACGCCACTTTCCAGCAGTGAAGCCTGAGCGGTCACCTGCTGGGGTTCGCCCCATAAGGTGACCGCAGCCGCAAGGCAGTAATATCCGATATCCATAATGGAACCGTTGGACCATTGCGGGTTAAAGGTATTGGGGTTTCCCCCTGCCAGATAACGCTGATAGCGGGAGGAATACTGGCAGTAATTCAGCAGCGCCTTGCGCATTTTGCCAATCTGCGGCAGGGATTTTTGCAGCTGCAAAAAGGTCGGCAGGCTGGCGGTTTTGAAGGCTTCGAACAGCACCACCTGGTTTTCACGCGCGCAGGCGATCATTGCTTCCGCTTCACGCAGGTTGGAGGCCAGTGGTTTTTCGCAAATCACATGCTTGCCGTGTGACATAAACAGCAGTGCCTGTTCACAGTGCAGCGCGTTCGGGCTGGCGATATAGACCGCGTCGATGGCGTCGCTGGCGGCCATCGCCTCAAGCGAGGTGAAGATGTGCTTGCAGGGATAATCGTTGGCGAAGGCTTCAGCCTGCTGCTGCTGGCGTGAATAAACGGCGCTCAGTTTCATTTTGCCGCTTTCATGTGCGGCGTCGATAAACTGGCGGGTAATCCAGTTGGTTCCCACAATAGCGAAGCGAATCACGTGCGGTTTCTCCGGCAGGGATAAAACGGCAGAGTAGCATGCTGGCACGGTGACGTAATTAGCAAACACAGGCGAAATTTGATCCTGAGATCCGCATTCCAATATGATGATGCAGCTATGATTTTTATCCCGAACAGAAGAGGACGCGCGGGTGAGTGGAAGTAAACATGCACTGAACTGGACCACATTGCTGATTGCCATCCCGGTCGGTTGCGCGGCCTCACTGGTGACGCTCGCTTTTCGCGGGGTTATCGATCTGATTAACCGTCTGTTATTTCACAGTGATAGTGAAATCACCGTGGCGATGCATGTCTGGCCGTGGATTTTCTGGCCGCTGCTGGTGGGCGCTGGTGGCTTGCTGGCGGGGTGGTTTTTGCGTTATGCCGTCAGCATTGAGCAGCAGGAAACGGTGAAAACAGATTACCTTGAAGTGATCAACGCCCGGCTGGATGCGGTGCCGACCAAAACTTCACTGTTTCGCGCCCTGTCATCGATTGCCAGTATCGGCAGTGGCGCATCGATAGGTAAAGAAGGGCCGATGGTGCAGCTTTCGGCGCTGTGTGGCAGCTTAATTGGCCGCTGGTTGCCGAAATCACTCGGTCTGCGTAATAGCGATATTGTGGCGATGGCAGCCGCCGCCGGGTTGTCGTCGGTGTATCACGCGCCGCTGGCTTCGGCGATCTTTGTCGCAGAAATTGCCTTTGGCATTTCCGCGTTGCAGCGGCTGATTCCGCTGGTTATCGCTTCTGCGGTGGCGGTGATGACCATGTGGTCACTGGGCTTCCGCAACGCGCTCTATCCCTTGTCTGACGTCAGTTTCCAGCTGAATATGACCAGCCTGTTGATGACGGTGCTGATTGGGCTGGCCTCCGGGCTGGCGGGTTGGTTGCTGATCAAACTGATTGCACGCAGCAAAGCGCTATTTGGGCGCGTCCGTTCGCTGCCGTTGCGTCTCGGTGCCGGTGGTCTGGCCGTGGGCTTTCTGGCGCTGATCTCCACCGATATTCTGGGTAACGGCTATGAAGTGATCATTAAAATCATCGAGGGTCATTATCTGCTGGGGGGCCTGCTGGGTTTGTTAATCCTGAAAACCCTGGCGACCACGCTTTCGGTCGGATCAAACGCGGTTGGCGGATTGTTCACCCCTTCCTTATTAATGGGTGCATTGCTGGGGGCATTGCTTGCCACCTTCGGTGCCACGTTGCATTTACCGGTGGGCGATACGCTGCTGTATGCCGCCATCGGTATGGCGGCGGTGCTGGCGGCGGTCAGCCAGGCCCCGCTGATGGCGATGCTGATGGTGCTGGAAATGACGCTTAACAGCAGCCTGTTGTTCCCGCTGATGATTGCGTCGGTGCTGGCGTCAATGCTGGTTTATCGTCTGCAATCCGCCAGCACCTATCCGGTGGTGAGTGGGCATCTCAGCCGTTCTGAAGCCAAATATGATTTTGACAACATGCGCGTTGACCAACTGATCATCCCCGGCGCAGCGCTGCAACCGGATGAATCGGTTGGCCAGGCGCTGGCGGTGAGTTCGCTCAAGCGCGAGCGTTATGTCTATGTCATCAACGCCAGTGGCCAGTTTCTCGGGGTGGTGTCGATTCACGATATTGCGCGCAAGGTGCTGTCCGAGGAAATCACCTTGCAGTCACCCGTGAGTATGGTGATGGATAGCAATTTCCCGTGTATTTATCAGAACCAAAGCATGCGTGAAGGCTGGGAGGCGTTTGCCCGGGTGACGCTGGAACGTCTGCCGGTGCTGAACAATCCGCAGGAGCGCCATTTCCTTGGCGCGCTGACGAAAACCAGTTTGATCCAGAAGGCGCAGGAGTTTTTGTAATCCTGTCCATGGCAGCGCCCAGCATGGGGCGCTGCTGCCGGTTTAACGAATGGCGTAAGTTTCGATTTCTACCCGCTGCCAGGTCCTGAGCATCGAATCCACCTGCACAATGGTGCTGGCCGGACGGATGGTGCCAAAGGTCTCAAGATGCGCCTTTGCGACCTTTTCCGCATCGTTGATGTCACGCACATATACCACGGTGCGCACCACATCCTCCATCTCCATATCTGCCTGCTGTACCACGCGGGCGATGGTGTCCAGGATCGATTTTGTCTGCTCGTAAGCATCCGCCTTTTCAAAATCCGGCGTGGCGCAGGTGCCCGAAATATGTAGCTGATTGTCAGCTTTGACGGCACGTGAGTAACCAAAAACGGACTCATAGGCACCGCCGGAAGAGATTTTTACTTTAGTGGTCAGGCTCATTTTATGCTCCATAGATACACAGGTGATAAAGAGGGATTAGGATGGCAGCGCCTGACCGGTGCGGTCCTGCATTTTCCACAGCGCCAGCAAACCGAGGATCGCGCCACCCATCAGGTAATACGCTGGGATCAGCGTGATGCCGGTTTTTTCAATCAGCCAGGTATTCACCAGTGGCGCGGTGCCGCCAAGCACGGAAACGGACAGGTTGTAGCTAATGGCAAAGCAGCTGTAGCGTACGGTGGTACCGAATAGCGAGGTTAGGGTGGCGGGGATGGTGCCTTCAAAAAACAGCATGCCGAGAATCAACACCGCCATACCCATGACAATTGCGCTCAAGCCGTGGCTTTGAATCGCCCAGAAAACGGGAACCGCAGAGAGGATGATGAGTACACAGCCGGTGATGAGCATGCGCTTTCTGCCAACCCGGTCCCCCAGCATGCCGAACAGCGGGATAAACAGGAGTAGCGCCAGGGTGGCAATCAGCGACAACCGGGCGCTGAACTCAGCGGATTTCCCCATAAAACTCACCAGGTAGCTGGGGATATAACCCAGCACGATGTAGTAATTGATATTGAAGGTGGCGACTAAACCGGCGCAGCGCAGCAACTGCGGCCACTCTTTGAGGAATAATGTCCAGCGTGCCGGGGCATGGGCTTCTGCTCTGGCTTTACCTGCCTGCATTGCACGGAATACCGGGGTTTCATCGACGCGTAAGCGGATAAACAACGCCACAATGCCCAGCAACCCGGCAATGACAAAAGGCACCCGCCAGCCCCAGACGACCATGGTGGCGTCACCCAGCGCATTGCTGATCACATTGACGATAATACCGCCCACGAGAAAGCCGGAAATGTTGCCAAACTCCAGCCAACTGGTGAAAAAAGTACGGCGTTTATCCGGGCTATGCTCAGCGATAAAAATGCAGGATCCGCCATATTCACCGCCGGTTGAGAGGCCCTGCAACATGCGCATCAGTACCAGCAGAATCGGCGCAGCAATGCCGATACTGTGGTAGCCGGGGATCAGCGCGATGCAAAGCGTGGCGACCGACATCAGGCTGATGCTGGCAACCAGTGCGGTACGGCGGCCATATTTATCGCCAATCGGGCCAAACAGAAAACCCCCTAATGGACGAATAACAAACCCGGCGGCAAACGCGGCATAAATAGCGATCAATTCGTTGTAGCTATTGGTGGTGGGGAAGAACACTTTTGCCATTGTCATCGCCATGGAGGAGTAGATGGCGAAATCGAACCATTCCACCATATTCCCCAGCGTGACGCCGGTAACTGCACGGGTTAAATTGCCGTCCCGTGCCATCTGACGTGATGTTGGTCGCTCCTTTACATAGCGAACTGCTCCCTGAAGTGCTGGATTTATTGTTTGTTGTTTCATTGTCTTACCCTGTCTGTTGGAAGTGGAGTACGACGCCTGTGAATAAACTGCTTAACGCATATAACTGCCCCCGGAGATGACCAGGGTTTCGCCGGTGATATACCCCGGTTGTGAACTGAAGGCCCACACCCAGTCGGCGATCTCTCCGACACTGGCCGCACGCTGCATCGGCACGGCTTTCACACCTTCAAGGATCCGTCCGCTTTTCAGCGTGCCTTCGGTCTCGACCCAGCCGGGGGCGATGGCGTTTACCACGATCTTTTTCCCGACCAACTCAATCGCCAGCGATTTCACCAGCGACACCACGGCGGCTTTTGAAGCGCTATACAGCAACTGGCCGGGGGAGACGGCAAAGGCATCGACCGAAGCGAACATCAGCAACGCGCCGCCCTGGGCGCTGATAAATTCGCTGGCGACTTTGGCGGTATTGACGCTGCCCAGCACGTTGACGTCGAAAATCTGGCGATAGAGCGCATCGTTGCTGCTCTCCAGCGTGGAGACCGGGAAAATCCCCGCCGCGTTGATCAGCGCACTGACGCGACGGCCCTGTAACGCTCCGGCTACCGCTTCACGTAACGCGCTGTAGCAGGTGATATCGGCGACCACCGGCGTGATACCGGGCTGTGTCGGCATTTCGCTGCGGTCGATGGCGACCACCGCCCAGCCTTCGCGCTGAAACTTCGCCATCACGGCTTTGCCCATACCGGAGGCAGCACCGGTGACCAGGGCGACAGGTTGTTGTGTGTTCATGGTATTTCTCCAGTCAGGCGGTGAGGGGAGCGTTGCGCAGCAGGCTGCTATGCATGGTTTCCAGCAGGTCCAGCGTGCGCCAGGTTTCGTCGAGGTTGGCTTGCCACAGGCGGCGTACAATATCGATACGTGCCTCATGCGGCTGTTGTGCCGCCAGCAGGCTGGCGATATTGGGCACGCCTTGCTCGCGCAGCTGAATCATGCGGGCGATGAGACGCGTTTGCTGGCAGTAGGTCGGCCACTGCGGGCCACGCGGCGCGGAAAGACCGACAAAATAAAGGTTCTCAAGCGTGGTTGGCAGGGTCATGGCGGCGGTGCGCAGCGGCACACCATCCTCCCAGTCGAGCAGGGTTTCATCGAGGAACGGTAAACGAGTATGAAAACCGGTAGCCCAGAGAATGCTATCGTACTCGGCGGCACTGCC
Organism: Pantoea sp. App145; assembly: GCF_047947045.1. Classification (NCBI taxonomy): domain Bacteria; kingdom Pseudomonadati; phylum Pseudomonadota; class Gammaproteobacteria; order Enterobacterales; family Erwiniaceae; genus Pantoea; species Pantoea sp. App145. The sequence goes on from NZ_CP133290.1 coordinate 3,368,939, forward strand.
ATCGCTGAAATGCACCGTTTTGCCGTCGATATGTTCAATAGCCGGACGCACGCCGATACGGCCATGCTGGATCCAGTACATCAGCAGGGTGTTGACCACCGGTGGTTGTTTTTCCAAATCCCAGCTTTCCGGCTGCGGCATTCCGGGATAATTTTCCCAGTTTCCGACAGAAATCATCGTCATTACCTGAGTAAAGGCGTTTTGTAATTCTGGCGGCAGTTGGTTAAGGAAAGGGATCTCGGCACGTGGCACGCCGAGCAGCGCTTTTGGCTGGAACACCTGACCCCGGCGAATCACGATATCGGTCGCCAGGCGATGCTGTGCGGCGTCAACCGCCAGGTCGCAGCCGGAGTTACCGCAGCCCACCACCAGCACCTTACCCTGAAGTTGATCGGTGTTGCGATACTGGCCGGAATGCAGTGAGATGCCGCTGAAGTGGTTCGCTTCCGCAGGAAAAGCGCAGTCCCACAGATGCCCATTGGCGACCAGCACGCCCTGGTAGTGACGTGTCTGCCCATTTACGGTAACCTGCCAGCCCTCGCCGCCCGCAGTGCCCAGCGGCACAATGCGTTCAACTGTGCTGTTAAAATGAATTTTCTCTCTCAGGCCAAAGTGCCCGGCGTAGCTGTCGATGTACTGCCGTACCTGATCGCGGCTGGGGTAGACCGGCCATGTCTCTGGCATTGGGAAGCCATCAAAACCGGAACTTTTCTTCGGGGTAATCAGATGCAGGGCATCATAGTCATGGTGCCAGTGGCCGCCGACCTGGCTGCTTTTTTCGAAGCCATCGGCATGGATGCCCAGTTCTTGCAAAGTGCGTAACGCTGCCAGGCCAGCAGCTCCTGCACCAATCACACAATAGCGCGCCTGTGATGTCATACGTCTCTCCTGCAAAGTTATTGCAACATTGGGGTAACGTGATTGACATAGTTTTAAATGGCTATTTGCGCGGGATGAATAGGGTTATGATTTTGGTTCATATAGGTTTGCCCTATACCCACCGTTTTCCATCAGCATTCGATATGGCTGTAAGCCATCTGCACCTCCTGCAAATAACGTCGCATTAGCTGCATCATTTCGCGAGTGGCGGATGAGATAGCAGTATCCGCACGGTGGATAAAGGCGAAAACTTCAAAAGCCGGAGGTTCGATCGGCACCCACTTGAGTTTGTCACCATAACCAAGATGGTGGAGGATCGGACGGGTAGCGATAAGATCTCCCAATCCCCGCGCTGCCAGTTCCAGTGCGGTTTCCTGGTGTTCTACTTCAATAATTGGCTCCAGCCGGGCGCCAATCTCCTGCGCCCGTTGGTTAAGCAGACGGCGAATCGGATCGCTGTTATGCCAGGTCGCTTCACTCAGTATGAGAGGGGCGTTTAGCAACGCCTGCATATCTTTACTGCCTGCCAGTCGTGCATCGCTGGCTGAGATATAACCAATTTGCGTTGACCACACGGGTTCACTGATCACCAGATTTTTGTTGTTTACTGGCAGCATCACCAGACCCGCTTCAATTTCGCCATCAATCACTGAACGAGCCACTTCTGAGGAATTGGTGCCGATCAACCGCATCCGTACCCCCGGATAGCGTGCGCGGAACTCACAAATCAGGTCGGCGAGAAAATATTGATAGGCGGAGCTAAAAGTGCCGAACGAGGCGAGACCATCCTTAAGCTGGCGCACCGATTGCACCGCTTCATAACCGCGTTGTGCCGCTTGAGTGGTCGCGCGAGCATGTGGTTCGAGCCGCGATCCGGCTTCAGTCAGAATCAGACGACGATTGGTACGAATAAACAGATGGGTGCCCATCTCGCTTTCCAGTCGTAAAATCTGGTCTGACAGTGACGGTTGAGAGATATGTAGCGCCTCAGCCGCTTTCGAGATGGTGCCAAAATCAATGGCGGCAAGAAAATAGTTCAGCTGCTGGAGTGTCATAGCACCAACCCATTAAGTGAGGGAAATCAGACGCCTCTGAGCATATGTGCTACGACGGGAAAAGCAAAGGTATCAGGCGGCGTTACCACGCAGTGCCTGCTCGGTCATCCACAGCCGGGCATCGAACTCCAGCTGATGATAATCCGGCTCCATATGACAGCAGAGTTGATAGAAGGCTTTGCTGTGATCCTTCTCTTTCAGATGCGCCAGTTCGTGCACCACGATCATGCGCAGAAAAGCTTCCGGCGCGAGACGGAAAAAGGTGGAGATGCGGATTTCGGCTTTGGATTTCAGGTTGCCACCCTGCACACGGGAGATGGCGGTGTGCAGGCCAAGGGCGTGTTTCATCACCTTGATTTTATTATCCCAAATCACTTTGCTCACCGGTGGCGCGCTACGCATATAGCGATTTTTCAGTCCCTGGGTGTAATCGTACAGCGCTTTATCGCTCACCAGATCGTGCATATCGGGATAGCGCTGTTGTAAAAAAGCGCCGAGACGTTGCTGCTCAATCAGCGTCTGTACCTGGCTGAGGATATGTTCAGGGTAGCCCTGCAGATAGATTAATGACATTGGGATTCCCGGCGAAAGACAGTATACTGCGCCCCCTTTTTAGGGCGAAAATCGCGCAAAGTGTACCACGCCGGAGATTCCATGAGCCAACTTGAACTGACCGATCGCACCCTGACGCTGCACCGCTTTCCGCCGATGCGCGAAGAAAGCCCTTTGCAGGCGTGGGATGCGGCAGATGAATATCTGTTGCAGCAGGCGCTGCCGGACGGTCCGGTACTGTTATTTAATGACAGCTTCGGTGCGCTGACCTGCGGACTGCATAATCGTCAGGTCTGGCATGTCAGCGATTCATGGCTCAGTCAGCAAGCGGCACGGCAAAACCTGCGCCTCAATGATATGGATGAAGATCAGGTGCAGTTTCTCGACAGCCTGGCGGCGCTGCCTGCCGCCCCGGCGGTGGTGATGATCAAAATCCCTAAAACCCTGGCATTGCTGGAGCATCAGCTGCGTGCGCTGCGTGATGTGGTGACGCCTGAGACGCTGATTCTGGCCGGGGCGAAAGCCAAAGATATCCATAGCTCCACCCTGCAACTGTTTGAGCGCATTCTTGGCGAAAGCAAAACGTCACTGGCATGGAAAAAGGCGCGTCTGGTCTATAGCCATTACACCGCGCCAAAGCTGGCTGCGCAGTCACCGACCACCGTCTGGCCGCTGGATGACACTGACTATCAGATCCATAACCACGCCAACGTGTTTTCCCGTAGCTCGCTGGATATTGGCGCACGCTTTTTTATGCAGCATCTGCCACATGATGTGGAGGGGGAGATTCTCGACCTCGGCTGCGGTAATGGGGTTATTGGCCTGATGGCGCTGGAGCAAAACCCACAGGCTGAAGTGTTGTTCTTTGATGAGTCTTACATGGCAGTGGCGTCGAGCCGTCTTAACGTCGAAGTGAACCGCCCGCAGGATTTAGCGCGCTGCCAGTTCCGCGTGAACAACGCGCTGAGCGGATTCCCCTCCGATCGTCTGCACGCGGTGTTGTGTAATCCGCCGTTCCACCAGCAGCATGCCGTAACCGATCATCTGGCCTGGCAAATGCTGCGTGATGCCAAGCGTTGTCTGCAATATGGCGGCGAGTTGCGCATCGTGGGCAACCGCCACCTCGATTATCATCACAAGATGAAAAAGCTGTTCGGCAACTGCACGCTGGTGGCGTCAACCGCCAAGTTTGTGGTGTTGCGTTCCGTCAAACTGCGTTGATTACAGGCTGAGCGCCAGCTCAGTCGCTTGTGCAATGGCGCGGCGGGCATCCAGCTCCTGCGCCACGTCCGCACCGCCAATCAGCCGGACCGGTTTACCGCGCGCCCTGAGTTGATCGGCCAGTTCGCGCAGAGGTTCCTGACCGGCGCAGATCACCACGTTATCCACTACCAGTGTGATGTCCTCACCCAGATGGCGCAGGTGCAGCCCTTCATCATCAATCTTCAGGTACTCCACATCCCCCCACATTTTCACGCCGTGCGCTTGCAGGCTGGCACGATGGATCCAGCCGGTGGTTTTTGCCAGCCCGGCACCGGGTTTGCCGGATTTGCGTTGCAACAGCCAGATCTGGCGATCGGCAGGCACTGGCGCAGCAGGTATTAAGCCTCCCCGCGCCTGCAACGCATGATCAATGCCCCAGCTTTGATAGAAATCTTCCTGATGTGTGGCCTGATGCAGCAGAAATTCTGCGGTATCGAAACCAATGCCACCCGCGCCAATAATCGCCACGCGTTGCCCCACCGGCTTTTTGTCGCGCAGCACGTCGAGATAGCTTAAAACGCTGGGATGATCGATGCCGGGTAGCGTGAGCTGGCGTGGGGCAATGCCGGTGGCGACGATCACTTCATCGGCGTCATCCAGTTGCTCAGCCGTGACGCGGCATTGGGTATGGAGGGCCACACCAGCGGCCTCAAGCTGATGGCGGAAGTAGCGCAGCGTTTCGCTGAATTCCTCTTTGCCGGGAATTTGCCGGGCAATGTTGAATTGCCCGCCGATCTGCGCCCCGGCTTCATACAGCGTGACCTGATGGCCGCGCTGCGCCGCCTGTAACGCAAACGCCATCCCCGCCGGGCCTGCGCCAACCACCGACAGCCGTTTTGGTGTTGCGGCAGCGGTCACGGGCATCAGCGTTTCATGGCAGGCGCGGGGATTGACCAGGCAGGACGTCACCTTGCCGACAAAAATCTGATCGAGACAAGCCTGATTACAGGCGATACAGGTGTTAATGGCATCGGCATTACCGGCCTGGGCTTTGCTGACAAATGCGGCATCAGCGAGGAAAGGGCGCGCCATCGACACCATATCGGCGATGCCGTCACGCACTATTTCGTCGGCCACCGCCGGGTGATTGATGCGGTTGGTGGCAATCACCGGTACGGAAACATGGTCGCGCAGGTGCTTCGTTACCCAGGCAAATCCGGCGCGTGGCACGCAGGTGGCGATGGTGGGAATTCGTGCTTCATGCCAGCCGATGCCGCTGTTAAACAAGGTGACGCCGCACTGCTCCAGCCCTGACGCCAGTTGTAGCGTTTCGGCCAGCGTGCTGCCGTTATGCACCAAATCCAGCATGGAAATACGGAAGATAATGATGAAGTCGTTGCCCACCGCAGCGCGTACCGCCCGCGTGACCGCCAGCGCAAAACGCTGACGTCGCGCGATATCGCCGCCCCAGTCATCCTCGCGCTGGTTAGTATGCGCCACCAGAAATTGGTTAATCAGATAACCTTCCGAACCCATAATCTCCACGCCATCATAGCCCGCCTGCTGCGCCAGCCGGGCGCAATGGGCGAAGTCGGCAATGGTTTGTAGGATATCCGCTTCGCTCAGCGCCTGTGGCATAAAGGGATTGATCGGTGCCTGTAACGGCGAAGGGGCCACCAGATTGCGTTGATAGCTGTAGCGTCCCGCGTGCAGAATCTGCAGGGCAATTTTCCCCCCGGCAGCATGCACCGCATCGGTGATGCTACGGTGCCAGCCGCACTGACTTTCCTGATGAAGAATCGCGCCGCCCTGTGCCACCACACCCTGTGGATTGGGGGCGATGCCACCGGTGACAATCAGCGCCACGCCTTCACGCGCCCGTTCTGCATAAAAGGCGGCCAGCCGTTCAGCGCCATCGCGATGTTCTTCCAGACCGGTGTGCATGGAACCCATCAGAAAACGATTTTTAAGTTGGGTAAAACCCAGATCCAGTGGGGCGAACAGCGCAGGGTACTCAGTCATAATCACTCACTAATGAAGTGGTCGGATGAGTTAACTTTAATGGGTATTTATCAGGAAGGAAGTGGGACGTATTCAGCCTGTGAGTCACATCAAAAAAAGCAGGGTGGTAAGTACGGGCGCAAGAATCGGATATCTTTTACCCAGGCACGGGAAAGAACTTACTCACCCTGAAATGGCATTAGGTCATGGCTAACGACTTAGCTCTTTAGTTATTAATTACTGAGACTCAATCCAGCTATCCCCATTGAGGATGGGCGTATCTTCACAGATTCGGGATGAGAGGTAACCAGGACCGGTCTGGCGATAACCTGGATATTTCTCTCACTGAATTCCGGGTAGGACGATCGTGTATCACGTTATGCGTAACAGCTTTTTCGTAACATGTTTTTGAGTGATCTTCGTCACAGTTTTAACCCCGTTAACCCGGTTTTATGGCCCCCATTGCAACACCACTGAATGGGGAAGTTATGAATATCGAAACGCAATCCTGCGTGATCACCGGAAAACAACAAGTCAGCGTGGCACAGCAGCAGGTGGAGTGGAACGGCAAAGGGACGCTGGTGCGCATTACGCGCGGCGGCATTTGCGGTTCGGATCTGCATTATTATCAGGAAGGCAAAGTCGGCAGCTTTGAAGTCAAAATGCCGATGATTCTCGGCCATGAAGTGATTGGCTATGTGGTTGAAAGCGACGACCCGCGACTGAAGCCCGATCAGAAAGTGGCGGTTAACCCTTCTAAGCCCTGCGGCGAGTGCAAATATTGCCAGCGCGAGCAGGAGAACCAATGCGTCTCCATGCGTTTCTTCGGCAGCGCCATGTATGTACCGCACGTTGACGGCGGTTTCACCCAGTACAAAGTGGTGGATAGCGCGCAGTGCGTCCCCTTTCCCCAGGATGCTGATGAAAGTGTGATGGTATTTGCCGAGCCGCTGGCGGTGTGCATTCACGCCACCCATCAGGCCGGCGATCTCACCGGCAAGCATGTATTTATCTCCGGGGTTGGCCCGATCGGTTGCCTGATTGCCGCCGCGGCTAAAGCACGCGGTGCGGCGTCGGTGGTGTGCAGCGATATCAGCGAGCGTTCGCTGGCAATGGCGCAGCAGATGGGGGCAACTGACGTGATTCATGCCGCCACTGGCGACTTCACACCGTATCTGGCTGATAAGGGCTATTTTGACGTGGCGTTTGAAGCTTCCGGGCATCCGTCATCGCTGCAACGCTGCCTGGATGTGGTCTGCGCCAAAGGCACGCTGGTGCAGGTGGGCATGGGCGGTGCCATCCCTTCGTTCCCGATTATGCAGTTGATTGCCAAAGAGATTAACCTGGTCGGTTCCTTCCGTTTTACCCACGAATTCAACACTGCCGTCGAGTGGCTGGCTCAGGGCATTGTCAACCCATTGCCGTTGTTCAGCGGTGAGTATGGCTGGCAGGACATTGATGCTGCGCTGCAGTTTGCGGGTGACAAAACCCGTGCCGCAAAAGTCCAGTTAACATTTTAAGGAGATGGTTATGAGTCAGCTTTTTTCCCTCGAAGGTAAACGTGTTCTGATCACCGGTTCGGCACGCGGCATTGGTTTCCTGCTGGCACGCGGCCTGGCCGAGGCCGGTGCGGAAGTGATTGTTAACGCCACCACCCCGGCGGGTGCGGAACAGGCTGCCGCCAAACTGCGCGATCTGGGGCTGCGCGCCCAGGCGAAGGCGTTTGATGTGACGCAATCAGCTCAGGTACAGCAGGCCGTGGACGAGATTGAAGCCGAGTGGGGTGCGATTGATGTGCTGGTGAATAACGCCGGGATTCAGCGCCGTCGCCCGTTCCTCGAATTCCCGGAGCAGGACTGGAATGACGTTATCGCCGTTAACCAGACCGCAGTATTCCTCGTCTCACAAACGGTGGCGAAGAAGATGGTGGATCGTCAGCAGGGCAAAATCATCAACATTGGTTCGATGCAAAGCGAATTAGGGCGCGACACCATCACGCCTTACGCCGCATCCAAAGGGGCAGTGACCATGCTGACGCGTGGCATGTGCGTAGAACTGGCGCGTCACAATATCCAGGTCAACGCCATTGCACCGGGCTACTTCGTGACCGAAATGACCCAGGCACTGGCCGACGATCCCGCCTTTACCGGCTGGCTCACCAAACGTACCCCGGCAGCGCGCTGGGGCAAACCCGAGGAGCTGATCGGCGCAGCCGTGTTCCTGTCCTCTAAAGCGTCGGATTTTGTTAATGGTCACCTGCTGTTTGTTGATGGTGGTATGCGCGTAGCGGTTTGATGAAAGTGGCGCATTCACCAGGGTGCGCCTAAACCTAAATCACCTCTTTGTATCTGTATGGATAATAAAAATGCCAATAACCATAATCGTTCTGGGCGTGGTTCTCCTGCTGGTTTTAATGATTGTTTTTAAGGTCAACGGCTTTATCGCGTTGGTGTTTGTCTCCGCTGTGGTGGGTATCGCCGAAGGGATGACGCCGCTGAATGTGATGGCGTCGATCCAGAAAGGGATCGGTTCGACGCTGGGCGGACTGGCGATGATTCTCGGCTTTGGTGCCATGCTCGGGCGGCTGGTGTCTGACACCGGGGCCGCGCAACGTGTTGCCACTACGCTGATTGCCGCCTTCGGTAAGGAACGGCTGCAATGGGCGCTGGTGGTCACCGGCCTGATTGTTGGCCTGGCGATGTTCTATGAAGTGGGCTTTGTGCTGCTGCTGCCGCTGGTGTTCACCATCGTGGCGGCTGCTGGTTTACCGCTGCTGTATGTCGGTGTGCCGATGGTGGCTGCGCTGTCGGTGACTCACTGCTTCCTGCCGCCGCATCCGGGGCCAACGGCTATCGCCACCATCTTCGGCGCAAACCTCGGCACCACGCTGCTGTATGGCATGATCATCACCATTCCAACCGTGATTGTCGCAGGCCCGATCTTCTCAAAATTCCTCAAAAGCTTTGAAAAATCACCGCCGGAAGGGCTGTATAACCCGAAAATCTTCACCGAAGAAGAGATGCCGGGCTTTGGTATCAGTATCTTCGCCGCCGTCATCCCGGTGGTGCTGATGGCGATTGCTGCGGTGTTTGAGCTGACCACACCGAAAGAGAATCCGCTGCGCCAGTTCTTTGAATTTATCGGTAACCCGGCGGTGGCGTTGTTTATCGCCGTGGTGATTGCGGTGTTGACGCTGGGCCTGCGTAACGGTCGTAAGATGGGTGAAGTGATGGACATGTGCGGAGAGTCCATCGCCGCTATCGCCATGATCGTCTTTATCATCGCTGGTGGTGGTGCCTTCAAACAGGTGCTGGTGGATAGCGGCGTCGGCAACTATATCGCCGATATGATGAAAGGATCTTCGTTGTCCCCGCTGCTGATGTGCTGGACCGTGGCTGCGATGTTGCGTGTTGCGCTGGGATCGGCGACAGTCGCCGCCATCACCACGGCCGGGATTGTGACGCCGATTATCGCGGCGACCCACGCCGATCCGGCGCTGATGGTGCTGGCAGTGGGATCGGGCAGCGTGATCGCCTCGCACGTGAACGATCCGGGCTTCTGGCTGTTCAAAGGGTATTTCAACCTCAGTGTGGTGGAGACGCTGAAAACCTGGACTGTGATGGAAACGCTGATCTCGGTGCTGGGTCTGGCGGGCGTGTTAATCCTTAATACGCTGATCCACTAACCGATGTGGCTGCACAGGGAGGTGAGCCATCATGACTGAGCATCGAATCTCTCTTCAGGACATTGCCGAGCTGGCGGGCGTCACCAAAATGACCGTCAGCCGCTACCTGCGTACGCCGGATAAGGTAGCCAGCCATACCGGCGAACGTATTGCGCGGGTCATCGAAGAACTGAACTATGTGCCTCAGCCTGTGGCCGGGGTGCAGTCACCCGCGAAAAGCGACACGCTGGGCGTACTGATCCCTTCGTTTAAAAACCAGATCTTTGCCGATCTGCTGAGCGGCATTGAATATGCCACGCGCGCCGGTCACTACCAGACCCTGATTGCCAACTACAACTACGATGCACGCAGCGAAGAGGAGCAGGTGCTCAATCTGCTGGCGTGGAATATTGACGGCATCATCCTGTGTGAAAAACAGCATACGCTGCGAACGGTAAAGCACCTGCGAGCGGCAAAGATCCCCATCGTTGAAGTGATGGATACCCAGGGGCCGTGCCTCGATATGCAGGTGGGTTTTAACAACTTCAATGCGGGTTATGATATGACGCGCACGCTGCTGGAGCAGGGGCGACGCTGCATTGTTTATCTCGGTTCGCTGGATGATCGTCGGGATGAGTTTCGCTTCCAGGGATTCCGCAAAGCGATGCAGGAACGGGGGCTGCGTGCGGCACGGATGAATCCGCGCACCCTTTCTTCCCAGCGGCTCGGGGCAACCATGCTGGAGCAGGCGTTACGGCTGCATCCGGAGCTGGACGCGGTCTTTTGTACCAATGACGATATTTCGCTGGGCGCGCTGCTTTAGTGTCAGCGCCACGGTATCAACGTGCCGGATGAGATCGCCATTACCGGTTTTCACGGCCTTGATATCAGCCGGGAGATGTATCCCAGCCTCGCCAGTGTGATCACGCCGCGCTACGCCATTGGCGTCCAGGCGGCGGAGCTGCTGCTGAAGAAAATTGCCGATCCGACCTTCAATGCTGACAGCATCGATCTCAACTATCAGATCTTTATGGGCGAAACCATTCAGTCGCGACAACGAATCCATGAGAAGCGGGATTGATAGCCGCTGGCAAAATGGGTGTTGTAGCGGTAACTGGAACCGGCTTCGGCCATGCAATAGGTGCATAGCGGCACCACTTCAATCTGTTCTGCCGGAATGCCGCGTTGCTGTAATAATCCCCGTGCCAGATGCGGCAGATCAAACCAAATCCCCTGCTGCTGGGCGCGTGCCTGAGGCCGGATGGCCTGCGGATTTTCCGGCTGGATGGCCGACCAGTTCAGCGTGGGTAAACCGGGCTGCGCCTGCATTTGCGTCACTAAATCCTCGCCCAGTTCATAGCAGCACGGCCCAATTGCCGGACCGATGGCGACATGCAGGGTAGCGGGCTGAGCGCCCAGCGCCAACAGGCGGTCAATGGCGCTATTCAGCACGCCGGACAAGGTTCCTTTCAGCCCGGCATGTACTGCGGCAACCTGATGGTTATGGGTATCGGCGAACAGCACCGGCAGACAGTCGGCCGTGTAGACCGCGACCGGTCGGTTATCCTCACCAATCACCCCATCGGATTCGCAGCTTTTGGGCGGCAGGTTGTCACCCGCCATCACCACGTTGGCACTGTGACGCTGGTGTCCATAGGCGGCGTCAAGGGGAGCCGGTACGCCCGCTGGCTGAAAAGCATATTCCAGCCAGCCCAGCGCATCGAGCAATGTTGAGCGTGGTGCCGGATGTTCAGGGTGAGCCATAAGTATCTCCTTTATCGAGCCGATCGCTTTCTGCTGCCAACAGCTTACGTTAACTGCTACATTTTGACAGCTTTACACAAACTGACCGTAATCACTTAAGGATGAAATGATGAAAAAAACCACCTGGCTGGCACCAATCGGCCTGATGGCGCTGGCGCTCACCGGCTGTGCGCAGCCTTCGAAACAGCAGGCACAGGCGCAGCTCGGCCAGCAGTCGGTACTGGCGGTAAACTGGTTCCAGCAATCGGGCGAGTATCAGGCGCTGAGCTGGCAGGCGTTCAACACCGCGCGTATGGCGTTTGATCAGGCTCCTTCACTGGCCGGTAAACCCAAGGCGGTGATCGTCGATCTCGATGAAACCATGATCGATAACAGCGCCTACAGTGCGTGGCAGGCAAAAAATGGTCAGCCATTTAGTGGAAAAACCTGGTCAGCCTGGACACAAGCGCGTCAGGCTCTGGCGGTGCCGGGTGCGGTGGAGTTTGCCAACTACGTTAACAGCCACGGCGGCACCCTATTTTACGTCTCCAACCGCGATCAAAAGGATTACGCCGCGACCGTGGATAATCTGAAGAAGCTGGGGTTCAGCGGGGTGAATGAGAAAACGGTACGGCTCAGCACCGGCAGCTCCAACAAACAGGCGCGTTTTGATGCGATCAAAGCGGAAGGCTATAACGTGGTGTTGTACGCCGGAGACAACCTGAATGACTTCGGGGGGGCGACATGGCATCAGAACAATGAGCAGCGTCGGGCTTTTGTCAGCGGCAATCATCAGCGCTTTGGTACGCAATTTATCGTGCTGCCCAACCCGCTGTACGGTGACTGGGAAAGCGGGATGGCGGAAAACTACAACAAGCTGACGCCAGAACAGCAGTTGCAGGTACGTGCAGCGCGTCTGAGAGCGTGGAACGGTAAATAATTCGTCAGGAAAAAAAGCGCCTGCTATGTCGGGCGCTATTTAGCCCTTCCAGGTCCGGAAATATTTACTTTTCATCGCAACTATTATTCTTCTCATTATTTTCGTGATCTCTTACCGCAGCCGGGCGCTATAAATAGCGTAATATTCGGTGCTTTTAACAGGCGGGTAGTGAAATCATCCAATCATAAATTTTGTAATTAAGAAATTTCCTGGTATTAAATGGCCCGCATGGTTAAAAGAAAATTAACCTTAACATTACTGCGTGTATTTTTTTGTCATTGCATTGAGTATGCATTATTTAATTTTTAACTTAATATTATGATATTAATGGATATCATCCTCCGTAACATTTTCCCGCTGCCTTGCAAAACCTTACTTTCTTCCGACATAAACTGAATCTAAATTTACATTTAGCCTTAAATGGATGGGTCTGGAAATAACCATGGTGCATTACTACTCTTAAGCGTCTATAACCATTTTTTGTGAGGAAGCTCTGCTTTTTCCCCTGAGCCCTGTCTTATTCACGGCGTAATTCGCCTGGATACGGTATTCCTGGACATTAAGAGAAGATAATTGTGACGACACTCAAACCCTTATTAGCGAAAAATCGCAGTTGGGCATTACAGCGCCGCCAGCGTAATCCGCACTATTTCGAAAAATATCTTCATCAGCAAAAACCGCATTCACTCTGGATTGGCTGTTCTGATAGTCGTGTGCCGGCCGAGGTATTGACCGGTGCGCATCCGGGCGAACTGTTTGTCCATCGCAACATCGCCAACATGGTGGTGCCTGATGACGACAATCTGATGAGCGTGTTGCAGTACGCGATTTTCTATCTCGGTGTTGAGCGTGTGGTGTTGTGCGGCCATTACGGCTGTGGCGGGGTGCAGGCTGCGCTGGGTCTGCCAGAAAGCCCGCTGGCAAAGGAAGATTCGGCGCTGGCGCGGCGTATTGCCGCCCTGCGCAGCGGTTTAGCGCAGGGGCTGGTGGAATATCGTGCGGCCAGCGCGCAGGAAGAAGAGGGCAGCAAGCTTAATCGTCTGGTGGAAGCCAACGTGATTACCCAGTTTTCGCAGTTAGTGGTAACCGAACCGGTACGGCTGGCGTGGCAGGCCGGACAACAACTGGATGTGTTTGGCTGCGTGTATGACCTGCAGTCTGGCCATCTGAAAGAGTTAATTCAGCAATCTGCAGAGGAATCGATACCATGAATCTGAATACCCTGCGGCAGGATATTCCGGCCGGTCTGGTGGTTTTTCTGGTGGCGCTGCCACTTTGTCTCGGGATTGCCCAGGCCAGCGGTCTGCCACCGTTTGCCGGTCTGCTCACCGGCGTGATTGGCGGATTGCTGGTCACGGCGCTCAGTCCGTCGCGCTTTGCCGTGAGCGGACCGGCGGCGGGCCTGGTCACCATCGTGGTGGCGTCGATTGAGACGCTGGGCAGCTTCTCCGCTTTTCTCACCGCCTTGATGCTCGCCGGTTTGTTGCAGTGCCTGTTTGGTGTGCTGCGTGCCGGACGTTTTATTGCTCTGGTTCCGGGGAGTGTCATCAAGGGGATGCTGGCGGCGATTGGTATTTTGCTGATTATCCAGCAGATTCCGGTCGCGCTGGGTGCGGCGGGCGATGCGGAGCTGATGTCGCTGTTAAATGGCGAATTCGCGTTCTCGGCCTCGGCGATGCTGGTGGCCGGTGTCGGGCTGCTGATTTTGTGGTTCTGGACCACGCCATTTATCAAATCGATCAAAGCGCTAAGCTGGATCCCCGGCCCGTTGGTGGCAGTGCTGGTGGGGTGTCTGGCGACGGTGTCGGGGGTGGCGGGTTTGCCGCGCATCACTCTGCCTGCCTTTGACAGCATGGCGGCATTGGCAGCCGAGCTGGAAACCCCGGACTGGCTGGCATGGCAAAACCCTGCGGTATGGGTGGTGGCGCTGACGCTGGCGCTGGTGGCGAGCCTGGAAACGTTGCTCAGCCAGGAAGCGCTGAAAAAACTGCGTCCACAGCATCCGGCTCCCTCGCCAAACAAAGAGATGTTTGCCCAGGGGGTGGGGAACCTCACCGCCGGGTTGCTGGGAGCGATGCCGATCACCGCAGTGATTGTGCGCAGTTCGGTGAACGTCAGCGTCGGGGCGCAAAGTAAGGTATCGATTCTGCTGCATGGCGTGTTGTTGCTGATTTGCGGGCTGTGGTTTAGCGAGTTGTTGAATGCGATCCCGCTCGCCAGCCTCGCGGCCGTGTTGCTGTACACCGGGTATAAGTTGGCAACGCCACGTCTGCTCGTTGAGCAAATGCGCATGGGGGCGCAGCAATATGTGCCCTTCCTTGCCACCATCGGCGGCATTATCGTATTTGGTATGCTGGCCGGAATTGGTATCGGTATCGCCACTCAGATACTTTTCAGCCTGTATCAGAGCCACCGCAATGCGTTGCAACTGACCCGTTATGACGACCATTACGTGCTGCGCTTCCAGCAGAATCTGACCTTTATGCATAACCCCAAATTGCAGGGCCTGCTGGCAGAGATCCCGGAAAACAGCGTGGTGATTGTGGACCACGATAATGCCGAGTATCTCGACCCGGATGTCAAAGCGGTGCTACAGGATTTTGGCGAAAATGCGGATAAACGCGGCATTCGCCTCAGTCAGTGGCCAGTCGCGGTAAAATAGCAATCCGTCTGCAGCTGAAATTTGTGTTATTACTTAAAAATCGGATATCTCGGATATCCGATTTTTTTATTTACAGGGCATAATTGTCGCGCTTTTCTCCATCATTGCCTGGCTTCTCTCAGGCCCCCAGGCGCAGAGTTGAATGATGAACACGGGCTTAATTAACGAATCAGAATGTCCTTTTTTCAGGTTTAATGCCTGCTGATGCCCTCGGCATATGGCAGCGACTTTCCAGGTTACAGGGTTCGACGTATGCGCGTTAAGCTGTTTGCAGAGAATAATTTTAAAAAGAATGCTCTCTCGCTGTTCCTCATCACGCTGTTCTTCTGCTTTATTGGCAGTCATTTGCGTGTGCCGCAGGAACTGTCGCTGTTCTGGCCGGTCAACGCGCTGATTAGCGGGTTGATGGTGCGTAATCCTTTTCTGCATCGTATCTCCAGTTATGTCGTATGTTTTGTGGCGATGGTCTTTAACGATACGGTGTTCTCCGGCTGGGCCATGCTCGCCGTGACCCTCAACGTGGCCAATATCCTGTTTATCCTGGTGGCGGTCAGCATGCTGATTAAGCATCTGTTGCCCCCATCGGCAAATAGCCGGGTGATTAACGCCATGCGTATTTTCCCCGCTTGCCTGCTGGCAGCGATGTCGTGCGCGACCTGGGGGGCCTGGGTGCAGGAAGTTGGCTTCAGTGCGCGTTTTGTCACCGCCTGGGGCGATTGGTTCAGTGAGCAATTTTCTACATCGCTGATGCTGCTGCCAGTACTGCTGGCGCGCCCGCTGCGCTCGGTCGCCTGGCGTTCGTTATTACATGCCAGCAAGTTGCTGCCGCTGGTTGGTGTTGTATTGTCGCTGACGATCGGCGCGATGATTGGCGGGGCGGGTAGCCTGACTTTCCCGGTTCCGGCATTGATCTGGTGTGCGATTGTGTTGCCGATCCCCATCACCAGCCTGGTACTGTTGCTCACCGGGATCACCGAAATCATTCTGGTTTCCCACGGGGTGATGAATATTCAGGGCGATGATGCTTTGCTGCCGATCAGCCATCTCACCTCAGTACGCCTTGGCGTCGCGACCATCACCATCAGCCCGTTGCTGGTGGCCGTCAGCATGGACGCCATCCGTCAGCTGAATCAGCGGCTATCGTTGCGTGCCAATTTTGATTTCCTCACCCAGCTGCTGTCGCGTTCGGGTTTGTATGAAAATCTGCGTCAGGAGCCTTTCTCTCTGCACCGTGTCGCCGGGGTGGTGATGCTGGATGTTGACTACTTCAAGGCCATTAACGACAACTTTGGTCATGATGCCGGTGATGGCGTGCTGGAAGAAATTGCCCGGCGTATTCAGGATGTGGTGAATAATCGCGGGCTGGTTTGCCGCTTTGGTGGCGAAGAATTTGTCGTGGTGGTTTTTGACTATAGCTACATCCAGTTGTATCAACTGGCCGAAGCGATCCGCCAATCGATGGTTAAAGATAAGTTCTGGTTGCAGGGCAATACCGTGACGGTAACCGGCAGCCTTGGGCTGGCACATGGCAGTGCGGTAAACGAGCGTGAGTGGCAGGGTGTGATTAACCGCCTGATTTCGGCGGCAGATAAGAATCTTTATCTGTCGAAGCGCAACGGCCGCAATCAAACTTCGCCAGCCGTTGAGCCTCGCCCGATGGTAAATGACGTTGCCTGATAGTTACACGCTACTTTTCAGTGCGCTGCTTTGCTGATGGCGTTCCAGCGCCAGCTCGATCAGACGGGTAATCAGCGCGCTGTAATCCAGACCTGCGGCCTGCCATAGCTTGGGATACATGCTGATGTTAGTGAAACCAGGCAACGTATTGACTTCATTAACGATGATCTCTCCGCTTTCCGTGAGAAACACATCCACACGCGCCATACCACTGCACTCCAGCGCCTGAAATGCTTTCAGCGCCACGGCACGGATCGCTTCGCTATCTTCAGCATCGATCGCGGCAGGCACCACGACCTGAGCACCGTTCTCGCTGATGTATTTGGTGTCATACGAGTAAAACTCATCGTGCACCACCACTTCGCCACAGGGGCTGGCGACGGGGTCGTCATTGCCCAGCACGGCACATTCGATCTCGCGGCCTTTAATACCTTGCTCAATCAGGACCTTGCGGTCAAAGGTAAAGGCAAGGTCAAGTGCAGCCGCTAACTCCTCAATATGGCTGACTTTGCTGACACCAACCGAGGAACCCTGGTTCGCCGGTTTGATAAACAGCGGCAGACCAAAACGCTCCACCACTGCCTGCACATCAAGCTGGGCGCGTTGTGCCTGGGTGACGCTGACCCACGGGGCAACATTCAGCCCGGCATCACGCAGCAAACGTTTGGTGAAATCTTTATCCATACTGACGGCAGAACCCAGTACGCCGGAACCGACAAATGGCAGGTTCGCCATGCGCAGCAGACCCTGTAGCGAACCATCTTCGCCCAGCGTGCCATGCACAATCGGGAAAATGACATCAACCTGCGACAGGGGATGGGCGTTGTGACGGGTGATCAGCTGCTGTGATGCCTGACCTGGCACCAGCGCGACATTCTCACCGGAGCGGTTAAGCGCTATCAGTGCGGGATTCTCCGCGTTAAGCAGAAAGCCGGAAGCATCGTTCAGATGCCATTCACCCTGCTTATCGATACCCAGCAACACCACCTCAAATTTGCTTTTATCGATAGCCTCAAGAATGTTTTTTGCTGATTGTAATGACACTTCATGTTCGGCCGACTTTCCACCAAAAATGATTCCCACGCACTGTTTTGCCATTGTTTTTTGTCCGATTGCGGTAAAGCGAATGGGTAAGATAACACGGGGTGGGGGGCGCAGGTATAGCGAGTAGCTGCGGGCTTTAGTAGGGAGAGGTTAAAAAAATCCCCTCGGACGAGGGGATGCCAAATAAGGCCAACACCAGGGAAATACTTGAATAAACTATACCTTAGTATAGTTTGTGGGAGTGTGAGGTGGATCATAAATTTGAGAAAGGTGAGGTTTTTTTGCATCGTGAGGTTTAGGGATTGCCAGGGAGAGAGACGGTGATGTAAAGGGGATAGAGGCCTTCTACTTCATAAGTTCAGGCGGTAATCATCTGGATTGATGAGGTTGATTTCTTCAATACGCCTGGTGTTCATATTAAGAGTACAGGCTGTTATTGCATTTCCTAAATTATGCGTGCCTTGAATATGAGTGGCGGCAGACTGGAAAAAGTGTCCCGGTAATTAATCCTGATATCTTGACTGGTTTTGAATTTAGCAATTATTGCATTTTTTTCCTTACTTCCCACCCACCATTGGGGGTAGCCCAGGGACTTAATCTCTTTAAATTTTTTCGGAAGCTTGTTTTAAGGTTATTTCTGATCACCATCATTCTTTAAACTTTTCTGCGATATGGATGTAGATTAAAATGGTTAACAGGATAAATAATCTGATGGTTTTGTTATTTTTTAATTGATAAACAGAAAAACATCAGCAACTACTAATAAAGTATGCTTGCTCCCTGAATAGCATTACTGATTGGTAATTTTAAATAATACGATATTGACATCAGGCATTATTTCTTTTTAATGTTATGAATTTGGTTTCGGATGTTTTTTTTATTTCTGGTGAAAAGTTACGTCTAAAATACAAAGGGCTTGGTACAGTTTTGTCGGCCCTATGGCAATCAGCTAAAGTAAATATTTTTTCACGCGTTAAATAACATTTCATTAATTCGAATGCTAACAGGTAAGATTCTCCTTTAACGGCCCAGATTGATTCAAGATCCCATATTTTTTCCAATTGAGCCGTCTCAATGATAGCCCCGGTGTCAATTCCCATATCGATATAATGGATTGTTGCTCCAGCAGCTTGTTCAAATTGACACTGATTGTTAGAAACGAGAAATTGCTCAATGGCGAACATTCCTCTTGCGTAAGGTAAAACAGCGGGATGAGCATTAACTATTCTTTGCTCAAAAAAATCAATCCATTTATTTTTAAGGATGACGTTAAGAAATACAATGGCACCTGAATTATCAATCGCATTCACACCATTCGTACAATGAGATAGAAAATCATCATCAAAGTCCATAGTTGTGACAATGTTAGCCAGTTTTAATGGATGTAATTTAGGTACTCCATATGTTAAAGCTAAATACTCTTCTGCTTCACTCAGTCCGCGATAAGATCTTGCGATAACATTTAAGTCTTTTTTGCCTATGAATTCTTTTTTGCTAAGAATTGAATGCATTTCATTCAATTCTTCACAATCGAGTTCACGAGAGTTTCTTACGATCCATCTCAGGTTATGATTATTGAGTTTTTTTTGCAAGAAAGCTAGTTTGAAATAGTGATTCAGTAAGACAAGTGTACATATGCCACCTTAGTCAAGTTAATTAAGGATAGTAATACGTTCAGCCACAATACTGGAAATGAAAGCTACAATAATTTAACTCTGCAAATCAATCTATTTTTCGGTCTTCCGTAGTGCGGATGATAAGATACAGGCTAAAGTTATTTTTTTAACAAAAAATTAAATTATTTTTAATTGAGGATGACCTCATGACATCACTTCGGACGATATTATAGCTGCCATCACGGATGACAGATAATCAGGCATGCTAACTGCTTATACAGGTTGAACCTCATCCTTCACACCACACGCAAATCAGTAAATTACCCCGAATGTAGTATGCATAGCAGTGCACAGTTACAGGAAGCGGTGTTTACAGCATCTGAATTAAAAGCCTCTTTCAATACAATTCTCATTATACGGACATGAAATAAATTACAAATCAATATATTATTATTTGTTTGGGTTGAAATCTGATGACCACAACCACTCTTTCATAATTTCTTCCGAAAGTGTGAACTTATGCAGCAAAATTATCAATACCTTATGGTACTTTACTGCACTTAAAGTCAGGGGTATTCTATGGATAAAAATGCGCACGTATGAATAAGTATTATCCAGGTCAATATCCCCTTACAGCGGATAGCCACTGGCTGTAGGGGACCAGTGAATAAGTATGGGCTGCCGAACCTGACTTTTCGCTCTGCTGGTTAATTTTTTCGCTGTAAAGGGGCATCTCCTATTTCAGATTAAATTTTCACAACTCACTGGCTAAAAAAGGTCAGGCTGAATGAATATATTTTAGCGAAATAGCATGATTATCTGCTATTCAATAAAGGTATAGAATAAGGAGATAAAAATGCAATGTATGCAAGCCAGGGATTCAGATCTGGATAATATTTGCGATCTGCTGACAGCCGAATTTTTTGACGATCCGATATATAAATTTGTCTTTATCAATCGGGTAGGTCGGTTTGACCGAATGTGGCGCTTTTTTCGTGTCTACGTTGATTTTGCCAGAGAATATGGCGGCATACACTTTATTGAAAACTATGCGGGAGTTCAGGTCTATTTTCGACCAGAATTTATGGCGATAAGCAACGAACAGCTTGATATCGATAACCGGCTGCGCCGGGCATGTGACTCAGACTATGCGGCTGTTGCAGCGTGGATGAGGGGATGTGACAACTATCATCCCCGAACTCAGTCTCATTATTATTTATTTCTCACTGCTGTAGAGAATGAACATCGCGGTCATGGTGGGGCAAGAGTAATGGCAACTTTGTTCGGAGAACTGAGTGCCATACTTGATAAAAATGGTTTTCCATGCTATTCCGAGTGCACAAGGCGTGGTGGACAAATCATAACCAGACGATGGGGTTTTCGTGCTGCTGCACCTTCCAGGAAGGTAGAGGGTTTCCCTGAATTCTATCCGGTCTGGCGTGAACCACAGCAAACCGTTGCATTTTCTGAGTTATAATCAATAAGTACGTTGAGTGAGCTGATCCAAAATTGATGGTTGGAGGTCAGTAGTTTTATATATTGGTTACCGTTTGACCATTAACCTTTAATACAAATGCAAGCTCTCAGAATCATTTACCGGGTCGGGGTATAAGGTTGAGTTCATTTGCTAAGCTAATAGCATGTTTTGCATTCTTTACACCAAGCTTTCTGACAGTATTTCCCATGTGGAATTTAACCGTGCTAACGGTGAAATGCAGGATCTCAGCCACTTCAGCATAGGTTTTACCGATACTGCTCCAGTAGAGGACTTCAGTCTCATGGGTAGAGAGGACCGAATTAGTTGCGTTCTTTTCTTCCGATTGTTTGTAGATCTGAATAAGCATTTCATGAGTATCAAGTAGAATTCCCTGAAAATCATTTTTATACTTTATCATAATACAATGTTAACATTGCCAGGTTATTGTAGTTATCATGTAAAACAAAAGTATGTCCGCATAAAAAGCTATAAGTTTTTAAAATGAAAACCTTATCCATTGGCCAATGTGAGTTTAATTTAATATTATCATCCCAGACAAAAGATGTGAAACGATTCAGTCCAGTGACAACGACAGGATCAATATTTTGATATTTATTTTCAAGATATGTACTGGCGAAATCATCTGTTAAATCAGTAACAATTAATATATTATCTGTGTTTCTTTTATCCATTACAGCATATACGAAATATTATACATGATGTTCCGGAAAACCTGTGCATGCACAGATAAATTTTTATAACCTGAAGGTGTTTTCAATAAAACGAGTGCATTTCACTTTTCAATCAGATCATAGTCATTATCAGGTTGAGGGGACCGAAACAAAGGTTCCAGTGACACACTTGAACTGGCGTGATTGCACCAGAAGTCGGGGGTGGGGGAGGCGTGCTGAGCGTATTCATCGTGTATATCTCTAATTAAACATTATACCCATGACGTTCCAAATGGACGGCTTAAAAGTTAGTCTACTAGACTTTGGTTTGTTTTGAAATAATGCAGGGCTATTTTCTTACTCGTACTATAATTACGCCAGAAGTTAGTGTTCAGCCTTGTGCCTGCCGACTTCGGGTCCGGAAGCCAGCATCTTACTCAAGGCGGCACTGGATCGGGGTACAATAACCTGTCGTTTTTGGATAGATGTATCACCGTAATATGATCAATATGTTCAAGTCCAAATTTCTGACGAGCTAGTTTCACAAACCGGAACTGAATCTTCCGGTGGTCGATGAAAACCAGAACACGTTCACCTTTTGCTTTTATGCGATGCATAATTTCAAAGCATGCATGCAGACGATCAAAAGCATCAATAAAGCTCTGATTGTTGCCGCTCATTTCCATGGCTGTAATCACTGATTCCGACTGTCGGTGAAAAATTAACGGTTTATATCGGAAATTGCTTTCGGATTAAATCGGAAAGAGTGGCTGGTTTACGCCGGAATTGGTAATTGAATTAGGTCAGAATATGCAGAGAGGGGCGGATATGGTTGAAGTATCTGCTTTTCAGGATGTATGAAATTAAAAAAATCCCCTCGGATGAGGGGATGCCAAATCAGGCCAACACCAGGGAAATCAATGATTGCACTATACCTTGGTATAGTTATTTGGAGTGTGAGATGGATCATAAATTTGATGATTGGTTTGCAGGCAGGTGTGTCAGTCTGATGCGATCGAACTGGAAAGTACAAAACTCGGAATTTTAGAATTTTTGATATAAATTATGAAATCGGAAAATTATCACTATGTGAATATTGGCAAGGACAAAATTATAATAAGTTATATTCTTAATTTCACTGGCATGATTATTATTTAGATTTATTGTGCACTGGTCAATGTATGACTGATAATCATATGAATCCTCATCCAGTTCAGTAGCAACCGAGAGACAAAGCTGGTCCCGGTAGGCTTTCCACTTTTGCTGTGCCTCCAGAAAGCGTTGGTTGTATACCTATCCTGATGTCTCTTTGTTCTCTTCTTTTCCGTTAAAAGGACCAATATTATTGGCTTTAATCCGTTTAACGGTTTCGGCTATGAGCGCATACAGCTTTTTGTTTGAACCAGCCGTGGAGCGTAATACCAGCTTTGTTGAACGAAAATTATTAAGATTTGGAAGATGCACGTATCCGAAGAACTTCGCTAAGTATCCGGCAGTAAGGCAGAGCGTTAGATCTCCGAAGAAGGTGGATTATATTCGGAACATGCAAATAGCGCTCATTTACTGCTGTTTATGGAAGATGATGATGCCCTGTTAAAAGACGGCATTATTCTCAATGCTTCTCCATGTTCCGGCAATTCTGGACAGTGGTGATAGCATTTACTTTATTGCTAATACTGATTCAGGCGTTATATCGAAATTTACTAATTCACTGAAAGTTAGACTGGCTGCAGGTGAAGAGGAAACTACTAAGGCTGGACTGCACTGAGCAAAACTAGATTTAAACGCTTCATTTAGAGTCCTTCTAAATCAGAGGTTGCCTGTTATCGATCGTCATGCTGGAAGGTGTGGCGGTGAAAATCCATCGCCATTTCATCGCCACTCTAAAAGTGACCAATAAAAAACCGCTTCAGAGAGCGGCTTAACTGCATGATTTTCATGTCTAAATTTGGTGGCCCCTGCTGGGTTTGAACCAGCGACCAAGCGATTATGAGAACCATGATGTTCAACCGAAAATCAATAACTTATGTATAAATCAATAGGTTATAAAGTCTATATCAGGCAATATTAGTCAATAATCCTAACTTGCTGCGACACTTTTGCGACACTTTATTCAAGGGTAACTTTAGGTGTTAGTCTGGTGATTCGAAGTCTTTTCAAACCAACTTCGCGAGATGACCTGACATCGAGTTCTGCTATAACTTTCTTAATCCAAAGTCTCTCATCGGAAAGCACATTTCTTAGCATACCAGTGTCATACCTATATTCTAATGCTTGCCTGACTGAGCCCCAGTTGTTGCGAGGTAATGATAACCATTCATCCACAAATCTTGATGGTTCTATAGATGCCATCATCGGAATTTGCGAGTAAATCCCTAACTTATTTGAATCTCTAGAAATAATTTCTTTGAATTTTATAATATCTGATTTCATATATTCTAAAACTTCGTTTGCATATTGAGGGTATTCATCCTCTAAAGATAATCTTCTGCTGTCTTGAAGATAATGTTTTATAGTGGAAAACTCTTCTTTATAACTGTCTAAAATCCAGAAACCATAACCATGTGCATTATCATGATTATAATAATCCCCTCTTATATCTTTAGATTGCGGAGGAAGTTTACCTGCACCTCTTAAATCATCAATGTATTTTTTTGTCTCATTTAGAATGTTCGTAGGCGTAGTGGTAGTTTCTCCAGAAGTAGCCAATAAACATTTCATAGCAAAAGTATGTAAAATATCCCCATCATCTGTGATATTGAGCGTTTTTTCATCCTCCAGGAGTTTATCTAAAATTACCTGTATATCTTGATCGGTAAGTTCGTCAAAATGAATTAATGATTTCCAGGATGGAATGTTTTCAATAGTAGAGAAGTAATTATTGGTATCCAGATGATTAATTATGGATTCTTTATCAAAGAAACCATTGCATATTGTTGAAAGCAAAATGTCATCACTTAATATATTGCTTTCAAATTCTATTGTAACCGCTTCCGACTTGAATTTATTTTTCATTTTCTGATATTTGCTTTCTTCAGCTCCTTCTTCATTCTTATCAGTGTATGCTTTTATTGAAGATGCAATCCGGTTACTAAGTTCTTTGCTTTCAATCTCACCTGATCTGAAGCTAATATCAAATGCACAAAATAAGTTAAATAATTTCCTAATCGATACTGAGTGCTCTAAATGTCTTTTTTCAAGGCATCCGTACAATCTTAGACAATCCTCAATAATATGTTTTAAGATTCTTAAAGATTGACATTTTGATGCTACAAAAACCTCTAAAATATAAGGTTCTATTTCTTTTGCAGTTCCTGGGGATTGGGATGTAATAATAAATTTACTCAGTGCCTTCTTGATGTCAGGAACTATCTGTAGTGTCTGACCAAAAACTTTTTCTTTTGTTTCAGAAAATTCTTTTTCTATTTTCTCATCATGAGCAATTACTACAACTCTACAATCATGATGCTCAACGTATTTGTTAATTACCCCTAATATTTGCTTTATATTTAAGCTGGCTCTTTCTAAATCATCAAAAACCAAAACCTTGTCATTTTTCACTTCTTCCTTAATAAAGGCGTCAGCAATTCCTCCAATTACGTTCCCGATTCCAAAGGTTACAGCTTCTGTTCCTTTCGTGCTTCCTTTTACTCTCTCTGCAATGCTTTTACTCTTTGACCGCATTGGAAACATAGAGAGGAAAACAGATGAATATATCTCTTTCTGTGTGGTTAAGCCAAATAAACTAACATAATACATTTCATCCTTATAAACCTCGCTAATAGTATGTGTCTTTCCTGCTCCCCATTCTCCTCTTACTAAAACAGCATAACCAGGTTTAGTAAGCGAATTATAAAATCTCAAATAATCACTGGCAACATCATTTGATAGCTTCATTTAGATTTCCTTATTAGCTAATGGGTTATATTTTAGTGTTTCTTCAAAGTGTTCAGGGGCGAAATGTGCATACCGCATTGTCATTTTTATATCGGTATGTCCTAGTATCCGTTGCAGTACCAATATATTTCCACCATTCATCATAAAGTGGCTAGCAAACGTATGACGTAACACATGCGTTAATTGACCCGAGGGAAGCTCTATTCCTGCGCGCTCTAAAGCATTTCTGAAAGCGTAGTAGCAAGGAGTGAAAATAGCGCCTGTCTTCTTTGGTAATTGTTCAAGCAGAGCAGCGTCTACAGGTATGGTTCGGTTACGTTTCCCCTTAGTCTTAATAAAGGTAATTTTACCCGGCGCTATCTGCGAGTGTTTCAGGCTTTCAGCTTCGCCCCAACGTGCACCAGTGGACAAGCACACTTTAACAATCGCTTCTAAATCTTTGGCGTTACTGTTCCGGCATTCGTCAAGCAGTCGGACAATCTGTTCCTCAGTTAGATAAGACATCTCACTTTCATCAATGCGAAAATGGCGCACGTTTTCAAGCGGGTTAGGGGGAGACCATTCACCCAGCCTTTTTAGTTCATTAAACACTGCTAGAAAGTATGCGTGTTCTAGATTCATGGTGCGAGGAGAAACCTTTGCAATACGCTTTGTACGAGCAAACTCACCGTTAAGGCGTTTAGCACGGTAGGCAGTAAATAGAGGTGCACTGAATTCTGTAGCTAAGGGGGAACCCATACATTCGGCAGCCCACAGCATTGTGCTCTTGCGCTTTTCCCCATCAGATAGGGTTATGCCGTGTCGGTCAAACCAAAGGTGAACTAAATCAGTCAAACGCCGGAGATCTTTTCCATCTCCAAGCCAAGGTGAATCCTCTATCTTTTGTAATGTGTAATTTTCGAATGCCAGAGCTTCGCCTTTGGTAGCAAATTTTTTTCGGATTCGCTTACCTTCCTTTCCGTCGCTGCGATTCACAGAGTAAAAGTCAGCGACCCATTGTCCTGTTGGAAGTTTTCTAACAGTCATATCAGCTAATAGTCAGAACGACTTTTCCAAGTGCCTTAATATCATCCAGGCCACACTCGAAGCTCATTTCGCCAGAGCCGACCCGTAGTCTTTTAACAGGAATTCGGGTAAGTGTGCGGAAGCTTGCTTTTCCTTCGATTTCTACCAGCCAGTTACCGTCCTGAACTTCATCTAAGTCCTGCGCCACAATGTAATTCACGTCTTTATCTTTCACGCTAATCAAATTGGCGGGGGAGATCGCATCATCATTTATCAAAGAAAAATCAAAAATTAGCTTCCCTGTACACTCAAGACGGCCGTCAGTTAGCTTTAGTCTATCTATATTGCTCCCCATAGGGGCGCTTTCATCAAAGCGCTCGCCCTCTCCAGAAACTAACCAACGTATGTTTGCGCCGGTTTCAAGGGAGCATTGCAAAACTATATCGGCTGGAAAAACAACACGTTTATAGCGTGATGACAGGCTGCTTGAGGCGATACCAAGGTGATCTGCGAGGTCAGATTTTAGTCTAAATCCATATGCTTCAACGACCCGATCCAAGGCTTCAGAGCTGGATGAGGGAAACGAAAAGTTTAGATGTGTGCTCATGTTAGCTTGACTCTATTAAAAAAGAGATTTAATCTCATTTTGAATTCGCAATTTGACCATATAGCCCTGAATTGACCGATATTGACCTATCGGTAAACCTAATGGAGTTTGCCTTATGCGACCTAGCATTACAATCATCATCCCCGAGCCTTACCTGCCTCTCGACGAATACTGTCGCCGTACAGGGACAAACAAAGAAACTGCCAAGAACCTGATTGAATACGGAAAGTTGCCAATCAAACCTAAAGGGTTGCAGAAGAAAGGTTTAGTCGAAATCAACATGGCCGCACTTACCATTCAAGCCTTAAGCGAATGTGATATTTCGCTTAATGCGTAATAAATCTTAGATATTAGGCAAGGGCTAATCATGTTTGATTTTAAGGTTTCCACACATAGTCATTTCGACGAAGCCTGTCGCAAGTTTGCTCTTACGCACAATATGGCGGAATTGGCTGGGCAAGCTGAAATGAAAGTTCAGACCCTGCGTAACAAGTTGAATCCTGATCAGGCACATCAACTGACGGTTGCCGAAATGCTTTTGCTTACTGATCTGACGGAAGATGCGACGTTAATTGATGGCGCGCTTGCGCAACTGAAATGCCTGCCATGTGTACCGGTCAACGAAATTTCGAAGGATAAATATTCTGCCTATGTGCTCAAGGCAACCGCAGAGGTTGGATTATTGGCCGCTAACGCCGCCGACCCTGAGAAAATTACAGCAACCTGCCGCCGTGGAATCGTCGAAGCTGCCAATACCGGTATTCGTTGCATGATGCTGGCCGCTCTGGCTGTTCAGACTCGTATTCAGTCAAACCCGACTTTAGCCTCAACCGTTGATGCAATTAGCGGGCTGGGTGCTTCAATCGGCATTAACTGAGGGGATGCGATGATCTCATTTGCAGCACGTCTAAAGCGTAAAAACCCGTCAATGTCATATGGCAATGGCTGGATTATGGGAGAGAACGGCAAGCGCTGGCATCCGTATGACAGTCAGCAGGCATTGCTCAAAGGTCTTTCAACAAAGCGCATCGGTTTTGCTCTACGCCTGCGCCGTGTATTCGGTGGTTAATATGCAAGTTTTATGGGAAGTACCGAAACAACACGAACCCGCCAGTTTTTCCAAAATTCATTTGATGGGCGCTCGTGTTGATAAGCTTCAGCCAATGACGTTTGATGAATTTCGTAAAAAGTGGCGTCAAATGCGAGACAACAACGCGAATCCCGCATTGCGTTATTTCAATCATCAGAATGATGAATTCAAATTCTGTGTTCTGACATTGGCTAATCGTGAGAACCCGAAAACTTTTAAGCCGGAGGAGATTGGTAAACCTTTTCAATATTTTGAAGAGCATCGACGGGAGTTGATTATTATTGCCATGAATAAAATGGCGCGCTGGGGCAGGATATTACCGCGTCAGTTTTCAACGGCAGACTGTTTTTTAGCTGAGTAAATAAAACTAAATAAATTAAATGGCGTAAACCCGCCGGGCATTTTTTTGCCCAATTTCTGGAGAATGAAATATGCGAAATATCGAAATACATAAGTTTGATGCCGACACAGAAGCGCTGGCAGCAATCATCACTAAGGCGCGAGTTGAGGAACGCAAAGACCGTGCGCTGGCGGTTTCTGATCGCCTCGTTGAGCTGGCAGTACATGTTCATCAGAAAGGTTTAAGCGGTGTTGAAGCGGCAGACCTGATACGCCGGGAAGCAGAACGTTATCAGAATGAATCGCAGGAGTTGCACTAATGGCTGACTCAATGGATTTAGTGCAGCAGCGCGTTCAGGAAGAACTGGCACGTAATCTGGCAATCGCAACTCACCGCCCGACCGGGGTGTGTGAGTTTTTCTGTCAATCATGCGGTGAAGAAATCCCGGAGAAACGCCGTCGTGCGTTGCCGGGTGTTGAACTGTGCGTCACATGCAAGGAAATCAGCGAGCTGAAAGGCGCACATTGTAAGAAGGATGCACCATGAGAGTGTCCATCAACAGTAGTTACTTTGTGCGAGCACTGGAGTCAAACGAGCCAGGTAAGCCGCAGAAGCTGGCGCTGGAAAAGTCCGGTTGGCAGGTGATTGATGGTGTACGTGAGCAAGTGCCGGTCACTATGGCTGTCTATGACAGCCGTATTCTGCTAATCCGGGATCTGGCCTCAGACATGATCGGTCAGTTGGTCTTCAGGGGCCAGATGAACAATGTCACGAGCTTTGTGGCGGAAACCCGCCGCATTGCCGAACAGGCCGAGTTTGCACTGCTGGAACTGGCAAAATCTCAGGCTAAGAATGGCTGAGTCTCTTTCCGGCTTACTTACTGGTGAACATCACGCCGTTAACCAGCAACGGCGTGATTTTTTTGGTATGTCTGCCCCGGCAGATATGTCCCTTTCCGAGCGTCGTCTGTGGAACGTCAATCCTGATGATCACAGTTGGCGCAGTCAGTATCTGCACGATATGCCGGACTATCTGGCCGGATACTTTGCTGATCGTTATACCCGCATCCTCTCAGGTAACAATGGCCGACGCCGTGCCAATGCGTTTCTACGCCAGACTATCGGCCAGAGCGTATTGCCACGCCTTCAGCTTGTCCGCAGCCGTTATCGTCTGGATGTCGCTGCACAGCATGAACTCCCCTTTATTAAACAGCTTGATCGCCTGCCTACGCTGGACCGTCAGGATGTGCGGGATCTCGCTTATAAAGTAGCTTCGTTCCTGTCGCTCAGTCTGGCTGAGTTTGTTGATAAGGTTTCTATGCCGAAGGAAACCGATGAACAGACCGTTACCTGTGTGGCGTATCGATACGTGGCAGAGCTGGCCGCGCTGACGGGAACGCAGCCGCCATACTGGGCCGAATTTAAAGCCTGCAAAGGTGATTTGCCTTTGCGCAAAGCGCAATCCGGTTTGTTGCGCATGATGGCACCAGAATGGTGGCGTGGCCGTCTCAAACAGATGCGCGATCTGCAACGTGAGCACATGGCGATTGCGGTAGGGCAGGTGCAGAAATCCGCCTCGCCATACGTTTCACGCGGCACGCTGGCGGAATGGGTTGAGCAGAAGAAACGTAACCGTGAGTTCTTCAAACGGTACGACCTGATGAACAAAGATACCTGTGATCGCATCGCGATGGACGAAATGGTCAATCGCAGCACCGCAAACCCAGCCATGCGTCGCCGCGAGCTGATGACCAGAATGCGTGGCTTTGAAGACATCGCCAATGAAACCGGATGCGTTGGGGATTTTTATACGATTACCGCGCCGTCGCGTTATCATTCCGTTTACAGCCAGGGTGGTTTCATTACCAAGTGGAACGGCTCAAGCCCGCGTGATACGCAGCGCTATCTATGCCGCGTTTGGGCGCGCATCCGTGCAGCCCTATCCCGCGAAGAAATCCATGTTTATGGCTTCCGCGTCGTGGAACCGCATCACGATGGCACGCCGCACTGGCACATGCTGTTGTTTATGCTGCCGGAACATCGCGAATGTGTGCAGCAAATCATGCGTGATCACGCCAGCAAAGAAGACGCTGACGAACTCACCACGCCCCAGGCGTGTAAAGCGCGGTTTCACGCTGAGCCAATCGACCCAACCAAAGGCAGCGCTACAGGTTACATCGCCAAATACATTTCAAAAAATATCGACGGCTTTGCGATGGATGGCGAAAAGGACGATGAGACTGGCTCAAATATGCGTGATATGGCGAAAGCGGTGTGCGCATGGGCATCACGTTGGCGCATTCGCCAGTTTCAACAGATTGGTGGTGCGCCGGTCACAGTATGGCGCGAGTTGAGACGCCTTGGCGATACACGCTTACCTAACGAGAAGATGGACGCGGTGCTGGCGTCTGCTTCAGTTGCCAGCTGCTGGGCATCTTACACCATGGCTCAGGGCGGCCCGTTGGTAGCGCGTGAAGATCTCGTGATCCGTCTATGCTACGAAATCACCGAAATGGGCAATGAGTACGCCGAAGATGTGCAGCGTGTGCAGGGCATCTATTCACCTCACTATCAGGACTCTGAAGTATTCACACGGTTGGTTAAGTGGGAAGCCGTTGCCAAATTAGCCGACGCGTCAGCGGAGGTTGGCCCTTCTGGCGGCATCGCCGCCCCTTGGAGTTCTGTCAATAACTGTACGGGGCCACAGCACCGAGGGTTAGAGCTGGAACTAAAAGCGCGTGGTTTTGAGGGGGTTGAAGAGGAAATAAGCCTTCTCTTCAGAGGTTGCAGCCTTAATGCAGGAGCCAGGCGACGGCTTTTCTACCAAAACGGCAGACTGCAAGAGGCAAGATTGTGATGAAATCGCATATCTACCCTGAGTTGTTTTCTAAAGTTCACTTGCTAATCGTAGTCCGCGAATCACCGTCACTTCGTATTTAAGGACGACAGCTTTCTGTTGGCATAAAGCAAGAGCTTTTTGCCATTTGATTGCATCGGGTTTCGTTGGGTCTGGTTCTGAAAGCCGAACTTCCAATAGTGTTCTGCCATAACCACGTTCACCGGCGATAAGATATGCGGTACGCGCAGTGGAGTGAAGTTCTATGCATGCTTTCCTCATAACTCATTATCCCTTATG
The DNA here is from genome assembly GCF_047947045.1 of Pantoea sp. App145. Classification (NCBI taxonomy): domain Bacteria; kingdom Pseudomonadati; phylum Pseudomonadota; class Gammaproteobacteria; order Enterobacterales; family Erwiniaceae; genus Pantoea; species Pantoea sp. App145. The sequence goes on from NZ_CP133290.1 coordinate 3,400,197, forward strand.
GCTTTTTAATCTCAGATTTTTGTCAGGCAAACCGCATCAGAAGGTAAAAAATCATTTCACAATCTGTCAAAAAAACTATACTGTAATTATGTACAGTGATTTGAGCTGAAGGGGGGCAGATGGAAGATGATTTACAAGAGCGCGTTCGACTTGAACGCGTTGAATTGATTGCAAGACTGGCAAGTGAAGGATTTTGCAGGGAGCGTGATCGTGAGATTGCTTTGAACCTTATCGCAGATATTGCTGGTGAAATGGAGGTTAGAAACCGGCAATTTTCTGTAATCTTTTCTGCTTCCCCGTTGGACAACTGACAGGAGAAAGCCCGTGCGTATCGAAATTATGATCGACAAAGAGCAGAAAATCAGCCAGACAACGCTTGATGCACTTGAATGTGAATTGCTGAAAAACCTGCATCCCCAATATCCCAAAATGGCAATTCGTATTCGCAAGGGCAGCGCTAACGGCATTGAGTTGAGCGGAATCAGGCAGAATGAAGAGAAAAAAATGTGATGGACATCCTCCAGTCCGTCTGGCAGGACGACAGCTGGCAACATTGATCATCGCGCTGGCGTCAAAACTTGCTTTTGGCGGCGGCAGGGTAGGGGGATTTTAAGTATAGATTTTTATGGGCAGGCTGAATCCGCTGAGGTATCAGATTTTATGAACAGACTATGAACAGAAAGAATTTGGTAGATTGTAGCGAGTGAATTGTGAGGGTTCATACCTATTTATGGAACATCTTATTGTTGATTTAACTATTTATAGTGTTTCATATCTTTTAGATGGAAATGCTATCTTGTTATTTCTTTTGGGTATAAGAGATAAAATTGATATTTGTTATATTCAACGAAATGCCAAGGATTGAGCGTTAACCTTTTATTATTTCGGCGGTTTTTTATAAGTTAATAGGTTCCAAAAAATGTCAAAAACCTCACAGCAAACAGTCTTACAACCTGCTCAAATTTCTTATCCCAGTTACTTTCCTTCTGGCGTTCCACCAAAAGATGCAAAAGAGGCATCCGGGGAGTTTTATCGTTTAACTAAGGCCAAACCTCCGGAGAAAGATTGTTTTCTTAATATGTACGACGAAAATCCCAAAAGAATGAGCCGTTTTAAAGGTCTTTCTTTAAAGTGTTGCTATGGGGTTTCACTGTATACGGAAGAACAATCGCTGATAAATGCATTTGACAAGTTTCCTGAAGGGGTAGGTGAGCGTTTTATAGCGAAAGGAACACTTGATGCTGCTGACGGTGCGATGATGAAAACAGGAGCTCCTGATTCAACTCATTTCACCATCTGGCTTAGTACAAATGCTGAGATCCATAAAAAGTTCTCTTGCATTAGAGGGCTAGTGAAATGAGTAATATTTTTCTTTCAGATACTCTTTTAGGCACGCTTCACATAAAAAATGTATATGAGTTTTTTGAAGGACCTAAACTTTTTTCTGTTACAAATGAAGTGGATGGTTTATTTGTTGTTTACTGGATTGGTGATGAAGAAGATTTTGATAAATGGATAGTATTACCAATTTCAAAATCTCGCTTGGAGCATCTTGAGCGTAAAAGAATAGATATTAATAGTTTGCTTATGTATCAAGAGCAAAGTTTTTGCTTCCAGCTCAATCTTCCTTATGATGATAGTGTTGCGCCTATTTTTAACAGAATAAATACTGATGAATTCAGGCGGTCAATAAAGTTTCCAAAAGTAGGGTTATATATTAGTTCTGTAATGCCTATGCTGCCTTCTGGAAAGCTAGGTGCGTGCATCGAATTTTCAACACATGAAATTCACGTAGAAAAAACAGCCTCATCTACAGAGCCATTAGTTTTAAAAGGTGTTTCAAAGCTATTTGAGTGCTTTAACGATTTTTACTCATCAATAATGAAATCTTTTGATGAAAAAGACATCATGCGGCCAGTATCTGGACGTCCTGGGTCATTTGTTTTGTCTTTTCAGGCAGATAAAATGCACCAAGTTGAGCCGCTACTTAAAGATTTAAATGAGCTGATTCTATCAAGGGGGGACATTGTTAGTTTCATTAAAAGAAGAAAAATTGATGTCCAGATGCTTTCTGCATTGTTTGAAAATATTATTGAAACAAGTTCAAGCTTTGAGCTTAAAAGTAATGCGACTGATGAGCTGGTTTTAATAGTCAGAAAAACTGATGCGGAATTTTATAGCAGTATATTATCAAAAATGTCAGCTCAAGTAGTTGGTGGCTATCAAGTCCCCCAGGCTAACTTAATTAATCAGGTATTTAAAATAGTTGAATTGAAATGGCAAGATAAACATCTTAATTTAGTTAGCACTGGACTGGATGAACGACACATTTTGTATTATATACATGCGGCAAAAATATTAGGTTTCCTCAACAGCAATAACTCAGTTTCTGCATTGGGACAGCAGGTAGCTGAGTCAGAACATGATAAACGGTTAAGAATTGCGGCTCGTAGTTTTGAATCTAGTCATTGCGGTTGGGCTTGGATTACCTGGAGTCAAGTCAAAAATCTCTCAGAGCTAGATCCTAGTACAGCAGAGGCTTTCTTACTCGAAAAATGTTTATCTCTGAGTGTTAAGACCATGAAAAGAAGAGCATCAACATTAAGAAAATGGGTTGAGGCACTAAAACCGTCATATCAAGAGCAATGATAAAAGAAGGTAAAATACATCGATGAGGTCAATGCAATAACGCAAAAAATTATACCGGCATACAGGGCGATTCACGTTAACCGCTTTGCCTTTGTTGCCTTGCGTATGAGTGTATGGCTATGCTGCATGGATCCGCATGATCACGAAATGGTCATTTATGACCCGGCCCGCCAGCTCTGGCGGGCTTTTGTTTATATCTTGCACCTGCATGAAAAACGCTCCATAAAGCGGGCAGGCGTGGCGGGGATAGCATTGCGCGCGAGGGGTGCAAACATGTATGCGGAGGCTGCGCCAGCAGCATTGAGGAAGGTAAACTAATAAGGTATGTGGCATTTGCAAGTGAGTATCGGGCACTTGGTCAGTTGCGATTGAAAACGTCTAGTGAGTAATGCAAGTGGTCAGGTTGAAGTCAGGCGCATAATCACAGGAAGTTACAAGCGGGAGAACGTAATGAGGAGGTAATCCTCGCCGTTATCGTAACAACGAGAACGCTTTTTTTTTTTATGAATTGTGGTAGATTTTTAATTCTTATCAACACACGGACAAATCTGATGAGTAATATTATTCCACCACCACCGCCAAAATCTCAAGGGGTTGGCGTTCCTGTTAGTTATGGCAATCAATCTGCGATAGCTTTACCAGAGGTCAGAGGGTTGTGGTATAACGATAAGGATATACACCTAGACGGTTGGAAATACATTTCATGTAGATTCGATAATTGCAGGTTTTATCTTACCACCTCACATTTCGTGATTGATTCTTGCTTTATCGATCAGACAAACATATTTTACTTTAATGGGGAATCACTAAAAGCTGTCCAGTTATTTAATAGGAACAGCGAGTGGATGAGGGAGACATTTCCCTATTTCGCCGCTAAAAAAAATACCGATGGAACTATCTCCGTGGGAGTATGATATGTTCTTTGGAAATTCCGGGTTAAAAGCAAGCGTTAACGCATCTATGAAGTTGAACCCTAAAAGAAATCAAATAATCATAGTGGTTTGTTTTGTTTTGTGTGCATTATGCCTGTTCGTTTCTTTCCTTTTTCTGTGGTATGAAAAAAGAGGGGTGATCTTTCCATTGCTCTCAGCGCTTTGTTTTTTTGTGCCGCATGTGTTTTTTTCTTTCTTACTTATAGAAACGCCGAGCTTGCAGATACGGAACCTTTCGAGATCAATCAATCATCAAACGGAACGACAATAAAAGTTAACCCTACCTTATTGCTTAATAATAAAGAATTAGCAAGCGTGTTAACTGTGATTGCACACGTTAAACCGTTACCTGAAGCTGATGGATTGGTAGATAAACATGGTCATGTAATTCCTGATTCCCAAGAGCAAGCGAGAGAGATTGTCAGGCAAGCGAATAAAAGCGTGGAAAGCGTCTTGAGGAACAATGTAGAAATAATAACAAATGGAAATCCAACTATTAAAGATGAATCATTCATTCAAGAGCCAAACACCATGTCGCTTTCAAGTGAATCTGTCAAAAGAAATGTAGCAATAGACTTTTAATAATGCGCAGGATAAAAACCTGCGCGTTGTTTAATGATTATTATAAAGATTTATATCCCTAGAGAGTAATCGCAAAATGTAATCACATTACTTCCTATCCAATTGTTTATTTCCTTCATTCTTTCCTGTAAAGGCGTCAATTCATTTCGCACAAACACTTGTGAGGCTTTCACCGCATCCCCAAATCCGCCGGAATTATCCGGGATAATCCCCATCATCTGCGGCGGTACGCGATGCGCACTTAGCAAATCGTCGCGGCTGGCCTTCTTGATGTTAAAAAAATCATCCCGCGTTGCCACCTCACTCAGCGGCAGAATCTTAATCCCGTCCGGTTTTCCGTTCGGGGCATACATAAAAAGATTCCGAAAATTGCCTAAGCCTTTCGTGTCACGCATCGCCTGGCGCATCCGGTCGATATCGCTGCTGCTCTGCGCCGCATCGGTCATATACAGGATGTAACCGGCGTGCGCGCCGTTCTGGTAATACTTGCGGCGGAACAGCGTCGCTGACTCATTCAGCCAGGCGGAGTTAAGCGCGCTGAGGTATTCCGGCAGGCCGTACAGCTCCTGATTGATATCCGGCTCGATAAGGTGAAACACCTGCCCCGCTTCAAACTTATGCGCGTCCTTCCATTCATTAACAAACCAGTAAACCCCATCCTCGACCCCGCGCCGCGTGTATTTGGCCGGTGACGATTCCAGCCGCAGCGGCTGGCCGAGCGCGTTGCGTCGCAGCTCCGCAAACGCGTTGCCAAACACAAGATAATCAAGAGCAAACTTGCTGAATTCCTGCTGACTCAGCAGCGGATGCGGGATAAAGGTCGAGGCCAGAATATTGCGCTTCACATACAGCGGTGAGCTGTGATGCACCGCCGAGCGCAGGCTTTTCGCCAGGCCGTGAAAGCTGACCGGCGGCTCATACCAGCGGCCATTGTGGATGCATTCGGCGTAATCCAGAATGTCGCGCTTATCCATCACCGGCGTGGGATCGCCAAAGGTGAACGCCTCAACCGGCTGCGATGCCACCGGCGCGGGCCGGACAGGTGTGGTAAATGCCTTGCGGCCTTTGCGTTTGCTCATCAGTAGAATTCCATGAAAGAAGGATTTGCGCTGCCGCTGGCTGCGGTAAGCGGTTCGTTGAGAAGTGCGTGCATGATGGCCCAGGCGACGTCGGCGTGGCTGGCGTCCTCGCTCCGGCTTGCTTCATAGGTGGAGCGGTTGCCGCTGGCTGTCATTGTTTTGCGGATAGCCATAAAGGATTGGGTAATGTCGGTCTGGCCCGCGTCGTATTCCAGTCGGCCGCTGCTGATGGTGTCCTTCGCCTTCAGCACCATCGCGGTTTTCACTTCGGGCGTGTAGCGGATTTCCCGTGCGGCCGGGTAGAACTGGCGGACCAGCTGAAACACACCCTGGCCGATGCCGGTTGCATCGACGCCGATGTATTCAACGGTGTATTTCTCTGTCAGCTCTTTAATCGACTGCGCCTGCGCGGCAAAGTCCATGCCGCGCCACTGATGGCGCTCCAGCACGCGGAATTTGCCACCGGCAACCAGCGGCGGCGCGATAACTGCACAGCCTGCGCTGTCGCCGGTGTGCGAGGGATCGTACCCAATCCACACCGGGCGGTAGTCGAACGGGCGCAGAGCATACGGGTTAAAGTCGGTCCACTCCTCCAGGCTGTCCACCATGCAGCCCTGTAGCTCGGCGAACGGAAACACGCTGGCCTCATCATCGACAAATTCGCACATCAGCAGGTTCTGATACTCAGCCGGACTGTATTCGAGTTGCAGCTGATCGATATCGAACAGGTTGCAGCCGCCCGTCAGCGCATCCTCAACGGTGACAATCTGTCGCCACTGGCCGTCACCGCACAGCGCGCCTTTTGCCAGGTGCGAATGCGACAGGTCGATTTCAATGCGGTCATCTTTGTTGCGACGCCCCTTGTTAAACAGCTCCCCGGACCAGAACGGATAAGCGCTGTGCGACAGGCTCGACGGCGTCGAAAAATACGTGGTGCGCCATTTCTTATGCAGCGACATGCCGCTGGCAACTTTGCGCAGCTCCTGGAATTTCGGTATCCAGAAATATTCATCCAGGTACAGATTGCCGGTGTAGCTCTGCGCGGTGCGCACGTTGGTGCCAAGAAAAATCAGACGGGCACTGTTTGGCAGCACAATCGGATCGCCCTTCAGGTCAACATCCACCGACCGGGCAAAATCAATGATGTAATTTTTGAAGACGTGCGCCTGCGCCTTACTGGCAGACAGGAAAATCTGGTTGCGGCCAGTAGTCAGCGCATCAAGCAGCGCCTCGCGGGCAAAGTAGAACGTTGCACCAATCTGACGGGATTTGAGGATGTTGCGGATACGGTGCGCCAGCCCGGCTTTATGCCAGTTGAGCTGATACTCAAAGCAGCCATCCATAAACAGGCCGGTGAGTTTATCTGTCTGCTCGTCGCTGAAAATATTCTTGATAACCGGCTGTCGTTCGCCCCGGTTGCGGTTGCGCACGTTCGGATTGAGATCCGCCTCGTTGCCGCTGCCCCGGTAGCGCTCGACGCGGGCCAGCCGCTCAATCTGTCGGCCTAGCAGGTCAATCTCTTTGTAATCCCTTCCCTCCTTCACGTCTTTGAGGATGAGCTGTGTCAGCCGCGCCTCAAGACTGAATTCCACGCGGCTGATGGGCGCAACGTTCTCCCATTCGTCGCGGAGTTTCCAGCTCTGCACGGTTGGCGTTTTCTGTCCGAGCGTCTCCGCTATCTGGCGCACGGAATACCCCTGCCAGTAAAGCAGTGCCGCCTGACGGCGCGGATCGCTGATGGTGGTGCCGGGTGTCATGTTCATGCCGCTAAGGCTACCGGCGGCAAAAATAGCGCGCCTGTCCTCACTGTCTGCTGGTCGGTGAGCGGGCGGGCATTCGTTGAGGGATTACGCCCCGGCGGGGAAACTGGCCCCGAACCGAACCCCTTAACCGACCGGAGCCTGATTAATGGCAACTAAAGCAAAGCGTTTTCGCATCGCAACGGAAGGCGCAACGACCGACGGCCGCGTGATTTCCCGCGAGTGGATTTCGCAGATGGCGAAAAACTACAACCCGGCGATGTACGGCGCACGCGTCAATATGGAACACATCAAAGGGTACACCCCTGACAGCCCGTTCCGCCGTTACGGTGACGTCACCGCGCTGACCGCTGAGGAAATTACCGATGGCCCGCTGAAAGGCAGGCTGGCGCTATACGGTGAGATTGACCCGACGCCGGATCTTGTCGAGCTTACCAAAGCCCGCCAGAAGATTTACACCTCCGTGGAAATCAACACGAAATTCGCCGACACGAATGAAGCCTATCTGATTGGCGTTGCCGTTACCGATGACCCGGCCAGCCTCGGCACCGAAATCCTGAGTTTCAGCGCGAGCGCAAAAGCTAACCCGCTGGCGTCCCGCAAGCAGGACAAAGACAACCTCTTCAGCGCCGCCGAGGAAACCCTGATCGAGTTCTACGAAGAAGCCGACCCCGGCCCGTCGATTCTGGACCGTGTGAAAGAGCTGTTTTCCTCGAAAAAGAAAACCGATGACGAGCGCACCAGCGCAGTGGATGGCGCGATCACCGCCGTGGCCGAACAGGTCCAGCTGAACAGCGATGAGCATGCGAAACAGCTGTCAGCACTGGATAAAACCCTGTCAGCCCGCCTTGAGGCGCTGGAGAAACAGACCGGCGAAGACCGCGAGGCCATGAGCGCGTTACAGGACACGCTTGCGAAAACTGACGGCAGCTTTACCCGCCGTCCGCCGTCAACCGGTGGCGATGGCAAAGGCAGCGCGCAGACCGACTGCTGATAACGCGCGGTCTGAGAACACCCCCGAACACTGATAAACAGGAACGCCAATGCGCCAGAATACCCGCTTTAAATTTAACGCTTATATGTCCCGCCTGGCCGAGCTGAACGGCGTCGAAACCGGCGACATGAACAAAAAATTCACCGTCGAGCCGTCGGTGTCGCAGACCCTGATGAACCGCGTGCAGGAATCATCTGAGTTTCTGACCCGCATCAACATCGTGCCGGTGACAGAAATGAAGGGTGAGAAAATCGGGATCGGCGTCTCCGGCTCGATTGCCAGCACCGCCGACACGGCGGGCGGCGATGAGCGCGAAACTGCTGATTTCTCGGCGCTCGACGCCGAAGGCTACGAGTGCGTCCAGGTCAACTTTGACTTTCATATCCGCTATAACCAGCTCGACCTGTGGGCGCGCTATGAGGATTTTCAGGCCCGTCTGCGTGATGCCATCGTGAAACGCCAGGCGCTGGATCGCATCATGATCGGCTTTAACGGCACCAGTCGCGCCAAAACCTCTAACCGCGCGGCCAATCCGATGTTGCAGGACGTGGCAAAAGGCTGGTTGCAGAAATACCGTGAAAACGCACCTGCCCGCGTGATGAACAAGGTCACGGCAGAAGACGGCACGGTGTCAGACAAAATCCGCGTGGGTAAAGACGGTGATTACGCCAGCCTCGACGCGCTGGTGATGGACGCCACCAACGATCTGATCGAGCCGTGGTATCAGGAAGACCCGGAGCTGGTCGTCATCTGCGGCCGTCAGCTGCTGGCTGACAAGTATTTCCCGCTGGTGAACCAGAGCCAGGCCAGCACCGAGCAACTGGCGGCTGACCTGATTATCAGTCAGAAGCGCATCGGCAACCTGCCCGCCGTGCGTGCCCCGTATTTCCCGGCTAATGCCCTGATGATCACCCGCCTGGATAACCTGTCGATCTACTGGCAGGAAGGCACGCACCGCCGCCTGATTGATGAAGTGGCGAAGCGCGACCGCATCGAGAATTACGAGTCCATCAACGAGGACTACGTGATTGAGGATTACGCGGCCGGGTGCCTGGTGGAAAACATCGAAATCGGTGATTTCAGTGAGCCGGAAGCAGTCGCTACCGCTGTGACTCAGGCCGAACCTGATAACGAAACCGAAAACCCGGAAGCGGGGGCGTAACCGATGCTGAGTCCTGCCCGCCGTCACCGGATGCGCGTCCAGGCCGAAACCGCACAGCAGCGGGATGTTAACCCGCTGCGCCACGCCACCGGCTATGAGCAGATGCTCGTGAAACTAAACGAGGACAGGCGCCGCCTGAAAAAAATCCACTCGGTAGAGCGTAAGGCGGAGCTTAAACGCCAGCTGCTGCCCGACTATCTGCCGTGGGTTGCAGGCGTGATGAGCGGCGGGCGCGGTGCGCAGGATGCTGTCGTGATGACCGTCATGATCTGGCGACTCGATACCGGTGACGTTACCGGTGCGCTGGAAATCGCCCGCTACGCCCTGCAATACGGGCTGGTGCCGCCTGACGGATTTAAGCGCGACAGCCTGCCTTATCTGCTGGCTGAAGAAGTGGCCAGCGCCGCGACACGCGCCTGGACGGCAAAAGAAGCGGTGGATATGGCACCGCTGCTGGAAACCATCCGGCTGACCGATGCCGAAGACATGCCCGACCAGGTGCGCGCCAAGCTGCACAAGATTGCCGGGTATGTGTATCGCGATGCGGGCGGGACTCATGAGGCGATGACTCACCTGAAACGTGCGCTGCAACTGCATGAGGGTTGCGGCGTGAAAAAAGACATTGAGCGGCTGGCGACTGCCATGAAAAAGCAGGCGCAGGCCAGCCGCTGACCGGACGCGCCCCGCGCCGGGCGGCAGGACAGCAATGCGCCTTTCAGGCTTCTGCGCTGTCCTCCACCGCCCACCTATTCAGAGGCCAACTATGACCACGGTAGTGATACCCGCACCGCGACCGGCAGAGAGTGCCGAGCCGCCGGTAAAGAATACGTTTTTCTGGCCTGACATTGACCTGAAGCAGCTGCGCGACGCGCTGCGCTACGAGGGCACGGTCACGGCGGAGCGTCTGCGCCTCGCGGTGAAAACGGCGATATCAGAAGTGAACGCCGAGCTGTACGACTGGCGCGCCGACCAGATGGCGGCGGGCTATAAAACGCTGCCCGACGTCCCGGCCGAAACCCTGGACGGCATCAGCGAGAAAGTAACGCATTACGTTGCGGCCGTCGCTTCACTGACCGCTGCCACCATTGCCGAGCGCTATCGCGGCTATGACGCCACCGGCACGAAAAAGGCCGGAGAAATCGAGGCCAGCGCCGACGAATACTGGCGCGATGCCCGATTCAGTATCAGCCGTATCGCTTCGCGTCCGGGCTGCATTGTGGGCCTGCTGTAATGAAAGTGTACGCACTTCAGGGCGATACCGTTGATGAAATCTGTCAACGCTATTACGGGCGCACGGATCAGGTCACGGAGCTGGTTTATGCGGCTAACAACGGTCTGGCAGATGCCGGGCCGGTACTGCCGCATGGCCGGGCCGTCGAGCTGCCCGACCTGCCGGAATCGTCAACGTCGGAAACCGTCAACCTGTGGGACTGAATCATGACTATTTCGATGGAACGCATCAGCGCCTTTCTCACCTACTGCATGGCGGTGGTGATGGGCTGGCTCGGTAAGTGGAATTTGCAGGACATGGCGACCCTGCTCGGCATGGTGCTGGGTGTCGGCATGTTCCTGGTGAGCTGGTACTACCGCCGCAAGACCTACCAGCTTTTTGTCAGCGGCCGCATGAGCCGGGAGGACTATGAATCTGCAAACCGTTAAGCGCTGCGCCGTCGGCGCGGTGCTGGCCATTGCTGCCACGCTGCCAGGTTTTCAGCAGCTGCATACCTCCGTTGAGGGGTTAAAGCTGATTGCGGATTACGAGGGCTGTCGCCTGAAGCCGTACCAGTGCAGCGCCAACGTCTGGACCGACGGCATCGGCAACACGTCGGGCGTCGTACCGGGCCGGAGCATTACAGAACGGCAGGCGGCAGGGAGTTTTATTACCAACGTACTGCGCACCGAGGCGGCGCTATCGCGTTGCATCTTCACGCAGCTGCCGCAAAAGGTTTACGACGCCGTGGTGTCGTTTGCTTTCAACGTCGGTACGGGCAACGCCTGCGGCTCAACGCTGGTGCAGCTGCTGAATAAAGGCCGCTGGTCTGATGCCTGTCACCAGCTCAAGCGCTGGGTGTATGTGAAAGGCATTTTTAACGACGGGCTGGATGACCGCCGTGGGCGGGAAATGGCCTGGTGTTTAAAAGGGGTATGACGTAATGAAAATCTTTAATAAATCATGGGTTGCAGTCACCGCCGCAGTAATGCTGGTCTTTATTAACATCATCATTCCCTCAAGCCATGCACTGCTCATTCTGGTGATGGGAATATGGGCCGAATTCTTACTATGGGCGGTAGTTAGTTTTGCGGGTTTATATAGCTTTACTTACACCGACGGCAGGCAACAACAGATCCGCAACGCACTATGCAGGATTGTTAACTTTTCCAGTGCTATTCCCCTTGCCTGGTATCACCGCATGTTTATTGCTGGCCTGATATGTGGTGCTGGCTGGAATTTTACCTCCTTTATTTACGTCCTGACTGTCGCAATTAGCGAATTGCTCAAAGACAAATACGGGACCGTACAGGTATGACCCGCATTTTCGCCACCCTGTTAGCGGTTGCACTGATGGCGCTGTCGCTGACCGGCTGGCGCTGGTCAGTTGCCCGTGATGAGCTGGCAGGTGCGCAGCGGATTATCGGCACCCTGTCGGCCGGTATTGAAAGCCGGGATAAAGCCATCGCCCGGCTGAACACGGAAAACCGCGACAGCCAGAAACGCGAGGCCGCACTGCGGCTGATGCAGGGGCGGGCCAGTTCCGGTGCGCTCAACCGTGAAATGCAAATACAGAGGGAAACCGATGCGAATCCAGCACTGCGCGACTGGTCTGCTGCTCCTTTGCCTGACGATGTTATACGGCTGCACACCCGTCCCGCCTTCACCAGCGCCAGAGATTATCTGGACTGGATGTCCGCGCGTGACCAGTTGCCTGATACCGGGCAACAGCCTGAAAACGGCGGGCGATCTGGCGGCGGATAACCGCCGTTTAGAGTCGGCGCTCGTCTCCTGCGGGTTGCAGGTGGAAACCATTAAAGACTGCCAGGAGCAACATGATGCTGAAACCGAAACAACTGCGCGAGGCGCTGACAGCCAGCGTCCCGATGCTGCAAAGAAACCCTGACTGCCTGAATGTGTTTATCGACAACGGGCGCATTGTCTCAACGCTCGCCACATCGCTGTCGTTTGAATATCAGTACCAGCTGAACATAGTGATCACCGACTACACCGGCAACATTGATCTGCTGATTGTGCCGCTACTGGCCTGGCTGCGGGTAAACCAGCCTGACGTGATGGCGACGAAGGAGAAACAGCAGACCGGCTTTACCTTTAAAGCAGATGTCATCAGCGACACGGCCAGTGATATCAGTATTGATATTCAGCTGACTGAGCGGGTAATCGTCAAGCAGGAAGGTGATGAGCTGCACGTCAACCACGCTGGCGAGAACCCGCTGCCGGAGAATGATGCGCGCCCGATGCAGCTTTACCTGCGGGGTGAGTTAATCAGCGAGCTGCCGTCATGAGCGAGCTAAAAGTGGTTGAGGACCGGCTGAACGCGCTGATCAATAATCTGTCAGCCCCGGCTCGTAAAGAGATGGCACGAAACATCGCCAGAAAGCTGCGGGCCAGCCAGCAGGATAATATCAAACGCCAGCAGGCACCGGACGGCACGCCCTTTAAACCCCGCAAAACGCAGCCGGTTCGCAATAAAAAAGGCCTGCTTAAGCGTGAGATGTTCGCAAAGCTGCGCACCGCAAAATACATGAAAGTACATGCCGACTCAGATAGCGCCTTGATTGAGTTTACCGGCCGCGTGCAGCGCATGGCCCGCGTGCATCATTACGGGCTGCGCGACCGGCCATCACGAAAAGGTAAAGAGGTGCAATATGAAGTCAGACCGTTGCTTGGGGTGTCAAAAAATGATTTGGATATGATTCAAACTGTTATGATAGATTATTTATCTGGCATCTAAGTAGAGATAAAAATGGATAACATAAAAGTTAAGTCATTGATGTTCTGTTCCTCAATGATCTGCATTTTTTTAGGTGTTATATCATGCCTATTCGGTAATGTTGCAGGCGGAGGCATTGTAATTGCAACAGGTTTGCTGTTAATTTTGCTAAGTCAGTTTGAAATTGAATCATTTAAGATGCCAGGCTTAGAAGCAAAACTTCGAAAAACTATAGTCGAAGCAGAAGTTGCTCTTGAAACACTACGCAATATCGCAGTGCCAATTTCTGAAATATCTATTTCATTAGCCGCCAGAACGGGCCGGATGGGGACGGCTAGTTCACACGAAGAATTATATGAACTTGCAATGCGCATCAAAAGTGAATTGACACAAATAAAAGTTGATAATGAAAATATTAACATAGTTCTTCATGAATGGTTTTTTTATACATCTTTTGATATGGGTAGAATGATTATAGATCCGTTCATTGAGAAATTAAGAGAGAGACTGAATGAATTAAACGCCGACCTCAATGAATGGGCCGGAGGTAAACCTATAACAGATCATATTGAACATGATAAATTTATACAGCCGATAAAAAAAGCAACTATTGAAATTGAGCACGCCCGGCTTTGCATGTGGAAGAAAAACTATCGTGATATACCGGAGATTATAAGGAAATGCATTGCAGATTGCGCAACACTCAGTGAGCTTGAAAAGCAAGATTTTTGGAATGAGCATGATGACCGTTGGGAAGATTTAATATATTTCGTTAACGAAGGCGAACTAAGGCGCAAACAAGTTTGGTTCGAAACAGAGGTTTATTAAGTTTGTTCATTCATTCCCCAACAAACTCCCTTTAATTGTTCAAGAGTGCATGTCATTGCATTCTTGAACCATGAACGAACAACTCACCGAAATCCTGCGCCTGCTGCGCAACCTGATCCGCATTGGTACCGTCTCCGCCGTAAATCTGGATGACGGTTTATGCCGTGTCGATACAGGAAACAATACCACCGGCTGGCTTCACTGGCTGAGCGCCCGTGCGGGCAAAACCCGTTCGTGGAATGCGCCGTCAGTGGGTGAGCAGGTGCTCGTCCTCTGCCTCGGTGGCGAACTCGATACCGGTTTTGTGCTGCCCGGTATTTTCTCCGATGACAACCCGGCCCCGTCCGCCTCTGCTGACGCGCTACACTGGTCCTTTCCCGACGGCGCGGTGATCGAGTACGAGCCGGAAACCGGCGCACTGACGGCAACCGGCATTCAGACCGCCACCATTAAAGCCGCCGTTAAAATCCTGTTTGAATCGCCAGAGGTGGAGTGCACAGCCCTGCTTAAAACCGCCACGCTGGAAGTCACCCAGGGCGGCACGATGAAAGGCGACGTGACGCACAGTGGCGGCGATTTCAGCTCTAACAATGTAATCGTACACGACCACAAACACGGCAAAGTGCAGACCGGCGGCTCCATGACGGAGGGCACCGAGTGACAACCGAAAAATACATCGGCATGAACCGTGAAACCGGCAAAGCGCTGACCGGCCTCGAACATATCCAGCAGTCGATACGCGACATTCTGGTGACGCCGATTGGCTCCAGGGTGATGCGCCGCAAATACGGCTCACTGCTGTCAGCACTGATGGACCAGCCGCAGAACGCCGCGCTGCGCCTCCAGATTATGTCGGCCTGTTATGTGGCGATCATTCAGTGGGAGCCGCGCGTCAGGCTGACCGGCATCAGCTACGAGTCCGATTTTAACGGCGGCATGGTTGTCGAGCTGACCGGCAACCGCACTGACACCGCGCAGACCTTTTCCTTAACCGTCCCTGTGAGCTGAGAACATGGCAACCATCGACCTGAGCCAGCTGCCCGCGCCCGACGTGGTGGAAGCGCTGGACTATGAAACCCTGCTGGCCGAACGTAAAGCCACGCTGATTTCGCTCTACCCGGAAGAACAGCAGGACGCCGTCGCCGCCACGCTGGCGCTGGAGTCTGAACCCATCGTCAAGATTCTGGAGGAGAACGCTTACCGCGAGCTGATTCTGCGTCAGCGTATCAACGAAGCGGCAACTGCGGTTATGGTGGCTTACGCGCTGGATGATGACCTTGACCAGCTCGGCGCAAACAACGGCGTCACCCGCCTGACCATCACACCGGCCGATGACACCACCATCCCGCCGACAGCGGCAGTGATGGAAAGTAACGACGATTACCGCGCCCGCATCGCCGCCGCCTTTGAGGGGCTGAGCGTGGCCGGGCCGACCGGTGCCTATGAGTATCATGCGAAAAGCGCCGACGGCCGGGTGGCCGATGCGTCTGCCATCAGCCCGTCGCCTGCCGTGGTGACCGTGACCATTCTCGGCCGCGAGGGTAACGGTGCAGCAGCTGATGACCTGCTGGCCGTGGTGGATGCGGCACTGAACGATGAGGACGTGCGGCCGGTGGCTGATCGTGTCAGCGTGCAGTCTGCTGAAATCGTGGACTATGCGATTGAGGCCGAGCTGTATCTCTATCCGGGGCCGGAAGCCGAGCCCATTCGCGCCGCCTCTGAGGCAAAGCTCACGGCCTATGTCACCGCGCAGAAGCGACTCGGACGTGATATCCGCCTGTCTGCCCTGTATGCCGCCATGCACGTTGAGGGCGTGCAGCGCGTTAACCTGATTCAGCCGGTTGCCGACGTGGTGCTGGATAAAACGCAGGCGGCTTACTGCACCGGCTACACGCTGACCGTCGGGGGATCGGATGAGTAACCGCCTGGTTCCCACCGGTTCATCGGTGCTGGAAGTCGCCGCAGCGGAAGCTCTTTCCTCGCTGACCGATCTGAATGTGCCGCTGCGCCAGCTGTGGAACCCGTACACCTGCCCGGTGGTGCTGCTGCCCTATCTGGCGTGGGCGTGGTCGGTGGACCGCTGGGACAGCAGCTGGAGCGAGTCAACCAAACGTGGCGTGGTCGCGGCGTCGCAGTTCGTGCACCGGCATAAAGGCACCATTGGTGCGGTCCGGCGCGTGGTGGAGCCGCTCGGCTATCTCATCCGCGTGATTGAGTGGTGGAAGACCGGCGATACACCTGGCACGTTCCGGCTTGACGTGGGCGTGCTGGATACCGGCATCACCGAAGAAATGTATAACGAGCTGGAGCGGCTGATAGCCGATGCCAAGCCCCTCAGCCGTCATCTGATTGGCCTGTCCATCAACCTTGATGCAAACGGCGACATCCCGGTTGCCGCCGCCTGCTACAGCGGCGATGAGCTGACCGTTTACCCCTACACCCCTGAACTCATCAGCACCGGCGGCGCAGGTTATTCCGGCGCGGCGGTGCATCTTATCGACCTGACGGAAGTGCGCGCATGACGACAAAATATTTTGCTCTGCTGACCAATCAGGGCGCAGCCAGGCTGGCGAACGCCGCCGCGCTCGGTACGAAACTCCAGATTACCCAGATGGCGGTCGGGGACGGCGGTGGCACGCTGCCGGTGCCTGACCCGGCGCAGACGGCGCTTATCGGCGAGAAACGCCGGGCGGCACTTAACTCGCTGAGTATCGATGCGGCCAACAGCAGCCAGATTATCGCCGAGCAGGTGATCCCCGAAAGCGACGGGGGTTTCTGGATACGCGAGATTGGTCTGTTTGATGCCGACGGCGTGATGATTGCCGTTGCCAACTGCGCCGAAACCTACAAGCCGCAGCTGGCCGAGGGCAGTGGCCGCACGCAGACCGTGCGCATGATCCTGATTGTGAACAGCACCAGCGCGGTGACGCTGAAAATCGACCCGGCAGTGGTGCTGGCAACGCGGCAGTATGTCGATAACGCCGTGATCGAGGTAAAAGCGTATGCCGATGACCTGCTGGCGAAGCACGTTGCAGCAGCGAACCCGCACAGTCAGTACCTCCAGACAGCGAACGCCCTGAAGGAAATAAAGGATGCGGGTAAAGCCGCTGATGCACTGGACAATCTCGGACTGACTCTCCTCGGTGCAGGTTCTGCCCTGCCGGTTGGCGTCCCGGTGCCGTGGCCGACCGCAACCGCCCCCACGGGCTGGATTAAGTGCAACGGGGCATCCTTCAGCGCAGCCACTTACCCGGAGCTGGCGAAAGCGTATCCCGCGCTGAAACTGCCCGACCTGCGCGGGGAATTTCTGCGCGGCTGGGATGACGGGCGCGGCGTGGACAGCGGACGCGCATTACTGAGTTTGCAGGATCATGCCCTTCAGCTGCATACCCATTACATGTACACGCAGGGCGCACTGGCCGGGACCGTATGGGCACCACTGGACAATGTTAATAACTCGCAGACTAACGGGGATTCGGCTGTCAGTAACGGCACCATTGGCGGACAGTGGACATCACAGAGTAACGGCCCTGTGGGTAACTATGCGGCGGAAACCCGCCCGCGCAACATCGCATTTAACTACATCGTGAGGGCTGCATAATGGCGAAAGTGACCTTTGATAAAAACGGACTGGCGAAAGCGTCCGGCACCCTGACCGTGTACAGCTATGACGCCGTCAGCGGCGGGTTTACCGGAGCCTCTGACGAATATCTCTTGCAGGGGCTGGGCCTGCCCGCGAACGCCACCACAACCCCGCCGCCTGATGTTGCGGCAGGCAGTATTGCTATCTGGCGTGATGACGTCTGGCAGACAGTCAGCGATCACCGTGGGGAAACGGTGTATTCAACGGCTGACGGCTCTCTTCGGCTGATAACGGAAACCGGGGATTATCCGGCGGATACCACGACGTTCAAACCTGCCACCAGTTTTGATAAATGGGACGGGGAAAAGTGGGTAACGGATGCGGATGCGCAGAAACTGGCCGATGTGGCAGACGCCGATAAGCAAAAGAGCACGCTGATCAGCAGCGCCAATACCACGACGCAGGCATGGCAGACACAGCTGATGCTCGGCATCATTACCGATGCCGACAAAGAAAAACTCACCGAATGGATGAAATACATCCAGGATGTGCAGGCCGTGAATACTGCCGCCGCCCCTGACATTGTCTGGCCGACTTCGCCTGCTTTATAGCGCATATCGCACCGGCGTTTGAGATTTAAGCGCCTGCCGTTCTCTGGACATGCCCGGAAGTTATCATTAAGATAATTTAATCATTCAGGACAGGGAGCAGTTATGGATACGACTGAGCAACTCAACGGAAAGTATTTTTTCGACGGCATGAGCGTGGATAAAGATGAGCTTTTGCTCTGGCTCATTCTTGATGAGTTCACGAAGACATTCACCGGTATCACGGATATTGTCGCCGTAGCTTCAATGCTGGCAAGCGTGCCTTTTGTTCCCGTCAGTGGCAAGCTGGACGCCCGGCGGGCTACGAGTGGCACAAGCCCCCTGTCACTTTTCAGCCGGACCCTCATTCGCCAGCGCTTTAAGAAGGCACAGAAGACCATCACCTGGTCAAAGATGTGGCGCGGAGAATGGGCGTATACAACCAGTGTCGGAGCGTATATCGGTCGCTGGGTGCCGTGGATAGGCGCGGTTATCACCATGTATGACCTGTCGATCATCACGCATAATGTTGTCAGGCGCTACAGGCTGATCACCGGTGAATGAGGATAACCCCACCATGCAGACCGCCGAGCAGGTACAGACGTTACTCAAAAAATACTTCTGGGAAATGCCGGAAGAGGCATCACTCAGCACGGGAAAAATGAGCGTACTGCCGGAAGAAGCCAGCGATTTTATTGATGAATACGCCGAGATGCTCGGTGTAGACATGACCGGCTTTGAATTTAACCGGTACTTTCCCAACGCGGGGATCCGTTTCCTTCCTAATGCGATACTGCCCAGGTATCTGCGCACGGATCACCATGCACCGGCAGAACTTACCGTTAAGATGCTGATTTCCTCTGCCGAGGCTGGCCGCTGGCTCTATCCGTAACATTCAGCCATTTGCCGCCCGCTATATGTTTGTTTATCGACAGGCGGGCGGTAACCAAATGCACCACCCCGCCCGACCTGCCACCCTGAGCACACCTTTAACCAGGAGTGCAACAGATGGCAGATTATCATCACGGTGTCCGCGTCGTCGAAGTGAACGACGGCACGCGCACCATCTCCACCGTATCCACTGCAATTGTCGGCATGGTCTGCACGGCCGGTGATGCGGATGCGGCTACCTTCCCGCTGAATAAGCCGGTGCTCATCACCAACGTGCAGGGCGCAGTCGGCAAGGCGGGCGTCAAAGGCACGCTGGCCGCAGCATTGCAGGCCATTGCCGACCAGTCAAAACCCGTCACCGTCGTGGTACGCGTGGCCGAAGGTGAAAGCGAAGCGGAAACCACGTCCAACATCATCGGCGGCACCGATGAAAACGGCCAGTACACCGGCATGAAAGCGCTGCTGGCCGCGCAGACCGAACTCGACGTTAAGCCACGTATTCTCGGCGTGCCGGGCCTCGACACGCTGGAAGTCGCGACTGCGCTCGCCAGCATTGCGCAGCAGCTGCGCGCCTTTGCCTACGTGTCGGCGTGGAACTGCAAAACCATTTCGGAAGCCCGTCTCTATAAGCAGAATTTCAGCCAGCGAGAAATCATGGTTATCTGGCCGGATTTCCTCGCCTGGAACACCACGACCAGCGCCTCAGATGTGGCCTACGCCACCGCCCGCGCGCTGGGCCTGCGCGCCAAAATTGACAACGACACCGGCTGGCATAAAACCCTGTCGAACGTCGGCGTTAACGGCGTAACCGGCATTTCCGCCTCGGTATTCTGGGATCTGCAACAGACGGGCACCGATGCGGACCTGCTCAACGAGGCGAACGTTACGACGTTGATTCGTAAAGACGGTTTCCGCTTCTGGGGTAACCGCACCTGTAGCGATGACCCACTGTTCCAGTTCGAGAACTACACCCGCACCGCGCAGGTGCTGGCCGACACCATCGCCGAGGCGCATATGTGGGCAGTGGATAAGCCACTCACGCCGGTGCTGGTGAAAGAAATCATCGCGGGCATCAACGCCAAATTCCGCGAAATGACCAATGCCGGTTATCTGCTGGGTGCATCCGCCTGGTATGACGAAAGCGCCAACGATAAGGACAGCCTGAAGGCGGGCAAACTCTTTATCGATTACGACTACACGCCGGTGCCGCCGCTGGAAGATCTGACCTTCCGTCAGCGCATCACCGACACCTATCTGGCGACCTTCGCCGCATCCGTTAATAGCTGAGGAGCCGGATAAATGGCACTGCCACGCAAACTCAAGGCGATGAACCTTTTTAACGATTCGAACAGCTATCAGGGCGTGGTGACGGCCGTCACCCTGCCGAAGCTGGCGCGTAAGCTCGACCCGTACCGCGCAGGCGGCATGAACGGGGCTGCACATATCGACAACGGTCTGGAGGATGACGCACTCGATATTGAATGGACCATCGGCGGTATTGATGAGCTGGTGCTGTCGCAGTGGGGTGCATCTGATGTGCCGCTACGCTTTACCGGCTCTTACCAGCGCGATGATACCGGCGAAGAAATCGCGGTTGAAATCGAGGTGCGCGGAAAGCACCAGACGTTTGATTTTGGTGAGGCCAAACCGGCCGAGGACACCGAAACCAAAATCACCAGCAAAAACACGTATTACAAGCTGACGTTTAACGGCAAAGAGATGATTGAGATCGACACCGTCAACATGGTGGAGAAGGTCAACGGCACCGACCGCCTGGAACAGCGCCGCAAAAATATCGGCCTGGTATAACCCTGACGCCAGCGCCCGGCGCTGGCTTTCCCTGACCACAGTGAACAGAGATAATGAACATGGAACAGAACGAAAATACCGTTGAACTGGAATACCCCATTCAGCGCGGTGAAACCACCATCAGCAAAGTTGAACTGATTAAACCCAATTCTGGTGCGCTGCGCGGTGTGCGTCTGTCCGATCTTGCAGGCTCGGATGTGGATTCGCTGATGATTGTTTTACCCCGCATTACCGTTCCGGCGCTGACCAAAGCCGACTGCAACAACCTTGACCCGGCCGACCTGATTACGCTGGCCGGTAAGGTGATCGGTTTTTTGTCCTCGAAGCCGGACGAGTAGACTGGCCGCGCGGCCTGACGGTTAACGACCTGATGGCCGACGTCGCCACGATATTCCACTGGCCCCCTTCCGAGATGTACGACCTGCCGCTGGCCGAGCTGATGGACTGGCGGCATAAAGCCTTTATCCGCAGCGGAGCAAACCCGGATGAGCAATAACCTCAAGATACAGGTGCTGCTGAATGCGGTAGACAAAGCCACCCGCCCGTTTAAAACCGTGCTGACCGCTACCAAAGGGCTGTCGGAAGAAATCCGCCGGACGCAGAGCAGCATTAAAGAACTGGATGCGCAGGCGGCTAAAATCGACGGTTTCCGCAAAACCAGCGCGCAGCTGGCTGTCACGCAGCAGAAACTCAAAGACGCCAAAGCCGAAGCGGCAGCGCTGGCGGTAACGTTTAAAAACACCGAACGGCCGACCACGCAGCAGGCCCGCGCGCTGGAGAAGGCCCGCCAGGCGGCGTCAGAGCTACAGACCAAATCGAACTCGCTGCGCCTGTCGGTGCAGCAGCAGCGCGAGGCGCTGACGGCCGCAGGGATTTCGACCCGTAATCTCAGTACCGAGCAGCAGCGCCTCAAAACCGCCTCGGCGCAGGCTACCGTCAGCCTGAGCCGCCAGAAACAGGAACTTCAGCGCCTGAACGCGCAGCAGGAGCGGCTGAATCAGACCAGCGAACGCTACCGCAAAGGCCAGGAACTGTCGGCGAAGGTACGCAACGCCGGTGCGGCCGGTATCGGTGCCGCCACGGTCGGCGCGGTGGCCGCATCGACCGTACTGCGTCCGGGCTATGACTTTGCCCTGGCAAACTCCACGCTGCAGGCAACGCTCGGCCTTGATAAGAACTCGCCTGAGTTTCAGTCGCTGAAAACCCAGGCGCGCAGCATCGGCGACAACACCGCCGCCTCGGCCAACGACGCCGCGCAGGCGCAGATTATCATCGCCAAAGCGGGCGGCAGCACGGACGACATCAAAGCCGCCACCCCGGTGACGCTGAATATGTCGCTGGCGAACAACCGCACGATGGAAGAAAGCGCGCAGCTGCTGATGAGTACCAAAAACGCCTTTGGTATGGCTAACAGCGAAGTGGCGCACCTGGGCGATGTGATTTCCGCGATGCTCAACAAAACCGCCGCCGACTTTGACGGGCTGAACGATGCGCTGACCTACATCGCGCCGGTGGCGAAAAACGCAGGCGTCAGCGTTGAGCAGACCACGGCGATGATCGGCGCGCTGGCACAGAACGGCACCACCGGCAGCATGGCCGGGACCGGCGTGCGCGCCATGCTGTTGCGCGTGCAGGCACCGACCGGGGCCGCGTTTAAAGCTATCCAGGAGCTGGGCGTCAAAACGGCGGACAGTAAAGGCAACATGCGGCCGTTTTTCACCGTGCTCAAAGAGATGCAGAAATCCTTTGAGAAAAACAAACTCGGCACGGCGCAGCAGGCGGAGTACCTGAAAACCATCTTTGGCGAAGAGGCGGCATCGTCTGCCGTGACGCTGATGAAAGCTGCCTCCAGTGGTGAGCTGGACAAGCTGACTAAAACCTTTCAGCAGTCGGACGGCAGCACGGCAAACCTGGTTAACGTGCAGCAGGACAACCTCGGCGGCGACTTCAAAGAATTACAGTCGGCGTATGAGGCCATCGGCACCGATCTTTATGACCAGCTGGACACCAGCCTGCGCACGCTGACCCAGGACACCACCAAATTTCTGTTGCAGGTGGATAAGTGGATTCAGGCGAATCCGGTGCTTTCATCCGGCATTGCGAAAGCCGCGACGGCGGGCCTGATTCTGGTCGGCGCAATTGGTGCCATCGGGCTGGTTGCCTGGCCGGTGATCGCCGGGGTTAACCTGCTGATTGCCGGGGCCGGATTGCTGGGAACGGTATTCAGTATTGCCGGGGGCGCGATTGTGACCGCCATCGGCGCAATTTCCCTGCCGGTTGTCGCCGTGGTCGCGGCCGTTGTTGCCGGTGCGCTGCTCATCCGCAAATACTGGGAACCCATCAGCGCCTTTATCGCCGGAGTTGCCGAAGGCTTTACCGCCGCTATGGGACCAATTGGCGAGTCATTCGGCACGCTGAAACCACCTTTTGAATGGCTCGGCGGCAAAATCAAAGAGCTGTGGGACTGGTTCGGCAAACTGCTGGAGCCGGTGAAATCCACGCAGGCGGAACTCGCCTCGGCCGGGGATATGGGTAAGAAATTCGGCAATATGCTGGCCGAAGCGCTGAAAATCCCCGGCCATGCGCTTGACCAGCTGCGCAGCGGTATCGACTGGGTGCTGGAAAAGCTCGGCATTATCGACACCAAATCAGACGGCCTGAAAGACAAGGTGCCTTCTCCCGACCCGGTGGCAACCGGCGGCGCAGGCGTGGACACCGGCGGCTTGCAGTACAGCCTCGCCACCGGTGGCGCACCTTACCGCCCGGTGTCGTCACCGTCCGCCGCTGGCGGCTACACCGACCGCAGCCAGAATACGTATCAGTATGAAATCAATATGCATGAGGGGATGAGTAAAGACGATGCGCTGGCGCTGATGGCGCAGCACCAGGCGAAACAGGAGCGCAGCCGCCAGGCGCAGAACCGCAGCAAAATGGGCTGGGAGGATTAACCGGTGATGATGATTTACGGCATGATGCCGTTTATGCGCCAGACGCTGCCTTACGGCGAGATGCAGCAGAATATTGATTACCGCTGGCCGACCAACAGCCGCATTGGCCTTCGCCCGGCGGCGCAGTTTATCGGGCCGGGTGATGAAAAAATCACGCTGTCGGGGGAGCTGCGCCCGGAGATTACGGGCGGGGCCATTTCCCTGATGACCATTCGCCTGCTGGCCGATCAGGGCATGGCGTGGCCGCTGATTGGCGGCAACGGTGTGATTTACGGCATGTACGTGATCGAGAGCATTTCCAACACGCACAGCGAGTTTTTCAGCAACGGCACGGCCAGTAAGATCATGTTTACCCTGAGCCTGAAGCGTGTCGATGAGTCCCTGACGTCGATGTTTGGCGACCTGAAACAACAGGCCGACGGCTTAATCAGCGGTATCAGCAATCTGCCCGGTCAGGTGACATCAGCTATCAACAGCGTTAAGTCAGCGGCGGGCAGTCTTATCTCACAGGCGGGAGGTTTGCTGGGATGACGGGGATAAGCAGCCTGCCGGTGCAGGCCGGAGCACGCCTGACGCCTGATTTTATGCTGACGGTGAATTCAAAAGACGTGACGGCAAACATCCGTGACCGGCTGATTTCGCTCACACTGACCGACAACCGCGGCTTTGAGGCTGACCAGCTCGATATCGAACTGGACGACGCCGACGGGCAGCTGGCGATGCCGGTACGCGGGGCCGTGGTGACGCTGTTTCTCGGCTGGAAAGGCCAGGCGCTTATCGGCAAGGGCAGTTTTACCGTTGATGAGGTGGAGCACCACGGCGCGCCGGACACGATGACTATCCGCGCCCGCAGCGCTGATTTTCGTGGTTCACTCAATTCCCGCCGCGAGGTGTCTTATCACGACACCACCCTGGGCGATATCGTCACGCAGGTGGCCGGGCGCAATAGCCTGAAACCCATGCTGGCCGACGGCTTTGCCGGGATCGCCGTGGCACATATCGACCAGACGCAGGAGACTGATGCCAAATTTCTGACGCGACTCGCCACGCTTTACGGCGCGGTGGCCGCAGTGAAGGCCGGGCGGCTGCTGTTTATCCGGCCGGGTAACGGCGTCACCATCAGCGGAAAACCCATCCCGCAGATGACCATCACCCGCAAAGACGGCGACCGGCACAGCTTCAGCATTGCCGATCGTGGAGCCTACACCGGTGTATCAGCAAGCTGGCTGCACACGAAAGACCCGAAGCCGAAGAAGGTGAAGCTACAGCGCAAACCCAAAGAGAAGCACCTGCGCGCGCTGGAACATCCGGCCGCGAAAAAGACCACGGCCAGAACCACGAAAACACCGGAAGCGAATGAGGGGGATTATCTGGCGGGCAGCGAGGATAACGTGTTTACGCTGACGACGGTCTATTCCAGCAAAGCTACGGCCATGCGCGCCGCTAAGGCAAAGTGGGAGAAGCTGCAACGAGGTGTTGCCGAGTTCTCGATCACCCTGGCAATGGGCCGGGCTGACCTTTACCCGGAAACGCCGGTTGCCGTGAGCGGATTTAAATCGGTGATTGATGGACAGCCGTGGCTCATCAGTAAGGTGACGCACAGCCTGAGTGCCAGCGGCTACACCACGCAACTGGATTTTGAGGTGCTGCTGTCTGATGTGGAATATGAATTGAATGATGATGTAGCTTTTGGCTAATTTTTGTTGTTATTTTTCTCGCTTTAGTCTAATAAGGTGGGAGCTAATTAGGAGAGTCGCCCATGATGCATTGCCCACTTTGTCAGACCGCCGCCCATGCTAAAAGCAGTCGTTATATTTCTAAGGAAACGAAAGAGAGATATCACCAGTGCCAGAACATAAATTGCAGTTGTACATTTAAAACTATGGAAACTGTGGTTTGCCGCATCGCCACGCCAGGCACCGTTAATAGAGTACCGCTTCATACAAGTCACGATCAGCAGCCTTTGCAGTTGCACTGAGCAAGGCCCGCGAAAGCGGGTTTTTTTTCGCCCATTGTTTGGTATGCAGGGCACATAAGCGAGATATCCAAAAAAAAGTGATGCGACACTTTTGCGACACTTGAGTGTATGAAAACAAAAAAGCCACCGTAAAAGGTGGCTTAACTGTATGAATTTATTCGCTTAATTTGGTGGCCCCTGCTGGGTTTGAACCAGCGACCAAGCGATTATGAGTCGCCTGCTCTAACCACTGAGCTAAGGGGCCAGCGGAGCGGGGATTATAAAGTATCTCGCCAGGGCAATCCAGCCATTGATAGCTGGTTGCTGAAAATTAAACCAACCTCTGACTCTTTGATATCAATGAGAAAATTCGTAGATCCCACGTCCATTGGTGCAAAAATAATCTGATCTGTAGATGATTCTGAGACAGGGCGGGAAAGCCCTGTCTCTCATTACCATCGTGCTTACTGATAACGTGATGCTGGTTTATTCCGGGATAAGTACGGCTGGAGTGCCACACGCGCATTGTCGAAGTCATTCCACAGGTCAGTATTCTCCAGCGATGGGATGGTTACCAGTTCACCAGCGTCGAGCCCGCGTAGGGCAGCACTGACCAGATCCTCAACCTCCATCAACATCTCTGCCGGAAATGCCGTAATCGGAGTGCCCGAACGATCAAAAATCTCAGTACGGGTCGCGCCGGGGAGAACCGCCTGTACATGCACACCGCTATCAACCAGCTCGCGCTGCATGGCGCGCGTCAGTGTGAGCACAAAGGATTTGGTCGCATTGTAGGCACCGTTGAACTGTTCATGTATCAGTGACAGCACGGAAGCAATATTGATGATGGTGCCGTGGCCACGCGCACGAAATGCCTGTGCAGCAGTGTGGGCCAGTTGGGTAGGAGCCACGATATTCAACGCCAGCATGGTTTGAATGCGTTCCAGATCTGCATCGATAAATTCCCCTTCGACGCTCATACCTGCGTTATTCAGCAGCAACGTGATGTGGTGGTTTTCACGTAGTTCCTGTTCGATACGCTGTAAATCCTGCGTTTTGGTGAGATCCGCAGGTAAGACGCTGACTTCCACGCCAGCCGATTCACGTAAGCTCTGCGCCAGCGCATTCAGACGAGCGACATCGCGTGCCACCAGAATCAGGTTATAGCCGCGGGCGGCCAGTTGTTTTGCATAGGTAGCGCCAATACCGCTGGATGCGCCGGTGATCAAAGCCAGTTGAGATGATGACATGGTCGATTCCTCTAAATGATGGTTATCATATTTGACGTGCTAAATATGACGCTCATAATATTTATCGTCAAGCTGGAATATGATGGTCGTAATAATTACTATGATTGCTGTAACTGATGAACCGGAGAGCAGAGGATGGAAAAGCTGAGTCACAAAGCGCGCACGCGTCAGCGCATTCTGGATGAGGCAGCCAAAGTGATGCGTGAATGCGGCACGGAAAGCATCGGTGTTGCGTCGTTGATGAAGCGCGTTGGTTTAACGCATGGCGGTTTCTATGCTCATTTCGCTTCACGTGATGTGTTGGTAGAAGCGGTGATTGCTCAGATGTTTGCTGATTCCGCACAACGATTAGCGGCGATTGTGCAGATTGAGGATCCGGCACAGCGTTTGAACCAGCTGATCGATAATTATCTCTCCGATGTGCATCGCGTCACGCCGGGTGAGGGCTGTCCGCTCCCCGCACTTGCCAGCGAGATGGCGCATTTGCCACTTGAGGCTCGTACGCTATTTTCACAGCGGCGCGAAGTGGTGCGTCAGAGACTGGCTCATCCATTGCAGGAACTCGGCAATCCTCAGGCGGATAGGCTGGCCGCCAGCATCCTGGCTGAAATGGTTGGTGCGATGGCGCTGGCACGCGCCTGCCCGGATGATACTGAGGCGAGTCAGATTCTGGCTGACAGTCTCCTGTCCGTGAAACAGCGTGCAGGGCTGAAGCCGGTATGAGTGATCACAATATTCGCGACATCATCGCTCCACATTTACAGGTGCTGTTCTGCGGCATCAATCCGGGTCATTCCTCGGCGCATACTGGCTTTCATTTTGCCCATCCGGGCAATCGCTTCTGGAAGGTGATTCATCTGGCAGGATTCACCCATGAACAGCTTAAGCCGGAACAGGAACAGCGGCTGCTGGAGACCAGCTGCGGCATTACTATGCTGGTGGAAAGACCAACGGTGCAGGCGACGGAATTGGCTGGGGATGAGCTGCGTGATGGTGGCAGTCGATTGCAGGAGAAAGTGCTGAACTATCAGCCGCGTGCATTGGCGGTGTTGGGAAAAGATGCGTTCCAGCGCGCATTTCGTCAGCGTAAAGTGGAGTGGGGTGAGCAGCCACACACTCTCGGCAATACCCGGCTGTGGGTGTTGCCCAATCCGAGTGGTCTAAATCGTGCTTCGCTGGAGGAGATGGCCGCTGCTTATCGACAACTTTATCTATGGTTGCAGAAAAGCGAGTGAAATAAAAAACCCCGGCAAGCCGGGGTTTTTTTATCTCAGACCGATTAGTCGTCAAGGAAGCTACGCAGCACTTCGGAACGGCTTGGATGACGCAGTTTACGCAGCGCCTTGGCTTCAATCTGACGAATACGCTCACGCGTTACGTCAAACTGCTTGCCTACCTCTTCCAGCGTGTGGTCGGTATTCATATCGATACCGAAACGCATACGCAGTACCTTCGCTTCACGCGCGGTCAGGCCAGCCAGTACGTCGTGGGTGGCAGAACGCAGGCTCTCAGAAGTTGCAGAGTCCAGCGGCAGCTCCAGCGTGGTGTCCTCGATAAAATCGCCCAGATGTGAATCTTCATCATCACCAATCGGCGTCTCCATAGAGATTGGCTCTTTGGCAATTTTCAGCACTTTGCGGATTTTATCTTCCGGCATCAGCATACGCTCAGCCAGTTCTTCCGGCGTCGGCTCGCGGCCCATCTCCTGCAACATCTGGCGCGAAATACGGTTGAGCTTGTTGATGGTCTCAATCATATGCACCGGAATACGGATGGTACGCGCCTGGTCGGCGATAGAACGGGTGATAGCCTGACGGATCCACCAGGTGGCATAAGTTGAAAACTTATAACCACGACGATATTCAAACTTATCAACCGCCTTCATCAGACCGATGTTGCCTTCCTGAATCAGGTCGAGGAATTGCAGACCACGGTTGGTGTATTTCTTCGCGATTGAAATCACCAGACGCAGGTTAGCTTCCACCATCTCTTTCTTCGCACGACGCGCTTTGGCTTCGCCGATAGACATACGACGGTTGATATCCTTCACCTGCTCGATGGTCAAACCGGTTTCTTCTTCAATCTGCAGCAGCTTCTGCAGGCAACGCATGACGTCGTCCTGCACTTCCAGCAGTTTTTCCGACCACGGCTTGTTCATCGCCAGCGCGGCTTTGAACCAGCTTTCACTGGTTTCATTACCGGTGAACAGGGTGATGAAGTTTTTCTTCGGCATTTTGCACAGTTCAACACACAGCTTCATGATGATGCGTTCTTGAGTACGCACGCGCTCCATCATTTCACGCATGTTATTTACCAGGTAGTCGAACTGCTTCGGTACCAGGCGGAACTGTTTAAACACTTCAGAAAGGTTCTGAATTTCGGCAACCGCGTCGGCGTGGCTGCGGCCTTTGGCCTTGATCACCGTACGGGTGGTTTCGTACTGGGTGCGCAGCTCAACGAATTTCTCACGCGCCAGTTCCGGATCGATAGAGTTATCGTCATCAGAACTGTCGTCGTCGCTCTCTTCGTCGTCTTCATCGTCGTCATCGCGGTCTTCTTCAGACAGCTCAGAACCCACGTGAGTGGCGGTAGGGGCCAGATCTTCTTCAGCGTTCGGATCGACAAAACCGGTGATCAGGTCGGACAGACGTGATTCGCCTGCTTCAACACGATCGTACTGATCGAGCAAATAGGTGATTGCTTCCGGATATTCTGCAACGGAGCACTGAACCTGGTTGATGCCGTCTTCGATGCGTTTAGCGATGTCAATTTCGCCTTCGCGCGTCAGTAGTTCAACAGTACCCATTTCGCGCATGTACATGCGCACTGGGTCAGTGGTACGGCCAATTTCAGATTCAACGCTGGATAACACCTGAGCGGCGGCTTCCGCAGCATCTTCGTCAGTATCGGCACTGTTTTCATTCAGCATCAGATCATCGGCATCAGGGGCTTCTTCCACCACCTGAATACCCATATCGTTAATCATCTGGATGATGTCTTCGATCTGATCGGAGTCGACGATATCTTCCGGCAGATGGTCATTGACCTCAGCATAGGTCAGATAGCCCTGCTCCTTACCACGGGTGACAAGTAGCTTAAGCTGTGACTGCGGGTTTTGCTCCATAAGACGGTATCCACACTTCTGTTAATTAGATTGGTGTCGGTCGGCAGCGAGCCAACAATAACAGTGAAGGCGTTGTGTTTTTGCCGCTGCCTTCGTCGCGGCCAGGGCATTTGCCCTCTGATATTCGGCACTTAAGCCGCTTGGATGCTTTTTTCGGGCCAGGCTTCTCGCCTGGTTCCGCTAATGCTTATCGCCCCGGTTCCCTGCCATTTTAACGGTATCGGCAACCAGAGCGTCTAAAACGGTTATTTCTTTGCCAGTGCCTGGCTCAGTGCCCAGAATTCGCGGCGTTCGGCAGCACTTAATCCTTCGGTACGATCGCGTGCAATGAGCGCTTCAAGACGCTGTTCCAGCGCGGAATCGTAAAGACTCGCCAGAGAATCCTGGAACACCGTTTCCGCCTCTTCATCCACTATCATGTGGTTCCAGGTGGCCAGTGTTTCAAGTGTCTGACTAAAATTTGTCCCGCGATATAACTCTAGTAGCTGTCCGGTCGTCAGGCCAGGATTCTCACAACAACGGCTGACTAACTCCACAAACAGCGGTAAACCCGCCATTTTTGACTGCTCCAGACCTTCGAGAGCAGGCACCATGGCGGCAAATTGCGGGTTCTGCACCAGTAACGCCACCAGCACGCGCATGGTTGTGCGCTTCAGCGGTGGTGCGGTGGGTGCGGCTCCACTCTCAGCCTGCTTCGGCAATAACTTCTCTAACTGATTATCGTCAAGAATGCCGAGTTTATTACCTAATTCCTGACGCATATAAATACGCAAGGTTTCACCGGGGATCTGCCTGATCAACGGTAACGCCAGCGTACTCAGGCGTGCTTTACCGTCGCGCGTACTCAGATCAACCTGCGGCAGCAGGCTGTCGAACAGAAACGTGGAGAGCGGCATAGCCTGCTCCATCCTTGATTCAAACGCGGCTTTGCCTTCTTTGCGCACCAGCGTGTCCGGGTCCTCGCCATCAGGCAAAAACATAAAGCGTAGCTGACGACCGTCATTCATGTAAGGCAATGCGGTTTCGAGTGCACGCCAGGCGGCTTCGCGGCCGGCACGGTCACCGTCGTAACAGCAAATCACGTTTTCCGTCGAGCGAAACAGCAGCTGAATATGTTCCGCAGTGGTCGAAGTTCCCAGCGAGGCAACGGCATAATCAATGCCGAACTGCGCCAGGGCCACCACATCCATATACCCTTCCACCACCAGCAGACGAGCCGGTTGCGGATGATTTTTCAGCGCTTCATACAGGCCATACAACTGACGACCTTTATGGAAAATCGGTGTTTCCGGCGAGTTCAGGTATTTCGGCGTATCGTTGCCCAGCACACGGCCACCAAAACCAATCACCCGGCCGCGTTTATCGCGAATCGGAAACATGACCCGGTCGCGAAAACGATCGTAAGTGCGGCCTTTGTCATTGCTGACCAGCATGCCTGCTTCCATCAGCGACTCACGATCCTCTTTCTGCTGACCAAAACGCTTCAGCGCGTTATCCCAGCCGGGCGGTGCATAGCCAATGGCAAAGTGATCAATCACTTGCTGGCTAAGGCCACGCGTGGCGAGATATTGCTGAGCGGGCTGGGCCTGCGATTGACGCAGACTCTGCTGATAGAAGGTGTTCAGACCTTCCAGCAGCTGATAAAGGCTTTGGCGCTGATGGCGTTCCATCTGGCTGGGGCCGTTGCCCGCTTCATAAGGCACTTCAAGGCCGTGCTGTGTGGCCAGTTCCTCAATGCTTTCGACAAACTCCAGACGATCGAAATTCATCAGGAAGTCGATGGCATTGCCGTGGGCACCACAGCCGAAGCAGTGATAAAACTGCTTATCACCGTTTACGGTGAAAGAGGGGGTTTTCTCGTTATGGAATGGGCAGCACGCATGATAGTTCTTACCCTGCTTTTTCAGCTTAACGCGGGCATCGATAAGATCCACGATGTCCGTGCGGGCAAGTAAGTCATTGATAAATACGCGTGGAATTCGTCCAGCCATAAGCCCCGGTTTTTCAGCTCATAAACGGCAACAAGCCGCGCTTCCTTTCGGAAAGCACGGCCTCTTACTTGACTCTGTCTGCGTTTATCACGCGGCGGAGGCGAACCTCCGAAAGAAATTAGTACAGACGAGTGCGGCGTGCGTTTTCGCGAGCCAGTTTCTTGGCATGACGCTTAACTGCAGACGCTTTAGCGCGCTTACGTTCGGTAGTCGGTTTTTCATAGAACTCACGACGACGAACTTCAGCCAGAACGCCTGCTTTTTCGCAGGAACGCTTGAAGCGACGCAGTGCTACGTCGAACGGCTCGTTTTCACGTACTTTAATTACCGGCATGTAACTCTCACCTCGATAAAATTCGGTTTTTGCTGCTGACTGCGGCGCCAGCACATTTCAAAATGGTGCATAATTCTACTCCAACCGAGGTTGGCTTGTAAAGCACCAGGAACAAATTGAAACCAACAGGGGCTTGTGCCTTGCGGCTGCCGGTTTTTTCAGGCCGTGGAGTATAGCGCACTCTTTGTGCGACGGAAAAACACTTTTTCGCGGTCAAAGTTGCCCGGCCGGTGATCTCCCTGTGGTACACTGCGCGCCGCAAGAAGAGGGTACGAAAAGCTATGCGAGTTCTGGGTATTGAAACGTCCTGCGATGAAACCGGCATCGCGATTTATGACGATGCGTCCGGTCTGCTGGCAAATCAATTATATAGCCAGGTAAAATTGCATGCCGATTACGGCGGTGTGGTGCCAGAACTGGCATCGCGCGATCACGTGCGTAAAACCGTGCCGCTGATTCAGGCGGCGTTGAAACAGGCTGGATTGCAGCCGCAGCAGATTGATGCCGTGGCCTATACGGCCGGACCAGGTTTGGTCGGTGCGCTGCTGGTTGGTGCCACCATTGGTCGTGCACTGGCATTCGCCTGGAATGTTCCTGCGGTGCCAGTCCATCATATGGAAGGCCATCTGCTGGCCCCCATGCTGGAAGACAACCCGCCGGAATTCCCGTTTGTGGCGCTGCTGGTTTCGGGCGGTCACACCCAGCTGATTAGCGTCACCGGCATTGGTGAATACACCCTGCTGGGCGAATCCATTGACGATGCGGCGGGTGAAGCTTTCGACAAAACCGCCAAACTGCTGGGCCTCGACTATCCGGGTGGCCCGATGCTCTCGCGCATGGCACAGCAGGGCACGCCGGGTCGTTTCACTTTCCCGCGCCCGATGACCGATCGCCCCGGCCTTGATTTCAGCTTTTCCGGCCTGAAAACCTTCGCTGCCAATACCATCCGCGAACATGCGGGCGACGATCAGGCACGTGCCGATATCGCCCGAGCCTTCGAAGATGCGGTGGTGGATACGCTGATGATCAAATGCAAGCGAGCTCTGGAGCAGACGGGGTTCAAACGTCTGGTGATCGCCGGCGGCGTCAGCGCCAACCGCACGTTACGCGAGCGCATGGCGGAGATGATGCGCGCGCGCGGTGGTGAAGTATTTTACGCCCGCCCGGAATTCTGTACCGATAACGGTGCCATGATTGCTTATGCGGGTATGGTGCGACTGAAAGGCGGAACACGGGGTGAACTGGGCGTCAGTGTCCGACCGCGCTGGCCGCTGGCTGAACTGCCTGCTATCTGAAATAAAAAAACCGGCCTGCGCGCCGGTTTTTTTATTTCTGCTGCTTTTTTTTCCGCTTCCAGATTTTATTTTCCTGGCCACGCCACAGACGCTGAATGTTGTCGTGATGACGTAGCAAAATCAGGCAGGAAAGCATCGACACCGGAAAGGTGAATTGCGGCTTAAACCACCAGACATAAAAAGGGGCGATTAACGCGCTGACAATCGCGCCCAGCGACGAGTAGCCGCTCAGTAGCACCGTCAGCAGCCAGGTACCGGTCATCAATCCGGTCAGATCCCAGCCAATCGGCGCAATGGCACCAAACGCTGTCGCCACGCCTTTGCCGCCGCGAAAACGAAAGAAAACGGGATAGATGTGGCCGAGGCAGGCGGCAATCGCCGTCAGGCCAAGATACAACGGCGGAATATGCAGCAGATAAGCGATCCACACCGGCAGCATCCCTTTGGCGATATCAAAGATCAGTACCGCAGCGGCGGGTGCTTTCCCCCCGATACGTAATACATTCGTCGCACCGGGGTTACCTGAACCCTGGGTGCGTGGATCCGGCAGACCAGCGAGTTTGCACACCAGTATCGCGCTGGAAATGGAGCCGCAAAGATACGCGAAAATAATCATACCAAGCGCGATAGCACTCATAGTTCCATACCGTTCCTGTAGGGTCGTTTTGTTCTCGGTAAGTGTGGATAATACGCATAATCCGCCGGAAGTGGTATCCGGCTTAGCCAAAAACAGAGACTACATCATGGATATCGTATTTATTGAGCAACTCACCGTGTTCACCACTATTGGCGTTTACGACTGGGAGCAGGGCATGCAGCAGAAGCTGGTGCTCGATGTCGAAATGGCGTGGGATAACCGCCAGGCGGCTGCCAGCGATGATGTCGATGATTGCCTCAGTTATGCCGATGTCACCGAGGCAATTTTAAACCATCTTAACGGGCAGCGTTTTGCTCTGGTTGAACGGGTAGCGGAAGAAATTGCGGATCTGTTGATGAATCGTTTCAAAACGCCCGGCGTGCGCATCCGCGTAGGAAAACCGGGGGCTGTAGCGCAGGCAGCCACGGTTGGCGTACGAATTGAGCGCGGGACTATTCCTAAATAAATCTGACGTGATTGCCATCACAATGAAACCAAACCAAATTATGGTGTGTCTCAGCGAGAGCCGTTGCGTTTAGTGCGGCTTAGTTACCGGAAACCTTAAGGTTTCCTTCAGACTGGCGCAGGCATAATTTAAGGCGGTAGGCAGATGCGACCGCCTTTTTACTGTTTAAAACGGATAGAGGAAAATTTGATGGCAGATATTCATCAGCTGTGGGTAGCTGCAATCCTGGGGATAGTGGAAGGTCTGACCGAATTCTTACCGGTCTCGTCCACTGGCCACATGATTATTGTTGGCCACTTGTTAGGTTTCGAAGGCGACACCGCCGATACCTTTGAAGTGGTGATTCAGCTCGGTTCTATTCTTGCTGTCGTGGTGATGTTCTGGCGTCGACTCTTTGGCTTAATCGGTATTCATTTTGGTGAAGTGAAACATGAAGGTACCGGCAAAGGCCATCTGACTCTGATTCATATCCTGCTGGGTATGGTGCCTGCGGTGGTCATTGGTTTGCTGCTGCACGATAAAATCAAATCGCTGTTCAACCCGATTAACGTGATGTATGCGTTGGTGGTGGGTGGTGTGCTGCTGCTGGTGGCTGAATACCTTAAACCAAAGCAGCCGAAAGCGGTGGGGATTGACGATATTACCTATCGTCAGGCGTTTATGATTGGCTGCTTCCAGTGTCTGGCGCTGTGGCCGGGCTTCTCACGTTCGGGTGCCACCATCTCTGGCGGTATGCTGATGGGCGTGAGCCGCTATGCTGCATCGGAGTTCTCCTTCATCCTCGCAGTACCGATGATGATGGGTGCGACAGTGCTGGATCTGTACAAAAGCATTGGCTTCCTGACGATGCAGGATCTGCCGATGTTCGCCGTTGGCTTTGTCACCGCCTTCGTGGTGGCATTGGTTGCCATCAAAGCCTTCCTTGAGCTGATTAAACGCATCTCCTTTGTCTCATTTGCCATCTACCGCTTTATCATCGCGGGCGTGGTTTACATGCTGTTCATGTGATGCAATGCGCGGCCAGTTACGCTGGCCGCGCGTTAATCAGCCTTTCCTGCAGTACCTCAATTCGCCGCCGTGTTAACTCTTCCCGAACTTCTGCTCCTTTGAATCCAGCGTCCACCACGGCTTTGGTGGGAACGGCCTGTGCCAGCGAGAATGCTGTGCGCAGATAATCACCCTGCGGATAGGCATTGTTTTCCAGCCCGGCTCGGCCGCGTGCATCGGCTTCGCTGGTCAGCGCCATTTGCTCCACACGCTGCGGCTTGCGCCAGGCATCAATGCGATCAAACAGCGCAATCAACGCTGCGGCTGGCTGGCGTTCGATGGTGTGAACCATATCGTGAAATTCGGTGACCAGCAGTGCCAGATCGCGCACAGAGTTGGGTACGCGCAACCGCTCACATAAGGCTGCCACAATCGGCACTCCGGCCAGACCATGACCATGATGGCTCGGCCACTTCTCCGGCGGCGTGAGGGCTTTACCTGCGTCGTGGAACAGCGTGGCAAAGCGCACATCCAGCTGTTCGGACAGCGCAGCTGCCATCGTCAGAGTCATCAGAGAATGAATACCGCTATCAATCTCCGGGTGCCATTTGATGGGGGCGGGGATGCCATACAGATTATCGAGTTCCGGGAACAGCACCTGCAACGCGCCGCAATCACGCAGTACCTGGAAATAAACCTGTGGATTACGCGTCAGCAGTGCCTTTTCCGTTTCTTTCCAGACGCGTTCGGGCGTGAGATGTGCCAGCTCGCCGCTGGCGACCATATCACGCATCAACGCCTGAGTTTCACCAGCGATACGGAAGTTCAGGTGGGCAAAACGGGCAGCAAACCGCGCCACGCGTAAGACGCGCAGGGGATCTTCATTAAAAGCGGCGGAAACATGGCGCAGGATACGATCGGCCAGATCGCGCTGTCCGGAATAGGGATCGATTAACTCACCACTATCCGCCTGCGCGATGGCATTGATGGTCAGATCGCGTCGCAGCAAATCCTGCTCCAGCGTGACATCCGGCGCAAACCAGGTCACAAACCCGGTATATCCGTTACCACTTTTGCGCTCAGTACGCGCCAGCGCATACTCTTCGCGGCTTTGTGGATGCAAAAAAACCGGAAAATCCCGGCCAACTTGCTGAAAGCCCTGCGCCAGCATCGCATCAGGCGTGGTGCCTACCACGACCCAATCTTTATCTTTTACCGGTAAACGCAACAACGCATCACGCACTGCGCCACCGACCAGAAACGTCTTCACTCAACTACTCCAGAGGCCATCTACCTTTGCGTGTCGGGCACGCATCAATCTCTAATTGTTGCACAGTTTGGCCAAAATTCGGGCATGCCAAAAGGGGCATCTTACGATCCCCTCCCAAAAAAAGAACAATGATCGGCTTAATTCATCCAGCGATCGTTCTTTTTGCGACGCGGCACCATATGCGGCAGCAACAGACCCAGTAACAGACCCACGCCCAGCACGCCACCGCCATACATAAACCATTGCATGATGATGGTGCGCTGTTTGTCATCCAGCTGAACGTTAGCGGCACTGACTTTTTTCTGCGCGACAATCAGCTCGTTTTTCAGCTTCTGATTTTCGTCTTTCAGGCCGTTGATGGTGCTATCGCTGCTGGCTACCTTGTTCTGCATATCGGACGTACGCTGATTCCAGCTGTTGTCGATGTTTTGCAGTTTGTCGGTAAGGTCCTTCACCTGCTGCTCGAGCTGCGGCACGCGGGTACGCAGACTGGGATCGGCACTCAACTGGGAGAGAGGAATCCAGGTGGTGCGACCCTGCGAATCTTTAATCTGGCCGTACTGCGTATCGTTGTTGGTTTGCAACAACTGTACTTCTTCCCCGGCATTCAGCTTGCCAACCAGGCGAAATTGATCGCCAGGGCCGCTGCGCACCCAGGTGGATAATTCATCGGAGATGTAACGTTTTTCGTCTGCATGAGCTGGAGTGATGGCGCTGAAAGCCAGCAATGAAAGAGCTGCAAGTGTGATTTTTTTCATTCGATATCAATTTTTCGTCATGGCGTAAAATTACCGGCACAGTCTGGAGAGGCTTCCCATAAATCTGAATGAGAACTATCCTGGTCTCAATCTGGAGTGAAAAGGGTCGTAAAAGCAAAAGAAAGCCGAGACAGCATGCATTCTGTGCATTACTCTTCGCCAGATTAACTTCTTAAGTGCCAGCAGCGTATTCAATAAAAAATTATGACCATCGAAATCGAATTAAAGTTCATTGCCACGCCGGAAGCGGCCGAAAAACTGGCTACAACTCTTGCAGCATGGCCTCATCAACATGTATCAGCGCGTGAGCTGACCAACATCTATTTTGAAACCGATGACAACCAGCTGCGGCGCTGGGATATGGGGCTGCGCATTCGCGGCGTTGACCAGCGCTATGAAATGACGCTCAAAGCGGCAGGAAAAAGCGTGGGTGGGTTGCATCAGCGACCGGAATATAACGTCGATATCAGCACGCCGGATCTGGACATCGCCTTGTTACCCGCCGAAATCTGGCCGCAGGGAACAGATGTGGCAGCGTTGCAGCAACGGCTGGAGCCCCTGTTCAGCACCCATTTCCAGCGCGAGATGTGGCTGGTGCAGTTTGCCAATAGCGAAATTGAGGTGGCGTTTGATCGCGGAGCGGTAGCCGCTGGTGAGTTCAGCGAACCTTTATATGAGGTGGAGCTGGAGTTGAAGCAGGGGCAGCGTAAAGATCTGCTGCAATTTGCCCAACAGCTTATTGCTATGGGTGGTTTGCGCCTCGGCAGCCTGAGCAAAGCCGCCCGCGGTTATCAGCTGGCACAGGGCAATACACCGCGTCCATTGCGCAACCTGCCGCTACTGAAAATCCCGGCAAAGGCGACGGTAGAGCAGGGCATGATCAACGCGTTGTCCGCAGGGCTGAATCACTGGCAATACCATGAAGAAGTGTGGTTGCGTGGTAATCCGGCAGCGCGAGCGTCGGTGCTGGAGGCATTAGAAACCCTGCGTCAGGCATTCTCGCTATTTGGTGCGCTGGTGCCGCGTAAAGCCAGCAGTGATTTGCGGCAGAAGCTGACCCGTATAGAAGAGTTGCTGGCCGATAGCCAGCAGGATGCGTCGGCTCTCAGTTTTTCACTCAGCTCTGTCGATGCTCAGTTAGCGCTTACTCACTGGTTGGTAGAGGCGCAATGGCAAAACTGGCTGGATGATAAGAGCAAAAGCAAACTGCAGGGTTCCTTCAAACGCTTTAGCGACATTATGCTGAGCCGTATCACCGCTGATTTGAAAGACACGTTTGCCGATGTGCAGCTGTTTAATGAGTTTCAGGATAAAGCCACGCGTCTGAATCGCCAGCTGCTGGCGGTGCATCTGCTGGCAGGGGCGTATCCGGCTGAAGAGGTGAACAACTGGCTGTCAGGCTGGCAGACATTGCAACATGCCATTGCCATCCAGCAGGAGCGAGGCCTGAATACGCTGGTGAATCAGGCGGTGAAGCAGGCCCCATTCTGGCTTAACAGCGGGACACCACGCTAACGCCACACAAAACAGAATCAGGGAGGGAAGATGTTGTTACCGTTATCGGCGCTGATGCAGGCGCAACTGACCAGTGCGGCGGAAAAGCTCAATGTGTCGCCCGACGCACTGACGCCTGAGCAGGCAGGTGCGCTCGCTTTCAGTGACTTTATTGTCGACAACCTGCAGCAGCACCCTGAGTGGTGGCAGCAGCTACAACAACAACCCCCTGAGCCTGATGAGTGGCAGTCGTATGCCAGCTGGCTGAATCAGACGCTACAAAATGTGGATGGCGAAGCCAGCCTGATGCGTGAGCTGCGTCTGTTCCGCCGCCATATGCTGGTGCGTATCGCCTGGATGCAGTGTCTGCATCAGGCCAGCACCACACAGAGTTTGCAACAACTCAGCGTGTTGGCCGAAACCCTGATTGCAGCAGCGCGTGACTGGGTATGGCAGGATTGCTGTCGCGATTTTGGCACCCCCTGCAATGAAGCCGGTGAACCCCAGCCGATGTTGATTCTTGGCATGGGCAAACTGGGCGGCAACGAGCTTAATTTCTCCTCAGATATCGACCTGATTTTTGCCTGGCCGGAAAACGGCGTAACCCGCGGTGGTCGGCGTGAACTCGATAATGCCCAGTTCTTTACCCGCATGGGCCAGCGTTTGATAAAAGTGCTCGATCAACCGACGGTGGATGGCTTTGTCTACCGGGTGGATATGCGTCTGCGTCCGTTTGGCGATAGTGGTCCTCTGGTGCTGAGTTTTGCCGCGCTGGAAGATTATTATCAGGAGCAGGGGCGCGACTGGGAGCGCTATGCCATGGTCAAAGCGCGTCTGATGGGCGATGACCAGGGACGCTGGAGCCAGGAATTGCAGCAAATGTTGCGGCCTTTTGTCTATCGCCGTTACATCGATTTCAGCGTCATCCAATCGCTGCGTAACATGAAGGGGATGATTGCCCGTGAAGTTCGCCGCCGTGGCCTGAAAGACAACATCAAGCTGGGTGCGGGCGGTATCCGCGAGACCGAGTTTATCGTGCAGGTCTTTCAGTTGATACGCGGTGGACGTGAGCGTTCACTTCAGCTGCGATCCTTGTTACCCACGCTTGCTGCGATTGGCGAACTGGGTTTACTGACGGCGCAGCAGGTAGAGCACCTGCGCGAGGCGTATCTGTTCTTACGTCGTCTGGAAAACCTGCTGCAAAGCCTGAATGATGAACAAACCCAGACGTTACCGGAAAACGATCTTGACCGTCAGCGCCTGGCCTGGGGCATGGGGGCAGCGGATTGGCCAACGTTGATTGCCAGCCTTGAACAGCATATGGCGGGTGTGCGTGCCATTTTCGATGAATTGATTGGCGACGATACGCCAGATATCGATGACCAGCGCGAGCTGGCCGAATTTGCGGTGTTGTGGCAGGACACGCTCGAAGAGAGCGAACTGGCGGCGCTGGTGCCGCAGCTGGATGAAGCACAGCAACGTGTGTTGTATGAAGCGCTGAACGCTTTTCGTCTGGATGTGGGGCGTCGCACCATTGGGCCACGCGGTCGTCAGGCGCTCGATCAACTGATGCCGCGCCTGCTGAGCGAGGTTTGCCCACGTCCCGATGCGGCGGTGATCCTTAGCCGCCTGACACCGCTGCTACTTGGTGTCCTGACGCGTAGCACCTATCTGGAGCTGTTAACCGAATACCACGGCGCGTTACGTCATCTGATTCGTCTGTGCGCCGCCTCACCGATGATTGCCAGCCAGCTGGCGCGTTATCCCTTGCTGCTGGATGAACTGCTCGACCCGGCGACGCTGTATCAACCCACCGCCACGGATGCCTATCGTGATGAACTGCGCCAGTACCTGATGCGCATTCCTACGGATGATGAAGAGCAGCAGCTGGAGGCGTTGCGCCAGTTTAAGCAGGCGCAGCATCTGCGCATCGCGGCAGCCGACATCGCCGAAACGCTGCCGGTGATGAAAGTGAGTGATCACTTAACCTGGCTGGCCGAGGCGATTATCGAATCGGTGGTTCAGCAGGCGTGGAACATGATGGTGCAGCGTTATGGGCGTCCGTCCCATCTGACTCATGACGGCGAACGGGGTTTTGCCGTGGTGGGTTACGGCAAGCTCGGCGGCTGGGAACTGGGCTATAGCTCTGACCTCGACCTGGTTTTCCTGCATGACTGCCCGGATGACGCGGTGACTGACGGCGAACGTGCCATTGATGGTCGCCAGTTCTATCTGCGTCTGGCACAGCGAGTGATGCATCTGTTCAGCACGCGTACCTCCTCCGGCATTTTGTATGAAGTGGACGCACGCCTGCGCCCGTCCGGTGCGGCCGGGATGCTGGTCAGCACGTTTGCCGCGTTTGATGATTATCAGCGTAACGAGGCCTGGACCTGGGAACATCAGGCGCTGGTGCGTGCGCGCATTGTGTTTGGCGAAGCGGCGCTGTGCGAACAATTCAATCAGATCCGACGCGGCATTCTCTGTCTGCCTCGTGATGAAGATACGCTGCGTAAAGACGTACGTGAGATGCGGGAAAAAATGCGGGCGCATCTGAGTAACAAACATAAAGGGCGCTGGGAAATCAAAACTGATGAAGGCGGCATTACCGATATTGAATTCATCGCGCAATATCTTGTCTTAGGCTACGCCGCCCGGCAGCCCGCTCTGACACGCTGGTCTGATAATGTGCGCATCTTTGAGCTGATGGCGCAGCATGACATTATGCCGGATGAGGAGGCACGAGCGCTGACGCATGCTTATGTCACCCTGCGCGATGCGTTGCATCATCTGGCTTTGCAGGAGCTGCCCGGTCATGTGGAGCCGGAAGCCTTTGTGGCTGAACGCGCCACGGTTAATGCCAGCTGGCAACGCTGGCTGGCTGAATCTGACAGCGCGGAACACTAAGCATTCTGTGCTATTATCCGCGCACTATTTTTATCGCAGTCTGGAGTCTCTGGAATGAAAGTAACACTGCCCGCATTTAACCAGGCCGCTGTGCTGGTTGTC
This sequence comes from Pantoea sp. App145, assembly GCF_047947045.1. Lineage (NCBI taxonomy): Bacteria > Pseudomonadati > Pseudomonadota > Gammaproteobacteria > Enterobacterales > Erwiniaceae > Pantoea > Pantoea sp. App145. Next base: position 3,442,514 of record NZ_CP133290.1, read on the forward strand.
GGTGATGTGATGTTAGACCGCTACTGGTATGGCCCTACCAGCCGTATCTCTCCTGAAGCACCGGTGCCGGTGGTGAAAGTGGATACCGTGGAGGAGCGTCCTGGCGGCGCGGCCAACGTGGCGATGAACATTGCAGCACTGGGGGCGGCTTCACGTCTGATTGGCCTGACCGGCGAAGATGATGCGGCGCGTGTGCTGAGCAGCACATTGCAGCAGGTGAAGGTGGACTGCGATTTCGTGGCGGTAAAAAGCCATCCGACCATTACCAAATTGCGCGTACTGTCGCGTAATCAGCAGCTGATTCGTCTCGATTTTGAAGAGGGGTTTGAGCAGGTCGATCCTGAACCGATCCATCAGCGTCTGCGTCAGTCGCTGGCCCAGGCGGGAGCGCTGGTGTTGTCTGACTATGCCAAAGGGGCGCTGAATAGCGTGCAGACCATGATCCAGCTGGCGCGCGAAGCCAAAGTGCCCGTATTGATCGACCCGAAAGGCACCGATTTTGCCCGCTATCGCGGTGCTACGCTGCTGACGCCGAATCTGTCAGAGTTTGAAGCGGTAGTTGGCAAATGCAAAAACGAAGACGAGATTGTCAGCCGTGGCGTGCAACTGATGGCCGATTATGATCTTTCTGCGTTGCTGGTGACCCGTTCAGAGAATGGGATGACCTTGCTGCAACCGGGTAAAGCACCGCTGCATCTGCCCACCCAGGCGCAGGAAGTGTATGACGTGACGGGTGCCGGTGACACGGTGATTGGTGTGCTGGCTGCGGTACTGGCTGCTGGTGAAAGCCTTGAAGAAGCGTGTTTCCTCGCGAATGCGGCGGCGGGTGTGGTGGTTGGCAAGCTGGGTACGTCAACTGTCAGCCCGGTTGAGCTGGAGAATGCGATCCATGCCCGCCCGGATAGCGGTTTTGGCGTTATGGACGAGGAACAGCTGAAAGCCGCGGTGGCAATGGCTCGCCAGCGCGGCGAAAAAGTGGTGATGACCAATGGTGTGTTCGACATCCTCCATGCGGGACATGTTTCCTACCTGGCGAATGCGCGCAAGTTGGGCGATCGTCTGATTGTGGCGGTTAACAGTGATGCGTCGACCAAACGCCTGAAAGGCGAGACGCGTCCGGTCAATCCGCTGGAAAATCGCATGATTGTATTGGGTGCACTGGAGGCGGTGGATTGGGTGGTGTCATTCGAAGAGGACACGCCGCAGCGCCTGATCGCTGAAGTGCTGCCGGATCTGCTGGTGAAAGGCGGTGACTATAAACCGGAAGATATCGCAGGCAGTAAAGAGGTGTGGGCCAACGGCGGTGACGTGCGGGTGCTCAACTTCGAAGACGGTATCTCTACCACCAATATCATCAAAACCATTCGCAGCCATTAAGCGGCATAAAAATGGGAGCCTCAGGCTCCCATTTTTTATTTGCTTTCTTCAGCCTTCACCACGTCAGCGGCGGGTGGCACGCTGCGGCTTTCCAGCTGAGCCAGACGCTGTTCCAGCGCCGCCAGTTTCTCGCGAGTACGCAGCAGAACCTGGGTCTGCACATCAAACTCTTCACGATTAACCAGGTCCATACGGGTTAATTGCGCCTGCAAAACCTGACGAATTTTCTTTTCGACATCGTCGCCAAATTCGCGAATTCCTTTCGGCATGGCTTCGTGCACCTGGCGAGCCAGTTGTTCAATTTTTTTCGTGTCGATCATGATAATTTCCTGGTTACGGGGCCGATGACAGCACGTGTTCGGTCTTTATAAGCCTTAAGTGTAATGCCAGAAACGAAAAGGTTAAACCTGAAATCTGCACAGCAGGAAATGCAAAAGCATTTGCGCTTTTGTTGATTGCCCGACCAGATGATTGGCGCTATAGTGATTTTGCTTATTCTCAGGGCGGGGCGAAATTCCCCACCGGCGGTAAATCAGCTTCGGCTGAAAGCCCGCGAGCGCTTCCACTGCAAAGTGGAAGGTCAGCAGATCCGGTGTAATTCCGGGGCCGACGGTTAAAGTCCGGATGGGAGAGGGTAACGACATCAAACGGGCTATGCCCGTGTCACGTTATTGCCATGTGTTTTTTACGCACTCCTAAGCTCGCCCTGATTCTGGTAACTCATATTTTAAATAAAGGTTTTTTACCATGAATCAGACGCTACTTTCTGAATTTGGCACGCCGGAACAGCGTGTAGAACGCGCCATCGATGCACTGCGTAATGGTCGCGGTGTGATGGTGCTGGACGATGAAAATCGTGAAAACGAAGGCGACATGATCTTTGCCGCCGAAACCATGACTGTTGAGCAGATGGCGCTGACCATCCGCCACGGCAGCGGCATTGTTTGCCTGTGCCTGACTGAAGAACGCCGTCAGCAGCTCGATCTGCCGATGATGGTGGAGAACAACACCAGCTCCTTCGGCACCGGTTTTACCGTGACTATCGAAGCCGCGCAGGGTGTGACCACTGGCGTTTCTGCCAAAGATCGTATCACCACTATTCGTACCGCTGTTGCTGATGGCGCGAAACCAAGCGATCTGAACCGTCCGGGCCATGTGTTCCCGCTGCGCGCCCGTGAAGGCGGCGTGCTGGCACGTGGTGGTCATACCGAAGCCACCATCGATCTGGTTACACTTGCTGGCTTCAAACCTGCGGGTGTGCTGTGTGAACTGACCAACGATGATGGCAGCATGGCGCATGCTCCGGAAGCGATTGTGTTTGCTAAGCAGCATGATATGCCGGTAGTGACAATTGAAGATCTGGTGGCGTATCGCCGTCAGCGCGAAACCCGTCAGGCAAGCTAAGCCGACACAGCATCCCCTGAGGCCGGATCATCATCCGGCCTTTTTTATGCCCCTTGCTTACCCCCTTTCTTATTCAAATTTCCTGATAAAGATCATCATGGTTATCAGCGTTAATCCGGCAACGAATCGGCGTATCTTAAGCTTAAGAAAACGACCTTCGTCAGAGGATTAATCATGAGCAACACCCGCATGCCCGCTCTGTTTCTCGGCCACGGTAGCCCGATGAACGTGCTGGAAGACAACCGCTATACCCAGGCCTGGCAACATCTAGGCGCAACACTACCGCGTCCACGCGCGATTCTGGCGGTATCGGCGCACTGGTACACGCGCGGCACGGCGGTGACGGCGATGAACAATCCGCGCACCATCCACGACTTCGGCGGTTTTCCGCAGGCGTTGTTTGATGTGCGTTACCCGGCTCCGGGTTCACCGGAACTGGCTCAGGAAGTGGCGGATTTGCTGGCACCGGTGGCGGTGCATCTCGATCAGGAATGGGGATTTGACCACGGCTCATGGGGCGTGTTGGTAAAAATGTATCCTGATGCCGATATCCCGGTGGTACAGCTGAGCGTCGATGGCACCAAACCCGCTGCCTGGCACTTTGAGCTGGGACGTAAACTCGCGGCGTTGCGTGATAGCGGCGTGATGATTGTTGCCAGCGGCAATGTGGTGCATAACCTGCGCATGTTACGCTGGGAAGGCGCAACTGAAGCCTATCCGTGGGCGGAAAGCTTCAACCAGTATGTGCTGGATAACCTGAATTATCAGGGTGATATCGAGAACAATCCGCTGGTGAATTACCTGCAACACGAAGGGGCGAAATTGTCTAACCCGACCCCTGACCATTACCTGCCGTTGCTGTACGTGCTGGGTGCGCGTGGCACAGATGAACCCGTGTCTATCCCGGTGGAAGGGATGGAGATGGGTGCTATCAGCATGCTTTCGGTTCAGGTGGGGTAACGTTGATGCCGCCCGCAATAGCTGCGGGCGGCAGCAGATTACTCAATAAAGGTGTGCGGATAGAAGCGAGACAGATCCTGCGTGATCAGTGCACGATCTTCACGTATCCCGATCCCAGCAGGTTGATCGTCAATCAGCCAGCTACCAATCAGCGTGTAGCTATCGCCAAATTTCGGCAGTGGATAGAACTCCTGCACAATCATCCCTTCTTCACCATATGGCCCATCGACACGCGCAATTTCCTGACCGTGTTCGATAATGCGGATATTGGCACCTTCACGCGAAAACAGCGGTTTCACCACGTATTTGTCCATCGGTGGCACATTGGCGGCATCGGCAAAGTAAGCGGGCAACAGGTTGGGATGATTTGGGAACATTTCCCACAACAATGGCAGCAAGGCTTTGTTGGAAATGATGCTTTTCCATGCCGGTTCCAGCCAGCGTACCCCGGCATCTGCCAGCTTGGTGGAGAACACCTCGCGCAGCATAAATTCCCACGGATAAAGCTTGAACAGGTTACTGATTATCTGATCATTGGGATCCGTAAACTGGCCTTTTTCACCTAAACCGATTTCGTCGATATACAGAAATTCACTCGGTAGACCGGCCTCGGTAGCACAATCCTGCAAATATTGCACTGTGCCGCGATCCTCTTCAGTATCCCGACAACAGGCGAAATGCAGCCAGTTAAAGCCATGCTGCTGATGTAACTCAGCGAAGCGGGCAATCAGCTTCTCCTGCAGGCTATTAAACTGGTCGCTTCCCTGCGGCAGGTTACCCGCATTCTGTTGATCTTCCAGCCAAATCCATTGGAAAAATGCCGCCTCATACAGTGAGGTTGGTGTATCGGCATTATTCTCCAGCAGTTTGATATCGCCCTTGCCGTCCCAGGCCAAATCGAGACGCGAATAGAGCGAGGGCTGGCGTGATTTCCACGAATCACGCACAAAGTCCCAGGTGTGCTTTGGAATGCAGAAGCGGGTGAGTAGTGCTTCACTGCTCACCACTTTATCCACCACCTGGAGGCACATCTGATGCAGCTCCGCAGTGGTATCTTCCAGCTGCTCAATTTGCGCCAGCGTGAACTGGTAATACGCCTCTTCACTCCAGTAAGGTTCGCCATGCATGGTGTGAAACTGAAAACCATACTCGGTGGCCTTTTCGCGCCAGTCCGGGCGCTCGGTGATGGCAATACGTTGCATGATGCTGCTTAGCCTCCCAGCGAGCGGGAGCTGGTGCCGGTGGCACTGCTGCGCTGCATGGTATTTTGTTTCGCTACTGTTTCACCAAAACCGCCACGGGTGATGGTTGACGTGGTGGCGGGTTTTGGTGCCATGGCGGTTTTCGGCACGTTCATGGTACGGCCAGAGGTTGCCGTTCCGTAGTTCTTACCGGATGCATCAACAAACTGGCCATTCGCCGGGCTGTTGGGGGTTTTGGGTGAGAACAACGGCTGCTGCGCAAAACCTGCGCCACCGCCCATCATACGACCCATCATATAACCGGCCATCAGTGGCATCCAGAAGCTGCCACTCTGCTGGGCTTCGGCATTGGTGCCCGCCTGAGCAGGGGTCTGCTGACACTGGTTTTCACCAAATTCCGCCACACAATCTTCACGCGTCGCGTATTTAGGGGCGGTGCGTTCCGCTTCTTTCTTCGCGTTGTTATACGCGGTGGTACATTGTGCGCTCTGGCTCGGATTGGCCTTGGCGCAGTCGTCTGCATTCTGATAAAGCGAGACGGTTTCGTCACTCTGTTCGCAGCCAGCCAGCATAAACACGGCGGTCACCGCGAGTGCCACTGGCGTTAAATGGCGTGCCTGCCAGCTTTTACGGAAAGCGGCATGTCGAATATTTTTAGTCCGTTTCATTTCATTTCATCCTGTGCCCAAAGGTAACGCATAGGATAAGGGGTGAGTGGTTGAAATTAAAGCGACAGGCCGGATGGTGAGGGGATCTTTACGTAGCTATACGTTTGAATGAGAAAGGGGCCGTAAACGGCCCCGAATTCACTTAGTTACTGAACGGATTACCGCTGGTGCGTGCCGCTGCCGGGCGCGCTTTTGCCGCAGCGGGTGCTGCTGAAGACGCTTTCGGACCGTTATCCACACGCGCAGCCTGCTGCGTATTTTCCGGCGCAACGGCTTCCGGAGACGTAGAAGTCTCTTTACCCAACTGAGCATTCAACTGCTGCAGATCCTGTTCATTCAACGTACCCAGCGCATATTTGATGTTGAGCTGGTTAATCATGTAGTTATAACGTGCATCAGCCAGTTGCTGTTTAGCGTTATACAGGGTGGTGGTGGCATCCAGCACATCAACGATGGTACGGGTACCGACCTGATAACCGGCTTCCATCGCATCCAGCGAGCTTTGCGATGAGACCACAGCCTGTTTGTAAGCATCGATGCTGCTGATTGAGGCGTTCACGTTGTTAAAGGAAGAACGTACGGTCTGAATCGCGCTGCGATGGGCACTTTCCAGTTGTTCACTGGCGCTGACAAAGCTGTACTGCGCCTGTTTAACCTGTGACGTCACCGAGCCACCACTGTACAGCGGCAGTGAGAAGCTCAGACCAACCTGGTTAGAACCGGTGATGGAGTCAGAGGTGCTGGAACTCTGGTTCGCACGGCTACCACCGTATTTGCTGTTAGACAACCCCGTGGAGGCGGTTAAATCCAGTGTTGGCATATGACCAGTTTCTGCGGAGCGAATCTGCTCGCGTGCCAGATCCTGGCTCAGACGTGCTGACAACAGGCTCAGGTTGCGGCTTTCTGCTTCTTTCAGCAGTGAATTAACGGCATCCGGACGGGTCGTTTTGAAACGATCAATATTCAGTTCCGCCAGAGACAGGTAATCCATACCGGTGATTTGGCGCAATGCCTCAACCATATTGTCGAGGTTATTACGCGCGGTCACTTCACTGGCCAGTACGCTGTCGTATTGAGCACGGGCGTTCTGCACGTCAGTGATCGCCACCAGGCCTACGTTGAAGCGCTGTGTGGTTTGATCCAGTTCGCGGTAGATCGACTGTTTCTGTGCTTCGGTATAAGAAAGCGTATCAATGGCATTCAGCACATTAAAGTAAGCGGTCGCGGTGTTCAGGATCAGATCCTGCTGGGCAACCTGATAGGTGACATCCTGAATACCGGCAGTTTTTTCCTGCAACGTCAGCGCACGCCATTTCGACATATCGAAAATCGTTTGGGTTAATTGCAGTGATGCGCTGGTCGTGTTGGAATGAAGGCCGCTGTTGTCGCGGTAACCGTTGTTATAGGTATAATCTGCGCCAAGACCCAGCTGCGGCAGTAATGGACTGCGTGCTTCATTAATTTTCTCAAAAGCGGCATCGCGATCAGCAGCAGAAGCGCGCAACGTCGGGTTGCTTAAACGCGCCTGTTGATACACCTGCAGCAGGTTCTCTGCCTGGCTGGCAAGGCTGAAACCGCCCAGGCTCAATCCAATAAAAAGTGGGAGCAGTTTTTTCATTTGCATTCCTTTTGTTGCAGCAAATTGCACTGGTAGCGCTGCAGGTAAGCCAAAAAATAATCGCCGATTCTAGCAGAGACGGCGCGACAGATAAGTTGGCTGAACGTGCCTTCTTCCTCTAATTTACGTAAATAATTCAGAAAGAACCACTCGGATGGAGCACAAGGGTTGGCTTTTCTTCGCTCCATCCCAATCTGCATAAGGAGCCAGAAGATGGCTGATGAAAAAAAATCCCCTGTGACTTTCACAAAAAACGATGTAGAAATTATTGCACGCGAAACACTTTACGACGGTTTTTTTTCTATTGTTCGTTATCGTTTTCGCCACCGTCTTTTTAATGGTGAAATGAGCGGTGAAGTGCAGCGCGAAGTTTTTGAGCGCGGCCACGCTGCTGTCCTGCTACCCTATGATCCCCTGCGTGATGAAGTTGTGCTGATCGAACAGATCCGCATCCCGGCGCTTGATGCCAGTGCAACGCCCTGGCTGCTGGAAATGGTGGCCGGGATCATTGAACCCGGTGAAACCATCGAACAGGTGGCGCGCCGCGAAGCGGTGGAAGAGGCGGGCCTCAAGGTTGGGCGCACCAAACCGATAGTGAGTTACCTTGCCAGTCCAGGCGGCACCTCAGAGCGCCTGTCGATTCTGGTCGGGGAAGTGGATGCCAGCCAGGCAGAGGGAAATCACGGGCTGGAGGAAGAGAATGAGGATATTCTTGTCCATGTGGTGAGCCGCGAACAGGCCTATCGCTGGGTGGAAGAGGGGATTATCGATAACGCTGCGTCTGTCATCGCCCTGCAATGGCTGGCGTTGCACCATGAGAAACTAAGAGAAGAGTGGAAGCCAACATGAGACAGCGCTATACCCCTGACTTTCCCGAAATGATGCGCCTGTGCGAGACCAATTTCGCTCAGTTACGCCGCCTGCTGCCTAAGGGCGACGAAGCAGGTGCTTCGGTGACCTATCAGGTGAATGGCGCCAGTTATCAGCTGACCATCGAGGAATCAACGCGTTACACTACGCTGGTGGAAATTCGCCAGGTAGCCCCTGCGGTGAGCTACTGGAGCCTGCCGTCGATGTCAGTGCGGCTCTACCATGATGCGATGGTCGCTGAAGTGTGTTCCACACAGCAGATCTATCGTTTTAAAGCGCGCTATGATTATCCTAATAAAAAATTGCATCAGCGCGATGAAAAACATCAGATAAACCAGTTCCTTGCGGATTGGTTACGCTATTGCCTGGCACACGGTGCCGTGGCATTGCCCGTCTGCTGATAGCGTATAATGTGCGCAATAGCGTGGAGATTAAGGAAACGCTTTGGATAGCCTGCTAACTCTTCCTGCGGCGAGTGGGGCCGATATCAGGATTTTACAAATCACGGATACCCATCTTTTCGCAGGAAAACACCAATCGCTGCTTGGGGTGAATACCTGGTCGAGTTTTGATGCAGTGCTGGACGCCATTGAGGCGCAGCAGCGCGATTACGACCTGATTATCGCCACGGGGGATCTTGCTCAGGACCATTCGGTCGAAGCTTATCAGCATTTCGTAACAGGTATTGCACGTCTGCCTAAACCCTGTGTCTGGTTGCCCGGCAACCACGATTTTCAGCCCGCGATGGTCAATACGCTGGCCGAAGCGGGGATTGCGGCGGATAAGCATGTGCTGCTGGGTGAATACTGGCAGCTGGTACTGCTGGATAGTCAGGTCTTTGGCGTTCCACACGGGATGCTGAGTGAATATCAGCTGGAATGGCTGGAAAAAACGCTGGCTAAATTTCCAGAGCGCCACACGCTGGTGTTACTGCATCACCATCCGCTGGCGTCCGGTTGTACCTGGCTGGATCAGCACAGCCTGCGCAATCCTCATCAGCTGGAAGCGGTGCTGCAAAACTTCCCGCGCGCGCGTAATCTGGTGTGTGGTCATATCCATCAGGAACTGGATCTCGACTGGCATGGCCGTCGCGTACTGGCGACGCCATCAACCTGTGTGCAGTTCAAACCGCACTGCACCAACTTCACCATTGATACGGTGGCGCCAGGCTGGCGCTGGTTTACGCTTAAGCCAGACGGCATGCTGCAAACTGAAGTGAATCGTCTGCAAACTGACGCATTCCGACCTGATCTTGACTCCGAGGGTTACTAAACGATGGCGGCGCTGATTTATCTGCACGGATTCAACAGCTCACCGCAATCGGCAAAAGCCACGCAGCTACAGCAGTGGATGCAGCAACAGCATCCTGCAATCCAGGTGATTGTGCCGCAACTGCCCCCGTTTCCTGCCGATGCGGCCATGGTGCTGGAAGATCTGGTGCTGGAGCATGCGGGTGAAACTCTGGGGTTAGTGGGATCGTCGCTTGGCGGCTATCTGGCGACCTGGTTGTCACAATGTTTTATGCTGCCTGCGGTGGTGGTGAATCCCGCCGTAAGGCCCTTTGAACTGCTGGTGGATTATCTCGGTGAGAACCGGAATCCCTACACCGGTCAGCAATATGTGTTAGAGTCACGCCACATTTACGATCTGAAAGTAATGCAGATTGACCCTCTGGAAGCACCCGATCTAATCTGGCTGTTGCAACAGACTGGCGATGAAGTTCTCGACTACCGTCAGGCGCTGGATTATTACAGCGCATGTCGTCAGACGGTCGAAGAGGGCGGCAATCATGCTTTTACCGGATTCGAACGCCATTTTACGCAGATTGTTGATTTTCTCGGGTTGAACCACCCCTGACAACTGTGTAGTGTGCCAATTTTCATATTGCTAATCAGACTGTTACGATGAGCCAATCAAGTTATAATGCCGATGCCATTGAGGTCCTGACCGGCCTTGAACCTGTACGTCGTCGTCCTGGCATGTACACCGACACCACACGCCCTAACCATTTGGGCCAGGAAGTGATCGATAACAGCGTCGATGAAGCGCTGGCTGGTCACGCCAAACGGGTTGAAGTGATTCTGCACGCCGACCAGTCACTGGAAGTCATTGATGACGGCCGTGGCATGCCGGTGGATATCCACCCGGAAGAGGGGGTGCCGGCGGTTGAGCTGATCCTTTGCCGTCTGCATGCGGGCGGTAAATTCTCGAATAAAAACTACCAGTTCTCCGGCGGCCTGCACGGCGTGGGCATCTCGGTGGTCAACGCCCTGTCGAAACGTGTTGAAGTCACGGTGCGCCGGAATGGCGAGGTCTACAACATCGCGTTTGAGAACGGCGATAAAGTGCAGGATTTGCACGTTACCGGTACGGTAGCGAAGCGCAACACCGGGACCAGCGTACACTTCTGGCCGGATGAGAGTTTCTTCGACAGCCCACGCTTTTCCGTTTCCCGCCTGAGCCACCTGCTGAAAGCCAAAGCAGTGCTGTGCCCGGGGGTGGAAATCGTCTTTAAAGACCAGGTCAACAATACCGAGCAGAGCTGGTGTTACCAGGACGGTCTGACGGACTATCTGTGCGAAGCGGTTAACGGGCTGCCGACGCTGCCGGAAAAACCCTTTGTTGGCAGCTTTGCCGGTGAAGTGGAAGCGGTTGACTGGGCGTTGCTGTGGCTGCCGGAAGGCGGCGAACTGTTGACGGAAAGCTACGTCAACCTGATCCCGACCATGCAGGGCGGTACGCACGTTAACGGCTTGCGTCAGGGTCTGCTGGATGCGATGCGTGAATTCTGCGAATTCCGCAATATCCTGCCACGTGGGGTGAAACTCTCGGCGGAAGATATCTGGGATCGTTGCGCGTATGTGCTGTCGGTAAAAATGCAGGATCCGCAATTCGCTGGACAGACCAAAGAGCGCCTGTCATCACGTCAGTGTGCTGCCTTTGTTTCGGCAGTGGTGAAAGATGCTTTCAGCCTGTGGCTGAACCAGAACGTGCAGGCCGCAGAACAACTGGCGGAACTGGCGATCTCCAGCGCACAGCGTCGTATGCGTGCGGCGAAAAAAGTGGTGCGTAAAAAACTCACCAGCGGACCGGCGCTGCCGGGCAAACTGGCGGACTGCACCGCGCAGGACCTGAATAAAACCGAACTGTTCCTCGTGGAAGGTGACTCCGCAGGCGGCTCGGCCAAACAGGCGCGCGATCGTGAGTATCAGGCGATCATGCCGCTGAAAGGTAAGATCCTGAATACCTGGGAAGTCTCCTCGGATGAAGTGTTGGCTTCGCAGGAAGTGCATGATATCTCGGTCGCGATCGGTATCGATCCTGACAGCGACGATCTCAGCCAACTGCGTTACGGCAAGATCTGTATCCTGGCGGATGCGGACTCCGATGGTCTGCACATTGCCACGCTACTGTGCGCGTTGTTTGTGAAGCATTTCCGCTCGCTGGTGAAAAATGGCCACGTGTATGTGGCGATGCCGCCGCTTTATCGTATCGATCTCGGCAAAGAAGTGTATTACGCCCTGGATGAAGACGAGAAAGAGGGCGTGCTGGAGCAGCTGAAACGTAAAAAAGGCAAGCCGAACGTGCAGCGCTTTAAAGGTCTGGGTGAAATGAACCCGCTACAGCTGCGCGAAACCACACTCGATCCCAACACCCGCCGCCTGGTACAGCTCACCGTCAGCGATGACGATGTGGAGCAGACCCTGCGCGTGATGGATATGTTGCTGGCGAAGAAACGATCTGAAGACCGCCGTAACTGGTTGCAGGAAAAAGGCGATTTAGCCGACATCGAAGTTTAAGAAATCAGGGCGCTGCGGCGCCCTTTTTTATCGGCACCGCTATAGGAAGCAAACAGTGAAGATCACGCTGGAAGAGTTACGCGCCTGGGTGACGGTGGTGGATACCGGTTCGATCACCAGCGCCGCCGAGCAGCTGGAACAAACCAGTTCCGGTATCAGTCGGGCGCTCACCCGTCTTGAGAGCAAACTCGCTACCACCTTGCTGCATCGCACCACACGCCGCCTGGCGCTGACAGAGGAAGGACAAATCTTCCTCGAACACGCCCGTCAGATTCTGGCATCGGTGGAGCTGGCAGAAGAACAGATTATCCAGCGACGTGATATTCCTGCCGGACGTTTACGCGTCAACGCCGCGGCTCCCTTTATGCTGCATGTGATTGTGCCGCTGGTGGACGAATTTCGTCAGCGTTTCCCACAAATCCAGCTGGAGCTGAACACCGACGATATCGTGATTGATCTGCTGGAGCAGCAAACCGACATTGCTATCCGCGTGGGTGAACTGCGTGATTCCACGCTGCGTGCCAGGGTGCTGGGCAGCAGTGCTATCCGGCTACTGGCCAGCCCGGCTTATCTGGCAAAGCATGGCGAGCCGGAGACGGTAGCCAGTTTGCAGCAGCATCAACTGCTGGGTTTTAGCCAGCTTGAGGCTCACAACGTCTGGCCGGTCTGGCAACAGGAAGGGGTGTTTTTGCGTGTCAGGCCAACGCTGGCGGCATCGAGTGGCGAAACTCTGCGTCAGCTGGCGCTGGCGGGTCAGGGCATTGTACGTCTGTCGGATTTTGTCAGCCGTGAGGATCGTGCCAGTGGCAGGCTGGTGCAGATTCTGGCAGCAGAAACCCGCGAGCTACGTTTACCGATTCACGCGGTGTATTACCGCAATCAATCACTGGCTTCGCGTATCCGCTGTTTTCTGGATTTTTTGCGGGAAAAAATTGAGCAAAATGGCTTGCTATAAGCACCTGTAGCGGCGCGATTTATCGCGCAATCTTTTGGGCGCGAGAACCAACCCCGCGCGATAAATCGCGCCGCTACGGGTGATATGATTATTTAGCCGCTTCCAGTACCAGAATCTTCACATCCACCACATCATCTTTAATGATGGCGCGGTGCGCATCCATATGCGGCATCTGCTGATGCTGTTCCAGATGGCGCAGCGATTCCCATTGCTCCAGCATAAAAATCGAGTCCGGGGAGTTGTGCTTCCACGGCACCTGCGCCTGGTGATCCACCAGCGCATCGTATTGATGGCAACCTTCTTCCTGCAACACGGTGGGGATCAGGCGGTTAATCGCTTCCAGTACCGCCGCACGGCGTCCCGGTTTGATACAGATTTCAGCAACCACAGTCAGCATGAGATGTCCTTTTTTTACCGTTGTGCTTACAGTTAAGCAAAAATTTGGCTGAGATGAGTCCGATAACGTTCGATATCACGCGGCACGTCCGGTTGCTTAATCACATCATTACAAATAAAAGTCGGCAACCCGGTCATACCGAGGAATTGGTTGGCTTTATGGAAATGCAGATACAGGCCGTCAACCCCCACACCTTCAAAGAATTGTTCAGGATCGGTGAAGGCCTCCAGTGGCGCATTCCAGGTCAGCGACAGCATATATTTTTTGCCCTGAATCAGGCCACCAGAACCGTATTTTTTGCTGGCGTCGGCGCGGCTACGACCGTCGCTGGCATAGAGTGAGCCATGGCCTTCAGTAAACACGTCATCGATATACTTTTTCACTGTCCAGGGTTCGCCCATCCACCAGCCCGGCATCTGATAAATCACCACGTCGCTGGCGAGATATTTTTCTACTTCGTCGGCAACCACATAGTTGCTGTCCGCCACGGTGACGCTAACGTCATGACCCAAATCGCGCAGCAGGCTGGCTGCCACCTCGGTTAGCGTATGGTTCAGCTCGCCTTTCGAATGGGCGAAGGTTTTACCGCCATCAATAATTAAAATTTTGCTCATGCTACATGCGCTCCATGTGAGAAATTTATGCTCACTCTACGCGCGCGCGCGATGGGGAAAAATGTGTTTTGGATCACAAGACTTTTGCTTTTAACGCAATAATGCGTCAGCGTGTGGAACAATCTGCAAGCAAACACTACACAGAGAAGAAAAATGAAAACCATGTTATTCAGTGCGTTACTTCTGGTCAGCGGCGTTGTCCAGGCGCAATCCCATCTTGATCAGGTACGTGACAGCAAAACCCTTAAAGTCTGCACCACAGGGGATTACAAACCTTACAGTTATCTGCGCAGTGACGGGCAGTATGAAGGGCTGGACATCAGCATGGCAGAATCGCTGGCGGAAAGCCTGGGTGCCAAAGTGCAGTGGGTGCCCACCACCTGGAAAACCCTGAGCGAAGATTTTGTCACGCGGAATTGCGACATTGCGCTGGGTGGTGTGTCGGTCACGCTGAAACGCCAGCAAATTGCCTGGTTCGCGAAGCCGCTGGGTGTGGATGGCAAAATCCCGCTGGTGCGTTGTGCCGACAAAGCGAAGTATCAAACCATCGACCAAATTAACCAGCCGCAGGTACGCGTGATTGAACCGGCGGGTGGCACCAATGAAGCCTTTGTGCACAGCCATTTGCCCAATGCCTCGCTGACGTTGTTCCACGATAACGTCACCATTTTTCAGCAGCTGGTGGATAAAAAAGCGGATGTGATGATTACCGACGCGTCAGAAGCGTTGTTCCAGCAGAAGCACTATCCACAGCTGTGTGCGCTCAATCCGGAACAACCGATGCAGTACGGTGAGAAGGCCTATATGATCCCGCGCGATGATATGAGCTGGAAACAGTACGTTGATCAGTGGCTGCATCTCAGCACCGCCACCGGTGATTATGCGCGTATCGCAGAGCAGTGGCTGGGTGTGATCAAATAACCCAATTGCACCCGTAGCGGCGCGATTTATCGCGCGCCCTGGCCCTTAAAACCAGTGCGATAAACCGCGCCGCTACGCCGAACGGCATCCCGCAATTAACGATACAAGCTGGCTTTGCCCAACCCGCCAAACAGGTTCATTTTGTAGCGAATCACCCCTTTCGCCGCCGCGATGGCTTCCGGGTAGATGACATTCGGGTCCCACCAGGTTTCCCGCGCCAGAATCTCGCGCACTTTCTGGAAGTAGGCGAACTTCATATCGCTGGAGATATTAATTTTCCCCACCCCCAGTGTCACCGCCTCGGCAATCTCGGCATCCGGGTTAGCGGAGCCGCCATGTAATACCAAAGGAATGGTCACACGCTGCGAAATGTCCTTAAGAATATGCATCTGCAATTCCGGCTTCATATTTTTCGGATAGATGCCGTGCGCGGTGCCAATCGCCACCGCCAGAGTATCCACGCCGGTGCGCTGGATAAAATCCTCTGCCTGCGCCGGTTCGGTGTAAATCACCTTGCTGACGCCGCCTTCCACCGTGGTGCCGGTATCGCCGATGGTACCCAATTCACCTTCGACCGACACCCCGACTGCATGAGCCAGCTTCACCACCTCTTTGGTCAGTGCGACGTTCTCTTCATAGGGCAGCAGCGAACCATCAATCATGACCGAGGTAAAGCCGCACTGGATGGCGCGCAGCACCTGAGCAATGGAGGCTCCGTGATCAAGGTGAATGGTGAAAGGCACTTTGCTTTTCAGCGTACGTTCCCGCACGTAGCCAAAGAACTCATCGGTGACAAACTCCAGTTCACTGGGGTGGATCGAGATGATGGCTGGCGTGTTTGTCGCCTCAGCTTCTTCCACCACGGCGCGAATAAAGCAGCTATCCGCGACGTTAAAAGCGCCGATGGCAAAACGGTGTTCACGGGTAGGTGCCAACATCTCTTTCATAGAAATCAACATGTTATATTTTCCTTCAGGTGATGTTTAGTCAGGGCCGACGGCAGCGCCGACCCGATGATGAATAAAATTGGGAAAATCTGTGATTTATCGCGCGGGTGTCAGGCTTTGCCCGCCGAACCCGACCAGCTCAGGTACTCGGCCACCACTTCGCGGCAGGCGGATTCCATCAGCCCGAGCAAATCCGCCAGCTCGGCGTGTGGATGCTGTTTCATGGCCTGCTGCAACGCGTTCTTACCGGCATCAAATACCGCGGCACCGACGTTAATCTTGGCGACGCCAAACTGGCTGACGCGGCGCAGATCCCCGGCGGGTGTTCCCGAGCCACCATGCAGCGCCAGCGGGAGGGGGGAGACGGCATGCAGTTCCTGCAAGCGCTGGAAATCAATTTTCGGCTGCACGCCAGCCGGATACAGCCCATGCGCCGTACCCACCGAGACCGCCAGAAGATCGATCCCGGTTTGCTCAACGAACGGCAGCACATCTGCTACCTGGGTCATCTTTACGGCGGCATCGGCCAGTTCATAAGTCGGGGCATCGGCGATATGCCCCAGCTCGCCTTCAACGCATACTCCAGCGGTATGCGCCATCTTCACTACCTGCGCGGTTTGACGAATGTTTTCCGCCAGTGGCTCGGATGATGCATCGATCATCAGGCCGGTAAACCCGGCGCGAAATGCCTGTCCAATCAGCGGAAAGGCTTTGCCGTGGTCAAGGGCCAGCGCCACCGGCACCGTGGCATCTGCTGCCAGCGCCCGTACCAGCGGCACCGCCACGGGGGGAGGGAAATGTGCGCTATGCCCCTGATACACATTGAGGATCAGCGGAGCGCGCTGCTGTTCGGCGGCCTGAATGGCGGCGCGCGTGGTCTCAAGGTTAAAGCAGTTGATCGCCAGCACTGCGTACCGCTGCTGCGCTGCTGCCCGAATCAGGTCATTCATCATGGCAAACATGGTGGCTCCTTATTCCAGAGTGAATTTGATCTCTTCATCGCGGACGCCAGGGGCCTCCACATCGTCGAACTCTTCATCCGCCTGGGTAACGGTTTTCTTCATTAGCGACAGCATCACGCCACACACCACGGTGCCGATGCCAAGCGCCAGACAGAACAGCCAGGGTTTGGTGAACAGCGGCACCACAAACATACCGCCGTGCGGTACCGGTGCTTCCACGCCCCAGACCATGATCAACCCACCGGCAATGGCTGAGGCCACCACGCAGCTGGCAACCACGCGCAGCAGGTCACGCGCGGCTATCGGAATTACGCCTTCGGTGATCATGCAGATCCCCATCGGGAAGGCGGCTTTCAGCGCCTCTTTTTCTGCTTTGGTGTACTTGTGACGCGTCAGCAGGAAGGAGAGGGTGATGCCGAAAGGCGGAATCATCGAACCGACAAACTTCACCGCTTCCGGCCCGTAAATACCATCGACCAGCATGCCATCGGCAAACAGCGACATGGTTTTATTGATGGGGCCGCCAAAGTCGAAGGTGGCCATGGCACCGAGAATCGCGCCCATCACAAACTTCGAGCCGCCCTGCATCGATTCCAGCAAATGAATCAGCGTCTGCTGCAACCAGACAATCGGCTGGCCGATGAAGGTCATCATCAGTAGTCCGGCGATGATGGTACTGAGCAGCGGCAACACCATGATCGGCATCAGGCCCTGCATCGACTGCGGCAATTTAATGGTGCGGCGCAGCAGCAATACGGTGTAGCCAACCAGGAAGCCGCCGAGAATGCCGCCGATAAAGCCGGTGCCAATCTGGCCGCAGATAAAGCCGACGATCAAACCCGGGGCAAAGCCGGGGCGATCGGCGATCGAGTAAGCGATCGCCGCGCTGATCAACGGGACGATCAGTCCCATGCCCCAGCCGCCGATCTGGTTAAGCATCCAGGCAAGGGTGCCGGTGTGTTTACCGACATCCGGTCCACCAATCACCTGGCCTAAGGCGATACAGATCCCGGCGGCGACGATCAGCGGGATCATCCAGGAGATGCCAGTGAGCAGATGTCCTTTGATCTCCTGACCATACTGACGTTTGTTGTCATTCATGATGGATCTCCTCAGGCGCGCGCCAGTGAATCCGCCACTTTTTCGAGGAATTTCACCGGTGACTTGATCACCACTTCGGTTTTCACCCTCACGATAGGTTTGCCCTGGAAGCGCTCTTCGCCTTTGATCTTCACGTCAACCGCGAGGATCACCACATCCGCAGCGGCGATCGCCTCGCGGGTGAGTTCCGTTTCGGTGCCGATGGTGCCCTGCGTTTCGACGTGGATGGTGTGGCCCAGTGCATGGGCGCCCTTAATCAGTTTTTCCCGCGCGATGTAGGTATGCGCGATGCCTGCCGTGCAGGCCGCTACACAGACGATGTTCATGTGTCACCTCAGAAGAGTAGGGTTAACAGAGGTCGGTTTCGGCGTACTGACTAAACAGCCGGATGATATTGCCGGGGTCGTTTTCCGCCAGCAGTTGGGCAATCACCTCATCATCGGCCAGCGCGCTGGCCACCTGCGACAACAGGCGAATGTGGGTGGTGTTTTGATCTTCCAGTCGCACCGCGAACAGGATGATGCAGCGCACCTGGCTGCCATCCAGCGTTTCCCAGGGGATATCCTGCTGGGTACGCCCAATGGCTAACGTGGTTTGCCGCACGGCCGCTGATTTGCCGTGTGGAATGGCGATATGGTTTTCAAAGCCGGTGGAGCCTTCCGCTTCACGCAGCCAGACATCAGCGATAAAGGCTTCGCGATCGCTGATGGCACCGTCCTGATAAAGCAACTCGGTGAGTTCGTTAATCACTTCTTCTTTGCTGGTGGCAGTCAGGGCCAGATTGACGCGGCGCGGCGTCAGAATGCGGGAAATATCCATCAGTCAGACCTCATTCAATTAATGTTCAGCCAGGGCGTCATTCGCCCGGTGCGGCAGCTGGCTGCCAATCATGGCGTCAGTCACCCGCCGGATATCGTCATCGTTAAAAAATGCACTGACATACACGCTGGGAATGGCTCCGGTGGCGAGGTGAATGGTGGTAATCACCAGGTCCACCGCTTCATGCTGGCAAAAGGCGGCGTGATTACTCGCCGATACCACTCCGGCGATTTCCCAATCCGGGAAGGCGCGCAGAATCCGGCTTTTCAGCAGATGTGAGGTGCCGACGCCGCTGGAGCACACCACCAGAATGCGTTTGTGGGCAATCTGCCGCTCCAGCGCCGTCTGAAAATGGACGCAAAGGTAACCAATTTCATCATCTGCGACCGGTGAAAGATCGTAAGCGCTCGCCGTCAATTGCATCGCCTGCTGCGTCAGGAAAAATATTTCTTTCATCTCCTGCTGAATATCTTCCAGCAGCGGATTACGAATATGGATGTGATATTTAAGGCGATTTAATAACGGCTTAATATGTACCAGTAATCCGTCGAATAATAATCGGTCCTGAGATAAATCCTGCTGAATTAATGCCGAGAAACGATCGATTAATTCACAGGTTATTTTGACCGATTCCGCAGTGGAAAATTGATTATGCAACGGCGCATGATCGCCGCGTTCTTCCACCACAATGCCGGACGAGACAATATATTGATAAATAAATCCCACCTCATCCGCCGGAAGCGCACAGCCGATGCGTGCTTCAATCTGGCTGACCATCTGCTGCGCAATGGTCAGGATGCGTTTATCCAGGTCCTGCGCGGCAAGCGTGGTCTGTAAGGCCAGCACGTTACCCTGCGCCATGCGATGCATCATGATTAAGATGTGGGTACACAGATTGAGATACCAGGCATCACCCAGCGGATAACTCAGCTGCTGCTCCATCTGTAACAGCAGCGCCTGCACAAAAGCGACATCCTCGTCACCGAAGTAATGCACCAGCGCCTGCTGGCTACCGGGGTCGAGCCGTGGCAGCAGCGGCGTGCCCGCCACGTTTTGCTGCATCACATCATTAATCAGTGACACCATCGCCTGGCGCAGTGTCTGTTCATTACCTTCAATGTGCGTGCCACCTGGGCCGCGCGCCAGCGTTAATCCCAGCGGTTGCAACCACTCTTCAATCACTTTCAGGTCATTCACGATCGAAGCGTGGCTGATAAAGTAACGCTCTGACAACTTGCTGATTGAGGTTTCACGCGGTGCATCACTCAGCAACTGAGAAGCAATCTTTACCCGGCGGCTGTTGTGGCTCAGGGCATCGCTGTTGTCATCGCCGTTCAGTTGCTGCTCCAGTTGCAGGCGCTGCTGGATATCATCAACGCGCAGTCGCACGCCGCGTCCCGGGGTCTTCTCCAGCACCATGGTCCAGTTACTGAGCCAGGCTTCCAGCCATTGCAGGTCGCGATAGATGGTTTTTTCTGATACGCCGAGCTGCTGCGCCAGTTGCTTTAACGGCTGAGGTGCGGCCTGTTGCAGCAGCAGTTTTACTAATCGGTGTTGTCGCGAAGTCAGTATTTGCATTCGGTCCCCCTTTATTTTGGCAAAACCGTGTTCTGCTATGGTGTTTTTTATATTTTCCAGATGCCATAAATCAGGAACGCAAAAAATATCTGTCTTATGGAGTATGAATTTAGGAAAGGAAGAGAAAAGCAACAATACTAAATGTTGTCCTCTTGCGCGGACAGGATTAATACGAAACGTGATGAATGAAAATTAATTGAGATCATGCTCACAGAATGCCGGGAATATTCATTGTGATCATGATCTCATTCTATTTTATTTTTATAACCGGCTTCACATTAATTTCCCGATAAAGATTCCTGCGACCAGAGATGGCTTACCCCCTGTGACTAAGCCACGCGAATAAGGTACTATCCTCGCCAAATGACCGCCGGATGTCCCGCCGCTGTGGGCCACGAAGTGAGGATGCGAGCTTAATGAGCGAATTGACGCAGGATGGTGCAGAGCGTCTTGCCCTGCACAAATTTACAGAAAACGCGTACCTGAATTACTCGATGTACGTGATTATGGACCGTGCGCTGCCGTATATCGGTGACGGCCTCAAGCCGGTACAGCGCCGTATCGTCTATGCGATGTCCGAGCTGGGCCTCAATGCCAGCGCCAAATTTAAGAAATCAGCGCGTACCGTGGGTGACGTGCTGGGTAAATACCATCCGCACGGCGACAGCGCCTGTTATGAAGCGATGGTGCTGATGGCGCAGCCGTTCTCTTACCGCTACCCGCTGGTGGATGGTCAGGGCAACTGGGGTGCGCCGGATGATCCGAAATCCTTTGCGGCGATGCGTTACACCGAATCACGCCTGTCTAAATATGCCGAAATTCTGCTGAGTGAGCTGGGCCAGGGCACGTCGGATTTTATTCCCAACTTTGACGGCACCTTGCAGGAACCGAAAATGTTACCGGCGCGTTTGCCGAATATCCTGCTGAACGGCACCACCGGCATCGCCGTGGGTATGGCGACCGATATTCCTCCGCACAACGTGCGTGAAGTGGCGCAGGCGGCGATCACCTTGATCGAAAAGCCGAACACCACGTTGGATGAGTTGCTGGATATCGTGCACGGCCCGGATTTCCCGACCGAAGCGGAGATCATCACCCCGCGTGATGAAATCCGTAAGATTTACCAGAACGGTCGTGGTTCCATCCGCCAGCGCGCGGTATGGAAAAAAGAAGACGGTGAAGTGGTGATCACCGCGCTGCCGCATCAGGTATCCGGTGCGCGGGTGCTGGAACAGATCGCCGCGCAGATGCGCAATAAAAAGCTGCCGATGGTGGAAGACTTACGTGATGAATCCGATCACGAAAACCCCACCCGTCTGGTGATTGTGCCGCGTTCGAACCGGGTCGATCTGGATCAGGTGATGAATCATCTGTTTGCCACCACCGACCTGGAAAAAAGTTACCGCGTTAACCTCAACATGATCGGCCTGGATAACCGTCCGGCGGTGAAAAACCTGCTGGAAATTATCTCGGAATGGCTGATCTATCGCCGCGATACCGTGACGCGTCGCCTGAATTACCGTCTGGATCGCGTACTGCGTCGCCTGCATATCCTGGAAGGTTTGCTGGTAGCGTTCCTCAATATTGATGAAGTGATTCACATCATCCGTACTGAGGATGAGCCGAAAGCGGTGCTGATGTCACGTTTTGACATCAGCGAAACCCAGGCTGAAGCGATTCTGGAATTAAAACTGCGTCACCTCGCTAAACTCGAAGAGATGAAGATTCGCGGTGAGCAGGCAGAGCTGGAAAAAGAGCGTGACCAGTTGCAGGCGATTCTTGCCTCCGAGCGCAAGATGAGCAACCTGCTGAAGAAAGAATTGCAGGCAGATAGCCAGACCTACGGTGACGATCGCCGTTCACCGTTGCGTGAGCGCGAAGAAGCCAAAGCGCTGAGCGAGAATGATTTGGTGAGCGCCGAGCCGGTCACCATCGTGCTGTCACAGATGGGCTGGGTACGTAGCGCCAAAGGGCACGATATTGATCCTTCCGGCCTAAGCTACAAGGCAGGGGACAGCTATCTGGCTGCCGCACGCGGTAAGAGTAACCAGCCGGTGGCCTTTATCGACTCCACCGGACGCAGCTATACCCTCGACCCAACCTCGCTGCCGTCGGCGCGTGGTCAGGGCGAACCGCTGACCGGTAAGCTGACGCCACCGCCAGGTGCGGTGATGGAACAGGTGCTGATGGAGCCGGATGAGCAGAAACTGCTGATGGCTTCTGACGCCGGTTATGGCTTTATCTGTACCTTTGCGGACCTGGTATCGCGTAACCGTTCCGGTAAAGCGCTGCTGACGCTGCCGGAAAATGCCAAAGTGATGACGCCGATGGCAGTCAATCATGAAGATGACATGCTGCTGGCGATAACCCAGGCCGGGCGTATGCTGATGTTCCCGGTCGGCGAACTGCCGCAAATGTCGAAAGGCAAGGGGAACAAGATCATCTCGATTCCTTCCGCGGAGGCTGCGGCGGGGACGGATAAACTGGTATGGCTGCTGATCCTGCCGTCAGGCAGTGCCATCACCCTGCATGTCGGCAAACGTAAGATGTTGCTGCGTAGTGAAGAATTGCAGAAGTTCCGCGCTGACCGTGGTCGTCGTGGTACGTTGCTGCCGCGTGGTCTGCAACGTATTGACCGCGTCGAGCTGGATGCCCCTACGCGCCAGGGCGGTGAGAGTGAAGAGTAACCCTGCAAAGAATAAAGCAGGCAAGGGTATGCCACTACTGAGGAAACTATGTTACTAATTTTACGGACTATTTTTGTCGTTATTTACTCGATTCTGGTCTGTGTGTTTGGCTGTATCTGGTGCCTGTTTTCACCACGCAATCCACGCCATGTCGCCACGTTCGGCCACATGTTTGGCCGCTTATCGACGGTGTTTGGCGTCAAGGTGGAACTGCGTAAACCGGCGGATGCGGAGAGCTATGGTAATGCTATCTACATCGCAAACCACCAGAATAACTACGATATGATCACCGCCGCCAATATTGTGCAGCCCACCACGGTAACCGTGGGCAAAAAAAGCCTGCTGTGGATACCGTTTTTTGGTCTGCTGTACTGGCTGGCGGGTAATTTGCTGATTGATCGTGACAATCGCGCTAAAGCACATGGCACCATTGGTGAGTTAATCGATCAGTTTAAAAAGAAGCGCATCTCGTTCTGGATGTTCCCGGAAGGAACGCGCAGTCGTGGACGTGGCCTGCTGCCGTTTAAAACCGGTGCATTCCATGCCGCGATGGCAGCGGGTGTGCCGATTATCCCGGTGGTGGTGTCCAACACCCATGACAAAATCAAACTCAACCGCCTCAAAAACGGTCTGGTGATTGTCGAGATGTTGCCGCCAGTGGATACCAGCGAGTTTGCTAACAGTTCGGTGCGTAAGCTGGCGACCCATTGTCGTGAATTAATGTCGGCTAAGCTGGAAGAATTAAACGCTGAAGTCGCCGAGCGCGAAAAAAACGGTAAAATCTGACCGGCCCCACGGGGCAGGCAATCTGCCCCGTACGCAACAGACCCTCTCCGGGTGCAGCACAGCAATAGCAATTAGAAAAAAATGGACGGCGTCCTCACGCCACGCTCAAAAGGTCTGAAGTTTTATGTCTTGCAGCAGACGTCAGTTTATTCAGCTTTCTGCCGGTGTCGCACTTGCCACCAGCGTAACCAGCACTGCGCGTGCCGCTTCCGCGCCTGTCGGCGATACGCCGCTTCCCGTACCGCCGTTGATTGAATCACGCCGCGGCCAACCGCTATTTCTTACGCTCCAGCGCAGCCACTGGTCATTCAGCGGCAACAGCAACAAAGTGCCGGTGTGGGGCATTAACGGCTTGTACCTTGGCCCGACCGTGCGTGTCTACAGCGGCGACGATGTGAAGCTGATTTACAGTAATCGGCTGAATGAACCCGTCGCCATGACCGTCAGCGGTTTGCAGGTGCCGGGCGCGCTGATGGGAGGCGCACCGCGATTGATGTCAGCCGGTGTAGACTGGGCGCCGGTATTGCCGATTCGTCAGGGCGCGGCGACCTTGTGGTATCACGCCAATACGCCCAATCGTATGGCACCCCATGTCTATAATGGCCTGGCGGGGATGTGGTTGATTGAAGATGACGTCAGTAAGGCGCTGCCGCTACCGAAACACTATGGCGTGGATGATTTCCCGCTGGTGATTCAGGACAAGCGTCTCGATAACTTTGCCACACCGGTCTATGACCCGCCGCAGGATGGCGGCTTCCTTGGTGATACGTTGCTGGTTAATGGCGTGCAGAACCCGTATGTGGATGTTTCGCGTGGCTGGGTCCGCCTGCGTCTGCTGAATGCCTCAAACTCACGTCGCTACGATCTGGCTTTCTCCGATAATCGCCCCTTTACGGTGATCGCCAGCGATCAGGGCTTCTTACCGGCCCCGGTCGCGGTACAGCGTTTGTCGCTGGCACCGGGCGAGCGGCGCGAAGTGCTGGTGGATATGTCGCAGGGTGATGAAGTGTCGATCACTGCGGGTACTGCTGCGGGATTGATGGATCGACTGCGCGGCCTGTTTGAGCCGTCATCGATCCTTGCCAATACGCTGGTGCTGTCGCTGCGCCCAACCGGCTTGCTGCCGCTGGTCACGGACAATCTGCCGATGCGTTTGCTGGCGGATCAGATCCTCGATGGTGTGGCGGTACGCACCCGCGAATTCCGCATTGGCGACGGTATGCCGGGCATCAATGGTGCGATGTGGAATATGGGACGTATCGATACCACGGTACAGCAGGGCACCTTTGAACGCTGGATCCTGCATGCCGACCGCCCGCAGGCGCTGCATATTCAGGGCGTGATGTTCCTGATTAAAAGTGTCAACGGTGCACAGCCGATGGGTGAAGATCGCGGCTGGAAAGATACAGTGTGGGTGGATGGGGATGTCGAGTTGCTGGTGAGTTTCCCGCAGAGTTCGTCGGAGCATTTCCCGTTTGTTTATTACAGCCAGACGCTGGAACTGGCCGATCGCGGTACTGCAGGGCAGCTGCTGGTTAATCCAACTAACTGATATTCCTAAAATCTGTAACGGCGCGATTTATCGCGCCGTTACGTATACGGTTATTAATTAAAACTCTCCGGGTCCGGTCCCAGCCGGTTGCCGATATCCAGTGCAGTAATATCGCTGATCTCGGTTTTTTCCAGCCGGAAATCAAACACCTTAATGTTTTCCTCAATGCGCGCTGGGGTCACTGACTTCGGAATCACCACCAGACCGCTGTCCAGGTGCCAGCGAATCACGATCTGCGCCGGGGTTTTGCCATATTTCTTCGCCAGTTCTTTGATCACGTCCTGATCGAACACCCCTTTACCGCCCTGTGCCAGCGGGCTCCAGGATTCAGTCTGGATCTGGTGCATCGCGTTCCAGGCGTGCAGAGTGCGTTGCTGTAGCATCGGATGCAGTTCAATCTGGTTCACCACTGGCGACACACCCGTTTCATCCATCAGGCGTTTCAGGTGCGCTTCGTTGAAATTACACACGCCGATGCTTTTGGTCAGACCCTGTTTCTGCAATTCAATCATCTGTTGCCAGGCTCCGACATACAGATCTTTTGCCGGGCAAGGCCAGTGCATCAGATAGAGATCGACCTGATCCAGTTTGAGTTTTTCCAGGCTAGTTTCCAGTGCCTGCCGGGCGTTTTTCTGGTCGTCATTCCACAGCTTGGTGGTGACAAAAATGCTGTCGCGCGCCACGTCGGTTTCCTGTAGCGCCTGACCAATCGCTTCCTCATTCTTATAGGCGGCAGCGGTATCGATGGAGCGATAGCCGACCTCCAGCGCTTTTACTACCGCCTTGCGTGCATCTTCAATACTCGCCTGCCAGACACCCAGTCCGAGCTGCGGCATCATATTGCCGTCATGCAGTTTAATCAGTGGTTGGTCTGCCATAGTTGCTCCTTATTTGTCGCAGTGACTCACCGGAAACACTGAGGTTAATTCTAGTCAACAAACCTTAGCGCCGGGATCATTGTGGCAATTCTGCGGCGCTTTTGTGCTGTCTGTTTCTGCTGGATTCTTGCCTGATTCTCCAGCTGGCTGGAGCTTTCGCCTGCACTGCGGCAAACTGACCTTTTTGCTGCGAGAGAATCTGCCATGCCCCATGACACCCTTTGCCGCCAGCTGGCCCAGCAGGTCATTGCGTTGATGAAGCCTGGCAGCCAACCCTTGTGCCAGCTGGAAAACGTACGCTTAATCTATGCCGATGAACCGCTGCCGCGTACGCCCATGATGTATCAGCCCGGCATCGTCATCCTGTTTCAGGGGCGCAAAACCGGTTATCTCGGCAGCACGGTATTTCATTACGATGCCACCAAGTATCTGATGCTCACCGTGCCGTTGCCGGTGGAGTGTGAAACCGAGGCCACGCCGGAGGAGCCGCTGGCGGGGATCTGTCTCACCGTGGACAATGCCAGCCTGCAGGATCTGCTGATGGAGATTGGCGACGATGAAGATTTCCAGCCGCAGCCGCAAACCTCGGGCATCCATTCCGCCTTTCTCAGTGAAGAGATGTTATGTGCTGCCGAACGACTGCTGGATGTGCTGCGTAAGCCGCGTGACGCGCGCGTACTGGGGCCGCAAATCGTGCGGGAAATCATCTACTACGTGCTGGTCGGGCCGTGCGGAGGCGCGCTGCTGTCGATGATCAGCCGCCAGACGCAGTTCAGCCAGATTGCCCGCGCGCTACGCCGTATCGAAGGTCATTTCAGTGAAAACCTCAGCGTGGAAACGCTGGCGGCGGAGGTGAACATGAGCGTATCGGCCTTTCATCACAACTTTAAAGCGGTGACGCAAACCTCGCCGTTACAGTATCTGAAGCGTTTTCGCCTGCATCAGGCGCGTCTGATGATGCTTCAGGATGGCATGCGGGCCAGCGTTGCAGCGGTGCGCGTCGGTTATGAAAGTCCCTCGCAGTTTTCCCGCGAGTTTAAACGTTATTTTGGCGTGACGCCGGGAGAGGAGGTGAGCCGCGTGCGTCAGACGATATTTGAATCACCCGCTGACGCCGCGCAGCTGTTATGACGCCTTCGGGCGTCTTTTTTTCCAGATCACCAGAATGCTGCCAGCCAGGCCGACAAACAGCAGCACCACGGGCAGCAGCATCAGCACCGCCATCACCTGATCTTCATGGCGTTTGATGAAGGGTACCTGGCTGATGCCGTAGCCGAATGCCACCACGATGCATACCCACAGCAGCCCGCTCAGCCAGTTAAAAAGCTGAAAACGACCATTCTGCAAACCAGAAATGCCCGCCATGGTGGGCAGCAGGGTACGGACAAATGCCAGGAAACGACCGACCAGCAGCGCCATCAGCCCGTGGCGATTAAACAGCTGCCAGGCTCGCTGATGATATTGTGCCGGTAAGTGCATCAGCCAGCTTTTCACCATTTTGGTATTGCCCAGCCAGCGCCCCTGCAAATAACTCAGCCAGCAGCCGAGACTGGCGGCGGTGGTCAGAATCACCATGGTAGGGACAAAGTCCATCACACCTTTGGCGACCATGGCACCGGCCAGCAGCAACAGGCTATCGCCCGGCAGAAAAGAGGCCGGTAACAAACCGTTTTCCAGAAACAGCGTCACAAACATCACGCCGTAGACAATCCACACCACATCCGGATTGGCCAGCGCGGCAAAATCCTGATGCCAGAGTGCGTGGACAATCTCATGTAAAACACCCATCTGCTATTCCATCAAGTCACAAGGATAGTATTTTAACGGCCCGCGTAGCAGCAAACGTTGATCTTTGCCACGCGAATCCAGCCTGTTGAGCTTCTGTTGAAGATTTTAGCGCTTCAGGCGGTCAAACCCGGCTTGCAGGTCTTCAATCAGGTCAGCAACGTGTTCCAGACCAATGTGCACCCGCACCAGTGTCCCGGTAAAATCAACGCCGCCTGCCGGGCGAATCGCCGCCAGTTCTTCCGGCTGATTCGCCAGAATCAGCGACTCATAGCCACCCCAGGAATACGCCATGCTGAAGTGGTGGAAACCGTCGAGATATCCCGCCAGCTGCTCGCTGCTCAGTTTCTCATGCAGAATGAACGAGAACAGGCCGCTGCTGCCGGTAAAATCGCGTTGCCAGAATTGATGGCCTTTGCACTGCGCCAGCGCCGGATGATTGACCCGCGCCACTTCCGGTCGTGCAGCCAGCCATTCCGCCACCTGCAATCCGCTTTCTTCATGCTGACGCAGGCGGGTGCCCAGCGTACGCAGACCACGGCTCGCCATATAAGCGGTATCGGCATCAACCATCTGTCCCATCAGGTAGGAATTTTCACGCAGCTGATCCCAGCAGCGCGCGTTGGCCACTGCGGTACCGATCATTGCATCGCTGTGGCCAATCAGATATTTGGTGCCTGCCTGAATAGAAATATCGACGCCATGCTCCAGAGCGTTAAACAACACCCCCGCCGCCCAGGTATTATCGAGCATAATGATGGCGTCAGGCGCTTTCGTGCGGACCGCAGCGACGATGGCTGGAATATCCTGCACTTCCATGGTGATGGAGGCCGGTGACTCCAGAAACACCACGCGGGTATTCGGCTGCACCAGCGCGCTGATTTCGTTGCCGATGCAGTGATCGAAGAAGGTGGTGGTGACCTGGAGTTTGCTGAGGATTTTGGTACAAAAATCCTGGGTGGGTTCGTACACCGCACCGCTCATTAGCACATGATCGCCCGCCTCGACGAAAGACAGAATGGCGTTGGCAACCGCAGCGGCTCCACAGGGATAAAGCACGCAACCGGCACCGCCTTCCAGTTCCGTCATCGCGTCCTGCAGGGAGAAATGTGTCAGCGTACCGCGACGGCCATAAAACAGTTCGCCTTTCGCCCGTCCGGCGGTGGCGCGTTTTTTATCAGCCACGGTATCGAAAACCAGCGATGAGGCGCGCTGAATAACGCTGTTCACTGAGCCCTGAGTGTAACGTTTGCTGCGTCCCGCGCTTACCAGCGTGGTGTCTATTTTTTTCGTTGCCATCACTGCCTTTTCTGCCGCATTCCACAAAGGAACCACGTTACCACGAATCGCGCCTGCGCGTTGACCCTGATTGTGGAATATCAGACAGTCACCTTAGTTGATTCCGTAGCGGCGCGATTTATCGCGCGGTTTTTAAAAACGCGCGATAAATCGCGCCGCTACGACAGTGTTACATCACCCCCATCACATGCGGCAGCCACAGTGACAGCGCCGGAATATAGGTGATGAGCATCAGCACCAGAAACAATATGCAGTAGAACGGCAGCATCGCACCCACCACCTGTTCAATTTTCTGCTTACTCACCGCACTGGCGACAAACAACACCGTGCCTACCGGCGGGGTGATCAGCCCGATACCGAGGTTGGTCATCATGATCATGCCGAAATGGACCGGATCGACACCCAGAGAGGTTGCCACCGGTAACAGCACCGGCGTCAGGATCAGGATGATCGGGGCCATATCCATCAGCGTACCGATCACCAGCAGCAGTACGTTGATACACATCAGGATCACATACTTATTATCCGACAGGCTGGTAAAGGCCGCAGTAATGGCGGTGGGTAACTGCATAAAAGTCATCACCGCACCAAAACCGGCGGCGAAGGCGATCAGCACCATCACAATGGTCACGGTTTTGATGGTACGGAACAGCAGAATGTGCAGCTGGTTCCACTTAAAGTCACGGTAGATAAACATGGTGACAAAGAACGCCCACAGGCAGGCGATGGCGGCGGATTCTGACGCGGTAAAAATCCCGGAAAGGATACCGCCCAGAATGATGACGATGGTAAACAGCCCCCAGAAGGCATCAAAGAAGATCTTCAGTGCCTGGCGAAATGGGATCGCTTCCCCTTTGGGATAATCGCGTTTGCGTGCAAAACCGAGGCACATCACCATCAGGCAGCCACCTAACATCAGACCGGGAAGAATACCGGCGACAAACAGCGAGGAAATGGTCACCACACCGCCGGTTGCCAGCGAGTAGATCACCGAGTTATGGCTGGGGGGCGTCAGCACCGCCTGTACCGAACCACTGGCGGTCACAGCGGCGGCGAAATCACGTGGATAACCCTTCTCTTCCATCTGCGGGATCATTACCGAACCTATCGAGGCGGTATCGGCCACCGATGAACCGGAAATCGCACCGAAAAAGGTGGAGGCGACAATATTGACCAGTGATAACCCGCCACGGATAAACCCGACAAAGATGTAGGCAAAGTTCACCAGCCGTCGCGCAATGCCGCCCTCAGCCATAATCGCCCCGGCCAGAATAAAAAACGGGATGGTGAGTAACGAAAATTTGTTGATGCCGTTGGTGATCTGAATCACCACTGCTTCCAGCGGCAGGTCGATCCACCAGGCACCGATAAAGGCGCTAAACCCGACGGCGAAGGCCACGGGAAAGCCAACCAACAGCAACAGGATCAGACTGCCAATCAGAATGAATGCGTCCATCGCGATGCTCCGAAGTTAGTGTGTGCCGCCAAGGGTGACGATTGGGCGCTGGCTCTGGTCACCGTTCAGCAGGCGCTCCAGGGCAAACAGCAGGGTAAAAGCGGTGCCGATGGGGATCGGTAAATACATCTCGCCGTAGGTGACATTGGGCAGCGAGGCCAGCGGCTGAATCCACATCGCTTCGCACAGGTTGTAGCTGGCGCGCAACAGAATCAGACACAGGGTAATCAGCAGCAGATTGCACAGCAGCAGCGCCCGCTTTTGGCCAGCAGGCGACAGACGATCGGTCACCATCGACACGCAAATATGGGTACCTGCGCGTAGTCCCACCGGTGCGCCAATAAAGGTAAAAATGATCATGCAGATAATCGCCACGGGTTCCGGCCACGAGAGCGCGCTGTTCAGCACGTAGCGCGCAAAGATGCCAATCGGAATCACTGTGACCATAATCATCAGCGCCGCCGCGGCAACCCACATGCACAGCAGGTACAGCCCATCCATCCAACGGGAATATGCGTTCATTGTTCGCATCCTGAGTGAGACGCCACGCGGCTGCATGGCGCAAAAGGGTTATTTCACCTCGGCGATCTGCGTCATCAGATCCTGATATTTGCCGCCAAACTGATCGCGCACCGGCTGGGTTGCTTTGACGAAGTAGTCACGATCGATCTGCTGGAAGGTCACGCCGCCGGCTTTCATCTTCTCGATCGATTGCTGGGTATAGGTTGCCCACAGCTGACGTTCTTCATCCTGGGCTTCTTTACCCAACTTCTTCAGCAGCGCCTGATCGTCGGCGGAGAGACGATCCCAGGCTGTTTTGGAAAACAGGATCATTTCCGGCTGAATAAAGTGGCCGGTCAGGGTGTAGTACTTCGCCACTGGCAAATAGTTGTGGGCAACAAAGGTCGGTGGATTGTTCTCCGTGCCGTCAACCACACCGGTTTGCATCGCACTGAACACCTCGCTCACTCCCATCGCCACCGGATTGGCCCCCATCGCTTTCAGCGTGGCAAGGGAAATGGCGCTGTTCTGCACGCGAATCTTCATGCCCTGCAAATCTTCAGGTTTGGCGAGCGGCTGTTTGGTGATCATGTTGCGCGTACCGGCATCGGTCCAGCCGAGGAACACCATGCGGGTATTAGGATCCTGATCGAATTTATTGACGATCTGCTCGCCCACGCTGCCATCCAGCACTTTGTGCATATGATCTTCATCGCGGAAGATAAACGGCAGGGTGAGCACGCTGGTTTCGGGGGCGATGGTGGTGACCGGTGCCAGCGAGACGCGGATCATATCGATCGCCCCCAGCTGTACCTGTTGCAGTGTCTGATCTTCATCGCCCAGCACGCCACCGGCATAGACTTTCATCTCCAGACGGCCATCGGTGGCTTGTTTTAGTTTCTCACCCATATGCTCCAGCGCGACCACGGTGGGATAACCTGCGGGTTGCACTTCCGCCACTTTAAGCACTTTGGCATGGGCACTACAGGCCAGCAGGGCGAACATGGAGGACAATGAAACGGCGAGTAGTCGTTTTTTCAGCGTCATTTTTTACTCCAGCATTGAGGTATCGAAAACGCGCGGTGCAAAGACACCACGAATGGGCAGGGCTGGCTCAGAATAGTGAAAAACAGCTGGCGAAAAACGGGTCAGATGTTGATTGAATGAATTGCATCACATTTTGAAACGTTGTTTTAATAATTTTACATGCTGCATCACATTTATAAAACCGGTGACCAAACGGATACTCATTCATCACAAACTGTGGAGAAAAAGCGCACCTTTCGTTTGTAAATAGTAATGAGAACTACTATCAATTCGACCCGGTAATTTGTTATGATCCGCGCTCGATCGTGAACTGTGCAATTGAAGTTGGAGACGCAGCGTGGTAGCCAGTGATTTGATGCAGACGGATCTCTCCGTTTGGGGCATGTATCATCATGCCGATATCGTGGTAAAGGTGGTAATGATTGGCCTGTTACTGGCCTCCGTGGTGACCTGGGCACTTTTCTTCGGTAAGTTTGCCGAGCTGAGTTCAGCGAAACGTCGTCTGAAGCGTGAACACATCGCATTGAGCGAAGCGCGTTCACTGGATGAAGCTTCACGCACTGCTGCCAGCTTTAAAGGCCATAGCCACAGCGCCGTGCTGCTGAATGATGCGCAGAACGAGCTGGAACTCTCCGCCGGTACTGAAGACACCGACGGCATTAAAGAACGTACCAGTTTCCGCCTTGAGCGCCGTGTCGGGGCCTTTAGCCGTCACGCAGGTCGTGGCAATGGTTTCCTCGCCACCATCGGTTCGGTTGCGCCGTTTATCGGCCTGTTCGGCACCGTCTGGGGTATCATGAACAGCTTCATCGGTATCGCCCAAACTCAAACCACTAACCTCGCCGTTGTTGCACCCGGTATCGCCGAAGCGTTGCTGGCGACCGCGATTGGTCTGGTGGCGGCTATCCCGGCTGTGGTCATCTACAACGTGTTTGCCCGTATGATTGCCGGTTACAAAGCCTCGCTGGGCGACGTCGCGGCACAGGTGCTGCTGTTGCAGAGCCGTGATTTGGACCTGGGAAAAGTGACTAACGAAGTGGCTCGTCCGTCTGCCGCACAGAAACTGCGCGTAGGGTAATTGCTATGGCGATGCGTTTAAACGACGACCTGGAAAGCGATGGCGAAATGCATGAAATCAACGTGACGCCGTTTATCGACGTGATGTTGGTTCTGCTGATCATCTTCATGGTGGCCGCACCGCTGGCAACAGTGGATGTGCGCGTTAACCTGCCTGCTTCCACCAGTGCGCCGCAGCCGCGTCCGGAAAAACCGGTCTATCTGTCGATTAAAGAAGATAATCAGGTCTATATCGGCAATGATCAGGTAACGAAAGAGACGCTGGTCAATGCGTTAACCGCGCAGACCGAAGGTAACAAAGACACCACTATCTTCTTCCAGGCAGATAAGTCGGTGAGTTATGAAACCCTGATGTCAGTAATGGATCAGCTGCGTGAGGCCGGATATCTGAAAATCGGCCTGATGGGTATGGAAACGGTGAAGAAGTAATCTCACCCAGGGTTATGAGGGCGTCCGGATGGACGCCCTTTTTGTTATGAGTCTTTGCTGATTAAAACAGGAAATCACGAATCGATGCCATAAATGGGCAAATATTCTGTGGATCGGTTTTGTTAATACTTTGTTACTTATACCCCTGCTTTTGTAAAGTGCAATGGTGAAGGTGATCACATTCATCCGCTGACGACCACGCTACAAGGAAGTCTTACGCATGGAAGAAACCTGGAAAACCTATGAGCTCACCTTCGTCTTTACAAAAATCATCGCAGAGCGGTGCCAAAACCATCTTTAGCGTAACCAGCGGCAATTTCCTTGAAATGTATGATTTCATGGTCTTTGGTTACTACGCGACCGCCATTGCTAAAACCTTTTTCCCCGGTGATAACCCGTTTGCGTCGCTGATGCTGACGCTGATGACCTTTGGTGCGGGTTTTCTGATGCGTCCGCTGGGCGCGATCATCCTCGGTGCCTATATTGACCATCATGGTCGTCGTAAAGGGCTGCTGGTGACGCTCGGCATCATGGCGCTCGGTACCCTGACCATCGCTGTGGTGCCGGGTTACGCCACGTTAGGTGCGGCTGCGCCAATCTTGATTCTGCTGGGTCGCTTGTTGCAGGGCTTTTCAGCCGGTGTGGAACTGGGCGGGGTATCGGTTTATCTGGCCGAAGTTGCGCCGAAAGGACGCAAGGGCTTCTATGTCAGCTGGCAATCCGGCAGCCAGCAGGTGGCGGTGATCTTCGCAGCGCTGCTGGGCCTGGGGCTGAATCATCTGCTGGAAAAAGACGCGGTCACTGAGTGGGGCTGGCGTATTCCGTTTGTTATCGGCTGTCTGATTGTGCCGTTCCTGTTCTGGATTCGTCGCATGCTGGAGGAAACTGAAGCCTTCAGCCAGCGCAAACATCATCCGACCATGCGCCAGATTATGCGTTCGGTGGGGCAGAACTGGGCGCTGGTATTAGCCGGTATGCTGATGGTGGTCACCACCACGGTGATGTTCTATATGATCACCGCCTTTACCCCAACCTTCGGCAAAACGGTGCTGATGATGAGCGACAAAGAAAGCTTCCTGGTGACGTTGTTTGTGGGGCTTTCCAACCTGTTCTGGCTGCCGGTGATGGGATCGTTGTCAGATCGCGTGGGTCGCCGCCCGTTACTGATTTTCTTCACCATCCTGATGATCCTGACGGCCTGGCCAGTGCTGAAATGGCTGGTGGGTGCGCCAACCTTCTCTCATCTGGTGATCGCCGAGCTGTGGCTCTCCTTCCTGTATGCCAGCTATAACGGCGCGATGGTGGTGTATCTGGCGGAAATTATGCCTGCCGAAGTACGTGCTTCAGGCTTCTCGCTGGCCTACAGCCTGGCAACGGCGCTGTTTGGCGGCTTTACCCCGGCGGTCTCCAGCTATCTGATCCATGCAACGGGCGATAAAGCGATGCCGGGCGTATGGCTGTCGTTCGCGGCGGTATGCGGGTTGATTGGTACCCTGCTGATTGGCCGCATGGTGAAGCAGTATCGAACGCGGCACAGTGCCACAACCGTCAATGCCTGATTATTGGAAAAATGCGCAATAAATTGCGCCGCTACAGATCGCACATCACTGTAGCGGCGCGATTTAGCGCGCAATAAGTCTCTCTGTTGTTTAAAACGACAAATCCACTACGACGCTATCGGTGTAATTCCCCGCTGGCGGGGTATTTTGCGTTGTCAGAATCTGCGCAGTGTAGGTATATCCACGCGTCAGACCATCGGCACTGACGGTGGTGGAGGCGCTGCTGCTCCAGCGGGCCGTGCCGGTTGGTCCCCAGCGCGTGGTGGTGGTGGTGCCCTGGTAGATGTCATAACTCAACAGGTTGCTGCCACTCGCCATATTACGCACACCATTCGCCGCATAGCTGCCGTTACTCATTCCCACTGTGTAGGTGCTGCCCTTACTGCACACCACGCTGATGGACTGCTGCACGGTGGAAAAACTGCTGACCAGCGGAGCACTGCCAAAGCTGACGTTTGGCGCGGTGATGGTGGTGCAATCATTCGAGAGCACCACTGTTAAGGTAATAGGAATGGTGCCGGTACCGGTTTGCGGCGTCAGACAAAGACCTCCGACGCCAAGGCTGGTGCAGATATTGTAGGTAACATATAAATTGAGCGTCACCGTATAGGTTCCTGCGGCGACCGTTTGTCCGGTGACGGTTTTCAGATATACCGGCAACGCAAAGTTCAGGCTACCAAACAGGCCAGCAAGATTCGCCAGTACCGCCTGTGAAAAGGTATAGGTCGATCCTCCCACGCTCAGCTCGGTGGCGCAGGCACTGTCCATGCACAGGCGTACCGGAATATTATCAGTTCCGGTGCTGCCGCTAATTTTCATGGTACCCCGCGTGCCGTTGACGTTTGAGGCGCTGGCCAGCTGAAAGGTGATGGTATTCGTGCCTAATAACGTCAGCGCCGATCCTGCACCACAGTTGACGTTAGCGGTGGTCGAGGTAGAGCTGATGGTTGAATTGGCGACAAAAGTGGTGACCGAGCCAAAGCTGGCGGTTGACGCGGGCAGACTGCAGGCAGCACGGGCCAGACCTGGCAGCAGTAACAGCGTCAGCACTAGCAAAATTCTTTTCATGGAGCGATACCTGAAGTTGAGTTTTCGGTATTCGGCTGCGCGGTACCGGGTGGTAGTGGGGGTAACGCGCAGGTGAGCGGGCCATAGGTCTTCAGTGCCTGTGGTCCGTTAGCGATATTGAGTTCGGTGCGGCAGGTGCGGCCATCTGGCGTGGTGACCTGAATTGGGTTGCTGGCGTCGAGGTTTTCCATCCAGGTGATACCGTCCCAGCCGACATACTCGGTTGCCTGTCCGGCGCGCAGTACCTGGCTGGAGACCGGCAGCGGCTGATCGTTGCTGTCATGCAGAATCACGCTGGCCGAACGCAGTTTCTCCACCGGGAAGTTCAGCAGATAACCGCTCTGGCGTTTCACCGCAAAACGCTGTTCTACCCGGGGGGAAGTCATATCGGCTGGCAGGTCCAGCGTGTCGATATCGTATTTCGCGGCGTAATAGCTGCTGATTGACGGTACCAGCAGATAACCCTCGTTATCGGTACGTCCCATCGACTGGTTTTCGTAGCGGATGTTCACGTCGGGATAATTGGTTTTCACCAGTACAAAGGCGTCGTTGATCTGGTTAGCAACGAACAGACGGTTATCCATCAGTACCAGCGCACCACTGAAATCGGCCCACTGGGTGGTGTTATCGTCGTCGCCATAAAAACCTGCCGAGGTATCCACTTTATTGTTGCGATAGCGCAGGCTGCCCTGACGATAATCGCCGCTGTTGCCGCCCTGGTTGGCCCAGGAGGCATCCCACGAGTAGCCGCCGTCACTCGGCATGGCGCGCGACAGATACACCCGCTGGTTGTTTTCTCCCTGCTGATCGCGTTCCATGCTGACCGAGGCGCTGCTCTGTTCGCCGAACGGGATCACCAGCGAAATCGCGCCGCTCCATTCCCCCTGTTGCTGGTCGCGGCTGGCGGAGATATACAAGCTGCTGTTACCCCAAATGTTTTTACTCCACGACAGGTTCAACAGCCGGGTGCGTTCGCCCCCGCCGCTGTTGATATCGAGATACGCCAGCCCAAGACTGCCGTATTGATTCATCGACACGCTGGCGGTGTACTGCGCACTGCGGCGTGCCAGCGAATATGAGGTATCGTCCGAGTCGCTGCGATTGCCGACCAGCGCCAGATTGCCAAAATCCGCCGTGCGCAAGGTATGCTGCGTGCCGAGACTCAGCCAGCTGTTGTTGTACTGATATCCCCAGCTGTATTGCGTGCCGGGTTTTCCGCTCATCTGGCTTTGCGCCAGCGCGCCGTTGAGGACGCCCCAGCTGCCGAATTTCAGCATGCCGCCCGCACCGCCCATCGCCACATCATCGCTGCCTTCGGCGTGGGTTTCCAGCGTTAGCCAGTTGGTCACACCATAGCGATATGAGCCGCTGGCCGCGGCTGCGCCATAGTCGAAGTTTCTGATGCCGTAGTTTTCACGCATGGCTCCCGCTGAGAAGGAGTAGTCAGACAAACCTTGCTTCAGCAGGCTGCTGGAAACATAAAAGGGCAGGGTGGTGGTGATCTGGCGACCGACCGCATCGGTGGTGGTGATGACCGCATCACCCGCGCCATTGACGAAAGGGACGTTAGTCAGCGACCACGGACCCGGCTGAACGTTGGCCTGGCTGGAGCGATAGCCGTTAATAAACAAATCCACCGTGGAAGGCACCGCCGCCTGGCCGGAAAACTGCGGCAGCGGATAGGTGATCAGATCCGGGCGAATGCTGAAATCACGGCCAATCTGCAACCCGCCAAGACGCACGCTGTTGGTCCAGGAGAGCGCATCAGTGACCAGATCCCCGGCACGGATGCTTCGTACCGCGTTCTCGTCCTCGTTGCTCCACCAGGTATCGTAGCGGATATAGCCATTCGGTTGTTGGGGGGCATCGCCTTCCAGTTGCTGCTGCCATACGCCGTTGCTGGAGAATTGTCCGGCGGCACCAAACACGCGCAGCTCATTCCAGGTGGCGAGGCGCGAGCCGGTATGATCGGTGCGGGTGGCGTAGAAGTCATAGTTGAGCAGTGCGCCGGTGCTGGCGCGGCCTGGGTAGCGTGGCCCATTGTGCGCCTGGCCGATCACCTGGCCCGGCAGCCAGGCAGGAGGGACAGTCAGCAGCAGGCGCTGGCGTTGATTGTCATAGTCCACTTTGACGCCGCTTAACTGGTTGACGTTAATCTGCTGTCCCTGCAATTTGTCCGCCGGGATCCCGGCGCGCTCCAGATCGCCACGTCGCAGCCAGAAATCGCCGTTCTTCTGTTCGACCGGCACAATATTGCCCTGCTCCCCCTGATTGATGATCAGCTCAAGCATGTATTGCTGCCCTGCGGCATTGTTTTGCAGCGCAGGGGGAGGCGGCAGCTCGGAGAAGGTCTCGGCGCTACTGATCACGGGTAAACAACAAACGACACTGGTCACGGCCAGCGCACAGGGGTGGGGCGAAATGCGCATCAACGCACGGCTGCGCTTTGCCAGTGGCCTTTATTCATCTCAGCCTCCAGCTCTCCACCGACATTGCTATTCAGCAGCCAGCGGTTGCTGCTATTTGCCAGCACGTAGCCAAACAGGCCGTTGCCGATGGGGCGTCCGCCGATGGTGACATTGCTCAGACGCGCATGGCCGTTGCCGTTATTGGTCAGCAGCAACCAGCGCTTGCCCTCGCTGTTTTCCACTCGCCAGCTGAGATTGGGTTTGGCGCTGTCGGCCGTTAAGCCACTGCCATAAACAAACAGCGGTACGGAGTAGCGCATTTGAAAGGTCAATCCGGCCTGATTGGCACCTGGGGTGCGCGGGGTGGGGATCTCATCCAGTACCACGCGGTAGGCCATCTCCTTACCGGCGTCAGGTGGCACTTGCTTAATTAAGCGCACCAGTTGCTTCTGCCCCGGTTCAATGCGCACCAGCGGCGGGCTGGCGAGCACCTGCTGCTGGGTCTGATACTGCTCGCGTTGGTTGACTTGCTGCCAGGTGAAGATTCGCACCTGCATCAGCGTGGTGGCGTTGCCGCGATTCTCCAGCCACAGCTCACTGGCTTTATCATCGGGATTGATGGCAGGATCAATCGGCCAGATCATCAGCGAGTTGGCAGCATGGCTGAGAGCGCTGAATGTGAGCAGCCAGAGCAGCAGCAGGTTTTTCATCGGTCATTCCTTCTTGTTTGTGCCCTCACCAGCTCAGGGTGACGGTTAAGGTATCGGTATAAACCCCGGCGCGCGTCGGGCCGGGTAGCTGCAACAAGCCATAAATTGGCAGCGTGATGTTGTTAGCGTTGCTGTAGCTGAGCGTGATGGGTGAATTCACCCCAATCGCGGTGGTGTGGCTGGCGTTGCTGTAGAGGCTGTAAGCCACAGTGTTGGTGAAACTGGCCAGTTTCAGGTTGCGAGTGGTGGTGTAGTTGCTACCGCCGTTGATCGACATGCTCACGGTGGTGCCTGGCGTGCAGGCCAGGCTGATAGTGGAACTTTGGACAAAACTGGCGCTGACGCTGCTGCTGGCGACGCCAGACTGGGTGCCAAAATCAAGCGTGCCAAAAACTCCGGGATTGGAACCGGAAACTACGCAGCCAGCCACTACTGAGGCAGAGACCTGAAAGGTTGCAGTTGGCAACCCCCAGACATTGACACTCCCTATCAGCAGGGTCAGACCGCCAGAAATGCGCGCCCACCCATTTACCCCTCTCACCCGGTTTAACCGAAACCTGTGCCCTAGTAATTCACTGCAACGTTAATGGTATCGGTGTAGGTACCTGCCGGGATCAATGGGTTAAAGCCGCCGCCGACCACGCGACCATAAATGGCGTAGTTGGTACCCAGAGTCGGGTCAGTGGTGCCGCTGGGGGCGATATTGGTGTTATTGGCAATGGCGGTGGTGAAGGCCGCATCGCTGTACAGGGTGTAAGCGATGCCCTGGGTATTGTTGGAGCCGAGGATCAGGTAACGCGGCTGCCCGCTGACGGTGCCGTAAATGGTGGCTGGCGCAGCATTACTGCTGGTGACCTGCACGTTAAATGTCTGGCCGGTAGTACAGCGTACGTAGATACCGTTGCCGGAAGCCCCTACCAGGGTGGCATTCAACGTATCAAAGGTCGCTGCGCTACTGCCGAAGTTTAAAGTACCGAAATTCACCCCGGTTGTGGCCGACTGACCATTCACCAGACAGCCGGTGGTCAGGGTTAATGTGGCATTAATGGTTCCCGTTGTGGTCGCAGCGAAAACAACAGAGTACGGAAGTGAGACGCTCAGGCTGGCAGCCAAAAGAAAAAGCTTGAGTTTCATAATCATTCCTTACTGATTATCGAGGGTCAGTGCTTTTTCACCTGATGATGTATTTATGAAATCAACCGAAAAATAACAAAGAGCCAGATTTGGCTGCACAGTAAAAATCCCTGACGACTAAGAAACTTCCTATAAGACAGGGAAATGATTTATATCAGTTTTCTTAACTATAGTTCAGCAAAGCGAAGCCTGTCAGGCCCACCAATAATTTTTCCCTAATCAATTTGCCCCGATAGCCGATAATTCAGTGATAGCAAGGGATTCAGGCAGGTTAAAAAAACTAAACGCGGAGTTATTTCTCCTACTACCGCGGCGCAGGGTTCAGTGTTATGTTCATACATTAATCAGACATAATAACGATTCTCCACTCAGCGAATAAAAATCCCGGTGCGTTAGTCCCCAGTCAGGCTGGTACGATTAGCGGCTGAATCGCTTTTGAAGAGTTAACAGACCTTTTATGCATGCTTTTTAATCTTTGTTCCGATTCGACGATTCAGCACCTGCTCGCTAGCGGGTTAGTGAGGAGCGCTCATGTTGCTGGTTACCTGGGATAGCGTTCTGGTGACGGTTTCCTTAATCGTTGCTTTTATCGCCTCATTTACGGCGCTGGATACCGCCGGACGTGTCGCCGTGTCACGCGGCTTCCTTGCCCGTTTGTGGCTGGTGGCAGGTGGCACCGCGATGGGCATTGGCGTCTGGGCGATGCACTTTATCGGCATGCTGGCGATGATGCTGCCGATGACCATGCGCTACGATGTGACGCTCACTTCTCTGTCGCTGGCGGTCGCCATATTATCCTCCATCTTTTCCTTCGCGCAGGTGGTACGTGGTAGCCATCTGACGTTCCGCCGCCTGGTACGTGGCACCCTGATCCTCGGCACTGGGGTAGTGGTAATGCACTTTCTCGGTATGAACTCGCTGATGATTGATCCCGCTATTCAGTGGAATATGAAACTGGTTGTCCTGTCAGTGCTCATCGCCTATAGCGCTGCGGGTGTCGCGCTGTGGCTGGCGTTTCATCTGCGTCAGGGGGATGGCCTGCTGATCATGCGCGCTTATGCAGCACTGGCGATGGGTATCGCCATTGCTGGTATGCACTACGTCGGCATGGCCGCAGCACAGTTCAACAATACCAGCAGCATGATGGAACATGGTGTAAGCGATCAGGGGTTGGCGGTGTGGGTCACCATCATCACGTTGAGTATTCTTGGCGTGACGTTGTTGATTTCTATGCTGGATGCCCAGCTGCGCGCCGCGCGTCTGGCGACCAAACTCAAGACGGCTAATAACGAGCTGCATCAGTTAGCGATGCACGACACACTCACCACCTTACCGAACCGGGTGCTGCTGGAGCAGCAACTCGATGCAGCCGTCAAACACGCGACCCTTAACGATCAAACCTTCGCGCTGATGTTCATGGATCTCGACGGCTTTAAGGCGGTCAACGATACCTGGGGACATCATGTTGGTGACCGCTTACTTATCGCTGTTGCCACGCGACTGCGTAATCAGTTGCGCAAAGATGCGATGCTGGCGCGCCTCGGGGGCGATGAATTTGTGTTGCTAAGCCCGGACTGTGATGGCTTGCAAGCGGCTGCGCAGGCCCAGCGCTTGGTGAACACCATTGACGCCCCCTTTGAACTGGAGCGTTACTCGCTGCGCGTCTCGCTCAGCGTGGGGATTGTCATCTTCCCGCTGCATGGTCGCAGTAAGCAGGAGATGATGTTCAACGCCGATTCGGCGATGTATCACACCAAACATAGCGGACGTAACGGCTGGTGCCTGTACGAACCGGCCATGAGTGCGGTGGCGCAATATCAGCTGGCGCTGGCCAACGATCTGTGGAGTGCGCTGGAACATCAGGAAATGCGCCTGTTCTATCAACCGAAGTTCCGCGCCGGTGGCACGTTGCTGATGGGCTTTGAAGCGCTGCTGCGCTGGCAACATCCGCGCCGGGGATTGCTGATGCCGGATATGTTCCTGCCGCGAGCCGAGAAAACCGGACAGATTATCGCGCTGGGGAACTGGGTGATTAACGAAGCCTGCCGCCAGCTGCGGCAGTGGCATGATGAAGGAAACAACAGCTGGAGCGTCTCGGTTAACCTGTCGGCGCTGCAATTTCATCAGCGTGATCTGATCGACAGTCTGAGTGAAATTCTGCAACGACACGGCTTGCCGGAAGGGATGCTGATGCTGGAAATCACCGAAACCATCGCCATGCGTGACCCGCAGTTCAGCCAGCAGCGTATTGCTGAGTTGCATCAGTTGGGTGTCCGGGTGGCAATCGACAATTTTGGTATCGGTTATGCTAACTTGCTGCACCTGAAACATCTGGAGGCGACCGAGCTGAAGATTGATCGCAGCTTCATCAATAGCCTGCGTGCTGACAGTGAAGATGCCACGGTGGTCACTGCCATGATCAGCCTGGCGCAGAGCCTGAATCTGCGCATGGTGGCTGAGGGTGTGGAAACGGAAGAACAGCAACGCTTATTGACCGGGCTGGGTTTTGACATGTTGCAAGGCTATTTGCTGGGGAAACCGACACCGGCAGAACGCATCAGTGAATTCACCGTGGCGGCAACCCCGCAACTGAGCATCCCCGATAACGTTGCACCACTGGCAGGTGCCTGACAAGTAATTTTGATTTTCTGAATCGCAATCTTTCATCGTTCAAAGACTTATAACGACAGCACGACTGTCGGTAAATTGTACAATAATATTTATGTATTTTACTTTTTGTTAACAACACCACAGCTGCTGACCCAGCTATGACTTGGGAACTCACTATGTTAGTGACTTCGTACGATTGGTTTACCGTCATCGTCTCCGTTCTGGTGGCGATGCTGGCCTCATTTACCGCGCTGGATATGGCAGGACGAGTGGCAACCTCCACCGGCAAGACGGCGCTGGTGTGGCTGTTTGGCGGCGGCTTTGCGATGGGCATTGGCATCTGGGCGATGCACTTCATCGGCATGCTGTCGATGAGCCTTGATATGGTGATGAGCTACAACCCGTTATTGACGGCAGTCTCGATGGTGATTGCCGTGCTGGCGTCGATCTTTGCCCTGTGGCTGGTCTGCTCCGGTGAGTTGCCCTGGCCGCGTTTGTGCGGCGGAGCGGTGGTGCTCGGCAGTGGCGTGGTGGCGATGCACTACACCGGCATGGCCGCGTTGATGTTTGCGCCCGGTATTATCTGGAACGGGTATTGGGTGGCTGCGTCAGTGGTGATCGCGCTGGTCGCCTCCGGGGCGGCGCTGTGGCTGGCGTTTAACCTGCGTGAAGGACATGGTCGCGTCACCCTGCTACGGATTGGAGCTTCGGTGGTGATGGGCTGTGCCATCGCGGGTATGCACTATACCGGTATGGCGGCGGCGAATTTTCCGATGCAAAGCCACGCGACACATATGGGCGTTAACAGTAACTGGCTGGCGATGTTGGTGACGGTGGTAACGCTATCGATTCTGGGCATTACCCTGCTGGTATCCATG
The DNA here is from genome assembly GCF_047947045.1 of Pantoea sp. App145. NCBI lineage: Bacteria > Pseudomonadati > Pseudomonadota > Gammaproteobacteria > Enterobacterales > Erwiniaceae > Pantoea > Pantoea sp. App145. The sequence goes on from NZ_CP133290.1 coordinate 3,486,571, forward strand.
CTGGATGCAAGGATGCAGGCACGTACATCCATCCTCGCGCGTTCGCTGGCCGAGGCCAACCGTGAACTGGCGCAGCTGGCGTTGCATGATAACCTGACACGCCTGCCGAACCGTATTTTGCTGGAAGATCGTCTCGACCAGGCCATCAATAAAGCGGACCGCGAACACTCGCATTTTGCGCTGATGTTTATGGATCTTGATGGCTTCAAAGCGGTTAACGATGCCTTTGGCCACCATGTCGGTGACAATCTGCTGATCGCGGTAACCGAACGCATGACCGGGCAGATGAAAGGGCACTACACGCTGGCGCGCATGGGTGGCGATGAGTTCGTGTTGCTGATTGAAATCGACGATCCGAACGATGCCGCCGCCGCTGCTGATGCGCTGGTGAAGGCGATTGAAAAGCCGTTCAGCATCTCACGTTATGAGTTAATGGTGTCGCTGAGCATCGGTATCGCCGTGTATCCCGGCGATGGTGTTGATGAGCGTGAATTGATGTTTAACGCCGACGCCGCGATGTATCACACCAAAAACAACGGGCGCAACGGCTACAACTTCTTCCAGCCCTCTATGAACACCCTGGCGCAGAGCCAGTTGCAGTTAAACAACGACCTGTGGCAGGCGATGGAGAACAACGAGCTGCGGCTGTTCTATCAACCCAAATATTGCGCGCCGAGCGGACCGATCATTGGTTTTGAGGCGTTGCTGCGCTGGCAGCACCCGACACGCGGCTTGCTGACACCCGATAAATTCCTGCCGATGGCGGAGAAGACCGGGATGATCATCAATATCGGTAACTGGGTGATCAATGAAGCCTGCCGCCAGCTGCACTGCTGGCATTTGCTGGGACATCCGCACTGGTCAGTGGCGGTCAACCTGTCGGCGTTGCAGTTTGAGCAGAGCAATCTGGTGGAAACCGTCACGCAAGCTTTGTCGCAGCATCAGATTCCGGCTGAGCTACTCACGCTGGAGGTCACCGAAACCACCGCGATGCGTGACCCGGAGGAAAGCGTCCGTATCCTGACCGAGCTGACCAATATGGGGGTGAAAGCCTCGATTGATGACTTCGGCACCGGCTATTCCAGCCTGTTATATCTCAAGCGGTTACCGGCCAGTGAGCTGAAAATCGACCGCGCCTTCGTTAATGAGCTACAGGCAAAATCAGAAGATGCTACCATCGTCTCGGCGATTGTGGCGCTGGCACAGTCGCTGAATTTGAAAGTGGTGGCCGAAGGGGTAGAAACCGAGGGGCAACAGGCGTTTCTGACCGGGCTGGGTTGTAACACGCTACAGGGATATCTGCTGGGCAAGCCGGTACCACCAGAACGCATTGGCGAACTACCGGAGTTTGTGACCCCGGCAGCGGAACTGGAAGTTACCGCGAAGTAAGCCTTTTATGAATAGGTAGCGACGGAGATTCAGGTGGCGAAATATCAGCAGCTGGTTGATCAACTGCGGGAACAAATTGAAGCCAACATCTGGCAGCCAGGGGAAAAACTGCCGTCGCTGCGTCAGCAGGCCGATCAATCCGGCCTCAGCCTGATGACGGTGATGCATGCTTACGAAGTGCTGGAAAGCCAGGGCTGGATTCTGTCGAAACCGCAGTCCGGCTACTATATCGCACCCCGTGCGGCGGCTCCGCGCCCGCGTCTGCCAACCCAAACCGTGGCCCGCCCGGAACAGACCGACACCAACAGTTTCGTGTTTGATGTGCTGCAAGCCACGCGCGATCCGGCCATTATGCCGTTTGGCTCCGCCTTTCCCGATCCTGAACTGTTTCCGCAGCGCCAGCTGATGCGTTCGCTGGTGAAAGTCTCGCATAACCTGAAACCGACCGATGCGCTCAACAACCTGCCGCCGGGTAACGCTGATTTGCGCAAAATCCTTGCCCAGCGCTATGCGCAGCAGGGCATAACCATCTCACCGGATGACATTGTGATCACCAACGGTGCGATGGAGGCGCTCAACCTGAGCTTACAGGCGGTGACCGAACCTGGCGACTGGGTGGTGATTGAGAACCCCTCTTTCTATGGCGCGTTACAGGCGATTGAACGCCTGAAACTGAATGCGATTGCAGTCGCCAGCGACGTGGAGCAGGGGATTGATTTTGACGAACTGGAACAGGCGTTACAGCGCTGGCCGGTAAAAGCCTGCTGGCTGATGACCAACCGGCAAAATCCGCTTGGGTTCACCTTAAGCCATGCGCGCAAGGAGCAGCTGGTCACGCTACTGGAGCGCTACGGCGTGGCGCTGATTGAAGATGATGTGTACAGCGAACTGTGGATTGGTGACGAAAAGCCGCTCCCGGCGAAAGCCTTTGATCGTAACGGCGACGTGATGCATTGCGGCAGCTTCTCCAAAAATCTGGTGGCGGGGTTTCGTATTGGCTGGGTGGCAGCGGGAAGACATGCCCAGCGCGTCCAGCGTATCCAGCTGATGAGTACGCTTTCCACCAGCGCACCGATGCAGCTGGCACTGGCGGATTTTCTCTCCACCCGCAGCTACGACAGCCATTTGAAGCGACTGCGTCAGACGCTGGCGAAACGCAAACAGCTGGCGCGCGCGGCGTTACAGCAGGTACTACCCGCAGAGGCCAGCATCAGCGATACCCCTGGGGGGTACTTTTTATGGGTAGCCTTACCCGCCGGTATCAATACTACGCAGCTGTATCATCTGGCGTTAAAGGAAGGGATTAGTATCGCGCCGGGGCAGTTGTTTTCCAGCAGCGAAGATTTTCGCCACTGCTTCCGCTTCAATACTGCCTGGCCGTGGGATGCGCGCGCCGAAGCGGCGGTGAAAATGCTGGGTACATTGATCAATCAGCTTCACCCGTAACCGCGCGAGAAATCGCGCTGCTACGGGTGTGTGGGGGTTATACCTGCGCGGCCTGCTGGTGTCCCCATGTCAGGTAATATACGTCGTAAAAATCGACCTCACCTTTCTGCTGCATCAGGCGATGAATCCCGCTGCGCACCCGTTCCGGCGTGCCGGGGTTATCCAGAATCTTCGAGATACCTTGCTGCGATACCGGCTGAATGTAATACCACTCACCGTTGTAGCAAACGCGCAGATCCAGCGCATCAATATCCTCAAAGCGATACTTTGGATTGATATCCAGCAGCATCAGGAAGCTCATCACCAGCACAAACACGGTGGCGAACCAGAATGCAGGCCAGCCAAGCATGTCGGTGGAAAAAATCAGTGCGACGCACAGCGCGTAACACAGGTACATCACTCCCCACAGCCCCGGATGGGTTTTCAGAAATGAAAAGCTAAAACGCGGCCGGTTATCGCGGCGTTCTTCACGGTTCAGGGTAGCGATTTCATCAATCAGGATTTGTTTAATGGCGTCCATTGTTCACCTCTCTTTCACTGCCTGCCAGTAAAGCATGTAACAGTGAAGCGTTGCAGACACAGATCAGTGCAGATTTTTTATAACAGTTGCGCGGTAAATCGCCCTGCGCCGGGTGTTGCGCTCAAAATGTTAAAGAGGTTAATCATTAATTTGGCTTTAGTTAGCAAAATCATGCTTTTATGTGAATTTTGCGGACCTGAGCACATTGTATTGTCATGCGATTTTGCCACACTTATAGCATGTGGCTAACCGGAGAAAGAGTATGACTGTCTACCCATCCAGCCTGCTGTTACTGATGTCTTTCGCCGCTGGCACCTTTTCCGCAGGGGCTTCCAGTAACCCGCAGCATCTTATGTTATCGATCCCGTCCGGCGGTGTGCCGAACAATCCGTTGCCGCTGATCATCTGGCCCGGTGTCGCACCTGATGATGACGACGATGAAAACCAGGATACCGCCGCCTGGTTTGAAAAAACCTTTACGGATAACGGCTGGCCCGCAGCCTGGCGTTATCCGATCTTCCCTTATACCCATTACCACCCGAATACCCATGAAGTGCTGGGTGTCGCGGCGGGTTGGGCGGAAGTGCTATTTGGCGGTGACAGTGGCCGTATGGTGACGTTGCGCGAAGGCGATGCGGTACTGGTTCCGGCAGGGGTCGGCCATAAACAGGTCCACGCCAGTGAGGATTTTATGGTGGTTGGCGCCTATCCTGAAGGTATGTCGCCGGAAACGCTGCGCGATGAACCCCGCTTCCTGAGAACCTCTCAGCAGCAGATTCAGCGCGTACCTATGCCGCAGCGCGATCCTTTCACCGGCGGGGAGGGGGCAATGACTGAAATCTGGCTACCAGTCACGCAGCAGCTTGTGCACCGATAAGGTGCAATTTTGTAATAACCCGGCGTCGGCCCACTGATGGGTAGCGTGTGCGTCACAGCGCACACGCGCCTGGCACAGTTTATGCAGCAGTGGAATCAGGTCCTCTGATAAGCGCCGGGTAAATCATGAAAGAAAGCTACCAGATAGCATCACACTTCTATGATGAGATGTTGCTGAGCGACGGCCAACACCGCGCTCACTATCAGCACTACTGGGAATGGTTGCAAGCGGCGGACAAAGAGGCAGTGGCGCGTAAACGCGAAGAAGCGGAACTTTTGTTTCATCGCGTTGGCATCACCTTCAACGTCTATGGCGAAGACGGCGGCGCAGAGCGCCTGATTCCGTTCGATAGCGTGCCGCGCATTATTCCTGCCAGCGAATGGGCGATGCTCGATCGCGGTATCCGACAACGGGTGCAAGCCCTCAATGCCTTCCTGCATGATATCTACCACCAGCAGCACATCCTGAAAGCGGGCATCATTCCGGCCGAGCAGGTACTGGTCAACGATCAATACCAACCCTGCATGCAGGGCGTTGATCTGCATCGCAATATCTATGCGCATATCGTTGGCGTGGATATGGTGCGTAACAATGATGGCGAGTATTACGTGCTGGAGGATAACCTGCGCACCCCGTCTGGCGTCTCCTATATGCTGGAGAACCGCAAGATGATGATGCGTCTCTACCCGGAGTTGTTTGCCGAGCAGCATGTGGCCCCGGTGGAGCGTTATCCGTCACACCTGTTGCAGACGCTGCGTGAAAGCTCGCCGGTAAACGATCCGGTGGTGGTGGTGCTGACGCCAGGCCGCTTCAACAGCGCCTATTTCGAACACAGTTTCCTCGCGCAGCAAATGGGTGTGGAGCTGGTGGAAAGCGCTGACCTGTTTGTTAAAGATGGCGCGGTGATGATGCGTACCACCGCCGGACCCTGCAAGGTCGATGTGATCTATCGTCGCGTCGATGATGCCTTCCTCGATCCGCTGGCGTTCCGTCCGGATTCGATGCTTGGCGTCCCGGGATTGCTGTCGGTGTATCGTGCCGGGAATGTGGTGCTGGCGAATGCTATCGGCACCGGGGTAGCCGATGACAAATCGATCTACCCTTATGTGCCGGATATGATCCGCTTTTACCTCGACGAAGATCCGATCCTCAATAACGTTCCTACCTGGCAGTGCCGCAATCCGAAAGATCTCACCTACGTACTGGCGAACCTCGACAAGATGGTGGTGAAGGAAGTGCACGGGGCGGGTGGCTACGGCATGCTGATTGGTCCGGTGGCCAGCCAGCAGGAACTGAGCGATTTCCGCGCGCGCTTACAGGCGCGGCCCGATAACTACATCGCGCAAGACACCCTGTCGCTCTCCACCTGTCCGACGTTTATCGACAACGGTCTCGCGCCGCGTCATATCGACCTGCGTCCGTTTGCCCTGTGCGGAGCGGATATCCGTCTGGTACCGGGCGGCCTGACCCGTGTGGCATTGACAGAAGGCTCGCTGGTGGTGAACTCGTCGCAGGGCGGCGGTACTAAGGACACCTGGGTTCTGGAGGATGATGAATCATGCTAAGCCGCACGGCCAGTGGCCTCTATTGGATGGCGCGCTATCTGGAGCGCGCAGAACAACTTGCCCGGGTGCTGGATGTGACCAACCGGCTGTCGCTGATGCCGGTACGCAACAGCCACGGTGATGAGCTGCTGTTGCCGCTCAACCTCACCGGCACGCGTCAGCTGTTTGAAACCCTGAACGGGCGTTTCACCATGCCCCAGCTGTTCAATTTTTTTGCGCTCGACGAACGCAATCCCAGTAGCATTTTTTGCTGCTGGCAATCGGCATGGAACAACGCCCACGCGGTGCGCGGCAGCCTCTCGTCTGAAGTGTGGGAGAGCATCAACTCCACCTGGATTGAGATGCGTAACATGCGCCGTCGTGGCATTTCCAGTGCCAATGCCGACAGCTTTTTCGACTGGGTAAAAGAGCGCTGCCACCTGTTTCGCGGCGCGATGTTTGGCACCCTGCTGCGCGGTGATGCGATGAGTTTTATCCGTCTCGGCACCCTGATGGAACGCGCCGACGGTAGCGCCCGTTTGCTGAGCGTGAATCAGCAATTGCTGGAGCAGCACCCTGATTCGGTGCGCGAATATTACTGCCTCGACACCCTGCTGCGTGCGGTGTCCGCGCGCGAGGCGTACAACGCGATCTTCAAACAACAGCTGATGCCGGATCTGGTCAACGAGATGCTGATCCTGCGCAGCGAAAGTCCGCGATCGTTGCATTCCTGCATCGAAGAGATCGCCAATCAACTGGAGCAGATCGGCAGCAGCGGAGAAGATCGTCCGCGTTACCTCGCCACCGTGCTGCTGGCCGAGATGCGCTTCAGTACCTGGGAAAGCCTGACGCGTGCGGGACTCAACAACTGGCTGAATCACTTCCTGGAAGACATTAATCAATTGGCTGACAGCATTAATCACACCTATCTGGAGGCGAAATGAGACTGAACATCGAGCACAAAACCTGGTATGCCTGGGAGCATCAGGTCAAACTCAGCACCCAGTATCTGCGCCTGACGCCGCAAAATTCGGTGCATCAACAAATTCTGTCGTGGGAGCTGGCGCTGCCGTGTGAAGCCACGCGCACCGTTGATGCTTACGGCAACGTGATGCATGTCCTGACGCTGGATACCCCGCATCAGATGCTGGAGATTACCGCCCGTGGCGTGGTGGATATTCTTGATGATGGTGAGATGGCCGCCGATCCCGATTCCACCCTGTCGCCACTGATTTTCCTGCGCGGCACGCCGCTGACCCAGCCAGATAGCGCGATCCGCGATTTTGCCCTGCGTTACTGGCGAGCGGAAGCGCCACTCGCCAGCCTGGAGAAACTGATGGGCGAGCTGCTGCTGAAAATGCCTTACCGCCCCGGCAGCACCCAGGTAACTGATACCGCCGCGAAAGTATTTGCCGCCGGCTCTGGCGTTTGCCAGGATCACAGCCACGTGTTTCTTGCCTGCTGTCGCAGTCTGGGGATTCCGGCGCGTTATGTCAGCGGTTATCTCTATACTGACAATGTCGAACACGTTGCCACCCATGCCTGGGTTGAGGCGTGGCTGGATGACAGTTGGCACAGCTTTGATATCACCAACAATACCCGCAGTACGCGGCAGCATTTGCGGCTGGCGGTGGGCGTGGATTATCTCGATGCCTGTCCGGTACGTGGTATGCGGCTGGGTGGTGGGGGTGAAGATATGCTGGCGGTGGCCGCGGTGCAACAGGTGCACTCGCAGTAGTAATTTTCTTTGCAGGCGTGACTATGACTTATTGTGTGGCAATGCGTTTATCATCAGGGATGATTTTTGTTTCCGACTCTCGCACCAATGCGGGGGTTGACCATATTTCGTCGTTTCGTAAGTTGCATGTGTTCCAGGTGGATGATGAACGCACGCTGGTGCTGCAAAGTGCTGGCAACCTCGCCACCACGCAAAGCGTGATGAGCCTGCTACGACGCGGTTGTGATGACTACGACCAACCCAATTTGCTGAATGGGAAATCGCTGTATGACATTGCGCTGCTGGTGGGAGAAATGCTGCGCGAAGTGATCAAGCGCGATGGTGAAGAGTTTGGCGGCACACTGCTGCTCGGCGGCCAGATCCGCGGTGAGGAGCCGCGGTTGTTCCAGATCTATCCGCAGGGCAATTTTATTGAGGCCAGCGTCGATACGCCGTATTTCCAGATTGGTGAAAGCAAATACGGCAAACCGATTATCGACCGCGTGTTGCGCTACGAAACTCCGCTCAACCAGGCGATGCAATGTGCGCTGATCTCGATGGATTCTACGCTGGCGAGTAATATCTCAGTAGGGCTGCCGCTGGATGTCATGATTTATCACAGCGACAGTTTTAGCGATAACGAGCAGTACCATATCACCGACCAGCATCCCTATTTTTCGCAGATCCGTCAGCTGTGGAGCAAAGGGTTGCTGAGTGTTTTCTCCCAGTTACCGCCTTTGAAACTGTAATTCTCTCGCGTCTATGCGCGATAAATCGCGCCGCTACCATCCGGTGCCGTAGCGGCGCGATTTATCGCGCGTCTTTTAAACCACGCCACCACGGTCATAAATCTGAAAACAACCCGTTTTACCTTCGGGGCGATAACCGCTCCATATAAGAAGGTGAACTATGTTTTCTGTTGATCAGGTTCTCAATACTTACTGGCCGGCATACCAGGCAGCAGGCTGGCAAAAACGCCTGCTAAAATGGGCGCTACGTGAAAACGAATTTCAGCAATTTGCTGCTCGCTACCGCCACCTGCAAGGGGTGGATATGGTGGAGCAGGTACTGGAACACCTGGATGTGCGTTGCGATCTCAGTGAGCGCGATCTGGAGCAGATCCCCACTCACGGACCGGTGGTGATTATGGCGAACCATCCGCTCGGTGCGCTGGATGGTCTGGCGCTGCTGGCGGCAGTTTCGCAGGTTCGGCGCGACGTGAAAATCGTCGCCAACCGCATGCTGATGATGCTGGAACCACTGAATAATCTGATGCTGCCAGTGGATAACATGGGCAACCGCACCAACCGTGAGCAGCTGACGCGGATGCAGCAGCATCTCGACAACCAGGGCGCGTTGATTATCTTCCCGGCAGGCGAAGTTTCGCGCCTGACCAGCGGCGGTGTACGCGATCGACGCTGGCATCATAGCTTCCTGCGCCTTGCCGCACGTGCGCGTGCGCCGCTGGTGCCGGTGCACGTGGTGGGGCGTAACAGCATAGCATTCTACGCGGCCACCCATATTGCCCCTCCACTGGCGTTGCTGATGCTGGTTCGTGAGATGTTCCGCCAGCGTGGATCACGCATCAAGCTACATATTGGCGAACAAATCCCCTTTGCCCACTGGCATGATGGCCACACGCCGGGCAAAGAGCTGGCGAAGCGGCTACGTAAGCATCTGTATCGAATGGGTCAGGGACGGCGTGGCTTGTTCCAGACCGAAGCGGCGATTGCGCGTCCGGAAGATCGAGCCGAACTGAAAAAAGCGCTGCTGGAGAGTGAACGGCTGGGTACTTTGCCGGATGGTAAGCAAATCTACCTGTGGCGGCGTAACGGTACCAGCTGGGTGCCGCTGCTGCGCGAATTGGGACGTCTGCGTGAAATTGCCTTCCGTGCCGTGGGTGAGGGCAGCGGCAAACGACGCGATCTGGATAAGTACGATGATGATTATTATCACCTGATTCTGTGGGATGACGCGCAGCTGGAAATTGTGGGCGCGTACCGCTTTATCCCGGGTGCGGAACAACTGGAACGACGCGGTCTGGAAGGGATTTACAGCGACAGTCTGTTCCATTATGACGAACGGATGCTGCCGATTATCCGCCAGGGGCTGGAGCTGGGACGCAGCTTTATTCAGCCAGCTTACTGGGGCAAACGCGGGCTGGATTATTTGTGGATGGGCATTGGTGCCTATATCGCCCGTTACCCGGAAACCCGTTATCTGTTTGGCCCGGTGTCGATCTCCGGCGGCATGCCGCTGGCGGCACGTGATCTGCTGGTAGCGTTTTATCGTCTCTATTTCCCCACCGAGCTGCCGCTGGCAACCTCACGCCGTCCCTATCCGGCCTCGCTGCCTGAAGTGCTGGCGCAGTTCACCGGCGATAATTATCAGGAAGATTTACGCCGCCTGAAGCATCTGCTCGCCAACCTCGGTACGGCCATTCCAACGCTGTACAAACAATATTCCGAACTGTGCGAACCGGGTGGGGTGCAGTTTATTGATTTTGGTAGCGATCCCGATTTCAACAACTGTATCGATGGGCTGGTGCTGGTGGATCTGACGCGCGTCAAAGCCGCCCGCTATGAGCGTTATATCGCGATGCATCTGGCGGAGGCTGGCACAGAAACGTAAGGCGGGTGTCACGGGCCTGTCATCTGATTGCCGTAGGGTCTACGGCGTATTGTCAGAGAAAGGCCAGAATTGATGGCGGCTATAACCCTTCGCGGGCTGTGCAAATCCTTTGCGGCACAGCCTGTCCTGCAAGATATCTCCCTGCATATTGCGCAGGGAGAATTCATTGCCGTACTTGGCCCCTCCGGCTGCGGCAAAACTACCTTATTACGTTTGCTGGCGGGCTTTGAAACCGCGGATGCGGGTGAGATTCATGTGGGCGATCGCTGCTTTGCGGCACCCGGCCTGCATCTGCCACCCGAAGAGCGCCAGCTGGGCGTGGTATTCCAGAGCTACGCGCTGTGGCCGCATATGACAGTGGCGGAGAACGTGGCCTACAGCCTGAAAGTCAACGGTGTGGCGCGGACGGAACGCGAACAGCGTACCCACCAGGCACTGGCGCTGGTTGGCTTGCAACCCTTCGCTGAACGTCGTCCGGCGGATCTCTCCGGTGGTCAGCGGCAGCGCGTGGCATTGGCGCGCTGCCTGGTGGCTCAGCCCACCCTGGTGCTGCTGGATGAACCGCTCGCCAATCTCGATGTTCATCTGCGCGCTACCATGGAAGAGGAATTTCGCCGCTTCCATCGTCACAGCCATGCCACCCTGCTGTACATCACCCACGATCAACATGAAGCGATGGCGCTGGCCGATCGCATCGTGGTGATGGATGGCGGTCGGGTGATGCAGTACGCCACCCCGCAAACTCTGTGGCGTGAACCGGCCAATGAGATGGTCGCCACCTTTATTGACGATGGCAAAGTGCTGCCGGTGAGCGACATCGAGCCGCTCGGTGACGGGCGGGCGTTCGCCACGCTCTGCGGTAAGCAGGTGTCGCTGCGTTGCGCACCTCAGCAGCCACCGTGTCCACAGGGCAAAGCCAGTTTTCATGCTGCGGATTTTCGCCTTGCCCAGCCGGGCGAAGCGCAGTTTGCCGCACGTGTGCAGCGTGTGATTTATCGTGGCGGCCACCATCAGCTCAACCTGATGCCTCTGGCTATGCCCGAGAGCAGCCTGACGCTGATGCTGGCAGATGGCCCTGTACCCGTTGCTGATGCCACGATCGGCGTGGCATTGCGCGACGGCTGGATTCTTCCTTCATAACAACTCATGGAAAAGGTTATGCGCACTTCGTTGAATGTTTTGCTGTTATCCAGTGGATTACTGCTTTCCGCCGTCAGCCATGCCGATGCAACGCCGTCGGGCAAGCTGGTGGTGTATACCTCACAAGCGCCGGAAATCGCGCAACAAACCATTGATGCCTTCAAAGCGGCTTATCCCAACATTGAGGTGGAGTGGACACGTAACGGCACCACGCAACTGATGAATGTGCTGCGCACGGAAATGATGAGCGGCGAGGCGAAGCCGGATGTGCTGCTGATCGCCGATGCCATCAACCTCGGTGCGCTGAAAAAAGAGAACCAGCTTTACAGCTACCAGGATGCGCCGGTCAGCCATATCAATCCCTCGTTCTACGACAAAGACAAAACCTTCTTTGGTACCAAAATTATCTCCACGGTGATCGCCTATAACACCCAGCATGCCAAACCGATCGACAGCTGGAATGCGCTGGCGGTGGAAGCCAATAAAGGTCAGATCGCCATGCCCAGCCCGCTTTATTCCGGGGCGGCGCTGTATAAGCTGCATACCGACATCAACACGCCGGATATCGGCTGGAACTTCTACAAAAAACTGGCGGCGATGGGCGTTGCTCCGCAGGGTGGCAATGGTCCGGCACTGAAAGCCGTCGCCAGCGGGCTGGATAAATATGGCGTGATTACCGATGCTGACGTGATCCTGGCGAAGAAAAAAGGATCACCGGTTGATCTGGTCTATCCGAAAGAGGGCGTTTCTTACGTCACCGAACCCGTAGCGATCATGAAGACGGTGCACAACCTGCCTGCCGCCAAAGCTTTTGTGAACTTTATCCTGTCGGAGCAGGGGCAGAAGTTAGTGGTTGAGCAGGGGAACCGCCCGGTTGACGATCGCGTGTCGGCCCCGGCAGGCTTCACGCCGATCAGCCAGATCAAGCTGCTGACGCCAGACGTGGCGAAAGCAATTAACGAAGATGCTGAGGTGCGCGACCAGTTCACCCAGTTATTCGGCGGCTGATGATGAGCGTGCTGAGCAACGAATGGCACAGCCGTGTGCGCAGCGGACAGCGCTGGCGGCTACGCAGCGAAGGGGTGATTCTGGCACTGATGGTGCTGCTGATTGCATCATTGTCGGTGGCTCCGCTGCTGCGCCTGGTGTGGACCGCCATTGCGCCACAGGGGGTGCCGGATGCGGCGCGACTGTGGCGTTTGCTCGCCAGCGAACGCGTATTGATCGCCACAGGCAACACCCTGCTGATTGCCCTCAGCTCAACCGCCATTTCCCTGTTGCTTGGCACCCTTGCCGCCTGGCTGGTGGCACTCACCGATTTGCGGGCGAAAACCGCCTGGGTGTTTGCTTTTATCCTGCCACTGATGATCCCACCGCAGGTCACGGCGCTGGCATGGTTGCAGGCGTTAGCGCCTTCCAGCCCGCTGGCGTTATTGTTTACCGGGCTGGGGGTGCCGTGGTTTGCACCCGGAGAACAGCCGCTCTATTCCATGACGGGCATTGTGCTGTTGCTGGGTATGCACAATGCGCCGCTGGTGTTTCTTACCGTGCGCGCCGGGTTGCGCCGTCTGCCTGCTGATTTGGTCGAAGCGGCACAGGTCAGCGGGGCATCGCGCTGGCGGGTACTGTTCACCATTATTCTGCCGTTAGCGCGCCCGGCGATTTTTGCCGGAGCGGCGCTTACCTTTGTGGCGGCCGCAGGTAACTTCGGTATCCAGGCGATGTTGGGAATTCCGGCCCGTGTGCCCACCTTGATTACCCTGGTGTATCAGCAGCTGAACGGCATCGGTCCCGCTGCGCTGCCCAATACTGCGGTGTATGCACTGCTGATCGCCATGATCACCCTGGCGGGTATGGGGGCGAGCGCCTGGCTTGGTGGCCGTCATGATGTGCGGGTCAGCGGTGCTCCCCGTCTGTGGCATCAATCTCTGGGGCGTGCGCGCGCGCTGGTGGCGGCGCTGGCCTGGCTGTGGATGGTGCTGACGTTGCTGCTTCCGGTCAGTGCGTTGCTGATCACCGCGCTGACCCACGGTTACGGCCAGGCATTGACCTGGCAAACGCTGACGCTGGAAAACTTCCGCGCTGCCTTGTGGGGTTATCCGGCGGTGCGGGATGCGTTTGTGACCAGCCTCGGCCTGACTACGTTGGCCGCCGTTATCCTGACGCTGACTGCGCTGTTTCTGGCTTATTTCCTCAGCTGGCGACGCACGCGTCTGGTGCGCGGCCTGTGGCTGGCGAGCGAACTCACCTATGCCTTGCCGGGCATTGTCACCGGTGTGGCGGCATTGTTGTTCTTCCTGCGTCCGCTGCCGTTGGTCAATGTGTCGCTGTATGGCACGGTGTGGATCATCCTCGCTGCCTATCTGGCCAACTTCCTTGCTCTGGTGCTGCGTCCGACGCTGGCCGGTTTCGCCCAGCTGGAACCGGCACTGGATGAAGCGGCCCGGCTGTGTGGTGCCGGTTTTCTGCGCCGGATGCGCGACATTTTGTTACCGCTGGCGGCCCCCTCGGCACTGGCGGGAACGGTGCTGGTGTTCCTCACCGCGCTGAATGAAATTCAGGTATCGGTACTGCTGGTCACGTCCCGGACGCAAACCATCGGCCCAACCATCGTCTTTCTTGACGAAGGAGGCTCTGCCTCGCTGGCGGCGGCGGTCGGCTGCCTGATGATTGTGGTGGTTTGCCTGCTGATGGCGCTGGCGACCCGGCTGACGCGGCGTCTGCCGCAAGGGGTATTACCGTGGCAAGCGTAACGGCGATTAGCGGCGTGGGCGGCAAGCTGCCTGCGGCGTTCCTGCTGGAGATTGAGGGTTATCAGTTGCTCTGGGATTGTGGTGCGGGTCCGCAACCTGGCGTGCGGCCGGATATCGATGCCATTGGCCAGGTGGATGCCCTGTGTCTGACCCATTCACATATTGATCATGCTGCCTCGCTGGATTGCTGGGCGCGTATCGGTTCACCGCTGGTGTACGCCACCGAACAGACCTGGCTGCAATTGCATGATGCACCGGTCGCGATGCATGCCCGACGTCAGCTGCCGCTGCGCGGGCAGACGGCTCTGGGGCCGTTCAATCTGTTTACCGGTCGCAGCGGGCATTCGCCCGGTTCGGTGTGGTTTCATCTGCCGCTGGCGGGGGGCATTACTTATATGGGCGACTGGAGTCGTGAGTCGCTGTTATTACCGTTTGACTGCCCGCCGGACGCGAAGCTGCTAATTACCGATGCGTCTTACGGCGATCGGGTACAACGTCTCAGTGAACAGATGGATGCACTGGCGCAGGCCGTGGCTGGCGGGGCGGTAATTGCGGTGCCTGAGCATGGCCGCGGGCCGGAAGTGGCGCTGCAACTGGTGGCGCGCGGGTTAACCGTGCAACTCTGCCCTCAGGTACGGAGCGAAGTGGCGCAGCTGCTGGCACTGGATAAGTTGCCTGCCAGCGCGTCGCTGGCATTGCTGTGTTTGCTGCAACAACCGCAGCCAGACCAGTGGCTGCCCGCAAGCGTGATTGTCGCCGCTGATGCGGTGGCGGATGAGGGGCTGGCGGCAGAGCTGAGCGGGCAGGCGGGCTTTCGCTTTATCTTCAGTAGTCATGTCGCAGCGGGTACGCGTGCCGCGCAGTTATTGGCGCAACGCCAGGCGCGCTGGTTGCCGTGGAATGTGCATCCACCGCTCGATGATCAACTCTGGTTGATTGGCAAAACCGGCGCGCAACGCGTGATTCCGGCCTTTGTGGAACCTTCGCAGTGTGAGCAATTTGCCGGGCTGGCACCTCTCTGCTGGCAGCGACAGATTTCACTGCCATCCCATGCCGATACCCCGCGCTTTCCTGTTGAACATCGTCAACGCAGCATAATTAATTAAGTATCCCACTGAACGTTTTCTCGCCACAGCCGATAACCAAACTACCAACTTGTGCCTGTTAGCTGATAGCGCTTGTCAACGCTGCGTATTTGCTATTAAGTCTGCAGAGCAATTAAGAATTTTCCTGGGATGCCAGGTGACACAAGGCCAGCAATAGGCAAATAACAATGGATAATAATTCTGACGGCATGTATCGGCTGCTAGTGCAGAGCGTGCTCGATTACGCGATTTTTATGCTCAAGCCCGACGGTACGGTGGCGAGCTGGAACGCGGGTGCGCAACGCGCCAAAAACTACACCGCTGAAGAAATCATCGGCAAGAATTTCGCGTTATTTTACAGCGAAGATGACCGCAAAAATGGCGCACCGCATCGCGCTTTATCCACCGCCACCGCCACCGGACGTTTTGAGACTGAAGGCTGGCGCTACCGCAAAGACGGCAGCGCTTTCTGGGCACATGTGATTATTGATGCCATCCGTGATGAATACGGTGAGCTACTCGGTTTTGCCAAAATTACCCGGGATTGCACCCGGCAGCAGACATTACAGCGCAAACAGCGAGAGCAGGAAGAACGCTTCCGCCTGCTGGTAGAGGGCGTCACCGATTACGCCATCTATATGCTGGATCTGGATGGTAACGTCGAAAACTGGAATGCCGGGGCGCAACGTGCCAAAGGCTATGTCGCTGAAGAGATCGTCGGCCAGAATTTTTCCCGTTTCTACAGCGCTCAGGATCGTCTCAACCATATCCCGGAAAAGAATCTGGGGATTGCCTTTAAAACCGGTCGTTTTGAGGATGAAGGTTGGCGTTATCGCAAAGACGGCAGCGCCTTTTGGGCGCACGTGATTATTGATGCAATCCGTAATGACGCCGGAAAGCTGATCGGTTACGCCAAAATTACCCGCGACTGTACCGAACAACAGGCGCTACTGCGCGCCCAGCGCGAACAGGAAAAGACCTTCCGTCTGCTGGTGGAAGGGGTGCGGGATTACGCCATTTATATGCTGGATGTGCATGGGATGGTGGTGAACTGGAATATCGGGGCGCAGCGGGCCAAAGGCTATCGCTCGGAAGAGATTGTCGGCCAGCATTTTTCGGTGTTCTACGGCGCTCAGGAGCGCCAGTCGAAAACGCCTGATGCCAATCTCGGCATCGCGCTGAAAACCGGTCGCTTTGAAGACGAAGGCTGGCGCTACCGGAAAGACGGCTCGGCATTTTGGGCGCATGTGATCATCGATGCCATCCACAATGAAGAGGGGCGGCTGATTGGCTTCGCCAAAATTACCCGCGACATTACCGAGCGACGTGAACACGAGCAGCAACTGTTGCGCGCGCGGGATCTGGCAGAAGCGCAAAGCACCAAAGCTTCTGAGATATCAAAATTCCTCGATAATATCATCAGCAATATACCGTCCTGCGTGATTGTCGAAGATGCCATCAGTCGCGAGATCCTGATGGTGAATGATAAAGCCGAGCAGCTGTTTGGCATCAATAAGATGCTGATCATGCATAAGCGACCACATGAATGTATGTCGGCGGAACTGAGTGATTACTTCAATAGCCTGGCGGATATTGCGTTACGCAGCGAAGGCATGCATACCCGTGAACAGCTGCTGCTGACGGCAAGCGGCGAGCGTATTCTGCATACCCGCGCCGCCACCATTGCCGGCAAAGATTTACGCCAGAATTTTGTCATGCTGATTGTGGAGGACGTGACCGATCAGCGTGAAGCCGATGCCCGTATTCACCATATGGCGCATCACGATAACCTGACCAGCCTGCCAAACCGTATTTTGTTCCGCCAGAAGCTCAGCGAGGCATTACGCGCCGATCACCAAAGTGGTCATGCCATCGCCACCCTGTGTCTCGATCTGGATAACTTCAAAAACGTTAATGATGCGCTGGGACACCAGATTGGTGACGATCTGCTGAGAACGGTGGCGAAACGTCTGCGTAATGTGCTGCGTGACCACGACACGCTGGCACGAATCGGTGGTGATGAATTTGCCATCGTGCTGCCCAGCGTGCGTAACGCTGATGAAGCGGCGGTGGTGGCACAGCGATTGATTGAAGCCATCCGTCCCCCGGTGAATCTGGAAGGACATAATCTGTCGGTGGGCCTGAGCGTGGGTATCGCGCTGAGTTCGCAGGCTATCAATACGCCAGAACAGTTGCTGCGCTGTGCTGATATGGCGCTGTATGAAGCCAAGCGCAATGGCCGCAATCGTTGCGAACACTTTACGCTGGAGATGGACGATTTGGCGCGCAGCCGTCGGGTGATCGAAAACGATCTGCGTGATGCGATCAGCGGTCGTCAACTGAGGTTGTACTATCAACCGATCACTGATGGTGATGAGAAAGGGATCATTGGCTATGAAGCGCTGATGCGCTGGCATCACCCGATCAAAGGGTTGATCATGCCGAATGATTTTATTCCGATCGCCGAAGAGACCGGATTGATTCATCTGCTGGGAGCCTATGCGCTGTATGAAGCCTGTCGCGAAGCGGCAAGCTGGGAAGGTGAGCAGTCGGTGTCGGTTAACCTGTCGCCATTGCAGTTTAAGAACAGCTCGCTGGTGTCGGTGGTAGAGGGGGCGTTACGTGAGTCAGGACTGGCACCGCATCGTCTTGAAGTCGAGATTACCGAATCGGTATTGCTGGATGACACGCTTGGCAATATCCGCACCCTGCAAAACCTGAAAGCGCTGGGTGTGCAGATTGCGCTGGATGACTTCGGCACCGGTTATTCGTCGCTCAGCTATTTGCGATCCTTCCCGTTCGATAAGATCAAAATCGACAAATCGTTTATCAACGATATGGGGGACAGTCGGGAAGCGCTGGCGATTATCCGCGCCATCACCGGGATGAGCCGTAGTCTGGATATTCAGATCACCGCCGAAGGGGTGGAGAGCAGTGAGCAGTTCGCCAAATTGCGTGAAGAAGGCTGCACGTTGTTCCAGGGGTATCTGTTCGGCCGCCCGCAACCTTCGGAGCTACGTTTGAAGACGCTGGAATAATGGCATAAACCGTAGCGGCGTGATTTATCACGCAATTGCGCCAGTGCGGGTAAAACCCGCGCGATAAATCGCGCCGCGACAACTAAATGATCTTACGCGATGGGTTGAGCAAGGTCGTCTCCCCACCTTTTCAGAAAATTTGATAGTTGCTTAACACTTTGATTCAGGAATATTAGATATAAGTATAGTTGGCGTGTTAGTTAAACAGCAGGAAAGAAACACGTCAGGATCTTCACTGAAAAGTGAACGTGTTTTTATTTAAGGATGTTTTAATAAAGGGATATTTAAAATGGATAAAACAGGTATTTCAATTGGTCTGCTAACTTATATGTCTGAAGGAAATGATAACCCAGACTCAATGTTTTTTAGTAGAAAAATACATCATCCCAGTACTGCCTCGGGCGTAACGATTGGTAGGGGGTATGATATGAAACATAGAACAAAACAAAGTATTATTCATGACTTAATTTCAGCTGGTGTATCACCCAGGCAGGCTGAAGACATATCCAACGCTGCCCATTTATCTGGTGCTAAAGCCGAAGGTTTTGTGGAGAAGAATCGTGATTTGATTGGTGAGATATCCATTAAGCAGCAAGTTTCTTTATTTAATAATACGTATAAACTTTACATCAGCAGGGCGGAGGCCAGATATAAAGCTAAAACTGCTATGATTACAGGCGCGTGTTCATGGCGAAATCTCAACCCGATTATCAGGGATGTGCTGATCGATATCGTTTATCAGGGCATGGAAGGAACTCAGATTATGACAGTTTCATCGTCAAACAATATAGATGATTTGATATATTTTTTAAAAAACACTCCTGTATACTTACAATTTGAAAGAGGTAGGAATAGAATCGGTTACTTAACGTCTCATCGTTGATTTTAGGGATGTCATATGGGATTTTTAAAGTTTCCTTTTATTATCGCACTCGCTTTTTTCTGTAGCTCAACTATAGCTTCGTCCATAAATGATTACAATTCTCTTGATAAACTAAAAAAATTGGATGCTGTTTCATGCCAGGGGGTTAAAGAGTCGGATGGATATTCCGGTCTGGCCTGGTGTATTGATCGTGTCTATGTTGAATCAAACGAAAAAATTAAAAAAAGAGTGGCGGAATATAAAACGATATTGAAAAGGTCTGACGATAAAAAGTATCTATTAGCATTTGAGTTGGCGCAAAAGGCATGGGAGGAATATAAGGTAAAACAATGCTCATGGGAAACAATATCGACGGTTAAAAATAGCGATGCATACAATTATCTTAATTCTCTGTGTGGATTAACAGAGAATTATAACAGGCTATCATCGCTTAAGGTTGACCCTGCTATACCATAATGATTGGGTTTGGTGTGGCGGCTGGAGCAGTTGATAAAAAAACGGCCCGCTAATGCGGGCCGCTGCAAACTTATGCACCGTGGCTTTCGGTGTTCATTCGTCCCAGATCTTTGTCGATCAGGAACAGGCCTTCGCCTTTGTTGCCTACCAGCGCCAGTTTATCCAGCACGGTTTTGAACAGTTTCTCTTCTTCATGCTGCTCGGCCACGTACCACTGCAGGAAGTTAAAAGTGGAGTAATCCTGGGTGGTCATTGCAGCATGCGCCAGCTCATTAATTTTGCTGGTGATCAGCTTTTCATGATTCAGGGTTTCTTCGAACAGTTCAGCCAGTGAGTTCCAGCTGATCGGCGGTGCTGCAATGCTGCCCAGAACCGGCAATGCGCCGGTGTCGCTCAGGTAATCGAACAGGCGCTGCATATGTTCCATCTCTTCGCGTGAATGCATTTTCAGGAAGGACGCTGCACCTTCGTAGCCTTTGTCGCTGCACCAGGCGCTCATTTGCAGATAGAGGTTGGCAGAGAAGAATTCCAGATTCAGTTGGTCGTTCAGACGTGCGGTCATTTCAGCGGTTAACATGGCTGATTCCTTTTTAAATTTTTTAGGTGAGTGCGGTGAATTATGCATCAATGTTCACTTTTTTGTGAAGTGATTTTGACAAAAAAAGTGAATTTATCTTATTGATTATAAATGGAATTATTCAGGTTTTTGAATGCGACCGATTATCATTTTTGTCTTCCTTCCAGCCGCGTCCGTTGCACCATATTGGTGCTATAACCTTGCCTTAGGGTTGTGCAACGTAGTTCGGATTGAGTTTATTTTCAGCAATCTGCTTCCCGGCTGAAAATATTAACCGGCGTAAATAAAGAGCACACAGATTATTTTATGGCGGTGGAAGGATTGATATTTCGTCAGTTTCATTGTTACTGAACATAATTGATGGTTTCGCAATTAAATAAAATGCCAGCTGGCATAAATCCTGCTTAGAACTCAGTTCCATATATTGCAACTTGCCTGGTCGAAAATAACACCAGCAGGAGGGTTTTATGTCAGAAGAAAAAATCATCGCCGCACCTGACCGCGTCACGGCAGGTTTCGGCAGTTATATTGCGCTGGTGCTGGCCATTCTGTTTTTCTCCGGCCTGTTTTATAAGGTGGACGGTTTCAGCTGGCTGGGTGCGTTTGATTTCACCACGCTGGGCGGCAGCTTCGGCACCATGAAAGAGTCCGGCAATACCTTTCTCGGTTCGGGTGGCCTGAGTGCTAAAGCGGGCTTCCTGTTCGCGCTGTCGCTGGCTCCAACGGTGATGCTGGCGTTAGGTGTGCTGGAGATCTTCACCCACTACGGTGCGATTCGTGCCGCGCACAAGCTGCTGACGCCGCTGCTCAAACCGTTGATGGGGCTGCCGGGGCGTTGTGGTCTGGCGTTAATTACCGATCTGCAAAGTACCGATGCTGGCGCGGCGTTAACGAAAGAAATGTATGACCAGCAACAGGTCAGCAAAAAAGATGTGGTGGTGATGAGTGCCTGGCAATATTCGGGTGCCGGTTTGATCAATAACTATTTTGCCATCGGTTCGGCTTTGTTTGCTTCCATGACGGTGCCGATCATTATTCCGCTGGTATTAATGTTTGTTCTCAAATTCGTCGGTGCGGCCTTTGTCCGTTTCATGTTAAATAGTATTTACAAAAAGGATTTTGCGGATGTCAAATAACGTGCAGACGAAGGTCAATAATAATCCGTTCGATGTTTTTATTGTCGGCGCACGCAAAGGTTTTCATATTGCCATTCACAACCTGATGCCCAACGTGGTGATGGCCTATGTGCTGGCGGAAGTGCTGAATCTGCTCGGCATCATGCAATTTCTCGGACATGTTTTCGCGCCGGTGATGGGGCTGTTTGGCCTGCCGGGCGAAGCGATTACCGTGTTGCTGACCGCCTGGCTGTCCTCCTCGGCGGGAGTAGGGGTGGCAGTGAGCCTGCTGACCAAAGGCCTGTTAAGCGGCACTGATATTTCTATCCTCGCCCCGGCCATCTTCCTGATGGGGGCGCAGTTGCAGTACATGGGGCGTCTGCTGGGTGTGGCCGACGTACCGAAAAAATACTGGCCGCTGCTGATGCTGACCAGCATCATCAATGCAGTGATCGCCATGATTGTAATGCGTTTTTTTGTTTAGGAGCGAACAAGTGTCCAGGGTCTTAGAGCATTACCATTTTCTGCATGAAATCCCGGAACTGGGTTTTCAGGAATTCAAAACCTCGGCCTACATTGCTGATCAGCTGGAACAGGCCGGTATCAAGGTCACGCGGGGCATCAACAATACCACCGGTATCGTGGCGGAAATCGATAGCGGTGTTCCGGGACCGGTGCTGGCATTGCGTGCCGATATGGATGCGCTCGGACATGTGATCGATGGCGTGGCTTGTGCGCGTCATACCTGCGGCCACGACGGCCACTCCTCCGTGGTGCTGACGGCGGTGCAGGAACTGTTGCAGGAAGGGGCGATTAAAAAAGGGCGTCTGAAGATCCTGTTCCAGCCCGCCGAAGAGCTGGGGGCGGGCGCGCTGTCGATGATTGAAGGCGGAGCGATGGATGATGTGGAGATGATCCTCGGCTTCCACGTCCGTCCGCTGGAGGAGTGTCAGGTCGGTCAGGCAACCCCTGCGGTGATCTACTCCGCCTGTAGCACGCTGGAAGCGACCATCAAAGGTGTGCCCGCTCACGCGGCGCGTCCGCATCTCGGTGTGAATGCGCTGGATGCCGCAGTGCAGGCCGTGCAGGCGGTGAACAGCATCCACCTGTCGCCGGGATTGAACTGGAGCGTGAAAGCGACGCGTTTTCTGTGTGATGCGGGTGTCACCAACTCGGTACCGGATGAGGCGCGCGTCGTCTGGGATCTGCGTTCGCAGGAGAACGAGCCGATGGATATTCTGAAAGAGAAGGTCACGCAGGCGGTGATCAACAGCGTAGCGGCACTGGGTGCGACGGCCAGCGTCGTGGTGCTGAAAGAGATGCCCGCGGCGGAGATTCACGAGGAAGCCACCGATCTCATCCGGGCGGCGATTGTCGATGTGCTGGGCGAAGAGGGGCTGCTGGGGGCGAAAACCACGCCGGGCAGTGAAGATTTCTTCTATTACCCAGTGAAATGCCCGACGGTGAAAGCCGGCTTCTGGGGGCTGGGCACTAACCTGGTTCCGGGACTGCATCACCCGGAGATGCGGTTTGAACTTAGCTCTCTGGAAATTGGGGTGAAGATTTTCAAAGCAGCGGTAACACGCGTACTGGGCTAATGCGTACCCGCCTCTCTTAAGGAGGGGCGGGGCGTTGCTCTTCCATATCCAGCACCATCTCAACTATCCTGTCATCATCTGACATGCCAGTAGCAGGCTGTTGCCTGACGATACGCAGGGCGGTGAGGATGGTACCGACAGAGACATCCCTGCCGACTTCCCACAGCAGGCGCAGCAGTTTTGAGGCCGTTATCCGCTTCGGGCATTCCTTATGGCGCAGCAGGGCAATGATTTTATTGCGCTCCGTCTCTCTCTCGGGAATTCTGTGATGGACAGCTCTGATCCATGCCAGTTCGTCCGGTTTGATCAGCGTTCTGAAAGCCGCCAGCGCGTGATCCATGGTCGCGTCACTGACCTCCTCGCCTGACTCTTTCAGGGCAAGATGAATTTGCGGCCAGGTGATGTCGCTATTCTCCAGTTGGCGCAGCAGTAGCCAAAGACGTTTCACCAGTGTTATCCGGCCTCCTGCCCCAATCTGGTGCCAGTACAGTTGCACCTGTTGTTTGTGCGCTGTCGGCTGAGCTATCACCAGCATCATCGCCTTACGCACCATTGATATGCCGATATCGACGTGTGCGTTATGCAGCAGCCGCCATAACTCGGGAGTGGTCATATTCGGGCGTCCAGGGCAGTTCAGCAGCATTGTCAGCCGCTCTCCTCGGGTGGTCACCTGCTGGCTAATCTCGGGCCAGTTGGCAGCAAACCAATCCTTCTGCCTCTGCGAAGGTTGCGTTTTGAATAAGGCTCGTGCTTGCCGCACTGTCTGGATACTGACGGCGATGCCTGCATTCTTCAGGGCATTACGCAGGATCAGCGACGTCTTGTGCTGATAACCCGGGAGATCCTGGAGCCTGACCAGCATTGCCATGATGCTGTCATGATCCTTGATGTGGTGCATATTAGCGGTAATCCACGCCGTCTCCTGCGCTACAGTTTGCTCCTTTAAGGTAACCCTGGCCTGGTTTATCAGCGTGATGTCCACATCCTCTCCGATGTTCCACAGACCGCGTCTGAGCTGCGATGACGACAGACCCAGCGAAAGCAGGCGTTGTATTCGTTCATAAACAACAGGTTGCCTGGGGGGCTGCTGCCACAGCGTATTCACCAATGCCTGCCTTTTTGCTGGCACCTTTGCTCTGGCAAGGGTTATGGCATTCTCGACGGTAGACATGCCAACGTTCACATGATGGTTGCACAGGAGGGTATGTAGCTGTTTGGTGGTGAAGCCTTCAATGTCCGGTGGGGGGAACAGCGACAGTAATATCTCCAACCGGGCCACCATACTGCCATCCTTTGGCACCCTGTCCCACCAGCTGGAAAAGTCTGCCTGCAAGGCCGTTAAACAGCGGCTCGGCGGCTTTTCTTGCTTTTTCTTTCTGCTGCGATGCAGGGTGGGACGCTGGTGGCTTTGTTTGACGGTGGATATCTTTGAAGCCAGTGGCTTTTGCGGAGTGGCATCGGGGATCACCAGTGGAGGAACTCCTGTGATGGACATCCGGTTCGGAGCAAGAGGCATTAGCTGGCCTCCTGCTGGTGAACAGAACCGGGGATATAATCCTGGGCCATATCCAGCGCCATCTCCAGCACCGCTTCCAACTGTGTATCCTTTGCCTGATCCACCGGCACGGGAAGTGAGCCTCCTGCGGGATGCTTGCCAGCGGCGCGCAGGATATGACTCAAGGTAGAAATACAGACGTCAACGTCCACTTCCCACAGTAAACGTTGCAGCTTTGATTGTGGGAGATCGGGCGGGCATTCCGGCTGGCTCAGCAGCATGATCAGCCGTCCCTGAACGCTAACCTGAGGGGGACGGGAAAGCGTTGCCCAGCGGGTTTTAAACCAGGTAACTTCAGCGTGAGTTAAGGTCGTATTGACTGCCGCCATTGCCAGCCCCATCGCCACATGGCTTGCCGAAATTCCCGCACTGCGCAGGGCCAGTTTTAGTTCCCCGGGAGTAATACCCTGAAGTAATAGCGTTCCCAGTCGTCTGACCTGGGTCATGCTCCCTGTGGCAGCAAGCGCCTGCCAGCGGTTAAGGATCGACTGTATCTGTTCCGGGGTGAGTGTCGCATCGTTAGTCGCCCGGTTAGCTGACATCGCATGACGCACTGCCGAAAAACTCACTTTTACTTTGGCATTGACCAGCAGAAGCCACAGCTGCGGGGGAGTTATCAACGGACGTCCCTGTTTATGCAGCAAGTTTTCCAGGATATCCCCCCAGGTATCACCAAATGTTGTTGACCAGTGGGTATCAAACCATACCTGTTGTTGTGGCGTGACCTGCGTTCTGGCGATGGCCTGGGCGTTACGTATCATATCGTCACTGATAGCAATGTGCGCCTGAGCAAGAGCCATCTTTAACTCGATCGATGTCATCGGCGTGCGCTGATAATCGAGCAACAGAATCAGCGTGATCAACTGATCCATTTTGTGGCTATTGCCGTCAGCAACCTGCTGCCAGAGCATTTTGACCCTCTCCACCTGTTCTGTCGTCACAACGGTGTGCAAAAGTGCAATGGCCTGACACAGCGTGGCAATACAAATGTCCTCACCGATATTCAGCATGGCACGCCGCATTTCTGACGGTGTCATTTCCGGGCATCCTTCCTCGCGCAACACCTCCACCAATTGCGCCAGCGCCAGTTTGGTCTTACCGATTTTATGCGAAACCTTTTGCCAGTGGTCATTGAACCATTGCTGATTTTGCGGTGAAACCTCTGCCCTGAGGGTGGAAAGGGCGGTCATAACGGTGGTGATTTTTATATTTATTTTGCAGTCATGCAGGACGGACAGCAGTTGTTTGGCGGTGATACTTTTAATGTCCAGCACTTGCAGGTCAACCAACCGAAACAGCAACTTCTCCATCTGGCTCACCTTACTGCCTTTGTGCGATAGCGAAGGCCAGTGAGCCAGAATCTGCGCCTGGAGGGCTTTCAGGTCAGCATTGCCGTTGTGCTGGTAGTGTCTTCTCATCCGGGCCAGGGAAGGACGCAGAGCGCTTTGCTTGACCTGGGCGGTCATTGCCGTCAACTGGCTCGATCTGGCCGCGACAGCGTTGGATGCTAATGCGCTCGCGGTTGTCGTTGATGTGATATGCATAGGCGCTCCGCTGGAGAGTGTAGAGATAAGCGAATTATAGAACCCCGATCCAGCGACTATCGTCGGAGGCAATATGCTGGTTTCCGGTGAGGGTGGCGTCCATTTCCAGCGCCATATCGAGGATGTCATCTAACTCCTGATCTTCAGCGGTGAGAGTGCATTTCCGGGGAGGCACCGCAGGCCCTGAGCCTAAGCTATTGATTGCATTGATACAGGTCTTGATACAGATATCTTCGCCAGCCTCCCACATGATGCGTTGTAGTTTTGATGGGGTTATCTCCTGCGGCATACCGCTCTGGGCCAGCAAATCACGGATGCGAAACTCCATCATTTTCTCACGATTGATGTTGGCCCAGAGTGGCCTGATCAGGCTGAGTTCTTCTGGCGTGAGGGCGGCTTTGGCGGCAGCCAGTGCCAGCCCCAGCGCGACATTGCTGACGGAAATATCGGCTCTGTTCAGTGCCTGTTTCAGATGCACGGAAGTGATCCCCAGATGCCCATGCTGGATTAGGATCGTGCCCAGCAGTTTCACCAGACTGATATTGCTTTTGTTCAGCCGATTCCAGGCCGCAATAATCACCTGTTCCTGATCTGCTGTCACAACCAGGCTGGCAGCAGCTTTGGCCCCCCTCATCGCCTGGCGCACCATCGCAAAACTGACCTGTTCACCGGCATTACGCAGCATGTTCCATAGCTGTGCTGGCATCATTGGGGGATGCTTACCCTGGCGCAGCAGGTTTTCTATCTTATCCCCCAGGGTGTAACCGGTGAACATGGCGCGGTTGGCATCAAACCATGCCTGCTGTTGTACGGTAATTTTGCTCCTGAAGGCAGCTCTGGCGCTGATCATCGTTTCGCGGCTTACGGTCACGCCTGTTTTACCCAGCGCGATTTGGAGTTGTCTTACGGTCAATGCCAGTTGCTGATATTCAGGCAGGCGCAGTAGCATCACCAGCTTGCTCATCAGACACTCTTCCTCCGCGAAGCCGGCCCACAGGCTTTTAATCAGTGCCTCGTGCCGGGCGGAGACATTCGCTTTGGCCGTCATTGCCACGTCACTCAGCATGGTGGTGGCAATGTTAACGCCAGCCTTCAGCAGGGCAAGCCGCATCACCGATGGCTTCAGATCCGGGCACCCATCCAGGTCCAGCAGGCTTTTTAGCCAGGCCTGGGTACCGGGTTTGTGGCAGGCTTTGTCCCGGTGCGTATCTATCCACTGCTGAACCGACGGGGGGACCACCACCCTGGCCGTGCCCAGTGCGCTACTGACGGTGGTGATGTTCACCTTGAGATTATTTTCCTGCAATACTTCCCGCAGCTCGCGCGCGGTGATCCCCATCAGATCCTGCCGCTCAAACTGAAACAGCAATGCCTCCACCCGGTTCACGATGTTGCCCTGTGCGGGTACTTTTGCCCAGTAAACCGCAAACCGGGTTTTTAACGCGTCGAGGCAGGCGTTGCCGTGAATCTTTGCTCGCGTTCGTAACTGAGACATAAACAGACGCTGATGGCTCTGTTCCACCCCGGTTATGGTGGCGGTAAACGATGTTTGATCCGTTATCCCGGTGGTACCGGGACTGAATGGGGATGTTGTGGCGGTGATAAACATGGCGATTCCGTCGCAGGGGATAAAGGATAATTATAGAACCCCGCTTCGTTTCGCTGCGGATAGCGCTCAGATTCCCCACTCCGCCGAAATATTGTATGCTATGCCGCCTTAATGCTGACGGGATAACCGGAACTGCCGCCAATGTAAAACGTGCCTGGTCTGCCGCGATGAGATGCCCTTGCGTCACCGCGGGTTCCGTTTATCCGCCGGAGTTGCTACCGGCCACCCTGATTTATTCGCAGCGCGTGATGAGCGCGTTGCCCTTTGAGAAGATTTCATTCATGTCTAATGCTCCCTTTTTACAAGAGGTGGCGCGCCGCCGTACCTTCGCGATCATTTCGCACCCGGACGCCGGTAAAACCACTATCACCGAAAAAGTTCTGTTGTTCGGACAGGCGATCCAGACCGCAGGTACGGTAAAAGGCCGTGGCTCCAATCAGCACGCTAAATCCGACTGGATGGAGATGGAAAAACAACGTGGTATCTCCATCACCACCTCGGTGATGCAGTTCCCTTATCGCGACAGCCTGGTCAACCTGCTGGATACCCCGGGGCACGAAGACTTCTCGGAAGATACCTACCGTACCCTGACGGCGGTGGACTGCTGTCTGATGGTGATCGATGCCGCCAAAGGTGTTGAAGATCGTACCCGTAAGCTGATGGAAGTGACCCGTCTGCGTGATACGCCGATCATCACCTTTATGAACAAACTTGACCGTGATATCCGCGATCCGATGGAGCTGCTGGATGAAGTCGAGAACGAGCTGAAGATCGCCTGTGCGCCGATTACCTGGCCTATCGGCTGCGGTAAGCTGTTTAAAGGCGTTTATCATCTCTACAACGATGAAACCTACCTGTATCAGACCGGCCAGGGGCATACCATTCAGGAAGTGCGCATCGTTAAAGGGCTGAGCAACCCGGATCTCGACAAAGCGGTGGGTGAAGACCTGGCGCAACAGCTGCGTGACGAGCTGGAGCTGGTGCAGGGCGCATCTAACGAATTTGACGAAGAGTTGTTCCTGGCTGGCGAAATCACCCCGGTGTTCTTCGGTACTGCGTTGGGTAACTTTGGCGTTGACCATATGCTTGATGGCCTGGTTTCCTGGGCGCCAGCCCCGATGCCGCGTCATAGCGACACGCGCATTGTGGAAGCTAAAGAAGAGAAATTCAGCGGCTTTGTATTTAAAATTCAGGCCAATATGGACCCGAAACACCGCGATCGCGTGGCCTTTATGCGTGTGGTGTCCGGCAAGTATGAAAAGGGCATGAAGCTGCGTCAGGTACGTATCGGTAAAGATGTGGTGATCTCCGACGCGCTGACCTTTATGGCAGGTGACCGTTCGCACGTGGAAGAAGCCTATCCTGGCGATATCATCGGTCTGCATAACCACGGCACCATTCAGATTGGCGACACCTTCACCCAGGGCGAGAACATGAAGTTCACCGGTATTCCGAACTTCGCTCCGGAACTGTTCCGTCGTATTCGTCTGCGCGATCCGCTGAAGCAGAAACAGTTGCTGAAGGGGTTGGTGCAGCTGTCAGAAGAAGGTGCGGTACAGGTATTCCGACCGGTACATAACAACGATCTGATCGTTGGTGCGGTGGGTGTGCTGCAGTTTGACGTGGTGGTGGCGCGCCTGAAAAGCGAATACAACGTTGAAGCGATTTATGAATCGGTCAACGTGTCGACCGCGCGTTGGGTTGAGTGCAACGATGTGAAGAAATTCGATGAATTTCAACGCAAAAATGAAATCAACCTCGCGCTGGATGGTGGTGACAACCTCACCTATATCGCCCCGACCATGGTTAACCTCAATATCACTCAGGAACGCTATCCTGACGTGACCTTCCGTAAAACGCGCGAGCATTAATCGTCGTTTTTTATCAGGGCCTGTGGTTTTCACTGGCCCTGTTTTTCCCTTCCAGACTCCTCTTAAAAACGCTGCTTTTCTCGCTTTTTGGCGAGATATCAACCACAAAAACCGGCAAACCCCCCAATCCCGTCTATGATTATCCTGTCGGACGAGAAAAGAGACCACCAGGTTTCATTACGTCCATCAACGCAGCAACGCCGTTTGTTGCTGGCGCATTCGCGGTTGCGGATGGGTTAACTGATAGAAGGATGATATCGATGATTAAGACTAAGATTGCCAAAACCCTGATTGTTGCACTGGCGGGTTCCGCTCTGATGAGTGGTGCAGCGCTGGCTGATGAATCCCTGTCGCAGAAAGCGCAGGCAACGGCCGACAGCACAGGTGCGAAAATCGATAGTTCTATGAAAAAAGTCGGTGGGTTTATGGATGACAGCGGCATCACCGCCAAAGCGAAAGCGGCACTGGTGGATGATGAAGCAATAAAAAGCACGGATATCTCAGTGAAAACGCATCAGGGTGTGGTGACGCTCAGCGGTTTTGTCAGTTCGCAGGACCAGGCGGAAAAAGCCGTCGCCGTGGTGCAGAAAGTTGAAGGGGTTAAATCCGTCAGTGACAAGCTGCACGTTAAAGACAGCAAAACCGCTTCGCTGAAAGGTTATGCCGGTGATGCGGCAACCACCAGTGAAATCAAAGCTAAACTTTTAGCGGACGACATCGTGCCATCACGTGACGTGAAAGTGGAAACCACCGATGGGGTGGTGCAGTTGTCCGGTACTGTCGCGAATCAGGCACAGTCAGATCGTGCAGAGAAAATCGCGAAAGCCATTGAAGGCGTGAAAAGTGTGAAGAATGACCTGACAGTCAAATCTTAACGCGCCTGCAGCGGGAAGTATGGAAGGTATAAGCAGTTCGATTTTCACTATGGTAAGGAGAGGCTTATGTTTCGTTGGGGTATTATCTTTTTGGTGATCGCTCTGATCGCTGCGGCGTTAGGATTCGGCGGTCTGGCGGGTACGGCAGCATGGGCAGCTAAAATTGTCTTTATTGTCGGTATTATTCTGTTCCTCATCAGCCTGTTTACCGGGCGTAAACGACCCTGACACTTCGTGTCAACTTTCGCTCTCCCGGCAATAGTCTGAAGCGGAGGCCAGTCAGGGCATCATAATGACTGGTTCTCCGGGTTGCTGGCGGTGGCGATTCTGCGCTTAAGCACCCCTCAGAGAAAGAACCGCTGAGGGACACATCTTGGGTATACGCATCCCGGTCACGTTGGGAACCATCGAGCCATTGGCGCTCACGCCTTTCAAAGCGAACAAAATTGCGCTGGTCTGCGAAGGCGGCGGACAACGCGGTATCTTTACCGCCGGCGTGCTGGATGAGTTTCAGCGCGCGAACTTCAATCCTTTTCATCTGATGCTGGGCACCTCGGCCGGTGCGCAAAATCTGTCGGCGTTTGTCTGCGCACAACCGGGCTATGCGCGGCGGGTGATCACCCGTTACACCACCAGTAAACTGTTCTTCGATCCGGTGCGTTTTGTGCGCGGCGGACATCTGATTGATCTCGACTGGCTGGTGGACATCACCTGTCAGGAGCTACCGCTGGCGATGAATACCGCAGAGGGATTGTTTGCCAAAGGGAGCGAATTTTATATGTGTGCCTGTCGCAGCGACGATTACAGTGCGCACTATTTTAATCCCACCCGTTCCACCTGGCTCGATATCATCAAAGCCTCCAGTGCCATTCCGGGTTTTTATCGCAGCGGGGTGGAAATGGACGGGATCAGCTATCTCGATGGCGGGATCAGCGATGCGATCCCGGTACGTGAAGCCGCCAGACGAGGGGCCGATACCGTGGTGGTGATCCGCACCGTGCCTTCTCAGATGTCGTACACGCCAAAGTGGATCAAGCGTATGGAGCGCTGGCTCAGTGACAGCGCCTTGCAGCCGATGATCAATATCCTGCATCAGCATGAAGAGAGCTATCACGACATCCAGCAGTTTATCGAGCAGCCACCAGGCGATTTGCGCATCATTGAGATCTTTCCTCCGAAACCGCTGGCGAGTAATGCACTGGGGAGCCGGATTGCGTCGCTGAATCAGGACTATCATCTGGGACGGCGCTGTGGCCGTTATTTCCTCGCCACACTCGGCCAGTGGCTGAGTGATGCCGAGCCGTTTGTGCGGCATACTACGGTGACGCCCCCTGCTGCGGTGGCGAATGCGCCGGATAACCGCGAGGTCAGCACGCCTCCGCTGGCCGGTAACGATGCGGATTATGATGCAGGTTCTTTGGCATGAGATTTATCGATACCCACTGTCATTTCGACTTCCCACCGTTCGTGGATGATGCGCAGGCGAGCATCCAGCGCGCTGCACAGGCAGGGGTAGAACGGATCATTGTGCCGAGCGTCGATGCCAGCCGGTTTGCCCTCGTCAGCGAGCTGGCGCAGCAGCATCTGGCGCTGTATGCCGCGCTGGGACTGCATCCGATCCAGATAGCCGTGCACCAGGATGCACATGTTGATCAACTGGCCGAACACCTGCGCCAGCCGGATACAAAACGCGTGGCGCTGGGAGAGATCGGTCTCGATCTTTATATGGACGATCCGCAGTTCGACAAACAAACCCGATTGCTGGATGGGCAACTGAAGCTGGCAAAACAGTATGATCTGCCGGTGATCCTGCATTCGCGTCGCACCCACGATCAGCTGGCGCTACATCTGCGTCGCCACGATCTGCCACGGCGTGGCGTGGTGCACGGTTTTGCCGGTAGCCTGCAACAGGCACAGCGTTTTATTCAGCTGGGTTACGCTATCGGCGTGGGTGGCACCATTACCTATGAACGCGCCAGCAAAACCCGTAATACCATCGCCGAACTGCCGCTGGATGCCCTGCTGCTGGAAACCGATGCGCCCGATATGCCGCTCAATGGTTATCAGGGAGAACCCAATCGCCCCGAACGTGCGCGCCTGGTATTTGATGTGCTGTGCCAGCTGCGTCCTGAACCTGCCGATGTCATTGCCAGCGCGCTGTGGCAAAACAGCCTGCGCGTCTTTAACCTTCCTGCCTGAGCCTGCGTGGCTTGTCTGAATTGACTACATTAATAGGGCGACACTGACACATTTCGCTGGATAAATGTGATAATAGTCACAATGCCATCTCTGCGCAGTTTTGCGTTGGGTATGGGTTATTTTGTGATTTTTGTCACTAAGTAAATGTATTATCTTCACGGTTTTCTTTTTTCATGTGACGCATGATCGAATTCGCTATCACATGAGTTGTTAGAATTATCACATTCTCTGGCGGGGGTAATCCGTCAGGCTGATCACTGGAGAGTACCATGACTGATATCACCGCTGCGGCGCAGCGCGCGCTGCAACTGATGGATTTGACCACGCTGAATGATGACGACACCGACGAAAAAGTGATTGCCCTGTGTCATCAGGCGAAATCCCCTGCAGGTAACACTGCCGCGATTTGTATCTATCCCCGTTTT
The DNA here is from genome assembly GCF_047947045.1 of Pantoea sp. App145. Lineage (NCBI taxonomy): Bacteria > Pseudomonadati > Pseudomonadota > Gammaproteobacteria > Enterobacterales > Erwiniaceae > Pantoea > Pantoea sp. App145. The sequence continues at coordinate 3,519,418 of NZ_CP133290.1, forward strand.
ATCCCGGTGGCGCGCAAAGCGCTGCGTGAGCAAGGCACGCCGGAGATCCGTATCGCCACGGTGACCAACTTCCCGCATGGCAACGACGATCTGGCAATTGCTCTGGCGGAAACCCGTGCAGCGATCGCTTACGGGGCAGACGAGGTCGATGTGGTGTTCCCGTATCGTGCGCTGATGGCGGGTAACCGTCAGATCGGTTTTGATCTGGTGAAGGCGTGTAAAGACGTCTGCGACGAAGCGGGCGTGTTGCTGAAAGTGATCATCGAAAGTGGTGAACTGAAGGATCCCGCGTTGATCCGTGCGGCCTCCGAGATTGCTATCGATGCCGGAGCCGACTTTATCAAAACGTCCACCGGTAAGGTGCCTGTCAACGCCACGCCAGAAACAGCAGCGATCATGCTGAGCGTGATCCGCGATAAAGGCGTGCAGCAGCAGGTCGGCTTCAAACCGGCGGGCGGGGTGCGTAGCGCTGAAGACGCAGCACATTATCTGCAACTGGCCGACGATATTCTTGGCGCAGGTTGGGCAGATGCGCGTCATTTCCGCTTTGGTGCGTCCAGCCTGCTGGCGAGCCTGCTCAACACCCTGGGCCATGCCACCACGGCAGGTAAAGCCGGGTACTGATTATTCATTTCTGCGATTCGTAGCGGCGCGATTTATCGCGCGCTTTTCTGCCGGGGAGGCGACCTTGTTCCTGCCACAAGAAATTATTCGCAAAAAACGCGATGGCCACGAGCTGAGTGAGGCGGAAATCCGCTTTTTTATCAACGGGGTGCGAGATAACAGCGTTTCAGAAGGGCAAATCGCCGCGTTGGCGATGACCATCTGGTTCCACGACATGACGCTGGCCGAACGTGTCGCCCTGACCATGGCGATGCGCGATTCCGGTACAGTGCTGAACTGGCAGGCACTCAACCTGAACGGGCCGATTGTTGATAAGCACTCTACCGGTGGCGTGGGCGATGTTACCTCGCTGATGCTTGGCCCAATGATCGCCGCCTGTGGCGGTTACGTGCCGATGATCTCCGGCCGTGGCCTCGGCCATACCGGCGGTACGCTGGATAAACTGGAAGCGATCCCTGGTTTTGACATCTTCCCGAGCGACGATCGTTTTCGCGAGATCATCAAACAAAACGGTGTAGCGATCATCGGCCAGACCAACTCGCTGGCACCGGCGGACAAGCGTTTTTACGCCACACGCGATATCACCGCCACCGTTGATTCGATCCCGCTGATCACCGCTTCGATCCTGGCGAAAAAGCTGGCGGAAGGGCTGGATGCGCTGGTGATGGACGTTAAAGTCGGCAGCGGGGCCTTTATGCCGACCTTCGAAGCCTCGGAACAACTGGCGCAGGCAATTGTCGGCGTTGCCAATGGCGCTGGGTGCAAAACCACCGCGTTGCTGACTGACATGAATCAGGTACTGGCGTCCACTGCCGGTAATGCGCTGGAAGTGCGCGAGGCGGTGCAATTCCTCACCGGTGAAGCGCGTAATCCCCGTCTGCTGGAAGTGACACTGGCGTTATGTAGCGACATGTTGATCTCCGGTGGGCTGGCGGCTAACGAGGCTGAAGCCCGGCAACAGCTGCTGCGGGTACTGGATAACGGCCAGGCGGCAGAGGTCTTTGGTCGCATGGTGGCGGCACAGAAAGGCCCGACCGATTTTATCGCCCGCATGGATCACTATCTGCCTGCGGCGATGCTGAGCAAAGCGGTGTATGCCGATCGTCCGGGAATCGTCAGCGCCATGGATACCCGCGCTCTCGGTATGGCAGTAGTGGCGCTTGGCGGCGGACGTCAGCGCGCCAGTGACAACATTGATTACAGCGTCGGCCTGAGCGAGATGATTACTCTCGGTACGCCTGTCGATGCGCAGCGCCCGCTGGCGGTGATCCATGCTGCGTCGGAAGCGCAGTGGCAGCAGGCGGCACAGGCGGTGAAAGCGGCCATCACCCTCAGCGATAAAGCCCCGGCAGAGACACCGGTGGTGTATCGCCGCATCAGCGAATAGTTGCGCCCGGTGCGTGCCAGGCAATAGCCGTTCGGGTATACTGATCTGATCGCTTTTTTTTGACTTGTCATCGCGCAGTTGCGCAGGAGACTTGCATGAAACGTGCTTTTATTATGGTTCTCGACTCCTTTGGGATCGGCTCCAGCAAAGACGCCGCTAAGTTCGGCGATGAAGGATCGGATACGCTCGGCCATATCGCCGAAGCGTGCTTCGAAGGCCGGGCCAATGAAGGCCGCACAGGGCCGCTACACTTACCAAACCTCACGGCACTTGGGCTGGGCAAAGCCGCTGAACTCTCAACCGGGCGTTTCCCGCCGGGGTTGGACGCCAGCGCAGAGATTATCGGGGCTTATGCTTACGCCAGCGAACTCTCATCCGGTAAAGATACGCCGTCGGGCCACTGGGAAATTGCCGGTGTGCCGGTGTTATTTGACTGGGGTTACTTCACCGATAAAGAGAACAGCTTCCCGCAGGAATTGCTGGATAAACTGGTGCAGCGAGCTGATCTGCCCGGTTACCTCGGCAACTGCCACTCGTCCGGTACGGTGATTCTTGACCAGCTCGGCGAGGAGCATATGAAAACCGGCAAGCCGATTTTCTATACCTCTGCGGATTCAGTGTTCCAGATTGCCTGTCACGAAGAGACTTTCGGCCTCGAACGTCTGTACGCGTTGTGTGAAATCGCCCGCGAAGAACTGACCGAAGGCGGCTACAACATTGGCCGTGTGATTGCGCGTCCGTTTGTGGGCGACAAAGCCGGTCACTTCGAGCGTACCGGTAACCGTCACGATCTCGCCGTGGAGCCGCCGTCAGCGACGATGCTGAAAAAGCTGGTGGACGAGAAGGGCGGTGAAGTGATTTCTGTCGGTAAAATCGCGGATATCTACGCACAGCAGGGCATCACGCAAAAAGTGAAAGCCACCGGGCTGGATGCGCTGTTTGATGCCACCATCGAGCAGATGAAAAAAGCGCCGGATCAGTCGATTGTGTTCACCAACTTCGTCGATTTTGACTCTACCTGGGGCCATCGTCGTGATATCGCCGGTTACGCCGGTGGGCTGGAGTTGTTCGACCGCCGTTTGCCGGAGCTGATGGCGCAGGTGAAGGAGGATGATATTCTGATCCTCACCGCCGACCACGGCTGTGACCCTAGCTGGCAGGGCACCGAACATACGCGTGAGCACATTCCGGTACTGATTTACGGACCGAAGGTGAAACCTGGCTCCCTTGGCTATCGCGACACCTTTGCCGATATCGGCCAGACAATCGCGCATTATTTCGGCCTGTCCAGCATGGACTACGGCAAAAGCATGCTGTAAAACAGCGACCAATTTTTAATAAGGAAAATAACGATGGCAACGCCTCATATTAATGCAGAAATGGGTGATTTCGCGGACGTGGTTCTGATGCCGGGCGATCCGCTGCGTGCGAAGCACATTGCAGAAACCTTCCTCGAAAATGCGGTTGAAGTGAACAACGTACGCGGCATGCTGGGCTACACCGGAACCTACAAAGGTCGCAAAATTTCGGTGATGGGGCACGGTATGGGCATCCCTTCCTGCTCGATCTACACCAAAGAATTGATCACCGATTTTGGCGTGAAGAAAATCATCCGTGTTGGCTCCTGCGGTGCGGTGCGTGCGGACGTGAAACTGCGTGATGTGGTGATTGGTATGGGTGCCTGCACCGATTCCAAAGTGAACCGGATGCGTTTCAAAGATCACGATTTCGCGGCGATTGCGGATTTCGATATGGTGCGTAACGCAGTCGATGCGGCCAAAGCGCTCGGTGTGGACGCGCGCGTGGGTAACATCTTCTCTGCTGACCTGTTCTACACGCCGGACCCGCAAATGTTCGACGTGATGGAAAAGTACGGCATCCTCGGTGTTGAGATGGAAGCGGCGGGTATCTACGGCGTGGCTGCGGAGTTTGGTGCCAAAGCGCTGGCGATCTGTACTGTGTCGGATCATATCCGTACTCACGAGCAGACCACCGCCGCTGAGCGTCAGACCACCTTTAACGATATGATCAAGATCGCGCTGGAATCGGTGTTGCTGGGGGATTAATTTCCCGCTGAACATCGCTTATACCGTAACGGTGTGATTTATCGCGCCGTTACGGAAAACATCTGACACACTTTTACCCAGGCTTGTGCATCTTCCTGCTGGCTCTGACGCTATCTCTCCCTATCATTAGCGGGATAACGAAGAGACTAAGCCCCCCTGATGAATTTCCGTAATTTCGAAGCCGAAGAAAAACTGTTTATTCGCCGCGCGATCGTGGCTTTTACCCTGGTAGTGATTTGTTTCACTATTCTTGGCGTTAACCTCTACCGTATCCAGGTTGAGCAGCATAGCTATTACCAGACGCGATCCAACGAAAACGACATCAAAATGATCCCCATCGCACCGACGCGTGGCTTGATCTACGATCGCAACGGTATTCCGCTGGTGCGCAATGTCACCTGGTACGACATCCTGCTGACACCGTACAAAATCGACGATATGAAGGCGACCATCGCCGAACTGACGCCGATCGTTGATTTAACCCCGGAAGAGATCGACACTTTCTGGAAGAACCTCAAGCAAAACAGCCGCTATAAACCGGTGGTGCTGAAGGAAGAGCTCACCGATGAGCAGGTCGCCCGTTTCTCGGTTAACCAGTTCAAATTCACCGGCGTCAGCATTGATACCTATCAGGATCGTGAGTACCCCTATGGGGCCGATCTGGCGCACGTCGTGGGTTACGTTTCGAAAATCAACGATAACGATTTCAAACGCCTGAACGAAGAGGGTGTGGGCGAGAACTACGCCGCTGACCACAATATCGGTAAGCAGGGCATTGAAGGCTATTACGAATCGGTGCTGCACGGTAAAACCGGTTATCAGGAAGTGGAAGTCGATAACCATGGCCGCATCGTGCGGGTCTTGAAAGAAGTGCCGCCGGTGGCTGGAAAGAATATCTATCTGACCCTCGATCTGCACCTGCAACAGTACGTTGAAAGCCAGCTGGTGGGCCAGCGCGCGGCGGTGCTGATTGAAGATCCGCACGATGGTAGCGTGCTGGCGATGGTTTCCAGCCCCAGCTATGATCCCAACCCGTTTGTAAAAGGCATCAGCTATCAGGCGTATAAAACCCTGTTGCAGGATAAGAACCTGCCGCTGATTAACCGCGTGACCCAGGGGCTGTATCCGCCGGCCTCAACCGTGAAGCCTTATATGGCGATGTCGGCGTTGCTGACCGGGGTGATCACACCACAAACCACCTTCTTTGGCGCACCGACCTGGACGCTGCCCGGTACCGACCGCAAATACCGTGACTGGAAAAAAAGTGGTCACGGCATGCTGGATGTGACACGCGCGATTGAGGAATCCGCCGACACCTTCTTCTATCAGGTGGCGTTTATGATGGGCATCGACCGTATCCATCATATGCTCAGCCAGTTTGGCTACGGCAAACCCACCGGCATCGATTTGAACGAAGAGTACGCCGGATTACTGCCCAGCCGCGAATGGAAACAGAAGGTGCATAAAAAGGGCTGGTATCAGGGCGATACCGTTTCGGTGGGCATTGGTCAGGGTTACTGGATTGCCACACCGATTCAGATGGTGAAAGCGCTGGTGGCGCTGATCAACAATGGTCGGGTCATCAATCCGCATCTGCTGGAGAAAGTGCAGCTCGGCACCCTACAGCAACCGTATCAGCCCAAAGAACCGCAGCCGCAAATTGGCGATCCGAAATCGCCGTACTGGTCGCTGGTGCGTCATGCGATGTTTGGCATGGCGAATGCGCCAAACGGTACCGGCTACAAATACTTCCACACCGCACCGTATGGCATTGCGGCGAAAAGTGGTACTTCACAGGTGTTTAGCCTCAAGCAGAACCAGACTTATAACGCGAAGATGATTCCAGTCCGCCTGCGCGACCATATCTTCTATACCGCCTTTGCGCCGTTTAACGATCCTAAAGTGGCGGTGGCGTTGATTCTGGAGAACGGGGGCAATGAAGGGATTACCGCTGCGCCAGTGATGCGCAACATTCTCGACCATATCTTCCTGCCGCCACCAGCCGTACCACTGGAAACGGCCAATAACGCCAACGCGCCAGCGGCGCACTAACGAAAGAACACCCGGTTACGGCCGTGGTGTTTGGCGTCATACAGGGCGGCGTCGGCGTTGTTGTAGAGGGTTTCGAAATCGGAACCCGGCTTGCCATAGCTGACGCCGAGGCTGGCGGTCACCAGCTGGCCGGGCAGTATTGCCAGCGGCGAGGCATTGAGCGAGGCGTGAATTGCGCCCGCCACAATTACGGCGTCGGACAGCCGGAAAAAGGGCAGCAGCACGGTGAACTCTTCGCCACCGATACGGCCAATACTGGCTTCCGCCGGGCAGTGCGCTTGCACGCGCGACACCAGTTCGCAAATCACTTTATCGCCCATCGGATGACCGAACTCATCGTTGATCTTCTTGAAGTGGTCGATATCGAGAATAATCAGCGCTGCCGGGCCACTGGTCAGCGTATGGGTAATGCGTTGAATAATGGCGCTGCGGTTCCACACCGCCGTCAGCGGGTCATGGGTGGCTTTATATTCCAGCTCCTGCGCCAGCCGGTTGAGCTGTTCATTGACGCGGTTCAGTTCGCGTTCTGCGCGGTCACTGCGCGAAATCAACCGATAGGTATCGCGCATCAGACGTTGATAATGGCGATTAAGCCTCAGCAGCGCATCGCGATAGTCCTCGGCGCTGAGTGAGGTCTGAGCCGCCACATCCTGTGAGCGATTAAGCACTTCGCTCTCTTCGCGGAACAGCTCATTGAGGTCCATCATGAGGGCATTTCCGCCTGCAATTGCACTTGCAGTTCGGTGAAGTCCAGCGCCAGTTCCTGACCAAATTCCTCAGAAACATCATCTTCCGCATCATAGAACCAGTTCAGCTCCACCGTCTGCCCATCCTGCGCCAGCTGGTTGAACAAATCGAACAGGCTGAACAGCATCTTGGTGCTGGAGCTGTTGAAGTAGCGCAGGGCGATATTGACCGTAAGCTGGCCCTGGCTATCCGGGGTCCAGCTTTCCAGTGCATCCAGCAGCGGGCGATAAAAGGCGGCGGCATTCTCCGGCCAGGATTCACCGCGCAGGGAAAACAGGCGATCGGCAAAATTGAAGTCAACGTCGGGGGTGCTGTCTGTCGCAGCGATAACAAGGTTTTGCATAACAACATCAATCCTGGTGAATGGTAGCTTTCAGCCAAAACGTCGCGAAATCGCTGGTCTCCAGCGGACGCAATTCATACTCCAGCGGTTCGCTGACATCACGTGCCAGCGTCAGTAAACCAATATTTGCCCCTTTGCTGGTGGCAGGGCTTTCACTGCGCAGACCCACCCGATACGCCTGTTTGATCTCTTCGTCACTCATGGCGCGCAGCATATCGAGCCAGTAACGCAACTGGTCGCAGGCGGCCTGATCGACCAGATTGCTGCTCTCCAGCACGTAGTTGTCGCCATCTACGCGCAGACAAACGGTGCCAAAGCGGAAATCCTGTTCTTCATGGCTCAGGGCGCGACTGTCCTGTGAGTAACGCAAAATGTTCTGCACAATCTCGACAAAGCTGGAAAACAGGCGACGACGCACCTTTACCGGTGCCTGCTGGTTTTCGAGAAAGACTTTAATCACCTCGCCCATCGCCGTGATGTTCTGTGGCGAAAAAAAACCGGTGTAATGCAGTGCCACCTGGTCCGGCGATGCGACGCTGGCGTGCGACTCGTGATTCATGATGTTTACGACTCGGTTAATAACGGAAGCCAAACCAGGTGACGTCATCGCGTCGCGGCTGGTTGCCTTGCCAGTGGAGAAAATCCTGCTGAAATGCCAAAGAAAGTTCGCTCATCGGCAGAGTCTGATAGTGGCTCACCAGGGCCTGAATACGTTTTTTGCCAAACATAATCTGCCGTTCACCACCGGGCTGGTCGGTGACGCCATCGGTCATCACCAGCAGCATGTCGCCTTGTATCAGCGTGCGCTGATGTTCTGTCCAGACATAATCCAGCGGCGTATCGGTATAGCCCACGCCGGTGCGGTCAGCGGCCAGGGTTTCGGCAGCCTCGGTGGCGGGTTGCAATAAGGCATGCATACGCGCGCTGGCCCAGCTGAGTTGATGCTGCTGCGTATCCAGCCGCAATGCGATGGCATCACAACCGTCATTCGAATGGGAAGTCTGCTGTGAGGCGTTGAGCTGCCCCAGGGTCTGCTTGATATGCCGGTTTAACGCCTGTAACAGCTCAGACGGTGAACGGCGGTTTTGTTGCAGGGCATTTTCCAGCGCCGATTGCACAATCACCGTCATAAAGGCTCCGGGAATGCCGTGGCCGGTGCAATCAGCTATCAGTGCCAGCCAGCCCTGCTCATCCTGATGAAAAGCGTAATAGTCGCCACCGACGCCATCGCGCGGTTGCCAGTGCAGGCACCAGTCATCCAGCTGTAAAGCCATTTGCTGGGTGGAGTGTTCGAGCATGGCATCCTGAATGACGCGCGCGTAATCGATGCTTTGTAGGATCTGCTGATGCTGCTGTGCCTGTAAATCCGACACGGTGCGAATTAAATCAATGCCGAGACCAATGCCAATATAGTTGCCCGCTTCGGTGAGGATAAAACCATCGGTCACCGACTTATCACCACTCGCCACCACCTGCTGCGCGACCTGATCGAGCGGGGTATCGGCATCGATTACCAGCGGGTGTTTATCCATAAAGGCGATACAGCTTTTCCGATCATACAACTCGCGGAAGAAGGGACGCGTCATTTGCGACAGGAAAATGTGGCGGTTGATCATGCCGAAGGGACGACCCTCTTCGACCACTGGCAGGCCAATCAGGTCTTTGTGTTCGGTAAACAGCGTCATCACGGCGAGGTTATCGCTGGCAGGGGTGACGAACGGCACCGCAATGCAAAGCGAACGTGCGCGGTAACGGCTCGACAGTGCGGCAAGGCCAGCGCGTAAATCGGGCAGCTGCATAGCGGAAGTCTGGCATGAATTAAGATTAATCTTAGGGTACGCGAGCGCTGTGACACTTTTATGTCAGCGTGATGGCAGACTGGGTTTGACGCAGTAAATTTATGGCCTGAAATGCCGAAAATGCGCGATTTTTTATCCGATTGCTGTAAAAGACGGCAGTCAGTCGCATTTCACCGAAAAGCGTTTGACGGTGCGGGCTGGTTAGGGTTTAATGCGCCCCGTTGCCCGAATAGCTCAGTCGGTAGAGCAGGGGATTGAAAATCCCCGTGTCCCTGGTTCGATTCCGGGTTCGGGCACCAAAATTCAGAAAACCCAGCCTTATGGCTGGGTTTTTGCGTTTTATCGTCCATTCATAATTCCTGTTTGCGTTACTTATTCTGGATCACAGCCTAATGGTGGGGCGCTGGCGGATACCTTACCGCTGTACGTCAGGCTGCCTTCCGATGCCAGGTGCATTACCGCATCTTTGCCGCTACCGGTTATCAGCACCAGACGCCCCAGCTCCAGGTTGTTCCATTGCGCTTTTGTGCCGGAATTGATATCCCCGGTTGCCACAAACCACAGCTCCACTGGCACCTTCACTGTTTTATTGACGGTGTCTATGGTTACTCCTTCCCCTTTCAGGCTCAGGGTTTTGCCGCCTTTGCCGGTCAGGCGATAGCCAATGCCAGGCGCACCAGTTTCATACACCTCGCGATAAGTGTTGGTGCTGGGTTGCGGCAGGATGAGGGATTTGGTGGTAGTAATACTAAATGACCGGCTCATCGTTTTATCTGCAACGGAAAGCTGCAGGCCGGAAGGGGCATCATTACCCGTGTAGGTAAGCGTGATGCTGGTAGAGGCGGGGGTTTTGACCAAATCGTAGCCCCCCTTTGGGATGTTGTTGTCGGCTAACAGATATATGTCGCCGGTGATATTGCCACCAGAGGCAGTCGCACTTTTCAGTGTCGGAACGTAATGAACCGTACCGCCCTGGAACACAGGACGCTCCGTATATAAATACCCGGTACCTGGTGCGTTTGATGCTCTGAATTCGGCCTTATAATTGAAGAAGCCAGCAAAAAATTGCTTTCCGGTTGGCAAATCATAGATTCCATTTTGCTTCATATAATCCAGTAAATAGTGACTACCATGGTAATCAGCGTTAAAAAGCTGGAATACAATAGGAATATGGGCGACATAATAACCGCCTTCTTTTTGGTACTTTGATACGTATTTTTCAGAAAATAAATTAATCTCATCTCGATCGACTGAGTTTATGTGGCCACTTTCCTCTCCGGTTTTCAGGTAAAAAAATCGCGGTGTGGCGGGCAGAAAATCACTAAGTTTCGACCGTGATGATAACTCTTCGCTAGTCAGGCCATAACTAAAGAAGTCAACGCCATAAAGGTTATATTTAGCATAATCGTTGTCTGCATAAAGAACGATTTCTGATGTTATGGCAGGCGTAATGGTGCCAATCGGCAGGTCAGGGTTTATCCAGATATCCTGATCAATAGATATCGTCGCACCAGGGCGATCTGCACCCATCGCCGCCTGCGTCAGTAGCGTCAATATCAGCAATCCCCATAGAGAGAGGAAAGAATGTTTTTTCATGGTTGCTCCTTCATGGCTGAGTTGGCACAAAAAGGGGTATTTGTACAATCTGAAGACACCATATCGAGTATCAGGCAGGTCAGATAAAAAAGAGGAGCACGAGTGTGAATTCTATTATTGGAAGGAAACAGGGTAACTTGCTGTTGCTTATGCAGTATTGATTATTAATGATGGCGCGAAAAATCGCGCCATGACAAAACATCACAGTTTCACAGCACCGGCGACCACAAATCGTAATTCAGCGCAAAACCATTCCCTTCCCGAACCACCTTACCGGTAGTGGGCAGATTGAAGTGCATACCGCTGACGGCAAGATTATCGCTGGCCGCGCGATCCAGCAGTTTGCCGCGGATTTGCGCCGCTGCTACCGGGTCGCTGTCGAAGGCGATGGTGACTTCCGGCTGTGTGACCTGGATATGCGGGAAATGCACGATGTCGCCCCAGATCAGCAGCGAGTCGTGTTCGTCACCCAGCAGATAGCCGGTATGACCGGGGGTATGACCAAACAACGGCACCGCCTGGATACCTGGCAGAATGGCTTCTTCACGGAACGGTACCAGCTGCTGGCCGTACGCGTTAAACGCATTTTTCGCCAGTTCAAAGTAGGGGCGGAAGCCATCGGGGGCGCTGGCCGCAATAGTTTCATCGCGCCAGAATGCCAGTTCCTTCTCATGAATAAAAAGCTGCTGCACGTTGCGGAACAGCGGAGTCTGCAACGGACCGGCCAGCCCGCCGATATGATCGGGGTGGCAATGGGTCAGCAAAATGGTGTCAATCTGCAACGGGTCAATGCCTGCCGCCGCCAGTGCCACCGGTAATCGTCCACCCCAGCCCTTAATTCCTCCGGCACCGCTGTCGATCAGAATGGTGCGATCCGCTGTCTGCACCACGTAAACGTTAATGTTAATCCGTGGGGCGATCGGCGCGCCACGGCGCTGCAACAAGGCTTCGGCGCGCGAACCGTCAATGCCTGACAGCAGCTCAAAGGAAACGTCCAGAAAGCCATCGCTCAGCATGGTGACGGTCATGTCACCGATTTTTTTACGATTGATGGCAGGTGCCTGCCAGCCGGGTTGAAAAGTCATATGCTGCTCCATTTACGCTATCGTGACGACAATTTTGCCCACCTGACCATTGGATTCCATATAACGCTGCGCGTCGGCAATCTGGTCGAGCGGGAAGGTTTTATCAATAACCGGATGCAGCTGGCCGGAACGCAGCCCCGCAGTCACAAAGGCTTTTGCCCGTGCCATTTTTTCTGCATCGGTGGTGATTTCGAAGAGTTCATAGCCCCGCAGGGTCAGATGCTTGCCGAGAATATCAAACACCGGCACCTGTAAATCGCGGCTATCCAGCGCGCCATACTGGAAATAGAGGCCGTTTTTCGCCATCACACGCGTCAGCCTGGCAACATCAGGCCCACCCACTGGGTCGAACACAATATTGATGCCCTGATAAGCGCTGGCGTGATTAATCGCTTCTTCCATCTCCTGTTCGTCGGTGGCGATCACGGCGGCGGCTCCCGCCTGCATCAGCAGCTCCCGTTTTTCGCTGGTGCGGGTCAGGGCGATGGGGATCGCTCCCACCATATTGGCGATCTGAATCGCTGCCAGCCCTACGCTGCTGGAGGCGGCGCGGATCACTACATGCTCACCGGCTTTGAGGTTGCCATATTCGATCAGCGCGCCAAACGCGGTGACATACATCATCCAGCTGGCCGCCGCTGCCTTGAAGGAAAGATTTTCCGGATGTTTAACCACGGCGTGAACCGGCGCGTTGACGACCTCGCCATACATGGCGTACTGGTTAAACATAAATGAGGGGATGACGCTGACTTTATCTCCCAGGGCGAAATCCGTAACGTCGCTACCCACCGCCGCCACGATGCCCGCAGCTTCATAGCCAAGGCGTGCCGGAAACTCAGGTTCAATAACGTACTGACCGGTGCGGTACATGATTTCGGCGCGGTTCAGACCGATGGCCTGTACCCGAATCTGAACTTCGCCTGCGGCCGGAGCCGCGACGTTAACATCAACAATTTCCAGCACTTCGGGGCCGCCAGTGCGGTTGAAAACAACAACTTTAGTCATGTGCAGATCTCTTCAGGTAATCGGGCGACATGCCAGATTCATCTGTTTACAGACTACGTTGTTAACGTCGGGCGAAAAATAAACGCCGGGGAACTTCAGTGTTACTGATGCAGTAACAATGGTGGCGCATTTAATGCGGATGCTGGCTAAAAACCTCACTGAACCAGTCAATAAACACGCGTACCTTAGGGGCAAGATAGCGCCGGTCCGGGTAGAGCACCGACACCGGTTTGGCGACCGGAGGATAATCGGTTAACACCTCCACCAGACGCCCGGCCTGGATATGCGGCGCCAGGGCGTTCCGGGTCGCCTGAATGATGCCGAGACCCGCCAGCCCGCACGACAGCAAAACATCTGAGTTATCCACCAGCACGCTACTGCCCGCCCGGCGTGCAACCATCACGCCATCCACATAAAACTTCCAGTCCATCACTTCGCGGCTATGTTCACTGAAAAAGTTAACTGCCTGATGGCTCAACAGATCGTCTGGCGTGGCGGGGATGCCGTGTTTTTCGATATAGGCGGGTGCGGCGCAGGTGACCATGCGGATGTCGCCTAAGCGGCGCGAGATAAAGCTGGAGTCGGCTAAATCACCGATCCTGACCAGGCAATCCACCCCTTCGGCGATCAGGTCGGTCTTTTTGTCGGACGACAGCAGTACCACCTCAATATCCGGGTAAAGCGCCCTGAATGCGGCGAGGTTGGGGATCAGCAGGCAGTGCGCCAGCGACAGCGGCACATCCAGCAATAAACGGCCACGTGGCGGCAGGGTGGGCGAGAAGCTGGCCATCATCTCGCCCATTTCGGCCATTAATTGCCTGGCGCGCTGGTAGAACGCGTCCCCTTCAGCGGTCACGCTCAGTTTGCGCGTGGTGCGGTGAATGAGTTTGGCACCCAGTTCGTCCTCCAGTTGCTGAATCGCCTTGCTGACTGCCGGGCGATGCAGCTGGAGTACATCGGCAGCTTTGGTAAAGCTGCCCTGCTCAACCACCTGGATGAAGATGTCCATATACTCAAACATATTCGCACGCATGTTATCGGGTTATCCAATGAGTGTCCGGTCCGGATAACTGAGATTGACCGCGCGCGGCATGGATGTCCACCTGCTTTTGCGTGCCTGAAACGTAACGGCTTTGCAGACCGGTCACGGCGGCGATGTGGATCGAGGCCAGACGGATGTGGCTCAGTGGTGCTTCCGGTAATCCACTGATGATCCCGGCACTGTGCGCGCCGCTGGCATGCAGATTCTCAATCGTCACATCGTGAATTCTCGGCGTGGTCGCCGTCAGTGGCTGTGCGGCAATCGGGCTGATGCTGTCAGCCGAGTAACCGCCGTTGCCGCCATAGCTGTCGGTGATCACCAGAGGGGTTTTGACATTTTCCATGGTGACATCGCGCATCATAATCGGGCCAATATTCGCGCCGCGATCGCGGCCGGATTTAATGCGAACCCCATTTTCGGTGCCGTTGAAATCCAGATCGTGCAGGGTGACCTTACCAATACCGTTGATGGTTTCACTGCCAATTGAGATGCCGTGTCCATCTTCAGACTGAATATGGTCAATGGTGATATCGCTGCTTGTCGCATTATCCGTACGTTTTGCCAGCCCGGATTTAATCGATATATCGTCGTCACCGGTGGAGATATTCAGCTGATGCAGCCTGACTGCGTGCGAAGAAATCACATCGACACCGTCGGTATTGGGTGAATCGGGTGGATTGGTGATGGTGCTGTTGGCGACGTCAATATTCTTACTGTCGCGTATTACCAGGTTCCACATCGGTGAGTTTTCAATGCCAACATGGGCAATTTTCCCCTGTGTCACATGGGAAAATTCAATCAGCCACGGGCGGGGCATACCATTGGCGGGGGGAATACCCGGATAATGTTGGGTAAACCAGGCAGTATCGCCTTGTTTCAGATGGTTGCGTGCGGTGGTAGCCAGTGACCATTGTTGCTCGCCCTGGCCGTCAATCACGCCTGGCCCGGTAATGGCGACATTGCTGGCATCCTTCGCCAGAATAAAGGCTTCGCCATAACTGGCGGGTTGCGAAATAAAACCCGGTCTGAACAGATTCCCCTGATAACTGGCCGCTAACCGGCTTCCTGCCGCCAGATATAACTCCACATTATCCTTCAATAATAACGGGCCGCTGTGCCATACCCCGGCAGAAAGCACCACTTTGCCCCCGCCTGACTGCGAACAATGATCAATCGCCTGCTGAATGGCCTGGGTTGCGTTATCAGCATGCTGGGGCTGGCAGAGTCGCACCGCAGCCTCTGTGCCGAATGAGAAGAGAATGCTTAAACATACGGGCATAACGGATAATTTTATTTTCATGGCTGCGCTGTGGAGTGAGTCAGGGAAATATCAGGAAGGGAATAAAATAGAACGTTGAATATTTTCAAAAAGTTATTCTTCGCAAATAAATGTTCAAATCACCTTTTTATCCCACTTTTCTCTCTCTACCTTCGAATGTGAGGCCGATCACATCATCTTGACAGCGCAATCCTACTTGCCTAGATTGTCTAGGTAAGTTATTGGCATTTGCAGTCACGGAACGATTAAAACATCGGGAGCATTTATGGGCAGTCAACAGACGGACCATCAGCATCAGCCAGCGGTGCCTTTCTGGCTCCGTCTTACCCCCGTCAGGCCGGAAGAGGTAAAGGCGTTAATCTGGTGCATGATCTACATTTTTTGTGTGCTCTCAGCCTATTACGTTCTGCGACCGATTCGCGATACCTTTGGTATTGATGGCGGTCTGCATAATTTGCAGTGGCTGTTTAGCGCCACGCTGATCGCCATCCTTGCCCTTAATATCCCCTTTGCCGCCTTGTCGCGTGCACTGCCGCGTAAGCGTTTTATCCCGCTGGTTTACCGATTTTTTATCAGCCAGTTAATTATATTTGCCGTGTTGAAGTTTGCCCTTCCGGCATCGATGCAGATCGGGTTAGGGCGGGTATTTTTTGTCTGGCTCTCGGTGTTCAATCTTTACGTTGTCTCGGTGTTCTGGTCACTGGTCGCCGATATCTTTTCGCGCGAACGTGCCAGTCGCTTGTTTGCCATGATGGCCGCAGGAGCCACGCTGGGTGCCATCCTGGGATCGGCCATCACTGCGTTGCTGGTACATCGTCTGAATATCGTCGGGCTGTTTGTTCTGGCCGCGCTGCTGCTGGAGTGCGCGGTCGGATGCGTCAAGCGCCTGAGTGCTTTTACCCATCTTGCCGAGGGGGAGGGGGCAGCCCAGCAGGCACAGCCGCTCGGTGGCGGCATTTTTTCTGGCATTGCACGCATTTTCCAGTCCCCCTATTTGCTGAATATTTGCCTGTATATGTTGCTCTATTCGGTAACCTCAACCCTGATCTATTTCCGCCAGGCTGAGCTGGTACACCATCTGTTCCAGCATGACAGCGATCGTACCGCGTTCTTTGCCACCCTCGATTTGGTGGTCAATGTGTTGACCCTGCTCACCCAGCTGTTTGTTACCAGCCGCCTGATGTCGCGCTACGGCACGAAGCTGGTGTTAGGGTTGCTGCCGCTGATCACCCTGCTGGGTTTTGCCAGCCTGTCTCTGTGGCCGGTGGCCGCGTCGATTGTGGTGTTTTCGGTGTTACGCCGCGGGGCCAATTTCGCCTTTGCCCGACCCGCGCGTGAGGTGTTGTTCACGGTGCTGCAACGGGAAGATAAATACAAAGCCAAGAATGTCATCGATACCGCCGTCTATCGTGCGGGTGACCAGGTCGGTGCCTGGAGCTGGGCGGCGATGGGGGCGGCCGGGCTGAGTGGCGGCATGCTGATCTGGCTGGCGCTGCCGCTGTCATTGATCTGGCTGGTTAACAGCCAGTGGCTGGGCCGCAGACAGGTACAGCTGGAAGCGAAAACCTTTCCTCCTCTCAACGAGAAATTGCATGAAAACAGTCACTCTTAATGGTCAGTCGGTTGCTGCTATTGGCATGGGAAGCTGGCACCTCGGTCAGGGCAGACATAGCGAAGTTGCCGAGATCAATGCATTACGCGCCGGAATCGACAGCGGCTTGCGGGTGATCGATACCGCTGAGATGTACGGTGACGGGCGTTCAGAATCGCTGATTGGTAAGGCGATTGATGGCCTGCGCGATCGGGTTTACCTGGTCTCCAAAATCTACCCGTATCACGCTAATCGCCTGATGATGGAACGCAGTTGCAATGCCAGCCTGAAGCGCCTCAACACCGACTGCCTCGATCTTTACCTGCTGCACTGGCGTTTTAGCAGCGTGTTATCGGAAGCGGTCTCCGGTTTTGAAAAGCTGAAGCAGCAGGGAAAAATTAAGGCCTGGGGGGTGTCCAATTTCGATGTCGATGACATGGAAGATTTGTTTGCCGTCGAGCAGGGCGATCGCTGCGCCACCAATCAGGTTTTTTATAATCCGGCGAGTCGTGGCATTGAGTTTGACCTGATCCCATGGTGTAACCAGCATCATATGCCGATGATGGCCTATTCCCCATTAGGTGGCGAAGGCGCATCGTTGCTGCGTCATCCACTCATCACCCAGCTGGCTGCTAAATATCAGACCGGACCCTCGACGGTGCTGCTCGCCTGGGTGATTCGCAACGGCAATATGATCGCCATCCCGGAATCGGGCGAGGCGGCGCATATCAAAGAGAATGCTGCCGCGCTCAGCGTGCAGCTGCAGCCTGCGGATTTGCGCGTGATGGATGAGGCCTTTCCGCCGCCCACCCGCAAAATGCCGCTGGAAACGCGTTAGTGGTGTGCTGCGCGCTTCCACAGCGCGCACATGCTGCGGCTGCGTAATTTCAGGTGGACCATGCGCAGCGCGAGCAGCAGCGCGGCGATGGCGGCAAAGGCGTGATAGTAAAGGGTGCTGCCGGGCGAATTAAACAGGTTCCACAGCAGGGCCAGCAGCAGTGCGCAGGAGGTGGTCTGGCAGGCAATAATCGGCGTGCATAGCCAGTGATACAAGCGAATGCCTTCCAGCTCATTACGCTGAATCGCCAGTAATCCGGCCCAGGTGACGCAGCCGCTTAATACTGCGGTAATCACCGCCGGGCCACCGTGGCGATCGGTCAGGCAGGTCAGCACGGCGAGCAGAATGGCAACGATGATGGCGAGGTTGATAAACAGGGTGTTGCGCAGTTTGCGGGTGATAAGCACCACGGCAAACTCAGCGGCCAGATTTTGCGGCGAGCCAAAGCGTTGTGTCACCCGCTGTGCTGCCTGCTCCGGGGCTTCACTGCTGCATTCAACAGCTTCATAAAAATGTTCGCTGATCTCCAGACAGATATCCTCGGCGTATTTCTGCTCAAAACGCAGTTCATACTGCAACGCCTGCAAATAACGCCGGGCAGGTTCTGGTAGTTCAGTCAGCGGGTCCATTTACGACCTCTGCAATAAAGAGGAGACGGCGACGGAGTAGCTATCCCAGGCTTCACGTTTTTTGACTAATTCCTGCTGACCTTCGCGGGTCAGATTGTAGACGCGACGTTTACGTTTCGACGGGGCGATTTCCCATTCCGCCTGGATCAGGCCGCGCTGTTCCATACGATGCAGCAACGGGTACACCGTCCCTTCCTGAAACGACAGCACGCCATCGGTAAGTTGATGAATCAGCTCAATCAGCGCGTAACCGTGGCTGGGGCCGCGTTCCAGTGCGGCCAGGATGACCATTTCGATATGGCTCTTTAGATTATCGTCAGCACTGCTTCTCATCGTCATCACCCGCTTACAAAGAAAGAGTCAAACTTCGCCGCTATCTTAGCTTGACTTCGCTATGTCTGATACCTAGTTTATCTAGGTATAATAATGGAGCCAGATGGGCGTTTTTGCAACCGGCTTCAACAGGTCACTGAACTTTCAGGAATGGATATGGCTCAATTCACCCGACGCAATTTTCTCCAGCACTCGGCACTACTGGCTTTCCTGTTGCCCTCGCTGGCCGCCAAAGCCAGCGCTGTGGCTTCCCTGCAGTGGGTCAATCAATGGCGTATGGCGACCGATGGCTGGGTGCCCAATAATCCTGCGCTACCCATTCTGCATTTTCGCACGCAGGCCGGGCAGGCGGACCTGATGTCTGATCTGCACCAGGCGGGATGGGCGCGTCAGTGGCAGGCGGCGCCTTTTTCATATCAGCACTTCCATAGCCGCACCCATGCCATCTTCGTCGTGGCCTCCGGGCGCGGGGAATGGCAGCTGGGCGGCGATAACGGTGTGGTGATGCAGGCCAAAGCGGGTGATGTGATTTTCTTACCGGCCGGAACCGGACAGCGCCTGCTGCACAGCCAGGATGATTTCAGCGTGGTCGCCTGCTATCCCAATGGTAACGCCTGGGATGTGTGTCGCTCCGCCATTAATCCGCAAACCCTGCAAAAAGCGACTCAGCTCAATCATCGCACCCGACGTTTCTTTCAGCAGAGCGGCGCGGTGATTTGATGGTTATTTCAGACCGACGAGAGAATAGCGATAAATAAGGAGATATCGGATGTTATTACGTGCGCATGCCGGGTTACTGGCCGGATTGATGTTTTGTTCTGCCGGGACGCTGGCCGCTCCCTTTACGTTGCATTCCACGGATTTCCGCAATGCTGGCCATCTGCCGCTGTCAATGGGCGGTGGCGGGCAATGTCCGGGGCAAAACATTTCGCCGCAGCTGAGCTGGCGTGATGCCCCGGCTAATACCAAAAGTTATGTGCTGCTGATTGAAGATCCGCAGGGGATGAATGGTCTGGGCATGACCCATTTCCTCGGCTATGGCATCGACAGCAGCCATCATCAATTCGCCAAAGGGGATTTAACCCGGGTCACCGGTTATACCCCCGGCAGCAACGGTAAAAACGTTCAGGGTTATTCCGGCCCGTGCCCGCCGCTGAATGGGGATATCCACAATTACAATTTCACCTTAATTGCCACTGACTTCACCCCGGATGCACTGACGAAAGGATTAACCAGAGACGCGGTGATGGCGCAATTAAAAGGGCATGTTCTGGCCTCTGCCGGGCTGGTGGGGCAATTTATTCTGCCGAAGAAATAAACGCATCCGACAAAAGCAGGGAACTGGCCTAAAGCGACCACCTCATCCGGGGTGGTCGCTGCAGTCAGGCGTTATTTGCCTTCACGTACCTTCTGCACTTCTTTGGCCGTCACCGCCGGAGCATCGTTGCTCCAGCCACTGCGCACGAAGGTGGCAAGCTGGGCGACCTGCTCATCAGTCAGACGCGCAGCAAAACCGGGCATCGCCATAATCGACGGAGCTTTCGGCGTGGAAGGGGTTTGCGCACCTTGCAGGATGATATTGATGAGCCCGGTGGGGTTATCCGCAATCACCACATCGGCACCATTCAGCCGGGGGAAGATCCCTTTCGCGCCGTTGCCGTCAGTCCAGTGGCAGGCTTCGCAGTTGTTCATATATAACATCTGACCCGCACCAAGGTTATGTCCCTGGGTGAGCAGGTCGGCGGTCTGCTTCGTGGCAGCATCGGCATTTTCCCGGCGATTTTTGACCGGGGTATCCGCAGGCAGTGACTTCAGATACACCGCGATGGCATGCAGGTCACTGTCGGTCATGTGCTGCATACTGTGTTCAACCACCCCTGTCATCTCACCGCCGACCGAAGCAAAATCATTGCGACCGGTTGCCAGGTAATCGGTAATATTCTGCACTGTCCAGGTGGGCATACCGCGCAGGGAAGGAACCGGCCAGCCATTCAGTTCGCCACCAGCAAGATAATGGCTGCTGGATTCATTGAGCGCTTTTTCCTGCATACCGATACCGCGCGGGGTATGGCAACTGCCGCAGTGGCCGAGAGTTTCCACCAGGTATTTACCGCGATTGATATCATCTGGCACCGAATGACGCTGCTCGAATGACTTATCGTCGGTAAAGGCGAGGTTCCAGAACCACATGCCCCAGCGCTGGTTAAACGGGAAGCTGAGTGCGGTTTCCGGCGCTTTTTCCGCTACCGGCTTTACCCCCTGCATAAAGTAAACATACAGCGCGTGGATATCGGCATCGGTGATACCGCGATAGTCCGGGTAGGGCATCGCCGGGTAAAGGTGTTTGCCATCACGGCGAACGCCTTTACGCACCGCATCAGCAAATTCCTGTTCGCTGTAGCGGCCAATGCCAGCATCAGGATCGGGGGAAATATTGGTGGAGTAGATCACCCCCATAGGACTGGCAATCGCCAGCCCGCCACCAAATTCTTTGCCGCCGGCAATGGAGTGGCAGGCGGTGCAGTCACCGGCACGCGCCAGGTACTCCCCTGTGGCGATCAGCGAGGCATTCGGGGTGTCTGCTGCCTGAGCATTTTGTTGGGCAAAGCCCATTAAACCGGCGATAAGCAGATAACGAAGTGTCGATTTCATGGTTATCTCCTTATGCCTGCACCAGCGGGCCGGGGTTGCTAAGATATTGCTCGCGAATGGCTTTGGCTGACCAGTAAGCCAGGCCTGCCACCATCGCCGAGGGGTTGGCATAGAAGTTTTGCGGAAAAGCATTGGCTCCCATCACAAAAACGTTGTGCACATCCCAGCTTTGCAGATAGCGATTGAGCGCCGAGGTGCGCGGATCTTCACCCATAATCGCGCCGCCCGCATTGTGGGTATTGACGTAGTTGGGCGAGCTGGCGAAGTGGCTGTCCATCTTCAGAATGTTGTGGGAATACTGCGTCGGATTCAGATGTTTGGTGATCGCCTCCATCTTCTCCTTCATAAATTGCAGCATGCGCAGATCGTTCTGCACGTAGTCATAGGTGACGCGCAGCAGCGGCATGCCGAAGCGATCTTTATACACCGGGTCGAGGTCGAGATAGTTGCCACGGGTCGCCATATTGCTGCCTTCCAGCTTCACGCCCATCGAGTGGCCGTAGCTCTCTTTCAGCCCTTTTTTCCAGCCGCTTCCCCAGGAAGGCGCGCCTTTTTTCACCGCCGCCGCCATCGGCGTACCGGTGGGCTGCGAGCTGTAGATTTTGGCACCGCCGATAAAACCGAGCGCTGCGGTGTCAACATTACCGGTCCCGAAGTTACTGATCACCGTGCCGGTCGGTCCGGCAGTGGCAAACGGGTTGAATTCCAGGTTATCAAAGAACAACGTAAAGCCACCGCCGTACTGGTGGGTGTAGTTACGGCCAATCACTCCTTCTTCGGTGATCGGGTTGTAGGGTTTGCCGATAGACGAATTCAGCAGCAGGCGCACGTTATTCAGACCAAAGGTCGAGAGGATAACGATGCTGGCGGGCTGGAAAACTTCGTCACCGTTTTCATCGATATAGGTCACACCGGTGGCGGTTTTGCCGTCGGCATGTTTCTCGACGCGAATCACGTTGGCGCGGGTTTTATAGTCGAAGTTAGCCATCTGCTTCAGACGATCGAGGATCGCCGTCTGCGGTGACGCTTTCGAGTAGTTCAGGCACGAGTAGAACTGACAAAAGCCACAATAGTTACAGGGGGCGATTTGCTGGCCATAGGGGTTGGTATAGGGCACCGACACCGCCGCTGACGGCATCGAGTAGGGGTGATAGCCCATCTCCTGTGCGGCTTTGCGGAACATGCTGCTATTGAGGCTGTCTGCCAGCGGTGGGTTAGGGAAGGGATTAGAACGGGCCCCTTCAAACGGGTCGCCAGCGGCTTGTATCACACCGCGCAGGTTGCCGGTTTCGCCCGAAGAACCACAGACTTTATCGAAAAAATCCATATGCGGTTCAATCTCTTCCCAGCTGACCGGGAAATCCTGAATGCGCAGTTCTTCATCCAGTTCGCCGCGTTTAAAATGTTCGTCGGCCCAGGTTTTCATTTTCAGGTCAACCGGCGTTGGACGGGTGATCATCCCGGTCCAGTGCAGCCCGGCACCGCCGACACCATCACCCAGACGAAACGCACCCAGTTCGCGCATCGGCAGCGCGGTCTCGGAGGCATTATGGCGAATGGTGAAAGCCACATCGTGGGGGCTTTGCATAATCTTATGGCGTTTGGTGAAAGCCAGCTCATCGGCCGGTTTCGGATAGGCATAATCGCTGTTGAGACGATCTTCACCACGCTCCAGCGCGCGCACTTTCAATCCAGCCTGCGCCAGTTCAATACCCATAATTGAACCGGCCCAGCCCAGGCCGACGATGATGACATCGACGGCGTCATTGGTCTTTTTCATTTGCTTTCCAGGAAGAATCAGGCCTGCTCGCCACTCAGTGAGACGGGGCCAAGGGGATATTTGACGTTATGTATTTTTATCCATTGCGGGAAACTGGCGCGTGCACCGGGGAAATTAATCATTTTCCACGCCGCCATATTTTTATTTCCGCCATATTGCGGATCGGCAAGGTAACCTTCTTTGGTATTTTCCAGCAGTCGGGTGAAGAAATAACCGGCGTTCAGGTCCGCTTCGCCAAACTGGGAAAAATCCACGTTATTTTTTTGCAGATCGGTTAATACCGCGTCTTTAATTATTCCGGGAAGTTCGCTGAAACTTTGATTGTATTTAATACGGGTATAGTGATTGGTGAGGGCAATGCCTTTGCGATACAGCACCTGTAACGGGAAGGGCATCTGATAGCCAAACAGCAGGCTGGCATGGCTGTCAAAGGGGCCATCCATATACCATTCTTCGCCTTTGGCGTACGGCGTCAGCATTTGTTTATCGAGAAACACCGGAACATGGGTGTCCAGTGCTCCCGGGCCTTCTTTGTCGGACGGGATCAGGCGATCGCAGGCGGCCAGAATGAATTTCCATTCTTCCGCGTTGAAAAATACCGGTTGGTAGTTATTCAGTTCTTCTGCGGCAGTGGGGACTGCGGCAAAAACGCTGCTGACGCCACCTTTAACGCCTAATGATGCAATACCAATTAAGGAGCCTATGATAAAAGGCCGCCTGCCAATACCACATGATTCATTTGCCATTTTACTGCCAGCTTCTCATTATAATGTTGAAGATATCGATCTTGCCTGGTGTCTTTATTTAAACAATTAGACAATTAACCTCGCGGTTAATGTTATTGTTTTGTAACGGCGCAGTCTAAGCGCAACTGTGCGGGATAATCATTACCTGTGGTTTATATAAATTATTTAAATAATCACTCCGGTTGAAAATTCATTTCATTCAAATGGTTACCCTCTTTATCATTTTTCGTTGTTACATTTTCTTATATCTTGTCGGGTTTTGGACATATTTTTGCTGGAAATATGATCATTAATGGCATTGATATTTTTAACAAGTGCGGGAAATTTATACAGGTGTGGCGTGATGTAGCGGCGTAATTTATTGCGCGTTTTTATCCCGGCGTTGTTGCAAAAGAAGCGCGATAAATCGCGCCGCTACGGTGTGTGCGGGAATTCTCGCTGTCATTCCAATATCGCACCAGGTCGTAGCGGCGCAATTTATTGCGCGTTTTTAGTCTGTTATTTAATCAAAATGGCGCGAATATCGTTCACATTGGTCAGGGTGGGGCCGGTAATGACCAGATCACCGATGGAATGGAAAAAGCTATAGCTGTCATGTTCATCCAGATAGCGTGCGGCGGACAGCCCATTGAGCTTGCCGCGCGCCAGCGTATCGGGATAAATCATCGCACCCGCGGCATCTTCGGTGCCATCAATGCCGTCGCTGTCACCGGCAATCGCCCAGATGCCCGCTTCTCCCTGTAAGGCACAGGCCAGGCTGAGCAGGAACTCGGTATTACGCCCCCCTTTCCCGGCTTTGCCATTGGCGACAGTCACGGTGGTTTCGCCGCCGGACAGCAGCACCGCAGGCCCGCTCACCGGATGGCCGTAAAGCTTGACCGATTTAGCGATACCCGCCATCACGATAGCCGCCTGACAGCTTTCCCCTTCGATAGCGTCACCGAGGATCAGCGGCGTGAAACCATGTCGTCGCACCGCCTGAGCCGCAGCGTACAGCGCCAGCGCCGGGGTGGCAACCAGCCGGGTTTCACTGTTGATGACAGGCGGAGGTGGGCTGGCGGGCAAACTCAGTACATAACGCACCGGCTCGGCAACAGGGATGCCGTAGCGCTCCAGGACTTTCAATGCCTCACCTGGGGTACTGTTATCCGCCACCGTTGGGCCAGACGCCACATCGGTGGGATTATCACCCGGCACATCACTGATAATCAGCGAGACGACGCGGGCGGGCTGTGCCAGCGCGGCCAGCTTGCCGCCTTTCACTGCCGAGAGATGACGACGCACCAGATTCATCTCTTTGATATTGGCACCGCTGTGCAGCAGGGCGCGGGTGATCGCCTGTTTGTCGGCCAGCGTCAGGCCGGGAGCGGGTAGCGCCATCAGCGCCGAACCGCCGCCGGAAATCAATGCCAGCACCAGGTCGTCCTGATTTAATCCACGTAGCGATTCGACGATCAGCATCGCGGCGGTTTCGCTCATGGCATCGGAAACCGGGTGGGCGGCTTCGAGGATACGAATTCGCCCGGCCGGTACGGCGTGACCATAACGCGTCACCACCACACCGCTGACATCAACATCCGGCCAGGCCGCATCAACCGCTGCTGCCATTGCAGCAGAGGCTTTGCCTGCGCCAATTACCACACAACGCCCACGGGGCTTTTCCGGCAGCGCCGGAGGAATGACAGGCCCTGGGCGGGCGCTGTCAACGGCTTGCTGGAAGATGTCCTGCAAAATGGCTGCGGCCTGTTCATTTCTCATCTTTACGCGGTCTCGGCAACTGGGGCTTTAGAGGTGATGAATTCCACCACCGCTTTGGTGACATCCACGGTTTTGGCCGTACCGCCGACATCCGGCGTCAGCACGCCTTGTGCGCAAGCGTACTCAATACCTTCCATCACCAGCGCTGCTGCCTCAGGCTCACCAAGGTGCTCCAGCATCTGTACGGCGGTCCAGAAACTGGCGACCGGGTTGGCAACGCCTTTGCCGGTAATGTCGAACGCTGAGCCGTGAATCGGTTCGAACATGGACGGGAAGCGACGTTCCGGATCGATGTTGGCGGTGGGGGCCACACCCAGGCTACCGGCCAGCGCGCCAGCCAGATCGGACAGAATATCCGCATGCAGGTTGGTGGCGACGATGGTATCGAGGCTCTGCGGATGCAGCGTCATACGGTGGGTCATCGCATCAACCAGCATTTTATCCCACCGCACATCCGGGAATTCGAGCGCCACTTCAGCGGCGATTTCATCCCACATCACCATACCGTGGCGCTGCGCATTGGATTTGGTCACCACGGTCAGCAGCTTACGCGGACGTGACTGCGCCAGTTTGAAGGCATAACGCATGATGCGTGTCACCCCGACGCGGGTGAAAATCGCCACCTCGGTGCCGACTTCTTCCGGCAGACCACGGTGCGCGCGGCCACCGTTACCGGAATATTCGCCCTCAGAGTTTTCACGCACGATGACCCAATCCAGATCGCCAGGGCCACAGTTGCGCAGCGGCGGGATAATGCCCGGCAGGATTTTGGTGGGACGCACGTTGGCGTACTGGTCAAAACCCTGGCAAATCGGCAGACGCAGGCCCCACAGGGTGATGTGATCCGGCACATCTGGCGCACCGACCGCACCAAAGTAGATGGCATCGAATTTCTTCAGCGTTTGCAGGCCGTCTTCTGGCATCATCACGCCATGTTTTTTGTAGTAATCCGAACCCCAGTCAAAGGTTTCGATGGCAAATTTCAGTTGCGGGTTCTGACGTTCCAGAGCGTGCAGCACTTCCACCCCGGCAGAAATCACTTCAGGACCGATACCGTCGGCAGGAATCGCGGCGATTGCATAGTTACGCATAATATTCTCCAGTTAAATCAATGTGTATGAGGATGAGGAAGTTCAGCCGTCTGCGTTTTGTTCGCTCGTGCAGACAGAATCAGGACAATCAGGGCCGAGAGCGTCAGCAGGCTCGCGACAAAATAGAGACCCCAGGTATAACTGCCGGTTTGCTGGCGAATCACACCAATCATCATTGGGCCGACAAAACCACCGAGGTTGCCGATGGAGTTAATGGTGGCGATACCGGCGGCGGCAGCTGGCCCGCTGAGGAACAGCGTTGGCATACTCCACAACGGAGGTTTGGAGGCGCTGATCCCTACGGTGACCAGCGTCAGGGCGACGATCACCGCCAGCAAGGTGCTGACGTTACCGGCATAAATCAGTCCGGCAGCGGCCAGCAGACAGGCCGCAATCACATGCCAGCTGCGCTCGTTTGTGCGATCGGAATGACGCGCCCACAGAATCATGCCGATAACGCCGATCACCGCCGGGAAGGCATTGAGGAAACCGATCTCCAGCGACGAGGCACCAAAGCTATGGATGATTTGCGGCGACCAGATCCCCAGGGTATACAGACCCGCCGAGGTGCCGAAGTAAACCAGCGCCAGTGCCAGAACCCGCTTATCCGCCAGCCCACGCCAGGCGCTACTGTGGCTTTGCTTCGCGGCGCGAACCTGTTCCTCCGCCAGCATGGTGTTCTGCAACCAGTCACGTTCTTCATCAGTCAGCCATTTGGCTTTTGCCGGGCGGTCGGTGAGGTAAAACAGCACTACTACGCCGAATACCACGGCCGGAATGGCTTCCAGTACAAACATCCATTGCCAGCCGGCGTAGCCAAGGAAGCCGTGCATCTCCAGCAGCGCGGCGGAAATCGGCGAACCCAGCGCGGTGGAGAGCGGGGCTGCCGCCATAAAGATGGCTGTCACCTGTGCGCGTTTTGCGGCCGGAAACCAATAGCTGAGATACAGAATGATGCCGGGAAAGAAACCTGCTTCTGCCACACCCAGCAGGAAACGCAGGGTGTAGAAGCTGGTGGTACCCTGGACAAAAGCCATACAACCGGAGACCAGGCCCCAGCTGATCATCACGCGGGCGATCCAGATGCGTGCGCCGACTTTGTGCAGGATCAGATTGGAGGGTACTTCACACAGAAAATAGCCGAGAAAAAAGATTCCGGCCCCCAAACCAAATACCGTTGGCGAAAAACCTAAATCCTGATTCATGGTTAATGCAGCAAAACCGATGTTGACACGATCAAGAAATGCGATGAAGTAGAGCAGCATGATGAAAGGGACAATGCGCAACGTCACTTTACGCATCACCCTTTTCTCGAGGTGATTGTTCATATTAAAGTGCTCCAGTTTGTGTAGGGGGTGTTATTTTTTTGTAATCGAGTTCAGTATGCAGGTTTGGATTAGCAGATCATCAATAGCCGATTATATAAAGTATTTGAATAATGTTTTGGCGAGGAAAATGTGGATATAAATCAATTGCGTTGTTTTGTTGCTGTGGGCAAAGAGTTACATTTTGGGCGGGCAGCTCAAAGAATGGAAATGATGCCTGCGTCACTTTCTCGCTTTATTCGCTTACTTGAAGAGGAACTGGGTGTTCGTCTGTTAAATCGATCCACGCGTAATGTTTCATTCACCGCTGAGGGTGCCATTTTTTTTGATGAAGCGAACAAAATCATTGATCAATTTGATGCGCTGGCACTGCGATTTAAAGGCGGATTAAAAGATCAACGTCGCACGCTCAGAATTGGTGCCATCGATAGTGCGGCGCGGGGGCTGGTCCCGGCATTACTGAATTTATTTGTTCCGCTGCATCCCAATACCGATATTCATATTATTGAAGATAAAACCATTAACCTGTTGCCTAAACTAAAATCAGGCTGGTTAGATATGATTTTCTTTCGTGCGCCACAAATTATGGATGCCGCACTGGCGGTACGCTTTATTACGCGTGAACGTTGTGTGCTGGCGGTGCCAGCAAATCATCCTTTGGCGGGAAGAGAAAAAGTGTCATTAGACGATTTCAAACACGAAGCGATGATTATTCCCGAAAGGCGCACGCGTCCGCATAGTCATGACCTGACCATGAGTATGTTCAGGCTGGCAGGGTTGACCCCGCATATCGCTCAATTTGCTGAAGAAAAACAGACCATTTTAAGTCTGGTGGCCGCAGGGTTAGGTTTGGCAGTGGTGCCTTCCTCTTATCGTAATATGAACAGCGAAAATGTGGTTTATATTAATCTGGTCCTGAATGAAAATATTAAAGGTTTGCCTTTAAGTATTGCCTGGCAAAAAGGGAATGAAGATGATTACTTAAAGGATATGCTGAAATTGCTGAATGATAATAAGCAGGAATTGACGGGTAAGTTATAACGACGGGGACGATATTAACGATTTCCTTACTCAATTAAAGGTCATCGCTTCCTTGACAGCCCTGTTAAAAATACGCAATCTGCGACATCATATTTTTACATCACCTGACCGGAAACATCGCATTGTGAATGCTGCTGCCTGGCCTCCTCTGACCATCACCTTCCTTTGAGCCACGCGCGTACTACGCGCTTGTTGTTCAACGCTTGCGTGACCTTGTGCATCAGCACGAGGCGATACGCTTTTGCCAACGTTCTGCGCGTATTGCGCTGGACCAGGTAACCTCTAGTCAGAGAACCAGAAAATGCATTTTATTGATGTTTTAGTCGCCCGTAGTCTGCCTTTTATTCCACGCGTTATTGTTAAGCGTCTTTCCACGCGTTATCTGGCAGGCTCCACCCTTGAAGAGGCGCTGCAGGTCATTCACAACCTCAACCGGGCCGGTTTTGGCGTGACGCTTGATGTGCTGGGCGAATCCGCCTCTTCCGAGGCTGAAGCTGATGCCATGATCGCCGCTTATGCTACGGCCATCGCCGCCATTGCTGCCCATAATCTTGATGCGGAATTATCCATTAAACCCTCTGCATTGGGGCTGTTAAATGATGAGGCGCAGTGCGAAATACGCATCCAGCAGATCCTGGCCCAGGCCAGGCAGGTGGCAAAAATCGCCACGCTGGATATGGAAGATCTGCAATGTACGCAGAAAGAACTGGATCTCTTTCGCCGTTTGCAGCAGCGCTACGCCGATCTGGGAATCGCCATTCAGGCCTATTTGCAACGCAGCTATGCCGATGTGGATCTGTTAATGGTTACACGCAGCCGTTTGCGCATTTGCAAAGGCATTTATCAGGAAGAGCCGCAGTATCTGGTGCCTGGAGCCAGTGACGACCGTGCAGCGATTAATTCCCATTTCCTTGCACATGTTAAGTGCTGCTTCGTTGCAGGTGTTTTTGTCAGCGTCGCAACGCATGATGAAGAACTGATTGAAGCTGTGGTCGCTCTGGCAAGGCAGCATCATGTTGCCGCTGACGCGTTTGAATTTCAGATGTTGCTGGGGGTGTGTGAACCTTTGCGTGACAAAGTGCGCGCGCTTGGGTTTGCCGTGCGGGTGTACGTTCCTTATGGTGCGGACTGGTATGGTTACAGCACACGTCGTTTGCAGGAGAATCCGCGCATTGCGGGCTATATCCTGCGTGCATGGCTGAAGCGCTAACGGGTTAAACGCCAGCCACCTCTCATCGGGGGGGCTGGCTATTTATCGACGTCAGAGCAGAAAAATCTGATTAAATGAAGCGAATTCACATGTGGGGTGTTTTTTTATTTTATATTGGATCTGTTATTTCAAAAATAATCATTAAAAATAATAATTTAATAATTTTTTTAGATCCACTTAATTACAAGGTAGGTGTATGGCGTCAGTACCAATAATTACCATGCTTTCCGCATAATACCCGGTACAATATGTCGGGCTTCGGCGATGTTCCGCATGGGTAAATTTTAATAAACTACTCATGTTTATATGATGATGGTAAAATTTCACCTTAACTTTCAGGGATGGATGTATGTCAATATCACAAGAAAACCCCTGCATCCTGAACGGAAAGTACGCCTCTTTACTGGCAACCTCCGCAGCAAGGATTTGGCTTATCACCTTCTCGTTGCTGCTCTTGCTGGTTTCTTCTCCTTTACGCGCGGCGGAGGCATCTGACGATGCCGCAAATCGTATTGTCAGTGGCATCATCAGTTTTACCCAATGGCCGGGTTTAAAACATCCACCGCAGCTTTGTGTGCTGCCGTCGGTGAGCCATCTCTCTTTGCCGCAGGGGCGTGAGCAGGGGTTTAGCGTGGTGTGGCTTGCCAGTGAAGAGGCCCTGGCTGAGCAGCCGTGTGATGCGGTCTACTTTGGCGCTCAATCGCCGCAGCAGCAGGTGGCGCTGCTGGAAAAAGCCAGCAGCCGCCCGATGCTTTCCATCGCTGAAAACAACCCGGAATGTACCATCGGTGCATCCTTTTGCCTCATTTTTCATCAGGATAAGACGGTGTTTTCTGTAAATCTTGACTCGCTGACAAGAAGCGGCGTGAGAGTCAGTCCGGATGTGTTATTACTGTCCCGCAAAGGAAGCCAGTAAGATGAAATTCGAAAAAATAAAAACCGAAAAATCATCTATACGAAATCAGTTACGTAAAATCAGTACCATCAATGCGGCGGTTATTTTACTGCTGTGTTGGTTATTACTGTTTTCCACGTCGATGCTGTTTATTAAAAGCTATGAAAAAAGAAATCTTGAACTGATTGCCAATACGCTCAGTACCAGCCTGACGGCGGCCACCGTATTTGAAGATAGCTACGATGCGAAGAAAAAAGTCATGCTGCTGGCTGAGCAGGGCATGTTTTCTGCGGCAAAACTGGAGACATCCGAACAGACGGTGTTAGTTGACTGGCAGGATAATGTGGAAAACGAAAGCCGGTTTCAGCATCTGCTGCGCAACTGGATTTATGCCAAGCCGCTTACCGTTAATGTGACCCACGAAGATGCGAAAGTCGGGACGTTGACGTTGTCGGGTACCGTGACCAATGTGGCGGATTTCATTGAATACTCGATCATTATTTTATCCTGTAGCATGATTTTCGTGTTTATTATCTCGTTTCTGGTCAGCGAGTTATTGCACCGTGGCATTCTTGCCTCCTTCAGAAATATCACCAGCACCATCCACAATGTGATTCGCTCCGGTGATTTTTCGCCGCGTATCTCCGGTAGCTCCACCAAAGAATTTCAGGTGTTCTCCGAGGATTTGAATTCACTGCTGGCGGAAATGCAGACCTTAAAAGCGTCGCTGCTGCGGGACAATAAATCCCTCGCTGCCAAAGCGCTCAAAGATCCGCTGACCGGGCTGGCGAACCGTGCGGCCTTTATCAACCGACTTAACCAGTTACTCGATCAACAGCTGGCGCACGAGCGTTTTGTGCTGCTGTTTCTCGATGGCGACCGTTTTAAAAGCATCAACGATACCTGGGGACATGCGGCTGGCGATGAAGTGCTGCAAAGCATAGCGTCCAGGTTGTCTGGCCTGGTGACGAAAAACGATATGGTGGCAAGGCTGGGGGGTGATGAGTTCGCCATGCTGATCACCAGCCACACCACGGAAGATGCGCTGCAACAGCTGACCAGCGAGATTGAAAGCACCATCGCGCAAAAGATTGCCATCTCTGCTGGCGTTAATATCTCCACCTCGGTGACCATTGGTTATGCCTGGTCGCAGCACGGTGATTCTGTCACCTCAATTCTTGAGCGTGCAGATATGAATATGTACAAACATAAGGGCATTACAAAGGTATCGGGATGAAACTTAAAGCATTGCTACTCCTATGCATCGTCGCTTGTGCCGGGTGTCAGTCAAAAAGGACCTTCACCGACGAGCAAATTGCCGCCATGCGCAAAGAGGGATTCAGCCCGAATGCGGAAGGCTGGGGGCTGGGAATGTCAGACAAAATTCTTTTCGGAATTAACGAATCAGAACTGACCCCGGAAAGTAAAACCACCATCAACCGTATGGCGACCAACCTTGCTGTTACCGGCATTGAACATCTGCGCATTGATGGTCATACCGATAATTACGGCACTGCCAGTTATAACGAGCAGCTGTCGTTGAAACGCGCCAACGCAGTCGCGGCGCAGTGGGCGACAGGGGCATCGTTACCGCGCAGTAATATCGAGACGCGCGGGCTGGGAATGAAATATCCGGTGACCAGCAACAACAGCGCTCAGGGGCGCGCACAGAACCGGCGTGTGGCGGTGGTGATTACCGCGCCATAGCGTATTGCGCCGACTCTCTCTATGATGTGATGTTTGCCCCTGCGATTGTCGCGGGTGATCAATGTCTTAGGGAATGTCCGCATGTTACACGATCTGGATTTACGTCAGCTGGAAGCCTTTGCGGCAGTAATTTCCGCTGGCAGCGTCACGGCAGCGGCAAAAGCGCTGAATCGCTCGCAGCCCGCCGTGTCACGCCTGATTCAGGAACTGGAGCAGACACTGGGCTATCCGCTGTTTATTCGCAACGGACCCCGTATCCATCCCTCAGAAGAAGCACTACAGCTGCATCAGTATGTGCAAAAAGCGCTGCTGTCATTGCAGCAAATCCGTCTGCGCGCGCAGGAAATTGCCCAGCAGCAACATCGTCCGCTGAGTATCGCCGCCACGCCCGCGCTGGCTGCTGGCTTACTGCCGCAGGCGCTCGCCAGCCTGAATTTGCAGAATAAAGTACAGATTATCAGTGAATCCGCTGAACAGACGGCCCACGCGGTGATCACTGCTGAGGCGGACCTCGGTCTGAGTAGCCTGCCGCTGGAGCATCACGCGGTTGACCTGCACTGGATCGGCCAGTCGCGTTGTGTGGTGGCGCTGCCGCAGGATGATCCCCTCGCCACACAGCCGCAGCTGACGCTGGCCTGCCTTGCCGGGCGTCGATTGATTGCCCCCTGGAGTCCGCAACGGTTACGGGGCCGCTACGATAAGGCGTTGAAAAAACTCAAAGTGCCGCCACACGAAACCATCGAAACCAATTCCTCGGCCAATATTCTGGCTTGTGTGCGCGCCGGTTTAGGCGTGGCGATCCTCGAACCGGTGACGGCCTGGGGCATGCCGCTGGAAGGTGTGGTGATTCGTCCGCTGGAAGAAGAGATCCCCTATTTCTTTGGCGTGATCACCCCGCAGGGACGACAGATTACCAGCGCCGCACAGGCATTGGTGGAGGCGCTGGAACAGGCAGCGCAGACGTTGCTGCCGGGTTTTCAGCGTTTACCCGCCAGCGAACATCCGCGCATTATGCGACTGATTAATCAGGATTAAATTCAATACACTCCCTTCTTAGAACATTTTCTGCTTTAGATATAAGAAATCCATTGGTTACGAAGTGAGCATCCTGCTTGACTCCTTTCGGGGCCAGAGGGATTATGCAAAACCTTAGTTCTTACTATGCGTATTATTGATTATTAATCATTAACTATGCGTTTTGTGGATGATTGATTGCGCCTTCTAAACCTGCGTTTGCAGGTTTATACCCGCAGCAGGGAACAACACCATGACGACAGCAGCACAGCCCAGCGGTCTTACCGCGCTTGAAGCACAGCTTCAGCAGGATCTCGAATTCCTCGAATTACCGGCCAAAGCCTGGGTGCCTGCGCGCACTCACCATGGTGCGCCGGTACGCGATGTCGTCGTGATTGGTGGAGGGATGTGCGGGCTGGCCGCTACGGCAAAATTGCTGCTAACCGGCATCACTAACGTGGTGGCTTATGATGCCGCTCCGGCCGGGCTGGAAGGGCCGTGGGTTACCTTTGCCCGCATGGAGACACTGCGCTCGCCCAAAAGCCTGCATGGTCCATCGCTCGGCTTGCCGCAGCTGACCTTCCGCGCCTGGTTTACCGCGCAGTGGGGCGCTGAGGCCTGGCAGGCGCTGGACAAAATCCCTAAAGATCAGTGGATGGATTACCTGATCTGGTATCGCAAAGTACTGAATCTGCCGGTGCGCAACAACGTGCGCATGACAGCCATCGCCGCTGAAGGTGACCTGATTGCGCTGGATCTCACCGGTGCCGAAACCGGCCGCGTTTATACGCGCCGTCTGGTGCTGGCGACCGGGCGTTCGGGCCTCGGTGGTTTTGCCGTACCGGACTTTTTGCAGGGCATCGACCGCAAATTCTGGGCGCATTCGGCTGATGACATCGATTTTTCCGCCTTGCAGGGCAAGCGGGTGGCGGTGATTGGAGCCGGTGCTTCTTCAATGGACAACGCCGCGACGGCGCTGGAAAACGGTGCGGGCGCGGTGGATCTGTTGATTCGTCGTAAACAGATGCCGCGTATCAACAAGATGACCGGCATCGGCAGCCAGGGCGTAGTGCACGGGATGCATCAGTTGCCGGATGCGTGGAAGTGGAAATTTGTTGATTACACCGCCTCGACGCAAACGCCGCCGCCACGTTCCTCCACGCTACGCGTCTCACGCCATGCCAATGCGCGTTTCTTCCTCGATTGCGGCATCAATGCGGTTAAGCAGCAAGCCGAGGGGCTGGTGATTGAAACCACCCAGGGTGCGCTGCAATACGACTATCTGATCGCGGCGACCGGTTTCACTAACGATTTTAACGGTCGCCCGGAGTTTGCTGCCATCGCACCTTATATCCGCAGCTGGGCCGATGGTCGCTACCAGGCGGAAATGGGGGCAGCACGCACCAGCATGCTGGAAGCGCCAGATCTGGGGCCAGCCTTTGAGTTTCGCGAGCGTCAGCCGGGTAGCTGTCCGCTGCTGGCGCATATCCATTGTTTCAACGATGCGGCGATGCTGACGCACGGCAAAGTGTCTGGCGATATTCCGGCGGTCAGCGCCGGTGCCGACCGCCTGGTGCGTGGCATTGCGGCTTCGCTGTTCGCCGAGGATGTTGAGCAGCACTTCGACAGCCTGATGGCTTTTGACACCCCTGAATTGCAGGGCGATGAATGGGTGGATTCCACACCCTTACTCAAACAGGAGAAAGCGTTGTGATCGACGCCATTGATCAGTCCGCCGGGCTGACACCAGAGGATGAACTGTATCGTGCCCGCCGTTTTCGCCCGGAGTTTGTTGATGGTGCCGAGCAGTGCCGCCAGTCGGTATTGGCTCCACAGCAGGATCAGGGACTGGCTGCCGATCTGCGTGTGGCGCTGGCACATCGCATGGCTGCGCTGAATGGTGATGCGCATCTGCTGGCTGACTACGCCGCCCAGCTGGCACAGCTGTCTCCCTCCGCTGCGCTGCTGGCACTGGCAAACGGTGAGACGGATTTGGCCGAACCGCTGGCGACCATTGCCCGCCACGCTGACCTGGTCACCAACACCCCGTTTGCCGCCGAGGCCAGCCATATCCATCTGCTGGAGCAGGCCGGGCTGAACAATCCGCAAATTGTGGCGTTGTCTGAGCTGATCGCCTTCGTTAATTTCCAGACGCGTGTGGTGTCCGGCTTACGATTGATGAGGTCCGTATGATTCCGTTAGTCAGCCTCAAACCGTTGCACTGGCATCCTTATATCACGCCGGTTGATGTCGCTGAGGCCACACCGGAGCAGCTCGACGCGATGAAGGTGACGCCATCAAATAAGAAGATCTCCGATTATGTGCGCACTCTGGCGCACGATCCGGAGAGTTACACAGCGCGGACCGTACTGTTTAACGCCATTATGTATGTCGATGGCGGGCTGGATCGGGCCGATCGTGAACTGGGCGCGTTGGGCGCTTCCATCGTAAACGGCTGCAAATATTGCGCCGTAGTCCATGCCCGTCGCCATGCGCAGCTAACCAAAAGCGATGCGCTGGTGAGTGCGCTGTACTTTGACAAAGCTGACACCCTCGGCCCGCGTGATGCGGCTATTTATCGTTTTGCCCGTCGTCTGTCGGTCACGCCGTCAGAGGCAACAGCGGAAGATGTGGCTGCGCTACGTGAGCAGGGGATGGATGACCACGAAATTATCGACCTGATCCACGCCATCGCCATCTTTGGCTGGGCCAACCGTTTGATGCACGTGCTCGGCCACGCCAGCATTGAGAAATAACCGTCTTTCACCCGCAAGGACATGAACACAAATGCTTGAACTCAAAGATATTAAGCTGTCTTACGGGAGCGCGCCGATTCTGAAAGGGGTCGATCTCTCGGTAAAGCGTGGTGACGTGGTATCGATTATCGGCCCGAGCGGCACCGGTAAAACCACGCTGCTGCGCTGCATTAACTACCTGGCAAAACCGACGTCAGGCAGCATCACGTTTGACCAGATTGCGATGGATTATCAGTCGCCGGACAAAGCCGCGATTCAGGCCATCCGTCTGCGTACCGCGATGGTTTTCCAGCAGTTCAACGTGTTCAAAAATATGACGGTGATTGAAAACGTGATGGACCCGCTGATCGCGGTGCAGCGTAAATCGAAGCAGGAAGCGCGCGCTATCGCTGTTCAGGAGCTGGATCGGGTCGGTCTAGGTGGTAAGCAGGATCACTATCCCTCTCAGCTTTCCGGTGGTCAGCTGCAACGTACCGGCATTGCGCGTGCGCTGGCGCTGCGCCCGGATGTGATGTTGTTCGATGAACCCACTTCCTCGCTCGACCCTGAGCTGGTGGGAGAAGTGCTGAAGGTGATTAAAGACGTGACGTCTTCCGGCATTACATCGCTGCTGGTGACGCATGAAATGCAGTTTGCCAAAAGTATCTCCAACCGCATTGTGTTTATGGATCAGGGTGTTGTCGCGGCGCAGGGTAGCCCGACAGAGATTTTCGATAACCCGAGCCTGCCACGCCTTGCACAGTTCCTCAATTCAGAACACGTACTCTAATAATTACAGGAATCAAAGACATGCCTGCAATCAAAACAACATTACGTCGCCTGGCAATGCCGGGTATCGTGACCATCGCGTTACTCAGTGCCGCCACCAGCTATGCGGAATCGGTGCGCACCATCAAAATCGCCACCGCGGCAGAATCTAAGCCGCTGTCGTGGGGCGCTATCGGCGTTGAACCGCAGGGTTATGAGCCGGATGTACTGAAAGCCATCAACGCGAAACTGCCCCAGTACAAATTTGTTATGGAAGGTGCGGCGGATATCGCTCAGGAAACCGGCCTGGCAACCGGCAAATATGATATGGCGACCGGCGGCTACTACAAGGCTCCGGCGCGCAGCAAACAGTTTCTGATCCCCGATAATCCGATCGGTGCCAGCCTGATGAAGATCTACAGCCGTAAAGACAGCAATATCAACGGCATGAAGGATCTGGTGGGTAAGAATATCGTTCCGGTAACCGCCGGTGGTGGCGTCTACAAGTTTGTTATGCAATGGCAGCAGGAAAACCCGAGCGACAAGATCGACATCAAAGCCTCCAGCGCCGGTGTGCCTTATCCGGACCGCCTGAAAGAAGTACAGAACGGCAAATATGATGCGCTGATTCTGCCTTCCAACCTCGGTGAGCAAACCGTGATCGACAACCAGAAGCTGGCGATCAAAGCCAGTGAGCCGGTTGCCATTAACAACACCTACGTCCTGATTCACCGCTCTGACGAGAATAAAAAGCTGAATGACGATGTGAACGAGGCGCTGAAAGAGCTGAAAGCGGACGGCACGCTCGATAAGTTGTCACAGAAGTGGTTCGGCGAAGATATCGTCAAGTACATGAAATAATCGGTTCACCTGAAACCTTCGTTTCCGTAGCGGCGCGATTTATCGCGTGATCTTTTAAAAGATGCGCGATAAATCGCGCCGCTACACCAATGCGTGTAACGCAGACATTTTTTTCAGGAGTGTTTCACAGTGAATCTTTCGACCATGATTCCCGAGCTACTGTCGGCTTTGCCGTTAACGCTCGCCATTATGCTGGTCGCGATGATTGTCGGCTTTGTGCTGGCACTGATCGCGACAACCTTCCGCGTGCGTCGCATCCCGGTGATTAGCCAGCTGACCGATCTCTACGTCTCTTACGCGCGCAGTGTTCCGGTGGTGCTGCAACTGTTTGTGGCATTTTATGGCCTGCCGCTGGTGCTGGAGTCGTTCGGCGTGGGCGATTTTATGTCGGCCACGGTGGCGTCGATGGTAGGCCTGAGCCTCTACCACGGCGGCTATCTCTCCGAAGTTATGCGTCCGGCGTTTCTGGCCGTGGAGCGCGGCCAGCATGATGCCGCTGACAGCATGGGCTACAGCTTCCGGCAGAAAATTTGGCGCATCGTCGGACCGCAGGCGCTGCATATCGGATTGCCCGGCTACGGCAATGCCATCATCTACCTGATCCACAACGTGGCGCTGGTGATGTATATCGGCGCGGCCGATGTGATGGCAACCGCGCATCTGATTATGGAGCGTGATTACAACCAGTATCAGTTCGGCACTTATCTGGTGCTGGCGGTGCTTTATTCATTGCTCTGCCTGGGTGCCTGGCTGATCGTCCGTTTCTTCGAGCAACGTCACGCCAAATACAACTCGAAAACGGCGGCCAGCCCGGTGAAGTTCACCGCCAGCGTCTGACAGAGAGAGAACACCGATTATGTTTGATATTGAGGTTTTGCTGCCGGACTTCTGGAGCATTCTGGATGCGGTGCCGGTTACGCTGGCGATGGCTATTACCGTTTTTATCTGTTCCACACTGATTGGCGGCTTGTTCGCCTTTGTGGAGCATAAGCGCCTGCCGGTGCTGCGTCAGCTGGTGCTGGCGTACAAAATCGCTTTCAAAGGCGTGCCAATGGTGGTGGTGATTTTCCTGGCTTATTACGGCCTGCCACCGGCGCTGCATTTCGTTGCCACGCTGTTTGGTATTGAAGTGAATGCCCACTCGCTGCCGAACTGGGTGATTATCATCGTGGCGCTCAGTGCCTGCGTGGCCGCTTTCCAGGCCGAGGTGTGGAAAGGGGCGCTGAACTCGTTTGATAGCGGACAATCGGATGCGGCGCAGTCGCTGGGTTATACCGATGGCCAGCTATTCTGTCGGGTGATGTTCCCACAAATTATCGTGGCGGCAATCCCGGACCTGGCGAACGCCTTTATGGTGATCATGAAAGCGCTGTCGCTGGCTTTTGCCATCGAAGTGGTGGATATCTTCGCTCAGGCACAGCTTACCGCCGCGCTGAACTTCTACTATCTGGAAGCTTTCCTGATTGCGGTGGTGTTCTACATGGTGATTGCCTGGCTGGTCACCAGGATCGCCGATATCATCGAGGCGAAGTTGCGCGTTCGCAGCTGACCCGGATAAACCGCGCCGTTTGTGCGGCGCGGTTTTTCATCCCAGATATTCAATAATCGACAGCCCACCGTTGTAATCGGTGCTGTAGATAATCCCTCCGGCATCGACAAACACATCACAACTCTGAATCACCTGCGGACGATCGGGTCGGGTATCCATCATGCGTGCCGGAGCGGCGGGTACCAGCGCACCGGTTTCTTTCGGCTGATAAGGATTGGAGATGTCATAGGCGCGCACGCCAGCATTTTGATAAGTGGCGAAAATCAGCGTGTCGCTGACAAAGCTACCGGGTCGATTTTCATGCAGATTATGCGGGCCAAAATGGGCACCCTTTGCCACGTAATCGCGCTCATCCGGCTGGGGAAAGGTAGCGATGCTCACCGGGTTGGCGGGTGCGCGAATATCAAACAGCCAAATCAGCTTCTCGCCATCCTGCTGGTTATCCAGCACCGCTTCGTCCAGCACCACCAGCAGATTGCGTGTTGGTAGCGGCAATGCGGTATGGGTGCCACCGCCAAACGGCGGACTCCAGTTGCGATGGCTGATTAACTGTGGTGCCGTGCGATCGCTGACATCCAGTAACGTTAATCCGCCGTCGCGCCAGCAGCCATAGGCGGTATCACCGCTGATAATGGCGTGGTGCAAGGCATAACGTTTGCCTTCCGGCCAGTCTGGCGTCTCGCCCCCGGCGGTGTGCATTCCGGGCAGCCACCAGCGCCCGGCCACCGCAGGACGTTGTGGATCGGCTAAATCAATGGTCAGCAAAATGTAATCGCTGAACCCCTCAATCAACGCAGAGACGTAGGCCCAGCGTCCGCCGACATACCAGATACGGTGAATCCCGATACCTTCGAGCGCGAGAAAGGCGATTTCACGCGGTTGCGCCGGGGAAGAGATATCAAAAATCCGCAGCCCGGATTGCCAGCTTTTTTCCTGAATATCTGCCGTGGTCTGGCCCACCGCACGGGTGTAATAGACTTTCTCATCGGCGAAGCGGGTATCAGCAAACAGATCGCGGGCGTTGATCACCAGCAGCAAATCGTCGTGCGCCTGCAAATGCACGTTCCAGGTACCGGGTGGTGCGGCAACAAAATTTACGGTTTTGGGCTGACGTGCATCGCGCACGTCAATCACGCTAAAGCCTTGTGAGACCATATGGCCGACATAGGCAAAGCCGCGATGCACCATTACCTGAACGCCATCCGGGCGACCGCCCTGATCGCTGTGACCAATCAGCCGCATATTGCGGCTGTATTCCGGAGTGGGGAGCGAGGAAGTCATGTTCGGCCTCACTGCGCGTTGGTGGCGAGGGTGGCGAACCAGGGCGCGACAAAATCACTGCTCTGACCCCAGCCGGGAATCACCTTTTGCAGTGCGGCAACGTTGGCGGCTCCGGGCTGGCCGGTCACCAGTGCCTGTGGAATGGCGGCGGCTTTAAAGTCATAGCTGGCCGGAGTGGTTTCTCCCGCCAGCTTCAGGGCAATCAGGCGCATATTAACGGCTCCAATCAGCTTCGGATCGACCGCCACGCTGACCTTCCACGGGCTGTTTTTTTCGCGCATCAGCTGCAAATCGCCGTTGGAGATATCGATGCTATAGAGTTTGATTTCGGTGCGTCCATTTTCCTGCAACGCCTTGTACGCGCCCTGGCTAAAGGCATCCCAGGTGCCCCAGATAGCGTCGATTTTCCCCTTTGGGTATTTCGCCAGCAGCGCGCCGACTTTGTTGGCGGTATCGCCCTGCACATCGGCAGAGACGGCCCCCACCGACTCCAGTTCATGAATTCCCGGGTTGGCCTTCTGGATCTGCTCCCAGGCTGCCTGACGGCGTTCCATCGGCGGGAAGCCCGCGACCCACAATTTGATGATATTGGCTTTGCCATTGAAGTCTTTGATCAGCGGTTGCAGCGATTGCTCAGTCAGCGAAGCATCATCCTGCTGTGTCACCGTGACGCCTGCGGGAACTTTATCAACGGCGGTATCAAATACCGAGAGCGCGATACCGCTGTCATGAATGCGTTTCACCAGATCGGTGGAGTAGGGGGCACGGCCCTGGGACAGGATAATACCGTCATATTTCTGGCTGATGGCCTGGTTCACGAAATCCTGGAAACGCGCATCGTCACCCTGGCTCAAAAAGGTGCTGACTTTAAAGCCCAGCTGTTTGCCCTGCTGAATGGCTCCGGCGACAAACTGGGTGGTGTTATCGTCCGAACCGAGGTTGCGAATGACCGCCACCCGAATCGGTCCCTGATGATGTGCCAGTGGCGCGGGAAGCGGTGCCTGTGCGGCGCTGACGGCAGAGCTGAGCAGGCTCAGCGTCAAAAAGGGTACGGCCAATGATTTCATGCAATTTCCCCGAATAAGATGGATGAGACGCCTTGGCGCTCCGCCGGTTTTTATTGTGGTTGGCGGGCGTTCTGAGCGGATTTTTCATCCTCTGCACGAGGTTGGCAATCAAGGAAAAGGCATAAGTAATGCCAGATAAATCATTAGGTTTGTGGATGGAGGAAAAGGCAAAGGCGCGCGATGAATCGCGCCGCTACGAATAGGTGCAGAATCTGTAGCGGCGCGATTTATCGCGCAGGTCGGAGGCGAAAATCTTAACGTTTACTCAGTGCTTCCCACAGGCCCAGCAGATAGGTGGTGCCGAGTGCGCGGTCATAGAGTCCATAGCCCGGACGACCGGTTTCGCCCCAGATAAAGCGGCCATGATCGGAGCGGATATAGCCGTCAAAACCGTTGTCGTACATCGACTTCAGTACCTGGTACATATCCAGCGAGCCGTACTCGGTGGGATGGGCACACTCGTAGAAATCTTTGTCCTGAATGATTTTGATATTGCGCACATGGGCGAACGGGATACGTTTGCGGCGTGAGAATTCGGCCAGAATCGCATACACATCATTCTGCGGATCTTCGGCAATCGACCCGGTGCACAGGGTAATGCAGTTGGCTGGCGAATCGACCACGTTACAGATCCAGTCGAGATCGTCACGATTTTTCACCACGCGCGGCAGGCCGAAAATGGAGTACGGCGGATCATCCGGGTGAATCGCCATCTTCACGCCGACTTCTTCACATACCGGGATCACCGCTTTGAGGAAATACGCCAGGTTTTCACGCAGCTTCGCATCATCCACCCCTTCGTACTTCGCAAACAGATCCTGCACTTTCGCCAGACGCTCGGGTTCCCAACCTGGCAGAGCAAAACCGTTAGAGCTGCCCAGCACCTCCTGCACCACTTCATCGAGGCTTTTATCGATACCTTTTTTCTCGAACGCCATGGTGATGGAGCCGTCTGGTAGCACGTAGTTCATCTCGGTCTTCATCCAGTCGAATACCGGCATGAAGTTATAGCAAATCACCTTTACGCCGACTTCGGCCAGGTTGCGGATGCTCTGCTTATAATTTTCGATATAGCCATCGCGGCTTGGCAGTCCAATCTTGATGTCGTCATGAATATTGACGCTTTCGATCACTTCCACTGTGAGACCGGCAGCCTGTGCCTGATCCACCAGCGCTTTAATCTTATCCTTCGGCCAGGTTTCACCCACTGGCACATCGTACAGTGCGCC
Source organism: Pantoea sp. App145 (assembly GCF_047947045.1). Lineage (NCBI taxonomy): Bacteria > Pseudomonadati > Pseudomonadota > Gammaproteobacteria > Enterobacterales > Erwiniaceae > Pantoea > Pantoea sp. App145. Next base: position 3,562,543 of record NZ_CP133290.1, read on the forward strand.
GACGATACCCCGGACACCCGGAACCTGGCGAATATATTCCAGCGAAACCTTATCTTCTTTCGGACCAAACCAACGCATTGTCAGCTGCATAATGTCATCCACCGTCATCGTGTCTATGATAACTGATAAACTACCATTCTAGTATTCATGATGACAGCGCCCTGCAGCGATCAACCCATGATCGTCGTCACAGAACCGCATTTATCCTGCGCGAGGGAGAGTGTGCGCACAGCTGAACCCATGTTGGCGAGAATTCAATCCTAATCAGAACTTAGAAATGTCTGATCCGCTACCATAAATTGTTAAAAACAGCGTGGTTAACTACGATTAGTCAGCTATTAAGGGTTAACCTCTCATTTTACGGCAATTTACCGCTGCTAATCGGCTTTTTACCTGGATCATTTACAGAATATTCCTGGCAGGCACAATAAACCTTATTTCTCTCCCTCCATAAATCATGTCCGATGAAGCGCTGCTCCAGCAGATTCAAAACCTGAAAAAGCATAATTCGCGACTAAAGCGTATCGCGCATGATGCCCGCAATAAGCTCAGTGCTGCGCTCGATGGCACCGGGCTGTGTTTGTGGCAGCTGGATATTCCCAGCGGCAAACTGGTTATTTTTAACCGGCGCTGGGGAGCGATGCTGGGTTTCCAGCCGAAAGAGCTGAGCGCGAAGTTTGAAGTCTGGCGTGAACACCTGCATCCCGAGGATGCAGATGAGGTGCTGAAGGCGTTTTACGATCATATCGAAGGTCGCGCGCCTTATTATGAAGCCCTGCATCGCATGATCGCCAAAAGCGGCAAAATTACCTGGGTACTGGATCGCGGGCGTGTCACCGAATGGGATGAACAGGGTAATCCGATGAAGGTAACGGGCACCCATATCGATATGACCAAAGAGAAGAATTATGAGGCGCAGCTTTCGACACTGGCCAATCACGATCCGCTCACCGGTCTCACCAATCGCCACGCGTTGTTAACCTACTTTAGCCAGATAAAAAAGCAGGGGCCGCTGTGTGTGGCCTATATCGACCTGGATAACTTCAAACACGTCAATGACACCCTGGGACACCGCAGTGGCGATGAGGTGCTGATTCAGCTCAGCCAACGTATGCGCGATGCGGTGCCACCGTCGGTGGTGATTGGTCGTATCGGTGGGGATGAATTTGTGTTGCTGATGCCGTTTCTGATCGACTATCCCAAAGTGCGTATCATGGCGCAGGCGGTACTGGATGCGGCACTCGCACCATTTGAACTGGATAACGGTATGGCGCAGATTGGCGCCTCAATCGGCATTGCCCAGGTGCAGGAGCATGATGATTTCACTGCGGCGCTGACGCGTGCTGATGAAGCCATGTACAGCGTCAAGAAAAATGGCAAGCAGGGGTTTGGTTTAGTGCCGTAAGGACGTATTTGCCAACGAGATATTTTACGGTCAGGTGTTGCCCGGTGTTAAAAATAGCGTACTGATTAATGCCGACTTCAGTGGCAACATTTTTATAGATGTGGCGTTTCTGGGTGAGCGAGGTAAGCCATTAGAAATCAGGGGGTGCAATTTCAATGGTATAGAGGCGAACAACATTGAAATGGCCTATGTTAAATTTACCGAAGCTACAAGTTTTATCAATGTGAAGGGAATTGAAAGTCTTTATTTTTCTGGTCCGGCTAATTTACGCGAGGCAAGATTTGGTTGTTATGATAAAGGATTAATTAAATTAAGTGTGCAGCATTTTTCCGACCAGCAAAAAACTTTCGATAATCTGTGTGATGATAATTATTCCTGCGAGCCTGCGATGCTGTTCAAATCGATAGAAAGCATAATTAATACAACATTGCATCGTGACTTTAAAGAGCAGGTAGTGGAGTTGTTTCGTGATATGCCGGAGCTGGATTATGCATTAGCGCATTCCGATGCACTGCGCCAGTCTATGTTGTCCCATTTGCTAAAAACGCCTGAAAAGTCAGAGGCGATAACACGCTTTCTGGAAGATAAAATTATCAACTATCACGCTCAGTCGCTGATAAAAAATGAAGAAAAGGCCAATCTGGCACTTGTCCTCAGTAAAATGGAACCAGAAAAACTACTCGAATATCAGTTCCTGGTTAACCAGCTACCGGATGTGCGCCAGACTATGAATAAACATCCCACGTTAAAAGCATTTATGGAATGTGCCCGGAAGTTTGATAAGTCGCCAAAAGAGGGCGTAATTTTTTATTTCCCGCAGTCAGAGCAGGCTATCTATATTCCCGCCAATGAATTCGACAATCTTATAGTGGGTGAGACAGCACCGGAAAATGCGCGCCTGTTAACCTGTGATGATGGAAGAATCATGATGACGCCATTGATCGATAAGAAACGGCAAACGTTGCTACAGAACAGCCCTGCACTTGAATCACTCTGGAGCGGTCGTGGTAATAAACTGGCGGAAGTCCTTTCTCCATTGTTTAATGTCCCTGCACATGTGGAAGCACGCCAGGATGATATACTCCGCCTGGGGAGTCTGATGTTGGCGCAGCTTACTAAGAATGCATGCGGGAAACTCAATCTCGATGAAATTGATAATGTTTATCTGCTAAAACAATTATTCGCACCTTTGATGAGCGATATAACCGATGAATCTGATGATGCACGTAATAAAAGAACCGTGCTGATTGAACGGGCTTGCAACCATCTGAGCCTGGCAAGCAGTGGGCTTGCTCCTCAACAGCAAAAATTTGTCGCCGCTATTCTGCTGACGCGTGTATTTGCCAACCTGTTTTCTCCAACACTTTGCAGTACAGACAGTGCCAGTTACAGCTGGTTTTTCGATTTCGCAAAACAATTTCTGATTGATGCTTATGATTACGCCCCAAATGCGTCGCTGGCTGATGCGGTAGATACCGTGATTTCACATATTAATGAAAACCGAACGGTCTCAGCGTTATTACTTATTAACTCGCTGCAGTTTATCAGTGATAACGATGCCGCGATTGCCGGGTTAATTCACAAACATAGCCCGGTATTCTGATGCCGAGTGGTAACAGGAGGCATTAATGCCTCCTGTGTCATCCCCACGGGTAGTAAACCCTTAAAACGCGAAGCAGGAACAGCCCAGCGCGCCCCAGAAGGCATTGTTATCGGAGACCGGTACCGATGACTGGCGCGCAACATCATGGGCATGGCTGTGCACGCCGCATGGGCCGCTGCACTGATGCATCTTCGGCATCATTGCGGCACGTCCCGCTGCCTGCGGCGGTGCGCTACGGTAATGGCCCGGTACCGTCACCACCGGTGACCACTCCGGCAACACCGGCACCGGCGGCGGTGCCAGCGGGGTAAAGCTGCCAGCGGCGTACACCACATCACCATCAACCAGGGTCAGCACCGATTCAATCCCTTTGATCTCCTCTTCCGGCACGCTGAAGAAATCTTTCGACAGCAGTACCAGATCCGCCAGTTGTCCGACCTTGATCTCGCCTTTGGCGTTTTGCTCACTGGAGAACCAGGCGCTGCCTTTGGTCCACAGCATCAGCGCGGTTTCGCGGTCGATACGGGCGTTATCATCATACAACTGCATACCGCCAACGGTGCGGCCGGAAACCAGCCAGTACAGCGCCGTCCATGGGTTATAGCTGGCGACGCGAGTGGCATCAGTACCCAGACCTACCGGCACCTCAGCATCCAGCATGCGTGCGACCGGGGGTGTTTGTTTCGCAGCTTGTTTGCCGTAGCGATCAACAAAATATTCGCCCTGGAACGCCATGCGGTGCTGCACCGCGATACCACCGCCCAGTGCCTTAACCCGTTCGATATTGGCTTCGGTGATGGTTTCCGCATGATCGAAGAACCAGTGCAGGCCGTTAAACGGAATGTCGCGGTTTACTTTCTCAAATACATCCAGCATACGGCTGATGGATTCGTTGTAGGTGGCATGCAGGCGGAATGGCCAGCGGTGTTCCACCAGATGGCGCACCACGCGCTCCAGTTCATCTTCCATACCGGGGGCCAAATCCGGGCGTGGTTCAAGGAAGTCCTCAAAATCAGCCGCTGAGAACACCAGCATTTCCCCCGCGCCGTTGTGCCGCAGGAAGTTAGTGCCCTGGCCCGGCTTCAGCATATCGGTCCACTTTTCAAAATCTTCCAGCTCATGGCCGGGACGCTGAGTAAACAGGTTGTAGGCGATGCGTACTGTCAGCTGCTTTTTGGCATGCAGCTCAGAAATCACATCGTAATCATCGGGATAGTTCTGGAAACCGCCGCCAGCATCGATAGCGCTGGTCAGTCCGAGGCGATTCAGTTCGCGCATAAACTGGCGGGTGGAGTTCACCTGTTGCTCCAGCGGCAGTTTCGGCCCTTTTGCCAGGGTCGCGTACAGCAGCATGGCGTTGGGACGGGCGATCAGCATCCCGGTCGGGTTGCCGTTGCTGTCGCGCTGGATCTCACCACCCGGCGGGTTCGGCGTGTCTTTGGTGTAACCCACCACTTTCAGCGCAGCACGGTTGAGCAGGGCACGGTCATACAGATGCAGGATAAATACCGGCGTGTCCGGCGCGGCAGCGTTGATTTCGTCCAGCGTTGGCATGCGACGTTCGGCAAACTGGAATTCAGTCCAGCCGCCGACCACGCGTACCCACTGCGGTGATGGCGTACGCAGGGCCTGCTCGCGTAGCATGCGTAATGCATCCGCCAGCGACGGCACGCCTTCCCAGCGCAGTTCCAGATTGTAGTTCAGGCCGCCACGAATCAGGTGCAGGTGTGAATCGTTGAGGCCGGGAATGCCAGTGTGGCCTTTGGCATCGATAATTTGCGTGTGGCTTCCGGCAAAGCGCATCACTTCCGCTTCGCTCCCCACGGCGAGGAACTTGCCATCTTTAATCGCGACGGCGGTTGCCAGTGGATTGGCGCGGTCAACAGTATGGAATTTGCCGTTGGTCAAAATCAGTGAAGCGGTGGTCATGTGTCTTCTCCTGTCAGATTATGCTTTGCTGCCAATCAGCCATTGTTTCAACACGCGAGTCAGCAGTGGCATCCACAGGAAAACCACTAACGCCACGACGCTGGCATTGTCGAGAAAATTCCCCCACAGCGTGCCGTGGCTGACAGGCAACACCGTGTTCCAGAACCAGGGGACCAGGTTAGCTGAGGGAAAAATCACCCCCAGCGTGAGTAAGTATTGTTTCCATTTGGCGGGTTTGACCTGGCCTTTTTGCGTCGGGGTAAACCAGAACGCGGCGCCAGGGCGAACTTCAATATGTTCCGGCTGGGCGAGGATGGCAGGCAGCTCTTTCACCAGTTCCTGACGGGCCGGGGATTTCAGCCAGGCATACAACTCATCCATGCCAACAAAGCGAATCAGCACGGTGTAGGCGTTGTCGCCGTGTACCGGGCGCAGCACGTTTACCCCAAGGTGCCCAGGAAAGCTGGCGGCCTGCGGCATGATAGTTTCGAGCCATTTTTCGTAGTCGGCCTGCTTCTCTGGCTGGATGCTGTGGGTGATCACCAGCGTGACATGATGAGCCTGTTGTGAATATTTCATAGTCTGTTCCTCGGTGCGTCTCGCGGGTGAAAGTGCTTGCGTCGTTGAGGAAAAAAATACGAAATGAGAGCGTTTATTGATAACGGATTGTTTTTGGGTTGTTGTTCAACAAATTTTGGGGAGGGGGTAAGGAATGCGTTTGAACCTCGAAGCGCTGCTGATTCTGGATGCGCTCGATCGTCACGGCACCTTTGCCGCAGCGGCGGCAAGGCTGTTTAAAACCGCGTCAGCGCTGAGTTATACCGTGCAGAAAATGGAAAGCGATCTGAAAATCACGCTGCTGGATCGCTCCGGCCATCGCGCGACTTTTACGCCGACCGGCCGTTTGATGCTGGAAAAAGGCCGGGCGTTATTACGTGCGGTGAACGAGCTGGAGCAGCAGGCGCGCTACGTGGAAAGCGGCTGGGAGAGCCAGCTGGTGATAAGTGTCGATGCCTCTGTGCCGTTTAGCCTGCTGACCCCGCTGATTGATGAATTCTATCAGCAGCATTCGCATACCCAGCTCCAGTTCCGCCATGATGTGCTGGCTGGTTGCTGGGAAGCCCTGCATTACGGCGAGGCAGACATCGTGTTTGGCGCGGTACAGGAACCGGCGACGCGCAAAGAGATTGGCTGTCAGCCGCTCGGCTGGCTGGAGTATGTGTTTGCCGTCGCGCCAGAGCATCCGCTGGCTGCGGCCCCTGAGCCGCTGCTGCGCGAACAAATTCGCCAGTATCGGGCAGTGACGGTGCATGATTCTTCACGCCACAGTGCGGGTATTGATTTACGCGTGTTGGATGAGCAGAAGACGTTGAGTGTGCATGATTTCCCGTCCAAATTGCAGGCGCAGCTTGCCGGGCTGGGCTGCGGTTATCTGCCTCGCTATCTGGCTGAGCCGCATTTGCGCAGTGGCGCGTTGGTGGAACGTCAGCTGGATAGCGAATGTCGCCGCGATATGGCGTATCTGGCATGGAATGAAAGCGCGAATGGTAATGCGGCAACCTGGTGGCGTGAGCGCTTGCCCACGCTGCCAGGTCTGCGTGATATCTATCTGCCTGCCTGAACTTAAATCGAAATGTGGTGGCTGACCTGCGGCGGTTCGTCACCCTGATGATATTGCAGCACCGCCTGTTGCAGCTCCACATCGGCGTGGGAGACGCGCTGATGCTGACGCAGGTGTTCTTGCCACGATTCCACCAGGAACCATTCCAGCAACGCGGTGGGATCGTCGCTCTGTTCCATCAATCCCCAGGCATAGGCCCCGTCACGGCGGCGTGCGGCGGCCAGTTTATGCATCGCCCGTTTGAAGTCTGCACGATCGGACTGCGGCACCTGATAACGCACCTGAATCATCACCGGACCACGACGCACATCCACCTCATCGCTCACCACCGGTTCGGCCCAGCGCTGTGCGGGTTGCAGATCGGCTTCCCCGGCAGGCAACACCAGGCGTTTCAGCAGCAGGGCGCTGATCAGTAAGGTCACTCCCGCCAGCAGCAGGGTATTCGCCAGCCCGATATGCTGGGCAACTAACCCCCAGACCAGGCTGCCACCCGCCAGCGTGCCGTTAAATACCATCAGATACACCGCCAGACCCCGTCCACGCACCCAATCTGGCAGCACCGCCTGTGCCACGCCGTTCAGGGTGGTCAGGGCGATAATCCAGCCAACGCCCAGAATCACCATCAGCAGCAACGCCAGCCATTGCGGCGGGCTGAATGCCAGCGCCAGCATCACCACCGCACTGAGCAGCGCCGAGAGCAGCAGCAGGCCATCGTTACCCATGTGCAGACGAAAACGGGGCAGCAGTAGCGCACCGGCAATCGCACCGGCACCGACCGCACCCAGTAGCAGGCCGTAAAATCCGGCGGTGCCGTGCAGCATATTACGCGCCACCAGCGGCAGCAGTGCCCAGATGGCACTGGCGAAGGCGAAGTAACACGCGGCGCGCAGCAACACACGGTGCAAATCGTGGCTGGCGCGCACATAGCGCAGCCCGGCACGGAAGGCACCGAAGAAGTGTTCATTCAACTCAGTTTTGGCTTTGGCCGGACGCTTCCAGTACAGCAGCGCGGCAACCACGAAGAAGTAACTGGCGACATCCGCGCCGTAAGCTGCCATCGCGCCGAAACTGGCCAGCAACAGGCCACCGGTGGCAGGGCCGATAGCACGCGCGATATTGATGCCGAGTGAATTCAGCGCCACGGCGTTTTTCAGTTCATGGCGCGGCACCAGCTCCGGCACAATTGCCTGCCATGCCGGGCCAAACAGTGCGGCACCGACGCCGCCGACAAAGGTCAGGCCGATCAACCATTCGGTGGTCAGCCAGTTGTTATGCGACAGCACCAGCAAGGTACCGCTGACGCTGGCCATCAATATCTGCACCGCAATCAGTAACCGGCGACGGTCAACGATATCGGACAGCACGCCCGCAGGCAGCGCCAGCAGGAACACCGGCAGAGTGGCGGCGGTTTGCATCAATGCCACGGCGGCCGGGTTATCAGACAATCCGGTGACCAGCCAGGCGCTGGCGACATCGCGGATAAAGCTGCCGGTGTTGCCTAATACTGAAGCGGTCCAGATCAGGGCAAATAGCCCGTAGGCGAAGGGGGAAAAGGCACTGCTGCGTGCGGTTACAGGCGGTTGGCTCATGGTCAATCTCCGATAAGGTTGCGATGACTGCACATTACGAAGCCTGGCTGATGGTTGATAGCGGAAAAAATCGGCCAACTTGTCCAGGCTTTTTTGACAGGTTCCGGGCACAAAAAAGTTTGAACAAGTCGTCAAAAACTCTGCTTTAGGTTTTTCCTTCGACCGGAGTTAGTTTGATTAGCGAGACACAACATCACTCACCTGACGGAGAAAAATTATGAGCACTTTCAAGACTAAAGACGGCGTAAACCTGTATTACAAAGACTGGGGCAAAGGCCAACCGGTACTGTTCAGCCACGGCTGGCCGCTGGATGCTGACATGTGGGATAGCCAGATGAATTTCCTCGCAGAACGTGGCTACCGGGTTATTGCATTTGACCGCCGTGGTTTTGGTCGCTCAGAGCAACCGTGGGAAGGTTACGACTACGACACCTTCGCGGATGATATTCATGGCCTGATTGAACACCTGCAACTGGACGATGTCACCCTGGTGGGCTTCTCCATGGGTGGCGGCGATGTGTCACGCTACATTGGCCGTTACGGCACGGCGAAGGTGAAAGGGCTGGTGCTGCTGGGGGCAGTGACACCGATTTTTGGTAAAACCAGCGATCATCCGGAAGGGGTGGAGACAGCAGTATTTGACGGCATTAAAGCGGGATTACGTCAGGACCGTGCGCAGTTTATCAAAGACTTCGCGGTGCCTTTCTATGGTACCAATGCCGGACAGACGGTATCGGAGGGTGTGATGACCCAGACGCTGAATATCGCGCTGCTGGCTTCACTGAAAGGTACGCTGGATTGTGTGACGGCGTTTTCTGAGACCGATTTCCGGACGGATATCGCCAAAGTGGATGTGCCGACGCTGGTGATTCACGGCAGCAACGACCAGATCGTACCATTCGAAGCCACCGGTAAACTGGTACACGAGATGATTTCGGGGTCAGAGCTGAAAGTGTATGAGAATGGCCCGCACGGTTTCGCGGTGACACACCAGGATCAGCTGAACGCCGACTTGCTGGCGTTTTTACAACGCGTTTAAAATTATTTACCAGGTGCGCATTCCTGCGCACCTGGTCCCTGTCAATCCGCCAGCAAATGCCCGTACATCGCCATTAACCGACGCGTTACACCGTTGGTCCAGCCAAAACCGTCCTGTAACGGATACTCACCACCGCCACCCGGACGGGCGCGCTCGCCGCTGATGTCATATTTCTCCACCAGCTTATGATGCAGCGAATAGAAGTTTTTCACCGTGGTCAGCCAGTTCACCGCAATCTCCGTTGCCAGCGTCTCTTCACCGTAGTGATTCAGCCCGACAATCGCCATCCATTGCAGCGGTGCCCAGCCGTTGGGCTTGTCCCACTGCTCGCCGCTTTCCACCATTGAGGTGACCAGTCCACCCTGCGTCAGCAACAGCTGGCGCAGCGCCACCGCCTGCAAATGCGCCTGTTCCGGCGTGGATAAACCCAGGAACAGCGGCACCACCGCAGCGGCGGTAAAGGCACCAAAACGCTGGCGTCGCCAGTCGTAATCGCGATACACCCCGGCGGTTTTATCCCACAGGTAGCGATGAATGGCGCGTTTGCGCACATCGGCTTTTTTCTGCCATGCCAGCGCCGTCAGTTCCTCACCTTTGGCGTGCGACAAGGTGGAAATCATCAGCTCCAGCTTGTAGAGAAACGCATTCAGGTCAACCGGAATGAACTGCGTGGTGCGAATGCTTGCCAGACGATGCGGATCGCGTAACCAGCGTGACGAGTAATCCCAGCCGGAAGCGGCACCGGCACGCAGATCGCGATACACCTCATTCGCCGGACGGCGCGATTTGCTGGCGGTTTCCACGTCTTCAATCCAGGATTCATCACGCGGTGTGTCGCGGTCATCCCAGTAGCGATTCAGCAATGAACCATCGGGCATACGCACCACATGGCGGTAGGCCTGGTCAGGCATCAGCGAACCGGCACCGTCCATCCAGAACTGGTACTCTTTCATCAGATGGTCCAGATAGCGTTTCGCGCCGCGAATGCCATCCTCTTCAAACAGTTCCACCATCAGCGCAAACACCGGCGGCTGCGAACGGCTGAGATAATAGGTCCGGTTACCATTCGGCACATGGCCGTAGTTATCAATCAGCCAGGCAAAGTTGTCTGCCATATCGCGCAGCAGATCGTCACGACCACTCTCCGCCAGGCCCAGCATGGTGAAGTAGGAGTCCCAGTAGTAGGTCTCCCCGAAGCGTCCGCCTGGCACCACATAAGGTTTCGGTAGCGGCAGCAGGGAGGAATGCGGCATATGTTGCTGCGGCATTTTAGTCAGCACCGGCCACAGCTCATCAATATGTTCTGTCAGGGTTTTATCCGGATTAGAAACATAAAAACTTTCATTGCTCTGCGGCAGATAAAAATGGTCATGCACAAATTTGCCGAGATCAAAATCAGCCGAACGTTTGCGGCGGCGATAGCGGATTAAAATATCCAGCGGATCATATTTTGGTGCACAATCCGGGAACGTTTTACTATCGGCAAATATCCGCGACATTTGCACGTGCTCAAAAAGCTCCATGTATCGATCGGCGGGCGTGAGCGCATCCGGGGCGGGCAGACCTTCAATCAGCTCCGGCTCCGGCTCAGAATCCTGCATGCCCTCAAGGATTAACTCATGAGGATCCTGTTGATACTCCAGTTCCGCATCGCCACGACGCTCTTCGAAAACATTATTTTGCTGGTGATTAGTATTAATAGCAGCCTCCTGAAAAGTCCCGGTTGCTTAAAGTACAAATTATATATCCCTCATCCCTCAGGGCAACAATGCGAAATATCTATGAACGTAATAAATCATGTCGATGGATCGGTTATTTTGGTGATTTTTTAGTGATTACAAGGCGCTATATTTCAGGAAATGAAAACGGTATCTGAAATGGAGCTATAAATAATCGGACAGAATTATCTGTAAATAAGAAAATCGCCAGGTGATGGCAAAAAAAAGCGGAAAATATTGATCATTTGATGGCAAACGCAACGCGAAAAAATGCGCCCCGACGGGGGCGCACTCGCTTAGTCTTCACTGACCCGATAGCGTTCCAGCCAGTGGGCGTACGGGGCAGGCAGCACCCATGAAGGCTGGCTTTTATCCAGCGCCAGCGCGGCATGATAAGGCCAGTGCGGATTTTTCAGGTGCGCCCGACCGATCATCACCAGGTCCAGCTGGCCTTGTTCAATGGTGGCGTTCGCCACCTGCGGCGTGTCGATGCCCCAGGCCGAGGCCACCGGGATATCGGCTTCACGCCGCACGCGCTCGGCGATCGGGGCCATAAACGGGCTACCCCACGGAATATTGGCTTCCGGGGTGGAAAAGCCCATGCTGACGCTCAGCAGGTCCATGCCGTTGGCGCGCCAGTATTTTGTCAGGGTGATCGCTTCCTGCATCGTCTCTTCGTCGCGACCATCAAATTCCAGCACGCCAAAGCGCGCGGTCAGCGGCAGGTTTTCAGGCCACACGGCACGCACCGCATCAAAGGTTTCGCGCAGGAAACGGCTGCGACCAAATGCATCGCCGCCATATTCATCGGTACGCTGGTTGGCGTGGACCGAGAAGAAACTCTGCGCCAGATAGCCGTGCGCAAAGTGCAGTTCCAGCCACTCGAAACCGGCGTCACGGGCGCGTTTCGCGGCACTGACAAAGTCATCACGCACGCGTTTGATATCGTCCAGCGTCATGGCTTTGGGCACGCGCGGCAGGTTATTGCCGAAGGCGATGGCGGAGGGGGAAAGGGTGTCCCAGCCGCGTGCATCGTTCTCGCTGATATGATCGTCGCCTTCCCACGGCTTATTGGCGCTGGCTTTACGTCCGGCATGACCAATCTGGATACCCGGTACGGCACCGGCCGCTTTGATTTCCCGCGCGATGCGGGCCAGTTTTTCGGCCTGTGCATCGTTCCACAAACCCAGACAACCCGGGGTGATACGACCTTCCGGCGACACTCCGGTGGCTTCCACAATCACCAGCCCCGCGCCGCCGCGTGCCTGGCTGCTGTAGTGCACGTAGTGCCATTCGTTGCTCAGGCCATCGACCGCGCTGTACTGGCACATTGGCGGAATAGCGATACGGTTACGCAGCGTCACATCTTTCAGTGTGAACGGCGAAAATAACCCTGACATAACAACCCCTTAATATGGTTAAAGCAATATAATTTGTTTGCCGCTGAAGTTGCGGTGCGCCGGACTGACGGCATCAATCACCGCGTAGAAGCGGGATGCATTGTGCAGCGGATCGCTTAAGGTGTACTTCGCACCAGGTGCTTGCAGGCGAGCAAAATGGTGTCCATTGCTGAGTGTCGTCACCGTAAAACCTCGTATCTGTGCCAGTCGCGTCAGTCTTGTGGCACGTTAAACATAGGCACCCGCAGAGTAGGTCAGTTCATAGCTGTGGCTGTAGATCTCAATGATATTGCCGAACGGATCTTCCATATAAACCATGCGATAAGGCTTCTCACCGGGGAAATATTCGCGCACCGGCATACGTTGTTTACCGCCAGCCGCGACGATTTTTTCTGCCAGACCTTCAACATCCGGGTCCTGCACGCAGAAGTGAAACACACCGGTTTTCCAGTATTCAAAGTTGTTTTCCGGTTTTTCGGCTGCTTTGAATTCAAAGATTTCCACGCCGACACGGTCGCCGGTGGAAAGATGGGCAATGCGGAATTTCTCCCAGCCGCCGCCAAATACGTCGCTGCACATTACGCCGATAGCGGATTCATCTTCCTGGATTTCAGTGGGCGGCATGATCAGATACCAGCCCATCACTTCGGTGTAGAACTTCACGGCAGCGTCGAGATCGGTCACGGACAGGCCGATATGAGAAAAGGTACGAGGATAAGGAGCAGTCATCTGCATTCTCCATGTGTCGAAAAGATCTACAGGCTACTGCGCAACAGGTATAATGAAAACAGTGATTCAGTTATGGTTTTTATAAAATTTCATTATGTTCAATCCACAATGGTTAAAATCCTTCGCCATGCTGGCGGAGCAGGGCAGCTTCACGGAAAGCGCCGATCGTCTGGGGATCACCCAGGCAGCCGTCAGCCAGCATATCCGGCATCTGGAGCAGCAGCTGGGGCCGCTAATCCTACGCAGCAAACGTCCGCTGGAGCTGACGCCCGCCGGGCTGGCGCTGCTGGATTATTGCCAGGAGGTGGATCGCGCCCAGCGCCATCTGACGCTACGGCTGAGCGAAGAAGATGTGACCTGTGGCGAAGTGAGCCTGATTTCACCGGGCAGCATCGGCCTGCGCCTCTATCCACTGCTGCTGGCGTTACAACAGCAGTACCCGGATCTCAGTATCCGACATCGCTTTGCCCCGGATAGCGAGGTGATGGATGCGGTGCTGCATAACCGCTACGAGATGGGGCTGGTCACGCAGAAGCCGGACGATAAACGGCTGGTGGCGGAGAAGTTTGCCGAAGAACCGCTGGAACTGGTGGTGCCAGCGGGCATAAAGGTGCATGGCTGGGCGGATCTGGAGACGCTGGGTTATATCGATCATCCGGATGGTCAGGCGATGGCGACGCGTTTGCTAAGCCGTCGTTTTCCGGGGAATCCGGGGGTGCGTAATTTGCCGCAACGTGGGTTCAGTAATCAGATCAGTTTGATCCTCGAACCGGTCGCGCGTGGCCTGGGGTTTGCAGTCATTCCGCAGTCGGCGCGGTTGGCGTTTGCGCAGTCGGAAGCGATCCAGGTGGAAAGCTGTGGCGTGTCGCTGGTGGATACCATCTGGCTGATCCACCGTGCCGAGTGGCCATTGTCGGGCCGTGCCCGCCAGGCACTACAATGGCTGGAGGGTAAGCTGTAGCGGCGCGAATTATCGCGCAGGTTTTTCAGCATATTGCGCCGCTACGGATTGTGCGCTTATTTCACCAGCGCAGCTTTAATGACATCGGCGTAAGGTGTTGTCGCGCGGCCAATCAGCTTGCTCAGCGTTTTGCTGTTATCAAACAGCCCGCCTTGTTCGGCTCCGGCATCGGAGTCCGCCAGCATCTCCGCCAGACCATCCGGCAAACCCGCACCTTTCAGCGCCGCCGCGAATTCCGCCTGCGGCAGATTGATATAATCCACTTTCTCACCAGATTGCTGCGCAATCTCTGCGGCGAATTCTGCCAGTGAATAACTCTCGTCACCGGCCAGTTCATAGATTTTGCCCGCCTGATCGTCACGGCTGATCACTTCGGCAGCGGCCGCCGCATAATCGGCACGCGCAGCAGATGAGATACGACCTTCGCCGACCGAGCCGATAAACACATGATGTGCCAGCGCTGGCGGGATGCTCGCTGCATAGTTTTCGGTGTACCAGCCGTTACGCAGCAGGGCAAACGGAATACCGGAAGCCTTCAGCTGTGCTTCGGTGGCGCGGTGCTCCACACCAAGGCCGAGCGGTGAGGTGTCGGCATGCAGCAGGCTGGTATAAGCGATAAAACTAACGCCCGCCGCTTTGGCGGCTGTAATCACCGCTTTATGCTGTGCTTCACGCTGTCCGACTTCGCTGGAGGAAATCAGCAGCAGTTTATCCACGCCCGCAAAGGCGCTTTTCAGCGTCTCTGGCTGGCTGTAATCAGCGGCGCGCAGCGTCACGCCCAGCGCGGCCAGGTCTGCGGCTTTTTCCGGTGAACGCACCGCCGCAATCACTTCGCTTGCCGGGACTTTTTTCAGTAATTCGTTGATGACCAGACGACCCAATTGGCCGGTTGCACCTGTAATCGCAATCATGATGTTCTCCTTCAGTTTGAACTGGTATGTGATCATCCTGGCGTATAAACTAACTTTTAGTAAGTACTTACATAATTGTTAGTTTGGCGGAAAAAACCTAAATGTCTGAAAACCTGAGTGATAAATTTAGCCGCGGCGAGTTGCTGAACGTCAATTGCCCCTCGCGCGAAGTGCTGAAACGTATTACCAGCCGCTGGAGCGTGCTGGTGCTGCTGGCCCTGCGCGAGGAAACGCTGCGCTTCAGCGAGCTGCGTCGCAGAATCGGTGGCGTCAGCGAACGCATGCTGGCGCAGACGCTGCGCTATATGGAAGAAGATGGTTTTGTCGCGCGCATCGCTTATGACGTGGTGCCGCCGCATGTGGAATACCATCTCACCCCGCTGGGACGTGAAGTCGAAGGGCAGGTTATCGGCCTTGCGGACTGGCTGGAGAGTAACCTGCATCGCATTCTGGAAGTGCGCGAATCTGCGTAACCCGGTCGACATAAATGCCGAAAAACGTAGGGTGCGCATTTATGCGCACCAGGATCTTAGTGCAAATATTTCTCAAACCATCCTAAGGTACGGCTCCACGCCAGCTCTGCCGCCGCTTTGTCGTAACGCGGTGTCGAATCATTATGGAAGCCGTGATTCACGCCAGGATAAATATACGCCTCGTAAACCTTATGGTTGGCTTTCAGTGCCGCTTCATACGCTGGCCAGCCTTCATTGATGCCTTTATCCAGCGCCGCATAATGCAGCAACAGCGGTGCCTGAATACGCGGCACGTCTTCTGCCTTCGGCTGACGGCCATAAAACGGTACCGCACAGGCCAGCTCGGGAAAAGCCACCGCTGCCGCATTGGCGACACCGCCGCCATAACAGAAACCGGTAATGCCGACCTTGCCAGTGCCCGCCTCGTGATGCATCAGGAAATCCACGGCGGCGAAAAAGTCGTTCATCAGTTTGACCGGGTCAATCTTTGCCTGCATGGCGCGGCCTTCTTCATCATTACCCGGATAGCCACCGACCGAACTCAGCCCATCCGGTGCCAGCGCGATATAACCGGCTTTTGCCACGCGGCGGGCCACGTCTTCGATATACGGATTCAGCCCACGATTCTCATGCACCACCACCACGGCAGGGACTTTGCCGCTGGCTTTCGCCGGGCGTACCAGATAACCGCGTACCTCACCGTGTCCCTGCGGCGATGGGTAGTGAATATACTCCGGGTTGATAGCGGGATCGGTGAATTCCACCTGCTGCGCCAGGGCATAGTTCGGACTCATGGCACTTAACAACGTGGCACCGGTCATCCCGGCGATGGTGAACTTTGCCGCCAGTGTGATGAACTCGCGTTTGCTGATTTTTCCGTGGGCGTAATAATCATAAAGCTCAAGCAGTTCCTGCGGAAAATCCTGTGCGGTAAGACGTGTCATAACCTCTCCTTCGCTGATTAACCAGATGGTATTGCCGCTCTAACAAAGCACAGTCAGGAGCAGGTGACAAATGGCATGACGCAAAGGGTTAAGGATTTTTCTGCGCCCATTTGGTTAGCGGTAAGCACCATAAAACCCGACATTTGTTTCTGATTTATTATTGTTGCGTTAACGAATTGGATATTTTGAAGTGGCTGACTATAATTTACAGCAGGCTAATCTGGCTGGGAAATTAAGCTATTTGTCGGGCGTAATAAATAATCAGTTAAATACAATTTATTGATTTTAAATGAATTTGTGACAGTTAAATTTTTGCAAAAGACACTGTTATAGTTTTGTTGATCCTCACTGTTTATTTTTAAAAACACCACTTCCTTTTACAGTCACGCTCTCTTTCTTCGACTCGCGGATAAATAAATTCGTTGCCGTTCAATTGTTAATTATAAGTAAAAACTGGTGTTCTATTTGGCAAAGAGGTAAGCAATGTTTGGATTAGATGCCTTTCACCTGGCAAGGATACAGTTCGCATTTACTGTCTCCTTTCATATCATCTTTCCAGCCATCACCATCGGTCTCGCCAGCTTCCTGGCCGTGCTCGAAGGTATGTGGCTGAAAACCCATAATGAAACCTATCGCGATCTCTATCATTTCTGGTCCAAAGTTTTTGCCGTGAACTTCGGCATGGGCGTGGTCTCTGGCCTGGTGATGGCCTACCAGTTCGGGACTAACTGGAGTGGTTTTTCACAGTTTGCCGGCAGTATCACCGGCCCGCTGTTGACCTATGAAGTCTTAACCGCCTTCTTCCTCGAAGCGGGCTTCCTCGGTGTCATGCTGTTTGGCTGGAACCGCGTCGGGCCGGGCCTGCACTTCTTTGCCACCTGCATGGTGGCGCTCGGAACGATTATCTCGACGTTCTGGATTCTGGCTTCCAACAGCTGGATGCATACCCCGCAGGGGTACATCATTCAGAACGGGGTGGTGGTGCCGCAGGACTGGCTGAAAATCATCTTTAACCCGTCGTTCCCGTACCGTTTGCTGCATATGTCAACCGGGGCCTTCCTCGCCAGCGCCTTCTTTGTCGGTTCTTCTGCGGCCTGGCATTTGCTGAAAGGCAATGACAATCCGGCCATTCGTAAGATGTTCTCGATGGCGCTGTGGATGGCGCTGATCGTGTCGCCGATTCAGGCGATGATTGGTGACGCGCACGGCCTGAACACCCTCGAACATCAGCCTGCGAAAATTGCAGCGATTGAAGGTCACTGGGAAAACCCACCCGGGGAAGCCACACCGTTGATTCTGTTCGGTATTCCGGATATGGAGCAGGAACGCACCAAATACGCACTGGAGATCCCTTACCTCGGTAGCCTGATTCTGACCCACAGCCTCGACAAGCAGGTTCCGGCACTGAAATCGTTCCCGAAAGAAGATCGCCCAGATTCCACCGTGATTTTCTGGTCGTTCCGCGTGATGGTGGCGCTGGGATTGCTGATGATCACCCTCGGCGTGGTCAGCCTGTGGCTGCGTTTCAAAGGGCGTTTATATCAGTCGCGACCGTTCCTGTGGTTCGCGCTGCTGATGGGGCCATCGGGTCTGCTGGCGATTCTGGCGGGCTGGTTTACCACGGAAATTGGCCGTCAGCCGTGGGTGGTCTATGGCGTTCAGCGCACCATTGATGCGGTGTCCGCCCATGGTGATCTGCATATGAGCATCAGCCTGCTGGCGTTCATTGTGGTGTACTGCTCGGTGTTCGGTGTGGGGTATGGCTACATGATGCGTTTGATTAAACAGGGACCGCAGGTGGGCGAAGGTCACGATGTGACGCCGGGTGGTCCGGGTCAAAGCAATACGCCTGCGCGTCCGCTGTCCGCCGCTACCCATCAGGAGGGAAGCCACAAATGATCGATTTTTCTATTATCTGGTTCGCGATCATCGTGTTCGCCATCCTGATGTACATCGTGATGGACGGTTTTGATCTCGGTATCGGCCTGTTGTTTCCCTTCAACAAAAACCCGGTCGAACGCGACATGATGGTTAACACCGTCGCCCCGGTGTGGGACGGCAACGAAACCTGGCTGGTGCTGGGCGGTGCCGGGATGTACGGTGCCTTCCCACTGGCTTACTCGGTGATTGTGGATGCCCTGACCATTCCGCTGACGGCAATGCTGGTGGGGCTGATTTTCCGTGGTGTCGCCTTTGAGTTCCGTTTCAAAGCGACGGAATCACACCGCCCGTTCTGGGACAAAGCCTTTATCTGGGGCTCGGTGCTGGCAACCTTCAGCCAGGGCGTTTCGGTGGGAGCCATCATTAATGGTTTTCCGGTCCATGGCCGTACTTTCGCCGGGGGCTATATGGACTGGCTGGCACCGTTCCCGCTGTTCTGCGGTATCGGCCTGCTGGTGGCTTATGCGCTGCTCGGCTGCACCTGGCTGATTATGAAAACCGAGCATGAGCTGCATCGTAAGATGTCCGTGCTGGCAACGCCGCTGGTGATTGCGCTGCTGGTGATTGTCGGCTTGATCAGCCTGTGGACGCCGTTCAGCCATGAGGCCATTGCCCAGCGCTGGTTCACCCGTCCCAACCTGTTCTGGTTCCTGCCGGTTCCGGTGCTGGTGTTGGTGTGTGCATGGGGGATTGTGCGCGGCGTCAAACGCGAAGCCCATTACAGCCCGTTTCTGCTGACTTTGCTGCTTATTTTCCTCGGTTTCTCTGGCCTGGGGATTAGCGTGTGGCCGTACATCATCCCGCCTTCCATCACCATCTGGCAGGCCGCATCACCAGCTATCAGCCAGGCGTTTATGCTGGTGGGGGGGCTGCTGATTATCCCGGTGATTCTGATGTACACCTTCTGGAGTTACTACGTGTTCCGCGGAAAAGTTAAAGCCGACGAAGGATACCATTGAGATGCGAAGCGGGGTCAGCAATATGCATAACCGCACTGAAGCGAAAGCGCCATTCTGGAAGCGTATGATGTGGCTGGTGATTATCTACGGGGCAAGCGTGCTGGCACTCGGTGTGGTGGCAACGTTATTTCGTATGATGATGACGGCTGCGGGGATGCGTTCGCATTAATAAGTAACTGTCAGCGCCCCGGTATGTTCCGGGGCGGTTCATTTCCTGCGTAAAAATTAGCAAACTAAGCAATTAATGCTTTTCCCGTTACGCTTTCTTTACTCTTCCTTACATTGGTAATACGTTTTTGTTATATTTATGTGACCGATAACGCAAATTCTGCGTCACCCACTTCCTTTCGATCATCACAGAAATGCTCAGCCTGAATCTGAAACAACAGTACATCGATGATTTGGTGGACTGGATTGAAGCGAACCTGACCGACGACCTCAACATCGATCTGATTAGCCTGAAATCCGGTTATTCCAAATGGCACATGCAACGCATGTTCAAAGAAATGACCGGACAAACGCTGGCGTCCTACACGCGCAAGCGTCGTCTGACCATGTCGGCAATGGCGCTGCGCCTGACGCGCATGCCGCTGATTGATATCGCCGTGCGCTTTGGTTTTGATAACCAGCAGAATTTTACCCGGGTGTTTAAAAATCATTTTTCGCTGACGCCTGGCGCATTTCGCCGCAATCCTGAGTTGCAGCTGAAAGATTTCCACAGCCGTATTACCACCCGCCATCGCTGGGTTGACGTGCGACTGGCAGAGAAACCGGAACTGCAATTGAGCGGGGAGGTTATCGAGTGGGAATGCCGTTTCGGCGAATTTATTCATGACCATGGTGATGTGGTGGCGCAGCACGCACGTGACTTCGTCGCCTTTGCCGGACAGCATGCCAGCAAAGGCTGGCTGGGCTTTCAGTTCAGTCCGGGGGAGGGATCTGCCGATCAGCAACATATCAGCCTGTTCGAGGCGCTGGAGAGCCAGCATGGTGATGTGCTGCCGCGCAATGCGGTGAGCTGGACCGGCGAAAGTGGCTTGTACGCGGAAGTTGACTGGCAGGGCACGCCCGAGCAAATCAACGCCTTTACCTCCGACATGTATTACATCCATCTGCCTGCGCTGGGTGTTGCACGCCGTCAGGGCAAAGATTTGCTGCGTCTCGATCTGCAAAACAGCACGCCCGATCGGCTGTATGGCACCTTCTTTATCCCGGTTACTGCCGGATAATGCATAAATCGTGCGGTAGTCTGTGATAAACCGCACGATTTTATAAAATCATTGCCATAAGCGGCGTAAAATTCTTTATCGAAACCTGATCCCCCGCGTAAAACCCTGACGCCCCCGAATCAGGCTGAATAATCACCTGCATTCCAGGTCCATCCCGGACCCATAAGAGAAAAAAATGATGCGACTTTTACCGTTGTTCCTTGTGACAGCGCTGACCGCGTTTTCGGCTATTGCCAGCGCTCAGCTCTCCGAACCGTTCTCACCGCCAGCCGGTCTGCATCCGCATCAGACCTGCCAGCAGCATGAAATTTCGGGCGATAACCCGTTACCGCAAAATGATGGCGGAATGATGGAGTGTGGTCACCGCGATGCGCTGCAAAACTAAGTTTGCAGCGTCAGCCGCTCTGAGCGGCGAGCACGCCAACTGGCACGGATAAACGCGACGATAAACACCAGCGCAAACAGCACCACAATGGTGGGAGCAGGGGCGCTATCCAGATAAAACGACCCATACACCCCACCCAGCGACATCATGACGGCAACCATTACTGCCGTGATCAGCGCGTGTGAAAAACGTCGCGTCAGCAACAGGGCAATCGCCCCTGGTGCAATCAACAAAGAAACCGACAGAATGATCCCGACCGCTTTCATTGTTGCCACGATGGTCAGCGCGACCATGCACAGCAGACCATAATGCAACAGGCGGGTGGGTAATCCGCTGGCCTGCGCTTGTTGTTGATCGAAGCAGAACAATAAAAAATCCCGCCATTTTAACGCCATGATCAGCATGATCGCTGCCGCGATGATCCCGGTTTGCACCATGTCCGTCCGGGTGATGCCCAGCATGTCGCCGAACAGGATATGATCAAGATGCACCTCCGGTTTGGTGGCGATATACAGGATCAGCCCGACCGCGAACATACCCGAGAAGACGATGCCCATCACCGTATCCTGTTTGATGCGGCTGTTGTCCTTCAGGAAACCGCTGGCAACGGCGCAAAACACCCCAGCAGCAAAGGCGCCGACGGCCAGCGGCAGGCCCAGCATCCAGGCCAATACGATACCGGGAAATACCGCGTGGCTCATGGCATCGCCCATCAACGCCCAGCCTTTCAGCACCAGAAACACCGACAGCAGGGCACAGGGAACGGCGACCACCACGGCAATCAACAGCGCGTGACGCATAAATTCGAACTGGAAAGGTTCGGCCAGCAGGCTCAGCATTGGGCATCCTCCAAAGATGTTCGGGCGCGCCGCCGCTGCACCAGCAATCCCTGTTGTGGGGCGAAGACAAACGCCAGCAAAAACAACAGCGTTTGCGCCACCACGATAATGCCACCCGTGGCACCGTCCAGATAATAACTGGTCCAGGCACCGAGGAAGCTGGTCACGCTGCCTATGCCGACGGCGATGGCTAACAGACGCGGAAAGCGATCGGTCAGCAGCCAGGCGGTGGCGCCCGGCGTTACCACCAGACAAATCACCAGAAACGCGCCCACGGTTTGCAGTGCGGCGACGGTCGACAGCGCCAGCAGGGTGAAGAACAACAATTTGAGGCGGCCTGGGTGCAGGCCGATGGCGCGTGCGTGGTTCTCGTCAAAAAACGTCACCAGTAAATCTTTCCATTTGAAAAACAGCACGCAGATGGAGACGGCGCCAATCAGCGTCAGTTGCAGGATATCGGCGGGGGCGATGGCGAGAATATTGCCCAGCACGATGGTCTGAATGTTCACTGCCGTCGGGTTAAGCGACACCATAAACAGGCCGAGACCGAAGAATGAGGTGAAAATCAGGCCGATGATCGCGTCCTCTTTTAACCGGGTACGCTGGTTAAGGAACAGCATACTGCTTGCCGCCAGTCCGCCGGAAAGAAAGGCCCCAAGGGCAAACGGCAAACCGAGCATATACGCGCCCGCCACGCCGGGTACGATGGAGTGCGATAGCGCATCGCCAATCAGTGACCAGCCTTTCAGCATCAGATAGCAGGAGAGAAAGGCGCACAGGCCGCCGACCAGCGCCGAGACCCACATGGCGTTCAGCATATATTGGTAGCTAAAGGGTTCCAGTAGCAGCTGCATCGTCAGACCCCTTGCTTGTTGGGAGGCCGATCGGCGACGAACGGACGTTCATCATCGGTAATGATGTGTTCTTCTGAACCGTTCAGCACCACATGACGCAGCATGCCGCTAAATGCGCGTTCCAGATTTTGCTGGGTGAAAGTGGTCGCCGTCGGACCGCTCGCCAGCACCGTGCCTTTCACCATCACCGTATAATCACAGAACTCAGTGACCGAGCCGAGATTATGCGTTGAAACCAACAGGGTTTTCCCTTCATCGCGCAGTTCCCGCAGCAGGCTGATGATTTTGGCTTCGGTCTGCACATCCACGCCGGTAAAAGGTTCATCGAGCAGAATCACTTCGCCCTGCTGTGCGATGGCGCGCGCCAGAAACACGCGTTTTTTCTGGCCGCCGGAGAGTTCACCAATCTGACGATGACGCAGGGCCAGCATATCGACGCGATCCAGCGCAGCGTTGACCATGGCGTGGTCATGCTGTTTGGCAATACGCAGCATCCCCATATGGCCGTAACGGCCCATCATCACCACATCTTCCACCAGCACCGGAAAAGACCAGTCAACCTCTTCCGCCTGGGGGACGTAGGCAACCAGATTGCGTCGCAGCGCCTGACGCGTTGGCATGCCGAGGATGCGAATGTCTCCCTGCGCCAGCCGCACAAACCCCATCACCGCTTTAAACAGCGTCGATTTCCCGGAGCCATTAACCCCGACCAGCGCGGCGATGGAACCGCCCGGTACGCTAAAACTGGCATCGCGTAGCGCGGTGTGTCCATTACGGTAAGTGACGCTCACTCCGGATGCGGCAATGCCTGCGATCTGTGTCATAGCTTTACTCCTTCATCCCGTCTTTGATGCCCTGCACCAGCGTACGAGTGGTGACGTTGAGTAAGTCGATATAGGTGGGGACCGGGCCATCGGCCTGACTGAGCGAATCGACATACAACACGCCGCCATAATGCGCACCGGTTTCCCGCGCTACCTGGCGTGCCGCTTTGTCGGATACCGTGCTTTCACTGAAGACGGCCGGGATGTGTTCCTGTCGGACGCGATCAATCACCCGGCGTACCTGTTGCGGCGTGCCTTGCTGGTCGGCATTGATTGGCCACAGATAGAGTTCTTTCAGCCCCAGATCGCGCGCCAGATAGGAAAATGCGCCTTCGCTCGATACCAGCCAGCGTTTATTTTCCGGGATTTGTGCCACTTGCTGGCGCAGGGGGAGCAGCGTCGCGGTGATTTTCTGCTTGTAAGACTCGGCATTGCGCTGATATATCGCGGCATTTGCCGGATCGTAATGCATCAGTGCATCGCGGATGTTGTTGACATAAATCAAGGCATTGTCGGGGGACATCCAGGCATGGGGATTGGGTTTGCCATTGTACGGGCCTTCGCTGATGCCCATCGGCGTCACGCCGCGTGTAACGATAACTTCGGGCACATCTTTTAAGTGCTGATAAAAACGCCGGAACCACAGTTCAAGATTCAGGCCGTTGGTGAGAATTAGCTGCGCCCCCTGGGCACGTTTGATGTCGCCCGGCGTGGGCTGATATTCATGGATTTCGGCACCCGGTTTGGTGATCGAGCTGACGTCCGCCGCGTCTCCGGCCACGTTTTTTGCCATATCGGCGATAACCGTGAAGGTGGTCACCACCCTGAATTTTTCGCTGGCAAAAGCGCTGGGGATAAGCACGCTACTCAGCAGCGTGCACAGCAATATTCCTCTCATCATTTTCATACATCCATCCTCGGCATGATTAAAAAACGAACTGATATAGCAATTGCTATACTTTATAGCAGTTGCTAAAACAATTGCCAGATTCAGGTATGTAAAGCTGTGTATGTAAGGGGAGTGCTGGGGGAGAAAAAAGCCGGAGCCCTGGAGGCTCCGGCTGGAGAGGTTACTGCACGAAGTGATAAGGCTGGTAGAACGCCTCGCCTGCCCAGATGTAATGGCTGTGCATTATCGGCAGCGTTTTACGTACATAATTGGCAGCCTGTTTTTCATCCCCTTTACCGCTCCATACCGCGTACTCCGGGTACGGATAGACCGGGCGTGACGCGGCCCCGACTGGGATGGTTTCCAGCTGTAAATCATTACGTTGCATCATCATGGGCGGTTTACCACCGGCTCCCGTCGGCTGTCCAAAGCTGTTGTGCTGCTGTGGCGCGGCCTGATGCGTGACCACGGCGTCAGGCGCGTTACCGTTTTCAACCCAGTTCATCATCGGCGTCAGGAAATCCACCAGACTCGGGCCTTCACCATTGGAGCAGTGATATACACCCGGCAGCAGATAAAGACGTTCAAACGCGTCACGTTGCGTGTTGCCCAGCTCTTTACCCAGCGCCTGGTGATAAGCGATGGAGTTGAGTGGGGAGATATGTGGATCGGCCCAGCCGTGCCAGATAATCAGCTTGCCACCCGCGCTGGCAAAGGCGCGCAGATCGGGGTTGGTGGCGTCATACAGCGGGTGCAGCTCGCTGAGTTTTTTAAAGGTCGCTTCATCAAACTTCACATCTTTCAGTGCAAAGTCGGGGGCAGGGTTGGTCTTAAAGTTGACGTAACGCAGCGAGGCGAGGGAGATCATTTCGCTCATTACTGGCTGATCCGCCTGTTGCGGAATAAAGACGCCCGCCCATGCCAGTTCCGAACCATATTGTGGCCCGCCGACAATCAGGCGCTGACCGGTTTTGCTGTCGCGTGGCCCATCGTAAAGTTTACGCAGCGCACCAAGTTGTGCCGGATTCAGACAGTTTTCCGTCTGATTCGCCTTACATGCCAGCACGTTTAAATCGGGATGGCAGGCTTCCGGTGCCGCAATCAGCCCATCTTTTTGCCCGTCAAGCGCGTCGCACTGCGCCAGTACCGCTCGGTGGATCAGCGGTAAATCCTGGGCCACGATCAGCGCCTTGCCGTTAGCATCGTGATTACTCACCACCTGCCACGCATGGTACATGGCGTTCTGAACCTGGAAGTTCATGGCAGCCGCACCGGCGATAACGCCGTTGAAGTCCTCGGGGAAGCGCTGGGCTTCCATCAGGGCTTCACGTCCGCCATCGGAACAGCCGTTAAAGTACGACCATGCCGCCTTTTGCTGATAAAACGCAGCGATCAACGCTTTGGCGGCGACGGCGGTCAGGTGCTGACCACGCCACGCAAAATCCTGCCTTTTCTGTGGGTCATTGCCCCAATCCTGCTCGGACTCTTTATGGCCCATATCGGTGGCGGCGACGGCAAAACCGTTGCTGTTGAGCGGTGCGCAACCTGCTGCGGCACCGGGTTGCAGGTTGATGGAGCCACACAAACCACCGCAGCCGAGCTGCATGTAACGCTGATTCCAGCTCTGCGTCGGCAGCAACAGACGAAAACCAATCTCCGGTGCCAGCGTTCCTTCCACTTTGCACCATTCGGTATGGTTGATGGTGGTCAGGGTCGCGGCGGTGACCCGGCTGCCTTTACCACCCATTGCTGTCAGATTGAATTGTTGCAGGCTGTCACAGCTGACCGCAGGTTTCACCACGGATAATGGTGCGGCCTGAGCCGGAGATAACCAGAACAGAGAAAAAAGCAGCGGCGTTAATACGCCAGTCAGTAAACGAAATAGCCTTCGGGCCATAGTGATTCCTTATCCATAGAGGTAACGCTTTAAGTATAAAGAGAATCATGACGGGAGCCGGTTCTCCTTCTGCCGGTCAAACGACAGACAATGCATAACGGATGTAAATGAATATTTCGTG
Organism: Pantoea sp. App145; assembly: GCF_047947045.1. Classification (NCBI taxonomy): domain Bacteria; kingdom Pseudomonadati; phylum Pseudomonadota; class Gammaproteobacteria; order Enterobacterales; family Erwiniaceae; genus Pantoea; species Pantoea sp. App145. Next base: position 3,588,803 of record NZ_CP133290.1, read on the forward strand.
TTGTACGCAATAGCATTTTTCGGCATTGCACTTAAGATATATCATAACTATCCTGACGGCGTCAGATGAGAATGAGTTTCGCTTTCATATTTGATTCATGCGCGGGCCTCTGACGCCCGACGCGAGGCAAAATAATGGAAAAAAAACCTGAATCGACCAGCGCTGTGCTGGCCCATACTTACCACTCGATTTCGCTGGCGGCGGCACGCACCGTTATCACTGTGGCTCTGCAAACCGCTGCCGAGCATGGCTGGCATATCAGCGTTGCGGTGGTGGATCGCGCTGGCGAACTGGTCAGCCTGGATCGCAGCGATGCAGCGATCGGCATCAGCCCGAGCGTGGCGCAGGGTAAAGCGCGCACCGCCGCGTTATTACGCGCCCCCTCGAAAGAGTTCGAAAGCTTTATCAATAGCGGCAGCCCCAGCTTCCTTGCTACCCCAGGGGTGACGCCACTCGAAGGCGGCATTCCGCTGTGGTTACACGGCGAAGTGATCGGTGCGGTCGGCGTGAGCGGGGCGCACGGCGCTAACGATTCGCTGGTGGCTGAACAGGCCGCTGAAGCGCTGGCCTCATTCTAAGGAGCGGGTGATGGCAGCATTACAGGACAAACATCTGGTGGTGATTGGCGGCAGCTCCGGCATTGGTTTTCAGGTTGCGCAGCAGGCGGCGGCCGCAGGAGCCAGCCTGACGCTGCTCGGTCGCAATACCGAACGGCTGGCACAGGCGCAGAACACGTTAGCGGAGCAGGGCGCGCAGGTCGCGATCCTCGCGGTAGATGCCCACGATCACGATGCGTTGCGCGCGGCTTTTAGCCAGCTTGATGCGTTTGATCATCTGGTATCGATGGTGGGCGATGCCATGGGCGGTGGCTTCCTTACCGCCGATATGGCGCTGATTGAAAAGGTGATTTACTCGAAATTCCTCACCAATGTGCTGATTGGCAAGCTGGCGGCAGAAAAAGTGCGTGCAGGCGGTTCGCTGACCTTTACTGCGGGCACCGGTGGGCGTGCTCAACATGCCTGTGCCAGCTACGTCGGCAATCAGGGCATTGTGTCGCTGGCGCAGGGGCTGGCTGTGGAGCTGGCACCGAAAGCGCGCGTCAACTGCGTCGCCCCCACCTGGACGGTGACGCCGTTCTGGCGACAGCAGGCGGCGGGGCAGGTGGAGCAAACCCGCCAGCATTTTGCCGGGATCATTCCGCTGGGCCGTACCGCGGAAATTGACGAACTCGCCAGCGCTTATCTGTTCTTAATGCAAAACGATTTTATTACCGGACAACAAATCGCGGTGGACGGCGGCATTATGCTTGGCTGATCCCGCAGGAGAAATGACTTGAGAAAACAGACCCCGACAGGTAACCCACGCGCGCCGCAACGTGTGCGCAATGAACTGCGTTTCCGCCACATCACCGTGGCAAGCAAAACCCGCGTTGCCGGAGAGTTCTGGCGCATTGTCTTTACCGGCAGCGATCTGGCGGGTTTCAACTCGCCTTCCTATGACGACCATATCAAAGTTTTCTTCCCGGAAGCGGGCGGGGTGCTGACGCTGCCACAGATGACCGACGAAGGCGTGGTATGGCCTGCGGGTATGCGTCCGGCAGCACGTGATTACACGCCGCTGGCGTTTAACGGCGTGGATTCGCTGACCATCGATTTCTATATGCACGATGGCGGTGTGGCCAGCAACTGGGCTAATGATGCGCAGCCGGGCGATCAGTTAGCGATGGGCGGTCCGCGTGGTTCGCTGATCATTCCTGCCGATTATGCCAGCCAGATCTATGTCTGTGACGAAACCGGTTTGCCAGCCATCAAACGTCGCCTGGCGGAAATTGACGCGCAGGACGTGCATCTGCTGGCCTTTGTTGACGAAGCCACTGGCCGTGATTATCTCGGCGAACTGGCTGGCGTCAATGTCAGCTGGCTTGGCAGCGGCACTATGCAGAGCGATAACCTCGGTGCGCTGATTGCGAAGCTGGACAGGATTTCACTGCCGACCGAAGAATATTTTATCTGGCTGACCGGTGAAGGCGAGGCGGTGAAACTGCTGAGCGACTACTTTACCCAGCGCCGTGGTGCAGACACTGATTTTGTGCGCGCCGTAGCCTACTGGCATCAGAAATAACCGACTCTTGCCCGCCCGTTGCCGCCTGTGTTGAATTTTACCAGGCGGCAGACTACTATCAACCTCCCTTAACCGACCCTCAGGCAGGCAATGAAACAGCATCGGGATTTTGCATGGCACGGCGACCAGGCACAGCGTGGCTTTTGTGCGGGGGCGCGTAAAAAGCGCCGTGAACGCATGCTGGATGCCAGTGATATCCGTCTGTTAATGCTGCACTTTCTGGCGCAAAGCAATGCGCACGGTTATGAGCTGATCAAATCGGTTGAAGAACTCTCCAAAGGGGAATACTCCCCCAGTCCCGGTATTATCTACCCCAATCTGACGCTGCTGGAAGAGATGGACGCCATTCGTGTGGTGGACGCTCAGGAGTCACGCAAGGCATACACGCTCAACGATAGCGGTCGTGCGTTGCTGACGGAAAACCGTGAAAATGTTGCGACTATTATTCAGCGTCTCACCTCTTTGGCTATTCTGGTCAATAACCGCAGCATTCCTGAAGTAGAACAGGCGATTCACAATATTAAATTCACGTTAAATCATCGTCTGGCGCAGGAAAATATTTCCGCTGAAACACTTGAGATCGTGATCACAGCCTTAAATGAAGCCGCAGAGAAAATCGCAAAGAGTTGATCTCAATCATTTTTAACCCCTAAAATTGTTGCAACATTGTTTAATTAAATTAAGTAAATAAAAACAAAGTTGTAGCAATAATTACAGCCAAACCAAAAAGGTTTGGCTGGTAAATATAAACGGTAGTTTTTCTCACCATTATTCAGCGCTACTTTTCCCGCATCGCATTCATTCTGAAGCGTTAAGGGAAAAGAATATGTCTGAAACCAAAAAACAGCCGGTGCATGACCTGCGTTCGGCCATCTCATTGTTACAAAGCCTGAAAGGCGAATTCGTCAGCACCGATACTGAAGTCGATCCCCATGCGGAACTCTCCGGCGTGTATCGCTATGTCGGTGCTGGTGGTACCTGCGAGCGTCCAACGCGCAAAGGCCCGGCGATGATGTTCAACAAGGTGAAAGGTTTTCCTGATGTGCGCGTTGTGACTGGCCTGATGTCCACTCGCGAGCGTGTCGGCCATCTGCTGGATTGCGCGCCAGAAAAACTCGGTTTTCTGCTGAAAGACTCGGTACATCATGCGGTTGCGCCAGTGGTAATCAGTGAAAAACCACAGTGCCAGGACGTGGTGCACTACGCGGAAGACCCGAACTTTGACCTGCGTACCTTATTACCCGCACCAACCAACACCGAAGAGGATGCCGGTCCTTACTTCACCATGGGGATGTGCTATGCGTCTGACCCGGAAACGCACGAGTCAGATATCACCATCCACCGTCTGTGCATTCAAAGCCGCGATGAACTTTCGATGTGGCTGACCCCGGGTCGCCATATTGATGCCTTCCGTGAAAAAGCGGAAAAAGCCGGTCAGCCGCTGCCGATCTCCATCAGCATTGGTGTTGACCCGGCGATTGAAATTGCCGCCTGCTTTGAGCCACCGACAACGCCGCTGGGCTTTAACGAACTGAGCATTGCCGGGGCACTGCGTGGTAAGCCGGTAGAACTGGCGCCGTGCGTCAGTATCAACGAAAAAGCCATCGCCCACGCTGAAATCGTGATTGAAGGCGAGTTGCTGCCGAATGTGCGGGTGCGTGAAGACCAGAATACCAACACCGGTAAAGCGATGCCGGAATTCCCGGGTTATACCGGCGAAGCCAAAGCCCAGCTGCCGGTGATCAAAGTGAAAGCCGTTACCCACCGCAAACACCCGATTCTGCAAACCACCCTTGGCCCAAGCGGCGAACACGTCAGCATGGCCGGTATCCCGACCGAAGCCAGTATTCTCGATATGCTGGAACGCGCTATGCCGGGCCGCGTAGTGAATGTGAATGCTCACACTTCAGGTGGCGGCAAACTGCTGGCGGTGATTCAGTTTAGAAAATCTTCCCCGGTGGATGAAGGCCGCCAGCGTCAGGCTGCGTTGATTGCCTTTGCGGCTTTCTCTGAACTGAAGCATGTGATCCTGGTGGATGAGGATGTGGATGTGTTCGACACCGATGACATCCTGTGGGCGATGCAAACCCGCTTCCAGGGCGATGTCGATATCGCCACCATCGCCGGTGTGCGCTGCCATCCGCTCGATCCGTCGCAGGACCCAGCCTACAGCGCCAGCATCACGCAACAAGGTATGACCACCAAAACCATCTTTGACTGCACCGTGCCGTGGCATTTGAAAGCCCATTTTGAACGTTCGAAGTTCAAAAAAGTGGATGTAAAACGTTTCCTTCCCGATTTTGAGTAAGTGAGGTTGTAGTGAGCAGAAGGCGCATTATCGTCGGCATTAGCGGCGCGTCTGGTTTCCAGTACGGTATGAAGGCGCTGCAATTGCTGCGCGATCAGGATGTTGAGGTCCACCTGGTAGTGACCAAAGGCGCGGAAGTGACGCGTTCGATGGAAACTGATTGGCAGCGGCAGGAGATTACCGATTTAGCAGATGAGGTGCATAGCATCAGTAACCTCGGTGCGTCGATCTCCAGTGGCTCGTTTAAGACCCTCGGCATGTTGATTGCGCCCTGCTCAATGAACTCGCTGGCGTCCATCGCCCATGGACTGACCGGCAATCTGCTGACCCGTGCAGCAGATGTGATCCTGAAAGAGCGGCGTCGGCTGGTGTTAATGGTCCGTGAGACGCCGCTCAATCTGGTGCACATTCGCAACATGGCGGCAGTTACCGAAATGGGCGGCATTGTTTATCCGCCGGTTCCGGCCTTTTACCAGAAGCCACAATCCGTGGATGAAATGGTACATCACAGCGTAGCGCGCGCCCTCGACCTGTTTGATCTCGATGTTGGCAACCTGAAACGCTGGGGTGAAAAACATAATGAAGCGTAAGGAGTAAATTATGGTAGTGGGACCCTTTGTCAACGGCAGTGCCGTGCTGTTGGGTGGACTGGCGGGCGCGTTCCTCGGCACGAAAGTACCGGAACGCTTGCGCGTAGCTCTGCCGATGACCTTCGGCTTGTCGTCGATGGGCCTCGGGATTGTGTTGATTGGTAAGATTCACAGTTTACCGGCGGTGATTCTGGCGCTGATTATCGGTGCCGCCATCGGTGAACTGGTGTTTCTGGAAGAGAAAATTGGCCGGCTGGGTAATCTGGCAAAAGGGCTGGTTGGACGTTTCCAGAGCGAACAAACCGAAACCGGTCTGTCGGGTGCCGCCTTTACGGAGAAGTATGTGGCGATTCTGGTGCTGTTCTGTGCCAGTGGCACCGGGATTATCGGGGCAATGACCGAAGGGATGACGCACGATCCCAATATCCTGTTTGTGAAATCAATCATGGATATCTTTACCGCTGCGATTTTTGCTACCTTGCTGGGGTACGCAGTGGCGGTAATCGCCGTGCCGCAGCTGATTATTCAGCTGGTGCTGGCTTCAGCGGCGGTGCTGATTATGCCGCACACCTCGCCGACCATGATGAGTGACTTTACCGCAGCAGGTGGATTTATCATGCTGGCAGCCGGTTTCCGCATCGCGGGGATTAAATCTTTCCCGGTCGCCAATATGCTGCCCGCGTTGATACTGGTGATGCCGGTCAGTTATCTGTGGACGATGTATATCCATTAAGTAACACGTCAGCCGCGGTTGGATCGTGGTTAGCCATGCTAAAATAAGCGCGGGAAAACGCGCGGAGTCATCATGGATCTCAAACGATTGCATTATTTTTGCTCGATAGCGGAACAAGGCTCCATCAGTAAAGCCGCGAAGCTATTGAACATCGCACAACCGCCGCTGGGTAAGCGCCTGCAGGAGCTGGAAGAGGAAATTGGTTCACCGTTGTTTACCCGCACACCACGTCGTATGGTGTTGACCGAGGCCGGAACCTTTCTCTATCGCCAGGCCTGCGACATCTTAAGCCGGGTTAATCAACTCAAACGCCAGACCATCACTATCGCCACGCGTAAACAGCGCCGGGTGAATATTGGTATCTCCTATCTTTATCTGCGCTATTTCAACACTATCCTGATGGATTACTACCGCAACCGTCCTGACTGGGACATCAATGTGATTGTGTCTGATTCCAGCCATCTGGAAGCGATGCTGCTGGATAACACTGTGGATATTGCGCTGATGCAGGTTCCTGGCGATCGTCAGCCCTGGTTTATCCGTGAGCTGGAACCGATTGATACTATTGCGGTGATTTCTTCCCACTATAGCCCGATGCTGGCTGGGAAAGCCTTGCAGTTCAGTGACCTGAGCGGCATTCCGCTGATGTTGCTGCACCGTATCGGCGGGGAAGGGACTTATGAAGTACTGCGCAGTAAGCTGTTCAGTAGCCTGGACCAGGTGAATATCACCATTAAGGTTTCAGAACCGCGCCTGGTGCTGGAAATGATGGAGCAGGGCTTTGACGGCGCGGCATTTTTACCGCGCTCCGAGTTTATCCCCAGCGCACTGGGTAAATATATGGTGTGCCCGCTGGCGGAACCTTTCGCGATTTATCACCCGGCGATCGTGACCTTAAGTACCGCGCAGGACCGACTGTTATGGCCGCAGGAAAATGATGTCGCCTGACCTCAATTCCCGGTCGGTTTCTTCTTATCCACGTGGCCCAGCTCACGATCCGGGAAACAATAATCACGCACCCGCTGCTTTAATGCCGCGGCGTCGGGAAAACCGCCTTCCTGTTTACGCTCCCAAATCACCTTGCCATCAATGGTTATCTCAAACACGCCGCCAGTGCCGGGCTGCAAGGTGACGGAAGCTAAATCGTCAGCAAAAGTATGCAGCAGCTCCTGTGCCATCCACGCTGAGCGCAGCAGCCAGTTGCATTGCGTACAGTAATGAATATTCACCGCCGGTTTGTGTGTCATGGCATCGCTCATCTTAATTGATTGATTAGTAATAAGTTAACTACGGTTAACAAAATGTGCTGTCTAAGATACATCTTAGTGTAAATGGTATTGATAATGATTACCAATTGCATTACATTCCTGACGAAATCATTTATAACATAAAAAAAGTCTGTAACTTTTTACGGTTTTTTATACAAAAACTGTGGTTTTCTGGCAGCAAGCACGTGAGCGAATACTAACAATTAACAAGGTATTTCGCGTCTATGTCTCCAATTTTTCAGGGGTTCACCTCACAGCGTCTGTTTAAAACAGCGGTGCTGGCATCCGCCATCCATGCAGCCTGCGGCTATGCAGCCACCAGCGACAATCAGGATCTGGCGATTTCAGGCAAAAAAACCACCACAAATGAACCGGTGATGACGGTCACTGCGCCGAAACAACCGCTGGTTGCCGGTAGCCGTACCACGCTTTCTGCCGAGGAGTTGCAGAAACAGGGGGGTAATGATTTTGGCTCCATTATGCGCTATCAGCCGCTGGTCAGCGCGCCGGGTGCCGCTGGCGGTAGCAACACCGGCAAGAGCGGCTACACCGGGGACCGTGGCGGTTATACCGGTTATAACATCCGTGGCCTGGAAGATAACCGCGTTTCCATTGACGTAGACGGCATCGAACAGCCTTTAGCCACCGGCCGCAGCTCAGTTGGCCGTGCCGGTTCAGGCACCTTCGGGATTGGTCGCGACTATATCGATCCTTACATGTATGGCTCCGTGGGTATCGTCGAAGGCGCTACCGATGTGTCCAACAAGAACCTGGCGCTTGGCGGCTCGGTTTCATTCCGGCCAAAATCCCCGGATGACTACCTGTCGCCCACCAAACAAACCTATTTCGGTTATCAGAGTGATTACGACTCTTCCAACCGCAGCTGGCACAACGGCATCACTGCCGCAGCAGGTGATGAAACCCTGCGTGGTATCGTGGTGATCAGCCGTCGTGACGGCCAGGAAACCCGCAACAACAGCGGCACCATTGATGCGTATCCGGCGAACTGGCACTCCGATGCCATCGCCGCGACCGGTATCTGGCAGCCGAACAGCGAGCATCAGTTCAGCGCCACGCTGGATTATTACCACAAAACCAACCACACCAACTTCGATTACTGGGGCAGCAGCACCACGACTATTTATGGTCGAGCCGATCAGAGCAGCCAGACGCGGCGCTGGAGCGGCATGCTGAAAGATCTCTGGACACCAGATAACAACCTGCTGGTGGACAGCCTCGAAAGCAGCATCTATTACCAGCAAACCGAAGCGCACGATGATACCGCTGCACCAGATGCCGGGACGGTTGAAGCGCACAATATCTATTCAAACTACAACACCAAAACCTTCGGCTTTGAAACCAAAGGTGAAAAAAGCTGGCTGTTTAACACCTTCCGCTATGGCCTGAATGGCAGCATTGCCAAAACCGAGCGTCCATACTGGCTGGACCCGGCACAGACTTCGTACAACGATGTCACGCCACCGGAAGCTAACAGCCGCACATGGAGTGTCGGTCTCTACGCCGAAGACACCATGAGTTGGGATCTGAACGGCCACACCTTCTCTATCATTCCAGGGGTGCGTTACGCTTATCAGAACACCAAGCCGCAGAACCTCTCCAGCCTGGCGGGCGGCGATGCTGATCTCAGCACTGATGATGTGTCGGCACTGTACAACAAGAGCTTCAGCGATGGTCAAATCCTGCCGTCTCTGGCCTTCCAGTACAATCTGACGCCGAAGATGATGGCTTACCTGCAATATAAGCGCGGTGCGCAGTTCCCGAATGCCAGCCAGCTGTATGGTTCCTGGAACCTGACCTCTAACTACGCTTCTGCATATGGTGCGCAGTATGCCCTGCTGGGTAACACCGATCTGAAAACCGAAACCAGCAACAACTTTGAGTTCGGTCTGAAAGGTGAAGCCGTGGAAGGGATCACCTTCTCAGCGGCGACCTTCTACAACAGCTATAAAAACTTTATTGACTACACCCGTTACAGCCGCAGCGCGAACCCGGAAGTCTTCACCAATATCCCGGATAACATCAGCATCGCTTACCGCGCAGAAAACCGTGATAAAGCCTATATCTATGGAGCTGAGTTCGGTAGCAAGTTCAACATCGGCACATGGGTGCCTGAAGTTGATGGCCTGAGTGCACGTCTGGCGTTTGGTTATGCGCAGGGCGCATCGAAATCCAGCTATCTGGGTGACAAATATGTGCCGCTGGAGAGCGTACCACCGATGCGCCTGATCACCGGCGTGGCTTACGACGACCCGGATCAGCGTTACGGTGCTGCAGTGACCGCCACCTTTAACCACGGTAAGCGTGCCACCTATACCCAGCGTCAGACTTACACCAACACCGGTAGCGCGATTGGTACCACCAGCAATACTTACTACCAGAACATCCCGGGTTACGCGTTGGTGGATCTGACGGCGTACTATCGCGTTACCAAAAACGTCAAAATCAGTGGTGGTATCTACAACCTGACCGACCGTAAATACTGGGATTACCTCAGCAGCCGCGATCTGGAATCCACCACCAGCAAGACCGATCAAAACTACTATGATTCACAGCTTGCTGTGATGCCGGGCCGCACCTTCCAGTTAGGTGTTAACGTCGATTTCTGATAAACAACTTCGCCCTGCGGTGACGCAGGGCATTTTCACGGGAGCAAGCGCAATGAACCAACGTTACGAACACTATCTGGCCCTGAAAGGCGAACATCCAAAAAAATACGCCCGCGACCTGGCCGCGCTGATGGGCATTGGCGAAGCGCAGCTGTGTGAAGCGCGCGTCGGCCATGATGCTCAGGCGTTGAAAACCGATTTCCCGGCACTGCTGGCGGCACTGGAAGCCGTGGGTGAAACCAAAAGCATCACCCGTAACGAATATGCGGTACATGAGCAGGTGGGTAAATATGAAAACCTGCACCTTGGCGAACACGCCGGGCTGATTCTCAACCCACGCGCGCTGGATCAGCGCCTGTTCCCGCAGCAGTGGCACAGTGCGTTCTTCCTGCGTGACATGACCGCGCGCGGTGAGCGTCAAAGCATCCAGATTTTTGATCGCCACGGCGACGCGGTGCTGAAAATCTACACCACCGAGAACACCGACATTGCGGCCTGGGATGCGCTGATTGCGCAGTTCACTACTGATGCCACCCCGCTGGAACTGACACCAGCCAGTGGCCCGCAGCACAGCGCAACCCTCGACGCCACGACGGTAGAAGCCGAATGGCGAGCCATGACCGATGTACATCAGTTCTTCGGTCTGCTGAAGCGCCACAATATTTCACGTCAGCAGGCGTTCCGCGCGGTGGCTGACGATCTCGCCTGGCAGGTCAGCAATGATTCGCTGGCGCAGCTGCTGAACCAGGCGCAGCAGGACGGCAACGAAATCATGATTTTTATCGGTAACCGTGGCTGTACCCAAATCTTCACTGGCGCGGTGGAAAAACTGATGCCGATGGACAACTGGGTCAATATCTTCAACCCCAATTTCACGCTGCATCTGATGGCGGATCACATCAGTGAAAGCTGGGTGACGCGTAAGCAGAGCGGTGATGGTTTTGTCACCAGCCTCGAATTGTTTGCCGCTGATGGCACGCAGATTGCCCAGCTTTACGGCCAGCGCAGCGAAGGTACGCCGGAGCAAACGCGCTGGCGTGAACAACTGGCATTGCTGACTACCCCAGGAGCGGCCGCATGAAACGTCTGACCCTGTTGCTGCTGACCGCGCTGGCGCTGCCAGCTCTGGCGGCAGAGCGCGTGGTGTCTATTGGTGGTGACGTCACGCAAATCGTCTATGCGCTGGATGCCCAGCAGGATCTGGTAGCGCGCGACAGTACCAGCCAGCAACCGGCGCAGGCGAATAAATTGCCGAACATCGGTTATATGCGACAGCTCAATGCCGAAGGCATTCTGGCACTGAAACCGACGCTGGTACTGAGCAGCGAGCTGGCGAAACCCTCACTGGTGCTGCAACAGGTAGAGCAGGCAGGGGTGAAAGTGGTCGAGGTCACCGGCAAAAACAGCGTTGACGCTATCCCGGAGAAGATCGCCACCATTGGCAAAGCCCTGCATCGTGAGGCGGAAGCTAAAGCGTTAACGGAAAAAGTGCAGAAGCAACTGGCGCAACTGCCAAGCCAGCCACTGCCGGTGAAGGTGCTGTTTATCATGGCGCACAGCGGCATGAACACCCTCGCGGCGGGTGCGCAAACCGGCGCTGATGGTGCCATTCGCAGCGCCGGTCTGGTGAATGCCATGGGTGCGGTGCCGCATTATCAGCCGCTGTCACAGGAAGGCGTGGTGGCTGCTGCACCGGATCTGGTGGTGGTGGGGCAGGATGGCCTGCGCACCCTCGGTGGTGAAGAGAAGGTGTGGTCACTGCCCGGTCTGGCGCTGACGCCTGCGGGTCAGCATCATGCGTTGCTGGTGGTGGATGAGATGGCGCTGCTGAGCTTTGGTCTCGACACGCCGGATGCCATCGTTAAGCTGCGTCGTGCGGCTGAAGCGGCGAAACATGACTAGTGTGGCGATGCTGCGCTGGCTGTGCCTGATGGCGGTCAGCATGGTGGTTTGCATGCTGATGGCGGCCAATTTTGGTGCGATGCCGCTGTCTATGCGCACGCTGTGGCACGCACCTCTTAGCGATATGGTGTGGCAGATCTGGCTGAATATCCGTCTGCCGCGCGTGCTGCTGGCGGTGCTGCTGGGTATGGCGCTGGCGGTCTCCGGTGCGGTGATGCAGGGGCTGTTCCGCAACCCGCTGGCTGATCCGGGTCTGTTGGGAATCAGCAGTGGTGCTGGTCTGGCGGTGGCGCTGGCGATCATCGTGCCAGTGGCGCTGCCGCCGATCCTCGCGTTATGGCTGCCGATGCTGGCCGCGTTTATCGGTAGTCTGGTGGTCACTTTATTGATCTTCAGCTTCAGTCGGCTGGCGATGGGGAACCTGTCGCGGTTGCTGCTGGTGGGGATTGCCATCAATGCGCTGTGCGGCGCGGCGGTGGGGGTGCTGTCGTGGATCAGCAACGATCAACAGCTGCGTCAGCTGGCGCTTTGGGGCATGGGTAGCTTGAGTTCGGCGCAGTGGCCAAGCCTGACAGTGTGTGCCGTGCTGATCCTGCCTGCGCTGATCGCCATCCAGACCCGGGCGCGTCGCCTCAACCTGCTGCAACTCGGTGAGGAAGATGCGCATTACATGGGGATAGATGTGAAGCGCACTCAGCGTCAGTTGCTGGTGCTGAGCGCGTTGCTGGTGGGTACTGCGGTGTCGGTCAGCGGCATTATTGGGTTTGTCGGGCTGGTGGTGCCGCATGTCATGCGCTTCTGCCTCGGCAGCGATCATCGCTGGATGTTGCCGGGATCGGCGCTGGCCGGAGCGATCTTATTGCTGCTGGCAGACACCCTGGCACGCACCGTGGTGATCCCGGCAGAAATGCCGGTAGGTCTGCTGACCAGCCTACTTGGCGGTCCGTGGTTTCTCTGGCTGATTCTGCGCCAGCAAAGGGGGATAAATGAGTGATCGTATGCAGGCGCGAGGTCTGCGGTTTAGCCACGGCACGCGGGCGTTGATTGATAACGTCTCCGTCACGCTGGAGCCGGGTGAAATGGTGGCGTTGATCGGTCCGAACGGTGCCGGTAAATCAACCTTGCTGCGCCTGCTGACCGGTTTTCTCACCCCGGATGCTGGTGACTGCTGGCTGGGAGAACAGCCGCTGGCGGAATGGCCGCGTGAACCGCTGGCGCAGCGCCGTGCAGTGATGCGCCAGCAAAATACCCTGACCTTTCCCATGCCAGCGGAAGAGGTAGTGGCGATGGGGCGTGCGCCCTGGCCCTCAGCGGGTGGGAAAGCGGTGATTGAGGAAGTGATGCACATCACCGGTAGCCTCGAACTGGCGCGACGTGATTATCGTTCGCTGTCTGGCGGTGAGCAGCAACGCGTTCAGCTGGCGCGTGTACTGGCGCAGCTGTGGCATGAAGATGGTCCGCGTGGCTGGCTGTTCCTGGATGAACCTACCTCGGCACTGGATTTGTTCTGGCAGCAGCACAGCCTGCGTTTACTGCATCGTTTAACGCGTAATGGCCGCTTCAGCGTGTGCACCGTGTTGCACGATCTGAATCTGGCATCGCTGTGGTCGGATCGTATTCTGTTGTTACATCAGGGAAAACTGGTGGCCGAGGGCGCACCGCATGACGTGATGACGGAACAGACGCTGACGCGCTGGTATCAGGCCGATCTGGATGTGGTGCATCAGGCGGAGCAGGGCAGGCCGCAGATTCAACTGCGGGCCTGAGTAACATTGCGCGATAAATCGCGCGTTTCTTATCAGATGCTAGCGGCAATCCACAATCAATCGGCCGCGAACTTTCCCAGCCAGCAGCTGTTCCGCACCTTCACGCGCTTCACTGAGCGGGATCACGCGGGTCAGTTTTTCCAGCTGATTCGCTTCCACCAGTTCAGCCAGGCGCTGCCATGCCTGCTGACGCAGCGGCAGCGAGCACATCACGCTATCCACGCCGGCCAGAATAACGCCGCGTAAAATAAAGGGAGCGACGCTGGCGGGCAGATCCAGCCCTTGCGCCATGCCACAGGCAGCGACTACACCATCCCGTTTCATGCCAGCCAGTACGTTGCTTAAAGTATGGCTGCCAACGCTATCAATGGCGGCGGCCCAGCGCTCTTTCGCCAGCGGCTTGCCGGGTTGGCTCAGTTCGTTGCGATCGATCACTGAGGCAGCGCCAAGGGTATTGATCAGATAGTCGCTGTCGCTGGAGCGGCCGCTGGAGGCCACAACTTCATAGCCGAGACGCGCCAGCAGGCTGACACTAAAGCTACCGACGCCACCGCTGGCACCGGTCACCAGCACCGGACCGTGCTGCGGCGTGATGCCCTGTTTTTCCAGCGCCATCACGCACAGCATGGCGGTGAAGCCTGCGGTACCAATAGCCATAGTTTGTAGCGGACTCAGCGCCGCAGGCACTTTCACCAGCCAGTCACCGGAGACGCTGGCTTTCTGCGCCAGACCACCCCAGTATTTCTCGCCCACGCCCCAGCCGGTCAGCAGCGCCACATCATCCTGCTGCCATTGCGGGTGGCGACTGCTGATCACGCGACCAACAAAATCAATACCGGGCACCATCGGGAACTGACGCACAATCGGGCCTTTGTTGCAGATGGCCAGTGCGTCTTTGTAATTAAGGGTGGAGTAGCTAACTGCGAGGGTGACATCCTGATCGGGTAGTTGTTTTTCTTCCAGATCTTTCAGGGATGTACGATATCCCTGTTCGTCATTATCAATGACCAGTGCCTTGAACATGCAGCCTCCGGCTAGTTGAGGAAATTGGGGGTAATGGTACTCCCCAAATCAGGATGCTTCTAGTGAGCCAAATCAAGTGCACGTCGTTCGTTGTTCCGGTCCGAAACACCGCTGTCATTCCTGAATATTTCCTGAAGGCGATCTGAATCCCTTAAATCTCTGTGAGAATCTTACCCATTTCTTACTCCATGAACTGGCTGGCTTCATTCCATAACCAGCATCTGGCTGAGCAGATTTTTTGCCATCCTTTCCCGCTGATTGATGTCACAGTTATCCCTGATGAAGAGATCATGACGCATCGCGCGGTGGCACGACTGGAAATGGCGCATAAGATCATACGTCTTCGCGACATACTGGAAAATATCGATCCGATGGCAACGTTACTATCGGTCGATTACAATGATGATCTCTCTGTCGACGTGATCTACTATCTGATGCAGCATGGGGATACGGATAATCGGGAAAAACTCGTTGAGATACTGATACAAAGCAAACCTCAACTAAAGGAACAGATTATGACTGTGGAACAACAGTGGCGGCAGCAAGGTCGTCAGGAAGGGCGGCAGGAAGGGCGGCAGGAAGGGCGGCAGGAACTGGTACAGGAAATGGCACGCCGCATGCTGGCCAAACAGCTGGATATGGAAACTATTATCGAACTGACTGGCCTTAGTGAAAGTGAGTTACAACAACTACGTGCCTGAATGCCGAACTTAACGGCAGCGGCGCGATTCCGTGCGCCGCGCCGGAAACACCCGCACGACAAATCGCGGCGCTAAGGAACATCACATCAATCGCGCGCCTTATCTACCGCATCGCGGAAACGATACCAGCCGGTCACCAGCGGTAAAAACCACGGTTTGCCGCCATACAGCGGGATGGGTTTAAAGGTATTGCGTTCAAATGACAGTGGGCGCGCCTCGGTGCCGAGCAACTTCTGTGCTGCGCGATAACCAAGCCAGCTCATCAGCGCGACACCGTTGCCGTTGCAGCCGACAGCAAAACGCGCATTATCCATCTCCCCTGCATAGGCGGTTTTATCCCATGTCATGCCGACATAGCCGCTCCATGCATGGCTGATACGATACGGGGCCAGCTCCGGCCAGATCGCCAGCATCCGCTGACGAATACGGATCGCCGCGGTTTTATCATCACAATCCATGATGCCAGGGCGCGATCCAAATAACAGACGCGTGCCATCGGGGGACGGGCGGGTATAGATCAGATCGCGGCGGCTGTCGGTGATCATTCGGCCGCCAGGGATCAGCTTCGCCATCAGTTCAGGCGGCAGCGGTTCGGTGGCGATCTGGTAGCTTTTCACCGGGACAATACGTTTTGCCAGGTCAGGTGACGCCTGGGAATCGGTATAGCCGTTGGTAAGGAAGATCACCTGGCGCGCGCGTAGCGTGCCGCGTTCGGTATACACCACCTTGCTGCCACCTTCGTTTTCTACTCCGGTCACGCGCGCATGGGAGAATAACTGTGCGCCAAATTTACGCGCCAGGCAGCGCAGCGCGCGGTTGTATTTGCCCGGATGCACACCGCCGTATTCATCCACCAGGATGCCGCCGTGATAAAAATCGGAGCCGATGATCGGTGCCTGGGTGGCGCGATCAATCTTATGCACCGTCACGCCGGTGACGCGGTGCAGGATATCGCCCATCTGATATAAACCTGCCAGCTGCTTCTGGGTATGTGCGCCAAAATAGCGCCCGCCAATAAACAGATCTGCGTCCAGTTGCTCCTCACGTACCAGATCCTGAATAAAGGCAAAGGAAGCGATGGAGTCGGCGATCATGCGCTGGAATAGTTCAGGTGCGATGCCTTTAATGGCACCGCCCACCACCAGTTTCTGGCCGCTGCTGATCATACCGCCGGTACGGGTACTGCCGCCGCTGCCCAGCTCGTTCGCCTCCAGCACCACCACTTTTTTGCCGTGGCGTGCCAGCTCAATCGCGGCGTTAAGTCCGGCAAAACCGGAACCCACAATCACCACCTCGGTTTCAGCCGGTAACGGATCGCGACAGGTTTCCGGCGGTGCGGCATCCCACCAGTAGGGGGTCGTTTTGAAATCTTCAGTAAAAATTGCCTGATCAGACATGATGTCTCTCAACTCCGTTACAACACCTGGCCGAGGAACTCGCGCGTGCGCGCATCCTGCGGATCGTCAAAGAGCTGCGCCGGGGGCGCCATCTCCACAATTTTGCCTTTATCGGTAAAGCACACCCGGTGCGACACCTCACGCGCAAAGCGCATCTCATGCGTCACCAGCAGGCAGGTCAGGCCGTCATCCACCAGTTCGCGAATGGTGTTCAGCACTTCCTTCACTGTTTCCGGATCCAGCGCGGCAGTGACTTCATCAAACAGGATGATTTCCGGCTGCATCGCCAGCGCACGGGCAATGGCGACGCGCTGCTGCTGGCCGCCAGAAAGCTCCCCGGGGTAGCGCCCCTCTTTGCCTTCCAGCCGTACCTTTTTCAGCAGGCGCAGCGCCCGCTCGTGTACTGCGTCGCGTTCATGTTTCAGCACCTGCATCGGGGCCATCATCACGTTGTCGAGTACCGTGCGATGCGGAAACAGGTTGTATTGCTGAAACACCATCGCTACCTGATGACGCAGCGGGCGCATCGCTTTTTCATTCTCAATCTCATGCACGCGATGCTCGCCGACACGGATATAGCCATCGTCAATCGGCAGCAGGCCATTGATGCAGCGCAGAATGGTGGATTTACCCGAGCCGGAAGGCCCGATAATGCACACCGCTTCGCCTTTGGTGACGTCCAGCGAAATGCCTTTCAGCACCTCGGTGTTACCGAAGGATTTGTGAATATTGTCCAGCTCGATCAGGGACGGAGTGCGAGCGATCATATGGCATCCCCTTTGGTGTGGTTTTCCAGCCGACGCGCCAGCAGGGCAATCGGGTAGCAATAACAGAAGAACATCAGCAGCACGGTGACGTAGAAGTAAACCAGCGAGCCTTCGCTTTCGGTTGCCAGCGTAGTGCGCAGCAGCGTCACCACTTCCTGCACCCCGGTGACAGTGGCCAGCGCCGTGGAGATAGCCAGCAGCGCGTAAAGATTCATCCAGCCGGGAATGATGCGGCGCAGCGCCTGCGGCAGAATCACGATGCGATAGATTTGCCACGGGCTGTAACCGAGTGAACGGGCGGATTCCCACTGGCCGCTGTGCACTGAATTCACTGCGCCACGGATCACCTCGGCAAAGTTAGCCGCAGTGGGTAGACTCAGGCCGACAATCGCTTTAAACAGCGGTGACAGCGTGAACTGGAAACCCAGCAGCTCCACGCGATACGGCAGCAGATACAGCATGGAAAACAGCAGCACCAGCCAGGGGGCGTTGCGCAGAAAGTTCATCACCGCGCGCGCCGGGATGCTGAGCCAGCGGCGTTTTGCCAGCATCAACAGGCCCAGAAACAACCCGAGCACCGTGGCAATTGCCATGCTGGCGATACCAATAAAGATGTTGAGAATGAAGCCACCGTTCAGCGGCCAGCCGTGCATCGAACCGGTGAGCAGCAGTGGCAGCCTCTCCCACACCTGGTGCCACTCGCCACCGCGATCGGTGACCATGCTGAACAACAGCAGCAGCAGACCAATAAACAGAAAGGCGTGGCGCGTTTGTTTTTTGCGTTTCAGATAGAGAATGTCGCTCATCACTCAGGCTCCATAACCGGGATAGGCCAGCGCGCGCTGCACCCAGCCAATCAGCCACACCACTGCGCTCACCAGCACCACATAAATCACCAGAATCAGTAGCATCACTTCCAGCGTGCGGAAGGTGTCGTTATAGATCTGTCCGGCGGCATACATCAGTTCCGGGACGGTGATCACCGACGCCTGCGAAGTGGTTTTGAACAGGTTGGTCAGCACGTTGGTCAGCGGCGGCAGGCAGATGCGTGCGGCAATCGGCATCTGCACATGGCGGAATAACCCCCAGCGCGTGTAACCCAGGGAGCGCGCCGCTTCCAGCGTCGCTTTCGGCACCGCATCGAAGCCGGAACGAAAGGCTTCGATACACAGCGCGCCGCCAAACAGGCTGAGCGACACGGTGGCCGACATAAAGGCGCTAATCAGCGGCACCTGCAAGCCGGTCACCGGATCTTCACTGGTAAAGCCAATCTGCGTCAGCGTGAAGTAGAAGAACAACATTTGCAGCAGCGGCGGTGTGTTGCGAAACAGCTCGACGAACAGCTCGATACTGGCATCCAGCCACGCGAGCCGGAACGTCAGGCCAAAAGCGCCCAGCAGGCCGATAAGAATGGCGAACAGCGAAGAGAGCGCCGCCAGTTCCAGCGTTTGCAGCACACCCTGTAACAGCCATTGCTGATACGTGGGGTCGAGCAGCCAGGAGAAATCGAGTCCGAACATGTTGCGCTCCTGACGGCTTATTTGGCCGCAGCGCGCGCTGCTTCAGCACGTTTGGCGATGTACGGCGAGGCGGGCATATCGAATTCTTTTTCCCAGCCAATCAGCTTGTTTTCGCCTTCGGCTTTGACGATGGCCTTATCCACCGCCGCCCGGAAAGCATCATCCCCTTTGCGCAGGCCACCGGCCATCGGCAGGTATTCATACGGCTTCACCGCAATTTTGTAATCGCTCCAGCCGGGTTCTTTCAGCTTGTTTTGCAGTGACATGTCATCAAACACCATCGCCACGCAACGGTTATCCTGCAACGCACGGTAGGCTTCCGGCAGCGCAGTGAAGTTCACCAGTTGCAGGCCATAGTTCTGCGTCACGGTTTTGTTGAAGTAGGAACCCTGAATCCCGCAGATTTTCTGGCCTTTCAGCTGCTCCCACTGAGTAAATTTCACTTCTTTGCGCGCCAGGATCGACGGGCCGGCAGCAGAAACGTATTCATCGGTAAAGTCGATCTGTTTGGCACGATCCGGCGTTACGCCGAGGGTGGCCATGATCATGTCGATCTGCCCGGAATTGAGGAATTGCATGCGGTTGGAGGCGTTCACCGGCACCAGCTTGATTTTGTCCGGCGAACCGAGCAGTTCATTGGCGATGTAGCGCGCCAGGCTGATCTCAAAACCGACGGTGTTGCCGTTGTTGTCCATGTATCCATAGGGCGGATAGTCGTTCTTCACCCCGACAGTTAATACACCGCGGGCTTTGATGTCGGACAGGGTGTCCGCGTGAGTGATTACCGGGGCGGCCAACAGCAACATCGAAGCAGCCAGAATACGCATGCGATGGTTTTTCATAGATATTTCCTCTGTCGGGATGAATCTGCAGGTGTTGTAAATTTTGTGCTGTGAGCGACTTTTTTTGTCGAATCGCGTTGCTCACTTGTCAACCGAATATGAAATCTGCTAGAAAATTAGTCAACAAAAAACCATATACTGAAATCTTATGATTTAAAGTTTCACAATGTGGAACTTTGGCGGTGGGGCGATGAACGAAAATTCGGGGAAAAATGGCGTCCAGCTACTCGATCGTGCGGTGATGTTGCTCGATCTGGTGTCAGATGCGGGAAGTGAAGGGGCAACGCTGAAAGCGCTGTGTGAACTATCTGGCCTCAACAAAGTAACCTGCCACCGCATTCTCAATTCGCTGGTGGAGCATCAGCTGCTGCAAAAAGTGCAGAGCGACAAGTGTTACCGGCTGGGCACCAAGCTGCTGGTGTTTGGTGCCAAAGCGGCACGCGGGCCGGGCCTGCGTCGTCAGTTCCAGCCTGCGCTGGAGCGGTTACGCCAGCAGACTGGCGAGACGGCGATGCTGATGGCACGCGATCGGGATGACTCGGTCTGTATCGATCGCTACGACAGCGAATACCAGATGCAGACGCTGACCGGTTCGGTCGGGGGCGCTGTACCACTGGGCCTTGGACCAGGCAGCCTGGCAATTCTCGCGTTTCTTGAGGCGGAACAGCAACAGGCGATTCTGGCACGTAACCGGGCACGGCTCGACAGCTGGCCGCAACTGACGGCGGAAAATCTGCAACTGAAACTGGATCAGACAAGACAGCAGGGCTTTGCCATCGATCCGGGAGAACTCATTCCGGGGATCGCCGGGATCGCCGTTCCGATCGAAGTTTCTGGTGCGGGGGTGGTGGGATCGCTGGGGTTGACGTTCCTCTCACCGCGGCTGAATCCCGAGGTGCAGCAACATTATGTCGCGCTGCTGAAAGAGGAAGTGGCTGCGATTGCGCCGCTGATTAGCCCGCTGGATACGCGGCTGCGGGCATCGTTATGAAGACGCGCGATTTATCGCGCAATAGCAATAGATTTCACAGGGGGAGAATCATGAGCAAATCAACACGAAAGGTCGCGTTAATCAGTGGAGCCAGTCGCGGTATCGGGGCGGCGATTGCTGCCAATCTGCTGGCGAACGGCTGGGCGGTAAGTCTCGGTTGTCGTTCGCCGGAAGATGTCATCCTTAGCGATAGCGACAATCAGTTGGTGTGCCGTTTCGATGCTTTCGATGCTGCCACCGAAGAAGCGTGGGTCGCGGCGACTATCGAAAAATTTGGCCGCATTGATGCGGTAGTGCACAACGCTGGCATGATGCTGCCGCTGTCGATCCTGGAAGCCACTGACGACGAGTTCGATCGTACCTTTGACGTCAATGTCAAATCACCAATGCGTCTCAGCCGTCTGACCTGGCCGCATTTGCAGGCCAGCGGTGCCGGGCGCATCGTGATGCTGGTGTCACTCTCTGGCAAGCGCGTTAAAGCCGAGCGTTCCAGCCTGTACGCCATGAGCAAGTATGCCGCACTGGCGCTGGCGCACGGCTTACGCAAAATCGGTGATGCCGATGGCATTCGCTGCACCGCCATTTGCCCCGGATTTGTTGCCACCGATATGGGGACCGCGTTGACGGAAGTCCCGGCTGAGAAAATGACCCAGCCGGAAGATCTCGCGCACCTGATTCGCACGGTGCTGGAATTACCCACCACCACCAGCATCGCCGAAATTCCGGTGAACTGGACGGTGGAAGATAACTATTGATGCCCTTTTACCTGACGAGGAAATAAACCATGGGCCCCAGCGTTGATGCAGTTCCCTCTTCGGCGCAGTTTCCGACCAGCGTCGAAGTGGTGGTTATTGGCGGCGGGATTATCGGCGTAGCGACCGCCTTGTCGCTGGTGCAGCGCGGGGTACGTACCGTGCTGCTGGAGAAAGGCACGGTGGCGGCAGAGCAGTCGAGCCGCAACTGGGGCTGGTGCCGTCGTACCGGACGTGATCTGCGCGAGCTGCCACTGATTAATCTCAGTATGCAGCTGTGGGAAGGGATGAATACGCGCCTTAACCGCGAAACCGGATTTCGTCGCAACGGCATCGTTTACGCCTCCCGCACTGAGCAACAACGTCAGCGTCATCAGCGCTGGGTAAATGAGGCCCGCCACTACGGTATTGAAAGCGAAATGCTGACGCCGCAACAGCTGCGCCAGTATCTGCCGCAGTTGCAGGCCAGCTATCCCGGCGGGTTGTATACGGCGCTGGATGGACGGGCAGAACCGCAAAAGGCGGCTCCGGCGATGGTCGCGGCGGCGATGGAGTTGGGGCTGAATTTGCAACAGCATTGCGCGGTACGGACCATCGAACGTACCAATGGCCGCGTCAGCGAAGTGGTGACTGAGCATGGTGCGATCCGTTGTCAGCAGGTGGTAGTGGCAGGCGGGGCCTGGTCGCGCCTGTTGTTGCAGGGGATGGGGGTGACGCTGCCGCAGCTGAAAGTACTGTCAACCGTGCTGCGTACTCGTCCGGTTGAGTTCGATCCCGGCGTCTGTGCCAGTTTTGGCAGCGTGGCGCTGCGTAAGCGGCTGGATGGCGGGCTGACCGTCGCCAGTTCAGCCACCAACACCGCCGATATCACGCTGGATTCACTGCGTTTCAGCCCGCGCTTTATGCCCGCATTTTGGGTGGAGCGTAAGTCGCTCCAGCTGCGTCTGGGCAAACGCTTTGTCGATGAAGCGCTGCGCTGGAAGCCCGGTCAGGCCGATAAACGATCGATTTATGAGGTATTGCGCGTGCTCGATCCCCTGATCGATCCAGCGATTGTACAGCGTATGCGTCATAGTCTGGCAGAACTGATGCCGCCGTTGCGCGATCTACCGGTGGCGCAGTGCTGGGGGGGATTGATCGACACCATGCCCGATGCAATCCCGGTGATCTCCGGCATTGATCAGGTGTCTGGGTTGTATCTGGCGACCGGTTTTTCCGGCCACGGTTTTGGTATTGCCCCCGGTGCCGGTCAGTTGATGGCCGATCTGGTGCTGAACAGCACGCCATCGGTGGATGCGCAGCCGTTCCGCTTCAGCCGCTTTAGCGATGGCGAAAAGATCCGCGCCCAGCACTGGCTGTAACGCTTTGTTATTAATATCCGCACCTTGCATAATTTTGCATAAGGTGCGGATATTTAAGCGTTTTTGATTTTAGTATCTGATAAAATATTTTTATTATCAATGTGTTATCTCTATGCTTTCATGCGTAGAAATTGCTGCTGGCGGGTTGTTCCGGCAAAAAAAAGATGACATTATTGCGCCAGTTTATCCATTCCCTTTAACACTGAGGACGCCGCCATGCCCGGTACAATGCAGATTTGCACTTGTTCCCGTTCGCTTCGCCGAAAGCGTTCCTCCGTCATCTGTTGTTCGCATTTCTCGCTCACCATGCGGTGAGGCCAGCTTAACGCTCGCTGTTGGACATGAGTAAAGACAGACGCTTTCTGGCTTTACTGATGTCTATCGGTTGCGGCTGTAATCCACCTTTGCACCCATCCGTCTGACGTTATTCGCCGGGGAATTTTCCTCATTGCTGTGCCACTGGCACCCACTCATCCTTGACCTCTGGGGATTTGTGTTATGACACCACTGAAAATTGCTGCCAGCGCTGCTGTAGCGCCAAACCTGAGCCTGAACACCATGCGCGACGTGGTGACGCTGGACAATACTGACTTTACCGATGTGGCGGCTGTTGTCGTCTCTTTGGCGGATACGCGGAGTGGCGTGCTGGCGCTGTTGCGCCATACCGGCTTCAATCTGCCGGTGTTTGTTGCCAACGCCTTTGATGAAGAGGTGCTGCAACTGCCGGGCGTGACCGGCGAAATCAACGGCGCGCCGGAAGAGTGGGAGCGGCTGGAAGAAGCTGCGCAGGATTATGAATCCAAACTGCTGCCGCCGTTCTTTGACACCCTGATGCGCTACGTTGATATGCAGAACAGCACCTTTGCCTGCCCGGGCCATCAGGGCGGTGCGTTCTTTAAAAAGCATCCGGCGGGTCGGCAGTTCTATGAATTCTATGGCGAAAACGTCTTCCGCTCCGATATGTGCAACGCGGACGTTAAGCTGGGCGATTTGCTGATCCACGAAGGTTCCGCCAAACACGCGCAGAAGTACGCGGCGAAAGTGTTCAACGCGGATAAAACCTATTTCGTGCTGAACGGCACCTCCAGCGCGAACAAAGTGGTGACCAACGCACTGCTGACGCGTGGCGACCTGGTACTGTTTGACCGCAACAACCATAAATCCAACCATCATGGTGCGCTGATTCAGGCTGGTGCGACGCCGGTTTATCTGGAAGCGGCACGTAACCCGTTTGGTTTTATTGGCGGCATTGATGCTCACTGCTTTGACGAAGCGTATTTGCGTGAGCGCGTGAAGAAAGTAGCACCGCAGCGGGCGAAAGATCAGCGTCCGTTCCGTCTGGCGATTATCCAGCTCGGCACCTATGACGGTACGGTGTACAACGCGCGTCAGGTGGTGGATCGCATCGGCCATCTGTGTGATTACATCCTGTTTGACTCAGCGTGGCTGGGCTACGAGCAATTTATCCCGCTGATGGAGGGCTGCTCACCGCTGACGCTGGATTTGAACGAAAATGATCCTGGTATCTTTGTTACCCAGTCGGTGCATAAGCAGCTGGCTGGCTTCTCGCAGACATCGCAGATTCACAAGAAAGATAACCATATTCGTGGTCAGAAGCGTTTCTGTCCGCATAAGCGCCTGAATAACGCCTTTATGCTGCATGCTTCCACCAGCCCGTTCTATCCGTTGTTTGCCGCGCTGGATATCAATGCGCGCATGCATCAGGGGGAAGCGGGCCGCAGCATGTGGCACGAGTGCGTCACGCTGGGCATTGATGCGCGTAAAGCGATTCTGCAACGTTGTGAGATGATTCAGCCCTTCCTGCCGGAGCGGGTGCACGGTAAGCCCTGGCAGTCGGCAGAAACGGCAACGATTGCCGCCGATCCGGCGTATTTCAGCTTCGAACCGGGAGCGAAATGGCACGGTTTTGCCGGTTATGCCAGCGAGCAATATCTGGTGGATCCCTGCAAGCTGTTGCTGACCACGCCGGGTATTGATGCCGCCAGCGGTGCGTACACGGCATTCGGCATTCCGGCGACCATCCTCGCCAACTACCTGCGCGAAAACGGTATCGTGCCGGAAAAATGTGACCTCAATTCAATTCTGTTCCTGCTGACCCCGGCGGAGAGCGCTGAGAAGATGGCGCACCTGGTGGCGATGCTGGAGCAGTTCGAACAGCATGTGAAGGAAGACGCGCTGCTGGCGGAGGTGCTGCCGAGTGTGTATCGCAAAAATATGGCGCGTTATCAGGGCTATACCCTGCGTCGTCTGTGCCAGGAAATGCATGATTTGTACGTCAGCTATGATGTGAAAGATTTGCAGAAGGCGATGTTCCGCGAAGCCTGCTTCCCGCAGGTGGTGGTCAATCCGCAGGATGCGCATCAGGCATATATTCGTGGTGATGTGGAGCTGGTGGCGATTGCACAGGCAGAAGGGCGTATCGCTGCTGAAGGCGCATTGCCTTATCCACCGGGCGTGCTGTGTGTGGTGCCTGGCGAGGTGTGGGGCGGCGCGGTACAGCGTTATTTCCTTGCGCTGGAAGAGGGCATTAATCTGCTGCCAGGCTTTTCACCAGAACTACAGGGCGTTTATACCGAAGAAGATGACAGCGGGCGTAAACACCTGGTAGCGAATATGATGGTATAAAGCCAGAAGCGGCCTGATGGCCGCTTCTGTCGTTCTGTGTAGCGGCGCGATTTATCGCGCGGATTTTTCTGGCATGGTGCCCGGAATTGCGCGATAAATCGCGTCGCTACAGTGCTTTAATACCGGTGATAACTGCGCTGGGCGTTGTTCACCTTGTACAGATATCGGCGTGATTCTGCGGAAGGATGGTCGTTAGTTAGTGTCTGATATACCTGGCTCGGCGACATGCTGTTAATGGTGGCAAACGCGCGATCTTTATCACTGGAGAACACGCGCAGCACGCTACCAGCACCGCCGTTATAAGCGGTAATCACCGCATAACGTCGTGATACCGGGTCCTGAATCCCGCCCAGATAGGTGTTCTGCAACAGCGACAAATAGGCCGTACCCGCATCGATGTTGTTTTCCGGATCCAGCAGATAGCTGCGGCTCGGCTGGCCCCATTTCCCTTTCATACGATAGACATCGACCCCCGCCGTATGCTGAACCACCTGCATCAGCCCCAGCGCATCCGAGTTACTGACCGCATAGGGGTTGAAGCTCGATTCAATCTGCATAATCGCCAGAATCAGTGAGGCATCAACGCCATACTGTTCGGCGGCTTTACGCACCATCGGCAGGTATTTATGCGCACGTTTGTCGAGGTGGTTCGGCACCATCGGAATGGTCACCGACCAGATAACATGCAGGCCCGACGTACGTTTCTGCAGCTTGTTCTGAATCAGGTAGTCAGCAAAGTTAGCGGCACGGCCCTGCCAGCGAATCGGTTGTCCGGTATTGTCCAGCACCTGGCCATAAAGCAGCGGTTCTTTACTGATCTGAATATCGTTGGCATCTGAATAGAGGTCGACATTACCCGGATCCTCGCCAATCAGCAGCGTGGTGATGATCGCCTGACGCAGGCTCGCCATCGGATCGGTGCCGGAAATGGTTTCAATGGTGATGCTACCGCTATCAAAGTTGATGTGGCTGCGGGTGTAATAATTATCACTATATTTGACGTAATCTTTCGGTCCGGCGATCAGAACCTCATTGATTCCCCAGATATTTTCGATGTTATGGGCGAACTGCCCCATCAGGATGTCGAAACCGTTGGTGTCCTTGACCCACTCTTCGTGATATTGCCCTTGTTTGTGTCCGGCGCAGGAAACCAACAGCGGTGCGATTGCCAGCATGGCGATCAATTTTTTATTCATTGTTAATGCGAGCCTGACCTGAAAAGGGCCTCAAGGTGAGGCCCTGAAAGTTTATTTTTCCGGCGGTGTGTAACCTTCAATGTGCACATCTTTGCCTTCAAACAGGAAATTCACCATCTCCTGTTCCAGCACTTTGCGATCGCCCGGGTTCATCATGTTGAGCTTTTTCTCGTTGATCAGCATGGTTTGCTTCGACATCCATTGCTGCCAGGCTTCTTTCGAGATCTCGTTGTAGATGCGCTTACCCAGCTCGCCAGGATAAAGCTGAAAGTCCTGACCTTCAGCGTCACGTTGCAGATAAGTACAAAAAATGGTGCGGCTCATTACTCTTCCTCTTCGGTCACTCGCGTATGCAGTGCCAGTTGCTGGGGGTGTCGCAGTTCATGCAACAGGCGCTCGACCGGCGCAGCCAGACCCACTGACGGTGGTTGCGCTAAGTTATACCAGAGACCGCCTGCTTCATCCATCAGCGACCCGGACGAAGGCCATGCCAGCCACATAGGCACAATATCCAGATGGAAATGGCTGAAGGTGTGACGAAACGCGGTGAGCTGTTGCGGTCGGGCGTGGATGCCACGCTCTGCCAGCCAGTCGAGCATTGCCTGCTCAGTAGTGAATTGCGGGAAACAGAACAGGCCGCCCCACAGGCCCACCGGTGGGCGCTGTTCCAGCCAGACGTCGTCACCATGTTGCATCATTAGGAACCAGCCACTGCGTTCTGGCAGCGTTTGTTTCGGTTTTTTACCGGGATAGCTGGCCCAGCTGTTGTTAGCATAAGCGACGCAACCGCTATTTAGCGGGCAGATTTCACATTTGGGACGCGAGCGGGTACAGACTAACGCGCCAAGATCCATCATTGCCTGATTAAACTGGCTGACGTCCTGCGCAGGCGTAACCTCTTCACTCAGTTGCCACAGACGCTTCTCGACATCTTTTTTACCGGGCCAGCCCGCGACGGCATAACAGCGTGCCAGCACGCGTTTTACGTTGCCATCGAGGATCGGGAAATGCTGGCCGAGCGATAAAGACAGGATGGCACCCGCGGTTGAACGCCCGACGCCAGGCAGCGCCGCCACGTCATCAAAATTACGCGGGAATTCGCCACCATGCTTATCCACCACTTGTTTTGCCGCTTTATGCAGATTGCGCGCACGTGCATAGTAGCCAAGGCCGGTCCACAGGTGCAGCACCTCATCCAGCGGTGCGGCCGCTAAATCGGTTACGGTGGGAAAACGCGCCATAAAGCGTTCAAAATAAGGAATAACGGTGGCAACCTGAGTCTGCTGAAGCATCACTTCAGAGAGCCAGACTTTATAGGGCGTTTTCTCCTGCTGCCAGGGCAGGGTTTTGCGGCCAAAGCGCTGATACCAATCCAGCACCTGTTGCGCGAATTGCGGCGCTTGCATCATAAGAAGGCAATTTTCCATGGTTACTCTACAATCAGGCAGGAATTCCAGCACAGAGAGATCAGGGTGTAAACCGGAAGATTGCAAAGGCTTGCTTCTGCTATTGAACTTTGCATAATGCGCGTTTCCCTGAACAGGCTAATCAGCAGGCTTTGACATGATTAATGACGTCATCACCCCAGAATTTGATGAGAACGGACGGCCATTACGCCGTATCCGCAGTTTTGTGCGCCGCCAGGGGCGCTTAACCAAAGGACAGCAGCTGGCGCTCGATCAATACTGGCCGGAGATGGGCGTCGAGTATCAGCCGGAGCCGCTGGATTTGCCCGGGCTCTTCGGACGCGAAGCCCCCGTGGTACTGGAGATTGGCTTTGGTATGGGGGCATCGTTAGTGACGATGGCGAAAAATAACCCACACCAGAACTTTCTCGGTATTGAAGTGCATGCGCCGGGTGTCGGTGCCTGCCTGGGTTCAGCGAAAGAAGCGGGCGTGGAAAACCTGCGCGTGATGTGTCACGACGCGGTGGAAGTGCTGGAGAAGATGATCCCGGATAATTCGCTGCGCATGGTGCAGCTGTTCTTCCCGGATCCCTGGCATAAAGTGCGTCACAACAAGCGCCGTATCGTCCAGGTGCCGTTTGCCGAACTGGTGATGCGTAAGCTGAAGCTGGGGGGCGTTTTCCATATGGCAACCGACTGGGAAGCCTATGCACAGCACATGCTGGAAGTGATGAGCAGCATTGATGGTTATCACAACCAGTCAGCCAGCCATGATTACGTGCCGCGTCCGGAAACGCGTCCGTTAACTAAATTTGAGCAACGCGGGCAGCGACTGGGCCATGGCGTTTGGGATCTGATGTTTGAGAGGGTGAAATAATGGCCACACAGCGCAGCCGTCGTTTACGTAAGAAGTTGCATATTGATGAGTTTCAGGAACTGGGTTTCTCCGTCGCCTGGCGTTTTGCTGAAGGCACCAGCGAGGAGCAGATTGATAGCACGCTGGATGCGTTTATCAACGAAGCGATCGACCCGAATGGTCTGGCCTACGATGGCAGCGGCTACCTGGTATGGGAAGGGCTGGTATGCCTGCAACAGACCGGCAAATGCACCGATGAACATCGTGAGCTGGTTCGCAAATGGTTACAGGATCGTGGCCTGGCAGATGTGCAGGTGACTGAACTCTTTGATGTGTGGTGGGACTAAGAATCACATAAACGGTGCTCATCGGCACATCCTGTAACGGCGCAATGTATCGTGCCGTTACGGTTCACCCAGGGATGCAGGAGATTTCATGGTTCGTAAAGCGCTTCTCGCCGCGTTGTTGCTGGCGGCGACTCAGGCCCAGGCTGCGTATGAATGCAGCGTTAAGCCACAAGATGATGTGATTATTAAGCCGCAGAGCGTGCAGGTGGTGGGAGAAAACGGCAACCTCGAAATCTCGCCGCAGGGTGATGTGCAGTTCAATGGTCAGCGGGTTAACGTTGACAACGCCACGCGCCAGAAAGCCATCAACTATCAGAACGCGTTGCGTCGCGATTTGCCGTGGATTGACCAGGGTGCCAGCTCGCGTCTGGAGAGAAGCCGGGTAGCACTGGACCAGGTTATCGTCGAAAAACTCGGCCCGAACAGCAACGTACGTAACCGCCTCACCACCCTTGATGGTCAGCTGAAGCAGCAGATGAATCGTATTATCGAACATCGCAGCGATGGTCTGACGTTCCATCATCAGGCAATTGATCAGGTGCGCGCTGATGGCGAAAAATTAGTCCAGAGCACCATGGGTGGCATCCTGCAGGACAGCCTGAATGAGATGGGCAGCCAGCAGGCAGGCAGCGGCAATAACCCGTTGCAGGCTTTAGTCGGTAATCTCGGCGGCTTACAGCAGTCGATTCAAACCGAATGGAACAAGCAGGAGAAGGATTTTCAGAATTTTGGTCATGAGGTGTGTAATCGCGTGACCGACCTGGAAGGGCAGCGTAAAGGCCTGGTGCAGGGAATTAAAGGTTAAAAAAAGGGGCTGATTTCAGCCCCTGATTATTTTTATTCGTTGTTCGCTTCTTTCGCCACCGTCTTATTGCTGGCGGCAAAGTTATAAATAACCAGCAGAGCAAAAATCCCGGTAATCACCATGGTGATGGTGCCTTTGTCCATATATCTGGCCATATTACCGAGGAGAATCCCCGTCACACCAAAATCCGTATCTGAGAAGGTGGTATTGGTTAAGCCCAGTGCACCCAGTACCGGTAATAACGCAACTGGCAGGAAGGTAATCAGCACGCCATGGGCAAATGCACCCAGCATCGCACCACGCTTGCCGCCTGTGGCGTTACCAAATACCCCGGCAGTAGCCCCGCAGAAAAAGTGCGGTACAACGCCCGGCAGAATTAATACCCATTTCAACTGGCCGAGGATAAATAATCCGACCAGGCCACCGACAAAGCTGGAGATAAAACCAACCAGCACTGCATTCGGCGCATAGGGAAAAACAATCGGGCAATCAAGTGCCGGACGGGCATTGGGCACCAGCTTTTCCGAAAATCCGGTAAACGCCGGTACAATCTCTGCCAGAATTAACCGCACACCCTGCAGAATAATAAATACACCGGCGGCGAAGGTAATGGCCTGTACGAATGAATAGACCAGGTAGTTCTGACCATGGCTGAAATGACTTTCCACATAGTCTTTGCCCGCAGAAGCAGACAAAATAAAGTAGATAATCATCATGGTCAGAGAAATCGAGATGGTGCTGTCGCGCAAAAAACTCAGGTTTTTCGGCATGTTCATCTCTTCGGTGGATTTTGATCCTTTACCGACCAGAGAACCAATCCAGCCTGACAGCACATAACCAACCGTACCGGTATGCGCCAGGGCTACCTGATCATGACCCACAATTTTACGCATATGCGGCTGGGCCAGCGCCGGGAAAAACGCCATCAGCATTCCGAGGGCGAGAGAACCGGTGTAAATAAGCTGCACACCCTCAAAACCGGCGACTGACAGAATAATGGCCACCATACAGGCCATATAAAAAGTAACATGGCCGGAAAGGTAGATGTATTTCAGGCGGGTAAAACGGGCAACCACAATATTCGCCACCATGCCAAAAGCCATGATCAGCGTGGTCGGTGCACCGTATTTTTCCAGCGCAATTGAGACCATGGCCTCGTTGTTTGGAATAATACCCTGTACATCAAAGGCCTGCTTGAAGATGTCACCCAGCGGAGTCAGTGAACCGACCAGCACCGACGCACCACCTGCCAGCACTAAAAAGCCCAGAATAGTTTTTACCGTACCTTTAATCACATCCGGGAACGGTTTTCTTTGTGCGACGAGACCAAATAACGCCACTAATCCTACCAGGATTGAGGGCACTT
Source organism: Pantoea sp. App145 (assembly GCF_047947045.1). Classification (NCBI taxonomy): domain Bacteria; kingdom Pseudomonadati; phylum Pseudomonadota; class Gammaproteobacteria; order Enterobacterales; family Erwiniaceae; genus Pantoea; species Pantoea sp. App145. Next base: position 3,620,094 of record NZ_CP133290.1, read on the forward strand.
TCAGCACGTCAACAACGACCAATAAAAGGTTTTGGATAAACATAATAACCTCAGCGGTAAGCGTTCTGTTTTATAGTCGTGATCATTCAGGTTGCATATTCCCTGGCTGCAACCTGAATGATTTAGGGTAGAAAAGTTTGAGTCAGGGTTTATTAAAATATTCGCGAATTTTCTGCTCAAGCTCTTTAATGTCAATGATGTTGTTGATGATAATAACCTTGCCTTCAGGAAGATTGGCACTGTAGGCAATGTCTTTACCCATGACAAAAACATCCGCAACGTCGGGGGTTACTGAACCCAGGTCGGAATGTTCAACTTCCGCAGTGATGTCGATGGCTTTCAGCACTTTTTTAATGTTCATCTCCATCATAAAGCTGCTTCCCAGCCCTGAACCGCAAACCGCCATAATTTTCATTTCACACCTCTTGGTTTCTATTCTGAAATATATTTGTCATGCTTGTTTAATTAACAACGTTGTCTGTCAGCAACACCGCACGCAATTCTTCTTTACTGCGGGAGTTGAAGAATTGATTCATCTTGTCTTCATCTGAGAGGACTTCTGCCAGCTCTGAAATCATTTCAATATGACTATTACTATCTGCGGCTGAGAACATAAAAATAGCATCGACCGGATCGTTTTCATCAGCATCAAATTTGACGGGCGTCGCCAGTTTGACGACGGATAACCCGAGTTTATTCGCTCCCTGCTCCGGACGAGCATGCGGCATGGCTATTCGTGGGGCGATAACAAAGTAGGGGCCAATGTCCTCTTTTTGCTGAATGATGACATCAATGTATTGCTGAGAAATGGCACCTTCCTCCAGCAGCGGACGTCCTGCTACCTGAATGGCCTCTTTCCAGTCAGAGATATTTTCCAGGTACTGGATCTTTTCCTCATTCAGCCACTTTGACAGATTCGACATATCGTTTTCCTGCATTAAATACGTGTTCAGTGATTACTTCAGTAAGCTACGGGCGGATTCAAGTACGTTTTCTACCGTAAAGCCGAAATGTTTGAAAAGTACGTTTGCCGGAGCGGACTCACCGAATGATTTCATACCGATCACTTTGCCATCCAGACCGGTGTAGCGCTGCCAGAATCCCTCAATACTGGCTTCAACTGCCAGGCGTTTGCGCACGTCGTGCGGCAGTACCGATTCTTTATATTGCGCATCCTGCTGATCAAAACGTTCGGTGCAGGGGATAGAAACCACCCGTACCTTGCGACCTTCCTGTAACAGAACTTTTGCGGCAGCGACCACCAGCTCGATTTCTGAACCTGATGAAATCAGCAACAGCTCGGGTTTGCCCTCGCAATCAAGCAGCACATATCCGCCGCGCGAAATATCCGCCAGTTGTGCCGCAGAGCGCGGTTGCTGCTCAAGCGATTGCCGGGTCAGAATTAACGCACTGGGTCCGTTTTTACGTTCAATCGCCTGACGCCATGCCACTGCCACTTCGACCTGATCGCAACCGCGCCAGGTTTCCATATTGGGGGTCAGTCGCAGCGAGGCTAATTGTTCAACCGGTTGATGGGTAGGGCCATCTTCACCGAGGCCGATGGTGTCATGGCTATACACGAATACCGAACGGATCTTCATGAGTGCCGCCATACGCACCGCGTTGCGTGCGTATTCCATAAACATCAGGAAGGTGCCGCCGTAGGGGATGAAGCCGCCATGCAGGGCCATGCCATTCATAATGGCGGACATGCCGAACTCGCGCACGCCGTAGGAAATGTAATTGCCCGCCGGATTTTCAGCGCTGAAATCGACGGATTGCTGCTGTCTGGTTAGATTCGACGGTGACAGGTCTGCCGAGCCGCCCAGCATTTCCGGCAATAAATCGGCGAAGTGATTCAGGCACTTCTGGCTGACCTGACGGGTGGCCAGGCTGGCTGGCGTTGCCTGTAACGCCGCGATGTAGTTATCCATATCCTCAGCCCAGTTGGCTGGTAGTTCACCCTGCATACGGCGGGTGAATTCATCAGCGAGCTGCGGCCATTGCTGTTGGTAAGCGGCAAACAGCTGATCCCACGCTTGTTGATTTTTTGCTCCTTGTTCGCGGGCATCCCAGGCCTGGTAGATCGAATCGGGAATTTCAAATGGCGCGTAAGGCCAGTTCAGTGTTTCACGCACCAGCGCGACTTCTGCGGTGCCAAGGGCGGAACCATGACAATCGTGGCTATTGGCTTTATTCGGTGAGCCAAAGCCGATGATGGTTTTGCAACATAACAGGCTGGGTTTGTCCGTGACCGCTTTGGCCTCGCGTACCGCCGCATCGACAGCAGCGGCATTATGCCCATCGACACCTTCAATCACATGCCAGCCGTAAGCGCGGAAACGTGCGGCGGTATCTTCGGAGAACCAGCCTTCGACATGACCATCAATGGAGATACCGTTGTCATCCCAGATGGCGATCAGTTTACCGAGTTGCAGGGTGCCCGCCAGGCCGCAGGCCTCATGGGAAATCCCCTCCATCAGGCAACCGTCACCTAAAAACAGCCAGGTGTAATGATCGACAACGGCAAAATCAGGTTTATTGAACTGAGCCGCCAGCGCTTTCTCGGCAATCGCCATGCCGACCGCATTCGCCACACCCTGGCCCAGTGGCCCGGTGGTGGTCTCTACCCCTGGGGTATAACCATATTCAGGATGCCCTGGGGTGCGGGAATGTAGCTGGCGAAACTGGCGGATGTCCTCAATCGACAGATCGTAGCCAGTCAGATGCAGCAGGGAATAAAGCAGCATCGAGCCATGTCCGTTGGACTGAACATAACGGTCGCGATTGAACCACTGAGGATTTTTGGGGTTGTGACGTAAATGGTGACGCCAGACAACCTCGGCAATATCCGCCATTCCCATCGGGGCACCAGGATGCCCTGAATTGGCCTTCTGGATCGCATCAATGCTGAGAAATCGAATCGCGTTTGCTAACTCTCTATTTACCATGAACTGATCTCGCTTTAGCTCTGTTTTATGCAGTAACCCGGACTCTTTACTGTTGGCCGTTAACGCTTCTGTGGCAAAAGGTGTCCAGTCATTTATCCCTGAAACCTGATGGTTACTGCACCTGGTGTTGTGCGCGTAATGTTTTCTGTTTTTGTTGTTGTAGAAATACTTTTTAATAAAAATGATATTAATTATGTAGTTGTGTTTTATTCTGGAGTTTTTTCATCAACACGCCGGTGTTGGTAGTCAGGTATAGACATGTTTAATGTGTCTAGTCATCTTGATAATGCACATGGACGTGTATAGATACAATATGTAAGATTGAAATCTGGCTGGACACCCTGAGGTTGAGTGCAAATTCGTTAACTCGATCACATCCTGATGCGGTCAGACTGGCACTTAGAAAATAAACTCAGGCATACATGTGCACTCATGGCTCACGGAGCCAGAGCCTACTCTTATCGGGAACAACGTTGATGGTCGATGGCATTACTGAGAAGCAGAAAGAGGTTGTCGATTACATCCTCCGCAAGATTAAAGATGAAGGGCTTCTGCCTGGCGATAAACTCGATACCGAAATTGCGATCGCGAAAAATATCGGCATTACCCGTGCCACTGTGCGGGAAGCAACCCGTATTCTGATTGAGCAGCAGCGCATTTACCGGGTGAAAGGGTCTGGCCTTTTCGTGGGTTCTATTGGGAAAAGTAATCATTCTGGCCGCTTTCACGCCCTGTCACCTTTTGATTATCAGGCGCAGAAAAAGGGTTATAAAGGGATCAGAAAAGTCATTACCGCCAGCATCATCAAAGTGCCATCAGCGGATATGGCGCAGGCACTGCGCATTAAAAACAGCGACCAGGTGTACAAAATTGTTCGTCTGATGTGTTTTGATGATATTCCTGTCGCACTGGAACAGTGCCATCTGCCGGTAAGTATGTTTAGCAGCATGGAGTTCAGCAAGCTGGAAATATCTAAATACTCGTATATTGAACAAATTACGGGCAAGAAGGTTCAGCGCAGGGATCAACATTTAAACGCAATTAATCTGACCAATCCGGAGCAGATTAATCTTCTGAAATTAAAAGAAAATGATGCAGTGCTGGAGATAGCGGAAACCGTCTATCTGGATGATGGTTCACCCTGTGAAGTGAATATTGCGTTAATCAATACGCAACTGCTGCAATTAAGACAGAATACTGAGCGGAATTAATAAAATGGCCCGGAATTATCCGGGCTATTTTTATTCTTCGGCTAAGAACAACTCCAGCAACGAATTAAGGAACAACTTGCCTTTTTCCGTAATCTGCCACTGTTGCTCCGTTTCAACCACGTATCCGGCCGCAATGGCTGCATCAATCTGCGGACGGATGATCGCCTCATCCAGCCCGGTATAGCGACGGAAGTCAGCACGCGGCGCTGCTTCCAGCAGACGGAAACGGTTCATAAAGAACTCGAAAGGTTTATCCGCATCCGCAACCTGATACTGCTTATCCAGATAATTGCCCTTCATAAAGCCACGTGGATGGCGGGTTTTCACCGTACGCAGGATACTGCCATCCGGTTGCGTCAGCTTGCCGTGAGCGCCACAACCAATGCCGAGGTAATCACCAAAGCGCCAGTAATTGAGGTTGTGCTCGCAACGGTAGCCAGGTTTCGCATAGGCGGAGGTTTCATATTGCTGATAACCGGCCGCCGTCAGCAGCTGATGGCCTTGTTCGAAGATATCCCACAGCGCGTCATCATCCGGCAGCACCGGGGGACGCGAACCAAACAGCGTATTTGGCTCGATAGTCAGCTGATACCACGACAGATGCGGCGGATTAAGCGCAATCGCCTGACGTAAATCGTCGAGCGCTTCCTCCAGCGATTGATCGGGCAGGCCGTGCATCAAATCGAGGTTAAAGCTGCGCAGGCCAAGCCCGGCGGCGAGATGGGCGGCGCGTTTCGCTTCTTCCGGGCCATGAATACGACCCAGACGCTCCAGCTTCTGCGGGCTGAAACTCTGCACCCCAATCGAAATACGGTTGATTCCAGCCCGCTGGTAGCCGCTGAAACGATCGGCTTCGACCGTGCCGGGATTGGCTTCCATCGTGATTTCTGCGTCTGCTGCCAGCGGCAGCCGCGCACGCACGCCATCCATCAGCATCTGCATGGCATTGCTGCTCAGCAGGCTGGGGGTGCCACCACCAATAAAAATGGTGCGAACTTCGCGTCCGCTGGTGAGCGGCAAATCCTGCTCCAGATCGTTCAGCAGGTGCTGCACATACTCGATGTGCGGCACCTCGCCTTTCAATGCATGAGAGTTGAAATCACAGTAGGGGCACTTCTGTACACACCACGGAATGTGGATGTAAAGGCTTAACGGCGGTAAATCAGGCATTGCGCATCGCATCCAGTAACAGCGTCAATGCTTTGCCACGGTGAGAAACGGCGCGCTTTTCATCTTTACTCAGCTCCGCAGCCGTTTTGCCCAGTTCAGGGATATAGAAAATCGGATCGTAGCCAAAACCACCCTGGCCTGCTGCGGCACGGGTGATTTCGCCTGCCCAGCTGCCATGAAACACCAGCGGCGTAGGGTCTGTGGCATGGCGTACATACACCAGCACGCAATGGAACTGGGCCTGACGCTCGCCATCCGCGACGTTTTCCAGTGCGACCAACAGCTTCTCAAGATTCTGCTGATCGCTGGCTTCCAGGTCCGCGTAGCGCGCGGAGTAGATGCCCGGAGCACCGCCGAGGGCATCAACCGCCAGACCGGAGTCATCCGCAATCGCGGGCAGGCCGGTGATGTGGGCAGCATGGCGCGCTTTCAGGATAGCGTTTTCGATAAAAGTCAGACCGGTTTCTTCCGCTGACTCCACGCCCAGCTCGGTTTGTGCCACGATATCGAGGCCAAAGGCCGACAGCAGGTCGGCCAGTTCACGAACTTTGCCCGGATTACCGGTGGCGAGAACAACTTTTTGCATAACAGTTCCAGATTAACGAATTACAGCAAGTACCAGAGACCCGGGAACAGGTCCATGCCGAGGAAATTCAGCGCATACAGCACCAGAATCACAATCATGGCAGAAAAATCGATGCCGCCCATCGCTGGCAGAATGCGACGAATCGGTGCCATCAGCGGTTCGGTCAGTTGAATCAATACATAATCAATCGGACCACGGCCCTGGCTGATCCAGCTCATCAGCGAACGGATGATGATCACCCAGAACACCAGATAACCGGCAGACTTCAGCAACGACAGCAATCCGACCAACAGGTTGGTGGGATCGACTGAGAACACGCCGACCTGAATTAACAGCAGAATCGGGTATTTCAGGGTGGTCAGCACAAACGCCAGCAGCAGCGATGCGGTATCAATCGGCCCCAAAGCAGGCAGCACGCGGCGCAGCGGTTTGATGATCGGCTGGGTAATCTTCACGACAAACTGCGACAGCGGATTATAGAAGTCACAGCGTGACCACTGCATCCAGATACGCAGCAGTAATACCATCACGTACAGGTCGATCAGCGTTTTGACTAAAAACGTCATTGTTAACATGAGGTTCCTCAATTATTGTTGTGAAGTGCGCGCATAATCCCGCGCGCCAAATACGGCGGTGCCGATGCGCACCATGGTACTGCCTGCGGCAATGGCCGCTTCCATGTCGTCGCTCATTCCCAGAGAAAGCGTATCGACGCCAGGGTAATCCTGTTGCAAGGCACGAAACGCAGCAGCCATCTGCTGGCATACTGCCAGTTGGCGATCGTAATCCTGCTCGGGGGCCGGAATCGCCATCAGACCGCGTAAACGCAGCTGCGGTAAAGCTGCGATCTCCTGTGCCAGCGTCGGCAGCGCATCCAGCATGATGCCAGATTTGCTGTTCTCGTCACTGATATTTACCTGAATTAACACATTAAGCGGCGGCAAATGTGCCGGGCGCTGGTCATTCAGACGCTGCGCGATGCGCAGTCGATCGACGGTGTGACACCAGGCAAAATGCTCCGCCACCAGACGGCTCTTATTCGACTGCAACGGCCCGATGAAGTGCCATTGCAGATCAGGATGTGCGGCCAGCGCGGTGACTTTTTCAACCCCTTCCTGCACGTAATTTTCGCCGAATGCCCGTTGTCCGGCCGCTATCGCTTCTGCAACTGCGCTCACAGGTTTGGTTTTACTCACTGCAAGCAGCGTGATTTCTTCTGGCGCGCGTCCGCAACGCGCAGCGGCAGCGGCGATACGCTCGCGCACTTGCTGTAAGTTGTGCTCAATGGAAGTCATAGTCAGGAGAATTTCTATGGATTTGGATAAAGTTGTGGCCCTTAGTGTAAAGCATAATGCCGCCGATCTGCACCTTTGCAGCGGACATTTGCCACACTGGCGGCGTCAGGGCGTGCTGGAACCCATCCCCGAACAGGCTGTGCTGGATCCTCTCTGGTTGGAAACCTTTATCACCCAGTGGCTGGATAGTGCGCAGCAGGCTCTGCTTAATGCGGAAGGCCATGTGGATTTCGCCATCACGCTGGCAAGTGGAGTGCGGCTACGCGCCAATCTGTTCCTGCAACGGCAGGGGTTATCGCTGGCGTTGCGTCTGATTGCCAGCCAGGTTCCCGAGCTTGCCAGCCTGTATTTACCGCCGGTGGTTGAACAGCTGTTGCAGCTGGATGAGGGGCTGATATTAATTACCGGGGCCACCGGCAGCGGCAAATCCACTACCCTGGCGGCGCTGGTAGATAGCCTGAATCGCCATCAGGCGCGCCATATTCTGACGCTGGAAGATCCCATTGAGTTTGTCCACCACAGCCAGCGTTCGCTGATTCAGCAGCGGGAGGTGGGGGCGCACTGCGCCTCGTTTCGTCAGGGATTGAAAGCGGCGCTGCGTGAAGACCCGGATGTGATTCTGCTGGGTGAGCTGCGCGATAGCGAAACCATTCGGCTGGCATTAACTGCAGCCGAAACCGGCCATCTGGTGCTGGCGACACTGCACACGCGTGGGGCGACCCAGGCGGTGGACCGGCTGGTGGATGTGTTCCCTGCCGAGGAGAAGAACCTGGTACGCAGCCAGCTGGCGGGCAGCCTGAAAGCGGTGCTGGCGCAACGTCTGGTTGCGGCGAAAAACGGGGGGCGGATTGGCTTATTTGAAGTGTTGGTGGCGACCCCGGCAGTGGCTAATCTGATTCGTGAGGGCAAGATGCATCAGCTGCCGGGCGTGCTGCAAACCGGCGCTCAGGCCGGGATGCAAACCTTTGCCCAGAGTGAGCAGGCACGGCGACAACAGGGGGTAATCTGATGGATCAGTGATTGTCGAACCAATCCTCAAGGATGATCACCGCCGATTGCGCATCAACCCGTCCTTTTTGCAGGGCGCGGTAGCCGCCACGCTCGAACAAACCGGCGCGCGCTTCAACGGTGCTGAGGCGTTCATCCTGCAACTCGACGCGCACGCCAAACCGACCATGCAGACGATTGGCAAATTTACGGGCGCGCGCCGTCAGTTCCTGTTCGGTGCCATCCATATTTAACGGCAGCCCAACTACCACGTAATCGGGCTGCCACTCTTTCAGCAGACGCTCTATCTGATTCCAGTCCGGCGTACCGTCCTGTGCTTTTAACGCGGTCAGCGCGCGTGCGGTTCCCGTCAGCTGTTGGCCGACGGCTACACCGATGCTTTTGGTGCCGAAATCAAAACCCAGCAGTGTTTCACTGGCCATCAGGCGTGCCCTGCATCGTTGGTCATATTATGGATATCCACGCCCAGGCATTTAGCGGCTTCACGCCAACGCTCCGCGATCGGTGTCTGGAACAGGATATTGGTGGAAGCTGGCGTCGTCAGCCACGCATTTTCCAGCAATTCGTTTTCCAGCTGATCCTTCTCCCAGGCACAGTAACCCAGCGCTACCAGCACGTTCTCCGGCTGGGAGGTGCTGCCAATGGCTTCCAGTACATCTCGTGAAGTGGTAATCACGGTGGTGTCGGAGATGCGGATGCTGGATGAATAGATGCGCTGAGCAGAGTGCAGAATAAAGCCGCGGTCCTCCGCCAGCGGGCCGCCAGCGAATACCGGTTTATCCAGCCTGATGGCCGGATCGCGATCTGATGGGCTGATTTTGAGCTTTTTAAGGATGCCTTCAACCGTCAGATTATCCATTGGCTTGTTGATAATTAAGCCCATGGCACCGTCTTCGTTATGCTCGCAAATGTAGACCACCGAGCGTTTGAAGAAGGGATCCTGTAGGGATGGCATCGCAATCAAAAAATGATGCTGTAAATTCATTCTCACTCGTATACCAAAAATAACCGGCATTGCCGCAGCAATACCGGTATTGGGTGGTTCATGGAGCACAGGCTCCGGCGGCATCCTTAGCCCAGACGTTTCTCAATTGCATCCATCAGCATACCGGTGATGGAGATTGGGAAGGCGGCTTCAATTTCACGCACGCAGGTCGGGCTGGTTACGTTCACTTCAGTCAGTTTATCACCGATGATATCGAGACCGACAAAAATCAACCCTTTTGCTTTCAGCGTGGGGCCAACACGACGGGCAATTTCCCAGTCGCTGTCGCTCAGCGGGCGTGCTTCGCCACGTCCACCTGCCGCGAGGTTACCACGGGTTTCGCCACCCTGCGGGATGCGCGCCAGGCAGTACGGGACGGGTTCACCATCCACGACCAGTACACGTTTATCACCGTCTTTAATCGCTGGCAGGTAATTTTGTGCCATGCAGAAGTTCTGGCCGTGGTTGGTCAGGGTTTCGGTGATCACGCCAAAGTTAGGGTCATCCTGCTTCACGCGGAAGATCGATGCGCCGCCCATGCCGTCCAGCGGTTTCAGGATCACATCACCGTGTTCCTGCCAGAACGCGCGCAGTTTCTCTTTGCTGCGGGTGACCAGGGTGTCCGGGGTTAAATCAGCAAACCAGGCGGTGTACAGTTTTTCGTTACAGTCGCGCAGGCTCTGCGGTTTGTTAACGATCAGCGTGCCTTGTTCTTCCGCGCGTTCCAGCAGATAGGTGGCGTAGATGAACTCGGTATCAAACGGCGGATCTTTGCGCATCAGCACCACGTTGAGATCGGCCAGTTTGATCTCCTGCTCGCTGCCAAATTCGTACCATTTGTCGTAGTTTTGTTCCACGCTGAGCAGGCGCGTGCGCGCATAAGTGACGCCGCCGCGCAGGGAGAGATCGTTCATCTCCATGTAGTGAATTTCGTAACCACGGCGCTGTGCTTCCAGCAACATGGCGAAGCTGGTGTCTTTTTTAATGTTGATGGACGAAATCGGGTCCATAACGATGCCAAGCTTAATCATTATTCTCTCCTCAAAGGGGGAATCAGCTACCCCTGCCTAGTCTGTAACCCGCAAGTATCCCTTAACCGAGGTCACCAAACCTCACCTGAAGTGCCGTAATGGCGGTGAGAGCGGTGGTTTCGGTGCGCAGCACGCGTGGTCCCAGCAGAATATCGGTAAAACCATGCTGCGACGTCATGCTAATTTCGTCTGATGACAGGCCACCTTCCGGGCCAATCAGCAGACGGATGCGTTCCACCGGCAGCGGCAGCGTGTTGATACTGTGGCTGGCGCGCGGGTGCAAATTAAGTTTTAGACCGTCATCCGCTTCAGCGCACCATGCCTCCAGCGTCATCGCTGCCCGAATTTCCGGCACACGATTACGGCCGCACTGCTCACAGGCGGCAATTGCGATTTTCTGCCATTGCTGAATTTTCTTCGCCAGACGCTCTGCATCCAGCTTTACGCCGCAGCGTTCAGAAAACAAGGGCGTAATGACGTTGACGCCAAGCTCGATCGATTTCTGAATAGTGAATTCCATCTTTTCACCACGCGACATCACCTGGCCGAGATGCAGGTGCAGCGGTGATTCGCGATCGTCCAGTTGGCTGGTAAGGACTCTTACTTGTACACGCTTTTTATCGGCCTGGGTGATTTCGCCAGCAAAAGTCAGATTACTGCCATCAAACAGCTCAAGGCGCTGGCCGGTGCTCATGCGCAGCACACGCCCGACGTGGTTGGCGGCGTCTTCGTCGAGGAAAATCTCACTGTCCACAGTCAGTGATTCGGGGTGAAAAATGCGAGGTATACGCATTGGGTTCCTGCCAGCGTTAATGCCGTGCCTCAGGCACGGCCCAATCGGAAAACCGCTAGTTTAGGGTAGCGCTTTTAGCGCTGGCAAGCCTGAAGCACATAAGGATTATGATTACCCTGGACTTTGGCAATGCGGTTATCGCGTTCGCACTCCCACGGCGTTACCGGATATTGCTTATCCCAGGCGGTAAACAGCTGAGTTTGCTGGCGTGACAGACTCAGGTGATATTGATCGCGCATATAGAAGTAGGTGCGGGCAATCGCGCCACGCGCGCGTTCCGGCGGCTGCGCCAGCTTCTGTTTGAAATCAATCTTCATGCTGCACTGACCATAAGGTTGATCACCACCGTTCCACTGGCTGTACTGAAAGTTGCCACGGTCGCCGTTCACTTCACCAATCGCCGGTTGCAGGTTATGCAGATCGCTCTCAATCCGGCGGTAGTCGGCATCTTTGCTGCAATTCTTACGGCCGCCGTTCTGCCAGCATTGACGCTGATGGCCGAACTCCCAGGCTGGCATAACATGTTCCCATTCAATGCGTTCTGCACGATTAGCATTTTTACGCACGCTATAACCGCAGCTGCTCAGGTCTGGCACGCCTTTTTTGCCGTGCCAGTTAATTTTGCAGCCACAGTAGAAACTGCCGGGAGCATCGGCATTGATATAGGCCGCGTATTCTTTGGCTTGCTGGAAGTTGTTCTGATGATAATTGTTGAGGTTAAGGCTATACGCGCTAAGCGGCGCGACTAACAAGGTCAGGGCGATAATAATTTTGCGAGACATATTCCAAAAATTAACCTGGTGCGAAAAAAGGCGGCAGGTTAGCAGAATGCTGGCGGGGGTGAAATGGGATAATCGGACTAACTTGCTGTAAATTCACCGGGTTGCAGCAAAGTACCGCAATGGACGCAGCGATATTCACTTTCGCCGCGCAGCACACGATTGTGGCGGCGCACGGTTAGCTGGTGTTGCTGGCAACCGCAGCGGTAGGGGAAAGTCTGGCTGCGAACGGAGTCGATTTCAAACTGGTGGGTGCGACGTGCCGCAACGCCCAGCACGTTTTCCATCATCCATTTCCACTCTTTGCCGTGTGGTGCAACGCGACCGAAGGTTTTCCACACCAGCAGATGTGCCAGTTCGTGTGGCACCACTTCATCGATAAATGCCTGCTGATTTTCCAGCAGCAATACCGGGTTGAGGCGAATTTCCCACTTTTCCAGCCAGGCGGTTCCCGCCGCGGTGCCGCGTTGCTGATAGATCAGTTTGGGTTCGGGATAGCTGCGTTCCAGCCGCTCGTTAGCCAGTTGCAGGAACTGGCGCAGTGAGCGCATGACGGCTTGTTGTACAGCGATAGGCAGGCGGGGTGTTTTCATGTCGGCCAGCATAAGATGTTGCGCCAGGGAACTCAACCGTTGCGGGGCGGGCAATAAAAAAGGGCTGCCAGCTGGCAGCCCTTGTGCGTTATATCTCGATCACTGCTGACCGATTTCGCGCAGTTTTTTGCCCGAAAGCAGGTTGCGTTCGATGTGCTCCAGTGAGACGTTTTTGGTCTCCGGAATCAGCACCAGTGTCAGCAGGATAAAGAACACGTTCAGTCCCGCGTAAACCCAGAAGGTCGGTGCGTTGCCCAGCGAGTTCAGCATCGTCAGGAAGGTTGCGCCGACAATCATGTTGGCAATCCAGTTGGTGGCGGTTGAGACAGTGATACCAAAGTCACGACCTTTCAGCGGCTGGATTTCAGAGCACAGTACCCAAATCAGCGGGCCGGCACTCATGGCAAAACCAACGATAAACATCAGCAGCATAGCAACCGCAAAGTATTGCGCACCTTCGGAGTGAATACCCACGTGCAACATGGAACCGAGGATACCCATACCTGCCGCCATCACCAGGAAGCCCAGTACCAGCGTCGGTTTACGACCCCAGCGATCCACCAGGCCGATAGCGATAAAGGTTGCCAGCACGTTCACCAGGCCGACAATCACCGTGCCCCACATTTGCTGCGTGGTGTTGGCGAAACCAGCGATTTCAAAGATTTTCGGCGCGTAGTACATGATGACGTTCATGCCGGTGAACTGCTGCATCACCTGCAACAGCACGCCGAGGAACACTGCGCGACGGAAGTTGCTATTGCTCTGGAACAGCTGCCAGCCTGACTGTTTAATCTTCAGGCTTTCACGGATTTCATCCAACTCACGTTTCGCCTGCTCGCTGGTGTCACGCAGACGATCCAGTACGCGCTGTGCATCGCGGAAGTTACCTTTTGCCGCCAGCCAGCGTGGGCTATTTGGCAGGAACACCACACCGACCAGCAGCAGGATTGCCGGAATGGTGATGACGCCCAGCATCCAGCGCCATGCGCCAGCATCACTGAACGCGGTATCGGACAGATAAGCTGCCAGAATACCGATGGTGATCATCAGTTGGTACAGAGAAATCATGCTGCCGCGGATTTTTTCCGGTGCGATTTCAGAGAGATACAACGGCGCGGTGTAAGACGCCACACCCACCGCCAGACCCAGAACCACACGGGCAACAATCAACATTTCCGGGTTAGGTGCAAAGGCTGACCAGAGGGAGCCAATGACAAACAAAATGGCACCGGCCATCAGGCTCTTTTTACGACCCAGTTGCGAAGACATCCAGCCACTACCAATGGCACCTACTGCGGCACCAAACATCATGGAACTGACGATCCACTCCTGTTGGTGAGCAGTCACGTTAAAATCTTTTGCGATAAAGGGCAGGGCACCCGCGATGACACCAATATCGAGACCGAACAGCAGGCCGGCCAGAGCCGCGAGAAAGCAGACGAATAAGGTCATTGCCTTATTCGAGGTCCTGCTTTTATGAGTATTGCCAGGCATATTGCCTCCAAATTTATCCATCGTTGTTTTTATCAATGTTAAGGAACCTGCTTCCGGGAAAAAGTGAGGGCGATCACATGAATGTAATCGGTTACACACACTGAAACCCTGTAATTCAGCATTTTTCGCCCGGAATGGTTCAGTAACCAGTAAGGTATAGCACCCGTTAAGTTTCTGACATCATTCTAAATATCGGCTATCAGACGACGCTGAAAATAACGCATTTTTACTGGAATGACTACGCTGCAAAATTCCTAAATCACAGATATTTAAAGCGTTTCAAAATGTAATCGTTAACATTTTGTTGTAAACAGGATGCAGTAAGCGTAGCAGGTGAGGGACGCGCGACAGAAATGAATCAGGGAGGCCAAAGGCCTCCCTGATTTTTCACTGATGGGCTAAAACTTACAGGCCGGCAGCTTCACGCAGCTGTGCGGCTTTGTCGGTTTTTTCCCACGGGAAGTGTTCGCGACCAAAGTGACCGTAAGCAGCAGTCTCTTTGTAGATCGGTTTCAACAGGTCCATCATCTGAATCAGACCGTAAGGACGCAGGTCGAAGAATTCGCGTACCAGCAGGGTCAGCTGTTCGGTTGCCACTTTCTCGGTACCGAAGGTTTCCACCATGATGGAGGTTGGTTCGGCCACGCCAATCGCGTAGGAAACCTGGATCTCACAACGGTCAGCCAGACCGGCTGCAACGATGTTTTTCGCCACATAGCGTGCAGCGTAAGCTGCAGAACGGTCAACTTTTGATGGATCTTTACCGGAGAATGCACCGCCACCGTGACGAGCCATGCCGCCGTAGGTATCAACGATGATTTTACGACCGGTCAGACCACAGTCACCCATCGGGCCACCGATAACGAAACGACCAGTCGGGTTGATATGATATTTGGTGCTGGCGTTGATCCACTCAGTCGGCAGAACCGGCTTGATGATCTCTTCCATTACGGCTTCACGCAGGTCAGCCTGAGAAATATCTTCAGCATGCTGAGTTGACAGGACTACAGCGTCAATACCGACAATCTTGCCGCCATCGTACTGGAAAGTAATCTGGCTTTTCGCGTCCGGACGCAGCCACGGCAGGGTGCCATTTTTACGCACTTCAGCCTGACGCTGCACCAGACGGTGCGCGTAGGTTACCGGCGCAGGCATCAGCACATCAGTTTCGTTGGTGGCGTAGCCAAACATCAGGCCCTGGTCACCGGCTCCCTGCTCCAGCGGATCGGTACGATCGACGCCCTGGTTGATGTCAGGGGACTGTTTACCGATGGCGCTCAGTACCGCACAGGAATTGGCATCAAAGCCCATATCGGAATGAACATAGCCGATTTCACGAACGGTATTACGGGTGATCTCTTCGATATCAACCCATGCGCTGGTGGTGATTTCACCGCCAACCAGCACCATACCGGTTTTCACGTATGTTTCGCAGGCCACGCGTGCTTTCGGATCCTGTTCAAGGATGGCGTCCAACACGGCGTCAGAAATTTGGTCAGCGATTTTATCAGGATGTCCTTCTGATACGGACTCAGACGTAAAAAGGTGTTTAGCCATTCTGTTCTTTACCTTACAAATGGTTTGAATTCGACTGCGTAGCGTAAGCAAGGCCAGCCTGGAAGTTAATTAACCAGTATAGATGGATGAGCATCTGGATGGCTATTCTAGGTTACTCACTGAGCGAATTACCAGCCCTTTTTCTGTTTCCGCATTTTACGCAACAGCTGAACTGGCAAATTTTCCTGACACGGATGCCCGCTACTCACAGGGTATCGGCAGGTTACATGAAAGCTTTTGCAATTTTACGCGTCAGGCTGTATAAATCGCCGCTGCTGTCGACACAGCCCAAAAGGATGACGCCGCCGTGCGTCGCGCTCGTCAGATATGTCTATATCTGGCTTTCACCCAGGCCGTTTACCGCATGTTTTCCCCATGCGTTGGAGGTGATTAAAGTAATGAACCCATCTTTCTCTTTATACGGTTCACTGCGTTCAGCGTGCGCGCTGGCCATCCTTCCCATTTCCATTTCTGTTTTACTCTCCAGTCGAAGTTTTGTTCGTTGCGGTAATTATCCCGACACGAGCGCCGGCTAAACTGTCCCCACAATTCTGTCGATGTTTTTCACGCGCCCACAGCGCTGGAAATGTCAGGCTATTTCTGGCCCGGTTGCACGCATCCCGGCCCGGTGTTTTACACTTACCAGTAGCACCTGATGAGGGAGTCTGCGCAGGATGGGGCATTTTTTTCCCGACGTAACAATGACAAAAATCGGCAACTGTTTCTTATTCCAACGGAAAATTGAGGTTCGCGATGTCTGACGACATGAAGAATATCAAGGGTTCGTCAGCAGGCGAACAGGGTGTACTCCGCTCCATGCAGGAGGTGGCGATGAACGACCTGGAAGCGAGCAGAATGCTGCGCACCTACAATATTGCCTGGTGGGGCAATAACTATTATGACGTGAACGAACTGGGTCACATCAGCGTGTGCCCGGATCCGGACATGCCGGAAGTTCGTGTCGATCTCGCTAAGCTGGTGAAAGAACGTGAAGCGGATGGTCAGCGTCTGCCTGCGTTATTCTGCTTCCCGCAGATTCTGCAACATCGCCTGCGTTCGATTAACGGTGCCTTTAAACGCGCGCGTGAATCTTATGGCTATAAAGGTGATTACTTCCTGGTTTATCCGATCAAGGTTAACCAGCACAAACGTGTGATCGAATCGCTGGTTAACTCCGGCGAGCCGCTGGGCCTGGAAGCGGGTTCCAAAGCGGAGCTGATGGCGGTACTGGCCCACGCCGGTAAGACGCGTACGGTTATCGTCTGTAACGGCTATAAAGATCGCGAATATATTCGCCTGGCGCTGATTGGTGAGAAGCTCGGTCATAAAGTTTACCTGGTACTCGAAAAGATGACCGAGGTGCGACTGGTGCTGGAAGAAGCCGAACGTCTCAATGTGGTGCCGCGTCTGGGTATCCGCGCGCGCCTGGCGTCACAGGGTTCCGGTAAATGGCAGTCGAGCGGTGGTGAGAAATCTAAGTTTGGTCTGGCGGCTTCGCAGGTATTGCAGCTGGTTGAGATCATGCGTAAGGCCGGTCGTATCGACAGCCTGCAACTGCTGCATTTCCATCTTGGTTCACAGATGGCCAACATTCGCGATATCGCCACCGGTGTGCGCGAATCGGCACGCTTCTATGTCGAACTGGCGAAGCTGGGCGTCAACATTAAATGTTTCGATGTGGGTGGCGGTCTCGGGGTGGATTACGAAGGGACGCGCTCGCAGTCGGATTGTTCGGTTAACTATGGCCTGAATGAATACGCCAATAACGTGATCTGGGCGATTGGTGATGCCTGTGAAGAAAATGGGCTGGAGCATCCGACGGTGATTACCGAATCCGGTCGTGCGGTGACGGCGCACCATACGGTGCTGGTTTCCAACATTATTGGGGTCGAACGTAACGAATTCAGCACGCCGGTCGCGCCGGATGTTGATGCACCGCGTCCAATCCAAAGTATGTGGGATACCTGGCAGGAGATGCACGAACCTAACGTGCGTCGTTCGCTGCGTGAGTGGCTGCATGACAGCCAGATGGACCTGTTCGACATCCACACCGGTTATTCTTCGGGTACTTATGATCTACGCCAGCGCGCCTGGGCCGAGCAGTTGTATCTCAGCATCTGTCATTATATTCAGCAGCATCTCGATCCGAGTAATCGTGCACATCGCCCGATTATCGATGAGCTGCAGGAACGTATGGCAGACAAGATTTATGTCAACTTCTCACTGTTCCAGTCGATGCCGGATGCCTGGGGTATCGATCAGCTGTTCCCGGTACTGCCACTGGAAGGGCTGAACAAAATGCCGCAGCGTCGCGCGGTGCTGCTCGATATCACTTGTGACTCCGATGGCACCATCGATCACTATGTCGACGGTGATGGCATAGCCACAACCATGCCGATGCCGGAATACGATATCGACAACCCGCCAATGCTAGGCTTCTTTATGGTTGGGGCCTATCAGGAAATCCTGGGCAACATGCATAACCTGTTTGGTGATACAGAAGCCGTGGATGTGTTTGCCTTCCCGGATGGCAGTGTCGAAGTGCAGCTGTCAGATGAAGGCGATACTGTGGCTGATATGCTGCAATATGTTCAGTTGAATCCGGCGGAACTGATGACGTTGTTCCGCAATCAGGTGAAGCAGACCGATATCGACGAAGAACTGCGTGCGCAGTTCCTTGAAGAATTCGAAAGCGGGCTGTATGGCTATACCTATCTTGAAGACGAATAATTAATCATTTCTTTACCGAGCCACCTCCGTGGCTCGGTTTATTTTCTGCTCCGTTATTATCTCCGTTGTCATCCATCTTATTCAATTTGCGATCGTGGTCACCGTGTTAATAAACGAGGTGATCAACAGGCAAGAATAAACCCTCGATTAATAGCTATCTTATTCATTTATTTAAAAAAGCGAGACCGCTACCTGAATGCTTTGCACGATTATCATCACTATTAGTGTGACTACTCTCCGTTACTAAACAGCTTTACTGTTATGTTTTATTTTTATGCATAACAATAATTTGATCATTGGTCACATAATAATTACTCTGAGTTACCTTTTTGCTTTCTGGAGCTTTTAGGAAACATATGATCGCAGGTTAAATTATGGCTTTTTGATATCAGATGAGTTTTTTCTGATTTATTTTATTTTTTTTTTAAAAAATCAATGTATTAATTTGTTTTTATCTTGTCGTGATGATTGGGGTGAGTATTTTTATCTAAGACTTATCTGAAACTTTGATCGCGCTTCAAACAGTGCCAAAAGTAAATCAATTTGAGATTTCTATTAAACGAAGCGGATGATTAGGCCTTGCCTATTTCTCAAACTGTAAGTTATACGTTAACCTTCAGTAAGGGAGTTAAGTTTTAGCGATGTTTTTCATGCTGTTTACATGAGGGATTCTGACATTTAGATCCTGTTGGATCGTGGTGAAAGGGAGCGTTGGTGGGCATGCAACAGCAATACGTCTTCATATTGGAACCGGTATACGGTTTATCAGGCAAGCTGATTGCCTGGGAATTGCTGACGCGTTTTGCCGATGATGCCGATATTAACCATGAGCGTAACTCAGCCAGAGAACCCGTTTTTTTCAGCCACTTATCGGTGGATGAGAAATGGCAGATATTCCTGTTGCAGATTGAACACCTTGAAAAACTTTATCGCAAAGGTTTCCAGCAGATCATTAGCGTAAACATTAACAGGGATATTGTAACCTGCATCTTCACTGATGAGGGCATCCAGCAAAAACTGGCGCTATTACCCTTTTTTCGCTTCGAAATATCGGCCTTTTTCATTGCCCGTTATACGCGTGCAGATCTGTTGATTTTAAAAGGTTTGGCGAAATTAGCCCCTTTATGGCTCGATGATTTTGGTCCGGGATATTCCAATCTAACCATGATGAGTAGCGGAATATTTGAATGCGTCAAGATCGACAAGGCTTTTTTCTGGAAATATGGCGAAAATCACATATTTGACATTTTGCTAGGCCATCTCAACGATTTATGCAGTGGCGTCATTGTTGAGGGGGTTGAAACCCAGCGCCATGTTGAACTGCTGGCGAATAAAGCCATATACGGCATGCAGGGATACCTCTGGAGTGGTGCTTATCTTAATGATTTTATTGATAAGTCATGGAGGAATTCTGGTTCGGCAAACCTTTCTGGAAGACAGATATGCCAAAAAAAGAGTTTAAGGAGTTTCATGTAGTACGTGTTCTGCCAATCAATAAAAAAGACATTTTCCCCGTTGTCATTTTAAGAAATAAAACGTCCCCATTACCAGGATGGCGGCTTAACAAGGCTCAGTACGATTTCATTATCAGCATGTATGAGGTCGTCAAAAAGAGAAGTGAATAACCAAAAGCGTATTCACTGGTGAGACCGGAATCTGCGGATTTCGGGCGTTTTTATGGATTCAGATAACCTTCGGTGGAAAATAGAGAAATGAATAATATCTCAGTCACGCCTAAAGGAGGCACCATCGCGTCGGTGCTGAATGGCAACGAAGTAAAGTTGACCTCTCCGAGTGTAATTCAGCTCAAACTTGAAAAGTCAGATATTAAATCCTACACACGCAACGGCAATGATCTTATTGTCACCACGAAATCGGGTGAAGTTCTTGTTATTCATAATTTTTATGGTCCAAATGGTGAGAGCGACCTGGTATTGCAGGACCACAATGGAGCATTGTGGTGGGTAGAGCATCCGGGGGAGGATGGCTTCCAGTATCTGAATATCGACAGTACCGATGGGCTGTTGGCGGAAAACACCACACATGATGGTGCGATTGCCGCCTTTGGTCTCGGTGGTGCCGCGCTGGCGGGGATTGCTGCGATGTTTGCCGGTTCCAGCAGCGGTGGCGGCGGTAGCAGCAATGCTGGCGGCGGCGATAACGGCGGCGGCGGTGACAATGGCGGTGGGGGTAACAACGGTGGCGGTAACAATGGCGGTGGCGGTGGTGATACCACGGCACCGGGTGTCGCCACTAACCTGGTTCTGACAGATACCGCAGGCTCCATTCAGGGGGCGATTACCAGCGGATCGAGCACCGATGACACCACGCCAACCTTAACCGGTACTGCGGAAGCAGGCAGCACGGTCAGCATCTACGACGGCAGCACCCTGTTGGGCACCGTGACTGTCCGCTCTGACGGGACCTGGAGCTACACTACGCCCACGCTGGCGGAGGGTTCACATAGCCTGACCACCACCGTGACCGACCCCGCAGGTAACACCAGCGCTGCGTCAGATCCGATCAACTTCACCGTCGATACCGTTGCCCCGGTAGCGGCAAGTGATTTGGTGGTGACCGATAACGTCGGCGGTACGCAAGGGCCGCTGACTTCCGGCGAATCCACCGATGACAATACGCCAACGTTAAGCGGTAAGGCTGAGGCGGGTGCCACCGTTAGCATTTACGATGGCACTACACTGCTCGGCACGGTCACCGTCGGTTCCAATGGTGACTGGAGTTTCACGACTCCGGTGCTGAGTAACGGTAACCATAGCCTGACCGTCACGGTCACCGATGCGGCTGGCAACGTCAGTGCCGCCACGCCAGCCTTTGACCTGACCGTTGACACACTTGCTCCGGCTACCACCAGCTTGCAGGTCACCGATGACAGTGGCAACACCCCAAAACAACTGGGCGACGGTGCCAGCACGCATGACAATACACCGGTACTGAGCGGCCTGGCGACGGCGAACGCGGTTATCACCCTTTATGACGGTAATACGTTGCTGGGCAGCGTCGTGGCAGGCAGTGACGGCCAATGGGTGTTTACGCCAGCCGCACTGGCTGATGGATCGCATAGCTTCCACGCCACCATCACTGATGCTCAGGGTAATCAGACTGACTCCAACACCATTATCATCAACATCGATACGGTGGCACCGGAAGCCGCCGGTGATTTGCATCTCAGCAACAACGACGGCAGTACGATAGTTCCGGTTCCTGCGGACAGTTCGACCAACGATACCACCCCGCTACTGACAGGGACCGCTGAACCAGGCAGTACTGTCACCATTTCGGATGGCACCACGGTACTCGGCACGGCGGTTGTGGGGAGTGACGGTAACTGGAGCTTCACTACCCCGACTTTGGGTGAGGGTCAGCACAGCCTGACCACCACCGTCACCGATCCGGCAGGCAATACCAGCCCGGCGTCCGATCCCATCAACTTTACCGTCGATACCACACCTCCTGCGGCAGCCAGCGGGCTGACGGTAACGGATAATGTGGGTGATAGCCAGGGGGCGTTGACTTCCGGAGAGGCGACGGACGACAACACGCCAACGCTGAGCGGTCAGGCGGAACCGAACAGTCTGATCAGTATTTATGACGGCACCACGCTGTTGGGGAATGCGACTACTGACGTTAACGGAAACTGGAGCTTTACCACCCCGGCGCTGACCAATGGCAATCATAGCCTGACGGTGACGGTGACGGACAACGCCGGTAATGTGAGTGCAGCGACCCCGGCATTTGTCGTTGACGTGAATGCCGGTGTGCCACCAGCCACCAGTTCGCTGGAGGTGACGAACGACAATGGCAACACTCTGGTGCAACTGAGCAACGGAGCCAGCACCAATGACAACACGCCGGTACTGAGCGGTCTGTCGGTTGCCAATACTCTGATCACCCTCTATGACGGTACCACCGTATTGGGCAGCGTCACCGCAGACAGTAACGGGCAGTGGAGCTTTACCCCGGCTGCGCTGGCAGATGGTGCTCATGCCTTCCATGCCACCAGCACGGACGGCACTGGCAACATCACCGATTCCATCACCATCAATATCACCATTGATACTCAGGCGCCGACGGCGGCGGGTGACTTGCAGCTCAGTAACAACGACGGTAGCACTGTCGTGCCGATTACGGCAGGAAGCGCAACGAATGACAGTTCGCCACAGCTGAGCGGAACGGCTGAGCCGGGCAGCACGGTGACTATTTCCGATGGCACCACAGTGCTGGGTACGGCCACGGTCAACCCTGATGGCAGTTGGAGCTACACCACGCCTCAGTTGACCGACGGCAACCACAGCCTGACTACCACGGTGACGGATGCGGCAGGCAATACCAGTCCGGCCACCGCGCCAGTCACCTTTACCGTTGACACGACACCGCCTGCCGCAGTCAGCGGCCTGGTAGTGACGGATAACGTTGGTGACAGCCAGGGACCGCTCACCTCCGGTGGTTTCAGTGATGACAACACGCCCACTCTCAGTGGTCAGGCTGAAGCGAATAGCGTTGTCAGCGTTTACGATGGCAATACTTTGCTGGGCACCGTTACCGTGGGCAGTGACGGCAGCTGGAGCTTTACGCCAGATGCGCTGACCAACGGCAGCCACAGCCTGACCGCCACCGTGACCGATGCGGCAGGTAATGTCAGCCCGGCGACCACCCCGTTCAACGTGACCATCAATGCCGACCTGCCGCCAGCCACCAGCTCGTTGCAGGTGACAGATGACACGGGCAACACACTGGTACAGTTGAGTGACGGTGATTTTACCCACGACAGCACACCAGTGCTTAGTGGTCTGTCGGGTGCTAACAACCTGATCACCCTGTATGACGGCACCACGGTGCTGGGCAGCGTAACCGCAGACGGTAATGGTCAATGGGTCTTTACGCCAACCGCGCTGGCTGATGGTGCGCACGCGTTTCATGCCAGCATCACCGATATCAATGGCAATGTGACCGACTCCGCTACCATTAATATCACTATTGATACGGTAGCAACGGGGGCTACAGGTGGGTTGCAGCTCAGCAATGACGAAAGCGGTACGCCAGTTCCGATCGAACCAGGCAGCGCCACGAATGATAACACCCCGGTGCTGAGCGGTAGCGCCGAACCGAATTCCATCGTATCGATCCTTGATGATGACACTTTGCTGGGTACCACCACGGCGGATACCGATGGTAACTGGAGCTTCACGTTACCCACCCTGACGGAAGGCGAGCATAGCCTGACCATCACGGTAACCGACCAGGCGGGAAATACCAGTGATCCATCCAGTCCCTTCGTGTTCACCGTGGATACCACCCCGCCAGCGGCTGCTGACAATATTCAACTGAGCAATGATTCAAGCGGCACTCCCGTACCGATCACCTCCGGTGCCACCAATGACACCACCCCGGTATTGAGTGGTACGGCTGAGCCGGGTAGTACTGTCGCTGTCTCTGACGGCAGCACGCTGCTGGGCACTACCACGACGGATAGCGACGGTAAATGGAGCTTTACCACCCCGACGCTGGATGAAGGCGACCATAGTCTGACCACCACCGTCACCGATGCGGCAGGCAACACCGGTCCGGCCTCCAGCCCGATCGCCGTGAATGTGGACACGACTGCACCTGATGCCGCCACCGGGCTGCAACTCAGCAATGATTTGAGTGGCACACCGGAGCCGATTGCGGATGGCGGTGTCACCAACGACACCACGCCAGTATTAAGTGGTACGGCAGAGCCGGGCAGTACCGTGACTGTCTCTGACGGTAGCACCGTACTGGGTACGGCAACGGTAGGCAGCGACGGTAACTGGAGCTTTACCACCACGCCATTAGGTGAGGGTGACCACAGCCTGACCGCCACCGTCACCGATCCGGCGGGTAACACCAGTGTTGCTTCGGATCCGGTCACCGTCACCATCGATACTACCGCCCCGGCGGTAGCGGGCGATGTGCTGCTGAGTAATGATACCAGCGGCACACCCGTCGCTATTGCCGCTGGGGGGGCGACTAACGACACCACGCCAGTACTGAGCGGCACCGCCGATCCGGGCACCACCGTGACGGTTGCTGACAATGGCTCGGTGCTGGGTACAGTCACCGCTGATAACGACGGCAACTGGAGCTTCACCACGCCGGAACTGGGTGAGGGTGCGCACAGCCTGACGGCCACCGTGACCGATCCGGCAGGAAACACCAGTCCACCGTCTGCGGCGATTGATTTCACCGTTGATACAACGGCTCCAGCGGCGGCGACAGGCTTGCAGCTCAGTAACGACGAGAGTGGTACCTCCATCCCGATTGCCGCAGGCGGCACCACCAACGACACCACGCCGGTGTTAAGTGGCAGCGCAGAACCGGGCAGTACCGTCACGATATCCGATGGCACTAACGTGCTGGGTTCGGCAGTTGTAGATGGCAACGGTAACTGGAGCTTCACCACCCCGGCGCTGGATGAGGGGGATCACAGCCTGACCGCCACTGTCACCGATGCGGCAGGTAACGTGGGAGACGCATCGGATCCGATTGCGGTCACCATCGATACCACCGCTCCGGCAGCGGCAGCGGGTCTGCTGCTGAGTAATGATTCCAGCGGCTCATCCGTCCCGATCACCTCCGGTGCGACCAACGATACCACGCCAGTGTTAAGCGGCACTGCCGAGGCGGGCAGCACTGTCACGATCTCCGACGGCAGCGTGGTGCTGGGTACGGCAACTGTGGATAACGCCGGCAACTGGAGCTTCACCACGCCGGAACTGAGCGAAGGCTCACACAGCCTGACCACCACCGTGACCGATCCGGCAGGTAACACCAGCGTCGTTTCCGATCCGGTGGCGTTTACGGTGGATACTCAGCCGCCAGCGGCGGCGACCGGCCTGCAATTGAGCAATGATACCAGCGGTACTCCGGTGCCGATTGCCGCAGGTGGCGCGACCAACGACACCACGCCGGTGTTGAGTGGAACTGCCGAACCGGGCAGCACGGTCACGGTTTCCGATGGCACTAACGTGCTGGGCACGGCAACGGTAGATGGCAATGGTAACTGGAGCTTCACCACCCCGGCGCTGGACGAAGGCGATCACAACCTGACCACCACCGTGACGGATGCGGCAGGTAACGTTGGCCCGGTTTCGGATCCCATCGCTGTCACCATTGATACCACCGCCCCGGCAGTTGCCGATAATCTGCAACTCAGTAACGACAACAGCGGAGCACTGGTGCCGATTACCACGGGCGCGACCAACGATACCACCCCGGTATTGAGCGGAACCGCCGAAGCGGGCAGCACCGTAACCGTTTCCGATGGTACTAACGTGCTGGGTAGTGCCATTGTCGATAGCGATGGTAACTGGAGCTTTACCTCACCGACGCTGGATCAGGGCGATCACAGCCTGACCACCACCGTCACCGATCCGGCAGGGAATACCGGTGCGGCTTCCGATCCGATCCTTCTGACGGTGGACACCACGGCTCCGGATCCGGTTACCAATCTGACGGCGACCAATGACAATGGCGATACGCTGAACGGCCTGACCAATGACAGCACCCCAACGCTGAGCGGTACGGCAGAAGCGGGCAGTATCATCAGCATTTATGACAACATGGCGCTGATCGGTACGGTTCTGGCGGATGCCACTACCGGCGCATGGAGTGTCACACTACAGACGTTGACTGATGGCGATCACAACCTGATGGTCACCGAAACCGATCCGGCCGGTAATATCAGCGCACCGAGCAATATGGTGGCGTTGACGGTGGATACCACCGCACCTGACGCAGCGGATTTTGCGCTCAACAACAACAACGGCAGTTCGGAAATTCCGATTGCCAATGGTGGCATCACCAATGACAACTCGCCAGTATTAAGTGGTACAACAGAGCCGAATAGCCTGATTACCATTTATGACGGCACAGATGCGATTGGCAGCGTAACCACCGATGGCAGCGGCAACTGGAGTTTCATCACCACGCCATTGCCTGATGGTAACCATGCGTTGAGCATCACCGTGACCGATGCTGCTGGCAATACCGGTCCATCCTCGGCGGCGCTGAACTTCGACATCGACACGACGGCGCCGGATCCGGTGACTGACCTGGTTGTTAACAACAACGAAGGCAGTACGCTGGTGCCGATCACCGAAGGTAACCTTACCAACGATGCGACACCAGAGCTGACCGGTACCGCTGAAGCAGGCAGCATCGTTAGCATCTATGACGGCAACACCCTGCTCGGCACTACGTCCGCCGGGGCGGATGGCAGCTGGACCTTTATCACTTCTGAGCTGGACCAGGGGCCGCACAGTCTGAGTGTCACCGTCAGCGATGCTGCGGGTAACACCAGCGCCAACTCGGCCACGGTGGATTTCACTGTTGACAGTGAAGCACCTGCGGCGGCAGATAATCTGGTGCTGACCAATGACCAGAACGGTACAACAATCGCGGCAGGCGGTTCCACTAACGACAACACGCCAGTGCTGAGTGGTACTGCGGAAGCGAACAGTATCGTGACCGTGTCGGATGGCAGCAATGTGCTGGGCACCGCTATCACCGATGCTGAGGGTAACTGGAGTTTCACCACACCGACGTTAAATGACGGCACACATAGTCTGAGCGTGACCGTTGCGGATGTGGCGGGTAACGTCAGCGATCCGACTGCACCGATCGCGCTGACCGTGGATACCGTAGCTCCGTCTGCGGCAAGCAATCTGGCACTGACCAACGATGCAGGCACCGATCCGGTAGCGATCCCCGATGGCGGGCTGACCAACGACAACACGCCAGTGCTGAGTGGTGCAGCAGATGCCGGCAGCATTATCGTTATCTCTGATGAGAATGGCGTGCTGGGTTCCGTTACCGTCGGGGACGCGGGTACCTGGAGCTTCACTACCAGCGCGCTGGCAGATGGTTCCCATACTCTGAGCGTGACGGCAACCGATGCAGCCGGAAACGCCAGTATCCCGGCGACCATCAGCCTGGTTGTTGATGCCACCGCGCCAGACCCTGCGGCGGGCATTACGCTCAGCAACGATAACGGCACCACACCAACCGCGATCACTGACGGCAGCACCACGGGTGACAGCACGCCGTTGCTGGCTGGTACG
The DNA here is from genome assembly GCF_047947045.1 of Pantoea sp. App145. NCBI lineage: Bacteria > Pseudomonadati > Pseudomonadota > Gammaproteobacteria > Enterobacterales > Erwiniaceae > Pantoea > Pantoea sp. App145. The sequence goes on from NZ_CP133290.1 coordinate 3,647,378, forward strand.
GCAGAAGCAGGCAGCACCGTGACCATCCTGGATGGCTCGACGGTGCTGGGGAGCGTGCTGGTAGACAGCAATGGGCAGTGGAGTTTCAACACCCCGACGCTGAGCGATGCCTCGCACAGCCTGAGCGTGACCGTCACCGATGCGGCTGGCAACACCAGCGCGGCATCGACGCCGATCACCTTCACGGTGGATACCGCACAACCTGACCCCACCAGCCTGGTCGTCAGCGATGACAACGGTACCACACCGGTTCCTCTGGCGGATGGTGCAACTACCAACGACAACACGCCATTGCTGACCGGTACGGCAGAAGCCAGCAGCATCATCACTATCTATGATGGCACGGTGGTAATTGGTTCGGTTGCTGCTGATGGCTCCGGCAACTGGAGCTTTAGTGCACCGACGCTGACGGACGGCACCCATACCCTGAGCGCCACAGTCACCGATACATTCGGTAACGTCAGTACCGCCTCCACTACCATCACGGTGGCGGTCGATGCGACAGCACCGGAACCGGTGGGCGATCTGCTGTTGCAAAACAACAACAGCACGCCTGCGGTAACCATCGCGGATGGCGGCAGTACCAACGACAACACTCCTGAGCTGAGCGGTACGGCGGAAGCAAACAGCATCGTCACGGTCTATGATGGCGCGACGTTGCTGGGATCGGTGGCAGCAGATGGCTCCGGCAACTGGAGCTACATCACCTCGACCTTGTCGAATGCGACCCATACGTTAAATGTCACCGTCACCGACGAGGCAGGCAACGTCAGTTCAACCACTTCCGTCACCGTTACGGTGAACAACGTCGTGCCTGATCCGGTCAGTAACTTCGCTATTTATGACAACGACGGCACCACGCCGGTGCTGGTGGCGAATAATGGCTCGACCGACGATAACACGCCGGTGCTGCGCGGTAACGCGGCGGCCGGGGATACCATCAATATCTTCCAGGATGGCACCTTAATTGGCACCACGACGGTGGCGGATAACGGTACCTGGCGTTTTGAAACGACCGCACTGACTGACGGTTCCTACACTTATACGGTATCAGTGACCGATGCGGCGGGTAATACCAGCGCATTGTCTGCGGACTACACCGTAACCATCGATACCATCGCGCCGGATGCGGTGAACGATCTGGTGGTGACGGATGATGCCGGTGCGCAGACCGGTGAGCTGGCCAGTGGCGACACCACGGATGACAACACGCCTACGTTGAGCGGTAGCGCGGCGACCGGTGATGTGGTTTCCATCTACGATGGCACCACGTTGCTTGGCACCGTCACGGCTGCGGCAGGGGCATGGAGCTTCACGCCTGCGGCCCTGAGTAATGGCAACCATAGCTTCACCGTCACCGTGACGGATCCGGCAGGGAACGTCAGTGCGGCCTCATCGCCAGCGTTTGATCTCATCATCAGCGCCGGACAACCGCCAGCCACCAGTACGCTGGAAATTACCGACGATAGCGGCAGTACTCTGGTGCAGCTGTCCAATGGTGCCGATACCAAAGACAGTACGCCGGTTCTGAGCGGCCTGGCCGCAGAGAATGACATCATCACCATTCACGATGGGGCGACGGTACTGGGTTCAGTGCTGGTGGATGCCAGTGGGCAGTGGACCTTCACGCCTTCACCGGCGCTGGCTGATGGTGCGCATGGTCTGTTCATCACCACGGTGGATGGCCTGGGTAACCCTGGTGCCACCTCCGATACCATCAATATCACCGTCGATACCGTTGCTCCGGCTACCGTGGCTGATTTGGTGGTTAGCAACGACAGCAGCGGCACGCCAGTGGCCATTGCTGACGGCAGTTCAACCAATGACAGCACGCCATTGCTCACCGGTACCGCAGAGGCGAATGCGGTGATCACCATTTACGATGGCACCAGCGTGGTAGGTTCCACCATCGCGAATGCCTCGGGTAACTGGAGCTACAATACTCCGACCCTCAGCAACGGTTCGCATACTCTGAGCGTAACGGCGACCGATGCAGCCGGTAATGCCAGCGGCAACTCCACAGCGGTGACGTTCACGGTGGATACCCATGCACCGGCTGCCGCAACGCTGGTGGTGACCAATGATGTCACCAGCGCAGTAGTACCGAATGGCGGTTCCACCAACGACAGCACGCCAACCCTGAGCGGTACGGCGGAAGCGAACAGCGTGGTCACTATTTATGATGGCACCACGGTGCTGGGTTCTGCTACGGCGAGTGCGGGCGGCATCTGGAGTTTCACCACCGCCACCCTCGCCGAGGGCAGTCATGCGCTGAGCGTCAGGGCGACCGATGCGGCAGGTAACGTCAGTGTGGCATCCAGCACGGCTACGGTAGTGATTGATACCGTGGCACCGGGCGCGGTGACCCTGGCTGCCAGCAACAACAACGGCACCACGGCGATACCGATTGCCAGCAACGGCATTACCAACGACAACACACCGTTGTTGAGTGGTACGGCGGAAGCAGGCAGCAAAATCACCATCTCTGACGGCACTACCGTGCTGGGTACCGTGACCGCAGGCAGCAACGGGGCGTGGAGCTTCACCACATCGACGCTGGCTGATGGTCCTCATACCCTGAACGTCACCGCCACCGATGCGGCGGGCAACGTCAGCCCGAACGCGTCCGTGACCCTGACGGTGGATACTACGGCACCAACTGCTTCGACGCTGACGGTCACCGCTGATAACGTCACGCCAAACGTGACCATACCGAGCGGCGGCTCGACTAACGACAACACGCCAACCCTGAGCGGCACGGCGGAAGCGGGTGCGGTGGTCACCATCTCTGACGGCAGCACGGTGCTGGGTTCCGTGACGGCAGGCGCAGGTGGCGCATGGAGCTTCACCACCAGCGCGCTGAGTAACGGTACGCATCCGCTGAGCGTGACGGTGAAAGATGCGGCGGGTAACGTCAGTGCGGCCACCTCGGCGACGGTGATTGTCGATACTGTGGCACCGGCGGCTTCCACGCTGGTAGTGACCAACGATGTCACCAGCACGGTGGTTCCGAACGGCGGTTCGACGAATGACAACACGCCAACCCTGAGCGGTACGGCGGAAGTTGGCAGCAGAGTTACCATCTCTGACGGCAGCACGGTGCTGGGTACGGTAACGGTTGGCGCGGGTGGTACCTGGAGCTTTATCCCAACTGCCTTGCTCGATGGTACTCACCCGCTGAGCGTCACGGTGACTGATTTGGCGGGTAACGTCAGTGGCACCACCTCGGCGACGGTGATCATCGATACCGTAGCGCCAGCGGCGATAGCTGGCCTTGCTGCCAGCAACAACAATGGCAGTACGCCAGTGGCGATTGCTAACAACGGTAGCACCAACGACAACACACCGTTGTTGAGTGGCACGGCGGAAGCAGGCAGCAAAATCACCATCTCTGATGGCACTACCGTGCTGGGTACGGTGACCGCAGGCAGCAACGGGGCGTGGAGTTTCACCACATCGACGCTGGCTGATGGTCCTCATACCCTGAACGTCACCGCCACCGATGCGGCGGGCAACGTTAGCCCGAACGCGTCCGTGACCCTGACGGTGGATACCGGCGTACCAACCGCTTCAACGCTGACGGTTACCGCCGATAACGTCACACCAAACGTGACGATACCGAGTGGTGGCTACACCAACGACAACACGCCAACCCTGAGCGGCACGGCGGAAGCAGGTGCGGTGGTCACCATCTCTGACGGCAGCACGGTGCTGGGTTCTGTGACAGCAGGCGCGGGAGGTGCATGGAGCTTCACCACCAGCGCGCTGAGTAATGGTACGCATCCGCTGAGCGTGACGGTGAAAGATGCGGCGGGTAACGTCAGCCCGGCCACGTCGGCGACGGTGATTGTCGATACCGTCGCACCGGCAGCCTCGACGCTGGTCATTACCAACGATGCGGCGGGTGTGGTGGTACCGAATGGCGGTTCGACCAACGACAGCACGCCAGTGTTGAGTGGTACGGCAGAAGTGGGCAGCAAAGTCACTATCTCTGACGGCAGCACGGTGCTGGGTACGGTGACGGTTGGTGCAGGCGGCACCTGGAGCTTTACCACCGCCACGCTGACCAACGGCACTCATCCACTGAGCGTCACGGTGACTGACCTGGCGGGCAACGTCAGTGGCACCACCTCTGCCAGCGTGATTATCGATACGGTGGCACCGGCAGCGGTGACCGGTCTGGTGGCCAGCAACAACAATGGCAGTACGCCAGTGGCGATCCCCAACAACGGCAGCACTAACGACAACACCCCAGCCCTGAGTGGCACGGCGGAAGCGGGCAGCAAAGTCGCCATTTATGATGGTGCGACATTGCTGGGTACGGTGACCGCAGGCAGCAACGGGGCATGGAGCTTCACCACATCGACGCTGGCTGATGGCACCCACACCCTGAACGTCACTGCCACCGATGCGGCGGGCAACGTCAGCCCGAATGCGTCCGTGACGCTGACGGTGGATACCGGTGTACCGACGGCTTCGACGCTGACGGTCACCGCCGATAACGTCACGCCAAACGTGACGATACCGAGTGGTGGCTACACCAACGACAACACGCCAACTCTGAGCGGCACGGCAGAAGCGGGGTCAGTCGTCACCATTACTGATGGCAGTACGGTGCTGGGTTCCGTGACGGTGGGCACGGGGGGCGCATGGACCTTCACCACCAGCGCGCTGAGCAACGGTACGCATCCGCTGAGCGTGACGGTGAAAGATGCGGCCGGTAACGTCAGCCCGGCCACGTCGGCGACCGTGATCGTCGATACTGTGGCGCCGACGGCTTCAACGCTGGTGGTAACGAATGATGTGACCAACACGGTGGTGCCGAGTGGCGGCTCGACCAACGACACGACACCTACGCTGAGCGGTACGGCAGAAATCGGCAGCAAAGTCACCATCTATGACGGCAGCACGGTGCTGGGTACGTTAACCGTAGGGGGAAGCGGTACCTGGAGCTTCACCACCGCCACGCTGACCAATGGCACCCATCCGCTGAGTGTCACGGTGACTGACCTGGCGGGTAACGTCAGTGGTACTACCTCCGCCAGCGTGATCATCGATACTGTGGCACCGGCAGCGGTGACCGGCCTGGCGGCCAGCAACAACAACGGCGGTACGGCGGTGGCCATTCCCAACAATGGCACCACCAATGACAACACGCCGTTGCTGAGTGGCACGTCGGAAGCCGGGGCGAAGATCTCCATCTACGACGGTGCGACGTTGCTTGGCACCACCACGGCGGCCAGCAGTGGGGCATGGAGCTTTACCACCAGCACCCTGACTGAAGGCACCCACACCCTGAATGTCACCGCCACCGATGCGGCGGGCAACGTCAGCCCGAACGCGTCAGTCACGCTGACGGTGGATACGGTGGCACCGACGGCTTCGACGCTGACGGTCACCGCCGATAACGTCACGCCAAACGTGACGATACCGAATGGTGGCTATACCAGAGACACCACGCCGGTACTGAGCGGTACGGCAGAGGTGGGCAGTCGTGTCACCATTTATGATGGTGCGACCATCATCGGTTCTGTCACGGTTGGAGCCAGTGGGACATGGAGTTTTACCACAGCGGTGCTGGCTGACGGTTCTCATCCGATAAGCGTCACAGCAACGGATACGGCAGGCAATGTCAGTAACATCACCACGGCGACGGTGAATGTGGATACCGTGGCACCGACAGCTGCCACCGCGCTGGCGGTCAACTCGGCGGGTACCACACTGACCGGTACGGGCGAAGCGGGCACCACGGTGACGGTGAAAGATGCCGGAGGTAACACCATCGGTACTGGCACCGTCGGCGTCACCGGCAGCTTCTCGGTCACGCTGACCACCGCGCAGACTACCGGGGCAACGTTGTCTGTCTCCCTGACCGATGCGGCGGGTAACACCTCACCAACCGCCACGGTGCTGGGTGCCATCAAAATTGTCGCGGTTAATGATGCGGCAGAGGTGGATTACTCCACCACCACCACGACGGTGAATAACGGTACCACCAGCGTGTCCCACACCTCGTTGTTAAGTGCCAACCTGGGAAGCCTGCTGGGCGTCAATGTGTTATCGAATGGAAACGCTTATATATTCAGTGTGGGGAATGACGATACCCGTACTGTCACCCTGAACGGTGCTACTAACACCCTGGTGGGTCTGATTGGTAACTACACGCTGTATTTGTATCAGCAGCAGTCGGATGGTACCTGGGCATTGAAGGCCAGCACTGCGAACTACATCACGACGCTCCTGACCATTGGTTTGCAGACGGGGGCCAATGTGACCTATTCCAACCTCGGAACGGGAACTTATGCGGTGGTATTGGGGGCCAGTTCTGGTATCTCGGTGTTGCCAACCACCATCATCACCACCGTGACGGATACCACGGTGATGGCGGTAACGGTGGCTGCAACGGTGACCGGCAATCTGCTGACCAACGACACCAGCTCGGTAGCGGGTACGGTGCCATCGGGTACCGCAGTGACCTCGGTTTCGGGTCATACGGTGGGGACAAGTACCTCGTTCAGCACCACCTATGGCACGTTGACCATCGACTCACACGGTAACTACACCTATACGCTGAAGGCCGGTCTGGATATCGACACCCTGCCAGCCGCCGACACCTTTAGTTATTCGGTGACGGATGCCCAGGGTGTGGTGACCACCGCCACGCTGTCGGTTTCGCTGGTGCACGCTACTGCCACGGCCTCGTTGCTGACCACCAACAGCCTGTTCGCGGAAACCACCACCACCACTGATAGCGACCATTCGGTCAGCGGCAGCATCTGGGCTGACAGCAGTACCAGTCACACCGGTACGCTGACCATCGCTAATGAACATGGTGACACCACGACCGTGAGCAGTAGCGGTAACACCCTGGTGGCGGGGGATTACGGTACGTTGAGCATTGCTGCCGATGGTAGCTACACCTACGCGCTGAGTGCCGAGATTAACGTGCAAAGCATCACGCATAAGGAAGTGTTCAGCTACACCCTGGCGTCAACCGACGGCACCCTGATCAGCAACTCGTTCACCATTGAGCTGCATCCGACCATCACCGGCACCGCCGGGGCGGATACGCTGACCAGTAGCGCCTATGACGACACCATCACCTCGGGTGCCGGAACAGATACGCTGGTTTACCACCTGCTGAACAGCGCCGATGCCACGGGTGGCAATGGTCACGATACCTGGACTGATTTCTCGGTCACAAATGGCGACAAGATCGACGTCAGCAACCTGCTTATCGGCTGGAATGACGACACAAGTAACATTAATGATTTTGTGAAAGTGGATCATACCGCTGATGGCAGCACCGTGCTCTCGATTGACCGTGATGGCACAGGTACGGCGTACAGCAGTACCCAGCTGGTGACGCTGGAAGGCACTAACGCATCACTGGAGGAGTTGCTGCAACAACCGCATCAAACCCATACGGCGTAAGCGCTGTGGGGCAGGCAGGGATGAACCGGGGCACAAGGATGTGCCTGTTTCTATCAATCACGGGTGGACTATCGATGGACCTGATGCAATCAAGCGCACTATCTCGCCGTTCCTGGAAGCTCAGCGTTTTCTGTGCTGGCATTGCCTTTCTCACTCATTCACAAGCAAGTGCGGCTGATACTGCCCTGACCAGGGCCGGTCGCATTACCACACAGGGTCTGTCACAACCGCAGGACCTGCCCTCATTAACCGGCGAAGTGGCGGAACCCGCGCTGAACCGCGTCCCTGATACCCTGACGCTTAATCAGGCAGTACAGCGGGCGGTACACTGGCATCCGGATATCGCCGAAGCAGTGGGAAAGCTGTTGGAGCAGGCCGACCAGGTTGATGTGGCGAAGGCCAAATACTATCCACAAATCAGCGCCGGGATGAATAACGGCTACTCCAATAGCTACACGGAAAAGGGCTACAGCCCCTCTTTTGTCCTCTCGATATCACAAATGTTGTATGACTTTGGCAAGGTCAGCAGCTCAGTGCGATCCGCCGAAGCGGGCGTGGCGCAGGAGCAGGCCAACGTACTGGTCAGCATCGACACAGTGGCACATGACACGGCTGCTGCCCTGATTGAAGTGCAGGGCTATCAGCAGCTGGTGGTCATTGCCCGACAGCAGCTGGCAGCGCTGAGTAAAATTGGTGATTTGGCCCGCCAGCGTAACGACGAAGGGGCGGCGTCACTCTCCGATGCCACGCAAACCGATGCGCGTATTGAAGGGGCGCGTACCACCCTGACGCAATATCAGGCCAATCTGGATCGCTGGCGCGCTACGCTGGCAACCTATCTCGGCTGGCCCACGGTGAATAACGTTAGTGATGATTTTCCCGCAAAGCTGATGCGATCCTGCCAGTCATCCCAGGCGGAAGATCGGCTGATTCCGGCGGTGCTCGCCGCCTGGGCGGCGGCCAATCAGGCGCAGGCCAAGCTGGATAACGCCAACGCGCAAATGCTGCCGACCATCTCACTCGAACCGGAAGTTACCCATTATCTCAACGACCACTATGCCAGCAGCGAAACGCTGGATCGCACCCAGTATTCCGCGTGGGTCAAAGTGGAGATGCCGATTTATCAGGGCGGTGGGATGACCGCCAGTCGTGATGCGGCCGCCAATGCACTCAGTTCAGCCAATGCGGCGGTCAATTCGGCGCGTTTAAAAGCACGGCAACAGCTGAGTGAATCGCAAAATGAGTCACAAAGCCTTGCCCTCAGTCTCAACATTCTGGGACGACAACAACAGCTGACTGAGAAAACTCAGCAACTCTACCAGGACCAATATCTGCAACTGGGCACCCGTCCTCTGCTTGATGTGTTGAACGCCGAGCAGGAGGTGTACCAGACCCGTTTCACGCTTCAGCAAACCATCAGCCAGTTACGCTCGCTGCAGCTCGATTGCCTCTATAGCACCGGGCATATGCGGTCGGCGTTTGCTTTGAATAATCAGCGGATCCAGTCCGTGGAGATCCAGCCATGACGCAACTGCAAATACCCGACGCCCCTGGCGGAAAACCCGATCAGGCTGAAGGAGGCGTTCCCTTACACGGATGGGCTACGGCGATCATCCTGATCGCCACACATTATCGCTTACCCTGTTCGCCGGGCATGATCCTCGCCTCCAGCGAGTGGCAGGGCAAACAGACGCGCGACAAGGCGTTACGCCATCTGGCGCGTCAGGCCGGTTTATCGTTACAGCTGTATGAGGATGACAAATGGCAGCTGACCCACTGGCGTCTGCCGCTGGCTGTGGAACTGGTAGATGGCCAGGTGGGGGTGATCACTGCCTTCGATGGCGAAGACGAAGTGCGTGTGCACTTTGCCGGTGATGAACAGCCGACGCCCGTTTCGCTGCTGGCGCTGCTGCCGGACATCTGCTTTGCCGCCGCGCTGCGCCCGCTGGCACCGGCGAAAGACAGCCGTGTCGATCGCTACCTCGAAGCCATGAAACCGGACTGGTTACGCCGTCTGGTACTGAAAGATCTGCACCCTTATGGTTATGTGATGCTGGGATCGTTTCTGATCAACCTGCTGGCGCTGGTGGGGATCATCTTTTCGATGCAGGTCTATGACCGGGTGATCCCGGCGCAATCCTATCCCACGCTGTATGTGCTGTATATCGGGGTAATTATCTCGGTGGTCTTCACCTACATCCTGCGCGTCGGGCGCGATCATGTGACCGATCTGCTCGGCAAGCGGGCGGATATGCGCGTCTCCGACCGGGTATTTGGTCATGCGCTGCGCCTGCGCAACAGCGCGGTGCCGCGTTCCACCGGCACCTTTATCTCGCAGCTGCGCGAGCTGGAGGCGATCCGCGAGATGGTCACCTCCACCACCGTGACCGCGATTGTCGATATGCCGTTTTTCCTGCTGTTTTTACTGGTGATGGCGATCATCGCTCCGCAGCTGGCGTGGGTCGCGCCGGTGGCGGTGATTCTGATGGTGCTGCCGGGTGTGTTTATGCAGAAAAAACTGTCGAAGCTGGCGCAGCAGGCGCTGAAGGAATCGACCTTACGCAATGCGGTGCTGGTGGAGAGTGTGCAGGGGCTGGAGGATATCAAGCTGATGCAGGCGGAGGACCGCTTTCTGCAACAGTGGAACAGCTATATTCGCATCACCGCGCAATCGGGCGTGGAGACGCGTAAAGCGATGCACTCGCTGATGAGCTGGGGCGTCACCATTCAGGGCATGGTTTATGCCACGGTGATTGTGATTGGTGCGCCGATGGTTATCGACGGCGATATCACCACCGGTGCCATCGTGGCGGCATCGCTGTTGTCATCACGCATGATCGCGCCGATGGCGACGTTGTGCGGCGTGCTGGCACGCTGGCAGCAGGTCAAAGCGGCGAAAACCAGCCTTGATGGCCTGATGGCGCTGCCGGTGGAGAACAGCACCGACGAAACCCGCATTCATTGCCCGGTGCTATTTGGTAACTATCAGTTTAACGACGCGATGTTCCGTTATTACAGCGACACGCTCACCGTGGCGCTGCGCATCAATCGTCTGACGATCAAACAGGGCGAACGCATTGCGGTGCTGGGGCGTAACGGGGCCGGTAAATCGACCATGTTACAGGCGATGATTGGCGGCGTAGAGCTGATTGGCGGGGAACTGCTGCTGGATAACCTCAGCCTGCCGCATATCGATCTGGCAGATGTGCGGCGCAACGTGGGCCTGATGACGCAAAACGCGCGTCTGTTCCACGGCACATTGCGGGAAAACCTGACAATGGGCGCGGCACACGCCACCGATGACGCCATCTTTGCCGCGCTGGTGGTGAGTGGCGGGGCTGATTTTATCCACCGTTTGCCGCTCGGCCTTGATCATCCGGTGATGGAAGGCGGTGTCGGACTATCGGGCGGTCAGCGCCAGTCGGTGCTGCTGGCGCGGATGCTGCTGCGCGATCCCAATATCGTGTTGCTGGATGAGCCCACCGCATCGCTGGACGATCACACAGAAAAAGAGTTTATCGAGCGGCTCGGACAGTGGCTGAATGGCCGTACCCTGATCGTCGCTACCCACCGGGCGGCCATTCTGGCGTTGGTGGATCGCATCCTGGTACTAAAAGAGGGACAACTGGTGATGGACAGCCCGAAAGAGAATGCGTTACCACCGCCACGCGCGTCGAATCCGCGTCCGGAGGTCAACCCATGAAACACTTACCGGCAAAACTGCGGCTGGTGGCGGCGGAAGGCGACAGCTCTGACGACCTGGCGGGCGATCTGCAATCGGAAACGCATTATTCAGGCGCGGTACGTCTGATCATCATCAGCTTCTTTTTATTGTTGGTCAGCTGCATCTGGGCCTGGTTTGGCGTGCTGGATGAAGTCTCTACCGGCACCGGCAAAGTGATCCCCAGCTCCCATGATCAGGTGCTGCAATCGCTGGAAGGGGGCATCCTCGACGATATTTTTGTGCACGAGGGCAGCCATGTCGAGGCTGGACAAATCGTGGCGAAACTGGACCCGATTCGATCGGAATCCAGCGTGGGGGAGAGCGCCGCCCGTTACCGTGCTGCGCTGGCGGCCAGTGCACGCCTTAATGCTGAGGTCAACGATCTGCCGCTGACGTTTCCGGCCGCGCTGAATAAATTTCCTGACCTGATCGCCTCCGAAACCCGGCTGTATACGACCCGGCGCGCACAGTTAAAGGATTCAACCTCGCAAATCCAGCAATCGCTCAATCTGGCGAACCGCGAGCTGGCGATTACCCAGCGCCTGGCAAAAACCGGGGCCGCCAGTAGCGTCGAAGTGTTGCGTTTACAGCGTGATAAGTCGGACCTTGAACTGAAGATGACGGATGTGCGCTCGCAATATTATGTGCAGGCGCGTGAGGATCTGGCGAAAGCCACGGCGGAGGCCGATAGTCTGTTGCAGACGGTCAGAGGACGTGAGGATACGGTCAGCCGCCTGACGATTCGCGCACCGATGCGCGGCGTGGTGAAAGATATCAAGGTGACCACGGTGGGGGGGGTTATCCCGCCGAATGGCGAACTGATGAATATCGTGCCGATGGACGATCATTTGCTGATTGAAGCGCGTCTCTCCCCGCGTGATATCGCGTTTATTCACCCGGATCAGAAAGCGCTGGTGAAGATCTCCGCCTATGACTATTCCATTTATGGCGGCCTCGATGGCGTGGTGGAGAGCATTTCGCCGGATACCATCCAGGATGAGGTGAAACCGGAGATTTATTACTACCGCGTCTATATTCGCACCGACCATGATTTTGTGCAGAACAAGGCCGGTAAACGTTTCTCGATCAGCCCCGGTATGGTGGCGACGGTGGATATTAAAACCGGCGAGAAGACGGTGATGGATTATCTGATTAAACCGTTTAACCGCGCCAAAGAAGCCTTGCGCGAACGTTAATTGCAGGCGGAGCCAATCTTCGCGATAATCAGCGCCATCAAATCCCTTCCTCGTCGGGTTTAACGACGCGGAAGGGATTTTTTTTGGTCATATTTCACCTATAACTTAATACGCTGATTCAGGATCTAAAGAGGACGATTTATGTATAACACCCTGGGTAATCAATACGATAACTCCCTGGTTTCGAACGCCTTTGGTTTCATGCGTTTTCCGGTTAATTTCCAGCCCTACGACAGCGATGCTGAGTGGGTGATCACCGGCGTACCTTTCGATGCGGCAACATCAGGCCGTCCGGGCAGCCGTTTAGGGCCGGGGGCGATCCGTCAGATCTCCACCAACCTTGCGTGGGAAGGCTGCCGCTGGCCGTGGGATTTTGATCTGCGCCAGCGTCTCAACGTGGTGGACTGTGGCGACCTGGTGTACGCCTTCGGCGATTCGCAGGATCTGTCTGACAAACTGCAGGCGCACGCCGAAAAGCTGCTGGCAAATGGCAAGCGCATGCTGACGTTCGGCGGTGACCATTACGTCACGCTGCCGCTGCTGCGCGCCCATGCGAAGCACTTCGGCAAAATGGCGCTGGTGCACTTTGACGCGCACACCGATACCTATTCCAACGGCCCAACCTTTGACCACGGCACCATGTTCTTCACCGCGCCGAAAGAAGGGCTGATCGATCCGAATCATTCGGTGCAGATCGGTATCCGTACCGAGTTTGATAAGAGCCTCGGCTTTAACGTGCTGGATGCGGCGCAGGTGAACGACCGCAGCGTGGATGACATCCTGGCGGAAATAAAACGCACCGTGGGCGATCTGCCGGTGTATCTGACCTTCGATATCGACTGCCTCGATCCAGCCCACGCCCCGGGCACAGGCACGCCGGTGATTGGTGGCCTGACCACTGATAAAGCCACTAAGCTGATTCGTGGTTTGCAGGGCATGAATATTGTCGGGATGGATCTGGTGGAAGTGGCACCGGGTTACGATCATGCCGATCTGACCTCGCTGGCTGCGGCAACGCTGGCGCTGGACATGCTTCACGTGCAGGCGGCCAATAAGGGCTAAACTTACTGACGGTCAATTAATCTTCGGAGGTCATGATGGGCTTACTGGATGATTTAGTCGGATCGTTGGAGGGTAGCCCCGGGCCGGGCAATCAGCTGGGCCAATTGCAGGCTATCTGGCACTGGGTACAGGAGCAGGGCGGCGTTGAAGTGCTGCTGCATAAGTTCCAGCAGGGCGGCCTGGGCGATGTGCTGAGTTCGTGGATTGGCACCGGCAATAATCAGCCGGTGGACAGCGGCGATATGCAGTCGGCGTTTGGTCAGGCAGATTTGCAGTCGCTGGCGGATAAGCTCGGTACTGATGTGCCGGGCGCATCCGGGACACTGGCGCTGCTGCTGCCGCAACTGATCGATAAAATGTCACCGCAGGGCCAGCTGGATGAGCAGAGTTTGCATGATAACCAGCTGGATTTAGGTTCGATGGTGGATCAGCTGTTTAAGCGGTGATCCCCTGTAGCGGCGCGATTTATCGCGCATGGTTTTTAGCTGCGGCCCAAAACGCGCGATAAATCGCGCCGCTACGGAGCGCCTTTGTGCGCTCCTTTTATTTACGTCAAAACAACCACCTGTCACATTCCCTCGCTGCGATTATCTCTGCGGGCTAGCAGACGGCAGCTAAATTGCAACCGCAGGCTCCCTAATTTAGCACCCCGTAGCATGTACTTTTGCCCCGATTTTCATGTACATTGATGTGCAACTTTTCCCTTGCTTCGCCTGATAGCTGATTAATTACAATAAGTTAGGAGTGGCGAAGTATTAATCCGACCTGGAGTAGAAAATGCCCTCTCGTAAAGAGCTTGCCAACGCCATTCGCGCGTTAAGTATGGATGCAGTACAGAAAGCCAAATCGGGACACCCGGGTGCCCCGATGGGAATGGCGGATATTGCGGAAGTGTTGTGGCACGACTATCTCAAACATAATCCAGCGAATCCGAAGTGGGCCGCGCGCGATCGCTTTGTACTGTCTAACGGCCACGGCTCGATGCTGATTTACAGCCTGCTGCACCTCAGCGGCTACGATCTGCCAATGAGCGAGCTGCAAAACTTCCGTCAGCTGCATTCCAAAACTCCAGGTCACCCGGAATACGGCTGCACCGTTGGTGTTGAAACCACCACCGGCCCGCTGGGCCAGGGCATCGCCAATGCCGTCGGTTTCGCTATCGCTGAACGCACCCTGGCGGCGCAGTTCAATCGTCCGGGCCACGACATCGTGGACCACAACACATACGTGTTTATGGGCGACGGCTGCATGATGGAAGGTATCTCGCACGAGGTCTGCTCCATCGCCGGTACGCTGAAACTCGGCAAACTGGTTGCCTTCTATGATGACAACGGCATCTCTATCGACGGTCATGTGGATGGCTGGTTCACCGACGACACCGCAAAACGCTTTGAAGCCTACGGCTGGCACGTGGTGCGCGGCGTGGACGGTCACGACGCTGACGCCATCAAAAAAGCGGTGGAAGAAGCTAAAGCGGTCAGCGACAAGCCTTCTCTGCTGATGTGCAAAACCATTATCGGTTTCGGTTCCCCGAACAAAGCCGGTACTCATGATTCCCACGGCGCACCGCTGGGCGACGCGGAAGTGGCGCTGACCCGCAAACAGCTGGGCTGGGACTACGCACCGTTTGAAATCCCGTCAGACATTTACGCGCAGTGGGATGCGAAAGAAGCCGGTCAGGCGAAAGAAGCGGCATGGGATGCGAAATTCGCGGCTTACGCGGCGGCGCACCCGGAGCTGGCGGCTGAATTCAAACGCCGTATGAACAACGAACTGCCGGCGAACTGGGCGGAAGAGTCACAGAAATTCATTGAGCAGCTGCAGGCGAATCCGGCGAAAATCGCCAGCCGTAAAGCGTCGCAGAATGCCATCGAAGCCTTCGGTAAAATCCTGCCGGAATACCTCGGCGGTTCGGCTGACCTGGCACCAAGCAACCTGACCATGTGGTCCGGCTCTAAGCCGATCAACGAAGACCCGGCCGGTAACTACATCCATTACGGCGTGCGTGAATTCGGTATGACCGCCATCGCCAACGGTATCGCGCTGCACGGTGGCTTCCTGCCGTACACCGCCACCTTCCTGATGTTCGTGGAATATGCGCGTAATGCCGCGCGTATGGCGGCGCTGATGAAGATCCGTCAGGTGATGGTTTACACCCACGACTCCATCGGTCTGGGCGAAGACGGTCCGACGCATCAGCCGGTTGAGCAAATGGCGAGCCTGCGTACCACCCCGAACATGAGCCTGTGGCGTCCGTGTGACCAGGTGGAATCTGCGGTGGCGTGGAAATACGCTATCGAGCGTCAGGATGGCCCGAGCGCGCTGATTTTCTCCCGTCAGAACCTGGCGCAGCAGGATCGTACGGCTGAGCAGCTGGCGAACGTGGCGCGCGGCGGTTATGTGCTGAAGGACTGTGCCGGTCAGCCGGAACTGATCCTGATCGCCACCGGTTCAGAAGTGGAACTGGCGGTAGCCGCTTACGACCAGCTGACCACCGAAGGCCGTAAGGTACGCGTGGTTTCCATGCCGTCTACCGATGCGTTCGACAAGCAGGATGCGGCCTACCGCGAATCCGTGCTGCCGAAAGCAGTGGCTGCGCGCGTGGCAATTGAAGCCGGTATCGCAGATTACTGGTTCAAGTACACCGGCCTGAACGGCGCTATCGTCGGCATGACCACCTTCGGTGAGTCAGCTCCGGCAGAACTGCTGTTCAAAGAGTTCGGCTTCACCGTTGAGAATGTGGTTGCGACCGCGAAATCTATTCTGTAAGACCCACGGGCGGCCTGAGTGCCGCCCGATTTGTTTTTGGCGTAAAAACACCCAATTATTCCTCCAGTAATAATCTTAAATTGGCTGATTTTGTGACGCAGATCCAATAATCAGCAGCGCACTTGATCGCAATCATTCCTGTTATTCCTTCCTTGCTTTATTCTGGCTGAACCGTTTCAGTTGTAGCGATATGACCGTTTTCCCCCTGTACTGGCCAGCAAGAATTCCCTGTACAAAACGGGTTGAAACGCTCAGGCTAACGGCACGTTTTTTCAGGTGTTGTTGAAGGTAGAGATGACCGTTCGCATAGCTATAAATGGTTTTGGTCGTATTGGGCGCAACGTGCTGCGCGCACTGTATGAAACGGGCCGCAGGGCGGAAATCACCGTGGTGGCGATCAATGAACTGGCTGAAGCCGTCGGGATGGCGCATTTGCTGAAGTATGACACCAGCCATGGTCGTTTTGCCTTTGACGTACGCCAGGAGCGCGACCTGTTGTTTGTCGGTGACGATACCATCCGCATCCTGCATCAGGCCGATATCGCCACCCTGCCGTGGCAGGAACTGAATGTCGATATCGTGCTGGACTGCACCGGCGTTTTTGGCAGCCGTGCGGATGGCGAAGCCCATTTGCAGGCGGGCGCGAAAAAAGTGTTGTTCTCGCATCCGGGCGGCAACGATCTGGATGCCACGGTAGTGTTCGGCGTGAACGAACAGGCTCTTAAACAAACTGACCGCATTGTCTCCAACGCATCCTGCACCACCAACTGTATTATTCCGGTGATAAAGTTGCTGGATGACGCCTTTGGCATTGAGTCGGGCACCGTCACTACGATCCATTCGGCGATGCATGATCAGCAGGTGATTGACGCCTATCATAGCGATCTGCGGCGTACCCGTGCTGCCAGCCAATCGATTATTCCGGTGGATACGCGTCTGGCGGCGGGCATTACGCGCATTTTTCCGAAATTTAACGATCGCTTCGAAGCTATCGCGGTGCGAGTGCCAACCATCAACGTGACAGCCATTGATTTAAGCGTTTCAGTACGTCAGGCGGTGAAGGCTTGTGAGGTCAACGCCTTGCTGCAAAACGCATCAGAAGGGGCATTTCGTGGTATAGTTGACTATACGGAATTACCGTTAGTCTCAGTCGATTTTAACCATGATCCGCACAGTGCCATTGTGGACGGCACCCAAACGCGGGTCAGTGGTCACCACCTCATCAAAACCCTGGTTTGGTGTGACAACGAATGGGGCTTTGCTAACCGCATGCTCGACACAACGTTAGCAATGGCCGCAAGCGGTTTCAGGTAAGACGCGGTCTGCGTCTGGCAAAACTTATGAGAATCAACGAGAGGGTTCACCATGTCTGTAATTAAGATGACCGATCTGGATCTTGCTGGAAAACGTGTTCTGATCCGTGCCGATCTCAACGTACCAGTGAAGGAAGGGAAAGTGACGTCTGATGCACGTATCCGTGCTTCTCTGCCCACCATCGAAGCGGCGTTGAAACAGGGCGCGAAAGTGATGGTTACCTCTCACCTGGGTCGTCCGACCGAAGGTGAATACAACGAAGAGTTCTCCCTGTTACCGGTTGTTAACTATCTGAAAGACAAACTGAACGGCACCAATGTTACCCTGGCAAAAGATTACCTCGACGGCGTTGACGTCGCTGCGGGTGAGCTGGTGGTGCTGGAAAACGTGCGTTTTAACAAAGGCGAGAAGAAAGACGACGAAACGCTGTCGAAAAAATACGCTGCGCTGTGCGACGTATTTGTAATGGACGCTTTCGGTACTGCGCACCGCGCACAAGCCTCCACCCACGGTGTGGGCAAATTCGCACCAATCGCCTGTGCCGGTCCGCTGCTGTCTGCCGAGCTGGAAGCGCTGGGCAAAGTGATGAGCAACCCGCAGCGTCCGCTGGTGGCGGTGGTGGGTGGTTCTAAAGTTTCCACCAAATTCGACGTGTTGCAGTCACTGGTGAAAATCGCTGACACCGTGATCGTCGGTGGTGGTATCGCCAACACCTTCGTGGCTATCGACAACAACGTGGGTAAATCCCTGTTCGAGCCGGACTTCGTTGCGGCGGCGAAAGGCCTGCGTGACCAGTACGGTATTCCGGTTCCGACCGATTCCCGCGTAGGCACAGAATTCTCTGAAACCGCACCGGCAACCGTGAAAAAGGTTTCCGAAGTGGCGGATAACGAAGAAATTATGGACTTCGGTGACGAAACCGCACTGGCCATGGCGAAACTGCTGAAAGACGCCAAAACCATTCTGTGGAACGGCCCGGTTGGTGTGTTCGAATTCCCGAACTTCCGCAAAGGCACTGAAATTATTGCTAACGCTATCGCTGATAGCGAAGCGTTCTCCGTAGCAGGCGGTGGTGACACCCTGGCAGCGATTGATCTGTTCGGTATCGAAGACAAGATCTCCTACATCTCTACCGGTGGTGGTGCATTCCTCGAATTCGTGGAAGGCAAAAAACTGCCTGCTGTTGCCATGCTGGAAGAGCGCGCGAAGCAGTAATCATTTGGGGGCGATGCTTTGGCGTCGCCTGAAGGCTTGCCCTGACGCTTATGGGGCATAAAATCCAGTCCCCCTCGATTCGGGGATGAACGGTAAACGAAACAGGACACAACCATGTCTAAAATTTTTGATTTCGTAAAACCCGGCGTTGTCACTGGTGACGACGTTCAGAAAATCTTCAAAGTGGCGAAAGAGAACAAATTCGCCCTGCCAGCAGTGAACTGCGTCGGCACGGATTCCATCAACGCGGTACTGGAAGCGGCAGCGAAAGTGAAATCGCCGGTCATCGTTCAGTTCTCCAATGGTGGTGCTGCCTTCATCGCCGGTAAAGGTTACAAAACCGACAAACCGCAGGGCGCGGCGATTGCCGGTGCTATCGCCGGTGCGCATCATGTACATCTGATGGCTGAACTGTATGGCGTGCCGGTTATCCTGCACACTGACCACTGCGCGAAAAAACTGCTGCCGTGGATCGACGGTCTGCTGGACGCGGGTGAAGCACACTTCGCCAAAACCGGTAAACCGCTGTTCTCTTCTCACATGATCGACCTGTCTGAAGAGTCACTGGAAGAAAACATCGAGATCTCCAGCAAATACCTGACCCGTATGGCGAAACTGGGTATGACCCTGGAAATCGAACTGGGCTGCACCGGCGGCGAAGAAGATGGTGTGGACAACAGCCACATGGACGCTTCTGCTCTGTACACCCAGCCGCAGGACGTTGATTACGCCTACACTGAGCTGAGCAAAATCAGCCCGCGTTTCACTATCGCTGCCTCCTTCGGTAACGTACACGGCGTGTACAAGCCGGGTAACGTGAAACTGACCCCGACCATCCTGCGTGATTCTCAGAAATACGTCAGCGAAAAACACGGTCTGCCGCATAACGCGCTGGATTTCGTGTTCCACGGTGGTTCTGGTTCTTCTGCTGCGGAAATCGAAGAATCTATCAGCTACGGCGTGATCAAGATGAACATCGATACCGACACCCAATGGGCAACCTGGGACGGTATCCTGCAGTACTACAAAAAGAACGAAGACTATCTGCAAGGCCAGTTGGGTAACCCGAACGGCGTAGATAGCCCGAACAAGAAATACTACGATCCGCGTGTATGGCTGCGCTCTGCTCAGGCTTCCATGGTGGTTCGTCTGGAACAGGCTTTCAAAGAGCTGAACGCTATCGACGTGCTGTAATTTTTACTTACAGTACAAAAAAGGCCCGAAAGGGCCTTTTTTTACGCATTATTTTCGGAATATTCAGTAAATTCAGACCACCTTTGGCGCTCATCCCCATTATTGTTTACCCTTGTACACGGGAGTGTCGGATTCATTCTGGCAGTTTTTGTTCTTTCCTGCGGGAAACTCAACAACAGGGCTAACAAATGGAAGATTTAAATGTCGTTGACGGCATTAACAACGCGAGCGGATGGCTGGTACGTAATCAGGAGCTGATCCTGAGCTATGTCGTCAATATTGTCGCGGCGATTGCCATCATCATCATCGGGATGATTGTGGCGCGCGTGATTTCTAACACCATCAACCGGGTGCTGGTGGCGCGCCATATCGATGCGACCGTGGCGGACTTCCTGTCGGCGCTGGTGCGCTATGGCATCATCGCTTTCACCATTATCGCGGCACTGGGGCGCGTGGGTGTGCAGACGGCTTCGGTTATCGCCGTACTGGGTGCCGCAGGTCTGGCCGTAGGTCTGGCGTTACAGGGGTCGCTGTCTAACCTCGCCGCAGGCGTTTTGCTGGTGACTTTCCGTCCGTTCCGTACCGGTGAGTTTGTCGATCTCGGCGGCGTGACGGGTACGGTACAGAACGTGCAGATCTTCTCCACCACCATGAAAAGCGCCGACGGTAAAATCGTCGTGGTGCCCAACGGTAAGATCATTGCCGGTAACATCGTCAACTATTCCCGTGAACCCATTCGCCGTAATGAGTTTATTATCGGCGTGGCTTACGATGCCGATGTGGACCAGGTGATTGCGTTGCTGAGAGAAGTGACCGAAGCCGACGAGCGCGTACTGAAGGATATGGGGATTCAGATCGGCCTGAACGAGCTGGCGGCTTCCTCGCTCAACTTTGTGGTGCGTTGCTGGAGCAAAAGCAGCGACCTGCAAAACGTCTACTGGGATCTGCTGAAAAACTACAAGCGCACACTTGATGCGCATGGTATCGGCATCCCTTATCCACAGATGGATGTGCATTTCCATCAAGTGAAAAGTGACGCTGCGGTAGCTGAGCGCGCTGAATAATCATCCTGCCAGGTCATTAGCAGTTTTGCTAATGACCTATTAAATCTTTCCATTTCCTCTAATACCCACGCCTCTCTATACTTCACGTCATCGCCACTGTTGATGGGAAAAATTACGTGTTATCTGTTTATTTACAAGGGCTTGCTCTTGGGGCGTCGCTCATTCTGCCGCTAGGCCCGCAAAACGCATTTGTGATGAATCAGGGCATTAAGCGCCATTATCATCTGATGACGGCAGCCCTCTGTACCCTGAGTGATATCGCGCTGATTTGCGGCGGGATTTTTGGTGGTAGTGCGTTGCTCAATCAGTCACCGCTATTACTGATGCTGATCACCTGGGCAGGGGTAGCCTTCCTGACCTGGTATGGTTGGGGCGCACTACGCAATGCCTGGCAGGGTGATGTGTCGCTGGCATCGACAGAAGTCATGAAACAGGGGCGCTGGCGCATTATCGCCACCATGCTGGCGGTGACCTGGCTCAATCCGCATGTTTATATTGATACGTTTGTGGTGCTGGGCAGCCTGGGTGGACAACTACCGTCGGCAGAAGCGCGGCGCTGGTTTGCGCTGGGCAGTGTCAGTGCCTCGGTTATCTGGTTTTTTGGCCTGGCACTGTTGGCGGCCTGGCTATCTCCGCGGCTGCGCACCGTGCGGGCGCAGCGGATCATCAACCTGCTGGTGGGATCGGTAATGTGGGTGATCGCCTTCCAGCTGGCGCGTCAGGGCATCGCCAACTGGTGATGCAGATGCAAACCGTAGAGTGCGGGGACAGCACCGGCGCTGGCAAGCATCTCAAGGCGTATCTGCCGGAAATTTACCCCCGTCGGTAGCGCGTGATGGCAGAGGGAATGATGGTTGTCTCTGACCTCTGCCAGCAACATTTCATCCAGCCACAGACGATAATGGGTGGTGCAATGCGGCGTTACCGCCTGCGCGTGGCCCATCTGTACTGTCTCCATTGCGTGGTCAAAATCGTTATCAAACAGCAGGGTTAACTGGCTGGCCTGCTGGGGTTGCTCCCATTGCCAGCTAACCGCAGGTGCGGCATCGTCGAGCGCGGGAACCCAGCCGTTGGTGTGGTTTTCCGGTCGCAGCTTGCCATTCAGCAGATAGTCGCGATGCCATAGTTGCAGCGGTGCCTCAAGGCTAAAGGCGAAAAGTATCTGCTGCGGCGCGCGGCGCGGCAGCCAGAAATCAAACTCATCGACACCATAATCGCCATCGTTAATCTGGCGCGTCCGCTTCGCCACGCGCGGGTTCAGGCTGTTGAACACCATCATCACGCCCGGCAGCTGCACACGCGTCAGGGCAACCTCAATCGCCGGGTTTTCCGCGAAGGCGATCATCAGATAACGATCGCAATCGGCGCGGTAAGCAAAATCCAGCCGATACTCGCCCTGATCGTTAACCAGCAGGGTGTGGCTGGCCAGTTGCCGATCGCCGCAAGTATTGGCCGGGTTTTCGCTGGTCAGCAACGACACCTGTAACGACTGTTTTTGTGTGGCACGTAAATGTACCCTCAGCGCGGGCAGGCGCTCACCGGCTTTCAGCGGCAGCAGCAGTGCACAGCGTGATTGCAGCGGATGCCAGCCACCATCAGCAGGCAGGGCAGTGAGCTGGAGGGTGCTACTGACCGCGATTTTTGCCGCGCCAGCCGGGCTGATCAACTGCTGGCGTGGAATATAAGCCCCCTGACGCAGTAATTGTTGCTGCAACTGCCCGATACGCTCAGGTGCGGCCAGCTGGGCCGGGGTGAGTTGTTGTTGCTGGCAAAGCGCTGCGGCGTGTCCCACCACTTCCCCGAGCACGCCGCAGGTACACATCACACGGGCGCTGCCGAACGCCACGTGGGTGGCGGAGATCAGGCGGCCGGTTAGCAGCAGATTGTCCAGTGACTGGCTGTAGAGCGCACGAAACGGGATGGTGTAGGTACCTTTGCTGTGGAACTGACGGCAGCCCTCATGTTCGCTGTAGACGCCATCAGCGGGGTGCAAATCAATCGACCAGCCGCCATAGGCCACCGCATCATAATGATCCCGCTGTTCAACAATATCCTGCTGGCACAACAGGGTCGCGCCGAGAAAGCGGCGACTCTCCCGTTTGCCGGGGATTAAGCCGACCCATTCAATGGTCAGGTTGTCGGCATCGGGAAATTCACCGGAGTTTTTGATGTAGTCCCACACCCCCCAGACGATTTTCCACAGTTCCCATTTGATGGTTTCACTCTCATGTACCGTATCAAGCCGTCCTCCCCATTCCAGCCACCACAGATCGCAGCCGTTCAGTTCGGAAGTCAGGCGTTTATAACGCGGAATCGCCTGGATATCCTGCAAGGCGAAGCTGGGGGGAACAAAGCGCACCGGCTGTGTGGTGCGTTTGGTGTAGAAGTAAATCGAGTGACCGAGTTTATGGCCGAAATGTTCACCTGGGGCCATCTTCTCGCCGAATTCTTCCACCGATTCGGCCCCGACGCGATGCGCCGCCCCGGCCAGATAGCCGAGCACCCCGTCACCGCTGGCATCGATAAACTGCCGGGCGCGGACAAAATAGCGCGTCTGGTTAATGGCATTGAAGGCGTGCACCGCCTCAATTTGCCGTCCTGACTTTTCGATCTCGCTGACCGTGGTATTGAGCAGCAACGTCAGGCCCGGCTGCGCTTGCACTAAATCCAGCAGCACCATATCAAACAGCACCGGATTGCCTTCTTTATTGCGCCACAGGTTCTCCTCCATGATCTCGCCCATGATGCCGCCCTCCCGCGCCCAGCGGTTGTTGTTGCCCATATGCGAGGTCGCGCCATTGGCCCACAGGCGCACTTCACTGGAGGCATTGCCGCCCAGCACCGGGCGATCCTGGATCAACACCACCTGCAAACCATCACGCGCAGCTGCCAGCGCTGCACAGACGCCCGCCAGGCCACCGCCCGCAATCAATACATCGGCCTGCAATGTTTGCAGTGGGAACGCACGGGCGGGCTGAGAGGAGAAAATTTGCATCATTTCATTCCTGTAGCTCTGAAGCTAAGATTAAATTTTTGACCGCCACAGGGTGACTTATGTCTTCTCAACCCAATCAAAGCCTGATTGACGGTATTCGCTGTCTGCAATATCTGGTCTCCAGTGGCAAAGCCGTAGGCTGCCGTGAGCTGGCGCGCCAGATGGGGATGAACAGCACACGGGTTAACCGCCTGCTGATGACCATGGCCGCCATTGGCCTGACGATGCAGGATGAACATCGCCGCTATTTGCCCGGACCGGGGGTCCATGCGCTGGCGGCCCAGGCAATACGTGGCTCGTCGCTGTTTGCCCAGGCGTTGCCGCAGTTGGAGGCACACGCGCCGCGTGACATCGTGGTGGCATTGGGCGTGTTGTGGGAGGATCAGGTGATCTATATCTGGCACTCGGAGCCTGGCGAGCGCACCAGTACCAGCCAGGCGCTGGCGGGATTCCATATGCTGCCTGCCTGGCAGTCGGTAATTGGGGTCTCGCTGCTGGCGGCGGAAAGCGACGAAGCGCTGCGACCGCGCTTCAGTGATGAGCAATGGACGCAGCTGGCCCCGTTGCTGGCACGTAAACGGTCGCAGGACACTCTCATCTGGCATCGTGATGATGGCGAAGTCAGCATGGCGAAGCCGATTAACAATAACCGTGCGGCACTGGCTTTCGCCAAAATCTGGCAGACGGATGAAGCGCATCTCAGCCAGCGGCTGGCGCAGTTGCAGGCGCTGGCCGAGCGTATGATCAGTGCGCGCTGACATGGTCAATTTTCCCGACGATAAACAGATAGCTGGCGATACCAATGGCAGCCAGCACGGCAATAAAGGCCAGTGCCGGGGCAAAATTATCGCCATCAATTAACGCGCCAATGGCAATCGGCACCACAATCGAGGAGAGCGCGCCGGTAAAGTTGAACACCCCTCCGGCGAGACCGATCAAATGGCGGGGTGCCAGCGCGGTGACAAAGACCCAGGTGATGGTGGCCAGCCCATTGCCAAAGAAGGCGACAGACATAAACAGCATGATCAGGGTCGCGTTATCGGTGTAGTTGGCTCCGAGGATAAACAGCGTCAGAAACAGCCCAAGGATCACCGGCAGCTTGCGCGCTACGCTGGCAGAGACGCCGCGTCGCATCATACGATCGGAGGCGAATCCCGCCAGCAACACGCCGCAAAAGGCCGCAAAGTAGGGCACCGCCGCCACGTAGCCGCTCTTAATAAATCCCATATGGCGATACTCCACCAGGTAAGTTGGGAACCAGGTGAGGAAGAACCAGAAGGTGGCGGAGATGGTGAACTGGCCGATATAAATGCCCACCAGTTTGCGGCTGCGGAACATGTGCGCCAGATCCTGCCAGCGGGCGCGTGGCTGGCTGGCGTGTTGACGGCTTTCCAGCAGCGCGCCATTGCTGCGCAGATAATTCAGCTCGGCATCTGAAACGCCTTTATGTTCGGTCGGTTCACGATAGAGCAGGTACCACACCAGCGCCCAAATCATGCCTGCGACACCGGTGATCACAAACAAACCGCGCCAGCCAAAGACATCCTGCACATGGAACAGCAGTGGCGTCATACAGGCGAGGCCGACAAACTGCGCTGAAGAATAAATGCCAATGGCGCTGGCGCGTTCCTGTTCCGGGAACCAGCTGGAAATCACCCGGTTATTGGCGGGCATCACCGGTGCTTCAAACGCACCGACGCCAAGCCGTAAACCAAACAGCGCGAGGAAACTACCGGCAAAGGCGTGCAGCGCAGTCACCAGTGACCAGATAAATAACCCGACGCCATACACCAGCCGTGCACCAAGACGATCAATCAGAAAACCGCCGGGAATCTGCAACGCGGCGTAAATCCAGCCAAAGGCAGAGAAGATCAGCCCCATCTCCAGCGGGGTAAAACGCAGTTCGCCCGCCATCGCCGTGGCGGCGACCGACAGATTGGTGCGATCCATGTAATTGATGATGATGTTGATAAACACCAGACCCAGCATCAGAAAGCGGGTGCGTCCGGCGCGGATGCCTGCGGTAGCTTGGGTTATTGGCTGCTCTGTCATCGTGAAACTCTCCCGGAGGTCAGGGTGTTTCTTTAATAGAAACATTTGTACGAAAATTCAGCGAATAAACATCGGTGATTTTGTGATCGCGGAGACGATAAAACAGCAGAGTGCCCGAACTTTTAGCAGAATCAAAACTCAGACCATCACGCATGGTAATGTGTAGCGGGCTTCGCCATAGTGGCGGCCTTAGAACTGACTCTTCAAGGAGGACTTCCGTGAAACTGAAAGCACTGGCGCTGGCCGCCGTAATGAGCGCAGGCGCATTGCCTGGTATGGTTCTGGCGGGTGAATTGCCGAACGGGCCGCATGTGGTCACCTCAGGACAGGCCAGCGTGGAGGCCCGTCCGGATATCGCTACGCTTTCGATTGTGGTGAATGTTTCATCGAAAGATGCGGCAGATGCGAAAAAACAAGCCGACAGTCGTGTCGCGCAATATTTTGATTTCCTGCAAAAAAACGGTATCGAAAAGAAAGATATTGATGCCGCTAATCTCAGCACCCAGCCAGAGTACGATTACACCAAAGAGGGTAAATCGGTGCTGAAAGGCTACCGCGCGG
Organism: Pantoea sp. App145; assembly: GCF_047947045.1. Lineage (NCBI taxonomy): Bacteria > Pseudomonadati > Pseudomonadota > Gammaproteobacteria > Enterobacterales > Erwiniaceae > Pantoea > Pantoea sp. App145. The sequence goes on from NZ_CP133290.1 coordinate 3,673,958, forward strand.
TGCGTCAGGTGCAGGTGACGTTGCGTCAGCTGGAGAAGCTGAATGAGTTGCTGGATGGGGCGCTGAAATCCGGTCTGAACGAAATCCGTGCCGTGGACCTCGGTGTGGCACACCCGGAAACCTACAAAGACCAGGCCCGCAAAGCCGCAATCGCCAATGCGACGCAACAGGCGGCGGCGCTGGCCGAAGGCTTTAATGCCAAACTGGGTCCGGTGTATAGCATCCGTTATCACGTTGCTAACTACCAGCCGATGCCGATGGCGCGCATGTTTAAAGCCTCAGCCGCCGAAGCGGATACCTCAGCACAGCAGACCTATGAGCAGCAGAGCATTCACTTTGACGATCAGGTGGATGTGGTGTTCGATATCAAACCGAACGCACAGTAATAAGAAGGGGCGCTGCAGCGCCCCTGTTGGCTTAGGCGGCCAGGTCGTCCTGGCGCAGTACGCGATGTCCGTGCGCAATCAGCGCGTCGGTCACGCGGCGCATCAGACGGCTTTCCGGTGCAAAGCGGTGCCAGTACAGCATACGGCGCTGGTACAGACCAGGCGTCAAGTCAACCAAATCTCCGCTCGCCAGCTCACGCTCAATTTGCAGATGCGGGATCATACAGCAGGTCGAACCCTGGCGTGCCAGCTGCACAAAGGCTTCGGACGAGTTAACAATATGGCAGGGCACGCTGCCCGGCGACAAATCGAAATTCTGCTGCAGAAAAGCCTGATGCATATCATCCAGATGGTCAAAGGCGATGGCCGGTGCCTTCAGCAACGCTGAACGGGTCACGCCATTGGGAAAGTAGCGATCGGCAAATTCAGGTGAAGCCACGAACAGATAGTCGAGCGCGCCCAGCTGGTCCACCAGGCAACTCGGCAGTGGCTGCGGCTGAATACTCACTGCGCCTACCACTTCGCCGCGACGTAAACGTTCCTGAGTACGGGTTTCATCCTCAACCTGGATATTCAGGCGCACCGGCGAATCTGCCAGCACATCCTTCAGCGCGGGCAGCAACCAGGTTGCCAGACTGTCGGCGTTCACCGCCAGCGATAACAGCAGCGGCGTGGTGCCACCATTTTCATCACCCAGCCATTCCTCTTCCAGCAACTCCACCTGATGCAATAACGCCAGCAGCTTCTGCCCCTGCTCAGTCGGACGCGGCGGCACGGTTCGTACCAGCAGCGGCTGGCCGAATAAATTCTCCAGCTGTTTAATACGCTGCGATACCGCCGATTGCGTAATGCAAAGTTTCTGCGCGGCGCGCTCAAAGCCGCGCTCACGAATCACAGCATCCAGCGCCTGAAGCGTTCGATAATCCGGGCGTTTCATTCTTGTTCTCTCTCGTTCAGGGTGGAGGTTACTATGCCACAAAAATGTAAAAGATGGTTTTTGTGGACTGAGTTACAAAGCCTTTAACAGCCGCGCATTTTTATGTCGCCTTGTTTTATACTACGCGCACCTCGTTGTCGCACAGGTTTTAAACATACCATGACCCAGGATGAACTGAAAAAAGCGGTAGGTTGGGCAGCACTGCAATATGTGCAGCCGGGCACCATTGTTGGCGTTGGCACCGGTTCAACCGCCGCCCACTTTATTGATGCTTTAGGCTCGATTAAGCATCAAATCGAGGGAGCGGTTTCCAGTTCGGAAGCCTCAACGCAGAAGCTGAAATCCCTTGGCATTCACGTATTTGATCTCAATGAAGTGGACTCGCTGTCGGTTTACGTTGATGGCGCTGATGAGATCAATCCACAAATGCAGATGATCAAAGGTGGTGGTGCGGCGCTGACGCGTGAGAAAATTGTCTCGGCGGTGGCTGAGAAATTTATCTGCATTGCTGATGCGTCGAAAGAAGTGGATGTGCTGGGCCACTTCCCGCTGCCAGTTGAAGTCATTCCTATGGCGCGTTCGTATGTGGCGCGTGAACTGGTAAAGCTGGGCGGCTTGCCGGAATACCGTCAGAACGTGTTGACCGATAATGGCAACATTATTCTCGACGTGCATAATCTTCGCATTCTCGACCCTATCGCGCTGGAAAAAGCCATCAACGCGCTGCCTGGCGTGGTGACCGTCGGGTTATTTGCGGCGCGTGGTGCGGATATCGCCCTGATCGGCACTGCCGATGGCGTAAAAACCATCAAGAAATGATCTGTCCGGCGCTCTCGTAGCGCCGCTTATTTCCGTACGCAAAACATCTTTTCTTCGTATGCTGAAATTCGGTGACTTATGTCACAAAACAGTCATCAACAGCAGGTTCATTCTTCGCTCCGGGCGCATATCCCGATTTTGTATGGCATTGTGCTGCCCCAGCACTGACGCGTGCTGGGGCGGAGGCAATCGATTGTCTTGCTGCAATCGAATTTTTTGATATTTTGACAGAAGGCTGGCTTATGGCAGCCCTCGTTGAATTCTGAATAGGGTCGGGAAATGGCAGAGTTATCACTGGAAAAAGACAAGATTAAGTTCCTGCTGGTGGAAGGTGTCCATCAGAGCGCGCTGGATAATCTGCGTGCGGCAGGTTACACCAACATCGAATTCCACAAAGGTGCACTGGATGCGGAGACGCTGAAGTCCTCCATCCGCGACGCGCACTTCATTGGTATCCGTTCCCGTACCCAACTGACCGAAGAGATTTTCGCTGCGGCTGAGAAACTGGTCGCGGTTGGCTGCTTCTGTATCGGCACCAATCAGGTCAACCTGAATGCAGCGGCAAAACGCGGTGTACCGGTGTTCAACGCCCCGTTCTCCAACACCCGTTCGGTGGCGGAGCTGGTGATTGGTGAAATGCTGCTGATGCTGCGTGGCATCCCGGAAGCGAACGCCAAAGCACATCGCGGTATCTGGAATAAAATTGCGTCGGGTTCCTACGAAGCGCGTGGCAAAAAGCTGGGCATCATTGGCTATGGCCACATCGGCATGCAGCTGGGCGTGCTGGCTGAGAGCCTCGGCATGCACGTATTCTTCTACGATATAGAGAGCAAGCTGCCGCTGGGCAATGCGACCCAGGTGCGTCATCTGTCTGACCTGCTGAACATGAGCGATGTGGTCAGCCTGCATGTGCCGGAAACCCCGTCCACGCAGAATATGATTGGTGCCGCTGAACTGGCGCTGATGAAGCCGGGTGCGCTGCTGATTAACGCCGCACGCGGTACGGTGATTGATATTCCGGCGCTGTGCGATGCTTTGTCAAACAAACACCTGGCGGGCGCGGCAATTGACGTATTCCCGACTGAGCCCGCGACGAACAGCGATCCGTTTAACTCACCGCTGTGTGAATTTGATAACGTGATTCTGACGCCGCATATCGGTGGTTCGACTCAGGAAGCGCAGGAAAACATCGGTCTGGAAGTGTCTGGCAAGCTGGCGAAGTATTCGGACAACGGTTCTACGCTGTCTGCGGTGAATTTCCCGGAAGTGTCGTTGCCGATGCATGCTGCCAGTGCCAGCCGCCTGCTGCACATCCACGAAAACCGTCCGGGCGTGCTGACCGCCATCAACCAGATTTTTGCTGAGCAGGGCATCAACATTGCCGCCCAGTATCTGCAAACGTCTCCGCTGATGGGTTATGTGGTCATCGATATCGACGCTCAGCAGGATGTAGCGGACAAAGCGCTGCAACTGATGAAGGCGATTCCAGGTACCATCCGCGCACGTCTGCTGTACTGATTTAACATCGCGCTGCTGCATATCTTTGTAGCGGCGCGATTTATCGCGCCAATCACCACTGCCACAGCTTTGACGGTGTAATCACCGCAGGCAAGGGCACATCCCAGGCCGCTACCGGCAACGCTTCCACGCGCTGGCAATCATGCGCTATCCCGATGGGCAGGACACCATGTTGCTGCCAGTTTTGCAGGGTGCGATCGTAAAAACCCTTACCCATACCCAGACGCTGCCCGCTATGGTCGAACGCCACTAACGGCACCATGATCACATCCAGTTGATCGAGCGTTGCCATGCGGGTGATATCCAGCGGTGGCTCGGGGATACGCAATTTATTCGGGCTAAGCGGGGTGTCTGGCGTATAGCGCAGGAAGATCAGGTTACCGGGTGCAAAAGGATGCAACACGGGCAGATAAACCTGTTTTTTTTGTTGCCAGAGTTTGGCGATGAGCGGGTGGGTATTCAGTTCGCCATCCACGGAAAGGAACAGTGCGATGCGTTCGGCATTGGCAATCGGGGCAAAATTGATGGCGTGTTCAGCCAGCAAATCGGCTGCCTGTTCCTGCTGTTCTGCCGTGAGATTACGACGCAAATGGCGCACGTGTTGACGAATGTCTTGTCGGTCGCGTAGTGAGGGTTCAGACATGATATCCCCGGCAATGTCGGCTGTTGCCAGCCACTATATCACGCGTACCGGGGGATTACAGATGTGGAACTAAGTGGAGATCTCCGAGATGCCGCCGTAGGCTGTAACCCTTGAACCCTTGGTTCAAGGTGAATGTGTCGTCGCAACTATCAGGCTTCTCGGACGGACCGAGCATGCTCACAAGTTACGGAGCGCCACATTCTGTGGTAATGAAATATCGGCTCAGGGGACTGGCCCACATGCAAACATCTCAGAGAAAATTTACTTCACCGTTACTGTATCACGATAACCATGAAGTGTTATTCAAACTTTGTGCCCTGGCGATCAGTTATGCGACCTTGCTCAACTAATGCTTGTTCAATGGTCTGCTGCAGCATACGGATACGTTGTTCCATATTGGCTGCGTAGTCGCGCGTTTTACCTTTCTCTTGTGCCAGCTCGTGGCAAATGTTTAACGCGGCGATGAACACCAGCTGCTCTGTATTTGTGACTCTAGTGCGAACTTTTAAATCTTGCAACCGTTGATTGAGGTCCTCAGCTGCCAGATTCAGCGCATCTTGCTGTTCAGGCGGACAATTCACTCTCAATGAACGACCAAAAATCTGAATATCTACTGGTTGTGCAGACATGCCACCTTCCTGACTGATTACTTCGCCCGCATCTCCCTTAGCAGTCAATGGCTTGGGAGGTGCGCAACTATATAGACCCGCGTGATAAGTTACAACCCCTTTTCTGGAAACCCTGAGGCACCTGGTGGTAGCATAACACGAACTTATTCTGCCAACGACGACGAAAGCTTATGTCTTTACAGAACGCAACGCCCACTTACAACGCGCTGGCTACGGCGCTTTCCCAGCAGGGCGTGGGAATGACCCCCGCTGAAATGCACGGCCTGATTTGCGGCATCCTGTGTGGCGGCAACCAGGATAACAGCTGGAAGACGCTGGTGCACGATCTCACCAACGAAGGCATGGCTTTTTCGCAAAGCCTGTCGCAGCCGTTACAGGCGTTACATGAAAGCCTGGCCAACACGCTGGATGAAGAGGGTTTCCTGTTTCAGCTGATGCTGCCTGATGATGATGATATCACCGTGTTTGACCGTGCCGATGCGCTGGCGGGATGGGTCAACCATTTCCTGCTGGGACTCGGTGTGACTCAGCCGAAGCTGGACAAAGTCACCGGCGAAACCGGCGAAGCGATCGATGACCTGCGCACCATCGCGCAACTGGGCTATGACGAAGATGAAGATCAGGAAGAACTCGAACAATCACTTGAAGAAGTGATTGAATACGTTCGTGTTGCCGCATTGCTGTGCCACGACACCTTCACCCAGCCGCAGCCACCCACTGCACCTGAAGTGAAGAAGCCAACGCTACACTAAGCGCGTCATTCCGGGTACTGCCGTGCCCGCTTTTCAACAGGGAGTGCAAACATGATTACACTGGAAACCTTCCAGCAACGTCGTCAGGCGCTGATTGCCCGTATGGCGCCCGGTAGTGCCGCATTGATTTTTGCCGCGCCTGAAGTGACGCGCAGCAACGACAGCGAGTATCCCTTCCGTCAGAACAGCGATTTCTGGTATTTCACCGGTTTTAACGAGCCGCAGGCGTTGCTGGTGTTGATTAAAAGCGATGAGACCCACAACCACAGCGTGCTGTTCAACCGCGTGCGTGACCTGACGGCCGAAATCTGGTTTGGCCGTCGTCTGGGCCAGGATGCGGCACCGGCAAAACTCGGTGTGGATCGGGCATTGCCGTGGGACGACATCGGCGAACAGCTGCATCAGCTGTTGAACGGCCTGGATGTGGTGTATCACGCCCAGGGCTTGTATGCCGAAGCGGATAACCTGGTGTTTAGCGCGCTGGATAAACTGCGTCGCGGCTTCCGGCAAAATCTGAGCGCGCCGGATACCCTCACCGATTGGCGTCCGTGGGTGCATGATATGCGCCTGTTCAAGGGGCCAGAAGAGATCGCCATCCTGCGGCGTGCCGGTGAAATCAGCGCGCTGGCGCATACCCGTGCGATGCAGGCTTGCCGCCCGGGGATGTTCGAATATCAGCTGGAGGGCGAAATCCACCACGAATTCAATCGCCACGGTGCGCGTTTTCCGTCTTACAACACCATCGTCGGAGCAGGCGAAAACGGCTGCATCCTGCACTACACCGAAAATGAATGCGAGATGCGTGATGGCGATTTGGTGCTGATTGACGCAGGCTGTGAATTCCAGGGCTATGCGGGTGATATCACCCGTACTTTCCCGGTCAACGGCAAGTTTAGCGCCCCGCAGCGTGCCATTTACGACATCGTGCTGGCTTCGCTGTACAAAGCGCTGGAAATGTTCCGCCCCGGCATCAGCATCCATGATGTGAACGAAGAAGTGGTTCGTATTATGGTGACTGGCCTGGTTGAACTGGGTGTGATGGAAGGCGAAGTGGACGCACTGATTGCGGAACAGGCGCATCGCCAGTTCTTTATGCACGGGCTGAGCCACTGGCTGGGGCTGGATGTGCACGACGTCGGCCATTATGGCACCCCGAGCCGCGACCGCATCCTGGAACCTGGCATGGTGCTGACCATCGAACCCGGTCTGTATATCGCGCCGGATGCCAAAGTCCCGGCACAGTATCGCGGCATCGGCATTCGTATTGAGGATGACATCGTGATCACTGCCGAAGGCAACGAGAATCTCACCGATAGCGTGGTGAAAGATGCCGACGCAATTGAAGCCTTAATGGCGGTGGCGCGTCAGGCATGACTATTCTGATTGCAGGCGGCGGCATGACCGGCGCCACGCTGGCGCTGGCCATATCCCATCTGACGCAGGGAAAACTGCCGGTGACGCTGATTGAACGCAGCGAACCGGACAGCCGTGCGCATCCTGGATATGACGGACGCGCCATCGCGCTGGCGGCGGGCACCTGCCAGCAACTGGCGGAGATTGATCTGTGGCGTTCGTTGCAGGATTGCGCCACGCCGATTACCCACGTCCATGTTTCTGACCGTGGTCATACCGGCTTTGTTTCGATGCAGGCGGCGGATTACCAGTTACCGGCACTGGGCCAGGTGGTGGAGCTGTTCGATGTCGGGCAACGCCTGTTCCAGCGGCTGAAAAGCGCACCGGGCGTGACACTACGTTGCCCGGCGCATGTCACGGCGGTGTCACGCAGTGCTGATAGCGTGCAGGTCACGCTGGACAGCGGCGAACAGCTGGATGGTGCGCTGCTGGTGGCGGCAGACGGCTCACGTTCACCGTTGGCGGCCTCTTGCGGCATCAGCTGGCAGCGGGAGGATTATCAGCAGCTGGCGGTGATAGCCAATGTCACCACGCAGTTGCCGCATCAGGGACGCGCCTTCGAACGCTTTACCGAACACGGTCCGCTGGCGTTGTTGCCGATGTCGGGCAATCGCATGTCGCTGGTGTGGTGTCATCCGCTGGACGAGAAAGACAAGCTGGCGCAGTGGGATGACGCGACTTTTCTGCGCGAGCTGCAACAGGCGTTCGGCTGGCGGCTGGGACGCTTCACCCACACCGGCCAGCGCGAAATTTACCCGCTGGCGTTACAAACCGCCGAGCGGCAGGTGGCGCACCGGCTGGCGCTGGTGGGCAATGCGGCGCAGACGCTGCATCCGATTGCCGGTCAGGGTTTTAACCTCGGCCTGCGTGATGTGATGTCGCTGGCGGAAACGCTGGCGAGTGCCTGGCGTCACCAGCAGGATCCCGGCAGTTATGCGGTACTCCATCATTTTGCCGCCCGACGCCAACCGGATCGTGCGGCGACCATTGGCGTGACCGATGGTCTGGTACGATTATTTGCTAACCGTTATGCCACGCTGGTGGCAGGACGAAATCTTGGGCTGGTGGCAATGGACCATCTGCCGTGGCTGCGAAACCCCCTTGCCGCGCGGACGCTCGGCTGGGTAAAACGTTAAGCATGAATTAAGGGGCAGCAATGCAAACTTTTGATGTGGCTATCGCTGGCGGTGGCATGGTCGGACTGGCCGTCGCCTGCGGGCTGCAAGGCAGTGGATTGCGCGTTGCGGTGCTGGAGAAGGCGGCAGAGCCGCGATTTGATCCGCAAGCTGCGCCATCGATCCGCGTATCGGCGATCAATGCGGCCAGTGAACGCCTGCTGCAAAAGCTCGATGTCTGGTCAACGATTCTGGCATTGCGCGCCAGCGCTTATCACGGCATGGAAGTGTGGGACCAGGACAGTTTTGGTAGCATCAGTTTTGATGATGAGCAGCAGGGCTTAGCCCACCTCGGTCATATCATTGAAAATCCAGTGATTCATAGCGCATTATGGCAGCGCGCCAGCCAGTGCAGCGATATTACGTTGCTGGCTCCAGCGCAGTTGCAGCAGGTGGCTTTTGGCGACAACGAAGCCTTTATCACTCTGCAGGATGGCAGCATGATGAGCGCTCGTCTGTTGATCGCCGCCGACGGTGCCAACTCCTGGCTGCGTGACAAAGCGGATATCCCGATCACTTTCTGGGATTACGATCATCACGCGCTGGTGGCGAATATCCGCACTGACCTGCCGCACGATGCGGTGGCGCGCCAGGTGTTCCACGGTGACGGCATTCTGGCATTTTTGCCAATGCAGGACCCGCATCTGAGTTCGATTGTCTGGTCGTTGTCTCCCCAGGAAGCCACGCGTTTGCAGGATATGCCTGAAGCGCTGTTCAATCAGCAGCTTTCTGTAGCTTTCGATATGCGCCTTGGTTTGTGCCAGGTGGAGAGCGAGCGTAAAACCTTCCCGCTAATGGCACGCTATGCGCGTAATTTTGCTGCACACCGGCTGGCGCTGGTGGGCGATGCTGCGCACACTATCCATCCGTTGGCCGGGCAGGGCGTGAATCTGGGCTTTATGGATGCCGCAGAGTTGATCGGTGAAATTCGCCGTTTGCACAGTCAGGGCAAGGATATTGGACAGCATCTGTATCTGCGTCGCTATGAGCGCAGCCGTAAGCACAGCGCTGCGCTGATGCTGGCGGGTATGCAGGGCTTCCGTGAACTTTTTGCCGGGAGTAATCCAGCGAAAAAATTCCTGCGTGACGTCGGCCTGAAACTGGCGGACACCCTGCCTGGGGTCAAACCGATGATGCTGAAACAGGCCATGGGGCTGAATGATATCCCCGGCTGGCTGCGCTAACCTTCTCTAAATCTACACAAATTCCGTAACGGCGCGATTTATCGTGCCGTTACAGCCATTCATTCTTACCCCAGCTAATTCCCCGTTTGCACCACCATGATGCAGACTCGCCCTGTTTTTGCGCCTCGTTTGATTTATTCTAATTTTACGCAGGAATTCGCATTACATTTTCTCATGTCATGGTGGTTTTTTTTCGGTGCCATTTGCCCACTCATAGCGTTGGATTCCATTATTTTGCTACATAAAAGTTATGTTGTTGTATTTTGTGCGTGTTTAATCACATAAAGCCAGTGGATTATCCTGCATTCTGTGCGGCGCTTCGCAGACGACAGACTTTGTTTCGCCCTCGTTTTCCTTATGGTTAATTCGAGCGTTCGGTGGTAACGTCAGCGCAAAGAGAACGTTTGCGTCAGCCATCATGGCTACGCAGGCGCGTCACGCTCACTTGTTTTCTACAGGATGGTTATGACTCAGCAAACGCCTCTATTCGAACAGCATCAGGCCAGCGGCGCCCGCATGGTGGACTTTCACGGCTGGATGATGCCTCTGCATTACGGCTCACAAATGGATGAGCACCACGCGGTACGTACTGATGCCGGCATGTTTGACGTTTCTCACATGACCATCGTCGATCTGCGCGGGGCGAGCACCCGTGAATTCCTGCGTTATCTGCTGGCAAATGATGTCGCCAAACTGACCCAGCCAGGCAAAGCGCTTTACACCGGCATGCTGAACGCTTCCGGTGGCGTCATTGATGATTTGATTGTTTACTTTATGACCGAGGACTTTTTCCGTCTGGTGGTGAACTCCGCTACGCGTGAAAAAGATCTGCAATGGATTGGTGAACACGCGAAGAAATACGGGGTGACGTTGACCGAGCGTGACGATCTGGCGCTGATTGCGGTACAGGGACCCAATGCCCAGCAAAAAGCACAGTCGTTGTTTAGCGCGGCACAACGTGAGGCTGTGGCGGGCATGAAGCCATTCTTCGGCGTTCAGGCGGAAGATTTGTTTATTGCTACCACCGGTTATACCGGCGAAGCAGGCTACGAGATTGCCTTGCCTGCTGGCGCTGCTGCGGATTTCTGGCAGCGTTTGCTGGCGGCAGGTGTCAAACCGGCGGGTCTGGGTGCACGTGATACGTTGCGTCTGGAAGCGGGGATGAACTTGTATGGCCAGGAGATGGATGAAGGCGTCTCACCGCTAGCGGCCAACATGGGCTGGACCATTGTCTGGGAACCGACCGACCGTGATTTTATTGGCCGTGCCGCGCTGGAAGCTCAGCGTGCTGCAGGGACAGAAAAACTGGTGGGCCTGGTAATGACCGAAAAAGGGGTGCTGCGTAACGGATTACCGGTACGTTTCACCGATGAACAGGGTCAGCCGCAGCAGGGTATTATTACCAGTGGTTCCTTCTCTCCAACGCTGGGTTACAGCATTGCGCTGGCACGCGTGCCAGCGGGAATTGGCGAGCAGGCGATTGTGGAAATCCGCAACCGTGAAATGCCGGTGAAGGTCACCAAACCAATTTTTGTTCGCGCCGGTAAGCCGGTCGCTCAGTAACTTTTTTCAGGAGATTTGGCGATGAGCAATGTACCAAAAGAATTGAAGTACAAAGATAGCCACGAGTGGGTGCGTAAAGAAGCCGACGGTACTTTCACCGTCGGGATTACCGAACATGCCCAGGAACTGTTAGGTGACATGGTGTTTGTTGACCTGCCAGAAGTGGGACGCGTTGTTGCAGCTGGTGAAGATTGTGCAGTAGCAGAATCAGTGAAAGCCGCTTCTGACATCTATGCCCCGCTGAGCGGCGAAATCATTGAGATTAACGAAGAACTGGAAGGTTCGCCGGAACTGATCAACAGCGATCCGTACAGCGATGGCTGGTTGTTCAAAATCAAAGCCAGCGATGAGTCTGAACTTGACTCGATGCTGGACGCCGATGCGTACAAAGCTTCCATCGACGAATAAGTATGCGTAACAGAAGGTGTCGCCAGGCGGCACCTTCGTTTTTATCTGTATTAATACCCAGCCCGACTCAGGATTTACTGCTAATGACTCAGACTCTCAGCCAGCTTGAACATAACGGTGCTTTCATTGAGCGCCATATCGGCCCTACGCCGGAGCAACAGGCCACCATGCTGGAAGCGATTGGTGCCAGCTCACTGGAAGCGTTGATCGGTTCCATCGTGCCTGCCGACATCCAACTGCCGGGCCCGCCCGCGGTGGGTGATGCCGCCACTGAGCAGCAGGCGCTGGCTGAGTTGAAAGCCATTGCCAGTCAGAACCAGCGTTACAAATCCTGGATTGGTATGGGTTACACTGCGGTAATCACCCCGCCGGTGATCCTGCGTAACATGCTGGAAAATCCGGGCTGGTACACCGCTTACACGCCGTATCAGCCGGAAGTATCACAGGGCCGTCTCGAAGCGCTGCTTAACTTCCAGACCCTGACGCTGGATCTTACTGGCCTCGACATCGCATCGGCGTCACTGCTGGACGAAGCCACTGCCGCCGCAGAAGCGATGGCGATGGCAAAACGCGTCAGCAAGCTGAAAACTGCCAACAAATTCTTTATCGCCGACGATATCCATCCGCAGACGCTGGATGTGGTGCGCACTCGTGCTGAAACCTTTGGTTTTGAACTGATTATCGACAGCGCGGAAAAAGCGCTCGATCATGACGACCTGTTCGGTGTGCTGCTGCAACAGGCAGGTACCACCGGTGAAGTGCATGATTACCGTGCACTGATGAGCGAGCTGAAAAGCCGCAAAGTGGTGGTGAGTGTCGCCGCTGATTTTATGGCGCTGGTGCAGCTGGAAGCTCCAGGCAAGCAGGGCGCAGACATCGTGTTTGGCTCTGCGCAGCGCTTTGGCGTGCCGATGGGCTACGGTGGTCCGCACGCGGCCTTCTTTGCCAGCCGCGACGAACATAAACGCTCGATGCCGGGCCGTATCATCGGTGTTTCACGCGATGCGGCGGGCAACACTGCGCTGCGCATGGCGATGCAGACCCGCGAACAACATATCCGTCGTGAAAAAGCCAACTCCAACATCTGTACTTCACAGGTGCTGCTGGCGAATATCGCCGGTTTCTATGCGGTCTATCATGGACCAGCTGGCCTGAAGCGTATCGCTTCACGTATTCACCGTCTGACCAGCATTCTGGCTGCCGGGCTGAAAAACGGTGGCCTGAAACTGCGTCATAACAGCTGGTTCGATACTCTGACGGTAGATGTGGCTGATAAAGCGGCGGTACTTAACCGTGCGCTGAGCTTTGGTGTCAACCTGCGCAGCGACATCCATAATGCGGTGGGTATCACTCTGGATGAAACCACGCGTCGTGAAGATGTGCAGGCGCTATTTGCCATTCTGCTGGGCGATGCCCACGGCCAGGATATTGACGCGCTGGATAGCGCCGTTGCCGCTGAAAACAGCGCGATTCCGGCGGGCCAGCAGCGTCAAAGCGCCATTCTGGAACATCCGGTGTTCAACCGTCATCACAGCGAAACTGAGATGATGCGTTACATGCACAGCCTGGAGAAAAAGGATCTGGCGCTGAACCAGGCGATGATCCCACTGGGTTCCTGCACCATGAAACTCAATGCCGCAGCCGAAATGATTCCAATCACCTGGCCGGAATTCGCTGAAATGCATCCGTTCTGTCCGTCAGAGCAGGCAGCGGGTTATCTGCAAATGATCGGCCAGCTGTCGCAGTGGCTGGTGCAGCTGACCGGTTATGACGCGCTGTGTATGCAGCCGAACTCGGGCGCACAGGGAGAATATGCCGGTCTGCTGGCGATTCGCCGTTATCACGAAAGCCGCAATGAAGGCGACCGTCATATCTGCCTGATCCCCAGTTCCGCACACGGCACCAACCCGGCGTCGGCACAGATGGCGGGCATGTCAGTGGTGGTAGTCGCCTGTGACAAACAGGGCAACATCGACCTCGGTGACCTGCGTGAGAAAGCAGCACAGTCGGGCGATAAGCTCTCCTGCATCATGGTGACGTATCCGTCTACCCATGGCGTTTACGAAGAAACAATCCGTGAAGTGTGCCAGATTGTGCATCAGTACGGCGGCCAGGTTTATCTTGATGGTGCCAACATGAATGCGCAGGTAGGTATCACCACACCAGGCTACATCGGTGCGGATGTTTCTCACCTTAACCTGCACAAAACCTTCTGTATTCCGCACGGTGGCGGCGGCCCGGGTATGGGACCGATCGGCGTGAAAGCGCATCTGGCCCCCTTCGTGCCGGGTCACAGTGTGGTGCAGATTGATGGCGTACTGACCCAGCAGGGCGCGGTTTCCGCAGCGCCGTTCGGCAGCGCTTCGATTCTGCCGATCAGCTGGATGTACATCCGTATGATGGGTGCTGAAGGACTGAAACAGGCCAGTTCAGTAGCAATTCTCAATGCTAACTACATCGCCAGCCGTCTGCAGTCGGCCTACCCGATTCTGTATACCGGTCGCGATGGCCGCGTTGCGCATGAATGTATTCTGGATATCCGTCCGCTGAAAGAGCAAACCGGCATCAGCGAGCTGGACATTGCCAAACGCTTGATTGACTACGGCTTCCATGCGCCGACCATGTCGTTCCCGGTTGCCGGTACGCTGATGGTCGAGCCGACGGAATCGGAGAGCAAAATCGAACTGGATCGCTTTATCGACGCCATGCTGGCGATTCGTATGGAGATCGATCGTGTGGCTGATGGTGAATGGCCGCTCGAAGACAACCCGCTGGTCAATGCGCCGCATACCCAGATGGAAATTGTCGGTGAGTGGGCGCATCCGTACACCCGCGAGCTGGCCGTGTTCCCGGCAGGTAGCGCCAATAAATACTGGCCGACGGTAAAACGCCTGGATGATGTCTTCGGCGACCGCAATCTTTTCTGTAGCTGTGTCCCGATGAGTGAGTACGCGTAAGCTACACTCTTTCCCATCACAACAAAGGTCGGGCAACCGGCCTTTTTTTATGGAGGCAATATGGAACTGGCATTGGTCACCGGAGCGAGTCGCGGGATCGGTCGCGCTACCGCGTTATTACTGGCAAAAGCGGGTTACTGTGTGGCGGTGAATTATCGCCAGCGTGAAGCAGAAGCGCAGCAGGTGGTTGCGGAGATCGCATCACAGGGTGGCCGCGCGTTTGCGGTTCAGGCCGATATCGCTGACGAAGCGCAGGTGCTGAAGATGTTCGAGCAACTCGATGGTCATGATGCTGAGCTGAAAGTGCTGGTGAACAACGCCGGTATCCTGTTTCAGCAGTGTCGGGTAGAGGATCTGGCTGTGGAACGTATCCAGCGTGTGTTTGCCACCAATGTGACCGGCACTTTTCTTTGCTGCCGCGAAGCGGTTAAACGCATGGGGACGCATCACGGCGGCAGCGGAGGATCCATCATCAACGTGTCATCCGCCGCAGCCAGACTCGGTTCGCCAAACGAATATGTGGATTATGCTGCGTCCAAAGGCGCGATGGATACCCTGACCAAAGGCCTGTCGCTGGAAGTTGCTTTGCAGGGAATTCGCGTGAATGGCGTGCGTCCGGGACCGATCTACACCGAAATGCATGCCGACGGTGGAGAACCTGGCCGGGTTGATCGGGTCGCGAGTGGGATCCCGATGGGGCGCGGCGGTCAGCCGCAGGAAATCGCCGCCGCTATTGTCTGGCTGGCAAGCGATGCTGCGTCCTACATCACCGGCACCATCATTGATGCAGCGGGTGGGCGCTAACCCGAATCCAGACATCCTGTGATCCGTAGCGGCGCGATTTATGGCGCGGGTTTTTATGCGGCAATGCCAAAAGATGCGCGATAAATCGCGCCGCTACACATTTTCCCATTATCTGATCACTCAGGTTGAAACACCGATACACAGTTTAATTTTAGCGTACATGTGTACACTGAAATTATTCCTGGTTACTCTGATGCACAGAAAAAGCACAGTTTGTTTCTTCGTTGTTCAGGATGCACTCGTATGGTAAAGAACCGTCTTATCGCTCATGGCTATTCGCTGGCAGAAGAGATCGCTAACAGCATCAGCCACGGTTTGGGCTGCCTGTTTGGCATCGTTGGTTTAGTATTGATGCTGACGCAAGCTATTGAAATGAGGGCTAATGTTACGGCAATCACCAGCTACAGCCTGTATGGCGCCAGCATGATTTTGCTGTTTCTTGCTTCAACGCTTTACCACGCTATTCCACACCAGAAAGCCAAGTACTGGCTGAAAAAATTCGACCACTGCGCCATCTATCTCTTAATTGCGGGAACTTACACGCCTTTCCTGCTGGTAGGACTGAAATCCCCGCTGGCACATGGTCTGATGGTCGTGATTTGGAGTATAGCGCTGGCAGGCATCATTTTTAAACTCACCATCGCCCATCGTTTCGAAGCATTATCGCTGGTGACTTACCTTTGTATGGGTTGGCTCTCGCTGGTGGTGATTTATCAGCTGGCGATGAAATTATCAGCAGGCGGTGTCTGGCTGCTGGCGGCGGGGGGAATTGTCTATTCGCTCGGCGTGATTTTCTATGTCGCGCGGCGTATTCCCTACAATCACGCCATCTGGCACGCTTTTGTGCTGGGTGGCAGCATTTGCCACTTCTGTGCGATTTACTTCTATGTGATGTAAGTAGCATTCATCGCGTCATGAACATCAATTACCAGGTACGAATGAATTCGTACCCTACAAAACGTAGGGACGGCATTTATGCCGTCCGGGTAAAATTAATCTTCCAGTGAATAAGGCAGTGGCTGAATAGTCAGTTTACCGCCTTCGTCACCTTCCACCCGCAGTACGCTATCCGGCTCCAGGTCGTTATTCATCACCACCTGCACCCATATTTCACCGTCATCCAGCTGAACCGCTGTAAGAACGGTGCCGGTACGACGCCACTTATCACCCATCTGCAATTCCAGTGAACCATCGACCTGTGGCAGATGGCTGGCATTACCCGCCAGCCAGTACAAGGCGCGTTTATTGGCACCACGGAATTTGGCACGCGCCACCATCTCCTGCCCGGTGTAACAACCTTTTTTAAAGCTGATAGCGTCGAGCGCCTGCAGGTTAGTGGCCTGTGGAATCAGCTGCGCGCTGGTGGCGCTATCGATCACCGGAATACCCGCTTCAATATCCAGTGCCAGCCACTGGGTGCTGTCATTGAGCTGCGCATCACCTTTCAGCTTATCTTTCAGGGCGTCAGCCTGTGCCAGGGTGGTGACCAGCAGAAAGCGCTCCGCTGGCTGTTCAAACCACAGCAGGGTGGTGTCGTCCTGTTGTACCACTGGCGTGGCCGCATCGGGCAGAACCGGGAACTGACCTGCCAGCGCGGTGCGTGCCTGGAAACCGGCGACGCCCAGCAGCACGGCATCGTCATCGGCAGCGATGGTGACTTTAGCGAACACCGCATACTTTTTCAGCTCAGCCAGCTGGGTGTCACGCAGATTGCGACGAACCAGGTAGCCATAACCTTCGCCGCGATGGAACAGGCGCAGGCTGGTCCACATTTTCCCTTTGGCATCACAATGCGCCGCCGGGCGATGCTGGGTAGCATCCAGAGCCGCCACGTCCAGCGTCAGCTGGCCTTGCAGATAGGAGGTGCTGTCTTTGCCTTGCACCGAAACCAACGCCCACTCATCAAGAGACATCAGGGTTAATGGCAGACGAGAAGATGCCGCAGGCTGGCGTGGCGGAAGGGTATAAATAGGCATGGGCTATTCCTGATTATTGGGTTCATCCGTAGATAATGATTCCATGTTAAAAGAGCCGCGCGGCATTGCAACCTGTTTGCGGAATCCGACGCACAAATCGCGTGATAATCCTGCATTGTGTAAAAGGGTTTTGCGCGTTGATGCACAGCAACCTAAGCCACGCCTGCAGCCATGAAAAAAAGCAGGTACACTGAGCGCCATTGTTTGCCGCTGTGGAAAAAGACACATGGATATTCATGACAAATCCCGCGTCCAATGGGCGTGCCGTCGTGGCATGCTGGAACTGGACATCGCCATCATGCCGTTTTTCAAATATGAATATGATTCTCTGACCGACGCCGACAAGCAGGTGTTTATTGCCTTGCTGAAAAGTGACGACCCTGATTTGTTTAACTGGATGATGAACCACGGTGAGCCTGCTGACCCCGAGTTCAAACGCATGGTGAAACTGATTCAGCAGCGCAATCGTGAACGTGGTCCGGTGGCAATGTAATCTGCATCCGTCGCGCAGCGCGCGTGCGTTGCAGGCGCTGATGCTCGGTTGCTGTTGTGCGCTGGTTGTGGCTCTGCCCTGGCCGGATATGTGGCGCTGGGGCAAAGTTCCGCTGCTGTTATTACTGCTGGCAGAAGGCTGGCGCAACCACAGGTTGCTTCAGCAACGCCGTGGACGGCTGGCACTGGATCAACAAGGTAACTGGGAGTGGGATAACAGCAACTGGCGCAATGCGCGTGCGCCGGGCTGGTTGCCGATTGGCGTGCTGCTGGTGCTGCGTAATCAACAGGGGCAGCGCAGGCGGCTGTGGCTGATGTATGACAACATGCCATCCGGTTACTGGCGTGCGTTGCGAGCCCACTGCTTTATGCATACCAGCCCGGAGCCGTAGCGGCGCGATTTATCGCGCATCTCTTAGCAACCCTGCCGTTGCCTGCGGATGATGCCTTACAGCAGGGCGGCGGTTTCCGTCAGAATCTGTTCACACCACTGTTCGATACGTTCATCACTCAGTTCGAACTGGTTAACATCGTCGAGCGCCAGGCCGACAAATTGTTTGCCGTCGGCGGTGAGGGGTTTCGGGCTGGTAAATTCATAGCCATCCAGCGGCCAGTAGCCGACAAACTGCACGCCCATCGGTTGCAGCAGCTCATGCAGCATACCCAGCGCATCAAGAAACCATTCGCTGTAGCCAATCATGTCGCCCATGCCATATAGCGCGACAATTTTCCCGCGCAGATTCAGTGCCGGGATTTGTGGCCAAATCGCTTCCCAGTCTTCCTGCAATTCACCAAAATCCCAGGTGGGAATACCGAGGATCAGCAAATCGTACTGCTCCATCAGCGTGGGATCGTCATCTTTCAGATTATGCAGGGTGACTAATTCTCCACCAATAAAGTCGCGGATCTTCTCCGCAGTCATTTCGGTGTAGCAGGTACTTGAACCGTAAAACAGGCCGATATTCATGCAATTAATGCTCTGGCTGAAACTGACTTTGGCGCAATTGTACCAGAAGCAGGCGCTTTTCAGGCATAATGAGCACGATTTCACACGAGCTGGAGGGAGAGAGTGGAAGACAGTGATCTGATTGAACAGTTTCTGGATACGCTGTGGATTGAGCGCAATCTGGCACAGAATACCCTCGCATCGTATCGGCAGGATCTGCAAACTCTCACCGGCTGGCTGCACCATCATGAGCGCACCCTGCTGACGCTGGAGGCGCTCGATTTGCAGCAGTTTCTGGCAGAACGCGTGGAAGGCGGCTATAAAGCCACCAGTTCTGCGCGTACCCTGAGCGCCATCCGTCGGTTGTTTCAATATCTGTATCGTGAAAAGCTGCGCAGTGACGATCCCAGCGCATTGCTTTCCGCCCCGAAGCTGCCGCAGCGCCTGCCGAAGGATCTCAGCGAAAAGCAGGTGGAAAACCTGTTGCAGGCACCGTCGATTGAGATCCCGCTCGAACTGCGCGACAAAGCGATGCTGGAGTTGCTCTATGCCACTGGCCTGCGCGTATCCGAGCTGGTGGGTTTAACCCTGAGCGATATCAGTCTGCGTCAGGGCGTGGTGAGGGTGATCGGTAAAGGCAACAAAGAGCGTCTTGTGCCATTGGGTGAAGAAGCGATTTACTGGCTGGAGCATTATATGGAGCATGGTCGTCCGTGGTTGCTGAACGGGCAGACGCTGGATGTGATGTTTCCCAGTAATCGGGCGCAACAGATGACGCGCCAGACGTTCTGGCATCGCATCAAGCATTACGCCATCCTGGCCGGGATCGACAGTGAAAAATTGTCGCCGCATGTGCTGCGTCACGCGTTTGCCACACATTTACTGAACCACGGGGCCGATTTGCGCGTCGTACAGATGTTGCTGGGGCATAGCGACCTCTCAACTACCCAAATTTATACGCATGTCGCCACTGAGCGTCTGCGACAGTTACATCAACAGCATCATCCGCGTGCCTGACGCGCGGCAACAAGGAAATGAGATGAAAAAACAGTTAACGATGCTGGCTCTGTTGGTCAGCGCTTTTTCCGGGCTGGTTCATGCCGATGACAACGCCATCCAGCAGGCGCTGAAAAAACTCGGCCTGCAACAGACGGAGATTCAGCCGTCACCGTTGCCTGGCATCAAAACCGTGCTGACGGAAAGCGGTGTGCTGTACGTCACCGAAGATGGCAAACACATGATTCAGGGGCCGCTGTACGATGTCAGCGGTGCTCAGCCGGTCAACGTCACTAACCAGCTGCTGGAGAAAAAAGTTGCCGCGCTGGAACCGCAAATGATCGTGTACAAAGCGCCGAAAGAACAACACGTTATCACCGTGTTCACCGATATTACCTGCGGTTACTGCCGTAAGCTGCATGAGCAGATGGCGGACTACAACGCGCTGGGCATCACCGTGCGCTATCTGGCGTTCCCGCGTGAAGGTCTGCATGGTCAGGTGGAAAAAGCGATGAAAGCGATCTGGTGTAGCGCCGATCGTAACAAAGCCTTTGATGAAGCGATGAAAGGCAACGCGCCACAGATGGATGCGCCAGCCACCTGCAAAATCGACCTCGATCAGCACTACAAACTTGGCATTCTGTTTGGTATCCAGGGCACTCCCGCCATTCTTACCGACAGCGGCATGATGATCCCTGGTTATCAGGGACCGCAGGAGCTGAAGCAGGTGCTCGATGGCCAGAAAAGTGGCGGTTAATCCACAGTGATCCATTCTGTTGAACTGCGTCGGCGTGAAATCCATGCCGACGATGCTTTACCTGCCGATTTGCCGCCGCTGCTGCGTCGGCTCTACCTGCAACGTGGTGTACGCGATGCCGCAGAACTGGAGCGTGGCGCGAAACATCTGCTGCCGTGGCAAACGTTAGGCGGCATTGAAGCCGCTGTGACCTTGCTGCATCAGATGCTGCGCGACGGTCGCCGCATTGTGGTGGTCGGCGATTTTGATGCCGACGGAGCGACCAGTACGGCGCTGACGGTGCTGGCGCTGCGCAGCCTCGGTGGCAATATCGATTATCTGGTGCCAAACCGGTTCGAAGATGGTTACGGCCTGAGCCCGGAAGTGGTGGAGCAGGCACGCGCACGCGGTGCCGAAATGATCCTCACGGTGGATAACGGTATCTCGTCCCATGCGGGCGTCGATACTGCGCATCAGCACGGTATCCCGGTGCTGGTCACGGACCACCATCTGCCTGGCGAAACGCTGCCTGCCGCCGAAGCCATTGTTAACCCCAATCTGAGCGACAGCGATTTCCCCTCGCGGGCGCTGGCCGGGGTCGGCGTCGCCTTTTACCTGATGCTGGCGTTGCGTGCCCATTTGCGTACGCAAAACTGGTTTAGCGACGGGCGCAGCGAACCCAATCTGGCGGAATGGCTTGATTTGGTGGCACTCGGCACCGTGGCGGACGTGGTGCCACTCGATGCCAATAACCGTATCCTGGTATGGCAGGGCCTGAGCCGCATTCGCGCCGGGAAATGCCGCGTGGGTATTCGTGCCTTGCTGGAAATCGCCAATCGTGATGCGCGTCAGCTGGTCGCCAGCGACCTTGGTTTCGCCATCGGCCCGCGCCTCAACGCTGCCGGGCGACTGGATGATATGTCGGTTGGGGTGGCGTTGCTGCTGACCGAGAACATCACCGAAGCACGTATGCTGGCGAACGAGCTGGATGCCCTCAATCAGACACGTAAAGAGATTGAACAGGGCATGAAAAGCGAAGCGCTGGCGCTGTGTGATGCGCTGGAGCGGCAGAATACCGATTTACCGCTGGGGCTGGCGTTTTTCCATCCCGAATGGCATCAGGGGGTGGTAGGCATTCTCGCCTCCCGCCTGAAGGAGCGTTTTCACCGCCCGGTGATTGCGTTTGCTCCGGCAGGGGATGGCACGCTGAAAGGCTCTGGCCGTTCGATTGCCGGTCTGCATCTGCGCGATGCGCTGGAACGCCTCGATACGTTATTCCCCGGCCTGATGATCAAGTTCGGCGGCCATGCGATGGCGGCGGGTTTGTCGCTGGAGGAAGCGCGTTTTGATGAGTTTCGCCAGCGTTTTGCTGCGCTAATCGATGAATGGCTGGCAGGCGAAGCATTGCAGGGGGTGATCTGGTCCGATGGCGAGTTGCGTGCGCAGGAGTTTTCGCTGCAAACCGCTGAGTTGCTGCGCGAAGCGGGCCCCTGGGGCCAGGCGTTCCCCGAGCCGGTATTTGACGGGCGCTTTAAAGTGCTGCAACAAAAACTGGTGGGCGAACGTCATCTGAAAGTGATGGTGGAGCCAGTCGGCGGCGGCCCGTTGCTGGATGGTATTGCGTTTAACGTCGATACTACCTTGTGGCCGGACAGTAGCGTGCGCCAGGTCGAACTGGCCTACAAGCTGGACATCAACGAGTATCGCGGCAACCGCTCGGTACAGCTGATTATCGACCATCTGTGGCCGCTGGCATAAGCGGCTACCAAAGCTATAAAATAAACGCGCTTTCGGTTAAACTAGCGCGTTATTATTTTCTCCTCTCACCGAATCGTCAAAAAAGACTGAAAAGCCATGTTTGAAATCAACCCGGTCAAAAACCGTATTCAGGACCTCACCGAGCGCAGCGACGTTCTTAGGGGGTATCTTTGACTACGATGCCAAGAAAGAACGCCTCGAAGAAGTAAACGCCGAGCTGGAACAACCTGACGTCTGGAACGAACCTGAGCGCGCACAGGCGCTGGGTAAAGAGCGTTCGTCGTTAGAAGCCATCGTCGATACCCTGGACCAGATGCATCAGGGTCTGGAGGACGTGCAGGGTCTGCTGGATCTGGCGGTTGAAGCCGACGACGAAGAGACCTTTAACGAAGCCGTTGCCGAGCTGGATGGACTGGAAGTCAAGCTGGGTGAACTGGAATTCCGTCGTATGTTCTCTGGCGAATATGACAGCGCCGATTGCTATATCGATTTGCAGGCCGGTTCCGGCGGCACCGAAGCGCAGGACTGGGCCAGCATGCTGATGCGTATGTATCTGCGCTGGGCAGAAGCCAAAGGCTTCAAAACTGAAATTATTGAAGAGTCAGAGGGTGAAGTGGCCGGTCTGAAATCTGCCACCATTCGCGTCTCTGGCGACTATGCTTTCGGCTGGCTGCGTACGGAAACTGGCGTTCATCGCCTGGTACGTAAGAGTCCGTTTGACTCCGGCGGCCGTCGTCACACCTCCTTCAGCTCGGCCTTTATCTACCCGGAAGTGGATGACGATATTGATATCGAAATCAACCCGGCAGATCTGCGTATTGACGTTTACCGTGCTTCGGGCGCGGGTGGTCAGCACGTTAACCGTACGGAATCCGCGGTACGTATTACCCATATTCCGACCGGCACCGTGACTCAATGTCAGAACGATCGTTCGCAGCATAAGAACAAAGATCAGGCGATGAAGCAGATGAAAGCGAAGCTGTACGAGCTTGAGATGCAGAAGAAAAATGCTGAGAAACAGGCGGCAGAAGATAACAAATCTGACATCGGCTGGGGCAGCCAGATCCGTTCGTACGTGCTGGACGATTCACGCATCAAAGATCTGCGTACTGGCGTCGAAACCCGTAACACCCAGGCGGTGCTGGACGGCGACCTCGATCGTTTTATTGAAGCAAGTTTAAAAGCAGGGCTATAAGGAACCGACATGTCTGAACAACAACCGCAGAGCGCTGACGCCGCACTTGAGTTAAACAACGAACTGAAAACGCGTCGCGAAAAACTCAGCGCGCTGCGTGAAACCGGCGTGGCGTTTCCTAACGATTTCCGCCGTGACACCACCTCCGATAAGCTGCACGCCAGCTATGATGAGAAAAGCAACGAGGAGTTGGAAGATCTCGGCATTGAGGTGAGCGTGGCCGGTCGTATGATGACTCGCCGTATTATGGGCAAAGCCTCGTTTGTCACCCTGCAGGACGTCGGTGGCCGCATCCAGCTGTATGTGGCGCGTGATGACCTGGCTGAAGGCATCTACAACGAACAGTTCAAGAAGTGGGATCTCGGCGATATCCTTGGCGCCCGCGGTAAGCTGTTCAAAACTAAAACGGGTGAACTGTCGATCCATTGCTCTGAGCTGCGCCTGCTGACCAAAGCGCTGCGTCCGCTGCCGGACAAATTCCACGGTCTGGCCGATCAGGAAACCCGTTATCGTCAGCGTTACCTCGACCTGATCGCGAATGACGAATCGCGTCACACCTTCCAGGTTCGCTCTAAAATCATGGCCGGTATCCGCCAGTTCATGGTTGGTCGCGACTTTATGGAAGTGGAAACCCCAATGATGCAGGTGATTCCGGGTGGTGCTTCGGCGCGTCCGTTTATTACCCATCATAATGCGCTGGACATCGATATGTACCTGCGTATTGCGCCGGAACTGTATCTGAAGCGTCTGGTGGTCGGTGGTTTTGACCGCGTATTCGAGATCAACCGTAACTTCCGTAACGAAGGGATTTCGCCGCGTCATAACCCAGAGTTCACCATGATGGAACTCTACATGGCGTATGCGGATTACAAAGATCTGATCGAGCTGACCGAAAGCCTGTTCCGCACCCTGGCGCAGGACGTGCTCGGCACCACGGAAGTGCCGTACGGTGAACACAGCTTCGATTTCGGTAAGCCGTTCGAAAAACTCACCATGCGTGAAGCGATCAAAAAATACCGTCCGGAAACCGATCTGGCCGATCTGGATAACTTCGACAAAGCCGTGGCGATTGCTCACTCTCTGCACATCAAAGTGGAGAAAAGCTGGGGTCTGGGCCGTGTTGTGACCGAGATCTTCGAAGAAACCGCTGAAGCACATCTGATCCAGCCGACCTTCATCACCGAATATCCGGCTGAGGTGTCACCGCTGGCGCGTCGTAATGACGAGAACCCGGAAATTACTGACCGCTTTGAATTCTTCATCGGCGGCCGTGAAATCGGTAACGGCTTCTCCGAGCTGAACGATGCAGAAGACCAGGCGGAGCGTTTCCTGCAACAGGTGAATGCCAAAGATGCAGGCGATGACGAAGCGATGTTCTACGACGAAGATTACGTTACTGCGCTGGAACACGGCCTGCCGCCGACTGCGGGCCTGGGTATCGGTATCGACCGTATGGTGATGTTGTTTACCAACAGCCACACCATCCGCGACGTGATCCTGTTCCCGGCTCTGCGCCCGTCAGGCAAATAATCGCATTGCCATACCAAAAAATGGTCGCCTTTAGGGCGACCTTTTTTTTGCCATAAGAATCCTGATGACAACCCGGCACGCTCTGTGCAGGATGGTTTTTTTATTTGCAGGGAATCACCATGAGTGCAAAAGCGGCATCGTTAGAAGGCCGGATTCGTCAGCACTGGGATCAACTCTCCAGCCACGAACAGCGGCTGGCTGATGTCTTGCTGGCCGCACCCGGTCAGCTCGCCATGAACACGGCGACGGAACTGGCGCACAGCGCCGGAGTGTCCAAAGCCACCACGACCCGTTTCTTCCGTCATCTCGGCTATGAAAGCTACGAAGCGGCACGCCGTCAGGCGCGAGATATGCAAAGTAGCGGGTCGCCGCTCTATTTGCAGGTTGTCCCCAGCGCCTCACCGCTCGACAGCATCATGCAGCAGCATCTGGAAAAAGAGATCGCCAATCTGGTCAACAGCTACCGTACGCTGGAAAGCGCCCAGCTGCAGGAGGCGGTTGCTGCTATCGCCCGCGCGCGGCGCGTGGTGGTGATGGGCTGGCGTCATAGCCAGACTATCGCGCAGCTGATTTATCGGGACCTGATTCATGTCCATCCCGATGTGCGTTTGCTGCCACGTCCCGGCGATTCGCTGGCGGAGCATCTCGCCTCGCTGGGAGAGCAGGATGTGGCGATCTGTGTCGGCCTGCGCCGCCGTATGCCCGTGCTCGACGCAGCGATGAATGCGCTGGCGGAGCGCCAGGTACCGATGTTGTATCTGGCTGATGTGTTGTCCGGCAAACCGGCGCGCCACGCCCAATGGGTGGTACGCTGCCACACCGACAGCAGCCTGATCTTCGACAGCACCGCCGCACTGTCCGGCATCTGCAATCTGCTGTGTTCACTGGTGGCACGCCAGATGGGCAAAGCCAGCAATGATTACCTCGCGCAGGTTGAAGCGCTGCACCAATCCCTCGACGAGCTCGAATAACGCCCCATGCTGGCGCATTTTGCGCCAGTTTTTGCCCTAAAATAGTGCACCCGGTGTTGCCCGGCTCCCTGCTGTTTCATTCGTCATGAAATTATAGAAACCTAAAATAAAAATAAAGAAACAATCGTTTCTCAATGATTGTACAGGGAAAAGTGATCACTCTGCCCCCTGGTGCGATCGGTGTGTGAAAAATCTGGCACAAAATATGCTCAGTAGAAAAAGACATTTCACCAACACCAGGGAAACACCATAATGAAAAAAACAGCAATGCTGATTGCCGCACTTTTGTCTGTTGGTACGCTGGCGCAGGCGCAAGCCGACACGCTGGCCGACATCAAAAGCAGCGGCAAAATCACCGTCGGTATCGACCCGACATTTCCTCCGTATGAATACACCGACGACAGTGGTGCGATCACCGGCTACAGCGTGGCGATCATGCAGTCTTTCGCCAAAGACCTCGGTGTGAAACTTGAGTTTCAGAAAACCGCGTTCAGCGGCATTTTGCCGGGCCTGATTTCCGGCTCGTTTAACGCTGAAGGTTCCTCCCTGAACGTCACCGCCGAGCGCGCGAAGAAAGTGCTGTTCACCGTGCCATACAGTAAAACCGTTAACGGTGTGCTGGTGCGCGAAGATGAAGCCAAAACCTTTAGTGGCAAAACCCTCAGCCCGGAAAGCCTGTCTGGTCTGCGCGGTGCGGTGAAAACCGCCAGCGTGCCGGAGCAGTTGCTGAAAGGGTTTAACGAGCAGCTGAAAAAAGCCGGTAAAAAACCGATCACCATCATCAGCGTCGATTCTCTTGATCAAACTGTCAGCACCCTGATGACCAAACGCGCCGATTTCGTTTACGACGATATCTCGGTGCTGGCACCGGTGGTGAAGAAGTACCCGAGCAAAGTGGCGCAGGTGGGCGAGGTCGGTCCGTCACAGTGGATGGGCTGGGCAACACGTAAAGAAGACGGCAGCCTGAACAAAGCCCTGAGCGACCATATCCTGGCGATGCAGAAAGATGGCGAGCTGACCAAACTTCAACAGCAGTATCTCGGCACCACTTTTACCGTGCCGGCCAGCGATTTCATTCCCCAGGAGTAAGTATGTGTCAGTCAACCCTGACGGTTCCGGCGGGCTTTGGTAAAACCTTCCGTGTGCGCAAAGGCCAGTTTATTACCGTCATTGATAGTGAAGGGCAGCAGGCCGCGGATTTTGTCGCGGTCAATGCCGACGACCTGAACGAAAAGCTGTCGCCGGTGCATACCCGCCAGCATCTGCGTTCGCTGTTCTTTAAACCTGGCGATGCGCTGTGGTCGAGTGAAAACCGCCCGCTGCTGCGCATTGTCGCGGATACCATCGGTATTCACGACGCGAACGTCCCAGCCTGTGATCGCACGCGTTTCAGTGTTGATTTCGGCGTTGAGGGGCATCGCAACTGCGTTGATAACCTGCTGGAAGGGATGAAAGCCTTTGGCGTGACGTACTTCACTCTGCCGGAACCGTTCAATCTGTTCCAGAACGGCCCGGTCACCGCCGATGGTCGGATGGAAGTCACCGATCCCCACAGCAAGGCGGGCGACAGCATCACCTTTGAAGCGCTGTGCGACCTGATTTGCTCGGTATCGTCCTGCCCGCAGGACATCATTCCGGGTAACGGCTTGCAGGTGACACCTATCGATATTCGCGTCAGCGATCACTACCACACCGGGGAGATGCCGCATGTTGCTGATGCGTGAGAGTTATGAAGAGAGCGCGGAGCGCACCCTGGCGGCACCGGTTGAGGTGGCTGCGGGGAGTGTGGCATCGATTCGCGTGCTGCGTGGTCAGTTGCTGCGTATCACCGCGCTAGGGGAGGGGGCGGTAGCCTCGCTGTTTGGTTTTAGTTTGCAGGATCCGGCGGTATGGCTGTCGGTGCACCATACTCGTGTCTTCAGCAACAGTTATCTGCTCGGCTCCGGTATGCGCCTGGTCAATAACCGTCGCCGTCCGATGATGGTGCTGGGTAAA
This sequence comes from Pantoea sp. App145, assembly GCF_047947045.1. Taxonomy (NCBI): domain Bacteria; kingdom Pseudomonadati; phylum Pseudomonadota; class Gammaproteobacteria; order Enterobacterales; family Erwiniaceae; genus Pantoea; species Pantoea sp. App145. The sequence continues at coordinate 3,701,741 of NZ_CP133290.1, forward strand.
GACAGCGTCAAACGTCATGACTTGCTGCTGCCGGGTTCCACCACGGCGTTTCTGGCGCAACGTGGCTACGGTGGTGAGGGCTGCATTGAAGGGTTAAGCCGTGAGCTGGCGCGTCTGGGTATGACGGTGCCGAAGCTGCCGGATCCGATCAATCTGTTTATGCACGTCAAACTGACGCGTGACGGCGACATCCTGCCAGAAACCAACCTGACTCAGGCTGGCGACAGTATTACCTGTCGTGTGGTGATGGATACGCGCTTTATCGTCTCTGCCTGCAACACCGGCATTGAGGGCAACGACAAGCCCGCGCCGTTGCGACTGGCGGTGGCGGAGAACCTGACGGACTTTAACGCGGAGTAAGCGATGGGGCTGGATCAACAGGTAGTGGCCGCGCTGCCGGAGCTGGGGCACGGTCTGCTGATGACGCTGGTACTGACGGTGCTGGCATCATTGGTGAGCGTAGTGATGGGGCAGCTCGGCTGCTTCCTGCAACTGCGCCGGGCCTGGATCTGGCGCGCCATTGGCCGTCTCTACGTTAGCCTGATGCGTGGCACCCCGGCCATTGTTCAGCTGTTTGTGGTGTTTTTCACCTTGCCGCGCCTGGGGCTGGGTGGTCAGCCGATGCTTGCTGCGGTGGTGGCGATTGGTCTGAACAGTGGGGCTTACGTGGCGGAAATTCTGCGCGTCAACCGTAGTCTGGTGACGCGCGGGCAACTGGAAGCCGCCCGGACGCTGGGGTTAAGCCGCGCGCTCACCTGGTGGTATGTCATCAATCCTCAGGTAATGCGAGCCAGCCTGCCGATGCTGGTGAATGAGTTCACCATTTTGCTGAAAACCACCCCGCTGGCCTCAGTGGTGGCGCTGACAGAATTGACCTACGCCGGTCAGATTGTTATCGCCCGCACCTATGACGCCACTCAGGTGCTGCTGCTGGTGGCGGCCGGTTATCTGCTGATTGCGCTGCCGTTAATCGGTGCGGCACGACGTCTGGAAGCAAAACGGAGACTGGCATAGTGGATTGGCAGGCAATTATTACCTCGCTGCCATCGTTAGGGGATGGCCTGGTGGCAACCCTGCAATTGTGTGCGGTGGCGGCGCTGTGTTCGCTGCTGTGGGGGGCGTTGATGGCAACCATGCTGATGCGAGCCTCACCGTTCTGGCAGCGATTGCTCAATATTTACAGCGGGTTAACCCTGGCACTGCCGTTGCTGGTGGTGATTTATCTGCTCTATTTTGTGTTGCCGGAGTATGACATCACCCTGTCTTCGCCGGTGGTCGGCGTGCTGGCGCTGACGCTCTATTACGCACCTTACATTGCGCAGGTGATCCGTGCGGCGATTGCCGCGCTGCCGAAGGGGCAGTGGGAGGCGTGTCGGGTGCTGGGGCTGAGCCGCAGCGAGCAACTGCGCGATGTGGTGTTGCCGCAGACGCTGCCGCAAATGCTGTCACCGCTGGTCGGGTTAACCATTGGTTTGATTAAAGACTCTGCGCTGCTGTCGGTGGTTTCGGTGCAGGAGTTTATGTACGCCGCCAAACAGGCAATTTCTGATACTTACGCGCCGCTGGAGATCTACCTGACAGTAGCGCTCTGCTACTGGCTGCTGAACAGCCTGATCGACTGGCTGGCGCGCTGTCTTGAATCCCGCATGACGCGCTATCGTCGCGGCATGCAGCATTAATCTGGAGAACAACATGTCGGCTGAATATCAGCATCGTGCAACCATGACCATTCCGGCGCGCTACGGTAAAGCGGTGCGTCTTAATAAGGGCGAAGCGGTGCAGGTGATTAACCTGCACGGTACCCAGGTGGTGGATTGCTGGGCCTACAACGCGGATGACGTCAGTGAATATATGTGTATGGAGGCGACACGCGTCTGGAACCAGCGCCTCAATCCAAAGGTGGGCGATAGTTTTATTACCAGCCAGCGCCACCCGATTCTGACGCTGGTGGCGGATACCTCGCCTGGGGTGCACGATACTTTTATGGCGGCCTGTGATGCACGTCGCTATGAACTGCTGGGCTGCACCGAGCCGCACCGCAACTGCCACGACAACCTGCACGAAGGGCTGGCGGAGCTGGGCGTGCAACTGCCGCACGGCAATCTGGCGTCGTTCAATATCTTTATGAACATCCAGGTGCAAAGTGATGGCATCACCCTGAAGACGTTGCCAGTGGTCACTAAACCGGGCGATTACATCGTGCTGCGCGCTGAGATGGATTGCTTTGTGGCGTTCTCGGCCTGTCCGCAGGACATTGTCAGCATCCAGGGGCAGGGCGATAACACCCCGCGCGACGCTGAGTTGCGTATTCTCACCGACGGGTTTCCGCAGGTGACATTACAGGGGCCGTGGGTGCCGGCCTAAGGCAAAAACCGCGCGATAAATCGCCTGCGCTGAACCGTAGCGGCGCGATTTATCGCGCAATTACGATTTCATCACCCCATCCAGCCACTTCTGGAAGCGCGCATAAGGGATATACAGCGCCACATCCTTGTACAACGTTTTACCGCTGTGGTTATCGTTAATCCGGCTGCTGTAGCCGACGATCACCCCGGCTAAGGTGTTGTCGCTGGCGTTATACACCGCACCACCGGACATGCCCTTCACCACGCCCGCATTGGCGGCCACCACCACGCAGCTGGGTTTGTTCCAGTCATTCGCCAGCGTGGTATTGATCAGGTTCTGACCGGTGGAGGCCACCGGCATCGCGCTGATAAAGCTGTAGCCATAGAGATTGATGTTGTCGCCAATTCGCCCATTACGAAAATGCGGCGGGAGATCGGACTCGCTGTTTTTGTGGTACACCACGGCAAGATCGCATTCGGGGTGCCAGGCCTTCACCCGATACATCGAGTATTTCGCCACATGCGCGGCCGTCAGGCTGTACTCGGGAGTCAGGGGAATCACTGAGCCGAGCGCACCAACACCCAGCACGGTAGGAATGCCGGTGAAGGTCATATCGACGCGCTTTTGCGCCTCTTTACTGTACTCGTAGTGCCCGACCGAGCAGCCACTCAGACAGCCAATCGTTACGGCTATGAGCCATCGCATACGCTCTCCCCTTTGAAGAATGACGAGACATTACCAGGCAATCCATTGGGGTATCGGCAACGCGGAAATTTCCTTTAAGGATTGATTCCCCGTCGAAATGCGACGGTGATCACAACCCGTCTTCAAGAGTAGCGTGAAAAAATCGTTCTGTTTCAGGAATGAGAAAACACCGAAGGGGTACAGATCCGCTCTCTGCGTGAGCGGTGAACGATTATTGCGGCAGCGGCAAAATAACCTTGCGGCATGCGGGGTGTATGGCGGAAAGTGGCTATGCTTTAATACGCGTTGTGACGCAGATCAAAAATTAATAAGCGTCTGCTATCACCGTTCCGCGTTCGTGGAACGGCCTGCCTGCATAAATTATCGTTATTGGGAGAGTGTGTTATGCCTGTTGCATTACTGGCGCTGGCGCTGAGTGCGTTCGCCATCGGCACCACGGAATTTGTCATCATGGGATTACTGCCGGAAGTGGCGGGTGATCTGCAAGTGTCGATTCCTTCTGCGGGATGGCTGATCAGTGGCTATGCGTTGGGCGTCGCCATCGGTGCCCCGATTATGGCGCTGCTGACAGCAAAACTGCCGCGTAAACGTACCCTGGTTCTGCTGATGTGTATCTTCATCGTCGGCAATGTCTTGTGTGCGCTGGCCTACAGCTACAATCTGCTGATGCTGGCACGCATTGTCACCGCGCTGTGTCACGGTGCGTTTTTTGGCATCGGTTCCGTGGTGGCGGCCAGCCTGGTGGCACCGAGCCGTCAGGCATCGGCAGTGGCCTTGATGTTCACCGGTCTGACGCTGGCGAACGTGCTCGGCGTGCCGCTGGGCACCTGGTTTGGTCAGATGTTTGGCTGGCGCGCTACCTTCTGGGGTGTGGCGATTATCGGTATCCTCGCCTTTATCGCGTTGATCGTCAGCCTGCCTACTAACAAAGACGAGAAGCCGGTGCATCTGGCGAGCGAAGTCAGCGCGCTGGCGAACGGCAAACTGTGGCTGTCGCTGCTGATGACGGTGTTTTTTGCGGCGGCAATGTTTGCGCTGTTCAGCTATATCGCGCCGCTGCTGTTGCAGGTCACCGGTATCAGCGATCGCGGCGTCAGCTGGACGTTGTTCCTGATTGGCGCGGGCCTGACGGTGGGTAACATTCTTGGCGGCAAGCTGGCTGACTGGAAAGTTTCTTTCAGCCTGATCCTCAGCTTCTCACTGATTGCGGTGTTCTCGCTGCTGTTCAGCTGGACCAGCCATGCACTGTGGCTGGCAGAGATCACCCTGTTCCTATGGGCGATGGCGACCTTCGCCACCGTACCGGGGTTGCAAATCAACGTGGTACGCCACGGTAAAGACGCGCCAAACCTGGTCTCAACCCTGAACATTTCCGCGTTTAACGTCGGCAATGCACTGGGAGCCTGGGTAGGCGGCGCGGTGATCGACAGAGGCTACGGCCTGACCTCGGTACCGGTGGCCGCTGCGGCGCTGGCGGTGGTGGGCCTGGTAGTCTGCCTGATGACCTTCCGTAAATCAGGTGGGCAGGGCGAGGCGGTGCGCGCTTAAGCCAGCCGCTCGGCAATGCGCTGGGGGAACGCGGCGACCTGCTGTTGCAGATGGTCGCAGAAGTGATCCACCAGCGCAGACGCCGGACGGTGTTGCGGGCGTACCAGGCTGATGGTAAATGGCACCGCAATGCTGAACCGGCGCATCACCACACCGCTGTCGGCGTAATCCAGCGCCGTCAGCGGATTCACGATCGAAACCCCCACCCCGGCGCGCACCATCGCGCACACCGACGCCGCGCTATGCGTCTCCAGCACCAGTCGTCGTTCCACCCCTTGCTCATGAAACAACGTATCCAGTAGCTGACGATAGCTGTCACTGCGTGACAGGCTGACGTAGTTTTGCCCGTGGAAATCCTGCGGCGTCAGCACCGCACGCTGGCACAGCGGATGCTGGGGCGGCAGCACACACACTTCATCGCAGGTCAGCAGCGCAACACGCTCGGTGCCTGCCGGGGCATGCTGGGTTTCCGTCAGCCCCAGATCGTAACGCTGCGCCGACAGCCACTCCTCCAGCAGCGGTGACTCCTGCGGAATGATGTTCATGCTGACCTGCGGATAACGCTGCAAAAATGGCTGACACAGCGGCGGCAGCAGCGATTGAGAAAACACCGGCAGGCAGGCGATGGAGAGTTCGCCCTGGCGGAACTGACGTAAACCTTCGGCGGCATCCATGATGCGATCCAGCCCGTACCACGAGCGCTGCACTTCTTCGAACAGGCGCAGCCCTTGCACTGTGGGTTGTAAGCGGCCACGTACCCGCTCAAACAGTTGCAGCCCGAGCTGCTGTTCCAGCCGTGCCAGTTCGCGGCTGACGGTAGGCTGTGAGGTATGCAGCAGCGTGGCCGCCTGGGTCAGGTTGCCGCTGGTCATCACCGCGTGGAAAATTTCGATATGTCGCCAGTTAATTTTTGCCATACAGCCTCCGTCGCAATCCATATCATATTTGCATAGCTGCCAGTAAAACAGATATTTTTCTGCATGGATGGGCTGTGGCTAAATAGCCTTAACGTCACAGGAGAATTGCTATGCCACGTCCATTGAATAACACCGTCACGGCGCTGACTGCCGCCAATTTGCTGCCACTGGCGCAGCGCTATGCCGGCCCGTTCTGGGCTTATGATGCCAGCGTCATCCAGCAGCGCATTGCGCAGCTGAGCCAGTTCGACGTGGTGCGCTTCGCCCAGAAAGCCTGCTCGAATATTCATATTCTGCGCCTGATGCGCGCGGCGGGCGTGAAGGTGGATTCCGTCTCACTGGGAGAGATTGAGCGTGCGCTGGCTGCCGGTTATCAGCCGGGTGGCGAAGATATCGTGTTCACCGCTGACGTGTTCGATCAACCCACGCTGGCGCGTATTGCCGAGCTGAAAGTGCCGGTGAACGCCGGTTCAGTGGATATGCTGCATCAACTTGGAGCGGTATCAAAGGGCCATGCGGTGTGGCTGCGCATCAACCCCGGCTTTGGCCATGGCCACAGCCAGAAAACCAACACCGGCGGCGAGAACAGCAAGCACGGTATCTGGCACAGTGATCTGCCGCAGGCGCTGGCGGCGATCCAGCAGCATGGCCTGCGTCTGGTGGGTCTGCATATGCATATCGGTTCCGGCGTGGATTACGGTCACCTGCAACAGGTGTGTGACGCGATGGTCGATCAGGTGGTGGCGTTTGGTCAGGATCTGGAAGCGATCTCTGCCGGTGGCGGCTTGTCGATCCCTTACCGCTTCGGTGAAGAAGCGATCGATACCGATCATTACTACGGCCTGTGGAACGGCGCGCGTGAACGTATCGCGGCGCACCTGGGGCATGCGGTGAAACTGGAAATCGAACCGGGTCGTTTCCTGGTGGCAGAATCTGGCGTGCTGGTTTCACAGGTCCGTGCGGTGAAAGATATGGGTAGCCGTCACTTTGTGCTGGTGGATGCGGGCTTCAGCGATCTGATGCGTCCGGCGATGTACGGCAGCTATCACCATATCTCCCTGCTGCCTGCTGATGGCCGCGCGGTGGATGAAAGCCAGACGGTGGCGAGCGTGGTAGCTGGTCCGCTGTGCGAATCGGGCGATGTCTTTACCCAGCTGGAAGGCGGCAAGGTGGAAACCCGCGACTTACCGGCGGCCGAAGTCGGTGATTATCTGGTATTCCACGATACCGGCGCTTATGGCGCATCGATGTCATCCAACTACAATAGCCGTCCGCTGATCCCGGAAGTGTTGTTTGAAAACGGCAGCGCGCGCGCGATTCGCCGCGCGCAGACCATCCAGGAGCTGCTGGCACTGGAGCTGTAAGTCCCGCCATGTTCCGTAGCGGCGCGATTTATCGCGCAATTTCGTGCGCAATGAATGAAAAATCCGCGCGATAAATCGCGCCGCTACGCCCTGAGCAGTTCTTTGCGCAATAATATGATTTCCTCTGCCAGATCGCGGCACAGCATTGCGGTCATCAAATGATCCTGCGCGTGCACCAGAATCAGGGTCACCGGCACTTTGCCGCAACCTTCATCGGCCCCAATTAGCGCGGTCTGAATCTTATGCGCGGCCTTGGCCGCTTCGTCCGATGCGCGTAATGCCGCCTCTGCTCCGTCCCAGTCTTTTTTGCGCGACTGCTGGATCGCCATCATCGCCTGAGATCGTGCTTCTCCCGCATTAATCAGCAGTTCCATCATCGTTTGTTCAAAATCCATACTCGCCTCACTTATTGGTATGCCAAATTCACGTTTTTGATGCTACCGGAATACCAAAAAGAGTTTCCGCGAACATGATCACAGAAATAACTCGCAATGATCGTCATTTTGGTATGCCACAACAGGGAAGCTGACGCACAACACAGGAATGCTTCATCCAAACCACCGAGGGTTGACCCATGTCTCTACAGGACCGTCTTATCGATTCTCTGGGTAGCTTTGCCACGCGTTTCAATAGCTACCGCTACATCATGGCGATTAAAGCCTCCTTCATTACGCTGATGCCGGTGATCATCGTTGGCGCATTTTCGGTGTTGATCTCCAATATGGTGCTCGATGCGAAAAATGGTCTCGCCAGCTTTCCTATGCTGGCGTTTCTCGCCGATCTGAAACCGATTACCAGCAGCATCAATTACGCCACCCTGAGTTTTCTCAACATTGGCGCGGTGTTTCTGATTGGTATCGAGCTCGGGCGGATCAACGGCATAAAAACGTTGTTTCCCGGCCTGCTGGCGATTATCTGCTTTATCTCCGTTACGCCGACCACCTTGCAGATGCTGGTCGATGGTCAGATGCATCTGGTCACCGATGTGCTGGCGAAGCAGTTCTCCGATACCAAAAGCCTGTTTCTCGGCATGTTTATCGCCATCCTTTCGGTGGAGATTTACTGTCGGCTGGAGCATGTCGAGCGGCTGAAAATCAAAATGCCGGACACCGTGCCGCCTAACGTTTCCGCCTCTTTCTCGGCGCTGATCCCGTCGATCATCACCGTGACGCTGGTAGCTACCTTCGGCTTTATCTTCCACCAGCTGACTGGCATGTATCTGTATGACGCGGTCTACAAAGTGGTGCAGCAGCCGCTGGAATCGGTGGTGCAGAGCCTGTGGGGCATTCTGCTGCTGATGTTTGTCGCCCAGCTGTTCTGGGTGATCGGCATTCATGGCAATCAGATGGTGAAACCGATTCGTGAACCGCTGCTGCTGGGGGCGATTTTGGTGAATATGAACGCCTTCGAGCAGGGAAAAGAGGTGCCGAATATCATCACCATGCCGTTCTGGGATGTGTATATGAGCATTGGCGGCTCCGGGCTGACCATTGGCCTGCTGACCGCGGTAATGCTGGCAACCAAACGCAAAGAGATGCGCGAGATTGCCAAGTTATCCCTCGGCCCCGGCCTGTTTAACATCAATGAGCCGGTGATTTTTGGTATGCCGATCATGCTCAACCCGATCCTTGCTATTCCCTTCATCATCACCCCGCTGGTGACCGGTTCGATTGGCTACTTCGCTACGGTAATGGGCTTTGCCGGGAAAGCGGTGGTCATGGTGCCCTGGACCACGCCACCGATTATCAATGCCTGGCTGTCCACGGCGGGATCGATGGGCGCAGTGGTCACTCAAATCATCTGCATCGGCGTGTCGGTGTTGATCTACCTGCCATTCGTCAAAGTGGCGGCGCGTCGTGCCGAGGCGGCAGAAGCGAAAAACCTGCAACCGGAACTGGCGCAAAACTAAGGAGCAAGCATGAGTACCCATCATATCCCGCTGCCGGACGGCTTTATTCTCGGCGCGGCGGCTTCAGCATGGCAAACCGAAGGCTGGAGCGGCAAAAAACCGGGGCAGGATTCGTATCTGGACGCCTGGTATACCCATGATCGTGATGTGTGGCACAACGGCTACGGCCCGGCGGTGGCGACGGATTTTATTAACCGATTCCGCGAAGATGTGGCGCTGATGAAAGCAGCGGGCCTGACGCACTATCGCACCTCGATTAACTGGTCGCGCTTCCTCACCGATTACGAAAACGCCGTGGTGGATGAGGAGTACGCGGCGTATTACGACCAGCTGATTGATGAGCTGCACCGCAACGGTATTGAGCTGATGCTGTGCCTCGAACATTACGAGTTGCCAGCGCAGTTGCTGGAACAATATGGCGGCTGGCAATCGAAGCATGTGGTGGAGCTGTTCACCCGCTATGCCGCGCAGGTCTTCGCCCGTTACGCCGCAAAAGTGACGCGCTGGTTTGTTTTCAACGAGCCGATTGTGGTGCAGACGCGCGTCTATCTGGATGCGTTGCGCTGGCCTTATGAGCAGAACACCCATAAGTGGATGCAGTGGAATCATCACAAAAATCTGGCGACGGCAAAGGTGGTGCAGCTGTTTCGTCAGCAGGGCTATGCCGGAACGGTTGGCACCATCCTTAATCCGGAAGTCACGTATCCCCGCTCAACCGCCGCGCATGATGTGAAAGCGGCCAGCATGTATGACCTGTTCTATAACCGGGTGTTTCTCGACCCGGCAATCAACGGGGAATATCCCGCCGAACTGCTGCAACTGCTGGAAAAGCATCAGATCAGGTGGGAGGTGACGGCGGAAGAACTGGCGATTATCGCAGCCAACACCGTTGATGAAGTGGGCCTGAATCTTTATTACCCGCATCGGGTGAAAGCCCCGTCCCGTGCCTGGCACCCTGAGACACCGTTTCATCCGGCGTACTACTACGAACATTTTGACCTGCCAGGCCGACGAATGAATACCTCGCGGGGCTGGGAAATTCAGCCGCGCATCATCTACGACATGGCGCAACGCATGAAACAGGAATACGGCAACCTGCCGTGGTTTGTGGCGGAAAGCGGCATGGGCATTGAAAACGAAGCGCGTTTTAAGGATGCGGAGGGCATTATTCAGGACGATTACCGCATCAATTTTATTGCCGAACATCTGCATCAGGCGCTGCGCGCGCAGGCGGCGGGCTGCCATTGCCAGGGCTACATGCTGTGGGCCTTCACCGATAACGTCTCGCCGATGAATGCGTTTAAAAATCGCTACGGATTAATCGAAATCGACCTGGATAACCATCGTCAGCGCCGGATGAAAAAGTCAGCGCATTGGTTTCGTCAGCTGCGTGATAGCCAGCAACTGACGCTGGATATTAATGATGAAGTGAAATAAGGATGCCAACATGAAACGAATCGTACTGGCCTGCGCGGCAGGCATGTCTACCTCAATGGTGGTTACCCGGATGGAAAAAGAGGCGGCGGCGCGCGGTCTTGAGTATCAGATCTACGCTATCCCGGAGCAAAACCTGCGCGAAGAGTTACAAAACTACGGCCACGAGGTGGCGGTGGTGCTGCTGGGGCCGCAGGTGCGTTTTAAGCTGGAGGAAAACAAAAAGCTCACCGACAGTTATCAGCTGCCGATTGCGGTGATCGATACTCTGGCTTACGGCACGCTGAATGGTGCAAAGGTACTCGATCAGGCGCTGGCTTTGGTACACTAGCGCCCAGATAGCAGACAGGTTCCGGCGCGCAATGGAAGCAGCTGGAACCTTGTGCGCCATGAAGCATAAGGGTGACAGCGTGGAAAAAGCCGAAGCGCCACAAGAGAAAAAGCAGTATCAGGAAATTGGGCAGCATCTGCGCCAGCAAATCATTGATGGGCATTACCCGGTAGGTTCGCGCCTGCCACCGGAGCGTCAGCTGGCGGAAACCTGGGGCGTGAGTCGTACTATCGTGCGTGAAGCCTTACTGATGCTGGAGCTGGAAGGGACGGTCGATATTCGTCAAGGCTCGGGCGTTTACGTAATGCGTATCCCTTCGGACAGTGATGATGCGGAAGAAGCCTTTTTCCGCAGCGATGTTGGCCCTTTCGAAATGCTTCAGGCACGCCAGTTGCTGGAGAGCAACATCGCCGCCTTCGCGGCCAAAATGGCGACCAAAGCCGATATTGAAAACCTGCGCCGCACCCTGGAGCAGGAGCAACGTGCCATCGCGCTCAACGACAGCAGCCAGGATAACGATAAGCTGTTTCATCTGTTGCTGGCGGGGGCGACACAAAATCAGATGCTGCTGGATACCGTCACCAGCGTCTGGCGTCATCATGAAGCCAGCCCGCTGTGGCAGCAGCTGCGCCCGCAGTTTGAAACCCGCGCGTATCGTCTGAAGTGGTTAGGAGACCATCAAACCATCCTCGCAGCGTTGCGTCGCCGTGACGTGATGGGGGCCTGGCAGGCGATGTGGCAACATCTGGAAAATGTGAAAAATACCCTGCTGGAACTCTCTGATGCGGATGCGCCGGATTTTGACGGTTATCTGTTTGAATCAGTGCCTATTTTTCAGGGGAAATTAATGTAATGCAGATTCTGCCACTCCAGGAAGTGCCTCATTTCGCCTCACAGATTACCGATTGGTTGTGGCGGGAATTTGGTGAAGGTACCCCGCGTGAGTTTTATGCCAGCATTGTAAAAAGCAGCCTGAAAGGGGCTGATTTTCCGGTGACCTTTGTGGCGCTGGATGGGGGCAGGCCGCTGGGAACGGTGGGATTCTGGCGCTGCGATTTGATCAGCCGCCAGGATCTCTATCCCTGGCTGGCGGCGTTGTTTATCGAAGAAGATGCGCGCGGGCAAGGCGTCAGCCAGGCGCTGCAACAGCATGTTATCGACTATGCCCGTGAGCGCGGCTATGACCGGCTATGGTTGTGGTCCACCTTTGCCGGATATTACGAGCGTTTTGGCTGGAAGTTCGCGGAGGAAGCGCTGGAGTACCCGGATACGGTGGTAAGGGTGTATCAGCGGGCACTTTAACTGACCCGGTCGGCATGAATGCCGACCCTGGAGATGATTGTTCGTGTCAGGCGCGATGTAAACGAAACGCGCCGACCAGCCGCGAAACATGCTCCGCCTGTTCCTGCAACGACTGAGACGCCGCCGACGCCTGCTCCACCAGCGCCGCATTCTGCTGCGTCACATCATCCATTTGATCAATCGCCCGATGCACCTGGTTAATCCCCTGGCTTTGCTCTGCGGCGGCGGTGGCGATTTCACTCACCAGGCTATTGACCTGCGTAATCACTTCATTGACCGACTGAATGCTGTCGCCCACCTGTGCCGCCTGCTGTGCGCCGGACTCAATCAAATTGGTTGAGGCTTCAATCAGCGTTTTAATTTCCCGTGCGGCGGTGGTGGAGCGATGGGACAGGTTGCGTACTTCTCCGGCCACCACGGCAAAGCCTTTGCCATGTTCCCCGGCACGCGCGGCTTCGACGGCGGCATTTAATGCCAGGATATTGGTCTGAAACGCAATGCCTTCAATCAGGCCGGTAATATCTTTAACTTTTAACGCACTTAAATGGATGTCGTTCATGGTGCTGAGCATGGTGTCCAGCGATGCGGTACTCTGGCGCGACAGCGTGCTGGCATTATCTGCCAGTCGGGTCGCATCGCGCGTGTGGTCGGCGGTCTGGCGCACAGTTTCACTCAGCTCGGTCATGCTGGCAGCGGTCTGCTCCAGCGAGGCGGCCTGTTGCTCGGTACGTGCCGAGAGATCTTCATTACCGGCAGCGATTTGCGTTGAAGCGCTGCTCACCGACCCGGCTGCGGTGTTCACCGCTGTCAGCGATTTTGAAATATGGCGCATCAGCTTATTAAAGTAACCGGCCATTCTGCTCACTTCATCGTTGCGGCTTTCGTCAGCCGCCACCGTGAGATCGAGATGCTCAGTTGCCTGCGCCATAATCGTCGAGATGTTGTTCAGGCTGCGGCGGATGTGCTTAATGGTCAGCAGCGCGAATACCACAATCATCAGCACCGCGACGGTGATCCCCGCTACGGTTGCCCAGCTGACAAAATGAAAAATGGTGCGGTTGGTGGCCCGCAGTTGGTCGCCAATTGTCATGTTGAGCGCCATTTGCTGGCGATAATCGGCAATCAGCGTCTGAATCGCGCCACCCATCCCGTCCGCGTTCTCCAGCTGGCTCGGGTCATTGGCTTTCACTGCGGCCAGAAATGCGGGCAGACGGTCGCTGATCACCTTGAGGGTGTCGCTCGCCTGCTGCGCCATCCCAGCGTCTTTATCACTGGCGATATGGTCGTTTTGATATGCATTTTGCTGGTCGCGAATCTGCGCGATTTGTTGTGTTATCTGCGCTTCAGCGGCTGCGCTTTTGCTGTTTTGATATTGATACAAGGTCAGATACAGCTGCTGGCTGTGATCGGTGAGTTCGCTAAGGAGTTTGATCGAGGGAATAGCACGGCTTTGCACGTTTTCGAAGCGGTCCTGAAAGCCGCTGATAAAAGCAATCGCCAGGGTTCCCTGCGCCACGATTACGGCAGTAATAAACGCTAATGCCAGAAGCAGACGTCGGGAAATACTCATAAGTCCTCCTTGATGTTCAGTCGATCCTGGCTGGCACGGCCAGAAGAGTGTCCGGCAGGTATCGGCAGAGACGTTAAAGAGGTTTAATGTTTTTTTACTTCTGTGTTCCAAATTTGTGACGAATATCCAGGGCGATTTGCATCGCCCTTACGGATAACGACAAAATTTAACCAGGTCCGCTGACGGAATGGCGCCGCACCAGCGTCGGGCTGAACATGTTAGTGACTTCCGGCATCGGCGTATCATTGGCCAGCGCTAAGGCCAGTTGCGCGGCCTGCTGCGCCATGGTGACAATCGGGTAGCGTACCGTGGTCAGACGCGGACGGACGTAGCGCGACACCAGCACATCATCGAAACCAATCAGCGACATCTCTTCCGGTACGCGGATGCCGTTGTCGCTCATCACTGCCAGTGCGCCTGCGGCCATAGAATCGTTATAACAAGCCACTGCCGTGAACTGTTTGCCGCGGCCAAGCAGCTCGGTCATTGCCTGCTCGCCGCCTACTTCATCCGGTTCGCCCCAGGCAACCAGCCGGTCGTTGCTCGGCAGACCGTGTTCCTTCAGCGCATCGTAATAGCCTTGCAGGCGATCTTCGGCATCCGAAATGGTGTGGGTGGAGCAGATAAAGGCGATTTGCGTGTGGCCCTGCTGGATCAGATGACGTGTTGCCAGCCAGGCTCCGTAGCGGTCGTCCAGCGCGATGCAGCGTGATTCAAACCCTTTCAGCAGCCGGTTGAGCAGCACCATCCCCGGCACCTGTTTCATCAGCACTTCCAGATCCGCGTCCGGGATTTTTTTGGCATGCACCACCAGCGCATCGCAACGATGGCGCATCAGTTGCTCAATCGCCTGACGCTCTTTTTGCTCATTATGGTAACCGTTACCAATCAGCAAAAAGTTACCGGTCTGACCCGCCACTTCATCCACCGCTTTCACCATCGCGCCGAAAAACGGGTCGGAAACATCGCCGACCACCAGGCCAAGAGTTTCGGTGGATTGCTGTGCCAGCGCGCGCGCGTTGGCGTTCGGGTGATACTGCAACTGCTCCATTGCCATGGTGACGGCGAGGCGTGAGTTCTCGCTGGCCTTGGGGGAATTATTAATCACGCGGGATACGGTCGCGACCGAGACCCCAGCCATTCTGGCAACATCCTTAATGGTAGCCATTCGTTAACCTGCTTCCGGGAAAACGTTTACACATGCCACCAGTGTTACGGAAATCACCCAGCGTCGCAACCCGGCAGAATGCCAGCGCTGTCGCAAAAGTGCGGAAAATCAGACGGTCGCGGCCAGGCTTTAGCCCGATACGCCCCACATGTTATGCTGCCAGAACTAACAACACCTGCCTGCCGGACCATAAACATGAAAACACGCGTGCCGCACCTGGCGCACTGGGGCGCTTTTACCGCCGTAACGGAGCATGATCGCCTGACTGGCTGCGAACCTTTCTTCGCGGATGCCGATCCTTCGCCGATGCTGAATACCATTCCCGAACTGGTTTATTCGGATAAACGTATTCGCCAGCCGATGGTGCGCCGTTCGTGGCTGAAATCACGCGAGAACAGCGACCGTACCCTGCGTGGCCGTGAAGATTTTGTCGCGGTGGACTGGGATACCGCGCTGGACCTGGTGGCGGAAGAAAATCGCCGGGTGCGCGAACGTTACGGTGCTTCCGGCATTTTTAACGGTTCTTATGGCTGGTCATCAGCCGGGCGGGTAAACCATGCACGTACCCTGATTCGTCGCTTCTATTTTCAGGGCGGCGGCGGGGTTGACCAGCAGGGCAACTACAGCTGGGGCGCAGCGCAGTTCTTTTTACCTTATGTGATTGGTACCTATATGCCGCTGACTGGTCGCGTCACTGACTGGCCGGACGTGGTGGAACATGCGGAGATTTTTGTCGCCTTTGGTGGGCTGGCGCTGAAAAATGCCCAGGTGGCGTCCGGCGGGGCCGGGCAGCACAGCCTGAAACCGGCGCTGGAGCAGCTGACCGCTAAAGGTACGCCAATCATTAATATCAGCCCGATGCGTGATGACTGTCCGGCGTTCGTCAACGCAGAGTGGATTCCGATTCGGCCCAATACCGATGTGGCGCTGATGCTGGCGCTCGGGTTTGAAATCACCCGGCGGCTGGCGCTGGATGAGGCCTTTCTTGCCAGCCACTGTACCGGCTGGCCGCAGCTGCGCGCCTATCTGCTGGGCGAAAGCGACGGCGTGGCGAAAACCCCGGAGTGGGCCAGCCAGATTACCGGCATTCCGGCGGCGCGTATTGCACTGCTGGCGCAACAGCTGATCGGCAAACGCAGCTTTATTACCTGTTCTTATTCGGTACAGCGCGCTCATCGTGGCGAGCAGCCGTACTGGATGATGATTGCGTTGTCGTCGATGCTGGGCCAGCCCGGTTTGCCGGGTGGCGGCTTCTCGTTCGGTCATGGCTCGATGAACAGCGTTGGCAATCCGCGTCAGGAAGGTCCGGCACCGCTGATGAGCACCGGCCCTAATCCGTCTGGCCTGTCGATTCCGGTGGCGCGTATCAGCGATATGCTGCTCAACCCGGGGCAGCCTTATCGCTTCCAGGGCGAGACGCTGCATTATCCGGATATCCATCTGGTGCACTGGGCCGGTGGCAACCCGTTCCATCACCATCAGCAGCTGAATCGCCTGGTTGAAGGCTGGCAGCGCCCGGATACCGTGGTGGTGCAGGATATCGTCTGGACGCCTGCGGCGCAGATGGCGGATATCGTTTTGCCTGCCACCACCACGCTGGAGCGCAACGATATTGGCGGCTCCTCGCGTGACCGTTTTGTGCTGGCGATGCATCAGGCGATTAAACCGCAGCATCAGGCGCGTAATGACTTCGATATCTTTGCCGATCTCGCTGACCGCCTCGGCTATCGTGATGTCTTCACCGAAGGACGCAACGAGATGCAGTGGATCGAGCATCTGTATCAGCAATGCGCGGTGGCCCATGCGCGCAAAGGGATCCACTTCCCGGAGTTCGGTGAGTTCTGGCAGCGCGGCTTCGTGGAGATTCCGGAAGGGGGCACCCCTTACGTGTTTATGGATGAATTCCGCGCCAACCCGGTTACCCATCCGATTCAAACCGCCAGCGGTAAAATCGAACTGTTCTGCCAGACCATCGCCGATTATCAACTGGATGATTTTGCCGGTCACCCGGAATGGCGCGAGCCGCAGGAGTGGCTGGGGGCGGCGCTCAGTGAGCAGTTCCCGCTGCATATGATTTCAATTCAGCCATCCGATCGCCTGCATAGCCAGCTGGATGCCACCGCCACGGTGCAGGCTAACAAAACCGCCGGACACGAAACGCTGTATATGCACCCGCAGGACGCGGCGGCGCGCGGGATTGTCGATGGTGATGAGATTGATGTCAGCAACGCGCGTGGCCGAATGCTGGCCGGGGTTCGCCTCACCGATGGTCTGACGCCGGGCGTGGTAATTATCTCCACCGGAGCCTGGTTTGACCCGGGTTTTGGCCGCGCCTGGCAGCCGTGGGACCGCGCAGGCAACCCCAATGTGCTGACGCTGGATATCGGTACCTCGTCGTTAACTCAGGGGCCGAACGCCATGAGTTGCCTGGTGGAAATCAAAAAACATGAGGTTTGCACAATCCAGTAAGAATCTCATCGCTGGTTACATTTTGCGGGTAACTGTTGCGTTTGAGAGATGGAATCCCGTCTCTGCGCCTTGCTACAGTCAGGGTCCCAGAGGTATTGATGGGTGAACATCAAAAAGTTTTCTTGATTACACCGACCTGCGCAGATGCGCAGGTTTTTTTTGTCTGCGTCCCACGCTAACGAACTGAAACACAGTTTTCCTGTTATCCCGCCTCGCCTTTCTTTATAACTGCTGCGATAGCCCCCGTTTTACTTTTTAATTGCAGTGGTAATACCATGGCCCGAATAAAAAAACTTCTGGGAAAAGACCAGATCCAGGCCCCATTCAATCCGTTTCGTTTTCGCCTGATTTGTTTAGGTGTGCTCGGTTGTATGGGGCTGCTACTGGCACGCGTCGCTGATTTGCAGCTGATTAATCATCCGATGCTGGAACACGAAGCGGATCAGCGTTCGCTGCGTACCGTCACGTTGCCAACTAATCGCGGCACGCTGCTGGACCGTGACGGCGAAGCGCTGGCGCTCAGCGTCCCCTCCCGCGATATCATTGCCGACCCGATGCGGGTACTGGAAAGTAACCCCGATTTTACCAGCGCCAAGTGGGCCTATCTGGCTAATGCGCTGAATATGCGGCCGGATCAGCTGGCGCAGCAGATTGTCGCCAACCCGAAAAAACGCTTCCTGTACCTCGGGCGTAAAATTGAGTTAAGCATCGCCAAAGATATCGCGGCGCTGCGCCTGAAAGGCATCAGCTCGGTGTATGACGACAGCCGTTTCTATCCGATGAGTGAAGCTGCTGCGCCATTGATTGGTATCGTCGGAGCGGATAACAACGGGCTGAATGGACTGGAAAAAGGTTTTGACCGCTTGTTGCAGGGCGAAGAGGGTAAAGAGGTTTATCGCCAGGATAAAAACGGCAATATCATCTCGATGATTGATTACCAGCCACCGCAACAGCCACCCACGGTGCAGCTCAGCATCGATAAATTTGACCAGTACACGTTGTACAGCAAACTGCGCGATGGCGTGCTGCTGAACAAAGCCGACTCCGGCGCGGCGGTACTGGTGAAAATCGATACCGGCGAAATTCTGGCGATGGCGTCTTACCCGTCGTTCAACCCGAATAACTATGATGGCGCGACCCCCGCGCAGATGCGCAATACGGCGATAAACGACAGCTACGAACCCGGCTCCA
Source organism: Pantoea sp. App145 (assembly GCF_047947045.1). Classification (NCBI taxonomy): domain Bacteria; kingdom Pseudomonadati; phylum Pseudomonadota; class Gammaproteobacteria; order Enterobacterales; family Erwiniaceae; genus Pantoea; species Pantoea sp. App145. Next base: position 3,719,995 of record NZ_CP133290.1, read on the forward strand.
CGGTGAAACCGCTGGTGGTGATGGAAGGGCTGGAGCGCCATCTGGTGCGACCGGATTCAGTGATCGATACCACGCCTTACTCGGTTAACGGCCACCTGATCCGTGACGTTGGCCACTGGCCGCGTCTGACCATGACCGGCATTTTGCAGAAGTCGAGCGACATCGGGGTCTCCCATATTGCGCTGGCGATGCCTGCTGAGGCGCTGGTGAATACCTATCAGGCCTTTGGTCTCGGCAAACCCACCGGGTTAGGGCTGACCGGCGAGAGCGTCGGTTACTTCCCGCTGCATCGTGAGCGTTGGGCGGATATCGAACGCGCGACCTTTGCCTTTGGTTACGGCCTGCGCGTCACGCCGCTGCAAATTGCGCGTGAATACGCCACGCTGGGGTCGTATGGCATCTATCGCCCGCTGTCGATCACCAAGGTGACGCCACCGGTGCTGGGTAAACAGGTGGCCGATCCGCAAATCGTGCAAACCGTGGTGCATATGCTGGAGAGCGACGTATTGCCAGGGGGAACCGGGGTGAAAGCCGCCGTGCCGGGTTACCGGCTGGCGACCAAAACCGGTACCGCAGAGAAGATGGGCAGCAGCGGTAAATATGATGGCGGTTACGTCAACTACACCGCAGGCATCGCGCCCGCCAGCCATCCGGAAGTGGCGCTGGTGGTGATGATCAACCATCCGACCGCCGGTGACCACTTTGGTGGTTCGGTGGCGGCTCCGGTCTTCGGCAACATTATGGGGCCGGTGCTGAAACATATGAACATCGCGCCCGACGCCATCTACAGCAAACCAGCACCCGATAAATCTTAACGAAATCATGATGTAAACGAGGTGGTGAAGTTTTCACACCTCGTTGCATTTCCCCTAATTCCGTTGCGTTTTCCCGCTGTCGTCAGCACACCGTTGATGCGAGGATGAAAGTCCCAGAGGTATTGATGGGTGTGAAGAACGGCAGCACACGCTGCTCACCCTGTTCTGTTGCACCGACCCACGCAGATGCGTGGGTTTTTTTTGCCTGCGATTCAGAGCCAAATCATGATGGTCAGGCAATGCTAAATCGCTCACACCTCTTATCTATCCCTTAACGTTCCCCCGCCAACAAAAAAATATCTCGTCGTGTAACGTATGCCACAACGCACTGCGATGTCGCATTCCATCAAGGTCCGCCAGCCCCTTACTGTGTTGGTAGCGCAGGTAAGGGGCGAATAACTTCTTTCCGTTGAGTCGAAACCCTATGCCAAAAATCAAAGACCGAACGCCAAAAGGCGAAGGCCGCTCGGCGGCATTTCAGCTACGTATTCATCCGGAATTGCATGATCAGTTACGCGCGCTAACCGATGATGACAACGTGACCTTGTCTTACTGGTTAAAGGATTTGGCACGGCGTGAGCTACGCCGTCGCGGGATAGAACCGAAAGGTTAACAACGCGCGATAAATCGCGCCGCTACATATGTGGGTGCAAAGTTTAGCAGTGGCGCTAACCAACGCAGTTACCGTAGCGGCGCGATTTATCGCGCTTAAGCCTTTTCAAAAGGCCGAAAACCCGCAAAAAGCTAAAAAACACAGCGATTTATCGCACGAAAGGTTTACCATTTTCGTTTCGAAAATATGTTTTACGCAACCTTAACAGCTGTGTAGTTGCACCCTGCCTACAATGACTTTCCTTGAGAGTAATCATTCTCATTACTTTTACCCATCTTGTTGAGAAAAACTATGCGCCTGAAACTTCTTTCTGCCAGCGTCGTGTTTTTACTGGCAGCCTGTGATCAGGGCGGAGCTACACCCGCCGCGTCTGCGACGCCGCAAGTCGGCGTCGTCACCCTGAAAACTGAGCCTGTCACGCTGGTGACGCAACTGCCTGGCCGCACCACGGCGGTAAGAACCGCTCAGGTGCGTCCGCAGGTCAGCGGTGTGATCCAAAAAATACTTTTCACCGAAGGGGGAGAAGTGAAAGAGGGTCAGCCGTTGTATCAAATCGACCCGGCCACGTATAAAGCCTCTTATGACAAAGCCATGGCGACCTGGCAAAACGATGCCATGCTGGCGAAACGCTATCAGCCACTGGCGGCCGCCCACGCCATCAGCCAACAAACCTACGATGATGCGGTGGCGGCCGAGCGCGAAGCGAAAGCCGATGTGGAAACCGCCAAAGTGAATCTCGACTACACCCTGGTGAAAGCACCGATCTCCGGTCATATCAGCCGTTCGATTTACACCGCCGGTGCGCTGGTCACTGACGGGCAAACCGATTATCTCGCCACCATTACCCAGCTTGATCCCATCTATGTCGATGTGAATCAGTCGTCAACCGATCTGCTGCACCTGCGCCGCGCGCTGGCTGACGGCAAGATCGCGAAGATCGACGATAACACTGCCGCCGTGGGCCTCTCGCTGGAAGATGGCAGCAAATATGGCGCGCAGGGCAAACTGGCCTTCTCGGAAGTGAATGTGGATACCGCCACCGGCACCGTGGTGCTGCGCGCGGTGTTCCCGAACCCGAAAGATGAGTTACTACCGGGGATGTATGTGCACGCCAGCTTCCCGCAGGGCGTCCAGCAGCAGGGCATCCTGGTGCCGCAGGAATCTATCATGCATGACACCAAAGGCCAGCCTTACGTCTATGTGGTGAAAAGCGATAACACCATTGAGCAGCGCAGCATCAGCACCGGCGAGATGATCAAAGGGGAGTGGCTGGTGACCGGAGGCCTGAAAGAGGGCGAGAAGGTGGTGGTAAACAATCTGCAAAGTGTACGCAGCGGCGTCAAAGTGACCACCACGGCGGCCGATACCAATGACACGCCTTCCGCCAATGCCGTCAGCCTCTCCATGACTGATGCTGCGGCACAATAAGGGGGCGTAATGTCTAAGTTTTTTATTGAACGCCCGATATTTGCGTGGGTGATCGCGATCATTGTGATGCTGGTGGGGGCGATTGCGACGCTCAAACTGCCGGTTAACCAATACCCCGATATCTCACCCCCGGCGGTGTCGATTTCCGTCACCTATCCCGGTGCCAGTGCCGAAACCACGCAAAACACCGTGGTGCAGGTGATTGAACAGCAACTTAACGGCCTGGACGGTCTGCGTTACCTCGAATCCAGCAGTGCATCCGACGGTAGTGCGCAGATCATCGCCACCTTCAACCAGGGGATTAATCCGGATATTGCGCAGGTACAGGTGCAGGATCGCGTTTCTCTGGCGGAGTCGCAATTACCGACCGATGTGACCCAGCAGGGTATCCGCATCCGTAAGTACCAGAAAAACTTCATGATGGTGGTTGGCCTGATTTCGAAAGATGGCAAGCTGACCAACGGTGACCTCGCGGATATGCTGGTCTCCAAACTGGAAGACCCGATTTCACGTACCCCAGGTGTCGGTGACTTTATGGTGCTGGGTTCCGAATACGCCATGCGTATCTGGCTCGATCCTGCCAAATTGTACAAATACAACCTGATGCCGAGCGATGTCAGCACCGCGATTGATAATCAGAACGTGCAGGTGTCTTCCGGTTCGCTGGGCGGTCTGCCGACCATTCAGGGCGCAAAAACCCAGGCAACGGTACTCGGTAAAACCCGTTTCACCACGGTGAAACAGTTTGAGAACGTGCTGCTGAAAGTGAACAGCGATGGCTCTCAGGTGCGCCTGAAAGATGTGGCGTCGGTAGCACTGGGGCCACAAAGCTACGGCATTGACGCCACGCTCAACGGCAAACCGGCGGCAGGTATCGCGTTGCGTCTGGCAACCGGTGCCAACGAGCTGAACACCGCGAAAGCGGTCCGTCAGACGATTGCCGATTTGAAAGAGTCGCTGCCGGATAACGTGGAAGTCACCTATCCCTACGACACCTCACCGGTGGTGAGCGCGTCGATTGAAGAAGTGGTGAAAACGCTGATCGAAGCCGTGGTTCTGGTGTTCTTCGTGATGCTTATCTTCCTGCAAAACCTGCGCGCGACCATGATCACCACGCTGGTGGTGCCGGTGGTTCTGCTGGGTACTTTCGGTATCCTTGCGGCCTTCGGCTACAGCATCAACACCCTGACGATGTTCGGGATGGTGCTGGCGATAGGGCTATTGGTGGATGATGCCATCGTAGTGGTGGAGAACGTCGAGCGTGTGATGCACGAAGAACGGCTCGATCCGAAAACCGCCACCATCAAATCGATGCAGCAAATCCAGGGGGCGTTGTTCGGTATCGCGCTGGTGCTGTCGGCGGTCCTGCTGCCGATGGCGTTCTTCGCTGGATCAACCGGGGTTATCTATCGTCAGTTCTCAATCACCATTGTGTCAGCGATGGCGCTGTCGGTGATTATGGCGCTGATCTTCACCCCGGCGCTGTGCGCCACCCTGCTGAAAGCCAGTTCGGCCGAGCACAAAACCACCGGGTTTGCCGGTTGGTTTAACCGCAAGTTTGATAGCGGTGCGATGCACTACACCCGCGGCGTGAGTAAAGTCATCTCGCGGCGCGGGCTGTTTATGGTGGTGTATCTGGTGATTGTCGGGGTAACGGGCTTTCTGTTTACCCGCGTACCGACCACCTTCCTGCCCAATGAAGACCAGGGCCTGATGATGGTGCAGATGACCCTGCCGGTAAACGCCTCGTCGCAGCGTACCCAGCAGGTGATCAACGACCTGAATGATTACCTGCAAAAGAACGAAGCTTCCGTGGTCACCACCACCTTTGGTGTGGCGGGCTTTAACTTTGCCGGTCGCGGTCAGAGTAACGCCATGGCGTTTGTGCGTCTGAAAGACTGGGGGGAACGAACCCATAGTGGCCAGAGCGTACAGGATTTGGCCAACCGGGTAATGGCGCATTTTGCCAATTACAAAAACGCCAAAATCTTTGCCATGGTGCCGCCTGCGGTGATGGAGCTGGGTAATGCCACCGGCTTTGACCTCTATTTGCAGGATACCGGTGCGCACACCCATCAGCAGATGATGGATGCCACGCATCAGTTAATTGCCCTGGCGAACAAAGACCCGCGTCTGGCTCAGGTACGCATGAATGGCCTGGAAGATGAGCCGCAGTATCAACTGGAGATTAATGACGAAAAAGCCAGCGCGCTCGGCCTGAGCATGACCGATATCAACAACACCTTGTCGGTGGCCTGGGGCTCCAGCTATATCGACCAGTTCATGTACAACGGCCGTGTCAAAGAGGTGTACCTGATGGGGAAAGCGGATTCCCGCGTGACGCCGTCTGACCTCAATAAATGGTACTTCCGCAACACCAGCGGCACCATGGTTCCATTCTCCGCCTTTGCCTCCGGTAAATGGGTGTATGGCTCGCCGCATTTCGAACGCTTTAACGGCCTGACGGCGGAAGAGATCCTCGGCTCCCCGGCTCCGGGTAAAAGTACCGGTGAAGCGATGACAGCAGTTGAGGAGCTGGCGAAGCAGCTGCCGAGCGGTTTCCGCGTGCAGTGGTACGGCATCTCTTATGAGGAGCAGGCATCAGGCAACCAGACCACTCAGCTGTATGCCATCTCGATTCTGGTGGTGTTCCTGTGCCTGGCGGCGCTGTACGAAAGCTGGTCGATTCCGTTCTCGGTGATTCTGGTGGTGCCGCTTGGCGTGCTGGGCACCATCTGCGCGGTGTTGCTGCGTGGCTTGCAGAACGATGTGTTCTTCCAGGTAGGGCTATTAACCACCGTCGGGCTGGCGGCGAAGAACGCCATCCTGATTGTTGAATTTGCGAAGGAACTGCACGAGCGGGAAGGCAAGAGCCTGGTGGAAGCGGCGGTGGAGGCAGCCAGGCTGCGTATCCGCCCGATCATCATGACGTCAATGGCCTTTATCCTCGGCGTGCTGCCGCTCACCATCTCTAACGGTGCGGGCGCGGGTAGCCAGCACTCCATCGGTACGGCGGTGGCTGGCGGGATGATTACCGCGACCTTCCTCGCCATCTTCTTTGTGCCGATGTTCTACGTGGTGGTGTCGCAGTTCTTCGCGCGTAAGAAAAACGCATCCGCAGAGGGGGTGCAGCATGATAACTAAAACCTTTAACTGGGCGCTGCTGCCGCTGGCCGCTGCCCTGGGCTTAACCGGCTGCACCATGGAGCCGCATTATCAGCGCCCGGCGATGCCGGTGGATGCCCATTACGATCAGCCCACCGCAGTGGGCAATGTGGCGGATTTGCCGTGGCAGAATTTTTTCACCGATGCCACGATGCGTAATCTGATCCAGCTTTCACTCGATAACAACCGCGACCTGCGCGTCGCGGCCCTCAATGTCGAAGAGGCGCGTAACGATGTCACGGTGCAGCGCGCTGCGCTGATGCCGTCAATTGACGCCACGGCCAGCCAGACCTCGGCTCATGAGCCGGGCAATCTGTACAACACCAAAACCACCGGTCCGATCACTTACCACGAGCTGAACGCCGGTCTGGGCGTCACCTCATGGGAACTGGATTTCTTTGGCCGGTTGCGCAGCCTGCGCGATCAGGCGCAGGAAACCTATCTCTCGACCGCAGCAACCGAGCGTGCCACCCGGATCTCGCTGATTTCGGAAGTGGCCACTGCCTGGCTGACCCTGTGTTCAGATAACGATCTGCTGCATCTGGCGCAGCACACCGCCCAGAGCCAGCAGGATTCGTACCGGCTGACCAAAATGAGCTATGACGGTGGCGTCAGCAGCGACCAGGACCTGGCCGAAGCAGAAAGCACGGTGCGTGCGGCCGAGGCGGATGTCGCCAGCTACACCCGTCAGGTACGCCAGGATGTGGATGCGCTGCGTCTGCTGGTGGGCACCGATCTGCCGGTGTCGCTGCTGTCCCATGCGTCGCTGGATGCCAACTGGCAGTTCCCGGCCACACCAGCCGGATTGCCGTCAGATTTACTGACGCGCCGCCCGGATGTGATGGCTGCCGAACATACGCTGAAAGCCGCTAATGCCAATATCGGTGCAGCGCGCGCGGCCTTCTTCCCGAGCATTACGCTGACGGCATCCGGTGGCTCCACCAGTAGCTCGCTTGGCAGCCTGCTGGGTGGCGGTACCGGTGCCTGGTCGTTTGTCCCCTCGATTAACCTGCCGATTTTTGACGGCGGCAAAAACGAGGCTAACCTGAACATCGCCCATATCGAAAAACGCATTGAGATCGCCAACTATGAGAAAGCGATCCAGACCGCGTTTAAAGAAGTGAACGATGCGCTGGCCGGTCAGGACACCTGGCAGGATCAAATGACGGCCCTGCAAAAAGAGGTAGGTGCGAATCAGCGCGACTACGACTATTCTGAATTGCGGTATAAGCAGGGCGTTGATAATTATCTCAATGTGTTAGTGGCTCAACGTTCTCTTTACAGCGCACAACAAACGCTGATTAGCGCGCATCTGGGCCAGTTAAGCCAGAAAATCACGTTGTACAAGGCACTCGGCGGCGGCTGGAAATCCTGAGGATCTTAACGATACCCTTACGGTTTGAGCATGGAATAAAATATGTATTTCAGCCGATAATACGCGCAGTAATGATTTACCTTTGAAATAATCCCCTGTTTTTCAGGGGATTTTCCATTTATCTGAGACCTAAAAACTCAATGAAGACCAACGCTCCTCGATCCGCTTTCTCTCGCTGGCTGAAATGGCTGCTCCTGTTAGTTGTGCTGTTAATTGTGGCTGGCGTGATCTGGCGCGTAGTCGGTGGACGCGGGGGGATGCCGCCAGGCGGAATGCCGCCGGGTGGTGAACACGGTGGGCGCAGTGGTCACCGTGCCGCCGGTGGCCCGCCGGGCATGGCGATGATGATGGGGGGGGCGACCCTGGTGCACAGTGGCGTTGCCACCACCGCCGATGTGCCGGTGTATCTGAATGCGCTGGGGACGGTGGTGCCCAATGCCAGCGTGACGGTTACCAGCCGGGTGGCGGGTCAGCTGGATAAGGTGTACTTCACCGAAGGACAGAAAGTGCAGGCGGGCCAGCTGCTGGCGCAGATCGATCCGCGCAGCTACCAGGCGACGCTGGCGCAATATCAGGGCGATCTTAATCAGAACCAGGCGCTGCTGAAAAGTGCCGAACTGACGCTGGCACGCTACAAAAAACTCTACGCGCAGGACTCACTGGCGCGCCAGGACCTGGATACCCAGATGGCGACCGTTGGCCAGTATCGCGGTGCGGTGGCAGCGGATGAAGCGCAGATCGCCAGTGCAAAATTGGATATTGAATACGCGCGCATCACCTCGCCGGTCAGCGGCCGCGTGGGCCTGCGTCTGGTGGACCCGGGCAATATGATCCAGACCACCGATACCACCGGTATCGTGGTGGTGACGCAGATGCAACCGGCAGCAGTGACCTTCAGTGTGCCGCAAAGCAACATTCCGCAGCTGACCAAAGCGCTGCACAACGAGCAAAGCCTGCCAGCAACGGCGTTTGATCAGGACAACACCACGGTGCTGGCGCAGGGTGAAGTGAGATATATCAGCAACCAAATCGACACCAGCACCGGCACCATCGAGCTGAAAGCCAGTTTCCCCAACCAGGACGAGTCGCTGTTTGCCAACCAGTTCGTCAATCTGCGCCTGCAAACCGACACCCTGAAAAACGCCACGGTGATCCCGGCCCAGGCGTTGCAACTGAGCAGCGATGGCAGCTTTGTGTTTGTCATCAATAAAGACAACACCGTGACGCGTAAAGCGGTCACCACCGGCCCGACCTTTGGTGAAGATCTGCAGGCGATCCTGAAAGGGGTAGAGCCGGGCGAACGTCTGGTGACGGAGGGCATCGATCGTCTGACCAACGGCAGTAAAGTGACGCTGGCCGATGAGAGCAAACCGACTGCGACCACCGAGGCCAAATGAATCCGTCACGCCTGTTTATCCAGCGGCCGGTCGCCACCATCCTGTTGATGGTGGGCGTGCTGATCGCCGGGATCTTCGCTTATAAATTCCTCTCCACCTCGGCGTTGCCGCAGGTGGACTATCCGACCATTCAGGTCACCACGCTGTATCCGGGTGCCAGCCCGGACGTGATGGCCTCATCGATCACTTCGCCGCTGGAGCGGCAGCTGGGGCAGATGGCGGGTTTAAGCCAGATGACCTCCACCAGCTCCGGTGGGTCCTCAATCATTACGCTGAAGTTCAGCCTTGATCTGTCGCTGGATGTGGCGGAACAGGAAGTGCAGGCGGCGATCAATGCCGCGAACAACCTGCTGCCGAGCGATCTGCCTAATCCGCCGACGTATAAAAAGGTCAACCCGGCAGATACCGCGGTGATCACCCTGGCGGCCAGTTCCGATACCCTGCCGCTCACCGAAGTGCAGGATCTGGTCAACACCCGCGTGGCGTTGAAATTGTCGCAGATTTCCGGTGTTGGTATGGTGACGCTGGCGGGCGGACATCAACCGGCGATCCGTGTCCAGATGGATCCGAAAGCACTGGCGGCGCATAACCTGACGCTGGAAGACGTCAACACCCTGATCGGCAACAGCAACGTGAACGGCTCAAAAGGCGGCTTCGACGGCAAATACCATTCGGTCACCATCGACGCTAACGACCAGCTGCGCACCGCTGAAGAGTACGGCAACCTGATTATCACCTATCAGAACGGTGCCGCACTGCGCCTGAAAGATATTGCTCATATCGAGCAGGGGCCGGAAAACAGCTTCCAGTCGGCGTGGGCGAATAACAGCCCGGCAATTGTGATTAGCGTACAGCGCCAGCCGGGGGCAAACGTCATTCAGGTGGTGGATGCCATCAAAGCCAAACTGCCCACGTTGCAGGCGGCGTTACCGGATGGCGTGAAGATGACCATCCTCTCCGACCGTACGCAAACCATTCGTGCTTCGATCAGTGACGTGCAGTTTGAGCTGATGTTGTCGGTGGCGCTGGTGGTGATGGTCACCTTCCTGTTCCTGCGCAATATCGCGGCGACGCTGATCCCCAGCGTCGCGGTGCCGCTGTCGCTGATTGGCACCTTCGGTGTGATGTACCTGGCGGACTTCAGCCTGAACAACCTGTCGTTGATGGCGCTGACCATCGCCACCGGCTTCGTGATCGACGATGCGATTGTGGTGGTGGAGAATATCTCGCGACGGCTGGAAGAGGGCGAAACGCCGATGCAGGCGGCGCTGAAAGGTTCCCAGCAAATTGGCTTCACCATTATCTCGCTGACCTTCTCGCTGATTGCGGTGCTGATCCCACTGCTGTTTATGGGCGATGTGGTCGGGCGTTTGTTCCGCGAATTTGCCATCACCCTGGCGGTGTCGATCCTCGTCTCGATGCTGGTGTCGCTGACGCTGACCCCGATGCTGTGTGCTTATCTGTTGCAGCATATCCCGCCGGAAAAACAGTCGCGTTTCTCACGCAAAGGCGGCGAATTTTTTGACAAGCTGGTGCGCGGCTATGACCGCATGCTGACTATCGTGCTGAATCACCAGAAGCTGACGTTGCTGGTGGCGTTGGCGACGTTCGCGCTGACGGCGGTGCTGTATCTGGTGATTCCGAAAGGCTTCTTCCCGACCCAGGATACCGGCCTGATTCAGGGCGTCACCCTTGCCTCGCAGGATGTCTCCTTTAGTGAAATGTCGAAAAGGCAGCAGGCACTGGCAAAAGTGATCCTGCAAAATCCGTCGGTGGAGAGCCTGTCCTCGACCATCGGCATCGACGGCACCAATACCAGCCTCAACAGCGGCAGTATGCAGATCAACCTCAAGCCGTTTGGCGAGCGTGATGACAAAGCCGATGTGGTGATTAAACAGCTGCAACAGGCGGCGACCCAGGTGACGGGTATCCAGCTTTATTTGCAACCGGCGCAGGATTTAACGGTCAACGACCAGGTCACGCCGAATCAGTATCAGTTCACCCTGGACGATGCTGACAGCGAAAACCTGGTGAAATGGACGCCGCAGCTGATTGCCGCCTTGCAGAAACGCCCGGAATTTAATGGTGTGGTGAGCAACTTACAGGATCAGGGCCGCGTGGCTTATGTGGAACTGAACCGTGATAAAGCAGCACGCTACGGCATTACCGCCTCTGACGTCGATACCGCGTTGTATAACAGCTTTGGTCAGCGTCTGGTGTCTACCATCTTTACCCAGGCGAACCAGTATCGCGTGGTGCTGGAAGTGGCACCCACTTATCAGCAGTCTCCGGCATCGTTCGATGATGTCTATCTGCAACCGTCGACCAGCAGCAGCGACAGTAGCAGCTCCACGACCACCACCAGCAGCTCGTCCAGCAGCAGTAGCTCCAGCTCCAGTTCATCGGACAGCTCCAGCAGTTCGACCTCATCCAGCACCAGCAGCACGACTGGCATGGTGAAACTGACCTCGATCGCCACCATCCATGAGCGCACCGGTTCTCTGATGCATATGCGCCTCAACCAGTTCCCGGCGGTGATGGTGTCGTTTAACCTCAACAGCGGTTATTCACTGGAAGATGCGCAGCAGGCGATTACCGAGGTGACGCAGCAGCTGAATCTGCCGTCGAGTATCACCCTGCGTTATCAGGGGGAAACCTCAGCGTTCCAGAGTGCCACCGGCAACACGCTGTGGCTGATTCTGGCGGCGCTGATCACCATGTATGTGGTGCTGGGCATTCTGTATGAAAGCTTTATTCATCCGGTCACCATTCTCTCCACACTGCCGTCGGCGGCGGTGGGGGCGCTGCTGACGCTGCTGCTGGCCGGTAGCGAGTTCAGCCTGATTGCGTTGATCGGGGTGATCCTGTTGATCGGCATCGTGAAGAAGAACGCCATTATGATGATCGACTTTGCGCTGGAAGCGGAAAACAAGCAGGGGATGAGCCCACGCGATGCGATTCATCAGGCGTGTCTGCTGCGTTTCCGTCCGATTATGATGACCACCATGGCGGCGCTGCTGGGGGCATTGCCGCTGATGCTGGCCTCCGGTTCTGGCGCTGAGTTGCGCCAGCCGCTCGGCCTGGTGATCGTCGGCGGGTTGATCGTCAGCCAGGTGTTGACGCTGTTCTCCACCCCAGTGATTTACCTGTGGTTTGATGGCTGGGCGCAGCGTGGCAAGCGTTTTGTGCAGCGTAAACAGCAGCAGGCGCGAGGCGAGCAATGAATCTGACGCGGCTGTTTATCTTCCGCCCGGTGACCACTCTGCTGCTGACGCTGTCGATCATGCTGCTTGGCCTGTTGGGCTACCGGCTGCTGCCGGTGGCTCCACTGCCGCAGGTGGATTTCCCCACCATCATGGTCAGCGCCAGCCTTGCCGGGGCCAGCCCGGAAACCATGGCGGCCACGGTGGCGACACCGCTGGAACGCTCGCTCGGGCAGATCGCGGGCATCACCGAGATGACGTCGAGCAGTTCGCAGGGTTCCAGCACCATCATTTTGCAGTTTGAACTGGATCGCGATATCAACGGCGCGGCGCGTGATGTGCAGGCGGCGATTAACGCGGCGCGCAGTTTGCTGCCAAGTTCGATGGAATCGCTGCCGACGTACCGTAAAGCCAACCCGTCCGATGCGCCGATTGTGATGCTGGCGCTGGTCTCCGCCACCCGAACGCCGGGTGAGCTCTACGACCTGGCGGAAAGTAAGATTGAACAGGCGATGAGCCAGGTGCAGGGCGTTGGTGAAGTGTCGCTGATGGGCAGTGCGCTGCCTGCGGTGCGCATCGATCTGCAACCGCAGAAGCTGACGCAATACGGTATTTCACTGGATACGGTGCGTAGCGCCATCGCCGACAGCACCACCAACCTGCCGAAAGGGATTTTGCAGGGCAGCAGCCAGTCGTGGCTGGTGGACAGCAACGGACAGCTGGATAAAGCGGCACAGTACCGCAATCTGATCGTCAGCTATAACAACGGCAAAGCGGTGCGTTTGCATGATGTCGCGACCGTTTATGACTCAATCGAAGATAAATACCAGGCCGGTTTCCTCAATGCCACGCCGTCGGTGATGATCGGTATCACGCGTCAGGCCGGGGCTAACATGCTGGATACCATTGATGCCATCAAAGCGCAGCTGCCGAACCTGGAAAAAGATCTGCCCGCCGATACCCAACTGAAACTGGTGGTGGACCGTTCCCCGACGGTGCGCCAGTCGTTGTATGACACCGAAGAGACGCTGTTGATCGCCGTGATGCTGGTGATTGCGGTGGTGTTTGTCTTCCTGCGCAATGTGCAGGCGGTGGTGATACCGGCGCTGGCGCTGCCGGTGTCGCTGATTGGCACCTGTGCGGTGATGTATCTGCTGGGTTACAGCCTCGATAACCTGTCGCTGATGGCGTTGATCATCTCGACCGGCTTTGTGGTCGATGATGCGATTGTGGTGCTGGAAAACATCACCCGCCATATCGAAGAAGGGTTAAGTCCGCTGCGCGCCGCGCTGCGTGGCGCGCAGGAAGTAAGTTTTACCGTGCTGTCGATGACCATGTCATTGATTGCGGTCTTCATCCCGATTCTGCTGATGGGGAGTATCGTCGGCCGTCTGTTCCGCGAGTTTGCCGTGACGCTTTCCATCTCGCTGCTGATCTCGATGTTTGTCTCACTCAGCCTGACGCCGATGCTGTGCGCGCGGCTGCTGAAACCGAAGCCGAAAGTCAGCAAACGCCCGCATCCGCTGTATCAGTTTATTGAAAACCAGCTGAATGCGCTGCTGGCTGGCTACTCGCGTGGTCTGGCCTGGGTGCTGGCGCACCAGAAAATGACTATGTTCAGCTTGCTGCTTACCGTGTTGCTGAACCTGTTTTTGTATTCGGTGGTGCAGAAAGGCTTCTTCCCCAATCAGGATACCGGGCTGCTGATGGGCGCGTTGCGCGCCGATCAGAACATCTCTTTCCAGGCGATGAAGCCGAAGATGTTGCAGTTTACCAAAATCATCGAGTCTGACCCGGCAGTCGAAAGCGTGATGTCGTCGATGGGCAGCGGCATGTTTGGTTCGCGTAACAGCGCCAACTTCTTTGTGCGACTGAAGGATTTTGATAAGCGAACCGCGACCGCCACCGAAGTGGCCAACCGCCTGAGTATGAAGACCAGCCATATTGCCGGGGGACAGATGTTCCTGATGGCGGCGCAGGATCTGCATATTGGTGGCCGCAGCGCCAACGCCACTTATCAATACAGTTTGCAGGCCGACGATCTGGATGTGCTGCGCACCTGGACGCCGAAAGTGCAGGCGGCGCTGGCGGCGATCCCGCAGCTGAACAGCGTGGATTCCGACTCGCAAACCGGCGGCCAGGAAGTGGTGATCAATATCGATCGCGACCGGGCGAAGATGCTCGGGGTTAACGTACAGATGATCGATACCATGCTGAACAACTCCTTCAGCCAGCGGCAGATTGCCACGCTGTACCACACGCTTAACCAGTACCATGTGGTGATGTCGTTGCAGGACAGCTACACCCGTGACCCGAATATCCTGAAAGAGCTGTTTGTCGTCAATGACAGTGGCGACCGGGTGCCGCTCTCAGCCTTTGCCACTTTTGTCGGCGGCAATGCACCGCTTTCGGTGGCGCATCAGGGGCAGTCTGCTACCAGCACCATCGCCTTCAACCTGAATGACGGCGTCTCGCTGGAACAGGCGCAGCAGCTTATCAAGCAGGCGATGGCGAAACTGGGGCTGCCTTCCAATATTCAGGCGGGCTTTGCCGGGACTGCCGCCGCGTTTTCTCAGCTGACTGCCACCATGCCGTGGCTGATTCTGGCGGCGCTGGCGGCGGTGTATATCGTGCTCGGCGTGCTGTACGAAAGCTATATCCACCCGCTCACCATCCTTTCTACGCTACCATCGGCGGGCGTCGGTGCCTTGCTGCTGTTGCTGCTGACGAATACGCAACTGACGGTGATCGCGCTGATCGGCATTATCCTGTTGATTGGTATCGTGAAAAAGAACGCCATTATGATGATCGACTTTGCCATCGACGCTGAACGCCGTCAGGGCATGACGCCGCGTCAGGCGATTACTCAGGCCTGCCTGATGCGCTTCCGTCCGATCATGATGACCACGCTGGCGGCCTTCTTCGGCGCACTGCCGCTGGCGCTGGGCAGCGGTGGCGATGCCGACCTGCGCAGCCCGCTTGGTCTGGCGATTGCCGGTGGCCTGGCGCTCAGCCAGTTGCTTACTTTGTTTACCACGCCGGTTGTTTATCTCTGGCTCGATAGTCTGAGCCGCGCCACCAAACGTCAGTGGCGGCGGTTGCGTCATGCGGAATCCTGATCCATGAAAATGTCGTTACGAATTACCCCGATCTTTATGGCGCTGCTGCTGGCAGGCTGTACCGTTGGTCCTGATTATCAGCGTCCGACGATGGCAATGCCGACCCATTTTAAAGAGGCGCAAGGCTGGACCGAGGCCACGCCGCAGGATGATCAGAGCAAAGGCGAATGGTGGGCGGTGTACCACGATGCCACCCTCGATGGCCTGCTGCGTCAGGTCAGCATCTCTAACCAGAACGTGGCGAACTATGCCGCCCAGTACCGTGAAGCCCAGGCGCTGGCATCGCAGTCACGTGCCGAGCTGTTCCCGTCGGTGAGCTACGATGCCACCAGCACGCGCAGCGGCAGCCGCGCCAGCACCACCGGCCAGCGTAGCGTCAGCAACAGCCATCAGGCCGAGCTGAGCGCCAGCTGGGAGCTGGATCTGTGGGGCAAATTGCGTCGCACGCTGGAAGAGAACAAAGCCAGCGCCCAGGCCAGCGCCGCCGAGCTGGCGAATATCACCCTTAGCGCCCAGTCTGAGCTGGCGCAGGACTATTTCCAGCTGCGCATTATGGACGAGAAAATCGCCCTCTATCAGCGCAGCATTGATGCTTATCAACGCTACCTGACGGTGATTCAAAACAAATATCAGGCGGGCAGCGAATCACGCGCCACCCTGGCGCAGGCGCAGATGCAGCTGGAAAGCGCTCGCGCCTCCGCGCAGGATTATCAGTGGCAGCGCGCACAGCTGGAGCACGCTATCGCGCTGTTGCTGGGCCGCGCACCTGCCGATTTCTCTCTGCCGGTGGCGAAGCTGGATGCCACCCTGCCGGATATCCCGCACAGCGTACCGTCGCAGCTGTTGCAGCGCCGCCCGGATATCGCCTATGCCGAACGTAACGTGGCAGCAGCGAACGCTGCGGTGGGCGTAGCGATTGCCGGTTACTACCCGGACCTGACCTTGAGCGCCAGCGGCGGTGTCAGTTCTTCCACCTTCAGCAACCTGTTCTCGCTGCCCAACCGTGTCTGGTCACTGGGGCCGGAGCTGAGTGGCACCTTGCTCGACTTTGGCGCGACTTCGGCGAAAGTGGAGCAGGCACGTGCTTCCTACGATGCCAGCGTGGCCAGCTATCGGCAGTCGGTGCTGCAAGGGATGCAGGAAGTGGAGGATTATCTGGTGGAGCTGAACACGCTGAAAGGCGAGATTGTTTCACAGCAGCTGGCGACCACCGCAGCGCAGGAATCGGCGCGGGTGACGCGTAATCAGTATGAGGCGGGGATGATTGATTATCTCGACGTTGCCACGACTGAGAATACCAGCCTGAGTGAGCAGCAGAGTTTGCTGTCGTTGCAGAGTACCCAGTGGGTGAGTAGTGTGGAGTTGATTGCTGCGCTGGGCGGTGGATGGCAGGGTGAAATGAAACCGTAAACATTACTCATAACTGGCACGTATTGTAGCGGCGCGATGCATCGCGCGCGGTTGCACAATAAATTGCGCCGCTACAGTTTGGTGCGTATTTATCACGCATTGCAGCAGCTCCCACTTGTCGAAAATGCGCGAATCCTGCATCGTAGGGGCCATTTTTCACGACTGCTAAGGAGCTGGCATGTTATTCACCTGCCTGCGTTTCCTCTGCCGCCTGTTATGGCGCGTCGAGCTGCGCGGTGATCTGGCTGCACTGCACAAACCTAAAGTGCTGATCACCCCCAACCACATGTCATTTCTTGATGGTGTGCTGGTAGCCTTATTCCTGCCAATTAAACCGGTGTTTGCTGTCTATTCCTCGATCAGCGATCAATGGTTTATGCGTATCCTGAAGCCAATGATCGACTTCGTGCCGCTCGATCCCACCAAACCGATGTCGATAAAGCATCTGGTCCGCCTGATCAACGAAGGTCGTCCGGTGGTGATTTTCCCGGAAGGCCGTATCACCGTTACCGCTTCGCTGATGAAGATCTACAGCGGCGCCGGTTTTGTGGCGGCAAAATCGGGGGCCAGTGTGGTGCCAATGCGTATCGAAGGCGCGGAATATACCCCGTTTGGCCGCCTCGCCGGGGTGTTTAAACGTCGCCTGTTCCCCCGCATCACCCTGACTGTGTTGCCAGCCACCGTGATCCCGATGCCAGAAGCGCCACGTGCGCGTGACCGTCGTCTGCTGGCTGGTGAGCACTTACATCATGTGATGATGGAAGCGCGGATGGCGGTGCGTCCGCGTGAAACATTATTCACTGCGTTCCTTAACGCGCGCACCCGTTACGGCCTGTTTAAGCCCTGCATCGAAGACATCAACTTCAAAACCGACAGCTATACCGGCCTGCTGAAAAAAGCATTGGGCGTCGGGCGTATCCTCGAACGTTACAGCCAGCAGGGGGAATATGTTGGTCTGCTGCTACCCAATGCCACGGTGACAGCAGCGGCGATTCTCGGGGCGTCACTGCGTGGACGCGTTCCGGCGATGCTCAACTACACCGCCGGGGTCAATGGAATGCGTGCGGCGCTGACCGCGTCGCAGGTGAAAACCGTGTTCACCTCGCGCCAGTTCCTGGATAAAGGCAACCTGTGGCATTTGCCAGAGGGGCTGAGTGAGGTGAAGTGGATTTACCTCGAAGACCTGCGCGACACCGTCACCACCAAAGACAAATTGTGGATCCTGACCCATCTGCTGATGCCGCGTCGCGCACAGGTGGCGCAACAGCCGGAAGATGCGGCGATGGTACTGTTTACCTCGGGGTCGGAAGGCCATCCTAAAGGGGTGGTGCACTCCCATAAAAGCCTGCTGGCTAACGTCGAGCAGATTCGTACCGTGGCGGATTTCACCCCGCGTGACCGCTTTATGTCGGCGCTGCCGCTGTTTCACGCCTTTGGTCTGACTGTGGGCCTGTTCACGCCATTGCTGACCGGGGCAGAGGTGTTCCTCTATCCCAGCCCGCTGCACTACCGTGTAGTGCCCGAGCTGGTGTATGACCGCAACTGTACCGTGCTGTTTGGCACCTCAACCTTCCTCGGCAACTATGCGCGGTTCGCCAGCCCTTACGATTTTGCCCGTCTGCGTTATGTGGTGGCCGGTGCGGAAAAATTGCAGGAAGGGACGCGCCAGATCTACATGGAAAAATACGGCATCCGTATTCTTGAAGGATACGGTGTGACCGAGTGTGCGCCAGTGGTGGCGATTAACGTGCCAATGGCGGCGAAATCGCACACCGTGGGACGTATCCTGCCGGGGATGGATTCGCGTCTGATTTCGGTGGCAGGCATCGAGCAGGGCGGTCGCCTGCAACTGCGAGGTCCCAACGTAATGAACGGCTATCTGCGCGTGGAAAACCCAGGCGCGCTGGAACTGCCGGTAGCCGATAACGGCGAAGGTGAAATGGAAGCAGGCTGGTACGACACCGGCGATATCGTCAGCTTTGATGAGGGCGGTTTCTGCCAGATTCAGGGACGGGCGAAACGCTTCGCCAAAATCGCCGGTGAGATGGTCTCGCTGGAGAGTGTCGAGCAGATCGCCCTGAAAGCCTCGCCGGAGAAACAACATGCGGCGTCCCTGCGGCCGGACGGCAGCCGCGGTGAAGCGCTGGTGCTGTTCACCACCGACAGTGAACTTAATCGTGACAAACTGCACCAGGCGCTGCGTGAACTCGGCGCAACGGAGCTGGCGTTACCGCGTGATATCCGCGTAATGAAACAATTGCCGATGTTGGGCAGCGGTAAACCTGACTATGTCAGCCTGAAAAAACTGGCCGAAGAGGAACAGGCATGAGCCAGGCGGTAAACCCGGATGCACCCCTGCTGTCACGTAACATGACGGCAGTGATTGTGGCGCAGTTTCTCTCGGCGTTTGGCGACAACGCGCTGTTGTTCGCCACGCTGGCGGTGCTGAAAAATCAGTTCTATCCCGACTGGAGCCAGCCGATTCTGCAAATGTTGTTTGTCGCCACTTACATTCTGCTCGCACCCTTTGTCGGGCAGATGGCGGACAGCTTTGCCAAAGGCCGGGTGATGATGTTCGCCAACAGCCTTAAGCTGCTGGGGGCGCTGATTATCTGTTTCGGCTTCAACCCGTTCCTTGGCTACACGCTGGTGGGCGTAGGGGCGGCGGCTTATTCCCCGGCGAAGTATGGCATCCTCGGCGAAATCACCCGTGGTGAGAAGTTAGTGAAAGCTAACGGATTGATGGAAGGATCGACCATCGCCGCGATTCTGTTGGGCTCGGTGGCGGGTGGCATTCTTGCTGACTGGCATCTGCTGGCGGCACTGGCAGTGTGTGCGCTGACTTACGGGCTAGCCGTGGTGGCGAACCTGTTTATCCCGCGCCTGAGGGCGGCACGTCCTGGCCAGAGCTGGCATTTTGGCGTAATGCTGCGCAGTTTCATTGATGCTACGGTGCTGTTATGGCGCAACGGCGAAACCCGCTTCTCGCTACTGGGCACCAGCCTGTTCTGGGGGGCCGGGGTGACACTGCGTTTTCTGCTGGTGTTGTGGGTGCCGGTGGCGCTGGGAATCAGCGATAACAAAACGCCGACCACGCTAAATGCCATGGTGGCGATCGGTATCGTTATTGGCGCGGCGGCAGCGGCGAAGCTGGTGACACTACAAACGGTGCGCCGCTGTATGCCTGCCGGGGTGCTGATTGGTGTGATGGTGGTGGTGTTCTCAATGCAGCACAGTTTGCTGCCTGCTTACCTGATTTTGATGCTGATTGGCGCGCTGGGCGGGTTCTTTGTCGTG
Organism: Pantoea sp. App145; assembly: GCF_047947045.1. Lineage (NCBI taxonomy): Bacteria > Pseudomonadati > Pseudomonadota > Gammaproteobacteria > Enterobacterales > Erwiniaceae > Pantoea > Pantoea sp. App145. The sequence continues at coordinate 3,739,817 of NZ_CP133290.1, forward strand.
CCGCTGAACGCGTTATTGCAGGAACGTGGCAAGGCGAGCGTCGGCGCGGGCAATGCGATTGCCGTGCAGAACCTCGGTGAAAACACCGCGATGTTGCTGATGCTGGGTCTGTATACGCTGGCGATTAAGCTGGGTGCTCCGGCGGTGGCGACCGGTATCGGGTTTGGCGCGATTTTCGCCGTGGCGATCGTCGTGTTGTGGTGGAAAGCGCGGCGTTAGCCGCGCCTGGAACGAATTGTAGCAGCGCGATTTATCGCGCATTTTGGCTGGCAGCGGGTTAAGGTGCCGGGTAAGTAAACTGATGATGAATCGCCTCAATGCCTTCCAGCACATCCGCATTCAGCGTCAGATTAAAACTCTCCACGTCCGTCTTCAGCTGTTCCAGCGTGGTCGCACCCAACAGGGTGCTGGCAACAAACGGCTGTTGACGCACATAGGCCAGCGCCATCTGCGACGGGTCGAGATTGTGCTTCTTCGCCAGCTCCACATACGCCGCTACTGCCAGCTGTGACTGCTCGCTGCTGTAGCGGGTAAACCGGCTGAACAGGGTATTACGCGCCCCGGCCGGTTTTGCCCCGTTGAGATACTTGCCGCTTAAGGTGCCGAACGCCAGGCTGGAGTAAGCCAGCAGTTCCACGCCTTCATGCTGGCTGATCTCCGCCAGACCTACCTCAAAGCTGCGGTTCAGCAAGCTATACGGGTTCTGAATAGTCACGATGCGCGGCAGCTCATGCTTCTCTGCCAGTTGCAGATAGCGCATCACGCCCCAGGCCGTTTCGTTCGACACGCCGATATAGCGAATCTTGCCCGCGCGTACCTGCTCGGTCAGCGCTTCCAGCGTTTCCAGCAGCGTGACCGGCACGGTGGATTCGGTGTACTGATAACCCAGCTTGCCAAAGAAGTTGGTCTGACGTTGCGGCCAGTGCAGCTGATAAAGATCGAGATAGTCGGTGTTCAGGCGCTTCAGGCTGGCGTCCAGCGCTTCACGGATATTTTTACGATCCAGTGCCTGGTTAGGACGAATCGACGCATCAGCGCCGCGTACCGGGCCTGCGACTTTACTTGCCAGGATAATCTTGTCACGGCTGCCACGCTGCTTCAGCCAGCTGCCAATATATTGTTCAGTTAAACCCTGGGTTTCCGGGCGCGGCGGCACCGGATACATTTCAGCAGTATCAATCAGGTTGATCCCCTGGCTGACAGCATAATCCAGTTGCGCATGAGCGTCGGCTTCGCTGTTCTGCTCACCAAACGTCATGGTTCCCAACCCCAGCTGACTCACTTCCAGCGTGCTATGGGGGATACGGTGATAGTGCATTGCCGGCTTCCTTTTTTCATTATGGAATGGAATGTTGTGTCCTGTGGGACTATAGCGCGTGAAACGGCGCGGAAGGAAGGGGGGAAAGTTCGGGAAATCGCCTGCACAGCTGGAAAAATACCGCAGGCGATGAAATTTGGCACTTAACGCTCAATGATGGTAGAGACCTCATCACCATTGATTTGCATTTCATGGCCCTGCTCGTCTTTGTACTGCACCAGGCCAGTGTCTTTATCAATCGCTGGTTTGCCTTCCGTCATAATCATGCGGCCATCTTTGGTCGCCATCACGTAATCACTGCTGCAGCCACTCAATACTACTGCCGCCAGCACCAGCCCCATTGCACTTACCAACCCTTTCATTCGCGACTCCCTTACACAACTTCAACAGCAAAAGTGTAGTAATAAATGGTTTTGGCGTTGGGGGTAATCACATCATTCCGAAAAGCAACGGGCGAGCATGACTCGCCCTTGACTTTCTCAGGCCGCGCTTTTCCTGCTGCGCATCAGATTCAGGCATTCCACTGCCATCGAGAAGAACATGGCAAAATAAATGTAACCTTTTGGTACATGGACGCCAAAACTCTCCAGAATCAGGGTAAAGCCGACCAGAATCAGAAAAGCCAGCGCCAGCATTTTCACTGACGGGTGACGGTCAACAAACTCGCCGATGGTCCGCGCCGCGAACATCATCATCAGTACGGCAATCACCACCGCCATCATCATAATAATCAGATGGTCCGACAGACCCACGGCAGTAATCACCGAATCGAGGCTGAAAATAATGTCCAGCAGCATGATTTGCACGATGGCACCAAGGAACGAATGCACGTTGGTTTTATGCTCTTCTTCACCACCCTCAATGGTTTCGTGGATCTCCATACTGGATTTCCACAGCAGAAACAGGCCACCAAATAGCAGAATCAAATCACGCGCGGAGAAGGCGTGATCCATGATCGAGAACAGCGGATTGGTCAGACGCACCACCCAGGCTATCGAGGCCAGTAGCCCGAGGCGCATCAGCATGGCACCCATCAAACCCAGACGGCGCGCTCGATTTTGTTGATGTTTGGGGAGCTTCGCCACCACCAGGGAAAGGAAAATAATGTTATCGATGCCCAGAACCACTTCCAGAATGGTTAATGTCCCCAGCGCCAGCCAGGCGTTGGGATCAGCAATCCAGTCAAACATGTGTACATTCAATCCTAAACGAAAAGTAAACGGCGATTATACACTTCATCATTCAAGTTGCAGCTGCGTGTGCTCACCCCAGTCACTTACTTATGTAAGCTCCTGAGGATTCACCCACTTGCCGCCTTGCTGCACCTCGAATGATTTCGTGTATCGACATGTTCACAGCAAAAAATGGCGCGCCAGCAGTGGGCCAGTGAAACTCTTCTTGAGATAAAAGCCGCGAGGTAGCGTCATTATAGGCTCTCCATGCTCGCCGATGGCTTCGGTCAACGCTTTGCTGTTGGCGGCTTTCGGGCGAAGTTGCAGCCAGGCACCGTGACGCGCGGTGATGCGTTCCACCTGGCCGAGCACTATCATATCCATCAGTTCCTCCCAGTCATGGCGCAGTTGCTCCTCTTCTTCGGCACTGGGATGCCACAGCAGCGGCGATCCAACGCGACGCTCCGCCAGCGGCAATGCACGATCGCCTTCCACCGGGATCCACAATACGCGTGCCAGCTTATGGCGCACATGGCTGGTTTCCCAGGTGACACCGCTGTTGCCCGTGAGCGGAGCGACGCAGACAAAGGTGGTTTCCAGCGGTTTCCCCAGTGCATCGACCGGGATGGTTTTCAGCTCGATACCGAGGTGAGCAAAATCCTGCTCCGCTTTACTGCCTGCGCTGGCACCGAGGTGCATCTCCAGCAGCATCCCCACCCAGCCTTTATCCCGCTTCAGATTGGCAGGCATGGGCAGACCCAGCTGCGCAGCCAGAGCAGCAAAGCTTTGCCCCGCCAGCTGCCGGGCGCGTTGCAGCAATTCCGCTTCATTTTTTGGTGGCTCAGGCAGTAAAGCAGGGGAACTCATGGTTTTACTCATATTGATTAAAAGATAGGCAGTAATGGCGTGCGCAGGTTGTCCACAAAATGCAGCCACTTATTTTGCTGATAATAGCATGATTCAGCGTGCTTTTTTATTTGCTGCTCATCCACGGCTGGCAAGGGCACGGCAGGTTATCCCGGTTTGTTATCGACAATAAACAGGATCTTAAACCCAGTTATCCACAGAAAGATGGGATAACCCCGGCTTTAACCAACCCCTGTTTCCATTTACAGCCTTGACTTTAGCGATTTGCTGGCTTTTTTTCCCATTTCTGACCAGGTTTAGGACATTCTCTGTGGATAAAAACAACGGAGGTCGATCTTTGACCAGTTTGCCAGCAGGCGGTTATGCGTCCCGGATATTTTTGCCTGTAAATCCCAGGGATTATCTTTTATCCATAAGAAATCATTGGATTTTATTATTGTCTGGTCCTGTTATGATAAGACTTTTCCGAAGCGGTTATTCAATTAATTCCCGTGTTCTGCACAAAGCTATCCACAGAAAAGGTGAATAAAATCGCCATGAAATCGACACCCCTGTTCATAACCTGGCTAAACTCTGTGAGTTATCCTGTAATTATTCCGTCATCACCCCGGATATCCAGTGGTTTACCGCCTGTAAGGAGTGTGAAACAATCAAGCTATTCAAATTTAGCTTTGAGGTAGTCCAGTGATCGATGATGATGGCTACCGCCCGAATGTTGGTATCGTAATCTGTAACAGGCAAGGACAAGTGTTATGGGCCAGGCGCTTTGGACAGCACTCCTGGCAATTTCCCCAGGGAGGCATCAATCCCGGTGAAACCGCAGAACAGGCGATGTATCGCGAACTGTTTGAAGAAGTGGGTTTGCACCGTAAAGATGTTCGAATACTTGCTTCAACCCGTAACTGGTTACGTTACAAATTGCCAAAACGTTTGGTGCGTTGGGACACAAAGCCGGTGTGTATCGGCCAGAAACAAAAGTGGTTTCTTCTGCAGTTGATGAGTAGTGACGCGGATATCAATGTGCAACACAGCAGCACGCCAGAGTTTGACGGCTGGCGCTGGGTCAGCTTCTGGTATCCGGTGCGTCAGGTTGTCTCCTTCAAACGTGACGTCTACCGTCGCGTAATGAAGGAATTCGCTGGCGTGGTGATGACTATGCAGGAGAGTGCGGGGCCGCGCAATGCCGCAGCCCATCGACGTAAGAGAGGATAGGCCACGCCCTTTATGCTCACTCAGTTGCGCGAAATAGTAGAAAAAGTGGCGAGTGCGCCGCGTCTGAATGAAGCACTCGACCTTCTGGTAAACGAAATTTGCCTTGCGATGGAGACCGAGGTTTGCTCGGTCTACCTTGCTGATCACGATCGTCGCTGCTATTACCTGATGGCAACACGCGGGCTGAAAAAACCGCGTGGTCGCACGGTCACGCTGGCATTTGACGAGGGTATTGTGGGTCTGGTTGGCCGTCTGGCCGAGCCGATCAACCTCGCTGATGCGCAGAGCCACCCCAGCTTCAAATACATTCCTTCAGTGAAAGAGGAGCGTTATCGCTCCTTCCTCGGCGTGCCCATTATCAGCCGCCGCCAGCTGCTGGGCGTGCTGGTGGTGCAGCAGCGCGAGCATCGTCAGTTCGACGAAAGCGAAGAATCTTTTCTGGTGACGCTGGCAACCCAGATGGCGGCATTGTTGTCGCAATCGCAGCTGGGTCAGCTCTTTGGTCAATTCCGTCAGTCACGGGTAAAAGCCATTGCTGCCTCGCCTGGTGTGGCGGTAGCGCCGGGTTGGGTCGATGAGACCCAGCCTCTGCTTGATCAGGTTTCCGCTGCTTCAACGCTGGATGTGCAGCGTGAACGCGACCGTCTGGCCGTCGCCATGAGCGAAGCCGCCAATGAATTCCGCCGCTTCAGTAAACGTTTCACCGCCAGCGTGCAAAAAGAGAGCGCAGCGATCTTCGATTTGTATTCGCACCTGCTGACTGACGCGCGTCTGAAAAAAGATCTGTTTGCCGAGATCGAACGCGGATCCGTCGCGGAATGGGCAGTCAAAACGGTGATCGAGAAGTTTGCCGCCCAGTTTGCCAGCTTGCAGGATCAATATCTGCGCGAGCGGGCCGGGGATCTGCGCGTGCTGGGCCAGCGTCTGCTGTTCCACCTCGATGATTCCCTGGTAGGCACCAATGCCTGGCCGGAGCGTTTTGTACTGGTTGCTGATGAGCTCACCGCAACCACGCTGGCCGAACTGCCTCACGAGCGGCTGGCGGGGGTGGTGGTGCGCGACGGTGCGGCCAACTCCCATGCGGCGATCCTGACGCGTGCTATGGGTATCCCGACGGTGATGGGTGCAGATATCTTGCCTGCCCAGCTCAACAAACGCTTGCTGATTGTCGATGGTTATCGCGGCGAGTTGCTGATCGATCCTGAGCCGGTGCTGGTGCAGGAATATCAGAGGCTGATCAGCGAAGAAAACGCGCTGAGCAAAATGGCTGAAGATGTGGTTGAGCAGCCGGGCGAGCTGAAAAGCGGCGAACGCGTGCAGGTGATGCTCAATGCCGGTCTCAGCCCGGAGCATGAGCGCGCGCTCGACAGCTGGGTCGATGGTATTGGCCTGTACCGCACCGAAATTCCCTTTATGCTGCAAAACGGCTTCCCGTCGGAAGAGGAGCAGGTGGCGCAGTATCAGGGCATGCTGCAACTGTTCCACAACAAGCCGGTGACGCTGCGCACGCTGGATGTCGGCGCGGATAAGCAGCTGCCGTATATGCCGATCAGTGAGGAGAATCCCTGCCTCGGCTGGCGCGGTATCCGCTTAACCCTCGACCAGCCGGAAATCTTTCTGGTGCAGGTGCGCGCTATGCTGCGCGCCAATGCGGCCTCGGGCAATCTCAGCATTTTGCTGCCGATGATCAGCCATATTGATGAGATCGAGGACGCGCGTCGTCTGATTGATCGTGCCGGGCGGGAAGTGGAAGAGATGCTTGGTTACATCATTCCGAAGCCGCGCATTGGCGTGATGATCGAAGTACCGTCGATGCTGTTTCTGATCCCGCATCTGGCGGATCGTGTCGATTTTGTCTCGGTTGGCACCAACGATCTGACCCAGTATCTGCTGGCGGTGGATCGCAACAATACCCGTGTGGCGAATCTTTACGATCCGCTGCATCCGGCGATGTTGCGCGCGTTGCAAACCATTGCGCAGGAAGCCCACAAGGCCAAGCTGGAGCTGGGGCTGTGTGGTGAAATGGCTGGCGATCCGATGTGTGTCGCGCTGTTGGTGGGGCTAGGCTATCGCCACCTCAGTATGAACGGTAAAAATATCCCGCGCGTGAAATATCTGCTGCGTCATCTCGACAAAGAAGAAACGCAGAAGCTGAGCGAGCAGGTCGTGGCGGCCCACACCGCTTCGGAAGTCCGCCATCAGGTATCCGCTTTTATGGAGCGGCGCGGTCTGGGTGGATTGATTCGCGGTGGTCGCTAAGGTTTACATTTCTGCGACATTTATGAAAACACCGCTGTGCTATTATGCGCAGCCTTTATTGCATTGCCCCTGGCCACACCGTTTTCAGGGCAGAAAATTCCATGGTGAAAGATGACTAACGGCTATATCGCTTTTCCCCAATTTGACCCGGTGATTTTCTCCGTCGGGCCGATTTCGCTCCACTGGTACGGTTTGATGTATCTGGTGGGCTTTATATTCGCTATGTGGCTGGCGGTGCGTCGTGCCAACAAGCCAGGCAGCGGCTGGAAAAAAGAGGAAGTGGAAAACCTGTTGTATGCGGGTTTCCTCGGCGTATTCCTCGGTGGCCGCATCGGCTATGTGTTGTTCTACAACCTGCCGTTGTTCCTTGAGAATCCGCTGTATCTGTTCAAAGTCTGGGATGGCGGGATGTCGTTCCACGGCGGCCTGATGGGCGTGATCGTGGTTATGCTGATCTTTGCCCGTCGTACCAAACGTACTTTCTTCCAGGTCTCTGATTTTATTGCACCGCTGATCCCATTTGGCCTCGGTGCGGGTCGTCTCGGTAACTTTATCAATGGTGAACTGTGGGGCCGTGTGGCACCTGATTTTAAATTCGCCATGCTGTTCCCGGGTTCGCGCAGCGAAGACGTGGCGCTGGCGGCCACTAACCCGCAGTATCAATCCCTCCTGAATACCTACGGTGTACTGCCGCGTCATCCGTCGCAGCTGTATGAACTGATGCTGGAAGGGGTGGTGCTGTTCATCATCCTCAACCTGTTTATTCGCAAGCCACGCCCGATGGGCAGCGTGTCGGGACTGTTCCTGATTGGCTACGGCGCATTCCGTATTATTGTTGAATTCTTCCGTCAGCCGGACGCGCAGCTGGGTCTGTTCGACGGCGGTATCAGTATGGGGCAGATTCTCTCGACTCCAATGATTCTGGCTGGCGTGATTATGATGATTTGGGCGTATCGTCGTCATCCACAGCAACAACCGCGAGAGGTAAAATGAAACAGTATCTGGATCTGATGCAACATGTGCTGAATGAAGGCGCAGAAAAGGCCGACCGTACCGGCACCGGCACGCTCTCCATTTTTGGCCACCAGATGCGTTTCAATTTGCAGGATGGTTTTCCGCTGGTGACCACCAAGAAATGCCACCTGCGCTCCATCATCCATGAATTGTTGTGGTTCCTGAAAGGTGAAACCAACATTGGTTACCTGAAAGACAACAACGTCACCATCTGGGATGAATGGGCGGATGAAAACGGTGATCTTGGCCCGGTCTACGGCAAACAATGGCGTAGCTGGGGCAGCGCCAGCGGTGAAGAGATTGACCAGATTTCCCGCGTGATTGAGCAACTGAAACGCGACCCGGATTCGCGCCGCATCATCGTTTCGGCGTGGAATGTGGGTGAACTGGATAAGATGGCGCTGGCTCCGTGCCACGCGTTCTTCCAGTTCTACGTGGCGAATGGCAAGCTTTCATGCCAGCTGTATCAGCGCTCATGCGACATCTTCCTGGGTCTGCCATTCAACATTGCCAGCTATGCGTTGCTGGTGCATATGGTGGCGCAGCAGTGTGACCTTGAGGTGGGCGATTTTGTCTGGACCGGTGGCGATACCCATCTGTACAGCAACCACCTGGAACAGGCGCGCCTGCAACTGACCCGCGAACCGCGTCCGCTGCCGAAGCTGGTTATCAAGCGTAAGCCAGCCTCGATCTTTGATTATCAGTTCGAAGATTTCGAGATTGAAGGTTACGATCCGCATCCGGCGATCAAAGCGCCAGTCGCGATTTAAACCTGAGAATATTTACCAAAAGCCCTGCCTGAGTGCAGGGCTTTTTTGTTTCATCCCCTGGAATGCGCCTCGCAAAATCCTGTATTTTTCTGCCATCTCCCTCTCTTTTTCTGCGCCCGCTTTTCCAGAATGCTGCTTTCCTGCTTGAGCCGTTAAGGCCTTCAGCGCAGCCTGATGGCCATGAACAGAAACGATGAAAACGGCTTTACCCTGCCGGAGTTATTACTGGTGATGGTGATCGCCGGCGTGCTCAGCCTCGGTACTTTACAGGGCTGGCAACGCTGGCAGCAGCATCAGCAGTTACGGGAAAGCGTACTGCAACTCCAGGGCTTTTTGCTGCGGCTACGTGCCTATGCCAGCTGGCATAACACGGATGCCAGCCTGTGGCTGCAATCCGGTGATCCTGGTTGTATCGGCAGCGGAACGCGCCCGGTGGACGGATGCCTGTCAGCATCACGCTGGATCTTTACACCACCACATGCGGGCGTGCGCCTCGTCAGTATCACTGGCGAACCCGGCTTTTATGGCCGCCGTGATGTCGCCAGGGCGGGCAGCATGGATATTGAAAGCAGCGCCGGGCGCTGGCGGGTGATTATCTCAGCCCGCGCGCGCATTCGTGCCTGTCCGGTGGGAGAGAAGGGATGCGAATAAGGCAGGCGGGGTTCAGCCTGCTGGAAATGCTGATTGCGATGGCGGTTGGGGCGGTACTGATGCTCAGCGTGGGGCGGTTTTTGCCGCTGCTGCTGGCGGAAAATCTGGGTTTACAGCAGCGAGTCCAGTTGCAGCAGGATCTACAGCAAATCACGCAAACGCTGCAAAAGGCGCTGCGCCGCGCGGGTTACTGCAACGGCGAGTGCAGCGGTCCGGCGCTCACGTTAAGTGAAAACGGCAGCTGTATCCTGCTGCGCTGGGATGAAAACAGTAATGGTCGCTGGGAAGGTGTCGGCCATAGCGATAGCGATTTCTATGGCTATCGCTTACGCAGCGGCCAGGTCGAGATGCAGCGTGGTGTCGATGAATGCAACAGCGCGGGCTGGGAACGCTTAACCGATCCTGAATTTTTGACCGTTACCCACTTCAGAGTCGAGCGCCAGGCAGAGCGTCTGATCGTACAACTGACGGGCAAAGCGGGTAAGCAATCGGTGGCACTGGAGAGCTGGGTGATGGGAGAAAACCTGTGAAACAGGCGGGTAATAGCACTCTGGGTATGGTGCTGATGGTGCTATTGATGGGTGGGCTAACCTTACATGCCACCCGTACCCGACTGGCGCAAGATATGGTTCTGGTCGCTGATGAACAGCAGCATCACCAGGATTTCTGGCGGGCTGCCGGGGCGTTGCAATGGGGCAAAGTACAGCATTGGCCGCAGACGCCGGGCTGGCAATGCCAGTGGTGGGTGACGGAGCAGTGGCGCAGCTGTCTGCTACGTATGGAGGACGACCGTGGGTTATTACAGGGAAGTGGTACCGGGCGCGAGCTGGCGCTCTGGCATTGGGTCTCGTTACAGGGAAATCAAATCAGGTTCCAGGCGCATGGCTGGATTGATTACTGCCCGCTGGCGGACGCCGCGTTGTGTCAGGCAGCAGCAAGGATTCAGCCTGGCGGAAACTCTGGTGGCGATGATGCTGCTGGCGATGAGCATCAGCGCGCTGCTGCATTATCATCGGGCGCTGGCGCTGGGTTTTAGCCAGCAATGGCAGCAGCGTCAGGCATGGCAGGTTGCAGGTCAGGCGTTGCTTGGTCGCGAAGTTGCAGGCTGGCGAATTCAGCGCCAGCAGCAACCTCAGCCAGGCGGCTGCATACTGGAGCGGGTGACCGTTAGCAGCCCGCAACAGCGCGAGGCTTCACTGGCGCGGTTGAATTGTCCTTCTCCCTGATTGTGTCCTTGCGGTAGGCATCCCAGGCGATACAGGGTAGAGTGACCAGGCTGCGCAGTTTTACTTTTCTATGGGAGACTTCATGTTCCGGGTTTACCACTCCAATCAGCTTGACCTGCTTAAAAATCTGGCTGGAATTCTGATTGAAAACCAACCGCTTACCGATCCACTTGCTGCGGAGCAGGTGCTGGTACAAAGCCCCGGTATGGCGCAATGGTTACAGATGGAACTGGCGCACAGTTTTGGCATTGCGGCGAACATTGATTTCCCGCTGCCCGCGACCTTTATCTGGAACATGTTTGTACAGGTGCTGCCGGATATTCCAAAGGAAAGCGCCTTTACCAAAGCCAGCATGAGCTGGAAATTGATGCATCGTCTGCCCACGTTGCTGGAGCAGGACGCCTTTCAGTCGCTGCGTCACTACCTGCATGACGATGCGGATAAGCGCAAGCTGTATCAACTCAGTGCCCGTGTCGCCGACCTGTTTGACCAGTATCTGGTGTATCGCGCTGACTGGCTTAACAGCTGGGAACGTGGTGAGTTGATCGAAGGCTTAGGGGAGTCGCAGCAGTGGCAGGCGGCGTTATGGTGTGATCTGGTCAGTTTTACTGCCAGCCTCGGCCAGCCACTGTGGCATCGTGCCAATTTATATGCCCGCTTTATCCAGACGCTGGAGCAGGCCAGCAGCCCACCGCCAGGTCTACCGCAACGGGTGTTTATCTGCGGCATCTCTGCGCTCCCGCCCGTGTATTTACAGGCCCTGGAAGCGCTGGGTCGCCATATCGATATTCATCTGTTGTTCACCAATCCCTGCCGTGATTACTGGGGGGACATTCAGGATTATGCGTTTTTGGCTAAACTCCAGAGCCGCAAGCGTCGCCGTATTCATTCCGATGAACAGCAACCCCTGTTTCGTGATCCTGCGGCAGCATCCGCGCTGTTTAATGAATCTGGTGAGCAACAGTTAACCAATCCGCTGCTGGCTTCGTGGGGCAAGCTGGGGCGCGATAACCTGTTTCTGCTCAGCCAGATGGAATCTGCCGCTAACGATATTGATGCCTTTGTCGATATCCCTCCCGATAATCTGCTACATGCGTTGCAGGCTGATTTACTAAACCTGGAAGATAATGCGGTGATTGGTGTGAGTGTCGGAGAGCTGGCAGCCAGCCAGGGCAAGCGCCTGCTGGATCCACAGGATCGCTCGCTGACTATTCAGGTTTGCCACAGCGCGCAGCGCGAAGTCGAAGTGCTACAGGATCATTTATTAGCCCTGATGGAGGCCGATCCGCAACTGAAACCGCGCGATATCATCGTGATGGTGGCAGATATCGACAGTTACGCGCCCTTTATCCAGGCGGCGTTCGCCAGCGCCCCCTCATCCCGCTATCTGCCGTTTGCCATCTCTGACCGCAGGGCCAGTCAGGCACATCCGGCAATTCTGGCGTTGTTGAGCTTGTTGTCGTTACCGGAAAGCCGTTTTGCTTCGGAAGAGGTGCTGGCGTTGCTGGAAGTCCCGGCGCTGGCGCAGCGCTTCTCAGTCGATGAAAGCGGCTTACGCCTGCTGCGTCGCTGGGTGATGGAGTCCGGGATTCGCTGGGGGCTGGATGATGCCAGCGTCGAGGCATTGGCACTGCCGGCCACCGGCCAGCACACCTGGCGTTTTGGTTTGCAACGCATGCTTCTGGGCTACGCACTGGAAAGCCAGAACGGTGACTGGCAGGGGATTCTGCCTTATGACGAATCCACCGGATTGATTGCCGAACTGGCGGGCCATCTGGCGGAGTTGCTTTCACGGCTGGAGGCCTGGCGCACACGGCTGGCACAGGAACGACCCCTTAACGATTGGCTGCCGTTATGCCGTGAATTGATCGATAGCTTCTTTAGCGGCGATAGCGAAAGTGAAGCGGCGTTGATGCTGGTGGAAAACCAGTGGAAGCAGATTATTGAGCAAGGCATGCAGGCGGCGTATGCCCAGCCGATTCCGGTCACGTTACTGCGAGATGAACTGCGTTCACGTCTCGATCAGCAACGTATCAGCCAGCGTTTTCTTGCCGGGCCGGTTAATTTCTGTACGCTGATGCCCATGCGTTCAATACCCTTCAAAGTGGTATGCCTGCTGGGCATGAACGACGGTGTCTATCCGCGCACGCTTGCACCACTGGGCTTTGACCTGATGCAGCAACAAATGCGCAAAGGAGATCGCAGCCGACGAGACGATGACCGCTATCTGTTCCTCGAAGCGCTGATTTCGGCCCAGGAACAGTTGTATATCAGCTATATCGGGCGTGCCATTCAGGACAATACCGAGCGTTATCCATCGGTGCTGGTGACGGAACTGGTTGATTATCTTGGCCAGAGTTTCTGTCTGCCGGGGGATGAAGGGTCTGAACCGGATATCAGCGAGCAGCGGGTACGTGAACATTTACAAACGCTGCATAGCCGGATGCCGTTTGCCGCAGAAAATTTCCAGCCGGGCAGCTATGGGCAAAGTTTTGCCGCAGAGTGGTTGCCTGCGGCTGCCGGGCGGGGAGAGGCACAACCGGACTTCGTCCAGCCGCTGGCTGCGATGCCGTTGACCACAGTGTCGCTGGAACAATTGCTGCGTTTCTGGCGTCATCCAGTACGCGCCTGGTTTCAACAGCGTCTGGGCGTGGCTTTCTGGATGGAAGAGAGTGAATTGCCTGACAGCGAACCATTCTCTCCCGACAGCCTTGAACGTTATCAGATCAACGCGCAGTTACTGAATACCCTGGTGGCTGGTGAGGATCCGGCGCAACTGTATGCCCGCCATCGCGCAGCAGGAAATCTTCCTTATGGCGCATTTGGGGAACTTTTCTGGCAAAGCCAGACCGAAGAGATGCAGGAAGTTGCGGTTGAAGTCAGTGGACAGCGCCGGGCAGCGGAAAGCTGGGAGGTGGATCTGCCGTTGGGCGATGTGCAGTTGACCGGCTGGCTCACTCAGGTGCAAGCTGATGGACTGCTGCGCTGGCGTCCCGGAGTGCTCAATATGAATGATGGCTTACTGCTGTGGCTGGAGCATCTGGTTTATTGCGGCCTGGGTGGCAGCGGTGAAAGCCGTATGTATGGTCGTAAACAAAGTCGCTGGCGTTTTAGCGCGATTGGCAAAGAGCAGGCGCTGAGCCTGTTGCAGGAGTATATGGCCGGGTATCAGACCGGATTGGCACAGCCGCTTATGCTGCTGAACAAATCTGGTGGAGCCTGGCTGGAAGCGAGTTTTGATGCGAAAACCCGTCAGCTATTGGATGACGAGGTTACGCAGAAAAAAGCACGCAGCCGGCTGATACAGGCCTGGCAGGGTGGTTTTCAGCTGGAAGGTGAGGGCAGTGATCCTTACCTGCAGCGCCTGAGTCGTGTGCTTGATGACACGGCACTTCAGGCAATCACTGATGCTGCCCGGCGCTGGTATTTGCCGGTGCGTCTCGCGCATCACGATGATGAATAGCAATTGGGTGACGATGCTACAGGATGTCGTCCTCACCATAATAAAAAGTCATTTTTTTGACCGCCGGGTGCACAGCCAGCGGTAAAGGGTAACGTAAGGGGTTTAAATGCGGATTTACGCACGCTGGATAGCGGCGCTGCTGCTGAGCGTCACGGCTTTGACTGCCGTGGCTGACGAGCAGCGCGGCTGGCAGCCAGTCAATGAAACCATTCGTAAAAGCGATCACGATCCACGCGCCTATCAGGCGATAACGCTGACAAACGGTATGACCGTCCTGCTGGTCTCCGATCCCGCCGCGCCTAAGTCACTGGCAGCACTGACATTGCCGATTGGATCGCTGGACGATCCTAATCAGCAGTTGGGCCTGGCGCACTATCTCGAACATATGGTGCTGATGGGATCGAAACTTTATCCCCAGCCGGATAATCTCGCAGAATTCCTGAAAAAACACGGTGGCAGCCATAACGCCAGTACCGCGTCCTATCGCACGGCGTTCTATCTCGAAGTGGAGAACGATGCGTTGCAACCGGCGGTGGATCGTCTGGCGGATGCCATTGCCGAGCCGTTACTCGATCCGGTCAATGCCGATCGTGAGCGCCACGCGGTCAATGCCGAGCTGACGATGGCTCGCTCGCGCGATGGCCTGCGTATGGCTCAGGTGGGCGCAGAAACCCTCAACCCGGCACATCCCGGTGCGCGTTTTTCCGGCGGAAATCTTGATACGCTGAAGGACAAACCTGGCAGCCAGCTGCATCAGGCGTTGCTTGATTTCTACCATAGCCACTACTCGGCCAACCTGATGAAAGCGGTGATTTACAGCAACAAACCGCTGCCGGAGATGGCGGATATCGCCGCAAAAACCTTTGGTCGCGTAACGAATCACCAGGCCAGCGTGCCGGATATCAGTGTACCGGTGGTGACCGATGCGCAGAAAGGTATCATCATTCACTACGTGCCCGCCCAGCCGCGGAAGCAGCTGAAAGTGGAGTTCCGGATTGCTAATAACAGCGACCGTTTCCGCAGTAAGACCGACACGCTGATAAGCTACGTGCTGGGGAATCGCAGCAAAAACACCCTGAATGACTGGCTGCAACGGCAAGGGCTGGCGGACGGTGTCAATGCCGGTGCTGACCCGATGACCGAACGCACCAGCGGTGTGTTTGCTATTACCGTCTCGCTGACCGACAAAGGTCTGGCACAGCGTGATGAGGTGGTGGCAGCAATATTTAGCTATCTCGATATGCTGCGTAGCAAAGGCATCGATAAAGGCTATTTTGATGAAGTTTCCCATGTGCTGGCGCTGGATTTCCGTTATCCCTCCATCACCCGCGACATGGATTACATCGAATGGCTGGTTGATACCATGCTGCGGGTGCCGATTGAGCATGCGCTGGATGCCCCGTATCTGGCCGATGACTATGATCCGGCCGCCATCAAGGCGCGTCTGGCGGAGATGACGCCGCAGAATGCCCGTATCTGGTATATCAGCCCGCAGGAACCGCATAACAAAGAAGCCTACTTTGTTAATGCGCCTTACCAGGTCGATAAAATCAGTGATGCGCAGTTCAGTGACTGGAAGCAGCGCGCCAGTGCGATTCAGCTGTCATTACCCACCCTGAACCCTTATATCCCGTCGGACTTCTCCATCATGCCGTCCGATGGAAAAACCTACACCCATCCCGTTGCGCTGACCACTGGCGACAGCATGCGTATTTTCTGGATGCCAAGTCAGTACTACGCCAGTGAACCCAAAGCGGCGATCACCCTGGCGCTGCGAAATAAAGCAGCGATCAGTGATGCACAGCATCAGGTGTTATTTGGCCTGAATGATTATCTCTCCAGCCTGGCGCTGGATCAGCTGAACTCGCAGGCATCAGTCGGGGGGATCAGCTTCTCTACCGGTGAAAACGATGGTCTGGAGTTTAACGCCAGCGGTTTCACCCAGCGTCTGCCAGAGCTGCTGAAAAAGCTGGTGGAAGGTTACGCCACCTTCACGCCAACCCAGCAGCAACTGGAACAGGCGAAGTCCTGGTACCTTGACCAGCTGGAATCGGCGGATAAAGGCAAAGCGTTTGAACTGGCGATTCAGCCGATGCAGATGCTGTCGCAGCTTCCTTATACCCAGCGTGAGGAGCGTCGTAAGCTGGTGAAAGATATCACCCTGCAGCAGGTAACCGACTATCGGGATGCGCTGATTCACCACGCCACGCCAGAAATGATCGTGGTCGGGAATCTCTCTGCTGATCGGGTCAAACAGCTGGGCGAAGATCTGAAGCAGCAGTTGCAGAGTGACGGTCATTCCTACTGGCACAGCAACTATGTGGCGATTGATAAGCCGGTCAAAGCCAACCTGCAAAAAGCGGGCAGCAGCACCGATTCGGCACTGGCTGCGCTCTATGTGCCGCTTGGTTACAGCGAATACCAGAGCATGGCGAGCAGCTCCATGCTCAGCCAGATTGTGCAGCCGTGGTTCTATAACCAGCTGCGTACGGTGGAGCAGCTGGGTTATGCGGTGTTTGCCTTCCAGATGCCGGTGGGACGTCAGTGGGGCATCGGTTTCCTGCTGCAAAGCAACAGCAAGCAACCGGCTTACCTGTTACAGCGCTTCCAGGCCTTCTATCCGCAGGCCGAACAACGCCTGCGTGATATGAAACCGGAAGAGTTTGCCCAGTATCAACAGGCAATGATCAACGATCTGCAACAGCGTCCGCAGACGCTGGATGAAGAGGCCAACCGCTACAACCGTGATTTCAATCGACAGAACTTTGCCTTTGATACCCGTGAAAACGTGGTTGCCCAGATCAAACAGCTGACCCCTGCCGGCCTGGCTGATTTCTTCCATCAGGGAGTGCTGGCACAACAGGGCATGGCGATGATTTCACAGATTGGCGGCAGCCATGATGGCGCGGTGAAAGACGATTATGCCCAGTTGCCTGACTGGACCACCTGGCAGGAAGTTTCGCAGTTGCAGCAGTCGCTGCCGGTGAAGAGTGATGACAAATGAGTTTACTGCCTGAATCGCTCAATCCGCTGACGCTGCCATTGCGTGGCGAGCGGCTGATTGAAGCCTCAGCAGGGACCGGAAAAACCTTTACCATCGGCCTGCTTTATCTGCGCTTGCTGCTTGGGTTAGGGGGAGAGCGGGCTTATACCCGTCCGCTCTCGGTTGAAGAGATTCTGGTGGTGACCTTCACCGAAGCGGCTACTGCCGAGCTGCGCGGTCGTATCCGGGCGAATATCCACGAATTGCGGCTGGCCTGCATTCGCGGGCACAGCAACAACCCGATGCTGGCGCAATTGCTACAGGAAATGCCACAACCGGCCGAGGCGGCTTCTCTGCTGCTGGCGGCAGAGCGGCAGATGGACGAAGCGGCGATTTTCACCATTCACGGCTTTTGCCAGCGCATGCTCAACCTTAATGCGTTTGAATCCGGCATGTTGTTTGAACAGCAGCTGATCGAGGATGAACAGCTGTTGCTGAAACAGGCAACGGCAGATTTCTGGCGACGCCACTGCTATCCGCTGACGCTGGATGTGGCGCGAGCCATCGTGACGGAATGGAGCGGCCCGGAGCAGCTGCTGACAACCTTACGCCCCTGGCTACAGGGCGAAACCCCAACATTGCAGTCTCCCCCGGCACCTGACGAAACGCTGGCGGCACGCCATGCGCAAAACCTGGCGCGTATTTCTGACATCAAAGCGTGCTGGGCGGCAGTGGGTGAAGAAGTCATTAACCTGATTGGCGAGTCCGGGGTCGATAAGCGCAGCTACAGCAGCAAAAATCTGCCGCTTTGGGTCAGCAAAGTTTCGTTGTGGGCGCAAAGCGAAACCCATGATTATCAGGTGCCAGCGGAACTGGCGCGTTTTGGTCAGCAGGTGTTGCTTGAGAAGACCAAAAAAGGTGACGCTCCCCAGCATGCATTATTTGTCGCGATTGACCAGTTTCTGGCGCAGCCGATTTCTCTGCGCGATCTGGTGATTGCCAGGGCGCTGACTGAAGTGCGCAGCGCGGTGCGGAAAGAAAAACGGCTGCGCGCACTGCTGGGTTTTGATGACCTGCTGAGCCGACTGGATGAAGCCCTGCAACAACCCGCAGGCCCGCAGCTGGCACAGGCGATTCGTCAGCGCTTTCCGGTGGCGCTGATTGATGAGTTTCAGGACACCGATCCACTGCAATATCGTATTTTCAGCACGCTCTACGTTAACCAGCCAGAGCATGCATTGTTGCTGATTGGCGATCCCAAACAGGCGATTTACGCGTTCCGTGGCGCGGATATTTTTACCTATATACGTGCCCGTAATGATGTGAGTGCCCACTATACCCTCGATACCAACTGGCGCTCATCACCGCCAATGGTCGAAAGCGTAAACCGGCTTTTTAGCCGCCTCGATGCGCCCTTTTTATTTGCCGATATTCCGTTTTTGCCGGTGCGCTTTGCTAAACCAAATCAGGCATTGACGCTGAATCTCGATCAGCAACCGCAGGCCGCATTACGCTTCTGGCTGCAACCCGGTGAGGGGTGCAGCGTGGGTGATTACCAGCAACTGATGGCGCAGCAGTGTGCGGCAGATATCAGCCGCTGGTTGCAGGCGGGTCATGAACAGCGTGCGTTGCTAGGGAAAGCCCCGGCATTGCGCCCGGTACAGGCTTCGGACATCACCGTGCTGGTGCGCAGCCGCAACGAGGCGAACCTGATTCGCGAAGCGCTGAACCAACTGGCGATTCCATCGGTGTACCTGTCGAATCGCGACAGCGTCTATACCACTCCGGAAGCGCGCGAGTTGCTGTGGTTGTTGCAGGCGGTGCTGGCACCGGAGCAGGAGCGGATGCTGCGTACTGCGCTGGCAACGTCATTGTTTGCTTTTGATGCGGCGCAACTGGATGCACTCGATCAGGATGCGCGCGGCTGGGATCAACTGGTTGACACTTTTGCCCGCTGGCAACTGGTGTGGCAGCAACGTGGTGTGCTGCCGATGCTGCGCGAGATGATGCAGGAGCGGCAGCTGGCGGAAAATCTGCTGGCTTCGGAAAACGGTGAGCGCCGTCTGACCGATTTGTTGCATCTGGGCGAGTTGTTGCAGGAGGCTGCATCCCAGCTCGACAGCCCGCATGCGCTGGTACGCCATCTGGCGCAGCAGATTGCCCGTCCTGATAGCCAGGCGGCCAGCCAGCAGCTGCGTCTGGAAAGCGATCGTCATCTGGTGCAGATTGTCACTATCCATAAATCGAAAGGCTTACAGTATTCGCTGGTATGGCTGCCCTTTGCCGCCGGTTTCCGTGAGGCCGATACCGCGTTGTATCACGACCGGGAAAGCTTTGGTGCGGTGCTGGATTTACAAAACGCTGAGGCCAGCCTGGAGTTAGCCGAGCAGGAGCGTCTGGCGGAAGATTTGCGTCTGTTGTATGTGGCGCTGACGCGTTCGGTTTATCACTGTAGCGTTGGCGTGGCGCCGCTGTTTCGCGGCACTCGTAAGAAAGAGGGCGCAAGCGATCTGCATAAAAGTGCGCTTGGTTTTCTGCTGCAACGCGGTGAGGCCGCGACGGCGGAGCAACTGGCTGCACTGTTGGCAGAAATGAATGATGCAGCAACTGAGGTGGTGCCTGCCGGTGATGCTGATGCGACGCGCTGGCAATCTCAGGCCGTCAGTGAGACGACGTTAAATGCGCGTGAAGTGACACGTGTGCTGGCCGATCCCTGGCGCGTGACCAGCTACTCCGGTTTACAACAGCACGGCAGCAGCCGTTTGCTGGAAGTGATGCCGGGGTTTGATGTGGATGCGGCAGCAGACGAACCGGGCGAGCCACAACCTTCCGCTCTAACGCCACACCATTTCCCACGCGGCGCGGCGCCTGGTACTTTCCTGCATGAACTGTTTGAGTCGCTGGATTTTACCCAGCCACCCAGCGAAGAACTGCTGTTGCAGCATCTGCAACAGAAGGGTTATCCGCCGCACTGGCAGCCGATGCTCAGTGACTGGATTGCCAGGGTTGTGAGTACGCCGCTTAATGCTGAGGGGATTCATCTGGCGGGTATTCAGCCACAACATCGCCTGGTCGAGATGGCGTTTTATCTGCCGATTAATGGCCTGCTGCGCGCTGAAGAAATGGATGCGCTGGTGCGCAGCCATGATGGGTTATCGCAGCATGCCCCGGTCCTCGATTTTCGTCAGGTGCAAGGCATGCTGAAGGGCTTTATCGATTTGGTGTTCCGCTGGCAGGGTAAATATTATCTGCTGGATTACAAATCCAACTGGCTGGGTGATAGCCATATCGCCTATACGCCGCAGGCGATGGCTCAGGCGATGATCGACCACCGCTACGATTTACAGTACCAGTTGTATAGCCTGGCGCTGCACCGTTATCTGCGCCATCGGCTGACTGATTACGATTATGAGCAGCATTTTGGTGGGGTGTTCTATCTGTTTTTACGTGGTATGGATGGCAGCTCGCCTGACAATGGTGTGTTTCACACCCGGCCATCCGGCGAGTTTATTGCACAACTGGATAGCCTGTTTCGCGGGCAGGGAGTGACATCATGAGTAGCATGACCGCATTGCTGACTCAGGCGATGGAACTGCGTTTACTGCGTCCGCTTGATGTCCAGTTTGCTTGTCTGGTGGCTGATGATAGCCAGCCTGCGCGTCTGCTGGCCGCGGCATGTCTCAGTGCCGAAGCGGGAGAAGGGCACGTTTGTCTGCCGCTGACGCAACTGACGCGTGATGAATTATTTAATGGTCGCCATCCTGAGCTGGCGCAGGCCATCTGGCAGGCGGCTGGTGAGCCGCAGGACTGGCTGGCGGTATTTCAGGGCTGGTTCGCACTAAGCGATAGCGCGCAAGCCACCCCTGTCGTGCTGGCGCAGCAGCGGCTTTATCTGCATCGGCTGTGGCAAAACGAAGGCCAGGTGGCACGCTTTTTTCGTGCTGATGCCGCGCCGCAGCAATTTGCCCCCGAGGCGATACGCCAGGTGCTGGACCAGCTGTTTGGCGTACAGCCAGAGGACTGGCAAAAGATTGCCGCTGCGGTGGCGCTGACACAAAAAACTGCGGTGATTTCCGGCGGTCCCGGCACCGGCAAAACCACGACGGTGGCGAAACTGCTGGCTGCGCTGATTCGTCTGAGTGACGGTTCGCTACGTATTCAGCTGGCCGCGCCGACCGGGAAAGCGGCTGCGCGCCTGACGGAGTCATTGGGCAAAGCGCTGCGACAGCTCCCGGTTAGCGATACGGAGCGGCAAGCTTTTCCGGCTGAAGCCACCACCCTGCATCGCCTGCTGGGTGCCCAGCCGGAGACGCAGCGCCTGCGCTATCACGCGGGTAATCCGTTGCATCTGGATGTGCTGGTGGTGGATGAAGCCTCAATGGTCGATCTCGGCATGATGGCGAATCTGATCGCTGCCTTGCCGCCGCAGGCGCGGGTGATCTTTCTCGGCGATCGCGATCAGCTGGCATCGGTCGAAGCGGGAGCGGTGCTGGGGGATATCTGTCGCTGTGCCGAAGCCGGTTATAGCCCGGAACGGGCAACTCAGCTCAGCCAGCTCACCGGCTGTGAAGTGCCGGGCAGGGAAGACGCGGAAGCGCCGCTGGTGCGGGACGCCATCTGTCTGCTGCGCAAAAGCTATCGCTTTGATGCTCAATCAGGCATTGGCAAGCTGGCGGCGGCGGTGAACCAGGGTGATGTGGCTGACGTTGAGCGCGTGTTTGGCGCAGGATTTAGCGATATTACCCGCCAGCCGCTGAGCGACACGCAGGCCTATCAGGCAATGCTGGCGCAGGTAGCGGAGGGCTATCGGCCTTATCTGCAGCTGGTGGCCGGGCGGGCTGAGCCCGCCGATATTATCCATGCTTTTGGCCGCTATCAGCTGCTCTGCGCATTACGTGAAGGGCCGTTTGGCGTGCAGGGACTTAACCAGCGCATTGAACAAAAACTGATTCAGTTGCAGTTGATCCGTCGTCCGACGGGCGGCAGCCGTTGGTATCAGGGACGACCGGTGATGGTGACGCGCAACGACAGCGCGCTGGGTTTGTTTAATGGCGACATCGGTATCACGTTACCCGACGAGGAAGGGGTACTGAAGGTGTTCTTTCCGTTACCGGATGGCACTATCAAAGCGGTGCAGCCCAGCCGCTTGCCGGCACATGATACCGCCTGGGCGATGACGGTGCATAAATCACAGGGTTCGGAATTTGATCACACCGCGCTGGTGATGCCTGCGCAATTTTTACCAGTGTTGACGCGTGAGCTGATTTATACCGCCATTACCCGCGCCCGGCAGCAGCTGACGTTATACAGCGATGATGGCGTGTTCCGGCGTGCAGTGCAGTTGCGCACTCAGCGCCGCAGCGGATTGCTGGAGAGGTTGTAGCGGCGCGATTTATCGCGCCGCTACGATAGGGGCGGTTGCTGGGCTAACGCAAATCGGCCATCAGCACCTTAGAACGACGCTGGTAGTTGTACATCTTCTTCTTACTTTCCGGCAGCGACTCAATATCCACCGGTGTAAAGCCACGTTCCTGGAACCAGTGAATGCTGCGCGTGGTGAGCACGAACAGCTTCTTCAGGCCCATCTGGCGGGCCTGTAAAGCTACACGTTGCAGCAGCGCTTCGCCGCG
Organism: Pantoea sp. App145; assembly: GCF_047947045.1. Lineage (NCBI taxonomy): Bacteria > Pseudomonadati > Pseudomonadota > Gammaproteobacteria > Enterobacterales > Erwiniaceae > Pantoea > Pantoea sp. App145. Next base: position 3,762,382 of record NZ_CP133290.1, read on the forward strand.
CGATGAGCTGCGATAATCGGGGTGCACTGCCACGCAGGCCATTTCACCAATCTGCTCGTCCGGGAAGGGATACAGTGCCGCGCAGGCAATGGTCAGGTTGTCGCGTTCGATAATGGTGAACTTGTCGATCTCCATCTCCAGCTGTTCGCGTGAACGGCGTACCAGAATTCCCTGTTGCTCTAGCGGACGAATCAGTTCGAGAATGCCACCGATATCATTAATGGTGGCACGGCGAATCTGTTCGGCGGATTCCATCACGATCTGCGTACCGATACCGTCGCGTGAGAACAACTCCTGCAACAGCGCACCGTCTTCCTGATAGCTGATCAAATGGCTGCGACGCACGCCGCTACGGCAGGCTTTCACCGCGCCACGCAGAAAACGCACCGCCGCGGAGAGAAAATCACCGTCATTTTCCATTTCATCGATACGCACCTGGGCATCGTTGGGGAACAGCTCGGAAATAATATCGCCATCGCGGTTGGTCACGCCCTGTTCGGAGCAGAAGCCAATCATTTTTTCCGCTTTGAGTTTGATCGCCAGTTGTGTGGCGACTTCTTCTGACGTCAGGTTAAAGCTTTCACCCGTCACGGAAACCGCAACCGGACCCAGCAACACAATGGCACCGTTATCCAGCTGGCGGTGAATCGCTTCTTCATCGATACGACGAATGCGCCCGCTGTGGCAGTAATCCACACCGTCATCCACGCCCAGCGGCTGGGCAATGATGAAGTTGCCGCTGACCACATTAATATGCGCGCCCTGCAACGGCGTGTTGTTGAGGCTCATTGACAGTCGCGCAGTGATATCCAGCTGCAAACGGCCCGCCGCTTGCTTCACCAGCTCCAGCGATTGGGCATCGGTCACACGCGTGTATTTATGATAAATCGGTTCCAGCTGCTGCTGCGCCATGCTGGCGTCAATCTGCGGACGGGCGCCGTACACCACCACAAGACGAATGCCCAGGCTATGCAGCAAGCCGATATCGTTAACGATGCTGGAGAAGTTTTCATGTTCAATGGCCTCGCCACCCAACATGATGACAAAGGTCTTGCCACGGTGGGCATTTATATAGGGAACGGTGTGGCGAAAACCCTGAACCAGTTCGGTACTACGTTCCTTCACGGCAAACCCTCTGTGAATGATTATTCGAAATTTTTGTATTTTTATGCTTTATCGCGGCGTAATGCAAGCGCCAGACCTGACGTTACTTTACGATTTTCCTGATGCAACCTGCGCTAACAGCCTGCATTATCTGGCTTTTCCGAAGTGAAAAGGCTCCATGGACGGGATAAAGTTTTCATCTTCTTTTACTTAACTGGCGATATTTTAGACATTACACAGTAGCTGGAGCGTCATGTCCGGAGTAAATCCTTTTTTTTCACGACGACGATTATTACAGGGCGCGGGCGCGTTATGGCTGCTCAGTGTCAGCCGCAGTGGTCTGGCGGCCAGCCAGCATATCGTGGCAGTACGTATCTGGCCTTCATCGACCTACTCACGCGTTACGCTGGAATCGAACGTTCCCCTGCAATACAAGCAGTTCACCCTCAGCAATCCCGATCGTCTGGTTATCGACATCGACAATCTGCATATCAATCCGGTACTGAAAGGGGTCGATAAACTGGTACGTGTTGATGATCCTTATATCCGGACCGCACGCGTGGGTCAGTTCGACCCGAATACGGTACGCATCGTGCTGGAACTGAAGCGCAGCGTGGCACCGCGGACCTTCACCTTAGCACCGGTGGCCGGGATCCGACATAGGCTGGTGGTGGACCTCTATCCCAGTCAGCAGCAGCCGGAAGAGGATCCCTTACTGGCGTTACTGCAGGATTACAACCAGGGCGATCTGGAACGCGATCAACCTGCCCAGGCACCGCTGCCGGGCAAAGCCGGACGCGATCGGCCGATTATTATCATGATCGATCCGGGACATGGCGGGGAAGATCCCGGTGCCCATGGCAAACTCAAAACGCGGGAAAAAGATATCGTGCTGAAGATGGGACGTTATCTGAAGGCGTTGATCGACAAACAACCCAATATGAAAGCCTATATGACGCGCAATGAGGATGTGTTTATCCCGTTGCGGGTCCGGGTGGCAAAAGCGCGTAAGCAGCGTGCCGATCTGTTTGTGTCGATCCATGCCGATGCCTTTACCAGCCGGGCGGCACGGGGTTCGTCCGTGTTTGCGCTTTCGACCAGCGGGGCGACCTCAGCCGCCGCTCGTTTTCTGGCGCAAACCCAGAATGAATCGGATCTGATTGGCGGCGTTAGCATGAGCGGCGATCGCTACCTCGACCACACCATGTTCGATATGGTGCAGCGTCAGACCATCCATGACAGCCTGAAGTTCGGCAAAGAAGTGTTATCGCGTATGGGGCACATCAATCATCTGCATAAACGCACGGTGGATCAGGCCGGATTTGCGGTGTTGAAAGCGCCGGATATCCCGTCAATTCTGGTGGAAACCGCGTTTATCAGTAATGTGGAAGAGGAAAGGAAACTGCGTACCGCGCGTTATCAGCATCAGGTGGCGGAAGCCATTCTGCATGGCATCAAAGCGTATTTTGAGAAAGGGGCGGTGCTGGCGCATCGCTAAAGGATTGTGGCAGGGAGGCCACAATTTACCGGACGCCAGAAACAAAAAAACACCCGTTAAGGTGTCTGGTTGTATTGGTTGCGGGGGCCGGATTTGAACCGACGACCTTCGGGTTATGAGCCCGACGAGCTACCAGGCTGCTCCACCCCGCGTCCGTCTGTCGCTGTGCGACTTTTCACATTTTCTCTCTTCATTATTAAGAAGAGTTGGTTGCGGAGGCCGGATTTGAACCGACGACCTTCGGGTTATGAGCCCGACGAGCTACCAGGCTGCTCCACCCCGCGTCCGTTTGTCGCTGTGTGACTTTTTACATTTTCTCTCTTCATGACTAAGAAGAGTTGGTTGCGGGGGCCGGATTTGAACCGACGACCTTCGGGTTATGAGCCCGACGAGCTACCAGGCTGCTCCACCCCGCGTCCGTGGATGCGCACTATACTCCGGGTGCGCTGTGATGCAACCCCTTTTTGACAGAAAGCACAAAATTTCCAGTTAGTTGGTGAATAAATTCGCCGTTAGGTTATTAACTATACAGCTGTGGACGCGATACCCGGTGGCCGATTTCATTCTGGCTGTCCCTTTGCTATCGTCGCGGTGCAAACAACCGATAAAAAGAGAAGGTCATGAAAGCAAATCGTGTAAAGCTGGCACTTACTGGCGCATTTCTCGCGCTGCTGGCGGGTTGTAGCTCCAAACCTACGGACCGTGGTCAGCAATATATTGATGGTAAGCTGGATGAGCCGTTGGCGCTGGTGAATCAGCCCAATGCCAAAGGGCGTCCGGTTAACGGCAGAGACTTTGGCGATCAGGTTCGTCAGATCCAGTCTGCGTCTACCGGGTTGTATGGTCGCAACACCGGTACCTATAGCGCGATTGAGAACTGGCTGATGTCGGGCGGCGATACCCGCCAGCTACGTCAGTTCGGTCTGAACGCCTATCAGATGGAAGGCACCGATAACTACGGTAACGTGCAGTTCACCGGCTACTACACGCCGGTTGTAGAGGCTCGTTACACCCGTCAGGGCGAATTCCAGTACCCGATTTACCGTATGCCACCCCGCAGAAGCGGGCAAAAATTACCAAGCCGCGCTTCTATCTATAGTGGTGGTCTTGATGATCGCTACGTGATTGCCTGGAGCAATTCGCTCATCGACAACTTTATGATGGATGTGCAGGGCAGTGGCTATGTTGATTTCGGGGATGGCCGGCCACTGCGTTTCTTCGGCTACGGCGGTAAAAACGGCTGGGCTTACCACAGCATCGGTAAAGAACTGATCGATCGTGGTGAAGTGAAGCGCGAAGATATGTCGATGCAGGCCATTCGTCAGTGGGCGCAGGACCATTCGCCAGAAGAAGTACGTGCGTTGCTGGAAACCAACCAATCCTTCGTGTTCTTCAAACCGGAAGAGTATGTACCGGTGCGTGGTGCCAGCGCAGTGCCGCTGATTGCCAAAGCCTCCGTCGCATCGGACCGTTCACTGATCCCCGCCGGGACGGCGCTGCTGGCGGAAGTGCCGCAGTTAAATGAGAAGGGCAAGTTCAACGGTAAATATGAAATGCGTCTGATGGTGGCGCTGGATGTCGGCGGTGCGATCAAGGGCCAGCATTTCGACATCTATCAGGGCGTGGGTCCGGATGCCGCCCATCTGGCCGGTTTCTATAACCATTATGGCCGTGTCTGGGTGCTAAAATCGGCACCGGGAGCAGGCCAGCCGCTGTTCAGTAACACGCAAAGCGGTAATAATGGTTCGATGTTGTTAGGTTCGAATTAATTTTCTCTGCGGGCTGGCAGGTCCGCATGAACAAAAGGTTGGTTATGACAGTGGTTAGCGACGCCTGGCGGCAACGCTTTGGCGGCACGGCGCGTTTGTATGGGCAGGACGCGTTACAGCGTTTTGCTGATGCCCATTTTTGTGTGATTGGTATTGGCGGCGTGGGCTCCTGGGCGGCAGAAGCACTGGCGCGCACCGGGATCGGCAAAATCACCCTGATCGATATGGATGATGTCTGTATTACCAACACCAATCGGCAGATCCACGCATTGCAGGGCAAAGTAGGCCAGGCTAAAACCGAGGTGATGGCGGATCGTATCCGCGCGATCAACCCGGAATGCGAGGTGATCTGCATCGATGATTTCATCACCCCGGAAAATACCGCCGAACTGCTGCCCGTCGGCTTTGATTATGTGATTGATGCCATCGACAGCGTGCGGCCAAAAGCGGCGCTGATTGCCTGGTGTCGCCGCAACAAGATCCCGCTGATTACCACCGGTGGGGCTGGTGGGCAGATCGATCCGACACAGATCCAGGTCAGCGACCTGGCGAAGACGATTCAGGATCCGCTGGCGGCGAAATTGCGTGAGCGACTGAAAAGCGATTTCGGTGTGAAGAAAAACAGCAAAGGTAAGCTGGGCATCGATTGCGTGTTTTCCACCGAAGCGCTGGTTTATCCGCAACCGGACGGCAGTGTCTGTGCCTCACGTAGCACGGCCGAAGGCCCGAAACGCATGGATTGCGCGGCGGGATTTGGTGCAGCCACCATGGTGACCGCCACCTTTGGTTTTATCGCGGTTTCGCACGCGCTGAAAAAGTTTCTTGCCCGCGCGGCAAGCCAGGGGGATTAAGCGTAGTGGCGTGCGGCACGTTGTACGGCGTCGGCCAGTGCCTGCAAACCGCTACTGCGTGAAGCGCTGAGCTGCGCACGCAGCCCGAGGGTATCAAACAACGCCAGTGGGTCCTGTTGTAGCAGGGCGGCTGGCGTTTTTCCTTCTACGGCGGTCAGCAGCACCGCCAGCAGGCCGCGTACGATACGTCCTTCACTGTCGCCATAAAAATGCAGCGTGCCATTACTTTGCAGCTGACTGCTCAGCCAGACACGATTCTCGCAACCACTCAGTTCAATCTCGGGTGTTTTCAACTCTTCCGCTAACGCCGGGAGCTGACGGCTCAGCTGAATCAGCTGGCGATAGCGATCCTCCCATTGGTGAAAATGGGTGAATTTCTCCGTCAGGCTGGCTTCCGTAATCAGATCACCAAACGGGTGCGGGGCGAGCAGGGATGTACTCATTAGGTTACTCACTCAGTAATTCCACAACGCTGTGCATGGCACGCACCAGCGCGTCCACGTCCTGTAAATTATTATAGGGGGCGAATGAGACGCGCAGTGTGCCGCTGACCCCCAGCGCCGCCATCAGTGGCTGAGCACAGTGCTGACCCGCGCGCAGGGCGATGCCGTGTTCTGCCAGCAGCGTGACGATATCGCTGTGGTGGATACCCGCGATATCAAATGCCAGCAGGCTGCTGCTGCCACAGCGAAAACTGCGAAAACCGGGCAGGGCGCTCAGCTGTTCTTCCGCCAGGCTTGCCAGCTGCTGGCTCCACATTTCCATCTTTTCCGCGTTGTGCTGGCTTAGCCAGTGCAGGGCAGCGCTGAGACCAATCACCCCTGCGACGTTAGGTGTGCCAGCCTCAAAGCGCCATGGCACCGGCTGTGGCGTGAAACCGTTAAAATCCACCTGTGTTAACATCTTACCGCCGCCCTGCCAGGGTGACATGGCTTCCAGCAGTTCTGCCTTGCCATACAGCACGCCGATGCCCATCGGGCCATAGAGTTTATGACCCGAGAACGCGTAAAAATCGATATCCAGTGCCTGAACATCAGGTGCACAATGCACCACGCCCTGGGCACCATCCACCATCACTTTGGCACCCACGTTATGTGCCAGCCGAATTGCCTGCGCCAGATCCGGGCAACCGCCGGTGACATTCGACATCTGACCTATCGCCAGCAACCGGGTGCGTGCATTCAATAATCCGGGCAACTGCTGTATGTCGGGCAGACGATCCGCGCCCAGCGGCCATTTCACCACTTTGGCACCTTTCGCTTCTGCCACCATCAGCCACGGCACCAGATTGGCGTGATGTTCCGCTTCGCTGACAACGATTTCATCGCCGGGTTGCAGGCGCGAAGACAGCCAGCTGTTTGCCACCAGATTGATGGCTTCCGTGGTGCCGCGCGTCCAGATGATCTGGCGATCGTCTGCGGCATTTAGCCAGCGGGCGACGAGACCTCGTGCCTGCTCGTATTGTTCGGTCAGGGCGCGCGCGGCTGCAAACTGGCTGCGATGTACGGTTCCGGCGCTCAGGGAATAGAACTGCTGAGTGGCCTCAATCACCGCCTGTGGCTTCAGGGCGGTGGCGGCACTGTCGAGATAAACTCCAGCATCGGCCAGAGCTGGAAACTGCTGGCGAAAAGCGGAAGGTGTAAAAATAGTCATATCCGGCCTGTTGTGATGAATTTAGGACCAGACTGAAAGTCGGTCTGTTACCTGGCAAAGCTGGAAAAGTGCGTTATGCTAATTATTGCAAGGTTTAAACCAAAACCCGCATTTAGAATCGACCTTCACCAGTCGATTTCACTTTTTTAAGCTGCCTCTGTTCAGCGTCTCGCGGGTGGTTTGATGCAATCAATCTGCAAGGAGATAGAAAATGAAAAAACTCGCCGCAGTGCTGGCCGTATGTACCATGGCCTTTACCCTGGCCGCCTGTTCAAGCAATTACGTGATGCATACCAATGATGGTCGCACCATTGTTGCTTCAGGCAAACCCAAAGTTGACGATGATACCGGTATGATCAGCTATAAAGATGCCAATGGCAACCAGCAGCAGATTAACCGCTCAGATGTCAAAGAGATGGTTGAGATGGGCCAGTAAGTGACAGATAAAAAAAAGCACCGCAATTTGCGGTGCTATGTAAAATCACTATGGACAGACAGGGTAAATCTACAGGAATTAAAAGTTTGATCTGCAATCGTCAGATCAAAATGCAAACACAACATCACGACCACAAGCCAAAAGCTCTCCAGAAGTCTGCGAATTAACGCACGTTTCCAGAAATCTTTTCGTTCCGGCTCAGGAAGTGCGGCAACTATAGGTATTTGCTGGAGCTTCCTCAACGGACAATTTATAATGTCTCGGATTAATAAAACTAATACCTGACAACTTCTCATAAGTTGCTGTATTACTCTGTTGACCCGGATACGGAAAACCATGTCAAAACGCCTTCCCCCGCTCAATGCTTTACGCGTCTTCGATGCGGCGGCACGTCATTTGAGCTTCACTAAAGCTGCTGAAGAGCTGTTTGTTACCCAGGCAGCTGTAAGTCATCAGATTAAATCTCTGGAAGATTTTCTCGGTCTTAAGCTGTTTCGCCGGAGGAATCGTTCGCTTTTGCTGACTGAAGAAGGGCAAAGCTACTATCTGGATATTAAGGAGATTTTCTCCGCACTGAACGATGCGACGCGTAAACTCCAGGCGCGTAGCGCCAAAGGCGCATTGACCGTGAGCCTGCTGCCAAGTTTCGCGATTCAATGGCTGGTGCCACGTCTTTCCAGCTTTAATACAGCTTATCCGGGCATCGATGTGCGTATTCAGGCCGTCGATCGTGATGAAGAGAAACTGGCGGACGATGTGGATGTGGCGATTTTCTATGGTCGCGGTAACTGGCCAGGGTTGCGGGTGGAAAAACTTTACGCCGAATATTTGTTGCCGGTTTGCTCGCCACTGCTGCTGACAGGCGACCATCCATTGAAATCACCGGCTGATTTAGCGCACTTTACGCTGCTGCATGATGCTTCGCGGCGGGACTGGCAATCTTATACGCGTCAGCTAGGCTTGCAGCACATTAATGTGCAGCAGGGCCCGATTTTCAGCCACAGCGCCATGGTGTTACAGGCAGCTATTCACGGCCAGGGCGTCGCGCTGGCCAATAATGTGATGGCGCAAAGTGAAATCGAAGCCGGTCGTCTGGTCTGTCCTTTTAATGACGTACTGGTCAGTAAAAATGCTTTTTATCTGGTTTGTCATGACAGCCAGGCAGAACTGGGTAAAATAGCCGCCTTTCGACAGTGGATCCTGGCCAAAGCCGCAACCGAACAAGAGAAGTTTCGTTTTCGTTACGATCACTAACGCGTTGATTGTTGCACAGTGACGTGCGTATACACTCTGAGGATTGTTAGATGTCCAGTCGTGCCATGTTTATTTTTGCAGCCATCAGCGGCTTCACGCTGGTGGCTTTTGGTGCTTTTGGTGCCCATGTGCTGAGCAAATCTCTCGGCCCAGCCGAGATGGCGTGGATTCATACCGGCCTTGAGTATCAGGCGTATCATACGCTGGCGATTATTGGTCTTGCCTCGGCGATGTTACGTCGTGCCAATATCTGGTTTTACTGGAGCAGCGCCGCACTGGCGCTCGGTACCGTTTTATTCAGCGGCAGCCTCTATTGTCTGGCGCTGTCGCACCTGAAGTTTTGGGTATTTATCACGCCAGTCGGTGGCCTTGGCTTCCTGATTGGTTGGTTTTTGATGTTGATTGGCGCACTGCGTCTGAAACGAAAGGCAGAACGCCATGAATAAAGTTTTACTCTATTGCCGTCCCGGCTTTGAGAAAGAGTGTGCAGCAGAGATCAGTGCTAAGGCTGCGGAGCGCGAAATCTATGGTTTCCCGCGCGTCAAAGATGATGCGGGTTATGTGTTGTTCGAGTGCTATCAGCAAGAAGATGCGGAAAAACTGATCAGTCAGCTGCCTTTTGCGGAACTGATTTTCGCCCGTCAGATGGTGGTGGTCGGTGAACTGCTGCGTGACCTGTCGCCGGACGATCGTATTTCCCCGATTGTCGGAATGTTGATGGGCGTGGTAGAAAAGGGCGGTGAGCTGCGGGTGGAGGTACCGGACACCAATGAAGCGAAAGAGCTGACCAAGTTCTGTCGTAAATTTACCGTACCGCTGCGTGCCAGCCTGCGTGAAAATCGTATTTTGCTCAATTATGAAAGCCCGAAACGTCCGGTGGTCCATGTGTTCTTTATTGCGCCGGGCACATGCTATGTTGGCTATTCATTACCGCAAAATAACTCCCCATTCTATATGGGCATTCCGCGTCTCAAATTCCCGTCAGATGCGCCCAGCCGCTCCACTCTGAAGCTGGAAGAGGCGTTTCACGTCTTTATCCCGGCAGACGAATGGGATGAGCGTCTGGCCAGCGGCATGTGGGCGGTGGACCTGGGGGCTTGTCCAGGCGGATGGACCTATCAGCTGGTCCAGCGCAGCATGATGGTCTACGCGGTGGATAACGGCCCCATGGCTCCCAGCCTGATGGATACCGGACAGGTGACGCACTGCCGGGAAGATGGTTTTCGCTTCCGGCCACCACGTAGCAATATCAGCTGGCTGGTGTGCGATATGGTGGAAAAACCGGTGCGCGTTGCCAGCCTGATGAGCGAATGGCTGGTAAATGGCTGGTGCCGTGAAGCGATCTTTAACCTCAAGCTACCCATGAAAAAACGCTATGAGGAAGTGACGCAAAATCTGGCGATGATCGATGCCACCCTGAAAGAGCAGGGCATCAACGCCCAGATTCAGGCGCGCCAGCTTTATCACGATCGAGAAGAAGTCACGGTACATGTGCGCCGGATTTGGGCGGCAGTGGGTGGGCGTCGCGACGAGAGATAATCTGCCACGCATGTTGTCGCGGCGCGATAAATCGCGCCGCGACGCATTCGTGTAAATGAACCACCTTATTGATGGTTATACCGCAGGGTGTTCAGATTGCCCTGCAAAACCAGATCGCGCTTCAGGGTGGCAACCTGGCGGCAAATCTCTGCCATTTCACGATGCGTCTGCAATTTTCCCTGCCACTTCGACGGTACCTGATCCCACTGCTGATAAATCGCTTCCAGCGAGCCAAACTGCAACAGTAATTCGCGTGCGCTCTTTGGTCCGATTCCGACCACACCTGGAATTTTGCTGCTGCTGATGCCGCATAGTCCCCAGTAATCCACCAATTGCGCAGGAGCTACGCCAAATTCCTGTTCAATAAAAGGCACATCCAGCCAGCGTTTCTGAAAGTAATCACGGATACGGATGTTAGGTGCCAGTAGCTGGCAGTAACCTTTGTCAGTCGAGACAATGGTTGCCTGATGTCCAGCATCTGCCATCTTTACTGCCAGTGTGGCGGCCAGATCATCGGCCTCATCCTGATCGGCAATCCAGCAACTGACGCCCGCCGCCTGAAATGCCTGCTGAATAGCGGGCATTTCCCGCTGTAAATCTTCCGGCATCGGAGGGCGACCGGCTTTATAGTCCGGCAGCAACGTATGACGCCAGCCAGGCTGACGCTCCGCACTGTCAAACACCGCCACGACGTGGGTAGGCTGGGTATGGCCCAGTAACTGATGTAACGCAGCCACGCAGGCATCGCGGCATGGCGAGCCCTGAACGGCATGCAAACGACGGATCAGGTTCAGGGCATCAACAATAAGAAGGTGTAAAGACATGATGATAGCGGCAGCCCGCAGGCTGCCTTCCTGAGTTATTTGATGATTTCGTAGCAGGGGATGTAAGCGGTGCCCGGCAGCTTCATGCGATGCTGGGCCACGAAGCCCTGTAACAGTTCATCCATACGATGCATGATGTCTGGATCGCCGTGAAGTTTATACGGTCCTTTTTCCCGGATTTCGCGAATGCCCACTTCTTTCACGTTACCGGCGACAATACCCGAGAAAGCCCGACGCAGGTCCGCTGCCAGTTTTTCTGCGGGTTGGTTGGTATACAGATTCAGGTTAGCCATGTTTTCGTGGGTTGGCAGGAACGGCAGTTGCAGGTCCGGCACGATACGAATGGACCAGTTAAAGCTGTAAGCATCGCCGGTTTCACGACGATATTCCTTCACTTGCGGCATGGCTTTTTTCATCAGACGCGCCACTTCTGCGGCATCATCAATGATGATTTTGTAATGTTTACGCGCGGTTTCGCCCAGCGTGCTGACAATAAAATCATCCAGAACGCGGAAATAATCGGCGCTTTCCTGCGGACCGGTCAGGATCAGAGGCAGCACCTGATCGTTGTTTTGCGGATTCATCAGAATGCCCAGCAGATACAACAACTCTTCTGCGGTACCGACACCACCCGGGAAAATCACGATGCCGTGTGCGATACGCACAAAGGCTTCGAGGCGTTTTTCGATATCCGGCATGATGATCAGTTCATTGACCAGCGGATTCGGTGGCTCAGCGGCAATGATGGACGGTTCGGTCAGGCCAATAAAACGGCTGTCGCGGTAGCGTTGTTGGGCATGGCCGACGGCGGCACCTTTCATTGGCGCTTCCATCACGCCGGGTCCACAGCCGGTACAGATGTTCAGCTCACGCAAACCCAGTTGCGTACCCACGTTACGGCAATACTGATATTCCACCGCGTTAATGGAGTGACCACCCCAGCACACCACGGTATTCGGGTATTCACCTACATGCAGCGCGCGGGCGTTGCGCAGAATCGAAAAGACCAGGTTGGTGATGTGGGCTGAATCGTCTGCATCCAGGTTCTGGAAACGTTCTGCCGCAGAAAGTTGCCCGTTTACAAACAGGATGTCGCGTAATACGGCAAACAGGTTGGCCTGCAATGAGCGGATGATACGACCATCGACAAATGCGTCTTCGGGTGGGTTGATCAGTTCGAGTTTAACGCCACGCTCGCGACGCAATACGTTGATATCAAAGCTTTCGAAGCGGGAAAGCAGTTCATGACTACTGTCGGTCTGACTACCAGAATTGAGCACCGCGAGTGAACAGTTACGAAACAGCTGGTACAGGTCGCTGCTGGCGGTGCGCTTCAGCATATCGACTTCCAACTGGGAAAGCAGATCCATGGAGCCAAGAGGGCTAATGTGAGTAATCAAGAGAACTCCTTTACACGCAAGTGCGTGACTGATGACGCTATGCCTGACTCGCTGGGCACAGTGACGATTATCCCTGGTCGCGTATGCTTTATTGCCCGCGCCTTCGACAGAGTAGCCTTGTCCGCGGGGAATGCTCAAGTGGAACCGCGCATCCGTGCTGCGGCCTGCGAGGCGTCTCGCAATCTGTTACTGGCGTACCAGACGGGAATAGCCCGGGGAGAAAGGAACGTTGCTGCGCCACGGATTGATATCCAGACCCCCGCGGCGTGTGTAGCGCGCGTAGACGGTTAAGGCTTCTGGCTGGCAAAAGCGTTGAATATCATTGAAAATACGCTCGACACACTGCTCGTGGAACTCGTTGTGCTGGCGGAATGAGACCAGATAGCGCAGCAAGGCCTCACGATCGATGCGTGGCCCTTTATAGCGAATCATCACGGAACCCCAGTCGGGTTGATGGGTGATCAGGCAGTTCGATTTCAGAACATGGCTGACCAGCGTTTCTTCGATGATGTCGTTGCCTGCGGCCTGGGCGAGATGTTCAGCATTAAAAGCGTAATCGCGGATTTCAATATCCTGTTCGTCGATGACCTCACCGTTAAAATGGCCGATGGGCTGACCTTCGATTTCACTGATGCGGAACAATGCTACGCTCACCTCACCTTCGGCACAGGCGCTGAGATCGCGCTCAAGCGTTTGGCGGACGTCACCCCAGTCGGCAAAAACCGTCTGATTAAAACTGTTAAGATAGAGTTTAAAACTCTTTGACTCGATAAGGTTGCGGCTCGCGGCGTTGAGGACCACTTCACCCACCGCCACCTGCGGTACACCTTTGCTGTTAAGCCAGGAAAGTTCGTAAAGCGTCCAGATATCTGCACCGTGAAACGGCAGATTATCGGGAAACAGCCCCAGCGGTTCGCGATTCAGACTGCGCGGCACCGCCTGCAGCAGTGAATTGTCGTAATGATCGACATACGCTGTGGGTTTACCCAAGGTCAGGCTACTTAATACCTGATCCTGTTGTTCAGTAGACATAACGGTTACCACTAAAATCCATCAAAGGGGTTAAGTGTAACCTATCAGAAGCGAGAAGATGAATGATGCAGCAAACCGCGGATGCTTTGCGCGATTTTACCGACCGTTATTGTGCGCAATGGCGTCAGAACACCGGGCATTTACCTGCGAGCAGCGAATTGTTGGGTGTTCCTTCTCCCTGCATCCAGACCACGCTGGATGATCGGGTATTGTGGCAACCACAGCCGTTTACCTTACCGGCTACACTTGCCGCTGTTGAGTGCGCGCTGGATATCGAGCTTCAGCCAGCGATTACCGCTTTTTATACCACGCAGTTTGCGGGTGATATGGCTGCGCGTTTTCAGCAGCAATCCATTACCTTGTTACAGGTGTGGAGTGAAGAGGATTTCACACGGCTGCAGGAGAATTTAATTGGTCATCTGGTGATGAAACGTCGCCTGAAGCAAAGTCCGACATTATTTATCGCCACCACCGATTCTGAGCAGGATGTCATTTCACTGTGTAATCTTACCGGTGAAGTTATTCTGGAGCATCCTGGCAGTAAAAAACGGCAGATACTGTCCTCTGAAATTCAGATGTTTCTTAATGAATTACAACCGGTTAGCGACTGATTTGCAGACTTTGGCCTGCCGTTTTGTGAGAGATCTCTTACGTGGTGTGTGAGAGATCGGCAAATTTTACTGAAGACTTCCGGACGGCAGGCTTGTAAAAATATTGTGAATCATGAGTTTATGGCAACTGTCCTAAAATAAAAAGATAACGGGCTGAGGTAACGGTCCTTAGTACCTTGTTAACGCGATAGTTTCTGCCAGAATAGTCACCACTGGCAGGAAGCCATGGATTAAGTGATGCTCAGGAGAGCATCAGCCAGGAAGGCGGGAACGTAACGGAGTTTGCGTCACAAGGAAGGCTTCAGGACGAAGCAGGACACTCAGGATTGAGTAAGGGACACCTCCAGGATGGAGAATGAGAGCCACGCGGGATGTGGCGGGCCAGGATGCTAAGGACCAATGTCATGATGACAAGCGATGGATAGCACGGGAAAAGTTGTCATGGATGAGCAGGGAGCACAGCGGTGGCGGGAATGCTGCAAACGAACCGGGAGCACTGTAGTCACAGTGCTCCCTTTTTTTATGCGTTTTTTGAGCATGGCCCGACAAGTGATATGCTTGCCGCCCGATTTTTCTCTGGAGGTGGCGCATGTCGTCGCAACAACTTATTTTGCAGCGGCTGCAGCAGGTCGAAGCGGTGATGCGCGAGCACGACCACTGGCAGACGCAATGCCCTGATGAGGCAGCTTTTGCCAGCACACAACCCTTCTGTCTGGATACACTGGCACCGCTTGAGTGGCTGCAATGGGTGCTAATCCCCCGTATGCAGGCGTTAATTGCCGCTGATGCGCCGTTGCCGCAAAACTTTGCTGTCGCGCACTATTTTGAAATGGCGCTCCCTCCCACTACACCGGGCCATCCGATGCTATTGCTGACGCTAAGCCAGCTCGACGCCTTATTTGCGGAACCTTCTGCCTGATGCTGGAAATTATTTACCAGGATGAGTGGCTGGTGGCCGTCAATAAACCTGCGGGATGGTTGGTGCACCGCAGCTGGCTCGATCGCAAAGAAAAAGTGGTGGTGATGCAGACGGTGCGCGACCAGATTGGTCAGCATGTCTTTACTGCTCACCGGCTGGATCGTCCCACCTCCGGCGTATTGCTGATGGGGTTGTCGAGTGAGGTGGGCCGGTTGCTATCGCAGCAATTTGAGCAGCACCAAATCCGCAAAACCTACCATGCAGTGTTGCGAGGCTGGCTGAGCGAAAGCGGTACGTTGGATTATCCGTTGGTGGAAGAACTGGATAAAATTGCCGATAAATTCGCCACAGAACCGCGTGAGCCGCAACCGGCGCTGACCGATTATCAGCTACTTGCGCATGTCGAGATGCCGGTGGCGATTAGCCGTTACGCCACCTCGCGCTATAGCCTGGTGGAGATGCAACCGCGCACCGGACGTAAACATCAGCTTCGTCGCCATATGGCGCACCTGCGTCATCCTATCATTGGCGATACCACCCACGGCGATTTGCGTCAGAACCGTGGTGCAGCGACGCATTTTGGTATGGATCGTCTGATGCTGCATGCCAGCGCACTGAGCCTCAATCATCCGGTAACGGGTGAGCCGCTGGTGATCCGCGCCGGGCTGGATACGGTCTGGCAGCAGATGCTGCAGCAGTTTGGCTGGCAGGAGCAGATGCCTGATGTTCCCAGGGTTGAGTTTGCCGACGAGGCAGTCCAGGATAAGCCAACAGAATAAAGGAGCAGCACAATGGCAAAGATTGGCATTTTTGTAGGTACGGTATACGGCAATGCGTTGCTGGTGGCGGAAGAAGCAGAGCCGGTGTTGCAGGCGCAGGGCCATGAGGTCAAAGTCTTTGAAGATCCTTCACTGGCGCAGTGGCAGGATTACCAACAGGATGTGGTGCTGATTATCACCTCAACCACCGGCCAGGGTGATTTCCCTGACAGTATCGCCGGGCTGTATCACGCGGTAAAAGATCAGCTCGGCTATCAGCCGGAGCTGCGTTATGGCGTGATTGCGCTGGGTGACAGTAGCTACGATAACTTCTGCGGTGCAGGTAAGACATTTGATGCCCTGTTGCAGGAGCAGAGTGCCAAACGCATCGGCGACGTCTTAACGGTGGATGCGACAGAAGACCCGGAGCCGGAATCCGTCACTACGCCGTGGGTGGAAAGCTGGGGTAAGTTGCTGTAATAAAAAAGGTCGCCAACAATGGCGACCTTATGCACTCGCTAAATCACGTCACTGGCGCTGGATTAAACACCGCCAGCTGATTGCGGATCCCCCAGCGGTCTGACCATGTTTGCTTGCGTCCGCTGGCAATATCCAGAATCAGTTCAAACAGTCGCCAGCCAACCTGTTCAATACTTTCCTCGCCGGTGGCAATGGTGCCCGCGTTAATATCCATCAGGTCATGCCAGCGCTCAGCCAGTGCGTTGCGCGTTGCCATCTTGATAACCGGAATCGCCGCCAGGCCATAAGGGGTACCGCGGCCGGTGGTGAACACCTGCAAGGTAATGCCCGAGGCCATCTGCTGCGTACCACAGACAAAGTCGCTGGCGGGTGTCGCGGCATAGATCAAACCGCGTTTAGTCGGACGCTGGCCGGGCGACAAAACCTCAACTATTGGGCTGCGGCCGGATTTTGCAATCGAACCCAGCGCTTTCTCCACCACATTGGCCAGTCCGCCTTTTTTATTGCCGGGAGAAGGATTGGCGCTACGGTCGGTTTGTCCCATGCTCAGATAGTTGTCATACCAGGCCATCTCTTCCAGCAGTCGTTTACCTACCGCCTCATCAACGACGCGTGGCGTCAGCAGATGGATGGCATCGCGCACTTCGGTGACTTCAGAAAACATCACCGTCGCACCACAACGCACCAGCAGGTCAGAAGCAAACCCCACGGATGGATTGGCGGTGACGCCGGAAAACGCATCGCTGCCGCCACACTGCGTACCTATCACCAGTTCTGATGCCGGGCAGGTTTCGCGCTGGCGTTGATTAAGCCGTTTCAGATGGCGTTCGGCAACCTGCAAAATCTCATCCACCATCGCGCCAAAGCCCACCAGCCGTTCATCCTGCAAACGCACAATATCGTTGTCATCCAGTGAGATGGCCTGAACATCGGGCGTGCCGGTCAGCAGACGTTCTGGCTGGAGTTTCTCGCAACCGAGGCTAACGATCATCACTTCGCCGCCAAAATTGGGGTTCAGCGCCAGGTTATGAATGGTACGAATCGGCACCACGGCTGCCGGAGCGTTAATCGCCACGCCGCAGCCGTAAAGGTGGTTGAGCGCCACTACACCATCGACATTGGGATAACGGGGCAGAAGGTCACGTTCGATAATCTGCACCACATAATCCACCACCCCGGCAACGCAATGCACGCTGGTGGTAATGCCAAGTAAGTTACGCGTCCCCACGCTGCCATCGGCATTGCGATAACCTTCGAAGGTATAACCTTCCAGTGGGGGTAAATTCGCCGGGACATTGTTTGCCAGCGGCAGGCTGGCAAGCGGTGGTGCTTCCGGCAGCGCCACCAGGGATTCGTCGATCCAGCTGCCCTGGGCAATGGCGCGCAAGGCATAGCCGATGACTTCACCGTAACGCACAATCTCGCCCTGCTCAGGGATAGCCACCAGCGCCACTTTATGGCCCTGAGGCACATGCTCAATCAGTTGCAGGCCATCTGCAAAGCGGGTGCCAGCCGGCAGCCCCTGGTTATTGACCACAATGGCGACATTGTCGCTATCGTGTACTTTGATATAAAGCGGTTTCTCGCTCACAGGTCGGTTCATTACTCACCTTCCGTTCAATCGCGCTGTGCGTGGCAGCGCGGTGTCATTGATTGCTTCCGTCACTTCATCGTTTTTTTGCCAGCCTTAGTATATGCAGGGGTATTGCGCGATACATTGTGCAACTGACTGGCTTTCAGTGATTTTATTGCTTCAATTTGGGTCGTTTAACCAAACACAAGTGAAGGGACTCACAAAGCATGACTAAGCTGTGCATTAATTAACCGCTATGGGGTGGAATTTGACAGTTCCGTGAGCCACGCCGCAGCGTTATGTGCAAACGCCATAAAATACGTCCACATGTCGTTAAATCATCAGGCTTTCATCCAGTGTTTCGCTTTCCCGCTGTTCCTATACTGACTCTCGTTATCCAACGTTAGGTTATGAGTCACGACGCATCATCGTATTGCCCATAAAAAAATCGCCGTGTTTAACCCAACATCATTCTGATACCCAACGCGATGTGTATGCAGTCAGAGTGAATGTAGCGTCTGCTATATTTCAGGAGTGCATCATGAATAGTTTTAGCCAGACAGCGGAAGCGGTGCAAAAGCGCACCAATGCCCGTTACTGGATTGTGGTGATGTTATTTATCGTCACCTCATTCAACTACGGCGACCGTGCAACCATCTCGATTGCCGGTTCTGCTATGTCCAAAGATATTGGCCTCGACTCGGTGGGTCTGGGGTATATCTTCTCCGCGTTCTCATGGGCTTATGTTATCGGCCAAATCCCTGGCGGCTGGTTGCTCGACCGCTTTGGTTCGAAACGCGTTTACTTCTGGAGCATCTTTACCTGGTCGCTGTTTACCTTCCTGCAAGGCTTCGTTGATCTGTTCAGCGGCTTTGGCATTATCGCTTCGCTGTTTATGCTGCGTTTCCTGGTGGGTCTGGCGGAAGCGCCTTCCTTCCCCGGCAACAGCCGCATTGTGGCTGCGTGGTTTCCGGCGCAGGAGCGCGGCACCGCAGTGGCTATCTTTAACTCCGCCCAATACTTTGCCACGGTGATTTTCGCGCCAATTATGGGCTGGCTGACCTCCGAAGTGGGCTGGGCGCATGTGTTCTGGTTCATGGGTGGGCTGGGCATCATCCTTAGCTTTATCTGGCTGAAGGTGATTCACGATCCAAACGATCATCCAGGCGTGAATAAAGCCGAGCTGGAATATATGGAGCAGGGCGGCGCACTGATCAATATGGACGCGAAAAAGTCCGAACATAAGGTCAGCTGGAGCGAGAAGTTCTATCAAATCAAACAACTGCTGACCTCCCGGATGATGCTGGGTATCTACCTCGGCCAGTACTGCGTCAACGCGCTGACCTACTTCTTTATTACCTGGTTCCCGGTTTATCTGGTGCAGGCGCGCGGGATGTCAATTCTCAAGGCGGGGATTGTCGCGTCGATTCCGGCGATATGCGGTTTCCTCGGCGGCGTACTCGGTGGGGTGATCTCGGATTACCTGATGCGCAAAACCGGCTCCCTGAATATTGCCCGTAAGACTCCGATTGTGGTTGGCATGCTGATGTCGATCAGCATGGTGATGTGTAACTACGTCAATACCGAATGGGTGGTGGTATTTGTGATGGCGCTGGCCTTCTTTGGTAAAGGCATCGGTGCACTGGGCTGGGCGGTGATGGCGGATACCGCACCGAAAGAAATCAGTGGCCTGAGCGGCGGTCTGTTCAACATGTTCGGTAACTTCTCCGGGATTGTGACGCCGATTGCCATTGGCTACATCATTGCCACCAGCGGTTCGTTCGAATGGGCGCTGATTTATGTCGGTATCCACGCCTTCGTCGCCGCGTTCAGTTTCCTGGTGATTGCCGGGGATATCAAACGTATCGAATTGAAACATCGGGCATAAGGACAGAGCATGAATACGCAAAGTACGCCGGTGATTACTGATATGCAGGTGATCCCGGTTGCCGGTTACGACAGCATGTTGCTCAACATCGGGGGCGCGCACAGCGCCTGTTTCACCCGCAACATCGTGGTGCTGACGGACAGCGCCGGGCATACCGGCGTCGGTGAAGCGCCAGGCGGCGAAACCATTTATCAGACGCTGGTTGAGGCCATTCCGCAGGTGAAAGGCCAGCAGGTGGCACGTATGAACCGGCTGGTGCAGCAGGTGCATAAAGGTAATCAGACCGCTGATTTTGATACCTTTGGCAAAGGCGCGTGGACCTTCGAACTGCGTGTCAATGCGGTGGCCGCGCTGGAAGCTGCGTTGCTTGATTTGCTGGGGCAATGCCTCGGCGTCCCGGTGGCGGAACTGCTCGGTCCCGGCCAGCAGCGTGATGAAGTAACGGTGCTGGGATACCTGTTCTATATCGGCGATCGGCGTAAAACCGATTTGCCTTACCTGAGCGGCGCAGGGGCCAGCCATGACTGGTATCACCTGCGGCATCAGGAGGCGCTGACCCCCGAAGCGGTGGTGCGTCTGGCTGAAGCGGCGCAGGATAAATACGGCTTTAAAGATTTCAAACTGAAGGGTGGCGTGCTGCCGGGCGAACAGGAAATTGCTTCAGCGGCGGCATTGAAAAAACGCTTCCCGGATGCGCGCATCACGGTCGATCCCAACGGGGCCTGGCTGCTCGACGAGGCGATTGGCCTGTGTAAAGGCATGGGAGATGTGCTGACTTATGCGGAAGACCCGTGCGGTGCCGAGCAGGGCTATTCCGGTCGTGAAGTGATGGCGGAGTTCCGCCGTGCCACCGGTTTGCCGGTCGCCACCAATATGATCGCCACCAACTGGCGCGAGATGAACCACGCGGTGATGCTCAATTCCGTCGATATCCCGCTGGCCGATCCGCATTTCTGGACGCTGAGCGGGGCTGTGCGCGTCGCGCAATTATGTGACGACTGGGGCCTGACCTGGGGCTGCCACTCCAATAACCATTTCGACATTTCACTGGCGATGTTCACCCATGTGGGCGCAGCGGCACCGGGTAAACCGACTGCCATCGATACCCACTGGATCTGGCAGGAGGGCGACCAGCGCCTGACCAAAGAACCGCTGCAAATCCGCAACGGCAAAATCGCTGTACCGGATAAGCCTGGTCTCGGCATTGAGCTGGACTGGGATCGTCTGCAACAGGCTAACGCGTTGTACAAATCTCTGCCGGCAGGCGCGCGTAATGACGCCACGGCAATGCAATATCTGGTTCCCGGTTGGTCGTTCGACCGTAAGCGTCCGGCCTTCGGTCGCAGCAAAGCATAAGGAGCAGGAAATGAGTCAGACACCGAAAATCACATCCATGCAGGTCATCCCGGTGGCCGGTTACGACAGCATGCTGCTCAACCTGAGCGGTGCGCATGCGCCGTTCTTCACCCGTAACATCGTCATCATCAAAGACAATGCGGGTCATACCGGGGTTGGGGAGATTCCGGGCGGCGAAAAAATTCGTCAGACGCTGGAAGATGCAGCGGCGCTGGTGGTGCAGAAAAACATTGGTGAATACAAAAACATTCTCAATCTGGTGCGCAGCACCTTTGCCGACCGCGATTCCAGCGGGCGTGGCTCTCAGACTTTTGACCTGCGCACCACTATCCATGTGGTGACCGGCATCGAAGCGGCGCTGCTTGATCTGCTGGGCCAGCACCTCGGCGTTAATGTGGCGTCGCTGCTGGGAGAAGGTCAGCAGCGTGACCGCGTAGAAATGCTCGGCTATCTGTTCTACGTCGGTGACCGCCGGAAAACCTCGCTGCCGTATCAGAGCCAGGAAAACGATAAATGCGACTGGTATCGCCTGCGCCATGAAGAGGCGTTAACGCCGGACACGGTGGTACGTCTGGCGGAAGCCGCCTATGAAAAATACGGCTTCAATGATTTCAAACTAAAAGGTGGCGTGCTGCGTGGCGGTGAAGAGGCCGAGGCGGTCACCGCGCTGGCGAAACGCTTCCCGCAGGCGCGTATTACGCTCGATCCTAACGGTGCCTGGTCGCTGAACGAAGCCATCCTGCTGGGTAAACAGCTGAACGGGATACTGGCTTATGCCGAAGATCCCTGTGGTGCTGAGCAGGGTTACTCAGGCCGTGAGGTGATGGCGGAGTTCCGTCGCGCCACTGGCTTGCCGACCGCCACCAATATGATCGCCACCGACTGGCGTCAGATGGGACATACCCTGTCGCTGCAATCAGTGGATATCCCGCTGGCCGATCCGCATTTCTGGACCATGCAGGGTTCAGTACGCGTGGCGCAGATGTGCCATGACTTTGGCCTGACCTGGGGTTCGCACTCCAATAACCATTTTGACGTATCACTGGCGATGTTCACCCATGTGGCCGCCGCTGCGCCGGGCGCGATTACCGCCATCGATACCCACTGGATCTGGCAGGAAGGCAATCAGCGCCTGACCAAAGAACCGTTGCAGATCAAAGGTGGCATGGTGCAGGTACCGCAGAAACCGGGTCTCGGCGTAGAGCTGGATATGGATCAGGTGATGCAGGCTAATGCGCTGTATCAGAAACACGGTCTGGGTGCGCGTGATGACGCCCAGGCGATGCAATTCCTTGTGCCCAACTGGACCTTTGATAACAAACGTCCATGTCTGGTGCGCTAATTTTTCCGTTACAGGAGTCAAGATAATGAGTAATACAGCCTGGCCGAATGCTTTTCGTCGCCGCTTGCTGGCAGGAGAAACCCTGATTGGTAGCTGGTGTGCGCTGGCCAATCCGATCACCACTGAAGTGCTGGGCCTGGCAGGATTTGACTGGCTGGTGCTGGATGGCGAACACGCCCCGAACGACATCACCACCTTCATTCCGCAACTGATGGCGCTGAAGGGCAGCCACAGCGCGCCAGTGGTCCGTCCGCCGTGCAACGAGCCGATCATCATCAAACGCCTGCTGGATATTGGTTTTTATAACTTCCTGATCCCGTTCGTGGAAACCGCCGAAGAGGCAACGCGTGCCGTGGCGTCAACCCGCTATCCGGCTGCCGGTATTCGCGGTGTCTCGGTTTCGCATCGTAGCAACATGTACGGCACGCTGCCGGACTATAACGCCACCATCAACGACAACATCACGGTGCTGGTGCAGATCGAATCCCAGCAAGCGGTAGACAACATTGATGCGATTGCCGCCGTTGAGGGCGTGGACGGCATCTTTGTCGGCCCGGGTGATCTCTCAGCCGCGCTGGGCTATCTCGGCCAGCCTGCCCACCCGGAAGTACTGAAAGTCATCAAATACATTTTTGAGCGCGCCAAAGCAGCCGGTAAGCCGAGCGGCATTCTGGCTCCGGTTGAAGCGGACGCGCGTCGTTATCTGGAATGGGGAGCCAGCTTTGTTGCCGTCGGCAGCGATCTGGGTGTTTTCCGCAACGCCACACAGGCGCTGTGCGACAAATTTAAGAAGTAACTGACTAAAGGGCAAACGTCATGAAAATTGGATTTATCGGCCTCGGCATCATGGGCAAACCGATGAGTAAAAACCTGCTGAAAGCGGGTTATTCGCTGGTGGTACGTGACAACAACGCGACCAGCGAAGCTGAATTGATTGAGCTGGGCGCAACCAGCGCGAAGACGGCAAAAGAAGTGGCGCAGCAGGTTGATGTGGTGATCACCATGGTGCCGAACTCGCCGCAGGTGAAAGAAGTGTGCCTGGGCGAAAATGGCATCATCGATGGTGCCAAACCGGGCCTGATCGTCATCGACATGAGTTCTATCGCGCCGCTGGCCAGCCGTGAAGTGCACGCTGCGCTGGCAGAGAAAGGCATCAAAATGCTGGATGCGCCAGTCAGCGGTGGCGAGCCGAAAGCCATCGAAGGTACGTTGTCGGTGATGGTGGGCGGTGATAAAGCGGTGTTTGACCAATGCTACGACATCATGAAAGCGATGGCGGGTTCAGTGGTGCACACCGGTGAGATTGGCGCGGGCAACGTGACCAAGCTGGCGAATCAGGTGATTGTGGCGCTGAATATTGCCGCGATGTCTGAAGCGTTGTCGCTGGCAACTAAAGCGGGCGTGGACCCGGAGCTGGTTTATCAGGCGATTCGTGGCGGGCTGGCAGGCAGCACGGTACTGGATGCGAAAGCGCCGATGGTGCTGGATCGTAACTTCAAACCCGGCTTCCGTATCGATCTGCATATCAAGGATCTGGCCAATGCGCTGGATACTTCGCATGGTATCGGTGCACATCTGCCGCTCACCGCTGCGGTGATGGAGATGATGCAGGCGCTGAAGGTCGATGGTCTGGGTACGGCCGACCACAGCGCGCTGGCCTGCTATTATGAAAAATTAGCGAAAGTTGAGATCACCCGGTAACTCGCACGTCCGGTATCTGCTGATACCGGACGGCCTGGTTGCCTTAGCAGGACGGATTTCCGTCATCAACCGCGCTCGGATTGCCTATGAAAATCGTAATCGCACCGGATTCATATAAAGAGAGTTTATCCGCCCTGGAAGTGGCTTCAGCGATTGAAGCGGGATTCCGCGACATCTTCCCTGAAGCTGACTACGTAAAAATACCGGTCGCCGACGGTGGGGAAGGCACGGTAGAAGCGATGGTGGCGGCAACGCAGGGAAGCATTGTCAGGCTGACGGTCACCGGACCGCTGGGAGAGCCTGTTGATGCGTTCTACGGTTTATCTGGCGACACGCGTACCGCGTTTATTGAGATGGCTGCCGCCAGTGGCCTGGAGCGGGTTCCTGCGTCACGCCGCGACCCGCTGATCACCACCTCATTTGGTACTGGAGAACTGATTAAAAACGCGCTGGACAGAGGGGTGGGTCACATCATCATTGGTATTGGCGGCAGCGCCACCAACGACGGTGGATCCGGCATGATGCAGGCGCTAGGCGCTCGTCTGCTGGATAATCAGGGCCACGAAATTGCCTACGGCGGGGGAGCGTTGCCGCAGCTGGCGCGAATTGAAATCGATCGTTTAGATGCGCGCATCCGACAGTGTCGTTTTGAAGTGGCCTGCGATGTCACCAACCCGCTGACCGGCGAAAAAGGTGCCTCGGCGATTTTTGGCCCGCAGAAGGGGGCGACGCCGGAGCTGGTTGAGCAGCTGGATCAGGCGCTGGCGCACTATGCCGACATTATCCATCGTGATCTGGATATTGATGTGCTGCATATCGCGGGTGGCGGCGCGGCGGGGGGGATGGGGGCAGCTCTGCACGCTTTTTGCCAGGCCGAGTTACGGCGCGGTATAGAAATCGTCACCGAAGCGCTGGGCTTAGCCGAACAAGTGCAGGATGCCGACCTGGTGATTACCGGGGAAGGGCGCATCGACAGCCAGACCATCAACGGTAAGGTGCCCATCGGTGTCGCGCAGGTGGCGAAACAGTTTAATAAGCCGGTGATTGGCATTGCGGGCAGCCTGACGGCCGATGTCGGTGTGGTGCATGAACACGGGCTGGATGCGGTGTTTAGCGTTCTGTTTGGTATCTGTACGCTGGAGGAGGCGTTGGCAAACGCCGCACAAAACGTACGCATGACGGCACGTAATGTGGCGGCGACCCTTAAGGCAGGAAAAAGTCTGTAACTGCCTGTAGCGGCGCGATTTATCGCGCGGAATTTTCCTGCATCGCGCAGAGGATTGCGCGATAAATCGCGCCGCTACGGGTGCCGGGTTTTATCCCAGCAATAATTTGCGTGCCTCGCGGGCCACATTCTCCATTTCGTCGCTCAGTTCCAGCAGTTCCGGCTCCAGCGCGGCGATATCACTCTCCTGATGCAGGCTCTTTTCCAGTTGCTGGCACAGCGCCTTCAGGCGCGGTACGCCGCTGTAACTGGCGCTGCCGTGTAACTTGTGAATAATTTCCCGCAGTCCGGTCACGTCATTGTTTTCCATGCAACCTTCCACGCGCTCAGCCACGTCCGGCAGGAAATCCAGCAGCATCTGCAACAAATCGCGCGCCAGGTCTTCCTTGTTTGCCGCCTGGCGTAATGCCAGCGCCCAGTCCAGCGACGGGGCCAGCGCAGGAGCCGGGGTAACGGGCACGCTTTGCGGGGTATAACGCCGCAGCAGCTGGCTAAGCTTGTCTTCATCGATCGGTTTCGCCAGATAATCGTTCATACCGGCATTGATCAACTGCTCACGTTCACCATCCAGCGCATGGGCGGTGACTGCCACGATCGGTGTTGATGCGTGCAGCGGCAGGCTGCGGATAATTTCACTGGCGCGGATACCGTCAATCTCCGGCATCTGAATATCCATCAGAATCACATCCAGCGCGTGGGTGCGCGCCTGGCGGATGGCCTGTTCGGCGTTATCGCACAAAATAATGTGTTCAACCTGCTCCTCAAGCAGTGCGCCGATCAGCTTCAGATTGGCCGGATTGTCATCTACCGCCATCACCGTCAGCGGCTGGCGGCTGCGGTGTGGTACCGCTTCGCGCTGGCGACTATGAAAATCGAGCAGCATTGGCAACAGCCGTGTCAGTGACACCGGTTTGGTGAGGCAACCTGCGATACCACGCTTACGCAGCTCGTCGGCATGCAGCATCATTTCGCTGGGCAATGCCAGCAGCACCGAATCAGCGCGGCTTAGCAAATGGTTAATCATCTCATCGGGCATGACGGGCGTAGTTTTAGCCGACACCGGCAGACCCATCAGCAGCAGTGGGAAGTGCTCATCCCCCAGTG
Source organism: Pantoea sp. App145 (assembly GCF_047947045.1). Taxonomy (NCBI): domain Bacteria; kingdom Pseudomonadati; phylum Pseudomonadota; class Gammaproteobacteria; order Enterobacterales; family Erwiniaceae; genus Pantoea; species Pantoea sp. App145. Next base: position 3,788,699 of record NZ_CP133290.1, read on the forward strand.
CCTCAAGGCTTTCGACGTGATGGACCTGCAACGGTGTGCCGCTCAGCATCTCCAGCACCGCTTTCGCCACCGCCGGATGCGGTTCCACGTAGGCTAACTGTGATGGGCGCAAATCCTCCAGCGCGCGCGGCAGGGAAGGGGCGTTGGGATTGAGATCGAGCTGAATATGCACCCAAAAGGTGGACCCCTGCCCCTGACGGCTGTGGAAGGCAATTTCGCCCCCCATCTCGTGTACCAGTTTCTGGGTAATCACCAGTCCCAGTCCGGTGCCGCCGTGGCGGCGTGAAATGCTGGCATCGGCCTGACGGAACGCCTGGAACAGTTGTGTCTGCTGTTCCCCGGAGATACCGATGCCGGTATCGTGTACCTGGATTTCCAGCGCAACGCGGGTGGCATTGGCGTTGCGCAGCTCGACACGCAGGTCAATATGGCCCTGCTCGGTAAACTTGATGGCGTTGCCGATCAGGTTGATCAGAATCTGTTGCAGACGCAGCGGATCGCCAATCACGTTGTCCGGCACCTGTTTTTCCAGGCAGACGGTGATTTCCAGCCCCTTCTCGTGTGCCGAGGGAGCCAGCAGCACCAGGGTTTCATCCAGCGTTGCGCGCAGCGGGAAGGGGATGGATTCCAGCACCAGTTTTCCCGCTTCCAGTTTGGAGAAGTCGAGCACGTCATTAATGATGCTCAGCAGGTTCGCGGCCGAGCGCTCGATGGTGCTCATATAATCGCGCTGGTTGGTGCTCAGACCGGTTTTCAGCATCTGGCGGGTAAAGCCAATCACTCCGTTCAACGGCGTGCGCAGCTCGTGCGACATATTGGCGAGGAACTCGGATTTGATGCGTGCCGCCTCCTGGGCGCGTTTCTTCGCCAGATCCAGTTCTACGTTCTGAATCTCCAGCTGTTCCAGCGTTTCACGCAGATCGTAGGTGGCCTGATCGATATTCTGCTGCATCTCTTCATGGTACGCGGTCAGCGACATGGCCATGGCGTTGATACCATTCTTCAGAATACTGAGTTCACCCAACATGTAACCTTCGACGCGGCTATCGAGCTGGCCACGACGGATGCGGTCAACGGTGGTGACCATATTACGAATCGGGCCGGTGACATCGCGCATCAGGCGATAGGCAAACAGCATCGCGATGCACAGGCAAAACAGCAGCAGCAGGGTGGCGACAAACACCTCTTTGTATTGCTCAAGGCGCACCGATTGCAGATCCAGCTCAATCGCCACATAACCCAGCGGATTCCCGGCAGGTTTAGCGTCTTCTCCGGGCAATTCATCCACCGAATAACGTTCCGCGACGATAGGGGTGCGCAGCACCATCAGATTGCCACGGCGTTCCACCGAGACCCCGTCTTCCAGCGTGGAGATATCCTCCTTCTGCAACAGGCTGAGGTTTTGATTGTTATTCGAGGTGACGTAGATGTGATTGTTGTTGTCGAAAACCGTAATCGCACGGACAATATCGGAATGTCGCCGATGCAGCAGGCTGACCAGTTCGCGAATCGCATCACGATTGTGCCAGGTCATGCCGTATTCGGCGGAAACTGCCAGCGGCTCGATAATATTCGCCCCCGCGTCGCGCACCTGATGCTGTAACTCGTTATAACGATGAACCACAAAAAAAGTACTGAGCAACAGGCCGATCATCAGCGTGGGTGCCAGTATCAAAATCATCATTCGCGCCCGCAGGCTGTATTTGGTCATAATTAAGGCCTGGCGGCTCCTGGCAAGTTTATCCCTGTGCAAACTGCACAACCCAATCAGAATAGAGAATTTACAACACTATGGCGCAATTTTACTCCGCAAAACAGCGGGTGACGACAAAGCAACGCATTACCGTCACCATTGAAGACCTTGATCCTTTTGGACAAGGTGTGGCGCGCCATAATGGTAAAGCGATGTTTGTCAGCGGCGCACTGCCGGGTGAGCAGGCAGAAGTCACGGTAGTGGAAGATAAACGTCAGTTCGCCAGAGCGAAAGCGACGCGCATCAGCCACCCCAGTACAGAACGCGTGACGCCGCGCTGCCCGCACTTTGGCGTTTGTGGCGGGTGTCAGCAGCAGCACGTCTCCGTCGCGCTCCAGCAGCAGAGTAAAGCCAAAGCGCTGGCACGCATGCTGAGCCGCGATGCGCCTTTGCCGGTGTCGGTCGATGAGATCATCAGCGGCCCCGACTGGGGGTATCGCCGCCGTGCCCGCCTGGGATTGCAGTGGCAGCCGAAGCAACAACGCTTGCAGATGGGGTTCCGTAAAGCCGCCAGTAACGACCTGGTGGAGTTAACCCAGTGCCCCATTCTGGCGCCCGACCTTGAAGCGTTGCTGACGCCGTTGCACTGTTGCCTGAGCACATTAAATGCGGTGAAGCGGCTGGGCCATGTTGAGCTGGTGCTGGCGGATAATGGCCCGATGATGGTGCTGCGCCATCTTGATGCATTGTCCGCAACGGATCGTGCAAAACTGGAACGTTTTTCGCATGAACATGATTTGATGCTGTTTCTCGCCGATGGCAGCGATGATCTGACGGCCCTGAGCGCCAGCGAGCCGTATTATCAGTCGTTCAACCTGAAGCTGACCTTCAGTCCGCAGGATTTCATTCAGGTCAATGATGCGGTGAATCAGCAAATGGTGGCAAAAGCCATCGACTGGCTCGATTTACAGCCGCATGACCGGGTGCTGGATTTGTTTTGCGGTATGGGTAACTTTACGCTTCCTGTAGGAAAGTTCGTAGAAAATGCCGTGGGTGTGGAGGGCGTTGCAGCATTAGTACGGCAGGCAGCGTATAATGCAGACCTGAATAATCTGAAAAATGTCCGCTTTTTCCAGCACAACCTGGAGGAAGATGTTGCGCGCCAGGCATGGGCTGCGCAGGGATTTAATAAGGTGTTACTGGATCCGGCGCGAGCCGGGGCGGCAGCTGTGATGTCGCACATTGTTAAACTTGCGCCGGAACGCGTGGTCTATGTTTCCTGTAACCCAACGACACTTGCCCGCGACAGTCAGACATTACTGTCAGCAGGCTACCATTTGGAAAGGGTCGCGATGCTGGATATGTTCCCTCATACCGGTCATCTCGAATCCATGGTGCTGTTCAGCAAAACATAAGCGACATTCATGTCGCTGTGGCAGGAGAGGATATGGTTGCGGTTAGAAGTGCGCATTTGAATACGGCAGGGGAATTTGCCCTCGACCAGTGGATTGCCAGTTTAGGTATTGCTAACCCGCAATCCTGTCAGCGTCTGGCTGACACCTGGCGTTACTGTGAAGCCGAAACGCACGACCATCCTGAACAGGCTCTGCTGCTGTGGCGCGGTATTGAGATGGTAGAAATCCTCACCATGCTCAGTATGGATATCGACAGCCTGCGCGCCGCGCTGATCTTCCCGCTCGCCAATGCGGATGTGGTCAGCGAAGAGGAGCTGGAGCAGACCGTCGGTAAAGGTATCGTCTCGCTGGTGCATGGCGTGCGCGATATGGATGCGATTCGTCAGCTGAAAGCGATCCACAACGATTCGATGGCTTCCGAGCAGGTCGATAACGTGCGCCGCATGTTGCTGGCGATGGTGGAAGATTTCCGCTGCGTGGTCATCAAACTGGCAGAACGTATCGCGCATCTGCGTGAAATGAAGGATGCCCCTGAAGACGAACGCGTGCTGGCGGCCAAAGAGAGCACCAACATCTACGCGCCACTCGCCAACCGTCTCGGTATCGGCCAGCTCAAGTGGGAACTGGAGGATTACTGTTTCCGCTATCTCCATCCTGATGAATACAAACGTATCGCTAAGCTGCTGCATGAGCGGCGTATCGATCGCGAACAATACATCGAAAACTTCGTCGATAACCTGCGCAAAGAGATGCAGAAAGAGGGTGTGCGTGCCGAGGTGTATGGTCGCCCGAAACATATCTACAGCATCTGGCGCAAGATGCAGAAAAAATCGCTGGCGTTCGATGAGTTGTTCGATGTGCGTGCAGTGCGCATCGTGGCGGAACGCTTGCAGGATTGCTATGGCGCGCTGGGTACGGTGCATACCCTGTATCGCCACCTGCCGAGTGAGTTCGACGACTACGTTGCCAACCCGAAACCTAACGGTTATCAGTCCATCCATACCGTGGTGCTGGGGCCACAGGGCAAAACGGTTGAAATCCAGATCCGTACCCGCCAGATGCATGAAGATGCTGAGCTGGGCGTGGCGGCGCACTGGAAATACAAAGAAGGCCCCACCAGCAGCAACGCGCGTGGTGCGGCAGGCCATGAAGAACGTATTGCCTGGCTGCGTAAGCTGATCACCTGGCAGGAAGAGATGTCGGATTCTGGCGAAATGCTGGAAGAGGTGCGTAGCCAGGTGTTTGACGACCGGGTTTACGTGTTTACCCCGAAGGGCGACGTGGTGGATTTGCCTGCGGGTTCAACGCCGCTCGATTTTGCTTACCATATCCACAGCGATATTGGTCACCGCTGCATCGGTGCCAAAATTGGTGGCCGTATCGTCCCGTTCACCTATCAGTTGCAGATGGGCGACCAGGTTGAGGTCATCACCCAGAAACAGCCGAACCCCAGCCGTGACTGGCTGAATCCGAACCTCGGCTATATCACCACCAGCCGTGGTCGTTCGAAGATACATAACTGGTTCCGTAAACAGGATCGCGACAAGAATATTATCGCCGGTCGCCAGATTCTGGATACTGAGCTGACTCAGCTGGATATCAGCCTGCGTGAGGCGGAGAAGCTGCTGCTGCCGCGCTATAACGTCACGTCGCTGGATGAACTGCTGGCGGCGATTGGCGGCGGTGATATTCGTCTCAACCAGATGGTCAACTTCCTGCAAGGCAAGCTCAACAAACCGAGTGCCGAAGAGGAAGATCGCGAAGCGCTGCGTCAGCTGACGCAAAAATCGCACACGCCATCGTCGGCGCGCAAAGAGAGTGGCCGTGTGGTGGTGGAAGGGGTCGGTAACCTGTTGCACCACATCGCCCGCTGCTGCCAGCCGATTCCGGGTGACGATATCGTCGGCTTTATCACCCAGGGGCGCGGCATCTCGATTCACCGCGCCGATTGTGACCAACTGGCGGAGCTGATTTCCCATGCGCCGGAACGTATTGTTGATGCGGTGTGGGGGGAGAGCTACTCCAGCGGTTATTCGCTGGTGGTACGTGTGACGGCTAACGACCGTAGCGGCCTGCTGCGCGATATCACCACCATCCTGGCGAATGAGAAGGTCAACGTCCTCGGCGTCTCCAGCCGCAGCGATACCCGTAAACAGCTGGCCACCATCGATATGGATATCGAGATTTACAACCAGCAGGTGCTGGGCCGCGTGCTTGCCAGACTGAATCAGGTGCCCGATATTATCGACGCGCGCCGTTTGCATTAAACACCATGCACCAACCGTAGCGGTGCGATTTATCGCGCCGCTACAAATCGTTATTCCCCAAAGGACCTGCCAATGACATCTATCCAACGTCTGCTCACCATCATGCAAACCCTGCGCGATCCGCAGCGCGGTTGCCCGTGGGATCGGCAGCAAACTTTCGCCTCCATCGCCCCTTATACGCTGGAAGAGACATATGAAGTGATTGATGCCATCCAGCGCGAAGATTTTGATGATCTGCGCGGGGAACTGGGTGATCTGCTGTTCCAGGTGGTGTTTTACGCGCAGATGGCCAATGAGCAGCAGCGTTTCAACTTCGATGACATCTGCAACGCCATCAGCGACAAACTTGAACGCCGTCACCCGCATATCTTCGGCGATACGCAGGTCGATGATGCACAGCAGGTGATTAAAAACTGGGAAGCCATCAAACAACACGAGCGGGCGGAAAAAGCGCAGCATTCGGCACTGGATGACATCCCCAAAGCGCTGCCCGCGTTAATGCGCGCGCACAAAATCCAGAAACGTTGCAGCAATGTCGGTTTCGACTGGAATAGCCTCGGTCCGGTGCTGGATAAAGTGCATGAAGAAATTGATGAGGTGATGCACGAAGCGCAGCAGGCGGTGATCGATAACGACAAGCTGGAAGAGGAAATCGGCGATTTACTGTTCGCCACGGTTAATCTTTCACGTCATCTCGGCAGCAAAGCCGAGGTCGCGTTGCAAAAGGCCAATGACAAATTTGAACGTCGTTTTCGCCAGGTGGAAGGGCTGATTGCCGCGCAGGGGCTGGTGATGAGCGATGCCACCCTTGAGCAGATGGAAGAGGCCTGGCAGCAGGTTAAAGTCAGTGAGAACAAGCAGTAACGTATCGCAGGCGATTTGTTGATTATTCCAGCGCTGCGCATAAAATCGCCGCTTAAGCTTACTCGATTCAGCTGAGCGGCAACTTTGTGACGTGTGTCAACATTTTCCCCCTGGCTATCCGCTATGTTATTCGCTGCACTGCGCAGGAGGAGAGGGTGGTGATTGATCAATTGTGGCAGGTGACGACTTCAGGTATACTGTTTTCCCGTCCTGGTTATTCCATCGTCTTTAAACCTAAACTCTCAGGTTCAGCATGACAACGAACTATATTTTTGTGACCGGCGGGGTCGTTTCCTCTCTGGGGAAAGGCATTGCCGCAGCCTCCCTCGCAGCCATCCTTGAAGCACGTGGTCTGAATGTGACCATCATGAAACTCGATCCGTACATCAACGTTGATCCGGGTACCATGAGCCCTACTCAGCACGGTGAAGTTTTCGTCACCGACGACGGGGCCGAAACCGATCTGGATTTAGGTCACTACGAGCGCTTCATCCGTACCAAAATGACGCGCCGCAACAACTTTACTACCGGCCGTATCTACTCAGAAGTGCTGCGCAAAGAGCGTCGTGGCGACTATCTGGGTGCGACCATTCAGGTTATCCCGCACATCACCAACGCCATCAAAGAACGCATCATTGAAGGTGGCGAAGGTCACGATGTGGTTCTGGTGGAAATCGGCGGCACCGTGGGGGATATCGAGTCCCTGCCGTTCCTCGAAGCAATTCGCCAGATGGCGGTCGATGTAGGCCGTGAACACACCATGTATATGCACCTGACGCTGGTGCCGTATATGGCTGCCGCAGGCGAAGTGAAAACCAAGCCGACACAACACTCGGTTAAAGAACTGCTGTCCATCGGGATTCAGCCAGATGTGCTGATCTGCCGTTCTGACCGCGCTGTACCGGCCAACGAACGCGCCAAAATTGCGCTGTTCTGTAACGTTCCGGAAAAAGCGGTTATTTCCCTGAAAGATGTTGATTCCATCTACAAAATTCCGGGCCTGCTGAAATCGCAGGGTCTGGATGACTACATCTGTAAACGCTTCAACCTGAATGCTCCGGAAGCCAACCTGGCCGAGTGGGAGCAGGTGATTTATGAAGAAGCGAATCCGGGCGGTGAAGTGACCATCGGTATGGTCGGCAAATATGTCGAGCTGCCGGATGCGTACAAATCCGTGATTGAAGCCCTGAAACACGGTGGTCTGAAAAATCGTGTCACCGTTAACATCAAGCTGATCGATTCGCAGGATGTTGAAACCCGTGGTGTCGAATTACTGAAAGATCTGGATGCTATTCTGATTCCGGGTGGCTTTGGCTACCGTGGCGTGGAAGGCAAACTGATGACCGCGCAATACGCGCGTGAAAACAACGTGCCTTACCTCGGCATCTGCCTGGGAATGCAGGTTGCACTGATGGAATTTGCCCGCAACGTGGCGGGAATGGCTGGCGCCAACTCAACTGAATTTGTGCCAGACTGTAAGTACCCGGTGGTTGCGCTGATCACCGAATGGCGTGACGAAGAAGGCAACGTCGAAGTGCGTAGCGAGCAGAGCGATCTGGGCGGCACCATGCGTCTGGGTAGCCAGCAGTGTCAGCTTACGCCGGAAAGCAAAGTACGCCAGATGTACGGCTCAGACGTGATCACTGAACGTCACCGCCACCGTTATGAAGTAAACAATATGCTGTTGAAGCAGATTGAAGCGGCGGGTCTGCGCATTGCAGGCCGTTCCGGTGACGATCAACTGGTCGAAATCATTGAGATTCCAAACCATCCGTGGTTTGTGGCCTGTCAGTTCCACCCGGAATTCACGTCGACCCCGCGCGATGGTCATCCGTTGTTCGCTGGCTTTGTTAAAGCGGCGCAGGAGTACCAGAAGCGGTTAGCGAAGTAAGTTTCACGAGCAGCGCGCGAAGTTTCGCGCGTTGTTTGTCTTAGGATTGACTAACTTGTACTGAGGAAAATCGAATGTCCAAAATCGTAAAAGTCATCGGTCGCGAAATTATCGACTCCCGTGGCAACCCGACTGTAGAAGCAGAAGTGCATCTGGAAGGTGGTTTCGTTGGTCTGGCTGCTGCGCCGTCAGGTGCATCAACCGGTTCTCGCGAAGCTCTGGAGCTGCGTGACGGTGACAAATCTCGTTTCCTGGGCAAAGGCGTAACCAAAGCGGTTGCGGCGGTTAACGGTCCGATCGCTGACGCGGTAAAAGGCAAAGATGCCAAAGACCAGGCGAACATCGATAAGATCATGATCGAGCTGGACGGTACTGAGAACAAATCCAACTTCGGTGCAAACGCCATTCTGGCCGTTTCTCTGGCTGCGGCTAAAGCTGCTGCTGCTTCTAAAGGTCAGCCGCTGTATGAGCATATCGCTGAACTGAACGGCACCCCGGGCAAATATTCTATGCCGCTGCCGATGATGAACATCATCAATGGTGGTGAGCACGCTGACAACAACGTCGACATCCAGGAATTCATGATTCAGCCGGTTGGCGCGAAAACTGTTAAAGAAGCCATCCGTATGGGTTCTGAAGTTTTCCATCACCTGGCAAAAGTGCTGAAAAGCAAAGGCATGAACACTGCAGTGGGTGACGAAGGTGGCTACGCGCCGAACCTGGGTTCTAACGCCGAAGCACTGGCCGTTATCGCTGAAGCGGTAAAAGCAGCAGGCTACGAACTGGGCAAAGACATCACCCTGGCGATGGACTGCGCAGCGTCTGAATTCTACAAAGACGGCAAATACGTGCTGGCGGGTGAAGGCGGTAAAGCGTTCACTTCTGAAGAATTCACTCACTTCCTGGAAGATCTGACCAAACAGTACCCTATCGTGTCTATCGAAGACGGTCTGGACGAGTCTGACTGGGCGGGCTTCGCTTACCAGACCAAAGTGCTGGGCGACAAAATCCAGCTGGTAGGTGACGATCTGTTCGTAACCAACACCAAGATCCTGAAAGAAGGTATCGATAAAGGTATCGCTAACTCCATCCTGATCAAATTCAACCAGATCGGTTCACTGACCGAAACACTGGCTGCTATCAAGATGGCGAAAGACGCTGGCTACACCGCGGTGATCTCACACCGTTCAGGTGAAACCGAAGATGCGACCATCGCTGACCTGGCGGTAGGTACTGCGGCTGGCCAGATCAAAACCGGTTCTATGAGCCGTTCTGACCGCGTTGCTAAGTACAACCAGCTGATTCGTATCGAAGAAGCACTGGGCGCGAAAGCACCTTTCAACGGTCTGAAAGAAGTGAAAGGCCAGGCTTAATCGCCTGCTGATGCTGCCGTAAGGCGGTATCGCCTGATGTGAAGCCCCGCCTTGTGCGGGGCTTTTGCATTTTTGGCGTAAAGCCGCTGTTGTTACCGGTGACAGATCTGCCATAATCTGCGCCTTGAAATGATGAAGTGAGTAAAAAATGTTCTACCCGATTAACGAAATGTTCCAGACGCTGCAGGGCGAAGGTTTTTACACGGGCGTTCCGGCACTGTTCATCCGCTTGCAGGGATGTCCGGTGGGTTGTAGCTGGTGTGATACCAAACATACCTGGGAAAAGCTGGCAGATCGGGAGACCTCGCTCGGTGACATTCTGGTCAAAACTGTTGAAAGCGATGCCTGGGGCAACGCCGATGCTGCGATGCTGATTGAGAGCATTCAGCGTCAGGGCTGGACCGCGCGCCATGTAGTGATCACCGGTGGTGAACCGGCCATTTACGATTTACGCCCTCTGACCAGCGCACTGGAAGCGGCGGGTTTTCAGTGCCAGATTGAAACCAGCGGCACCCATGAAATTCGCTGCACTGACACCACCTGGGTGACGGTTTCACCGAAAGTGAATATGCGCGGTGGTTACGATGTGCTGTCGCAGGCGTTAGTGCGGGCGGATGAGATCAAACATCCAGTAGCGCGCGAACGTGATGTTGAAGCGCTGGATGCGCTGCTGGCAGGCTTGCACGACGAGAAAAAGCGCATCATTGCGCTACAGCCGATCAGCCGTGGTGATGCGGCGACCAAACTGTGCATCGAAACCTGTATTGCCCGTAACTGGCGCTTGTCGATGCAGACGCACAAATATCTCAATATCGCCTGATAAATCAGGGCGGCAGCCGCCGCCCTCGTCGTTACTGCTTCGCCTGATACGCGTCAAAAGCCTGCTTAATTTCTGCTTTCGCTGCCGCCGCATCCTGGAAACCATTCAACTCCACTTTCTTACGACCATCCGGCAGTTGTTTGTAGACACGGAAAAACGCCTGCAAACGTTCTTGCTCGATCTTCGGCAGATCGTTCATCGTCTTGATATCGTCATAGGTGGGATCGATTTTGCTGGCGGGCACCGCGACGATCTTATCGTCCACTTCGCCACCATCGATCATCTTCAGCACGCCAATCGGGCGCAGCTTAATCAACGTACCCGGTTGTAGCGGGGCACGGCTATAGAAAATGACATCCAGCGGATCACCATCGCCACCCAGCGATTGAGTCAGCGAACCGTAGTTGGCCGGGTAAGCCACCGGCATCGACTGAAAACGGTCGGCGACGATAAAGCCGGTTTTCGCGTCGGTTTCATACTTGATATTGCCACCCGCCGGGATTTCCGTGACGGCATAAAACTCATCCGGCACGTTTTTCGGCTGCGGGAAATCAAGCACGTTTTGCGCCTGAACGGCGGCAGAGGCGGAAATAAAAACAGCAATCAGGGAAAGGCGTTTCACCAGGTTCATTGTTGATTCTCTTGATCTTTAATGAAGGAGACAACAACGTAGGGGGAGTTGATGACAACCAGATGACCTGAGTGTAAAGAAGCGTAGGGCAGGAAACTCAGGCTGCACGGGAGCAGCCCGGGAACACAACAACTATCCGCGGTAGACGCAGCCTGCGGTGCAGGTTTCTTTGATCATCACCGCACTGAGTTCTGGCAGGATCGGCTTCATCTCGTCCCAAATCCATTTTGCCAGCACTTCGCTGGTGGGATTAGAGAGTCCCGGGATGTCATTCAGATAATGATGATCGAGACGATCGTAAATCGGCGCAAATGCCGCTTTCAGTTCTGCAAAATCCATAACCCAACCGGTATAAGCATCCACTTCACCGGTAATTTCCAGCCGCACCAGAAAGGAGTGGCCGTGCAGACGACCGCATTTGTGCCCTTCAGGCACGTGAGGTAAGCGGTGCGCCGCTTCAAACTGGAACTCTTTAAACAACGTGGTAGACATAATGGCCTCAACATAAAAACCGCTGAAGTCTACCTGAAATGCAGATTTTTAGCATCCGTTACCGATGAACAGGGCATTTTACGCACTTAACCCAATCAGGCTGAAAATTAACTTATTGAATATACATTGCTTTATTTACCACTTTTGCTGGTTAGCATTACCCGAAAAACCACTTAGTCGTTTTGGTTATTTATTATGTCGAAGGTTTATTTAATCGTTAATATACGGGCCGGTAACCTACTCACTCTTCCGCCATTTTACGGTCCGGACTTCTGATACTGGAATTTTTAACGCGATGACGACTCAGGCACCCCCAGGTTCACTGCTGCCGCTAACCCCGGAGCAACTCGCGCGCTTACAGGCGGCGACTACCGATTTCTCTACCACCCAAATGGCATGGCTTTCGGGTTATTTCTGGGGCATGGTCAACCAGACGCCAGGAGCCGTGGCTGCCCCTGCGCCAGTGCAGGCCGACGTGCCGACCATCCTGTTGATCTCCGCATCACAAACCGGCAATGCACGCCGACTGGCGGAACAACTGCGTGATGACCTGCTGGCCGCCAAACTGAGCGTTAATCTGGTCAACGCCGGTGACTACAAATTCAAACAAATTGGTCAGGAAAAGCTGCTGGTGGTGGTGACCTCCACCCAGGGTGAAGGCGAGCCGCCGGAAGAAGCGGTGGCGCTGCATAAATTCCTGATGTCGAAAAAAGCCCCGCAATTGAAGGGCGCGGCTTTTGCCGTATTTGGTCTCGGCGATACGTCCTACGAATTCTTTAGCAAAGCCGGTAAGGACTTTGACAGCCGCCTGGCCGAGTTGGGTGCTGAGCGTCTGCTGGATCGCGTTGATGCGGATGTGGATTATGCCGAACAGGGAAGCGCCTGGCGTAAGCAAATTACCGACATCCTGAAAGCGCGTGTGCCGACTGAAGCACCCGCCATTGCAGCTATCACCGCAGCGGGCAGTGTTAACGAACTACACAGCAGTCCTTACAGCAAAGAAGCGCCGCTGACGGCCAGCTTTGCCGTGAACCAGAAAATCACCGGGCGTGATTCCGATAAAGACGTGCGTCATATCGAAATCGACCTCGGCGATTCGGGCCTGCGTTACCAGCCGGGCGATGCCCTCGGTGTCTGGTATGAAAACGATCCGGCGCTGGTAACCGAGCTGCTGGAACTGCTGTGGCTGAAAGGTGACGAGCCGGTGACTATCCACGGTGAAACCCTGGCGCTGTCTGATGCTCTGCAACGTCATTTCGAGCTGACGGTGAACACGCCGCAGATCGTCGAACATTATGCCGCGCTGGCGCGCAACGATGCGCTGCTGGCACTGGTGGGTGACAAACCGAAACTGCAACACTATGCGCAGAGCCTGCCAATTGTCGATATGGTGCGTCAGGCACCGACCGAACTGAATGCTGAGCAGTTAACCGGGCTGCTGCGCCCGCTGACACCGCGTCTTTACTCCATTGCGTCCTCGCAGGCTGAGAACGAAACTGAAGTGCACATCACCGTGGGTGCGGTGCGCTACGACATCGATGGACGGGTACGTGGCGGCGGTGCCTCGACCTGGCTGGCCGATCGTCTGGCAGAAGACAGCGACATTCGCGTGTTTATCGAACATAACGACAACTTCCGTCTGCCTGCCAACCCGGAAACGCCGGTGATCATGATCGGACCCGGTACCGGCATCGCCCCGTTCCGCGCCTTTATGCAGCAGCGTGATAACGAGGGTGCAGGCGGCAAAAACTGGCTGTTCTTTGGCAACCCGCACTTCACCGACGATTTCCTGTATCAGGTTGAGTGGCAGAAGTATGTCAAAGACGGTCTGCTGACCCATATCGATCTGGCGTGGTCACGCGACCAGGCAGAGAAGATTTACGTACAAGATAAAATCCGTGCCAAAGGTGCGGAAGTGTGGCGCTGGATTGAAGAAGGCGCGCACCTTTACGTCTGCGGCGACGCCAATCGCATGGCGAAAGACGTTGAGCAGGCATTACTGGATGTGGTGGCCGAGCACGGTGGAATGGATCGTGAAACGGCTGACGAGTTTTTAAGTGAGCTGCGCATTGAGCGCCGTTATCAGCGAGACGTTTACTAATGAGTGAAAAACACCCTGGACCGCTGGTCGTTGAAGGCAAACTTGTTGATGCCGAGCGTCTGAAAAAGCAAAGCAATTATCTGCGTGGCACCATCCTTGAAGATCTCGATGATGGTCTGACCGGCGGCTTCAACGGCGATAACTTCCTGCTGATCCGTTTCCACGGTATGTACCAGCAGGATGACCGTGACATCCGTGCCGAGCGTGCGGCGCAGAAACTCGAACCGCGCCATGCCATGATGCTGCGTTGCCGTCTGCCGGGCGGCATCATCACGCCGACCCAGTGGCTGGCGATTGATAAATTCGCCACCGACAAAACCATTTACGGCAGTATCCGTCTGACCAACCGCCAGACGTTCCAGTTTCACGGCATTCTGAAGAAGAACGTCAAGCCGACCCACCAGATGCTGCATGAAGTCGGTCTTGATGCGCTGGCAACCGCTAACGACGTCAACCGTAACGTGTTGTGTACCTCGAACCCGGTGGAATCTGAGCTGCATCAGGAAGCCTACGAATGGGCGAAAAAGTTGTCGGAGCACCTGCTGCCGAAAACCCGCGCCTATGCGGAGATCTGGTGGGATCAGGAAAAAGTTGCCACCACCGATGAGGAGCCAATCCTCGGTGAGACTTACCTGCCGCGTAAGTTTAAAACCACGGTGGTGATCCCCCCGCATAACGATGTGGATCTGCACGCTAACGATCTCAACTTTATTGCTATCGCTGAGAAAGGCAAGCTGGTGGGCTTTAACCTGCTGGTGGGTGGTGGGCTGTCGATCGATCACGGCAACAAAGCGACTTACGCGCGCACCGCCAGCGAATTTGGCTTCCTGCCGGTGGAGAAAATCCTGGATGTCGCGGCCGCCGTGGTGACCACGCAGCGTGACTGGGGCAACCGTACCGATCGTAAAAACGCCAAAACCAAATACACGCTGGAACGCGTGGGCGTGGAAACCTTTAAAGCGGAAGTGGAAAAACGTGCCGGACTGACCTTCGGTCCGACGCGTCCGTACGAATTCACCACCCGTGGCGACCGTATTGGCTGGATCAAGGGTGTCGATAAGAAATGGCATCTGACGCTGTTTATTGAAAACGGTCGTTTGCTGGATTATCCGGGCCGTCCGCTGAAACGCGGTATCGCCGAAATCGCCAAAGTGCATCAGGGTGATTTCCGTCTGACTGCCAACCAGAACCTGATCGTGGCGGGGGTGCCGGAGAAGCAAAAAGCGCAGATCGAAGCCATCGCCCGTGAACATGGTTTGATGGAACAGGTGACGCCGCAGCGTGAAAACTCGATGGCCTGTGTATCTTTCCCGACTTGCCCGCTGGCGATGGCTGAAGCCGAGCGCTTCCTGCCGTCGTTCGTGACCAAAGTGGAAGAAATCATGCATGGTCATGGCGTTGGTGAGGAGCACATAGTGCTACGCGTTACCGGTTGTCCTAACGGCTGTGGCCGTGCCATGCTGGCCGAAATCGGTCTGGTGGGCAAAGCGCCAGGTCGTTACAACCTGCATATTGGCGGCAACCGTATCGGTACCCGTATTCCGCGTATGTATCGTGAAAACATCACGGAAGGCGAGATCCTCGCCAGCATTGATGAGCTGGTGGGACGCTGGGCCAAAGAACGCAAAGGTGAAGAAGGTTTTGGCGACTTCGTGATTCGCGCGGGCATCGTGAAGCCAGTGGTTGATCCTGCCCGTGATTTTTGGGACCCGGAGGCAGTATGACGGTACTCGATCTTTCCGCACTGAATGATTTACCGAAAATTGATCGCGTAATGGCGCTGGCAGAAACCAACGCCCGGCTGGAAAAACAATCGGCAGAAGAGCGTCTGAACTGGGCGCTGGAGCAACTGCCTGGTGCGTTTGTACTCTCGTCCAGCTTTGGTATTCAGGCGGCGGTGTTGCTGCATATGGTCACCCGGCTGAAACCGGAGATTCCGGTGATTCTGACCGATACCGGTTATCTGTTCCCGGAAACCTATCGCTTTATCGATGAGCTGACTGAGCAACTCAACCTGAATTTGCAGGTATTCCGTGCTGATACCTCGCCTGCGTGGCAGGAAGCACGCTTCGGCAAACTGTGGGAGCAGGGTGTCGAAGGGATCGAGAAATACAACCAGATCAATAAAGTGGAACCAATGAACCGCGCGCTGGAAACGCTGGGGGCGCAAACCTGGTTTGCGGGCCTGCGCCGTGATCAATCCGGCAGCCGGGCACATCTGCCAGTACTGGCGATTCAGCGTGGTGTTTTTAAAGTTCTGCCGATTATCGACTGGGATAACCGCCAGGTGCATCAGTACCTGAAACAGCATGGCCTGAAATACCATCCGCTGTGGGATGAGGGTTACCTGTCAGTGGGGGATACGCATACCACGAAGAAATGGGAACCCGGCATGGCGGAAGAAGAAACGCGTTTCTTCGGTCTGAAGCGTGAGTGCGGATTGCACGAGGGCTGATGATATACACCCGTAGCGGCGCGATTTATCGCGCGTCTTTTAAAAGATCGCGCGATAAATTGCGCCGCTACGGTTCGTCATTAAATTCCGGTTAAACCGGCAAAATCCTCGCCAGCCCGCGTCACATTCACCTTTGTGACGTCATAATTCGCCACCGCCACGAAGGGATCTTCCGCCAGAATCGCATCCAGCTCGTCCCGTGGCATCTCTTTCACCATCACCATTCCGCCAGTGCGTGGATCCTTACGTCCGGCCGCAATAAATGCACCGCTGGCAAAATAACGATCCAGCCATGCAATATGGGGCGCGAGCAGGGCTTCCACTTCTTCTACCGGACGGAAATAGTTCAGATAAACCACGTACATATCAGTTCCTCATGTTGTCGGGTTCGCCAGCTCGGTGAGCAATGGCAACAGGATTCTCACGCTCTCATGGGTGCGTTGGGTAATGCGGCCTGGCAGCCAGTGGTCGAGATAGTCCAGGTTATCGCGCTCGGTCTGATGACGGACGCTGCCATCCGGGAAGTGGGAGCTGCGCGCGCGCTGCTGCTGACCATCTTTATTTCCCAGCGCCCAGTTGCTGGCGGTGACATCCAGCAGCGGCATACCCGCCTTATCAAAAGGATTCTCCCCGGGAAAATCACGTGCCGCCAGCGTATGGGTGGCAGCAGAGATGCCGAAGCGGTGCGCCAGCTGCACGGCGCGGGCGCTGGTTTGCTTGCGCACCGCCGATGGCGTATTCATGCCGCTGTTAAAGTAGAGATGATCGCCGACGATCAGGCTGTTCAGATCGATCACCAGCAGGGTGTCTTTCTTCTCTTTGGCGCTCATGCGTGACAGATAATCATCCATGCCATGCAGACCGGTTTCACCGGCACTCAGCGCCACAAAGCGTACGCCATAATGTAAAGGCGTTTTGCTGAGCTGCTGGGCTAACTCCAGCATCACACCCAGGCCGGAAGCGTTATCATCCACGCCCTGCAAACGCAGGCCGCCGATATTGTTGTCAGTTTCACGGCTGCTGAGCGGTGTCCAGGTATCGAGATGCGCCACAATCAGGATCTCCTGCGGTGCGCTGCCCGCGCGGGCGGCAATCACCGAGGTGGCGGTCACTTTATGCCAGCGCATCTGGCCCTGCTTTTCGCGCCAGTTATAGCCGGTATTGAACTGGCGGGTGTTGCTCTGATAACCCAGTTGGGTGAATTGCTGGCGCAGGTAATCTGCGGTCATCAGCTCTGCCGGGCTGCCGCTCATGCGACCCGGATAATAGGTTGCGATATGACGCAATTGTTGTTCGGCAAATTGCCCGGGTACGTTCCCGGCAGCCTGAGCAAGGAGAGGAAAACCGCCCGCTATCGCTGCTGCCAGCAGGACGCGGCGGAGGGTGGCAAACATAGTGTGTCCTTTTCTGACATCCCGTCGTGCGAAAAAAATTGTGCTTCAGTATGAAACTGTGACCGCTATTACACAATTTGATTTGCTCCGAAACACCAGCAATATCATTTGCTAAGCACAAAATGTTCTCAGCAATCCCGGGTCGTTATTCCATTCGGTAACTACTCATTCCAATTCGTAATTTCATCTGCCAGAAGGCGGGGACGTATAGTCGCGTTAACTTATTGTAAAACTAACAAGGTTAACGTGGATTATCTGCCTCTCTTTGCCGATCTCAAAAACCGTCCGGTGCTGGTTGTCGGCGGTGGCGACATCGCTGCGCGCAAAATTGAACTGCTGCGGCGTGCCGGTGCGCATGTGCGGGTGACGGCGCGTGAGCTGGGCCATGAGTTGCAGGCACTGCATGAGATTGCGGCCATTGAGTGGGTAGCGCAAACCTTTGATGCGGAACAGCTGGAAGGCGTGTTCCTCGTGATTGCCGCCACAGATAACAACATCCTTAACGGCCAGGTCTTCGACGCTGCCAACGCGCGCCACAAGCTAGTGAATGTGGTGGATGACCAGCCGAAATGCAGCTTTATCTTCCCGTCGATTGTTGATCGTTCCCCGCTGGTGGTGGCGATTTCCTCCAGTGGCACCGCACCGGTACTCGCGCGTCTGCTGCGGGAAAAAATTGAAGCCCTGTTGCCCACGAATCTCGGGCAAATGGCCCTCGTTGCCGGGCAGTGGCGCGACAAAGTGAAACAACGTTATCGCCAGATGTCAGAACGCCGTCGTTTCTGGGAGCGCGCCTTCAACGGCCTGTTCGCCAGCCAGATGGCGGCGGGCAACGTTAATGAAGCGCGTCGCACATTGGATCGTGAGCTGGAGAATGACAGCGATAACCCAGGCGAAATCACCCTGGTCGGTGCCGGTCCCGGTGATGCCGGGTTATTGACGCTACGTGGCTTGCAGGTGATGCAGCTGGCCGATGTGGTGCTGTATGACCACCTGGTCAGTGATGAGGTG
The DNA here is from genome assembly GCF_047947045.1 of Pantoea sp. App145. NCBI lineage: Bacteria > Pseudomonadati > Pseudomonadota > Gammaproteobacteria > Enterobacterales > Erwiniaceae > Pantoea > Pantoea sp. App145. The sequence continues at coordinate 3,807,103 of NZ_CP133290.1, forward strand.
CTGGAACTGGTACGACGCGATGCCGATCGTATCTGCGTGGGTAAACGCGCCGGTGCCCATTCCGTGTCACAGGAAGAGACCAATCAGCTGCTGGTGAAGCTGGCGCTGGAAGGTAAACGCGTGGTGCGACTGAAAGGCGGCGATCCCTTTATTTTTGGTCGTGGCGGTGAAGAGTTGCAGGCCGCTAAAGCTGCCGGTATCCCGTTTCAGGTGGTGCCGGGTATCACTGCGGCAGCGGGCGCAACCGCCTATGCCGGTATCCCTTTAACCCATCGTGACCATGCGCAAAGCGTGTTGTTTATCACCGGTCACTGCCGGGCAGACAGCAACGGTATTGACTGGCCGTCACTGGCACGCGCGCGTCAGACGCTGGCAATTTATATGGGCACGGTGAAGGCGGCGGAGATTGCCGCCGGACTGATTGAACACGGGTGCGATCCAGCGACGCCTGTTGCGGTGATTGGCCGCGGCACGCGTCAGGATCAGCAGGTGCTGACCGGCACCTTAGCCCAACTGGAGGCGCTGGCCGCCACCGCGCCGACGCCAGCATTGCTGGTGATTGGCGAAGTTGTGAATTTGCACGGGCAACTGGCCTGGTTTCAACATTCGGCACAGCAGGGGACTCGCGAGTCCGCCGTTGTCAATTTGGCTTGAGGAAAAATTATGGACCAAAACCGACTCACTCATCTGCGCCAGCTGGAGGCAGAGAGTATCCATATCATCCGCGAGGTGGCGGCCGAGTTCAGTAATCCGGTGATGATGTACTCCATCGGTAAGGACTCCTCGGTGATGCTACATCTGGCGCGCAAAGCCTTCTATCCGGGCACGCTGCCATTTCCGCTGCTGCACGTTGATACCGGCTGGAAATTCCGTGAAATGTACGAATTCCGCGATCGCACCGTCAAAGCGATGGGTGCTGAGTTGCTGGTACATCGTAACCCGGAAGGCGTGGCGATGGGCATCAACCCGTTTGTACACGGTAGTGCCAAACATACCGACATCATGAAAACCGAAGGGCTGAAGCAGGCGCTGAACAAATACGGCTTTGATGCCGCGTTTGGTGGCGCACGCCGTGATGAAGAGAAATCGCGCGCCAAGGAACGTATCTATTCATTCCGTGACCGCTTCCACCGCTGGGACCCGAAAAACCAGCGACCGGAGCTGTGGCACAACTACAACGGCCAGATTAACAAAGGTGAGAGCATCCGTGTGTTCCCGCTCTCCAACTGGACCGAACTGGATATCTGGCAATACATCTTCCTGGAAAACATCGAGATTGTGCCGCTGTATCTTGCCGCACCACGTCCGGTGCTGGAGCGTGATGGCATGCTGATGATGGTGGACGACGACCGTATCGACCTGCAACCGGGTGAAGTGATCAAACAGCGTATGGTGCGTTTCCGTACCCTCGGCTGCTGGCCGCTGACCGGTGCGGTGGAATCCGAAGCACGAACGCTGCCGGAAATTATTGAAGAGATGCTGGTCTCCACTACCAGCGAACGCCAGGGCCGCGTGATTGACCGCGACCAGGCCGGTTCGATGGAACTGAAGAAACGTCAGGGTTATTTTTAAGGAGACGCAGATGAATACCGTTATTGCACAACAGATTGCCGATCAGGGCGGCGTGGAAGCCTGGCTGACCGCGCAACAACACAAAAGCCTGCTGCGTTTCCTCACCTGCGGTAGCGTGGACGACGGCAAAAGTACACTGATTGGCCGTCTGCTGCACGATACCCGTCAGATCTATGAAGATCAGCTTTCTTCACTGCACAACGACAGCAAACGTCACGGCACGCAGGGCGAGAAGCTCGATCTGGCACTGCTGGTTGATGGTTTGCAGGCCGAGCGTGAGCAGGGCATCACCATTGACGTGGCTTATCGTTACTTCTCCACCGAGAAGCGCAAATTCATTATCGCGGACACCCCCGGACACGAGCAGTACACGCGCAATATGGCGACCGGTGCCTCAACCTGCGATCTGGCGATTCTGCTGATTGATGCCCGTAAAGGCGTGCTGGATCAGACCCGTCGTCACAGCTTTATCTCGACGCTGCTGGGCATTAAGCATCTGGTGGTGGCGATCAACAAGATGGATCTGGTGTCCTTCAAACAGGACACGTTTGAACAGATCAAACAGGATTACCTCGATTTCGCGGCACAGCTGCCGGAAGACCTCGATATCCGCTTTGTGCCGATGTCGGCGCTGGAAGGGGATAACGTTGCCTCACAGAGCGAGAGCATGCCGTGGTATAGCGGCCCGACGCTGCTGGATGTGCTGGAAACCGTAGAGCTGAACCGCGTGGTTGATCATCAGCCGATGCGCTTCCCGGTGCAATATGTTAACCGCCCGAACCTCGATTTCCGTGGCTATGCCGGTACGCTGGCGTCAGGCGTGGTGAAAGTGGGGCAGCGCGTGAAAGTGCTGCCGTCGGGTGTGGAATCAACTATCGCGCGCATCGTCACTTTTGACGGTGATTTGCCGGAGGCAGGCGCTGGCGAGGCTATCACCCTGGTGCTGAAAGATGAGATCGACATCAGTCGCGGCGACCTGCTGGTAGACGCTGATGCGGAGCTGAAATCGGTGCAATCCGCCACCGTCAACGTGGTGTGGATGGCTGAGCAGCCGTTGCAACCAGGCCAGAGCTATGATGTGAAGATTGCCGGTAAGAAAGCCCGTGGTCGCGTGGAAAAAGTGATTTATCAGGTTGAGATCAACACGCTGGAAAAACGCAGTGCTGACAGCCTGCCGCTGAACGGTATCGGGCTGGTCGAAGTCACCTTCGATGAACCGATGGTGCTGGATCAGTATCGCCAGAACCCGGTCACCGGTGGCATGATTTTTATTGATCGTCTGAGCAACGTTACCGTCGGCGCGGGCATGATTGAAGAACCGCAAAGTGCCAGCCGCGCTGAGGCTGGTCAGTACAGCGACTTTGAGCTGGAACTGAATGCGTTGGTTCGTCGTCATTTCCCACACTGGAATGCACGCGATCTGCTGGGTGGTCAGTAATGGCGCAACACGATGAAAACGTGGTGTGGCATGACCATCCGGTGACGCGCGCTGAGCGTGAGCAGCAGCACGGTCATCAGGGTGTGGTACTGTGGTTTACCGGGCTGTCCGGCTCGGGAAAATCCACGGTAGCAGGTGCAGTGGAGCAGGCGCTGCATCGTCTGGGCGTCAGTACCTATCTGCTGGATGGTGACAATGTGCGTCACGGCTTATGCCGTGACCTCGGCTTCAGCGATGACGATCGTAAAGAAAATATTCGTCGCGTCGGTGAAGTGGCAAAACTGATGGTAGATGCGGGGCTGGTGGTGCTGACCGCCTTTATTTCCCCGCACCGTGCCGAGCGCCAGATGGTGCGCGACCTGCTGGCAGAAGGCCAGTTTATTGAAGTGTTTGTCGATACGCCGCTGGCAGTGTGCGAAGCACGCGATCCGAAAGGATTGTATAAAAAAGCCCGTGCCGGGGAACTGCGGAATTTCACCGGTATCGACAGCGTTTATGAGGCGCCAGAAGTGCCGGAAATCCACCTGGATGGTGAACAATTGGTTACAAAACTGACCGCCCAATTGTTAGACCTGCTGCGCCACCGCGATATCATCAGATCCTGAATAGACAGCGGCAAATCATTATGGTTTGCCGCGCTTCGCGTCAACAGGAACTCTATGCAGAACGTTACCCCTATGCTGGCACGCAAAGATGAACTCCCCCAGGATGAGCCGCGCTCGTCGTTACCGGGTGGTGTGATTGGTTTTCTCTCGTACTGGTGCGCTCTGGCAATTCCGTTCCTGCTCTACGGCTCCAATACGCTGTTCTTCTTCCTCTATACCTGGCCATTCTTCCTCGCCCTGCTGCCGGTTTCGGTGCTGATTGGTATTGTCTTCAGCCTGATGCTGCGTGGTCATTTGTTCTGGAGCGGGGTGGTCACGGCAATCGTGGTGGTATGCCTGTTCTGGCTACTCTTCTCATTTCTCTCCGGCTGGTAAGCTGTGCCTGATGTGCAAACGCGTCGGCTGGTTACAAAACTTTACCTGCCGATGTTCTCATCATCTGCGTCATTATTTGTACGGACAAACGCCTGTGAACGGCATTTTCGCTGCTGGAGTGGAGTCCGGCGCGAAGTTATGGGATGATTGAGCCGTTTTTCAGGGGGCGGGGATGGGAAAACTGACGTTATTGCTACTCGTACTGCTCGGCTGGCTTCAATATTCGTTGTGGCTGGGTAAGAACGGGATTCATGACTATACGCGCGTTAATGATGACGTCGCGTCACAACAGGCGAATAACGCCAAACTCAAAGCGCGTAACGATCAGCTGTTCGCCGAAATTGACGATCTCAACGGCGGTTCTGAGGCTATCGAGGAACGCGCACGCAATGAACTGGGCATGATCAAGCCCGGTGAAACCTTCTATCGTCTGGTGCCGGACCAGAACAAACGTAACGCGCAACAAGCTGCGCAAAATCAACAACGATAAACCATGAACAACCTTTCTTCCTCTGCGGATGTGATCGCCGTAGTGCCCGCTGCCGGTATTGGCAGCCGCATGCAGGCGGCCTGCCCGAAACAGTATCTGACCATCGGTCAATTCACCCTTCTTGAACACAGCGTCGCGCGGTTGCTGGCGCATCCTGCCGTAAAACAGGTGGTGGTCGCCATCGGCCCCGATGATGGCTGGTTTGACACCTTGCCGCTGGCGCAGGATGCCCGCGTGCTGCGCGTCACCGGCGGCGATACGCGCGCTGAGTCCGTGCTGGCGGGGTTGCAGGCAGTGAAGCAGGGGGAGTGGGTGCTGGTGCATGACGCGGCGCGTCCGTGCCTGCATCCCGATGATTTAGCACGCCTGCTGGCCGTGCGTCAGCACAGTAAAGTGGGAGCGATTCTGGCTGCACCGGTGCGTGACACCATGAAGCGTGCCGAACCGGGCAAAGCGGCCATTGCGCATACCGTTGAGCGTGAAAATTTATGGCATGCGCTGACGCCGCAATTCTTCCCTCACGCACTGCTGACGGCTTGCCTGACGCGCGCCCTTAATGAAGGGGCGACCATTACCGATGAGGCATCAGCACTGGAATACTGCGGCTACCATCCCGAACTGGTGAGCGGTCGCAGTGATAACATCAAGGTGACGCGGCCAGAAGACCTGGCGCTGGCGGCCTTCTATCTTACCCAGATTCAGTTACAGGAGAGCGCATGATGCGTATCGGCCACGGTTTTGACGTGCACGCCTTCGGAGGCGAGGGGCCTCTGGTGATTGGCGGGGTGCGAGTTCCCTTCGAACAGGGTTTTATTGCGCATTCCGATGGTGATGTGGCGTTACATGCGCTGACTGACGCCTTGCTGGGGGCGGTGGCGATGGGCGATATCGGCAAACTGTTTCCCGATACCGATCCCACGTATAAAGGCGCGGACAGCCGTGGCCTGCTGCGTGAAGCCTGGCGTCGCATCCAGCAGAAGGGTTACCAGATTGGTAATGTGGATGTCACCATCATTGCCCAGGCACCGAAGATGCTGCCGCACGTCCCGCAAATGCGCGTGAATATCGCCGAAGATCTTGGTTGCCATATGGATCAGGTCAACGTCAAAGCCACGACTACAGAAAAACTGGGTTTTACCGGGCGCGGCGAAGGCATTGCCTGTGAAGCGGTTGCATTGCTGATTAAGGCAGAAACGGCATGAGTGAATTGCTGTACCTGCATGGTGAACCGCGCGCGACTGGGGTGATTAAAGCCAATCCGGAAGATTTTGTCGTTATTGAGGATCTCGGTTATCCCTATGATGGCGAAGGTGAACAGCTATTGGTGCGTATCCGTAAAATCGGTTGTAACACCCGTTTCGTCGCGGAAGCGCTGGCGAAATTTTTAGGTGTGCACGTGCGCGATCTCAGCTATGCCGGGATGAAGGACCGTCATGCGGTGACGGAACAGACGCTTTGCTTCCGTTTACCGGGTAACGCTATGCCCGATCTGTCTGAATTTCAGCTTGAAGGTGTGGAAATTCTGCAGGTTGTGCGCCACAAGCGTAAACTACGTACCGGTGCGCTGGCGGGAAATGCGTTTCGCCTGGTGATCCGTCAAATTTCGGATCGTACCGAGGTAGAACAGCGTTTACAGAAAATTCAGAAAAGCGGTGTGCCGAATTATTTTGGCGAGCAGCGTTTCGGGCGCGATGGTAATAATCTGACGCAGGCCCGGCAGTGGGCGCAGGATAGCTTTCGCCCACGCGATCGTAACAAAAAAGGCCTGCTGCTTTCGGCGACACGTAGCCATCTGTTTAATCAGGTGACCAGCGCCCGCTTACAGCGTGACAATAGCCTTGATGCGGTCATCAGCGGTGATGCATTGCAGCTGACCGGGCGTGGTAGCTGGTTTGTCGCGCAGGCCGAAGAACTGGCCGAACTGCAACAGCGTGTGGACCAGGATGAGCTGCGTATCACCGCCCCGTTAGCCGGGCGTGGTGGCTGGGGCACCCAGGCGGAAGCGCTTGAATTTGAACAGCAGAGCCTGGCAGGTGCGACAGAATTGATTACACTGCTTGAGCGTGAACGTGTTGATGCGGCACGACGTGCAATGCGCGTGGTGCCAAAAGAGTTGCGCTGGAACTGGTGGGATGATGTGACGCTGGAGATGGAGTTTTGGCTGCCTGCGGGCAGTTATGCCACCAGTGTGGTGCGTGAGCTTCTCCAACAAGAAGGTAACGATGCGGATATTGCTGAGTAATGATGATGGAATTCATGCTCCTGGCATTCAGACTCTGGCGCGCGCGCTGCGCCAATTTGCTGAAGTGCAGGTGGTGGCACCCGATCGTAATCGGAGCGGTGCCTCAAACTCGCTGACCCTCGAAACACCGCTTCGTACCTTTACCCATGAAAACGGCGATATTGCTGTACAGATGGGCACTCCGACTGACTGCGTGTTTCTCGGGGTGAATGCCCTGATGCAACCGCGCCCGGATATCGTGGTATCCGGTATCAATGCCGGGCCGAACCTCGGTGATGACGTGATTTATTCTGGCACCGTAGCCGCTGCCATGGAGGGACGTCATCTCGGGCTACCGGCGCTGGCCGTATCCCTTAATGGTCATCAGCATTACGCTACCGCAGCCGCAGTGACCTGCGCGTTGCTGCGCGCCCTGACGCGTGAGCCGCTGCGTACCGGCCGCATCCTGAATATCAATGTACCTGATTTACCCCTGTCAGAAGTGAAAGGCTTCCGCGTGACGCGTTGCGGCAGCCGACATCCGGCCGATCAGGTGATTCGTCAGCAGGATCCGCGTGGTAACACCCTGTACTGGATCGGGCCGCCGGGCGAAAAGCTGGATGCGGGTCCGGATACTGATTTTGCGGCGGTTGATGCCGGTTACGTTTCCATCACCGCGTTGCATGTCGACCTGACCGCGCCAGCGGCGCAGTTGGTGTTAAGCGAATGGCTGACCCAGGCGGAGGTGGATTTGGCATGGTGAGTCGGCGCGTCGAAACCCTGCTGGCGCAACTGCGCGCGCAGGGCATCCATGATGAACATCTGCTGAAAGCCATCGCCGATGTGCCGCGTGAGCGTTTTATCGACGAAGCCTTCGAACACAAAGCCTGGGACAATGTCGCACTGCCGATTGGCAGCGGGCAAACCATTTCACAGCCCTACATGGTGGCGCGCATGACAGCGCTGCTGGAACTGAATGCCGACGCATGTGTGCTGGAAATCGGCACCGGCTCCGGCTATCAGACTGCCATTCTGGCCCATCTGGTTAACCACGTTTATTCCGTTGAACGCATCAAAGGGTTGCAGTGGCAGGCGAAACGTCGGCTGAAGCAGCTCGATCTCCATAATGTTTCCACACGCCACGGTGATGGCTGGCAGGGATGGGCGGCACGCGGTCCGTTCGATGCCATTATCGTCACCGCAGCACCACCTGAAATTCCGACTGCGCTGATAGCGCAATTGCGCGACGGCGGCAGAATGGTGCTGCCGGTTGGAGAAGATCAGCAAGTGTTGAAACGTCTGCGTCGTCAGGGAGATGAGATGATTGAAGAGATCATCGAACCCGTCCGCTTTGTGCCTTTAGTACAGGGCGATCTGGCCTAAAGCGCTTCGTACTTGTTCACAACTGTTACATAGCATGGCGCAGTTGATCTTGCTACTATCCTTGTTAATCAAAGCGAAAGGCCGTTTCGGACGCATTACGCAGTGTAAAATGCGGCTAACGCAGTCACAGTTATATCCAGGATTGCCATCACGGGGGATCAATGAGCACGGGAAGCACAATATTTCAATTACGCCGTCTGGCGGCACTGACAGTGGTCGGTTTCTGGCTGGCAGGCTGTAGCTCCAGCGATAACACACAGGCACCCATTAGTCAGATTGGTGGAAACGGTGGTATGAGCGACGCCTCTGGCGGCGGTGTACCGACAATGCCTCGTGGCGGAATGTTAAGTGGTGGTGTACCTTCTGCGCCCGCCTCGGGCGGAATGATTAGTGGTAATGATAATGTGACGACGCAAAATGGTCATATTGTATACAACCGCAATTATGGGAATATTCCTAAAGGTAGTTATGGCGGTGAGACTTACACCGTCAAGCGTGGCGATACCCTGTTCTATATTGCCTGGATTACCGGCAACGATTTTCGCGATTTGGCTCAACGCAACAACATCGCCGCCCCGTACAGCCTGAGCGCCGGGCAAACGTTGCAGGTTGGTAATGGATCCGGACAGTCAATTACCGGTGGTAACGCTATCACTGCGGCCGATGCAACTCAGGGCGGCGTACCCGTTACACCGGGTTCTTCGCAAATTAAATCGACCCCGGTTGCACAGCAACCTGTTATTACGTATTCTGATGATTCGGGTAATTCTTCAGGCAGCAAATTGCTGCCGTCGAAAGGGGCAAATAATGTGGCAACGACCACAGCTCCGGTTATCGCACCGCCCACAGTCAGCAGCACAACGGATAGCACAACCCCAGTGGGAAGCTGGCGTTGGCCGACTGATGGGAAGATCATCGATAACTTCTCCGCTGCGGAAGGCGGAAACAAAGGGATCGATATCGCCGGTTCGCGTGGACAACCTGTTGTCGCCACTGCTTCGGGTAGGGTGGTATACGCAGGCAACGCGCTCCGTGGGTACGGTAATTTAATCATCATCAAACACAATGATGACTACCTGAGTGCGTACGCCCATAACGACACTATGCTGGTCCGGGAACAACAGGAAGTTAAAGCTGGGCAAAAAATCGCTACCATGGGTAGCACCGGAACCAGCTCAGTAAGATTGCATTTTGAAATTCGTTACAAGGGGAAATCCGTAAATCCGTTGCGTTACTTACCGCAACGATAATCCGGCAGAACCCAGGTGTTCTGCCCTTGGATCACGGGTAGGAGCCGCTTATGAGCCAGAATACGCTGAAAGTTAACGAGTTACACGAAGATGCGGAATTCGAGGAGAACGGAGCTGAGGTTTTTGATGAGAAGGCTCTCGTTGAGAACGAACCTGGTGATAACGATGTAGCGGAAGAAGAGTTGTTGTCACAGGGTGCGACGCAACGCGTTTTGGATGCGACGCAGCTCTACCTCGGAGAAATTGGTTATTCTCCATTATTAACGGCGGAAGAAGAGGTGTTCTTTGCCCGCCGCGCATTACGAGGCGACATTCCTTCTCGCCGCCGCATGATTGAAAGTAACCTGCGCCTGGTGGTGAAGATTGCCCGTCGTTATAGCAATCGTGGTCTGGCTCTGCTTGACCTGATTGAAGAGGGGAATCTCGGCCTGATTCGCGCAGTAGAGAAGTTTGACCCTGAACGTGGGTTCCGCTTCTCGACTTACGCCACCTGGTGGATTCGTCAGACCATTGAACGGGCGATCATGAACCAAACCCGTACCATTCGTCTGCCTATCCACATTGTTAAAGAGTTAAATGTTTATCTGCGTACTGCGCGTGAACTTTCTCACAAGCTCGATCATGAGCCGAGTGCCGAAGAGATCGCCGAGCAGCTGGATAAACCGGTTGATGATGTAAGCCGTATGCTGCGTCTCAACGAGCGCATTACCTCGGTTGATACGCCACTCGGTGGTGATTCCGAAAAAGCGTTGCTGGACATCCTGGCCGATGAAAAAGATAACGGCCCGGAAGACACCACGCAGGACGATGATATGAAACAAAGCATCGTCAAGTGGTTGTTTGAACTCAATGCCAAGCAGCGTGAAGTGCTGGCGCGTCGTTTTGGCCTGTTGGGCTATGAAGCGGCAACGCTGGAAGATGTTGGCCGCGAAATCGGTTTGACCCGTGAGCGTGTCCGTCAGATTCAGGTGGAAGGTCTGCGCCGTCTGCGTGAAATCCTGCAGACTCAGGGCCTGAATATCGAAGCGCTGTTTCGTGAATAAACCGTAATCGCTACATAAAAACGGTGACCATCTGGTCACCGTTTTTTTATGCCTGTTATTCAGGATGGTGGCGGGCTGCCGCCATCCTGCTGCTTCTACACCAGCGTTTTCAGACGATAGATCCACTCCAGAGCTTGACGTGGTGTCAGGGTATCGGGATCGAGCGCTTCCAGTGCCTCAACTGCCGGTGACGTGTCTGCTACCAGTAGCGGCAGCTGCGAACCTTCTACCGTCGAGGCTGCTGAACTGCCCGAAAGGGCTTCCAGTTCTTTCAGTTTATGGCGTGCACGTTTGATGACTTCTTTAGGTACACCTGCTAACGCCGCTACAGCCAGACCGTAACTTTTACTGGCTGCGCCGTCCTGGACGCTGTGCATAAAGGCGATGGTGTCACCATGTTCCACGGCATCGAGATGCACGTTAACCACACCTTCCATTTTTTCTGGCAGCGTGGTCAGCTCGAAATAGTGGGTAGCGAACAACGTCATCGCTTTAATGCGGTTGGCCAGGCTTTCGGCGCAGGCCCAGGCCAGCGACAGGCCATCATAGGTTGAGGTACCACGACCGATTTCATCCATCAGTACCAGGCTGTTTTCGGTAGCGTTGTGCAGGATGTTGGCGGTTTCGGTCATTTCCACCATAAAGGTAGAGCGTCCTGAGGCCAAATCGTCAGCTGCACCGACACGGGTAAAAATACGGTCGATGGGGCCAATCACCGTTTCCTCAGCCGGAACAAAGCTACCGATCCACGCCATCAGCGCGATCAATGCCGCCTGGCGCATATAAGTGCTTTTACCACCCATATTCGGTCCGGTGATGATCAGCATACGACGCTGAGTGGAGAGTGATAATGGATTCGCGATAAAGGGTTCTTTCAGCACCTGCTCAACAACCGGGTGACGACCGCCGGTGATGCGGATACCGGCTTTATCCTGTAGCACCGGACGGCAATAGTTGAGAGTCCAGGCACGTTCCGCCAGGTTAGCCAGCACATCAAGCTCGGCCAGTGCAGCAGCGCTTAATTGCAGCGCTTCCAGGTGCGGCAGCAGGCGATCGAAAAGCTCGTCGTAAAGACCTTTTTCCAGCGTCAGTGCTTTGCCTTTTGAGGTCAGGACCTTGTCTTCATACTCTTTCAGTTCTGGAATGATGTAGCGTTCAGCATTCTTCAGCGTCTGACGGCGCACATAGTGGATGGGTACCAGATGGCTCTGACCACGGCTGACCTGGATGTAATAGCCATGAATGGCGTTAAAGCCAACTTTAAGGGTATCCAGCCCGAGTTTTTCCCGTTCGCGGATTTCAAGACGATCGAGGTAATCGGTGGCCCCATCAGCCAGTGCTCGCCACTCATCGAGTTCAGCGTTATAACCGGGTGCAATCACACCTCCGTCACGGACTAATACCGGCGGAGACTCAATAATCGCCTGCTCCAGCAGTTCGCGTAGTTCACTGAAATCCCCCATTTGCGTACGCAGCTGAATCAGTTGAGGAGCCTCGGCCTGTTCCAGTAAGGCATTCAGTTCCGGCAACTGCTGAAAAGCGTGGCGCATACGGGCCAGATCGCGTGGGCGGGCGGTGCGCAGCGCCAGACGGGCGAGGATACGTTCCAGATCGCCTACCTGGCGTAACACGGGTTGTAACTCTTCGCTGTGCGCCTGTAATTCCGCAATGGATTGCTGACGACGTGCGATGGTTTCGACATCACGCAATGGCATATGCAGCCAGCGTTTCAGCATGCGGCTGCCCATCGGGGTAACGGTTTTATCCAGAACCGCAGCGAGGGTGTTTTCCGTCCCTCCGGCCAGATTCTGCGTGATTTCGAGGTTGCGACGTGTGGCGGCATCCATAATCACGCTATCCTGCTGACGCTCCATGCTAAGCGAGCGGATATGGGGCAGGGAGGTGCGCTGGGTGTCTTTGACATATTGCAGCAGACAACCTGCCGCGCGCAATGCCAGATGCGCCTGTTCGACGCCAAACCCATTGAGATCGCGCGTGCCAAATTGCAGATTCAACTGCTGGCGCGCGGTATCGATTTCATATTCCCAGAGCGGACGGCGGCGCAGGCCACGACGCTGATCAATGAGCGGCATCGCCTGAAAATCTTCGGGGTAGAGCAATTCAGCCGGATTCGTGCGTTGCAATTCGGCGGCCATGGTTTCCTGCTCGCCAGGTTCGCTCAACCGGAAGCGCCCGGAACTGATATCCAGCGTGGCATAGCCAAAACCGCGCTGGCTCTGAAAAATAGCCGCCAGCAGGTTATCCTGGCGCTCTTGCAATAATGCTTCATCGCTGATGGTGCCGGGGGTGACAATACGCACCACTTTGCGTTCTACCGGGCCTTTGCTCAGCGCGGGATCACCAATCTGCTCACAAATCGCCACCGACTCACCTAACTGGACCAGTTTCGCCAGATAGCCTTCAACCGCATGATAGGGAACGCCTGCCATGGGAATGGGTTCGCCTGCAGACGCACCGCGTTTGGTGAGTGAGATTTCCAGCAGCTGTGAAGCGCGTTTTGCGTCATCGTAAAACAGCTCATAAAAATCACCCATGCGATAGAACAGCAGGATATCAGGATGATCGGCCTTCAGACGCAGGTACTGCTGCATCATGGGCGTGTGAGTTTCAACGCCTTTAATTATGGCGCTTTTATCGTTGATTTTACTCTGTTTTTCCATTTTATAAAACTCTGGAGTGAGTGTGTTTTGATATACATAAACACACTCACTGCGAAAAAATGTATACTATATGTATATCAGCTACTCTTGCTGCTGAACAAAAAAATAACTGGTATACAAATCATATGAAAATCAATCTAAATCAACAGCTTGTGGCTAAGACATTATCTATTGATTTTAAGCCGAGGATCTTACCTGACGGCCAATTGATCTTTGAGCTTAACGAAGACCGTAAACCGTACTTTATCACAGATGCTCATCGTGACGCGCCAGTCGGATTTGGTGTAAAGGTTTCAACCAACAAGAAGGTTTACTATATACAGAGAAGGGTTTCTGACTCGGATTCTGGTATGCAAGTGATTAGGGCTACCCTTGGTAGCGTTAGCGACTTTGATAACATCGCACAAGCCCGTGATGAAGCCCGTCGTTATGTTCAACAGATGAAACAGACGAAGCGTAATCCAAATAAAGTCAAACGAGAAACACATGCTTCGGAACTAATGATAAAAGAGATTTTTGAGCAATATAGAAGGCATTTAACTACACGTTCAAAGCCAGCTAAACCCAATACTCTGCTTGTTTTCGATAAAGCACAAAATAGGTTATCTGATTGGGCTAACCTACGAGTGAAAGATCTCAGTGGAAATGAGATATTAAAAAAGTTTGACGAAATAGCTGTCAAAGCACGAACAGCCGCTGAACAAACATTCAGATGGATAAATGTTGCAGTAAAATATGCTATTGAGATTGAGGCCATTAATGCTCAAACGCAACAAAGACAGCCTAGCATTATTTATAATCCATTTTCAATTTTGGCTGTACAGAAAAAATATAGAACGCGTTCAGAGTTAGAAGATAGTTATAGAGAAAAAAATATCCGCAACCCTCTATCTCCTAACGATACTTTAAAACAGTTTCTAGATGCACTTTATTATAAAAGGTTTACTAACAGGTTAGGTGCTGACTATTTACTAGTGACAATTCTATCCGGAACAAGGAAAGAGGAATCAGCTTCATTATGTTGGAGAGAAAAGTTAACAGACGAAGAAGCGAAGCGAACTAACTATGTAGATCTTAAAAATAGAGTGCTATTCTTCTATGATACAAAAAATAGGAATAATCATACGTTGCCAATATGCGATGCAATGTATCGTATTCTTGATGAAAGAAGGTTTTTGGTTAACCAGGTTAGTATAGGCTCTATTGGAAAAGAAAAGTATGTGTTTCCAGCCAGATCAAAGTTTAGTAGAACAGGGCATTATTCGGATTCGAAAGAACTCCGTATCAAAATCTGTGAGGAAGCTGCGATCGTTAAGTTAGGTATGCATGATTTAAGGAGAACTTTCGGACGTGTTGCAGAAGAGCTAACCTCTTATGCAGTAGTTAAAAGATTGCTGAATCATAGAAATACTGTCGACCCAACGGAACGTTATGCGGAACCAGAGTTTGAAAGACTAAGAGAAGCTTTACAAAGAATCGAACTAAACATATTATCAAAATCACCTATTTTATATAACTCTTTATTAGCTTCTAAAGAATACCCACCATTGCCCCTTTAATTTATTATTTAATTATGGAGATGATATGACTAAGGAATTTTATAGGTTTAGAAGTGTTGAAAAACTGATTGGTGAAAAATATCAAGAGTTAGAAAGGCAAGTTATTTATTTCGCTGAGCCATCGTCATTAAATGATCCAATTGAAGGTTTCAGGGATTACTTCTGGGATGGGGATGAGATAATTTGGAAAAATTTATTTAAACACTATTTATTTTGCCTCGAACGAAGTTATTCTTTATTGTGGATATCAGGGGAAGAGCATCCGCTTTCAGAAGAAGATATACCAGTGTTGACTGACTTTACATTTCCAACTCCTGAGTACGAAAATTTATTTAATGAAGTGTCAAAATCATTCTTTTCAAAACAGATAATAATAAAATTAATAAATGATATATCTAATAGAAGCTCTGTCGTAAGACGAAATGAGTTGTTTTTTTATATTAGACTGGTGCATTTTTTAGCAATTGATATCATTCATGGTTGTTATCAAATAAATGGGTTGGTTTCTCAGGATAATGTAACGCCTGATATCGACTATGAAAAACCAATAAGGAATGTAATCGATTCTGATTTTATTAAAAATATAGAAGTTGATATAAGTCCGGAAAATATTGATACTATGTTCTCTATCCACAAGAATACATTTGAACAGATGGACATAATAAATCGCTTAACCGATAAAACATCTTCCAAAACAAAAAATAA
Source organism: Pantoea sp. App145 (assembly GCF_047947045.1). Taxonomy (NCBI): domain Bacteria; kingdom Pseudomonadati; phylum Pseudomonadota; class Gammaproteobacteria; order Enterobacterales; family Erwiniaceae; genus Pantoea; species Pantoea sp. App145. The sequence goes on from NZ_CP133290.1 coordinate 3,822,425, forward strand.
GAATTTGGTTTTCTTGGATTTCCCTAATGAATATATCCGTCAATTGGAGAAACTAGTATTTCCTAACTGGTATACAGCTTGTTTTATGTCAGAGTGCAGAAACTCATCTGTTTGGGGGAGCTATGGTGATAATCACACTGGAGTATGTCTAATCTTTAACGGTGAAGAAAAAGATGGAGAGCACTTTTTAAAATTGAAAAGAAGAGTAGGGTATGGAATGGATGGTGCAATCTACGATAATGTATTGCATAAATTATACGCCATAGACTATGTGAAAGGCTATGGTAAAGTTGATTTCTTTAGAAAGCTAGGACGATTACCTGTACCGGTTCTCAATAAAGTTTGGTACTCTTTTGAAGGTAAAATGAGTTTATGTGCGCAGGAAATGAATGAATCAACTTCATTATGGAGAGAAAATTACTGGAAAGAATTTTATAGAGATATTACCGTTAAATCTAAAGACTGGGAATACGAAAATGAGTATAGAATAATAATCTCAGATACATTCTCAGAACATAAAGATTTAGCTGACAGACTTTTGCCTTATGATTTTTCCTCATTAAAAGGGATGATATTTGGCATCAAAACAAAACTTGATGAAAAAATAAAAATCATGAAAGTTATCGAGAGGAAATGTTTAGAGTCAGAACGGGAGGATTTCAAATTCTATCAAGCTTTTTACGATGAAAAAAGAAAAGATATATCTTTTAGTGAGTTGGATTTAATTAAAATAAAAATTTAAAAGATAAATATGGGAGGTCCAGACCATAATTTCTTTCTTATATTAAATTGTCTATCGAAGGGTATTAATGGCGCCTGTTAATGTGCGCCTGACTGTTTATCAGGCTTGCCTGGGTTTTATCCCAGGCTTCGCCCTCCCCGAATTCGTTCAAAAAATATGAACAAAAATCGAAGATAGGCGCTGCCAAAAATCAGGTTTAACACATATATGTATATTGTTTTATCCCAGGTTTCAACCGTTCCGGCTTAGAGAACTATATTGTTTCCAATACAGGAACTCTGCAACACTCCCGGAAACAAGCCATATTGTTATTTGTGCTAATCTATCCACGTTTTTGGCCGTGTTTTCTCATACCCTACCAGATTAATCACCCAACAACTTAGGCGTGCGCTTCGAGCTTAGTAATACGTTGCACTCCCCATCTTTACTAACAATCAACAAATCTATGGACATACCCTTTATTTCCACATAGTTAAGATCTGATACAACAGAATAAAATGATTGCTTTTGGAGACCAGTTTTTGAATTGAGTAATGAAGGTTGTAAAAGTGAAAGGTTGGATTTGACAAATATATTTTCGTATTGTATTAAATATATATTCGTAATCGAGTTCTTTCTTAACTTGATTACAAGGCTTCAAAAGTCTGTAAACTTTTCTAGTCCCTAAAAAGTCAGCAAAATACAGCTGGCTTTTTTTGTATCTATCCCTTGTTTTAATATAAATATCTAATATGTCAAGATGATAATAAAAATAGTTGGTTTGTTAAATGCCTTAACTAGCAAGCATAGGTTTAGCTTAGAAATAAAAGGGGAGGAGTCCCCTTTATTTAGCTGAACGTCTAATCCAAGAAGCTTTATCTTTGTTTTTGAGTTTAACAATAATAAGTGGTGTAAAAGTTACAGCAAGCGTAAATGCCAAAAACGCAGGAGGTGAACGGAAAATCACCGCAATGGCGATACCAGCAGGAACCCCGATCAATGCACCAGTTGCAACCAGAGCTTTGACTGTCTGTTGACTAACATAGCCCACCACCTCTTCTGCTCCGCAACTACCACACACTGATGCACCTTCTGGTATGTGGGCTTTGCAAAATGGACATTCCGACATGATTTTTCCTCAAAAAAGATCCCTATAAGTTACTGACATAATTAACTTCGTGCACTCTTTAGTCGAATCGTTTATAACGATCAATTCAGATCATTTTGATAGTTATCACCTATCGTAAGTTACAAAACTGATCGGTATAAACGATCAGCTTTTACGTTGAGCCAATCTTCATATTCTTTTTATTTATGGTAACCCGCTGATTTTCCTGCTCAACGTCCCTTTTAAGAGCTTTCTCCAATTTTTTAGCCATTTCTTTTTGACGTTCCAAAGCAATATCCTCTGTATCCTTTCTTCGAGTTCGGCCGCCTATTCCCCCTCCTGTCGTTGTTCCTGAGCCTGTTCCTGTTGTTGGCTTTGTTGTTGGTGGTGATGTTGGTTTAATAATTCCCAAACGCAATTTTAAAGCTCTTATTTTTTCATTCCCTGTAATATGTAAGTCGCTACGGCTCGACTGTCTAACGTTATTGATGGCTGTTTCTGCATAGTCCAAAATACGACTAACGCTCCCACCGATAATCCCGTTATTAATGCCAACGAACCTATTAATATTTTTTGAACCAGATGTGTTCCATCTGCTTTTCGATTTGCGTTTAAAATCTTTTTTAAGTCTGCTGATACGATCTTTAAGTCTGTTGATGCTGTTGCTATTGTTTTGCTTTGGCTTTCTATAAACGTTTTGTTCCTGTCCACTGTTAAGTCCAGTTCTTGGAAGGCTTTCGTTGTAATCGATAGAGATTCGATCACTGGTTCCAATGTTGTTGCCAGGTCTTGCAGAATTGTCTCCGACATTTCGATTTTCAAAGCTTGGGTTTCTTTCAGCGTCTGTTGTAAGAGTTGAACTTGGCTGTTCAGCAACTGGCCCTGCTGATTCAGCTCCCTCAACTCTTGCAGCGTCGATTGTGGTGTTGATGTCTCTAATGTGTGTAAAGTCGCGATCTTGCTCATAATTTAATACCTCTGCTATCTTGTTCCAGCCAAACTTTTTGCCAAGCTGACTACCTTTGAAATGAATGCCGGCATAACCGAAACTAACGCCGGAAATCCTGCCAGTGCTGGCTTTGTTGAAAGCTACCGTAATCCCTGCTGCTTCCATTCTTTCGAGGAAAGAAGCTGTGTCTGGCTTATCAGCCATAGCCTCTGTAATCGTGTCCTGCAACACGATACGAGGAGGCCTAGAACCTTCTCTCAAACCCATTTCTATCTCTTCTTTGGTTGGGGTTTTTACGCCTGGCTTATCGCTTCTATCAAGCCCTTTTGTGATAGTTAAGCCGTGTGATTTTTCGAGTTCCTGACAGACATCAATGGACTTCAACGCCTCAAATTTTCCAGACCAAACTGTACCGTCAAGGCCAACACGATTGGCTAAAATATGTATATGGTCTTTCTCTGTGTCGTTGTGTCTCACAACAACATATTGATTATTAGCTAAATCAAAACCCATTTTCTCAAGATAATTTTCTGCTATTTCTTGCCATTTTTCAGGGCCTAATTTTTCTTCTTCTGGCGTAAGACTTAAACTGGTATGCCATACAGGTTTATCAATATCTGGCCTGATATTTCTTGTTTGAGTGAATTCTTGAGTAAGTTCTTTTGTATTTTCTCCAATCATATTGGAACAAATAAAATCAGGAGCAGGCTTATCTTCTTTATCTTTTTTCAAAGAAAAAATATATTGTAAACAGCCTTTAAATCCTTTACCTCGTTTTATTTTGCTCTTCATTACTTACCTCTTCTAAACCAGATAAAACCCTGCTTATCTTTTTAATAGAAAGCCTCCATTGATCGAGTGTTTGAGTGTCATTCCTAGAATTTAACATTTTAGCCATTTGGTTTATATTGCTGCCTATTTTTTTTAATTCCAATAAAGCATCGTTATTTATCTTTGGTAATGTTTTATTTCTCGGCTCCGATCTTAAAAGCTCCTGCCTTATTAAATGACCCAACTCAATACCAGCTTTGTTTTTTAGATCATTCAAATGAGCAAGCTCTTTTTCGTTAACTCTGAATTTTATAGTGGTATCTCGTATTTCTTCCGGGGGGAGTTTTCTCCTCCCTCTTTTTCTATCTGTTTCCATTATTTTTTACCTATCTTTTTTTTCACAATCTGAACTAGATTGTATTGTTTAACAGCGTCATCATATTTACTTCTCAACGCACTATGTTTGGAACTTGTTTTTTGTTTAATGGTATCTTCCATCATTGAGTACAAATAGAACATTGCAAAAATAACACCTAGCATAAATAACATATATATCTCCTTTGTTTTTGGTTTATTCTTTTCCGCTCCCCCTAAATGCTATTAGGGGGAAAAGCGGAAGGGTAAAGATCCCTAAATCAAACGTAGTGCGATTTATGGGCAAGGGAAATAACGGACACGTTATTACACCTTGCTCCTTAAATAAAAAAACGTTATCCTCAATATTGTAACTACACCCTAGGTGTTATTTTGTCAAATATACAGGATTTAAAAATGAGTAAGCGAATTAATCTCTCTGTCGAGATAGATGTTGAAACTATGGGCGGTTTCTTAAATGTATTTGTGGAAGAAGAAAAAATAAAATATGGCGAACATTTTTTTGATGAGAAGTTTAAGCGAAGATTTGTAAGCTATCTTATAGATAATAAAAAGGACATTTTTGAATTGAGTCAGGAATCAGAAAAAAATGTAATCTCAATAATGGATGAGTTTTACAGAGGAAAAATCTGAGGATTTAGCTTTGCTATGTGAAATCTAAGAAAAGCAACGAGGTTAAGTTCGGCAGATTTTAAAAATAGCGGCGACAGAAACAGTCAAAACTCGTTTTTGGCTGTTTGCTGTTGCAACTTATAAACTATGAACTGCGCACCAACAATAGCAATAACTGTCTGATATATAACGATTTAAAGCCGGTTTTTTAATATTTGTAATTTATCTTTGTTTATTGTGTGCAAAAAATAACCATTTTCTAAGCATCAAAGTACTAAATGTATACCATACGTATATCTTTAAACTATTTTTTGAAAATATATTTATAAATCAGCGCATAAAGGATTTTACCAAATACTGCTGCATCATGGGCGTATGGGCGGTGAAGTCCATTTGCTCTGCTCCTTTCATCTCTTTCTCGCTTTGCATTTACTTTTTGAGTGCCCGTAATAGGTTATCGCTACAGGGAAGGTGCGTTATCACGCTGGCGCGATAACGAAAGAAGCGATGTTACCATTTTTGCAGCATCTCCTTCATCCGCCTGCTGGCCTTTCGGTTGCCGACCATAGCAAATTGCTGCGGCAGGAAAAAAGAAAAAAACGCTGTAAATGGTAAAGTGTGGAAGCGGGTCGCAAATTTCGCCGGGCGGCGCCCTGACAGAGATAACTGACGTAAATTTAAGATATTGCCCTGTAAGTCATTAACCTGAACGATTAATATGTGGACTCCGGTTTCATCTGGCTTATGGAAATCCAATGCGTTTTAAGGTTGCCCTTCTCCCGCTCATTACCCTGCTTGCCGCCTGCAGTAGCAAGCCTGAAACATCCCAGCAGCCCGCCGTCGTTTCTGCACCTCAGGGTGGTTTTCTACTGGATCAATCACACGCTATCCAGCCAATGTTTGGTGATTTCGCAGAGAATCCTGCCGCTGAGCAATTTATTGACCAGATGGTGGCGAAGCATGGTTTTGATCGCCAGCAATTACATGCGGTGATTGGCCAGGCGAAACGGCTGGATTATGTGCTGCGCCTGATGGACCAACAGGCACCGAGCTACACTCCGCCAACCGGCCCAAATGGTGCCTGGATTCGCTATCGTAATAAATTCATTACCCCTGATAACGTGCAAAATGGTGTGGCCTTCTGGAATCAATATCAGGATGCGCTGCAACGCGCCCAGCAGGTCTATGGCGTGCCACCGGAAATTATTGTCGGCATTATTGGTGTTGAGACCCGCTGGGGTAGGGTGATGGGGAAAACCCGCTTACTGGATGCGCTGGCAACGCTTTCGTTCAACTATCCACGCCGGGCAGCTTACTTTAGCAGCGAGCTGGAAACGTTTCTGTTGATGGCACGTACCGAGCAGGATGATCCGCTTGATCTGCGCGGTTCTTTCGCGGGCGCAATGGGCTACGGACAGTTTATGCCATCGTCGTATAAACAATATGCGGTGGATTTTAACGGGGATGGACACATCAATTTGTGGGATCCGGTTGATGCTATCGGCAGCGTGGCTAATTATTTCAAAGAACACGGTTGGCGTCCGGGGGAAGCCGTCGCTGTCCCGGCCAGCGGGCAGGCTCCGGCACTGGAGAATGGTTTCAAAACCTTGTACCCGGTTAGCACTCTGGCGGCAAGTGGCCTGACACCGCAGGGATCGCTGGACGGCAACAATCAGGCCAGTTTGTTGCGCCTCGATCTCGGCACCAGTTATCAATACTGGTACGGGCTGCCCAATTTCTACGTCATAACCCGCTACAATCACAGCACGCATTATGCAATGGCGGTGTGGCAGTTGGGCGAAGCGGTCAGCAAAGCGCGTCAGGGCGCGATATTTTAATGCTGTCCTTACTAACAGTAAGGAGATAAGATGTCGCCCCTTTTGCGGCACCACCTTCGCCGCGACCTTTTCTCTGAGGAGCGCTTATGAATACCTTACCCGCCTGTCCTGAATGCCAGGCCGACTATACCTGGCAGGATGGCGAGAAGCTGAACTGCCCGTCATGTGGACATATCTGGTCGCTGGCGGCGGATGATGTGGCTGCTGATGGTCTGGTTGTGCGAGATGCTAATGGTAACCTGCTGGTGGATGGCGACAGCGTCACTGTGGTCAAGGATCTGAAGGTTAAGGGCAGCTCCTCAACGTTGAAAATCGGCACAAAAGTGAAAAGCATTCGCCTGGTTGAAGGTGATCACAATATCGATTGTAAGATCGATGGTTTTGGCCCGATGAAACTGAAATCTGAGTTCGTGAAAAAGAACTGAGATCCGGACGGCGCAGTGCCGTCCGCGTTGTTCCATTATGCCAGCAGTCGATCTATCGCTGCGCACTGGGCGGCACCGAGTTCTCCGCCATAATTGCGGGATCGGGTAGTCATCGATTCATAACGGCGTGCGACGGCGGTTTTGATCGTCGTGACAAAATCGTCCCCCAGGGTATAAATCGCCATCAGCTGACCAATGCGTTGCTGAATTGCGATTAACTGATGTAAATCGCCTGCCCGCCATGCCTGCATCGCCCCGGCAAACAGCTCAGGCACAATATTATTCAGCCCGGAAATCACCCCTGCACCGCCTGCCAGCAGGTTAGGTAACAGATATTCGTCATAGCCGGATAACACCGCAAAGTCACTGCGGACCTTTCTTGTTTCTTCAATCAGCGCACGGTTGTGCGACAGACAATCCACCGTATCTTTGATACCAATAAAATTCGGCAGTTCTGCTGCCAGTTCCGCTACCAGCGCGGGGGTTAAATCACAACCGGTACGCGCCGGAAAATTGTAGGCAAACCACTTCCCACCTAATTGCTGGTCCAGGGCTTTGAAATAACTCAGCAACTGTTTTTGCGTCTGTCCATAGTAATAAGGAGGTAGCACCATCACCGCGTCAAACCCATGCTGCCACGCGGCCTCAGCCAGTTGCAGCATATCAGGCACGCAGGTGCTGGAAACGTTAGCGACCATCGTGAGTGGGGATAGCTGACGCGCTTCGCGAATCAGGCGTAGTCGCTCCTGTTGCGTGAGCGAAGCAAACTCCCCAATGCTGCCCATTAACAGAAGTGTATCAATGCCTGAATGATTGAGCCGGTCGAAGTGACGGCCCAGAGCGTCAATATCGACGTTACCGTCGTTATCAAAAGGGGTTACTGACGGACACCAGACGCCAGCCAGTGCAGGTTGTGCAACCATAGCAAACTCCTTATCGTGAAAAATGAAACGCCGTTTTAACTTAATCGCCATTGGCTAAACTCACCAGAGAACAGCACGCAAAAAGTGAGCTATCGCACTTTTCTTTTCGGGGGATGGCAAAAACGAGTAGTGTTTAGTTCTTGGGATAAAACAGGAGCGTGACAATGCAAGACTGGAATCCACAGCTATATCGTCAGTTTGAATCAGAGCGGACTCGACCGGCCTATGAGTTGCTGGCGCGGGTTGCCACTCCTGAGGTGCGTTTCGCAACGGATTTAGGTTGCGGACCGGGCAACAGTACCGAGCTACTGGCGCAGGCCTGGCCGGAGGCCGTCATCTGTGGCATTGATAGCTCGGAAGCGATGCTGGTGCAGGCGCGTGAACGCCTTCCGGATTGCCTCTTTGAGCTGGCCGATATTCGTTCCTGGCAGGCCGAACAACCCCAGCAGGTGATTTACGCCAATGCATCTTTGCAATGGCTGGGTGAACATTCTTCGCTGCTGCCACACCTGGTGAGCCAGCTCGCTATCGGCGGCTCACTGGCAATTCAGATGCCGGATAACCTTGAGGAACCTTCACATCGCCTGATGCGCGAGGTGGCTGCGGGTGAGCGCTGGCTGCCGCATATCTCCCAGCAGGCAGCTGAACGTAAGCGCTTACTGACCACTGCGCAGTATTATGATTTGCTGAGTGATGCGGGTTGTGAGGTGGATATCTGGCGTACCACCTACTACCACATCATGGCGGATGCACAGGCGATTATTACCTGGCTGCGAGCCACCGGCTTGCGTCCTTTCCTTGCCGGGCTGGATGAAAATCAGCAACAGGCGTTTTTAGCGGAATATCATCAGGCGCTGATTACCGCTTATCCGACTCGCGCCGATGGGAAGGTTTTGCTGGCCTTCCCGCGTCTTTTTATGGTGGCAATGAAAACACGCTGAAGCTTCTGGAAGCGCACGCGCAAAACGGTACATCGGGGTTGAAAAGGATCCTCCGCTGCACCATTTACTGTTAACGTGAGCGCCAGACAAGGAGAAGACGATGAACGATGAACAGTTACAGCAGTTGAGTCGTCGTATTGGCGAGCAGCTGAAAACGCGCAAGGCAACCATCACAGCGGCTGAGTCCTGTACCGGTGGCTGGATTGCAAAAGTGTTCACTGATATCAGCGGCAGTTCCGCCTGGTTTGAGCGCAGTTTCGTGACCTATAGCAATGACGCCAAACAACAAATGGTGGGTGTGCAGGCCGGTACGCTGGCCCGGTTTGGTGCCGTGAGCGAGCAGACCGTGCGCGAAATGGCGGCGGGGGCCTGCAAAGAGGCGGGTGCGCAGTATGCTATTGCTGTCAGCGGTATTGCGGGACCGGATGGCGGCACCGCGGATAAACCCGTCGGTACTGTCTGGTTTGGCTTTGCCGGGCCGGATGGGCAACTGATGGCGCAGTGTCAGCACTTTGCTGGCGACCGTGATGCGGTGCGTCGTCAGTCCGTCGCCTGGGCACTGCAAACGCTGCATGATGAATTTCTGACAAATTAAACTTGATACTGTATGACTGTACAGTATAATTACCGGCAACAGAACGCGAGCAGACATACAGAGATGTCCGCTTACCCGGCATGATTAGGAGTGGAAATGGCGATTGACGAGAACAAACAGAAGGCTTTAGCTGCCGCGCTGGGCCAGATCGAGAAACAGTTTGGTAAAGGCTCCATCATGCGCCTGGGTGAAGACCGCTCGATGGATGTTGAAACCATCTCCACCGGTTCACTTTCGCTGGACATCGCGCTGGGCGCAGGCGGCCTGCCGATGGGCCGTATCGTTGAGATTTATGGTCCGGAATCCTCTGGTAAAACTACGCTGACCTTGCAGGTCATTGCCGCTGCGCAGCGTAAAGGCAAAACCTGTGCCTTTATTGATGCCGAGCATGCGCTTGACCCGGTCTACGCGAAGAAGTTGGGCGTCGATATTGATAACCTGCTGTGTTCGCAGCCGGATACCGGTGAGCAGGCGCTGGAAATTTGTGATGCGCTGGCGCGTTCCGGTGCCGTTGACGTCATCATCGTTGACTCCGTTGCTGCCCTGACGCCGAAAGCGGAAATTGAAGGCGAGATTGGTGACTCTCACATGGGTCTGGCCGCTCGTATGATGAGCCAGGCGATGCGTAAGCTGGCGGGTAATCTGAAGCAGTCCAATACGCTGCTGATTTTCATCAACCAGATCCGTATGAAGATTGGTGTGATGTTCGGTAACCCGGAAACCACCACCGGTGGTAACGCGCTGAAGTTCTACGCTTCCGTACGTCTCGATATTCGCCGCATCGGTGCCATTAAAGAGGGCGACGAAGTGGTGGGTAGCGAAACCCGCGTGAAAGTGGTGAAGAACAAAATTGCTGCACCGTTCAAACAGGCTGAATTCCAGATTATGTATGGTGAAGGTATCAACACCTTTGGTGAACTGGTTGATCTGGGCGTGAAGCACAAGCTGGTTGAGAAAGCCGGTGCCTGGTACAGCTACAACGGTGACAAAATCGGCCAGGGTAAAGCAAACTCGACCAATTTCCTGAAGGAAAACCCGGCGATTGCTAATGAAATCGATCAGAAGCTGCGTGACATGCTGCTGACCGGTGCAACGGCCAGTGCCGGTGCTGCGGAGGTTTCCGCTGACGATTACGAAGAAGCCAGCGAAACGAACGAAGATTTCTGATACCACAACGGGAGCGCACTGCTCCCGTTTTGTTTTTACCCCGCCAGCACTTTCCCTCTTGAATCTCTTGCTTTACCCTGCGCTACGGTCTGAAAAAGGTAAGTCATATGTCATCATCTCCGACACCCGCGCCAACTTTCTCGCGCTTGCTGGACCGCGCCATGCGCATCCTGTCACAACGTGACCATAGCCGTGAAGAACTGAAGCGCAAGCTACAACTTTCCAGCCAGCGGGCTGCCTGGATGCAGCAACAGGAAAAAGCCGAACCCATTCCTGATGAGTTGCTGGAGCAGGTTGCCGACTGGTGTCAGCAGAATGGTTGGTTAAACGACCAGCGTTTTACCGAGCGATTTATCCTCAGTCGCAGCGGCAGAGGGTATGGCCCGCAACGTATTCGCATGGAGCTGCAACAAAAAGGTATTGCGCGCGATGAAATTGACCAGGCGCTGTTTGATACCGAGGTCAACTGGATCGCGTGTGCAGCCGGGCTGGCGAAACGTAAGTTTGGCGATCCGTTGCCACAAGACTGGGCCGGGAAAAGCAAAGTCCAGCGATTTCTGATGACAAAAGGCTTTCTGATGGAAGATATTCAGGCAATTTTCAGAAATTTTGACGACTGAAAGGCAATGGGATTTTACTTCCCACTGAAGAAAATTTATCTTATTCCCACTTTTTGTTCCTCAGTCAGTGGTGGGCCGGGCGCATGCGGCTTGCCAGACGAGAGGTAACGTTCGTTAGCGTGATTCCAGGAAATTTATGAGCAAGAGCACTGCTGAGATCCGTCAAGCGTTTCTCGACTTTTTTCATAGCAAGGGACATCAGGTTGTAGCCAGCAGCTCCCTCGTACCGAACAACGACCCGACGCTGCTGTTTACCAACGCCGGGATGAACCAGTTTAAAGACGTTTTCCTCGGTCAGGATAAGCGCGATTACTCACGTGCGACCACAGCGCAGCGCTGCGTTCGTGCGGGCGGTAAGCATAATGACCTCGAAAACGTGGGTTATACCGCGCGTCATCACACCTTCTTTGAAATGTTGGGCAACTTCAGTTTTGGCGACTATTTCAAAAAAGACGCGATTGCCTATGCCTGGGAACTGCTGACGGGCGAGCAGTGGTTTAAGCTGCCAAAAGAACGCCTTTGGGTCACCGTCTATGAAACTGACGATGAAGCCTATGACATCTGGGCCAAAGATATTGGTATTCCGCACGAACGAATTATTCGTATCGGGGACAATAAAGGCAGCGCCTACGCATCAGACAACTTCTGGCAGATGGGCGATACCGGCCCATGTGGTCCGTGCAGCGAGATCTTCTTCGATCATGGCGATCATATCTGGGGTGGCCCGCCGGGCAGCCCGGAAGAAGATGGTGACCGCTATATTGAAATCTGGAATATCGTATTCATGCAGTTTAACCGTCAGGCAGACGGTACCATGCAGCCATTGCCGAAACCTTCAGTGGATACCGGTATGGGGCTGGAGCGTATTGCTGCGGTTCTGCAACACGTTAACTCCAACTACGAAATCGACCTTTTCGCCAGACTGATTAAGTCAGTGGCTGAAGTGACAGGTGCGACTGATCTCAGCAACAAATCACTGCGAGTGATCGCTGACCATATCCGTTCCTGTGCTTTCCTGGTCGCTGATGGCGTGATTCCTTCGAACGAAAACCGTGGCTATGTACTGCGTCGTATCATTCGTCGTGCGGTACGTCACGGCAACATGCTTGGCGCGAAAGATGCCTTCTTCTATAAGCTGGTTGCGCCTCTGATTGCGGTAATGGGCTCGGCAGGTGAAGACCTGCAACGTCAGCAGGTTCAGGTTGAGAACGTCCTGAAAGCGGAAGAAGAACAGTTTGCGAAAACGCTGGAGCGTGGTCTGGCGCTGCTGGACGAAGAACTGGCGAAGCTGCAAGGCGATACGCTGGATGGCGAAACTGTATTCCGCCTTTATGATACTTTCGGCTTCCCGGTAGACCTGACTGCGGATGTGTGCCGTGAGCGCAATCTGAAGATCGACGAAGCTGGGTTTGAAGTGGCGATGGAGCAGCAACGCCAGCGTGCACGTGAAGCCAGTGGATTTGGTGCGGATTACAACAATGTGATTCGTATTGATTCTGCATCGGCCTTTAAAGGTTATGACCAGCTGGCACTGACCTCTACCGTACAGGCGTTGTTTGTCGATGGGCAAGCGGTTGAGCAGGTGAGCGCAGGCCAGGATGCGGTAGTGGTGCTTGATGAGACCCCGTTCTACGGCGAGTCTGGTGGTCAGGTAGGTGATACCGGCGTACTGGCTGGGAATAATGCTGAATTTAGCGTGCAGGACACACAGAAGTATAGTCAGGCCATTGGTCATATCGGTAAGCTAACTACCGGCCAGCTGCGTGTCGGCGATCGCCTGAGTGCTCAGGTTGATGAAGAACGCCGTGCTCGCATCCGTCTGAACCATTCAGCGACACACCTGTTGCATGCCGCATTGCGCCAGGTTTTAGGTGAGCATGTCGCGCAGAAAGGCTCGCTGGTCAATGATAAATACCTGCGTTTCGACTTCTCTCATTTTGAAGCGATGAAGCCGCAGGAGATTCGTCAGGTTGAGGATATCGTCAACGCGCAGATCCGTCGTAACCTGGCCGTTGAAACCAATATCATGGATCTTGAGGCTGCCAAAGCGAAGGGTGCCATGGCACTGTTTGGCGAGAAATACGATCAACGTGTTCGTGTGCTGAGCATGGGAGATTTCTCAACCGAGCTGTGTGGCGGTACGCATGCTGCGCGCACCGGTGATATTGGTCTGTTCCGTATTTTGTCTGAATCGGGCACTGCTGCGGGTGTTCGTCGTATCGAAGCGGTGACTGGCGAAGGGGCTCTGGCGCAGGTTAATGCACAAAGCCACCAGTTGCAGGACATCGCGCATCTGGTGAAAGCCAATAGCAGTAATCTGAATGAGAAAGTCCGCGGACTGGTGGACCATGTTCGTGCCCTGGAAAAAGAATTGCAGCAACTGCGTGATCAGCAGGCAGCACAGGAAAGTGCCTCACTCAGCAGCAAGGCCGTGGATGTTAAAGGGACTAAACTGCTGGTGAGTGAACTTAGCAATGTAGAACCTAAGATGCTGCGTACCATGATGGACGACCTGAAAAATCAGCTTGGTTCCGCCATTATCGTGTTGGCGACCGTAGCAGAAGGTAAAGTGTCGCTGATCGCGGGTGTGACCAAAGACCTGACCGATCGCGTGAAAGCGGGCGAACTGGTGGGGGAACTGGCTGCTCAGGTGGGCGGGAAAGGCGGTGGTCGCCCGGATATGGCTCAGGCGGGCGGTACGAATCCACAGGCGCTGGCTGGCGCGTTGGCGGGTGTGCAGGACTGGGTCAGCAATCGACTGTAACGAAATAAAACTAAGCATCGTGGAGAGCGCCAGGAACGGAACGTTCCGGCGCTTTTTAACGCGATGTGCACCAGGTAATGACAAAGTCAGGTTGAGGCAGTGTATTTCGGCTAAACTAACTATCAGCAGAATGTATTGGCGTGGCAAACCACAATGGTGTATTTGTCATAGACATTGTTCAGCGTTATATGATGGATATGGCCGGGAACCCGAACAGGCCCGACTCTTTTAATCTTTCAAGGAGCAAAGAATGCTTATTCTAACTCGTCGAGTTGGTGAAACCCTCATGATTGGCGATGAGGTGACTGTAACGGTGCTGGGAGTTAAAGGTAACCAGGTCCGTATTGGCGTCAATGCACCTAAAGAAGTTTCGGTGCATCGCGAAGAGATCTATCAGCGCATTCAGGCAGAAAAAGCTCAGCCTACGAGTTACTAACGGATTCAGCGCCTCGCCTTGCTGCGAGGCGCTACCGATTTTTCCTGCCTGCAACTTCTTCCCCTCCCATTTTTTTCTTTCCCATTTTGTTATCTGCATCCCCCTTTTACTGTTGATTAATCACTCTTTTTGTCGGCAAAACGCGCGGATTGTCTGTCATTTGTGCAAACGAACCTGTAGTGGGAAAAATTGTTTGACTTATAAGTGCGGGAAAGTAATATGTGCGCCACGCAGTGCCGATGAGCAGAAACAAAGTTCAGAAGCACGGTTCGGAAGAACGCGTAAGGTGAGGTGGCCGAGAGGCTGAAGGCGCTCCCCTGCTAAGGGAGTATGCGGTCAAAAGCTGCATCCGGGGTTCGAATCCCCGCCTCACCGCCATTTTTCGATGCATCCATAGCTCAGCTGGATAGAGTACTCGGCTACGAACCGAGCGGTCGGAGGTTCGAATCCTCCTGGATGCACCATCGAAAAAGATGTCGTAAAGAGTGAACGAGCAGTTCCTTTCGAGGTGAGTTGTTAGCACCCTGCGTTGTACAAGAATTTTCAGAAATGCATCCATAGCTCAGCTGGATAGAGTACTCGGCTACGAACCGAGCGGTCGGAGGTTCGAATCCTCCTGGATGCACCATTCTTCGTATCATTCCCAGGTTGATTTCAGTTAGTCCATCGTAAGAAAATATCTCAATGCATCCATAGCTCAGCTGGATAGAGTACTCGGCTACGAACCGAGCGGTCGGAGGTTCGAATCCTCCTGGATGCACCATTCTTTGTCTCATCACCCGATTGTTTCAGTTCTTCCATCGCAACAACGTTTCTCCAATGCATCCATAGCTCAGCTGGATAGAGTACTCGGCTACGAACCGAGCGGTCGGAGGTTCGAATCCTCCTGGATGCACCATATCCCCCCGATTTATCACTTCGCTGTAAAAAAAGCCCTGTTTTAACCGCCATTTATCTGCGGCACCACTTTCTCACCTTTATCTTAAAACTAAAAATACTAATGCTTTCAAAGCATTTGCTGTTAAGCGCGCCTGGCGACAACCTGAACGCATTACGTTAAAGTAATGGCTCGTTTGCTGGACGCCCGGAGTGACAATGTACGACCAATATGACGCCCTGATTTTCGATATGGACGGCACGATTCTCGATTCTGAGCCGACACATCGAAAAGCCTGGCATCAGGTACTTAGCCGCTATGGTTTCACCATGGATGAGGAAAAAATGGTGAGCTTTAACGGTGCGCCCACCTGGCAGCTGGCGCAATTCATCATTGAGCAAAACCATGCTACGCACGATCCCCATTTGCTGGCGGCGGAAAAAACCGTGGCCTTTAAAGCAATGCTGCTGGATAGCGTGCGTCCTCTGCCGCTGATGGCGGTGGTGAAAGCTTATCACGGACGTCGCCCGATGGCGGTTGGCACTGGCAGTGAGCATAGCCTGGCGAAAGCCCTGCTCACACAATTAGGTGTTTATCATCTTTTTACCGCCGTCGTTGGCGCTGATGACGTACAGCGCCATAAACCGCAACCTGATACCTTTTTACGCTGCGCCGAGTTAATGGGCGTCGCGCCCGCGCGCTGTGTGGTATTTGAAGATGCTGATTTTGGTGTTCAGGCAGCAAAAGCAGCAGGCATGGATGTGGTTGATGTCCGTTTACTGTGAATGAATTTCTGACCTATGGCTCGTTATTCGGCAGTAGCTTTCTGAGTGCCACCCTCCTTCCGGGAAGCTCAGAGGCGGTGCTGGTAGCCTTGTTGATCGCCCAAAAGGGATCGGTCTATGGGCTACTATTGGCTGCATCAGTGGGAAACACGCTGGGTGGCCTGACTAACATTCTTCTTGGTCGCCTGATGCCGCCGAAAGGGCAGGGGCGATGGCATAACACAGCAATGACGTGGTTACACCGATTGGGACCTGCAGCCCTGTTATTTAGCTGGCTGCCAGTGGTGGGCGATCTGCTCTGCGTCTTCGCAGGCTGGTTGCGCGTTGCCTGGCTTCCAGCGTTGCTGTTTCTCGCCATCGGTAAAACACTGCGTTACATCGTTATCGCGATGGTCACCTTACAAGGTTTGCAATGGTGGCATTGATTCGCACAGATTCGAGGCTACGGTTAACATTATGCTGAACAAAAATAAATTATTCGCACAGCGGGAGGTTAATGTGATCCCGGACGTATCAAAAGCGCTCTCCTGGCTGGAAGCGCATCCCGACGCGTTAAAGGGTATCGGCCGTGGTATTGAACGCGAAACTTTGCGTGTCAACCCGGATGGTCATCTGGCAACGACCGGGCACCCAGAGTCTCTGGGGTCAGCGCTGAAGCATGATTGGATTACTACCGATTTTGCCGAGACGCTGCTGGAGTTCATCACGCCTGTAGATCAGAACATCGATCACATGCTCAGTTTCCTGCGTGATATTCACCGCCACGTGGCGCGTGAACTGGGGCAGGAGCGCATGTGGCCCTTTAGCATGCCGTGCATTATTGACGATGCCGATAACATTGAGCTGGCGCAATACGGTAGTTCCAACATTGGCCAAATGAAGACGCTGTATCGCCAGGGGCTGAAAAATCGCTATGGCGCGTTGATGCAGACGATCTCAGGTATCCATTACAACTTCTCACTGCCGCTGTCGTTCTGGCAGGAGTGGGCGGATGTCAAAGATGCGGAAAGTGGTAAAGAGACCATTTCTGCCGGTTATCTGCGCCTGATCCGTAACTATTATCGCTTCGGCTGGGTTATCCCGTATCTGTTTGGTGCTTCGCCGGCAATTTGCTCGAGCTTCCTGCAAGGCCGCGAAACCAATCTGCCGTTTGAAACGAACGACAAAGGGACCTTGTGGCTGCCGTATGCAACCTCCTTGCGCCTGAGCGACCTTGGATATACCAATAAATCGCAAAGTGGGTTGGGTATCACCTTCAACTCACTGGATGGCTATGTTGCGGCGCTAAAAGCCGCGATCAAAACGCCATCGGAAGAGTATGCGGCCATGGGTACTAAAGATGCCGATGGCAACTGGCTGCAGCTGAATACCAATGTGCTGCAGATTGAGAACGAGCTGTACGCGCCGATTAGGCCGAAGCGTGTGACACGTTCTGGTGAAGCACCGTCGGATGCGTTGCAACGTGGCGGCATTGAATATATTGAAGTCCGTTCGCTGGATATCAACCCATTCTCAGCGATTGGCGTTGATGCGACCCAGGTGCGTTTCCTCGATTTGTTCCTGATTTGGTGTACGCTGGCCGATGCGCCGGAAATGAGCGCAGATGAATTGCTGTGCAGCCGTAAAAACTGGAATCGAGTGGTGCTGGAAGGTCGTAAGCCGGGGCAGGTGATTGCCGTGGGTTGCAGTGAAACGCAGCATACGCTGGTTGAGGTAGGTAAGGCCCTGTTTGCTGATTTGAGTCGCGTAGCAGAAGTACTCGACAGCAATCATGGCAGCACGCAATATCAACAGGTTTGCGATCAACTGGTGGCATCGTTTGACGATCCTGAGCTAACCTATTCGGCGCGTATCCTTCATGCAATGAAGGAAAATGGTTTGACCGGGACCGGAGTGGCGTTGGCTGAACAATATCGTCATTTGTTATGCGAAGAGCCGTTACAGGTTCTGAGTGAGGATGACTTTACTCGCCAGGCGCAGGATTCAGTGCTCGCGCAAGAGAAGCTGGAACAGAGCGATACGCTGGATTTTGCCAGCTACCTCGCCAGCCGGGAAGGGTAAAAAAGAAAAGGCCACATCACTGTGGCCGAATTAACATCTCTGTTGTCAGGGATGATGATAACAAATGCGCGTCTTTCATATATTCAGACGTTGGGCGAACAGAAAAGTTTCATCGTTTTAAAAAAAATTCTCAAAACAGGAGGTGACAATATGCCACTGCTGGATAGTTTTACTGTAGATCACACCATCATGGCGGCGCCCGCAGTACGCGTAGCAAAAACCATGAAAACTCCTCATGGCGATACCATCACCGTTTTTGACCTGCGTTTCTGCCGGCCGAACAAGGAAATCCTGACTGAGCGCGGCATCCATACGCTGGAGCACCTCTTCGCTGGATTTATGCGTAATCACCTGAATGGTGAAGGCGTGGAAATCGTTGATATTTCGCCAATGGGTTGCCGTACCGGCTTTTATATGAGCCTGATTGGCACGCCGGACGAGCAGCGTGTGGCAAAAGCGTGGAAAGGGGCGATGGAAGATGTTCTGAAAGTAAAAGAACAGAACCAGATCCCGGAATTGAACGAATATCAATGTGGTAGCTACAAACTGCATTCGCTGGATGAAGCGCAGCAGATTGCCCGCAACGTGCTGGCAAGCGAGATCGGCGTTAACTACAACGAAGATCTGAAACTGCCGAAAGAAAAGCTACAAGAACTGCATATCTAGTTTTTTGCTGATGCAGAAAGAAAAATGCCGCGATAATCGCGGCATTTTTTTATGCTTCAGTTCAGGAACCGATGGAAGACTTTAGCGGTGTATGCGGCGTAATACGTGCCTGTTTCACCATGTTGTCCTGCACATCAAGAATATCAATATCGTACTTACCAATTTGTACCTGGGTGCCAACCTGAGGGATTTCTTCCAGCACTTCCAGCAGCATACCGTTGATGGTACGGGCTTCTTCCTCCGGTAATGACCAGTTGAAGGCCTTGTTGATTTCACGAATATTTGCACTGCCTTCAATCAGAACAGAACCGTCGTTCTGCGGCATGACCTCTTCGGCCAACGTCGGAGACATTGAGGTGGTGAAATCGCCAACAATGTCCTCAAGAATGTCTTCGATGGTGACCAGACCTTTGATATCGCCATACTCATCCACCACTAAACCCACTTTCTTCTTATTGCGCTGGAATTTAACCAGCTGCACGTTAAGCGGGGTACCTTCCGGCACATAGTAGATTTCATCGGCGGCACGCAGCAGTGTCTCTTTGTTGAATTCTTTTTTCTCGGTCATCATGCGCCAGGCTTCACGGACCCGCAGCATGGCGACGCAATCATCCAGCGAGTCGCGGAATAATACGATACGACCATGCGGTGAATGACTGAGCTGACGAACAATCGATTTCCAGTCGTCATTAATGTTGATGCCGACAATCTCGTTACGCGGCACCATGATGTCTTCAACGCCCACCTTTTCCAGATCCAGCACTGACAGCAGCATATCCTGATTACGGCGTGACATCAGGCTGCGTGATTCATGGACGATGGTGCGTAACTCTTCCTTACTTAACGCCGAACTGATGGAGCCATCCGTTTTGATACCAACCATGCGCATCAGAATGCGTGTAATGGTGTTGAGCAACCATACCAATGGCAGCATCACATATTGCAGCGGAGCGAGCAGGAAACTACTGGGATAAGCGACCTTCTCCGGATAGAGCGCGGCGATGGTTTTGGGCAGCACTTCAGCGAACACCAGCACCACAAAAGTCAGTACGCCGGTTGCTATCGCGACGCCGGCATCACCGTATAAACGCATGCCGACGATAGTGCCTAACGCTGAGGCGAGGATGTTGACCAGGTTATTACCGATCAGCACCAGACTGATCAGTCGATCTGGCCGACGCAGTAATTTTTCGACGCGCCGTGCGCCGCGCTGTCCGTTTTTAGCCTGATGGCGCAGCTTGTAACGATTGAGCGTCATCATGCCGGTCTCTGAACCGGAGAAATAGGCCGAGACCAGCACCATGATGACCAGGGTGATGATCAGCGTGGTGGTTGAAACATGTTCCAACGCAAAAATTCCTTTAGTGAGACGATTGAGTTAGCAGGTGCTGCAGTACACGGCTGCCAAAGTAGGCCATGGTCAGCAAAATCGCACCGCTGCAATTGAACCAGACGACACGGCGACCGCGCCAGCCTTCGTGGTAATGTCCCCAGAGCAGAACGATATAGACGAACCAGGCAATGATTGAGAGTACCGCTTTGTCCACATTCTCGGCGCTGAACAGATTGTGCATATAGAACAGACCGGTGCACAGCACCAGCGTCAGCAGTACGACACCAACCTGAGTGATGTGGAACATTTTGCGCTCAATGGTGAGCAGCGGTGGCATATCCTGGGTGAACGCCAGCTTTTTATTTTTTAACTGATAGTCAATCCACGCCAGCTGCAACGCATAAAGGGCGGCAATGATCAGGGTGGCATAGGCAAACAGCGACAGGCCGATGTGAATCATCATGCCCGGCGTGGTTTCCAGATGGGTAATAAACGCGTTGGGCACGAAAGTGGCAAAGGCCAGATTAATCAACGCAAAGCTGTAAACGATAGGCAGCAGCAGCCAGCCACGATTGCGTGACGCCACTATGGTCATAATCGAACAGATCAGCAGGCTCACCAGCGAACCTATGTTCAACAGGCTGAGATTTTGGCCGTTATCGACGGCAAAAATACGCTGTTGCAACGCGATGGCGTGGGCAATCAGCGCCACACAGGCGGAAAGTACCGCAAGGCGTCGCCAGCCACCGTTGCGTTTCAACAGGCTGGGTATGATCAGAGCAAGGCTGATAGAGTAGGCGAACAGCGCCACGATCGCAGAAACAAACATAGATCCTGTCAGGTGTCGGTCAGATAAGGAAAAAAGCAGTATAACGTTAGCCGCATCAGGCTCCAAACGATCTGAAGGGCAATTGCAGAGATCGGCCTGGCTTCGTGTTATAATCCGCCGCATTGTGTCGCCCTGGCGGCCTCGCTATGTTTTTAAGTGAGAGAGCATGTTTGATAATTTAACCGATCGTTTGTCGCAAACCCTGCGCAATATTAGCGGCCGCGGAAGGCTGACCGAAGACAACATTAAAGACACGCTGCGCGAAGTGCGTATGGCGCTGCTGGAAGCGGATGTTGCGCTGCCAGTCGTACGTGAATTTATCAACCGTGTGAAAGAGCGCGCGGTTGGTCATGATGTGAACAAGAGCCTGACCCCGGGTCAGGAATTCATCAAAATTGTTCGCAATGAGCTGGTCGAGGCGATGGGTGCAGAAAATAATGCACTCAACCTGGCCGCTCAGCCACCGGCCGTCGTATTGATGGCGGGTCTGCAGGGTGCGGGTAAAACCACCAGCGTTGCCAAGCTGGGTAAATTCCTGCGTGAGAAGCACAAGAAAAAAGTACTGGTCGTTTCTGCTGACGTCTATCGCCCGGCGGCGATCAGACAGCTGGAAACGCTGGCGCAGCAGGTTGGCGTGGATTTCTGCCCGTCTGACCTGAGCCAGAAGCCTGTCGATATCGTGAACAACGCGCTGAAAGAAGCTCGTCTGCAATTCTACGACGTTCTGATCGTGGATACCGCGGGCCGTCTGCACGTTGATGAAGCGATGATGGACGAAATCAAGCAGGTACATGCCGCGATTGATCCGGTAGAAACCCTGTTTGTTGTTGATGCCATGACGGGGCAGGATGCCGCCAATACCGCGAAAGCATTTAATGAAGCGCTGCCGCTGACCGGTGTGATTCTGACCAAAGTCGATGGTGATGCACGTGGTGGTGCGGCGTTGTCGATTCGCCATATTACCGGCAAGCCGATCAAATTCATGGGTGTTGGTGAGAAAACTGAAGCCCTGGAGCCGTTCTATCCGGATCGTATTGCATCGCGCATCCTGGGTATGGGCGATGTGCTGTCGCTGATTGAAGATATCGAAAGCAAAGTTGACCGCGAGCAAGCGGAAAAGCTGGCGAAGAAACTGAAAACCGGCGATGGCTTTGACCTTAACGATTTCCTTGATCAGCTAAAGCAGATGCGCAATATGGGTGGGATGGCAAGCCTGATGGGCAAGCTGCCTGGCATGGGCCAACTGCCGGATAATGTGAAATCGCAGATGGACGATAAACTTCTGGTGCGTATGGAAGCCATCATCAACTCGATGACACGCAAAGAGCGTGAGAAGCCGGAAATCATCAAAGGCTCACGCAAACGCCGTATCGCCCTGGGTTCGGGCATGCAGGTGCAGGATGTTAACCGACTGCTGAAGCAGTTCGATGACATGCAGCGCATGATGAAGAAAATGAAGAAGGGCGGCATGGCGAAAATGATGCGCAGCATGAAAGGCATGATGCCGCCAGGATTCCCCGGTCGCTAAGGCGACCGGTAAAATGCCGGAAAAGTGAGATGCTCAGGTTGCTTTTTGCGCCAAAATGAGTAGAATTTTCGGGCTTTATATATTGCACCCGGGCCCCGTTCCTCGATGGGGCCCGGTTGTTTTATTAACTAATGAGGATGTTATGGTAACTATTCGTTTGGCACGTCACGGCGCGAAAAAGCGTCCGTTCTATCAGGTCGTCGTTACTGACAGCCGCAATGCTCGTAACGGTCGCTTCATCGAGCGCGTAGGTTTCTTCAACCCGATCGCTGCTGGTCAGGCTGAAGGTCTGCGTCTGGATCTGGACCGTATTGAGCACTGGGTTGGCCAGGGCGCAACGCTTTCTGATCGCGTTAACGCGCTGATCAAAGAAGCAAAAAAAGCAGCTTAATCTGTCACGGTGGTGAGCATGAGCAGAAAACCTGCCGCACAGCCTCCCGCTAACCCAATCGTATTGGGGAAGATGGGTGCCGCTTACGGCATTCGGGGCTGGCTCAAAGTGTTTTCTTCCACCGAAGAAGCCGAAAGTATCTTTGACTATCAGCCCTGGTTGATTCAGCACGCCGGTCAATGGCAGCTGGTCGAACTGGAGGGCTGGAAGCACCACAATCAGGATCTGATCATCAAAGTCAAAGGCATTGACGATCGGGATGCAGCGGCACAGTTAACCAATTGCGAAATTACGGTTGACTCCGCGCAACTGCCAGCGCTGGAAGAGGGTGATTACTACTGGAAAGACCTGATGGGTTGCAAAGTAGTAAACCTCGAAGGCTACGAAATGGGTAAAGTCATTGATTTGATGGAAACCGGTTCGAACGACGTTCTCGTCGTAAAGGCAAACCTGAAAGATGCATTCGGTGCACAGGAGCGGTTAATACCGTTTCTTGATGAACAGGTTATCAAGAAAGTCGATCTCTCTACTGGCACTATTGAAGTAGATTGGGATCCTGGTTTTTGACCTCCGGACCAACCGGTAACGTAACGGCGAACGCGATGTGGATTGGTGTTATTAGCCTGTTTCCAGAGATGTTTCGCGCTATTACCGATTTCGGGGTAACTGGCCGGGCAGTAAAAAATGGCCTGCTCAGCATTGAGAGCTGGAGTCCGCGTGACTTCACGCACGACCGGCACCGTACCGTGGATGATCGTCCTTACGGCGGCGGACCGGGAATGCTGATGATGGTGCAACCTTTACGGGACGCCATCTCCGCAGCGAAAGCAGCGGCGGGAGAAGGGGCCAGGGTGATTTATCTTTCACCTCAGGGGCGCAAACTTGACCAACAGGGCGTTTGCGAACTGGCGACACATCAGAAGTTGATTCTGGTATGTGGTCGCTATGAAGGGATTGATGAGCGCGTTATTCAAACCGAAATTGATGAAGAATGGTCAATCGGTGATTACGTACTCAGTGGCGGTGAGCTACCAGCCATGACGTTGATTGACTCCGTCGCCCGGTTTATACCCGGCGTTCTGGGGAAGCAGGCGTCAGCCGATGAGGATTCGTTCTCGGACGGTTTGCTGGATTGCCCGCACTATACCCGACCTGAAGTGTTAGAAGGGATGGATGTACCGGCAGTGTTACTGTCGGGGAACCATGCCGATATTCGCCGCTGGCGTCTGAAACAGTCGCTAGGCCGTACCTGGCTGAGAAGACCTGAACTTCTGGAAAACCTGGCTCTGACTGTAGAGCAAGCAAGGTTGCTTACTGAGTTCCAGCGGGAACATCAGCAGCAACAAAACGATGAGGCGGAAGAGTAATCTTCCCTGACTATCAGTTTACCCAGGATAAGAGATTTAATTATGAGCAACATTATCAAGCAAATTGAACAAGAGCAGATGAAACAGGACGTACCTTCCTTCCGTCCGGGTGATACCGTGGAAGTGAAAGTATGGGTCGTTGAAGGTTCTAAGAAACGTCTGCAGGCATTCGAGGGCGTGGTTATCGCTATTCGTAACCGCGGTCTGCACTCTGCATTCACTGTTCGCAAGATTTCTAACGGCGAAGGCGTTGAGCGTGTCTTCCAGACTCACTCTCCGGTAATTGACAGCATTGCTGTTAAACGTCGTGGTGCTGTGCGTCAAGCCAAACTGTACTACCTGCGTGAGCGTACTGGTAAGTCTGCTCGTATTAAAGAGCGTCTTAGCTAAGAGCTCGCGAAAGCGACATCTCAAAGTTAATAGCAAACAAGGGGTTGGCATCTGCCAGCCCCTTTTTTTATCTACGTTCTAAATGATAAATGGCGGTATTCACCGGGCCGCTTTCCAGCACGATTAACCCGTAACGATAATCAATGAAACTAAACCCGCTGCGTTCTGCCACTGCGCGACTGGCCAGGTTATCAGCAGCGGCGAGAATTTCCAGTAACTTCACCTCGGGTGATTGAAAGCCTAATTCAATCAGCTGCGCCACAGCCCGTGTCGCGACGCCCTGGCGCTGGGCGGATGAGCGTACCCAGTAACCCAGAGCACAGAATTCTCCGGGTTGGCGGGCAAAACGGATCCCAGCCCCGCCAAGCAATTGATCATTACCATCGACAATGGCGAACTCTTCGGCTTCACCTCTGGCCCGCTGAAGATGGGTAAAATTGATCCAACTGACGGCTTCATCATTACGATAGTCATCATGTGCCCACTCCATCCACGGGATAAGGCTGGGAAGTGATGCATTCACCGCCTCGGTAAAAGCCTCAGCATCCTGCAAATTGTAGGGGCGGAGATGTACATGAGGAATTGCCATAAGATCGATCCCGAAAAAGTCTATTTAACAGAATGTTAGCCCAGATGATGCCAATGACGGTATTAAATTTCCGCAATGAGTGTAATTAATAGTTTACATAATGGCGTAGTGTTGTTTGGTGGTTATTTATTTTTAATTTTATGAAATAAAACAATTTTATCTGAAATTACCTTATTGGTTTTTATATGTGGTAATAAAAGTGTACATATGTGGATTGCATGATTTACGACTTATGGTAAAGTGAACGCCATCCTCAGTGAGGATCCCAACACGCATAAACGAGTAAAAAGGATCGCAATCATGCAAAAAGACGCGCTGAACAATGTGCATATCGCCGATGAACAAATTTTAATCACCCCGGGAGAGTTGAAAGCGAAATTTCCGCTCAGTGCTGCTCAGGAAGCGCAAATCGCGGCTTCCCGTCAGACCATCTCCGACATCATCGCGGGCCGCGATCCGCGTCTGTTGGTGGTGTGTGGCCCTTGTTCAATCCACGATACCGAAGCTGCACTTGAATACGCCCATCTTTTGAAAACTCTTTCTGAACAGTTGAAGGATCAGCTGTACATCGTTATGCGTGTCTATTTTGAGAAACCCCGTACCACCGTCGGCTGGAAAGGGTTAATCAACGATCCTTACATGGACAACTCGTTTGATATGGAAGCCGGGCTGCACATTGCGCGTCAGCTGCTGGTGAACCTGGTAGAAATGGGACTACCGCTGGCCACTGAGGCGCTCGATCCTAACAGCCCGCAATACCTTGGTGACCTGTTCAGCTGGTCAGCGATTGGTGCACGTACTACCGAGTCGCAGACTCACCGTGAAATGGCGTCAGGTCTTTCCATGCCGGTTGGATTCAAAAATGGCACCGACGGCAGCCTCGGCACCGCGATTAATGCTATGCGCGCAGCAGCCATGCCGCATCGCTTCGTGGGCATCAACCAGGCTGGGCAGGTTTGTCTGTTACAGACCCAGGGTAACCCGGATGGTCATGTGATTCTGCGCGGTGGCAAAGCACCGAACTACGGCCCGGAAGATGTCGCGCAGTGCGAAAAAGAGATGCTGAAAGCGGGACTGCGTCCAGCCTTAATGATAGATTGCAGCCATGGCAATTCTAACAAAGACTATCGCCGCCAGCCTGGTGTAGCCGAATCGGCTATTGCCCAGATTAAAGATGGCAACCGTTCCATTATCGGCCTGATGCTGGAAAGCCACATCCACGAAGGCAACCAGTCTTCCGAGCAGCCGCGTAGTGAGATGAAATACGGTGTGTCTGTCACTGATGCCTGCATCAACTGGGACACCACTGAAACCTTGCTGCGTGAAATCCATCAGGATTTGCAGGGAGTGCTGTCGGCGCGTCTGTCACACGAGGTGTAATGAGTCATGGTGGCTGAACTGACCGCGCTACGCGATCAAATAGATGAAGTAGATAAAGCACTGCTCGGGCTGCTGGCTAAGCGGCTGGAGCTGGTAGCAGAAGTAGGTGAAGTGAAAAGCCGTTATGGCTTGCCGATTTATGTACCTGAGCGCGAAGCGAGCATGCTTGCTTCGCGTCGTCAGGAAGCTGAGGCGCTCGGTGTACCGCCGGATTTGATTGAAGATGTCCTGCGCCGCCTGATGCGTGAATCCTATACCAGTGAAAACGACAAAGGTTTTAAAACCCTGTGTCCGACGCTGCGTCCGGTGGTGATCGTCGGTGGCCGTGGTCAGATGGGACGTCTGTTTGAAAAAATGCTCACCCTGTCGGGCTATCAGGTACGTCTGCTCGACAAAGGTGACTGGGAACAGGCTGACGAGTTATTGAAAGATGCCGGTATGGTTATCATCAGCGTACCGATCCATCTTACCGAGCAAATTATCGCGCAGCTGCCAACGTTGCCGGAAGATTGCATCCTGGTTGATTTGGCCTCGGTGAAGAACCGTCCCCTGCAGGCGATGCTGGCTGCCCATAACGGACCGGTACTTGGCCTGCATCCGATGTTCGGCCCGGATAGCGGCAGCCTGGCGAAACAGGTGGTGGTGTGGTGCGATGGACGTCAGCCGGAAGCTTATCAGTGGTTCCTGGAACAGATTCAGGTCTGGGGCGCGCGGTTGCATCGTATCAGTGCCGTTGAGCATGACCAGAATATGGCGTTTATCCAGGCATTGCGTCACTTTGCAACCTTTGCCTATGGTCTCCATCTGGCTGAAGAGAACGTCAATCTGGATCAATTACTGGCGCTGTCGTCACCGATATACCGGCTGGAACTGGCAATGGTCGGCAGATTGTTCGCGCAGGACCCACAGCTGTACGCGGATATCATTATGTCCTCGGAGAGCAACATCGCGCTGATTAAACGCTATTACCAGCGTTTTGGTGAGGCGATAACCTTGCTGGAACATGGAGACAAGCAGGCCTTCATCGAAAGCTTTGAACGCGTAGAACATTGGTTTGGTGACTATGCGAAACGCTTCCTGGTTGAAAGCCGTAGCATGCTACGTTCGGCAAACGACAGTCGGCAATAACAGAAAAGGGCATCCATCCGGATGCCCTTTTGCTTAGATGCGCGGCTCCACCGGCACCACATTCTCGCCTGGATAACAACCGAGTACCTTGAGTGAGCGGGTTAAACCACGCAGCTCTTCCAGCGCGCGTTGCATGCTGTCAGATTGCAGATTGCCCTGCACATCAATGTAAAACATCTCTTCCCACGGATTGCCGTTAATCGGACGTGATTCCAGTTTGCTCATGATCAGGTTGTGCTGACGTAATACCAGTAACGCTTCAACCAGCGCACCTGCCTGCTGCCCGGTGGCCATAATCAGCGTGGTTTTGGCAGGTACCTGGTCGGAGACATCAATGGACTTGCGCGCCAGTACGATAAAACGTGTGTGGTTTTGCTGCTGGTTGGCCAGATCACGCTCCAGTACCTGCAATTGATACAGCTCACCACCGGCTTCGCTGCCGAGAGCCGCCACTTTCGGTGAGTTCATCGCAGCCACTTTTTCCATCGCTGCAGCGGTGCTTTCGGTGTATTCGATTTTCCATTGCGGGAAACGGTTGATGAACTGGCTGCATTGCTGGAACGGTTGCGGATGGCTGTAGACAGTCTCAATTTGCTGCAAATCGGTATTGCTGCTCACCAGCACACAATGTTCGATGGGAATGGTCAGCTCGCCAACGATCGACAACGACGTCTGCTGGAGCAGGTCATAAACGTCATTGATGGAGCCAGAGCTGGTATTCTCAATCGGCATCACCGCATAATCAGCCTGGCCGCTCTCCACTTGCTGGATGATGTCGTGGAATTTGAGACAACCCATTTCCACCATCGAATCAAAATGTCGTGCCGCATATTTGCGCGCAGCAAGATGCGAATAGGAACCTTTCGGACCAAGGAAAGCGATACGCGGCGCCAGCGCATGGGGATGATTAAGGTTCTTTTGCAGCAATGCCTGCTGCGTCAGAACCGAATCTTCAATCACCAGCTGGAACAGGCGCGTGATGTAATGCGCATCAAGCTGGTGTTTTTTTCCCAGCGTAATCAAATTTTCCAGCAGGGCGCGCTCGCGCTCGACATCACGGATTGGGCGGTGGGTTGCTAGTTTTGCCTGGGCAACTTCAATGGCCAGTGCGCGGCGCTCGGCCAGCAGTGTCAGCAGCTTCTCATCAACGGCGCTGATTTTGTCACGTAATGCCAGCAGTGGGTTATCGGGGGTCATAGGGCTCACCTGTAAGCTGTCCAATAAAAAAGCCTCCCGGTTGGGAGGCTTTGTTGTTCGTCTTCGCATTCATTTTCACATGACGAATCGCCTCCCAATCAGGGGAAGGTAAAAAAGAATGCGAAGAAGAACGGCAGATGTTTCATGGTGGTTTCCGAAAGTAAAGTGACCCGAGATTAACCGCACTGATTTGAGGCTGTCAATAAAAAACGCGCCCGGAGGCGCGTTGCTGAGAAAATGGGTGTTTAACCCGCAGGCGTAAAATCTTTCACACTACTGGTGGCACGACGCGCTTCGGGTTTGTGTTGCGCTTTGTTGAGCTGTCGTTCCAGCTTCGCAATCAGATCGTTGATTGCGGTGTACATATCATCATGTTTCGCGCTGGCGACCAGCGTGCCATTTGGCGTGTTAATCGTGGCGTCTGCCACAAATTCTTTCGGCTCTTTCGATAACACGATGTGCGGGTTTATCAGGTGAGTTTGCCATTTTTCCAGCTTGGCGAGACGGTCTTCGACATGGTTGCGGATAGCCGCAGTGATTTCCATTTGTTTACTGGTAATGTTCAGAATCATCATTCAAACCTCTCTGTCATTTCCGTCTGGGTAGGTCCAGCATACCGCGGAAATCGGGAAAATATGTGATCAGAATCACATTAAAATGTCACTTTTTGTCAATGCCAGCAAATTGTGAGAAAGGCCGGGAAAGTGGCGGAAAAAGCTTGAAGCGGTGGGGGGAAGGGGGCAAGATTGACGAGTTAACCGGGTGAGAAATTTTGTTTTTAGTCTGAATTTTCACCAAAAAAAAGCAGCCAGTGAAGGCTGCTTTTTTATTTGCCATTGATCAGGCGTTATTGGCGGCAATAATTTTTGCCACTTTATCCGCTTCAGCAGTCAGTTGCAGCTGGCGATAGGCATTTTCCATCAGCGGCAGCGCTTCATGAGTCGCTTCTGCATCCGGGTAATCCTTCATCATGCCTTCTACACGGTTAACAACAGCGACATAAGCACCGCGCTTGGTATAGAATTGCGCCACTGAAAGTTCATACTTCGCCAGACGTTCTTTCAGGAAGACCTGGCGTTTCTGGGCGTCGGCGGCATACTGGCTGTTCGGGTAACCGCGCAGCAACTGAGAAAAGTCGCGGAACGCGTCACGGGCATGAGTCGGATCGCGGTCAGAACGATCGATACCGAAGAAGCCCTGTAGTGCCGAATCATCCAGTGCCATATCCGTCAGACCTTTCATGTAAATGACATAGTCGATGTTTGGATGGGTCGGATTCAGACGCATAAAGCGAGCGATCGCGGCTTGCGCCAGCGGCAGATCGGCATTTTTGTAATACGCGTAGATCAAATCCAGCTGTACCTGCTGAGAATATGGGCCGAACGGGTAACGGTTATCCAGCGCTTCCAGTTGCTTAATCGCCGCTTTAAAGTTACCGTCCTGCAGTTTTTGCTGAGCTGTGGCGTAAATCTCAGACGGCGGGCTGTCCGGTACTGTGTCCTTTGAGCTGGAACAACCCACCAGTGCCAGGCTCAGTGTGGCAGCAGCCACCAGATGTTTCATACGCGTCATGACGAAATGATTATCCTCAAAGTGTTATGGCGGAAGCTGTCCGTGTAGCTCCCGGTAATGACCAGGTACGATAGCACATTATATTAAACGGCATCGCCGTGAAAACCCAACGTTAACGAAGAAGCTGTATATGGCACAACAAGTTCAACTCACCGCAACGGTGTCCGAAGCACAACTTGGACAACGCTTAGATCAGACTTTGGCGGAATTGTTCCCTGATTATTCACGTTCTCGCATAAAAGAATGGATCCTTGAGCGTCGCGTCAGCGTCAATGGCACCGTCATCGACAAACCGAAAGAGAAGGTTCTGGGCGGCGAGCAGGTGTCGATCAGCGCTGAAATCGAAGAAGAGCAGCGCTGGGAAGCGCAAAACATCCCATTGAATATCGTGTATGAAGACGACGATATTCTTGTTATCAACAAACCGCGTGGTTTAGTGGTGCATCCGGGAGCCGGTAATCCGGACGGGACTGTGCTTAACGCATTGCTTTATCATTACCCAGCGATTGCGGATGTTCCTCGTGCGGGCATTGTCCATCGTCTGGACAAAGACACCACCGGTCTGATGGTGGTGGCTAAAACCGTACCTGCACAAACGCATCTGGTGGAAACGCTGCAGTTGCGTGAAATCACCCGTGAGTACGAAGCGGTTGCGATTGGCACCATGACCGCGGGCGGTACCGTTAATGAGCCCATGGCGCGTCACTCCACCAAACGTACTCATATGGCGGTGCACCCGATGGGGAAACCGGCGGTGACCCATTACCGCATCATGGAGCACTTCCGTGCGCATACCCGCCTGCGCCTGCGTCTGGAAACCGGTCGTACACACCAGATCCGCGTTCATATGGCCCATATTAACCATCCGCTGGTGGGTGATCCGCTTTACGGTGGTCGTCCACGTCCACCAAAAGGGGCATCTGATGAATTTATCGCAACCCTGCGTGGATTTGATCGTCAGGCGTTGCACGCAACCATGTTGCGTCTCTACCATCCGATCACCGGGATTGAAATGGAATGGCATGCACCACTGCCGCAGGACATGGTCGATTTGATTGATGCCCTGAAAGCTGATACCGATATGTTCCGCGATCAGATGGACTGGCTATGAATGAGTTGATCATCCCGGACTGGCCAGCACCGGCGCGCGTTCGGGCATGTTCAACTACACGTCACGGTGGCGTCAGTCAGGCTCCCTGGAACACTCTCAATCTTGGCAGCCACGTTGGTGATAATCAGGAACATGTGCTCCTTAATCGCCAGCGTTTGGTTGCTCTGGCACAGTTACCGGCGATGCCCCAATGGCTCAATCAGGTTCACGGTCAGGAGGCGGTGCGTTTACCTGCTAGCGTAGCGCTACCTGATGCGGATGCTGCGATTACGCGTGAAACGGGCGTGGTCTGTGCCGTGATGACGGCAGATTGCCTGCCGGTGCTCTTTTGTGCCAGTGACGGTAGCGAAGTGGCGGTTGCTCATGCCGGCTGGCGCGGCTTATGTCACGGTGTACTGGAGCAGACGCTGGCACAGTTTCACTGTCCCGCACAAGAGATTCATGCCTGGCTGGGACCTGCCATTGGCCCGCAGGCTTTCGAAGTGGGTGCGGAGGTGCGTTCGGCATTTATGGCGCATGACGAGCGTGCCGACCAGGCATTTCGCCCCGTCGGCGAAAAATATTTTGCTGATATCTGGTTGCTGGCTCGCCAGCGCTTGCAGGCTGCTGGTGTGCGTTCAATCAGCGGCGAACAACGCTGTACCTGGCATGCAAGCGACGATTTTTTCTCCTTCCGACGCGATCGTATCACCGGGCGTATGGCAACTTTGATTTGGCTGAGATAACCTTACGCCACAAGACGATCCAGTTAGCGTATTTTTTGCTCACAACTCAGGTCATTAACCTTGAAAATTTGAGGGATGACCTCATTTAATCTCCAGTAGCATTTTGACCTGTAATGGGAGGAAACATGCGTCTGGATCGTCTTACCAACAAATTCCAGTTGGCCTTGGCCGATGCACAGTCCCTTGCTCTGGGACACGATAACCAATTCATAGAACCCCTTCATGTGATGAGCGCGTTGCTCAATCAGGAAGGCGGATCGGTGCGTCCGTTGCTCAGCGCAGCGGGTGCCGATGTCGCTGGGCTACGCACCAGCATTGAACAGGCTATTAATCGATTACCACAAGTTGAAGGCACTGACGGCGACGTCCAGCCGTCTGCGGATTTAGTCCGTGTGCTTAACCTGTGCGACAAGCTGGCGCAAAAGCGCGGCGACAATTTTATTTCATCTGAATTATTTGCTTTGGCGGCCCTGGATTCACGTGGCTCGCTGGCTGATTTACTTAAATCGGCTGGTGCAACGTCGGAAAAACTCGCTAAGGCTATCGAGCAATTGCGAGGGGGAGAGAACGTGAACGATCAAGGGGCTGAAGATCAGCGTCAGGCATTAAAGAAATACACCATCGATCTGACGGAACGCGCCGAACTGGGCAAACTTGACCCGGTGATTGGTCGTGACGAGGAAATTCGGCGCACCATTCAGGTTCTGCAACGTCGTACCAAGAATAACCCGGTACTGATTGGTGAACCCGGTGTCGGTAAAACCGCTATCGTTGAAGGTTTGGCTCAGCGCATCATCAATGGCGAAGTGCCTGAAGGCCTGAAAGGCCGTCGGGTATTGGCGCTGGATATGGGAGCGCTGGTGGCGGGTGCGAAATATCGTGGTGAGTTTGAAGAACGTTTAAAAGGGGTCCTGAACGATCTGGCGAAACAGGAAGGCAACGTCATCCTGTTTATCGACGAACTGCATACCATGGTCGGTGCCGGTAAAGCTGATGGCGCAATGGATGCCGGTAACATGCTTAAGCCAGCTCTGGCTCGCGGTGAGTTGCACTGCGTCGGTGCCACTACGCTGGATGAGTATCGTCAGTACATTGAAAAAGATGCTGCACTGGAACGTCGTTTCCAGAAAGTGTTTGTGGCGGAACCCAGTGTCGAAGACACCATTGCCATTTTGCGTGGCCTGAAAGAGCGCTATGAGCTGCATCATCATGTGCAGATCACCGATCCGGCGATTGTGGCAGCAGCAACGCTTTCGCATCGTTATATCGCCGATCGTCAGTTACCGGATAAAGCTATCGACCTTATTGATGAGGCGGCTTCCAGCATTCGTCTGCAAATTGACTCGAAGCCGGAACCACTGGATCGCCTTGAACGCCGCATTATCCAGCTTAAGCTGGAACAGCAGGCGCTGAAGAAAGAGTCGGATGATGCCAGTATCAAACGTCTGGAAATGCTGGAAAGCGAGCTTGACCAGAAAGAGCGTGAATACGCCGAGCTGGAAGAAGAGTGGAAAGCTGAAAAAGCGTCTCTGACCGGTACGCAGAATATCAAGGCTGAACTGGAGCAGGCACGCTTGTCTCTGGAGCAGGCACGGCGTGTCGGCGATCTGGGACAGATGTCTGAATTGCAGTATGGCAAGATACCCGCATTGGAGAAACAGCTGGCTGCGGCCATGCAGTCCGAAGGCAAGACCATGAAGTTGCTGCGTAACCGCGTGACCGATGTGGAAATTGCTGATGTACTGGCGCGCTGGACGGGTATTCCTGTTGCCCGCATGATGGAAGGGGAGCGTGATAAGTTGCTGCGGATGGAGCAGGAGCTGCATGCGCGCGTGATTGGCCAGGATGAAGCGGTAGAAGCCGTATCAAATGCGATTCGTCGTAGCCGTGCCGGATTGTCTGATCCAAACCGGCCAATTGGTTCTTTCCTGTTCCTGGGACCAACAGGTGTGGGTAAAACCGAGTTGTGTAAGGCGCTGGCAAACTTCCTGTTCGACAGCGACGACGCGATGGTACGTATCGATATGTCTGAGTTTATGGAGAAACATTCGGTATCGCGGCTGGTGGGTGCTCCTCCGGGATATGTCGGTTATGAAGAGGGTGGTTATCTGACTGAGGCTGTTCGTCGTCGTCCTTATTCGGTGATTTTGCTTGATGAGGTAGAGAAAGCACACCCGGATGTTTTCAACATCCTGTTGCAGGTGCTGGATGATGGTCGTTTAACGGATGGACAGGGACGTACGGTCGATTTCCGCAACACGGTAGTTATTATGACCTCGAACCTCGGTTCAGATTTGATTCAGGAGCGGTTTGGTGCGCTGGATTATCCTGAGATGAAAGAAATGGTGATGTCGGTTGTCGGGCACCATTTCCGTCCGGAGTTTATTAACCGTATCGATGAAGTGGTGGTGTTCCATCCTCTGGGTGAAAAACACATTGCTTCTATTGCGCAGATTCAGCTGCAGCGGTTGTATAAACGTCTTGAAGAGCGTGGCTACCAGTTGCACATTTCGGACGCAGCTATCCGGTTGCTGGGTGAGAACGGTTACGATCCGGTTTACGGGGCGCGGCCACTGAAACGTGCTATCCAGCAGCAAATTGAAAACCCGCTGGCGCAACAGATTCTTTCTGGGGCGTTAGTGCCGGGTAAAACCATCGAGATGGATGTGAAAGATGATGTGATAGTCGCACATCAGTAAGAAATAACCATTAACGGGCCTGCGGGCCCGTTTTTTATGCCTTTTGCACAGGTTTTTGCTGGATTTTGCAACGCTTCGCCTGGAAAGTGAGCGGTCGCGCAAAAAGTTTAAATTAGCGCTTGTCACTCAGAATTATCTCCCTATAATGCGCCTCCACTGACACGGCAAAGCGGCAACGCAGACGGGTCAGCAAGGGACGAAGTGATTCATCCCGCCGGAGAAAATCGCTGAAAAAAGTGATTGACTCTGAAGGAGGAAAGCGTAATATACGCCACCTCGCGACAGACGGTTAACCCGCTGCCCGCACTGCTCTTTAACAATTTATCAGACAATCTGTGTGGGCACTCGCAGGATTGATATCAAAAGTCCACGGACTTAAAAAATATCAAGTCTCAAGAGTGAACACGTAATTCATTACGAAGTTTAATTCTTTGAGCATCAAACTTTAAATTGAAGAGTTTGATCATGGCTCAGATTGAACGCTGGCGGCAGGCCTAACACATGCAAGTCGAACGGTAGCACAGGGGAGCTTGCTCCCTGGGTGACGAGTGGCGGACGGGTGAGTAATGTCTGGGGATCTGCCCGATGGAGGGGGATAACTACTGGAAACGGTAGCTAATACCGCATAACGTCGCAAGACCAAAGTGGGGGACCTTCGGGCCTCACACCATCGGATGAACCCAGATGGGATTAGCTAGTAGGTGGGGTAACGGCTCACCTAGGCGACGATCCCTAGCTGGTCTGAGAGGATGACCAGCCACACTGGAACTGAGACACGGTCCAGACTCCTACGGGAGGCAGCAGTGGGGAATATTGCACAATGGGCGCAAGCCTGATGCAGCCATGCCGCGTGTATGAAGAAGGCCTTCGGGTTGTAAAGTACTTTCAGCGGGGAGGAAGGGTGTGAAGTGAATAGCTTCATGCATTGACGTTACCCGCAGAAGAAGCACCGGCTAACTCCGTGCCAGCAGCCGCGGTAATACGGAGGGTGCAAGCGTTAATCGGAATTACTGGGCGTAAAGCGCACGCAGGCGGTCTGTCAAGTCGGATGTGAAATCCCCGGGCTTAACCTGGGAACTGCATTCGAAACTGGCAGGCTTGAGTCTCGTAGAGGGGGGTAGAATTCCAGGTGTAGCGGTGAAATGCGTAGAGATCTGGAGGAATACCGGTGGCGAAGGCGGCCCCCTGGACGAAGACTGACGCTCAGGTGCGAAAGCGTGGGGAGCAAACAGGATTAGATACCCTGGTAGTCCACGCCGTAAACGATGTCGACTTGGAGGTTGTGCCCTTGAGGCGTGGCTTCCGGAGCTAACGCGTTAAGTCGACCGCCTGGGGAGTACGGCCGCAAGGTTAAAACTCAAATGAATTGACGGGGGCCCGCACAAGCGGTGGAGCATGTGGTTTAATTCGATGCAACGCGAAGAACCTTACCTGGCCTTGACATCCACGGAATTTGGCAGAGATGCCTTAGTGCCTTCGGGAACCGTGAGACAGGTGCTGCATGGCTGTCGTCAGCTCGTGTTGTGAAATGTTGGGTTAAGTCCCGCAACGAGCGCAACCCTTATCCTTTGTTGCCAGCGATTCGGTCGGGAACTCAAAGGAGACTGCCGGTGATAAACCGGAGGAAGGTGGGGATGACGTCAAGTCATCATGGCCCTTACGGCCAGGGCTACACACGTGCTACAATGGCGCATACAAAGAGAAGCGACCTCGCGAGAGCAAGCGGACCTCATAAAGTGCGTCGTAGTCCGGATTGGAGTCTGCAACTCGACTCCATGAAGTCGGAATCGCTAGTAATCGTAGATCAGAATGCTACGGTGAATACGTTCCCGGGCCTTGTACACACCGCCCGTCACACCATGGGAGTGGGTTGCAAAAGAAGTAGGTAGCTTAACCTTAGGGAGGGCGCTTACCACTTTGTGATTCATGACTGGGGTGAAGTCGTAACAAGGTAACCGTAGGGGAACCTGCGGTTGGATCACCTCCTTACCTGAAGATACTTTCCCGCGAAGTGCTCACACAGATTGTCTGATAGAAAAGTAACGAGCAGAAAAACCTCTACAGGCTTGTAGCTCAGGTGGTTAGAGCGCACCCCTGATAAGGGTGAGGTCGGTGGTTCAAGTCCACTCAGGCCTACCAAATTTCTTCTCATGCTGCGTTATGCGCGCGGTCGTTTACCGACGTAAACTTCCCTTCCGCATGCCTTGCCTGAGCAGAAATTGCATTCTTCTTTTGTCTGAAGAATGTGAACTCGGTTGAGTGGTAGTAGTGGTCTCTGCAGTAACTGTATGGGGCTATAGCTCAGCTGGGAGAGCGCCTGCCTTGCACGCAGGAGGTCAGCGGTTCGATCCCGCTTAGCTCCACCATTACAGTACTTCAATACTTCAGAGCGTACCGGAAACGGTGTGCTGCGAAGTATTTGCTCTTTAACAATCCGGAACAAGCTGAAAATTTGAAACGACGCGTTGTTTCATTTCTCCGTAATAAGAAATGAAAGCGGCGCGTTCGAGTCTCTCAAAAGCTTACGATTCATAAGCGTTGCAAAACGCCTGTGGGTTGTGAGGTTAAGCGACTAAGCGTACACGGTGGATGCCCTGGCAGTCAGAGGCGATGAAGGACGTGCTAATCTGCGAAAAGCGCCGGCAAGGTGATATGAACCGCAACAGCCGGCGATGTCCGAATGGGGAAACCCAGTGCACTTGTGCACTATCGTTAACTGAATACATAGGTTAACGAGGCGAACCGGGGGAACTGAAACATCTAAGTACCCCGAGGAAAAGAAATCAACCGAGATTCCCCCAGTAGCGGCGAGCGAACGGGGAACAGCCCAGGACCTGAATCAGTTTGTGTGTTAGTGGAAGCGTCTGGAAAGTCGCGCGATACAGGGTGACAGCCCCGTACACGAAAATGCACGGACTGTGAGTCCGACGAGTAGGGCGGGACACGTGGTATCCTGTCTGAATATGGGGGGACCATCCTCCAAGGCTAAATACTCCTGACTGACCGATAGTGAACCAGTACCGTGAGGGAAAGGCGAAAAGAACCCCGGCGAGGGGAGTGAAACAGAACCTGAAACCGTGTACGTACAAGCAGTGGGAGCATCCTTTTGGGTGTGACTGCGTACCTTTTGTATAATGGGTCAGCGACTTATATTCTGTAGCAAGGTTAACCGTATAGGGGAGCCGAAGGGAAACCGAGTCTTAATTGGGCGTTAAGTTGCAGGGTATAGACCCGAAACCCGGTGATCTAGCCATGGGCAGGTTGAAGGTTGGGTAACACTAACTGGAGGACCGAACCGACTAATGTTGAAAAATTAGCGGATGACCTGTGGCTGGGGGTGAAAGGCCAATCAAACCGGGAGATAGCTGGTTCTCCCCGAAAGCTATTTAGGTAGCGCCTCGTGAACTCATCTCCGGGGGTAGAGCACTGTTTCGGCTAGGGGGCCATCCCGGCTTACCAACCCGATGCAAACTGCGAATACCGGAGAATGTTATCACGGGAGACACACGGCGGGTGCTAACGTCCGTCGTGAAGAGGGAAACAACCCAGACCGCCAGCTAAGGTCCCAAAGTCATGGTTAAGTGGGAAACGATGTGGGAAGGCACAGACAGCCAGGATGTTGGCTTAGAAGCAGCCATCATTTAAAGAAAGCGTAATAGCTCACTGGTCGAGTCGGCCTGCGCGGAAGATGTAACGGGGCTAAACCATGCACCGAAGCTGCGGCAGCGACACTATGTGTTGTTGGGTAGGGGAGCGTTCTGTAAGCCGCTGAAGGTGGACTGTGAGGTCTGCTGGAGGTATCAGAAGTGCGAATGCTGACATAAGTAACGATAAAGCGGGTGAAAAGCCCGCTCGCCGGAAGACCAAGGGTTCCTGTCCAACGTTAATCGGGGCAGGGTGAGTCGACCCCTAAGGCGAGGCTGAAAAGCGTAGTCGATGGGAAACAGGTTAATATTCCTGTACTTGGTGTTACTGCGAAGGGGGGACGGAGAAGGCTAGGTTATCCGGGCGACGGTTGTCCCGGTTTAAGCGTGTAGGTGTGAAGACCAGGCAAATCCGGTCTTCTTTAACACTGAGGCGTGATGACGAGCCACTACGGTGGTGAAGTAACTGATGCCCTGCTTCCAGGAAAAGCCTCTAAGCTCCAGGTAACACGAAATCGTACCCCAAACCGACACAGGTGGTCAGGTAGAGAATACCAAGGCGCTTGAGAGAACTCGGGTGAAGGAACTAGGCAAAATGGTGCCGTAACTTCGGGAGAAGGCACGCTGGCATTAGGTGAAGGGACTTGCTCCCGGAGCTGAAGCCAGTCGAAGATACCAGCTGGCTGCAACTGTTTATTAAAAACACAGCACTGTGCAAACACGAAAGTGGACGTATACGGTGTGACGCCTGCCCGGTGCCGGAAGGTTAATTGATGGGGTTATCCGTAAGGAGAAGCTCTTGATCGAAGCCCCGGTAAACGGCGGCCGTAACTATAACGGTCCTAAGGTAGCGAAATTCCTTGTCGGGTAAGTTCCGACCTGCACGAATGGCGTAATGATGGCCAGGCTGTCTCCACCCGAGACTCAGTGAAATTGAAATCGCTGTGAAGATGCAGTGTACCCGCGGCAAGACGGAAAGACCCCGTGAACCTTTACTATAGCTTGACACTGAACATTGAGCCTTGATGTGTAGGATAGGTGGGAGGCTTTGAAGCGTGGACGCCAGTCTGCGTGGAGCCGACCTTGAAATACCACCCTTTAATGTTTGATGTTCTAACGTAGGCCCGTAATCCGGGCTGCGGACAGTGTCTGGTGGGTAGTTTGACTGGGGCGGTCTCCTCCCAAAGCGTAACGGAGGAGCACGAAGGTTGGCTAATCCTGGTCGGACATCAGGAGGTTAGTGCAATGGCATAAGCCAGCTTGACTGCGAGAGTGACGGCTCGAGCAGGTGCGAAAGCAGGTCATAGTGATCCGGTGGTTCTGAATGGAAGGGCCATCGCTCAACGGATAAAAGGTACTCCGGGGATAACAGGCTGATACCGCCCAAGAGTTCATATCGACGGCGGTGTTTGGCACCTCGATGTCGGCTCATCACATCCTGGGGCTGAAGTAGGTCCCAAGGGTACGGCTGTTCGCCGTTTAAAGTGGTACGCGAGCTGGGTTTAGAACGTCGTGAGACAGTTCGGTCCCTATCTGCCGTGGGCGCTGGAGAATTGAGGGGGGTTGCTCCTAGTACGAGAGGACCGGAGTGAACGCACCACTGGTGTTCGGGTTGTCATGCCAATGGCATTGCCCGGTAGCTAAGTGCGGAAAAGATAAGTGCTGAAAGCATCTAAGCACGAAACTTGCCCCGAGATGAGTTCTCCCTGACTCCTTGAGAGTCCTGAAGGGACGTTGAAGACGACGACGTTGATAGGCCGGATGTGTAAGTGCAGCGATGCATTGAGCTAACCGGTACTAATGACCCGTGAGGCTTAACCTTACAACGCCAGAGGCGTTTTGATTGAGAGACCAGAGAAGATTTTCAGCTTGATTCATCCGGATAGATTCGTGCGGCCTGAGAGGGCGGTGCGGATAAACAGAATTTGCCTGGCGGCTGTAGCGCGGTGGTCCCACCTGACCCCATGCCGAACTCAGAAGTGAAACGCCGTAGCGCCGATGGTAGTGTGGGGTCTCCCCATGCGAGAGTAGGGAACTGCCAGGCATCAATCAAGTAAAGAAGCCCTGAACGAAAGTTCAGGGCTTTTTTACGTCTGAAAATCGCCCCACAAACCTCTTCCCGGTCACATTTTGTCATTCGGATATTTGCCCGCTTCACCTGACGGGCCAACAAATGCTTTACTCAATGCTTTGGCGTTTATTATCCGCAAGGAAAAGAGGAAAGCATGACAGACTCTCTACAACAAAAAGTGGTACCACACGACACGACGACCATTAGCAAACAACGCATCTGGGCGATTGTTGGTGCTTCATCAGGCAACCTGGTGGAGTGGTTCGATTTCTATGTTTATTCGTTCTTCTCACTCTATTTCGCCCATATCTTTTTCCCATCGGGCGATACCACCACGCAATTACTGCAAACCGCAGGTGTATTTGCCGCAGGATTTTTGATGCGTCCTATCGGTGGCTGGCTATTTGGTTATATTGCCGATCGCCACGGACGAAAAAACTCCATGCTGATCTCAGTTTGTATGATGTGTCTCGGTTCGCTGGTGATTGCCTGTCTGCCCGGATATGGGGAAATTGGCATTGCCGCTCCCACGATTCTGCTGCTGGCGCGCATGTTTCAGGGGTTGTCCGTGGGTGGGGAATATGGCACCAGCGCCACTTATATGAGTGAAGTGGCGCTGGAAGGACGCAAAGGGTTCTACGCCTCATTCCAGTACGTGACCTTAATCGGTGGGCAGTTACTGGCAGTGCTTACCGTGGTGGTGCTGCAACAAATTCTTAGTGATGAACAACTACATCGCTGGGGATGGCGTATCCCATTCTTCCTGGGCGCTATTCTGGCAGTTGTCGCACTCTGGCTGCGTCGCTCGCTCAATGAAACTTCAGAGAAAAAACACCGCGAACATCGTGATGCTGGCAGTATTCTTGGTCTGCTGCGCAATCACTCTCGTGCTTTTCTGATGGTGCTGGGCTTTACTGCCGGTGGTTCACTCAGTTTTTATACCTTTACTACCTATATGCAAAAATACCTGGTCAATACCGCCGGGATGGATGCACGCAGCGCGAGTGCATTAATGACCGGGGCGTTGCTGGTATTTATGTTGATTCAGCCGATTATCGGCGCGTTATCCGATAAAATCGGCCGCCGTGCATCCATGATAATTTTTGGTGCGGGTGCAGCGATTTGTACCGTACCGATTCTGACGCTGCTACAAAATGTGCAGAGTGGCTGGCTGGCATTTCTTCTGGTGATGGTAGCGTTGATCATCACCAGCTTCTATACCGCTATCAGCGGCATACTTAAAGCAGAGATGTTCCCGCCGGAGGTGCGAGCACTGGGTGTCGGCTTATCTTATGCAGTGGCAAATGCTATTTTTGGCGGTTCTGCCGAGTACGTTGCGTTGCTGCTGAAAAAAGAAGGCGCGGAAACCAGTTTCTTCTGGTATGTGTCAGCAATGGGCGCATTAGCGTTTCTGGTGTCACTGATGCTGCATCGCAAAGGGAAGGGGATTAAGTTATAAAATGGCTGGCCGCTCCTCACTGAGCGGCCAGGTTCTCACAGCAGACGGCTGATAAGACGATCGATCCGGATCCGCCGCAGACGACGAATCAACTTGCGCACCTTTGCCGGATAGTCGGCAATGCTCTCCAGTTCACGGAAATGCACCACCACCGTGGTATGTGTACGGATCAATGCCAGTTCCCGCTCGCGTTGTTCAGCCAGCTGATTCAGCGGGTCATGGATCAACACCGCATTTTCCAGATCGAGCCGCCAGGCGCGTGGATTGAGGTTATTGCCGGTGATCATCATCCATTCATCGTCCACCCAGATGCCTTTCAGATGGTAGCTATTTTCACCATCTTTCCACAGGCGCACCGTCAGCTGACCATTGTTGACGTAATATTGCAGGCGGCTGAGGAAACGGCGCAGGTTAATCTCGTAGAGATAAGGCAACGCACCGATAATCTTAAAGGGCTGCTCAGGTGGAATATAAAAGTCGTTGGCCGTTTTGTCCCCGATGATGATCTCAACCTCTTTTCCCTGACGCAGTAAATGGATCAGGTTACGCACCAGGATAGCGGGCAGATTGAAATAAGGCGTACACAGGGTGAGTTTACGCTCGGCACAGGGCATTAAATGGAAGATGGTTTTATTCAGCAGGCTACGTTTGCCCAGGCCCACCAATGGTGTGACTGTCAGCGTTTCGTTGCCCGCATTACCGGTAAACTGATAGTTGAAGCCACGCAGATCCTGGCGGAACTGGCGGGTTTCATTTTTGATTTCCGGGCTGGAAGGGCGTTCGGACTGATCAAGACGGTGCACCGCATCTGATTGCTTCAGATTCTCACAGATCCACTGATACATGGTATCGGCCAGCTGCGGGTTGCGGATTAGCTGATAGCGGTCATAACGGTATTTATCATGCTGATGCAGATAGACATCGTTCAGGCTGGCACCGCTATACAACAGCGTGTCATCAATGATAAAGCCTTTCAAATGCAGTACGCCCAGCGCTTCACGGGTGTTCACCGGAATACCATACACCGGAATGGCGATATCCGCATGCTGCGTCGCCATCTCGCAATACCAGTCGGCATTGGTGAAGCCTCGTGCTGCGCCGATGCGGCCACGTTGCGCACGATGCCAGTCCACCAGAATACTGATATCCAGTTCAGGACGTGCCTGACGCGCAGCATACAGTGCCTGCATAATGCCACGTCCACCATCATCATTTTCCAGGTAAAGCGCAGCGATACAGATACGTTTTTCTGCAGCGGCAATTTTCGTCAGCAGGGTTTCGCGAAATTCAGCGGGCGAGTAAAGCGTGGTCACATCCGACACGGATTGTGACAGTTTAGGCAGCTGTGCGAGGTGTTGTTGGTGTTTATTGCGTTTGAATTTAGACAACATCACGGTGCACTTCTTCTCTGTTCATTGCATGGCCTTTTGCCATCAAATCATGATCCTAACGCGCGATAATAACATCAACCGGCGGGCCCGGGGGGATTTTTACCTTTCTCTACAAGGTTAGTCGATGCCATCATTTAAGGGTAAATTGAGGCTGACAATTCCGTCATCCAGTTGAATATTCACACGAAAGTTAAGTTTTCGTGCCAGCGTAATCATGCCGGTATTGTGTGGCATGGTGATACCGTTCAATTGTTGCAGACCGTGATCGCGGGTATAGCGAATCATCTTCTCCAGCAGGCGTCTGCCCATGCCCAGCCCTTTGAGATCTGAACGCACCAGGACGGAAAACTCAGCATCAATGTTATCGGCATCAGAAATGGCACGCGTCACGCCAATAATCTCTTGTTGATTTGCCTGCTGACGCACCGCCACAATCGCCATTTCGCGGTCATAATCGATCTGCGTCATATTGGCCAAATCCTCATGAGTGAATTCGTTGATCTCACTGAAATAGCGGTAGTAGAGATCTTCTTTGGTC
Source organism: Pantoea sp. App145 (assembly GCF_047947045.1). NCBI lineage: Bacteria > Pseudomonadati > Pseudomonadota > Gammaproteobacteria > Enterobacterales > Erwiniaceae > Pantoea > Pantoea sp. App145. Next base: position 3,866,401 of record NZ_CP133290.1, read on the forward strand.
ACCTGCGCAATAAAGTCACGCAGCAGCGGTTCATCTTCAGGCAGGATGGGACGGAACAGGCAATGCTGACCATCCTTCAACGCGAACTGCTCCTCAAGGTGATGAGGATAGGGGCGAATCGCCAGCCGGGCTTCGTTATCGCCGTGGAAAGGGGCCAGCTGGAGCGTGACATCCAGCAGTGTAAATTCCTCCCCGGCGGCCAGCAGCGGGTGAATATCCAGTCGCTGAATCTCCGGGCAATCCACCACCAGGTTAGAAACCTGCACCAGTAACTGGCTAAGCGCCGGAATATTTAACGGTCGCAGGGCGCTGCGGCTACGCACTTTGCCACTCTTCATCGCCTGGATCACCAGGTAACGCGCCAGCGTCATATTGAGTGGCGGCAGGGCAACGGCGGCCTGTTTATCTGGCTGCCATTCAACGCCGCCTTCGCCCAGCAAAATAATCGGGCCAAACAGCGGATCCTGTTCGACCACCACGCGCAGCTCCTGTGCACCAGCGCGATTCGCCATGCTCTGTACCAGCAGGCCATCAATACGCGCGTGCGGATGGGTCTGGCGCACGCGGTCAAAAATGGCTTCAGCAGCCTGCTCTACTTCTGCGGCACTGCGCAGATAAAGCATCACCCCCTGCACCTCGGATTTATGCGGGATATCTGGCGAACGAAGTTTGAGTGCCACGGGATAGCCAATCTGCCCGGCAATACTGGCTGCCGCAGCGCTGTCAGCTGCAATCCAGGTCGGCAAAGTTGCCAGACCATAGGCTTCCAGCACGGGCTGCACCTCGTGGGTATCCAGCGTGGTGATGCCTTGATCGAGCGCCTGCTGAATCAGCTGGTGCGCCTGCGCGCTATTCTGCGTTAGCCCTGGTGGTAGCGCGGGCGTTTCACGCAGTTGCTTCTGATTGCGACGATACTCCACCTGATGCATAAACGCGGTGACAGTCCCCTCCGGGGTGCGCCACGTGGGGATGCCCGCCCTGGTGAAGGCACGCCGTGCGTCCTGCGAGGAGAACTCGCCGCACCAGTTAGTCAGCAATGTCACCTGTTTGCCACGCGGATGGCGGGCAATTGCCTCAATAATTTGCGCGGCAGTTTCGCTGGCAGGCGATACCGCGCTCGGCGCGTGGATGATCATCAGCGCATCCAGCTCGTGGCTATCAAGCAGCTTCTCAATGCAGGCGACATAGCGTTCCGGAGTGGCATCATCTTTCAAGTCAAGAGGATTACCGCGTCCCACTCCCTCCGGCAGCAGCGCCGCCAGCGCCTGCAAGGTCTCTTCGCTCAGTGTTGCCAGTTTGCCATTGCGCGCGTAAAGCTCATCCAGCGCCAGGGCTGCCGGGGCGGCACCATTGCTGATGATCATCAGACGATCGCCGCGTAGCGGACGCATATGGCTGAGTGATTCGACGGCAGAAAACAGTTCATGGGTATCCTGCACGCGCAGCAGACCAGCACGCTGGATAGCCGCATCCCAGGCGGCATCCAGCCCGCTATGGGTGCCAATCATCGCCTGGGCCTGATGGCTGCGGCCACTTTTGATCACCAGAATGGGTTTATTACGCGAGGCGCTACGTGATGCAGAAACAAAGCGGCGCGCATCGCTGAGATGTTCCAGGTACAGCAGAATGGCGCTGGTTTTGCCGTCGCGCGCGAGAAAATCGAGCAGGTCATCAACATCAATATCAAGACTGTCACCGAGGGCAATAAACCAGGAGAACCCAAGGTTACGCTGTTGTGCCCAGTCGAGGATGGTGTTCGACACCGCCGCCGATTGCGAAATAAAGGCGATGCGGCCTTTCGCGATCGGCACCGGGGAAAAGCTGGCATTCAGACCTTGCCAGGGCGCAAGCAAGCCGAGGCTGTTGGGGCCGAGGAGGCGGATCTGCCACTGGCTGGCGCAGGCTTTCAGTTCTTCCAGCTGGCTGGCCGGTGCAGAGAGGATAATGCAGGCTTTACAGCCTTTTTCGCCCAGTTGTTGCAGCAGTTCGAGGTTGCGTCGGGCATGGGTGCAGATGACAGCAAGATCCGGGGCGAAGGGCAGGCTGGCAATGTCCGGCCAGGCCAATACACCGCTCACGGCTTTATATTTGGGCGTCACCGGTAATACCGGGCCGCTAAAGCCCCCCGCCAGCAGGTTGCGCATCATAAAGTAACCCGCACGACCGGGTTTCACCGAGGCACCAATTACCGCAATGGATTTAGGTCGTAACAGCGCTTCCAGTCCGCGTTGGCTCATCATGCACTCCTGACATGGGGATTTGCATGATTGTAAACGCTTTTGGCGCCGTTTGCCGATTCACCGATCGCAGTCTGCTACAGGGCTTCGTCCAGCGCGTGTACAGGATGATGCGGCTTTCCGGCCAGATACGCCTGACGGAACTGTTCGAAATGCTGTTGCAAAGCGTTGGCCGCTGCTGCATCACCCGCCTGCTTCAGCAGGGCGGCGGCGACTTCAGCAGTGCAGTGCTGGCCTTCACCATGTGCTTCACGCAGCGTGTAACGCGAAGGCGTGGTGACATTCAGTGACATCACCGGAAATGCATCCAGCCACGGGCTTTTGCGGAACATTTTGCGGGCTTCAGTCCAGGTGCCGTCGAGCATAATAAACAGCGGTGGCTTGCCGGTGGTTGGCGGTTCGGTCAATACCGCACGGCCAGGATCGGCATAGGAAGCGGGGAACACCACCAGAGGCTGGTATTCACTCATCTGCACCGCCTGTAATAATGCTGCATCCGGCTCGGTACGCGACCAGCCAAATGCCAGCGTATCTGGCAAGATGTCGGCGATAAGGCGTCCGGTGTTGCTCGGCTTCATTGGTTCGGTATCAAACATCACCAGACAGAAACGGCTACGCGCGGTTTGCGGTTGTAAGCTGGCACAGACGCAATGCTTATGCGGCAAAAGACAGCCCTGACAGCGGATAACACGATTTCCTCGTGCCAGAAAGGGGCGCGTGGCGCGGGCAAGGCGTTGCGAACGCAAACGCAGGACAGCATTTTCAGACATAACACTCAGGCGGGCAGAAAAAACACAATTGTAATGGAATTGCCGCAGAAAGGTAATATGGCCAGCGCAAGGCTGGCCAGGGGCAGGATCACAGCGATTCGTCGAGCCATTCATTAAAGGGTGCTTTGGGCATGGCACCATTGAGCATATCGACCATTTCACCGTTCTTAAACAGCATGATGGTGGGTATGCTGCGAATGCGAAAACGCGAGCTGAGTGCGGGTTCTGCTTCGGTATTAACCTTTACAAAACGCACTTTACCACGACGTTCATCGGCGACATCTTTGAACACCGGTGCGAAATTGACGCAAGGACCACACCACGGTGCCCAGAAATCGACCACTACCGGCAGATCATCCTGCAAATATTTATCCAGCGTCGCGGCCGTCGCGCTGACCACTTCACCGTTGAACAACTCACCGCCGCAGCGGCCACACTTGGCTCCATCGGCAATGCGTGCATCGGGCACGCGATTGGTTGCCTGACAGGAGGCGCATACCGTATTCATAGTTACCTCAACCGGACCTGTAAAACTTACGATTGCCGAGCATTATGAAAGGGTTGAGTGCTATGCTCAATCTGGATTGCCCAATAGGTTCAATAGTTGATAGCTAAGCGCCTACACATCAGGTAATCTTCGCGCTCTCAATGCTGGAGGAACAGATGAACGACGAATTTAAAGGCAAAAGCGGCAAGGTAAAAGTGATGTATGTACGTGGTGAGGATGAGGGCCAGAAAGGCTCGCGTGCGCCAAACCCCCGTACCGGCAAAGGCGGCCGTACTGCTGCGCGCCAGGAAGATAATCGTCGTTCCGGGCCTCGTAGCGGACGTAATAATGAAGAGGGTGGCCGTAACGCCGGTCCTCGTGGCGGACGTAATAGTGAAGAAGGTGGCCGCAGTGCCGGTCGTCGTAACGACCGCGAATCCTCGCGTGGCTATGAAGATTCACCGTGGCGCACTGTTTCGCGTCCACCGGTTAGTGAAGAAAGCCTGTCTGATGAGGTGGGTAGCAGCAAGCCTGCCATCGATCCGGAGCAGATTCGCCGTCAGCGTCAGGAAGAGACGCGCGTTTACGGTGAAAATGCCTGTCAGGCATTGTTCCAGAGTCGTCCTGAAAGCATCGTACGTGCCTGGTTTGTGCAGAGCGTGACGCCGCGCTTCCGCGAGACCTTGCGCTGGCTGGCGGCCAATCGTAAAGCCTATCACGTGGTTGAAGATGCCGAACTGGCGAAAGCCTCAGGCACTGAACATCATGGCGGCGTTTGCTTCATTATCAAAAAACGCATGGGCATGGCGGTTTCTGAATGGTTAAGCCAGGCCGAAGCCAAAGATTGCGTGCTGGCGCTGGAAGATGTCAGCAACCCGCATAACCTCGGCGGCATCATGCGTAGCTGCGCGCACTTTGGCGTGAAGGGCCTGCTGGTCAATGACGCATCGCTGCTGGAATCAGGTGCAGCGGTACGTACCGCAGAAGGCGGTGCCGAGCATGTCCAGGCGATCAGCGGTGAGAGCTTCTCCGAGGGTCTGGAAGCGTTCCGTAAAGCGGGCTACACCATTGTGACCACTTCAAGCCATGAAGGTACGCCGCTGGCGAAAGCTGAATTACCGGCCAAAATGGTGCTGGTGCTGGGTCAGGAGCGTGAAGGTCTGTCCGACAGCGCATTCCAGCAGGGCGACATGAGCTTGTCGATTGGCGGCACCGGCAACGTGGAAAGCCTTAACGTGTCGGTAGCTACCGGCATCCTGCTCGCCGAATGGTGGCGACAGAACGCATAAAAAAACGGGCCGAATGGCCCGTTTTGCTTTCTGGCTTAGTGTGCACCGCCGCCACCGCCGCCCGCCCCAAAAGGCGGACGCGCGAACCAAATCAACACCAGCAGAATGATAAACACCCCGGCGGAGGCCCAGAAAATCTCGTTGGCTGAGATAATCAGGCCCTGGTTGGTGATCTGCTGCGCGATATACGCAGAGGCCTGCTGGTGGGTCATCCCGAGACTTTCCAGCTGATCGTACATCTGCTGCGAATTGGCGTTGTACGGATTGACCGACTCCGACAAATAGCTGTGATGCATTGATTCGCGATCGGTCCACATGGTGGTGGTGATCGAGGTACCGATGGAACCCGCCAGCGTTCGCACGAAGTTGGACAGACTGGACGCTGCCGCCATACGTTCCGGCGGTAAGCCCGACAACGTGATGGTGGTCAGCGGCATAAAGAAACATGCCACTGCGAAGCCCTGAATAAACTGCGGCCACGCCGACGCACCAAAATCCATCCCCGGCTCAAAGGTATACGCGCGCCAGTAGAAACAGACGGCATACATAATAAAGCTGAAGGTCACCAGACGGCGCATATCCAGCTTATGCGCAAAGCGCCCGATAATCGGCGACAGGATCACCGGAATCACCCCGACCGGTGCTGAGGCCAGCCCAGCCCAGGTGGCGGTGTAGCCGTACACCTCCTGCAATAGCTGGGGCAACAACACGATCGAGCCGAAGTAGAGCATGTAAGCGAGGCTGATCGACAAACAACCGATGGTGAAATTCCGCGATTTAAATAGCGAAAGATCGACTATCGGATGGTCATCGGTCAGTTCCCACACCAGTAGCACCAAAAGGGAGACCACGGCGACGACCGTCAGCACGATAATCTCCGTCGAGCTAAACCAGTCCAGCTCTTTGCCACGGTCCAGCATCACCTGCAGACAGCCAATACCCACCACCAGCAGCACCAGACCGACCATATCAATCGGCCGGACGGCGGTTGCGGTTTCGCGACCACGCAGGGTTTGCAGCGTCAGCATCACCACCACCACGCCAATCGGCACGTTGATGAAGAAGATCCAGCCCCAGTGATAGTTATCGCTAATCCAGCCACCGAGTATCGGTCCACAGATCGGCGCGACGATCACCGTCATTGCCCATAACGACAGCGCCACGCTGCGTTTTGCGGGTGGGTAGTTGTTCAGCAGCAGGCTCTGCGACAGAGGAATTAGCGGGCCTGCCACGACCCCCTGGATGATACGGAAGAAAATCAGCATCGACAGACTTTCTGACATACCACACGCCCAGGAGGCGAGGGCGAACAAAATGGTCGCCCAGGTAAACAGCTTCACTTCACCCACGCGTTTCGCCAGCCAGCCGGTGATCGGGATCGAGATGGCGTTTGCCACCCCGAAGGAGGTGATCACCCAGGTGCCCTGCGAGTTCGAGGCACCGAGATTACCGGCGATGGTTGGAATCGCCACGTTGGCGATAGTCGAGTCGAGTACCTGCATGAACGTCGCCAGCGACAGGGCGATGGTCATCAGGACTAACGGCGCGCCTTCAAGCGGTTTTTGTGCCATAACAGCCTCCCGCGTTATCAGCCGGCGTTGGCACGAACGATGTCAGTGATCATCTGGTTAACCGGTGTCAGGTCGATTGCCAGCGCATTACTTTCATAAGCGGCCTGAGCACGTACGCTGCTGGCCAGGGTTGCACCCTCTTTATTCGAAGTATCCACTTTCACCAGGGTGGACAGACCGATACGCAGTGGATGATCCGCCACTTCTTTGGCATCCAGTTCGATACGCACCGGCAGACGCTGAACCACTTTGATCCAGTTACCGGTGGCGTTCTGGGCTGGCAGCAACGAGAAGGCGCTACCGGTGCCCATATCGAGGCCAACCACTTTCCCCTGATACACCACATCATCACCGTAGATATCACTGACCACTGTCGCAGGCTGTCCAATACGAACGTCTGCCAGCTGGGTCTCTTTGAAGTTAGCATCCACCCACAAATTGGTGGCCGGAACCACCGCCAGCAACGGCGTACTGGTGGAGATTTGCGAACCTACCTGAACGCTACGACGGGAGACATAACCATCCATCGGGCTGCGAATATCGGTGCGTTGCAGTGCCAGCCAGGCATCGCGCAGTTCAGCAGATGCTTGTTTGACAGCGGGCTGGTTTTCCAGCGAGGTGTTGAGGATCATCGCCTGATTCGCGTTGAACTGCTGCTCCGCCACATCGAGCTGTGCTTTAGCGGTTGCCACAGCATCACGGGCGTGCTGTAACTCTTCACGGCCAATCAGGTTAGCCGCACCCAGCGGCTCACGGCGTTTCAGGTCCGCCTCCGCCTGTTCCAGTGCAGTTTTCTGCAATGCAATGGTGGCCTGATCCTGCTTGCCGGTGATCATCAACTGATGCGTCTGACGAACGCTGGTGGCCAGCGCCGTCTGGGCTTTCTCGAATGCCTGTTCGGCATCGGTTTTGTCGAGCGATACCAGCACATCACCTTTTTTTACGAAGTCGGTATCATCGAACCAGACTTTATTCACGCTACCAGAAACCTGTGCCATCACCTGCACCTGGTTACCGGAGACATAAGCATCATCGGTTTCCTGAAAATGCCGCAGTACCACCCACCAGTAAGCCAGATATGCCACACCAATTAATACAAACACGATTGCCAGCAGGATCAGCACACCTTTGCGCTTCTTCTTTTTATTTGCTGGCTGTTGCGGGCTTTGGGCTTCCGCTGTCGCACTCATTTGATTCTCCACGTTTTCCATTTTTTCGGGATGTACTGATCCATCAACACGGGGTCCCGAGTCGAAAAAAGCCAGCGTTTAACACGCTGGCCGGACAAAAGGGGATTAAAATATCGGTTTCGACAGGTGATTGTGTCGCACTTCTTGCTATTAGCGCGACAGAGAGGCGATGAGTTGGTCTTCGTCCATTTTGTCGAGGCGGTTAAGCAGCTTACGGGTAATGGCTTCCAGCTGGCCCTGTTCGTCTGAGGAGAGGGAGGACCAGAGATATTGGAGGCTCTGGTGCTGCGGTGGCAGCAGCTGACGTAAGAATTCGTTACCTTTTTCTGTCAGGTGCAGATGCAGGCAACGGCGATCGTTATCGCTTTCACGACGCTCAATCCAGCCGCGTTTTTCCAGTTCGTCAGCAATACGCGTGGCGTTGGTACGGGAAGAACCCAGTGCGGAACTCAATTCTGATGGCTGGATGCTCTGGTTTTCCTGCGCGTCCAGGGTGATCAGCGCCATGAATAAGGTTTCGTTAATTCCCTGCGCCTTCAACATTTTGTTGCGATTATCCAGCAGTTTGCCCTGCATATGCATGCACAGACGCGTCAGGATGATTTCCTGCAGTGGAAAATCTTTGTGGCGAGTAGCACGGATGTTTAGCATCTGCTCAATGGGAGTAAACGAACTTTCCATTCTAAAAAAACCTCACTAGTTGCAACTGGTATAGTAATGATGGTGACAGATTAAGCGTAGTCATAATTCCCGCATGTGATTGTTAGCAGGATCACACTGTCAACACCAGGCGATTCGAGGCCGCTCCCTGACCCCGGGCACATGGCCCGATCCGATGGCTGCAGATTCGCAGACAAGGGATGCTATCAATTCGCCTCGCGAAATCTTTTTACTGTTGAATAATTTCGCGAGAAAAAATAACCCTGATGAATAACTCTCTGGCTAACCATAACAAACCCAATCATTGATGAACAGTATTGCTCATTCATTTGGTCCGGTCTTTACGTTTTCTAAACACTTTCGAAACGCGCATTGCGCCACCAAATCAATAGGTTAATTACGGTGAACAGCACACCAGCCCCACAAACGCCATACCAGCCTGCATGATGAAATGCGTTCGCTGAGATGATGGAGCCCAGTGCGCCGCCAATAAAATAACTGGTCATATAACCGGCATTGAGGCGATTACGTGCCTCGGGTTTGTGGCGATAAATGACGCTTTGGTTGGTGATATGCACTGCCTGAACAGCTAAATCGAGCAGCAGGATACCGACAATCAGCGCCAGCAAATGCTGTGCGCCCAGTGCGGTCACCAGCCAGGCCACCAGCATAATCAGCAATCCGACGCTGGTGGTGAGTTTGGCTTTGCCCTTATCGGCGAGGCCACCCGCCTGACGTGCCGCCAGCGCGCCCGCTGCACCGACCAGCCCCAGCAGGCCAATTTCACCTTCATTAAAGCCATAGGGTTGGGCAGATAGCAGAAACGCCATTGAGGTCCAGAGCATGCTGAAGTTGGCAAAGTTGAGGCAGCCAGTTAATGCGCGGGTACGGATCACCCGATTACCGGCATACAGGCTAAAGATGGAGCGCAGCAGCTGCGGATAATTCAGCGGCACATGCTGTTTATAGCGTGGCAGAAATCGCCACAGCGCCAGCGCCATCAGGATCATCAGTACGCTGGCAGTCCAATAGACGCAGCGCCAGCCGCCCAGTTGTGCCAGTGCCCCTGCGGCGGTACGTGCCAGCAGGATACCCAGCAGCAAACCACTCATCACCGTCCCGACCACCTTGCCGCGTTTTTCGGGCGCAGCCAGGGTGGCGGCGAGGGGCACCAGCATCTGCGCCACCACGGAAAATAACCCGGTGACAACGGTGCCCAGCAGCATGAAGGGTAGAGAAGGGGAGAGCGCGGTGATCATCATGCCACCGGCGGCCAGCAGGCTCATCGACACGATCAGGCTACGGCGTTCCAGCATATCCCCCAATGGCACCAGCAGTAGCAGGCCGCATGCATAACCCAGTTGGGCAGTGGTGACGATAAAACCAGCAAGGCTGACGGAGAGATTAAACTGGTGGGCGATGGTATCCAGCAGCGGCTGGACATAATAGTTACTGGCGACGGCAAGGCCAGTCGCGACCGACATCAGTGCGACCAGGGCAGAATTGAGGCCCTGATGGGAAGCATTCATAGCGAGATGTGCAGACAAATAATCATAATAGGGTAATAGTAACCCAAAAAACTATTTCATTGTTGTGTTAATTAACAGGACGTACCAGTACGCTATAACGTCCGAATCGATTGGGATTATGAATCCTCCTTAGATGACTCTTCTTTTTTGTCGTGGTGCGATTCACCGCACCATGACGAATTCAGTAACGGGTAAGGATCATTTGCCAGCACCACCTTTACCTCATGGTCACCGGGTTCCTTACTCAGGTGAATTTCATCGCCAGGGCACCGGTTGCCATCCAGCCAAAGTTGATAGTCGGACTCACCGCGGACCACATTGATATGATAAGTGGCATGGCCCTCTTTGTAGATGATCATGACTTCCGGCCAGGCCGCAGGCAGGCGTGGTCGCAGCGCCAAACATTCCCCGTGTCTGACAATCCCCAATAAACTCCCGGTAATTAACTGATAAGTCCATCCTGCAGAGCCGGTGTACCACGTCCACCCTCCTCGTCCAGCATGAGATGCTGCGGCGTAGATGTCGGCGGCCATGACATAGGGTTCAACTTTGTAAACGGCCATTTTGCTGGCATCCAGGCTGTGATTCACCGGATTAATTAATGCCAGCAGTGACCATGCCCGCTCAATGTCACCCAGTTGAGCAAATGCCATAATCGCCCATAATGCACCATGGGTGTATTGTCCGCCGTTTTCTCTGATACCAGGCAGGTAACCGCGGATATAGCCAGGATTAGGTCCCGCACCGTTAAACGGCGGAGTGAGCAATTTAATCAGACCCATTTTCTCATCCACCAAATGGGTATCCAGCGCCGCCATAGCTATCCGGCACTTTTCTGCATCGCCTGCACCTGACAACACCGCCCAACTTTGAGCGATTGCATCAATCTGGCACTCAACGCTACTGCCTGACCCCAGTTTTTCTCCGTTATCAAAGTAACCGCGCAGATACCAATTCCCATCCCAGGCTGAATCATTCAGAACGACCCGTAATTTTTCCGCATGCTGCCGACAGAATATGCCAGTGGCATGATCCCCGATCCGATCCGCCAGGGTGCTGAAATGTGTTAATACGCTGTAAAGAAAGAAGCCCAGCCAGACGCTTTCGCCTTTACCACCGATGCCAACTGTGTTCATCCCATCATTCCAGTCACCTGAACCCATCAGCGGCAGACCATGTTCACCAAAATTTAAGCCGTGCTTAATCGCGCAGATGCAGTGCTGCCACAGCGTTTCTGCGGTCTGGCTGATATCCGGTTTTTCATAGATAGACTCTTCGTCGGCATCCAGCAGCCGTCCTTCCAGATAGGGAATCACTTGCGACAGCACCGTCAAATCCTCTGTTGCCTCGATATAGCGGCAAAGCGCAAAAGGGAGCCAGAGATAATCATCGGAACAGCGCGTCCGTACCCCTTTTCCACCCGGCATATGCCACCAGTGCTGGACATCACCTTGCAGAAATTGCCGTGAAGCACAAAGTATCAGCTGATTACGTAATGTATCCGGTGAGCTGTGGGACAGCGCCAGCGTATCCTGGAGTTGATCGCGAAAACCGTAAGCACCACCCGATTGATAGTAGCCACTGCGAGCCAGCAAGCGACTGGCGATGGTTTGATATAGCAGCCAGCCATTAGCCAATATGTTTACGGCAGGATCTGGCGTCACTATCTGAATTTTATCGAGCAATGTCTGCCAGTGTGTTTTGACCTTCCCGAGTTCCAGTTCGACATTTTCGCTGACCAGATAGTGTTCCAGCAGTTGGCAGACATCAGGCAAATCTTTGCCAACGCCCAGCACGAAAACAAAACTACGGCTATCACCATGAATAAGTGTGGTGACACTTTGCAATGTTGCGCAGGGATCGTAACCCGCCCCGGTAGTACCTGATAAACCACGCTTCTGCATCATCGCCGGCTGCCTGACCGTGCCATTAGGGCCAAGACATTCAAAGCAGTTGGCACTTAACGCTATCCGGTTGCCAGTCACGGCGAAAAACGCACTACGTGCAGCATCTGTACCGCCGTAATAATTGTTTGCCAGAATGGCACTCCCTGCCGTCGGGGTAATCGAAGACGTCACAATATGGCTTGCGGATTTACTCGCTAACTCACCCAGTACCCACTGGACATAGCCGGTAACGGATAACTGACGGGACCGGCCAGAATGGTTCCTGATCGTCAGCAGAGTCAGTTTAACGGCGGCGGATTCCGCGACGAACACGGTCATCGCGCTGGTAATCCCTTGTTGCGTATGATCGAACGTGCTGTAACCAAAACCATGTTTGATCAGATAATCACCCGTACCACGTATCGGCAGTGGCATGGGTGACCAGACCTCACCGCTTTCTTCATCACGAATATAGAAAGCTTCGCCAGAAAGATCGCTGACCGGATCGTTTTCCCAGGGCGTTAAACGATATTCATGCGCATTTTCATAAAAACTGTAAGCCTGTCCACTTTCGCTGATGACTGAGCCAAATAATGGATTTGCCAGTACGTTGCACCAGGGGGCAGGGGTTTGCTGTCCGGGCTTCAGACAGATTTGATATTCACTTCCTGTGGTAGTAAAACCCCCGATGCCATTGAAAAAACACGCAGGTTGAGTCGCTAAAGATGGGGCGGGCTGGTCAGGGAAGGGGGAGGACGTCGGAATTAATCGCGTTGATACCGGGTGCACTGGCCTGAGGATCATACTGAGCTGATCGGTCAGGCTGCCGTTGCTGCCTCGCAGTACCACAGCGGCAACGCTCATTAATAATCGCAGATCTTCCACTGTAAACGTTTCTTCTTTACGGAGAAAAATGCCTCCCGGTTTATCCACCAGCACTGATGCTTCATGTGAGGTAAGCAGCCCAAGTATCTGACTGTGCAATGTCTGTTGATAGCCGCCATGATCCATGTTCAGGATGACCAGATCGACGAGTAACCCTTTCTGCCGCCAATACTGATGCGCCTGGATTAAAGACAGCACCAAATCCATCTGTTCGCTCTGATCAACCACCAGTACCACGATGGGTAAATCACCCGACAGCGAATAGCGCCATAAAGCTGACTGCCCAAGACGGTTTTGCTGAATAGATTTTGTATCCCCCCATATTTCAGGGCACAGGAAGATCACGGCGCTGGCGAGCTGATTAAACAGGCTCGCATCTTCCGCCGTAACATTTAGCTGCCGCAATACCACCTGACTGTGTGACCAGGCCAGCTCAAAGATGCGGTTGGCGTTAGTTTGATTGCGGTATTTTTCAATCAGCGACAGGCTGGTGTCACGTTGCAGAGTGACGCCATAAATCATATCAATGACCACCGATTCACCTGCTTTCAGACGAAATGCCTGCCTGATGGACAGCACAGGATCCAGCACCGAGCCATCACTATTAGAAAGCACTGCGGCCGGAGCAAGCGCCTGGGGGGTGGCGACGCTGTTTCCCCGACCAATAAAACGCGCCCGATCAGTCTCAAAAGAGGTGCTTCTTTCAAATGCGCCATGTATTACCATGGCATGAAACATCCACGGGGTGGCTTCATGGGCAGTGCGTGGACGACGATGCGCCAGAATGGCTTCAAGTTCGGCCACGATCTCGGTCTGCACAAAAAGGTTGCTGAAGGCCGGGTGCGCTAAATCCTGATCGGCTGGTGCCAGTACCACTTCGGCGTAAGTTGTGATATCAAATTCTCCGGGATGACGTGAGCGGTTCGTTAAGGTTATCCGTCTGATTTCAATGTCATCCTCGGGTGAGACAACGATGTGAGTCTGCGCGCTGATTGCGCCGTCCGTACCGTGAAATTCCACGCCAGCATCACGGAAATGCGTGTGGTAATCAGCGCGATCGTTATTGACTGGCTGCAAGACATTGCTCATTACCGTCTCAGTTTTCAGGTCGCGGATATAACAAAATATGCCCTGATTATTGCGACTGGCATCGCAACGCCAGCGCGTCAGTGCTAACCCCTGCCAGGTACTATAACCGACCCCCGTTTGCGTGATCATTAAGTGGTAATCAGCATTAGAAAGTAACTGAAGCTGCGGTACTCGGGTGTCGCCTTTGCTAAATTCACGCTCACCGCTTACGGCCCTGGACGATTTGTTTTCCGAAGTGTCAACGAACTGACGGCGTGGGGTATATAGCTCGATGTCATCGGGAAGCCGTTCTTGCATCAGCAGACGAGATGACTGAAACAAGGCACTTGACATGAAACGCTCTACCATTGGGGCATTAAATAGCAGATGTGATATAGCCAGTAACCCCATGCCCTGGTGATGAGCCATATAGGTTTTTACCGGGGCGAATCGTTGCCCATTGGTTAAGCGCTGCGGGGTAAAATCCAGCGCTTCATAAAAGCCATACTCTCCAGTGGCCCCTAACGTTTTCAGGCGATAAAGGTTATCAATCGCTGCATGAGGGAAGACCATTAACGCCAGCAACGTTGCATAGGGGGCAACGACATGATCTTCATTCAATCCGTTTTTCAACCCCAGTTCGGGTGTGCCACAAGCCTTGTACTGATAGTTATGGTTGGCATCAAAACTGGCATAAGCGGATTCTGACACCCCCCATGGTGTTCCTGATGACTTGCCGGACGCGATCTGTTGCCTGACTGCGGACCTGGCCATCTTCTCAAGTAGTGTCTCGGGATAAAATGGCATCACCAGATGCGGCATCAAATACTCAAACATGGAACCGCTCCAGGACATCACTGCGGGTTGTCCGTTCAGCAGGGTGAACAGCCTGCCAAGAGTAAACCAGCTCTTCATTGGGAGTTGATTTGCTGAGATGGCGTAATAATGAGTCAGGCGGACTTCCGAGGGGAAAAGGTCGTATTTGCTGCTGTCCGGCAGACCGCTTTCGCAGTTGTGCCCGACGCTCAACAATGCGGTTGAAGAATGATACAGGAAGCGAAAATCCATTTTGGCATGATCGCGTAACCGGGTTTCCAGCTCGATTAACGTGGCCAGCCGCTGACGGGCAGCCCACATCACCGGCTGGGTTTGCTGTGAGGTTAACTCCGGTCGGTGTTTTGCCAGGTTGGCCAGCCAGAGCAGTGAACAAGGTTCAGCAGGCCAGTACTGGCTTTCCGATAGCCAGTCAAAGAACAGTGCCCATTCGTCACGAAAATCATTCAACTGGTGGAAAAAAGCTTTGAGCCATTTTGTGCCAGACCGGCTACGGCTGATAGCTTGCGCGTTCAGGGCGGCAAGTTTTGTCATTTCAGCGGCAACGAGGTTTGGGCTACAGGTTGCAATGATATCTAATTGTGCATGCAACCTGGCAAATACACTCAGTTCAGTGGGTGAGCATTGATATTCAGCCAGATAAAGCGTGTCCCTGAGCCCGGGCACCATACTGGAGGGTATGAATAGTGGCTGGTTTTTCCATTGCGATAATCCCGCCTGGAGGGTTATCAGATGCGCAGCTAAATTGCCGCTGTCCACGCTGGAAACATAACGTGGATGCAGCGGGAGCAACGTCAGAGTGTCATACCAGTTGTAAAGATGACCGCGAAAGTGCTCCATTTTATCCAAAGCATCCAGCGTGGCCGTCGTTCGGGCCAGCACTTTCCTCTGCGTCAGGTAGCCAAAATCCCAGGCCGTCAGGGTCGCCAGCAGTGACAGACCAATATTGGTCGGGGATGTGCGATGTGCGACAGTAGCTTCAGGTATCTCCTGAAAATTATCCGGGGGTAAGAAGTTCTCCTTTTCATTGACGAATTCGTCAAACCACGCCCAGGTTCGCCGGGCAGTAAGGCGTAAAAAATGCTGCTGCTCAGCAGAAACTTTCGGCTGTCGGGACGGTGCCGGATGGCTGATGCGCCTGACCCATTCCGGTGTGATGATCCAAACCAGCGCCAGAGTTAATGCAATCAGAATGAGTGTGGGCATCATCAGGCCAGTCAGAAGCAATAAGGTGATTCCGGCCAGTGGATTAATCCACATTGCATGAAAATAATGACGCGCCGAAAGTTTGGCACCGGCTTTTATCTGGGAGGCATTTGCCCATTCGCTCAGATTGCGATGGCTGATATTCAGTCGCCATAACGTCACGATGATGGCTTTCAGGGACCAATAGCTTTCATAGGGGAGTGTTGCCAGAAACAGCCCGGATCGGCAGAGGCGGGACAATCCGTCATTAAGAACGATGCGATAATGCTGAGGCCAGCTGCGTTGTTTCCCTTTCCTGATCACATCCATTAGCAAGGCGCACAAGGCTGGCAGAACAAGGAACAGGACTATCCCCCCCAGCCATAAGCCCGGATTAGGCATGATGGTCAGGCTGAAAAAAATGACCAGCAGCAACAGGGGGGCCACCAGGCTGCGGCGCAAATTATCGAAGATTTTCCAGCGTGAAAGGGCGCTCAGCGGATTGTTCTGTCGGGTACCATCCTGCAAATTTACCCGCAGTCGTAACCAATTAAGGAGTTGCCAGTCTCCCCTGATCCAGCGAAAGCGGCGGGCTACATCACTGAGGTAATCTTCAGGATACTGCTCATAAAATACCACATTGCTGGCCACACCGGAGCGTGCATAGCATCCCTCAAGCAGATCATGACTCAACACTAAATTTTCCGGGCAGGCATTCAGGGTTGCCTGGGTGAAAGCGCTGACATCATAGATGCCTTTGCCAACAAATGACCCTTCACCAAATAAATCCTGATAAATATCTGAAGAAATGGATGAATAGGGATCATTACCAGGTACGCCGCTGCACAATTTTGCATAAATGCTCTGACCGTGGCGCGGAATTTCTTCAGCCAGTCGGGGCTGAAGAATCGCATACCCAGCCACAACCCGTTGTTTATGCTGGTCAAACACTGGCGTATTGAGCGGATGCGCCATCATCCCGATCAGGCGGTGGGCCGCTTCACGTGGTAACACGGTGTCACTGTCCAGGGTAATAACATATTTGACGTTGCTAAGCTGCGCCTGTGTTGCCCCGCTAATAATGCTGAAACTGTCTGATCCTCCGAGTAGCCAACGGTTCAGGGCATTCAGTTTCCCTCTTTTGCGTTCGTAACCCATCCAGATTCCCTGCGCTTCATTCAGCTCACGGTTGCGGTGCAACAGGGTGAAGCGGGGGCAGCTTTCGTCAGGGGTCATATACCGCCGGTTGAGTGCTGCGGTTTTCAGCACAGCGTAATCAACCAGCAGGCTATCGTTCTCCGCGTTCTCTGCAATATTGTCTGTGAGATCGGTGAGCAGTGCGAAAACGATATTCGGCAGGGCATTGCCTAAATAACAAACCTCCATCGAGCGGAGTAAAGCATCTATGCCACTGTGACTTTCCAGCATGCAGGGGATCACGACTAACGTCCTGGCTTCATCAGGGATGGAACTTTCGTAATTGAGGCGGGGAAGCGAGGCGGGAACACGACTGCGGGTGGTCACCTCACTCAGCAGCTGGACAACCAGCTGACTACTGATAATGACGACCGGAATAAATAATAGCCATATCCACATGTTCATGCCGGCCTGGCGGGTTGCCAGCAGCATCTCTGCGCTACAGGCAGTTGTCAGCAATAGCAGACTCCCCAGCCAGGAAAGGAGAGGGGTTTGATTCAGACGATGCCGCAGGTGATTCAGCAGTGAGTAGCGCGTTGCCAGATGTTGTTCTAACTGCGCTCGTCCCTTATCCAGCAGAAAAAAACCAATATGCTGCTGACGTCTGGGAAGTTCAGGCTGGCTGGACAGCGCCAGTACTTTCTGAGCGACTTCCTGCTCCGAAAAGTGACTATGGCGTGCTAATTGTTCAATGATATGGCGATAGCTATCACGGCTGTCAAAATGCATGCGGGGATAAATTTCCGCTGGATCCTGACATAAAACGGTTTCCACCAGACTGAGTGACTCGATAAATGCCTGCCAGTCTATTTCCCCTAACTGACGTAATCCGGCGATGCAGTTACTGACGGAAAGCTGACTCAGCGCCAGTTGCCGATTAAACTGCTCGATCACTTTCGCCACCGTTAATCCCATCGTCTGAAGATGTTGCTCGATCCAGGTTAACGTCAGCGTAGGGTTCTGGCCACTCAGCCGACGAGCCAATTCAGCCACAAAAGCACCCGACGGCATGGGGTTTAATCTTGCCATTTCGGCCACAACCATAATGGCTTTTGCTGCGTCGTTTTCCCTGGTGATGAGAATTTTGTCAATCCAGGTTTCGGCTCTCAGTCTTTCCTGATGTGTGGCCGCCACTTCTTCGACAATCCTGGCAAGATGGGTAATGAGCGCAAAACGTAGCATCGTCGGCAAAGCCCATAGCTCACCCAGCATGAGCGGCGTAACGCGTTGATATGAAGAGACAAGCCGATGGAGAATATTGCTTTCGATGCGCCCATCACTATGCTTCACCATTTCGTCTGCAATTGCCTGAATTCTGAGGAAGTGGGCAGGGTCACTTAATACGGGTAAACCCTGACCAAACTTTGCCGGCAATAACTGGCGGATCAAACGGATCTGCTCCTCAATAATGTAGAAATTATCCAGCACCCACACTCCGGCGGGGGTAAGACTTCTTTTATCCCCCACACACAGAATTTCTGCATTTTTGATCAGTGATTTTTCGCATTGCGCAAGTCGTTGCACGAGACGATAAGCCCCTTTGTTACCCGAGAGGGAATGGGTATGCGCCAGTTTTTCACCGTAGCTTTCCATCTGTGCTTCAGTGAATATTTCGGGTTTTACTGCCTGATAAACAGCATCCTGTGGCAAAAATGCAGGCTGAATGACAGATGCAATGGCAATATCACCTTCCTTTTGAGGCCAAAAATTAATTCCGGTTTTCATTTTATTACCCCTGATGAAGAAGAAATAACGTAAGGCGGGAAGAAAAGGCGATGTTCATTCCGGGACGTCATTTTGACGGTGGGATTAATCTTAATGATCGTGATAGAAGTATAGTCATTCTCAAAATTTAAAACGTGCATGCGTGGCAGAAAAATTAAAAATATCAATTTATCTTTAAAATTAGCACGTGGCTTAGTGATGAAATTTAAATTATATGCAACGTTATGAGCCTGTTAGTAATTCGCAAGCGCATATATGCTTATTTTTCGGCCCCTGTTAACAAGGTGTGTTATGATTGAATTCCATAAAGAGGTAAACATTATGAACTGGCTAAATCGAACTTTAGACGCCATGCGACACAAAGATGTTAATTCTCAGTGTCCGGAATGCAAAATGATATCCAGACAATCCTTTATAAAACAAGCACGTGGGCAGGTAATGATTTGTCCGCAGTGCAAGGCATTGTTTATAGATAAGAAATAAATATTTTCAGTTCGGCTAAGATAAATCTCTCAGCACATAGTTCTGGGATTTTTTGTCACTTCAATGTTCCTGCCCATTTAAAAGGTACGCGTTATGCGACATATACTTGAATGGATTGATATTAATGAGCAATCCCCGGGTTTTAAACAGGAATGTATTATCCAGTTAGAAAATGGCGAGGTTGAAGGCGGCTGGCTTTACAGTGGTAAAACACGTTTTGGTGAACATGTTTTTATCGAATCTCACGCAGATTACGAAATGACGATGGGTGTCATATTTTGGATGGCGTTGCCGCCGGCAATTAAGTTAGTTTCGTCGTTACGTGACTTTTGAGAAAAGAGCAGGGGAATGTAATGAGTGTGGAATTATTTCCAGATGTTGTTTCATGCCAGCATCTGCCGTAGCGACACGATAAATCGTGCCGCTACGCAGCGTGCTTTAAATGGCCTTCCTGTGCAATTACTTCGCGGCGGCCAGTGCGTCCTGCACCCACTTATCGAATTCAGCCTGATGGCCTTTGATCCAGCCGTCGACGTGGCGGTTGATGTCATCTTCCGAAGCTTGTCCGCTATGCATGGCGGCGTTTTCCGCATTGATATCGGTAATCGGCAGTTTCATCTCAGCAAACAGTTTCGCCGCTGCCGGGTTTTTCTCAGCCCAGGCTTTGTTAGCAACGATGTGCATGGTATTCACCGGGAAACCGTAGTTAGCACCGTTGGCCAGTTTGGTATCGACATTCTTTTGCTCGCCTGGCAGTGATGAGAACGGCACCTGCAGCCATACCACATCTTTACCCGGCTTCAGTACGTCGCTCACCCAGTACGGCGTCCAGGTGTAGTACAGAATCGGTTTACCCTGCTTAAATCGGGTGATGGTATCGGCGATCATCGCGGAGTAGTTACCCTGATTATGTTCCACGGTATTGCTCAGGCCATAGGCGTTGATCTGGTGATTAATCACTGCTTCGCAGCCCCAGCCCGGCGTACATCCGGTCAGGTCAGCCTTGCCGTCACCATTGGTATCGAACAATTTCGCAATCTTCGGATCTTTTAACTGGGCAAAATTGTTGATGTGATATTTTTCTGCAGTCTTTTTGTCGATCAGATAGCCCTGTGCCGCGCCAGTCACGTAGGTGCCTTCACGGTAGAACTTCTGGTCGCCACCGGCGGCTTTGTACATATCATCGTGCAGCGGCTGCCAGTTCACGGCGGTAAAGGTGGCATCACCTTCGGCAATTGAGGTGTAACCGACGTTGTAATCGACCTCACTTGGCTTATCTACGGTGTAGCCCAGTTTTTCCAGCGCGCGGCTCACCAGCAGCGTCTGAAAGGTTTCTTCTGAGATGGTGCTCTGCACCGGCTTAACGGTAATGCCTTTACCCGGCAGGTCGGCGGCGGACACGTGCGTCACGGCGAACGTCGTCAGGACGGCAGCGAATAGAGCTGTCTTGCGCATAGTCATTCCTTATTTTACGTGTGGCGTCGGAGACGGGCGGCCACAAGGTGCCGCCCAAATGGATTACTTGTTTTTACTGAAAGGGCGCATCAGCAGGCCGATCGGGCCGGTGCTGTACCAGTGGCGATTGCCACGGCTGCGGCTGTCACGGCCGACTGACTGGGTCAGACGGTCGAGAATAATGGCGAGGATTACGATACCGACACCGCCGACAGTGGCGAGGCCCATATCAAGACGACCAATCCCGCGCAGTACCATCTGACCAAGACCACCGACGGCAATCATCGAGGCGATTACTACCATCGACAGCGCCAGCATCAGCGTCTGGTTAACCCCGGCCATAATGGTCGGCATTGCCAGCGGCAGCTGCACTTTGAACAACATCTGACGCGGGCTGGCACCAAAGGATTCACTGGCTTCAATCAGATCAGCCGGGACTTGTTTGATCCCCAGAATGGTCAGGCGCACAATCGGCGGCAGCGCAAAGATAATGGTCACTACCACACCCGGGACGTTACCGATACCGAACAACATCACAATCGGCACCAGATAGACGAAGGCCGGGGTGGTTTGCATCGCATCAAGCAGCGGCCGGATGATACGGGCAGCACGTTCGCTGCGTGCCAGCCAGATGCCGAGTGGCAAACCAATAATGATGCAGAACAGCAGGGCGGTGAGTACCAGCGCCAGCGTCACCATTGCCTGCGACCAGGCACCAATCGCGCCAATCAACACCAACGAAATCAGGGTGGCAATACCCATCGCCGGGCTGGCGATCTGCCAGGCAATCAGCGCAAACACGATAATCGCTACCGGCGCCGGCATCCCCAGCAGCAGTTGCTGGAAGGCGCTGAGAATGTAATCCACCGGCACGCGGATGCCCTGGAACACCGGACGGAAGTGGTTAACCACCCAGTCGATGCCCTCGGTCACCCAGCTGTCGAGGGGGATCATGGTCTTATGGAACGGGTCCATGATATTAAAATGTTCGGGCTGCGGCGCAGGCGCACTGCTCAGCCAGTCGCTGCTTGCTGCACTGCTGGCCGCGTCATGACCGCCGCTACTGGCAGCGGCAGCACCGCTATCGGCGGGCGTGCTGCTGGCCCCGGTTGACCAGGGATCGCTACTGCTGGCCGCCGCGCTGTTATCAGGGGTGGCAGCCTGGCTGGCGCTATCCCACGGGTTGCTGTTTTGTTCACTCATTCTCAGGCTCCTTCACGATCTAAAGCGCGCAGCAGCGTGCTTTTCGAAATAACACCAACATATTGATTTTCTTCACCCACTACCGGCACGGCACAAGGTGCCTGAGCCACATGGGAGAGCAAATCATTCAGTGAGGTGTCCGCAGGAACCGCAGCAATGTCCAGCAGCGCGCTGTCCAGTCCATCGCCAGCCGCTAACGCCGCTTTCAGCGAATCGGTCGAGACCACGCCAATAAATTTCTGTTTTTCCAGCACATAACCAAAATCGCGATCTTCATCCTGCAACAGCTTAATCGCTGAGCGCGGACCAAGACCGGCCGCTTTACGGATCAGTGCCCCGGCAGTACGACGCGCAATATCTTTGGCACTAAATACATGGCTGATATCGACGCCACGGAAGAAGGTACGGACATAATCGTTGGCCGGATTATTAAGAATTTCATCCGGCGTGCCGACCTGCACCACTTCGCCGCCCTGCATAATGGCAATGCGATCGCCAATACGCATCGCTTCATCGAGATCGTGGGAAATAAACACAATGGTACGCTGATGTTTTGCCTGCAATTTCACCAGCTCATCCTGCATTTCAGTACGAATAAGCGGATCGAGTGCGGAGAAGGCTTCATCCATCAACAATATATCGGGATTGATTGCCAGTGCGCGGGCTAATCCAACACGCTGACGCATACCACCGGAAAGCTCATCCGGGTACGCATGGGCATAATTTTCCAATCCAACCTGACGCAATGCTTCCAGCGCTTTTTCCTGACGCTCTTGCAATGCGACGCCCGCTAATTCCATGCCGAAGGCGGTATTATTTAATACCGTCATATGTGGCATCAGGGCAAATGACTGAAATACCATGCTGATTTTATTTCTGCGCACTTCGCGCAGTTCGGCTTCCGATATTTTCGCAATATCGACACCGTCAATAATCACCTGGCCGCGTGTCGGCTCGATCAGACGATTGAGAAGGCGAACCATGGTGGACTTACCTGAACCTGAAAGCCCCATGATGACGAAGATCTCGCCTTCTTCAATGGCCAGACTGGCATTCTTAACGCCGAGAGAGAGTCCGGTTTTCGCCAGGATTGCCTCTTTACCCTCACCGTTATCAATATGTTTAAATGCCCTTTCCGGGTGATCACCAAATATCTTATATAAATTCTTTACTTCGAGTTTAATTGCCATGCAGTAATTAAATTCCTGGTTAATTGATGTTTCGCTATTTCTTGTTGTGGCCCTGATTAAAATTAAGCGGCCTATACCGTAACATAATGAGAATATCTGACAACCCTTGCGGCCGATATTCGTTGCGCGCTGCTGGATGAAATGGCGTGCAATTCCAGTGCTCACAAGGGATGAGGGGGGTTCAATTTTTTCGTATTTTTTTTCCGAATTTATGCCGTCTGGACGGAAATAATTGTCTGAAAGGTGATAAATCACGCTTTAGCTGGCGATATATGGACCATTTGAATGACGATAAAATGACAATAGAATGAAGTTATAAAGGGTAAATAACGGGGAAATAACCAACAGCAGCAAGGGGAAATATCGGGCTGAGGCCAGCCCGATATGAAAGGATTAAAAGTTCCAGTCTTCGTCTTCGGTTTCTACCGCTTTACCCATCACGTAGGAGGAGCCAGAACCCGAGAAGAAATCGTGGTTTTCATCGGCATTCGGTGACAGCGCAGACAGAATCGCCGGGTTGACGGTGGTCAGCTCCGCCGGGAATAACGCTTCATAACCGAGGTTCATCAGCGCCTTATTGGCGTTGTAATGCAGGAAAGTTTTCACCTCTTCCGCCCAGCCAACATCGGCATACAGCGCTTCGGTATACACCACCTCGTTTTCGTACAGGGCCAGCAGCAGTTCGATGGCGAATTGCTGTAACTCTTCACGGCGTGCATCATCCACATTTTCCAGCGCTTTCTGATACTTATAACCGATGTAATAACCGTGCACCGCTTCGTCGCGGATGATCAGACGAATCAAATCGGCGGTGTTAGTCAGCTTACCGCGGCTTGACCAGTACATTGGCAACCAGAAGCCGGAGTAGAACAGGAACGATTCGAGAAACACGCTGGCAATTTTCTTTTTCAGCGGATCGTCAGCGCGATAATGCTCCAGCACAATTTTCGCTTTGTTTTGCAGCGCTTCGTTTTCTTCACTCCAGCGATAGGCGGCATCCACATCCGCCGTGTTGCACAGGGTGGAAAAAATCGAGCTGTAGGAGCGCGCATGCACCGCTTCCATAAAGCTGACGTTGGACAGCACCGCTTCTTCATGTGGCGTCAGCGCATCTTCCATCAGCCCTGGCGCGCCAATCACGTTTTGAATGGTATCGAGCAGTGTCAGGCCGGTAAACACGCGAATGGTCAGCTGCTGCTGCTGTTTATCCAGCGTCTGCCAGGCGGGCAGATCGTTAGATAACGGCACTTTTTCCGGTAGCCAGAAGTTGCTGGTCAGACGGTTCCACACCTCAAGGTCTTTCTCGTCCTGAATGCGGTTCCAGTTAATCGCTTGAATTTGATTTAATCGCATAGTTTTCATCACAGGGCGCAGGAAACGCAGCCCTGCACCTCTGTGCCTTGAAGCGCCATCTGGCGCAGTCGAATGTAATAAAGCGTTTTGATGCCTTTCTTCCACGCATAAATCTGCGCTTTATTGATATCGCGCGTGGTGACGTCATCACGGAAAAACAGCGTCAACGACAGCCCCTGATCCACATGCTGCGTGGCTTCAGCGTAGGTATCGATAATCGCTTCCGGACCGATCTGGTACGCGTCCTGATAGAAATCCAGATTGTCATTGGTCATAAACGGTGCCGGGTAATAAACGCGTCCGGTTTTGCCTTCTTTACGGATCTCAATACGCGACACAATCGGGTGAATGCTCGAGGTGGCGTGGTTGATATAAGAGATGGAACCGGTTGGCGGGATCGCCTGCAGGTTCTGGTTATACAAACCATGCGTCATCACGGCATCACGCAAAGCCTGCCAGTCGGCCTGGGTCGGCAACGCGATACCGGCATCGGCAAACAGCTGTGCCACGCGTGCGGTACGCGGCTGCCAGGCGCGTTCAGTGTACTTGTCGAAATAATGGCCGCTGGCATAGGTTGACTGCGCAAAACCATCGAAACTTTGTTTACGCTCCTGCGCCAGCAGGTTCGAAGTACGTACCGCGTGATAAGTGACGCAGTAAAAATAGAGATTGGTGAAGTCCAGCGCCTCTTCCGAACCATAGGCCATCCCTTCACGCGCCAGATAACCATGCAGGTTCATCTGACCGAGACCGACCGCGTGTGAACGACGGTTACCTTCCGCCACTGACGGCACTGAATTTATTTCGCTCATATCGGATACGGCGGTCAGCGCGCGTACCGCCACCTCCACCGTTTGCGCCAGATTGCGGGAATCCATGGCATGGGCGATGTTGAGTGAGCCGAGGTTACAGGAAATATCCTTGCCAACGCGGCGATAGCTGAGGTCGTCGTGGTACTCACTGGCGCTATTGACCTGCAAAATCTCCGAACACAGGTTGCTCATATTGATGCGACCGGCGATTGGGTTACTGCGGTTTACGCTGTCCTCATACATGATGTAGGGATAGCCGGATTCGAACTGAATCTCCGCCAGCGTCTGGAAGAAATCACGCGGTTGAATAAAGGTTTTGCGGATACGGTCATCGGCCAGCATTTCATCGTAATGCTCGCTGATGCTGATATCGCCAAATGCCTTGCCGTAGATGCGTTCCACGTCATAGGGTGAAAACAGCGCCATCTCGCGGTTCTCTTTCGCCAGACGGAAAGTGACATCGGGGATTACCACGCCGAGCGACAGCGTTTTGATACGGATCTTCTCGTCGGCGTTTTCGCGTTTGGTATCGAGGAAACGCAGGATATCCGGGTGATGGGCGTTCAGCCATACCGCTCCCGCCCCCTGACGTGCACCCAGCTGATTGGCGTAAGAAAAGGCATCTTCCAGCATTTTCATCACCGGGATCACCCCGGAAGACTGGTTTTCGATGCGCTTAATCGGTGCACCGGATTCACGCAGGTTTGACAGCAGGAAGGCCACGCCGCCGCCACGCTTGGAAAGCTGCAACGCTGAGTTCACCGCGCGACCAATCGATTCCATATTGTCTTCGATACGCAGCAGGAAGCAGGAGACCAGCTCACCGCGCTGCTGTTTACCGCAGTTAAGGAAGGTGGGCGTTGCGGGCTGGAAGCGGCCACTCAGCATCTCTGCCAGCAGCTCACGCGCCAGCTGCTCGTTGCCGCGTGCCAGCGTCAGCGCCACCATGCAGGCGCGCTGTTCAAAGGTTTCCAGATAACGTTTGCCGTCAAAGGTTTTCAGTGTGTAGCTGGTATAGAACTTCCACGCGCCGAGGAAGGTATGAAAACGGAAACCCCAGGCATCGGCTTCGTCGTGCAGCTGGCACAGGAAGGTGAAATCGTATTGATTCAGCACTGCCGCTTCGTAGTAGCCTTCGGCCACCAGATAGCGCAGACGCTCCGCCGCTGAGGCGAAGGGTACGGTATTTGGCTGAACGTGTTGCAGGAAAAACTGCTGTGTGGCTTCGTGATCTTTATCGAACTGGATGCGGCCATCAGCGTCATACAGGTTCAGCATCGCGTTCAGGGCGTGGTAATCAAGCCCGGTGCCGTTGAGGGTGTCTGTCGTTGCCAAAATTGGGTTACTCCCGCTTTTACATTAGCGATATCGTCGGGGGTTCCCATCAACTCAAAGCGGTAGAGATAGGGAACCTGACATTTCTGCGCAATGATGTCGCCTGCCAGGCAGGACCCTGCACCAAAGTTGCGGTTACCGGCAGCAATCACCCCGCGAATACCGCGTCGGTTAGCTTCATCATTGAGGAACTGGATCACTTGTCTGGGCACCGCACCTCGCGTGCTGCCGCCGCCGTAGCTGGGCACCACCAGGATATAGGGTTGGTCAATATGCAGTTGCTGCGTGCTATCAACGGGAATGCGTTGTGCAGGCAGGCCCAGACGGGTGATGAATCGGTGCGTGTTCTCCGACTGGCTGGAAAAATACACCAGTGGAAACATTGCCTTATCCCCCGACAGCAGCGAGCTGGCGCAGGCTGGCGATTTTATCGGGACGGAAACCACTCCAGTGGTCATCCTGGGTCATCACCACCGGGACCTGGCGATAGCCGAGGGATTTCAGGCTGTCGATGGCTTCAGGTTGTGCGTCGAGGTTAATCAGCTGGTAATCGATGCCATTACGGTCCATGGCATTTTTTGTTGCGTTGCACTGGACACAGTTGTTCTTGGTGTAAATAATAATGCGCATGATTCGTATTTCCCTCTGGTTGTGGTCAGGATGCGAGATACGAAGCAAAAATCCTTCTGCTGCGAGCCTCATCCTTGCTGACATCTGGTAGCGAGTTGATGGAGTAAATACTAGATGTAGTGGTTGTGGCGGTCAAGCCCACCAGATATAGGGTTTTATGATTTCGAACCTCAGATTTCGCCTAAGGCCAGGGATCATGCGCTTTCCCGGCTAAAAAATAATTTTGTAAAAGGGCAGGGCACGGCATTTAAGGCAAATTCAGGCTGGAAATTGAACAATCAATGGGGAACCAGGCGTGATCGCTGGACACAAAAAAGCCCCGCAGGGTGCGAGGCTCTCTGAAGGGATGTGATGGTTAGCGGCGTGATACCAGCAACGCCCCAATGACCAGGCCGACGGCGGCACCAATGCCGACACCGTGCCAGGGTTTATCATGAACATAAGCATCAACCTGATAGCTCGCATCGCGCGCAGCCTGTGAAACCCGGTTGTTGCCATTCAGTTTGGCGCGGGTCTGTTTCAGCAGTGACTGGGCTTTGCTGCGCGCGCCTTCTACCTCATCTTTGGCTTCGCTGCCGTAAGATTTCAGTAACGCTTCCAGCGAATCTGCCAGCTCGTTCACATCCTGATTGATATCAATGTCATCGTTTTTACTGGTTCGATTAAACATTTTTCGCTCCCTTTGATTTAAAAAGTAATACTTAGTGTAGACGAGTCATCATCAAACGCTGGTTTTCGCCTGGCTTTATGGAAAATTCCGAAAGCCTTGTGCCACACGGCTGTTGTAAGGTTGCGAGGCTAGAGCAGAGAGGAGCAAGCATGTATTTACGACCGGATGAGGTTGCGCGCGTACTGGAGAAAGCAGGGTTCGAAATGGATACCCTGACGCCGAAAATCTATGGCTATCGTCGTGGCGACAACTATGTTTACGTCAACCGTGAAGCGCGTATGGGGCGCACGGCACTGATCATTCACCCCACGCTGAAAGAGAAAAGCCTGAACTTCGCTGAACCGGCATCAGAAATGAAAACCTGCGATCATTACACGCAATTTCCTCTCTATCTGGCGGGCGATACTCAGGAACATTACGGGATTCCCCACGGCTTTAGCTCACGCATCGCGCTGGAGCGCTATTTGCAGGGCGTATTCGGCGGCTGACGCAGTGCCCCGCCCGTGCGGGGCCGCACTCACCTGATAAAATCCTTACCTTTTGCCACGTTGCATTTCCCGGCGCTGGCGCGTATAACCCTGTATCCATGTAGATGTTTAGACGTCCATATGGATAAAAATAATGCAATCCGAGCAAAATCCTCCGCAGGAAAACTTTAAACGCACCATGAAAGTGCGGCATCTGGTGATGCTGTCGCTGGGGGGCGTTATCGGCACTGGCCTGTTCTTTAACACCGGCTACATCATCTCAACCACCGGCGCCGCTGGTACGCTGCTGGCCTATCTGATTGGTGCGCTGGTGGTGTGGTTGGTGATGGTGTGTCTCGGTGAGCTGGCGGTGGCGATGCCGGAAACCGGGGCTTTCCATGTCTATGCTGCGCGTTACCTCAGCCCGGCCACTGGCTATACCGTTGCCTGGCTCTACTGGCTCACCTGGACGGTGGCGCTGGGTTCCAGCCTCACCGCTGCCGGGTTTTGTATGCAGTACTGGTTCCCGACCATCCCGGTCTGGGCGTGGTGTCTGGTGTTCTGTATCGCCATCTATTTGCTGAATATCGTCTCGACCCGCTTCTTTGCCGAAGGGGAATTCTGGTTCTCGATTATCAAGGTGGTCACCATTGTCGCCTTTATTATTCTCGGCGCAGGGGCGATGTTTGGTTTTATCCCGATGAAGGACGGCAGCGCAGCGCCCGGCCTGCATAATCTCACCGCATCGGGCTGGCTGCCGCACGGCACTTTGCCGATTCTGATGACGATGGTGGCGGTCAACTTTGCCTTCTCGGGCACGGAATTGATCGGTATCGCTGCCGGGGAAACCGAGCAGCCGCAAAAAGCCCTGCCGCTGGCGATCCGTACCACGGTGGCGCGTCTGATCATCTTCTTTATCGGCACGGTGCTGGTGCTGGCGGCGCTGATCCCGATGGATCAAGCCGGGATTGTGAAAAGTCCGTTTGTGCTGGTGTTTGAGAAGATCGGTATTCCCTGGGCGGCTGATATCTTCAACTTCGTGATTCTCACGGCGATCCTGTCGGCGGCAAATTCCGGGTTGTATG
This sequence comes from Pantoea sp. App145, assembly GCF_047947045.1. Classification (NCBI taxonomy): domain Bacteria; kingdom Pseudomonadati; phylum Pseudomonadota; class Gammaproteobacteria; order Enterobacterales; family Erwiniaceae; genus Pantoea; species Pantoea sp. App145. The sequence continues at coordinate 3,895,597 of NZ_CP133290.1, forward strand.
CGTCGGGGCGGATGTTGTGGTCGCTGGCCAATGAAAACACCCTGCCACGCTGTTTTGCCCGGGTGAATCGCCGGGGGATTCCGGTACTGGCGCTGACCATCAGCATGATCGGTGGCCTTCTGGCGCTGTTCTCCAGCGTGATTGCCCCGGATACGGTGTTTGTCGCGCTGTCTGCCATCTCGGGTTTTGCCGTGGTGGCCGTCTGGCTCAGTATCTGCGCCTCCCATTATGTTTTCCGCCGTCGCCATCTCCAGCAGGGGGGATCCTTAAAGGATCTGGTGTATCGTGCGCCGCTCTATCCGCTGACGCCAATCCTCGGTTTCCTGCTGTGCGGGCTGGCCTGTGTCGGGCTGGCTTTCGACCCGTCACAACGGATTGCGCTGTGGTGCGGGATTCCGTTTGTTCTCTTCTGTTATGCCGCATACCATGTCACGCAGCGACGTAAATCATCTTTGCAGGCTGAGGAGGCCAACGATGTGGCGTAACCCGATAGCGCAGGCGCTATCTCAAACCGACACCCTGATCCTTGATGGTGCACTGGCAACCGAACTGGAAGCACGCGGCTGTAATCTGGCCGATGCGTTATGGTCGGCGAAAGTGCTGATGGAAAATCCTGAACTGATCTATCAGGTCCATTACGATTATTTTGCTGCCGGTGCCCATTGCGCCATTACCGCCAGCTACCAGGCGACGCCACAGGGCTTTGCCCAGCGTGGCCTGGATGAGACTCAGGCGCTGGCGCTGATCCGCCAGAGTGCCACGCTGGCAAAACGTGCGCGGGATGATTATCGTGCGGCGTCTGGCAGCCGCGCGCCACTGCTGGTAGCCGGGTCGGTGGGGCCTTATGGCGCGTTTCTCGCCAATGGGGCGGAATACCGGGGCGATTATGCATTGCCTGAAGACGAGATGAAGGCGTTCCATCGTCCACGCATCGCGGCCTTGCTTGAGGCGGGCGTCGATCTGCTGGCCTGTGAGACGCTGCCGTCGTTTGCGGAAGCCGAGGCGCTGGTCAGCCTGCTGGCGGAGTTCCCGGACAGCAGTGCCTGGTTCTCCTTCACGCTGCGTGATGCGCAGCATATTAGCGATGGTACACCGCTCAGCAAAGTCGCGGCGCTGCTCAATGCGGCCCCGCAGGTGGTGGCGCTGGGAATCAACTGTGTCGCACTGGAGAGCGTCACCCCGGCGCTGCGTAGCTTGCAGGCGCTGTGTGATAAGCCGCTGCTGGTCTATCCGAACTCGGGCGAACAGTACGATGCCAGCAGTAAAACCTGGCATTCGGCACCCTCGGGCTGCACGCTGCATGACAAATTCCCGGAGTGGCAGCAGGCCGGTGCCCGCCTGATTGGCGGCTGCTGTCGCACCACGCCGCAGGATATCGCGGCGATTGCCGCCTGTTGTCAACCGCAATAAGACGCCGAAAAGCGCCACTGATAGCGCGATTGAGGCGAGTGAAAAGGGCGGAAGGGCAGTTTAGACTGTTCCTTCTGACCCTGAAGCGGACCTGCTATGAACCTGCGACATCTCCTTCCTGCCTGTGCGCTGCTGTTAAGCGGCTGTGCGACCATTGTTGGCACCCAAACGCAATCGGTAAGAATTGACTCCGTGCCACAGGGCGCGCGTTTCACCGTGCAGGATGAGACCGGGCATGCCGTGGCGCAGGGCTTTACCCCCCAGACCATTGAACTGGCGAAATCCACCGGCAGCTATTTCGGTAAGAAACACTATCTGGTGATGCTGGAGAATCCGGGTTATGTTCCGGTGACGATGCCGATCGAAGGCAGCGCCAACCTGTGGTATTTGCTGGGGAACATTCCGCTGCTCGGTTTTCCCGGCTGGTTGCTGGTCGATCCGTTCAACGGCGGCATGTATGACCTGAAGCCTGAGCACCCCAAAGCATTTCTTAACCGGGTGGGCGCACGCGGGTAAACCCCAGTCGGGCTTATTGCGCGGTTGGCTTCACCATCGCTCCTGGCGTTTTATGCTGCGCCAGATATTGATGCTGAAAGATACACATGCGGATGGTGTTACGGTACGCACCGTTGATGAAAAACTCGTGTTTCAACACGCCTTCCACTTCAAAGCCCAGTTTGGTGTAGATGTGGATGGCCTTCTCATTCTCCTGATCGACAATCAGATAGAGCTTGTAGAGATTCAGCACCGAAAAGCCATAGTCCATCGCTAACTTCGCCGCCTGGGTTGCCAGTCCTTTGCCCTGATGAGCCGGATCGATAATGATCTGAAACTCGGCGCGGCGATGTACGTGATTAATCTCGACCAGCTCCACCAGCCCGGCTTTCTGTCCATCATGCTCGACCACGAAACGACGTTCGGTCTGGTCGTGAATATGCTTGTTGTACAGGTCCGACAGTTCGACAAAGGCTTCATACGGCTCCTCGAACCAATAACGCATCACGCTGGCGTTGTTATCTAACTGATGCACAAAGTGCAGATCTTCCCGCTCCAGCGGACGTAATTTAACCGTCATACGGCATTCCTTCTTTAACTAAGATGCGGAGAGTATAACCGCACCAAAGTGGTTAATGCGCTCCCTGGCTTGCTCCGCGACGGTGCAACGCATTTTCCGATCATCGCGTGCGCTGCCGCACAGTCTCGATCTGCTTTCTGGCACAGCCATTGCTTTGCTTGTATAGATAAGCCTATACAACTGTAGTTTTTCATCACCTTTTGACAGGAGTGGAAGATGGGTAAGCCAGTGCAACATGCAGTTCGTGCGTTAACCGTAGCCGTTATGTTGGGGTCTGCGCTCGGCGCGCAGGCTGCGGATACTAAAGTGGCGATCGGTATTTCCGGCTGGACCGGATTTGCTCCGCTGACGCTGGCAGATAAAGCCGGTATCTTCAAAAAGCATGGCCTTGATGTCGATGTAAAAATGATCCCGCAAAGCAGCCGTCATCTTGCGGTGGCTTCCGGCACCATTCAATGTGCGGCCACCACGGTCGAAACCTATATTTCATGGAATGCGGCCGGTGTGCCGATCAAGCAAATCGTCCAGCTGGATAAATCCTACGGGGCTGATGGCCTGGCAACCCGCAGCGATATTACCAGCATCAAAGATCTGAAAGGCAAAACCATCGCCGTCGACGCGCCGGGCACGTCACCATACTTCCTGCTGGCGTGGATGCTGGATAAAAACGGCCTGACCATGAAAGACGTTAAGCTGGCGACGATGGCACCCCAGGCGGCGGCCCAGTCGTTCGCTGCCGGGCAAAACGATGCGGCCGTGACCTATGAACCTTACCTGTCAGTGATTCGTAACCAGCCGAAAGCGGGTAAAATCCTCGCCACCACGCTGGATTATCCGATGGTGATGGATACGCTCGGCTGTACCCCAACCTTCCTGAAAGAGCATCCACAGGCGGCGAAAGCGCTGGTGGCCAGCTACTACGATGCGCTGGAGATGATCAAACAACAGCCGGATAAATCCAACGAAATCATGGGTGCAGCGGTGAAATCCACCGGCAAAGAGTTTGCCGAATCCGCCAGCTACCTGCGCTGGGCCGGTCCTGAAGAGAACAAAAAATTCTTTAGCGGTGAAATTGAAACCTTTAGTGATGAAGCGGGCAAACTGCTGCTGCGCGCGGGCGTGATTAAAAAAATGCCGGACGTGAAGAGTCTGTACGACGCCAGCTTCGTGCAGTAATCAGGGAGACAGGAGATGGAGATGAGTAAAAGCCAACCCGTAACGCCGCCCGAGGCGCTGCCGGATGCACCACGCCGCTGGCACAATCCGCTAATGGTGCCGTTAAAAGCGATCTCAACCCGGTTGCGTATCGGCCTTGGCGTGGCTTTCTTTGTGCTGTTCGTCGCGGTGTGGGCGCTGGTGACCTTCAGTGGCATGGTATCGCCAACCTTCCTTGCCGATCCCATCACCATGCTGCAACAGGGGGTGTCGCTATTCACCGAATATAACTTTTCGCTGGATATCGGCATGACGGTGATGCGCGTGCTGGCTGGGTTCCTGCTGGCGGCCCTGATCGGGGTGCCGCTCGGCATCATGATGGGCGCGTACAAAATGTGGGAAGCCTTTCTCGAACCCTTCGTCTCCTTCTGCCGTTATCTGCCTGCATCGGCCTTTGTGCCACTGCTGATCCTGTGGGCCGGTATTGGTGAAATGCAGAAAATCCTTGTCATCTTTATCGGCTCCTTTTTCCAGATTGTATTGATGGTGGCGGTCACCGTCAGTAGCGCACGGCGTGATTTGGTTGAGGCAGCCTATACACTCGGCTGTAGCAATCGTTCCATCGTGCGTCGGGTATTGATCCCCGGTGCCGCTCCCGGCATTGCCGAGCTGCTGCGCCTGGTGCTGGGCTGGGCATGGACCTATGTGATCGTTGCCGAGTTGATCGGCTCGGAAAGCGGTATCGGCCATATGATTGTCGATAGCCAGGCGCTGCTGAATACCGGGCAAATTATCTTTGGCATCATCGTGATTGGTTGTATCGGGCTGGTGTCCGATTATCTGTTCAAAGTCGCCAACCGGCGCTTGTTTGCATGGAGTAACCTGTGATGAAACACAGCAAGCTGAACGTGCGCGGGGTGGAGCGCGTATTTACCGGGCCGAAAGGTGAACAAACGCTGGCGTTGCAGCCGATTCATTACCAGGTGGAGGAGAATGATTTCATCACCATCCTCGGCCCGTCAGGATGTGGCAAATCGACGTTGTTGCGCATCATTGCCGGGCTGGATACCCCGACGCGTGGAGAGATCTGGCTTGATGGGCAGCCGGTCGATGGCCCCGGAGCCGACCGCGGCATGGTGTTTCAGAGCTACACGCTGTTCCCGTGGCTGACGGTGGAAGAGAACATCCGCTTTGGTCTGCGCGAACGCGGCCTGAGTGCCGCGCAGCAAAAGGAGCGCAGCGATTATTATATCCAGCAGGTGGGGCTGCGTGGCTTTGCCCAGCACTATCCACGCCAGCTCTCTGGCGGCATGCAGCAGCGTACCGCCATCGCGCGTGCGCTGGCGAATGACCCGAAAGTGCTGCTGATGGATGAACCCTTTGGTGCCCTGGATAATCAGACGCGGGTGATGATGCAGGAGTTGTTGCTGTCAGTGTGGGAGCAATCGCGCAAGACGGTGCTCTTCGTTACACACGACATCGATGAGGCGATCTTTATGGCAAATAAGGTGGCGATCTTCAGCGCCCGGCCGGGTCGCATCAAACAGGAGGTGGCGGTGAATTTTAACAGTGGCCGTGATTACACCATTAAAACTTCACCGGAGTTTATGACGCTGAAGGCGGAAATTACCGAGTCGATCCGCAGCGAAACATTGCAAACGATGGCGCATTAACGGATTGCCCGATGAATTGCGCCGCTACAAAAACTGGCCTGATCGTAGCGGCGCAATTTATTGCGCGGTTTTAAGCACTTAACTGTTCAACAATCCTGCCCTGTGCCATGCGAACGGCGCGATCGCACATATGATCGATCACGTCAGGATCGTGGCTTACCAGCACCATCGTCAATCCATCATCACGCTTCAGCTCGTTCAGCAGGTTGAGGATCTCTGCCTGCACTGACATATCCAGCGCCGAGGTTGGCTCATCCAGCAGCAGGATCTTCGGCTGAAGCAACAGGGCGCGCACAATGGCGACGCGCTGACGCTGGCCGCCCGAGAGCTGATGCGGATAGCGATCTGCCAGCGCCGGATCAAGGCCCACATGGCGAAATCCATCGTTGATGCGATCGTCGATATGGTCCTGTTTCAGCAGTTTTAACGGCTCGGCCAGGGTACGACGCAGGCGATGGCGTGGATGCAGCGAAGCGTAGGGATCCTGAAATACCATCTGCACATCACGCCGCAACTGGCCGGTAAAGGGTTTACCCGGTTTCACGGTGGTGCCCGCCAGCGCCATGCTGCCGGACCAGTGCGGGTTGAGTCCGGCCATCACCCACAGCAGCGATGATTTACCGCAGCCAGAGGGACCAACCAGGCCAAAACATTCGCCTGCCTTTACATTAAGGTTGACGTCATGCACCACGGTGCGCAGTTCGTAGCCCTGTTTATGGGATACGCTCAGGTTGGATAACTCAATCATGGTTCTGCTCCAGGGCGGCACGATCCAGCACTGGCAGTGCTGCGCCGTGGGTGGCTTTGCTCGGACGGCAGGCCCACAGCGTACGGGTATACGGATGGCTGGCGTTGGACAACTCCGCCGCAGGCAAGGTATCCAGCAGACGGCCTTTATACATCACCATCACCCGCTCGCAATGCTCCGACACCTGTTGCAGATCGTGGCTGATCAGCAGCAGCCCCATGTTGCGTTGTTCCACCAGACGACGAATCAGCGCCAGCACCTGATCACGCATCGCATGATCGAGTGCTGAGGTCGGTTCATCGGCGATCAGCAGCTCGGGATCGGTGATCAAGGCAATCGCCAGCATTACACGCTGGCCCATTCCCCCGGAGAGCTGATGCGGATAACGTTTCATCAGCTGACGGGGATCCGGCAGGCCGACGGCATCGAGCATGTCGCACACTTTCTCTTTGCGCTCGGCGCGGCTCAGACGATGGTGCAGCACCAGCGGTTCCTCCACCTGCCAGCCAATGGTGCGCGTTGGGTTGAGGGCGTATTTCGGGTCCTGCATCACCATCGCTACCCTGCTGCCGCGCAGGCGGCTCCAGTCGCGCTCGCGCATCTGCAACGCATCCTGACCCACCACCTGCAGACGATCCGCGTGCAAATGCAGTGACGGTGACAACAGCCCCATCAGGGTGCGGGCGGTGAGGGATTTGCCCGAACCTGACTCACCGACCAGCGCCACGCGTTCGCGCCCGAGCTGAAAGTGGATGTTATCAACCAGCAACGCGTCGTCGCTGCGAATCACCAGCCCCTGAGCATCAATTAACAGATCATTTGGCATGGCGGGTATCCAGTTGGTCACGCAGGCCGTCGCCTGCCAGGTTAAAGGCCAGGCTGGCGAACAAGATGGCAGCACCGGGGGCTGCAGCCACCCACCATTGGTCGAAAATGACTTTGCTGCCTTCGGCCACCATCGATCCCCATTCTGCGGTAGGCGGTTGCACACCCATGCCGAGGAAGCCGAGACCGGCAGCGGAAAGAATAATGCCGCCGAGACTCAGCGCCGCACGCACCACCGCGGTAGGCAAGCAAAGCGGCAGAATATGGCCGAACATCAGACGCAGGCCGGTGATGCCCTGCATCCGCGCTGCGGCGAGGTAATCACTACGGCGCAGCGCCAGTGTCTCGGCGCGCGCCTGACGGGCGAACGGTGGCCAGCTGGTGAGTGCCAGCGCCAGCGCGCCGTTCATCAGACCTGGGCCGAGCATGGCGACAAACGCCAGGGCGATAACCAGATTAGGCAGCGAGAGAAAAATGTCGGTAATGCGCATCAGCACGCGCTCGGTCCAGCCACCAACATAACCGGCGGTGATGCCGACCAGCAGACCTACTGGGATGGTCAGTACCAGAATCAGCGCCACTAACAGCAGCGTCGGACGGGTGCCATAAATCACGCGAGACAGCAGATCACGACCAAAACCATCGGTGCCAAACCAGTGGGTTGCCGAAGGCGGCAGCAGGCGCATACTGATGGTTTGCACATTCGGATCAAAAGGGGACAGCAGCGGTGCAAATACCGCCATCACCAGCAGAATCACCACCAGCGTTAAACCGATGCTGAGAGAGGTGATGCGACGTCGGCTGCGACGTGGGCGCAGCGTTTCCAGTTCGGAGAGTTGTTGAGTCATCGGGTTCTCGGATCGGTTAACCAGGTCAGGGCGTCGGCCACCGCGTTAAGCAGAATAAAGCAGCTGCCAATCAGCAGGGTCGCGCCGAGAATCGCCGGAACATCGGCGGAGAACAGCGCGTTAGTCATGTAACGACCCACGCCGGGCCAGGCAAAAACGGTTTCCGTCAGCACCGAACCTTCCAGCAGGGTGGCCCAGGAGAGGGCGATAACGGTAATCAGCGTGCCGAGCACGTTGGGAAAGATATGACGCAGCAGAATGCGCGTGCGGCCAGCACCTTTGGCGCGCGCCAGAATCACATACTCCTTGCTGCTCTCCTCCAGCAACGCGGCACGCAGCAGGCGCGTAATCCCGGCCATCGCCAGCATGCCGAGAATCACCACCGGCAGCCAGATATGGGCGATCGCATTGCGGAACATCTCAGGGTCCCCGGACAGCCAGCTATCAATCAGCACAAAGCCGGTTTTCGGCTCCAGCGTATATATCCAGATATCATCCAGCTGACCCGGTCCGGCAGACCAGTGCAGCACGGCGTAAAACAACAGCAGACCGAGCAGACCGAGCCAGAACACCGGCACGGAATAACCGAGCAGCGAAATAAAACGCGCCACGTTATCGATGATGCTGCCTGGTTTCCAGGCCGCCAGCAGCGCCAGCGCCACACCGAATACCGCCGCAAAAATGATCGAACAGGTCGCCAGCTCAATGGTCGCCGGGAAGGTGCGCATCAGGTCGGCGCTAACCGGTTGATTGGTCAGATGGGACAGGCCGAGATCGCCGTGGGCCAGATGGCTGATATAACGCCAGAACTGCACCAGCACCGGCTGATCGAGACCGAGATCGTGACGCACCTGCGCATAAGTGGCTTCACTGGCGTGATCGCCTGCGATCTGCTGCACCGGATCGACCGGTGACAGGTGCGATAACATAAAGGTAAAGGCCAGCAGGCCGAGCAGCGTCACCAGCAGCGACAGCAGGCTGGTGATTAATCGGCTGGTGCGTTGCCAGAGTGGCCGGGCGAACCCGGCCTGTGGGGCTGATGCCGCCATTACTTGGTAACCTGTGAGTAATACACCATATCCGGGTTGATGCCCTGAACGTAGCCTTGCAGATTGTCGCGCAGCGCAATCAGGTTACGTGCCTGCAGACCAATCACATAAGGTGAGTTCTTTAGCACTTCACGCTGCATCGCCTGGTACATTTCCACACGCTTGTTGCTGTCGCTCTCGGCGGTGGCTGCCAGCGTTTGCTTGCTCAGCTCCGGGATGTGCCAGTCAGAACGGTAAGCGATGGTTTTGCTGCCATCTTCCGGGTTGTAAGCAAAGGAGGCGGCGTTGGTGTTGGGATCGAAGTAGTCAGCACCCCAGGCATTCAGCGTCGCCTGATACTGGTGCGCTTTAACCTTGGTAGACACTTCAGAACTGAGTCCCGGCTGCACTTCAACCTTCACGCCACCTTTGGCAAAGCTGCCCTGCAACGCCTGCGCGATGTCCAGATACGGCGGCTGATTGCTGGTGGAGAGGGTAAAGCTGACGTTGGTCAGACCGGCCTTCTTCAGAATCGCTTTGGCTTTTTCCGGATCGTAGCTGTACGGGGTATCGTTAAGGGCACCGAGGAAACCTTTTGGCAGGAAGGTCTGATGCACTTCGAACTGGCCTTTCAGCAGGTCGTTGGCGATACCTTTATAGTCGAACAGGTAACGCGCGGCTTCCCACAATGCCGGGTTTTTCAGCTCCGGATTGGCACCCACGTTGAACTGGATGTAGTAAAGCGAGGCCATCGGGATGGCTTCAGTTTTCACGCCCGCTTTGCCTTTCAGCGCTGCAATCTGGTCGGCACCGAGATTACGTGCGATATCCACATCACCCTGCTCCAGCAGCAGACGACGCGCAGCCGGTTCCGGTACGTTTTTGATCAGGATGTTCTTCAGCTTCGGCGCGCCAGCCGGAGAGGTGGGGTTAGCCGTCAGCAACACCACTTCGTGTAATACCACTTTGCGGATCTGATAAGGGCCGCTGCCCGCCGAATGGGTGGCAAGCCATGCGTGACCAAAATCGCCATTGGTCGCGTTTGCCTGCGCGGTTTTCTCATCAACGATTGAGGAGACGGGCGCAGATAGCAGGCTCAGCACATAGGCCGGACTCACGTTGGCGCTCCAGCTGATTTGGACATGGTTGTCGTCAACTTTTTTCAGGAAGCTATCAACGTTGTCCTTGTTCCAGCCGAGCTGAGTAAGGATAAAGGAAGGATCGAGGTTTAGCTTCACCACACGGCCCAGTGAGAAGATCACATCTTCCGGACGCAGTGGGTTGCCGCTGGCGAATTTGGCATCTTTACGCAGTTCAAATGTCAGGCTGCGGTTGTCACTGCCTGGCTGCCAGGAGGTTGCCAGGGTGGGTTTCAGGTCGGTCGGATTTTGCGGGTCGGACTGGACCAGGCGTTGGTAAATGTTGGTGAACGCCTGGACTGTCGTCAGCTCAAAGCCCTGGGCCGGGTCAAAGCTGTCGGCATCGTCGGTGGATTGGGCAATCACCAGCGTATCTTTCGGCGTTGCGGCATTAACTGAGAACGCGGCTACCATCGATAACGCCAGCAGGGAGGGGATTATTTTTTTCATGAGAATTCCTTGCCTTAAAAAAGTAACGCGAGTTTACGAAAGCGTTGTAATGAATAATAGTCAATTATCAGATATAGATATGCCTTAAAGTTCTAAGGCTAACCTTATGGTTATAAGCCGGTAAACATGGGGTGAACAGATTTGCGGAACCTTAACATTAGCTCAGGTATGGATCGGTTGAAGTCAGGGGATTTACAACAGAATTTAAACGGAAACCGATGGCAGAATAATTAACTTTACAATACATGTGCCGGGAATATAATGGCCGCAACTTCAAACAGGAGAATTCAGTTGGACAGTCACCCTTATTTAACACAACACAAGGCAAGCTGACGCACGAATTCTTTTGTTGCTGCTTGCCGGAACCGGCAGGTAGCAATCCTCTCTCTTTTCTGACGATTGTTCCCATGCTTTAACTTTTGTACGGGCTACTGCCCAGGGGATAACGTCATGCACATGATTTTACACGCACTTTTCCCTCCACCTCGGTGCGCACACTGATCTTCAGTGTGCTGGTTCTTCCTGCGCATCTGGCGACAGAACGCGGGCATCGACATCGTTGAATATTCATTACTTACTGTCTCAGTGAGCGGGATAACTTATTTTCTCTTCCCGTAAACAGGCATGAATATTTCGTGTGTGTCGTTTTTTTTTAATAACGCTTTGCCGTTAATTTATTTCCCAATAATGCATGCCAGACATGCAGGGATATTTATCGCCGTAAAAAAGAGGAGTGTCACGATGACTGACATGAAACTCAATAAAGAAAAAAGAGCGCTGAACATCGCACGTCAGCCGCGTCAGAAAACCCCGCGCTATCTGATTGAAGAAGAAGCTGCTTTCACCGCCAGTGAAACCCTGGCTCGGGTGCATAGCGATGCGCAGGGACTGAGTGCCAGTGAAGCTGAAGCGCGTCTGGCGGTATTTGGTCACAATCAGGTGGCACATGATAAAGCGCCACCAGCGCTGGTACAGCTGTTGCTGGCGTTCAACAATCCATTTATTTATGTCCTGATGGTGCTGGCCGGCGTGAGCTTCTTCACCGATTACTGGATACCGGCACGCCATGGCGAGGAGACCGATCTGACCGGTGTCATCATCATTTTGACGATGGTAACGCTCAGCGGTTTGCTGCGTTTCTGGCAGGAATTCCGTACTAATAAAGCGGCTCAGGCACTCAAATCTATGGTGCGTACCACCGCGACGGTACTGCGTCGCGAATCGGCACAGCAACCCGCGTGCAAACAGGAAGTGGACATTACCACCCTGGTGCCGGGCGACATCATTTATCTCTCTGCCGGGGATCTGGTGCCTGCCGATGTGCGCCTGCTTGATTCACGCGATCTGTTTATCAGCCAGGCAATTCTGACTGGCGAGTCGCTGCCGGTGGAAAAATATGATGTCACCGGCAACCTCGCCAGCAAAAGCATGGCTTCCAGTGAGCAGGGGGCTTCTCTGCTGGAACTGGGTAGCGTGTGTCTGATGGGAACCAACGTCTCCAGCGGTACAGCGAAAGCCGTAGTGGTGGCGACCGGAGAGGAAACCTATTTTGGCAGCCTGGCGAAATCCATCGTTGGCAACCGTACGCAAACGTCGTTTGACCGTGGAGTTAACAGCGTTAGCTGGTTGTTGATCCGTTTTATGCTGGTGATGGTGCCGGTGGTTTTGCTGATTAACGGCTTGACCAAAGGTGACTGGCTGGATGCTGCATTGTTTGCCCTGGCGGTGGCGGTGGGCCTGACACCGGAAATGCTGCCGATGATTGTCAGTTCCAACCTGGCGAAAGGTGCGATCGCCATGTCACGCCGCAAAGTTATCGTGAAACGTCTGAATGCGATTCAGAACCTGGGTGCGATGGATATTCTGTGTACCGATAAAACCGGCACGCTGACCCAGGACAACATTATTCTGGAGCACCATCTTGATTGTGCGGGCGTGGAAAACTCACGCGTACTGATGCTGAGCTGGCTGAACAGCCACTATCAAAGTAGCACGCCCAATCTGATGGACCGCGCCATCCTGCGCTACGGTGAACACCGCGTCAGCAGTGCTGTGGCGGATTACTACAGCAAAGTGGATGAGCTGCCGTTTGATTTCATCCGCCGCCGGGTATCGGTGGTGGTGGCAGACCGTCGTCTTGGTCAGCAGTTGCTGATCTGCAAAGGCGCGGTGGAAGAGATGCTGAGCATTGCCACGGCAGAACGTGAAGGTAAGCTAATCCAGCCATTGGATGCGAATCGTCGTGCGGAACTGCTGGCACTGGCGCATCAGTATAACGAACAGGGATTTCGCGTGCTGCTGGTTGCCAGCCGTGTTCTGCCGGAACCCGGCTTACAGCATGCGCTGAGTGTGGCAGATGAGCAGGGGCTGACGATCGAAGGGTTGCTCACCTTCCTCGATCCGCCAAAAGAGAGTGCTGCGAAAGCCATTACTGCGTTGCAGGAAAACGGTGTCAGCGTCAAAGTGCTGACCGGTGATAACCCGGTCGTGACGGCGCGTATCTGCCAGCAGGTCGGTATTGACTGTGGCACCATCGTTACCGGTGATGACATTGCGGCGATGAGTGATGAACAGCTGGCGACAGTAGCCGCGCAGAGTGCGGTATTCGCCAAACTGACGCCATTGCAGAAATCACGCATCCTGCGAGCGCTGCAACAGCAGGATCATACCGTTGGCTTCCTGGGGGACGGTATCAACGATGCACCAGCCCTGCGCGATGCGGATGTGGGGATCTCTGTCGATAGCGCTGCGGATATCGCGAAAGAATCATCTGACATTATCCTGCTGGAAAAAGATCTGATGGTGCTGGAGGCCGGCGTGATGAAGGGGCGGGAAACCTTCGGTAACATCATTAAGTACCTGAATATGACCGCCAGCTCTAACTTCGGCAACGTCTTTTCCGTGCTGGTAGCGAGCGCCTTTATACCGTTCCTGCCAATGCTGGCGATACATCTGCTGATTCAGAACCTGATGTATGACGTTTCCCAGCTGGCACTGCCGTGGGACAAAATGGACCGTGAATTCCTGCGTAAACCGCGTAAATGGGATGCGCGTAATATCAAACGTTTCATGTTGTGGATTGGGCCGACCTCTTCCATCTTTGATATCACAACCTTTGCCGTCATGTGGTATGTGTTCGCTGCCAATACTCCGGCAGTACAGTCGCTGTTCCAGTCTGGCTGGTTTGTAGAAGGGTTGCTGTCACAGACGTTGGTGGTGCATATGCTGCGGACACAAAAAATTCCGTTTATTCAGAGCCGTGCGGCATTGCCGGTGTTGCTTGCCACCGGCTGTGTGATGGTGGCTGGGATTTTGCTACCGTTCTCGCCACTCGGCGCGATGGTGGGTCTGGTACCGCTGCCGTGGGCCTACTTCCCGTGGCTGGTCGCGATTCTGCTGGGTTACTGCGTGCTGGCGCAGGGCATGAAAACGTTCTACATCAAACGTTTTGGTCAGTGGTTCTAAAACCAGGGAGGCGATATGCGCAAACTGGATAAGGTGGTGTGCCATCTGCTAATCATGATGGCAGTGATCGTACTGTTGACGGTAGTGGTGCGTTAACGGATTTAACGATTTGGGCGGTTATAACAGCAGCGTTTTCCCAGGAAGCGCTGCTTTTTTTTGACCAGAAAACGCAAGGCTTGACACGGGTTTATCGTACGCCGGTACGATGGAAGTCTGTTTTTGGAGTATTTAATTATTTTTATGTTATTTTATAGATAATAATTTCTAATTTTGTACGTTGTACGGTGTTTTAATTGGCTATTCTTGTTCAATTTTAATGAATAAGTCTGTCAGGATGACAGGGTTATGTTTATCTGACCATCGCTCTACCATGCGCTCCAGCATTTCCCCCCTATTGGAGCAAATATGAAAACTATCCTTGTAAAACTGATGATGACCGGTGCGCTGGTCTCCCTGAGTGCTTCGGCGTTGGCTGCCACTGAAATTGCGTCTCCAGGAACGCAGCAGGTGATCGGGCATATCAGTGCCAGCGGTGCCAGCAATCTTGACGATCTGGTTGCAGCGCTCGCTCAAAAAGCTGACCGCGCAGGTGCTCCGGCGTTTCATATCACTTCTGCCAACGGCAAGAACACCTTTTCAGGCAGTGCACAGCTGTTGAAGTAAGATGAGTCAGATGATGAGTGTCGGGAAGAGAGCGATGCGCGCTGGCGCTGAGCAGATGCGTGACAACATTTTGCACTGTGCAGCGGCGATTATTCGCCGTGACGGATTACATGCCTGTACCCATCGCGCGGTGGCAACAGATTGTGATATCTCGCCTGGAACCGTCACTTATCATTTTAAAAATCTCGATGAGCTGCATGCTGCGGTCATCGAACGGGCGGTGGAGAATTTTACCCGGCAAACACAAGAGTGGTTTCTCGTGGAAGCAGAAACGGACATCCCACGGCAGCTAACCCGGTTCTTGTTCTGGACGCTGGATGCGCGGGCAAGATTAATTTGTGAGTACGAATTGTTTGTTGCTGCGGTTTCACGCCCTCGTCTGCGGCAGGCAGCAGCGGCATGGATTACCAGTCATCAGCAAATACTGCAACAGCAACTGGCGTTGACTTCGCAGCAGGCAGAAGCCGCGGTAGCGTTCACTGATGCGTGGCTGCTGCGTTCCATTATTCAGGAAGGCAGGCAGCCGGATGCGACGATGGTTCAGCGGTTTTTCACCAGCATTCTGCAGAGCTAGTCTTCATCAGGCTGGTAATACTGCACGCCAATCTCGATGCGTTCCCGACCACTGGCGACGCGATGGCGGTTACTGTCGCGTAATGAATAGATGCAACCACAATATTCCTGCTGATAGAAACGCTCGCGCTTGCTGATTTCGATCATGCGTGCGGAACCCCCACCTTTACGCCAGTTAAATTCCCAATACAGCATATCCGGATAACGTGCGGCGGCACGTACTCCACAATCGTTGATTTGCTGCATATTCTTCCAGCGCGAAATACCCAGTGAGCTGGTGATGACCGGGAAACCATGTTCGTGGGCATATAATGCAGTGCGTTCGAAGCGCATATCAAAACACATGGTGCAGCGCACGCCGCGTTCCGGCTCCCACTCCATACCGCGGGCGCGTTCGAACCAGTTGTCTTTGTCGTAGTCGGCATCGACAAAAGGGACACCAAACTGCTCGGCAAAGCGTATATTTTCTTCCTTCCGCAGTTCGTATTCTTTCAGTGGATGAATGTTTGGGTTGTAAAAGAAAATGGTGTAATCGATACCGGAAGCCAGCATCGCTTCCATTACTTCACCGGAGCAGGGCGCGCAACAGGAATGCAGCAGCACTTTGTTGTGACCGTTTGGCAGGGGAAGTGGCTGGCGGATGAAGGTGTCAGACATAAGCGTGTTTAATGGTTTTTGAAGGAAAACAGCAGTGTAAGGGCTATGCAGCCAGGAAGCAAAGAATGGGGTTTGTTAAGATAAAGAAAAGGCCGCATTTGCGGCCTCTGAGTTAACTTATTCGGTGACTTTTTTCTTCACGTCGCTGGCACCTTCTTTGGTTTTGTTCCAGCCTTTCTGAGCACCTTCTTTGGTGGCATCCCAACCTTTTTCAGTCCCTTCTTTGGTTTTATTCCAGGCTTTTTGTGTGCCTTCGCTCGCCTTGCTACTCAGGCTGTCGCTTTTACCTTCAGCAGCATGTTTAGACTTGAGTTTCAGTTCAGACCCTTCATCCTGAGCCTGATGCAGTTTCTCTTTTGCGGTATTCGCGCCTGCCTGTGCATTGGCTACGGTTTCATCGGTTGCATGTGTGGTAGCGGCAAAAGCCGACGAAGCCAGCAGAAATGCTGATAAAGCGATAATTGTCTTTTTCATGAATATTCCCTCATCAAAGTCATTAATGTTCTGACCGTAGTTAACAATGGCACGCTCAGTAACATCTGGCTTTAGGAATAAACTGTAAATGAATCATCGTGTTCTGACCGGCTTTATTTTTACTACTGGCGATGCCAGGGCATTTTTGCCAGTAAATTTGCCATGCCGTACCAGCCACTGATACCAGCAAAAAGCAAACCCGCGCCGACAAAACCGGATAGTAAAAAGAATCCCTGATGCAGATTATACCCCGCAATAACCCCCACCAGAACCATCGTTCCGGCAGTGATCTGCACCTGTCGCATCAGGAGGAGAGGCTGTCTGTCGTTTTTTACTATCGGAAGACCCGCTTGTTTACAGGCATTGATCCCACCCTCAAGCAGGACGAGTTCGCCACCATCGACGGTTTTTGCCAGCGCTGCTCTGTTCTGTTGGGTACGCGTGCCTACCTGACAATGAAAAATCATGGGACTCTGTGCGGGGAAGGTGTGCAGCGTGTTGCCAGGCTGTATCTCACTCAGAGGCCATGAAATAGCTCCGGGGATGTGCTTGCGGCGAAACTCATCTTTTTCGCGAATATCAACAATCACGGCCCCTTTTTCCTGAGTTGGTTGATTTCATTGGGTGAAGCTGTGGCGTGGCTCATCATGTATTCTCCGGGCAGAAAATCGCTTTTAAGGTCGCTACCAGCTTTTGTACTGATTCATCTTTAATAGAATAATTAACGCGCTGCGCCTGTCTCTCGCTCTCAATGAGGTTTTCCGCCCTCATGCGGGCAAGGTGCTGGCCGTGCAGCATGAAAAAGGGCTGATGACAGCCCTTAAATTAGGCTGCGATGTTAAGTTTGGTCGCGGACATCAGCTGAGCTACCATTCTGCTGAACGGATCTGATGCCATTTTGTGCGGCTTGCTTAGTGGAGTACATTTCGCTGGTGGCGATAGTTTCGCCATTGCTTGCCTTCAACACAAAGTAATACTTCTGGTTCTGTACGGTTTTTGTACTTTTCTTGAGAATGTAATAGCCCATGAGATATCTCCTTATTGAATCCCGGAGCCTCTTGCCCCGGCGACTTAATATTCCTCATGGATAAATATTGATCAATTAATCTTTCTCATGATTTTAGGATGTCGTTAACTTCCTTCTATGTAGCTAGCAGGAGTTACAGACACAAAAAAGCCCGCAAGGCTTACGCTGTGCGGGCTTTCAGGACTTCTGCGGATGGCTCTGGAACCATCTTTGAAGAATTTTGGGCTGGCGTCCCTGTAATCGACTGTTTAATCATTTGATTATTAAATATATTAATTATTTGTGTTTTACATTGAGGTGCAATGAAGGGATAAAAAAAGCAATGTGGCTAAAAAATAAGCACATTTGAATGTCATGACTAGCGGTGAGGAGTTGAACTCATGAGTTCAACTTCCGAAGGTGAATGAATGACTGTTGATTTAAAATAGTCAACTAAAAAAGCACTTTTTGCTAAAAAAAGTTGTTGATCGTCATAAGCGATATTCGAATAATAGCCTCATCAAAACAACTATGAGGAAATATATGAACGAAAGAAAAAGACTTATCCGCTTACCCGAAGTGTTAAACAAGACTGGTTTTTGTAAAGCGTGGATCTATCGGCTGATTAGCCGGGGTGATTTCCCTTCTCCGATCAAGACTGGTTAAAGAACTATCGCATTTGTTGAAAGTGAAGTTGACGAATGGATTGATGAAAAGATTTTTTATTCGCGTAATCAAGCGGCGTAAATATCATTACAGTATTATATTTTATTATTTATATGATTACACCGCTTCCAGTGTAAAACGTCTCAAAATCGCGTACAGAGCGTTTTAGGACTATATATGAAAAACATAACTGATATTAAGTAAAACAGAGACTGGGGTTTAATCTGGTCTTTTTTTGTTTTTCATCTAATCATGTTTTTAAAATATTTTTGATTTTATCTATTGACTGATGTTATATATAGATTTATATAATATAAAGATACAAAAGATTAGAAATGCTTCGTCGACTTTTAACTAATGTTAAATACCACTTCCAGAAGCCTCTAATCTGCATGATTAAACAAGTTTCGCCGACTTTGACATAGATAAAATGTCAATACCATTTCCAGAAACATTTAATCTACAAAAGCAATATAATATTACCCTTGTTGTATCAAGGTCTAAGTACGAAGGACATCGGGTGTTTGGTGAAACTTAGAATATTGCGGCAGCGGTTAACCGGGATATGCGTAGCTGCCAACCTGAATCGCACAATCTAAAAAATTTACAAACAGTAGTATAGACTCTTTAGTAAAACGAGAGTTGTTTGAAAGTTTCATGATTTGTGTTTGCGTGGGTCGTGGGGGAAGTATCAGAATGGAAACGTTCTGAATATTTTCAAGGCGCAATGAGCATCTCCTATCTCTCTATTTCAGCCTTTTTGGCGTGGGGGGTAGGGGGGGAATGCTTAAAGAAAAACTATTTCCTCCTTCGGAGGAAAACTACTACGGCTGAAAGCCGCCCCGCTAAAACACAAACCCCAAAACCTTAAAACCAAAAACTTTTAAATTAATTAATTAGTACTACTAGTACAAATTTTTAATAAAAATAAAGATAAAATACCAGATGAAAATATAAAAATCAAAGTGCCATTTCATGAAGCACTAATAGAAATATAAGTAATGTCAAATCATGGATAAAATATAAAAGAAGTCGGATTACACCAACTTCTTTTATAGGTAAAATGGTATTGGATTTAGATTAATCTAACAATCCGCGAGAAGTTTTACTTGCCGTTTGTCTAAAGGTATAGCGTTCAACAACATCACCTTTAAACCAGATCTCAAGATCTTTCATGTGCGCTGTGCTGCTGTTCTTTAATAATGCTAATCCCGGTATGTAATTTGAAATCTGAGATTCGCCGGACATAACGGAATACCCCCACATTTCTTTACCATCGTTAGTTTCTTTAGTCTGAGGCTCCCCATAAAAACGAAGGATATCTTGTTGAGTAGTTTTACCCTTGATAATCTTAGAGGCTATGTTCTCCTGTGTTTCGTTTTTAATGGATTTGTTTCCATAAACGGTACAACTCGCCAAAGGAAGAATAATAAATGCTGCCGCAATCAATCTTTTCATATCAACTCCAAATATAAATAATAAAACACAACAAGGTTATAAAACGTATTTATTAAAAATGAGAAGCCAGCGATCGCAGATCTCCTGATTGGTCGATGATGTTTTATTTTTCATTGGTAGATTGATTTTCCATGAAGGATTTTTTATATCATCTGTCAGTATAAAAATACCGGAACGCTGATTAGCTAACATTTGTTCATTACTGTTAGCTCCAGCGGACTTTATCATAGAGTTTAGATTATTACCTGTGCTATAAATTTTTCCGGCTTCGGATAGCGTATAATTTATTTCCCTGATGTTGCCGTATTCGAAAGTGCTATCTTTATCTGCATTGAAAATACGTACTGTGCGTTTTTTAGTATTAATGACTATACCGGTATTTTGGCATTCATATGAGAGAATATCACCATCTAACATCTCTGTGTAAGTATTGAGATGCCTTCTTTTCTTAGGGCCAAAGTAAAAAAACTGGCAGAGAATCAGGATAAAAATCACTGCCCAAAAAAGAAAAATAATGTTTTCGGTTTTCATAAAATTTCATTCCTCATAGCGCGATAGTTTTTAGCTTAATCATGAAGATACCAAGGTGATTCGCCCGGCCTTCCACGCTCCGAGCATACCATGAGGAGGGCTACTCTCAAGCAAAATGATCGTTATTACAGATCAATTGTTTAGTATTGATAGTTTTTAGCGATTAAAATTGGTTTATCGATCGGTATGTCAATTGCTTTAATCGATCGATAGTATAGTTATGATAGTTAAAAACTATCATTTGATCGATTTTGATCGATATAAACAATACGACGTTAGGTGAAAATAAACCAATACTATCAATTGGTTAAATTAAATATAACGCTGAGTCATTCATTGGGGATAAAAAATGAGCAAAATACTTAGCGCTGTATTGGTCGGTTTCTTCTGTTCTCATATGCTTCACGTTCTTCATTAAATCTCTGTTCAGTTAATGATATTGTTTGTTTAGCTGTATGAAATTTATTTTTAAACTCACTTTTTGACTGTGTTTTGTTATCTTGTGAAAGTTCAGGGACGGCAGTGCCACCCATCAGATAAGCTTTTTTCTTAGCTGCGGCTTCTTTATTTTCTAAATCCTCTAACTCTTCTTTTTGTGCTTCTGTTAAGTGTAGGTTCTTATCTATTTTCTCATCTATCAAATTAATATTTGATGTTGAACCTGTAGCTGCTGCTGAACTGCTTTTATTATTATTTTTAGTATCTTTAGACGTAGGGGATTTGATTTCATTATCAGCATTAAGATCTGCTTTATCTTCCTTATTGAGTTTAGATTGAAGATATTCTCCAACTCCGCCGAGTTTATTTTGTGGGTTGTTTTCATTGCCTCCCTGTGTAGCATCTGGCAAAGATGCGGCAGAGGAGGAAGCAGGAGCCAGCGGCGAGGGCTTAAGCTGTTTCTGTTCAATGTTGTTAAGTGCTTTTGCCTCTTGTGATACTTTCACTTCTTGTAGCACGCGAAATCTTGCTTGTCGCTCTGGATTGCGGCTATGGCCTCTATGGATAGTCGGCGGTCTGTCTAAGCTGATAGTCTGCGCCTCTTGCTCAACCGTTCTGATAGGGGGGAGGATAGCGTCAAGCTCTGCTTTTTGTTCTTTCAGTGAACGATGATCAATACGCGCATCGATGCCAGCCTTTTGCATGTGCTCGTTCGCTGTGTCTGCCCAGCTCTTGCGCCATTCTTGTAGCTGCTCTTTGCTGTTCCATTCTCTGACCTTTTGCCCGAACCCTGCACCGTCAGGAGTAAGGCGGCGAGTAGTTAGCATTACGTGGAAATGTGGGTTGTCGCTATCGAGCTTGTGAAAAGCTATATCAGCTATCATTCCATTTTTTACAAAATGCTCTTGGCAAAAATCTATTGCTAACGCCTTTTTTTCTTCGTCTGTCATTTCGACAGGAAGCGCAATATTAAACTCGCGTGCTAACTGCGCATCTTTTCTTTTTTCGCTTTTTTCTATCGTGTTCCATAAATATGCAGGCTTTAAAAAATTACGGTCTGCGCTTTCTGGTATTAATATCACACTGTCTGAAATACCTTTCTTTTTGCTGTAGTCGTGGATCTCTCCTGTGTGTTCGTCCGTTAACTTTTCGCCGTGGCGATAAGCTGCCGCAGCTACGCTACTATGCCCCTTACTGCGTGTTATTGTTTGAGCGCTCATATGAAATATTGCCATTGTTTCTATCTCCTGATATTGAAAGCACATACTTTTTAAAACAAGCAAAATATATTTGCTTTTTTAAAAAGCGATTAAGTAATATTGAGCATAAAGCGAATATTACTTTTTATCTTTATGCGTTAGTAAATCCCCATTTATGGGGCGCGCACATTCGAAGAATGTATAAGTGCGCTATTGTAGTTTTTAGCAAAACTAAAATAGCCGCTACACGTAAACCTTTTATCTATAAAATCGCGCTCTGGAAATGAAAATACATATATCGCGCTTTACTTTAATAAATAAATATATTACTTAAAATATATATATCAGAAAAACATAAAAATAAAAGAGGTGGAATATGAATGATATTGATAAAAAAATAGAAGTAGCAGCGTCTGAACTCGTTCGATTGATTATAAAAAAACTACAAGATGAAAATACGGATGTTATATGTAGAACAAGCTTATTTATAACTTACAATCTTTTTTCTCATGAAAGCGATTTTACTGTTGTTTATGACACGTTAGGGGGAGATCTAGAATGATTGGAAATTATAATAATGATTACAACTATGATGATAATGAGTATTTAAATGATGACACTATAGAAATTCCTTTGAGCTGTGAAGATGACGAATATATAGAGGATTATTTAAGAGAACAAGAGCAAGAAAAAAAATCTGTTTTACAGAAAATGATTGAGTATAAAAATGAAAGTTCGTTTTTTGGTCATTTATACGAAATGTCCGGCGTTTTTGGGTTTACCGTTGTTTTATTGCTAGGGTTTATTTTTACGCTGCCGATTTTGTTTATGGCTGGATTGATTGCGCTTTTTATTATGATAAAAGAAAAGAGAGGTTTTAAAAATGGCATTTAATATTGATAAATATAATAAAGTAAAAAAAGAACTTGAACAAAAAGCAAACTTACTAAATAGGTTGGAGCAAGAAATGAAAGCTGAAAAAAGAAAAGAAGATACAGCACGTAAAATAAAAATTGGTGCTGAGTTAATAAGAATAGTTAGAGAAAATAGCAAAGAAGTATCTGACGAGTTAGATTTTACTAATGATTTATCGCTATTGGTCGGGGCTTTAACTAATCATATGGTATTAAAAAGAATATACGATCAGCGCGAGTATTTGAGAGCTGAAGGGGATAAGAGGCTTAACGAATGGAAACTAAAAAATAATAAAAAAAGGAGTAAGACGGATGAATAACTTAAGACCTAACCCGAACCCTCCACGCGAGGGAACGGCGGACATGATTAACCGCCTGAACTTCTATGATACGTCTTTTACTTGCTTACACTTTTTAATGATAGATTTTGATAATGACATGCAAGAAATGAAAAGAAAAAAAGATTTTTACCCGCTCCAGCTTTTAAACAAGCATGATAGAGCAAGTTTAGATTTAGAGATATTAAATATTATTAGAATATCACTTGCTAGCAAAATGTTAGATATTCAAAGTGAAGAACTATTGAGCGCTGATTTATATTTTAATAAAAAAGATGATTTAGACATGGGGGAGGATGCGAGAATAATAGGTTATGTGTTTAGAGACTTTGTAAAACAAAGAATAGAAACAGCGATTAAAACTATTGAGGAGAAAAATATATGAATATATTAGGTTTAATAGCAAAGGAAAAACCTGCGGTAGACGATGGCGGCGGTAGTCTCATTCCTGCCGCGATGGGTTTTTTTATTTGTGCTTTTTTAGTTGCTATCATTGCCTCTGTTGTTTCTAGTGCTTTTCGTTCTGCTAAAAATTCAGCAGACGTGAGTATAAACAATGCAAAAAAATATCACATAGCACTAATAAAAGAGCAGTATAGAAAGAAAGGCGGGGGCTGATATGTTTTATTTAATATGTATGGTTTTTATGGTCATATTTTTTATTGCTTGTATGTTGTCGGTTATATATGCGTCTGAAATATATCAGTGGCAGCATTATAACAGCTATAAGTTTAAGCAATGGTTAAAAAGTGGGAGTATAAAAAAAGATGCGCATGAAGAAAAAATAAAAAAGGAAGTGAAAAAAATGAATATAGATTATATATTAAAACTTCTTAAAAAATACAATATAGATTTTGATTCTAACGAGTTTGTAAATGCAAGTTTTAATATTAAGATGAAATACTACAAGTTAATATTAAATGAAAAGGAGAGGCTGAAAGAAAATAAAATATTAGATGAAGCAGTTAAACAAAAAATAAAAATAGAAACTGATACATTTGACGCTGAAAAATTTCAAAAAGAAGCTGATGAACGTTATAAGTTATTCATGGAATGCCGCAATCTATCCAATAAAGCAAAATAACAACTCCTATATTTAGGGCGTCAAGAAGAATGGCGGGGGTTCCCTTTTAAGGGTTCCGCTATTGTTCTTGATGACACATAGATAAAAAAATTTTATGGGTGGGTGATTCACGTAGTGAAACACTCCACCTATTAGACCTTTTTATCACGGCCTTACATGAAAAAGCATATGTTTAGATCTGCTGAAATGTTCTTAGTACAATCATAAATTATGCTTGAGTGGTACTTCTCTTTGCATGTAAATACCGTCGTTTGGGCGTTTTCGCTCTTCAAAATGGATAGCTAATGATAGATACATTATTGAGTTACGAGCTAAACCAATGAGTTGCATAATTCTTGATTCGAATTGGCTTATTGGCACTAAAAGACAATGTGTTGATAGTTTTTCTTTTTCATGGATTTTTGCTTTTAAGTCTGAATGCTTAGTATTTAGTTTGTTAATCTTTTCTTTAAGCTGTTTAGATAAATGAGGGTCATTTTCTTCATTTGTTTTGTTTATCTTTAATTCAATTTCTCTAATTTCATCTGGTATCGTATTGACCTCTCTTTGAAATTTTGTAAATTCTTCATCATTGTAAGTATTATGTGATGTTGCGAGTTCATAGCCAAAATCATTAACAATTTTCAATGAACGATGTTCCATAGCATTTCTGATTTTAGTAAATGCTACAGCATTTGGATCTAACCATTTTGATACTGAATCAGAGCTACCAACTTTGCGAATGTCTTTTAATATATAGAATAAAGCATGGATAAAAGGATTATCACTATCCTTAAGTTTTTTATGGGGCTTCCATTCATTATTATTGCCTGTGAAGTCGCGAAATAAATTGTCGATGTTTATTTTTCTGTCATGCTTTAAGTCATTTAAATCAAAAAAATGGCTAATTAGGTATGCTATTTTGTCAAAAAGTGAATATATTATTCTGAATGCTGATTTGTATTGGGAAACCTTTAAATTGTTAATTGAGTAAGTCATATCTTCAACGTGTTGAAAAGTTGAGTTGAATATATGAGGCGCATCGTCCGGTATATCCTTTGAGGAATATATTAAATACCGTGCATAGCAGTAGTCATTTTTTAATTCATCATAATTACCATGGTATGATAATTCTTCATGCATTGTAAGCGCACCATTCAGAGATTGGATAAATGATGGTAATGAAAAAATATCTTGGTATGTAATCTGGTAATCGCAAACATCATTTAAATCATTAAGGAAAAGTTTGTTTTTAGCACACCATTCAAAATATTTTTTCTGTTTTAATGATGTGAGTTTTTCAGTGTATTTCATGAAATAATCGAAAGATGATATCTCAAAATTATTCTCAAACCATTTTTTGAAATTGTGTAATCGCTCCCCATCTTCAAGTGATTCTTTTTGTTCTGGATATTGTTTTTTGAAATTATCGAGTCCTTTTTTTAAAAGATTATAAGCAATGAAATAATGATATTCAGAATGTCCTTTATCGTAAAGTGAATTGCCAAGAAATAATTCATTATTGGCTTTTGATATAATTGCTACGGGATTATTATCTATAGAAATAGCTTTGTCATAGTGAGGGATACAGCATAGTGCTCTTCCCTGTGATGAAAGACGGTTAGCTAAATTTGTCTCAATCATAGATCTAAGACTATCATATGCATGAGTGTTATTTACGTGTTCCTGCCAGTTTGCTTTAGGGAGAGTATGTATGGCTTTTCTGTAGAAGATGACCGATTTCATCAAATCATCTGAATACCACTCTGTTTTACGTGTTTCATAGAGTTCGGAATAGCAATTTCCTAGACAGTAGAGATAATGGGCTTCGTACAAGGGGTGAGAAAAGGTGAAATCCTGTTTTGTATAACTTTCGACTAACGCAGCTAAAGAAGCGTGATCACATGTAATGATGTATTGATCCGCAAGTTTACTGAACTTATCAAGTTCATCTTTTGACATTAACAAGGGAACTCCTTAAATATTGATAATTATTAATTGCCGAACTTCGATATTAAAAGATAGTATACATTTCTGTGTTTTATCATGCGGCAATAGACTTATATTTTTGTATTTGGATATAATCACTCCACCATTGCATTAACTCGGCACGCTCGGCTAAATATTCTGCACGGTTGTATGCCGCAATGATTTCATCTTTTTTAGAGTGAGCGAGGGCTGCTTCAAGAACTTCTGTTCTGAACTTACTGGATTCCTCGGCGGCTGTTCTGGCAATAGAACGCATACCATGTGCCACCAGTTCACCGCCAAAACCCATGCGGATGATCGCTGCGTTCGCTGTTTGCTCGTGCATATGGCTAAGAGGAGCTTTGATACTGGGGAAAACCCACTCACGATGACCGCTGATTGGTTTCATGGATTCAAGAATACGCATAGCTTCCTTACTCAATGGAACCTTGTGGGGCCGTTTCATCTTCATGAACTCAGCGGGGATGTTCCAGAATCGGTTCTCTTCGTCGATGTCAGTCCAACGAGCACGGACAGCCTCTCCGGGGCGAACCCATGTAAGAAGTTGCCATTCAATCAGTAGGCGTGTTTCTAAGCGTATAGATGCGTTTGCTAAAGCCACTATGAACCTTGGTAACTCGCTGGGGGGCAGGGCTGGCATGTTTTGCTTTTTTGGCTTGCTGAAACGCTGTGTGAGATTATCTGCGGGGTTGAACTCAATAAGCTCTTCTGTGGCCGCATAACGGAAAATTTCGTTCAGTCGGGAAATTATACGGCGTAGAGTTTCAAGAACACCTCTTTGCTCGATAGGGTCAAGATGTTGTTTCAACATCTTAGGGCGGATCTCTTTAATAGGAATATCCCCCAATGTTGGAAAGATGTTTAGTTCAAGGCTACGCCAGATATCCTTAGCATGATCTTGCGATATGCCTGATGTTTTAATTTTTTCATCAAGCCACTTTTTCGCCACTGTCTGGAATGTGTGTTCAGTGGCATCTTTGAGCGCTTGAGCTTTTTGCTCATTGTGGGATTGGGGATCGATACCCTGTGCAAGCAAAGAGAGGTATTCATCCCGTAGCGCTCTTGCCTGTGCAAGAGTCAGGTAGGGATAGAACCCAAGGCTCATTTTGGCCCGTTTCTTGGTTAAAGGAACGGTATAGCCGAGGTGCCAGATTTTTTTGCCACTTGGTTTGATACGCAGGAACAAACCATCTCCATCCCATAGCGTGAACTCTTTCTCTGTGGGCTTGGCCTTTTTGATCTCTGTGTCAGTGAGTTTTGTTGCTAACTTCGGCATTTTTGCTCCCTCGTTTTTACTCCCTCATCGACGAGGGATAATAGGAGGGTGCCATAAGGAGTGGTTTCTAGCAATTCTCAGTAGACTTCACTGGACATGAAAAAGGCCGCAAACCCTTGTGGAATGCGGCCTTAGTAGACTTTAGTAGACGTCATTTTACTAAAAAGTGGTGGAGCTGGCGGGAGTTGAACCCGCGTCCGAAATTACTACACCGTCGGCACTACATGCTTAGTCCAGTCTTTACATTCGCCTGCCAGCTGCGGATGGACACGCCACTAACAAACTAGCCTGATTGGATTTAACGCTTCAACCCCAGGCAGGGCATCCACGCGATCTCTTTTGGGTTTGACCTCTCTTGATCCCCGTCCTAAGAGCGGAGGCTAGGGAGAGAGGACACCTTCAGTTTCTTAGGCTGATTAAGCTGCGAGAGCAGCAGGTGCGAAGTTTTCGTCGTTTGCGACTATTTTTTTGCGGTTTTTTATCGAGGCCTACCGCACCTCGGCATGCACCTTAGGGTTCACAATCCCGTCGAATCCAGAATCAGCCCCAGGAACTTTTGATTATAGCAAAAAAAACTGTAGATTCCATCCCTTAGCGGTTGGAATTTTTCATGATGCGCGCTTTATCCATCTTCCACTCGCGTTCTTTGATATCCGCGCGTTTGTCGTGCTCTTTCTTACCACGTGCCACACCAATCTTCAGTTTGGCCCAGGCATTTTTCCAGTAAATTGACAAGGCGACTACCGTGTAACCTTCACGATTGACACGGCCATAGAGCGAATCAAGTTCACGCTGCTTCAGCAGAAGTTTACGGTTGCGGGTTGGATCGCACACCACATGCGTAGAGGCCACCGCCAGCGGTTGAAAAGTCGAACCAAACAGATAGGCTTCGCCATCGCGCAGCAGAATATAGCTGTCGCTGATGTTGGCTTTGCCAGCGCGGAGAGATTTGACTTCCCATCCTTGCAACGACATACCCGCTTCGAACTCTTCTTCAATGAAGTATTCATGGCGAGCGCGTTTGTTGAGGGCAATAGTGGCTGAACCGGGTTTGTTAGCTTTTTTCTTTGTCATAGTGCGGCGTAGTCTACATCACTCAGTCTGTGGACGCATCCCCTGTCCTGCGGGGCGGTAAAAAACAGACTATTTTAGCACAGCTGGCAAAGCCGTGAATTTTTGTTTAATGGCTGAAAATGGTATTATTCAACGGTTTTGTGATGAACAGGAACCATTATGGCCCAGATAAGTCGTTCAGCGCTGGTCCCCTACAGCGCTGAGCAGATGTACCAGCTCGTGAATGATGTGGATGCTTATCCTGAATTTCTTCCGGGTTGCACCGGCAGTCGGGTGCTGGAAAACAGCGGTAATCAAATGACAGCTGCTGTCGATGTCTCCAAAGCAGGCATCAGTAAGACTTTTACTACGCGTAACACATTGACCAGCAATCAAAGCATTCATATGCAGCTGGTTGACGGTCCGTTCCGCAAGTTGACCGGGGGCTGGCACTTTACTTCACTGGGTGACGATGCTTGCAAGGTCGAGTTGAGTCTGGATTTTGAGTTCACCAACATGCTGGTAGAAATGGCGTTCGGCCGGGTATTTAAAGAGCTGGCTAACAATATGGTGCTGGCCTTTACTAAACGCGCCAAAGAGGTTTATCGTGCCTGATATCACGATAGAAGTTGTTTATGCGCTGCCGGACAAGCAGTACCTGCGCACCGTAACGCTGGAAGAGGGTGCGACAGTGGAGGAGGCGATTAAAGCCTCAGGACTGTTATCTCTGCGCAAAGATATCGATCTGAAAACGAATAAAGTCGGTGTGTTCAGCCGCCCGGTAAAACTGGATGATACGTTGCAGGATGGCGATCGCGTGGAAATCTATCGTCCGTTGATTGCCGACCCGAAAGAGATGAGACGCCAGCGAGCGGAACGCTCAGCTGAGAAAAAATAGCGAAACGACAGCAACAAAAAAGGCGCTCCAGGCGCCTTTTTTATTGCATCTTACTTAGCCTTCGCTGCCAGTGAGACGCGGTTTGTTGTCGATGTTAGTCAGCACGCCATTGCTATCGAAAGTCAGCGTCAGCGTCTGTTGTTTCACGCTTTCATGACCGGGTTCCTGGCGGAAAACGTAGTACCAGACATTGCTACCGAAGGGATCGCGCATCATCGGGGTACCGAGGGTATACGCGACCTGCTGCTGCGTCATGCCAGTGTGGATTTTAGCCACATCATTGGCGACCAGGTAGTTCCCCTGATTGATATCAGGACGGTATACAACGCGCTCAAGGGTGGAACATCCGGCGGTCATCATCAACATTACCACTGCCGCGGCAGTCAGCATTTTACAGCGCATCTCTACATTCCTTTTCTGGGGCCAAACGCCTTTTCATCAGGCTGTTTTTTTGCCATCAAATTCTGAACTCTGCCTGCGGCAGGCTTTATTACTCTGGCGACATAAGTGCCGATGATAATAAACCTTTTCGCTATTGGAAACCTCTACAGAGCAAGCATATGACCATCGGGCCGGAAAAAAGTGCGGTATCAGGCTGCTAAAAGTTCTTTCGCGTTCGCCAGCGTGTTGCGTGTCACCTCACTACCGCCCAGCAGCCGCGCCAGTTCCTGCAGGCGTGCACGTTTATCAAGCGGTTGCATGTGTGTTTCTGTCATTGCACCATCCGTTTCTTTGCTGACGAAGAAATGTTGATGACCACAACCGGCAACCTGTGGCAAGTGCGTCACGCACATCACCTGGGTTGATTCACCCAACTGACGCAACATCTGGCCGACAACGGCAGCTGTCGGGCCACTGATACCAACATCCACTTCATCAAAGATCATTGCCGGAGTTTCCATTTTCTGCGCAGTAATGACCTGAATTGCCAGCGCGATACGCGACAATTCACCCCCTGATGCCACTTTCCCGAGCGGCTGCAATGGCTGGCCAGGGTTAGTCGTCACGCGAAAATCAATGCGGCTGGCTCCTTCGGCAGTCAGCTGCTCCGGGTTGAATTCCAGCACAATCGCGAATTCACCGTGCGGCATCGCCAGCATGCGCATGCTTTGGGTGATTAACCGGGTCAGTTCCTGTGCTGCAACCTCCCGTTGCTGATGCAGCAGCGTGGCGCTCGCCAGTGCTTCATGATGATGCGCAGCGACAGCAGTCTGTAATGTCTCCTGATCGCTTTCCTGCTGAGAGAGTTGTTCGGCTTCATCCAGCAGTTGCTGATACAACACGGGCAGCGCTTCGGGTGTGACATGATGCTTGCGTGCCAGTGCGATCTGGCGTGACAGGCGTTGCTCCAGTTCGTGCAGACGATTGGGATCGAGATCGAGGCGGTCGCAATAGTGGCGCAGTTCATCGCTGGCCTCACTCAACTGGATTGCCGCTTCTTCCAGCAGATTAAATACGCCGCCGACTTTATCATCCAGCGTGACCAGTTCGCTCAGCATCTGACGTGCGCTATACAGCAGACTTTGCATATTGGTGTCTTCGCTGTCGGCCAGAATCTGCAAGGCCTGCTGGCTGGTCGAGAGCAACTGACCGCTGTTGGCAAGACGTTTATATTCTTCGTCGATTTGCTCAAACTCACCGGGTTGCGGTGCAAACTCATTCAACTCTTTCAACTGGTACTGCAACAGCTCGCGGCGTGCTTCCCGCTCCTGGGAGAGTTGCTGATGCTGGGCCAATGCACGGCAGCTTTGATGCCAGTGTTGATAGTGGGTACGCATCTGGACCAGCAGAGCATCGTGTGCAGCATAAGCATCGAGCAGATGCTTTTGATGTTCGGGTTTGAGCAACAGTTGGTGGGCATGCTGGCCGTGAATCTGAATCAACAACTGACCCAGTTCACGTAGTTGAGAAAGTGGGACCGACGTGCCGTTGATAAAACCGCGTGACCGGCCATCGGCACTGATCACGCGGCGTAACAGGCATTCATTGCCGTCATCCAGTTGATTTTCCACCAGCCAGCGTTGGGCTGACGGTGAGGCTTTCAGCTGAAAGCGTGCACAAATATCCGCACGATTCGCTCCCTGGCGCACCATATCTGCTTCGGCACGACCACCAAGGCACAGGCCAAGCGCATCGATGGCGATGGATTTTCCTGCGCCGGTTTCACCTGTGATCGCTGTCATGCCACGGTGAAAATCGATTTCCAGTTCACGAACGATAGCAAAATTACTGATGGTAAGTTGTGCCAGCATAAATTCACCTGTATAGAAAAACAGATATGGTTTTTCATACAGTATAAACTGGTTTTTTATCCAGTAAAGTGGTTCAGAACAATTTTTTTGACCAGCCAAGTTTTGAGCTTAACGTATTGAAATAATTGTAATTTTTAGGGTGAATTAGATTGAGGTGATGGGTGCTGCGGCGAATCAACACATCTTCACCCTCCTGAATCGGCAATGCAATCTGGCTATCGCAGCTGATCTCCAAATCGTTGCGGCGTGAGGAGAAACGCAGGCGAATGGTACTGTTACTGTTGATCACCAGCGGACGCGCAGACAGAGTATGCGGGAACATCGGTACCAGCACGATGGCTTCCAGCGAAGGTGTCAGAATCGGGCCACCAGCGGAGAGTGAATAAGCGGTTGAACCCGTCGGGGTGGAGATAATCAGGCCATCGGAACGTTGCGAGAAGGCAAAAACCTCATCGATATAGACTTCAAATTCAATCATATGCGCCACTTTACCCGGATGCAGAACCACTTCATTAATGGCGCTGCCAATACGCGGTGAGCAATCTTCTTTGCATACCTGCGCTTCCAGTAAAAAACGGCTTTCGACGAAATAATCGCCTTGCAGTACATCATCCAGCTGTTGCTGGGCGTTGTCTGGATCGAGATCGGTCAGAAAACCCAGATTTCCACGGTTAATACCAATCACTTTGATATCGTAACGGGCCAGCACGCGCGCGGCTCCGAGCATGTTGCCGTCGCCACCGACCACGACAGCCAGGTCGGCCTGCTGGCCAATTTCCGCCAGCGTGCCGGTTTGCACATTTTTCAGTGCCAGTTCGCGCGCAATTTGCTGCTCAACAATCACCTCATAGCCTTTTGCTGTCAGCCAGCGCCACAGCATTTCATGGGTAGTTAACGCAGTAGGATGGCGGGGATGACCGACGATCCCAATGCAGTTAAAGTGTTTGTTCATTTGCGCTCGTATTCCTCATAAGCCAAAACGGCCAGGCAATGTGATGGGTTCCCTTGAAACCGTCAAACTGATCCCCATAATAAGCGAACCAGCGAGATGAATGTGCAAAACGCGGAGAAATTCATGAGTAGTAAAGAACAGAACACCCCAAACGAGCAAGTCTCAGACGAAATTCAACAGGATCAACAGCACTTGGACGCAGAGACGGCAGCTGAGGTGGATCCGCGTGATGAACGCATCGCGCAACTGGAAGCTGAATTAGCTCAGTCGCAGTCCGGTGTGCGTGAAGCACAACTGCGTGCGCAGGCGGAAATCGAAAACATCCGTCGTCGTACTGAAATGGATGTGGAAAAAGCGCACAAATTTGCGCTGGAAAAATTTGCCAACGAGCTGCTGCCGGTCATCGATAGCCTCGAGCGTGCGCTGGAAGTGGCGGACAAAGAGAATTCTGAACTGGCATCAATGATTGAAGGCATCGAGCTGACGCTGAAATCACTGCTGGGTGCGGTGCGTAAATTCGGTGTGGAGGTGGTGGGTGAGACCAATGTGCCTTTCAACCCGGATGTGCATCAGGCGATGTCGATGATGGAATCCGAAGAAGTGGCTCCTAATCACGTGATGATGGTGATGCAGCGTGGTTATACGCTGAACGGTCGCTTGCTGCGTCCGGCGATGGTTGCGGTAGCAAAAGCGAAAAGCTGATTTGCTGCTTAATCACAAACGGCCGCCTGATGCGGCCGTTTGCGTTTCAGGGCAACACCGGTGTCCAGTCAATAACGGGTTTCCCGGCCTGATTCAGCAAGGTGTTGGTCTGCGAAAAATGACGGCTGCCAAAAAAGCCCCGATGGGCGGACAGCGGTGAAGGATGCGGCGCTTTCAGAACATGATGACGCTGGCGATCAATGATGCTGCCTTTCTTTTGCGCATGCGAACCCCACAGCAGAAAAATCACCCCTTCGCGATGCTGGTTAATTGCGCTGATCACGTTGTCAGTAAAGGTTTCCCAGCCAAAGCGCGCATGTGAATGTGCCTGTCCTGCTTCCACTGTCAGCACCGTGTTGAGCAACATCACGCCTTGTTTTGCCCAGCTCTCCAGAAAGCCATGCTGAGGGCGAACAAATCCTGGTATATCCTGCTCCAGCTCTTTATACATATTTAGCAGCGAGGGGGGGATGGCTACGCCCGGTAGTACGGAAAAAGCCAGTCCGTGAGCCTGATTGGGGCCGTGATAAGGGTCCTGGCCCAATATCACTACCTTGATGTCCCCTAACTCGGTCAGGCGAAAGGCATTGAACACATCTTTTTGCGGCGGATAGACCGTTTTACCCGCAGCGCGCTCACTGGCGACCGCCTTCAGGGTCTCCACAAAGTAAGGTTTCTCTTTCTCTTCAGCCAGCACATCGTGCCAGGTCAGCTTCTCGGTCATCATGGACTCCCTGCCAAAAAATTGCGCCTAGCTTAACGCGTCCGGGCGGGGAGCAGAAGGCCAAAAATAATTTGATAATTTACAAAAAAATTTAAAACGTAAACCTGTTATAAAACAAGTTATTAGTTTTTGCTGGCGCCAGGGGGCCTGGTTGAAATTGATGCAGGTCAAAACGGCTCATTTCTGTCAGTGATATACCTGAGCATCAAAGATTTTCGAAAACCGCGCTGTTCAACCGTGGCAGCGCCTGGACCTGGAGGCCATGTATGATTACCGGTATTCAAATTACTAAAACAAATAATCCGCAGCTGCTGAATTCTTTCTGGCTGCTGGACGATGAAAAATCTGAAGCACGTTGCCTGTGTGCAAAAGGTGATTTTGCTGAAGATCAGGTGGTTGCCATCAGCGATCTGGGTGAAATTGCTTACCGCGAAATTCCGGTGGAGCAGAAACCACAGGTACGTATCGAGGGCGGCCAGCATCTGAATGTTAACGTTCTGCGTCGTGAAACGCTGGAAGATGCGGTGAAACACCCGGAAAAATATCCGCAGCTGACCATCCGCGTATCAGGTTATGCAGTACGTTTTAATGCGCTGACGCCGGAACAACAGCGTGATGTTATCACCCGTACTTTCACTGAAAGCCTGTAATTGCGGCTTTTTGCATAACTGACGAAAAGACACACAGCAATCCAGGCCGTACCGGTGCTTACCGGTACGGCCTTTTTGTATTTAATTTTTTAGCTTCGTAACACCAGAGTGAAAAGGGGAGCGAAATGGGAATTTTTGGCAGTTAAACATAAAAAAATCGCCTCACAGGAGGCGATTTCTTGGTAAGTGTGCTGATTTATTCCACACTTTGATCCGGTGTGCCGGAACCGCTTGGCTTGCGGCGTTTACCGATATTTTTAGCATCGCGGTGACGTTTTTTTACCCGCGGTTTTTCGGCTTCTTTCTCTTTCTGCTCTTTACGCTTCGCAAGCACCTTTTTCGACGGTTTTCCGGTCACTTTTGCGCTGGGTGCACGGCTCTCCGGACGTAACTCATCGATGGTACGTGGCTTCAGCGGTTCATTAATATAACGGCTGATTTTGCCCAGCAGCACATGGTCATGCGCTTCAACCAGTGACAGCGCAGTCCCTTTGCGGCCAGCACGCGCGGTGCGGCCAATGCGGTGCAGATAGGTATCCGCAGTACGTGGCATATCAAAGTTGAATACGTGGCTGACATCTTCGATGTCGATACCGCGTGCAGCGACGTCGGTGGCCACCAGTACGTTGACGCGACCGTCATTCAGACGTTTCAGCGCTTCGTTGCGCTTGGCTTGCACCATCTCGCCTTCGAGATAGCTGCAACGAATACCGGCTTCATGCAGCCAGGTCACCAGTTCATGCAGACGCTCGCGCTTACGCACAAACACAATCGAGCGTGTGACTTCAGGTTGCTTCAGCAGATGCACCAGCAGTTTGGTTTTGTGCTCGAGGTCGTCAGCACGGTAATACCATTGCTGAATTTTCTTACGCTCGCGCTGGCTGGGATCCGAATCAACTGAAACCGGGTCATTCAGCAGGCGTTCGGCAAAGTCTTTGATGCTGTCGCCTTCCAGCGTGGCGGAGAACAGCAGCGTTTGCTTACGCCAGCGGGTTTCGCCAGCGATGGTTTCGATGTCCTGGGCAAAACCCATGTCCAGCATGCGGTCGGCTTCATCGAGAATCAGCGTTTCAACGGCGCGGCAGTCAAAGTTTTCTTCTTTGATGTATTGCAGCAAGCGGCCCGTGGTCGCCACCACGATATCCTGATTTTCGCTGAAGACTTCAGCGTGGTTCATGTAGGCAACGCCGCCAGTGATGGTGGCGATATCCAGATGTGTATGTTTTGCCAGTTCACGCGCGTGATCGGCAACCTGCATCGCCAGTTCGCGCGTGGGCGTTAAAATTAAAATGCGCGGCGGGCCTGATTTTTTACGTGGGAAATCGATCAGGTGCTGCAAAGCCGGCAGCAGATAAGCTGCGGTTTTCCCCGTTCCGGTCGGTGCTGAACCCAGTACGTCACGGCCCTCCAGTGCGGCAGGGATGGCCTCAGCCTGGATGGCTGTTGGGCGCGTGAAGCCTTTTTCCTGCAGGGCATCCAGCAGGCTTTCGTCGAGTTCGAGTTCGGAGAATGTGGTTACGGTCATGGTCTACCTCAGTTTGGGGCGCTGATTATAGACAGAACAAACATAATCTTCATCTGTTTGTGTGCCGATGTCGTTCGGCCAGGAGATGTTTTCCCTGCCGAGCCACGTTACACTGAAGCTCTGCCATTGGGCAGGATTTGTTGAGTGGTTGCAGAGAATGACAGAAACGACGCCGCATCCGCGGCCTCAGTTACAAAAGAATGGTTTTACCTTTAAGCGGTTTTTTATTGCTCACGATCGCTGTGCAATGAAAGTTGGCACTGACGGGATTTTGCTGGGCGCGTGGGCGCCGGTTGCTGGTGTGCGGCGGGTGCTGGATATCGGTAGCGGCAGCGGGCTGATTGCCCTGATGATTGCCCAGCGCACGCCAGATGAGGTGCATATCGACGCCGTAGAACTGGACGCTGATGCAGCAGGGCAGGCGCAGGAGAATGTGCAGGCGTCACCCTGGCCATCGAGGGTGACGGTTCATCATGCAGATATCACCGATTGGGCAGAGGATTGCGAACAACGTTACTCCCTGATCGTCAGTAATCCCCCTTATTTCGCACCTGGCGTGGCCTGTGCGACCCCGCAACGTGCCGCCGCGCGGTCCACCGATAGTCTTGATCACCAGACTTTGCTACGTTGTGCGGCGCAGTTAATAGAAGAAGAGGGGTTCTTTTGCGTGGTGCTGCCCGAATCACTGGGGCAGGGCATGATTGAGCAGGCACAGCAGGATGGCTGGCATCTGCGTTTTCGTTATGACGTGGCAGAATACGCACAGCGGCCGCCCCATCGCGTGCTGCTTGGGTTCTCACCCAGTGCCGGAGAACACTTGATGGAGCGGCTGGCGATACGTGATGAGAACACGCAATACTCAGAAGACTGGTGCAGCCTGACGCGCGATTTCTATCTGTTCATGTAATGGGCTGGAGCCAGTACCGTGGGCTGTGCTTCGGGTAACAGGAAAGGATAGTCCGGCGTGTAATGCAGGCCGCGGCTCTCTTTACGTTCCAGTGCACAGCGCACCATCAACTCCGCCACCTGAACCAGGTTGCGCAGTTCCAGCAAATTGTTAGACAGGCGAAAATGCGCGTAATACTCATCAATTTCCTGCTGTAGCAGGTTGATACGGCGCAGCGCCCGTTCCAGCCGCTTGGTGGTGCGCACGATTCCCATGTAATCCCACATAAACAGCCGCAGTTCGTGCCAGTTATGTTGAATCACCACGCGTTCATCGGCATCATCGACGCGGCTTTCATCCCAGGCAGGAAGATGCTCGACCTGTTTGATCTCTGGCAGACGACGAATCAAATCTTCCGCGGCCGACCAGCCATACACCAGGCATTCCAGCAGGGAGTTTGACGCCATACGGTTCGCGCCATGCAGGCCGGTATAGCTGACCTCGCCAATGGCATACAGGCCATCGACATCGGTACGCCCCTGCTGATCGACTATCACACCGCCGCAGGTGTAATGGGCGGCGGGGACGATGGGTATCGGCTCTTTGGTCAGATCCAGGCCAAAGGTCAGCAGCTTTTCATAAATCATCGGGAAGTGGGCGCGAACAAAGCTGGCTGGCTGATGGCTGATGTCGAGATACATGCAATCCACGCCAAGACGCTTCATCTCATGGTCGATAGCGCGTGCCACGATATCGCGCGGTGCCAGCTCGGCGCGTTGATCAAAATCAGGCATAAAGCGCGTACCGTCCGGGCGCAGTAACCATGCTCCTTCACCACGTAGCGCTTCGGTAAGCAGGAAGTTTTGCGCCTGGGGATGGAACAGGCAGGTGGGGTGGAACTGATTGAATTCCAGATTCGCGACCCGGCAGCCTGCGCGCCATGCCATCGCGATCCCGTCACCGGAAGCAACGTCTGGATTGGTGGTGTATTGATAAACTTTAGCGGCGCCGCCGGTAGCCAGAATCACTGCACGCGCCCGGCAGGTTTCTACCTGTTCGCGATTACGGTTCCAGATCCAGGCACCGACCACACGACGTGGACCCGGCTGGCCAATTTTATCGGATAAGATCAGGTCTACCGCGTTGGTGCGTTCGAGAATACGAATGTTGGGATGACTCAGGGCCTGGCTGACTAGTGTGGTTTCCACGGCACGCCCGGTCGCATCAGCACTGTGCAGAATGCGGCGATGGCTGTGGCCGCCTTCCCGCGTCAGGTGGTAGCGCGCTTCGCCCTCCCCCTGCGGCTCTTTATCGAAGGCCACACCGTTATCAATCAACCATTGCACGCAGCTACGTGCGTTGCTGGCGATAAAACTGACCGTCGCGCGATCGCATAAGCCGGCACCCGCAATCAGGGTGTCTTCTACATGTGATTCAATGCTGTCGGTTTCATCAAACACGGCGGCGATACCGCCTTGTGCGTAGAGCGTCGAACCTTCATTTACCTGGGCTTTACTCAGCACCGTGACCTGATAATGCGGAGCCAGGCGTAGCGCCAATGACAGGCCAGCAGCGCCACTGCCGACAATAAGTACATCACACTGATAATCGGAGAATGAGGTCATGATGTTTAATTTACTAAACAAAAGGTCCCCTGAGCATAAGCCCGGATACCCGCGTTGTGAAGTATTTTGAACAAGTGTCGCGGGAAAATTAGACGCTTTTCCGTGATAACAACGCGATTTCAGTAAGTTATGTCTGAAAATAGTCTTTACGCGTTTTTTATACCAAACATACTGAAAATTCAGGTAATAAAGATGAAAATCGTAGCGTCATGGGTTACTCTGCCAGCGATTATCGGTTCCGACCAAAGGTCGCCCGCGCGGCAAGTCGCTACACTGTATGACAATCAACAACAAAGGCGTCTTGGTGCCGATACGGAAAATTATCAGGTCGTAATGAACTTCAGGCCAGAATATGACTCTAAGCGCATGCTTGCTCAGAACTAATGAGATGTGCTGGCAGTTCATTTACGCGTATTTAAAGAGTTTGGGGAGACATTACCTCGGATGAGCGAGCAGTTAACGGATCAGGTTCTTGTTGAACGGGTTCAGAAGGGAGATCAAAAGTCCTTTAATTTACTGGTGATACGATACCAGCATAAAGTGGCGAGCCTGGTTTCACGTTATGTCCCGTCGGGCGATGTGCCGGATGTGGTACAGGAGTCTTTCATTAAAGCGTATCGCGCACTGGAATCGTTCCGTGGCGACAGCGCGTTTTATACATGGCTGTACCGCATTGCGGTGAACACAGCAAAAAATTATCTGGTGGCTCAGGGACGCCGCCCGCCATCCAGCGATGTTGACGCGATCGACGCGGAAAATTTCGAAAGTGCGGGTGCGTTAAAAGAAATTTCGAACCCTGAGAACTTAATGTTGTCTGACGAACTGAAACAGATTGTCTTTCGTACCATTGAGGCGCTTCCTGAGGATTTACGCATGGCCATTACCCTCAGAGAGCTGGACGGATTAAGCTACGAAGAAATTGCCGCCATCATGGATTGTCCGGTCGGTACGGTACGTTCGCGTATCTTCCGTGCACGAGAGGCTATTGATAATAAAGTTCAACCGCTTATCCAACGTCAGTGATAACGGCTACTGGAAGGGTACCAAAGCATGCAGAAAGAAAAACTTTCCGCTTTAATGGATGGTGAGACTTTAGATAACGAGCTGCTGGCGTCGTTGTCCAGGGATGCAAATCTGCAAAAAAGCTGGGAAAGCTACCATCTGATCCGCGACACCCTGCGGGGCGATGTGGGTGAAGTGCTGCATTTTGATATCTCCGCGCGTGTAGCGGCAGCCATCGAAAATGAACCGGTACGCAAAGTGACGTCGCTGATTCCGGAAGCGCAGCCTGAACCGGCGAGCTGGAAGAAAATGCCGTTCTGGCGTAAGTCTGGCTCCTGGACAGCGCAACTGGCGCAGGTCGGTTTAGCCGCCTGTGTATCGCTGGCGGTGATTGTCGGTGTTCAGCACTACAATCAGCCTGCGGGTAGCAACGCGACGCCATCGTCCGATTCTCCGGTATTCAACACTTTGCCGATGATGGGCAAGGCCTCTCCGGTCAGTCTGGGGGTTCCTTCTGACGCGTTCGATACCAACAGTTCGAATCAGCAGGTGCAGGAACAGCGTCGCCGTATCAACGCGATGCTGCAGGATTATGAGCTGCAACGTCGTCTGCATGCCGATCAGGTTCAGTTTGAAAAGAACGATCCGCAACAGGCACAGGCTAATGTTCCCGGTAATCAGTCGTTAGGAATTCAGCAGCAGTAATGAAGCAGCTTTGGTGTGCCGTTAGCCTGCTGGCAGGCAGCCTGCTTTACACATCTACCGCCCCGGCGCAGACCTCTGCGTCCGGGGCGTTGTTACAGCAGATGGAGCAGGCAAGCCAGTCCCTCAATTACGAATTCGCTTATATCAATGTCTCGCGTCTCGGCATTGAATCTCTGCGTTATCGCCACGCGGTTATCAACAACCGTGTTTTTGCCCAGCTTTTGCAGATGGACGGTCCGCGACGTGAGGTGATTCAGCGCGGTAATGACATCAGCTATTTCGAGGCTGGCCTCGATCCGTTCACACTGCCCGGCAACCATATCGTCGATGCACTGCCTCCGTTGATGTTTGCCGACTTCTCTCGTCTGAGCAGTGCCTACGATTTCATTCCGGTTGGTCGTTCACGTATTGCCGACCAGCTGTGTGAAGTGATGCGTATTGTTTCCCGGGATGGCACACGTTACAGCTATGTCGTGTGGCTGGATGTCGATACCAGGTTGCCATTACGTATCGATCTGCTGGATCGCGATGGCGAGACGCTCGAACAGTTCCGCGTCATCAGTTTTGCTGTCGATGAAGGCGTGCGTAATCTGATGCAGGGACTGGAGAAAGCCAATCTTCCACCCACCTTATCCTTACCCGTGGGCGATAAAGTTCAGCTCAACTGGCAGCCAACATGGCTACCGGCGGGGATGACGCTGATTTCGCAGAGCCGTCGTGATATCCCTGCGCTGAACAAAACGGTGGAATCCCGTCTCTACAGCGATGGTTTGTTCAGTTTCGCCATTAACGTAACGCCAGCTGATAAAAACAGTGTTGCGCAGACATTGCGCACTGGGCGTCGTACGGTGCAGACCGAAGTGCGCAATAATAGCGAGATTACCGTGGTGGGTGAGATTCCTCCCGCCACAGCAAAACGTATTGCGGACAGCATTGATTCGGGACCAGCAAAATGATGAGAGAATGGGCCACCGTGGTGGCATGGAAAGAGGGCGTCGCGACGTTACATACCGAAGCGAAGACCTCCTGTAACAGTTGCTCGGCGCGTAAAGGCTGCGGCAGCCACATGCTGAATAAGCTGGGGCCGAAAAATGCCCACGTGATGCAAATCGCCAGCCCGGAACCGCTACAACCTGGTCAGCGTATTGAGCTGGGTATCCGTGAGAGTAGTCTGCTGGGCTCTGCGTTGCTGGTTTACATGACACCGCTGTTTGGCCTGTTTCTGGTTGCTGGCTTGTTTCAGATGCTGTTCCATAGCGATCTGGCATCCGCCTGTGGTGCGCTGCTGGGCGGCACAGGGGGCTTTATTGTGGCGAAAGGGGTCTCGACATTAGTCGGCGAACGTGAGGCTTTTCAACCGGTGATCCTGAATGTTGCTTTGCCGCCAGATGCCATGCGGGTTGAAACTGAAATCTGATTCTTACCGGGCCGTGTCAATCGCGGCCTTTTTCTCCGCGCTTAGCCGCTGAAATCTGTTGCGATTCCCCGCTGTTCCATTCTTTAACGCAAGGCGTTAACAGTGTAATATGCGTCGTCATTAATGAGGCTGACAGGGTTCCAGGTAAAATACCGTTTCCTGAATGTGTCTGTGCTCAAGTATTCAACTGCTGTTCTACGTGAAGATATTCATATAAATGAAGCACATAAGAAATTTCTCCATCATCGCTCATATCGACCACGGCAAATCGACGCTCTCCGAC
The DNA here is from genome assembly GCF_047947045.1 of Pantoea sp. App145. Taxonomy (NCBI): domain Bacteria; kingdom Pseudomonadati; phylum Pseudomonadota; class Gammaproteobacteria; order Enterobacterales; family Erwiniaceae; genus Pantoea; species Pantoea sp. App145. Next base: position 3,937,332 of record NZ_CP133290.1, read on the forward strand.
CGTTTGATCCAAATTTGTGGTGGCCTGAGCGATCGTGAGATGGCAGCGCAGGTTCTGGATTCAATGGATTTGGAACGTGAGCGCGGCATTACCATTAAAGCGCAGAGCGTAACGCTCGATTACAAAGCGCTGAACGGTGAAACTTACCAGCTCAATTTTATCGATACCCCCGGACACGTTGACTTCTCCTATGAAGTATCGCGTTCTCTGGCGGCCTGTGAAGGGGCGTTGCTGGTGGTCGATGCAGGTCAGGGCGTAGAAGCACAGACGCTGGCGAACTGCTACACCGCAATGGAAATGGATCTGGAAGTGGTACCGGTACTGAACAAGATCGACCTGCCTGCGGCCGACCCGGAGCGTGTGGCGGAAGAGATTGAAGATATCGTTGGTATCGATGCGACGGATGCCGTGCGCTGTTCAGCAAAAACCGGCGTCGGTGTGCCGGAAGTGCTGGAACGTCTGGTACGTGACATTCCGCCGCCGCAGGGCGATCCGGATGCTCCGCTGCAGGCACTGATCATCGACTCATGGTTCGATAACTATCTTGGCGTGGTGTCGCTGATTCGTATCAAGAACGGCACGCTGCGTAAAGGCGACAAAGTTAAAGTGATCAGCACCGGTCAGGTGTATAACGCTGAGCGTCTGGGGATTTTCACGCCGAAACAAGTCGATCGCACCGAACTGAAATGCGGTGAGGTAGGCTGGCTGGTTTGCGCCATTAAAGACATCCTCGGTGCACCAGTGGGCGATACCCTGACGCTGCAACGTAATCCGGCAGATAAAGCGCTGCCGGGCTTCAAAAAAGTGAAGCCGCAGGTTTATGCCGGTCTGTTCCCGGTCAGCTCTGATGATTACGAAGCCTTCCGCGATGCGCTGGGCAAACTGAGCCTGAACGATGCCTCGCTGTTTTACGAGCCGGAAAGCTCCACTGCGTTGGGCTTCGGCTTCCGCTGTGGCTTCCTTGGCCTGCTGCATATGGAGATCATCCAGGAACGTCTGGAGCGTGAATACGATCTCGATCTGATCACCACCGCACCAACCGTGGTGTATGAAGTGGAAACCACAGATGGCGAAGTGGTGTATGTCGACAGCCCGTCGAAGCTACCGCCGCTGAATAACATTGAAGAACTGCGCGAACCGATCGCCGAGTGTCATATGCTGCTGCCGCAGGAATATCTGGGCAACGTCATTACACTGTGCATCGAGAAGCGTGGTGTTCAGACAAATATGGTTTACCACGGCAACCAGGTTGCGCTGACTTACGAAATTCCGATGGCAGAAGTGGTCCTCGACTTCTTCGACCGTCTGAAATCGACGTCACGCGGCTATGCTTCACTGGATTATAACTTCAAGCGTTTCCAGGCCTCTGACATGGTGCGTGTCGACGTGCTGATCAACTCAGAACGTGTCGATGCGCTGGCGCTGATTACTCACCGTGATAACTCGCAATATCGTGGCCGTGATCTGGTGGAGAAGATGAAAGAACTGATCCCACGACAGCAGTTCGATATCGCGATTCAGGCAGCAATTGGCAACCACATTATCGCTCGCTCAACAGTCAAACAGCTGCGTAAAAACGTTCTGGCGAAATGCTATGGCGGTGACGTCAGCCGTAAGAAAAAACTGTTGCAGAAGCAGAAGGACGGTAAGAAGCGAATGAAGCAGGTCGGTAACGTTGAGCTGCCGCAGGAAGCATTCCTTGCCATTCTGCATGTCGGTAAAGACAGCAAATAAGGAACCTCAATGGCTAATATGTTCGCCCTGATTCTGGCGATCGCCACCCTGGTAACGGGTGTTATCTGGTGTATTGATCGTTTTAAATGGGCACCGGCGCGTCGTGCTAAGCAGGCTGCTGCACAGGCGCAAGCCGGCAACACGCTGGATAGCAAAACGCTGGCGAAAGTCTCCGCGCAGCCAGGCTGGGTGGAAACCGCAGCATCGGTTTTCCCGGTGCTGGCGGTGGTGTTTATTGTTCGTTCTTTCGTCTATGAGCCGTTCCAGATCCCATCTGGTTCGATGATGCCCACCCTGTTGATTGGTGACTTCATCCTCGTCGAGAAGTTCGCCTATGGTCTGAAAGATCCGATCACGCAAACCACGCTGATCCCAACCGGTCATCCGCAGCGAGGTGACGTCGCGGTATTTAAATACCCGAAAGATCCGAGCATGGATTACATCAAACGCGTTATCGGCTTACCGGGCGACAAAGTGGTCTACGATCCTTATAGCAAAACGTTGACCGTTAACCCGGGCTGTGCAGGGAGCAAGTGCGATACGGCACTGCCGATTACCTACACCAATATCGAACCGAGCAGCTTTATTCAGACTTTCAGCGGCTTCGATGGCAATGAAACCGGCAACGGCTTCTTCCAGGTACCGCCGGGAGAAACCATGCGTGGCGGCCTGCGTCTCGGGACACGTAAAGAGACGCTGGGCAACGTGACGCATGACATCCTGCTGGTTAACGAAGCGCAAAGTCAGGCGAGCATGTACTATCAGCAGCCAGGCGAGCCGCAATCCACGTGGATTGTGCCGCAGGGGCAATACTTCATGATGGGCGATAACCGTGATAACAGCGCCGACAGCCGCTACTGGGGCTTTGTACCCGAGCGTAATCTGGTCGGTAAAGCGGTCGCTATCTGGATGAGCTTTGAGAAACAGGAAGGACAGTGGCCAACCGGCGTGCGACTGAGTCGCATCGGCGGTATTCACTGATAACAGGCCCGCATAGCGGGCAAAACGGTTGGCTCCCTGCGGGGAGCCACTGCACACGAAACAGAACGTGTTGGAACCTCAGCCCTGTTTCGTATGCAGAGTGACAGACGCACAGAAGAACTGGAATCGCATGAACCCCATCCTCATTAACAAGCTACAGCGCAAACTGGGCTACACTTTTACTCATCCGGAACTACTGCAACAGGCGCTGACTCACCGCAGTGCCAGCAGTAAACATAACGAGCGTCTTGAATTTCTTGGCGATTCAATTCTTAGCTATGTGATTGCTAACGCACTTTATCAACGCTTTCCTCGCGTTGATGAAGGTGATATGAGCCGCATGCGCGCCACGCTGGTACGTGGTAACACGCTGGCTGAAATGGCACGGGAGTTTGATCTCGGCGAGTGTTTACGCCTCGGTCCGGGTGAATTGAAAAGCGGCGGTTTTCGTCGCGAATCGATTCTGGCTGATACCGTGGAAGCGCTGATTGGTGGCATCTTCCTCGACAGCACGATTCAGACCGTCGAAAAGCTGATTCTCGACTGGTATCAAACGCGGCTGGAACAAATCAGCCCGGGCGATAAGCAAAAAGATCCGAAAACCCGCCTGCAGGAGTATCTGCAGGGACGCCATCTGCCACTGCCCTCTTATCTGGTGGTGCAGGTGCGTGGTGAAGCCCACGATCAGGAATTTACCATTCACTGTCAGGTGAGTGGCATGGCAGAACCGGTGGTGGGCGTAGGCTCCAGCCGCCGTAAAGCGGAACAGGCCGCTGCCGAACAAGCGCTGATTAAACTCGGCCTCGAATAGTCACATCGCAGCACCCTGAACGGTGCTGATTAAGTCAGGACTCGAATGAGCGAACACGAAACTTATTGCGGCTTTGTCGCGATTGTTGGCCGACCGAACGTCGGCAAATCCACCTTACTGAACCAGTTACTGGGGCAGAAGGTGTCGATCACTTCACGCAAGCCGCAAACCACGCGTCACCGCATCATGGGTATTCATACTGAAGGGCCTTATCAGGCCATCTACGTGGACACCCCTGGGCTGCATATGGAAGAAAAGCGGGCGATCAACCGCCTGATGAACCGTGCTGCCAGCAGCTCCATTGGTGATGTTGAACTGGTCATTTTCGTGGTTGATGGCACGCGCTGGACGCCTGATGACGAAATGGTGCTAAACAAGCTGCGTGATGGCAAAGTGCCGGTAGTGCTGGCGGTTAACAAAGTTGATAACATCCAGGATAAAAGCATCCTGCTGCCACACCTGCAATTCCTCAGTCAGCAGATGAACTTCGCTGAAATCGTGCCGATTTCCGCTGAATTCGGTAAGAACGTGGATACTATTGCCGCTATCGTGCGCAAGCGTCTGCCGCAGGCCGAGCATCACTTCCCGGAAGAGTACATCACTGACCGCTCACAACGTTTTATGGCATCCGAAATCATCCGTGAAAAACTGATGCGTTTCCTCGGTGCTGAGCTGCCTTATTCCGTTACCGTTGAGATTGAGAAGTTCGAAACCAACGAACGTGGTGGCTACGATATCAGCGGCCTGATTCTGGTTGAGCGCGACGGACAGAAGAAAATGGTGATTGGCAACAAAGGGGCCAAAATCAAAACCATCGGTATTGAAGCGCGTAAAGATATGGAAGAGATGTTTGAGGCCAAAGTGCACCTCGAACTGTGGGTGAAGGTCAAATCTGGCTGGGCAGACGACGAACGTGCGTTGCGCAGTCTGGGTTATGTAGACGACCTCTAACCGATGGAAGGCTGGCAACGCGCCTTTGTGCTGCATAGTCGCCCCTATAGCGAAACCAGCCTGCTGATCGATCTCTTTAGCGAAAGCGAAGGGCGCGTGCGTGTCCTCGCCAAAGGCGCGCGGTCGCGCCGTTCGCAACTAAAAGGTGCTTTGCAACCTTTCACACCATTGCTGGTGCGCTGGGGCGGGCGCGGCGAAGTAAAAACGCTGCGCAGTGCCGAAGCGGTATCGCTGGCGCTGCCGCTCAGCGGTATCACACTCTACTGTGGCCTGTACGTGAACGAACTCTTGTCACGCGTACTGGAGCAGGAAATTCCTTTCTCTGAACTGTTCTTCGATTACCTGAATTGCATCCAGTCACTGGCAGCCGCCAGCGGCACGCCTGAACCGGCGTTGCGCCGCTTTGAACTGGCGTTGCTGGGCCACCTGGGATACGGTGTCGATTTCCTGCACTGCGCAGGCAGTGGGGAAGAGGTGGATGACGGCATGACCTACAGCTATCGCGAAGAAAAAGGGTTTATTGCCAGCCTGGTGGTGAACCAGCGCAGCTTTACCGGTCGCCAGCTGCGGGCGCTATGGGAGCGAGATTTCCCGGATGCGGATAGCCTGCGCGCAGCCAAACGTTTTACCCGTATGGCGCTAAAGCCATACCTGGGCGGTAAACCGCTCAAGAGTCAGGAACTCTTTCGTCAGTTTGTGCCGAAAAAGAAGCCGGATACGGCGAGCGAATGATGCCAGGCGGGATGTCGCGCGGTACACTCTCAACACACTAAACATTTTTAAGGATTGTCATGGCTGAGTTGCTGTTAGGGGTCAACATTGACCACATCGCCACCGTACGTAACGCACGTGGCACCCATTATCCTGATCCGGTGCAGGCCGCATTTATCTCCGAACAGGCTGGGGCGGATGGCATTACCGTGCACCTGCGTGAAGACCGTCGTCATATTACCGACCGCGATGTGCGTATTCTGCGTGACACCATCCAGACACGTATGAACCTGGAAATGGCCGTCACCGATGAAATGGTCGGCATTGCCTGTGACATCAAACCGCATTTCTGCTGCCTGGTGCCGGAAAAACGTCAGGAAGTGACCACCGAAGGTGGGCTCGATGTGGCGGGACAACAGGACAAAATCAACGCTGCGGTAAGGCAACTGAGTGAGGCGGGAATTCTGGTTTCGTTGTTTATTGATGCCGATCACCGTCAGATTGAAGCGGCAGTCGCCAGCGGTGCGCCTTATATTGAAATCCACACCGGTGCCTATGCTGAAGCGCCTGAAGGGCTGGTGCGTGATGCTGAGCTGGAACGAATTCGTATCGCTGCCACCTTTGCCGCCAGCCTCGGGCTGAAAGTGAATGCAGGCCACGGACTGACCTACCACAACGTGCTGCCGATTGCGGCTTTACCGGAAATGCATGAACTGAATATCGGTCATGCGATTATTGGTCGCGCGGTGATGAGTGGTCTGGCTGACGCAGTCAAAGAGATGAAACAGCTGATGCGGGAAGCGCGCCGTTAATGGCCATACTCGGGCTGGGCAGCGATATCGTTGAGATTGAGCGCATCGCCGGTGTCATTGAGCGCTCCGGGGATCGTCTGGCGCGTCGGGTGCTGAGCGAAGCCGAGTGGCAGCAATACCAGACGCACCAGCAGCCGGTGCGTTTTCTGGCTAAGCGTTTTGCGGTGAAGGAAGCGGCGGCGAAAGCTTTTGGTACCGGTATTCGTGGCGGCCTGGCGTTTAATCAGTTTGAAGTGTACAACGATGCGCTGGGCAAACCGGGTTTACGTTTCTTCCTGCAAGCGGCGGAAATTGCACGACAGCTTGGTGTGCAGCATGTCCACGTCACTCTGGCCGATGAACGGCACTACGCCTGTGCCACGGTGATCATCGAAAGCTAGTGATGCAGCACCACAAATTTCTCCCACAGCGCTTCACGACTTTCGGGGTGCTGTGGGTCAGGAATGATGGTGTTATCGATGGGGCATACGCTCAGGCAGGTCGGCACATCATAATGGCCGACACATTCGGTGCAGCGAGCGCTGTCGATCTGGTAGATGGCGTCACCGAGGCTGATCGCCTGGTTCGGGCATTCCGGTTCGCACATGTCACAGTTGATACAGCGCTGGGTAATCAGTAAAGCCATGGTGAGTTACTATCTGGTGTAAAAGATTCAGTAAAGGCGCGCACCTTAGCATAATCCGGCCTTCCCCCCAATCTGGCGTGTTGATTTTTCTCCGTTTCATTTGCGCCAGCGCAAGATTGCATTCGTTATATTTTTCTGATGATGCCATCATGGATTTATTTATTTCTATGATATCAATAATTTATCATGGAGCCTGGGTTGAAGCTATCTGGTGCTGAGTTAGCATCTGCGCTACCAGGTGAACCTCTAATAAATTATGCAATGAATATAATAAATGAACTGATTAGCAACCGACATCCTGCCGACAAATCCCATATTGAACTGAGCTATATTACGCATTTTTATTGTGACCAGGAATCTATCAGCTCGGTCACCTCTTTGTTAAAGGAATATGAAACTTATCCGGCACCATTATTAGATCGTATCGAATTTATTATTGTCGATGATTGCTCACCGATTGAATATGAAATACCGGCATTGAATTTAAATTTGACCTGGTTACGCATCACGACGGATATCAAATGGAATCAGGGCGGGGCACGTAATCTGGGAGTGACCTACGCAAAATCGGATAAAATTTTGATGTCAGACCTCGATCATGGTTTCCCGGCCAGCACGCTGGCATATCTGGCTGACTCTGACAACCCTGGACGATGTTTCTATAAACTGCGGCGTAAGCGTGCTGATGGCATCTGCTATAAAGGCCATTCCAATCTGTTTTTTATGAGCCGCGCCCGTTTTCTGCGTTTTTACGGCTATGATGAAGAATATTGCGGCAATTATGGTGCAGAAGATTATCGGTTTGTGAAATATCAGAAGTATCAGGGGTCGCAGCAGCGTTATATGCCGGACAGCATTTGGTGTTATGAGCGTCAACTGGATCGTGAAAAAAGCTATCACAATTTATCACGTGATCTTTCTGCTAATACGCCGGTTGATTTGCGAAAGAAGAATGAGTGTAGCTACTTTGGCAGAGAGTATGGACATAGTCGTATTTTTCTCAATTTCGACTGGATTAAAATGAAAACCTATAATCGTTGTCCGGCAATGCCGCCAAAAATCAGGAAATACTGGCGGCCATTGTGGTGGTGGCGTTGGTTGAATCCGCGCGCAGCACGCTGAACATCATGTCTGGCGGTGCTGGTTATCACGCGGGTTTTGTAACAGTGTGAAGCGCCTGAAAATAGCGCGATAGATCGCGCTGTTGAACTGTTACACCAGTTTTCTTACCAGCGCTTCACTGTGGCGGATATGGCTGGAGGCGCGCTCAGGATCATTCTGTACCAGTGCCATAAACAGCAGGTCCGTCAGGGCCAGCTGGGCGCTGGTTGAGGAGATTGCGGCACTGCGGGTGCTTTGCTCCTCGGCAACGGTGTAGAGACAATGCGTGGCGCACTGCTGCAACGTATTGGGGGTGAACCCGGTAAACGCCAGTACATCGGCCCCGGTCTGCGCGGCTTCCTGGGCGGCAAGATTGATTTCGCGTCGTTCGCCGGTATAGGAAATGGCCAGCAGCACATCGCCTGCCGTCATGGCCTGTACGCTGGCGAGCAACGCATGCATATCCTGCTCGGCGACCGCGTTGATGCCGATCTTCATCAGTTTCCAGGAAAAATCTTTTGCTACCAGGCCCGATGCGCCAATGCCGACCAGCAGGATACGGTTGGCATTTTTCAGCAGCCGTAGCGTTTCCATCAACATCTCTTCGCTGTTGATATCCAGCGTGGCGCGAATTGCCGAGATCTTCTCGGCCAGCAGTTTTTCACCCACGACTTTCAGCGGGTCATCGCTAAGAATATGGTTATGAACGGTGATGGCATCACGGTCGGCCAGTGATTCGCTGAGTGCTAACTTCAATGCCGGGAACCCTTTATAGCCCAGTTTCTGGGCAAACTTGACCACGCTGGACTGGCTGACCCCTGATTCTTCCGCCAGTTTTTGCGAACTCAAATGCCGCGCCCGGTCCGGTTGTGACAACAAAAAATCCGCCAGACGTCGCTCGTTGAGCGCCAGACGCGGATAAAGCTGACGAATCCGCAGCAATGAACTCATCTCCGATCCTTAATTCAGAACGTAATGCTTATTTAGCCTGATAAATGTGGCGAGGAATGCCACATAGCAGCCTGCCGCCAATAAGAATAAACTATTCAGCGGGCATTGTAGTCATTGGAATTAAAAATGACCGCGTTCGCCTGGCTACACTCAAGAGCAGGCATGATAAAGCAGAATGAAAGGAGAGTGGTTTGACAAAGGGTACGCAACGACGCGTGGTGTTTTTTGATCTCGACGGCACGCTACATCAACAGGATATGTTCGGCACCTTTATGCGCTATCTGCTGAGACATCAGCCGCTGAATTTATTGCTGGTCGTGCCATTGTTACCGGTGATTGCTGCGGGGTTGCTGTTTAAAGGGCGCGCCGCGCGCTGGCCGATGAGTTTGTTGCTGTGGGCCATCACCTTCGGTCACAGTGAAAAACGCCTGTTGCAGCGCGAAGCTGAATTCGCCCGCTGGTTCCGCCAGCGCGTTACCGCTTTTCCGGTGGTACAGCAGCGGCTGACGGATTACCTCAGCAGCGATGATGCCGATGTCTGGTTAATCACCGGTTCACCGCAGTCGCTGGTGGAGCAGGTCTATTTCGATTCAGCTTTTCTGCCGCGTGTACAACTCATTGCCAGCCAGATGAAGCCAGGACGGGGTGGGCGTGTACTGACGATGCGCTGTCTCGGGCATGAAAAAGTGGCGCAGCTGGAGGAGAAAATCGGCACGCCGTTGCAGCTCTACAGTGGCTATAGCGACAGCAAGCAGGACAACCCGCTGCTGTTCTTTTGCCAGCATCGCTGGCGCGTCACTCCGCGTGGAGAGTTGCAGCAGCTGGAATAACCTCGCTATTTCGCTATAATGCGCCGCCTTTGTTACCCGCAGGAGTTACCCGGTGAACCCACAGACTGATGAATACTGGATGCGTCACGCTTTACGCCTCGCACGTTTGGCGTGGGAGCAGGGGGAAGTGCCAGTCGGTGCGGTGCTGGTGCAGGGTGACAAGGTGATTGGCGAAGGCTGGAACCGTCCGATCGGTCAGCATGATCCTACTGCGCATGCGGAAATTATGGCGCTGCGCCAGGGCGGTAAAGTGCTGGAAAATTATCGTCTGCTCGACACCACGTTATACGTGACGCTCGAACCCTGTGTGATGTGTGCCGGGGCGATGGTGCATAGCCGGATTACCCGGCTGGTGTATGGCGCAAAAGATGAAAAAACCGGAGCGGTCGGTTCGCTGCTGGATGTGATTGGTCATCCCGGTATGAATCACCAAATCCAGATTGCTTCTGGTGTGCTGGCGGAAGAATGCGCCGCGACGCTGAGTGATTTTTTCCGCATGCGGCGTGAGCAGAAAAAAGCGCTGCGTCAGGCGCAGCGCGACGCGGGTTAATTCATCGCAATCTTCGGTTCGACAGCAGGATAACCGGCGCCCAGTTCTGCTTCCATGGCTGACTGCTGCGCCAGCCGTTTGTCCTGTTCCTGTAAATATCCCACCAAACTAATCTGATACTTACGGATATTTTCCACGTAGTTATACGCTTCATGACCGCGAGCATAGCCGTACGTGGTCTGCGCGTAGTAACGCTTCTGACTCAGCATCGGCAAACGCAGCTTCACATCGGCCCAGCTATCGGGGTTGCCGCCTTGTTTGGACGTCAGCTTACGGGCGTCCAGCATGTGGGCATAGCCCATGTTATAGGCCGCCAGAGCAAACCAGATACGTTCATCTTCCGGGATGGTCGTGGGGACTTTTTCCACCATACGTTGCAGGTATTCGCTGCCACCGCGGATACTTTGCTCAGGATCGAGACGATCGGCAACGTCAAGGCTGTCTGCGGTGTTGCGCGTCAGCATCATCATGCCGCGCACGCCGGTGGGCGAGGTTGCCTGTGGATTCCAGTGCGACTCCTGATAAGAAATCGCCGCCAGCAGCCGCCAGTCGAGGCTGGAGGCATATTTCTCAAATAACGGCTTGATATCCGGCAGGGTATTGTCGATGGCGCGCAGGAAGGTGCGGGTATCGACGTAATCAAAAGTGCCGACATGGCCGAGATACTTCTCCTCCAGCCGCGCGATGGTGCCTTCTTCGCTCATCTGACTATAGAAGTCGAGCATGGCTGCATTCAGGCTGTCATCTTCTTTATCATGTGGCAGATACCAGGTGACGGGTTCTTCATCGGTGATATCAAAGGCCACTGCCAGCTGCGGATGAATGCGTTGCAGCAGGCCAATGGTGACAGAATCCCCCACGGTGTAGTCCAGTTTGCCATCCGCCACCGCTTCCAGCAGCGCTTTTTGCCCCTGGTCGGTAGCGATTGACCAGTCAAGATCGGGATAGTTTCCGGCTTTAGCGGAACGTAAAGTTGACAGGTACGCGGAACCGGACTGCACAATCAGGCGGCCTTTCAGATCACCGAGGTTTTTTGGCCGCGGCTTATCAATGCGATACACCAGCTGTTGCGATACCGAGTAATAACTCGGTCCGGTCTGATAACGGGCTATGCGATCGTTGTTGTAGATCAGGCCCGCAGCCAGCAAATCCGCCTTACCATCATCAAGATCGTCAAACAGGTCACCGAGGTTCGGACGCACCGTCACCTGGAGTTTGACGCCAAGATAATCGGCGAAGCGCTTTGCCAGCTCGTAATCCATACCGGCTGGTGCATTATTGATGGTGTAGTAAGTCAGCGGGGAGTTAACGGTACTGATGCGCAGCACTCCCCGTGATTTGATCTGCGATATCGCGTCTTTGCCGCCCCCGTACCAGGGGATCGACGGCCACAGTGCCAGCGCAAGTAGCACGGTTATCAGACCGATAAACAGATAGTTTAATTTCAGGCGTTTCAAATAGTTGTCTCTCGCTGGCTCTAAGGCCTCTGTCTTTAAAAGGCAGTATTGATCTTGTATGAACTCCCAGAGCGAAGGGCATTTTGCGCAACAAAGCGAGCCGGAGCAACTTATATAGCAGGATTTGCGCAAAATTCAGGCGAATCCGGTAGGCCATAAATTCTGCGCAAACGGTTTCGTAACCGGTGCTGTTTCTCTATAATACGCCCCGTTTTCCCTGTTGCGCCCAATGAAGCGTCGCCCGGCGCTTCGAAGACGAGAGATCTTTAATGATGGAAATTCTGCGTGGTTCGCCCGCCCTGTCGGCATTTCGTGTAAACAAACTGCTGACCCGCTTTCAGGACGCTCATCTGCCGGTGAGTGATATTTACGCCGAGTACGTCCATTTTGCCGATGTCAGTGCGCCGCTGAGTGCGGACGAAAAAGCCCGCCTGCAACGCCTGCTGAAATACGGTCCGTCTCTCGCCGAACATGCGCCACAAGGGCGTCTGTTGCTGGTGACGCCGCGTCCAGGCACCATTTCACCCTGGTCCTCCAAAGCGACCGATATCGCCCACAACTGCGATCTGCCACAGGTGCGTCGTCTGGAACGCGGTATGGCGTTCTATGTTCAGGCACCGCAGCTGACAGAAGCGCAGTGGCAGACCCTTGCCAGCCTGCTGCATGACCGCATGATGGAAACGGTATACGGCGATCTCAATGATGCGCAGCAACTGTTTGCCCACCATGAGCCGCAGCCGCTGAAAAGTGTTGATGTGCTGGGTGGAGGCCGTCAGGCACTGGAACTGGCTAACACTACGCTGGGTCTGGCTCTGGCCGATGACGAAATCGACTATCTGCTGAACGCCTTCACTACGCTGGGTCGCAACCCGAACGACATTGAACTCTATATGTTTGCCCAGGCGAACTCCGAGCATTGCCGCCACAAAATCTTCAACGCCGACTGGATTATTGACGGTGAAAAACAGCCGAAGTCGCTGTTTAAAATGATCAAAAATACCTTCGAACAAACGCCTGACTATGTGTTGTCTGCCTATAAAGACAACGCGGCGGTGATGGAAGGTTCCGAAGTTGGCCGTTACTACGCCGATGCCGAAAAAGGCGAATACGATTTCCATCAGGAAGCCGCGCATATCCTGATGAAAGTGGAAACGCATAACCACCCAACGGCGATTTCTCCATGGCCAGGTGCGGCGACCGGTTCCGGTGGTGAAATCCGTGACGAAGGCGCAACCGGACGTGGTGCCAAACCCAAAGCGGGTCTGGTGGGCTTTTCAGTGTCCAACCTGCGTATTCCGGGCTTTGAACAGCCGTGGGAAGAAGACTTTGGTAAGCCGGATCGTATCGTGACGGCGCTGGATATCATGACCGAAGGCCCACTGGGTGGCGCGGCGTTCAACAACGAATTTGGTCGTCCGGCACTGAACGGTTACTTCCGTACCTATGAAGAGCGCGTTAACAGCCACAACGGTGAAGAACTGCGTGGTTACCACAAGCCAATCATGCTGGCGGGCGGCATCGGTAACATCCGTGCCGACCACGTGCAGAAAGGCGAAATAGTGGTGGGCGCGAAGCTGATTGTGCTGGGTGGCCCGGCAATGAATATCGGTCTCGGCGGCGGTGCTGCCTCATCAATGGCTTCTGGCCAGTCTGATGCCGACCTCGACTTTGCTTCCGTACAGCGTGACAACCCGGAAATGGAACGTCGTTGCCAGGAAGTGATCGACCGCTGCTGGCAGCTGGGCGAAGCTAACCCGATTCTGTTTATCCATGACGTGGGTGCAGGTGGCTTGTCTAACGCCATGCCGGAGCTGGTCAGCGACGGTGGCCGTGGTGGCCGCTTCAATCTGCGTGACGTGCTGAGCGATGAGCCAGGCATGAGCCCGCTGGAAGTGTGGTGTAACGAATCGCAGGAACGTTATGTGCTGGCGGTAGCGCCGGACAAACTGGCGCTGTTTGATGAGCTGTGCCAGCGCGAGCGTGCCCCTTACGCGGTAATTGGTGAAGCCACCGAAGAACAGCATCTGAGCCTGGCGGATACGCATTTCGACAACAAACCGATCGATATGCCGCTGGATGTGCTGCTGGGCAAAACGCCGAAGATGACGCGTGATGTGGTCAGTCAGCAGGCGAAAGGTGAAGCGTTGCAGCGCGACGGCATCACCGTGGCTGATGCGGTCAACCGTGTGCTGCATCTGCCGACCGTGGCAGAGAAAACCTTCCTTGTTACCATCGGTGACCGTACCGTAACCGGTATGGTGGCACGCGATCAGATGGTGGGTCCGTGGCAGATTCCGGTTGCTAACTGCGCAGTGACCACCGCCAGTCTCGACAGCTACTACGGTGAAGCCTTCTCTCTCGGCGAACGCGCCCCGGTCGCACTGCTCGACTTCGCCGCTTCAGGCCGTCTGGCGGTGGGTGAAGCTCTGACTAACCTCGCCGCAACGGCAATTGGTTCACTGACACGCGTGAAGCTGTCAGCGAACTGGATGGCGGCAGCCGGTCACCCGGGTGAAGATGCGGGCCTGTATGAAGCCGTGAAAGCGGTCGGCGAAGAACTTTGCCCGGCGCTGGGTATCACCATCCCGGTGGGTAAAGATTCCATGTCGATGAAAACCCGCTGGCAGCAGGGGAATGAACAGCGTGAAATGACGTCACCGCTGTCGCTGGTCATCACCGCTTTTGCCCGCGTGGAAGACGTACGCCGCACCGTGACGCCGCAATTGCAGGCCGATAAAGACAACCTGCTGCTGCTGGTGGATCTGGGCAATGGCGCAAACACGCTGGGGGCGACGGCGCTGTCACAGGTCTATCGTCAACTGGGTGATAAACCGGCTGACGTGCGTGACGCCGGACAGCTGGCTGGCTTCTTCAACGCCATTCAGGCGCTGGTGGCGGAGCAGAAACTGCTGGCCTACCACGACCGTTCTGACGGCGGCCTGCTGGTAACGCTGGCTGAGATGGCGTTTACCGGTCATTGCGGTATCGAAGCGGACATCGCCGCGCTGGGTAGTGATGCGCTGGCGGCGCTGTTTACCGAAGAACTGGGTGCGGTGGTGCAAATCAACGCTGCTGACCGTGATGCGGTGCTGAAGACGTTCGCCGATCATGGCCTGATGACCAACGTCCATGTGATTGGTCAGGCGCTGCCGGGCGATCGTTTTGTGATTCGTTCTGGTGAGCATGCGGTGTACAGCGAAAGCCGTACCACGCTGCGTACCTGGTGGGCAGAAACCACCTGGCAGATGCAGCGTCTGCGTGACAACCCGGCCTGTGCCGATCAGGAACATGAAGCGAAGAAAAACGACAACGATCCTGGCCTGAATGTCCATCTGACCTTCAAACCGGAAGAAGACGTTGCCGCGCCGATGATTGCCACCGGTGCGCGTCCGCGTGTGGCGGTGCTGCGTGAGCAGGGCGTCAATTCCCACGTTGAAATGGCGGCCGCCTTCCATCGTGCAGGCTTTACCGCTGTCGATGTGCATATGAGCGATCTGCTGGCGGGCCGTCGCGGTCTGGAAGAGTTCCATGCGCTGGTGGCCTGTGGTGGCTTCTCCTACGGTGACGTACTGGGTGCGGGTGAAGGCTGGGCGAAATCCATCCTGTTCAACAGCCGCGTGCGTGATGAGTTCGAAAACTTCTTCCATCGTCCGCAGACGCTGGCGCTGGGCGTCTGTAACGGCTGCCAGATGATGTCCAATCTGCGTGAGCTGGTGCCGGGCAGCGAACTGTGGCCGCGCTTCGTGCGTAACCAGTCAGAACGCTTTGAAGCGCGTTTCAGCCTGGTGGAAGTGGCTGCCAGCCCGTCACTGCTGCTGGACGGCATGGCCGGTTCGCATATGCCGATTGCGGTATCACACGGCGAAGGTTTTGTTGAAGTGCGTGATGGCGCGCATCTGGCGGCGCTGGAAAGCAAAGGCCTGGTGGCGCTGCGTTTCGTGGACAACTTCGGTAAGGTGACCGAGACTTATCCGGCCAACCCGAACGGTTCCCCGAACGGTATCACTGCGGTGACCAACGAAAGCGGCCGCGTGACCATTATGATGCCGCACCCGGAACGCGTGTTCCGTACTGTGAGCAATTCCTGGCACCCGGCAGAGTGGGGCGAAGACAGCCCGTGGATGCGTATTTTCCGCAACGCACGTAAGCAGTTGGGTTAATGCGTAGCGGCGCGATTTATCGCGCAATCAAGGGCATCCTGATGGATGCCCTTTTTTTTGATGTCGGAAAACAGCGACACCGCTACGGTTAGCCTGTCGTCAAAAGGTGACATTTAACCTATTGATATTATTGGGTGTGATTTTTCCTTCAGAAACGCGTTGCTAATCAGCGACAGTTTTTTTAGACCGGACGGTAAATTTTTTGCGCCGTGTCTCACTCTGAGAAAGCATTTATCTGATAATTAACGCTATTTTATTTTTGGCACGATGTTTGCTATACTCATTACGTTGCTCATTCTCCTGCTTATGATTGCCCCGCATTGCGGTTGAGCTCATAAAAACTGAATGACGCACCAAACGGTGCCTGCCGTCCACCCAACCGATAATCGCTTGCTTTGCAACGTTATCAAGCATCGGACGTAACGTTGAGTTAGGCACCACCTTATTCCCGCGTGAGGCGTTCGGCGTCACGCTCAACGGCAGGCCATAGCGCCTGCCGTTTTCTTATCTATGCTTTCTTCCGCTTTCAGACTCCGCTAGCATTCCTGTAGTAAAAATTTAAGGAAATCCGGTTGTGAAGAGATGGCGTTTATTTCCCCGTTCGCTGCGTCAGCTGGTGTTGATGGCGTTCCTGCTGGTGCTGCTGCCGCTGCTGGTACTGGCGTGGCAGGCATGGGAAAGTCTGTCGGCGCTGAGCAATCAGGCGGCAGACACCAATCGCAACACCTTTACGGACGTGCGCCGCAGTGAAGCCATGGCGCGGACTGCCATCGAGCTGGAGCGCAGCTATCGTCAATATTGTGTGTTGGGTGATGACAGTCTGGCGCGGCTCTATCAGTCACAACGTGCGCACTACAGTCAGATGCTCACCACCCACGCTGCCAGCCTGCCGGATTTGCCTTCGTTCAAACTGTTAGCTGCAACGTTGCCACAGCTGGAAACGCTGCAATGTGCCAGCGGCAATCCCTCCGCACCTGCATCGACAGCCCTTGAGCACTTTTCCGATACCAATGCGCAAATGGTGCAGGAAACACGCGAAGTGGTGTTTTCGCGGGGTTTGCAATTGCAGCGTGAAATTGCTGATCGAGGCCAGTTTTTTGGCTGGCAGGCTCTGATATTGTTCCTGATCAGCCTGGCGCTGGTGTTGTTGTTTACCGGCATGATTATCGGGCCGGTGAAGCGGGTGGAGCGGATGATCAACCGTCTGGGTGAAGGCAAGGCGCTGGGCGACAGTATCAGCTTCCGTGGTCCGCGTGAGATCCGCTCGCTCGGTAAGCGTATTGTCTGGCTGAGTGAACGCCTGAGCTGGCTGGAAGCGCAACGCCACGAGTTTTTACGCCATCTTTCCCATGAGCTGAAAACGCCACTTGCCAGCCTGCGCGAAGGCACGGAATTGTTAGCCGATCAGGTGGCAGGTCCACTGAATAGCGAACAGCAGGAAGTGGTGGCGATTCTGGATACCAGCAGCCGTCATTTGCAACGTTTGATCGAGCAGTTGCTGGATTACAACCGCAAACTGGCCGATGGCCCGCTGGCGCTGGATGTCGTGGCACTGGATACCATTGTCGAGACGGTGGTGAAATCACACTCGTTACCGGCCCATGCGCGGCAAATGCGCACCCATGTGGATTTACAGGTGAACCACTGCCTGGCAGAGTCAACCCTGCTGCAACGGGTGATCGATAACCTTTATTCGAACGCCGTGAACTACGGTAGCGAATCCGGTAACATCTGGCTGCACAGCCAGCAGAAGGGCAATGAGGTGTGGATCGAGGTGGCAAACACCGGCACACCGATTCCGGCTGAAGAGCAGGCGATGATCTTTGAGCCTTTTTATCAGGGCAGCCAACAACGCAAGGGGCCGGTTAAAGGCAGTGGGCTGGGGTTGAGCATCGCCAAAGATTGCCTGCGCAGGATGCAGGGTGATTTACAGTTGGTGACACGTAAGGACGCGGATGTCTGTTTTCGTATCATTTTGACTACCACCGCCGGGAATGCCTGATCAATGAATTTATCCCTCAACAAATTATGCGCCGCCAGCCTGCTGGTGTTCAGCCTGGCGGGTTGCCATGCACCTTCTGCAGACAACGCCCTCAGGGACGACAGCATCCAGCCGGAGCCGCAGGTGCGTCTGCCGGACTATCTGGCGACTGACTGTGGCAGTGTCTGGCAAATTGAATATCCGGCAGCCATGAGCAACCCATTGTATTGGCAGCGTGCCATTGATTGTGCGGAACGTCTGTCACCGGCCGAGGCCCGGGCGGAAGCACGTCGCTGGCCGGTGCAGGGCTGGTCCCGTGCCTTTAAGCAGGGCATATTGCTGGCCAACGGCAACGTAACGCCACAGGAGCGCCGCGACTATGTTGATACGCTGGATGGCTACAGTACGACGTTTCCGGCGGCAGTTCGTCCGCTGATTCAGCTGTGGCGCAGCAACCAGGCCGCTCAGCTTGAGCTGAGTGACGCGCGTGGCCGCTACGCACGGCTACAGCAAAGTACCGATGCCGAGCTGGATAGCCTGCGCCAGCAGCAACGCACGCTTCGTACCTCGCTGGCAGATACGCAGCATAAGCTGGAGCGTCTGACGGATATCGAGCGTCAGCTGTCCTCGCGTAAAGCGCCCGACAGCAGCGACACATCGCACAGTGCCAGCGGTACGGCGAATGAGGAGCAGCCATAATGAAACAGGCCGCACGATTATTGCTGGTGGATGATGATCCGGGGCTGCTGAAGCTGCTGGGAATGCGTCTCAGCAGCGAAGGCTATCAGGTCGCAACGGCGGCCAGCGGGCCGGAAGCCTTACGTCATCTGCAAAAAGAGAAGGTCGATTTGGTGGTCAGCGACCTGCGTATGGATGAGATGGACGGTCTGGCGTTGTTTGGCGAAATCCAGAAGCGCCACGCGGGTCTGCCGGTGATCATCCTGACTGCGCATGGATCGATCCCGGAAGCGGTT
The DNA here is from genome assembly GCF_047947045.1 of Pantoea sp. App145. Classification (NCBI taxonomy): domain Bacteria; kingdom Pseudomonadati; phylum Pseudomonadota; class Gammaproteobacteria; order Enterobacterales; family Erwiniaceae; genus Pantoea; species Pantoea sp. App145. The sequence continues at coordinate 3,955,961 of NZ_CP133290.1, forward strand.
TCAGCCACCCAACAGGGCGTATTTAGCTTTCTTACCAAACCGGTGGATCGTGATGCGTTATACAAAGCGATTGATGAGGCGCTGGCCCTGCGTGCACCCGAGATCGATGATGGCTGGCGTGAGTCTATCGTCACACGTAATCCGCTGATGCTACGACTGCTGGAGCAGGCGCACATGGTGGCGCAATCCGACGTCAGTGTGTTGATCAACGGCCAGAGCGGCACCGGTAAAGAAGTGCTGGCGCAGGCAATTCATGCCGCCAGCCCGCGTGCCAGTAAACCTTTTATCGCCATCAACTGTGGCGCGTTACCGGAGCAGTTGCTGGAGTCTGAGCTGTTCGGCCACGCCAGGGGGGCGTTTACCGGCGCGGTGAGTGCCCGCGAGGGGCTGTTTCAGGCAGCGGAAGGCGGCACGCTATTCCTCGATGAGATTGGCGATATGCCGCAGGCGTTGCAGGTGAAGCTGCTACGCGTGCTGCAAGAGCGCAAGGTTCGTCCGCTCGGCAGTAATCATGATGTCAGTATCAATGTGCGCATCATTTCTGCCACCCATCGTGATTTGCCTAAAGCGATGGAAAAGAAAAGCTTTCGCGAAGATCTCTACTATCGCCTCAACGTGGTGAACCTGAAGATCCCGGCGTTGCATGAACGTGCCGAAGATATTCCCCTGCTGGCGAATCATTTGCTGCGTCAGTCTGCCGATCGTCATAAACCCTTTGTGCGCAGTTTTTCCGTGGACGCTATGAAACGATTGGTGGGAGCCAGCTGGCCGGGTAATGTGCGTCAACTGGTGAACGTCATCGAGCAGTGCGTGGCGCTGAGTACCTCACCGGTGATTGGCGATGCGCTGGTTGAACAGGCGCTGGCAGGTGAGAACACCGCATTGCCGACGTTTGTTGAAGCGCGCAATCAGTTTGAACTGAACTATCTGCGTAAGCTGCTGCAAATGACCAAAGGAAATGTGACCAATGCTGCGCGTCTGGCTGGACGTAACCGCACCGAGTTTTATAAGCTGCTGTCGCGCCATGAACTGGACGCCAGCGATTTTAAAGAGTAGCTTTCTGCCGCTGCGATTCGGCCTGTTGCCCCGGCATTCGGACAGAAAGCAGGAGAAAGTCCTGTTTTGACGCCACAGACGGCTCTGAGCCAGCGGCTGCGGCAGGAACATTTATACTATCTGTTACCCGTCCGGCCACGGAGGGAGTGAAAAAAGGATCTGTGATGAAAAAGATCGATGCAATTATCAAACCATTTAAACTCGATGATGTACGCGAAGCGTTAGCGGAAGTCGGCATCACCGGGATGACGGTCAGCGAAGTGAAAGGATTTGGTCGCCAGAAAGGTCACACTGAACTGTATCGTGGTGCCGAGTATATGGTCGATTTTCTGCCGAAAGTAAAAATCGAAATGGTGGTGGGCGACGATATCGTTGATACCTGCGTTGAGACCATCATGAAAACTGCGCAAACCGGCAAAATCGGCGACGGTAAAATCTTTGTCTTTGACGTGGCACGTGTAGTGCGTATCCGTACCGGTGAAGAAGACGAAGAGGCGATCTAATCGCAGCTTCAGATTGCTGAAAAGCCCGCAAATGCTGCGGGCTTTTTGTTTTTTACTGAGTTATAGCACCTTATGCGGACCAAACACTTCGTAATGAATACGGTCGGCGGTGACACCCGCATCCAGCAACTGGCGTGCGACAAACTGCATAAACGCCAGCGGGCCACAGAACCAGAACTGGCGATCGGGCTGACTGAGTTCAGCAGAAACGCCCGCTAAATCCATCAACCCCTGCGCATCGTAATGACCGGCGTCAGCAACGGCAGGCTGGCGATACCAGACATGGCTGCTAAAGTTCGGCAGACGGCTGCCCAGCGCCTGGACTTCCCCGGCGAAGGCATGTTGCTGGCCGTCTTCCGTTGCATGCAACCAGGTCACTGCGGCCGGATGTTGTTGCTCTGCCAGGCTGGCGAGCATTGCCAGCATCGGAGTCTGGCCGACACCTGCTGAGATCAGGGTAACAGGCGTCGCAGGCTCTGCCTGGAGGAAGAAATCGCCCGCCGGTGCCGCGCATTGCACCACATCCCCGACCTGCGCTTCGTCATGCAGCCAGTTGGATACCGCACCCTGATCTTCACGTTTCACCGCAATACGATAGAACTGACCATTTGGCTGGTGGGTGAGTGAATATTGACGATGCTGTAGATTGCCCTTGCTGTCCGGGCGCAGGGTGATGGCCAGATACTGACCAGGCAGGAAATCCGCCACCGCTGCACCATCCACCGGCTCCAGTTCAAAGCTTTTAATCACGCTGCTTCGCGGCTGAATGGCACGAATACGGAACTCACGCGCACCACGCCAGCCACCGGTTTTCGCTGCGGACGCGCGGTAAATCGCTTCTTCACGCTGGATAAACACCTCAGCCAGCACGCCATACGCCTTGCCCCATGCCTGCAGCACCTCATCCCCCGGATTCAGCAGTTCCTGAATGGTCGCCAGCAGATTTTCACCGACGATGGCGTACTGCTCGGGCTGAATATTCAGGCTGGTATGTTTCTGGGCGATTTTTTCCACCGCAGGCAGCAGCACTTCGAGGTTTTCCAGATTGCTGCCGTAGGCGCAGATGGCGTTGAACAGCGCTTCACGCTGGTTGCCACTGCGCTGATTGTTCATGTTGAACACATCCTTGAGTTCCGGATGCTGCGTCAGCATACGCTGATAAAAATGGCCGGTGAGCTGTGGGCCTACTTCGGCAATAGCGGGCAGGGTGGATTTGATGATAGCGATGTCTTGCGCGTTGAGCATGGGTGAATCCTCATAGCATTTTAAAAGTTGTATTTTAAATGCATCTTATAATCGCGAGCATGTGGTTGTAAATCCCCCTGAATGCTCAGGGATAAATCAGGTTTACTGGAATCTCTGCCGCAATCCTGAAATTTTTTCCGCTTCATTCTGAGGAAATATCGTGATTCTCTGGCTTGCAAAAATGCGTAAAAAACCCGTTCCAGCGCCTTGCCAATCGTTTGCGTAAAAAGAGGGGATTGCTGCTACCGTCACCTGCCAAAACGGTTTACACTGTTGGCCTTCGCCCCTTAGCGGGGCTTAAATTGCCGTTAAAAAAGTTAGCTGAGTCAGGAGATGCGGATGTTAAAGCGTGATATGAACATTGCCGATTATGATGCCGAGTTGTGGCAGGCGATGGAGCAAGAGAAAGTGCGCCAGGAAGAGCACATTGAACTGATTGCTTCTGAAAACTACACCAGCCCGCGCGTTATGCAGGCGCAAGGTTCACAGCTCACCAATAAATACGCGGAAGGGTATCCGGGCAAACGCTACTACGGCGGATGTGAATACGTTGATATCGTTGAACAGCTGGCGATTGATCGCGCGAAAGCGCTGTTCGGCGCAGACTACGCCAACGTGCAGCCGCACTCTGGTTCTCAGGCAAACTTCGCGGTTTACACTGCGCTGTTGCAGCCGGGCGACACCATTCTGGGTATGAACCTGGCACACGGTGGTCACCTGACTCACGGTTCACCGGTTAACCTGTCCGGTAAACTGTATAACGTGGTGCCTTACGGCATCGATGAAACCGGCAAAATTGACTACAACGAGCTGGCAGAACTGGCGAAAACCCATAAACCGAAAATGATCGTCGGTGGTTTCTCTGCTTACTCTGGCGTGGTTGACTGGGCCAAAATGCGTGAAATCGCTGACAGCGTTGGCGCGTACCTGTTCGTTGACATGGCACACGTGGCGGGTCTGATCGCGGCTGACGTCTATCCGAACCCGGTTCCGCATGCACATATCGTCACTTCAACTACCCACAAAACCCTGGCGGGTCCGCGTGGCGGCCTGATCCTGGCGAAAAACGGTGATGAAGAGCTGTACAAAAAACTGAACTCTGCGGTGTTCCCTGGCGGCCAGGGCGGCCCGCTGATGCACGTGATCGCCGGTAAAGCCGTCGCGTTCAAAGAAGCGATGGAACCTGAGTTCAAAACTTACCAGCAGCAGGTTGCTAAAAACGCCAAAGCGATGGTGGAAGTGCTGATTGAGCGCGGCTACAACATCGTATCAGGTGGCACCTATAACCACCTGTTCCTGATTGATCTGGTGAGCAAAAACCTGACCGGTAAAGAAGCGGATGCCGCGCTGGGCCGTGCTAACATCACCGTCAACAAAAACAGCGTACCGAACGATCCGAAGAGCCCGTTCGTGACTTCCGGTGTGCGTATCGGTACCCCGGCAGTCACGCGTCGCGGCTTCAAAGAAGCTGAAGTGCGTGAACTGGCAGGCTGGATTGCTGATGTGCTGGACAACATCAACGACGAAGCCACCATCGAACGTACCAAGCAGAAAGTGCTGGATATCTGTGCTCGTCTGCCGGTTTATGCCTGATTTCGCATAAGCGCGTGGCGATAGAAAGGATGGCGAAAGCCATCCTTTTTTTATGTCCCGGATTCAAAGGGAACCAGGTGACAGGCCACGCGCTGACCACCGGATTTCAGTGCCAGCACCGGCCGCTCAGTGCGGCAGCGATCGGTAACAAATGGGCAGCGGGTGTGAAAGCGACAGCCGGACGGGGGGGCAAGCGGGCTGGGGAGTTCGCCGGTCAGGCTGACATTTTTCCCGCGGTCGTCAGGGTCCATACTCGGTGCCGCGCGTAATAAGGCCTGGGTATAGGGATGCAATGGCTTGATAAATAACGTTTCCGTATCAGCCACTTCCACCACTTCGCCAAGGTACATCACCGCCACACGATGCGAAATATGTCTGACTAGCCGCAGATCGTGGGCGACGAACAGCACCGTCAGATTGAGTTTCTGCTGCAAATCCAGCAGCAGGTTTACCACCTGTGCCTGCACTGACACATCCAGCGCCGAAACCAGTTCATCGGCGATCAACACCTGCGGCTCCACGGCCAGCGCGCGACTGATGCCAATACGCTGGCGCTGCCCACCGGAAAACTCATGCGGCAGTTTATCGATGGCGTCGACAGGCAGGCGCACCAATTCCATCAACTCACGGATACGCGCCGGAATATCTTTTTTCGCACACATGCCGTGCACCGACAGCGCTTCGGTCAGTACCTGGCCGACGGTCATGCGCGGGTTAAGTGAACTGTAGGGATCCTGGAAAATCATCTGCACCTGGCGGTTAAAGCTACGGCGTTCTTTGCCACGCAGCGTCGCGATATCTTTGCCATTGAAGTAGATTTTGCCTTCGTTAGTTTGCAGCAGACCCACCATAGTGCGCGCCAGCGTGGATTTACCGCAGCCGGACTCACCAACCACTCCCAGTGTCTCACCCTGCATCAGTTCCAGCCGGACGCCATTCAGCGCCTGTACAAACTTACGGGGTTTACCCTGCACTTTTTCGAGGATGGTCTGCGCCACTGGGAAGTGGACGATCGCCTCCTCGACGCTGACGATTGGCAGGCTGTTGTGTGACAAAGTTTCACCCATCTCAGATGCCCTCCATGACGTTAAGGTTAGCGTGATGATGACAGGCAACCTGATGTTCGCTATTCAGCGCCTCAGGGGGCGGCACCTCCCGCAGGCAGATGTCAGTTTTATAGCGACAGCGCGGGCTAAAACTGCACCCCTGCGGCAGGCTGAGCAGCGACGGCGGTGTGCCCTCAATCGACTGTAGTGGTTTTCGCTCGCCGCCGTTTTGTGGCACCGAGGCGATCAACCCCTGGGTGTAGGGATGACGTGGCTGGCTGAAAATTTCCCGCACCGGTGCGCTTTCGACGATACGTCCGGCATACATCACCGCCACGCGATCGCACAGCTGAGCAACCACGCCGAGATCGTGGGTGACAAAAATAATTCCCATCGCTAACTGGTCACGCAGGTTGAATAGCAGCTTGAGGATTTGCTCCTGAATGGTGACATCCAGCGCGGTGGTGGGCTCGTCGGCCAGCAGCAGACGGGGATTGCCCGCCAGCGCAATGGCAATCATCACACGCTGGCGCATCCCGCCGGAGAACTGGTGCGGATAATCGTCGAGACGCAACTCCGGTGCGGGGATCCCCACCTGATTCAGTAACTCAATGGCGCGCTGGCGGCGTTGTTTACGCGTTAAATCGGTGTGGGCGGCCAGACTTTCCTCAATCTGCCGCCAGACGGTTAACACCGGATTGAGGGCGATCATCGGTTCCTGAAAAATCATCGCGATTTCACCGCCGCGAATGCTGCGCAGCTCCGCCGGTTTCATACTGGTAATCTCGCGCCCCTGCCATTTCACTGAACCCGAAACTTCGGCGCTGGCGGGCATCAGGCGCAGCAGAGAACGCAGGGTGACGCTTTTTCCCGAGCCGGATTCACCGACCAGCCCGAGAATTTCTCCCGGTTTGAGGCTGAAACTCACGTCCTGAATCGCTCGCAGGCTACCGCGCGAGGTATGAATTTGGGTGTTGAGCTGCTGCACCTCAAGCAAAGGGGAAGTCTGGCTGGGCATAATTCGCTCTCATGTTCACTAACGGCTTCCAGGACGCAGCCAGTCTGCCAGCAGATCGCCAAACAGGCTGAATCCCAGGCCGGTTAATACGATGGCAATACCGGGGAAAATCGTTATCCACCATGCGGTATCCATGAAGTTCTTACCAGAGGCGATCAGCACCCCCCATTCGGCGGTGGGCGGTTGTGCGCCGAGGCCGAGATAACCGAGGCTGGAACCCAGCAGGATCGCCAGCGCCATATCGGTCATCCAGTACACCAGCGTGGTGGTAATAACGTTCGGCAGCACGTGACGGAAGATAATGCGCGGTGTGCTGTAGCCCATGACTTTGCCTGCGGCCACGTATTCCAGCCGTTTCTGAATGCTCACTTCACCGGCAATTAACCTGGCGTAGAACACCCAATAAATAATACCGACGGCGATATACATGCTATTCAGTCCCGGGCCGAGAATCGCGACGATAGCGATCACCAGCACCAGTAGCGGGAAGGTGACTACCGCATCGACGATCCTTTGAAACAGCATCTCGGCCACGCCGCCGAAATAGCCGACCAGCAGCCCAACCAGGGTGCCAAACACCATCGGGAACAGTGTGGTGAAGAAGGCGATTTGCAAATCAATCTGGTAGGCATACACCACGCGCGAAAAGATATCGCGTCCAAAGTTATCGGTGCCAAAAACGTGTTGCAGGTTCGGCCCTTTGAGGATGGCGCGGTAGTCGAACTTCAGCGGGTCGGCGGTGGCAATCAGATGCGGAAAGAACGCCATCAGCAGGCTGAGTAGCAGGATGACGCAGCCCAACAGTGACGACCAGGGCAGATATTTGCGCCACTTGCGGGTGAGGGATCGCTGGATAATTAATTCACTCATCGTGCCCTCCTTGGGTCAATCATCACCTGTACGATGTCGGTGATAAGAAAAATCAGCGACACCAGCACGGACAGCACGATTACCAGTCCCTGAATCATCGGATAGTCGCGGCTGAAAATGCTATCGACCATCAGGCGCGCGATGCCGGGCACGGCGAACACCGTTTCGGTGATTACCGCGCTGCCGATGGTGGTGCCGATATTGAGGGCAAACAGACTCAGCATCGGGATCAGCGAGTTACGCAGCACATGGCGCAGCAACACTACCCGGCTGCTCAGCCCTTTAGCGCGGGCGAAGGTAATGTATTCCGCATCGAGCACCGCGATGATCGAGTTGCGCAGGCTGCCAATCAGCACCGATGTGATGCTTACAGCCAGCGTCATCGCCGGAAGAAACAGATGATAGATGCGCTGTCCCCAGCTATCGCCATAACCGCCGACCGGGAACCAGTGCAGTTGCGCAGCGAAAACGGTCAGCAGCACCAGGCCGATATAGAAGGAGGGCATCGACAGCGTAACCTGCGATGCGCCGCGGATGGTGATATCGGTGACGCTGTTGCGTTTAAGCGCGGAAATAAAGGCCAACGGGATCGCCATCAGCAGCGAAAATAGCGCGGCCATGCCGGTTAACAGCAGGGTGACCGGCAAACGTTCGGCGATCACTGCCGTCACCGGGGCATGCATTGCATAGGAGTTGCCCAGATTGCCACTGGCGACCTGGCGCACAAACCCGGCAAACTGCACGGGCAGCGACTGATCCAGCCCCAGCTGTTGATTGATACGATTAACATCAGTGTCGGTGGCGCGGTCGCCGATCATCGCACTGGCGGGATCGCCAGGTAGCAGACGCACGATGGTGAAAGTCACCACCAGAATGACCAGCAGCGTCGGGATGATCAGCAGAATGCGTTTTAAAATATAACTCAGCTCAGTCAACGCGTGCTCCCAAATCCAGCGTAATGGCGCTGTAGTCGCTACAGCGCCAGATGGCTGGATTTCACTCGGTGTAATGAATGGCGAATTACTTCTTCAGCCAGGTTTCGGTGAAGATGTTATTACCCAGTGGGATCTGGACGAATCCTTCGACATTTTTCTTCAGCGCGACCGGATAAGAACTTTCATATAACGGGATAGTCGGACCGGTGCTGTTGTAGATGTCCTGGATTTGTTTGTACTGCTCTGCGCGTTTCGTCGGATTGGTTTCCTGCTGTGAGGCCTCAAACAGCTTATCCAGCTCGTCACTTTTCCAGCCTGAATGCAGCGCCTGAATGTTCTTCGAATAGGCGTAGTAGGAGGTGATTTCGTTTGGATCGGCGATATCGTCGGTCCACGGCCCAATGCGGGTGCTGAAATTCCCCTTGCGGAAGTTGGCGTTCAGCGTGGCGTTATCCATCTGGTTGATGGTTAATTTAACGCCAATCTGCGCCCACATCTGTTGCAGGCCGGTGGCAATGCTCAGGCTGTCTTCATTACCCGCCAGGATATTCATGCTGGTGCTGAAGCCGTTAGGATAGCCCGCTTCTTTCATCAGTGACTGCGCTTTTTCCACATCCACCGGCCAGAGTGGTTTGGTGCCGGAGTTCAGCGGGGTAGAGGTTGACATAAACGAAGTCATCGGTTTACCCAGCCCGAATGTCACCAGCTGGATGATGCCGTCTTTATCCGTGGCATAGTTCAGCGCAGCGCGTACCTTCGGGTTCGCCAGTGGGTTCGGCTTGCCGTCGATCTCTGGCCGTGCGTTGACGCTGGCGACTTCGACACGGGTTGACGGGAACAGCGCCATATTCAGTGCCGGATTGCCCTGCAACTCCTTAACGCGTGAGTAAGGGATAAACTCGGCCCCGTCCAGCTCACCAGACTGCAACTTCAGGATGCGGGTGGCATCGTCAGGAATGATTTCAAACTTGATGCCGTCAAGGTAGGGCAGGGCTTTGCCATCCGCGCCTTTTTCCCAGTAGTACGGGTTACGCACCAGCGTCATGGTGGCGTTATGTTGCCACGATTTCAGCATAAAAGGGCCGGATCCAATCGGATGTTCAGCGAATGCCGCCGCTTTGTCGTGATCGGTGGCACCCGGTTCCGCTTCGAACTGTTTCTCCGGCATGATCGCGGTGTTGAAAACCGTCAGCGCGGTAAGGATGGCAGGATCGGTATGCGACAGGTGGATCACCACGGTATGAGGATCGCTGATGGTGACGTTATCGATTGCGCTGACCAGAAATTGCCATACGCCGTTACCTGGTTTGGCAGCACGTTCAAGTGACCATTTAACGTCTTCGGCGGTGATGGGCGAGCCGTCAGAGAATTTAGTATCAGGGCGCAGGGTAAGCGTGACGCTTTTACCGTCTGCCGCCAGTTTCCAGGCCGTTGCCAGACCTGGTCTGATGCCCTTGCCATCGTTGGTCGGCAGCAGCAGGGTGTCATACAGGTTGGAGAGGATCCAGATATCGTTATTGCTTTCATTCAGGACCGGTTCGAGGAAATTACTGTCGGCGTAGCGGCCATAAGTCAGGGTTCCGCCGCGCTGTACTACCTCTGCTGCCTGTGCGGCCAGGGTGTTGAAGGCACTTGCTGCCAGTAAGGCGATTAACGTTAATTTAGGCATAACTTTCATTACCTTGCCTCTCTGTTGAGTCAGAAAAAAATGCTTGTCAGGCACCTGTTTGTCACCCTGAAAAGAAGGGAGACGGAACCTGCAAAAAATGGCGGTGATGATTGTGTTCTAGTTAACTGGTACGATAATTGAAGGATTGCTCATAAACTGTCAATGATTAGCGCAAAAAAAATGCAAAAAAATTCAATGCTGTTATAACAAAAAGTTATTTTATGATTATTTTTTGCGTTAACGACTTGCGTTGATGCAAAAAACAGCATAATTGTATTAACAGACCAGTACACTTTCAGGGTAGGTAATGGAATTCCACCTCGACCGAGAATCTTCGATCCCGCTGGGGGCGCAGTTACGCGGCATCATTGAATACGCCATCACCTTTGGTGCGTTAAAGCCCGGCGAGCAGTTGCCTTCGGTGCGCGAAATGGCCGATTTGGTTGGTGTCGCGCCGATGACGGTGGCGCAGGTCTATCGCGAATTAAGGGCGGCGGAGCTGGTGTACAGCAAGCCAGGTGCCGGAACCTTTATCGCCGATGCATCACTGTTGCTCGGGTCTTCAGAGCATGATGTCAATGAGTTGCATCAGCACCTGGATGCCTTTATCAATTGCGGCATGTTGATGGGGTTGAGTGCCGCCGAACTCGGTGCGCTGGTCAGCAGCCGTTATGGCGAAAAGCAGCGTCAGCTCAAGAAGAAAACCGTCTTTTTCATTGGCAATTTTATTGATGCGGCGCGTGATTACGCACAGTGCATCGCGGAAACGCTGGGTGACATCGCGGCGGTAGAAGCGACGACCCTCACCGATTTGAAACAGGATGAGGTTCTGCGCCAGCGAGTGGCCAGCGCCGATTTACTGCTGACTTTTGCCCATCGTCGGCGTGAAGTCAGCGAGCTATTTACGGGGCAGCCGTTGCTGAACATCAGCTTTATTCCGTCCGAAGCCACGCGCCGCGCGCTGGCTTCGCTCGAACCGCTGACCCGCACGCTGGTGGTATCGATTTTTCCAGAATTTACCGCGCTGATGACGCATGGCGTGGCGCGCTTTGCTCCACACGTCACTCAGGTCACGGTGGTTCACAGCGATGATCCCCGGCTTGGCGAATTATTAAAAGAGACCGATGCCCTGGTGTACGCCACCGGCGTTCAGGAACTCACCGCCCAGCTGGGAGAAAAACAATCTTCTTTTGAATACAGGCACGTACCTGATGCAGGAGAAATCCAGCGGGTTGTTGTCCCGTTGCTGCAGCAGGAAATTTTACACGCGTCCAACACCGGGGACCGTAATGAAGATCAGTGAAATGAACTGGCAGCAATTAGCACACTATCTGACCACTGACGATAGGGTGATTGTGCCGCTCGGCAGTACCGAGCAGCATGCGCTGTTAAGCCTGTCAGTGGATTCGATTCTGGCAGAAAGAGTGGCAACCGAGGCCGCAGAGCCTTATGGCATTCCTGTTTTTCCCGTGATGCCTTTTGGCATGACACCCGCGTTTAGTGATTATCCCGGCACCATCAGCCTCAGCATGCAAACCTATATCTGCCTGCTGAATGACATCCTCAATAACCTGAAGCGGCAGGGGTTTCGGCGCATTCTGTTTATCAATGGTCACGGCGGCAACTCACCGGCGCAAAACATTTTCAGCGAATGGATGGTGAACAACCCGGGGGTGACGGTGCAATTACACAACTGGTGGAATGCGCCAAAAACCTGGGCAAAAGTCATGTCCATCGACCCGATAGCTTCGCATGCATCGTGGATGGAGAATTTTCCGTGGACGCGTTTGCCTGGGGTGACGCAGCCTGAGCAGCAGAAGCCGCTGGTCGATCTGGTGACGTTGCGCAAAATGGACCCGATACGCGCCAAAGCCTATCTCGGTGATGGCAACTACGGTGGCTATTATCAGCGTGCCGATGAGGAAATGCTGGCGATCTGGCAAACCGCGCTGGCGGAAATTCGCGAGATTATTGACGCGCTTTAGTGTGCTGAGGCGCAACTTTCCCGGAGGAAAAACCGATGTCAGTTGTCACTCAGCCGCAAACGCCTGCTCCGCTGGTTATTTGGGGCGCGGGAGCGATTGGCGGCGCAATAGGCGCTTCATTTATCGACGCCGGACAGCCGGTGATTTTTGTCGATAACGTCGCGGAACATGTGACGGCAATCAACCAGCACGGCTTGCGCATCACCGGCCCCCTCGGCGACAAAGTGGTGCAGGCGCAGGCTTTTCTCCCTGAACAACTTGAAGGCAGTTTCCGCTGCGTGCTGCTGGCGGTGAAATCACATCACACTGCGGCGGCCATCCGCCAGATTGTGCCGCATTTAGCACCCGACGGCTTCGTGGTCTCGATGCAAAATGGCCTCAACGAACGGGTTATTGCCGACGAGATTGGCATCGAACGCACCGTGGGAGCTTTCCTTAACTTTGGTGCAGACTTCCTTGAACCCGGTGTGATTCATCACGGTGGACGCGGGGCGGTGGTGATAGGGGAGTTAGACGGCGTCACGCGACCGCGTACCGCAACGCTCTACTCGCTGTTGCTGCAGTTTGATGCTGCGGCGATCCTGACCCCGAATATCTGGGGATTCCTGTGGGCGAAAATGATTTACGGCGCGTTGCTGTTTGCCACTGCACTGTCCGACGACAGCATCGCCGATGTGCTGGCGATGCCGCGCTTTCGTCCGGTGCTGACGGCACTGGCGCGGGAAATTGGCAGCGTGGCGCACGCGCAGAATATCGTACTGGAAGGGTTTGATGGTTTTGACCCTTCGGCGTTTTTACCTGATGCCAGTCCTGAACACACTCGTCAATCCTTTGAGGATATGGTGGCGCACAACCGGCGCTCGGCCAAATCCCACTCCGGTATCTGGCGAGATTTGGCGGTGCGGAAACGTCAGACTGAAATTGACGCGCAGATTGCTCCGGCTATTGATATTGGCCGTGGATTTGATCTGCCGATGCCCCTCACTACGCAACTGGTGCACCTCATTCATCGGATTGAGCGCGGCGAGCTGCCGCAGAGTCTCGCGACGCTGGCGTTGCTGGAAATTAACGAAACGGGAACCGCCTGATGCAAAACCCTTTTGATTTTTCGCAACGCCAGGTATTAGTGACCGGTGCAGCGCACGGATTTGGTCGGGCCATTTGTCTGGCCTTTGCGGCGCGCGGCGCGCGGGTGATTGCCTGCGATATCCAGAAAGAGCAGGTCGAAGAGACGGCGGCGTTGTGTGGCAACGATGCGCTGGCTTTCGCGCTCGACCTGAGTTCGCCCGAGGCAATTAGCGCGCTGTTTAGCTCGCTCGCATCACAGCAGATTGATGTTGATACACTGGTTAACAATGCCGGTGGTGTCGTCGGTCAGGTGGGGCAGCCGCTGGAAACGGTGACCTTTGCCCAGTGGCAGGCGATTGTGGCAGTCAACCTGAATGCGGCCTTTTTGATGTCGCAGGCGGCGGTCAGCGGCATGAAAGCCCGCCGTTTTGGCCGCATCATTAATATTTCCAGCCGCGCCGGACTGGATGTCAGTCTGACCGGTATTCAGGCTTATGCCAGCGCCAAAGCCGGGCAAATTGGTCTGACGCGTCAACTGGCCCACGAATTGGGCGCGTGGAACATCACCGTTAACAACGTGGCGCCGGGCTTCATTCGCAGTAACCCGACGACGGAAAAGCAATGGGATGCGCTCGGCAGTGAAGGTCAGCAGCAGTTGATCGACAATATCGCCCTGCGGCGGCTGGGTGTGGCAGACGATATTGCTCACGCGGTGCTTTATTTCGCCTCGGATTGGGCGAACTGGGTGACAGGTCAAATCCTCAGCGTTGATGGCGGCAGATAATCCGCCTTTCTATTCCTTTTTCTGCCTGGCTCTGACAAAGTACCGCACAAAATTATTAGATCGGTATCGATTACCCTGCGGAGCCAATATGACCCTCGGATCGGCAAAGTGGCTGGGTCTCAGCTACTTCACCTATTTTTTCTGTTACGGCATCTATCTGCCATTCTGGAGCGTGTGGCTCAAAGGCATCGGACTGGATGCTGAGAAAATCGGTCTGATGATCGGTTGCGGCATGGTGGCGCGTTTTGTCGGCAGTCTGCTCATTGCTTCGCAGGTGAAAACACCTTCCCATTTGATTCGTGCGCTGCGCCTGCTGGCGCTGATGACCTGCCTGTTTGCGCTGGGCTTCTGGCTCGGCGGCCAGTGGTTGTGGCTGCTGCTGGTGATGATCGGTTTTAACCTGTTCTTTTCTCCGCTGGTGCCGTTAAGCGATGCGCTGGCCGCCACCTGGACGCAACAAATTGGCCTGGCCTATGGTCCGGTACGCTTATGGGGTTCACTGGCGTTTGTCATCAGCTCCGCGCTGACAGGGATGCTGGTCAGCGCCTTCTCATCGCAGGCGATTCTGCTGCTGTTATCTGTCGGCGTGCTGTCGATGCTGGCTGGTATGATGCTGCCGCCGCACACCCGTCCACAGGGGGATGCCCGCCACGGTGCAAGCGGTGGCTGGTCTGCCTGGCGTGATTTACTGCGGGAAAATGCCGTCTGGCGTTTTATGTTATGTGTCACCCTGATGCAGGGAGCGCACGCGGCTTATTATAGCTTCAGTGCCATCTGGTGGCAGGAGGCAGGCTATTCCGCCGCCATCGTAGGCTATCTCTGGTCACTGGGGGTGGTGGCAGAAATTGTGGTCTTCGCGCTCAGCAATCGCCTGTTCCGCCGCTGGACCGCGCGCGATCTGCTGCTGCTGTCCTGCGTTTGCGCGCTGGTGCGCTGGACGCTACTCGGCTCCAGCACCGCGCTGCCACTGTTGATCGTGGCGCAGATTCTGCATTGTGGCAGTTTTACTGTCTGCCATCTGGCGGCGATGCGCTTTATCGCCGCACGTAAAGGTGCCGAAGTCATCCGCCTGCAATCGCTTTACTCGGCGCTGGCGATGGGCGGCGGCATCGCGGTGATGACCATGATTTGTGGCGTGCTGTTTACTCACCTGCAGGGACATCTGTTCTGGGTGATGGCGCTGGTGGCACTGCCGGCGCTGTTTTTGCGTCCACGCGCGGCTTAAGACTCCAGCAACTGACGGATGCGGCGCTGCTGGTACTCGCTCAGCGGCAGCTCCGCATGAATTAAGGTTGGTGAAAACAGCGGCAACGAGGTCGCATACGGAGAGATCACCAGCGCGATATCACGCGGTGCGCCGTGCTGCTGAAACTGCTGCATGTCCTGATAAGTAATGTTGATTGGCAGCAGCGTCAGTTCGCGAATGTGCTGCTCCAGCAATTGTTCCAGGCTGGCATCTTCGCCAGTCAGCATCAGGACCTGCTTCTCCTGTAATGCGTTCTCCTGCATCAGCCATGCACCGAACAACACTGCCACCAGGCTCACCTCTTCGGCGCTGAAACGGGTAGCAAATTGCTGCGCGAAGTCATCCAGCGCCTGTTCAGTGGTACGCAGCAGGCGTGGATAGAGCCGGGCAACATCCAGCGCCACGCTGTTATCAATACCGATGGCAAAATGGCTGCGGTCCAGCGCCTGCGCCAGATGGGTAAAAAGCTGTTGTTTTAACTCTTCCGGATAATTGATACGTGTCTGTGCCAGCTGTTCAAAACGGCTGATCAGCGCTTCAATTGCCTGCATCAGGATTTGCGCCTGCGGGTGCTGCAACTGGTTGCCGTCCGGTGCGTGGATCAGGCTAAACAGCAGTGTCCAGAAATCGGCCTCGCTGGCATCCGGCACCAGATGGCAACGTTTTTGCCAGTGATGAATCACATCGTCCGCAGCTTCCCGCTCCGCCTTCTCCGCCAGCCAGGCGCGCTGCGCAGGGTTAAACAACGCGTTCTGGCGCTGGCACAGGGCATACTTCATAAAGATTTGCAGAAACAGCCGATCGCGCTGACTGAAGTTGCGATTAAGCCGCAGGCTGCAATGCTGAATCAGCGCCTGCAAATTGGTCTCATCCCACAACGCTTTTTCAATCTTCAGCACTTTCAGACGTTGGCGCAGCACCGGGGCAAAGTGTTCACAAACAAAATCCTGCGACAGGCGCAATGCGCGTCGCAGCCAATGAAGCAGGCATAAGCGCCTGTCCAGTTCCGTTCCATGTACGCGAAAGCTGCCATCAACCATCTGGTGTAGCTCCAGTTGATGATAACGCTGTATCTCGTCACTGACATCCGCGATATCCTGTCGGGCGACAACAGGGTCCACGCCATTTAACTGGCAGAGCTTTTCAAGCGTCAGCGCGGGAGCGGGCAGAAATAGCAGCAGTAGCAGATGGCAACGACGTTGGGAACGGCTGAAGAGTGGTGCAGAAGAGGACGCAGAACTCATCAATGGTCATTCCAGCAGGTCATTTTTGAGCTAAGAATAGTCAACTCCACACGGTAACCCTGCACTTTGTCGTGACTTTTACTCAGAGCTTCAAAGCGGGTCACAGTTTTTCTGGACCACTGGAATCTGCACCTTTTAATTGTTACTTTATAACATTATGAAAATCGCGCTTTTTACCCTGATGCTGCTGTTTAGTGGCGTAGCCTGGTCACATCCACATAGCTTTATTGATATGAAAACTGAGTTGGTCACCGAAAATGATCATCTGACCGGATTAAAAATGGTCTGGACGATGGACGAAATCACCTCCGCTGATCTGCTATATGATGCTGGTAAAGCCGAGCCGGGTAGCGTGGTGTGGAAAAAACTTGCGGCGCAGGTGATGGCTAATGTGCTGGGGCAGCACTATTTCACCGAAGTGTGGCAGGGGAAAAACCGGGTGAAATTCCTCAATCTACCGAAGGAATACCAGCTGTCGCGCAACGGTAACAAAGCGGTGCTGGAATTCATTTTGCCACTGGGGGAGCCGCAATCCCTGAGCGCGAGCCAGTATCGTATCCTCACCTTTGACCCAAGCTATTTCGTTGATATGTACTACGACAATGCGCAGGCGCTGACCATGCCGGATGCGCTGAAATCGCGCTGCCAGCTGGATCTGCATACGCCAAAACCTGACGACTCGCTGAAACAGTATGCGCTGTCGCTTGATAAAGCCGATGCTCCACCCGAGGATATGGATCTCGGGCAGCAGTTCGCGCAGACGGTGACGCTGACATGTCATTAATTTCACTGCCTTCCCGTTCACGTCATTTATGGCCATTGTGGCTGCTGGCGCTGGTTTTGCTGCTGGCAGGGGGATTGCTGTGGCAATTCTGGCCGCAGATTTTGCTGCAAAGTGTCATCTGGCAAAAAGTGCTGAACCGCGAAATGACGCAACTGCTACAGCAGGTGGCTGAACAGCCACATCAGGCCGGTTTTACCCTGATGTTATTCAGCCTCGCCTATGGCGTGTTGCACGCACTGGGTCCGGGACACGGTAAAGTGGTGATCAGCACCTTTCTGGCGACTCATCCGGCACGCTTAAAAACCAGCATGAAGCTGACGTTACTGGCGGCGCTGTTGCAGGGGGGCGTGGCAATCGGGCTGGTGACGGTGATGCTGGTAGTGCTACAGACATCCTCGCGTGAACTGCATCTCGGCAGCTACTGGCTGGAGAAGGGCAGTTATCTGCTGGTGATGGCGCTGGGCGTGTGGGTTGGCTGGCGTGCGCTACGCTCGCTGTGGGCAGCGTTAAAGCCTGCGCCCCGTATGCAGATTCATGCCATCCGGCCACATCATCAGCATGATGAACATTGTGGGTGCGGCCATGCGCATCTGCCTTCTCCCGCGCAGATGGAGCAGGCGGTGAGCGGCAAAACACAGGCATTGGTGGTGTTCTCGATGGGATTACGTCCCTGTTCCGGTGCCATCATGATGCTGTTATTTGCCAAAGTGATTAACGTTTATGCCTGGGGTGTGGCATCGGCTGTTGCGATGGCGATGGGCACCGCAGTCACCGTCTCGGCGATGGGCTTGCTGGTGCAGCGTTCGCGTAAACTGGCAGAGAAGCTGGGTAGCGCCAGCCCGGCAGCACGACAGGCGAAAGTACTGATGCCCATGCTGGCGTTGTTTGGCAGTGTAATTTTGCTGATGGCGGGCGTGGTGCTGTGGCAAAGCGCACAGCCAATGATGAGCAGTGGCCTGCGGCCGTTTTAATGTCGCGGCGCGATACATTGCGCCGCAACCAGAGATTAACGCTTCAGCGCTTCGCTCAGTTCTTCACGCATGTTGGAAAGCAGCGCTTTCACGACGCGCGGGTTACCGGCCACGATATTACCGGACATCAGGTAGCCATGGCCGCCAGTGAAGTCAGTCACCAGACCGCCCGCTTCACGTACCAGCAGTTCACCGGCAGCGAAATCCCACGGCTTCAGGCCAATTTCGAAGTAGCCATCAACACGGCCTGCGGCTACGTAAGCCAGGTCCAGTGCGGCAGAACCGGTACGACGGAAGTCAGCGCACTGGGTGAACAGTTTACCCACCAGATTGATGTAGGTTTGGGCATGCTGCTTCAGTTTGAACGGGAAACCCGTCGCCAGAATGGTGCCATCCAGATCGCGAGCGGTGCTGCCACGCAGGCGGTAACCGTTCAGCTGCGCGCCCTGACCACGTACGGCGGTGAACAGTTCGTTGCGCATTGGATCGTAAACCACAGCGACTTCGGTGCGGCCTTTGATGCGCACAGCGATAGAAACTGAGAAGTGGGGGAGGCGTTTGATAAAGTTAGTGGTGCCATCCAGCGGATCGATTACCCATTGAATGTCCTGATCGTCGCCCGCCAGTTCACCGCTTTCTTCGGTGATGATGGTGTGTTGCGGGTATGACTTGCGAATCACTTCGACAATCAGACGTTCTGCGTCGCGGTCAACATTGGTGACGAAATCGTTGCTGCCTTTCTGGCTGGCTTCGACAGCGTCCGGGGTTTCATAATTTTTTGCAATTAAATTTCCGGCCTTGCGCGCAGCGCGCACGGCGATGTTGAGCATCGGATGCATCGGTATCTCTCGCTGGATGTTAAAGAACAGGGAAAACGGCGCGGAGTATAGCAGCGCATTCGGTAAATGTCCTGCTTTTATGTTAGGATCGCGCCATCATTTTCTTACCTGCTTCTATTATGCTGCAAAATATCCGAATTGTACTGGTTGAAACCTCCCACACCGGCAACATGGGCTCGGTGGCCCGCGCTATGAAAACCATGGGCCTGAGTAACCTTTACCTGGTCAACCCGCTGGTGAAGCCTGATTCTCAGGCGATCTCACTGGCTGCGGGTGCCAGCGACGTGATTGGTAATGCGCAAATTGTCGATACACTGGATGAGGCCATCGCAGGTTGTAGTCTGGTGGTTGGTACCAGCGCACGTTCACGTTCGCTGCCGTGGCCGATGCTGGATTCACGTGAATGCGGCATCAAAAGCGTCGAAGAGGGCCAGCAGGCACCGGTTGCGCTGGTGTTTGGTCGCGAGCGCGTTGGCCTGACCAACGAAGAACTGCAAAAGTGCCATTATCATGTGGCGATTCAGGCTAACCCGGAATACAGCTCGCTGAACCTGGCGATGGCGGTGCAGATCATCGCGTATGAAGTGCGCATGGCCTGGCTGGAAGAGCAGGAGAAGGCCACACCGAAGCCGCAGTTTGAAGAATCCCCTTATCCGCTGGTGGATGATCTGGAACGCTTCTACCAGCACATGGAACAGATGATGCTAAACAGCGGCTTTATCCGTGAAGGCAATCCCGGCCAGGTGATGAGCAAGCTGCGTCGTCTTTATACCCGTGCGCGCCCGGAGCGTGATGAACTGAATATTCTGCGCGGTATGCTGGCGTCGTTCGAAAAACGTAAAGGTAGTGAGGGTAATAGTTGAGTAAATTGCTCAGTTAAATAGTTGAGCAAATTACTCGGTTAAATAGTTGACCAATTTACTCAGGAATGTCAGACTAGCGGCCATTCATCAGATACCCGCCGATAACCGACGGACGCTTACGAGGTTGTATGCTATGAGACTGACATCCAAAGGACGTTATGCCGTTACCGCTATGCTGGACGTTGCCCTGCACTCGCACGAGGGGCCGGTGCCGCTGGCTGATATTTCTGAGCGTCAGGGCATTTCGTTGTCCTATCTGGAGCAGTTATTCTCGCGTCTGCGTAAGCATGGTCTGGTTGCCAGCGTGCGTGGTCCGGGCGGCGGTTATCTGTTAGGTAAAGATGCTGGCGCGATTGCCGTTGGCGCGGTAATCACCGCGGTTGACGAATCCGTTGATGCCACCAAATGCCAGGGTAAAGAAGGTTGCCAGGGTGGTGAACGTTGCCTGACTCACGTGCTGTGGCGTGACCTGAGTGAACGCATCAGCGAATTCCTTAACAACATCACGCTGGCGGAACTGGTTAACAATCAGGAAATTCTTGATGTGGCCGATCGTCAGAATGCTATCGACAATCGTCGCTTCCAGAATCACCGCGTGCAGGAAACCATCAACGTTAATCTGCGTGCCTGATCCTGCCTCCTTCGGCCTTTCCTGCTAACGCAGGGAGGGCCGAATCATGCTATAAAGTCGTATGATTTTTTATACGGAGCTTTAGCGCAATGAAATTACCGATCTACCTGGATTACGCGGCCACCACGCCAGCGGATCCGCGTGTTGCCACCAGAATGATGCAGTTCCTCACCCTGGATGGCACCTTCGGTAACCCCGCTTCCCGTTCTCACCGTTTTGGCTGGCAGGCTGAAGAAGCTGTCGATGTCGCTCGCAACCAGGTTGCCGAGCTGGTCAATGCCGATCCACGTGAAATCGTTTTTACCTCCGGTGCCACCGAAGCTGACAACCTTGCGATCAAAGGCGCCGCTTTGTCGCATCAGGCGCGCGGCAAACATATCGTCACCAGTCAGACCGAACATAAAGCGGTGCTCGACAGCTGCCATCAGCTGGAGCGCGAAGGCTTTGAGGTCACCTATCTGCAACCCGGTCACGATGGCATCGTCACGCCAGAAATGCTGGCTGCGGCGTTGCGTGCTGACACCGTTCTGGTCTCGCTGATGCACGTCAACAACGAAACCGGTGTGATTCAGGATATCGCTGCGCTCGGTGCCTTGTGCCGTGAGCACGACATTCTGTTTCACGTTGATGCGACGCAAAGCGTTGGCAAACTGCCGATTGATGTCAGCACGCTGCCGGTGGATTTGATGTCTTTCTCCGCGCACAAAATTTACGGTCCGAAAGGCATCGGCGCGCTCTGGGTTCGCCGTAAACCGCGTCTGCTGATTGATGCGCAGATGCATGGCGGTGGTCACGAGCGCGGCATGCGATCTGGTACCTTGCCGGTACATCAGATTGTTGGCATGGGCGAGGCCTATCGTATCGCGCGGGAAGAGATGGGCACGGAAGTTGCACGCCTTGCGGCGTTACGCCAGCGTTTGTGGCAGGGCATCAGCGCACTCAGCGATGTGACGCTGAATGGTTCCCTGGAGCAGGGCGCACCCAATATCCTCAATATCAGTTTTGCCCACGTTGAAGGTGAATCGCTGATTATGGCGCTGAAAGATCTGGCGCTGTCGTCCGGTTCTGCCTGTACCTCGGCCAGCCTCGAACCCTCTTATGTGCTGCGCGCCATGGGCGTTGAGCAGGAGCTGGCACACAGCTCGCTGCGTTTTTCGCTCGGACGCTTTACCACCGAAGAGGAAATTGATTACGCCATTGAGCTGGTCAACAAAGCGGTAACCCGCCTGCGGGCGTTAATGCCTGCGGCCAATACCCGCTAACTTTCTGTTAAACAGCATCATTCCGCTGGTCTGGCGGAAGGTGATAACTCATGCATACGGAGCCACGCGATGACAACACAACCAATGACAATTACGCTCAGCTCCCAGGCCGCCGATGCGCGCTGGGGTGAGAAAGCGTTGCTGAGCAGCAATGACAGTGGCATGACCCTTCACCTCACCGGCACCGATGTGCTGCTGAGCATTCAGCGCGCGGCGCGCAAACTCGATGGCCAGGGTATTCGCCATGTCGCCTTAAGCGGCGAAGGCTGGGATCTGGAAAAATGCTGGGCATTCTGGCAGGGCTACCGTGGTCCGAAAGGCACGCGTCAGGTGGAATGGCCCGCGCTGAGCGAGCATGAGCAGAGCGAATTTGATCGCCGCCTGAAGATTGTTGACTGGGTGCGCGACATCATCAACTTACCGGCAGAAGACCTCAGCCCGGAACAGCTGGCACATGGCGCGATTGACCTGATCTCTGATGTGGGTGGCAATGCCGTAAGCTACCGCATTACCAAAGGTGAAGATCTGCGCGAGCAGGGCTACCTGGGTATCCATACCGTGGGCCGTGGTTCAACTCGCCCGCCGGTGCTGCTGGCACTGGATTACAATCCTGGTGGTGATGAAAATACCCCGGTATATGCCTGCCTGGTGGGTAAAGGCATCACCTTTGATACCGGTGGTTATAGCCTGAAGCAGAGCAGCTTTATGGACTCGATGAAGTCCGACATGGGCGGTGCCGCCACCGTCACAGGTGCACTGGCGCTGGCCATTTCCCGCGGGCTGAACAAACGCGTGAAGTTGTATCTGTGCTGTGCCGACAACATGGTCAGCGGCAATGCCTTCCGTCTGGGCGACATCATTCGTTACCGCAATGGCAAAACCGTTGAAGTGATGAACACCGATGCGGAAGGACGTCTGGTACTGGCCGATGGCCTGATCGACGCCAGCGCACAAAATCCTGAGTTGCTGATTGATGCGGCGACACTGACCGGAGCGGCGAAAACCGCGCTCGGCAATGATTACCATGCGCTGTTCACTTTTGATGACGTGCTGGCTCAGTCGCTGCTGGGCAGTGCCGCCGGTGAAAACGAAGCGTTCTGGCGTCTGCCGCTGGCGGAATTCCACCGCAGCCATCTGCCGTCAAACTTTGCCGATCTGAATAACATCGCCAGCCCGGCACACTCTGCGGGTGCCAGCAGTGCAGCGGCGTTCCTGTCGCATTTTGTCAGCAAATATCAGCAGGGCTGGCTGCATATCGACTGCTCAGCAACCTATCGCAAGAGCGCGGTGGAACAGTGGTCAGCTGGCGCAACCGGCCTCGGTGTGCGTACCATCGCGAATCTGTTGCTGAAATAATCCTGATGACGGCAGGCGTAAACCTGCCGTCTTTTTTTGGAAAAACCAAACCATGAGTAACCGTCTTGAAGAGGTGCTGAAGCTGGCGGCCACTGAGCCTGCGCACCGTCCGGAATTTTTTCAGCTGTTGCTGGAGGCTGATGTCTGGGTGCCGGGTGAAAGCAGCGCGCAGCAGTTCGATGCCACCACACCGATTGATTTGCAGCACTGGGAAAAGGAAGAGGGCGGTAGCGTCATTCCGTTTTTCACGTCTGAACAGGCGATGAGTGAAGCGATCAAGGATGAACAGGCTTACCTGCGCTTGCCCGCGCGGACGTTGTTCGAAATGACGCTGGGCGAAACCCTGTTTCTCAACCCGAAGCTGCCGGTAGGGAAAGAGTTTTCAGCCGGTGAGATTGCCCATCTGCTGGGCGAAGAGGGTAGTGCACTTAGCCAGCAAACGGTGCTGGAAGGCGGCCATGCTTTGCTGCTGTCTGAAGTCGCTGAACCACCCGCTCAGATGATCGACTCGCTGACGCAGTTGTTCGCTAAATATAAACAGGTACGCCGCGCGTATATTGCCAGCATTCGTGAACAGGCGGGCGATGCACCGAACCTGCTGATTGGCATTGAAGCGGATAGCGATATTGAACAGATTATTCAGGCGGCAGGCAGCGTGGCGACTGATACGCTGACGGATGATGCACCGATTGATCTCTGTGAAGTGGTGAGCGGCGAGCATGGCGTGAGCCATTTCTTTACCGCCCATATCACGCCTTTTTATGAACGTCGCTGGGGCAGTTTCCTGCGCGATTTCAAAGGCAGCCAGCGAATTATCTAAAACTGCACTGAATCGTAGCGGCGCGATTTATCGCGCGTTGTTATTCCGGCGCTGTTGCCAAAGGCGCACGATAAATCGCGCCGCTACGGTTATTACTTCTCGATAGGGAGGTCGTCGCGGCTGCCCCATTCGCCCCAGGAGCCGTCATACAAGGCGACATTCCGCACGCCGAGCGACGTCAGCGCCAGAATCACCACCACCGCCGTCACCCCCGAACCGCAGCTGGCAATCACCGGTTGATCCAGTTTCACGCCCGCTTTATCAAACTCGCTGCGCAGTTCAGCCGCAGGCTTGAGTGCGCCGTTAACCACCAGATTATTCCACGGCACGTTGAGGCTATTGGGGATATGCCCACGAAGCAGTCCGGGGCGGGGTTCATCCACTTCAGCGTTAAAGCGATTGGCCGCACGGGCATCGACAATCTGCGCTCCCCCTTCATGGCTTACCAGCAGTACATCGGTCAGACGTTTCACCTGGCTGGCGTCGTACTTCGCTTCAAATTCCCCTTCCGCCAGCGAAACCGGACCATTGGCAATGGTAAAGCCCGCCGCTTTCCAGCCCGCCAGGCCTCCCGCCAGAATCGACACATTAAGGCAACCAAAAGCACGCAGCATCCACCATGCCCGGGGCGCGGAGAACAGGTTACCCTCGTCGTAGACCACCAGGTGCTTATCCTGGCTGACACCCAGCTCGCGCATCGCGACGGCAAAGGATTCGGCACGCGGCATCATATGCGGGTAGGGGCTGGTGTGATCGGAAAGGGCTTCAATATTAAAGAAGGGGGCATCAGGCAGATGGCCTGCCAGATACTCGGCCTGGATATCACGCACGGCTTCCTGGCCAGGTGGCAGCATACGGGCATCCAGCAGCTGCAGGGTTTCCTCGGTGTAATGTTCATTTAACCAGTCAGCGGATACAAACAGGGGAGCTGTCATAGCAACCTCTTCTCATCAATCAGGAAAGCCTTCAGTGTCCGGTAATGTGCAGGCTATCTCAAGGGCTGATAAGGTGAAAGTTGAAGATGGTCATCAGGATATGGCACATTTTTAAACGGTCTGCCCCGACAGAAATCAATTATTTTCAATAATTCCTGCGATCGGCAATAGGCAACGCCCGGCGATGTCCCTATAATCGCCCCGTTTTCTTACCGGGCAGGTTCCCGGTTTCTTCAGAATGGCTATGCCGTAAAAACAGAGGTCAACATGGCAATCGAACGTACTTTCTCAATCGTTAAACCAAACGCCGTCGCTAAGAACGTGATTGGTGCTATCTACAACCGTTTTGAAAGCGCGGGCTTCAAAATCGTTGGCGCAAAAATGCTGCACCTGACCAAAGAGCAGGCTGAAGGCTTCTACGCTGAGCACAAAGGCCGTCCGTTCTTTGATGGTCTGGTTGAATTCATGACCTCTGGTCCGGTTGTGGTTTCTGTTCTGGAAGGCGAAAACGCCGTTCAGCGTCACCGTGATCTGATGGGTGCAACCAACCCGGACAACGCGCTGGCTGGTACTCTGCGTGCTGACTACGCTGACAGCTTCACCGAGAACGCGACCCACGGTTCTGATTCTGCAGAATCAGCTGCCCGTGAAATCGCTTACTTCTTCGCTGAAAACGAAGTCTGCCCGCGCACTCGCTAAGGCGACGAAAGGTTTACACCTTTTAACCTGGCGTAAACCGTTCCCCCTGGCATCATGCCGCAGATGTAGTACAATTATGCGCCCTTGTTGAGCTCACTCAGCAAGGGCGCAGTTTTTTTCCTATTCTTAACCAGAGCCATAACGTGTAACAACGAGGCCAGAGAACATTATGTCCGAACAGATTGTGACGCCGTCGTCCGCTTCCCCCGTGGTTGTTTCCCCTAAAAACGAAAAAATTAACCTGCTGGATCTTAACCGTCAGCAGA
The DNA here is from genome assembly GCF_047947045.1 of Pantoea sp. App145. Lineage (NCBI taxonomy): Bacteria > Pseudomonadati > Pseudomonadota > Gammaproteobacteria > Enterobacterales > Erwiniaceae > Pantoea > Pantoea sp. App145. Next base: position 3,981,649 of record NZ_CP133290.1, read on the forward strand.
TGCGCGAATTCTTTGTTTCGCTCGGTGAAAAGCCCTTCCGCGCCGATCAGGTGATGAAGTGGATGTATCATTACTGCTGCGATGATTTCGAGCAGATGACCGACATCAACAAAGTGCTGCGTGGCAAGTTGATGCAGCTCACTGAGATTCGCGCGCCGGAAGTGGCGGAAGAGAAACGTTCCAGTGATGGCACCATCAAATGGGCAATTCGCGTCGGCGACCAATTGGTCGAAACTGTGTATATCCCGGAAGATGACCGCGCCACACTGTGCGTCTCTTCGCAGGTAGGATGTGCGCTGGAATGCAAATTCTGTTCGACGGCACAGCAGGGCTTTAACCGTAACCTGCGCGTTTCGGAAATCATCGGCCAGGTGTGGCGCGCGGCGAAAATTATCGGTGCGGCCAAAGTGACGGGTCAGCGTCCGATCACCAACGTGGTGATGATGGGCATGGGTGAGCCGTTGCTTAATCTCAACAACGTGGTTCCGGCCATGGAAATCATGCTGGATGACTTCGGTTTTGGTCTGTCTAAGCGTCGCGTCACGCTGTCGACCTCCGGCGTGGTTCCGGCACTCGATAAACTGGGCGATATGATTGACGTTGCACTGGCTATCTCGCTGCATGCCCCAAACGACACGCTGCGTGACGATATCGTGCCGATTAACAAGAAATACAACATCGAAACTTTCCTCGGTGCGGTGAAACGTTACCTGGAGAAATCCAATGCCAACCAGGGACGTGTCACGATTGAGTACGTGATGCTGGATCATGTTAATGACAGCACGGATGATGCCCATCAACTGGCCGAGTTACTGAAAGATACGCCGTGCAAAATCAACCTGATTCCGTGGAACCCCTTCCCCGGTGCGCCTTATGGCCGTAGCTCCAACAGCCGTGTCGATCGCTTCTCTAAAGTATTGATGGAATACGGTTTCACCACCATCGTGCGTAAAACCCGTGGTGATGATATTGATGCCGCCTGTGGTCAGCTGGCTGGTGATGTGATCGACCGTACCAAGCGTACGATGCGTAAAAAGATGGCCGGTGAAGCCATCTCTGTGAAGGCGCTCTGAAAGTCAGCGCCTGGTGATGTTCACCGGGCGCAACTCGTGTCAGTCTCTCCCGCCTGAATGATTCAGGGAGAATGGACGATGAGTAAGGGATTACCGGCAGTATTGCTGGCAGGCTTTGTTGTAACCGGGTGTGTCAGTGAACCCGCGCGTCAGGGGGCTGCAGATATTCGCCTGCAGCTGGGATTGCACTACCTGGCGGTGAAAGATTTTTCGGCAGCGCAGCGCAATTTGCTGCGAGCACAACAGGCTGCGCCGCAAGATTATCGGGTACCGCTGGCGCTTGCGCGCGTGGCTCAGGCGCAGCAGAATATCGCGCAAACACGTTGGTACTACCAGCGTGCGCAACAACTGGCCCCGGCCAATGGTTATGTGGCTAACAATTACGGTGCGTTTCTCTGCGGTTTGAGGCAGTATGACGAATCGCATCAACAGTTTAAGCTGGCAGCTGATGCGCAGGACCTCGATGCCCGTCAGGATGCATTGTTGTTTTCGGGCTATTGTTACCTGCAGGCTGGCGATTATGCCGCTGCACGGAAGCAATTAACTCACGCACTGGATGCCGCACCGCAGCTGGGCAATCAACTGCTGACGGAAGCGGAAAGGCAATCTGAACAGCAAGCGTGGGACAAGGTTTCACTGCTCTTAGAGATTTACCACCATAAGCTGCCCGCCAGTGCCGACAGCTTAGGGTTACAGATACGTTTCGCCGCGCAACAGGGAAACGCTGCTGACGTTACACGTTATGGCGACCGGTTGGCGCGAAGTTTTCCACAATCGATACAGTACCAGCGTTATTTAGCTAATGAATACTGAAGCCACTCAAGAGAAATCTGCAGTACATTCCACAGGTGAACGCCTGCGTCTGGCCCGTGAGCAGATGGGGCTGACCCAGCAAAACGTCGCTGAACGCCTGTGCCTGAAACTTTCAACCGTACGCGACATTGAAGAGGACAAATCGCCTGCTGATTTAGCTTCGACTTTCCTGCGCGGTTATATTCGCTCCTATGCCCGTCTGGTTCATGTACCGGAAGATGACCTGTTGCCGATGATGGCAAAACAGGCACCGGTTCGTGCGGCCAAAATCGAGCCTATGCAGAGCTTCTCGTTGGGTAAACGACGCAAGAAACGTGATGGCTGGCTGATGATCTTCACCTGGCTGGTGATCTTCGTGGTGATCGGTCTGACCGGTGCCTGGTGGTGGCAGAATCATAAAGCCTCACAGGAAGATTTGGTGTCAATGGCTGACCAAAACGGCAGCAACAGCGGTGACAACAGTCAGTCAATTCCGCTGGGTGATAGCAGCAGCAACGACGCCCCCACTGATGCCGACACCAACGCCGCAGGCACGCCGATCGATAACGGTGCCGGTGCGGTAGCTACCCCGAATAACAACACCAGCGCGCCTGCCGCTAGCAGCAATGCGCCTGCTGCGGCCAGCAGTGCACCCGCTGCGCAGAGCAGCGACAATGCTGTGGTCGCGCCAAGCCAGGCGCCGGTTGATAGCACGCCACCTCCGGCGACGTCTCCTGCCCCGGCGAATAGCGTTGCGGGTCAGTTGCCGACCGGTAGCGCAGGCGTCAGCCAGACGTCAGCCGATCCTAATGCGCTGGTGATGAACTTCAATGCGGATTGCTGGCTGGAAGTCACCGACGCCAGCGGTAAAAAGCTGTTCAGCGGCCTGCAACGTAGCGGCGGTAAACTGAGTCTGTCTGGTCAGGCTCCGTATCGTCTGAAAATTGGTGCGCCAGCCGCTGTCCAGGTGCAATATCAGAATCAGCCCGTTGATTTAAGCCGTTTTATCCGTAATAACCAGGTTGCCCGTCTGACAGTCGGTGCGCAATAACGCGCATCGCGCTTGCCGGGCAATTGTGGAGAGAGAATATGCATAACGAAGCACCCATTATCCGTCGCAAATCAACGCGGATTTACGTCGGCAAGGTGCCAGTTGGCGACGGTGCGCCTATTGCCGTTCAGTCGATGACCAACACCCGTACCACGGATGTTGCCGCCACGGTCAATCAGATCAAAGCGCTGGAGCGCGTCGGCGTCGATATCGTCCGCGTCTCAGTGCCGACCATGGACGCGGCTGAAGCTTTCAAACTGATTAAGCAGCAGGTTAATGTGCCGCTGGTAGCGGATATTCACTTTGACTATCGCATCGCGCTGAAAGTCGCCGAATATGGCGTAGATTGTCTGCGAATCAACCCAGGCAACATCGGCAATAACGAGCGTATCCGTCAGGTGGTGGATTGCGCGCGTCACTACAATATTCCGATCCGTATCGGTGTGAATGCCGGTTCGCTGGAAAAAGATCTGCAGGAAAAGTACGGTGAGCCAACGCCGCAGGCGCTGCTCGAATCCGCCATGCGCCATGTGGATCACCTCGATCGTCTCAACTTTGATCAGTTCAAAGTCAGTGTTAAAGCCTCCGATGTCTTCCTTGCGGTTGAATCCTATCGTCTGCTGGCGAAAGCCATTGATCAGCCTCTGCATCTCGGCATCACCGAGGCGGGTGGCGCGCGCGCGGGTGCAGTGAAATCCGCCATTGGTTTAGGCTTGCTGCTGTCAGAGGGGATTGGCGATACGCTGCGTATCTCGCTGGCCGCCGATCCGGTGGAGGAGGTCAAGGTGGGTTATGACATCCTCAAATCCCTGCGCATCCGTTCCCGTGGTATCAACTTTATTGCCTGCCCAACCTGTTCACGTCAGGAATTTGACGTGATTGGCACGGTAAACGCACTGGAAGAACGCCTCGAAGACATCATCACGCCGATGGATGTCTCGATCATTGGCTGCGTGGTCAACGGTCCAGGCGAAGCCACGGTATCGACGCTGGGCGTCACCGGTGGTAACAAGAAAAGTGGTTTCTACGAAGATGGCGTGCGCCAGCGTGACCGTCTCGATAACCAGGACATGATCGACCAGCTGGAAGCGCGTATCCGTGCTAAGGCATCAATGCTGGACGAAAGCCGCCGCATTAACGTGCAGCAGCTGGAAAAATAAGGGAAGGTGCGCGTCAGCCGCGTGCCAGTTTGTGATTGAACCTGTGCGGTTTCATCCTCATAAGGTATGATGCCGGACAGGTTTTTTTGTCTTAAGAGATTTTAACGTGGCGAAGAATATTCAAGCGATTCGCGGGATGAACGATTACCTGCCGGCGGATACCGCGATCTGGCAACGTATCGAAGGCACGCTCAAGCAGGTGCTGGCCAGCTATGGTTACAGTGAAATCCGCCTGCCGATCGTTGAGCAGACCCCGCTGTTCAGCCGCGCGATTGGTGAAGTCACCGACGTGGTTGAAAAAGAGATGTATACCTTTGAGGATCGCAATGGTGAAAGCCTGACGCTGCGTCCGGAAGGGACTGCAGGCTGCGTGCGCGCCGGTATCGAACACGGTTTGCTCTACAACCAGGAGCAGCGCCTGTGGTACATGGGGCCAATGTTCCGCTACGAACGTCCGCAAAAAGGCCGTTATCGCCAGTTCCATCAGATGGGTGCGGAAGTCTTCGGCCTGCAGGGACCGGATGTTGACGCTGAACTGATCATGATGACCGCGCGCTGGTGGAAAGCACTGGGTATTGCCGAGCACGTCCAGCTGGAACTGAACTCGATTGGTTCACTCGATGCGCGTGCTAACTACCGTGACGCCCTGGTGGCTTTCCTCGAACAGCATAAAGAGGTGCTGGACGAAGACTGCAAACGCCGTATGTACACCAACCCGCTACGCGTACTCGATAGCAAAAACCCGGATATTCAAAAGCTGCTGAATGATGCGCCGACGCTGGGTGACTTCCTTGATGAAGATTCTCGCGCGCACTTCAGCGGCTTGTGTGCTCTGCTGGACGATGCCGGTATCAGCTACTCCATTAACCAACGTCTGGTGCGTGGTCTCGACTATTACAACCGTACCGTGTTTGAGTGGGTGACCAGTGCGCTCGGCTCTCAGGGCACCGTGTGCGGTGGTGGCCGTTATGATGGTCTGGTTGAACAACTGGGTGGACGTCCGACGCCAGCTGTCGGTTTTGCCATGGGTATGGAACGTCTGGTGCTGCTGGTGCAGGCAGTTAACCCGGAATTTGAACCGACGCGCATTGTTGATGTCTATGTTATCGCTTCGGGGCAGGGCGTGCAGTCCGCTGCGATGCAACTGGCGGAAAAACTGCGTGATGCTGACCCACAGCTGAAGCTGATGACTAACTTCGGTGGTGGTAACTTCAAGAAGCAGTTTGCCCGTGCAGACAAGTGGGGCGCGCGCATTGCGCTGGTGCTGGGCGAAGATGAAGTGAAAACCGGCCTGGTGGTGATTAAAGACCTGCGTACCGGCGATCAGCAGACGCTGGCCCAGAGTGAAGCCAGTGCTACGTTGCGCACGTTGTTGCCGTAAGCGTAGCATCGCAACAGCCATTTTTAAGAGAGGGATTGCGTGGAAGTTTACAGCAACGAAAACGAACAGGTTGATGTGCTGCGTCGCTTTTTTGCCAACAATGGCAAAGCACTGGCGGTAGGCGTTGTCATCGGTATCGCAGCATTGGGCGGCTGGCGTTTTTGGGCCAGCCATCAGGCCGGTGCCGACAAAGCCGCCTCAGCGCAGTATCAGCAGCTGACCAGCGCCATGCAGGCTGATAAGCCGCAAACGCTGGAAGCTGTTGCCAGTTTTGCCAGTGAAAACAACAACACCTATGGTGCCCTGGCGTCGCTGGATCTGGCTAAACAGTATGTTGAAACCAATCAGCTGGACAAAGCTATCGCTCTGCTACAGAGCGGGCTGAAAGACACCAAAGATGCCAATCTGCAGGCGGTGATTAACCTGCGTCTGGCACGCATTCAACTGCAACAAAATCAGGCCGATGCCGCACTTTCTACCCTCAACAATGTTAAGGGTGATGGCTGGACAGCTATCGTAGCGGACATTCGTGGCGAAGCACTGCTGAGCAAAGGCGACAAGCAGGGCGCGCGTGATGCCTGGAGCAAAGGTGCGGAGTCACAAGCTTCTCCGGCCCTGAAGCAAATGCTGCAGATGAAGATGAATAACTTAAGTTAAGCCAGTCAAGAGAGCGCACATGGAATTACGTAAATACCTGCTGCCAGGGCTGATTTCAGTCACTCTGCTCAGCGGTTGCTCGCTGTTCAGCGGCGAAGAAGATGTAGTGAAAATGGCCCCGCTGCCGAAAGTAGAAAATCAGTTTACGCCGCAAACTGCGTGGAGCACCTCCGTGGGTGATGGTGTCGGCGACTTCTACTCCAACCTGCATCCGGCCTGGCAGGATGGTACTGTCTACGCAGCTGACCGCTTTGGCGTGGTGAAAGCACTCGATGCCAGCAACGGCAAAGAAAAATGGAAAGTGGACCTCTCTGAGAAGACCGGCTTCTTCTCGAAAAATATTTCAGCACTGCTGTCGGGTGGCGTTACCGTAAACGGTGACCGCCTCTACATCGGCAGTGAGCGCGGTCAGGTGTTTGCACTGAACACCAGCGATGGCAGCATTGCCTGGCAGACCAAAGTGGCGGGTGAGGCGTTATCACGTCCGGTCGTCAGCGATGGTCTGGTACTGATTCATACCAGCAACGGTCAGTTGCAAGGGCTGGATCAGGCGAGCGGTGCGATCAAGTGGAGCGTCAACCTCGATATGCCAGCGTTGTCACTGCGCGGTGAATCAGCTCCGGCGGTTGCCTTTGGTGGTGCCATTGTTGGCGGCGACAACGGTCGCGTCAGCGCGGTGATCATGAACCAGGGCCAGCTGATTTGGCAGCAGCGTATTTCGCAGCCGAGCGGTGCCACTGAGATCGACCGTCTGAACGACGTCGATACCACGCCGGTTATCGTTAATGGTGTGGTTTATGCGCTGGCTTACAACGGCAACCTGACGGCGCTGGATCTGCGTTCTGGTCAGATCCTGTGGAAGCGCGAAATTGGCGGCGTGAAAGATCTGATCGTTGATGCGGGTCGTATCTACCTGGTGGATCAGAATGACCGTGTCGATGCGCTGAACGCCGACGGTGGCGTAGCCATCTGGCGTCAGAGCGAGCTGTTGCACCGTAATCTGACTTCACCGGTGCTGTTTAATGGCTACCTGGTGGTGGGCGACAGTGAAGGTTATGTTCACTGGATCAATACGCTGGATGGCCGCTTTGTGGCACAGCAGAAACTCGACAGCTCCGGCTTCCAGACCGAACCAGTGGTGGCGGGTGACAAGCTGCTGATTCAGTCGAAAGACGGTGAGGTTTACGCCATTACCCGTTAAGGGCGAAGCCTGGCTGTAGGTTGCGACGGCTCCTGATTGTTCAGGGGCCGTTTCGTTTTTATGGTATTCTTAGCGCCTTCAGCCTGAACCTTACGGTAAATGTCGTTATACTCACGCCATTCGGGCGATTCATTTTTAAACTGAGGCAAGTGTTATGGTACCTGTGGTCGCGCTGGTTGGGCGTCCCAATGTGGGGAAATCCACGCTGTTTAACCGCTTAACGCGCACCCGTGATGCGCTGGTGGCGGATTTTCCTGGACTGACTCGCGATCGCAAATATGGTCGCGCCGAAGTGGAAGGGCGCGAATTTATTGTTATCGATACCGGTGGTATTGATGGCACTGAAGAAGGTGTAGAAAATCGCATGGCAGAGCAGTCACTGCTGGCGATTGAAGAGGCCGATGTGGTGCTGTTTCTGGTGGATGCCCGTGCGGGTGTGATGCCAGCTGACCAGCAGATCGCTAATCACCTGCGTTCACGTCAAAAAGCGACCTTCCTGGTGGCGAACAAAACCGACGGTCTCGATCCGGAAGCCGCTGTGCTGGATTTCTACGCCCTGGGACTGGGTGAGATCCACGCTATCGCCGCTTCGCATGGTCGTGGCGTGACCTCGCTGCTGGAAACTGCGTTGCTGCCGTGGATGGATGTCGTTGCGCCGCGGGAAGTCAGCGAAGAAGACGAAAACGAAGCCTACTGGGCAGCGTTAGCGGCAGAAGAGAACGGCGAGGAGCTGATTGATGAGGAAGAGGACGACTTCGATCCGACCACTTTACCGATCAAACTGGCGATTGTCGGACGTCCTAACGTCGGTAAGTCAACGCTTACTAACCGTATTCTCGGTGAAGACCGTGTCGTGGTTTACGACATGCCGGGCACCACACGTGACAGCATTTACATCCCGATGGAGCGTGACGATCGTGAATATATTCTGATCGACACCGCCGGTGTGCGTAAGCGTGGCAAGATCACTGATACCGTTGAGAAGTTCTCGGTGATCAAAACTCTGCAGGCGATTGAAGACGCCAACGTCGTGATGCTGGTGATCGATGCGCGTGAAGGCATTTCTGATCAGGACCTGTCGCTGCTGGGCTTTATCCTGAATAGTGGGCGCTCACTGGTGATTGTGGTTAACAAGTGGGATGGCCTGTCGCAGGAAGTGAAAGATGAAGTGAAAGAGACGCTGGATTTCCGTCTCGGCTTTATCGATTTTGCTCGCGTTCACTTTATTTCGGCACTGCACGGTAGCGGCGTAGGTAACCTGTTTGAATCGGTCACCGAAGCTTACGATTGTTCCACCAAACGTGTGAACACCTCGATGCTGACGCGCATCATGAACATGGCAGCCGAAGACCATCAGCCACCGCTGGTGCGTGGTCGTCGCGTGAAGCTGAAGTATGCGCATGCTGGTGGTTACAACCCGCCGATTGTGGTGATTCACGGTAATCAGGTGAAAGACCTGCCGGATTCCTACAAACGTTATCTGATGAACTACTTCCGTCGTTCGCTGAACGTGATGGGTACGCCGATTCGTATTCAGTTCAAAGAGGGTGATAACCCGTACGCAGGCAAACGTAACCTGCTGACGCCAACTCAGCAGCGCAAACGCAAGCGTCTGCTGGCGCACCTGAAAAAGAACAAAAAATAAGATGATGAGGGCCAAAGTGGCCCTCATTTTTTTGTGTGTCTGGAGAAGAAGATGAACGCACATTGTCCAAACTGCCAGCAAGCGCTGACTCACGTAACAGAAGGTTTTGATTGCCCACATTGCGGCAGCCATTTCGATCAAATAGCCATCTGCCCGGATTGCCATCAGCCTTTGCAGGTGCTGAAAGCCTGTGGTGCGGTGGATTATTTTTGCCAGCACGGCGATGGGCTGATTTCGAAAAAGCGCGTGGAATTTATTCCGGATATTACCAACGCTTCTGAATCGTAGCGGCGCGATGCCGTCTCAACCCCGCGCGATAAATCGCGCCGCTACAAAAATCTCGCCCTCCCTGCGTCATAAATTTTAATAAGTTACGACTGGATTTGTAGCAAAAATGCTATTGCGCAGTAACTCCTGCGTTATGGATATTCACTTCTTAATGTACCAGGTGGTACAATCTTGCCGCCTTGTGGTAAGTCTCAATAGCGTTTCGCTGTGTCCTTCCTCACAAGCACTGCATCACGGGCATCGCACCCGTACCAATAGTTCTAAAATAAAGACGTTAACGGAACGATTCCTGCAACAGGCACGGCAGGGTATCTGTGACCGGGCAATATGCTATGTCCGGCGCCAGCGCTTTATTTTTTCAGGAGAGTTTGTGTTATGGCAGAAAATTCCGCTCGCCCCTGTAAAGGGTTGAGCATCTGGTCTGTGTTATTAGGGCTGGTCCTGTTGGCCGTCGGGCTGTTCTTCGCCATCGGCGGTGGCAAGCTGGTCTCCCTCGGCGGTAGCTGGTACTTCCTGATCGCCGGTATCGTAATGTTACTGTCGGCGATTCAGTTCTTCCGTCGTAAATCTTCAGCTGTCACGCTGTTCATTCTGGTCTTCGCCGGTACGCTGATTTGGGCGCTGGTGGATGCGGGATGGGTGTTCTGGCCGCTGGTTTCACGTCTGATGGTACCTGCGGGTCTGATGCTGCTGGCGTTCCTGACCTGGCCTGCACTGCGTAAGGCTGAGGGCAAAAGCTCACTGGCAAAAGTCTCGTACACGCTGTCTGCGGTGATTGTCGTTGGTATGGTGGCAACCTTTGTTCAGATGTTCCAGCCGCACCCGACTGTCGCTTTTGAAGGCACACAGCTGCCGCTGATTCCGGTGGATAAAGCGAAACAGCAGAAGAACTGGGAAAACTACGGCAACACCCCGGGCGGTGACCGTTTTGTGGCGCTGGACCAGATCACCCGTGACAACGTGAAAGACCTGCAAGTGGCCTGGACGTTCCACACCGGTGATACCCCAATCAGCCCCGGCGGAAACGGTGCTGAAGATCAGGAAACACCGTTGCAGGTTGGCAACACCCTGTTCCTGTGTACTCCGCACAACAACGTGATCGCGGTTGCGGCTGACACCGGTAAGCAGATCTGGAAACGTGAAGTTAACGCCCAGTCTCAGGTGTGGAACCGCTGCCGTGGCCTGGCGTACTTTGATGCGACCAAGCCGCTGACTCAGCCGACTCAACCTGGATCAACGCCGGTCACTCCGGTGACTCTGGCTGCCGGTGATACCTGTCAGCGTCGTATTCTGATGAACACCATCGATGCACGCCTGATCGCTATCAACGCCGACAACGGTGAATACTGTGAAGACTTCGGTGACCACGGTTCGGTTGACCTGAAAAAAGGCCTGGGCGATGCACCAGACCCGCTTTATCAGCTGACTTCTGCTCCTGCACTGGCGGGGACCACGGTAGTGGTAGGTGGTCGTGTTGCCGATAACGTGAAAACCGACATGCCTGGCGGCGTGCTGCGTGGCTTCGACGTGATCACGGGCCAGATGCGCTGGGCGTTTGACCCAGGCAACGTGGACCCGAATGCGGTTCTGATGCCGGGCAAAGACTACACCCGTAGTACCCCGAACTCCTGGGCACCGATGTCCTACGATCCGGCGATGAACACCGTGTTCCTGCCGATGGGTAGCCCGTCTGTTGACCTGTGGGGTGCAAATCGTACCCGACTGGATCATAAATACGGTGCCTCGGTTCTGGCGCTGGATGCGACAACCGGTAAAGAGAAATGGGTTTACCAGACCGTGCATAACGATCTGTGGGACTTCGACCTGCCGATGCAGCCGAGCCTGGTTGACTTCCCGATGAAGGATGGCACCACCAAGCCTGCTGTGGTTATCGGTGCGAAAACTGGCATGATTTGGGTGCTGGATCGCCTGACTGGCAAGCCTTTAACTAAGGTTGAAGAGCTGCCGATGCCGCAGGGTCACATCCCGAACGAGCAGTACACCAAAACCCAGCCGCATTCGGTGGAAATGCCGAGCATTGGTAATCAGACCCTGAAAGAGTCTGACATGTGGGGTGCAACACCGTTCGACCAACTGATCTGTCGTATCAGCTTCAAATCCATGCGTTACAACGGCTTGTTCACTGTGCCGGATACCGATGTCTCGCTCAGCTTCCCGGGTTCACTGGGTGGTATGAACTGGGGCAGCATCTCGTTTGACCCAAACAACCAGTACATGTTCGTCAACGATATGCGTCTGGGCCTGTGGGTGCAGATGGTTCCGCAGGACACCAGCAAAGCGTCAGCCAGCAATGGTGGTGAGTCTGTCAACGCCGGTATGGGTGCAGTTCCGCTGAAAGGCACGCCGTACGCTGTTAACAAAAACCGCTTTATGTCTCCGCTGGGTATCCCGTGCCAGGCTCCGCCGTTCGGTACCATGTCCGCGATTGATATGAAGACCCGTAAGATTGTCTGGCAGGTGCCGGTAGGTACGGTGCAGGATACCGGTCCGTTCGGTATTAAAATGCACGCGCAGATGCCAATCGGTATGCCGACTCTGGGCGGCTCTCTGGCAACGCAGGGTGGCCTGGTATTCTTCGCCGGTACTCAGGATTACTACCTGCGTGCGTTCGACAGCTCAACCGGTAAAGAAGTATGGAAAGCCCGTCTGCCAGTAGGTAGCCAGGGTGGCCCGATCAGCTACGTGTCGCCGAAAACTGGCAAACAGTACATCCTGATCTCCGCAGGTGGTGCTCGTCAGTCTCCGGACCGTGGTGATTACGTTATCGCCTACGCCTTGCCGTAACGATGATGCTCCCGGCCAGTCTCTGCTGGCTGGATGCTAAGAAACAGGACCGACATCGTCGGTCCTTTTTTTATGTCTGCTCACCATCACGCCACAGCGCTTCCAGCTCGGGTGGCGCGACTTGTTCCGGAATCAAAATCACCACTGTCCCGCTTTGCTGATGGGTGGCGTAGCTGATCTGGATGCGAAAATAGCGTTGATCACCACGCCCGATGTTGGCAGCCTGATCTTCCGGCTCGCCCAGCGGCATTGCCTGTTCCAGCACCGCACATATCCGTTGTTTCTGCGGCGTGGGCAATTGCGCCAGCGCAAAACGTCGTTCGGTGCGCAGGCGCGGAATAAAGGCCAGTCCGCCTTCACGAGCCAGCTCGATAATCGCGTCATCGGTGAGTTCAGGGATATTCACGTCACACCTACCTGCTGCCACGCGCTCTGAATCGCATCAGCGATCGAACGGTTAAAACGTTTGGCGGCGTGCTCTACGGTAAAGCGGGCAAAGGTACTGAAATCTGCATTCTGAGGCAGGCTTTTATCACATAAGGTGTCATACCATGCCTGACCTGCCAGCTCCCAGGCGAAGCCACCCAGCGAAGTTGACGCGAGATAAAATGCGCGGTTAGGAATGCCGGAATTCAGGTGCACGCCACCGTTGTCGTCACGGGTGTCGATGTAATGCGCCATATCGGCAGGTTGCGGATCTTTACCCAGCATCGGATCGTCATAAGCGGTGCCTGGAGCTGACATAGAACGCAAGCCGCGCCCGTTGATCCCTTTAGCCAGTAACCCTTCACCAATGATCCAGTCAGCCTGATCGGCGGTTTGCTGCTGATGAAATTGTTTCACCAGCGAACCAAATACATCCGACATTGACTCATTGAGTGCGCCAGATTGGGCGAAGTAAACCAGCCCGGCTTCGCTTTCTGTCACCCCGTGGGTCAGTTCGTGCGCGACCACGTCAATGGCGATGGTGAAACGATTGAAAATCTCACCGTCACCGTCGCCAAACACCATCTGCTGACCGTTCCAGAAGGCGTTCTGGTATTCCTTGCCGTAATGAACGGTGCCATCCAGCTTCAACCCCTTGTTATCCAATGAGTTGCGCTTATAGATGCGCCAGTAGAAATCGTAAGTGACGCCGAGATACTCCCAGGCCTCCTCGGCGGCGACATCGCCATTGCCGGGCTGACCTTCCTGACGAATCAGCGTACCGGGCAGGGTCTGAGTCTGTTCGGCGTCATAAATGGCGCGTACCACCTGGCCGGGTGTCGCGCTGCCGGAAGGGGTTGTACTGTACGGGTGCGCAGCCATCAGATGCTGAACATGGGTGAGGGTGCGACGCGCGTAATCCTGCTGTGGGCCAGAGCCGTGAGCAATAATATTGCGCAGAATATAGGGTGGAATCACACTGTAGGGCATACCAGGCTCCCTGGCAGATGAATGTGCCAGAAAGTATAGATCGAATGTTGCGGGGCGATTCAGGTACGGGATTTACGCCCGGTGGATTTTTGCGGGGTCAATGCGGTGACTTCGCTTTCCACCCAGCCATCATCCAGCCGGGTACGCAGCAAGTCGCCTTTGCTCAGCTGCTGCATTTTTTTCACCACATGACCCTGGGTATCGGTGGTCACGCTAAAACCGCGTGCCAGCGTTGCCAGGGGGCTTACCGCCTCCAGCTGCGCCGCCAGGGTGCCAAAGCGCTGACGATTATGGTTGAGCTGCCGCTCCATCCCCTGCTGCAAACGGTAATGCCACTGCTGAAGCTGTTGCTGGGCACGCAGGATGCGGGGTTGTGGCTGCTGGGTGTTCAGACGCTGCATCAGGCGATCCTGCTGGCGGCTGGCGCTGCGCAGGCGCAGGTCCATCGCCTCAGTCAAACGCTGTTTCAGTTGCAGCAGGGCGGTGCTCTGGCGCGCCAGGCGCAGCTGGGGATGCTGTTGCTGCAACCGATGCTGCATACGGGTAAAGCGACGTTGCTGCTGCGCCAGGTAGTAATCCATCGCCATTTCCAGCCGCTGCTGCTGTGATTGCAGGCGACGAACTAACTCCAGCTGATTACGGCTGACCAGTTCGGCGGCCGCGGACGGCGTGGGGGCGCGCAGGTCGGCAACAAAGTCGGCAATCGTGACATCGGTTTCATGCCCGACTGCGCTGACAATCGGCAGGCGACTGGCGAAAATCGCCCGTGCTACGCGTTCGTCGTTAAAACTCCACAAATCTTCCAGTGAACCGCCACCACGGCCGACGATCAGCACATCACACTCATCACGCAGGTTCGCCAGCTCGATAGCACGCACAATCGCCGCCGGGGCATCCACTCCCTGTACCACCGTGGGATAAATCACCACCGGCAGGGAGGGATCGCGACGATGCAGCACGCGCAGCACATCATGTAGCGCGGCACCAGTGGCAGAGGTAATCACCCCGACCTGACGCGCCGGATCCGGCAGCGGTTGCTTGAATTGCTGATCAAATAAACCCTCCGCCGCCAGCCGGGTTTTAAGCTGCTCAAACTGCTGTTGCAGCAAGCCTTCACCTGCCGGGTGCATGCTTTCAATAATCAGCTGATAATCGCCACGCGGTTCATACAACGTGATGCTGGCACGTACCAGCACCTGCTGACCATGCTGCGGACGAAATGCTACCCGGCGATTGCTGTTACGGAACATGGCGCAACGCACCTGGGCACCATCATCCTTCAGGGTGAAGTACCAGTGGCCGGACGCGGGTTGGGTAAAATTGGAGATCTCTGCACTGAGCCACACCAGCCCCATTTCATTTTCCAGCAGTTGACGCACCGTGGTATTCAGGCGGCTAACGGTAAAAATATTGGCGGTTGGCGGTAGCGACATGTGATGGAGATCAAATAGTAAATCAGAGGGTTAATTAACCGATACTACATGGCTGGTACAGAGGATCAAGAGTTTTTCTGAAAAAACACTGGAGGCAACCGATTTCGGCCTGTATAATGCCGCGGCAATATTTTATCTGTTCTCATTCACCCCCAGGTTGAGATATTGCCATGCTACGAATCGCTAAAGAAGCACTCACATTTGACGACGTTCTGCTCGTTCCTGCTCATTCTACCGTTCTGCCTAACACGGCCGATCTCAGCACCCAACTGACGAAAAACATTCGTCTGAACATCCCTATGCTCTCCGCTGCAATGGACACCGTGACCGAAGCGGGTCTGGCTATCGCGTTGGCACAGGAAGGTGGTCTGGGCTTTATCCACAAAAACATGTCAATTGAGCGCCAGGCGGATGAAGTTCGCAAGGTGAAAAAACATGAAAGCGGCGTGGTGACTGAACCACAAACCGTGCTGCCAACTACCGCCCTGGCGGACGTGAAAGCGCTGACCGAACGTAACGGCTTTGCCGGTTACCCGGTCGTGAATGCCGACAACGAGCTGGTGGGTATCATTACCGGCCGTGACGTGCGTTTCGTTACCGATCTGAGCCTGCCGGTTTCAGCGGTGATGACGCCGAAAGAGCGCCTGGTCACGGTGAAAGAGGGCGAAGCCCGTGACATCGTGCTGCAGAAAATGCACGAAAAACGTGTTGAGAAAGCGCTGGTGGTGGACGATAGCTTCCATCTGCTGGGCATGATCACCGTAAAAGATTTCCAGAAAGCCGAACGTAAACCAAATGCCTGTAAAGATGCGCAGGGTCGTCTGCGTGTGGGTGCTGCGGTGGGGGCAGGCGCGGGCAACGAAGAGCGCGTCGATGCGCTGGTCGCGGCAGGTGTTGACGTTCTGCTGATTGACTCCTCACACGGTCACTCTGAAGGCGTGTTGCAGCGTATTCGTGAAACCCGTGCGAAATACCCGGACCTCGAAATCATCGGTGGCAACGTAGCGACCGGTGCAGGCGCACTGGCGCTGGCGCAAGCCGGTGTGAGCGCGGTGAAAGTGGGTATCGGCCCAGGCTCCATCTGTACTACTCGTATCGTGACTGGCGTGGGTGTTCCGCAGATCACTGCCGTTTCTGACGCAGTAGAAGCGCTGGAAGGCACGGGCATTCCGGTTATCGCCGATGGCGGTATCCGCTTCTCTGGTGACATCGCCAAAGCCATCGCCGCTGGTGCGGCAGCGGTGATGGTCGGCTCTATGCTGGCCGGCACCGAAGAATCTCCGGGTGAAATCGAGCTGTATCAGGGCCGTTCATTCAAATCTTACCGTGGTATGGGTTCACTGGGCGCGATGTCCAAAGGTTCTTCAGACCGCTACTTCCAGAGCGATAACGCTGCTGACAAACTGGTGCCGGAAGGTATCGAAGGTCGCGTTGCTTACAAAGGCCGCCTGAAAGAGATCGTGCACCAGCAGATGGGTGGCCTGCGCTCCTGTATGGGTCTGACCGGTTGTCCGACCATTGACGATCTGCGCACCAAAGCAGAGTTTGTTCGCATCAGCGGCGCGGGCATCTCGGAAAGCCACGTGCACGACGTGACCATCACCAAAGAGTCGCCGAACTACCGCATGGGTTCATAATCCCGTAAGATTTACCGCCCGGCTCCAGCCGGGCGAATTTATTATTAAGTCCATCCCATGGAAACGCCGCAATGACGACTGAAAATATTCATAAACATCGCATTTTGATCCTCGATTTTGGTTCTCAGTATACGCAACTGGTCGCGCGCCGCGTGCGTGAGCTGGGCGTCTACTGCGAACTCTGGGCGTGGGATGTCACCGAAGAGCAAATTCGTCAGTTCAACCCGAACGGCATCATTCTTTCTGGTGGTCCGGAAAGCACCACTGAGCTGAACAGCCCGCGTGCGCCGGAATATGTCTTTAACGCTGGCGTGCCGGTACTGGGCGTGTGCTATGGCATGCAGACCATGGCAATGCAGCTGGGGGGCAAGGTTGAAGGCTCCACAGAGCGTGAATTTGGTTATGCGCAGGTTGAAGTGACCACGCCGAGCGCGCTGATTCGTGACATCGAAGATGCCATCAGCGATGCAGGTAAACCGTTGCTGGATGTCTGGATGAGCCACGGTGATAAAGTGACGGCGATCCCGGCGGATTTCGTTACCGTAGCCAGCACCGAAACCTGTCCGTTTGCCATTATGGCGAACGAAGAGAAGCGTTTTTACGGCGTGCAGTTCCACCCGGAAGTCACCCATACCCGTCAGGGCCTGCGCATGCTGGAGCGTTTTGTGCGCGATATCTGCGGCTGTGAAGCGTTGTGGACTGCGGCCAAAATCATCGAAGACGCGGTTGAGCGTATTCGTGAGCAGGTAGGTCAAGACAAAGTAATCCTTGGTCTGTCTGGTGGTGTCGATTCTTCCGTCACTGCGATGCTGCTGCACCGCGCGATTGGCGACCGTCTGACCTGCGTATTCGTCGATAACGGCCTGCTGCGTCTGAACGAAGCGGACCAGGTGCTGGAGATGTTTGGTGACCACTTCGGTCTGAACATTGTCCACGTTGCAGCTGAGGCTCGTTTCCTTGACGCGCTGGCGGGTGAGAACGATCCGGAAGCCAAACGTAAGATCATCGGTCGCGTGTTTGTGGAAGTCTTCGACGAAGAAGCCAGCAAACTGACCGACGTGAAATGGCTGGCACAGGGCACCATCTACCCGGACGTGATCGAATCTGCGGCTTCTGCCACCGGCAAAGCGCACGTGATCAAATCGCACCACAACGTGGGCGGTCTGCCGAAAGAGATGAAGCTGGGTCTGGTTGAGCCGCTGAAAGAGTTGTTCAAAGACGAAGTGCGCAAAATCGGTCTGGAACTCGGCCTGCCGTACGCCATGCTGTACCGTCACCCGTTCCCGGGTCCGGGCCTCGGCGTGCGTGTGCTGGGCGAAGTGAAGAAAGAGTATTGCGACCTGCTGCGTCGTGCTGATGCCATCTTTATCGAAGAACTGCACAAAGCTGACCTCTACAACAAAGTCAGCCAGGCATTCACCGTGTTCCTGCCGGTGCGTTCTGTCGGTGTGATGGGTGATGGTCGTAAATATGATTGGGTGGTGTCACTGCGCGCAGTGGAAACCATCGACTTTATGACCGCTCACTGGGCGCACCTGCCGTATGACTTCCTTGGCCGCGTCTCCAACCGCATCATCAATGAAGTGAACGGTATCTCCCGCGTGGTTTACGATATTTCTGGTAAGCCGCCAGCGACGATCGAGTGGGAATAATTTCCACCCCAGTTGCCGAAAAAGTGAAGCCCGCGTGATTGCGGGCTTTTTTTTAATACAAGGTCTTCAACGCCCCGGTATTAAACCCCGCCAGCTGATCCCACTGCCCCAGACGAATCTTTTCCAGCCATTGTGGATCCTGCAACAACGGGCGGCCCACCATCATCAAATCGAACTCGCCATTTTCCAGCCTTTCCAGCAGCGGGTCGAGCGGTGCCGTGGCAAAGCATTTGCCCGCCAGCGAGGAAAAGACATCACCACTTAGCCCGGCTGCGCCCACGGCGATGCTGGTGACACCGGTGAGTTTTTTCACCCACCCGGCCATATTCAGCGTCTTATCAACCTCAGGGAATGCGGCATCCCAGTAGTGGCGCTGAGAACAGTCAAAGGCATCCACACCGGCATTGACCAGCGCATTCAGCCAGTCAGCCAAAATATCGGGTGTTTCGGCGATGCGGGAATCAAACGCCTGGGCTTTCCACTGCGAAAAGCGAAACAGGACGGGAAAATCGGCGCTGACTCGCTGGCGAATCGCTTGCAGGACTTCAATCGCGAAGCGTGATCGCGCCAGCAGCGACTCTCCGCCCCAGCGATCCTGACGCTGGTTGAGGTGGCCGAAGAAAAACTGGTTGATGAGATAACTATGGCCGCCATGCAGTTCTATGCCGTCAAAGCCTAACTGCTCTGCGTTCACAGCGGCGTCAGCAAAGGCATCAATCGTGTCGGCAATATCCGCATCACTCATTGGGTTGCCGACGGATTCTCCCGCGATCGATAAACTCGAAGGGCCTTCAAAGCTGGCTGCTACTTGCCAGTCTGCATGGAAAATGGAACGCTTGGTTCCGACATGCCACAGCTGCGGCATGATTTTTCCGCCTGCCGCATGCACCTCATCGACCACTCTTTTCCAGCCTGCCAAAGCGGCTTCACCGTGGAAAACCGGCACATCGGGTTCATTAACGGACGCCGGGCGGTTAATACCCGTTGCTTCAGTGATGATTAACCCGACACCAGCAGCGGCACGGCGTCGATAATAAGCGGCCATCTCCGGTGTGGGGATGCCACCTGGAGAAAAGGAACGGGTCATGGGGGCCATCACCACCCGGTTGGGCAGAAGTAGATTTTTCAGCTGATAAGGGGAAAACAAAAGGCTGGTGGAATGCATGATCTTCTCCGTGAGATGATAAAAGCAATTTTGTTGCTTTTATAGATCTCCTCTCGCATAAAAGCAACTTTTTTGCTTTTATAGTGACAGCAACAGCGATGACAGGAAGCAAGATGAGTGAGAATGAGGTTAATACACGCTCGGCACCGCGCCCGGGTGGGCGTGCGGCGCGTATTCAGGCGGCAGTTTATGCGGCGGTAGCACGCCTGCGGGCAGAGAAGGGGGATGAGGGTTTGAGCGTGCATGCCATCGCGCAGGAGGCTGCCGTCAATCCCACCACCATTTATCGGCGCTGGGGTTCGCTGAGCCAGCTACTCTCGGATATTGCGCTGCAAAAGCTTTTACCGGATTCAGAACCGGAAGATACCGGCAACATGCACGAAGATTTCAGTCGCTGGCTGGAGGAGTATGTTGATGAGCTGGCGACAGAAACCGGGCGTAAATTACTGAGCGAAATTGCGGCGGCGGAGAGCGATGAATATCGTGTGCGCTGCCAACGGCGGCACGTCGAACAAATCGATGCTATCCGCCAGCGCGCCATACAACGTGGCGAGATCCCCCCTGGAACGGAACGGGTGATGGATGAGCTGATTGCACCCATCATTTACCGTATTCTTTTTTCGCACACGCTACCTGACTTCACCTGGGCTTCCGTGTTGCTGGCAAAGTTGTTGAGAGTTTAGCGGCGCCCGTGGTCACTTTCCCTGGCGTTACAATCATCCATACCGCCAGACACACAATCACTGCGCCGATAACAAACCCACCAGAAAGGGTTTCACCCAGCACCAGGTAGCCCCATAGCACGCCAAAGGGCGGGATCAGGAAGGTCACGGTGAGGGAGCGTAGCGGACCAATATCAGCGATTAACCTGAAATAGAGGATATAAGCAAACGCGGTACAGATCAGCCCGACAGCGATCACGCTGGCCCAGACGGCGGGCTGATGCCAGTTTACCTGCGGCCCGCTGGCCACTGAGAAAGCAAAAAACGGCAGCAGAAACAGGCTGGCACCAATCTGGCTGCCAAATGCCACGATTTTCGGATCAAGGCCGCCGCGATCGGAGATCCAGCGACGCGTCAGGAATCCGGCGACCCCGTAACAACCGGTAGCCACCAGGCAGGCAATAACACCGGCCAGCGTGCTGCTGGCGGAATGGGTTTCCCCCATCGCGGTGATGACCACAATGCCTGCCAGTCCCAGCACTACGCCGCCCCATTTGCGCGGTGTCAGTTTTTCACTGAAGAAGGCAAAGCCGATGATGGCCCCCATCAGTGGCGTGGTGGCATTAAGGATGGCGGAATAGCCAGCCGGTAACCATTTTGCTGCCAGGCAGTACATAAAAAATGGCAGGCCAGAGTTAATGATGCCGAGAATCAGCGATGCGCGAAATTTGCCCGCAAATTGCCACGATGAACCTGTCACGAAAAGTATCGCCGCCAGTCCGACAAAACCGAAAAAGACACGCAAAAACGCGGTGTTAATGGCACCGAACTGCGGGGCAGCGATGCGTATAAACAGGAAGCTGGCTCCCCAAATCGCCGCGAGAACGATCAGCCTGATATAATCTGCGAGGCGCATATCAAAATTTCCTATGGTTAGCTAAACTTAATCGTTCAAATGACTTTGAGCCTGATCGACGTATTATTCAAACCATAATTTCTTCCTGGATTAAGTTTTTCTAACTTATGGTTATGAGGCATCGATGAAACTTCCGCCGCTACATGCGCTGATGTGTTTTGAGTCTGCCGCCAGGCATCTCAGTATGAAACAAGCTGCCGCAGAGTTATGTGTCACACCCAGTGCCGTTAGCCAGCAGATTACCAAACTTGAAGAGACGGTTAACATCCGGCTTTTTATCCGCAGTCCACGTCAGCTCGAATTAACTACCGAGGGGCGTATCTATCTACGCGCTATACGGCCTGCCTTCAGCCAGATTGCGGAAGCGACCCAGCGGTTAATGGATGAAGGCAAACCCAATAAAATTACCGTCAGCTGCACCAGTGGCTTTGCTATCCAGTGGCTGCTGCCGCGATTAGCGGCGTTTGAAAAGGATAATCCAGGGGTTGAGGTTCAGATCAGCACCACCAACCGTAAGGTCGATTTACTTGCGGAAGGGATCGATTTTGCGGTGCGGCATGGTATGGGTGTCTATCCGGGGCTGGAGTCGCAATGTTTGCTCAATGACCGGTTGCGTCCGGTATGCAGTCCGCGCCTGCTTGCTGCGGGAGAAACCCTGCTGACTCCGCTGGATATCACCCGTTATACGTTGTTGCATGATGAGCACCGTATGGACTGGGGACTCTGGTTCCGTGCCGTGGGTATCAATGATGCCGAAACCCATAAAGGGCCAGTATTTGTCGATTCTAATGGCGTGATCGAAGCGGCACTGGCAGGGAAAGGGATGGCGCTGGTCCGGCGGTCGCTGGTCAGGGAGGAGCTTGAGCAGGGCACGCTGGTTAATCCACTCCAGGTCGAGGTGGCATCTCCTATCGCTTACTACCTTGTGTACGACGAGTCTGCCGTGTTGCAACGGATGAGCCGACGCTTCCGTGACTGGTTGATCGCCGCGGCAGCGGCAGACAAAAACGAATATCCAGCCTGAACCCTTTCATCCCAATCCGTAGAATTATCCGCAAAACAGCTTGTTATTTCCCCCACGGCGCATCAGAGCGAAACGTTAAGATAGCGAAAATGTGTTTCTGTTCCGTGGCCCTGACAACGGTGGTTCAGAACAAAACGATGGCAAAGCGCGGCAGCAAGGTTTGAGGAGAAGGGTGTGAACAGTTCAGTTATTGATTTTTTGTCCGGCTATGGTAATGGAATCAATGAAATAAAGTTAAAAGACCTTCTCACCCTGAAAAATATCTGCTCAGCTGATGAGCAAATTTCCACCCTGTTCCCGCCAGTGGAAATTGGCAGCATTACGCTGGTTGATCAGATTGTCCTGCTTAGCCTGCTGAAAATCACCCAGCCTAAAAGCGTGCTCGAAGTCGGCACTTATCTTGGCTATTCCACCACGCTGCTGGCACTGAATAGCGATGCCAAAATATTCTCTCTCGATTTGCCCACTGACGCCTGCCTGGAAACGCAGTTTGATAGCGATAAAATCCTCACCGATGGTGATGTGAATGATGATTTCCTGCGCCACACCCAATCCATTGAAGGGGCGGTGTATCTGAAAAACTTAACCACAGAACAACGGGAACGAGTTAATCTGATTAAAAAGGATTCGACCCAGGTTAATTTTCAGCAGGCATTTGGTGAGCTGGATTATGTATTTGTTGATGGCGGACATGCCTGGGACATTATTAAAAGCGATACCGAAAACGCTTTGCAGGCGGTACGCAAAGGCGTGGTGATTTGGCATGATTATGCTTCAGGTATTCACAGCGACGTGACGCAATATCTGAATTCCCGTGATGACCTGAAAATATTTCACGTGAAAAATTCGTTGTGTGCCTTTGCCTTTACTGGCTTTTGACCGGGGGCAAAATGCGCATTACTGAGGTAATCGACAAAAGTGTTTTAAGAAAATTATCAGCAACCAACAACCGGGTCGCCTCGTTGCATCTTGCCCTGCGTCTGGGGATTGAGTTATTGCTGATTTATATGTTGTACAAAACTCAGCATCATATTTTTCTGCTGGTTTTAACCATTTTTTTGCTCGGTTTTGTGCACAGCTTCTGGGGCTATGCGGGTTATGCCCATGAGCTTTTTCACAAGCGAGTATTTTCAGCAAAGTGGGCGAATCAACTGCTGTTTCGCTTTTCGGCTGCTGTGACATTTAATAATCGGGCATTTTTTGAAGCGAGCCATATGCGTCATCACAGCAAAACCTTCAGTGATGATGACGATGAAGGGCACAGTTTTCAGAACTGGAGTATCGCGAACATTATTCGTTACGCCCTGTTCGATTATACCTTTATGTGGCGGAAGGTGACTTACACTATTAAAAACGCCTGCGGTATTATTCCCGCCTCGTTTTCGGCCATTAAAGTCAATATCCAGCGAGCAGCTGCTGAAGTTTTGATTATTAATGGGTTGATCTATCTGGCTGTGTATCTTGCCACGCATAGCGGGTGGGTGGTACTGGCTTATTTTGTTGCTCAGTTCTCCTGTCAGTTGCCCAATCGCATGCTGGCCCAGGCCCAACATTTGGGGCTGGAGGAGCAGAAAGATAATGGGCCATTAGGTCATTCCCGTACCATCACGTTGCCGGTGTGGCTGGCATTTCTCTATGCCAATATGAATTACCATTGTGAACATCATATTATGCCGTCCATTCCTTATTATCATTTGCCTGAGCTGAACCAGCGCTTAAAAGCAGCCGGTGTGACGTTTGAAGAGGTTGGCGCAGGTTATCTCTTTACCACCTTCTGGCAGGAAGTGAGGCATAAACAGCAGGCGATCGCGCTGTAGACAGCTTATATGGAGAGTGAAATGAATATTGAAGAACTCATTGCTGCGGAAGAAGACTATTTCGCGCCAATGATTGCCAGAGCAGAAAAAGCCACTGCCGAACAACGTGCGTCATGGCAAAAAGAGACGGTGCGCGAAAGGCAGGAAAGGATTTCGCTGGAGGTTTTTGATTCTGTTGAGGGCAGGGTTAAATACGGACCGTTTAAAGGTCTGCAATTAAACCGTGAGACCTGGTGGGGCAAACTCGATTTAGGTTCTCAGTGCCTTGGTTTATATGAAAAAGAGCTGCTCAATTTTATTGAGGCGCTGCCAGATAATCGGTTCTCTCATTTTATTGATATTGGTGCAGCGGATGGTTATTACGCCATTGGCATGCTGCTTTCGCAAAAAATCCGCAATTGCATCTGTTTTGAACAGTCGGAAAAAGGCCAGCAAACGATTCTGGCGAACTGGCAACGTAATCACTCACCGGGAGAGCTAAAGATCTTCGGCGAAGCCAATGAGCAGAGTCTGGCCTCGTTGTTACCAGAAGAATTGCAACGGGCGCTGGTATTAATTGATATCGAAGGTTTTGAGTTCGAGCTGCTGAATCCGGCCTTTTTAGCGAAACTCCAATCCTGCACCATCATCATCGAAGTGCATAACTGGGTAGAGGATTTCCTCACCAAATATACGCAGCTGTTGCGTAATGCCCATCTCTTCTTTGACATTGAAATGGTTGAGCGTATTGATCGCACCACCAGTCATCTGCCTGAATTAAGAGATATGACGGATGACAATCGTCTGCTGTTTACCTCTGAACGTCGGCCCTGCATGATGCGTTTTTTGCAACTGACACCGAAAAAGTAATCTGCCACACCGCGTTAAGCGGGTAAATATCAGACAGGCTATGCTGCCTTGCCGATTTCCCGCTGGACGCCACTATGCTGACCCTTAAAGCGTTTTCACTCTGCGTTGTTATGATCATCCTGTTGTCGCTTTGTGCCAGCCTGGCGCGTGCCACGCATAGCGTTGGTGCCACCAGCGAGCGTGATGGCTGGTGGTCAGCGCGGCGTGATTCAGCAGGTATCGCCCCCGACCCGCGCAGCCATGCGTCGGAAGCGATTGTGCAGGTTTATGCGGCCCCGACCTATGGCTGGAAGGGGGCGGTGGCGGTCCATCCGTGGATCATCTTTAAGCGCGCCGGTGAAACGCAATACAACCGTTATGAGGTGATTAGCTGGGGCAGCGATGACAAAGTGCGCCACAACGCCAATGTCCCGGATGGTTACTGGTATGGCGCACGGCCAAGGCTATTGGTGGAGCATCGCGGTGCGGCGGCGCAGGCGATGATTCCGCAGATTGAAGCCGCCATCAAATCCTATCCGTGGCCCCAGACTTATCACGCCTGGCCGGGTCCGAACAGCAATACGTTTCTTGCCCATATTGGCCGTGAAGTTCCGGCACTGGAACTGGATTTACCCGCAAACGCGGTAGGGAAGGATTACCGGCCGCTGTGGAATCCGGTGGGGCTACCGCCATCGGGACGAGGCATTCAGGTATCCGTGCTGGGGCTGGCTGGGGTGACAGTCGGCGCTGAGGAAGGGTTTGAACTGAATGTGCTGGGCCTGAATATGGGGCTGGATTTCAGCCCGTTCCGTCTGCGCTTACCCTTTATTGGTGGCATCGGTAGCGACAATGTTCAGCAGGATAACCCGCCGGGTTAATGGTGCAGTAAAAACAGCGTAGCCAGCCCGAGGAAAATAAAAAAGCCCCCGGTATCGGTGATGGCGGTGATCAGCACGCTGGAGCCGACTGCCGGGTCGCGTTTCAGTTTGGTCATGATCAGTGGGATCAGCACCCCCATCAACGCAGCCAGCAGCAGGTTGAGCACCATCGCCAGCATCATCACCCCTCCCAGCGCCAGATTGTCGTACATCATCCAGGTGACCCCGCCCATAATGCCGCCCCAGAACACGCCGTTTAGCAACGCGACGCCAAGCTCGCGCAGGATCAGAAACGAAAAGTTGCCCGGTTCCACCTGATGCAACGCCAGCGCGCGCACAATCATGGTGATGGTTTGATTGCCGGTATTACCGCCAATCCCGGCCACGATCGGCATCAGGGTTGCCAGCGCCACCAGTTGCGAGATGGTGGCTTCAAACAGGCCGATCACGCGCGAGGCAACAAACGCGGTGCAAAGATTAATCGCCAGCCACGCCCAGCGTTTGCTTACCGCTTTACGTACCGGCGCGAACACATCCTCTTCCTGGCTGATGCCGCCCATTTTACGGATATTGCTTTCGTTCTCTTCGTTGACGAGGTCAATCACGTCCTCGACGATAACGCGGCCAATCAGCTTGCCTTTTGCATCGGTGACCGCGGCAGAAATCAGGTTATAACGTTCAAATGCGCCTGCCGCGTCTTCCGCTTTATCGTTAAGCTGGAAGGTGGTGGGTTTGGCGTTCATAACGCTTTCAACCCGCGTGCTGGGCGGATTAAGCAGGATGGTGGTGAGCGGCAGTTCGCCCAGCAATTGGTTGCTTTTATCGGTGATAAATAGCTTATCAGTGCCATCCGGCATGGTTTTATGGCGGCGCAAAAAACGCTGCACGGTGGCCAGTGTGACATCCGCGCGCACCGTCAGGATGTTGAAATCCATGATACGCGCTACCTGGTCACGGTCGAACTCTTCCACGCTGAGCACATGCGCACGCTGGCTGGGATCCAGCGTGGTCAGCAGGCGTCCGGTCAGATCGCGCGGCAGATAGCGTGCCAGATAAGCCTGGTCGTCAAGATCCAGCGGCTCGATGGCGCGCAGGATCTCGCGATCGGTCATGTTTTCGGTCAGGCTGGCCCAGACAGTATCGGAGGCTTCAACCAATACCCGACCACGTTGTTCACAGGGAACTAAGCGCCACAGTGCCTGACGCTCGACATGCGGCAGCGCTTCGAGAATGTCGGCCAAATCCGCGGCGTGCATCATCTGCAAATCACTTTCCAGCTGCTGACGCCAGCCGTTGATCTCCTTCAGCTCACTGGCAGACAAATCCACCGATTTATCCAGCAGAACATCCACTAAATCGTGTTGAGTAAGCAGCAGGTTGAGAATGCGATGGCGGGTTTCAGTCAGTTGTTGCGCGGGCGAAGCAGACATAACGCGTCCTTTGTGTCTGTAATTGTCAGGTCGAAGTGTAGTGCGTTACGGGTCAACAGGACATAACAGGTTGCATTGTCGCACAGGGCAATGTGAAGGTGCAGTGACTCGCAAATTCCTTTAACGCGTGTCGGTACTGCTTTGCGTCACCGGATCGGGCGTGGCTTTCTTCTGCTGATGATGCTCGATGGCACCTGGAATAGTGAAAATCAGACGGCCAACCAAAATGAAAAAACTGATCAGCAAAACAATGCGCGTCATCGAACCGGTTTTGGGACGTCTTCGTGCGGGGAAAGCGTTATTCACGCGGGGTGATTCCTGTAGATACCCATTTGGGCGATAGCAACATTTAGTCATACTTAGATCGGTAAAGCAATCGCTGTGTGAAAAATGAGCAGAAAAGGTTAAAAATGGCGGCGCATCTGCGCCGCGACCAATCAGTAACTGGCTTTTTGCGCCAGCAGCGTAGCGAAGCGGCAGCGGATTCGCTGGCCGTTTTCATCACGCCGATGCAGCTCACCAACATGCTCGTTATATTTCACGATATGCCAGTTGCGATAGTAGTTACTGAGTTCACCGGATTTAAAGGTGAACGGGAAGTTGAGCGGATTGGGATAATCGTCAGTGTCCATGGCGGCGACAATCAGGTTGTAGCCATATTTCACCGTGCTGGCCTGCATATCGGCAATCAGCTGCGGAATGGTTTCCGGTTGCAGAAACATCATCACCACGGTGGAGAGCACCAGCTGGTAATCGCCGTTGAAGCGGACCTGGTTCAGGTCACAGGCTTCCGCCCGGATATGTTGCAGCTGCTCATCGTGGATAATCTGCTGCAACCGGGCCAGGCTTTGCGGATTGCTATCCCAGCCAGTGACATCAAACCCCTGTTGATTGAGAAACAGACTGTTGCGGCCCTGGCCGCAGCCCAAATCCAGCACCTTACCGGGTGTTAATTTGGGCAGCGCTTCCAGCACTTCCGAGTGTGGTGGCGTCAGGCCATACTTTTCCGCGAAATAGTTGTCAGGACGAATGGTCATAATAACCCGCGTTTACTCCTCTTGCAGAATCAGGTTCCAGCCGGTCACTTCATTCCAGTAGCTTTGCTCGCGCTCCAGATCCAGCTGCACCAGCGTGTTCTGGCTGAAGTAGCCCGCCGGGAAAGTGAGCGTCCAGTGTCCGTCATCGGTATTCAGCTTCAGCGTATCCGGGCGCGTGGTGGCCTGGCGCTGATTATTCAGCAGGGTGCCAAGACGCAGCAGGAAAACCAGCGGCAGAAACTGCTTCTTCTTAAACAAGGTGAAACGTGGCATTTCATCCACCTTCACCGCTTTACGGTGGAAGCGTACCAGCATCGCCAGCAGCATCTGTTGATCCTGATTAAAACCTGGCATGTTGGTGTATTGCAGGATGTAGGCCGAGTGACGCTGCATGCCGCTGTGGTTGATGGTCAGCCCGACTTCATGCAAGGTTGCCGCCCATTTCAGCAGGGCCGCCAGTTGCGGATTCGCCAGCTTCGGGTTCTGGTCGAGCCATTGCAGATACAGTTGCTCGGTGGTTTCCAGCACGCGACGCGCCTGCTCGTTATCGATGGCGTAATGGTTTGCCAGACTTTGAGCGGTACGGCTGCGGATATCCTGGTGGCGGAAGCGGCCTTCCATTTCATACAGCACGCCTTCGCGCAGGGCACCATCGGACAGACGCAGCTCGCGAATCGCCAACGCATCAAAGACGCCACACAGAATTGCCAGTCCAGGCACAAACACCGCTTTACGTTCTTCAGACAGGCCCGGCAGGCTAAGTGCTGCAAAAGATTTGTGCTTGATCACCTCGTTATACAGCTGGTCCAGCCGCTCCGGGGTAATCAGCTTTTCTTTCTCGCCCATGGCCAGCAGCACTTCACAGGCGGCTTTGATGGTGCCAGACGCGCCCAGCGCGTACTGCCAGCCATGCAGGCGATATTGCCAGGCCAGGGTTTCCAGCTTTTGCGCCGCCGCCAGACGGGCGCGACGGAAATTTTCCGGCGAGATTTCCCCTTTGGGGAAATACAGCTGGGCAAAGCTGACGCAACCCATACGGCGGCTTTCCACCAGCTGCGGTTCGAAATCTTCGCCAATCACCAACTCGGTCGAGCCGCCGCCGATATCGATCACCAGCTTACGGCCTTTCTCCGGCTGCGTATGTTCCACGCCCATAAAGATCAGACGTGCTTCTTCATTGCCGGAAATCACTTCAATCGGGTAGGGGATGACGTCGGCCGCCCGTTGCAGAAACTCTTCAGCGTTAATCGCCTGACGCAGCGTATGCGTCCCCACGATGGTGACGTTAGCCGGGCTGAACCCTTGCAGGCGCTCGGCAAACAGCGCCAGGCAGCTCAGCCCGCGCTGGATCGCCTCTTCGCTCAGGCGATTCTGTGCATCCAGCCCATCGGCCAGATGCACACGTTGCTTGAGTCGTCCCAGCACCTGCATGGCACCATCCACCACACGGGCAATCACCATATGAAAACTGTTGGAGCCGAGGTCAATGGCCGCAAACTCCTGTGGCTTCGGCGTACTCTTATGG
This sequence comes from Pantoea sp. App145, assembly GCF_047947045.1. Taxonomy (NCBI): domain Bacteria; kingdom Pseudomonadati; phylum Pseudomonadota; class Gammaproteobacteria; order Enterobacterales; family Erwiniaceae; genus Pantoea; species Pantoea sp. App145. Next base: position 4,011,122 of record NZ_CP133290.1, read on the forward strand.
GAAATTGGCATAGGAATTATTCAGGTTGTTCCAGTTTCTTGATGTAATCGTAAATCGCCAGCTGCGAGCGCACCTTCCGGCGGTTGCCGCGCGGCACATAACGGTTACTCAGTTCTTTGTCGACGATACGGGCTTTTACTGTATCGCTAAACAGGATGGCAATGATATCCAGGACGCGCTCTTTCAGACGAGGGTCCAGGATCGACACCGCCACTTCAATACGATAATCGATATTGCGTGTCATCCAGTCCGCAGAGGAGAGATACACTTTTTTATCGCCACCGTTTTCGAAAATATAGACGCGGTCGTGCTCCAGGTAGCGGTCAACGATACTAATCACGCGAATATTTTCGCTAATGCCGGGTAAATCCGGGATCAGCGAGCACATACCGCGTACCAGCAGGTTCACTTTTACTCCGGCAGATGACGCCGCATACAGCCGATCCACCAGACCGTTATCCACCAGGTTATTGATTTTCAACGTAATACCCGCTGGAATACCCTGCTGCACGTTGGCAATTTCGTTATCAATCAATTGATAAAGCATATTGCGCGAATTTTGCGGCGACACCATCAGATGGTCGAAACTCACCGGACGATACGGGTTTTCAATAAAGTTAAACACCCGGCGGACTTCATTGGTGATACGCGCATCCGCAGTTAACAAAGAATAGTCAGTATAAAGGCGTGCGGTTTTTTCGTTGAAGTTACCGGTGCCGATATGTGCGTAGCGCACAATCTCGTCCCCTTCGCGACGCGAGATCAGGAACAGTTTGGCGTGAATTTTCAGACCTGGCGCAGAGAAAATCACGTGGACGCCAGCCTCGGTCAGGCGCTTCGCCCAGCGGATGTTGGCTTCCTCATCAAAGCGCGCCTGCAATTCCACCACCACCGTCACTTTTTTGCCATTGTAGGCCGCGTGGATCATCGCATCCATGATGCGCGAGTTTTTCGCCACACGGTAGATGTTGATTTTGATCGCCAGCACGCTGGGGTCGAAGGAAGCCTGGCGCAGCAGTTCCAGCACATGCTCGAAAGTATGGTACGGATAGTAGAGCAGCACATCGCGGTTGCGAATGGCATCAAAGCCGTTGCGGAAGCCATCAAAGCCAATATGACGAATCTGCGGTAACGGGCGATTCTCCAGATTGCTTTTACCTTCATTCGGGAAACTGATGAAATCTTTGAAGTTATGGTAACGGCCGCCCGGCACCACCGAGTCATAGTTGGAGATAGAGAGCTTATGACGCAGCATCTCCACCATTTCATCCGGCATATCACGCTGATACACGAAGCGCACCGGCTCGGCGTTGAGGCGCTGTTTCAGGCTGGAGGACATCAGTTCCAGCAGGCTGGATTCCATCTCAGTGACCAGATCGTACTCGGCATCGCGCGTCATCTTCATGGAGTAGGCATTCAGCGAATCATAATCGAAAAAGCCTTTGAAAATTTCATCAAGGCAATAGCGCAGAATGTTGTCCAGCAGGATCATCGGTTTACGACGGCGGGGTGACTCGGCCGGCAGGTTAACGAAACGCGGCACTTTATCGGACGGAATCTCCAGCAGGGCATAGCGTTTGTCTTCACCACGAATGATTTCCACCGCCAGATAGGTGTAATCGTCCTTAAGGAATTCGATTAAATCGGTGTCGTGGTTGAGCAGAATCGGCGTGATATGCTGGCGCAGCTGGTGCTTGAAGTAATACCGCAGCCAGACCTGCTGATTGGGCGACAGCTGACGTTCATTAATCAGGAAGATCTGATTACGCGCCATCTCCAGCAGCAATTCGTTATACAGCGCGTCAAATTCCTGGTCGGATTTCAGCACCCGTAGTTGAATTTTCTTCAGCAGATGGCGTGGGGTGCTGGGCGATCCTTGTTCTTCACCGATCAGAATGCGACGTTTCAAATCCGCGAAGCGGACTTTATAAAACTCATCAAGGTTGTTCGAATAGATCCCGAGGAAACGCATACGTTCAATCAGCGGGTTACTTTTATCCGCTGCTTCCTGTAACACGCGTTCATTAAATGATAACCAGCTTAATTCTTTTTCTATATACAGCTTTTCCTGACCCATTCTGACTCCGTGATGCTGTTGCTGGACGGGGTGTCCGGCGAAAAGGGGCTTTCGCTCAGTGTCCGTCACCATTATGGCGAGAGTATGGCAGGCTTGTCCAACGCCAACAGTTGTCTTATCAATCAGCTACGGGCAACATAGCGGCTTGTCTACGAGCGTAACCCTGGTCTGCATGAGCATAACAAGAATTCCCGTCCACTTTAGTGATAGCCGCCGTCGAGCCATCGACCGGTGGGTAAAGCGTGTTGTCACCGCCTGCGGCGTGGGGATTCTGGTTTTGATGTTACTGCTATTTTTCTGGTTGATCTGGGTTGTTATGCCACTTTTTAATCCGCCAGGGATGCAGATCGTCGCCAGTCAGCAGCTGTGGGATAAGGCCCCGGTGCTGGCATTAGGCAATGATGGGCAACTGGGATGGCGCATCAGCCGCGATGAAGCACGCTTTATTCCGCTTGATGGTCAACCTGCCGGGCCTGCGCTGGCACTGAAGGGTAAACCGGATGCGGTGGTGCAAAGCGCCGACCACAACAGCCTGCTGTTGAATATGCAGGGTGACCTGATGTTGATACAACCGGTTAATGGCGAATGGCGTTTTCCGCTGGGCGATCGTCCGATGCATCTGCCGCAGGGAGCCGTAGCGCAGATGGCACTGGCTACCCTCGGGGCTGATCAATGGCGCATCGCTGCGCAAACCGCCACCGGCATTATCGTGCTGACGCTGGATAAATCAGCCCACGTCAACCAGATTGTCCTGTCTCAACAGCAGGCCGATCATCTGCTGTTCTCCCCGGATGGCAACCTGCTGTATACCAGCGAGGGCCGTCTGCTGCGTGTCTGGCAAATCAGCGATGACGGTGCGCAACTGCGTGAAACACAAACGCTGGTGCAGCGTCCGCGTAGCCTGCATCTGCTGGCCGGTGGCCGCACCCTGCTGATTCAGGATCAACGCGGCATCAGCCAATGGTTCGCGATTACCGGTCCACAGGGGCCACGTTTACAGGAAATCCATACTTTTGACGGCAGTTCGGATACGGCTTTGATTGTGACCGAACCACAGCGTCGCGTCTTCGCCACCCTGACACCTGAAGGCGACGTCAGCCTGTTCGCCAGTAAGCAACAGGGGGCGACAGTCACCCGCAAGCTGGAACCGGGCATCGTGGCTGCCGCTTTTTCACCGCGCGGCGATACGCTGGTGGTGGAACGGGCAGGGCAATGGCAGCGTCTGCGCCTTGACGATCCCTGGCCTGACTTTAGCTGGCGCAACCTGTGGCAGAAAATCTGGTATGAAAACTATCCACAGCCGGATTGGGTGTGGCAATCCACGGCGGCGGGGGACAGCTATCAGGCCAAATTCAGCCTGATACCGATGATTATTGGCACCCTGAAGGCCGCCAGCCTGGCGCTGTTGTTTGCCACCCCACTGGCGCTGGCTGCGGCGATGTACACCGCCTGGTTTATGACACCGGGCCTGCGCCGTTGGGTGAAACCGGGCATTGAGATGATGGGTGCGCTGCCGAGCGTGGTCATCGGCCTGATTGCCGGGGTGTGGCTGGCACCGCATATCAGCAATGCGTTGATTGGCGTGTTACTGCTGCCGCTGATACTGGCGGCCACGTTGTTGTTATGCGGAGTGCTCAGCCCGCGGCTGCCTGCGCGCTGGCGTCAGCCTGGTTATGAAGTGCTGCTGTTGCTGCCGATTCTGCTGGCGGTGACGTTGCTGACGCTCTGGCTGCCAACCCATTTCTGGCCCGCGATGGGGGAACGGCTGGCTCATTATGAACAGCGCAACCTGCTGGTGGCTGCGCTGGCGATGGCATTTGCGCTGGTACCCCTGATTTTTACCTTATCGGAAGATGCGTTATTCAGCGTGCCGGTCTCACTGGGGCAAGGCTCGCTGGCGCTGGGGGCTACGCCGTGGCAGACCCTGACGCGTGTGATCTTGCCCGGTGCTTCGGCCGGGATTTTTGCCGCACTGATGATTGGTTTTGGTCGGGCCCTGGGGGAAACCATGATCGTGCTGATGGCAACCGGTAACACCCCGGTGAGTGAAGGCGGGTTATTTGCCGGATTACGTGCGCTTTCCGCCAATATCGCTATTGAAATGCCGGAAGCGGCAGCGGGCAGCGCCCATTATCGCATTCTGTTTCTCAGTGCGCTGATTCTGCTGATATTTACCTTAATCATTAACACGGTGGCGGAAGTGATCCGTCAGCGCCTGCGACAGCGCTACAGCCAGCATGAGGGACAGGGATGAAGGCAATGCGCCAAAATGATCGCTGGCGTTGGCTGACTGCCGGTGCTGTGGCCGTATGTTTACTGGCTTTTACCCTGCTGATTGGCTTACTGGCGTGGCAGGGGATGCGTGCCTTCTGGCCGCAGCCGGTCGATCAATATCTGTTCCAGCCACCTGAGGGCGATCCGGTGATGGTGCTGGGGGAAACCCTGCAACGACAGCGGCATGACAGCGGCTGGCGTTATTGGGTGAAAACCGGTAATCGTGATTTTTCCCCTCCTGATTTTCGCGTGATTGACAGCCAGAGCCGGGCGAAAACCCGCAGGCCTGCGGATGTGATAGTGCTGCAACGTCGCAGCGGCGGGAATGCCTACGGCTGGTTTATTGAGCTGCGTGAAGATAATGAAGTGCTGACGGCGCGCGACCGTGATGCGTTGCTGCACCAGCGTTTGCAACAGATCCACGGGCAGCTGCGGCAGGCCAGCCATATTCGCCGTATCGAAATGGCGCGCCTCAATGCCCAGCTGGAAAATCTGCAACGGCAGGCTGAGAGGCAACAGCAGAATGGGGAGTTTAGCGCGCAGCGTCAGTCTGAATACGACGCCAACAGCGCCGCTTTGCAACGGAACTTCGCTGCGCTGGGCAGCCAGCTGGCGCAGTTGCAAAGCGCCAGCCACCGTGATGTGCTGGTGTTGCGCGATGTGCAGGGGCAGGACCATCTGATCCCGCTGGCGCAAATTGTCGCGACCTGGTATCCGAATAACATGAGCCTCGGCCAGAAAATGCAGCACTTTCTCAGCCAGTTATGGCAATTTGTCAGCGATAACCCGGCGGCAGGCGAGAGCGAAAGCGGCGCCTTTCCGGCGATTTTTGGTACGGTGCTGATGGTGTTGCTGATGTCGGTTATCGTCATGCCACTCGGTGTGGTGGCGGCGGTCTGGCTGCATGAATACGCCGGGCGCAACGCGCTGACCCGGCTGGTGCGGATTGCGGTGGTGAATCTGGCGGGGGTTCCCTCGATTGTTTATGGCGTGTTTGGTCTGGGCTTTTTTGTCTGGCTGATTGGCGGCACCATTGACCAGATATTTTACGCGCGCGCCTTGCCCAACCCGACATTTGGTACCCCCGGTCTGCTGTGGGCGGCGTTGACGCTGGCGCTGCTGACGCTGCCGGTGGTGATCGTCGCCACGGAAGAAGGTCTGTCCCGTATCCCGGATAGCCTGCGACAAGGTTCGCTGGCGTTGGGGGCGACGCAGGCCGAAACCCTGTGGCGCGTGGTACTGCCGATGGCGGTTCCGGCGATGCTGACGGGGTTGATTCTGGCGGTGGCGCGTGCTGCCGGGGAAACTGCCCCGCTGATGCTGGTCGGGGTGGTGAAGATGGTACCGGAACTGCCAGTAGACGCAGTGTTTCCTTATCTGCACCTTGACCGCAAATTTATGCACCTCGGTTTTCAGATTTACGATCTGGCCTTCCAGAGCCCGAATATCGACGCTGATCGCCCCCTGGTTTACGCCACCGCTCTGTTGCTGGTGGTGATCATCCTGTCGCTCAATTTGCTGGCGATGGCGTTGCGCCACCGTCTGCGTGAGCGTTACCGGCTTATGACGCATTAAAAGGTTTTACACATGACGCCCGATTACGACATCGCTCTTGAGGTTAATCAGCTTTCGCTATGGTATGGCGAACGCCAGGCGCTGAACAACATTGCCCTGCAACTGCCGAAGAATCGCATCACGGCGCTGATTGGCCCCTCCGGCTGCGGCAAATCGACGCTGTTGCGCTGCTTTAATCGCATGAATGATGTGATTGATCGCTGCCGGGTGGAAGGTGAGATCCTGTTGGGGCAGCATGCCATTATGCAACCGGAACAGGATCTGGCTGCGCTGCGGCGGCGTGTTGGCATGGTGTTTCAGCGCCCGAATCCGTTCCCTAAATCAATTTATGAAAACGTGGTTTATGGTCTGCGCTTGCAGGGCGTGCGCGATCGTCGGGTGCTGAATGAAGCCTGCGAAAATGCGCTGCGTGCGGCGGCGCTGTGGGGTGAGGTGAAGGATCAATTGGGGCAAAGTGCCTTAACCCTCTCCACCGGACAGCAGCAGCGGCTGGTGATTGCGCGCGCCATTGCCATCGAACCGGAAGTCCTGTTGCTGGACGAGCCGACCTCGGCGCTGGACCCGATCTCTACACTGGTGATTGAAGAGTTGATGAGCACGCTGAAGCAGCATTTCACGCTGGTGCTGGTGACGCACAATATGCAGCAGGCAGCGCGCGTGTCGGATTACACCGCGTTTATGCACCATGGCCAGCTGGTGGAGTTTGATGAAACTGACCGCATCTTCACCACGCCGAAAACACGGCGCACCGAAGATTACATTACGGGACGGTTTGGGTAAGGGAAAACCTAAAATATTGCGCGATAAATCGCGCCGCTACAAAAGGTTGCGAATACTGTAGCGGCGCGATTTATCGCGCGAAGTCGTATTGGGTACGGGATCAATCGTGGGCATAACCCTGTGGCGGCAACGGTTGGCCATCCAGCCAGGCGGCACCCTCGCGCATCTGCAAGCGTCCATCGACAAACCAGCTGATCACCAGCGGATAAATCGCATGCTCCTGATGCTGCACGCGGGCGGTGACTTCATCTTCCGTATCATCCGCAAACACCGGTACGCGCGCCTGCAAAATAATCGGCCCGCCATCCAGCTCATCCGTGACGAAATGCACTGAGGTGCCGTGTTCCTCGTCGCCATTCTCCAGCGCCTGACGATGAGTGTGCAGGCCGGGATACTTCGGCAGCAGGGAGGGATGGATGTTGACCAGACGATCGTGGTAATGCGCAACAAACGCCTGGCTGAGAATACGCATGTAGCCCGCCAGCACCACCAGATCCGGAGCGTAAGCATCAATCTCCTGCATCAGCTGGCGATCGAAGGCGTCACGGTCGGCAAATTCACTGGCGGCCAGCGTATGGGTCGCGACACCCGCTTCCTGCGCGCGCGTTAAACCCATGGCCGAGGCTTTATTACTGAAAACGGCAGCCACGCTGCCGTTAATCCGCCCGCTTGCGCAGGCGTCGAGGATGGACTGAAGATTGCTCCCGTTACCGGAAATCAGTACAACCAGTTTCTTCATGGGTTGATGACCACACGCTCTTCGGCAGCAGAAGCTTTGATCACACCGATTTTCCATGCCTGCTCGCCTGCGTCGGTCATCAGCTGAATCGCTTTGTCGGCTTCTGCCGCGCTCAGCGCAATCACCATACCCACGCCGCAGTTAAAGGTGCGGTACATTTCATGACGGCTAACGTTACCTGCCTGCTGCAGCCAGCCGAACACCGCTGGCCACTGCCAGCTGCTCTCTTCCAGCACCGCCTGGGTGTTGTCCGGCAGTACGCGCGGAATGTTTTCCCAGAAGCCGCCACCGGTGAGGTGCGCAATCGCGTGCACATCAACCTGTTCGATCAGGCTGAGGATGTTTTTCACGTAGATACGGGTCGGGGCCAGCAGATGATCGGCCAGCGATTTACCTTCCAGCTGTTTGCTTTCCGGATCGGTCTGGCTCACCTGGAGGATTTTACGCACCAGCGAATAACCGTTGGAGTGCGGACCGCTGGAACCCAGCGCAATCAGTACATCGCCATCCTGCACTTTCGAGCCGTCGATGATTTCTGATTTTTCCACCACGCCAACGCAGAAACCGGCCACGTCGTAATCTTCGCCATGGTACATGCCTGGCATTTCAGCGGTTTCACCGCCGACCAGCGCACAACCCGATTGCAGACAACCTTCTGCGATACCGGTGATGACCGATGAAGCGGTATCTACATCCAGCTTGCCGGTTGCATAGTAGTCGAGGAAGAACAGCGGCTCAGCGCCTTGTACCACCAGGTCATTCACGCACATCGCCACCAGATCGATACCGATGCTGTCATGGCGCTTCAGATCCATCGCCAGACGCAGCTTGGTGCCGACGCCGTCGGTGCCGGAAACCAGCACTGGCTCGCGGTATTTCTGCGGCAGCGCACAAAGCGCGCCAAAGCCACCCAGTCCACCCATCACTTCCGGGCGGCGGGTCTTTTTCACTACGCCTTTGATACGGTCAACCAGAGCGTTACCAGCGTCAATATCTACACCGGCGTCTTTGTAGCTGAGAGAGGTCTTGTCGGTCACTGCGGAATCCCCACGCGAGTTGCGGTTGGTGGTTAAAATAAAGCGGCGTAATTCTACCAGCGCAGGCAAACGTTTGCGAGTCCCATCTCACGCCGCCTTTGCACAGTACCGCTTTTTCGCTAATCCTTAATCCCGGAGGGAGCAGGGCGTTGTCTTGACCAATGACATATGGCGTCGCGGAAAAAAGGCGGTATAATCCGGCGATTTTTTTTCGCTCAACACAATTCCGGGAGAACACTCATGAAGATCGTGGAAGTCAAACACCCGCTGGTCAAACATAAACTGGGCCTGATGCGTGAGCATGATGTCAGCACCAAGCGATTCCGCGAACTGGCCTCGGAAGTGGGTAGCCTGTTGACCTATGAAGCCACTGCCGACCTGGCAACCGAACGCGTTACCATCGAAGGCTGGAATGGCCCGGTAGAAATCGAACAAATCAAAGGCAAAAAAATTACCGTGGTGCCAATTCTGCGCGCCGGTCTGGGCATGATGGAAGGGGTGCTGGAGCACGTACCAAGCGCGCGTATCAGCGTGGTGGGTGTCTATCGTGATGAAGAAACCCTCGAGCCGGTGCCGTACTTCCAGAAACTGGTTTCCAACATTGAAGAACGCATGGCGCTGGTGGTTGACCCGATGCTGGCGACCGGTGGATCAATGATCGCCACCATCGACCTGCTGAAAAAAGCCGGTTGTAACAGCATCAAGGTGCTGGTGCTGGTAGCGGCACCGGAAGGGATTGCCGCGCTGGAAAAAGCGCACCCGGATGTGGAACTGTACACCGCGTCTATTGATAAAGGCCTGAACGAGAAGGGCTACATTATTCCTGGTCTCGGCGATGCCGGTGACAAGATTTTCGGAACCAAATAAATAAAGCAGCCGGCCAGAGAGTCGGCTTTTTTTTGGCAAAAAAGCACCACACAACTCAAGGGGATAACTGAATGACTCGTCGCGCCATCGGCGTTAACGAACGACCGCCGCTACTCAAAACCATTCCACTCAGCCTGCAACATCTGTTTGCTATGTTTGGTGCAACGGTGCTGGTGCCGATTTTGTTCCACATCAACCCGGCCACGGTGTTGCTGTTTAACGGTGTCGGTACGCTGTTGTACCTGTTTATCTGTAAAGGCAAAATTCCGGCCTATCTCGGCTCCAGCTTTGCTTTTATTTCACCGGTGTTGCTGCTGCTGCCGCTGGGCTATGAAGTGGCGCTGGGGGGCTTTATCCTCTGCGGCTTCCTGTTCTGTGTGGTGGCGCTGATAGTGAAAAAAGCCGGTACCGGCTGGTTGGACGTGATGTTCCCACCAGCAGCGATGGGCGCAATTGTTGCGGTTATCGGCCTGGAACTGGCAGGCGTGGCGGCCAATATGGCCGGACTGCTGCCCGCTGAGGGTACCTCACCGGATGGCACCACCGTGTTTATCTCGATGGTCACGCTCGGCGTTACCGTTTTCGGTTCGGTACTGTTCCGGGGGTTCTTCGCCATCATCCCGATTCTGATTGGCGTGCTGGTGGGCTACGCGCTCTCTTCATTTATGGGGATCGTCAACTGGTCTTCGGTGGTGAATGCGTCCTGGTTCGCGTTGCCAACCTTCTACACGCCACGCTTCGAGTGGGCAGCGATGCTGACCATTCTGCCTGCGGCGCTGGTGGTGATTGCCGAGCACGTTGGTCACCTGGTGGTGACGGCGAATATCGTCAAAAAAGATCTGATCCGCGATCCGGGCCTGCATCGCTCGATGTTTGCTAATGGTCTCTCTACCATGATCTCCGGTTTCTTCGGTTCGACGCCTAACACTACCTACGGTGAAAACATTGGCGTGATGGCGATTACCCGTGTCTACAGTACCTGGGTGATCGGCGGCGCGGCGATCCTGGCGATTCTGCTGTCCTGCGTCGGTAAACTGGCGGCGGCGATTCAGGCGATCCCGGTGCCGGTGATGGGCGGTGTCTCTTTGCTGCTGTACGGGGTGATCGGTGCCTCCGGTATCCGTGTGTTGATTGAATCCAAAGTGGATTACAACAAAGCACAGAACCTGATCCTTACCTCGGTGATCCTGATCATCGGTGTCAGTGGCGCGAAAGTCCATATCGGTGCTGCCGAGCTGAAAGGTATGGCGCTGGCGACCATCGTCGGTGTGGCCCTCAGCCTGATCTTCCGCGTAATCAGCCTGTTACGCCCGGAAGAAGTGGTACTGGACGCTGAAGAACAACGCGAATCCTAAGCGTCTTTGCCGGGCAGGGAAGCCCGGTTCATCTCTGGCAAGGATCATGATAAACTTGCCCGGTTTTCTGCCCGTTCATACCCTGAGGTGCTTCTGAACACGCCGGCACAGCTTTCACTGCCACTTTACTTACCTGATGACGAAACCTTTGCCAGCTTCTGGCCAGGGGAAAATCCGTCCCTCCTCGCTGCGCTTCAAGGCGCGCTGGTGCAGCAACACGGCAGCTATCTCTATTTCTGGTCACGCGAAGGCGGTGGGCGCAGCCATCTGCTGCATGCGGCCTGCGCGGAAATGTCGGCGCGTGGTGAGGCGGTGGGCTACGTCCCGCTGGATAAACGTACCTGGTTTGTTCCCGATGTGCTGGAAGGCATGGAGCATCTGGCGTTGGTGTGTATCGACAATATTGAATGTATCGCCGGGGATGCCGAATGGGAAATGGCGATCTTTGATCTCTACAACCGCATTCTGGAAATCGGTAAAACCCGTCTGTTGATCACCGGCGATCGTCCGCCGCGTCAGCTTAACCTCGGATTGCCGGACCTGGCGTCCCGTCTCGACTGGGGCCAAATCTACCGCTTACAGCCGCTGTCGGATGACGACAAATTGCAGGCGATGCAGTTGCGTGCCGGGATCCGCGGATTTGAATTGCCGGAGGACGTCGGGCGCTTCCTGCTGAAACGCCTCGACCGTGAAATGCGTACCCTGTTCGATACACTCGACAGACTGGATCGTGCCTCGATCAGCGCACAACGCAAACTCACCATTCCCTTTGTTAAAGAAGCGCTGGGGCTTTAAACAATCTCCAGCACCGCTTCCGGCGGGCGACCGAGACGCGCCTGCTCACCGTTAATCACAATCGGCCTTTCAATCAATTTCGGGTTTGCTGCCAGCGCCTGTAGCAGCTGATCTTCTGTCAGTTCCGGGTTGGCTAATTCCAGCGATTTATACAAATCTTCTTTGCGGCGCATCAGTTCACGCGCGCTGCTCATCCCAAGTTGTTTCAGCAACGTTTTCAGCGTGGCTACGTCGGGTGGGGTCTCCAGATACAGCACCACCTCCGGCTGTACGCCCTGCTGTTGCAGCAGCGCGAGGGTTTCGCGGCTCTTGCTGCAACGCGGATTATGATAAATGGTCACCATGATTAAGATCCTTTTTGATACTGACGGAAGCGTTTTTGCAGCTCACGGAATTGGTCGATGCGCGCATCATAACGCGCCTGTTTCAGGCTGCCGATCGGCACCTGGGCGCTGGCGCTACTGAGTGCCCGGATGGCCTGATCCATCTGACCATTCAACGCCAGGCCTTCTGCGCGTGCCGAGAGTTCCTCATCCTGCAAACCCTGGGCGGCGGAAGCCTGCGCCAGCAGATCCCAGCCATTAGGATCGTCCGGGTGCGACCAGGTGTAGCGATTGAGGATGCGGCTGGCATTGGCGGGTTGTTTGGCTTCAACGTAGGCGTTCGCCAGGTTGAGCTGAATCACCGCATTGCTGTTGCTGCCTTTGGCGCTGCTGAGCATGTTGATAGCTTGCTGGGGTTGATTCAGACCGATATCAATGTCGGACATGATATCGAGAAACCAGACGTTATCCGGTTGTTTAGCCAGCATCGGCGCAATGATTTTCTTCGCGTTTTCAAAGCTTTTGGCCTGCAAAAACTGCACCGCTTTGCCGTACTGCGATGCCTGTTGTTCACGGCTGTTGCCTTTGGCGTATTGATTCAGCAGCTCATCGGTCAGCTGATTCTGGCCGGTGGAATACATGCCGAGAGAACGGACTTTCGCCATATAGAAATCCTGTGAGGACTGCACCACTACCGGACGCATCTGGTTCGCGCGGTTGCGCGCATCCGCCAGACGGCTGTCAGGCAGGGGGTGAGTCAGCAGGATTTCCGGGGGCTTAGACGAGAAGCGGCTTTGATCCGCCAGCTTTTGCAGGAAAGCAGGCATCGCCTGGGGATCAAACCCGGCGCGTTGCAACACCTGAATACCAATGCGGTCCGCTTCCTGTTCATTGCTTTGGGTAAAGCTGATCATCCCCTGCTGCGTCCCGGCGAGGGTGCCCATCAGCCCGGCCATCCCCGCCTGCGGGTTAGCAATCGCCAGCAAAATCGAACCGAGCGCACCGACCCAGGTCAGCGGCGCATTCTTCTTCTGTTCTTCCATTGCGCGTGCCAGATGGCGCTGGGTGACGTGGGAGATTTCGTGCGCCATCACCGATGCCAGCTGGCTTTCGTTATCGGTGAAGCGGAAAAGCGCCGAGTGCAGCACCACGTTGCCACCAAAGAAGGCGAAGGCGTTCAGCTCATCATTCTGGATCAGATAAAAATGAAACGGTGTGCGCACCGAGTCGGCATGCGCGACCAGGCGCTGTCCGAGTTGGTTGATATATTGATTCAGCAAGGGATCGTTGATCAGCGGGGCGCTGGCACGTAACTGCCGCACATAGAAATCACCGATCTGCAATTCCTGATTAATCGACAGCGTTGCGCCCGCCGTGGTGCCCATATCGGGCAGAGAATCGCTCACGTCGGCGCGGGCACTCAGCGCGGGTGTGAGCAGCAGCGCAGGAATAAGGGCCGCCAGCACTGATTTCTTCAACCGGTTAAACATGCCTTGATCCTGTAACGAGTGACCTGAAATTGGACAGGTAAGTGGTGCAAATGTTCTGCGATGCTGTTCCGTAGCGGTGCGATTTATCGCGCTGTTTTTGAAAAAACGCGCGATAAATCGCACCGCTACGGACAGGGTTTTTATCTTAACCAGACTTATCGTACAAGCAAGCGCAGGCACGAAATGAGATAAATGCAAAATGTTGCTGACGCATGGCGAAAAAAGTAGCAAAAATTTGAATAAGACAAATGCGCCATTTACAGCAGTGTTGCGCCTGGCTAAGCGTAAATTCAGGTAAAATTACTCAAAATTATTGAATCTGGCATGAATCTTTCCAGGTTTACTCTGAAAAGTAGGGCAAAGAATGTGCGGATGGCCTGATTTATCCATCGACATTATTAATCATGACGCAAAAGGTTAAGCAGGGAACTGTATAAAAGGATGGTCATATTTCCCATCATTGATAGTCATGACAATCGGTTTCCCCGGCAAAACTTCCGTCCAGCCATTTTTCAACCTGCCGTCTTTCCTTCATCAGCGTTGCTATTCAATGAGTCGCGCTAATTATTTTTCCTGCAATGAAACCGCGCACAGCCGCGAAAACCGGCGGCTTTAGGCGTTGTCCTGGTGTGGTATAGATAAAGCACATTGTTCAAACGGACTGCGACTACCTGCCGGAGAGTGCCTATGCGTTCTGTTGTCTCCTATGCCCTGATTGCGATCGTCGGTGGTTTTGTTGGTGCCGTTGCCAGTAAAAGTGATGACCTCTATCAGCGTGTCGTTAACCACTTTTCATCGCCACCGAGCGATCCGGAAGGGTTCTGGAGCACGCCGGGCATTAATGGCTACGGCAAAATCCATTACGAACCCGATGCGGCCTTTAAGCCGGTGGCCGGCCTAAGCAACAAGATCGTGTTTCAACTCACCAAAAACGAAGGTGATATCGCCCGGCCAAACCTTGGGCTGGAACGTGTGGCCAGGGTGGTGAATCTGTATATCGCCTCGGGTGTCCCGGCGGAGCAACTGCACTTTGTGGTGTCAGTCACCGGTGATGCGACCCCGGCGATGCTGGATAACGCGCATTTCAAACAATTTTATGGCACCGATAACCCCAATCTGCCGTTGATTGCAGAGCTGAATAAGCAAGGGGTGAAGGTGTCGGTATGCGATCAGTCGGTGGCGTTTCATCATTACCCCAATGACTGGATCGACAAATCGGTGATCCATGCGCTCTCCAGCCCGACCACGGTGTCGACGCTGCAAAATCAGGGCTATGCATGGCTACAAATGTAACGGGCTTTTTGATGATGGTTGAGGAGAAGTGAAATGCGTCCAGCAACATACATTGTAGTGGCAGCACTGGCCGGTTTTATCGGCGGAAATGTGCTTCAGCTTCCCGACCTTGTTGGTAAAGTCAGCGACAAGTTTGCGGATAAAAAAACCGAACCGGTTGATTTCTGGAGCACACCCGCCATCGACGGTTATGGCAAGATTCATTTTGTGAACACACCGGCGTTTAACCCTGGCAGCACGCCAGGCCTGAGCAACAAAATCGTCTTCCAGATTAACCGTAGCGAAGGGGATATTCGCCAGCCGAACCTCGGTCTGGAACGTGTGGCGCGCGTCACCAACCTTTATTACGCTGCCGGAGTGCCGCTGAACCAGCTGAACTTCGTGGTATCGATTAACAGCGATGCGGTGCCTGCTGCGCTGAACAACGAGCAATTCCGCAAAGCTTATGGCGTCGATAATCCCAACCTGAAGTTGATCAGCGAGCTGGAAAAAGCCGGGGTGAAGGTGTCGATTTGCGATCAGTCGGTGGCTTTCCATCAGCTGGAACGCGAATGGATTGACCCGATGGTCACGCACACGCTGTCCAGTGGCACCACCGTCGCCACGTTGCAAAACGAAGGTTATGCTTTCCTGATGTTGTAATCCCTCTGACAGCAGTCTTCGCTGCTGTCATCTTGTTGTCATCTCCGCGCGATGTGGCTGTCACAGTTCGCCATTAAGTTAAGCGCCAATGAGATCGATCTCATTGGTGACTAACGAGGCGAATATGTCCGATTTACTGAGTGTGGCAAAGCTGGCTGGCGTCTCGCGCGCGACAGCAGCGCGTGCCTTCTCTGATCCCCATCTGCTGCGGCCGGACACCTTAAATAAGGTGCTGGCGGCATCGGAACAACTGGGTTTTCGCCCCAACCACATCGCCCGCCAGTTACGCACGCAAAACTCAACCACCCTCGGAGTGCTGCTGCCTTCGCTGCTCAACCCGATTTTCTCGCAACAGTTGCAGGCGATGGAGCGCGAAGCGCGTCAGGCCGGATTTGGCTTGCTGGTGGCGACCAGTGATTATCAGCCGGATCGCGAAGCGGCGATTGTTGAACATATGCTGCGCCAGCGGGTGGCGGGACTGGTGCTAACCGTGGCCGATGCAGACAACAGCGCGGTGCTGCATACCCTGCATGAGGCACAGATGCCGTTTGTGCTGGCGCATAACGTGCCGCAGCACAGCGACTGGCCTGCGGTTTGCGTCGATAACCGCCAGGCGATGCGTGAAGCCACCGACCATCTGCTGCAACTCGGGCACCGGCATATCGGCATGATTGCCGGTCCGATGCTGCAATCCGATCGCGCCCGTCTGCGTTATCGGGGCTACTGCGATGCCATGCAGCAGGCGGCCCTGCCGGTGATTGAAATGCCCAGCCACACCCATTCAGATTTCACGCTGCTGCAACCCTGGTTGCAGGGCGAGTCGGCGCTGACGGCGGTAATTTGCACCAATGATCTGCTGGCGATCAGCCTGATTGGTGACGCCCAGCGCGCCGGAGTACGCATTCCACAACAACTTTCAGTGATGGGATTTGATGGCATCGATATCGGTGAACAGATTGCCCCCTCACTGGCAAGCGTGGCGCAGCCTGGCGATCGGCTGGGTTCCTGCGCCATTGAGATGCTTTTACAACAAGCCAGCCGCGGCACACGCGTACTGGCACATCGACTGCGGCCAGGTGAAAGCGTGGCGGCACCGGTTTTTTCCTTTATTGCCAACACCAGGGAACCATCATGAAATTGCGTAAAAAAGTCAAAATCATTGCCGGGGCGCTGGCCCTGACGCTCGGTTCGCTACTCAGCGCACAGACGCAGGCGGCAGAAACCGCCATTTGCTACAACTGCCCACCGGAATGGGCTGACTGGGGCACGCAGCTCAAAGCCATCGCCAAAGACACCGGTATTCAGGTGCCGCAGGACAACAAAAACTCCGGCCAGGCGCTGGCGCAGATGGTGGCTGAACAGGCTAATCCGGTGGCGGATGTGGTGTATTACGGCGTCAGCTTTGGCATCCAGGCAGACAGCGCCGGAGTGATCGCCAGCTATAAACCCAAACACTGGGATGAAATCCCGGCAGGTATGAAAGATCCCAACGGTAAATGGGTCGCGCTGCATTCGGGTACCATGGGCTTTATGGTCAATGTGGATGCGCTCGGTGGTGCACCAATCCCGCAATCCTGGCATGACCTGCTGAAGCCGGAATACAAAGGCATGATTGGTTACCTCGATCCGGCCAGCGCCTTCGTTGGCTATGTGGCGGCAGTGGCGGTGAACCAGGCGCTGGGCGGCAACATGCACGACTTTACGCCGGGTCTGGACTGGTTCAAAAAATTGCAGGCGAATCAGCCGATTGTGCCGAAACAAACCGCCTATGCGCGTCTGCTCTCCGGCGAGATTCCGATTCTGCTCGATTACGACTTCAACGCCTATCGCGCTAAATATAAAGACCATGCCAACGTAGCCTTTGTGATCCCGAAAGAGGGCACAGTTACGGTGCCGTATGTCATCAGCCTGGTGAAGAACGCGCCGCATGAAGCTAACGGCAAGAAAGTGATCGATTACGTGCTGTCGGACAAAGGACAGGCCATCTGGGCCAATGCTTTCCTGCGCCCGGTACGCACTTCCGCCATGTCGCCTGAAGCGAAGAAATACTTCCTGCCGGACAGCGATTACACGCGCGCCAAAACTGTTGATTACCAGCAGATGGCCGATGCGCAGAAAGCCTTCTCTGCCCGTTATCTGAGTGAGATCCATTAATGTCGCAGTCCGACATCCTGGCGGCCTCGTGCCGCCAGACGCGTAAATGGTCGGGCAGCCGCTGGCTGTGGCTGACGCTGCCCGCGCTGTTGTTCTTCTGTGCATTCTGGTTGTTGCCGTTTGCCCGCTTGTTGCAAATCGGCATGCAGGCAGACCGCACCACCCAGCACAGCGGATACTGGACGGTGGTAAGCCAGCCGCAATATTTAGTCAGCCTGCTGAATACCGTGCTGTTGTCGCTGGCGGTGACGCTGGTGACGTTGTTAATCGCCGCCAGTGTCGGCTGTTTTCTGGCGCGTCAGCGCTTTGCCGGTCGCGGCATTTTGCTGGCGTTGCTGACCTTCCCGCTGGCATTTCCCGGTGTAGTAGTGGGTTTTCTGGTGGTGATGCTGGCAGGCCGCCAGGGTTTGCTGGCACAGATTAGTATGAGCCTGGTGCATGAACGCTGGACGCTGGCCTATTCGCTGGTCGGATTGTTTATCGGTTATCTCTACTTTTCACTGCCACGTGCCATCGTCACGCTGGTGGCGGCCAGTGAAAAACTCGATCGTTCGCTGGAAGAAGCAGCGCGTTCGCTCGGTGCCAGTCAATGGCGCATTACCTGGGATGTGATCGTCCCCGGACTGCAACCGGCGCTGCTCTCCACGGGTGCACTGTGCTTTGCCACCAGTATGGGGGCATTTGGCACCGCCTTTACGCTAGGCACTGATTTAGCGGTGTTGCCGCTGACCATTTATGGCGAGTTCACTAACTACGCCAACTTTGCCACCGCCGCAGCGTTGTCCGTGGTGATGGGGGGCGTCGCCTGGCTGGCGCTGATGCTGGCGCGCCGTCTGGCACATCGTTCAACGAAGGAGGCCGAATGACCCGTCGTGGACTCTTCACCCTGCAACTGCTGATCACCACGCTCACCGCGCTGTTTATGCTGGTGCCGGTGGTGCTGTCGATGCTGGCCGGGGTGACCAACAACTATTTTATTGGCCTGCGCAGCGGCCTGACGCTGAAGTGGGTGGAGCAGGTGTGGCAGATGTACGCCGACACCTTCTGGCTGTCGTTACTGATTGCGCTGTGCTGCCTGCTGGTCACGCTGGTGGTTGGTGTGCCTGCCGCCTGGGGATTACTGAAAGCACCTCGCGGCTTCGCGGCACGCATTGAAGAATGCCTGATGCTGCCGGTGGCGCTGCCGGGTTTAGCCACCGCGCTCGGTATCATCCTGTTATATGGTCAGTTTTCCAGCCTGCGCGACAGCTGGCTGTTTATCCTGATCGGTCACGTACTCTTTACCCTGCCATTTATGATGCGCCCGGTGCTGGCGGTGATGCAGGCGGTGGATATGCCGCGTCTGGAAGAAGCCTCCGCCAGCCTCGGTGCCGGGTTCTGGCAGCGTTTCTTCACCGTGGTGGTGCCCAACTGTCGCAACGGCATTCTCGCCGGGGCGTTTATGGTCATCACTTTATCGGTGGGGGAGTTCAACATCACCTGGATGCTGCACACGCCGCTGACCAAAACCCTGCCAGTGGGCCTGGCCGATAGCTATGCCTCAATGCGGCTGGAAGTGGGCTCGGCCTATACCCTGATTTTTATCCTGATGATTCTGCCGTTGTTGCTGCTGCTGAATGCGCTCAATCAATGGCTTAACCGCGCAGTTGCGCGCCAACACAAGGAGTCGGCATGAACAACGCTGCCGTAACCGTGACGCTGCGTAACTGTTCGCGTCGCTTTCATCATCACCTGGCGCTGCATCCGCTGGATCTGACAGTCAATGCGGGTGAAACCCTGGTGCTGCTTGGTCCTTCGGGCTGCGGTAAAACCACCACGCTGCGCATTATTAGCGGGCTGGAAAGCTGCGATGTTGGTGGTGAAGTGTGGTTTGACGGGCGCAACGTTACCGATTTGCCGATTGAAAAACGCAATGTCGGCATGGTGTTCCAGAACTACGCGCTGTTTCCCAATCTGAACGTGGCCGACAACGTGGCTTACGGCCTGAAAGTGCAGGGCGTGCCGCGTGCGGAGCGTGAGGCGCGGGTTAAAGAGATGCTGGCGCTGGTGGACCTTAGCGCGCTGGCGCAGCGCAGTATCGACAAGCTTTCCGGCGGTCAGAAGCAACGCGTGGCGCTGGCCCGAGCGCTGGCGGCTCGCCCGAAAGTGCTGCTGTTTGACGAGCCACTGGCGGCGCTGGATGCACGCCTGCGTGACCGTCTGCGTCTGGAGATCGGGGCGCTGCTGAAGCAGCTGGCGATCACCGCGGTGTACGTCACTCACGATCAGCAGGAAGCGATGGCGCTGGGCGATCGGATTGCGGTGATGGAACATGGACGGCTGGTACAAATCGATACGCCGCAGCGCATTTATCAGCATCCGGCTTCGAAGTTTGTGGCCGATTTTGTCGGGGCGATTAACTGCGTTGATGTGGATATGCGTGGTAACCCCCAGCGTTTTTGCCGCCCGGAAGATGTGCTACTGGCCAGTGATAACCGTTATACGCGCCAGGGTTTTGTCGTCGCCAGTACCTTCCTTGGCGCGTCTCAGCGGCTGATGATCGATATTGGTCTGGCCGCACCGATTCAGGTTGATCGTCATGCACGCGAAGCCTGGCATGCCGGGCAACCGGTAAGCTGGTCACTGGCGCAGGACGCCGCCCTCCAATTTTCTGCATCCTGAGGAATAAAGATTGTCTGAAGTCATGACGCTGATTGCGCAAATCAGCGATTTACATATCAAGGCGCAGGGTCGCCTGTCGTATAAAAAAGTGGATACCCAGGCGGCATTGTTACGGGTGATTGATACGCTGAATCAGCTGCGCCCACGCCCGGATGTGGTGGTGATTACCGGCGATTTGGTCGATTTTGGCTTGCCGGAAGAGTATCAAACCCTGCGGCAGGCACTGAAGCAGCTGCAACTGCCTTATCTGCTGATGCCGGGTAACCATGACGACCGCCAGGCGCTACGCACGGCTTTCCCGGAACATACGTATTTGCAACGCGGAGAAACCCTCAACTGGCAAACCCGTGTTAACGGTGTGCAACTGCTGGCGCTGGATTCCAGCGTGCCGCAGCAACCGTGGGGTTATGTTGATGAAGCGCAGCTACAGTGGCTGGATGCGCAACTGCAAAGCGCACCCGACACGCCAACCCTGGTGATGCTGCATCATCCACCTTTTATCACCGGCATCGGCCATATGGATAAACAACCGCTGCGCAACCCTGACGCACTGGCGGCGGTGATTCGCCAGCATCCGCAGGTGGAGCGGGTGCTCAGTGGTCATCTGCATCGATCCATCCAGGCACGTTTCGCTGGTACCCTGGCCTGCACAGCACCAGGGGTATCGCATCAGGTGGCGTTTGATTTGTCCGCAGAGGGACCGGCCAACTTTGTGCTGGAACCGCCGGGTTTTCTGTTACATCGCTGGCATGCTCAGCAGGGAATGACGACGCATCTGTGTGCCATTGGTGATTATCCCGGACCGTTTCCATTCTACGATGCTAACGGCTTAATCGACTAATCAGCACCAGATATAAGTAAAAGAATTCGTGTGCCGACAGGATGCTTCGTGCTCAAATTGAGTTGCGGGTGTACAATCCTCTGTTACCTCACCAGGGTATGTACCACCAACAATAACAATACTGTCAGGCATTCGAATTATGAACAGACTCATCATGGTGGAACCACCATGTTAATGCGCATCCGGCCAAAAACCGATCTGCGCACGCTGATCACGCTGCTGGCCATCACCAGTATTGTTATCACGCTTGCTAACGCCTTGTATGCGACATGGCGCGTGCAACGTATGGTCCTGATTGAGAGCACCCTCGAAGCCAACCGCGCTTATGCCACCAAACTGGCCGCCACCACCGAAGTTTTCTTTCAGCTGGCACAATCCCAGCTGCACTACAGCGCGACCCAACTGGGCAAAGATTTCGACAATACCGAACTGGCGCAGCAGGAAGTGAATCGTCTGCGCGAGCAGACCAGCAGCTTCAACTCGGTGGCGGTGGTGAACACCGATGGCGTGGTGAAAGCCATTTCGCCGGAATCGCTGATGCTGAAAGGCATGAAACTCACCAGCCAGGCATCACGCGAAGCGCTGGCAAAACGTCAGCCAATGGTCAGCAAACCGACCCTTTCCGCCGCCAATAACCTGCTGGTGTTTGTCTCCTGGCCGATCTGGAGCAAAGAAGGTCGCTACCTGGGTTATGTCGGCGGCACCATCTATCTGAAGAAGAAAAGCATTCTGAACGAGCTACTGGGCGAGCAGTATTATCGTGATGGCACCCGTGTATACGTGCTGGATCGCAATAATCAGGTGCTGTATCACCAGAACAACCAGCTGATTGGTAAAAGTGTGCCGGGCATCATCAGCGAGAGCCAGCGTCAGGAGCAAACCAATGGTTCGCTGCAATTGACGGAGGAAGGAACGGCGAAACTGGCCGGTTACGCCATTGTGCCGACCACCGGCTGGATGGTGGTGGCGCTGAAACCCACCGATGTCACCCTGGCTCCGCTCTCCGGATTGCTGTTAAAAGTATTGAAAAACTCGGTGCCCTTTGCCTTGTTAACGCTGCTGGTGGCGGTGATTCTGGCGCGTTTGATCGCGCTGCCATTGTGGCAGCTGGCGCGTAAGGCCAGCCAGATGGATACGCAAAGTGTGTCAGGTGAGATTGGCGGCATTCGTGCCTGGTACTTTGAAGCCGCGCAGGTCAAACGCGCGATGCTGACCGGTATCAGCCTGGTACAGGACAAAATTGGCCGGTTGAAGTCCGAAGTTCAGACCGATCCACTGACCAGTCTGCTTAACCGGCGCGGCCTGAGCGCGGTGCTGGATTATTTCAATGCCATGCGCCAGCCGTTTGCCGTGCTGGCGCTGGATATCGACCACTTTAAACGCGTGAATGATAACTTCGGTCACGATGTGGGTGACGAAGTGATCAAAAAAATCGCCCAGGCCCTGAGCCACAGCGCGCGCGCAACAGACGTGGTGTGCCGCAACGGTGGCGAAGAGTTTCTGATGCTGCTGCCAGGCACCACTGCCGAAGAAGCGCGAATTATTGCCGAGCGGTTACGCAACAATATTGCTGATAGCAGGATCGAAACGGTCGGTAACATCACCATTTCTGTCGGCATAGCCCTGTGGCAGCCGGAAAATGGCACCCAGGAGCAGAGCCTGAAACAGGCCGATGCAGCCTTGTATCAGGCGAAGAATGCCGGACGTAACTGCGTGATGATTGTCGGGCAGGATGCGCTGGTCAGCAGTATCACCCGTTAAACAGCAGTCTGTTCATCAGCCGGAATTTCAGTACAATCGTCATCCCGTTTGACCTCAGGCAACGAAAGTTATGCTGGCTCTGCTTATTCAATGGTACAGACGTCGTTTCAGTGATCCCGAGGCGATTGGCCTGGTGGTGATTCTGCTGGCGGCGTTCTGCATCCTGTTCTTCTTCAGTGGCCTGCTGGCCCCGCTGCTGGTGGCCGTGGTACTGGCTTACCTGCTGGAGTGGCCCACTGTGCGCCTGCAACGGGTCGGCTGTAGCCGCACCTGGGCTACCAGCATTGTGCTGGTGCTGTTCGGTAGCATCGTGCTGGTGATGGGATTGATTGTCGTGCCAGTGGCGTGGCAGCAAAGTATCAACCTGACCCACGACCTCCCCAACATGCTGAACAAACTCTACCAGTTTGCTGCTGGGCTGCCGAAACGTTACCCGGCGCTGGTGGATGCTGGCATCATCGATATCGTCGTCGAGAACCTGCGTAGCCGTCTTACCGGGCTGGGTGATTCGCTGGTGAAATATTCGCTGGCGTCGCTGGTCGGGTTGATGACGCTGATGATTTATCTGGTGCTGGTGCCGCTGATGGTGTTTTTCCTGCTGAAAGACAAAGAGCAGATGCTCAATGCGGTACGTCGCGTATTACCACGTAATCGTGGTCTGGCGGGCGTCGTGTGGCAGGAGATGAATCAGCAAATCACCAACTACATTCGCGGCAAAGTACTGGAAATGCTGGCGGTGGGCGTGGTGAGCTGGCTGGCATTTTTGTTGCTCGGCCTTAATTACGCGTTGCTGCTGGCTGTGCTGGTGGGGATTTCCGTGTTGATCCCCTATATCGGGGCGATGCTGGTGACCATTCCGGTGATTGGCGTCGGCCTGTTCCAGTGGGGACTGGGCAGCGATTTCTGGACCATGTTTGTGGTGTATCTGGTGGTTCAGGGTCTGGATGGCAACATACTGGTCCCGATTCTGTTCTCCGAGGCGGTCAACCTGCATCCGCTGGTGATCATTTTATCGGTGGTGATTTTCGGTGGGTTGTGGGGCTTCTGGGGCGTGTTCTTTGCCATCCCACTGGCAACATTAATCAAAGCCGTGGTTCGCGCCTGGCCGGAAGAGACGATCGTAAGCTAAATAAAACGGGTGCGCATGGCGCACCCGTGATTATCAGGCTGACTGCAGGTAATCCAGCACAACGTCGTGGTGGTTCGACGTTTTGAAGTCGTCAAACACCTTCTCCACCGTGCCTTCACCATCAATCAGGAAGCTGATGCGGTGGATGCCGTCATAGGTTTTCCCCATAAAGGATTTCTCCCCCCAGACGCCAAACTGCTCGCACACCTGATGATCTTCATCAGACAGCAGCGTGAAGTTCAGCATCTCTTTTTCGGCAAAACGTGACAGCTTTTCTGGTTTGTCAGTGCTGATGCCCAGCACTTCTACGCCGACTTTTTTCAGATCATCCATGTTGTCGCGCAGACCACAGGCCTGAACGGTGCAACCTGGGGTCATGGCTTTCGGATAGAAATAGACCAGAACGCGCTGTCCCTGGAAGTCGGCCAAATTTACTTGTTCGCCATCCTGATCGGGCAAGCTAAATTTCGGTGCGGTATCACCGGCTTTCAGTGGATTCATCACAACTCTCCATTTTTTTCTTTCATGCTGTGGGTAATACACCATCAGGACCAAAAGTGCCAGGTGGAGTTTACCGTCAGGGTTATTTCCGCACACTGTTTACCCGTTTGGGCAGAGTGTGTGACGAAATAACCCGGAGGCCTGATCAGTGCCCGGCAGGGGTGCTGGCAGCGCTGTACAGACGAATCGTACCCTGGGCGTGCAGTTCCTGACAGAGTTGATTAAACGCCGGTTCGATGCTGGCACCTTCAACGCTGTGCGCGGTCATCTGAATATACAGCGTGGGTGGCACGCCATCCTGCGCGGGTTGAATACGCGAAACCAGCTCGGCGATATTCATCTGATGCTTATCAAACAAATCGGTGAAGCGCTCAATGATATGCGGTGAATCCGGTACTTCTACCTGCACCCAGACGGTGGCGGGCATCGGCGGGGTGATGCGCGCATTGGTGCGCTTCATCACAATCAGCAATTCCAGCTCCGCGCCTTTCATCGGCAGAGTGGATTCAATCAGGGTGATGGCATTCCAGCTTCCGGAGAGCAGCATAATAAAGGTGAATTCATCACCGAGCATCGCCAGACGGCTGTCTTCGATATTGCAGCCGCAGCTGCTGACATGGCGGGTGATGGTATTCACGATACCGGGACGATCAACGCCCAACGCGGTGATCACCAGGTGGTGAGGCTGTGGCTGCGACAAAATGACATTTCCTGTGTGTTCGCTAATAACCATAAGGTAAACATAAAAAAAACTGCTGACAAGCGCTTGAATGGCGTGGCTCGCTTGCTTTTCCCTTGGCGTAAAACGTACCATGAGGCACTTGTATGTCGAGGGGATCGCCCATGTTCACCGGAAGTATTGTTGCGCTCGTTACGCCAATGAATGACAAAGGTAATGTCTGCCGCGCGAGTTTGAAAAAACTGATTGATTATCATGTCGCCAGCGGCACCGCGGCGATTGTTTCTGTTGGCACCACCGGCGAATCTGCCACCCTCAGCCATGAAGAACATGGCGAAGTGGTGATGATGACCCTCGAACTGGCCGATGGCCGCATCCCGGTGATTGCCGGAACCGGCGCGAATGCGACCGCCGAAGGGATTTCCCTCACTAAACGCTTCACCGGCACCGGTGTGGTAGGCTGCCTGACGGTGACGCCTTACTATAACCGTCCGACCCAGGAAGGCCTGTTCCAGCATTTCAAAGCGATTGCGGAAAGTACCGATCTGCCGCAGATGCTGTATAACGTCCCTTCCCGTACCGGTTGCGACATGCTGCCGGAGACAGTTGCTCGTCTGGCCGAAATCAAAAATATTATCGGAATCAAAGAGGCAACCGGGAACTTATCGCGGGTTAGTCAGATCCAAGAGCTGGTTGATGATGAATTCATTCTGGTGAGTGGCGATGACGGCACTGCACTGGACTTCATGCAACTGGGCGGCAAAGGCGTTATTTCGGTCACGGCCAACATTGCGGCACGTGAAATGGTTGAACTGTGCGCGCTGGCGCAGCAGGGCAACTTTGCCGAAGCGCGTCGCCTGAATCAGCGTCTGATGCACCTGCACCAGACGCTTTTCTGTGAACCCAATCCTATCCCGGTGAAATGGGCCGCGAAACAACTAGGATTAATCGCGGATGACACGCTGCGTTTGCCAATGACGCCGCTGACCGAAGCCGGTCAGGCCAAAACGGCGCAGGCATTGATCAAAGCGGGTCTGCGATAATTTAGGGAGAATCAATGAGTTATTCAGTTAAGCGCTCGACGCTGGCTACGGTGGTGGGCCTTTCCACCCTGATGCTGCTGTCAGCTTGTTCCAGCGATCAGCGTTATAAGCGCCAGGTCAGCGGTGATGAATCTTACCTGCAGGCGCCTGAACTGCATGATTTAAAAGCCCCGGCGGGGATGATTCTGCCTCTGCAGAATGGTGATTACGACGTACCGCACGCGGTTGCCAAAGGCGCAGTGGGTAAAGAGCTGGATATTCGCCCGCCTGCCCAGCCGCTGGCACTGATGAACGGTACACGTGCCCAGTTCACCGGCAATACCGGCGTGCTGGCCGTGGAAAGCAGCCGTGGTTCCATCTGGCCGCAGGTGGTCAACGTGGTGCAATCGTACAAATTCCCGATTGCCCAGCGTGATGATGCCGGACAACAGCTGACCACCGATTGGGTGCAGTGGAACCGTGCGGATGAAGACAATCAGTATCGTGGTCGTTACCAGGTCAGCGTTCAGAACCAGAGCTATCAGCAGGTGCTGACGGTGCGTCTGCTGGAACTGCAACAGTCAGGCAAGACCGTGACTGCACCGGTACAAATCCAGCGCTACACCGCGCAGATGCTGAACGACATCAGCACCGGTATGGATAAGATCGATACTGCCAGCCAGGATGCCGCAGCCGGTCGTGGTGTTGGACAGATTGCCGTCCAGAGCGGTGCCGATGACACCGGTCTGCCGCTGTTGATTCTGCGTTCACCGTTCAACCTCACCTGGCAGCGTCTGCCAGCTGCGCTGAAACGCGCAGGTATGGAAGTGACCGACAGCAACCGCTCGCAGGGTAGCCTGAACGTCACCTACAAACAGCCGGGTAGCGGCGCGTGGGATGATATCGGTGCCAAAGATCCGGGCTTACCGAACGGCGATTACAAATTGCAGGTCGGCGATCTCGATAACCGCAGCAGTCTGCAGTTCATCGATCCTAAAGGTCACGTGCTGACTCAGTCGCAGAATGATGCGCTGGTGGCGGTGATGCAGGGCGCACTGAACAAATAAATTGCCTCAGGCCGGAGAATATCCGGCCTTTTTTTTGAGATTTTGGCATAATAGCGCCCGGCGAGGTAAACGATTGCGTATTGCCGCCGTGCAGTGGGTAACCGCGGCACGAACACGGGTTCTTTCATGTTTGGAGTTAACAAGATGCAAAAGCGAGCTGAGTTGTATCGCGGTAAAGCGAAAACCGTATACAGCACCGACAATCCGGATCTGCTGGTACTTGAATTCCGCAACGATACGTCAGCAGGAGACGGTGCACGAATCGAGCAGTTTGATCGCAAAGGGATGGTGAATAACAAGTTCAACCATTTCATCATGACCAAATTGCAGGAAGCGGGCATTCCGACCCAGATGGAAGCGCTGCTGTCGGATAACGAAGCGCTGGTGAAAAAGCTGGAGATGGTGCCGGTGGAGTGCGTGGTGCGCAACCGTGCGGCAGGATCGCTGGTAAAACGTCTGGGTGTGGAAGAGGGCATGCTGCTCAATCCACCGCTGTTTGATCTCTTCCTGAAAGATGACGCCAAACACGACCCGATGGTGAACGAATCTTACTGCGAAACCTTTGGCTGGGTGAGTAAAGAGAATCTGGCGCGTATGCGTGAGCTGACCTACAAAGCCAACGACGTGCTGAGCAAAATGTTTGATGACGCCGGTCTGATCCTGGTGGACTTCAAGCTGGAGTTTGGTCTGTTCAAAGGCGAAGTGGTGCTGGGCGATGAGTTCTCGCCAGACGGCGCACGTCTGTGGGACAAAGAAACCATGGACAAAATGGACAAAGACCGTTTCCGTCAGAGCCTCGGTGGCCTGATCGAAGCCTATGAAGAAGTGGCGCACCGACTGGGTGTGAAACTGGATTAATTTGTAGCCATCTTATGTAGCGGCGCGATTTATCGCGCCGTTTTTTTATCTGCCACGTTCAAAAGCGCGCGATAAATCGCGGCGCTACAGGCTGGTGCTTCCTGCTGCTGCCATCTAAAATCATGCAAAGTTTATTTGATGAACACAGGAGCACGCCATGCGCTGGCAGGGACGTCGCGAAAGCGACAATGTGGAAGATCGACGTGACCAGTCGCCAGGCGGTTACGAGGGGCGACAAATACGTCTGCCGCGTGGTAAAGGCGGTATCATCCTATTAATCATCGTCGCAGTGGCCGGTTATTACGGCTATGACCTGACGGCGCTGATCGAAGGCGGCGGCAACCTCACTCCCACCACCCAGCAGCAACGCGCCAACCCGGCGCAGGATGAAGCGGCAAAATTCACCTCGGTCATTCTTGCCACCACCGAAGATACCTGGAGCAAGCTGTTCCAGCAAATGGGCAAACAGTACGTGCCGCCTAAACTGGTGATGTATCGTGGTGCCACCCGCACCGGTTGTGGTACTGGCCAGTCGGTGATGGGGCCGTTCTACTGTCCGGCGGATCAAACTGTGTATATCGACCTGTCATTTTACGATGAGATGAAAACCAAACTCGGCGCGGGTGGTGATTTCGCCCAGGGCTACGTGATCGCCCACGAAGTCGGCCATCATGTACAGAAACTGCTGGGTATCGAACCGAAAGTGCGTCAGATGCAGCAGGGTGCCAGCCAGACGCAGGTCAATCAGCTATCGGTGAAAATGGAGCTTCAGGCGGACTGCTTTGCCGGTGTCTGGGGCCATTATATGCAGCAGCAAAATATCCTCGAAGTCGGTGATTTGCAGGAAGCACTGAATGCCGCTGAGGCGATTGGTGATGACCGCCTGCAACAAAAAAGTCAGGGACGGGTGGTGCCGGACAGCTTTACCCACGGCACCTCGCAGCAGCGTTATACCTGGTTTAAACGCGGTTTCGACAGCGGTAATCCCGGGCAATGCAACACCTTCGCCACTAACGGATGAATTTGCCTGACATCAGCACGGCGATGCAGCGGGCAGGTATTCGCCGTTTGTGCGTGATAAGCGGCAGCAGCGAGTGGGCGCAGCAGCAGGCTAGCGTCTGGCGGGCGGCATTACCCGGTGACTGGCTGACCATCAGCGAACTAAACGACCTCGCTGCGTCCTTTCACCCGCCAGCAGCCCTGCGCACCCTGCTGGGACGCGAATTTCATCACGCCATTTTCGATGCTCGCCACGGTTTCCATGCGGAAGCTTTTGCCGCACTGGCGGGTACGTTGACCGCCGGAAGCTGGTTGCTGCTGCTGACACCACCCTGGCAGGAATGGGCCACCCGGCCTGATGCTGATAGCCTGCGCTGGGCAGACGTCAGCCAGCCGATTGCCACGCCACATTTCACCCGTCAGTTGCAACAGCAGATACTGTCGGATGCGCAAATTATGTTGCTGCGCGAAGGTCTGCCAGCGCGGGAACCGGCTGCTGCCGCGCTCCCTGACTGGCATTGCCAGGCACCGCAGCAGCAACAGCGCATCCTGCAACAACTGCTCACCCTGCCTGCGGGCGTGGCGGTCATCACCGCTGCGCGCGGGCGCGGTAAGTCAGCGCTGGCCGGGATGCTGGCGCAGCAGGATGGTCATTGCCTCGTCACTGCCCCGGCTAAAGTCTCCACCGACGTGCTGGCGCAGTTCGCCGCGGAACATTTCCACTTTATCGCCCCGGATGCGTTGCTGGCACAGGAACCGCCACCAGACGCCTCATGGCTGATTATCGACGAAGCCGCCGCTATCCCCGCACCACTGCTGTCACAGTTGGTGGCGCATTTTCCTCGCGTGCTGCTGACCACCACCGTGCAGGGCTATGAAGGTACCGGGCGTGGATTTATGCTGCGCTTCTGCGCCTCATTGCCGGATGTACGCTATTTCACGCTGGATGAGCCGCTCCGCTGGTCGCCCCGGGATCCGCTGGAAGCCTGGCTGAGTCACGCGTTGTTATTTGAGGATGCCCAGGAGAGTGAGGCTCCAGCTGAGTTGACGCTGTTTCCAGCGACGCCAGAG
Organism: Pantoea sp. App145; assembly: GCF_047947045.1. Taxonomy (NCBI): domain Bacteria; kingdom Pseudomonadati; phylum Pseudomonadota; class Gammaproteobacteria; order Enterobacterales; family Erwiniaceae; genus Pantoea; species Pantoea sp. App145. Next base: position 4,041,112 of record NZ_CP133290.1, read on the forward strand.
CTTCATCCTGACGCATTGGCGGCGGGTTATCGTCTGCTGTCCAGTGCACATTATCGCACCACGCCGCTCGATTTACGGCGCATGCTGGATGCGCCGGGGATGTGTTTCTGGCTGGCCGGGACACCTGACAACGTGCAGGGAGCGCTGTGGCTGGTGGAGGAGGGAGGACTGGATGCTGCGCTGGCCTGGGCGGTATGGGCCGGGGTGCGCCGTCCGCGTGGCAACCTGGTGGCGCAGTCGCTGGCGGCTCATGCGGGCTTCCCTGAGGCTGCCACGCTGCGTTCACAGCGTATCAGCCGTATTGCGGTGATGGCCGCCATGCGACAGCGTGGCATCGGTAGCGCGCTGGTGGCGGCTGCGCGCCAGCAGGCTCAGGGCAGCGATTATCTCTCGGTCAGTTTTGGTTATACGGAAACCTTGTGGCGCTTCTGGCAGCGCTGTGGTTTCACTCTGGTGCGCATCGGTTCGCAGCGCGAAGCCAGCAGTGGCTGCTATGCCGCGATGGCGATGCTGGCACTGACGCCCGCGGCACAGACGTTGCAGCAGCAGGCGACACGGCGTCTGGCGCGTGACTGGCGCTGGCTGCAACAGTTAATTGCGCTGGATTTACCGCTGTTGGCGGATGATGAGCAGCAGATTGATGAGGATGACCTGGCGTTGCTGGCCGGTTTTGCCTGGGCGCAACGCCCCTGGGAGGCAAGCTATGCCGCGTTACAGCGTCTGATACGCCAGACCCCGCTGCATCAGCCGTTGTTACACGCCATACTTATACAAAAACAAGCGCTGAGTGAGGTGGCCCGCCAGGGCGGGATCAGCGGACGTAAGGCATTGATGGTAAAGCTGCGTGCCGAGGTGGCTCAGGCGCTGCAACAGCGGGACGCCAGCATGGCCGCAAGCTGGCAACAGCGGCTCGCTTCGTTGCAATAAATCCATTATCTCGTTCAAATTTTCCCAATATCACTCGCCAGGCAGTGGCGTATAGTGATGTCAGGAGGATGTTATGGCACTACATTATGTAATTGTTCAGCAACCGAGCACCGATCCCGCCCAGCTGTTTCTGCTGTACCACGGCGTGAACGACAACCCGGATTCGATGGCGCAAATCGGCAGCTGGTTTGCCCGTGCTTTCCCGGAAGCGCAGGTGGTGGCGGTTGGCGCGCCTTTGCCAGGCAGCGTTCCCCAGGGGCGTAAATGGTTTGCCGAAATTCCGGCACACGATCGTTCGGAGCAACAGGGCGTCAACGCGGCGATGCCGGAGTTTGTTGAGTCGGTACGTCACTGGCAACAGCAGAGTGGGGTGCGGCCTGAAGCGACGGCGCTGATTGGCTTCTCGCAGGGTAGCACCATGGTGCTGGAAGGCGTGAAAGCGCAGCCTGATCTGGCCGGGCGCGTGGTGGCGTTCAGCGGGCGTTACGCGACGCTGCCGGAGCGCGCCAGTACCCGCACCACCATCCATCTGATTCATGGCGAATATGATGATCAGATCCCGATGCAGCATGCAGAAGAAGCAGCACAGCGCTTAACCGCACTGGGTGGCGATGTGACGCTGGATATTGTTGAAGATTTGCCACATGCCATTGACCATCGCAGCATGGAACTGGCGCTGAACCATCTGCGCTACACCGTTCCAAAGCGTTATTTTGACGAGGCGCTGAGCGGTGCCAAACCTGGCGATGACGATGTGGTGATGATGGTTTAGATGAAAAACGGCGCGATTGATCGCGCCGTTAACGTTACGAAGGGCCGTTATTTTTTCTTCGGCCAGTCGTCGTCATCGTCCCACTTGTCGTTGAAGTCGCGATGCGGCGGCAGATCCGGTTTGTTATCCATGAATTTTTTATGATCGATACGTTTCAGGTCTTTATAAACGTTCATCAAAATACCGACCATCAGCAGGATCACCAGGATCCACCAATATTCTTTTAACCATTCCATTTGCCTGCTCCTTATGCGTGCTCTCAGGCGATCAGCTGTTCCATGATGCGCTGATACATGCGGCTCAACATCTGCAAATCTGACGCCTTCACGCACTCATTGATTTTATGAATGGTGGCATTCACCGGACCGAGTTCTACCACCTGTGCTCCCATACGGGCGATGAAACGTCCGTCAGAGGTGCCGCCGGTCGTTAACAGCTGCGGCCTGATTTCATTATAGTGCGCTACAGCGTTCACTACGGCATCCACTAGTTTACCGCGCGACGTCAGGAACGGCTGGCCGGAAAGTTTCCACTCCAGCGTGTAGTGCAGCTGGTAGCGATCGAGCAGGGCGGCAACGCGCTCGCGGATCATTTGATCGGTCAGTTCGGTGCTGAAACGGAAATTGAATTGTACGAAAAACTCGCCCGGAATGACGTTGTTGCTGCCGGTACCCGCCTGCACGTTGGCAATTTGCATGCTGGTTGGCGGGAAGAATTCGTTACCCTGATCCCACTCGGTAGCGACCAGTTCATTTAACGCGGGCATGGCGCGATGCACCGGGTTATCCGCCAGATGCGGGTAAGCAACATGGCCCTGCACGCCGTGAATGGTTAGATTGGCGGTGATCGAGCCACGACGGCCATTTTTCACCACATCACCCACCACTTCGGTGCTGGAAGGCTCGCCCACCAGGCAGTAATCCATCCGCTCATGACGCGCCATCAGTCGCTCAACCACTTTTACCGTGCCGTTAGCGGCGCTGGCTTCTTCGTCTGAGGTAATCAGAAAGGCGAGGCGGCCCTTGTGATTCGGGTGCGCGGCGACGAAACGTTCTGCGGCGACCACCATCGCGGCCAGTGAGCCTTTCATATCGGCAGCACCACGGCCAAACAGCATGCCATCGCGGATGGTGGGTTCGAATGGCGGATTGATCCAGCGGTTGGCGTCCCCGGGTGGCACCACGTCGGTGTGTCCGGCAAACGCCAGGGTTTCGCCCTGACCACGCGTGGCCCAGAAATTCAGGGTATCTTCAATGTGCATCGGTTCCACGGTGAAGCCAATCGCTTCCAGTCGGGCAATCAGCAGCGCCTGACAACCTGCATCATCCGGACTGAGGGAAGGACGACGAATCAGCTGCTGAGCCAGCTCAATAACCGGACAGAACATGTTATGACTTCTCCTGGATAAACGCGTGATAAAGGGATTCATTAAAGCCGACCAGCAGGTCACCATTGGTCGCTGCCAGCACCGGACGTTTGATAACGGCGGGCTGTGCCAGCATGATGGCTTTGGCGCTGTCGGCATCCTGTACCGCTGCGCGTTCCGCTTCCGGCAGTTTACGCCAGGTGGTGCCACGGGTATTGAGCAGCGGCTCATAGCCGAGCTGGTCAATAAATGACTGCAACAAGGCATCGTCCACGCCATCTACGCGGTAGTCATGGAAACGATAATCGATGCCGGAAGCCTCTAAATATCGGCGAGCTTTTTTAATGGTGTCACAATTTTTAATGCCGTAGAGCTGGAACATAGTATTTGACTACTCTTTTAGCGTGAAGATTAATTGCGTGGTCGGCCAGGGATTGTAACAAGGTTGCCGGAGGGGATAACAGCGTTCTGTCATCGCCCCCGGCAATAAAGCGCTGGTCTGTCGTTGTAAGAAGATAATAACTATCAAATCGTTTGATATAAACGAGTATTACCTATCAATTGAGGTGTTTTAATCTAGTCGCAAATTAAAAAAGCGGAGAGCAACATGAGCAATTCCAACGAAACAACCCCATCAGCAGCTAAATGCCCTTTCCACCAGGGCGCAGATTTGCCTGCTGCGGGCGGCGGAACCAACAACCGTGACTGGTGGCCTAACCAGCTGCGTGTCGATTTACTCAATCAGCATTCCAATCGTTCGAATCCCCTCGGTGAAAACTTCAACTATCGCGAAGCCTTTAGCCAGCTCGACTACTTTGCCCTGAAAGCCGACCTGAAAGCGCTGCTCACCGACTCTCAACCCTGGTGGCCTGCCGACTGGGGTAACTATGCCGGTCTGTTTATTCGTATGGCCTGGCATAGCGCAGGGACCTACCGTATGACTGATGGTCGCGGCGGTTCCGGTCGCGGTCAGCAGCGCTTTTCGCCTCTGAACTCCTGGCCGGATAACGTCAGCCTGGATAAAGCGCGCCGCCTGCTGTGGCCGGTGAAACAAAAATATGGTCAGAAAATTTCCTGGGCCGACCTCTATATCCTGGCGGGGAACGTGGCGCTGGAAAACGCCGGTTTCCGCACCTTTGGTTTTGGTGCCGGACGTGAAGATGTCTGGGAGCCGGATCTCGATGTGAACTGGGGTGATGAGAAAACCTGGCTGAGCCATCGTCATCCGGAAGCGCTGGCGAAAAATCCACTCTCCGCGACAGAAATGGGCCTGATTTACGTTAACCCGGAAGGTCCGAACGCCAGCGGCGATCCGGCTTCTGCCGCTCCGGCCATCCGTGCCACCTTCGGTAATATGGGCATGGACGATGAAGAAACCGTGGCGCTGATTGCCGGTGGTCATACGCTGGGGAAAACCCACGGTGCCGGTGCAGCCAGCCATGTCGGTGCTGAGCCGGAAGCGGCTCCGCTGGAATCACAGGGCTTCGGTTGGCAAAGCAGCTACAACAGCGGTGTCGGTGCGGATGCCATCACTTCCGGTTTGGAAGTGGTTTGGACACAAACCCCGACCCAGTGGAGCAACTACTTCTTCGAGAACCTGTTCAAATACGAGTGGGTTAAAACGCACAGCCCGGCAGGCGCTATCCAGTATGAAGCGGTTGACGCCCCGGAAATCATTCCGGATCCGTTTGACCCGGCAAAAAAACGTAAGCCAACTATGCTGGTGACTGACCTGACGCTGCGTTTTGATCCTGAATTCGAGAAAATCTCGCGTCGTTTTCTGAATAATCCGCAGGCGTTTAACGAAGCCTTCGCCCGTGCCTGGTTCAAACTGACCCACCGCGATATGGGGCCGATTGCACGTTACTTAGGCCCGGAAGTGCCGAAAGAAGCGCTGATTTGGCAGGATCCGCTGCCGACGCCATCGCATAACCCGACGCCCGCTGACATCGATAATCTGAAAGCGGCGATTGCCGATGCCGGTCTGTCGGTAGGTGAGCTGGTATCAGTTGCCTGGGCTTCAGCTTCAACCTTCCGCGGTGGTGATAAACGTGGTGGTGCCAACGGTGCCCGTGTGGCGTTAGCGCCGCAGAACAGCTGGGAAGTCAATGCCAGCATTCAGCCTGCGTTGAACACATTGATCGCTATCCAACAGGCATCCGGTAAAGCTTCACTGGCCGATGTGATTGTGCTGGCGGGCGTTGTCGGTGTGGAGCAGGCAGCACAGGCGGCTAATGTGGCGGTGAAAGTGCCGTTCACCTCGGGCCGCGTGGATGCCACTCAGGAGCAAACTGATGTGGAAGCCTTCGCGCTGCTGGAACCGGGCTATGATGGTTTCCGCAATTACCAGCGTGCTGGTACCACTCAGGCGGCAGAAACGCAGCTGATTGATAAAGCACAGCAACTGACGTTGACCCCACCAGAGCTGACCGCGCTGGTTGGTGGTTTGCGTGTACTGGGTGCCAACTTCGATGGTAGCGAACATGGCGTGTTTACCAGCCGCAAAGGCGTGCTGAGCAACGATTTCTTCGTCAATCTGCTGGATATGGGCAATGAGTGGAAATCGGTTGATCAGGCGAAAGGGCTGTATGAAGGTCGTGAGCGCAGCAGCGGTGCGGTTAAATTCAGCGCCACCCGTGCCGATCTGGTGTTCGGTTCTAACGCCATTCTGCGCGCGCTGGCGGAAGTGTACGCCAGCAGCGATGGCCGTGAGAAGTTGGTCCATGACTTCGTCGCGGCCTGGACCAAAGTGATGAATCTTGATCGTTTCTAAGTTGTAAATCGGGCTTCCGGGAGCAATCCCGGAAGTCTTTTTCCTGATATTGCGCGATAAATCGCGCCGTTACGGATTCTGCCAAAACGCTTGCCGTTTAGTACCAGTAACCGCTTTCATTAGCCCCGTGAATAATTGCCCGCCGCACCATAAGCCTGATCAGAATCTTCCCAATCGAAAAATTGTGCTACGCGTTGTCACCAGGAATTTTCTTCCGCTACGTTAGGGGTTTGCTGAAATGTGCGTCAGTACACAATTTGAGCAAATTACAGCTTTTACCAGCTTTTGCCGATACAGATAACAGGTGGAAGCGTATTCACCTGTAGAAAAAAACGGCGTATACTCGGCGGCACAATAAGAGAGGGTATTATGGTTGACACTGAACTGGGGAACTGGAAAGAATTTATTGACGCGATGTTACGTAAGTAACCCGCGAAGAGAAAAGCAGGGCAAATCCCCAACTTGCTGTAATTCTTACCAAACAAAAATAAGGCAGCCAATAATCAGGCTGCCTTAATTTTTTATCGCTTAATCATGCGGCTTGTCTTTCAGCGGGAAGCGGCGACGCACCAGTACAAAGAACAGCGGCACAAAGAAGATAGCCAGTACGGTCGCGGAAATCATCCCGCCCATCACCCCCGTCCCCACCGCGTGCTGGCTGCCGGAACCGGCACCCGCGCTGATCGCCATGGGCAGCACACCAAAGATAAACGCCAGTGAGGTCATCAGGATCGGGCGCAGGCGCTGGCGTGAGGCCTCCAGCGTGGCTTCAATCAATTCACGTCCTTTGCTGTTGATCTCGTTAGCGAACTCTACAATCAGAATGGCGTTCTTCGCCGACAAGCCAATCACCGTCAACAGCCCGACCTGGAAATAGACATCGTTTTCCAGCCCACGCAGCCAGGTGGCGATCAACGCCCCCACCACGCCGAGTGGTACCACCAGCATCACCGAGAACGGAATGGACCAGCTTTCGTACAGCGCCGCCAGGCTCAGAAACACCACCAGCAGTGAGATAGCATATAACGCCGGAGCCTGCGAACCAGAGAGTCGTTCCTGATACGAGGCACCGGTCCACTGGAAGCCGATGCCGAGCGGTAACTGGCTGACCAGCTTTTCCATCGCATCCATTGCCGTACCACTGCTGACGCCGTTTGCAGCTTCACCAATAATCTCCAGCGAGGAATAGCCGTTATAACGCTCCAGTCGTGGAGACCCCACTTCCCAGTGGCTGGTGGCGAAGGCAGAGAAAGGCACCATAGTGCCGCTGCTGTTGCGCACATACCATTTATTGATGTCATCCGGCAGCATGCGGAATTCCGGCGCCGCCTGCACGTAAACTTTCTTGATGCGACCCCGGTCGATAAAGTCATTCACATAGGTTGAACCCCAGGCCGTGGTCAGGGTGTCATTGATGGTATCCACTGAGACGCCCAGTGCCTGCGCTTTGCGCTGGTCAACATCAATCTGCAACTGCGGGCTGTCGTCCAGACCGTTATGGCGCACGCGGGATAATGCCGGATCGCGGGCCGCTTCGCCCAGTAATTTATCACGCATCGCCATCAAGGCCGTATGACCAATCCCGCCATGATCCTGGAGTTCGAGGTCGAAACCCGATGAACTGCCAAGACCGGTAATGGCGGGCGGGCTGCTGGCGATAACGTTGGCTTCTTTGATTTTACGGAAAGCCTTAGTGGCGCGGTCAATGATGGCAAAGGCGGTGCGATCGGCACCAGGGCGTTCGTCCCAATCTTTCAGGCGGATAAACATACGTGCCACGTTCTGACCGTTACCACCCGGACCGGCACCGATAGTGGAAAACACCGACAGGACATTATCTTTTTCGGCGGTCATATAATAATTCTCCACCTTCGCCACCACCTTAGAGGTTTGCTCGAGAGTGGCCCCCGCCGGGAGTTGTACCTGGGTCAGGAACACGCCACGATCTTCCTGGGGCAGAAACGAGGTCGGCAGGCGGATAAACATAAACGCCATCAGGCCAATGATCGCCAGGTAGAGCAGCATCCAGCGACCACTTTTTACCAGAATACGCGCCACACCACGTTCATAACGTCCAGCGTTGGCGTTGAAGTGGCGGTTAAACCAGCCGAAAAAGCCACGCCGACCGTGATGTTGACCTTTTTCGAGCGGTTTAAGCAGGGTGGCACAGAGCGCAGGCGTGAGGATCAACGCCACCAATACCGACAAAATCATCGCGGAAACGATAGTGATGGAGAACTGACGGTAAATCGCACCGACGGTGCCACCAAAAAAGGCCATCGGCACAAACACTGCCGATAACACCAGCGCAATACCGACCAGCGCCCCCTGAATCTGTCCCATCGATTTACGCGTTGCCGCACGTGGCGAGAGACCTTCCTCGCTCATGATTCGCTCGACGTTCTCTACCACCACGATGGCATCATCCACCAGCAGACCAATCGCCAACACCGTGGCAAACATGGTGAGGGTGTTGATACTGTAACCACAGGCATACAGCACGGCAAAGGTGCCTAGCAGTACCACCGGTACGGCGATAGTGGGGATTAACGTTGCCCGGAAGTTTTGCATGAACAGATACATCACCAGGAACACCAGCAGGATCGCTTCCAGCAGGGTTTTCACCACGTCGGTGATCGAGGCTTTAACGAACGGGGTGGTTTCATAAGCGACTTTCGCCTCCAGCCCGTGTGGGAAGTACTGCGACAGCTCGGCAATGCGGGCGCGTACCAGTTTGTCGGTATTCATCTCATTGGCACCGGAGGCCAGTTTAATGCCGAGACCGGAGGCGGCCTGGCCGTTGTAGCGACTGAGATAGTCATATTTCTCAGCCCCCATGGCCACATCCGCAACATCGCCCACTGTCACCACCGAACCATCGGCATTGGTTTTTAGTGTAATGGCTTTGAACTGTTCCGGGGTTTGCAGCATTGACTGGGCATTGACCGTGGCATTAAGCGCCTGTTTTTCCACTGAGGGTAATCCGCCCAGCTGGCCGACAGCCACCTGAGCGTTCTGAGATTCAATGGCGCTGACGACATCATCCGTGGTCAGCGCATACGCGTTCAGCTTGTTCGGGTCGAGCCAGATACGCATGGAATATTGCGAGCCGTAGGCATCGACTTCACCGACACCATCAATACGGCTGAGCGGATCTTCAATGTTACTGGCGACATAATCTGAAATATCCTGTTTGTCCATACTTCCATCGGTAGAAACAAACGCAATCATCAGAATGTTGCTGTCACCGGTTTTATTCACCGTTACGCCCTGGGATTGCACCGCCGATGGCAACTGTCGCAGGGCGGTTTGTAGCTGGTTTTGCACCTGCTGGCGTGCTTCGTCCGGGTCTGTACCCGCAGTAAAGGTCAGGGTGATTTGTGCCTGACCGGTGTTGCTGCTGTTCGATGACATGTACATCAGATTGTCGATGCCAGTCATGTTCTGCTCGATCACCTGAGTCACGGTGTTTTCCAGCGTTTCGGCTGAGGCACCGGGGTAATTGGCGGTAATGCGCACGTTAGGTGGCGCGAGGTCGGGATACTGCTCAATCGGCAGGGCGATAATCGCCAGCGTACCGCATAAGCAAAGTAGAATCGCCAGAACCCAGGCAAAAATGGGGCGGTCGATAAAAAAATTCGACATGGAACCGACACTCCTCAGCTGCGTATTTTTTACTTTTATTATCAGAAGCGTGAACCCTGCTCGGGTTCACGCTGGCGGAGTGGAAGCGCTATCCTGGGACATCTCCTGCCGCAGCTTACTCTACGCGGCGCAAATTAGAGAATCGTGGAGAAATTATGGAGAAAGTGTAAATCTCCCGACGGATTTTTGAGATGCGCTAGACATTGCGGCTTTCCAGCCAAAGCACAGTGGCTGCCACGCGCGAGCGCACGTCCAGCTTGCGCAGCATATTACGGATGTGCACCTTCACCGTTTCTTCCGAGATATGCAGGGTGCTGGCAATCTCTTTATTTGACAATCCACGCGCGACTTCCTGCAGCACATCCAGTTCGCGTTCGGTTAACAGGCGGAATGGGTTAGAACTGTGGGGGCGGTTAGCCAGATATTCAACGACTATCTCGCTGAACACATTCTCACCTTGTGCGCCGCGCAAAATTTGCTGCAGCAGCTGCTCGGGTTCGCTGTCTTTCAGTAAGTAACCGTCGGCACCGGCATCGACCATGGCGTAGATATCATTACGGGCATCCGAGACGGTGAGCACCAGGATGCGTGCCGAGATGTCCTCATTACGCAGTGCCTTCAGCGTATCCAGCCCCGACATCCCTTTCATATTGAGATCGAGCAGAATGACGTCAGGTGCCAGGCGGCGCGCCTCTGCCAGCGCCTCGGTGCCATTATTGGCCTCGGCGACCACCTGTAACTTCGGCTCCAGAGCCAGTAACTGGCGAATGCCACGGCGCATCAGGGGATGGTCATCAACGATCATAATTGTCAGAGTTTGCAGGTCCATATTCTCTCCAATAAACGGTCCATGTAGCCTGTTATTCCAGCAGGTGCATCGGGCGTGGCGGGAAACGTAATGTTACCCGTGTGCCGTGTTCCTGCGGGGTAATCAGCAGCGTGCCAGACAGGCGCGCTGCTCGTTCTGCCATAATTGTCAGGCCATAGTGGCCTGGCGGTTCTTCCGTACTGCGTATACCTTTGCCATCATCTTCAATCGTTAACAGATGGTCCTCATCGGCAACACGCTGGTAGCGAATCGTAATCTGCTGTGCTCCCGCATGGCGGATCGCATTGAGCAGTGCTTCGCGGGCAATCTGCAACACATGCACTTGCTGCTGTGCATCCAGGCTCTGCAATCCGGGTTGATAATCAAACTGGATTTCCGCCTGGGATTGCTCCTGCAGGGGGACGATCATGGCCTGCATCGCGGCCACCAGATCGGCCTGTTCAATGGTCAGACGGAAAGTGGTCAGCAGCTCGCGCAGTTGCTGATAGGCATCGGCCAGCGCGCGATCAAATTCGCTGATGATACTTTGCGCCTCTGGCTGGCTGCCATCAACCGTTCGTCGCAGCAGAGTAAGCTGGATGCGCAGAAAGGAGAGTGACTGCGCCAACGAATCGTGAAGTTCGCGCGCGATGGTGGCACGTTCCTCGATCAGCAGCATTTGCTGATATTGCTTCTGCGTTTGCCAGATCCACAGGGCGCGCGCCAGCATATTGGCGAGACTTTGCATTAATTCATCGGAAGCGGGCTTAGCCGATTGCCAGCGCAACTCCCCGAGCAGCTGTTCATCCTGCTGCAATGCCAGATGCTGCCAAACCAGTGACTCATCACTGCTTCCGGCCTGAAAGGTCAGATTTTCGCTCTCCAGCACCACCACGCGGAAACCTTCGCGTAACTTAAGTTGCTGGAGCAGCCCCTGAAAAACATCAGGGTTGAGCGCGCTGCTGGTGAGGATCTGGGAGCTTTCATACAGCAACCACAGCATCCGATTTGCCTGCGTCAGGCTCTCGGTTTTCTCCTGCACCGCATCTTCCAGCAGACGATAATGTGACTGTAAACGCGATGCCATCGCGGTGAAAGCCTGCGCCAGCACACCGAGTTCGTTGGGTTGATCCACCGGTAAGGGCGGAAAGCTAAACCGGGTTTTCTCAACATACTGGCTGGCGGTGACCAGCGAATCCAGTGGACCGACCACATTGCGGCGAATAAAACGGATGGTCCACAGCGCCAGCCCGACAATCGCCAGAAAGCCAGACAAACTGCTGGCAACCACCAGGTGCATTTTCAGCTCGGCATAATGTTGCACCGCCAATACAAAACGATTGATTTCACCCACATAACTCGCCACTTGTTGTTGATAAACCTGCAGGTGTTGCGGCTGTAAGCGCTGCTGTAACTCTGGCCAGCTGTCCCGCAGGTAGTGATAACGATTAGTGACTTCAGCCGGTACCCAGGGGCGATCCAGACCGCTTAATGCCGGTGATTCCAGTGTCTGCTGATAGAGCTGGATATGATGTTCCAGCTGTTGCGGATCGCGTGCACTGTCCCAGGCGAGGCGATAAACCTGCATGCGTAGTGAGCCAGCCGCATTGACCGTCTCGGCATCGCGCAGGCTGCTGGAAAGGGTCATCAGCGCCAGCCCGGAGGTGAGAAGCGAAAGCAGTACAATGGCGCTGAGTGCGCGAGCAATGGTACGTGTTACGGGACGTTTCACTATCACGATTAAAAACCCTGTTAAGAACGCGGAATTATAAAGCAGTGCAACCGCATCGGCGACGATATCTCGCCACATCAGGTTACTCTTTGTACAAAAAGTAACCATTCTTTACCTTTCCCTGGATGAATCTGAGATGGCGGGCGAAATATTAAACAAATTTACCGCTGGCTCAATCTGGTTTGCGTTCGCGGGTTAATACTTTAGGGGTAGTCATTTTCCCAGAAAAACACAGGAGCATCCCCATGAAGACACGATATGCCGTTCTGGCTGGTGCACTGCTAGCCACCTTAAGTTTCAGTAGCCTGGCCGCCACCGCATTGAACGCGGAGCAGGCACAAAATATGCAAAGTATGGGCAGCGTTTCCGTCAGTGGCGTGAGTGGTTCGCTCGACGATGCCACCCGCCAGCTGTCGCAAAAAGCCACTGAGATGGGTGCCAGCCATTACCGCGTTATCGGTGTGCAAAATCCTGGCGACTCCAGCATGTGGAGTGGCACTGCCGAGATTTACCGTTAATTTCTCTCAGGTTTTCTCCCTGTAGCAACCCCGACCGGCCAGATCCTTTGGCCGGTTTTTTTGTGCACGACAACGGATAATTGCAAATCATCCCGTGCAGACTAGCGGTATATTTTGCTTCATTCATGCAGAACGGGTAGGATTCATCGCCGTAATTTCCCGGCTGGTTGTGTGGCATCGTTCTGCCCCCTGCTTCCGGGTGTTACCCCATTTCGCACCGCGCTACGCAAACGTTTGGTGAGCGGTGATTGATGGTCAGGACAAACAGGAAAGCTATGAAACCTACTAAAAAAACCGCAGCCGAACAGCGCGCTGCGAAACGACGCTGGCTTAATTCCCACGACACCGGTTACCACAAAGCGATGGGTAATCGTCAGGTTCAAATGATTGCCATTGGTGGCGCTATCGGTACCGGTCTGTTTTTGGGTGCAGGTGCGCGTCTGCAAATGGCGGGGCCGGCACTGGCGCTGGTGTATCTGGTGTGCGGTATCTTCTCTTTCTTCATCCTCCGTGCGTTGGGCGAACTGGTATTACATCGTCCTTCCAGCGGTAGCTTCGTCTCCTATGCACGTGAATTCCTTGGTGAAAAAGCGTCTTATGTGGCGGGCTGGATGTACTTTGTTAACTGGGCGATGACCGGGATCGTAGATATCACGGCTGTCGCACTGTATATGCATTACTGGGGCGCGTTTGGTGACGTACCGCAGTGGGTATTCGCCCTGGGTGCGCTGGCCATTGTCGGCACCATGAACATGATCGGCGTGAAGTGGTTCGCCGAGATGGAGTTCTGGTTTGCGCTGATCAAGGTGCTGGCGATTGTGGTCTTCCTGATCGTTGGCGTGGTGTTCCTTGGCAGCGGTAAGCCGCTGGATGGCAATGCGACCGGCTTCCATCTGATCACCGATAATGGCGGCCTGTTCCCGCATGGTCTGCTGCCCGCGCTGGTGCTGGTGCAAGGGGTGGTGTTTGCTTTCGCCTCGATCGAGCTGGTCGGCACTGCTGCCGGTGAATGTAAAGACCCGAAAACCATGCTGCCGAAAGCCATCAATAGTGTGATCTGGCGTATCGGTCTGTTCTACGTTGGTTCGGTGGTGCTGCTGGTGCTGCTGCTGCCGTGGAATGCTTATCAGGCGGGGCAAAGCCCGTTCGTGACGTTCTTCTCCAAACTCGGTGTGCCCTATATCGGTAGCGTGATGAACATCGTGGTATTGAGTGCTGCACTCTCCAGCCTTAACTCAGGTCTGTACTCCACCGGTCGTATTCTGCGTTCTATGTCGATGGGCGGCTCGGCACCGAAGTTTATGTCGAAGATGAGCAACCAGCAGGTACCCTTCGCGGGTATCCTGGTCACCATCGCCGTTTACGTCGTCGGTGTGGTGCTGAACTACTATGTTCCGTCGCAGGTGTTTGAGATCGTACTGAACGTGGCATCACTGGGCATCATCTCTTCGTGGGGCTTCATTGTGGTTTGCCAGATGCGTCTGCGCAAAGCTATCAAAGAAGGCAAAGCGGAAGATGTCAGCTTTAAATTGCCGTGGGCACCGGTCACCTCCTGGTTGACGCTGCTGTTCCTGGTCAGCGTGCTGGTACTGATGGCGTTTGACTATCCGAACGGTACCTACACCATCGCATCCATCCCGTTGATCGCGGTGATATTGGTACTGGGCTGGTTTGGCGTGCGTAAGCGCGTCAATGAAGAAGCGCTGAAAGCGCATGATCACCATCATGAGGGTGAGGAAGAAGTTTCGCGTACATTAGCAGAAGACTCTCCACGCTAAGTTTTTTGATGTGACAGTGCGATGGGCCGTCCAGTAGGACGGCCTTTTTTTTTGCTCATTTCTCAGCCATGCGATCAATCGTGCGGCGACTTGATCCCGCATCGGGAATTACACCTTTCGAGTGATATAGCCCTCTTTAGTGTCAGGTTATTTTACACATCTCACTTTTTACTCCGAAACAGGTGTTCCGATGGTGCTGTCACGACGCGAATTCTTTACCGGACAGCGCAAAGCTGTCACGGGGGCGATCGCGTTGCCGTGGTGGCGTCATCAGGCGAGTTGTGATGGATGTGGCCGCTGTGTGGCTGCCTGCACCACGCAAATTGTGCAGCTGGCGGCAGGTGCGCAGCCACAACTCAACTTTCAGCATGGCGAATGCACCTTCTGTGGTGCCTGCGCAGATGTCTGCCCGCAACCGTTGTTTCATCCACGCGACCATCAGCCGTGGCAGCAGCGCATCCATATCAGTCGCGATTGCATCACCTTTCAGGGCGTTAACTGCCGCAGTTGCCAGGAAAGTTGTGAACAGCAGGCGATTCGCTTTCGTCTCACCGCCAATGGCATCGCCCAACCGGAAACCATGCCGCAGCTTTGCACTGGCTGTGGCGCATGTATCGCACCTTGCCCGGTGTCAGCCACAGGATTAGATCATGAACACAAATAACAGCTGGCACGTCTGTGGCCTGGTGATTCAGGCACGCCCGACGGTCGTTGATGCGGTCAGCCAGACGTTGCTGACGTATGCCGATAGCGAGATCGCCGCACAAGACGCGGCACGCGGCACATTGGCCGTCACCCTTGGTGCCGCCGACAGCGCGACGCTGCTGCGCAATATTGAAGCCACCCGCAACATTCCCGGCGTGCTGGCGGTGTCTCTGGTGTATCACCAGCAGGACGAATTTGAACAACCCGCAAAGGAAGCATTATGCAACTAAGTCGTCGTGATTTTATGAAGGCTAACGCGGCGGCGGCTGCCGCGACTGCTGCTGGATTAGTGATTCCCACCGTAACCAAAGCGGCCACTGCGCTCGCCGCGCCCATTCGCTGGGAAAAAGCGCCTTGTCGTTTTTGCGGCACCGGCTGTGGTGTGCTGGTGGGCACCCAGGATGGCCGGGTGGTTGCCTCTCAGGGCGATCCGCAGGCGGAAGTTAACCGCGGGCTTAACTGTATCAAAGGCTACTTCCTGCCAAAAATCATGTACGGCAAAGATCGTCTGACTCAGCCACTGCTGCGCATGACCGATGGCCGTTTCGATAAAAATGGTGAGTTCACGCCGGTCAGCTGGGATCAGGCGTTCGACATCATGGAAGAGAAGTTCAAGGCAGCGCTGAAAGCGAACGGGCCGGAATCGATCGGTATGTTCGGCTCCGGCCAGTGGACGCTGTGGGAAGGTTATGCCGCCTCGAAGTTAATGAAAGCTGGCTTCCGCAGTAATAACCTCGATCCGAACGCACGTCACTGTATGGCGTCGGCGGTGGTGGGCTTTATGCGCACTTTCGGTATGGATGAACCGATGGGCTGCTACGACGATATCGAGCAGGCCGATGCCTTCGTGCTGTGGGGATCTAACATGGCCGAGATGCACCCGATCCTCTGGTCGCGATTAACCGCGCGCCGCCTCAGCAATGAAAACGTCAGAGTCGCGGTGCTTTCCACCTATCGTCATCGCAGCTTTGAGCTGGCCGACAACGGCATGGTGTTCACGCCGCAAACCGACCTGGTGATCCTCAACTTTATTGCCAATTACATCATCCAGAACGGCAAGGTGGATAAAACCTTCCTGCAAAACCATGTGAATTTGCACCGGGGGGCGACCGACATCGGTTATGGCTTGCGTCCGACCGATCCCCGCCAGGCGAAGGCGAAAAACCCGGACAGCGGTGACTCAACCCCGATCAGTTTCGATGAATACGCGAAATTTGTCTCTGAATACACGCTGGAAAAAGCCAGTGAAATGAGCGGGGTGGAGAAAGATCAACTGGTGATGCTGGCTGAGCTGTATGCCGACCCTAACGTCAAGGTGGTGTCGTACTGGACTATGGGGTTCAACCAGCATACGCGCGGCGTGTGGGCCAACAATCTGGTTTACAACCTGCATCTGCTAACGGGCAAAATCTCGCGTCCCGGCACCGGGCCTTTCTCACTGACCGGGCAGCCATCAGCCTGCGGTACCGCACGCGAAGTTGGCACCTTTTCCCACCGTTTGCCTGCCGACATGGTGGTGACCAACGACAAACATCGTGCACTGGCAGAAAAACTGTGGAAGCTGCCAGCGGGCACCATCCCGGCGAAAGTGGGTTATCACGCAGTGGCGCAGGATCGTGCACTGAAAGATGGCAAGATCAATGCCTACTGGTCCATGTGCAACAACAATATGCAGGCCGGACCGAACCTGACTCAGGAACGTATGCCGGGCTGGCGTGATGAACGTAATTTCATTGTGGTGTCCGATCCTTATCCGACTGTCAGCGCGCTTTCCGCCGATCTGATTCTGCCGACCGCCATGTGGGTAGAGAAGGAAGGTGCCTATGGAAACGCTGAACGCCGTACGCAATTCTGGCATCAACAGGTTAAAGCGCCGGGTGAAGCAAAATCCGACCTGTGGCAGCTCGTCAACTTTTCCAAACGCTTCCGCGTGGCGGAAGTGTGGCCGGAAGAATTGATCGCCCGGCAACCGGAGCTGCGCGACAAAACGCTGTACGACGTGTTGTACGCCAACGGCCAGGTCAATCAGTTCCCGCTGAGTGAAGTCGCGGATGATCAACTCAACGATGACGCGCGCACCTTCGGTTTCTATCTGCAAAAAGGGTTGTTCGAAGAGTACGCCAGTTTTGGTCGTGGTCACGGTCATGATCTGGCTCCGTTCGATACCTATCATCAGGCGCGGGGTCTGCGCTGGCCGGTAGTTGATGGCAAAGAGACACGCTGGCGTTATCGCGAAGGGCATGACAGCTATGTCAAAGCGGGGGAGGGGGTACGCTTCTACGGTAAGCCGGACGGTAAAGCGACCATTTTCGCCCTGCCGTATGAGCCGCCTGCTGAATCGCCGGATGCTGAATACGATCTGTGGTTCTGTACTGGCCGCGTGCTGGAACACTGGCACACCGGCACCATGACGCGTCGTGTCCCCGAGCTGCACCGCGCCGTGCCGCAGGCGCTGCTGTATATCCATCCGCTGGATGCTAAAGCGCGCGGTTTGCGTCGTGGCGAGAAAGTACGCGTGGTATCACGTCGTGGTGAAACCCTGGCCACCGTCGAAACCCGCGGCCGTAACCAGCCACCGCAGGGACTGGTGTTTACGCCTTTCTTCGATGCCGGGGTGCTGGTGAACAACATCACGCTGGACGCCACCGATCCACTGTCGAAGCAAACCGATTACAAAAAATGCGCCGTTAAGCTGGTGAAAATTTAAGGCAGGATGCAATGAAACCTCTTATCACATTTCTCACATTGGCCGCCCTGATGTTGGGCGGCACGGTCTGGGCCGCGAATGGCGTAGACCTGAATCAGTCACCCGAGGTAACGGCGACGCAGCAGGGTACGATCCATCAGCCCAAAGAGCAGAGCCGCAAGCCGCTGAATTATGTCAATCAACCACCGGTGATCCCGCACAGCGTGGATGGCTATCAGGTGACAAAAAACACCAACCGTTGCCTGCAATGCCATGGCACGCAGAGCTACCTGACCACGGGTGCGCCACGCGTCAGCCCGACACACTTTACTGACCGTGATGGGTTAGTCAGCAGTTCGGTATCACCGCGTCGCTACTTTTGTCTGCAATGCCATGTTCCGCAAACCGATGCCAAACCGGTGGTAGAAAATACCTTCCGCCCGGCTGAAGGCTTTGGGCAGTGAGGTTAGCGATGAAACAGATGATTATCCGAATCTGGCGCTGGTGGCGGCGACCCAGCCGCCTGGCAATCGGCACCTTGCTGCTGATTGGTTTTGCTGGTGGCATCATTTTCTGGGGTGGTTTTAATACCGGGCTGGAGATGACTAACCGCGAGCAGTTTTGTATTGGCTGCCATGAAATGCGCAATAACGTCTATCAGGAATATATGCAGACGGTGCACTACAACAACCGTAGCGGCGTGCGTGCCACCTGCCCGGATTGCCATGTGCCGCACGAGTGGGGACCGAAGATGTGGCGTAAATTACAGGCCAGTAAAGAGGTTTACGCCAAGGTGTTCGGCATTGTTGATACGCCCGAGAAATTTGAAGAGAAACGTCTCGAACTGGCGCAAAACGAATGGCGCAGGATGAAGAACAACAATTCGCAGGCCTGCCGTAACTGCCATAACTTTGAATATATGGATTTTACCACGCAGAAGACCGTGGCGGCGAAGATGCATACCAAAGCGGTGGAGGAAGGTAAAACCTGTATCGATTGCCACAAAGGTATCGCCCACCATTTACCGGATATGAAAGAGGAAAAGAACGGGTTTTAATCTGTGATTCCTTTTGACTGCGCGATAGAACGCGTCGCTGCCCAGTTCAACGGTCCGTAGCGGCGCGTTTTGACTGTTAATACAATTAAGATAGTTTTCCCGCTGGCTTCGGCCTATCATGCCAGGCTCCCTCGAAATTTGCTGTGGAGTGGTCATGCCGTTAAAGATCAACATCATCAAAGAGAAGTTGCTGTCAGAAAATTGGTTTGTACTGCGCAACTTTACCTACGAAATCACCCGCAACAATGGCGAAGTGCTGCGCCACAAACGTGAAGTCTACGATCGTGGCAACGGTGCCACTATCCTGCTGTATAACCGTGAAAAAAACAGCGTGGTGTTGATACGCCAGTTCCGTATCGCCACCTACCTTAATGGCAACCAAAGCGGTGAGCTGATTGAGGCCTGCGCCGGGTTGCTGGATGATGACACTCCAGAAGATTGCATCCGCAAAGAGGCGATTGAGGAGACCGGCTATCAGGTAGGCGAAGTAGAAAAACTTTGGCAGGCTTACATGTCACCGGGTGGCGTCACTGAAATTGTGCACTTTTTCGCGGCGGAATATAGCGAGGCGCAACGCACGAATAACGGCGGCGGCGTAGAGGACGAAGAGATCGCGGTACTTGAGCTGCCTTTTCCAGAGGCGATGGCGATGGTGAAGAATGGTCGTATTTGTGACGGCAAAACCATTATGTTGCTGCAACATGCGCAGATAGCGGGCTGGCTCAAAGCCTGACAGGAAAAAAGCAGGGATGATTCCCTGCTTTTGTCATAATAATTACTGGGGATGATGTTCATCCAGGAAATTAAAATAAACTAAATTCTGTTGTAGCACGGTGTTGTACCAATCCCGATGAGCATCGGTGGATTCCTCAGCCGCTAACTCATATAAGTAATCCAGTGGGAAGTTTGTAATAAATAATTCTCGTGGGTTAATCGGATAGTCGGTGTGAAATTTACTAATCAATTGCCGTGGCAGATAATTCCCCTGCCACATAATGATTTTTTGAGCTTCATGGACCATCGTATACCAGTTATCTATATATTTTTTAAAATAGATAAGTTCACCTGCCCCTTCAAGTCCTTCGTTATCAATAAAAGATACTCGCTCATCGAATTTAGCTAAGAGTTCTAAATCCATACGGATGGTTGAACCCTCTTTTGTCGTACAGGGGATGCCATTGAGTGAACCATAGTTTTCAAGTGTTTTATTCTTGTTTTTGGCAATGAATACCTCTGTAACTTTATTCAGATCACGGGAGGAATAACCTAAGTTTTGCAGGTCTCGACTGCTCAGTTTCTGTAAGATTTTCTCTGGTTCAGCAATGCCACCCACCAGAACATGGATTAAATCATTTTCTCTGCCACTGAACTTGCTCCAGTTCGTAAGTTTTTTCTCGGCAGTGGCTTTGATCGATTCCCACAATGCAATAAATCTTTTATTTTCTGCATAATACTCTACATTTTCCTGTTCATTGACCGCGTAATCTTTATATTCTTCCCAGTTTTCTTCAATATGTCGGGCGGTTCGTTCCCTGACTTCTGCGTAATTTTCTTCATCATTACTCATGGCCAATGCAATAGCGCGGAATAAACAATTTCCGTCATTTTTAACATCGATAGTGCTTTCTCTGCGACCGATAAGCTGATAATGTTCATGCCCCTCTTTTCTGACCCGGCGCAGACGGATGATCCGCATTGGATCATCACTTTGCCCAATCGTATAAAGAAAAACTCGATTATCCCGTGCCGTGGTATCTTCAACATCTAACTGGAAATTGTACTCACTCGCAACACCATAAATGGCCAGATCCATGCCATTATTGTTCCAGTAACCATCAGTTCGGATATTTTTCAGTGTTGTTGCTTTTAATTGTTCCGCTTCATTGCCAGAAAGTGTAGAACCATCATTTTTTTTGCTGGCAGAAATAATTGATTTTTTGATAATGGATTTTCTTGCGGTGTTTTTTAGTATGCTACTAACCGTTGTCTCTCCGACATGTTCAGAGGTGTTTTTAACTTTTTTGGCTGGTTCACTGAAGGCTTCAAAAAACAACTTAGGCATGGGGCGTTTAATGGCGTCCTCTGGTTTGTATGGTAAGTTTTGCTCATGACGCAGCGATTGGAAATCAGGCTCTTTAACTCTTGACCTGGGGTGTTGAGAACCCAGGCCTGAAGAACGATTCGACAATAACGTTGTAGTATGCCGATTATCAGATTGTATAACACGGTTGGTGACATGAGTAATTGTGGGGAGTTTTTTAGTTATTTCATTATTATGTTGATGCAGCGTGGATATCGCACTTTTTCGGTAAGATTCTATACTGGTATTTAACATATCAATCTCCTTATTAAATAATAAGCTGCTTAGGTTGTTCTGGATCTAAGGTATCAATGCTCATTATCTGTCGTTTGTAGATCCAATAATATTTTTGTACGAATTGGAAAGTTAGAGTGTTGTGTAGATGGCCCTGGCTGATCTGGTGGCGGCATAGAGTATGAGGTTGTTATGGCATTCAACACATTATCAGCCTCACTGAGTATTGGGGGGGGCAATCGTTTGGTAGCAGGATGATCTATGACACCCCGAATATCGGGTCCCGGTGAGACGACGGTTGATTTATAAGTGGAGGCGCCGAGAGACTGAATTCGTACCGGGTTAAACCTTCCTGTACTATCATGCTGTAATACCAGCGTCTTCCCTGTGACGGCCTCTTTTAGCATCGCTGAAGGTATTATTTGTGCAATGCTACCCTGGTTGCCAATATTCCCCGGTTGAGTGTCCAGTGGCTGGCCAGATCGTTCGGAATCTTTACCTGGTTTATATAAATGACCGCGTTTTTTGTCATCTATTACAATGATTTTTTTACCCGTTGATGCGGAGGCTGCGCTAATAATCGCACTTTGTAATGGCTGAACTGAAGGTTTATCTCGATGCAAATTTCCCGGGCGGTGCTGTGTGAGCAGTCGCAGTGAATCTTCAACGCGTGTACACCAGGCATTATTCTCACGTTGACGTATGAGTGCTCCCTGTTTTGTTGCTAAACCCTGTGCTTGTACGGCAGGATTGAACTGTTCACGTGGATGATGAATTTTTTTCATGGCCTGAATGGCTGAAGATACGTTAGCACTGACTTCTTTGTGGCTGACCGGTTGCCGGAATTTTTCGGAATAATGTTGCAGGCTGACTGAATGCATGGGTGCATTACAGAGTGGAAACTCAGGGGGACGGCTCGGCATATTATGCATATAACTGCCTTTTTGGATATCCATATCCGAAATTATTTCAACATCATAACGGTTGGTGATGGTGGCAACCGTTGCGTTTCCAGAACCTTCATTGGGTATTGTTAGTGGTTGTACATCCAAAAGTGGAGTGAATTGAATATGCTGTATCTGAAACCCAGGGCAGTATTTCTCACGGATTAATTCATTTATTTTTTTATAATCAATATATCCATATTTATCAATAATGTCGCAGAGTTTGAACCTGAGCATTGTGAGTCCTGGATTCGATGACTGAATATTTTGTGTTTCAGCCTCTTCACCCGTGGGATAGGAAATGGTGGTAGTGCGTGTTTCTGTGACGTTGGTGTTGATATAAACAAAAACCGGTCTGTTCATCTCTATCCAGTAATCAGAAAATTGCGTCGCGACATAGAAAAACCATTTCCATGTCTGAGTTAATTTTTCATAGTGCTCATACTTATTAGCTGAATCGATGGCTTTTTCATCATTATTTTCCTCATCACGGCTTTCACGATCGGCTCGATATTCGGCCATATCATACTCAGCCTGGGTGGAAAATATTCCAAGGTTTGCATCGGTATATGCCTGAATGGCTTGATCCAGTTCCTCCTGGTTAATGATTTTTTTATACTCAGCATCAATTTCATCCTGCCGCCAGGTCAATGCATCAGCCAGGAAAGGCTCAAGTAAAGTAATGGAATAGAGCAGAGAGTCAGAAATATGGTGTTTTTGATTCGTGGACTGGATGAATTTTTGTGAACTTTCAGTATTGATTCCTCCCATATCCTCCAGAATAAAATACTCCAGTAAATCTGCTTCAGTGAGTTTTTGCCCTGTTTTGGCAATGCGTGAAGGAATGCCTCTTTCATAAATTTCATCAACAATTTTTCGATAAATCTCGCCAGATGATAATTTGATTCCCTGACTTTGTAGGTTTCTGAAAAAATTGAGGCATTTTAGTAAGTAATTTACATGGTTGTTTTCATCACCTGATATTGTTCTCCGTAGATCCCTGAAGATGTTACTAATGTCTTTACGATGATCTTCCCCGCCTTTCGCCAGTAACGTTAGTAACTCTTTCCGGACATGAGCGAACTGATCTTCGGTAAATTTCTGACCGATGAGTTTATCATCTTTGCCTTTGTCGGTTTTACAGAGATCTTTTAAGACAATATGGGGAATCGCCCCTTCAATAAGCTTGCAGGCCGTTTTAGTATAACGATCCCCCTCTTTATTACCCGGATCGAAAGCGGAAAGTGCCCTATCCAGTTCAGTGGCGATCAAGCCATTTATCTGGGTAATCAATCCGTTGGTCAGCGTGTTGAGAAAATCATGAGGCTGACCGGCGGTGGTATCTGTAGGTAATTCCAGAACATCTGCCGCTGCGAAGGATCTTCTCAGTATATAAGAAAGAATCTGGCAGCTACGCTCCTCATTGGTGATATCGGTAGTAATGGATTCACCAAGCATTTTAATTATATTTTTCTGGCAGTCAGAATCTACCCTGATACCCATTCCCGCAGCTTTAGCGAAAAAATCACGGGTTGTAGTTTGTGGATAGGTTGACAGCGATTTCTGGATCTCTGCCAGTTCCTGCGTCAATGGTGAGGTTCCATTGTTGATTAATGTTTCCATTTCATCACTGGAAAATAGCTCTTTGATAGCCCGTTGAATCTCCAGCTCAGATTCAAGAGTGAATGGATTGTTTTCCACCAATGCCAGGGCGACATTGGCATATATTGCAATTTCGTAGCTAATATCTGTGTTAGCAACTAATTCATTCAACCGATTGATGTGTGCATGTGCTGAAAATGTTTCATCCAGCATCTTATCGAGAAATTTATGTAAAATATATAAATGGTCAATTTCTTTGACCAGTGTTTCAGTCAGCAGAGTATTGTGCGTTATCGCATGGTACTTAAAAAAATGAGACGGACGCAGTGCATTGATCTGAAGATCGAAAGATAATTTCTCGGGCAATAAATTAAGGATTGTCGCAATATCGACTTTGAATTGCGGCAATTTGATATCTGGGTCGATATATCTGTTACGTGACAGCAGGAAATCCATCACTATTTCTTTGATTTGTGTTTGCTGCTCTGCGGAGATATTCAGTTTATCGATCAGATACGGATCGAGATGCAGGCCTTGCTGATAACGCTTTTCTAATCTGGCAGGATTCAACACGCTGACGATGTGTTCTTCAATGTTTAACAGGAATTCGCTGATGGGAGGGATGTCGTAAACATTGGTTCCGGTTACTGCCAGTAATAGTCGTTCCCGCATTCTCCAGTTGAGGGCGGGAGGAAGAAGGCGACTGATTGCCAGCATGATACCGCGATCATAACCACTGCCTATGTTGTGTTGGTGTGCGGTGAAAAACGCATCGACTTCATGCGGGTCAGGATAATAACTCCTCATCAACTGATATAATAACGTTGTATCAGCGATGTTTTCCGCAATCACCTGGCTGGCATCCAGCATCGAAGCCATACAAATAAAGTCATAGCATTCATTTGGATTATATAGCAAATTAGGTGATACCTGTTCTGCTATTTCATGAAGGTCTATGTCATTAGCAACCATATCCTGAAAGTTATCATCTCGGGTCATTAACGATTTAAAGGTCGTGTCTACACCAGCATTTTGTAATCGATCCAAAGCATTGAAAAAAAGATCCTGATACAGAATATGGACTTCACCAAACTCGACTCGATTTTCAATACGACCTTTTAGATCATTGAGTATACTGGGTATCCGATACAATATATTGAAGCTCTCACTGATGCGGTTAAGTATCGTTCCATGTTTCAGCCTCTTCAGTTCTGCACGATTCTCTTTATATTCGGTGAGCAAATCATCGATTTCATTTTTTAATACCTCAAGCTTAAATAGGGTTGGTAAGCTGTTTAACTCCCGCCATAACTCGCAGCCACTGGCGGTTTCACTCAATACTTCCTGTAATCCTGTATTATTAATAAGTGAATCGATCACCTCACCGGTGGTTTTACCGTTGTAGTCGATTTCGCACAGTTGATGGTAGTATTTTGTCTCAATAGGAGCACAAAGCAGCTGCAATTTATCCAGCAAATCCTTTTGTGTGCTATTAAAGACCGTGAAGAATTTATTGTTGTTATTGGATAACATTTCTCTGACTTCATTTTCAATACCTGTCCAGAGATCAAACTGGGTTAAGAAAGTTTCCAGTTGAGGGTTACCCAGGATAAACTCCCATAATCTGCGATAGTTGTTTCTGTGTTCACAGGTTGACGATAATGATAAGACACCATCCCAAAACACATCTAAGTGATTTGTTTGTCTATCGGCACAAACAGCGGAGACGGTGTTAAAGAGTTTTTTTAATTTTTCATTATCTGTTTTTGCTAATTTTTTATTGATGATTTTTTTATTTATTTCCCAGGAGTGTTTCGCTTTCTGACGTATCTTTTTTCTCAATCCTTCTTTCTTATTGAAAATGTCTTCACACTGGCTGGCAAATTTTCTGATGTGATATGATTTTGATTCAGCCAGCTGCTCGGTGAATGTGGGTAGTTGTTCGATGAGTCGCTCATTATCACGAAACTGTTGAATAACCTGTCTCGCTGGAATATCAGAGCATTTACTGGGTTGCGGATGATATATCGCTTTTTTAGACCGGATTGGTAGTTTTATACGAGCAGGTAACAGGCTATTGGGTTGTGCTAAAGATACGCCTAAGGAAGACATCGGTCGGTTAATAAGGTCCCGTGGGGCAGAGAGATTGCTTATTGAATTTATATTGGTGGAAATTTCCTTTCTGCATATTTGTTGAGTGACTGGAGGTTTGATTGTGAGGGTATTAACTGCGCTGCTGCTTAGCATGTTTCATCCTTGTCCCTTATGATAGATTGTTACTCTGGCACACTTTCCCTGCCAAATAATTAAAGGAGGGAATTCTGCCATCCCTGGATCACAATGTTTTTTTACCCGTGCCAGTAGGATAATGAAGTGATGTTGATACTGCGACTGAGCCAAACTTATTTATCGTAACATATCAATTTATGACGTTTTTGTGACGGCGGCGGATATTCTCAATAATCAGCGTCGCGAAAACGAGGATCTTCTGCATCAACCCGGGCAATTGTGCGACAAATCCGATTGAGCAGAATTCATTCGCCAAGGATGATGGCTGCTCAGTTTTATCCGCACAGATCGCTCAAAGCGACGTCTTTATCGGCAGTTAGCACCGCTTTTCGGGCCAGCTCACAGATTAGGTCCGGTGTCAGCGTTGTCATTGCGCTATCATCTTCTCTCTAAGAATTTGGGGATCGTTTTTTTAGATGTCGTATTGGATGAAATCGCTGCTTTTATTGCTTTTTCTTTTTGCTGCGGGAGTGCAGGCGGATCCACTGCAAAAGTCATTTTCTGACTGGCAGCTGACCTGTAACAATGCGGCTTTTTGTGTAGCTCGCAGTTTTCCTGGTGATAATGGATTGGTCATGACAATATCGCGGCACGCTGGCGTGAACGATCGCCCGTTGCTACGTATCGACTACGGCAGTGCTTATAGCGGTGAATTGCCGGGTGCTCCGTTGCAGGACAATTTGCTGCTGGACCAGCGACGGCTGAAACCCGATCTCAAAAACTGGAGCGTAGAGCCGCACCATCTGGCGACCAGCAATGCCATCGCCATTGATGAATTTCTGGCGCAGACGCTGGATGCCGATACTCTCCAGCTCACCTGGCAAGCCAAAGCCTCTATCTCGCTGCACGGCATGAAAGCCGCGTTGCTGCTGATGGATGACGTGCAGGGCAGGGTGAACGGTTTAAGTGCCTGGGTGAAACGCGGCGACCGCGTCATATGGGATGTACCGCCACAACCGCCATTGCCCCGTCTGCCCGACCCCTTACCCCAGCCTGCGGCACTCACCCGTGATGAAACCAGTGGGTTGATTGATTACGGCACCTGGCGCATCAACACCGATAGTTGCTCACTTGATCCGATACGACGAGAAGTCAGCGTTGCACCGCTGACAGACAGTAAAGCGCTGTTGCTCATTAGCTGCGAAACCGGGGCCTACAATGTTATCGATCTGGCATTTGAAGTGACGCGCAGCCAACCGTATGTGGCGCGTGGTCTGACCCTCACCCTGCCGTTTACTCCCCCCTCACGCACGGATAATCAGCTGGATTTGGTGAATGCGGAATACGATGCCAGCAGTGGCTTACTTTATACTTTCAGTAAGGGACGTGGTCTGGGCGATTGCGGTACGGCGACACGCTGGCAGTTTGATGGCACTGAATTTGTGCTGGCGGAGTATGCGGAAGAAAAAACCTGTGATGCCTGGCACAGCAGTGACGACTGGCCCACCCTGTGGGTCAGCCAGTCGCAAAATGCACCACAATCGCGTTAACGCATCACCTGCACCATCATCGGTGAACCGCTCTGGTTACCCACCAGTTCGGCCAGCATATCGTTGACGCCATCGCTCATCGGCGTGAAGCGCGTCAGCGGCGAACGCGTCACCACCACGAACACCCCAACATTATGCTGCGGCACCATCGCCATATAGGTGATGAAACCACCACCGCCGCCGGTTTTCTGAATGATGCCCGGGTGGCCGTTTTTCGGTCCCATATAGACCCACCCCATGCCCAGCGCATCGGCCCGACCCGGGACATCCATTCCTTCCACTTTATTCAGCTGGTCACGACGATAGATCAACGTTTGCAGCCGGTCGATTTGCGCGGTGCGCTGATTCACGGCGGAGTTAAGGAATTGCTGCATCCAGCGCCCCATATCCTCTGGCGTTGAATAAACGCCACCGCTGCCTGTCGCTGCCAGAGTGTTATTACACGGGCTGGTCCCTTTCTCGGCAATCATCAGACGCTGACACTGATCCGGTGACGGGGTAAAGGTGGTGTCCTTCATCCCTAACGGGCGCGTGATAAGTTGCTGGAACAACGCCGGATAAGGTTTACCCGCCGCCTGCGACAGCGCATCACTCAGCAGGTCATAACCGAGGTTTGAATAAGACGCGTCCACACCAGGGGCGACTTTGAGCGAAGCGCGAGACAGCCATTGCCAGCGGTCGCTACGTGTCGGCCAGTTGAACACCGGACGATGCGGTTTGCCACCCGGTTGCTCACGCGGCAGGCCGCTGGTGTGGGTTGAAAGGTTAATCAGGCGAATGGGTTGGCCGTTGTAGCTGGGGACACGCATTCCCGGAGGCGCGTATTTGCTTAACGGGTCCTCCAGGCGAATCTGGCCGCGTTCCGCCATTTTCACCATCACTTCGCTGGTCATCAGCTTACTCAGCGAGGCAATGCGGATCAGTGAATCCTGCTGTGGCCGGACATTACTACCCGGTCGGGTTTCGCCAAAGCTGGCGAAAACGCGTTGATTGCCATCGATAGCGACCAACGCCATCCCCACGGCACCACTGCCGTAAAAGATGTGTTCGGCATAACGATCAACGATCTGTGAAGCCAGCAGGGGATCCGGGGCGGTCTGCGCCATGCTTTTTAAAGGAAGCAGTGAAACCATTAATGTCAGCAACCAGGGTGTATGTTTTTTCAACGGTAAGACGTCCGGCAGAAGAAGCGGAGAAAAGTCTTATAGTAATCAGTTTGAACGAGGCGGGAAGGGGGCAGGGCAGGTTTTTTTCTGTATCAGGCTGTGATCAAAAACGGCCCTGACGCCGTGAGACGCAGGGCCGAATCGATTAGTGAGGCTTGAGTAAGGCTTCGGTATGGCTGACGATGTTTTCCACGGTGAAGCCAAATTCCGGGAACAGTTTTCCGGCAGGTGCAGACTCACCAAAGGTGGTCATACCGACTATCGCACCCTCCAGGCCGACATATTTGAACCAGTAATCGGCAATGCCAGCCTCAACGGCGACGCGCGCTTTCACACCGGAAGGCAGCACTGACTCGCGGTATGCCGCATCCTGTTTATCGAACACGTCGGTGGAGGGCAGAGAAACCACGCGGATTTTATGCCCGTTAGCGGTGAGTTTGTCCGCCGCACCCAGGGCAATCTCGATTTCCGAACCGGTGGCGATAATGACAGCCTCCGGCGTGCCATCGCAATCCTGCAACACATAGCCGCCACGGGCGATATCAGCGACCTGCTGTGGGCTGCGTTCCGGTTGCAGCAGATTCTGACGCGACAGGATCAACGCGGTCGGGCCGTGATGACGTTCCACCGCCGCTTTCCATGCCACCGTGGTTTCCACCTGATCACACGGACGCCACACGCTCATATTGGGCGTCAGGCGCAGGCTGGCGAGCTGCTCCACCGGCTGGTGCGTAGGACCATCCTCCCCCAGACCAATCGAATCATGGGTATAGACCAGCACCTGACGTGCCTTCATCAACGCCGCCATACGCGCAGCGTTACGGGCGTACTCCACAAACATCAGGAAGGTGGCGGTGTAGGGCAGAAAGCCGCCGTGATGGGCAATGCCGTTACCAATCGCCGTCATCCCGAATTCACGCACTCCGTAATGAATGTAGTTCCCGGCAATATCTTCCTTGATCGATTTCGAACCGGACCAGATCGTCAGGTTACTTGGCGCAAGATCAGCGGAGCCACCGAGGAACTCCGGCAGCAGCTTGCCAAACACTTCGAGGGTGTTTTGCGATGCTTTACGGCTGGCGATTTTCTGCGGATTGGCCTGCAACTGTTCGATAAATGCCTGCACATCGCTTTCCCAGTTGACGGGCATCTCACCGCTCATGCGGCGTTTAAATTCTTTTGCCAGCTCAGGATAGGCAGCCTGATAAGCCGCCATTTTGTCGTCCCAGGCTTTTTCACGGGCGGCACCGGCCTCTTTGGCGTCCCATTGCTGATAGATCTCTTTCGGAATTTCAAACGGCGGATAATTCCAGCCGAGTTGCTTACGGGCCAGCGCCACTTCCGCTTCGCCGAGTGCAGCACCGTGCGATTCTTCTTTACCGGCTTTATTCGGCGAGCCAAAGCCGATAATGGTGCGACAGATGATCAGCGAGGGTTTGTCGGTGACGCTCTGCGCCTCTTTGATGGCGCTGGCGACAGCAGCCGGATCGTGCCCGTCGATATCCCCAATCACGTGCCAGTTATAGGCTTCAAAACGTTTGTGGGTATCGTCGGTAAACCAGCCTTCAGTTTCACCATCAATCGAAATACCGTTGTGATCGTAAAAGCCGATCAATTTGCCAAGCCCAAGGGTACCTGCCAGCGAGCTGACTTCATGCGAAATCCCTTCCATCAGACAACCGTCACCCATGAACACATAGGTGTAATGGTCAACGATGTCGTGTCCCGGCTGATTAAACTGCGCAGCCAGCGTGCGTTCGGAAATCGCCATTCCCACCGCATTCGCCAGCCCCTGGCCCAGTGGTCCGGTGGTGGTTTCAACGCCAGGGGTGTACCCCAGCTCCGGGTGGCCCGGCGTTTTCGAATGCAGCTGGCGGAAGTTTTTCAACTCTTCCATCGGCAAGTCATAGCCGGTGAGATGCAGCAGGCTGTAGAGCAGCATTGAAGCGTGACCATTGGAGAGGATAAAGCGGTCACGATCCGCCCAGGCGGGATTCGTCGGGTTATGTTTCAGGAAATCGCGCCACAGGACTTCGGCGATATCCGCCATGCCCATGGGTGCACCGGGATGGCCTGAATTTGCTTTTTGTACTGCATCCATGCTCAGAGCACGAATCGCGTTAGCCAACTCTCTGCGTGAAGACATAGGGTTCTCCCTTGTGATTTGGCAATAATAAGGACGGGCAGACGCCCGTCCGGCATGAGGTGAGGATGATGTCTAGAGGCGCGCGGCCAGCACGTCCTCCAGTTTTTGCTGGTCTACAGCAAACTGACGGATACCATCAGACAGTTTTTCCACTGCCATCGGATCCTGATTATGTTCCCAGCGGAACTCCGCTTCAGACAGCGGGGCAGGCTGATGGAAGCCCTCGGTGGATGGCTCCAGTTTACGCTCCAGCGGGGCATCGCTGTTTGCCAGCTCCTCCAGCAGGTTCGGGGAGATGGTCAGACGGTCACAGCCCGCCAGTGCCAGGATTTGCTCCACTTTACGGAAGCTGGCACCCATAATGACGGTGTTGTAGCGATGCTTTTTGTAGTAATCAAAGATACGGCGTACCGATTTCACACCCGGATCCTCATCGACCACATACGGATCAAGCGGTTTACGGCTGTTGTACCAGTCATAAATACGGCCGACGAACGGCGAAATCAGGAACACCCCGGCTTCAGCACAGGCGCGGGCCTGGGCGAAAGAGAACAACAGCGTCAGGTTGCAGTTGATGCCGTTCTTTTGCAGTTCTTCGGCGGCGCGGATCCCTTCCCAGGTCGAAGCCAGTTTGATCAGAATGCGTGAGCGGTCGATGCCGTTTTCTTCATACAAACGAATCAGTTTTTCCGCTTTGGTGACACACATGCCACGATCGAAGGAGAGGCGAGCATCCACTTCGGTCGAGACACGGCCTGGTACGCTTTTCAGAATTTCCATACCGAGGTTGATCGCCACTTTATCGCTGGCGTTGATGATTTGCGTTTCTTTACTGCCGCCCTGTTTTTTCGCGTAGTCGATGGCATCATCAATCAGGTGCTTATAAGCGTCGAGTCCGGCGGCTTTGAGGATTAACGAGGGATTGGTGGTAGCATCTTCCGGGTGGTATTGGCGAATGGACTCGATATCGCCACTGTCCGCCACCACGGTGGTGAACTGTTTCAATGCATCTAGCTGGTTCATCGCTTAACTCCTTGATTAGCAATAATTATGGCAAATAAAAACCTCAGGCAGCTCTGGCTTTGTTGCGCCATTTCCAGGTGGGGTCCGGTCCAACACCTTGCTACAGGCGCCAGGTGAAGAAAATGCGTTTTCTCTGATTGTGACGCCGGGATGCCCACCGCGCGCGGTTGTGATTGAGGGCCTGCCTGAAAGGTGTCAGCTGCGCGTTTTACCACTCCTAAGCATAGCAGCCTGTGGCAGACCCGTTGATCCTGCTGTGGCAATCTGTGCCCTTGCCAGCCGTGCATTCTTTGAGCGCCTTCACCCTCTTTTGTGCCGTTGATTTCTATACTGAACGCTTATCTCTCCGCGCAACAGGATGCCCAATGGACGAACAACTGAAGCAAAGCGCTCTCGAGTTTCACCAGTATCCCACTCCCGGAAAAATTCAGGTGTCACCCACCAAACCGCTGGCGACCCAACGCGATCTGGCGCTGGCCTATTCTCCCGGCGTGGCTGCACCCTGCCTGGAAATTGCCGCAGACCCACTGGCGGCACACAAATACACCGCGCGTGGCAATCTGGTGGCGGTGATCTCCAATGGCACTGCGGTGCTGGGGCTGGGCAATATCGGCGCACTGGCCGGTAAACCGGTGATGGAAGGCAAAGGGGTGCTGTTTAAGAAATTTGCCGGTATTGATGTGTTTGATATCGAAATCGACGAGCGGGACCCGGACAAGCTGATTGAGGTGATCGCGGCGCTGGAGCCGACCTTTGGCGGCATCAACCTGGAAGATATCAAAGCGCCGGAGTGCTTCTATATCGAGCAGAAGCTGCGTGAACGGATGAAGATCCCGGTGTTCCATGACGATCAGCACGGCACCGCGATTATCTGTACTGCGGCGGTACTTAATGGTTTGCAGATTGTCAAAAAAGCCATCTCTGATGTGCGGCTGGTGGTGTCAGGAGCAGGGGCTTCGGCCATTGCCTGCCTGAATCTGCTGGTGGCGCTGGGGATGCAACGCCATAACATTGTGGCGTGTGACTCGAAAGGGGTGATCTGGCGCGGACGTGATACCGATATGGCGGAAACCAAAGCCGCCTATGCCGTTGAGGATAATGGGAAACGCACGCTGGAGGAGGTGATTGCCGGTGCGGACATTTTCCTCGGCTGTTCGGGGCCGCAAGTGCTGACGCCGCAGATGGTACAGCAGATGGCGCAGGATCCGCTGATTCTGGCGCTGGCCAACCCGGAGCCGGAAATCATGCCACCGCTGGCGAAGGCAGTCCGGCCCGACGCGATTATCTGTACCGGGCGTTCTGATTTCCCCAATCAGGTGAATAACGTGCTGTGTTTTCCTTTTATCTTCCGTGGTGCGCTGGATGTCGGTGCCACCGCCATCAATGAGGAGATGAAGCTGGCGGCAGTGCACGCCATCGCGGCGCTGGCGCAGGCTGAGCAGAGCGATGTGGTGGCCTCGGCCTATGACGATCAGGATCTGAGCTTTGGCCCGGAATATCTGATCCCCAAACCTTTTGACCCACGTCTGATTGTGCAGATCGCGCCAGCGGTTGCTAAAGCGGCGATGGACTCCGGTGTGGCGACGCGGCCGATTGAAGATTTTGATGCCTATCGCGAGAAACTCACCGAGTTTGTTTATAAAACCAACCTGTTTATGAAACCGATCTTCTCGCAGGCGCGTAAAGATCCGAAGCGCGTGGTGCTGGCGGAAGGGGAGGAGGTGCGGGTGCTGCATGCCACCCAGGAGCTGGTGTCGCTCGGGCTGGCGAAACCGATCCTGATTGGACGCCCGAATGTCATCGCCATGCGTTTACAAAAGCAGGGGCTGAAGATAGAGGCGGGCAAAGATTTTGAGGTGGTGAATAACGAATCCGATCCGCGTTTTAAAGCTTACTGGAGTGAATATTATCAGATCATGAAACGGCGTGGCGTGACGCCAGAGATGGCGCAGCGCGCGGTGATCGGCAATCCAACACTGATCGGTGCCATCATGGTCCATCGTGGCGAAGCCGATGCGATGATTTGCGGTACGGTGGGCGATTATCATGAACATTATGAGGTGATCGAGAAGGTGTTTGGCTTCCGGCCTGATGTGCGGGTGGCTGGGGCGATGAATGCGCTGCTGCTACCGAGCGGCAACACCTTTATTACCGATACCTACGTCAATGAAGATCCGACGCCGGAACAGCTGGCGGATATCACCCTGATGGCGGCGGAAACGGTGCGGCGTTTTGGTATCGAACCGCGTGTGGCGTTGCTGTCGCACTCCAGTTTTGGCACCTCCAATGCGCCTGGGGCGCGCAAGATGCGTGACGCGCTGGCGCTGATTCAGCAGCGAGCGCCGGATCTGGAGATTGACGGCGAGATGCACGGCGATGCGGCACTGGTGGAAAACATCCGCCGCGAGCTGATGCCGGACAGCCCACTCAAAGGCACGGCTAATCTGTTGATTATGCCCAATGTCGAAGCGGCGCGTATCAGCTACAACCTGCTGCGTGTTTCCTGCTCGGAAGGGGTGACCGTCGGGCCGGTGCTGATGGGGATCAGCAAACCGGTGCATGTGCTGACGCGTATCGCGTCAGTACGCCGCATTGTCAATATGGTGGCGCTGGCGGTGGTGGAGGCACAGACCGAACCGCTGTAAATACGCAAATTGCGCGATAAATCGCGCCGCTACGATTCTCTGCGATTTTGTAGCGGCGCGATTTATCGCGCGTGTTTTCACGGATGTTTCAGCCAATCCTTCACCGGCAGAAAATCACGATACAACGCAGCTTCCGGTGAGTCAGCTTCCGGCTGATAATCATATTCCCAGCGCACCAGCGGTGGCATCGACATCAGGATCGATTCGGTGCGTCCGCCGGTTTGTAGGCCAAACAGCGTGCCGCGATCCCACACCAGATTGAACTCGACATAACGCCCACGACGATACAGCTGGAACTGGCGCTCACGCTCGCCCCACGGCAGCGCTTTGCGTTTTGCTACAATCGGGCGATAGGCTTGCAGGAAGCCATTGCCCACCGCCTGAGTAAAGGCAAAGCAATGGTCAAAATCAGGGGTGTTGAGATCGTCAAAGAACAGGCCGCCAATGCCGCGCTGCTCGTCACGATGTTTCAGCCAGAAGTAGTCGTCGCACCACTTTTTATAACGCGGGTAGACATCCGCACCGAACGGCTGGCACAGATCAAACGCGGTCTGATGCCAGTGCAGCGCATCTTCTTCAAAGCCGTAGAAAGGGGTGAGGTCGAAACCGCCACCGAACCACCACACCGGATCGGCACCCGGTTTTTCGGCAATAAAGAAACGCACATTGGCGTGGCTGGTCGGGACATACGGATTTTCCGGGTGGATCACCAGCGAGACGCCCATCGCTTCAAAACTGCGGCCTGCCAGCTCCGGGCGGTGCGCGGTGGCTGAGGCAGGCATTTGATCGCCATGGACGTGGGAGAAGTTAACACCCGCCTGCTCAAACACCGCGCCGTTGCGTAATACGCGGCTGCGGCCACCGCCGCCGCCCGGGCGCTGCCAGCTATCTTCGGCAAAATCGGCGGCACCATCTTCCGCTGCCAGCTGGGCGCAGATGTCATCCTGGAGCGCCAGCAGAAAGGCTTTGACGCGGGAAATATCGGGATTGCTCATGAGTCACTCGTTCCGGAAATTTGCCGCGATTATACCTAAGCCTGACGCCGATCGTACTCCTCAAAGTAATTGACGATACCATCCGCGATGGCGCTGGCAATTTTTCGGCGAAACGCGGGGGTGCCAAGCAACTGCTCCTCGTGCGGGTTGGTAATAAAGGAGGTTTCCACCAGCACCGACGGAATCGAGGGGGATTTCAGCACAGCGAACGCCGCCTGCTCAGTGTGCTGGCTGTGCAAATGATGCACCGGACGGATCTGATCCAGCACATGTTTGCCGAGCGTCAGGCTGTTGCGGATGGTATCGGTCTGTACCAGATCGAACAGGATTTGGTTCAGATACTGATCTTTCTGCGCCACTTCCACCCCGGCGACTTTGTCAGCATCGTTCTCTTTCTGCGACATATAGCGCGCCATCGCGCTGCTGGCTCCACGATTTGACAGGGCAAACACTGAAGCACCATTGGCGTCCGGGCTGGTGTAACCATCGGCGTGAATAGACATGAACAGGTTGGCACCGTGCTGATGGGCAATTTCCACCCGCTGATACAGAGGGATAAAGTAATCCGTATCACGCGTCAGGCGGACTTCAACCCGGGGATGATCCTGCAACAGCTGGCGCACGTTGTTGGCGATATCCAGCACGATGTGTTTTTCTTCGGAACCTTGTTCGCCAACCGCACCGGAATCAATCCCGCCGTGGCCCGGGTCGATCATCACAATACGTTTGCCGTTTTTAGCTGGCGGCGCGGGTTTGTTGTGGCGCGGCAGCAGGTGCAAATCGGCACTCTCTTCTTTGGCCTGCACCAGACGTGGCGATAGCACCGCCAGCGCCAGCCCGGACAGCAGCAGCTGACGACGATTCGTTAAACGTTTGAGCAGTGAAATTTGTTTCATCAATGAATCCCTGACAGGCTTACCTGAAAAGTGTTATATCGTAACATCCTGACGGGTGCGACCCCGTAACTATTTCAGGGCTTTACTTTGTATTTCAGGTCGCGAACAGGAATTTCGTCGCTTTTTTCTGCCACTGAACGGTGCGAGGGTTGCGCCCGCTAAAGAATACGTGATAATCAGCGAATTGTGCCTAACTGCAGGGTAACGCCGATGGAAATCCGCTCATTCCGCCAGGAAGATTTTGAAGAAGTGATCACGCTCTGGGAGCGTTGCGATCTGTTACGCCCGTGGAATGACCCTGAGCTGGACATTGAACGCAAAATGAACCATGACCCGGAACTGTTTCTGGTGGCCGAAGTCGGTGGTGAGGTGGTGGGCACCTTGATGGGCGGCTACGATGGTCATCGTGGTGCGGCTTATTATCTGGCGGTGCATCCTGATTATCAGGGGCGTGGCTTTGCCAACGCGCTGATGAATCGTCTGGAAAAGAAACTGATTGCGCGCGGCTGCCCGAAAATCCATCTGATGGTGCGTGAAGAGAACGACCAGGTGGTGGCCTTCTATGAAAAGCTCGATTACGAGCCAGTGGATTCACTGCTGCTGGGCAAGCGCCTGATTGAAGACCGTGAGTATTAAGTGGCTACGCTGAAATACCCGCCAGAAGAATACGATGCAAAAGGGCAGCTGCGGCTGCCGTTTCTTTTCTGGCTGATCCTGCTGCTCCAGGCGCGAACCTGGCTGATTCTGGTGATGGCCGGGGCGTCCCGTCAGCAGGGGAATGACCTGCTGGCGCTGTTCTATCCCGATCGGCAAAGTTTCTGGCTGGGCCTGGCGCTCGGCATTCCGGCGGCTATCGGGCTGCTGCTCACCGGTTATCGTCAACGCTGGCCGCGCCTGTGGCAAAGCTGGCGTCTGGTGCTGAGCCTGTCATTGCTGATTAACCTGTTGTGGCAGGGAGTTAACCTGTTGCAGGGCGCGATGCCCGATTCGCCATTCCCGCTGCTGCTAACGCTGTTCGACCTGCTGGCGCTGTACTGGCTGCAAACCCATCGACGCCTGTGTGACTGCTTTTTGCCCGAACATCAGCATCACGAATAAACTTTTTGTCGCTTTGCGACTCCAACAGGCACGCCAAACCGGCAAACAAGATCAAGGAGTTTTCATGAAAGTTGTTCGTCCCGCGCTGCTGGCGACGGCTCTGGTGCTGGCAGGTTGTGCCAGCTCTGCGTCTTCGGGTTCGGCTGATGAAAGCCACTGGTATAACCCCCTGAGTTACCATTGGTCGGCGCTTAATCCGCTCAGCTGGTTCGGTGGTTCGCTGACGGTAAGCGAGCAGGGTGTCGCCGGGCTGTCCAGCAGCACCGCCATGACGCAAACGGCTATCGATAAAGCGCTGAGTGGCGATTACAAGCTGCGCCAGGGCATGCGCACCCAGAATGGCCAGGTGGTGGAGTTCTGGCAGGCACTGGATGGTGACAAGGTCAAACTGGTGATCAACGGGCAAAGCAGCGTTGAACGTATCGAGGTACTGGACCCGAGCGCGAAAAGTGCAGACGGCAGCAAAATCGGCGACCCGTTCAGTGCCAAATTCACCAAGGCGTTTGATAACTGCAAAATGGTGCCGGGTCTCGATAGCCGTGATGTGGAGTGCCGTGCGCCGAATAGCCAGCACATCGCTTATATCTATAGTGGCGAATGGCACGGTCCTGAAGGGCTGATGCCGTCGGATGATACGCTGAAAAACTGG
Organism: Pantoea sp. App145; assembly: GCF_047947045.1. Taxonomy (NCBI): domain Bacteria; kingdom Pseudomonadati; phylum Pseudomonadota; class Gammaproteobacteria; order Enterobacterales; family Erwiniaceae; genus Pantoea; species Pantoea sp. App145. The sequence goes on from NZ_CP133290.1 coordinate 4,079,136, forward strand.
AAAATCAGTAAGATCGTCTGGCAACGCTAATCCCTCAAAAAAGTGCGGTGATACGGGCTATCGCCGCCACTTTCCGGTATGATACGGACGAAAAAAACGCCGTTTAACCCCCATTGCCGGAGAGCATGTCGATGTCTCAATTTCAGAGCGGGATTCTGCTGGAACACCGCCGTTTCGCCATTTGGCTGGAAGCCCGCGTCACGGGTGATCTCGATGCGCTGCGCCTGGGCAGCAAAACCTTCCTGCAACACCTCGATGCACTGCAACAAAAATTCGCTGATGCCGGGTTGGGCGCGGTGATCGCCTTCGGTGATACGCTGTGGCGCGACTTGCAGGGTGCGGATTCTGCACCAGAACTGAAAGCCTTTAGCGCGCTGGGCAAAGGCATTGCGCCTGCTACGCAGCGTGATTTGCTGATCCATATTCAGTCGTTACGCCACGATGTGAACTTCTCTCTGGCGCAGGCTGCGCTGGTAGCGTTTGCCGCTGCTGTCGACATCGAAGAAGAAACCCACGGTTTTCGCTGGGTGGAAGAACGCGATCTCTCTGGTTTCGTCGATGGCACCGAGAATCCGCAAGGCGAACAGCGTGAGCAGGTAGCGATTATCGCCGCTGGCCCGGATGCAGGTGGCAGCTATGTCTTCACCCAGCGCTGGGAACATAACCTGAAGCTGTGGAACCGCATGGCGGTTGACAAGCAGGAAGCGGTAATGGGGCGCACCAAGGTGGAGAATGAAGAGATTCCCGGCGATGAGCGCCCGGTGACCTCGCATCTCAGCCGCGTCGATCTTAAAGAAGAAGGCAAAGGGCTGAAGATTTTGCGTCAGAGCCTGCCTTACGGCACTGCCAGCGGCACCCATGGCCTGTTCTTTATTGCCTACTGCAATCGCCTGCATAATATTGAACAGCAGCTGTTGAGCATGTTTGGTGAGCGTGATGGCAAGATGGACGCCATGCTGCGGTTTACCAAACCGGTCACCGGCAGCTACTTTTTTGCTCCATCGCTTGACGCGTTACAGGCGCTGTAATGCCTTCCCGGACGGCGGCGATGCCGTCCGTTCGTTATCCCGCCAGATGCATAAACTTCCCCGTCGTCTTATGCCTTTTTAGACTTTGAAATCAGCAAACGATATATAAAACCGTTACTGGTTTGCCTCGAGTTATAAATACACTGACAACATCTAATGGCATCAGCCGTAACTCCACATTTCCAGGTGCAGCATGACACTTCCCGTTTTTAAAAAGTTGGTTGGCGGTATCGCGCTTTCGCTGGCAATGGCGGGTGCTGTGCAGGCGACAGAGCTGCTCAACAGCTCGTATGACGTCTCGCGCGAACTGTTTGTCGCCCTGAATGCGCCTTTTGAGCAGCAGTGGGATGCCAGCCATCCGGGTGACAAGCTGACGATTAAACAATCTCATGCCGGTTCATCAAAACAAGCGCTGGCGATCCTGCAGGGTTTGCGCGCCGATGTGGTGACTTATAACCAGGTGACGGATGTGCAGGTGCTGCACGATAAAGGTCAGCTGATCCCGGCCGACTGGCAAAGCCGCCTGCCGAATAACAGCTCGCCGTTTTACTCCACCATGGCGTTCCTGGTGCGTAAGGGCAACCCAAAGAATATTCACGACTGGGCCGATCTGGCACGGGCTGACGTGAAACTGATTTTCCCGAATCCTAAAACCTCCGGCAATGGCCGCTACACCTATCTGGCCGCCTGGGGCGCTGCGGATCAGGCAGATGGCAAAGACCAGGCCAAAACCGAAGCCTTTATGACGCAATTCCTGAAAAACGTCGAAGTGTTTGATACCGGAGGTCGTGGTGCCACCACCACTTTCGCCGAGCGCGGCCTGGGTGACGTGCTGATTAGCTTCGAGTCAGAAGTGAATAACATCCGTAACCAGTACGCTAAAGATGGCTACGAAGTGATTGTGCCGAAGACCAACATCCTCGCCGAGTTCCCGGTTGCCTGGGTGGATAAAAACGTTGCGCACAATGGCACGACGGATGCGGCGAAAGCCTATTTGAATTATCTCTACACACCGGAAGCACAGAAAATCATTACCAGCTTTTACTATCGTGTGAACAACCCGCAGTTGATGGCAGCCCAGCAGGATCGCTTCCCGCAGACACGTCTGTTCAATGTCGATGAGGCATTTGGTGGCTGGGATAACGTGATGAAAACCCATTTTGCCAGCGGCGCTGAGCTGGACAAATTGCTGGCAGCGGGGCGCGGTTAATGTTTGCCTCAACGCAAAAACGGGTACTGCCCGGATTCGGTATCAGCCTCGGTACCAGTCTGCTGTTTACCTGCCTGATTCTGCTGCTGCCGATCAGCGCGTTGCTGATGCAGCTGTCGAAAATGACGCTGGCGCAGTACTGGGAAGTGATCACCAATCCACAGCTGGTAGCGGCGTATAAAGTGACGCTGCTGTCTGCCGGTGTGGCTTCCCTCTTCAATGCGGTGTTTGGCATGCTGATGGCGTGGATTCTGACTCGCTATCGCTTTCCTGGCCGTACTCTGCTCGATGGCCTGATGGATTTACCCTTCGCCCTGCCCACGGCAGTGGCTGGCCTGACGCTGGCGGGTTTGTTCTCGGTTAATGGCTGGTATGGTCAGTGGCTGGCCCAGTTCGATATCAAAGTTTCTTATACCTGGCTCGGTATCGCGGTGGCGATGGCCTTCACCAGCATTCCGTTTGTGGTGCGTACCGTGCAACCGGTGCTGGAAGAGTTAGGGCCGGAATACGAAGAAGCTGCCGAAACCCTCGGTGCGACACCGTGGCAGAGCTTCCGCCGCGTGGTGCTGCCAGAAGTGGCTCCGGCGTTGCTGGCCGGGACCGCGCTGTCGTTTACCCGCAGCCTCGGCGAGTTTGGTGCGGTGATCTTTATCGCCGGTAATATCGCGTGGAAAACGGAAGTGACCTCGCTGATGATTTTTGTGCGTTTGCAGGAGTTTGATTATCCGGCCGCCAGCGCCATCGCCTCGGTGATCCTTGCCGCCTCGTTGCTGCTGCTGTTCGCCATCAACACCCTGCAAAGCCGCTTTGGCCGTCGTTTAGGAGGCCACTGATGGCAGAGATTTCGCAAATCAATCGGGTTGATCGTTCACCGATTAACTGGGGTAAATGGCTGCTGATTGGCATTGGCGCGCTGGTTTCCATCATGTTGCTGGTGGTGCCGATGGTCTCCATCTTCTGGGAAGCGCTCAATCAGGGTCTGGGCACTGCCCTCAGCAATCTGAAAGACGGCGATATGCTGCATGCCATCTGGCTGACGGTGATGGTGGCGTTGATCACCGTGCCGGTTAACCTGGTGTTCGGTACGTTGCTGGCGTGGCTGGTGACGCGTTTTAACTTCCCTGGCCGCCAGTTGTTGCTGACGCTGTTCGATATTCCTTTTGCCGTCTCCCCGGTGGTCGCTGGCCTGATGTATCTGTTGTTCTGGGGTATCAATGGTCCGGCGGGTGGCTGGCTGGATGCGCACAATATCCAGATTATGTTTGCGTGGCCGGGCATGGTGCTGGCGACCATTTTCGTGACCTGTCCGTTTGTGGTGCGTGAACTGGTGCCGGTCATGCTCAGCCAGGGCAGTAACGAAGATGAAGCCGCGGTGCTGCTTGGCGCATCCGGCTGGCAGATGTTCCGCCGCGTCACGCTGCCGAATATCCGCTGGGCGTTGTTGTACGGTGTGGTGCTGACCAATGCCCGTACCATCGGCGAATTTGGTGCGGTCTCGGTGGTATCGGGATCGATTCGCGGCGAAACCTATACCTTGCCGCTTCAGGTTGAATTACTCCATCAGGACTACAACACCGTTGGCGCATTTACCGCCGCCGCGCTGCTGACCCTTATGGCGATAGTGACACTGTTTCTGAAAAGCGTGGTGCAGTGGCGTTTAGAGCATCAGCGGAAACGCCAACAGGAGGAAAATCATGAGCATTGAGATTAAACAAATTAACAAATCGTTTGGCCGCACGCCGGTGTTGAACGATATCTCTCTGGATATTCCTTCCGGCCAGATGGTGGCGCTGCTGGGGCCATCCGGTTCGGGTAAAACCACGCTGCTGCGTATCATCGCCGGTCTGGAGCATCAGAACAGCGGTCAGATCCAGTTCCACGGTAAAGACGTCAGCCGCCTGCATGCGCGCGATCGCCAGGTGGGGTTTGTCTTCCAGCACTACGCGCTGTTTCGCCATATGACGGTGTTTGACAACATCGCGTTTGGTCTGACGGTGCTGCCACGCCGCGAGCGTCCCTCCAGTGCGGAAATCAAACAGCGCGTGACCCGTCTGCTGGAGATGGTGCAGTTGAGTCATCTCGCCAGCCGTTTCCCGGCACAGTTGTCGGGCGGTCAGAAACAGCGCGTCGCACTGGCGCGTGCGCTGGCCGTAGAACCGCAAATTTTATTGCTGGATGAACCCTTCGGCGCGCTCGATGCCCAGGTGCGTAAAGAGTTGCGTCGCTGGCTGCGTCAGCTACACGAAGAACTGAAATTCACCAGCGTGTTCGTCACCCACGATCAGGAAGAAGCGATGGAAGTCGCGGACAGCGTAGTGGTGATGAGCCAGGGCAATATTGAGCAGGTCGGTACACCGGACGAAGTGTGGCGCGATCCGGCCACCCGCTTCGTGCTGGAGTTCCTCGGTGAAGTTAACCGCTTTGATGGTGAAGTGCATGGCTCGCAATTCCATGTTGCGGCACATCGCTGGCCGCTGGGCTATACCCCGGCGCATCAGGGCCCGGTAGAGCTATTCCTGCGTCCGTGGGAGATTGATGTATCGCGCCAGAGCAGCCTGGAGACGCCGCTGCCAGTGCAGGTGCTGGAAGTCAGCCCGCGCGGACATTTCTGGCAGCTGGTGGTACAACCCGCTGGCTGGCAGAGCGAACCTTTTACCCTGGTGTTTGATGGCGAGCAATCCGCCCCGATTCGCGGTGAACGTTTGTTTGTTGGCCTGCAACAGGCCCGGCTTTACCAGGGCACAACACCGCTGCGCACGGTTGCCTTTGCCGAGAGCGCCTGATATTTTTGACACTCCTTCGGGCGGGACTTTCCCGCCCGATTTCTTTGCCCCTCTTTCTCCGGGAATCTGACCGTGACCACACTGGAAAATACCATCGGTAATACGCCGTTGATTAAGTTGCAGCGCCTGACGCCTGACAACGGCAGCGAGATCTGGCTAAAACTGGAAGGTAATAATCCTGCGGGTTCAGTCAAGGATCGTGCCGCCTGGTCGATGATTCATCAGGCGGAACTGCGCGGTGAAATTAAACCGGGTGATACGCTGATTGAAGCCACCAGTGGCAACACCGGTATCGCGCTGGCGATGATCGCGGCGATGAAAGGCTATCGTCTGCGCCTGTTGATGCCGGAAAACATGAGCCAGGAGCGCCAGGACGCGATGCGCGCCTATGGTGCGGAGCTGGTGCTGGTCACACGCGAACAGGGAATGGAAGGGGCGCGTGATTTGGCGCAGGAGATGGCGGCACGCGGTGAGGGCAGGGTGTTGGATCAGTTCAATAACCCTGATAATCCTCTCGGCCACTACCTCACTACCGGCCCGGAAATCTGGCAGCAGAGCCAGCAACGCATGACCCATTTCGTCTCCAGCATGGGGACGACAGGCACCATCACTGGCGTGGGCCGCTATCTGCGCGAGTCTGCTCCAGCAGTGAAAATTATTGGTTTGCAACCGCAGGAAGGCAGCAGTATTCCCGGTATCCGTCGCTGGCCGAGTGCCTATTTGCCCGGTATTTTCCGCCCGGAACTGGTGGATGAAGTGATGGATATGACGCAACAGGAGGCGGAAGAGACCATGCGTGCGCTGGCGCGGCGTGAAGGTATTTTCTGTGGTGTCAGTTCTGGCGGCGCGGTAGCCGGGGCATTGCGCATTGCAGCGGCTCAGCCGGGCAGCGTAGTGGTGGCAATTATTTGTGACCGCGGCGACCGTTATCTCTCCACCGGTGTTTTCCACTAAACTATTCTTTTGCACAAATTCGTTGCGCGATAAATCGCGCCGCTACGTAAGGATCGAGTAAAACCGGCTGCGTTCGGGACGAACTCAGGACAAAATAGCGGCAATTTTGTACGAGAGATAAAGATGAAAATTCTGCTTGTTGATGACGATTTAGAGCTTGGTACTATGCTGAGCCAATACCTGATTGCGGAAGGCTTTGATGCACAACTGGTTTTAACCGGAAGTGCCGGAGTTGAAGGTGCGCTTTCAGGCAATTACACCGCCATGATTCTCGATATCATGCTGCCGGATATGAGTGGAATTGATGTGCTGCGCCAGGTGCGTCAGAACAGCCGTCTGCCGGTGATCATGCTGACGGCCAAAGGCGACAATATCGATCGCGTGATTGGTCTGGAGATGGGTGCGGACGATTATGTACCAAAACCCTGCTACCCGCGTGAACTGGTGGCGCGTCTGCGTGCGGTGCTGCGTCGCTTTGAAGATCAGACGCCGTTGCCCGATAAAAAAGAAGTGCTGCGCTGGGGCGATTTGAGCCTCAATCCCGCTACCCGTATCACCGAATGGCAGGGCAAAGCTTTTGACCTGACCGCTTCAGAATTCAATCTGCTCGACCTGTTGATGCGTGCTCCGGATCGTGTGGTATCGAAAGATGAACTGTCCGAGAAAGGGCTGGGCCGTCCGCGTGAAGCTTACGACCGTAGCGTCGATGTGCATATCAGCAATATTCGTCAAAAGCTGGCGGCGTTAACCGCAGACAACGTCAACATTGAAACCGTGCGCAGTATTGGTTATCGCATTCGATGAAGCAGCACAGCTATCGTGGTCGGATGTTCTGGAAGATCCTGCTGGGCTTCTGGATCGTTTTTGTGATTATCAGCCAGCTGCTGTGGCTCGGTTTTTCCCTCTCCGGTAATCGCCATGAACCCCCTGAAATCGTGGCGATTCGGCGCATTGTCAATTTGCAGATGGCGTCGGCAGTGTCGGTGCTGGAACGCGGTGGGCCAAGTTCACTCGACGATATGATGGCTGACTGGGAACCGAATGATCGACAGTTCTTTTCGGTGATTCAGCACAACAAACCGGTCTCAACCCAGAACGCGCCACCGGAAGGGTTTAATGAACCCTTTCACGGCCCTTTTCCGGATGTGATTGTACGCTGGGTCAAGGGGTCTGACGGCAAAGAGTACGAGCTACGCTACGACGTGAAAGGCCTGCGTGAGGATAGCTCAATGGGCGTGGGCGGCCCGCGTCGTATCCTGAATATTCCTGAGCCGATGTTTACCTTCGCTGGTGCGTTGGGGCTGCTGTTTAGCCTGCTGCTGGCGTGGAACCTGACGCGTCCGATGCGTCAGCTGCGTGAAGGTTTTGCCCGCGTGAGTAGCGGTGATTTGAGCGTGCGTCTCTATCCGGTGATGCGCAAACGTCATGATGAGTTGTCCAGCGTGGCGCAGGATTTTGACGCCATGGTGGAACGATTGGATACGCTGGTGAAAGCGCGTGAGGAGCTGTTGCATGATATCTCCCACGAATTGCGTTCGCCGCTGGCGCGTCTGCAACTGGCAACCGGTCTGGCGCGCCAGACGCCGGAAAGCGTAGAAACCTCTTTGAACCGTATCGATGAGGAAGCGCGTCGCCTCGATAAGATGATTGGCGAGTTGCTGACTTTATCGCGTGCCGAGCACGAAAGCATGCCTGGGGAGCAGTATTTTGACCTCACCGGTCTGCTACATGCGGTGGTGACCGATGTCCGCTATGAGGCGCAGATTCCGGGCGTGAAAGTCGATTTTCAGGTTGATGAAAATGCCGACTATACCGTGCACGGCAATGCGGAGCTGATTCGCCGTGGGGTGGAGAATGTGCTGCGTAACGCGCTGCGTTTCTCCCATCGTGGTCAGCATATTCAGGTGCGTTTGCAGGCGGAGAACCAGTGGCTGGCGATTCGCGTACGCGATCAGGGGCCGGGTGTTGATGATGAGAAGCTTTCCAGCATTTTCGACCCCTTCGTGCGGGTGAATTCACCGCTGATGGGCAAAGGTTACGGTCTGGGGCTGTCCATCGTTCGTAAGGTGATCCTGGCGCATCACGGTGAAGTGCAGGCGGTTAATCGCCCGGAAGGGGGCCTGGAACTGACGCTGAAGTTGCCACGCTGGAAGCAGAATTGAGTGGCTGTTAAATAAAAACGGCACCCATTGGGTGCCGTTTTACTATCCAGACTGCGAATTATTTCTTGATACGAATCACCGGGGTTTCACCCACGGTAACCGGACCAGAGAGTTTGATCAGGTCTTTGATCTCATCCATGTTAGAGATCACAACCGGCGTCAGCGTGGACTTTGCTTTCTCTTCCAGCAGTGGCAGATCAAATTCGATCACCACGTCGCCTTTTTTCACTTTCTGGCCTTCTTCAGCGATACGTTTGAAGCCTTCACCTTTCAGTTCAACCGTGTCGATACCGAAGTGGACAAACAGCTCGATGCCGTTGTCAGACTCGATTGAAAATGCGTGGTTGGTCTCGAAAATTTTGCCGATAGTCCCATCAACCGGGGCAACCATTTTGTTGCCTGAAGGTTTGATGGCGATACCGTCACCGACAATTTTCTCCGCGAATACCACATCTGGTACGTCTTCAATATTCACGATTTCGCCTGACAGAGGCGCTACGATTTCAATAGTTCCGGAAGCGCTTTCTGTTTTGTCGCCAAAAAGTTTAGAAAACAAACCCATGATCTTCTCCTAAGCAGTAATTTGGGGCCAGCGTCTCGCGGATCAGCAGAGTGTTTTTTCTTTGATGAACTTGTTAACCAGGCTCATCAAATCATCTGCTGTGGGTTGAGCCAGAGCCTGCTCCGCCAATGCCTTCGCATCTTCAAAATTGGTATTACGAATAATTTTCTTGATGCTCGGGATTGAAATGGCACTCATGCTGAATTCGTCCAGCCCCATTCCCAGTAACAGTAGTGTAGCACGTTCATCACCAGCCAGCTCACCACACATGCCGGTCCATTTCCCTTCGGCATGTGATGCATCGATCACTTGCTTGATGAGGCCCAGAACGGAAGGCGACATTGGGTTATAGAGGTGAGAAATCAAATCATTACCACGATCGACCGCCAGAGTATACTGCGTCAGGTCGTTTGTCCCAATACTGAAGAAATCGACTTCTTTCGCCAGATGGCGGGCAATCACTGCGGAAGCCGGTGTTTCTACCATGATGCCCATCTCGATGGTTTCATCAAAGGCTTTACCTTCCTCACGCAGCTGCGCTTTCAGCATGTCCAGTTCTGCTTTCAGGAAGCGAACTTCTTCCACGGAAATGATCATCGGGAACATGATGCGCAGTTTGCCAAACGAAGAGGCACGCAGGATCGCGCGCAGCTGGGCGTGCAGAATCTCTTTGCGGTCCATGGCGATACGAATCGCACGCCAGCCGAGGAACGGGTTTTCTTCTTTCGGCAGGTCCATGTAGGGCAGATCTTTGTCGCCACCGATATCCATGGTACGGACGATGACGGCCTGTGAGCCCATGGCTTCAGCCACGGCTTTGTAAGCCTGGAACTGTTCTTCTTCAGTCGGCAGTGAATCGCGGTCCATAAACAGGAACTCGGTACGATACAGGCCCACACCTTCGGCACCGTTACGCTCAGCACCGGCTACATCACGGACAGTACCGATGTTGGCGCACACTTCAACCTGATGACCATCCAGCGTGATCGCCGGCAGATCTTTCAGTTTCGCCAGTTCATGTTTTTCAGACAAATATTGCGTCTGGATGGCTTTCAGCTCTTCCAGTACGTCTGCTGTCGGGTTGATGTAAACTTTGTTGTTTACGCCATCCAGAATCAGAAAATCGCCATTGTTCACCGTGGTGGTCACGCTACCGGTGCCGACAATCGCAGGCAGTTCGAGAGAACGCGCCATGATGGAGGTGTGAGAGGTGCGGCCACCGAGATCGGTGATAAAGCCCAGTACCTTTTTCAGGTTCAGCTGCGCGGTTTCTGATGGTGTCAGATCTTTCGCCACCAGAATGGATTCTTCTTCGATGGCGCTCAGGTCAACGATGTGCAGGCCAAGGATGTTTTGCAGCAGGCGTTTACCGATGTCACGTACGTCAGCCGCACGTTCTTTCAGGTATTCGTCATCCAGTTCTTCCAGCGCTTTCGCCTGGCCTTCAATGACGGAGTGGGCAGCAGCATCAGCAGTCGCGCGATCTTTCTTGATCAGGTCGATGATTTCCTGCTCCAGCTCTTCGTCTTCCAGCAGCATGATGTGACCTTCAAAGATCGCCGCTTTTTCTTCACCGAAGGTTTCACCGGCTTTGATTTTGATGGCTTCGAGCTGAGAAGCAGCTTTGCTGCGTCCATCAAGGAAGCGCTGTACTTCCTGCTCAACCTGGTCATCAGAAATCTTTTTACGGTTGATGACGATCTCATCTTCCTTCAGCAGCAGTGCTTTGCCGAAAGCGATACCCGGTGATGCTAAAATGCCTGAAATCATAACTCTACCTTTATAATCACGATGGCTCGTTGACCCGATGCATTGCCATTGTCGCGGATAAGTCAATCTACGGAAGCAATAACGCGGACAGGTTGTCCGCGATCAAGATGTTTGCACTCAATGGGGCAAAGGAGTCGGTTTAGTTACAAACTGAGCGGATTACTCCAGCTCAGCCATCAGTTTTACCAGGTGTTCAACCGCTTGCTGCTCATCTTCACCTTCGGCAGACAGCGTAACAACCGTACCCTGAGTCAGACCCAGTGTCTGCAGTTTGAACAAGCTTTTCGCGCTGGCGGATTTGCCATTGGAAGTCACGGTGATTTCTGACTGGAAAGCCTTGGCTTCTTTAACGAACTGAGCTGCAGGACGAGTGTGGAGGCCGTTTGGTGCGGTAATGGTAACTTCTTGCTGGAACATTCTATTTCCCCAACTTTATCAGGTTTGGTGTTATGGATCTAAAGTCTAGCCTGGAGCCGTAACTTTAGCCTGTGTAGGTGCGCGGGTCAGGCATCACAGATGACCAAAAAATGCGCATGAATGAGAGCGTCATTTCAGGTGAAGGATCAAAAGCAGAGATGATCGCTCCATCTGCCCATTATGCCGTGATTCGCCGTATCGCCAAATCAGTAAATCGATTCAGCTTGATCCACTTCAAAGCCCGATTAATTTCAGGCATCGAAATAATTGGCTGCTTAAATACCAGACCCTCGTCACTGAAAGCAATCTGCCAGGTGGTAAAAGTGAGATCTGAGCCACAAAAAAGCACCCATTCGGGTGCTTTTTTCGCCACTTTCAGACTTTGACCGTCACTGTTGCAGCTCTTTTTCGGTGAACAGATCAGCAAAAAGCGCAGTGCTAAGGTAACGCTCGCCAGAGGACGGCAGGATCACCACAATGTTTTTGTTGGCGAATGCTTCGTCTTCCTGCAATTTCAGCGCGGCGGCGACGGCTGCACCTGAGGAGATACCGGCGAGGATGCCTTCTTCTTCCATCAGACGACGTGCGGTGCTGATCGCTTCGTCATTGGTGATGGCAACAACTCGGTCAACCAGTTTCAGGTCAAGGTTGCCTGGGATGAAGCCAGCGCCGATACCCTGAATTTTGTGCGGACCCGGTTTGATCTCTTCACCAGCCAGCGCCTGAGCGATCACCGGGGAATCGGTGGGTTCGACTGCCACCGAAATCAGGTCTTTCTTCCCTTTGGTGTTTTTGATGTAGCGGCTGACACCGGTCAGCGTGCCGCCAGTACCGACACCGGCGATAAACACGTCCACGGCACCATCGGTATCTTCCCAGATCTCCGGGCCGGTGGTTTTTTCATGGATTTCCGGGTTAGCCGGGTTGCTGAACTGCTGCAGCAGGACAAATTTATCCGGGTCGCCGGCAACAATCTCTTCCGCTTTGGCGATGGCACCTTTCATGCCTTTCGCACCTTCGGTCAATACCAGATTGGCACCCAGCGCTTTCAAAAGTTTACGACGTTCGATCGACATGGTTTCCGGCATGGTCAGCGTCAGCTTGTAACCACGCGCCGCTGCCACATAGGCCAGGGCAATACCGGTGTTACCGCTGGTGGGTTCAACCAGTTCTACGCCAGGTTTCAGGATGCCGCGTTTTTCTGCGTCCCAAATCATATTGGCACCGATACGGCATTTGACGCTGAAGCTCGGGTTACGGGACTCGACCTTCGCCAGAATGCGGCCGTTACCGATGCGGTTCAGTCGAACCAGCGGCGTATGACCAATTGTCAGCGAGTTGTCTTCATAGATCTTACTCATAGCTCGTCCTTAACTGTATGAAATATTGGGAACCCTCAGAGCATACCTTTTCTGCCTGAGTGCGGAAGGAAAGAAATCGTATATCTATATAGCCCACAACCATAAGCCCCATGCAAAAAAGCATAAGGCTCTTTGATGGATTAATGACGCTGATGTTGCAGGCGATAACGATCCACCCACATTGCCGTGGCACCACATACGGCGACCGGCATAATGGCCAGATTGACAATCGGGATCATGGTGAACAGGCTCACCAGCGCACCAAACTGCATATTGGCGGTTTTATGCTGGCGTAACGCACTGCGCATGCGGGCAAAACTCACTTTGTGGTTATCAAAGGGATAATCGCAGTATTGCACTGACAACATCCAGGCGCTGAACAGGAACCATAAAAGTGGTGCCACGGTTTGACCAAAGCCCGGGATAAAGTGGAGCAACAGTAGACCAAATGCGCGTGGCAAATAGTAACCCAGCTTCTGTATTTCACGTTTCATGATGCGTGGGACGTCTTTCAGCATGGCGACCCAGCCGCTATCGGGCAGCGGATTCCCGGTTAAACGTCCTTCCAATTGCTCCGCCAGCAGGCCACAAAAGGGGGCCGCAATTAAGTTGGCAATGGTGGAGAAGAAGTAACTGAATATCAGCACAATCGAAATCACGGTCAGTGGCCATAGCAGATAGCTGAGCCACTGTAGCCAGTCTGGAATGTGCGCCATGAATTGCGGAATCCATTGCCCGAGGCGCTTAAACAGCCAGATAAAGGCACCACCCAGCAGCAGAATGTTGACCAGCAGGGGGATGATGACGTAACGGCGAATGCCGGGCAGACGCACCAGTTTCCATCCCTCGGCGAAGTAATGAATACCATTAAATGATGAGACCGAATTCTCAGCGGGCATAACGGGCCTTTCTCCATATGTGTGCGGGCGCAAACATCATAACCTGGCTTTTCCTGGCTTTTTATCGGCAACCGGGGCGCTTTGTGCGAAAAAACAGCAAAAAAGCGTGGGGGAGCTATCTTATTTGTCAGAAAATACTGCACAGACTTGCACTTGTGTAGCTGGGCAAATACAGTTAGAGGGTAAAGTTTGCCGTGGTGGCAAGGTATTGGAACAACAGAGAATACAATGATGCAGGATTTGCGTCTGATATTAATCGTTGTTGGCGCGATCGCCATAATAGCGCTGCTACTTCACGGACTGTGGACCAGCCGTAAAGAGCGCTCTTCTGTGTTTCGCGATCGCCCGCACAAACGTCTGAAACAACGCGAAGAAGCGGATGATGATCTGCTGAGCGACGATGATGAAGGCGTCGGCGAAGTTCGTGTTCGTCGCGATCATGACACGCACGATGAACCTGAGTTTGGCGGCTATCCGGATAAGAAGCCTGCCAGCGCGCCGCGTGCGCCGGAACCTGTTCGTCAGCCTGCACCGCGTCAGGAAGTGCCAGTCGCGCGTGATCCGCTGTTTGATGCGGAGCCTGAAGTGCGCCAGCAGCCTGAGCCGCCAGTAGCGCCAGTGGCACGACCGGCACCGCAGCCTCAGCCGATTCAGGCCGATCCGTTGCTGGATCAGGATCCGCTCGCCGCCACACAACCGGCACCTGAATTCCAGGCTGCAGAACAACCTGAGCCGCATGTAGCTGCGCCAGTTGCCCATGAAGAAAAACAGCCGCAGCCTGCTGCAGCTGGCAGTAAGAAAGAAGCAGTGCTGGTACTGCATGTTGCTGCCCATGCGGGTGGCGTACTGAATGGTGAAGCGTTGTTGCAGGGGATTCTGCAGGCAGGCTTCCAGTTCGGTGAAATGAATATTTTCCATCGCCACCTCAGCCCGGCAGGCAGTGGTCCGGTGTTGTTTAGCCTGGCCAATATGGTGAAGCCTGGCTCGTTCAATCCGGATGAGATGGGCGATTTCAGCACCCCTGGCGTTTCTATCTTTATGATGGTGCCGTCTTACGGGGATGCGAACCAGAACTTCAAACTGATGCTGCAATCTGCGCAACGCATCGCGGATGACGTGGGTGGCGTGGTGCTGGATGATGAGCGTCGTATGATGACGCCGCAAAAGCTGGAAACCTACAAAGCGCGTATTCGTGAGGTTATCGGCTGATAACCTGCACAGGCGTCAAAAAATCTCTACTTATAACCCCCGCCTGTCGGGGGTTTTTTATCGGATGAGGCACTATGAAATCGGTTCAGGAGCAGATCACCGCGCTGCGCACCACGTTACGTCACCACGAATATCTCTACCATGTGATGGATACGCCGGAAGTCCCGGATGCAGAGTATGACCGATTAATGGCGCAGCTGCGTGAGCTGGAGGGAGCACATCCCGATCTGGTCACGCCGGATTCGCCGACGCAACGTGTAGGTGCTGAGCCACTGGCGGCTTTCGACCAGGTACGCCATGAAGTGCCTATGCTGTCGCTGGATAATACTTTCGACGAAGCGGGCTTCCTCGCCTTTAACAAACGCGTTCAGGATCGTCTGAAAAGCAGCGATGATCTGGTCTACTGCTGTGAGCTCAAGCTGGATGGTCTGGCGGTGAGCCTGCTGTATGAAGAGGGCGTACTGGTGCGTGCCGCGACCCGTGGCGACGGCACCACCGGGGAAAATATCACCGCGAATGTGCGTACCATTCATGCGATTCCGCTGCGTTTGCGTGGTGACAACATTCCGGCGCGTGTTGAAGTCCGTGGTGAAGTCTTTATGACGGAAAGCGGTTTCGAAAAACTCAATGAGGAAGCGCGTCGCACCGGAGCCAAAGTTTTTGCCAACCCGCGTAATGCGGCCGCAGGTTCACTGCGCCAACTCGATCCGCGTATCACCGCTAAGCGTCCACTGACCTTTTTCTGCTACGGCCTTGGCCTGCTGGAAGGCGGTGAAATGCCGGCCAGCCACCTTGGGCGTCTGGAGCAGTTTAAAGCCTGGGGCTTACCCGTCAGCAACCGTATCCGTCTGGCTAACAATGCCGATCAGGTGCTGGAATTTTATCGTCAGATTGAACAGGATCGCCCCACGCTGGGTTTTGATATTGATGGTGTGGTTATCAAGGTCGATTCGCTGGCATTGCAGGAGCAGCTGGGCTTTGTCGCACGTGCACCACGCTGGGCCGTAGCGTTCAAATTTCCCGCCCAGGAGCAGTTGACCTTCGTGCGCGATGTTGAGTTTCAGGTAGGTCGTACCGGGGCCATCACGCCGGTGGCGCGTCTGGAGCCGGTGCAGGTCGCCGGGGTGATCGTCAGCAATGCGACGTTGCATAACGCCGATGAAATCGCCCGACTCGGGCTGCGTATTGGCGACAAAGTCGTGATTCGTCGTGCAGGCGATGTCATCCCGCAGGTGGTGAATGTGGTGGAATCCGAGCGTCCGGACGATACGCGTGAAATCGTGTTCCCCAGCCACTGTCCGGTATGTGGTTCTGATGTTGAGCGTGTCGAAGGCGAAGCAGTGACACGCTGTACCGGCGGGTTGATTTGCGGTGCCCAGCGCAAAGAAGCGTTGAAGCACTTTGTATCGCGCCGTGCGCTGGATGTTGATGGCATGGGTGACAAAATCATCGACCAGCTGGTGGAAAAAGAATACGTCAAAACCCCTGCCGATCTGTTCCGTCTGACGGCGGGTAAACTCACCGGGCTGGACCGTATGGGGCCGAAGTCGGCGCAGAATGTGGTCGATGCACTGGAGAAAGCCAAATTCACCACGCTGCCACGCTTCCTCTATGCGCTCGGCATACGTGAAGTCGGCGAAGCCACGGCCGCTAACCTGGCAAACCATTTCGGCGAGCTGGAAAAGGTGATGGATGCTGATCTGGATGCGCTGATTGCGGTACAGGATGTCGGCAAAGTGGTCGCCAGCCACGTACGTAATTTTATGGATGAGGAAAGCAACCGTGAGGTTATCCGCGAGCTGACGGAACAGATAGGCGTACATTGGCCGCAGGTTGAAGTGGTCAATGCTGAAGAAATTGATAGCCCGTTCGCCGGCAAAACTGTGGTATTAACCGGCTCGCTGTCGCAGATGAACCGTGATGATGCGAAGGCGCGACTAACGGCGCTGGGTGCTAAAGTCAGCGGTAGCGTATCGAAGAAAACCGACTTGTTGATTGCCGGTGAAGCCGCAGGTTCTAAGCTGGCGAAGGCCCAGGAACTGGGCATTGCGGTGATTGACGAAGCAGAGATGATTCGCCTGCTCGGAGCCTGATATGGAAAAGCAGCAGCTGATTGAGATCGCCAACACGCCGATGCCATTTGGCAAATACAAAGGCAGAATGCTGATCGACCTGCCAGAGCCGTATCTGCTGTGGTTTGCCCGTGGCGGTGAGTTTCCCGCCGGTAAACTCGGGGAGCTGATGCAGATAACGCTGGCGATCAAGATCGAAGGACTGGAAGGTCTGGTGAAGCCGCTGAAACGCAGTGAATAAAAGAACAAGGCCCGCATGCGGGCCTTTTTATCAGGATTTTTGTGCTTCAGCCTGTTGCTGCTGCGCCAGATGTTTTTCGTTGCTGGTTTTGTAGCGTTGTGCGATGAATGAACAGACCATCAGCTGTACCTGGTGGAAGATCATCAGCGGTAGCACGATAATCCCCACGCTGCTGGCCGGGAACAGGATATTGGCCATCGGCACGCCGTTTGCCAGACTCTTTTTCGAGCCGCAGAACAATACCGTAATCTCATCAGCACGTTTGAAGCCGAACAGACGTGAAGCTCCGAGGTTGATCAGCAGAACCACCACCAGCAGCAGCAGGCTGCCCGCCAGGATCCACAGCAGGGTATCCACGCCGACACGATTCCAGATGCCGTTAACCACCGCTTCACTAAAGGCGGAGTAAACCACCAGCAGAATCGAGGTCTGATCGGTTTTGCCAATCAGGCTGCGATGTTTTTCTACCCAGCCACCAATCCAGCGGCGTGAGATGTGACCCAGCACAAAAGGCACCAGCAATTGCAGCATGATTTTGCCAATCTGCTCCAGACCGTTGCTCGGTGCATCACTGTGCACATTCATCACCAGGTTAACCAGCAGCGGTGAGACAAAAACACCCAGCAGGCTGGAGGCAGAGGCGCTGCATACCGCCGCGGCGACGTTACCGCCAGCCATCGAGGTAAAGGCAATCGCCGACTGTACGGTAGCAGGCAAAATACACAGATAAATGAAGCCAGTATAGATATCGGTGCCCACATCAACCGGATGCCACCACACCAGCAACAGGCCGAGGATCGGGAACAGCACAAAGGTACTGCACATAATCCATAAATGCAGCCGCCAGTGGCTGCTACCGGCGATGATTTTTTCGCGTGACAGCTTAGCGCCATGCATAAAGAACAGCAGGGCGATGGCGGCGGTGGTCAGCCATTCGAAGAAATCGACAAACCCGCCTTTGGCCGGTAAGAAGCTGGCCAGCAGCACGGTGATGATAAGTTTGACCATCATCGGGTCGAGTCGTAAAAATCCCATTGTTACAATCCGGTTAAGCAAAAAATGATGTTGCTGATTGTGCGCTAGCTGGGTTTAGAAATAAAATTGATTTATTGCATCAATCTATGAGCGCTATCGATGAATTACACGTTACGCCAGTTGCGCACCTTTGTCGCCGTTGCGAAGTACGGCAGCTTCAGCCAGGCGGGGCAGGTGATTGGCCTTAGCCAGTCGGCGGTCAGCCACAGTATTAAAGAGCTGGAGGCGGAGATGGGAGTGCGGTTACTGGATCGTACCACCCGTGAAGTGCAACTGACTGAAGCCGGGCAGCAACTGGCAACGCGGCTTGAGCGTCTGCTGGAGGAGCTAAACACCACGGTGCAGGATGTGCGCAGCTATGGCGAACAACGCAGTGGGACGGTACGGGTCGCTGCCAGCCAGACACCGTCTGCCCATCTGATGCCACAATGCCTCGCCAGCTGTCAGCAACACTATCCAGACATTCGCGTGATTCTGCATGATCGTGCCCAGCAATGGGTGCTGCAAAGCGTGCGTAACGCGGAGGTCGATTTTGGCCTGATTATTGGGCCGATCAGCGATAGCGATTTTGATTATCAGACCATCATGAATGAACCATTTTTGCTGCTATGCCGGGAAGATGATGTGCTGGCTCAGGATACTCAGCCGCAATGGGCGATGTTAGCGGGGCGAACGATGGTGTTGCAGGATTATGCTTCCGGCAGCCGTGCGCTGATTGATGCCGCTTTGCAGCAGCAGTCGATTGCGGTGAATGTGGTGCAGGAGATTGGTCACCCGGCGACGCTGTATCCGATGGTTGAGGCAGGAATTGGCATCAGTATCTTACCGGCGCTGGCGTTACCGTTGCCTTCCGGACGGAAACTGACGGTGCGGCGGCTGTATCCTGAAATCAATCGCAGCCTGATGTTGATTAAGCGCAGAAACCGCTCGCTGACACCCGCGGCAGAAGCCATCTGGCAGGAAGTGCGTCAGCAGGCAGAGCTGCTGACGCAACAACGTTCCCTCAAACCAGCGTTTTAAACGTAAACGTTGATTTGATTGGTATCGGTAGGACGGTTGATTCCATCAGCCTTGGTGCTGGTGGAGGAGGAGGTATCTTGCTTTTGTTGCTGCTCCTGCTGTTGCTGTGCTTTTTGCGTCGCCTGCTGCTCGATTTGCGTGATCTGCGCCTCAATCATCTGAATCTGCGACTGAATCATTTGCTCCTGCGCTGATTTTTGCTCATCAGTCAGGGTGTCATCACTGGACAGATCTTTGAGTTCTTTGGTGAGACTCTGGATTTGTTTATTCAGGCTGGCAATTTGTGAGGTATTGCCGGCACTGCTACTACTACTGACACTGCTGGACACACTTGAAATGGTACTCATGGTTTTCTCCTTGCAATAGTTCACAGTCGTTATCGGCAAGGGGATAAAATCACATGAGGGCACAAAGTGTTAAGGTTGCGAAAGGAATTTGCAAAGGGGGCGACGAGGTTTTCGTCGCATAGCAAAAAGGCGCCTTTAGGGCGCCTTTCTACATTGGTGGGTCGTGCAGGATTCGAACCTGCGACCAATTGATTAAAAGTCAACTGCTCTACCAACTGAGCTAACGACCCGAAGTGGTGGGTGATGACGGGCTCGAACCGCCGACCCCCTCCTTGTAAGGGAGATGCTCTACCAACTGAGCTAATCACCCACTTCGGTACTACTTAACAAGAGTGTCATCTGACTAAGATATGGTGGGTGATGACGGGCTCGAACCGCCGACCCCCTCCTTGTAAGGGAGATGCTCTACCAACTGAGCTAATCACCCATATCTTATCTCTTGTTCACTGCGGGCCACCTTAAGAGTGGTGGGTGATGACGGGCTCGAACCGCCGACCCCCTCCTTGTAAGGGAGATGCTCTACCAACTGAGCTAATCACCCCCGCTGTGTGGAGTCGCATTATAGGGATCCTTCGAAGTGAGTCAACGCTTTTTAAAACATAAATGTGCGTTCGCTTTAAAATTAAACATCCTGCAGGGCTTTTAGCCAATGTGCTGGTTTTATTAGCAGAAAACTGGCTCTCTCCGGCAGTACCCACCGCGACAATCATTGAGGAATCACGGTCAGCTGCTAGAATATGCCCACTGTTTTTTCGCGTTAACCTGTTTTTTGTCATCCAGACAACGAACCTCCGCGCATTTAAGGCAATGCTGAATGAAAATCAAAACTCGCTTCGCACCCAGCCCCACTGGCTATCTGCATGTGGGCGGTGCTCGTACTGCTCTTTACTCCTGGCTTTATGCTCGTCATAACAAGGGCGAATTTGTTCTGCGTATCGAAGATACCGATCTGGAGCGATCCACACCGGAAGCCATCGAAGCCATTATGGATGGCATGAACTGGCTGAGCCTCGACTGGAACGAAGGTCCGTACTACCAGACCAAACGCTTTGATCGCTACAATGCGGTGATCGATGAGATGCTGGTGGCTGGCACTGCTTATAAATGTTACTGCTCCAAAGAGCGCCTGGAAGCGTTGCGTGAAGAACAGATGGCGAAGGGTGAAAAGCCGCGTTACGACGGCCGTTGCCGCGACAGCCATGAACATCATGCTGCTGACGAACCTTGTGTGGTGCGTTTCCGCAACCCGCAGGATGGCTCTGTCATTTTTGATGATCAGATTCGTGGACCGATTGAGTTCAGCAACCAGGAGCTGGATGACCTGATCATTCGTCGTACCGATGGTTCGCCGACCTATAACTTCTGTGTGGTGGTGGACGACTGGGATATGGGTATCACCCACGTTATCCGAGGCGAAGACCATATCAACAACACGCCGCGTCAGATCAACATCCTGAAAGCGATTGGTGCTGAAGTTCCTGTGTACGCGCACGTATCAATGATCCTCGGTGATGACGGTAAAAAGCTGTCCAAACGTCATGGCGCGGTAGGGGTGATGCAGTATCGTGATGATGGCTACCTGCCGGAAGCGCTGCTCAACTATCTGGTGCGTCTGGGCTGGTCACATGGCGATCAGGAAATCTTCAGCGTGGCGGAAATGACCGAACTGTTTACCCTCGATGCGGTGAGCAAATCGGCCAGTGCCTTCAATACTGAAAAATTGCAGTGGCTGAACCATCACTACATTAATACCCTGCCGCCGGAATATGTGGCGACGCATCTGCAATGGCATATTGAACAACAGAACATCGATACCCGTACCGGTCCGGAACTGGCGAAACTGGTTACCCTGCTGGGCGAGCGTTGTAAGACACTGGTAGAGATTGCGGCATCCTGCCGTTACTTCTATGAAGAATTCGATGCCTTTGATGCCGACGCCGCGAAGAAACACCTGCGTCCGGTTGCGCGTCAGCCGCTGGAAGTGGTACGTGACAAACTGGCTGCCATCAGCGACAACGACTGGACCGCAGAGAATGTGCATCACGCCATTCAGGGCGCAGCAGACGAACTGGAGCTGGGGATGGGCAAAGTCGGTATGCCGTTGCGCGTTGCCGTGACCGGTGCGGGTCAGTCTCCGGCGCTGGATGTGACTGTCCAGGCTATTGGCCGCAGCCGCAGCGTGGCACGTATCGAAAAAGCGCTGGCCTTTATTGCCGAGCGCGAAGCCCAGGCATAATGTTCTGCGCTAACTTCTGACAGGCATAAAAAAAGCCGGAAGCATCTGCTCCCGGCTTTTTTATTTTTCCTGAATTCCCAGCCGTTGTAACACGCCTCGGATCCCTTCCCGTAGCAGAAGCGCCACCAGTTGTTCCTGTTCGGCTGCTGTCATTTGCTGGACAGAATTTATTAATAACGCAGGTAACGTATTTTGCTGTGCACCGTAATGAGCTGCCGGTTCGTTCGCATGGCGGGTGGATTGGATAAAGCTTTTCACGCGTTCATCGATATGGATCAATCGTGCCTTACCGCCCTGTACACCGGGCTTGGGCGTGGTTGTCCAGTTTTCGCGTTTAATCCATTTGTTAACAGTCTGCCGACTGTAGCCCGTTTCCAGCGCGAGTTCTTCGGGTGTTAGCCATTCCTTTTTCACGACGCTTTCCCTGTTAAATACATTAGCTCTACATATTACAACAAAACGTTACAGGAAAAAGTAATCACGAAGGAAAATGCCTCCTGCCATCCGGCAAAAGGCATAAATCGATTAAGAGGCTTCGGTTGCTGCCGCTTGTGCAGGACGGAAGGCGATGAAGTAGGTCAGGCCGACAAAAATCGCACCGCCAACCCCGTTGCCCAGGAACACCGCAACGAAATTCGGCAGGTATTCAGCCCAGCTAAGCTGTCCGGCAAAAATCGCGGCAGGCACGATAAACATGTTTGCCACCACGTGCTGAAAGCCAATCGCGACGAATGCCATCACCGGGAACCACATGCCGAAAATTTTTCCCACCACATCTTTACTGGCGAAAGCCAGCCAGACGGCAAGACACACCAGCCAGTTACAGCCGATGCCAGAGATAAAGGCATGCAGGAAGTCGGCATTCACTTTGGCCGTAGCAATCGCGACGGTTTTCTTCAGGTAGTCGCCTTCTGTCATGCCGAGCATATGACCAAAGAACCAGGCGACAGCGATACTGCCGAGAAAGTTAGCAATGGTGACCCAGAACCAGTTACGCAGCACGCTAAAGCCACTAACGCGACGTGCGAACCAGGCAATCGGCATGGTCATCATATTACCGGTCAGCAGCTCACCACCGGCCAGCACGGTCAGAATCAGCCCGACGGGGAACACTGCCGCACCGAGAAATCCGCCAAAGGAACCCCAGTCGGCAGGGAGTTGGTTAATCACATGGAGATCGAGCAGAAAGCCGGTTGCAATAAATGCACCCGCCATAAAGCCGAGAATCAATAAAGTTGAAACGGATGCCTGGCTTTTGACCACGCCAGACTGAATCGCCAGCTGGGCGATCTCTTTTGGTGTATGCAGCGACATAAACTCACTTTTCTTTTATTGGCAAAGGGAAGGTGCTAACCGGCAAAAGGTTAAACCCTGGTCGGTGACCGGTTAATTAGCGCGCTAAGTTTACACTCCCTTTTAACGAAAACAAGATTTCTCCTAACATGATTAACGCATGGTTAACCTCGCGGGTTGTGAACGGGGGAAGGGGGATATCTGGCAAAAGCCCGGCGATGATGAAAAAAAAGCCAGCGCGGCGCGGGTTTGCCGCCTTTTTCAGCGATTGAACACAGAACCGAAATTTGACGTTGACACCCAGGAATGGGTTTCATATTATGCCGTCCGTCGAGGTGACTCGGCGGTTTTTTCGGTGCGGGGCTATAGCTCAGCTGGGAGAGCGCTTGCATGGCATGCAAGAGGTCAGCGGTTCGATCCCGCTTAGCTCCACCAAACTTCTTCCCAGGGGTTTGGCATTGAAAAAACGATTCCAGATGTGGGGGTATAGCTCAGCTGGGAGAGCGCTTGCATGGCATGCAAGAGGTCAGCGGTTCGATCCCGCTTATCTCCACCATTCATCCTGATTCATTGCAATCAATTCGTTAAAATTCATCCATTCCTGTAAGTTGCTAAATTTTTGCACGCATATTCGTTGGCGGGCATACGCTGCTATAGCCGGTTTTATCGCGTTTTGATCATAAAAATACGGCTGGTTCCTTCAGTTAAACAAGCAATTCTGCCTAACTCCTGCCTTTGGTCAAACTGGACTGGTCGAAAAATGGTCTGTAGTATAAGAGATTCTTAATGAAAGGGAGTTTCATATATGGATACTACGGAACAGCTAAACGGGACATATTTTTATGGTGGCATGTCCAATCTGACGCCACAACAGCTATGGTGGGCTATCACTGCCGTAGTGGTTAGTGACTATCTTGAAATCACGGTAGTAGATGCTTCTCTTATCATCTCAGGACAACCAATACTTGGAGCCAGAGCAAAACCCGGCAATGCAACTCCAGGCACTTCTATTGCTTCTAAGTACCTTAGTAAGTGGTTGAACTACCAACTACCACGCGGTTATCGTCTTCCTACTCTCACTGGTAAATCAATCGCTACTCTTAAATGGACGAGTACCAATAATCTGGGGCGTTTCGTTGGTCGTAATGTTCCATGGCTTGGTTGGGTACTATCCTTCATGACTATCTACCAGATTCAGAACGACATTAAGTACACGTACAACAAGATTGCTTTACCAAAAGACCGTATACAATGGACGTATTTCTGATGAGAGATTATGAACAAGAGATTATCCATTTCATTGATGAAGGGTATAACACTAAGAAGTTCTTCATCTTCGGGCCAAAGAAAGAAATCACTCTTGCTATGAGTATCAGGGATGATCTGAAACTGGTGTTTGAAGATAACGTAGAATTGATGGATGAGTACTTTCAACGTTGGAATGTTGACCGTGTGAACTTTGAAGTACTCAACTACTTTAATCCAGAGTATTTAGGCTCAAAAGAACCGGACCCGCACAAACCGCTCACATTAAGAATGCTTGCAGAGTCAGCAAAAGCCGGGCGCTGGTTGTATGACTGACGAGACCAATCGCAGGTCATGAATTTTCACAGCTTTTTGATCATAAAAATACGGCTGGTTCCTTCAGGTAAACAAGCAATTCTGCCGAACTCCTGCCAGCCGTGTTTTCATAAAAACCTGGAGCCTGAAATTTTACGCTTTCGCTGGCCGCTGGATACCAATTCTCAGTATTGCCTTTGTGATGAATGACGTTGCCAGAGAGGAGGATCGTATAGGGTAACGGATATCGAAAACGCGGTTACCGAATGGTATGAAACGAGTTACAACGTTAAGCCTTTCTTCGCAAAATCGGCACCCGTATTAACACCAGAAACGAGTCTGAACACAGGTAAATATCCCTGGGCGAGAGAGACAGGTGACGAAATCATGAAAGACTACTTTCAGCACTTCAATGTTGACAGTAGTGACTTCAACTTCCTTTCATACTGGCCCTATGAAAAAGGCATACTGCCTAACTTTATTCGTCCAAAATCGCAAAAAATTTCTCAAGCTGACCCTAAACCGCTGACAATCCAGATGTTGATTGATTCCGCCAGAGCCGGACGCTGGCTGTTCGATTAGCCAAAACGCATCCTGGCGTCTGCCTGATCGTAGCGGCGCGATTTATCGCGCAAAGTCGAAAATCCCGCCGCTACCCTTGCACAACGCTAGCCTTGTGCGACCGGTTTCAGTACGCGGAACCCATGCGTCCCATCGCGATCCAGCTGTGCCACCAGGCCATATTCCCAGTCGAGATACGCCTGCATCACCTCGGGTGCGATATCGGTGCCTTCATACGGGCGGCGATAACGGTCTATCGCCGGTGACAGCAACAGTTGCGTTCCCTGCTCAGTCGGCAGACCCGCTGCACGCCAGGCGGCGTTCCCGCCCGCCAGGACATAGACCGGCTTCCCGGTCAGTTCAGCGACCTGTTCAACGGCATACCCCGCCAGCAAGCTGCTACCGCAGGTCAGCACATAACGCCGCGCCTCGGGAAGCAACGCTTTTCCCTGTTGTTGCAGAGTTGAGCGCAGCAGCCAGGCGGCACCGGGGATATGACTGTTGAGATGATTGGCGCGCGTAGTGAAATCCAACACCTGAGTTTGCCCCTCATCCAGCCAGCTGGCGAGTAGCTCTGGTGAAACAAACTCGGGATGGGCGACGGGGGGGACCTGCGGCTGCCATGGACCGCTAGCGCTGAAGTTACTGGGTTGTAATCCATCCAACACCGCGACCTGCCAGCCAAGTTGAACCAGCCAGGATGCTGCCATATTGGCGCGTACGTTGTCATCATCGATCAGCACAATCCGCGCACCACGAACGCTGGCGTAATGATCGGTCTCCTGCACCAGTTGTCCGCCGGGGACATGGCGGCTGCCTGGCAGATGGCCTGCTGCATACTCCTGCGCATCACGCACATCGAACAGATAGGTGGTGCGGTTTTCCTGCTGAAGACCCGCCAGGGCAGAGAGGTGAATACGCTCCACGCCTGCCTGGTCAGCCAACTGACGCGCTTGAGCTGCGGCCTGTCGCTGGGCGGTTTCGCTGGTGGTTTCGTAACGGCGCGTCTGTCCTGTCTCGAGCGGATGCCCGGCCAACGTCCAGCCGATAGTGCCGTTGCGCAGCGCATAAACCGGGTTACGGATACCGGCATTCACCAGCGATTGCGTGCCGATAATGCTGCGGGTACGGCCCGCACAGTTCACGATCACCGTGGTATTCGGTGAAGGGGCCAGGTCGCGTACCCGCAGCACCAGTTCACCGCCCGGTACGCTGGTCGCACCAGGAATACTCATGGTCTGGTATTCATCAAAACGACGCGCATCCAGCACCACCACATTGTTGCCGCTTGCCAGCAACGCATGTACCTCATCAGCCGCCAGCGACGGTGTCTGGTTATGATGTTCCACCAGTTCACCAAAGGCTTTGCTGGGGGAATTAACGTCAATAAACAGCTCACCACCCGCATCCTGCCAGCCCTGCAAATCGCCAGCCAGCAGCGCGACGTTGTGATAACCCAGCGCGGATATACGTTCCGCCGCTGTTTGTGCCAGACCTTCGCCATTATCGTACAAGGTGATGGCTGTCTCACGCCGGGGGATACGATCCAGCCACTCCAGCTCTAGTTTGGACAAGGGAATGTTCACCGCAAACAACGGATGACCAGTGGCATACAACGCTTCATCGCGTACATCCACCAGAGCCACTTCCTGCTGCTGGCGCAGCGCTGCAATAATGTCGGCCACCTGGCGCAACGGGAAAACCGGTTTAGTCATGTGAAAGATCCCAGATGTTTGGTAAATAACGGTTGCTGTAACCGGAGATAAACACATTTTCGCTGCCATCCTCGCGATACACCGCGCGCTTCACTGCGCCAATATTCGCGCCATAAACGTGGATGCTGATGGAGACGCGGTCATCAAAGGCATTGCTGACGCGATGGATATCACCCACGGTGGGTGACACCGCCTCAACGCTGCCGGGTTCAAGCCGCACTGGCGGGCCTTCCGGTTGCAATCCCTGCGGTCCTGCTTGCCATGACTGGGAAATTTCGGCACCGCGCAGCATGCCAATCAAACCCCAGACGCGATGGTCGTGAATCGGGGTTTGCTGGCCCGGCCCCCAGACAAAGCTCACTACCGAGAAGCGTTGCTGTGCATCGGCGTAGAGTAAATATTGTTGATAATGCTGCGCATGTGGTTGGGTGAAGGCTTCATCCAGCCAGTCATCATGACGAATTAACTCGCTCAGCCAGTTGCTGCCGCGTTGTAAAATGGTTTGTTCATTGGGCTGGCTATCGAGCAATTGCGCCAGATTACCGACAAAGGTTCGCAAACGCTGATGCTGAAGCTCACTCACGATTTATCTCCCTGGGCACTTTTCGCCACCTGGTTAGCTCCCGCCGCGAGGCTGAAATCAAAGGCTTTGCTGACATCGACCTGTTTTGGCAGCACCTGGTAGCGGTGGAAGAAATCCGCTGATTTTTGCAGGGTGCCGATCAGGCTGGCATCAAACACCAAAGGACGGATGCGCGCATCCGCAATCCAGCTGGCAGTGATGTTCGTCGGCATGTTGAGGGTTTTACCCAGCACGCGGGCAAACTCTTCGGGATGCTGCTGCGCCCAGACCTGGGCTTTAGCTAAACGCACCAGCAAATCGGCAATGGCTTTGCGCTTTTCCGGGTTGTTCAGCGCTTCATCGCGCGCCAGCGCGTAAGAGTAGCCAGACATAATCCCCTTACCACCCCCTTGCGGTACACGCACCGTGCCATCCACGGCAGTGGAGGTGGCAATGTACGGTTCCCACGGAGCCCAGGCGGCAACCGCGCCGGAAGTTAACGCGGCACGGCCATCAACCGGGCCGAGAAAACGCAGCGTGACATCGTCAGGTTTCAGGCCGGCGCGTTCCAGCAGGCCAAGGATCAGATAGTGGCCCCATCCGCCGCGGTTCACCGCAATTTGTTTGCCTTTCAGATCCTGCAGACTGTGCACCCCGGCATTGGGACGAGTGAGCAGGGCAATGCTATCGGGATTGTTTTGCCACGCCCCCACGGCTTTAACCGGCGCACCGGCGGCATAGACAAACAGGAACGGCAGATCGCCGGTGAAACCGACATCCAGCGCACCTGCGTTCAGGGCCTCCTGCACTGGCGCACCGGAATCGAACGCCGTCAGTTTGAGATCGTATGGCAGGTTGTTGAGTTCACCAGAGGCTTTCAGCGCGGCAAAGCGGTCACCTTTGACATCACCCAGCCGCAGGGTGACTTTTTCCGCCGCAAACAGCGGGTTGAGCGATAACGCCAGAGTCAGACCAACAAATAAAGCAGCCAGGCGCATCAGGCGCTCCTTTTTTCTTTGCTATCGAGGGCAGCCACTTTTTCCCGCGTTAGCGGCAGCAGCTCGCGGCCATATTCCACTACGTCATTGAGCGGATCGAAGCCGCGAATCAACACGCTGTGAATGCCGAGGCGATAATAATCGAGTAGCGCATCCGACACCTGTTCTGGCGTTCCCACTAATGCTGTCGAGTTGTAGCCCCCCTTCACCAGTTTGGCGACGCCAGTCCACAGCACTTTATCCAGCCGATCGCCTTCGTTAGCGGCAGCCAGCAGGCGTTGCGCACCGACACTCTGAGGTTTTGGCAGACCGAAGGTATAACCGGTTTCTGCCAGCTGTTTTTCGGCGGTGGCGCGGATATATTCGGCACGTTCCCAGGCTTCCTTTTCGGTTTTGCCGAGAATCGGACGGAAGGAAATATTGAAATCGATGTTCCTTCCCTGTTGCTCCGCAGCGGCACGCACGTTGCGTACCGTTTCTTCCGCACCTTTAAGCGGCTCGCCCCACAACGCAAACACATCGGCATGACGCGCGGCGACGTCAATGGCTTCCGCTGAAGAGCCGCCGAAATAAATCGGCAGCTTTTTCTGCAGGGGTTTGATGGCGGAAAAGGCCTGTTCGGCCTGATAGTACGTCCCCTGGTGGTCGTAGGGCTGCGTCGATTCCAGACTCTGCTTCAGCACCGTGAGAAACTCATTGGTTCGTGCATAGCGTTCGGTTTTATTGCGGAAATCGCCGTCGCGACGTTGTTCGCTATCGCTGCCGCCACTGATGATATGCACCGCCAGACGGCCATCGGTAAGATGATCGAGCGAAGCCAGTTTCCGTGCGGCCAACGTGGGGGCGACAAAGCCCGGGCGGTGCGCCAGCAGAAATTTCAGTTTGCTGGTATGGGCCGCCGCGTGGGCGGTCACCAGGAACCCATCGGGTTGATCGGACCAGTAACCGACCAGAATACGGTCAAAGCCAGCGTCTTCATGGGCGCGGGCAAAGCGGGCAATATAATCTTTATCAAATAACGGGCCGCTGGCCGGGATGATCTCAGAGGCGAGGCGGTGGCCAATCATGCCAAGAAATTGAATGCTCATGCTGTTCTCCTGATGTGACGTCAGTGAGAAAAGCTACGGGCGCAGGCGGTGGCAACGGAAATTCAATATTGTGCAAAGGTTTTGCGTGGAATGATGAAGCAGGAGCGGGCGCGGCGAGAGGCGTGAAAAAATGAGATATAACGGATAGGAATAATTAAGAAGGGAAGGGCGAGCCGCAGCTCGCCCCCGTGCATCAGAATGCCAGCACCAGACCGGCAATCGCGGCAGAAAGCACGCTCACCAGGGTAGAGCCGTACAGCAGCTTCAGACCAAAGCGGGAAACCACATTGCCTTGTTCTTCGTTCAGGCCTTTAATCGCACCAGCAACAATGCCGATAGAAGAGAAGTTGGCGAAAGAAACGAGGAACACCGACAGAATACCTTCCGCATGCGGAGAGAGCTGGCCGGCAATTTTTTGCAGATCCATCATCGCCACGAATTCGTTAGATACCAGTTTGGTCGCCATGATGCTGCCAACCTGCAACGCTTCGTTAGACGGCACACCCATCACCCAGGCAAACGGGTAGAATACATAACCCAGCACGCCCTGGAAGCTGATGCCGAAAATCACATCAAACAACGCATTCAGGCCGGAAATCAGGGCGATAAAGCCGATCAGCATAGCGGCAACGATAATCGCCACGCGGAAACCGGCCAGGATGTATTCGCCCAGCATTTCGAAGAAGCTCTGACCTTTGTGCAGATCCTGCAATTGCAGATCTTCTTCACTATCAACGCGGTACGGGTTGATCAGCGACAGCACGATAAAGGTACTGAACATGTTCAGCACCAGCGCGGCAACGACATATTTCGGTTGCAGCATGGTCATGTAAGCACCCACGATTGACATCGACACCGTTGACATCGCGGTGGCGGCCATGGTGTACATGCGGCGCTGTGACATTTTGCCGAGGATATCCTTATAAGCGATAAAGTTTTCTGACTGTCCCAGAATCAGAGAGCTGACGGCGTTAAAGGATTCCAGCTTGCCCATGCCATTGATTTTTGACAGCACGGTCCCGATGCCACGAATCACCCATGGCAGGATGCGGAAATGTTGCAAAATACCGATCAGGGCAGAGATAAAGACGATCGGACACAGAACATTAAGGAAGAAGAAGGCGAGGCCTTTTTCATTCATGTTGCCGAACACGAAGTTGGTGCCTTCTGCTGCGTACTTCAGCAGATGGTCAAACAGGCCAGCAAACCCTTTTACGAAGCCGAGGCCGGCTTCAGAGTTCAGGAAGAACCAGGCAAGCAGAACTTCAATTACCAGAAGCTGAACGATATAGCGAATACGGATGCTTTTACGATCGTGACTGACCAGCAAGGCCAGCACGGCTACCACCACCAATGCTAAAAGAAAGTGCAAAATATGGGACATGTCGGCTCCAAATTTGAGGAGGGTTGTATTTTGCTGCGTATTCTATGTAACGCGTTACTTAAAAACGAGATCTAAACCACATTATAAGTATTCGGTATCGACATATTTCTCGGATAAGTCTCAGCCATCACAAGTTCTTCACACCTCCTTTACAAGAAAAATAACCACAAAGGGATTGTCTATAAAATAAGCCGAGGGTAGATTGAATCCTGTTGTGTAAATTTTGGCAAAACCTGGCTTTACCGCAAGGTATAGCAAAGGCTATACTTTATAGCACTATCTATTAAAGCGATAACTATAACCATATTTCACTTGCCTTGAATGCCCCGTAACCTGTGCGGGTAAACAAGCGTTAAGACAGGGTCAAAAACTATGTCAGAAAGCCGCACCGCAGAGCGCGCCGCTCGCGGAGCCAGAAAGGTTAAACTTGCGTTGCTGGGACCGGCCTTCATCGCGGCCATCGGTTATATCGATCCTGGTAACTTTGCCACCAATATCCAGGCGGGGGCTGCTTACGGCTACAAATTGCTGTGGGTGGTGGTCTGGGCAAACATTATGGCTGCGCTGATCCAACTCATGTCGGCCAAGCTGGGTATCGCCACCGGCAAAAATCTCGCGGAACACATCCGTGACCGCTTTCCGCGTCCGGCAGTGTGGTTCTACTGGGTTCAGGCCGAAATCATCGCCATGGCCACCGATTTAGCGGAATTTATTGGGGCTGCACTCGGCTTTAAGTTGTTACTGGGTATCTCACTATTGCAGGGGGCGGTGCTGACAGGCATTGCCACTTACCTGATTCTGATGCTGCAAAATCGCGGGCAAAAGCCACTGGAACTGGTGATTGGCGGCCTGCTGATGTTCGTCGCGGCGGCTTATATTGTTGAGTTGTTCTTCTCACAGCCGAAGGTCAGTGAACTTATCACCGGCATGGCGCTGCCATCGTTGCCGACTTCTGATGCAGTGTTCCTCGCGGCCGGTGTGCTGGGGGCGACCATCATGCCGCATGTGATTTATCTGCATTCGGCGTTGACCCAATATGGTAATCAGGGCACCAAAGGACAGCGTTACTCCTCCACCAAACTGGATGTGGCTATCGCCATGACCATTGCCGGATTTGTTAACCTGGCGATGATGGCAACCGCCGCGGCAGCCTTTCACTTTAGTGGCCATAGCGGGATTGCCGATCTTGATCAGGCCTATCTGACGTTGCAACCGTTGTTAAGCCACGCAGCGGCGACGGTATTTGGTTTGAGTCTGGTGGCAGCCGGTCTTTCTTCCACCGTGGTTGGCACGCTGGCCGGGCAGGTGGTGATGCAGGGGTTTATCCGTTTTCATATCCCGCTGTGGCTGCGTCGCACCATTACTATGCTGCCTTCCTTTATTGTTATCTGGGCTGGCTGGGATCCGACACGGATTCTGATACTCAGCCAGGTGTTGCTGAGTTTTGGTATCGCACTGGCGCTGGTGCCGCTGCTGTTTTTCACCGGCAATCGTGAGCTGATGGGTGAGGAGATGGTCAACTCACGTGTGATGCAAACTATTGGCTGGGTGATTGTGGTGCTGGTGGTGGCGCTGAATATCTATCTGCTGGTCGGGCAGGCGCTGGGGTTATAAAAAAAGGTGCGCATCAAGCGCACCCCGACAGATCATCGATGGTCATGATGACCAGGTCCACGACCATGGTCGTGACGATGTTCATAACGCCAGCGTTCATGGCGACGACGTTCACGTTCACGCTCCCACGCCTGATGACGACGCCACTCTTCATGACGCCACCAGCGATGGTCCTGGTAGCGATAACGATCGTTCCACCAGCGCGGTTCGCGCCAGCGACCACCGTCCCAGTAATAACCACGATTATCGCGATCGCCTAATTGCAGGGTGATGCCGGGTGCCAGGTTAATGGTGGCGCCACTGGCATGGGCTGAGTGTAGGGCCAGGGGTGACAGCGTTGCCAGCAAAGCGGCAAACAAAATTCCACGTTTCATAATTCTCCTTTCCGGCAACTTATCGGTTGCTGCCGTTGCGCTAGTTTGCCATATCGAACCAGTAAAGCTTTAAGAACTGGTCTGAAAGCGCTGAGGAATTTCTGAAATAAGAGTTTTCTGCTGAGGACGTCGCCCGGCGCTGGCCGGGCGGGAAAGCGGTTACATCAAAATTGCGGCGATAGCCTGAAGTTCTTCCTGGCTCAGCTCCGGCTGGCTCAGCATGTCAACAGCGTCATCAATTTGCGCGGTTTTACTGGCACCAATTAATACCGAGGTGATACGCGCGTCACGCAGCACCCAGCTCAGCGCCATCTGCGCCAGCTTCTGCCCACGTTGCTGGGCGATGGCGTGCAAGGCGCGAACTTTCACCATTTTTTCCTGCGTCAGCTGATCTTCACGCAGGAACTTGCTGCCACTGGCCACACGCGAATCTTCGGGAATGCCCTGCAAATAACGGT
The DNA here is from genome assembly GCF_047947045.1 of Pantoea sp. App145. Classification (NCBI taxonomy): domain Bacteria; kingdom Pseudomonadati; phylum Pseudomonadota; class Gammaproteobacteria; order Enterobacterales; family Erwiniaceae; genus Pantoea; species Pantoea sp. App145. Next base: position 4,112,049 of record NZ_CP133290.1, read on the forward strand.
CAGTCAGCACGCCACCAGCCAGCGGCGAGAACGCGATACAACCCACACCATTCTCACCCAGCACATCCAGCAAGCCCTGTTCCGGCGCGCGTTCAAACATCGAATAACGTGGCTGATGAATCAGGCAGGGAGTGCCCAGGTCACGCAGGATGGCAATCGCTTCGGCGGCTTTCTCTGCCGGATAGTTTGAGATCGCGGCATACAGCGCTTTGCCCTGGCGTACCACCTGATCCAGCGCGCGCATGGTTTCTTCCAGCGGCGTTTCGGGATCCGGGCGGTGATGATAAAAGATATCGACGTACTCCAGTCCCATTCGTTTCAGGCTTTGATCGAGACTGGAAATCAGATATTTGCGTGACCCCCAGTCACCGTAAGGGCCGTCCCACATGGTGTAACCGGCTTTGGTGGAGATCACCAGTTCATCGCGGTAGCCACGAAAATCTTCCCGCAGAATGCGGCCAAAATTCTCTTCCGCTGAACCCGGCGGTGGCCCGTAGTTATTCGCAAGGTCGAAATGCGTGATGCCACGGTCGAAGGCATGACGCAGCAGCGTGCGGCTGTTATCAACCCGGGTGCTATCACCAAAGTTGTGCCACAGGCCGAGAGAAATTGCGGGCAATTTCAGGCCACTACGTCCACTGCGTCGATATTGCATCTGTTGATAGCGTTCGGGATGGGGAAAAGCACTCATGCAGCGTTCCTGTCGCAAAGGGAAAGTGTCATTAGCATAGCAGTGTATACGTTTACACAAATGGCGAACGCGCGGGGGATCGCAACTTACGGATTTTTCCCTTTAGTAACGTTACCTTGACAGATCATTCTGAGTAATTATGGTTAAAATCCAACCAATTCAGTCTCATCGGTAATACTCCTTATATAACCCACAAAGGAGTAGCTGCGCATGAAAACGTTTAAAGTTGGCGAATACTTGTTGTTGCGTTTACAGCAGGCGGGCATCCGGCATCTGTTTGGGGTACCGGGCGATTACAATTTACAGTTCCTGGATAGCGTGATTGATCATCCGGAGATGACCTGGGTGGGCTGTGCTAATGAGCTGAATGCGGCTTATGCTGCGGATGGCTATGGCCGCTGCAACGGTGCGGCCGCACTGCTCACCACTTTTGGCGTTGGCGAGCTGAGCGCGATTAACGGGATTGCCGGAAGCTACGCGGAATATGTTCCGGTGATCCATATCGTTGGCGCGCCAGCCAGCGAAGCACAACGACAGGGTGATTGCGTCCATCATTCGCTAGGTGATGGCGATTTTCGCCACTTCAGCCGTATGGCGGAAGAAGTCAGCGCCGCGACTGCGGTGCTGACGGTGGAAAATGCGGTTCAGGAAATTGATCGTGTGATCAGCGAGGCACTTCATCAGCACCGGCCCGGTTATTTATTGATGGCGGTGGATGTGGAGCAGGCGGAGGTGGAGGTGGAACTGCCGCAGCTGCCATCCTCTGTTAGCACCCCTGCTTCGGCGGCCGAGGCGTTTGCGCAGGCTGTGGAACGATTACTGGCTCCAGCACAGCGCGTGGCGCTGCTGGCCGACTTCCTTGCATCACGCTGGCAATTGCAGGCACAGCTGGCAGCATTGCGCCAGATACGTGCTATTCCAGCCGCCACCTTATTAATGGGCAAAGGGGTGCTGGATGAACAGCAGCCCGGTTTTGTGGGCACCTATGCCGCTGAAGGCAGTACGCCGCAGGTGCAATCGGCGATTGAGGAGACGGATGTCACGATCTGTGTCGGGGTGCGCTTCACCGATACCTTGACCGCCGGTTTTACTCAGCATCTGCCAGCCGCCAGACTTATCGATCTGCAACCTTTCCATGCAGTGGTGGCGGGGGAAACTTTTGCCCCGCTGACCATGGCACAGGCGCTCAGTACACTGGAGCCACTGTTCCGGCAGTACGGGGCGCAATGGGCACTGGGGCAGACTCCGATCAGTACCTGCGAGCCGGTTGAGGACGCGCTAATCACGCAAAATGCTTTCTGGCAGACGATGCAGCAGTTTCTGCAACCTGGTGATATTATCCTGGCCGATCAAGGCACTGCCGCCTTTGGTGCTGCGGCGCTGCGGTTACCACAGGATGCGCAGTTGCTGGTACAGCCACTGTGGGGATCGATTGGCTATACTTTACCGGCAGCCTTTGGTGCGCAAACCGCACAACCGGATCGCCGCGTGATTTTGATTATCGGCGATGGCTCGGCGCAGTTAACCATTCAGGAACTGGGCTCGATGCAGCGCGATGGTCAGCAACCGATTATTTTTCTTCTGAATAATGAGGGCTATACCGTCGAGCGGGCGATACACGGTGCGCATCAGCGTTACAACGATATCGCCCAGTGGAACTGGACCGCGCTGCCGCAGGCACTCAGTCTGGAGGGCGCCGCGCAGAGCTGGCGCGTGAGCGAAACGGTGCAGCTGGAAGGCGTGATGGCGTTACTGGCGCGTAACGAGCATTTGTCGCTGGTGGAAGTGGTGCTGGATAAAGACGACCTCCCGCCGTTGCTACGTAAGGTGACAGCCTCGCTCCATCAGCGCAACGGTGGCTGAGTTTCGGACAGTTGCCTCTGTGCAGTTAGCCAGGTGCGTGCCAGTATGTGGCCGCACCTGAGTGAATACGCCCATCCGACGCACTGATGGGCGTTGTTGTTTTATTGGCAGGCTTTTATAGTGTCCTGCAATTATTTATGACCCAAGCGGAGCAGCAGAAGAATGACAAAATACGCCCTGGTCGGCGATGTGGGTGGTACCAATGCCCGTCTCGCCCTGTGTGAGGTGGAGACCGGTGCCATCTCCCAGGCCAAAACATTCTCAACATCAGACTATGACAACCTTGAAGCGGTCATCCGTCACTATCTGGATGAGCAGAAACAGGATATCAAAGATGGTTGCATCGCCATCGCCTGCCCGATTACTGGCGACTGGGTCGAAATGACCAACCATGACTGGGCTTTCTCCACGAAGCAGATGAAAGAGAGCCTCGGTTTTGCCCACCTGGAAATCATCAATGATTTCACCGCGATATCGATGGCGGTGCCGATGCTGGCAGAAAACGATGTGATTCAGTTCGGTGGCAAAGCGCCGGTGCAGGACAAACCGATCGCCATCTATGGTGCAGGCACCGGGCTTGGCGTCAGCCATCTGGTGCACGTAGATAAGCGCTGGGTGAGTCTGCCGGGTGAGGGCGGTCATGTTGATTTCGCGCCTAACAGCGAAGAAGAAGCCGAGATTCTGGAAGTGCTGCGGGCGGAGCTGGGCCATGTCTCAGCGGAGCGCGTGCTGTCTGGTTCCGGGTTGGTCAACCTGTACCGCGCCATCGTTAAATCAGATCAGCGTGAACCCGAAAACCTGAAGCCGAAGGATGTTACCGAACGCGCACTGAAAGACAGCTGCATTGATTGCCGCCGCGCCCTGTCACTGTTCTGCGTCATTATGGGACGTTTCGGCGGCAACCTGGCGCTCAACCTGGGCACTTTTGGCGGTGTTTATATCGCTGGTGGCATTGTGCCGCGTTTCCTCGACTTCTTTAAAGCCTCGGGTTTCCGTGCGGCCTTTGAAGATAAAGGCCGTTTCCGCGATTACCTGGTGGATATTCCGGTCTATATGATCACCCACGATCAGCCGGGTCTGCTCGGTGCCGGTGCTCACCTGCGCCAGACATTGGGTCGCGTGCTGTAATTCCTCTCAGGCGAACGGTGTCAACATGCCGTTCGCCTTACAAACGCATCAATTGCCGGAAGGCCTTCACTTTGCTGCGGCTCACTGGGACCTGCGCGTCCAAATCACGTAATTTCACCAGATAGGTATTGTTGAACCAGGGTTCAATTTCGCGAATTTTACTCAGGTTGACGCAGTACGAACGGTGGCATCGAAAGAAGGCCGATTCGGGCAGACGGCTGCAAAACTCACTGATGGTCATCGACATCACGTAGGCTTCGCGCCGGGTATACACGAACGTCAGCTTCTCGTGCGCTTCGACATAATAAATATCGTTGATGTCGGTCACGATGATGCGCTCATCTTTAACCAGATTCACGGTCTGCGGAACCGTGGATTGCGGATTGCTGGCTGGTGATTGCTGCTGTTGCCAGCTGGCTTCCAGTTTGTTGAGCATGGTGATAATGCGCGACTCATGATACGGCTTCAGGATGTAGTCAAAGGCTTCCAGCTCAAAGGCTTCCACTGCATGTTCTTTCCATGCGGTGATAAACACGATCAACGGCTTGTGCGCGAACTGATTAATATTTTGTGCCAGCAGCATGCCATCCAGGGACGGGATATTGATGTCGAGGAAAATCACATCGACACGGTGGTTTTGCAGATATTTCAGCACTTCCAGCCCGTCATCAAAACAGGCTTCAATACTGATCTGGCTATGATGCTGAATCATCCAGCTCAGTTCCTGCTGTGCCAGGAATTCATCTTCGACAATGATGGCTTTCACGCTGAGGTTTCCTGGCTGACGAGCGGTGTGGGCAACCGGTGGCCATTTTTGCTAAGGGTAAAGGAAATTTCGGTGCCGGGCTGATGACGCACAATGGTTAATCCCTGGCCGGATAGCAGTTTCACCCGATGATGGACATTAAGCAGACCGATTTTATTCCCTGGCATTTCATCCCGCGCCACGCGTGCCATCACGTCATCGCTAATACCGGCACCGGTATCGCGCACCGAAACCCGCACCTGGTCGCCCAGGTCTTTCACGCTGAGCGTGACCACCCCTTTACCCCGGCAGGGCTGGATGCCATGCACAATGGCATTCTCCACCAGTGGCTGGATCAGCAGGCTGGGCAGGGTGAAATGCAGGTCTTCATCAACATCGTAAATCATCGACAGTTTGTCACCGAAGCGCGCTTGCTCAATCGCAATATAATCCTTCACCTGCCACAGCTCTTTCTTGATATCGATAGGCTCGTCGTCATTCAGTTCCAGGTTGTAGCGCAGATAGCGTGACAAATTGATCACCAGCTGGCGGGCGGTATCGGGATTGAGGCGAATCGAGGCGGAGATCGCGTTCAGCGCGTTAAACAGGAAATGCGGGTTGATCTTGCTTTGTAACGCACGTAGTTCGGCTTTGTTTGCCATCTCGCGCAACTGCTCGGCGCGCGACACTTCCAACTGGGTGGAGATGATCTGCGACAGCCCAACCGCCATCTCTTTTAGAGAACCGGTGATGCGATGCGCGCGGCGATAATAGATTTTTAGCGTCCCGGTAACTTCCCCTTTTTCCCAAAGGGGAATAACCAGCATTGAGTGGATATCTTTGGTACGGTGTGCCTCGTCATTATTTTTAATGATAATTTTTCGGCTGGTGATCGCCTGAGCGGTGGTGGGGCTAAGGCCGTCATCACCATCGTGATAGTTCTCTTCGCCGTAGCCGACATAGGCAAGAATCTGTTTGGTATTGGTGATTGCCACCGCATCTGCATGAATTTCGCTGCGAATGATGTCGCAAATCTGGTGCAATGAATCGCTGTTGACCTGGCGAAACAGTGGCAGCGTTTTGTTCGCAATCTCCAGCGCCAGCTTGGCCTGGCGCGCCGCAATCGCTTCTTTTTCCCCTTCAACGCTCTGCACCAGCAACACAATTAACCCGATGCTGGATGCGCCAAGGATCATCGGCAGTGCAATCTCAGAGACAATATCGAGGCCGAGCGTCATCGGTCTGGCCCACAGCACAATCAGCAGCATGGTCAGGGTTTCACACAACATGCCGCCGAGAATACCGGCGCGCCAGCGCTGCTCTTTGCTGACCCGGCGATTAATCACGCCTGAAGCGATACCGGCAATGATGCTGGTGATCAGACAGGGAATTGAGGTAATGCCATGAATATCAATAAGAAAACGGTGTAACCCGGCAATGACGCCTGTGGCGATGCCGACCCAGGGGCCAAATAAAATGCCGCCCGACATCACCGCAATCACGCGTACGTTAAGCAGTGAACCATCGACATCAATACCTGACCAGGTGCTGAACAGGGCGAATAGCGAAAAAATCGCCGTTACTACCACTTTTTCCTGGCGTGAATGCTCATCTTTCTGCAACAACTGGCGAAACACCCGGGTGCGGGTGAGGAAAAACAGGCAAATCAGCATCAGTGCGGCGCGGTCAAAAACCGCCAGCAGCATGTCAAAGTGAGAGGGCACAGGCATCTCGTCGCTAACGAAAAAGGGTTAGGGGTATGATAAAAAATGTGATCGAGATCTGCCAGCACCCTGGCAGGCTGTGGGCACTTCTTATGGCCAGGATCAATTTTTACTCACCAAAATCCAAAAAGGGGAAAAGTTGAGTGGTAAAAAGAGGATTATTTTTTCCCGGTGGTTGCGACTTCCTGTCACTGGTCCGATTTGCTATGTTGGCCTAAGCCTTTTTCGGAGTGCAGCCATGCAATTAGTTACTGCTCGTTTGACCCTCAGCCGGTTACAACCGGAAGACTGGCAGATTTTTAAAGCGGTTCACGAAGATGCCGCCACCATGACCTGGGTAAGTGAGATCCCCGACGAAGAGGATATCCGCCAGCGCTTTACCGAACGCCTTGCGCCCTGGCTGGTCACCAGTTTCCATATGCTGTGTCTGGTGGCCCGTCTGCGTGACAGCGGGGAGGCCATCGGCCTGTTTGGCTGTAGCCCCGAATGGGAGCCGAATCGGCAGGCTGAAGTGGGTTACATGATGCTGCATCGCTTCACCGGGCAGGGTTATGGCAGTGAGGCATTGAGCGCGCTGTGCACCTTTTTGTTCCAGGCGGAATTTCATAAACTCAAAGCGCTGGTGGTGGAGGGGAATTGGCCGTCACGGCGCATTCTGGAGAAGAATGATTTCGTGCTGGAGGGGATTTTGCGGGATAATTATCTGCTAAATGGCCAATGGGTAAACGATTGGGTGCTCGGCCGCCTGAATCCGCAAAATTAAAAAAATTATCTTCGGCGCTCGACAATGCGGTTATCGCCGCGTTATGTTCTTGGTTCGGTCACAGCAGTGACCCACGTCGCTCGGACGGTCCGGGCGCTAACGTACTCCAGAGGACATCATGGCTGATAACAGCACACCCCGTCGTTTTTCCCGTATTGAACGCCTTCCCCCTTACGTTTTTAACATCACCGCTGAATTGAAGATGGCTGCGCGTCGGCGCGGCGAAGACATCATCGATTTTTCGATGGGGAACCCGGATGGCCCAACGCCGCCGCATATCGTGGAAAAATTGTGCCAGGTGGCACAGCGCGACGACACCCATGGTTACTCCACCTCGAAAGGTATTCCGCGTCTGCGCCGCGCTATTTCGCGCTGGTATGCGGACCGTTATCAGGTGGACATCGATCCGGAGTCCGAAGCCATTGTCACCATCGGTTCGAAAGAGGGGCTGGCGCATCTGATGCTGGCAACGCTCGACCACGGTGACACCGTGCTGGTACCGAATCCCAGTTATCCCATTCATATCTACGGCGCGGTGATTGCCGGTGCACAGGTGCGTTCTGTTCCGCTGGTGGCGGGCGTCGATTTCTTTAACGAGCTGGAACGCGCAATTCGCGAAAGCTACCCGAAACCGAAGATGATGATCCTCGGCTTCCCGTCGAATCCGACCGCGCAGTGCGTCGAGCTGGATTTCTTTGAGCGGGTGATTGCGCTGGCGAAACAGTACAACGTGCTGGTTATCCACGATCTGGCCTATGCCGACATTGTTTACGATGGCTGGAAAGCGCCGTCTATCATGCAGGTGCCGGGTGCACGCGATGTGGCGGTGGAGTTTTTCACCCTGTCAAAAAGCTACAACATGGCGGGCTGGCGTATCGGCTTTATGGTCGGCAATAAAGAGCTGGTCGCAGCGCTGGCGCGTATCAAGAGTTACCACGATTACGGCACCTTTACACCGTTGCAGGTGGCAGCGATTGCTGCACTGGAAGGCGATCAGCAATGCGTTCGTGATATCGCTGAACAATACAAACGTCGTCGTGATGTGCTGGTGAAAGGGCTGCATGAAGCGGGCTGGATGGTGGAGATGCCGAAAGCGTCAATGTATGTCTGGGCGAAAATTCCTGACCACTATGCGCACCTTGGCTCGCTGGAATTTGCCAAACTGCTGCTACAGGAAGCCAAAGTGTGCGTGTCACCGGGTGTCGGCTTTGGCGATTACGGCGATACTCACGTACGTTTCGCGCTGATCGAAAACAGCGACCGTATTCGTCAGGCGGTGCGGGGCATTAAAGCGATGTTTCGTGCGGATGGTATTTTGCCGGGAACGCTGAAAGCAACAGAAGAAGAGTAGAATTTTTAAGTAAAGGGCGACAGATTTGTCGCCCTTTCTGACTTACTGGTGGCTCTATAGCATCAGCACAAAGGTGCCGACCCAGATTAACAGGAAAAAAGAGATTCCCATCAAAGCGTATTTCACACAACAACTCCTCTGAGCGGTTACGACGATGGCGATCCCAGGCCAGCGTAACGCGACAGAATAAGAGAAAGGTGAAGTTCATAACCGCTGCACGCTTTTCTCTCAGGTCGTCCAGAGCAAACTCAGAACAGGATCGAACGTTAATTTACGCGTAATCTTTCCGAAAAGAAAGTGATCGGATCTGAGATATTTATCACGCTTTTACTGCACCTCAATTTGCGGGATCGCCGACATACCTACCCGTAATTGCGCCAGATCGGATTGGTTCGGATCCAGCACGATTTTTACCGGCAGACGCTGAATCACCTTAGTATAGTTGCCTGTCGCGTTATCCGGCGAAATGGCGGAAAAGGTCGCGCCTGTGGCCGGGGCGATGCTGTCAACGTGACCGGAAAACGTTTTGCCGGGCAGGGCATCCACCCGCACCGTTACCTTCTGACCCTGGCGAACATCTGTCAACTGAGTTTCCAGAAAATTGGCGGTGATATAGGTTTGCTGCAAGGGTACCACCGCCAGCAAACGGGTACCCGCCGTGACATAGGCCCCGAGACGGACCGAACGCTGCCCGACCATGCCATCAACCGGTGCGACAATCCGCGTATAAGACAGGTTTAACTGCGCCTGATCGACACTGGCCTGCGCTGCACTGACATCCGCTTCAGCCTGACGTAATGCCGCATGCAACACTCCCACCTCCTTGATCGATGCGGCGAGAGCCGCTTCGCTCTGGCGTACCGTGGCAGCGGCTGAACGCTGGGTTGACGTCGCTTTTTGCTGCTCGTCGGCCGCAATGGTGCCGCTTTTATACAGGCTGTCGTAACGTGCGGCACTCTGCCCGGCATACTGCGCAGAAGCCTGGCTGGCTGCCAGCGTGGCTTTGGCCTGGTCGATGCTGGATTGCTGCTGATCCAGCTGTGCCTGGCTGCTCAGACGCTTGGCTTCGCTCACCTGTAGATTGGCTCTGGCGGTTTCCAGTGCGACGCGGTAATCACGATCGTCCAGCGTGGCCAGTAATTCCCCGGCTTTGACGCGCTGGTTATCCTGCACATTGACGCTGGCGATATAGCCGGAGACTTTCGGTGCCACCAGCGTGTAATCGGCATTGACGTAAGCATCATCGGTTTGATGATCGTTGCGGGTCATGGCCGACCAGACAAAAAAAGCCATCACCAGCAACAGCAGCAGTAAGGCGCTCAGCAGCACCGTTCTCTTCAAAGCAAAAGCACGCATATTATTTATCTCGACGTGTTTGTAACAGGTTGAATCAGGGTTTGTGGCGGCCAGACGCGTTTTGGCAGCCAGACGGTAAGCAGCAGCATCAGTGCGGCGAAACCGATCAGCATCAGATAGCTATCACTCAGGCTCAGCACCATCGCCTGATGCTTGAGCAGGCTGGCGAAACCACTCAGGTTTTCACTGCTGCTGGCGCTGCCATCGGGGAGGAGTGGAAAACTGCTGCTAGCCTGGGCGCTGGTTGGTGCGGTCATCAGCCAGGAACGACTGGCGGCATTACCCACCAGGATATTGGAATGAAACTGTTCGCGATGGCTGATAAACCACTCCACCAGCGTACTGGCAGCGACACTGGAGAACCCACGTACGGTGTTGAACATCGCCGAAGCAAACGGACCTTCCGGCGGGGCTACCACGCTGGTGGCGCTCATCAGCACCGGCAAAATGACCATCGGTTGACCGAAAGCCTGCAAAATTTGTATCAGCCAGAAATTCTGTCGTCCCCAGTCGGTGGTGATCTGCATGCCCAGCAGGCAGGAGATGACCAGCAGCGCCACGCCAGCCGTCAACATCCAGCGGCAGTCAATCCAGCGGATATTCAGCAAGGCAGCAATCAATGGGGCGATCAGTAACTGTGGTAAGCCCACCGTCAGTGCCAGCGGTGCGAATTGCAGGGTGCGAAAACCTTCAATCTGGCCAAAGTAAGCGGAGGGCAGGGCAGAGCCGGACAGCGACAGAATCAGTACCCCCGCCAGCGCCAGCAGACCGTGCGCCAGATTGCGGCGCTGGAGCATCTGCAACTTAAAGATGGGTAGCGGGTGAAACCATTCATTAATAAAGAACACAATCAGCAATGCCGCTGCGCTGAATAATAGCGCGACGATTAACGGTGAGCTGAGCCAGTCCAGCCGTTCGCCCTGGGTCAGCGCCAGTACCAGCATGGCAATGCCGCTGCAACCGGTGAGCATGCCAAACAGATCCATCTGCTGGAAACGCTCGAAGCGCAGGGGATCCTGCGGCAGGCCCCAGCCGATCAGCAGCATGGCGACCAGCATGCTGGGGACAATCTGCCAGAACACAAACATCCAGCTGACATCATCGGTCCAGAAGGCAGCAAGGGTGGCAGCGAGATTGGGGCCGAAGGTGGCGGTCAGCGCATAAGCGCCGAGGCCGTAAAGTTTGATCGGCGGAGGTAAAAAACGCAGCGCTACCGTCATCAGTAACGGAGGCAGCGCGCCGCCGAATAATCCCTGAATGACGCGCAGGGTGATAAACAGCGTGGCATTGGGCAGCAGTGGTAACAGAAGGCCGGTAAGCATAAAGCCTGCTGACACCGTCAGCGCAAAACGACGTAACGAGAAGGTCACGGCAAACCAGGGGGCGATCATCATCGCGGCCACTTCGGCGGCCTGATAGGCGGAAATAATCCAGCTACCCTGATCGTAACTGATGCCGATGGCCGCACGAATATCCGCCAGCGCAATATCGGTGACACGATCGTTTAAACCGGAGGTGAGTGCGGCAATCAGTACCCCCACCAGACCGAGCGCAAGGCGCAGGGTAAAAGGATGAGGTGCCGGCGCCGCTGCAGGTTGGGCGTTCATAGCAGGAATCTCGTTATGTTGATGCAGTGTATTGCGATGTGATACAGCTCGCATATTACATCCCGGTATGTTGTATTGCAATGTGATACAGGGTGTAAAAGTGCGGTAATCGCGCTACAGTAGGCCAGGCCACAAAGGAACGAAATATGGTTGAATTCCCCTCCTGCCGTGAGGATGAAAAAGCGGGCGGCATTCAGGTCATTGCCCGCGCGGCAAAAATTTTAAATGCTTTGGGTGAGCATCCCGGTGGTATGAGCCTGGGGGAGATCGCTCAGGCGGTGGATTTGCCGCGCTCAACGGTGCAACGCATTATCGCCGCGCTGGATAACGCCCAACTGGTGCGCAGCAGCGGCGCAGGTGGCTTACGTCTCGGGCCCGCATTGCTGAAACTGATCTCCAGTGTGCACAGCGACGTGGTTGAAGTGGTACGTCCCTTCCTTGAACAACTTTCTGCTGCGACTAATGAAACCGTTTCGCTGGCGCGTGCCAGCGGGACGCAGTTGGCGATCGTCCATTATGTGGTGGCTTCGCGCGAACTGCGCGTGGTGCCTCGCATGGGACTGAACCTGCCGCTTTACAGCACCTCGGGCGGACGTGCCCTGCTGGCGCTGGAGAGCGATGATGATGTACGGGTTATTGTCGGTGAAGCGTATAAAGAGCTGACCGAAATGACGATAAAAACGCTGCCGCAATTGCTGGAGTTGATTGGCGAAGTCCGTAAAACCGGCTTCTCCTACGATCGTGGCGAGACGCTGGAAGGTATCTCCACCATGGCGGTGGCGATCGATACGTTATTTGGACGTTTTTCTATCTCACTACTGGTGCCAACGGCGCGTTTCCGTAAACATGAAGCGCGTTATTGTGAGGAAATCCTGAAGTGTAAAGAAGCGCTAACCCGCGAAATTGGCAAAATGACCGCTGTTGAAGGATAACCAAGAATGAAAACCTTGCTGATGGCCATAGATAACTCCCCGGTGGCGGAAAAAGTGATCGCCCTTACCATTGATCAGGCGCTGGCTCACCAGGCGCAGGTCGTGGTGTTGTGCTGCGTTGATCCCGCTTATTCATCCTGCAATCAGCCGATCGAGATCGATGCCGGTGAAGATCCGGATGATTTTCTGGTGGCAAAGGATGAACAGAATACCGCGGAAATGGTGGTGCGCCATGCACTTGCCCCCATACTGCGGGCTGGTGTGGCGGCCAAAGGGGTGATTCTGGCCGGTGAAGCAGCAGAAACCATTGTTGCGCAGTCGGCGGCGGTGCAGGCCAGCATGATCATCATGGGACGCCGGCATCTTTCGCCGTTTAACCGCCTGCTGAAAGGCTCGGTCAGTGCTGCCGTGATTGAACGTGCTAACTGCCCGGTTCTGATTGACGTTCGCAAGGATTAATAACCGCTCCATGCTCTCGCTTTTCCCTGTTACGCTGGCCGCCTTTGTGTTGCTGGCGGTGATCATTATTTTGCTGATACGTACCACCTCACTCCGTCTCTGGCAGGGGGTGGTGTTGTTCCTGTTACCGGTGTTGCTGGCGAATCTGCTGTGGTTTAGCTGGTTGCATCCGCGCCAGCAGCGACAGGCGCTGGCGGCTGAAGTTGCCAGCCAGCTCAGCCAGGCACCGGGGTATCGATTGCTGAAAACGCAGGAACCGGCGTTGTGGCAACTGCTGAACCATGAACTGTTGCACAAACGCCTGGCCGGGGTGCCGCCGGATGAAGCGCTGGGCGAAATGCGTGGCTGGCTGCTCGATCTGGTCAATCAGCGTCTGATGCGAGCCAGTGATGCAGCCATCATCAATTATATTTCCGTGTCGGTTGAGGAGATGAAGGCGCTGCAACAGCAGGATGCACAAACCTGTTTCCGCTTCCTCTATCCGCAGGTGATTGGCGGCATTAATTTGCAACGCGTGCTGTCACCGGCGCTGAATCAGCGTGATGCTCAGGCGCTGGATGAATTGTTGGCGCAGAGTACCGGTGATGATCAGGTCGTGGATAATCAGGCTGCGCAACGTGATTTGCAAAAAGTGGTGGAAACCCTGTACGGCAAATGGGGCGATCGCCTGCAGCAACTGAATATGCCAGCGGATACCACGGTGGATCGTTCAGCGATGTGTGCGATGTCGATTGACCTGTACAGCGGCATTCTGGCATTGCCTGCCAAACAAGCCGCCAATCTCCTGCGTAAAATGGTCAGCCTTACCGGATAGCGGGCAAAAAAAAGCCCGCTCAGCACGGGCATAAGGTCACAATCAGTCAGTCTCTTATTTATTCACCTGGTGTGGTGCCGACTTCGTTTTGTCTGAACACATCATGGCACTGCTGTGCTGATATGAATAACCGTTTGGTTTTATCAATTTGATTGGTAAAAGCTTGGTTTTGTGCAGACATTTCGCGCCTTAATCCTATGGAAAGGCGCTGTGCCGCCATTTACACTGCGGCATCGAATGAGGACATCATAATGAAAAAGTGGTTATTAGGCGCCATGGCGCTTTTAATGCTGACCGGCTGTAGTGTCAGCCAGCCAGGTGGATTTGAGCGTGTCGATGAAGATCCCAGTTCAAATACCGTTCAGTATCGCTACGATCCGCAGAAATTTAATCGCGATGCCATGGAAATGGATTTGGCAGAATATTGCAGCAAGCGTGGATTTGATAAAGTGGAATCGTTACCGGCGGAAGATAGTCATATTCCAGGACTAAAGAAAGCCTGGTATCAATGTAATTACGCGGTAAAAAGCTAAAAAACAGGGCGGGGTATTTCCCCGCCCTTTTTCTTTTTTATTATTTGCTGTGTGTGCTTTGCCCAATTACCACCGGCCATAACCCGGTCCGCCGTGGTGCCAGCCGCCGTGTGGCGGTCCCCAGCCGGGTCCACGCCCATGCCCATGTCCGGGATCAATAATACAACCACTCAGCATGACTATAACGGCAACAACGGACGCGACTTTTATTAATTTTTTCATGGAGAGTCCTCCTCTTTTCCAATGAGGCCAGATTACAGCGGAAAAGTGGAGCCAGGATGCAGCTAATGTAGAGTTATTTCTGGATCTATTTCTGAATATTACAGAACGGTGGGGGAATAGAGGGGGAGAAATATAAACCAATCGGAATAAGCTGAATACAGGATGATAATAACGCGATTACTCCGAAAAGCAAGCCTGAATAATATCTGTTCTCAATTAACGCACATCGTGCAGAACTGTGGGATACAAGCTAAAGTCAGGGCAGTTTAAATTAAGGAGAACATCATGGCGCGCGAAGTAAGAAATGTACTGGCATTGCAGGCGGAACTGGCTGAGTGCCCGCTATGGTCAACCCGGGAACAGGTGCTGTGGTGCGTAGATATTCTGGCCCCGGCGATTCACCGTTTCGATCCAGCCAGCGGTGAGTTGCGCAGCTTCCCACAACAGGAAGAGGTGGGATGTATCGGACTGCGCGAGCAGGGCGGTCTGATTGCCGCTTTGCGCAGTGGCGTCTGGCTGCTGGATGATGAAGGTAAACCGCAGCGTAAACTGGCGGATAATCCGGGAATCGCGGCCAAAAGCCGTTTTAACGATGGACGCGTGGATCCCTGGGGCAATTTCTGGTGCGGCAGCTTATGGGAACCACAGGATAAAAACGGTGGCCTGTTGTGCCGCGTTACCCCTGATGGTGCGCTGCGGGTGATGGCGCAGGATGTCAAAATCTCCAACGGGCTGGCATTCTCGCCGGACCGTCAATGGATGTATCACAGCGATACGCCGAATGAGGTGCTGTATCGCTACCCGCTGGATGCACAGAGCGGGGAACCGGGGGCACGGCAGCGTTTCCGGCAGTTTGACGCCAAAGGGGGATTACCGGATGGCGCTGCGGTGGATAGCGCAGGCTATTACTGGTCAGCCCTGTTTGATGGGGGGCGCGTGGTGCGCATTGATCCGGTGACGGCAGAGATTGTTGATGAGATTGCTTTGCCGGTGCGCTGGCCGACCATGGTGGCATTTGGCGGTGCAGACCTGAAGACGCTGTACATCACCTCATCGCGTGAGCATCGCACTGCGGAGGAGCTGGCACGTTATCCACAATCCGGCGATGTTTTTGCGGTGGATGTGACGGTGGCGGGGATTGCTGAGCCGTTATTCAAAGGTTAAGCAGCAGGATGCCGTGCCCGGGGGCACGGCATCGGGAGAAAACTTAGCTGCGATGCAGCACCGGTTCCTGCACATCGTGGCGCTGTGGCAGGCGGATGCTGATGGAGAGGAACAGAGAAATCACCAGCAGGGTCATAATCAGGCTGAAAGTGATGGTAAAGCCACCAAATACCGATGCCACCAGCGAACCCAGCACGCTGCCGATACCAAAGCCAAGATAAATCAGGCCATAGTTTTTGGTCAGGTTATTCAGGCCGAAGAAATCGCTCACCAGTGACGGGAACACGGTGATGGTGCCGCCGAAGCTGAATGCGACACAGGCCAGAGAGATAAAGAAGGTGGATTCATTCATATGAGTGAACAGCAGGATGCTCATGCCCAGCAGTGAAACCACCTGTGCCAGCGAAATCACCCGAATGCGCGCCATTTTATCGGACAGCACACCCAGAACCAGGCGGCCACTCAGATTGGCGATGGCAATCACGGTCACGGCGTTGGCGGCGGTAGCGGTACTGAGATGTACCAGACCTTCGCCGATATCTTTTGCTACGCCAATCACATACAACCCACTCATGCAGGCAGTCAGGAACATCAGCGCCAGCATCCAGTATTGCGGTAAGCGTACGGACTGCGCCAGGGTGTAGTCTTTAGCCTGCTGAACGGAAGCATTGTTGCTCTGCTGCACCGGCGCATCACGCATCAGCAACGCACCAATCACAATCATCACCATCGCCATAACACCCCAGATGATAAAGGTGTTTTCCAGTCCCTGAGTGCTGAGTAACGCGCCGCAGATAAATTTAAAACCCAGGCTGCCTAAACCGTAGGCACCAATCGCACAGGCGGAAATCACCCCTTTGCGCTCCGGGAACCATTTCACACAGTTGGATAAGGTCATCAGATAACCCGCGCCATCGGCCAGACCGACCAGCACACCGGCACTGAGGTACAGCATCATCAGATTATCGGCATGGGCGGTTAACCAGAAGCCCAGCGCCATCAACACGCCAGCACCAATGGTGACATTGCGTACGCCAAAGCGTTCCTGCAATTTGCCCGCCAGTGATGACGCAATCGCCAGGCCCAGGCTCAGTAAACCAAAGGAGAAAGCCACCTGGCTGACAGGTGCATCGAGCTTATGCGCCAGCTGACCATTAAACAGGCTCCAGGTGTAGACCGAACCCAGCGCAAATTGGGTCAAAATGGTGCCGGCAAGGGTAAGCCAGCGGGTACGTTGATAACTCGGTGTTGTGCTTTTCATTTTTTCTCTCCCATCCGGGAATTCGGAAACTGAGGCGATGATAAGCCCCCCTCGCGTACGCGTGTGGAGAAAGGGCGTGAAAGGCTGTGAGGGCGGAATGAAATGCAGCGAAACGGGTATGAACGACATTGCAGGCACAGGCGTGATGTCATCGCATGTGAAGCTATTGCTCCGTGTGATGAAATGTAACCAGATTCGTCCGTAGCGACGCTTTAGATGCAAAATGGTGAAGTTTTGCCAGGCTTAAAATTCACTTAACAGGAGGAAATATGAAAGACCGAGCATATGAATCCGCGTCCAGTGAGGATGAAGTTTGCTGCATCATCGGTCAGGCGGTGATCGAGTTAAGCGATGAGCATCAACCGGTGAATAAATCCACGCTGTCGTTGAAACTACTGGCAATGGCCGACCGCGACAGAGACGATGAACGCATACTGCTTTACTGGATCGCCAGAAAAGCGATCAATCAACCTCACCAGCTCAATATCGGCTTGCAGGGCTGGCGCTAAGAGGACGAGAGAGCGGGCGCAATGCCCGCTCTCGTGTATTACGCCAGACGCAGGCGTTTTGCCGCAGGCCAGCGTACAAACATCACCATATTGCCCGCCAGAATCATTACCAACCCAACAATCGCATTGCTATGCCATTGATAACCTTCATACAGGGTCGATAAGGTCAGTGCCACCAGTGGGAACAGCAAGGTACTGTAGGCTGCCTGACTGGCACCAATGCGACCCACCAGCGTGAAGTACGCGCCAAATCCCAGCACCGAGCCAAAAATCGCCAGATAACTCATCGCACCCAGCCATTGCAGATTGAACGCTGGTGCCAGCGAATCACCGTTCAGTACCGCGAGGACCGCCATGATCAGCGCGCCATACAACATGGCGTAACTGTTGGTGGTTAAGACATCACGCTGACGGCGCTGGTGGCGCGTCGAAATCATGTTGCCAAAGGAGAAACCCAGCGTGCCGAGGGCGCTTAACCCTACTCCCCATAATAATTGTGGTGCCGGATGGGCGGCGCGGATATCACCCCAGAACAGCGCAACAATACCACCCAATCCCAGGAGGGCGGCGGGCAACAGGCGGAACGAGGGGCGTTGACGGAAGAAGATCCAGCTGTTTAAGGCGTTATACAATACCGCCATCGAGAAAATAACCGATTCCAGCCCGCTGCTGATCCAGGCGGCGGCATGA
Organism: Pantoea sp. App145; assembly: GCF_047947045.1. Classification (NCBI taxonomy): domain Bacteria; kingdom Pseudomonadati; phylum Pseudomonadota; class Gammaproteobacteria; order Enterobacterales; family Erwiniaceae; genus Pantoea; species Pantoea sp. App145. The sequence continues at coordinate 4,129,861 of NZ_CP133290.1, forward strand.
TAGAAACAGACAAAATTGAAGCCAAACACGCAGCAACCCTGTAACAGGCAGAACAGATGATCCTGCGCATCCAACTTTTTCAGGCGGCGAATCAGTTTCAGGATCACCAGCATCACCAGCGATGCCAGTAAAAAACGCCAGAACACCGCGACAAAGACCGGCGTGTTGGCCGCTTCCTGCTGTAAAAAAATGGCGATCCAGGTCGTCCCCCAAATCACCACCACCGCCAGATACAACATCAGGTTCATTTTGCCTACTCCACAACAAATTTGTGTTGAGTGTGCCGTGCTGATTCCCGGCTGGCTTGCATCCCCTTGCGAACGAATTGCAAAATCTTGCGCTTTTTCCCGTGGTGTCCCAATGTGGCCTGTTCTCTGTCCCGATGAATCCGTAAAATGCGGGTTATCAAATAAAGAGCGATCCTGACGATGCCCGACTACCAGACTTTTAACATGCTACAGCGACATAAAGCACAGCTGCGTGACAGCGTGCAGCTGAATAGTGGCATCAAGCTGGCGGCCTGGTTTAACAGTGGCGATCGCGTCACTAACCTCAGCGATCACCACACGCTCAGCCTATACACCGCAGATGGCTACGATACCTGGCATAAAACGCAGCACGGCTGGCGCAACGGTGGTGGGCCGGATCGTTTTTGCCTGATGCCGTCCGGCACCGAATCGGTATGGGACATCCGCGCTGACCTGTCGTTTGTGCATCTTTATTGCACCGACCAGCACTTACGGCAGATGGCGGAACAGATTTGGGACCGCGACGCGGCTCGCCTGAATCTGCATGAGAAAGTGTTCTCTGATGACGATCGCATTACCCAGCTGTATCGTCATTTCCTGCTCAGCACCGACTGGCAACAACCCGCCAATCAACTGATGCTCAGCAGCGCATCAACCTTACTGATGACGCACCTGTTGCAGCACTACAGTGATGTCCAGTGGCAGGCACCACAGGTGCGCGGTGGGCTGGCCCCGGTGGTGTTACGACGCATTCTGGCTTATATCGATGAACATCTGGATCAACCATTAACCCTGGCGCAGCTGGCGGGAGAGGCGGCATTGAGCGAGTTCCATTTCGCCCGCATGTTCCGTACCAGCGCAGGTATCGCCCCACATCAATATGTGATGCGTCGTCGTATGGATGAAGCACTGACACTGCTGAAGCATACCGCGCTGCCCCTCACGGACATTGCGCTGCGCTGTGGCTTTCACTCCTCCAGCCACTTCAGCAACCGCTTCCGTCAGTTGCATGGCGTGACGCCTTCGTTATGGCGGCAGCAGCAGGGGTGAGATCGTCTCGCGATACCCTCCAGGAAGGAATTGACTCTGCAACGTGATGAAACGCGGGATTTGTTCTGCGAGTCTCTTGGCATTTCACGTTTTTGCTGCGTTTTTTTGGTGATTTTTCTGCGGATGTCGTTAGCATAACAAACGATAACTCCAGGAATTATCACGGAATTTACAATGACAGCTAACATGAGGAGATCAGATATGGAAATACGGACGTCAAAGCAGGACGTGGATCTTGCCGCGATGAAAATTGATTTGGCGGTAATTAAGTCAAATTACATGACTCGTAGCGATCTTCATGAAGAAATTGGCAAACAAACAAAATGGCTGATGGCGAGTATGGTTACGACAGCCGGGCTTTCTCTGGCACTGGCGCGCTGGCTGTTTTGAATTTGGTTTTAAAAGGGCTGCAACCAGCCCTTTAATCACCTTCCCTGTAAGTCCTCATCCCTGATGTCATCAGATCTGCCGAAGAGCACAATTCACTTTTAACCACACATTTCGTTGGTGACGTAGATGTTATTCAGGTGGGATTAACAGGAAGGAAAGGCTGCTCATGGCGTTCCCTGCAGGGATCGAACCTGCAACTAGCCCTTAGGAGGGGCTCGTTATATCCATTTAACTAAGGGAACGTCGGCGCGCAGTATAACGTACCACCGACACGAATTTAACCGTGCGGCCACCGTTTGCTCAATATCTCGACAAATCAGAGGGATTTCTCACCTTTCCTTCCGCTTTTGCTCAGCGCGCGCTTTTGCTTTAGCCGCTTCACTCATGTCATTACGAATCTGGGCGTGGCTGATTAAGGCAAAAATCAGTGTGCCGCCCGTAATGTTACCGAGCAGCGTCGGCAGGGCAAAGGGCCAGAAAAATTCATGCCACGCGATGTTGCCCGCAAACACCAGATACAGCACTTCCACCGAGCCAACCACGATATGCGCCAAATCGCCCAGCGCGACCAGCCAGGTCATCATTACAATCACCACGATTTTCGCGCCACCCGCATAAGGGAACATCCACACCATTGTGGCGATGATCCAGCCGGAAATCACCGCATTGGCGAACATCTCAGCGGGTGGATTCTCCATCACTTTTTCACTGATGGTGGTAAATGCCTGGCGAGTGGCATCATCGAAAATCGGCATATGATTGAATGCCAGTGCACCCAGCGCCGTACCTATCAGGTTACCCGCCAGCACCACGCCCCAGAAACGTAGCAGCAACAGAAAATTCCCTGACGTGGGTTTGTGCATGACCGGCAATACGGCCGTGACGGTATTTTCGGTAAACAGCTGCTGGCGTGCCATGATCACAATGACAAAGCCGAAGGTATAACCCAGATTTTCAAGCAAAAAACCACCGGGCACACCTTGCAGATGTACCTGGAAAATGCCTTTAGCCATCAGGGATGCGCCCATGGAAAGGCCAGCAGCAATCGCCGACCACAACAGCGCCATACCATCCCGTTCCAGCTCTTTTTCCCCGTCCTGACGAATCTCTTCATGAATGGCTGCGGCACGTGAGGGCAGAGCATCCTCATCTACTTCAATCTCCGTTCCCTGATCTTTTTCCTTACTTTCTACATCGTTTTTGTCTTGTGAAACTGATGATGATGATTTCATGTTTTCCTCCGGTGATAATGCCGGTACGCAATAAGCGTAGCCGTTTTGCGCAACACCAATTTGTTACGTGAATTCAAAATAAGAGTAACAAGACTTTAACTGAGGTGATTTTTTGAGCAGTTTATTGATCTGATGCGCCCGTTTACCCCGATCGAGGGAGGTGTGACGGAGTTCACAGACTACGGCCCACAGATTCATTGTGGTATTATCCTGGCCTAATTTCATTGCTGTGATTCTCCCTTCTATGCTCGAAGTCATTAATCTCTCTTGCGTTCGCGATGAGCGTACCCTGTTCAATGGGCTGAGTTTTCGTGTTGAGGCAGGCGATATTGTGCAAATAGAAGGGCCGAATGGCGCAGGCAAAACGTCGCTGTTACGTTTACTGGCGGGATTGAGTCGGGCGGAAGAGGGCGAGGTGCAGTGGCAGGGGCAGCCGATTCGGCAGCAACGAGAAACATGGCATCAAAACCTGCTTTATCTTGGCCATCATCCGGGCGTGAAATCGGTACTCTCTCCGCTGGAGAACCTGCATTTCTGGCATGGCGACAGCCACGGTGAGGCGATTTTTGCCGCGCTGGAGCAGGTGGACCTGCTGGGTTATGAAGAGGTGCCGGTGGCACAACTTTCTGCCGGACAACAACGGCGTGTGGCGCTGGCCCGATTGTGGCTCAGCCCGGCAAAATTGTGGATTCTGGATGAACCGTTAACGGCAATTGATAAGGCCGGAGTGGAAAAACTCATGGCGCGTTTTGCCTGGCATGCCAATAACGGTGGTGCAGTGGTGCTGACCACGCATCAGGATTTACCGGATAGCACGCAGCGCGTGCGCAAAATCCGCCTGACGTCGGAGTGGGCATGATGCTGGGACGTGTCATTCAGCGCGAGCTGAAAATTGCTTTCCGCAGCGGTGCGGAAGTGATTAACCCGCTGTGGTTTTTCCTGATTGTCATCACGCTGTTTCCGCTGGGCATTGGTCCGGATCCGCAGCAGTTAGCACGCATTGCACCTGGCATTGCCTGGGTCGCTGCTTTACTGGCATCACTGCTGGCGCTGGAGCGCTTGTTCCGTGATGATTTCCTGGACGGTTCGCTGGAACAGCTTTTGCTGTTGCCCACACCGCTACCGGTAACGGTTCTGGGCAAAGTGATTGCTCACTGGCTGATTACCGGATTACCGCTGATTTTATTGTCACCGCTGGCGGCACTGCTGTTGTCGCTGGACTTTTCCAGCTGGCGTGCCATGGCGTTGACTCTGTTACTGGGTACGCCAACCCTGAGTTTTCTTGGCGCGATTGGCAGCGGATTAATCGTCGGGCTACGGCGCGGCGGCGTGTTACTGAGTTTACTGGTATTGCCGCTGGCGATACCGGTGTTAATTTTTGCCAGTGCGGCGATTGATGCCGCCGGACAGGGACTGCCGATTGGTGGCTATCTGGCGATTCTTGGCGCCATGCTGGCAGGCAGCGCTACGCTCTCCCCGTTTGCAACGGCGGCGGCGCTGCGTATCAGCCTGCATTAAATCGTGCATCCACAGAGATGCAGTAATCTCTCTTCTTATATTGTGAGCTATGCAAATGTGGAAATGGTTAAACCAGTGGGCAAAGCCTGAAAAGCTGTATCAGCTTTGTGGCCGCTTAATTCCCTGGTTCGCGGTACTCGGGGTTGCCACCTTATTGCTGGGGTGGGCGTGGGGTTTTGGTTTTGCGCCCGCCGATTATCAGCAGGGTGACAGCTTCCGCATCATGTACATCCATGTACCCGCAGCAATGTGGTCAATGGGTGTGTATGCCTCGATGGCGATTGCGGCGTTTATCGGCCTGGTGTGGCAGATGAAGATGGCTGACCTGGTCTCGGCAGCGATGGCACCGGTTGGGGCGGTGTTTACCTTTATCGCGCTGGTCACCGGTTCCGCCTGGGGTAAACCCATGTGGGGGACCTGGTGGATTTGGGATGCGCGTCTGACCTCCGAACTGGTACTGCTGTTCCTTTATATGGGAGTGATTGCGCTGTATCACGCCTTTGACGATCGCCGTACCGCAGGTCGCGCCGCCGGGATTCTGATTCTGGTCGGTGTGGTCAACCTGCCAATCATCCACTTCTCGGTGCAATGGTGGAACACCCTGCATCAGGGCTCGTCTGGCATCCTGCAACAGGATATTGCGCCAAGCATGCGTACCCCGCTGCGCTGGGCCATTCTCGGTTATCTGCTGGTCTTCGTCTCGCTGACGCTGATGCGTCTGCGCAACATGATTTTGTTTACCGAACGTCATCGTCCATGGGCGATTGAGGTAGCACAGGGAGGGCGCAAATCATGACGCCAGCTTTCTCTTCCTGGCAGGATTTCTTTGCCATGGGCGGTTATGCCTTTTATGTCTGGCTCGCCGTCGTCCTCACGCTGATTCCGCTGATTGGTCTGGTGCTGCACACCGTGCTGTTTCGCCGCCGGTTACTGGCGGAGATTCGCCAGCGTCAATCCAGGGAGCGTCGCATCCGTGCGGCCAAATCGAAAAAAGCCGCCAGTGAAGCGGCAGGAGAATCCGTGTGAATATCCGTCGTCGTAACCGCCTGACTGTGGTGGTGGCGGTATTGGTGGGCTTAGGCCTGGCCACCGCATTGGTGATGTACGCGCTGCGTTCCAATATCGACCTGTTCTACACCCCGAGTGAAATCTTGTACGGCAAGGGCGAGGACCATCAGAAACCTGAGCCAGGCCAGCGTCTACGTGTGGGTGGCATGGTGATGCCGGGCAGCGTTAAACGTGATCCGAAAACCCTTGCGGTGTCGTTCAAACTGTATGACGCCAACGGCGTGGTCAGTGTCAGCTATGAAGGTATCCTGCCGGACCTGTTCCGTGAAGGGCAGGGTATCGTGGCGCAGGGCGTGCTGGAAGATGGCAACCTGGTGAACGCCAAAGAAGTGCTGGCGAAGCACGATGAAAAATATACGCCACCGGAAATTCAGGACGCGATGAAGAAAAACCACAAAGGACCTGCGGCAACTTACCAGCAGGCGGGTGCTCAATCATGATGCCAGAAATTGGCAGCTTTCTGCTCTGCCTGGCGCTGGGACTGGCGCTACTGTTAAGTGTTTATCCATTATGGGGTGCGGTGCGCCAGGATGCGCGTTTGATGGCGCTGGCACGACCGCTCACCTGGGGGATGTTTGCCTGTATCGCGGCGGCGTTCCTGGTGCTGGTGCACGCGTTTATCGTCAACGATTTCACCGTGGCCTATGTCGCCACCAACTCCAACACGTTGCTGCCGGTGTACTACCGCATAGCAGCGACCTGGGGTGCGCATGAAGGGTCGTTGCTGTTGTGGGTATTGCTGCTCAGCAGCTGGACGCTGGCCGTGGCGATTTTCAGCCGCGGCATGCCGCAGGATGCGCTGGCGCGTGTGCTGTCGGTGATGGGAATGATTAACCTCGGCTTTTTGCTGTTTATCACCCTGACATCGAACCCCTTTACCCGCACCTTACCGAACTTCCCGATTGATGGCAGCGATCTTAACCCGATGCTGCAGGATATCGGTCTGATCTTCCATCCGCCGTTGCTGTATATGGGCTATGTCGGTTTCTCGGTCGCGTTTGCCTTTGCCATTGCTTCGCTGATGGCGGGGCGACTGGATACCGCCTGGGCGCGCTGGTCACGTCCGTGGACCACCGCCGCCTGGGTATTCCTGACGATCGGTATCGTGCTGGGATCGGCCTGGGCCTATTACGAGCTGGGCTGGGGTGGCTGGTGGTTCTGGGATCCGGTGGAAAACGCTTCCTTTATGCCGTGGCTGGCCGGTACTGCGCTGATGCATTCGCTGGCGGTGACGGAAAAACGCGGCAGTTTCAAATCCTGGACGGTGTTGCTGGCGATCACGGCGTTCTCGCTCAGTCTGCTGGGTACGTTCCTCGTGCGTTCCGGCGTGCTGGTGTCGGTGCACTCGTTTGCGTCCGATCCGGCGCGCGGCATGTTTATCCTCGCCTTCCTGGTGATCGTCATTGGCAGCTCGCTGTTGCTGTATGCGATTAAAGGGGGCCAGGTACGCAGCCGGGTGCAAAATGAAGCCTGGTCGCGCGAATCTTTCCTGCTCGGCAATAACGTTCTGTTGATCGCTGCTATGCTGGTGGTGCTGCTGGGAACCCTGCTGCCGCTGGTGCATAAGCAGCTGGGCCTGGGCAGCATTTCCGTCGGTGAACCCTTCTTTAATACGATGTTTACCTGGCTGATGGCGCCGTTCGCGCTGATGCTGGGCATCGGTCCGCTGGTGCGCTGGCGTCGTGATGAACCGCAGAAGCTGTGGAAGCGTCTGGGTATCGCGCTGCTGGTCACGCTAATCCTCTCTATCGCCCTGCCGTGGTTGTTACAGGATCGTATTGAAGCGATGACGGTGATTGGGCTGCTGATGTCGATTTGGGTGATCCTCCTGACGCTGATGGAGCTGCATGAACGCGCCACCCATCGCCACACCTTCTTTGCCGGTCTGCGCCATCTGACGCGCAGTCACTGGGGCATGGTGCTCGGCCATCTCGGTGTTGCGGTGACGGTGATTGGGATTGCCTTCAGCACGCAATACAGCGTGGAACGCGATGTGCGCATGAAGTCTGGCGATAATGTTGATATCCATAATTATCACTTTATTTTCCGCGATGTTCACAACCTGCAGGGCCCGAACTACAGCGGTGGCGTGGCGATTATCGACGTGACCCGTGATGGCAAACCGGAAGCTGTGCTGCATGCGGAAAAACGCTTCTATACGGCGGCGCGTACCATGATGACCGAAGCAGCGATCAGCGGCGGCTTTACCCGCGATCTCTACGCCGCGTTAGGAGAAGAGCTGGATGATGGCTCCTGGGCGGTGCGTATTTATTACAAACCGTTCGTGCGCTGGATTTGGTTCGGCGGCGTGTTTATGGCGGTGGGTGGCCTGCTGTGTCTGCTCGATCCGCGTTATCGTTCGCGCAAAAAAGCGCCACGGGAGGAGCAGGCATGAACAAGAAGATCCTTTTTATTCCGCTGGTATTGTTTCTGCTGTTGGCGGCGGCGTTGCTGTGGCAGTTGTCGCGCAACGCCAACGGTGACGACCCGACGTTACTGGAATCTGCACTGATCGGTAAACCGGTGCCGGTATTTAAGCTGGAAGCGCTCGACAAGCCGGGCAAAATCTACAGCCAGCAGGTTCTGACCGATGGCAAGCCGATTCTGCTTAACGTCTGGGCCACCTGGTGCCCAACCTGTCGCGCCGAGCATGAATACCTCAACACGCTGGCGGAAAAAGGCATTCGCGTGGTGGGCCTTAATTATAAAGACGACCGCACCAAAGCCGTGACCTGGCTGAATACGCTGGGCAATCCTTACGCCCTCAGCCTGTATGACGGGGATGGCATGCTCGGTCTGGATTTAGGCGTCTATGGTGCACCGGAAACCTTCCTGATTGATGGTAAAGGCATTATTCGCTATCGCCACGCGGGCGACATGAACGATCGCGTCTGGCAGCAGGAAGTGAAACCGCTGTGGGATAAATACAGCAAGGAGGCGGGCGCGTGAAACGGCTGCTTCTTTTGCTCGCGGGGGTGCTGCTGAGCACCAGCCTGTGGGCAGCCATCGATACTTACCAGTTCGATTCGGTACAGCAGGAGGAGCAGTACCGCGACCTGACCGGTTCGCTGCGCTGCCCGAAATGCCAGAACAACAGTATTGCCGATTCTAACGCCATGATTGCGGCGGATATGCGCCTGAAAGTGTACGAATTGATGAAGCAGGGTCAGAGCCGACAGCAAATCATCAATTATATGGTGGCGCGCTATGGCAACTTCGTGACCTATGAACCCCCGGTCACGCCATCGACCCTGATCTTGTGGGTTGGACCGGCACTGTTTGTGGTGCTGGGCGGCCTGATCATTATCCTGCGCAGTCGCCAGCGTAAAACGCGCAGCGAACTGGATGAAAACGAACAACAGCGCCTTGCGGCGATTTTGAAGCGTGACGGGAAGTCGTAATGAGTGGATTCTGGATTACCCTGATTATTTTACTGGCTGCGGCTTGCGCGCTGTTTCTCAGCGCGGGCTGGCGTCAGCGCGTGGCCAGCAATGGCGATCGCGATCGTCTGAATACTGACTTTTATCAGCAGCGCCTGCGTGAGCTGGAGCGGGATGAAGAGGAAGGTGTGGTAGCAGAGCGTCCGGAAATGGTACGCGAGCTGCAACAAACCTTGCTGACCGATGTTCCGCAACAGCAGGAAGCCGCGCGCAACCAGCAAAGCAGCCGCTGGATTCTGTTGCCGGGGGTGGGATTGCTGGTGGTGGTGTCGCTGGGAATGTATCTGAAAACCGGCGGGCTAGCGCAGCTGGCGGGCTGGACATCGGTACAGCAGGAATATCCGGCGCTGCGCGCGCGCGTGATGGACCCGCAGGCCAAACCGCTGACCATGGAAGAACTGGCGCGACTGCAACTGGGGCTGCGTACTTCACTGCAGTCTGACCCGCAAAACCTGAATGACTGGACCATGCTGGGCCGCCTCGGCATGGTGCTTAACAATGCCAGCGATGCCAGTCAGGCGTTCGAACGGGCGCTGCAGTTGGCTCCGAATAATCTGGAACTGCAACAGGATTATGCCGAGGTGCTGACGCGCTCCAGCGATCCGCAGGATAATCGTCAGGCCAGCATGTTGCTGCGTGACATGCTGAAACGCGATCACAGCAACGTGCGTACCCTGAGTTTGCTGGCATTTAACGCCTTCGAACAGCAGCAGTATGACGAGGCGATTGGTGCCTGGCAGATGATGCTGAAACTGTTACCGGCAGGAGATAAGCGCATCGCGATGATCGAGCGCAGTATTGAACAAGCGAAAACCGACGCAGGACAGCAAAATACCCATCTGGCATTGACGGTGAGTTTAAATCCGCAGGCAGAAAAAATGTTGCCGCAGGGCGGAGTGATGTATATTTCTGTTACTGACGGTGTATCACCGGTGCCTGTGGCTGTGAAGCGTTTTCCGCTCAGCCATTTCCCGTTATCGCTCACGCTTGATGACAGTAACGCTATGATGCCAGACCGTTTATTGTCGGCGCAGCATCAGGTGCAGATCCGGGTACGTATTTCGCGCGATGGTAGCGCCAATCCCCAGCCTGGCGATTGGTTTGGTTTAAGCGCGGTTACTCCCTGGGATGGTCATCAGCAACTTGCTGTGGAAATTAATCAGCAGCAGCCCTGAAGCGATACACCATTTTCACGCACAGGGAGATAAGAATGAATTACCGCCTGACCGGTCTGGCGCTGGCCAGTGTATTGCTGGTGGGATGTGCCAGTTCCAAACCGGCTGACAACGATCAAACTGCGCAGCGCAGCGATCCGTTTGAAGGCTTTAACCGCACGATGTTTAACTTCAACTACAACGTGCTGGATCCTTATGTGGTGCGTCCGGTAGCGGTGGCCTGGCGCGATTATGTGCCAGTACCTGCGCGTACCGGGCTGAGTAATTTCCTCGGCAACCTCGACGAACCGGCGAGCATGCTCAACGCCTTTCTGACTGGCGAGCCGCGTCGCGCGATGATCCACTTTACGCGTTTCTTCCTGAACACCACGTTAGGGTTGGGTGGTTTTATCGATGTGGCAGGTAAAGCGAATCCGGAGCTGGCGCGTGAAGAACCGCATCGCTTTGGCAGCACGCTGGGTCGCTATGGCGTGGGTTATGGGCCTTATGTAGAACTGCCTGCTTACGGCAGCTTTACTTTACGCCAGGATGGGGGGGATTATGTTGATACCCTCTATCCGGTGCTAAGCTGGCTCACCTGGCCGATGTCGATCGGGAAATGGACGCTGGAAGGGGTCGAGACCCGTGCCCAGTTGCTTGATTCCGACGCCATCCTGCGTCAGCAGCAGGATCCTTATGCGTTTGTGCGTAACGCTTATTTCCAGCGCAATGATTTCCTTGCCAGTGGCGGTAAGCTGAAGCCGGAAGAGAACCCGAACGCGAAAGCGATTCAGGGTGATCTCAACGAGATTGATGCGCAATAAATAAAAAAAGCGGCTGCAATAGCCGCTTTTTTATTTGCCGGGCGCTTTTGCCCTCAAACATCATGATTAGAACTTGTAGTTAAAGTTCGCGCCATACAACATCGCCTTACCTTCAGATCTGAAGGTGTAGTTCCCTTCCTGAATGGTGACGTTCTGACCGTGCATGTAAGAAACCCCTACATCCACCGAAGCATCCTGATTGAACGCATAAGATGCACCGGCGCTCAGCCACAGGCGATCCTGGTCCGGGATAGAGATGGAGCGGTTTTCAGCTGGAACCGGGCTATCATCGAAGGCGATACCGGCACGGAAGGTCCAGTTATCGTCATAGAAGTAGGTCGTACCCAGTGCGATACGGTAGGCATCGCGGAAACCTTCGTTTTTGTAGAACAGGGTCTGGCCATTATTAGTGGCGTCCAGCGCCTGGAACTGGCTCCAGCTGGTATAGGTCAGGCTGTAGTGCACTGCCCATTGTGGCGCGACTTTATGCCAGCCCGATACTTCCCACATTTCCGGCAGATTCAGTGTCAGAGAACCTGGAATGGTCGAACCGCCTGTCGCATACGGCAGACCTAAACCCAGTGCCTGGTTAATCGGGTTGATATAGGTTGGCAGGTTGCTTTTATATTCGCCGTCGAAGTCGATTTTCACTTCTGAGCGATAGGTAAAGCCAAAGCGGTTATTTTTATCCACTTCGTACAAAATACCGGCATTCCAGCCATAGCCCCATTCGTTGCCTTTCAGGCGGGCGATTTGCGTATCGGCCGGAATACCGAGTGCCGCGCCTGATTCACCGGCGTAACGTTCGATTTTCGCTTTTGCATAGACCGCATCAAAACCGACACCGAAGCTGAAGTGTTCATTCAGACGATAGGCGGTACTGAGGTTAAAATTACCGGTAGTCAGATCGGTAGTGCCGCCATAAGCCCCTGCGGTGTAACCGTCATTAAATTCGGTTGCCAATCCATAATTGGAGGTAACAGATGCTCCAACCCACCATTGATCATTAATCGGATGGACATAATGGATATTGGGGACCCACTGATTAGGGGCGATATTTTTTGCATCAAGGCTGCGGCCGGTAGGGCTGGTGCCGCTGATATTGACGTCAGGATCAATATAAACCGCGCCGATGGAGAAGGAAGGACGATCCATCAATGCCATCGTTGCCGGGTTACGGCTGGCGGAGGCGGCGGTATCCCCCATTGCTCCTTCACCCGAATATGCACGACCTAATCCAATTGCTGAAAATTCGTTAAGTTGAAAGCCCGCAGCATAAACATGAGAAGAGACGAGCGCCACTGCAGCTGCCACAGCCGACTTTGCAAACAGGTTCTTATGGTTCATGACCACAACCTCATATGATTATTATTGAACGTTGTTACATCGCGTAACAAGGGACGGCGGATTGTAGGGACTGACGACAAAGACACATATCAGACCAGTGCGACGAGTATAGGTCGGACCTGTGTCATTGTTGCAATATTGTTTTTAAAATATTTCCAGTTTGATCGATAAAATCAGATCTGCTTAACAAAATCTTTGCCATCAGCTTTGAGCATAGCGAGTCAAATTTGTTCTGGATCAATTTGTAGTGTGATATTCGTCACTTAGCAGACTGTGCGTGGCGATGGTGAGGTATCAGGCGTACACTTTGAGGCAGAAATAATCCCTTTTTGTCTGTTTTATCATCAGGAGAAGACGATGACTGATGCCATTAAAAACTGTAGTGCGAACGAAACAGCTGCCTGCTGCTGTGTGGATGTTGGCACCGTCATGGATAACACCGACTGCGCTGCCAGCTGGTCTGGATTGTTTGCTGACCGTCACGCGGCGGAAGTCATGCTCAAACATTTGAGTGACCGGGCGCGCCAGGTTGAATCCGAACCCTGTGATATCCGCGCACGCTTTGATGAAGAAGCCGCCGGTGTGCGTCTGAATATCGATTTCACCTTTGCCTGCCAGGCAGAAGCGTTGATCTTCCAGCTCGGTCTGCGTTAATCCTCCCTCGTCTGCCGGACACCCTTCCGGCAGCGTTTTTCAATTTCGTGTTTCTCCTCGCACTTTTTCTCTCTGCATATTGGCGACTTACGCGCTCCTGGTTAACACTGATGATCAGGTCAGACCTCTTTGGGCAATGACGCCCCGGTCAAATAGCACAGGTGACAGTCGATGAGCAAAGCGCAGCCGCTGCTGACGCGTCAGGGCGAACGCATCGCCATAACCCACGGTCTTCGTACTCCTTTTGCCCGCCAGGCGAGTGATTTTCATGGCATTCCGGCGCTGGAGCTGGGAAGGATGGTGGTGAGTGAACTCATGGCGCGCAGTGAACTGCCGGTGGACGTCATCGATCAACTGGTGTTTGGCCAGGTGGTGCAGATGCCGGAGGCCCCGAATATCGCTCGTGAAATCGTGCTGAGCAGCGGCCTGAGCGTGCACACCGATGCTTACAGCGTCAGCCGTGCCTGCGCTACCAGCTTCCAGGCAGTGGCAAATGTGGCGGAAAGCCTGATGGCGGGCAGCATCGATGCCGGGATCGCTGGCGGTGCTGATTCCTCATCCGTATTGCCGATTGGCGTCAGCAAAACCCTGGCGCGCGCATTGGTCGATCTCAACAAAGCGCGTCGCTTCAGCCAGAAATTACAGATTTTGCGCCGTCTGCGTCCACGTGACCTGCTGCCGGTGCCACCCGCTGTCGCGGAGTATTCCACTGGTCTGCGCATGGGGGATACCGCAGAACAGATGGCAAAAACCCATGGCATTACCCGTGAACAGCAGGATGCGTTAGCCCTGCGTTCACACCAACGTGCTGCGCGTGCGTGGGAATCGGGTGTGCTGGTGCAGGAAGTGATGCCCGCCTTTGTGCCGCCGTGGAAAGCGCCGGTCGAACAGGATAACAATGTACGCTTCAACGCCAGCGCGGCTGATTATGCCCGATTGCGTCCGGCATTCGATCGTCGTCACGGTACGGTGACGGCAGCTAACAGCACGCCGCTGACCGATGGCGCGGCGGCGGTGATCCTGATGCGTGAAGGTCGTGCCCGTGAGCTGGGCATCACGCCGCTTGGCTACCTGCGCAGCTACGCCTTCAGCGCCATTGATGTCTGGCAGGATATGCTGCTGGGACCGGCTTATGCTTCGCCGCTGGCGCTGGAACGTGCGGGTGTGAGCCTGAACGATCTCACTCTGATTGACATGCATGAAGCCTTCGCGGCACAGACGCTGGCGAATCTGAAAATGTTCAATGATGAGCGTTTCGCGCGCGAGGTGCTCAACCGCCCACACGCCCTCGGTGAAGTGAATGAAGAACGATTCAACGTGCTGGGCGGGTCGATCGCCTATGGACATCCCTTTGCGGCTACCGGTGCGCGCATGATCACCCAAACCTTGCAGGAACTGCGGCGGCGTGGTGGCGGGCTGGGGCTGGTTACCGCCTGCGCAGCGGGTGGATTAGGGACAGCTATGGTACTGGAGGCCGAATAATGAGTGATTCCGCATTCCACCTGCACATGCGCCTCGACCATATCGGCGTAATCACCATCGATGTGCCGGGTGAAAAGATGAACACCCTGAAGGCAGAGTTTGTCCCGCAGATTATGGCGGTGCTGGCTGAAGCACGGCGTGACCCACAGCTGGCCGGGCTGGTATTGATTTCCGGCAAGCGCGATAACTTTATCGCCGGGGCGGATATCAGCATGATTGATCGTTGTACTACCGCCGAAGAAGCTGAAGCGCTGGCGCGTCAGGGGCAGGAAGTGATGGCGAATATTGCCGCGCTGCCTTTTCCGGTGGTGGCGGCGATCCATGGTGCCTGTCTCGGCGGCGGTCTCGAACTGGCGCTGGCATGCGACGCGCGTATCTGTTCGCTGGATGATAAAACCCGTCTCGGCCTGCCGGAAGTCCAGCTGGGCTTACTGCCTGGCTCCGGAGGCACGCAGCGGCTGCCACGGCTGATTGGTGTGCAGCAGGCGCTACCGTTGATCCTGACCGGTAAACAATTGCGGGCAAAACAGGCATTGAAGCTGGGGATCGTGGATGATGCGGTGCCACAAGCTATTCTGCTGGAAACGGCCGTAGCAAGGATACTGCAGGGTAAAAAGACGCTGCGAACGCTACCCTGCCGCGACCGGCTGATGCAGGGGCCGATCGCCAGGCATCTGTTGTTCGCGCTGGCAAAACGTCAAACCGACAGCAAAACCCACGGCAACTATCCGGCTGCCGATCGTATTTTGCAGGTGGTACGTATCGGGCTGGAGCAGGGCAGCAGTGCCGGTCACGAAGCAGAGGCGCGAGCTTTTGGTCAGCTGGCGATGACCCGCGAATCCGCCGCGCTACGCAGCCTGTTTTTTGCCTCCACGGCGATGAAGAAAGAGGCTTTTGCCGCCGCCACGCCGCGTGAGTTAACGCATATCGGCGTATTAGGCGGCGGCCTGATGGGCGGGGGCATTGCCAGCGTAACGGCGCTGAATGCCGGATTGCCGGTACGCATCCGCGATATTAATCTCAGCGGCATCAACCATGCGTTGCAGTACAGCTGGGATCGACTGACTCAACGCCTGAAGCGTCGGCAGATCAATGCTGCGCAGCGCCAGCAGCAGATGGCGTTAATCAGCGGCAGCCAGGATTATCAGGGCTTCGCCCGGCGCGAGCTGGTGATTGAGGCGGTATTTGAAGATTTGACGCTGAAGCAGCAAATGGTGGCGGACATTGAAAACCATTGTCAGCCACATACCATTTTTGCGTCTAACACCTCATCGCTGCCGATTGGTGACATTGCGGCCCATGCGCAGCGCCCGGAAAACGTTATCGGCCTGCATTTCTTTAGTCCGGTGGATAAAATGCCGCTGGTGGAGGTGATTCCCCATGATGGCACTTCGGAGGAGACGCTGGCGACCACGGTGCAACTGGCGCGTGAGCTGGGTAAAACCGCAGTGGTGGTGGCGGACAGGCCGGGGTTTTACGTCAATCGCATTCTCGCGCCCTATATAAATGAAGCGATGCGCTGCCTGCTGGAAGGTGAGCCGATTGAACATATCGATCGGGCGCTGGTGAAGTTTGGATTTCCGGTAGGGCCGTTGCAACTGCTGGATGAAGTCGGTATCGACGTTGGCAGTAAAATCAGCCCGATTCTGCAACAGGCTTATGGTGAACGTTTCAGCGCCCCCGAGGCAGTCGGGAAGATTCTGGCCGACGATCGTAAAGGGCGTAAAAACGGCAAAGGCTTTTATTTATACCAGCGCAGCCGCTGGCCGACGAAACGCAAAGCCGATGCGTCGATTTACAGTCTGCTGGGGATTAAACCGCAGGCGCAGCAGAGTGAGTTACAAATTGCTACGCGTTGCGTGATGATGATGCTGAACGAGGCCGCACGTTGTCTGGACGAAGGCGTGATTCGTAGCGCACGCGACGGCGATATTGCCGCCGTATTTGGTATTGGTTTTCCCCCCTTTCTCGGCGGGCCTTTCCATTATATGGATCAGCGCGGGGCCGGGGAGATGGTCAATACATTAAACGCTTTAATGCAGCGCCATGGCGATCGTTTCACCCCTTGTGACGCCCTGATGACGGCGCTACAACAACAAACGAAATTTTACATTTCTGCACAAATCTGAATAGGCTTACAGATTCAGCGGGTTAGATAGCCTGCTAAGAAATGGCTTACGCGGTAGCATTCCGAGATATGCTTATTTAATAAACAACCGGTTGACTATACTGAAGCCATTGCGGTAAAACACAGCGTTCATTCGCAGAATGAAGCGTCTGGTGCTGTGGTACCGGACGATATCGACAAACAACAGCGGTGCTTTATGCAAGTTTTTATCATGCGTCATGGCGATGCGGCTCTGGAAGCAGCAAGTGATTCAGTCCGGCCACTCACGATCTGTGGATGCGACGAATCACGCCAGATGGCGAGCTGGCTTAACGGCCAGGCGCTGGATATCGAACGGGTGCTGGTAAGCCCCTATCTGCGTGCCGGGCAAACCCTTGCAACGGTACGTGAAGCTCTGACTCTGCCGGAAGAGCAGGATGTGTTGCCAGAGCTGACGCCAGGGGGCGATCCGGGACTGGTGGCCTGTTATTTACAGGCACTGGCGAACGAAGGCGTGAAATCGGTGCTGGTGATTTCGCATCTGCCGTTGGTGGGATATCTGGTTTCTGAACTCTGCCCGCAGGAAACACCGCCGATGTTTGCCACTTCGGCGATTGCCTGTGTCAATTTTGACCCGGTAGCCTGCGAAGGCAAGCTGGAATGGCAGGTCAGTCCATCGAAATTGGCTAAAGCGATGTAATCCCGCTGTGGGCCGCCTGTGCGGCCCTGATTTTTTATGGCAGTTCTGGCGGTTGCCACTCTTCTACTTCAATCAGCACCAGCAGCGCGGCGTCGCCGCCAAACATTTTCGGTGCCTGATGGAATGCCATCACCCACGGATGTTGTGCCAGCCACAGCGGCGTTTGCTGCTTGAGGATGTGTTTACCGTGCCCGGTCATCACGCTGGCGCAAAACAGATGCTCACGACGGCAGGCGGCAATTAACGCACCGAGTTCCTGTTTGGCCTGCATCTGGGTTAAGCCGTGCAGATCAAGAAAAATTTCCGGGGTATAGTCGCCACGGCGCAGTTTTTTCAGCTCATAATGGCTGACGTCAGCGCGTACGTAGCGCATCGGACCGTCGCTGGACAACAACGGCTGAAACTCGTCGGAGAAGTAATGGCTGTTGTCGGCCTGTTCGGAAAGCAGCCTTTTCAGCGGCACTTCGCGCGTTTTCACCACCGGTTTATGCACGATGGTGTCCTGTTTCATTTTGCGCGTTCCGCTCATTAACTGGCGAAACAGCGCCTGATCGTCCTGGCTTAGCGGCGTCTTCTTACTCATGTCTCAATAGATATCATCAGAAATGGCGGGGGAACCCGATGCCATACCTTACCTTTAAGTGTTAACAAATGTCAGCTTTTTCACCTTGCCGCGCTGAATTCTGCCCGGCTTCGTGGCAAACTATCGGCCGATTGATTTTATGGCCTGCTGGAGGGCTACGTGGACAAAATTTTCGTCGATGAGGCAGTCAATGAACTGCACACCATTCAGGATATGTTGCGCTGGGCTGTCAGCCGTTTTTCCGCGGCCGGTATCTGGTATGGTCACGGCACAGATAACCCCTGGGACGAAGCGGTACAACTGGTCCTGCCCACCCTCTGGCTGCCGCTTGATATCCCGGAAGATATGCGTCATGCGCGCCTGACGGCCAGCGAACGCCATCGCATCGTGGAGCGCGTAATTCGTCGCGTTAACGAGCGCATTCCGGTGGCCTATCTCACCAACAAAGCCTGGTTCTGCGGCCACGAATTTTATGTCGATGAGCGCGTGCTGGTGCCGCGTTCGCCAATTGGTGAATTGATTGAAAACCGCTTCGCCGGGTTGATTGGCGATAATCCGGCACATATTCTCGACATGTGTACCGGCAGCGGTTGCATCGCCATTGCCTGTGCTTACGCTTTCCCGGAAGCCGAAGTGGACGCGGTGGATATCTCCACTGACGCGCTGGCGGTAGCGGAACGTAATATTGAAGAACACGGTTTGCTCAACCATGTGACGCCGATCCGCGCCGATTTGTTCCGTGGTCTGCCGGGCGTGAAATACGATCTGATCGTCACCAACCCGCCGTATGTGGATGCGGAAGATATGGACGATCTGCCGGGTGAATATCGCCACGAGCCGGAGCTGGGTCTGGCGGCAGGCAGCGATGGCCTGAAGCTGGTGCGCCGCATTCTCGCCTGTGCGCCGGATTATCTGAGCGAGCAGGGCGTGCTGATTTGCGAAGTGGGTAACAGCATGGTGCATATGATTGAACAGTATCCTGATGTGCCCTTTACCTGGCTGGAGTTCGACAACGGTGGCGACGGCGTATTTATGTTGACCCGTCAGCAAATTGTTGATGCGCAGCATCACTTCTCTTTCTTCAAAGACTAAAAACGAGGGCGAGTGTTCGCCCGCAACAAGGAATTACCATGGCCGGAAACAGCATCGGACAATTTTTTCGAGTAACCACGTTTGGCGAGTCGCACGGTATTGCGCTGGGCTGCATTGTTGATGGTGTGCCGCCCGGCATTCCACTGACCGAAGCCGATATTCAGCACGACCTCGATCGTCGCCGTCCTGGTACATCGCGCTACACCACGCAGCGTCGCGAGCCGGATCAGGTGAAAATTTTGTCGGGTGTGTTTGAAGGCGTCACCACCGGAACTTCAATCGGCCTGCTGATTGAGAACACCGACCAGCGTTCACAGGACTACAGCGCCATTAAAGACCTGTTCCGTCCCGGCCATGCGGATTACACCTACGAACAGAAATATGGTCTGCGCGACTACCGTGGCGGTGGCCGTTCTTCGGCGCGCGAAACGGCAATGCGTGTGGCAGCCGGTGCCATCGCGAAAAAATACCTGCAAATGAAATACGGTATTCAGGTGCGTGGCTATCTGGCACAGATTGGCGATGTGGCCTGTGAGCTGAAGGACTGGAGCATCGTCGAAGAAAACCCGTTCTTTTGCCCGGATGCTTCCAGGCTGGAAGCGCTGGATGAACTGATGCGCGCGCTGAAAAAAGAAGGCGATTCCATCGGTGCCAAAGTGACGGTAATGGCGGAAAACGTGCCGCCGGGCCTGGGTGAACCGGTGTTTGATCGCCTGGATGCGGATCTGGCGCATGCGCTGATGAGCATCAATGCGGTGAAAGGGGTGGAAATTGGCGACGGCTTCGCGGTGGTGAACCAGCGTGGCAGCCAGCATCGTGATGAAATCCGCGCCAATGGCTTCCAGAGCAACCACGCGGGTGGCATTCTCGGCGGCATCAGCAGCGGTCAGACCATCAGCGCCAACCTGGCGATGAAACCGACCTCCAGCATCACCGTACCGGGAAAAACCATCACCCGTGATGGTGAAGAAGTTGAGATGATCACCAAAGGACGTCACGACCCTTGTGTGGGTATCCGTGCGGTGCCGATTGCGGAAGCGATGATGGCGATCGTGCTGATGGATCATCTGCTGCGCCAGCGTGCGCAGTGCGCTGACGTTAACTCCACTGTTCCGCGCTGGTAAATCGATGCGTCGCCTGCTGCTGACTCTTGCCGCGCTGCTGTGCAGTGCGGTTGCCGGGGCCGCCACACCCTGGCAGCAAATTTATCAACCGATTAGCGGTGCGCCGCAGTCGATTGGCAGCTTTGCCAACGGTTGTATTGTTGGTGCTGAGCAATTGCCGCTAAATTCACCCAACTACCAGGTAATGCGTCAGGACCAGCGTCGCTATTACGGCCATCCGGACCTGATCGCCTTTATCCAGCGTCTCAGTACCCAGGTGCATCAACTGCAACTGGGGCAGGTGCTGATTGGCGATATGGGGATGGCAGCGGGTGGGCGTTTTAGCAGCGGTCACGCCAGCCATCAGACCGGCCTGGATGTCGATATCTGGCTGCAATTGCCGCAAAGCCGCTGGACAGCGCAGCAACTGCTGCAGCCGCAGCCACTCGATCTGGTCGCTCCCGACGGCAAACAGGTGGTGGCGCGCCACTGGCAGCCGCAGATTGATAGCCTAATCAAACTGGCGGCGAAAGATGATGAAGTGACGCGTATCTTCGTCAATCCGGCAATTAAAAAACAGCTTTGTGCCGACGCAGGCAGTGATCGTGCCTGGCTGAATAAAGTGCGCCCGTGGTTTGCCCATCGCGCCCATATGCATGTCCGTCTGCGTTGCCCGCCAGGTAGCCTGGAGTGTCAGGATCAGGCCCCGCCTCCGCCAGGCGATGGCTGTGGCGCTGAGCTGGACAGCTGGTTCCTGCCGAAAAAACCGGGCAGTACGCCACCGGTCAAAAAAGAACCGCCGCCGTTGCCACCTTCTTGCCAGGCGCTGCTTGATAAACATCTTCTGTAGGAATACCCATGGAATGGTTCGTCGCCAGCCCTTTGGTGCTGGTCGTGTTGTTTGGTGTGTCGGTTCTGGCAGCATTTATTGATTCCATCGCCGGTGGCGGTGGCCTGCTAACTCTGCCGTCGCTGCTGGCGGCAGGACTTTCTCCCGCTCAGGCGTTAGCCACCAATAAACTGCAATCGGTTGGCGGATCTTTCTCCGCCAGCCTTTACTTTGTGCGGCGCGGCGCGGTGAGGCTACATGCGCAGCGGCTGAATATCGCCATGACCTTTGTCGGCGCGGTGTGCGGCGCGTTGCTGATTCAGCATATGCATGCCGACGTGTTGCGCCAGATGCTGCCGCTGCTGCTAATCGGTATCGGGCTGTGGTTCCTGCTGATGCCGCGCATCGGCGAACAGGATCGCGCGCAGCGCCTGCACGGTTTGGCCTATGCGCTGGTGGGCGGCGGTTGCGTCGGTTTTTACGATGGCTTCTTTGGTCCCGGTGCGGGTTCGTTCTATGCACTGGCCTTCGTCATCTTATGCGGCTTCAACCTGGCAAAAGCCACCGCACACGCCAAAATTCTCAATTTCACCTCCAACTTTGGCAGCCTGCTGTTCTTTATGTTTGGCGGCAAAGTGGTGTGGGGCACCGGGCTTATCATGCTGCTGGGCGCGTTTTGCGGTGCCAGGCTCGGCGCGCGTCTGGTGCTGAGCCGTGGACAGAAACTGATCCGCCCGATGGTGGTGACGGTGTCAGCGGTGATGAGCGCCAAACTGTTATGGGATAGCCACGGTAGCGCGCTGCTGGCATGGATGGCCACCCTGTGATCAAACACTCGTCAATAGTGGCAACCGATGCGACAATGACGCCGGTTTTCAACAGAACAATGACATCATGAGTACAACACATCATTACGAGCAGCTGATTAGCGTGTTCGATAGCTGCTTTCAGGACGAGTTTCAGACACGTCTAATTAAAGGCGACGATGAACCCATCTATCTTCCCGCTGATGAGGCATCGCCGTGGCACCGTGTGGTGTTTGCCCACGGCTTTTACGCCAGTGGGTTGCATGAAATTTCTCACTGGTGCATCGCGGGAGCCGAGCGGCGCAAGCTGGTGGATTTTGGTTACTGGTATTGCCCGGATGGGCGCGATGCGCAGACGCAAAGCCAGTTTGAATCGGTAGAGATCAAACCGCAGGCGCTGGAGTGGTTGTTTTGTGTGGCGGCGGGCTTTCCCTTCAACGTAAGTTGTGACAATCTCGAAGGAGATTGTGAGCCAGATCGCATTGCGTTTCAGCGCAAGGTGCATGCCCAGGTGATGACTTACCTTGAGCAAGGCATCCCGGCGCGTCCGGCGCGTTTTATTCAGGCATTAACCGATTATTACGGCACGCCTGCTCTGACGGCAGCACATTTTCCCTGGCCGGAAGATCTATAATCAGCAATGACATCATACTGTAGCGGCGCGATTTATCGCGCGGGTTTAATTAGAGGATAAACATGATCGTAGAGTTTGAGTCACGCATTCTGGCACTGATTGACGATATGGTAGACCACGCCAGTGACGACGAGCTTTTTGCGGGCGGTTATCTGCGCGGACATCTGACGCTGGCAGTGGCGGAGATTGAGCAAACCGGTGAACACACGCCGGAAGCATTGCAGCTTCAGGTGACCCACAGCCTGCAAAAAGCCATTGCGGCGGGTGAACTGTCGCCGCGTGACCAGGCGCTGGTGGTTAGCATGTGGGATAATCTGTTTAGCCAGGCGCGCAAGTCTGCCTGATCAATCGGGGCGGGGAACGCCTACCGTCCCGCCTTCTTCCCTTTCAGTAGTTTTCTGACCCAGTAGCGATTGGGGTTCATTGCCGCCAGCGTGGCCGCATCCAGCGGTTGTGGTTCTCCACTCATTTGTGCGGCCAGCACTTCAGCAGCCAAAGGCGCACTGCATAATCCGCGCGATCCAAGCGCACCCAGCACAAACAATCCCGCATAGAGTGGGGCGTTGGCCACCACCTCGCCTTGCGCGCGCTGTTCGGCAAGCCGGGCGTATTGCGTCAGGGTCGAATCGTAATCCGGGACGCTGCCTGCCATGGGCAAATGGTCGCGCGTGGCACAGCGTACGCCGTTACGCGCTTCGCTGCCGCTGACATCAACCTGCGCTGGCCATCCGGCGTCTGGCAGACAATTCATCAGGCGCTGGCGATTTTCCTGCTGATCGTCGGCGCGATACGCGGTGTCGGTCACGCCGCGATGGTAGCTGGCCCCGATGCAGTGGGTGGCATAATTCGGGCTGACCGGTGTGAGATAGCCGTCATAGCACAGTACGCTGCGCAACGCGCCCAGCGCTGGGTTGGTGGGCACATGGCTGACCTGGCCCGCCACCGCATACACCGGTAACGGCTGACTTTGGGCGATATCCAGCAGCGCATGGCCGTTAGCCAGCACCACCTGTTGATGCTGCACCGGGTGTTTATCGACAAAACTCAGTTTCCAGCCATCTTCCTGACATTGCAGCTGGCTGACGCGATGCAACCAATGCACCCGCAGGCCCTGGCTTTGGGCAAATTCCAGCAGGTTGCTGGTCAGTTCTGAGGGCGACAGCCAGCCACCGTGCGGATAATAAATGCCACCCATACCTAGCCCGACACCGGCCAGCGCTTCAGCTTGTTCTTTATTGACCCCGTAGGCGATCGCCGGCGGCAGCCCCATATCCAGCATCTGGGAAATTTTGTCGGCGCTTTTCTCGTCCCAGCCGAGTTGCAGCACGCCGCTCCAGTCGTGCTCAAAGCTCACCGGCAGCACGTCATACAATCGGCGGGCAAAGCTGGATGCTGCCGGGAAAAAGCGAGCCAGTGCGGGATCGTGCTGATTCAGCAGCGGATAGAGCGCGCCCTGGCGATTGCCGGAAGCACCCAGCGCCGCCGCTGCATCAGCGCAATACAGGGTCACGCGCCAGCCGCGACGCAACAGCGCCAGTGCCAGCACCGCACTGGCAACGCCGCCGCCAATCAGCGCCACGTCCTGGCTATCCGCTTTTGGTCGCGCATACCACGGCTGACGCGGCGGCAGGGTAGGGGCGGTGGTTAACTCACCGGTCAGCATCTCGCGTTTATGACCAAAGCCTTTGCGTTTGGTGATGCTAAACCCGGCTTCCTGCAAACCGCGACGGACAAATCCGGCGGAGGTGAAGGTCGCCAGCGTGCCGTTCGGGCGCGCCATCCGTGCCATGGCGGCAAACAGGCCTGGCGTCCACATCTCCGGGTTTTTCGCTGGCGCGAAACCATCGAGAAACCAGGCGTCCACCTGACGATGCAGACTGTCATCAAAGGTATCAATTAGCGCGTTAATATCGCCTAGCCACAGATCCAGCGTGACCTCACCGCCAGCAAACAGCAGCCGCTGGCAGCCCGGTAACGCCGCTGGCCATTGCTGCTGGAGTTGTTCGGCCCAGGGTTGCAGTTCCGGCCAGTGGGCGTGAGCCGCCACCAGGTCCGGGTGGGTCAGTGGGAATTTTTCACAGCTGATAAAGTGCAGGCGCTGCAGGCGGGCGGTGGGGTGCTGAGTACGGAAACGGTCGAATGCCTGCCACAGCGTGAGAAAGTTGAGGCCAGTGCCAAAACCGCTCTCCGCCACGATAAACAGGTCACGATCATGATCAGGGAAGCGTTGCGGAATCTGGTTGCCATCAAGGAAGACATAGCGCGTCTCCTCCAGACCATTGTCATTGGAGAAGTAGACATCGCCGAAGGCTTGCGAAACAGGTGTACCCTGTTCGTTCCAGTTTAGCTGTGCGTGTTCAACCGGGGATAACTTCAAGGGAAAGGTCCATATTTCAGGCAGTGGCGTGATTTTAGCGAGAGCCATCACATGACGCAAATTTACAAAAGGAAATGGCTGATCGGACTTGTTCGGCTTACAACTGTAAGCTAGAGTGCACGTCAATCCAAAAGAAGTGGAAGAGGACTATTTTAATGAAACGTGCAGTGATTACTGGCCTGGGTATTGTTTCCAGCATTGGTAATAACCAGCAGGAGGTGCTGGCATCTCTGCGTGAAGGGCGTTCTGGTATCACTTTCTCCGAAGAGATGAAAGAAGCCGGGATGCGCAGCCACGTATGGGGTAACGTAAAACTGGATACCACCGGGCTTATCGATCGCAAAATTGTGCGTTTCATGAGCGATGCCTCTATTTACGCGTACCTGTCGATGGCGGAAGCGGTTAAAGATTCCGGCCTGACTGAAGAACAGTATCAGAACAACCCGCGTGTGGGCCTGATTGCCGGTTCCGGCGGCGGTTCCCCGCGTTTTCAGGTGTTCGGTGCGGATGCTATGCGCAGCCCGCGCGGTCTGAAAGCGGTTGGCCCGTATGTGGTCACCAAAGCCATGGCATCTGGCGTGTCTGCCTGCCTGGCAACCCCGTTCAAAATCCACGGTGTGAACTACTCCATCAGCTCCGCCTGTGCGACTTCTGCACACTGCATCGGTAACGCGGTTGAGCAGATCCAGCTGGGCAAACAGGACATCGTGTTTGCTGGCGGCGGTGAAGAACTGAGCTGGGAAATGGCCTGTGAGTTCGATGCCATGGGCGCGCTCTCCACCAAATACAACGAAACCCCGGAAAAAGCCTCACGTACCTATGATGCTAACCGTGACGGCTTCGTCATTGCTGGCGGCGGCGGTATGGTTGTGGTGGAAGAACTGGAGCACGCACTGGCTCGTGGTGCGCACATCTATGCTGAAATCGTCGGCTACGGTGCAACCTCTGATGGCGCTGACATGGTCGCTCCGTCAGGTGAAGGCGCAGTGCGCTGCATGAGAATGGCGATGCAGGGTCTGGACGCACCGATCGACTACCTCAACACCCACGGGACTTCTACCCCGGTTGGCGATGTGAAAGAACTGGGGGCGATTCGCGAAGTGTTCGGTGACAACACCCCGTACATCTCCGCGACCAAAGCGATGACCGGCCACTCACTGGGTGCGGCGGGCGTGCAGGAAGCGATTTATACCCTGCTGATGCTGGAAAACAGCTTCATTGCCCCGAGCATCAACGTGGAAGAACTGGACGACGCGGCGAAGGGCATGAACATCGTGACTAAGCCGACCGAAAAAGCGCTGACTACTGTGATGTCGAACAGCTTCGGCTTCGGCGGTACCAACGCCACCCTGACCATGCGTAAATATAACGCCTGATTTCAGGGCTATTTTTCCCTCGAGGGCCGGTTAATCCGGCTCTCGCTATTTTGACATTCTGCGCTTCGCTTGCCACAATCAATTCCCTCATCTCGTAATACGTAAGCGTTCACGTGAATCAACGCACCCGTTTCTGTTAATCACAGAAGACGTGCGTGTGTCTGGTTTTCGCCTGCATGGCACGTCTCAGAACAAGGAGTTACGTCCATTATGTCTATGGCTGCAAACGCGCAGACGCAATCTGTGTTTCCTCTAGCCTGCACCTCTTTTGCGGTGTTTCTGACTTATCTCACCGCAGGGCTGGCGCTGCCGGTTATCCCGTTGTATGTCCACCAGGAGCTGGGCATGAACAACGTCATGGTTGGCGTGGCGGTGGGGATTCAGTTCTTTGCCACCCTGCTGACGCGCAGTTTCGCCGGTCGGCGTGCCGATCAGCACGGCGCAAAACTCACCACTCAGCATGGCATGATGGCGATCGCGCTGGTGGGCGTGGCCTATCTGGCGGCGGCGCTGCTGCCGGTGTCGCCGTGGGCGAAGTTCGGCCTGCTGGCGATAGGTCGGCTGCTGCTCGGCTTCGGTGAAAGCCTGTTGCTAACCGGCAATCTCACCTGGGGTATGGGCCTGGTCGGGACCAGACGTTCCGGGCTGGTAATGTCATGGAATGGGATGGCGATTTATGGATCGCTGGCTGCCGGTGCGCCGCTGGGTTTATTGATCCACGATTACGCCGGATTTGCCGCGCTCGGCGGGGCAGCCCTGTTGCTACCGTTGCTGTCGCTGGCGTTAAACAGCTGGATTTCAGCGGTGCCGGTGGTGGGGGGAGAACGCCCATCACTGTTCAGCGTAATAAAAACCATCTTTCAACCCGGTTTGGCGCTGGCGCTCCAGGGTACCGGCTTTGCGGTCATCGGTACCTTTACCTCGCTTTATTTTGCTGCTGAAGAGTGGGGCAACGCCGGTTTCGCGCTGACCGCCTTTGGCTGTGCTTTTGTGCTGGTCCGCGTGTTCTTTGGTGGTTTGCCGGATCGTCACGGTGGTGTGCGAGTGGCGATGGTCTCGCTGCTGGTGGAAGCCGCCGGTCTGACGCTACTGGCGCTGGCCGGACAAGGCTGGGTCGCGTTGCTGGGGGCCGCGCTCACCGGCTGTGGTTGTTCGCTGATCTTCCCGGCGCTCGGCGTGGAGGTAATCAAACGCGTCTCGCCGCAGATTCGCGGAACCGCGCTGGGTGGCTTCTCCGCGTTTCAGGATATCGCTTACGGGGCCAGTGGCCCGCTGACCGGGCTGCTGGCGACGGCGCTCGGTTACGGTTCAGTGTATGTCGCGGGCGCCTGCTGTGCGGCGCTCGGTATGCTGGTTACCTGGCGCTTTGCCCGTCACGCGACAGCAGCATAACCAGCTTATCGCAGGCAGCCACAATTTCGCCGGGCGTCAGCGCGGCGAAACCCAGTATCCAGCCAGTCTGCTGCGTCTCTCCCGCGTACAGTGGCGACAGACGCGGCAGTTGCAGGCCCCTCGCTCGCCCCTCATCGGTCAACTTCGCTTCATCGCCCTGCGATAAATTCACCGTCAGCTGCAGGCCACCTGCTGCCGGGAGCGGCGTCAGCCAGTCGCCACAGCGTGTGCACATCTGTTGCAGCAGCACATCACGACGGCTGTGGTACAGCTGGCGCATCAGGCGCAGGTGGCTGGCAAAATGCCCCTGCTGGATAAATTCGGCGGTGATCGCCTGTGGCAACAGCGCGCTGTGTCCGTCCAGCACGCTGCGTGCGCGGCCGAGAGCATCAACCAGCGTCGGAGGCACCACCATCCAGGCGAGGCGGAGTGACGGGAACAGCGTTTTGGAAAAGGTGCCGAGGCTAATGACCCGGCTCTCCGCTTCCAGCCCCTGCAGCGCAGGCAGTGGGCGTTCACCATAGTGAAACTCGCTATCGTAATCATCCTCAATCAGCCAGCTATCCTGTTGACGTGCCCACGCCAGCCACTGTAATCGCCGCGCCAGGCTCATGGGTATGCCAGTGGGATAATGGTGCGATGGGGTGAGGTAGACCAGCTTTGCGCGGCCGCTGAGGGGGACCGCCCCCTCAGTATCCAGTGGCATTGCGCGGCAGTGCGCACCGGCGGCGAGGAAGGCATTGCGTGCTCCCGGATATCCCGGTTCTTCCAGCCAGACGTCGTCGCCGCTATCGAGAAACATCAGTGCCAGCAGCTGTAACGCCTGTTGTGAGCTGGTCAGAATCATCACCTGCCCGGCGTCACAACGCAGGCCGCGCGACAATGCCAGATAATCGGCCACCGCCTGACGTAATGGCGCATAACCGCAGGGATCGCCATAACCCATCACTTTGCTGCCCAGTGAACGTTGTAAGCTGGCGCTGATGCGTCGCCATGCTGTATGTGGAAACGCACGTAATTCTGGTGAACCGGCAGCAAATGCCTGCGGGAACGGTGGGTCCTGACATCCTCCCGTTGCCAGCACCTGGCTGCCACGCACTGAAAAATTCAGGATGTCATGCTGTTTACCCGGTTGCGCACGCATTGGCATAGCGATGGCAACAAAGGTACCGCGTCCGCTCTGGCGCTGCAGATAGCCTTCACTTTCCAGCTGAGCGTAGGCGGCTTCCACGGTGACGCGGGAAAGACCGAGATCCATCGCCAGCTGGCGGCTGGAAGGCACCTTTTGTCCATAGCGCAGATGGCCGCTGGCAATCGCCTGGCGCAGTGTGCCGCACAACCGTTCGCGCAGGCCGCCTTGGCTTTGATGACTGAACAGGGCCAGCAAGGGAGATGACGTCATAGTGGTCTTATCCGGGGTGATAAAGTGGTATCAGGATGCAGACCACTTTGCCGTACACTGAGGGAAATTCACAACAGGAGAATGCGATGTCATCGGTTTTAGCCTTCCCCCCGGCCAGTGCCGCTGAAAGTCTGGTTTATCTGCAATACAAACTGGCGTATTACACCGATGCCTGGGATTTAGCCGAAGATCTGGCGGCGGGTATCGCGCAGATTGTGGTGTTTGATGCACGTGCCACGGAGGCGTATCAGGCCGGTCATATTTGCGGCGCGATCTCCTTCCCGCATCGCACCATGAACGAAGCTACCACCGCGCAGCTGGATCGGCAGAAAGTTTACATCACCTATTGTGACGGCATCGGCTGCAATGGTTCGACCAAAGCGGCACTGAAGCTGGCGGCATTAGGTTTTCAGGTCAAGGAATTGATTGGTGGGCTGGATTTCTGGAAGCGAGACGGTCACCCGATGGCGTGGGGCAGTGCGGTGGGCGAATGGCCCACCGCTGCCCCGGCCGCGCAATGTGGTTGCTGAATCAGAGGAATATCCACATCAGGAAAATAAACACCACCAGCGCCAGGCTTAACGTCAGCGCCGGGCGCTGCGCCAGAGGTGCCGGTAACTGATTGAAGATCGGTGCCCAGATGGGTTGTGGGCGCAGTTCGCTGGCGGACAGCGGCTGCTCGAGGTTTTTTTCGGCGCGGCGGCTGAACAGCAGGTTGAGCAGATCCTGGGTTTGCGCCGGGGTCAGTACCATCTGCGGCGTGGCCTGAAAACGCTGCTGGCTGTAATCCTCCAGCAAGCGCTGCTCATCGGCGCTCAAAGGTTGCTTCAGCGAGCTTTCCAGCATGTGCAGCGTAGGCGAACTCAGCTGGCTCAGCGTCTGACGCACCTGTAAATATTGCGTCAACAGCGGGAAATGGCGTGACGGAATCGGATCGCCACTTTTCAGGTTAACCAACTTCAGAACATCCCCCAGCACTTTCACCGGCGATTCACCGGTGCTGGCGGCGAGGCGCGTCACCTGCTGATTCAGCGCCTGATGTTCGGCAGGCAGCAGTGATCGATCGCTGATACGCGTCTGCTGCGGTTGTGGGATCGCCATCTGGCCGTTCTGCAGCATGGTCAGCACCTGACGCAGCTGGTCCGGTGACAGCGCGCTCAGTACCGTCTGGTTAAATTGCTGGCGGATAAAATCACTCACCGCCTGGCGGTTATTGCCCAGCGGCAGTTTCTCCAGCAGTTGCTGCAACAGCTGACGTGTAGCGTGGCTGTCCTGCACCTGGGTTAAGCGACTATTGAGATGCTGCTCGGCGGCGGGAAAGTGGCGCGATTGCAGTTCAGCATCGTTTTTCACGCCAACTTCATGGCGCACTCCGGCCCACAATTCCGGGGCTTTCAGGGTACTGAGCGACATGATACGTACGATCAGGCGTTCCAGCGTGGTGCGCTGAGCGGGAGATAATGGCTGTTCGCCTGCCGGGGCACCAGGGCGCGCAGAGCCAGCTGCGTTGGTAAGAGGGGAACGATCGCCCGAGGGCACACCGGGACCGCTGAGAGGTTGCATGGCGGAATCCTTGAAAACTGAGTCAGATCCGGGTGCGCCGGAAAAACGAGGCCATATGATAGCAAAAGCCCCCGGGAAATCCACGGGGGCAGCAGGCAGCAGGAAATTATTTTGCCTCGGCCAGCTTCAGGCGTTTACGTCGCCAGCGTTTCCACAATGGTGGCACGACCAGTACCGACACCGCCAGCACCAGCAATACCTTGCAGATTAGGCTTTCCCATAGGATCGGCAGATTGCCGTTGCTGATTGACAAGGCGCGCCGCAGGTTTTGCTCCAGCATTTCTCCCAGCACAAAGCCGAGGATCAGCGGCGACATCGGAAAATCCATCTTACGCAGGATATAACCGAAAATACCCAGGCCCACCATCAGCAATAAATCGAAAGTGGTACTGTGCACCGCGTAAACACCCACTGCCGATATCGCGGCAATCGCCGGAACCAGGAACCACAATGGAATGGTCAGCATCCGTGCGAAAATATTGATCATCGGGATGTTCATGATCAGCAGCATCACGTTGCCGATCAACAACGCGGCAATCAATCCCCAGACGATATCGGGCTGTTCGGTAAACATCGCCGGGCCGGGGGTGATGTTGTACAGCGTCAGCGCACCCACCATTACCGCCGTGGTGCCGGAACCGGGGATCCCCAGCGTCAGCATCGGAATGAAGGAACCGCAGGCGGAGGCGTTATTCGCCGCTTCCGGCGCGGCCACGCCGCGAATATCCCCTTTGCCGAATTGATCGCTGCCGCTGATTTTCTTCTCACTCATATACGCGATGGCGCTGGCAATGGTCGCACCGGCACCGGGTAGCACGCCGACAAAGAAGCCGATAAAGGACGCGCGCAGTGTCGCGCCGGTCGACATCGCCGCCTCTTTCATATTGAACATCATCCGGCCACTGGCTCGCACCATTTTCTGACCGCTGCTGGTGGATTCCAGCATCAGCAGAATCTCGCTGACCGAGAACAGCCCAATGACTACCACCACGAACTGGATGCCATCGGAGAGATGCACGCTGTCGAAGGTGAATCGATACACGCCGGTATTGGCGTCAACGCCTACCGTCGCCATACCCAGCCCTATCAACGCGGCGAGAAATGACTTCAGCGGGTTGTGGCTCATCATGCTGCCGAGGCAGGCGATGGCGAACACCATCAGCGCGAAGTATTCCGCCGGACCAAACGCCAGCGACCAGTTAGCCAGCAGCGGTGCGAACAGAATGATGCCGATGATGGCGATGGTGGAACCGACGAAAGAACTGACTGCGGAGATGGAAAGCGCTACCCCTGCTTTGCCTTGCTGCGCCATCGGGTAGCCGTCGAGAGCGGTCATAATCGCCCCGGCATCGCCCGGCACATTGAGCAAAATCGAGGAGATGCGCCCGCCATATTCACAGCCAATATAGACTGTCGCCAGCAGGATCAGCGCCGACTCCGCCGGTAAGTGCAGGGCAAACGCCAGCGGCATCAAAATCGCAACGCCATTAATCGGCCCAAGACCAGGCAATAACCCGACAACGGTGCCAATAAAGCATCCGATCAGGGCGATCATCAGGTTTTCCGGCGTCATGGCGACGGCGAAACCCTGCATCAGAAAAGACCAGGTATCCATCATTATCTCCCGTTAACTGAACCAGCTGCCGACCGGCAGCGTGACATCCAGCAGATGATCGAAGGCATAAAACAGCGCAATACCCATCACGCCGCCGGAAATCACCGCTGCCCACCAGCGCGCACCAAACAGCAGGCCAATGCCGAAGGTCAGCAGCGTGGTGCACAGGGCAAAGCCCAGTCGTTCAAAAAACCAGCCGTACAGCAGCAGCAACACACAAAGTATCAGTAGCTTCTTCAGCGTGGCAGGCGCAGGCCACTGCACGTTATCGGGCTTACGCAGCAGCATCAGTAACGCGCATACCGCCATCAGCCCCAGCAACATCATCGGAAACGGACGGGGTCCAACCGGCTCATAGCTGTATTCGCTTTGAATTTGCCAGGCGATAAACAGCCCGCCGATACAGAGCGCCAGCCAGATAGCGGCGAAAATACGATCGCTCATTATCGCCCCCATTATTTTGCCAGACCGAAGGATTTAGCCTGTTCGCGGTAGTCAGCAACCTGCTTCTTCACATAGCTATCCAGCTCACTGCCGAACATGTTGAATTCGAACAGGCCGCGCATATCGCGCTGCTGCTGGAATTCTTTCGTCGTGACCAGCTTTTTAAACGCCGCTTCCCACCATTGATAATCGGCATCACTTACCTTCGGGCCGAGGTAGTAACCGCGGATAATCGGCCAGGAAACGTTGAATCCCTGCTCTTTAGCGGTGGGGACGTTAGCCAGCTCGCCTGGCAGGCGCTGGTCGGCCATCACTGCCAGCACGCGTAACTTGCCACTTTGCAGATGAGGCACCATTTCACTCATATCTCCTGAGACGACCTGGATATGATTCCCGAGCAGTGCGGTGACGGGCTCACCGCCGCCCTCAAAGGCGACGTAACGCATTTTGCGTGGATCGATACCGCCCTCGCGCGCCAGCAGTGCGGTCTTCATCCAGTCCTGGCTGCCGATGGAAGCCCCCGCACCCACCACCACTTTGGTGGGATCTTTTTTCATTGCCTCCATCAGTTCACCGAGGTTTTGCCACGGTGCATCATTGCGTACCGCAACCATGCCGTAATCAGTCCCGATTGCCGCCAGCCACTTCACATCATCCACGGTATAGCGACCAAACTTGCCTTGGGAAAGATTGAGCAATGACCCACCGGAATAGGCAACGACCGTCCCGGCTTCTGCCGGACGTTGCGCAACGATGGCGTTGTACGCCACCGCACCTACGCCACCTGGCATATAAGTAACGCGCATTGGGGTAGTGATTTGTCCGGTTTCCTGCATCGAAACCTGCAACAACTTACAGGTGAGATCAAAACCACCGCCCGGTTTTGCCGGGGCGATACATTCAGTACGCTCTGGTGCCGCCGCGAACGCGGTGGAAACCGACATAGCCAGTAAGGTTGTGGCGAGGAGGGTGCGAATGTTGTTTTTCATTTGTCGCTCCATTGATGATTCCAGTTTGTGATTACCGCCGAAAATTCGCGGTTAATGAATTGTTAAGGTGACAACCTTTCATTTACCTTTCATTCCTCGGGGAAAATGGCGGGGTGTGACATGCGTCTCTTACTGGTGGAAGACACGGTCGAGCTGGCGAGCTGGTTGCAAAAAGCGCTGACACAAAAAGGATTTACGATAGATTGGGTGGCTGACGGTGTGGCGGCGGATCATGTGCTGCAAAGCGAAGAGTATGCCCTGGTGGTGCTGGACGTGACGCTGCCGCGTATGAATGGTCTTGAGGTGCTGGCGCGGCTCCGACGGCGTGGGCAGAACGTCCCCGTCTTGCTGCTGACCGCACGTAACGCGCTGGCACAGCGGGTACAGGGGCTGAACGCCGGGGCAGATGATTATCTGACCAAACCCTTCGAGCTGGATGAGCTGGAAGCCCGGCTGCGTGCCTTGCTGCGCCGCAGCCACGGGCAAACGCCGCAATCGCAAGTGATCGGCCAGCTGGAGCGGGACAATGAAGGTTGTTTCCTGCTGAATCGCCAGCCATTACATCTGACCCCGCGTGAAGCCAGCGTGCTGACCACCTTAATGCGGCGTCCCGGCCACCCGGTATCGCGCCAGCATCTCTATGAACAAACTTTTTCCCTGTGTGATGAGGCCAGCCCGGAAACCATAGAGTTATATGTGCACCGGGTGCGTAAAAAACTGGCGGGCAGTGATGTGGCGATCGTCACGCTGCGCGGGTTGGGCTATAGCCTTGAGTGTCAGCCATGCGCCTGATTCGCTCGCTGCGCGGCGAGTTGCTGCTATGGCTGGGTGTGCCGCTGCTGCTGCTGTGGGGATTATCGGTATACACCCATTATTACAGCGCGCTTCAGGCGGCGAATCAGGCTTATGATCGTTCGCTGGTGGCTTCCGCGCGCACCGTGGCTGAACGGCTGGTGGTGCGGCAGCGACAATTGCAGGTGGATGTTCCCTGGGTGGTGCTCGACAGTTTTGAACGCAATATGAACGATCAACTTTTCTATCAGGTGATCTCGCCAGAAGGGCAAACGTTGTCAGGCTACGAGGATTTACCGCCGCTGCCGCGTAATGCGCCGCTTTCCACCTTGTTTCCGGCGCTGGTTCATTTCTACGATGCCCGCTATCGCCAGCAGCCGATTCGGGTGGTTGCCCTGTGGCAACCGATTAGTGAAGAGGGCGTGGAGGGCATGGCGCTGGTACTGGTGGCGGAAACCCTTAATTCTCGCCATGCCTTTGCCGAGGGTTTATTACGTACCGCGCTGATCAGCCAAAGCATTCTGGTGCTGATCACCCTGATTCTGGCGGGGTTGTTGTTGCGTAAGGTGCTACGCCCATTGCGTCGTTTGTCGCGCATCGTTCTGCGCCGTGCTCCGGGGGAGTTGCAGCCTTTGCCGTCATTGCTGCCCTGGTCCGAGCTACAGCCGCTGATTATCGCGTTCAACCGTCATCTGGAGCGGTTGCGTGGTTTGCTGGCGCGTCAGGAACGTTTTAGCGCCGATGTGTCCCACCAACTGCGCACGCCGCTCACCATTCTGAAAACCCAGGTGGGCGTGGCACTTAACAGCGACGATCCACGGCAATGGCGTGAAAGCCTACAGGGGATGCGCCATACCCTGGACGACACCGTACATCTCACCGATCGACTGTTGCAGCTGGCGCAGATTAAAGCCCGCCACGGCGAAGATAAACCGCTGGAGCGTGTTGAGCTGGCGGCCATTGCGCAGCAGGCATGCTTCAGTGGCTATGCAGCGGCGCGCCATAAGCAGATCGATCTCGGTTACGAAGGGGATAGCCAATGTCAGGTACAGGGCGATGCGCTGCTGCTGGCGGAGTTGTGCAGCAACCTGCTGGATAACGCCATCAAGTACACCCCCGTACACGGCACCGTGACGGCATGCATCGCCTGCGGGGTGATGACCATTGAGGATAGCGGGCCAGGGATTGACGATGCCCAGCAGCAACAGGCGCTGCAACCTTTCTCGCGGCTGGATAACGTCCAGCAACAACCCGGTGCCGGTATTGGTCTGGCGCTGGTAAAAGATATCTGCGCCTGGCATGGCGCTGAGTTAAGGCTGGACCGCAGCCCGCAACTGGGCGGGCTACGGGTGACGATCAGCTTCCACTGACAGGGGGCGTGACTGTCCGGGGGCGACGTAACGGCGTGCGCAGCCGCTGTGCCAGAATCACCCCCAGCAACGTCATGCCGCCGCCAATCCAGTGATAACCATGCAGCTGTTCATGCAGGAACAGGATCGCAATGACGGCGGTAAAGGCCGGGACAAAATTCATAAAGATGCTGGTGGTGCTGGCCCCGAGGCGCTGCACGCCGAGGATCCACAGGAATGGGGCGATGATCGACGCGAACAGCCCGGCAAACAGCACCAGCGGGATATTATGCGCATTAAGCGACACATCCGGCGTGCGCAGAAAGCCGGGCAGCAGCAACAGCACGCCAAAGAAAATCTGCACATATAAACTTTGCCAGGTCGGCAGAGGGATGGCCCAGCGTTTGGTCAGCACGCCGTACAACGCGTAGGAGGTTGAAGCGGCCAGCATCATCAATTCACCATTGCCGAGGCGCTGATGCAGCAGCTGTGCCGGGTTGCCAGCGCTGACCAGCCACACCAGACCGGCAAACGACAGCAATCCGCCAATTAAAATCCCGCGCGTCGGAGCCAGACGTAACACCACCAGGCTGAGCAGAATGGTCAGCAGTGGAATGGTGGCCCCAAGAATCCCCATCATCACCGCCGATACGCTATGCGCCGCGTAATAGGCAAGGCTTTGATACAGCACCATACCGAGGAGGCCGAGGATCAGCAGGCGTCCGCTGCTGGCGATAATTTGCCGACGATGACGCCAGACGTCAGGCAACGCAAACGGCGTCAGCACCACCAGCGCCAGAATCCAGCGATAAAAGGAGATGGCGGCGGGATCGATGCTCCCGGCGGAGAGTTTGCTGACGATGGTGTTGATCGACCAGATCAGCACCGCCACCAGCGGAAAGAGAAAATTCATCGTACGGCTCCAGAAAGTAAACGCGAAAAGTTTACATTTGACCGGTTTAAGACAGATAACTAAAATCGGACAAAAATCATTAATGACCGGACAGAATGAGTTTACAGGTTGAATATCAGCCGCCGCTCGATGCCTCACAGCTGCGCTACTTTATGCGCTTCGAGCAGGCCAACGCCAATACCGAATATCTGCCCCACGCCCATCCCTGGGGGCAGCTGATTTTCGTCAAAAGCCATGTGCTGGAGATGGAGGTGGAAGGGGAGCGCCTGCTGACGCCAGCCGATATGCCGATCTGGATCCCATCCGGCCAGCGCCACAGCAGCTATAACCATCGTCAAGCGCAGTTTCGCACCTTCAATATTGCCGCCGATCTTTGCCTGGGCTTGCCATCACAAGCCTGCCTGTTGAATGCGGATGCCATCGTTCATGCCATTATGGACGAGTTTGCCCAACGCAACCTGGAGCAGCCACGCAGTGAAGCAGACTGGCGATTGTGCGAGGTGCTGTGTGACCGGCTGCGCCTCGCGCCATTGCATAAAAGCTATCTGCCCACCTCGGATGACAAATTGCTGGCACCGATTCTGCACGCGCTCCAGGCGCATCCCGGCGATAACACCACGCTGGCACAATGGGCTAAACGGGTGTTTACCACCGAGCGTACGCTGGCGCGGCGTTGCCAGCAGCAGCTGCATATGTCCTTTAGCGAGTGGCGACAACGCCTGCGTTTTTTGCGTGCGATTGCCTTGCTGGAGCAGGGGATGAGTGTACAGGCGATTGCTTTTGAGTTGGGCTACAGCTCCGCCTCGGCGCTGATTGTCATGTTTCAGCACCAGGCCGGGACCACACCGGATCGCTATCGTAGCCGGTTAGGTTAATCAATGGCTTTGTGCCAGAATATGGGCCTTTCGAATTTACAGGACTGCCGTGGTGAAAATTCTCGTCGATGAAAACATGCCGTATGCCCGTGAACTCTTTAGCCGCACCGGTGAGGTGCTGGCGGTGCCGGGACGTCCCTTACCGGAAGCTGAACTCGCTGATGCCAGCGGGCTGATGGTGCGGTCAGTCACCAAAGTCAATGCGGCGCTGCTGGCCGGTACGCCGGTGAAATTTGTCGGTACCGCGACGGCGGGCACCGACCATATCGATGAGACCTCGCTGGTGGAGGCGGGCATCGCCTTCTCCGCCGCGCCGGGCTGCAACGCCATCGCAGTGGTGGAATATGTCTTCTCCTCGCTGCTGCTGCTGGCGGAGCGCGATGGTTTTAACCTGCGCGATCGTACCGTGGGGATTGTCGGCGTGGGCAATGTCGGTGGTCGTCTGCAAAAACGCTTGCAGGCGTGGGGCGTGAAAACCCTGTTGTGCGATCCGCCGCGTGCCGATCGCGGTGATGCGGAAGTTTTCCACTCGCTGGATGAACTGGTGGCGCAGGCCGATATTCTCACCTTCCATACGCCGTTGTTTAAAGATGGCCGGTATAAAAGCTGGCATCTGGCGGATGCGGCGCTGCTGATGGCGCTGCGACCAAATACCATTCTGATCAACGCCTGTCGTGGCCCGGTGGTGGATAACGCGGCACTGCTGGAGGTGCTGAATATGCGCCAGGATCTCAGCGTGGTGCTGGATGTGTGGGAGCCGGAACCGGAGCTGTCGCTGGAACTGCTGGATAAGGTAGACATTGCCACCGCCCATATCGCCGGTTACACCCTCGAAGGCAAAGCGCGCGGTACCACGCAGGTGTTTGAAGCCTGGTGTGAGTTTCTCGGTCAGCCGCAACAGGTACCGCTGGACAGCCTGCTGCCACCCCCGGAGTTTGGCAGCATTACCTTACACGGCAAGCTTGACCAGCCAGTGCTGAAACGTCTGGTGCACCTGGTGTATGATGTGCGCCGCGATGATGCTCCGCTGCGTAAAGTGGCGGCGCAGCCGGGCGAGTTTGACCGCTTGCGTAAGCAATATGAAGAACGCCGCGAATGGTCATCATTGCAGGTGATTTGCGATGATGCCGGGGCGGCGGACATGCTTAATCAACTCGGGTTCCGCGCCACGCTGCAACCGGCAGGTGCCTGATTTGTCCGAATTAATGGGCGGTGAATATCACCGCCTTCTGTTTTTATGTCATTGTCTGGAGTAAACCAACATGTCTGACGGCTGGAATATTGCGCTATTGGGCGCGACAGGCGCAGTAGGGAACGCTGTACTGGAACTGCTGGCGGAACGCCAGTTCCCGGTTGGTGAAATCTATTTGCTGGCGAGCGAAAACGGCGCAGGCGAAATTAAGCGTTTCGAAGGGCGCTCGGTGCGGGTAGAGGATGCGGCAGAATTTGACTGGTCCCAGGCCCAGCTGGCGTTTTTCGCTGCGGGGCGAAACGCCGCCGCGCGTTACGCCGAAGAAGCGGCCAGCCAGGGTTGCCTGGTGATCGACAGCAGCGATTTGTTCGCGCTGGAGCCGGATGTGCCGCTGGTGGTGCCGGATGTCAATCCACAAGTGCTGGCGGATTATCGCAACCGCAACATCATTTGCGTAGCGGATAGCCTGGTCAGCCAGTTACTGAGTGCCATCAAACCGCTGGTGGAAGCCGCCGGTCTGGGCCGTTTACAGGTGACCAACCTGATTTCCGTCTCCAGTGATGGTAAAAGCGCGGTGGATGCGCTGGCCGGAGAGAGCGCGCGTTTGCTGAACGGCGTCCCGGCGGATGAACATTATTATGGTCGCCAGCTGGCGTTCAACCTGCTGCCGCAGCTGGTGGACAGCCAGGGCAGCGTGGAAAGTGAACGTCGTCTGGTGGATCAGGTACGCAAGGTGTTGCAGGACGAAGGCTTACCGATTGCAGTGAGCAGCGTGCAGGTGCCGGTGTTCTACGGCAATGCGCAAATCGTACACCTGGAGAATCTGCGTCCGCTGTCTGCCGAAGAAGCGCGGGATGAACTGGCGCGGGCGGATGATATCCGTCTCAGCGACGAAGGCGACTACCCAACCCAGGTGCAGGATGCTTCCGGTAACGGTGAGCTGAGCATCGGCTGTGTCCGCAATGATTATGGTATTCCTGAGCTGCTGCAATTCTGGTCGGTGGCGGACAACATCCGTTTCGGCGGTGCGCTGATGGCGGTGAAAACTGCTGAGAAGTTAGTGCAGGAGTATCTGTATTAATGTTGTCTGAAGGTAACACGCATAAGCTGGCGTTAGGCATTGAATATGACGGCAGCCGTTACTACGGCTGGCAGCGGCAGCAGGAAGTCCGCAGCGTGCAGGAAAAGCTGGAAAAAGCGCTGTCGCAAGTGGCGAATCATCCGGTCAGCGTGTTCTGCGCCGGGCGTACTGATGCCGGCGTGCACGGCACCGGTCAGGTGGTGCATTTTGAAACCACTTCGCAGCGTGCCGACGGAGCCTGGACGCTGGGCGTCAACGCCAATCTGCCACCGGATATCGCGGTGCGCTGGGTGAAAGCGGTGCCGGACGAGTTTCATGCCCGCTTCAGCGCCACGGCGCGCCGTTATCGCTACGTGATATACAACCAGCGGCTGCGTCCGGCGATTCTCGGCAATGGTGTAACCCATTTTTACCATCCGCTGGATGCCGAAAAGATGCAGCGCGCCGGTCAGTGTCTGCTGGGCGAAAATGATTTCACGTCGTTTCGCGCGGTGCAGTGCCAGTCACGTACGCCGTGGCGCAATGTGATGCATCTGAACGTCACGCGCCAGGGGCCATACGTCATTGTCGATATTAAGGCCAATGCGTTTGTGCATCATATGGTGCGCAATATCGTGGGTAGCCTGATGGAAATTGGCTGTGGTAATCAGCCGGAAGACTGGATGGCAACGTTACTGGCAGCGAAAGATCGCACACTTGCGGCCGCAACGGCCCGAGCCGAGGGTTTGTATTTGGTGGCGGTGGATTATCCATCCCACTTTGCGTTACCTCAGCCTGCGCTGGGACCGTTGTTCCTCGCAGATTAACTGTTACCGAAGGATGTAAGGAGCCTGGCTTTATGGAGTTCATCCATTTTATCGTCGATTTTATCCTGCATATTGATGTGCATTTGGCCGAACTGGTGGCGCAGTATGGCATCTGGATTTACGCCATCCTGTTCCTGATTCTGTTCTGCGAAACCGGGCTGGTGGTAACGCCTTTCCTGCCGGGTGATTCGCTGTTATTTGTGGCCGGTGCGCTGGCGGCGCTGCCCAGCAACGACCTCAATGTGCATATGATGGTGGCATTGATGGTGATCGCGGCGATTCTGGGCGATGCGGTTAACTACACCATTGGTCGCCTGTTTGGTGAGAAGTTATTCAGCAATCCCAATTCGAAGATTTTCCGTCGCAGCTACCTGGACAAGACCCACGCCTTCTACGAACGCCACGGCGGTAAAACCATTATACTTGCGCGCTTTGTACCAATCGTGCGAACCTTTGCCCCCTTTGTGGCAGGGATGGGACATATGTCTTATCGCCACTTCGCGCTCTTTAACGTCTCGGGTGCGCTGCTGTGGGTGCTGCTGTTCTCTTACGCGGGCTACCTGTTTGGGGATCTGCCGGTGGTGCAGGAGAACCTGAAACTGCTGATCGTCGCGATTATCGTGGTGTCGATTCTGCCGGGCGTAATTGAAGTCTGGCGTCATCGCCGTCAGGCACGTCAGCAGAAATCTCAGTAAGCGCAAAACCAGATTTTTATCCACAGCGAGAAGCGGTTGTGGTTTAATGAGCGACATTTACGGCCTGCTGAAGGTGATTTCAGCAGCAATGAGAAGACTGGACCAGGTCGGTTTTAAACAGAAAGGTCATCAATGAGCTGGATTGAACGCATACTTAACAAAAGCAATATTACGCCGACGCGCCGTGCCAGTATCCCGGAAGGGGTGTGGACTAAGTGCGACAGCTGTGGCCAGGTGCTGTATCGCGCCGAGCTAGAGCGTAATCTTGAGGTCTGCCCGAAGTGCGACCATCACATGCGCATGCATGGCCGTGAGCGCCTGCATAGCCTGCTGGATGAAGGAACACTGGTAGAATTAGGTAGCGAGCTGGAACCGAAGGATCTGCTGAAGTTCCGTGACTCGAAAAAGTACAAAGATCGTCTGTCTGCGGCGCAGAAAGAAACCGACGAGAAAGATGCCCTGATCGTCATGAAAGGCCAGCTGCACGGTATGCCGGTGGTGGCTGCGGCGTTTGAGTTTGCCTTTATGGGTGGCTCAATGGGTTCGGTTGTTGGTGCTCGCTTTGTGCGTGCAGTTGAGCAGGCGCTGGAAGATAACTGCCCACTGATCTGCTTCTCCGCCAGTGGCGGTGCACGTATGCAGGAAGCGCTGATGTCGCTGATGCAGATGGCGAAAACCAGTGCAGCGCTGGCGAAAATGCAGGAACGCGGTCTGCCGTATATCTCGGTACTGACTGACCCAACCATGGGTGGCGTTTCTGCCAGCTTCGCGATGCTGGGCGATCTTAACGTCGCGGAACCGAAAGCGTTGATCGGCTTTGCCGGCCCACGTGTTATCGAGCAGACCGTACGTGAAAAATTGCCGCCGGGCTTCCAGCGCAGTGAATTCCTGATTGAGAAAGGCGCGATCGATATGATCATCCGTCGTCCGGAAATGCGCTTTAAGCTGGCAAGCCTGCTGGCGAAAATGATGAACCTGCCAGCGCCGCTGCAGGATGGTGATCAGCCCACTGTGGCTGAGCCGGAAAGCAACGAGGCCTGACAGGCAACGGAAAGGCGCAGCAATGCGCCTTTTTACTAATGCCGCGACACATGCTGAACGGGAAACATGGACACTCTTCACCTTCCTCAAGCCACGTCGCCTTTGGCCACGTGGCTTCATTATCTTGAACATCTGCATTCTCAGACCATCGAACTGGGTCTGGATCGTATTCAACGCGTCGCTGCACGCCTCGACCTGCTAAAACCTGCTCCCTTCGTCTTCACTGTTGCCGGAACCAATGGCAAAGGCACCACCTGCCGTACGCTGGAAACGTTACTGATGGCCGCCGGTTTCCGTGTTGGGGTCTACAGTTCACCGCATCTGGTGCGATACACCGAACGGGTGCGCATTCAGGGCGAGGAGCTGGATGAAGCTTTGCACAGCGCCAGTTTTGCCGCCATTGAAGCCGGGCGCGGCGACATCTCGCTGACCTATTTCGAGTTCGGTACCTTATCCGCGTTAAATCTGTTCCGTGAAGCGGGGCTGGATGTGGTGATCCTCGAGGTCGGTCTGGGTGGACGCCTCGACGCGACCAACATCGTCGATGCCGATGTGGCGGTGGTCACCAGCATCGCGCTGGACCACACCGACTGGCTGGGGCCGGATCGCGAAAGCATTGGCCGTGAAAAAGCGGGGGTGTTCCGTGCAGGTAAACCGGCCGTAGTGGGTGAACCGGATATGCCGCATACCATCGCGATCGTTGCGGCAGAGAAGGGCGCATTGCTGTTGCAGCGTAACCGCGACTGGCAATGGCAGCAGCATGGCGACAGCTGGACGCTGCAGGATGCGCAGGGTGAATTGCGCAACCTGCCGTTACCGCAGGTGCCGTTACCCAATGCCGCGACCGCGCTTATCGCGCTGCGTGCGTCGGGTTTACCGGTTAGCGAGGCGATTATTCGTCAGCATCTGCCGCTGGCTATTTTACCGGGTCGTTTCCAGACGGTCAGTGAATCACCTCGTGTGATCCTGGATGTAGCACATAATCCCCATGCCGCTTATTATCTGGCTTCACGTCTGGCGGAACTGCCGCGTTCCGGTAAGGTTCATGCGGTGGTAGGTATGCTGCATGATAAAGATATCGCGGGAACGCTGGCGGCGCTGGCACCCCAGGTGGATAGCTGGTACTGCGCTCCCCTTGAGGGTCCACGCGGTGCGACAGCGGAGCAGCTGATTGCCCATCTGGCGAGTGGTGAAGCATTTGCTACCGTGGATGCTGCCTGGCAGGCAGCGCGGTTGCAGGCGCATCCCGAGGATGTGATTCTGGTGTGTGGTTCTTTCCACACCGTGGCACAGGTAATGGAATCGATGGCAGCGGAGAACGGCAGTGGCAAGTAAGTTTCAGAACCGTTTGGTTGGCACAGTGATTCTGGTGGCGGTTGGCGTCATCGTCTTACCTGGCCTGCTGGATGGCAAGAAAAAGCACTACAAAGAGGAGTTCGCTGCCATTCCGCTGGTGCCGAAACCGGATGATCAGCAGGACAGCGAGATGGTGCCACCGGTCACCCAGCCGTTGCCTGCTCAGCCGCCGGAAGGCGCGGGTACGACGACCGAGCCGAGTGCGACCAATAGCAAAACGTCCACCAGTCCGGCAGAGAGCGGCAATACTCAGCCAGCTCAGAATAGCGAACCCAGCGTGGTGACGCCGCCGCCGGTCCATCAAAGCGCGCCGGTACAGACGCCGAAACCCAAACCCGTTGAGCAGCCTAAGCCAAAACCGATTGAGCAACCCAGGCCGAAACCGGTTGAGCCTAAGCCGGTGGAACAGCCGAAACCGGTCGAAACGCCGAAGCAGAGTGAAGCAGAAGCGCCAGCACCCGCGGGTCAGGCTTATGTGGTGCAGCTCGGGGCGTTGAAAAACGCAGCGAAGGTCAACGAGATTGTGGCGCAGTTGCGTCTCTCGGGCTATCGCGCCTTTACGGTGCCATCAACGCCGGTTCAGGGCCAGATCACCCGTATTTATGTCGGGCCGGATGCGTCAAAAGCGAAGATGCAGGCGGCGCTGGGTGAGCTGAAAAACCTTTCCGGACTCGGTGGGGTCGTCAAACCGTACAGCACGCGCTAAACCGTTGATAAGCCGCGCCGATAGCAGAAAAAGGCGCGGCATAGCACAGGTTGTTCATCAAATTGATGACAGAAAAATTATTTTATTTCAGTTGGTTACCTTGCTGAGATACGTCGGGGCGAGGTGATTTTTTTTCTTCGCCCTTTTTATGGATACGGAACCGGAAAACCCTAC
The DNA here is from genome assembly GCF_047947045.1 of Pantoea sp. App145. Classification (NCBI taxonomy): domain Bacteria; kingdom Pseudomonadati; phylum Pseudomonadota; class Gammaproteobacteria; order Enterobacterales; family Erwiniaceae; genus Pantoea; species Pantoea sp. App145. The sequence goes on from NZ_CP133290.1 coordinate 4,174,260, forward strand.
GCAAACGTTTTCTTTTTCTGTTAGAATGCGCCCCGAACTGGATGCAGGGGTGCAATCGCGCTGGCGCTGGAAGAGTTCATGATCTGGATTGATTACGTCATTATTGCGGTAGTTAGTTTTTCGGCTCTGGTCAGCCTGGTTCGCGGGTTTGTCCGGGAAGCCTTATCTCTCGTTACCTGGGGATGTGCGTTTTTTGTCGCCAGTCACTACTACGCCTACCTTGCAGTCTGGTTTACAGGTTTTGACGACGAACTGGTTCGTAACGGTATCGCTATCGCGGTACTGTTCGTTGCTACCCTGATTGTGGGTGCCATCGTGAACTATGTGATCGGCACGCTGGTTGAAAAGACCGGCCTGTCGGGAACCGACAGGGTGTTGGGGGTCTGTTTCGGGGCGTTGCGTGGCGTGCTAATCGTTGCCGCTATTCTCTTCTTCCTTGATACATTCACCGGCTTCTCGAAAAGCCCGGACTGGCAGCAGTCCCAACTCATTCCCCAGTTCAGTTACATCATCAGGTGGTTTTTTGACTATCTGAAAAGCACGTCGAGTTTTTTACCCCGGTGACGCCACCGGGAGTGCGGCTAATGAGGAAATGACAACATGTGCGGTATTGTTGGTATCACCGGTTTTATGCCAGTAAACCAGTCGATCTATGACGCGTTAACGGTGCTGCAGCACCGCGGGCAGGATGCCGCCGGCATTTGTACCATCGATGCGCTTAACTGCTTTCGTTTGCGCAAAGCCAATGGGCTGGTGAGCGATGTCTTCGAAGCACGCCACATGCAGCGTTTGCAAGGCAACATCGGGATTGGTCACGTACGTTATCCGACAGCAGGCAGCTCCAGTGCCTCTGAAGCGCAACCTTTCTATGTGAACTCCCCTTACGGCATTACGCTGGCGCACAACGGTAACCTGACCAACGCGCACGAACTGCGTAAGCAGCTGTTCGAAGTGGGTCGCCGTCACGTCAACACCACCTCTGATTCCGAAATCCTGCTCAACATCTTTGCGCAGGAGCTGGACCGTTTTCAGCATTACCCACTGGAAGCTGACAACATTTTTGCCGCGGTGGCTGCCGTGCACCAGCAGGTGCGTGGTGCTTACGCGGTGGTTTCGATGATTATCGGTCATGGCATGGTTGCCTTCCGCGATCCTAACGGCATCCGTCCGCTGGTGCTGGGTAAACGCCAAATCGCCGATGGCCGTATCGAGTATATGGTCGCGTCTGAAAGCGTGGCGCTGGATACGCTGGGCTTTGAGTTCATTCGTGATGTGGCACCGGGTGAAGCGGTCTACATCACCGAGCAGGGCCAGCTCTCCACGCGTCAGTGTGCTGAGAACCCGAAAAGCAATCCGTGCCTGTTCGAGTACGTCTACTTTGCGCGTCCGGACTCCTTCCTCGACAAAATTTCGGTCTACAGTGCGCGCGTACGTATGGGCACCAAGCTGGGTGCGAAGATCGCGCGTGAGTGGGAAGATCTTGATATCGATGTGGTGATCCCGATTCCGGAAACCTCTACCGATGTGGCGCTGGAAATCGCCCGTATCCTCGATAAGCCTTATCGTCAGGGATTTGTGAAAAACCGCTACGTTGGCCGTACCTTCATCATGCCGGGCCAGCATCTGCGTCGCAGCGCGGTACGCCGCAAGCTGAACGCCAACCGTGCTGAGTTCCGTGATAAGAACGTGCTGTTGGTGGATGACTCTATCGTGCGTGGTACCACCTCGGAACAAATTATCGAGATGGCACGCGAAGCGGGTGCGAAGCGCGTCTATCTGGCTTCAGCCGCGCCGGAAATTCGTTTCCCGAACGTGTATGGCATCGATATGCCGAGCGCGACCGAGCTGATCGCCCATGGTCGTGAAGTGGAAGAGATTCGTCAGCTGATTAAAGCCGATGCGTTGATTTTCCAGGACCTCGACGATCTGATCGAAGCTGTACGCGAAGAGAACCCGGATATCGCGCAGTTTGAGTGTTCGGTCTTTAACGGTATTTACGTCACCAAAGACGTTGACCAGCGTTATCTTGACTATCTCCAGTCACTGCGTAATGACGATGCAAAAGCCATCGCACGTCAGACTGAAGTGGAAGGTCTGGAATTACATAACGAAGGTTAAATTGCATTGCCCGCTTTTTAATTAAAAGCGGGCATTTTATTATTATCTCCCATCAGAAATAAAACCTCCTGCCCCTCGTGTCATTCTTGATATAAAACCCTCACTTTCCTGTTTATCCAGTAGCAGAATTTTATCAGGCTATAGCTTAGTGCTGGCCATGTTCCTCTTACTCATAATAAGGAGGTGAATTAATCTGAATTCAGTGAACTAATTATTTAGTAAATCATAAATAAAAATCATGCTTCCGGGATTGATGATGAAATCATGACAATCTCATTAACTGTTTTGATACCTCGCGTTTGAAAATGCCGCAGGGAAAACGTGGTGAAAAATAATTTCAACTCACCCCGCTTTTCATCCTTTAGTTCAGCATTTCAATTTACTGGGGTAATTTCAAATGACGTCTGGAAAGAGATTTAAACTTTCGGCTATTACAACCGCTATTCTTGTGCCACTTTCCCTTTCATTAGTATGCCTGCCCGCCAGTGCATTCAGCGAGCGGGGGAATTATCAGGAAACCACGGTTCAATCCGTAAAATTAAAGCCGGATGAAAATATTCAGGATATTGCGCGTGCAAATAAAATCTCGGTTGATCACTTGTGGGAGATTAATTCTTTTGCGTTTAGCGACAAAGCCACCTTCCTCGCTGCTACTACGGGCCAGACTGTCTGGCTGCCGGTAAAAAAATCAGCTGTACAGCCGCAGACGCAACAGACGAAGCAACCGGAGCCGGTGCGTAAGGCCGAGAGTAAATCGAATTCACGCAATATGGATGCGCGTCAGTTTGGCCAGAACCAGCTTTCTGCATTAGCAGGGCAGCAGGCGGAAGAGTGGTTAGACGGTTTCGGTGGTAGCTCACGAATTTCCATCAGTTCGGACAAAGATTTTTCTGACTACAACTATTCCGGCGATGTGCTGGTACCCCTGTGGGACAGCCGCCAAAATATTCTGTTGTTTACCCAGCTCGGCGCGCGTCGTGTTGACGATCGCAACACCGGCAATATCGGCCTCGGCATCCGTTATTTTGCGGATGGCTGGATGCTGGGCAATAACGTCTTTTTTGATAATGATTTTAGCGGTAACAACCGTCGTGCGGGTATCGGGGCTGAATTGTGGACCGAAGCGCTACGCCTGGCTGCGAATGGTTATTACGGTTTGACTGGCTGGCATCAGTCAAAGTTGATGGCTGATTATGATGAACGTCCGGCGAATGGCTGGGACATTGAATTGTCCAGTTGGCTGCCGATCTACCCGCAACTGGGTGGCAAGGTGAAATATGAACAATATTATGGTGATAATGTTGCGCTGATCAACCGCAATACCCTGCAGAAAGATCCTTCAGCCGTGACTGTCGGCCTGAACTGGACGCCGGTTCCATTGGTTTCAGTGGAGGCCGAGCAGCGCAATAGCATGCAAAGCGGCAAAGATACCAAGGTTGGATTAAACCTGAACTGGAACTTTGGTCGCTCACTTGACTGGCACCTGTCGTCAGCCGCCGTGGCGGAACAGCGTAGCCTGGCGGGTTCACGCTACGAGCTGGTTTCGCGTAATAACCAAATCGTGATGGATTATCGCGAGCAGACGGTGATTACCTTCTCGCTGGCGAGCGCCATTCAGGGAGAGGAGGGCAGTTCGCAGCCGCTGGGCATCAGTATCTGGGCTAAGCATGGGTTGGGAAAAATTGTCTGGGATGACGCCTTACTGGTCGCAGCGGGCGGAAAAATCGTCGGACAGGGCGAGAATTCTGTGCTGGTGCTGCCAGCGTATCAGGAGGGTACCGATAACCATTACACCCTGAGCGCGGTGGCGTATGACACCAAAGGTAAAGCCTCGCAGCGTGCACAGGTCGCAATCACGGTAGAAAAAGCACAGCAAATCCTGCCCGAAGAACCGACTGATCCGGAACAACCGATACAGCCGGAAGAGCCGGTACAACCCGAGCAACCCCAACAGCCTGATGCCGCAAAGACCGTGTTTAATCTTGATATTCATGAATTGGTCGCGGATGGCAGCGGACATGCACAGGCTGCGATTGAGTTGAAAGATGCAGAGGGTAAACCCGTCACCGGGCAGGCCGCCAATCTGCGTCTGGAAGCCACTTTGCAAAATGCGCGTAGTGGTTCCGGTGTTGTTGTCGGGGAAATCAAAGAAGAGGGGACGACAGGCCGCTATCTGGCAGATCTGACGGCGGGAGCCGAATCCGGCGTGGTGACGCTGGTGCTGTATCATGGTGCAGACGTGCTTGGGCAGCAGCAACTGACGCTGAAAGCGGTTGAAGAAGAGGTTCCCGTTGTTGCTCCCGCTAAAATAGAGCTGGGCAGCGAAACTCTGGTTGTCACCGCAGGTAACACCATGACTTTCACCGCGATGGTCACTGACAAGGAAGGTAACCCCTTAAAGGATGCTGTTGTGAAGTTTACCGATGAGAATGGCAACATCATCAATGCGGCAAATGAGGGTAAAACCGATGAAAACGGCAGGGTGACGGCCAGTAAGTCTGTCGAAAAAGCAGGCACCTATACGGTAACAAGCCATATTAATGACCTGGCGTCTAATGCGGTCTCAGTAACGGTCAATGCTGACCTCACTTCGGCAACGATCAAAGATTATCGAGCCAATGAAGGTAAATTTAAACCGGGTCAGCCTGGCTCCACTGACGATGCAACGTTTGACGTCACCCTGGTTGATAAATTTGGTAATCCACTGGCAAATTTATCTGGCCTCTCTTTTAAAGAGTTGAATGGATATGACGGCAGGCAGATAGAATTGCTGAGTAACGGTAAAACTAACGAGAACGGCATTCTTGCAGGTTCCGCGCGTATGCTGAGTAGTCTTAAGCCTCAGAACCAGGCTTACTATAAGGTTTACCCGCTTCTTAATGGTAATCGTATAGATATCAAAACCATAAATATTACTTTTGTTCCTCAATAAGCTGGCATAGTTATCCAGGTGAAAGGCGATGGTTGTTCAGTCGCCTTTTATCCATTCAGTCACGTCGATGTTCATAACCTGTTCGGTATTATTCAATCTATCCGGCGTCACCGTTGGATATCAGTGGTAAACATGCCAGCCAGTTTGTCTTCCTCTTCTGCTGCGGGTTATGATTGTGGTTTACCTGCAGGGCAAAATAATTATGAAACGACTCATCATTGGTATTTCCGGCGCCAGCGGCGCAATCTACGGCGTGCGCCTGTTGCAGGTGTTACAACCGCTGGCCGAGGTGGAAACCCATCTGGTGATGAGTCAGGCTGCGCGTCAGACCCTGGCGCTGGAAACCGATTTCAATCTGCGCGAGGTGCAGGCACTGGCCAATGTGGTGCATGACGTGCGCGATATTGCAGCCAGCATTTCCTCCGGTTCATTTAAAACACTTGGCATGGTGATCCTGCCCTGTTCAATGAAAACCCTGTCCGGCATTGTGCACAGCTACAGCGATAGCCTGCTGACGCGTGCCGCTGACGTGGTGCTGAAAGAGCAGCGCAAACTGGTGCTGTGTGTGCGGGAAACCCCGTTGCACGTAGGCCATCTGCGTATGATGACCACTGCCGCTGAACTGGGCGCCGTGATTATGCCGCCGGTACCCGCGTTTTATCACCGTCCGCAAAATATTGCCGAGCTGGTGGATCAAACGGTCAATCGCGTACTGGACCAGTTCGATATTGAGTTACCGCAGGATCTGTTCACTCGCTGGCAAGGCGCATAAATGGTGCAGAGTTGCACTGTTATGGTGCGAAATTGCGCTCGGGATCACTCTTCGTGCATTTCATGCACCAAAAGTTAACAATGTCGCTTTTTCCTGCTCACCCGACTGTTATATTTTCCTCACAAACTAAGTGCTTGCGCCCCTGGTGGGCGCAGTATTTAGTGCGTCTGTACAGGGTTTCGCCAATTTGCACAACTGGCATGAAACATGCAAATTAAACAGCGCAAACACATCACGCACCACATAACAAAAAGCACTTCACTTGAGGGTTACCTATGAAAAAGCGAGTTCTGGCTCTTTCTCTGATGCTGGCAATGTCCAGCGCCGCGAGCGTGTTCGCGGCGGTACCGCATACGCTGCGCATCGGGACTGACCCGACTTACCCGCCGTTTGAATCGAAAAACGCGCAAGGACAGTTAGTGGGTTTTGACATTGATCTGGCTAACGAGATCTGTAAACGCATCAAGACTAAATGTACTTATGTGGAAAGCGATTTCGATGCGCTGATCCCGTCGCTGAAAGCGAAGAAGATCGATGCCATCATCTCTTCACTTTCCATTACTGAAAAGCGTCAGGAAGAGATTGGCTTCTCTGAAAAACTCTACGCAGCAAACGCCCGTCTGGTTGCACCAAAAGGTTCCACCATTCAGCCGACCATTGAGTCACTGAAAGGCAAGAATATTGGTCTGTTGCAGGGCACTACCCAGGAAACTTACGCCAATCAATACTGGCGTCCGCAGGGTGTCACCGTTACGCCGTATGCTAACCAGGATCTGGTGTATCAGGACCTGAATGCGGGCCGTATCGATGCCGCTTTCCAGGACGAAGTGCAGGCGAGCGAAGGCTTCCTGAAGCAGCCGGTAGGTAAAAACTACGCCTTTGCTGGCCCGGCGGTGAAAGATGATAAAATCTTTGGCGTCGGCACCGGTATGGGCCTGCGTAAAGATGATGCGGATCTGAAAGCCGCCATCGACAAAGCCTTCGAAGCGATGCGCAAAGACGGTACTTACGATAAGATTGCGAAGAAATACTTTGATTTCAATGTGTACGGTGACTGATTATCCTGTCTACCAGACTGCCCGCGACATGCGGGCAGTGCTTCGTTAATTTCCCCACGACAGGATCAAATTCATGTTGTATGGCTATTCTGACGTCATTCTAAAAGGCACCCTGGTTACACTGGAACTGGCGCTCAGTTCGGTGTTGCTGGCCGTGGTGCTTGGTTTAATTGGCGCTGGCGCCAAACTTTCCCGCAATCGCCCGCTGGCGATGCTTTTTGAAGGCTACACCACGCTGATTCGCGGCGTACCGGATCTGGTGTTGATGCTGCTGATTTTCTACGGTCTGCAGATCGCCCTGAACTCCCTGACCGATGCGATGGGTGTCGCGCAGTTCGATATCGACCCGATGGTGGCCGGTATCATCACCCTCGGCTTTATCTATGGTGCTTACTTTACTGAAACCTTCCGTGGTGCGTTTCTCGCTGTGCCGAAGGGGCAGATTGAAGCGGCCACCGCGTTTGGTTTTACCGGCTCGCAAACTTTCCGTCGCATTCTGTTCCCGGCGATGATGCGCTTTGCGCTGCCGGGCATCGGTAACAACTGGCAGGTGATCCTCAAAGCGACCGCGCTGGTTTCGCTGCTCGGCCTTGAGGATGTGGTGAAAGCCACCCAGCTGGCAGGTAAAAGCACCTGGCAGCCGTTCTACTTCGCGATTGTTGCCGGGGTGATTTATCTGGTGTTTACCACGCTGTCGAACGGCGTGCTGTGGTGGCTTGAACGCCGCTACTCAGTGGGTGTGAAAAGGGCAGAGCTATGATCGATATTATTCAGGAGTATTGGAAATCCCTGCTCTGGACCGATGGTTACCGTTTTACCGGCGTGGCTATCACCCTGTGGCTGTTGATTATTTCTGTGGCGATTGGCGGTTGTCTGGCGGTGTTGCTGTCGATTGCCCGGGTGTCACCCAATCGCTTTATCTCCACCCCGGTATGGTTGTTCACCTACATATTCCGCGGTACGCCGTTGTATGTGCAGCTGCTGGTGTTCTACTCCGGCATGTACACGCTGGAAGTAGTGAAAGGGTCCGAGTTGCTGAACGCCTTCTTCCGCAGCGGACTTAACTGTACCCTGCTGGCGTTTACCCTCAACACCTGCGCCTATACCACCGAAATGTTTGCCGGGGCTATTCGCGCCGTACCACACGGTGAAATCGAAGCGGCACGCGCCTATGGGTTCTCAACCTTTAAATTGTATCGTTGCATCATTCTGCCTTCGGCGCTGCGTACCGCGCTGCCTGCCTATAGCAATGAAGTGATCCTGATGCTGCACTCCACCGCGCTGGCGTTTACCGCCACAGTGCCAGACCTGCTGAAAGTGGCGCGTGATATCAACTCCGCGACCTATCAGCCGTTTGTCGCTTTTGGTATTGCCGCGGTGCTGTACCTGATTATCTCTTACGTGTTGATTAGCCTGTTCCGTATGGCGGAGCGCCGCTGGCTGGCCCACGTGAAACCTTCTTCATCGCATTGAGTAACCTATGGCTGAAAATAAATTAAGCGTTACCGAACTGCACAAGCGTTACGGTGAACATGAAGTCCTGAAAGGCGTGTCATTACAGGCGGATGCCGGTGACGTTATTAGTATCATTGGCTCGTCCGGTTCCGGGAAAAGTACTTTTCTGCGCTGCATTAACTTCCTCGAAAAACCGAGTGAAGGCACCATCGCAGTTAACAATGAGCAGATCAACCTGGTGCGCGACACTGATGGTCAGCTGAAGGTCTCGAATAAGGAGCAGTTGCGCTCGCTGCGTACCCGTCTCACCATGGTGTTCCAGCACTTCAACCTGTGGAGCCACATGACGGTGCTGGAGAACGTGATGGAAGCACCGATTCAGGTGCTGGGCCTGAGCAAAACCGAAGCACGCGAACGTGCGATTAAGTATCTGGATAAAGTCGGCATCGACGAACGCGCCCGTGCCAAATATCCGGTGCACCTGTCCGGTGGTCAGCAGCAGCGCGTTTCTATCGCCCGTGCGCTGGCGATGGAACCGGAAGTGCTGTTATTTGATGAACCGACTTCGGCGCTCGACCCGGAGCTGGTCGGTGAAGTGCTGCGCATCATGCAGAAGCTGGCTGAAGAAGGGAAAACTATGGTGGTGGTCACCCACGAAATGGAGTTTGCCCGTCACGTCTCCAGCCATGTGATTTTCCTGCATCAGGGGAAAATTGAAGAGCAGGGTGCGCCCGATGAAGTGTTTAACAACCCGAAAAGCCCGCGTTTGCAGCAGTTCCTCAAAGGTTCGCTGAAATAAACGATTCCCCGTAGCGGCGCGATTTATCGCGCGGGCGTTTCCTGCATCACGCACGGAATTGCGCGATAAATCGCGCCGCTACGAGGGGGGATGTTTACGCCGCCGTATCCTGCAATGCCTCCTGCAAGTCATACCAGCGAAAACCAAATCCTGACTCCTCCAGCCGTTTTGGCAGCACATGCTGGCCGCCGAGCACCAGCACGGCAGACTCACCCATCATCAGCCTGATAGCGCTGGCCGGGGTGCGCATAAAGGCCGGACGATGCATCACCTGGCCGAGCGTGGCAGCAAATTGTTCGTTGCGGACCGCATAGGGCGACACCAGATTGAATGGCCCCTGCAACGGATTATCAATCAGCCACCAGATCGCATTCACCAGGTCGTCGATATGAATCCACGGCAGATATTGTTTGCCGCTACCGATGGGGCCACCGACGCCGAGCCTGAACGGCAGCTTCATTTTTGCCAGCGCACCGCCTTCCTTCGCCAGTACCACGCCGGTACGCAGCAGGCACACCCGGGTACGATCGCTCTGCGCCGCCAGCGCCAGCTGCTCCCAACGGGCACATAGCGTATGGGTAAACTCTTCATGGCCGGGATCGTCTTCGGTCAGGACCAAATCGCCAGTATCGCCATAGAAACCGGTGGCTGAGCCGGAGATCAAAAATTTCGGCGGCTGGCTGCTGGCATGGATCAGCGACACCAGGCGTTCGGTTACCTGCCAGCGGCTTTCGCACAGCAGTTGTTTTTGTTCTGCGGTCCAGCGCTTGTCGGCGATAGGCTCACCGGCAAGGTTAATCACCCCATCGATACCATTGAGATCCTGCTGCTGCGCAAGGCCGGACCAGCAGGCAACGCGTGGGTCCAGCTTCTCGCGTGCGGCTGCGACATCACGCGTCACCACGCTCACCTGTTGACCAAGCTGTAACAGGCGCGGGATCAGATGGCGGCCAATCAAACCCGTGCCGCCGGTAATAAGCAGATGCATGTTGAGCCTCCTTGTGCTTGTTATGTGCTCAGTTTCAGCATAGAAGAGAAGCACACGGCTGGCGTGACCGCACCGACGCTTACGATGAAAAAACCGTAGTCTGCGCTGGTCTTACCGGTTCAGATCCACATTGCCTTACTAAATAAAAATCGGTAAACATGAAGCACTCCAGATGCACATCCGAGGCAGCCGATGAATTACCCGAACATGACGTTGTGGTCCGATGCTTCTTTCTTCAGCCCTTATGCCATGTCGGTCTACGTGGCACTGACCGAAAAGGGCATTCCCTTCACCCTGAAACGTGTTGATCTGTCGCGTAATGCGCAATGGGATGATGATTATCGTGCGCTGTCGCTCACCTGTCGGGTGCCGACATTGCAAATTGATGATTTTATTCTTAATGAATCCTCAGCGATTGCCGAATATCTTGAGGAGCGCTTCCCGGCACCGGAGTACGAACGTCTGTACCCCCGCGACCGGGAAAAGCGCGCCCATGCCCGTGAGATTCAGGCATGGCTGCGCAGCGACCTGATGCCGCTACGTCAGGAGCGCCCAACCGAAGTGTTGTTTGCCGGTGAACGTTTTGCGCCGCTAAGCCGCGCAGGAGAGCAGGCGGCACAGAAGCTGATTACGGCGGTGCAACGTCTGTTGCCGGATGGACAGCAGAACCTGTTTGGCGAATGGTCGATTGCGGATACCGATTTGGCGGTGATGATAAATCGTCTGGCGCTGCATGGTGATGTGCTACCGGTGAAGCTACAGCACTATGCTGAGTTCCAGTGGCAGCGTGCTTCGGTCCAGCTTTGGCTGACGGAATCGGGCAAACAACGCTAAGCACGAAGAGGTCTTGCGGTGGGGAAAAGAACCCTTTACCTTACCGCACACTCTAATAAAGAACAGTAAACAGGCGCGTGCCCGGCACGCCTAAACAGAAAAGGGTTACGGATGGTGGATCAACCTGCAGATAACGGTATCGAATGGGTAGATATCGTTAACGAAGAGAATGAAGTGATTGCGCAGGCCAGTCGCGCGCAGATGCGTGCGCAGTGCCTGCGTCATCGCGCCACCTATATCGTGGTGCATGACGGCATGGGCAAGATTCTGGTGCAGCGTCGTACTGAAATCAAAGACTTCATGCCTGGTATGCTCGATGCCACCGCCGGTGGTGTGGTGCAGAGCGGTGAAGACATGCTGGAATCGGCGCGTCGTGAAGCGGAAGAAGAACTGGGTATTGCCGCGGTGCCGTTTGCTGAGCATGGAAAATTCTACTTCGAAGATGAACATTGCCGCGTCTGGGGCGGTTTGTTCAGCTGCGTGTCGCACGGTCCGTTTGCGATGCAGGAAGAGGAGGTGGATGAAGTCTTCTGGATGACACCGGAAGAGATCACTGCCCGCTGTGATGAGTTCACCGATGATTCGCTGAAAGCCTTGTCGTTGTGGTTGAGTCGCAACAGCGAATCCTAAAAGTAAAGGCACCGCAAGAGGTGCCTTTTGCATTAATGGGCGGGATGCGACTGACGCATACGCTCACCACGCCGCCGCAGTATCTCCATCACAATCAGCAGCACCAGTGACGCCGCAATCATCAGCGTCGCCGCTGCCGCGATGGTGGGATCGAGGTTTTCGCGAATCCCGGCAAACATCTGAATCGGCAGGGTACGCTGGCTCGGGCTGGCGAGAAACAACGTCACCACCACTTCATCGAACGAGGCGGCAAAGGCAAATAACGCGCCAGAGAACACCCCTGGAGCGATGAGCGGCAGGGTGATTTTGCGGAAGGTCAGCAGCGGTGATGCGCCCAGGCTGGCTGCCGCGCGTGACAGGTTGGTGTCATAGCTTTTCAGCACCGCCACCACGGTAATCACCACAAAGGGTACGCCAAGCAGCGTATGCGCCAGCACCAGTCCGAGGTAGCTGTTCAGCAGCGATAACCGGGCGAAGAAGAAGAACATCCCTACCGCGATAATCACCACCGGTGCCACCATCGGCGAGATGATAATCGCCATTACGATGCCTTTGCCGCGAAATTCGCCGCGTACCAGTCCCATTGACGCCAGCACCCCCAGAATGGTGGCGAGCAATGTCGCCAGCGGCGCAATCAGCAAACTGTTCCCCAGCGCGCCCAGCCACTCCTGCGAATGAAAGAAAGTTTGATACCAGCGCAGTGAAAAGCCGCTCAGCGGATAGCTGAGAAATGAGCTGGAGTTAAACGATAGCGGCACGATCACCAGAATTGGCAGAATTAAAAACAGCAGCACCGCCGCGCCATAGAAGTTGAAGAACGCGCCCCACAGGCGCAGCAGGGTAGAACCTTGTTGTTTCATTTCTTCGCTCCTTAGCGCGCCGCCGATTCTGCGGAGGTACGGGTGACACGGATATAAACGATGTACAGCAGCATCACGATAATCAGCAGCTGGCTCCCCAGCGCGGCGGCCATGCCCCAGTTCATGGTGCTGTTGGTAAAGAAGGCCACGAAATAGCTGACCATCTGGTCATCCGGGCCGCCGAGCAGCGCGGGGGTGACGTAATAACCAATCGCCATCATAAACACCAGCAGCGCACCAGCGGTGATACCGGCAAAAGTTTGCGGCACGTAGACGCGCCAGAAGGCGAGGAACGGATGCGCACCGAGCGAGATAGCGGCGCGCATATAGCTGGGAGAAATGCCTTTCATTACTGCGTACAACGGCAGCACGATAAACGGCAGCAGAATATGGGTCATCGAGATATAAACACCCAGGCGGTTAAATACCAGCGTCAGTGGATGGTCGATCACCCCGATGCCCATCAGCGCACGGTTAATCAGACCACCCGATTGCAGCAGCACAATCCAGCTGGCGGTGCGCACAATCAGTGAGGTCCAGAACGGCAGCAGCACCAGAATCATCAGCAGATTGGCGCGGCCAGAAGGTTGCTTCGCCAGCCAGTAGGCCAGCGGATAACCGATACCGACGCACAGTAGCGTCACCACTGTCGCCATCCATAAGGTGCGCAGCAGCACATTCACGTACAGCGCCTGGTCAGCTGGCTGGTTGACGATGTCACCGGTTTTGGCATCGACTTTACGGTCAAACACCGACAGCAGGTAGAGGCTGGTGAAGGGTTTTGCGGCACGTTGCAGCGTGCGCCAGGTGGTGAGATCGCCCCACAGCGGCTGTTTAGCCATCATCGTGTTTTTCACATCCACCCCGTCGGCAGGGGCGATGCGCGGGACGGCGAGGATCAGGCGACGGTAGCTGGCATCTTCGTAGCTGAGACGTTTCGCCACGCTGGAGATTTGCCCCTGATCGCGGGCTGCGATCAACTCTTTGGCCAGCAGCGCATAAACGCGCTCATCTGGCAGCGCGTCGCCAGACCACTGCTGCAACGCTTTGCTGGTTTGCGGCAATGCTTCCGGCAGCTCCGGGTTATTGATGCTCATGCTCAGGATCGAGCCAATTGGGAACAGGAAGCAGACCACCACGAACACCAGCAGAGGTGCAATCAGCAGCAGCGAACGTCGCGTCCTCGCAAACTCGCTACGTTGCAGACGCTGGCGCAGCGTCGGAACGCGCGGGTTATGCACTGATTGTGCTGGGGGATCCAAAACGGGATTTTGGCTCATGGCCGGACTCCTTACTGAAAATTCTGTGCTGTGCAACGGCGCGTTAGATCGCGCCGTTACCGGACAACATTACTTCGCGGCCCAGCTGTTAAAGCGCTGTTCCAGTTCTTCGCCGTGTTCCAGCCAGAAATTGGCATCCACCTGCACCGATTTCGCCAGGTTATCCGGCGAGGTGGGCAGCTGCTTCAGGCGCTCAGGTGCCAGCAGGGCACCGGCCTTGATATTGGTCGGGCCGTAAGGAATATTTTCGGCGTAGACTTTCTGGTTTTCGGGCTGGTTGGCGAAGGCGATAAACTGTTCTGCCAGGGCTTTATGTTTCGATCCCTTGACGATGGCCCAGTTATCCAGGTCATACAGGCCGCCGTCCCAGACGATTTTGAAGTTGTGGCCTTCCGCCTGGGCGGTACCGACACGGCCGTTATAAGCCGATGCCATCACCACGTCACCCGATACCAGCCATTGCAGCGGCTGTGCGCCGGATTCCCACCATTGGATATTCGGTTTCAGCTCATCCAGCTTTTTGAAGGCGCGGTCCACACCGGCCGGGGTCGCCAGCACTTTGTAGACATCTTCACGCTTCACGCCATCCGCCATCAGCGCGATTTCGAGGGTGTATTTGGCGCTCTTACGCAGCGCGCGTTTGCCGGGGAATTTCTTCACATCCCAGAAATCAGCCCAACTGGTGGGGGCGGTTTTCAGTTTGTCGGCGTCGTAGGTCAGCACGGTAGACCAGACAAAAATCCCGGCACCACATTCGCTGACGCTGCCAGGAATGAAATCACTTTTGTTGCCCAGTTTGCTCCAGTCGAGCGTCTCGAACAGGCCTTCATCACAACCACGCAGCAGTTCCGGGGTTTCCAGCTCAACCACATCCCAGCCGACCTGTTTGGTCTCCACCATGGCACGGATACGCGCCATCTCGCCGTTGTATTCGCCAGCATCAATGGTGCCTTTCCCGGCAGCGGTAAAGGGTTTATAGAATGCTTTGTCCTGGGCGTCCTTGTTGGTGCCACCAAAAGAGATCACAGTCAGGGTTTCTGCCTGTGCTTGCAGTGCTATGGTAGCGAAAATGAGTACAGCTAACTTTTTAACCATCCCACAACTCCTGAATTATTATTGATGTGCAGGCGAACCTGCGTAGTGTTTGCAATGCAGCTTTTATGCCAGGTACCGATGCATAGCGGGAACGGCGCTATGCATCGGGGGAGAGATTTAGTGTTGCGCCAGAATGCCGGACAGCAGTTGCAATGCGCTGTTGAACTGCGCGTCCGGGATGGTGAGCGGGTAAAGGAAGCGGATCACGTTACCGTGCACGCCACAGGTCAGCAGAATCAACCCCTGTGCCAGTGCCTGCTGCTGGATGGCGCGCGCGATATCGGCGGAAGGTTTACCTGCGGCGTCATTAAACTCCGCCGCAATCATTGAACCGCGACCGCGTACTTCAGCCAGTGAACGGCACCCGGCACCCTGTAGGGTTTCACTCAATTTTGCGCCGAGCTGGTTAGCGCGCTGACACAGTTGTTCTTCGTCGATCACGTCGAGTACCGCGTGTGCCGCAGCAATCGCTGGCGGGCTACCGGCGTAAGTGCCGCCGAGACCGCCCGGTTGCGGTGCATCCATCACCTCAGCGCGTCCGGATACCGCCGACAACGGCATGCCGCCCGCCAGGCTTTTCGCCATGGTGATCAGGTCAGGCTTCACGTCATAATATTCGCTGGCAAACAGCTTACCGGTGCGGGCAAAGCCGCTCTGAATTTCGTCGGCAATCAACAAAATGCCGTGCTGGTCGCACAGCGTGCGCAGCGCGCTGACAAATTCCGGCGGTGCCACGTTAAAACCACCTTCGCCCTGAATCGGCTCGAAAATGATGGCGGCGACTTGCTGCGGACTGATATCGCACTTGAAGATGGCTTCGAGACTTTCCAGTGCCGCTGCCACGCTGTGACCATGCAGTGCATTGGGATAGCGGGCATGGAATACTGAGCTGGCGAACGGACCAAAGCCGGTCTTGTAGGGGACCACTTTGCCGGTCAGCGTCATGGTCATATGGGTACGGCCATGAAACGCACCGGTAAAGGCGATGATGCCGGGACGACCGGTAGCCGCGCGGGCAATTTTCACCGCGTTCTCCACCGCTTCGGCTCCGGTGGAGAAGAAAGTGGTTTTGGCCGGACCGGTAACCGGTACGCGCTCATTCAGGCGCTCGGCCAGGCTGATGTAATTCTCGTAAGGGATCACCTGGAACGCGGTGTGGGTGAAGCAATCCAGCTGCTGTTTCACCGCGGCCATCACTTTCGGGTGACGGTGGCCGGTGTTTAGTACCGCAATACCGGCGCTGAAATCGGTGTATTCACGGCCCTGATGATCCCAGAGCGTGGCATTTTCCGCTTTCACGGCATAGAAATCGCACATCACACCAACACCACGTGGGGTGGCGTTTAAACGACGTGCCTGTAATTCGCTGTTACTCATAGCTCAACCTCATCATGTGATTCGCCGGCTGACTTCACGCCGGAAAACTGCCCTGCTTGCTTTTTAGCGTTTTCAGGGTTTTATAATCCAGAGCCAGTTTTTTTTATTTTGAGGTACCAATTTTGCGCAGCTTACTGGGTGACCTGCTGTTTCAGCGTTTAAATCAGCTTTCCGGCGGTTCGCTGGCCAAGCGCCTGTACGACGTGTTGCAGGGGGCGATTCAGGAAGGTGCCATCGCCACCGGAGTGCGGCTGCCCGCCAGCCGTGACCTGGCGCGCGAGCTTTCGGTATCGCGTAATACCGTACTGGCGGCGTACGAAAAACTGCAATCGGAAGGCTATCTGGAAACTCGCACCGGAAGTGGTACCTTCGTCTGCCTGGTGCTGCCGGAACAAAGCCCGGAAGTGGCCCCGGCACCCGTTCCACGTGCACGTGGTATGAATACTATCCGCCTGTCACGACGCGGGGCGCGTCTGCTGTCGCAAAGTGGTGCCGGGGCGTTTCAGTGGGGGGCGTTTATGCCGGGCGTGCCGGATGTGAGTTATATGCCGCACGATATCTGGCGCAAAATCCAGCTGCGCATCAGCCGACGTCTGCCGGTGGAATCACTGAGCTATGCCAACCACGGTGGATGCGTCGAGCTGCAACAGGCGCTGGCTGAGTATCTGCGGGTGATCCGTTCGGTCAACTGTACGGCGGAACAGGTGCTGGTCACGGCGGGCACCCATCAGTCGCTCGATTTGCTGGCGAAAATGCTGTGCGATCCGGGCGACAGTGCGCTGGTGGAGGAGCCGGGTTACTGGGGCATCCGCAACGTGCTGGCAGTCAATGGTATCGACCTGATCCCCACCGAGGTGGACGAGCAGGGGTTGGTGCTGCCCGCGGAACAGAGTGACCGTCCTGCGCCACGCCTGATTTGCGTCACCCCCTCGCACCAGTATCCGCTGGGGGCAGTGATGAGCCTGCAACGCCGCCATGAGTTATTAAATCGCGCCAAAAGTACCGGTAGCTGGGTGGTTGAGGATGATTACGATGGTGAGTTCCGCTTTGCTGGCAGCCCGATTCCGGCGCTCCAGGGCTTGTCGCCGGATGCACCAGTGATTTATCTCGGCACCTTCAGCAAGACGCTCTACCCGGGGATTCGTCTGAGTTACATGGTGGTGCCAAAACCGCTGGCGACGCGTATGAAAATGGCCCATTCGGAGCTTTATCGTGGCGGATATGGCCTGGTGCAGCTGACGCTGGCGGAGTTTATTCGTGAAGGGCACTACGCAGCCCATGTGCGGCGGATGCGGCAGATTTACAGCCGTCGCCGTGCGGCGTTGGTGGCGCTGATTACCGACACCCTCGGCGCGTCCTGGGTGGTACACCACAGCAACGCCGGGTTGCACCTGATTCTGGGCCTGCCGGAAAGTATCGACGATGTGGCTTTCAGTGCCGAGCTGGAGCAGAACGGTGTGCTGACACGTCCGCTCTCCTCGTACTACCAGCGCGGGACGTTGCGTCGCGGCCTGCTGCTGGGCTATGCCTGCGTTGACGAAGCGCAGATGGCCACTGCGTTCGCGCCGATTCTGCAACGCCTGCAACACCATCTCAAAACCACACCGGTGCCGATGTGACCGATGCTGCCCTGTCCCGGTGCAGGGCACGTAATCAGTGCATTAGCGGTATTATTAACATTTTTGCAACGTTAATTTTTAAAAGACAATAGAAATCAATAGCCTGCGGTTTTTGATTCAGGCTAACTTTGTATTAAAATTGTCAAATTTCTCTTGTGTTCCTGAAATGCGTTGTGATAGTGCTAAAAAAAGAGCCGCCAGCATGCGCATGTCAGACATGTCGATGCAGGAATCGTGCCGAATTACTTTTCCTTCACGCTTTACGAGAGAACGTCATGAGAAATTTCGTTAGTTTCAGGAACATAAAAAAGAGTTACGACGGCGATAAGCTGGTGGTGCGTAACCTCAATCTTGACGTGGAGGAAGGGGAGTTTCTCACGCTGCTTGGTCCATCCGGTTCAGGTAAAACCACCAGCCTGATGATGCTGGCGGGCTTTGAAACGCCGACCGATGGCGAGATTTTATTGCGTGATAAACCGCTGCATACCTTGCCACCGCATCAGCGCGACATCGGCATGGTATTCCAGAACTATGCGCTGTTCCCCCATATGACGGTGGCGGAAAATCTTGCCTTTCCGCTGTCGATCCGCCGCATGAACAAAGCCGACATCAAATCCCGCGTTGATCGCATTCTGGATATGATCAAACTGACGTCACTGGCGGATCGCTATCCGGCCCAAATGTCCGGGGGGCAGCAGCAACGTGTGGCCCTGGCGCGTGCGCTGGTGTTTGAACCGAAGCTGGTGCTGATGGATGAACCGCTCGGGGCGCTGGATAAGCAACTGCGTGAACATATGCAGATGGAGATCAAACAGTTACACGATATTCTGGGCCTGACGATCGTCTATGTGACGCATGATCAGAGCGAAGCGATGACCATGTCCGATCGGGTCGCGGTATTCAACGATGGCATGATCCAGCAGATGGACAGCCCGGATAAACTTTACGAGCAGCCGGAGAATGCGTTTGTCGCGCAGTTTATTGGCGAAAACAACAGCTTACTGGCGACGCAGGTGGCGCAGAACGGTGATTTCTATCAGGTGAAACTGGATGATGGTACGCAGCTTGATGCGCTGAAAGTGCGCCCCAGTTCACCGGGCAAAAAGATCCAGCTCAGCATTCGCCCGGAGCGTGTGAACGTCAATGCACCGGAGCAGGGCGATCAGATCGTGCAGGCGCAGATCCAGCAGTTTATTTACCTGGGCGACCATGTTCGTATGCTGACCAGCGTGGCCGGGCAGGAGAACTTTATGGTGAAGCTGTCGCCGTCGAAGATGGACAAAAGCTGGCAGCCGGGCGCACAGGTAAGCCTGTCGTGGCAGCCGCAGCATCTGCGTGCGCTGGATGTGATGTTGCAATAAATCGCTGTTGACCTTGCGCGATAAATCGCGCCGCTACAAATGTGTGCAGTGTACGTAGCGGCGCGATTTATCGCGCAAAACAAGGCGTCCCAAGGGACGCCTTAAGCGTTTTAACCTTCAGCCTGCTGCGACTGAATCGCTGTCAGGGCGATGGTGTAGACAATGTCATCCACCAGCGCACCGCGTGACAGGTCGTTGACCGGCTTGCGCATACCCTGCAACATCGGTCCGATGGAGATCAGGTCCGCTGAACGCTGTACCGCTTTGTAGGTGGTGTTACCGGTGTTCAGATCCGGGAAGATAAACACGGTGGCACGGCCTGCAACCTGCGAGTTCGGCGCTTTGGATTTCGCCACGTCTTCCATGATGGCGGCGTCATACTGCAACGGACCGTCGATCACCAGGTCAGGGCGTTTTTCCTGCGCGATACGCGTGGCTTCACGGACTTTCTCAACGTCGCTACCGGCACCGGAGTTACCGGTGGAGTAGGAGATCATCGCGACGCGCGGGTCGATACCGAAGGCTTTAGCAGAATCGGCAGACTGAATCGCGATTTCGGCCAGCTGTTCCGGGTTCGGGTCCGGGTTGATGGCGCAGTCGCCATACACCAGCACCTGCTCCGGCAGCAGCATAAAGAACACCGAAGAAACCAGTGAGCTGTTCGGCGCAGTTTTGATCAGCTGCAACGGCGGACGGATGGTGTTGGCGGTGGTGTGTACGGCACCGGAAACCAGGCCATCAACTTCACCACTTTCCAGCATCATGGTGCCCAGCACCACGTTGTCTTCCAGCTGTTCCTGCGCAACCACTTCGGTCATGCCTTTGCTCTTACGCAGTTCAACCAGACGCGGCACATAGTTTTCACGCACCACTTCCGGATCGACAATGACGATGCCTTTGCCCAGTTCCACGCCCTGAGCCGCAGCCACACGCTGGATCTCATCCGGGTTACCCAGCAGCACACAGGTGGCGATTCCGCGTTCGGCACAGATGGCGGCGGCTTTCACGGTTCGCGGTTCGTCGCCTTCCGGCAGAACGATACGCTTGCCTGCTTTGCGTGCCAGCTCGGTCAGCTGGTAGCGGAAGGCTGGCGGTGACAGACGACGGCTGCGCTCGGAAGTGGCGGTCAGCGATTCGATCCAGTCGTCATTGATGTAGCTGGCGACGTACTCCTGCACTTTTTCAATACGCTGGGTATCATCAGCCGGGACTTCCAGGTTGAAGCTTTGCAGGCTGAGCGAGGTCTGCCAGGTGTTGGTTTTCACCATAAATACCGGCAGGCCGGTCTGGAAGGCGCGCTCGCACAGACGACCAATACGTTCATCAATCTCGTAACCACCGGTCAGCAGAATGGCCCCGATTTCCACGCCGTTCATCGCGGCCAGGCAGGCTGCCAGCAATACGTCAGGGCGGTCTGCGGAGGTCACCAGCAGAGAACCCGGACGGAAGTGCTCCAGCATGTGCGGGATGCTACGGGCGCAGAAGGTAACGGATTTCACCCGGCGCGTCTGGATTTCGCCTTCGTTGATGATGTCGGCGTTCAGGTGACGGCACATATCAATCGCGCGGGTGGCGATCAGATCAAAGCTCCACGGCACACAACCCAGCACCGGCAGCGGGCTGTTGGTGAACAGCGTTTTAGGATCGATGTTGGCGATGCTGGCTTTGGAAGAGTCATCAAAAATCTCTGACAAATCCGGACGCGTGCGTCCCTGTTCATCCACCGGAGCATTCAGTTTGTTGATGATCACGCCAGTGATGTTTTTGTTCTTGCTGCCGCCAAAGCTGCTTTGCGTCAGTTCGATACGTTCTTTCAGCTGGGCCGGAGAATCGTTACCCAGGGCGGTGACGAAGACGATTTCGGCGTTCAGGGTTTTGGCGATTTCATAGTTCAGTGCGGAGGCAAACTGGTGTTTGCGTGTCGGCACCAGACCTTCCACCAGCACCACTTCGGCATCTTTGGTGTTTTCATGGTAGCGGGCGATGATCTCTTCCATCAGCACGTCCTGCTGGTTCGAACCCAGCAGCGACTCAACACGTGACATCAGCAGCGGTTCAGCGGCTGGGATCGTGGAGTTCTTACGGATGATGGTGGTGGTCTGGTCCGGTTTGTCGCCGCCAGTACGTGGCTGCGCAATCGGTTTGAATACGCTCAGGCGCACGCCTTTGCGTTCCATCGCACGGATCACGCCAAGACTGACGCTGGTCAGACCGACGCTGGTGCCGGTTGGAATGAGCATAATTGTACGTGACACTTTATAACCTCTCAGGTGTTGCAGGGTGTCAAAAACAACTCCGTCAGCCTGAGCTGACGGAGAGAAGCCTTTACGCGGTGAGACGCGCGGCGTCCTGGGCGATGACCAACTCTTCGTTGGTGGGGATCACCACCGCTGGGCGGGTGCCTTCTTTATTAATGAAGCCGGATTTACCGAAACGCGCCGCCAGGTTACGTTCGTGGTCCACTTCAAAGCCCAGCAGGCCGAGTTTTTGCAGTGACAGCTCACGCACCATCGCGGCATTTTCACCGATACCGCCGGTGAAGACTACCGCATCCAGACGGCCTTCCATCAGCGAGGTGTAGCCGCCGATGTACTTCGCCAGGCGATGGCAGAACACGTCCATGGCGCGTTTGGCATCTTCTTTGGTGGTGTAGTTATCTTCCACGTAGCGGCAGTCGCTGGTCACTTCGGTCAGACCCAGCAGGCCAGACTCTTTGGTCAGCAGTTTGTTGATGGCATCAACGCTCATGCCGAGGGTGTCATGCAGGAAGAAGACGATGGCCGGATCGATGTCACCGCTGCGGGTGCCCATCACCAGACCTTCCAGTGGCGTCAGACCCATTGAGGTATCGACGCAAATGCCGTTACGAATGGCAGAAACAGAACCGCCGTTGCCCAGGTGGCAGGTGATGACGTTCAGCTCTTCTACCGGTTTACCCAGCATTTTTGCCGCTTCCTGGGTCACGTAGTAGTGGCTGGTACCGTGGGCACCATAGCGACGTACGCCGTGTTCTTTATACAATTTATACGGCAGAGCGTAGAGATACGATTCTTCAGGCATTGTCTGATGGAATGCTGTATCAAAAACCGCCACATTCTTATCTGAAAGGTGCGGGAAATTTTTCATTGCTTCGTCGATACCGATCAGATGTGCCGGATTGTGCAGCGGAGCAAATGAAGAAGCATCTTTAATGCCCTGAATAACGGACTCATCAATCACGACAGATTTCGTCAGCTGTTCGCCGCCATGAACGATACGATGGCCGATTGCAGCGATTTGTGCCGAAAGCTCTGGTTTTTGTGCCAGAATAGTTTTAACAATGAAGTTGAGGGCTTCGCTGTGCGCTGCGCCCGCGCCCAGAGGGGCTTCCTGTTTGCTACCCTCGAGTTTCCATTTAATACGCGCTTCAGGCAGGTGGAAGCATTCAGCCAGACCGGAGAGGAATTCGTCGCCGTTGGCGGGGTTGAGGATGGCAAACTTGAGTGAGGAGCTGCCGCAGTTCAGAACCAGAACTAACTTCGTCGACATGGAAGTACCTATTGGTTAAATAGTGGCGAGAAATAACGCAATCAGACTAACAGCGTAGTTCATGAAAGCTGGTAAATTAATGATTAACATCATGCGGTAGTCAAAAAGAGACCGATCCGCAAAAAAATTTTGGTAATTTTACGCGATTTTTTTAAATCAGCTTAGCGAAACATGGCTCTAAACTGCGCTTTTATTGAGCAGAAGCTTCCGGTAATGTTGCTAAAACGGCGTCAGAATACCCAGTGTCACCCTTAAAGACAAAAACTTTTGAAGGATGTCACGTAAAGTTGTGTGGTTGTCAGTTTATTTTAAATCTTGCAGTAATAGTTGAGGTCTACCATGGCGAATGATACAGGTAATCCAGGCTGGTTCGGCTTATTTCAGCGCGGCCAGCATTACATGAAGACCTGGCCAGCCGATAAACGCCTGGCTCCGGTGTTTCCTGAAAATCGTGTGGTGACGGCGACACGTTTTTCCATTCGCTTTATGCCTCCCCTGGCAATTTTTACCCTGACGTGGCAGATCGCCATGGGGGGACAGCTGGGGCCAGCGGTGGCGACGGCATTGTTTGCCTGTAGCCTGCCGATGCAGGGTTTATGGTGGCTGGGTAAACGCTCGATGACACCGTTGCCACCTTCTTTACTGCAATGGTTCCATGAGGTCCGCGCCAAACTGGAAGAAGCCGGACAGGCGATTGCGCCGGTCGAAGGTAAACCGACCTACCAGGCACTGGCCGATGTGCTGAAACGGGCATTTAAACAGCTGGATCGGACCTTCCTTGACGATCTTTGATCGATAAACGTTTCCCGCCGGGACAGAATTCGCCGCTGATCCCGGTTCAAATCAAAGAAAAGTGGTGCGGACATACCCGCATCTGTTCCCTTGTGCAATCATTTCTCTATACCTAAATTGATGCCCCGGGAGAACAACCATGGAAATGACCCACGCACAGCGGCTCATCCTGTCGAATCAGTACAAAATGATGGCGATGCTGGAGCCGGACAACGCTGAACGTTACCGCCGTTATCAGACCATCATTGAACGTGGCTATGGCCTGCAGTTACGCGAACTGGATAAAGAGTTCGGCGAGCTGAGCGAAGACACCTGTCGCACCCTGATCGATATTATGGAGATGCACCACGCGCTGCATGTTTCCTGGTCCAATCTCAAAGATTCCGCGCTGATTGAGGAACGTCGTCTGGCCTTTCTCGGTTTTGACGCCGCCACGGAAGCACGCTACCTCGGCTATGTGCGTTTTATGGTCAATACCGAAGGGCGCTACACCCACTTTGATTCCGGCACCCACGGGTTTAATGCCCAAACGCCGATGTGGGAAAAATACCAACGTATGCTGGCGGTGTGGCACACTTGTCCGCGTCAGTATCATTTGAGCGCGAACGAGATCGCGCAAATCCTTAATGCCTGAAGAAGGAGCATCGAGTGAAGTACAGGGGTTTTCTGTTTGATTTAGATGGCACGCTGGTGGATTCGCTGCCTGCTGTTGAGCGCGCGTGGACCCAATGGGGTGAACGTCATGGTTTTGCGGCGGAAGAAATCCTGAGCTTCATTCATGGTAAACAGGCAATTACCTCGCTGCGCCATTTTATGGCGGGCCAGAGCGAGGAGGCGATTCAGGCGGAGTTTTTGCGTCTGGAGCGTATCGAAGCGGAAGATACTGACGGGGTGTGTGCTTTGCCGGGTGCACAGGCACTGCTGGCGACACTCAACGAGCTGCAAATTCCGTGGGCGATTGTCACGTCAGGTTCAGTCCCGGTTGCCCATGCGCGTCACAAAGCCGCCGGATTGCCTGCACCTGCCGTGTTTATCACCGCCGAGAATGTAAAACGCGGCAAGCCGGAACCGGATGCCTATTTGTTGGGGGCAGAAAAGCTGGGACTGGCAGCTGCCGAATGCGTGGTGGTGGAAGATGCCCCCGCTGGCGTGCTGGCCGGACTGAATGCGGGCAGTGCGGTGATTGCGGTGAATGCGCCGAAAGATACTCCGCGTCTTGACGAGGTAACTTTTGCGCTTACCACGCTGGAAGCCCTGGTAGTGACCGGTGACGGCAAGGGCGGTTTTACCCTGTCGCTGCAAGCATAATTTGTAGCGGCACGATTTATCGCGCTGTTTTTAAAAGACGCGCGATAAATCGCGCCGCTACAGCGGCGTATCCTGCGAAATTTCATCCAGCGACAGGCTGAAGCTGGGGATGAAAACCTCAACAAAATAATCCATTTCCGGAGAACGGCGTTGGGCCAGCGTTTTTTCCAGACGCGCTTTTGCCAGCAAAAACTCATTGTTACCGGCAGACAGTTCTTCAAGGCATTTGACATACGCACACAGGGCATCGGCCTGCTTCACCACTGCCTGTTCCGCTTCGCTATGCAGATGCTCATCCAGCAACGGACGAAACTCTTCCTGCAGTTCCGCCGGGAGCATTTCAATCAGTTTGTGTTGGGCTATCTTCTCGATCTTTTTGTATTCATGGGCAATTTGCGCATTGTAATACTTCACCGGGGTCGGTAGATCGCCGGTCAGCACTTCACTGGCATCATGATAAAGCGCCAGCATGGCAATGCGATCGGCATTCAGATTGCCGTTGAATTTTTTGTTTTTAATCACGGCCAGCACATGGGCGACCATGGCGACCTGCAGGCTGTGCTCAGAGACATTCTCGGTGCGTACGTTACGCATCAGTGGCCAGCGGTTGATCAGTTTAAGACGGGAGAGATGGGCGAAAAAGTGGCTACGGGTCATGAGCAGTTCCTGATCGGACGGCGGGGAGAGAAGCCTCTCCCCGAAATACACTCACTATACGCGTGTGACGCTACTGACGATACCCTTGCAGGAAGCGACCAAACTTGGTGATGGCCATTTCCAGATCGTCAACGCGGGGCAGGGTAACGATGCGCACGTGATCCGGCCATGGCCAGTTGAACGCGGTACCCTGCACCAGCAGCACTTTTTCCTGGAGCAGGAAATCAAGCACCATTTTCTGATCGTCGAACAGATTGAATTTCTTCGCATCAATGCGCGGGAACATATAGAGCGCACCCTGCGGCTTGACGCAGCTGACGCCCGGGATGTCATTAATCAATTCCCAGGCGCGCTGGCGTTGCTCATAAAGGCGGCCGCCAGGCACGATAAATTCACTGATACTCTGATAGCCACCCAGCGCGGTCTGAATCGCGTGTTGTGCGGGTACGTTGGCACACAAACGCATTGAGGCCAGCATTTCCAGACCTTCAATGTAGCCTTTCGCGTGTTTCTTCGGACCGTTCAGCACCATCCAGCCCTGACGGAAACCGGCAACGCGATAGGTTTTTGACAGGCCGTTAAAGGTAACGGTCAACAGATCGGGTGCCAGCGCGGCAATAGAATGATGCTGCGCTTCGTCATACAGGATTTTGTCGTAAATCTCATCGGCAAAGATGATCAGGTTATGCTGGCGGGCAATCTCAACGATTTCCATCAGCAATTCTTTGCTGTACACCGCACCGGTGGGGTTGTTCGGGTTGATAATCACGATGCCGCGCGTGCGCGGGGTGATTTTGCTGCGGATATCATCCAGGTCCGGGAACCAGCCGGCGGATTCATCACACAGATAATGTACCGCTTTACCACTGGAAAGGGAGACGGCGGCGGTCCACAACGGGTAATCCGGTGCAGGTACCAGCATTTCATCACCGCTGTTCAGCAGCGCCTGCATGGCCTGCACAATCAGTTCCGAAACACCGTTACCGATATAGATGTCTTCAACCGTCATATCGCGCATGTCGCGCGCCTGATAATGCTGCATGATTGCTTTGCGCGCTGAATAGAGACCTTTGGAGTCACAATATCCCTGGGCACTGGGCAGGTTGCGGATGACATCAACCAGGATTTCATCGGGGGCTTCAAAACCAAACGGGGCAGGGTTGCCAATGTTGAGTTTGAGAACTTTGTTGCCTTCTTCTTCGAGACGTTTCGCCTCTTTCAGTACCGGGCCACGGATGTCATAACAGACATTATCCAGCTTGCCGGATTTATCAATTTGAAAATTCATCGCTACCGCCTTAACGGGCAGAGTCCATTTAACCTGCCTCAAAAAACAAACCCGCCCAATTTACTCCTCTCCCCGGAACAAAAGAAGGGTAACGAAAGGTTTTGGCGAGTTTGGCAATTTTTTATGCTGATACTGGCTGAAAAGGCATTTTACACTGATTAATCTGGTTGAATTATCCAGTAAAGTTACCAGGGTTGATATTTAATGCTGACAGGGGGGCGGGGAGCTGTAAACTCCTTAATCCAGACGTAAAGAAGGGGATTGCGTATATTTTTATTCACAACTGTCGCATTGAATCGTTAGCGACGTAATGAAATAGTTAAAGAATCCTTGTAGGAAGTCGAATAATTAGTCATTGCCAGTTTATTGTCCGCTGGCGTCAGAAACTGTCCCCGATTCTCATTCAGTTTCAGAGACAGAATCAGAGAACTATCGGCAGCAGGGCGGTGTCCGTAGTCTGTATTAAATAGCATTTGCGCTGAAACTTAAGCTTTCCCTATGAAGTTTCGGAACCAGGGGGGCTTAAAAAATGAACAGCTTTGTGGCAGGATGTGCGGGAAAAGGGGACAGGTCAAAAATTACGAGCTTTCTAACAAAAACATTTCCATTTCTGGCGCAAAAATGATTAAGTATAATTTATTATTTGATGCACTTTACCTCTTCGCATCACCATAACATACAGTTATCATTTTTTGACCCGCGCACACTTTTGGCGGGAAACCAGGCAACTACACAGCTTCCTGCATTTGCGCGATTTACGCTTTCGGCCCGAGAAGTTGTTCTGTCTTTGTGACGCCGCTGCTCTGTTTTCAGAGTGACGTAATCGTTGGAATCCGCCTGACCCAGTTTTTTCATGACAGTCTCCACACAGGACTGTCATTAAGCACCATTACCTCTTATCCCAATGATAAGTAAGGTAATACACCAGGGTAGTAGTTTGTAAAAAATCTTATAAGTGAAGAAAAAACATGACTAATGCAAATCGTCCGATACTGAATCTCGACCTCGATCTGCTGAGAACTTTCGTCGCCGTTGCTGACCTGAACACTTTTGCGGCTGCGGCTGCGGCCGTGTGCAGAACGCAATCAGCAGTAAGCCAGCAGATGCAGCGTCTGGAACAATTGGTAGGTAAAGAGCTGTTTGCCAGACATGGACGTAATAAATTACTGACGGAGCATGGCATCCAACTGCTGGGCTACGCCAGAAAAATCCTTCGTTTCAATGACGAAGCTTGTACCTCTCTGATGTATAGCAATATTCAGGGCGTGCTGACCATTGGCGCTTCTGACGACACCTCAGATACCATTCTGCCTTTCCTGCTCAATCGTGTGACCTCGGTTTATCCGAAGCTGGCGATTGATGTCCGCGTGAAGCGTAATCCATTTATGATGGAAATGCTGAACCAGGGAGAAGTGGATTTGGTGGTCACCACTTCCAGTCCGGGTAGCTTTACCCACCAGGTTCTGCGTACCTCGCCGACCCTGTGGTATTGTGCGGCTGATTACATCTTCCAGCGCGGTGAAGCGATTCCACTGGTGCTGCTGGATGAACCAAGCCCGTACCGCGACATGGCAATTGATCATCTGAACGAAGCGGGTATTCCGTGGCGTATTTCCTATGTGGCCTCGACACTGGCGGCAGTCCGTGCGGCAGTAAAAGCCGGTCTTGGCGTTACCGCGCGTCCGGTGGAAATGATGAGCCCGGAACTGCGTGTGATGGGTGCTGCTGAAGGCTTGCCTGTTCTGCCGGATACCCAATATCTGCTGTGTC
Source organism: Pantoea sp. App145 (assembly GCF_047947045.1). NCBI lineage: Bacteria > Pseudomonadati > Pseudomonadota > Gammaproteobacteria > Enterobacterales > Erwiniaceae > Pantoea > Pantoea sp. App145. Next base: position 4,202,781 of record NZ_CP133290.1, read on the forward strand.
GTAATCCGGACAGCGATAATGAACTGGCGCTGGCCATCTTCAATGCTATGCAGTCCACTAATGATCCGTACAATCTGAGTGCAAATCCGGACGGCACACTGTTGCTGGACGACGAAGAGTAAGCACAATCTGCGCGGGTAATCATTCTCAAATAGAATACCAGGCAATTGTTAAAACTTAGATAAATAAGCCTTAGCATGATTTTTTTCTGCTAAGGCTTTTTTTATGTCATTTATCTCTGCCATTCTGATGCTGACAAGCCTGCAATAAATTTCCCCCCGCCTGAAAAAATGAAATGCGTTCCATTTTCATCTGAAGTGGAACGATTTTCTCATTTCGTGCCATCTTTCCCTGGGCATCTGTCAGCAAGAATTGTCTCTTTTTACAGCAAAAAGCATTGTTATGTGTCCTGGATCAAGAAAATAGCCCTGAAAAGGACAAGGAAATCCGGTTAATTCCTGTCAAAATATGATTGTTAAATGCACGATCCATGCATGTGAATACCCGCTACACTGAAAGTAACCTCACAAACTGAAGCGATTTAGCTGGCGCAACGGGCCTTGTATGTTAATAATATGCTGCGGATGTAAAATAATGTTTGGATACTTTTGTCAAAGTTGACAAAAGGTTATAGAAAGGAGTAAAAAACCCCATAAAATTGCTGCTTAATTGCTAATGACAGCAAAGTTTATAAGGTTTTTTATCCTTCCCTTGAATCGATGTGGTGCGTTTGCTGCGAATGTGCAGGATGCCATCGCCACTTTTGATGAGTAAGCAAAGAGTATGTCAACAACCACAGAAGTGATCGCTCATCACTGGGCATTTATTGTTTTCATTGTTCTCGCGTTCGGTCTTTGCGCCTTTATGTTGACCGGTGGCTGGTTGTTAGGTGGTCGTGCCCGCGCGCGTTACAAGAACACCCCGTTTGAATCGGGTATCGATTCGGTCGGTGATACCCATATTCGCCTCTCTGCAAAATTCTATCTGGTTGCGATGTTCTTCGTGATTTTCGACGTCGAAGCCCTCTTTTTATACGCATGGTCGACTTCCATCCGCGAAAGTGGCTGGGTCGGCTTTGTCGAAGCCGCAATTTTCATTTTGGTGCTACTGGCAGGCCTGGTTTACCTGGTTCGCATCGGTGCGCTGGATTGGGCACCGGCGCGTCGTCGCGTGGTGGTCAAGTCAAGCCCGGTCAGTCACAGCCACACCAATCCTCAAAAGCAGTAAAAGCGAGGCAATAAGATGGACTACACGCTGACACGCGTAGACCCGAATGGGGGCGATAACGATCGCTATCCGCTGCAAAAACAGGAGATCGTCGCTGATCCTCTGGAGCAGCACGTTCACCGCAGCGTCTATATGGGCAAACTCGAAAATGCCCTGCACGACATGGTGAACTGGGGTCGTAAAAACTCTCTCTGGCCGTACAACTTCGGCCTTTCCTGTTGCTACGTGGAGATGACCACGTCATTCACTGCGGTGCATGACGTGGCGCGTTTTGGTGCGGAAGTTATGCGCGCCTCACCGCGTCAGGCTGACTTCATGGTGATTGCCGGTACGCCGTTTACCAAAATGGCCCCGGTGATTCAGCGTCTGTATGACCAGATGCTCGAACCCAAATGGGTCATATCAATGGGGGCCTGTGCCAACTCCGGCGGCATGTATGACATCTATTCGGTGGTACAGGGCGTAGATAAATTCCTGCCAGTGGATGTGTATATCCCAGGTTGCCCGCCGCGTCCGGAAGCTTATATGCAGGCGCTGCTGCTGTTACGCGAATCCATCGGCAAAGAGCGTCGTCCGCTCTCGTGGGTGGTGGGGGATCAGGGCGTTTATCGCGCGAATATGCAATCAGAACGCGAAAGAAAACGCGGTGACCGTATCGCCGTCACCAACCTGAGAACACCCGACGAAGTTTAAGCTACCCGTACACGGATGGAGCCACGGCCGCAGCAGAACACCACAATTTAATGTGTGCCGCCATCCTGACGCCTTCTTTTGAGTGCCTGATAACAGGCCGGAATGGTGAGTAACGTATGACAGATTTAACCACGCAAGATCTCGCTCAGCCTGCATGGCAAACCCGGGATCACCTGGACGACCCGGTGATCGGCGAGCTGCGTAACCGTTTTGGGCCGGATGCCTTTACCGTTCAGGCCACCCGCACCGGTATTCCGGTGGTGTGGGTGAAGCGTGAACAATTGCTGGAAATTGTCGAATTCCTGCGCAAACTGCCGAAGCCTTACGTCATGCTGTATGATTTGCATGGCATGGACGAGCGTTTACGTACCAACCGCGCGGGTCTGCCTGCCGCGGATTTTTCCGTTTTCTATCATCTGCTATCGATTGAACGCAATCGCGACATCATGCTCAAAGTCGCGTTGTCTGAAAACGATATGCGTCTGCCGACCATCACCAAAATTTTTGCCAATGCCAACTGGTATGAGCGCGAAACCTGGGAAATGTTTGGCATGACCTTTGATGGTCACCCGCACCTGACGCGCATCATGATGCCGCAAACGTGGGAAGGGCATCCGTTGCGCAAGGATTATCCGGCGCGTGCGACCGAATTTGATCCCTTCACGCTGACCAAACAAAAAGAAGACCTCGAAATGGAGTCGCTGACCTTCAAACCCGAAGACTGGGGGATGAAGCGCAGCACCGCCAACGAGGACTTTATGTTCCTTAACCTCGGTCCAAACCACCCGTCTGCCCACGGTGCGTTCCGTATCATTCTGCAACTGGATGGCGAAGAGATCGTCGACTGCGTGCCGGATGTTGGTTATCACCACCGCGGTGCCGAGAAGATGGGTGAGCGCCAGTCCTGGCACAGCTACATTCCGTATACCGACCGTATCGAGTATCTCGGTGGTTGCGTTAACGAAATGCCGTATGTGCTGGCGGTGGAAAAACTGGCGGGTATCACCGTTCCGGATCGCGTCAATGTGATTCGCGTGATGCTGTCGGAACTGTTCCGCATCAACAGCCATCTGCTGTACATCTCTACCTTTATTCAGGACGTCGGTGCTATGACGCCGGTGTTCTTCGCCTTTACCGATCGCCAGAAAATCTATGATGTGGTCGAAGCCATTACCGGTTTCCGTATGCACCCGGCATGGTTCCGTATTGGTGGTGTGGCGCACGATCTGCCGAAAGGCTGGGAACGTCTGCTGCGTGAATTCCTCGACTGGATGCCAAAACGTCTGAAAGAGTACGACAAAGCAGCGCTGCGCAACCGCGTGCTGATGGGCCGTTCTCAGGGCGTTGCCGCGTACAACATGGACGAAGCACTGGCGTGGGGCACCACCGGTGCCGGTCTGCGCGCCACGGGTCTTGATTTTGACGTGCGTAAATGGCGTCCGTATTCAGGTTACGAGAATTTCGATTTCGAGATTCCGGTCGGTGCCGGGATCAGCGATGCCTACACCCGCGTGATGCTGAAAATGGAAGAGATGTGGCAGTCGCTGCGCATTCTGGAGCAGTGCCTGAAAAATATGCCGGAAGGGCCGTTCAAAGCGGATCACCCGCTAACCACGCCGCCGCCGAAAGAGCGCACGCTGCAACACATCGAAACCCTGATCACTCACTTCCTGCAGGTTTCCTGGGGCCCGGTAATGCCGGCCAACGAATCCTTCCAGATGATCGAGGCGACCAAAGGGATCAACAGTTACTACCTGACCAGCGATGGCAGCACCATGAGCTACCGCACCCGCGTGCGTACGCCGAGCTTCCCGCATCTGCAACAGATCCCTTCGGTGATCCGTGGCAGCCTGGTATCCGATCTGATCGTTTACCTCGGTAGTATCGATTTTGTTATGTCAGACGTGGACCGCTAATTATGCACGATCAAAAAATTGCCATCCAAACGATCGACCCGAATGAGGTCTTTGTGCTGAGCGAGGCAGAACACCACGCGATTGAGCACGAAAAACACCATTACGAAGATGCGCGTGCGGCTTCCATTGAAGCGCTGAAGATCGTGCAGAAACAGCGTGGCTGGGTGCCTGACGGCGCAATTCACGCCATTGCCGACGTGCTCGGTATTCCGGCCAGTGACGTAGAAGGTGTGGCGACATTCTATAGCCAGATCTATCGCCAGCCGGTTGGGCGTCATGTGATTCGCTACTGCGATAGCGTGGTGTGCCATATCACTGGTTATCAGGGAATTCAGGCCGCGTTAGAACAAAACCTGCACATCAAACCGGGCCAGACGACGCCGGATGGCCGCTTTACGTTGCTGCCGACCTGCTGCCTGGGTAACTGCGATAAAGGCCCGACCATGATGGTGGATGAAGATACCCATGTTCATCTGACGCCGGAAGGTATTGCCAACTTACTGGAGCAGTATCAATGACTATCAAACAGATCATTCGTACTGCGGAAACGCATCCACTGACCTGGCGTCTGCGCGATGACAAACAGCCGGTATGGATTGACGAATATCGCAGCAAAAACGGTTACGTTGGCGCGGAAAAAGCGCTGAAAGGCATGAGTCAGGACGAAATCGTCGCAGCGGTGAAAGACTCCGGTCTGAAAGGCCGTGGTGGTGCAGGCTTTAACACCGGCCTGAAATGGAGCCTGATGCCGAAAGACGAATCCATGAACATCCGTTACCTGCTGTGTAACGCCGATGAGATGGAACCAGGTACTTATAAAGACCGCCTGCTGATGGAGCAACTGCCGCACCAGCTGGTGGAAGGGATGCTGATCAGCGCCTTTGCACTGAAAGCCTACCGTGGCTACATCTTCCTGCGCGGTGAATATATCGAGGCGGCGGTGCATCTGCGCAAAGCAATCGCTGAAGCCACCGAAGCCGGATTTCTCGGCAAAAACATTCTCGGCACCGGTTTTGATTTCGAGCTGATCGTGCATACCGGGGCGGGTCGCTACATTTGTGGTGAAGAAACCGCGTTAATTAACTCACTGGAAGGGCGTCGCGCTAACCCGCGTTCCAAGCCACCGTTCCCGGCCAGTGCCGGCGTCTGGGGCAAACCGACCTGTGTTAATAACGTTGAGACGCTGTCGAACGTACCGGCCATCTTCCTCAATGGGGTGGAGTGGTACAAGAACATCTCCAAAAGTGACGATACCGGCACCAAAATGATGGGCTTCTCGGGCCGCGTGAAAAACCCGGGGGTCTGGGAGCTGCCGTTCGGTATCACCGCACGTGAGATTCTGGAAGATTATGCCGGTGGCATGCGCGATGGCCTGAAGTTCAAAGCCTGGCAACCGGGCGGCGCAGGCACTGACTTTCTCACCGATCAACACCTCGACCTGCCGATGGAATTTGCCAGCATTGGTAAAGCCGGTAGCCGTCTGGGGACCGCGCTGGCGATGGCGGTTGACCATGAGATCAACATGGTGTCGCTGGTGCGCAATCTGGAAGAGTTCTTTGCCCGCGAATCCTGCGGCTGGTGTACGCCATGCCGTGATGGTCTGCCGTGGAGCGTGAAGATCCTGCGTGCGCTGGAACAGAAACAAGGCCAGCCGGGTGATATCGAAACCCTGCAACAGCTTTGTCGCCAGCTTGGCCCAGGTAAAACCTTCTGTGCCCATGCGCCTGGTGCGGTAGAGCCATTGCAGAGTGCTATTAAATATTTCCGTGAAGAGTTTGAAGCCGGCATTGCGCCGCAGGTATTTGGCAATACCCGAGCCATCGGCGGTATCCAGCCGAACCTGCTGAAAGCGCGCTGGTAATCAGCCGCCGTACACGGATTACCCGGCGCGATTGCCTCGCGTGGGGAAAGAAATAGATGTTTAACGCTCGTCCCCGGACGGGCCTTACGGAAGCATATTCACTATGGCTACTATCCATGTAGACGGTAAAGAGTATGAAGTGAACGGGTCGGACAACCTGCTACAGGCTTGTCTGTCTCTGGGCCTTGATATTCCTTATTTTTGCTGGCATCCGGCGCTGGGAAGCGTGGGTGCCTGTCGCCAGTGCGCGGTAAAGCAATTCCAGAATGCCGAAGATACCCGCGGTCGCCTTGTCATGTCATGCATGACGCCCGCATCGGACGGCACCTTTATTTCCATCGACGATGGCGAAGCGAAAGAGTTTCGTGAAAGCGTGGTGGAATGGCTGATGACCAACCACCCGCATGACTGTCCGGTGTGCGAAGAGGGCGGTAACTGCCACCTGCAGGATATGACGGTAATGACGGGCCACAGCTTCCGTCGCTATCGCTTCACCAAACGTACTCACCAGAATCAGGACCTCGGCCCGTTCATTTCTCATGAAATGAACCGCTGCATCGCCTGTTATCGCTGTGTGCGTTACTACAAAGATTACGCCGATGGCACCGACCTTGGCGTGTATGGCGCGCATGACAACGTCTACTTTGGTCGTCCGGAAGATGGCACGCTGGAAAGCGAATTCTCCGGTAACCTGGTAGAAATCTGTCCGACCGGGGTCTTCACCGATAAAACCCACTCCGAGCGTTATAACCGTAAGTGGGATATGCAGTTTGCGCCGAGCATCTGCCAGCAATGCAGCGTCGGTTGTAACACCAGCCCCGGTGAGCGTTACGGCGAATTACGTCGTATCGAAAACCGTTATAACGGCACGGTAAACCACTACTTCCTGTGTGACCGTGGTCGCTTTGGTTACGGTTACGTCAACCTGAAGGACCGTCCGCGCCATCCGGTACAGCTGCGTGGCAATGACTGGGTCACCCTGAATGCTGAGCAGGCTGTGAACGCAGCGGCAGATGTGTTGCGTCAGGCGAAAAAAGTCATCGGGATTGGCTCTCCGCGTGCCAGCATCGAAAGTAACTTTGCCCTGCGCGAGCTGGTGGGAGCGGATAACTTCTCCACCGGTATGCCAGCGGGCGAGCAGGCGCGTCTGGAACTGATGCTCAAAGTGCTGCGCGAAGGCGGTATCTATACCCCGTCTCTGCGTGAGATTGAAAGCTACGATGCGGTGCTGGTGCTGGGCGAAGATCTGACTCAGGTTGGTGCGCGCGTGGCACTGTCCGTGCGTCAGGCGGTGAAGGGTAAAGCACGCGAAATGGCCGCCGCACAGAAAGTGGCTGACTGGCAAATCGCGGCGATCCTCAACATCGGACAACACGCCAAACACCCGCTGTTCGTGACCAACGTCGATGAAACCCGTCTGGATGATATCGCCGCGTGGAGCTATCGCGCTCCGGTGGAAGATCAGGCGCGTCTCGGTTTTGCTATCGCGCATGCGCTGGATGAAAGCGCGCCAGCGGTTGGCGATTTTGACAAGACGCTGAACGGTAAGCTGGATGTGGTGGTACAGGCGCTGACCGGGGCGAAAAAGCCGCTGATTATCTCCGGTACTCACTCTGGCAGCACCGCAATGATTGAAGCGGCCGCCAACGTGGCTAAAGCGCTGAAAGCGCGTGGTGCGGATGTCGGCATCACCCTGCTGGCATCCGCCGCTAACAGCATCGGCCTTGGCTTGATGGGCGGTGCATCGCTGGATAGTGCCCTGGCGCAACTGAGCAACGGCGAAGCCGATACGCTGGTCGTGCTGGAAAACGATCTGTATCGCCACGCGCCGAAGGCGACGGTGGACGCGGCACTGGCGCAGGCTGCCAACGTGATTGTGGTTGATCATCAACGCACCGCCACGCTGGAAAAAGCCAACCTGGTGTTCTCCACCGCCAGCTTTGCCGAAAGCGACGGTACCTCGATCAACCATGAAGGTCGCGCTCAGCGCTTCTTCCAGGTTTACGATCCGGCTTACTACGACAACAGCGTGGTGATGCTGGAAAGCTGGCGCTGGCTGCATTCATTGCACAGCACCGTAGAAAGTCGCCACATTGACTGGACGCTGCTCGACCATGTGATTGATGCCGCCGTCGCGGCACTGCCGCAGTTGAAAGGCATCAAAGATGCAGCACCGGATGCCAGCTTCCGTATTCGTGGTCAGAAACTGGCGCGTTCCCCGCATCGTTACAGTGGCCGTACTGCGGCGCGCGCGAATATCAGCGTGCACGAACCGCGTCAGCCGCAGGATAAAGACACCATGTTCGCCTTCTCGATGGAAGGGAACAACCAGCCGAATGCTGCGCGTTCGCAGATTCCGTTTGCCTGGGCGCCAGGCTGGAACTCCCCACAGGCATGGAACAAATTCCAGGCCGAAGTGGGCGGTAAGCTGCGCAATGGCGACCCGGGTGTGCGTCTGTTTGAGGCCGCAGAAGGTTCACTGCCGTGGTTCAGTGCCGTGCCGGAAAGTTTTGTCGGTGGCAGCCAGTGGCGCGTGGCCCCTTACTATCAGCTGTTCGGTAGTGAAGAGATGACGCAACGTTCACCGGTGTTCCAGAAACGTATGTCCCCGGCCACGCTGGTGATCAACCCAGCCGACGCTGAGAAGCTCGGTGTGAATAACGGTGCGGCGGTGGAGCTGGTGTGTGCTGGTGAAACCCTGCGCCTGCCGGTACGTTTCTCCGCGTCATTGCAGGCGGGGCAGGTAGGTCTGCCACTCGGTATGCCGGGTGTACCGCCGTTCCTCTCGGGTGCGCAAATTGACAAACTGCAGGAGGCGGCGCAATGAGCTGGCTGACACCGGACGTTATTGACATCCTGATTAGCATCGGCAAAGCCATCGTCATCCTGCTGGTGGTGGTGGGTTGTGGTGCCTTCATGAGCTTTGCCGAGCGTCGTCTGCTCGGCTTATGGCAGAACCGTTACGGACCGAACCGTGTAGGTTGGGGCGGTTCGCTGCAACTGGCAGCGGACATGATCAAAATGTTCTTTAAAGAGGACTGGATTCCGCCGTTTACCGACCGATTCATCTTTACCCTCGCCCCGGTAATTGCGTTTGTTTCGCTGCTGCTGGCGTTTGCAATTGTGCCGGTCACGCCGACCTGGATGGTGACTGACCTGAATATCGGTCTGCTGTTCTTCCTGATGATGGCGGGTCTGGCGGTGTACGCGGTGCTGTTTGCGGGCTGGTCGAGTAACAACAAATATTCGCTGCTGGGTGCGATGCGTGCTTCCGCGCAGACCCTGAGCTACGAAGTGTTCCTCGGTCTGTCGCTGATGGGCGTGGTAGCGCAGGCGGGGTCGTTCAATCTGAATGCCATTGTCGAAAGCCAGGCGCACCTGTGGAACATCATTCCGCAATTCTTCGGCTTCCTTACTTTCTGTATCGCAGGCGTTGCGGTGTGTCACCGTCATCCGTTTGACCAGCCGGAAGCCGAGCAGGAACTGGCCGATGGTTATCACATCGAATACGCCGGGATGAAGTTCGGTCTGTTCTTTGTCGGTGAATACGTGGCCATCACCACCGTGTCAGCGCTGATTGTAACGCTGTTCTTCGGTGGCTGGCAGGGGCCGTTCCTGCCGCCGATCATCTGGTTTGCCGTTAAGACTGCGTTCTTCATGGTGATGTTTATCCTGATTCGTGCTGCGCTTCCGCGTCCACGCTATGACCAGGTGCTGTCGTTCGGCTGGAAAGTGTGTCTGCCGTTGACGCTGTTGAACCTGCTGGCGACCGCCGCAGTGATTCTGTCTGCGCAGTAAGGGGTTTTGAGATGACTTTAAAAGATATTGTCGTTGGCTTCGGCACGACAGTGCGCAGTATCTGGATGATAGGCATGCATGCCTTCGCCAAACGCGAAACCCAGATGTACCCGGAAGAACCGGTGTACCTGCCGCCACGCTACCGTGGCCGCATCGTGCTGACGCGCGATCCGGACGGTGAGGAGCGTTGCGTTGCCTGTAACCTGTGTGCGGTAGCCTGTCCGGTAGGCTGTATTTCGCTGCAAAAAGCCGAAATGCAGGATGGCCGCTGGTATCCGGAATTCTTCCGCATCAACTTCTCACGCTGCATCTTTTGTGGCCTGTGCGAAGAAGCCTGTCCGACTACGGCTATCCAGCTGACCCCGGATTTCGAACTGGGTGAGTTTAAGCGTCAGGATTTGGTGTACGAAAAACAGGATCTGTTGATCTCCGGTCCGGGTAAATATCCGGAGTACAACTTCTACCGCATGGCGGGTATGGCAATTGACGGGAAAGGTAAAGGCGATGCAGAAAACGAAGCCAAACCGATCGACGTCAAAGGCTTGTTACCTTAAGGAGCAGGTATGGAATTTGCGTTTTATCTTTGCGGACTGGTGGCGGTGTTGACGACGCTACGCGTCATCACTCACACCAACCCGGTACATGCGCTGCTGTACCTGATTGTTTCGCTGCTGTCGATTGCGGGTGTGTTCTTTTCGATGGGCGCTTACTTTGCCGGTGCGCTGGAAATCATCGTCTACGCCGGTGCCATTATGGTGCTGTTCGTGTTCGTGGTGATGATGCTGAACCTTGGCAAAACCCAGCAGGATCAGGAGCGCGAGTGGCTGAAGCCATCGCTGTGGATTGGTCCTGGCATCGTGTCCTTACTGCTGCTGGTGGTGATGATTTATGCCATCAGCACCGCACATGATCAGGGTATTGATGGCACCGTTATTGACGCCAAAGCGGTGGGTATCAGCCTGTTTGGTCCTTATGTTCTGGCTGTGGAGCTGGCGTCGATGCTGCTGCTGGCCGGTCTGGTTGTGGCCTTCCATATCGGACGTGAAGAGCGTCAGGGCGAAGTGTTAAGCAACCGTCCGGCAGAGGCGCAAGGGAATAAGGAGGAGCACGCATGATCCCGTTACAACACGGCCTGATTCTGGCTGCTGTGCTGTTTGTTCTTGGCCTGACCTCACTGGTGCTGCGCCGTAACCTGCTGTTTATGCTGATTGGTCTGGAAATCATGATCAACGCTGCCGCGCTGGCGCTGGTGGTGGCAGGCAGCTACTGGGGACAAGCGGACGGCCAGGTAATGTACATTCTGGCCATCAGCCTCGCGGCGGCGGAAGCCAGTATTGGTCTGGCGCTGCTGCTCCAGCTCTATCGTCGTCGTCAGACGCTGAACATTGATACTGTGAGCGAGATGCGCGGATGAATCTTCTCTACTTAACCGTTTTATTTCCGCTAATTGGCTTCGTGCTGTTGGCATTTTCCCGTGGTCGCTGGTCGGAGAACCTGTCTGCCGCTGTGGGGATGGGCTCAGTCGGTCTGGCTGCCCTGACCACCATTTTTGTCGGCATGGATTTCTTCAGCCAGGGGCAGCAGCCGTTTACGCAGGCGCTCTGGACCTGGATGAACGTCGGGCACTTCGACATCAAAGTCAACCTGGTGCTGGATGGCCTGTCGCTGACGATGTTGTCCGTGGTGACCGGGGTTGGCTTCTTCATCCACATGTTCGCGTCCTGGTACATGCGCGGTGAAGAGGGATACTCACGCTTCTTCGCTTACACCAACCTGTTTATCGCCAGCATGGTGGTTCTGGTGCTGGCCGATAACCTGATGCTGATGTATCTCGGCTGGGAAGGGGTGGGGCTGTGTTCCTATCTGCTGATCGGTTTCTACTACAGCAACCCGGACAATGGCAAAGCAGCAATGAAAGCCTTCATCATTACCCGTGTGGGTGATGTGTTCCTGGCTTTAGCCTTATTCATCCTCTACAACGAACTGGGTACGCTGAACTTCCGCGAACTGATGGAACTGGCTCCGGCACACTTTGCGGCTGACAACCATATGTTGCAGTGGGCTACCCTGCTGTTACTGGGTGGTGCGGTGGGTAAATCAGCACAGCTGCCGTTGCAGACGTGGCTGGCGGATGCGATGGCCGGTCCGACGCCGGTTTCTGCACTGATCCACGCCGCGACCATGGTGACGGCGGGTGTCTATCTGATCGCCCGTACGCATGGCCTGTTCCTGCTGACGCCGGATGTGCTGCATCTGGTCGGTATCGTGGGGGCTATCACCCTGGTGCTGGCGGGTTTTGCCGCGCTGGTGCAGACCGATATCAAACGCGTGCTGGCTTACTCGACCATGAGCCAGATTGGCTACATGTTCCTGGCGCTTGGTGTTCAGGCGTGGGATGCGGCGATTTTCCACCTGATGACCCATGCGTTCTTTAAAGCGCTGCTGTTCCTCTCTTCAGGTTCGGTGATTCTGGCCTGCCATCACGAGCAGAACATCTTCAAAATGGGTGGTCTGCGTAAGAGCATCCCGCTGGTGTATGCCTGCTTCCTGGTGGGTGGTGCGGCACTGGCCGCGCTGCCACTGATTACCGCAGGTTTCTACAGTAAAGATGAAATCCTGTTTGGTGCGCTGGCCAATGGCCACATCAATCTGATGGTTGCCGGTCTGGTTGGGGCGTTCCTGACCTCTATCTATACTTTCCGCATGATTTTCATCGTCTTCCATGGCGAAGAAAAAATTCATGCCCATGCCGGTAAAGGCATTACTCATCATCTGCCGCTGATTGTGCTGCTGGTGCTGTCGACCTTCATTGGTGCGCTGATTACTCCACCGCTGGCAGGTGTTCTGCCGCAGAACGAGTTTGGTGAAGGCGGCAAAGTGGGGCTGGAAATCACCTCTGGCGTGGTGGCTATCGTCGGTATCCTGATTGCTGCGGCGCTGTGGCTGGGCAAACGTCAGCTGGTGACCCGCGTTGCCAACAGTGCACCGGGCCGTTTCTTCGGGACCTGGTGGTTTGCGGCCTGGGGCTTCGACTGGCTGTACGACAAAGTGTTCGTTAAGCCATTCCTCGGCATTGCCTGGCTGTTGCACCGTGACCCGCTGAACTCGCTGATGAATCTGCCCGCGCTGATTTCACGCGTTGGCAACAAGGGGCTGGTGGTCAGCGAAAACGGCTATCTGCGCTGGTATGTGGCGTCCATGAGTGTCGGTGCTGTGGTCGTTCTGGCCCTGCTGCTGGTGGTTTAAAAAGATTGATGGGCGGGGTGGCGGTCTTTCCTTCACCCCAGTCGAGAAAGTAAAAATTGCCTGATAAAGGCAAAAAAAAGGGAAGTACGCCGTGTTATTACCTTGGCTAATAATCATACCTTTTCTCGGTGGCTTGCTGTGCTGGCTGGCCGAGCGCCTTGGCGCGAAGGTGCCGCGTTGGATTGCCCTGATCACCATGGGGCTGACGCTGGTGCTCTCTATGCAGCTGTGGTTGCAGGGAGGCTATTCACTGACGCAGGCGACAGGAATGCCGCAGTGGCAATCAGAATATTCGGTGCCGTGGATCCCGCGTTTCGGTATCCATTTCCATCTGGCGATTGATGGTCTGTCGCTGCTGATGGTGGTGCTGACCGGTCTGCTCGGTCTGATGGCGGTACTCTGCTCCTGGAAAGAAATTGAGAAATATCAGGGCTTTTTCCACCTCAACCTGATGTGGATTCTCGGTGGCGTGATTGGCGTGTTCCTCTCCATCGACATGTTCCTGTTCTTCTTCTTCTGGGAAATGATGCTGGTGCCGATGTACTTCCTCATCGCGCTCTGGGGTCATAAAGCGTCGGACGGGAAAACCCGTATCACCGCCGCCACCAAGTTCTTTATTTATACCCAGGCATCGGGTCTGGTGATGCTGATTGCCATCCTGGCGTTGGTGTTTGTGCACTACAACGCCACCGGCGTGTGGACCTTCAGCTACGAAGAATTGCTGAAAACGCCGATGTCCCACACCGTGGAATATCTGCTGATGCTGGGCTTCTTTATCGCCTTCGCGGTAAAAATGCCGGTGGTACCGTTGCACGGCTGGTTGCCAGATGCGCACAGTCAGGCACCGACAGCCGGTTCGGTGGACCTCGCCGGGATTCTGCTGAAAACTGCCGCTTATGGTCTGCTGCGCTTCAGTCTACCGCTGTTCCCGCATGCCTCGGCGGAGTTTGCACCGATTGCTATGTGGCTGGGCGTCATCGGTATCTTCTACGGTGCCTGGATGGCGTTTGCACAGACAGATATCAAACGCCTGATCGCTTACACCTCTATCTCGCACATGGGCTTCGTGCTGATTGCTATCTACACCGGCAGCCAGCTGGCGTTCCAGGGCGCAGTGGTACAGATGATTGCGCATGGCCTGTCCGCCGCTGCGCTGTTCATCCTGTGTGGCCAGCTGTATGAACGTCTGCACACGCGTGATATGCGCCAGATGGGTGGCTTGTGGTCACGCATCAAATGGATTCCGGGACTGTCGCTGTTCTTTGCCGTCGCCAATCTGGGGATGCCGGGCACCGGTAACTTTGCCGGGGAATTTATGATTCTCACCGGCAGTTTCCAGGTGGTGCCGGTGATTATCGTGATTGCCACTTTTGGTCTGGTATTCGCCTCAGTCTATTCACTGGTGATGATGCAGCGCGCTTATTACGGTGAAGCAAAATCACAGGCGCCGCTGCCAGGCATGTCACCGCGTGAGTTCATTATGATTATGGTTCTGGTGGTGCTGCTGGTTCTGCTCGGGGTGTATCCGCAGCCGATCCTCGACACTTCCCATGCTGCAATGAGCAACATTCAGCAGTGGTTTACCGCTTCAATTTCAACTACAAGGCCGTAATTCGCCATGACAATAACTCCTCAACAATTGATCGCGTTACTGCCGCTGTTGATCGTCGGATTGACGGTGGTGGTTGTGATGCTGTCCATTGCGTGGCGACGCAACCATTTTGTTAATGCCACGCTGACGGTCATTGGTCTTAACCTGGCGCTGCTTTCTCTGTGGTTTGTTGCCCATGTCGGGCCAATGGATGTCACGCCGATGCTGCGTGTCGATGGCTACTCTATCTTCTACACCGGGCTGGTGATGCTGGCGAGTCTCGCGACCTGCACCTTCGCTTACCCGTGGCTGGCCGGTTTCCCGGACAACAAAGATGAGTTCTATCTGCTGGTGCTGATTGCGGCACTCGGCGGTATCGTGCTGGCCAGCGCCAACCATCTGGCGGCGCTGTTTATCGGTATCGAACTGCTGTCACTGCCGCTGTTTGGTTTGATTGGTTACGCTTTCCGCCAGAAACGTTCACTGGAAGCGGCACTGAAATACACCATTCTGTCGGCAGCAGCGTCATCGTTCCTGTTGTTCGGTATTGCGCTGATCTATGCCGACTCCGGTAGCCTGAGCTTTGTTCAGCTGGGTAAAAGCCTGAACGACAGCATGATGCAGCAGCCGTTGTTGCTGGTTGGCCTCGGGATGATGATTATCGGTCTCGGCTTCAAACTGTCGCTGGTGCCGTTCCATCTGTGGACGCCTGATGTGTACCAGGGCGCACCTGCACCGGTCTCTACCTTCCTGGCGACCGCCAGCAAAATCGCTATCTTCGGCGTGATCATGCGTTTGTTTATGTACGCGCCGGTGACCGACAGCGAAGCCGTACGCACCGTGTTGGGTGTCATTGCCTTCGTCTCAATCCTGTTCGGTAACCTGATGGCGATTTCGCAGAGCAACATCAAGCGTCTGCTGGGTTATTCCTCCATCGCCCACCTGGGTTACCTGCTGGTGGCGCTGATTTCGGTGAAAACCCATCAGCTGTCACTGGAAACTGCTGGGGTGTATCTGGCCGGTTACCTGTTCAGCAGCCTGGGTGCTTTCGGTGTGGTCAGCCTGATGTCCAGCCCGTATCGTGGCCCGGATGCCGACACCCTGTACTCTTATCGTGGCCTGTTCTGGCACCGTCCGATTCTGTCAGCGGTGATGACCATCATGATGCTGTCGCTGGCGGGTATCCCGATGACGCTGGGCTTTATCGGTAAGTTCTACGTGATCGCTTCGGGTGTGAATGCGCACCTGTGGTGGCTGACCGGCGCAGTGGTGGCGGGTAGCGCCATCGGTCTTTACTACTACCTGCGTGTAACGGTGAGTCTGTACCTCAGTCCGCCGGAACTGCATACGCGCGATCGTGATACCCCGGCCAACTGGGCCTTCACTGCCGGTGGGGTGGTGGTACTGATTTCCGCCATTCTGGTCCTGCTGTTGGGTGTCTATCCGCAGCCGCTGATCTCGCTGGTGCAAATGGCACAGCCGCTGATGTAAGCATGATACGTTACTGACAAATCAGGCCCCCGGGCCTGATTTTTTTTGCCTGTTATCTCAGACAACCCCGCCACCGATTGCTAACTTTTAAGTCATGTTCATCCCGCTGCGCTGAGGTAATGTGATTAAGTTGATCTTTCTGCTGACCGGTGCCCAGGTGATCCGTCGACGCTGGTATTGGCTGGCTTTGACTGGCATGGCGTTGCTGCTACTGGCGGCGTTGATCTTCTACGATATTGCCAGTGACGGCTTGCTTTCGGTTCCACTGGATATGCTCGCGCTATTTTTTATTATTGAAGGCATGGTGCAGATGACACTCGCCTTTATCCGCGAAATGCGCATTGATGGGTTGACCCTGCTCAAGGCGCTGGGCTTGTGGTGTATCGGCTTTTTGATTCTCAATATTCCGCAGGATAACAATGATGTATCGGCAGTGCTGTTTGGCATCGCCTTTATGGTTGATGGTTTGTTCCGCTTCGTGGCCGCCATCGTGTTACGTGGCTGGCGCTGGAAGAAGCAATGCGTTACCGGCGTGGTGGAATGGATTATCAGTATTCTGATCATCAGTGACTGGCCGTTTCATCATCACATCGCCGTACCACTGTGTTTCTCGTTACTGTTGCTAAGTATTGGCACCACGTTGCTACAGATGGCGCGTCAGGCACACCTGCTGACGGCCAACAGCACGGTGACCACGCTACCCCTGTTTAAGGTGGGCGGATTGCGACAGTGGCACAGCAGCCAGTATGTGCATCCCCCTTTTCCCCTTCAGCCACCTCCCCAGCTGCTCAAGGTCTATGTCTGGACTCCGTTAGGTTCGATCAGGCTGCGCGAGAGTTACCGGTTAATTAATCGCTATATCGCTGCGGTTGATCAGCACGGGGTGATCTCGACCGGGCATACTTCGCTGGCGGTCGGAGATGGTCTGTATATCAGTCACTATCCACTCGAGGATATTGATCGCGATAGCAGTAACTTCCGCGCAGTGTTGCGCTCGGGGGAGCATAACGATGTCGCGGGGCGTTTTCTGGCCTCTTTGTCACTAGAGGTGGCTGACTGGTGTCAGCCCGATAAACAGATCCTGTTTTCACATTACAATTTTAAGGCCTTGCAAAATTTCTGGCATAGCTACCGGCTGGACAGTACCTACAACCTGACGGCGCGTAATTGCTCATCTGCGGTGATACAGGCGCTGGATGTGGCGATTGAGGGGATTCTGGCACGACAGCCGTATGCTGGCTTACGCCTGCTGGCTGACCCTAATTTTTGGCTATTAGGCGTGGTACGCGGCAGGGCAGAGGAGATGGCCTGGACACCAGGCCTGGTGCTGGATTACGTGCGTCTGCTCAAGCGGGTGATTGAACCGCAGCCCATCAGGCTGTGGCCAGTGCGGCTGTGGCAGAGTTTGCGCTTACGCTTTACCTTATGGCAGCAGAAGCGGACGCCTTCGCGCAGCGTGATAAAATGACGCGTAATCGCGCGATGATCCTCCTCGCCATTACCATCTTTGGTTTGACCTACGGCTTAAGTGCGCCTTTGATTGCGTTGCGGCTATCAAAGGCGGGATACAGTGAAACGCAAATCGGCATCAATGCGGCGATGCATGCGCTGGGCGTGCTGCTTATCGCGCCAGCATTGCCCGCTCTCATCCGTCGTTTTGCGCCTAAATTCCTACTTACTATGTCGCTGCTGGTCACGGTGTTGTTGTTGATCCTTTTTCCTGTGCTGCCTATTAGCAGCAGCTTCTTGCTGCGGCTGCTGTTGGGGATGGCCTCAGAAGTGATTTTGGTGGTGACGGAAACCTGGCTGAATCAGCAAGCTGTGGAGCATAACCGGGCAAAAATGCTGGCAACTTACACCGCGATGCTGTCAGCAGGATTCGCGCTCGGTCCTTTTATTCTGACGATACAGGGCAGTGGTGACGGCGCATTTATCACTGGTGCGGCCTTATCCGCCCTTGCTGTGTTGGCGCTGTGCGCTAGCGGCAAACTGCATTTCAGCGCGGAAGAGGGGACACCGCGAAAATTGTCGCGCTGGCTGCGCTTGTTACCCCTGGCGCTGGCGGCGACCATCCTTAATGCGGCGCTGGAAGCGGCGGGGATGAATCTGCTGGCGCTTTACGCCATCAATCTTGGCTGGTCTGAAGGACAGGCGACATCGTTGATTACCATTTTAATGGTTGGGGCGATCCTGTTGCAGCTCCCGATCGGTTGGCTGGCCGATCGTATGGATCGTCATCACTTAATTGTCTGGCTGGCGGCGTTGTCCACCCTCGGGGCGCTGGCCTGGCCGTTCGCGCTTCAGTCGCTATGGCTGGCGCGCTTGCTGCTGTTTTGCTGGGGCGGGGTATTTGTCGGTATTTACACGGTTATCATCACGCTGGTGGGGCAGCGTTTTCAGGGGTCGGAACTGGCGGCGGCCTATGCCGCGTTGTCAGTGGCCTGGGGGATTGGCGCTTTTATTGGTCCGGCATTGGGTGGGCTGGCAATGTCGCTAACGCTGCACGGCTTGCCGTGGCTGGCGGCGCTGTTATGTGCTTTTTTTACCGGTTTTGCACTACAACAACGACGTACGTGAGGTAAATTAACCCCCCAACAAGGAGGCTTTATGGAAATTAACTGGCTGGATATTCATCATCGTGATTTGAGCCTGCAACAACTTTATACGCTGCTGGCGCTGCGCAGTGAAGTGTTTGTGGTCGAGCAGCAATGTCCTTACCTTGATGTCGATGGGCAGGATCTGGTGGCGGAGAACCGTCATCTGTTAGGTATGCATGGTGATGAGCTGGTGGCCTACGCGCGTCTGTTATCACCTGCGGATGCACAAAGCCCGGTGAAGATAGGTCGCGTTATCGTTTCGGATCGCGCACGCGGTATCAATCTGGGTAACCGGTTAATGACCCAGGCATTGCAGGTTTGCCAGCAGCACTGGCCGCAACATACGCAGTTCCTCTCAGCGCAGGCGCATCTGCAATCGTTCTATGGTCGCCATGGCTTCGTCGCGGTGAGTGACATTTATCTGGAAGATGATATTCCGCATATCGACATGCAAAAATAATGGCGAGGTTTGCACCTCGCCATGTTTATCAGCCCGGCGTCATCTGCCGGTCATCAACGTATTTACGTTGATCCGGCGGCGGCGGGAAGTACTGATACAACCAGGTTTCACTCAGGGTTTCGTCTTTGGTGCGCAGGAACAGACGCATATCCACCGGTTTGGTGGAATCGCTGTTTGGATACCAGTCAAACAGGATGCGGTAACCGTCCAGCGGTTCCACGTAGAGAATCTCAACCTGTTTAATGGTACCGGCTGACACGGTGATCACCGGTTCGATTCCCTTCGGTGCAGCGGCTTTCAAATCGCCACCGACGAAATCCACCGCAAAGCGACGGCTCCACTGATCCGGGAAATGCTCGCCCGGCGCCCAGCCTTCCGGGAAGCCACCTATGCCGGTACGGGTCGCATCCACGCGTGCCAGACCGCTGCGCACCGGCGGCAGGCCACTCCAGTAAAGTTTGTACTGGAAGTTGAATTCGCTACCGGCTTTCACCGGTTCAGCCGGTTGCCAGAAGCAAACGATGTTATCCAGCGTTTCACCGGTGGTGGGGATTTCCATCAGATTGATAGCCCCTTTCCCCCATTTGCCAATCGGCTCGACCCACAGGCTTGGACGTTTGTCATACCAGCCAATCACATCCTGATAATCTTTAAAGTCATGATTGAGCTGCAACAGGCCAAAGCCGCGTGGGTTCTCATCCTGATAGGCGTTGAACTGCAAACGCTGCGGGTTGTTCAGCGGACGGGCGATCCATTCGCCGTTACCCGTCCACATCGCCAGACGATCGGAGTCATGGATCTGCGGATGATAGGTATTGCACATACGGCGCTCGTTGGTGCCGCAGCTGAACATGCTGGTCATCGGCGCGATACCCAGCTGACGGATCTCGTTGCGGGCAAACAGGTGGTTTTCCACCTCCATCACTACGCGTTCTGCTTCGCAGTGAATGGTGAACTTGTAGGCACCGGTGACGCTGGCACCATCCAGCAGGGCATATACCACAAAGGTGGTGTCTTCGGCTTTCGGCGTTTCAAACCAGAAGGCGGTGAAGTCCGGGAACTCTTCATGGCCGTTGCTGAAGGTGTTCACCGCCACGCCACGCGCGGAAAGGCCGTATTGATAAGTTTCATCGACGGCGCGGAAGTAGCTGGCACCGAGGAAGGAGACAATATCGCGACGCGCCAGCTCCGGCTTTTTAAATGCACGGAAACCCGCAAAGCCAAGATCGGTTTTGCCGACCAGCTGTTTGGTATCAACGTTGGCGTTGTTGTAGTTGAACAGCTCCGGGCGGAAGTGGATTTCACGCGCTTCGCGGCTGTCGGCATCGACGGAAAACATCCGGATACGGCGTTTAAACCCCATGCCAACGTGGAAAAATTGCACATCCAGCTCGCGATTGGGGATGTTATTCCACAGCGAATGGTTGGCGTCGTACTGAATTTCGTTATAGGCCTGCGGGGTCAGATTGGCCAGGGTGTCAGGCAGCGGGCCAGGCGCGCCACCCCAGGGCTGTCTGGCGAGTGCTGAGGCTTTCTTTTTCAGTACATCGAAATCGAAGCGCACTGCGGTCCCGTCGGCGATGCCATCATCGGCCCAGGCGGACTGCGCAAACAGCGTGGACAGACCCGTCATGCCGCTCAGGGCAGAGAGGGCCATTGACGCTTTCATAAACTTTCTACGATTCATGCCAGAAATCTAATCCTTAGCTGCTCGGGTTTAAGGTGACTGCCGTGCATCATGCACACATTTCAGACCTGATAGCTTCAGGCTACAGGGGGATACGACAGTCGCCGAATGAAAAAATTCAGTCCGAAGAAATTTATCAGATTAATCAGGGAAGCGAAGCAGATTTCAGATCTTTACGCTTTAGCGACGAAACTCGGGCGATTCCTGGCCGCTTCTGGTTTTTAGTGACTATAGTTAACCGACAGGTAAGTTAAATACATGGAGGAACTGCGTAATGTCATCTTCAGATCAATTTGAAAGCCGTCTTGATGACGATCTGGCCTTGCTGACCGAAACGCTGGAAGAAGTGCTGCGTTCGTCAGGTGACCCGGCCGATCAAAAGTATATCGAACTGAAAACCAAAGCGGAGCAGGCGCTGGAAGAGGTGAAATCACGTGTCAGCCAGGCCTCTGACAGCTACTACTATCGGGCAAAAAAAGCCGCTTATCGTGCCGATGATTATGTGCACGATAAACCCTGGCAGGGAATTGGCATCGGTGCCGCCGCCGGGCTGTTCTTAGGGTTGCTGCTAGCCCGCCGTTAATGCTTTTCCGGGCGTGAATTCTTCGCGCCCATTCATCCTGTCTTACTGAAAATCCTCCGCTTCCGCACCCACAGTGATTGTGTTTCTCTCGCCTGGTTCCTACAGTAAAGCGACAGGGAATAAGGAGAATAAACGTGATACGAGTTGAAATGCTCTCAACGGGCGATGAAGTGTTACATGGGCAGATTGTGGATACCAACGCTGCCTGGCTGGCTGATGTGTTGTTTCAGCACGGTTTGCCGATGACCAGCCGCAGCACGGTAGGGGATGCTCTGCCATCGCTGGTGGAGGCGCTCCAGAGCCGTAGCCAGATTGCCGATGTGTTGATTGTCAATGGCGGCCTTGGTCCCACCAGTGACGATCTCAGCGCCCTCGCGGCAGCCACGGCCAGCGACAGCCATTTGGTGCTGCATCAGGAATGGCTGGAGAAAATGGAGGCCTGGTTTGCCGGACGTGGGCGCATCATGGCACCGAGCAACCGTAAGCAGGCAGAAATTCCCGCCAACGCCGAATTGATTGATAACCCGGTAGGCACCGCCTGTGGTTTTGCACTGCAACTCAATCGTTGCTGGATCTTCTTCACCCCGGGCGTACCCTCCGAATTTAAAGTGATGGTCGAGCAGGAGATCCTGCCGCGTCTGAAAGCTCGCTTTGAATTGCCGGAGCCACCCTTGTGCCTGCGTCTGACTACCTTTGGTCGCGGCGAAAGCGATTTAGCGGCGGAACTGGAGCCGTTGCCGTTACCGGATGGCGTGGTGATGGGGTATCGCTCCTCAATGCCGATTATTGAAATCAAACTCACCGGCCCGGCCAGCCAGCGTGTGGCGATGGAGCAGGTGTGGCAACAGGTCAAACTGCAACTGGCAGAATGCACCATTTTTCATGGCACCGAAGGGTTACCGGCATTGCTGGCGCGTGAGCTGGCAGCGCGTGAGTTGACGCTGGCGATCAGCGAATCGTACACCGCTGGCTTGTTGCAGTGGCAGCTGGCTTCTGCTGAGGTGCCGTTACGTGCCGGTAATGTGTTGCCATCGCTGCCGGAAACGCTGGAGCAGCAGGTGCAGCGCATCCGTGATTTCGCCGGGGAGCAGCTGGCCGATGTGGCGCTGGCCGTGGGCACTTTGCATGAAGGGGAGGTGTCGATTGCGCTGCACACCCCGCAAGCCAGCTGGGGTCAGCGGGTGAAATTCAACCATGGGCGGCATAACCTGGAGATTCGCCAGAAGGTGGTGGCGATGATGGCAATGAATATGCTGCGCCGCTGGCTGCATGGCAGTGAAGTCAGCACCGGACACGGTTGGATTGATGTGCTGGAAACGGTGAAGATTTAAATGGTCTCGTAGCGGCGTGATTTATCGCGCAATGACGTGCGCTGTGACGGGGAAAACCCGCGCGATAAATCACGCCGCTACAGGGGGTTACAACTCGATCTCAATCTCGCCTTTGGCTTTACAACAGCAGGGCAAAAACTCGCCCTGCTGAATAAATGCCAGCGGTGCCTCGGCGTACTGCACTTCACCCTTCAGCAAACGCATCCGGCAGGATCCGCAGTAGCCTTCGCGACACTGGAATTCAACGCACAAGTTATGCGCTTCGAGCGTGGCGAGCAGGTTGGGATGTTCTTCTGCGCACTCCAGCCGGGTGCCGGAGCTGCGCAGAATGACGACAGAACGGCTCATACTTACAGCTGGAAGTCGTTAAAGTCGTCTTCGCCCACTTCAGAGTCGATCTGACCCACCAGATAAGAGCTGACTTCCACTTCCTGCGGTGCAACCTGCACGTTATCAGACACCAGCCAGCTGTTGATCCACGGAATCGGGTTGGAGCGGGTCTGGAAAGGCAGATCAAGACCGACCGCCTGCATACGAATATTGGTGATGTATTCGATGTACTGGCACAGAATGTCTTTGTTCAGGCCGATCATCGAGCCGCCGCTGAACAGATATTCTGCCCACTCTTTTTCCTGCTCGGCTGCTTTCTTGAACAGGTCGTAACATTCGTCACGGCACTCTGCGGCAATCTCTTTCATTTCCGGATCGTCTTCACCGCTGCGCATCAGGTTCAGCATATGCTGAGTCCCGGTCAGGTGCAGTGCTTCATCACGGGCAATCAGGCGGATGATTTTGGCGTTACCTTCCATCAGCTCGCGCTCAGCAAACGCAAAGGAGCAGGCAAAGCTAACGTAGAAGCGAATCGCTTCCAGTGCGTTCACGCTCATCAGGCAGATGTAGAGTTGCTTCTTCAGCGCACGCAGATCAACGGTCACGGTTTTACCCGCCACCTGATGAGTGCCTTCACCCAGCAGATGCCAGTAGTTGGTCATCTCAATCAGGTCATCGTAGTACTTAGAGATATCCTGCGCACGGGCGAGGATCTGCTCGTTAGTGACGATGTCATCAAACACCAGCGCCGGATCGTTAACGATGTTGCGGATGATGTGGGTATAGGAGCGCGAGTGGATGGTCTCGGAGAACGCCCAGGTTTCGATCCAGGTTTCCAGTTCCGGGATCGAGATCAGCGGCAGCAGTGCCACGTTCGGGCTACGACCCTGAATCGAATCCAGCAGCGTCTGATATTTCAGGTTGCTGATAAAAATGTGTTTCTCGTGTTCCGGCAGCGCCTGATAGTCGATGCGATCGCGGGAAACGTCCACTTCTTCCGGACGCCAGAAGAAGGAGAGTTGCTTCTCGATCAGCTTTTCGAAGATGTCATATTTCTGCTGATCGAAACGGGCAACGTTGACTGACTGACCGAAAAACATCGGCTCTTTCAGCTGGTCATTCTTGGTTTGCGAGAATGTGGTGTAAGCCATAGGGATGTCCAAATGTGAACGGGCCGACAGTTGTCGACCCCGAAACAGGAGGGCGGAGCCGCGTGCTCCGCCCTTTAATTAAATCTTACAAGCGCCGCTTTCGCAGCCGTCATCCTGAATGGAAGGGGCCAGATCGTCCTGCGCATCCTCAGCACCGTCACGGGTGTTTTGGTAGTACAGGGTTTTCACGCCAAACTTGTAAGCGGTCAGCAGATCTTTCAGCAACTGCTTCATCGGCACTTTGCCGTTCGCAAAGCGGTTCGGATCGTAGTTGGTGTTCGACGAAATCGCCTGGTCGATAAACTTCTGCATCACGCCAACCAGCTGTAAATAGCCGTCGTTGGAAGGCATTTCCCACAGCAGTTCGTACTGATCTTTCAGACGCTCATACTCCGGCACCACCTGGCGCAGGATGCCATCTTTCGAGGCTTTGATGCTGATATGACCGCGCGGCGGTTCGATACCGTTGGTGGCGTTCGAAATCTGCGAGGAGGTCTCAGATGGCATCAGCGCGGACAACGTGGAGTTACGCAGGCCGTGGGTTTTGATCGACTCACGCAGCGTTTCCCAGTCGAGATGCAGCGGCTCGTTGCAGATACTGTCGAGATCCTTTTTATAGGTATCGGTCGGCAGAATGCCCTGCGCATAGGTGGTTTCATTGAACCACGGGCAGGCACCTTGCTCTTTCGCCAGCTCGTTAGACGCCTTCAGCAGATAGTACTGAATGGCTTCGAAGGTTCTGTGCGTCAGGTTGTTGGCGCTGCCATCGGAGTAACGAACACCGTTTTTCGCCAGGTAGTAAGCGAAGTTAATCACACCAATACCCAGGGTACGACGTCCCATAGCGCCACGTTTAGCGGCCGGGATCGGGTAATCCTGGTAGTCGAGCAGGGCATCCAGGGCGCGTACGGCCAGGGTCGCCAGTTCTTCCAAATCGTCGAGGCTTTCGATTGCACCGAGGTTGAACGCAGACAGCGTACACAGGGCGATTTCACCGTTTTCGTCGTTGACGTCATCCAGCGGCTTGGTCGGCAGGGCGATTTCCAGGCACAGGTTAGACTGACGCACCGGCGCGATAGCCGGATCAAACGGGCTGTGGGTGTTGCAGTGGTCAACGTTCTGAATGTAGATACGGCCGGTTGAAGCACGTTCCTGCATCATCAGAGAGAACAGATCGACCGCCTTCACGCGCTGTTTACGGATGCTGTCGTCTTTCTCGTAAGTGGTGTACAGACGCTCAAATTCATCCTGATCGGCGAAGAACGCATCATACAGGCCAGGCACGTCAGACGGGCTGAACAGGGTGATCTCTTCACCTTTGAGCAGACGCTGGTACATCAGCTTGTTGATCTGCACACCGTAGTCCATATGACGGACGCGGTTGCCTTCGACGCCACGGTTGTTTTTCAACACCAGCAGGCTTTCAACTTCCAGATGCCACATCGGGTAGAACAGGGTCGCTGCACCACCGCGCACGCCACCCTGCGAGCAGGATTTGACCGCAGTCTGGAAATGTTTGTAGAACGGGATACAACCGGTGTGGAACGCTTCACCGCCGCGAATCGGGCTGCCCAGCGCACGGATGCGACCGGCATTGATACCGATACCGGCACGTTGGGAAACGTATTTCACAATGGCGCTGGAAGTGGCGTTGATGGAATCCAGGCTGTCGCCACATTCGATCAATACGCAGGAGCTGAACTGACGCGTCGGAGTACGGACGCCGGACATAATTGGCGTCGGCAGCGAAATCTTGAAGGTAGAGACCGCGTCATAGAAACGCTTGACGTAATCCATGCGTGTGTCACGCGGATAGCCGGAGAACAGGCAGGCAGCCACCAGAATATACAGGAACTGCGCGCTCTCGTAGATTTCACCGGTCACACGGTTCTGTGCCAGGTATTTACCTTCCAGCTGCTTCACTGCGGCGTAGGAAAAGTTCATGTCGCGCCAGTGGTCAATAAAGCCGTCCATCTGCTCGAATTCTTCTTTGCTGTAGTCTTCCAGCAGATGGCGATCGTATTTGCCCATCTCGACCATTTTGACTACCTGGTCGAACAGCGTCGGCGGCTCAAACTGGCCGTAGGCTTTTTTACGCAGATGGAAAATCGCCAGGCGTGCGGCGAGGTACTGGTAATCCGGGGCATCGCGAGAAATAAGGTCTGCAGCGGCCTTGATGATGGTCTCATGGATGTCGGAGGTCCGAATCCCATCATAGAACTGAATGTGAGAACGCAGTTCAACCTGTGACACT
The DNA here is from genome assembly GCF_047947045.1 of Pantoea sp. App145. Classification (NCBI taxonomy): domain Bacteria; kingdom Pseudomonadati; phylum Pseudomonadota; class Gammaproteobacteria; order Enterobacterales; family Erwiniaceae; genus Pantoea; species Pantoea sp. App145. The sequence continues at coordinate 4,228,997 of NZ_CP133290.1, forward strand.
GAAACGTTGTTCAGCCCTTCGGCTGCCCAGTCCAGTACACGGTGAATTTTGTCGAGATCAATGCGCTCCTGGCGGCCATCGCGTTTAGTAACGAGCAGACTTTGGTTCATGTCGCGTTTTTACCTTTGCGTGAGTATCCAAAAATTAAAAGAAATCCCGGTTTATGCACAGCATATTCATTGTGAATAATGTTGTGGATAAACACTATATCTAGGGGGTGAAGGGTAAAACCATAACAACATGGAGGCATATTTTAGTATTTTAGCGCGGGTTAACAAGAGGAAAAAATGATGTTTGCAGGGGTTGTAATTTTTGCGAAATTTCTTAGGCCTTGTCTTATAAGGCCCGACATCATGTCAACCGGAATGCAGATTTTTTTCAGAACTTGATCGAGCGCGTATTTCTTATTCAATCCACTCCGCCAACTCAAATTTCTGGTGAAAAAATGGCAGGATAAGCTACACAGATACGGATTTTTCCGAGTTCACTGATGAATTATTTATGACGTTCGGATGCGGCCTGCGCGATAAACCGCGCCGCTACGGGTATGCATCCCTCTGTAGCGGCGCGATTTTTACAGCCCTGGCGCCTTCCACATTGACGTGGTCAGCCCGTTATCCACCAGTGTCAGCTGGTCAGCGTAGACTTTTTGCCAGACGGCTTTTTGTTGCTGGTAGAGCGCATGATGAGCGGCATCGGGGTGAAATTCCCGTTCCCAGCGCACCAGGTCGCGTCCGGTCTCCGCCAGGTTGCTGTAGAGTCCGGCAGCAACCCCCGCCGCAATGGCGCAGCCCAGCGCGGTCGCTTCTTTTACCTGCGGCACTTTTACCGTCAGACCGGTCACGTCACTTAAGATTTGGCTCCACAGCTTCCCTTTGGATCCGCCGCCAGCGAACACCAGATGCGATGCCCGCACGCCGGAAAATTCTGCCACCTGATCAAGATTGCAGGCTGAAACAATGGCGGCGTTTTCCTCCAGCGCGCGGAACAGGGTTTGCTTATTGCAACGTTCCGGGTCGATGGAGAGATTAATGAACGACGGAGCGGCGTGATACCACTTATTAAAGTGCATCGCGTCAGAGAATACCGGCATTACCCCCCAGGCACCGGCCGGAACGCGGGCGGCCATCTCCTCCAGCAGGCTATAGCAATCAACCCCCAGCCGTTCCGCCAGCAGTTTCTCCTCACTGCAAAAGGCATCACGGAACCAGCGCATGGTCAGGCCGGTAAAAAAGCTGATGGCTTCCGCCTGCGCCATGCCGGGAATGACGTGCGGATTGATACGAATATTCATCGCCGGATCGACCTGCGGCTGTGGCAGATTCACCACCTGCTGCCAGAATGTGCCACCCAGCACCGCTGTCTCTCCGGCCCTGACCACCCCCAGCCCCAGCGTGCCCAACTGGACATCGCCACCGCCCATCGCCACCACTGTGCCTTGTGCCAGGCCACAGGCATTGGCTGCGTCGGCAGTGACGTACCCGAGCGGGGTACCGGTTTCCGCCACGGGCGACAGCATATTGCCGCGTAAACCGGCCATCTCCAGCAGTTCCGGCCGCCAGTTGCGGCTGCGTAAATCGAGCAGCCCGGTTGTTCCGGCATTGGAAGGATCAACCGCCAGCTCGCCACTGAGGCATTTTGCCAGCCAGTCGCTGATCATGGTCAGGGTGGCGGCCTGGCGATAGATATCCGGACGGTGATGCGCCAGCCACAGCAGGCGCGGCATCGCACCCAGCGCCAGGGTTTGTCCGGAGCACTGGTAGATTTCGCGTTCAAACTCGCCGTGATGGATTTCTTTGAGTTCGCTGACTTCACGACTGGCGCGGGCATCAACGTTGGCACAGGCCCAGATCGCCTCACCGGCCTTGTTATACAACACGATACCTTCACGCATCGAACAACAGGCTACGCCACGGATGGCGCTGGCGGGGAGCTGCGCCTGTTGCAGCGCCTGGCGAATGCACTGGCAGGCCAGTTGCCAGTTTTTACTCAGGTCAAATTCCATCGAACCGGGCACATTGGGTATGGCCAGGTGCTGCCATTCGGCCTGGGCGACGGCAATTTGCTCACCTTGCAGGTTAAAAATCACCGCGCGAATGCTGCCGGTGCCGGCGTCGAGCGCCATTAAATGCGGGGCATGGGATAGCGTCATCTCAGTAACTCCTGCAAAAAATCTGACCGGATCGACCCCGCCGCAGGGCTACTGCAATAACGCCAACATCGCGCGGGCTGTGTCCTCTTCTGTTACCAGGGCATTAATGCGCGCCCCCTTCAGGGCGGCAATGATGGCTTCTGCTTTTTCGGTGCCGCCTGCCACGCCTACCACGACAGGTATCGTCGCCAGCTCGGCAGGACTGACGGCAATCAGTTCATCATGGATTGGCATGGACTCAGCCAGTTGTCCATCGGGACGCATAAAGAAGCCGAGAATGTCACCCACCGCGCCTTTGCGGCCATACATCAGCTGTTCTCCTTCGCTGATATAACCCGAGCGTAAAATGGTGGCCTGCTGCTTTTGGCTGAGCGCACCGATGCCGACAATCGCCACATCGGCGGCGCAGGCGGTGAGCATCACGTCCTGTACACTGCGTTCCTGACGCAGGATTTGCGCCACGCTGGCGCTGGAAGCGCGCAGCGGGGCCGGAATAATGCTGATACCACAGGCCGGATCAAGCTGGCCTATGCCGGTCATATACGGCCCGACGCCGCCCGAGAGAGTCACCATGCGGATCTGCTGCGAAGCGATAAAGCCGCTCAGATGTTGCAGGGTGTTCATGCTGGTTTCGCCAAACCCCACCCCCAACAACTGTTGCGGCTGGAGTAACGACATCAGCATCTGGGCGGCACCCACCCCCAGCCGCTGGCTAAGATTCGGGCCGTGAAGCTGCGGCAGCACCCGTACCTGCTTCAGACTGAAGCGTTCGAGCAGGGCATGTTCCAGTGCCAGGCATCCCTCAAAACGCGAATTAATCTGTACGCGGATCACTCCTGACTGGCGTCCTTTCTCCAGCAGGCGTGACACTTTCAGGCGAGTCAGACCAAGTCGCTCACCAATTTCATTCTGTGTCAGTCCGTCGTGGTAATAGAACCAGGCGGTACGCGCCAGTAGCTCTTCTTCACTCATACTGTTTTCCACAGTGAGACCCGTTGCCGGGCTAAGATCGCTTTTCATGATGAACACTTTATAAAAAGTAAATCAATTGTTCGTTTTGGTTGTTGAAGAAAATGTGACCGTGCTGGCAGTTCGCACAACAAGTCAGCCACAATCATACGCGCCATGCTGGCGAAATAACAATCTGTGACCGCTGCGAGAGTTTTATCGAAAAAGCTTATCCAGGATTGTGAACATAATGTTATTTAAAAATCATTTGTTCTTATCGGGAGCGGCAATGGTGCAGGATCAGGTCAATCGGCAATCCAGTTTGCTGTTACACATCACTGCGGTCTGTAAGGCGTTTTCCGGTGTGCCGGTGCTACGTGGCATCGATTTTCAACTGCATGCGGGGCAGATTCACGCCTTGCTCGGTGGCAACGGCGCAGGCAAATCAACGCTGATGAAAATCATTGCCGGTATCGAGCAACCGGATAGCGGCACGCTTACCCTCGCTAATCAGCCCCTGACGTTAATGACCCCGGCCAAAGCACATCAGTGTGGTATCTACCTGGTGCCACAGGAGCCATTGTTGTTCCCCAGCCTGACGGTGCGCGAGAACATCCTGTTTCGCCTGCCGAGCGCTCAGGCGGATAACCAAAAACTGCAAACCTTACTCAGCCAGATGGGCAGCGCGCTGCCGCTGGACGCACTGGCCGGTACCCTGGCGGTGGCTGACCAGCAACAGGTGGAGATTCTGCGTGGCCTGATGCGCGACGCCAGAGTGGTGATTTTCGATGAGCCAACCGCGTCATTAACCCCGGTGGAAACCGATCGCCTGTTCCGTCTGGTGCGCCAGCTGGCCGGGCAGGGCGTGGGAGTGGTGTTCATTTCCCATAAGCTGCCGGAAATTCGGGCGCTGGCGCATCAGGTCAGCGTGATGCGCGACGGTTGCGTGGTGTTACAGGGCAGCATTGATGCGCTGGATGATGACGCGCTGGTGGCAGCAATGATGCCGCCCGAACGACAAGCCCCACTGAGCGCTGAGCAGCAGCTGTGGTTACAGGCGGGTAACGTGCCTGCGGAGCAAAAAGGCCAGGTGCTATTGCAGGTTGATGAGTTGAGTGGTGAAGGTTTTCGTCAGATTTCGTTGCAGGTGAAAGCGGGAGAGATCCTCGGTCTGGCGGGCATTGTCGGGGCCGGGCGTACCGAACTGGCGGAAACGCTGTACGGATTACGCACCGCCAGCAGCGGCACGGTCCGTTTGCAGCAGCAGGATCTGTTGTCGCTGCCGACAGCAGCGCGTCTGCGCGCCGGGCTGGTTTATCTGCCGGAAGACCGGCAAACCTCCGGCCTCTATCCGGATGCACCGCTGGCGTGGAACGTCACCGCATTAACGCTGCCACGGCGCAGCTGGTGGCTGCGGCTCCGGCAGGAGAGGGCGGTGCTGACACGCTACCAGCGCGCACTGGGGATCAAATTCAATCACAACGACCAGCTGGCGCGCACGCTTTCCGGGGGGAATCAGCAAAAGTTATTGCTGGCAAATTGCCTTGAGGCGATGCCGAAAGTCCTGATCGTCGATGAACCGACGCGCGGGGTGGATGTGTCCGCTCGCGCTGATATCTATCAGTTGTTGCGATCGGTGGTGGCGCAGCAGATCGGTCTGATCATTATCTCTTCGGATCTGGATGAGGTCGCGCTGCTGGCGGATCGCGTGGTGGTGATGCACCAGGGCGCACTGGTGGGCGAATTATCCGGGGCGACGGTCAGTGCGGAACATATCATTCAGATGGCCTGGGGACGTAGCGCTCAGGTAGCAGGAGAATACTGATGCTGAAATACCTGCAAACCCACCGGGAGCTGAGCACCCTGCTGGCGATCCTGCTGTTGTTTATGCTGCCCTGGCTGCTGGATCGTCAGAACGTTAGCCTGCAATTAGTGGGGATGATTTTTGGCAGTGCGCAGATCGCCATTCTGCTGGCGATGGGTGCCACGCTGGTGCTGCTGACGCGCAATATTGATGTGTCCTGCGGTTCCACCATGGGGCTGTGTGCTGCGGTGTTGGGCGTTCTGTTGAATCAGGGAGTAGCACTGCCGCTGGCCTGTCTGGCGACGCTGGGCACCGGTATGTTAGCCGGATTGTTTAATGGTGTACTGGTCACCGGGCTGCGTATTCCGGCGATTGTCGCCACCCTGGGCACTCTCGGGCTTTATCGCGGCCTGATGCTGTTGCTGACCGGTGGCAAATGGATCGAAGGGTTGCCGGAGCAGCTGAAAACCCTGGCCGCGCCGGTAGTGGCGGGGCTGTCACCGTTGGGCATCATGATTTTGCTTATCGCGCTGGCGATGATGTTGTTCCTCGCGCGGACCGCTGCCGGTCGCAACTTTTATGCCACCGGTGATAATTTGCAGGGCGCGCGCCAGCTGGGCGTGCCGGTCAATCAGGTGCGTTTACTGGCTTTCACTGCCAACGGCGCGCTGGCGGCGTTGGCCGGGATGGTGTTTGCTGCGCAAATTGGTTTTGTGCCCAATCAAACTGGCACCGGGATGGAGATGAAAGCCATCGCAGCCTGTGTGCTGGGCGGTGTCAGTTTACTGGGCGGTTCCGGCACCCTGCTGGGGGCGATACTCGGTGCCTGGTTCCTGACGCAAATCGATAGTGTGCTGGTGCTGCTCAGGCTACCGGCATGGTGGAATGATTTTATCTCGGGACTGGTGCTGCTGGCGGTGCTGGTGGTTGACGGACGGTTACGCCAGGCGCTGACCCGACGTCTGCATCGGCAAAAGTACGCCCGTTTTTTATCCCCTCCGGCACGAAAAAAAACCGTTAAACCACCGCCGACAGCGGCCTCGCGCCGGGGAGCGACCGAATGAAGCGCTATCTGAACTGGGAAGGCGCGCTGGCGCTGCTGCTGGTGCTGGAAATCCTGCTGTTTGGCTGGGGTAATCCACGCATGCTGAACATCGACACCCTGCTATTCAGCACCAGCGATTTTATCACCGTCGGCATTGTCGCCTTGCCGCTGACGCTGGTGATTGTCAGTGGCGGTATCGACATCTCCTTTGCTGCGGTGACCGGCTTATGTGCCATCGCGCTGGGTATCATGCTGCAAAGTCACTGGCCGTTGGCGGTTGCTTTGCTGTGTACGCTGTTGCTGGGCAGCTTGTGTGGCTGGCTCAATGGCGCGCTCATCCTCTGGACCGGCGTGAACCCGCTGGTGATCACCCTGGGCACGCTTTATCTCTACGGTGGCGGAGCGCTGCTGCTTTCCGGGCTGGCTGGAGCGACCGGCTTTGAGGGGATCGGGGATTTTCCGGCGACCTTTACCGATTTAGCCAATCTCACCCCGCTTGGCATCCCGATGCCGCTGCTGTTGTTTACGTTGCTTTGCCTGCTGTTCTGGCTGCTGATGCACCGGACGCGTACCGGACGCTATGTGTTTTTGCTCGGCCAGAATCTGCGTGCGGCGCGCTATGGCGCGTTGCCGGTCAACCGCACGTTGCTGCTGCTATACAGCCTGGTCGGGCTGGCATCGGCGCTGGCGGCGGCGGTGATGAGCGCGTACTTCGGCTCGGCGCGTGCCGACCTCGGTGCGCCGCTGTTAATGCCTGCGATCACGGCGGTGGTGCTGGGTGGTGCCAATATTTACGGTGGGGCGGGTTCGGTGCTGGGCACCGCGCTGGCCACGCTGGTCATCGGCTTTTTGCAGCAGGGTTTGCAAATGGTGGGAGTGTCGAGTCAGGTCAGTAGCGCGCTTTCTGGCGCACTGCTGATTCTTGCGGTGATCGGACGCTCCTGGAGCCTGAATCCAGGCATTGTGCGCCAGCTTAGCCGGCGTTTGCGTGCGCGATTCACGCGCGATCGCGCATCTTACCAGGAGTAAAAATCATGAAAATGCAGCGGTTATCTCTGGCCCTGTGCTGTGTACTCGGTGCCAGTCTGAGCGTTCAGGCAGCCGAACGGATCGCCTTTATCCCCAAGCTAGTGGGGGTAGGGTATTTCACCAGCGGCGGCAAAGGGGCCACCGAGGCCGGAAATGCACTCGGCGTTGATGTGACCTATGATGGCCCCACCGAGCCGAGCGTTTCCGGCCAGGTGCAGATGATCAATAACTTTGTTAATCAGGGTTATAACGCCATCGTAGTGGCCGCAGTTTCGCCAGACGGCCTGTGCCCGGCGTTGAAACGCGCGATGCAACGCGGTGTGAAGGTGCTGACCTGGGACTCCGACACCAAACCGGAATGCCGCTCGATTTATATCAATCAGGGCACCCCTGCGCAGCTGGGTGGCATGCTGGTGGATATGGCTGCCAGCCAGGTGAAAAAGGATAAAGCCAAGGTCGCGTTCTTCTATTCCAGCCCGACGGTGACCGATCAGAATCAATGGGTAAAAGAAGCGAAAGCGAAGATCGCCAAAGATCACCCTAACTGGGAGATTGTCACCACCCAGTATGGCTATAACGATGCCACCAAATCGTTGCAGACGGCGGAGGGCATCCTGAAATCCTGGAGCGATCTGGATGCGATCATCGCCCCGGATGCCAATGCGTTACCGGCCGCGGCTCAGGCGGCGGAAAACCTTGGGCGTAAAGATGTCACCATTGTTGGCTTTAGCACCCCGAACGTGATGCGACCCTATGTTAAGCGCGGCACGGTGCAGCAATTCGGCCTGTGGGATGTGGTGAAGCAGGGCCGGATTTCGATTGCGGTGGCGAATCAGTTGCTGAAAGGCGATCTCAATCCTGGAGACAGTTTACAGGTACCGGATGTGGGCAAAGTGACGGTCTCCGACAACAGCGTGCAGGGCTACAATTATGAAGCCAAAGGCAACGGTATCGTGCTGCTGCCTGAGCGCGTGGTGTTTACCAAAGACAACATCGACAACTACGATTTTTAAGGAGAACGTGAATGGAAGTCACTCTGGTGGAGATCAACGTAAAAGCCGACTGTATCGACGAATTTTTACGAGTATTCCATGCAAATCATCTAGGGGCGGTACAGGAACCCGGCAACCTGCGTTTTGATGTTTTGCAGGACAGCAACGTGCCGACGCGTTTTTTTATTTATGAAGCTTATGCGGATGAGGCGGCGGTGCTGGCCCATAAAAAAACACCGCATTATCTGGCTTGTGTGGAGGCGCTCGAGGCGCTGATGACCGAACCAAGAAAGAAAACGGTGTTTAAGGGGATATTCCCGGAGTAGTTTGTCTTCCGCGCGATAAATCGCGCCGCTACGGGACTGAGCACAAATTGTAGCGGCGCGATTCATCGCGCAAGATGCCTTACATCTGACGATGCGTATGCACCATATAATTCACATCCACACCACGACCCAACCGGAACTGATTCGTCAGCGGATTGTAGTGCAAACCAATCATCCCCTGCTCACGCAGCGGGGTTTCATCCACCCAGTTCAGCAACTCCGCCGGACGGATAAACTTCTTCACGTCATGCGTGCCGCGCGGCACCATGCGCATCACATATTCGGCACCAAACACTGCCAGCAGCCAGGCTTTCGGGTTGCGGTTGATGGTGGAGAAAAAGACTTCGCCGCCAGGTTTCACCAGCTGCGCACAAGCCAGCACCACCGAACGTGGGTCCGGCACGTGCTCCAGCATCTCCATGCAGGTGACCACGTCATATTGGCCCGCATGGCTGAGGGCATGATCTTCCACCGTTTGCTGCACGTAGTTGACGTTGATACCGCTCTCCAGCGCATGCAGACGCGCCACTTCCAGCGGTTCAGCACCCATATCTAACCCGGTGACTTCTGCGCCTTCGCGCGCCATGCTTTCCGCCAGAATGCCGCCGCCGCAGCCTACATCCAGCACCTTCTTGCCAAACAAACCATTGCTGTGCTGGGCAATCCAGCCAAGACGCAGGGGATTAATGCGGTGTAACGGCTTAAATTCACCCTCTAAATCCCACCAGCGCGATGCGACTGCCTCAAACTTGGCAATTTCGTTATGATCGACGTTCTGGCGGCTTTCCTGCGGTTGTTCATTCATTGAATCATGACTCCTGACAAAATGTGGCTTCAGTATAAACGCTTAAGCGCGGCCTGCGCACCTCTCAGAACAAAGGAAAAGCCGGATTAAACCGCGCTTAACATTCACCCCATGTAAGCAATGTGATATACTTTCGCACCTTTGAATTCCGGGATTATGTAGAGGGATAGCGGCTCCATGAGCGACCTTGCGAGAGAAATTACACCGGTCAATATCGAAGAAGAGTTGAAAAACTCGTATCTCGATTACGCCATGTCGGTCATCGTTGGCCGAGCCTTACCCGACGTCCGTGATGGCCTGAAGCCAGTGCACCGCCGTGTGCTTTTTGCCATGAGCGAACTGGGTAACGACTGGAACAAACCCTATAAAAAATCCGCCCGTGTGGTCGGTGACGTTATCGGTAAATATCACCCGCACGGTGATTCTGCCGTTTATGACACCATCGTTCGTATGGCCCAGCCTTTCTCCCTGCGTTACATGTTGGTAGACGGTCAAGGCAACTTCGGCTCCATCGACGGCGACTCCGCCGCAGCGATGCGTTACACCGAAGTGCGTATGGCCAAAATCGCCCACGATCTGTTAGCGGACCTGGAAAAAGAGACTGTCGATTTCGTTCCTAACTATGACGGAACCGAGCAGATTCCTGAGGTCCTGCCGACTAAAATCCCTAACCTGCTGGTTAACGGTTCTTCCGGTATCGCCGTAGGTATGGCCACCAACATTCCGCCGCACAACCTGCGCGAAGTAATTAACGGCTGCCTGGCTTATATTGATGATGAAAACATCAGCGTTGAAGGGCTGATGGAGCACATTCCGGGGCCAGATTTCCCGACCGCCGCCATCATCAATGGTCGTCGTGGTATCGAAGAAGCCTACCGTACCGGTCGCGGCAAAATCTATATTCGCGCGCGTGGCGAAGTGGAAGCTGACGCGAAAAGCGGCCGTGAAACCATCATCATTCACGAGCTGCCGTATCAGGTGAACAAAGCACGCCTGATCGAGAAGATTGCCGAGCTGGTGAAAGAGAAGCGTGTCGAAGGCATCAGCGCCCTGCGTGATGAGTCGGATAAAGACGGCATGCGCATCGTTATCGAGATCAAACGCGATGCGGTCGGTGAAGTGGTGCTGAACAACCTTTACTCGCTGACTCAGCTGCAGGTTTCTTTCGGTATCAACATGGTGGCGCTGCATCAGGGCCAGCCGAAAATTATGGCGCTGAAAGAGATCCTTGAAGCGTTCGTTCGCCATCGTCGTGAAGTGGTGACGCGTCGTACGATTTTCGAACTGCGCAAAGCGCGTGACCGTGCCCATATCCTTGAAGGTCTGGCGATTGCGCTGGCTAACATCGATCCGATTATCGAGTTGATCCGTCGCGCCCCGACGCCAGCAGAAGCGAAAGCAGGCCTGATTGCGCAGTCGTGGGATCTCGGCAATGTGGCCGCGATGCTGGAACGTGCCGGTGATGACGCTGCGCGTCCGGAGTGGCTGGAAGCCGAGTTCGGTATTCGTGACGGTCAATACTATCTGACTGAGCAGCAGGCTCAGGCCATTCTGGATCTGCGTTTGCAGAAACTGACCGGCCTGGAACACGAGAAGCTGCTCGACGAATATAAAGAACTGCTCGATCAAATCGCTGAGCTGCTGCATATCCTTGCAAGCGCAGAGCGCCTGATGGAAGTGATCCGTGAAGAACTGGAAGCGATGCGCGACCAGTTTGGCGATGAACGTCGCACTGAGATTACCGCCAACAGCGCTGACATCAACATCGAAGACCTGATTAACCAGGAAGATGTGGTCGTGACGCTGTCGCATCAGGGTTATGTCAAATACCAGCCGCTGACGGACTATGAAGCCCAGCGCCGCGGTGGTAAAGGCAAATCCGCCGCACGTATTAAAGAAGAAGACTTTATCGACCGTCTGCTGGTGGCTAACACCCACGATACGATTCTGTGCTTCTCCAGCCGTGGCCGTCTGTACTGGATGAAGGTGTATCAGCTGCCGGAAGCCAGCCGTGGCGCACGTGGTCGTCCGATCGTCAACCTGCTACCGCTGGAAGCGAACGAACGCATCACCGCCATTCTGCCGGTACGCGAGTACACCGAAGGCTTCAACATCTTTATGGCAACCGCTGACGGCACTGTGAAGAAAACCGCGTTGCAGGAATTCAGCCGTCCGCGTAGTGCTGGCATCATCGCCATCAATCTGCGTGAAGATGATGAGCTGATCGGTGTGGCGCTGACCAACGGTAGCGATGAAACCATGCTGTTCTCTGCCGCCGGTAAAGTGGTGCGCTTTGCGGAAAGTGCCGTCCGTGCGATGGGGCGTTCAGCTTCAGGCGTACGCGGTATCAAGCTGGCCGAAAGCGACAAAGTGGTATCGCTGATTGTGCCGCGTGAAGAAGGTGCCATCCTGACCGTGACGCAAAATGGTTATGGTAAACGTACCGCCAACAGCGAATACCCGACCAAATCCCGCGCGACTCAGGGTGTGATCTCCATTAAGGTCACCGAGCGTAATGGGCCGGTAGTCGGCGCGGTGCAGGTGGACGACAGCGATCAGATCATGATGATCACCGATGCCGGTACGCTGGTGCGTACTCGCGTGTCGGAAGTCAGCATCGTGGGTCGTAATACCCAGGGCGTGATTCTGATTCGTACCGCAGAAGATGAAAACGTGGTGGGTCTGCAACGTGTGGTCGAACCGGTGGAAGAGGAAGAACTCGACGCCATCGATGGTAGCGTTGCCGAAGGCGAAGAGGATATCGCGCCGGAAACAGACAACGACGACGATGCACCGGAAGCAGACGAAGAAGAGTAATCTGTCTCGGTGATAACCAACGGCAGGTCAGGGCAACCGACCTGCCGTTTCTTTTTCTGAGTTTTGGCCGGAAGCGGCGCTCCGTCTGGCTTTTTCGGGATGATAAAGCTAGTGTATGGGCATAATAATTCCCTGACCTTTACCCCTTGCCGTGAGTTGAGCCTGCATTGAAATATCTCGTCTCCTTCCGTACCACGCTCCGTATCTCGCGCTACCTGTTTCGCGCACTGGCGTTGCTGCTTTGGTCGCTGGGTGCGTTGCTGACCACCTTTTACATCATCAATGTGCTGCACGAGAAAGAGAATGCGGTTCGCCAGGAGTTTGACGCCAACTACGGTCAGGCGGAATGGTATGTCCGCCACTCGGCGGATGTGATGCGTGAACTGAAGTACATCACGGAAAACCGCCTCACCAGCAGTGCCAGTGGTCTGGATGTGCTGAACGGCATGCCCACCAGCAAAGGCACGCTGCCGCAATTCACGCCGCTGTTTTCCGACGGTGATTGCACCTCAATGAGCAGCACCTGGCGTAACTCCCTCGATTCCCTCAGTTACTACATCAATTACTGGAAAAGTAATTTTGCTTCGGCCTATGAGCTGAATCGGGTGTTCTTTATCGGCGGGGAAAATCAATGCCTGGCCGATTTCACCATTGGCAGTAATACGGTGGATCGGGATCGCAGCCTGAAAGCACTGCGCGAGCGTGTGCTGCACTATCGCAGCAGCAATGAAGACGAGCGTCGTAATCCGATGTACTGGATCACCGAAGGCACCCAGCCAGGGGTGGGCAGTTTCTATATGGTGATGCCAGTCTATGTGGCGAATAAACTGCAGGCGCTGCTCGGGGTGGAGCAAAACATTCGCCTCGATGAATTTATTCAGCCGGGTGGATTGCCGCTGGTGGCGACCATCACCGATGAGAATTACCGCCCTCTGCTGACCACACGTCGCGGTGGCCCGGGTTACTCCCTTGATGATCTGCCTGACGACAAAACCTGGTTCGGCTATCTGGACGGTTACCGTCAGCTGGTGCTGAAAAAACCGTTGCCGCCGTCTGACCTCAATATTGTCTGGTCACTTTCCACCGATGTGCTGGTTGATCAGCTGAAACTGATGCTGATTAACGCGCTGCTGCTGAATATTCTCAGCGCATTATTGCTGTTTACTCTGGCGTGGATATTTGAGCGCCGCATGTTTCTGCCTGCGGAAGATAATGCACATCGGCTGGAAGAACATGAACAGTTCAACCGTAAAATTGTGGCCTCTGCGCCGGTGGGGATTTGTATCCTGCGCACCAGTGACGGCACCAATATCCTCAGCAATGAACTGGCGCACAATTACCTGACGTTGCTTACCCAGGAAGACCGGCAGCGCCTGAACGAAATCATTGGTGGCCAGCAGGTTAACTTTGTTGATGTGCTGACGGGCAGCAATACCAACCTGCAAATCAGCTTTGTTCATTCGCGCTATCGCAATGAAAACGTGGCGATCTGCGTGCTGGTGGATGTTTCGGCGCGCGTGCGTATGGAGCAATCGTTACAGGAGATGGCGCAGGCGGCAGAGCAGGCCAGTGCGTCGAAATCGATGTTCCTCGCCACCGTCAGCCATGAATTACGTACGCCGCTGTACGGGATCATCGGTAACCTCGATCTGTTGCAGACCAAAGCGTTACCGAAAGGGGTGGATTCGCTGGTCACGGCGATGAATAACTCCTCCAGTCTGCTGCTGAAAATTATCAGCGACATTCTCGATTTCTCAAAAATTGAGTCTGAGCAGCTGAAGATTGAACCGCGTCCTTTCTCGCCGCGCGAGGTGATTAACCATATCGTCGGCAACTACCTTTCGCTGGTGGTGCGCAAACGCCTCGCGCTGTATGTGTTTATTGAAAATGATGTGCCGCTGACGCTGGATGGTGATCCGCTACGTCTGCAACAGGTCATCTCTAACCTGCTGAATAACGCCATCAAATTTACCCATACCGGGTGCATCATCCTCCATGCCTATGAGAAAGAAGGCTATCTGGCGTTTCGCGTGCGTGATACCGGCGTCGGCATTCCGGCGAAAGAGGTGACGCGGCTGTTTGACCCGTTCTTCCAGGTCGGCAGTGGCGTGCAGCGAAACTTCCAGGGAACCGGCCTCGGACTGGCGATCTGCGAAAAGCTGATCAATATGATGGATGGGGATATTGAGGTGGATTCTGAGCCGGGCATGGGCAGCCAGTTTGTGGTGCGCATCCCGATTTACGCCGGACAACAGGCTGCGCCGCCTCTGCTGGAAGGGTTGCAGGAAAAAGCGCTCTGGCTCGATCTGCGTAACGATTACCTCGCCAGCTTCCTGCTGCGCCTGCTGCAACAGCAGGGCATGCAGGTTGCCCGTTATCAGGGACAGGCCGGTAGCGACGATGTGATCATCAGCGACCATGAAGATCTGCCGTTGCAAAGCGTCAGAGCGCGTATCCGCATCAGCGGCGAACACATCGATATGCCGCAGGAGATAGCCGCAGGGCAGTGGCTGCACAGCAGTGCTACGCTGCACGAATTGCCGGTGTTGCTGGGGCGTATCTATCGCATCGCGATTGATAGCGAAACCACTACGCCGCTGGCGCTGCCGGGCGCAGTGACAGAGCAGGCCAGCTATGAAGATATTATGATCCTGATCGTCGATGACCATCCTATCAACCGTATGCTGCTATCAGAACAACTCAGTACGCTGGGTTATCAGGTGAAAACCGCTCAGGATGGTGTTGATGCGCTGAATGTCATCAGCCGTACCCACATTGATATCGTACTCAGCGACGTGAACATGCCGAATATGGATGGCTATCGTCTGACACAACGCCTGCGTCAACTGGGACATGCGTTCCCGGTGATTGGCGTGACGGCGAATGCGCTGGCCGAAGAGAAGCAGCGTTGTATGGAGTCGGGTATGGATAACTGCCTGTCCAAACCGGTGACGCTGGATGTGTTGAAAACCACGCTGGCGATCTACGCAGAGCGGGTACGGAAAACGCGGGAAGGGTAGGGATTGGCAGAACAGGCGGTGCGACGGCACCGCCTGAAAGGGGTTACTCTTTGTCGACCTGGGTGGCGCTGACGGAAGAGAGGTAGTTCAGCAGCGCGATATCGTTATCTACGCCCAGCTTCATCATCGCCGATTTCTTCTGGCTACTGATGGTTTTGATACTGCGGTTCAGCTTCTTGGCGATTTCAGTGACCAGGAAACCTTCGGCGAACAGACGCAGCACTTCACTCTCTTTCGGTGACAGACGTTTGTCACCATAACCACCCGCACTGATTTTCTCCAGCAGCTTGGCCACGCTTTCCGGCGTATATTTTTTGCCTTTCTGCAATGCTGCCAGCGCTTTTGGCAGGTCAGTCGGCGCACCCTGTTTCAGCACGATCCCTTCAATATCCAGATCCAGTACGGCACTCAGGATCGCCGGGTTATTGTTCATGGTCAGAACGATAATCGAGAGGTCCGGATAATGACGTTTGATGTATTTGATCAGGGTGATACCGTCACCATACTTCTCGCCTGGCATGGAGAGGTCAGTAATCAGGACATTGGCATCGAGTTTGGACAGGCTATTAATCAGTGCTGTTGAGTCTTCGAACTCACCTACAACGTTGACCCATTCAATCTGTTCCAGAGACTTACGGATACCAAACAGAACAATTGGATGGTCATCGGCAATAATTACATTCAGGTTATTCATCTTATGGGTTACCTTGCTGCAGCAGTTGATTGACATAAGTGTCAATTTCACTGGTGGTATTTTTAATGGTTGAATCGTCACATACTTTAATGTGCTGTTCTAACTCTTCACAAAGCTGTTTACCTGGCACCAGATTTAGCATGGCAAACACGCCTTTCAGGCGATGCGCTGTCTGAGCAAGCGAGGGGTAATCCTTCTCCGCTGCTTCAGTATACAGTCTCTTGACATCAGGCGGAACTGTCTCGGTAAACAGCTGAAAATAGCCTCCGCTTAGTAGCGGTGTGGCAGCCTCATCTTCGTTAGTCTCCTCCATTAAATCATGGGCCAGTTGCTTCTCGATCAATGCCAGCAACGCATCGAGTAATGCATTACTGAGGTTAAAGTTAACGCGGAATTGTTGATCGTTCAGCGCGTGGTGACCCATCTCATCACCCGCCAGTAACAACGCCCAGCCGTTAAGGCGTGAAGGGTCGTCAGTTACCAGCACATCATGTTCCTGTCCTGACAAACGCTCGTCAGAAGTCAGGCACTTCGCCCCCCAGTTCTCCAGGTGGCGACAAACAATTTTATGCACATCTTCCATGGCGATATCGACCAGCACATTGACGCCTTCCAGCAGCTTCTCTTCCTGCTCGGTCTGCTGCTCCAGCGCCAGCGGTAACTGGATATTGTAGCGGGTGCCGATATCCGGTTTTGCCACAATTTCCAGAGAACCCCCCATCTGTTTACACAGCTGTTTGCACAGGAAGAAGGCCATGCCGGATGCCTGACCAAAACGATCCTGTGTGGTATCACCGAGGAACGGGAAATCGACGTTTGCCAGCTCGTCAACCGTCAGACCGGAACCGGTATCGACCAGCTGCAACAGGATGCGGTCTGGCTTGCTTTCACTGGCCTTAATGTCGAGGGAAATCTTGCCCCAAAGCGTGGTGGTCAGCGAGTAATGCATCAGGGTGGTCAGCACTTTGCGCAGCGCACGGCGATCGCCAAAGCGGATCTCATCATTGGCGAGGTGATTATTCACCACCAGCGCCAGGCCTTTGCGGCGCAGCAGCGGCAGGCTTTCCAGCGCAATTTCATCCAGCAGCTCCTGCAGGTTGAAACGGCTGGCATCTGGCGACCAGTCATGGGCTTCCAGACGGTTGAGCAGCACGATATCATCCACCAGACGCGCCAGCCCCTGGCTTTCGTCGAGCAGATCGAGCACGCTTTCATCGCTGTCGCGCTGGCTGAGCTGCACCAGTTGCGCCACCATACTTTCCAGAGGGCGGTGCAGGGCGTGGCCGAGGTTATGCATCAACTGCTGACGCATCTGGTGATTACGATCCAGTACCTGCTGGGCTTTTTGCAGCTTTTTGTTGACCAGCAACTCGCGATCCTGATCGCGCATCATAAATAGCTGCGTATGCGGCGACAGCACGCTGCGCGCGTGGCGGATCTCATACACCTCGTTATTGATGGTGGCCTGCAACACGCCCTGATGTTGATCGGACATATTGATGATTTTTTGCAGATTCAGATGCGGCAGCAAATGTTCAGCGATCTTGTTGCTCAGCAAAGTACGGTTGGTGGCGAAATCGTACACCAGCAGGCCGACCGGCAAACTGGCGACAATCTCTTCATTCAACATGCGCAGGGAATCCAGCTCCGCACTTTGGTTCTCATTCGGGCGCAGCGACTGCTGACGCAGCAGGGTGATACCGGCTATCGACAGCAGGAACAGCAGCAGATTGACCAGTAACGGCCACAGCAGATTATGCAGGCTATCAATAATCAGGCTGGTGATGGGTACACGGTATACCAGCTGCAACGAGGTGCTTGGCAGCGATGCCGCAATCTCCAGATTCGGGTTAACCAGTGAAACATGAGTGGTTTCGCTGGTTTCATCATCGCTGTTGCTGCTGCTGGACTGCGTGGTGTCCTGACGTAGCAGGAAATTCTCCACCGGCATGCTGCGCGGAATCAGATCGTTGACCGGTAAATCAAAAGCCACCACCGTGGCTAAATGACCCGGCTGATTAAAGGTGGTACGCAGCGTGAAGTAATGGTCATTCTGCCAGGCAAAGTGGCGCAGCGGTGAAAAGCTCTCGCGTTCATCCAGCGCATTAGCCTGCTGCAACATCTCGGCACGGCGGCTATCCACCAGCGAATTGATCGCGCTTTCTTTATAGCGTGTCGCCATATCTTTCAGCGGCAGGGTTGAGATCATGATCAGGCTGTTATCCTGACCATTGAGGAAATACATCGACCAGGTGGGATTTTCCGCCCCCCACAGGGTATCGAGGTAGCTGGACATGCGCATGGTCATATCCAGCGTGCTGCTGTCGTGGGAACCAAAAATCAGCGCTTCGGTTTTGCGACGGGTTTTTTCCAGGTAATACACATCCGGACGCAGACGGGTTTCCTGCAGGCTGCTGTTCGGAGTGGAACCGGCAGCGCTGGTGGCGAGATTTTCATAAATCTGCCAGGTGGCGAAGCGGTACGCATCGATGCGCTTCTGCATGGCGCGCGCCAGATCGGTCATCGCGTAGCGCTTATCGGTGATCCAGGCATTAACGCTGTTGTGCACCATCGCGCCCAGCGCGAGGAACAGCACCAGGTTGAACACCACAAAAAAGCGGGTCACATTGCCGGATGTCAGAGGAAATTTGTAAGGCAACATAGCGTCTCAGGCACCTGAAATTATCGCGCAACCAGTCGGGCACTGGCAGCTACAGTCAGCAGCAGCAGGGCGATAAGCAGAAATGCGCCGCTCAGGCTGATCCACTGGGATATTAATCCGATCAAAGCCGGACCTGAAAGAATACCTGCATAGCCTAAGGTTGTCATGGCGGAAATCGCCAGATTTGACGGCATATCGTGTTGATTTCCGGCAGCATTGAACAACATCGGCACCGTATTGGCCAGGCCGAACCCCGCCAGCAGAAAAGCCAGCAACGCCAGACCAGGCCAGGGGATGATGACAGCCAGCGTCATGCCCGCCGCTGCCGCCAGAGCGCCGCCCAGCATCACCGGATAACGCCCGCAGCGCTGGATGATTTTATCTCCGGTAAACCGTCCGAGTGTCATGGCAACAGAAAACACCGCATAGCCCAGTCCGGCCCAGGTGGCGGGCATCTCCGGGCTTTGTAACAGCAGCAGGGCACCCCAGTCGAGTACCGCGCCTTCGGCGAGAAACAGGATAAAGCACAGCAGGCCGAGAAAGGCCACCCAGCCGCGTGGAATCACCAGCCATGGCTGATCAGGCTGGTGTAAACGGGTGGTCATCATCCCCGGCTGGCTGCGTAACAGCAGCAACACCATTACCACCATCACCACGCCCACTGCGGCGAGAGGCGATAATCCGGCGCTCATCAGCAGGCTGACTGTCGCGGCACCGATAATCCCGCCCAGACTAAAGAAAGCATGAAAGCCGGACATCATCGGACGACGCGCCGCCTTTTCTACTTCTACTGCCTGGTAGTTCATGGCGACATCGAGCGTGCCAAGTCCGGCACCAAACAACATCAGCGCCACTGCCATCACTCCGGTCTGGCTGGCTGTCGCCAGCAGCGGCAGCATCATCAGCACCATCGCAGTGGAGCAGAGCATGACTCGTCGGCAACCATAGCGCGCCACCAGTTTTCCGGTAACCGGCATTGCGGCCAGCGAACCAATGCCAAGGCACAGCAGCAATGCACCGAGCATGCTGCCGGTTAAGTGCAGACGATCGCGGGCAAACGGCACCAGAGGAGCCCAGGCGGACATGCCGAGACCATTGATTAGAAACACGGTACGTGTTGACCAGTGCAGAAGGCGAGCGTCTCGCGGATGTTGTGCGGCGTCCAGTGCTGTCATGAAGTTATTATCTTTCTCGTCAAAAGGGCGATTTTAGCATCAACCCGCTGCAACGGCAGGTTAAGGGTTCGTCCCATGCCATGAATTAACCGGAAAAAGGGCATTTTACCGACTTTTCAGCCACTGCAATTTTTTTCCAGAACTTTCCTGGCGCCGGGACCGTGCGGGTGTGTGACTTAACTCAAATCATGATGAGTTGATTCAATAGGTTAGCTGAAAAACACTCTCCCGGCTGCGGAATAATTTGTGATGTTGATCACGAGATAAATAGAAAACTTCAGCTTTTCCGGAAGATTAATTGAGCGATTTATCAGACGAGGAATAACCAATAAGGTTATCTCACCGCCGTACCGGTTTGGAGAATCGCTATTTTCCCCCGATTGAATAAGTCATGTTTAAATTGAACTGGTCACAATGACGTAATGAATGCAGAGCTTAACTTGCTGAATAAAGGCAAAGAAGCGATATGTGAGGGTGAATATTACGGACCGCAAATAATTACTATGATCTTTGTTACAGCTGGAAATTAACATGGCTGGTTTTTGACTTGTTATTGAACAAAACGTGCGGAAATAAACAAATAATGTTATTGGGGGGCTGTCTTAATTAAAGGTGGTCAAGTAAGTTTACGGAAGATGACAAAAAGGCGATAAATGGCAGGCAAAAAAATGCCGGACAAACATGTCCGGCGGGAATTTAGGGTAAACATCTCATTCGGGGTGAATGAAGGTAATAATGAAATAAATGATGATAGCGGGAGTAATTGTATTCTCTGATGGCTGAAAAGTTTTATCATTCAGTGCTGAAAGGGTTTTCAATGTAACTGGTTGATATTAAGTAACTAAAAATCGGTTTGTCAATATGTGCTATATTTTTTACCGATGCGTGCTGCTTATTAGTTCCCCAAAATTTACATTTGGAAATATTTATTTCATACAATGAAACACTTTCGGAAATTTAGTATCATTTTCGTGATAGATTATTGCTCTCTATAAAATAACAATGGCTTGCCGGCTGAATTTTTAATCGTTCAGTTAGCAGTGGCATAAATAAAGGCACATTAAAGAGGGTAATAAAATGAAACTTCGTGTTCTCTCCCTGATGATTCCTGCGCTTCTTGTTGCAGGTGCTGCAAACGCAGCGGAAATTTACAATAAAGATGGCAACAAATTAGATCTGTACGGCAAAGTCGACGGTCTGCACTATTTTTCTGACAACTCTGGCAGTGATGGTGACCAGTCTTATCTGCGCTTTGGCTTCAAAGGTGAGACGCAGGTAACCGATCAACTGTCCGGTTACGGCCAGTGGGAATACCAGGCGGCTCTGAATACCACAGAGAACCAGGGTACAGCTAACAGCTTCACGCGTGTGGGCTTTGCTGGTCTGAAATTCGGTGATGCCGGGTCTTTCGACTATGGTCGTAACTACGGCGTGTTGTATGACATCGGTTCATGGACCGACGTACTGCCTGAGTTCGGTGGTGATACCTACGGCGCTGACCAGTTCATGTTCCAGCGCAGCAACGGTCTGGCGACTTACCGCAACACCAACTTCTTCGGTCTGGTGGATGGCTGGAACTTTGCCGTGCAGTACCAGGGCAAAAATGACAACCCGACTGAGTCCGCATCTGGCCGTGATGTGCTGGGTGAGAACGGTGATGGCTTTGGTCTGAGCACCACCTATGACCTGGGTTCTGGTTTTGGTATCGGTGCGGCGATGATGTCGTCTGATCGTACCAACTCGCAGAACGGTGGCTACGACGGTATCCTGGGTCGCGGTAACAAAGCCGAGGCTTATACCGGTGGTCTGAAATATGATGCCAACAACATCTACCTGGCCGCGATGTATACCCGTTCCATCAACGCAACACGCTTCGGTTCCAGCGACAGCTCTGCGTTTGGTTATGCGGATAGTGCGGATAACTGGGAAATGGTTGCACAGTACCAGTTCGACTTCGGTCTGCGTCCGTCTCTGGCCTTCATCTCTTCACGCGGTGATGTTCAGAACTACGGCACTCAGAACCTGAAAAAATACATCGATGTAGGCGCGACCTACTACTTCAACAAAAACATGTCCACCTATGTTGATTACCAGATCAACCTGTTGGACGACAACAACTTCACCCAGGCCGCCGGTATCAACACCGACGACGTTGTTGCTCTGGGTCTGGTTTACCAGTTCTAAGAAGTTTGTCGGAGCGTGGCCTGCCGGTCACGCTCCGGTTTTTAACAACGTAGTCAGCGCATCATGTAACGCAGCGATAATCTGCTCCGCCGCTTCTCCCAGCTGAACCTGCACAATCGCCCCCTCCACCAGCAAGACAATCTGCCCAACTGTTCTTTGTTGTGCTGTCGTGAGTTGCTGCGCAATCGCCGCCGCCATCTCTCTTTTATGCTCCAGAATCAGCGCACTGGCTTCCGGCAGGGTGTCTCCCAATTCCGCCGCACTGTTAATAAAGGCACAGCCACGGAAATCCGCTTCGCTAAACCAGCTTTGCAATGCAGCGGGCAGGGCATCCACCAGCGCAGGCTGCTGCGCCAGTGCTGTGCGAAATGCTGTCATCCAGCGTTGATGGCGCTGTTGCAGAAACGCCACAATCAGGGCGTTCTTGGCGGGGAAGTGTCGATAAAAGGTCACCTTGGTAACGCCCGCTTCGGCAATCACTTTATCAATGCCGGTGGCGCGAATGCCCTGCTGATAAAACAGGCGCTGGGCGGTATTGAGGATGCGGTCGCGCGCGGCGGCCTGGGGATCGAAAGTCAGAGGAGCGAGCATAGCATCACCGTAAAAAGGAAGTAGACAGAATTGTCTACATACGGCAGGATGAATCAAGTAGACAGATCTGTCTACATAAATAAGGAGACTATAATGCTGATTCCCCCGTTTGATGAAAAAAGCGCCACGCAGAAAGTGCGGATGGCGGAAGATGCCTGGAATAGCCGCGATCCGCACCGGGTGGCACAGGTTTACAGTGAAGATACCCGCTGGCGTAATCGCAGTGAGTTTGTCAATGGACGGGCAGATGTAGAGGCGTTTCTGCAACGCAAGTGGGCTAAAGAGCTGGATTATCGGCTGATTAAGGAGTTATGGGCGTGGCATAACGACCGGCTGGCGGTGCGCTTTGCTTATGAATGGCATGATGACAGTGGTAACTGGTTTCGCAGCTACGGTAATGAGAACTGGCACTTCGGGGCAGAGGGTTTGATGGTAACGCGCTACGCCTGTATCAACGATCTCGCAATCACTGAAGCGCAGCGTTTATTCCATTGGCCGCTGGGAACACGCCCGATTGATCATCCGGGCCTGAGTGAACTGGGGCTATAAACGCAGCATTACTGCGCAGTGCGCCACTTCTTCGCTTTTGGCGCTTGCTGTTGTGCTGGAGGGTGGCTGCCTTCCAGCGCTACGCCCGCGAGGGTAAAGGCTGAGAAACTCAGCCACTGCTGCCATTTGCCATGTTGTGTTTTTGACTTTTCCATTCTGCTGCCTCAGCGATATTCAACTTAGCTTCAACATTGCAGAATTCATGCCACAACACCGCTCTCAGCGCCACGCGGATCGGTTTCACTTTGCTACACTGCGCCAGCGCTGAAGCGGTGCAACGCGGGTTTTTCTGGTGCAGAAATTTAACGCCCGCGCAGATGACGCTGACGATAATGCCGCCAGCATTGCAGGCTGCTGTATAAAAACAGGCCAGTGGCCACCACAAGAATTGTATAAATCATCTGACGCTCCCGTATGCGCGGTTGTGCAGGAACGGGTTATCCTGTGCCAGCCTCCAGTCAACTTCAAGCAGCTTTAGCCTGATTTACAAGCGAGTTATGCTTTGTAACAGGCTTAATTAAAGCGTTACAGATGAGGATTAAATGCGTTTTCAGAATATTCTGCTGATAAGCCTGATGGTGTTCGGGCTGAGTGGTTGCGATCAAACGCCGGGCCGACAAAGTATGGTGCTGGAAGGTAAAACCATGGGTACGGTATGGCGGGTTAGCCTCGCCGGAGTCGATGCACAGCGTAAAGCGTCATTACAGCAGGCGATTCAGCAACAGCTGGATCGTGACGATGGCGAGCTTTCTACCTGGAAGCCGGACTCCGTGCTATCGCGTTTCAATCAATATCAGGGCAACACACCGCAACCAGTCAGTGCCGATATGGCGGATATCGTTACCGAAGCATTGCGCATCGGCGCAAAAACCCGTGGCGCGATGGACATTACCGTCGGACCGCTGGTCAATCTGTGGGGTTTTGGGCCGACCAAACAACCTGCGCATACGCCAACGGATGCTGAAATTGCGGCGGCGAAAGCGCTAACCGGTTTACAGCATCTGCGGGTGATCCAGGCGGTTGACGGCCAGTGGCTGCAAAAAGATCTGCCGGGCTTGTATGTTGATCTCTCCACCATGGGTGAAGGCTATGCAACCGACCATCTGGCGCGCCTGATGGAGCAGCAGGGCATCACCGATTATCTGGTATCGGTGGGCGGAGCGGTACTGAGTCGCGGCTTGAATGCCCAGAACCAACCATGGCGTGTAGCGATCCAGAAACCAACCGATCGGGAAAATGCGGTGGAAGCGCGGGTGGATTTACAGGGCCACGGCATCAGTACATCCGGCAGCTATCGCAACTATTATGAACTGGATGGCAAACGCATTTCGCACGTTATCGATCCGGCCACCGGGCGGCCAATCCAGCATAAACTGGTGTCAGCAACGGTGATCGCCACCACCGCGCTGGAAGCGGATGGCTGGGATACCGGGCTGATGGTGCTTGGCACTGAGCGCGCTAAAGCGCTGGCGCTGAAGGAGCATCTGGCGGTGTATCTGATAACCAGACAGGGCGACGGCTTCAGTCACTGGATGTCGCCGCAGTTCAAACCATTCCTGATTTCACAGGATGACCACTGATTACGGAGGCGCAAATGCTGGACTTGTTTAGTGATGAAGCGCCGTGGCAGGAACCGTTGGCTGAGGGGGCGGTGATCCTGCGTCGTCGCGCCCGCGAGCAGGCGGATGCATTGCTGGCGGAAATTCATACCATCGCCGCACTTAACCCGTTTGCTCATCGCATTACGCCGGGTGGGCATCGTATGTCGGTTGCCATGACCAACTGCGGCAATTTGGGCTGGTCGAGCGATTCACGCGGCTACCAGTACACCGAACAGGATAACCTCAGCGGACATACATGGCCGCCGATGCCGACCTTGTTCCGCGAGCTGGCGCAACAGACGGCGCTGGAAGCCGGGTTCAGCGGTTTTAACCCGGATGCCTGTCTGATAAACCGTTATGAGCCCGGAGCCAAACTGACGCTGCATCAGGATAAAGATGAGAAGGACCTGCGCCAGCCGATCGTTTCGGTGTCGCTCGGGCTGCCCGCCGTGTTTCAGTTTGGTGGTTTCGAACGTGGTGATGCCACACAGCGCGTGTTACTGGAACACGGCGATATCGTGGTATGGGGTGGGCCTTCGCGTCTGCGCTATCACGGCATTCTGCCGCTCAAACCGGGTGTGCATCCGCAGGCCGGTGCCTTTCGCTATAACCTCACTTTCCGTCGCGCCCATTGAGGGCGCGTTGGATGAGAATTATTCTTGCTATCATCTGACGCACCATTAAACTGCAGGCTGCAAAAGTTTACTGCTGGAACCGTTTAATGGCTCTGCTTCAGGTTGTCTATCGCCAGTATCGCTGGCCTTTTATTGGCGTCATCCTTCTTACTTTACTTAGCGCCGCGCTCGGCATTGGCATGATTGCCTGGATTAATAACGAGCTGATCACGGCGGTGAATACCTCGGTTAGCGTATTACCGGCGTTCCTGCTGCAGCTGTTTCTGCTGATGGCGGTGACGCTCGGCTCACAGCTGTCGCTGACGCTGCTGGGTCATCACTTCGTCTGGCGTCTGCGTGGCGAATTTATCAAACGTATTCTGGATACCCGCGTAGAGCGTATTGAGCAGATCGGCAACGCACAACTGTTGGCCGGGCTGACCAGTGACGTGCGTGCCATTACCATTGCTTTTGTCCGTCTGCCGGAGTTGATCCAGGGCATCATCATTACCCTCGGTTCCGCGCTGTATATGGCGTGGTTATCACCGAAAATGCTGGCGGTGACCTCGTTGTGGCTGGTGGTCACGCTGGTGGGGGGCTGGCTGCTGGTGTCGCGTGTTTATCAACATATGGCAAAGCTGCGCGAGGTGGAAGATGACCTCTATCGTGACTATCAAACCATCATTGAAGGGCGCAAAGAGCTACAGCTGAACCGCGATCGCGCGCAGCAGATTTACGACAGCGTTTACCAGGAAAACGCCAGAAGCTATCGTCACCATATTGTGCGTGCCGATACCTTCCATCTCAGTGCGGTGAACTGGTCAAACATTATGATGCTCGGGGCGATTGGCATCGTGTTCTGGATGGCCAATGGTCTTGGCTGGGCCAATACCGCCGTGGCGGCAACTTACTCGCTGACGCTGCTGTTTCTGCGCACGCCGTTACTGGCAGCTGTGGGCGCTTTACCTACGCTGCTCAGTGCCCAGGTGGCATTTCGTAAGCTGAATACTTTTGACCTCGCACCTTATGAAGCGGAGTTCAAAGCCTTGCCCGCTGCCAGTGAGTGGGAATCCCTCGAATTACGTGATGTTTGCTTCCATTATGGCGAACATGGCTTCGAAGTGGGGCCGATCAACCTGACGTTGCGTCGGGGCGAGCTGGTGTTCCTGATTGGCGGTAATGGCAGCGGCAAATCGACGCTGGCGATGCTACTGACCGGCTTATATCAGCCGCAATCCGGTAGCTTGTTGCTGAATGGCAAAGCGGTTGACTGGCACAATCTGGAAGCTTATCGCCAGCATTTCTCTGCGGTGTTCACCGATGTGCATCTGTTTGATCGTCTTATCGGCCAGGCTGGTCAACCCGCCAATCCGGCGCTGGTACAGCTTTGGCTGGAGCGTCTGAAGATGCAGGATAAACTGAAGCTGACGGGCAACAAGGTACTGAATCTGCAACTGTCGAAAGGACAAAGTAAGCGCCTGGCGCTGCTGCTGGCAGCCGCAGAGGAGCGCGACATTCTGCTGCTTGACGAATGGGCCGCCGATCAGGACCCGCATTTCCGCCGTATTTTTTATCGCGAGCTGCTGCCCTGGTTACAGGAATCCGGCAAAACGGTGTTTGCTATCAGCCATGACGATCACTATTTCATTCACGCCGATCGCCTGCTGGAAATGCGTGACGGTAAGCTGAGTGAATTGACCGGTAGCGAACGTGAAATGGCGACGCTGGATGCGGTAAAACGCACCGATACCGGCCATTAACGGTTCCGTAGCGGCTGTTATTGAAGCACCAGAGGATGCGTGACCAGCGTTACCACGCGCTGCTCACTTTGACTGAAACGCGCCTGAAGCAAGGTTTGCTGGTTAAAGTGCGCAGAAAAATCCTCGGTTAAGCGCAGCCGGGCGGTATGGGTCGTCAGATCGAGATGGATCAGCTCCGCCTGGAGAAATTCCATGGGTTGATGTAACTGCGGCCACAATGCCTTATACACACTCTCTTTCAGGGAAAACAACAGCGTCGCCCCCATAGCAAAGGGCAACGCAAGCTGTTGCAGCAGCGCACGTTCCTGCGCATTCATCAACATTTCCGCCGTTTCCTGCGCCGTCCTGGCAGCCATCACCTGTTCCACATCAACACCGACGCACAGCGGTTCACGCGTTGCCGTAATCACCGCCATATCATGGCTATGCGACAGGGAGGCCTGCACGCCTGCGGGCCAGCAGGGTGAACGATCGGTAGCGTTGAGTAGCATAAAATCCGCCACGCCAAATTGTGCCATCACTTCGCGCGCCAGCCAGCGGCTGGCCAGATGTTCGGACTTACGCTTAATCACCGCCTTTTCCAGTGCCGCAGGCAGTGGCAATTGCCAACGTTGATGCAGCTCGGCCTGCCAGTGCTGTTTATCGAACTGACACCAGGCGAGCAACGGGGCGCCAGGTGTTATGCCAGCGGCGAGCAAAAAGGGTGATTCAGGAACGGTAAGCGGTGTGGCGGGTGTAAACATAGGGAATCACGTCTGACGGAAAAGGGCATTTAACCAGTCAGCCGGAGAGAGGGCAAGCTCAGCGCTCACCGTCTTTAGTCATTAGGGGGAATGGCAAAACTCTTGATCGATACCACAAAATGCTGATGGCCTTTACTGATGCGCGCACCGCGATCGCACCAGCGAGACGCCAGGCGGAAGAAATCGTCGCTGCCAATATCGTAAGCCAGTTCGACTTTACTGATACCGGAGTGCAGGAGTTCTTCAGCGTCCTGCAGATTTTTTGCTTTGATGACCATAACGGTTTTCCATCGTAAAACAGGAGACTAAAGGTTAGGGTAATAGTGTGACAGTTTTGTTTCACTCAGATGAATTGCTGTCACAATTTAGCAAAAATGTGATCTGGGGCAGAATTTATTGCTCACGGTAACTTACTGATTATTTGGTGAAAACAATGTTAATTCTGGCTATTTTCTGATACCCATTAAGGGATTGGACAACAGGAGGTTGAGATGACAGTACCCCGGCTCGAAACGCCACGATTGCTTCTGGAACCGCTACAAAGCAGCGATGCCATCCAGGTACAACAAATCTTCCCACGCTGGGAAATCGTACGGCATCTGACTAATGCGGTCCCCTGGCCATACCCTGCGGATGGGGCCAGTTATTACATTAACCACATCGCGTTACCCGCAATGGAGGCCGGTCAGGCATGGCACTGGAGTTTACGCCATCGTTCCGCACCAGAGACAGTGATTGGACTGATCTCCCTGCGCGCCGGTGAGGAAGATAACCGGGGTTTCTGGCTGGTGCCAGAATGGCAGGGGCAGGGGTTGATGAGCGAAGCCTGTGCTGTGGTGACTGACTACTGGTTTCTGACTCTGAAACAACCTCGTCTGCGCGTGCCCAAAGCGATGGATAACCTCGCATCGCGGCGCATCTCCGAACGCACCGGGATGCGGCTGATCGATACCTTCAGTAAAGCCTTTGTCGGCGGCGAAATGCTGGCGGGCAACTGGGAAATCACGCAGGAAGAGTGGCTGGCGCAGCGGACGCAGAAATCTGCCCCGTGATGCAATATCGCACCAGGTCGTAGCGGCGCAATTTATTGCGCGCTTTTGGCAGGGGGCGCAGCTGATAATAGCGCGATAAATCGCGCCGCTACGGATCCGAGCAGATAAGCAGGCGTAACACCCTCTCTCATGATCTCTCACCACGCCGGGTAAGCAGCCACATCATATAAGGTGCGCCCAGCAGGGTGGCGACCAGCCCGGCGGGGAGTTCGCGTGGAGCCAGCAAGGTGCGCCCGGCCCAATCTGCCACTACCATCATTAACGCGCCACTGGGCAGGGCAAGCAGGAGTTGCTGCCCCGGACGCCGCGCACCCAGCAGGCGCGCAATATGCGGAGTGGTGAGGCCGACAAAGGATACCGGGCCGACGATCAAGGTTGCCGATGCCGTCAGCATGGCGATAAAGGTCAGGGTGAGCAGGCGGGCCTGCGCCAGAGTGACGCCGACGGAGGCGGCACAGGCTGCACCCAGCGGTAAAATGCTCAGCCAGCGCCGGAAAAACAGCGTCAGTACACTTAATATCAGCGCCATCCCTGCCGCGACTTCTGCATCGCGCGG
Organism: Pantoea sp. App145; assembly: GCF_047947045.1. NCBI lineage: Bacteria > Pseudomonadati > Pseudomonadota > Gammaproteobacteria > Enterobacterales > Erwiniaceae > Pantoea > Pantoea sp. App145. The sequence continues at coordinate 4,258,116 of NZ_CP133290.1, forward strand.
CATGATCGAGTAAGTCGAGCCGGATAACCAGTTCAGCAAGGTGATGGCGCGTTCATCACCGGCTGCGATGACCGTCGCCACCAATGCCTGGAACAGCGCGCTGATGGTCACGCCGGCCAGCAAAACGCGATCCGGGGAAAAATGATGACGGCGGGAAAAAGATAAAATGATCAGCAACGTAACCAACGCCCCGCCCGTGGTAACGCCAAGACGCAGCGCATGTGATGTGCTTCCCACCATCAGAGTCAATGCCAGCATCCCCAAAGCAGCGCCAGCACTCACCCCCATCATTTCCGGGCTTGCCAGCCGGTTACCGGTTAATCGTTGCAGTAACACCCCGGCTGCGGCCAGCATCATCCCGGCAGCACAGGCGGCCACCTCACGGGGTACGCGCCATGGCAACAGCGCTGCCAGATGCGAGAGTGGTGTGAACGCCCAGCCGCTGGGGGAGCGGCCAAAAAACACCGATAGCAGGAGACACAGCGCCAGCAGCACAAACAAACCGAGGCTAAGAGGGGAGATACGGTGGTCTGTGTGGATCGACTCGCCAGCACTCGCAGACACCGGGGCCAGCGGCATGGACGTAGTGCGCAACCTGAGCAGTAACCACAGTATCAGCGGAGCGCCAAACAGCGCGGTGGCCGCTCCGGTGGGTACCAACTCCCCCAGCGCATTGGCAAAAGGCTGGACGGCCTGATCGGTACCCCACAGCAATAGCGCGCCACACAGTGGGGCCAGTAGCAACTGGTGCAGCAGACGACGCGCGCCGAGCAACCGTGCCAGGGCAGGGGCTGCCAGCCCGACAAAACCTATGACCCCGACTGCACTGACCACTGCGGCGGTCAGCAGCACCGCCAGAGCAAATCCTGCCAGCCTGGCATATTGGGTGCGTAGTCCGAGGCTGCTGGCGTGCAGTTCACCGAGGCCCAGTAGCTGCAACGGACGCCGTAATAGTAACGCCAGCAGCCAGCCAACCAGCAACTGCCCGGCCAACTGACGTACCGATCCCCAGCCCGCCTGGACCAGCGAACCGGCTCCCCAGATAAACAGGCTGTGCAGATAAGGGGCGTAGAGCAATTGCAGCACGGTGATCACTGAACCACAGAATAAGCTCACCACCAAACCGGCAATCGCCACCCGCGAAGGCTCCAGCCCACGTGAGGCTGAAAGGACCAGCACCAGCCCGGCTGCAGTGATCGCCCCGATCAGCGTCACCGTTTGCGTCCCTGCCACCAGCCAGTGCGGGAGAAATATCGTTACCAGTGAGAGCGCGAGCTGGGCACCGGCAGCCACTCCCAGCGTCATCGGTTCTGCCAGCGGGTTACGCAGCGTTTGCTGAAACAGCAGACCCGCCAGACCCAGCGCTGCCCCACACAACAGGCTGATCACCAGACGCGGTAACCATCCCTGCAAAACGATCAGTTGCCGGATAGAGTGCGCTGGCATCGGCAGCAACTGGGCAAAGTTATGCAGACTCAGCAACAGCAATGGCAGCAGTAACGCCAGTAGCAATATTATCCGGGCGCGCAGGTTCAGGGGTTTCATGCGGACCGATCTCTGAGTGCTGCGGACAGTTGCCGGGCAAAACGCATGGCGGAGGGGAGCATGCCAAATCCCCAAAAGGCGGGTAATGGCGCGCTATGGCCTGCCTGCACCGCAGGTAGCGCCTGCCATAAGGCATTATCCGCCAGGCCGTGCGGCATACTGGCGGGTAACGGGGTGAAATAAAGAATCTGTGCCTGAGTGGCCGGGGCCAGGCTATCCAGCCCAGCGACGCTGATTCCCCAGTAATCAGTTTCTCGCTGCCAGCCATTGTTAATTTTCATGGCGGTGAGAACGTCCTGAAACAGGCTGCGCTGACCATAGACACCGATATGGCGGGCATCGAAAAAGCGGATAAGGAAAACGGTTAAGTCGGTTGCGTGGCCTGATGCTGCCTGGCGTAAGGTTTCTGCGGCACCGCTTATCAGCTGCGCGGCAGCGGACTGGCGGTGACACAGTTCACCCAGCTGGCGGGTGGCCTCGATGGCGTGTTGCCAGGGTGTCCCTGTATCGCTGTAAATGGTGAATGCCCGCACCGGAGCGATGCGCTCAAGGATTTCGCGCTGCGACTCCTGGCTGGAATTGATCAGGATATAATCCGGCACTAACTGTTGTAACCACTCCAGATTGGGAGTCAGGCGCAGGCCGACATCCGGCACCTCGGCGGGAATGCGTGGTTCCACCACGTTGTCGTGATAACCCTCGATTTCTGCCACGCCAGCCGGGATCACACCTATCGCCAGTAGCGTTTCCACCAGCCCCCAGTCGAGTACCACCAGACGTGGGGCCGGGAGTGAAGACGCACTCACATAACGCGTGCTCCCCACCAGGGAGAGCAACGCGAACCACTGTAAAAACGTACGTCTTCTCATGCCATTACCAGCGGTAGCGTGCGCTGGCCAGTACGTTTGCGCCATCGGCATAGGTACAGGTCGTGGCGCTATAGCACGAGGCGACATAATGGCGGTCAAGCAGGTTACTGGCGTTCAGGCTAAACAACCAATGATCACCGGTATCGTAATGAATACCCGCATCCATCACGGTTGCGGACGCCACACGAATGGTGTTTGACGTATCTTCACTGGCTCCGATGTAACGAACACCCGCGTTGACACCAAATCCCTGCATCACCCCCTGATGGAAGGTGTAGTCCAGCCAGGCGGATGCCGTATTGCGTGGTATTCCCCACAGGCGTTTGCCTTCCAGTGAGGTGGTGCCGCCGTCCAGCGTGGTGGCGCTGTCGTTGGAATCAATGGTGACCGCGTTCAGCCAGGTATAGGCGCTGATCAGCGTCAGTGATGGCGTCAGGTTGGCGTGCGCTTCCACCTCGACACCTTTCGATCTGACGCGTCCGGCCTGCGTGTTATACCCCGAATGTTGCGGATCGCTGGTCAGCACATTCTTCTCAGTGAGGTCAAACCAGGACGTGGTGATAAAGCCGTTAAAGCCGGTCGGCTGATATTTTACCCCCACTTCATACTGGTTGGCCGTGGTGGGTTTTGCCATGCCGCCGCCATATAGCGTACCGACCTGCGGATTAAAGGATTTAGCAAAGCTGACATACGGGGCAATGCCGTTATCAAACTGATAAACCAGCCCGGTGCGCCAGGTGAAGGCACGGGCAGATTGTTCGGTAGAGGAATCCGTTACCGGGTTAACGTCATCGGCATGCGCCCAGTCTTCACGCATCCCCAGCAGGTAACTCCAGTTGCCAAATCGCATCTGATCCTGGGTATAAACGCCCAGTTGCTTCTGACGGATATGATCGTCTGACGTGGTGTTGGGCATGGTGACGGCGCTGTAGTCTGGCGCAAAGGCATCCAGGGTTGGCGCAGCCCCCAGTCCCACGGTTTCGCGATACAGCACGCGCTGGAAATCAACACCTGACAACAACTGGTGCGAGATCGCGCCGGTATCGAAATCGGCTTCCAGCTGGTTATCTACTGAAAGGGTTTTCGCCTGTTCATGGTTGAAGAAGGCATAACGGTTGAGCACGCGGCTGGAACCACTGGCGTAACCGTTGGTGAAGACATTTTCGAGGTTATCTTTCACATCGCTGTAATGCACATTTTGCCGCATCATCAGGGTGTTATTCAGGCGATGCCAGAATTCATAGCCCACGGAGAACTGGGTACGTGAATGATGATCAAAGTTGGGATCGCCGAGGTTGGTATGTGGCGAGATCTTACCGTTCGCCGTGCCGAATACGCTGCCGACTGCCGGAACAAAGTTGTAATAACCGATATCCGGATCACGCTGATACTTGGCCAGCACCGTCAGCGAGGTATCCTCGTTGGGTTGCCAGGTCAGTGCGGGCGCGACATACACATGCTTTTGCCGCGTATCGTCAACCTGAGTTTTACTGTCGGTGCCGCTGGCTGTCAGGCGATACAGCAGGGTGCCATCGTCGTTGGCTTTGCCACCGACATCAAAACCGGTTTGCAGATGGTCGTGGCTCCCTGCGGTAACAAACACCTCGTTTACTGGCGTTGCCGTGGGTTTTTTACTGGTCAGATTGACCACGCCGCCGGGATTGACCTGGCCATATAACACCGAGGCCGGTCCATGCAGCACCTCAATGTTGCTAAAGCCATAGGTATCATAATTGGCAATCGCATAACCGAAGCTGCTGTCGCTCGGCATTCTGGCACCATCCAGAAATTGTTCCAGATAGAAGCCGCGGCTGAACAGATAACTCGCGCCGTTGCTGGATGCGCCACGTATCTCTGACACCACACCGGAGGTGTAGCGCAAGGCTTCAGCCGTGGTCTGCGCTGCCTGTAGATCCATCTGCTTACGCGTCACGCTGGATACCGATTGCGGCACCTCAATTTTCGGCGTTGCCGTTTTGGTCGCGCTGGTGCTGCTGGTGGATACCACGCTGGTGTCATCTGTCGATTGCCGGGCAGCCTGGCTGGCCGTCACCACCATTTGCTGATCTGCTGCGCTGACTTTAGCAGCCATCAACACTAACGCAAGCGCACTCAGTACGAATGGACCCTTACCCATGCCTGTCATCTTGCACATCAATTTTCCCTATCTCTTAATAAGTTAAATAAATGCTCACCACATAAAAGTTTGTCTGGATAAGGCTTTTTTGACTCGCGTTACAAAAGCTGCACCAGCAGCGTAACGGGCAATCCTGACCAGGAGAAGGCGAATGATAATGATTTTATTTCTTATTAAAAGATGGTGACTGTCTGTTATTCTGTGTTCTCAGAAGTCACCCTGAAAAAGCGACAAAGGTTGTCGCAATCGATAAATAGTGGCGAAATTTTCGGGTATCAGGCGGGGGAGAGGTGATGGCAGGTGGTGAAATGAATAGCGCACTCAAACTGAAAAGTAAAATTCCGCAGCTGCAACCGCAGATGTTAACTCCGGCTCCCTCTGTCGTGTCATATTTCTACACGCGCCAGCAGGCACAGGCCTGGCATTCACACGCCACGGCGCAGCTGACATATTGCAGCAGTGGGGCGGTCACTATCCATACCGCCGAGGCAAGCTGGACCTTACCTCCTTACCGCGCGTTATGGATCCCCTCCGGACTCACGCACCAAACCCATGCGCAGGCAGGGACGCAGACTCATAATTTATATCTGACCGATGCGGGTGAGAAAAAATGTATTGAGGCACTTTGCCCTTTGCTCATCACCCGTCTCGTCCATCAGCTGGTAACCGAACTGGATGATTTACCCCAGCATCAGCGGCGCAATCTGCTCATCCTGGCGTTGCTGTTCAATGAATTAAGCCAGGCACAATCGGCGCAGGTCAGTTGCCTGCCGGTAGCGAAAGAGCCGCGACTGTTGGCGATAACCGGGACATTGCTACAGCAGCCAGGCAATAACGCTACGCTGGAGAGCCTGGGCAATCAGGCTGGGATCACCCCGCGAACCCTGTCCCGCTTGTTTCGTCAGGAGACCGGGCTAAGCTTCGCGCAATGGCGTCAGCAGTTAACCATTACAACGACAATCAACCAGCTGTCACAGGGGATGGCAGTGGAGGAGATTGCCAGCCAGCTGGGATATTGTAACGGCAGTGCGCTGATTGCCATGTTTAGTAAAGCGCTGGGACTGACGCCACAACGCTACTTTGCATTACAGGGATGAGACGAAATATCAGGAATTAATGTGCTCTTTACAGTAGCGTTGCTTCCAGCCTGCTGGCGTCAGGCCGGTATGTTTACGGAAGATTTGGCGAAAATAGCTGGTATCGCTGAACCCGCACTGTCGGGCCACTTCGGTTAACGACAATGAATTGCTGATCAGCAGCTTTTCTGCTGCCAGGACGCGCTGACGATGGATGGCTTCCGTCAGCGTCAGGCGAAATGTCCGGCGGTAAACCCGGCCAAGATAATCGGCATTGCAGTGCAGCTCTTTTGCCAGCACCGCAGTGGAAAGCGGCAGATGGAATCGGCTGCGGATGATCTGATGCGCTTTCCATGCCAGGGCGATGCCGGGGCTGTCATCGGCGCTTTCCTGCGGGCCTGGGGCAGCGATTTGTTGCAGAATCAGCAGCAAAATGCACTCCAGCGCGATACTGCGATGAATGTTTTCCTGTTCGCTAAGAAACTGCCGAAACAGCGCAATAACGTATTGTGGATCGCCAACGCGGGTGTGCTGGGGAAGCGTTAACAGCGCCTGATGCAACCCGGTTTCCCTGGCTCCTTTCAGCCATTCAAAATGCAGCCAGTAGAATTTCAGATCTGGCGGAAATGTTCCTTCCCCGACGTGCCGATATCCGGGCCTCAGCAGCAGGCTTTCACCCGCCTGTACGGAAAACAACCGATCCTCTTCACGAATTAGCAGCTCGCCACGCTCGACAAAGATGACTTCCCAGGAGGAGAGGGTGCGCGCCGGATGGCTTCCCACGCCACGGGAAATAAACAAACCCCCGTTTTGCACCTGAATCGGAAACGCTATGGATAATTCGAACATCGATATTCAATTTCCTGCTTTTTGGCGACCATAAAATCACTTTGTGACTGATTATTAATCATAAAGTGAGGCGGTGCCCGATCCAGTTCACATTTCAGCTATCAGGTCGGAATTACCCTGTTTTTATACTTTTCCGTTCCCTTGTTGGTTGCCAGATTGCAGGCAGAATGAGTCAGGTACCTGTAAATAAGCCCGCCATGATGCGGGTAATGTACTCTGACCCTGACGAGGAGTTTTCGATGACTTCTACCCCGATTACGCAAACCGAGCTGACGCAGCAGGCCACCAGCGATGTGCTGTCGATGCGCGAGAAAATCGGTTATGGGCTGGGGGACGCCGGTGGCACGGTGATCACCTGCCTGATTATGAATTTTCTCACGTTTTTCTATACCGATGTCTTTGGCCTGACTCCGGCACTGGTCGGAACCTTGTTTATTGCTCTGCGCGTGTTTGATGCGGTATCCGATCCGATCATGGGGATCATCGCCGACCGCACCCAGAGCCGCTGGGGACGTTTCCGCCCCTGGCAGCTGTGGATTGCGGTGCCGATTGGCATCATTGGCGTACTGACCTTTACCGTCCCTGATGTCAGCATGAACATGAAAATTGCCTGGGCTTTCGGGACTTATTTGCTGCTCTCGATCAGCTACACGGCGATTAACGTGCCTTACTGTGCGCTGATCAACACCATGACCACCCGCCATACGGAAGTGCTTTCCTGCCAGTCATGGCGTTTTGTGTTGTGTGGCGTGGCGGGTTTTCTGGTCTCCGTTGGCCTGCCGTGGCTGGTGTCGGCGCTGGGTAAAGGCAATGCCGCACTCGGCTATCAGGCGGGCGTAGGGCTGCTGTGCACGGTGGCGGTGGTGATGTTTCTTTGCTGCTTCTTCTGGGTGCGTGAGCGCGTACCGCTGGACAGCATGGGCAAATTTACCCTGCGGCAACATCTGGCCGGGTTACGCCGCAACGACCAACTGTTGCTGATGTTGCTGATGTCCTTCCTGCTGATTAATGTGTTTAACATCCGTGGTGGTGGCTATATGTACTTCATCACCTATGTGCTGAAGGGCAGCACTGCCTATACCTCGCTATTTTTCACCATGGTGACCTTTGCCTCGATTCTTGGCTCAGTCATCGTCAGCCCGCTGTCAAAACGCATCGATACCGTCAAACTTTACTCTCGCACCAATATTGTGTTGGCGGCCCTGGCGGTTTTGATGTGGTTGCTGCCCACTGGCGCGGCGTGGCAGACGCTGTGGCTGGCGGTGATCCTCGGTAACGGCATTATCCTCGGTTTTACGCTGCCGCTGCATTTTGCGCTGATGGCGTTTGCTGATGATTACGGTGAGTGGAAAACCGGCGTGCGCTCGTCGGGGATGAATTTTGCCTTCAACCTGTTCTGTATCAAGCTCGCTTGGGCTTCCAGTGCCGGGATCATCAGCCTGGTGTTTATCTTCGTGGCCTACCAGCCGGGTGCCGGTAATCAGACCGCCGCTTCACTGCAGGGAATTACCACCATGGAAACCCTGCTTCCCGCCTTATTTCACCTGCTGCTGGCGTTCAGCATTCGTGCCTGCAAACTTAATAATCCGATGATGGCACGCATTGCCAGTGACCTGCGCGTCCGCCATGTTCAGTCTTAAGGAGACCATAATGTCTGTGATGGAAGTTAACCTGCATAAGCTCAAAATCAGCGACCCGTTCCTCGGCCAGTACCAGCAACTGGTACGCGATGTAGTGATCCCTTATCAGTGGGATGCGCTCAATGACCGCATCGCGGAAGCCGATCCCAGCCATGCTATCGAAAATTTCCGAATTGCCGCTGGACTGCAACAAGGGGAGTTTTACGGCATGGTGTTCCAGGACAGTGACGTGGCGAAATGGCTGGAGGCTGTCGCCTGGTCTTTGTGTCAGAAACCCGACGCGGAGCTGGAGAAAACCGCAGATGAGGTGATTGAACTGGTGGCAGCCGCCCAGTGTGGCGATGGCTATCTCAACACGTATTTCACGGTCAAAGCGCCAGCGGATCGCTGGACCAATCTCGCCGAATGCCATGAACTTTACTGCGCCGGACATATGATTGAAGCCGGTGTGGCTTTCTTTCAGGCCACGGGCAAACGCCGCTTGCTGGAGGTGGTCTGCAAACTTGCCGACCATATTGATAGCGTCTTTGGTCCGGGGGACACACAGCTGCATGGCTATCCGGGACATCCGGAAATTGAACTGGCGCTGATGCGTTTACATGAGGTAACCCAGGAACCGCGCTATATGACGCTGGTGAACTACTTTGTCGAACAGCGCGGCACGCAGCCGCATTTCTACGATATTGAGTATCAAAAGCGGGGCGAAACATCCTACTGGAATACTTACGGCCCGGCATGGATGGTAAAAGACAAGGCCTACAGTCAGGCTCATCAACCCATTGCGGAACAACAGACGGCGATTGGTCACGCGGTACGCTTCGTCTACCTGATGACTGGCGTGGCACATCTGGCAAGACTCAGCCAGGATGAAGCGAAACGGCAGGATTGCCTGCGTCTGTGGCATAATATGGCGCAGCGCCAGCTATATATCACTGGCGGCATCGGCTCGCAAAGCAGCGGGGAGGCCTTCAGCAGCGATTACGATTTACCGAACGACAGCGTCTATGCCGAAAGCTGTGCTTCGATTGGCCTGATGATGTTTGCCCGGCGTATGCTGGAGATGGAAGCCGACAGCCAGTACGCCGATGTGATGGAACGCGCGTTATATAACACCGTGCTGGGAGGGATGGCGCTGGATGGCAAACATTTCTTTTACGTCAATCCGCTGGAAGTACATCCTAAAACCCTCAGTTTTAACCATATTTACGATCATGTGAAACCGGTACGCCAGCGGTGGTTCGGCTGCGCCTGCTGTCCACCGAATATCGCCCGCGTGCTGACCTCGCTGGGGCACTATATCTATACACCGCGCGAGGATGCGCTTTACATCAATCTTTATGTCGGCAATAGCGTGGAAGTGCCGGTAGGCGAACAAACGCTACGCCTGCGTATCAGCGGCAACTTCCCGTGGCAGGAAAATGTGACCATCGCTATCGATTCAGCGCAGCCGGTGCGGCATACGCTGGCTCTGCGTTTGCCGGACTGGTGCGATGCGCCGCAGGTGGCGCTTAATGGCGTGGAGGTAGCGCATGACATCCGCAAAGGTTATCTGCATATCAATCGGCTCTGGATGGAAGGCGACACCCTGACGCTGACATTGCCCATGCCGGTACGCCGTGTGTATGGCAATCCGCTGGTACGTCACGTCGCAGGCAAAGTGGCGATTCAACGCGGTCCGCTGGTGTATTGTCTGGAACAGGCGGATAACGGCGAGCAGCTGCATAACCTGTGGTTGTCTGACTCCTCCACCTTTACGACTTTTGAGGGTAAAGGGTTGTTTGCGCATAAGGTGCTCATTCAGGCCGAGGGCAGCAAGCACACTTCTCATGAGCCTGAGCAGCAATTGCTCTGGCATTATGATCGTGCACCTTCCACCCGGCAAACTCAGACCTTAACGTTTATTCCGTGGTTTAGCTGGGCGAATCGTGGAGCAGGGGAGATGCGGATTTGGGTGAATGAGGGGTGATTTTTGATTTGTAGCACCGGATTAGAGCAAGAACACCACCAGGGTGATACTCTGGTGGTGTAAAATAGCGAAATTTGATTTAAGGATAATGACTTATTTCACACCATGATTTAGCACGGCGCTGGCATTGATGACCAGACAAGGCTCAGTGCAAGTGTTGTTGAGGCCAATCACCGGCGCAGCTGGAATGACATAATTCATCGCGTGCTCTTTTCTGGCTGAATACGCCATGCCCGCAAATGCCCAGGGCATGCCTAATGAAAGGGCACCAAACTCATCATATTTAGTGGATTTTGCAACTCTCGGTAAATTATCGGAGTTGATGTTGTAATACAACTCACCTTTGAATTCTGCAGGAACAGTTCTCAGGACTTCAGCGTTGAACAGATGATATTCTTCCTGCTGAGGCAGAGAAAAACCATTGCGGATATTCTGGTTGCTAACAAATACCGTCAGTAAGATGAAAATAACATAAGGTATTTGCGGGTATCTGATGTTCTTAAAAATCGTCAACAGGCCAAAGATGAATGCTGCAGTGGTAATCAATGCAATGGCGACGATGGTGCGATACGCTGCCCAGCTCTCACTGACCAGTAAGTTTGGTAATCCGGATGCAAGCACGAAAAAGGCAAACAAATAAGGTTTGTTTCTGCCATGTTTTTTCATGGCAGCGATACCAATACCTATAATGACGAGTGAGAGGATGACAGAAAATAACGTTCTGCCTAAGTCATAATTGGCAATGGCGTTTTTTAGCGGTTCTTTAATGAACCACAATAATTTCTTTCCCAACTCCAGAGTCACATTCGTTCTGGCCAAAATGTCATGGTAAAGCCAGTACGGCAGTGCTTTGGCAAACAGCAGTGCGCTGAACATACCAAAGCCTAACATCAATATCGTCCTGATGAAAATCTTACGATCAACCACTTGCTTTGGCAGACAAAGGTCAATCATCGCAAAGAATAAAAAGCTCATGCCAGCGGGCTGATAAATGGCAAAAGAAGCCGAAATAAAGATCGCTGATAATAATAATCTGCTTAATGATGTTCTGTGGCTGGTGAGGCAGGTATAACTCAGGCCAGAAAAAATGACGGAAAGTACGTAAGGGAAACATACCGACCAGGCCGTGTACACCTGAAACGAAGGCAGCAGGCATAACATCGTACTGAAAGTGAAGCGCTGCAGGTTATTCTCAAGGATCTGACGTTTGCTGGTGAAATAATAGAGGTAACATCCCAGAGCAATCAGTGACAGGAGTGAAAATACTCTCAGAACGATAAGGCTATTAACATCGTCAATAAAAAATGAAAAAAGATAACGAAAAGAACCATACAATGGTCTGCCAGATAAAACATCCCACTTTAATATGCTATTGGGGTCCGTGTTTGATGCATATATGTAAAACCAGTCATCAGAAAAAGCATAATTTGAGAGATATATCGGGCTGTAGCCTATTAATATGAAAAAGGTGATTAAGAAATAGAATTTAACATTATAGTTTGCGTTTATCGTATTAATCATGTCCTGTTCTGTTCTTCTTCGTATATCCTGGTCAACGCATGGAAGGGTAATTGGGGGCGTAAAGGTTAGCATGCAGGACCACGATATTGCCATCACGATATTCAGGCAATAAAAAAGCAGCCATAAGTGGCTGCTTTTTTTTTGGGAATTTTGGTCGGCACGAGAGGATTTGAACCTCCGACCCCTGACACCCCATGACAGTGCGCTACCAGGCTGCGCTACGTGCCGAACGTGGAGGCATATACTACCGTTTCCGCGCACGATTGCAAGATGTGAGCGGTTTAACTGCCTCATATTTAATCAGTTTGCGATGAAACGCTTCTCTTCCGTCAGTACCTGCAGCAACAACGCCAGTTGCGGTTTATGATCCTTCAGCGCTTTACCCTGTGCATCGTATGCACGGTAGCTACCATTATTGTTCAGTACCAGAGTCATGTCCGGTGTGGTCACCACCAGCCTGCCATCTTCGCTGCTCGCTACCCAATTATGGCTGCGCTGAGCGGCGAACAGATCTTCACCCTGAGAATAGTTCACCGGGTTAGTCCGCACATGCAGCAGACGTTGCATCAATGTCGCCATCACATCCTGTTGATCGGTGAGGCGGTCAATAGTCTGCGCTGGCGTATTCGGCCAGTGCACCACCAGCGGCACCTGCAGGGTAGCGCGGTTGCCCGGATTGTTGTCATCACCATCCAGCGCAATGGCGCGCTGAGCGGTAATCACCACTACGGTATTCTTCAGCAAATCGCGCTGTTGCAGGGTTTGCAGTACAGCGGCGATTTGCGTGTCAACACCCGCAGCCTGACGTAAATAGCTACGCTGTTGCGCTTTCAGGTTATCGCCAGTGACGGTGACGCCATTCAGTGCCACCCAGGAGAACCAGGGGGTGCTGTTGTCCTTCTGCCCGTTGAGCCAGTTTTGCCATTGGGCGACGGTCGCGCTATTCGGCTGGCTGTCCATGGCGGGCAGGGAGTAGTCCGCCAGCAGTGCCTGACGATATAACGGCTGATTAAAGCCATCGGAGGAGAACAATCCGAACTGATAACCCTGGCTGTTCAGCGCGCTGAGTAATGTGGAAGGCGTACGTGCTGCCAGCACCCCATCCATATAGCTTGATGAGATGCCATAGAACAGACCAAACAAGCCTTTTTCAGGCTGGTTTCCGGCGCTGTAGTGCTGCGTAAAGCGCACGTTGTCAGTAGCGAACTGATTCAGCGACGGTAACGCTTTTTCCACGTTGGCGTTATTCAGGCCATCCACCGTCAGCACCAGCAAATTATGGCGTGTACCACCATCGCGGAAGGTGATATCGCTTAACGGATATTGCACCGATAACGCTTCCGGATCGCCTTGCTGCACCAGACGCTGCTGATACGCCTGCGCATCCAGCAGACCGTGGCGTTCAAGGAAACGCCGCGCCGTCATCGGATAGGAAAGTGGCAGGTTAGCGCGCTGCATCGTGATCGGACGATAGAAGTTGGCATCAGCCCAGATATACAGCAGATGGCTGGCGAAGAACGCACAGATAAACAGCGCTGCCAGCGGTTTGCCAAACGAACGACGGTTGAGGCTGCGCAGCTTCTGCCAGCTCCAGGTGGCAAACAGCATCTGAACCAGAAATATCACCGGTACACTGATAAACATCAGCTGCCAGTCGCGCGCCATCTCACTTTGGTCGGGGTTTATCACCAGCTCCCACACCACCGGATTGAGATGGAGATGGAAGCGGTTGAATACCGCACTGTCGACCATAATCAGCGTCAGCCCTGTGGTGGCGATGATCGCTGAAAGGAACCTGAGCAATCGCTGCGACATCACCACAAAGGTGAGCGGGAAGATCACCAGCAGATAAACGGAAAACACCAGAAAGCTAAAGTGGCCAATCCAGCTGGTATAGGCATAGATACGACCAGCCAGGGACGCTGGCCAGTCGGAAACCAACAGGTAGCGGCTGCCTAAAACTAACGCGAAGAGAATATTAAACAGGGCAAACCAATGCCCCCAGCTGATCATCTGGGAGACTTTGTCACGGTAGCGCTGCCGGTTGGTTACCATATTATAAGGTCAAATCTGCAATTTAATGGGCGTTGTCATCGCGAACCGACGCTTGCAACGCATCGGCAAAAGATCGTGCCAGGCTGCGGCGCTGTGCCGGAGAGACGCTGGTGTTGATCAAATTGGTTACCATATTCCCCAGTACCATCAGGGAAAGGTCGGTTGGCGCTTTGTCTTTTTCAAGAATCTGCGCCATTTGCGCGAGGAGTTTCTCCACGCGTTCGTCACTGTAACGGGATGATTGTGGCATATCGTCGACTAATCAAGTATCAAAAGGCGGTATATTACCGTAACAACGAGATTTTTTCCGCAATTTTATCAAACGCGAAACGTTCGTGTTGTGTATGGAGTTGAAAGCAGCGGCGTGCGGTGTTTGAATACGCGCCTGTGCTTAAAGGAGAGTCTATCATGAGTCTGGATATCGACCAGATTGCCCTGCATCAGTTAGTGAAACGTGATGAGAACCAGCTTGAGCTGGTGCTGCGTGATACCCTGCTGCCTGCCACCAAAGCGGTTGAGGAGATGGCAGAAGAGTTGCATCGGGTGTACAGCGCCAAGAACAAAGCCTATGGGTTGTTCGATGAAGAGAGCGAACTGGCCGCTGCGCTGCGTAATTGCCGCAAAGGGGAAGATGACTTTCTCGCCTTTAGCCGGGCGGCGACCGGGCGTCTGCGCGATGAACTCGGCAAATATTCCTTTGCTGAAGGCGGTATCGTGCTGTTTATCCATTATCGGTATCTGGCGGTGGAATACCTGCTGGTTGCGGTGCTGAACAGCCAGTCCAGCATGCGGGTTAACGAAGAACTGGATATCAGCAGCACACACTATCTCGATATTAATCATGCCGATATCGTCGCGCGCATTGACCTCACCGAATGGGAAACTAACCCGGAATCGACCCGTTATCTGACGTTTTTGCGCGGACGGGTAGGGCGTAAAGTTGCCGACTTCTTTATGGATTTCCTCGGTGCCAGCGTGGGCCTCGATACCAAAGCACAAAACCGCGGCTTATTGCAGGCGGTGGATGATTATTGTGCGGAATCGAATCTGGATAAAAATGAACGGCAGAATTACCGTCAGCAGGTTTACAGCTACTGTAACGATCAACTGCAGGCCGGTGAGGAAATTGCGCTGGAAGACCTTTCCAGCGAACTGCCGCCACTGGGTGAAAAGACTTTTCAGGCGTTTACCCAGGAGCAAGGCTACGAGCTGGAAGAGCATTTTCCTGCCGATCGCAGCACCTTACGTCAGCTGACTAAATTTGCTGGCAGCGGGGGTGGGTTAACCCTGAACTTCGATGCTATGCTGCTGGGCGAGCGTATTTTCTGGGATCCGACGACAGATACGCTGACCATCAAAGGCACGCCGCCTAATCTGCGCGATCAGCTGCAACGTCGCACCGGCGGCAACTGATTTCCGCCCATAAAAAAACGCCGCAGATGCGGCGTTTTTTCTTCAACTCGTCAGGCGATTAAGCGCGAACGAAGTCGATGTGGTGCAGTTTCGGCTTGAACGGGTGACGCTGTACAGCCTGAACTTTAACTTTGATTTCTTTACCGTCAGCAACGATGGTCAGAACGTCAGTGTAAAAGCCTTCTTTAGCCTGCATGTTCATGACTGAGTCGTGATCCAGTTCGATAGAAACCGGTGCTTCAGTTCCGCCATAAACGATGGCCGGGAACTTGTTAGCGTGGCGCAGGCGGCGGCTCGCACCCTTACCCTGCTCTTTACGTACTTCTGCGTTGATAGTAAACATCTTAATATCTCTTCGTTGATTCCTGTTACAGGCGACCCAGCAACAGAACGATTATTCAAACGCCATTGCGAATGCAAAAGCGGGCGGCATTATAGCCGCTAAGCGCCGCACGGGCAAATGATTCCGTGGGTCAACGCAGTTCATTGGCCCGACGAAAACGGCCCTGATAATCAAATATCTTTTCGCGGACTTGCCAGAAATGGCCCTTAGCACGCGCCACGACAAAATCAGGATGACGTAATAACGGTTGCAGAGCTACCACATCGCTGGCGGTCTGCCATCCGAGTGGCACACCCGGTGCGCGCTGATGGGGGCGCATAAACAGTTGTTCAAATGCCTTACGTTGCGCGGGCGTGTGCAGGCGAAAACGTTCGCTGACGTCCAGACCATCCTCATCATAATAAGTCGCCTTCAGCCATTCGCCTTTCTCATCACGTCCCTGCGTCAGCGTCATGCCGCCGCAGCGCAGCACCCGGGCGTCTTTGAGTTTCAGCGCGGCCTTCAGCATATCATCGGGATCAACCAGCACCTTGTCGCACTGGTGACAACGACGCGCCGCGATATCGTTTTCGGCTCCGCAATCCGGGCAGCTTTTGAAGCGGAAGCGATAATCACATTGCTCACGCTGCCCGTCGTCGTCTTCCAGCACCCCCTGACAACGGCGGCCAAAATGCTCAATCACATGACCATCAGCAGTGGCTTTGCCCCAGAAGGTGTTGGCGAAGCCGCAGGCGGGACAAAAAACCTGCACCGGCTGATTATCGCTGGCTCCTTTGGGCGCACCCACTTCAGGCGTGAAGAGATCGTGTGGGTTACCGGCGTAATCGAGGATCAGGCAGTCGGTTTTGCCGGGGGAAAGGCGCAGGCCGCGTCCGACGATTTGCTGATACAGGCTGACAGATTCGGTGGGGCGCAGAATGGCAATCAAATCGACATGGGGGGCGTCGAAACCGGTGGTCAGCACCGCGACGTTCACCAGAAACTTCAGTTGCTGCGCCTTAAAGGCGTTAATCAGACGGTCGCGTTCTTTCACCGCCGTTTCGGCCGAGACCAGAGCGCTATTTTCCGGCAACAGCGTTAACACCTCACGCGCGTGCTCGACGGTGGCGGCAAAAATCATCACGCCACGGCGATCGTCGGCAAACTCCACGATCTGGCTGATAATGTGCGGCGTAACGCGCTGCTGCTGTTTCAGTTCCCGATTCAGGTCGGCTTCGCTGAACAGACCGTTGTTTTGCGGCATCAGGCGGCTGAAATCGTATTGCACCACCGGCATATCCAGCCGTTCTGGCGGTACCAGAAAGCCATGCTTAATCATATAGCGCAGCGGCAATTCATAGATGCAATCACGAAAAAGCGCCTTTTCATCGCCGCGCACCATTCCATGATAATGAAACTGATAGATCCAGCCTTTGCCCAGGCGGAATGGGGTAGCCGTCAGCCCCAGCAGACGCAACTGCGGATTATGCTGGCGCAGATGGGTGAAAAGTTGCTGATACTGACTTTCGCTGTGATCGCTGATGCGGTGGCATTCATCGACGATCACCAGGGAAAAGGCACTGTCGAAACGATCGAGGTTGCGTGCCACCGACTGTACACTGCCAAACACCACTTTGCGTTCGCTTTGTTTCCTTTGTAATCCTGCGGCGAAGATATCGGCTTCCAGTCCGTATGCCTGATATTTGCTGTGGTTCTGCTCCACCAGCTCTTTGACATGCGCCAGCACCAGCACGCGCCCGCGTGCCAGTCGCGCCAGTTCGGCAATCACCAGGCTTTTTCCTGCCCCGGTGGGCAGCACAATCACTGCGGGTGTCGCATGCTGGCGGAAGTGAGCAACGGTCGCGTTAACCGCTTCTTGCTGGTAGGGGCGCAGGGTGAAAGACATCGGGCCAAAACTTTTTTCTGAAACGGACCCGCATTATGCCATGAAAGCGCCTGAAACGCAGGATCAGCTCTGTTAGCCGCCGATGGTTCAGGCTATACTGCCCTCACATTTTCAACGGATAAAAACACCGTTTCAGTTTCCCTCCGCAGTAACAGGCAAAGCGAATTCATGCGACTCGACAAATTCATATCTCAGCAACTGGAAATCAGCCGTGCCATTGCCGCACGTGAAATACGTGCAAAAAAAATCACCATTAATGGCGAAACGGTGCGTGACACCTCCTATAAAGTGCTGCCGGATGACGAAGTGGAATACGACGGTAATCCACTGGTTCAGCAGCATGGCCCGCGCTATTTCATGCTGAACAAGCCGCAGGGTTATGTCTGCTCCACTGATGATCCGGATCACCCGACCATCCTGTTCTTTATTGAAGAACCTATGGCCTGGAAGCTGCACGCGGCAGGGCGTCTGGATATTGATACAACCGGTCTGGTGCTGCTGACTGATGACGGCCAGTGGTCGCATCGTATTACTTCGCCACGCCACCATTGTGAAAAAACCTACCGTGTCGGGGTTGAATCCCCTCTCGATCCGGCGCTGGTGGACACCTTTGCCGCGGGTATCCAGCTGCACAATGAAAAAGATCTGACCAAACCGGCGACGCTGGAAATTACCGGCCCGCAGGAAGCGTTGCTGACCATCAGCGAAGGGCGTTATCACCAGGTGAAACGCATGTTTGCGGCGGTGGGTAATCATGTGGTGACCCTGCATCGCGAACGTATCGGCGCTATCGCGCTCGATGCCGATCTTGAAGAAGGGGAGTACCGTGAATTGACCGGGGAAGAGGTCGCGAGCATTGGTTTACCTGACGAATTAAAACAACAGAAATAGCGGGAGCACGTGGTGCCAAAGGACAAGAACTCACCGGTCGGGTTAGTGGTTATCCTCGGATTGCTGGCGATGTTGATGCCGCTCTCCATCGATATGTATCTGCCAGCAATGCCACAAATTGCACGTCAGTTTGCCGTTTCATCCGGCAGCGTGCAGATGACGCTTAACCTTTATATTCTCGGCTTTGCTATTGGTCAGCTGGTGTATGGACCGCTGGCGGATAGCTATGGCCGCAAACCGGTGATCGCCCTTGGTACGCTGATTTTTGCCTGTGCGGCGGCGGCGTGTGCGTTATCGCAATCCATCGATCAACTGATCTTCATGCGTTTTCTGCACGGCCTGTCGGCAGCGGCGGCCAGCGTGGTGATTAACGCCCTGATGCGTGACAGCTACTCGAAAGAGGAATTCTCACGCATGATGTCGTTCGTCATGTTGATTACCACCATTGCGCCGTTGCTGGCACCGATTATCGGTGGCTGGTTGCTGCTGTTGTGGAGCTGGCATGCCATTTTCTGGACGTTGTCGATAGCGGCTATCGTGACCACCGTGCTGGTGGTGACCCAGATCCGCGAGACGCTCAAACCTGAGCAGCGTCAGCGTTTTCATCTGCGTACCACGATGGGGAATTTTGTCGCGCTGGTACGGCATAAGCGCGCCTTCAGTTACATGCTGGCAAGTGGTTTCTCGTTTGCCGGGTTGTTTGCTTTTCTTAATGCCGGGCCTTTCGTGTACATCGAGGTGAACCACGTTTCGCCACAGAACTTTGGTTATTACTTTGGCCTCAACGTGGTTTTCCTGTTTGTGATGACGTTGATTAACAGCCGCGCGGTGCGTCGTTTTGGTCCGCTGGCTATGTTCCGAATCGGGTTGGTCATTCAGTTCTGTATGGGCGTCTGGCTGCTGGTAGCGAGTGCACTCAACCTGGGTTTCCTGCCGTTGGTGCTGGGCGTGGCGATGTTTATCGGTTGTGTCTCGACGGTTTCTTCCAACGCGATGGCGGTGATTCTTGATGAGTTTCCGCATATGGCGGGTACTGCATCGTCGCTGGCCGGTACGCTGCGTTTCGGCGTCGGTGCGCTGGTGGGGGCGTTGCTTTCTATGGTCAACGTCAGCAGTGCCTGGCCGATGGTCGCGACCATTGCGTTATGCGCCACCGTTTCTATTATGTTGTTCAGTTACGCTACACGACCTCGTCATAATATCGCCTGAATCCTCTCTGCGGTTTCGTCACTGACGGCGCGATTTATCGCGCCGTTACGGGCAATTTTCATCCATTCTCCAACCCTTTCCCGTACGTGATGTTTCCATGTTGTGAAAATTAATAAGTAAAAAAGTAACCATATTGCGTCTAAAATGATTGTTAACTGCCGCTGAACAAGGTACATATAGCGATAAATGCGAGCATTCTCGCAAATAATAAATCTGCTTTATGTTTTGTGCTTAAAACGAGAAGGCGAGCCTTGACGTCCGTATTCTGAGTTAACCAGGAAAGGGATTCACTGCGTGTGCGCTATTCGTCGTGAATGAAGTTAACGTCTCTGGGGATCACGTATCTATGCTGCAACTTTCGGTTGTGCATCGTCTGCCGCAACATTATCGCTGGTCGGTTGATCATGCTGGTGAGATTGAGCGACAGGAATCTGCCGATGCTGAAAATGACCAGGATCTGGTCGCACTACGCCTGCTCAGTCATGATGGGCATCCAGCGATGGAAATCCTGCGCCAGTTGCAGGATACGCTGGCGCAGATTCAGGTGGAATGCAAAATCGCCCATTGTGAAGGACAGCCCTGTTTGCTGATCCAGCGCGGTGACGAAAGCGCCACCAATTGCTGCCTGAAAAATCAGGGTGTGGCTATCGCCGAAACCTTTGACGGCCATTAAGTCAGGTTTTCTCCCTGGGCCGAAGCCAGTAGCTGACGGGTGTATTCCTGTGCCGGTGCATTGAATAGCGCATCACATTCTCCTTGTTCCACCACTTCCCCCTGGCGCAGCACAATCAGCTGATGGCACAAGGCGCGTACCACCTGCAAATCGTGACTGATAAACAGATAAGCCAGTTGATGCTGCTGCTGTAAACGGCGTAGCAGGCTGAGGATCTGTTTTTGTACCGAACGGTCCAGCGACGAGGTGGGTTCATCCAGCACCATCAGTTGTGGTTCGAGGATCAAGGCGCGGGCGATAGCGATACGCTGGCGTTGTCCTCCCGAAAACTCTGCCGGATAGCGTGTCCGCGTCTCCGCATCCAGTCCCACCTCCTGCATCACCGCAATCACTTTCGCTTCCTGTTCTGCTGCGGTCAGTGTCGGGCGATGAACCGCCAGCCCTTCAGCAATGATCTGTTGCACCGTCATGCGCGGATTGAGCGAGGAATTGGGATCCTGAAACACCACCTGAATTTTTTCCCGCAGCGGCAACAACTGTTTAGACGACAGCTGATGCAGCGGTTGATTGTCGAACCAGATTTCCCCGCGAGCGGCGATCAGACGCAGCAGCGCCAGCCCGGTGGTACTTTTGCCGGAGCCGGACTCACCCACCAGACCCAGACTCTCGCCACGCCGCAGGGTAAAGCTCAGATCCTGCACCGCCATCTTTTCGGCAATGGTGCGTTTCAGCAGACCGCGCCGAATGGGAAATCCGACATGCAGATTCTTCACCTGCAACAATGGCGTGCTGTCGCTGAGGGGGGCCGGTCGGCCATCTGGCTCGGCGGCGAGTAACTCGCGGGTATAATCATGTTGCGGCTGGCTGAACAGGGTGGCGCAGCGGTTATGTTCCACTTCACGGCCATTGCGCATCACCGTCACGTTATGCGCCAGTTGACGCACAATGCTGAGGTTATGGGTGATAAACAACATGCCCATATTCAGTTCACGTTGTAATTCACGCAGCAATTGCAGAATCTGCGCCTGCACCGTGACGTCGAGCGCGGTGGTCGGTTCATCAGCAATTAACAGCTTAGGTTGTGTCAGTAACGCCATGGCGATCATCACGCGCTGACGTTCGCCACCGGAAAGCTGATGTGGGAAATCCTGCAGGCGTGTCGCCGCCTGGCGGATACCGACGCGATCGAGGCAGCTGAGAATTTCCGCCCGCGCCGCTTCACGCCGCATGCCCCGGTGTAGCGACAGTACTTCGTACAGCTGCTTCTCTACGCTATGCAGCGGATTAAGCGACACCATCGGTTCCTGAAAAATCATTGCCATCTGGTTACCGCGTAAACCGCGCAGCGAACGCTCACTGGCTTGCAGCAGGTTCTGTCCGTTAAACAGAATTTCGCCTCGTGGGTAGGTGACGGGTGGCTGAGGCAATAATTGCATAATCGATAACGCCGTGACGCTTTTACCGGAACCGGATTCTCCGACCAGCGCCAGGGTTTCACCCGCATCTACCCGCAGCGAAATGTCTTCCACCACGGTACGTTGCTGAAAGGCGACGGCGAGATGATTGACGGTGAGTAAATTGCTCATTCAGCTTCCCCGGCTTGGATCGAAGGCGTCGCGCACCGCTTCACCAATGAAAATCAGCAGCGATAGCAAAATCGCCAGCGCAAAAAAGCCCGACAGCCCAAGCCACGGTGCCTGCAAATTATTTTTTCCCTGCAACAGCAGTTCACCCAGCGAAGGCGATCCGACTGGCAGACCAAAGCCGAGAAAATCCAGTGAGGTCAACGTGGTGATGGATCCGCACAGAATAAAGGGCAGAAAGGTCAGGGTGGCAACCATGGCGTTGGGCAACATATGGCGCAGCATAATGCGGCTGTCACTGACGCCGAGGGCGCGCGCGGCGCGGATATAGTCGAAATTACGCGCACGCAAAAATTCTGCGCGCACCACGCTGACCAGACTCATCCAGCCAAACACCACGGTGACCAGCAGCAGCCACCAGAAACCGGGCTGGATCACACTGGAAAGCAGAATCAGCAAAAACAGCGACGGCATACCGGACCACACTTCAATCAGACGTTGCCCCACCAAATCGACGCGTCCACCAAAGTAACCCTGAACCGCACCCACCACGATGCCGATGACGCTGGAGAACAGCGTCAGCAGCAGGCCAAACAGCAGAGAAATTCGTGTGCCATAGAGTAAGCGGGCCAGTACATCGCCGCCGTTGGCATCGGTGCCGAGCCAGTTCTGCGTTGAAGGCGGGGAAGGGAAGGGCACCTGAGTGGCAAAGTTGATGGTGCTGTCGCTAAAGCGAATCGGTGCCCAGATGGCCCATCCCTGTTGATCAATACGCTGCTTCAGCCACGGATCCTGATAATCTGCCGGGGTGGAAAAATCCCCGCCGTAGTCGCTTTCGCTGTAGTTAAACAGCAGCGGGACATACCAGCGTTGCTGATAATGCACCAGCAGTGGCTTATCGTTCGCCAGTAGCTCCGCTCCCAGCGACAACAGGAAAATGACCAGAAATATCCATAACGACCAGTAACCCCGGCGGTTATGGCGAAAGCGCTGCCAGCGCTGCTGGTTCAATGGAGACAAGCGCATCAGCGACCCTCAAAATCAATGCGTGGATCGACCAGGGTGTAGGTCAAATCGCTGAGAATATTCATCAGCAGGCCGATCAGCGTGAAAATGTACAGCGTGCCAAACATCACCGGATAGTCGCGTTGAATGGTGGCGTCGTAGCCCAGCAGACCGAGACCATTGAGGGAAAACATCACTTCAATCAGTACCGAACTGGTGAAAAACATGCTGATAAAGGTGGCCGGGAAACCGGCAATTACCAGCAGCATGGCGTTGCGAAAGACGTGGCCGTAGAGGATACGTTTTTCATCCAGCCCTTTGGCGCGAGCTGTCACCACGTATTGTTTGCGGATCTCATCCAGGAACGAGTTTTTGGTC
The DNA here is from genome assembly GCF_047947045.1 of Pantoea sp. App145. Taxonomy (NCBI): domain Bacteria; kingdom Pseudomonadati; phylum Pseudomonadota; class Gammaproteobacteria; order Enterobacterales; family Erwiniaceae; genus Pantoea; species Pantoea sp. App145. Next base: position 4,281,154 of record NZ_CP133290.1, read on the forward strand.
AGCATGGTCAGGGTGGCAAAACCGCCAATCACCGTCGCCAGCACCGGCAGGGTGATATGCCAGAGATAGTCGGTGATTTTGCCGTACCATGGCAGGGTGTCGAACTGGGGTGAGGTCAGGCCGCGTAACGGGAACCAGTCGAGATAACTGCCACCGGCAAATAGCACGATCAGCATCACGCCGAACAGAAATGCCGGAATGGAATAGCCAATGATAATAAAGCTGCTGCTCCAGATATCGAAGGCGCTGCCGTTACGTACCGCTTTTTTGATACCGAGCGGAATCGACACCAGATAAATAATCAGCGTGCTCCACAACCCCAGGCTGATGGAGACCGGCAAACTATCTTTAATCAGCTGTAATACCGAAGCGCTGCGGAACAGGCTATCGCCAAAATCAAAGCGGACATAATTCCACAGCATTTCCACGTAGCGTTGCCACATGGGTTTATCGAAGCCATAGCGTTTTTTGATTTCGGCAATCACTTCCGGGTCGAGGCCGCGTGCGCCACGATACTGGCTGTCGCCGGGATTTTCCCGGCTCAACGCACCGCGTGTGCCACCACCACCACTATCGCCAGCACCAGGAATGATGCTGCTGTGGCCGAATTGAATATTCGCCAGCGCCTGATCCACCGGCCCTCCCGGTGCTATCTGCACAATAAAAAAGTTGAGAGTGATGATGGCCCACAGGGTGGGGATAATTAGCAGTAACCTGCGCAGGAAATAAGCACCCAAACCGCACTCCTCAGCGTCGATCCGCCGGCAAACGCGCGGCTTTGTTCACATCGTACCACCAGTTTTCCAGGCCGGTGGCGAAGGCTGGCTTAATTTCGGGGTGCGAGAATTTATCCCAGTAAGCCAGCCGCTGTTCGGCATTGAACCACATCGGGATCATATAGGCACGCCACAGCAGGATACGATCCAGCGCCTGGCCCAGCGGCAGCAACGCTTTCTCATTCCCCTGGTCCGCGACAATTTGCTGCACGAAGTGATCAACGACCGGATCTTTCACCCGCGCAGTATTCCATGTTGACTCGATGTACTCCGATTGCCAGATGGTTTGCAGATCGGTCGATGGCCAGGGCATGGCGTAATACACCGATGGCGTCATATCATAATCGCCGTGACGCAGGCGACGCAGATATTGCGAGCTATCCACCTGACGCAGTGAAACCTGAATACCCAGCCGTGCGAGGCTGTGCTGGAACGGTAGCGTCCAGTCATTGCTGGAGCCGCTGTTCAGCAACAGTTCAAAACGAAACGGCTGGCCGGTTTTAACATTGACCAGTTGCTGGTTCTTAATCTCCCAGCCTGCTTCTTTCAGCAGGTTCATCGCTTTCAGCAGGTTACCGCGATCAAAACCACTGCCGTCAGAATGCGGTGGGGCGTATTCGTTGTTAAACACTTCCGCTGGTAACTGATCCTTGTATGGTGCCAGTAAAATCAGCTGTGCGGCATCAGGGTAGCCTGCTGCGGCATACGCGGTGTTCTGAAAATAGCTGCTGGTACGCTTATAGGCACCATAGAACAGCGCTTTATTCATCCATTCAAAATCAAAAGCCAGGCTGAGCGCCTGACGAACCCTGATATCACTAAACAGCGGCTTCTCATTGTTGAACGCCAGCCAACTGGTATTGGTGGAGACATCATTAGGCGTCACCTGTTTGACGATGGCGTGGCTGTCAAAGTTGCGCCCCCGATATTGGGTGGCCCATTTTTTTGCGGAGCCTTCTATACGCAGATCGAAGGCCCCGGCTTTGAAAGCCTCAAACGCCACGTTATCGTCGAGGTAGTAGTCATAGCGGATGGTGTCGAAGTTAAAACGTCCGCGATTGACCGGCAGATTGGCTGCCCAGTAATTTTTCACCCGGCTGTACTGGATAAACTGCCCGGGTTTGTAAGAGGTGACGCGATAAGGCCCGCTGGGCAGCGGTGGATAGCCAATGGGTTCATTGAATTTTTTGTTCTGCCAGAACTTCTCTGGCAGTACCGGCAACGTCAGCCAGCTCAACGCCAGATCTTTATCCGGCTTAGGTAGATTGATACGTACCGTCAGACGATTCAGGGCTTTGACTTCCACGCCGCGAAACGCCACGCGGAACTGGGGAACCCCTTCGGTCATGAACTTGTTAAAAGTGAAAGCCACATCCTGAGCGGTAATCGGTGTGCCATCCTGAAATTGCGCATGAGGATTAATTGAGACTTCCATCCAGTGAAAATCGCTGGGATAACGCGCCGACTCGGCAATCAGAGGGTAGTAACTGGCAGGCTCATCATCGGAGGTCGTGAACAGGCCGTCATACAGGGTATCGGTTGCGGCACCGGGGTTGCCGCGCGAGGCATAACGGTTGAAGTTATCGTAAGTGCCAATGACGGCCAGGGTCAGCTTGCCGCCTTTTGGTGCGGCCGGATTGGCATAGTCATAATGGGTAAAGTTCACCACATACTTCGGCTCACCCAGTTTGGCAAAGGCATAGCTTTCGTTGATGGTTTCCGCATGCAATGGCGACATTACACAGCCAAGCAGCAACGCTGTGACTAAACGAAGCAGCATAAGAGGGACGCTCTCCTTTCGTTATCCGCACCTTATGGTAGCAGTTTCATGACGTTTGCGTGACGTTAACCGGCAGCAACCAGTTGCTGCTGCTGATAATAGTCCACCAGATTTTCCGGCTTCAAGGGGCGGCTAAATAGATAGCCCTGTAAATGGGTGACGCCGCGATTGACCAGCCAGGCAGCCTGGTCACCGGTTTCCACGCCTTCTGCCACGGTTTTCAGGTTGAGCTTTTTCGCCAGTTGCAGCACGGCATCCAGCACCGGGGAGGTGACGGTTTCGGTGCCGATGCTTTGCACAAAACCACGGTCGATTTTGAGATAATCGAAGGGATATCTTTCCAGATAAATCAGCGCGCTGTGTCCGGTCCCAAAGTCATCAATGGCAATCTTGATATCGTTATCATGCAGCCAGGCAAAGATTTCACCGGCGTTTTTTTCCTTCACCATCGTGCGTTCAGTTATCTCAAACACGTAGTTGAAGTGATTAGCAGGCATATCGGCGATCCAGTTTTGTACATCGTTGCGGAAGCTGTCTGAGGACAGGTGCAATGGTGACAAATTCAGCCCCATCCGGGTACCGCGCGGCAAATGGTCACACATGGCATGTGCATCGCGAGCGACTAATTTAAACAGATGGCGGGTGAGGGGGATGATCAGATTCTGTGCTTCGGCATAACTGATAAAGGCATCGGGCGGGATCAACCCTTCGCTGGGGTGGGTCCAGCGTAGCAGGGCTTCGACGCCATAGGGTCGGCCATCATTGGCTGTCACCAGCGGCTGATATTCCACATGGAACTGGCCGCGTTTAATCCCCTGCATAATCTCTTTGCCAGGCCGTTGATGCAACGTCAGCAACAGCCAGCAGGTTCCTCCCACCACCAGTGCAAACAGGATGCCACTCAGCAGAATCAGATGATAATCACGTAAGGCGAGGATGGAACCGAACAGGACAAAGCGCATCGCATCATTATTCAGCGACATGGAGGCCAGTGCCGGCGGCAAATCACTGACGCGCACCACCTGATTGCTACCACTCATGATGGCCCGATCACCCACGATCAGCGCCATCCCGGTGATTTCCGGATGGTATGAAGCCAGCAACTGATAAGGTGTCAGGCTGAGATTCATGGTGGTGAGGATGCCGGTTTCCGCTTTGCCGGGGGTTTTCAGCCACAGCGCCAGCGCAGGTTTGGCGGGTTGCAGCGGCGTGCCTTCCAGCAAGCGCACATCGCGATCGCGTTCAAGTTCAGATTCAGGGGAGATATCATTCACCGGTAACCTGAAGGCACCGGTAGCAGAGGAACAATAAGCGTCACCATCGCGTACCAGCAAAATGGCGCGAATATTACCGGCAAAGGCCGCGCGTGAGGTGAGTTCGCGACCAACGTTGCTGCACTCCAGCTGAGTATATTGTTGCAGCGGATAAAGGGTACCGACCAGGGTTGTCATCACCTGCTGTAAATCGTCCCGACTGTGTGTCAGTAACAGCGCATGCTGCTGTACTCTTTTTTGCCAGGCCAGTGTCAACATCACAGTGACAAACAACAGAAAGAACACAACGCCGACAATCACGCTGCTCCAGGCGATTCGGCGCGAATAGGTTGCATGACGTTTAAACGTCCCCGACAGTGGCATGGAGTGAATTCCCCTTGTCTTGCCATTTTATTATGTTAACTGCGCACTACTACTCTCTGGTGTAGCCCCGTCATTAGCCCGGTCACCGCTGTGTTTTACGCCAGCTTCTGAGCCGAATCAGTTGGGGTAAGTAAGTAAACGAGAATATAACGAGCGCGCGAGAAAAGTCTTGTTATATTTTTGATTCTCAAAAACTTTTTATCGATTTTGATGGGAAAAAAAATGACAGACGAAAAAAAACGCTGTCGGGACAGCGTTTTTTGATTCTCTGGCTGAGAGGATCTTCAAAGGGGATTCATTAGCTGGGATTTCGTCCCAAAACACGCCGTGCTTCACGGTAACGTGCTTTCCAGTAACTGTCGTTAAGGCTGGAAATCATCACACCACTGCTGGTGGAGGCGTGCACAAAGTTGTCATTGCCCAGATAGATGCCAACGTGGCGACCGGTGGAACCGGCGCGGAACAGCACTAAATCACCCGGACGCAGTTTCGTGCGTGAAACCTGCTTACCTGTATCTTCCTGTTCATAGGTTGAACGCGGAAGATCTAAACCAAACTGTTCGCGAAAGGTGCGCTGAACAAAAGCAGAACAATCGATGCCGCGCTTAGTGTCACCGCCTAAACGATAACGCACGCCTTTCCAGTCATCGTATTGGTCCATGATGCGGGATTTGATATCCACGTTCCGCACCATCTGTTCGAATTCGTCCTGAGACGCCTGAAGTAAAAAACCATTCTGGTTGTTAACTTCATGATTCTCGTTATTCGCGTTCTGACCGTTATGGGTGCTGCTACATGCCGATAAAAGTGTTGCCAGAGCTACTGCGGGAATAATCCGCCTGAGGTATCTCAGAATTGGTTGAGACTTGACCATTATGGGTGTTTTCCTTCGAAATCCTTACGACAAAATGTCGCCAGCCAGATGACAAAACGAGTCGAGATTAATAAGAGGGAGCAGCTAAGACAATTCCTTAATTACCAAAATGTGTTTAAGAACACACTTTTGTTGCCTTCGGAACCACATTTTATGCTGTTCACCTACTAATTGCGTTTGAGGTTAACCGATTACAGACCGCGTGGCGAGTGCTTTTATATAAATTTTTATAGGTTTTTTCGATGTGAAATCAATCCGTAACACAATGGCTACTTTATCGACAACTGGCAGCGTTTAAACAGGGAAATAGCGGTGGGATCAGGGGCTAATTCTGGCGTTAAGGCCGATTTTAAGAGGGTTCTGACTGGACAGCTTAGGAAAAAGGCTATTGTGCGGCGAATTCCATCATAATCTTTTCTTTTTATAAAAAATTTGTTAGCAGGCTAATAATCTATTTCTGGTTTCATTAAGCGCGAGCGATCGCTATTTTACGCTTTGATCACTCGCGCTAAACAATTATGCCTGCGGCTTATGTTTGCCCGGTAAAGAGCGATACAGCCAGTTAACTAATTTGTCACTGGCTGGCGTTAGCAACCACCAGCTCAGGCCCACTAATACCACTGACAACGAACCCACGGCGATATCAGTAAACCAGTGTGCACCCGCCATCACGCGAGGCAGGCCAAATACCACCACAATCAGTAAACCCATCAGGAAAGCGCGGCAACCGAAATAGCGCCACATAAAGCAGGCGAAGATCATCAGCATCATACCGTGGTCACCCGGGAAGCTGTCGCTTGAGGCATCTTTAGCCGGAATACCGGTGAGTTCACTCACGCGATGAACGTGTTCAAAAAACAGCGTCGGGCTGGCGTGCTGCACCGGGATTAAATGCCCCAGTTGGTTGAGGATGACGGCGGTCAGCAGCATGGTAATGCCAATCGCCAGCATACGGCGACGGCCCTGTGGCGTATCGCGTCGCCAGAACCACATATACAGTGAACCCATTGCCAGCAGTGAAACCAGGTCAAAACCGCGGAAGTTAGTGATCGCCACTAGCAGTGCAAAACCGTGATGCACGACCATCTGATCGTTGAAACCGAAGAAAATGGCTTTGTCGAGACCAAACCAGAAACCGTGCTCAGGCGGCAGATACCAGGAAAAGAAAATCACCACACCCAGCACATTAAGGAGCAGGATGGTGAATAAACGTGAAGCGCGCATAGTCCAACTCAAAAAAGAAAAATAACGGCAAAACGTACCGCATCTATTTTAAACGAATCTTCAACAGCCCGGTCTGTAACAGGTTCCAGTCAACGGGTTGATGATGGATCAATTCAATACGGCTGTCGGGTGGTGGTGTCGGGCGCGTCTCGATAAACACGTCCTCACCCTGGCGATTAATGGTGACTAAACCCTCCGCAGTGCGTAGCACGCCTTTCACCCGATCTACCGGCGCAAGCCGCGCCCACTCAAGGATTTTGATGGTATCAAATACCGTATCACCATCAAAAATCCAGCCACAGGAGGCATACCCCTGGCCTTCATTGAGCGCTCGCCGCCAGCGTGCCTGGCCGTCAAGTTTGAGCGCTGCCAGCCCTTGTGGACGTGATTCAGCGTGATGATGCAACGCCTCCGGAACCGCACGATCGGCCAATCCCTGCTGGCTGAGCAGGGCGGGATCGATCTCTCCCCAGGCCGCTTCCACCCACTGACGATCGCCGAGCTGCTGCTGACGCCAGTCTGCAAGCAACTGACGATCCTCGTCACTCCAGCGATCGCTTTTGGTGGCAATGACGATATCGGCGGCGGTGAGCTGATCCTGGAAATTTTCATTCTGCACAATGCGCGGGTCAGCCAGATGGCGGGGATCGAGTAATGTCAGCGTGGCATCGACCTGTAGCCACGGCTGATATACCGCAGCGCGCAGCATATTCAGCAACTGTTTGGGATGTCCAAGGCCGGTGGGTTCAATCAGCAGGCGATCGGGTTTGGCTTGCTTCAGCAACATATTCAGACCCACCTGCAATGGCAGGCCATTAACGCAGCACATACAGCCACCAGGGATCTCTTTCAGCGTGGCACCCCGATCGGCGAGCAATGCGCCATCAATGCCAATTTCGCCAAACTCATTGACCAGTACCGCCCAGTTTTCATCGGCAGGCTTACTGGCTAACAGATGCAGCAGAGCGGTGGTTTTACCGCTACCGAGAAATCCGGTAATAACATTTACGTGCGTCACAATCATGCCTCAGCAAACGAGAACAACGCGCGTGGGAAATATCCATCCGGCGCGCACAACAGATTGTTATACTATAACATTTGCTGCGCGCCGGACAGAGCGGTTTACTTAGTCAGAGCGTCCCATATAGCGACGTTCGGCGATATGAATACGAATACGGTCGCCGTTGCTGAGATATTCCGGCACCTGGATAACCAGACCGGTACTCATCCCGGCGGGTTTCGTGCGTGCGCTGGCGGAAGCGCCTTTGATGCCTGGTGAAGTATCAACAATCTCCAGGTCAACCGTTTGCGGCAGTTCCAGTGCCAGCAGCTGGCCATCCATTGTCAGAACCTGCATGCCCGGCATACCGCCTTCAGGAATAAACAGCAACTCTTCTTCGATCTGATCTTTTTTGAAGGTGTATGGCGTGAAATCTTCATCATCCATAAACACGTACTCATCACCATCTATATAAGAGAAGGAGACGAAGCGGCGGGTCAGGGTGATGGCTTCCAGGATGTCATCGCCTTTAAAGCGTTCTTCGACTTTCATGCCCGTGCGCACGTCAGTAAAACGCATCTTATACAGGGTTGCCGCACCGCGTGCGCTGGGGCTTTGAATGTCGATATCTTTCACCAGCAGCAGTTTGCCGTTCCAGGTGAGCGCCATTCCTTTTTTAATCTCGTTTGCCTTTGGCATCGTGTGTTACTCGCTAAGAGAGAATAGATCGCGCCACGTTACCCGCGCGATGAAAAACAGGCAAGCGGACTAGCGCAAAATTTAGGGAATGCGGGATGGTGTTCCTGAGGACAGCCTGCTATTGTCGCGCCGAAATCCCCGGGCAGGAGCGCGTGATGTTGTGTCGTGACCATTGCGGTGCCTGTTGCATTGCTGCTTCCATCTCTTCCCCGATCCCGGGTATGCCCAACGGTAAACCGGCGAATACCCCTTGCATTCAGCTTGATGCGCAGCTGCGTTGTAAAATATTCGGTTCGCCGTTGCGCCCGGCGGTGTGTGGCAGTCTGCAGCCCAGCGCTGAAATGTGCGGCAACAGCCGTGCTGATGCCATGACTTTTCTGCTTAAATTAGAAGCCGATACCGCTCCCTGAATTTTTGCTGACATTTTGCTGAAGCATTTGCCTTAAATGACGCTGGCGTTACAGCAAAAACGTCAGCGTGGCATCTGGCTAAAATCCTAAATCACCTCTGAAGTGTGCGTCGCTTCAAAAATCTGCTACGCCATTTACGCATTTTCTTGCCTGCCTGACACAGCTGTACCATATTTCCTGAAACGTTTCAGCGTTGTCGTCCCGGCTAAGCCGATGTCGTACAGCGTATTTTTTCGCCATCAAGCTGAAACGATTCAATTCAGCAAGCGAGGAGAAATATGTTCCAGCTCGAAGTTCAGGCCATTCATACCGGTGCCAGTGCACAGAATAAAGAAGAGGCCATTCGTCAGGTTGCGGCGGCATTAACCGCTGCGGGCAATGTAGCTGAAGGCTACGTTAACGGCATGCTGGCGCGCGAACAGCAAACCACCACTTTCCTGGGTAACGGCATCGCCATCCCACACGGCACCACGGATACCCGTGATTTAGTGCTGAAAACGGGCGTACAGGTTTTCCAGTTTCCGCAGGGTGTGGCATGGGGCGACGGTCAGACGGCCTATGTCGCTATCGGTATCGCTGCAAAATCCGACGAACATCTCGCGCTGTTGCGTCAGCTGACTCATGTACTCAGCGACGACAGCATTGCTGAACAACTGAAAACCGCTTCAGCGGAAGACCTGCGCGCACTGCTGATGGGTGAGAAGCAGGCTGCGGAATTCCAGTTCGATACCTCGCTGATCGCCGTTGATGTCGCTGCCAGCGATCTGATGACGCTGCAGGCGCTGAATGCCGGTCGCCTGCAGGCGGCAGGGGCCGTCGATGCCAGTTTTGTCGCTAACGTCGTGTCTAACGCCCCGTTAAGCCTCGGGCAGGGTATCTGGCTGAGCGACAGCCCGGTAGGTAACCTGAACAGTGGCGTCGCAGTAAGCCGTGCAGCAACGCCTTTTGACCATGCCGGTGCAAACGTAGCGCTGCTGGTAACGGTTGCCGCCAGCGACAACCGTCCGCTGGAAGTGCTGGGTTACCTCAGCAGCTTGCTGCATGCCAGCAAAGCTGAACGTCTGCTGAAAGCAGATGCCGCCGGGATTCTGGCGCTGCTGACCAGTGAAGTGGATGAGCAGGCCGATGTGCTGACCGCAGAGTTCACCATTCGTAACGAACATGGCCTGCATGCCCGTCCGGGTACGGCGCTGGTTACCGTCATCAAGCAGTTCAACAGCGAAATCACCGTCACTAACCTCGATGGCAGCGGTAAACCAGCCAATGGCCGCAGCCTGATGAAAGTGGTGGCGCTTGGCGTCAAAAAAGGTCACCGCCTGCGTTTTACTGCCAGCGGCGAAGATGCACAGCAGGCACTGAGTGCCATTGAAGAGGCCATTAATAGTGGCCTGGGCGAGGGGGTAGCATGAGTCGTCGCGTAGCCACCATCACTCTGAACCCGGCGTACGATCTGGTTGGCTTTACACCGGAGATCGAACGTGGGGAAGTGAACCTGGTAAAAACCACCGGTTTGCATGCCGCAGGTAAGGGCATAAATGTCGCTAAGGTGCTGAAAGACTTAGGTATTGATGTCACCGTTGGCGGTTTCCTGGGTAAAGAGAACCAGGATGGTTTCCAGCAACTGTTCAGCGAGCTGGGCATCGCCAACCGCTTTCAGGTGGTGCAGGGCCGTACCCGTATTAACGTCAAACTGACGGAAAAAGACGGCGAAGTGACCGACCTGAATTTCTCGGGTTTTGACGTTACCACCCAGGACTGGGATCGCTTCACAGCAGATTCTCTGACCTGGCTGGGTCAGTTCGACATGGTGTGTGTCAGCGGCAGCCTGCCTGCGGGTGTGGCACCAGAGGCGTTCACAAAATGGATGAGCGATCTGCGTACCCAGTGTCCATGCATTATTTTCGACAGCAGCCGTGAGGCGCTGGTCGCGGGTCTGAAAGCCGCGCCCTGGCTGGTGAAACCCAACCGTCGCGAGCTGGAAATCTGGGCCGGGCGCAAGCTGCCGACGCTGAAGGATGTGATTGACGCCGCGCATGAACTGCGCGAACAGGGCATAGCCCATGTAGTGATTTCACTCGGAGCAGAAGGGGCGCTGTGGGTGAATGCTTCAGGCGAATGGATTGCCAAACCACCTGCGTGTGAAGTGGTCAGCACCGTAGGTGCCGGGGATTCTATGGTTGGCGGGTTGATTTATGGCCTGCTGATGCGTGAGTCCAGTGAACATACCCTGCGCCTTGCAACGGCGGTGGCGGCCATGGCTGTGAGCCAGAGCAACGTAGGGGTTACCGATCGTACCCAGTTGGCCGCGATGATGGCGCGTGTTGACTTACAACCCGTTAACTAACAGCAGGAGAGGTATAATGAAAACGCTGCTGATTAAAGATTCTTCCCTGGGCCTCGCCTCAGGACATTTAGCGATGGAAAGTCTGCGTGCTGTCGCGGCGCAGGCTGGTCTTACCCTTACCGAAAACGCCGCTGACGCCGATCTGGTGCTGGTGGCGGGTCACAACGCACCACACGATGCGCAGCTGGCAGGCAAATCACTGGCGCTGGTTGATGTGCAGCAGTTGCTGCGCGATCCGCTGGCAACGATCAATCAGGCAAAAGCCAATGCTCAGACGGTGCAAAACGTGGCCGTTGCCGCACCGGCTGTGGCGCAGAGCAGCGGTCAGAAGCGCATCGTTGCAGTGACAGCCTGTCCGACCGGTGTTGCCCATACCTTTATGGCAGCTGAAGCGATTGAAGCCGAAGCCAAAAAACGTGGCTGGTGGGTGAAAGTGGAAACCCGCGGCTCAGTGGGTGCTGGCAACGCCATCACCCCGGAAGAAGTGGCGGCGGCTGATTTGGTGGTGGTGGCAGCAGATATCGATGTGGATCTGGCGAAATTCGCCGGTAAGCCGATGTATCGCACCTCAACCAGCCTGGCGCTGAAGAAAACCGCCCAGGAGCTGGATAAAGCACAGACTGAAGCCAAACCTTACCAGCCGAGTGGCGCGCGTGCTTCAGGTGGTCAGGAAGACAAACAAGAGAAAGCGGGCGCGTATCGTCACCTGCTGACCGGTGTGTCTTACATGCTGCCGATGGTGGTTGCGGGTGGTTTGAGCATCGCACTGTCGTTTGCGTTTGGTATCACCGCGTTTAAAGAGCCGGGTACCCTGGCGGCAGCATTGATGCAGATTGGTGGCGGCAGCGCGTTCGCCCTGATGGTGCCGGTGCTGGCAGGTTTTATCGCCTTCTCCATTGCAGACCGTCCCGGTCTGACCCCTGGCCTGATTGGCGGTATGATCGCTACCAGCATTAACGCCGGTTTCCTTGGCGGGATTATCGCTGGTTTTATTGCCGGTTACGCCGCGAAGATGCTCAGCAGCAAAGTGAAGCTGCCGCAGAGTATGGAGGCATTGAAGCCGATACTGATCATTCCGCTGGTTGCCAGCCTGATTACCGGCCTGCTGATGATTTATGTGGTGGGTAAACCGGTAGCGGGCATCATGAGCGGCCTGACTCACTGGCTGGCAAACATGGGTACGGCTAACGCGGTTCTGCTGGGTGCTATCCTCGGTGGCATGATGTGTACCGATATGGGCGGCCCGGTGAACAAAGTGGCTTATGCGTTTGGTGTTGGCCTGTTGAGTTCGCAGACCTACGCCCCGATGGCTGCAATTATGGCCGCCGGTATGGTTCCACCGCTGGCCATGGGCCTGGCGACTATCGTGGCTCGTCGTAAGTTCAACAAAGGTCAGCAGGAAGGTGGTAAGGCAGCGCTGGTGCTGGGTCTGTGCTTCATTTCTGAAGGTGCGATTCCGTTTGCCGCCCGTGACCCGATGCGTGTACTGCCGTGCTGTATCATTGGTGGTGCGGTGACCGGTGCGATTTCAATGGCGATTGGTGCCAAACTGATGGCACCGCACGGTGGTCTGTTTGTGTTGCTGATTCCGGGAGCGATTACACCGGTGCTGGGTTACCTGATGTCCATCGTGATTGGTACTGCGGTGGCGGGCCTGGGCTACGCTATCCTGAAACGTCCGGAAGAAGAGCTGGCTAAAGCCGCCTGATAACGTTTATCGACGCCAACACCAGGCATAGCAAAGGGGCGGTCCACAAGGCCGCCCCTTTTTTTATCCCTGTTGCTCCGACTTCAGCCATGCAATCTCGTCTTTCCAGATATCTGGATTGATGGTTTCCAGGATCATTGGAATACCATCAAAGCGTGCATCTTTCATCAGCCAGCTAAACACCGTCTTGCCGATATTACCTTCGCCAAGGCTATGGTGACGGTCAACACGGCTGCCAAGCGTGCTTTTGGCATCATTCAGATGCATGCCGCGCAGATATTGAAATCCGACAATGCGTTCAAATTCATTAAAGGTCGCGACACAGGCATCTTCCGTGCGCAGGTCATAACCCCCGGCAAAGGCATGGCAGGTATCAATACAAACACCGACGCGTGATTTATCTTCCACATGCTCAATAATGGTGGCGAGATGTTCGAAGCGAAAACCGAGGTTGCTTCCCTGGCCTGCGGTGTTTTCGATCACTGCGGTGACATTGTGCGTCTTATCCAGCGCAATATTGATGGATTCTGCGATACGCTTCAGGCACGCCTGCTCATCAATTTGTTGCAGATGGCTACCCGGATGGAAATTTAGCAAGGTCAGGCCGAGCTGTTCGGCACGCTGCATTTCATCAATAAACGCATCGCGGGATTTCTCCAGCGCTTCCATCACCGGATGGCCGAGATTAATCAGATAGCTGTCGTGCGGTAAAATCTGGCCCGGCGTAAATTTATAGGTTTCGCAGGCTGTCTTAAACGCATCAATCACCTCACCTGAAAGCGGCGCAGCCTTCCACTGGCGCTGATTTTTGGTGAACAGCGCGAACGCCGTGGCTTCCAGTTCATGGGCACGGATCACTGCCTGGTCTACGCCGCCTGATGCACTGACATGTGCGCCGATATATTTCATGACATTCTCCTGCTATTAACCGCGAAATGTTCTGCGGCATGCCTGTTTTTCTGTTGTTTAATTAAGTTTAAAATCAACGCAATATTAATAAGTATCTCAGATATATCTTGTATGTGCAAAGCCCGGGTATTGCCCTGGGTGACTCAGGGCGTTAAAACGCCAAATCTGAGAAAAGAACAATGCCAGACATTGCATACTCTTATTATTGCAGGATGAGTGTCCGCTTAAAATGGAAACAGCTGAGGGGTTAAAGTGGACTCGGTTTATAATGATATGAGCAAGTTGATCAATCAGGTTTGAATGGTTAATAAAAACCATTCATTTGGATGTAATTAATGTTTTTCATGATTCCGATCACAGATATTAGTATTTGACGATCTCATCTTAATTAAATTGGTTAGTATATTTACTAAGTTGTTTTTATGATTTTCAGATCCTAAGTTTATAAAATTGAAAGTAAATGGGGTTTTATTATGGAAGATAAGGTCTGTCATTATGTTTTGGATATTGTTATCAACGATGAGTGTTTCCTGCAAGATGAAGTGCGGTTGCAAAAGTTTTTCGCAGAAGTCCTGAGCGTAACGGAACTTAACGTTATTGGCTATCTCTCACAAAAGTTCACGGCAGAAGGTGAGGGTGTAACCGGTTTGTTTTTACTCAGCGAATCTCATCTTTCTTACCATACTTACCCTAAAAGTCATTACATCAGTATTGATCTTTATACCTGCGGAAGCAGATGTTTATCTGCCCTGCGAGAAATCAAATCGCGTCTGGATTCCGCCACAAAACTCCTGGTCCGTTGTATAGAACGTGGCAGCAATATTACGGGATATAACAATGCCAGCGTGTATATCATTCCGGAACCAGACAGTGCACATTGATCTGGGTTCAGAAGGTGGTGATATTGCCAGCAACGATAACTCGGCGATTATTTATTTGTGAGCTGGCAAAAAACCTCACCTCAATCAATGCGTCTACGCCATACCAGCATATTCTGCATCCCGCCATCGTCATTACATCAATCAACACGCTACACCACATTGCGTCGTCAATCGGGGATAAACGCTATTCCCGAGCTGGATTCTCCATATAATGACTAGTGTAGCTGGTATAAAACTAAAATTGATAATACATTAATAATTAACCATGATTAGTGGTAAGCAATGTGAGGAGGGCGCGTGCACATTACGCTGCGTCAGATCGAAGTTTTTACCGAAGTGCTGAAGAGTGGTTCCACGACTCAGGCTTCGCAGGTGTTGGCTCTGTCCCAGTCGGCGGTGAGTGCTGCGCTGGCGGACCTCGAGAGCCAGCTTGGTGTGCAACTGTTCGACCGCGTCGGCAAACGGCTGGTTTTGAACGAACATGGGCGCTTACTCTATCCGCGCGCGGTGGGGTTACTGGAACAGGCGGGTGAAATCGAACAATTGTTTAAAGAAGACAATGGCGCCATTCGTCTGTTCGCCAGCAGCACCATCGGCAACTATCTGCTGCCGGGGATGATCGCTGCTTATCGTCGCGATTTTCCTGCGCTGCCGCTGGAGCTGAGCGTCGGCAACAGTCAGGATGCCATTAATGCGGTGGCGGATTTCCGGGTCGATATTGGCCTGATTGAAGGGCCGTGCCATGTGCCGGAACTGATCAGCGAGCCATGGCTGGAGGATGAGCTGGTGGTGTTTGCCGCACCGGATGCCGCCATTCTGCAACAGCCCGTCACTCTGGAAAGCCTGGCTGCTGCGCCGTGGATCCTGCGTGAACGTGGCTCAGGTACGCGTGAAATCGTCGATTATCTGCTGTTGTCCCATCTGCCGCAGTTTCAACTGGGTATGGAGCTGGGTAACTCGGAGGCGATCAAACATGCGGTACGCCACGGCATGGGCATTAGCTGCCTGTCACGGCGGGTGATCGCCGATTTGCTGGAAGCGGGCACGCTGGTGGAAGTGGCGGTGCCGCTGCCGCGTCTGACGCGCACTTTGTATCGCATCCACCATCGCCAGAAACATCTCTCCAAGGCGCTTAACCGCTTTTTAACCTATTGCCGCGAGTAAACACAAACGCAGTGGCTAATAATTTCGTGCCGATTATGAAGGTAACTAATAACCCGACGTGAATGCTATACAGAGCAGGCTTAGCTGCTACAATCGCGCCTTATTTTTATCCGGCATAGCGTTTACACATGCATAATGACTCAAAAACAACACAACAACCTGCGTTACGACGCGAATTAAAGGCACGTCATCTGACGATGATCGCCATTGGCGGATCGATCGGAACAGGCCTTTTTGTCGCCTCGGGCGCAACGATTTCACAGGCAGGCCCCGGTGGCGCACTGCTCTCTTACGCGCTGATTGGCCTGATGGTTTACTTCCTGATGACCAGCCTCGGCGAGCTGGCCGCATTTATGCCGGTGTCCGGCTCCTTCGCGACTTACGGCGCAAAATATGTTGAGGAAGGCTTCGGTTTCGCCCTCGGCTGGAACTACTGGTACAACTGGGCAGTCACCATTGCTGTTGACCTCGTCGCATCTCAGCTGGTGATGAACTACTGGTTCCCCGATACCCCAGGCTGGATCTGGAGCGCGCTGTTCCTCGGCCTGATGTTCCTGCTCAACTACATTTCCGTAAAAGGTTTCGGTGAAGCGGAATACTGGTTCTCCCTGATCAAGGTCGCCACCGTCATCATCTTTATCGTGGTGGGTGTGCTGATGATCGTTGGCATTATGCGCGGCGCGGAAAACGCAGGCTGGCACAACTGGACGGTAGGTGATGCGCCTTTCGCCGGTGGCTTTGCGGCGATGATTGGTGTGGCGATGATTGTCGGTTTCTCGTTCCAGGGGACTGAGCTGATCGGTATCGCTGCCGGTGAATCGGAAGATCCGGCAAAGAACATTCCACGCGCGGTGCGTCAGGTGTTCTGGCGTATCCTGCTGTTTTATGTCTTTGCCATTCTGATTATCAGCCTGATTCTGCCTTACACTGATCCAAAGCTGCTGCACAACGATATCAAAGATATCAGCATCAGCCCGTTCACCCTGGTGTTCCAGAATGCTGGTCTGCTATCAGCAGCAGCAGTAATGAACGCGGTTATCCTGACGGCGGTGCTGTCAGCCGGCAACTCCGGTATGTATGCTTCCACCCGTATGCTGTTTAACCTGGCAAGTGAAGGCAAAGCGCCGCGTATTTTCGCCAAACTGTCGAAAGGCGGTGTTCCGCGCAATGCGTTGATCGCCACCACCGTGGTGGCTGGCCTGTGCTTCCTGACCTCCAAATTTGGCAACCAGGAGGTGTATCTGTGGCTGCTGAATACCTCAGGTATGACCGGCTTTATCGCCTGGCTGGGGATTGCCATCAGCCACTACCGTTTCCGTCGTGGTTACACCGCGCAGGGGCGCGATCTGGCAGATTTACCTTATCGCTCGGGCTTCTTCCCCATCGGACCGATTTTCGCCTTTGTATTGTGTCTGATTATCACCCTCGGTCAGAACTACCAAGCCTTCCTTGCTGACCGTATCGACTGGTACGGCGTAGCGGCAACCTATATTGGTATTCCGCTATTTTTGGTGATTTGGTTGGGTTACAAACTGGTACGGGGTTCCCGCTTTGTGAAATACAGCGAAATGGAATTCCCGACGTTTAAAGAGTGATTGCAACATATTGAAAGACGCGGCAATGTCCGCGCTTTTTTTTGGTGTTTAGTAACACAGATAAAATTGATAATTATTATCACCTGCTCTATTGTGACTGCCGTTATGATTGTGACGAGAAACAGGTAAAACAATGCGTACCTCGGAAGCCGCGCTGGTGGCGGAAAACGGCAACGATGTCGATACCATGACGCACTATCATCAGGTGCTGCGTCAGCGGATGTTGCTGATCGGTGTTCTGGTGCTGGCAATACTGGCATCGTTAGTTCTTGATTTCACGCTCGGTCCGGCCGGGCTTTCTTTGCACACCCTGTGGCAGACCCTGACACAGCCCGACAGCGTTGATGCGGGTACGCGGGTCATCGTCTGGGACATCCGCCTGCCTTATGCACTGATGGCCATTGTGGTGGGCTTCTCCCTTGGCCTGGCCGGGGCAGAGATGCAAACCATCCTGAATAACCCGCTGGCAAGTCCCTTTACCCTCGGTGTCTCTTCCGCTGCGGCCTTTGGTGCGGCACTGGCGATTATTCTCGGAATTGGTATTCCGGGTGTGCCGGATCAGTGGTTTATTTCGGCCAACGCTTTTATCTTTGCGCTGTTTGCCGCGCTGATGCTGGACGGCGTGACGCGCTGGACACGGGTTTCCACTTCAGGTGTGGTGTTGTTTGGTATCGCGCTGGTGTTTACCTTTAATGCGCTGGTCTCCATGATGCAGTTTATTGCCAGTGAAGATACCCTGCAGGGACTGGTGTTCTGGACCATGGGCAGCCTGGCGCGCGCCTCGTGGGAGAAACTTGGCGTGCTGACGGCTGCCTTTGCCATCCTGATTCCGTTCTCCATGCTCAGCAGCTGGAAACTGACGGCGCTGCGCCTTGGCGAAGACCGCGCGATCAGCTTTGGCATCGATGTGCGTCGCCTGCGTCTCGCCACATTATTACGCATCAGCATTCTCTCGGCGCTGGCGGTGGCCTTCGTCGGGCCGATTGGTTTTATTGGCCTGGTGGCCCCGCATATTGCCCGTATGATGTTTGGTGAAGACCATCGTTATTATCTGCCAGCCAGTGCGCTGACCGGTGCGCTGGTACTGTCGCTGGCGTCGGTGGCATCGAAAAACCTGATTCCTGGCGTCATCATTCCGGTCGGTATCGTCACCTCGCTGGTTGGTGTGCCGTTCTTCCTGAGCATTATTCTGCGTCATCGGGGGAATGTGTAATGGAACAGGGATTAAGTCTCAGCCATTTTTACGCAGGCTATCCGAAGCGTAAAGTCATCGAGGACCTCAACGTTCCACAGCTGCCGCGTGGCAAGATCACCGTGCTGCTCGGGCCGAACGGTTGTGGCAAATCGACGCTGCTGCGTGCACTGGCGGGTTTGAGCAAAGGGCAGGGCGAGCTCTGGCTGAACGGTGAAGAGTTAATGACTCAGCCGTTTGCCCGTCGTGCGCAGCGTGTGGTGTACCTGCCGCAAACGCTGCCTGCCGGGGTGCATCTGCACGTGCTGGAATCAATCATCGTGGCACAGCGCGCCTCAGGCGGTTTGCATAGTGCCGCCAGTGAGACGGAGATCATGCATCTGCTGGAGCAACTCGGTATTGCTCATTTGGCGATGCGCTATCTTGATCAGCTCTCCGGTGGACAGAAGCAGCTGGTGGGTCTGGCCCAGTCCCTGATTCGTCGTCCCGAGCTGCTGCTGCTGGATGAGCCACTCAGCGCGCTGGATCTCAATTACCAGTTCCACGTGATGGATTTGGTACGCCGTGAAACGCGGCTGCGTAATATCGTTACGGTGGTGGTGGTGCATGATATTAACATCGCCCTGCGTCATGCTGATCACGCCCTGATGCTGAAGAACGGGACTTTGCTGGCCGATGGCGCACCGGCGCAGGTCATCACCCCGGATACGCTGGCGCAGGTTTACGGTGTGCGTGGCCGTATCGAATGTTGCTCACAGGGAATGCCGCAGGTCATGATTGATGGCCTGGTGGCGGAGTCAATTATTTAGCCCTTTCATCACGGCGCGATCTATCGCGCCGCTTTCTTAATGATATTTTGTCGTACCAATCACTGATCGCCAGGCCAATCCAGGATAGAACCACGGGACACATTTTTTATGGAGAAAAAATGATGAAGATTCCTCGTGCGTCACTATCCGTTTGGACAGAGCGCCCTGCAACCCAGCCGGAAGTGATTTTTCAATGTACGGCAATGATCGAACAAATTAAAAATTCTCCGGTCGCTTTATTTGAGCAAGTCAGAGCGAACGATATCGTTTGTCAAAATCTTATATTTGACCCAGCGGGTGCGATGCTGATCAGCCGCGATAACCCCATTAGTTCGGTGCGTGCGGTCAGGCAGGATATTCTTGATGCGGTAAAAATATTGTTTGGCCGTAAGAAAATAAAAAAGATAGAGACGAAAACGCTGATTGTCGCGCCGCATTACTATGTCAGCACCACAGAGCGCATGGCACCGGAGGGAGGCGTGCGTTGTCGTGTGATGGTGGCAAATAATATACCTGAACGCGAATCGATGGACTTTTGTTATTTTTATCGACCGATAGTGAATTATGACACTTTACTTGCAGATAAAGCCGCGCATTTTTCTGCCGACACCATTGTGATTAAATCATTAAAGGCGATGAGCATCACCACCAATAAAGTCTTTAATGTTGAGGACGAAGAGGGAAATTTCGCCTTGAAACATGATTTCGATACTCCCCACAGCTTCACACCACGCTTTTTATAAGCAAAAAAAGCCGCGAACGTTCGCGGCTGAGATTTATTTTGCCCTACACCAGCAAATGTTTCGCGTGAAAATGCAGATGGTCTTCCACAAAACTGGCGATAAAGAAGTAGCTGTGGTCGTATCCCGGCTGAATACGTAATTCCAGCGGGAATCCCTGCTCACGCGCCACGGCCTCCAGACGTTCCGGATGCAGCTGATCGGCAAGGAATTGATCGCTGTCGCCCTGGTCAATCAGGATTGGCAGACGATGCTCCACCTCACGCATCAGCAGGCAGCTATCGTATTCACGCCAGCTGGCGCGATCGTCACCGAGATAGGCGCTAAACGCTTTCTGTCCCCACGGCACTTCAGTTGGATTGACGATGGGCGCAAAGGCCGAAGCCGAAGAAAAACGCCCGCCAAGACGCAGCGCCAACAGCAACGCGCCGTGGCCGCCCATCGAATGACCCATCACCGACTGTCGTTCGCTCAGCTTGAAGTTAGCAGCGACCAACGCCGGTAACTCATGGCTGACATAATCAAACATGCGATAGTGCGCCGCCCACGGTTGCTGTGTGGCGTTGAGGTAGAACCCGGCGCCCTGGCCGAGATCGTAGCCGCTGTCGTTCGCCACATCGTCACCGCGCGGGCTGGTGTCCGGCATAATCAGCACCAGACCCAGTTCCGCCGCCACGCGTTGAGCGCCCGCTTTGGTGGTGAAGTTCTCATCGGTGCAGGTCAGCCCGGCGAAGAACCACACCACCGGCGGTGGTGTGTCGTCCCTGGGCGGTGGCAGAAAAATGCTGAAAGTCATCGGGCAATTGAGTACCGATGAAGCATGCCGCCAGCGCTGTTGCCAGCCGCCAAACATGCGATGCTCTTCAAGCAATTCCAGAGTGGATGCCATAACGCCTCCTGGTTATTTGTTGAAATGCACCACGGAACGGATGGATTTCCCTTCGTGCATCAACTCAAACGCTTCGTTGATATCTTCCAGCGGCATGGTATGGGTAATGAAATCATTGAGCGCGAATTTACCGTCGAGGTAATCCTGCACAATGCCCGGCAGCTGTGAACGGCCTTTTACGCCGCCGAACGCGGAACCACGCCACACACGACCGGTAACCAGCTGGAACGGACGGGTGGAGATTTCCTGACCGGCACCGGCGACGCCGATAATCACCGACTCACCCCAACCCTTGTGGCAGCACTCCAGCGCGGAACGCATCACGTTAACGTTACCGATACATTCAAACGAGTAATCCACACCGCCATCAGTCAGTTCAACGATCACGTCCTGAATCGGCTTCTCATAATCTTTTGGATTAATCAGATCGGTTGCGCCCAGTTTGCGCGCCAGGTCGAATTTGCTGGTGTTGATGTCGATACCGATAATGCGACCAGCCTTCGCCATTTTCGCCCCGATAATCGCGGACAGGCCGATACCACCGAGACCGAAAATGGCCACGGTATCGCCTTCTTTCACTTTGGCAGTGTTCATTACCGCGCCCATACCGGTAGTCACGCCACAACCCAGCAGGCAGACTTCTTCCAGCGGGGCTTCTTTACTGATTTTCGCCAGTGAAATCTCCGGAACCACGGTATATTCAGAGAACGTCGAGGTGCCCATATAGTGGAAAATCGGCTGGCCGTCTTTGAAG